>NZ_FQUM01000019.1 GCF_900129025.1 Mariniphaga anaerophila | reverse complement strand
GCCAACAAATACAAAATTGACGTGGCCATTCACAACCACCCGAAGCCGTCGAACTACTGGAACCCGGACATGTTTATGGAAGCCGTTGACGGGTTAAGCAACCGCATTGGCGCATGTACCGACGTCGGCCACTGGGCCCGCATGGGACTGGACCCGGTAAAATGTTTGCAGAAAATATCAGGCCGCGTAAAATCGCTTCATTTTAAAGACATAAAAGAAGAAGTAGCCGGCGAAGAAGAGCGTCACGATGTTATCTGGGGAACCGGTTCACTGGATATGGAAGGGATGCTTTTGGAGCTGAAAAAACAAAATTTCAAAGGTGTATTCTCCATTGAATATGAATACAACTGGGACAACTCGGTTCCCGACATCAAAAAGTGTATCTCTTATTTTAATGAAACTGTTGATGAATTGTTGTAAACGAGGACTGATGCGGGCAATGAAACTGCTTCTGACAGGAGGGTTTCTCTTTTTTGTTGTGAGCAGCATTGCCCGTATTCCTGCTTTTTCGGAAAGCTGCGGGGAAGGGAACGACATATTGAAGTTAATGACGTATAACATACGCATTGCTCATCCTCCGTCAAAAGGCTGGAGCGAAACAGATCTCCCGGCTGTTGCAAAAGTTATTGCCGACGCAAAACCGGACTTGGTGGCATTGCAGGAAGTTGACGCATTTACCGAAAGGTCGGGCAAAGCGGTGCATCAGGCGCGCGAATTGGCGGAAATGACCGGGCTGAACTACTTTTTTGCAAAAGCAATTGACCGCTCAGAAGGAGATTATGGAGTGGCTGTTCTTTCCCGTTTTCCGATAGTTGAAGCCAGAGGCTATCGTTTGCCTGTGCGCGACAGTCTAAAAAGCGAGATACGTGCATTGGCAGTTGTAAAAGCGCGTTTGCCAGACGGAAGTATTGTCGTTTTCTGTTCCGCCCATCTTGACCAATTGGCTGATGAAGACCGTCTGTTGCAGTCAGAAACCATGGTTGATATTCTTAACGGTTATTCGGATTACCCGGTGATTTTGGGCGCTGATTTAAATATGACGCCGGAGAATCCGGTGATGGATTATTTGCAGGAAAACTTTGACGTGGGATGTACCCGTTGTCCGTTAACATTCCCGTCAGTAAATCCGAACCGAACCATCGACTATTTTCTTTTTAACCAGAAAGCGAAGGGGAACTTTAACCTGACGGAATACAAAACGATAAAAGAAGAATATGCCTCAGACCATTTGCCCATTGAAGTTGTATTGAGAAAACACTAAAAAAGAGTACAAATGCATTTTTTAAGAAAAGGATTTTTTCCCCGCATAAAACGGTATTTCCCTGCATTTTTAATTGCGGGCTTTTTAGTTTCATGCAATTCGGCACACCGGAAAACTAGCGTGTCTGTTGAGAGTTTGCAAGGCGTTGAACCACGTAACGTGATTTTTATTTTGAGTGACGATCATCGGTATGATTATATGGGTTTTACGGGCAAACTTTCGTGGTTGGAAACCCCGGCAATGGACAGGATGGCCGGAGAAGGAGCTTATTTCCCCAATGCATTTGTAACCACTTCGCTCTGTTCGCCCAGCAGGGCATCGATACTAACCGGGCAATTCAGTCATACCCACAAAGTGGTGGATAATCAGGCTCCGGCACCGAAAGAAAACATCTATTTTCCGCAATATCTGCAAACAAAGGGTTATCAAACGGCTTTTCTGGGAAAATGGCACATGGGAGGCGAAACAGACGAGCCCCGCCCCGGCTTTGATCATTGGGAAAGTTTTCGGGGGCAGGGAGTTTATTACAACCCGACACTGAACATAAACGGCGAACATAAAACCTACGGCGATTCCACTTACATTACTGATTTATTGACAGAACACGCCATTGAGTGGCTGGAGAATCGAGACGAGGAGAAACCCTTTTTTATGTATTTGTCTCACAAGGCGGTTCATGGGTTGTACGAACCGGCACAGAGGCACCTGGGAAAATACGAAAATGTTGAGCTTGAATTGCCGCCGTCGTTTTACACTTCTGCCCGGCCGGTAAAAGGGAAAGATCATCCGAACGGATACCATCAATACCTTGGGCCGGATAAAGATAAAATAGAACATCCTGCTCCCGGCGATTCTTATTATGGCGAAGGTCGCACGCCCGACTGGCAGAAAATGCAGCGTGAAAGCTGGCATGGCGTTGATTACATGTACCATGCCCAACATGTTAATTACGAGACACTGGTTAAACGGTATTGCGAGCAGATTTTGTCGCTGGATGAGAGCATCGGAAGTGTGCTCGACTACCTCGATGCTAAAGGGCTGGGAGAATCTACGGTGGTGATTTACATGGGCGACAATGGTTTTGCTTTTGGCGAACACGGACTGATTGATAAACGCCATTTTTACGAGGAATCGGCAAAAGTTCCTTTTCTGATGAGATGTCCTGAGATTGTGAAAGAAAAGCTGGTTAATACGCGCATGATTCAGAACATTGATGTGGCGCCGACAATACTTGAACTGGCAGGAATTAAGAAGCCGGAACAGATGCAGGGCAGGTCGTTTCTTCCTCTTCTGACAGAGGAAAACCCGGAGTGGCGCGATAAAATTTTTTACGAGTATTACTGGGAAAATAATTTTCCGCAAACGCCAACCATGCACGGTGTCAGAACCGATCGGTACAAATACATCAGGTACCACGGCATTTGGGATACCAACGAGTTTTACGATTTGAAAGAAGATCCGTTTGAAATGAATAATTTGATTGCAAGTCCGCAACATCAGCCAATTATAAAAGAACTGTCAGACGAAATTTACAGTTGGCTCGAAAGTACAGGAGGAATGCAAATTCCGTTGAAAAGGACAACTATTCGGCTGGGAGACCACAGAAATAACGGATTATATTAAATTTGCAGAAGAGCGATCATCTATTTGATTTGCTGACTAATAATGCTTTGAAATTATGAAAACAAACGGAAAAACACTGGCAATTTCGGCATTAACCCTGGTTTTTGTATTGCATCTTTTTTACTTTGCGGTACTAAACCGGTTTCATTTATGGAACTTCGAGCAAATCCAGTTTTTTCGTTTTAGTACCGGTTATTTTTCGTCTTTTTTGTCGGACCCCGGCGGTTTCACAAATTATATTGGGGTGTTTTTTATTCAGTTTTTTCATTTTCCTTTCTGGGGAGCGCTGATTCTCTCGCTGCTGGCAGTTGCCGTTTTTTTTGTGTCAAGGATTATTTTCAGAAAACTCAGATTCAACGGCATTCTTTTTCCGTTACTTCCGGTTTTTATTTTAACAATTGTACAGAGCAACTACCACTATTCTCCAATTTACACTTTCCATTTTTTGAATGCAATTGGCGCATTTGCCCTTTATGTTTCAATACAATCAGCAAAGCGGAGGTACGCTGTTTTTCCCGCAGTGCAAATCGTGCTGTTTCTTCTTTCGGGAATTTATTCTGTGCTTTTCCTGGTTTTGTGTTTTTTTTATGAATTGCTTTTTCAGCGCACCACGTTATCAAAGTGGGCGGTTTCAGTATACGTGATGTTCTCGGTAGTATTGTACTTTTTTGTTTACCGGTTTTTCTACACACTTCCGTTTAAGCCGGAAGCAGTTTTGCCGGAGGTGTTTTTTGTTCAGCCGTTGAAAAAGTATTTGGTTGCGTTATTGGCTTATTTCCCGTTAATGCTGATTGTGGTACGTAGTATTTCACAGAAGAAAAATGCGTTATTGGCTCGCTGGAATTTCGTAAATATTGCGGCCGGCGGGCTTGTTGCATTGTTGGTTGTTTTCTCCATTGCAACTCGTCATTACAATAAAAAGAGGGAATTAATTTTTAAGATGGACTACAACGTTCAGCAGCAGAACTGGGATGAAGTACTTCGAACGGCTCAAAAATATCCCGGAGTGAATCAGCTTGTGGTTTATTTTACCAACCTGGCGCTTTCGCAGAAACACGAGCTTGCCGAAAAATTATTTGCTTATCCGCAGTTGGGCAAAAAAGGGCTGCGGCTGAAATGGGAAAGAAACAAAGTTGCCCCGTTTTATGGCGGCGAAGTATTTTACTATTTGCAGAACGATAACGAGGCTTTTCGGTGGGCCTTTGAATCGATGGTTTCCAACGGACTTCATCCGAGAGGGTTGAAGCGGCTGGTAAATACCAGCATTGCCAACGGGCATCTTCTTTTAGCTGAAAAATATCTGACGATTATTGAAGAGTCGTTGTTTTATAAAAGTTGGGCAACCGACAAACGGCGTAATATTGCGGTGCTACTTCAATCTGCCGGCGCTAAAGCAGATAATCCTTTGTGTAAAATCAGTGCCGACTTTACTGCCGACCTAAAGGAATTCGATTTGAACCTGGCGTCGTTACTTGAAAATTGCCCCGAGAACAGCACTGCGCTAGGATATTACATGGCAACTTTACTTTTCGAAAAAAATGTGAGGGAGATTTGGGCGCAGGTTGCTGCCCGGCAAAATTTTGAGGGGCATGAAATTCCCACACTTCTGGAAGAGGCGCTGTTGATATACATGAATAATACCGGCGAACGATTTATCGATGGCGGGTTGAAAATACGAGAAGAAACTTACCAGCGGTTTGAGCGGTTTGCAATGACATTTGCCCGCAACAGACAACAGGCAGCCCGGGTTCTCGAAAAAGATTTTGGTGATACTTTCTGGTATTATTTTTATTTTGTACAATGAATGCGAAAATCAATATGAGTCAACAAATTAAATACCCGGCATTTTTCATCCTTCTCATTTTATGCAGTCTGAATAGCGTTTTCTATTCCTGTACGCAGAGCATCCCTGAAACGGCTAATGCGATAGACCGCGTTCCCGAAATTTATCCTGATTATACGGAGATAACCGTTCCTGCCAATATTGCCCCGTTAAATTTTCAGATTGACGAGGAGTACGAACGTTTTCTGGTGAAGTTTTCTTTCAAAGGAAAAACGCTGTTTACGATTCCTTCGTCGGATGGAGAGGTAATTATTCCTGCCAAAAAGTGGAAATCGGTTCTGGAAGCTTGCAAAGGTGAAAGCTATTCCGTAGAAGTTTTTGCTCAAAAGAACCGGGAGTGGTTTCGGTTTTCGCCATTTTCAAATTTTGTTGCCGATGATTCAATTGACAAATATCTTGTTTACAGGTTGATTGCTCCGGGCTTCGAAACCTGGGGCGAAATGGGAATTTACCAACGCTGCCTCGAAGATTTTACCCAAACACCAATTGTTGAAAACCGGATGACCGGCGACAACTGCATGAATTGCCACTCTTTTAGCAAAAACCGGAGCGAAACCATGTTGTTTCATATGAGAGCCAAACATGGGGGAACCGTGATTCTGAAAAATAACGAACTGACTAAAGTTGATACCAAACGGGAGAATACTATTTCTGCCGGTGTTTATCCGTCGTGGCACCCCGGCGGAAGGTTGGTTGCTTTTTCGGTGAACAATATTGTGCAGACTTTTCATGCAATTCCCGACAAAAAAGTGGAGGTGTTCGACCTGCTTTCTGATTTGATAATTTACGATACCGAAGATGACCAGGTGACTTCCGGTCCTGAGGTTTCGTCGCCCGATTATTTCGAAACTTTTCCCACATGGTCGCCCGACGGGAAAACGCTTTTCTTTTGCCGTGCCGAAGCGCTTCCGGCTGAAAAATACGATGAGATTCGTTACGATTTATACAAAGTCGGTTTTTCTGAAGAATCCAAATCTTTTGGCGAATTGGTTTCTGTTTTAAACGTTTCGCAAAACCGGAAGAGCGTTACTTTTCCCCGCATTTCGCCCGACGGAAAATACCTGCTGTTTTGTTTGGTTGATTATGGCAATTTTTCAATCTGGCACAATGAGAGTGATTTGTATTGCCTCAATTTAGAAACCGGAGAAGTGTCAGAAGCAGCGCCGCTCAACAGCAATTATACCGAAAGTTACCACAGTTGGTCAGCAAACGGAAAATGGGTGGTTTTTAGCAGTCGGCGTTCCGACGGATTGTACACCAAGCCTTACATCGGTTATTTTAGTGACAACGGGAGTTTCTCCAAACCATTCGTTTTACCTCAAAAGAAACCGGATTATTATACGCGGTTTCTGAAATCATTTAATATCCCCGAATTTGTAACGTCGAAGGTTGATTTTCCAACTCAGGATTTTTTGAAAATGATTGAATAGGCTCATTTCCTTTTTGTTACTTGGGCTTTTCTCGCAGTAAAATGGTTGCTGTTTATCAATAGAGAGGTGGTTTTTTTCTTTCTTTTTTTTGAAAAGATGGCCATATTCTTTTGCATTCTTTTAGAAAGAATATGTAAATGATTGTATCTTTGGTTTTTACTGTTTTATGTAAAATAAAATCGAACCAAATGAAAAAAGTATTCCTATCTGTTATCCTGATTTCAATTCTGAATTCGTTGTCGTCTCAGCCCTGGCAACCTGCCGGAGAAAAAATTAAAACATCCTGGGCTGAAAAAATCGATCCGGCCAATCCGCTTCCTGAATATCCACGCCCGCAGTTGGTTCGCGAGCAGTGGCAAAATCTGAACGGGTTGTGGAATTATGCTTTTGCAAAACAAGGTTCAGGTATGCCGGTAGAATTTGACGGGAGTATTTTGGTTCCGTATCCAATTGAGTCAAGTCTTTCCGGCGTACAAAAAAGGGTAGGAGAGAACCAGGAGTTGTGGTACCACCGAACTTTTTCTGTCCCTTCAGCCTGGAAAAATAAAAATGTAATTCTGCATTTTGGGGCGGTTGACTGGCAGGCAGATGTTTGGGTGAATGACGTGAAAATCGGCAGGCATCAGGGAGGCTATTCTCCTTTTAGTTTCGATATAACACCGTTTTTGCAAAAAGGTGAACAGACAGTAACCGTGCGCGTTTGGGATCCAACCGACAGAGGTTTTCAGCCCCGGGGCAAACAGGTGAACGATCCGAACGGAATCTGGTACACTCCGGTTACCGGAATCTGGCAAACGGTTTGGATTGAACCGGTTGAAAAAGCTTACATAAACCACCTCAAAACTGTTCCGAATATCGACGGAGGAAACATCACTGTTTTGCCCTCGCTGGAAAATGCAATGCCGTCGGATATTGTTGAAGTGAAAGTGCTTGAAAACGGTGCAGTAGTGAATACCGGTAAAGCGGCTGCCGGCCAGGAAGTGCTTGTTCCAGTGCCCGATGCCAAACTGTGGAGCCCCGAATCGCCATTTCTTTACGATATGGAGGTTGTGGTTTTGCGCGAAGGAAAAACGGTTGATAAAGTGAAAAGCTACTTCGGAATGCGCAAGATATCTACGGCGCGCGACGAAAACGGGGTGGTGAGGATGCAACTGAATAACAAAGATTATTTTCAATTTGGCCCGCTCGACCAGGGATGGTGGCCCGACGGTTTATATACTGCGCCAACCGATGAAGCATTGTTGTACGACATCAAAAAGACAAAGGATTTTGGGTTTAATATGATTCGGAAACATGTTAAAGTAGAGCCTGCGCGTTGGTACTACCATTGCGACCGCGAGGGTGTTTTGGTATGGCAGGACATGCCTAACGGCGATCAGTCTCCGCAGTGGCAACGCTGGAACTATTTTAACGGACAGGAGCTTAAAAGAAGTACAGAATCAGAACAAAACTTCCGCCAGGAGTGGAAAGAGATAATGGATCTCTGCTATTCCAATCCGAGCGTTGTGGTTTGGGTGCCTTTTAATGAAGCGTGGGGGCAATTCAAAACCGAAGAAATTGTAGAATGGACCAAGAATTATGACTCCTCGCGTCTGATAAATCCGGCGAGTGGTGGCAACCACTACAATACAGGCGACATATTGGATATGCACAATTACCCGGGGCCGGTTATGGGATTGTACGACTCAAAACGTGTAAACGTGCTGGGAGAATACGGCGGTATCGGCCTTGTACTTCAAGAACATCTTTGGGAAGAAGATCGCAACTGGGGGTATGTTCAATATAAAAATTCGGAGGAAGCAACCAACGCTTATGTTGAATTGGCAGAGGAACTGCAGAAGTTGATTCCGTTTGGATATTCGGCTGCTGTTTACACACAAACCACAGATGTGGAGGTGGAAGTGAACGGACTGATGACCTACGACAGGAAAATAATTAAACTGGACGAGGCAAGAATCAGAAAAGTAAATCGCGAAATTTGCGGCTCATTAAGTAAGTAATTATGGTTAGGTATTTTATTGTTGCGGTGCTGGCTTTTTTGGTTTCGTGCAGTGGCGGAAAAAAGAGCCCGCAAAAAAGCTACTCCGGCAATCCTGTTTTTGAAGGATGGTATGCTGATCCGGAAGTTATTGTTTATGACGATAAATATTGGATTTATCCTACTTTTTCAGATGAATATGAAAAGCAGGTTCATTTTGATTGCTTCTCTTCGCCCGACCTGGTGAACTGGACCCGGCACGAAAGCATTATTGATACTTCAGAAGTAAAGTGGGCTTCGCGGGCCATGTGGGCGCCCGGCGTTATAAAAAAGGATAGCCGGTACTATTTCTTTTTTGCAGCAAACGATGTACACGAGGGCGAAGTTGGCGGAATAGGTGTTTCTGTTGCGGAACAGCCTCAGGGGCCTTACAAAGATTTGCTCGGGAAACCGCTCATAAATGAAATTATAAACGGCGCACAGCCCATCGATCAGTTTGTTTTTTGCGATACTGACGGCAGTTACTACATGTTTTACGGAGGCTGGCGGCATTGTAATGTGGTAAAGTTAAACGACGATTTTACCGGGTTGGAACCGCTACCCGATGGGGAGTTGTTTAAAGAGGTAACTCCTGAAGGTTATGTGGAAGGCCCCGTTATGTTCATGCGCAACGGAAAATACTATTTTATGTGGTCGGAAGGCGGCTGGACAGGCCCCGATTATCGCGTTGCTTACGCTATTTCTGATAATCCTTTCGGGCCATTTCAGCGGCTGGGAACGATTTTACAACAAGACCCCGAAATTGCTACCGGTGCCGGACACCATTCAGTTTTGAATATCCCCGGAACGGACGAATGGTATATTGTTTACCATCGTCGTCCGCTTTCTGAAACGTCACCTCATCACCGGGTTACCTGCATCGACAAAATGGAGTTCGATGAGGACGGAAAAATTCTGCCCGTGCAAATAACCTCCGAAGGAGTGGAAGCACGAACACTGAAATAACGGGTTATTCCGTTTCTGTAAGTTCAGTAATTGGTGTTAATTCCAGCTTCCTGAATTCTACTTCTGAGCCTTCAGCTTGCACTGCAATTTGTCCTTTGGTTGCTGTGCCGGCATATCCGTAATTTACCAGGTTGCCGTTAACCCACACTTTTACTTTATCGTCGAGGCATTCAACAGTCATGGAGTTCCATTCTCCAACCGGATTTTCAGAGCCGTCGGTCAGGTTTAAAATTCTGCGGCGTTTTCCTTCGGTAATTCCCCATTCTTCTTTTGGGCCGCGGCGTTCTTCCATGTTGGGAACAGTAATGTCTTCAACGATACACCAGAAGTCGCCGGCGTTTTCGTGCATCATTTGTACTTCTAACGACTTGGGAAACATTTGGTACAATGCACGTGACGTGGAAGCGTGAACCAATACACCACAGTTTCCGGGTTCGCCGGCAAAACGGTACTCCGCTACCAACCGGTAATTTTGGTAGATCGAATCGGTAATCAGATGGCCGCCGGGAGTGCCGAGGCTTACCAGCATTCCGTTGCGCACTATAAACGGATTTATGGTGTCTGGATTGTTATCCATGGCCGGTACATCTACATGCCAGCCGGATAAATCAGTGCCGTTGAATAAGCTGACTGTTTTCGGGCCCGAATTTGTGCACGACACTGCTGCAAAGAGGACGATTAGAAAGAGAATGTTGTGTTTCATGATGGTAACTTTTTGATTGTTGTTTTTTCCTATTTTTTTTGTCAAATTAATTTTAGTTCATTCCTGTTCTTTTGGGTTGAAAGCCCTGCTTAATTATGTTCGAAGCAAGGTTCAGAGAGTTGAATGCCACAAAGCCCAACGCTCCGAAGGGCAGTTTAAAAGTTTTTCACGACCTGCTCGTCTGCCCATTTAATGTATTGTTCCCAGTCAAATGCTGTAACATCATGCCCGCCTGTTCGGATGTGATAAGCTACGGTGTTAATTAGCGGTTGGTTTACCTGTGGCATTTCTTCTGAGGGAATTCCCTTTTTTCCGTACAATTCGTAAACGGATGTTGCGTAGTATGCAGCGAGAAATTCACCACGTGGATCGGCCCAGCGGTCGTCTTCTGCACTGGCGACATACAACGGCCGGGGAGCGATTAACGCAAGTAACCCGTGTTGGTCGATAGGCAGAGCTTTTTCATTTTTGTTGTAGCTGATAAAATTGCGGGCAAACCAGTGTGGAAAAGCGTTATTAATGCGGCCAACCGTTTCGCCATATTGACGTTTGGAGAGCGCCGCACCGCCACATCCTGAATTATTGGAGATAACGCCGGCAAAACGCTCGTCGGTTGCTCCGGCCCATAACGCCGTTTTTCCCAGGCGCGAGTGCCCAAAAACAATAACTTTTGTGGCATCTACATCACTGTCCTGTTCCAGGTAATCCATGGCCCGGCTCAGTCCCCAGGCCCAGGCCGCAATAGCACCCCATTCATTTGCAGCCGGTCGTTGCTGCCCGTCAACATAAAAGAATGGATGAATACCGTTGTAAAAATCGTTGTTGTCCGGATCTATTTCGCCATAATAAATGGTAGCCAGTCCGTAGCCGGAATCAATAATCTTTTCAACCTGCCAGCTATCTTTTCTAACACCCCTCGATTTTTCGGTAAACTGATTGTTGGAAATTCCGTAAGACTCGTTGTTGCGTGCCCAGGTGTCCGGAATACGAATTTTCACATCCTGACATACGGCGTGGTTTCCGTAAAAATTGTAACCCAGAAACAGCGGAGCCTTTTCTTTATTATTTGGAAGATACATCAGTATATTGAAAAACAGTGTTTTCCCATCTTTGTTGAAAACAATGTCCACCTGTTTGCGATGAGCTTTTCCGTTCAATGCGTTGGCGTTTTCTTCCACCACCTCCCATTTCGAAATTTCCAGTTCTCCGGGAACCTTGCCGTAAACATTGTTTGCGAAGAAATTCAGTAGCTCCGGGCGGCGGACTTTCTCCCAACGTTTGGTGTTTTTTATTTTTCTTCCATTAAATGAAATGAGAGGATTGGTTATTTTGAACTGCGGAACTTTGCTTTCGTCGTAATTGGGCGTAAACTCAAATTGCTGTGCGTAGCAAAAGTGAAAGGAGAGAAGTATCCCGAGAAATAGTGTCAGCTTTTTCATTTGTTGTTTTTTTGAACAATTTTCGGCAGAGTATGCAACCGTTTTCAAATGAAAGCGGCGCATACCCCGAAGTATAATATAAAGTTATTTGTATTTCTGTAATAATTGCAGAAGTTTTCTGTCGAGTTTATGACCATGCCAGTCTTCATATTCTACGTCTTTTCGCCCTGAATCCATGATGCCAAAATCGCCACGGAAATTCCAAAGGGCGTAACCAATTCCGTATTGGGTGAGTACGTCAAGCACATCGCCAAACCACGCCAGAAAAACTTCGTGCGGCGTTTCTCTGTAGCATCCGCATTCGCCACAATGCACACCAACTCCTTTTTTTACGGCATCAATCCAGGGTGCGTAAAACTCCTCAAGATTTTTTCTGCTGAAGTGTTGTCCGTCGATCTCTCCGGGCCATACCGGCTTCGGGGCATCTTCCGGATTTTTCCATACCCACGATGCACGGTAATGTGAAACATAGTGAGGAAAATATCCCCGGCAGCTTTGCCCGATATTCAGGTCGAAAATTTCCGGAATAACATCTGCTCCAACATTGTTCCCGTCGGCAATAACAAGGTGATCGGGGTTGTGTTTTCTGATGGTTTCCATTGCTTTTTTTGCAACGGCGCGGTAAAGCTCACCAGGAATCGAGCCCCGTTGTGAAAATTGGTCATTCATGTCTTCTCGCGTACACGGTTCATTTACCAAATCGAAACTGATTTGTTTGGGCGACAAGTGACTGAACCTTTTTGCCCACATGCTCCAGTGTTGATAGAATGCGTCTTGCGCTTCCTCGTCCTGCCACAGGTTGTAGGGTTCGTAAAAACCTGCATTAACGCAAAAACCGGGCGCGCGGTGCAAATTCAGGCTCATGTGTAGCCCGTATTTGTTTGCCCGTTCAACCAGTTGCTGAATTTTATCCAGCTCGTTTTCATCAAAATTCAAAACGTTGTCAGGTGTAATATTTTTGAACGGCGTATGTTTTACATAACGCGGATAAGCCATGGGCAGTCGCACAAAATCGAACCCCCAGTCTGCCATCCATTTCAAATCATCATCGGTGGTTACATAGTTGGGGACGCCTTTAAACGGAGAAAAATAATCGAGCAGATTAAATCCTTTCCAGCGGGGTAATTTATTTTTTGTTGAACCGAGAAAATTGCCGGCAGTTATTGAGCCTGCCAAACCTGTTCCGGCAGCTGCTACGCCCGTGGTTCTAATAAAGTTTCTGCGTTTCATCGATAAGGTTTTATTGGTTTGTATCAAAGATACAACTCAAACCGGAATCAACAAAAAGAAGAGAAGCGCAAGTTTTTAAAATGAGAAGTGTCTTAAAAAACAATCAGACTTTTTTAAACATTTAAATGATTGAAACATGAAAACAAAAAGATTTGCAATTTTATGGATGTTCGCCGGAATTTCGCTGCTTCTGTCGTCGTGCAACGGTGGCACCAACAATGTTGATGACGCATTTGAAGCGGCAGTAGAAACAAAAAGCTCAGGAGCAGCAGTAGCAACTGACGAGTGTTGTTGTACCTTCTCCGGTACTTTAACCGAAGCAGATATTGTCGGCCTTATGGAGATGCGCGAGGAAGAGAAGCTTGCGCGTGACGTGTATCTTTTCTTTTACGAAAAGTATCAAATTCCTGTTTTTAGGAATATTAGCAAAGCTGAAAGTACGCATATGAATGCGGTTTTGTACTTGCTGAATGGTTATGGGTTGGAAGACCCTGCGCTTGATGCAGAAGGTGAGTTCCGCAATCCGTTGTTTTCCGATTTATTTTTGGAACTTACAGAACAGGGGAGCGCCAGCCTGGAAGAAGCACTGAAAGTGGGGGCTTATATTGAAGAATACGATATTGCCGACCTGATGAAGCTGATAGACGAAACGGAGAATGAAGATATTCAACGGGTGTATGGAAACCTGCTTCGCGGTTCTACGTTTCACCTGAAAGCGTTTACCGGGATATTGGCTAAAATGGGTGAACCCTATTCTCCTGTAATTATTTCTGAAGAGCTGTTCAACGAAATTACCAGTATGGAAGTTAATGATGAAAATTCGGGAGGTTCGTTTACCCCCGGGGTTTGCGACGGCACCGGACCAAATGTGTGAGCTATTGTAATAATAAACGGGAACGTAGATTATCTCCGCATTCCCGTTTATTATGTTTTTATTTTTTGGAAAGCAAACTGGCCGTCCACCCGACAATAAAGCAGGAGATGACTCCAGTTGCTGAATATACGAGCAGGTGAAACGGCAGGTAGGTTACTCTACTTATTTTTTGTGGAAAAAGTCCGGCCTGCTTTAAATGCTTCCACGTTCATTTCTACAATTTTGTCGCCCTTCGCTTTGAAAATACTTTCAATTCCTTTGATGATAATATCATCGTGTATTGCAATAAAAGGCGAAGCCGCGCCAAGCATTACCATGTTTGATGCTTTTGGATTGCCGGTGTCTTTCGCAATCTGGTCAGCATCAATACGTATAATATTTATTTTTTGGCTGAGCTCTTCGAATGTGCTTTCCAGCTCCGGATAATTGGGAATATTTTTGAATTCTATGGTATTGGTTACCAAGCTGCCTCCGGGTGCCAGGTGAGGCAGGTACCTCAACGATTCCATCGGTTCTACGGAAAGAATCAGGTCGGCAGCACCCAACGGAATTAAGTCGGAGTGAATTGGATGATCGGCAATGCGGAGGTGTGAAACCACGGCGCCGCCCCGCTGGCTCATTCCATGAGTTTCGGCCTGTTTCAGGTAATAGTTTTCGTTGAGAGCAGCAGCGCCCAGCGAAGCTGCAATGGAAAGAATTCCTTGTCCGCCTACGCCTGCCAGTATGATGTCTGTCTTCATTCGGTTATAATTTTTTTTGATTTTCAGTAGCAATTCAATAAATGCACATGGAAAACAGTTGTGCTGCCACGCGGCAGAACAATTACCATGCTTTTTTCATTTTATGCCTGCTTTTTTGCTTTGTTCAATTTTTTCATTTTTGCAATGCGTTGCACGCACTCTCTGCGCCCGATAATTACCGAAACGCCGTTAAATGCCACCTCTTCCCGAATTATATTTACAATTTCTTCGTGATTTTTTTTGAGTGGTACAAATAATCTGACATGCTCGGGATTCACGCCAACCCCTTCGCAAATTTTTTCAATTCTGCCTTTGGCTGACGAGTCCTGCCCGCCGGTCATTGCTACGGTTTCGTTATCAACAATTATAATGTTGATGTTGGTTTTTTCAATGACGCAATCCAGCAGTCCGGTAATTCCCGAATGGGTAAAAGTAGAGTCTCCAATTACTGCAAACACCGGAGACAAGCCAGCATCTGCTGCACCTTTTGCCATGGTAATGGAAGCTCCCATATCTACGCAGGTGTTTACTGTATTAAAAGGCGGCAATGCTCCCAGTGTGTAACAACCAATGTCGGCAAATACACGGCCTGCACCCGCTTCGGCAATAATTTCATTCAACGCAATGTAGGTGTCCTGGTGTCCGCAGCCGGCACAGAGTGATGGTGGTCTTCCAACCAATGTGTCGGGTATTGCAATTGTATTTTCCTGTTCTTTGCCCAGGGCTTTTGCCAAATGATCCGGATTGAGTTCGCCACGGCGGGGTAGTGTGCCGTCGAGCCTTCCTGAAACTTTTGTTCCTTTCCCAAAAAAATCAGTGAGTAATTCTTCAACAACGGGATAGCCTTCTTCAACTACCAGCAGTTCGTCGCATTCTTTTTCTAGTTTCGTTAACATTGATTTAGGAACCGGATATTGCGTAATTTTAACCACCGGGTAATGGCAGTTGTTGTGCGGATAGTTTTCCATCAAATAATTGTATGTAATTCCGCAGCAAATAATTCCCAGGCTTTTATCTTTTCCTTCAAAATACTCGTTGTAAACAGATTTTTCCGAAAGCTCGGTTAGCCAGCTTTGTTTATCCAAAAGAGACTGGTAATACTTGCGCCCGTAAGCAGGGAGCAGAATAAACTGGTTTTTGTTTTCAGGCAGTTTGAGCTTGTTCTCTTCCTGAACTGTTTTTTGCACCACGCCGGCACGCGAATGGGCCAGCCGTGTTGGAATACGCATCATTACCGGTAGTCCGGTTTTTTCTGAAAACTCAAATGCATCATAAGTCATATCATAGGCTTCCTGCTGACTCGACGGCTCAAAAACAGGAATCATGGCAAATTTTCCGTAATACCTTGAGTCCTGCTCGTTTTGAGATGAGTGTTGCGACGGGTCGTCGGCTACTGTAATCACCAGTCCGCCGTTTATGCCTGTTATTGCCATGTTCATCAGAACATCGGCAGCAACATTCAGCCCAACATGCTTCATACATGCAATGGTTCGTTTCCCGGCATACGACATGCCCAATGCTGCTTCCAGCGCTGTTTTTTCATTCACAGACCATTCGCGGTGGATGTTGCGTTCGCGGGCTGTCTGATTGTGTTGAATATATTCGGTTATTTCGGTTGAAGGTGTACCCGGATAGGCATAAACTCCCGAAATTCCTGCATCGACGGCTGCCTGTCCAATGGCCTCAACTCCTAACAAAAGATTACGTTGCATACTTTTTTGGTTTGTTTTGGCTCGCAAATTAGGATTTTTATCCGATGTAGGAAACAATAAAACTCAGTGATTTTTGTCGTTTTTTGATTTTTTTCCTGCGTTTTTTGTTGAAAATAGAAACATTAATCGTTCTCTTTAATCTTTTTTGAAAAATACAAGCTCTTTAAGAATAGATAGTAAGTACCAATCTGCGGTTCCCTCCAAAATTGCGGAATTCGCAAAAATAGATGCCCTGCCAGGTTCCTAAATTCAAACGATGATTTGTGACGGGAATAGTAACTTCTGCCCCTATTACCGAAGACTTCAGGTGTGCGGGCATATCGTCGTCGCCTTCGTAAGTGTGAATATATACCGGGTCGCCTTCGGGAATCATTTTATTTATAAACGATTCAAAATCGGTTCGGACCGAAGGGTCGGCGTTTTCGTTGATTGTAATTCCTGCCGAGGTGTGTTTTACCAAAATGTGAAGCAGGCCTTTCTCCGGAAGTGGAGGCAACTGTTTTTCAATGTGCGACGTGATGAGGTGATAGCCTCTTCTCAGTTGGGGCAATGTTATTTCCAGTTGCTGTATCATCCTATTTTCCTCCAAACCTTTTACCCCACCAACGTTGCAGTCGTTCCAGTATTTTTAATTCCGCCGGGTTTTTGCCGGGGTTGTAAAACCTTTCTTTTTTTATTTCAGAGGGAAGGAAATCCTGCTCGGCAAAATTACCTTCGTAAGCGTGGGCATATTTATAGTTTTTCCCGTATCCAAGTTCTTTCATCAGTTTTGTGGGGGCGTTTCTTAAATGAAGAGGAACCGGAAGGTTGCCGGTATTTCGAACCAACGCCAGCGCTTCGTCGATGGCCATGTACGCCGAGTTGCTTTTGGGAGATGTTGCAAGATAAATGGTGCATTCAGACAGCACGATGCGGGATTCGGGGTATCCGATCTGATGAACTGCATCGAACGTGCTTTGCGCCAGAAGCAGTGCGTTAGGATTAGCGAGTCCGATGTCTTCGGTGGCCAGAATGAGCAAACGGCGGGCAATAAATTTTACATCTTCGCCGCCTTCAATCATTCTGGCCAGCCAGTAAACCGCAGCATCCGGGTCGCTGCCACGAACACTTTTTATGAATGCCGAAATAATATCGTAGTGCATTTCGCCCTGCTTATCGTAAATAGCCGGGCTTTTCTGAAGGCACGAAACCACCATTTCGTTGGTGATTTCTACCTGGTTACCGCTGGCAGAAAGTACAACCAGTTCTAATATGTTAAGCAGTTTTCGTGCATCGCCGCCCGAATAACGGAGCAGCGCAGAATCTTCTTTAAGCGTAATTTGTTTCTCTTTCAGCTCAGTATCCTTTTCAAGAGCGTTGTTTATCAGCTTTAAAAGATTGGCTTTGCTTAACGATTCTAAAACATAAACCTGGCAACGCGAGAGCAGGGGCGAGATGACTTCGAAAGACGGATTTTCTGTAGTAGCGCCAATAAGCGTAATGGTTCCGTTTTCTACCGCGCCCAGCAACGAGTCCTGTTGCGATTTACTGAATCTGTGAATTTCGTCAATAAAAAGGATCGGGTTGGGACGACTGAAAAACTGCTGCTTTTTCGCTTTTTCGATTACCTCGCGCACATCTTTCACTCCTGAATTGATGGCGCTCAACGTGTAAAATGGCCGGTCCAGCGTATTTGCAATTATTTTTGCCAGTGTTGTTTTTCCAACTCCCGGCGGCCCCCACAAAATGATTGACGAAAAGTTGCCTGAATCAATCATTTTGCGCAGCACAGCATTTTCGCCTACCAGGTGTTCCTGCCCGATGTATTCGTTTAGGTTTTTAGGTCGTAGTCGTTCTGCCAGAGGCTGGTTGGTGCTCATTTTTTTCGCTGATTTATCTTTGTAAGGTATTCTGTTTTTCGTAAAAACGAAATTATTTCATCTTGTTTTACTGAAGTTTTTTGTATTTGAACCTTTTCGGAGATGTATCCTGCATGCGTTTTTTCCGGTTTTCTTCGTATTCGGTAAATGAACCCTCAAAGAAGTAAATTTGCGAATCGCCTTCAAAAGCGAGAATGTGTGTAGCAATGCGGTCGAGAAACCAGCGGTCGTGTGAAATAACCACGGCGCATCCGGCAAAGTTTTCCAGGCCTTCTTCCAGCGCACGAAGCGTATTTACGTCAATGTCGTTGGTAGGTTCGTCAAGCAACAATACGTTTCCTTCCGATTTTAGCGCCAATGCCAAATGCAGCCTGTTGCGTTCTCCGCCCGATAAAACGCCGCATTTTTTTTCCTGATCCGACCCGGTGAAATTAAACCGCGCAACATAGGCTCGCGCATTTACCTGGCGGTTACCCAACATTATGGTTTCGGTTCCGCCGGAAATAACCTGAAATACTGTTTTCTCCGGATCGATTGCTTTGTGGGTTTGGTCAACGTAACTTGTTTTTACCGTATCGCCAATTTCGATGGTTCCGGTTTCGGGTTTATACTGATCCATAATCAGTTTGAAAAGCGTGGTTTTACCAGCGCCGTTCGGTCCGATTACGCCAATAATTCCTGAACGGGGAAGATTAAAACTCAGATTTTCGAATAGGAGGCGGTCGCCAAACCGTTTCGAAACACCTTCCATTTCAATTACTTTGTCGCCAAGCCTTGGTCCGTTGGGAATAAATATTTCGAGCTTTTCTTCCTTCTGCTTAACGTCTTCGTTTACCATTTTGTCGTAGGCATTTAAACGGGCTTTGGATTTGGCGTGCCTTGCTTTTGGCGCCATGCGTACCCATTCAAGCTCGCGTTCCAGTGTTTTTCTGCGTTTCTGGCTGCCTTTTTCTTCCATCTCCAAACGTTTGGCTTTTTGTTCCAGCCACGAGCTGTAGTTTCCTTTCCATGGAATTCCCTGTCCACGGTCGAGTTCTAAAATCCAGCCGGCCACATTATCCAAAAAATAGCGGTCGTGCGTGATGCAGATAACTGTTCCCTTGTACTGTTGCAAGTGCATTTCCAGCCAAAGGATGCTTTCTGCATCGAGGTGGTTGGTGGGTTCGTCGAGAAGCAGCACATCCGGTTCCTGTAACAGCAAACGGCAAAGTGCAACACGACGGCGTTCCCCGCCGGAGAGTTCGCTTACCAACTGATCGTTGGGTGGGCACTGGAGTGCGTCCATGGCCCGTTCGAGACGGGAATCCAGGTTCCATGCATCCATCTGGTCTATCTTTTCCTGTAGTTTAGCCTGCTCTGTCATCAGCCTGTCCATTTCGTCAGGATTTTCATACACCTCTGGAAGTCCAAATTTCAGGTTGATATCTTCGTAGGCATTCATCACGTCAACAACTTCCTGAACCCCTTCTTTTACCACCTCAATAACGGTTTTTGTTTCGTCGAGATGAGGCTCCTGTTCTAGCAGGCCAACTGAGTACCCCGGTGCAAAAACAAGTTCGCCGTTAAAGTTTTTGTCTTCGCCTGCAATTATGCGCAGCAACGTAGATTTTCCGGAACCGTTTAACCCGATAATGCCAATTTTGGCCCCCAGGAAAAAGGATAGCGAGATGTCTTTAATAACGGTTTTATTGGGTGGGTAAGATTTACTCACCTTGTACATCGAGAAGATGATTTTTTTATCGTCGGTCATTTTGTTTCAATTTAATTTGCGACAAAAATACAATAGTATTTCGGGATTTCATTGTCCTGGAAAATCAGTTGAGAAAAGCGATATCTATCCGGTTAACCCAATGGGGATTGCAAGAATAGATTGGGTTGTAAAATACCTTGAATAATACTTTGTGCGTCTGGTTTCAGAAAATTGCAACTACCTTTTTACGGGTTTTGCATCCACTTCAATCCAGTCGAGCCGCGAACAGGATGCAGATCTGCCTCCGGGCATGAGGTCGGTAAAACCAATTTCTTCAACATTTGAAAGGTCGGGACTTTTTGCCGGGCCAATTTCTGTAACCCGATTAATGTCCAGTTTATACCATGTAATTTCCTGTATGTTGAATTCTTTAATGCGCCAGTCTTTTGCCGGCCCGTCGGACAGGTCGCTTACAAGCCACGAGCCGTTTGCCAGTTTTAGAACAACGCGCAATTCGCGCAATCCTGCTTGTTTGGAGCGCCATCTGATTTTTGCAAATCCGGTTAAGTCAGCATTGAATTTTTTGTGTTTTAGCGTTACCAGCCAATTCTCCAGACACAACCCGGACCAAACATAAAAGGGGTCATCTACCGGGCGGTCGTGATTACTTTTTTTTAGGCTGTCTTTTCCGGCTCCGTATAACTGCAGCAAAAGCTCAGGATTGTTAACGTGCTTTTGCGACAGCGGAATTTCCGGCGGTGTTTCTTTCCAGTCTTCCCTGAAAAACAGCCCCGGACGATAAGGGTTTTGTGCACACACTGCAAAGGTTGATAAAAACAGGAGGGTTGCGATAAGTGTTTTAGTTTTCATTTTTTTTGCAAATAAGTTGACAATTTATTTTTTTAGGTTTCTGATTCTCTAGTATTGAAACCCTTTTAAATAGTACAAGAAACGAAATATTGAGAAAACAAAAATGCAAAATAAATTAGGATAGCTGATAGTAAAATTATTACTTTCGCTAAAATAAAATGATTAACCATAAACATGACCGAAAACTTTGGAAAAGATTACTGGAAGTTTGTTTGGGAAGAATTCAAATCAGGTGACCGCAAGGCTTTTGAGATTATTTATAAAGAGTATGTGGAAGTATTGTATTCATACGGAGCAAAAATCTCTTCAGACCGGGCGCTAGTCGAAGATTCAATCCAGGATACTTTTCTTGCCATATATACATGGGAAGGTCGTTTGAGAAAACCAGAGTCGCTGGAGTTTTTTTTATACAAAACATTGAAGCGTATTCTTATTTCGAGGATGAAAGAGAAGAACCGTCAGTTGTCGTCAGATGAATTTGCTGAGCAGTTTGATTTGAAGTTTCTGTTGGAAGAAGCAGATACATCAGTTTTGGATGAGCAAACAGTAATATTGAAGAGAGAACTGGAGAATTTGGACTCGCAAAAAAGAGAACTACTGTTCCTGCGATTTAATAGTGGTTTGAGTTACATAGAAATGGGTGAGCTGCTGGAATTAAAAGCTGATACCGCAAAAAAACAGGTAACTCGCTTGTTGAAAGTTTTGAGAAAGAAACTGGAACAAAACTTTGTGGAGCTTTTTGTTTTCTGTTTCAAAGTATGACCATATAACGACTTTTTTGCAGAATGGATAGGGGTACAGTCGATTTAAATGACGCTGTTCAAATAAGTGTGTCAAGTTAGAAGGATATAAATTTTTAGTTTGGCAAAATGAAAAGAGAATCAAGTTTTGATTTTGAAGAATTTGA
>NZ_FQUM01000004.1 GCF_900129025.1 Mariniphaga anaerophila | reverse complement strand
ATCCGGTACGATGGATCCCAAAACAACATCAGGAGATAGGGAACCAGTCGGGGAAAACCGTGAATTTATGTTATGGAGGGGCAAAACCCGTTGTGGACATATAAAATTGCGTTGTGGAGGGGGGATTTCCCATTGTGAGACTGAAAATTTCCGCTGTGGCGGGTCATTTTTCGTTGTGGACACAAAAAATCGGATTGTGGCGGGTGAAAATTCGTTGGGAAGGGTAAAAAGCCCCCGTGGAGGGTCAATTTCTACAGGGTGTTTAAAATCAATGATTTACAAATTGCTAAGCATAGTATCTTTTCAATTTACTTTCGTCTTTCCAGAACACATACTGCCCATATTCGCGAATAATCCGGGCTTTTTCGGCCAGCAGGGTATAAGCCTTGTCGCGCAATACTTTAACTTCGTTGCCTTCGCCGGCAGCACCGTTTGACGCAGCCAGTAATTCCGACATACTGTGCGATAGAGCACGTGATTGGGTAAGTTTTTCCAAATCGAAATTTATGGCTGTAAGCGGTTCGGGGTATTTCTCGCCCAAAACAGCCAGTTCAATCAGGTCCTGTACCATGTCAGCATTACTTCTGCCTTCGCGGATGCGCATTACTTTCTTTTTTACATCGCCGAGATTGCGGTAAGCAAAAGAAAAAGCATGCAGGAGTTCATCACGGAATTCAAAGGCCTCGGGCGATTGCTCTTTCCATTGGTTTTGAGCTTCCTCACGAGCCCGGAAAATACTCATCCAGTTGGCCTGGCAATAACGCAGTGCACCACTCAGTGGCGTTAATTCGTCAATCAGTGTTACATCCAGGCCGGCAGCAGTCAAGGCATCGCGGTCTTCGTTGGCATCAACAGCCAGGGTTTCGGTACTTGCCACAAAATCATCGATGGGGAGATTTGGCAGCTTAACATCTTTTGCCGGAATGTTTTCAATGGTCTCTTCCCATTGTTCAAAATCGTCAGAGTAAGACATAATTTTGTAATTTTACGTTGTTAGTAATGTGCCCTTTAAAGGGCGTTGTTTATCACTGCCGGCAGGCTCCGTTAAAGCTTGCCGGTTTTTTTAATTCTTCAGGGATAACTGCAATTTTTTTTGACAGCTATTTTTGTTGTTCAGGGTAACTTCCATTATTCGGGGGTAGCCAGCCCAAATCAATTAATATTCAAGTTAGTAATTGTTCTTTAAAAGAAAAAATGACATGAATATCTGTTTTTTTTCTTTTTGGTGATTTTGAATGCTGGAAATTAATTTGCCGACATCAACTAAAAAGTGAGCTGATTGACTTGTTCTGCCCTTTTGGGCTTGGGCTTCAGTAAATTTGGGCGGGTGCAGTGGGCTGTAAAATGATTTTATGTCTATGCGTTGTATTGCAGGTTCTACCTGAAAGAATCCTGGGAAAACAGATTTGTCAGCGTGCACAGCACCCGACAGCGTCCAACTATAAAAGCACAATCATTTTTTATTAACGAGCTGGTTGTTAAGAATGGTATTAAAGACTTGGTCTCTGAAGTTTTTTTAAAGTATAGATATTATATGTTTCCTCGGGAGCATCTTGCAGTGTCACAATGTATTCACCGGGGCATCCTTACTGTTGAAAAAATGCCAAAGGTTCCTTTTCAAAATACCTTGACGGGCGGAACTGTTTTCTTGATGAACGGTAGCTTTTGCAAAGCGGGTTTGAAATTTTTGAGACACTTTCCTCTGCCAGAAAACGATCAGTCTCTTCCCGACGATTCCCGAACAATCAGTTCGGTGGGCATTACTATGGTTTGGCTGCTGGTGTGCTGCTCTTTTTGTTTGATGTGATTAATGAGTAGCTCCGCTGCTTTTTTTCCCATTTCAAACCCGGGTTGCCGGATGGTGCTGATGGACGGCGTCACCAATTCCGAAAAGGGCTCGTTGCTAAAACCAACGATTGAAATGTTGTCGGGCACTTTAATGCCGTGTTCCCGCAGGTAAATAATTACGCTGAGTGCTGTGGTGTCGTTGGCACAGAAAATGGCGTCGGGTTTTTCTTCGTTTAGTAAGAGCTTTTTTATGGCATTGGTGCCGTCTTCGCGTGTAAGACTGTTGTGAATGAGCATGTTTTCGTCAATCGGAAGCCCTGCTTTATTCATTGCATCTTTATATCCGGAAAGACGATCTTTGTAGATTTTAACATTTAGCGGGCCGCCAATGTGGGCAATTTTTGTAGCCCCGTGTTCTATCAGGTGCTCGGTGGCAATAAACCCGCCCCGGTAATCGTCAACAACAATTTTGTCGGCATCAATTTCCTCTACCACACGGTCGAAAAAAACCAGAGGAATTTTTTTATCTGAAAAAAGTTTGAGATGATTGAATGTCTGTGTTTGCATACCGATGGATACGATTAGCCCGTCTACCCGGTTCGAGAAAAGGGTTTGTATAATTTTTTCTTCCTTCTCAAAATTGTCGTTTGTTTGCGAAATAGTAACCGCAAAACCGCTGCTGTATGCCACTTCCTCAATCCCGCTGATAACTGATGAGAAAAAGTGCCGGTTAATGAGTGGCAAAACCACCCCGATCATGTTCGTTCTTTTGGTTCTGAAACTGGCTGCAAGCGTATTGGGGCGATAGCCCATTTCCTTTGCTGTTTTTTCAATCAGTTTGCGTGTTGGTTCACTTATTATCGGGTTGTTGTTCAGTGCCCGCGAAACCGTCGATGCTGCAATGTTTAGCTTCCGTGCAATATCGTGAATCGTCGTCTCGCCCTGTTTCTTCATCTGCGTTAAAATTTCCGTAAAACTAATAAAAATATTTATATTTGCAATCGATTGCATTTTAATTTTATTAAACGTACATTTGTGGAAAAATTAAAAATAAACAACATGAAACTTCACAATTTGTTATTTGTTTTAATTGCCTTATTCGCAACTTCATGTGCGGGAGAAAAAGGTAAGAAAGCTGAGTTCCCCCAAATAAAACAAGAGTTGAGTGATCAGTTGAAAGTATTGGTTAAGGCAATACCAGATGACAAAGTTCCACGTTCCTACCCGGACAAGGATGGCGGCTATTGGTGGGCCACCATAAAGGACTGGACATGTGGTTTCCCGGCCGGCTCGTTTTGGTATATGTACGAGATGACCGGCGATGAGTACTGGAAAGGGGTTGCCCTTGACAATACGTTGAAGCTCGATGGTGTTCAATTTCGCACAACAACTCACGATCTTGGGTTCATGGTTTTTTGCAGTTACGGAAATGCTTACCGTTTAACAGGAAATGAAGCATACAAAGACGTAATTATACAAGGTTCGGAGTCATTACTGACCCGGTTTAATCCGACCATCGGTTGCATCCGTTCGTGGGATCACGGTAAATGGGAATTCCCGGTTATTGTAGATAACATGATGAACCTGGAAATGCTTTTCTGGGCGTCGAAAGTAACCGGCGATCCAAAGTACAAAGATGTAGCTGTTTCTCATGCCGATGTAACGTTGAAAAATCATTTTCGGGATGACTGGAGTTCATACCACGTTGTAAGTTACGATACGATTACCGGACAGCCGGTTGAAAAACATACGCACCAGGGATTGAATCACGAATCGGCCTGGGGGCGCGGACAAGCCTGGGGATTTTACGGCTACACCATGTGTTATCGCGAAACAGGTGACGAAAAATACCTGGAAGCTGCAGAAAACATTGGCGCTTTTATTCTGAAGAATTTGCCCGAAGACAAGGTTTCTTATTGGGATTATAACGACCCTGCCATTCCCAATGCTTACCGCGATGCTTCTGCTGCTGCAATCATAGCGTCTGCGTTGTTTGAGCTGAGTCAATACTCTTCAAAAGGCGAAATGTATTTGGATGTAGCCAATAAAATTGTGGAAACCCTCAGCTCTAAAGAGTACCGGGCCAACGACGGGTCAAACGGAGGATTTATATTGAAACACAGCGTTGGCCACAAACCTAAAGAAAGCGAGGTTGACGTGGCTATTAATTATGCTGATTATTATTATCTGGAGTCTTTAAAAAGGCAACAGGAGTTGATAAAATAAAATAGATATGGCAACAATTTATGAAGAAAGGTATGCGTACCATCCTGATGATTTCAAATCGTACGATACCACAAGAATCAGAAAAGAGTTTTTAATTGAGAAAGTAATGGAGCCGGGCAATGTCCGGTTGGTTTACTCGGCAATTGAGCGTTTTATTACAGGTGGCGCAGTGCCGGTAGATAAACCGCTGAAACTGGAAACTATCGATCCGCTTAAAGCAGAATATTTCTGCTATCGCCGCGAGGTTGGAGTAATTAACGTTGGCGGAGCCGGTGCAATTGTAGTAGACGGAACAGAATACAAAATGAATTGTAAAGATGCTCTCTATATCGGAAAGGGCAGCAAAGAGGTGGTATTCAGTTCTGAAGACCCTGAAAAACCGGCACATTTTTACATCAATTCAGCGCCGGCTCACAAAGAGTTTCCCGTAAAACATGTTACGCTGGCCGATGCCAACGTGCTGCACATGGGTTCGCTGGAGTCTTCTAACGAAAGAAACATCAATCAGTTGTTGATTAACACGGTTGTGGAAACTTGTCAGTTGCAAATGGGTATGACCGAATTGATGCCCGGAAGTGTATGGAACACCATGCCGCCGCACCAGCACAACCGCAGAAATGAAGTGTATTTCTATTTTAATCTGCCCGAAGATCAGGCAGTGTGCCACATTATGGGTCAGCCCGACGAAACCCGTCACATTTGGATGCACAACGAACAAGCGGTTATTTCGCCCAACTGGTCAATCCACTCGGCTGCCGGAACCAGCAACTACATTTTTATCTGGGGAATGGCAGGTGAAAACCTCGACTATACCGACATGGACCATATTAAAACAACCGATTTACGTTAATTTAAAAAAGTTATGATACAGGATTTATTTGATTTAACCGGAAAAGTAGCTCTTATTACCGGTGGAACACACGGTATTGGAATGGCTATCGGGAAAGTACTCGGACAAGCCGGTGCCAAAATTTGTGTGAACGACATTTCTCAGGAAAAACTGGAAAGTTGTAAAAAAGAATATGCAGATGCAGGAGTTGATGTTTATACATTAACGTTTAATGTTACCGATGAAGCTGATGTAGATCGCGGAATCAGCCAGATTGAAAAGGAAGTTGGAACAATTGATATTCTGGTGAATAATGCCGGAATTATCAAACGTATTCCGATTCTCGATATGGCAGTGTCCGACTACAAACAGGTAATTGATGTGGATTTGGTAGCGCCTCTTATCGTTT
Source organism: Mariniphaga anaerophila (assembly GCF_900129025.1). Classification (GTDB taxonomy): domain Bacteria; phylum Bacteroidota; class Bacteroidia; order Bacteroidales; family Prolixibacteraceae; genus Mariniphaga; species Mariniphaga anaerophila. Next base: position 570,066 of record NZ_FQUM01000004.1, on the reverse strand, counting down.
CAAAACGCGTTGCGCCAAAAATGATTGAAAAACGCTCGGGTAAAATCATTAACATGTGTTCAATGATGAGTGTTTACGGCCGTAACTCGGTTTCTGCCTATGCCTCTGCAAAAGGCGGTTTGAAACTGCTTACCGCAAACATGACCTGCGAATGGGCAAAATACAATATCCAGATAAACGGAATTGGCCCCGGTTATATCGCAACGGCACAAACTGCACCTATCCGCGAAGGCGGGCACCCGTTCAACGATTTGGTAATGACCCGCACGCCGGCAGGCCGTTGGGGCGAACCAAAAGATGTTGGTAACGCAGCGCTCTTTTTGGCATCCAAAGCCAGTGACTTTGTAAACGGCCATGTGCTTTATGTGGATGGCGGTATTTTAGCGAACTTTGGTTATGTAAAAGGAGAAAACGATTTACCTGAATAATTATGAAAGCCAGGCTTTTTATCGCTTTTATTCTGGTTGGCCTGCTGTCCTCTTGTGGAAAGCAGGCTGGCCTGTCGTTTCAGAATCCGCAGAATGTGGAACGGCCCGACGAAGTTGTGGTGTTAACAAAAGCCGAACTGGTGCAGAAAACCGGTTTAGCCGAAGGACAATTTCCGTTGTTTAAAAATGCCGACAACTCGCTGGTGCCATTTCAACTGGACGATATGAACAACGACGGCAACTGGGATGAAGTGGCTTTGTTGCTGGATTTTGCCCCGGGTGAAACAAAAAAGATTACGGTTGAGTTTTCCGACGGAACCGATTACCCGCCTGTGTTTGAAAAACGCACAAACCTGCGCCTCGGCATCAAACAGGAAGACGGTTCTTACAAAGAGGTGGACAGTTACCGTGCGCTGCCTTGTTCCGATGGGTTTAAGGTGATTGCACAGGGCGAAAGTGTAAACTGGGAGAACGACAAAATCGGCTTCCGTAACTACTTCGATTGCCGCAATGTGAAAGACCTTTTTGGAAAGCGAATGCCCAAAATGATAATCGATAAAATTCACACCCCGGAAATGGGCAGCTACCACGATTTGGCCGACTGGGGAATGGATGTGTTGCACTGCGGTAGCTCGCTCGGCTCGGGAGGAATTGCGCTGCTGAAAAACGATTCGTTGTACAGATTGGGTTCAACCGATGTTTACGAGTACCAGAAACTTACAGAAGGCCCGGTGCGATCGGTTTTTGAGCTGCGTTACAAAGGCTGGGAAGTAGATGGCGATATGCTGGAAGCAGTGGAAAAGATTTCTATCTATCCCGGAAAATATTGGTTTGAGTCGGATGTAACCGTAACCGGTTGCCCGGCAGGCTCGCAAATTGTAACCGGAATTGTAACCAGCCATCTAAAAAGGGAACCGTTTGATTTTCAAACAGGCAGTTTCCAGTGTGTCGGTACTCACGATGTTCAGTCGCTTAACAACGACGAACTGGGCATGGCTGTGATTGTTCCGCTTGCCGAAGCCGGAAAAATAGGCCGGACCACCGACATCAACTTTTTCAAGCTGGGCTACGAAACCGTTCCTGAAAAAGGATTCAGCAACATTATTTCCGAGACCTGTTACATTGGACAGAAATGTGCCAGCGGGCAACCCGCAAAACACTATTTCTTTTCGGTTTGGGGACTCGACAAAGACCAGTGGAAAACCGAAGAAGGGTTTAAAAAATATATAGCTGAAGAAGCTGAAAAGTTATCAGATAGCATTTCATTTTTGTAGTAGAGGTTTAAAGAATTGTGCAATAATTGGTATCTTGGGTGGAATAAACCGAAACCCATGAATCCAGTTATTGCCTTTTTTTTATTGCTGTTTGCCATCTCTTCCTGCACCCCAAATCAAAACTCCCGCACATTCGAAAGTAACGACAAAATTGACCGTTTTGCGTTGGTCTCAAGGCATCATGTCAAAGTAACTGATTTCGATTCGCTGGCCTCGCTGTCGGTTGGTAACGGCGGTTTTGCATTTACCGTAGATGTCACCGGATTACAAACTTTTCCCGAAGTTTACGAAAACGGAATTTGCCTCGGCACCATGTCAGACTGGGGCTGGCACAGTTTTCCAAACGAAGAAAATTTCCGTTTAGACGAAATTTTTCAGTATTTTGAAGTGGAAGGACGGAAAGTTCCTTATGCAGTGCAGTGGAACAAGCCGGGCAGGAGTCGCGATGCGGCGAACTATTTCAGGCAAAACCCGCATCGGTTGCATTTGGGAAACATTGGTTTCGAATTGTTAACAGAAGACGGACATCTGCTCAGACCCGAAGACATTTCGGGAATTGAACAAAGCCTCAATCTTTGGGAGGGCACTGTTTACAGCTTTTTTGAGACGGAAAATGGGAGCACGAAAGTTCAGACCGTTTGCCATCCGTCGCGCGATTTAATCGGGGCAGAGATTCATTCTCAGTTAATTGAAAAAGGGTTGCTGGGAATTGCTCTTCGTTTTCCGTATCCGACAGGCAATCACACCGACGGCGCTGCTGACTGGCGAAATATTCAAAAGCACCAATCAAAAATTATTTCAAAAAATGAGAATAGTGCAGTTTTTCAACACACTATTGATACTACAACCTATTTTGTGCAGTGGTGTTGGGAGGGGAACGCAACGGTTGTTCAAAAAGAGCCGCACTATTTTGTTCTTCAACCGGGCGGAAGTTCAGAGCATTTTTCGTTTGTGGCTGAATTTCTTCCGAATGACGAATTGGGTAACCCGATGGACTTTTTGCAGGTAAAAAAGAGTTCTGCCGCTCATTGGAAAACATTCTGGGAGTCGGGCGGTGCGGTTGATTTTTCTGAAACAGCCGATCCGCGTGCAAAGGAACTGGAACGTCGTGTGGTGCTTTCACAATATCTTACCCGTATTCAGTGCGCCGGCCAACTGCCTCCCCAGGAAACCGGGTTGACGTTTAACAGTTGGTATGGTAAATTCCATCTCGAAATGCATTGGTGGCACGGTGTTCACTGGGCGTTGTGGAACCGGCCGGAGTTGCTGGAGAAAAGCCTTGGGTATTATTCTGATATTTTTGAAAAGGCGAAAACCAAAGCCGGCACTCAGGGGTACAAAGGCGTCCGGTGGCCAAAAATGACCGACCCTGATGGAAATGACAGCCCTTCTGGTGTGGGTGAATTTCTGATTTGGCAGCAGCCGCACATCATCTATTTTGCTGAATTGGTGTGCCGTGAAAAAGTAAACCATGAGACGCTTGAGAAATACGCACCGCTGGTTTTTGAAACGGCCGAATTTATGGCTGATTTTGCCCGCTGGGACGCTGCGAATAACCGGTATATTTTGGGGCCGCCATTAATTCCTGCGCAGGAAAGCCTTGAAAAGGAGAAAACGTTCAACCCTCCGTTTGAGATTGCTTATTGGCACTGGGGGTTATCGGTTGCACAAAAATGGCGGCAGCGGATGGGACTGGAAAAAGATGAAAAGTGGCAAAAGGTAATTGATGACTTGCCATCGTTTGCTCAAAAAAACGGGTTGTACCTTGCCGCAGAAAGCGCTCCCGATTCATACGAAAATGAGCATTACTATTCCGACCATCCCATGGTTCTTGGGGCGTTTGGACTGCTTCCTGAAACCATGCCGGCAGACAGGCAGGTTATGGAGAATACGTTCGATTATATTGCTGAAAACTGGAACTGGCCCCGCACCTGGGGTTGGGATTACCCGATGGCCGCAATTTGTGCAACCCGGCTGGGAAAACCGGAACAGGCTGTTGAACTGTTGTTGAAAGATGTTCAGAAAAATACGTATTTGGCCAACGGACATAATTTCCAGGACGACCGGTTGCGTATTTATCTTCCCGGAAACGGAGGTCTGTTGTGGGCTGTGGCGGCAATGTGTACCGGATTTGAAGGAAACGAAAGCAATAACCCGGGTTTCCCGGAAAACTGGAAGGTGAAATGGGAAAATATTTCTCCTCCGTTTTAGCGAAAAAAAGTAGAACCGCAGGCTTGTTAGTTTTGTTCCTTTCGGATGTCAAACGCCATGAGCGTGTTCCCGTGGCGCTGGTACAAAATGCCGTTTTTAATAACCGGATGCGAAAAATGTTCCTTGGTTCCCTTAGTAATTTTGAATGAACTTTGTTGCCGCAGCTTGCCGTTGTTACAGCTGATTAGTGACAACTCGCCGCGCCAGTTGTAGTAATACAACATATTTTCAGCAGCAATAACAGCTCCCGTTCCCGTTTTTAGCGAATCAATTGCTTCGCCGGTTTGCGCATCAAAACTTTTCAGATCTTTTTTGCGTGTTCCGCAACCGTAAATAAAGTTGTCCAGTTTCACAAAACCGCTCATGTAGGTATCCAAATCGGGGGCGCGCCAAATCTCGGTTATTTGTGTCCCGTCTTCCGAAAGTTGAAGTTTTACCCCTCGGTTGCCGTCGCCAACCGCGTAATATACAAACCCATTTTCGAAAATGACATTGTTGCTGTGCGTGTCGCCAGTGCCGGGTTCCCTTTTTTCTTCGGGCGTGTTGTCTTGCAGGTGAGTCCAGAGCAGTTCGCCTGTTTCGGTATCTATTCCCATCAGATGATAGGCCGAAAATGTTACAAAAAGTTTTCGTGTTGGCAGTTCAACGAGGTTCCCCGGATTGTATGCCATTCGTTCGCCTAAACCTTTGCACGACCAAATCAGCTCTCCGTTAAAACGGTTCAACGCAACCACGTTGTGTTCCGTTCCGCCCGGCGTACAGAATATTTTGTCGCCCGAAACTACCGGCGCTTCGGAGAACCCATGCATGGGGAGAACTCCGCCAAAGTCATTTATATAATCTCTTGTCCATACTATTTCTCCGGTTTTTCGTTTTATGCAGGCCAAAATTCCCATGCCGGTTCCGGCGTAAATTAAATCGTCAACCACTGTTGGAGCCGAGCGCGAACCCGGATAATGCTTTGCCCATTCTGCGCCGTATTGTTTTGTCCATAGCAGGTTCCCTTTCAGATTAAAGCAATACATCCAGGCCATGCTGTCTTTCTCTCCGGTAATAAATAGTTCCGATTCTGTTACTGTGGGCGAGCCGTATCCGTTACCGATGCTGTCAGCAACCCATATTTCTTTCGGACCGGATTCCGGCCATTTTGAAAGCAGGTTGTTTTCGTTGAATACTCCGGTGCGGTTTTCTCCCCGCCACTGATATGTTTTCGGTTCAGGTTTGTTGCACGAAACGATTACCAGAATGGCAAAAAAATAAAAAAGCTGTTTCATACTTCTTTCAGGTTTATTTTTTAATAAGGCTGAAAGGAGGCGGAATTATTACAGCAAGTACAAAAAAAGAAGGGTAACGTTATTCGTTTAGCGCGAAATAGCTATAAACATCGGCGTAGCTTTTTACCTCCATCAGGTCGGCTCTCATTTTTGCCGCTCCCGGAAAGCTGTTCAGGTAGATTTTATAAAAACGTTTCAAGATGTTGAAGTTTTTTATTCCTCCCCAGGTTTGTTCAAACAAACGGGTGTGCTGCAAAAGCTTCTGGATGCGTTCTTCCTGTGTTATTTCCAATTTGTCGGGACTGAAAAACCAGGGATTCTGAAAAATGCCACGGCCAATCATCACCCCGTCAACGCCGGTTTGTTCCACCTTTTTTAATCCGTCGGCATAAGAAAAAACGTCTCCGTTTCCGTGAATCGGAATGTCCGGATTAGCGTGGTCTCTTACTTTCACTGCATTTGCAATTTCGTCCCAGTTGGCACTGCCGTCCGACTGCATTTTTTGGGTGCGTCCGTGCAGAATGATTGCTGCAGGTTCTGCCTCCAGTAATTGGGAAATCCAGTCTTCGGTTTGATGCTGTTTTATCCCGGTGCGTGTCTTTACGCTCACCGGCAGTTGGGTGGCTTCCTTTGTGGCCAGAATGATCTCTTTGGCCAGCTCCGGTTCGCCAATCAATGCACTGCACGAACCTGTTTTAACTACCTTTTTTACCGGGCATCCCATGTTGATGTCCAGTCCGTCAAAATCGTATTCTTCTGAAATGTGTCGTGCAATATTGCTATAAATCTCCGGGTTTCGTCCCCAGATTTGTGCAACCAGTTTTATCCCTTTTTCTTTGAGGAGCGCCCGCTCGGAGTCATTTACAATAAGCCGTTCCGAAACCCGTTGCCGTCCCCGGGGATGGTTCATCCCTTCCACTGAAGTAAATTCGGTGAAAACCACGTGGAGTTTGCCCGGTGCTGACATTCCCGTAACAATTTCGCGAAATACCGTGTCGGTAACATCTTCCATGGGAGCCAGCGAAAAGCCGGGTTGTTTTATATGTTTCCAGAAGTTTTCCATAAATCGTGTTAAAGCAATTTTCAAACAGCAAATAAACCCAATTTAAATCTTTTACGCCCCGCTGTTTCTATTTTAGATAAGAATTGCAGTGAAATATTTATTTGGGTTCTCAGGGTTGGTGGGGCAGTGTATTCTGCTGAAGTTGCTCTTCGCGCACCAAAGCCAGGCTTTTTCGGTATTTTCGGCTGTTTCCGAAAATGTGCCGGTGCTCTGCAGTCGCCGTTCCGGCTTTTTCGTGGGCACATTCGGGAGTGCAGCATCCGTCGTATTTGGCTTTGCACTCTTCGCACTGGATAAACAGTAAATGACAACTGTTGTTGGCGCAGTTGGTGTGCGTATCGCAGGGTTTGCCGCATTGGTGGCAGTGCGAAATAATTTGCCCGTTTACACTTTCGCCCAGGCGGTCGTCAAACACGAAATTTTTTCCGATAAACTTCGAATCGAGCTTGGCCGATTTTATCTGCCTGGCATATTCCAGAACCCCGCCATGCAACTGATTAACGTCGTTAAATCCATGGTGTTTTAAATAAGCGCTGGCTTTTTCGCAACGAATGCCGCCGGTACAATAAAGCAGAATTTTTTTATTTTTTTCATTCTGAAGCAGATCGGTTACAATCTCCAGTTCTTCGCGAAACGTGTCGGCCTGCGGGCAAACAGCGCCTTCAAAATGGCCAATTTCACTTTCGTAGAAGTTGCGCATATCCACAACAACCGTGTTCTCTTTTCCTACGTGGTTATGAAATTCCTCTCCCGATAAATGTCTTCCCACATTTGTGACATCGTAGGCGCCGTCGTCCAGCCCGTCGGCGACCAACTTGGGACGCACTTTTATGGTGAGTTTGTAAAACGATTTTCCATCGTCTTCAATGGCGTATTTGATGGGAATTTCTTTTAGTATTTGGTAGTTATCCAGAGTTTTTAGAAACGATTCAAAAAGATGCTCGGGAACACTCATTTGTGCATTGATGCCTTCGCGTGCAACGTAAATCCGCCCGAAACAGTTTAGGGCAAACCAGTCGCGGTAAATGCTATCTCTAAATTCCTGAGGGTTGTCCAGGTAATGGTATTTGTAAAAAGAGATGGTTTTTCTGCGAAAGGTCTCTTCCGCTAATTTCTGTTTCAGTTCTTCCCTGTTTATTTTGTTGTGTAATTGCATTGATGTATTTCATGAAAATTGCGCCGCAAAAATAGGTAAACTGAAAATAAAGACAAAATAGTATTTTGTGTTTGCATAAAAAAAGCACAGCGTTATGCACTGTGCTTTTGTGATGAGAATATTTTTCTAAAGATTCAGCATGACTTCATTGGAACAACCCGATTCGTCGGTTTCGCAAATAGCAAAAGAGACTGCTCCGCGTGATTTCCCGAAACTTATTGTTTCTGAACCGTCGTTTGCAACAACAGAATAGGTTGCTCCATCTACCTTAATAGTGATTTCGCTTCCTTCTGCTCCGTTCCAGGAGAGGTCAACAAATTTTTCTCCCTTTACTTTTCTTAGCGTTGCAGACAGCGTAATGCTTCCTCCCGGACTTTCGGCAACCGTAACTGTTTGTTGTTTTGTATTTGTTGTGTTGTCGTCGTCGGTAACCGTAAGTGCAACCTGGTAGCTGCCCGGCAGGGAATAGGTGTGTGTCGGATTTTTATCAGTTGAATAATTTCCGTCTCCAAAATTCCAGCTCCAGGAGCTTATTGTACCGTCCGAATCACTACTTGCATCGGTAAATGTTACCGTCAGGTTATTGGCTTGGAAAGTAAAGTTTGCCGTTGGCGCTTTATTTTCCGGAGGCGTGACTGTTCCGCTGTAAACTAATATCGGGTCGGCACTTCCATCAGGATCTCCGTTGACGTAACCGTCGGTTTTTGTTTGGCCAAGCAACAGTAACCCTGCCATGTGTGGGGCTGCCATTGATGTGCCGCTCATGGTTGTGTATCCGCCCCTTCTGTAACACGAATAAATGCTGACTCCCGGTTGGCAGTAATCTACCGGAGGATTACTGTAGTTGGAAAAATAGGCAAAGTTGTCGTTGCTATCCATTGCCGAAATCGTGTAAATATTCTGGTGGTTTGCGCTTGCCGGAGATTTTGTATTGGCATCAGTTCCCTCATTGCCTGCTGCCAGCGAAAACTTGATCCCTGCTTGCGCTGCTGCTATTACCGCATCATTAAGCGCTTTATCGTAACTGCCGCCCAGGCTCATGTTGGCAACATCTCCCGCAGAGCCGTTTGCCGCCACATAGTCAATTCCTCCAATAATCCACGAGTAGTATCCGTCTCCACGCCGGTCGAGAACTTTTACCGCTACTACCGTTGCGCCGGCAGCTACTCCAATTACACCAATATCGTTGTTTTTTGCTGCAATTGTTCCCGCAACGTGTGAGCCGTGGCCATTGTCATCGTCTGCCGAAGATGTTTTTGATACGAACGTTTTGCTTCGCTCTGTGTCAACATTTAAATCCGGGTGATCCAGATCGATTCCCGTGTCAATTACCCATGCAGTTTTTCCGGTTCCGTCTGCGCCGCCGTTAACCCTGGTTATTCCCCACGGAATGGATTGAGTTGCACTTATCGAAACATCGGCATCTCCGGGTTTTGCCATCGGATGAACCAACGTTACTATTTTGTCTTCTTTAATGGCAAGAACAGAAGGATCTTTTTCCAGCTTCTTGAGTTGTCCCGGAGGAATTTTTGCTGCAAATCCTTTTACAGCCGTGCCGTAAACCAACTCAATTTCCCCGTCGGTTACTCCTGCGCGTTTCATTACTTTTTCGGCTGCTTTTTGAGCTGCCTGCTGCCGCTTTTCATATCCTTTCAGAGAAGAAAGCTCCATGTTCAGTTCAGCGTCATTCAGAAACACAACATAACTTGTTTTGGCATTTTGAGCCGATTTAAGCGTAACTTCTTCCGCGATTTGTTCTTCTACCAGAGCTTCATCGCAGGCATAGAAAAGAAAGGGAATTAATGCAAGTGTGAAGAGTTTTAGAAATGTTTTCATCCTGTAAAATTTTGATTTGATTACCTTTAGCAATGTAATTTCCGAATATTTTTAAGGAAAACAAAATGTGTTTAGCCTTTTCTGATACTTTACTCTGAAATGTTAATGTTCAATTTATGAGCTCAATACAAAATAAATTCTACTCGTCTGTATCGAAGTATTACTCCGAAATTTTTCCTTTTAATCCGCTTCAACTTCAATTTGTGAAGTCGGCGGTTGGAGAGCTGGCAGAAAAACGAATTCTTGATATCGGCTGCGCAACCGGCGAACTGGCTTCGCAATTGGCAACAGCAGGAGCAAATGTAACCGGTATTGATCTGAATGAAGATTTGCTTAGGCAGGCTGTTCTGAATAAGAAGTATTCGGGAGCAAAATTTCAAAAGGGAAATATGATAAACCTGAAGGATGATTTTGAGAACTGTGTTTTTGATGCAGTGCTTTGTTTTGGGAATACACTGGTTCACCTCCCGTCAGAAGAGGCTGTGCTTAAAATGCTGAGGGGAGTTTGTGCTGTTTTGAGGCCGGGAGGAAAGTTTCTGTTGCAGATTCTGAACTACGATTATATTCTTGCCGGGCAGGTTTCAGAATTGCCTGTAGTTGAGTCTGAAAAGATCAGGTTTTTGCGCAGGTACGTTTTTGACGGGAGCAGTTCACTGGTTCGCTTTCAGACTGAGCTTCAGCTAAAAAAGGAGAAACAGTTAATTTCTAATGAAGTGCCGCTTTATGCGTTAAAAAGCGCCGAGTTATTCAACCTGATGAAAGACGCCGGGTTTGGCGAAATTCAGTTGTTCTCCAATTTTCAAGAGGAAGCATTTGGAGGAAAGCATTTGCCATTGGTTGCAAAAGCTGTGAAAAACACTATCCCCTGAAATCGCTCGGACTTTTCCCCGTTTTTTGTTTAAAAACCCGGCTAAAATAGTGGATGGATTCAAACCCCAATTCGTAACTGATTTCTTTTACCGAAAGGTCGGTGCTCAGCAACAACTCTTTTGCCCGTATGATTTTTAGCTGAAGGCAATATTGCCGCGGCGACAGGCCTGTGTAGTTTTTAAACATCCGGCGAAACCACGAGTATCCGACGTTGTTTTCTGCGGCAAACTTTTCGATGTCGAAGTTTCTGCCCACTTCACTGCGCATTCTGAAGCGGGCTTCTTCAATAATTCGGGCAATAGGTTTTCCCGAGAATTCTTTTTGCTTGTCAAACGCCACGAGATACCCCAGCAGTTTTATAATTAGCCCGGAAGCAATGTGTTGAAACCCGGGTTGTTCAGCTTCAATCAGATCGAAGATTTTTAGAAAAGTATCCAGTATTTCTTCGCGCTCACCTAGCTGTATTACGGGATGCTCCGGAGAAAACAGCCGGTGCTTCATAAAATTTTCAATCGCTTTTCCTTTAAAACCTATATAGTTTTCGGTCCAGCCCGACTGGAAATTTGGCTTGTAACGGTGCCACATTCCCGGTGAAATAACCATAAGGCTCCCCGCTTTTACCGGAAAAGTTCCGGTTTTGTTTTCGAATATTCCTTCCCCTTCGGTAATGTAGTTGAGTTGGTACTCCTGCAATTTTCGTCCCTGTTCCCATGTGAAATAGTAGCCCGACGGATGCTCAATGGGTGGATACTCCTCCTGGGGCGGGATGTTTAACGAGCCTGCTGTTTTTAAATAAATGCCCCAGTTTATATCTTCAGCAGCCGTGGTCAGGTATCTGAAAAACTTTTTCATTGGTTTGTGTCAAAAAATGCAAATAGCAGAGCATTTTGTGTATTGGAGAATTCTCCTAACTGCTATAATTTTACCTCAAAGATATAAATTAATATTACTGCTCTAAATCAAATCTAAAGGAACAAAAAATGCAAGTTATTTTAGGGATTCTTTACCATTCTATCGGGGGCTTTGCGTCCGGGAGTTTTTATATGCCCTACAATTGGGTGAAAAAGTGGCGATGGGAGATTTACTGGATTACCGGCGGAATTTTCTCGTGGCTGATTGTACCATACCTGGCTGTTCGGTTAACTATTCCCGGTTACCAGGAAATTTTGTCGGTTTCCACAGGCAGTGTTTTAAGAACAACTTATATAATGGGATTGCTTTGGGGTGTGGGAGGCCTTACTTACGGGCTGGCAATTCGGTACCTCGGAATGTCGCTTGGCAACTCTGTTTTGCTTGGTATTACATCGGTAGTTGGTTCGCTGGGGTTGCCTATTATTCGTAATATACCCGGGGTCAACCAGTACATTCCGGAAGGAATTTCTTTTACAGACCTGCTTGGCAGCACCGGAGGATTGCTGGTGTTGTTTGGCGTGCTGATTTGTGTAGTCGGAATTATTTTGTGCGGCCGAGCCGGCTTGCAAAAGGATAAAGATTTAGGTGGGGCGAAAGACGGCGTTAATACTGAGTTCAGCTTGTCGAAAGGATTGATTATTGCGATTGTGTCTGGCGTGTTAAGTGCATTCTTTAGCTTTGGTATTGATGCAGGTAAACCAATGGCCGAAATTGCCAATAACAATTGGCTGGCGATGAATCCCGGTGGCTCGGGCAATTACATCTTTCAGAACAATATTACCTTTTTTGTTATCCTTTGGGGAGGTTTAACAACCAATGTGCTGTGGACCGGGTATCTGATTTTGAAAAATCGTACTTATGGCGATTTTACAGATAAATCTACGCCGTTAACCCGCAATTACCTGTTCTGCATTTTGGCCGGAACAATGTGGTTTATGCAATTTTTCTTTTACGGCATGGGCGAAACCAAAATTGGCAATGGTGCAAGCTCGTGGATTTTGCACATGTCAACTATAATCCTGACTTCTAATTTATGGGGATTTTACCGCAGAGAATGGAAAGGCGTTTCCAAAAAAACGTATTTCACTATTCTGATGGGGATTTTTGCTATTCTGCTGGCAGTTATCGTTGTTGGGGCTGCCAAATGGTTGTATCCTGAACTTAATGCACTTGGATAATGGAACGCGTAGCTTTTAAAATGCACCTGAATCAGGGGCAAAAAGAAGAGTATAAAAAACGGCACGACCAAATATGGCCAGAGCTGAAGAAACTTTTAAAAGAGTCCGGAGTAAGCGAGTACTCCATTTTTCTGGACGAAGAGACAAACACCCTTTTCGCTTTTCAGAAAGTGAGCGGGGAAGGAGGATCGCAGGATTTGGGGCAGACCGAAATTGTTAAAAAATGGTGGAAGTTTATGTCGGATATTATGAAAACGAACCCCGACAATTCACCGGTGACGATTCCTTTGGAAGAATTGTTTTTTATGGAGTAGTGAAGCATTTTAAACTAAAACAATAAAAATATGAAACGGATAGTTCAATGGACGAAGCTTTTGGCTGCGGTATTTATTATGAGCAGCATGGGTGTTTCCGCCGCAGAAATTACCCGGGTAACAGAACTGGTTTGTGAATACCATACCAATCCGATTGGTATTGATGTACAAAAACCGCGACTGAGTTGGAAAATACTTTCCGAAAACGAAAATGTGTCGCAGGCTGCATACGAAATCAGGGTGGCTGATTCGCCATCTAATTTGAACAGAAAAAATAAATTGATTTGGAGTTCAGGAAAAGTGAACAGCAGCCAGTCGGTCAATGTGGAATATGAGGGGCCTGAACAGGGGGCAATGCAACGTGTATATTGGCAGGTGCGCATTTGGGACAACCAGAATAAAGCCACAAAATGGAGCGAACCTGCCTACTGGGAAACGGGAATGCTTTCCCCGGAACAATGGTCGGCCTCGTGGATTATGATGGCAGAAGAGAAACAGGCAGAGGGCTCAAAGCCATGCCAGTATTTGCGAAAAGAATTTTCGGCAGCAAAAAAAGTGAAATCAGCGAGAATTTACGCTTCTGCATTGGGATTGTACGAATTGTACCTGAACGGAGAAAAGGTTGGCGATGAGTTATTCACTCCGGGCTGGACCAGTTATGGAAAGCGGATTCAGTATCAAACTTACGACGTTACGTCCATGTTAAAATCCCAAAACTCTTTGGGCGCTATTTTAGGCGACGGCTGGTACCGGGGAAATATTGGGTTCCGGAATCAGCACAGTTATTACGGCAATGATGTGGCTCTGATTGCACAGCTTCATATAACTTATTCTGACGGAACCGCAGAGACAATTGGTACAGATGAAAGTTGGAAGGCGACAACCGGGGCGCTGGTTTTTTCTGATATATACAATGGCGAAACTTACGATGCCCGACTGGAAATGCCGGGGTGGGCAACCACAGCATTTGATGATTCCGGCTGGGGAAAAGTTGAAACACTAAATCATCCGAAAAATACGCTAATTGCCCCGCAGGGTGTCCCGGTAAAAGCAGTTGAAGAAATCTCACCCGTCGAAATAATCACCACACCCAAAGGCGAAGTTGTTTTTGATATGGGCCAGAATATGGTTGGCTGGGTACGAATGAAAGTAAAAGGGGAAAGAGGAAAGGCTGTTACGCTTAAATTCGCCGAGGTGCTCGATAAGGACGGCAATTTTTACATCGAAAACCTTCGCGCCGCCAAAGCAACAGACGTTTATATTTTGAAAGGAGATGGTGAGGAAATTTATGAGCCTCGGTTTACTTTTCATGGTTTCAGATACCTAAAAGTTGAAAACTTCCCGGGTACGCCTGAGTTGGATGATATTACCGGAGTTGTTATTTATTCAGACATGGAGCCAACCGGAACATTTGTCTGCTCCGAGCCGCTCATTAATCAGCTTCAGCATAATATTCAGTGGGGACAAAAAGGCAACTTTTTAGATGTGCCAACCGATTGCCCGCAGCGCGATGAACGGCTTGGCTGGACAGGCGACGCTCAGGTGTTTTGTGCGACTGCAGCTTTCAACTTTGATGTTGCTGCGTTTTACACAAAGTGGATGAAAGATGTTGCCGCCGATCAGGGGGCTGACGGAAAGGTTCCGCATGTTATTCCGGATGTATTGAATGGCGCCGGTGGGTCAACGGCCTGGGCTGATGCCGCAGTAATTGTGCCGTGGCAAACTTACCTGGCATACGGAGACGAGCGGATTTTGCAAGTGCAGTATCCGAGTATGAAAGCCTGGGTGGAGTATATGAAAAGCAGGGCAGGGGATGATTACCTTTGGATTGGTGACACGCATTACGGCGACTGGCTTGCTTTTGCAACTACCCGTTCTGATTATCCGGGTGCAACTACCGAAAAAGATCTTATTGCAACCGCATATTATGCATATTCCAGTAGGCTTCTTTCTGAAATTGCCCTGGTTTTGGGGAAAACTGAAGATGCTGAAAAATATGCAACCCTTTCAGATTTGGTAAAGAAAGCTTTTGTCAACGAATTTGTGGCTCCTTCCGGGCGATTGGTTTCGCATACGCAAACAGCCTATTCGCTTGCTTTGGCGTTTGAACTTCTTCCTGAAAAATTAGTCCCCAAAGCGGCAGAATACCTTGCCGGAGATGTCCGTAAATTCAAACACCTAACTACCGGTTTTGTGGGAACTCCGCTGCTGTGCAAAACGCTTTCGGATAATGGTTACGAAGATTTGGCGTTTATGCTGCTGAACCGCAAAGAATATCCATCGTGGTTGTACCCGGTTACGCAAGGGGCAACCACCATTTGGGAACGCTGGGACGGGCAGAAACCCGACGGGTCATTTCAAAATGCCGGGATGAACAGTTTTAACCACTATGCTTACGGCGCAATTGGCGAGTGGCTGTATAATTATGTAGCCGGAATTCAGATTGACGAAAAAGAACCGGGGTACAAACATTTCTTCCTCGCTCCGCATCCCGGGGGCGGGCTGACCAATGCTAAAGCAACTTATAAATCGATGTACGGTGAAATTGAATCGGGCTGGAAAATTGAAGGGGAACAGATGATTTATGATGTGAGGATTCCTGCAAATACAACTGCAACTGTTAAACTCCCTTCAGCTTCAATGAGTAAAGTTGTGTTGAATTCTGCGCCGTTAAAAAGTGATTCTGATAATAACGCAAAACAAAATGAAGAGGGCGTGACGTTGAAACTGGGTTCAGGAAAATACCGGTTTAGTTACCCGCTATAACACAAATTGAAACAAGAATATTATGGATAGAACACAAATTGAAAAAGCGTATCAACTGGCGAAAGAGCAGTATGCTGCAATTGGAGTGGAAGCAGAGAAAGCCATTGATAAAATGAAAGAAGTTGTAATTAGTTTGCATTGCTGGCAAACCGATGATGTGGGAGGTTTTGAAAAACCGGATGCAGCATTGTCCGGCGGAGGGATTCAGACAACCGGTAATTATCCCGGTAAAGCCAAAACCATTGGGCAAATGCGTGCCGACCTTGAAAAGGTGATGCACTTGTTGCCGGGGAAACAACGCCTGAATCTGCATGCTATTTACGGCGAATTTGGCGGAAAACTGGTTGATCGCGACGAAATTGGAGTTGAGCATTTTCAGGGATGGATTGACTGGGCTAAAAATCTGGGAATCGGCCTTGATTTTAACGGAACCTATTTTTCGCACCCGAAAGCTGACAGTGGTTTTACGCTTTCTTCAAAAGACGAAGGAATCAGAAAATTTTGGGTGGAACACATGAAACGTTGCCGGGAAATTGGTGCAGAAATGGGAAAACAGTTGGGAACTCCATGTGTGCACAATACCTGGATTCCGGACGGTTCTAAAGATGTGCCGGTTGACAGAAACGGTTACCGCGCACTTTTGAAAAAGTCGCTCGACGAGGGATACGAAAATGAGTTTTCAAAAGAGTATTTGAAAGATGCCGTGGAGAGCAAGCTTTTTGGAATCGGAGCCGAGTCGATGACCGTGGGTTCGCACGATTTTTACCTGGGGTACGCCATCAAAAATAATAAGCTGATTTGTTTGGATAACGGGCATTTTCATCCCACAGAGCAGGTGGGCGATAAGATTTCGTCGTGCCTTCAGTTTACAGATGAAGTTCTACTTCATGTTACGCGTCCGGTACGTTGGGACTCTGACCACGTGGTTACCCTCAACGAAGAAGTGCAGCTTATTGCATCCGAGATTGTCCGTAACAATTTTTTTGGCCGTGTAAATACCGGGCTCGATTTTTTCGATGCTTCAATTAACCGGATAGGTGCTTACGTAGTTGGTACACGTGCTGCACAAAAAGCTTTTCTTATTGCTCTGCTGGAGCCGACTGCTCAGTTGGTTAAAATGGAGGAAGAAGGACGTTATTTCGAACGGCTGGCTATGCTCGAAGAATTGAAAACCAAACCGTTTGGTGCTATTTGGGATTATTACTGCCTGTTAAACGATGTTCCGGCAGGCGAAGATTACATTTCAGAAATACTGACTTACGAAAAAGATGTGTTGAGTAAAAGATAGAATGAAGCTAAATTTAAGTGTAAGTTACTAATAGATAGTATTTGTGTGAAGACGGATGGCCTTTGGGCTGTCCGTTTTTTTTTATATCGGAACAATTTTTTTTCCGTGGAGTTCTTTCGCTCCGGTCAGTTGCTTTATTTCTTCCAGGTTTTTGTGGGTGACTTTCCCTGCCACCAAAATAATCAGATCTTCTCCGGCCACCTCCATCATTTTTCGAATAACAGCCGCACCTTCTCTGGCAGTAGCTTTTCCTCCCGATGTGAGAATCCGTTTAATTCCTTTTATGCTTTTTAATGATCGGACTCCTTCCGGGGGATTTTTCAATACGTCGATGGCTTTGTGAAAAGTGACCGGAAGTGGGCGGGCATATTCGGCCAGTAACTGCGTGTTGGGAATGTCTATTTCATTGTTGGCAGTTAGCAGTCCGAAAACAACTCCGGCAGCGCCCGATTTTTTGGCCAGATCAATATCGTTTTTCATTTGATCAATTTCATTTTCCGAATAAATAAAGTTACCCGGACGGGGACGAACCATCGCCATTACGGGGATTTTCAGAACTGAACAGGCTTGCTTCAAAAGTTCTGCCGGTGGCGTCAGTCCCCCGGTTGACAAGTCTGCACAGAGCTCAATTCGGCCGGCTCCGTTTTTTTCGGCCAGCAATGCTTCCTGTAGCGTTTCAACACAAGCTTCTTTTATCATGGCTGTTTCGTTATTTGAAAATTCTTTTTCATGCAAAAAAACAAATCGTAGTTAACCGGCGCAGCATCGTTTATTTATCGTGTTCGTAATTGATTCCGGCTTTCGTACAATACGACTCAAACTGATGGAGAATCTCTTCCCATTGTTTTTGTTTGAACATACAAACCACCTTGCGCTCTTTATCATACACTAAAGTATATTTAAAACCAAGTTGATTTATGGTTTTAATCTGCACTCCCGAAATATACGTTACAATTTTGTCTTCGTGTTTATATTTTTCGGTGAACTGAATAATTTCGGTCAAGAAGTTGAATGTCTCGGTTGCACTTCCTTTGAAGTATTCGGTTTCGTATGCTCCGTTAACCCAGTCGTCAAAGTAAAGTTGGTAACCCCACAACGAAAAATATTGGGAGCCAGTTTCGAAGTCAGCATCCAAAGGCTTCCAATACGATAAATATGTTTCCGTTCGTTTATCGGAGAATACCGTTTCAAGCTTGAAAGTCTGCGAGAACAGGTTTAACGAGAGCGTGGAAATAACTGCAATTAAAAGGAACTTTTTCATTTGTTTTGAGTTTATTGTCGACAGCGGGTAATGGTTTTTATCATAAGAAATTTTATAAAAATATTCAGGCGCAATCTTTATGCCAGAACACGAAAGTAACATTTCGTTTGAGGGCAAAATTAGTTTATTAATCAGTGGTTGCTTAAACGGTTGGTAAATGTTGTCGGGGCGGATTTTGGAGAGCGTCACTGTCAACCGTTACGTTTTATTTTGATAAAAGCCTAAACGTTAAAAACCCTATGAAATCTACAAAATGTTAAAGCTAGGTATTGTTTTTTTTTAATAATTCAAGCCAAACGCCCAAAGTGGAATCACATTGAGATAACCATATTCTATATCGTCTTTTACAACAAATGATTTACCGTCTCTGTCAATTTGGTTCTGTTGCTTATTTTTTCCTCCAATTTCAAACGTATAATCATCAATTACAAAATCTGCTTTTTTTGAAGATATTACTTCATTCTTTACTCGCATTTGATTGAAAAAGAATGTTTCTCTCAAATTCCCAATATCTGATTTCTCTCCAACCAAGTTGTAATTGATATTTGTATTGTCTAAATACACCTTGTCAACTTTTCCCAATCCTCTAATTCCGCTGGTCTCATTCCGTAACTGTCCAATTAGGCCTGCTTTTTCCATATATGAAAAATAATCATCTAAGGAATTTCTACTTACATTAATTACTCCTGATATTTTTGAAAAATTGGGTTTGAAAGGTACGCTTTCTGCAATTATTGCAAGCAATCGTTTAAGTTTTCGACTTGTCCCCACATTTAGATTTGCATATTGCGGAATATCTGATTCTAATGTTTGAACGATAATTTGTCCTAAACGTAGATCCATTTCATTTTCGATTCCAAATGGATAATATCCACGTTTCAAATATTCATTAAACAGAGGTAATGGATGACGGATATCGTTAAGTTTTACATCGTTATTTATGATTTGTTCTAAAGAGTAAATTTCCGTATCGTAATTATGAAATAATTTTAAATATTCGCGAAAAGATAGTCCTTGTAATTTGTATATGATTGCTCGTCGGCTTAGGTCTGCAGAGCCTTTTAGAATGTCAAGTACAGAAGAACCCGTAAATACAGTTTTTAATGTAGGAAATGAGTCGTAAATGTTTTTTAGTTCTCGTGACCAGTTAGTGTATTTGTGAATTTCATCAATAAATAAATATTCTCCGGCATTTTTGTAGAATTCATCCGCTAAATCAATCAATTTTTTTTCTCCAAAATACATATCATCAGCAGATACATATAAGGCTTTTTTGCTATCTAATTTCTCTTTTATATGCTGAAGAATCATTGTGGTTTTTCCAACTCCACGTGCACCTATAATACCAATCATCCGGCTTTCCCACGAAACGTTGTCATATAAATATCGCTTAAAATTTGTTGTCGTATTTTGTAAAAGAGTTTCAAATTTCTGATATAATATTCTCATAATTTTCTAAACTATTTTTCACAAAGATACAAAATGCACAACGTATTTAGCAATTATTACTTAAAGATGCTCATTGAAAAGTGCAATATGCGTTTGTCGCTTGGCGTAAACAGAGGAGTATCGAAGTTAAAACCTCGAGATGTTTGACCTTCGTTAAAAGGTATTTTTAGGTTTGGGGCATTACAATTATTTTTAATTCATAGTTTTGTATTCAAATAAATACATGAATTTAGAAAAGTCAAAATATAACCTGGTTACAATTTTGGGGCCCACCGCTACCGGAAAGACCGGACTGGCAGCACATTTGGCCGCAGAAATAGAAGGCGAAGTTATTTCTGCAGATTCGCGTCAGGTTTACCGGGGAATGGACATTGGTACCGGAAAAGATTATGTCGACTATTTTGTGGATGGCGTTGAAATACCGTCTTATCTGGTCGATATTGAGGATCCGGGAAATCATTATAATGTGTATCGGTTTCAGGAAGATTTTATCGAGGTTTTTAACACGATTCGTTCTAAAGGAAAATTCCCGGTGCTGTGCGGAGGAAGCGGCTTGTATCTTGAAGCCGTACTTAAAGATTATAAACTTATTCATGTTCCGCCCAATAAAGAATTGCGGAAAAAGCTGGAAGGGAAAACACTGCAGGAGCTTACCGAAATTCTTCAGCAAATGAAACCGAATTTGCATAATAAAACAGACGTTGAAACCGACCGTCGTGCCATTCGTGCCATCGAAATAGAAATGTATTCCCGCGAAAATCCGGATTTGGAAACGTCAATGCCCAAAATAAACAGCCTGAATATCGGGGTGAAGTTTGACCGGGAAACCCGTCGTAGCCGGATTACGAAAAGGCTGAAACAGAGGCTTGAACAAGGGATGCTGGATGAGGTGCAAAAACTGCTGGATTTGGGATTAACGCCAGAACAATTGATTTATTATGGGCTGGAGTACAAGTATCTTACACTTCATTTAATTGGCGAACTTTCCTACGAGGAGATGTTCAGACAGCTGGAAATTGCCATCCACCAATTTGCCAAACGGCAGATGACCTGGTTTCGGGGCATGGAAAAACGCGGAACAAAAATTTACTGGGTTGACGGGCATCTGCCCATGCCACAAAAAATCGAAAAAATTCAACAGTTGCTCTCCGAGTAATTCAGAATGCGCGAAAAATCACTTTTGTTTTTTTTCTTTTGAATTGGGGCAAATAGCGTCTTTTTTTGAAAAAACAGTGAAAAGTTTTCGCCCAGGGATAACATAAATTTAAATTCGAAAGATGAATTTTCATAAATTGTATTCATGAAGTTAAAATGTGTTTATTTCGCACGGCAAAAATGGATGGTTTATGGAAAACTCCGGATTGAATTCTGGGAAAGAGTTAGGTAAAATACTGTTGGAAGTAGGAGCATTGTTAATGACTTCTGGTGCTAATTCAATGCGAATACGCGTTACAGTATTGCGTATTGCCAATGCATACGGTTACACTGCCGACCTGCTGATTACCCACCGCGCTTTAATGTTGTCGCTTTCTGCCGAAGGAAATGATTATTTCCACAGCAGCTTAAAACGTACCTTGGCGCACGGGTCTAATTTTAGGATGGTTAGCGGCATTAGCCGAATGAGCTGGCGGATTGTGGAAGAAGACTGGAGCTACCAGCAAATTTGGGATGAAATAGAACGGTTGAAAGCACTGCCACATTATCCGCGGATAGTGGTGCTCTCTACTGTTGCGCTTGCCGGGGCCTCTTTTTGCAGGCTTGCCGGAGGTGGTGCCGTTGAAATGCTGGTGGTTTTTGTTGCCACGTTTATTGGCCTTTTTGTTAAGCAGGAGGCAGCCAAACGAAAATTTAACGGTTACTTGTGTGTTTTCGTGGCGTCGTTTGTTGCATGTCTCATCGCCGGTGCATTTGTGAAATACCACGTTGGGAGCAACCCCGAATTTGCACTTGCTACATGTGTTTTGTATCTGATTCCGGGAATTCCGTTGATTAATTCTTTGTCTGATTTGCTAAACGGCAACATAATGAATGGTATTGTGCGGGGAACAAATGGCTTAATTATATCTTTTGCCATTGCATTTGGAATGTTGTGTTCAATTTTAATTTATAACATTTAATGGATTATTCGGTATTTTTTGAAAACTGGATTTGGCTGGGGTTTGCATCTGTTGGTTTTGCAATACTTTTTAATGTGCCGGTTCGCACGGTGTGGGTCATATTTTTGCTTGGCGCGCTTGGCGGAACATTAAAACTGATTACCATGCAACTGGGCGGCGGAATAATAATAGGTTCATTTTTTGGCGCAATGCTCGTTGGTTTTTTGAGTATTTATGCAGCACATTTTCGTCATGCTCCACCATTTGTATTTGCAATACCTTCAGTAATTCCGATGGTTCCAGGTGCTTTTGCGTACCGAATGATGCTCGGCCTTATTCGGCTTACGAATGATTCCACGCCAACAGTTTATACGCAATTACTCGACGATACAGTCAGAAACGGGTTAAAAGCGTTTTTCGTGTTAATGGTTCTGGCTCTCGGTGTGTCGGCTCCAATGTTGTTAACCAGGCGCGAATCGGCAAAACAAATAAGGGTGCCGAAAAAAGTAGGACGACTGGTGAAAAAAGTTGCACTGAAAA
Source organism: Mariniphaga anaerophila (assembly GCF_900129025.1). Taxonomy (GTDB): domain Bacteria; phylum Bacteroidota; class Bacteroidia; order Bacteroidales; family Prolixibacteraceae; genus Mariniphaga; species Mariniphaga anaerophila. The sequence goes on along the minus strand of NZ_FQUM01000004.1, from coordinate 548,150 downwards.
CTCACTCGGCAAAGAACTGATTCGTCAGGCCGGGCGTTTTTCTCGAAAATAATCACTTTCTTTTCTTCCAAACTAACCGAACACGGATGAGGTCTGCTCCGTCGCTTTCGCGCACAACGCTGCACATGTAGTGGTTTTCATCAAGCACTTGTTTTTTTACCGCCAGCCTGTCTGCGGGCATGCCTTCTTTTAAAAAGTTCACCTCAAATTCAATCAGCTCATTTGCCTGATGAAAATCAAAGCTGAAACTGTCGATAATTCGTTCGATGTAACGGCCGCTGTTAAAGTGCTGGTTAATGTCAATCTCGTTGAAACGCACCGGGGTAAATTCCAGCTTATCGTTGCTTTTCGGAGTAGAAACTTTCCCGGCGTTGTTTCCGAACACACTTTCTTCGTATTTGGGAAAGTTTGTAAAATCATTCAATCTTACAATTCTTTTGGATTTGGCATCCAGTACCAGCCAGCTGCTGGTGGCCTGTATAATATTGGCACCCTGCTTGTCAACGAAATTGAAATCGCGGTAGCCAAAAAATCCGTCGGTGCCGCGCGACCATGTTTCCAAGGCAAAATCTTCGCCCCAAACCGGCCGGCGATCTATTTTTACAAGTAACTTAGAAAGCACCCAAAACTGCTCGTCCTGTTTCAGGTTGTCATATCCAAATCCCAGTTTTGCCGCGTGTTCCCATGCAATATCCTGCATCTGGTAAAACATAAACGATGTGGAAAGTTTTCCAAAACGGTTAATGAAATAGGAACGCGTTGATAAATGATTGATGTGTTTCATTTTTTATTTGAACAAAGGTTAAAGAACAGAATGGCGAACCGGTAAATAAAGTCATAATTCCCGGGGCTTTAAACTTCTTCTTAAACTTTTTTGCAAAAGTATTGTTCGGTTTTGAAAAACCAGTGAATTTGACCAATTTTGCACAAAAATATAGAATATGGGTGGTATAATTATTAAGAACCCGGAACAGATAGAGGGGATTAGGAAGAGCTCCAAACTGGCAGCTCAGACGCTCGATTACGCAGCGCAATTTGTTAAAGAAGGTGTTAATACAGAGTTTATTGATGATAAAATAGAGGAATTCATTCGTGAACACAATGCTATTCCGGCAACCAAAGGTTACAATGGCTACCCGAAATCAAGTTGTATTTCGCTCAATGAAGTGGTTTGTCATGGCATTCCGTCAGCAAATACTATATTGAAAAATGGCGATATTCTGAATATCGATATTACTACTATTCTCGATGGATATTATGGCGACACATCGCGCATGTTTACTGTTGGTGAAATTACCCCGGACGCAGGTGAGCTAATTGAAGTAACCCGTCATTGTTTAGATTTGGGTATTCAGCAGGTAAAACCGGGAAATTACTTTGGAAATATTGGTTTTGTGATTAGTCGTTATGCGAAAGCAAAAGGTTTTGGCGTGGTTTGGGAATTTTGTGGACACGGCGTGGGACTGGAGTTTCACGAAGAACCGCAGGTTGACCATACATCGCGCAGGAACAGAGGTCCGAAAATGAAGCCCGGTATGATTTTTACCATCGAACCGATGATTAACGAAGGCAGGTCATCCACTTCAATTGATAAAAAAGATGGCTGGACTGCACGCACCATCGATAATAAATTGTCGGCACAGTTTGAACACACTATTTTGGTTACCCCAACCGGGTACGAAGTTCTGACTGATATTCATAACGAGTATTAAGCAACCTGAAAAAGTTTTCTGAGACAGGAAAACGGACTTGATGTTCGATATTGTATTGGGATTTTTGAAGATGATTGCAGTAAAAAACAACACAAAATAAGTTCGTATAAAAAAGAAAAAGCCGGCAGTTAACCGGCTTTTTTGTTTCTGTTTTCCTTTGTTTTCGTGGCTGTTATTTTATGTTCCAGCGGCGGTAATCTAACATCCAGTATTCTACTTTCAGTTTAGGGTCATTGTCTGTCATTAGAATCATGGTTCTTCTGCCAAACGGAGTTCTCTGACCGGAAACTTCCGTGGTGGTTGCTTTTGTTGCATTGGATTCGAACAAATTTTCGTTCAGCATCCAGCTTTCCAGATTCAGCGCTTCTTCTGCTTCTGTTTCGAGGTACGCGAAGTTCCCGAAATAGTTCAAATCTTTCATCCAGGCTTCGAGCCCAAGCGGAGCATCTGTTGATTCAGCCAGATGGTAGTCCATAAAGAAATTGTCGACATTCAGCATCCATGTTTCGGTGTTCAGTTCAGCCTCTTTTTCTTCGGTCAGGTAGTTTGCAAATGCAGCTATTTCAGCATCCGACGTTGTATAAGCAGCTTCATTTAATTTGTTGTTGCCGGCATTTGCCCGGTAAACATCGAGAGTTAAAAATGTTACAACCAATGCTGCAATAATTGTCAGTGTACCCATTCCTGTTTTTTGTAATTTGTTGTTCATTGTTTTCATGACTTAGTCTCCTTTTTTTATTAATTTTTTTAATTGTTTCTGTCTTTGTTTTTCAATTTTCACTTTTAAGACGCCTGAGTTTTTATTTCGTTACAAAATTTATAGAACTTTTTTTTGTCATGTACTTTTCAAAACCCTGTTGTTTGTTATGCAAATATATAAATAAAAAATAATACCATGCAATACATAGTACTAAATATTTTCTATTATTTTTTGAAGAATTGATTTAATCAGTTGATTTATAGTGTGTTGTTGATTTGATTTTTTTTGTGAAAAAAATGGGTTGTTTAACGGAGAAGAGTATTATTTGGCATTTTGAGGCGTATTTGAGAAAAATATCACGAAGTAAAATGAGGAAAAAAATGTTTTTTCGAATGTGTTGTGTACGATTTTTACCGGACGAAGTACTCCGGTTCAGAAAAAAATCACGGTTAAAGCTGAGGATGTTTAATTTCTGTTTAGGCTGAATATTGTTCCATCTCTTCTTGTAACACGTCTCGAATTTGCAAAAAGTTTTCTTCCAGGCGGCTCATATTCTCAATGAAGAAATTGAATATATCGGGCCATTGCTTTTGCCTGTACATATTTACGTGTGGTAAAATATTGTATATCCGGCAAACCTGCTGTCCGCTGTCTTCCCGTTCATGAAAAAACTCCCAAAGCAGGCCGTCTGAAAAGCCGTCTTCGAGAATTACTTTGCAGTTCTGTAAAACTTCGAAGGCTTTCAGACGCTTGTCTTCGCTACGCTGACTCAATTCCAGAATAACTTTTGCATCATTACGGTCGGCCTCAAAACGCAGTGCAACTCCCTGTATTTTGGTGCGGTGGAGCATCCACTTTTTCTGACGCTGCCTGAGCAAAGGGTGTATTTCGCAGCGTTTGCCAAATTGTGTCCAAAACTGCAATCTTATTTTTTTCGCTTCTTCTTTTGAATACATTTTCCGGTTTTTCCCACCATGCAGGATTAAAAAGCAATATTAATTTTTACTTTTGAAAATACGAAGAAAACTAAATGGTATGAAAACAGCAAAGTATTGGATCGAAAAACTTGGGTTGGAAAAGCATCCGGAGGGTGGATGGTATCATGAGATTTATTTGTCGGACGATGTTGTTCCGCAAACGGGCTTGCCAGCTAATTTTCGTGGAGAACGGAGCTTTGCCACGTCCATTTATTACCTGCTCGAAGGCGATTGTTTTTCAGCATTTCACCGGATAAAATCTGATGAAATTTGGCATTATTACGCAGGTAATTCTGCAATAGAAATTATTTCGCTTGAACGCGGAAAATTGAAAAAGTATCTGGTTGGAAATGACCCGGAAAGCGGGCAGACATTTCAGGTAATTGTTCCAAAAAATACATGGTTCGCTGCCCGCCTGCTTAACCCGGGCGGTTATGCCCTTGCGGGGTGCACTGTTTCTCCCGGTTTTCATTTCGAAGATTTTGAACTGGCAGATGGCCGGTTGCTGAAAGAATTTCCCGATTTTGCTGAAGAAATAATACCATTAATCAGATAATTGCGTTTTATTCGAGACAGAATGTTGTTGATGCTACAACAGAATAAAAAAGACTAAAGACCAAACAATTGTGTAACCATGAACAGACTCTTTTTTTTTATTGCGTTTTTCTTTCTGTTTTTTGAAACCTACGCCCAGTTAGTTGAAGTACAAGCCAATTATAACGGGGTTGGCGATGTGGATTTTGTTGCCTACAATAATACGCCGGCACCGCTTTTTTTGAATATCGATTTTGCCGATTTGGAGAATACCACATTTAACGAACCGCTGCCATACATTAAGCTGCTGGAACCAGGTTTCAACAGCCTGTTTACTTTGCAGCGTTACCCTGATGCTGAGGCGCCCAGGTTTAATTACCAGATAAAAACATTCAAATCAAACCCCATGTCGCTGGCTGATCTCGACTTCCCTTATTTGATCCCTTTTGCTCGGGGAAGCGAAGTGGCTATTTTTGATGTGAAAAATCTGACCGGCTTTTGGGGATCGGGGTTGCCTGAGTCGTGGAACGCCACCGGCTTTTATGCAAAACCAGGCGATCCGGTTTTTGCCAGTCGCACCGGCACTGTTGTTGAAGTGGTGGGAGCAAAGCGTTCGGGCGATCCGCAAACATGGTATCATACCTGGAAAAATGCCGTAACACTTTTGCAGCCGGACGGCACTCTGATTTGCTATCATAACGTGGTTGATAACGACAAAAAGCTAAAGGTTGGCGAGAAAGTTTTTGCCGGGCAACAGTTGGGAGCAGTGGCTGCAGGGAGCACAGAACTAGTCGTTTTAATTTTTCAGCACAGCCTGAATTCTGCCGATATTCGGTTTATTATTCCCCAATTTTTAACAGGAGAAAAGGATGCCGGGCTCTTGCTCGCCTCCCAAAAATACAAAGTGTTTCATCCTGATGAAGTAAGAGGATTGGAAATGAGCAACCGCGAAAAACGCCGATACCTGAAGTAGTTTCGTTGGAAAACAAATCTGTAATTTTTTGCAAAAAAAGACATCGTCCGGTTTGTTAGCAAACGAACGATGTCTAAAAAAAGTCGTTGTTTAAATTTTCAAACAGGAAGTTCTGTCAAAGTTCTTCTCCGTAACTCCAACCATTCCGCACCGGTTCCTTAATGTAGCGGTCTAAATCTTCTCTATTTGTTACTTTCATGTTTTTTGCATCGTATTCAATGCGCGTATTGAAACGTTGCGCCAGCACCCCGATGAGTGACATTTCGGTGAGTTCGGTGGCATAATCGAAGTTGGAGCCTGGCAGCGGGCCGTTTCCTTTTACTGCATCCAGAAATTCTTGTTGCGGGCCGCCTTCAATGCGCGGAATGGTAGCCTCGGGCATTTCATTGGCAACCCAGTTTTCCCATTCGGCTTTCGGCATCATAAGCTGGGCGTTGTTTGGCCTTCCGCCGGTAATAATATTTTGCTTTTCGCCAACCATTATCATTCCGGAGCCCGGCAGTTCGTCCAGCTTCCATTCGGGCCTGTTTTTCGGCTTTAACCCGCCTTCGTGCCAGGTGAGGGTAACCGGAGGCCTGTTTCCTCTTTTCGGGAATTCAAATTGAATAATTGACTGGTCGGGAAGAAAGCCTTCGGGCGCTCCCGAGCTAAACAGTGTTTCCGTGGCCAGTGGCATTCCCAGCTCCAAAGACCAGAACGGAGCATCGAGCGTGTGGCATGCCCAGTCGCCCAGTTCTGCGTTGCCAAAGTCGTAAAACCCGCGCCACGATTTGGGATGATAAACATGATTGTACGAGCGTTCGGCTGCAGGGCCCAGCCATAAATTCCAGTCAAACCCTTCGGGGATTGGTTCTTCTGCCGGGGGGAACTGCGCCGGTTTGGTAAAGTATTTTCCTTCGCCAAACTCCGGGCCGTTAAACCATGCAATTACCTCTTTTACTTCCCCGATAATTCCTGCGTCAACCCACTCTTTTACGCGGCGGATGCCGTCGGTGGCATGTCCCTGGTTGCCCATTTGTGTGATTACATTGTAATGGTGTGCTGCTTTTTTGAGGGTGCGCAACTGCCATACATTGTGTGCCAGCGGTTTTTCCACATACACGTGTTTGCCCAGTTGCATTGCGGCCATGGTGGCGGCAAAATGGGTGTGGTCGGGCGTGGAAACAAGCACTGCATCAATTTGTCCGGCCATTTCATCAAACATTTTGCGGAAGTCTTTGAACCGACGCGCATTGGGAAAGGTGTTAAAACCTTTGGCTGCGCGGTTTTCGTCCACGTCGCACAAAGCCACAATGTTTTCTTCGGGGCAGGCACCCCAATTGGTTTCTCCCCGCCCGCCAACGCCAATTACAGCAATGTTGAGCTTTTTTGACGGAGAACAACTAATGAGGTTGGGAATAAACGCAGCACCAGCAGTAATCGCAGATGCCGTCTTCAGAAAATTTCTTCTTGAAAATGGAATCATTACTTAAAATTTAGTTGGTATTAGAATTCTACAAAAATAAAATTCTAATCATAAAATGAATTCTGTTTCTGATTTAATTTTCTGTTTTCCAGGCAGAAATTCCCTTGAATGCGTTCCCGTTTCGGTCGAACAGACTGCGTCCCAAATAGGGGATTCCGGAGCCGGGTATTTCCAGCCCGTCGGGTTTCCAGTAATAAACAGAGGTTACTTTTGGATAGTTCTGAAGACGCGTATTTAAAGCTTTCAGAAAATCGTACTGTCCTTGTTCGGTTGGCGGGAAGGGTTGCACATCGAGAACATCTTTTGATGGCTCGGGATACCAGCCGTTGGCAAAATAGGCTGTTTCTACTATTGATATTTCCTGCGTGTATTTGTTGGAAAGAAATTGGAGGTTTTTCTCCAGGTCTTCAAACGTACCGTGCCACCACGGGTAGTAGCTCAACCCGATGACATCAAAATTTACTCCGCGCTGTAGCATATTGCTGTAGAAATTGTCGGACTCAACCAGGTTGCCACCTGTTGCAGCATGAATAACTATTGGAATGTCAGCTCCGCCGTGTACATCCTTCACTCCCCTGATGCCGGCTTTCAACAAAGTGGTTAATTCGTCCCAGCGGGCATTCCCGCTGTTGTCCCAAAGTTTTCCGTGCGGCCACAGCATCCCGTTGTTAATTTCGTTTCCAATTTGCACCATTTCCGGGAAAACCCCGGCTGATTTCATGGCGGTCATCACATTTTTAGTGTATTGATAAACACTGTCGGTGAGCACTGCAAAATCCAAATTCTTCCACGCAGCCGGAGTAAATTGTTTCCCGGGGTCGGTCCAGGTGTCGGAATAGTGAAAATCCAGAAATATTTTGAATCCGTACTGACTGGCTTTTTGTGCCAGCGAAATGGTGTATTTCAGGTTGTTGCAAACCGGCCCTTCCATGTCGGGTGTATGAAAAATGCGTAGCCGGCACCACGAGTATCCATTGTCTTTAAACAGCCGAAACCCTTCAATTGCCTTTCCGTTCGATTTGTATTGCCCTCCCAAATCTTCATTTTTTTTCATGATGGAGAAATCGCCACCGTAAACAAGCTGGTCTTCAGTAGGAAGGTCGTTGCTGTTTTCCTGCGCTTTGTTGCAGGAAATGGCGCTAAGCAAAACTGCAATGGTCAGAAGTATTAGTTTCATCTTTCAATAATTATATGATTTTAAATGCGGTTCAGATATTTTCAATTGTTGTTAAAATATTTCTGCGTCCATGGGCACTGCACTACACATTGAAAGCAGGTGGTACAGGAAAAAACGTCGATTATTTTTTCTCGCGCAATTCCATATTCCCAAAGGTTGCCTTTTATAGCGCCTGTTTTGCAAACTTTCCGGCAAATGGTGCAATCCCCGCAGCGCGAATCCATGGGTTCTTCTCGTTTCGATTTGAGTGGAGCATTTGTTAAAACTGAACACATACTGATTGCGCTTCCGTATTTTGGGGTTACCAAAAGGTTGTGTTTCCCAATCCATCCTATCCCGGCATGCATTGCAATTGTTTTGTGCGGTAGCGGAGTTTTTCGATGTTCTTTGTTGAAATACCCGGTTTTTATAATGTTGTTTTCCGATTGCGAATAAGCTTCAAATTTATTTTCAACAAGGAATTCTTCAATGCGATTTGCAATTCCGTCTGTCTTCATTTCAGTCAGGTAAAACTCATCGTTTTCTATCGTTTTACTGCTTTTCATTTGTTCTACATAGTCGGGCGTTCCGGCAACTTTCCGGAGGTATGTTTTTGAAAGAGCAATCCCAAACAGAATCGCTGTCGGATATCCTTTGTTTTGTTCGCCGGACAAATGCGATATATCTACAAAATGTATGAAGTCAGCACCTTGGTTTTTTATTTCAACCAGCAGCTCTTCCTGAAAATGGGTTGTTGTCATATCGGTTGTTTTTTTACAATACGCAATATGCATCGTCTGCAACAGGGAAGATAGCTATTTTTTATAAATTATTCTGTCACCCTCGACTGCTGCAAACTGGGCTGTTTTTATTTTTTTATCGATAGCGGCTCTTCAGTACATAGTATGTACGGCAGTGTTTTAATCACATTCCGTTTTTCTTGGCTAATTAGCATGGTTCGCTTTAATGTAGCAGCTTTGAAGCATGAGGTTGTGCTTTCGAAACTGGCATAAATTCAATTAAAGTTGTAATTTCGAAGCTAAAATATCTTGCAGAATAGTGGGATTTTGCGATGAACACGTAGATATGATATTAACAATAAATTGAATAAATAGTCAAAATTATGAAGATCAGATTTGCTTTTTTAGTTTTATTAATTGCCGGTTTTTGCCTTCAAAGCAATAGCCAGCCTCGAAAAGAACTGGTTCAGGTTATTGTCACCCCCAATCACGCCGACTGGACCTACGAAAAAGGCGAAAGGGCAGAATTTCAGATTACAGTGCTTCGAAATAATGTTCCGTTAGAAGGCATTGATGTGAAATACACCATCAACCCTGAAAAAATGGATGCATGGGAAGAAGGAACGGTAACATTGAAAAAAGGAGTCGCCTCGGTAAAAGCCAAACGGTTTAAAGACGCCGGGTTCCTGAGATGTCACGCTTCGGTTGAGGTGGATGGGAAAAGTTATTACTCATACGCCACTGCCGGTTTTTCACCCGACGATATTCAGCCCTCCACAACTCTTCCTTCCGATTTTGAAACCTTTTGGGAAAATGCCAAAGCTGATTTGGCAAAAGTACCGGTTAAACCGGTTTTAACATTGATGCCCGAACGCTGCACCGACAAAGTGGATGTTTATCACGTGAGCATCAATAATATAAAAGGGAAAATTTACGGAATTTTGTGCAAGCCAAAAGCCGAAGGAAAATACCCGGCAATATTGCATGTTCCGGGAGCCGGAATCAGGCCGTATTTTGGCGATACATGGAATGCCGAAAAAGGAGTTATTACTTTCCAGATTGGTATTCACGGGATTCCCGTAAATCTAGACAAAGGCGTGTACGACGATTTGCGTTGGGGGGCGCTGGACGGTTACTGGGTTACCAACATGGATGATAAAGATAATTACTACTTTAAACGTGTTTACCTCGGATGTGTGCGCGCCGTAGATTTTATAGAAACACTCGATTGTTTCAACGGTGAAGATATTGCAGTTACCGGAGGCAGCCAGGGAGGAGCGCTTTCTATTATTACTGCCGGGCTCGATGATCGTATTGATTACCTGGGCGCTTTGTATCCTGCGCTTTCCGATTTAACCGGGTATTTGCATGGCCGCGCAGGCGGTTGGCCACACATGTTTCGCGATGCATTTACCAACAAACCTGAAAAGGTGGAAACTTCGAAATATTACGATGTAGTCAATTTTGCCCGCTTTGTGAAAGTTCCGGGATGGTACAGTTGGGGATACAACGACAATGTTTGTCCGCCTACCTCGATGCACGCGGCCTACAACGTAATTACGGCACCCAAAGAGTTGCATGTTTTTCAGGAAACTCAGCACTGGGCTTTTCCCGAGCAGCATGAGCAGAAAGATAAGTGGCTGGTAGAACAATTACTTAAATAAGACATAAATATCAATGAAACATCAAACCGCGGCAGGCCTTTTTCTGATTCTGTTTTCCTTTGGACTAAACGCACAGGTAACCATGAAAAAAGAGGAGGGGGGCTTTCTTTTCCTTGAAAAAGGAGAGAAAATTCTTTTCTATCAGACGGCAATGAAAGATTATCAGGGGGACTATCAGCGTTGCAATTACATTCATCCGCTGTGGGGAGTTGACGGCGCTGTTTTAACCGAAGATTTTCCGGTTGACCACCTGCACCACCGTGGCATTTTCTGGGCGTGGCACCAGGTGTGGATCGACGGGCAAAGAATTGGCGATCCCTGGGAGATTAAGGATTTTGAACAGAAAGTGTCTGACGTGGAATTCAGGATGCAAAAAGATGGCATCGGTGTGTTTAAAGCCGAGGTTGACTGGCTGTCAGATAAATGGGTGAAAGATGAGCGGAAGGTGCCTTATGTTACTGAAAGCACAACGGTTACAATTCATCCGAAAAAAGACAATTACCGTCGGATTGATTTTCAAATCAGCTTGTTGGCAAGGGAGAAAAAGCTTTCTATTGGAGGCTCTGAAGACGCAAAAGGATACAGCGGCTTTTCGGTGCGGATGGTGTTGCCGGAAGATGTTCAATTTACAGGCGAAAAAGGAAAGGTTGAGCCGAAGACTAATGCTGTTGAGTCGCCCGGTTACGTTAATGTTTCGGGAAGCATGGGGAAGAACGGCAAGCGTTCGGGAATTGTGATGGTCGATAATCCTTCTAATCCCGGATATCCGCAGCCCTGGATTTTGCGGCCGAAAAACAGCATGCAAAATGCGGCGTTTCCCGGTAACGGAACCGTCCCTGTTTTAACTTCGGTACCGCTGGTGCTAAACTATTCGCTGCTGGTTTATTCCGGAAAAATGAACGACCGGAAAATTAAAAAAGCAATGGAAAAATAGAAGTCTGAAGATATTTTATCGGGCTAAAAAAAGGCTTCAGCATTTTTTTGTTGAAGCCTTTTTTCTGTTATTGCGGAGGCAATGCTTGTTTGCCGGTTCCCCATTTTTTGTTGGGTTTCGGACCCATTTCAAATTCGAGTACTCCGCCGTTTACAATTTCTTCGTGCGATATCCAGGTTCGGTCAAACGGCTGTCCGTTCAAACTTGCTTTCTGAATGTAAATATTGTCGTCTGAATTGTTCCGCGCAATTACTGTAAACGTGGAGCCTTTCTGCGTTTTTAGCGTCGTCTTCTCAAACAAAGGGCTGCCAATCATATAAACCGGATTTCCGGGAGTTACCGGGTAAATACCCATGGCACTCAGTACATACCACGATGAGAGTGAGCCCATATCTTCGTTTCCGCAAAGGCCGCCCGGGCCGGGCCGGTACAGTTGGGTTGTAACCTGCCTTGCACGGTATTGCGTTTTCCATGGCTGCCCGGCGTAATTGTAAAGGTAAGCAACATGGTGCGACGGCTGGTTGCCATGAACGTATTGTCCGATGGTTCCTACTACTCCTACATATTTTGGTGACGAAATCAGCGGGCTCATTTCAAAAAAAGTGTCCAGCTTTTCGGTGAATTTTTTCGAGCCTCCAAATAAATTTATCAATCCGGGAATATCGTGTTGAACAGACCAGACATATTGCCATGCATTTGATTCGGTGTAGTGGCGGTTGGGGCGCCGGCCAACCAGCAGCGGGTCAAAATATTTGTAATACGAATGGTCTCCTTCTTTTACAATTTCCTGCTCCCGGCCGTTCAGCGCTTCCAGCCACGAGCCGTCTGCCATTCTTGGCCGCATAAACAAAGTTCCTTTATCCCAAACATTCGCGTAGTTATTTGCCCTTTGCATGAGGAGGTTGTAATCATTTTTTTTGCTCAAATCTTTTGCCATTTGAGCAATGCACCAATCATCGTACGAAAATTCCAGCGTTTTGGGCACTGATTCCGCAACCCGGTCTGCCGGAATGTAGCCCAGTTCGTTAGTGTATTTTAAGCCTGAACGGGCAGCATCAATCGAAACCGGAGGCTTTGGAAACTCAAGCGCTTTGGCTCGCATTACATTGTAAATGTAGTCCACATCATAATCGCGAAACCCTTTTTGGTACGCATCTGTAATAACCGGAACGAGGTGGTCGCCAACCATTCCTTCGCCAAAAACATTTTGAAAATGCTGCCCTGGGAGCCAACCGTATTGCCGGGTTTTGGCCACAATTGATTTGATGAAATCGTTCACGTGTTCAGGAGCAATCAGCGTTAGCAACGGGTGTTGCGAGCGGTAAGTGTCCCAGCACGAAAAGGAACCATAAAAATCAAACCCTTTCGCAACTTGTATCTTTCCGTCGGCGCCAAAATATTTTCCGTCTACGTCCTGCGAAATGTACTGGGCAAGCAACGAGCGGTAAACAGAGGTGTAAAAGATTTCTTTCTTTTCTTCAGGCGCGCCTTCAACCTGTATTTTCGACAACTCTTTTTCCCAGATTTTCTGAGCATCGGTTTTTACCTGCTCAAAGTTCCAGTGATTCAATTCAGCTTCCATGTTTTTCCGGGCGCCTTCGATACTGACGTACGAAATGGCAACTTTTACCAGAACCTGTTCCTGCTCAGCAGTGTGGTAGGTTACAAACGCACCTATGTTTTTCCCGGCTTCCGCGTTTTTATATGCGAAAACTGCGGCGCCCGATTCGGGTGTGGAATAGTCTGTGTCAAATGTGCCGTAATATAAAAAAGGCTTGCTGAACTCTGCCACAAAAAATATTGTCCCGGGGCCATCGATTTTTTCACCTTCAATTCGGTGGTTGTTGATAATTCGTACTTCGGCCTTGTCGTTTGTATCTTTTTCCCCAATTTGGTGCCCCAAATCCAAAATGATTTTTGCATTTTTAGCTTCGGGAAATGTGTAGCGGTGAAAAGCGACGCGCGGTGTTGTTGTAAGTTCTGCTTCAATATTGTAATCTTCCAGAAAAACAGAGTAGTACCCCGGCGAAGCAGACTCGCGGGAATGGCTGAACCGTGACCGGTAACCTTCGTCCGGATTTTTGTCGGAGCCCGGTATCACCTGCAGTTTATTTCCAACAACCGGCATGAGCAAAATATCTCCGCCGTCCACCATCCCAACGCCGCTCCAGTGGGTGTGGCTGAAACCAATTATGGAATTTGCCTGCCAGATGTAGCCTGCACAGTGTGTCCATCCTTCGGTTCCTGTGTCCGGACTCACATGAACCATTGAGTATGGAAGTGAAGCACCCGGGTAGGTGTGTCCGAAAAAGTCTGTTCCTAAAAATGGATTTACATAGTCCACAGGATTTAGGGACTGGGCCGTCAAAAAGGTTGTAAAACCTTTGAAGACCATTAAGAGCATGAAAAAAGAGAATGGCCTTAGTTGTTTCATTGTTTTATAGATTAACCGGTTTGAATATTAAGAATATTAACCTCAAAGATAAAAATAGAACTGAAAAAATAATCGAAAGGTCAATTTACCATTTGTATTGAATAAAAAACTAGAAGTTTTTTTGTGGGTGAACCTCTTTTTTTGTTTAGTAAAGAAGTTGAATGTTAAAATTTAATCACGCCAACTATGAACGGGTCAGAAAAAGAAGAAAGATATGCTGTAGGCATTGACTTGGAGGGATTGCTTGTGAGGTTTGCCCTGGTATCGGAAAAGGGCAATGTGCTATACAGCGGCAAGTTGTCGCTTGGAAGAAATGTCCCGCGTGAAGTTACCCTGAGTGTTTTACACACTGCCATTCATACAACATTAAAAAGAGCAAAAGAGCTGGGTAAAACGGTTTTGGGAATTGGAATTGGTACTCCCGGAATTGTTTACAACGGAGTTGTTTTGGGAGGAGCAGATAATATTAACGGATGGAAAAATATTTTTCTTCACAGCATTTTTTCCAAAGCATTCAATCTACCTGTTTTTGTTGATAACGATGCCAATGTGATGGGGTTTGGAGAAGTGGCTTATGGTGCAGCCCGCGGAAACAGCGACGTGGTTTTTCTTTTGGTTGGTACGGGCATTGGCGGGGCTGTGGTAATAGATGGGAAATTATTTAGCGGTTTCAGAAACCGGGGTGCCGAGCTTGGGCACATCACCATTAATTACAAAGGAGTTGATTGTAATTGTGGCGGCCGTGGTTGCCTGGAAGCTTATGCTTCTACGGAGGCACTTATTCGCCAGTATATACAAAAAACCGGGAGAAAAGATGCCGGAATAGACGGACATTACATCGTTCAGAAATATCACGAAAGAGAGACAGCCGCTGTTCAGTGTATACACGAGCATACACGTTACTTGGGGCACGGAGTGGCTTCAATGATAAATATTTTTGCCCCGGAGAAAGTGGTAATAGGTGGCGGAATTTCAGATGCCGGCAGTTTCTATATCGATTTAATAGAACAGGCAGCGTTTGAATATGCCATGCCCGATTGTACTCCTAACACAGAAGTAGTAGCCGCCGGGTTAGGCAACCAGGCCGGATGTCTGGGAGCAGCCTCGCTGGTTTTTAAAGGATAAAAAAAACGAGTTCCATCGAAGTGAGCTTGCGAATTCTATCGAATACCTTTGAGATAGACGATAGAATGAGATAAATACATTTGAAAACGTACAATTTTAATGAGATGAAAAAGGTTGGTTTTGTTTTCTTGTTTTTAATTATTGGCTTTTTATGGAGTTGCCGGCCTTTTCAAACGGCAGAAAATGAGAGTGCTGATTTTGAGTTGTTGAAATACAATAATCCCGGATTGGTGGTTGATTTGGGAGTAGGGTTGTGGGGATGGCCGCTACCCATGGACTACGACAACGACGGCGACATGGATCTGGTAGTTTCTTGTCCGGACACTCCGTTTAACGGTACTTACTTCTTCGAAAATACTTTGGGAAAAGGGGAGAAAATGCCCGTGTTTGCGCCGCCAATAAAAATTGAAAAAGGCGATAAAAATATTCAGGTTTCCTATGTTAACGGCGCGCCGATAGTTACCGGGCGTGGCGTGGAATACAAGGATTTTCTGAAGAAAGGGTTGAGTGAGCCTGTAGAGTTATTTCCCATAAAACAAATTGAAAGTGAATTCAAAAAGATACGTTTCAGTCAGTGGAAGTATGTGGATTATGATGGCGACGGCGATCAGGATTTGATTGCAGGCATAAGCGACTGGGGCGATTACGGCTGGGACAACGCCTTTGATGAGCAGGGAAACTGGACCAACGGGCCGTTGCACGGTTATGTTTTTTTTATTGAAAACGTTGATGGAGAATATGTAAGTAAAGGCAAAATTGAGGCTGGAGGTAAGCCCATTGATGTCTATGGAGCTCCATCTCCAAACTTGATGGATTTTGACAACGACGGTGATTTGGATATCATATGCGGGGAGTTTATTGATAAGCTGACCTGGTTTGAGAATATTGGAAGCAGAGAGGAGCCTGTTTACGCCGAAGGAAGATTTTTGGAAAACGAAGACGGAATTATAAAGATGGATCTTCAGATGATTGTGCCCACTGCAGTCGATTGGGATGGCGACGGAGACTTTGATTTGATAGTAGGAGATGAAGACGGAAGAGTTGCGTTTATTGAAAACACCGGAGAAGTGAAAAACAGTATGCCGGTATTCGCATCGCCTCGTTACTTTCAGCAACAGGCTGATTTGGTAAAGTTTGGTGCATTGGCTACTCCTTTTGCTGTGGACTGGGATAACGATGGCGATCTGGATTTGATAACCGGGAACTCGGCCGGATATATTGGGTTTATCGAAAATCTGGATGGCGGTAATCCTCCTAAATGGAACAAGCCTGTTTATCTGAAAGCGGGAGGGGAACCCATTCGAATTCTGGCCGGAGAAAATGGCTCCATTCAGGGGCCGGCAGAAGCCAAATGGGGATACACTACTTTGTCGGTTGCCGACTGGGATGGCGACGGGCTGCAAGATATTATTGCCAACTCCATATTTGGGAAAATTGTATGGTACAAAAATGTTGGAACCAAAACAGAACCGGTGCTGGAAAATGCCCGGTTTGTAACGGCAGAGTTGGGCGAAAATCCGCCAAAGCCTGCATGGAACTGGTGGAATCCCGAACCAAATCAGTTGGTTACTCAATGGCGGACTACACCGTATGCCATCGACTGGAACAATGATGGGCTCACCGATTTGATTATGCTTGATACCGAAGGTTACCTGAGCTTTTATGAACGATATATGGAAAACGGCATCCGAAAGTTAATGCCGGGGAAACGAATTTTTTACGGAGAAAACGGGTCGGTATTCGATGGCGGAAATAATGTTAAAGATGAATCATCCGGGCTACTGAGGCTAAATAACAGGGAAGCAGGCGGAAGTGGCCGCCGGAAACTGTGCTTTACTGATTGGGATGGTGACGGCGATTTCGATTTGATTGTTAACAGCAGGAATGCCTCGCTTTTTGAAAATGTAAAAACCGAAAACGGGAAAGTGCATTTCAATCATCGGGGAACTTTGTCTGACAAGAAAATTGCAGGGCACACCACTTCACCAACCATTGTTGACTGGGGAAACAGCAAGTTGCCCGAACTACTGATTGGCGCAGAAGACGGAAATTTCTACTACTTATCGCAAGATTAAAATATGCGCCGGACGGAGAGTGTTTGTCCGGCTTTCCCATAACCGATAGCCAGATTTTCTAATTTAACCTTAAAAATATGACTAAAAGTAATGAGATTTCGCGATGGATGTTTGTGCTTTTGCCTGCGCTGGCCATGATGTTGGGGTGGGGGTTGCGCGGCCACATTGGCGGTGGTCCGTTTGGCGCCATGATTCCCGGCGCTATGGTAGCCCTGTGTATTTGTTTGCTGTTGAAACTTCCGGCAGCAATTACCTCAATAATTGTGGTTTTTGGCGTTTTTGGAATTGGAATTGGCGGAGAAATGACCTACGGACAAACGCTCGGCTTTTTACGACATGCTGACACTGTCTGGTGGGGAACCGCCGGCACAACGCTAAAAGGGGCAGTGTGGGGACTGCTTGGTGGCGCTGTGTTTTCTTTGGGATTTTTGTATCGGCGTGTTCCAAAAAAGACCATAATTTACGGGCTGCTGCTTATGCTGGTGGGTTTTGTCCTCGGGTTTAAGCTGATAAACGATCCGAAAATCCTGTATTTCTCCGGTCCGGAGAAACCGCGAGCCGAATCGTGGGCGGCGTTGTTGTTTGGCGCAATTGCCCTCATCGTTTATTTAAAGTATAAAATTAAATCGGCTGATTTTAAACTGGTTTCCCGTTTTGCATTTTATGGAATGATTGGCGGTGGGCTTGGGTTTGGCCTTGGCGGTTTCTGGATGGTTTTGGGAAGTAATTTGCCTGATACGATTTACAAAGATTGGTGGAAAGCCATGGAGTTTACTTTCGGATTATTGTTGGGCGCTTCGCTGGGGCTGGCGGCCTGGAAGAGCAGAAAAGCTATTCATGCTAATTTAAAAAATGAAGACGTGCAAGAAACTGCTCCTTTATCTGTGGTTACAGAGTTGGGACTTTTGTTTTTTGTGGCTCTATTGGTTTTCTGGCTTATTCCAAACTTACTGGAGCCTTTTGTTGACGGGGCAGTAGGCAACGACGGGTTTCTGCTCTCCCTGCTGCGAACAATTGCGCGAATTGCTGTAAACTACGCTTTTTACGGAATTTTGTTTGTTCTTGTAATAATGCGCTACCCGAAGGTTGCCTGGCAGATTGGTATAACACTTACTTTTTGTCATGCTGCCATCGACCTGGTTCGCGATTTTTATCCCGGACTAAATCCGTGGGATCCGTTTACAATGCATTTCTTTTGGGTGTTTCTGATGACCTCTATTGTGGCGTTGCTCACAGTCTATTTTAGCCGAAAGCAGAACAGTATAAGAAATCTCTTTTTGCTGCTGATTTGGTCGTGTATCGGCATTTCGCTGTTGCGTTTGGCGCTTCTTTCCGGAAGTTTGTCGATTTCCGGAATGAATTTTTGCGAGGTCATCTGCCGCAGGTTTTTTGTTGATCTGTTTTTTATTGTTAATGCAGTTGTGGTTACTTCAATAATTCTGAAAAAAGAAATTAAATGATGAGTTGTCTTCGTTGCTTTTTATTGTTCTCTTTTTTTTTGTTGCAGGCCGGTTTAGTTCTGGCACAGGTAAATGCTCCGTCTCCAGTCCCCGATAGGGTTATTCTGAATCTTACAGAAGAGCCGTCAACATCTGCTGCGGTAACATGGCGAACTGATACAACAGTGAACTCGGCTATTGTTGAATTGCAGAAAGCGGGGCCGATTGTTGACAATAAAGCCAGCGTGGTTTTTCCGGCAGAAACCGTTACCCGAAATTATTCGTGGTATGGAGAGGCTGAGGTTGTTTCCAATCATCACTCTTGTAGGTTAACCGGGCTGGAACCGGGACAAAAATATATTTACCGGGTTGGTACAGACAAGAGTTGGAGTGAGTGGTTTCAGTTTCAAACGCCTTCTGAAGATGCGTCCCGGTTTTCGTTTCTTTATTTTGGCGACCCGCAAACTGATTTGAAATCACGGTGGGCGAGGGTAATCAGGCAGGCTTTTATGCATAGTCCCGATTGTGCATTTATGTTGTATGCAGGAGACCTTATAAATCGTGCAGGAAGAGATTCTGAATGGCACGAATGGTTTTTGGCCGGTTCGTTCATCTACGGAACGGTGCCTCAGTTGATGACTCCTGGAAATCACGATTACAACGACCTTATTCTCGATCCTCACTGGAACGCACAGTTTACATTGCCGACAAACGGGCCGAAGGGATTGGAGGGGACATGCTATGCGGCCAACTATAAAAATTTGAAGATCATCTCTTTTGATTCTGCAGCAGATTCGGAACTGGAAAATGAAGACGGGTACGCGCTGCAGGCGCAGAAAGCATGGCTCGATTCCGTATTGCAGACCAACACAAAAGAGTGGGTAATTGTAACCACGCATCTGCCGTTTTATTCCCCAAAGGAGAGCCGAGATAACAAATTACTTCGCAAGCATTTTCAACCTATTCTTGAAAAACATAAAGTGGATTTGGTGCTAACCGGGCACGATCATTCTTATGGCAGAGGAAGAACTACCGATAGTCCGGGTAACGGACACGAAGTGATGTACGTGGTATCAGTAAGCGGCCCGAAAATGTACGAAGCCGGAGACAAAGCGTGGATGGAGTATTCCGGCGCATTTAAACAATTGTACCAGGTAATAACTATCGACGGAAACGAGCTCGGTTTTCAGTCGTTTACTGCCGACGGTGACCTTTTTGATGAATTTAAATTGAAAAAAAATGAATAGATCGCAATGGATCGGTGTTTTAATAGTAGGCATGTCTCTCGGTACTGCCTGGGCAGTAAGAGGTCAGTTTGGACATGAACAGGGCGCTGCGTGGGCAGGCGGTATTGGTGCGTTGGCATTGGTGTTGATGTCGCAGCGTACCGACTGGTACCGGAAATTGTTTCCCATAGCGATGGTGTCTGCCATTGGATGGGGCGTTACCGGAATGATAAGTTACGGCCGTGTTGTGGGTTTTGGGCGAAGTAACGATTTTCCAAATGTGTTTTACGGATTGCTCATGTTGTTTGTAATTGGCGGTTTATTTGGATTGTTGGGAGGCGGGCTTACCGGTTTGTGCCTGGAATCGTCGGAAAAGAAGAAAGTGAAGTGGGCAAGCCTGATGGCCGAAGTTGTTGCAGGAGGTTTGATTTCCTACGGATTTCTGGTTCAGCAAATAGGCGTTTTAATGACACCGCCCCGTTCCGAAGCCTGGGCTTTTTGCCTCGGCGGAGGTTTGGCCATGTTGTGGTACATGGCTCGCAACGGGTTCAACTCGTCGTTACGGGTAGCACTGTTTACTGCTTTCGGCGCTGGTTTTGGGTTCGCCTTCGGCAACTTTTTGCAAACAGTTGGAACGGTGTTGCAGATACAGTTTAACATGTGGAATGTGATGGAATACAGTATCGGATTTTTTGGCGGAACAGCCATGGCTTATACTGTTCTTACTTCGGAGTGGCCCAAAACAGAGCAGCCTCCAAAGCGCTGGGAAAACCAATCTGCATTATTTTTTCTTGTGGCATTTATCCCGTTAATTGTTTTCCGGGAATCAATACAATATTCCCATTTGGTGAATCGCTTTGGAGATATTCAGAATGTTGAACATCTGGCAAATCTTTCCAGTTGGATTGCTGCTTTTGTGTTGGTTGTTGGCATTTTTTCTGCCTGGTTTTTTTTCGTTCGCAAAGCATATTCAGGTGAAAAAAATCGGGCTAAATATTTATTCGCAGGGTATCTCGCAGTTTATATTTTCATGAGTTATGTGGTGACCGGAGTTTCTGCAGGTCAGTTTCATTTGAACCATCACTTATATGTGGTTAATTTTATTGTAATTTTTCTGTTACTAAGCAAAGTTGATATGTCTGTTGCAGAAATTAAGGTGCATGCAATGCATTATGGAAAATACAGACTATTGTTTTTGTCAATTTTGCTTTTTATTGCTCTGCTGGCTTTGGTATCCATTTCTATTCACGACGAGCTGGCCGGCGCGCAGCAACGGTTTCCTGTCTGAATTTTATGAGAAAACGGGGATTTTTCTTTTGTCTGCTAACTTTATCTGTTGAACTGCCAAAAAAGAATTAATAATGAAAAGCTTGTTGCCGGTAAGTTTGTTTTTGCTTTTTTGTTTATCCGGGTTTTCGCAGACCCCGGGCAATACAGATTTTTATGAGGGCGTTACTCGTATTCTCGAAAATATCTCGGAGCCTGTTTTTGAAGAGCGCATTTTTGAAGTAAAAGAAGCAGATTTGAACGAAGGAAACTGGAATGATTTCATCAACAAGAAAATAAAAACCTGCTCTGAAAAAGGCGGTGGAAAGGTGGTGCTAAACAGCGGAATATACTTTTGCGAAGGCCCGGTGGTTTTACTTAGTAATGTGAATTTGCATCTGAAAGACGGAGCTCGTTTGCTTTTTAGTCAAAATTCCAAAGATTACTTACCGGTGGTGTTGGTGCGGTGGGAAGGAACCGAAGCCTGGAATTATTCTCCGTTTATTTATGCGAAAGATGCTAAGAATATTGCTATTACGGGCAATGGAGTGATTGACGGTAATGGACTTGCTGAAAACAGTTTCAGAAGTTGGCGGAGCCGGCAGAAACCCGCTCAGAATAAATTGCGGGAAATGGGCCGCAACGGGGCGCCGGTAAATGAGCGGATTTTTGGTGCAGGGAGTTTCTTGCGTCCGCAGCTCATCCATTTCATCAATTGTAAAAATATTTTGCTGGAGGGAGTTACCGTAACAAACGGTTCTTTCTGGCTTATTCAGCCCACGTATTGCAGCAATGTAACCATTCGTGGTGTTCGGGTGGAAAGCAAGTTCATTAATAACGATGGGGTGGACATTGATTCTTCTACGGATGTTTTAATTGAAGATTGCCATTTCAACACCGGAGATGATTTTGTGGCTGTTAAGTCGGGTCGCGATCAGGACGGCTGGCGGGTTAACAGCCCAAGCAAAAATATTGTGGTTCGCAACAGCTCTTCCGACGGCTGCCTCCATGGTATCTCTTTTGGCAGTGAAATTTCAGGCGGAATTGAGAATGTGTACGCCTCGAATCTCTCGTTTAAAAAGGTGCGCAAATATGCCCTTCAATTTAAATCGAATAAAGACCGGGGCGGATACATAAAAAGTGTTTTTGTTAACGGAATTCAGATAGACAGCACCCAAACCGGAATCAGTTTTACCAATCAGTATCACAGTTACAGCGGAGGCAATTATCCGTCGTCGTTTGAAAATATTCGCATCGAAAATCTGATTTGCAACGTTGCTGCCGAAAAAGCAGTTAGCCTAGTTGGCCTGCCCGAAAAGCCCATCCGAAAAGTGGTCTTCGAAAATATTAAAATTAAAACAGCGGGGGAAAAATCCTTGGTTACAAATGTTGTTGATTTGGAGTGGAATAATATTGAAATAGGAGGTGATAATTCATCCGAAAAAACGAACTGAAAAATTAAAACAGAAACCCGATAACTCATGATTAAAAATCCAATCAGAAATGCACTGCTTCTGGCCTTTTTTGTGTCCAGCTTTTGTGCATTGGGCCAAAATAAAAATGCACTGAAATTTGACAGCTCCGGCGAATTTAAAATTGCCCAGTTTACAGACACTCACATAAACATGGACAAAAACTCCAACTTGGATGTCTATGAAATTGTTCGGGGGGTGTTGAAAAAAGAACAACCCGATTTCGTTATTCTTACCGGTGATATTGTTACCCAGGCAAACCCTGTGAAAGGTTACGATCTTTTTGCTGAGCTATTTAGTGAGTTTGAAATTCCGTGGGCAGTGGTTTTTGGGAATCATGACTCCCAGCATGATTTTTCGCGTGAAAGTCTTGCCGGTTATTTGAAAGAACTCCCTTTCTGTTTGAATGACGATGTGGGCGGAATTGCCGGAAATTCAAACTTTATTTTGCCGGTTTACGGCCAAAGCAGTCAGGTATCAGCGCTGCTGTATTGTTTTGATTCTCATTCGCGAAGCACGTTGCAGCCTGTGGTTGACGGATATGGCTGGTTCGACTATTCGCAGATTATGTGGTACCGCGATAAAAGTGCGGAATATTCCCGGGTTAATAATGGGAAACCGGTTCCTGCGCTTGCGTTTTTTCATATTCCTCTGCCCGAATACACTGCGGCATGGAACAATAAATCGGTTGCGCCTGTGGGAGTAAAAAACGAAGACGAATGCAGTCCGGATATTAATACCGGCATGTTTGCCGCCATGCTCGAATGTGGCGATGTTATGGGCACTTTTGTCGGGCACGATCATATAAATGATTATATCGGAGTTCATTACAATATTGCTTTGGCGTATGGCCGGGTTAGCAAAGTAATGAAAGGAGCAGACGATCCGCTGGCCGGAGGGCGCATTATCGTTTTAAAAGAAGGCCGGCGCGAATTTGATACCTGGATTCGAAACATGAAAGGAACAACGGAGCTTCAGTGCAACTGGCCAGAGACGTTTTTCCCGAAAGAACAATAATTTTAATCCAATAATAAACCATTTACAATGAAACGAGCATGTAATTATGTTTCACAAACATGTATAATCAAGACCATGCGAGTTCCATCGAATACATTTGAAAATTTATAAATTTAGTGAGATGAAACAAAAAACCAACTGGAACAAACTACTTCCCGTACTCCTGTCATTTGTTGTGATGGGGTTTGTAGATATAATCGGGGTTGCAACCGGCTATATTAAACAAGATTTTGAACTGACCAATTTTGCAGCACAGTTTTTACCGATGATGGTTCTGCTTTGGTTCTTCGTCCTCTCGGTTCCTGCCGGAATACTGCAGGATAAACTGGGTAAACGAAATATGCTGAACGCAGGGATGATTATTCAGGCGGTTGGGCTTGGATTGCCGTTTGTTCACTATTCATTTGCAATGATGTTTGCTTCGTTTTTGTTATTGGGAGTTGGCAATACGCTCATTCAGGTTTCTTCCAATCCGTTACTTCAGGATGTTTCGCCCGAAGAAAAACTGCCCAGCTTTTTGAGTGCCGGCCAGTTTATAAAAGCAATAATTTCGTTTGCCGGCCCGCTACTTGCTACTTTTTTAGCCATTCGTTTCGATAATTGGAAACTGGTACTGGCGGTTTACGGAGTGATATCTGTGTTGGCTGCAGCATGGCTTGCTGCCACACCTATTGCTGAATCAAAATCTACGCAATCGCGGGCTTCTTTTAAATCGTGTTTCGGGCTTTTAAAAAATCGTTTTGTGGCGATAATGGCCTTGTCAATTTTTATGATAGTAGGGGCTGAAGTCGCCATAAACACCAATATTGCTGATATTCTGATTGCCAGATTCGATTTGACCCTTGAAAAAGCAGCCATCGGAATTAGCGTGTTTTTTGCAGGAGAAACTGTTGCCCGTCTAACCGGAGCTATAGTTCTGAATTGGATAAAGCCCCGTCCTTTCCTTTTGTTGATTGCACTGGTTGCGCTTGTAGGAATTGCCGGTGTGTTGCTGGCTCCCGCCTACCTGGTTGCGTTTGTTTTTATTTTTGTTGCCGGACTTGGTGCAGGGAGCATGTTCCCGGTTATTTTTTCTCTTGCGCTGGAGAAAATGTCTGAGCGCTCTAACGAAATATCCGGATTGCTGATTATGGCCGTTTCAGGCGGAGCCGTGATCCCTCCGATTGTAGGGCTGGTTAGTACATTTGTTTCACCGGTTGCCAGTGTGTTTGTAATCGGCTTTTGCATGCTTTATATCCTTTGGGTTTCGCTGTATGTAAAAAGGAAATAGAAAACTGTTTTGTTGGTTCGTCGACACTGTTATGTCTGAAAATGTTGACAGGTTTGATTTGTGTGCAGACGTAGTTGCTGGCAACTCTAAATATGATGGTTTTTGCTACTTCTCAAGAGTAAAACTGATTTCGTTGAAATGAGGTTCGCCAGGATTGTGATAAAAAGAAAAGGGCAGCTCAACAGCTGCCCTTTATTAATGTTAACCCCCAAACACACAAGCAATACAGGACGTATTGCATCACAAATATAATATTAAAATATTTTTTAGCAAATTTTTGAACGAAAATTGGAAAAAATATTTTCGGTTTTTTTTCGACGGGGAAATGATTGATTGAAATGAAGTTAAGAAATTACGTACTTACTTATTTGTTTTATAATCTTCGACCAATCCCTCGAAAAGCCAGTTTGCAAGGGCCTGCCGGTTGCTTGGTATAATAAACCGTTGTTGATCCCGGCGATGGTTAATATTTCCCAGTTCGATATAAACTGCAACGGGATAGGTGTTTTTTACAACATACAAATTTCTTGTTGAAACGGTGCCGCTATATCCTCTGCCCGGTTGGTGCTGATCATATTTTTGCTGAAAGGTATTTTTTAGAATGTGCGCAGCTTTTTCTCCTGTTTTACTTCGTTTATCGTGGTAAAAGAAAACATCAATATTCTCTCCGTGGCTTCGTGAATCGACATGGATGGCAACCATTCGCTGAAAGCTTCCGCGATGTTTTTTGTACAGGTCGTTAACCGCATCGGTTCGCTGTCGTAGTCTGCGGATTTGGTTCAACGGAATTTTTTGGTTGGGGTAGCAAACTTCATCTTTGTCCGGTCTCAGGTAACTTTCGTCGCGAATCCCGTCGTTTTTGTCACGTGTAATCATATAAACAGTTGCGCCGTGCTGAATTAAATTTCGGGCCAGTCTGAGCGTAACATCGTAGGCATATTCATCTTCGCAAAGCTGCCAGTCTCCATATTTTGCAACTGCTCCCGGGTCTGGGCCGCCGTGCCCGGCAACCAGATGGAAAACAGCACCTTTTAACTGCTCGTCAATAATTTCAACTTCAGCATATTTCTTTCCGAAAATTTCGATATTGCGGGTTGGACCCTTGGGTTTAGTTAAAGGCTTTGACGCTTTTAGCGTGCCTTCTGCCTTCCTTCCCGGAAGTTTGTATTTCCTTCCGGCAAAGAGCGAGTTGTCCGGGCCCAGCCGTTCTTTGTTCAGCTCAATAAATGCCTCCATGTATTCCGTTGCAGGCAGCCCGTTGCGGGTAAGTAACCGATAAATTCCATCCCCTTTTTGGGCAACAACTTCTGTAGGCTGTGCCAGTAGAGAAAATGAATTGACAGTGCCTGCCAAAAAAAATGTTAAAAAAATGACGGTATATTTTTTTATATGTAGATTTGGCTCGAACATATTTGTTCTTTTTACCTGTTTCATCTGATGAATAACAAACTTTAGGCTAAAATAACAGTTACTTTTAAATATATGTTTTTCTAATGCAACGATCTTTCAGCTACATAGTGTTAATAACTTGGTTTCTTCTGGCTTGGAGTTGTAAAACACAGTACGTTACAACTTCGTTAAAAAAAAGTAACCATGAAGTTGTAAATGCGGCTGTTCCGCTCGATAGTCAGCTTGTTTCGATTTATCTCCCGTATAAAAGCGTGCTGGAAAAGGACATGTCGCGGGTTATTTCCGTTTCAGAACAAGAAATGGTGAAAGACAGGCCGGAAAGCAGTCTTACCAATTTCCTGGCAGATATGATGTTGAAGGAAGGAGCGGAAATTGCTGCCGGTTTGAATAAAGACATCCGTCCTGATATTTCCTTTCTCAACTATGGTGGAATCAGAACTTTTTTGCCCCGGGGAGAAATTACTGTTCACAATATATTTGAGCTGATGCCTTTCGAAAATGAAGTTGTTTTTATTCAGCTTTCGGGAGAGCAGGTGCAGGAGTTTTTGAATTATGTTGCTGAAAACGGAGGAAACAGTGTGGGTGGAATTCGGTTTAAAATTTCTGAAAACAAAGCTGCCAATGTTGAAATTGGAGGAAAGCCGCTAAGCGAAAAAGAACTTTACTGGTTAGTAACGAACGACTACGTTGCTGCTGGTGGCGACGGGTTTGACGTTTTTACGCGCCGAAAAGAGTTTGTTGCTGGGAACGTGAAAATTCGCGATGTGATTATTGCCCATTTGGAGAAAGAGCTTGATAATGGCCGGCAGATTTCTGCAAAACCAGACGGGAGGATTGTTTATGAATAGAAGACTTTTTTTGAAAAATATAGGCGCAGGAACAGCAGGTTTCGCTCTCGGGGCAACGCCTCTTTACTCTTTTGCAAAAGACGATTTTGTTACCATCACCATTTTGCATACCAACGACCTGCATTCGCACATCGAACCTTTTGAGGGAACGAATCCTCGTTACGTAGGAAAAGGTGGAATAGCCCGTATTTCCGGAATGGCCAAAAAAATCAGGCAGGAAAACCCGAACACACTGTTGCTGGATGCCGGTGATATGTTTCAGGGAACACCTTACTTTAATTATTTCAAAGGGGAACTGATGCTGAAGGTAATGTCGGCTGCCGGATATGATGCCGGCACTATTGGAAACCATGAGTTCGATAACGGATTGAAAGGTTTGCTGGAGCCTTTGCCTAATGCAAAATTTCCGGTTATTAATTCAAATTACGATTTTTCAGATACGATTCTTGCCGGTAAGTTTCCGCGCTGGAAGATATTCCGTAAATCGGGAATTAAAATCGGGGTTTACGGGTTGGGCGTTGAGCTCGACGGACTTGTTTTGCAGGGAAACTACGGGAACACGGTTTATCGCGACCCGCTACCTGTTGCCCGGGAAATGGAAAGCTTTCTGAAAAATGAAAAAAAATGTGATTTGGTAATTTGCTTGTCGCATCTTGGGTTAAAGTACCGCGAGAAAAGAGTAAGCGACATGGTAATTGCCAGCGAAACTTTTTTAACTGATTTGATAGTCGGCGGGCATACTCACACATTTTTGGAAGAACCGCTCACGTTGAAAAACAAAAACGGAAATCCGGTAATTGTCAATCAGGCCTGGTGGGGTGGTTTAATGATGGGGCACATTGATTTTGTTTTTGAAAGGGCCGGCAAAATACAGAAAAACGCATTTGCTCAAAATATATACTGATATGTCACGATTAACCCGCGATGTTTTATCCATTTCAACAGGAGTTTTGTTAAGCCTTGCCTGGCTGGGTTTTCCCGGATGGGTGCTTTTCTTTGCTTTTTTTCCGCTCTTGTTGCTCGAAAATTTTTTTGTGTCAAGAAAAACAGAGTTTCGGGGTGTCTCGTTCTGGGGGCATGCTTTTCTGGCTTTTTTGATTTGGAACATTATTTCCACGTGGTGGATTTCCTATGCAACAGTAGCCGGCGCATTAATGGCAATTGTTGCAAATTCTTTATTAATGTCGCTGGTTTGGTGGCTCGGGCACGCTGCCCGAAGGAACTTTAGGGCAAATTTAGGATTTTTGGCACTTGCCGTTTTTTGGATATCTTTTGAATACTTCCATTTTCATTGGGATATTGAATGGCCGTGGCTAAATCTGGGAAACGGGCTGGCGAACAACGTGAAAATGATTCAGTGGTATGAATATACCGGAGTGCTGGGAGGAACAGTCTGGATTTTAGCTGTAAATATTGTGCTGTTTAATGTTTATCTGAACATTCGGAATAGCGCCGGCGCGCGTGTAGTTCTTTATTCAGGCGGAGGACTTCTTTTTCTGCTGCTTTTTCCGTGGCTTTTTTCGCGGTCTATGTACAACTCCTATGTGGAGGACGAAAATCCGCTGAATGTGCTGGTGGTTCAGCCAAATATTGATCCCTACAATGAAGCGTACGATGCGCAGGCCGAAAACAAAAAGCTGAACGTGTTTACGAGACTTGCCGATTCGAAAATAACTGAAAATACAGATTTGGTAATTGGTCCGGAAACCGTTTTTGAGCGCTACCCCGATTGGAACGTTGACAATCTGGAATATAACTATCAATTTAGGCAACTGACCGACTGGATGAGCAAACATCATAATGTTGAGATGCTTTTCGGCGCATCAACGTGTAAAGTGTATCGCGATGAAGAAAGTGCTTCTTCTACTGCCCGAAAATCAAATGAAGTATATTACGATGTATACAACTCTGCGGTTTTTGTAAACGAAAACGGAGAGGGAAGTACCTATCACAAATCCATTCTTGTGCCCGGCGTTGAAAAAATGCCTTTCAGGAAATACATGGGCTTTTTAAAGGATCTGGTGATTGACCTTGGAGGGACAACCGGCAGTCTCGGCCGCCAGGATGAGCCATCAAATTTTACCCTGAAGAACCAGGAGCAGGTTGCTCCGGTGATTTGCTACGAGTCGGTTTTTGGCGAGTACCTGACTCGTTTTGTAAGCAAAGGAGCCGGGCTTGTTGTGGTAATCACCAACGACGGATGGTGGAGAAATACCCCTGGTTATAAACAGCATTTGTCGTACAGCCGGCTCAGGGCAATAGAAACACGCAGAAGTGTGGCGCGCTCAGCCAATACAGGTATTTCGTGCTTTGTAAACCAACGAGGAGATATATTACAGGCGACAAATTGGTGGGAAGAAGCCGCCATCGCACAAACCGTAAATCTGAACGATAAAATTACTTTTTATGTAAAACATGGTGATTTTATTGCCAGGGTTGCCATGTTTATGGCCGTGCTTATCCTGCTTTTTCTGATTGTGAAAAGGTTCATCAAAGAATAAAAAAAATCCGCACCAACCCCGTTTGTGTAAAACCCCTGATTAACAGGATTTGAGCGCCTAGTTGTTCAAACGTCCACTGGTCTTTCGACTCATTCCGGAGAATCCGGAACTACAAGGCCTGTTTTCGCAACTGTTGAGCTAACTCGGTTTAATAAGTTCTGTTGAGTTTACCAACTGTTGAATCGATGCGGATAGTATCTTTTTTCTTTCAATGAACTCGTTTTGTACAGTTCAAATGTAAGTGGAAAGGTTGTCAAATGCAAATTTTTTCCGCAGTTTAGACTCGATCAAAAAATAAAATGCTGTGAATGAAAGAATTATTGACTTTTATGCTGAGCGTTTTTACATCGTTCTGAATGCTAAATGTTTAATAGCATTTTGAGCCGTTTTTATTCTGAATCTCAGGGGTGTAATTGATTCCGCTCCTGTCCTGTTAATTATCGATTTTTATAAAGAACCAGAGAGTCTTAGCGCGAAGTTTCTGGGCTGGTGAATCCGGTTTTTCAATTTCCGGTTGTTATTTAACCGGGGTGTTTTGATGTGAATTTCGTGTCAAAATTATTATTTTTGGCTCGTGGATGATTGAGCGATAACATTTTAGGCGGAGTTGTTCAGTTGTTCGTTCTGGAATAGAAATTTAAGTTAAACCCGGGAAATGAACAGAATACTCGTAGAATTTGCACATCCGGCCATTCAAAAGTCGCGCATAAACAGACGGTTGATTCAAGCTGTAAAAGAGCTGGAAAATGTAACATTGAATGATTTGTACGAAAAGTACCCCGACTTTTTTATCGACGTAAAAAAAGAGCAGCAACTACTTTTGGAACATGATATTATTGTTTGGCACCATCCGTTTTATTGGTACAGCGCACCGGCGTTGCTCAAAGAGTGGATGGACCTTGTTCTGGTGCATGGTTGGGCTTACGGCGAACACGGTAGAATGTTGGAAGGGAAAACCGTTCTTTCGGTAATTTCTACCGGCGGGCGCCTCGAAGTTTATAGTAAAGAGGGACGAAACCGTTTTTCTATTCAGGAATTTTTGGTGCCTTTTAAACAGTCTGCCAATTTATGCCGGATGGAGTATTTGCCACCGTTTGTGGTTCATGGGGCGCACACCATCAGCGATAACGAGATTTCTGAGTATGCAGAAAACTATAAAAAGGCGCTGACCATGTTGCGAAGCGATGCGGTTGACCGCGACAGGTTGATGAAGGCTGCTTATTTTAACGATCTAATAGAATAATATGTACAATCAGGATTTTTTCTTTCAGGCGTTAATTTATCTTTTGGCGGCTGTGGTTTCGGTTCCGCTGGCCAAAAAACTGGGGCTTGTTTCTGTGCTTGGGTATTTGGCAGCCGGGATTATTATCGGGCCGTTTGTGCTTGGGTTAGTGGGGCGGGAGGCCACAGATGTGATGCACTTTGCGGAGTTTGGCGTTGTGCTGATGCTGTTTGTTATCGGGCTTGAGCTGGAACCGGCGTTGCTTTGGAAAATGCGAAAATCTATTTTCGGGCTGGGCGGATTACAGGTTTTACTCACTTCGGTGGTTATCGGAGCAGTGGCACTTGCTTTTGGCTTTCGCCTGAATCGTGCAGTCGGAATCGGTCTGATTCTGGCGCTTTCATCTACTGCAATTGTTTTGCAAACACTAACCGAAAAAGGGCTTATCAGAAACACTGCCGGGAAATCGGCATTTGCGGTCCTTCTTTTTCAGGATATTATGGTTGTTCCAATTCTCGCAATCATTCCTGTACTGGCGGCTTTCAACGCGCCCGGAAATCTGGATAATACTCAGTTGGATAAGCTGACGGGAGTAGCTGCATTGCCCGGGTGGGCTCAGCTTCTGGTCATTATTGCGGCAATCGCCGGTATTATATTTTTGGGGCGGTTTGTCTCCAAACACATTTTTCGGTTTATTGCCGAAACCAACTTGCACGAAGTTTTTACGGCCATGGCGCTGTTGCTGGTTATCGGAATCGCCCTGGCTATGGATGCCATTGGTCTGTCTCCGGCACTTGGAACTTTTATTGCCGGGGTGGTACTGGCCGACAGCGAATACCGGCACGAGCTGGAGGCCACAATCGACCCGTTTAAAGGGCTGCTTTTGGGGCTGTTTTTTATTTCGGTTGGCGCAAGTATAAATTTCATGCTGTTTATTGAGGATCCACTTCGGATAATTGGTTACGTTTTGTTGCTGGTATTGCTGAAATTTCTGGTGTTGCTAGCATTGGGCAGATTTTTCAGACTGAAAAAAGGGTATGAATTTCTGTTCGCATTTTTGCTTGCGCAGTCCAGTGAGTTTGCTTTTGTTTTGATTTCATTTTCTAGACAGAGCCAGCTTTTTGAAGAAAAAACGGGGGGGCTTCTATTGCTGGTTGTGACACTCTCCATGGCTTTGTCGCCTCTTCTTTTATTGTTTAACGACAAGGCCGTGAGCCCGATTCTGGCCCGGTGGCAAAATAAAATTGAATTTGATGAGGTGGAAGCTCAGGAAAAGCCGATAATCCTGGCCGGGTTTGGTAGGTTTGGCCTGGTTGTAGGGCGCCTGCTGCTGGCAAACGGCTTTAAAATTACCATTATTGATAGCAATCCGTCTAATATTGAGGTATTGAGAAAGTTTGGATTCAAACTGTATTACGGCGATGTAACCCGTCCGCAGGTGCTCGAAAATGCCGGAATTGCCAACGCCCGGTTACTGATTTTAAGTATGGCCGAATATGAGAATGCCCTGGAAGTTGCCCGGTATGTCAGAAAAAAATATCCCGAAGTAGAAATTTTGGCGCGTGCCAAAGATATTTTTCATGCATTTGAATTTGTTAAACTGAACGTAAAAACGGTTCAGCGGGAAATGTTTAACTCAGGCCTCGAAATGGGGACAAAAGCGCTTGAATATCTGGGGTTCTCCCGATACGAAGCTTACCGCTCGGCACGTATGTTTAAACATCACGAAGAAGAGGTGTTTATGGAATTGTACGAACACTGGCTTGAAGATCATTCTCAGTTTGTTCAGGAGACACGCCGGTTTTCGGAGCAACTTTCTGAAACACTGGAGGCAGAGAAGAAAGTATCCATTTACGAAACAGATTGCGCTTGGGATGTGGAATCCATAAGAGAAGAGGCCGCCGCAACCCTAAAGTCAAAATAGCCGTATTAAATTAGACTATTTCTAAATTGGTGGAATATCAATAAAAGAAGATTTTTGGCATGTCTGCATTTAAATAAATATCTAAATTTGCAACCTGTAAATAGCAAAATGTTGTGGTTGATACCGTGATTAGACATAAGGGGTTTGTTAAAAGGGTTACAGGTACATCCTTGATTGTTAGTATTGTAAATAAGTCGGCCTGCTCTTCTTGTCATGCAAACGGAGCTTGTAGTGTGGCAGACTTTCAGGAGAAGGAAATAGAAATTCCTTATGTCGGGGAAAAACATGTTCCCGGGCAGGTAGTGACTATTTTATTTCGGGAATCAGCGGGCTTTAAAGCATTGTTTTACGGCTATATTTTCCCATTTCTGCTTGTAATGCTTACCTTAATTTTGGTTTCTGTTACCACAAAAAATGAAGCGCTGGCAGGGTTGTCTGCCCTGGGAATTCTGGCACCATATTATATAACATTATATTTTTTTCGACAACATTTAAAAAAAGTATTCAAATTCGAACTGGAAGAAATTAATTAACAATGAGTGTTACAGTTATATATACAATTGCCACGCTGAGTATCATCGGGACTTCTGCGGCGGTTATCCTTTTTTTCGTTGCCCGGAAATTCAAAGTTTATGAAGATCCGCGCATCGACGAAGTAGAAGGAAGTTTGCCCGGTGCCAATTGCGGTGGATGTGGGTATGCCGGTTGCCGCGCTTTTGCTGAAGCTTGTGTAAAGGCTGCCGATTTAAATGATCTGAACTGTCCGGTTGGCGGGAACGACACCATGGGCAGTGTGGCCGGAATTTTGGGGCTTGAAGCGGTAAAAAAGGAAGCGCGGGTTGCGTTTATCCGTTGTAACGGAACATGCGATCATCGCCCGAAAACAAACATTTTTGATGGAGCCGATACCTGTGCAATAGCTGCATCGGTTTACAGTGGGGAAACCGACTGCCAGTGGGGATGTTTGGGATACGGAGACTGCTTTACCGCTTGTGAGTTTGATGCAATTGAG
The DNA here is from genome assembly GCF_900129025.1 of Mariniphaga anaerophila. Lineage (GTDB taxonomy): Bacteria > Bacteroidota > Bacteroidia > Bacteroidales > Prolixibacteraceae > Mariniphaga > Mariniphaga anaerophila. The sequence goes on along the minus strand of NZ_FQUM01000004.1, from coordinate 515,054 downwards.
TTGCGCGCAGACCTTGGCGTTCCTAAAATTATTGACGATAAATGCGTGGCCTGCGGCGCTTGCGTTGATGCGTGTCCGAAAAATCTGATTGAATTACGGAAGAAATTTCCGAAAGATAGAAAAGTGGTTGTTGCCTGCCGAAATCAGGACAAAGGCGGAGTGGCAAGGAAAGCTTGCAGCACGGCCTGCATTGGTTGCGGTAAGTGTGAGAAAGAATGTAAGTTCGACGCCATTACCATAGAAAACAACCTGGCATTTATCGATTCAGACAAATGTAAATTGTGCCGCAAGTGCGTTTCGGTTTGTCCGACAAATGCCATTACCGAAGAAAATTTTCCTCCCCGGAAAATTAAAGAAGAAAAGAAAGAAGAGTGTAGTACTGCAAAATAAATCGGAATGTTAAAAACGTTCAAAAAAGGAGGCGTTCATCCGCCAGAAAATAAGCTATCGGCAGGTAAATCCATCGAGGTTTTGCCACTTCCTGCCTCGGTTTTTATCCCGGTTGCCCAGCACATTGGTGCACCGGCCACTCCGGTTGTTGGCCGTGGCGACGTGGTAAAAGTAGGTCAGATAATTGCCAAAAGCAGCAGTTTCGTCTCTACTAATATTCATTCTTCTGTTTCTGGTAAAGTGAAGAAGGTCGACTTTCAGGCCGACAGCTCCGGGTACCCGAAACAGGGAATTTTGATTGATGTGGACGGCGATGAGTGGATTGAAGATATTGATCGTTCAGAAGATCTGAAAAAAGATTTTGACCTGAGCGGAGAAGAGATTGTAAAAAAGATTCAGGATGCCGGGATTGTCGGACTCGGTGGAGCTACTTTTCCAACGCATGTAAAACTTGTTCCGCCTAAAGGAATGAAGGCCGATATTCTGTTGATAAACGGCGTGGAATGCGAACCCTACCTGACATCAGACCACCGTTTGATGCTGGAAAAAACCGATGAAATACTGGTTGGAATACAACTTCTGATGAAGGCTCTTTCAGTTGATAAAGCCGTAATCGGAATTGAAAACAATAAGCCTGACGCAATTCAACGGCTCACAGAAAAAACAAAAGAGTATAACGGAGTCAGCGTTGCTCCCCTGAAAGTAAAATATCCGCAGGGCGGCGAAAAACAGCTAATTAAAGCGGTTACCGGACGCGAAGTTCCTTCAGGGGCTCTTCCTATTGCTGTTGGTGCGGTAGTCAGTAATGTTGGAACTGCATTTGCCGTTTACGAAGCCATTCAGAAAAACAAACCACTGTTTGAACGTGTGGTTACAGTTACCGGAAAAGCGTTGGCTAATCCGTCGAATTTTCGGGTGAGGATTGGAACAGCAACATCTGCATTAGTGGATGCTGCGGGTGGCCTGCCCGAAGATTCAGGAAAAGTTATTAGCGGCGGCCCAATGATGGGAAGGGCGATTGCATCGCTTGATGTTCCGGTTACAAAGGGTACTTCCGGTATCCTTTTAATGGAGAAGAACGAGTCCACACGCGAAGAAATGAATACCTGTATCCGTTGTTCGCGATGCGTTTCTGCTTGTCCGATGGGACTGGAACCATTCCTGTTGATGACCCTTTCGGAAAAACAGATTTTCGACCGGGCAGAAGATGACAAAATTATGGATTGTATAGAGTGTGGCTCATGCAGTTACACGTGTCCTGCCAACCGGCCTTTGCTCGATTATATCCGGTTTGGAAAAGGGAAAGTAGGACAAATAATTCGTTCACGAAAAAAATAATCAAAACTGATAATGAGTAATTTACTAACAGTTTCACCATCGCCACACGTCCATACCGACGATTCTACCCGAAAAATAATGTACCGGGTGGTTTACGCCATGATTCCGGCGCTTATATGGTCAGTGTTTGTTTTTGGGCTGGATGCACTGCGCGTTACACTGATTGCAGTTGCTGCTTGTCTTGCCTTTGAGTACCTGATTCAAAAATACCTGATGAAGGTTACTCCGTCGGTTTCTGACGGCTCTGCATTAATAACAGGTATTCTTCTGGCATTTAACGTTCCGTCGGGTATCCCGTGGTGGATAATTGTAATAGGTTCGCTTGCCGCCATGGGAATTGGCAAGCTTTCGTTTGGAGGACTGGGAAACAACATTTTTAACCCGGCACTTGTGGGAAGGGTTTTCATGCTGATTTCGTTTCCTGCACAAATGACTTCCTGGCCATCAATCAGGTCGGCCGGTGTGGATTCGCTGACCTCAGCAACTCCACTTGGAGTTATTAAAGAAGGTTTGTCAAACGGTCTTTCTGTTTCTGAAATTTCAAAAAGTTTGCCTTCTCAGGTTGATATGATGCTTGGTAGCATGGGCGGTTCACTTGGTGAAGTGTCTGCGCTGCTTCTGATTATTGGCGGATTGTATATGTTATACAAGAAGGTAATTACATGGCATATTCCGGTTGCAGTGCTGGCAAGCGTTGGTATTATTGCAACTGCTTTCTGGCTGGTTGATCCGCAGAGCTACGTAAGCCCGGGGTACCATTTGTTTTCGGGTGGTTTAATGCTCGGCGCTATTTTTATGGCTACCGACATGGTAACCTCGCCGATGAACCCAAAGGGACAAATCATTTATGGTGTTGGAATAGGAGTAATAACAATTAGTATCCGAATGTTTGGTTCATATCCTGAAGGCATTTCATTCGCGATTTTAATAATGAATGCGTTTACGCCACTTATAAACACCTATGTTAAACCGAAACGATTTGGAGGGAAGTAAAAATGGCAAAACGCGAATCGACATTTATTAATATGGTTTTAACCCTTTTTGTGGTAACGTTTATTGCGGCGGCTGCGTTGGGGTTTGTGTATGATTTTACAAAAGATGCCATTGAAGTGGCAAAAATGAAGGCTCAGAGCGAAGCTATAAAAAAAGTGCTCCCGGAATTTGACGAATTGGGAGATGTCTGCAAAGTTGCAGTCGCTTCCGCTTCAGACAGCGTGGAGGTTTTTCCTGCCTACAAAGGCGACAAGCTGGTTGGTGTGGCGGTAAAAACTTATACAAATAAAGGGTTTAGCGGTTTTATCTCTATTATGGCCGGAATTGATACTTCCGGAAAGCTTTTCGGGTACGAAGTTCTCGAACATTCCGAAACGCCGGGGCTGGGCTCTAAAATGGCTGACTGGTTTCGTAATTCGGAAAAACCCGGACAGAATGTAATCGGCAAAAGCCCCGAATCTTCAAAATTTGAAGTATCCAAAGATGGTGGAGACATCGACGCCATAACCGCTTCAACAATTACTTCACGCGCATTTTTGGATGCGATGGTGAGAGCATTTGAAGCATACGATGTAGAAAGTGAACAACTGAAGATTAAAAATACAAGCTTATGAATCAGTGGAAGAATTTTTCAAAAGGATTTTTAAAAGAAAACCCGGTATTTGTGTTGCTGCTGGGAATGTGCCCCACACTGGGGGTAACTTCTTCTGCAATAAACGGGTTGGGAATGGGACTGGCAACAACCTTTGTTTTGTTAATGTCTAACATGGTAATTTCATTGGTAAAAAATCAGATTCCCGATAAAGTGCGTATCCCAAGTTTTATTGTGATTATTGCTGCTTTTGTAACCGTGGTTCAGCTTGTAATGCAGGCTTACGTGCCTTCGTTATATAAAAGCCTGGGGTTATTTATTCCTCTTATTGTGGTAAACTGCATTGTGTTAGGCCGTGCCGAAGCATTTGCGTCTAAAAACAACGTGGTTTCTTCTGCTTTCGACGGGCTGGGCATTGGCCTGGGATTTACATTTGCCCTGGTATTGCTTGGCGGAATCAGAGAAGTGCTGGGCAGCGGCAAGCTTTTCAATATCACCATTTATTCTGAAAATTATGTAACCCTGTTGTTTGTGCTGGCTCCCGGTGCATTTATTGTTTTGGGTTATTTAATTGCCATTATCAATCGCATTAAAAAGAACTAGGAGGGTAGAGTATGAACTATTTGGTAATTGTAATCGGAGCAATACTTGTAAACAACATCGTTTTAATGCAGTTCCTTGGAATCTGCCCTTTTCTGGGGGTTTCCAAACGACTTTCTACTGCAATTGGAATGGCGGGTGCCGTAGCTTTTGTTATGGTGCTGGCAACGATAGTAACTTATTTGGTACAAACATACGTTCTCGACGCATTTGGACTGGCCTTTTTGCAAACCATTGCATTTATTCTGATTATCGCGTCGCTGGTGCAGCTTGTGGAAATTATTCTGAAAAAAGTTAGTCCGGCGCTGTATCAGGCGTTGGGGATTTTTCTGCCGCTTATTACAACCAACTGTGCTATTTTGGGGGTTGCAATTCTGACCATCCAAAAAGATTTTAACCTGTTGGAAGGTGTGGTTTTTGCCGTTTCAAATGCCATCGGTTTTGGCTTGGCATTGCTGCTCTTTGCCGGTATTCGCGAACATCTCGATTTGCAAAATATTCCAAAAGGGCTAAAAGGAACTCCAATTGCGTTGATTACCGCAGGTATTCTGGCAATGGCTTTTATGGGTTTCTCCGGGTTGGTTTAGAAAGCTCCTGTCTTCGAAATAGCGCTCCCTTTTTGCATTCATAATAAATGCAATGCCGTTTGGATTTTGCTTTTTTTATTGCCAATTTTATACGGAAAATTTGAAAAGCAAAAGGATGAAACAACTAGTGGTTTTTGTTTTTGTGACTTTTTTGGGGTTGGCAAATGCAACAGCGCAGTTTATTTTGCATTCTGATTTTTATGAAGTAAAACAGGCTGTTGAGCTTTTAGACTTTAACCGAAGACATTCGGGTACCAATAAGGCATCTCTAGCTGAGAGAGACATTAAAGGTTCTCCTTTCATGAATGATGAGTTTATTGAAGGCTCCATTTACACAACATCGAAAACTCAGTTTGCCGGAGTTCCTTTGCGCTACAATATTTATAACGACCAGATTGAATTCAAAGTAGGCGAAAATCCTGCTCAGGCACTGGCTACTCCCGAGATTGTCGAGAAGATTGAATTTGGGGATTATTTGCTGGAGTATGCTCCTTTTTTGAGCGCAAAAAAAATAGCTCGCGGATTTTTCGTGGTGTTGGAAAAAGGTACGGTTACGTTGTATGCACGGCCGAGAGTTGCATTTGAACAGGCCAAAAAGCCGGAAGCCTACCAGGATGCAGTTCCTGCCCGTTTTTTAAAACGGCCCGATGATTATTACATCAGGGTAGGGAAGGAATCAGCAGTACTTATTGCAAATAAGAAGGGTCTGGAAGACATTTTTCCGGAGCATAAAAAAGAGGTTTCCAACTTTATAAAAAAGCACAAAGTGAAAGTGAATAAGCCTGAAACATTAAAAGAGTTGGTGCAGTTTTATAATTCGCTTTGAAGTTTTTCCACAAGAACACATTTTTTCTAAACAGTAATTTTGGGTTAACAATAACATACAAACTGACAGCGCTATGAAGTATCCGTATTTAATGTTTTGTATCCTGTTTTTTCCGATTCTCTCTTATGGACAAAAAGAATATATTTTGTTTGACAGCACGGCCACTGTAGGTATAAAACTGATAGATAACGGAGAACAGAAAAATTCAATGTTCTGTCAGGTGAAGAAACGCGACAGTATTATTACGTACTCTCCCTATGATTTGCAAGAATATGGATTTAACAAAGGCCCGGTTTACGTTTCCAGGGATATTCAAAAAGCAGGCTCTTCAAAAAAAGTTTTTCTTGAATGTTTGCAAAGGGGAAAGACAACTTTGTATTATTATAAAGGCGATAATATTCAAACTTTTTTCATCGAAAATGATAATGCACAGTTGGTTGAGCTTCCTAAGCGCAATTCGCAAAATGTCGACTATTCCAAACAATTATTGAACATTACAAAAGATTGCTCTAATGTTGCGGATGCATGTGAACTGTCACGCTACTCAAAAAAATCGTTGTCGAAGCTGATAGAAAGATATAATAATTGTGAGTTGAAGCCTTTCCCGCATTTCAGATACGGAGTCATAGCCGGCTATGAGTTTTCTCGTGTGATTTTTTCCAATGATGAAAATCTGATCGAGTTTTTTAGCTATTTAGACTATTTTGATAATACTCGCGATGGCAGTTTTTCGTCAGGGATATTTATCGATAATCCGATTCTTGCATCCGACTTTTCTTTACATGTTGAATTGCTGTTCGCTAAACACAGATATTCGTACAGCCATTCATCCGAGAACAATAATTTTAATTTGGTTTCCAATAATACTAAAATAAATGTTCCGGTTCTTGTCAGGTATTCTTATCCGTCAAATACTATTCGTCCGTTCATAAACACGGGGCTAAGTGGTTCATATTTAATAAAAAGAGAAACGTCGTTGTATGAGCCTGCTATCGAGTCAAATATAAGCGCAAACAAAACTAGTCTGAATTCATTAATCGACCAGTATATGCTTGGGTATGTGTTTGGTGCAGGTCTGGAATATAAACTCAATTTTAGGAATTCACTTTTTTTTGAGTTGAGATACGTTCATCAATATGGATTATCCAATCCTGGATCAGCACAACTTGTTGGTTTAAATCTATTAACAGGAATAAGCTTCTAAATACAAAAAGCAGTAAAACAATTGTTTTATTGTTAATTGCTTAATCATTCTGCTATAAGTTGCTGTAACGCAAAAAATAGTTTATCTCGATGCAACATTTAATTTTCCCGGTCGTCATTAAAACAGAACCGAAACAAATTGGAGAAACAGTATCAAAATATCCATCAGAAACTGATTGATTTGTGCAGGGAAGGAAACCAGAAAGCACAGTTTCAGTTGTACAAGTTGTACTACAGATCGATGTACAGTGTTAGTTTGCGGATTGTGAATGATGATGCTGAAGCCGAAGATGTTATGCAGGAAGCATTTCTGAAGGCGTTCAAAAAAATGGACACTTACAAAGGAGAAGTGAGTTTTGGTGCATGGCTGAAAAAAATTGTGGTGAATAGTTCTTTGGATCATTTGAAAAAAAAGAGGGCACAACTGGTTGAAATGGATGAGTCTGTAAACGCGCTTCCCGAAGAAAATGAAGCGCCGGGAGAAGTAGACGTGGCGCAGATACAAAAAGCTATTAGAAGTTTGCCCGATGGTTACCGAACAGTGCTCAGTCTTTATTTGATTGAAGGGTACGATCACGATGAAATTAGCCAGATACTGGGGGTTAGTAATTCAGCGTCGCGCACGCAGTATTCGAGAGCCAAAAATAAATTGAGGGAATTGTTGAAAGAGAAAAAAATATTTTTATACAACTGACAATGAGTGAGAAAGATTATATAGAAGAATTGATTTTGAATAACATGGAGGAATTGAACCAGAATGAGCCTCCTGCCGGTCATTTTGAACGGTTTCAAAATAAGCTGGAAGAAGCAAATCAGAAAAAGAAAGCTTTTCCTTTTAAATGGATTTGGAAAGCTGCTGCTGCCGCCGTTTTTGCTTTTCTGGTAATAAATCAGGCCGTTATATGGTTTGCACCGGAAAGCGGAGGCGAACATGGTGAGTCTGCATCAACAGGAATGACGCTGGCTTCGGTCTCTCCGGAATACGAAGAGGTGGAATTTTATTACACATCTGCAATTAGTGGCGGGCTGAATCAATGGGAAAGACTCGTTGCCGAAGGATTGATTTCGGAGGAAGAACAGCAGATGATGAATGGCGAGTTAGAAGAGTTTGAAGAGGTTTTTAAGAAACTGCAGGCAGATCTTTCTGCCAATCCCGAAGACGGCAGGGTTATTAACGCCATGATTGAATATTACCAGACTAAGCTTAGTTTAATAAATATGATTGTAGAGAAGTTGGAAGAAGTGAAACAAAAAACCAATACAGATTATGAAGCAGAAAGTTAAATTTTTTGCCTGCCTGTTTTTTCTTGTTGTTTGGGCTTCGGGGATGGAAGCTGTTGCAGCAAAAAAGGCAAAAGAATATCACGAATCGTGGCCTTCAAACAGTGTGACCACGTTGGAAATCAGCAATAAATTTGGAGATGTAAATGTCGCATACAAAGGTGGTAGCAATGTTACGGTTGACGTAATTATTACTGTTGAGTCTTCCAATGAGCGGAAGATAGACGATTTGCTGGAGCAGATTAGCGTTAGTTTCAGTAAAACCGGAAATACTGTTACTGCGGAGACTCATTTTAGCCGGGGATTCAGTACACGGTTGCAGTTCAGTGTCGATTACAAGGTAAATATTCCTCCGGACAAAAACCTGAACATCACTAACAAGTATGGAAATGCTTTTGTTAATGAGTTGAATGCCAGTGGAAGCTTCGATATTAGTTACGGTAACTTTGATGCAAATCAGTTGAAAGCGCCTGCCGATGGTTTGGTCGAATTGGAGCTTGCTTACGGAAAAGGAGGCGTTGAATCTGCCAATAACCTTTTGGTGGAAGTACAGTATTCAACCATCAATTTTGGAAATTTGGGCGAACTGGACTTGGATTCAAAGTATTCGATAATCAATATTGACAAGGCGGGTTCGGTAATTGCCGATTCGAAGTACGATACCTTTAATTTCGGGCTGGTGGGTGCGCTTTCGTCAACCACTAAATATACACGGATTAAGGTTCGTGAATTATCGCAAAAACTGATAGTTGACGCCGGCTACGGCGGAATTAAAGTTGATAAGGTGGATGAGAACTTCGAGTCGGTGCAAATAACAAACAGTTACGGGCAAATATCGCTCGGGCTCGGAAATGCCAACTATTTGCTCGACGCCAGTTGCGATTACTGCGGAATTTCATACCCTGAATCCAACTTCTCTGGCAATCGCATTAGCGAAAGACAGATGCGCAAAGTAAACGGAAAAGTAGGAAGCGGAACCGGCGGTACCGTGTTTGTTAAAAGCCGTTACGGACAAATTAATCTCGATTAAAAAAGACTGCCCGGCACAGAAAGCCTTTATGTATTCAGCGCATAAAGGCTTTTTTTTTGCATTGAGAAAAGTTGCGTTGTTAATATTAACAAATAGTTGCTTCTTTAAAATGTTAATAAATAGCGGGTCTGCCGGGGTATTTGATTTGAACAGAATGTTTTGAACCCGGGTCGGAGTCTTTGCCGGAATTCAACTTCAGGGGAAGGTGCCTGTTTTGGATGAAATTTCTTTAACTTTAAGCAAAAATCAAATATTCACTTTTAAACTGAATTATTATGGCTTTTGAATTACCCAAATTACCTTACGAAAAAAATGCGCTGGAACCTTTTATCAGCGAAAAAACCATCGAATTCCACTATGGAAAACACCATCAGGCTTATGTGAACAACCTGAATAACCTGATTCCCGGAACCGAATTTGAAAATGCCTCGCTCGAAGAAATCGTAGAAAAAGCAGAAGGCGGAATTTTTAACAACGGAGCACAGGTTTGGAATCATACGTTTTATTTCTACCAGTTTAGTCCAGCAGGATGCCACGAACCAAAAGAAGATCTGAAAGCTGCCATCGAAGCAAAATGGGGATCTGTTGATGCTTTTAAAGAAGCATTTTCGAAAGCAGCTGCTACTTTGTTTGGCTCAGGATGGGCTTGGTTGGTAAAAACCGCAGCCGGAGACTTGGAAATTGTGCAAACAGGGAATGCCGGAAATCCGTTGCGCGACGGGGAAAAACCGCTGCTTACCTGCGATGTTTGGGAACATGCTTACTACCTCGACAAGCAAAATGCACGGCCAAAGTACATCGAAGACTTCTGGAAAATAGTTGACTGGAAAGTGATTTCAGAACGATTTGCAGGCTAGAATAACTTTGAAGTAGTTTTATTCGCATTCAAAACTAAAGAAAAATGAGTGTAGAAAAAGTATTGGAAACTATGAAAAATGCCGGAAAACCATTGAAAGCCGGCGAAATTGCTGAAGCTTCAGGCCTCGATAAAAAGGAAGTTGATAAAGCAATGAAAGTTTTGAAAGAGGAAGGAACTATTGTTTCTCCCAAACGGTGTTTCTGGGAGCCGAAGTAACGCGTCGTGCGTTACATTATCTGCCTAAAATACCAACAAAAGGGTTAAAAGGAGGGAAGTATGAAAGTGCTTCCCTTCTTTTTTCCCTCCATGTTAACTCTGAATTAACGGCTAAAAACCGTCTCTTTTTGTCTGCAAAAAAGGTATCTGTTTGATAGTGATTGTTTTGGAAAAATAATTATTAATTAATTTTGAATTAATAAAAAAAAATACAAACTTGCACCCATCTAATAACAATTATTATTTAAAATTTACCTAATTGGACTTATTTCTTAAAGATATTGGGGACGTTAGTAATGAAAGTCGACAATACGTTCAGAAAAGAAAGATTGTCTCACTTTTAAACAAATCGGACGCCCCGCTAACCATTCCGGAAGTATGCCAAAAAGTAAGGCTCAGCGTTCCTACCGGAACCCGGCTCATCAACGAACTCATCGACGATAAAATAATAGTAGAATGCGGCAAGCGTGAAACCGAAAACGGCCGTCGCCCATCACTTTATCAAGTAGATACAAGTTACGCCTATTCTGTAGGGGTTGTTGTGGTTTTAAAGGGGCTTTCCCTCTCTATTTTTAATTTGGGCATGGAGGAAGTTTTTTCTGCGGAAAATGAAGACTTTGTTCTTGAAAATACCGAAGAATGCCTGACTGAAGTTACTGCGTTTATTCAACAGTCAATTGAAGAATCGGGGATAGCAGAAAAAAACATTTTGGGAATGGGCATGGGAATAACCGGACGGGTGAACTCAAAAGCAGGGCTTTCATACAATTATTTCAATTTTCTCGACGGGTCTTTAACCGGCTATTTAATGACCCGGTTTTCGTTTCCGGTATATATAGATAACGATACACATTTACTGGGGTTGGCCGAACAGGTTTTCGGAAGAGCCAAAAATGAGAAAAATGCATTTGTGGTTAACCTGAGCCACGGTTTGGGGATGGCAATGATTACCAATGGCGAAATAGTGTTGGGAGACGACGGTTTTGCCGGAGAATTTGGGCACATGCAAATTGTCGATTCTCAAAGGTTGTGCTTCTGTGGAAAACGGGGTTGCCTGGGTACCGAAGTTTCGGGCCATGCACTGGAAGAAATTTTTAAGGAACAGATTGAAGCTGGCGAAACTTCGTTGCTGGCTGCAAAGGCAACCCGGAAGGTAAACTTTAAAATGATACTTGATGCTGCTCAGGAAGGAGATGTCCTTTCTATTTCCCTTGCTCACAATTTGGGTTTCAGGCTTGGCAAAGCATTAGGCAACATTCTAAATCTGTTAAATCCGCATGTGATAATTATTGGGGGAAAATTTGCTCAGGCAAAGGAAATTCTTTTCGATTCAATTAAATCGGGAATGATGCATTCTGCGCTTTCGTTGCCGCTTCGGTCGTGCGAGCTGAAATTTAGTTCTGTTGGAAAAGAAGCCGCAATTAAAGGAGCAGGAGCGCTGACATTAAAAAAAATGAATCTTATATAAAGTGTTGAAATGGATTTGCTTTCCGTTTTTAATATGACTTTCAGCTAATACAATAGAAATGAGCAAAAACAACAGAAGTATTAATATGGGCTATGTCGCATTTATCTCATTTGTGGCGGCATTGGGCGGATTGTTGTTCGGGTACGACACGGCTGTGATATCAGGAACGGTTTCGCAGGTAACAGAACAGTTTGGCCTTAATACAATGCAGGGCGGCTGGTACGTGGGGTGCGCGCTGGTTGGTTCAATCGTTGGTGTAATGTTTGCCGGACGGTTGAGCGATCACCTGGGACGAAAACTTACCATGATTCTTTCGGCGGTACTTTTTACTTCGTCGGCAATTGGCTGTGCTTTTTCGGCAAGCCTGGATCAGCTGGTGTTGTGGCGTATCGTTGGAGGTGCCGGAATAGGAGTTGTTTCGGTTGTGTGCCCGCTGTACATATCGGAAGTATCGCCTGCCTCGCACCGAGGACGGTTGGTTTCGTTGTACCAACTTGCCATTACCGGCGGTTTTTTGGTGGCGTATTTGATTAACTTTTTTCTGTTGAATCTGTCAACCGACATTTCATCGTCAAATGTAACGGTGCAGAAAATTTTTGGAGCAGAACCCTGGCGCGGAATGCTGGGCGCAGAAACGCTGCCTGCTTTGCTCTTTTTTGTGGTAACTTTTCTGATACCCGAAAGCCCGCGTTGGCTGTTGGTTAAAGCAAAGGAAAATCAGGCTACCTCCATTTTATCGAAGATATTTATTACCAAAGAAGATGTTCTGCATCAGATAGCAGAAACAAAACGCATTCTTCAGATGCAAACAGGCACTAAATCAGACTGGAAGGTGCTTATGCAGCCCGGCTTTCGCAAAGCAGTGATTATCGGGAGTGCAATTGCAGTGCTGGGGCAGTTTATGGGAGTTAACGCCGTTCTTTATTACGGGCCGTCAATTTTCGAAAGCAGCGGTTTGTCGAGCGGAGATTCGCTTTTTTACCAATCGTTAATTGGTACCGTAAATATGCTGACAACAGTACTCGCATTATTGATTATTGACAAAGTGGGGCGTAAAATGCTCGTTTATGTGGGCGTTAGCGGAATGATTGTTTCGCTGAGCCTAATCGGTTTTTACTTTGTATTTGCCGATGCGCTGGGATTATCAAGCGTATTCCTGCTGGTGTTTTTTCTTGCTTACATTTTCTTCTGTGCAGCATCAATCAGCGCTGTAATTTTTGTTTTTCTCTCAGAAATGTACCCGACCCGAATCAGGGGGTTTGCCATGTCAATAGCAACACTGTCGTTGTGGATTGGAACCTTTCTGATAGGCCAGCTTACTCCGTGGATGTTGGAAAATCTTACTCCGGCAGGAACATTCTTCCTGTTTGCGGTAATGTGTTTCCCATACATGTTTATCGTGTGGCGGTTAATGCCTGAAACCACGGGAAAATCACTCGAAGAAATTGAATTGTTTTGGCTCAAAGACGATAATAAGTAAAGTAATTGAAAGATAGGAGATATGAATTTAAACAACTTAAGCGTGATGTAAAAAGATTTTTGGGCGGTTGTAAAACTACTGACCAGAAGTATTGTAAAACCAAACATTTTGGGATTCTTTTTCCCGCCGGGTACATCGGATGATAGGAGAGGTGTTTATCCGGTTTGCAGGGAAAAAAGTGAAATATGTATTTGGGTACCGAACGCGGCTCTTTCCTGTGCTTAAATACATCCAAAGTGTTTAAGAAATTAAAACTAGTTTTTAGGAAGAGCCCGCAATCATTCAACACATAATTAACAAACAAGGAAAAATCTATTGAAATGAGACACCTTCAAAAAACATTCATTTTGTCGGTTTTATTGGCCTCCCTTACGTTAAGCCTGGCTGCCTGTTCTCATAAAAATGAACAGAATACTGACGATGAAGAGCTGATTTTTAAAGACGAACCGGTTGATCGCGAATTGAAGTATTACAATGCAGTGCCGCACGACATGGTACTGATATACGACGGCGGTGCACATCGGAATGTTCAGTGGAACAAAGAGCATTTTGCTCCTTATATTTCTGCGGAAAGTGACGGACGGGAACAATGGTTATTCGACGGATTTCTATTTCTGGAAATTAAAGACGGACAGGGACGTGGATTTGCTTCGGGGTACGAAAAACTGGCCGCGCGAAAAGTAGAGTGGAAAAATCTGCTCGAAAATTATTTTGCCAAAGGAAACGGAATTAACGCACTGAATGAACAATTAGCCGAAGTAAGAAACAGTGGCCGGATATCTGGAAATTACGAGAAGAGGAAAATAGTACTGACTGTTCCCGAGCCCATTCCAAACCAAACAGACTGGGGGCAACTGGACGGCCGCTCTCTACGTTTTTCCAACAGACAAGATCGTCTGGATGCCTGCAAATGGTACATCGATTACGCCGAGGAGCTTTTCCGCAAAGCCAATTTCGAAAATGTAGAATTGATAGGATTTTACTGGCTCGCCGAGGAAGCTACCAACAGCAGAACCCTCGCAAGCGATGTGGCCGATTACCTGTACGAAAAAGAGTACGACTTTTATTGGATTCCTTATTTTAATTCTGATGGTTATTCCGAATGGAAGAATCTGGGATTCAATGTACCATATTACCAACCCAATTATTTCTTCAGCGAAAATACGCCCTACTCCCGTTTGCAGGAAGCCTGCGACAGAGCTAAAAAATTTCATATGAACATGGAAGTAGAGTTTGACGACAGGGCGTTAAAAGGGAATAAAAACTGGGGATACCGGTTGAAAGATTACCTGGATGTGTACGAAAAAAACGGGGTTTACGATTCGCTGAAAGTTGCCTACTACCAGGGAGGAGATTCCTTCTACAAATTGTCGAAATCTGAAAACGACGAAGACTCGGCACTGTATCGCCGCCTCACCAAACTTATTATTCAAAGAGGGCAGAACGCTAATTAACCGGAGTAAACGCACCAACCCTTTATTCCTTTAAAGATTTGCTAAAATTCAAAAGCTTATCCTTTTGTGCAACCGTTGATTGTTGGGGTATCCAATCAAAAAATGCACAAAGCCGGGGGGAGGTGCCGGCACTCGCTTAACTAAATAATTAATCAGAAGATTAACAACATGAAAAGAACCAAAAAGATTATTGAAAGCACACCCGTGTTTCAGTCACTGGTTTTCGATGCGCAGGCATGGAGGCACTGTGACAGCTCCTCTGAAAAAGGAGAAGCAAACGCGGTTTGTTTTTTATGGGACCAGTTTCTGTTGAAAAACGGACGCGGGCCATAACAAAACAAAGAACGTTCTCCCCGGATTTTTCATCCGATGATTTTTCTTCCAGACAATTATATGAAAGTATGAAACACAAGAAAATTTAAATTTTTTTAAACTTAAAAAAAGATCAATGAACAGTAACAAACGACCTTTTATTTTGAAAAACAGTTTTATACGAGGTCTGTTTTTCTCTCTATTCTTTGTCGGGGCAATCGCCTCGTATGCACAGGTAAACGTAAAAGGAAGAGTGGTTGACGAAACCGGTGAAACACTCATTGGCGTGAATGTCCTGGTTAAGGGCACTACTTATGGGTCAATCACCGATGCAAACGGAGAATTTACTCTTTCTGCTCCGTCTTCAAACAGTACTCTGGTTTTTTCTTATGTGGGCTATTTAACACAGGAAATTGCTATGGATGGCAGAACTTACCTGAATGTTACAATGGACCAGGATACCGAAGAGCTTGGTGAAGTAATTGTAGTAGGTTACGGAACCCAGAAAAAAGTGAGTGTTACAGGATCAGTAGCACAAATTAACAGCAAAGAGTTGTTGCAGGCTCCTTCCGGAGACATCTCTTCTTTGCTGGCCGGTAAATTACCCGGTCTTACTTCCCTGCAAAGTTCCGGTCAACCGGGAGCTGACGGAGCATCCATTCGTGTGCGTGGGGTTTCTACTATGGGTAAAAGTGGTGTAACACTTATTGTTGATGGTGTACAAAGAAGCTTCTCTCAGTTGGATCCCAACGACATCGACAAAATTTCTATTTTGAAAGATGCTTCCGCTGCTGCTGTTTACGGTGTGCAGGGTGCCGGCGGTGTAATTTTGGTGACTACCAAACGAGGAACACTGCAAAAACCAAAAATCACCTACACCGGAAAAGTTTCTTACAACCAGAATACCTTTTTCCCGGAATTTCTTGATGGTCCCGATTTTATAAAATGGTACAACAAAGCGCTTGATATGGACGGCAAAGAACCGTTGTTTACCGAGAGCCTTTACCAGAAAGCATTAAACGGCGACCCCGAAGGAAAAATTCAGAACACCAACTGGTTCGACGAAATTATGAAACCGGGTTCTTTCTCAACACACCACAATATTAATGTGAACGGAGGGAACGAATCAGTGAAATACTTCTTGTCGGCAGGTTATTTAGCTCAGGACGGGATTGTTGATAATTTCGATTTTAAACGTTATAATGTTCGTTCCAATGTTGATGTAAATCTGAATCACGGATTTAAACTGGAACTGGATTTAGCTGCCCGTCAGGAAGACCGCAGAGCCGGATATTTTGGAGTGGGAAATCAGGATTGGAACAACCCTATTACACTGGCTACAAAAGTTTTCCCGTTTTTGCCCACCACTTACGACGGATTGCCGGTTGTTGGTAACTTTATTAAAACCAGCACATACAATCCTGTTGTATACAATAACGTAGGGTACAACAATTCTATACACAATGTTTTGCAGTCTTCTGCAAAAGTTGCGTGGGAACTGCCCTGGGTAAAAGGGCTGGAACTGGGTGTGAAAATGAGTTACGATAAAGACTACACCACACGCAGGGCATGGGCTTCTCCCGAAAAAGTGAACAGTTACGACATTGCCACAAATACCTATTCTGAAGTGGTGACAAATCTTTCTGTAACAAACGATAACGTTGCTGCTTTTACCAATGCAATGAGCCAGTTCTACAGAAGAACATTGCAGCCGTCTATTAACTATCAGAACACTTTTGGTAAACACGATATTTCCGGCTTGTTTTTGTTTGAAGAGGCAGTTCAGGAAGGCGAAGATCTTGGTGCTGTTGCAGTAGATTATGATGTTACTACGCTTCACGAACTGGATATGGGGAACGATATTAAAGACAATAACGGCCGTCCGAATGTGTGGGGTAACAGCAGCATATTCAGGCGCGCAGGTTTTGTTGGAAGGATTAACTACGGTTTCGACAATAAATATTTAGTTGAACTGGCAGCCCGCTACGATGGTTCTTCCCGTTTTGCCCCGAAAAACCGTTGGGGTTTCTTCCCTGCAGCATCAGTTGGTTGGAGAATTTCCGAAGAATCATTCTTTAGCGATTTAAAAGGAACAATCGAAAACCTGAAACTGCGTGCATCTGCCGGTGTGCTTGGTAACGACCTGAATGTTGGCCAGTTTGCATACCTGAATATGATGAGAAAAAATCCACCTACAATTTACATTGGCGACAAAGAATACATTTCTGTATATACTGCCGGCGAAGTAAACCGCGACATCACCTGGGAAAAAACAACCACTTACAACGTGGGTTTCGAAATGATGTTTAACCGTGGAATTTTCGGAATTGAGTTCGACTACTTCTACAAACACACCCGCGACATTTTAATTAGCGGCGGTAGCCTTTACCCAATGTCACTGGGAGGCAACTACCCGGGAACAGTTAACGGTGGTGAAGTAGGCAATAAAGGGTTCGAACTTGTGTTGACTCACAACAATAAAATCGGACAGTTCGACTACTATGTAAAAGGCAATATGGGATGGTCTCGCAACCAGATTCTGAAAATGAATGAAAGCCCGAATACTCCTGAATACCAAAAACGCACCGGAAGGAAACTTGGCGAAAAAATGGGATTTATTGCCGAAGGCCTTTATGAAAATGAAGAGCAGATTATGAATACTCCCACATTGAGCCACCTTCAGAAAATTTCTCAGATTCGTCCCGGAGACATCATTTACAAAGACCTGAACGGAGATGGAAAAATTGAAAAGGCTCAGGATTACACTTACCTTGGTAACAGTAGTTTCCCTGAGTTAATGTACGGGTTGAACCTGGGCGGTTCGTGGAAGAATTTCGATGCTTCGGTATTTTTCCAGGGAGCAGCAATTCGTGATATGTTCCTGAGCGGGGTTTACGGAAATGGTCACGTAGATGCAACTATCTACACTCGTCCGTTCCACGGAAACGGGAACTCACCCCGATTCCTGATTGAAGACAGTTGGACTCCGGAAAATAAAGACGCAGAATTTGCACGTCTTACCACAGTAGCTGCCGAAGTTGGTAACTGCAACGGTTGGGCTTCATCATGGTGGATGCGCAACGCCGGCTACCTCAGGTTAAAAAATGCACAGGTGGGTTATACCATCAATAGTGCATACTTAAAAGGTGCAGGTATCGATGGTGTTCGGTTGAGTTTCACAGGATCTAATCTTCTTACATGGTCGGGGTTGAATAAATACGGAATCGACCCGGAAGCTCCTGAAATTAGCAACGGATATTATCCGCAGCAACGTACATATGAGTTCGGTGTAAGTGTAACATTTTAAAAAGGAACAACAATGAAATTAAGTAAAAACAAGTATCAGATACTCATTCTGTTTTCTTTCCTTCTGTTAGGCGCTTGTAGTGACGAGTATCTCAATCCGGAACCGCGCACGCAGTATACGGAGGCAGAGATTTGGAAGAATAAGGAGAATACCTATTTATACATCAATGGTTTTTATAAACCTATTTACGAATACGGCCCGTATGGGAAAAAATATGCAGGGGTTGCGTTGAATGATGGTTTTAGCGACATCGTAAAATACAACCAACACGTGATGGGAGCCAATGGCGGGGATGTAAACAAAACAATTCTCAATCCGATTATTAGCCCCAGTGGCGTTGTTCTTTCAGATTATCAATACGAATACAACAGAATTCGCCGAATCAACGAATTTCTTTATGGGTTGGACAACTATGTAACTTACGCTGATGAAGACAGGATTTTGATGGAAGCACAGGCTCGCTTTTTTAGAGGATTTCTGCATTTCATGCTGGTTAGAAGCCACGGAGGAGTAATCATCAGAGATTATATCGATGGCCCTAAAGAAGCATACAAAGCCAGAAGTTCTGAAAGCGATTGCTACGATTTCATTTCAAAAGAGTTGGATTTTGCCGCAAAAAATCTTCCCTGGGAATGGGATGCAGCAAGCCTGGGCCGTTTAACAAAAGGCGGTGTTTACGGGTATAAATCCAGAGTAATGCTTTATGCCGAAAGATGGCAGGATGCCATTGATGCAGCCGAAAAAGTAATTGAAAAAGAAGGCAGCTTGTACGAACTGGAATCTGATTACGATAAAATTTTCAAAACATTAGACAGCAAAGAAGGTGTTCTGTCGTATCGTTTTGGAGGTACTTTAGGACATTCGTTCCACCAGTTGTATTGCCCGAAAGGCGATAAAAGCGAAGGCGTGATTGGTATTGCCGGGCCTACTCTCGAAATGGTAGATTCTTACCGCATGGCCGATGGCAGTAAATTCGACTGGAGTAATCCCGAACATGCCGCAAATCCGTATGCAAACCGGGAACCCCGTTTTTACGCTTCTGTTCTTTATAACGGCGCTCCGTGGAAAGGACGCACAATTGAAACATTTGTTGGTGGAAAAGACGGCTTCGAACAATATGGTGCACAGCAAAGTTCTGGCGGTACCACTACCGGTTATTACATTCGTAAAATGCTTGATGAAGGTGCTTCCTTTGACAAGGTGAGCGACCAGACCTGGTACGAAGTACGGTACGCCGAAGTGCTGCTGAACCACGCCGAAGCACTTAACGAACTGGGACGAGGAAGCGAAGCTATTGTTTCGTTGAATAAAGTTCGTGCAAGGGCTAAATTGCCTGCTGTTACTGTTACCGACAAAGAAGCATTGCGTGATATCATTAGAGAAGAACGTAAAGTTGAATTGGCTTTTGAAGGACAGCGTTACTGGGATTTACGCCGTTGGAAACTGGCAACAAGCGTACTTAACGGAGTTAGAATGCACGGTACTAAAATCACCAAAGAAGGCGATACATTCGTATACGAAACTGTTGAGTGTGACGACAAAGACCGCGTGTTTAAAGAAAGCTACTATAAACTTCCGGTTCCTCAAAACGAGATAGATAATAACCCTTTGTGCAAGCAAACACCACTTTGGTAAAAAAGAACAAGTATGAAACGAGTATGATAAACGTGTCTGCGAGTTTCATATGATACTTTTTAAATAAACAATTTAATCAAATGAAAAAGAATATTTATTTAGCATTATCGTTGTGTGTATTCGGCTTAGCACTTTTGCTAACAGGATGCGGGGAGCCCGAAGAGCTGGTTCCCACAGCGGGAAATAAACTGACTGCACTTAGTTTTTTAACCTCAGACCTGGTTGATACAAAAATTACTGTTGAGGAATCAGAAACTGAAGGTGTTATTAAAATTGATGCCGACGTAAACGGGCTGAAAACTACCGATATGACAAAAATTAGCGTGTCGGCCAGTATCCCGAATAACGCGCGGGTAGAACCTGCTTTTGTAGGCCCGGTGGACCTTTCACAACCTTATAATTTTGATGTGATTGGTTCAGATGGCGCAAAACAGTCTTATGTTATTGAGGCTCGTTTGAGCGTTGTTTATCAACATCGTACACTCTGGAAAAGAACAGCCACCGAGCTGGGCTTTAACAACCATAATAACGGCGCAGTTGGTTTCAGCGGCGATTATGTAGTGGTGCACGACAGGGGCGGATTCTTTTACGCCAACATTTCTGACGGAGAAAGAGTTGGAGATATTTCCATGGAAGGCATCGACTGGAGCACCCTGAATAGAACAGTGCCGTTGCACATGGCCACCGATGATGCAGGTAATATCGCATCCTGTAACTTTGGCGTAGCTGAAGGCGACGAAATCCACATGTTTTGGTGGGAAGGCGTAACAGGCGAACCTCAGTTGCTTTTCAAATATGTTCTAGATATTCCCGGGGCACAAGTCGGAAGGAAAATTTATGTAAGGGGCGACATGACAGACCATGCTTTCCTTTACCTGGCAATTTCTAACAACAACATCTTCCTGCAATGGGAAATCAAAGACGGAAAAGTAGTGTCCGACGCACCCAGAAGAGTTAATTATACGCTCGACTACACAATGGGGGTACAAGCCAAAATTGTTCCCATCGAAGTTGCTGAAAACAGTAACTACTTTTTGGCCCGCTACGAAAATGGTGTTGGTAAAGTTGCAATCACATTAATGGACGGAACTACCAATACTCCAATTTATGAGTCTGAGCACCATATTCAGGATGTTTACCACCAGTGGCTTGGCGGAGGACATGCTTTTGATTATGCTCAGATGGATGGTGCCTACTACATGTTTATGATCGAGCAAAATGGATACAACTGGATGAGAGAAATTTTCGATGTAAGAAAAGTAATGCTCAGACCAGACAAAATCTCTTCGATTATGGAGCTTATTAAATACAGACCGTGGAACGGCTGGCTCGACTTTCCGTTGGATCCCAATTATCTGAGCAACGGAAACGGTACCGGAGAAGTAAAAGTTAGAGTTAGTGAAGACGGGAAATCTGCACTTGTTGCATTTTTGTGCACAAACGGCGGAGTAGAGCTGTGGGAAATCTACTAATGCCTGTTTTCTGAAATAGTGAAAGCTAAGAGGGGAGTCACATTTGTGGCTACCCTCTTGTTTTCTTACATTTTTAAATCGATTTGTTTTTGTTATGAATATTAAGCTCTGTTTTTTGTCGCTTTGCCTGCTGGTGTTAGCTGCCTGCTCCGGGTTAAATAGCAATACTCTGGACGACGACGAAGTGCAATGGAAAGAACCACCTGTTGAATTACCAACCATTCCCGTAAATGAGAAGCCCAGAATTTTGTGGATTGATGCGTCGGCTAATTTTGAATACCTGGCCAATAAAAAAGAAAATGTCAGGGAGTGCCTCGTTAAAGCAAAATATGCGGGTTTTACCGAAGTTGTTGTTGACGTGAGGCCTACCTGCGGCGATGTGCTTTATCGGAGCAATATTGTGGAACAAATTAAAACGCTGAAATATATCGACAGGACAGTTACCTGGGATTACCTTGGTACATTTATCGAAGAGGCGCACAACCTCGGTTTAAAAGTAAATGCCAACATGAATGCGATGAGCGGTGGAAATATTCGCGACGGCGGGGTGCTTTACCGCGACGAAGAAAAACGCTCTTGGGCAACGCAGCTTTATTATCCGTCCGGGATTGTTTCAGCAATGGACGACGGAAAATCGCACGCCAAATTTTTTAACCCGGTAAACCCCGAGGTGCAGAATTACATTTTATCGATTATAAAAGAACTGGCTCAAAACTATCCCGGCCTCGACGGTATTGTGTTGGACAGGGCACGGTTCAATTCCATAGAAAGCGATTTTTCGCAACTGACAAAAAGTGAGTTTGAAAAGTATATTGGGAAAACAATTGAATCTTATCCATATTCTATTTTTACCTGGAATATGGATAAGGTTGTTCCCGGAAAATACTACAAACAGTGGCTGGAGTTCAGGGCGAAAACTATTTATGATTTTTTTAGCAATGCTCGAAATACCATAAAGGAAGTTAATCCGGAGATAAAATTTGGTACATACACCGGCTCGTGGTACTCTTCGTATTACAACGAAGGAGTAAACTGGGCCAGCAATAAATACGATGCCTCGCGTTACTATTCATGGGCTACTCCCGATTATAAAAACTATGGTTATGCCTCGCTTCTGGATTTATACATGACCGGCGCCTACGGGCAAACATTATATGGCGCCGAAAACGAGTGGACTGTGGAGGGTGCCATTCTGAATGCAAAAAAAGTAACCATGGGCGATGTAAATGTTTGCGGAAGTTTGTACGGATTAAATTATGAGAACCATCCCGAAAATGCTGAAGAAGCCGTTTATATTACCCTGACAACGGGCGACGGGCTGATGTTTTTCGATATGGTTTATTTAATGATGTACGACCAGTGGGGGGCTGTAAAACGCGGCATCGACCGTGCTCTAAAAAGCGATTCGAAATAAACGACAAATACTGCCAGACTAAAAACGAACGGAAAATAGATGTTGAAAAGGTTAAAAGTATTTAGAATTTTATAATTTGTATTGATATGAAAATAGAACAAACAAGAAGGCATTTTGTAAAAACTTTAGGCACAGCAGCAGTAGGGTTGAGTGCTTTTCCGGCCTTGTCGGCAGAAATTAGAAAATCAAAAAAGATAAAACCCATTGAAGGTTCGTGGTTCGAATTTCAGCATCACAGCCTGGCCGAAGGAAAGTATTGGAATCCCACGCTGGCCGGTTTTACAGCAGCGCAGTGGGATCAGAAAGTAAAAGAAATTGCAAAGTCGGGCATGCGTTATTTAGTGTTGTTGAACAACGCAATCCGCGACAAAACGTATTATCCGTCAGCATTTTTACCCAAACACCAGATGGGGTGCGAAGATCCGTTGGAAGCAGTGTTGTCTGCAGCCGATAAATACGGAATCAGGTTTTTCATTAGCAACGGCTTTTTTGGTGAATGGACCAAGCCCGCATTCCTCATGCAAGATAAAGAGGTTGAGAAAATAAGGCTTCGGGCGATGAATGAAATAGCCGAAAAGTATGCGCACCACAAAAGTTTTTACGGTTGGTATTATCCCAACGAAACGGGTATTCAGGGGCATTACGACGATTTCTTCATCAACTATGTAAATACTTCTACCGACGAAGCGCTGAAACTCACCCCAAAAGCCAAAACACTTATTGCTCCTTACGGAACCCGAAATGTGCAGGCCGACGAAAAATACGTGCGGCAACTGGAACAGCTGAACGTGGATTTTATTGCATATCAGGATGAAATTGGCGTAGAAAAAACGCAGGTGGAAGAGAGCGCCGGGTTTTTTGAAAGTTTGTACAACCTGCACAAAAAAGCTGCAAAAGCAAAAATTTGGGCTGATGTGGAGGTTTTCCGATTTGAAGGCAAGGTGTACCAAAGTGCACTGTCGCCTGCTCCGGCCGAGCGGGTTATAAAACAACTGGAAGCCGTGTCTCCGTACGTCGAAAAAATATTGATTTACCAGTATTTTGGTATGTTGAACGCTCCCGGATCCAAAGTGTATGCCGGGCATTCTGGTTCTACTGAACTTTACCGGGCGCTGAAAAAGAACCGTTTTCTGAAGTAACTGAATGAACCTGTTCGAATCAGCCGCTTTTAGTGTTTTCAGACTTTTAATGTTTAAGCAGATGAGAGGATCATATTTGTTTCTGATTGGCATAGTTGCAGTTTTGTCGGCTTGCAGTAACGTTGCAACACAATTCGACAAAGAGGTAGATGTTTTGGTGATTGGCGGAGGTGCAAGCGGAACCATGGCCGGCATTCAGTCGGCACGGCTGGGCGCATCTACTCAAATAGTGGAAGAAGGCCCCTGGTTGGGCGGAATGCTTACTTCTGCCGGAGTGAGTGCCATCGACGGAAACCACAGGCTGCACTCCGGGCTTTGGGCAGAGTTTCGCCAGAATTTGTACGACTACTACGGCGGGGCAGATTCTTTGAGTACCGGCTGGGTAAGCAAAGTTTTATTTGAACCGTCGGTTGGCGCAGAAATATTGCTTAAAATGGCACAGGCCGAGGAAAAGCTCACGGTGCAATTCAATACGAAGCTTTTAAAAATTAACCAGATTGACGGCGGATGGCTGGCAACGTTTTCTTCTGATAAAGGAGATACTGTTTACATAAAAACAGCAGTGGTAATCGACGGCACCGAGTTGGGAGAAGTGGCAAAAATGGTTGGCATTCCGTACGATGTGGGAATGGATGCACGGTCGGTTACCGGAGAGGAAATTGCTCCGGAACAAGCCAACAATATTGTGCAGGATCTCACTTATGTTGTAGTGTTGGAAGATTTTGGCAAGGGGGCTGATAAAACAATTTCCCGGCCGGAAAACTACGATCCCACGCCGTTTTATTGTACCTGCCAAGGACGATGCGATACGAGTGTTTTCAAACGCACGCTTTGGGATTGCGGTTACATGATGGAGTACGGGCGGCTGCCAAACAACAAGTTTATGATTAACTGGCCCATTAGCGGAAACGACTATTATGCCAACATAATCGACATGTCGGCAGAAGAGCGGGACAGTACCCTCGAAAAGGCAAAGTGGTTTACCCGCTGCTATGTTTATTACCTGCAAAATGAGCTGGGCTTCAAAAACCTCGGAATTGCCAGAAACGAGTTTCCCACCGACGATGGTTTTCCGATGATTCCGTACCACCGCGAGTCGCGACGTATAAAAGGAAAGGTTCGTTTTACGCTTAACGATTTGGCGCGTCCTTTCTCTCAGAAAACAGCACTTTATCGTACCGGAATTGCTGTTGGCGATTATCCTGTGGATCATCATCACGGGGCTTACCCCGATCAGTCAAAAATTCCGGATATCCATTTTCATCCGGTGCCGTCATTCGCTTTGCCGTTGGGAACGCTAATTCCTGCCGCTGTAAAAAACTTTATTGTGGCTGAAAAATCCATTTCGGTAACCAATATCGTAAACGGGACTACCCGCCTGCAACCGGTATGTATGCTCATCGGGCAGGCATCCGGAGTGTTGGCCGCACTGGCTGTGGAATTGGGTGTTTCGCCGGATGAAGTGCCGGTGCGTAAAGTGCAGAAACACCTGCTCGAAGCGGGTGCTTATCTGCAACCTTATTCCGACGTAACTCCTGAAAACAGCTACTGGGAAGCGGTGCAGTGCATCGGCTCAACCGGTATTATTAAGGGCGAAGGGAAAAATAAGGGGTGGGCAAATCTTACCCTTTTTCATCCCGATTCGGTAATGACTGCTCCGGCATTGCTGGAAGGTGTTCGAGAATTGGTGCCCGGGTTTGATTTTTCATTCGAAACAAATGTTGTGACGGTTGAAGAAGCCGGAAGAGTGGCCGCTGAATTGAGTCGTGCCATTGGTTCAGATCCAAGCAGGCAGGTAAACGCCATTGACAAAATATGGGAAGAATATGCGTTTGGTGAATACGTTCCGTCCGCTGCAGTTACACGCTGTCAAATGGCTGTGCTTTTGCATGAACTGGCAGCTCCGTTCGAAACCTTGCAGGTAGATCTTCAGGGACAGTTTATTACAGAAACGGAATAGTTCTCTGGGTACTAATCAGAATAAAAAAGAATTACCCCAAAAGCCATTTCCATTGGATAACGCTTTTGGGGTAATTTCTTTTAATCTTGTTGGATGGTCTGGTTGATGTTGCCAAGTATTTTTTTTAACCCTTTTTCTTCCACAATCCTTCCATCTCTTCCAGAGTTTTGCCTTTGGTTTCAGGAACCATTTTCCACACAAAGATGAGGGAGAGGACACTCATCAGTCCGTAAAATCCGTAGGTTAATCCGCCACTAAATTCCATCATTGCCGGGTAGGTAGATGAAATAAAGTAGTTGGCTGCCCACTGTGCTGCAACAGCAACGGCAACAGCTTTTCCCCTGATTTTATTGGGGAATATTTCGGAAATAAGCACCCAGGTTATCGGTCCCCACGACATCATAAACGACGCGGTGTAAATAATAATGAACACCAATGTTCCCATTCCTATTATTTCCATGAACGCAAGTCCGGAAATGGCGAACATTCCCAGCGCCATGCCGGCAGAACCGATTATGAGCAACGGCTTGCGCCCCCATTTGTCGACAGTAAAAATGGCTACCACAGTAAAAATTACATTTACCAGTCCCATTATTACAGTCTGCATTAGCGAAGCATCTTTGGCTGCTCCCATGCTTTCGAAAATGCGCGGCGCATAATACAACGCCACATTAATTCCCACAAATTGTTGAAAAATGGAAAGCAGAATGCCAATGATAATCACTTTTTTTCCGAAGGAATAAAGCTTTGGCGATTTATGGTGCTGAACACTGTTTTTAATTTCGCGCAAAATTTGTTTGGCAGCTTCGGCGCCGTTAATGCGCGTCAGAATTCGCAGAGCCTCGTCTTCCCTGTTTGTTAAAGAGAGGTAACGCGGCGTTTCGGGTACGAAGAAAAGCAGTATTCCAAACAGTCCGGCAGGGATGGTTTCCGAAAGGAACATTCGTCTCCAGCCGATGTTGTTGATCCATTCCAGCGGTTGGCCGTTGGCAATTCCCCAGTTCACGAAGTAAACCACCAGCATTCCGAAAATAATGGCGAACTGGTTGAGCGAAACCAGCTGTCCCCGGATTTTGGCCGGAGCAATTTCCCCGATATACATGGGGCAGACCGCTGAAGCCAGTCCAACGCCGATGCCGCCGATAATCCGGTAGAAGTTAAACATGAGCAGCAGCCCGATTGTGGGGTTGCCTTTCTGAAAAAACAGAAATTCGGGGTAGCTGGACCCCAGTGCTGAAATGAAAAATAACGATGCTGCAAGCAACAACGTTTTTTTTCTTCCCAGTTTCGATGCGAAAATACCTGAAAGAAGTCCCCCGATAATGCAGCCGATAAGCGCGCTGGAAGTTGTAATTCCGTGCACCAGAGTACTCAGTCCCTGGCTATCTATGAGGTACGACTGTATGGATTTTTCTGCTCCGGATATCACCGCCGTGTCGTATCCGAAGAGTAACCCGCCAAGCGTGGCAACAACCGTAACTGCAATAACGTATAAGTTGTTATTTTTTTTCATTGGTTAATGAAATTTTCCCTTTGGATGAGAAAGGGAAGTGAAAAATATCCCGGCCTCACTTTTTCGAGACCGGGCTTTATTTGAAAAATGAAGTTAAGTGCAAATTGTTTTTAAATGTACCAGTTTATCAGCTGTTCCAGAAGTTCCTGCTTCCCGCTGATTTGTTTTGGTTCTCCAGTTTCTTTGGCAATTTCGCGCAAATCTTCCAGAGAAAGTTTTCCTGTTTCGAAATCGGCGCCTTTGCCACCGTCGAACGATGCATAACGGTTTTTACGCATTTTTAGGTAATCCGATTCGCTCAGGATTTTGTCTGCAACCAGCAACGCCTTGGCAAAAATGTCCATTCCCGAAACGTGGGCAATAAAAATGTCTTCCAGGTCGGTAGAGTTTCTGCGTGTTTTTGCATCGAAGTTAATGCCTCCGTTTGTGAAGCCTCCGGCCTGCAGAATTTCCAGCATGGCTTCGGTTACTTCGTAAATGTTGGTAGGAAATTCGTCGGTGTCCCATCCGTTTTGGTAGTCGCCTTTGTTGGCATCGATTGATCCCAGTAATCCGGCATCGGCAGCCATGCGCAGGTCGTGGGCAAAAGTATGCCCGGCCAGTGTGGCATGGTTCACTTCAATATTCAGTTTGAAATCTTTATCCAGCCCAAAATGGCGAAGAAATCCGATAACTGTTTGTGCATCGTAATCGTACTGGTGCTTTGTCGGCTCCATCGGCTTGGGTTCAATCAGAAATGTTCCTTTGAAACCCTGTTTGCGGGCGTAGTCGCGCGCCATTGAAAGAAGACGGGCCAGGTGTTCGATTTCACGTTTGGTGTCGGTGTTGTGCAGGGTCATGTAGCCTTCGCGGCCACCCCAAAAAACGTAGTTGGAACCACCCAGCGCAATGGTAGCATCAATGGCATTTTTTATTTGTACTGCCATGTTGGTAATCACATTGAAATCAGGATTGGTGGCAGCGCCGTTCATGTAACGCGGATTGGAAAAAACATTTGCGGTACCCCAAAGCAGTTTTACCCCGGAGGCTTCCTGCTTTTGTTTGGCTATTTCTACCATTTTCCCCAGGCGTTGTTCAATTTCAAACACCGAACCGTCGCCGGCTACGTCAGTGTCGTGAAAACAGTAGTACGGAATGTTCATTTTTGTAATGAATTCAAACGCGGCATCCATGCGTTCTTTGGCAGCATCCATTTTATCGGTTGCGCCGTCCCACGGGAAAATCTGGGTTCCGGGGCCAAACGGGTCTTCGCCTGTTCCACAGAACGTGTGCCAGTAGGCTGCAGCAAAACGCAGGTGTTCTTTCATTGTTTTTCCGGCAACCACTTTGTTTTCGTCGTACCATTTAAAAGCCAGCGGGCTTCTTGAATCAGGGCCTTCGTATTTTACCTGACCAAGGCCTTTGAAATACTCTTTGTTTCCAATTAATACTTCCATTTTAATTTATTTTTGAGTTATAGATTATTCAATCGCTTTTTTTAGCTCCTTTTTCCAGTTGTTGTAGGCATGCAGGTAGTCTTGTTGTTTCGAAACATCGGGCTCTACTGTTTCCAGTTTGATGAGGTTGGCAAAGGCTTCTTTAGCCGATGCGTAGTATCCCGAACCGATTCCTGCACCACGCGCTGCTCCTATCGAACCGTCGGTGTTGTACAACTCGATGGTTGCTCCGGTAATTCCGGCCAGTGTTTCGCGGAATAGCGGACTGAGGAACATGTTGGCTTTTCCTGCTCTGATTATTTTCGCGTCAATTCCGGTATTCTTCATAATATCCATCCCGTATTTAAACGAAAATACGATGCCTTCCTGTGCAGCCCTCAGCAGGTGTTCTTTTTGGTGAATATTGAAGGCGATTCCGCTCATTGTTGAACCGACATTCCGGTTGTTTAGCACGCGCTCTGCTCCATTGCCAAACGGCAGGATGGTAATTCCCTTTGAGCCGATTGGTGCGCTTGCTGCCAGTTGGTTCATCTGGTCGTAGGAAATATTTTCGCCAACCATCCGCTTCATCCAGGCATTCAGAATGCCGGTTCCGTTAATGCAAAGCAGTACCCCCAGCCTGGGATTTTCGGCAGAATAGTTTACGTGCGCAAATGTATTTACACGCGATTGCGGATCGTATTTTATTTCGTCGCTTACCCCGTAAACTACTCCCGAAGTGCCGGCCGTCGCTGCAATTTCTCCCGGATTGAGAACGTTTAAAGAGAGTGCGTTATTGGGCTGATCGCCGGCGCGGTAACTTACTTTGGTGCGAGTGGAAAGCCCGAGTTCAGCAGCTACCTGCGGCCGTATTTGTCCCTGCACAGCAAAAGTGGGAACGATTTCAGGCACAATGTCCGGCGAGAAACCGTAGTTCTCAAACAGCATTTCAGCAAGGCTGTTTTTCTGAAAATCCCACATAATTCCTTCCGAAAGGCCGCTAACCGTTGTTTGTGGTTCGCCGGTCAGTTTCATGGCAATGTAATCTCCCGGAAGCATTATTTTATATACTTTATCAAAAAGAGCAGGCTCGTTTTCTTTAACCCATTTTAGTTTCGATGCGGTAAAATTCCCGGGCGAATTGAGCAGGCTGGAAAGGCAGTGCTCGTGTCCCAGCGCGTCGAAAGCTTTGGTGCCAATTTCGGCAGCCCGGCTGTCGCACCAAATAATAGACGGACGAATAACTTCGAGGTTTTTGTCTACCATTACCAATCCGTGCATCTGGTACGAAATGCCAATGGATTCAATGCTTTCAGGTTTTACTTCCGATTCTGTCAGAACATCTTTTAACGCCAGCTTCAGGTTTTTCCACCACAATTCAGGCTCCTGTTCTGCCCATCCGGCACGATGCGCTGTTATCTGCATCTCCTGTTTGGGATGAAACGAAGAAGCGAGACAGTTGCCGGTTTCTCCGTTAATCAATGAAACTTTTACAGATGAACTTCCAATGTCGAATCCAAGTAGGTGCATGATATTTAATATTTTATGAAACCAATAAAAATCGAACTGTTCTGTTCTGGTATGCTCTCAAAAGTAAGAGCAAATTTCGATGTTTCAAAGCACCTGAAAATGTTTTACAACATGTTGTCGTCGGCGGCAGGATTCTGCACAACCAAAGCCTGGTATTTTGTTATAATGATGAGCGTAGTTTGAGGGTAGTGGGAACTTCAAAATTTATAAAACTTCCGGTGGTTACAAATTCGGCCGCTTTTTGTCCCATCAGTTCAAAGTCGGTTGAAATTACGGAGATTCCGTTTTTAACGTATTTTTTCATGGGCGTTTCGTTGTAAGAAATTACACCCACTTCCCGTCCGGGTTCGTACCCTTTTTCGGCACACTGATCCAGCAACCCCGCAAGCGTGCGGTCGCTTACCAGAAAGTAGAGCGCTCCTTTTTTTATTCGAAACTGGTCTTCTTCAAAAATAACCGAATGTTTTATGCTGAAATCTTCGCAAAACTTTCTGAAATAAACGATAGAATCTTTCGAATGGTAAGTAAATTCCGGATAGTAGAAAATAAATTCGTTGTATTGCCTGATTTTTTCGAGGTTAGATTTGAGGCAGTTGTAAACGGGTTTGCCAAAATCCTGGTATACCACAGACTGATTTTCTTTTGAATGAATTTTCCAGTCGATAATTAGCAACTGATCTGCCGGTATTTTTTGAAGGATTTCCGGGATTTTTACATGGTCGAAACTCATAATTACATATTTGCTGTATTTGCCCAGGCTTTCCAGTACAATCTTCTCAAACATGTTGATGTTGTAATGGTGAAAATGCAAATCAACACCGATGTTTTTGGGCAGATGTTTCAAAAATGAACCGTAGAGAACCTCTTTGTACGCCTTAAACGTGTCGAGAAAAAGGAAAACTTTAGTGATTTTTTTCGTTACAAAGTAGCCGCGGTTGGGGACCGACTCCACAATTCCTCTCTTTTTTAGTTCGGCATAAGCTTTAAAAACCGTGTCGCGCGAAAGGTTCGACTCTTTCATTATTTGATTTACAGACGGCAACATTTCTCCTGCTTTCAGTTGATCCCGGCTGATTGCATCTAAAATGGCATCAACCAGTTGCTGAAATTTTAACGCGTTTGAATTGTCGTCAATAGTAAATTTTATGTCGGTCATAATTAATCGATTGGCAGAACAGTTGCTGTTCTGTTCTGTTCTACAAAACTAAAAATTAAAATGATTGTGAAAAACAATAGCGGCAGCAATGTTGCGTTAATAGAAAAGGATAAGGGAAAAGTTACGTTTCAGAGTGGTTAAGTTTGGTCAGCATTACTTCTTATTGTTGTAACTTGTTCCTTATCCTTTTTTGTTGCTTAAAATTAGCAGATATTTTCCGGAATAGAAAATCAATTTCTAACTTTCGCAAAATAAAAAGCCACGACAAATGATACGTGATCTGATAATGAAAAACCGGAGTTACCGGAGGTTTGATAACTCGGTTAAAATTGAAAATTCCCAAATAGAAAAATGGATTGAGCTTGCCCGTTTTTCGGCAAGTGGCAGAAACATGCAGCCGTTAAAGTATGTGATTTGCACCGACGAAAACGTAACCCGGAAAATTTTTCCTTTTTTGGGGTGGGCCGGTTACCTGAAAAGCTGGAGAGGCCCTGCTGAAAATGAGCAGCCGGTGGCATACGTTGCTGTGTTGCTGGATAAATCGTTGGCCGAAAATTACTACTGCGATGACGGCATTGCTCTCCAGAGTATTTTGCTGGGCGCCGTAGAAGACGGTTTTGGCGGTTGTATTATCGGCTCGGTAAATAAAGGCAAAGTGGCTAAAGTGCTGCAGCTGCCCGAAAATCTCGACATCCTTTATGTTATAGCGCTTGGGAAGCCGTCTGAAACCGTGGTTTTAGAAGATGCAGAAACAGGAAAAATAGAATATTGGCGCGACGAAAATGAGGTTCACCATGTGCCCAAACGTCCGCTGAGCGAATTGATTTTTAAGTCGATTTAAAAAAACAAGGGGATTGCAGAAACCATCGTGGCAATCCCCTTTTTTGTCTAACCTTAAAATTAACCCCTTATGAAAAGTGCTTTTATGATGTGCGACGCCATTTTTGGGTTTTCTTTTAATCGCCGGGTAGAGTAGTTGAACCATTGCTCCCCGAACGGAACATAAACCCGCATTTTATGGCCGCGGTCAATAATCGATTGCCTCAATTCGGGCGTTACTCCGTAAAGCATCTGAAATTCGAACATGCTTTCGGGCACCTGGTATTGTTCAATAAGCCGATACGCATTTTCCACCAGGTATTGGTCGTGCGTGGCAATTCCCACATACATTTTATTTTTGAACATAAATTCCAGATCTTCCAGAAAATGCTCCCGTATTTGGTCGTGCCTTTTGTATGCAACCTTTTCCGGTTCAATATAAATACCTTTGCACAGCCTGAAATTCAGTGGCGCTTCGTCGGTATTCACTTCTTTTAAATCCATTAAATCGGAAAGAGTACGTCGCAGATAAGCCTGAACTACCAGTCCTACATTTTTGGGAAATTCGTCCTGCAGTTTTTTGAAAAGCTTGATTTCTGAATCCACGCACTGCGAGTCTTCCATGTCGATGCGCACAAAACAGTTCTTCTGCACCGCAAAAGAAACCACTTCGCGAATATACCGGTAGCATGCATCTTCGTCAATCAATAACCCAAACATGGTGGGTTTTAACGAAAAACTCCCGGTTACTTTTTCGGCAGTAAATTTTTCAATAATATTGATGTACTGATCTTTATTGCTGACAGCTTCTTCGAGTGTTTCAATAAACTCGCCAAGCAAATCAATGGTTACTTCAATGTTTTGCTGGTTTAACAGTTTCGATGCCAGCAATCCTTCTTCGATGGTTTCGCCGGCAATGTATCGCCTCGAAAAAACCCAAACCAACTTTTTGGGCATAAACGGCAGCATATCTGCAATGAGTCTGTTCAACATTTTAATTTTCCGGTTTCAGATGTTTACTTATTCTTTTTGTAAAAGTAAATCCGGTCCGAGCTTTTTACTATGATGTTTATCAGTGGTAACTTATGATTTTGTGCAGCTTTTTTTGAAAAAGAATGATTTTAAAAATTATGAGGCCGCCCTCGTTTGAAATTAAAAGAGTAAGCGCCGATTTGTTTATGCTTTGGTTTTTGGCGTTGCAGGCGGATTTTGCCGGGTTTGTGTAAAGGAAATAAAGATTCCGCGGCAGCATTTGGCAATTCTCCGGGGAAATGAACAGGATTGTGCGGGTTTGTTTTTTCGTCTTTAAAAATTATAAATCGGGTAGTACGAAAAAAGTGATATTTTACCCTTTTCCTTTATGTTGAAAGAATTATCTTTGCCCACTTGAAGACCAAATTAAATTTTTATAATAAAATGAAAGGATCATCATCAATTG
Organism: Mariniphaga anaerophila; assembly: GCF_900129025.1. GTDB lineage: Bacteria > Bacteroidota > Bacteroidia > Bacteroidales > Prolixibacteraceae > Mariniphaga > Mariniphaga anaerophila. The sequence continues at coordinate 481,627 of NZ_FQUM01000004.1, read as the reverse complement.
TTTCTGTTGTAGCTTTAATAGCTGTTGCAATTTTGTATGTTTTGCATTTTACACAAAACAACGAACCGGGGGAAAAGTCGACTGAAAAAGAAGCTGTTGCCGGCGTTGGAAGTTCGTTTAAAATTGCTTATGTAAAAGCAGATTCAGTAATTCTGAACTATGAAATGGCACAGGATCTGCACGATGAGTTTTCTAAAAAACAGGAAGCTTATAACAGTGAGTTTGGAACAAAGCGTCAAACGTTTGAACGCGAAGCCGCAGCATTTCAGGAAAAGTTGCAACGTGGTGGATTCCTAACAGAACAGCGTGCAATACAGGAACGTGACAGATTGGTGGGCAAAGAACAGGAAATTATGAAGCTTGACCAGGAATTGTCAGGGAAACTTGCCGAAGTACAGTCTGCAAACAATAAACAAATTCTGGACAGTTTGCTGAACTACCTGCAGGAATACAACAAAGATAAAAAGTACGATTACATTTTTAACGGTGCTGAAATTCTGGTTGGAGACGAAGCTCATAATATAACCGGCGAAGTGTTGAAAGCGTTAAACGAACGCTACACGCAGAGTTCTGCAAAATAATTCGTCGTTTTTAACGATATATGATCCGGGGGAAACTCCGGATTTTTTGTTTGTATAGCGCTCATTAAAAAAGGGAAATCCATGTTTGCCGATAAATACCTGACAAAAGGTGCAGTGCCGGTTTTGATTACTGAAGCGCCGGATGAAAATCTGGGTATTTCGGTTGTTATTCCCTGTTACAGGGAGCCGGACGTTTTGCAGACATTGAACGCGCTGTATTCTTGCGATTTGCCGGAAAGCAGTACCGAAGTTATTATTCTGATTAACCATTCGGAAGTGGCGTCAGAAGAGACTAAAATTCAAAACAGAAATACCAAACAGGAGCTTGACCGTTGGATTTCCGGCCATCAGAAAAAAGGGTTGATGTTTTTTGCGGTTGGCCCGGTAGAGTTGCGAAAGAAATGGGCAGGTGCCGGCCTGGCGCGGAAAAAGGGGATGGATGAGGCAATACGCCGTTTTAATTTGTCGGACCGGTCTGGTGGAATTATTGTTTCGCTTGACGCAGATACGCTGGTGGAGCAAAACTACCTGACAGAAATAGAAAGGTTTTTTAGCGAGAATCCTTTGCATGTAGGAGCTACCATTGCTTTTTCTCATCAAACCGAAGGGGTTGAAAACAGACACCTGGAGGGGATTCTTTTTTACGAAAAATACATGGCCTATTACAAAATGGCTTTGGAGTTTACGGGTTATCCATGGCCCATGTTTACGGTGGGGTCGGCTTTTGCCGTAACTGCCGGGGCTTACGTGAAACGCGGAGGAATGAACCGGAGGCAGGCAGGCGAAGATTTTTACTTCCTGCAAAACCTCGCGCAATTTGGCCGGGTGGGTGAAATTGCCGGAACAACTGTTCATCCGTCTGCGCGGTTGTCAGACCGGGTGCCTTTCGGAACAGGTCCGGTTTTGCAGAAATGGATGAGTGGTCAGGAAGATCTTACCAAAACTTATAACTTTGAAGCGTTTGCCGATTTGAAACTGTTTTTTGACCGAAAAGATCGACTTTTTAGAATTTCAGAAAAGGAGTTTGGTACATTCAAAAAAGAATTGCCGGATGCTGTAAATGCGTTTATTACTGACGATGATTTTTTTGCCGATGTTTCTGATTTGAATGCCAATTGCTCGGAAATTTCGACTTTCAGAAAAAGGTTTTTTCAAAAGTTTAATGCGTTCAAAATATTGAAGTATCTCAATTTTTCGCACGGAGAATTTTATCAGAAAGCAGATCTCGAAACACAATATTTATTGCTCACTAAAAATTTTAAAAAATAGACATTATGAAACCCAAACAAACTTATTTTATTTTATTAGTGCTGTTGATTGCATTAACCGGAGCCTGCCAGTATAAGACCGACGAAATAGCCGGAAAGCTCGAATTTACTGACTCAATTTCTGCATACGGGAATAGCTGGGTTGTGGAGAATGCAGCTAAAAATCAGCAGGTAATTCAACAGACCGGAATTGTAAACTGGAGTGAAAAATCGGTAAAAATCAGAACGTATTTCCGGGTTGAGCAAACCGGTAGTCTGAATGTGGGTATTAACGGCAAAACAAAAACCGGTAATTCTCTGCTAAAAGTTACTTGTGGCAACCAATCCAAAGAAGTTCTTGTAGAAAACACCGCTGCTGAAACTGTTGATGTCGGCGTTTTTGAAATAGAAGAACCAGGCTACCATTGGATCGAATTTGAAGGGCTGGAAAAGCAGGGAGACGTTTTTGCAGATATTGAAACTGTTTTGATTGGTGGTGAGGCTGTTGTCGGGAAAGTCTATTTTGTAAAAGATGATTTTTACTGGGGGCACCGCGGGCCGTCAGTTCACCTGAATTACCACGTGCCCGAATCTGCCGGAGATGTGCAGTTTTTTTATTCGGAAATAGTGGTTCCCGACGGGAAAGATGCGATCGGTTCGTATTACATGGCCAACGGTTTTGGACAAGGATATTTTGGGATGCAGGTAAATTCGTCCACCGAGCGCAGGGTGTTGTTCTCTGTGTGGAGCCCTTTTCAAACCGATAACCCCAACGATATTCCCGAAGAAGACCGAATTGTGCTTCTGAAAAAAGGAGACGGCGTACATGCCGGAGAATTTGGAAATGAAGGTTCCGGCGGGCAAAGTTATCTGCGGTACAATTGGAAAGCCGGAACCAATTACCGGTTTTTACTGAAAGGCGAACCTTCCGGCAATAATTCAACCGATTTTACAGGGTGGTTTTTCGCTCCCGAAGAAGGTGAATGGAAGTTGGTTGCGAGTTTCAGGCGCCCAAAAACAAACACGCGGCTAACACGTTTGCACTCTTTTCTTGAAAACTTTTTGACTGATACGGGCGACCAGACACGAATGGCTTATTATTCAAACCAGTGGGTTTGCAACACATCCGGCGAGTGGACTGAGTTGACCAAAGTGAAGTTTACTGCTGACGCCACTGCCCGCAAAGACTCGCGGCTCGATTATGCCGGAGGAGCTGAGAACAGTAAGTTCTTTCTGAAGAACTGTGGCTTTTTCAGTGACAGAACACCCTTCGATTCTTTTTTTGAACGGGAAAAAACAGAAACTCCGCCGCAAATTAATTTGGAAGATTTGCCCTGATTTTAGCTTTTCTTTTATCGCAAATATGAATATGGGGTGTTGTCTGTATTAGCTTGAATCAGAATGTGCTTTTAATACACCTTTTTATTTTATCATATATGACAAGAAAATTGAAAACCCCTGATTGTGAAGTTTTGTGTTCTTTATTTCCATCCCATATTCATTGTAAAACTTTAAATCGTTGTTAAGTACAGAGATAAATCCTCTGTTGTATCTAAAACTAATGTCCAGATTATTAAGTAGATTATAAGATAGTCCAAGATTAGCGCCTAAGTCAAACTTCCTGTCAATAACAGCTCTGATAGATTCGGGGTTGTCGTCATGAATAAATTTTTTTGTGAGCCTAATTGAGCTTTCGGGACCGATAAGTATCGAAAATTTACTAAATGGTGAATAATTTAGAAGAATCGGAACCGTAGCATAATTGATATTTATTTTTGAATCTGGTGTGCTGTTGTAACTTTCAGAGGCACCTCTGTCCGCTAATCCGGGTTCTATTCTTACCCCTAATTTTTCGCTAAATCCATATTCAATAATTGAATTGATCTGAAACCCGGGTTTGTAATTAAATTGGTCTATAATCGATCGGTTGCTGGAGAGATTAGTATAGTTTAATCCCACTCCAATTCCATATTTAATACTCTGCGAAAAGCATTGATGAATTATGAATGTCAGAATAATAAAACTGAAAAACTTTTTCATGTGTTTTTTTTATTGTGGTTTACTATGATTTTTGTTTTGGGGGCTTCTGCCCCTTATTATATTTCGTCTATCTACATACTGTTTCCAGAGCAACAGTCAATTGTTCTGCGGGAACCTCAACACAAAAGGCAGTTTCAATTTGTTCAACACGAATAATAAACCGGTCTTTCCCGCGCACGCTCACCAGTTCGCCCTGAACACCAATGAGCGGACCGCAGAGTATTTCGACCTTTTTGCCGGGCTGAAACGATTCGCGGGAAACTTCCACCTGGAAATCGTTTTGGGCGGTGATTCGTCTTAGTACGTCTATCTGGCACTGGGGTATTTTTGCCGGCTTCCCTTCAAATGTAATGAAGCAAACAACATTGTCGGTTTGCAGTACTTTGTCGTTTTCTTTTCGGTTGATGTGTACAAAACAGTAGCTCGAAATAAGCGGCATTTCCACCCATTTCTTGCGGTCTTTCCACTGGCGCAGTTTTTTTTGCAGCGGCAAAAAGCACTCAATATTTTTTTGAGTCAGGTTTGTAAATACCTTTTTTTCAGCGCGCGACCGGGTATAGACAACATGCCATTCTTTTTGGTTTACAGGGTTGTTCATCGTTTATAAATTCACCGGTAAGGGATAATATTTATGAGGTGTCAAATGTATAAATTCATTTTCAATTATTTAAACGAAAACGAGACTTTACGAGTTGAGCTTCAGGTGTTGCTTCAATCGCATAAAATGTAATTATCGCGCCTCGGATTAACCAATAAAACCGGAAGACTGCCTGCTTTTTTTATTATTTTTTTTTCGGGAAGACCCAGCAACCAGTCGAGTGGTGTAATTACAGAGCTGCCTAGTATTACAAGCATGTCTGCATTGTTGGACAAGGCAAAATCGAGGGCTTCAAAACTGTTTTGCAAGCTGGATTTTTGCCCTTTAAAAATTTTGTGGTTGATGTTAAATTTCAGAAACAGTTTTTTTGTAAGCAGTATATTTTTCCCGATTTGTTTTTTTGATTCTTTCAGCCTGTCGTTTGCAGCAATTGCAATTATTTCAGACCGGTTAAAACGTCCGAACCACGAGCACCAAAGCGAGCTGTCACTGTTTTCTTTTCGAATATCAACCGGCAAAACAATGTTTTTAAACGACGACAACGGCGCTTCGGGATATACAAAAATAAAGGGCACCGGGCTTTCGGTTACCGCTTTCGAATATGTTTTAAACAGGCCTGAGTCGGCAACAAACAGAATGGCTTCGTGTTCGTCGGCCAGCGTGTCGGGTACATATTTTAGTGGTTCGGTAAGCAGCAGCAAAGAGGTTTTTAACCCCGGGATTTCCCGGTTTAGCGGCACCAAATATTCATTTAATTTTTTCTTCGCCATTTCGCTTTTTTTTGCCTCCTTTTTATTTAGTCGATAAACCAGGCAAAGCTCTTTCTTAAAAACAGAAGCCAACTTCACTCCGTTTAAAATGAGGTTTTTATCTTTTTCGGAAAGGGTTGTGAAAACGATAATCTTCTGTTCTTTCTTTTCGTCCATGTCAGAAATTTGTTAAAAGTAGATATTTCGTGTAAAGAAAGGAAAACCTTCATTGAAAAAAGTCAGGGATAGATGCGTTCAAAATGGTTACTTTTATGCACAAAAAATAAGGCATGATAAACGAGAAGCTGTTAACGCCGAAGAGTATTGCTGTTGTTGGCGCATCGAACAATACCATGAAACCGGGAGGGAAAATTATTAAGAATCTGGTTGGAAACGGGTTTCAGGGGGAAATTTATGCAGTGAATCCTCACGAAACCAAAGTGCAGGGCATTCCTTCGTTTGCATCAGCAGAAGAGTTGCCATCGGTAGATTTGGCGGTGTTGGCCATTCCGGCGCGGCTTTGTTTTAATATTGTTAAAACGCTCGTTGAGCAAAATGATACCAAGGCATTTATTATTGTGTCTGCCGGTTTTGGCGAAGCTGGCGAAGAAGGGAAGAAGCTTGAACGGCAAATTGTGGATTTGGTTGATCGTAACGATGCCTGTTTAATTGGCCCCAATTGCATTGGCGTTATGACTCCTTCGCATGCCAGCGTTTTTACCACGCCAATTCCTCCGCTTACTTCCGACGGATGCGATTTTATATCCGGTTCCGGCGCTACTGCCGTTTTTATTATGGAATCGGGTATTCCAAAAGGACTGCGGTTTGCAAATGTTTTCTCGGTGGGTAACAGCGCTCAAAACGGAGTGGAAGATGTGCTGGCTTATCTCGACGAAACTTATGTTCCGGGAGTGAGCCCCAGAGTAAAATTGCTGTACATTGAAAATATCGACAACCCGGATAAATTGCTTTTTCACGCCTCTTCGCTTATTCGCAAAGGATGTAGAATTGCTGCGATTAAAGCCGGAAGTTCAACTGCCGGGAGCAGGGCTGCTTCGTCTCATACCGGAGCGCTTACCAGTTCCGATGCGGCGGTGGAAGCGCTTTTTCGTAAAGCTGGAATTGTGCGTTGTTACGGACGGGAAGAGCTGACTACCGTGGCCTGTGTGTTTATGTGTAAAGAGTTGAAAGGGAAAAAACTGGCAATTATTACGCACGCCGGCGGCCCTGGTGTGATGTTGACCGACGCGTTGGAAAATGGTGGTTTGAAAATTCCACAAATTCCGGATTCGCCGGCTAGACAAACGTTAAAAGAGAAGCTTTTCCCGGGCTCTTCAGTTGAAAATCCCATCGATTTTCTGGCAACCGGAACTGCTGAACAGCTTGGCGAAATTGTAGATGCCTGCGAAAATGATTTCGATGTTGACGGTATGGCCGTGATTTTTGGCAGCCCCGGGCTTTTTCCTATCCGGGATGTGTACGAAGTGCTCGACCAAAAAATGAAAAGCTGTAAAAAACCGGTTTATCCCATTTTGCCTTCTATTATTAATGTAAAAGAAGATGTTGCCTATTTTTTGTCGCACGGAAATGTGAATTTTCCCGACGAAGTGCTTCTCGGAAAGGCTTTAACCAAAGTAATACATACGCCACCGCCTGCTCCGTCTGAACTGTTTTTGGAAGGAATTGATGTGGATGCAATTCGTAAAATCGTAGAAAATGCAGAAGACGGATACCAGTCGCCCGAAATCATTCATCAGCTATTTGATGCGGCCGGTATTCCCAGGGTGCAGGAAATTGTGGCCAAAACTGAAACCGAAGCTGTGCTGGCAGCCACGAAAATTGGCTTTCCGGTGGTGATGAAAGTTGTCGGCCCTGTGCATAAAACCGATGTGGGAGGTGTGGTTTTAAACGTTCGAAATGTAGCGCAGGTACAAAAAGAGTTTCATCATTTGAACCGGATAGAAGGAGTGCAAGGCGTGCTGATTGCACAAATGGCTTCGGGAATTGAACTGTTTTTGGGAGCAACCTATGAGCAGAATTTCGGGCATGTGGTACTTTGCGGCATGGGAGGTATTTATGTAGAGGTGTTAAAAGATGTGGCCTCGGGACTGGCGCCGCTCTCAATAAACGAAGCGCAATCGATGCTTCGTCAACTCAGATCATATAAATTATTGAAAGGTTACCGCAAACAGGAGGGAGTAAACATTTCGTTGTTCGAGGAAATAATTGTGCGATTGTCGAGTTTGCTGCGGCATGCAACCGAAATTAAGGAGCTTGATATTAATCCGCTGTTGGGGAATGAAAAAGAAATTCTTGCGGTGGATGCCCGGATTCGTATCAAAAAATAAATCCCGGGCAATTTGTAACTACCCGGGACTTACTTACTGAATAATTCTTCGTCTATTTTGTCAGCAGCGCTTCCATTTTTTGGATGTGTTGGCGGAATTTGTCTTCGTTAAAGCCCACCGATGAAATGGCAATTTTTCCTTCCTTGTCAATAATAAAATTGCGCGGGATATTTTGCCTGGCAAACTGGTCGAAAATTTTGCGTTTTGCATCGGGGTAAAACGGCAGGTTAAAGTTTTTGTCTGCCTTAAACTTGGCAAGTTCTTCTTTGCTGTGTTCGCGCCCGAAAACCAGTAACTCAAAATCATCACGGGTTCCGAATTTTTCGTAAACATCTTTTTGCAGGTGAGGAAGTTCTTTCCGGCACGGGCCGCACCACGTGGCAAAAAAAGTAATCCATACTACTTTGCCTTTCAGTTCAGACAGTTTGTGCCGGGTGCCATCGCTGGTTTCATAAGTAAAATCAGGTGCCATCTGGCCTTCTTTTGCCAACGTGAACTGATCTTGTGCAAAAAGCTGAGCCGTTCCGAACAGTACCGAAAAAATGAGAAGTGGAAATTTTGTTTTCATTATTGAATTTGTGGCTTTCAGAATTGTGAATTCAGAAATTCTGTAACGGCAATTTCAATGCGCTGTTGAATTTTCGCTGTATTTGATTTTTCAAATTTGTCTCCGGTAATGTTCTCAAACAGCTCGATGTAGCGTTCGGAAACCGAGTCTACAAATTCTTCCGACATTTCGGGAATTACCTGTCCTTCTTTTCCCTGAAATCCATTTTCGATAAGCCACTGGCGCACAAATTCCTTCGAAAGCTGTTTCTGTTTTTCTCCGGCAGCCAGTCTTTCTTTGTACCCTTCAGCATAAAAATAGCGGGAAGAGTCGGGCGTGTGTATTTCGTCAATGAGGTAAATTTTTCCGTCTTTTTTTCCGAATTCGTATTTGGTGTCTACAAGAATCAACCCCATTTTATCAGCAATTTCGGTTCCGCGCTGAAATAGTTTCCGGGTGTAATCTTCCAGCATTTCGTATTCGGCCTTGTCCACAATTCCCTGTGCGATAATTTCCTCGCGCGAAATGTCTTCATCGTGCCCTTCGTCGGCTTTGGTTGTTGGGGTAATTATCGGTTGGTCAAATTTTTGGTTTTCAACCATTCCTTCCGGCAGTGGCACTCCGCAAAGCGAGCGTTTGCCGTCGCGGTACTCCCTCCAGGCGTGGCCGGTTAAGTAGCCGCGAATAACCATTTCCACTTTGTAAGGTTCGCACATGTGGCCAACGGTAACGTTCGGGTCGGGCGAAGCAATTTTCCAGTTGGGGACAATGTCTGCCGTTGCATCCAGAAATTTTTCTGCAATTTGGTTCAGTACCTGTCCTTTAAAAGGAATGCCTTTGGGAAGTACAACGTCAAATGCCGAAATGCGGTCGGAAACCACCATAACCAGCAATTCGTCGTTGATGTTGTATACATCGCGTACTTTACCGTGATAAACGCTTCTTTGTCCCGGAAAGTTGAAATCTGTTTTTGTTAGTGCGTTACTCATTGTTTGTTATTTTTAGTTGAATTTTTCTATCTGTTATTTTTATGATTGTTGTCTTCACTTTTTTTGTCTGCCTGTTCTTCGTAATATTTAGAGTAGGCATCTACAATTTCCCGAACCAGTCGGTGGCGCACAATGTCTTTTGTGTTGAACTGAACAATGGAAATGGATTCAATGTTTCGGAGCAGTTTCATTGCGAAAATTAGTCCCGAATTGCTTCGCTTAGGCAGGTCAATCTGCGTAACGTCGCCGGTGATAATAAATTTTGCATTCAGCCCCATTCTTGTCAGGAACATTTTCAACTGGTTAATTGTGGTGTTCTGTGCTTCGTCGAGAATTACAAAAGCATTGCTCAGTGTGCGACCCCGCATAAATGCCAGCGGAGCAATCTCAATAACGCCGTCTTTCATAAACTCCTCCAGTTTGCGTGGCGGAATCATGTCCTGAAGGGCATCGTACAGTGGTTGCAGGTACGGGTCAATTTTTTCCTTCAGGTCGCCGGGCAAGAACCCCAGGTTTTCTCCGGCTTCCACTGCCGGGCGGCTCAAAATAATTTTTTTAATTTCCCTGTTTTTTAGTGCCCGAACAGCCAGAGCAATTGCTGTATATGTTTTTCCAGTTCCTGCCGGGCCAACGGCAAAAATCAGGTCGTTTTTTACTGATTCTTCAAGTAGCACGCGTTGATTGGGTGTTCGTGCCCTTACCGGTTTTCCGTTGTTACCAAAAACAATAATATCTTTTTCTGCCGTGCCGTTTTCCTCCAATGCCGGAGTTCCCGTAGCCAGAATTTGCAGAATGATGTCTTCGGTTAAAACATTAAACTGGTAATAGTGATCCAGTAGTAAACTGAATTTCTTTTCGAAATTTTTTAACTCTTTTTCGTCTCCTCTGATGTGGAGCGAGTTGCCGCGGGCTGTAATTATTATCTTAGGGAAAAACGATTTAATGAGGTCTATTTTTTTGTTGTTGATCCCAAAAAACTCCAATGGGTCAATCCCTTCCAAATGAATTTGATTCTCCAACAATTTACTTTTTTAGTTCTTATATATCTGCTCAAAATTACAAAATAAATCCAATTTTAATTGTGGAGAATTAAACTCCTCTAAAGAGGTGAAAGTTTTGCAGAATGGTTAATTTCGTTGAAATTTATTTAGGAATGGAACGAAAAATCAAAGCATTCAAAGAGTTGCTCGAAATAATGGACGAACTGCGGGAAAAGTGTCCGTGGGACAGAAAGCAAACGCTGGAGTCGTTAAGAAAGAACACAATAGAAGAAACGTACGAACTGGCAGAAGCAATTCTGAATAACGATTTGCAGGATATAAAAAAAGAACTGGGCGATTTAATGTTGCACATTGTTTTTTACGCAAAAATCGGTTCCGAAACCGGTTCGTTTGATATGGGAGATGTGCTCGAAGGAATCAATAAAAAACTGATTTATCGTCATCCGCATGTTTTTGGCGAAGTGGAAGTGGACGGCTCAGCCCGAAAAGTTGAGGAAAATTGGGAGGCGCTGAAATTAAAAGAAAAAGGCGGCAATAAAAGGGTGCTGGAAGGTGTTCCTACAGCGCTTCCGGCTTTGGTGAAAGCCAGTCGTATTCAGGAAAAAGCCAGTGGCGTTGGGTTCGACTGGGAATTTCGCGAACAGGTTTGGGAAAAAGTGAAGGAAGAGATTGGCGAGTTGAGCAGAGAAATTGAGAAGAATGACAACGATAAAATGGAAGCTGAATTTGGCGACCTGTTTTTTGCCATGGTAAACGCCGCCCGTTTGTATGGAATTGACCCCGAAGCAGCGTTGGAACGCACCAATCTGAAGTTTATTAAACGTTTCAATTATCTCGAAAGCAAAACCCTTTTAAAGGGTAAAAGTCTTCATGATATGACCCTTGCCGAAATGGATGAGATTTGGGACGAAGCAAAAACCAAAGAGTAGCAATTTGTTTGTTTCCTCTCAGAAGAAACGAAAGGCAGAATTGCTTTTGAATTGTTCTATTAGTCATCAGAAAACACGAGTGTCTGCCCGGATTTTGCCCCCGCAAAAATCAGTTAAAGGCAGGCGTTCTGTTTCTTTCAGAAAAATTTACAATTATATAAACATGGAATGAGCGTGACTGAGCGTTTTGTAGCACGCACTGCCTGTTTTGCTTATTTTGTTAATTGGAGTCTGCGCTCAAAACAAAGTAGCATTGTAATATTTTTGTTCGTGTTTGAGTATAACGGCAGTCTGGTTGAGCACAAAATAAATTAGGTTAGCCTAATCGCACGTTTTAACCCAAGTGGGGCACAGCATGCGGAAGCTTCAGTTGATATGCTGTTTTGAATCAGAATATCACGCGCTTTTTGGCATAAAAAGAAAAGGCGTCGGGTGCGGTATTTGGCTTTGGTGCTATTGTCGGAAGGTTACAATAATGGAGTTGTCCGGTTGTTTTGTAAGACGATCATTTCCCAGAATAGTAAGGGCAACTGGATATCAGGACAGAGCAGTTTTAGAAGGTTCTTTTTTTGTAAAGAGAGTTTATCATTAAACATTCTGAAAACTACGGGGCCGAATGAATTGTATTTTTCTACGTTTCATTATCTTTGCACCGCTTAAAAAATAAGAAACAGAATGATAAAAATTACACTTCCTGATAACAGTGTGAAAGAGTTTTCCGGGCCGGTAACCGGGATGGAAATTGCACAGTCCATCTCTCCCCGGCTGGCAAAAGATGTTTTGTCGGTTTCGGTTAATGGTGAAATATGGGATTTAACCCGTAAAATAACTGATGATGCTACGGTGAAACTTCACACGTGGAACGACAGAGAAGGAAAAGAAGCATTCTGGCACTCTTCGGCTCACCTTATGGCCGAAGCCATCGAATATTTTTATCCGGGAACTAAATTCGGAATCGGACCAACTGTAGATGTTGGTTTTTATTATGATATTGCCCTGCCCGACAACCAGCAGCTTACCGAAAAGGATTTGCAGAAGATTGAAAAGAAAATGCTGGAACTGGCTCGTCAGAAAAATGACATCGTGCGTCAGGAAATTTCCAAGAAAGACGCGATGGAAATGTTTACCAAAAAGCATGACGAGTTGAAGCAGGAGTTGATTGGGGAGTTGGAAGATGGCACAATTACTCTGTATAATCAGGGAAATTTTACCGATTTGTGCCGCGGACCGCACCTTCCGAATACAGGCTACATAAAAGCAATTAAGCTGACTTCAATTGCCGGCGCTTACTGGCGTGGAAACGAAAAAAATCAGATGTTGACCCGTGTATATGGCGTCACCTTTCCGAAGCAAAAAATGCTGGAAGAATATCTGGTAATGCTGGAAGAAGCAAAAAAACGCGACCACCGTAAATTGGGCAAGGAAATGGAACTCTTTGCATTTTCTGATGCAGTGGGGCAGGGGCTTCCGCTTTGGTTGCCTAAAGGTACACAATTGCGCATGCAGCTTGAAGATTTTCTGAAGAAGGTACAGCGTATGTACGGGTACGACCAGGTAATTACTCCGCACATCGGAGACGTTAAGTTGTACAAAACATCCGGCCACTACCAAAAGTACGGGAAAGATTCATTTCAGCCAATTACTACTCCTGCTGAAGGAGAAGAGTATATGCTGAAACCCATGAACTGCCCGCACCATTGCGAAATATACAAAGTAAAACCACACTCCTATAAAGACCTGCCTATCAGAATGGCTGAGTTTGGAACCGTTTACCGCTACGAACAAAGTGGTGAATTGCACGGACTAACCCGTGTGCGTGGATTTACTCAGGACGATGCACATATTTTCTGTCGCCCTGACCAATTGAAAGACGAGTTTAAAAAGGTAATCGATATTATATTTATCATATTCAAGGCGCTGAGTTTCGATAATTATACTGCACAGATTTCACTGCGCGACCCGAAAAATCCGGACAAGTACATTGGTACTGCCGAAAATTGGGATAAGGCAGAAAGGGCTATTATTGAAGCTTGCGAAGAAAAAGGGCTGAATACTATCACCGAAACAGGTGAGGCTGCTTTTTATGGTCCAAAGCTCGATTTTATGATAAAAGATGCTTTGGGAAGGAGTTGGCAGCTTGGAACTATTCAGGTAGATTATAATCTTCCGGAGCGATTTGAATTGGAATATATTGGTGCCGACGACAAACGCCACCGCCCGGTAATGATTCACCGCGCGCCGTTTGGTTCAATGGAACGCTTTGTGGCAGTGCTGATTGAACACACTGCAGGGAAGTTCCCGCTTTGGCTTACACCCGACCAGGCAGTTGTTTTGCCTATCAGCGAAAAATATAATGAATATGCGGAAAAAGTTTCAAATCTGCTAAATAATTCCGATATTCGCACCCTGGTTGACGACCGTAACGAGAAGATTGGTAGAAAGATACGTGATAATGAATTGAAAAGAATACCTTATTTGCTTATTGTAGGCGAAAAGGAAGAAGAATCAGAAACCGTTTCTGTTAGGCGTCAGGGAGAAGGAGATTTAGGGGTGAAACAAGTTGGCGAATTTGCCGATTTAGTTGCCGCCGAAGTTAGAGAGCAATTATCTGGATTGTATAACTAACCAAATAATAGGAGGACTTAACAATAGCTATTAAAAGAAGAGGAGGCCAGCATCCTTTCAGAAGAAAAGAGACAGGGCCGCAGCACAGAATTAACAGGCACATTACAGCGCCTCAGATACGTTTAGTCGGAGATAATATTGAGAACCCGGGAGTTTTTGCTTTGCGGGATGCCTTAAGATTGTCCGAAGAAAAGGAATTGGATTTGGTGGAGATTTCGCCAAAGGCAGATCCGCCGGTTTGTAAAATTATCGACTACTCAAAGTTTCTTTATCAGCAAAAAAAGAAACAGAAAGAGATGAAAGCCAAAGCGGTGAAAGTAGTTGTTAAAGAAATTCGCTTTGGCCCGCAGACCGACGAACACGATTTCGAGTTTAAATTAAGGCACGCCGAAAAGTTTCTGAAAGACGGAGCTAAGGTTAAAGCCTATGTGTTTTTTAAAGGAAGGTCGATTTTGTTTAAAGAGCAGGGTGAGATACTGTTGCTCAGATTGGCCACCGAACTCGAAGAATTGGGAACCGTGGAACAAATGCCCAAGCTCGAAGGAAAACGAATGATAATGATGATTTCACCTAAGAAGAAATAATACAGTTCTTTGATAACATTTTAACAAAGTAGGATTATGCCAAAGATGAAAACGAATTCCGGCGCCAAAAAACGTTTCAGGCTTACCGGATCAGGTAAAATTAAAAGGAAACATGCCTACAAAAGCCACATTTTGACTAAAAAAAGTACAAAACGTAAACGTAACCTCACTTATTGGACAACTATTGATAAAACCAATGAGAGTAACGTTAAGCTTTTGTTGAACATGAAGTAAAATCCTTTTAATTAGGTAAAAAAAGTAATTAACCAGGTTATTGTGCTTTGAAGTATTTCTTTTAGATTACGAAGAAAACGCCGGTAACCAAAAAAGTAAAAAGTATGCCAAGAAGTGTAAATCATGCAGCATCACGTGCCCGGAGGAAAAAAATTCTGAACAGGACGAAAGGTTATTTCGGAGCGCGTAAAAATGTTTGGACAGTCGCAAAAAATACGTGGGAAAAAGGGCAACAGTATGCCTATCGCGACAGGAAAGCCAAGAAAAGAACATTCCGTGCTTTGTGGATTCAGCGTATTAACGCTGCTGCCCGTATCGAAGGGTTGTCTTATTCACAATTTATGGGATTGTTAAAGAAAAACGATATTGAAATAAACAGGAAGGTATTGGCCGATTTGGCTATGAACCAGCCTGAGGCGTTCAAAGCAATCGTTGAGAAAGTAAAATAGACTGACTGTATTTATTTTAGGTGAAATAGAAATTAGCCCGGAAAGTTCTTCCGGGTTTTTTTGTGCCTCAAATTTTCCTCGGTAACCCGGCTTCAAACATCATATTAGCTCCAGTTTGATTACTCTTCATTCATCGCTTTGTATTTGATGAGGGCGTATGTTGCAAAAGATGCAAGCCAGTGCGCTCCTGCGTATTCTCCCGAATCCATTTTTTCGTAACTGTAATTAAAATGGAGTACCCCGAGTTCTGTCATTTCGTTGTTTGTCAACGAATTTCCTATTTCGAAGAGGCACCATGCCCGGCTAAAGTTCAGCCCGTCGAGATGTGCCAGTTTGCCGTCGCTGCGGTCGGTTACAACTGCCGGAGTAAGAAATTTGGCGGGATTCTTTTCGAACCCGGGAAGGAACTTCTTTAACCATTTTTTGAATTCATCTTTCGGCAATATTTTTTGCATCAGAGCAGCCTCCTGTAAACACGGAGAAAGAAAATCGAATCCACCGGGTTCCCATGTAAGAGGGCAATTGCAGTCTTCCATAAAATACTCACGGGCTTTGGTTCCGATTTGCTGTGCCAGAGCGGGGTCATATTTCTTTGCGTAATCATAGGCAAACGACATTCCGAACGCAATGTTGTTGTGTTCTCCTACCCGGATTGGATAAATCAGTTTCTCCAGAAAATCATTAAACTTTTGTGAAACCAGTGTTGTCAATGGTTGCAGATTTTTTTGCAGTTCAATTGCTTCCGGAGAACCCCAGTCGCGCAGTGCTTCATCTAGTTTTAGCAGCCACGCCCATCCGTATGTTCGTTCAAAATTTTTGTTGTGTTCATCGTCAAAGTACTCTACTTCCTTCCGAATATTTTCGCTGGTTATGTTCTTTTTGAGTTTTGCCAGAATTTCGTTTCGGTATTCAAAATCAGGAAAAGTGTTGAGAATGGTTACCAGCGTCCAGTGCCCGTGAACTGATGAGTGCCAGTCGAAACAACCATAAAAAGCAGGATGAAGTTCGCGAGGAGGAGCCAGGTAACTGTCGTTGCCAAGCACCTGCCCCAACTTATTCGGATATTCCTGGTCAATGCAATCGTAGGCAAAGTGATAAAGGTAATTGGCTTTTTCTTTATCGAATTCAAGTCCACTGTTTTTTTGATATTGAGCCTGTGTGCTGAAGCAAAATACCATCAGGAATAGAAAGATGCTTGTTTTCATCTGTATAAAATTTTTTGATTTCTGAATGTTCAAAAAATTTGAAGACATTCAGGAACTCACATAAGTTTTAATCATTCCTGTTTGTGAATTTTGAATGACGAAAATTCATGTTCGCTTCATAAATGTTTATTTTCAGAAAAATACAATAATAATCAGGATTTTTGGATCCGGGACGAGTAAAAAAGAATGTAGCTTAAATAGTATTAGTTTCTGGAATTGGTGTCGAGAGGAACAGAGAAGCTGAATGTACTGCCTTTTTCTTCGATGCTTGTGAACCACAGTTTTCCTCCGTTTTTCTCGGCAAGTTCGTTGCTGAGGGTTAGCCCGAGTCCCGACCCTTTTTCGTTCTGGGTTCCTTCAGAATGATAAAAACCTTTTAGTACAGACTGCTGAACCTTTTCCGGGATTCCAACCCCGTCGTCAATTACCGAAATGATGGCAAAGTTTTCCTGCTCTTTCGTTTTTATCAATATGTTTCCATTCTTCCTGGTGAACTTTATTGCATTTTTCAGGAGATTTCTAACAACGGTTTCCAGGAGTATTTTGTCGGCCAGAACTATGGTTTTCTTGTGGGGCTCAAAAGTTACTGCAATGGATTTTTCCAGCGCAAAGTGCGAAAAAAGCGAAATGGTTTCTTCTATGGTTTTATTTAAAGAGAGTGAAACGGGAGTGCTCTCCAGTTTTCCGAGATTTGATTTTGCCCAGACCAGCAAGTTCTCGAGCATGTTAAAAGAGCCTGCAATTATTGGTTTGTATTGATTCAGTAATTCCCTGTAGTCGAACCCGTGGTCTTCCTCAACCAAAATATCAACCATACTGTTTAGAGTGCCCACCGGGCCTCTCAAATCGTGGGAAACAATGGAGAAAATTTTGTCTTTTGCGTGGTTTGCCTCCTGAAGTTCTTTTTTCTTCTTTCTCAGTTTCAAAAAGAAAAAGGAGATTGCAAAAAACGCCATAAGTATTAACAAAACTGCTGCGTACATAAAATGCAGCGACCGTTGCTTCAAAAGGTTTTCGCTTTTCAAGCGTGAGTTTTCATGTTCTTTTAGCTGGTTTTCGTAGGCCAGCTCCATGATGTCGTATTGTACGGCAATTTTTTCTTTGTAGATCTCGTCTTTTATTTCAGTGGCCTTTTGCAACATTTCCAGCGAGCGGCCGGTATTCCCGTTTTGTTTGTATAACGTTGAGAGTTGAGTCAATACATTTTGCATAATGTCTTTGTACTGCCCGTTTGTTGCAATTTCAAGGCATTTAAGTGAGTTGTCCAAAGCATCAGACATTGCTTCGCGGGCAATATCATTTTTCGATAATTGGAACCAGGCAGATGCTTCCCGGTGTTTGTTTGCTGAACGTTGGCTAAGTTCAATTGCTTCGTGCAGCGATTTTTCTGCCTTTTGAAATTCTTTATCCAGCGTATAGCACTCACCGATTCTGGTTTTGCTTAAACAAACGCCGTTTATATCGTTGGCAGAGGCGTAGCCATTCATGGCTTTGTTAAGGGTTTCGAGCGCAATTTTAGTTTCTCCTTTGTTCAAATGAAGAGTTCCGAGATTCAGGTAAGTGTATGCAATTCCAACTTTGCTGGATGATTCGGGAATCATCCCTTCGGCCTTCCTGAAATATTTGAGTGCGTTTATGTCGTCTTCCCAGTCGTGGTAAACTAATCCGATGTTATTCAGAAGAAGAATTTTTAGTCCCGGGCTTTGCCCTGTTTTTTCGTTTAAATAAAGTGCTTCAAAAAACAGCTCAAGCGCCTTTTCGTAACTTGCCAGTCCCCATAGAATTGCACCTTTTGTATTGTAGGTGATCGACAGGTAATATGTGTCGTTCAATTCAGTATACAAATTTATGGCTTTTTGTATGTGGGTGAGACCTTCGGCATACAATCCTTTGCTCCAATACGAGAGCGCGAGAATTCGTTGCGCGTGGGCAATATCGATTTTTTCTGCCTGGCTGTCGAACAGTGCAAGTGCTCTGGTCAGGTAATGCAATGAACTGTCTGTTTTTCCTATTCGGTAAAACGATGTCCCCTGCTCGAAACAGATTTTCCCGCTGGTAATCGAATCTTGGATATCCACGAGCTGTTGCGATTGTTTGAGTGTAACTAACGCATCTTCGTATTCCTTTTTTTCGTTTAAAGCTTTTCCCTTTAAAAGGAGTGAGGCCACAACACCTTTGCTGTAATTTTTTGTTCGGGCAATTTTTTCTGATTTTTCGGCATAAAACAGTGCCGAATCAGGAGAAGAGTTGATGAATTTTTCTCCTGTTTCTATAATACGGCTAACCTGAGTTTGGGTCTTATTATCCGTTATTCCGTGTTGGGACGCAGCTTGCAGGTTAACTACAATCAGCAGTATTAGCAAATAAGCAAGTTTCATGAATAAGTTTAACCCCGTAAATGTAACTGAAATTGTTTGTTCGAAAAAACTTTTGGTATAAAAGCGTGTGAAGAAGAAAAGTAATAAATTAAAATTCAGATTAGACTTCTCTCTTTTTCCACGTCCCTTTTTTGAAAAGAAATAAGGCGAGTACAGTGAGTAATGTTTCCGACAGAACAATCGCGATGCACGCACCAACCAATCCTTTGCCAAGGAAAATGGCCAGAAAATAGGCAAGCGGAATTTCAACTATCCAAAAACATAACAGGTTTATTTTTGTGGGGGTGAATGTATCTCCGCTACCGTTAAATCCCTGGATAAGCACCATGCCAAGTGCGTAGAAGAGAAAACCGAAACTGATGATGCGTAGTGACAATACTCCGTTTGTCAGAACTTCGGGTTCCTGAATGAAAAAACGGATGAAAAATTCAGGGAAAAGCACCAGGATGATTCCGATAATACTCATGAAAGCGATGTTTATGTATCCCGTTATCCACACTGCTTTTTCTGCTCGTTCCGGATGTTTTGCCCCCAAATTTTGCCCAACCAGCG
Source organism: Mariniphaga anaerophila (assembly GCF_900129025.1). Classification (GTDB taxonomy): domain Bacteria; phylum Bacteroidota; class Bacteroidia; order Bacteroidales; family Prolixibacteraceae; genus Mariniphaga; species Mariniphaga anaerophila. Next base: position 462,571 of record NZ_FQUM01000004.1, on the reverse strand, counting down.
TAGCAGCAGCATTGCTGACACCCCATGCCGGCAGCAGGGAAAAGAGAATTATCCGAAGCGCAATGGTGTATCCCGCCAATACTTCAGGGCCGCCAACTGCAATTATGCGTACCAAAAAAATCCAGCTCGACGTAGCAATCAGGTTTTGCAGAATTCCGCCTCCTGAAATTCGAAGCAACTCTTTCATAACTTCCAATTTCAGTTTTATATTTTGCCAATACAGTTTTATTCTGAAATTACCCCTGAAAAGTAGGTAGAACTGATACGCAACAGCCAGCCCCCGTCCAATACCTGTGGCAATGGCGGCGCCCGCTAATCCCAGTTCCGGAAAAGGGCCAATTCCAAAAATAAGCAGCGGATCCAGGATAAGATTGATGAGGTTGGCAACCCAGACTACCCGCATCGAAATGGCTGCATCCCCTGCGCTTCGAAAAACTGCGTTGATAATAAACAGAAGCATCACCACGCTGCTGCTGCCAAACATGATTGCCGGATACAAGGCTCCTTTTTCGGCCATCGTTTCTGTTCCTCCCATTAGTACCAGAAACTCTTTGGCGAAAATCACGCCGGGCACTCCCAGCAGCAACGAAACAAACACCCCAATCAGAATTGCCTGGAAAGCAACTTCGCCCGCTTTTTTCTTGCGCTTTTCTCCAATGCGGCGGGCAACAAGAGCTGTGGTAGCCATGGCAAGTCCTGAGCTAATTGCATAAACAATGGTCATAACCGATTCGGTAATACCAACCGTTGCAACAGCATCGGCTCCCAATCTGGAAACAAAATATATATCAACTACGGCAAAGACCGATTCCATAACCATTTCGAGAACCATTGGAACGGCGAGAATAAAAATTGCATGGCCCAGCTTTGCCTTTGTGAAATCGCGTTCGGTGCCCGAGATGGCTTCTTTGACGTCTTTCCACACCATCTGTATCCGCTTGTTGCGAAAATAGGATGAAGCGACATTTCCTTTTTTACTACCGGGCATTTTGCTGAAAAGTTAAATCCGAATAAGTTTTGAAAATCAGCTCTGTTGTATTTTTTCAGAGAATTAGTAATTCTGCAGGTTTATTGCCCCGCGAAAATTATTTCAACAAAGATATTGATAAATTTCTTCGGTATTTGACAGTAACGACTGAAACAAATTAAATTAGAAAACCGCTGAACCCTGCACGTTGTTTTACGTTACTGATTTTGAATTTTGAATTTGAACTTAGATGAAACGTTTTTCCCTTGCAATAGTAATACTGGTAATTATTGCTTCCTGTAGCAACAAAGAGAAGTTTCCGGAATACGTGACTTTGCCCGTTAGTCAGAACGGAGTAAAGTTCTCTGCAGAAACAAAAGGTTTGATAAAAACAGGAGTTGCTGAGTTCGGAAATCCCGGTGCTCGTTTTGATGAGCTGGACTCTTTGCTGGCTTTTCAGCAGATGTATCTGAAGAAGGACAAGCGTTTCGATTTTTTAAAATTGCAGTCGTTTTGGCAAAAAGCAAAAGAAGATCCGCAGCTTGAGAACATTCAGGGAGAGACTGCAAAACAATGGTTCCGGTCTACCGGTTTCCTGTTTCAATTGACCGGCGAAATGCAATACCCGCGTGAAATGGAACGCCTGGCCCGGTCAGGGATTTTTTCTGATTCGGAAGAGCTGGATTCGCTTATAACCCCTTATGTTTTTACGAAAGACGTGGATCATGTTTCAGTGAATTTCTTTTTGCCTTCAGAAATCAGCTACGAGCATTCGCTGGGTGGAGCCGTTTCCATAAAGCAGGTTACAAATTTTCCGGAGAGTGGAAGCGTACGACTGAATTTCAGCATGGAAATAAAACGGTACATCGAGGTTTTTGTGCGGATTCCGGTTTGGGCAGAAGGCGCATCGGTGATGGTGAAAGGAGTGAAGTATTTTTCGCATCCGGGAAGCTATTGCATTATCGCAAAAAAATGGAAAGAAGGTGATGTGGTAGAGATTGAATTCCCAACGGAAAAAATTCCCGAGTATCTGAAGAATTAAGGGTTTTATTCATCAGATAGTTCAGACTGCACTTTTTTGAAATGCTTCCGGTAAAAACTGCGGCTGGTTAATTTGTGAAAAATGAACTGCCGCATTTCTTTCGAGTGAAATGCTTCGATAAACATTCCGAAATATCCTTTTTGGTATCGAATGTTGGTGTAGCCAACAACCAGTGCCTTGTTTGTTTTGTAGAAAATATTTGAGTTCAGGTTTAAATCCCTTTTTGTTTTTAATGTCTGGAAAGCAAAATTCTGTTTATGGAAGATTTGTCGTTCAGCCCCAAAAACAAGATCTGTAAATGCAAAATAGGCAATCGCCTTTTTCTTTGTTTTTATTTCTGGTAATAAGTCGTTTAGAGAGATTCTTCTCGAAGTGAGATAGACATCGTAAATATCCCTCAGCAAAACTTTGCCCAGCGAAAAGCCCTGGTGATCAAGTTGGCTGTGAATAAAGTTGTGTATTATTTTATGCTTGTCCGATTCAACAAAACATCCACCATCTTTCCCTGCTCTTTTTTTTTCGTCAAGAACCATTTTGGCGTTAAACCAATTGTCGCATTTGTATTCATTGGGAATCCGGTGCAGTTCAACGTCAGCAACAAAGTCCGGATGATAAATTCTGGGATAATGCTGGTGGTCTCTAATTGTGATTTTAGTGGTGTCAGACCAACTCAAATATCCGGCATCGAGCATTGCTACTGCTGCGGTAAGAAAATCCTGTTCAGGAACCAGAAAATCAATATCTCCCATAACCCGTTCGCCTACGTCAGAATAAATATCGTCAAGCAGGTTGCCGGCTCCTTTCATGTAAAGCGGAACAATGTTTTCTGCTTTCAAAAGGGCAGTAATCGATTTTATCTGATGAAGTATTTCAATGTTTCTTTTTTTGTTTAGTTCATAAATTTCCGAAAGGTGCTCAACCACTTCTTCCGGCATATAATCGAAAATTTTCTGTGCCCGAAGTTTTAAATAAATAGCCGGCAGAACCAGGTTTTCGCTGCATATTTTAATAAATGTTATCCAGTCGATTAAATCGTTTTTACAGAGCTGAATTAGTTGGTGTTTAAACTCAGGCCGCTCTTCCAGTACCAAACATTTTCCTGCTAAATAGTATAATTCACTTTCGGTCATTCTCGCAAAATTAGTCGTTATTGAAAAGGCCGGTTATGGCATTTAACGCTTTTTGGTTATCAGAATAGGTAAGACTGTAATACGAAATGTTCAGGATTTTTTCCAGAAACACCTCAATATTTTTTGGAGATGCCGGTATCCAGGCCTCATCAAGAAGCGTTTTTAGTGCTTCCACCGGTTCAATTTTCTCCAGTCGGAAGTCAACCGTTTTGTCGTATTTGATAAAAATGAATTCGTTAACCGGAAATGTCATCTCAATAATTTCGTTTCCAACAGGCAGATACCTGACTTTCTTTTTAGGTCCCATGTCTACCGAAGGGGCTGTTTTCAGTTCAGGAAAGTAGTTCTTCAATAGATCAACTGAACCTTCTTTTACCGACATGGCCAGCGGCAGCGGGTAGGCGTTGAATGAGTTTTGTTCGATGGGAACGAAATCGTCAGAAATAATTTGATATCCGTTAGCTTTTAATAAGGCAGCGAAGGTTGTTTTTCCGCTTCCCGGCGATGCCGAAAAAAGAATGGTTTTCTTTCCGTTTGATATGGCAGATGCATGCACTGTCATTAGCCAGTCTGCTTCTGTTTTGTTATGCAGAATGTTGATGAGTTCGACGAAAACTCGGCCTTTAACAAACTCGCTTTCGTTTTTTGTCCAACTTCCTTTTAGTACATTATTTACACGAAGAATAATCGTTCCGTTGTGGGTAAATAATTCGAAAAGAAATTTAGCTTCGGGCGGGTGTTCTGCTTTCAGGTGTTCTGCCATTGGATGAATAAATCTTTCCAGTTCCAAAGTTTCAAAAGAGAATTTCACCACTTTGTTAAACATGCTGTAACAGTGTTCGGAATATGGTTTAAAGGAATGTTGGATAATCTCTTTTTTGTGTGTTTCAAAATATCTTTTGCCGGAAAACGGCAGGTTCATCTCTTCAGCTTTTTTTCTTATGTCTGTTACAAAAGTCAGGCTTTCGTCGTAACTAACCGAATAGCGGGCTGCAAATTTTTCTGCAATCGTTTCTACTTTGTGCCGGTTAACAATTCTATTGAAAACATACCATGCCGGTTCCTGTAAATAGAAGAATAGGTTGCTGTTCTGAAACCATATTAAATAGGATTCTCCAACCTTCTTTTTAACGAATAATATATTTTGCATGAATCGATAGTTAAGTATGAATGACTAAATAAGATTACTAAAATAGTACTATCCCCGATTAAAATAAAATTTATGATTAGGGTTTATTTGGTTTTTTACGGAATTTGATAATCAACGACATAGCGAAAATTGTATTCTGCTTTTTGTCTTTAAAAACTCATTGGTGGGATGTCCCATAATTGAATTTTATTTATGCTGTTTTGTTTGCTAATGTATTGATTCGTATGTAGTTGGTTGAATGGCATGGTAATTGAAGACCCCGCCGTCCTTTTTTTTGATTTTCATTTTTTTTGAATAATGCATAAATTGTTCTTCCAAAGAGATTTGGGCGATAAATATTAATTATTACAATAAAAGTTTAACACGTGTTAATTAGCCAAAAAGTAAAGCGTATGGAGAGAAAATTTGACGAATTGGAAAAAAAACAGGAGAATGCTTCTTCCGAGAAAAAGATTACGAGAAAGCAAGCATTGAAAAAAACCGGATTAATGGCTGTTTCTGCCGCAACAATGATGGTTATGATCAGCAATAATGCTGAGGCAAGACGCAGACGCGGCGAGCCAAGGCCAGATCCGGGAGTGAGCGGAGCTTATTGTGCAAGATAAGGATTTGAATAATTTTTATCAGTACTATAAAAATGCCAGAGGTTAAATAGTCTCTGGCATTTTTGATTAAAAGAGGCGGCAGGAATTCCTGCCGCCTCTTTGCTATATAAATTGTGTTAGAAAGACTACCTACGCAAGGTCAAACCGGTCGAGTTCCATTACCTTGTTCCATGCGTTGACAAAATCTCTTACGAATTTCTCCTGACCATCGGTGCTGGCATAAACCTCTGCAATGGCTCGCAATTCAGAGTTTGACCCGAAAAGCAAATCAACACGGGTCCCTGTCCATTTCAGATCCCCGGTTTTGCGGTCGCGGCCTTCAAATAACTCGTCGTTTTTTGAACTTGCTTTCCATGCTGTCCCCATGTCTAGCAGATTAACAAAGAAATCGTTGCTGAGTGTTTCCGGATTCCCGGTGAAAACGCCAAGCAGAGATTGATCAAAATTCGTATTTAACACGCGCATTCCTCCAATCAGAGCTGTCATTTCAGGAGGAGTTAGCGTGAGCAGCTGGGCGCGGTCTACCAGCATTTCTTCTGCAGTTGCCATGTATTTTGTCTTCAGATAATTGCGAAATCCGTCGGCCAACGGTTTGAGCGCGTCAAATGCTTCTGCATCTGTTTGCTCCATTGTTGCGTCAGTGCGTCCCGGAGTAAAAGGAACTGTAACTGAGAATCCTGCTTTTTTTGCAGCTTCTTCAACGCCTGCACATCCTCCCAAAATAATGAGGTCGGCCAGCGAAATTTGTTTGGATCCCGACTGCGCTTTATTAAACTCTTGCTGAATTTCCTCAAGTTTATCAAGTACTATTTTTAGTTGAACCGGATTGTTTACTTCCCAATTTTTCTGCGGAGCAAACCGGATGCGGGCACCATTGGCTCCACCTCGCTTATCTGAATCGCGGTAAGTGGATGCAGATGCCCATGCCGTAGATACCAGTTGCGAAACAGAGAGGTCGGAATTCAAAACTTTGCTTTTTAACTCTGCAATATCATTTTCATCAACTAGTTCGTAGTCAGCTTTTGGAATCGGATCCTGCCAGATAAGATCTTCGGCGGGTACTTCCGGGCCAAGATAACGCGTTTTCGGTCCCATGTCGCGGTGGGTTAATTTGAACCACGCGCGGGCAAAGGCATCTGCAAATTCTTCCTGGTTTTCGTAAAATCTTCTTGCAATTTTTTCGTAGATGGGATCAAACCGTAAAGAGAGGTCAGTGGTAAGCATAAACGGTGCATTCCTTTTTCCCGGAATATGCGCATCGGGTACGCTGCCGGCACCTGCTTGTCCCCTGGGTTTCCATTGGTAAGCGCCTGCCGGGCTTTTGGTTAGCTCCCATTCGTAATCGAAAAGATTTTCCAAAAAATTGCTCGTCCATTTTGTAGGCGTTTTTGTCCAGGTACCTTCGAGGCCGCTGGTGATAGTGTCTTCTGCATTGCCTTTCCCAAATTTGTTTATCCAGCCAAGTCCCTGATTTTCCATGGGAGCAGCTTCCGGATCTGGTCCAAGGTTAGAGTCGGGGGCAGCACCATGAACTTTCCCAAATGTGTGGCCGCCGGCAATCAGAGCTACTGTTTCTTCGTCATTCATGGCCATTCGGGCAAATGATTGCCTGATGTAGTGTGCCGCTTTTACCGGATCCGGGTCTCCGTTCGGGCCTTCCGGATTTACATAAATAAGTCCCATGTGGTCGGCAGCGAGAGGACCTTCCAAATCGCCTTCTTTACTGTGGCGTTGGTCTGCCAGCCACTCGCCTTCTGAGCCCCAGTAAATATCCTCTTCCGGCTCCCAGATGTCAACACGTCCACCGGCAAATCCGAAAGTTTTAAATCCCATCGACTCCAGCGCAACATTTCCTGCAAGAATCATCAAATCGGCCCACGAGAGTTTTTTGCCGTATTTTTGTTTTATGGGCCATAATAAACGGCGTGCTTTGTCGAGGTTTACATTGTCGGGCCAGCTATTTAGTGGCGCAAAACGCTGGTTGCCGGTGGCTCCTCCGCCCCGTCCGTCGGTAATGCGATAAGTTCCGGCACTGTGCCAGGCCATTCGGATAAATAAGGGGCCGTAATGTCCGAAATCAGCAGGCCACCAGTCCTGAGAATCTGTCATTAGTTTAGTTAGATCTTCTTTTACTGCTTTCAGGTCGAGGCTGTTAAATTCTTTTGCGTAATCGAAGTCCTTTTCCATCGGATTCGATTTTGAAGAGTGTTGGCGCAGAATGTTAAGATTTAACTTGTTTGGCCACCAGTGGCTGTTTGATGTGCCGCCGCTGGCACTGGCTTTTGTGTGTCCTGTTACAGGGCACTTGCTTTCATTTTGAGCTGATTGGTGCAGATCCTTGTTTTCCATCTTTTTGATTTGTAATTTATTTATAATGATAAATTTGGGAATATATTCATTAATGATTTTTATCTGCCCATAAGTTCTGCTTATGCTTTTATAGCTGGAGCCTAATAGCTTTCAATTTAAGGAAATATAACCGGTTAAAAAAATGGCCTGATTTCCGATGCTTTTTAGTTCTGGTTTCGCTTTGGTTTCATAACTGGAACTTTTTATTGGAGCATTTTAAATGCGATGCGGTAGAATACTCTATGTCATATTTTAGAATTTTGCGGAGAAGGACAACGTCTTTTCCGCATTTGTGTGGACTTTGTGTGCCTTCATGAACTTTTTCAAAAATCGATTACCTTTACCCCGGAATTAAAAAGAATAAAATTATGAAAGCTTATGTTTTCCCCGGACAGGGAGCACAATACCCCGGGATGGGAAAAGATTTATACGAGAAGTCAGAAGAAGTGAAGGCGCTGTTTCAAAAAGCCAACGAAATTTTAGGGTTTCAAATTACTGATGTGATGTTTGAAGGTACAGCAGATGATTTGAAGCAGACTAAAGTAACGCAGCCTGCTATTTTTCTGCATTCGGTATTGCTGACTAAAATTCAGAAGGACTTTGCGCCGGAAATGGTGGCAGGTCATTCTTTGGGAGAGTTTTCTGCACTGGTGGCCAGTGGAGCGCTTACTTTCGAAGACGGCCTGAGTCTGGTGTCGAAACGTGCACAGGCCATGCAAAAAGCCTGCGAAATTGAACCGTCGACCATGGCTGCTATTATCGGGCTTGACGATCAGGTGGTGGAAGATGTTTGTGAAAGCATTGATGACGTAGTGGTTGCCGCCAATTTTAACTGCCCGGGACAGCTTGTAATTTCGGGCTCGCTGGCAGGCATTGATAAAGCATGTGAAGTGCTTACTGAAAAAGGCGCAAAACGTGCGTTGAAACTTCCGGTAGGTGGAGCCTTTCATTCGCCGTTTATGGAACCTGCGCGCGAACAGCTTGCGGCGGCAATTGAAGCAACCCGGTTTAGTACTCCCGTTTGCCCGGTTTACCAGAACGTGAATGCCCGTCCGGTAACCAATCCGGAGGAAATTAAACAAAATCTGATTGCCCAGTTAACTGCACCGGTAAGATGGACTCAAACCGTTAAAAATATGATTGCTGACGGAGCTTCTTCGTTTACCGAAATCGGTCCGGGGAAAGTTTTGCAGGGGTTGATTAAAAAGGTTGATCGCGGAATGGAGACCTTTGGAATAGACAGGTTGGAGGAATAAAGTCAATCCGTTTTTCATCTTTAAAAATCCAATCGTTTTTAAATGAGATCTTCAGGATTAATGGTTTCCGTGTCGATGAGGTTGTTGAGAATGGCGTAAACCGTTAATCCTGAAATGGATTTAATGCCGGTTTTTTCGGTGATATTTTTTCGGTGGGAAATCACCGTGTGAATGCTGATGAATAATTTCTCGGCAATTACTTTGTTGGAATGGCCGAGAGCAACCAGTTTAAGCACATCTTTTTCGCGAGTGGTAAGTTCTTCGCTGTCGCTTGTTTTCGGATGTCTTCTGGTTTTGTCCCAGCAGCGAGAAACCATTTTCTGTAGCTGCGATGCCTGAGTTTTTGTGGTAATATAAAATTTGCAAAACGGTAAAGCCTGAGCCGGTTCTTCGTGGTCGTTAAGAAAGGCGATCCATTTTACCTGGTTGTTTCCCTGCAATTGAAAGAAATTGGTGTTTGTGGAATCAGCGGTGTTTTCGTAAATAATAATAATTTCCTGCCCGGTTAATTCGCAAAAACCTTTCAATTCTTCCTTTTTTTCGAGCATAACAATTTCTGTATTGAAATAAATTCGCAGAATTGCATTTATTCCTTTACGAACGATTTCAGAAGAGTGGATGATAAAAATTTTTCTGTTCATCTTCCTTCTTTGTTTTCTATTTCGATGGTAATTGGCATCAGAATTTTGTCTTCAATTCTGGCGTGGTCTTCCAAATCTTTTTCAAACAGCGAAAGGGTAATCAAAAAGTCGTTGCAAATATTTTCGTCATAATCCGGAGTGAGGTATTTAATGATGAGATTTTTCAGGTCATTCAGTTTTTCATCAACATTGGAGTGCTCAGTTTCAAACGAGCGGATGGTGTATCGGGGATCAATTTTTTTGTTTTTTATCAGATTTATGACATACGGAAAAACTCTTTCTTCTTCGTAATTAATGTGCTGGGTGAGTTCCTCTTTGTACTTTTTGTAAAAAACATCAACCATTTTTAGCCCTTTAAAATCGCTGGTATTGCTTGCTATCAGTTTTTCCAGTAAGTCATCGAGCCGGGGAATAACCACCAGAAAATAGTATTGATGAGTTTTTTTTAGATAGTGCGTAATTTCAAGTGGCGAAAACGTCAGCAATTCTTCGCGTGGAAAATATTCTTCGTTGTTGTAAGTGTTTATAATCGCCAGAAAAAAACCGGTGCTGATTTTCATCTCGCGACAAATGTCGTCAACGGTTTTATCTTTAATTCCCAGTTTAATTCCAAAGCGGTTTAAAACCGGAAGCAGGTGGTAGTTCCTGTGTATAACGAATGAAAGCTTGTCGTTTTTTTTGAAAATTTCCATGGCGTTTTGTTTCTTTTTTCAGCAGTCGGTGTAACACGACTGTTGCAGGTTTTTGTTTTCGATTTGAAAAGTGGTATGCTCAATATTGAATTTGGTTTTTAATTCTTTTTGAAGCGCGGAAATAAAGTTGTCATCGTTTCCGCCGGGCATAACAAGGTGGGCAGTAAGGGCAATCTGGGTTGTGCTCATGGCCCAAATGTGCAGGTCGTGCAGACTTTCAACTCCGTTTTGCGATGCAATAAAACTGCGAACTTTTTCGATGTCTATGTTTTTTGGAACGGCGTCAAGAGCCAGTTTTACCGAGTCGGAAAACAGTTGCCAAGTTCCCCAGAGAATCACTGCAATAATAATGAAACTCATTACAGGGTCAATCCAGTTTTTGCCGGTGGTAAGAATGAGCGACCCTGAAATTACCACACCAAGCGAAACTGCAGCATCGGCGGCCATGTGGAGAAAAGCGCCCCGAATATTCAGATCGTGTTTTTTCCCTTTTACAAAAAGCAGAGCCGTAAAAGTGTTAATTACAACTCCAATTGCAGCGACTATTATTATTTGTTTTCCGCTTACCGGTTGCGGGTTTTGTAACTTCCCGATGGCATCCCAGCCAATGGCTGCTACTGCTCCAAACAGCAGGAGTGCATTCAGTATGGAAATTAGAATGGTGGTTTTTCGTAATCCGTAAGTGTATTTCCCGCGTGGTTTTATTGTTGCCATCCAGGCTGCGGCCCAGGCAAAAGCGAGCCCCAGAACATCGCCGGCATTGTGTCCTGCGTCGGCTAAAAGTGCAGATGAGTTGGCAGCCAGCCCGTAAAAAATTTCAACAGCAACAAAGCAAATATTCAACCCAATACCCAGGGCAAATGCTTTCCCGTGCGAGACGGCGTTTGTATGTCGGTGCGTGTGCGACAATCTTTTTGCTTTTAGATTATTGTAAAAAACAAAATAAATACTTTTTTACCTGTTTTGTATGAACCGGATAAATATATTCAATTTCGATTTGATTTTAGGGCCACTTTCCAACCCCTTTTTTGAACAACAAGTCTCCGGCCTTTTTAGTTCTGCATATTTCTCTGATTTGTTTTTGCCAGAGACGACAAATTCTGCGGAGCACGTGCTTTTTAGTTTTCGGGAGATGAAATTTTTTCCGATTTTTACAGTTCATTAAAAAAAACAGCGGATTGAATTCTGAAGTCAAAAAGCGCATTATTGCTTCGGTTACCAGCGATTTGGTTTCCGATAACCGGGTGCATAAAACCTGCTTAACATTAACTAATATGGGTTTTGAAGTGTTGCTTGTTGGACGGAAACTGCCCACAAGTCTTCCGCTTTCGGAACGGTTGTATTCTGTTAAACGATTAAACCTTCTTTTTACGAAAGGGCCGTTATTTTACGCCTGCTTTAACATTCGGCTTTTTTGTTTGCTGCTGTTCTCAAAGTTTGATTTACTGTTGGCGAACGACCTGGATACGTTGCCTGCAAATTTTTTTATTTCGAAATTGAAAAGGAAACCTATGGTTTACGACAGCCACGAGTTTTTTACCGAGGTGCCTGAATTACAGGAACGGCCGCGCGTGAGAAAAATATGGGAGCGGATGGAGCAGAAAATGGTCCCGTCGCTGAAAAATGCTTATACGGTTTGTAATTCCATTGCCAGCATTTATACCGAAAAATACGGGGTTCGCTTTCGGGTAGTTCGAAATGTTCCTTTTTCTCAGCCTGTTCCCACGGGAAAAAAGGCAGATTCTGAAACAGGCGAAAAGACAATCTTGTATCAGGGCGCGGTAAATGTAGGGCGCGGGCTGAAACAGGCGATTTTGGCAATGCATTTTGTTGATAGCGCAAAACTGGTGATTGCCGGGGATGGCGATATTCGAAACGAATTGGAAGAGTTAACCCGGGAAGAAGGACTTCAAAGTAAAGTGCAGTTTTTGGGACGGTTACCCATTGCCGATTTGGCCAAGTTAACATCAACTGCCGATTTGGGCATTTCGATTGAAGAAGACATCGGCTTGAATTACCGCTTTGCATTGCCCAATAAATTGTTTGATTACATTCAGGCCAAAGTGCCGGTTCTGGTTACCAATTTGCCCGAGATGGCTGCAATTGTCAATCAATACAAAATTGGAGAAGTAGCTCCAACGCTCGAATCCCCAAAGCTTGCAAAGCTGTTTTCGGAAATGTTAACCGACCAGTCAAAACGTGCCGTTTGGAAGAAGAATCTGGAGACGGCGTCATCCGAACTTACCTGGGAAAATGAAGCAGAAGTTTTAAAAGGGATTTTTCAACCTTTTGCATAGTTGGTCAGAAACCGAGCAGGCTTTCAAAATCGAGAATAACATTTTGTTTCAGCGAGTCGGAAATTAGTCCGTGAGCACAAACCAGCGTTCGTGCCGGTTTATTTGCAATGGCCGCAAAATCGTGGGTCGCCATCATAATAGTTTTCCCGTCGTTGTTCAAATCCCGAAACAGGTTCATTATTTCAGAAGAGGTTTCCGGGTCGAGGTTTCCGGTGGGTTCGTCAGCAAGAATAATTGGCGGGTTGTTTAAAATCGCCCGGGCAATTACCACGCGTTGCTGCTCGCCGCCACTGAGCTGGTGTGGCATTTTTTGCTTTTTTTCGGTCATGCCTACCTGCCTTAACACCTGGTCAATGCGTTCCTGAATTTCTGTTTTGTTTTTCCATCCGGTGGCCTTTAGCACAAACTCAAGGTTCTGGAAAACATTCCGGTCGGGCAGCAGTCTGAAATCCTGGAAAACAACGCCCAGCTTACGACGTAGTAACGAAACTTCTTTGTGTTTGATGTTTTTCAGGTTGAACCCTGCAATTTCGCCGGTGCCTTTTTGTAGCGGAAGTTCGGCGTTTAGCACTTTTATCAGGCTCGACTTTCCGGTGCCCACTTTCCCGGTAATGTAAACAAATTCGCCCTCGTTTACTTCCAGATTAACGTCCGAAAGTATTAGTGCGTCTCGCTGATAGATGTCAGCGTCAATAAGTTCGATTACCTTTTTCCCTTCCATTTTATCTGAATTCGCCCCGAATATATGCTTATTTTTTTACCTGTTTGTATAATAAAGAAAAGAAATAAACAGTTTCATGTTAAGAAATGGAACAAATTTAAGTTATGTTGAAAGGGCAGAATACCTATTTTAGAATCTTTGATCAATTAATCCGGCTTATCTTTGCATAGAAAATGAAAAGGAGAATACAGCCTTAAAAAACGAAACAACTGAAACATGAAAGAAATACGAAATTTATTCATTTTTGCCATTTGTTTATTTTTGTCTTACTCGGCCTCGTCTCAGCAAACGGAGTTTTACGGGAATGTAAGCGAGGATGTGCAGATGGCTCGCGAGCTTTATCAACAGGGAAAGTACAATGCAGCTTACCGGCAGTTTGAAAAAGTGCAGAAACAGGTCGATAACGATTCAGAGCTTTATTCAGAAGCGCTTTATTTTAAGGCCGTGTCTGCAACCAAAGCTGGGCATAATGCCGGGTATAAAATGCTCGAAAAGTATATCGAAGATTATCCGGAAAGTCCGTACATAAATAATGCTTATGTAAATTTAGGCGATTATCAGTTCGAACGGAAACGTTATGGTGCGGTGCTGCGAACCTATTCCAGCGTCGATCGCTCGTTACTCAGTAACGATGAACTGGTGAAACTGAAATATCAGAGCGGGTATTCAAATTTAATGGAAGGAAATACCGACAACGCTTTGCTGGAGTTTACAGAGATTAAAGACGGAACTAGTTTTTATAGCCGGCCTGGCACTTACTATTGGGCACATATAATGTATTTGCAGGAAAACTACCAGTCGGCGCTCGACGGATTCCGGCAGCTCGAAAGCGATCCTGCTTATTCTCGCGTTATCCCGTTGTATGTTAGTCATATTTATTACAAACAGCAGCGATACAACGAAGTGGTAAATTACACGGTGCCTATTATCGATGACGTGGAGGAAGAGCACAAAAGCGAATTGTCAAAAATTGTGGGCGATTCCTATTTCCATCTTCGGGAGTACGATAAAGCAATTCCTTTTCTCGAAACGTATTATCAGTCGTCGGGGCCGAAAACAAGGGAAGACAATTACCTGCTTGGTTATTGCTACTACACTACAGGACAATTTGAAAAAGCAGTTCCGCTATTGGAAAATGCGTCGAAAGGAAGCGACGAAATGGCTCAGAATGCCTACTACCATTTGGCCGACAGTTACATAAAAACAGGCGAAAAAGAGAAAGCCCGCGTGGCTTTTCAGGCCGCGTCGGAATTCGATTTTAATGAGAAAATAAAAGAGGATGCCCTGTTTAGTTTTGCCAAGCTTACTTACGAGCTTTCTTATTCTCCGTTTAATGAAACCATCAAAGCATTCGATCGTTATATTTCGCTATACCCGAATTCCGAACGAAATTCAGAAGCTTACCGTTATTTAACCGAGGTGTTTATGGTAACCCGCAATTATCGCGATGCCATTAGTTCTATCGACAAAATTCAGGTTAAAACGCCGGAAATTTTAAGGGCTTACCAGCGGGTAACGTTTTACCGGGGACTGGAGTTGTTTAACAACTTGTCGTACAATCAGGCAATAGATCATTTTAATTTGTCAATTCAGAATGGAAGTTACGACCGTGAACTGAATGCCCGCGCACTTTATTGGAAAGCTGAAGCGTTGTACAGGGTGGGTGAGTATCAGAGTTCTGCAGAAAACTATTCGCAGTTTTTGCGTACAGCAGGCGCTTTTTCTTTGCCTGAATATAAAGATGCAGAATATAACCTCGCCTACGCTTATTTTAAGCAGGATGATTACAGCCGGGCATCGTCTCATTTTCGGAATTACATAAGCGCTTCGCAGGGGCAGAGCTCAGAAAAGCTGGCTGATGCGTACAACCGTTTGGGCGATTATTATTTCTCCAATGCCGAATATTCGCTTGCCCGTCAGAATTATCAAAAGGCGTTTGATATGAAAACTTTTGATGCTGATTATGCGCTTTACCAAATGGCATTTTGCCAGGGCCTGCAACACGATCAGCAGGGTAAAATTAATTCGATGCAGCGGTTGCAGAGAGACTTTCCCGAATCGGATTATCTGGATGATGCGCTATATGAATTGGGGCGTGCTTACGAAAGGCTCGGGCAGTATTCGGAAGCTACCCGCAATTACCGCCAAATTGTGGATAACCACACAGAAAGTACTTATTTCTCGCGGGCACTGCTTCAGTTGGGATTGATAAATTACAACAGTGGAGATTTCTCTCAGGCACTCACATACTACAAGCGGGTTGCTGAAAATTTCTCGGGAACTCCCGAAGCTCAGGGCGCACTGTTGGGCATAAAGAACAGCTATGTGGAAATGAACAACGTGGATGGTTATTTTGCATACACCCGTTCTTTGGGTGGTGGCGTAAATGTTACCGCTTCGGAGCAGGACTCGTTGACGTACATGGCAGCCGAAAGACTTTATATGTCGGGAGAAGCGCAAGCATCGGGGCAGTTGCAGCACTATTTGCAGCAGTTTCCTAATGGGAGTTTTGCTACCAACGCTAATTTTTATCTGGCCGAATTGCTTTATAAAGAAGGCAGTTTTTCTCAGGCAAATGAGCATTACACATTTGTTGCCCGCCAGCCCAATAATATTTTTAGCGAACAGGCTTTGTCAAGGGCTTCGGAATTGACTTTTAATGCAGGTAATTACGAAGAAGCACTTGAATTTTTTAACCGCTTGGAACGTGTGGCAGGCAGTAAGTGGAATCAATTGAAAGCGCACACCGGGCAGATGAGGTGCAACTTTCAGTTGAACAGATATAACGATGCCATTGTGGCCGCCGATAAAGTGAAAAAATCTGATGTGGCGAACGACGCCTGGGTTCGGGAAGCAAACTTTGTTTTGGGAAAATCAAACTACCTTTCCGGAAATCAGAATGGCGCGCTCGAGTCGTTAAAATTAGTGGCTGCCGACACAAAACTGGAGCAGGGTGCTGAAGCTAAATTTCTTGTTTCAGAAATTCTGTACAAGCAAAATCAGAAAAAGCAGGCCGAAGATGAAATAATGGATTTCATTTCAAAAGGAACGCCGTTTCAGTTCTGGTTGGGGAAAGCATTTTTGCTGCTGTCTGATATTTACCTCGACAGAGGTGACGATTTTCAGGCAAAACATACATTGCGAAGCGTGGTGGAAAATTACGGCGCTGACAACGATGGCGTAAAAGATGCAGCCGCGAAAAAACTGGCTGAAATTGAAGCCCGGGAGCAAATGGAGCAACAGAATGCCAAAGACAGTTCTTTTCAGTTAAAAATCAACGAAAATTAGAAAGACATGAACAGGATATTGAAAACATCAAAATATATTTTACTGATAGTTTTGGCAGCTTCGTCTGGTGTAGCCGTGGCGCAGCGCGACACAACGCTTACCCAGGAGGTGGAAGTTGTGAAGGCTTATAAACCGACCATCTCCGATGCCAATAAAATTAGCGGTATGCCTCGCATTGAGGATGCCGAGCACGAAAAACCAAGTTTTAATTACAGTATTTTCAGTCAGCCTATTTACAATACGTTTTCAGTAAACACATTAAAGGCGGCCACGTTTGAGTCGTCAGAAGAAGAGGACAGCGGGCTGGGGCTGGTTCGTGCCGGGGTTGGAAATTACAACAAACCGTATGCTGAGCTTTTCTTTAATAACCAGAGAACAAAAAATACGTTGTTCGGTTTGCACGGAAAGCATTTGTCGTCGCACGGAAAGCTGAACCTCGAAGGAGGAGACAGGGTTGATGCTCCGTTTTCGGATAACCAGGCAGAAATGTTTTTGAAGCACATGTACCGCAGTTCGGTGCTGTCGGTTAATCTGGGATTTAAACATAACGGATTTAATTACTATGGATATCCGGTTGTGCCGATTCCCGAGCAACTGAAGCAAGACGACCAGGAGTTGAATTACCTGGGCAGCAGGCAAACTTTTACCAAAGGGAGTTTTAATATCGGGCTTGAAAATGCGACAGTAGGGAATAACGATTTCAAATTTGATTTCGACTTTTTGTATCACTATTTCGGAACAAAAACCGGGCAGCGTGAACACTTTGGCGAATTTATGACCAAAATGAGAAAACCGCTTGATAAAGGAACCGGGTTTCTTGAGGCCGGTATTTCATATACCCAGGCAACCGAAATTTCAGATCAATATATGACAACATTTGGGCGAAATCAGATTACGCCCGGCAAAAATTCGCAAACCTGGATTACTTTGAAGCCTTCGTATTTTATAGGGGGTGATATTGCTAACGTACAGTTGGGAGCAAATGCCTGGATTGTTTCAAACAGTAGTTCAGATATGATGTTGAGGGTAGCGCCAAATATCAGGGCGAACCTGGTTCCGGCAGAGGAGATAATCCGGATTTTTGCAGGAATTGACGGGAACCTTACACAAAATAACTATTCAAAAATAGCTTACGAAAATCCGTTTGTCGATCCGGAACATCTGGTGAAAAATACGTTCGAAAGGATTCGGTTTTTCGGCGGCTTCGACGGTAAATTTTCTCGAAGAACAAATTTTAAACTGTCGGTCGATTATTCGATAATAAAAGATCAGCCGTTGTATTATCTTTTTAGGCACGGAAATTTTTCTGAAACGGATTTGGCTACCTCGGTCGTCGATAACGATTTTGATATTTTGTATGATAATCTCGATCGTCTGAAGTTCAACCTCGAAATTTTTCATGCAGCGTTCAATAAAATGAATTTATTGCTTTCTGCTAATTATTATGTCTATAAAATGGAAACAATGGATGAGGCGTGGAATATGCCGGATTGGGATGCCAAATTTTCGCTGGCTTACCAGGTTTCCGATCAGTTGAGCCTTTCGTCCGACCTGTTTTTTACCGGGCAGCGGAAGGCGCTTATAATGGGAATTCCGGGAGACGATAAGCGACCCCTGGCCAATAACGAGTTGCCCCCCGATGAAACGCTGCAAATGGAATCGTATAATCTTTCCACTGTTTTCGATTTAAATTTTAACGCCAATTACAAAATAAGCAACCAATTTTCGGTGTTTGCCCAATTGAATAATTTTGGCTTCCAGAAGTACCAGCGGTGGTTGGGATATCCGGTTCAAAGTTTTAATGTTTTGGGTGGAATAAGTTATGCATTTTAGCTCTGTTTAAACAGCGCTGAAAGAATCGGGCAAGAGAGCTTCAGAAGAAGGTTTTTGCCCGGTTTTTTCGTTTTATAACTTGTTGAAAAAAAGGTCTTAAAAACCCTTAAAAACTCCCGTGCCTTCGGTTAATTTTGCTATATTTGCGCGACACTTCAGAGAAGAACAGAATAATTGAATAAGTGTCTGTTTATTAGGTTGTTTAGGGTTTATTTGAAAGTGTCGTTTTCTTCCCGAAACAAGCAAAAACTAATTTAAATTCAGGCAGAAAGAAAATTTAGGAGAAATATGAGTGAGATGGAAAATAAAGTGAATCATTCTGAAGGGAATGGAAACTATTCTGCACAAAGTATTCAGGTGCTGGAGGGGCTTGAAGCAGTACGGAAAAGGCCTTCGATGTATATTGGTGATACCAATGAAAGAGGGTTGCATCACCTGGTTTACGAGGTCGTGGACAATTCTATTGACGAAGCTCTGGCCGGATATTGTGACCAAATAGATGTTGTTATTCATGAAGACAACTCGATTACAGTAAAAGATAACGGCCGTGGTATCCCTACGGAAAAGCATGAAAAGGAAAATAAATCGGCGCTGGAAGTAGTAATGACTGTGCTTCATGCCGGTGGAAAATTTAATAAAGATTCGTACAAGGTTTCAGGTGGTTTGCACGGGGTTGGTGTATCGTGTGTTAACGCACTTTCTACTTATTTGAAGGCCGAAGTGCTTCGTGACGGGAAAGTGTGGGAGCAGGAATATTCCATCGGGAAACCGCAGGGAAATGTAAAAGTAGTAGGCGAAACTGATGTTACCGGAACGATTATTACTTTTAAACCCGACGATACGATTTTTCATACAACTGTTTATAAGTACGAAACACTTGCGGCACGGCTTCGCGAACTCGCGTTTTTGAATGCCGGAATTAGTCTTAGCATCACAGACGAACGCCAGCAGGAAGAAGACGGGCAGTTTAAGTCAGAAACTTTTTTCTCTAAAGAAGGGTTGAAAGAGTTTGTTGAATACCTGGATAATACCCGGGTAAAACTTACTCCCGACGTTATTCATATTGTTACCGAAAAGAATAATGTTCCCGTGGAAATTGCAATGCAATACAATACCACGTTTTCCGAAAATATCCATTCTTACGTTAACAATATCAATACCATCGAAGGTGGAACTCACCTTACCGGTTTTCGTCGCGGATTAACCCGTACACTGAAAAATTACGCTGAAAATTCGGGAATGCTTTCTAAGCTGAAATTTGATATAAGCGGAGACGATTTCCGCGAAGGGCTGACTGTTGTTATTTCAGTGAAGGTTGCTGAACCTCAGTTTGAGGGACAGACAAAAACAAAACTGGGGAACTCGGACGTGAGCTTGTCTGTGGATCAGGCAACCAGCGAAGCGCTTTCTATTTACCTGGAAGAAAATCCGAAATCTGCCAAAACCATTGTCAACAAAGTTATTCTGGCAGCGCAGGCGCGTCATGCAGCCCGTAAAGCCCGTGAAATGGTTCAGCGTAAAAGTGCGTTGTCGGGTGGCGGTTTGCCAGGTAAGTTGAGCGACTGTTCAGAAAAAGACCCTGTACTTACCGAGGTTTTCCTGGTTGAGGGCGATTCTGCCGGTGGTACTGCAAAACAGGGGCGAGACAGACGTCATCAGGCAATTCTTCCGTTGAGGGGTAAAATCCTGAATGTGGAAAAAGCCATGCAGCATAAAACCTTCGAAAGCGAAGAAATCAAAAATATTTTCACCGCTTTAGGAGTTACAATTGGAACAGAAGAGGATGCGAAAGCTATTAACCTCGAGAAACTGCGTTATCATAAAATCATTATCATGACCGATGCCGATGTGGATGGAAGCCACATTGCAACGCTGATTATGACATTCTTCTTTAGGTACATGCAGGATCTTATTAAAGCCGGATATTTGTACATTGCAACTCCGCCGCTTTATTTGCTTAAAAAAGGTAAAAAAGAAACCTATGCGTGGACAGAACAACAGCGTCGGCAGGTGATTGATGAGTGGGCCGATGGTGTGGAAAGTAATATGCACACGCAGCGGTACAAAGGTTTGGGTGAAATGAATGCAGAACAGTTGTGGGAAACAACCATGAATCCGGAAAAGCGTACGCTCCGCCAGGTTACCATTGAAAATGCTGCAGAAGCCGATCATGTATTCTCAATGCTGATGGGCGACGATGTACCGCCAAGGCGTAAGTTTATTGAGGACAATGCAACTTATGCAAATATTGATGCTTAACTGTATTTATTAGTTACATACGTACAATAAAAATCCGGGTAACAGCCCGGATTTTCAATTTTTAAAAAGAATGAATATCTGTGTTTTTTCTTCTTCAAGCAATGCAATTTCGCCGGTTTATTTTGATGAAGCCAAAAAGTTGGGGAAACTGATTGGCGAAAAAGGCCATACTCTGGTGAATGGTGGAGCAAATGTCGGGTTGATGGAGGCAGTTACTGTTGCAGCATCAGAAGCCGGTGCGAAAACAATTGGCGTAATTCCCGAACGGTTTGTGCAGCGTTCGCTTGCATCAGATAATCTGCACGAGGTTGTTGAAACCCGGGATATGAAGGAGCGAAAAGCAAAGATGCGCGAAATTTCTGATGCGTTTATTGCATTGCCCGGAGGTTTCGGAACACTGGAAGAAATTTTGGAAGTGTTGACGCTTCGTCAGCTCTCGTATCATAGCAAACCTATTGTTTTTGTCAATACAAATGGGTTTTTCAGATACCTGTTTAAACAGTTTGAATTGTCGTTTTCCGAGAAATTTGCAAAAGAAGTTTATAGGGAACTTTACTTCTCGGCAAAAGATGCAGAAGAGGCGATGAAATTTATTGCAGAATATCGGCCGGTTGAGTTGGATTCAAAATGGTTTGAGGTGCCAAATAAGTAATCTGCACTGCAATACTGACAATGTTTCAGTTTTTCTACTGAAGGTTTTTTAACTTTTTAACAAAATGGACTTTTGGTTGTTAATTTATGCAAAATGAAAAGAGTTGGATGTGTCAATAAAACACACTGGCAAATTATTTGCGTTATATTCAGCACTTTAATTTTTTAATTTTTGAACCATGAAAAATACAAAGAAATACACGCTTACGTTTCTGCTGGTTTTGGCCGGTGCCTTTTTGGCTGTATGGATTTACAGTTCGTTTTTTAACAAAACACAGGTAATTACTGTTTCGGAGCAACGCCCGATGAGTTTCGTTAATTTGCCTGCAAACAGCCAACAGCAACTTCCCGATTTAACGTTTGCTGCCGAAAATTCGGTGCATGCAGTTGTGCATATTGCAACGCGTTCGATGCGTGGAGGAGGATGGTCAAGCGGAAATCCTTTTTTCGATGAATTTTTTGGTATTCGCCCGCAACAGCCTCAAATTGCAACAGGTTTTGGGTCTGGTGTTATTCTTTCCGAAGATGGATATATTGTAACCAATAACCACGTTATTGAACGTGCGCAGGAGATAAAAGTGATATTAAATAATAAGCAGGAATACGATGCAAGGTTGGTTGGCACCGATCCTTCCACTGACCTGGCGCTGCTTAAAATTGATGCCGACGAACTGCCTTTTCTGACGTATGGAAATTCAGATGCACTGAAACTTGGAGAGTGGGTTCTCGCTGTGGGAAATCCGTTTAATCTGACTTCAACAGTAACCGCAGGTATTGTTAGTGCCAGGGCCAGAAACCTCGGAATTAACTCCGACCAGTATTCAATCGAATCATTTATTCAGACTGATGCTGCCGTTAATCCTGGAAACAGCGGCGGAGCTTTGGTTAATCAGCAGGGTAATTTAGTGGGGATAAACACTGCTATTGCTTCCAGAACCGGATCGTATGCAGGTTACTCTTTTGCAGTTCCTGTTTCTATTGTAAAAAAAGTAGTGGAAGACTTGAAGGAATTTGGCGAAGTTCAGCGCGCATTACTGGGAGTTAGTATTGTTGATGTAAACGGCGCCCTTGCTCAGGAAAAAGGGCTGGATAAAGTGGAAGGTGTTTACGTGGCTGCTGTTTCTGATAATGGTGCCGCAAAGGAAGCCGGGATGAAGGAAGGCGACGTAATTATGAGCATCGCCGGCGATCCTGTCAACTCTTCGGCAGAACTCCAGGAGAAAGTCAGCCGCTTCCGTCCGGGCGACGACATAAAAATTGTTGTGAAAAGAAAGGGCGACAGGAAACAATTTTCGGTAACCTTACGTAATAAACACGGTGATACACAAATTGTGCGTGATAATACGACCATTTTGGGTGCCAGCTTTGAAGCGATAGGTAACAATGAAAGAAGAGATTTGGACATTGAGTACGGAATAAAAATAACTGATTTAAAGAAGGGTAAGCTTAAAGATGCAGGATTAAGCAAAGGATTCATCATAACACATGTGAACAAAAAACCCATTTATGAGGTAAGTGATTTTAAAAGAGAAATTGGAAATGCGAGGGGAGGAATTTTGGTTGAAGGAATTTATCCAAACGGGGAACTGGCTTATTTTGTTTTTGGTGTTGATTAACTACAGAAGAAACAACACCTTTAACAAACTATTAAGAGTCTTTTCCTGAGTAGTCTGCTTCTTTTTCGCTAATAATTAATGTTCTATATTTGCACGTTTTTTTAAGGAGAGTTTATGAGACAACTAAAGATCACAAAGTCAATCACGAATCGTGAAAGCGCTTCGCTGGATAAGTATTTGCAAGAGATTGGAAAAGAGGAGCTTATTACAGTGGAGGAAGAAGTTGAATTGGCTCAGCGTATAAAAAAGGGAGACCAGGCTGCTTTGGAGAAACTGACAAGAGCAAATTTGAGGTTTGTTGTGTCGGTTGCAAAACAATATCAGAACCAGGGTCTTAGCCTTCCTGACTTAATTAACGAAGGAAACCTTGGTCTTATTAAGGCCGCTGAAAAATTTGACGAAACACGAGGATTTAAGTTTATTTCTTATGCTGTATGGTGGATTCGGCAATCCATTTTGCAGGCTTTGGCAGAACAATCCAGAATTGTTCGTTTGCCACTTAACCAGGTTGGTTCGTTGAATAAAATAAATAAAGCTTATTCAAAATTTGAACAGGAACACGAAAGAAAACCTTCTCCCGAAGAGTTGGCCGATTCTTTGGAGTTGCCGGCCGATAAGGTTGCCGACACGCTGAGGGTTTCCGGAAGGCACGTTTCTGTTGATGCACCTTTTGTTGACGGCGAAGACAACAGTTTGCTGGACGTTTTGGTAAACAACGATTCACCGAATGCTGACCGTTCACTTATTCAGGAGTCACTTGCCCGCGAAATTCACCGGGCGTTGGCAACATTAACCGAACGAGAAGCCGACATTATTCGTTTGTTTTTCGGGATTGGCTGCCAGGAAATGACGCTCGAAGAAATTGGCGAACGTTTCGGTCTGACACGTGAACGCGTGCGTCAGATTAAAGAAAAGGCTATTCGCAGATTAAGGCATACTTCAAGAAGCAAGCTCCTTAAAACATATTTAGGATAATTCCCTAGAAATATATATTGAAAAGGCTGTTCCAATGTGGGGCAGCCTTTTCTTGTTTTGCTAATCGGGAGGATTTTCTAAAAGATTCCTTTTTGTAGAAAGCAAATGGGGCAGCCTACTTGGAAATTTTAACCAAAAGAGCTTTTTGCTGTTAACTCAAAACATAATGTAAAAACAAGTAAAAAAACTATTTTTGCATGCTGCAAATCAAAAATGAAAAATAAAGAATTATTAGCCTACTTCACAGCACTTGGAGCGGCCTTTTTTTGGGGCTTTTCCTTCGTGTGGTTTAAAATCGCCTTTTTGGCTTATAAACCCGTTACCATTGTTTTGTTCCGGCTGATAATTTCTGCCGGATTGATTTGGTTAATTGCATGGTTGCTGAAACGTTTGCAAAAGCCTACCAAAAAAGATCTTCGGTTGTTTGTGCTGATGGCTTTTTTCGAACCGTTTTTGTATTTTTTGGGAGAAAGCTACGGCCTTACCTATATCTCGTCAACAGAAGCTTCTGTAATAGTTGGCACCATTCCGCTTTTATCGCCAATTGCCGCATGGTACTTTTTTCGCGAAAAAGTAACCTGGAAAAATGCTGTGGGCTTCTTGTTTTCGTTTTTAGGAGTCGCGCTGGTGGTGTTGGATGAATCTTTCGGTTTCAATGCATCGCCGTTGGGTATTGGGCTGGAATTCGTTGCGGTGTTTGCTGCAATATCATATTCAATTGTATTGCGACACGTTGTAATGCGTTACAATTCGCTTACCATTATTGCCTACCAAAATCTGATTGGAGTTGTTTTGTTTTTGCCCGTTTGGCTGGTTGTCGATTTAAAAGATTTCGTTTTAACTCCTTTTCATCCCCAGGCGTTTCGGGCAATTATTTTACTTGCCGTTTTTGCGTCAACGCTGGCATTTGTCTTTTTCACCCAGAGTATCCGGAAAATTGGGGTAAATCGTTCTAATACTTTTGTTAACCTAATTCCCGTTTTTGTGGCTGTTCTCTCTTTTTTCGTATTGAAAGAAGAACTTGGGTTTCAGAAAATACTTGGTATTTTGGTGGTAATTGCCGGTTTGTTTCTGGCTCAGGCTCGAAAAAGGAAATCATCCAGGCAAAAAGTTGTCGAGGTTCATACCATTTCGTAATGAGGAAAATTAAATACAAATCGCCGGACGAATTAAAGCTGCACACTGACAAAAACAGGCAGGAAACAGCGGCATTCCTAAAAAAACTGAAAAAGAAAAAGCCTAAGACTCTGGACGATGTAGTTCATACATTGCACTACGAAGCTTTCGATTCGTTTAGTTGTCTCGATTGCGCAAACTGTTGCAAAACAATTGGACCGAGGTTAACAGATAAAGACATTGAACGGCTTGCCAGACATTTAAAAATGAAACCTTCAGCGTTTCATGAGCAATATGTTCAGGTTGACGAAGACAACGATTTTGTTTTTAAAGAGCACCCGTGCCCGTTTCTGATGCCGGATAATTACTGTATGGTATACGAAAGCCGTCCCAGGGCTTGTCGCGAATACCCGCACACCGACAGAAAGCGTTTTGTTCAGATTTTGAATTTATCGCATAAGAATTGTGAAACCTGTCCGGTGGTTTACGAGGTTTTTGACGAGTTGAAAAATGGAAATCAAAACCTTCTCTAAAAATATTTCAATACATTTGGCGTTTAAAAGGATATACTAAAAGCGAATGAATCGTAAACTATACTTGATCTTACTATATATCCTGGTCCAATTTTCGGCGAAAGCACAGATTGGCGGGGAAACTACGTATCAGTTTTTGGAGCTCACAAATTCTGCCCGCGTTGCAGCTCTGGGTGGAAAACAGGTCGCCCTCACAGACAGTTCCGATTTGAACCTTCCTTTTCATAATCCCGCATTGTTGCATAAAAGCATGAGTAACATTGTTTTGGCAAATTATGTGAATTACTTTCTGGATATTAATTATGGCTATGTTTCTTATGCCCGGAGTTTTAACGGTGTGGGGAATTTTGCTTTGGGCATGCACTACATCAATTACGGAGAGTTTAAAGAAGCGACCCATTTGGGAGAACTAACCGGAAATTTTTTCAATGCAGCAGAGTATGCTTTTAATATGATTTATTCCAACCACTACAAGCGGCTGAGCTACGGAGCTAATTTGAAACCGGTTTTTTCGGTGTTTGAAAGCTACCGCTCGTTTGGGCTTGCTGCTGACCTGGGAGTGAATTTTGCCAGTAAAGACAGTCTGACACACGTTGCGCTTGTTGCCAGGAACATTGGAGGCCAGATAACAACATATTACGATGACGGAAAACGGGAACCCATTCCTTTTAATCTGCAGGCCGGAATCAGTACCCGGCTGAGGCACGCTCCGGTAGTTTTTTCGCTTACCATGCAGCATCTTACCAATTGGGATTTAAGCTGGTCGGAAGAAGAGCAGGAAGAAACTCTCGAGAGTTGGTACCAGCGCAAAGAAAGTTTTGCCAAACAAATAATGCGGCACGCTGTGTTGGGTGTGGAAATTATGCCCTCACAAAACTTTACGCTCAGAGCCGGGTATAATTACCAGAGAAGACAGGAACTGAAATACGACGAGCGTCTTTCTACTGTTGGTTTTTCAATGGGGTTTGGAGTAAAAATAAAACGATTCCGGCTCGACTTTGGCACCTCCCGTTTTCATCTGGCTGGTTCTTCAAACCTGCTTTCTGTTGCAATAAATTTAAACGAACCGTTTTAATTAAAGACAATTGGGTCTGATTTGAAAATTCCTTTATCTTTGCCCTAAATCCTTAAAAAATGACCAAAAAAAAGATAGTAATCGCCATTGACGGCCACTCTTCATGCGGCAAAAGTACGCTGGCCAAATCGTTAGCACGTGAGTTGGGTTACATTTATATCGACAGTGGAGCCATGTACCGGGTAGTAACATTATACGCGCTGCGTAACGGTTGGATACAAAACGGGCAGCCGCTCAGGGAAAAGGTTATTGAAGGACTGAAGAACATTAAAATCACTTTTCACTGGGACGAACAAACCGAGAAAAACACAACGTTTTTGAACGGTGAAAATGTGGAAGATGAAATAAGACAACTGGAAGTTTCACAAAATGTGAGCCCGATTAGTACCATCGGCGAGGTGCGTCACGAAATGGTGAAACAGCAACGCGAAAACGGAAAAAACAAAGGCATAGTAATGGATGGCCGTGATATTGGCACAGTGGTCTTTCCTGATGCAGAACTGAAAATTTTCATGACAGCATCACCTCAAATCAGGGCACAACGACGGTATCTGGAGTTGAAGCAAAAAGGGCTTGACGTAGATTTTGACGAGATTCTGAAAAATGTGGAAGACCGGGATACAATTGATTCCGGACGCGAAATTAGTCCGTTAAGAAAAGCCGACGATGCCATTGTTTTAGACAACAGTAATCTTACGCGGCAAGAACAGTTGCAGTGGAGTTTGGAAAAAGCAACCGAAAAAATGGAAGGAAATGAGAGTTGAGATTGACAGACGTTCCGGCTTTTGTTTTGGTGTAATAAAAGCCATTAAATCAGCCGAAAACGAATTAAAAACAACGGATAAATTATACTGCCTGGGTGATATTGTGCACAACGGAATGGAAGTGGAACGCCTCGAAAAAATGGGGCTGCAATCCGTTTCAAGGGACGAGTATATGCAAATGAAAGACTGTAAAGTACTCATCCGTGCGCATGGCGAACCGCCCGAAACATACGAACATGCCAAAAAGAATAACATCGAATTGATTGATGCAACCTGTCCGGTTGTATTAACACTTCAGGAAAAAGTAAAGGGTTCGTACGAAAGTAATAAAGACAAAGACGGGCAGGTCGTAATTTATGGGAAAAAAGGGCATGCCGAAATTATTGGGCTTGACGGTCAGATCGAAAATAAGGCAATTGTGCTGGAAAGTATCAACGATGTCAGCCAAATCGATTTTTCCCGCCCGGTGTCACTTTACTCTCAGACCACAAAGCGAGTGGAGGATTTTTATGCCATTGCCGATAAAGTGAAAAGCAGCATGCAACCTGGCGTGGGGCTGGAGATAAAAGATTCCATCTGCCGGCAGGTTTCAAACAGGGTCCCTCATTTAAAACAATTTGCAAAGGAGTTTGATGTTGTGTTGTTTGTGGCCGGTCACAAAAGTTCCAATGGCTGGTATCTGTATACTATTTGCAAAGAAGAAAATCCCCGCACCCATCATGTTGCAAGAACTTCGGAAATCGATCCGGCCTGGCTCGATGGTGCAGAATCTGTTGGTATTTGCGGTGCTACTTCAACTCCCAACTGGTTAATGGAAGAAATAGCAGAATGGATTAATCAGCGAAATCCTTCCTGAATCCCGGGGATTATTGTTTTTTATTTTTCGTTTCTTTGGGGAACGATTCAAAAACAACACCAATGCCCGAAATATTTGCCCAGGTTATTTTGCCCCTGCCTTTGCACGATGCGTTTACGTATCGCGTGCCTGAAAAGTGGCAGTTGCAGATAAAACCGGGACAAAGGGTAGTTGTGCAATTTGGGGCAAAAAAATTTTATGCCGCCTTGGTTTTGTCCCTTTCAGAAGACGCTCCCGCAAACATCGATTTAAAAGAAATTGTTCAGCTTTTGGACGAAGAACCTGTGATTTTGCCTCAAAACCTGGAGCTTTGGAAATGGATGGCAGGTTACTATTGCTGCACTTTGGGCGATGTTTTTCGTGCGGCGTTGCCAACCGGTTTAAAGTTGGAAAGCAAATCGAAAATCAGTTTAACGGGCAACGACGACGAACAGGAAATTGGCGAAAAAGAGTTTCGTATTCTGGAGTTGATTAAGCAGGATGTTTCAACGCCGGATTCTTTGCAGAAAAAGCTTGGCCTCGATTTTTCTTACGCGGCATTAAAATCACTTCTCGATAAGCACATCATTCAGGTTGAAGAGAAAATAGACGCAAAATACAAAGCGAAATCAGAAACCTGGGTCAGGTTGCATCCCGATATTAAATCAGAAAAAGACCTTCTGGAAAAAGAAGAGTCGTTGCAACGCGCAAAAAAACAGCAGGAATTGCTGGTTCATTTTGTTGAAAAAACCGGCGCATTTCAGGCTGCGGAACAACCTGTGGTGAGCAAAAAAGAACTCTTAAAAGGAACGAATTTCAGCTCTGCCATTTTGGAAGGGCTGGTACAGAAGAAAATTCTGAAGTCGTTTCAACAGCAGGTGTCGCGAATTGAGACGAACACTTCCAAACAGGCCGATTTGAACCTGCTGAACAAATACCAGCAACAGGCATTGGCAGAGGTAAAAACCTGTTTCGATAATAATCTGGTTACGCTAATTCACGGAATTACTGCCAGTGGCAAAACAGAAATTTATATTCATTTGATAGACGAAACGCTGAAGCAAGGGAAGCAGGCGCTTTATCTGTTGCCTGAAATTGCACTTACAACCCAGATTGTTGAACGGCTTAAAAATGTTTTCGGCTCGAAAGTGGGAATTTATCACTCGAGGCTGAACAGCCAGGAACGGGTCGAAATCTGGAAGAAAGTACTGCTGTTTCAATCCGATCCGGGCGAAGGTTACCAAGTAGTTCTGGGCGCGCGCTCGTCGGTGTTTTTGCCGTTTTCTAATTTGGGACTGGTAATTGTCGACGAAGAACACGAAAATTCGTTCAAGCAATTCGATCCGGCTCCCAGGTACCATGCCCGCGATATGGCAATTGTTCTGGGAAAACAAAACAATGCAAATGTTTTGTTGGGTTCAGCCACGCCGTCGTATGAGAGTTTTTACAACGCTTTAATGGGAAAATACGGGCTGGTAAGCCTAACCAAAAGGCATTCGAATGTGGAGCTGCCCGAGATTATTGTAGCCGATTTAACACGCGCCTGGAAAAGAAAACAAATGCACTCGGTGCTTACTCCCGAACTTTTTGGTTTGATGGAAGATGCATTGAACAACCGGGAACAGGTCATTCTTTTTCAGAACAGGCGGGGGTATTCTCCGTTTATTCAGTGTTTTACATGCGGCTGGATACCAAAATGCGAAAACTGCGACGTGAGTCTTACGTACCACAAATTTAAAAAACGGTTGAGCTGCCATTATTGTGGGTTTAGCATTGCTATGCCGCCCGAATGTCCGGAATGCGGTTCTCCTGAAATTAAAACACGCGGATTTGGAACTGAGAAAATTGAGGATGAATTGAAGCCGCTGTTCCCGGGAAAACGGATTGACCGGATGGATTTAGATACCACCCGTTCGAAAAATGCTTTTGGAAGGATTATTCACAACCTCGAGTCCCGGAAAACCGACATTCTGATTGGAACTCAGATGGTAACCAAAGGGCTCGACTTTGAACACGTTAGCGTTGTGGGAATTTTAAATGCGGATAATTTGATCAATTTTCCTGATTTTCGGGCACACGAAAGGGCTTATCAGCTTATTTCGCAGGTTAGCGGGCGTGCCGGCAGAAAATACAACCGCGGAAAGGTGGTTGTGCAAACTTCGCATCCCGAGCATCCTTTAATAGAGCTTATCCGGCAACAGGACTACCGGGCGGCTTTCAATACGCAAATGACAGAACGCAGGTTGTTTAAATATCCACCTTACTTCAGATTGATAAAACTGGTGGTGAAGCATAAAAAACCAGAAACGGTTGACCGGGCAGCCGGGCAGTTGGCTAATTTATTGAAAAGGAGCCGGGACCTGACTGTTTTAGGCCCTGAGTTTCCATTGGTAAGCCGCATCCAACTTTGGTATCACAAAGAAATCTGGGTGAAAATACACCCGGGGCTGCCGCTGGCCGATGTAAAGCGGTTTATTCTGGAAAATATCAGTTGGGTTCGCAGTCAGCCCGAAAACAGCAGTTGCATGGTAAATGTGGACGTGGATCCCGCGTAGGCCTTAATTTTACAGGACGGTAATCAACCGGAAGTACTTTTAATGGTTCGCGTTTTTTGTTAGATTTGCGTTTTTAATTAACAGGTGGACGAAAAAGAAATAAATCAGATTTTTGAAACATTCAGCCGAATGCGTGCCATAGTAATTGGCGACGCCATGGTTGATACTTATCTTTGGGGGAATGTGGAACGGATTTCTCCCGAGGCGCCAATCCCGGTTGTTTCGGTTAACCGACGGGAAAGAAGGCTTGGCGGAGCCGCAAATGTTGCTATAAATTTGCAGTCGCTGGGTGCTACTCCCGTGTTGTTTTCTATAGTTGGAAACGATGAAAACGGGCAGTGTTTCAAAAAAATGATTGCTGAAAAGGAGTTGCCTGTAGATGGAATTTTTGAAGACTCCGGACGTCCCACAACCGTAAAAAGCAGAATCATAGGAAAGGGGCAGCACATTGCCCGGGTTGATGAAGAGTCAACCGGATTGATTCATGCCGAATTGGAACAACAAATTGCACGAGCCGTTCTGCAGGAAATTGAGCGCAACGGTGCTGATGTGGTGTTGTTTGTGGATTACGACAAGGGGCTGATTACGCCCGGATTGTTTGAAACGATTAGTAATTTTGCCCGTGAAAAAAAGATTCCGGTAGCAGTGGATCCCAAAAAACGAAATTTTAATTTGTTCCGGGATGTGGATCTTTTTAAACCCAATTTTTACGAATTTCTCGAAGGAACCGGTGTTCAGTTAAAAAAAGGAGATTTGAAAGGTTTGGAGAATGCGGCACGGGATTTTAAGTGGCAGCAAAATATTAAATATATTTTTGTTACGTTATCAGAATTAGGTGTTTTTGTGAGTAATGGCGAGGAGCAGCAATATTCGCCCGCTGTAATCCGCGAGATTGCAGATGTTTCGGGAGCCGGCGATTCGGTGTTGAGTGTGGTGAGCCTGGCGCTGGCCGCAAAACTCACTTCATCGCAAATGGCGTTAATGGCAAATCTCGCCGGTGGCCTGGTTTGCGAGAGCCCGGGAGTTGTGCCCGTTGATAAGCTCCGGTTGATGAAGATGATGAAATCAGAGAAAATATAAACTTTTTTCCTGCTCAATTCCAGCTTTTTAACCAGTTACTAACGAGAGATGTCGAAAAATACCTTGATGCAGTTAAGGCTAAATTATTAAATTTGAACCAGTTCAAAAAAACGAAAATCTGATGGGAAAAATCATATCACTGGCAAACCAGAAGGGTGGGGTTGGAAAAACCACAACCACCATTAACCTGGCGGCGAGCCTTGCCGTGTTAGAACAGAAAGTGCTCATAATTGATGCTGACCCGCAGGCAAATGCTACTTCGGGATTCGGTTTCGATGTAAACAATGTACAGTCAAGTATATATGAGTGTATTGTGGACGAAATTGAGCCGGAAAAGGTCATTCTGAAAACAGATGTGGCCAATCTCGATATTATCCCGTCGCACATCGATTTGGTGGGAGCAGAAATTGAAATGCTTAACCTGCCCAACCGCGAAAAGGTGCTGCGCAATACCATCGGAAAGTTGAAAGACATTTACGATTTTATTTTTATAGATTGTTCGCCGTCGCTGGGATTAATTACAGTAAACGCATTAACTGCTGCCGACTCGGTAATTATTCCCGTGCAGTGTGAGTATTTCGCCCTCGAAGGTTTGGGAAAACTGCTGAATACCATTAAGATAATTCAGAGCCGTTTAAACCCGGCACTGGAGATTGAAGGATTTTTGTTGACCATGTTCGATTCCCGTTTGAATTTGTCGAACCAGGTGTACGAAGAAGTGAAACATCATTTTCAGGACATGGTTTTTGAAACGGTAATTCAGCGAAACGTGAAGCTGAGTGAAGCGCCTAGTTACGGGAAACCCGTTGTACTTTACGATGCCAGCTCCCGGGGCGCCATAAACCACATGAACCTTGCGCGCGAAATTTTACAACGAAACGGAATGACTCGAATGGCGCAGGAAAGTAAAATCATTAACAGTTAATTTTTTGGCAATGGCTAAAAGGAATGTACTTGGACGAGGATTGGGAGCGCTTATTGATGACGCTGAAAAAATGAAACAGGCGGGGATAAGCGAAGTGGAACTGAGCAAAATAGAAGCCAATCCTTTTCAACCCCGCTCAAAGTTCGATGAAGAAGCGCTGGAAGAGCTTGCTGCGTCTATTCGCGAAATAGGACTGATTCAGCCCATTACCTTGCGAAAAACCGGAGCAGACAGTTACCAGATTATTGCCGGAGAACGGCGGTTCAGAGCTGCGCAAAAAGCAGGGCTGGAATCCATTCCGTCGTATGTCCGCCATGCCAAAGACGACGGCATGCTGGAAATGGCGCTTGTGGAAAATATTCAGCGCGAAGATTTGGACGCCATCGAAATTGCGCTTAGCTACCAGCGTTTAATGGAAGAGCTAAGTTTTACGCAGGAGGAGATGAGCAGCCGTGTTGGAAAAAAGCGCTCGACAATTGCCAACTACCTGCGTTTGCTGAAACTTCCGGCTGTTATTCAAAAAGCATTGCGCGAAAAAGAAATCAGCATGGGGCACGCCCGAGCGTTAATAAATATTGAAGATGCCGATATTCAGGAGATGATTTACGGGCAGATTCTGAAATATGGTTTTTCCGTTCGCAAAGTGGAAGAGATTGTTCGCAGCCTCAACGAAGAAGGTACGCAGGCGCTTCAAACTAAAAGGCGGGAACTCCCCA
The DNA here is from genome assembly GCF_900129025.1 of Mariniphaga anaerophila. GTDB lineage: Bacteria > Bacteroidota > Bacteroidia > Bacteroidales > Prolixibacteraceae > Mariniphaga > Mariniphaga anaerophila. Next base: position 429,500 of record NZ_FQUM01000004.1, on the reverse strand, counting down.
AAGAATACAAAGATTATAAAGGGCATCTGGGAAAATTGCTGGGTTCTCGCATCGGAATTTCTGTTGGCGATAAAGGGAAAGGAAAAATTGTAATTCCTTTTAAATCAGAGCAAGACTTTGAAAGAATTGTTAAAATAATTGAAAACGGCAAATAAAAACAGCTTGCCTGTTTCCCGGTGAAATGAAACTTCTATTTTTGGGCAAAATTAGTGAAGAGTGATTAGCAGAAAATTAGTTCTGAAATATGTTTTGGTTCTCATTCAATTGTTTGTTGTTTTTAACCTCAAAGCACAATTGATTGAAGCCGATACCATTCCGGTTGTGGAGCAACAACCAGCGGAAGAAGAGGAAGTACATTCACCCAGAAAGGCAACTTTGTACTCGGCTGTGCTTCCCGGCCTGGGGCAGATTTACAATAAAAAATACTGGAAAGTTCCGTTTATATATATCGGCTTTGGTACCATCGGTTATTTTATTAACTGGAATAACGACAACTACGCATTGTTTAAAGTAGGTTACCAGCATCTTACCGATACCAATCCTGAAACTCAGGATTACCTTAAAATTGAAGCCGTGAGGCGAAACAACTACGATTTGGATAACCCCACACAGTTTAATAACCTGAAAACAGCACTTGCAAAACAACGCGACTACTACCGCCGAAACCGCGATTTGTTGATAATAAGTATTGTTGGGTTTTACGGGCTAAACATCATTGATGCAAGCGTTGATGCCCATCTTTTTGATTTTGACATCAGCGATGATCTGACCATGAAATGGGAGCCTTCGATGTCGAACTTTGATAATAATTTTGTTTATTGCTTAAATTTTCGTTTTAATTTTTGAGGTATGGGGAAGCGTTTGGCAGTAGTAATTTTAGTTCTGAATTTAGTCCAAACAATAACAGCACAAAATACACATCGGGAGCAGATTGAAATGCAGCCTTTGCAAACGCTGGATGCAGGTATTATTGCCACCGATTCATTATATAAGGCTTCGGAGGATTCAGTATATTCTGAGGAGATTGTTGATTCGTTGTTGATGGAAAGTAGTCCTGCACCCGATGAAGATTTAGGAGACATTTTCTCTGAGAAGATGGATAGCCTGGGAAATTCATGGTACATCAGACATCTGTTTCATCTTGATAACTCAGGCGATAATTTGTCCGAATTTTTCCCGAAAGATTTGCCCGATTCGGTTTACATCAAACGGCTCGAAGATATTGAACAGGTAGTTGACCTTTCGTACAACAACGTAGTAAAGAATTTTATTAAACTGTACACCGAAAAACGGCGCGATTTGGTAGAAGTAATGCTTGGCCTTTCGGCGTACTATTTTCCCATGTTCGAAGAGATGCTCGACCGGCAGGACATGCCGTTGGAACTGAAATACCTGCCGGTAATTGAATCGGCATTGAATCCCAAAGCCATGTCGCGGGTAGGTGCCAATGGGTTATGGCAGTTTATGTATGGTACCGGACGACAAATGGGACTCGAAATTACCAGTTTTGTGGATGAACGACGCGACCCGGTTAAGTCGACCGAGGCGGCCATTAAATATTTTAAATACCTGTACGATACATACGAAGACTGGTATCTAGCCATTGCTGCATACAATTGCGGGCCTGGAAACGTAAATCGGGCTATCCGTAGGTCGGGCGGTAAACGCAACTACTGGGAAATTTATTATCGTTTGCCCCGGGAGACTCGCGGATACGTTCCTGCATTTATTGCTGCTGCCTATGTAATGAACTTTTATAAAGAGCACAACCTGCAGCCCCGAATGCCCGAAATACCGCTGAGATCTGATACTATTCTGGTTCGTGATTATCTTCATTTTAACCAGTTGGAGGCAAAGCTGGAAATCGATAAAGAACAATTGCGGAGCCTGAATCCAATGTTTCGGCGGGATGTAATTCCTGCAAAAAAAGACAAACCTTATCCGCTGGTACTGCCCAACGAAAAGATTATGGCTTTTATCGATTTGGACACAATGGTTTTTTCGCATGAACGGGATAAATACTTTCCGGATAACACTCTGCAAAATCCAACCAGTTCTAACTCCAACTATTTTACTCCGGTAGATGTGGAAGGAAAAGCAAAAGTACTTTATACGGTGAAGTCGGGCGATAATGTGGGGTTTATTTCATCGTGGTTTAAAGTGCGGTCTTCCGACTTAAAGTACTGGAATAACATTAATCGAAACATGATTCGGGCAGGGCAGAAGCTGGCAATCTACGTGGATGAAAATCAAAAGGCCAAATACGAGAAAATTAACACCATGACTTTTGCCCAGAAACAGGCATCAGTTGGGAAATCTGTTGGTACTTCGGTGAAAGCCGAACCGAAACCTCTGGACCCGGATTTTGAATACTACACTGTTAGAAGCGGCGATACCATTTGGGAAATAGCCGGGAAATATGCCGGTATTTCGCCCGATGAAATCTTAAAGCTCAATAATCTTTCCGACAGGTCAAAACTGTCCATCGGGCAAAAACTGAAAATCAAAGCGAAAGGAAGTATTTAGCTTTTTCGGGGGAATAAATTAACGACTGCCGTTGTTTGTACTTCCGGAATTTAGTTTTCTCATTTTTTCTGAAACGGAGCCTTTTTCGCCGAGTCTGACAATCCAAAGCAGAAACTGAATCCACTTGGTTGGCTGCGTAACAATTTTCGCTTTTCGGGCTACAGTAACATCTCGTTCCAGAATGGCCGTTTGTTTGTCGGAGCCTTTTAACAGAACCACTTCGTTGGCAAATTTCCAAGCGCCGTCACGTGCAAGTTCCATGCTGAAATCGACTAAAAAGTTGTCGGCCTTTCCTGTTTTAGCAAGCACCTTTTTAAGTGGCCTCCAGATGGACGAAAGGCCAGACTGAATATCTTCCACCAGAGACGAAAGGATTTTATTTATTTTGAAGAAGTCGTTTTTGAGGTGCGAAATTTGGCCGGTGCCTGATATTTCTGCAGCTGCAATTCCGAGGTCCAAATTGATGTGTGCATTCATCCCCATTAGAAGATGTTGAATTACCAGCATCTTGCTGTTTGTTGCTAACTTAAAAGCTTTTTCCCACGATTTGCTCACGGTTTCGGCCCGGTTCCACGCAATGTAGGCGTCAATGTACCGTTTTGCAAAAATGATATCCAGCTGTTCCATGCGTTTGCCATCGTCAAAATAATGAGTTTCGATTCCATCTTTTACTTTAACGGTTACTGTCAGGTAGAGCACGGCAAAATAGCCAAGCGGATTATTGCTTTTTTCTGTTTCGTCAACAATTGTTTTCAGTGCAGAAATCACATCATCAATAGTTTTTATCCGGTCTGCATTCATTTTTACTCGTTTTGTAATGAAACAGACAGCAGTTAACTAGGTTCTTCTTGCCCGCAAAAAATAACTTATCCATTGGTGTTTTGTGATCGGAATCTACGCTCAGGCAAAAGAAAAGGGAGGATGTACAAGCGTTCATTCTCCCTTTTTTATTTTGTGAATATTTTGGTTTATCCTACAACCACATTGATAATTTTCTTCGGAACTAAAATGAACTTCCTTACCGTTTTTCCTTCGAGCCATTTTTGCGCTTTGGGATCTGCCAGAACCGTTTTTTCTATTTCGGGTCGAGGCATGTCAACAGGCAATTCAATTTTGAATCGCATTTTCCCGTTGAACGAAACCGGGTACTGGAAGCTGTCTTCCTGAAGCAGGCTTTCGTCTACTTCGGGCCACGGTTCGTAAGCAATTGTTTCTTCGTTTCCGTAAACCGACCAGAGTTCTTCTCCCAGGTGCGGCGCAAACGGTGCAAGAATTTTTGCAAATGTTTCTGCCGTGGTTTTGGTTACCTTTCCTTTTTTGATGGCCAGGTTATTGAAAACCATAAGCGCCGAAATTGCCGTATTGAATTTCATGTTTTCCACATCAATCGCAACCTTTTGGATGGTTTGGTGCAACAGCTTGGCAATTTCTTTGTCTTCTTCTCCTTCGGAAATATTGTTGGTATCAGCAAAAAAGCGGTGGGCGCGGTTCAGAAAATTGAAAACCCCTTTTACTCCGTTTTCTGTCCAGGGTTTGCGTTCGTCCAGCGGTCCCATAAACATTTCGTACAAACGCAGCGAATCAGCTCCGTAATGTTTAATTACATCGTCTGGGTTTACAACGTTTTTCAACGATTTCGACATTTTCGCCACAATCTGCCTCAGTTCTTCTCCTGTTTCTTTGTGGAAATATTTGCCGTCGCGTTCTTCCACCAGGTCGGATGTAACTTTTGCGCCGGTAGTGGTTTCATACGCAAATGCCAGAATCATCCCCTGATTGAACAACTTTTGAAATGGTTCCTGGGTGGAAACTATTCCTAAATCGAACAATACTTTGTGCCAGAACCGCGAGTACAGCAAATGCAGCACTGCGTGTTCAGCTCCACCTACATAAAGGTCAACCGGCATCCAGTATTTTTCCTTTTCGGGGTCGAAAATTCGTTCGTTGTTGTTAGGGTCAATATACCTGAGGTAATACCAGCACGAGCCTGCCCATTGGGGCATTGTGTTGGTTTCGCGGCGGCCTTTGCGTCCGTTTTTATCCGTAACATAAAGCCAGTCTTCGGCATTTGCCAGCGGAGATTCACCAGCTTCTCCCGGCGAATATTTTTCCATCTGGGGTAATAACAGTGGCAGGTCTTCATCATCCAAAAGCGATACTTCTCCATCCTCCCAATGGATAACAGGGAATGGCTCGCCCCAGTAGCGCTGGCGGCTAAACAGCCAGTCGCGCATTTTAAAGTTAACCGTGGCTTTTCCCAATCCACGTTCTTCGAGCCATTTTATGGTTTTTTTAATGCCTGTTTCTTTGTTAAGACCGTTAATGTCAAGCCCGGTTTCTGCACTGGCCGAATTAATGTATTCTCCGTCTTCTGTCCAGCATTTGTTCCCGGCCAGAATTTCATCACGCCCTTCCACATCTTTCGGGTCGAGAATGCAGATGACAGGAATGCTAAACTCCTGGGCAAATTCAAAGTCGCGGGTGTCGTGCGCCGGAACAGCCATAATGGCTCCTGTTCCGTAGCCCATTAAAACATAGTCGGCAATCCATATTGGAATGGGTTGGTTGTTTACCGGATTAATGGCATATCGTCCGGTGAAAACGCCTGTTTTTTCTTTGGCCAGATCGGTGCGGTCTAAATCCGATTTCAGCGCTGCCGCTTTTATATATTTTTCAACTGCGTCTTTTTTCTCAGGAATGGTAATCTCCCCGGCCAGCTCATGTTCAGGGGCAATTACCATGTAAGTTGCACCAAAAAGCGTGTCGGGGCGTGTGGTATATACACGTAGGTTTTTGTCCAGTCCGTCAATCTGGAAATCGATTTCGGCACCGGTAGATTTTCCAATCCAGTTCTTTTGCATGTCGATTACACCGGCAGGCCAGTCAAGGCTTTCCAACCCTTTTAGCAATCGCTCTGCATAATGAGGAATACGCAGCAACCATTGTTTTAGGTTTTTGCGAATTACCTGGTTCCCACATTTTTCGTGCGAGCCGTCTGTTAAAACTTCCTCGTTGGCACAAACTGTTTTACAGGAGTCGCACCACCAAACCTGGGCATTGGCGTAATAAGCCAAACGTTTTTCGGAAATGTATTCGTTGACTGCTTTTTTGCCCTGGTTTTTTATCTCTTCAGGTATCGGCAGTTCAGCAATCGGCCTTCCTTTCTGCTGCTCTTCGTCAAACCAGGTATTGTATAATTGTTTAAAAATCCACTGTGTCCATTTAAAATAATGCGGGTCAGTAGTGTTGATTTCGCGATCCCAGTCGTAGCTTAACCCAATGGCTTTTATCTGCCTGCGGAAATTGTCGCAATTTTTGTTGGTTGTAATAGCGGGATGTGTGCCGGTTTGCATGGCGTACTGTTCGGCCGGCAATCCAAATGCATCATAGCCCATGGGATGAAGTACGTTAAACCCTTTCATCCGTTTATAACGGCTCAAAATATCGGTGGCCGTATATCCTTCCGGATGTCCTACGTGTAATCCTGCCCCAGATGGGTAGGGAAACATGTCGAGAATGTAATATTTTGGTTTAGAAAAATCGTCAGAGGTTCTGAATGTCTTCTTTTCTTCCCAGTATCTTTGCCACTTGGGTTCTATTTCTGCGAAATTGTAATCCATTTTATTGATAAATCTGATTTTTAAGCCGCAAAGATAAAGAATTTGTTTAAAGCTATCGAAAATCGTGTTTTTCTAATCCCGTTAAAAATGGAGTAAAATTTACATATCTCTCTTTTTATTGGATAAGGAAAATGCCTCGACGATTTTTGTCAGAAAGTACGGAGACAAGAGAAAAGTGATTTTTCCGGAATTCAGGTGTCGGGAAGAAACGCTGTGGTGTGTTGTTAAAACAATAATTTTTGCATAATATAAATTTATGTTAACGAAGGGCTTTGTTCGTTTTTGGTGTTTGAGGCGAATGGAAAAATGTAATTTAAAAGTTAAAGTGACCTTCTTTTTGTAATTTGTTTCTGCTGGATATGATTTTATGATTTTGTTTGTTTTGTTCTGAAATATTTTCAATTTCATATTAAAATGTGAATTTTTTCTGAATTAATGCATGTTCTGGCGCCAGAATACACGAGATCGTTAAAATATTTTAATTTTGTTTCAGATTTCATTTTGCCGGAAAAGAGGGCGATTTTGTTAATTTTGGATTACTCTTAAATGAACCAATGTCGGTTTTCTTTTTCGCCTGACAAAATGAGATTTGTTATTTTTGACAGCAACAGACTAATACAAATATTTTATGAGTTTTAAAGACCCAAAACAGTTTACAGAGGATTTTATGTCTTATGTAAAAGACAGGAATCCCGGAGAACCCGAATTTCATCAGGCAGTGCTTGGAGTGATTGAAACACTAGCTGATTTTTTAGTTAAAAACCCAAGGTACATCCAGTCGAAAGTGCTGGAACGTATGGTGGAGCCCGAACGGGTTATTCAGTTCAGGGTGCCATGGACTGACGACGGAGGAAATATTCATATTAACCGCGGTTACAGGGTGGAAATGAATAGTGCTATTGGCCCGTACAAAGGTGGTTTGCGCTTTCATCCTACCGTTAACCTGAATATTTTTAAGTTTTTGGCGTTTGAACAGGTTTTGAAAAACAGTCTTACTTCACTTCCCATGGGCGGTGGAAAGGGCGGTTCGGACTTTGACCCAAAAGGAAAATCAGATAACGAAGTAATGCGCTTCTGCCAGAGTTTTATGACTGAGCTTTCGCGTCATATCGGCCCTGATACAGACATTCCTGCCGGCGATATTGGTGTAGGCGGCCGGGAAATTGGTTTTATGTATGGACAATATAAAAGGTTGCGTAACGAATTTACTGGCGTGCTTACAGGAAAAGGCATTGGCTGGGGTGGCTCGTTGATGCGCCCGGAAGCCACAGGTTACGGTACCGTTTATTTTGCAGAAGAAATGTTGAAAACACGTGGCGACAGCATTAAAGGAAAAACCGTGACAATTTCAGGTTCAGGAAATGTTGCCCAGTTTGCTGTTGAAAAGGTACTCGATTTGGGCGGAAAACCGGTAAGTATGTCCGATTCAAACGGTACTATTTATGATCCCGACGGAATTGATCGTGAAAAGCTCGAATTCATCAAATTACTGAAAAACGTGTACCGGGGCAGAATTTATGAATATGCCGAAAAATATAATGTGCAGTATTTCGAAAACCGGCGTCCGTGGAGCATCAAGTGTGATGTTGCGCTGCCTTGTGCAACCCAGAACGAAATTAGCGGCGACGATGCAGAAGCATTGTTGAAAAACGGATGTATTGCTGTAGTGGAAGGGGCGAACATGCCTTCTACTTACGAAGCTGAACATAAGTTTTTGAACGCAAAAATTTTGTACGCACCGGGTAAAGCTGCTAATGCAGGCGGCGTGGCTGTTTCCGGCCTGGAAATGAGCCAGAACAGTATGCGTTTGAGCTGGACCAGCGAAGAGGTTGATGAAAAACTGAAATCAATAATGACCAATATCCATGCAATGTGTGTAAAACACGGCAAGGAAAACGGTGGTTTTGTAAATTACGTAAAAGGAGCAAATGTTGCCGGCTTTGTAAAAGTTGCCAATGCAATGATGGCACAGGGGCTGGTGTAACTAGATAACAAGCAAAAAAAGAGGTTGTCGGGAAATTACCCAACAACCTCTTTTTCTTTTTAGAACAAAAATCTTTACGGGCAGTCTGCTGACTTCCCGTTTTTATTTCCGGTAACTTCCCAGGTATTGCCCGATCTCAACAGCTCATTAACACACGAAATTTTTCGCGTTTGTTTTACCTGCTGAATCTGTCTGGTCATTTCATCGTCGTAAATCGGGGCAGAAACGCTTCGTATTACACCAAATGCCACCGGAAAATCAGGGAGCGACATATGAATCAACGCCAGGTGAAGTGTGGGATCTTCTTCGTGGGCATCGTGTACCAAAATATCGTCGAGTGTAACTCCGTTCTCTCCAATTTTTGCAACTTTCAATCGTCCTTTTTCCATAATGATACCTTTTTCGTTTTCGGCACCAAACAACATCGGCTTGCCGTGTTCCAGTATCAACTGGCGATCGGCACGATGTTCGGGGTCAGTAATTGCGGCATGAACACCATTGTTATATATTACGCAATTCTGCAATACTTCAACCACCGAAGCTCCTTTGTGCTCTGCTGCTGCCTGATACACTGACTCACCCAGCTTGAGGTTACTGTCGATTGACCGGGCAAAAAAAGTTCCCCGCGCACCAATAACCAACTGCCCCGGGATAAACGGGTCTTCAATAGTTCCAAACGGAGAGGTTTTGCTCACAAATCCGCGAGCCGAGGTTGGCGAATATTGTCCCTTTGTCAGCCCGTAAATACGGTTGTTAAAAAGAATAATATTCAAATCGATATTTCTGCGAATTGTATGAATAAAATGATTTCCGCCAATGGCCATTGAATCTCCGTCGCCGGTAATAACCCATACATTAAGATCGGGATTTGCCATTTTTACCCCAGAAGCCACGGCCGAAGCTCTTCCGTGAATAGTATGAAATCCGAAAGTATCCATATAATAAGGAAACCTGGAGGAACACCCGATACCTGAAATGACAGCAAACTTTTCTTTGGGAACTCCCATTCCGGCCATTGTCCGCTGAACACCGTTCATTATGGCATAATCGCCACAACCCGGGCACCAACGTACTTCACTATCGCTTTTAAAATCTTTTATTGTATATTTTTGTTCTGTCATTTTTAGTCCTCCAGTAATTTGTTGATACCTTCTTTCAGTTCGTTCACCGTAAACGGCAACCCTTTCACTTTGTTGATCTGATAATAATGAGAACCCGGCACTTTATCGCGAAGATACCCGGCAAACTGCCCCATATTCAGTTCACAAACCACTATCTTTTTGAAGTTCTGAAAAACTTCGGCAGTGTTTTTTGGCAACGGTTTGATGTAATTAAAATGAGCCAGGCTCACATTCTTTCCTTCTTTTCTCAATTCGCGAACGGTGCTAATGAGGTGACCAAATGTTCCTCCCCATCCAACAACCAAAACATCGCCATCCGAATCGCCGCAAACTTCAATATCTGGCACTAAATCAACAACTTTTTGGACTTTGCCTTCCCTAATCTCGGTATTCTTCTGGTGGTTTTCCGGATCGTGACTAACTGTTCCGATGACGCTTTTTTCCAACCCTCCAATTCGATGTTCAAATCCTGCCATTCCGGGAAATGCCCAATCGCGGGCCAGTGTATTTTCATCGCGCTTGTATGCGTTAAAGGTTTCTGCACTTTTCGCAACCCGCGGAGTAATTGGCGGCAATTCCGACACGTCAGGAATTTTCCACGGCTCACTTCCGTTTCCGAGGAAACCGTCGGTTAGCAAAATTACAGGCACCATTCGTTCCAAAGCAATTTTTGCAGCTTTGTAGGCGTAGAAAAAACAATCGGACGGAGTGCTGGCAGAAAGGACTACCACCGGGCTTTCGCCATTACGTCCGTAAAGCGCCTGCAACAAATCAGATTGTTCTGTTTTTGTTGGCAAGCCGGTTGACGGGCCTCCCCGCTGAACATTTACAATAACCAACGGCAGCTCGGCCATAACTGCCAAACCAATGGCTTCAGATTTTAGTGCCAGCCCCGGTCCGGAGGTTGTGGTTACGGCCAAATCTCCGGCAAACGCTGCGCCAATAGCTGATGCAATACCAGCGATTTCGTCTTCCGCCTGGAATGTTTTTACGCCTAAATCTTTTCTTTGAGATAAATTGGAAAGAATTTCGGTAGCCGGCGTAATCGGATAAGAACCCAAGAACAATTCGAGCCCGGCTCTTTCTGCAGCTGCAATAAGCCCCCAGGCAGTAGCCTGATTTCCGTTTATATTCCGGTACGTTCCATTTTCAATATCTGCAGAATGAACAATATACGTGGGAGTTTCGTGTTGCAGGTTCATCCCGTAATTGTAACCATCGTGCAACACCTTAATATTAGACTCGACCACCACCGGTTTTTTGGCAAATTTATTCCGGATAAACTCTTCGATATAATCAAGCGGACGGTTAAACATCCAGCACACCAAACCGAGAGCCAGCATATTTTTGCTTCGAAGCACACTTTTGTTATCGAGGCCAAAATCTTTCAGTCCTTCGCGTGTAAGGCTTGTAACAGGAACTCCAATTTTTCGAAAATCTAAAAGGTTGCTTTCAGTAAAAGGATCATCGGTTTGATAACCTGCTTTTTTCAGGTTTTTTTCCGTAAATGAGTCGGAATCGTAAATAATTATTCCACCCGGATTCATAAACCGGGCATTTGCTTTAATGGCTGCCGGATTCATTGCCACCAGCACGTGCGCAAAATCGCCGGGGGTAGTTACTTCCTTTTTTCCAAATTGCACCTGAAATCCTGACACACCGCCAACAGTTCCCTGCGGAGCCCTGATTTCAGACGGGTAATCGGGGAAGGTTGAAATGTCGTTACCAACCAGTGCCGTGGCATCCGAAAACAATGTCCCGGTAAGCTGCATCCCATCTCCGGAGTCTCCGGAAAACCGAATGGCCACTTCTTCCAACTCTATTACTTTAGCATCCTTCATTTATATACAGTTTTTGGTTTCAAAATTGTCACATCAAAATAAAAACGACCCTAAAATTAATAATCTGCAACTTTAGAATCGGTTTACCTTTTTACTGTAATTTGTCAACAAGCAAAAATAACCATTATTTAACAAGTTTATTGTGATATATGCAACCATTTAAAGGTTTTGATATATTTGGAATCAATTTAAATACATACACAATGGCACTCGTAAAAACGTTAAATAACAAGACTCCGATTGTTGGCAAAAACTGTTTTTTGGCTGAAACAGCAACACTGATTGGTGACGTTGAAATGGGCGACAATTGCAGTGTTTGGTTTAATGCTGTTTTGCGGGGCGATGTTCATTATATAAAAATTGGCAACAACACAAATGTTCAGGATAACGCAGTTATTCATGCAACATACAAAAAATCGCCTACGAATATCGGAAGCAACGTAACCATTGCCCACGGAGCAATTGTTCACGGATGCACATTGCACGACAATGTGATGATAGGAATGAATGCTGTGATTTTAGACGATGCCGTGGTTGAAAGCAATTCTATTGTAGCTGCCGGTTCGGTAGTAACAAAAGGGACCGTGGTTGAAAGTGGAAGTGTTTACGCCGGAATTCCTGCGAAAAAAATAAAAGCAATCAGCCCGGAGCTCCTGGAAGGTGAGATTCACCGCATTGCAAGTTCTTACGGAACTTACGCCAGTTGGTACAAATAGAATAAAACACTTCAAACACCTCTTTTAAAATAATTCACCCCTTCCGGATACCCCTTTCTAAAAAATTTAAAAACTTTTCAGAAAAGGATTTCCTTTTTTCAAAAAGATTTCCTTCTTTCGTAACCAAAATCACATTCCATTAATAATCTATAAAAATTCAAAAACAATGAATGCCAAAGCTTCAGCGAGTGCCACAACCAGGCAGTCGTACACTTTCCCCCTTATTATTGTAGGTATCATGTTTTTTGCCATTGGGTTTGCCCTTGGTATTAACAGTTATCTGGTTCCTCTACTAAACAAAGCGCTTCAAATTTCATCGGGACAGTCGTACCTGGTTATTGCTGCCACATTCTCAGCATTCCTGATTTTTAGTTACCCGGCATCGATGGTTATTAAACGAATTGGGTACAAAAACACCATGGCGCTTTCGTTTCTGATGTTTGCCTTAGGATTTTACCTTTTCATCCCGTCGGCTCAACTGGAAAGCCTACCGCTGTTTCTGTTGGCCTCATTTATAAGTGGGATGGGAAATGCCTTTCTACAGGCTTCTGTAAATCCTTACATTACCATTCTCGGCCCCATCGAAAGTGCTGCCAAACGAATGAGTATTATGGGAATTGCCAACAAACTGGCCTGGCCCATTTCTCCGGTATTTCTGGCATTGGTAATTAATAAAAGTGTTGATGATGTAAAACTCACCGATATCAACCTTCCTTTTTATATAATTATAGGAATATTTATTTTGCTTGGCGTGCTGGCCTACTTTTCGGGGTTACCAGAAGTAAAAGCTGCCGGAGAAGATTCCGACAACGTGGAAGATGCTCCTTACGCCGCCAACAAAACATCAATCTTTCAGTTTCCGCACCTTATTCTGGGCAGCATTACTTTGTTTCTTTATGTAGGCGTTGAAACAATTTCGCTCGGAACACTCGTGGATTATGCAGTCAGCCTCGACCTGCCCAATGCCGACCGTTACGCATGGATTGCACCAATTGGAATGACGTTAGGCTATATTTGTGGTGTGATTTTCATTCCCAAATACCTGAGCCAGTCAAAAGCTCTTCTTATTAGCTCCATTGTTGCTATTGCCGGTTCAATTTTAGTTGTATCCACTCCGGCGGCTGTTTCCATTTGGTTTATATTCCTTATGGCGCTGGGTTGTTCGTTAATGTGGCCGGCACTTTGGCCCCTTGCCATGGCCGACCTGGGCAAATTCACCAAAGCAGGTTCATCATTACTTGTAACGGCAATTGTAGGAGGAGCAGTAATTCCTACGCTCTATGGATTTCTGAAAGACGCCATTGGCGCACAAAATGCATATTGGATTGCAGTACCTTGTTTTCTGTTTATCCTTTACTACGCAATAAGCGGACACAAAATTAGAACTTCAAACGTTTAAAATTAATAATATGAAACCGACATTACTCATACTTGCAGCAGGAATGGGCAGCCGCTTTGGAGGCCTGAAACAGGTAGAACCGGTAGGTCCGAATGGAGAAGCAATTATCGACTATTCTATATACGATGCCATCAGGGCAGGATTTGGAAAGGTTGTTTTTGTAATTAGAGAAAGTTTTGCCGATGCATTCAAGGCAAAATTTGATCCGATTCTGAAAGGAAAAATAGAAGTTGAATACGTTTACCAGGAACTTGACAATTTACCTGAAGGATTCACACTTCCGGAAGGCAGAGAAAAACCGTGGGGGACAGCACACGCCGTTCTGGTTACAAAAGACGCAATAAAAGAACCGTTTTGCGCGCTGAATGCCGACGATTTTTACGGATACAATGCCTACAAAGTAATGGCCGACTTTTTAACCCGGTCTGAAAATCAGACCGAATATTCCATGGTTGGGTACAAACTTGCAAATACACTTTCTGAGTTTGGCTCAGTGTCTCGTGGAATTTGCGATGTAGACGAAAACGATTCGCTCCGCAAAATTGTAGAAACCGTTAAAATTCTGAAAAAAGACGGAAAAGTTATTTCAGTTGAATCAGACGGAAGCGAAACAGAGCTTACCGGAAACGAAAGTGCATCAATGAATATCTGGGGTTTTCAACCTTCCATCTTTCCGGTTCTCGAAGCAGAATTCGTTACTTTCCTGAAAAATCACATCAACGAACCCAAATCGGAAGTGTACATTCCATCGGTAGTGTTCGACATGATTCAGGCAAAAAAAGCATCTGTAAAAGTACTGAAAGCCGATTCTCCATGGTTTGGCGTTACCTATAAAGAAGACAAACCATACGTTGTAGAAAAAATTAATAAACTGATTGAAGAGGGCGTTTACCCGGAAAAACTTTATTAAAATATCCATGGATACCAATCTAAAAAATATTGCCAACCAGTTTAAAATTGAAGGTAAAGTAGAAGAGGTGGTTCCTCTTGGCGAAGGTTTTATTAACGACACGTTCATAATTAAAACTGACGGAAATCCTTCAAAATATATACTCCAGAGAAAAAACAAAAAGGTATTCTCCCCTATTCCGGCAATGATGGACAACATACAAAAAGTATGCAGCCACATTAAAGCCAAAGTTGAAAAAGCAGGTGGAGACCCGATGCGGGAAGCAATGACTGTTATTCCTGCAACCGACGGAAAACTTTACTTTCTGGATAAAGACGAAGAATACTGGGCAGTGTGCCTTTTTATTGAAGACACCATTGCTTACGAAGCAGCAGAAACTCCGGAACTTGCTTATGCCGGAGGAAAAGGAATCGGCAAATTTCAATCGCTGGTTTCAGACTTGAAAGAACCGCTGACTGATATTCTTCCGGGATTCCACAACATTCGCATCCGCTACGAACAGTGGGATGCCGTGCTGAAAAATGACCCGGTTGGAAGAAAAGAGAAAGTTCAGGAAGAAATTAGCTGGATTGAAGCCCGCAGAGAAGAGATGATGGCATTTTGGAAGTTGGTTGAAGAAGGTACCATTCCGACTCGGGTAAGCCACAACGACACAAAGATCAACAACATTCTTTTCGACAAAAAAGGAGATGTGCTTTGTGTTATTGATCTTGACACTGTTTTAAACAGCACTGTACTGAACGATTTCGGCGATGCTATCCGATATTACACCAATACCGGCAAAGAAGATGACACCAATCTGGACAACGTTTCAATGGATATGGAAATCTTTACTGCATTTGCCAAAGGTTACCTGGAAGAAGCGGCTTCGTTCTTAACAGAAAAAGAATTGGAATACCTGGCTTTTTCGGCAAAATACATTACCTACGAACAGGTACTCCGCTTTTTAATGGATTACATTGACGGCGATAATTACTACAAAATTAAGTCAGAAGATCATAATCTGGTGCGCACAAGGGCACAGTACAAGCTTTTAACAAGCATCGAAGGCCAATACGATGCCATGAAAAAAGCAATCAAAGAAATAATTTCATAGTGTAAAGTAAATAACTAAAGGTGGACGGTTTCGGCCTCCACCTTTTGTTCCATAAACACCTCGGCCTTTTCATTAAAATTATCTGCAGATTCGGTCGTCTGAAATCTCACACTTCCTCCTGTTGATAGCCGACTTTTCATTTCAGGATGACGCTCCAGATAATCGATTAATTTTTCAGCAACAATTTGTCCCTGCTCCAAAATCTGAATATGTCTGGGAACAAATTTCCTGATTTGATTTATTAAAAGCGGATAATGGGTACATCCCAGAATCAAGGTATCCAGCTCATCATCTTTCTGCAGAATATTCTGAATGTGTTTGTGCACAAAAAATGCGGCGCCTTCCGAGTCGATTTCGTTATTTTCCACCAGCGGCACCCACATCGGGCAGGCTTCCTGAACGGTAGATTTCATTTTCCCTTCGGACCACTTTTCCAACTCAATGGGATAAGAACCGGAAATTACTGTTCCAGGAGTTCCCAAAACCCCAATGTGTCCATTCTTTGTAATTTCAGAAACCTTTTCCACACTCGGTCGAATTACACCAAGCACCCGTCGGTCCGGGGCTATTTTGGGTAAGTCCAACTGTTGAATATTTCGCAACGCTTTTGCGGATGCTGTGTTGCAGGCAATTATTACAAGTCGGCAATGCTGGTTAAACAAATATTTTACTGCTTCGAGAGTGTATTCGTAGACCACCCTAAAAGACCTTGTTCCATAAGGAGTTCGCGCGTTGTCGCCGAGGTACAGAAAATCGTATTGAGGGAGTTTTTTTATAAGCTGCTTCAAAACGGTCAGTCCGCCGTACCCCGAGTCAAAAACGCCAATTGGAGAATCACACATAAATAACAAATTTCAACATTATCGTTCCACTACCATGTTGTAGGCCATGTCGTAGAACTTTCCAAGGTTCGACCAGTCGAAATGCAGGGATGCCTCTTCGCTACGGTACCTGAGTGCAATTCTTTCGCGCCGCGTCATCCGAACAAACCGATGCATAACATTTGCAAGCTCATCTGCAGTCTGGTTAAAATCCCTGTTTTTCCGGTCGATAATATACATCCCTTTCTTTTCATTATCCAGAATATTTCGCGAAACATAATCGCCAAAACCGGCAAGATTACTGGTAATTGAAGGCAACCCGCTTGCCAGGCATTCCAACGGAGTATAGCCCCAGGGTTCGTATAGGCTGGGGAAAATTCCTAGATGGCAACCACGCACAAACTGGGTGTAGTCCATTCTGAACAATGGATTAGACGTAGAAATAAAATCAGGATGGTAAACCACTTTCACTTTATCGTGCCTGTTGTTTATCAGGTTTGCCGTGCGCAGGAAGTTCAAAATTTCATCTTTTGCATCGTCAACCAGGGTATGAGTTACTATTTTTGGCAGTTGATTGGTTCTCCAGCTCTGTACATTTCTTCGGAGTTTCAGCCGAAGGTAATCATCAACCATATCGCTGAGGTTCGGGAAAACATATTGCCCGTTATCTGAAGTAATTTTTGTGTACATTCTGCGGCCAACCTGCTCTTTTATCTCTTCGCAAACCCGATGAACATCTTCAATCATTGCTTTAGAATGCAAAACATCCGGGTTAAAAGTATAGTAGGGCCTTTTCGTAATAAAAAATGCAACCACAGTCATTTCCGATTGTTCCTGCTGCATGCGATAATTCAACCGTGCCAACGCTTCCAAAGTCAGGTCGTAACCTTTATTGTGATACTCGTAACGCCCCGAAGTAAAAAAGTAAACGGTATTATCCAAATCAAAAGAGTAGCTTTGAAAAAAATGCCCCATCACAAAATCATGAATCTTCTCTTTGTATTCCAAATGTTGATTTTGCACCTGGTGCAACACCTCAAAACGTTGAATATTTAGGCCATTGGGGAGAATCAAATCAGGTGTTCGCCCCAAAAGGTGCGTACATTCTCGCCCTGTTAATTCGCTAACCGTGGTAAATACATGCGCACCGTGAGCCGATGCCCGTTCTATCTCCACAATTGGCTTCACATTAAAATTAGTGGCTTCCTGTTCCCAATTGTAGAAAGGCAAATGATCATAAAAATTATTATCGTTCATGGCCAAATACCGCCCAAGCAAAGTTGCGTGTGTTGTAAAAACAATTTTTATATCCAGATTTTCTTTTCGCAACCCGGGAATCGGCAATCCTGCCATCCACTCATGAAAATGGGCAATTACTCTGTTGGTGCAAAAACCCGACGAACACAAATAACGAAAAAACTCTTTTACCTGAAAACCAAACGCCGCCACTTTATCCAGCAGCTCGTCTTGTCCGGGAAGAGAAATATGGTAATCCTGCCAGATAAAATGCTTTATCTCGCCCAGCTTGTCGTAAACCGAATACGGATTAAAAAGAACGACATTGGGGCGGCCGGAAACAATCCATTGCCCGTAATACACATCGAAACCACGTTCCTGCATTTTTAAAACTGCTTTTCCAACCGGGGTTGAATAGTCTGTTGCAGGATCGAAATGCGCCGCAGCCTGGTCTGCAAAATAAGGGCCAATCAGAAAATAATTATCTGCCCCCCACTTTTTAATTACAGACGGGACTTTGGAACGAATAACCGTATAAATTCCACCAACCTGGTTACAAACTTCCCAGGCGATTTCAAACAACATAGAGTTGGAAGGAATCTGAACTTCTTCTTCAACTTCTTCAGGAATTAGTGTATTCATAAGCTTAATTTGGATAATAATTCATTCCACTAAATATAGCTTGATTTGCGCATCAATCCAATAAAAGAGGTTTAAAAGCATAAAAAAAGCCACCTGCCAAATGACGGGTGACTTTCTGAATATCTTCATTGAGATTACTTGTTATTGAATACCAAGTTTCTTCTTCACCATAGGAAGAATGTCAATACTCTGGTTCGATTTGTATAAAACCACTTTTGAACCCATATCAAAAACATAAAGCAATCCCTGCTCTTTTGCTACTTCTTCAATTGCCTGCTCTGCTTTATCAAATACAGGAGTTAGCAATTCTGCCTGTTTCTGCTGCAACTGTTGCTGAGCAGTCATTTGATAGTTCTGAATACGCTGTTGAAGTTCCTGCAATTCTGTAATTTTTGCATTCCTTTTTACTTCTGATGCTTCGGTCCCTAACTGTTCCAGTTCGGTAAGTTTCTGCTGATAATTTTGCTGCATTTCCCCAAGCACTTCTTCCAAATCGGACTGAAACTTATTAAATTCGGTTTCGGCAGTGGCTCTTTCTGGCATTACCTGTACCAAAGCCTGCAAATCTATATGTCCGAACTTCTGATTTTGCGCACCGGCCGAAATAGTTGCAGCGGTGAACAAAAACAACATAAACAGTGTCATTAAATTTCTCATAATCAACGTAGTATTAAATTTTTGGTCACAAATATAATTATATTTTATTTATATCCGAGTTTTTGCAAAACCTGATCACTCAAATCATACCTCGGATTGGTAAAAAACAGTGTTGTACCGTCTGCTTTGTCAAAAATAACGGCGTAACTGCCTTCGTTTGCAATTTCCTGAACAGCCGTAAAAATATCGTCCTGAATGGGTTTTACCAGTCCTTGTCGCTTCTGGAATAAATCGCCGTCGGGGCCAAAATATTTACGTTGCAACTGCTTGTAATCTTTCTCTTTTGAAATAATTACGTCTTCGCGTTTGCGTTTCATGTCTTCCGAAAGCAATACACTTTCGGCCTGAAAATCCTGATACATCTGTTCTATTTCAGCATGCATTGATTCCAGTTCTTTCTGGTATTGGGAAGAGAGCTGATTTAACTGCTCTTGTGCCGCTCTGAATGAAGGAATATTTTCCAGAATGTATCCGGAATCGATAAAACCAAATTTCTGGGCAAAAGTGATTCCGCTAAAAAGCGTCAGGATTGTCAGCGTTAATATTAACTTTTTCATGGCTAAATATTTTTCGTTAAAACTAATCATTGCAATATCATATTTTGTGCCAAATATGATCCTATCAGAATTGCTGTCCGATAACAAAATGGAACTGGCTTCCGTTGGCATCTGAAGACCAGGGAACATCGTCGAATCCATATCCCCAATCAATTCCCATCAACCCAAACATTGGCAGGAAGATGCGAACGCCAACCCCTGCAGAACGATACAGTTTAAACGGGTTGTATTCCTGGAAACTCATGTCGGCATTACCGGCCTCAAGGAAAGTAAGCGCGTAAATGGTTGCACTGGGTTTCAACGTTACCGGGTAACGCAATTCCATGGTAAATTTATTGTACATTTTTGAACCGCTTCGTTCGCGACTCAAGCTGTAATCTTTATACCCGCGCAGCGCAACATAATCTGTTCCGTAAAAATTGTACCCAGACATGCCGGACCCCCCCACCATAAAACCTTCGAAAGGAGAAAGCACATGAGAATTGTAATATCCCAAAAATCCCATTTCAACGGCAGTACGCAACACCAAATTGGTATTTTTTGTTAGCGGACTAAACACCTGTCCTTTAAACAACCATTTATGATATTCGATCCATTTATATCTTTCTTTGTTGGTCATGTCCGAAGTAGGACTGTAATCTTTTCCGGAAAGCAGCGAGAACGGCGGAGTAGCTTTCAACGACAGAGAAAACTGCGAGCCTCTTCTGGAATACAGCGGATTATCTATTGAGTTCCGGCCAAAAACTGTTTTAAAACTCAGGTTATTGAATTTCCCGTTTACCTGTCCGGTTTCATCATCGGCAAGGAAGTAGAAAGTGCTTCCCATATTTTGCAACCGATAGTGTTCCAAAGACAGCTCGTGGTAAACAGTAAAATAGTCATCAGGAAACGATAGCCTGTACCCATATCCCATTGCCAGAGCAGTAGTTTCCCAAATCTGATCGTTCTCTGAATTTTCATCTTCCGAACCATAATTATATGAGTACTGCGGATAGGCTCCGTAATAACTTCCGTACGGATTGTAGCCACCACCATAATAGCCACCACCATAATAGCTACTGCCATAACCGCTACCGTAATATGGATAACCACCGTAGCCACTACCATAACCGCCGTAATACGGGTTATAACTCTGGTAGTATTTGTTTGCACTGTAATTTACCCGCGAGTGGGAAAGTGACAACGAGAATGAGTTCGGTTTTTTACCACCCAGCCAGGGTTCGATAAACGACAAACTCATTGTACGATAGTATGATCCACTTCGTTGGTAACGCAAACTCAGCGTTTGTCCGTCGCCAGTCGGCAATGGCTTCCATGCTTCTTTGTTTAAAATATTTCGTACTGAAAAGTTGGCAAACTTCAGCCCAACAGAACCGACAAACATGCCGGCCCCCCAACCGCCTGAAAGCTCAACCTGGTCGTTGGCTTTTTCCTGCAGCTGGTATTCAACGTCAACAGTACCATCTTCGGGCTTGGGTCGCACATCAGGATTAATGGCTTCAGGATCGAAGTGTCCCAACTGCGCCAATTCCCTGACCGAACGGATAATTGCTTCTTTACTGAACAAATCTCCGGGATAAGTTCTGATTTCCCTCCGTGCCACATGTTCGTGTGTTTTGGTGTTCCCTGAAATAAGTACTTTATCGATAGTAGCCTGCTTGCCTTCCCTGATTCGCATTTCGTAATTGATGGTGTCGTTATTTACATTCACCTCAATGGGTTGCAAATCGAAAAACAGGTACCCTTTATTCAGGTATAGGTTATTTAAACCTTCATCGTTGTCGAATAAACGTTTTTCCAAAATTGACTGGTTGAAAATATCTCCTCGTTCAATTCCAAGATATCCGCTCAGATAATCCGACGGATAAACGGTGTTTCCAACCCACCGAATATCGCCGAAATAGTATTTGTCGCCTTCGTCGACCCAAAGTTCAACATTAACCCTTGGTTTGTTCTTTTTACCAACTTCCACCTGATAAACAGTATCATTTTCGATAATGGCATCGCGATACCCTTTTTCGTTGTATTTACTTACCAGGTTTACTTTGTCTTTATCGTATTCTTCTTCGAGATATTTTTTTGTACGGAAAAAGTTTCTGAGCTTTCTCGCGTTTGTTTTTTTCATTGAGCGTTCGAGCACCACATCAGGAATTGCTTCATTTCCGTGAATGAGCACATCATTCACTTTTACTTTTTCCTTCTTGTCAACATAAATATCGAGAATAATGCTGTTATTTTGAGCGGTATCATCGCGCTGAACAATATTTACTTCGGTATTTAAAAATCCTTTGGCAAGAAAAATATTTTTAATGGTTCGTTCAGCATTGTTTACCTGGTTATCTGTCACCTGGCTTCCTTTCAGCAACAGTACCTTTTCGGTAATGTCATCTTTTTCTGATTTTGAAACGCCAAAAAAGTTAACATCAGCAAGGCGCGGGCGTTCCTGCAGGTAAATATCGAGCCAGATATCGTCATCGACAACTTTTGATGCAGTTATTTTTACGTCGGAAAAAAGCCCTTGCTGCCACAGTTTTTTTATGGCGTTGGTAACGGCTTCGCCCGGAACTTCAATGGTTTGCCCTACGGTTAACCCCGACAATTGAATAAGCACTGTTTTGTCCAGGTATTTAATTCCGGAAATCTGAATATCGGCAATGGTATATTTACCCGGACTGGCATAATATACTGAGAAACTGGAGTCGTCTGTAATTTGTCCAACCGCTGCCGGAGCAGCAACAACAATAAAAAACAACAGGGATATAATTAGCTTTCGCATTCTGATCATAATAAATTAACTAAATAACTGTTCACTGATTTTACCAAATCTTCTCTCTCTGTTTTGAAAATCATAAACCGCTTCAAATAAATCTTCCTTTCTAAAATCGGGCCACAATTTATTTGTGAAATACAATTCTGAATAAGCAATTTGCCAAAGCAAAAAGTTGCTGATTCTGTACTCTCCACTTGTTCTTATCAACAATTCGGGATCCGGAAGATGCGCCGTTGACAGGTAACTTTCGAACAGTTTATCATCAATATCTTTTGTATGGATTTTTTCATTTATGGCATCATTTGCAATATTTTTAACTGCGTTAATTATTTCCCATTTCGAACTATAACTAAGAGCCAGCACTAAAGTCAACCCGGTATTGTTCTCCAACAGTTTTATACAATCGTTCAGCGTATCGGCAACATTTTCGGGCAGTTTTCCCAAATCGCCGATAGCTGCAAGCTTCACATTGTTTTTCATCAACTCTCCGGTTTCGTTTTCGATGGCTTGCACCAGAAGGCCCATTAAAGCATCGACCTCGTTTTGCGGACGATCCCAGTTCTCCGTTGAAAATGCATATAATGTAAGGTATTCAACACCGATTTCTCCAGCACCTTCAACGGTAGAACGCACGGCATCAACTCCATGCTCGTGTCCGAAAATTCGTTCATTCCCGTGTTTGGCAGCCCATCTGCCATTTCCATCCATAATTATGGCAATATGCCGGGGAATTTTGTTGATATTTAGTTTTTCTTTAAACGATTTCATTACCAGTGTTTTCTGTCGTAAGCAGGACAAGCCTTTGGATCCAGGTTGATTTTAAAGGTTAAAAACATCCCCAAATAGCCGGGCCAGTCATTATTATGCGAAAAATCTGTATATTTAATTGTTTCAGCAACTCCTGCACTATTTATAGTTTCAAACGATAAGGGATCATCCAAATTATCAAACTTATCGTTGAGCAATTTCCTCATTTGGTACTCCACTCCAATTCCCAATCTTTCTCCAATCGATGCCTTTATTCCAAACCCGAATGGGATTGATGCAGCAATAACCGATTCTTCCACACCTTCTTTTAACGGGTAATCCGGATTAATTGTCGCAGCGATTGCCGGTTCAAATTTGTACGGAAAATACATCACTCCGAGCCCAGCCAAAATATAAGGTGTAAAAGGCGTTTTCCTCTCACTCAGAATATATTTCAGGTAATTGATCTCCACCATAACAGAAACGTCCTGGGCGTTCTTTTTAAACTCAAAAGGAATATCCTCTACAAATCCGTCAGCCGCAAAACTCCCGGCTAAAAACTGTGCTCTGGCTGCAACCCGTGCATTAAAGTTGTACCTAAAAAAAGCTCCAATATTTAAATTGAACGTTTGTATAGGGGGCACTTGCTTAATATCTCCCAAATAAGAAGATGAGCCTCCCCAAATACCTATATCTGCTGATTTTTGGGCAAAACCTGAAACAGTAAAAATAACTGCTATAAACACCAATACAAATTTTCTCATTTGGTATCTAACTCGTTTATTCGACAATAGCTTCAGGCAAGTTACCAATTCGTTAATCCTAAAAACAATGATTGACAGAAATTTATACAACATTCAGAATTTATCTTTTTTTACTTCTGAACTTATTAAACATTATTATTCCTTTTTACAACCACATGGTTTTCAACGAACTACCCTTGTTTGCCTCTGTATTGTTCAGCTTTCAAGAGGTACAAAAGTAATATAATTCTAAATATAACATACCTGAACGCTATTATAAAACCCAAAGAAAGATTAAAAATTGTTAAGCTCTGTCGATTATTTAATTTCGTTTATCGACACCCCACATTAACTTGTTTCTCAGAGTGTTAAAAAAGTCTAAATCAGGCAACTTTAGTGTTTTTAAAGTAACATTTGCCTTGCGAATTTTGAGCGAAGTGGAGAACTCTACGGCCACCGAACGGTAGTCGAGCGAAGTCAAAAAGTAAGAGCCTCTGCCCTCAACCCTCAGTTCAATTTCATAGTTATCCGGCACAACTACCGGCCTGATGGTAAGGTTATGGGGCGCCAGCGGGGTAATTACAAAGTTTTCTGAATCAGGCGTAAGAATAGGGCCACCAACGCTTAGCGAATAAGCAGTTGATCCTGTTGGCGTTGCAATAATCAGCCCGTCGGCCCAGTAGTTATTCAGCAGTTGGTTGTCGCACCACGCCGAAATATGAATCATAGAGGAAGAATCGGTTTTGAGTACCGCCAGCTCATTCAACGCAAAATTGAAGTCGGTTGTTTCGCCTCCGCAAAACTCCACTTCCAGCATCGATCGTTCTATTACAGAATAGCGGTTATTAAAAATGCCATTCAACGCATCTTTTACCTGCTCTTGCGAAATGTCGGCCAAAAAGCCAAGTCGTCCGCTGTTTACTCCAACTACAGGAATTTCAAAATTTCGAATATTTACAACCGAATGCAGGAATGTACCATCTCCGCCAACGCTAAAAATAAAGCTGTTTCCCTTATCAAAGTCTTCGGGCGTATTAAAAAATGATGTACAGTATGCATTTATACTCAGGTTTTCAGCCAGAAAATCGTAAAACGGTTTAAAAAGCTGAACTTCGATTTTATTGGTTTCCAGGTACGAAAAAAAATCTTCCAGAACAGGAATAAAATTTTCTGAAACAGAGGTTCCAAAAACAGCAACTTTCACAGTAAAAAATTTAAATGTTCATAAATTTCATGAATTGATCGTACCTGTCCTGGTACAAATCATTCAGCATGGAATGGTCAAGGTAAACGCCTTTTACATTGTAGTCGTAGCGCATAAACGACTGAATAACGGGAGAAAGATCCTCCTTATCCAGCTTCAAAACCAGCTCCAGGGTATTTGTACCGGGCAGCCGATTCATAAAAAAGCTGAGAATTTTTGTGTCATTACTTTCAACAATCTGACTGATTTGAGATAAAGAATAGTCTATTTCATTGACCACCAACACCACAACGCCACCCAGCTCCTGTAACGAAAAGTACCTTGCAAAACGCCGGGCTAAATCATAAAGCGTAATCGATCCCAAATACTCGTGCATAGAATCCAGCACAGCAACTACGCTCAACTTCAGCTTATACATAAGTATGGCCACTTCAAAAATATGCTGATTCTCATGAACATGCGTTGTATCGAATTTTTCCATCTCTTTTCCAATTGGCTCGTTCACCAGGTTCAAATCGTAAATAAACTTATCCGATACGATTCCGTGGTAACGTCCTTCGTCAACCACAGGCAGATGCGACACCCTGAAAACATCCATCAGGCTCAGCACCTTTTGTCCTTTATCTGCACTGTTTACTGCAGGAACTACATCTGATATCAAACTATTTGCCAGCAATTCTTTAATTTTGTTTTATCAGTTTCGAACTGAAAATTGTAACTTGCGCCATCAAAAATACAACAATGACTAGATTAAGTGTAAATATAAATAAAATAGCAACATTGCGGAATTCCCGTGGTGGAAATGTCCCAAGTGTGAAGGACGCCGCCATAAATTGCCAGAAATTTGGTGCACAGGGAATTACAGTACACCCACGCCCAGACGAACGACACATCACGCGCAGAGATGTTTATGAAATTAAGCCCGTTATTACAACTGAATTTAACATTGAAGGATACCCCAGCGAAGATTTCTTAAAAATGGTAATTGAAGTGCAGGCCGACCAGGTTACTCTGGTTCCCGACAAGCACAACCAATTGACCAGCGACCACGGCTGGGATACCTGGGGAAACATTGACTTTCTGAAAGAAGTTATTTCGCGCTTGCAGGAACATGGCATTCGAACATCCATTTTTGTTGACCCAGACAGCGAAGCCATTGAAGGCGCCGCAGAAACAGGCACGCAACGTATAGAATTATACACAGAACCGTATGCTCGGCTTTACCCGCTGGGACGCGATAAAGCCATCGAACCTTTTGCAGAGGCGGCAGTATTTGCAAACAAAGTTGGGCTGGAAATAAATGCCGGACACGATTTGAATTTGGAAAACCTCAACTATTTTTATAAGAACATTCCCAATCTGAAAGAAGTTTCCATTGGCCATGCGCTTATTGCCGACTCCCTTTACCTGGGACTCGAAAAAACAATTCAGGAATACCTCAACTGCCTGAGATAAGCTAAAACCATTTCTGAAAAATCTGTTGTGCTCAAAACTCCCGCGAGTTTTTGAATACACTACTGAAAACGACTTATTGTAACGAGAAGAATTTTTATGGAACTTTTTTACAGAAAAGAAGGGCAAGGCCCCGTTATTGTTATTGTACATGGATTATATGGTTCATCGGACAACTGGATGAACATGGGTAAAAGGCTGGCAGAAAACTACACCGTTTATATGGTAGACCAACGTAACCACGGTCATTCTCCTTTTTCCGACGACCACTCTTTTGACGGAATGAAAGCCGATTTAGCCGAATTTTTTGAGCAACACCACATCGAAAAAGCAACACTTATTGGGCACAGTATGGGCGGAAAAACAGCCATGTGGTTTGCCGCTGATTATCCGGAAAAAATTGAAAAACTGGTAATTGCAGACATCGCCCCCAAAGATTACCTGCAAACAAAAGACAGCAGTCAGTACGCCCTGCACCGAAATATTTTACTGGCCATGCAGGAATTGGATTTCAGCAGAATAAAAAAGCGCCAGGATGTGGACGATTTGCTTGCTGAGCGCATTGATGACTCCCGGACGCGACAGTTTTTATTGAAGAGCATTGAAAAAGATAAAAAAACCAAACTATACAAATGGCGTTTAAACGTGGAGGTTTTATACGAATACCTCGATGAAATTGTAGGCGGGGTAAACCGCCTCTGGTTTGACGACCGCATCCCAATCACAAACTATCCGGTGATTTTTATCCGCGGGCTGAAATCCAATTACATCACAGACGAAGAAATTCCTTTAATAAAGGAAATTTATCCGGACGCCAGAATTGTTGATATTCCCGGAGCAGGGCACTGGCTCCATGCCGAAAAACCCGATGAATTTATGGAAGCGGTAATGCAGTGCTGCTAATTTTTTCGGTTGTATTTTTCAGTTAGCTCCAAAAGAAATTTCTTTTGTGTTGATTTTAACTGACGCCAATTGAAACGCCACTCCCAATTTCCGGTAGCGACTCCGGGGGTATTGAGCCGGGATTCAGTACCCAGTTGCAATAAGTCCTGCATGGGCAAAACAGCACTTCGGGCAGCAGACGACCAAATCCATTCTATTCCTTTTTCCAGGGCAGCATCAGGGTCGCTGCCCAAATAACGTTTCACCATTTTATGTTCGTCTCCTTTCAGCGCTTGCAACCAGCCCAATGTTGTGTCGTTGTCGTGAGTGCCTGTGTAAGCAACAAAATTCTGCAGATAGTTGTGCGGCAAATGCTCATTTGTGGGATCTGAACTAAATGCAAACTGTAACACTTTCATCCCCGGCAGGTTAAAAGCGTTGCGCAGGTTCTCCACCTCGGGAGTAATCAGCCCCAAATCTTCGGCAATCAAAGGGAGAGAACCTACCTGCTCTTTAAATTTTTCAAGCACCTGAAAACCATTGGCCGGAACCCACTGTCCGTTTATGGCCGTCTTTTCCGCTGCCGGAACAGACCAAAACGACTCCAGCCCGCGAAAATGGTCGATGCGAACTTTGTCGAACAAGTGCACATTAAAATGCAGCCGTGCGAGCCACCAGTCGAAATCTCTTTCCTGAAGCCGTTCCCAGTTAAAAACCGGATTGCCCCAAAGCTGGCCGGTTCCGCTGAAATAGTCAGGAGGGACACCCCCAACGCAGGTTGGCTTCAACTGTTCATCCAAAACAAAAATGTCGGTGTTTGCCCAGATATCGACACTGTCGCCGGAAACATACAGAGGCATATCGCCCAAAATCTGTATCTCCTTTTCACGAGCATAACTCTTCAGCCGAAACCACTGTTTAAAAAACAAAAACTGCACAAACTTCCGAAATTCAATTTCGGATGACAGCAGCTCCGAATAATCCTGAAGTGCTTTCGACTCTCTGAATTTCAAGCCGTGTTCCCAGTTGCTCCAGTGCGCATTTTTAAAATGCACTTTTGCCGCCATAAACAAGGCATAATCGTGCAGCCACCAGCCATGTTCTTCCAGAAAATGGTGATAGCTATTTTGCAGTTCGATATTTTT
Organism: Mariniphaga anaerophila; assembly: GCF_900129025.1. Classification (GTDB taxonomy): domain Bacteria; phylum Bacteroidota; class Bacteroidia; order Bacteroidales; family Prolixibacteraceae; genus Mariniphaga; species Mariniphaga anaerophila. The sequence goes on along the minus strand of NZ_FQUM01000004.1, from coordinate 401,431 downwards.
ACCCTTTTGAAAATTCTCAAATGCTTTTCTCAAAAGCGGATATTTCCATTTCTCCACCTTCAAAAAATCAACCCGGGTTGTTAAAAAACGTGGTCGTTTTTCCAAATCATTCCGAGAAAGAATATCCTCTTCCACAAGTAAGTTCAGATCGATAAGCAACGGATTTCCGGCAAAAGCAGAATAGCATTGATACGGAGAATTACCGTAGCCAACCGGTCCCAAAGGCAGAATCTGCCAAAACGTTTGGCCTGTTTCAGCCAAAAAATCAATAAACCGAAAAGCATCTTTTCCCAAAGTGCCAATCCCTTCCTGCCCGGGAAGCGAAGTAACATGAGCTAAAACGCCACTGTTCCGCTTAACCATTCACATACTTTTTTCTGAAAACACTCAGGTGATCCGCTGTTTCTCTCACAATACGCTGCACTGCCAGGCCATGCTTCAAGTCGGGGACAAACGCCTTTGCATCATTTCCGGTAAAGAACAGGTAGTGTGCATGCACCATTGAACGCAACCAGCCCGGAGGCACGTGCCCCGACGGGAAACTGGTGATTGGCTGGTAATTGCTGCCCACCATTTGTTTTACCCACTGACCGGACCCTTCCAGATAGTATTCAAAATACTCTGATTTTTTTGAAGAATAACGTAAAGCGCCGTTTTCTGCATACAATTCCAAATGCACAAGGTCGCCTGTTCCTGAGCTGATTCGACTGGCAGAAAGATTTCCAACAGCTCCGGTTTCAGGGTCGACTAAAGAAAGGGAACTAAACAGGTCTGAACCGGCCGGCACATCAGCAAAAGAACCTCCCTGCAACGCACCGGTTATCCGGAGTTCTTCGCCCAAAAATGCCATGAGCAAGCTAATCCCGTGTGAACCCAAATCGGCCATTGCGCCACCGTCGGGCGCCGGAGTGAGCCTCGTTACCCGCTTTTCGCGGTATGATGATTGCAAATAGTCGCCGTGGTAATATTTCAAATCAAAATGAACAGGCCTCCCCAGTTTCCCGGATTTCCAGAATTGCAGCGCCTCGCGCACCGACGAAGTTTGCAGATACTGAAACCCGACCTGAACTTTTATGCTGTGACTAATCTTTTCGGACATCGCTTTCATTTCCTCCTCTTCAGCAAGCGAAGCACAAACCGGTTTTTCAAGGTAAATGTATTTTACGCTGGGCATTTCCAGCGCCAGCTTTAAATGCTGAAAGTGCACATTATTGGGTCCCAAAATGAAAACAGCTTCAATATTCTCATTCTTCGAAAACTCCTCTACTGTCTGCGCCGCGCCAAAACCAAAGTTTTCGGCAAAGCTCTCGCGGCTCTCTTTTCGAACCGAAGCCACCGATTCAAAAATCAGTTCGGGCATCCCGCTGTAGTAGAACTTTAGCGACTGAAGCGCATAAGCATGAGCACGAGCAATTCCTCCGGCTCCCAGAAATCCGACATGTATTTTTTGCATAAAAAGTTCGTTTTCAAAATTTGTTCAAAAATAATGATTTGGCGAGAACAGCCAACCGCGTTATTTCTTTACGGAAAAGACCGGTTTTTTCAGCCAGATAGAAAACTCATCGAGACTATTTTGAGCCTCTTCCCTCGTTTTACAGGTTTTAATTGCAAAAGCCGGTTTCCTGACTTTATTCACCAGGTAAACCCGATATTCAATTCTACTCGAAGAAGTTATTCGATTCGACCAGCTTGCCATCGACTCCACCTTTTTTAACGGCACCAAAGTAACACCAATGTATTCGTGTAACGATTTCCAAGTTCCGGTTTTAAAAATTCCCCACCATTTGTAGTATTGCCTAACCCGGTTCTGCCCCGTATCCATTTCTATTCCGGAAAAGGAAAAAACCACCAGAGTGGCCAGCAACTCAACAAAAATTCCCCAAATAAAAGAACCATTCAGCAAAATACCGATGCCTGCAAAAATGAAAATTACTCCTGCAAAAACAGCAGGTTGCACAAATGGTTTTTCTATTTTGTTGTCAATTTTCAAAATATATTTCGAGCTAGTTTTTCAGCCACTTATCCAGCCAGTTGAAAAATACGCGCTGCCACAAAATACCGTTCTGAGCCTGCAGCACCCAGTGGTTTTCTTCCGGGAAATAAAGAAATTGTGCCGGAATATCGCGCAAAACAGCGGCATTGAACGCAGCCATTCCCTGGTCCGGCGGAACACGAAAATCTTTTTCGCCGTGGATAACAAGAATTGGCGTATCCCAGTTCTGCACAAAGTTATGCGGAGAAAATTTGTACGAGCGCTGAGCCGCAGCATTGTCTTTATCCCAAAAAGCGCCGCCGATATCCCAATTTGCAAACCACATTTCTTCGGTGGTTAAATACTGATGTTCGAAATTAAACATCCCGTCGTGAGAAATAAACGCCTTAAAACGGCCATCATGATTTCCTGCAAGAAAGTACACGGAAAATCCTCCGTAACTGGCGCCAACTGCGCCCAACCGATTGTTGTCCACATACGGCTCTTTGGCCACTTCATCAATTGCAGTCAGCAAATCTTTAATGTTCTGTCCGCCGTAATCTTTGGAAATTTGTTCGTTCCACTCCTGTCCGAATCCCGGCAACCCTCGCCGATTCGGCGCTACAATAATGTATTCGTTCGCAGCCATCATTTGAAAGTTCCAGCGGTACGACCAAAACTGGCTTACCGTTCCCTGCGGCCCGCCCTGGCAGTAAAGCAAAGTGGGGTACTTTTTATTGGGATCGAAATTGGGCGGATAAATAACCCAGGTGTGCATCTGTTTTCCATCGGTTGTTTCCAGCCAGCGTTCTTCCACTTTTCCCATCTGCAATTGGTCCAACAACCCTTTGTTCACGGTTGTGAGTGCCACATCGGTTCCGGTTTTCGGATCGACCAGGTAAAGTTCTGCCGGCTGAGACATGGAAACTTTCTGCGCCACCAGTTTTTCGCCGGCCGGTTCCACGGTCTGGTAATTATGAACACCGTCGGTTATTCTTGAAATATTTCCTCCGGCCAATTCAAGCTTGAAAATCTCATCTGTAGCGTGAATATCGCTGGTAAAATAAATGGCACTGCTTTCTGCATTCCAGCTTAAACCATGTGCGTTCTGATCAAAATCGGCAGTAAAATCTGTCTTCTTTCCTGTCTTCAAATCAGCCACAAACAAGCGGTTTTTATCCGATTCGTAGCCATCGCGCTCCATGCTTTCCCATGCAAGATATTTCCCGTCGGGAGAAAACACCGGATTCTGATCATATCCCATCATTCCTTCGGTAAAATTTAAGGTTTCTCCGGTTTCGAGGTTGTAGAAATAAATATCTGAGTTTGTGGAAATAGAATATTCCTTACCGGTTTTCTTTTTACAAGTGTACGCCAGAGTTTTGCCATCGGGACTCCAGGCAATCTGCTCAACTCCGCCAAACGGCTTCATGGGTGAATCGTAGCGTTTGCCTTTCAGAATATCGGTTCCGCCTTCCACTTTTCCATCAGAATATTCAGCAATAAAAATGTGCTGATACGTGTAATCGTGCCACTGATCCCAGTGACGGTACATGATGTCATTTTCCAAACGGGCATTCGCTTTTGGCAAGTCAGGGAAAAGATCGTGAATATCTTCATCCAGCTTAACGTTTTGAATGTAAAAAACCTTAGTTCCGTCGGGCGAATATTTAAACCCTGAAATACTGCCGTCAATATTCGAAACCTGCTTTGCTTCGCTGCCATCGGGATTCATTTCCCAGATTTGCACCGAGCCGGAAGCCGATGACAGATATCCGATTTTCTTTCCGTCGGGTCGCCAAATAGGGTCGGATTCATTACCTGCGGAATTGGTCAGATTTTTCGCTGCTCCTCCTGATACAGGCACGGTATAAACATCGCGGTAAGACTTATTTTCTTCGATGTTAAAATAAGTAACTGTGTACAAAACAGATTTCCCATCGGGGGAAACCTGCGGGCCGCCCAGCCGTCCGAATGACCACAGCACTTCCGCGGTCATTATATCTGACGCAAGCCGGGGCGTTTCTGGAATATAATTTTTTGTTTGCATTGATTCTGGTTGAGTTGTGCATGCAAAAGCAACAAATAGTGAAATAGCAAGCAGGTAATTCTTCATGTTTTTCGACTTTAATGAACTTTAGGGAAACAAAAATAGCAGCTTTTTACCGAACGATGAAATAATGCTGCAAACAACTTTTTTTTATGGTTTTTTGCAACATTCATTGTTGCTTTGTGTTGTAAAAACAGTAGTTAATTTAAAACAAAAACTATGGCAAAGATTACATTACAAGGAAATCAGATTAATACAGTAGGGGAACTTCCCGAAGTTGGAACAAAAGCAAAAAATTTCTCACTGGTAAAAAGCGATTTATCGCGGGTTGGACTGAACGATTTTAAAGGCTCTAAACTTGTTCTAAACATATTTCCCAGCCTCGACACCGGCACTTGCGCAGCGTCTGTAAGATATTTCAACAAAGCGGCAGCCGAGTTAAAAGGCACAAAAGTGCTGTGCATTTCGCGTGACCTTCCTTTTGCTCAGGCTCGTTTTTGTGGCGCAGAAGGATTAGAAAATGTGATAACTCTCTCCGATTTCGTAACCGGCGAATTCGGAAAAAACTACGGGTTGGAAATTGCTGACGGTCCGCTGGCAGGATTACATTCCAGAGTAGTAATTATTCTGGATGAAAATGGCGTGGTTACGTATACACAGCAAGTACCCGAAATTGTGGACGAGCCCAATTACGAAGAAGCTTTAAATGCTTTAAAATAGACTATTCCCTATATGATGATTCTTTTAAAAACCGTGGGGGCGGATTTTTCTCCTACGGTTTTTTTATTGGAAAAATTAATGTCTGGCGACTCGCGTTCGCAATCGTATTTGATGTTATCAGTAGCATAGTACCCGTAAAAAACAAGAGGGACGCAGAGCGCCCCTCTTTTGAAGGCAATACCGAATTGATGGTAAAAATAATAAGGACAAATGCACGCCTTCATGCTAAGAAAACGGCAAGGTCTTTCATTTATTTTTGTTCCTGAAAAAAAAATTCACAACCGGGCGAAAAAAAAACATCCCGGCAAAACTGCCGGGATGTTTTTTTTTTCGGGTTATAGTTTTAAGGCAATTCCCAGGTTCAGATAGGCTACGCCATATCCTAATTCCAGTAATCCTGCAAGGTTGTCGTTGAAGTAGTACCTGCCGCCCAGTATCCAGGAAAAAGCAAAACCACTTCCTACAGAGTTTGCGTATGTTCCGGCTGTTCCATGGGCTTTTGAGCTTACCACGTTGTATCCCAGCATCAGTCCGGTGTACGTGTCAAGTTTGTCAACAAACTGATAATGAAGAGCACCTCTTGCGCCAACAATAACACTGGAGTAGTCCCAGCCGTAATTCATGTATTCCCACTTGGCGCCGGTGTATCCCAGATAACCACCAACTCCAAGAGAACTGTTCTCGTCAAACAACTCATCTTTTACCCCAACTTCAAACGATGCTGAAATAGGAGGAATTTTACTGGTGTAGTGGCTTCCCGAGTACAACGTGCTTCCGAATCCAATACCAAGATTCAGCACTTTGTCGCCTTTGTTAAAAGTGGTGTTTTGGGCGCTTAACGAAAACGCCAGAAAGAGAACAAAAAGAGAAAGTACAATACGTTTGCTCATGATTTAAAATTTATTGTAAATAATAGCGCAATTTAGGACATTAATATACTTAAGTCAATATGGAAGCTGAGTTTAGCTGAAAATTTATTGTTATCCTAAAATACGAGACAAAATAGTCTGAAATAAAAATAGTTTCTAGGTGCCGCGTAATTGTTCTATGTGTTGTGCCGCAGTTTCAAAATCTCGGGGTTGAATTTGGATTTTTCTATCAGTTTAAAAAACCAATGCTTGAAAAATGGTGGTGCAACTGTATGTAGGTGAGTTGGATGGTGAATTTTAATCCGAGGATGAACGCTTTATTTAAGTCGTTTGGAGCCAAACATACACTTACACATTTAACAATACGTTGTATTTTTGACCCCGAAAAAGAATTTAAACGGGCAGCAATTATTAACGGATGATAGCGTACATTTGTAAATAAAGGAGAAATCAGGTTTAATTAAAAGAAGAAAATGCAACTGATCGAAATAACAGAAAAAAGGACAAAAAAGCTTTTTCATAAAGTGCCACACCTAATTTATAAAGATGATCCTAACTGGGCTTGTCCTTTGGAAGGAATGGTCGAAAGTATTTTTGAGCCTCAAAAAAATCCTTCGTTTAAAAGAGGGGAGGCAATACGTTGGGTGTTGCTTGGTGCGGATGGTAATCCGGTTGGGCGGATTGCAGCATTTTATAACCTCGATAAAGCAAAAATATTTGAGCAGCCCACAGGCGGATGTGGTTTTTTTGAATGTGTTGACAACCAGGAGGCGGCCAATATGCTTTTTGATGCGGCTCGCGATTGGTTAAAAAGTAAAGGAATGGAAGCCATGGACGGCCCGGTGAACTTTGGCGAAAACTATATGAACTGGGGATTGCTGGCTGACGGATACATTCCTCAGGGATTTGGAATGCCATACAATCCGCCGTATTACGTTCAGCTTTTTGAGAATTACGGCTTCCAGGTTTATTTTAAACAGTTCAGTTATCACCTTGATACCACGTTGCCCGAACTGCCGGATCGGTTTTGGAAGGTGGCAGAGTGGGTAGCTAAGAAACCTCAGTTCAGTTTTAAACATTTTTCCTGGAAAGAAAAAGAAAAATTCATCGACGATTTTGCATACATTTACGATAGTGCCTGGCGTTTTCATGAGCACTTCAAACCCATCGATAAAGATGATCTGAAAGATTTTATTTACACCGCTAAATCGTTGATAGAAGAGGAATTCATTTGGTTTGCTTACCACGAGGGAGAACCCATTGCTGTATTTGTGATGATGCCTGATTTTAATCAGATCCTGGCAAAACTGAATGGACGGATTACCATGTGGAACCTGCCGAAGGTGATGTGGTTGAAATGGCGGAAAACAATGACTCGAACCAGAAGCCTGATAATCGGAATTGTTCCCAGATATCAGCGGTCGGGAATAGAAGCGGCAATGTTTTGGCATTTGCGGCCTGTAATGTACCGGAAACCATGGTTTACCGAAATGGAACTTTCCTGGGCCGGCGATTTTAATCCCAAAATTGTTGCGCTTTACGAATCGGTGGGCGGAAAGAGAATGAAAACTCACTATACCATGAGGTATTTGTTTGATCGGAACAAACCATTTACCCGGGCACCCATAATATCTCCTGAGCAGGCAAAGAAAAGTTAAAATCAGACAATTAATTATTTTTTGCTTTTGGTTTCTAAAAAACAATATTTATCTTTGCAGGCCTTTAAAAATTAAAATAAATGTGAATGGATTGTAGTAGAAAATGCAACCATTCAAAATAAAAATAAGAAAAATGAAAAAAGGAATTCATCCGAAAGAATACAGAATGGTTGCGTTCAAAGATATGTCTAACGGACATACTTTTTTGACCAAATCTACAGTTGACACAAGGGAAACTGTTGAAGTTGATGGCGTAGAATATCCGCTGTTCAAACTCGAAATTTCCAATACCTCTCACCCTTTTTATACCGGTAAGGTTAAATTGGTGGATACCGCAGGTCGCGTTGATAAGTTTATGAGCCGCTACGGTAAACATATGGAAAAAAGGAAAAAATAAAATATTAGGCTATTAGATAGAGAGCTCCGGTTTCGGGGCTTTTTTTTTGCTTGAAGGTGTAATTTTGTCGGAATTTATCCTCTCTTGGGATAAACATTGGGCGCGAGGCAACCGTTTGTGATAGTGGCATGACTATTGCCTTTTGGCTACCTTGCTAATGCGAAGGATGAATTCCGACAGATTGTCACAATAGAAATTTTGAAATGGGAAAATTAAAGAACTCAGGTTTTGAAAATATGTTTTTGAGTGGAATGGTTCAGGATGACTCAGATTTTATACCGATTATTGCGGATGGAGATGATGATGATTTGAAAAATACAGAAGTGCCGGATGTACTTCCTATATTACCTTTACGGAATACAGTGCTTTTTCCGGGAGTGGTTTTGCCGATTAATGTTGGCCGAAAAAAGTCGCTCAAATTAATTCAGGACGTGTACAAAGGAAGCCGCCTGCTCGGAACAATTGCACAAAAAGATTACACCATTGATGAACCTGAAATAAAAGATTTGTATTCGGTTGGTACTGTGGCAGAAGTGCTGAAAATTTTGGAGATGCCCGATGGATCTACCTCCGTAATTATTCAGGGAAAAAGGCGGTATGCCATTCGCGAGTTTGTGGCAGAAGAACCTTACCACAAAGCCTCGGTTGAACCGCTGAATGATGTTTCCCCAACCGACGATTCAGAGTTTAATGCAATTGTTGGTTCGTTAAAAGACCTCTCTATTAAAATAGCTCAGTTTTCTGCCAATGTGCCCCCGGAAGCTACATTTGCAGTGAAAAATATCGAAAACTCTACTTTTCTCATCAACTTTATTTGTTCCAATACTGATATTAGTGTGGGCGACAAACAAAACCTGTTAGAGATTGAAAGCCTTAAAGAACGCGGTGTACAAGCGATAAGTTACCTCGTTAAAGAGGTGCAGATGCTGGAACTGAAGCAGGATATCCAGAAAAAGGTGAAAACCGACATGGATAAACAGCAACGCGAATTTATGCTGAACCAGCAGATGAAAACTATTCAGGATGAATTGGGTGGAAATCCTGTGGAGCAGGAAATAAGCGATCTGAAGGAAAAAGGGAAAGCGAAAAAGTGGAATAAAGACGTTGCAAAGTTTTTTGAGAAAGAAGTGGAGAAATTGCATCGCCTGAATCCGGCAGCTGGAGAATATTCCGTGCAATTTGCGTTTTGTCAGACGCTGGCAGAACTTCCGTGGGACGAGTGCAGCGATGATAATTTCGACCTGAAAAATGCCCGAAGCGTTTTGGACGAAGATCATTACGGTTTGGAAAATGTGAAAGAACGTATTCTTGAACACTTGGCTGTGTTGAAATTGAAAAAGGACATGAAAGCGCCAATCCTTTGTTTGTACGGACCTCCGGGAGTTGGTAAAACGTCGTTGGGGAAATCTGTTGCCCGTGCCCTTAATCGCAAGTTTGTGCGCATGAGTCTGGGCGGGCTTCATGATGAGTCGGAAATTCGCGGCCACCGAAAAACCTACATTGGCGCCATGCCGGGGCGTATTATTCAGAATATAAAAAAGGTAAAAACTTCAAACCCGGTTTTTATCCTGGATGAAATTGACAAAGTTTCCAATGATTTTCATGGCGATCCTGCTTCTGCTTTGTTGGAAGTGCTGGATCCGGAACAGAATTCCGAGTTTCATGATAATTATGTGGAGTTGGATTACGATCTTTCTAAAGTAATGTTTATTGCTACTGCAAACACTCTCAGTACTATCGCTCCGCCTTTGCGCGACCGTTTAGAGCTGATTGAGGTTAGCGGCTATCTGGTGGAAGAAAAGATTGAAATTGCCAAACGCCATCTTATTCCCAAACAACTCGAAAATCACGGGTTGAAGAAACGGGATGTGGTGTTTTCGAAAAAAGTAATCGAAAAAATTGTTGACGAATATACTCGCGAATCAGGCGTTCGGGAGCTGGATAAAAAAATAGCAAAAGTAATCCGGCGAATCGCAAAGAAAATCGCATTTGAGGAACCTTACAATAAAAAAATTACATCGGATGATGTTCGCGAATACCTTGGCGTGGCCGAGTATTCCAAAGAAAAGTACCAGGGAAACGATTTTGCCGGAGTAGTTACTGGATTGGCCTGGACTGCAGTGGGTGGCGAAATACTTTTTGTGGAAACCAGTTTAAGTAAAGGAAAGGGCATGTTAACGCTTACCGGAAACCTTGGCGATGTAATGAAGGAATCGGCGATGTTGGCTCACGAGTATTTAAAATCACATGCTGAAAAACTGGGCTTAAATCCTGATATTTTTTCCAACTGGAATGTTCATGTTCACGTTCCCGAAGGCGCCATTCCAAAAGACGGGCCTTCTGCCGGAGTAACAATGGTTACTTCGCTGGCGTCTGCATTTACTCAACGCAAAGTGAAAAAGAATCTGGCCATGACCGGTGAAATTACATTGCGCGGGAAAGTACTTCCGGTTGGGGGAATCAAAGAAAAAATACTTGCAGCAAAGCGTGCCGGCATAACTGAAATAATTCTTTCGGAGGAAAATAAAAAGAATCTGGAGGAAATAAAAGAAGAATATCTGAAGGGGCTGAGTTTCCATTTTGTGAATACAATTATGGATGTTTTAGATATTGCTTTGCTAAAAACAAAAGTTGATAGTCCGGTTAAACTGGACTAGAATTTGCCGCCGTAGTTTTTGTTATAACAACAACTAAAAGAGAAGTTTCTTCTACAAAACATTTTAATGCTTTTCTTGTTTATGCCTTTGAATTTTAAGGAATAAAAACATGAAAAGCATAATTAAATTTTTGGCCGGAGTTATAGTTGGCGTTGCACTAACATTGTTGTTGATAGTATGGGTGCTTCCCCAAAAAATATTTACCGAGTCCGAAAGTAAGCTGAATTTCGAGGAAACAGTTGAAGCAGTTGTAGAATCTGCAGAAGCCAAAGGTTGGACCATTTCTCATATATATGATTTGCAGGCGTCGTTACTGAAGAAAGGATTTGAAGTAAATCCGGTCTATGTGTTGTCGCTTTGTAGCCCCGAGTACGCAAAAAATGTTTTGGGTACAGACGACGATCGCCATGTTTCTGCCATGATGCCCTGTCGTGTTTCGGTATACCAAAAGGGTGGTAAAACATATATTTCGATGCTTAATGCTGAACTCTTTTCTCCGTTCCTTAGTAAAAATGCGAAACGTACCATTGTTGGTGCAGCCAATGAAACCACAGCTATTTTGAAACCAGTAATTGACTAATAATATGCGGACACTTATTTCGATTTTGATGATTTTGTTTGTTGTTTCCTGCGGACAGGGAACCAAGAAAAAGGCTGAACAGGGCGACTCGCCACAGATAATTCTGGCTGAAGTAAAAATGCATGTTGGAGGAATGCATTGTGAAATGTGCGTGGCTTCCATCGAAAAAGGAGTTGGCTCAGTTGAAGGAGTCGACTCGGTTAAAGTTGCATTAAACGATTCATCTCTGGTCGTTCTTTTTAACACAGACGAAACCTCTCTCGACGAAATTAAACAAGCAGTTGAGAAACGCGGCTATACGGTGAAAGAGTAAATAACCTTTGAATCAGGACAATCACCCTTTTTTTTCTGCTGTTGGCGGATTATGGCATTTTTTTTGTTTTATCCTGTACTATTTTTATTTAGGAAACAGATGAAGTTTTTGCCATGGAATACAGAGAAAATAGAAGCCCAAAGATTGCTTTAGAAAAGGAATTTGTCTGGAAGATAAAAGTTGGTTTGTACGCTCCGGCTTTAATTTCTGACCGGGAAATACCAACTAAGAGTAAGTATTGGTTATTTAAGGTAGTGCTTAATTGAAGAAAAAAGGCTGCCGGAAATGCTCCGGCAGCCTTTTGTTTATTCAAAGGAGAGGATCTAAAACAAATATCCGCAATTTAATGAAAGTGTTTTGTTTTGAATAGCATTTTCATCTGAAACATCTGTTATTCCCATATCGTAGTTTAACGAAAATCTAAGCGCATTGCTTCTTCCCGCAGAAATTTTATAGCCCAATTCAAACGACCACCCAAAGTCAACGTCGTTCATCGATTCCATTTTTTTTGTGCTGTCCCCAATTTTCTGTTCAGCATTTAATAAGTATCCCGCATAAGGTCCGGTTGCGAAAAACAGGCGCTGCCCTTTTTTGAGCCCGGCTTTTTTTCCTGCTGAGAACTCTGGTTTCAGGGGCAAAACCAAGTAGTTGAAGTTTTCTGTTATTTGTCCGGATGCATCTGGCGAATCATATTTTCTTCCTTTCAACTCGTAATTGAGCCCGGATTTAAACGCAAACCAGTCATTCATCTGATACAGCGCTATTACACCTGCGTTAAATCCTGCTTTTAGTCCATCGTTATCATAAATGTTTCCGGCCTTTGACTGGGTCGATGCATTTGCTCCCAGTTTTACCCCCCAATGGAATTGTGCTGATGATACATTTACGCTTCCCGAAAGAATGATTATTGTAGCTAGTGCTTTAAAAAGGAAACTCTTTGCTGTTAACGTTTTTTTTGTGCCATTCTTTGTTGCACGTAACAGTGCAGATGGCTGGGAATAGTGCCTGTTTTCTGAGCTATTCCCTGTGTTTTTTTGTTTTCTTGTTTTCATTTTCTCTGAACATTTATTGTTTCTAAAATAATACTATTCGACTATTTTTGTTTTTTAGTCTGCTTTTGGATAAAAAAAATCAGGAGCAAATTCCGTAAAAAAGAATGTTGAGCAAATCCGTAATTTCCTTTTTGAAAACGTTTTTGCTTTTTTCCTGCAAAACCGGAAACTCCAGCCCTTTCATCGCAATCACAATTGTTTTTGCCGTCAGGGCTGCATTCATGTTTTTAAATTCTTTATTTAGAACTCCCTCTTTAATAATGCTTGTTATCGTTTCAATTTCGTTTTTATCGTACTGTTGCCTCATCTTTTCAATAAATACCAAGTCGGCAAGGTAGTCGTCCTTTAAAGCATCGTAAAAATTTCCAAAGTCTTGAAATCCGTCCATGCGGGTAAAAATGTAGACCTGCAGTTTTTCACGGGCGGAATCTGTTTTGCTTATCGCTTTCTGTATTTTATCGCGCAGGTGCATCACTTCCTTTTCAACCACTGCCTGAAATACTTCTTCCTTACTTTCAAAATAATAATAGAGTGTACTTTTCCCTTTTCGGGCGGCATATGCAATTTCATCCATTGTGGTTTTTTTGAAACCATGTTTCTGGAAGGTTGTTTGTGCCGACTGAATAATGCTTTCTTTAATATTCTGCTTAACCATAGACTTTTCGACTATTTTTATACAAAAGTACAAGTTTTTTCTATGTGTTGTATCAGCTATTCCAGAAAAATGTTTGTTTGTAAATTCCATTATAGCTTTATCTTATCTCAATGTTAACTGTAGTTTTTGTTGTTTACATTGTAAGTTAATTTAGTTTTAAATTGAAAAGTTCCGGTAATTCATGTAATAAAAATGTTTTTACATTTGCAGCATTAAAATGAATGAACGTTCATTTATTAATGTCGAAATATATGGCACGAATTACAGATCAGAAAAAAATAGAGCGATTGAAGCAATCGACCATGAAGCTGGTTGTGGAACGTGGTTTCGGCGGAGCTTCAGCAACTCTTATTGCGAAAGATGCACGCGTAGCATCCGGCTATTTCTATATGCATTACAAAGGCAAATATGAAATGGTGGATTCTCTCTTGCAGGAAGTCTTTCAGGAATTGGTAACCCGTTTTACCGAGTTGCTGGCAGAGGGGCATTCTTTTAGTGAAATTATCGAAACGATGATCCGATTCTTTTTTGGAATGGCAAATTCGGAACCAATAAAAGTTAAGTTCTTATATGTTTTGACTAATGACTACAGTTTTGTAATTGATAAAGACATCAAAGAAAACACATATAGTATTATCAGAAAACTGAAAGAAATGGGGTATGCTTCGGCAGAGTTGGATCGCGAAATAACTGAAGATGATCTTTTTCTGATTCTGTTTATGAATACGATACAATTTATTAATCAACGGTATAAAAATGCACCAAAGATTTCAAGATTTATAAAAAAAGATGAAGATCACTTATTATATTTGATAAACAAAATGTTAAAATAGCCGCTTAAATGAAAACAAAAAAACAATTATTAGGAACTTTAGCGTTGGTGCTGGCAGCTTTTGTTACAGTATTCGGACAACAGCCATCAGAGCTGATGACTTTTGAGGAAGCCATGCAAATCATGGCAAAACAGAATCCGGCATTGCAGAGGGCAAAGCAGCAAATCAAACAAAAGGAGTTTGAAGTTAAATCAAAAAAAGGATTGTACCTGCCGCAGGTTGCCGTAAGCGCAAAAGCAGTTGCAATGTCAGATATGCTGCATCTCGATTTGTCTCCGGTTGCCGATGCGGTAACGCCTTTATACAACACGCTTGGAACCTACGGAGTATTTTCCGGTGTTCCCAATCCTGACCCTGCAACAAATGGAGTAATGCCTGTTTTACCCGATGAGATGAGTACCGCTATTGTTCGGCAAAAGATGTTGGACGCGGGGGAGCAGGTAGCTGCTGCCGAGTGGGATCAGGTAATTCAGGAAAAAAACTTTGCGACAGTAACGGCTGATTTTATGTGGCCTTTGCTCGCCGGTGGAAAAATAAATGGTGCCAACCAGGCAGCTGAGGTTGAACTGGGGTTGAGCAAGGAAGAGATGAGGGCAACCGAAGGTGCTATGCTAACAGAACTTGCGTCACGCTATTATGGGTTGGCTCTGGCGATTCAGGTAGCCGAAGTGAGAAAACAAATGGCAAGTACAATGGAAAAACATTATGCCGATGCTCAGAAACTTTACGATAACGGGATGATTGCCCGGGTGGAACTGCTTCATGCATCCGTTTCTTTAAACGAAGCCAAACGTGAGTTGAACCAGGCTCAGCGTAATATTGAAATTGTGCGCTCAGGTTTAACCGCTACTCTGTTGTTGGACTCATCTCAGTTTGTTTTACCTGCATCAAAATTGTTTATCAATAAAAGTTTGCCGGAAGTTTCCTGGTGGGTTGCCAGTGCCAAGGCAGAAAACCCGCTTCTCAAACAAATTGAGGGAAAGAAAGAACTGGTGAACATTAAAAGCAAAGTGGACAAAGGAAGTTATTTGCCAACCATTGCCATGATGGGAACTTATAATCTGGCTGAAAAAAATCTTTCGCCGTATGCGCCCGACTGGGTAGTGGGAGCCGGACTGAAATGGACGCTGTTTAACGGTATGACGCGCAGAAATACCATAAAAGCCGGAGAAACCATGAAAAGCCAGGTTGCCTTTGCCGAACAAAAAGCACATGCCGACATTGAAGCTTATTTAACAAAGCTGTATAATGAATTGCAGATGCAAATGGAACAAAAAAAGGAGCTGGAAAGTACCATGGAACTGGCGCAGGAATATTATTCCAGCACAGAAAAAGCTTTTAAAGAGGGGCTGGCAACTTCTTCGTCAGTAGTTGAGGCGTACACTAAAATAAGCCAGGTAAAAGCATTGCAACTAAAAGTGTTGTACGATTACGATGTCGCTTTGGCCCGGTTTGTTCAAACCGCTGGCGTTCCGGAACAGTACATACAGTTGTGCGCCGGAGAAAATACAATAGTAGAAACATTACCCGAGGAAAATTAAACATTTATACAGAAAACTTTAAAACATAAAACGATGAGTAAAAAAACATTAACCACAATACTTGTAATTGTTGCCATTCTTGCTTTTATTGGCTACACATTTGTTACAGTATTAAAGAAAGAGCCGCTCGTAATACAGGGAGAGGTAGAAGCGAAACAGTACAGCGTAGCTTCTAAAGTACCGGGAAGAATACAGGAAATTGCCGTTAAAAAAGGACAGCAGGTAACAAAAGGTGATTTTGTTTTTTCTATCAGCAGCCCAGAAATTGATGCGAAACTGGCAGAAGCACATGCTGCTCGCTCTGCAGCTCAGGCGCAGAGCCGCAAAGCACAAAACGGAGCTCAGCCCGAAGATATTGCTGCCGCATACAGTGTGTATGTAAAAGCCGAAGCTGCCGCAATTTTTGCAGAAAAAACTTTTGCGCGGATTGAAAACCTGTACAAAGAAGGTGTTGTTCCTGAACAGCAGCGCGACGAAGTAGAAACAAAAATGAAAGCAGCGCGCGAGTCTGCAAATGCCGCAAAAGCAATCTGGCAAAAAGCAGAAAAAGGTGCAAGAGATGAAGACAAAGCTGCTGCCGCTGCTCTGGTTAAACGTGCCGATGCTGCCATTGAACAGGTGCAGGCTTATTTGGAAGAAACGACCATCAACGCCATAGCAAATGGAGAAGTATCGGGTGTAAACGTGGAAGCAGGAGAATTGGTGCCTACCGGTTTCCCTGTGGTTACTGTTACCGATTTGAATGACATTTGGGTTACTCTGTTTATTCGCGAAGATTTAATGGATCGGTTTGCAATGGGCAGTACATTTCAGGCTAAAATACCCGGTCTTCAGAATAAAGAATTCAGTTTTAAAGTAAGCTACATTAGTGCTACCGGAGATTTTGCAAGGTGGAATGCAACTAAAACCTCGGGAGAGTTTGATTTAAAATCTTTTGAAGTTGAAGCACGCCCTGTTGAAAAAATAGAAGGATTACGTCCGGGAATGACAGCTGTGGTAATTTTAAATGAAGAATAGCGATGAAGGAAGAGAGGAAACATCCTTTGCTTTCCGTTATCGACCGGGAAGCAGAACGGATAAAACATAATCCTGCTTATCGGTTCCTTCTGTTCGGAGGCCCGTTAATCGGCATCCTTTTGTTGTTTTTCATTTTTCGTCAGGGAGCAGTAAAAGAACTTCCTCTCGCTGTGGTTGATCAGGATCACTCTTCCCTGAGTGTGAAAATTATAAATGCCCTGAACTCATCTCCCGATGTAGAAGTCGTTTTTAAAGTTCCTGATCTGTTTCTGGCAAAAGAGATGCTCGAAAAAGGGCAGGTTGATGCCGTGGTTTTTATTCCTGAAAATCTGGAAAAATCGGTTTTCAAAGGAACTAAAGCCGAACTGCCTGTGTATGTAAATGGAACTAATGTGCTTGTGTCAGGACTGATTCAGCGGTCAGTGCTTACAACTCTGAGAACTGTTTCCGGCGGAATTCAGCTAAAAAAGCTAATGCTCACCGGAAAGAACAAACAGGAAGCCATGACCCGCGTATTGCCAATCAATATTCAAAAGCATGTATTGTTTAATCCCTACACCAATTACAGTTACTTTTTAAACTCGGCCATGCTTTATGTAATGCTGTACCTGTTTGTGCTGTTGAGTTCAATTTATACGTTGGGAAATGAATTGAAAAGAGGAACCGGGCATAGTTTGCTCGAAACAAGTAACAACAGTGTGCGGCTGGCAGTAGCAGGAAAAATGTTTTCCTACACCATTATTTTTTCCGGCTTTGCCATGTTAATAAACTTTCTGTTATACAAAATGGAAGGAATGCCTCTGAACGGTAGTTACTGGGTTATTTTTGTGGGGCAGTTTATTACCATTATTACATACCAGCTTATGGGGCTTATATTTGTTGGAGTAACAATCAACCTGAGACTGGCTCTTTCTCTTGCCAGTGCTTATTCCATGATGGGAATCACCTTCTCGGGGCTGACTCTGCCGCTGGAAGCAATGCCGAAAATTGCACAATGGTTTGCTGCCTTGTTTCCGTTTACCTGGTGGGAAAAAATTATGATTTCTCAGTCGCTGCGCGGAGCCCCGGTGAAAGATGCATTGCCGTACATCTGTTATATTCTGATATTTCAGTTGGTCGCTTTGGCTTTTCTGAAAGTATACAAACGGTATTTGGAAAATCCGAAGTACTGGGGCAAGAAATAGCCTAAAAGGCTGTGTGAATAATACAGGATACAGAAGTTTTGAGCAGAAAAAAATGAAACAGAATGAATGAAAAATATAACAAAATGAATGGTTGGGAACTGATGGCTGCTCATATTAAGAAGGAGCTGAAGGCCATTTTTTCTGACGGTGGAGCCATGCTTATTCTCATTGGAGCCATGCTTATTTACCCAATTATTTATTCTATTGGTTATTTCAACGAAACAATGACCGAACTGTCTGTCGGGGTTGTTGATTTGGATCATACTGAAGCCAGCCGAAAATACACCGGAATGATTGATGCCTCTGCCGAGTTGCAGGTGACTTACCAGCCTGCTGATTTAAGTCAGGCTGAAAATCTTTTTATGTCTGATGAAATTTCAGGGGTGGTGCTTATTCCAAAAGGATTTCAGAAAGACGTACTTTCCGGGAAGCAAACCAATGTAGCACTTTATGCTGATGCCAGTTATTTTTTGAAATACAAAAATCAGTTTACGGTATTGGCAACAGTCAACGCATATTTTAGCGGAGGTGTTTCGGTTTTGCGGTATATGGCCGAAGGAAAATCGTTTGAGCAGGCAAAAATTTACAGCAATCCGATCGATGTGCAAACCCATGTGTTGTACAATCCGGCCGGGGCATATGGCAGTTTTATTATGCCCGGACTTATTTTGGTTATTATTCAACAAACGTTACTTATTGGTATTGGGCTGCTGGGCGGCTCTTTTTCTGAGTCAAAAGCATCTCCTTTTTTACTGCCGAAGCAAAATCGGCGAAGGGAAATAATTCCTTATTTGTTCGGGAAGACCGGAGCCTATGTTATTATTTCTCTGCTTAACATCGGGTATGGGGTTGTGTTGGTACATCATTGGTTCAGCTACCCCGACAAAGCAAATATGATGGATGTTTTGATGCTGCTGTTCCCGTTTTTACTGGCAGTTATTTTTCTGGGAATTGGCCTGTCAACGTTGTTTAAACACCGCGAATCAGCCATCGTTTTTATGGTGTTTCTGTCGCCTATAGCATTGTTTTTAACCGGGATGTCGTGGCCGGTTTCAGCTATTCCCGACTGGTTGGTTACCTTGTCGAAAATAATGCCGAGCACCACAGTTGTTCCTGCTTATTTGCGGTTGCGAACAATGGGAGTAGGGCTGGCTGAGGTTAAAACAGAGCTTTTTACGCTCTACCTGCAGGCCGGTATTTACGCGGTACTTACCACAGCCTACTTCTTTTTAAGAGTTCGGAAAGCACGATTGAAATAAATAAAAAAGGATTGCAAGAAAGCAACCCGGATTGTTGAAGAATAAAAAAACGGGCAGAGACTGAAAAGCCTTTCTGCCCGTTTTCTTTTTTAATATTGATCCCAGCTTTTAATGCTGATGTCGTCTAAGTTGTATTTGCAAATGCCGTAAATAAAGGCACTGGCTACTCGCGAATTGGTAATCAACGGAACGTTAAAGTCGATGGCGTTTCTTCGAATCTGATAGCCGTTTTTCAATTCCCGTTTTGTGTAATTTTTAGGAATATTAACCACCAAATCAATTTTCTTTTCTCTGATAAATTCGATGGTGTTCGGATGCCTGTCTTCTTCATCCGGCCAGTGGAGCAGAGTGTTGGTTATTCCATTTTCTGAGAAAAAGCGTGATGTTCCTTCTGTTGCAAAAAGATTGTACCCTTTGTCCACAAGCATTTTTGCGCTTTTCAGTAATTCTACTTTTGAGCGCGACGGACCTGACGAAATAAGCACATTTTTTACAGGGATGCGGTATCCTACCGAAAGCATCGCCTTTAAAATAGCTTCGTAATAGTTTTCGCCTATGCAGCCCACTTCTCCTGTAGAAGCCATGTCAACACCAAGCACCGGGTCGGCTTTTAGCAGGCGGGCAAACGAAAACTGCGGAGCTTTTACTCCCACGTAATCCAGTTCGAATAACGATTTGTCCGGTTTTTCCACCGGTATGCCTAACATTACTTTTGTTGCGATTTCGATGAGGTTCAGCTTCATTACTTTCGAAACAAACGGGAAACTTCGCGATGCCCTCAGGTTGCATTCAATAACTTTAATGTCATTGTCTTTTGCCAGAAACTGCATATTAAACGGGCCGGTTATTTCAAGGCCTTTGGCCATTTGTCGGGCAATTTTTTTCACCCGCCTGATGGTTTCGATGTAGAGCTTTTGAGGTGGGAAAACAATGGTTGCATCCCCCGAGTGTACTCCGGCAAATTCAACGTGTTCCGAAATGGCATAAGCAACCAGTTCGCCGTTGCGTGCCACTGCATCCAGCTCAATTTCTTTGGCTTCTTCAATAAATTCGGTAACCACCACCGGATGTTCCTTTGAAACATTGGCAGCCATTTCCAGAAAGTATTCCAGCTGGTTGGAGTTGGAAACCACATTCATGGCGGCTCCGGAAAGTACGTACGACGGGCGGATTAACACCGGGTATCCCACTTCGTCAATAAATTTGTAAATCTCGTCGAAAGTAGAAAGTCGTGCCCACCTTGGTTGGTCGATTTTTAGTTCGTCAAGCAGCGACGAAAATTTTTCGCGGTCTTCTGCATTGTCAATATTTACCGGCGAAGTTCCCAAAACCGGAACTTTCTGGCCGTATAATTTCATGGCCAGATTGTTTGGAATTTGGCCGCCCATCGAAATAATTACACCGTGTGGATTTTCTATATCGATGATGTCCATTACACGTTCAAACGACAATTCGTCGAAGTAAAGCCGGTCGCAGGTATCGTAGTCGGTACTTACGGTTTCCGGGTTGTAGTTGATCATTACCGACCGGTAATTCTCTTTTTTTATCGCCTCAATGGCATTTACGCTACACCAGTCGAATTCCACTGAGCTGCCTATTCGGTAGGCTCCCGAGCCGAGTACAATTACCGACTTGTGGTCATTTAAATACTCAATGTCGTGCTCGCTGCCGTTGTACGTTAAATAAAGGTAGTTGGTAAGCGCCGGATATTCTCCTGCCAGTGTGTCTATCTGTTTTACCGCAGGCACAATTCCGTGTTCTTTTCTGAACGCCCGCACTTTCAGTAAATCTTCCTGAATGTTCTGGTTGGAGCTGTTGAAAAGCATTCTGGCAACCTGAAAATCTGAAAATCCTGCCTGTTTTGTCATTTTAAGTAAGCCTGCCGGAAGATTTTCCAGGTTGTTAACTTTCAGTAATTCAAGTTTAATATTATGAATGTTCTTCAATCGGTACAGAAACCACCGGTCAATTTTTGTTTTGTCGTGGATGTCGTCAATGGAGTAGCCTTTGTTAAATGCTTCGGCAATGGCAAAGATCCTCCGGTCAGTAGGATTGGTAAGTTCCGATTCAATTTCTTCGATGTTGATTTCTTCCTTGTTCCCCACAAAACCGTGCATTCCCAGGCCAACCATCCGGATTCCCTTCTGAATGGCTTCTTCAAAAGTGCGCCCGATGGCCATAATTTCACCAACACTTTTCATGGAGCTGCCGATGTTTTTCGAAACCCCGATGAATTTGTTGAGGTCCCAGCGTGGAATTTTAACCACGCAATAGTCGAGCGCCGGCTCAAATGCCGCTGTGGTTACTTTGGTAACCGAGTTTTTAAGTTGGTGAAGCCCGTAGCCAAGCCCAAGTTTTGCAGCTACAAAAGCCAGCGGGTAACCCGTAGCTTTCGATGCCAGTGCCGACGAGCGCGACAGCCTTGCATTTACCTCAATAACCCGGTAGTCTTCTGAGTTAGGGTCGAGGGCAAACTGCACGTTGCATTCTCCCACAACGCCAACCCGGCGTATAATCTTTATGGATATCTCGCGCAGTTTATGGTACTCTGCGTTTGTAAGCGTTTGCGACGGTGCTACCACAATACTTTCGCCCGTGTGAATTCCCAGCGGGTCAAAGTTCTCCATGTTACAAACCGTGATGCAATTGTCGAAACGGTCGCGCACTACTTCGTATTCAACTTCTTTCCATCCTTTTATTGATTCTTCCACAAGAATTTGTGGCGAATAGGAAAAAGCTTTTGCGGCCAGTGCTTCCAGTTCCTGCTCATTTTCGCAAAAACCACTTCCCAGTCCGCCCAGGGTATATGCAGCCCTGACAATAATTGGGAAACCTACTTCTTTTGCAGCTGCCCTTGCTTCGTCCATGTTAGACGCAGCAATACTTTGAGGCGTTTTTACATCAATCTCATCCAGCATTTTGCGGAAGATGTCGCGGTCTTCGGTGTCGATTATCGATTGTACCGGAGTTCCAACAACTTCTACGTTGTATTTTTCGAGTACGCCGGATTTGTAGAGCGCCACGCCGCAGTTTAGTGCGGTTTGCCCGCCAAACGCCAGCAAAATTCCCTGTGGATTTTCCTTCTTTATAACTTCTTCAACAAAATAAGGGGTAACCGGAAGGAAATAAATTTTATCTGCAATTTCCTCCGAAGTCTGAATGGTTGCGATGTTCGGATTTATAAGGACCGTTTCCACTCCTTCTTCTTTCAGCGCTTTTAAGGCCTGCGAACCGGAATAGTCGAACTCCCCGGCTTCGCCTATTTTTAATGCCCCCGAACCGAGGATAATTGCTTTTTTTATTTTTGGATTTATCATGATGAAATGCGTTATGCGTTAACCGATTTTTTGTAATTTTTTATGTTCTGAATAAAATCGTCAAACAGGAACTCGGTGTCAGTCGGGCCGCTTGAGGCTTCCGGATGAAACTGTGTGGAGAAAAACGGCTTGGTTTTGTGCCTGATTCCTTCGTTGGTATTGTCGTTTACGTTGGTAAACATTGGTTCCCATCCGTCAGGAAGAGTTTCTGTAGCTACGGCATAACCATGGTTTTGCGAGGTTATGTAGCATTTGTCGGTTCCCTGAAGCAAAACCGGCTGGTTGTGGCTGCGGTGGCCGTATTTTAGTTTGTATGTGTTGGCCCCGGCTGCCCTGGCAAGCAATTGGTTCCCGAGGCAAATTCCCATTACAGGTTTGTCGGCATCCATTATTTTTTTGATGTTCCGGACCGTTTCGTTACACATTGCCGGGTCTCCGGGGCCGTTCGAGATAAAAACGCCGTCGTAATCTTCGGTGCTGAAATCGTAATCCCATGGTACCCTGATTACCGTGGTGCCACGTTTTAGCAGGCAACGGATGATGTTATTTTTTACGCCGCAGTCGATCAGTACAACGCGGTGTTCTCCGTTCCCGTAAACTTCGCGCTGGGAACAACTGGCGCGGGCAACCAGGTTCTCTTTGTTTGGGTCGTAAAAATCGATGGTTTCATTGCCGAATTCAATTTTTCCCAACATGGAACCTTTCTCACGTAAAATTTTTGTTAAGGCGCGGGTGTCGATGTCAAAAATCCCGGGAATGTCAAACTCCTTTAACCACGCAGCGAGGCTTTTTTCGGCATTCCAGTGGCTAAATTTAAATGAATAATCGGAGATGACAAGGCCGCTGATGTGGAGCTTGTTTGACTCAAAAAACTTGTGGATACCTTCGTCTGTTTCGCTAAAAGGAACTCCATAGTTGCCAATCATCGGGTAGGTGGAAACCAGAATTTGTCCTGTGTACGATGGGTCTGTAAGGCTTTCCGGATAGCCTGTCATTGCAGTGTAAAAAACCACCTCTCCTGCAACCGGCTTTTCACTTCCGAACGACTTCCCTTCGAAAACGGTCCCGTCTTCGAGTGTGAGTTTTGCTTGTTTTACTTGTAACATGTTCAATTATCGGTTAAAAAAAATGCGCCTGCCCCGCAATTGGTCCAAACGCATTATTTTGAATTATCTTTTTTAATGTACCTGTTTTATTCCCCATGAATCTTTTCTTGATGAAGTTTTTGTAAAAACTGGGACAAAATTAATAATATTTCTTTTAAAAAAACTTGCGTTGATAAAAAAATGTATATTTTTGCATCAAAAATGTATAATTATTCACAATGAAGAACCGGGTACAGCGCCAGCTTGAAATAAGACGGATAATTGCAAAAGAGAATGTGAGCAGTCAGGAAGAATTATTGGCAGCACTAAAAATTAAAGGCTATGAATTAACTCAGGCTACTCTTTCCCGCGATTTGAAGTTTTTGCAAGTGGCTAAAGTTCCTCATCCGTTGAAAGGGTACATTTACGTTATTCCGGATGACGGCTCGGATGATATCAGGCCCATTCGTTCAAAAGACAATTTTTTGGCCGAAGGTTTTAAAGGGCTGGAGTTTTCCGGCAGTCTGGCGGTAATGAAAACGTTGCCCGGTTATGCCAGTACCATTGCTGCAGTTGTAGACAGCGCGAGGCAATGGGAAATACTGGGAACGGTTGCCGGAGACGATACAATATTAATAATAAGAAGAGAGGGAACGACAAATAGTGATTTGATTAATGCCTTGGTTTCAATTATTCCAAAGCTCAAAAATAAGTTGTAGAAATGAAGGAGTTGAAAAATTTGAAAGTTTTAGTTGCCGGAGAAGAGCACATAAAATACGTTGATGTAATAAACGATGCCATTGATATCGCTTCAAAACAACGCGGAACTGGTATTGCAAGAAGAACTCATGAATACCTTGCTTCAAAAATTGAAGAAGGCAAGGCAATTATTGCGCTCGACGGAAAAACATTTGCAGGTTTTTGTTACATCGAAACCTGGGGAAATAAAGGGTTTGTGGCCAATTCGGGGTTGATTGTAGTGCCCGAGTACCGCGGTCACGGACTTGCAAAAGAGATCAAGCAGAAAGCATTTCAGCTTTCGCGTGAGAAATATCCCGAAGCCAAAATATTCGGTTTAACAACCGGTTTGGCCGTAATGAAAATTAACCATGAGCTGGGTTACAAGCCGGTTACTTTTTCTGAACTTACAGACGACAGCCAGTTTTGGAACGGATGTAAAAGTTGTGTAAACTATGACATACTCGAACGTATGGATCGTACCAAGTGCCTTTGTACAGGTATGCTGTTTGACCCTGCGTGGGAAGATGTGCAGAAAGCAGGGAATGGAATACGGAAAAGGAGTTTGATGGACGTGGTAAAAAATCTGAAACCGAAAAACGGATTCGGTAGTCATAAGCACGAATTCATAAAAAAAAATAAGAATCTAAAGAGTGACGGGGCGTCGCTTCAGTAAATTAAACAGATAGCAATGTTATAACCCAAAAAATGAATAGTTTTTAAATTGTTTTTGGGCGTTACCGTTACTCTTTTTAAAAAAAATCGCTATGGGAAAAAAATTAGTCTTGGCTTTTAGCGGGGGGCTGGATACCTCGTTTTGTGTAAAGTATTTAAAGGAAGAAAAAGGATTTGAAGTTTATACTGCCATTGCAAATACAGGCGGGTTTTCTGAAGCCGAGTTGAAAAAAATTGAAGAGAAAGCATACCAGCTGGGGGCAAAAGAACACGTAACTCTGGATGTAACAGGAGAATACTACGAAAAATGTATTCGTTACATGATTTTTGGAAATGTTTTAAGAAACAATACTTATCCGATTTCGGTGAGTTCCGAAAGGGCGTTCCAGGCGATTGCCACCATCGACTATGCAAAAAAAATAGGGGCGCAGTACATTGCCCACGGAAGCACCGGTGCCGGAAACGACCAGGTGCGGTTCGACCTTACTTTTCAGGTGCTGGCACCCGAAATTGAAATTATTACACCTATTCGCGATTTGATGCTTAGCCGTCAGGAAGAGATCGATTTTCTGAAGAAACACGGTATCGACGAAGATTTCAAAAAAATGGAGTATTCCATTAACCAGGGAATTTGGGGAACAAGCGTAGGCGGAAAAGAAACGCTTACTTCAGATAAAGGTTTGCCCAACGAAGCATACCCAAGCCAGCTCGAAGAACATTCAGAAAAAGACATTGTTTTGGGTTTCGAAAAAGGAGAGCTGAAAACAATCGACGGGAAAGAATATGCCAACGGTCCGGCAATTATTCAGGCTTTGGAAGAAATTACCTCCAAGTTCGCCATTGGTCGCGACATTCATGTGGGCGACACTATCATTGGTATTAAAGGCCGGGTAGGATTTGAAGCGGCGGCTCCGCTGGTAATAATTAAAGCACATCACCTGCTCGAAAAACATACGCTTACCAAATGGCAGGCCTACTGGAAAGAACAACTGGGCAACTGGTACGGAATGTTTTTACACGAAGCCATGTACCAGGAACCGGTAATGCGCAACATCGAAACATTCCTCGAAGCAACGCAGGAAAATGTTACGGGTAAAGTGTTTCTAAAATTGAAACCGTACCGTTTCGAGCTTCAGGGAATAGAGTCGGAACACGATTTAATGAATTCCGGATTTGGTGATTACGGCGAAACAGTGAAAGCATGGACTGCAGACGATATTAAAGGGTTTACAAAAATCTTGTCTAATTCGCTGAAAATTTACCACAAGGTGAATAACAAAATCTGAAAAATGGTTAAAGTAGGAATTGTTGGAGGAGCAGGATATACCGCAGGAGAATTGCTGCGGATTTTGCTCTGGCATCCCAACGTCGAAATAGCATTTATTCAAAGTTCAAGCAATGCCGGAAACCTGGTTTCCGATGTGCATCTCGATTTGCTGGGCAGCACCGGGTTGCGTTTTACCGGCGATCTTCCATTTGAAGAAGCGGATGTTATTTTTCTTTGCATGGGGCACGGGAAATCAATAGAATTTGTTGAAAACAATAACCTGCCGGATGGTTTGAAAGTGGTGGATTTGAGCCACGATTTCAGACTGAAACGCGAAGGAAATAATTTCGTTTACGGGTTGCCGGAGTTAAACCGCGAGGCCATTCAGAAAGCATCGTTAATTGCTAATCCGGGGTGCTTTGCTACCGGAATTCAACTTGCTTTGTTGCCTTTGGCAGCAGGTAATTTGCTGAAAGGAGAAGTACACATCCAGGCGATTACCGGTTCTACCGGTGCAGGGCAAAAGCCAACCGCAACTTCGCATTTTAGCTGGCGAAACAATAACCTCTCTGCGTACAAAATTTTTGAGCACCAGCACGAAGGGGAGATTTTGCAGAGCCTGAATCAGCTTCAGCCGGGGTTTTCCGAAGGATTCAACTTTGTTCCAATCCGGGGAAATCACACCCGCGGAATTTTTGTTTCTGCCTACACGCGCTTCGACGGCACAGTAGAAGAAGCGAACGAGTTGTACCGTAATTTTTACAGCGGCCACCCGTTTGTGTTTTTGTCAGAAAAAAATCCGTCGTTGAAACAGGTTGTTAATACAAACAAAGCCATTCTTTATCTCGAAAAACATAAAGATAAGCTGGTGATAATAAGTATTACTGACAATTTGATTAAAGGAGCCTCGGGGCAGGCCGTGCAGAATATGAACCTGATGTTCGGTCTTGGTGAAACAACCGGACTGAATTTGAAACCGGTGGCGTTCTAAAAAAGATTGAAAACATAAATCGTCGAAAGGCCGGAATGCTCTTTTTATGTGTTTCGTTCCTTCTTTTGTTTTCGGCTTCCCGGTTTTTGTTTTGAATAGAATATAAGAATGAAATTCAACAGGAAATGATCGAATTTTCCGGGTTTCTTCTTTTCATAAAACAGACAATTTTAAGCAAATGAAACTTTTTGATGTATATCCGCTTTTTGATATAGCTCCCGTAAAAGCTAAGGGCTGTTATGTTTGGGATTCCGAAGGAACCAAATACCTCGATTTGTACGGAGGTCACGCTGTTATTTCAATTGGGCACAGCCATCCGCATTATGTTTCGGCAATTTCTGGGCAGGTAAGTAAGGTGGGTTTTTACAGTAATTCTGTACAAAATCCGCTGCAAAATGAACTGGCTGAAAAGCTTGGAAAAATTTCCGGTTACGACGATTATCAGCTTTTTTTATGCAACTCGGGGGCAGAAGCCAACGAAAATGCAATTAAGCTGGCCTCGTTTGTTACGGGAAGGAAAAAACTGATTGCCTACAAGAAAGCATTTCATGGCCGTACTTCTGCGGCTGTGGCAGTAACCGACAACCCGAAGATTGTTTCTCCTGCAAACGAAACAGAGAATGTGATTTTCCTCCCGTTTAATGATTTGGAAGCAACCGAAACTGCGCTACAGTCGGAACAGGCTGCAGCGGTTATTATTGAGGGAATTCAGGGCGTTGGCGGAATAAATATTCCCGATCCGCAATTTTTGGAAGGACTAAAAGCGCTGACCGAAAAATACGGAAGCATGCTTATTCTCGACGAGGTTCAGTCGGGCTACGGGCGTAGCGGACGTTTCTTTGCCCACCAGCACACTGCTGTAAAACCCGATATTATTACGGTAGCCAAAGGAATGGGAAATGGTTTTCCTATTGGCGGGGTGCTTATTCAACCCGAAATTAAACCCTGGCCGGGCATGTTGGGAACCACTTTTGGTGGCAATCATCTGGCTTGCGCTGCTGCAATTGCGGTGCTGGATGTGATTCAAAGCGAAAACCTTGTTCAAAATGCAGAAGAAATAGGAAATTATCTGATGGAAAAACTGGCCGGGATTA
The DNA here is from genome assembly GCF_900129025.1 of Mariniphaga anaerophila. Lineage (GTDB taxonomy): Bacteria > Bacteroidota > Bacteroidia > Bacteroidales > Prolixibacteraceae > Mariniphaga > Mariniphaga anaerophila. Next base: position 373,507 of record NZ_FQUM01000004.1, on the reverse strand, counting down.
GTGATGTTTTTCAAATTAGGGGAGAAGGATTGATGATTGGCCTCGAATTTCCGTTCCCAGTTTCCGAGCTAAGAAAAAATTTACTTTTCAAACATAAAATTTTTACGGGTGTGTCGGGGCAGAACATGATTCGCTTATTACCACCGCTATGTTTAAGTAAAGGAGAAGCAGATGCTTTTTTGAGCGCTTTTAAAAAAGCTTTTGCAGAAGTTTCTGCATCTTTGATGGAAAAATAGGATAAAAATCATGGAAAAAAAGAAAATAGGAATTATAGGAGTTGGCAACATGGGTGGTGCCATTCTGTTAGGATTGCTAAAATCGGGCTTTGTTGCTGCCGATGATATCTATATTTCAGACAGTAAAAAAAGTGTGTTGGAAGAAATGGGTAAAAGAGGGGTTCATGGCTCGGAACAGAACCTGGTAACTGCGCAGCATGCAGATGTTATAATTACCTCGGTAAAACCATATCACATTAAGCAAGTTTTAGAAAATATAAAACCTGCACTGGGGCCGGATAAAGTATTGATTTCGATTGTTGCCGGAACCACAATTGCCGAATTGGAACAGATGGCCGGAAACAACATTCCTATTTTCAGGGTAATGCCCAACACTGCAATTGCTTTGCAGGAATCACTGACATGCATCTCTTCCAACGCGAAAGCTGAAGCACAACGTGAATACGTTATTGCGCTTTTCGACGAGCTGGGTAAAACCATTGAAATTTCGGAAGAGTTGATGGCGGCTGCCACTGCGTTGTCGTCGTGCGGAATTGCTTACGCTTTGCGGTACATCCGGGCAGCCATGCAGGGCGGCATCGAAATCGGGTTTGGCGCCGAAATGGCACAGTTCATTACTGCCCAAACAGTAAAAGGGGCTACCGAACTTATTTTGCAAACCGGGCATCATCCCGAACGGGAAATCGATAAAGTAACCACTCCGCGTGGTGTTACCATTACCGGTCTGAACGAGATGGAGCACAAAGGGTTCAGTTCGTCTTTGATTCAGGGGATTCTGGCTTCTTATAAAAAAATGGAAAATGATTTAAAGAAGTAGAAGGTTGTGCAGTTTAAGTACCATAAAATAACGGTAAAAGTAGGCAGTAATGTTTTAGCAAAAGCCGACGGAACGCTTAATGTGGCGCGCATTGCACACCTGGTTGACCAAATTTCTCTTCTTCATAAAAATGGGGTAGAGGTGGTTTTGGTATCGTCGGGAGCAGTGGCTGCAGGCAGGGCTGTGCTTGAGCCAGAACACAAACTCGATGCTGTTTCGCAACGGCAGTTGTGGGCTGCACTGGGACAGGTAAAACTGATTTCGCGTTATTCCGATTTTTTTCAGGAAGACGGGATGGTGTGTGCCCAGGTGCTTACTACCAAGGAAAATTTTTCGAGCAGAAGGCATTATCTCAATATGAAGAATTGCTTTACCACATTGCTCGAAAATAAAGTTATTCCGATTGTTAATGAAAACGATACGATTTCGGTAACCGAACTGATGTTTACCGATAACGATGAGCTTTCGGGGCTGATTGCTTCGATGGTTGATTCTGAAGCTCTTATTATTTTGAGTAATGTAGATGGCGTTTACACGGCGCCTCCCGGCAACGAAAATGCCAAACTGATTCAGAAAGTGGGCATTGACGACGACGAGCCCGAAAATGCAATTTCGGGGCACCATTCAGAGTTTGGGCGCGGCGGAATGCTTACCAAATTCAGAATTGCAAAAAAATTGGCCAACGACGGTGTTGGCGTCCATCTGGCTAACGGTTTTAAGGATAATGTTCTGGTAAATATTCTGGCCGGCAAAGATGTTCCGCACACCTGGTTCGAACCTGCCGAAAAATCGGCAAGCGGCGTAAAAAAGTGGATTGCTTATTCTGACGGTTTTGCCAAAGCAAAAGTGGTGGTTAACGCCGGTGCTGCTTCTGCGTTGAAATCGGAAAAAGCAGTGAGCCTTTTGCCGGTTGGAATTGTAACCATCGAAAATGAGTTTAAAAAAGGCGATCTGATACGAATTGTGGACGAGTCCGGAGAAACCATCGGATTGGGAAAAGCACAATACAGCTCCGATAAGGTAGAATCAGAAAAGCGGTCTGAAAAGCAGAAAGCGCTGGTTCATTACGATTACTTGTACATGGAAAAAACAACAAACGGTAAGCATGAAGATTGAAAAACAACTGCAGCAGGTTTTAGCTGCTTCCCGCAAGCTGAATTTGGTAACTGAAAAAACTGTAAACACGGTTTTGCTCGATTTGGCAGATGAAGCAGAAAAGAATGTCGATTCAATTTTGGCAGAGAATAAAAAGGATTTGGATCGGATGGATCAGAACGATCCGAAGTTTGACCGTCTGAAACTTACCAAAGAACGCATTGAAGGAATTGCTGCCGACATCAGGAATGTGGCAGGGCTGGAAAGTCCGGTTGGCAAAGTGCTGAAAGAAACCGTAAGGCCCAACGGATTAGATATCAAAAAGGTTACTGTTCCGTTTGGGGTAATCGGTATTATTTACGAAGCGCGCCCGAATGTTACTTTCGATGTTTTTTCTCTTTGTTTGAAGTCTGGAAATGCCTGCGTGCTCAAGGGCGGAAGCGATGCCATTCATTCCAATACGGCCATTGTTTTTATCATTCAAAATGTGCTGGGAAAACACGGCCTCGATAAAAACACGGTAGATTTGCTTCCGGCCGGTCGCGAAGAAACCAACGAAATGCTCAGGGCACGCGGCTACATCGATTTGATTATTCCGCGCGGTAGCCAGGGGCTTATAAATTTTGTGCGCGAAAATGCTACAATTCCGGTAATTGAAACCGGAGCAGGCATTTGCCATACTTATTTCGATGAGTTTGGCGATGCAGAAAAAGGGCGCGAAATTATTTTTAACGCCAAAACCCGCAGGCCATCTGTTTGCAACGCGCTGGATTGCCTGGTGATTCACCGGAGCCGCCTGGGCGATTTGCCCGCATTTGCCGGCCGGCTTTCCGACGAGAAAGTGATTATTTATGCCGATGAAAAAGCTTACGAAAAGTTGCAGGGAAATTACTCCGAAGAGCTTTTGCTTAAAGCTACAAAAGAGTCGTTTGGAACAGAATTTCTCTCGTTGAAAATGTCGGTAAAAACAGTAGATACTTTTGAAGAGGCAATCGATCATATTAATAAAAACAGTTCGAAACACAGCGAAGCGATCATCTCAGAGAATCCGGAACGCATTGAAATGTTTCGCAAACTCGTTGATGCATCGTCTGTTTACTCGAATGCTTCCACCGCATTTACCGACGGGGCACAGTTTGGACTTGGCGCAGAAATTGGCATCAGTACCCAAAAACTGCATGCACGCGGCCCCATGGCTTTGGAAGAACTTACCAGTTACAAATGGATTATTGAAGGCGACGGACAGGTTCGCCCTAAATAATCAGATTCATTAAACACTTTAGAATAGTTACGTTCATGAAAAATTTCACATCAGTAAAAGATATTCCTGATTTAAAAAAAGCGGTTGAAACAGCTTTTGAAATCAAAAAAAACAGGTTCGCGTACCAACACCTCGGTAAAAATAAAACCATGGTGCTCATATTTTTTAATTCGAGTTTACGAACCCGGCTGAGTACTCAGAAAGCCGCCATGAATTTAGGCATGAATACCATGGTGATGAATGTGAACGAAGACGGCTGGCAGCTTGAATCGGAATTGGGTGTAATTATGGACGGCGATAAGCCGGAACACCTGAAAGAAGCGATTCCGGTTATCGGAAAATATTGCGATGTGATTGGCGTTCGTGCGTTTGCCAAATATCAGAATAAGGAAGACGATTATGCTGAGAATATCCTGAATCAGTTTGTGGAATACGCCGGCGTGCCTATTGTGAGCATGGAAGGAGCTACCCGCCATCCGTTGCAAAGTTACGCCGACCTGGTAACTATTGAAGAATTTAAAACAAAAGAACGCCCCAAAGTTGTAATGACTTGGGCTCCGCATCCTCGCGCATTACCGCAGGCTGTTCCTAACTCGTTTGTGGAATGGATGCGCGAAACGGATTACGAGCTGGTGGTTACTCATCCCGAAGGATACGAACTGGCGCCTCAGTTTATGGGCGACGTAAAAGTGGAGTACGACCAGAATAAAGCTTTTGAAGGTGCTGATTTTATTTATGCGAAAAACTGGGCATCGTATAGCAGCTACGGAAAAATTCTTTCCAAAGACTTTGGCTGGACGGTGAACGAAGAAAAGATGAAACTGACCAACAATGCCAAATTTATGCACTGCTTGCCGGTGCGTCGTAACGTGGTGGTTACCGACGGTGTGCTCGACGGCCCATGGTCGGTGGTTGTTGAACAGGCAGCAAACCGCGAAATTACAGCGCAGGCTGTGCTGAAAATGATTTTGGAACAGGCGCAGTAAAGTGCTGTCATAAAAGTCTCGCAACAAAAAATGAACAAGATTGAAATAATTCCGGCCATTGATATTATCGAAGGCAAATGTGTAAGGCTTTCGCAGGGTGATTACGCCCGGAAAACGGTTTACAACGAAAATCCGCTGGAAGTAGCGCGCATGTTTGAGGGCGCAGGAATACACAGGCTGCACCTGGTTGATTTGGACGGTGCAAAAGCCAAGCACATTGTAAACTACAAAGTACTTGAGCAAATTGCTTCCAAAACAAGTTTGGTTATCGATTTTGGCGGTGGCTTAAAATCGGATAAAGACCTGGAAATTGCGTTTAACTCCGGCGCCGCAATGGTTACCGGCGGGAGCATTGCCGTAAAAGAGCCGGAAGTGTTTTTACAATGGCTGAAACAATACGGAAGTGAAAAAATTATTCTGGGCGCTGATGCCAAAGACGGAAAAATTGCTGTGAGCGGCTGGCAGGAAAGCACTGAATTGTCTGTAATTGATTTTATTTCGACGTTTCATGAAAAGGGAATTCGCAAAGTAATTTCAACGGATATTAGCCGCGACGGGATGCTCTCCGGGCCTGCTTTTGATTTGTATGCCGAAATTATGGAGAATTTCCCCGACGTGGAAATTGTAGCTTCGGGAGGCATTGCTTCAATGGATGACATTTTTAAACTTGCCGAAGCAAATGTGCCGGGCGTAATTACCGGTAAAGCAATTTACGAAGGAAAACTAAGCCTGCAAGAGATTGAGAAATATAATCTGGAAGGTAAATAAAGAAGAACTTTCCGGTACGATGAGGAGTCGGAAACTTGATGTTTAAATTGAAATTTTTGATTTAGAATGCTTGCAAAACGAATAATACCATGCCTCGATATCCGCAACGGAAAAACCGTAAAAGGGATAAATTTTGTGGATATTAAAGAGGTGGGCGACCCGGTGGAGCTGGGTGCCAAGTACGCTGCCGATGGTGCAGACGAGTTGGTTTTTCTGGATATTACAGCAACACACGAAGGCCGCAAAACTTTTGTGGATTTGGTAAAACGGATTGCCCGGCATTTGAACATCCCGTTTACTGTTGGCGGAGGAATCAGCGAGCTGGGCGACGCCGAGAAGTTGCTCAGCGCCGGAGCCGATAAAATTTCCATCAATTCGTCTGCTGTTCGTAACCCGCAGCTTATCGACGATATGGCAAAAAGCTTTGGAAGCCAGTTTGTTGTTACGGCTATTGATGCTCGTGCAGATGAGAACGACCACTGGACAGTTACGGTAAACGGCGGGCGTATTCCTACCGAAAAAGAACTTTTTTCGTGGGCAAAAGAAGCCGAAGACCGCGGTGCCGGCGAAATTCTGTTTACTTCAATGAATCACGATGGGACAAAAAGCGGTTTTGCCAACGAACAACTTGCCCGACTGGCCGACTCATTAAAAATTCCGATTATTGCTTCAGGTGGCGCCGGGGCCAAAGAGCATTTTTATGACGTGTTTACAAAAGGAAAAGCCGATGCCGGATTAGCAGCAAGCATTTTCCATTACAACGAAATACCGATACCCGAGCTTAAGTTTTATTTAAGAGAAAAAGGAATTGTGGTGCGCTAACCCGTAAATCGTTAAATTCGCGATAAATTTTATTGTTATGAATCTGTATTCAGAAATTGAAAAAATCGACTTTAATAAACTGAACGGACTGGTTCCGGCAGTTATCCAGGATAATTCGACACAAAAAGTTTTAATGGTTGGCTTCATGAATAGGGAGGCTCTTGAAAAAACAGAAGAATTAGGGAAGGTTACTTTTTTTAGCCGGACAAAAAACCGGTTGTGGACCAAAGGCGAAGAATCAGGTAATTTCCTGAATGTTGTGTCTATTCTTGTGGATTGCGATAACGATACGCTGCTGATAAAAGCAAATCCGGTTGGGCCGGTTTGCCACACTGGCGCCGATACCTGCTTTTTTGAAACCAACAAAGAGTCGGGAATCGAATTCCTCAGCTACCTGCAGGATTTTATCGACAAGCGCAAAAAGGAGATGCCGGAAGGTTCTTACACCACATCGTTGTTTAAAGAAGGTGTTCGGAGAATTTCTCAGAAAGTTGGAGAAGAAGCTGTGGAAACCATTATCGGAGCCATGGCAAACGACGATGAGAATTTTATTTACGAATCCAGCGACCTCATTTATCACCTGATTGTTCTGTTGTCACACAAAGGATATCGTCTCGACGATATTGCACGGGAGTTAAAAAGAAGGCACTCGTAATTGCTTGCTGCGTAACTTTCTAACGATAAATATATTACGGAAAAATTTCTTTATTCAGCCAAAAGAAATGCTTTTCAGAACATTGTTTTGTAACATAGTTTCATAACATAACTGTAAAACATCTCATATTTTTGGCTGTTTATCAGGCGTTTTTGCGAGATAGTTGGTAGATTTGTATATACTGCTAACTCAAAAAATCGTTGTCATGGAAACCGCAACTACATGTCGTACCAGTATTGCCACCATCCTGGCCTGTCAACAAATAGCAAAATCATTTAAAGAAAACGTTTACGAGCTTTCCCGAATCAGAAAAGAGTGGGATAGTGAATATGCTGCTTCGTTAAATGATTGGATTGACAGTGTTATTGATAAACATTTTGCTGACAACCTCGACAGTATCGAAGACAAACGATACCGTGCCTGGCACGAAGTTATGGTTGCCGGCTTGCAAAGTTTTAAAGTGCTTCGTGCCTCGCTGAAGGTCGATTTTAAAAAGGATAAGAATTTCCTGAAAGATGTCTTTAAACGATTGGGCTACAGCGATTATTTCAGCGATGCAAAAAACGGAGATCACCTCAGTTTGTACATGTTTCTTACCACTTTTGTGAAAAATCTGGATGAGGAAACCCGGCTGAAAATCACAGACAAAAGTGTTCCTGAGTCGTTGGTTGATAAGATAATTGAAACCGCTCAGCAAATTGAAGAATACAAATGCTGTTTCGAAACTCTTGAAAATGAAAATGAGTTAAATACCCACGGGCAAAAAGAAGTTGCTGAAATTTATGAAACCATACGGGATATTTGCCGCATTGCAATCGCGTACTATCAGTTTAATCCAATTAAGCGCGATGAATTCAATTTCTATAAAGTAATGGTAAATCTTTAAACTGCCTGATAATTAACTTTAGAAAGCGGCCTGCCGGGTTCTCGGCAGGTCGCTTTTTCTTGTTATTTTTTGAAGAGAGGGTCGGCTCCGATTGTTCCTTTTAAACTGTCAATATATTGTTCCGACTTTGCAAACAGCAACTGGCTTTCTGCCTTTATTAGCCTGGCGTCGATATCCATTTTTGTTACCAGCAACTGGTTGTTTGGGTCTGCCATAAAGTTTTTCAAATATTGAATCTGGCGGGCAAGAAACGCTGATTCTTTTTCTTGTTTCAGCTTTAATCTTTCAAGGTACCATTCGCTCTGAAGAACGTGTTCTCTTTCGAATTCTTTGCGCAACTCCGTGTCGCTGAGTTCTTTTCCCTGGTAATGGCCGTATGCCATAATATGCAGCAGTATTTTCAGCGGAGGAATTGCCGCTTCGATGCTTCCTTCTTTGAAGTATTGTAATGCGACTTTTTGCTGTGCTTCCACAATGTTTTTTATCCCGTCTGCATAATCTTCCATACTCTGGAGCTCTGGGTGTAACATCTTTTCGTTGAATACTTCAAGCGGTTCGTCAAAAAGTTTGTTCATGCAACGAAATGCAAAATTTTTGTTGATGCGGTACCCAAGCCTGCTGGCAAGAATTTTTTCGCCTTCGTATTCAAAATCTTCCAGTTTGTCGAGGCAATTGTTTTTTATAAGGTTTTTCGCGTCTCTGTCTTCCGGTTCCAGGCGTGCCCATATTTCAGGAATCAGAATACTGATGTCGTGGTCGAACCGTTTGTTTTTGCCGATGTAACCGGCAGCTGAAGTAAATCCCTGGTATTCCGATAAAATATAAGAAAGCAGTGCATTGTTTAAATCGGTGGTGGGAACAAGCATGTTAAACGGCCCTTTGGTGAGCGCTCCTTCTGAGCCTGCTCCTGTTGTAGAAGGAGATTTTCCGGTAAGGCTGCAAATGAAATCCATGAAGAGTTCCGGGATTTCCTGGTAGTGAATCGGGTTGTACACGCTCAGCGAACGAATTCCTTTCTCTTTTTCTGCGGGGTTGTTTCTGCGTCCCGGAAGAACTGCGTTTACCGGGAAATGTACCGGGTTTTCCGAGTTGATTTTTCTGAATAGCCTGATTCCTGTTTCTGCCAGATGCGTTGCCTCGTTTTCATTTTTGAAAAGATTACGCTGCAAATAACGCGGGTTGTTGGTCGGTATTCCGTTTACAAGTCGGGTGTGCGCCGGCGATACAAAATAACAATCCCTGTGCCCGTCAACTACCTTTTTTACCAGTTCTTTAACCGGCTCGGTGTATTGGTCGAAATGAATGGCATCGTCGCATAACTCAATGGCATCCTGGCGGGTGAGTGGTTCGTAATTGGTAAGGAATGTATCGTTGTGTACAATATCCGCTTCGGCGTCCTTGTCGTATCCTCTGATAATTGCTTCGTCGGGGCGCTGGAAAAGGTAGCTTTCACAGTTGGCAACCAGTTTTACACTTTTGTTTTTATACTGCGGATTTAAATCGTTTAATCGATTGGCCGGAAACGTAATGGATGCCGTAATGTCGTCTTCCATTTGTATTTTCTGGCTGGGAATAAAGTCAGACCGGAGTTTGTGAATGTACCACTTGCCTTCGGGGCTGAAGCCAATCCGCACGTAGCTCGCCATTATTTTGTTGTGCTTGTAGCGCAAGGCATTCCCGTTGCGTCCGTTTACAATTTCCACATTCAGGTACTCTCTCCACGGCCCTTTGTCAAGCTGTGTGCGATACATCCGTTTGATGTACAGAGCCAGGGTTTTTACGTGAGTTGGTATGTTTTCCAAAAACTGGTTGTATTCATCGTTATATTGATCGGATTGTGTGAGCAGTTTTACTGCCGATCCCAGCGTTCTGTGCGGGCTTAAAAACGGGCGGGAAGGACGTGCGTCGGGATAGATATTTTTCCACCGGTGCGAGTAGTCGTAATTGATGAGCATGTCAACCATCTCAGAATCTTTCTCCAGATCCTGAATATAGAATGCGCCGTATTGAATGGCATTCTGCATCGATTTGGAGATTTCCGACTTTCCGCCCCCTGAAACCGTGCAGGGTTTGTGGCAGAAGATTCCTTCGGGAGCAGTGTCGATAATTCGCCACAACTGTTGCTCGGGATGTTTTACCAGTCGGAATTTATGTCCTGTGGGATGCACGTACGTTTTCTGTGGCGAGAGCCTTATTTTTTGCGTCTGCCCGTTGTGTTGCCAGCTAATAAAACCGGTTCCTGTGTCAATGTCGGCATGTTCATGAATGTATATAATGTCCGGGTATTTTTTGTCGATGGCGTAATTCTCTGGCATAACTTTTATTCTGCCTGCCAAAAGTTTTTTTACCTCCTCAAAAGAGTATTTGTTTTGAAATTTTCCGGAAAAGGGCTCCCCGAAAATATTGTCGCCCATGTTTCCGCACGGAAAAGCAATTGCCCCGCCTGCGTGTTCTTCTTCAACCAGCCCGTAAAGGTTTGCCGAATAACTTATCTGGGTTTTTATCTCTTTTTTGGAGTATCCGTAATAGTTGTCGGCAATAAGCGTAACAACAACGCCTCGCTCGTCGCGGCATGTAATTTTGAATGCACCGCCGTCGTTGTACAGCTCGTTTTCATCTTTCCAGCACATTCCGTCATTTCGCTGCCTTTCGCTTGCTTCGTTATAGTGCGGAAGGCCAATATCTTTCTTTTTTAGTTTGGTGAGCTGAGGCGCCAGTATAATACATCCGGTGTGACCGGTCCAGTGTTCCACGTCGAGGGCGGCATCGTTTTCAGCCAGGTTGTGGTCGCCGGCATTTCCAAAAATGGTTTCAACAAAATCGAGATTACTAACCAGGCTCCCCGGTGCAAAAAAACGAATTTCCATGCTTTTTTCACTGATTATCCCTTTTACTTCGGGGCAAACCACCGGACGAAGCAGAAGCGAAACCATGGTTTTTGCGTTGTCTTTCTGGCTGGCCGTGAAAGGCAGTATGTTCATCTCGTCTGACGGATGAAGCGCGTGGTGAAGCATGTGTGCAAAAGCAATTTTTGGAACCTCTTTTTTGTCGAGGGCAACCGGAAGCCCGCCTTCTACAATGTGAAACGTTCCTTTGGTCGTTCTTTTGTCGGAGGCAGGATTATTTAAAATTCCCTGTTTTAGCCGGTAAGAACTCACCAGCTCGTTTTGAAATGAATTGCCGTCAGGTGGGAGGCTCACCTCCCTGGCCATTCCAGGCTGGTTTAAAACAAATGTTGAGCCCGGAAGCCTGTATGGTTGGTTGAAATTTGTGTCTTTTAAGTAGTCGTCGATAAAGTTTTGAATGCGGGTGTCAGCCGGAGAAAGGTGGCCAGAAAGCAGCCTCGCTTTTTCTCTGAAACTGGTGATAAGCCCTTCTGTCAGCATAATGAACCTGGCGTTTGCGAGCTTTATGCCTTCTTCTTTTTCGTCAGTAAACAGGGGTTGTCCCAGAGCTGCCAGCTGGAGATTGATGTATTGGATCATCTCCTTACGGTCCTTCTTCCGGGATTTTTGTGTATTCTTTTCCGAGTTTTTCATAGCTGATGTATTTATTAGTACATCAACGAATTTACGAATTATTAGGAACTATTATCAATACCTTAATACCTTTAATATTTTTTTGATTTTTCAGTAATGATGATTTTACACAACCCTGTTTAATGCGAAAACATTTTAAATGAAGGTTAAGATTCTACGGGTGTAAAACCTTCTGGGATTTCGGCTTCTGCCGGTTCGTATGGGAATACGTCAACAATATTGCTTGTTGCCAACGACGAAATTACATACGGAATTACCAGGTACGACAAACTTTCTTCCAGCCTTTGCAGGGCTTCTTTAATATCATCGGCCATTATCAGATAGTAAGTGCGGAGTTTTTTCTCTTTTCCGGCTTCTTCGTCGATAGTTACCAGGTTGATGGTAGCTTTGAACCACCATTCGCCACTCTCGAACGGAAATACTTCGGCAATTCTCGACTTTTTAATGTCTGTTACATTGAACTCGCCTTTTACTATTTGTCGCATTTGCCCGATCATTCGTGTTTCAGCATCGGTAAATGAAACGGCATCAAGTAAAAAGTTTTCTGTTGTGGTCTGTTCTTTCCCGCTGTCCAGAACTTTTGTGTATTTAACTTTACATTCGAACCAAGTTTGCATATTCAATTATATATTTTGTGAGGGCACAAAAATAGAGAAATAAAAAGAACCGATCACATAAAAATGGAATCGGTTCGTCTGGTAATTGAGCAAACACTTTTCTCTGCTTCCCTTTATCTGTATTGTATTGTTGTTGATGTATTTTTTGCTGCTTGAAAAAATTAGGAGCCGCCCCTACGTAGCGGCTCCAAACAGACAGCTACAGACTAAAAAGCTGAAGAAGGTGTTTAGTTGTAGGCACTTTCTCCATGTTCGTATACATCGAGACCTTCTTCTTCAATGCGCTTGGATACACGCAAGCCGATTGTTACTTTTATTATTTTGAAAAGAATAAGTCCTAATCCGAATGCCCATGCAAAAACGGCAACTATGCCAATTATCTGCGATATTAGCAAGCTGGCGCCACCGCCGTAAAACAGGCCGCCTTCTGTGGCAAATAGCCCAACGGCCAGCGTTCCGAAAGCACCGTTTACGCCATGCACGGAAACTGCTCCTACCGGGTCGTCAATTTTAAATTTTTGGTCAATTATTTCTACGCTGAAAACAAGAATGATTCCGGCAGCCAGACCAATAATGAGTGCTCCGCCGGGGCTCACAATGTCGCAGCCTGCAGTAATGGCAACCAGTCCGGCCAGCGCGCCGTTAAGTGCTAGCGACAAAGCCGGGCGTTTGTAGCGCCACCACGAAATGAGAAGAGCCGAAACCGCTCCGCCAGCTGCTGCAAGGTTGGTGGTGAGTGCAATATGAGCAATGGCTACTGTGTTTTCGTTTCCGGCGGCACCGAGCTGCGAGCCCGGGTTGAAGCCGAACCAGCCAAACCATAAAATGAATACTCCGAGTGCAGCAAAAGTAAGGTTGTGTCCGGGGATGGCTTTTGCCTTTCCTTTTACGTATTTCCCGGTTCTGGGGCCTAACATAATTGCTCCTGCCAGTCCTACCCAGGCGCCAACGGAGTGAACTATTGTTGAACCGGCGAAATCCAGAAATCCCAGTTGATCGAGCCAGCCGCCTCCCCATTTCCAGTGCCCCGAAATCGGGTAAATGAAAACGGTGATTACTATTGTGAATATTAGATATGCATTAAATTTTGTGCGTTCGGCCACGGCTCCCGAAACAATTGTTGCTGCGGTAGCTGCAAAAACGGTTTGGAACATTAAATCGGTTGTGTTGGCGTAATCGCCAATGCCGTTGTCGTTAAAAAACAAACTTGGTTTGCCAATAAAACCAGCTATTGAATCGCCGTACATTAAAGTGTAACCAATAATCCAAAACAAAATGGAGCCAATGGCAAAGTCCATCAAGTTTTTTGTCAGAATGTTTGCAGTGTTTTTAGACCGGGTGAAACCTGCCTCAACCATCGCAAAACCGGGCTGCATAAACATTACAAGGAATGTGGCAACCAAAACCCATATGTTGTTAATCGAAATCGAAAGTTCTTCCATGATAAATGTTTTTTGCTTTTTTTACTCTTCTTTTCCTTTGATGTAAAGTGATTCGTCTCCTTTTTCTCCTGTGCGGATTCGGTAGGACTCTTCGATGGGAACAACGAAAATTTTGCCATCGCCTATTTCTCCTGTGCGTGAAGAAGAAAGGATTGCGTTTACGGTTTTTGCCACGTTTTTGTCGCGTACGATAATCGACAGAATAGTGCGTTCAATTGTGCTAGTGTCGTAAATAACCCCGCGATATACACGGCCTTCCCTGTCTTGGCCGACACCGCGCACATCCCAGTACGAGAAAAATTCGATGCCTGCTTCCCTTAGGGCTTCCCACACCTCTTCGAATTTTGTTTTTCGAATAATTGCTTCAATCTTTTTCATAATTGTCTGTTTTATGTTTTATAATGAAATTCCCACTACAATGTGAAATTGTTCGGATGAGGGGTTGAGAATGGCTGCCCCGGAAACGGGGAGCGAGAATGTATCTGTGATTTTCAGCTCTTTTGACGTTCCGATGCCGATGTTGCAAACATTAAATTTTCCGTCTACAGTGTAAGCGCCGTCCCCGCCGCCCAGAAACAAGTCAACTGCTCCGGCCGAAAGTCCGGCTTCCAGGTAAATGTCTCCTTCTCCGCTGTTCATCATGTATGCTCCGGTGAGGGAAAAGCTGCCCAGTCCCAAAGTCAGCATCGGTTCGAAATAGTGAGAATCACCTTCAGTCCAGCTTGTCCCCGGGAAATAGTAGTCGGTAACTGTAAAAGCCAGAGATGCGCTTTCGCCCAATACAAATTCGTAGCTGGCATAAAGGTCGGCTTCTGCTGCTTCGTCGTCTGATACGCAGTACGAACCCCATGCACCAATTGCGAAACCTCCGGCGCTGAATTCAACAGATGGCTGAAAAGCCGGGCCGGTTCCAAATTTAGTTCCTCTCCAGACGTAGCTGCTGTAAATGTCGAGTCCGGTACTCCACTCCTGCGCTTTTACGTCGATAGAAAAAGCGACTGCCAGTAGTAAGCTCATTGCAAGTAAAAATGTTTTTTTCATCGTTTGAATTTTTAAGTTAAACCTGTTTTGATTTTTATTGAATTTGTTTGTATTTCTGGTTTGACCCCTTATTTTTTGTATTAAGTGTTCAATTTTTTTTGAAATTTATTGTGATATCCCCTTGTTTTAATTCATTTTTGGTTTCAAAAATGATATGTTTTTTGTTTACGCCTCTATTTTTTCTATTTTAAAAATAGTGATTTAACAAATAGTTAAAATACGTATTAATATAAAGTAAAATGATAGAAAATAATAAATAAAATAGAAAAATGATAAAAGTACGTGAGTTTTTGTGTCTTTAGTGTTTTGTGTTTTGGCGTGGTTTGCTTTGGTTTTTTGTAGGTGTTCTGAATAATCCGATGGGTGAAGTTTATGTAAATTCAGTAGTGGCAGGAGAATAGTCCCCGTGGCATTTGTGTAGTTTTGCATAAAAGAACAGTGTTCATTAATGCAGGTACAGAAAGAAAATATCAGAGAAGTTATTTTGGTTAAAGCCCGGGAAGAGTTTCAGGAAAAAGGTTTTAAGGATGCTTCCATGCGCAGTATCGCAAAAAATGCAGAAGTTAGCCTGAGTAATATTTACAATTACTTCAGAAATAAAGACGAAATATTTCGTGAACTGTTGTCGGGGCTTTTGAGCGCGCTCGATGTGTTGGCGGAAGAACACAACAGCTCCAGGTATATTAATATTGATACGTTTTCTTCTGACGAATACATGCACGAACAGATTCGGATTTTTGTTGAGCTGGTTGACAATTTTAAAGCCGATTTTCAATTGTTGCTGTTTAAAGCATCCGGCTCTTCGTTGCAAAACTTTCGCGAAGAAAGCATTGAACACCACACTCGAATTGGCAAAGAGTACATCTCTCTGATGAAGAAAAAGTATCCCGAGATTAATGCTGAGATTTCAGTCTTTTTTATTCATACGCTGAGTTCGTGGTGGATGAGCACAATTTCCGAATTGGTTATGCACGATTTGTCGCATGCCGAGTTGGAAGATTTTATCAGCGAGTACCTTGAATTTTCAACCGCCGGATGGAAGAAAATCATGAAAATAGAAAGTTGAGTTAGAATTAGTAAACACGCCCTTTTTAGTGACATTTATAAACGATAAAAGTAGAATAATGAAGGAAGCAAACAAACCGGAGACAGTTCATAAACACGAACACCATCATCATCACAACAATTTGCGCGGTGAAAAATTGCTGTGGGCAACTCTGTTGAATTTGTCCATTACAATTGTGCAGATAGTCGGTGGTGTCGTTTCTAATAGTTTGTCGCTGCTTTCTGACGCCCTGCATAATCTGGGCGATTCTTCTGCCATTTTTATTGCTTTTGTTGCCGGAAAAATAAGCCGGAAAAAACCGGATGCTCAAAAAACGTTTGGTTATAAGCGGGTGGAAATTTTGGCGGCACTTTTTAACGGAATTGTGCTCATTGCAATATGTATTTTCCTCTTTTACGAGGCGTTCCAGCGTTTTGCGAATCCTCAGCCCATAAAAGGGAAACTAATGCTGATTGTGGCAACATTTGGGTTGCTGGCCAATTTAATTTCAGTTATTCTTTTGCACAACGATAAGGCGCAAAATTTAAATGTGAGAGCAGCATACATGCATTTGCTGGGCGATACGCTTTCGTCGGTTGCGGTAATTGCCGGCGGTGCAGCCATCTGGTTTTGGAATGTGTGTTGGCTCGACCCGCTGATTACTGTACTGGTGGGTGTTTACATTATCTGGCACACCTGGGGTATTGTAAAAGAAACCGTTGATATTCTGATGCAGGCAGTTCCCAATAATATCGATCTGGACGAAATAAAGAAACAGGTTGAGCAGATTGACGGGGTGGCAGATATTCACCATTTGCACGTGTGGAAACTCGACGATTCGCAGGTTCATCTGGAGGCGCATCTTAACCTGAAAAAAGATGTAAACATGACCGAGATGATGGCGGTCAGAAAAAATGCAGAGCGTTTATTATCCGAAAAATTCGGAATAAAACATATAACGCTGCAAACGGGATATAACTGTTGCGGCGGAAATAACAATTTGATTAACAGTTTTTAAAAGTAAAAATCATGTTACAAACAAAACAAATTCAGGAACTGTTAGGCAACGACAAATCATTGCTTGATTTTTCATCTCCAAAAATTAAAAAGGAACAGATAATTGCTCCGGAAAAAGAAATGGTAGATAAGGTTTTTATGGGCTCCGACCGTAACAACCGGGTATTAGGAAACTTAAACCGCTTGTATCATTCCGGGCACCTTGCCGGAACCGGTTATGTTTCAATTCTTCCTGTGGATCAGGGAGTAGAGCACTCAGCAGCAGCATCGTTTGCGAAGAATCCGATGTATTTCGATTCTGAAAATATAGTAAAACTCGCCATGGCAGCCGGCTGCAACGGAGTGGCATCTACATTGGGAGTTCTGGGAAGTGTTTCCCGGAAATATGCCCATAAAATTCCGTTCATTGTAAAATTGAATCACAACGAACTGTTGACTTCGCCAAATACTTTCGACCAGATTTTGTTTGGTTCGGTTGATCAGGCGTACAATATGGGAGCTGCCGGAGTGGGAGCTACCATCTATTTTGGTTCGGCCGAATCCGACAGGCAAATTGTGGAAATCAGTAAAATGTTTGCTTACGCACATGAAAAAGGGTTGTTCACCATTTTGTGGTGTTACCTGCGTAACAGCGATTTCAAAAAAGATAAAGATTACCATGCTTCAGCCGACCTTACCGGGCAGGCCAATCACCTTGGTGTTACTATCGAAGCCGACATTATTAAACAGAAATTGCCGGAAACCAACGGCGGTTACAAAGCGCTGAACAGCGACGGTAAAAAATTTGGCCGTTACGACGAACGGATTTACACCGAACTGGCTTCGGATAATCCTATCGATTTGGCCCGTTATCAGTTAATGAATAACTATGCCGGACGTATTCCGTTGATTAACTCAGGCGGTGCATCCGGTAAAAACGATATGGCTGCCGCAGTACGTACTGCTGTTGTTAATAAACGTGCAGGCGGAAGCGGGTTGATTCTTGGTCGGAAAGCGTTCCAAAAACCTTTTGAAGACGGTGTTTCTATTATTGAAGCCGTTCAGTCGGTTTACCTGGATCAATCAATTACAGTAGCATAATACATTAAACCTGCCGGCGGGGTGATGTGAAAATGCTTTGCCGGCGGTTTTTAAATTCAGAATTATGGCAAAATTAGTATTGATAAGGCACGGCGAATCTGTCTGGAACCAAAAGAATGTGTTTACCGGATGGGTGGATGTTCCGCTTTCTTCTAACGGAATAAAAGAGGCGCTAAATGCAGGCGAAGAAATTTCAGCTACTGAATTTGACGTGGTGTTTACTTCGCTTCAGATACGTGCAATTGAAACAGCAATGATTGCTCTGGCGCAAAACAAAAGCAGTAAAACGCCAACCGTTATTCACGATGAAGGGAAAATGAAAGACTGGACGACAATTTATAATCCTGAAATGGAGAAAAGCGTTATTCCGGTTTATCGCGATTGGCACCTGAATGAACGCTACTACGGCGAGTTGCAGGGAAAAAATAAAGCTGAAACAGCTAAAGAATATGGCGACGAACAGGTTCATCAGTGGCGCAGAAGTTATGATTGTCCGCCTCCAAAAGGGGAGTGTCTGAAAGATACTGCCGGGCGCACAATTCCTTTTTTCGAGGAAAGCATTTTTCCGCATTTAAAAGCCGGCGAAAATGTTTTGGTCTCGGCGCATGGCAACAGTCTGCGTTCAATAGTGATGTTTATTGAAAATCTCACAAAAGAACAGGTGCTCGGCCTGGAAATACCCACCGGAAAACCGATTTATTACGAGTATAAAAACGGCAAACTGGAAAAAGAAAACAAATAGTGTTCAGCATACAAGCAGAATCATATTCGGGAAGCGGGGACTGACCCGCTTCGGAATATGAGATGCCTATTTTATCTTGTATGAAATGATTTCTCCCCGGATGTTTTCTTTGGAACGGGTATAAAACGTAACGGGGTGTTGAATGTCCAGTTTTTCTTTCGGAACCAAAATACTAACGGTTGCTTTCTCTCCTGGTTCTAATTTTTGTTGGTTCAATGCAGAATAAAGCGGCAACGAAACGAGTTCTGCGCGGTCTTGCATTGCTGCCAAAACCGGTTCAGAAACGTGCTCTGCAAAAATGGGGCGCGCGTTGGTGTTGCTCAGTTTTATTTCGAACTGAAAGTTATTTCCCGCATCTTCCGCTTTTTGTACTTCGATTTGAAGCCCTTTTAACGACTGAAATTTTTCTATTATTATGTAGCCCCGCATTTGTCCGGTTGCCATCCGTTGCAGGTGGGGCGGGTTCAGGTGTTTCGATTGTATGGCCAATACTGTTTCTCCTTCTGCATACTTTTCTTCGTCCCACAAATCGTACTGGTTAAACCGGTAATTTGGTGTTGACAGGTGCACTGCCGAATCTCCGGTGTAAAAAATGTAATTGCTTGCGGCTGCGTAGTTGTCGAAAAAGCCAACCTTCTTTCCCTGTGCCAGTTCCTTTATTTCCAGGGCGTGGGCTTCGCGGTTGTAAAAAGTAATTTTTGTATGGCCAACATTCGGAATCACATCCAGCGCAAGGTAAATTCTGAAAAGAAGTAACAGTGCGATTATCGGAACCGCCAGTCTTGTGAACCACTTTTTTACCTTGGCATCGTTTTTTATCAGCGGATATGTGGCAAACATCAGCATGGGCATTATTGCCGCAGTCCAGTGTGCTTCAATTCTGTTTTTGAAGCTTAATAGAAAAAACACTGCATAAAACCCGACAATGTTAAAAATGAGCGCCCTGTCGAAATCGTTTTTTATTTTGAATTTAGTCAGTTTCCAGAAAATCAGTATCCCGGTAAGTGGCCCGGCCATTACCAACTGGTTCAGTAAATAGTCGGTAACGTGTTTTAATCGAAACGGTTTGGCTCGTTCAACCAGGTGGTATTTGAACGTTGGAAATTCATTTTCGATTTGCCACCAGGCGTGGGGTATCAATAGCACAATTGTTAATGCAACTGTAACCCAGAAATATTTATTTCGAAGCAGTTTGAGGTTGGAAAGCACCGTGAGCCCAATTACCAGAAAAGCGTGGTATTTGCTGTAAATCATAGCGGCTCCTACTACGCTCAGTAAAACGGAGGTTGGAAGAGAAGGCCTTTTCAGAAATTTTTTGTAGAGGATGATAAACCACAGTGTGAAAAATAGCAAAGGAATATCAGGAATGGCCAGAAACCCTGCAATGTGCGTGTGGAGTAGCGGAAAAGAAAGCACAAATACCCCCAGAAAAAACAGATCTTTCTTCTCGTTCAATTCGTTTAAAATGAGCGCAAATGTTGCGGTGGAAAGAAGAATAATTACAAGCCTCACGCCCAGCTCTCCGGGCAAAAGCAAATGCCCCAGGTGAATAATTAGTGCCACCATGGGCGGATGGTCAAAATATCCCCACGCCATGTTTTCCGAATACATCCAGTAATACGACTCGTCGGAATGCAGCCCCGTAAAAATGGCCTGCAGCAGGTTGATAACAAACCAGGCTCCGATTAGGTAATAATGTTTTTTTGTGAGGTTGTTCATGTTTTTTTACTTGGGTTTTGCTACAAAATATTTTGTTCCGCTTTTTTTGATATTCTTAATTGTCGGTTGCAAAAAAGAGGGAAATTTTTCAACGGGAACCCGCTTCCATTCTTCTGACCCGGGTAGAATACTGTAGTTTTTTAAATCCAGAAAAGGTTCTTCTTTCGGACTGAAAACCAGCAGGTGATTTGGATTTTCCGGAAGCGTGTAAACAGTGTCCATGCTCACCACATTCATTTTGTGATGACTGTGGATTCTGATGTTAGATGCTGTTCTGATATTTCCGTAAACATAAACAGTTTCGTTGCCCGAAACCTGTTCTTTTTGGATGGCTTCTGTCAGTTGTTCGCCCGGGTTTGGCATTAGCAGCGGATACAATAATATATGTATGCTGAAAAAGAGTAGCAAAACGAGGTTTGCTAAAATAATTTCAGAACTGATTGCTTTGAAGGTTCCGGTCAGCCATAAAACCACAAGGAGTGTTCCGGCAATTGTTCCTAAAACCAAAATTTTGTCTGGTAAAATAAAAACGGCGTATAATATATTGATGGCTAAAACCAGCATGGCTAACCCGGCAAATATTTTTATTGATGGCTTTTTAAAACGGGTTTCCGAGTTCATAAAAACCAATGCAAAAAACAGCGAAATTAGAGGAATTACCGGGAGCAGGTAGCGGTCGTAAAATTTGAAAACAGCGCCTGACATGGCAATAACCAACAGCGTCCAAATGGCAATAAACCCTAATATTGCTTTGGTCGGTTTATCTGTGCCGGTAATAAATGCTTTTAGTTTTGCGGGTTTCGAAAATGCAATAACAATCCATGGCAGGGTAAAAGCAATCAGGTTGGCCACACCCAGAAAAGTGTTGTTTACCACCTGCATTATTTTTGAAGAAACGCGGTATCCTACCTGGTCGGCAAAAAAGGAATTGAGGTATTCGGAGCCATGTTCGATGTACATAACCACAAACCAACTGAGTGCAATAAAAACGGCCAGTAAAATTGCTCCGGGGTGCAGAACCTGTTTCAGCTTTTTGCGTTGCCATGGATTAAACAGCAGGTATAACAAGCTGATTCCGGCGAATGCTGCAGCCGGAAGTCCTTTGGTTTCAAAAGCAAAAGCTGCACCGAGGTAGGCCATCCAGTAAAATTTTTTTGACGGGGTTTCATGCACCATTATTTCCAGAAAACCCCACGCGCTGATGGTCAGAAAAAGAACCAGCAGAATATCGGGGATGGATCGGCTGGAGCTCATTAATACCAGCGGGTTGGCTGCGGTAATAAATGCGGCAGTTATTGCTGTTTCGCGTTTTTTTGTAAGCGACTTGGTCATAAAAAAAACAACAGCAACCAGCAATGCGCCAGCCAGCCAAAACAGAACCCGGGAAGAAAATTTGCTGACTCCCAGTATTTTGTAACTGCCAATTAGCGTCCAGTAAGTTGCAATGGGTTTTAAAAAGCGGTAGGAGCCGTCAGCTTTATATGGTGTAAAATAGTCGTCCTTATCCATCATTTGCAGCACCGCATCCGTGTAATATTTTTCATCCGGAAAATGAAAAACGTAATCCAGTGCGCTGGGTGCAGAATAGAGCAGAAACAGCAGCGGAATAAACACCCATACATATTTTTTTTGCACGCCTTTCATAATTAATATTTTATCAGGTACATGGGTTGAAGTACGTCGTGGCGGGTTTTGGGATTAATAAACCGTCCTCCGCGGTTTAAATACAAATGTTGGTATTCAATTACTGTGTCCGGCTCTAGTTTTAGCGCAGAGATGAGTTGAAATCCTTCGTCGTCGGTGAAAATCCAGTTTCCCTTTTTGCCGGCAACTGCTTTCATCTCTTCGTTCGACGAAAGCTGCTCAGCTTGTGGCTCGCTATAAAAAAACAGTTCGAATTGCGAATAGTGGAAATTGTAAAGCTTTTCGCCGGGCGCTGCATTTTCGTTATAAAATCTGGCTGCTTTGGGCGGAGCCTGGTAACTGAAAATGTAAGGAAACACATCGGTATTTAAAAGCCAGGCCAAACATGCAAACGCAATGGCCGACGGCAAAATTAGTCGTGCAATAGCTGTTTTGCTTTTCCTGAAAATGTAGATGGTTGCAGTTAATCCGAGCAAGGCAATTATTGTTGCCTGCCATTCCGGAATGGGAAAAAGATACAGTGCAATTATTCCAACGGCAACCCAAAGCATAGCCACTACCACTGCCTGAATCGATCTGAAAACTTTCAGCAGTTGCGATTTGCGAAGGAGCGCAATGTCAACCCACTTGGCAGTAAGAACGGCAATCAGCGGAACGATTCCAAAAATATAATTGGGCAACTGACTTCTTGAAGCATTCAAAATGATAAAAAATATCCAGATACCTGTAAATGTAAAATACTCCGAAGTTTTAAATTTGTTGCTAATTAGCGTTTTTAGTTCCATAAATGCCGAAGCGAAAAAAAGCAGACTCCACGGCAGGAAC
This sequence comes from Mariniphaga anaerophila, assembly GCF_900129025.1. GTDB lineage: Bacteria > Bacteroidota > Bacteroidia > Bacteroidales > Prolixibacteraceae > Mariniphaga > Mariniphaga anaerophila. The sequence goes on along the minus strand of NZ_FQUM01000004.1, from coordinate 351,270 downwards.
AGGTAAAGCAGGTTGTGTACATAAAATATAGGGTCGTGGTTGGGTTTTACGTATGTTCCGGTTAGCCGTCCCACATTATTATCCCAGAAAAAGAAAACGATTCCGTCCCAACCAAATTGGTTAATCAGGCCAATCAATGCCGGACTGACAATAACAAAAGCGAGTAAAATGCCCGCGTACCAGCGGTAATCTTTTAAAAAGCGAAAATCTTTTTTCAGCAAAATGTGGCCTACAACGGCAAAAGCCGGAATAGCCGCGCCAATCGGGCCTTTGCTCAGCATGGCAAAACCAATTCCGATGAATCCTAAAATCCAGTTTTTGTTTCGCTTGGTTTGAATAAATTCAGAAAGTTGCCAAAGGGCAAATGTGATGAAAACCTGGAGCGGCGTATCCGTGTGGATGTCCATGCTGTATAGCGTGTAAATGAGGGAAAAGGCCAGCATAAATGCGGTGAGCAGCCCTACACGCCGGTTGTACAGGCTTCTGCCCAGGCCGTAAGCCGAGTAAAAACCTAAAAATACAAGCAGCAACACCGGAAATTTGAACCAGAAATTTGAAATCCCTCCAATGGAAAAGCCAAGCGCCCCAACCCAAAACAGCAGCGGCGGTTTTTGGTCGTATGGTTCTCCGTGTATGGTCAGGTTTATGAAATTGCCGTTTTGAAAAACTTCTTTTGAAACCGTAGCATATTTTCCTGCATCGCGCGTTACATCTATCGAAAGGCCAGAAAAGTAGATGGCCAGCGCTAATCCTGTTAATGCAAAAAATATTATTTTGATTGTTCTGTTTTCGAGCATGAATTTGAATGTATTATGCCTGCCTTACTAATTGGTGCAGCGCAAAAGTCGTAATTTTTTCAGGAATTATAAAACCCCCGGCGGCAAATTGTTTCGGCTCAAAATCTATATCTTTGCTCAAAATTCAATTTTTATAGCATGAAACTCTGGGAAAAAGGAATCACTGTTGATGAAGCCATCGAAAAATTCACTGTAGGAAAAGATCGCGAACTGGATGTTTATCTGGCGCCTTTTGATATTTTGGGCTCGATGGCCCACGTAACCATGCTCGAATCGGTCGGTTTAATCGAAAAGGCCGAACTTCCGGTTCTGTTGGATGCACTGAAAAAACTGTATAAAAAGGCAGTTGACGGAGAGTTTAAAATTGAGCAGGACGTGGAAGATGTTCATTCTCAGGTAGAGTTTCTTTTAACCCGCGATTTGGGTGATTTGGGTAAAAAAATTCATAGTGGCCGTTCGCGCAACGATCAGGTTTTACTTGATTTGAAACTGTTTATTCGCGAAAGTATACGCGAAGTAGTCGCGGAAACCGGACAGTTGATCGATACGTTGCTTAGCAAAAGTGAACAGCACAAAGATGTGCTTATGCCGGGCTATACTCATTTGCAGGTGGCCATGCCATCGTCATTCGGGTTGTGGTTTGGTGCTTATGCCGAAAGTTTGACCGACGATTTGGAGCTGCTTTCTTCCGCCTTTAAAATTGCCAATCAAAATCCTCTGGGCTCGGCTGCAGGGTACGGTTCTTCGTTCCCTTTAAATCGCCAGATGACCACCGATTTGCTGGGTTTTAATAACATGAACTACAATGTTGTTTACGCGCAAATGGGCCGGGGAAAAGTTGAAAAAATTGTCTCTTTTGCATTGGCAAACATTGCTGCTACACTGTCGAAACTTGCCTACGATGTGTGCCTGTTTAACAGCCAGAATTTTAGTTTCGTGTCTCTTCCTCCTGAATTTACAACGGGGTCGAGCATTATGCCACACAAAAAGAACCCGGATGTTTTTGAGCTGATTCGTGGAAAATGCAATAAAATTCAGGGGATTCCGCAACAAATTGCATTAACCATCAATAATCTGCCCAGTGGATATTTTCGCGATTTGCAGGTGGTAAAAGAGATTTTTCTGCCCATGTTTGGCGAACTGGACGATTGCCTGTCCATTGCAAACCTCGCTTTGGGTAAACTGAAGGTAAACGAAAATATTCTGGATGATGCCAGGTATGATTACCTGTTTAGTGTGGAAGAGGTGAATAAACTGGTTTTGCAGGGAATTCCGTTTCGCGAGGCCTATAAACAGGTTGCTGCAGATATTGAAGCCGGGAGTTTCCGGCCGGATAAATCAGTAAATCATACGCACGAAGGAAGCATCGGAAATTTGTGTATCGGTAAGATTGCAGAAAAAAAAGAAGGAATAGTAAGAAATTATCATTTTGAAAAAATGGATGACGCTATTCGAAATTTATTGGCGTAAATTCAGCTTCTGAAACTACTGTTATAGTTAACATAATTTTGTTTTGTGGCCTTTGTTTTGTTGAAAATCAAGGTTAATTCTATGTTATTTAACACATCTTTTGAATAAGGACGATTGTGCTTTTTTTTGTTCATTGTGTACTTTTGGTTGCATTTCGTTAGTAAAAGCTGATAAAGTCTTTCAGTTTTACAATATATTAATGAAATTTATTGCTTTTGTTATTTTTTGAAAATTTTAAAAGGACTTAAAAATGCTACAGATGAGATTACCTGGTGCGCAAGGGTACTATAATCCGGAGAATGAACATGACAATTGTGGAATTGGGTTTGTTGCCCATATAAAAGGTAACCCATCACACGATATCGTCAAACGGGGATTAGAGGTTTTGCTGAACATGGATCACCGTGGCGCTGTTAATGCCGATAATTCTACCGGCGACGGGGCAGGTATTTTAATGCAGATTCCGCATGAGTTTATTACAGAGGAGTTAAAACTGCCTGTTGGCGATTTGGGGAAGTATGGAACCGGATTGGTTTTTCTTCCGAAAGATGAAGCAGAGGCGGCTTTGTGCGTCGAAGTGCTTTCCAGGCACATTAAAGAAGAGGGGCTTACTTTGGTTGGTTACCGCGATGTTCCGGTTGACCATTCGGTGCCCGGAGAAATTGCCAAAACCACAGAGCCTTCAATTAAACAGGTTTTTGTAAAGGCAAACCTGGAAAAAGACGACCTCGAACGTAAATTGTACGTTGTAAGAAAACTGGCAGAAAAGGAAATTCGGGAATCGAAACTGAAGTATAAAGAGAGTTTTTATCAGCCCAGCCTTTCTGCAAAAGTCATCGTTTACAAAGGAATGTTAACGCCCGAACAGTTGCGTAACTATTTCCTCGATTTTAAAAATGAAAAATTCAAAAGTGCGATTGCTTTAGTGCATTCTCGCTTTAGTACAAATACGTTCCCTACGTGGGATTTGGCGCAGCCATTTCGTATTGTGGCGCACAATGGCGAAATAAATACCATTAAAGGTAACCGATTGTGGATGCAGGCGCGCGAAGCTTTAATGAAATCGGAAGTTTTTGGGGACGACCTGAAAAAGCTGCTTCCTGTAATTGAACCCGGAAAATCGGATTCTGCTTCGTTTGACAACGTGCTTGAGTTTTTACACTTGACCGGACGGACACTGCCGCATTCGCTTTGTATGATGATTCCGGAATCATTCAACGAAAAAAATCCGATTCCTGAAAGTCTGAAAGCTTTTTACGAATACCATTCAACTATTATGGAGCCGTGGGACGGACCGGCATCCATGGTTTTTTCCGACGGCCGCTACATTGGTGGTACCCTCGATAGAAACGGACTGCGCCCGTCGCGCTACGTAATTACAAAAAACGACCTCATTGTTATGGGATCCGAAGTGGGTGTGCAAACCTTCAAACCCGAAGAAATTAAGGAAAAAGGACGTTTGCGCCCGGGTAAGATTCTGCTGGTGGATACACAACTGGGCATTATTATTCCAGACGAAGAGGTGAAAGATCAGTTGAGCCACCGGAACCCATACCAGATGTGGCTGAAGGAAAATCGATTGATGATGGACGACATTAAGGTAAAGCACCGTGTGCCTTCCACCATCGATAATTTTGATACATATTCCAAAGAATTCGGCTACTCCAAAGAAGATATGTATGCGCTGATTCAGCCCATGTGCATGTCGGGCGTGGAACCAACCAGCTCAATGGGTAACGATGTTCCGCTGGCTGTTTTTTCTGAAAAGCCACGGCGCTTTTTCGAATACTTTAAGCAGATGTTTGCCCAGGTTACCAACCCGGCAATCGACCCTATTCGCGAGGGACTGGTTATGGCGCTTACCAATTATATCGGCTCGCTTCATTCCAATATTTTGGTAGAAACACCCGACCATTGTAATCTGATAAAATTTCAGGAGCCGATTCTTACCAATACCGACCTGGGAAAGATTAAAGACCTGAAGGACGAAATGTTTTCTCATGAAGTGATTCCGATGGTTTTCCCGGTAAATAAAGGAGTAAAGGGTTTCGAAGCAGCGCTGGAAAAAATGCTGAATACAGCAGAAAAAGCGGTCGATAACGAAAAAAACTACATTATTCTTAGCGACCGTAACATCAATAAAGACGAGGCTCCCATTCCTTCTCTGCTTTCTGTTGCCGCAGTGCACCACCATCTCATTAAAAAGCAGAAAAGGATGCAGGTGGGTATTATTGTGGAAACCGGCGAGGCGCGCGAAGTGCATCATTTCGCACTTCTTTTGGGATACGGAGCCAGCGTAATTAACCCGTATCTGGCTTTTGCCGCAATAGATCATCTGGTGAAAGAAGGAAAGGTAGAACTGGAATACAAAGAAGCCCGGAAAAACTACATAAAAGCCATCGATAAAGGATTGCTGAAAGTGATGTCTAAAATGGGGATTTCTACATTAAGAAGCTACCATGGTGCACAAATTTTCGAATCGGTTGGCGTAAACAAAGAGCTGGTCGATAAATATTTTACCGGTACTGCTGCAAAAATAGGAGGTGTGGGCTTCGAAGAAATTTATCGTGAAGCCATGCTTTTCCATGAAAAAGCGTTTGAAAAGGAAACTACTCCTGAACCGTTTCGGTTCGAAACGGAAGGAGTTTACTCCTGGCGTAAAAACGGCCTTCACCATGCATGGAATCCGGAGTCAATCGGGTTGCTTCAATGGGCAACACGTACCAACGATTACGCAAAGTTTAAAGAGTTTACTACGCTGGTAGACAGACAGAATAAACAACCGGCTTTTATCCGTGGGTGTTTTAATCTGAAAAAGAATCCGATTCCGCTGGATCAGGTGGAGCCGGAAGAAGAAATCATGAAACGTTTTGTTACCGGCGCCATGTCGTACGGGTCAATCAGCATCGAAACCCACGAAGCGCTGGCCATTACCATGAATACAATTGGTGGCAGAAGCAACACGGGAGAAGGAGGAGAGGATCCGTCACGTTTCAATACATTGCGAAACAGCAAAATTAAACAAGTTGCTTCCGGGCGTTTTGGGGTAACCAACAATTACCTGGTAAATGCCGAAGAGCTGCAGATAAAAGTTGCCCAGGGTGCAAAACCCGGAGAAGGCGGACAGTTGCCCGGATACAAGGTGAATAAAATAATTGCGAAAACACGTAATTCCACACCCGGAATTACACTGATTTCGCCTCCGCCACATCACGATATTTATTCCATCGAAGATTTGGCGCAACTCATTTACGACCTGAAAATTACCAATCCTAAAGCCAGAGTTTCTGTAAAACTGGTTTCCGAAGATGGTGTGGGGACTATTGCTGCCGGCGTTTCAAAAGCGTTTTCAGATGTTATTGTAATTGCCGGAACAGAAGGCGGTACTGGTGCCAGCCCGGCAAGTTCAATCAAACATGCCGGGCTGCCGGTTGAGCTGGGAATTGCAGAAACACAGCAAACCCTGGTGCTGAATAATCTTCGCGGAAGGGTGAAGCTTCAGGTGGATGGCCAGCTTAAAACCGGCCGCGACGTGGTAACTCTGGCTTGTCTCGGAGGGGAAGAGTTCGGCTTTTCAACTTCTGCATTAATTGTGCTTGGTTGCGTAATGATGCGTAAATGCCACATGAATACCTGCCCTGCCGGAATTGCTACCCAGGATGAAGAACTGCGTAAACGATTTATCGGGAAGGCCGAATATACCATCAATTTTTTCCGGTTTATGGCTCGCGAAATTCGCGAATACCTGGCTGAAATGGGATTCACGAAATTCGACGACATTGTAGGGCGCACGGACTTGCTGGAAGTAAATCCTGAAGTTACCAACTGGAAAATGAAGAATGTTGATTTTTCGAGGTTGCTTTATATGCCGAAACAGGCTAAAAATGTACCAATCAGGAATACACATCCCAATACCAGGCCAACAAAAGGGCACATCGATTTTGACCTGATTAAAGAAGCGCGGAAAGCAATTCGTGGTGCCGAGAAAGTCTGGATTTCACATCCGATTGTGAATGTGGATCGCACTACCGGAGCCATGCTTTCCGGAGAAATATCAAAAAAATATGGTGAGGCCGGGTTGCCTGAAGATACCATAAACTGCACTTTTAATGGTACTGCCGGACAGAGCTTCGGTGCTTTCCTTGTGAGTGGTGTCACGTTCAGGCTCCAGGGAGACTCGAATGACTACATCGGGAAAGGGCTTTCAGGAGGTAAAATAATTGTGGTGCCCCCGGTGGGAAGCACCTTTAAACCCGAGGAAAATATTATTATCGGGAACACTTCTTTTTACGGAGCAACCCGCGGCGAAGCATACATTAGGGGAGTTGCCGGAGAGCGGTTTTGTGTAAGGAACTCAGGCGCGAAGGCCGTAGTAGAAGGTGCCGGAGACCACTGTTGTGAGTACATGACCGGCGGCCGGGTGGTTGTTCTTGGCAAGACCGGGAAGAATTTTGCTGCCGGGATGAGCGGCGGGATTGCCTACGTGCTGGACGAAACCGGAAACTTTGATTACTTCTGCAACAAAGGTTTGGTAGAATTGCTTCCGGTTGAAGATAAATCGGATGTGATAGAATTGCAGTCTCTTATTAATAATCATCTGATTTATACGCAGAGTACGCTGGCTGCTAAGGTTTTGACCAACTGGGAAGAATATCTTCCGAGGTTTGTGAAAGTAATTCCTTTCGAATACAAAAAAGTGTTGGAAGAACAGAAGCTTCAGGAGTTGAAAAAGAAACTTCAACTTACCGAAGACGATCCGTCAAGGCACGAGTAAAAATTCATTTATTAACCAGAAAAGAGGAAAACAAGATATGGCAGATCCAAGAGGTTTTATGAAAGTTCCACGCGTTGAGGCCGGTTATCGCCCGGCAAAAGAGCGGGTTTATGATTATGGCGAAGTGGAACAGACACTCAATAAAAATGATAGAAAGCTTCAGGCTTCGCGTTGTATGGATTGCGGCATTCCGTTTTGTAACTGGGGATGCCCGGTAGGCAGCAAAATTCCAGAATGGCAGGACGCTCTTTACCGCGAGAACCTGGAAGAGGCGTATTATATTCTGCACTCAACCAACAGCTTTCCGGAAATTACAGGGCGAGTTTGCCCGGCACCATGCGAGAAGTCGTGTGTGCTGAACATTCACGAAGAACCGGTTACTATTCGTGAAAACGAATGTTCTACCGTTGAACAGGCCTTTGAAGCAGGAATTATTAAGCCCAATCCGCCGAAATTTCGTACCGGCAAAAAAGTGGCAGTTATCGGTTCGGGGCCTGCAGGTTTGTCGGCCGCCGATTTGCTCAACCGGGCAGGTCATTCTGTTACGGTTTACGAGAAAAATGATGCCATTGGCGGATTGCTTCGTTACGGTATTCCCGATTTTAAGTTGAATAAAAGGGTGATTGATCGCCGGTTGGAAATTTTTGTAGACGAAGGGATCGATTTTAAAACCAACACTCATGTTGGCGTCGATATTTCCAAAGATGAGTTACTGGAGAATTTTGATGTGATTTTGCTCGCTCTTGGAGCAGAACAACCCCGCGATCTTCCGGTGGAAGGGCGCGATTTGGACGGGGTGCATTTTGCCATGGATTTTCTGACTCTGCAAAACAGAGTGGTTGCCGGGAAAAGCATTTCCGGAAAGAAACAGATTTCGGCAAAAGATAAAAATGTGCTGGTAATCGGAGGTGGCGACACTGGCTCCGACTGTGTGGGAACATCCAACCGCCAGCAGGCAAAATCGGTTACACAAATAGAAATTCTGCCTAAACCTCCTGAAAAACGCGAGGCGAATAATCCGTGGCCATATTGGCCCAATACATTGCGCACTTCCAGCTCACATAAAGAAGGGTGCGAGCGTCGCTGGAGCCTTTCCACAAGACGGTTTATTGGCGAAAACGGCAAGCTGAAACAAACCGAAGTAGTGCAGGTGGAATGGTCAAAAGATGAGAACGGCCGCTGGCTAATGAACGAAGTGGAAGGCACCACCCAACTGCTGGATACTGATTTGGTTCTGTTGTCGATGGGATTTACCCAGCCTGTTCATAACGGGTTGCTCGATTCGCTGGGGGTGGAATATGACCCGCGGGGCAATGTGAAAGTAAATCAAACCAAGCAAACTTCTGTAAATAAGATATTCGCAGCCGGAGATACCGAAAGCGGAGCCAGCCTTGTTGTTCGTGCAATTGAAGCCGGGAAAGTTGCCGCCCGAAATGTGGATGCTTTTCTTAGAAAAGAATAATTTGGCGACTTAATTGGTTAGTTGGAAAATTTTAATTAATTCGTTTCGTTTTATAAAACCTGAAGAGGATAGTAAGATGAAACGAATTATTATATTTTCCCTGTTATTTGCCATTTATTTTGGTGCAGTTGCGCAACCTAAAAAGCGCGGGCGTGTAAAACGAAAATACCGCAATGTGGAGCAGGTGAGCCAAGGTTTGCCTCAGGTGGTTTTTCGTGGGTTGGTGCGCGATGCCGCACGAAATCCTATTCCCGGTGCCAGTGTTGAAATCGACGGTTTAACCAACCTGGTTCATTCCAATGAGTTCGGACAGTTTATGGTCTCCGACCTTCCGACCGGGAGGTTGCGGCTGAGAGTTTCGTGTTTGGGCTACCAGACAAAAACTGTTGATTATGTGCTGCAGACGGGGTACAACGATCATTACATAGCGCTTAATCGTGGCCCGGTTTCTCTCGAAACCGAAATAGCAACAGCTCAAAAACGGGAACAGCAAATCTCTGATATTCCGACAGCCGTTTCGGTATTTACCAACTCGTTTTCCGATAAGCTTGGTATTTCTGATTTGTCAGAATTGGCCGTGTCGGAACCTGCCCTGAGCGTTGAATCCTTTGGCGCAGGCAACTCGGTTTTTTCGCTTTGGGGCGGCAACGCAAATTCCGGTTTTCCGGAAGTGTCGCCGGCGGTGGCGGTGTTTGCTGACAATGTGCCGTTGTCGCAGCGCAGTTTTCTCCCTTCCGAATTGTTCGATATAGAAAGGGTGGAGGTTGTAAAAGGCCCGCAGAACGTACTTTTTGGAAGAGAGGCGTTAAACGGCGCGGTTCATTTTATTAGCAAAAAACCAAACAATAAAGCCGGTGGGTATATCCGGCTTGGTGCAGGTAATTTTCAAAATAAAGAGGTTCAGGCAGCTTATAATTATCCGGTAATAAAAGATGTTCTCTTTGTGAGGGCAGCGGGGATTTATCGCGACAGGAAAGGGTATGTTGACAATACATTTGGCGGAACGCTCAGCGGGAAAAATGTTCTGGGCGGCAGGTTTTCTGTTCGGTTTTTGCCGGCATGGAACCACAAGATTGATTTGCAAATGAATTACCGGAAAAGCAGCGAGCCGGGAATCGGTTTTTTAAACCGATGGATTCCGAATGAAGATGGAGATACCGGCTTGTTTAATGGCCGCGCATCGCTGAACCGTGGAAAAGAGCTGGGGTCCGAAGCCGAAATGTTGGATGCTGCGCTCACTTACCGGCTGTTCAGAGACGAGCACAATTACTGGACTTCCGTAACTTCTTTCCGGAAAAGCAATTCTTCATCCAGCCAGGATTTTGACGGTACTTCTATGCCGGCTCTTGATATGGATCGCGAAGCAGAAAACAGCTCTTTTTTTCAGGAAATCAGGTACAATTTTGTGCGTGCGAGCCGAACAAACGGATCGATAGGTGTAAACTATTTTCAGGAAAATGGGAACGCATCGCAAATGCTTTTTTCGAACGACAGTTTGATCTCCCGTATTTTGTCGGCTTCCGGAAATTTTCAGGTTCCCGAACAGAGCCGTTTTCCGGTGTTTCCACAGTCGCTGGATTCCAATCCGATGGGAAGTGTTCCACTTACCGGAGAACACATTGAGGCGACTGCTGGCGAAAGGAAAACTCAAACGGCTCGTGCTTTTTTGCACTACACTTACCAGTGGCGAAAACGTGTGTTTTTTACATTGGGCGCAAGTGCTGTTTACGACCGGCTTCAGCTTTTGCATGAATCGGAATTTACTGGTGGTGAACCGTCAGCTCTCGGAGCGTTTTTGGGTGCATCGCCCAATTTATTGTACGCTCCGACTGAACAGCAGAAGTTAACAAAAAACAGTCTGTCGTTTACCGGCCAGGCAGGGGCTACTTTTCGGTGGACTGAGAATTTTAATTTCTACATGAATATCGCCAGAGGAAGAAAACCTGAGTTTTTGCAGTATTCGTGGGATGGAAAGCCGCTGGTAGTTGGTGCCGAAAAAGTTTACAGCGGAGAAACCGGTTTGAAAGCAATTATAATGAAGCGGATTTTTTTGAATGCAAACGGTTTTTACCGGCGGCATTTTAACGTTCAAACACTTCAATGGCTGGGAGCCGAGGGAACCGGGCTATTGGCCGCTAACGGGAAAGCTACTTCTTATGGTGCAGAAACATCGTTGCGGGTGGCTGTTATTCCGGGCTTGGATTTGTTTGGAAATTACGCCTGGATGCAGTCGGCTTTCGATTCTACAGGCGTGGATGGAAAGGACTACCTTTATGCAGGGAAGAATTTTTCTCTGGCTCCCGAACATAGCTTTTCTGCGGGGTTTTCGGCAAGAGTAAATATTGCCCGCACGGTGCAGCTTTTTGCAACGCCCTGGTACGCATGGAAATCGCACTATTGGTTTACCGAAGCCAATATTCCGGGGCTGGATCAACCTGCTTTCGGAATTCTGAATGCAAACCTGGGGTTTGAAATGAGCGAACCGAACCTTGTACTTAGTGTTTACGGAACCAACCTGCTGGAGCAAAAATATATTTCAAGTGCCGGGCACTGGGGTGCACAATTCGGATTGCCTACTTTTATTCCGGGTTCTCCGCGGATAGTTGGGATGAGGGTGACCTGGAATTTTTAATTTATGCCCAGTCTAATGTTCACTCCGAGGAAATTGTCTTCAGGATTGATCAGAAACGACCCCAGCATCAACACCGCATCGTACCACATGTGCGCAGCCACTGCCGGACCAATATTGTATCCTCGTTTCTGAACGTCTCTGCCCAGTATAAATCCCAGAGCCGTGGCCTGGGTTACCTGCAGCAGTGTCCCTTTTAAGTCCGGTTTTTCGGCGAATGCCAGGTTGGAGAAGTGAAGCGCTCCAAACGCCACGCTTGACATGATTAGCCCTTTGGTTTGCCCGTGTTTATAATCGAGGATTGGCAGCACGTAATTTCGCATGATGTATTCTTCTCCCACGCCTGCCGACCAGCTCATAGCCAGCGACGTGGCTCCAAAAGCAGTGAGTGCCTGGTTTCTGGGAATATAACGGTTTAAAAAGTACATCTGGTCTACCTGCGATATTGTGTGTTTTTCCTGATGTTTTTCGATGGCTAAAAATACTCCGGCCAGCAAAACCATTCCACCTGTAATGGGTGTTACAATATTCTCAATTTTAAACGGCGCCAGGTACAGATCTTTTTCTGAAATGTTGTGGTACCTGAATCCGGGGTTGTGGTGTTTTATCACTTCAAGCTGGCTTTTAAAGTTGGTCAGCTTTTCGGTTTGAAATGCTTGCAAACCCAAAAACAGCGGATAGTTGTAGTACGGGCTGGTGCTGTTGTTTTTAAGTGTTTGAGCGTGTTTTATTCCCATGAAAACACCTCCGATTTCAAGCGCCGCAAAAGCAGTACCTTTTACATAGTTTTTTTGGTAGTAGTACGATGCTCCCGGCACAAAAAGCGTCCATTGAGGCAGCAGCCCGGGCGACTCGCTGGAAATGGAGTCAGAAGCTTGTGCGAAAAGGTTGGTCGCCATTGGGAAGAAAAGCAGAAACAGAAAAAATCTTGTCATCGCAATTTCAGGTTTTTAGAAGAGTTTAAATGTAGAAAAAGGATATGATTCTGTTTGGGTGTTTTCAAAAAATCTGGCTGGCTTTTCCTTAAGCTTTATTTTTTTAGCATCTCTCGGCTCATTAATATTTTCATTCTGATTGAAATTTTTTTTTTGATATTCGCATATAACTGTCTTTTGTTCTTTGTTGTTTTTGCTGGATTCCCTATCTTATTTCACAAAGTATCTTTTCTTTAGAATGATTATATATTAGTTTAAAATGTCGTATAACATGTCGGTGTAAAATATTGTTTGTCAGGTAATTTTGCGGTGTGTTTTGGGATTTTGAAAGGAACTGCCATTACTTGTTATTTGTATATATACATATTTAGATAATTTTGCCTTCGGATATCAGATAAATAAAATTGTTTCTAACCAAACGTTTAAAATATTCAGGATGAAGAAAACCATTACCGTAATTATTCTTCTTTCCATTGCAGTTTTGGTATTAATAAATATTCTTAATACAGAAGAAGAGTATTACAATCTAAAATTGGAAGAACTGAAGCAGGAATATGCGATAAAACCTGTGTCTTCCATTAATCATAGTTTGTTGCCCGAGTTGCAACGCGAGTTTTCCACACCGCAGGAAGTAACAGAAACTTGCATAAGTTGTCACACCGAACGCCACAAAGAGGTAATGAACTCGGCTCACTGGAACTGGGAGCGTGTTTCGTATGTGGAAGGACGGGGAGTGGCAGCAGCCGGCAAAAAAAATGTGCTGAACAATTTTTGTTTGGGGGCACAGTCCAATGAGCTGTCCTGTGCAAAATGTCACATTGGGTATGGAATGACCAACGACCATTATGACTTTAACAACGCACGTAACGTGGATTGCATGGTTTGTCACGATAACAGTGATTTGTACCTGAAAGGGTCTGCATCTGCCGGTTATCCGGATCGTACTGTGAATCTGACGTTGGTTGCACAGAGTGTTGGCACTCCGGAAAAGATTAACTGCGGCAGTTGCCATTTTTACAGTGGCGGCGGCAACAATGTAAAGCACGGCGATTTGGAAGTTGCTTTGCTTGCCTGCGACCGCGATGTTGACGTGCACATGGCAGCTAACGGAATGGACATGTCGTGTGTTGCTTGTCATACCGGCGAAAACCATCAGTTAAAAGGAAGGCTTTATTCGGTTTCTTCCACAAATACAAACCGTGCCACATGCGAGCAGTGCCACACTGCAACTCCGCACTTCGATGATATTCTGAACCGGCACAATGCAAAAGTTTCCTGCCAGGCTTGTCATATTCCGGAGTATGCAAAAGTAAACCCGACCAAAATGTCGTGGTACTGGTCCGATGCCGGAAAACTCAGGGACGGCGAGCCTTATGAAGAATTTTCCAGCGATAGTACGCAAGAGTACATGTCTATAAAAGGAACGTTTACCTGGGCTAAAAACGTAAAGCCCGACTACATGTGGTTTAACGGAACGGCTGACCACTATTTGTTGGGAGACACCATAAAGTCAGTGCCGGTGCAGATGAATACGCTGTTTGGTTCTCATAACGATCGCGACTCGAAAATCATTCCTGTTAAAATTCACCGGGGCGACCAGATTTACGACAAGAAATATAATACACTCATTCAGCCAAAACTGTTTGCCGAAAGCAAAGGAGACAGCGCTTACTGGAAAGATTTCGACTGGGAAACTGCTGTTGCTGCCGGAATGGAAAGGGTTGGGTTACCGTACAGTGGCGAGTACGGGTTTGTGAAAACGGAAATGTACTGGCCGGTGAATCATATGGTGGCTCCAAAAGAAAAAGCAGTGAGTTGCGCCGAGTGCCACACCCGAAGCGACGAAGGAAGGTTGGCATCACTTGCCGGATTTTATCTGCCCGGCCGCGATTACAATAAACCGCTCGATTTTTTTGGCTCTTTCTTGTTCTTCGGAGCGCTGATTGCTGTTTTTATTCATGCTGCTTTCCGCGTGATTATATCTTTGCGAAGGAAAGAGTACGATGCGAATGTGATTGATTACGAGAATAATAAACCTGAATAAAATAGGTGAATATGAAACGTGTATATGTTTATAAAGGGTTTGAACGATTCTGGCACTGGACGCAGGCATCGTTGATAATATTTCTGGCTTTCACCGGATTTGAAGTCCACGGAACTTTTCATGTTTTGGGGTTTGAGCACGCTGCCCGCTTTCATCGGGTTGCCTCCTGGATGTTGATTAGCCTCATTATTTTCGCTATTTTCTGGCATGTGGTAACAGGAGAGTGGCGGCAATATATTCCCACAACAAAAAAGCTGCTTGCACAAATTCGGTTCTACAGTATTGGAATGTTTAAAGGAGAAAAACATCCCACAAAAAAAACGGAGGTAAAAAAATTGAACCCGCTGCAGCGGTTAGTATATCTTGGTTTCAAGCTGGTGTTGGTTCCGGTTACTGTAATTTCAGGAATAATTTATATGTTCCATAAAACCATCGACAGAAACGATATTGTTATGGTTAGTGATTTTTCGCTCGAGACTGTTGCGTTTTGGCACACGTTGGGCGCGTTTTTGCTGATGGTGTTTTTAGTGGTGCACGTGTACATGACAACTACCGGGCACACGCCGACATCGAATATTCAGGCGATGATTACCGGATACGAGGATTTGGAAGACGATGCTGAAGAATCGGAACAGCAGGAGGTGAGCTGAGTTTGTAGAATTTAATTGCAGAAATTAAAATAAATCGAAATGAAAACGAGTGAATCAACAAAGCCCAAAGCTTATATGAATCCTTATCTGGCAGGTTTTCTGCTTGGCCTGGTTCTGTTGGCAACAATATATATTACCGGGCGGGGGCTCGGTGCCAGTGGCGCTTTCAAAAGTGTAGTTATTGCTTCTGTTGAAACAGTGGCGCCTGCTCATGCTGAAAACTCAGCGTATTACACCAATTTTAACGAAACAAACCCACAGGGGCCGTGGAAGAATTTTCTGGTTTTTGAAGTGCTGGGAGTGCTGGTTGGCGCTTTCTTTTCAGGAGTGCTGGCTAACCGTACAGGCCTGAAACTGGAAAAGGGGCCGCGGGTTTCCAATGGCGTTCGCATTGCCGGGGCAATTGTGGGTGGAGCGCTTTTCGGATACGGCTCGCAGTTGGGGCGGGGCTGTACCAGTGGATCGGCGCTTAGCGGAATGGCAGTTCTTTCGTTGGGAGGAATTCTGACCATGCTTGCCATTTTTGGTGGCGCTTACATGTTGGCTTATTTTTTTAGAAAACTCTGGTTAAAATAGAAGAACTATGGGACCTTTAGTACCTTTTATCATAAGCGAAGAATTTAGTTTGGTCATTGCATTCTTTTTGGGAATTGGCTTTGGTTTTGTTCTCGAACAGGCCGGGTTTTCTTCAACCAAAAAGTTGGTAGGGCTTTTTTACGGATACGATTTTACCGTATTGCGCGTATTTTTTACGGCAGGAGTTACAGCAATGGCCGGGACTCTTCTGTTGGGGCATTACGGATTGCTCGATTTGAGCGTTATCTACGTGAATCCTACCTTTTTGAAATCAGCGCTTCTGGGCGGAGTTATCATGGGAGCAGGGTTTATTATTGGCGGATTTTGTCCGGGAACAGGGGTGTGCGCACTGGCTATTGGCAAGCTCGATGCACTGGCTTTTGTGTTTGGCGCCATCCTTGGTGTTTGGGCGTTTATTGAGTCTTTCCCTTTGTTGGAAAGCATTTATTATGCCGATGCGATGGGGCCTGTTCGTATTTCAGACTTTTTAGGGATGTCTAATGTAGCATTCGGATTTTTGCTTTCCCTTATGGCAATCGGGGCATTTGTTGCCACCCGGCTTATCGAAAATAAAGTGAATAAACGTAAGCCAACAATAGAGCGGCGAAAAAGGAACCGGTATGCACTGGCTGCAGCTTCGCTGTTTGTGGTGTTGGCGGTAACGGCTTTTTTGCCGGGCAAGCAGGATATCATAAATATGAAAATTGCCGAGGCAAAACGCCAGCAAACCTGTGTGTTTAAGGAAATTCCTGCGGATAAACTGGCCGACGAAATTGTAAATAAATATTATGCGCTGAATGTTATCGATGTGCGGACTCCCGAGGAGTTTGAGGCATTTCATTTGCCCATGGCCATTAATATTCCTTTTGAAAAAATGATGGAGCGGCAATATGAGCCGTTGTTTAAACAGCGTTTAAAAACCAATATTTTTTATGCCGATGGCGATACGCTGGTTCGTATGGCCTGTCTGAAGGCGAAGTACATCGGGAAATCAGAGAATATGATTATGAAAGAAAGTGCCCTCGAGTTTCGCGAAATGTTTTACGAGGCCCAGGCGCCTTCGGCTGAAGCGCCAAAAGGCGAATTGCAGGTTTACCATTTCAGAACAAACACGGCACGCCAGATGAATGACCTGGTTGATGCGTTGAAAAATATTGGTGCACCGGTAAAACGCGAAGCAGTGAAAATAAAAGGCGGTTGTTGATATTCGCCAGCTTGTTAATAAAAACGAAGAAAGCTGTCTGATCCGATATTCGGTTGGACAGCTTTTTTCTTTTCGGTATTTTTGTTTCTTATTTAAACGAAAAGTATGTCAAAAATTCTTGTTATCGACGACGAACGCAGTATTCGCAATACGTTAAAAGATATTCTGGAGTACGAAAAATACGAAGTTGATTTGGCCGAAGATGGGAAAAAAGGCCTTGAAATGGTGAAACAAACAGAGTACGATATTATTTTGTGTGACATAAAAATGCCGGGAATGGATGGCATTGAAGTGTTGGAACAGTTGCATGTGGTTGCCCCTGATTCTCCGGTTGTAATGATCTCCGGGCACGGTAATATCGATACGGCTGTAGAATCAATAAAAAAAGGTGCTTACGATTTTATTGAAAAGCCGCTGGATTTGAACCGGCTGCTGATTACAATTCGTAACGCAATGGATAAATCAACATTGGTAAATGAAACCAAGATTCTGAAGAAGAAAGTCAGCAAAAAATTTGAAATCATCGGTGAATCACCGGCCATCAAAAGAGTGATTGAAATGGCAGATCGTGTGGCGCCAACCGATGCACGTGTACTGATTACCGGTTCAAACGGAACGGGCAAGGAGCTGGTTGCCCGCCGCATTCACGATCAGAGTAACCGTTCGGCTGGGCCGTTTGTGGAAGTTAATTGCGCTGCTATTCCGTCGGAGTTGATTGAGAGCGAGTTGTTCGGCCACGAAAAAGGCTCGTTTACCTCTGCCGTAAAACAGCGCAAAGGTAAATTTGAGCAGGCCAATGGCGGAACACTGTTCTTGGATGAAATTGGGGATATGAGCCTTCCGGCGCAGGCCAAAGTTTTGCGCGCACTGCAAGAGAGCGTTATTTCCCGCGTGGGCGGCGACAAGCACATAAAAGTGGACGTGCGGGTAGTTGCTGCCACCAACAAAAATATTGCAGTAGAAATCGAAAACAATCGGTTTCGCGAAGATTTATACCACCGCCTGAGTGTAATTCTGATTCATGTTCCGCCGTTGAACGATCGCCTGGACGACATCCCTTTGTTGGCCAACTATTTTATCAGCCATATTTGTAACGATTACGGAATGCCTGAAAAAGCAATTACCGACGACGCCATTGCCGAACTGCAAAAAATTAACTGGACCGGCAACATTCGTGAATTCCGAAATGTAATCGAACGACTGATAATTTTATGCGATAAGCAAATAACCGGCGAAGACGTTCAGAAATTTGCAGCGCCCCTGAAATAAATCCCGAAAACTATTATTCGGGATCTTCCCACTCTTTGTTCTGAATGTAGGTTTCGATGTGGCGGTCGTATTTTACCTGGTAAATATCTTTTATTGTAACGATGATTCCGGTTTCCAATACACCGCCAAATTTTTCGTTCTTGGCCGTGCCAAATGTCTTCATCGACGGAGACAGGTTCATATAGGCATTAATTAACGGAGGAACATTTTCTCCGAATTGCCGTACTGCCTGAACCAGAATTTTGTAATCGTCTTTGTAATTACTACCGGTAAAAATTTCTTTCATCTTTGCTTCATCGTACCCAAATTCCACCTGTTTTTTAGGGTAAACCAGGTCTTCCTTGTCGCGGAAGTATTTCTTGAAAAAGTACTGAATCAGATTTCGTGCTTTGCTGTGAAAATGCTGATACATGGTTACTTTTCCGAAAAAGTACTGAATTTCCGGATGATCTACTGTCAAAGCGCCCAGCCCGTCCCAGAGGTTATCCAGCGCAAAAAGCGCTTTTGCACCTGCTTTGCTCGACTGGTAAGCCGGCTGTACAAACGAACGTCCCAGCTCCAATGTGTGCGGCAGGTATTCTTTTATGAATTTATCGGAAAGATTAAATAGCCTCGATGTGGCCATTTGTACTTCGCCGTTTTCATCAACGGGTGCTTCCGGACAAAGCATGTATCTGTATCCTCCCAAAATTTCCTGGGAGTCGGGATCCCAAACAATCAGTTGTCTGTATGGATACTCGGCAACATCATAATTGTCAATGTCTGTATCCTTCCCGGTACCTCCACCAGCATCTCTGAAAGTAATTTCACGCAAGCGCCCTATTTCGTGCATAACAGCAGGAGAATCGAGGTGTGTAATCACGTAAATTTCGTTTCCTCCTTTGTTGGTTTTGCGCAACATCTTATTGGGCGTCAGCTCTGCAATGATCTGTTCCTTCGGAAGTGGTGCAACAATTTCTTTCATCAGTTATTATTTATAATGAAACGGAGTGCAAAAGTAACAAAATTGATGTAGGTTGATTCTGAACACTCTATAAATTTGTATCTGCTACACAATCAGGTAATTTATAAACTTTCTCTTTAACCCATTCTGCCCACTGCTGTAATGTCTTGGATTTGTTAAATGTAGACCAGGGGATGGGTTTACCGAAATAGATGTGGACATCGGTGTCGTGATGCCGCATGGTTTCGTCGGGCAGGAAAAACATTTCAAGATTCCATTTAATATGCAGAAACTTACGGATGTTGGCCAGTCTGTAAAAACGATTGGTGTTTCGTCCGCTAATAAAAACGGGAACTACGTCGCGTTTGTGTTGTATCGACTTGGAAATAAAATGTTTTTTCCACTCCAAATCCACAATTTTTCCTTTTATTTTACGAGAGGCCAGCCCCGACGGAAAAATTAATATTTGTGCATCAGAGTCGTAAGCATCCTCCAGAATTTTTGCCGCTTTTCTGCTGTGGCTGCCATGCTTGTTTATTGGTATAAAAAAGTCGTTAAGCTGCTTGATATTTAAGAGGATGTCATTTGTTAGAAATTTGGCATCTCCAAGTTTTGCATTAACCGTTTTTAGCAGCAATAACCCATCAAACCCGCCAAGTGGATGGTTGCTGGCAAAAATAAATTTTCCCGATTCAGGGATGTGTTCTGCGCCATGCAGAAAAAGCTTTACGCGGAACTCTTTTACTACTTCGTCAACAAATGCAATTCCCCTCAGATGCCCGTTCCTTTTTAGTAAATCGTTAACAAAATCGATATGTACAATTTTGTTAATATACCGGTATATGAAACCTGGCGTAAAGCGGGCCAGAGTAGGACTCTTCGATGCAAAAACCTCTCTGATGTTGATAGGCTTAAACGGAACTATTTTTCCTTCTTCCTCTATCATCTCTTTTTTAATCATTAATTCGAATACAAAATAAACCGATTAAAAAGTATTTGAAGTATTTCGTTTAAAAATATTTTTTATTTCAATCAAAACATAACTTTAAGTATTTCTTTTTAACTGTTTTTTGCCTTGTTTTTATAGTTATTAACTATTGTTAAAATGCGTGGTTGTTGAAAACAAAACACTGAAAACGTGATTGTTGTTTTGTCTTTCTTGTGAGTTACGATTGTTTTTTCAACAGTTTAATAACAATTTTTTCAACAGTGTAGCAGTGTGTGGCGGTGGCACAAAGTGGAATAGTGTGGCATGATATGGAATAAATTCTTACTTTTACACTATAATTAAAACAAAAGAGGTGAAATGACTGAATTCACAGGGACATATAGTGCAACCATCGACGACAAAGGGCGCATAGTGCTCCCTGCCGCCTTCAAAAAGGAGATGGGTGAGCTGGCTCTGGAACCTCTTGTTATTGAGCGGAATTTGTTTAAGGATTGTCTGGATATTTATCCCGAAAAATATTGGAACGACCGGGTGACAGAATTCAAAAGTACTCTCGACCCGTTTGATGAGGAAGACGATGATTTTCTCCAGTTTTTTTATGAGAATTTCATAAAAGTAGGAATGGCCGCCAATGGTCGTATTAACATTCCTGCCGACTACCTCGGGTACGGGAAACTGACAAAAAATGCCCGCCTAATCGGGATGGGGCTTTCTATTCGTGTTTGGGATGTGGACGTTTACGAAGGCCAGCGAATGGCGAAATCGACTTTCGTTCAGCGATTCAAAGAGAAAAGAAGACAAAAATCAGCGGAATAATGACAGATGCGTATCACATACCGGTGATGCCTACGGAATGCATTCAGGGGTTAAGCCTGTTTCCGGGGGCGCAGGTGGTAGATGCCACCTTTGGGGGAGGTGGCCATTCCCGGCTTATCCTGGACGAACTGACCAAGGGAAGGCTTTTTGCCTTCGACCAGGATGAAGATGCTGCCGGCAATGTGATACACGATGACCGGCTTTTTTTTATCCGGCATAATTTTAGGTATCTCAAGAATTTTTTGTTCTACTACGGAGTAGAGCAGGTAGATGCAGTGTTCGCTGATTTGGGTGTGTCATCGCATGATTTTGACGTGCCTGACCGCGGGTTCTCGTTTCGTTTCGACGAAAAACTGGATATGCGGATGAATCGCAAAGCCCCGGTGGATGCTGCTCAGGTGCTGAATAGTTACAGCGAAGAGCAGTTGATTTTTATTTTTAGAATGTACGGGGAAATAAAGAATGCACGTCGTTTGGTTGGCGAAATTATTGCTGCCAGAAACCGGCAGCCATTGAAAACAACCGGGCAGCTAAAAGAGGTTGCTTCAAAGTGCGCACCCCGGGCCCTTGAAAACAAATACCTGGCGCAGGTTTTTCAGGCTCTTCGTATTGAGGTGAATGACGAAATGGACGCTTTAAAGGAGTTTATGGAAGCTTCTTTGGATGTGTTGAAGCCGGGTGGCAGGCTGGTGATTATTACCTACCACAGTTTGGAAGATCGGATTTGTAAAAATTTTATGAAAGCCGGCAACTTTGAAGGAAAAGTGCAGAAAGATTTTTACGGGAACGTAGAAAGTCCGTTTAAGTTGGTGAACCGGAAAGTAATTGTTCCTCAGCCCGAAGAGTTGGAGAAAAACACACGCTCGCGAAGCGCTAAATTACGGATTGCAGAAAAGATTTAAAATGACAGAGAAAACAAAAAATAGCAAACGGAAACCTGGTATGAAGTCATTTTTGGGGGGCACCATCCTAACCGACGAGCGGTTTACAAAACAACTGCCGTTTTTGGGATTGCTGTCGCTTTTCGCATTGGCACTCATTACAAACCGCAACTGGTCGGAACGTACCATTCGGCAGATTGAGGTTGTGCAGGATACGCTTGATGAATTACGCTCAGAATCGATTACGCTTTCTGCCCGCCTGATGGATGCCAGCAGGCCGTCGGAAGTGGTTGAAAAAGTTGAGGCAGCCGGACTTGGTCTCGAAGAACCTGTTCGTCCGCCAATGAAAATTATAGTGCAAAAAAAGTAAATAGAGGTGGAAATCCGGAAATCCATAGTATCACGAATTGCTGTCATCTATTTTTTTCTGTTGATATTCGGAGTGGTGGTCATTTTTAAAATGATTTCCGTTCAGCAGATAAAAAATGACAGGTGGGAGCAGATTGCCAAAAATCTGAAAGATAATACTGTGCATATCGAACCCAACCGGGGAAATATTTGTGCAGACGACGGCAGTGTGCTTGCTACTTCGGTTCCGGGTTATTATGTGCGTATCGATTTGGCTGCAGAAGGGGTAAAGCGGGTTTATGCAAAAGAGAGCGACTCGCTGGCTTATTACCTCTCCAATTTTTTTAAAGATGCTTCCCGTGCTGAATACAACAGAAGACTGAATTCCGCTTATAAAAATGGTAACCGTGGATTTATGCTAACTCAGCGTAAAGTGGATTACCAGGAACTTCAGCAGATTAAGAAGTTTCCGATTCTTCGTCGGGGGCGCTTTGGCGGCGGAATGATTATCGAACAGGAGAATCAGCGCGTCACACCACTTGGCTCTTTGGGATTACGTACCATTGGCGACCTCAATAAAGGAGCTTACGGTGGTGTTCATGGAAATATTGGTTATACCGGATTGGAAGGGGCTTACGAACAATATCTGAAAGGAAAAGAGGGGATAAGTTATCGGGAAAATCTTTCGGGAAGATGGGTGACCCGCATCGAAATTGAGCCGCAGGATGGTATGGATATCATCACCACATTAAATGTAAAACTACAGGATATTACAGAAAGCGCGTTGCTGCGCAGTCTCGAAAAACACAGCGCCGATTGGGGAACTGCCATTTTGATGGAGGTTGAAACCGGCGAAATTAAAGCCATTGCAAATCTCGGGAAAGAAAATGGCACTTATCAGGAAAACTACAATTATGCGCTGGGGCACGCCGGTTGTTACGAGCCGGGCTCAACGTTTAAATTGATTTCTCTGATGGCTGCAATGGAGGACGGTTTAGTCGACACCAGTGATGTGTACGATACAGGGAGCGGTGTTTGGAAATACAAAGACCGCACAATTTATGACAGCGATTACCGGCATGGCGGCCACGGAAAAATGACGGTTAAGCAGATTTTTGAGAAATCGTCGAACGTGGGCGTGGCCAAAATAATTACCGAGGTTTACGAAAACAACCCGCGAAATTTTGTTGATCGTATTTATGGTTTTGGGCTGAATAAACCGTTGGGCGTAGAAATAAAAGGCGAGGGGAAACCATTTTTTAAATACCCCGGAGATTCCGATTGGTGGGGAACAACACTTGCCTGGATGTCGTACGGCTACGAGTCGAAAATGACCCCGCTTCAGATATTGACTTTTTACAATGCTGTTGCCAACGATGGCCGGATGGTAAAACCCCGCCTGGTAAGGGAAATACGAGATAATGGTGTTTTGGTGAAACAGTTTAATACCGAGGTGTTGAACCCAATGATTACAACCCGCGAAACCGTTGGTAAAGGACAGAAATTGTTGGAGGGCGTTTGTGAATACGGCACCGGAAGATCGTTGCGTAACCCGTGGTTTAAAATTGCCGGAAAAACCGGCACGGCACAGGTTTCAACGGGCCAGTCGGGCTATCAGAAAGGAATGTACCTCGCATCGTTTGCCGGTTATTTCCCTTCCGATAATCCGGAGTATTCACTCATTGTTACGGTAAACAATCCCCGGGTTGGTTCTTATTATGGTGGTTCGGTAGCCGGACCGGTTTTTAAAGAGATTGCCGAACGGGTTTTTGCCGTGAGAAACATGTTTGAAGAAACAGAAGAAGAGATGCCCGAGTCTGATGAAATGCCGGTGTTTCCGGCCATAGAAAAGGGAAAATCGGAAAATATTGTTCGCATTGCCGAAGAGTTGAACATCTCGGATATTTCGGGGCAGCCGGGTACTATGCTTGCAACCGCCCGGACGGTGGATAACGGACTGGTTCTCGATGAAGTGGAGTTTCGCGAAGGAAGGGTTCCTGATGTGCGGGGAATGGGCGCCAGCGATGCGGTTTTTGTACTAGAAAACGCAGGGCTAAAAGTAAAAATAAAAGGAGCCGGAAAAGTTACAAAACAATCGATTTCTCCCGGTTCCGGCTTTCAGAGGGGAGCTTATGTTTATTTAACATTGGATTGAAAATGAATTTGGAATTATTGCTAAAAAATATTGATTGCCTGGAAGTGAAGGGAGAGCCTTCACAGAAAATTACTTCGGTGGAATTTGATTCGCGGAAAGTAGCGCCGGGTGCTGTTTTTATTGCACAGAGAGGGCTTCATGCCGATGGGCATCGCTTCATTCCGGCCGCAATAAAAAGCGGTGCGGTTGCCGTTGTTTGCGAAGAATACCCGGTTCCCGAACCGTCTGGTGTTGCATTGGTAAAGGTTGAAAATGGGATGAAAGCAGTTGGACAGATTGCCTCTGCTTTTTACGGTTTCCCGTCCCGCAAAATGAAAGTGGTGGGTGTAACCGGTACAAACGGAAAGACCAGCATTGCAACGCTGTTGTTTCGGTTGTTTCGCGAGCTGGGGTACAATGTGGGGTTAATTTCTACTATTTCATATCGAATAAACGAAATAGAAGAAACAGCGTCCCAAACAACGCCCGATGCTCTTAAAATTCAGCAACTGATGGCAAAAATGGCAGACGCAGGTTGCGAGTTCTGTTTTATGGAAGTGAGCTCGCATGCTGCACATCAGCACCGAATTGCCGGGATTGAGTTTGCCGGCGGAATTTTCACCAATATTACGCACGACCACCTCGATTATCATAAAACGTTTGCAGAATATATTAAAGCCAAACAACTGTTTTTTAATGCGCTTTCGGAAAGTGCTTTTGCACTGACCAACATCGATGATAAAAACGGGTTGATAATGGTTCAGAATTCAAAAGCACGGAAAATCACCTATTCGAACCGGGCAATGGCCGACTTCCGCTGCAAAGTACTCGAAACGCATTTTAACGGAATGCTTTTAAGTATTGAAGGGAAAGAAGTGTGGACACGTTTTGTGGGGAATTTTAATGCATCTAACCTGCTGGCAGTTTATGCTGCTGCGGTTAATTTGGGGCAGGATTCAGGCGAGGTGTTAACCCGCATAAGTAACCTCGAACCGGTAAAAGGAAGATTTCAGACCATTCGCAGCGAAGACGGGAAAATGGCTATTGTGGATTATGCCCACACGCCCGACGCGCTGAAGAATGTTTTGAAAGCCATTGACGGGATTCGCACAGGGAATGAGCAGGTAATTACTGTGGTTGGTGCCGGCGGCGACCGCGATAAAACCAAACGGCCGGAAATGGCGCAGGAAGCAATTCTCGGAAGCGATAAAGTTGTTCTTACCTCAGATAACCCCAGAACTGAAGACCCTGCGCAAATAGTAAAAGATATGGAAGCCGGCGTTGAACCGCAATGGAAAAATAAAGTGGTTTCCATTGTAAACAGGCACGAGGCTATTAAAACTGCTGTTTTGTTGTCTCGTCCGGGCGATATTATTCTGATTGCCGGAAAAGGCCACGAAAACTACCAGGACGTGAACGGGGTTAAGCATCATTTTGATGATGTGGAAGAGGTGAAAAAATGTTTTGGCATTGAAGATTAAAGAAAGGAAAAGATATGCTTTATTTTTTGTATGAATGGCTGGCAGAAACCAATATTCCCGGAATCGGAATGTTTCAATACATTTCGTTCAGGTCGGGTGCGGCCATCATTTTGTCGCTTTTTATAACCACTGCTTTCGGGAAGAAGATGATTCGCATTCTTCAGCGCAAACAGATTGGGGAGGAAGTTCGCGACCTTGGGCTGGAAGGACAAATTCAGAAGAAAGGAACTCCAACAATGGGAGGTCTGATTATTCTTTTTGCCATAATTGTGCCCACATTGCTTTTTGCCCGCCTCGACAATATTTATATTTTGCTGATGTTGATAACCACCGCCTTTCTGGGGCTGATTGGTTTTGTTGACGATTACATCAAAGTTTTCCTGAAAAACAAAAAAGGGCTGGCCGGAAAATTCAAAATTTTGGGTCAGGTGTGTCTCGGTATTTTTGTGGCAGCAACCCTTTTTATGAGCGATGATGTAATGGTTAAGGAACACGTGAAAGGTGCATCAGGAAGCGATTTGCGCGAAATAGTAGTGGATCCGCAAACAGGCCAGCAGAAACTGGAGTATGTAACTCACGATGTGAAATCGACCAAAACAACCATCCCGTTTGTCAAGCAAAACGAATTTGATTATGCCTGGCTGGTGGCTTTTGCCGGAGATGCAGCATCTTGGTTGAGATGGGTGGTATATGCGTTGGCTATTATTTTAATTATAACCGCGGTTTCCAATGCTTCAAACCTCACCGACGGGCTGGACGGCCTGGCCACGGGAACGTCCGCAATAAGCGGCGCAACGCTGGGCGTGTTGGCGTATGTGAGCGGTAACGTTATTTATGCCGATTACCTTAACATCATGTACATTCCGCACGTGGGCGAGCTGACTGTTTTCGTTGCTGCCTTTATTGGTGCAACCGTTGGCTTTTTGTGGTACAATTCGTACCCGGCACAGGTTTTTATGGGCGACACCGGAAGCCTGGCTCTGGGAGGAATACTGGCGGTTTTTTCTGTGATAATCCGCAAAGAAATTTTGATTCCTCTATTGTGCGGTATTTTCCTTATCGAAAATTTGTCGGTAATCATTCAGGTGACCTGGTTTAAATATACCAAACGCAAATATGGCGAAGGACGCAGGGTTTTCTTAATGAGCCCCATTCATCACCATTTTCAAAAGAAAGGAATTCACGAAGCTAAAATTGTTGCCCGCTTTTGGATTGTGGGAATCATTCTGGCTGTGTTGACCATTGTAACATTGAAAATGAGATAGTAAAAAGTAAGAAATTATGAGAGATAGATTAGTCATACTTGGAGCAGGAGAAAGCGGGGTGGGATCAGCCATCCTGGCGAAGCAGAAGGGGTATGCCGTATTTGTTTCTGATTCGGGAAATATAAAAGACAAATACAAAGACATTCTTTCGGAATATCAGATTGAGTTTGAGGAGGGGCAGCACTCTGACGCTAAAATACTGGATGCCCAAACCGTGGTGAAAAGTCCCGGCATTCCGGATACTGCGCCGTTGATTCAAAAACTGAATGAAAAAGGAATTCCGGTGATTTCGGAAATTGAATTTGCCGGCAGGTATAACACGGCAAAAACCATTTGTATTACCGGTAGTAACGGGAAAACAACAACTACGCTGCTTACATATCATATTCTGAAAAAAGCAGGACTGAATGTCGGCCTTGCCGGAAATGTCGGCAAAAGCTTTGCCTGGCAGGTAGCCGAAACAAATCACGATGTCTATGTAATTGAGCTGAGCAGCTTTCAGTTAGACGGGATGTACGATTTTAGGGCTGATGTATCCGTTCTGATGAATATTACTCCCGATCATCTCAATCGTTACGGTTACGTTATGCAGAATTACGTCGATTCCAAATTCCGCATTCTTCAGAATCAGACGGAAAACGACGTTTTTATTTATTGTGCCGACGACGACATTATTCAAAACGAAATAGCAAAAAAAGAGATAAAACCAGCTTGTATTCCCTTCTCGTTGAAGGAGCCGGAAAACCCGGGAGCAGGTGTCTCCGAAAAGAAATTGATAATAAATTTTAACCAAAAACAATTCAGCATGTCAATTCTGGATTTATCCTTACAGGGAAAACACAACACGTACAATTCCATGGCTGCAGGTATCGCAAGCATGGTTTTTCAGATCCGCAACGATCAATTGCGCGAAAGCCTTGCCGGGTTTCATGGCGTTGAACACCGGTTAGAAAGGTTTTTAAAAGTTCATGGCATTGAGTTTATAAACGACTCCAAAGCCACCAACGTAAATTCTACCTGGTATGCACTGGAAAGCATTCCGAAGTCAATCGTTTGGATTGCCGGAGGAATAGACAAAGGGAACGACTATTCCATGCTTAATCCGCTGGTAAAAGAAAAGGTAAAAGCAATTGTTTGTCTGGGAAAAGACAATGCGAAAATTCATTCGGCCTTTGACGGGCTGGTGAAAAACGTGATAGACGTATCGAGTATGGAAGAAGCCGTAAAAGCGGCGTATTATCTGGCTCGGAATGGCGATACTGTTTTGCTGTCGCCGGCTTGTGCAAGTTTCGACCTGTTCGAAAACTACGAAGATCGTGGAAAACAATTTAAAGAACAAGTAAGGAATTTGTAAATGAATTTGACTCAGTCGAAAATATTCAGAGGCGACCGGGTTATTTGGATTGTGCTTCTTTTGTTGTCGCTGTTGTCGCTGTTAATTGTTTACAGCTCAACTGGCGCTTTGGCTTACCGGCAGGCGTCCGGTAATACTATGCACTTTCTTGTCCGGCAAATCTTTTTTCTGGGAGCAGGGTTAGGGCTAATGCTGGTTATGGTTAATTTTCTTTCGGTTAAAATTTATTCTATCCTTGCCAACCTGCTGGTTTATTTGAGTATTGGTTTGCTTTTAATTTCTGCTGCTATGCAATTTGCGGGCATGGCAAGTGGTAGCGGACGTACTTTGGATATCGGGTTTATATCTTTTCAGCCGGCTGAGCTGGCAAAGATTTCCCTGATTATGTTTTCGGCTAAAGTTCTGGGGAAAAAACAACAATCTAAAGAAGAGCTTAAAAAAGCATTTTTAATAGTAATCTCTCACACTGTGGTTATTTGCGGGCTGATTTTTCTTTCGAATTTCTCCACCGCAGCATTGCTGTTTGCTACTATTTTAACCATGTTGTTTGTGGGGCGAGTTCCGCTAAAATATTTGGCAATTGTAATAGGGGTGGGCGTTGGTATTGTGGTGGCTACCTATTTTCTGGCCGACCAGTTTCCGTCTGCTCCTACGAGGATGCACACTGTAAAAGGGAGAATCGACCGGTTTATTAACGGCGACCCCAACGCAGAAAAAGGAATCACCCAGGCCGATTATGCCAAACTGGCCATTTACGAAGGAGGAATTCTGGGAAAAGGCCCGGGAAATTCGGATGTAAGTAATTACATGGCCGCTGCCTACAACGACTTTATTTTTGCCATAATTGTGGAAGAATACGGATTGATTGCAGGAGTGGGCGTGATGTTTCTTTACCTCATTTTCTTTTTCAGGGCGGTGGTTATTGTGCGAAGAGCCACGCGAACCTTTCCGGCTTTTCTGGTTACCGGGCTTACCATGTTGCTGGTATTTCAGGCGATGATAAATATTGGTGTTTCAACCGGAGTGTTGCCCGTAACAGGACAGCCGTTGCCGTGGGTGAGCCTTGGTGGAACGTCGTTGTTGTTCACGTCAGTGGCTTTTGGTTGTATTTTGAGTGTAAGTTATCAGAATCAGGTGAATCGTGAGATTCAAAAGCCTCCGGTACAGGTGGCATTGCCCGATGAGGATTACGAGATAAATAAATAGAATGAATATGGAACGTGTCATAATAAGTGGTGGAGGCACAGGCGGGCATATATTTCCGGCACTGGCCATTGCAAACGAAATTGGCAAAAGGTATCCCGATGCCGAAATTTTGTTTGTAGGTGCTTTGGGGCGAATGGAAATGGAAAAGGTTCCGGCGGCAGGCTATAAAATTGTTGGCCTTCCGGTAACCGGGTTTCCGCGTAAACCCGGAATTAAAATGCTCACTTTTGTTGCCCGTTTGTTGAAAAGCAACAGGCTGGCCAAAAGAATAATCAATCAATTTAATCCACAGATTGCTATCGGCGTAGGGGGATTTGCCAGTGGCCCCCTGCTCCGGGCAGCTGCAAATAAAGGCATTCCCACACTTATTCAGGAGCAAAATTCCTATGCCGGTATTACTAACAAGTTGCTGGCAAAAAAGGCGCGCAAAATTTGTGTGGCCTACGAAAATATGGAGCGGTATTTTCCAAAAGATAAAATTGTTCTTACCGGAAATCCTGTTCGTGAAACGTTGTTGAATCAAAGTGGAAACAAGCAGGAGGCAATTGAATATTTCGGGTTGACGAAACCGGATAAAGTGATTCTGATTGTAGGAGGAAGTTTGGGAGCCCGTTCTATTAATAACGCCATTCTTAAAAATGTTTCGCTTATTGCCGGGTCAGATGTGGAAATAATTTGGCAAACCGGCGCTATTTATTACAAAGAAATTCAGGAGAAACTGAAAGATTCCGCGCCCGGTAACCTTCATATTCATGAGTTTCTTTCGAGAATGGATTTGGCTTATGCCGCTGCCGGTATTGTGATATCACGCTCGGGCGCCGGCACAATTTCGGAGCTGTGTCTGGTGGGGAAACCCGCGGTTCTGGTTCCTTCGCCCAATGTGGCAGAAGATCATCAGACAAAAAATGCCAGGGCGTTGGCAGATAAAGGCGCTGCTATTTTGGTCCCGGATGCAGTAATTGACGAAAAACTGCTGCCCGAAACCATTGCGCTGATTGATAATAAACAGAAGTGTGAAGAACTTTCAACGAATATAAAAAAGCTGGCCCGGCCAAACGCAACAGGGCATATTGCAGACGAAGTAGAAAAACTATTGAAACAATGAGCGACCTTCAGAAAATAAAGAATGTTTATTTCCTCGGAATTGGGGGAATTGGGATGAGCGCGCTGGCCCGGTATTTTAAGTACACGGGTCGGAATGTGGCCGGATACGACCGCACGCAGACCGCTCTTACCGATGCATTGCAGGCGGAAGGAATTGATGTGCATTTTGAAGACAACATACGTCATATTCCGTCAAACTGGAATCCGGTTGAAACGTTGGCTATTTACACCCCGGCACTGCCCGACGACAATAAAGAGCTTTCCTGGTTTATGGAAAAACCTACCTGGTTAATTAAACGTGCCAAGGCGCTGGGAATGGTTTGTAACGAAAGAAACTGTGTGGCCGTCTCCGGAACGCACGGGAAAACCACCGTAAGTACAATGACTGCTACTATTTTGCGAAAATCGAAAGCAGGCTGCGGGGCATTCCTTGGGGGTGTATCTAAAAACTTTAGAAATAACCTGCTTTTGCCCCCCGAAAATTCGCCATGGATTGTTGCCGAAGCAGACGAGTTCGACCGTTCGTTTTTGAACCTGTTTCCACAACTGGCGCTGGTAACGTCGGTTGATGCCGACCACTTGGATATTTACGGCGACAAAGCAAAAATTGAAGAGTCGTTCGAAAAATTTATTTCCCAGATAAAACCCGGCGGAAAACTGGTAGTTAAAAAAGGAGTGGAACTGGATACGTCAAAAACTCAGGCCGAAGTGTTCAGCTATTCCCTTTCCGAAAATGCCGACTTTAATGCTGTGAACCTTCATTTGAGCAGCGAAGGAGGGCATTATTGTTTCGATTTAAAAACTCCTGACGGAATAATTACCCACTGTAAATTGAATTACCCGGGGCTGGTAAATGTGGAAAATGCCGTAGGAGCATCTGCATTGGCTTTTCTGGCGGGAGCATCTGCCGATGATATTAAGTCGGGTCTGGAAGAGTACCAGGGCGTTTTACGCCGGTTTGACGTAAAGTTTAAAAGTGAAACACAAATTTATATCGATGATTATGCCCATCATCCCGCAGAGCTGAAAGCGGTTATCGGCTCAGTAAAAGCGTTGTACCCGAACCGGAAAGTTACCGGCATTTTTCAGCCGCATCTTTATTCGCGGACGAGGGATTTTGCCGACGATTTTGCTGCCAGCCTCGATTTGCTTGACGAGGCTGTGCTGGTTCCGATTTATCCGGCCAGAGAAGAACCCATTGCCGGTGTTTCTTCGGAATTGATTTTAGGGAAGATGAAAAATGAACATAAATTTCTGGTGGAAAAAAGCGATGTGCCGGGGTTGTTAAAAGAACGGGAAACCGATGTTGTGCTTACCATGGGCGCAGGCAACATCGACGGGATTTCTGAACAGATTATTGAAGTATTGAAAAACAAAAACTGATGTTGCGAAAGATTTTGAAATTAGCAGGTTACTTTTTGCTGGCCGCATTTTTGGTGGTCACGCTGGCATTTTCTGCCCGCCAGAGCCGGCATGTGGCCTGTCGTAATATCGAAATCGAATTCAACGAAAACGAATTGATAAAAACAAGCCGCGAAGAAGTGGCCAGATTAATTAGTGCTGCCGATAATAAGCTGGTAGGGAAAGAACTTCGGGATATAAATGCTGAGGCGATTGAAAAAGAAATTGAAAAACACCAGGCCATTTTAAAAGCAGAAGTTTTTAAAGTAGTAGCAAAAGACAGCACTTCTTATAAAGGAATTTTGGGCGTTCGCGTAAAACATCGTGAACCGGCCCTGCGGGTCATGTCTTCGTCGGGTACTTATTACCTGGATAAAACCGGGGAGAAAATTCCCATTTCGAGCAATTACACCGCCAATGTTCTGGTTGCTTCCGGATATTTTACAGAAGACTATGCAAAGAATGAGTTGCTCTCTTTTGTGCAGTTTCTGGAAGATAATCCGTTTTGGAAAGCGCAAATTGAACAGATTTATGTGGAGAACGACGGAAACGTGATTGTTACTCCGTTGGTTGGCGACCATCTGATCGAAAT
The DNA here is from genome assembly GCF_900129025.1 of Mariniphaga anaerophila. Lineage (GTDB taxonomy): Bacteria > Bacteroidota > Bacteroidia > Bacteroidales > Prolixibacteraceae > Mariniphaga > Mariniphaga anaerophila. Next base: position 318,986 of record NZ_FQUM01000004.1, on the reverse strand, counting down.
GGGAACACTGGATAACTTTCAGGAGAAATTAAGAAATATGAAAGCATTTTACGAGCAGTTTCTGGTGCATAATAACTGGGACAAATACAAAATGGTTAGCGTAAAATACAAGAATCAGATAATAGCGAAAAAGAAATAAATATGGCTTCTAAATCAAATTTTTCAGTAGTTATTGATGTTGGCACAGCAAAGATGGCAGCATTTGCCGGTTTTAAAAACGAACATGGCAAAATGGAAATTCTGGCTTCGGCTAAGGTTCCGGCCAAAGGAATAAAGCGTGGTGTGGTGCTGAATATAGAAGAAGCCGCAAGTTCAGTAGAACAGCTTCTGGAAAAAATTCAGCATCAGGTAGACGGGAAAATTACCCGGGTGGATTTGTCGTATGCCGGCCAACCCCTGAAAATAGCCAGCTACAAAGCTTCTCGTTACACTTCAGGAGAGGGAGTGGTAACCCAGGCCGATGTGGACGGGCTGTTTGGCGAGGTGCAGACACTTGAACACGACGAAGATTTCAAAATTCTTCACATCATTCCGCAAACTTTTTTGGTTGATGGTGAACCGGCTGACATGAGTCCGGTTGGGGCAATCGGTCAGAAAATTGAGGCGGCCTTTAAGCTGTTGGTGGTTCCTGAAATCTACATCGCTAATTTCAGACGGGTGTTCGATAGAGTTGGGGTAGAGTTGGGCGAAGTAATTCTGGCTCCGCTTGCAGCAGCAGAGGCTGCGTTAACCGACGATGAGAAAGAGCTGGGAGCTATTCTGTTGGATATTGGCGCAGGCACTACCAAACTTGCTGTTTACCACGAAGGTGTAATGATACATACCGCTGTAATTCCGTTTGGAGGAGAAGTGGTTACTAAAGATATAAAAGAAGGATGTTCTATTCTTCCCAAATGGGCAGAGCAGTTAAAAGTGCAGTACGGGCAGGCGCTGGGCGATTTTGCCGACGAACGGAAAGTGGTTACTATTCCAGGGCACAATGGTTGGGAGCCCAAAGAAATTTCGTTTAAAAGTCTGGCTTTTATTATTCAGGCTCGTTTGGAAGAAATTATCGACAGTGTATATTATCAGATTGAAAAATCGGGAATTACCGATCAGTTGGGTTCCGGAATCGTTATTTCCGGAGGTACATCAGAACTGAATAATCTGGTTTCGCTGGTGAAATTTCGCACGGGAATGGACGCGCGAATAGCTTTTCCGGTAATTACACCGGTAAATAAACCGAAAAATTTTGGCGACTCGGGCTATCTCACAGCGCTTGGGCTGCTGAAACTGGCATTGGAAAAAACAGATCCTGCACCCAAAAAGAAGGTGAAAAAGGAGAAGAAGAAAAAAGAAAGTCGTTTTTCTCCCTGGCTGAAAGGAGTGGTTCAGGGTGTGTTGGATTATGTTGATGATGACGAGGATGTAGCACTAAAATAAAAAAATGACGATATGACCGAATTAGTGAATTTTCAATTTCCAAAAGCTTCCTCTTCAATTATAAAAGTAGTTGGAGTGGGTGGAGGTGGCTGCAACGCGGTCAGTCATATGTACGAAGAAGGTATTGCCGGAGTTGATTTTATTATTTGTAATACCGATTCGCAGGCGATGGAAAACAGCCCGGTGCCGGTAAAAATACAACTTGGGGTTACACTCACCGAAGGGCGTGGCGCCGGCAATATGCCGCAAATGGGAGAAGATGCTGCCCGCGAAAATTACGAAGACATAAAAAATGCGTTGAAGGACGACACAAAAATGCTCTTCATAACAGCCGGAATGGGCGGCGGCACCGGAACGGGCGCAGCACCGGTTATTGCCAGTTTGGCCCGCGAACTGGACATTCTAACCATTGCAGTTGTAACGGTTCCTTCTCCGGCAGAGGGGAAGAAACGGTTCGGGCAGGCCATGGAAGGCATTAAAAAATTAAGTGAATTTGTTGACAGCATGCTGGTGGTAAGTAATCAGCGGCTTCATAGTATTTTTGGCGATTTGCCGGCACGTCAGGCGTTTAAAATGGCCGATAACATTGTGGCCACGGCAGTGAAAGGCGTTGCAGAAATAATCACTTTGCACGGAAATGTAAACATCGACTTTGCCGATGTGTACACAGTAATGAGCAACAGCAAAGTATTTATTATGGGAACCGGTCTCGCTGTTGGCGAAGCCCGCGCCATGGACGCCGTAAACGAAGCATTGGAATCGCCATTGCTCGACAGCAACGATATTTGTGGAACAAAAAATATCCTGCTCAATATTATTTCCGGAAAAGATGAGATTACTATTGGCGAAATCGGTGAAATTATTGAAACTTTGCAGGAAAGAGCAGGGCAGGAAGCTGATATAATCTGGGGAAACGGATACGACGAATCTTTGGGAGATCAGGTGAGTGTGACCATTCTTGCAACGGGTTTCAAGACCAATCCGAACCAGTTGCTGCAGCCCCGGCAAGAACCCGAGAAGTACAATCTTGGTGAGCAGGAAAAAGCTGAGCAGCCCCAGGCAAATCCGGAGAACGAAGTTGAAGCAGAACCAGAGCCGGAACTGGAGGAAGTACTTTTCAAAAAACATGTTGTAGAAGAAGAAGAGCAGAAAGATGTGAGCTTTTGGGGCCTGCACAGAGAGAAAGAAAATAGCGACAGGCCATCCTTTTCGCAAAAGAAGAAAGAAAAAAGAAAAAAGAATAAGAAGAAGGAGACGGTCAATCAAGGAAGTATTGACAACTGGTTTTACAAAAATTTTGGTTTAAGCCGGTTGTTTGATGATGAAGATCAATCGCTGGAAGGATAAATAGTTTAACCTGAAAAGACAACGAGAAGATGGAGAAAATGGCAAATTTTAGTTTCCCTGAAAAAAATGCAAGTGCTGCAATCAAGGTTATAGGAGTTGGCGGTGGCGGCGGAAATGCCTTAAATCATATGTTTAAGCAAGGAATCCGCGATGTGGATTTTGTGATATGTAATACCGACTCGCAGGCGTTGGAAGCCAGTCCTGTGCCAACGAAAGTACAATTGGGTTCGTCGCTTACCGAAGGGCGCGGAGCAGGGAACAGGCCTGAAGTGGGAAAAGATGCGGCTCTCGAGAACATTGAAGATGTAAAAGAAGCGCTATCGTGCAATACAAAAATGGTGTTTGTTACTGCCGGAATGGGGGGCGGAACAGGAACCGGAGGGGCTCCTGTCATTGCAGAAGCCTGTCATACCCTGGGGTTTTTAACCGTGGGGATTGTTACCATTCCGTTCAGAAATGAAGGCAAGCGAAGGATAAAGCAAGCGCTTGAAGGTATAATGGAGTTGGAAAATCATGTGGACGCTTTGCTGGTGATTAACAACGAGCGTATTCGTGAAATGTACGGCGATTTTGGAATTTCCGAAGCATTCTCCAAAGCCGATAATGTATTGGCAACTGCAGCAAAAGGCATTGCCGAAATAATAACGGTTCCCGGGTATATTAACGTTGACTTTGCCGATGTGGAAACAGTAATGCGTAAAAGCGGACTGGCACTGATGGGTACCGGAATTTCAAGTGGAGAAGACCGGGCAACCAAAGCCGTGGAGCAGGCGCTAAATTCACCATTATTGAATAATAACGACATTCGCGGAGCCAAAAATATTCTACTGAATATTACTTCCGGAACCAAAGAAGTAACCATGGACGAGGTGGGGAAAATTACTGATTTCCTTCAGAACAGAGCCGGTTTTGAAGCCGACCTGATTTGGGGAAACGGCCGCGATGAAGAATTGGACGAAGAAATTTCTGTGACGCTGATTGCCACCGGCTTTGGGAAAAGCTCAATTGCCGAAATTACCGGCGAAAGCAAAATGGAGAAGGAAACCCACCGACTGGATGTTGATGCACCGTTAAAAGAGAAGAGCAAATCTCCGGAGATTGTAACTGAAAAAGAGGAGACAAAAACCGACCAGAAGGCATTTAGTTTTTCTGGCTCAGACGAAAATTCAGAAGATGATTTGGAGTTTGAAGTGTTGTACCCAAAAACTATAAAAGAACGGAAGAGCGGCGACAATACAAAAATGGATTTCTCTTCGGCTTCAGACGAAGATTTAGATGAACTGGAAAATATTCCTGCATACAAGAGAAGGCAATTGCGAATGAATGATCCGAAGTATAAAAAGAAACTTTCTAACTTTTCTGTAGACAGTGAAAATAAACTGACGGATAAAAATTCGTACCTTCACGGGCAGGTAGATTAATTTTAAAAAACGTAAGATTATGTCACTTTTTGAACAGATAAATGACGATTTAAAAGCGGCTATGAAAGCCCGCGAAAAACAAAAACTGGAAGCGCTCCGTAACATCAAAAAAGTGATGCTTGAAGCAAAAACGGCTGCAGGTGGCCACTCTGAATTAACAGATGCCGATGCAATAAAAATCATTGCGAAACTTGCAAAGCAGGGAACTGATTCTGCTGCAATTTATAAAGAGCAGGGGAGACCGGAATTGTACGATGAAGAAATGGCTCAGGTAGAGGTTTACGAAAAATATCTTCCTGTAAAAATGAGTGACGAGGAGATGACTGCGATTGTAAAATCGATTGTGGAAAAAACCGGAGCTTCTTCTATGAAAGACATGGGAAAAGTGATGGGAATTGCCTCGAAAGAACTAGCCGGTAAGGCAGAAGGAGCTGATATTGCTGCCAAAGTAAAAGAATTGTTATCATAAGCAGAAGTGGTTCCCGGGCTTTTCAGCCTGGGGACACAACTGTTTCTAATCATCATCATCCTCGTCGTCGGCTATCTGGTCGGCAACATGATCTAAATCCGCGTATTTGTCCTCGTAGTCCTGTTTGACTTCGTCTTTCAGGAAACCGTCGTCATCAAAATCATCGTCGTCATCGACTATCTGAATGGCTTCATTTTCGCTCATTCGGAGCATGTAATATTTGTCTTCAGTCTCAAAAGGCAACGCTGTTACCTTAATGCCATTTTTGTCGAAAAAGTGGATGAGATTGTCTGCAAATCCGTCGGAATAAACAAGCTTGATTTGTTGTTGTATTTCTTTATCAAGTTTGTTGTAATCTTTAATAATTTTTGGTTTAACAGGCGCCATAGTTCAAAAAAATTTAATCTTCTTCTGTTTAAAATTTTAATGTCAAATCTATCAAAACACCATCGTATTTATGGCTGAATGGTTGGTCTTCCAGTCCAATAATACCACAGCAAATAAATATTATCCTTTTGATATTTGCAACAGTTCAAACACTTTTTTTTGAACTATTACGACGCCTGATTTTTCCGACAATACAGTTCTTGTCTGAACACCATTCGCACTGGTAGCCTGTTCGTTTACAGAGTTCTCCTATTCCTGAAATTCCACTAATCGATTTTATGGGAAACATTAGCGAAGTATCTGATACGGAAATTCCACAAATGTTGTTGGGGAGCAGTGCGAATAATTTGTGTTGTTCTGCTACGCTCCAGTTGCAATAACCCGGCGAAAAGGGATCGGTAATGTTGAGTCCGGAAGGTTCTATTTCGGCCTGAATTTTTTTCTGAATTTTTTCTGCGGTTTTGTCAACCGTTACCGAACCGATAACATCAAGTATGTAGGCCATCATATCGTCGCCTTCTGCTGCTTTTTGTTTCGAGAGTTCGGATATTCCTGCGCCTGCCGTACAAACAAAAACTGCAACCTTTGTAGCCTTTTTTAGTCTGGCTGAAATAACTTTTCCGGGAGAAAAAACCTGGGTGGCAATTTGTATCGTTTTGTGGTGAGGGTGGACGGAAATGGTGTCAAAAATTTTGTATGCACCTAGTATTTTGCAATGTTTGGGGGCTAAAGTTAAACCGTCTTCAATTAGCTTGTCGAACGGTTCTGGTGATTGACCAGCTTCAAAACCCATGAATTCTTCAACTTCAGAAGAAAGAACACTAAGGTCTTCAAAAAGAAATTGAAAGGTATTATTCATCGGTTTTTATGCTGCTCTGTTTGGTTTAAAAAAGGTGTTCGCTATGCTTTATTCTTCTGTAATTTCAATTTTCTCGATTACATCGCCTGCCCGAATAGCATCAATTACTTCCAGTCCTTCTACCACTTTGCCAAAGCAGGTGTGATGTCTGTCGAGGTGTTTTGTGTTTTCGCGGTTGTGGCAAATGAAAAACTGAGAGCCTCCGGTGTCTTTTCCGGCGTGAGCCATTGACAGAACTCCGCGGTCGTGGTACTGATTGTTCCCGTCTGTTTCGCAGGGGATAGTATATCCCGGGCCTCCGGCGCCTGTTCCGTCGGGGCATCCACCCTGAATTACAAAGTTCGGAATTACCCTGTGGAAAGTTAACCCATCGTAAAAACCTTCTTTTGAAAGCTTAACAAAGTTGGCAACCGTTCCCGGAGCATCGGCATCATAAAACTCTACTTTCATCACTCCTTTTTCAGTTGTAATGTTTGCTTTTGTCGTCTTTGTCATGTTATATTTTTTTACGGAACAAATGTAAAAAAAACCGGGATATTTCTATTGGATGGTTGTTGCATCTGTTACTTATTGATATCTTTGTGCTCATTTTATTCTCAACCGATAAAACTATGAGTAAATTATCTAAACAAACTAGACGAGATTTTGTGAGGGATTTTTCTGTTCTTACCGGTACTGCCTTTTTATCGGGTAGTTTAATGGGATGTGGAACAGCAATTCCGGGTTCTCAAATGAAATTGGGGTTGGTCACTTATCTTTGGGCAAAAGACTGGGATATTCCAACCATAATTAAAAATTGCACAGAAGCCGGAATTGGAGGAGTTGAACTGAGGGTTGAACATGCCCACGGCGTTACGCTCGATTTAACAAAAGCACAACGCGAAGAAGTAAAAAAACAGTTCAGCGCAAGTTCTGTTGAAATAGTTGGAATGGGAACCAATGAACAATACGATTGGCCTGAGCCGGAGAGGCTTAAAGAGGCTGTCGAAACAACCAAAGCATGGCTGCAGTTAAGTAAAGATATTGGAGGTTCGGGTGTAAAAGTTAAGCCAAACAGGTTTCACGAAGGAATTCCACAGGAAAAAACATTGGAACAAATTGGCAGAGCTTTAGATGAACTGGGCAAGTATGCTTTGGATATGGGGCAACAAATAAGGTTGGAAGTGCACGGTCGAGGTACTCAGCAACTGCCCAATATTAAATCGATAATGGATTATGTTCAGAATGATGGTTCTACAGTTTGCTGGAATTGCAACGAACAGGATTTAGACGGTCAGGGGCTGGAGTACAACTTTAACCTGGTGAAAGATCGGTTTGGCGATATTTGCCACGTGAGGGAACTTAATATTGGTGATTATCCATACCAGCAACTGATGGATATGTTTGTAAAAATGGATTACAAAGGCTGGGTATTGTTGGAATGCCGTACCGACCCACAGGACAAAGTTGCTGCATTAAAAGAGCAACGCCAGGTTTGGGAAGATATGATAACCAAAGCCCAGGCGAAAATATAAACAAAAGCCACTTTAGCTCAGTTGGTAGAGCAGCTCATTCGTAATGAGCAGGTCGCGGGTTCAAGTCCCGTGAGTGGCTCTTTTAATTTGTTTAAAAGAGTGGTTGTTTTCCCTGTGTTTTTATAGATTAAAATAAAATTGACAAAAAAAGAAGGCCGTTTCAACATCGAATTGAAACGGCCTTCTTTTTTATATGTTCAGTAGATTTTTATATCTACTCTCAACACCGACTGGCGCTTATTCGTAGAAATCTACATAATCGGCCTGGTTAAGAAAATCAATACTTTTTTTGCAGCTTACCAGAGGTTCGAAGTTGTATCTTTCAACTTCAACAACACCATATTTTGCTCCTGATTTTTCCCGTTCTGCAAACATAGATGCAAAGTCCATCATGCCGCTTGCACCCAGCTCTTCTTTGTCTTTAATGTGCCATACTTCAAATCTGCCGGGATAATTTTCAAAATAATCCAGTGGATTTTTACCTCCTTCAACAATCCAGTAGAGGTCGAGCTGGAACATAACGTTTTTCGGATCGGTTAATTCCAGCATCCAGTCGTAAACAGGTTTGCCATCGAGTACTGTTTTAAATTCGTTCGCATGGTTGTGGTATCCGAAGCGAATTCCTTTGGCATTACATTTTTCGCCAACGGCATTAAAATACGCGCAGTATTTTTTCAGGCCATCAAGACTTTCGTAACCTGTTTTCCCCATCCATGGCTGAACAATCCATTTTACACCAGCTGCTGCGTGTGCTTCAATTGCCTGATCCCACCATGCCATGGTTTTGTCCCAACTGGCAGAGTCTGGTACATCTTGTCCGGTGTGTGAACCAAGGAACTGTAGCCCGTTAGTTTCGCACAATGCTTTAAAATCGGCTGGTGACATGCCGTAGAACTGACCGTCGCCATAACCGGCGGCTTCCACAAATTTGTACCCCATTTCTCCGACTTTTGCTACGGTTGCCGGCACGTCTTTTTTCATGTCGTCGCGAACCGAGTATAGTTGTAAACCAATAAATTTCTCTTTTGGTGCCGGGTTACAACCTACAAATGCTTGGGCAAAAAATGCTGCAATTCCCAAGAAAAATAAATACTTAACTGTCATTTTTTTAATCATCATTTTTGGTATTAAGATTTATGAATTTAAGAACTCAAATTTATAGATTTCTTTCTGTTAACAGTACGTTTAGTTTAAAAATCAAAGGATTTTTATTTTACTTTGGAATAAATTTTTCCGGCATATGTTATGGACACAACTGAAATTCTAATAAAAATCAGAAAGATTGTTCGTTCGATTAACCTCGAATCGAAGAAAATTGAAAAGGAGTATGGAGTAAGCATTCCTCAGGTTTTGTGTCTGCATTATTTGCGCGATTCTGTTAATTTTCAGGCCGGACAAGGAGAGATAAGAAAGTTTCTTAATTTGAATGCCAGTACCACCAGCGGAATAATTAACCGGTTGGAAACAAAAGGGTTGGTTGCCCGTTTGCCCAAGTCTGGAGACCGAAGAGTTGTGACAATTGCACTGACCTCCAAAGGCGATACGCTAATGACGAACATGCCTTCACTTCTTCACGAAAAGCTGGAAGAGAAATTGGGGAAACAGGAAGATCAGGCAATTCTGGAAGTTCAGAACAGCCTTGAGTTACTGGTAAATATTCTTGGAATTGATGAGCTTGAAGCATTCCCTGTTATTCCCGAAGGAGAGTAAATTATTATCGTTATTTAAATAGTTCCTGTAGAAACTATATAGATTAACTTTTCGTTAATATCCAGTCGCAGATATTTGGAGAATATCCTTTTATGTGACTGTTTGCTAGTAGAATCTTGGTAGATTTTTTGGTTTTCTTCTGATATCCATCATTGGGATAGCAATTTGTATTTATTACTTTTGTTTGTATAGAAACTATCTTATGGACATATTTAACGATGCTCAACAGGAAATCGCAAGGAAAATCAGGCCGGAAAGCAATCTTTCAAACTGGAGAGACTGGAAATGGCAACTTAAAAACTCGGTAAAAACAGTCGATAAATTTGAGTTGCTTACAGGAATTCAGTTTCCGGAAAGCGAAAAAGAGTTAATAACCGAAACGTTGGACAGGTTCCCTTTGTCAGTAACGCCTTATTATCTTTCGTTAATAGATACTGACAATTATAGGAACGACCCGGTTTTTAAACAGGCATTTGCCAATATAAGTGAATTGACAGTGCTGAAAACCGACATGGAAGATCCGCTTTCTGAAGATAAGGACAGTCCGGTTGAAGGAATTACCCATCGTTATCCCGACAGGGTTTTGTTTCACGTAAGTAACATTTGCTCGATGTATTGCCGCCATTGTACGCGGAAACGCAAAGTGGGCGACGTGGACTCAATCCCTTCCAAAAAACAGCTGTTAAAAGGCATCGAATACATAAAAAATACACCGCAAGTGCGGGATGTCCTTCTTTCGGGCGGCGACCCGTTTATGCTCTCAGATAGTTATCTCGACTGGCTGCTGTCGGAAATCACATCTATCCCTCATGTGGAAGTCGTTAGAATTGGAACACGGATGCCGGTTGTGCTTCCGTACCGAATTACCAGCGAACTTGTTGAAATGCTGAAAAAGTACCAGCCTGTTTGGATTAATACGCATTTTAATCATCCGCGTGAAATTACCGCCTCGTCGCGGGAAGCGTTGGCAAAACTTGCTGATGCCGGATTTCCCTTGGGAAACCAGTCTGTTCTGCTGGCAGATGTGAATGACTGCCCCCGTATTATGAAAACACTGGTGCACAAACTGGTGCAAAACAGGGTGCGTCCGTACTACCTGTACCAGTGTGATTTGTCTGAGGGGCTGGCTCACTTCAGAACGCCTGTCGGAAAAGGAATTGAAATAATGGAAAGCCTGATTGGGCATACTTCGGGTTTTGCCGTGCCAACATATGTAATTGATGCTCCGGGAGGTGGAGGAAAAATTCCGGTAATGCCAAATTATATTATCTCCTGGTCTACCAATAAAGTGGTGTTGCGTAATTACGAAGGGATTATTACAACGTACACAGAACCGGAAATATACGAGTCGAAATTTTGCGACCGCAACTGCAAAGAGTGTAGTCTTGATTTGCAGTTGGGAGAGGTTGACGAGCAAAAAGGAATTGGAATTGAGAAGTTGTTGTCGGATTACGACGATGCTATTTCGCTGGTGCCCGATAATAACGAACGATATAACAGAAGGGATAGTAATGGCAGACAGAATTAGGAAAATTGGAAATTCTACAATACAATACGGCGAATTTAACAACCGGGTTTTTTTGTTGAAATACGACTCTTCTGATAGCGAGGCAGTGCTTCCTGAACTTGAACAACTCGCAAAAGAAGGAGGCTATTCTAAAATTGTTACAAAAATTCATGCTGAAGATTTGCCCGTTTTTATTCTGAAGGGGTATAAAGTGGAGGCTTATGTGCCGAAATTTTACAACGGCAAAGGCGATTGTGTCTTGGCTTCCAGGTTTTTCGACAAAAACAGGGAAGATGCGCCCGCAGAATTAATGAACGTATTTTCGGGGATATTAAATTCAGCGAATTCGTCTGATGATAAGAAGGTGTTAAACGGATATGAGTTGAGGCAATTGCAAGAGGAAGACGCAGGTGTAATTTCAAAGGTGCTGGAAAGTGTTTTTGATACCTATCCGTTTCCGGTTGAAAATCCTGAATATATTCTAAAAACCATGCGTGAAGAAAGCGCATTGTATTTTGGGGTTTGGGACGATAAAAAGTTAATTGGTATTTCAAATGCGGAAGTCGATTTTAACAGAGGTAACGCTGAAATGACTGATTTTGCAGTTATTCCCGAATACCGCGGAAAGAACCTGGCTTTGCACCTGTTGAATTTCATGGAAAAAGAAATAAAATTGAAAGGTATAAAAACTGCATATACAATAGCCCGGCTGGCTGAGCCAGGAATGAATAAAACATTCCTTAACGCGGGATACCGATATAGCGGTACGTTGGTGAATAACACAAATATTGCCGGGAAAATTGAAAGCATGAATATCTTTTATAAACATTTATAGTATGTATTTGGGAAAGCTTTGTAAGCATTCAGGGAAATGCTCTGTATATCAGAATAAAAATAGTAAGGTGAGTAACAATATTTTCATTGTTAAAAATGTATTTTGTAACCGGGGCCCCAAAGGCTGGAATAATTGTAAACGATTTCGGATGTACGAAGATTACTTGCCGGTGCCCGATGATTTGACACCTAACGAATAATTCCAGAAAAAATAGAAGAGGGAAAGCAGAAGTTACAAAAGAGTTGTTTCTTCACATAAAACAGGCCGCTTTTTGGAAGACTTAGATAATAGCGAAAAGACTATTGGCTTGGCTGTTTAATAGCATTTAGTAGATTGAGTAAATCAAATTTTTTAAATTTGCGCTCAATAACTAATTGATATGACTGAAGAGATAAATATAAGTAGGATAATTTCTAATTTGGCAGAGGATGATGAAGGAGCGCTTGAGGAATTATTCAATTTCTATTATCCACGGTTGTTCAGTTTTTCAAAGTCTTTTTTTAAAATCGAAGACGGCATTGATGATATCATACAGGAAGTTTTTATCAAAATCTGGCGCAATCGCAAAAAAATAAATTCTGCGTCAACTTTTAATTCTTTTATTTTTACCATCACCAAAAATCTTTTATTGAACGAATTGCGAAGTAGACTGAATAACGAAAATGCAAGAGAAAAAATTCGTAATCTGTCTATTGCACAGGAGTATTCATCAATAGCGGATATTGAGTATGACGAACTAAAAACGAAGGTTGACGAGATTATTGATAAACTCCCCGAACGTCAAAAGGAAGTATTTGTATTAAGTCGCGCAGAGGGTTTATCGCATAAAGAAATAGCGGAGAAGCTGGGGATAAAAACCAAAACAGTTGAATACCATATAACACAGGCTGCTGGTCTTATAAAATCCAAATTAAAAGAGCTGGGAATGATTTCATTATTGTATTTCTATCTTTTTTTCTAATTTTTTTTCTCTATTTCACTGGGGGTAGACCTTTTTGCTGTGTATTAATAAAGACAGCTTAACATGAGGAGTTTATTCAGAAAATATTATTATTCGGTTTTAAGACCAGATGAGTTCGATAAATTCACTGACTCTTTAAGTGATAAAAAGAACGAGCTCATTATTTCCGGCCTGATGAAATCACTTTGGGAAGCCCGGATGAAGGATGATGAAATTACCCATTCTGCAAATCCTGAACTTTGGAGCCGAATAAAAGAGGCCGTGTTGCTGGATAAACAGGAAGCAATTCATCGAAAAATGAAATTTTACGTCTGGGGGTTGCGTATTGCTGCAGTTTTAGTAATCATCTTGTTGTTTGGAAATATTTTTTTCATGCAAAAATCAGAGCAAAACAAGTTGACAACCGAACTGCAGACCATAACAACGCCTTATGGCGCAAAAACAAGTTTTACCTTACCAGATAGTTCTGTTGTTTGGCTAAACTCCGGGTCAACATTTTCATATCCGTTGAATTTCGATAAGACCAGGGCGGTAACTTTAGTTGGCGAAGCATATTTTAAGGTGGAAAAATCCAACATGCCTTTTGTTGTATCAACCGGCTATGGAGATGTAGAAGTAAAAGGAACTTCGTTTAACGTAAAAGCTTACACCGATGACAATGCCTTTGAAACTACCCTGGAAGAAGGCGCTGTCGTTTTTAAAGCAAGCGGCACAACAAGTGGAGTAACACTGAACCCTGGGGAACAGATGGTAAAAGCGGGCAACGGTTTTGTCACAAAGAATGTGGAAACTAAATATTTTACATCGTGGAAAGACGGCCTGCTATTCTTTAACCGGGAGCCTTTCCCCAGTTTCATTACAAAGCTGGAACGCTGGTACAATATAAAAATTGAATATACAGATCCTGCTCTTGATGAATTGTGGTACACCGGAACACTTGAGATGGAAAGCGTTAGCGAGGTGATGGAGATGATAAGTAAAGCGGCTCCGGTGACATACAGTTTTAATGCTAAAACCAGAGTATTCTCAATAAAACCAGAAGAAAATAACTAAGCAAATAAAAACACTTGAACTAAATTTTTAATGCATATGAGTTGAATCAATTTTACCTGTAACTACCAGGAAGAGAAAAGGAACAGAAACTTGCCCTTTCTGCCCCTTTTAAGTAGTTCATAAACAATCAGAATTATTTATTTAAACCATTCAAAATTATGGAAAAAAATCGAAGTATCCATGGACTAAGTCCGTGTGTATTTAAAATGTTAAAGGTTATGAAGTTAACGTTTCTTTTGATGTTGATATCTTTTGTGGGAGTATTTGCTTCCGAAACATATGCTCAAAAAACTAAACTGTCATTGAAGGCTGAGAACGTGAGTCTGGAGAAGTTTTTGATTGAAATAGAAGCTCTAAGTGAGTTCCGTTTCTTTTATGCCGGAAGCATTAGTGTTGAACAAGAAATTTCGGTAGATGTCAAAAACAAAAGAGTTACGGAAATTCTGGACGCAATTAAAAGAGAGGCCGGTTTCGAATATGAAGTGATGGGACGACAGATTATACTTTCACCTGCTGGTAATGAAAGCTTTATGGAAAGTGCTGAGCAGCAAGGAATGCAACAGCAAAGAACTATCTCAGGAGTAGTTACCGATTCGAAGGGACAGCTACTGCCGGGTGTTACAGTATATGTTAAAGGCACTTCTCAAGGAATCGTAACTGATAATGACGGATATTATTCATTTATAAATATTTCCGATAGAGTGATTCTTGTATTTTCTTTTATTGGAATGAAAACTCAGGAATTAGTGGTTGGAAGCAATACAACTATTAATGTTAGAATGGAAGACGAAATTGTTGGAATTGATGAAGTAGTTGTTACCGCACTTGGGTTAAAACGTGAAAAAAAAGCCTTGGGGTATTCTGTGGGAGAAGTTAACGGAAACGAGTTAACAGAAACAAGTCAAGGGAACGTGTTGAATGCCATGGCAGGAAAAGTGTCGGGAGTTAAAATAAACCAAATGGATGGGACTTCTGGTTCTTCTGTAAATATTATTATCCGTGGAGCTACATCTTTGAATAATGATAACCAGCCGTTGTTTGTGGTAGATGGGATTCCTGTACAAAATCAGCTCAATAATCTTTTTCAAGGAGCCGATTTAGGAAACGCAATTAGTGATTTGAACCCTGATGACATAGAACGTGTATCTGTTTTGAAAGGAGCAAGTGCTGCGGCTTTATACGGGTCGAGGGCAGGTAACGGGGTTGTGCTTATAACTACGCGGTCAGGAAGCGGTGTCAAGCAAGGTCTGGGAGTTTCTTTCAGTACTACGAATACTTTTGATGTTCCCTATAACTTTGTTTCTGTTCAAAATAAATTTGGTTCCGGTAACGACGGTGCGCATCGGTTGCAACAAGAAGAAAACCCCAGTTGGGGACCACGACTGGATGTAGGCGAAAACTGGGTACAATGGAATAGTGATGGCGAGGAGGTACCACTGGTATCTTATCCTGACAGGTTTAAGGATTTTTTCAATACTGGTTTTTCCACAACAAACAATCTGGCCGTTGACGGGAATTACAAGAAAGGGTATTTTCGTTTATCGGTTGGCGATTTAAGAAATACAGGGATAATACCAAATACCGATCTGAGCCGGTCTTCCATTAACCTGAATTTGGGCTATAAATTAACAAACAATTTTACCATTACAACAAACTTCAACTGGTCAGAGTCAGGTTCAGGTAACAGACCCAATATTGACGGGGATGACAGAAATGCAGTAGTTCGTAGTTTATATGAGTGGGGATCAGAGGTTAATGTAATGGATTTAAAAGACTACTGGGTTAAAGGTCAGGAAGGTATTCAGCAATTAAAGTACAAGGAAAAACAGAATAATCCCTGGTTTCTGGCACACGAAAATACCCAATCTTTTAAACGTGACCGTTTAACAACAAAGATTCAATTTGATTGGGAATTAACAAAGGAATTAAACCTGATGGGACGGTTCACCCGCGATGGTTATACGGAAGGACGGGAGTCGAAGAAAGCTTTTAGCACCATGGGGCAAGAAATGGGAGGCTATAGCATATCTGACATATATAGGAAAGAGACCAACTTTGAAATGAGTTTAAACTATAAAAAAGATTTGGGAGATTCCTGGAATATTAATGCGTTTATAGCTGGAAACAGAATGTATTCGTATTACAAAGCAATAGAAAACGAGGCGGCGCAATTAGTGATTCCTGAGCTATATACAATTTCAAATGCTGTTCCGGGAAGTATTACTTATAATAGTTTCTGGTCGGAAAAGGCAATTTTCAGTGTATATGGAATGGCTTCCTTATCTTTTAAAGATATGATCTATTTAGATCTAACGGCCAGAAACGATTGGTCAAGCACGTTGCCTTTCGATAGTCGTTCTTATTTTTATCCCTCGGCATCATTAAGTATGTTGGTTTCTGAAATGATAACTATGCCCACCTGGCTGACATTTACAAAATTACGTGCGGGAGTAGCTCAAGTGGGAAATGATACAAATCCTTACAGCCTTTATCAATATTTCTCGACAGATGAAGACTGGGGATCGGCCAAGCAAATGTACATGGGAGGAACGCTTCGAAATAGTAATCTGGTACCGGAAAAGGCAACCTCAATGGAAGTAGGGGCTGATTTTTACTTCTTAAAAAACAGATTGGGACTGGAAGCTACTTACTACATTGTGCAAAACCGTAACCAGGTATTAAGCATTTCTCTTCCAGTTGAATCGGGCGCCAATAGTAAAATGATAAATACAGGGCTTATTGAAAGTAAAGGTTGGGAAATTGGACTAAAAACCACACCGGTTGTCGCAGGTAAATTCAGGTGGGATCTGAACTTAAATTTTACAAGAAACAGAACCAAAATAAAAGAACTTGCCGATGGGTTAACACATTTCGAGTTTGCATCTGTTGATGGCGCAATGCTTAGAACCTACGAGGGTGGATATATTGGAGATATTTTTGAGCAGCCTATGTTGCGGGTGAAGGACGAAAATTCCCCCTATTACGGTTATCCTATTCTTACTTCCAACGGTAGATATCAGAATGACAATGACCCAAATAATATGGTAAAAATTGGAAATGCTAATCCCGATTTTGCTTTGGGCATACAACCTACATTCAGCTATAAATCTTTTTCGTTATATGCAAATATTGACTGGAGTCAGGGAGGTGAATTCTATTCGCGGACGATGATGTTTTTCAACCATAATGGGGTGTTAGATAACACTTATTCTGGAGTTGCATACGATCCGAACAGAAGTATAGAAGAGCAAATTAAAGAAAATCCGGAGGCATTTTTTGGCGAATGGGTAGGGGGAAGAACAGCCGAATATGGTGGGTTTCCCTGGCCTTCGAATAATAACCGTTTACAAGATGCAAGTTTTAATGTTGGAGTACGCGAAGTTGTGCGAAATGGTGAAAAAGTATATGTGGAAAACTTAGGAGGAGAGGGAACTCAATGGCAAACTCCAATGCAGGCAAACCGGTACGCCAACCGTCCGTTTCCAAGTCGGAATTTGTATAGTGCAACCTATGTAAAACTGAGAGAAATAGCGTTAACATATCGACTTCCGAAATCATTAAACGAGAAAATGCATATTCAAAATTCTTCTGTTTCATTTATTGCAAATAATATATTTCAATGGAATGCAGCAGGGATTGATATTGACCCGGAAAGAGCATACAGGGCCAGACGAGGAGCCTGGAGTCAGGGTGTTGAATATTACAATGTTATGCCATGGATAGGAACTTTGGGAGTTAAGATTAATGTTGAATTTTAAAAACTACGAATATGAAAATCATAAAAACAGGTTTGTTAATACTGGCAATAATAATTTTTATACCACTTTTTTCATGTATTGATCTTACTGAACTTAACGAAGATCCTAATAATCCTGAGAAAGTATCGTCAAATTATATATTAACCTACATTTTAACAAATACGGCCAAAGCATATAGCAATCTGGGTGGATGGAACTCAAATGTTGCCGGAGCTATGCAGTATATTCAACAAGGTACTGAATACCAGTCATATCGAATTAATTATTACGATTGGGATAGAGGTTCCTGGTCAACTTTCTATAATTTGTTGAGAAATGTAGAAATAGTAAATGAAAATGCAGTTGAGGACGAAAACATTATGTTTGAAGCTATTTCGCTTACATTAAGGGCATTTCTTTTCGGCACTGTTACCGATCTTTTTGGCGATTGTCCTTACTCTGAAAGTTTAGAGGCCAATAACGAACTGTACTTTCCAGAATATGACGATCAAAAAGATATTTATAAAGGAGTTCTGGAAGATTTGAAAAGGGCAAACGAACTATTTGCAGATCCCAAGATATCTGATTTTACTATTGCTTCTAATTCTGATGTTTTATATGGCGGCGATCCTGTAAAATGGAGAAAATTCACCAACGCGCTTCGGTTGAGGTATTGTATGAGGCTTTATCATAAAAAAACTGAAATGAATGAAGCTGGAATAAATATTTTAGCTGAGTTTAAGGACGCAGCATCTTTTACATTCACCAGTAATAATGACAACGCTGAGTTTGATTACATTGGCTCAACAGCGGCTAATTCCTTTTCTGGCGGACCATTAAATGAATCTAATTCGCCGTACAGAACAAAACCATGTGCTACCATCGTAAATAAGTTGAAATCGTTGAACGATCCCCGTCTTTCCCGGTGGGTTACTCCTGTTCAACACAAATGGGATTACGGAGTTACAGAAATTAGTGAAAAGAATGTCCGCAATATTTTTGGAGAAGGATATGAGGTAGAATATAGACCGGTTACTGCTCAAGGTGTTGATACTTCTTTATATGTTGGGCTGCCGGTAGGAATATTAGCTCAGGACGCATTAAACTTTAACATTGGAGATGATAAAGGTTCTTACCATTCAGAAAAGAATCCTTACATTTCTTTCTTACACGAGCGTTTCCGGCAAAATACAGAAGAATACGTAAAAATGAACTTAGCCTCCTACAGCGAAGTAGCATTTTTGCTTGCTGAAGCATCAGTTCTGGGAGATTTTTCGATAGAAGGAAGTACGGGCGAATATTACAAAAATGGTGTTCTCGCTTCACTGAACTATTGGGGAGTTTCTGATGGGGCAAACGGGTTTAACTTTGAAAATTATTTTTCGAATGATGATGTGAATCTTGAAACAGCTTCTGATAAATTGGAACGAATAATGGAGCAGAAATGGATTTCGGCATGGTTTAATGTTGAAGCCTGGTTGGATTGGAGAAGGACAGGTTATCCGCCTATAGAAACTGGTCCGGTAGCCGAATTTGGCCCCGCATTACCACTTCGGTTTATGTATCCGGAACCCAATCAGGACGAAAAATACCTGGTGAATTATAATGCAGCCGTGGAAAAACTAGTGCCTACTGTTTATGTGCCTGGAGGCCAGAGTAAGGATCATTCATACTCAAAAATGTGGTTGATTCAAAATACGGGAAAACCATATTAAAAATCATTAGAGGATGATAAAAGCTATCTTCTGATTGTGCGTAAAGAGGAGCCGGGACCTGAATTTTTGAAATTGAAAGTTTCGGCTTTGCTTTAATAATTTATGTATAAGTATCCTGTTTTGCAGACCATATACATTTATTGGGGAAAATGGATTGTTTATTCGTTTTTTAGAGTGTTTTAATAAAAGAAGTTTGCAGCGTTTTTTAGGTTTTCATAAAATTACAGACAAGTATATTCTAGGGTATGAATTTCCATGCAAGAGCTCAGTTCGAATAAAGAATATATAGCTGCAAAAACTTCTAATGAAAGCATTGTTTAAATTTAGATATTAATAAAGAACAAATTACAGCCAGCTTTCTGTGGTTTGGGTAGTAGAAAATAATTGTAGGATGAAGGAGGAAATTTATATTACCAATAGTCTGACTTACAGTTTTTTATTCTTTTTATTGTTGCTGTTGTGTAATGTTTTTGGAATCAAGTCTTTAGCGCAAGACAATAAAAAGCCAGACATACTTTTTGTTTTAACAGACGATCAGGCTCCATGGGCATTCAGCGCTTCAGGAGATCCAAATGCCATTACTCCTAACATGGATAAATTGGCGAAAAATGGGGCCGTTTTCAGAAATGCTTTTACCACAACACCGGTTTGTAGTCCCTCCAGGGTAAGTATAATGACTGGCTGTTATGCAAGCGAATATGGTATTTATGATTTTATTGTAAGCCCAACGCATAGTTCGCTAACCTATGATTCCACTTACAATGCCGGTCTGGATCCTGAAAGTGTTACTTTTGCAGAGGTCTTGCAAAAAGCAGGATACAAAACAGGGTTAGTTGGAAAATGGCATCTGGGCGACTGGACTACAGAGGGTGACAAAAAATACCATCCCACAAACCATGGATTCGATTATTTTATGGGGCTTGTTGGTGGGGGTGTTTCTACTGTTGATCCGGAATTGGAAGTAGAAGGAGAATTAAGAAAAATAGAAGGACTTACTACTGATATATTAGCAGATTATGCTATAAAATTTATAAAAGATAATTCGGCTGACAACTTCTTATTATGCCTGAATACCCGTGCTCCACATGCTCGTTGGTTACCCGTTTCAGAATCCGATTGGGCTCCGTTTGAAAATATGGATCCAATTCTCCCAAATCCTGGATACCCGGATTTAGACATTGAAAAGACAAAGAGGCTTACGAGAGAATACTTAGCAAGCACCCGGGGGATGGATCGTAATCTTGGTCGTGTTATCGATGTTCTGGAGGAACTTGGGTTGCTCAAAAACACCATAATTATTTTTTTCTCTGATAATGGTTATAGCATGGGACACAATGGAATAGAACATAAAGGAAATGGAAAATGGATTACAAAAACGAAACCCGATCATACCGAAAACATAAAAAAAGGATATCGACCGAATTTATATGATAACTCACTTAAAGTTCCTGCATTTGTTTATTGGGAAGGCGTGGTGAAACCCGGAACTGTTATTGATAATACAGTTTCGGTGCTCGATTTGTATCCTACAATAGTTGAAATTGCCGGGGCAGAATTACCGGATCCAAAACAACATATAATAAGAGGCAGAAGCTTTCTTCCACTGATAAAGGGCACTAAAATGGATAATTGGAATAACGACTTTTATTCAGAATACAGTATGATTAATTACGCTACTGCTTTTTTACGAAGTTATCGTACACCCGAATGGAAACTTGTACGGGATTTTATGGATCCGTCGAGGGATGAGTTATATCATATCGCACTGGATCCCGAAGAAAATATCAACTTAATAAACTATTCCAGCGATGAAATTAAAGGAGTTGTCGATTCCCTGCATCAAAAAATACTAGAACAAATGGAGAAGATTAATGACCCTCTGTTAAATGAAATTAATGTTGACAGGGAGTATTACAAGAAATCTAGGTAATTTGTTTTTGTAACATTAAAGAATGTGAATTTTTAATGTAGTTTGTTTAGAATTAATCTCCAAGGTAATCTGGATTTTTAAAAATGAAAAAAAGTAAAACATTTCACAACTTAATTTTACTGTCTTTTTTTATCAGTGTCATACTTGTTAACCCTGTTGCGGGATATGCTGAACAGAAACCTAATATTGTGCTTGTGATTGCAGACGATTTGGGGTGGGCTGATGTTGGATACAGTGGCAATACATATTTTGAAACCCCAAATATTGACAAGTTGGCCAGGGAAGGGATGGTTTTCAGTCGATTTTATCCGTCGGCAGCCAATTGTGCCCCATCGCGTGCCTGCTTATTAACAGGGATGTACACACCACGTCACCAGATATATGTTCCTCAGGGAGTGGCAAGAGGTGGAGATGTTTCCAAAATGCGGTTCAAAGTTCCAACTCAGGGACAGAGTTCCTTATTCAATACGTTCCCTGTTAGTATGAATAGTGTCTCCCCTGAATTTGAATCATTGGCTGAATTATTGAAAAAATCGGGATATGTTTCTGCGCGATTGGGTAAATGGCACATTGGTGACGATAACCAGGGATTCGATGTAAACTCAGCTAATGGCGAACCAGGGAACGTTACCAACATTTGCGGCACCGAAGAACGTTTTTACGATGATATTAATGTGGCCGAAAAGTTGACAGATGCAGCCATCAATTTTATAGACGAGAACAAAGACCATCCATTTTTCCTGTATCTTTCTCATTGGGAAGTACATGCCCCTTTAGCTGCTGATGAAGAGAGGATAGAATACTTTAGGAACAAATCTGTAAAGTGGCCTGAAAAAAGTTACAATCCGGTTTATGCTGCAGAAGTGGAACAGGTGGATATAAGTGTGGGGAGAATTTTGTCGAAATTAAAAGAGCTGGAACTGGAAGAGAATACAGTTGTAATTTTTACATCAGATAATGGAGGATTACTGTCAGTTACCTCCAATGCTCCTTTGCGTGCAGGGAAGGGAACTTTTTATGAAGGTGGAATAAGAGTTCCGCTTTGCATAAGATGGCCAGGTGTAACAAAGCCGGGTTCACAAACCAATATTCCGGTTATTGGAGTAGATCTTATGCCCACTTTGGCTGAAATTTCTTCTTCTGAGCTACCCAAAAACCAGCCTGTTGATGGGATGTCAATTGTGCCCCTTCTTAAACATGAATCTTTTGATAAGGAAAGGCCACTGTTTTTTCATTTTCCTCTTTATTTAGGAGGAAGCGGAAGTGTTTTGCCAGCGTTCAATGGAGAGAAAAATTACTGGCGTGCAGTGCCTTCTTCTGTTATAATGAGTGGCGACTGGAAGTTGATTTATTACTATGAATATGAAAGCTACGAGTTGTTCAATCTGAAAGAAGATATCTCGGAACAAAACGATCTGTCTTCTACTAAAACCAGGGTTGCTTTGGAGATGTTAGGAAAACTTCAAAAGTGGGTTGCGGAGGTAAATGCGCCCGTCCCCGTTGTGCTAAACCATAATAATTAACTGACATACATTTACTAAAATGAAAAATATAAAATTTCCTTTAATAGTTGCTGGTTTGATAATTGTTCTTAACAGCGCCTGTAAAAAAAATGAGACGATAAAAAATCCCCCAAACATAATTTTCATTCTGGCCGATGATATGGGGAGTGCTCAACTTGGTTGTTATGGCAGTAACTTTTACCAGACTCCCAACATCGATAAGCTGGCTTCGGATGGCATGCTTTTTACCAATGCTTATGCAGCAGCAGCCATTTGTTCACCTACGCGGGCAAGTATTATGACAGGGAAATATCCTGCACGGCTTCACCTGACCGATTTTATTCCGGGAAACGACCACGATAATTATCAGTTAAGTCAGCCGGAGTGGCAGAAGTTCCTTCCACTGGCAGAAGTCACTTTTGCTGAAGTTTTGAGAGAACATGGTTACAAAACAGCAATATTTGGGAAATGGCATTTGAGCCGTGAAAAAACACCACCCGGGAGTTTACCCTTTAATCCGGATAAACAGGGTTTCGATGAACATTTTGTGACTTACAAGCCTTCAGCAGATTTGGTTCAACCCTGGCAGAGTGCAGAGGTTGATGCCCATAATGTGGATACAATCACAGAACTCTCGCTTCAATTTATTAAACAGAACAGGAATAATCCATTTTTTCTGTTTATTTCTCACAATACAACTCACGACCCGTTGAAAGAACGTGCTGAAACCATCCTGAAATATGAAAATATGCCTGCATCTTCCAACCCTGAAAATCATCCGGTTTTAGCAGCTATGGTTGAGCGGCTCGACAACAGCTGTGGAAAAATATTTGAAGGGATAGAGAACCTTGGATTAGAAGATAATACGATTATTGTGTTTTTTGCCGATAACGGAGGCCGACAAAAATATGCAGTACAATCTCCTTTCAGGGCAGGCAAGGGCTGGCTGTACGAAGGTGGGATCAGGGAGCCGATGATTGTAAAGTGGAAAGATGTTGTAAAACCGGGCTCCAAGTCAAAATCAATGGTAATCTCAAATGATTTTTTCCCGACATTTATTGAGATGGCCGGAATTAAAGACACGATAACCGAAAATATCGATGGGAAAAGTATCCTTCCTCTTCTGAAAAATCCTGAAACAGAAATTCATAAATCTCTTTACTGGCACTATCCGCATTATCATGGCGGTTCAGGGATGGAGCCGGCAGGAGCTGTCAGAGTTGATAATTGGAAGCTCATTGAATGGTACGAAAAAAGTTTGTTGGGAGAAAAAGAAAAAGCTTTCGAATTGTATAATTTGGAAACCGATGAAGGAGAAACCAATAATCTTAAGGCAGACTTTCCTGAAAAAGTAGAGGAAATGGCTGACCGGTTGCATAACTGGAGAGAGGAAACTGGAGCCCAAATGCCGGTTGTAAATAACCATCCGAATGGAAAAAAATAGTTAGTGCAAATGAAGTTATTTATGGCAAGAAAAATAGAAATACTGATTATTATAGTAGTACTGACTTCATTAAAGTCTATTGCTCAGCAGAATACTTTGCATGAGCTGGGAGAGATAGTTCGGCTTGAATATAATAACCCGGGACTTTTAGTCGATTTGGGAGTCGGGCTTTGGGCATTACCAATGCCGATGGATTTTAACGATGACGGAAATACAGATATGGTTGTTTCTAATGGTGGCCGCGGAGCATATAATGGTCTCTATTTTTTCAAAAATTCAAATGAAAATAATGAATCAATTTTTGAGCCGCCCGTCAGAATTGGAGACGGGCCGCCACATATTCAGGTTTCCTATCCCAACAACGAACCAAGAATATTAGGCCCGGGTATCGAATACATCAATTTTAAAGACCGCGTTTTAAAAAGGGCTGAAGGAATTTTCAATGCAAAAGAAATCTATTCTTTTTCGAAAAGAAGGCGCAGTACACAGTGGAAATATGTCGATTATGATAATGATGGTGATTTGGATATTTTAGTCGGAGTAGATGACTGGTCAGATTATGGATGGGATAATGCATTTAATTCAAAGGGTGAATGGACCAGGGGCGAACTTCATGGTTATGTTGTTCTTATTGAAAATATAAACGGTGAATATAAATTGTCGGGGCAGCTTCAAGCAGGAGGTAGGGCTATTGATGTATATGGAATGTCAACACCAAACATGGAAGATTTTGATGGAGATGGTGATTTGGATCTGATTTGTGGCGAGTTTACCGATAGATTAACATGGTTCGAAAATATTGGGACACGGGAAAAGCCCGAATTTGCAGAAGGCCGGTTTCTTGAAAATAATGAAGGCATAATTCATATGGATTTACAGATGATATCTCCGGTTGCTTTTGATTGGGATAAGGACGGGAAAACGGACCTGGTGGTTGGAGAAGAAGACGGACGTGTGGCATTGTTAAGAAATACAGGAGAAATAACGTATGACATGCCTCAATTTGAATCTCCTGTGTTTTTAAAACAAGAGGCCGGATATGTGAAATTTGGTGCTCTGGTAACCCCTTTTAGCATCGATTGGGATGATGACGGTGATGAAGATTTGATTTGTGGAAATTCAGCAGGATACATCGGATATATAGAAAACCTTGACGGTGGAAATTTGCCTAAATGGGATGCCCCGGTTTACCTGAAAGCCGATGGCGAGGTAATTCGAATAATGGCAGATGAAAACGGTTCAATTCAAGGACCGGCAGAAAAAAAGTGGGGCTACACTTCATTGTCTGTAGCGGACTGGGACGGAGATGGATTGAAAGACATCGTAATTAATTCTATCTGGGGAAAAATTGAGTGGTATAAAAATAATGGAAAGAAAGGGGCACCCAAACTCACAAAAATGGGAAGTGTAAAAATTGACTGGGAAGGGCAGGAGCCTAAAAAACCAACGTGGAACTGGTGGAATCCCGGGGAGGAAGAATTGGTAACCCAATGGCGGACCACCCCTTTTATGATAGATTGGAACAAAGACGGACTAATGGATTTGATTATGCTGGATGATGAAGGATACCTGGCATTTTTCGAACGATTCCTCAAAAATGAAGAATTGTATTTGAAACCGGGCAAACGCATATTTATGGATGCTGACAATGGTGGGTTATTAAGGCTGAATGACAGAGAAGCAGGCAGTAGCGGAAGGCGAAAAATCTGCCTGGTCGACTGGGACGGGGATGGTAAATTAGACTTATTGGCCAACAGTAAAAATGTTGAATTTTATAAGAATACGGGAAGTAAAAACGGCTTGGTCTTTTTCAAACAACAAGGCGACATTTCCGACATTTCACTTGCCGGGCATTCCACTAGTCCAACTGTTGTCGACTGGAATAACAACGGAAAGCCTGACTTGCTTTTCGGCGCAGAAGATGGACATTTGTATTTCTTTAAAAATGAATAAATTATTTACGATGAGGTTTGAAGACCATTACAACCGGTTGAATATCATGGATATTTATTATACTGAAAAATAAAAAAATATAAGTTAATTATGGAAAAAAACAAGAGTACAAACCTAAACAGGCGCAAGTTTTTAAGTTATTCAGCGCTTGGGTTGACCGGGCTTACCATTTTGCCCAGTTGGGTAATGGTAAATGGAAAACGAATAGCGCCAAGCGACAGGGTAGTATTAGGGTTTATTGGTTTGGGACGACAGGGTTTATCCGATTTTAATAGTTTTACCGGGTGCCCGGGTGTGCAGGTAGCAGCCTGCTGCGATGCTGATAGCTTGAAACGTATTCGTTTCAAAAACAAGGTGGAAGCATGGCAATTGACTCAAAACGTACCTCAAAGGTGCGATATGTACGAGTTTTACGAAGATTTACTGGCACGAAAAGATATTGACGCTGTATCCATTGCATCTCCCGATCACTGGCATGCTTTGATGACCATTCACGCCTGTGAGGCAAATAAGGATGTTTATGTTCAAAAACCCCTGGCTTTTACAATTCGCGAGGGGCAGGAAATGGTGAAAGCAGTACGTGCCAATAACCGGGTTTTACAGATTGGAAGCCAGCAGCGTTCGAGTGAAGAATTTCAGCAGGCAATAGAACTGGTAAGAAGCGGGGCAATCGGACATATTGAAACCATTTATGTTAAGGTTGGAGATCCGCCAAAGCCACTCGATTTACCTGAACAACAGGTTCCTGCAGGTTTAAACTGGAACCTTTGGATGGGGCCGTTAAACGATCCTGCAATTCACTACCATCCTGACTTATGTCCTCCAATTTCCATCAATCCTGAAAAAGATGAGGAACTCTGGGGAGCTTGGCGTTGGTACAGGGAAACCGGAAATGGTTATACCGCCGACTGGGGAGCTCATATGTTCGACATTGCCCAGGCTGCCATTGGAATGGATGGATTGGGCCCGTGTGAGTTTATTCCTAAAGGTTATAACAACACAGAATACCTGACTATGAAATATCAAAATGGCATAATAATGACCGAACAAAACTGGAGAGACGGTGGAAAAAGAGGGAGCCGCGGAATCGGTTTTAACGGAACCAAAGGATGGGTTAATGTGATGAGAGGTTACATTGAAAGCTCCGACCCGTCGTTGCTGGAAAAAAAAGAAAGAAAGGTTGCTGAAGGAGAATATGAGGTGAGTTCCCCCCACATGCAGAACTTTATCGATGCGGTCAGATCGCGAAAAGACCCGATTGCACCCGTAGAGGTAGGATGCAGTACCAACACCCTCTGTTGTTTGGCAAATATTGCTACCGAACTTCAACGCCCGGTAAAATGGAATCCGGCAACGTTAAGTTTTGGCGATGATAAGGAGGCAGAAGCACATCGGCTTTACAACTATCAGTACAGAAATCCTTATTCTCTTTAATAAATAGTATTGATGATGAAAAAGAAGCTATTCAAAACAAAAAAATACAATTCATTTATTTTATATCGAGTTATTCTGATTTTCGGTCTATGGGTAGGTTTTCTGGCAAATAGCTGTGTTTCAGAAAAAAACAGATCAAATTTTCAGGGAGTACAAATTGGAACAATAACATACAGCTACCGAAGTATGCCCGACCAGTCATTGCCTGCAATTTTAGATTACGCCGTAGAGTCCGGAATAGGTTCGGTTGAATTAATGGGAACGCCATTGGAAGCGTATGCCGGAATACCGGAAGGCCGTGAAGAAATAGTAGAATGGAGAAAAACCGTTTCGATGGATAAATTCAAAGAAATTCGAAAAATGTTTAACGATAAAGGAGTCAATATTCATATTGTAAAAATGAGGTGCAGGCGTTGGGCTGATGAGGAGATTGATTATGCTTTTAATGTATGCAAGGCACTCGGAGCAATGGGAATGACCATGGAAATATCGGAAGAAGCAGCAGAGCGGCTGGCTCCTTTTGCCGAGAAACATAATCTGTATGTCATTTTTCATAATCACGGACAACCCGGCGAACCCGGTTTCAATTTCGAAAAGTTTCTTGCTTACAGCCCCAAAATGATGTTAAACTTTGATGTGGGGCATTTTTACGGTGCAACAGGAATACATCCCAACGTCATTCTTGAAAAGTTGTACAACCGGATTGCAAGTATTCACATTAAAGACAAAACTGGTATGAATGCTTCCGAACCGGACACAAACCGGCCCTTTGGCCAGGGCGATACGCCGGTTGCCGAAATTCTGAATCTCATAAAAGAAAAACAGTGGCCAATAGTTTGCGATATTGAGCTGGAATATCCTGTTCCCGATGGCTCCGATGCAGTGACAGAAGTGGCAAAATGTGTGGAGTATTGCAAAGAAATTCTTGTAAATTGAAAGGAAACGATAAAGAGTTAATTTAAAATGGGAAAAATAATAAAAAGTAAACCTGCAAGATTCTTACCGGTAATATTCTTTCTGATGGTTTTTTCTATCCCTCTTCAGGCCCGGTATGTAAATTTTACCAATAGTGCAATTTATTATCCGTACGCGAGCAGTGAAAAGACCATACTGGCTGCTCAAATGCTTCACGATGAGATTGCACGGAGAACAGGAATTCATTTGCCAATGGGAACAAATCCTGAGTCTTTTAATACCCCTGCCATAATAGTTGGGTTGGAAACCGAAATTTCATTGTTACAGAAGGAATTTGGTTCTGCTTTAAGAGAACTACAGGCTGCCGCACCGGAAGGATATAAAATAGTTATGCTTCCCGGGGAAAAGACAATGTTAATTGCGGGCCATGATGAACGCGGCGTAATGTATGGTATTGGTTATTTGCTTAGGAAAATGGAGTTAAGAAATGAAGATATTAAAGTACCGCTGTTGTCGGTTTCTTCTTCTCCAATGTCACAGATTCGGGGGCACCATATTTCATACCATTTCACCAGCGATAGCATGTCTCAGGAAAAATCTCTTTATGAGCAATATCTGAGGGAATTAATTTATTTCGGATTGAATCATGTTTCTGTAAGCAGCCCGGCTGAAGCGCAATTGGCTCTAAAATACGGTATGGATATTTCGATGTACATGGCAAATTTGGGAGATGATTTTCAGTCAACTGAAGGAATCCGGAAAGAGTTGGAAAAAAGAGAAGCAATTTTCAGGAATATGCCAAAACTGAATGAGATTTTTGTTCCCGGCGGCGATCCTGGTGACTTGGAGCCCGATGTTTTATTTAGCTGGCTCGAAAAACTAGCGCCGGTTTTGTTGAAATATCATCCGGATGCAAGGATTTGGGTTTCACCTCAAAATAACAATAAAGGAAAAGCTACGGCGGAATGGTATCAGTCATTCTTTGAACATGTTAATCGCGATTACTCTTGGTTTGGAGGAGTAGTATTTGGCCCATGGACCAGAGTCCCGCTTGAAGAAATAAGGGAAATTGTAAATGAGCGTATTCCAATTCGTCGATTTCCCGATATCACTCATTTGTTTGGGTGCCAGTATCCGGCTCCTGAGTTGGATTGGGTATTTGCCCATACTCTGAGCAGAATGTCAATTCAACCACGCCCCGAAGGTTTTAAGCATATTCATAATTTATATGCAAACATCGTAGTTGGTGCTCGTCCTTATTCCGAAGGAAACAGCGATGATGTGAATAAATTTGTATGGAGCGATCAGGATTGGAATTCGAATACACCTGCTATTGAAACCCTTCGCGATTATGCCCGGTTATTTATTGGACCTGATTATACAGAAAGCATTGCACAAGGAATTCTGGCATTAGAAAAAAATCTTAAAGGACAGCTGATTGACAATGACAATATTGAAAAGACACTTTTGCAATGGCAGGAAATGGAACGCACGGCAGAACCTGAAGTTTTGCAAAATCCTCGCTTTCAGTTGGGGCTTATCAGGGCTTATTACGATGCGTACCAGAAACAACGCCTGATGTATGAAAATGTGTTGGAATACAGGGCTATGGAAGCATTGCGAAATGCCGGGAAACTGGGAACATTACAAGTCATTGAACAGGCAACAAAAGTGCTGAATGAAGCTTCTGTGCATCCGGTTGGGGGCGATTATAAGCTTAAAATAAACGAGTTATATAATTCTCTTTTCAGAGGGGCCAGTCCACGTTGGATGTCAGAATTTCAAAAATGTGAGTTTGTGGAACGCATCGATGTTCCCCTTAATAATTCGGAGTGGCTTTTGAGTCAGTTTGATAGGATAAAAAACACATCGGGCGAGCCGGAACAGTTGCAAATGGTTTACGAAATCCTGAACCGTACTAACCCTGGTCCTGGCGGATTTTATGACAATCTGGGCACAGAAGCTTCCTTTAGTCGGGTAAAAGCAAAAAAGAAAGCAGAAGAGGATCCCGGAACACATTTTTATCCGCGCAGGAATTACATCAGGGGAGTGGTTCCCATGCCTGTTTCCTGGAAGGTACAGATGGCTACACTTTATGAAGAGCCTTTAGTATTGGTATACGAAAATCTTGATCCGAATTCAGAATATAAGATTCGTATAAATTATACAGGAGGAATAGGCAGGGGCCAATCGAAAATGAAACTTATTGCTAACGGAGAGTACATTGTACACGATTTTATAGACACGGAAGGAAAGCCTATTCAGGAGTTTAACCTTCCCAAAGAAGCTTATTCTGAGGGTAAAATGGAATTGTCGTGGACATGCGGAAAAGGAGAAAGAGGAGCGCCTGTTGCCGAAGTTTGGATAATTAAAAAATGAATACTACAATTCACCAACGTAAATAGATGTGTGTAAAAGAGTTGATGAAGAAACTAATATGTGAATTATGAAACATAAAACTTTAGCAGCAATCTTTCTGCTATTTATAGGGACATTCTCAACAAGTGCCCAACTAATTTTTATTGAAGCCGAAAGCTTTGAGAACAGGGGGGGCTGGGTAATCGATCAGCAAAGTATGGATCAAATGGGATCGCCTTATATGATGGCCCACGGTTTGGGAGTTCCGGTTGAGAATGCAAGAACACAGATCGAAGTTGCA
Source organism: Mariniphaga anaerophila (assembly GCF_900129025.1). Lineage (GTDB taxonomy): Bacteria > Bacteroidota > Bacteroidia > Bacteroidales > Prolixibacteraceae > Mariniphaga > Mariniphaga anaerophila. The sequence goes on along the minus strand of NZ_FQUM01000004.1, from coordinate 288,212 downwards.
GAAAAAGGGAAATACCGGGTTTGGGTACGTACCCGAAACTGGGTTGCTCCCTGGGGTGTTTCGGAAGCTCCCGGAAAATTTCAACTGCTTTTTGATAGTGTTCCTTTAAAAACATTATTTGGAACCGAAGGAGCGGAATGGCATTGGCAGGATGGTGGTACCATTAAGTTAGACAAAGGCAACATTGAAATTGAACTGCATGATTTGACCGGTTTCAATGGCCGTTGCGATGCCATTATCCTGACCAAAAAAATGGGGTTCATTCCACCTGAAGAAACCGATGCTTTAGCAGATTTCCGTGACACATATTTAAATCTTCCTGAGCAACCAGAACTGGCTGGCGAGTTTGATTTGGTGGTCGTTGGCGGCGGAATAGCAGGGATTACTTCAGCAATTAGTGCTGCCAGACTGGGATGCAAAGTGGCGCTGATTCAAAACAGGCCGGTGCTTGGCGGTAACAACAGTTCCGAAGTTCGTGTAGGTTTGTCAGGACTCATTTTTCAGGAACCTTATCCCAACCTTGGAAAGCTGGTTGACGAAATTGGCTCTGTTGGGCACTGGACCTTTTGGGAAGTCAAACTTGATCCGGAATCGGAACGAAGTAAAAAAAATCTGGAGATAATTGAGAACAACCCGGAAAAGAAAATTCATAATGCCGGCCCCCAGAGCAACTATGGCGACGATAAAAAACAGAAAATAGTGGAAGCAGAAGAAAACATTGAGTTGTTTCTGAATACACATGTTTTTGACGCCGAAAAATCAGGAGACAAAATTATTTCTGTAACCGGAAGAGATATCATTACCGGGAAAGAATTAATTTTCAAAGGACAACTTTTTGCTGATTGCACAGGCGACGGGAATCTTGGGTTTCTGGCCGGTGCCGATTTCAGAATGGGAATGGAAGACCATGCAGAAACTGAAGAACCCAGCGCACCCGAAAAAGATGATGATTTGGTTATGGGAACCTCAGTACAGTGGTATGCCGAAAAACCGGATAAACCTTCTTCTTTCCCCGAATGTACCTGGGCCGTGCATTTTACTGAAGAAACCGCCCAGCATTTAACGCGCGGAGATTGGGACTGGGAAACCGGATTTTATTGGGATCAGATTGAAGATATAGAATACATAAGAGACTATGCTCTTCGAGCGGTTTTCGGAAACTGGTCTTACCTCAAAAACAAAAGCAAAGAGAAGGAAAAATACAACGAATATCAACTAAAATGGGTGGCCTACATCGGCGGAAAACGCGAATCGCGCAGGCTTCTTGGCGATGTAATTTTAAAAGAACAAGATCTTTTAACCAGGGTAGAATATCCCGATGCCAGTTTTACGACAACCTGGACCATCGACCTCCATTATCCGGTTGCCCTGAAAGGTTTTAATGAAGAACCTTTTCTTTCAAAAGCAAAGCATATCAAAATTGAACCTTATGCAGTTCCATACCGGTGTTTATACTCCAGAAATATTAATAATTTATTTATGGCCGGAAGGAATATTAGTGTTACTCACGTTGCACTGGGTACGGTACGTGTTATGCGTACAACAGGTATGATGGGCGAGGTGGTTGGAATGGCGGCATCACTGGCAAAAAAATACGGTACAAATCCCAGAGGAGTTTATCAAAACCATTTGGATGATCTAAAATTATTGATGGAAAAAGGAGTTGGTAGGAATTGGTATGAATAACGCTTTAAAGAACGAGCCATTCATAGATTGTAAAAAGACATTTTAATTCTTCGTCCGTTTAACAGATGTATATGAGAAAGCTAATTTTTTACATTATTAATTCATCTTTTACAAAGGGCATTTTAATTCCCTATGCATGTAGTAACAAAAAGGTGTTAAATGAAATTAAACCTCAGATTATGGTTTCGGAGTTTAGCTACAAAAATGCTTCTTTTCACCAATGCCATGCCTTAACAATTATTGAAACAGGTAATGAACTGCTTGTTTCAGGGTTTGGAGGCGCAAAAGAAAATAATTTTGGCAATTGTATTTACGTATCCGAAAAAAAAGAAGGAAAATGGAGTACCCAGTACTTGCTGCCAATGGGATAATTAATGAAACACTGCAATATCCCGTACTTTTAAAATAGAAGAACAGTAAAATATATTCAATTCGGTCTTTACTGATCTGAATGCAGTTATTAAAAAGAAAGTTAAAATGAAAACACTAAAATCGTCCTTTTTTCTATTTATTATTTTATTAATCGCTATTCATGCACCTTTTCAGCTCATGGCAGAAAAGCAGAGGCCTAATATCCTTTTAATTCTGATAGATGATTTAGGATGGCAGGATTTACAGTGTTATGGAAGTAAGTTTTATGAAACTCCCAATATCGATAAACTCAGAACGGAAGGAATAATGTTTACGAATGCATATTCGGCTTGCCCGGTTTGTTCTCCAACCCGTGCAAGTATATTAACGGGTAAAAATCCTGCACATCTTCAGTTTACCGGCCACATTACTTCTGTTGGAGAGCATCGTTATCCGGAACATGGACGAATTATTCCTCCCGACGACAAGATGTATGTTGATTTGGATGAGATCATGATTCCGGAAGCATTAAAGTCGTTAGGTTATAATTCGATCAGTATCGGCAAATGGCATGTGGGTAACAAAGAAAAATATTTTCCAACTCACCAGGGATTCGACATGAATATTGCAGGTTATGAACACGGAAGTCCCCCTACGTATTGGGGGCCATACGAAAAACTAAGCTCTGACTGGAACCCTAAAATAAAAAATATGAAGGAAGGTAAGTCAGGAGAATACCTGACCGATCGGCTAACCGATGAAGCAATTAGCTTTATAAAAGCAAACAAAAAAAATCCGTTTTTTTTATACTTGTCTCATTATGCGGTACATACGCCCTTGGAAGCTTCGGATTCGCTGGTGAGGAAATACGAAAAAAAATGGAAAAAAATACATCCCAAAAAAACGCGGTATATGCTGCAATGATTGAGAATGTAGATACCAATATCGGCCGTCTTCTGGCTGAGCTTGAAATGATGAATTTATCTGATAATACAATTATAATATTTTACAGCGATAATGGAGGAGAACAAAAAGCAACAAACAATAAGCCATTGAGAGAAGGAAAGGGATTTCTTTATGAAGGTGGCATTCGTGTGCCTTTAATTATTAAATGGCCAGGGAAAATTGCAGAAAATACCACTTGTGATACTCCTGTTATCAGCGACGATATTTATCCTACCATCATGGAAATGGTTGGAAAAGGGGCTAAACCCGCTAAAGATATCGACGGATTAAGCCTCGTTCCACTACTCCTGGGTGAAAAATCTCTTAAAAGAGAACAATTATGCTGGTATTACCCGCATTACAGTCCTCAGGCAAAAATGCCTGGACACGCAATTCGAAAAGGTGACTTTAAACTTATTGAATATTATGATCCTGAAAAGATTGAATTATACAATTTAAAATACGATATAAATGAAAGCCAAAATCTTGCCGATAGTCATCCCGAGAAAGTACATGAATTAGAATATGAATTCGACAGGTGGCTTAAAAAAATGAATCCGGTTATGCACTCCTTAAATCCAAATTAAATCAAAGGTTATAGAGATGAATAACTAATAATATTCTTAGATTCTTAATAAAAACAAAAATATTTAAAATATGATTTTCAGATATATAATAAAATCAGTTCTTTTTCTGTACTGTAGCACATTTAGTTTTTATTCCCTTAAAGCAATTAATAATGAAAGAGATAAGCCAAATATCATTTTCATAATGGCCGACGATTTAGGCTATGGTGATTTAGGATGTTACGGACAACAAAAAATTAAGACCCCCAATATAGATAAACTGGCTTCCCAAGGCATTCGTTTTACGAAGGCTTATGCAGGAGGAGCTGTTTGTACTCCGTCCAGAAGTGTACTTATGACAGGGCTTCATAACGGACACACACCAGCCAGGGATAATATTCCGCATTATTCAACTTACCTTCAGGAAAAGGATGTTACAGTTGCCGAAATTTTGAAGAAAGCCGGTTACCGGTGCGGAGGCGTTGGTAAGTGGTCACTGGGTGATGCCGGTACTGCAGGGGCTGCTACCAATCAAGGTTTCGATATGTGGTTTGGGTATCTTAACCAGGACCATGCACATTATTATTACACAGAATATCTGGATGATAGTTACAGAGCTGAAAATAACTACCGTTATGAGCTTCCTAAAAATACACAGTCGAAACAATATTATAGCCACAATTTAATTACCGATCGGGCTTTGCAATTTATAAAAGACGCCCACCGGGAACCGTTCTTCTTATATGCTGCCTTTACCTTGCCCCACTTCTCCGCAAAATCTGAAGACAAGGATCGGCTTACAGTGCCTTCAACAGAACCATATACTGATATGAAGTGGGATGAACATTCTAAAAAATATGCCTCAATGGTCAATATCTTAGATCAAGGTGTGGGGCGAATTGTTAGCTTGGTTGATGAATTGGGAATAAAGGAAAATACATTGATTGTCTTTACCAGCGATAACGGGGGGCATGATGCAGTATGGGAAGAATTTGACACTAATGGTCCTTTTCGCGGATATAAAGGAGATTTGACAGAGGGAGGCATACATGTACCTTTTATTGCGCGGTGGACAGGGAGAATACCGGAAGGAAAAGTTAGTGAAGAAGTTATTGCTTTTCAGGATATGGTGCCAACTTTTGCCGAATTAGCAGGAGTTGATCCTCCTGAAGTAACTGATGGTATCTCGGTTGTGAAGGCCCTCACCGGGAAAAAGCAGAAGAATAAACATAAGTATCTGTATTGGGATTATGGACATTGCAGGGATAGGTACGACCAGGCGGTTCTTCTTGATCATTGGAAAGGAATTCGTTTGGGAAAGGGGGAAGAAATTCAGCTTTATGATTTGAATAAGGATATTGGAGAAAGTAAAGACGTTTCTGCAAGTTATCCAGAAATCGTTCTTAAAATTGAAAAGATTATGCAGGAAGCGTATGTTCCTGATGAAAATTATCCGATCGGTGTAAAATATCAAGGCGGTCCGATTTGGAAAAAGTAAAATCAATTAATAATTTCGAAAAATGGCAACGCATAAAAAGCAATTTGAAAGCGCCTTTAACGGGCTTATTTGTGCGGGTGTTAGTAAACAGTGGAAGTATTTAAAATGTAATTTTAAAGAAATAATTGCGTGATGTATAAACTGGGTAGACTATTAATTCCTGTTTTAATTTTCAGTCTGAGTTGTTCCGGTGACAGCCAGAAAATCCCTTCATGGATAAATGAATATATTGCATTAATCGATTACGGGCAGATAGAAAGTGTAACGCCTGATGTGCACTACTCCGTGTTGTCGGATGATATCCTAAAAGTTTCGGTCGTGTTTAATTTAAAAAATTCTGTCCGTCAGGATGATTGGCAGGTAAATATCACCCCTGCTTTTTTGCCGGATTTTCACTGGGCGTCGCATCTCACACCAACCGACAAACACATCATCGGTCAGCATGTTTTTCGCGCCCCTGCAATTACTGTTGCTTCCAGTGAAAAAAAACTAACCCTTATTCCGGACCTCGGGTTACTGAAGGAAATTCCTTTGGTGGACTGGTATATGGACCTTGATGCTCGCAGTAATAAAATTACTTTGGGAATGAGCAAATCAAAAGTTCAGGAACACGTTCTCTTTGTAAGAGAACCGGGTGCTGTTTTCCCACCGGGAAGAACCGAATTTGGCTTTTATATACTGGTTTCGGATAAAAAGGAGAGTATTTCGAACCCATTCAGGGATGCTGCAGCATTTTTGTGGAAGAATTGGGGAAATGATGCTTTCCAGTCTATGGCTTCCGGATTTGTTGATCTTGAGCGTTATGTGGAACATACTTATAATTGGGCGTTTGATACATGGAAAGAAAGTGTGTGGCAGGAGTTTACTCTGAATGGGAGAAAAGTTGGCGCCCCGGTTTTTATAGTCAATACCACACAGAGTCCTAATTACCCGGGTGAGGTTAACGAAAGAGAATTCCGTTCCATTTGGAACCAGGCCTGGTTCAGTTCTTTACGTTCGGCATCAGGATTATACCGGTATGCCAGGAGAACCGGAAATGAAAAACTGCTGGAATACGCAAATAAAACCAAGGAACTGGCTTTATCATTTCCTCAGGAGAATGGATTTTTCTCTGGCCTGATTGCTACAGAAATGGAAAAGGTTGAAATCAGTGGGAAAAAATATAATCGCTCAAAAGGATGGGATACGTATTACTTTGGAAATTCTAACCGAAACCCTTATTCGCGTAACGCACGTGTTTCCCCGTATCATATTCTTGATATGAGTTTTACCGCGAATCAGATGCTCTTGTGGTATTTAGAACTGGAACAGGATGAGCGCCTTCTCGATTATGCCATACGTTACGCCGATGCCCTGACTGAAACACAGTTTGAAAATGGTTTTTTCCCCGGATGGCTCGATTTGAAAACACGTAAACCGTTGCATCATTTAAACGAGTCACCTGAGTCAGCTATGTCGGTTACTTTTCTTCTGAACCTTTACAAAATCACAAAAAATGAGAAATACAGGCACTCGGCGTTAAAAGCGATGAATGCCATTGTTGAGAATATTGTACATAAAGGGCAGTGGGAAGACTTTGAGACATATTGGTCCTGTTCACGATATGGATCGGAGGATTTGGTTGGGAAAAAAATTGAACGAAATAATCAGTTTAAACAAAATACACTTTCAATGTTCTGGACGGCGGAAGCATTGCTCGAATGTTTTTATCTCACAGACAATCGGGAGTATTTGAATCTGGGAGAACGAACTTTAGATGAAATGCTGATGTACCAGGCCTCCTGGCAGCCACCCTATATTTACGTGAGGACTGTTGGAGGATTTGCCGTGATGAATGCCGATGGCGAATGGAACGATTCGCGGCAGAGCCTTTTTTCCGAATTAATTATCCGCTATGGAGAGGAACTCAAACGGGAAGAGTACTTACAACGCGGGATTGCTGCTTTGTATGCTTCATTTGAAATGATGTACTGCCCCGAGAATGTGGCAACCAAAGAACAATGGGAAAAAGTATGGACTTTTTTCAATGAAAAGGATTATGGTTTTATGATGGAAAATTACGGCCATATGGGAGTAACAAGTCCTGGTGGACTGGGAATTGGCGAATTTACGATTTATGACTGGGGAAACGGAGCTGCGTCAGAAGCTTATAATCGAATTGTCGATCATCTTGGGAAAAAATTCTTGCCGTCGGGGATTAATAAAACAGATAAATCTTCCCCTTAATTTTGGTTTATATGGCCTGGGGATGAGCTTTCGGGACATCTCTAATCATGTTAAAGAGATGTATGATTTAAAAATATCCCATTCCACATTAAATGAGATAACCGACCGAGTTATTCCACAGGTCAAAGCCTGGCAAAGTCGTCCGCTTGAATCGTTCTATCCGATTGTTTGGCTCGATGCGATGCATTATAAAAGTCAGGGGTGAAGGCCGAGTGGTAAGCCGTGCAGAGTAAAACGTACTGGCGGTAAACAAAGAAGGTAGAAAAGAACTAATTGGGATGTATATCTCCCAAAGCGAAGGTGCTAACTTCTGGCTTAGTGTGCTGACCGACTTAAAATCCCGTGGGTAGAAGGTATTTTGATTGCCAGTATTGATAATCTTACAGATTTTGCCCAGACAATTGCAACTATTTTCCCGAAGGTCGAAATCTAGTCTTGTATTGTTCTGTAGGTGAGTAATTTGCAATGGGACAGTGAAATGAGCGGGAAGCGGCTTTTTCTCTATTTTGAGGGAGTGAACTCGGTTGCAAAAGTACTTGTTAACGGAAAACTTGCCGGAAGGCATATTGGCGGGTATACGGCTTTTTGTTTTGAAATTACAGATTTAATAAAGGAAGGTGAGGATGCGTCGTTAACTGTTTTTGTGAGCAATGCATATCGTTTGGACGTTGTTCCTCTCAGCGGAGATTTTAATATTTACGGAGGTATTCATCGGCCTGTCCATTTGTTGGTAACCGGCAATAACTGTATTTCTCCTTTAGATTATGCTTCATCCGGAATTTATGTAAAACCCCTGAAGGTTTCAAAAGAAGAAGCCGCATTTAATGTAGAAACCGTGCTGTCGTTAAACGGAGAAAAGCAAGGATTAGCATTAAAAACAACACTACTGGACGACAAACAAAACGTTGTGGAAAGTCATACAGTCGGAATCTCGAATAATAATTCAGAGCGTGTCAGGCAGTCATTTTCTATAAATAATCCGATTTTGTGGAATGGCAAGAAAAATCCGTATTGCTACCAGGTAAAAGTGGAATTGTTAGATGGTAAAGAGGTTATAGACAAAGTTGTTGAAACTACCGGGTTCCGTTATTTTTCGGTAGATGCAGACAACGGTTTCTTTTTGAACGGACAATATCTGGATTTGTATGGGTTTGGTATGCACGAGGATATAGCGGAAAAAGGAAGTGCATATACTATTTCCGATTACCTGAATGATATTGAACTGGTAAAAGAATCGGGCGCTACAGTGCTTCGTCTAACACATTATCCGCATGGAAAACCTATATATAATTTGTCCGATAAAAAAGGCATTGTGCTCTGGACTGAAATACCTTTTGTTGGTCCTGGTGGTTACACCGGCCCCGGGTATGTAAAAGATGCAGCTTTGGAGGAAAATGCACGGCAGATGTTGGTTGAAATGATTCGTCAGAACTACAACCACCCTTCGATATTTTTCTGGGGCTTGTTTAACGAATTAAAACTTGATTTCGACAATCCGGTTCCTTTTTTGAAAGAGTTAAATGCTTTGGCAAAATCAGAAGATTCTTCGCGCATGACTACCTCGGCTACATTTGGTTCGGGCGATGGCTTTATCGGTATTAGTGATTTGATCGGCTGGAATCAATATTCGGGTTGGTATGGCGGAGCTCCCGAGCAGGTGGGCGATTTCATGGATAAAATGAAAACAAAAGCACAGGGTATTCCGGTTTGTGTTTCGGAATATGGAGCAGGAGCGAGTATTTATTCGCATCAATCGCCGGTTGAACAGCCGGTTCCGGTAAGTAATTTTCACCCCGAGGAATGGCAGGTGAGTTGCCACGAAGGGAATTGGAAAGCACTGTCGGAACGCCCATATATCTGGGGAAAATTTGTATGGAATTTTGCCGATTTTGGTTCTTCAATCCGAAACGAAGGTGACCGGCAGGGAATTAACGATAAGGGGTTGATTACCTACGATCACAAAACAAAAAAAGATGCTTTTTATTTTTACAAGGCAAACTGGAATCCGGAACCAATGGTTTACATCGCCTCACGCAGATTTATTAACAGAACACAAAAAATAACAGATGTTAAAGTTTTTGCTAATGTAAAAAAAGTTGAACTTTGGGTAAATGGCGAAAAAATAGGAATGCAAAACCCCGATAGCTTTAATACAGTTATATGGAAAAATATTGAGCTTGTTTCCGGAGAAAACACGGTAGAGGTAAAAGCAAAAAATGGGAAACAGGTGTTACAGGATTCTTGTGTGTGGATACTTTTAAAATAGATTTTTTATATAGCTAAAAATGGAGAATTTAAGAAAACTAAAACCGATTTTTTGGGGAACTATGCTGTTGCTCGTGGTTGCCTGTACTCCCAAACAGAGTATGAATTCCGATTTTGTTAGTGGAACAATTCGTTTAGCCGATGCTCAGGAAAAACTTCAGGTTAAAAAGATTGAAGAATCTGGTAAGATTTTAAATCCGAGGACTGTTAGTGGAGGTGAAGTAAAGTATGTTGGGCGCGAAGACTGGACCAGCGGCTTTTTCCCGGGAACTATGTGGTATATGTACGAATTAACCGGAGACACACTTTGGCGCGGATATGCCCGTAAATATACCGAGGCATTGGATTCTGTAAAGTATCTTACCTGGCATCACGATGTTGGATTTATGGTGGAATGTAGTTTTGGAAACGGCCTGCGATTAGGCGAAAATGAATATAGAGATGTAATTGTTCAGGCAGCAAAATCCTTGTCTTCCCGATTCCGCCCGGTCCCTGGTATTATTCAGTCCTGGAATGTCAACAGGGGCTGGCAGTCGCAAAGAGGTTGGGAATGCCCTGTTATTATTGACAACATGATGAATTTAGAGTTGCTTTTCAATGCAACACGCCTTTCGGGAGACTCAACGTTCTACAACATAGCGGTAAGCCATGCCAATCAAACACTGAAAAACCAGTACCGCGCAGATAACAGTTGTTACCATGTTGTTGATTACAGTTTAAGCAGCGGGGAAGTTCGCAGCCGGGAAACCGCACAGGGATATGCTCACGAGTCGTCATGGGCGCGCGGACAAGCATGGGGAATTTACGGTTTTGCTGTTTGTTACAGGGAAACCCGCGATTTGAGATATCTCGCTCAGGCAAAAAAGGCATTTGAGTTTATTATTAGCCACAAAAATTTTCCGGCTGATTTTGTGCCTTACTGGGACTTTGATGCTCCAGGTATTCCGGACGAGCCGAGAGATGCGTCGGCAGCCGCAATTATGGCTTCAGCATTGTACGAAATAGCAGGCTTTGATAACTATAGCTATTATAAAGAATGGGCTGACAAAATAATGCAAAGCCTTGCCAGTCCTGCTTATTTTGCTGAAACCGGCGAGAATGGAGGTTTTCTGTTAATGCATTCAGTGGGTAGTATTCCGCACGGTCAGGAAATTGATGTGCCGTTAAATTATGCGGATTATTATTTTCTGGAGGCTTTAAAGCGGAAAAGGGATTTGGAGAATAAAACCGACTTCCGTTGAAAGTGCCCGGGGCAGTGAAGTTTGAAATTCCAGAACAACTATAGTGGCGACAGGTATATTGTCTTTTGGGGCATTTCTAAAGTAATTTGCATTTCATGTGCTTTTTTCGTGCGATGAGAAGTATTTTTAATTTTGACTCGTTTGTGCTTCATTATCAGGGATAAATGAAAAGAGCAATGTTAAATAGAATACTTGAAAGAGGATACATCTGAAATAATCTATTAATTTAGAACAAAAAAGAATAGAACACATGAAACAGTTTTTATTTATGTTATTGCTGGGCACGTTGTTGATTTTTGGCGCTTGTAAGCAACACGCAACAATAAATGCCACTATTGATTATACTAATTTTGTTGATCCGATGATTGGTAGCGATTACCACGGACACGTTTTTGTTGGAGCGAGTGTCCCATTCGGGGCAGTACAACTTGGCCCCAATAACCCAACACAAGGCTGGGATTGGTGTTCAGGCTACCATTTTTCCGATTCGCTTTTAATCGGGTTTGCGCACACACATCTTAGTGGCACCGGAATTGGCGATCTGGGCGACATCCTTTTTATGCCGGTTTCGGGTGATGGTACTGCGGTAATTTCAGAAGAGAATCCGTACCAATGGCAAGCTAAATATACCCATGCCGATGAACAGGTTGAACCAGGCTATTATTCCATAGATATTGAACGGTATAAGGTTAAGGCCGAACTGACGGCTACTAATCGTGTAGGATTTCATAAATACGAATACAATGCCGATGGTAACTCCAAAGTATTGGTTGATTTGAAATACGGTACCGGTTGGGATCAGCTTGCAAAAAGTCAGCTAAAGCAGGTAGACAAGAATAGCATAGAAGGTTTTCGCTTTTCAAAAGGATGGGCAGCCGATCAGCGCATTTTCTTTTACACGAAGTTCTCAAAAGATATTGTTGGGTTTGAAATAATTAGAAGCGACGAAGAAATTGGAGAAATTACTGCCCTGATAGAATTCAAAGGCAATGGCGAACTAATGGCAAAAACAGCTGTTTCGCCGGTAAGTACCGAAGGCGCTCTTAATAATATGGTAGCAGAGATTGATGAAGAAATCGGCGCTTGGAACTTTGATGGCGTTCGGGAAATGGCTAAAAAGAAATGGAACGCAGAATTGTGCAAGGTGCATATTGAAACCGCTGATGAAGCAAAGAGGACAGTTTTTTATACCTCTTTGTATCACACCATGATTGCTCCGAGTTTATTTAATGATGCGAATGGAGATTATCGCGGAACCGATAAGGAAGTATATTCCACCCCGGGATTTGATAATTATACCGTTTTTTCGTTGTGGGATACTTATCGTGCTGCGCATCCTTTATTCACGTTGATTCAGCCAAATCGAGTAAATGATTTTGTGAATTCGCTATTAGCAGCCTACGATCAGCAGGGGAAACTGCCTGTTTGGCATCTTCATGGAAATGAAACCAACACCATGGTTGGGTACCATTCGATTCCGGTTATTGTCGATGCTTACCTGAAAGGCATCCGCGGCTTTGATGCCGAACATGCCTTTGATGCCATGAAAACTTCAGCATTATTAGATGAACGCGGGTTAGACGATGTTAAAAAACAAGGTTATATTTCTGCCGACAAAACGGTTGAATCGGTTGCCATGGGGCTGGAGTATGCTATTGACGACTGGTGCATCGCTGCAATGGCAAAGGCCATGGGAAAAACCGAAGATTACGAATTATTCTCGAAAAGAGCCAAATACTACGAAAACTATTTCGATAAAGAAATAAAATTTATGCGTGGGAAACTTTCGGATGGAAGTTGGCGGACTCCCTTTAGTCCGATTCATTCGGCTCACCGCGAAGATGATTTTTGCGAAGGAAACAGTTGGCAATATACTTGGCTGGTTCCTCAAGATCCGGAAGGTCTGATTGAATTGCACGGTGGCGAAGAAGCTTTTAATAATAAACTCGACAGTCTGTTTAATATTTCTTCGGAGCAGGTAGAAACAGCTTCGAGCGATATTTCCGGGCTGATTGGACAGTATGCGCATGGGAATGAGCCTAGCCACCATATCTCGTACATGTACGCTTATGCTGGAACACAATGGAAAACGGCAGAAAAAGTGCGAGAGATCTGCACCTCCATGTATACAGATCAACCTGATGGACTTTGCGGGAACGAAGACTGTGGTCAGATGTCGGCATGGTACGTGCTCTCATCTATGGGGATTTACCCTGTTAATCCGGCCAACGGTGGTTATGTTTTTGGCAGCCCTTTGTTCGATGTGGCTGAAATTAGACTACCCGATGAAAAAGTGTTTACCATTGTTGCAGAAGATAACAGCGAAGAGAATCTTTATATTCAATCGGTCACCTTGGATGGCGCTCCTTATGAAAAATCTTTCATCACTCAAAAACAGATTATGGCGGGAGGAAAGTTGGTGTTTAAGATGGGAGATGCACCCAACAAAGAATTTGGGAAGAATCCAACAGACCGTCCGAAATCGGTAGTTTATTAGAGCTATATAACTTGGAGAATAAAAAACATTGATGTTGCTTCGATGATTCAATTTCAGAAAAACAGAACGGTAACAAATTCTGCATTTCATTGAATTGTTTTGTGCAAAGCTGCTTCTCTGTTTCAAAACAATTTCCTCATTTTTAGGTGAGAATTTTAGATCGCTCGTTCTTCGTGTCCGATGATTTTTTTTGTTGGACACTGAGGGTTTTGAAATTAAGCTCCTGTAATATTTTTGAAGAAGGATAGAAGTTCTGAAAATAAAACAGCCGGTACATTGCTGCACCGGCTGTTTTTGTATTCCTATATCGCTATGGATATTTTTGGTTTTTTATTCTTCAGTTTTTGAAAAATCCATGGCAGCCCTGCGTGTGTATGAATTGTAACGCCATTTGGCATTTTCTTCAGCTGCTTTAAACAGCTCGTCAGCTTCTGCCGGGAATGATTTTCTCAATGAAGTATAACGTACTTCTCCGTTCAGGAACTCTTGGAATTTGCTCCATTCGGGCTCTTTTGAATCGAGCTGGAATGGGTTCTTTCCTTCGTTTTCCAGTAGCGGATTGTAGCGGAACAGTGACCAGTAACCTGATTGTACTGCTCTCTTTTCTTCATTTTGGGTGTTGCCCATTCCTGCTCTCAACCCGTGGCTGATACAAGGAGAATAAGCAATAATAAGTGACGGACCCGGGTAAGCTTCTGCTTCGCGCAACGCTTTCAGGTACTGAGCCTGGTTAGCGCCCATTGCAACCTGTGCAACGTAAACGTAACCGTAAGACATCATCATTGCACCCAAATCTTTTTTACGGATTTTTTTACCAGATGCAGCAAATTTAGCAACTGCGCCTACCGGTGTAGATTTTGATGACTGACCTCCGGTGTTGGAGTAAACTTCGGTATCGAGTACCAGTACGTTTACATCTTCGCCGCTTGCCATTACGTGGTCGAGGCCGCCGTAACCGATATCGTATGCCCATCCGTCACCACCAAATACCCAAATTGACTTTTTAACCAGGTATTGTTTCAGGGTAGCAATTTCTTTGGCATAGCTGCTGTCGCTGTTGGCAATGGCTTCCAGAACTTTTGCTGATGCTTCGGTAGAGGCATCGCCGTTATCTTTATTGTCGAGCCACAGTTGGTAAGCTTCTTTTTCTGCATCGGAAGCGCCGTTGGTTAATGCATTTTGCATTATGTTTTCCAAACGGTTGCGCTGAGCAATAACTCCTTCTGCAAATCCAAAACCGTATTCGGCGTTGTCTTCAAACAGTGAGTTGGCCCATGCTGGTCCGTGTCCGGAATTTCTGTTTTTGCAATAAGGAGTTGACGGGGCAGAACCTCCGTAAATTGAAGAACATCCTGTTGCGTTGGCAACCATCATTCTTTCGCCGTAAAGCTGAGTAATAAGTTTGATGTATGGAGTTTCACCACAACCTGCGCAAGCTCCTGAGAACTCAAACAAAGGTTGAGCAAACTGTGAGTTTTTAACCGATTTGGTTTTGTCAACTACTTTTTCTTTCAGCGAAACTTCGTTTGTCATATATTCCCAACGTTTGACTTCGTCTTGTTGAGATTCCAGCGATTTCATTATTAATGATTTCTCTTTCGACGGACAAACTTCAGCGCAGTTGCCGCAACCGGTACAGTCGAGTACGCTAACCTGGATCCGGAAACTCATTCCGTTAAACATTTTTGAAGGAGTTGCAACACGGGTTTCTGTTCCTTCCGGTGCATTGTTTACTTCTTCTTCTGTTAACAGGAACGGACGGATGGCAGCGTGCGGACAAACGTATGAACACTGGTTACACTGAATACAGTTTTCAGCCTGCCATTCTGGTACGTGAACTGCAACGCCACGTTTTTCGAAAGCGGCAGTTCCCAGCGGGAATGTTCCGTCTTCTGCTCCAACAAATGTAGAAACCGGAAGATCGTCACCTTTCTGACCGTTGATTTTGTCAACCACTTTTACGATATATTCCGGACGATCGGAAGTTTCGTGTGCTTCTTTTACTTCAATATCTTTCCATTCAGCAGGAACAGTGATTTTATGAACGTTTTGTCCACCGGCTTCAACGGCGGCAAAGTTCATGTTTACAATTTTTTCACCTTTCTTACCGTAAGATTTGACAATAGCTTTTTTCATTTCGTCTACCGCCATTTCGTAAGGAATTACGCCGGTAATTTTGAAAAATGCCGATTGCATAATGGTGTTTGTACGTGTTCCCAAACCAATTTCTTCACCCAGTTTGGTACCGTTTATAATGTAGAACTGAATATCGTTTTCAGCCATGTACTTTTTCATGCTGTCGGGCAAACGATGTTTTGTTTCTTCTTCGTCCCAGATGGAGTTCAGCAAAAATGAACCACCTTTCTTCAATCCTTTTAAAACATCGTAAAGGTGAAGGTATGCCGGTACGTGGCAGGCCACAAAGTCAGGAGTAGTTACCAGGTAAGTAGACCTGATGGGTTTGTCGCCGAAACGCAGGTGCGAGCAAGTAAAACCACCTGATTTTTTTGAGTCGTACTGGAAATATCCCTGGCAGAATTTATCGGTTGCACTACCAATAATTTTGATGGAGTTTTTGTTGGCACCAACTGTACCGTCGGAACCCAATCCGTAAAATTTAGCATGGTAAGTTCCCTTCGGTGTAATGTCTACTTCTTCTTTTGGAGGAAGTGATTTAAATGTTACATCGTCAACAATACCAATGGTAAAATCATTTTTAGGTTCGTTCATTTCCAGGTTTTCGTAAACCGAAAGGATTTGAGAAGGAGTGGTATCTTTTGAACCTAAACCGTAACGGCCACCAACTACGATGGGCTCATTTTCCTGTCCGTAGAAGCTGGTTTTAATGTCGAGGTAAAGTGGTTCGCCGGCAGCTCCGGGTTCTTTTGCACGGTCGAGTACAGCAATGCGTTTTACTGTTTTCGGCAATGCCTGCATAAAGTATTTTGCAGAGAACGGGCGGAACAGGTGTACTGCAACCATCCCTACTTTTTTGCCAAGGCTTGTTAAATGATCAATGGTTTCTTTAATGGTTTCAGTAACCGAACCCATTGCAATAATAATGTTTTCAGCTTCCGGGTCTCCGTAGTAATCAAACGGGTGATATTCACGTCCGGTAAGTTTCGAAATTTCTTTCATGTAATCGGCTACAATGTCAGGAACGGCATCGTAAAATCTGTTTGAAGATTCTTTTGCCTGGAAGAAAATATCGGGGTTCTGAGCAGTACCGCGGGTAACCGGGTTTTCAGGATTCAAAGCGCGGTTGCGGAATTCCTGTAAAGCTTCCTGGTCAATCAGCGGAATAATATCTTCCATTTGAATGGCTTCAATTTTTTGAATTTCGTGAGAAGTACGGAATCCATCAAAAAACGAAACGAACGGAACTCTTGATTTAAGAGTAGCTAAATGAGAAACACCAGCCAGGTCCATTTCTTCCTGAACAGAGCCTGAAGCAAGCATTGCAAATCCTGTCTGACGTGCAGCGTAGATGTCGCTGTGGTCACCAAAAATAGAAAGTGCGTGTCCGGCAAGTGCACGAGCGCTTACATGAAAAACTGTCGGAAGCAATTCTCCAGCAATTTTGTACATGTTAGGAACCATTAACAATAATCCCTGTGATGCAGTGTAGGTAGTAGCCAGTGCACCAGATTGAAGTGCTCCGTGAACTGCTCCTGCTGCACCTCCTTCGCTTTGCATTTCTGCCAGGCGAATAGGACGTCCAAACATGTTCTTTTTTCCATTAGCAGCCCATTCATCAACATATTCGGCCATTGTTGAAGATGGAGTAATCGGGTAAATACATGCAACCTCACTAAACATGTAACTCATGTAAGCTGCTGCATAGTTCCCGTCACACGTAATAAACTTCTTTTCTTTTGCCATTATTTTTCTCCTTTGTTTCAAAAAATTAGTATTTCGTATCTAATTGTTTAATTAATATAAAAAACCGAAAAGCCACAGGGGGATTTTGTTTTTGCTGCCGGTTTCTATCATATCTGCCGCAACATACTGTCCTTTTCCCGGTTCTGTTTTTCGTCCGCCAACCATAAAGTGCCATTTGTAATTTACCAAAAAGTCAGCTTCTTCAGAACTGTTAACCGGCTGGTCGTAAACCACCTGGTTGTAAAAGAACGTTTGTCTGAGGTTGGATTTTTCAACATTGCCGGGTGCAATTGCATACAGTAAGTTGGTATCATGCATATACACCTTGTTGGGTTTTTTGAGATCGTTTTCATCGCCGTTTGCATTGAGCAGATGAATGAGCTTTGCATTTTTCAGGTAACGGAGATAATTCATTACCGTTGCCCGCGATGTTTTAACATCAGCAGCCAATTTACTCACATTTGGCGAGAAAGGGGTTTCTGACGCTATGATATGCAACAGCTTTCTGAGTTTTGAAAGATATTTCAGCTCAATTTGATTAATGTACGGCACATCTATTTCCAATGCCAGGTTGATGTGTTTCAAAAGGCGGTTGGAATAAAAATTTGGGTCGTCTATAAAATAGGGGTAAATGCCACTTTTGAGGTATTCTCCAAAATAGGCAAGTGGCCTTACTTTGGATACAATGTCGGTTGCAATCTCAATGTGGTTATTTAATATATCGTCGAAAGAATAAACCGGGAAATTGTTTTGTGTGGTGTGATTTAAATATTCCCGAAAAGATAGCCCTTCCAGATGATTTACTTTTACAATTCCTTTCAGCAGGTGGTTGTCTTCGGTGATTCGTAACACCGGCGACGATGTAAAAATAACTTTTAGTCCTGGAAGACGATCGTGGCACTGCCTTAGTTCTTTCGACCAATTTGGATATTTTTGTATCTGGTCCAGTAAAAGGATTTTTCCACCTCGCTTTACAAATTCATCGGCAAACGAAATTATGGTTCGCCGTGTAAAGTAGAAGTTGTTTAAATTAACATACAAGGCTGAATTGTCATTCGGAAATTTCTGCTTTACGTAATCGAGCAGAAAAGTAGTTTTTCCCACGCCTCTGAATCCTTTAATGCAAATCAGCCGATCCGACCAATCAAGGGTTTTTAGTAACTCCCTACGGATTGTAGGGTGGGTGCTTTCCAGTAATGTTCTATGTACGTTATTAAAAAAATCCAAAATTTAATTTTTTATGCAAAAGTAACAGTTTTTGTCTGAAATTGTAATGTGAAGATGACAAAAAATAAGATTTTGTGTAATTTATAATTGGTAAAAATAAAAAAGCAGGCTGGGTGGCCTGCTCTCGATTTATGATTAATGTTATAAAATTGATGAAGCTTTTTACCCATCGTTCATCGATGCCAGAAACTCTGCAACCGAGTTGGAGCGCATCAGTCTTGTTTTCATAAATTCCATTGCTTCCAACGAATTCATATCGCCAAGGTAATTGCGCAAAATCCAGAGTTTGTCCAGCATTTCTTTTTTGATGAGCAGGTCTTCGCGACGGGTGCTTGATGAAGGTATATCCACTGAAGGGAAAATCCTTTTGTTTGAAAGCTTCCTGTCGAGCTGCAGTTCCATGTTGCCGGTACCTTTAAATTCTTCGAAAATTACTTCGTCCATTTTCGAGCCAGTTTCGGTAAGGGCTGTGGCTAAAATGGTAAGTGAGCCACCTTCTTCGATATTACGGGCTGCACCAAAAAAGCGTTTTGGTTTGTGTAGCGCGTTTGCATCAACACCACCCGATAAAACTTTTCCTGAAGCGGGTTGAACGGTGTTATATGCCCTGGCCAAACGGGTAATTGAATCGAGAAGAATAACAACATCGTGGCCGCATTCAACCAAACGTTTTGCTTTTTCCAAAACAATGTTTGCAACTTTTACGTGCTTATCGGCCGGTTCGTCAAAAGTCGAAGCAATAACTTCGGCGTTTACGCTGCGAGCCATGTCGGTAACTTCTTCAGGGCGTTCGTCAACCAGCAGAACAATCATGTAAACTTCAGGATTATTTGCTGCAATGGCATTTGCAATTTCTTTCAGTAAAACTGTTTTCCCGGTTTTTGGCTGGGCAACAATTAAACCACGCTGGCCTTTTCCAATGGGAGCAAACATGTCAACTACCCGGGTGGAAATATTGTCGTGTCCTTTTCCTGTTAATTCAAATTTTTCGTTCGGGAAAAGCGGAGTGAGATGATCGAACGGAACGCGGTCGCGGATGTATTGCGGGCTTCTGCCGTTGATTTCCAGAACTTTAATAAGCGGGAAATATTTTTCGCCTTCTTTGGGCGGGCGAATGGTTCCGGTAACAGTGTCTCCTGTTTTTAACCCGAAAAGTTTTATTTGCGACTGTGAAACATAAACATCATCGGGCGAGTTGAGGTAGTTAAAATCAGCCGACCGAAGGAATCCGTATCCATCCTGCAAAATTTCAAGTACTCCGGTGTTGGTTACAATTCCGTCAAATTCATAAAACTTGCCGTTGTTTCCTTTGTTGTTATTTTGTTTTTGCTGATGTGGCTTTTGTTCTTTTTTAAAGGGTTTCTGTTTTCCCTGCTCTTTATTGCCTTGTTGTTGCCTTTTGTCTTCTCCGGCAGAACCTTTGTCAGACGTTTGTATTATTTTAACCTCAGGTTTTTCCTTTTTGGGCTCCTGAAGTTTGAGTTCCGGTTTTTCTGTTTTTTCAGCTTTTTTTATTTCCGGTTGTGTGGGTTCCTGCTTTATTTCTTTTGCTTCTTCCTTCGGGCTTTTTGTTTCGCTAAAACCCTGAATGATTGCTTTTATCTGATCCTGACGGGATTGAACAGAGTTTTCTTTGTCTTCGGTTTTATCCCCTTTTACTTCAATTTTGTTTGATTTTGATACAGGTTCAACTTTTTCACGGCGCGGCCTTTTGCCACGAGGTGCTTTTTCTTCTTTTTTATTTTCGCTTTCTTTTGACGAATCCTGCTTCTTCCGCAAAAAGTTCTTAAAAGTTGAACGTTCCTCCTTTTTTTGATCGTTTTGATCTTTGGGGGTATTATTCTTTTTTACATTTTTTTCTGCTTCTTGAATGGCTTGGGTGTCAAGAATTTTGTAGATAAGATCCTGTTTCTTGTAGGACTCTACGCGCTTAATTTTCAGCCCTTTTGCAATGTCACGCAACTCAGGGACGAGTTTTTTGTTCAATTCTAAAATGTCGTACATTGTATAAATGTTATTATTCTCTTTTCCGATTAAAACTAATACTGGTAATCTATTTGGAACAAATAAAGTGGAGACGAGAAATTTTTGAAATTCGGCTGCAATTATAGTAAATACTTATTACATTCCAAAAATTAAAAAAAAGATTTTTTAATTTTTTTATTTTAATCCAACTAATTTAATATTAGAACGTTTGTGCATTGTTCGTTTATTCCGGAAAATGAAATTTTACTTGTTTAGGTATTCCTATATTGGTTTTTTTTACGCTCATTTTTTATAAAAGTTCGCTTTTTTAGGGTAAGATTTTTCGCTGCCTATACAAAATCAGTGTTTATTTTGTTTCTCAGAACCTGATATTGTATTTAAGTTTCAGTCTAAGTGCACTTTCATTCATGAAAAATGCGTCGGTTTGTTTTAAAAACTGCGTGTTCCATGCTATAATAATTTCGTTGCCCGGTTTTATAATCCATTGAAAACGCGATTGCCAGCCGGCATTTTTGCTTGCATTGTCGTATTGTACAAAATTATATAAAGTAATGTCGGGGCTAAACAGGATGTTTGCGTTTGCCTGATAGATGTTTGCAGTGAAATTTCCCTGAGGAAGCGTTACCTGGTTTTGGATGAAAGTTCCACCCAGAAAAAATGGTACGGCTACTTTCCAGTTGGCCTTTATTATTACATCTTTGCGCGTGCCGCTGTAAAAATCTCCAAAACTGTATGTTGCTTCTCCCCAAATGTTTCTTGCACCTTTTGTTTTTATTGCAATTTCCTGACGCCACCATAAGTAACTATTTTTTGGGATGATAATTTCCCTGAAAATGTTAAAACTGCCATAAAGGTTTTCGTGTTGGTTTAGCAGAGTGTAATTGATTTCTTCGCCTGAAAATAGGCGGATTCCCAGTGGTTTAAACTTGAATTCTCTCGACTCGGATGTCGCGGTTTCAAGGTTTTGTATGTAATCGAATTGTGCTCCAAATTTCACTTGCATAATTCCCCATTTATTGGGACGGGGGCCAAATTCAAACTCGCCGTAGCTTTCTTTGATATTCACGCGGGGTACAAACCCCATTCCGGCCACAAAATTTTTACCGATTTGATGGTAGCCAAGTCTGGCGTTAATCAGGTCGTTGGGGTAGGAGAACTGAGCGCCCCACGCTTCGTTGTCTTCGTGTGTGTTCGGGGTATTTGATTTTAGTCCGAAAAGCATAAACGATGCATTTTTGTTGCCCTGAAACCGGGACGAGGATAGTTTTAAATCTATTCCGGCGAGCATGTTAGACGAGTCGGCCAGTGTATTTCCATAGGTACCGATAATTCCTATTGACGATTGTTTCCAAAGGTTGTGCGATATGCGCAATGCCGAAAAGTTGTTGTCGCCAGCCTGTCGGTCATCGTTCATGTACAGCATGCCAATATTCCAGTTTTTGTGCTGCCCGGTAAGTTTTGCTCCGTAATTAATGGGTATTGGTTTTCCGTTTTCATCAAGCCCCATTCTGCGCGAGAAAAAAGGAATAATGCGCTGTGAAACAGGACTGCTGTCGTCTCCTTCAATGCCAAACTGAAAGTAATTTGCGCCGTTGAGAAAGAAATCGCGTTTTTCGGGAAAATGAAGACTGAAACGGGTGAGGTTAATTTGCCGGTCATCAACTTCTGTTTCGGCAAAATCTGTATTAATAGTGAGTGATGAGCGAAGACTTGGCGTAATCTGATAAAAAAGATCGACCCCTCCGGTAAGTTTGGAGGTGTTGTTTTCGCCTCTTTTTCCATCGAGCCCGGTAATCAGATAAGGCGAAATGTCGAGCCCTATTCCCTGAGTAATATTTTCTATTCCGTCCAGAATTGCGGCATCTGAAACTTGAAATTTGTGGGTGTTCAGGTTGGCTTCGGGCCAGTACGATGATTCGATGTTGCTTACAATATGCCGGATGTATTTTATGCCCCATCTGGTGTTTGAGCCGTTGAACCCAAGCGACTTAAACGGGATGGCCACTTCGGCTTCCCAGCCGTAATCTTTAATGGAAGCTTTGCCTGTCCACAGTCCGTCCCATTCTTTGTTAAACGCAGCTCCGTTTTCGCTGATTAGTGCATCGCCGATGGAGCCGCGCGGACCGATTTGAAACCAGTAGCCATTTCTGCCGTCGAAGTATGTGTCCAGAATTATTTGTATCCTGTCGTCGTTTCCCAAACTCACATCGCGGGCCATTTCTTTTGCCGTAATTTTTTGAGGATCGTCCCAGCATTTTACAGCGAAGTAAATGTGATTTTCGTCGTAGCAAACCAGAAATTCGGTTTTCTTTGAAACGGGCGCTCCCAAATTAGGCTCCCGCTGGTAAAAGTCAGTGGTAACAAATGCTTCGTCCCAAACCGCTTCGTTTACGTTTCCGTCGATGCGTGGCGGCGTGTCTATTCTTACTGCGCGGATTGCCGGCTGTGCAAATACTATGTTAGATAGAATTATAAATGTGGCCAGAAATAGTGCTGAATGTTTCAATGGTTTAAAGTTCAGTTTGAAGTGTCTAATATAACAAAAAAAGCATTTATTTTGTGCCGGTTAGCCTGATAACAGAGGCTTTGCCCTGATGAAATTTACCTTCGTCGAGAATAGTTTCTGTTTTTTTTGATATAAATTTCTGCCAGTTCCCCGAAGTCGGATTTTAACTCCTCTTCAGAATAGAGCATTTCAACGTTGCGCGGCCCGCCCGATTTGTAGTTGATTTGGTTTTTCGAAAAGCTTTCGAGGATAACTGTTCCGCCGGGCTTTAAAAAGCTGATCAATTTTTTGTGGTAGCTTTCTCTTTTTCGGGGATGAAAATGCGCAAAAATTAAAACAATGGCATCAAATTTTTCCTGTTGGTATGTAATGTGTTCAAGGTCATTTGCCCGGTAGTCAATTGAAACGTGGTTCTGCCCGGCCAGTTTGTTTGCTTTGTTTTGCGCTTCAGTACTGGCGTCGAAAGCCGAAACGTTCCATCCATTTTTTGCCGCGTAAACAGCATTTCTGCCTTCTCCTTCGGCAGCAAAAAGTATTTTTCCGGGTTTTAATTTGTCCAGTTGCTCTTTAAAAAATAGGTTGGGGTTTGTGCCGTACGCATATTCGTTAAAGGCATATCTTTCGTTCCAGAAATTGTTCATGTTTTTGTTGTTTGAGAACCCAAACAAAATTGCCGGATGTAAGTTTAATTGGGGCGATGACGGATTGTCTAATGTTTGCTAAATTTGAGGTGTGTTTTTTATTTGAGCCGGGTGTTATCTGCAATGTTTTCTTTTTTATTTTTGCAAAAATACAAAACAATGAGAATAGAGATAGAACAGCCTGAACAGGACGAACTGGAAGAAGCCGGCGTATTTGACTGGCCGGTGCAAGAATACGATGAAGAGAAGTTTGACTGGTATTACGATAAAACCGAGCATTGTTATATTCTCGAAGGCGATGCGAACATTGTTTCCGAATTTGATTCCGTTACAATAAAACCGGGAGATTATATTGTTTTTCCTGCCGGTCTTGAATGTGTATGGGATGTGCAGTCGAAAATAAGGAAGCATTATTCGTTCGAATAAATAATTGATTACTTCCCCCATTTATTAACCCGGGCCATGTTTTGGTGCTGACTAATCGTTATTTTCTGTCTCTCGATTTTGTGTTTCTGTTTTGAAAATTTCTCTGCTTTTCTGTGCGATGTACAGAAAAAATAACAAATTATTTGAATAGTTCTATTCTCGCTAAGATTAAAAAAGCGCTATTTTTTCACTGCTTTTCGAGCAAACTAAAAGAAACATTTGATTGTTTTATTCGTCCGTTTTACTTTCGCCGATATTTTTGAGTCAAAAAGCAAAGTATCTTGTTTTTCTTGCTTTCTCCCTGTGTATCTGATGAAAAAGATGCGATAATTTTTTAGCCGTTTGAATAAAGACTAACTTTGTTGGAGAAATGTGTAAGTCTTGATAAACTTTAAAAAATCTGCTTTGTTTTCATTTTTAATTATTGGTTAATATAAAGTTACAAATGGATAAATTTTCATCGGTTGGAAACCAGGAACAGGAAGCGATTGACGACCTGTATCAGGCGTATTTGGAAAATCCGGATTCGCTTGATAAAAGCTGGCAGCATTTTTTTGCGGGTTTTGAACTGGCCCGCACTAATTATCCGGCTAAACAGGCCTTGAACCTGGCTGGCGACATCAATAAAGAGTTTGCCATTTTAAGTTTGATCCACGCCTATCGTCAGCGTGGACATTTGTTTACAAAAACAAATCCGGTGAGAGCACGCCGGCAGTATGTTCCCACGCTCGATATCGAAAATTTTGGTTTGGAGAAAAAAGATCTGGAAACTTCTTTTCAGGCCGGGAACGACATTGGAATTGGCACCGCGAAATTAAAAGATATAATAGAGCATCTGGAAGCTACTTATTGCCATTCTATCGGGGTTGAATATGTTTACATGCGCCATCCCGAAGTAATTCAGTGGTTGAAACAGAAGATGGAAAGCAGCTGCAATTCCCAAGCTCTTACCGATGAAGAACGGAAAGACATTTTTTTCCACCTGGAGCTGGCGGTTGGTTTCGAAAGTTTTATTCATAAAAAGTTTGTGGGGCAAAAACGGTTCTCGCTCGAAGGAGCCGAAAGTCTCATTCCTGCGCTCGATGCGGTAATTGAGCGCGGAGCAGAGTTGGGTATCGAAGAGTTTGTTTTGGGAATGGCCCACCGCGGGCGGTTAAATGTACTGGCCAATGTGCTGAAAAAACCGTACGAAAATATTTTTAAAGAGTTTTACGGAAAAGAGTACGAGGAAGACATCTGGAACGGCGATGTGAAATATCATCTTGGGTACGAAAATGAAGTGATGACTGACCTCGGCAAAAAAGTGAAGTTGAAACTGATGCCCAACCCGTCGCATCTGGAAACAGTGGGGCCAATTGTGCAGGGAATGGTGCGTGCAAGAATTAACTCGGTTTACCAGAGCGATTATGGTAAAGCTGCCGGAATTGTTATTCACGGCGATGCTGCCGTTGCAGGGCAGGGCGTGGTTTACGAAACCATACAAATGTCGCAGCTCGACGGCTACAAAACCGGAGGAACCATTCATCTGGTTATTAATAATCAGGTAGGTTTTACAACTTCTTATCTCGATGCCCGGTCGAGCACCTATTGTACCGATGTGGCAAAGGTTACCCGCTCTCCCGTGTTTCATGTTAATGGTGACGATGTGGAGGCGTTGGTTTATACCATAAAACTGGCTGTGGAGTTCAGGCAGAAGTTTCACACCGATGTATTTATCGATATTCTTTGCTACCGTAAATACGGGCATAACGAAGGCGACGAACCGCGCTTCACGCAGCCGATGTTGTACAAAGCTATTTCTACACATCCGAATTCGCGTGATATTTATGCGCAAAAACTGGAAGGCCTCGGTATTATGGGGCCGGAAGATGCCCGGGAGAGGGTAAAGAGTTTTGACCGGTTTCTGGAAGAAAAATACAAAGAGTCTGAGAAAATCGATAAGCTGAAAATTCGTAAGTTTTTGATAAACGAATACAGTTCTTACGAAATGCCCTGTAAAATGATGTTCGACCAGTCGGTAAAAACAGGGGTAAAGGCAGAAAAGCTAATTGAAATAGCTAAAAAAATTTACACGCTTCCCGAGGGTCTGACGTTCTTTAAAAAAGTTAACCGGATTATTTCCGATCGAAGAATGATGATTCACGACGACCGGTTGGATTGGGCCATGGCAGAACTTTTGGCCTACGGTACTCTGGTTGATGAAGGTCACCCGGTTCGTTTGAGCGGACAGGATTCTGAGCGCGGTACTTTTGCTCACCGCCACGCGTCTTTTGTGGTTGAAGGAACCGACGAAAAGTATTTCCCGTTGAAAAACGTAGGTGAAAATCAGGCAACTTTTCATGCATATAATTCACCCCTTTCGGAATATGCAGTAATGGGGTTTGAATACGGATACGCCCTTGCAAAACCCGATGGACTGAATATTTGGGAAGCCCAGTTCGGCGATTTTCATAATGTGGCGCAGGTAATAGTCGATCAATATATTACTTCTGCTTTTGAAAAATGGGGGTTGATGAATAACCTTGTTTTGTTGCTGCCGCACGGGTATGAAGGACAGGGGCCGGAGCATTCCAGCGGGAGGATTGAGCGTTTTCTTGAACTGGCCGCCAATAATAACATTCAAATTGTTGTGCCGTCTACACCTGCCAATATGTTTCATTTGTTGCGGCGACAGGTAAAAATGAAAATGCGTTTGCCGTTAATCGTTTTTACACCCAAAAGTCTGCTGCGGCATCCGAAAGTGGTGTCGAAAATAGACGAGCTTGCGCGTGGCGTATTTCAGGAGGTGATAGACGATCCTGTTGCTGAACCTGAATTTGTTGAAAAGGTGATTTTTACTTCCGGCAGGTTGTATTACGATTTGCTGAAACGTAAACAGGAAAGAGGCATTTCCAATGTAGCTGTTGTGCGGATGGAACAACTTTATCCGTTGCCGAACAAACAGATAAACCAAATTCTTAAAAAGTACAATACTTCGAGTTTGATTTGGGCGCAGGATGAGCCTGAAAATATGGGCGCCTGGCCGTTTATTAACAGAAAACTCAACTGTCTGGGATTTAAAGTGGTTGCACGAAACGAGAGTGCAAGTCCGGCAGTTGGTCTGATGGAAAAACATACTCAGGCATTGGAAGAAATATTGAATTCCGTTTTTGAAGAAAAAGAAGTTGTTGCTTCATAAAAAACCAAAAAATGATTGTAGAAATTAAGGTTCCCAGTCCCGGAGAATCAATAACCGAAGTAGAAATTGGCGCCTGGCTGGTTGAGGATGGCGCCGTGGTTGAAAAAGACCAGGAGATAGCCGAAGTTGAATCTGATAAGGCAACCCTGACAATTGTGGCAGCGGAAGCAGGAAAAATAACTGTTAAAGCCAATGAAGGAGAAACCGTAGAAGTTGGCTCGGTGGTTTGTTCTATTGATACTTCGGTACAGCCGAAAGAGAAGCCCGAAAGTGCAGAAAATCAGGAGAAACAGCCGGAGCCGAAAAATGAAGCAGGGGCTACTGCCAAAACGGAGAAAGAACAGGCAGGTTCTCAGGTGAAAGAAGAAAAGCAGGCAACAGTTTCAAAAGAGTTTGACCAGGTGAAAATAACTCCTGTTGCCAAGGAGTTGATGAAAGAAAATGGCTTGTCTGTTGATGATGTTATTAATGGATTGAAGCGCATCGGGAAAAAAGAAGTAGAAGCGGCAATGAATGCTCCGCAGACAGTTGCAGGGGCAATTCCTCAAAAAGAAATTTCGCGTGAAGTTGACCGGCAAAAGATGACGCCGCTGCGTAGAAAGCTCAGTCAGCGGTTGGTAGCCGTAAAAAACGAGACCGCCATGTTAACCACGTTTAACGAAGTTGATATGGGGTATGTTATGGATTTGCGGAAAAAGTACCAGCCGAAATTTGTCGAAAAGCACGGGTTTAAACTGGGATTCATGTCGTTTTTTACAAAGGCAGTAGCTTTGGCAATGGATTTCCATCCCATGGTAAATGCCCAGCTCGACGGGGAAGAAATTGTTTCTCCGCGGTTTGTTGATGTTGGTATTGCAGTATCGACGCCCAAAGGATTGATGGTGCCGATTGTCCGAAATGCCGAAAGTAAAACAATTCCACAAATCGAATTGGAAATAAAAGAACTTGCAGCAAAAGCCCGCAACAAAAAAATATCGGTAGACGAATTGACTGGCGGAACTTTTACCATCACCAACGGAGGCGTTTTTGGTTCGTTGTTTTCAACGCCAATTATTAATCCGCCCCAATCGGCAATTCTGGGAATGCACAATATTGTGGAAAGGCCGGCAGCCGTTAACGGGCAAGTAGTTGTCCGCCCCATGATGTACATTGCTTTGTCGTACGATCATCGTGTCATCGACGGGAAAGATTCGGTTGGCTTCCTGGTAAAAGTAAAGGAGTTTATCGAAAACCCGGAACGGATGTTAACCGGCGGAATCGAACCGGAACAATTGCTGCTTGGAATTTAAACAGAGCGTATCGTTTTAGTTCAGATAAAGGAATCTTTTAAATTGAAAAAGGTTCCTTTGTTTTTTTGAAATGTTTCAGGTTTAATGCGTAGCCCGTAATAAACACCAACGTAAAAATTGCATTGGCTGCTGAAAACGCCTGCCAGTCGGTCCACACAACAGGAATGAAAAGAATAGCCAGTTGTGCAAAAAGGTAAAGCCAGAACCCGTTGCGATGAAATTTCCACATTCTGATGGCACCGGTTAGTGACAATGCATACAACACCATCAAAAGTGTAAAATAGAGTGGCGAAATAGCTTCTGTGTTATGCCACGATGAGTATTTGATTATTACATCAACGGTTTGGTCGAAAAAGAGGGAGACCAAAAAGTAGCCCATAAAACCGATGCTGCTCCCGATAAATGTGAGCAGGCATAATGCACTTAAAAGTGCCGGGCGTTGTGTTATTTTGTTCAGTTGTTTCAATTTCTTTGAGCTTCAAAATTAATTGTTCAAAAATAGTGAGTTTTTCCCGGAGATAACTTTCAATGGCTTTTTTAAATTGTGTTACCTTTGGGCTTAATTTCAAAGTTTATGCACAAATGAAGAGAGACACACTGGTTTTTGATATTATCCAGAAAGAACATGAACGCCAGTTAGGCGGAATAGAGTTGATTGCTTCAGAGAACTTTGTGAGCAATCAGGTTTTGGAAGCTATGGGCTCAGTAATGACAAATAAGTATGCCGAAGGATACCCTGGACGGCGGTATTACGGAGGTTGCCAATTTGTGGACATGACCGAGCAACTGGCAATTGACCGCATTAAAGAATTGTATGGAGCAGAATGGGCCAATGTGCAACCTCACTCAGGAGCGCAGGCCAATGCCGCAGTTCTTAGTGTAATTCTAAAACCGGGTGACACATTCCTGGGGTTGGATCTTTCGCACGGAGGACACCTTTCTCACGGCTCGCTGGTAAACAGCTCAGGTATTTTGTATAAACCGGTTGCTTACCGGGTAAAAGAAGATACCGGATTAGTGGATTACGACGAAATGGAAGCCCTGGCGCTGGAGCACAAGCCTAAACTTATTATTGGCGGTGCGTCGGCATACAGCCGCGAATGGGATTACAAACGGATGCGCGAGATAGCTGATAAAGTTGGAGCATTGATGATGATTGACATGGCACACCCTGCCGGTTTAATTGCTGCTGAACTTTTGAATAACCCCGTAAAATACGCACATGTGGTAACTTCTACAACGCATAAAACTTTGCGTGGACCACGTGGTGGGATCATTTTAATGGGCAAAGACTTTGAAAATCCTTGGGGAATCAAAACTCCGAAAGGCGTGGTACGCACCATGTCATCGTTGTTCGATTCAGCCGTTTTCCCAGGACAGCAGGGAGGACCGCTGGAACACGTGATTGCAGCAAAAGCTGTAGCTTTTGGCGAAGCACTTGCTCCCGAATTCAAAGACTACCAAAAACAGGTAAAAAAGAATGCACAGACCATGGCCAAAGCATTTATTGACTTGGGCTATAACGTGGTTTCCGGAGGAACCGATAATCACTCAATGTTGATTGACCTTCGCTCTAAATTCCCGGAAATTACAGGGAAACAGGTTGAAAATACTTTGGTGCAGGCACACATAACAGCGAATAAAAACATGGTTCCGTTCGACAGTCGTTCTCCTTTCCAGACTTCAGGGTTGCGAGTAGGAACTCCTGCCATTACAACGCGTGGTTTGAAAGAAGACCTGATGCCGGTTATTGTTCAGCTGATAGACGATGTAATTTCTAACATCGAAGATGAAAAAGTATTGAAAGCAGTTGGCGAAAAAGTACATCAGATGATGAAAGATTTTCCGCTGTTTGCCTACTAACAAGAAGATTAATTTATAGTCGTTCATAAAAATAAAGAAAGTGCTGTTCGTTTTTTAATGAGCAGCACTTTTAGTTTTGGGGGTATTAACGAAATTTTGAGTTTGCGATGGAATGGTATGTTATTTTAGCTTTGGTTGTCACCGGATTAATTGCCGGGTTTATTAACGTAAATGCGGGCGGAGGCTCAATGCTTATTCTTCCTGTGTTGATGTTTATTGGCCTTCCGGCAAATGTTGCCAACGGAACCTTGCGAATTGCCATCCTTTTTCAGAACATCATTGGCGTAAATGCTTTCCGTCAGAAAAAAGTATTGAATTTCAAAACCGATTTTCGTCTGGTAATTCCCGCTGTTTTCGGGTCGGTGGCAGGAGCGCTTATCGCGGTTGAGATGAATGTGCTTTTGCTGGAGAAGATTATTGCGGCGCTAATGGTAGTTATGTTTTTGATGGTGGTTTTAAAACCCGGAGTCTGGCTGGCCGAACACGCGCGTGTTGAAAATCCGAAGCCAACTGTTTTGCAATACATCCTTTTCTTTTTTATTGGTTTTTATGGCGGTTTTATTCAATTGGGTGTTGGTTTTTTTATTTTGGCCGGACTGGTTTTGGGATGTGGGCACGATTTGGTGCGGGCCAATGCAATAAAAATATTTATCGTACTTATCTACACGATAGTGACGATTGGTATTTTTATGTACAATAGTCAGGTGAATTGGTATGCGGGATTGGCTTTGTCTGCCGGAAATATGGCAGGCGCCTGGCTCGGTGTTCGTTTTGCTGTAACCAAAGGAACTAAATATATTCGGTACGTTTTAATTGGTTCACTTGTAATTGTTATTTTAAATTTGTTTGGCGTTTTCGGATAGCATTGGCAAACGTTTTTATTTATTGCGATAGAAAAGAAAATGGTTGGTTTGAGAAACGATAAAATATCTGTTACGGTTGTTACCGGTTTTCTGGGGTCAGGAAAGACAACTTTTATTAATTCTGTGCTTAGAAAATATCCGGATGTGCAATTTGCCCTTGTGGAAAATGAGTTCGGGAGTGTGTCTGTCGATACCAAACTGATAAAAGGAGTAGACGCAAGCCAGTTGTTCGAATTGAAGCAGGGCTGCATTTGCTGCACTATTACCAATGAATATGAGCTGGTGTTGCAGGAGTTGGCCGAGCGCTTTCCGCATGTAGAGCATTTGTTGATTGAAACCACGGGAATTGCTGATCCGGCAGGAGTGGTCAGGCCGTTTTTCAGGGAAGAACGATTGAAAGAATTGTATGCATTTAACAAGACGATTTGCCTTGCAGATGCCCTGAACTTTGGGAGCGGCCGGGGGAAAGATATTTCGTACAAACAACTGGCTATTGCCGATGAGGTTGTTGTAACTAAATCAGAAAATAGTTCGTCTTCTGAACGGGAAAAATTTAGGGGGATGATTGCGGAATTAAACCCGCTTGCCCCCGTCCGGTTTGCAGAAAATGGAGTAGTTGAGACATTTAGTCTGCAGTCTTTACCAAAGAAAATACGCTATTTTACAGAACCCCGGACCGGAGATCTTCATTCGAAAGTTAAAACGCACACCTGGACATGCGACCGGGCGCTGAATAAAGCTGATTTTACCCGGCGAATATCTTATTATCTTGATGTTTACAAAAAGGAAATCTATAGGGTGAAGGGATTTTTGTGTTTTGAAAATGAGCCTTTTGAGTTTGTTTTTCAGGGCGTTGGAGGAAATTTTGAAATTTCAGAAGGTGAAAGTCTGGTTGAAGCAGATCGGAGCACTTTGGTGTTTATTGGAGAACTTGACGGGTTATCCATCGAATTGACTTAACCCAGAAATGTAATCCATAACGGGGAAGAAACCATCGAAAAAACGGTTCCCAAAACTACGATCCGGGCAAGCAGTGTAGTTTCCAGTTTATATTGAACCGAAAGCGCGTAAGGAGTGAGCCCGAGCGGCATTGTGGCGTCCAGAACAGTTGATTTTATCTGGTCGGGAGGAAGTGGCGAAAACCGAATTGCTGCAAAAAATATGGCTGGGAGGGCAATCATCGTTATCGTCACAAAAACAGCAACTCGCAGCCATTCGCGAGGGTTTCCTAATTTCTGTAGCCCGAGAAAAATTCCAAGTGAAAATAATACTACCGCTGTTACCGAATCTGAAAAGAGCCGAAGGGTTTTGTCCAGAAAGGCGGGTAAAGTTATTTGAAATGAAACAATAATAAGTCCTGTAAATACTGAAATGAGTAAAGGATTTTTGGCCAGGCTGAGCGCCAGTCGCTTTAGATTGAATTCCTGTTTCCCATGAATTTCTATTAAAAAGAGTCCGAGCGTGAGCATCCAAAATACATAAACTGCTGAAATGATAGCCGCAACCGGAAGTATTTCTTCTCCAAATGTGCTGTGGAGTACCGGAATTCCCAGGTAGGCAATATTTCCAAAAGGAAGAATCAGAAACAAAGACCTTTTCATGGTGCCGGATAATCTGAACAGCATAGAAATGGGGTAGGCCAGAATCAGACAGACAATAATATATCCGGAGTTAATCAGTATTAGCGGCAGGTAGGTTTTTATTTCTCCTTCGAGGTGTAAAAGAGAAACAATAACGAGCGCCGGAAAACCAATCCACAGTGCATATTTGTTGAGAATTTCAATCCAGTTTTGCGAAGCTGCTTTTGTGCGCGAGAATAGTATCCCTGCAAATATTACAAGGAAAAGAGGTAGAATTGTTTCTAAAGCTATTATGAATGAATCCATTCGCCGTAGTTGATAAATGGTCTCACGTCGGTTATCATCATGCCGGCTGTTTTTGCTGCTTCAATTCCTAACACACCATCTTCAAAAACCTGGCATTCTGCCGGAGAAACTCCCATTAGTTCAGCACACTTTAGAAATGTGTCCGGGTTTGGTTTGTGCAGAGTTACGTCATTGGCGGTAACAATTGCATCAAAAAAATGCCCAATGCCCAACTGTTTCAGTTGCACTTCAGTGCTTTTTCTGCTGGCTCCCGTGCCAACTGCCATGGGTAGTTTTCTATAATTTGCTTTAACAATATCGATTACTTCGTTTATGGGCTCCAGTAGGTTTGCCGAATCCCAGAATGCCTGCTGTTTTAGTTTAACAAGATCGGCAGGGTCAGCCTGAAGGTTGTTCTCTTCCACAATGCGACGGGCAAAGTCGATGGTTGCCCGGCCTGTCATCTCCAGCATTATTTGGGGATTAAAATGAAAGTGGTAAACATCACCTACCTGTTGCCAGGTGGCAAGATGCACCGGTAATGAATTGGAAAGTGTTCCGTCCAAGTCGAAAATTAACGCTTTTGCTTCAGAGTATGCCTGTAATCCCATTTTTCAAATTTTAGGTAAACATAGTATTTCCTTCGGGATTCCTGTTAATTACAATTTGAATCTGAGTTTATTTAAAAATCAGTTAATTGGATTTGCTGTTGCAACGGTATTGTTTTTTTTAATGAATTAATGTGCAGGCTTTTTTTTGAAAATTAATATGTGGCCGCATAAAAAGAGTTCACAATAGTTTGTTGGAAAGCTGAATTGTAAATGCATAAAAAAAGCTGAAAATAATTCAGCTTTTCCGGCAGAGTATGAAAAAAAGCTGCCTCGTTTGAGACAGCTTTCCGTATTATCCTTCTACTTTTTTTACTGTTTTTATTATGCGGCCTCCAATTTTGTAGGGGTCTCCGTTTGAAGCAGGACGACGGTCTTCCAAGCGGCCTTTCCATCCGTTTTCAACAGTTCCCACAGGAATTCGTATTGAAGCGCCACGGTCAGATACGCCATAGCTAAACTCATCGATAGATTGCGTTTCGTGAAGTCCGGTAAGTCGCTGATCGTTATATGCACCGTATACTGCAATGTGTTCCGGAATTCTTTTTGCAAATTCTTCGCAAATGTCTGTGAATACTTTTTTATCCCCACAGGTTCTCATTAATCCGTTAGAGAAGTTGGCGTGCATTCCCGAACCGTTCCAATCGAGGTCTTTCCCAAGCGGTTTCGGATGCCATTCTACATCTACACCATATTTTTCGGCAGTACGCTCCAGCAGAAAACGAGCCATCCAAACCTGGTCTCCGGCACTGAGTGCGCCTTTTGCAAAAATCTGGAATTCCCACTGTCCGGCTGCTACTTCTGCATTAATTCCTTCTACATTAATTCCAGCTTCAAGGCAAAGATCCAAGTGCTCTTCCACTATCTGACGGCCAAAAGCTTTTGAACCGCCTACTCCGCAATAGTAAGGCCCCTGTGGCTCAGGGAAACCACCAGCCGGGAATCCTAACGGAAGGCGGGTCTGCGGATCGTAAAGAAAATACTCCTGCTCGAAACCAAACCAGAAATCTTCGTCTTCTTCTTCAATGAAAGCACGTCCGTTGGTCGGGTGCGGGGTTTCGTCCGGATTTAAGACTTCAGTCATCACCAAGTATGCATTTTTACGGTCAGGATCCGGGCAAATGTACACTGGTTTTAAAAGAAGGTCGGAAGAACCGCCGACGGCCTGATTGGTAGAAGAACCATCGAACGACCACATGGGGCAATCTTCAAGTTTGCCACTGAAGTTTTCTTCAATACGGGTTTTTGCTCTCAGTTGCTGTGTTGGCACGGAACCATCCAGCCAAATGTATTCCAATTTTGATTTCATAGTGTAAATAATTATTTAGAATTACGAATAATCTATAACTGACTTGTGCAAAAATATAGTTAAATGTAATTAATTCTCGTCTAATAATAGCATTTTGTATAAAGTTAATGCAAAATTTACATATAAAATCTTCTTTTCTCTTGACACCTGCTAAATAATGGCATCATTTGTAGAAATATGGTATTTATTTACAAATATACCATATATAACTATAGGTAGTTTTAGAATTAGTATATAATTTTTGATTTATACCTGTATTTTTGATGCCCCCTGTTGTTTTTTGGGGTGTTGATGAAAAAAAGTTGTTTTTTGTAATTTTGGTAGAATTGTGATACCAATCAGTTTGATTAATTTGACATCAAACAAAATAATACAAGGAAAGAGTTATGAATGTAGATCGGCGAAGTTTTATTAAAACAAGTGGTATGTTTGCAGCGGGAAGCATCGTGTTTCCACCGGTAATACAATCGGACTTTGACAAACAAATATCAGGAAGCGTGAAAAGTTATTTAGATCATTTTGAGGTTTCGGCAGAAATGCTGCAAAAGGTAATTGCAGCGGCCATGAGTAAGGGAGGCGATTATGCCGACTTGTTTTTTGAGCACAAAAAATCAAACAGTCTTGGGTTGGAAGACGGTAAAGTAAACCGTGCATATTCAAATATTGACTTTGGCGTTGGAATCAGGGTATTGAAAGGGGATCAGACAGGATTTGCCTATTCCGAAACCATTACACTGGATGCCATGTTGAATGCTGCGAAAATGGCGGCCAATATTGCCAATAGTAAAAATAGTTTTAACCCGGTGGGGCTGAAAGAAAAAGTTCCCTCCAATTATTACAGCATTGCCCGCAAATGGGAAGACGTTTCGGTGGAAGATAAAGTGCCGTTTGTGCAGAAGATAAACGACAAAGTATTTTCGCTCGATGAAAAGGTAATTAAAGTAAATGCCTTTTTGAGTGACGAAACTTCTTATGTGATGTTTTACAATTCAGAAGGCAGGCTTACATACGATTACCGCCCGATGATTAGTTTTGGTGCAGTTTGCATCATGCAAAAAGACGGAAAAATTGAAAATTCATATGCCGCCCGTTCTTTCAGAAAAGGTTTTGAGTGGCTTACTGATGATTTGGTGGACGAGCTTGCAAACGAAGCGGTAGACCGTACAAATATTCTGTTTGAAGCAACCAAGCCAAAAGCCGGCGAGATGCCTGTTGTTATGGGAGCCGGAGGTTCCGGAATTTTGCTTCACGAAGCCATTGGTCATACATTTGAGGCTGACTTTAACCGAAAAGGCACTTCAATTTTTAGCGATAAGATGGGCAAAAAAGTGGCAGAAAGTTTTGTGAATATTATTGATGACGGAACGCTTGAAAGCAACCGCGGTTCAATTAATGTGGACGACGAAGGAAATGATGTTCAGAAAACGTATTTGGTGAAAGACGGGGTTTTGAATAGCTATATTCATGATCGTATTAGTGCAGAATACTACGGCGTGGCACCTACAGGAAACGGAAGACGCGAGTCGTTCAGAAATATTCCGTTGCCACGTATGCGTGCTACATATATGGAAATGGGGCCTCATTCAAAAGACGATATTATTTCCAATGTCGATTACGGGGTTTTTGTAGATAATTTCAGTAATGGCGAAGTGAAAATCGGAGCCGGTGATTTTACCTTTTTTGTAAAATCGGGTTACCTTATTGAAAAAGGAAAACTGACGCAACCGATTAAAGACATCAATATTATAGGTAACGGGCCTCAGGCTTTGGCTGATATTACCATGGCGGCAAGCGATTACATGATTGACAATGGCACCTGGACCTGCGGAAAAGACGGTCAGTCTGTTCCGGTAACTTGTGGTTTGCCTACTGTTTTAGTGAAGAAATTAACGGTGGGAGGCGCTATTTAATCAACGTGTATTGTAACCTTAAAGATTTAGAAAATGACAAAAAAGGAAAAATATAGCCTGGCCAAGTGGGCCATGAATCACGCCCTCGAGAACGGGGCTCAGCAGGTAAGCGTGTCTATTTCCAATAGTCGCAGCAGCAGCGTGGAAGTGCGCGAACAGAAAATTGATAAACTGGAACAGGCAATTCAGAGCAGCCTGTTTATCCGGCTTTTTGTAGATAACAAGTATTCGGCTCATTCTACAAACCGGTTGAAAAAAGAAGAACTGGCGCGTTTTATTGAAGAAGCAATTGCCGGAACCCGGTATCTTTCTGAAGATGAATTCAGAACATTGCCCGACCCGGAGCTTTATTACAAAGGCGGTGCTCAGAGTTTAAATACTCTGGATACGAATTTTGATGCTCACAATCCTCAGGAAAAAATCGACCTGGCTTTTGATGCAGAAAAAGAGGTGTTGGGAAAAGACGAACGTATTATTTCGGTTACAGCCAGTTATTACGATGGTTTGAGCGAAAGAGTGATGGTTGCCAGCAATGGTTTTGAAGGTGATACCGCTAATTCGTATTACGGCCTGAATGCACAGGTTTCGGTGAAGGGCGGCGACGCAAGACCCGAATCCTACTGGAGTGAAAATGCCATCTTTTTTAATGAATTAGAGAAAAAAGGAATAGGGGAGAAGGCGCTGGAACGTGCAATTAATAAAATCGGTCAGAAGAAAACCGATTCGGGGAAAATGTCTATGATTGTTGAAAACAGGACTGTTGCCCGGCTTTTTAGTCCGCTTATTTCTGCGCTCAGCGGTTCTGCAATTCAACAGAAAAATTCTTTTTTAATT
Source organism: Mariniphaga anaerophila (assembly GCF_900129025.1). Classification (GTDB taxonomy): domain Bacteria; phylum Bacteroidota; class Bacteroidia; order Bacteroidales; family Prolixibacteraceae; genus Mariniphaga; species Mariniphaga anaerophila. The sequence goes on along the minus strand of NZ_FQUM01000004.1, from coordinate 250,550 downwards.
GACAAGCAAAATGAAAAAGTTTTCTCTGATAAACTCACGGTGATTGACGATCCTTTTGTTGTGTCCGGGCGTGGAAGCAGGTTGTTTGATTCCGAAGGACTGGCAACAAAAAAACGCCCTGTTTTTGAAAACGGAGTGCTGAAAAATTATTTTATCGACACTTATTACGCCAAGAAACTTGATATGCAACCCACGAGCGGAAGCAATACTAACCTTGTTTTTAAACCGGGAGATAAAAATCTGAAACAATTGGTTGCTTCAGTAGACCGGGGCATTTTGGTTACCGGTTTTAATGGCGGAAATTGCAACGGGGCAACCGGAGATTTTTCCTACGGAATTGAGGGCTTCCTTATTGAAAAAGGACAAATTTCCCAACCTGTTTCAGAAATGAACATCACCGGCAACATGAAAGAGCTTTGGGCTGGTATTGGTGAAGTTGGAAATGATGTCAACAAAAATTCAAGCTGGCTCATTCCTTCAATTGTGTTCGAAGGAGTCGATTTTAGCGGAGCGTAGCTCGTTTGAAAAAAAATAAAATTAAAGCCGAAAGTCCTTCATTTTCGGCTTTTTTTGTGTTCCCCCTTTAGGTAAAAATATTTTTTTTGATGAGGACTGTAACTATTTAGGGAGATGATAGTCTTGTAATAAAGCTATTTAAACAGAAAACAAAACACTTAGTTTATGAAAACAATTCAACTGATTATTGCAGGTCTGGTATTTTTATCGCTTGCAACCACCAGCTGTGTCGATGATTTTTTTATCGATGGGAATGGAATCCCTGCCAGCGAAGTCAGAGTAACCACTGCGTTCTCCTCTGTTTCGTCAGATGGAGATTTTGATGTACATATTACTCCAGGCAATGAGTATGATGTGGTTGTTAATGCCGAGGAGAGTTTAATGCCGTATATCGAAACCGATGTGCGCGGTGGTAATTTAAAAATTCATACGAGAGGACTGAAAAGCCTGAGAAATCAGTTGCCCATGGAGGTTTTTGTCACAGTTCCTTATATCGACAAGATTGTGCAGAGTGGCTCAGGAAGTATTACTACCGGCTACTTCGAAGGTGACGATTTTAAAATTGTGGTGTCCGGCTCAGGCTCTGTCGAGACGTCTGTTGATGCTCTTACTGTGGAAGCTTTGGTGTCCGGTTCGGGCATGGTGGTTGTGTCTGGTGTTGCGCGTAATGCAGAGCTGGCTTTGAGCGGCTCAGGAACAATTGATGCGTGGGAACTTGATCTCGTCAATTGCGAAGCAACTATTTCCGGTTCAGGCGATGTGTGGGTTTATGTTGAGCGCTATTTAAAAGCTGTTATTTCTGGAAGCGGGAATGTGTATTACGGAGGTTTTCCAGCAGTAGAGAAACATGTGTCGGGTTCGGGAAGCGTTGTTCGCAAAAAATAGTAATTTTGCCCTGTAAACAGATGCTTCATGAAACGAATTATATTTTTTTCAATTTTCTTTTTATTGATTATCGGGGCCAGGGCGCAAGGATTTAAACAAGCAGTTGGAATTCGTGCCGGATGGATTAATCCCGGAATTGAATACCGTTATTATACCAGCGAAGATCATTCGTTAAGAGCTTTGTTGGCAGCCCGTGACGGAGGAGTGCAGTTGCATGCATTAACCGAATTTCATCAATATGATTTATTTTCTTTTTCAGAACAACTTGTGTTTTTCTATGGAGCCGGAGTGCATTTCGGGTTTCAAAGTTGGGATGAGACTGTTTTTACCGAAACCATTCGCTTTCATGAGACAAGGCACTCTTTGGTGGCCGGCATCGATGGCGTTGCCGGGGTGGAGTATGTTTTTTACGAAGCTCCTGTTAAACTCGGGCTTGAAGTAAAACCGTATCTGGATGTTTTTGGCAGGTATGGTTTTGATGTCCGGTTGCTCGATGTTGCACTTACCGTAAAATACCTGTTTTAGTATCGGTTTTTGGTGTCGGTTCAAAAAACGGCTAATATAATATTAGAAGCAACGCATTTTTTTATAGAATGCGCTGCATCTCTTTTAATATTGTTTTGCCCTTCTTTTGAAGATTTTTTGTTGTTGGCAGAAACTAAGTTCAGGTGCCTCTTTTTGCTAATCCCGTTTCTCTAAAAGCACAACATTTTCAACATGGTGTGTGTGTGGAAACATATCAACCGGTTGAACTTTTGTTGTTTTGTAATGGCTGTCAAGTAGTGAAATGTCGCGGGCTTGAGTTGCCGGATTGCAACTTACGTAAACAATTTTTTCAGGAAGTACCAAGAGAATACTCTTTATAACGTCTGCGTGCATTCCTGCCCTGGGCGGGTCAGTAATAATAACTTCAGGCCTGCCGTGCTGCGCGAAAAATTCATCATTCAGAATGTCTTTCATGTCGCCGGCAAAAAAGTCTGTGTTGGTAATCTGGTTAACCGCTGCGTTTTCTTTGGCATCTTCAATGGCTTCTGGTACGTATTCGATACCAATTACTTTTTTTGCATTTTTTGCCACAAAATTGGCGATGGTTCCTGTTCCCGTATATAAATCGTATACAATTTCATCTCCGGTTAATCCGGCAAACGACCTTGCAACTTTATATAGTTCGTAGGCCTGGGCAGAGTTGGTTTGGTAAAAACTTTTTGGCCCGATTTTAAATCGAAGTCCTTCCATTTCATCAAAGATGTAGTCACGACCGTGGTACAATAATATTTCCTGGTCGGTTATCGTGTCATTTCCTTTGCTGTTTATTACATATAAAATTGACGTTGTTTCGGGAAATTTGTTTTTGATGGCAGCCAGTATTTTTTCGATTTTCTCTTTGTCGTTTCGAAAAAACGAGAGGATAATCATGTTTTCTCCAATGGAGCTTGTGCGTATGATGAGGGTCCGAAGTAATCCCTTTTTTTCGCGAATGTCAAAAAAACTGTACCCATTTTCAATGGCAAAATTGAAAATGAAATTGCGAATTTCGTTAGAAGGAGAAGGTTGTAGCCAACATTTTTTTATGTTAATTACCTTGTCGAACATTCCCGGTACATGAAATCCTAACGCATTGTAGTCGTTTATTTCTGCGCCCGATTCAATTTCTTCTGGAGATAGCCACCTTTTGTCGGAAAAAGTAAACTCCAGCTTGTTCCTGTAAAATGTGTTTTTTCCAGAGCCTAATATTGGTGATGTTTCGGGAAGGTCAATTTTTCCAATTCTTTTGAGCTGGCTTTCTACTTGTTTCTGTTTGTAGGACAGTTGTTTTTCGTAGGGTAGAAATTGCCATTTGCAACCGCCGCATACTCCAAAATGGCTGCAAAAAGCTTCGACGCGATCTTTTGAATATTCATGAATTTTTGTGACAAACGCTTCTTGGTAGTTCTTCCTTTTTTTTGAAACCTGAAGATCAACAACATCACCCGGAACAACCAGTTTTGTGAATACAACCATTTCGCCAACACGGGCAATTGCTTTGCCCTCTGCGCCTATGTCTTCGATTTGAACCTCTTCGTAAAATGGCTTTTTTCTATTTCTTCCCATTCTTTTTTTTGCAAATATAATGTTTATAGGCTATTGCCGGTTGTTGATGTGAAAAATCCGATTCCCGATAAAAAACTTAATTTCCCATTTTGGGAAAAACAATGGATCTCATTCAATATTTGGACTTTTTGTGAATCGTTTACTTCCGAAGTAGAAAGTTTTTTGTTTATATTTGTTATGATTTAATGGTTGGTTTTATTTTCAGAAATAGAACTTAAAAAGGGGAAAGCATCTTCTGTATTTATGATTGGTTTTGTGTTTAGGGGTTTGTAAATCATCAATCATCTTCAAAAAGCGTCCATAGCTTTCCCCTTCCTTTTATACCCGAAAGGGTATTTTTTTTGCCTGATTTTTTTGATTTTCAATTGCGCTTTAATAGTTATCTTTGGCCGCATTGTTATAAGAAAATGATATCATTAGATAAAGTACAGATAAGTTTCGGCGGTTTTGATTTGTTGAAGGATGCCAGTTTTTTGGTTCGGCAGGACGACAGAATTGGGCTGGTCGGGAAAAACGGAGCAGGAAAAACAACCCTGTTGAAATTAATTTCGGGAGTGCTGGAACCTTCTTCCGGCAGTATAAATATTCCCAAAGGAACAACCGTTGGCTATCTTCCGCAGGAGATGAAGTTGACTGATAGAAATTCACTTTTGGGTGAAACCATGCTCGCATTTGAAGAGTTGCTTTCCATTGAAAAGCAAATTTCAGGGCTCAATTCAGATATTTCAAATGCAATTGATTTCGAATCAGACGAGTATTTGAATAAGCTGAATTTGCTTTCAGAGCTGAACGAGAGGTTCACTATCCTTGGTGGAGATTCGTTTCAGGCTGATATGGAACAAACGCTTTTGGGGTTGGGTTTCGAACGGAGCGATTTTAACCGGTCAACCGCAGAGTTTAGCGGCGGCTGGAGAATGCGGGTTGAGCTTGCAAAATTGCTGTTAAAGAAACCAGATGTTATATTACTTGATGAGCCGACGAATCACCTCGATATTGAATCGATTCAGTGGCTTGAAGATTTTTTGAAAAGCTATAAAGGCTCGGTAGTTCTGGTTTCGCACGATAAGGCATTTCTGAATGCAGTTTGTAATCGCACACTGGAAATTTCTCTCGGAAAAATTACCGATCAGAATATGAATTATTCTGCTTTTATGGAGTGGAAACAGGAACAGCGCGAGATTCAACTGTCCGCATATCGCAATCAGCAGAAAATGATTGAGGATACCGAAAAATTTATTGAACGGTTCAGGTACAAAGCCACAAAAGCTGTTCAGGTTCAGTCTCGAATAAGACAACTGGAAAGATTAGATCGGATTGAAATTGAAGAAGAAGATAATGCTGCGTTAAAAATTAAATTTCCACCTCCTCCGCGCTCGGGAAAAGTAGTGCTGGAAGCAAAAAATGTTACTAAAAAGTATGGCGACCATCTGGTTTTGAGTGGTATTGATTTGCAGGTTGAAAGTGGAGATAAAATTGCTTTTGTTGGAAGAAATGGTGAAGGAAAAACAACGTTGGTGAAAATTATTCTTCAGCAATTGGATTTTTCGGGAAGTTTAAAAGTAGGGCATAATGTCAAAGTGGGGTATTTTGCTCAAAACCAGGCGCGATTGCTCGATGGAGAATTGACGGTTTTTGATACAATTGATGAAATTGCAACGGGTGATGTCCGCACAAAAATACGCGATATTCTCGGGGCGTTTTTGTTCTCGGGAGAAGATGCCGATAAAAAAGTAAAAGTATTAAGCGGTGGCGAAAAGTCGAGGCTGGCAATGATTCGTTTAATGCTTGAACCCGTAAATCTTTTGGTTTTGGATGAGCCGACCAACCATCTGGATATGCGGTCGAAAGAAATTTTGAAGGATGCTCTTATTCAATTTCCGGGCACGGTAATCGTGGTTTCGCACGACCGTGAGTTCCTTGATGGAATGGTAGATTGCGTTTATGAATTTCGAAATAAAAAAATAAAACAGCATCTCGGCGGCATCTATGCATTTCTTCAGAAAAAGAAGATGGATTCTTTAAAAGAATTGGAAATGCCTTCTGGCGCTTCCGGTGTTTCTGCAAACGAAAAATCAAAGCAGGGGAGCCAGGCGCAGGGCCTGAGTTTTGAAGAAAGGAAAGAAGTTAATCGTAGTATTTCGAAGGCGGAAAAAACAATTGCGGAAATCGAAAAGTCAATAGAATTGCTCGAATCCGAAATTGCAGGAATGGATGAACAATTGTCGAAACCCGAAAAAGTTGATGACGTAGATATTTACGAGCGCTACGAGATAAAGAAAAAAGAATTGGCAAAAACAATGGAGCAGTGGGAAAATGCCCACGAGGAACTTGAAAATTGGAAAAATAAAAAAGATTGGTAATGAGCAAAGACGATTTTATATTTGGAACACGAGCAGTTATTGAAGCGATTAAGAACGGGAAGAACATTGAAAAAGTTCTTCTGAAAAAAGGAATTGATAATTCTTTGTTTTCAGAGCTTTTTCAGTTAGTAAAAGAAAACAACATCCCGTATCAGTTTGTGCCAATCGAGAAAATAAACCGCGTTACCCGTAAAAATCATCAGGGGGTACTTGCCTATATTGCAGCAGTAGAATTTGCCAGTCTGGAGAATCTCTTGCCCGGGTTGTACGAAGCAGGAGTTGAACCTTTGCTGCTCATTCTCGACCAGGTGACTGATGTCCGGAATTTTGGAGCCATTGTGCGAACAGCAGAGTGTGCAGGTGTTCATGCGGTAATTATTCCGGAAAAAGGCATGGCGCGCATTGGTGCCGATGCGGTAAAAACATCGGCAGGAGCGCTCCATTCTGTCCCCGTTTGCAAGGTGAAAAGTTTGTCGTCGGCAATTCGTTTTTTGAAAGATTCGGGCATAAAAATAGTGGCTGCTACCGAAAAAGCAACAGAAAACTATACCCGGGCAGAAATGAACATGCCGCTTGCAATCATTATGGGAGCCGAAGATGTAGGAATATCAGCATCGGTTCTGGATTTAACCGACGAGCAGGTGAAAATCCCCCTGTTCGGAAAAATAGAGTCGCTGAATGTTTCTGTGGCTGCGGCGTTAATGATTTACGAAGCGGTGCGCCAGCGAAATTAGCTGTTTACGGGAATTGTGCGCTTAAATGTTTGTTCCAGCGAAATGAAGGTTTCTGTACTTGCAATTCCCTGAATTTTCTGTACATGGTTGCTTAATATCCGTTTTAGGTGTTCGTTATCTTTTGCGTAAACTTTCACAAAAATAGCATATTGGCCTGTCGTATAGTGGCACTCTACTATTTCCGGAATTTCTTTTAGCCGTTCCACAACTTCGGTGAACAGTCCCCCCTTCTCCAGAAATACGCCTATATAACTACAGGTTTTAAATTCCACTTTGTTGGGGTTGATGTGATATCCTGAGCCAATTATAACTTTCAGGTCAATCATTCTGTTAACTCGTTGGTGTACAGCTGCTCTGGATATTCCAACTTCTTTGGCAACGTCTTTAAAAGGAATGCGTGCATTTTGAGTAATAATATCCAGAATTTTTAAGTCAATATCGTCTAAGCTGTTCTTTAAGGTCATCTCTCATTAATTTTCGATCAAAAATAGAAAAAAACCAATTAAAAAGCGCTTTAGCCCGCGTCGGGAGTGAGATATTTTTCAATTGAAGCTTCGAAACAGTTGTTTACTGTGGAATGTGTGTTTGTTATCTAAATGTTAATTCGTATTGCCTTGTTGTGATAAAAAGATTAAATTTGATTTTAAATTTATCAAAATGATATTTTTATTGCGAAGTAATTATCAATAAGACAGAATTAGACTAAAAAGATGACTATGAAAAGTACAAAGAAGTGGTGGCTGATTTTAGGGCTGATTATATTGTCAGCCTTCTTAGGAGTTGTTTTACCCTCAGGAGCTTTTGATCAGGATTATTCTGATTTGGTGGCAGGCGACACTGCGTGGATGCTTACCGCAACTGCACTTGTTTTGCTAATGACACCGGGTCTGGCGTTTTTTTATGGCGGGATGATGCAGCCTCGCCATATTATTTCAACCATGCTTCAAAGTTTTGTGGCAATGGGTATTGTAAGCGTGCTCTGGGTGATAGTTGGTTTTAGTATTGCTTTTGGCGATAGCGTGGGAGGGGAAGGATATGGTTTCTTCGGCAATCCGCTTACATTTTTTATGTTTCGGGGAGTTGGAGGAGGAACACATCCCGATTTTTCTCCAACCTTTCCGTTGGCGGTGTTTGCCATGTTTCAACTGAAGTTTGCCATCATTACTCCGGCGCTTATTACCGGGTCGTTTGCCGGACGAGTACGATTTCGAGCCTATATGCTTTTTATTTGCCTTTTTTTGATATTTATCTATTCTCCGCTGGCTCACTGGACCTGGCATCCGAATGGTTTTCTGAGAAACTGGGGCGTTCTTGATTTTGCCGGAGGCACGGTTGTGCATATGTCGGCCGGGTTTGCAGCGCTGGCCGGGGCTATTTTTCTGGGGCGAAGAAAAGATGCTGGTACGAAGTTTAAGCCGGCAAACATTCCGTATATTTTGTTGGGCGCAGGAATGCTTTGGTTTGGCTGGTTTGGGTTTAATGCAGGGTCTGCACTTGCTGCCGACTCGGTTGCAGCACATGCTTTGGTAAATACCAACACGGCATCTGCAGCAGCTATGCTGACCTGGATTTTTTACGACGCAGCCAAAGGAATTAAGCCGTCTGCCGTTGGGGCATCAATTGGGTTGGTAGTAGGGCTTGTGGCCATTACGCCGGCAGCTGGTTTTGTTGATGTGGGCTCCAGTATTTTTATTGGTGTAATGGCTGCAATAATTAGTAATTATGCCATTACTCTACGTACAAAATCAACACTTGACGACACGCTGGACGTGTTTCCCGCACATGGAATGGGTGGAATTACCGGAATGCTCGGAACGGCCATTTTTGCCGCTGATGTCGGACTTATACACGGAGAGGTAACTACGTTCCTTTATCATCTGCTTGCGTTGGTAATTGTTAGTATTTTTACTTTTGGCGGTTCGTTGCTCATGTATAAAATAACTGATTTGATAGTTCCAATGCGCATTTCTCCGCAAGGCGAAAAAATTGGGTTGGACATCAGTCAGCACGACGAATCGTATGATTTTGTCTATAAAAGCGAATAGCAATAAAAAAGCCGGGTTAATATTCCCGGCTTTTTTATTGTATCGGCACTTGCCGTTTAAAGTCCATTTCCAGCGACATGAAAGTCTCGGTGCGGGCGATTCCTTCAATTTCCTGAAGCTGACTGTCGATAATCTTTTTCAGGTGTTTATTGGTTTTTGTCTGGATTTTAATGAAAATCGCATATTGCCCTGTTGTGTAATGACATTCAACTATCTCCGGAATATCGCGCATGGCAGCAACTACCTGCCGGTGGTATTTGGCTTTTTCAAGATAAATACCCATGTAAGCACAAGTGTTGTATCCCAACTTTTGCGGATTTACGGTGAATTCGCTGCCTGTAATTACTCCTATATTTAGAAGTCGCTGCACGCGTTGGTGAATAGCAGCACCTGATACACCGCATTCTCTGGCAACTTCCAAAAATGGTATACGCGCATTTTTGGTGATTAATTTTAGTATTTTTTCATCTAGTTGGTCAATGTCAGCGGCTTGTTCCAGATAGTCTGATTTATCCATGTTTTTATTTTCCATTTGAGTTTCAAATTATAAAGCAAAAGTAGGAAAAATTTACAATTGCAAATCAGGAAAGCCTTATATTCTTGTATCTCTAACTAAGACTTATTGTTGAAACTGTTTGTGCTATAATATTTTGATAAAGCCCCGGAGATGTCTGCCCCTGACGGCTCCTGGAAAACCCGCAGATCAAATTCGGGAATTACCGCAAGGATGTGGTCGAAAATATCGGCCTGGATAGATTCGTACCTGGCCCATGCTTTGTCTTTGCAAAACACATAAATTTCCACGGGCAGTCCTTTTTCTGAAGGCTGAAGATGTCGCACGATAAAAGTCATGTCGGTGTTAACCATTGGGTGCTGTTGCAGGTACACCTCCAGATATTTTCTGAAAACGCCAATGTTGGTTTGTCTTCTGCCGCTAATGATATCGTCGTCTGAAATATTTTTTTGCTTGTTGTATTGTTTTATCTCCTCTTCCTTATTTCTGACATAATCGCGAATTAGAAGAAATTTTTCCAGCCGGTTCATGAGCGCACTGTCGCAAAGTTTGATGCTGGTCATGTCAATATTAATGGCCCGTTTTATACGCCTTCCCCCAGATTCTTCCATTCCTTTCCAGTTAATAAACGACTCACTTACCATGGAGTAGGTGGGGATAGTTGAAATGGTGCGATCCCAGTTCTGGATTTTTACCGTATTCAGAGTAATATCGATAACTGTTCCGTCGGCTCCTCTGCTGCGCATTTCAACCCAATCGCCAAGTTTAACCATGTTGTTTCCGGAGAGCTGGATGGATGCCACAAACCCCAGTATCGAATCCTTAAAAATGAGTAGGATGACAGCCCCCATTGCTCCAAGTCCGGCAAGTAAAACAGTCGGGTCGCGGTCGAGCAGAATGGCGATAATTAATATTGCCGACAACGAAAAAACGAGAATTTTGGCCAGTTGAATGTACCCTTTTATGGGCCGATCCTTGCCGTACGGAGTGGTGTTGTATATGTCGAGCCCCGAATTTAGCAGCGCATCCAAAACAAAAATGAATATAAAAACAAAATACACCTGCGCTACCCTTGTCAGAATTCCGGCCAGTGCAAAATAGTAATCGGCAGACAGAGCGTTCAACGTTGCTGCGTCAAGTTCGCTTAAATCCTGGTGAATTGACGGGGACGAAAAATCAGCGGCATAATAAAGAATCAGAGCCGGAACCAGGTGGGCAAGATTTCTAAATACTTTTCTTCTGACTATAATATCGTCCCATGTGGTTTTTGTACGCTTTGCAATTTTTGTGAAGATACGAGACGTTACCTTTTTTGTAATGTAATGCCCGGCCCAGGCCACAATCAATATAATAATAAGTGTTATGAAAGCAGCTCCCGGTTTTGCAAACATTGCAATGCCATCTATTTCCCTGATGCTTTCGAGCAGAAATTTATAAAGAGTTCTGACCATTTGTTAAACTGATATTTTTATAATTTAGCCAAAAATAGTAAATGCAGATGATTATGGCGCAGAAGTTCCTTTTTATTCTTTTGGCTCTACCTATGTTTTTGTCTGGGCAAGAAGATTTTGCAACATATTTTCAAAAGAAATCGTTGAGGTTTGATTTTTTGCTTGGCGGTAATTCCGATAAAGTAACGGTTTATCCGCAGCAAATAAAACAGGAGCCATACTGGGCCGGCTCTCTGGTTAACCTGATTGATACTTTTGGTTACGGAACCTACCGGTTTTGTGTTTCTGATGCAGAATCAGAAAAGTTATTGTTTTCAAAAGGGTTTAGCACGTTGTTTCAGGAATGGCAAACCACTTCCGAAGCAAAGGAAATGAATCGAGCTTTTTACCATGCCGCCATTTTTCCTTTCCCAAAAAATAAAGTGAATTTTAAGATAGAAGCCCGGCAGTGGGACGGAAATTTTAAAACAATTTTTGAAGAGGAAATTGACCCTGCCGATTATTTTATTTTGGATGAAAATCCGCAGCCTTTCGAGGCGGTTGCCATTGAAAACAACGGGGCTCCGTCAGAAAAAGTTGATTTGGTTATTCTTGCAGAAGGATACACATTGAACGAAATGGAAAAGTTTAAAAGCGACGCCCGGCGCGTAACCGGTTACTTGTTCGAAGAAGAACCGTTTAAATCGAACCGGGATAAGTTTAATGTTACTGCGTTGTTGACTCCTTCTGTTGATTCAGGAACCGATGTGCCCGGCGAAAGTATTTATGTGAATACGATTTTCAATTCTACTTTTTACACTTTTGATATCGACCGTTACCTGACAACCAGCGATATGAAATCGATTTACGATGCTGCAGCAGCCGTTCCTTACGATCATATTTATGTGCTTGTGAACACGGAACGATACGGCGGTGGCGGCTTTTATAACTTTTTGAGTGTTTGCACTTCAGATAATTTATTGTCGAAAGAAGTGTTTGTGCATGAGTTTGGGCATGGATTTGCGGGGTTGGGCGACGAATATTACACATCGTCGGTAGCATACGAAGAGTTTTACAATTTGGAAGTTGAACCTTGGGAACCCAACCTTACAACTTTGGTCGATTTTGACAAAAAGTGGAAATCGATGGTTGCATCGTCTGTTCCGATTCCAACGCCTCGCAAACCAAAATTTTCTGCCACAGTTGGGGTTTTTGAAGGTGGCGGTTACACCGCAAAAGGAATCTACAGTCCGGTAATGGATTGTCGGATGAAAAGCAATCGGGCTGAAGGTTTTTGCCCGGTATGTATTGATGCCATTCAGCGGGTGATCGATTTTCATTGCAAATAAAAAACGGACCTGGTTTCCCAAATCCGTTTTCTTTATGGTTACTGCGTTGTTGTTTATTCTTTTTTCTCCAGCGAATAGGTTACAACGTGAGCAACAATCAATCCTATTCCACCGAAGAAGAAAATCATGGTAAAGAATGCAACTACTTCGTTTACCAGGTTAGACAGTGCAAACCCAGTTATTACACCAATGGCTAACCCGATTAAAAAGATACCCCATTTAAGCAAAACGAATTTAGACGGTTCTGTTTTAAAAATACTGGCATCAGCACCTTTTTCGATGAGGGCAAGCCTCTCTTTTGTGCGTGTAGTCCAGAAAACATACAGTATGGCGAATGCTGCCAGAAAAAATCCTATCGGTACAAAAATCCCTTCCATAATATAAAATTTAAATTGTTGTTTTTTCGATTTTCTGTTCTTTTGACGCAGACTTAATCAGCCGGTTACACTTTTTTTGAAAATTTCTTTTGAATAAATTTGTAACCAGTGTCCGGATTTTTCGTCAAAATTACAAATGGAAGAAAAAGACGATAATTACTACATCGAAAAAGTTATTGCCGGGCAGACCAGTTACTTTTCATACGTTGTTGAGAAGTATCAGGACGTTGTTTTTTCCATTGCACTGAAAGTTCTGAAAAATAGAGAGGATGCTGAAGAAATGGCACAGGAAAGTTTTGTGAAAGCTTTTAAATCGCTCCATACTTTTCAGAGGAAGGCCAAGTTTTCTACCTGGTTGTACCGGATTACATACAATACCTGTATTTCGGAAACCCGGAAAAAGAAACAGTATTTTGCATCAACTGACGAGGTGCAGATTAGCGACGAAGTGGAGGAGATGAACTTCGATGGAATTCCGGCAGAGAACCGTGAAAAGTATATAAAGGCCGCTTTGGCAAAACTTCAGGAGGATGAATACACGTTGGTTTTGTTGTATTATTTTGAAGACCAATCAGTGGAAGACATCAGCAAAGTTACCGGGCTGAGCGGAAGCAATGTTAAAGTGAAACTGTACAGAGCCCGAAAAAAATTGTATGTAATATTGAATGAAATGTTAAAAGAAGACGTCTATTCCATTTTGTGATTAACGGAGAAGATGTTTGCGATTGACAATAATTTTGAACAGTAAAAACACCGAGATGAAAACGTTTGAACAAGATAAAGAATTGAAACAGTTGCTGAAAAGTGTAAAACTCGAATCTCCGGGAGTAGATTTTTCCGCAGGAGTGATGAATCGTGTGTTTGCCGAACAATCTGCTTTGGAAAAAGCAAAACAGCAGCCGCTTTTTGGAAAAGGGTTTTGGGTGATTTTTTCTCTTTTTGTTGCACTAATTATTGTTGTGGTTTTGCTGTCGGGTGAAGGTTCTGCTGTTGCAAAGGTGCCTGATTTTTTCCCCGGAGCAGATGTTGATGCTGCGTTGAGCGGTTATCGTTTGTTGCTACACAGGCTGTCTAATTTGCCTGCCGGAATTGCAGGAATACTATTTGGTGCTTCCCTTCTTATATTACTGGAAAATTTTTTGGAGACACGCCACCATGCAGTCCGCTAATTTTGAGTTTGTTCGACTGAAAATATTCTCCCGGCAACTAGTCGGGATTTTTTTTAGTAGCAAGATTCTTTTACCAGGTATTTTCCTACATAAGTATCAATTCCTTCTTCGAGTTCTACAAACGGACGCGTGTATCCAACTGCTCTCAGTTTGTCGGTTTCAGCTTCGGTAAAATATTGATAGCGTCCGCGCAATTCAACCGGAGTGTCAATAAAAGAAATTTGAGGATCGATATTCAAACTGCTGAAAACAGCCTGTGTTAAGTCGAAGAACGAACGCGCCTTTCCGGTTCCCACATTGTAAATTCCCGGATTATCCTGGTTGTGCATAAAATACAGCATCACATCGGTAATGTCATCTACAAAAACAAAATCGCGACTTTGTTCTCCGTCTTTGTAGTCTTTGTGGTGCGATTTAAACAGCTTCATCTGTCCTGTTTTTTTTATGGTATTGTATGCGTGTAGCACCACCGAAGCCATTCTTCCTTTGTGGTATTCGTTTGGTCCGTAAACGTTGAAGAATTTTAGTCCGGCCCAGAACGGAGGTTTGTGGGGTTGCTTCAATGCCCATACATCAAAATTGTGTTTCGACCAACCGTACAGGTTTAACGGGCGAAGGTGCGATAAATTCAGATGCGAATCGGAAAAACCGGATTCTCCGTTGCCGTATGTTGCTGCCGACGAAGCGTAAAGAAGCGGCACCTGAATTTCGGTGCAAATGTTCCATAGTCGTTGCGTGTAAATAAGGTTAAGCTGCTGGTAAAGTTCAGGCTCAATACCAACGGTGTCAGTACGCGCTCCCATGTGAAAAATAAAATCCACATCATCGGAGTTTTTTATCAGCCATTTGAAAAACTTGTCTCTGTCAATAAACTTTTTGTATTCTTTATTGAACAGATTAATGTCTTTTGAGGGATCGTCAAAACGGTCAATCAGAACGAGATCTTTGTAACCGGCCTGGTTGAGTTTTCCCACTAAATAACTTCCGATAAAGCCGGCGGCTCCTGTAATTACTATCATTCTTTCAAAGCGGTTTAATTTGGCAAAGTAAAGCTGTGCTGTTACTTGTCAACGTGGTCAGTTTTATAACTCTGCTGTAAATAAAATATTGTGTTGTTCAGAAAAAAAAAGTCAATTTATGCATTGCTGTAGCTGAGATGCAATTAGTGAACAAAAGGTTGCTTCCTGTTTTGTTTTATTTCGAAAAGTGATGTTTTTCAAAACAATGGAATGAATCTGTTTTCTTTTCTCAAAAAAAACCAATCTTTGTATGAAATTAATGAAATAACCAAAATGTGTAATTCAGGGATAAATCACTCAAATGTTTACGAACGCATTGAAGTTTTCGATGAAGAGGTTACCGAAGAGCTTTCTCAAAATTATAAAAATATTTTGCAGGTGCTGGGCGAAGATGTATCGCGCGAGGGGTTGAATAAAACGCCGGAAAGGGTGGCAAAAGCCATGCAGTTTTTGTTGCAGGGATACAAAACCGATCCGGTTGAAATATTGCGTTCGGCCATGTTTAAAGAAGATTACCGGCAAATGGTAATTGTAAAAGACATTGAAATTTATTCGATGTGCGAGCATCATCTGCTCCCGTTTTTTGGAAAAGCACATGTGGCATACATTCCGAACGGAACCATTACCGGGCTGAGCAAAATAGCACGGGTTGTAGATGTTTTTGCACGCAGGTTGCAGGTTCAGGAGCGCCTTACTTCACAAATAAAAGACTGTATTCAGGATACGCTGAAACCGTTGGGCGTTGCCGTGGTTATTGAAGCTCAGCATTTGTGCATGCAGATGCGCGGAATTCAGAAACAACATTCCATTACAACCACGTCGGATTTTACCGGTGCATTTCAGAAAGATGCAACCCGCGACGAATTTATCAAATTAATCAGCACTAAATTCAGTTAGGTTTTAAAGAAATTCAAGACAAACCGGCGCCGGAAGTTTAATTTCATTCCCGGAAAATTCAGGAATGCCAGTGTTTTTTTCTATCTTGAAAACCACAATATTTCCTGTACGCTGGTTTGCTGCCAGTAAAAACTTGCCGTCTGGGCTTAGTGTGAAATTTCGTGGCCAGTCTCCCCGGGTTGAAACTGTGGTGATGAATTCCAGTTGTTTTGTCAAAGGATCTGTTTTGAAAACAACGATAGAGTTGTGCCCTCTGTTGGAGCCATAAACGAACTTTCCATCGGCTGAAACATGAATGTCAGCGCAGTAATTCTCCCCTGAAAAATTTTCGGGAATAGTTAATACTGATTGAACAACCTCCCAGTTTTTCCCTTGCTTTTCGAGAACATACACAGTAGAATTCAGCTCGTTGATAACATAAATAATATTGGCGTGCGGGTGGAACGCAAAATGTCGGGGGCCGGCACCCGGAGTTAGTTTGACAAAGGGTTGTTTGGCCGGTACTAACTTGCTCTTTTTTAGGTCGAAAATATTAAGCTTGTCCGTTCCCAAATCTGCACTAAAAACCTGTTTTCCGTTTTTTGAGAATTTAATTGAATGTGCGTGAGGTGCTTTTTGTCTCGAAGTCAGCCCCGAACCGGTATTTACTATTGTCGATGCGGCCGAATTAATTCCTCCGTTTTCTGTTACCTGGTATAACGATGTTGTTCCGCTCCCGTATGTGGCAATGGCTACAAATTTCCCGTCAGGCGAAACATCAACATGACACGGATCGGAACCATTCGATACTTGTTTATTGATAAACTTTAAACTTCCGTCTTTTTCGATTTTATATGCTTGAAGATATCCGCCCGATTCTTCAATTTTTTCTTGGGGGCGTGTTACCGCGTATAAAAAATTTTTGTCTGGTGAGATTTTTAAAAACGAAGGATTGTCGATTCCTTTAAATGTCTTTGTCAATGCAATTTCTCCGGTTGCAGAATCAAAGTTGCAAAGGTATATTCCTTCTGCTCCTTCTGACGTAAATGTTCCCACATAGAATTTTTCAATTTTTGTGTTTTGCGCAAAGATGCAGCCAGACAGGAGCATGCAGATGATTCCAATGTAAAACTTGAGCATGGTTAAATCTTTTTTGATGAAAGAATTTTGTGCCAAATTGAACATTTTTTTGCAATAAAACCTTTTTTATGGTAACTTTTTGAAATTAATTTTAAATGAATGGATTATGAAAACATTGCTTTTTGTTTCGGTGTTGGTTCTGTTTTTTGAGGCAGGAGATTTGAATGCCCAGAAGCTTGAAAAAGTTTGGGAAACCTCGGCCGAATTGAAAACTCCCGAGTCTGTTTTGTTTGATGAGGAAAATGAAATAATGTACGTTGCCAACATTAACGGCGACCCGACAGCAAAAGACGGGAATGGGTTTATAAGCATTCTGAATGCAGACGGGAGCGAAAAAGAGCTGGAATGGGTGACAGGCCTCGATGCGCCGAAAGGAATGGCCATGTTCAATGGAAAACTGTATGTTTCTGATATTGACAGGCTGGTGGAAATCGATATTGCTGCAGCAAAAGTAACCAGTAGATATCATGCTCCGAATGCAGTTTTTTTGAATGATGTAGCGGCTTGTAAAAATGGTATGGTCATGGTTTCAGACACACGAACAGCAAAGATATATGCACTTGTAAATGGTTCATTGTCTGTTTGGATGGAGGGTGCTCCTTTTGAAACACCTAACGGGCTGTTTACTGAGAAAGGAAAGCTTTATGTGGGCGATCAGAATATTTTTGAAGTTGATATCGAAACCAAAGAAGTTACTCTTTTAATAGCTGATGCCGGCGGCGTGGACGGGTTGGAAAAAAATAGTCAAGGAGAATTTGTTTTTTCAAACTGGCCCGGAAGGATATTTATTAATAGAAACGGAAAAAATGTAAAGTTGCTGGATACCACTGACAAAGAAATTAATACGGCAGATTTGGATTTTGCCTTGGAATTGGATTTGGTGCTGGTTCCAACATTTTTCGATAATAGGGTTGTTGCATACAAAATAGTTGACTAATTTGGATGCAAATTATCAATTTTAAAAAATAGAAAATCAAATGGAAGAACCCAAAATTGCAGCAAAAGTTCCCAAAATGGTAACTCTGGAGCCGGGAACTCACTATTGGTGTGCGTGTGGAAAAAGTAGTAATCAGCCTTTTTGCGATGGTTCACACAAAGGCACGGAGTTTACGCCAATTGCTTTGCATATCGAAGAAAAAAAAGATGCTTGGTTGTGCCAGTGCAAACATTCAAAGAATAAACCGTATTGCGATGGTACCCATCGTGATTTGTAAAAAAGTAACAGCCGGTTTTTGCCGGCTGTCTTTTTTAGCTCTTTTTGAAATACTCTTTGCCTGCATTACATATTGGGCATTTGTAATCTTCGGGCAGATCTTCAAACGGTGTTCCCGGAGGAATTCCCATCGTTGGGTCTCCTTCTTCCGGATTGTATTGAAATCCGCAAATGGTGCAAATGAAAGGCTCCATAGTGCTTTTGGCCTCTTGTTCTTCCGCTTCGGGTTTTTGCTCTTTTTCAGCGTTGGGTGTTTTCTCCTCCTCTAGTTTTTCTTGTTCAATATAAGTTGGCGCATTTTTCGGCGAAAGCATTTTGTATTTTTCTCTGTACCATGCGTAAGTTAATGGTTCTTCGTCAGAAATAACTTCGCTATCCAGAACTTCTCCAATAATAAGTATATGTGAACCAATATCTTGTGTGGACGTTACTTTGCAGTCGAACCACGCAACGGATGAATCGGTGACTATTGGTGCACCGGTTTTTGCGGTGATGATTTCTACATTCCTGAATTTGTCGATGTCGTCGCTGGACATGAATCCGAATTCGCCTATCAGTGATGTGCTGGCATTTTTCCCTAAAACTGAGACCGAAAAGATTTTGCTTTCTATAATTTGTTGGGTTGACGCATTCTTCTTGTGGCAGCTAATTGCAATTTGAGAGGGTTCAGAAGTAATCTGAAACACTGTATTCCCAATGTATCCTGCGTTTTTACCATTTGTTTTGGTAGCTATTATGTAAAGACCGTAAGACAGTTTGTGAAAAGCTCGATACTTCATTGTTATTCCATTTTTTTGTGTTCGATAAAATTAGGCAATTAGTTGAGATATTCAGGACGATTTGCATTTCTTATAGCATATTGGTAATAGTTGCGAGGCTTGCAAAAAGATCTTGTTTTTCAGTTTCGAGCTTTTCAAGTAGAGGACAGAAAATGATTTTGTCTATTAGGAAATGTTTAGAAGTAAATTGTGCCGTTTGAATTTTGTCTTTTTCCATTCCCAAAATGCATATTTTTGTTTCAAATAGGGAAAATATTAAAAAAAAATTCCTATTTTGGTACTGTTTTTACAGAAGACGGACGCAAAACAACAAAAAACTTAAAAAAATGACCAGCCAAAGTAATAACATTAGTTATAAAATCTTCATTGTTGAAGATAATAAACTTTATGCCCAGGTTTTAAAAAAGCAACTGGTTGATCAGAATTATCAGGTAAAGGTTTTTTATAACGGGAAAGATTGTATCTCGAACCTTGACGATCAGCCGGATGTGATTACGCTCGATTATACTCTACCCGATATGACCGGGCACGAGGTGTTGAAAGAGATTCAGAAAAAAGCCCCTAATTCTCACGTAGTTATAATTTCAGCGCAGGAAAGTATTAATACTGCCATCGAGCTGATGAAAGACGGAGCGTATGATTACATCATGAAAGCTGCCGACACGCGTGAGAAAATTACAAACGTTATTAAAAACATCTATCAGTCAGACCAGTTAAAACTGGAAAATACCAGGCTGAAGGATGCAATAAAAGAGCATTACAGTTTTCGAAAACTGATTAAGGGAAACAGTCGGGAAATTGACCATGTGTTTAGCCTGATGGGAAAAGCCGTTCAAACCAATATTTCTGTGTCGATATATGGAGAAACCGGAACCGGAAAGGAGTTGGTGGCAAAGGGAATTCATTACAATTCAAGCAGAAGTAACAAGCCTTTTGTGGCGGTGAATGTGTCTGCTATTCCGGAAGGGTTGATAGAAAGCGAACTGTTTGGACATGAAAAAGGTGCGTTTACGGGTGCAGATTTTAGAAAACTTGGAAAATTTGAATTAGCCAACACAGGAACACTGTTTTTGGATGAAATTGCTGATTTGGATCTAAGTGTCCAGGCAAAACTTCTTCGGGTTATTCAGGAGAGGGAACTTGTCCGGCTGGGAGGGACAGAGGTAATTCCGCTGGATGTAAGGATTCTAACGGCAACCCACAAAAATTTGTCTACATTGGTTAACGAGGGTAAGTTCAGGCAGGACTTGTTTTACCGTTTGCTCGGGTTGCCAATTGAACTGCCACCTCTAAGGCAGAGAGGAAACGACATAATTTTATTGGCCAAACATTTTGTTAACGAATTCTGCAGGGAAAACAAAATGGCGCCAAAGAATATTACCGACGAAACAAAGCAAATGTTGCGGACATATCATTATCCCGGAAATATTCGTGAGTTGAAGGCTGTTATGGAGTTGGCATGTGTAATGACAAACAGCGATTCCATTAAACCCTCGCATCTGAACATGAGTGTGGATGAGAATGTGCACAATTTATTGTCAAGCGAAAAATCGTTGGAAGAGTATAATTATGATATTGTCAAACACTTTTTGAACAAGTACAATCAGAATGTAAGGTTGGTTGCAAAGAAGCTTGGAATCGGCAAATCAACAATTTACAGGATGCTGCAAAAGAAGGAATTCGCAATGAATTAGGTTTTTTATCCTTTTTTTCTTTTTTCTATTGATTTTTTTTATCCTTTTTTTTGCGAACGCAATTAAATTTTTATTTTTGTAGCGCAATACGTTCTGTATTGCTTGTGTGTTTGGGGGTTAACTTTAAGGGCGGCTGTTGAGCTGCCCTTTCTTTTTGGTCTATTTAAATCATTATTGTAGAAAATTCATTTTTGTTGATTAATTTCGTAATTGCTTAAGTGTGTGTTTTAAGTTAAAAATAAAAATGGATTGATGGCAGCACAGGGAACCGCAGAGATTGTGCTTATATATTTTGCCGGCACCTTTGGAATGATTGTTCTGGCCGGTGCGATTTTTTTCTTTTTTATAACATACCAAAAAAGGATGTTAAGAAAGGAATTGGAAATCAATAGGATTAAGGCTGAACAACAGGAAGAAATTTTGAGGAATGCAATACTTGCTCAGGAAAAAGAAAGAAAGCGAATATCACAGGATTTGCATGATGAAGTTGGCGCCATGTTGTCAGTGGTAAAGCTAAATATATCCAGATTTGAGCGAAAAGCAGAAAATGCCTCATCAAAAGAGCTCGCAGTAGAAACAAAAGCTTATCTTGACGACGTTATTACCCAGGTGAGACGGATTTCAAGGGCGCTGATGCCGCCTTCGTTGGAGAAATTGGGGCTTGATTTTGCCATTAGCGAACTGGTAAATTGGGTGAACAAAACGGGACAGTTAAAAATTGACTATTGGAAAAATGGCACCCCTGTGCGGTTTAATCCCAAAAAGGAACTGGCTGTATTTCGAATTGTTCAGGAATTATTGAATAATGCTATAAAACACGCTCGGGCTTCTGTAATAACAATTAAAACACGTTACAGCTCAGGCGGAATAGCAGTTTCGGTATGTGACAACGGAGTGGGATTCGATTTGGAGCAGATGACCAGAACAGGGTTGGGCTTAAGAAATTTGGAGAGTCGAACACAAATTTTGGGCGCTCGTATAAAAATGAAGTCAAAGCCGGGGAAAGGAACTTCGGCTGTAATGTTTATTTATTCATTATCTTGAATGTATGGAAGATAAAAGTGTTGTAATTGTAGTTACCGATGATCATAAGTTATTTAGAAAAGGAATTCGTTCGTTGCTTGAAGAATTTCGTTTTGTGAAGAAAATTTATGAGGCAGGGAATGGATTAGAATTGCTCGAGCTTTTAAAATTACTGGATAATCCGCCACATGTTATTTTGCTTGATATTCAAATGCCTCTGATGGATGGCATTGAAGCACACAATAGAATCAGAAAACTTTATCCTTCTCAGAAAGTAATAATACTTACGATGGAAGATGAAGAGCAATTTATTATGCACATGATTTCTGAAGGGGTAAATGGTTATCTGCTGAAAAATGCAGAGCCTGAAGAACTGGAGGAGGCGATCGAAAAGGTAATGATCAACGATTTTTATTTCCCTCCGGAGATGTCAAAGCTGGTGATTCAAAGTGCCAGTAAAAAGAAAAGCGCTAAGCCGAGCCTTCCTGAGTTTTCAGAAAGAGAATTGGAAGTTCTGGGACTGATTTGTCGGGAATACACAGCAGCTCAGATTGCAGATAAGCTGGAAATTAGCCAGAGAACGGTGGAAGGGCATTGGAAAAAATTGCTTGAAAAATCTAAAGCAAAGAATGTTGCCGGATTGGTTGTTTTTGCAATGAAGAATAATCTGGTTTTTATAAAATAAAAAAGGGGTTCTGGCCAGAACCCCTTCTACGGACAAACCGTATAACCTACAATGCCATTGCTATTTCAGGAATAGTAAGAAAGTGTTGATAGGAGAATGAAACGCGGATGGCTTTCTTGAGGTTGTCAATCCATGTGTGTTCAAGTTAAAAGGATTGAGGTATGGGGTAGTATCGTTATTTCTTTCGAATAAAATCATCTGTCTTGTTTATTATATCCGTGGCAAATTTCAGAAAAGAATAAATTAAAAAAAAGAGTATTTATACCTGCGGTCAACACGTATAAATACGTGTGTGTTTTTGCGTATTAATGGGCAAAAAAAAACCATCCCGGAAAGGATGGCTTTTCTATATGTCAGAATATCAATCTTTATTCTATGTTTGCCTGGGCTGCAGCAACTCGTGCAATTGGCACGCGGTAGGGAGAACAACTTACGTAGTCCATTCCGACGCTGTCGCAGAACATAACGGATGATGGCTCGCCACCGTGTTCACCGCATATTCCTACTTTTAGTCCCGGTTTTGTTTTTCGTCCTTTTTCGGTTCCCATTTGTACCAATTGACCAACGCCTTCCTGGTCGAGTACCTGGAAGGGATCTTGTTTAAGGATACCGTTGTTCAGGTATATTGGTAAAAATTTGCCCGCATCGTCACGAGAATAACCAAGTGTCATTTGCGTAAGGTCGTTTGTGCCGAATGAGAAAAAGTCTGCTTCTGCAGCAATGAGGTCGGCAGTAAGAGCAGCACGTGGAATTTCAATCATCGTTCCTACCAAATACTCAACGCGGTCATTTCTTTCCGCAAAAACTTTTTCTGCTGTTGAGCGTATTACGTTTGCCTGATTTTTAAATTCGGCCACAGTACCTACGAGCGGAACCATAATTTCAGGTTGGGTTTCAATCCCTTTGGCTTTCAGATTAAGCGCTGCCTCAATAATCGCACGCGACTGCATTGCTGTAATTTCTGGATAAGTAATTCCAAGTCGGCATCCACGGTGTCCTAGCATTGGGTTGAATTCTTCGAGGTCGGCAATTTTAGATTTGACTTCATCAATGGTAATTCCCATTTTTTCTGCCAGTTCTTTTTGTGTTGCCTGCTGATGAGGAACAAATTCATGCAACGGAGGATCGAGCAACCGTACGGTCACTCCATATCCGGCCATGGCTTCAAAAATTCCTTCAAAGTCTTCGCGCTGGTACGGTAACAATTTAGCCAGTGCTTTTTCACGTCCTTCAACTGTTGATGCCAGAATCATTTCGCGCATAGCTCTGATTCGCTCTCCGTCGAAAAACATGTGCTCTGTACGGCAAAGGCCAATTCCCTGAGCTCCGAAGTTGCGTGCAGTTTTTGCATCATTCGGGGTGTCTGCATTGGTTCTCACGCTCATGCGGGAGAATTTGCTTGCCAGGTCCATTATTTTGCCGAAGTCGCCGCTCATATCCGGAGTTTTGGTGTTAACCTTTCCTTCGTACACTTTTCCGGTAGAGCCATTAAGAGAAATCCAGTCTCCTTCGGCGAATTCTTTTCCGTCGATGGTCATTATGCGGGTTTTGTAATTGATTTTTACAGAACCTGCTCCCGAAACACAACATTTTCCCATTCCGCGGGCAACAACCGCTGCGTGTGAAGTCATTCCTCCGCGTGCAGTTAAAATACCTTTTGCAACGTGCATCCCTTCAAGGTCTTCTGGTGAAGTTTCCACACGTACCAAAATCGAAGCATCGAATTTGTTTGCTTCGTCGGCAAAGAAAACAATCTGGCCGGTTGCTGCTCCCGGTGAAGCCGGTAGCCCTTTTGCAATTTCTGTGGCCGATTTCAATGCTGCTGCATCAAATACAGGGTGGAGAAGTTCGTCCAGCTTGTTGGCATCGATGCGTTTTAGTGCAGTTTTTTCGTCAATTACGCCCTGTTCCAGCAAATCAACGGCAATTTTTACCATTGCAGCACCTGTGCGTTTTCCGTTACGGGTTTGCAGTAACCACAATTTACCTTCCTGAATGGTAAATTCGAGGTCTTGCATATCTTTATAATGGTCTTCCAGTTTTTGCTGGGTTTCTTCGAGTTGCTTGTAGATTTCTGGCATTGCTTCTTCCAGCGACGGATATTTTGAAGCTCTTTCTTCTTCGCTTACCCCTTGCAATTCGGCCCATTTTTTTGAACCGGAAAGCGTAATTACCTGCGGTGTGCGAATACCGGCAACTACATCTTCGCCTTGTGCGTTAATAAGGTATTCACCGTTGAATACATCCTCGCCTGTGGCAGCATCGCGGGTAAATGCAACACCGGTTCCAGAAGTTTCGCCCATGTTTCCAAATACCATGGCCTGAACATTTACTGCTGTTCCCCATTCGTCAGGAATATGTTCCAGTCGGCGGTAAAGATTAGCACGTGGGTTATTCCAGCTGTTAAAAACCGCAGCAACAGATCCCCAAAGCTGTTCCCATGGATCTGCCGGGAAGTCTTTGCCGGTAACTTTTTTAACGGCTGCCTTGAATCGTTTTACCAATTCCTGAAGGTCTTCGGTTGAGAATTCTGTATCCAACTGAATGCCTTTTTCTTCTTTTAGCTTGTCGATAATTTCTTCAAACGGGTCGTGTTCTTCTTTGCTGGCGGGTTTCATTTCCATTACTACATCGCCATACATTTGAACGAAACGGCGGTATGAGTCCCAGGCAAATCGTGGATTGCCCGATTTTTTCGAAATTGCTTCCACTGCATCGTCGTTCATTCCCAGGTTAAGTACGGTGTCCATCATTCCCGGCATAGATGCGCGGGCACCTGAACGAACAGACAGCAGACACGGATTGTCTTTGTCTCCGAATTTGGTTTCGGTGAGTGTTTCAACCATAGAAACGGCAGCTTCAACTTCCTGCTTAATCGCCTCAAAAGTTTTTTCCTGCCCTTCTTCGTTGTACTTGGTGCAAACTTCTGTGGTAATGGTGAATCCCGGAGGAACAGGAACCCCAATCAGGTTCATTTCTGCCAGGTTAGCACCTTTGCCACCTAAAAGGTTCTTCATGTCAGCTTTACCTTCGGCTTTTCCAGCTCCAAAAGTATATACATGTTTTGCCATAAATAGTGTTTTATAATTATTAGTAAAAAGAAATCTTTAATTCTGGTTAGCAAAAATAACTCTATTTTTTAAGATTTGAAATAAATAAGACTTTTTAGGATTTTTATCGGGAAATGCATATGTGACTGAGGTTATGAGTGGTTAAAAAAGGAATGTTAATACAATATAAATTGCTCGTTGCCGAATATTTGAATTTTCTTTTTCTATATTCCATATTTTAATAATTCCGGTTTTTTTAGGATATGTAAATATATAAAAATGTAGTTAACTTCCTGTTTTTCTGATGTTGTTTATCTTTTTGATTATTAGAAGTTAACATTCTTTAACTTTGCTTGAATTTAGTTAACTGTTTTTGTGCTTACTTTTGTATTGAACAAAAAAGTAAAAGTGTTTTTTCATAGAGAATAGATTTGGTTAGTTAGGAGGAACAGGAGCGAAATGTCGTTCCTGTTTTTTTTGTACTATGAATTGCAGCTATGGCTTTTGGACAACCTGTTTTGAAAAATTGTAAGTTTTTGGAAAACAAAGTGTAGCTTTAAACTTTCTGCAGTTGTTGCTGTCAAATAAAAATTGCGACAAATGATATGCACATCAAAAATCAGTTTAGAAAGATAATTCAGTGGCTACAAACAACTGAAATGTTTGCCCGGCCATCGCAACATATTCCGGGCAAATGGCAGCTTTTTGAATATTATGCTGAAGTTGGGGGTGAATTGATGAATTTTAAGGAAGACCAATTGCAGGCAACTAGTAAGTTTTTGGAAATTGAATTCCATGCAAATGGAAATTTTATTCAGCATTCAGATTTAGAGTTGTTGCCTTTTTCTGAATTGAACGATTATAAATGGAGTTTGTCGCGGAACTTTGTTGTTTTAATTCATCCTGCCGATTTCAGGCAAAATATAGAATTACAATTTGCAATTGATAAAGGAACACTGAAAATACTGAAAAAGAATTCTTCCGGGAAAATTGAGTTTTTCGGTTTTTTCAAGAAGAAAAATAATGGGTATAATCAGGAAAGGAAATAGTACTTATTTTAGTTTGAAGTGCATGTTCTTGCTTCTTTTTCGTAATGTTTTAAGAAGCGAATTATTCCTTTTTTCATTAAATTGTAACTGAAATAAAAATCCAAAATGACTAATTTGGCGATTAATTATTAACTGTTAAAAAGAAACAAATGTCGAAACTAAAATTGTTCCTGCTGTTTTTCTTAGGGACAGCATTGCTGCTTCAGGCTCAGACCGATAACGGCGTTATGCGGATGGATGAATTCCGTAATCCTAAAAAACGTCAAATGATTTCAATTCCCAACATCGAAGGGTTCCAAACTTTAAAGTGCGATTTTCATATGCACACTGTGTTTTCTGACGGGCACGTTTGGCCAAATGTTCGGGTGCAGGAGGCCTGGCAGGAAGGGCTGGATGCAATGGCCATTACCGATCATATTGAATACACTCCGCACAAAGCCGATGTGTTAGTAAATCATAATCGTGCATGGGAATTGGCGAAAAATGCTGCGGCAGAAAATAACCTGGTATTTATAAAAGGGACTGAAATTACTAGGAATACACCTCCCGGACATTTTAACGCGCTGTTTATTGGCGATGCTTCCGGGTATATTGAAGATCGGTCCGGAGATTTGGACAGCCAGGCAGTTGCAAAGGCCGAAGAACAAGATGCATTTATTTTTTGGAATCATCCCGGGTGGAAAGCCACATCGGTGGAAGGTTCGTACGAATGGATTGATTTTGTTGGTGAGCTGAAAAAAGAAAACAAACTGGACGGAATTGAAGTTTTCAATGGTTTCGGGTTTCATAAAAAAGCATTGGACTGGGCTGTGGATAACGATTTAACGGTAATGGGAACATCTGATATTCACAATTTAGTGGCTCACGATTATAATTTGGGTGGTTGCGTGCATCGGTCAATGACTTTGGTTTTTGCGAAAGAACGCACTGCCGAATCAATTAGGGAAGCACTCGATGCAGGACGCACAGTTGCCTGGGCAAGTAAATACATTGCAGGGAAAGAGGAAAATGTAAGACCCCTCGTGGAAGCATGTGTAAAGCTGGGGGCGCAGTTTCATAACAAAGGCGACCGAAACTATTATGAAATTAGCAACAATAGCGATTTGTATTTCGAACTTGAACTGGAGTCTGGTAACGGAACAAAAAGCATTAAGTTGTTTCCGCGTTCTTCGCAGGTTATTACTGCCGAAGCCGGACAGAAAAGCCTAAAATATAAAGTACTTACTGCATTTATCAGAAGCAACCAGAACCTGGTTGTCGACTTTGTTTTAGATTAGCATTGAACAATTGGTTTTTGTAATCTAAACCCGAATGAAGAAGCCTGGCTTTTTCTTCAAACAAACCGGAAGTAATTTTTTTGCTTCCGGTTTATTTTAGTGCTTCGTACATTATTTCTACCGGATGTTTTGCCGTTTTTCCGGTACCGTCTTTTATCTGGTGGCGGCACGATGTTCCGGGAGCCGAAATAATAACTTTTTCATCGGCTTCGCGAACTGCCGGGAACAACACCATTTCCCCAATTTTCATGGATAAATCGTAATGTTCTTTTTCGTACCCGAAAGAGCCTGCCATGCCGCAGCACCCCGAAGGAATTTCTTTTACCGAATAATTTTTGGGCAATGCCAGCATTTTTTTTGTGGGGGCAGTGCTGGCTACCGATTTTTGCTGGCAATGGCCGTGCAGTAATATTTGCTTCTCTTCAGTGTCAAATTGGTCTTCCGTAATATTCCCTTTTTCAATTTCTTCGGAAAAGAACTCTTCAAACAGAAGTGCGTGTTTCCCTAATTCTGTTGCTGCTGGCTGTAACTCTTTTTCTACCAGCTCAGGATATTCGTCGCGAAACGCAAGAATTGCCGAAGGTTCAATTCCGATTAACGGCGTTTTTTCTGAAACAATCTCTTTTAATAGATTAACATTTTCTGTCGCAATTTTTTTCGATGTGCGCACCAATCCTTTCGACAGAAATGTGCGGCCGCTCTCTTTATGTGCCGGAATTCGTACTTCGTAGCCCAATTTTGTAAGCAACAGAATCGCTTTGATCCCGATGTCGCTTTCGTTGTAATTGGTAAATTCGTCGTTAAAAAGGTAAACCATCCCTTTGGGCGCGGTTTCCGGTGCCGGTATTGCTTTGTTTGTCCAGCGGTTAAGCGTAATTTTTGATAGTCTTGGAAGAGTTCTTTTTGATTCGAACCCAATTGCTTTTTTGAAAACTGAAGTTCCCATCATAAAATTGGAAATTGGCCGTACCAGTATGGCAAGCGGATTCAGCCGGGGCAGGTAGGCAATCAGTCGCGAGCGCAGCGGAATTCCATGGATATCATAATAATGCTGCATGAATTCGGCTTTCAGCTTGGCCATGTCCACATTCGAAGGGCACTCTGATTTACATGCCTTGCACGAAATACACAAGTCCAGAATATCATAAATTTCCCGGTGGTCAAACGGATTTTGTTTGTCGTCGGAGTAAAGAAATTCACGAAGAATATTTGCCCGTCCTCTGGTTGTTTTATCTTCATCGCGAGTTGCCATAAATGTGGGGCACATGGTTCCGCCAATCACTTCGCTTTTACGGCAGTCGCCTGTTCCATTACACTTTTCTATACTTCTGAAATATCCTCTGTATCTCGAGAAATCGAAAAAAGTATCGAATTCCGGCGTTGGTTTTCCCGGAATAACACGTAAACTTTCGGTAATGGGCGGGGTGTCTACAATTTTCCCGGGATTCAGAATATTTTCGGGATCCCATGCTTTTTTCAGACTTTTAAGTAGTCTGTAGTTGTGTTCGCCCAGCATAAAGGGAATAAACTTGCCGCGCACACGTCCGTCGCCATGCTCGCCGCTCATCGAACCGCGGTGCTTTTTTACAAGCGCTGCTACCTCGCTCATGAGGGAGTCAAAAAGTTTTACATCGTTGGGGTCTTTAAAATTGATGAGCGGCCGGAAATGGATTTCGCCGGTTGCAATGTGTGCGTAATACACACTGGTAAGCCCCAGTTTTTTCAAAACTTTTTTTAAATCTGCAATGTACGCAGGCAGGTATTCGGGCGCCACAGCAGTGTCTTCTATTCCGGGAACCCCTTTTCGGTCGCCGGGAATGTTGGCCAATAACCCGAGCCCGGAAGTACGCAAAGCCCACACGCGCTTTATTTTGTCGGCCCCGGTTACCAGCGGATAATGATATCCCAGCCCGGCTGCCCGTAAATCTTTTTCCAGGGCGACGGCTCTGGTATTTAGTTCTTCTTCGGTGGCACAGGCAAACTCAATCATCAGCAGAGCGCCCGGCTCACCTTTTACAAAAAAGCGATTTTTATTTTGTTCAATATTTTCTTTGGTGCATTGCAAAATAATGTCATCCATCAGCTCAATGGCCTGCGGATGATGCTTTAACGCAACGAGATTTCCTTCCAACGATTCTTCCAGCGTTTCAAAATGAGCACACACCAGCCCTTTGTGTTTTGGCGGGAGCGGTATTACATTTAATTTGATGCGGTACGAAAAAGCAAGAGTTCCTTCTGACCCGGCAAGAAGCTTACTGAAATTGAATGGCTCTCCTCCTTCTGAAAACATTTCTGAATTCAGCAAAGAATCGATAGCATATCCCATATTTCGACGGGTAAGTTTCGGGTCGGGAAATTTTGTGCGAATCTCTTTTTGGTTTTCCGGGTTGGAAAGAATATCGAAAACATTTTTGTAAATGGACTTTTCCAACTGGTTGGCGTTTCCATTTAATTTTTGTGCAAATTCCTCTTTCGACAGCGATTTAAAAGTGGTTGCAGAACCGTCGGAAAGAACGGCATCTACTTCTAAAATATGCTCGCGAACACTGCCGTAAACCAGTGAATGTAATCCGCAGGAATTGTTTCCCAGCATGCCCCCGATTACACAGCGGTTGGCCGTGGACGTTTCCGGTCCAAACTGCAATCCGTATTTCGACAGGAACAGATTCAATTCTGCCAGAACAACCCCCGGTTCAACAATTACATACTTTTCTGCTTCGTTCAGCTCAAGTATTCGGTTCATGTATTTCGACATGTCCACCACAATTCCGGGGCCCACAACCTGCCCGGCCAGCGAGGTTCCGGCTCCGCGTGGAATTACCGAAGTGCCGTTTTCACGGGCAAAAGCAATTATTTTCTGAATGTCTTCTTTGTTTTTCGGACGGGTTACCGCCAGCGGGAGCTCTTTGTATTGCGATGCATCAGTAGAATAGAGTACTCGCTGAACGTTGTCTGTGAATAAATCGCCCTCTAACTGGGATTTAAGCTGGTTAAAAGCGGATTGCATAAGGTTCGTTTTTAGTTCCGTAAAAATAGGAGTTTCGCTCAATTGGTGCAACTCAATTAATTGTTTCTTAATAATCTGATTACGTTGGTGCAGGCCTGTTTGTGTGAACAGAGATTTCAGGCTTTTGTTGCCAAGCAGAATTTGTTGGTGCTTAAATCCAGCCGCGTATTTTGTAGTACGCCAGCGCAGCTATTTCACGGGCAAACGTAATTTCATATTTTAAATGATTCCAGACCTGGTAGCGCACCTGGATGCTTTCTCCCACATCGGGGGCAACTGTTTTTTTCCCGCCGAGCGCATCGTCAGAAAAAGTGAGGTCGGCCTCTGTTGCATTTTCGAATGCCGGCAGGGCATTTACTTTTTCGAACCCGGCTTTACTGAAACTAAGCACAGCCCTGCGCATGTGGTCGGGCGATGTTACCAGCAGAATCGGTTGGGAGGTGCCGAGCAGTTTTTGGCAGTTCAACGCCTGGGAGCGCGTATTTGTGCCTTCGTTTTCAAAACGAATATTTTGTGTGGAAACACCGCGTAAAATCAGCTCTTTTTTCATGAGCTGCGGAGTGCTCGTACTGTCCGAAAGATTTCCGGGCATGGCAATAACAACGCTTGCATCCGGAAAACTTTTTGCAGCATTTCCTGTGTACCACGCCCTAATCAGGTTGCTTTCGCTGGGCATTCCGGCGCCACCCATTAAAATAATGGTTTGTGGTTCTGCTTTTATTTTCGATTTGCTGGTGCCCAGCCAGTGGATGCCCCAATAAGGCAGGGTGGTGAATGCAATTATTACAACCGTTAGCAAGAATATGCCCGACAACACGAAAAAAATTCGGAGTATCCTTAAAAAATAAATATTTTTGATTTTTGTTTTATTCATCATGCTTTGAATAGAGCATAAAAATACGTTTAATCTTTCAACAATCATAGCTTTGAAAAACGAAGAAAAGAATGAAATAATTCAGCTGTTTGAGCACCAGTTTCAGGAGAAAGTAGAAACCTTTTCAATGTTGCCTCCTTCGGGATCGTACCGCGAATATTGCCGCCTCGGAAACAGCAACCGTTCAGTATTGGGGGCATTTAATGCCGATGTGAAGGAGAACACAGCTTTCCTGTCGTTCTCAAACCATTTCAGGCTAAAAGGGCTGCCGGTTCCCGAAGTTTTTGCAGTAAGTTCTGACCTGAAAAAGTATTTGCTCGAAGACTTCGGAAATGTAACATTGTTCGACTACCTGTCGGAAGTCCGCGAATCGGAAGGATTTTCGGAGAATGTAGTGGCTGAGTACAGAAAAGTGCTGAAAGTATTGCCGAAAATTCAGATTGTTGCCGGAAAAGACGTGGACTATTCTGTTTGTTATCCGCGCGAAGCGTTTGATAAACAGTCGATGATGTGGGATTTGAATTATTTTAAATACTACTTTTTAAAACTGGCCAAAGTTTCGTTTGACGAACAGGCGCTGGAAGATGATTTTCTGACATTCAGTAATTACCTTCTTTCTGCACCTTCAGGTTATTTCCTTTACCGCGATTTCCAGTCACGCAACGTGATGCTGAAAGATGGCGGTGTGTATTTTATCGATTACCAGGGAGGACGGCGCGGCGCGCTACAATACGATTTGGCGTCGCTGTTGTACGATGGAAAAGCGGATATTCCGCAGGATGTCAGAGTACACTTGTACAATTATTACATTAACGAGCTGAAAGGATACATTCGGGTTAACGAACCTGAATTCGCTTCGTATTTCAATGGTTTTGTGCTTATCCGGATTATGCAGGCGATGGGCGCCTACGGGTTTCGCGGATTTTACGAAAAGAAGGAACACTTTCTGAAAAGCATTCCTTATGCAATTAATAACCTGCAAAACTTGCTGCCGGAGCTGAATTTCCCAGTTGCGCTTCCCGAGCTGGTAAATGTGCTGAATCAGTTAACTCATTCAGAAACATTAAAAGAAATAGGGCAGGTGAGTAGTAACCTGACGGTCAGAATTACCAGTTTTTCATATAAAAAAGGAATTCCTTCGGATCCTTCGGGAAATGGAGGCGGATTTGTTTTCGACTGCCGGGCGCTGAATAATCCGGGCAGGTATCCAGAGTACAAAACACTTACCGGACGAGATTTGAAGGTTCAGCAATTTATTGAACAAAATTCCGAAATGAAATTGTTTTTGAAACCTGTAAAAACGCTGGTAGAGCAATCAGTGAAAAAATATCTGGAGCGCGGCTTTTCCCATCTGTCTGTAGGTTTTGGCTGTACGGGAGGGCAACACCGCTCGGTTTATGCAGCTGAAAAATTGGCCGCCCATTTGCGAAACAATTTTCCTGTTCATGTTGTTCTTGTTCACCGTGAACAACAATTTTAAACAAAGAATGTCAAAAACAGCTTGTAAAAAGAAGGATTTTAAAAATAAAGAAAACCCAAAATTCGAATGTAAAAAGTGTGGCGCTAAAGTTACTAAGGAAGAAAAAGTGTGCAAACCCAAAAAAATTAAAAACTGAATAAATTTCCTGGGACATATCATCCGTATTTTCGGATACAAATTTATATTTTCGCGGAGTTTTTTTTAATTATATATTTTTAAGTCATGGGAAGAGCATTTGAATACCGCAGAGCGGCCAAAGAAAAGCGTTGGGATAAAATGTCGCGGACATTTCCGAAGCTGGCAAAGAAAATTACAATAGCAGCAAAAGCCGCCGGACCCGACCCTGACTTGAATGCAGCTCTTCGGACTGCTATTCTGAATGCCAAATCGCAGAACATGCCTAAAGCCAACATCGATGCAGCCATTAAACGCGCCAGCGGAAAAGATGCTGCCGATTTTGCCGAGGTGAACTACGAAGGAAAAGGACCTCACGGCGTGTTGGTATTTGTAGAATGTGCCACTGATAACAGCACGCGCACTGTTGCCAACGTAAAAAGCTATTTCAATAAAGCAGGGGGCGGATTGGTGCCAACCGGTTCGCTGGAATTCATGTTCTCCAGAAAAGCTGTTTTTGAATTCGAAATGAAGGAAGGAACGGATTTGGAGGAGCTGGAACTGGAACTTATTGATGCCGGTCTCGACGAAATTGAAGAGCACGATGGCATTGTGTATGCGCATTCAGATTACACCAGTTTTGGTGATTTGGCTCATGCTTTGGAAAACCTGGGTATTGATGTACAAAAAGCTACGTTAAAACGTTTCTCAAACGACCCGGTTGAATATTCCGATGAGCAGCAGGAAGAAATCGAAAAATTGCTCGACAAACTGGAAGACGACGACGATGTTCAGGCCGTTTACACGAATATTGCCTGAGTGTATTTGTTGGAAAAAGTAACGTTTTTTTTTGCTTCTGATTGAGCGAAAGGTTTCTCCGAACTCCATTTCGGTGTTTGGAATTTCCGATTGTTATCATTCATTTGTCGTGAAAATTCTGCCGGTTATCTAAAAAACTGCGCGGGAATGCGATTCTTGTTTAATTTTACTCATGTAAAAAAGAACAGGATTATGCTGGCCGTAGATTCGTATATTGAACATTTTGTCAGAATTTGGGAAGAGAGTCCGGAGACGTTGCCGGAACTGAAAATACGTTATTCAGAAGAGGGACAGGTAACAAGGGAACGTAAATTCAGCGAGTTTCAGGAAAAAGTAAAACGCTTTCAGTCGAAGAAAGAGAAGGTACGAGTTTTGAAAGATCGCGACCCCGGTCATGCCTTTTTTCCTGTATTCAGGGATTTTTTGGAGAACGTTTTCGATTTTGAAGCCGATCATCTTGAAATCATTCTTTCGGATGATTTCAAGAGTGTTTCCAAAGATTTCTTTTTTAAAGCCAGAACTTTTGGCCCGGAGCTTTCTCCGGAGAATATTTACCAGGGAATACGAAACGTTTGGATAATGAACGGGTTGCAACTGATGATGGGGCTTCCCGTTGAAATAACGCCTTCGGTTTTTTCGTACAGCATGATTTATCCGTACAGCGATAATCTGCTTGACGAGCCGTCTGTCTCCGGTAAAGAGAAACAGGAGTTCAGCAAAAGATTTAACCGGCGGTTGCACGGGGAAAATCCGCAGCCTGCCGGGCATACCGAATCGCAGTTGTTTCGTTTGGTCGGAATGTTTGAAACTCAGTTTCCTCGGAATGAATTTCCCGGAGTTTACAAAAGTCTTTATGCAATTCAGCAGGGGCAAACCAATAGCCTGAGCCTGATAAACTGCAACGGCCTCGAAAAATCTGCAATTCGAAAAATTTGTTTTGAAAAAGGAGGCGCTTCGGTGCTTGCAGATGGTTACCTGGTGGCCGGGCGCCTCACGCAGGAGCAGGAGCGTGCGCTGTTTGGTTACGGTGTTTATCTGCAATTGCTCGACGACATTCAGGATGTAAAGGAAGATACGGAGGCTAATACAAAAACAATGTTTTCGTGCGTCGAGGGAACTCCCGACTTGGGCGCGTTTGTTAACCGTACTATCCACTTTGGAAGAAAAGCGATGGAAGAGTTGCGGTGTTTCGAAGGCGCAAAAACTGAAACCATGCTGGCGCTGATGAACCGCAGCATTGAAACCATGATTGTTGAATCGGCCGGGTTGAATCCGGACGCATACTCAAGTGAGTATCTGGAGAAACTCGAAAAATATTCGCCGTTAAGGTTTGGGTTTATTCGGCAAAAACGTACCGAGTCCAAATCGCAAAGGTTTTCTCTTTTTAAAAAATATTTTGATCAGGTGCCGGTTAAAGCAACCCGGTGAGAATTGATACTTATTTTTAAATCAGCAATTTTTAGTTTTATTCAGCTATTCGGTTTTTAAATCAATTTGGTCGTGCAGAATCCTGGTGATTTCAACAAAATCGGGATCTATTCTTCTGAAAAAAATAATGTGCCGATTTATAGGCAGTCCAAACAGGTCTGGATATATTTTAACGTGTTTTTTCCCTAATTCAGAATTTGTTACTATTTTTTTACAGGCACGTAATAGTTCTTTGTAATATTTGTCAGCCTGCCTTTCCGGCCATTTTTGATAAGTGTAATCCCAGATTTGAGTTAAATCATCAACCGCTTTGTTGGTAAGATAATAGTTAGCCATTTGATCTTCTCTTTTCTTTTATTGATTTCAGATGTTTTTTTGGGGTAAAGTCATATGCAATTCCACTATCAATTCCTTCTTGAATTGCATTCTTCAAAGCAATCATTTTGCTCTCTTCTTCTTCTAAGAGCCGTAATCCAGCGTGAACAACCTCACTTGCACTTTTATATCGTCCGTTAGCAACACTCTCTTGAATAAACGTGTCAAAATAATTTTCGAGTGATATTGATGTGTTTCGGTCCATTTGCTTTATTTTTTCTCAAACATACCAATAATTAGCACGATTATAAAAATTCAACTTTCTGAACTTCGAAATCATTGTGTGTTAAGTGGCTTGTTTTTAGTCGTTTTTCGGTGTGTGTCTGGGGCTTAGACGCTACTTGTTGCTTTTCTTGATTCTGTATTTTACAGATGTGATAATTTTTTATGCCCGTGTGGTTGCAATGGCAAAAATTCCCTTTTCAAAATTGGATTTTTTACGCAATTTTTCACGTCAGTTTTTTGTCTGACAAACTCCAGAATAGCATATATTTTTCGAAGTAACGTGATGCTATCAACAAGCCGGGTGAATGCTGCGAAACGAATTTCGGGGAGTGTTCATATCCGGCAGGACTGAACTGCGATACGGGAATTTGTAGTTGGCGGACAACTATGTATGTATTATGCAATCTGTACTGTGTTGGCGGTAGTAATTTCTATTTTCTAACATTTTTATGGTTTGTCCATTCATCCTCGATTTGACTAAATTTTACGCCGTAGATTTTTTCGAATATTATTTTATTCTTGGCACTATTTGCGTTTGACAATGATTTAAATAACTCCAGAAATTTTTGCTTGCCAAATTCCTGAATTAAGAATTCGACAAAAGATGCTGATGTACAATATGCTAAAATGTTACCAACTTCATTATAAGAAAGTAGATCTGAGATATTTATGAATCCTTCTCTTTTGCTAAGCAATAAAAGAATTTCATTAATGCTTTTTGTTGGGTAGCCAATCATTTTTGAAAAGGCTTTGTTGCCGTATAGCTGAGATAGATAAACTGCTGTTCCCTCATCAATCAATGCTGGAGGTTTATTAAGTGTATAGCCAACTACATGCACCAACTCATGGTAGGGATCCATACGAAATGAATCATTAAATACTTCTACAATATTATTATCAAACCCCCATCCAATACCTTTGTGACCAGTTAGTGTATATTTTGTATGTTCATTCTTAAAAAGGAAAATATTGATTACTAATTTTTTTTCAATCTCAAAAAAATCCGAAATCTCCCGATAAGCTGATTCCCTTTTTTGTAGTATATCTAACTTTATTTTCTTGGTAAGATGACCATCTAAGGAATATAGATTAAAATGTTCAGAAGATATTGATGTAAAAATAGAATCTTTGTTCAGTAACCATTTCTCCTCTTGTCCATTACTGCTAAAAGGAATATAGATTAGAATGATTAATGTTGATATCCAAATTTTCATTGATTAGTTTATTATTGTCTTGCAACTACTTCAAAAACACAGGAGTAACAGAAAGCATGATATATCCCCAGTGTTGCCCTGTTTCGTGGTTGCCTTCTTTGAGCAGTTCCATGCTTTCTCCTGCAAACATTACCGACCAACCGGCACTGATAACCGCACCGGGATGAACTGCATAAGAAACGCCCAAATCCAGTTCGGTCCCCAGGTATTTTTTTGCGCTGTCCGATATTTTCCCCGCCGACGAAAAATAGTGTAAATGCCCTTCAAATCCAAGCTTGTCTTTTTTGTACTTGTACCTGATGTAAATGTCGTTCAATCCCACAGAATTAATGTGGTTTCCCACATAAAAATAGTCCATAAATCCGTTGAATTTGTGGTTGGTTCCGTAAAGTGGATTGAATGCGTACACTTTGTCGTATTTGTCGTGACTGTTTCCCGAAAGGTATTCGTACCCGCCCGAAATGCCATTTTTTAACGATGCCTCCAGTAGAAAATTTAAAGCGCTAATATCTGCCCCTGATGTGTGTTTCCCGGTTTGGTAGTACAGGTTTGCAGCAAAAGTTGCATTGCTGAGCATGTGGGTTACTCTTCCGCCAAGGGTTTGACTGTAGCGGGTTTCCTGTTTTTCGTCCGATATGTTTAACGGAACGCCGTTGTTCAGCAACAATAAACTCAGTCCTGTTTTCTCCCAGGTTTTATTGAACCACAAAAACTGCATGTTTTTGTATGCATCCGGCCCGTAGTAAAAGTTGTTGGTGATGTCCGGGCTTTCGTGGTGCGCTATTCCCAGGTGCAGTTTAATTTCGTTTTCAATTTTGAACAGGGCCAAATCGTGCGAACGCGCCTGGTGTGCCCAGCCCACATTGCCAAACATTCGGGAGTCGTCGTAAACCAGTTCCTGCCTGCCTGCTTTTACTGAAAAGTTTTTGGCAAGTTGAACCTCTGCCCATGCTTCGTGTATCGAAGTGGCAAAATCTTCGTTGGTAACCAGTTGTGGTTGCCCGCCCCAGTAGCGAACATCCTGCAGAACCAGCTTTGCTTTAATTGTTTCTGTATTGAAAATGGCGTTTAGCCGGGTTCGCTGCGCTGTTGTAACCGACATTTTCTGGTCTTCGGCTGCCAGTGATTTGTATCCCCGGCTAAATTCAGTCCGGGGCCTGAACTCGCCCGACAATACAAACTGCGCCCGGGCTTCAGAAAACATAAAAAGGGCAGCAGCGGCAAGAGGTAGAAAAATATTTCTGTTCATTCGTTTTTGGTTGTTTTTTAAGCGTTCAAAAAAATCAGTTTGTTGATGAAACATCCCACGAAGCTTCCCTTTTTTCGGCTTCTTCAAGCCATTGTGGGAGTAAGGTTTTTATGAACTCTTCTTTTTCCTCATTCAGTTTTTCTATGTCCAGCCCGATAAATTTCTGTGCTTTCTCTTTTGTTGAGATGTCGGGGTAGGGGAGTTCTTCATTCAGCCCGTATCTGAAAAGCAACCGTGCCAGTTTTATGCGGGCTTCCTGCGCAATGGTAATTCCGTTTGCAACTGTGCGGCTGATTTCCACCGGAGAATGGAACGAGCCGCCATGACTCGCCGCTGCGTAATCCCAACGCCACTGGGCATGCCGTATTCCCTGCAGAATTTCTTTCATTTGTTCTTCTGTCGCTCCCAGTTCCCATGCTTTTTGGGCTTCAACATGCGCCCTTACCAACAATCTCTCCAGCTCGTCCCGGTTTTCAATAATCCGATCCTGACGCTCGTAAACATCCTGAACCAGTTTTGCTGCTTCTTCGCGGTGGCAAACCTGGCATGAGTTTGCAATGTTGTTTAGTGGCGACTGCATTTTGTGGTCTGTGAATTTCTGTCCGCCTTCGCTCATGTAAGGCATGTGGCAGTCGGCGCACGATACGCCGCGTTTTGCATGAATGCCGGTCATGTAAACTTCGTACCCCGGGTGCTGTGCTTTTAGCATCGGCGCTTTGCTCATGGCATGTGTCCAGTCGCTGAATTCAATATTGTCGTAATATTCTTCCATCGCTTCGGCAGTAAATCCGTTGTCCCACGGAAAAGTCAGGTACTGTGCGCCTTCCACTACTTTTTTATTGAAATAGTATTCTACGTGGCACTGTGCGCAAACCAGGCTGCGCATCTCCTGGTAACTGGATTTGGTAATGTCTCTTCCCATCCGGTCGAAAGCTTCAATCAGCGCCGGCCTCGAAATCTGGAGGTTCATGGTTTTTTCGTCGTGGCAATCGGCACACCCAATGGGATTTACGATTTCGGATCCCAGTCGTGCCCACGAGCCGGAGTAAAATGCTGCCACACCGTCGCGGTTCATAATTCTCGGTACGTCGGGGCTTTTACATGTCCAGCAGGTTGCTGGCATCGGACCGTCGTTGGCATTTTTCGGGCCACCGGTTCTTAGGGTGTTGTGTATGTCGGTAACAGCATAATAGTGTCCGCGTCCCTGGTTGTAATTTTTTGCAAAACCGTATCCGGCCCAAAGTACAACAAGGCGAGGGTCTTCTTTCAGCATGTCAATCATGGTGTTGCCGTTGTATTTGCTTCGGAAAGTAGTGTCCGCTGTTCCGTAATACGACTGGAACTGGCGCGGGTAGTTTTCTCCCCACACCTCGTTTCGCGGCTCAAACGGCTGAATCTCCGTTTGCGGGGTGCTTACATAAACGGCTTCCATGCGTCGTTCTATAATAGACGAAGCTAAAAGTCCCAAAAGAAATACTGCTACAATGGTTGCAAAAAAGAGCATCCATGCCAGCCATGGGCGTTTTTCTGTTATTTTCATTTTGCTATTTGTTTTGTGTGATTTTAATTTTTCGAGTTCGTTTTTAACCAGTTGGGAACCGGGTTTTGTGGCAGTGGCACACGGGCGTCGGGCACGCTGGAAAGACTATTTACCCTTCCATGCGGAACTTCGCGGTGGCAGTCCCAGCACCTGCGGTTTGTTCGGGTAAAATGATGGTTTTCTACTGTGGCTTCAAGTTTGGGATCAACCAGAAGTTTCGAATGGCACCTGATGCAGTTTTTTTGTACAGCATCTGCGCCTTCTTCTTTAATAAATATTACCTGTGGCTCATCTCTGAGTGTGAAAACAGTAGCATGGCGCAACCCGTCTTTCGCCTTAAAATAGTACTTGTTTAGCACGTTGTTGTGCGGCACATGACAGTCGTTGCAATTGGTCCACTCTCGGTGCGAGCTGTGTCCCCATGTTGCGTATTGTGGCGCCATAATGTGGCAGTTGGTACATGTCTCCGGGTTGTCTGAAAGATAGGAATGAGCTTTGGACAGATAAATCGTCAGGAGACCCAGTCCGGTGAAAACAGCTAAAACTATTGTAACCGGGAGCTTCCATTTTGGTGGTGGCAGGTAGTTTTTTAGCATGGTTTGGAATAACTTAGTTGTGGTTTGCAATTTCAGTTTAATTTTACTCTAA
This sequence comes from Mariniphaga anaerophila, assembly GCF_900129025.1. GTDB lineage: Bacteria > Bacteroidota > Bacteroidia > Bacteroidales > Prolixibacteraceae > Mariniphaga > Mariniphaga anaerophila. The sequence continues at coordinate 210,302 of NZ_FQUM01000004.1, read as the reverse complement.
ACCTGTAACAGATGTTACAAGTAGATGAGAATATTGCCGTGAAAATGCGTTATTTAAAAAGAGAATAAATAGGGAGACGATTTTGGAAGTTATTCCCTCTGTTTTAAGCGTTTTTTTTGCTTCCACTGAATTTAGCAGCAACGTATTGGGAAAAGTCATTTTTACAAAACATAATTTTCGGGAGAATTGACAAATTTTATAAATATGGTGTTTGCTGCTTACAATTTTTAAATTTCCTTTTATTTTTGTTTGAAAATTGAAAAGTTTGCAGGGCTGTTTTATTATTAACAGTTTTGCATTAAAAACCAAAAATCAACTGTTATGGCATTTGAAATTGCTGTTTTTCTTAAAAACAAGATAGCTCATTTTGAGGGTGTCACTAATATTCTGAAGGCGGAAGAAATCAATATCCGGTCGCTGACTCTGAATAATATATTAAACGGATGGGGAGTATTAAACCTGTTGGTAGACCAGCCCGAGAAGGCTTACCGGGTGCTTGCCGAGAAGGGAAATTCAGTTGCGTTGCGCGAGGTGATTGCTTTGGAAATGAAAGATGAAGCAGGCGGACTGGATCATCTGCTAATGAGGATTTCCGGCGCGGGAATCCATATTGAGAATGCATACACCCGGCTTATTTCCCAAACCAACATGGCCATTCTTATACTCGATGTGCCGGACGTGCTGGAGGCCAAAAAATTGCTCTCGGATAACAATATCCCGGTTCTTGACGATAAAACGGTTTACGGAAAATAGAGAATAAAATTTCCATCAGCAAAGGAATTGCGGGTGTAAACAATTTGAAAAATATACGAATGATTTGGAACGAAAAAATAGAATGTGCGTCACGCGATGAAATGACTGCCATTCAGAGTGAAAGGTTGGTTCAGGCGGTACAGCGTATCTACCACAACATTCCCAGCTACCGGGCAAAAATGCAGGAAAAAGGGTTGCTTCCCGGAGACATTAAATCGGTTGAAGATTTAAGCAAACTTCCTTTTTCAATAAAAACTGATTTGCGCGATAATTACCCGTTTGGCATGTTTGCCGTGCCCATGAGCGAAATTGTTCGGGTTCACGCCAGCTCCGGAACCACCGGAAAACCAACGGTAGTAGGCTACACGCGAAACGATTTAAACATGTGGGCAGAGGTGGTAACCCGGGCACTTTGCATGGCCGGAGTCCACAAAAACGATATTGTACAGGTGGCTTACGGTTACGGTTTGTTTACCGGCGGTCTCGGATTGCATTACGGAACCGAAAACCTTGGAGCAACTGTAATTCCTATTTCCGGAGGGAACACAAAAAAGCAGATTCAGTTGATGCAGGATTTTGGAACATCCGTAGTTGCCTGCACGCCTTCGTATGCACTTTTTCTGGCAGAAGTTATGCAGGAAATGGGAATCGACCCCGCGGATTTAAAACTTCGGGTAGGTATATTCGGAGCCGAGCCGTGGAGTGAAAATATGAGGCGCGAAGTGGAATCGAAACTGAAGTTGCGGGCCATTGATATTTACGGGCTTAGTGAAGTAATTGGGCCTGGAGTTTCCTGCGAATGCGAGTGCCAGGCCGGAATGCACATTAACGAGGACCATTTTATTCCCGAAATAATTGACCCGGTAACATTGGAGCCGCTGCCTCCGGGCGAACTGGGCGAACTGGTTTTTTCCACCGTAACCAAAGAAGGAATCCCGATTTTGCGCTACCGTACGCGTGATCTGACGCGACTTGTTTACGAAAAATGCGAGTGCGGAAGAACACTGGTTCGTATGGAAAAATGCACCGGAAGGTCAGACGACATGCTTATTATCCGCGGCGTAAATGTATTCCCGTCGCAAATTGAAAGCGTGCTGCTCGAAATGAGCGAAACCGAACCACATTATTTGTTGATTGTGGAACGCGAAGGATCGCTGGACGTATTGAAACTGCTGGTGGAAGTTCAGGAACAGTTTTTCTCCGACGAAATTCGTGCACTGGAAGCATTGCGTAAGAAAATCACGGCTAACATTCAGGGCACGCTGGGCATTTCGGTAGATGTAAAACTGGTGGAACCAAAAACCATTGAGCGCACTGCAGGAAAATCTAAACGGGTAATCGACAATAGAAAAATCTGAAAATTATGAAAGCAAAACAAGTTTCTGTATTTCTTGAAAATAAATCGGGCAGGCTCAACGAAGTTGCCCAGATCCTTGGTGAGTCAGACATCAATATTTCTGCTTTTACCGTAGCCGATACTTCTGATTTCGGGGTGTTGCGACTCATCGTTTCAGATCCCGAAAAAGCTTGTGAAGTGTTAAAGGCGAAGCATTTTTCGGTACGTACAACCGACGTGGTTTTGGTAAAAAGCAACAACCGCCCGGGGGCTTTGTCACAAATGCTCAAAATTCTTAATGCGGAAGGTGTGTTTATCGAATACCTCTACGCTTTCTCCATGAATGAAGATGCAGCGGTTATTGTAATTCGGCCAACCAACATCGAAAGGTGCGTGGAAAAACTTCATAAACATAAAAACGAATTGCTGGATAACGACTAAATTTTTGGTGGTTAGGTTAAAATTGAAAAGAACCAAAAAGCCTGTGACCTGTTCTAAACTCAGAATGTGTATATTTGAAATCAATTTAAAAAGATTAGATGAAGCGTATAGCAGTACAGGGAATTGTGGGGTCTTTTCATGAGGATGCCGCGCAGAGATATTTTGCTGAAGATATTGAGGTGGTTGAGTGCAAATCTTTTACCAGTGTGTGTAAGCTGGTTGACACCGACCAGGTTGATTATGCGGTTTTGGCAATTGAGAACTCCATTGCAGGAAGTTTGCTGAAAAATTACCAGTTAATTCGCGATTATCATTTGCGGATTATCGGAGAAATTTACCTCCATATTCAGATGAACCTCATGGCAGTTCCGGGCGTAAAACCGGAGGATATTACAGACATTTATTCGCACCCTGTTGCGTTGCAGCAATGTGTGGAGTACCTCGAAGAATATTTTCCGAAGGCTGAACTGCACGAAGGAATGGATACTGCAAGTTCAGCCCGGTTTATTTCAGAAGAGCGGCCGACAAACGCCGCTGCTATCGGAAATCTCAGGTCTGCAGAATTGTACCAGCTCAACATACTTGATAAAGGAATTGAAACCAACAAGAAAAATTATACCCGTTTCCTGATTCTTGCCAAACATGGAAACCATTCAAAAGATGCAAATAAAGCTTCGTTGTGTTTCGAAGTGGGGCATTTTTACGGCGCGCTTGCAGGGGTGTTGAATGTTTTTACGGAGAAAGAAATTAACCTCGCAAAAATTCAGTCGGTGCCTGTTGTGGGGCGGCCAAATGAATACACCATTCATGTGGACGTGGAATGGGAGAATATGGAAAATTATGAAAAAGCAATTCATCAGGTGTTGAAAAGTGTTTCGAGTCTTGCTATTTTAGGCGAGTATAAACGCGGAGATATTAGTGTTCACGATCAATAAACAGATAAACATAACGATATGGACAAAATTGCGATTTTCTTTGGCCCGGAAGATGGAGCAGTCGACCGGGTAGCCCAAAAAGTAAAAAATGCCATCGGCGAAGAAAAAGTGGTGATGATACCCGTAAAAGGTGCCACCGTTGCCGACCTCGAAAAATACGATAAAATTATTTTTGGCATTTCAACCGTTGGAAAAGAAACCTGGCACACCACGTACAATAATGTGGACTGGGCCAATTTTTTGCCCGAAATCGCTAAAACCCGTTACGAAGGCAAAACAGTTGCTGTTTTCGGATTGGGCGATCATGTAACCTACGGAGCTACATTTGTCGATCACATCGGGCTGCTGGGGCGCGAGCTGATGAAAAACGGAGCAACTCTGGTGGGGCAGGTGCCAACTGACGGTTATGAGTTTGACGACTCGGAAGCAGTTGTTGACGGCAATTTTATCGGGTTGCCGGTTGACGAGGATTTTGAACCGGAATTAACCGATGAGCGGGTTAAAAACTGGGTGGAACAAATTCGTCCTGAATTCGAATTTTAAAATTTTATTATATAAAGAAAACTGAATTTGCACCGGAGTTTTATTGCGGTGCAAATTTCGTTTTAGTTTAACAGTTACGCTTTAACAATGTAGCAATGAATAATTCGCCTTTCAATAAAGAAATAATCGATAAAAAAATTAAAGAGCTTCGTATTGCCGACCCCGGCAAAGCTTCGATAAGGGTAATTGTGGCGTTGGTAAACCTCGTTGAAGAGGAAACCGGAGCTAAATATGTACGTATGGAAATGGGGGTTCCGGGATTGCCGCCGGCCCGCGTTGGCGTAGAAGCCGAAATAGAAGCGCTGAAAAAGGGAGTTGCTGCCATTTATCCGATGGTTGACGGCATTAAACCCCTTAAAGAAGAGGCTTCGCGCTTTGCAAAAAATTTTTTGAATATTGATGTCTCTGCCAAAGGCTGCATTCCAACGGTGGGTTCCATGCAGGGGACTTATGCTGCATTTATGGCTGCGGCCAATGTAAAAGAAGGAAAAGATACCACTTTGTTTATCGACCCCGGGTTTCCGGTGCAGAAACAACAAATGATGGTACTCGGGCAGAAATACGAAACATTTGATGTGTTTCATTTCAGGGGAGAAAAGCTGCGTCCAAAACTGGAAGAATATCTCTCAAAAGGGAACATTTGCTCCATTGTTTATTCCAGCCCCAACAATCCTTCCTGGATTTGTTTTAACGAAGAAGAGCTGCAGGTTATCGGAGAACTGGCCGATAAATACGATTTGATTATAATGGAAGATTTGGCCTATTTCGGGATGGATTTTCGGCAGGATTTTTCAAAACCCGGAGAACCGCCTTATCAGCCAACTGTGGCAAAGTACACTGATAATTATATTTTGTTTATTTCCAGCTCAAAAATATTTTCATACGCCGGCCAGCGTTGTGCTTTAATGATAATTTCCGATTCGCTGTATAAACGCGATTATCCCGCTTTGCAAAAACGGTTTGGCGGAACCGATTTCGGAAGCACTATCACATTGAGGCTGCTTTATGCGCTGTCGTCAGGCACTAGCCACTCTGGCCAGTATGCCATGGCTGCCATGCTGAAAGCCGCTAACGAAGGGCATTTCAATTTTATTGAAGACATAAAAGAATACGGCGAAAAAGCCCGCGAGATGAAACGGCTTTTCCTTGAAAACGGATTTGATATTGTTTATAAAAACGATTTGGGAAAACCCATTGCCGATGGTTTTTATTTCACCATTTTGTATCCGGGAATGACCGGAAACCAGTTGGTCGCAAATCTGCTGTACTACGGAGTCAGTGCTATTGCGCTCGACAATACCGGCAGTAACGAAGAAGGGATTCGGGCATGCGTTTCATTTGTACAACGGGAACAGTTTGGTGATTTGGAACACCGCCTGAAGCTGTTCAATGCTCATTTTTCCGGCAAAGACTGACACACAACCGGATGGATCCCAAAAAAGTAATTTCCCGTTACAACCTCACGCTTGAGTTACTTCAGAATCTGGAACTTAAAAATAAACCTGTTGTTCTGAAAAAAGGGGAATCTTTTATTGCATACGGCGAAAAAATACAGAAAATCGGCATTCTTATTAGCGGGTTGCTCTATTCAACTTACATTGCCGAGGGCGGAACAGAATGGGTTTCCCGTTTTTTCTTTCCGCCCAATAATTTTATTGTAAGCAACCACCGCGGGTTTTATCAGGGAAAGAGTTCCAGCGAATCCATCAGTGCGTACGAAGACTCAGAATTGATTTGCATTGAAAAGGAAGAGTTTAAACATTTGCTGGATAATCATCCCAAATTTGAACGAACCGTGCGTATTTTAGCAGAAGAAAGCTATGTTCAGGCGTTGGAGCGCATTCACTCCTTTCAATCGTTAAACGCAGAGCAGCGCATCCGAAAATTTTTTGAGGAGTATCCCGAGCTGGGGAAAAAACTTCAGCGGCAGCATATTGCTTCATATCTGGGTATTCATCGCAACATACTTACACGTTTCCTTTATAAAATTTGATATACGCAACATTAGTTGCATAATTTTTATTTTTTTTGAAATAGTTTTGTCAAACAGAACCGGATTTAAATCAGAATTACAGAAATAATAATAATTTGTTAGTAGTATATTCTATTGATTTACAAATCTTAACCCTCCTTCAAAATAGTAGAATAACCTGATTTTTATGGTGTTTTCAGGTAAAAAAGGTTTTTAAATTTAGCAGAAAATTGAATTAATATGGCAAAAGTAAGAGGAGCTGTCGTAGTCGACACAGAAGTTTGCAAAGGCTGTGAGTTATGTGTTGAATCCTGCCCTGAAGGTGTTTTAGCTTTGCACCTGGAGGTGAATAGCCGGGGGTACCACTATTCGTACATGAAAAACCCGGAAGCATGTATTGGCTGTGCCAATTGCGGTGTTGTTTGTCCCGACACCTGCATTACCGTTTACCGGGTGAAACTTTAGTGTTGAAATTCAACCGGCATTGTTTTGGTATAATTTTAAAAATGTGTTGAAATAAATAAAACGATATACAATGGGAGAACTTAGGTTAATGAAAGGAAATGAGGTGCTGGCCGAAGCTGTAATCCGCTGTGGTTGCGATGGCTATTTCGGCTATCCCATTACACCTCAGTCTGAAATAATGGAAAAGCTGATGGAACGCCAGCCCTGGACCGAAACCGGCATGGTTGTTTTGCAGGCTGAAAGTGAAGTGGCTGCAATTAATATGGTGTACGGCGCTGCGGGCACCGGTAAAAAAGTGATGACATCCTCGTCGAGCCCGGGGGTTAGCCTGATGGCAGAAGGAATATCCTACATTGCAGGAGCCGAGCTGCCCTGCCTGATAGTTAATGTACAGCGCGGAGGCCCGGGGCTTGGTACAATACAGCCCTCGCAGGCCGATTATTTTCAGTCTGTAAAAGGCGGAGGCCACGGCGATTATAAAATGCTTGTGCTGGCTCCTTCTTCCGTTCAGGAGATGAACGATTTTGTAGACCTTGCTTTCGAACTTGCTTTTAAATATCGTAATCCGGCAATGATTCTGACCGACGGAGCCATTGGCCAGATGATGGAAAAGGTAGAACTGTCGGACTACAAAAAACGCTGGACAGAAGAGGAAGTGGTAGAGAAAAACGGCAGTTGGGCAACAACCGGAAAACCTGCTTCCCGCCAGCGCAATGTAATTACTTCGCTGGAGCTCGATTCAGACAAAATGGAGCAAAATAACCTGAGGTTTCAGGCAAAATATCGCAGGATGGAAGCCGAAGAACAGCGTTACGAAGCCATTCAGTGCGACGATGCCGAATACATTTTTGTGGCTTACGGAACATCGGCACGCGTTTGCCAGAAAGCCATGGAAATTGCACGGGATAAAGGATTAAAAGTAGGACTGCTTCGTCCGATAACTCTTTTCCCGTTCCCCAAAAATATTGTTAAAGAACTTGCTCCAAAAGTAAAAGGTTTCTTATCGGTTGAAATGAATGCCGGCCAAATGGTGGAAGACATTAAACAAGCGGTTTATGAAACTCAGATATACCGGAAGGTTGAATTTTTCGGCAGAATGGGCGGAATTATTCCTTCTCCGGGTGAAGTGGTAGATGCGTTGGAACAAAAATTAATTGGGGAGGAAAAATGATGGACATCAAAGAAATAGTAAAACCTGAAAACCTGGTTTACGGAAAATCAGAATTGTTGATTGATACCATAATGCACTACTGCCCGGGGTGTACCCACGGCGTTGTTCATAAACTAATGGCAGAGCTGATTGACGAAATGGGGCTGCAGGAAAAATCTGTGGGTGTGGCGCCGGTTGGCTGCGCGGTTTTCGCGTACAACTACATTGATATCGACTGGCAGGAAGCGGCCCACGGAAGGGCTCCGGCAATTGCAACAGGCATTTCGCGGCTGAATCCCGAAAAGTTCGTGTTCACCTATCAGGGCGACGGCGACCTGGCGTCTATCGGGGCAGGAGAAATTATTCATGCCTGCAACCGAGGCGAAAATATACTGGTCGTTTTTATTAATAACGGAATTTACGGAATGACCGGTGGACAAATGGCGCCTACTACGCTCGAAGACATGGTAACTTCAACCACTCCCTGCGGAAGAGACGTTGATTTGAACGGATACCCGTTGAAAATGACAGAGCTGGTTGCCCAGCTTCCCGGAACATCGTATGTTACCCGGCAGTCGGCTCAAACTGCTCCTGCCGTGCGCAAATGTAAACGGGCGCTGAAAAAAGGTATCCGGAATGTTCTCGACCGGAAAGGAACTTCTTTTGTTGAAGTCGTTTCTACCTGCAACTCGGGGTGGAAAATGTCTCCGGCAAAAGCAAATAAATGGATGGAAGAAAATATGTTCCCGTATTATCCGCTGGGAGATTTGAAAGACGGCGAAAAAGGAAATCCTGTTTCAAACAATTAAATGCCAGAAATTATGACAGAAGAAATGATAATTGCCGGTTTTGGAGGACAAGGTGTACTTTCCATGGGGAAAATTATCGCCTACTCCGGAATTATGGAAGATAAAGAAGTTACCTGGTTTCCTTCGTACGGACCCGAAATGCGTGGAGGAACTGCCAATGTTACTGTTATCGTAAGTGATAAACGAATCAGCTCTCCGGTTTTGCATGAATACGATACTGCGATTATTCTGAACCAGCAGAGCCTCGATAAATTTGAAAAAGCAGTGAAACCGGGCGGAACCCTGTTGTACGATCCCAACGGAATTGTTAATCCTCCCACACGAACTGATATTCGGATTTTTAAGGTGGAAGGAACCCGGGAATCTGTAGAAATGGGAAATCCCAAGGTATTTAATATGATAATTTTGGGAGGTTTCTTGAAAGTAAAACCTATTTTGAAACTGGATAACGTAGAAAAAGGGCTGGAAAAATCGTTGCCCGAACGTTATCACAAACTAATTCCGCTTAACCTTGAAGCCATTAAAAGAGGGCAGGAGATAGTGGAAACAGTAAAAGAAGTTTAGCTTACATTTTTGAGGGAAATGAAATATTGTAAAAGCTATCTGGTTTTGGCCGGATAGCTTTTTTATTTTCTGTTAGTTTGCGGCTTTGGTAACTTCCAGCTTTTCGTTGAATGTGAAAATTTGCCCTGATTTTGTTTTTGTCTCGGCAGTTAGTTCTCCGTAAATTACTTTGCACGGATTGCCAAGCAGTGATTTTACGGTTGCTTCCGTGAGATTTCCGTTCTCCCATCTCAAATTCACTTCAAAACCTTCACGCGCCCTAAGCCCTTTAATTTGTCCGCTTTTCCAGGATGGAGGAAGAGCCGGTAAAAACTGGAGTACTCCGTTGTGGCTTTGCAGCAGCATTTCGGCAATGCCCGCAGTAGCGCCAAAGTTTCCGTCGATTTGAAATGGCGGGTGGTTGTCGAATAGATTCGGGTGGGTAGATTTGGCAAATAGAGCCTGAATATTTTCCTGCGCCGCCTGGCCGTCTTTTAACCGTGCAAAAAAGTTGATGATCCAGGCGCGGCTCCAGCCGGTGTGCCCGCCGCCGTGTTTTAGTCGTCCCTCAATCGATTTTCGCGAGGCTTCCATCCATTTGGGATCGTTGGGGTCAGTAAATTCTTCGCCCGGATACAACGCGTATAAATGTGACATGTGACGGTGCCCGGGTTCTGCCTCCGGCAGTTCTTCCGACCATTCCAGAATGCGCCCGTCAGATCCGATTTGCGAAGGGGTGAGTTTGGCAAGCAGCGTGCGCAGCGTGTCTGCAAACTGTTTGTCGGTGTTTAATATTTCTGTTGTTTTTATGCAGTTGGTAAAAAGCTCGCGAATAATTTGGTGATCCATAGCCGGCCCCATGCAAACAGCTGCTTTTTCTCCGTTAGGCGCAATAAACTTGTTCTCGGGCGACATGCTCGGTCCGGAAACAAGGAGGCCTGTTTTGGGATTTTCTACCAAAAAATCTACAAAGAAAAGAGCTGCATTTTTCAGCACCGGATATGCTTTCTCTTTAAGAAATTTCATGTCACCGGTGTAATCGTAGTGTTCCCAAAAATGGTCGGAACACCAGGCAGCACCCATTGGCCACATGCCGTAACCGGTCATTCCGATGGGATCGGTAAATTTCCAGATGTCGGTAGTGTGGTGTGCAACAAACCCGCGGCAACCGTATGTTTCCTTAGCTGTTTTTGCGCCTCGTTCCCGCAGTGCATCCACAAATTCAAAAAACGGCTGCTGCGTTTCGGCCAGGTTGGTGACCAATGCCGGCCAATAGTTCATCTGAATATTAATGTTGATGTGGTAGTCGGCATTCCAGGGTGGAGTCAGCGATCCGTCCCAAATTCCCTGGAGGTTGGCGGGCAACCCGCCCGGCCGCGACGAACTGATGAGCAGGTACCTTCCAAACTGAAAATAGAGTTCGGTGAGGTGAACGTCCTCGGCACCATTTTTTACTCGTTCCAGCCGTTTGTCGGTGGAAATGTTCAACGTGTCAGGGGCGTTTAGTTTTAAATCTACCCGGTTAAAAAGCGTCTGGTAGTCGGTAATATGATTTTTTTTGAGCTGCTCAAAATCGGTGGATGCTGTTTTCTGAATATCTTGTGCCGATTTCTCTTTTTCGTTTTCTCCATGGAAATCAGTCCTCCCGGAAATCAGCAGAACAACTTCGTCGGCGTTTGTTACTTTAATTTTTTTGCCATCAGAAATTACTTCTCCTCCGGTATTTTCGATGTTTACAACCGAGGCAAAATGTGTTCCGATGCCGTCGTTTTGGGCGAAACCATCCATCAGCAACTGGTTGTTGTTTGCTGTCACCAGTTCAGCGTCGCCGGGGCGTTCCATCCATGTTTCAAAATTTAATTTAGCTTTTTCCGAAGCCGAAAGTTTTACAACGATTACCTGATCGGGAGCCGACGCAAAAATTTCGCGGGTGAAAATTGTTCCGTTCGATTCAAAGTTTGTTCTGGTTATTGCGGTGCGCAGGTCCAGTTCTCTTTTGTAATTCGAAATTTCGTCCATTCCTTCAAAATGAAAAAACAGATCTCCCAGTGTTTGGTATGTGTGTTTGCCAGCATCAATGCGGGTTCCCATAATTTTTTCTTGTGCCAGTCGGTCGCCTTCTGCATATTTTCCCTCGAACAAAAGCTGGCGAACTTTATCCAGGTTTTCCAGCGCTTCGGGGTTTGCCCGTGTTATGGGGCCACCAGTCCACACCGATTCTTCGTTAAGTTGAATGCGTTCGGTTTGCGTTCCTCCAAAAACCATGGCCCCCAGCCTTCCGTTCCCGACAGGAAGAGCCTCTGTCCATTCGTCTGCCGGTTCGGTGTACCAAAGTTTTAGTTCTCTTTCCGGTGCTTGTTTTTGTTGGTTGCATCCCTGAAAAAATAATGCAATAAACAGGAAGGACAGAAAAAATTTTTGTGTCATTTTTTGTTGGTTTGATTTGTTAGAAAAATTGAATGGAGTTATTGGTCGTTTCCGCGTTTGGTTTCAATCAGAACTACTCCGTTGGCTCCACGGGAGCCGTATATGGCAGAGCTTCCGTCTTTTATTACGTTAATGCTTTTTACCTGCACCGGAGGAATGGAGCTGAGTGCGCTGCCGTCAACCGGAACTCCGTCGACAATAATTAGTGCGGCGCTGCTGCTGTTTATTGAATTTATTCCCCGAATGATGATTTCTCCGTTGGTGATTTGAACTCCGGCAAAGCGGCCTTTTATCAGGTCGTAAATATTACTGTACTGGCTAAAGTCCATGTCTTTGCTGTTCAACGATGCCAGTGCATTGAGTTTGTCCCTGTCGGAAACATGCCCGTACCCAATGGCATATTCTCTGTTCTTTTCGCCGGGTTTTAGTTTTAGGTTGATGGCGGCGATTTTGGTTTTTTCTTCAAGTTTAACCTTCTGTGTATAAAAACCGGAGGCACTTACTTTCAGCCTGTCGCCGGGATTTATGGCAACCGAAAATCTGCCAAGCGAATCTGTCAACACAACGTGTTTTGTGCTTCTCACCTGTACTTCTGCATCAATAAGCGGAATGCTGTCGAAAGTGGTTACAATTCCGTGAATGATTTTTTCCTGTGCTTCTGTTGCCAGAGCAAGGCAGAGTGCAGCAAGCAGAAGGAATGATTTAAAAAAAATGGTATTCATGGCTTGTTTTTTAGTTTGATGTATATCACAAATTTAGTTTAAAAATCAAACTTTTAACAGGCCGGCCACCAAAAAACATTTTCAGGGAAATGCTATTCTACTTTTTTGCTTTGACGATTCGTTTTATCCGGTACGGTGTTTTTTTCTGCGATTCGAAATAAGTTCGCATTTGCAGCTCGGCAATAATCCCGATAGTTACAAACTGGATTCCTCCCATCACCAAAAGAATGCCCAGTAAAAGCAGCGGTTTTCCCCAAATGTCGTAACCAATAATTTTCAGAATTAGCATATAAACATTGATGAGCGCTCCTACCAGAAAAGTTACAATTCCTATTCCTCCAAAGAGGTGCATTGGGCGTTGTAAGTATTTTTTTAGGAAGATCATCAGCAAAAGGTCGCTCATTACTTTTGTGGTTCGGCTGAGGTTGTATTTTGATGTGCCGAACGTGCGCGGACGGTGGTTTACATCAATTTGTGTAATCCGCGTTGCTCCTTCGAGGGTAGCCAGCACCGGGATAAAACGGTGAAGTTCTCCGTAAATATGAATGCTTTTTATGGTTTCTTTTGTGAAAATTTTGAGGGTGCAGCCCAGGTCTTTCATTTTTGTTCCGGTTGACCGGCGAATCATGTAGTTGGCAATTTTTGACGGTATTTTCCGCAGGAACATGCCGTCTTTGCGGTTGGCGCGAACACCGGCAACCATATCCCAGCCTTCGTTTTCAATCATGTTGAGCATTCCCGGAATATCTGCCGGGTCGTTTTGCAGGTCGCCGTCAATAAGTGCCACGTACTCTCCTTCGGCCTGGTCGATGCCGGCCTGCAGGGCAGAACTTTGTCCGTAGTTTCTTCTCAGCTCGACCAAAATAAAGCGGTCGTCATTTATGTTAAGAATCTCTGAACGGGTGCCGTCGGTTGAACCATCATCCACAAAAATGGCTTCAAAATCGATATCTTTTAAGGCTTGCTGAATTTGTTCCGAAAGGGGTTTTATGTTGGGCTCTTCGTTAAAAACGCAGATTACCAGTGAGAGTTTCTTCATTTTATGAAAGTATTTTGTTCCTGAACTTTTTGAAATTTTCGCAAAGGTAAACAAATCCGTTGCAAAAACGGCTTCTTATTTGTCTTGATTCAATTTCCAAATATATGATACCCTGATTGTTTTATATTCCCAGTGTTGCAGCCCGTGCTGGTACTGAAAACGAAGCGCTTTTTTATGAAAGTCTTTTCTTAGATCGAAGTTTAGCTGAACCGGCCTGTCGCGCTCGTTTTTGTACCCCGAGTAGCCCGAGCAGGACGCCGAAATCAACCAGTTGTTTTTGATGAAATCGGTGCCGATTCCGTAAAGCAGGGCATCGTTCTGGAGATTCAACTCGTCGTTGGTCTGCCAGGAGTAAAAGCCGATCATGGCAAACGGTTTTAACGCACCGGTTTCTGAATTTCCGAATTTCTTCGAAAAGCTGAGATCCAGAAAATAGGCCGGGCTGTCGATGTAGCGCGCTCCTTCCAGCATATTTCCCGAAGCCGTTTTAGTACCAAAGCGAAACAATGTATTGGGAAATTTTCTGCCTTTAATTATCTGAACCAGGGTACTGAAGTAGAAATCGCCAATGGCTGTTCCCTTGCCGTCTTTTATACGTGAATAGCGTTCGTTTCTTATTTCTTCTGAAAAAGCAAAGCGTTCGAAAGCAACGCCGTACATTTCTATTGCAACCGTATTTTTTGCAAAAGGAATGTAAATGTATCCCGAAATATCCTGGGTGGGATCGCCCTTGTGAAAATGGTTCGATGCTGTGAGTTCAATCTCGGCTGATTTAAACAATTCGCCTTTCTGAACGTGAGGGACCGGCAGTGCATTGGGACCAAAATACCCGGGGCTTATTATCATCCAGTTGCGCCAGCCCGGGTCGCCCACTTCCCAGCCATGCAGAATATTCCACCATGAAACATCGCCTTCTGCTGTTTGTGCCGTTCCCCGAAACGCACCCAGCCACACAATAAGAATAACTATAAATCGGAATTTCATTGCATTAAAAATACCGGGTAAAAATAAATAAAAAAGGACTGCAAAATATTACAGTCCTTGTTATGATTATAAATTCAGTTTTTCTCTGATTCCCGGTGGAATGGCATCTTTGTGTACCATAATACACATTGTCTTATATTTTACATAAGGTTTCGATGCGTAAAAATAACCATCGAATTTGTTGTATTCGCCCCACGAATTTTTCACTTTGTAAAAAGTGTTTCCGTCGCGGTCAACGGCAGTGCCGATAATATGCATCCCGTGGTCGTCGGTGGTCTGGAAATTATCAAAAGCAATTTGCCTCATTTCCTGATCCACTTTCAGTTCCGGAACCGGTTTGTCCAGTTTGTATAATTCGTTTTCGCGTTCTCTTTCCGGCAATGCTTCCCAACGTGAGATTTCAGCGTCTGACATATCGGTTTGCGGTGCTGCAGGCAAAACGGCAACTCCTTTGTTTCCCGAAACAAATCCTTTTTCACTAACGTCGGCTGCCCATGCAATGGTAAATCCGTTGTTCAGCGAATAATCGATGATTTCTTCAAATTCATCCAGCGGAACGTTGTACATTTCGTCCCACGACCAGTTGTCGGGGATTTCCAAAATAAATTTGGAATAAAACGGATGATGGGTGTACGATGTAATTTCCACGTAATCGTCCATGTTCAGCCCCATGTAGTTGTCGGCAAAGCTCATCGGCGTGTACGACTTTCCTTCGTATTCGAATTTTTGAGGCAGTTCACCTAAATAAGTATCCAGGATTTGAGTAAATGCATCGTGCCATGCGGTACTGAGTTTGCGGTTTTTGTTTTCGATTACTGCATCAACATATTCGCGCAATACCCGGTCCATCTCTCCATGTACGTGTTTATCCTCGCCATATTTTAGCCCGTCGTAAACCGATTCGGGAACTGCTCCGTACTTTGCAATCATGTTGGTAACATCGTGAAATGCACCGCCGGCTGAAAAATTCAGGTTGCCGTGAAGACGTACGTGTTTGGTTGCTTTTTCTGCATAAGTGTGCCAAACGGTGTACATTTCAGAAAGATTTACTTCGGGTTTACCCAACCGTATCATTTCAGACTCTAAAAATGAAAGCCCTGAAAATGACCAGCAGGTACCCGAACGGTGCTGATCTTCAACCGGTGTGGCAGGCAAAGAAATAACATCTTCAAATTTCCAAGCCTCCTTTTTCTCCTTTTTAACTTCATCTCCGGCAATTGCAGGGAGTGAAAAACTAACAACAAAGAACGCTGCCAGTATATTTATTGAACTAATCCTCATTAAAAAAAATCTTTATTACTTCTTATTTTTATTGATGCCAAAAGTAACAACAAAAAATTTCTTAACGAAAATTTTAACATTTAGAAACATTCTGAATACATTCAGTAGCTGTTGATGATTTTTTTAAATCTGAAACAGCTGGTCAAATGGTCGTTTATCATGCCGGTTGCCTGCATGTGCGCATATGCAACCGTTGATCCGATAAATTTAAATCCCCTGGATTTTAAGTCGGCTGAAATTTTATCCGACAGCAGTGTTTTTGCCGGAAGCTCGTCTAAGCAGGTGAAATTGTTTACAATTGGGGTGTTCCCGACAAATTTCCAGACGTACTTATCAAAACTCCCGAATTCCTGCTGAACCTTTAAAAAGCATTTCGCATTGTTTACGCAGGCATCAATTTTCTGCCTGTTCCGAATAATGGATTTATCCGTCATCAGTTGCGCTTTCTTTTTCTCATCGTAAGTTGCAACTTTTTCGGGGTCGAATTCATCAAATGCTTTTCTGAATGCTTCGCGTTTGTGGAGCACTGTCCTCCAGCTTAATCCGGCCTGAAAACTTTCGAGTGTCAGAAATTCGAACAACCGTTGGTCATCGTGTAAGGGAACTCCCCATTCCGTGTCGTGGTATTTAATCATCAGGTCGTCGGCAGTTGCCCAGTTGCATCGTTCACACATAATTCAGATAAATTTGCTGAAAAAGTTAAATAAAATTAATGAATCAGGCCCCTGTTTCCTTTTAATATTATTTTTGCTAATCATTAAAACAAGAATGAAAAAACTTACGACCATACTGTTCTTACTGCTTTCTACGTCGTTTATTGCCGAGGCGCAGTTAAATATTAATCATTACATCAGAGTTGGGCGCACACGTATTTCCATCGGCAACTATACCGGTGCAATAGAATATTTCAATATTGTAATAAAATTCAAACCATATCTTCCCGAAGCCTATTTCTACAGGGGAGTGGCCAAACATCAACTTGAAGATTTCAGGGGAGCCATTCTTGATTATGACAAAGCCATAGAAATAAAACCTTTTTATCCGCAGGCATTCATGAATCGCGGAATGGCGTATCATAATCTGGGGGATTACAAAAAGGCCATCGAAGATTATAACCGCGGGCTGGAGTTTGATCCTGAAAATGAATCGATATATAATAACCGCGGAATTGCAAAACTGGCGTTAAAGGATGTGGAAGGCGCTATTGGTGATTACAATAAGGCGTTGGAAATTAATCCGAAATCGACCAATGCGCTGATGAACCGGAGCAATGCGCATATTGTGGAAGGCGATGTAAAAGAGGCGATTCGTGATTTGAACCAGGTAATAATAATCAGGCCGCACTTTGGCGGGGCGTACCTCAATCGGGGACTGGCCCGTTTTGAAATGGACGATTTTGCTTCTGCCCTGCGCGATTATGATCAGTCAATCAGGCTGGAACCAGACAATGCACTGGCGTTTAACAACCGCGGAATTGTGAAACATAAACTGGGAGATTACGAGGGAGCTATAATGGATTACGATATGGCACTGAAACTGAATCCTGAAATGGCGAGTGCATATTTTAACAGAGCAATGGCACGCGAAATTTTGGGGCGTCCGGGATTCAGGAGCGATTACCAGATTGCAGCCCAGCTTAATCCGCAATTCGATTTGGAAAGCCGCCGAATTGACGCTGAGCAGCTCGCGCAGAACCAACAACAACAGCAACAACAGAGCCAGCAACAGCAATCTTCGTCTGCACAACAGGCGCAGCAAAGTTCGGCTTCGCAAAACAGCACGCAGCAAAATACTAACTCTGCAACCACCAAAACCGATTCCGATAAAGATAAAAAGGAAGACGATAAAAAGGAGGAGGACACAAAAAAACGGAGGCAGCGAATTAATCTTGTTGTGGAAGATTCGCGCGATTTGCCCACCGACGATGAGGAGGAAGTTGATGACGGTAGAATTCAGAACCGAAATATTGTAATCGACCTGCAGCCGATTTTTATTGTTTCAGCATTTGAGAAAAATGCCGTGGATTATGAGCGCTCGCAGTATTACAACCTGGCCATCGACGAATTAAACCAGGCCAATAATTATAATCCGCTGCTGACCATAACCAACAAACCGGTTTCTGAATACCAGGATGTTTTTGAAAATTTCATTCTATATTTTAATGCCCGGCTGAAAATTGATGAAAGCGCACACAATTACCTTAATCGTGGAATATTTTACAGCTTAACGGGAGATTTTAATGCCGGACTGGAAGATTTAGACCGGGCCGTTAACATGGACAAACGGCAGGCTATTGCTTTTTTCCTGCGGGGAAATACCCGGTATAAAATGCTGGAACAGATCGAGCTTTTAAACACTACTCCCGAAGAAAGAACAGTTTCGATAGGAAGTAATAATTTGCAACCCGGTGAAGAGACTTTGGTTGATTTGCCAGAGTACCAGAAAGTTTTAGACGACTACCAGACGTTGTTGTACCTCAAGCCCAAATTCTTTTTTGGCTACTATAATCGAGCATACATAAAATTACGACTGAAAGAATATAAAAGTGCCATTGAAGATCTAAATATGGCCATTGAACTGGAACCCGAATTTGCCGAAGCTTATTTTAATCGCGGTCTTACCAAAATTTTCCTCGACGATGTTGAAGGGGGAGCACTTGACCTGAGTAGGGCAGGTGAGCTTGGAATCCAAGGCGCGTACAACATTATAAAAAGGTATTGCAACTAGCCGTAAAAGCCGGTTCTTTTTGTACTAATTCATTTATTCTCATATGATAATATTTGATTGTTAAGATGTTGTTATCTTCTGTTAAACAATAAATTTTGAAAATAACTAAATGCTTTATTAGTAGTGTTTTAGTTGCTATTGTTTGTCGGGTTTTTTGACGGCCATTTTCTTAACCCATCCTTTTTTTGTTTCTTTGCAGTGCTTTATGCTAATTTTTCCAAAAGAAGCAAACGCAAATACCGCCAGTTTCATTAGTGAGTCAAAACATAATTCAGACTTAACTGGTATTGTAGACTTAAAATTCCGAATAAATATTCTGTTTAATCTTTCAGGCAAAAATGTTTGCTTGAAAAACTATTCTGGTGCATTTGCTCTCTGATTTTTGAGGGAGGGATTCACTGTCCTTTAAACAGCTCTGATTAAGGAAAATAATTGTTTTATATATATAGCTTATGGTTTTAAAAAGGAACTTTTTAATTATTTTTTTACTGCTTTTTTCATTTTCGACAATTGCTCAAACCGAAGAAAAAAAGGATGGCTTTAAGATCGGTGGCGCAGTTCGATATAATGTGTTATCAACCAATTACGAAAATAGTGTAGGCAAACTCAGTCCGCAAATTACCTGGGATACCTGGCGATTGAACGTGGACGGTTCCATGTCTGGAATTGATCTGAGTTTTGAATACCGTTTTTATCCTACTTACGGCACCCACTTCATCCATCACGGATACCTGGGGTACGCGTTCTCCGATAATGTTTATATGAAGTTAGGCGTTTCGCAGGTGCCTTTCGGAATAACAAAGTATGCCTCACACTCCTGGTGGTTTCAGGGGGCATACTATGTTGGCCTGGAAGACGATTACGACATGGGAATAAAATTCGATCTTACACCGGCTGAGAATATTGAATTGTCTCTGGCTTATTATCGTCAGGCAGAGCCGGAAGGGCCTAAGTTCGGTGGAGATGTGACTTTTGGAAATGCCGGTCCGGGAAGGTATTCTTACGACATTGTTCCCGGAAACGGAGCCTTTGTTAACAGCAACGGCGAAGCTGAAATGGCAGCCGCAAGTTTGCGCGAACTCAACCAGGTGAACGCACGGTTGGCCTGGCACTTCCACAAAAACTGGGAAATGGGTGTGTCAGCCCAGGTTGGCGGCATCTACAACTCAGTACTCGATGATTCGGAAACATCTACCGCTTTTGCCGGCCATCTGGTTGGCGACTTTGGGCGGTTTAATCTGAAAACGGAAATCATTCATTACAACTACCGGGCAAAATCAGACGATGGTCGGGATTTAGACGTGGTTCAGATGGGGGCTTATGGTTATGAGTACTTCAGTGGCGACGGATACACCGGTGGTGTTGCAGCAAAGGCAAATATTTATGTAGCCGGAATTGCATATACCATTCCCGTGGAATGGGGCCCGGTTTCCAGTATTCAGCCCTATGTAGATTACACGTTAATCGACAAAGCCGTTGATTCTTTTGCAGACACCCAGCATCTTGTCCCGGGGTTCTTAATCTCTGCCGGACCGGTTTACACTTACGTGGATTATGCAATGGGGAAAAACCAACCCTGGCTAACCAGCTCTTTCGGAAAAGGATTGGGCTCGGGGGTAGAAGATGCTGATTGGAATACCCGTTTTAACATTAACGTGGGGTACTATTTTTAATAAATGAATGTATGACAGAAAAATCAAAAAAGAATATAAAACTGAAAGTTGAGGATTTGACCCTCATTTTCGGAAAAAGAAAAAAAGAAGCTCTGGCCTTGCTCAATAAGGGAGTTTCCAAAGAAGAAATTCTGCGGAAAACAAAGTGCACCGTGGGTGTAAACAAAGCCAGTTTTGAAGTTCGTGAAGGAGAAATATTTGTGATAATGGGGCTTTCCGGAAGCGGAAAATCAACACTCATCAGATGTTTGAACAGGCTGAACGAACCCACCGCCGGAAAAGTGTTTTTTGACGGACACGACATTACACGCGAAGGGAATAAAGAATTGCTGGAAACTCGCCGGCACGAAATGAGTATGGTTTTTCAGAAGTTTGGACTGCTTCCACACAAAACCATTCTGGAAAATGCAGCGTTTGGTTTGGAACTGAGAGGAGAACCAAAGGCCGAACGCGAAAAAAAAGCACTGGATGCACTTGAAACAGTTGGCCTGAAAGGTTATGAAGACCAGTATCCGGCAGCAATGTCGGGAGGGATGCAGCAGCGCGTAGGACTGGCCCGGGCTTTGGCAAACGACCCCGCTGTGCTGTTAATGGATGAAGCATTTTCTGCACTCGACCCGCTAATTAAATCCGATATGCAGGATGAGCTTTTGCAAATTCAGGATAAGTTGCGCAAAACCATTGTGTTTATTACCCACGATTTGGACGAGGCCATTAAAATTGGCGACCGGATTGTAATTATGAAAGACGGGATAATTGAGCAAATTGGAACTGCCGAAGAGATTCTGACAAACCCGGCAAGTGAATATGTAGAGGCGTTTGTGGAGAAAGTGGATCGCAAAACCATTATCACCGCCGAAACTTTAATGTTTAATAAGCCAACGCTGATTCAACTTGCAAAAGATGGTCCCAAAGGGGCAATTCGTAAAATGCGCACCGCCGGGATGGACGCGCTGCCGGTTGAAGACGAAAACAGGAAATTTTTAGGATACGTTTGGCTGAAAGACACACTGAAACTTGCTGAAGCCAAAGAAACATCGGTAAGTAAAGCGCTGAGAACTGATGTTCCGAGTGTGTATAAAGATTATACGGTGGAAGAGATGCTTCCCCTGATTTCTAACCATAGATATCCACTTGCAGTGGTCGATGAAAAATCAGGCAAACTGCTCGGCCTGGTTGCCCAGACTTCTCTCATTATTGAAGCTACCCGCTACGGCGACGAGGAAGTGAATGAATTAATTGAAAAAGCTAACGATATTTAATATGGATAGAGTTATAGATTTAGGAAAATATATTGAAAAAGGGATTAATGCGCTGGAAGAAAATTTTTCTGTTATCTGGCGGGCAATCGACGACGGAATCTCGTGGACTGTGGAGGTGATGAACGACACGTTGTTGTCTGTTCCCTTTATTCTGTTTGTGCTGGTAATTGCAGGTTTGGCCTACTATGCCAAAACCGGCCGTAAAGTTTTCAAAAAAGAGGGATTGAAAAAAGGTCTGGGGCTGGCACTTTTTGTTATTCTTGGGTTCCTGCTAATATACGGAATGGGCTATTGGAAGGAAGCCATGCAGACGACAACTCTGGTGCTCGTGTCTACATTAATTGCCCTGATTTTGGGAATTCCCTTTGGAATTCTTTCGGCAAAAAACAAAACAGCAGATGCTATTATCCGGCCTATTCTGGATTTTATGCAAACCATGCCGGCTTTTGTTTACCTGATTCCGGCCATTTTCTTTTTTAGTGTGGGAAACACGCCCGGTGTTATTGCAACGGTTATTTTTTCGTTGCCGCCGGCAGTGCGGCTTACCAGCCTCGGAATAAAAAATGTACAGAAAGATGTAATCGAAGCGGGCCGTGCTTTTGGCGCAACCGAAAACCAGATTCTGTTTAAAATTCAGTTGCCGCTGGCGATGCCCACAATTCTGGCCGGAGTAAACCAGGTTATTTTGCTGGCATTGTCAATGGTGGTAATTGCGTCAATGGTTGGTGCAAAAGGACTGGGAAGTATCGTTTACCAGGGGATTCAGCAGAATAATATTGCCAAAGGGTTTGAATCGGGACTGGGAATTGTAATTCTGGCCATTGTGCTCGACCGCATTACGCAGTCATTTGCAAATAAAAAATAAGTAAAATTAAAAACAATAATTATGATGAAATTAAGAAATTTATTAAGTCTGTTTCTGGTAGTGGGGCTCGCTATTGCGTTTAGCTCATGCAGCAACAGCAAAAAAGGCGAACAAAAAGAAAAGGTGAATATTTTGTATCCGAACTGGGCCGAAGGTGTTGCTTACACACACTTGGCAAAAGTAGCCCTCGAAAACCACGGTTACGAAGTGGAGTTAACCAATCTGGAACCGGGTTTGATTTATGGCGAGTTGTCGAAGCCAAATTCAAAAGGCGATGTTTTTCTGGATGCATGGTTGCCTAACACCCACCGGCATTATTGGGACGATTACGGCGATAAACTGGTAAAACTGGGAGAATCGTTCAGTGGTGGAACAACCGGACTGGTGGTGCCTTCGTATGTTACCATAAATTCTATTGAAGAGCTGAATGCGAACAAAGATAAATTTGGCGGCGAAATTGTAGGGATTGGAAGTGGCGCCGGAATTCATACAAATACGGTGAAAGCAATTGAAGCGTACAACCTCGATTTTGAGCAGATTACTTCCAGCGGCCCGGCCATGGTTGCCAGCCTCGAAAAAGCAATAAAGAATAAAGAATGGATTGTGGTAACTGGTTGGAAGCCTCATTTCAAATGGGCCAACTTCGATTTGAAATTTCTCGAAGATCCAAAAGGTGTTTATCCTGAAGACGTGTGCGCAATTCTTTCAAGAAGAGGGTTTGAAGAGGACATGCCAAAAGTTGCCTCGTTCTTCAAAAAGTTTAACCTTAGTGAAGAACAACTGTATGGTTTACTGGCAACAATAAAAGCCGAAGGAGAAGAAGCCGGTGCCACAAAATGGTATGAAGAAAATAAAGCAACCGTTGATGGTTGGTTTGAATAGTCACTCCAAAGATTTTTTGATTATTAGTTTCCCGGGAAAAGTTTTTCCGGGATTTTTTTGGCTGAAAAGAAAAAAGCAGCCTTTTGAGCTGCTGAATTTCTGTCGGCGATTTCCCGTTTTTTTGCATTTGTCGTCGGCAGTTCGTATCCGAATGATTGATTATTTTATCAACTTATAGTATCGTGCCATGTAATACGGCAGCAAAAAGAAAGTTCCTTCCTGCTCTGCATTTACGCCGCCAACTTCCTTGAAATGAAGTGCAAATCCATCGCGATCCTGCCTTACATGACCACGCTCATCAACCGGAAGCGCAAACCCGTCTTTCCGCCAGCCAACGGTTGGATCTTGTCCGGGAGCCGGGTCTTGCACCACGTCCAATCGGTGCGTGTTGTCCATTTCGTAACCAATTAAATCGAGAGGAATTTGTTGCAACATCTCCTTAATGTGGTTTCCAAGGTCGGGGTATTCCGCCAGTGTCGAAACGGCTTTGTTGGTAAAACTTCCGGCTTCCGGAAAAACATTTTCGTTATTGAAATATCCTTCTGCAACCTGTTGCGCAAACTTTTGGGCCATAGCAGAGTAGAGTGCGTCCCAAAAAGCGTTTTTTTGCTTGCTGATGTGCAGCCACGAATTTTCGAGCGACATGCGGTACATGATTAACAGTTCCGGATCAGTTTCGTAGTTCATCAGTCCCAGCATGCTCATCAGGCAAAGGTTATTGTCCCAAGGAACTACATTGTCCGGCGGAAAAAATTCTTTCCCGTGCATGGCGTTGATGTGGTAGTTGTGTTCGTTCCGCAGCATTTGAGCTACTTTGTCGTACTTCGCATTGCCGGTTACGTGTTTGGCAACATTTAAAAACGAAAGCATCATCATTGAATTTAGTCCGCGTTGATCCCAGCCCCAGATGGAATTGCAAAATTCAGGAGAAAAATTTCCCCAGCGGGTGGCTTTTCCGTCGTGGTCGCGCAGGAAAAAACCGTTGCGGATGAGGTGGTCGGTTATGTCGGCAACAACCTCGCGTACCGGAGCTTTTTCTTCCTCTGTTTCAGCAACCAGGTCGTAATAAATTCCATAAAAGAAATAGTGCCCGGCCAGTTCGTCGGAACTGGTGTCGCATTTCCAAAGGTATTTGCCGTCTTTGCTTTTTACAAACCGGGGATTAATGTCTTTCCAAAACGGATCGTTCTGCTGGGTTCTGATGTTCATCTGATGGCTGTATTCGGGGTCAGCCAGCGGCTCCGGCCAGTCGTGAGGTACAATTACCCGTGCCGGAAATCTCGGTTCGTGGGTAATATCCACCAGCCATTTGCATGCTTCGAAACTTCTTCTGGCCAGCTTTTTTGCTTCCTGGCTGCCGGTTACTGCATACCTGAAAGCCTGTGCCGAGCCGTACATGGAAGTATATTTCCCGTCGTTGTCAGAAATGCCGTGCTTAAACGACGCCGTGTCGTAAGGAACTTCCAGTTCGTTTGGCGCAATAAAACCCATTCGCTGGTGGCGGGTTTCTGTTTGCCGGGTGAAATAATGCGCTTTCTGCTCAAATGTCATGGAGCGGGGTGCAATTTGCCCAACGCCTTTGTTTGTGGCAAACCATGCGGTTCCGTTTTTTTGAACAACCACGTCGTTCACAAAATCATCGGGGAGCCAGCGGAGGCTAAACCGATAATGAAACTGGCCGTTTTTGAAACGTATAGCACCTTTTTCTGTGCCAAACCAAACAATCCCGTCGGGACCGGCGGCAGCACAGGTAAAACGATTGTACGGCAATCCTTCGTCGCCCGCGTATAGTTTCCATGTGTTTTTTTGAAGGCAGCCCACTCCCTGCTCTGCGCCAAACCAAAGCCGGCCTTCACTATCTTCTGTTAAAACACTTACATCGGATGGTGCCCATCGGTATTTATCGTCGCCCGGCAGAACCGTTTCCCATTTATTTTTTCCGGATTCAGAACAATACAAACCATTTTCAGTCCCGGCAAAATTTTTTCCGTTGTAAGTGATAGAACACAAAACGGCACCCACTTTTTCGGGCAATCCGGAAAAC
Organism: Mariniphaga anaerophila; assembly: GCF_900129025.1. Lineage (GTDB taxonomy): Bacteria > Bacteroidota > Bacteroidia > Bacteroidales > Prolixibacteraceae > Mariniphaga > Mariniphaga anaerophila. The sequence continues at coordinate 185,449 of NZ_FQUM01000004.1, read as the reverse complement.
AATGTGTTTCTTTTGCGATGTTGAACCGGAGCCGGAAGCCAGTTTTTTCCGTCCCACTTGTAGACCGAATTTTCAATAATGGCAACCGGCATGTTGTTTTCCAGAAATATGGCCTTTACTTTTTCGTCAGTAAATCCCTCCCGTTTGGTGTGGCGAATGGCAACATCCTGCTTTATTGTTTGATTTTCAATCGGCTGTCCTAAAATTGTAAAAGGAAGAATTAGCCCGATAAATAGAAAAAACTTTACTTGTTTCATCTTTAGTTGGTTATTTCAAGTTTAGATGGCGGAGCAGCGGATATTTCCGTGCCCCAGTTTTTGTTTGGTTTAGAGCCCATTTCCAGTTCAATGGTTGCTCCGTTCATTAAATCTTCGTGGGTAAACCAGGTTCGTTTTAGAGGTTTGCCGTTCAGTTTTGCCGATTGAATGTATTTGTTTCTTTCGGAGCAGTTGTATGCTTTGAGTGTGAAAACATTTCCGTTTTCGAGGTTAATTTTTATTTCTTCAAACTGAGGACTGCCAAGCGTATAAACCGGAATGCCCGGAGTTGCCGGGTAAAAACCCATTGCCGAGAAAACCACAAATGCAGTCATGGCTCCGCCGTCTTCATCGCCCGGAATGCCAAAAATGTTGTCTTTGAACCACACATCCAGCAAAAATCTGATTCGCTTTTGAGTTTTCCACGGCTCTCCGGCAAAATTGTACAAGTAGGGAATATGAAAACTGGGTTCGTTGCCCATTGAATACTGCCCGACAAGGCCGGTGGCATCGGGAAATTTTGCCCAGAACTGGTACTTTGTCCGCCCAAGGTTTTCCCGGAAAAGCTGGTCGAGAGTTTGTGAAAACGCTTTGCGGCCTCCCATGAGGTCAATCAGTCCGTGAATGTCGTGCTGAACATTCCACTGGTAGGTGTATCCGTTGTTTTCGTCGTAGTAATCGCGGCCACCGGAGCCTCCGTCAAATTTTGGGTCAATTTCAATCCAGTTCCCGTCAGCATCTTTGGGCATCATGAGCCTGGTTTCCGGCTGATACAAATTCCGGTAGTTGGCTGCTTCTTTGTTGAAGTAGTTGTAATCGATTTCCTTCCCAAGTTCTTTGGCCATTTGTCCCAGCGCCCAGTCGTCGTAACTATGCGCCAGTGTGATGGCCACGCTTTGTCGCTTTTCAAAACTATGCACTTCCGGTACTGTTTCCGCTTCGCTGGGTTTTAGCGCAGGGAAGAAACCATGCTCCCGGTAAAAGTCATCGAGTATGGTTTTCGGGCCATTTCTCCATGGCAACATAGTGGCTTCGGTGGCATTTTTTCTCATTCCCTCGTACGCTTTGTCAACATCAAAATTTCGAATGCTTTTTCGCCACGCATCCAAAAAAACAATGGAGGAATGAAATCCGTGCATGGCCGGATTATCTTTGAAGAGAAGCGGAAATTGCGGCATCCATCCACTTTGTTCGTACATTTTTACGTAGGAACTGAGCATGTCGGCTTCTTTTTTTGAGTCGATAATCATACGCAACGGGTGGTGAGTCAGATAAGAATCCCAGACCCAGTCATCTACATAAAAGTCGCGATCCGATTCATGAACTTTGTGGTCGTAAGCGCTGTAATACTTTCCATCCTCGTTAATGTTAATCATCCGTTCGTAGGTGCGGTAAAGCGATGTGTAGAACGTCCGTTTTTGTGCTTCAGTTCCGCCTGTTATCTGAATTTTTGAAAGCGCGTCCTCCCATATTTTTTTTCCGTTCTCCACCATTTTTTCAAAATCCCAACCGGCAATTTCATTGTCGAGGTTTTGTTTTGCCTGTTCAATACTTATAAACGATATGCCGTATTTGAAGAAGACTTCAGGATTTTCGTTCGGAAATTCAGCCCATAAAATTGCTTTTTGTCCCTCTTCTGTTAATTCTGTTTTTGCATCGAAATTGAATTCCCCAAAAACATAAGCTGTCATTCCCTCAAATTCTTCAATGCCCGAAATGGTTGTTTTTGAAAGAAGATTCCATTTACCTGTGTGGTTTGTATGAATTCTTAAACGCTTTTCTTCACCGGCAGGAAAAAAGAACCTGAACATTCCGGTTTTGTTTCCGGGAACAAATTCTGTTGTGATTTCCTCGTCGATTAAATATGTCGAGTAGAAAAAAGGCTTGACAATTTCCAGATCGTGGTCGTAAGTCTGGCGAGCGTTCCATGTTCCGGAACCCGGATTTCCGGTGCCGGGCAGTATCCCGAAAAGCGGGGGATGCCGGTGCGACGACATGGTTAGCGGGAAAAAATCAATCTGGTCATCCAGGTAATCGGTCCGGATTGGGTGCATCCTGATCATCTGGTTGGGCAGTTGTACATTGGGGCGTGTTGGCTGCAACAAATGACCGACTGTCCCAATGTGCGGGTCAACATAATCAACAATAGAAACCTGCTGTTTATCAGAGCTGCATCCGAAAAACAGGAAAATTATGGCAGTGGTTAAAAGAGAGAGAGTATTTTTCATTCTGTTCAACTTTTTAGATTTTATTTAAGCAGTTCCAGCCCGAAAACCAGTGCTGAAATTCCAACCAGTGCATGTACCAATGCAGCGTAAAATACATTTTTCGTTTTTATCCAGGTATAGCCATACGCCCAGCCGGCAATGCTGGCAAACCCAATATAAATAATAGAACCGGCATGGTAGTGTACCAGCCCGAAAAGTACTCCGGTTATGGCCAGGGAGGTATAATTTCCCGGGTTGATTTTCCCTGATTTTTCGATGAACCAGGCCGCCAGGAACATTGCGAGGGTGACTGCCGCGGGAAACCATTGCATGTTTCCTTTAATTGTATAACCCGCTAAAACAGATAGCGGAAGCAGAATAATGAGTCCCCATTTCCAAAAGGCAGACCAGGCGTTTGACTGGCGAATTCGTTTTTCAAGCATATTCTGCAACAATCCGCGGAAGAACAGCTCTTCGAACAGGGCTGTGTGCAGATATGCTTTTATAAAAGTGAGGCAGATTTTTTGGATAAGGTCAAAAGAATAGCTGTCGTGTCCTTTAATTTGAATGAATCCGGCAAAATATCCGATGATAAAAACGGAAACGTAGAAAACGGCCCAAACCCAAATTGCAAGCCACAGATGCCTGAGTTTGAATACGGGAAAAATGCCGGCGTCTTTCAATCCTCGCACGTGGATAAAAGCATAAACTGCCGTTAGCATAATTACAATGCGGTAAGCCGAGTCGAAACTGTTTCCGGCGACGGGCATGTGCCCGGCAGGTTTTGCGTTTATTAGTGTAACAGGGAGCAGAAACAGCGTATAAGTTGCAAAATCGAGCCAGTCCAGTTTTTTTTCATTTTTCCGGCGGGAGGCGAAAACCAAAACCGGGAAGAAAACCAGGAAAGGAACCATTGAAACAACTCCTTTTAACGGATTGTCGCCGCTTAAAAAGCAATATGCAAAGTAGAGCACAATCAGGAATGCCGGAAAAAGCACAATTTTTTTGATGTCAGCATTTATCCACGATTGTATCTTTTCCGAAACTTTTTCCCTACCGATAGAAAACAGCAGAAAATATAAAACCACAAAAAATGGTAAAGCTGTAAGCATGTTTGTTACAACACCTTTTTCATAGTTAGAGAAGATAAAAAAAACAGTTAGCAGCAGTGTCCAAGCGGCACTCTCCTTTAGCTCATGTTTCAGGCTGATTAATTTGTTTTGTTTATGTTCCATCGGTTTGCGGTATTTTTTTTATAGCGGATACTTTGTTTGAAGCACGAAATAATTTTTCTGTTTATTCCTGTTTGTAAAAATATGGTTTTGAACGATGATTTTCTGTTAGAATCTTGTCCTGTATTTCTGATTAATTGTCTTGTAAAAGAGATAATAGTAAATTTTATTGCACGAAACCCGGTTGAATTTGGGCAATAAATCAACAAATCAAAATAACATTAAAACAGGCGAACATAGTAGTGGAATTTATCAGTATTAAATGGTTTCTTGAATAAAATTTCAAATGTGCCCTTTTTTCAAAAATAAAATATGATGTGCTGCAGTTTGCGGCTTATTGAGGGTAGAATTTGGAGCGTAATACAGAATCGTCGTTAAAAAGGACTAAAATATGACCTGTAGGATTTTAGGAGTATTGTTGTTGGTTTTGTTTTTTGGGGAGACCGTTGTCGGGCAAGGGGAGTTCGAACAAATGGAAAACTCCTTCGAATTCGCTTTTCTTACCGATATTCATATCCGGCCTGATATGAACGCTCCAGAAGGTTTTCAAATGGCTATAGACAAAGTGAATCAGTTGAACCCTGATTTTGTGCTTACCGGAGGCGATTTGGTTTTTGATGCCCTGCGGGGAAATCAGTCGCGTAGCGATTCCCTGTTTTTGCTGAATAAAAAGATGTGCACCGGTTTTGAAATGCCGGTGTACAATTGTTTGGGAAATCACGATTTGTTTGCTGTTTACGAAGAAAGCCCCGAAGACGAAACTCATCCGGACTATAAATACGGCATGTTCGAACGACATTTTGGCGACACTTACTATTCTTTTAACCACAAAGGCTGGCATTTTATTGTGCTGAATTCGCTTGAAACTACCGAGAACAAGCGGTACAAAGGATACATTCATCAGGAACAACTGGAGTGGCTGAAATCTGATTTGAAAATGGTGGATCAGTCAACTCCGATAGTTGTGGTGTCGCATATCCCGTTAATTTCAACCTGGCAGTTTGTAAATGGAGGTGTCCGTACGGTGGAAAATTCTGCGGCAGTATTTGAATTGTTTAAAAACCGAAATTTGAAATTGCTTTTACAAGGGCACATTCACTGGAAAGAATATGGTTTTGTAAACGATCGTTTTCATTACATCACCGGTGGTTCCATTGCCGGGAACGGATGGAAAGGGAGGCGGCACAATACCAAAGAAGGTTTTGTTTATGTAAAAATAAACGATGAAGATATTTCCTGGGAATATGTCGATCATGGATGGGAGCAGGAGCGGTTGAAAAAGGAGTAACGGATTGAAAAGTTTATTTATTTGCAATAAGTCGTTAATTTTGACAAAAAAACAAAGTACAGCCGAATGAAGAAAACCTCATTGAATGATATTGCGGTGGAACTTGGTGTTTCGAAAACACTGGTGTCGTTGGTGCTGAATGGCAAAGGCCGGGAGCATCGAATCAGCGAGAAAGTGTGCAAGAAGGTGATTGCAAAGGCAAAAGAATTGAATTACCAGCCTAATCAGATTGCCAAAGGTTTGCGAACCGGAAAAACAAATACCATCGGGTTAATTATCGCTGATATTGCCAACCCGTTTTTTGGTAAGCTTGGCCGCGAAATTGAAAACGAAGCGTCTAAACACGGCTATCGCGTTATGTTTTGTAGCTCCGATGAAAAAGCAGAAAAGTCGAAACAGCAAATAGAAGTGTTGCAGCAGGGACTTGTGGACGGCTTTATTATTTCGCCTCCAACGGGCAGCGAAGAGCAAATACTGAAATTGGAAGAGGCCAAAATTCCTTATGTTTTGGTCGATAGGTTTTTCCCGGAAATCGATTCCAATTATATCGTAGTTGATAATTTCCTGGCCGCGTACGATGCTACCCAACATCTGATAAAAGAGGGGTACAAAAAAATTGCATGTGTTACCATTAACGATAAACTGGTAAATATGTCACAGCGGCTCGAAGGGTATAAAAAAGCGCTGGCAGATGCAAATATTGAGGTGGCGGAAAGCCGGATTAAAACACTGCCGTTTTCACACGAAAAAGATGATGTGCTGTTGGCTGTTACAGAACTGGCTGGCGGAGCTGAAAAAGCGGATGCCGTTTTGTTTACTACCAGCAAAGTAGGGGTGATGGGGCTGGAGTGTATTCATTCTCTCGGTTTGCAAGTGCCCGGCAATTTGGCCGTTGTTAGTTTTGATGATCCGGATGCTTATCGAATCAGCAATCCTCCAGTTACTGCCATTGCCCAGCCGTTGAAAGAAATTGGAAGCCGGTCGGTTAAAATTTTGATGGATTTAATGAATAAACGAAAAGGCAAAAAGAACCCTCAACAAGTAATGCTGAAAACAAATTTTGTAGAAAGAAGCTCAAGTAAAAAATAATTTGTTAGCTTTGCTAAACCGATTTAACAAAGTCATCCTGAAACTATGAAGAACGATGAAGAAGCCTATTTTTTAGGTATTGATATTGGCGGAACCAAATGCGCGGTAGTTGTTGGCGATGGAAATTTCAATGTTTTCCGGCGCATTCAGTTCGAAACTCGCGTAGAGCGGGGCTACAAAGAAATTCTTGAAGAGTTTGATCTGCACATCAACGAGCTGTTCAGCGAGTTTCCTCAGCAAAGGCTTGCCGGTATCGGCATCAGTTGTGGAGGTCCGCTCGATTCCCAAAAAGGTGTTATCTATTCTCCACCCAATCTTCCCGGCTGGGATAACGTGCATATTGTAGAAAATTTCACTGAGAAATACGGAGTTCCGGTAGCTATTCAAAACGATGCCAATGCTTGTGCGCTGGCTGAGTGGCTTATGGGTGCGGGAAAAGGGACTCAGAATATGATTTTTCTGACTTTTGGCACGGGCATGGGAGCAGGATTGATTTTGAATGGAAAGCTCTACTCCGGAACCAATGATCTTGGTGGCGAGGTTGGTCACCTTCGGCTTGCTGAAAGTGGGCCGGTTGGCTTCGGGAAAGCAGGTTCGTTTGAAGGTTTTTGCAGTGGGGGAGGAATTGCACAGCTGGCTGCATCGGTTGTTACAGCAAAGCTGGAAAAAGGGGAGAAGGTGGAGTTTTGTCCTGATATTAAAAAGGCTACCGAATTAACTGCAAAAGATGTGGCTTTGGCTGCTCATAAAAATGATACCGTCGCCCGGGAAATTATTCGTATTTCAGGTGAGTATTTAGGGCGCGGATTGGCAATTCTTATCGATATTATTAACCCGCAGTGTATTGTTATTGGAAGTATTTATGCCCGAAATGAAGAGTTGTTCAAGCCACATGTTGAGCGTATTCTGAGAAAAGAAGCAATCCCTTCCGCTTTCAATGTATGCGAAATTAAGCCTGCATTGCTGGGGGATTCTATTGGCGATTATGCTGCTTTGTGCGTGGCATATTATAACAGCAAAAACTGAAAATAAGAAATAAATGAGCAGTAGTAAAATTTTGCAACAATTGCTAAATCGTTACAGCACTCTAAGTCCTCTGGAAGGAAAAATAGAAGAGTCCGCAGAAATTATAATCAATTCGTTTAGAAACGGAGGAAAAGTATTGGCTTGTGGAAACGGGGGAAGCAGTTCTGACGCCGATCATATTGTTGGCGAATTAATGAAAAGTTTTGAAGGTCACCGTCCGTTAAATCCTGATTTGCAGAAAAAAATAAAAGAGATTTCGCCGGAACGAGGAGACATGTTATCTGAAAAACTGCAACAGGGATTACCTGCCGTTTCGTTATCTGCCCATACCGCTTTGACAACAGCAATTGCAAACGATATAAATAGTGACGTGGTATTTGCCCAGCAAGTCACAGGCTTGGGAAACAAGGGAGATGTTCTCATTGGTTTGAGTACGTCTGGAAACTCAAAAAATGTGGTTGATGCTTTAATTGTAGCCAAAGCCAAAGGACTGATTACTATCGGACTGACCGGAGAAACGGGGGGTAAAATGAAAGATTTTTGCGATGTGCTGATTAATGTTCCCGAAAAGCGAACAGCATATGTGCAGGAATTGCATCTGCCGGTGTACCATGCAATCTGTATGATTGTCGAATGTGAGATGTTTGGCAGAAAATAATACTGAATACACGAGTAAACAATAAAACTATCAATATTATGGAAAAGACATCATCAATAAATGAATCTTCACTTTCACGGCGAGATTTTATAAATAAAACGGTAGCCGGAACCTCTGCGGTGGTATTTGCTCCGGTGAAAACTTTTTTTCCCAGAATTACTGATAGGCATTGCATGTGGCCCATCAATGCTTCGAATTTTCGTTTTCACATGATTGGTCATGGGCATATAGACCCGGTGTGGTTGTGGCCATGGCATGAAGGTATGTCCATAGTGCATAGTACTTTTCGTTCCAATCTGGAAAGAATGAAAGAAACTCAGGATTTTACGTTTGTTGCAAGTTCTGCTTTATTTTATGAGTGGGTTGCAGAGAATGATCCAGAGATGATAAAAGAAATAAAAAGGCGAGTAGATGAAGGACGTTGGAATATTGTTGGGGGATGGTGGGTCGAACCTGATGTAAATATTCCTGGAGGAGAAGCCATGGTGAGACAGGGACTTTACGGACAAAAAACGTTTGAACGGTTATTCGGAAGAAAAGCTAATATTGGATTTAACCCTGATTCATTCGGTCATGCTGGCACTCTGCCTCAAATATTGAATCAGCAGGGGATGAAACGTTATGTTTTTATGCGTCCTGGCCCCAACGAAAAAGATATTCCAGCTAACTTGTTTTGGTGGAAAAGCCCCGATGGCTCAAAGGTTCTGACTTATAGAATTCCCATTAGTTATAATGAAACACAACCTGTAAATCGGCGTGTTGAACAAATATTGGAGCGTGTTCAAAATGAACCGGTGAAAAGTTTTATGGCGTTTTACGGTGCAGGAGATCATGGCGGTGGAGCAACAAAAGAAAATATTAAGTCAATTGAAAATTTGAAAGCAGAGGAGGGGTCTCCCAAAGTATTTTTTAGTACGATGGATCGTTATTTCGATGAAATAGAAAAGAAGAATTCTGATTTGCCAACAGTTACAGAAGATTTGCAGCATCATGCACAGGGTTGTTACACTGCTGAAATCGAAATTAAGAAGGGCAATCGCCAAACGGAAGCAGCGCTGATTACTGCTGAAAAACTGACTGCATTAGGCAACGTCGTGTGGGGAGCAAAATATCCAAAGAATGAGTTTTCTTCAGCCTGGCAGAGAGTTCTGTTCCTCCAGTTTCACGATAGTTTGGCAGGTACGTCGCTCCCCGAACATTCTGCCAGTGCAAAAGAAGGGTATGGTTTTGCAATGGATATAGCGCATCAAGCAACATACAAAGCTATTCAAAAATTGGAATGGCAAATTGCATCAGAAGATCCCGATTCTGAATATCTGGTAGTTTTTAATCCACATGCGTGGGAAATAAAAAAGACTGTTGAGTATGATTTTAACTGGAACGACAGGCATAAATCTTCAAGAGTTGAAGACGAAAATGGAAAAGCTTTGCCGCATCAATGGGCAGCAGGGACTACTGAAACGGGAAGCCGTAAAAAACTGATTACAGAAGTTTCCCTTCCTGCATTTGGCTATCGTCAAATAAGGCTTTTTGATGCCGAATCTCCTACCGTAAAAAATGGGGTGATTGCCGTTAATAATACGCTTGAAAATGAGTTCTACAAGATAAGCTTCTCTGAAAATGGTGAAATTGGCATTATCGATAAGCAAGCCGGGAATGAAGTTTTTGCTGGAAGTAAAAGTGGATGTAAAGCTGTAGTTATAGACGATCCGAGCGACACGTGGAGCCACGATGTAAAAGCTTTTTCTGATGAAATTGGTGCTTTTGGAAATGCAAATGTTAGAGTTATTCTGAACGGGCCAGTAAAGAGTGTAGTCAGGGTTGTTTCCACGTATGGAAATTCTACTCTAACAATCGACTGGTCTCTTACCAAGGGATCAAAAAATATTGAAGCTGATGTTTCACTCGATTGGCATGAACAATTGAAAATGCTGAAATTTTCGTTCCCGGTAAATGTTGAATCACCGGAAGCGACGTATGAAGTGCCATACGGATTTACAGCACGCGATAACAATGGCGATGAAAATCCTGGGCAACGCTGGATTGATGTCACCGGAATACAAAATGGAAAAACGTACGGATTAACTGTAATTAATGACGCAAAGTATGGATATAATGTAATCGGAAACGACATGCGTATTTCGGTGGCACGTTCTGCTGTTTTTGCGCATCATCGGCCAAAAGAACTGCATTTGGAAAATGCTTACCAATGGATGGATCAGGGAATCCATACTTTTCGAATGTTGCTTGTTCCGCATAGCAATTCGTGGAAGGAGAATAGAATTACCAGGATTGCTGAGGATTTTATAGCACAACCCGTTTGTATTTATCAGGGAATTCATGGTGGTAAACTTCCTAAAACCAAATCATTGCTGTCGATCGATAAACCGAATGTAATTGTTTCATCCATCAAACAGGCAGAAGATAATAACGATGTTATTATTCGTTGCGTGGAAACTTCCGGAGAACAAACAAATGCCTCATTAGACTTACTGTTTGCAAACACAACTTGGCAAGGTAGTTTCAGACCATGCGAAATTAAAACGTTGAGGATGGATACCAGTTCAGGAAAGATCGTGGAAACGAATGTGCTGGAAGAAGTCTGATTTTGTATAGAAGAAAAAATACTAAATCAATTAAAATGAATCAAAATATTAGAATAATAGTTGTTTGGGCATTTACAATGTTTTTCGGAATTGCTTGTGTGCCGGGGAAAGAAGAAGCTGCTGTCAGTTATGTTGATTACGTGAGTCCGATGATTGGAACGGATTATCACGGGCACACTTTTCCGGGGGCTGCGCTTCCCGGGGGGATGGTTCAGTTGAGCCTCGATACGGGAACCGAAGGCTGGGACTGGTGCTCTGGTTACCATTACAGCGATAATTCTGTGATGGGATTTAGCCATTTGCACCGAAGCGGAATGGGCGCTGGCGACTGGGGCGATGTTTTGCTAATGCCAATAACCGGCGATGTAAAAGTCGTTCCCGGGAGCAAGGAAAATCCTGATGAAGGTTATCGTTCCCGTTTCTCTCACAATGAAGAAACGGCTTCTCCCGGGTATTATTCCGTAATATTAAAAGACTATTCGGTGAAAGCTGAATTAACCGTTTCGGAACGTGCCGGTTTTCATCGATATAGATTCCCCGAATCGGACAATACGCATATATTGGTTGATGGAGGACATGGAATCCGAAATAATTATAGGGTAGGAAGTGAGATTGAAATTGTTAGTGACACCGAAATTGTGGGGCATCGGGCATCGCACGGTTTTGTAAAGCATAAAAATGTTTATTTCTGTGCCAGGTTCAGCAAACCCTTTAAGGCCAGCGGAACATGGAACGAAGAAAACATCAAAAAAGGTTCAAAAGAGGACGCGGGAAAATATATTGGTGCGTATGTTGATTATGAAACTTCTGAAAATGAAATAATTGAAGTTAAAGTGGGCATCTCTTATACAAGTATTGAACAGGCCCGTCTGAATCTTGACACTGAAATACCCGGATGGAATTTTGACGAAATTAAAGAACAGGCAAAACAAAAATGGAATACGGCTCTAAGTAAAATTGAAATCGAAACTCCAGAAGCGAATGATGAGGTTTACAATCGGAATAAAAAGGTTACGTTTTATTCTGCACTTTATCATTCGTTGTTGTTTCCGGCAATTTTTAGCGATGTTGATGGAAAATATGTGGGATTGGATGGACAGGTTCACACGGCGGAAGATTTTACTTACTTAAGCGATTTTTCTTTGTGGGATACTCACCGTGCAGAAATGCCATTACTCACACTTGTTGAACCGCAAAGAAATATAAATGCCATTCGTACTATGCTGGCCCAGTTTGAACAGGGAGGCTGGCTGCCAACACCGCAGCAATTTGGAAACAGTTACACCAATGATATGATTGGGGATCATCCGGTGGCTGCCATTGCAGATGCTTATCAAAAAGGAATTGCCGATTTTGATGTTGAAAAAGCATACGAAGCAGTTCGGAAAAACGCCATGGAAACTCCTCCGGCTGAGCACCGTTCCAAAGGAAGAATCGGGTTGAGTTATTATATGGATTTGGGTTATTTACCGTATGACAAAGTAAGGGAGTCGGTGTCGAGAACACTGGAGTATGCTTACAACGACTGGTGTGTGGCACTGCTTGCAAAGGCGCTGGGTAAAGAAGACGATTACAAATTGTTTATGCAACGGGCAGCTAATTATAAAAATGTAATGGATGCAGAAACCGGTTTGGCTCGCCCGAAAGACAGCGATGGCAAGTGGCTTTCACCTTTTAATCCCACTTTCGTGGGGCATGGAGATGAAAGGCATTATACCGAAGCAAATGCCTGGCAATACACTTGGTTTGTTCCTCACGATGTTCAGGGGCTGATAGATTTCGAAGGCGGAAGATCGAACTTAATTAATAAGCTGGACACGCTTTTCACCATGAGTTCCGAAGTTCAGGAAAGCGTTTCAGATGTGACAGGGTTAATAGGGCAATATGCACATGGGAATGAGCCCAGCCATCATACTTTGTACCTGTATGATTATGCCGGCGCTCCGTGGAAAACACAGGAATTGGCCAGGAAAGTGATGGATGATCTTTATCACTCCGGCCCTGATGGCTTGTGTGGAAACGAAGATATGGGGCAAATGTCGGCGTGGTACGTATTGAGTTCCATGGGATTTTATCCGGTTGCACCCGGGCAAAACGTGTATGCAATTGGTAGCCCCGAATTCAGTAAAGTTGTTATTCATTTGAATGATAAATATTACAATGCATCTGAATTCATAATCGAAGCAAACAATAATTCAAAGGATAATAAATACATTCAATCGGCAACGATCGGAGGAAACCAGTTGAGTAAGACATGGTTTAGTCATGATGAAATTAGAAATGGAAGTTCCCTCGTATTCGAAATGGGGACTGAACCCAATAAAAGCTGGGGAATAAAATTGAAAGATTCACCTCCGTCAATGACAACTAATTAAAATTAGAAATTGAAATATTTTTGACATGAATAAAGAGCAACTACAAAAAGTATTAAGTGACATAAATAAGGTAAAAATAGCCGTGGTGGGTGATTTTTGTTTGGATGCCTACTGGTTTATTGACGAGTCAAAAAGTGAGATTTCCATTGAAACCGGGCAGAAAACCCGCCCTGTTCGCGAACAGCGTTATTCATTGGGCGGAGCAGGAAATGTAACCAACAATCTGACTGCAATGGGAGTGCAGGATGTGCGCGCATTTGGCGTAATTGGCAGTGACCCGTACGGTACAGAGATGGTGAAAATTATGCAGAAGAACGGAATTAACCCGGATAATTTGCTGGTTCAGGAAGAGGATTGGTCAACACATGTTTACACTAAACCTTATGTGGGCGACTTTGAAGAGGGACGCATCGACTTTGGAAACTACAACCATCTTTCTGTTGAAACGGCTGATCTACTGATTCAGAAATTAAAGAATATAGTTCCTGAAGTAGATGTAATTATTATAAACCAACAGGTTTTGTCTGGCATTCACACCGAATATTTTAAACAGGAACTGGTAAAAGTAATCCAAAGTTTTCCAGAAAAAATATTTATCGTGGACAGCCGTAACTACAACGATTTTTACGACGGAGCTTATCGTAAAATGAATGATACAGAAGCCGCCCGTTTGTTTGGATTGGAAAAAGATGCCACCGATGTGGTGTTGTATTCTGAAGTAAAAGAAGCTGCGCTTTTTCTTTATGAAAAGTTTGGGAAACCAATGTTTATCACACGTGGCTCGCGAGGGTCTGTTGTGGTTGATGAGAACGGTGTTACCGATATTTACGGTTTAATGATAATATCGAAAGTGGACACGGTTGGTGCCGGAGACAGTTACCTGGCCGGTGCTGCATCGGCTCTGGCTGCCGGTTATACAATGAAAGATGCCGCCGAAATTGGTTCTTATGTTGCAGGTGTTACTGTTCAGAAACTTTTCCAAACCGGAACTGCATCGCCGGAAGAAATTATGAGTATCGGGACCGACCCGGATTATGTGTATAGCCCGGAACTGGCTGAAGATACACGCCACGCCATTTATTTTGAGGATACTGAAATTGAAATAGTAAATGAATGGCCGGATAAACTGAATATCAGCCATGCAATTTTCGACCACGACGGCACGATTTCAACTCTGCGCGAAGGCTGGGAACACATCATGCAACCAATGATGATGAAAGCAATTCTCGGGGAGCATTTTCAGGATGCGGATGAAGCGCTGTATCATAAAGTTCAGAACCGTGTTGTTGATTTTATTGACAAAACAACCGGCATACAAACTCTGGTTCAAATGAAAGGACTGGTTGATTTGGTGAAGGAATTTGATTTGGTTCCCGAAAGCGAGATTTTGGATGAGTTTGGCTACAAGAAAATTTATAACGACGACTTGCTGAAAATGGTTCGTGTACGCGAAGCAAAACTTTCAAGAAACGAACTTTCTCTGGAAGATGTTACTCTTAAGAATGCAGTGAAACTGCTCGAAACATTACATAAAGCCGGTGTAACATTGTACCTGGCAAGCGGAACCGACGAAGAAGACGTAAAAAACGAAGCTCGTATTCTGGGGTATGCTCATCTGTTTACAGGTGGTATATACGGTGCGGTTGGCGATGTAACAAAGGAGGCTAAAAAGATGGTGCTCGACCGAATTCTGAATGATATTGGCGATGCAGGAAACAGCCAGGTCGCTGCGTTTGGCGACGGGCCGGTGGAAATTCGTGAGACACGCAAGAGGGGAGGAGTTACAATCGGAATTGCAAGCAACGAAGTAAAACGCCACAGTCTGAACGAAAGCAAACGGTCCCGGTTGATTAAGGCAGGGGCGGATATTGTTATTCCCGATTTTTCGCAGTTGCCCAAATTGTTACAAGTGTTAAATATTCAAGCGTAAACTCATGGCGCATTTAAAATTCGACAGAACAAAGTTAGATGTCAAGCGACTGGCCGATCGTAAAAACAAGGTTTATATCGAACGCGATCATATTCCTGTAAATCAGGCTCCACAAAATTTAACGGAGAAAGGCAAACAGCTTATCAAAAAAACGGCCGACAGAATCAGGAAAGCGAAAGAACTGGGCAAATCGCGGATGCTTACTTTTGGGGCTCACACCATTAAAAATGGAATGGCGCCAACGTTGATAGCTTTAATGAAAGAAGGCTGGATTACCCATTTAGCAACAAATGGCGCCGGAATTATTCACGATTGGGAGTTTGCTTACCAGGGAAAATCAAGTGAAGACGTACGCGAAAATGTCAACCTGGGACAATTCGGAATTTGGGACGATACCGGTTTTTATATCAATTTGGCTTTAATTGTTGGTGGTTTTGAGGGGCTTGGCTATGGAGAGTCCGTTGGTAAAATGATTCATAACGAAGGACTTGAAATTCCTGAGCCTTCGTTTTTATATGAATATGCAAAACAAAAAATGGAAAGCGACCCTGCAACTGCAGCCGGCGCCATCGATTTTGCCGGCGCCATCCGGCAGTTTAATCTGACCCCCGGCTGGATGGAAATTCCCCACCCGTATAAAAAGTATGCGGTACAGGCCAATGCTTTTGCACTGGGCATTCCTTTTACCGGCCACCCAATGTTTGGGCACGATATTATTTACAATCACCCGATGAACCACGGTGCTGCCATTGGCCGCACTGCGTTAAACGATTTTCTGTACTTCGCAAAAAGCGTAAGTAACCTTGAAGATGGCGTATATCTTTCTGTTGGATCGGCAGTTATGTCGCCCATGATTTTCGAAAAGTCGCTGTCTATGTCACAGAATGTTGAAATTCAGTACGGGACGCATATTGATAATCATTACATGTTGATTGTGGATTTGGCGGAATCGGACTGGGACTGGGCAAAAGATGGAGAACCACCTATGGACAATCCGGCATACTACCTGCGCTACTGCAAAACTTTTAACCGGATGGGCGGCGAAATGCATTATCTTACAGCAGATAATCGCGATTTTTTGCTGGAGTTGCATCATCAGTTAAAATCAAACTCATAATTTTTTCAGTAACATAAAACTAAATCAAATGAAAAAAACAGCCTTAATATTTGTCCTTGGTTGTATCCTTGGAAGCTCAAATCCTTTATTTGCTAAATCGAAGTGGATCTCGCTATTTAACGGAAGCGACTTAACCGGTTGGTTTGTCCGCGGCAATGCCACATGGGAAGTTCATGACGGAATTTTAACCGGAGAAGGTGGAATGGGGCATATTTATACAGACGCAACTGCCTCCAATTTCGAGTTTAAGGGGATGTTTCGACTCACCGGCGAAAAAACAAACAGCGGTTTTTATTTCAGAGCTGTGCCCCCTGCAGATAATCCCGACGGGTTTCCTCGCGGGTACGAAGCACAAATTTGCCACAATCAGGATGCTCACACGGGTTGGCTTTGGAAACCCGGAACTCCTACCGGAAAAGCAACCAACCTTCTCACAAAAGATGGTGAATGGTTCACATACAAAATAAAAGCAGTAGGAGGAAAAATTACGTTTTGGATTAACAATAAGAAGGTGATGACCTACGAGGACGATGAATACAAGGCCGGGCATTTTGCGATTCAGGGACACAATCCCGGAATGAAAATCGAAGCGAAAGACTTGTTCTACCGTGATTTGTATGAATGAAATTGATTTTTGTCAGAAATTAAACGACTACTTCTAATGGATAAAAAAGAACTTATTCAACTTAAAAATGAAGCCGAAAACCATTTGGTAAATGAGCTTTTGCCCTTTTGGACCTCCCGGATGATTGATAAGGAAAATGGCGGGTATCTTACTCATTTTGATGAAAAAGGAAATGATACGGGAGAAGATGAAAAATCGTTGATTGCACAGGCCCGATGTCTTTATACGCTTTCTTCGGCTCACCGGGCCGGGTATGGGAACGGAAATCTGGCTGATATGGCGCGCCACGGTGTGGATTTTCTGCTCGACAGAATGTGGGATGGCGAAAACGGTGGTTTTTTTTGGATGTTAGACCGGAAAGGGAATGTGAAAATTGATCAGAAAATTATTTACGGGCACAGCTTTGCTGTTTATTCATTAAGTGAATACACGCTGGCTACCGGCGACAAACGGGGCGTTGAGTATGCCGAAAAAGTTTTTGACCTGATCCAGAAATATTGCGTCGATTCCATGTATGGTGGTTACTGGGAAATGTTCCATCGAGATTGGACGCTTTGTGGCTCCGGAAGCCAGGGCGGCGACCGAAAAACACTGGATGTTCACATGCACCTGATGGAAGCATTTACAACGCTTTACGAATGCACAGGAATGGATGTGCACCGCAGGAAACTACTGGAAGTTATTGACCTTTTGCTGAACCGAATTATTCATCCTGAATATAAAACCGGGATTCCTCAGTTTTTCAAAGACTGGTCGGTTGCTCCGCAAATTAAATTCGATATTATTTGGGGATGGGACAGGTTTTCTGAAGAAGGGCAAAAAGGAAATGCCACAGACAATACCTGCTATGGTCACAATGCTGAATTTGCGTGGCTGTTGAATCATGCTCTTGAAATTTTGGGCGCAGACGTTAATAATTACAAAGAGCTTTTCAGAATCATTTATAATCATACCATCGAGAATGGAGTTGATTATGAATTCGGCGGCGTTTTTGTTGAAGGGCCCCATTCAGGAGGAGTTTATGATCGCGAAAAAGAGTTCTGGCAACAGGCTGAGGTGCTCATCGGGTTGCTCGATGCCGTGATTCTTTTGGAAGATGAAAAGTATGGAGAGGCATATAAGAATGTGCATCGGTTTGTTTTTGAGAAAGTAGTAAACAAAGGTGTTGGAGAATGGTATCCGCTGTTAACACGTCGCGGCGAACCCATCTGGACGCACATGGGGCACTCCTGGAAAATCAATTATCATACAGTCAGAGCAATGGTTCAAAGCGTAAACCGAATGGAGAGAATTATATCCGGGCTATAATATCTGTACAGTATCTTGTTGAAATAAATTTTATAACATGAATCTTAATCTTTCTTCATGGGATTGGCTGGTTTTGATTATTGTAATCGCAGGTAGTCTTTCTTTTGGAATGTACATGGCTTTCGTAAAGAAGGCCGGAAAAAATAGTTCTAATTTTTTCTTGGGCGGAAGAAATGTGAAATGGCCTATTATTGGCGCTTCTATTTTCGCAACTAATATAGGAGCAGAACACATTGTCGGATTAACAGGAGATTCATATCGGTATGGTCTTTCTGCCGGGACTGTCGAGTTAACAACTGCCATTAATCTTGGTATTGCCTGCGCCATCCTGTTTCCTTACTACATGAAAAACAGAGTTTTTACCATTCCTGAGTTTTTGGAACTACGCTATAATCGTTCTTTGCGTACTTTTTTTTCCGGACTTATGTTGGTTATCAGTGTAATGACAAAATTGGCTTTTACTCTTTTTGCTGGAGCTCTAGTTCTGAATAGTATTCTGGGGTGGAATATTATGACGACAATTTTTTATGTGGGAATGGTTGTTGCTGTTTTTACGATAATCGGAGGTTTTACAGCAGTTGTCTATACGGATGCTATACAAACGATTATTATTATCGGAGGGGCAGCTTTTATGTTGGCCATTGGTCTCGATAAAGTTGGCGGATGGAATAGTCTGCTGGAAAAAGCACCAGATATGATGTCAATATATAAACCATATGACGATCCTGTTTATCCCTTTTGGGGAATTATTGCAACAGCCTTCTATGCAGGGATTTTTTATTGGGGGATGGATCAGGTGAATGTGCAAAGAGCGCTCGCCGCACCAGACTTAAACAATGCAAGGTGGGGGGCTATGTTCGCAACTCTTCTCAAACTTTTACCTGTGTTTTTATTTTCTGTTACCGGCGTAATTGCTTTTGCCTTGTTTCCAGGAGAATTGGAGGGCGATGCCACCAGACAGACTTTTGTACTGATGCTTAATAAACTGCTCCCAACAGGGTTGAGGGGATTGCTTCTAGCTTCATTAATAGCAGCACTTGTTACATCACTTATAGCAGTATTAAATTCTGTTTCAACATTAATAGTACGTGATTTTATAATTGAATTCCGCCCTTCTACTTCTGAAAAGAAGCAGGTGTTACTTGGTCGGGTTTCCATCATAATAATGACTTTGTTAGGAATAAGTGCAGCATATCTGGTTTATAAAAATGAAGAAGGGCTTTATAAATATCTTCAAACTATTTCAGCCTACTTGGTAATTCCTATATTTCCCGCTATATTTTTTGGAATTATCAGTAAAAAAGTTACTCTGAAAGGAGCGGTGGTGTCTGTTATTTTTGGTGCTTTGCTATCCACAGTTTTTGTGGTCGATCAATTAATCGGCCCAGACGTTGGCAAAGAATTGTTCCCAGTGTTACATCATAAATTAACTTTAAACTTTGCATACAGAGGTTTGTGGGCAGAGTTACTTATAACCGGAGTCCTTTTTCTAGTATCTTTTTTTACCGAAAAAACAGTGCCGGAAAAGTTAGAAAAAACCACAATAAATTGGTCTGCTAAAATTGAAAAATTCAAAGGGTTAAGTGACTGGCGGCTTCAGCTTGGTGTTTTATCTGTAATTACACTTCTGTTGTATATTTGGCTGAGTTAGTCAGCGCCACTGAATCAGGGCGCTGTTCAATGCATCTTCAATGCGCCATTGCGGTTTATGGAAATAGATTAGTCCGTGCCCCGGAAGCATAATGTCCGGATCCAGTTTCGCAAACCGGCGAAGTGATTCTGTATATGTTTTCTTATCGAAATCAAAAGAGCCGTCCCATCCAAAATCTCCGGCAAGCAGTGTCCCTATAATATCGCCACTGACTACAATGTTTTTATTTTCATGCCGGAAAGAGTATGCCGTGCATCCCATGGAGTGCCCAGGGTAGTGTCCGACCGTTATTTCCGTATCTAAAATGTTTAGCTGTTGTCCATCCACAACAGTGTAATCAACTTGCACGGTGTTAAATTTCTTGTGGTAAAGATACCCGGCACAACGTTCATCTCCGGCTGCCACAGCGTCTGCCGTTTCTTTTATTGCAATAATTTTCACCCCTTTTCTTTTTAGCAGGAGTGCTCCCCCGGCATGATCCAAATGCGGATGTGTGAGCAGGCAATATTTAATGTCATCCGGATTTAATCCCCAGTATTTCATATTTGTGAAAATCTGGTCGAGCGTGTCTCCACACCCGCAGTCAAACATGAGTAGCCCAATTCTGGTTTTCAATACGTACGAATTGCCGTCATTCCAAAGTGCGTTGGGTTGGTCAAACGTTAGCCCGTTAAGATCGCCGCCGGTTTGAAATAGGTTTTTAAGTATCTGCATCAGAAACTGATTTTAGGTGTTAAATAGGTGAATATACAAACTTTTTGATAGAATAATAACCCTGTTTAAAGCGTGTTTCGGATATTTGTCTTTAAAATAGCGAATTTTCTTTATAGTTTTTAAAATGGGATAATTTTCTTGTAATGTAGTCGGAACAGGTAAATACACTACTGGCGAAGTATACACAGAATTTTCAAATATGAACATATGTGGATTAGTTTCTGCGTTTACGTAAAGTATACATAATGAAAGGATAAGTTTATGTGTTTTGCGCAGGAATATGAAAAATACTTTTCTGTATGTTACGCTGGCAGAGGAAAAACCTGTGCGCGACAGGTGCTAAAACTCTAATTTATTCATTGTATTTTGATTTTGCTGTAATAAAATATTAACAATTTATGTTAATCTGCATTCGATAAGCTTTGTGTGTGGGTTAAAATTCTATGTGAAATGAATAAGATAGTAGTGGTTTATCGGTTTAGCGTTTCGGAAATTTGTAATGAATGGTTTAAGAGATTTAATTTATGTTGTTAAACTTAATAGCTAATCTTTATGAAAAACAAATTATCTAAGGTTTTGTTTATGATGGCGTTTCTCCTTTTATCCGTCTATGTTTACGCGCAGGTGCAGGTAAGCGGAACGGTAAAGGACGCCGCAGGTGAATTATTGCCAGGTGTGTCAATCCAGGTAAAAGGAACGGCACAGGGCACAATTACTGATATGGATGGCCGCTATAGTCTTAATGTTCCGGATGCTCAGTCTGTCCTGGTCTTCTCATTTGTAGGCATGCAAACTCGGGAAATGCCTGTTGATGGAAAATCTATTGTTGATATTACATTGTCAACATCTACAATCGGTGTTGATGAGATTGTTGTAACTGCCTTGGGGATGAAAAAAGAAAAGAAAGCCCTTGGGTATAATATATCTTCGGTTAACAGTGAAAACTTGGAAACGGGAGGTGTGTCAAATGCGCTTAAATCATTGGAGGGAAAAATAACCGGAGTTCAGATGAATAGTCTTACTTCTTCGCCTACTTCATCTGTTATGTTTAATATTCGTGGTGCTACTTCATTAGCCGGAATTATGAAAGGTAAAAGCGGTAATATTAATAATGAAACTCAGCCTTTAATTGTTGTTGATGGTGTTCCTGTTGCTACAAATACTGTTGGCACGACGGGGGGAATTGACGTCGGGAATTACATGTCCTCAATAAATCCTAACGATATTGAAAGTGTTTCTGTTTTAAAGGGTGCAAGTGCCGCTGCACTTTATGGTTCTCAAGCCGGAAATGGTGTAATATTAATTACGACTAAAAGCGGGAGTGGAGCGAAAAAGGGCATAGGAGTTTCTGTGAGCAGTTCAATATCATTCGACCAAGCATATAGTGCTCCTCCTGTACAACGTCAATTCTTTCAAGGAGATGAAGATGGTTCTCCACTGACTGAAGATAAGAAGGGATTAGGATGGGCTATCGATGATAATGTAAATAATTCAGAACCAGTTTGGCGTTGGAATATTTTGACGCAGGAATGGGAGCAATCTGTTCTTCAGATTCGAGGAGACGACAATCCTTTGCTCGCCTTTCTTGAAACAGGAATAATGTATGATAACAACGTCGCAATTACAGGAAATTACGACAAAGGAAATTACAGGTTGAATTTGGGTAATTTAACATCAAATTCTGTTGTCCCTTCTAATAAAACAATTCGTAATAATGTGTCTTTTAGCTCTGAATATAATTTGACAGATAAAGTTGTAATAACTTCTCAGGCTTCGTATTCTCATACATTTGTTCCTAATCAATCTCATGTATACGGAAAAAGAGAGGATAATCCGTTGGCGCATGCAATGTCAATGCCAATAAACATGCCTTCTATGGATGAATGGAAGCAAGCGAATAATTGGTTGTTTGACTGGGATGGAACTTATCAAAATACACCTTACTTAAAGAATCCTGGGGAAGACCGATTAAGCAGGGTTAATGATGCAGGCTTTGATAAAGCAATTGGTAAGAATGGCCCTTATTTCGCGGCAGAAGAAGTAATTCGTACTTATGCAAAAGATGTAGTCTTTGGAAAAGTACAAATGGATTGGGAACTTGCTAATAACCTGTCTTTTACAATCCGTTCAGGTCTGAGCCATCAAAGTTTTGCTTTTGAACGCAAAACTCCGTGGGGGGCAGAACGTTCAGAAAAGGGAGGTTATGAACAACGGCATTCAAATAGTCTCGGTATAAAAAATGATGCGATGTTTGCTTATAGTAATTATTTTAAAGATGATAAACTTTCTGTTGATGCGTTAGTGGGTGTATCATATAATTATAGTGAAGGAAATAGTTCGGGCTTTGATGGTAAAGAGTTAGCAACGCCCAACTCTTTTAGCTACAGTTCTCTCCCTGCTTCTGTGCGACAAGCTGCATCATTTAATAGAGGATATCCATCTCGAAATTATGGAGCTTATGGAACTGTATCTTTAGGTTGGTTGAATATGGTATACCTGGAATTGACAGGGAGAAATGATTGGGTTGGTATTTTAGATCACGAAAAAGATAATCATTTTTATCCGGGTGCTTCTTTAAGCTGGATTGCTACTGAAACATTTAAGGAAATGGGAGATTGGGTAACCCTTTTAAAACTAAGAGGAGGTTATGCAGAGACTGGTTACGGAATTGGCAATCCTGTTAATTTAGATAGTTATGGAATCTCAGGGAGTACATGGGGAGGAATAGCAATGGGAACTGTTGGTGGAAGCCTCGTTGATTCTAGTATTGAACCGGAACTGAACGTCACAAAAGAAATTGGAGTTGATTTTGGTTTCTTTGATAATCGAATTTTTGGTGAATTTACTGCATACTCAAAAAACCATATTAATCAGATCCAGAATCTTCCGGTTGTTGGATCTTCGGGATTTAATTCTGTGCTAACTAATATGGGGTCGGTAAAATCAGATGGTATTGAAGCTTCATTAACTGTTGTTCCTGTGAGAAACAAAGACTGGACGTGGAGTGTGACAGGTAATGTTACCTCATTTAAATCAGTAATTGATGAGCTGGATGATCGTTTCGCTGAAAAATTCTACGATTACGAAGGTTCTTCTAAACTATCGTTATTTAAAGGATCAAGGGTTGGAGACTTGTATGCCTCTGATCCAATAGCACGTATACAATCAGGGAAATATAAAGGTATGATGTTGATGGGTATAGAGGGTATAATTGAGGAGTCAATAGGTACTACCGAATACATAAAGGCGAATGGTTATCTTGGCAATATGAATCCGGACGCGATTATAGGGATTAATACTGATTTAAGATATAAAAATTGGAGCTTGGGCATTGTTTCCAGCTTAAGGTTGGGCGGTGTGTTCATTTCTGAAACTCAGAAAATTATGATTGATGACGGAATGGCAGATATTGGAGCTATATACAAAGATAAATATCATGAATACTGGACGGGAGGCCGTTTTGCTGGTGGATTGGAAAGCATGCCAAGCCCTGGCGCTATATTTCCCGGAGCAGGTTGGGAAGAGTACAGGGATGCCTATTCTGGTTATATGGAATATTACAATGGCGACCCACGTTATTTTGGGTATTGGAATGCAGTATTCATCGATCCTAATAGAGACTTGTCCGGTATGAGTCCGGAGGAAAAATTGAATCTGCCTGATGATTATTACATTTTGAACGGAGAAGATCCTTTGTACACTATGTATGCACATCCATACTATATGGAAGGACAAGAACTATGGTCTGGAGCTCAGTTTAGAACATGGGATGCAACTAATTTTAAGGTTAAGGAAGTTAATATTAGCTATAGATTTCAAAAAGCTGCTGTTGAAAGGTTGCATTGCCAAGACATAACCATTACTGCGTTTGCGAAAAATGTAATGTTTTGGGCTAAAAACAGGATGAATGAAGATCCTGAAACTGCCTTTAGAGATGGTATTTCAGGTATGGGTGTCTCACAGTTTGGATTGCCACCAATTCGTACTATGGGATTAAGAGTTGCAGTGAATTTTTAAAAGATTATTTTATTGGAATTCAAAATTATAAGATTATGAAGAAGTTATTAATATATTTTGTCGCTTGCTTAATAGTTGTTCTAAGTTTTTCGTGTCAAGACGAACTGCGAATCGATGAAAGGCAAACATCGTTTGATGTTAATTATTTTACATATTCACGTTATCAATTGACCACGGCCATTGTTAATATATCTAAGAGTTATGGGCAGGCGTTGTTAAATGAAAGAAATGGGCAGGCCGCTCTTTATTTTATGGACTGCTATGGCGGAGATCAGATTACCGGATATTACTCAGGCTATCAGAGTAGTTGGGGTATGGAGAATTCAAATCCTTACACAAATGAATTTCGTACACTTGCTGCTATGAGAGAGCTGGCAGAAAACGAGGGGAATACGGCTACGGTTGCAGCAGCTGACATTTTGAAGTGTTTTGTTAGTGCCTACCTTACTGAAAAATATGGAGATGTTCCTTTTTCTCAAGCAGTGCAGGGACGTGAAGGTGAATTGTTCCCGGAATTCGATTCGCAAAAAGAAATTTATGAATCGATGTTTGCAATGTTGGATAATGCGATTGACATCTTATCTAATCCAGAAAGTAAAGGACTTCCTTCAGATCACGATGTTCTTTATAATGGAGATAAATCTAAATGGGTGAAATTTGCTAATTCTCTGAAATTTCGTTTAATGGTTCATTCCTTTAAAGCATTTGAAAGTGAAGGCGTAAATCTTTCTTCTAAAATGCAGGCTATTGCAGATGGACATGACTATATGTCTGCTATAGAGGATAATGCATCCATTGTTTTTCAAGGTACAGAGTCAAAAGATTCGTGGTATCTGCAAACAAAGTGGGGAACAGGCAATGACTTTACGGAGCAGAAACCAACTAAGTATTTAATTGACAATATGGTATCTCTAGACGATCCGCGTATGTATGTGATTTTTGCACCGGCCCTTTCTCCTTTGTCAAACCAAACGGATACTGTGTCAGAAGATGTTCTAATTAATGGCTTCTCTTATGGAATTACTTATTATCCTGTGAGTGACCCACGAGTTGAGCCTAGTTGGTTAGTAGCCTCTGGTAAGGATTTAAACGGGAATACAGTTGATATTCCCTACGAATTGGATGCAAAGTGGTTCGGAACACCAACTCCAATTACAGTTCAGAATATTTATGGAGGAGCTGCTTTGCCAGGTACGAATGGCTTTTATGACAACCGCCGGATCACAGGTTTTTCGCGATTAATTGCTCAGACAAATGATGATCGATTAAGGGCTGTCCTGATGGAGGCAAGTGAAATGATGTTTCTTTTAGCGGAATCAAGGCATAATGGGTGGATCTCTTCTGGTAATGTAGAAGATTATTATCAGCAGGGAATAAAGCTGTCTTTTGAAAGATGGCATATTACAAATGGCGTTAAACCCGAA
The DNA here is from genome assembly GCF_900129025.1 of Mariniphaga anaerophila. Taxonomy (GTDB): domain Bacteria; phylum Bacteroidota; class Bacteroidia; order Bacteroidales; family Prolixibacteraceae; genus Mariniphaga; species Mariniphaga anaerophila. The sequence continues at coordinate 159,925 of NZ_FQUM01000004.1, read as the reverse complement.
ACTCATGAAGGTACAGAAGAGATTGTGGAAGATTTTGACGCTTATTATGCAAAACCAGAGGTTGCTCTCAATGGTTCGGATGCTGACCTTGATAAAATTGCATTGCAGAAATGGTTGTCATTATTAATGACAAATCACGCTGAGGCTTTTACCGAAGTAAGAAGAACTCAAAAACCTAATTTCGTTTTCGCTTTAGCTCCGTCTTATTCTCCGTATACTTATCCATTTCGTTATACTTATCCGTTAGACGAGGAAAGCAATAACAGGGAAAATTACAATGCAGCTGTCTCCTTATTGGGAGGGAAAGATCTTCCTTCATCAAAAATGTGGATTTTTGATTAAGTACCAGTTGAAAGAATTTTTTTGAAGAGGACATGGGCAATCCGTGTCCTCTTTTTTCAAAAAGGAAAACCAGATATGGCCTTCAGAAAATTTTTTATTTTGCTCATTTTTCTTTTCCCGGCAGCTTTGTTTTCTCAAGAAAGGGAAGTTATTCGGGGAACTGTTTTTTTTGATGTCAACAAAAACGGGATTCTGGATGACGATGAATCAGGGATTGCCGGCATTTGTGTTTCCAACGGAAAGGACGTCGTGAAAACGGATGCCGGTGGACACTGGAATCTTCCTGCCGGGAGTCCCCGGTCAGTTTTTGTTATAAAACCTGCCGGTTATACCGTCCCGTTAAACGAAGACAATATTCCACAGCATTATTTCTCTGAAAAGCAAATTCAGAATCTGGAGATTAATTTTCCGCTTTATCCGTCAGATGAAAATAACCGCTTTTCTGTATTGTTTTTTGGCGACACGCAGGCTCGCGGACAGAAGGAAGTAAATTATATCTTTCATGATGTTGTGGAGGAATTAATTGGTACAACTGATGCAACTTTTGGTGTTTCGCTGGGCGATATTGTTGCCGATGAACCGGAGTTGATGGACGAAGTAAGCAAAGGAATTGCACAGATTGGTATTCCTTGGTATAATATTTTTGGCAACCACGACCACGACCGTGATGAAAAGCTAAATGAATACAAGGATAAAACTTTTCGGAAATTTTTTGGGCCAAGCACGTATGCATTTGAGCACGGACAAGTGGCATTTATCGGGCTGAACAATATATTTTTTAACCCGGACGGAAAATACCATGCACACCTTACCGCGGAGCAACTTGAGTTCATCGCAAATTACCTCTCTTTCGTTCCCGAAAATAAACTGATAGTGCTGATGATGCACGCGCCATTGGTGCGTACCGCGAACAACGATAAACTTTTTGAAATTCTTCGTAACCGGGAACATACGTTTTCCATTTCAGGCCACGTTCACGAGCAAATAAATGTTTTTATTGATGAAGAACTGGGGTGGAAGAGGGCAGTGCCGCATCATCATTTAATTAATGCAACAGTTTGCGGAAGCTGGTGGTGTGGCTTAAATGATGAAACCGGAATTCCCCATGCAACAATGAACGACGGCGCGCCAAATGGTTATTCCGTTGTTACGTTTGACGGAAACAATTACAGCGTTCGGTTTAAAGCTGCGCGGCGCCCCGCCGATTATCAGATGAATATTTACCTGCCGGATGAACTAAAACAGACCCAACTGGATACAACTGTTGTGTTGGTGAATGTTTTTGCAGCTTCCGGCCAATCAACAGTCGAAATGCGTGTCGGAAACGAAGGCCAATGGGTCCCCATGCAGCAGGTAGAAACCATCGATCCCGAGTGTTTGCGGATGCATCGGCTTAATCCGATTTTGGATTACGAAACCGACGGAAACACCATTGACGATATTTTGGGGTATAAAATGGATTTTCCGAGCGTGTCAACCCATATGTGGGAGGGCAGGCTTCCGCAGAATCTGTCGGGCGGAACACATACCGTTACTGTTCGTACAACAGATATGTTTAACCAGACGTGGACGAGCCACCGGATATTTCGGGTGCGCCCAGTGAATAGAAACTAATATTCAATAAAATAATCATGAAAAAATACTTTTTTATAACTACTGCCTTTTTGCTTTTTTCTTTGGTTTTTAATATGAATGCAATGGCCGGAGACAAGGGGAAACCTGTTTATAACGATGCTCCTTTCCTGCAGGATTATAGCATTAAATACTATTTTACCCAACCGGGTGTTTCCCTGGAAAAAGTTGCTGCCGACCGCAACGGAAAAATCCAGGTGCTTTCTTCTAAAGGGTTGTTGCATCCACACAGCGGCGCTTTTCTTTACCCGGGAACCTTGGAGAAAGACGGAACTTACCGTCCGCTGGCTGACAAAAATATTGTTGATTTGGCATCGTATAAACAGCAACTGGTTTACCTCGATGAGGAGGCCGTGCTGAGCAATGCCTGGGCCGGAATTCCTTTTTTGAAACACGGACTTTCTAATGCAAAGTTATTTGCAGGAGGCGAAGATTTTACCTTTTTGGTGGCAGCGGGCAGAGATTTGAAACTGTTGAAAGGAGACGAACAGATTTGGAAAGGTAAAGCAGCCGGGCCAGTTCTCGAGCTGAAATATGCTGCGTCAACCGGAAAGTTCTGGGTTCTCACAGCAAATTCACTGCAAACTTTTTCTTCCAAAGAAATGAAATTGCAAACTGTTTTCGAAGGCAGCGACTTTACTTCGTTTGATGTTGTGGCTTTTGGCACAAAATCCATTATTGGAACTTCTGCCGGATATATCGAGTTGAGCAACCTCGCAGGAACGCAGATTGGTGAGATGCGCAGCAATTTGCCGGTGCCCGATATTTCCATAGTAAAAGAGGTGAACGGAAATGTTTGGTTTGGATCGCCTGAAGGAGTTTTCATGCAGCGGGTTGATGGCAAATTTAATTACTATTACGGCCAGCGCTGGCTTCCCGGCAATCAGGTGATTGATATTGCATGTGGTCCTGATAATTCGGTTTTGGTGCTAACCCAAAAGGGGCTGGGGCAAATCTGTTTTAAAGAAGTTACGCTCCTAAATAAAGCAATGTATTTTGAAGAGCAGGTGCGTCTTCGTCATATTCGCAATGGTTTTAACGCGACGTTAAACGGGATGAAAAGTGGAGATCTTTCAACCGGGTTTCTGGCCGATTCAGATAACGACGGATTGTGGACTTCAATGTACCTCGGCAGCCAGGTGTTCAGGTACGCGGTTACAAAATCGGAGGAGGCGCTTCAAAACTGCATCGAATCGCTGGATGCCATGGAGCGGCTTTACACGATTAATCCGGTGCCGGGATTTCCTTCCCGTTCGTTTGAGCGCAGTGGGTATATTGAAATTCTTTCCGACCCGGATCGCTGGCAGCACTCAGATGATCCTGAATGGGACTGGAAAGCCACCACCAGCAGCGACGAAGCCATTGGTCATGTGTTTGTGTTTGGGGCAATTGCAGAGTTAATTGATGTGGAGCCGGTTCGGACAAAAGCTGTTCGACTGCTCGACGAACTGATGCAACATATTGTGGACAATGATTTTTACATGATTGATTACGATGGCAAACCGACTACCTGGGGGCGCTGGAATCCGGAGTATGTAAATGGTTTTCCTGTTTCGGTGGGCGACCGAAAACTGAACAGTTCCAATATTGTGGCCATGTTGCAAACGGCATATCATTTTACGCGAAAAGAGGTTTACAAAGAAAAAGCGTATGAGCTGATGTACAAACACGGTTACCTCGAGAACCTGATGCGCCCCATGGAGATTGTGGGAACAGCGCCCGAAGGAGCCGATGACTGGGCGAAGATGCTTTCTTCCGCATGGAATCATTCCGATGATGAAATGTATTTTCTCGGTTATTGGGGATTGTACCGGTATGCGCTTAACGATTCGCTGAAAGCGATGTTCAAAGAGAGTATTATCGACCACTGGGAATATGAAAGGCCGGAAAAAGACGGGTTGTGGAATCTGTTTACAGGAATGGTAACTGATGATTTCGATTTGGACGAAGCTGTTTGGTATTTGCAGGAATATCCCATGGATCTTATTAACTGGACTGTGAAAAACAGTCATCGGAAGGACGTTCAGTTAATCCCGGAAAATTTCAGAAAACAGAGTGTAGAAGAAGTTTTACCTCCGGATGAATTGCCAATCAGAAGGCACAATGCAAATCGCTTTGGATTGGATGGCGGAAGCGACGGCCGTTCGGAAAACAGCGCCGGAGATATCTGGCTGCTTCCATATTGGCTGGGTCGTTATCTGGAAGTAATTGAATAGAAAAAAATAGATTGCCGATTACGCAGACAGAATCATCGAGAAAAGTTTGCGTAATCGGCACAAAAAAAATACACATGAATAACAGGGTCTTGAACTTCTTTTTACTTTTCTTTTTGTTGGGTGCATGTTCGCCAAAACAGGAGAGCACCAAAACAAAAACTGTTGCGCAGGTTATGGATGGCGTGATTACTTCTTTGTACGCTACAATGAGCGAAGCAGAGCTTGAGTTTATCGACCGGCAAAAAGCGCTGTCGTTTTTCAATGAGTCAGATTTGAACGTGCTTGCTACCCGCCACTGGGTGTTCGACGTAAACGTGCCGGCAGTGGTTTCGATAATGCGAAGCGAAGGACAGAAAACAATGCCATTTTGGCTCGAATCCAGTGGTTTCGAGAAAACAAAAATGACCATGCAAAACGAATTTCATACCTACGAAGTGTGGCAGAAAAAGTTTGATAAAGGTACTGTTGAGCTGGGAATAAACGGGCTCGAGAATTTTGCATACCATTACTTTGTATCAGTAGCACCGCAAAACAAAAGCGACAATTTAGTGCTTTCCAATTTTATTCCGGAAAACCAACCTGTGAGTGTTTTGGATGACGGCGCGTTTACCTACCGCGACTGGACCGAACTGGTTCTGTTTAATGTCCCGGAAGAGATGAAAGGGCAAAAACTGTTGAATACGATTCGTGGGCGCGGAAAGGAATCGCATCTGGTTGGTGCTTTTCGGAAAACTATTTTTCCTTCTTCTGCTCAGCCCGACCAGGTGATGCTGACCTGGAGTTCGGATCCTGCTTCCGGCGTTGATGTTCAGTGGCGAACAAATACAACTGTAGAATCCGGAGAAGTGAAATTCAGGCTTGTGGGGAGTAACGATGTTCAGCAGGTAAAGGCAGAAAAGTTTGTGATGGAAGATCGGGAACTGATGAATGACCGGTTTGTGCATCGGTTTACAGCCAAACTGCGAAACCTGTCCCCCGGCAGTAATTACGAATATTTGATTGCTCCGGAAAATGACTGGGCTCAGGCCTGCACGTTTTCAACGCCTGAAAATGATGATGCGTTTTCTTTTGTTTGGTTTGGCGATGTGCATAATAGAAAGGAGTTTGGCGATTTGCACCAAAAAGCCGAAGTGGCTCATCCCGAAGCTGCATTTTATATGATTGCCGGAGATTTGGTTAACGACGGGCTTTATCGCAATCAGTGGGACGAACTGTTTGGGTTTTCTAAAGATGTAATTTGCCGGAAACCGTTGATGAACGTACCCGGAAATCACGATAACCGTTTGGGGCTTGGCTCAAAAATGTACCGCGATATGTTTAGTTATCCAACCAACGGGCCGGAGGGTGTTCCGCAGGAGCAGACCTACTCGTTTGTTTATAAAAACACGCTGTTTTTAATGCTCGATGCCACCTCTTCGTTAGATGCACAAACCGGGTGGATTGAAAGTCAATTGGCACAAACTTCGGCTACGTGGAAAATTGCGGTGTTCCATTTTCCTCCATACAATTGGGAAGAGCCTTATCTTGATATTCAGGAAGCGTGGTTGCCGGTTTTCGATAAATACCACGTGGATATGGTTTTCAACGGGCACATTCATTATTACATGCGTTCTAAACCGTTGAAAGGCGGCCGTGTTGTGGATTCATACAACGACGGGACAGCCTACATCGTTTCGCTGGGAATTCCGGGGCGTAATCAGGAAATAACTGACGAACCTTATGCTGCGATGCGGGAGCAAAATAGCTGGTTGTATCAGCATATAAATATTGATGGGGAAAAGCTTTTTTACCAGTCGGTAAACATGGATGGCGAAGTAATTGACCAGTTCACCATTCATAAAGAATAGCTGTTTAAAAGTATTCTCAAAAGATTGAATTATATTGAATTGTGCCTGGTTTGAATTTGTGGTAATGTTAAAATATTGATAGTTTTGAATAAAAACTAAATATCAAAAAATATGAAATTGAAATTAACTGCTTTGAAAAAAATTACTTCCGGTCTTCAGTGGTTTTCGTTAGTGGCAATAATGTCTTTTTTTGTTTTTTCCTGCCAGCCAAAATGGGACATTCAAAATCCCTATGCCAATGTAGACTGGAATAACCACCAACGCTTTGAAGCCAATTTTCATACACACACTACCCGCAGCGACGGTCGCATGAATCCGCAAACCGTTGTGGATAAATATCACGATTTGGGATATGAAATTCTTGCCGTTACCGATCACAACGAGGTGACTTATCCGTGGACCGGCTTTTCTGAATTGGAAGCCAGTTCGGGAGCATACGAGCGTCTGGAAGAAGGCCGCCTTGAGGAAGACCAAATCGTTTACGAAAATCGCGACCCCAAAGAGCTGGGAATGCTGGCTATTCAGGGTAACGAACTTTCGCGTCATCATCACATGGGCAGTTACTTTTCAGACCACAACGGAACAGAAACTGAAGAAGAATCGCTGGATGCCACTGCGGCAAAAAACGGACTGGTAATGTTTAACCATCCGGGGCGGTACACCGCGCGTGACCCCGATCATTACTCGGTAGATTGGTATGTGAACCTGTTGAAAAAGTACGACCACCTTATTGGCGTGGAAATTTATAATCAGGGCGATCGTTATCCCAACGACCGCGAGTTGTACGATGCCATTCTTTCGCGCACCATGCCCGACAGGCAGGTGTGGGCCTATTCAAACGACGACATGCACCACAGCAGTACACTGGGCCGAAACTGGAATGTTTTTCTGCTTCCTGAACTTAACGAAACCTGGGTGCGTAAAGGAATGCAGGAGGGGGTGAGTTATTATGTGTATTCACCCTCGGGGCACAATGGCGCAAAACTGCCGGAGATTGCAGCGATTACAGTAAATAACCGAAAAGGATTGATTGATATAAATGTTACCGGACAAGATTCTGTCCGTTGGATTTCGGGAGGAGAAGTGGTTCATCGCGGAAATCAGTTTTCGCTAAAAGAAAATCCCGAAATTGAAAAATATGTCCGTGCCGAAATTTTTGGCCCGGGTGAAGTTATTATGGGAACTCAGCCGTTTGGAATTCGGTAGAAAAAATAGTCCACTTATTGTTGAAACGCCTTTCGATATTCGGAGGGCGTTTTTTTCATCACTACTTTAAAATAATGGTTGAAATTGGCCAGGTTGTTATATCCGCATTCGTAGCAAATCTGGGTAATCTGTTTATCGGTTTCGGCCAGCAGGCGGGCGGCAATTCCAATTCGCACACTTTTTACGTAATCCATAAAAGTTTGGCTGGTTTTCTTTTTAAAGTAACGGCAAAACGAGCTGGGCTCCATGCAAACGAGTTTTGCAGCGTTGTTCAGGTTTATGCCGTTTTGAACGTTCTGAAAAACATATTCGTAAATTTTGTCGATTTGCTCGCGGTCTTTTGCATAAGTGTTGGGCAGCGACGATGGCAACGCCAGGTATTCGCGGTTTTCAATCTGAAGCAGCAGGCTGAAAACTTTCAACAATTCAATGTACCGTTCAAGCCCAGTCATGGTAACCATCTTTTTTAATGATTCGGCCACTCTTTTTGTTTTTGAACCTTTAAACAGGATTCCGCTTCCGGCTTCCTTTAAAAGATTGACCACTTCGGCGAGTTCGGGAATATTGAAAAAGTCGGAGGCGATAATGTTTTCGTAGAAGTGCGTTACTACACATTCTCCGTGCGTGTCCTGCCCGGGTTCTAAAACTTCCCAGCAGTGCGAAACATTTGGGGCAAGCAAAACAAGGTCGCCTTTTGTGTAGCTCGAAATATGGTTGCCAACAATTCTGCGCCCGGCACCGGATGTAATGTAATTCAGCTCAAAATTTTTGTGCGAATGAATTTTGTCTGAGTTTGGATCCATCTTTAACCGGCGGGTAATAAATGAATGCTTGTGCGATACATCTATCTTTTCGTAAACAAACCTCATGTTGTTTTATTTTAACCTTAAAGTGTAAATATAATTGATTTTGCTTAAAAACTGGTCAAAATTTAATGTGAAAAACACAATTTTCAACAAGCATTTTATCCCTTATTGCTGTTTTTTTGTATGTAGTAAATTCAATGTAAAACTGTGTAGTAATTAAAAAACTTCAATATTTAAGTAATATGGAACTTCCTATTAGGGGGATAATACCACCAGTAGTAACCCCGCTGGTAAACGACGATGAGTTGGATGAACAGGGCTTAAATAACCTGCTCAACCATATAGTAGACGGAGGTGTGCACGGGATTTTTTTACTGGGCACAACCGGAGAAGCAACCAGTTTGCGTTATAGAGTACGCCGCCAATTGGTAGAGAAAGCGTGTTTGATAGTGAATAAAAGGGTGCCGGTTATGGTAGGAATTACCGATACTTCTTTTGAGCGATCAGTGGAGATGGCGGAGTTTTGTAAAGAGGTTGGCGCTGACATGGTTGTTATTGCTGCTCCTTATTATTTTCCAATTGCGCAAGTTGAAATGCAGCGCTATCTGGAGGACCTTGTTCCAAGGCTGCCTTTGCCGTTTATGCTTTACAATATGCCTTCGCACACCAAAATTCATTTTACAAAAGAAACCGTGGATTGTGCAAAAGAACTGGGTGCGCTGGGAATAAAAGACAGCTCGGGCGATATGTTATACCTGTTGTCGTTAATTGATGCGTACAAAGATTCGCCTGAATTTTCGGTACTTACCGGTACTGAAATTTTTCTGCCCGAAACAATTTTGCAGGGAGGACACGGTGCTGTGGCAGGGGGCGCTAATATTTTTCCGCGTCTTTTTGTGGATTTTTACCAGGCGTCATTGGATAAAGACTACGCAAAAATTGAATTTCTGCGCCGGATTGTAATGAAAATATACAATACCATTTATAATGTTGGTACATTTACCTCCCGGTATACTGTTGGCACCAAATGCGCGTTGGGCGCCCTCGGAATATGCAACGATTACGTAGCACATCCGTTGAGGCAGTTTGAAGGTGCCGACCACCAAGCCATGGCAAATTATGTGGAGGAGATAAAAGAGATGATGGGGAAAGCCGCTTTTTTCTGAATCAAATAATCTATTAATATGCAGCTACCTACTTTAGACCTTATTGTTTTTATCCTGATTACTTTCGGGAATGTTCTTTTTGGTGCCAGTTTCTTTTTTAAAAATAAAACTGCCGGACAGTTTACTTCAGGCGGCGGAAACCTGCCTGCCTGGGTAGTGGGGATGTCTATTTTCGCCACTTTTGTCAGCAGTATCAGCTTTTTGGCACTTCCCGGAAATGCGTACTCCACCAACTGGAATGCGCTGGTTTTCAGTTTTTCCATTCCTGTTGCTGCCATACTGGCTGTGAAGTTTTTCGTGCCGCTGTACCGCGGGATAGGAAGTATTTCGGCCTATAATTATCTGGAAATGCGTTTTGGTACCTGGGCCCGGGTGTACGCCTCTGCCTGTTACCTTTTAACCCAGCTTATGCGCACAGGAGCCATTTTGCTTTTACTGGCTCTGCCCATAAATGCGCTGTTCGGTTTTAATATCAAAACCATTATTATTGTTACCGGAATTGCGGTTACTCTATATTCGATGCTGGGCGGCATTCAGGCCGTGGTTTGGACCGATGCCATTCAGGGAATTGTGCTTATTGCGGGTGCCATTGTTTCGGCACTTGTTATCACTTTTTCGATGCCAGAAGGGCCTTCGCAGGTTTTTGAGATTGCAGCTGCCAATAATAAATTCAGTCTGGGGAGTTTCGGCTCCAGCCTTTCCGAATCTACATTCTGGGTAATTCTTATTTACGGGCTGTTTATCAATCTGCAAAATTACGGCATCGACCAGAACTTTGTGCAGAGGTACATGGCCACCAGTTCCGACAAACAGGCAAAATCGTCGGCGTTATTTGGCTCACTGCTGTATGTCCCGGTTTCAGTAATCTTTTTCTACATCGGCACCGCGCTTTATTCGTATTACACAGCCCGGCCCGAGTTGTTGCCTGCTGAGCTGACACAGCCCGGAATGGGTGATAAAGTTTTTCCGTATTTCATTGTAAATGGACTGCCCACCGGAATTACCGGTTTGCTGATTGCCGCTATTTTTGCAGCGGGCATGAGTACTGTTTCTACCAGCCTGAATAGTACGGCAACCATCATTTTAACCGATTATTACCAGCGTTACATAAACAAAAATGCCAGCGAAAAATCGTCAATGTCTGTATTGTACATTTCGTCGATGGTTATTGGTTTTCTGGGAGTACTGATTGCACTTTCGCTTGTTGGAGTAGAAAGCGTTCTGGATGCCTGGTGGTCGCTGGCTTCCATATTTAGCGGAGGAATGCTGGGGCTGTTTTTGCTGGCTTTCCTTTCGCGAAAAGTTCGTCGCATCGACGCCATTGTTGGGGTTATTGTCGGTGCACTGGTAATTATTTGGATGAGCCTCAGCCCGCTTTATTTTAACAGCGAAAACCTGCTGGCTTTCCGTAGCCCTTTCCACAGTAACCTTACTATTGTAATAGGTACCTTGGTTATTTTCCTTTTGGGATTTGTAAGTATGAAATTCTTTTTCAGGAAAAAATAATTTTCATTAAGGCGTTTGCCTTGTGCTTGTAATTTGCTTAAAATCTATTTGTTCACATAGAAGATGACAATTGCTGTAAAAACATAAAAATCTTAATTTTGAAATATTCACCAATAAAAAGAATGCTATGAAAACTATACTGACTGTACTATTTTTTATCTCTTCTGTTTATTTGTTTGCCGACACCCCTTTTAAAGGGCAGAAGGCTGTGGTTAAAGAAGAATTGATTTACAAACCGGAGAATGTTTCGTTCCCGAGTTGTCATGCATCTACTATTGCTGAAACCAAAGACGGGTTGGTTGCTGCCTGGTTTGGCGGGACACATGAAAAGAACCCTGACGTAGGAATTTGGGTTAGCCGTTTTGTGAATGGAAACTGGACAGCACCGGTTGAAGTGGCCGACGGCGTGCAGCATTCAAAATTGCGGTATCCGACCTGGAATCCCGTGTTGTTTGATTACGGAGATGAATTGTTCCTTTTTTATAAAGATGGCCCGAATCCCAGGGACTGGTGGGGCCAGCTGCTTATTTCTCCTGACAATGGAAAAACATGGTCGCGGAGGATGAGGTTGCCCGAAGAAATTTACGGCCCCATAAAAAATAAGCCGGAATTATTATCCAACGGCGAGTTGATTTGCCCAACCAGTACCGAACACAACGGCTGGCAGGTGCATATGGAGTTTACGTCAGACCGCGGGAAAACATGGGAACGTACCGAACCAATAAACGATGGGAAAGAATTATCTGCCATTCAGCCCAGTATTCTGAAACATCCGGGTGGAAAATTGCAGATACTTTGTCGCAGCCGCAATAAGAAAATATTGTCTGCCTGGTCAGACGATAACGGACGTACGTGGAGCAAGCTGGAGCCCATTGATTTGCCGAATCCCAACTCCGGAACGGATGCCGTTACCTTAAAAGACGGACGTCATGTTCTGGTTTATAATCATATTGACCCGTCGAGCGACTGGGGCGATCGCAATATTTTGAACGTGGCTGTTTCAAACGACGGAATAAACTGGGAGGCTGCTGTGCTGTTGGAAAATGATCCAGACCCGGACGGTGAGTATTCTTATCCGGCAGTAATGCAGGCCAAAGACGGAAAAATTCATATTACGTACACCTGGAACAGAAAAACAATTAAGCATGTGGTGCTTGATCCTTCAAAATTTGAATTGAGACCCATAAAGGATGAAAAATGGCCGGGAGCTTAAAATGTTTCATTAAAATAGTTTTGTTATGATTGATAGAGCTGGAGGAAACAGAGTTGTGGAATATCGATTGGTAATAGGGCTTTTACTTGTGTTTTTTGTAGCGCCCTTTTTATCCAAAGCACAGAAGAGCACTGACTTTGAAGCGGAATACATTTTTCCGTTGCAGGAGAAACATGTACACAGCAGTTCAGTTGTGGAATTGCCTAACGGCGATTTGCTTGCATGCTGGTTCGAAGGCTCGGGAGAGCGCACTGCCAACGATGTATTGATTAAAGGCGCCCGGTTAAAAAAAGGAACTGCTGACTGGAGCAACCCTTTTGTAATGGCCGATACTCCCGACAATCCTGATTGCAATCCGGTTCTTTTTTTAGATGCCCAAAACCGGTTGCATCTTACGTGGATTGTAGTAGTGGCAAACCGTTGGGAAACTTCGCTTTTGAAAACACGAATTTCAACAGATTATCTGAACGACGGGGCTCCTAAATGGGATTTGCAGGATATCATCCTGTTAAAACCGGGGAACGAATTTCCGGAAGCTTTGGAAAAAGGGTTTCGTGAAATGGGCTCCCGCGGCCTGACCTGGGCAGAGTATGCACCTCAGTACGAACGAATGATTGTGGAGGCAGGGAAGGATCCTGTAAAAAGGGAAGTTGGTTGGATGGGCCGCATTCAGCCCATTATTTTGCAAAATGGACGCATACTGATGCCACTTTATTCCGACGGATATAACGTTTCGCTGGTTGCCATTTCAGACGACGACGGGAACACATGGAAACCCAGCCTGCCAATTGTAGGCCGTGGAAATATTCAGCCTGCGCTTATTCAGAAAAAAGACGGTACAGTTGTCGCTTATATGCGCGATAACGGAGATGCTCCGCAGCGTGTTGTTTTCAGCAGCTCGGCCGACAATGGTTATACGTGGACTGCTTCAGTAAAAACAGACATTCCCAACCCCGGAGCCAGCGTGGAAGCAATTGCGCTGGAAAGTGGCGAGTGGCTGATGGTTAACAACGATTTGCATAACGGAAGGCACCGGTTAGCAGTTTCGCTGTCGGATGACGAAGGCGCTACCTGGAAGTGGAGCCGTTACCTGGAATATATTCCGAAAGGGAAAGGCGGTTTTTCATATCCTACTGCCATTCAGCCTGAAAACGGGCAGGTGCATGTAACATACTCCTGGCACACGCCCGAAGGAAATTCTATAAAACATGTGTCTTTTGCTCCAGAGTGGGTAAAGAGAGGCAACACTGCCGCAAACAATGCTGAAAAGCTGGGCTTTCCAAAGGGGAAAAAGGTTTTGCTGCTCCATATGGATGACCTGGGAATGTGCCGGGAAGCCAACGAGGCTGGCAAGTATTACATCGAAAACGATTATATTTTGTCCGGGGCCGTAATGATGCCGTGCGCAAATGCCAATGAGTTTGTGGAGTGGGCTAAAAAAACGCCCAAAGGAGATATCGGGGTTCACCTTACGCTTACCAGCGAATGGAAAAACTGGCGTTGGGCGCCACTTGCCGATGCCGAAAAAGTTCCGGGGTTGATGGATTCGGAAGGGAAAATGTGGCGCAGTGTTCAGGAAGTTGTTTTGAATGCTTCGCCGGAAGAGGTGGAACTTGAGGTGAGGGCGCAGATTGAAAAAATGCTTTCGCTTGGGTATAATCCTACTCACATCGACACGCACATGGGGACGCTTTACGGGTCGCCACAATTTCTGAAAGCGTTTTTAAAAGTTGCTGAAGAATATAAAATTCCGGCCAACGCCATTGATTTGTCCAATCCCAAAGTTGCTGCTTTTTATAGCGCGGCAGGTTATCCTGTAAACGAGGAGGTTATCAGTATTTTGGGGAATTATACTCTTCCCCGGCTCGATAATTTTGGAAGCGTACCAAAAGGAAAAACCTACGACGAGGTGAAAGCGAATTTTTTCCAATTGGTAAATAGCCTGGACAACGGGCTTACCGAAATTATTTTTCACCCGTCGGTAGAAACCGAAAATATGAAAACCATTACAGGTTCGTGGCAACAACGGGCTTGGGAAGCACAAATGTTTGCCGATGAAGAGGTTATTCGGTTTTTTAAAGACAATGGCATAATTATTACAACCTGGCGCGAAATAATGGAGCGTTTCAATAAAAAGTAAAAAGGCTTTTGTAAGTTTGAAATGCAAAGTTGCATGTTCTTAAGGATTTTTTTAGTTCTCCCGAATTGTAACCAAAAACGAATATTTCATGAAAAAGGGTCTGAAAATATTTGGCGGAATTTTGATTTTAGCACTTGTGGGCATTTCGTTCTGGTGTTCTTCAAATATGAAAGACAGGCATCCGGGATATAATGCCGACCTGAAAATCCTCAATAATTCTTCTTCGGAATTGAACGCGGGTTTTGCGGCGGTTGCAATAACTCCGGAAGTACCCGACCGCTGGGAGGACAAAAATAACGATGGCAAATACAAACCGAAAGATGGCGATTCGTTTACCGATGGCAACAACAACGGAAAGTTTGACCCGGTATGGATTGCCGGGTTTAGCAATAACAAACCTGCAAACGGTGTACACGACGATACCTGGGCACGGACAATGGTTATGGATGATGGAAAAACACGTGTTGCCATTGTTGTTCTCGATGTGATTGGTTTTATGCACGATGATGTGGTAGATGTAAGAAAAATGCTGCCCGCTGATTTGGGCCTGACCTATACTATTGTTGCCTCAACCCATACTCACGAAGGCCCAGATTTGATGGGAATGTGGGGGAAAAGCCCGCTTCGGAGCGGTGTTGCTCCCGAATACATGCAGTTTGTAAAAGAGCAGACCGTGAAATCTGTTGTAACGGCCGTTGAAAATCTTCGGCCCGCGCAACTGGAAATTTCGCAGGATTTAACCGGCGCTGCTTCACAGGTAAAAGATACCCGTAAACCGGAAGTGTTTGATTCCGGGCTGCGGTTTATCAAAGCAGTGGATAAAGAGAGCGGTGCAACACTTGGCAGTTTATTGTCGTGGGGAAACCATCCTGAAACGCTGTGGAGCGGGAACCTGTTGGTTTCTTCCGATTTCCCCCATTTTTTTAGGGAAGGTGTGGAGAAGGGAGTGTCTAACGGAGACAGCCTGGTTAAACAGGGTATTGGCGGAGTGGCTGTTTTTGCCAACGGTGCCGTGGGCGGTTTGATGTGTACGCACCGAAGCCACCCGATAACCGATCCGTTTACCGGAGAGGAGTTGTTGGAACCTTCTTTTGAAAAAGCTGCGGCACAGGGAAATCAGCTTTCGCTGCTGGCGCTGGATGCCATGGAAAAACCGGCTGAGGTTATCGAAACTGCGGGAATATCGCTGGTTGTGCGTACCCTGCAACTTCCCATAAAAAATAAGCTTTTTAAATTGGCCACTGCTATTGGAATTTTAAACCGTGGCACGTGGGGATGGATGAAAATGAGGACAGAACTGGCTGTTTTGAAAATTGGGCCGATCTCCCTGGTGACTATTCCCGGTGAAATTTATCCTGAAATTGTAAATGGAGGAGTAGAAGCGCCCGAGGGAAATGATTTCGGCATTGAACCGGTTGAAGTTCCTCCGGTAAGAGAAATGATGCCCGGTAAATACAAATTTGTAATTGGTTTGGCCAACGACGAAATTGGCTACATCGTTCCCAAAAGCCAGTGGGATGTAAAAGCGCCATTTACATACGGCAGAGACAGCTCTCCGTATGGCGAAGAAAATTCTCCGGGGCCGGAAACCGCACCGGTTTTACATTCGAATCTGATGGAGATGCTGAAAGAATTGGGCGAATAATTCAGGGGTGCTTTTGGAAAGAGCGTGTCCCAGGCTCCTTCGTCTTGATAATTGTGAATTTCGTGTCAGGGAGCCAGTTTGTTGCAGCAATAAAATGAGTTGACGAAAAAGGCGAATTTGTACAACAATAAATACTTACAAATGAGGTCTAAAATTTTCAAACGCATACTGAAAGGCCTGCTTCTGGTTTTTCTGCTTTTTTGTTTGGCGATGATTACTCCCCGTATTATCGGATTTCTTTTCCCGGAAAAACCTCCGGTAGGTTACCACTCTGAAATTTTATCTTACATGGCAGTTGGTGTCGGGCTTGAAAAACTGGCCGATCTCGAGCCTGAAATTCCGGAAAACGTCGAAGAGATAAAAGACGTTGAATACAAAAATGTAAACGGGAAAACGTTGCAGATGGATTTTTATCGCCCGAAAAATGTACACGAGCCATTGCCTTTGTTGGTATTTATTCATGGAGGCGGATGGAAAAGCGGCAAACGCTCAGACTATCTTGTGTATTTGGCGAGCTTTGCCCAAAAGGGATACATAACGGCAACTGTTTCGTATCGGTTGAAAAAAGACAGTATTTATCCGGCAGCAGTTGAGGATGTGACGGATGCTGTTGACTGGCTGTTTCGCAACGGTGAAAAATATGGTTATGATTCTGACCGGATTGCGTTGATTGGCGGTTCGGCCGGAGCACATTTGGCCATGTTGGCAGGTTACGGCTGGGGAGATGCTACCGGCTATAAAACGACCAACAGCGCCGGGCATCGGGTAAAAGCCGTGGTTGATATTTACGGGCCGGTTGATTTAACCACAGAGTATGGCAGAAATCAGTCGTTGGTTACCGGATTTATCGGGCACTCTTTTGAAGAAAAGCCGGAGTTGTACCGGGAAGCTTCGCCTGCTGTCTATCTGAAGAATTCAATCCCTCCAACCCTGATTTTACATGGAACTTCTGATAAGTTGGTTCCGATTAGCCAGTCGGACTCGTTAAAAAATCGTTTGGATAAACTGGGTGTCCCCTGCAAATACTATAGGGTGCCTTTGTGGCCACATTCCATGGATATTGCTCAACGCGTAAATGAGTTTGCGCAAGAAAAAATGGAAACTTTTTTTGAAGAATACCTGAAGTAATAGCAGTGTTATTTTAGGTTGAATTGTGAAGGTTTGCGACAAAATTGTCGCCGGAATATTCAACGGTTACCTAATTTTGACCGACAAATAAAATTGAATTTATGAATCGGATTGTAACCACTGCAATTCTCCTTTTGTTTTTGGGAGGTTGCGCAAAAAGCGATAAAGATATATTGGGAAGTTGGGTGGAACCAGTCCCCGGCCAGCCGGGTAATGTGCAGGGAATTCATTTCGAAGCCGACGGAACAGCATCTTCCATAAACATGAGGACGCTGCAATACAACAGCTGGAAAATGGATGAAGGGAAAATTATTCTGGACGGGCTGAGCATCGGAAATGGGCAGACCATTTCTTTTTCGGATACACTTTTCATTGCGAAAATGCAAAAGGATACCCTCGTTCTGCAAAGGGGAAATCATGCCTTTGTTTATACCCGGCCGGAAGAGGAAAATTAATCGGACTGATTTTTAATCATCTGCATCGCTTCCCGCACTAGTATTTCTCCGGTCATTTCGCCCAACGATGTTCTGCTGATGTAGCGGTATCGTTCAAAGCTGTTAAAATCTTCTTTGGTCAGAATGTATCCGAGCGCATCGTTGGTGAGGCCGAAAAGAAAAGGCTGTTCGGTGGCCATTTTCCGTTTCAGGAAGAACCCAATATTGGGAAGCGCTTCACCCGGAATAGTCAGCGCTTGAGCCGTTCCAATCGTTAACAGGTTCAGTTGTGCCGAAACCACATTGAATTCAGCATCGCGGGCGGATACTTTCAAGAGAGGTGAATTTTTAAATGCTGTTTTCATCTCATTTGATTCGATGGGAAACTCAACGGTTTTTGACAAGCATTTGAGTTCAGGATTATTTTGAACGGGAGCCGGTTCGATAATCCGCAGGGCTTCGTCGGCCAGCAGGTGCGCAATGCGGATACATTCGTCCCAGTTGTTGGCTTCCCTGCCGCCTTCCAAACGGTTATCTGCGGTTACCATTCCTCCTTGTGCGCTGTTCAGAAACAGGGCAATTCCACCTGCTTTCGATTCAATTCTGTCGTACAACGGGCCACATAAATCCGGGCTGATGAGTTTTTGTTTCGTTCCCAAAATTTCGGGATGAATGGCATAGTTTACCAGCGTTGCTATAACTTTTCCTTTCTCTTCTCCCGAAGTTGCTATGGCCTGAATTACGCCACACCGCGGGTCGTATAATTGAGGCGCGTAATAGTTGTAGGCAATTTTCCCGTTGGCTTTTCCTACAGCAGTTTTTATAGCCGCCGGTTCCAGTTTGCTGAATGCCTCGTTTATGGCGTCGGCAATCTGAATAACACACCAGTCGAGATAATCCAGGTCGGCTCCGGTATTCCCGTTTTCATCTGAAAAAGCGTAGGCATCTGGCGCGCTGTGGGTATGTGTAACACCAATAAGAATATTTTCAGGCGGAATGTGCGGAACAAGCTTTCGCGAACGCTCCCCTAAAACTGCCGGCCAGCCAAGGTTGTCGATACTAACTATGGCTGTGCGGGTTTCTTCGTTTTCAAGAACCAGTGCGCGCACAAACAAGTCGCCCTGTTTTCCGGTGGGGAGTTCCGGCGCTCCCATTCCTCCTGATATGGGAAGTAGTTCTTTGGGAGTAATTACCCGCATTGCTGCCCCCACTTTAAACGTTTGTGCATGCACTACCGAAAAGGGGAGAACGCAAAAGAGAAAAATCAAAATAGCTGTTGATTTCATTTTGTCGGATTCGTTTCGAGTATTTTTAATTCAAAATTGAAGAATAAACTGGTGTTTATTTGTTGGTATTGGTGATGTTATTCCCTGTGTTATTGAATCAAAAAAAGCAGGCAATTTTGCCTGCTTTTTCGATGTTGCTGTTTATTAATAAGGCTTGTTTGTACCCTGGAGTAACCATGTTTTTGACCATGCACTGTTGTTGGTCTGGTCGGTTCCTTTGTATGGTGTCGGTTCCAGTTTTGCAACAGCAGCTTCGGCATTTTCCCTGTTGGTGGAAAGGTCCTCATCAATTTTGTAGTAAAAGCGAAGTGGCAGTTTTTCTCTCCGTGCAGAAACTCCGGCTTTCAGGTCGGGTAGGCCTGTTCTGCGCCAGTCGAACCACGATTCGGCTGCTGCCGTCCAACTGGCAATCCATTTTTGCTGCATAATGCTTTCGAGTCCGTTGTAAGCAGCACCCTGGATATAACTGTCAAACTGGTTGCCTACTTCCCATGCATTAAGCGATTCTTTAATCCCATTGGCATAATAAGTTTCGGGGTTTCCCGAGACCCAGCTGTAAAGGGCTGCTTCGGCTAAAATGAAGTTTACTTCTGCTGCTGACAAAAGTCGCATCAGCAGCAACGAACCACTTGCCTCTTTGTACATTTCGCTGAGTTGTGATATGTGTGGATTATAAGCGGCTTGCTGAGTATAGTTTGGCGTTAAATTGTAGGCCTGAGCAGAAAATGTGGAGGGAGGAATTCCAACGTATTCCTGGTCATAATCCACATAAAGATCATCTTCTCCTTCCCATTTTTCCAAAAACTCCTCTTCTACATCTTTCGATATTTCGCGTTTGCCATCTACTATTCTGTCAACGCCGGTGCCGGGAACCAAAACCAGCGGAATTTCAACCTTTTCGGCCCAAACACCCAGGCGTGGATCTCCCAGTGCCTGCAATGCCTCCACTAATGTGGCACAGGGTTTTCTGCGCATATATTCTCCTTGCGGATTAATATCGTACACCATATTTATCGGCCACGACGTACCCGGTGAAGTTCCTAAATAAGCAATATTGGCTTCGTCTTCAGTTACGGTAATGAGCGGGTATTTTCCCGGGTCTCCGGCGATTTTGCTGATTCCTTCCTGAGCTACCGATGGCTCTTTCGCTTGCAACCTCATGTAATAGCGAAGCGCCAGCGAGTTCGCAAATTTTCTCCACTTGGCAGCGTCGCCTGCATACAACACATCCTGCGAGGTGATAACATTTGTGTACTCGCTATTGTCTTTCGACAGGAGTGTGTTGGCTTCTTCGAGGTAAGCAAGAATTCCGTGGTAAATATCCTGTTGCGAATTAAAAACCGGTTTGTAAAAATCCGGGCCACTTTCTGCTTTCAGCGCTTCAGTAAACGGAGCATCTCCCCAAAGGTCGGCAATCAGGCCAAAAGCATAAGCTTTCAATGTTAGTCCAACACCCTGATGAAATTCTAATTCTCCTTCTACTGCCTTATTATAGAACTCATCTGCATTTCGTAAAATGCCATAATAGCCGCTCCAGCTTTGTCCCGGATCATTCCAGTCGTAATCGTTGTGACCGCTCGACCATCCTGTTTTTTGAGTGTGTTGCATTACGCCGGCAATATCTCCAATGCCAAGGCTGACAATGGTTTGCCCTAAGTCGATAATGAGAGTAGGCATAAGCAGGTTAAGATCTGTTACCTCCGGATCCGGAGCGTTCGGATTGATATTCAGCTCATCCAGATCATGGCAGGCTCCAAACACCAGTAGCATACTTAGTGTAACCGCGATGAATTTTATATTAAACTTTTTCATTTGTTTAAATTTTATTCTTTTGATAATAACGGAATGATTGACTTAAAATGTAAAGTTGAGTTTGAACCCGATTGGAATTACCCATGGATTTACGTTAAATCGTTCAAGTCCTTGTAATAGTTTGCCGCTGTCAGGCTGGTAGGCCCGTTCCGGATCAATCCCGAAACCGGAATCTTTTGTCCAAAGAATGATGTTGCGACTATAGACGGAAACATTGATATCTTCTGAATACAGTTTTTGTACGATGCGGCGGGGAATTTTGTAGCTTAACGAGATTTCCCTGAGTTTAATGTAATCAGCATCGAACACATTGGCTTGCCCGATTGACCACGGATAACTTACCGAATAAGGCAGGAATACAGTTCCCGGGTTTCCGAGATTTTCGCGTTCCAGTATAAAGTTTCCGTTTTCATCGTAACTGCCTATAACACCCGGAACAAATGTTCCGTCGTATACTTTTGTGCCACTCCATTGTTCGGGGAATCCACCATACTCCGGGCTGGGGCCACCCACAGGATACAACCGCTCAGGATAGATCAATTTGTCGGCATTTGCCACTACCCAGTCCCGAAGCTCATCACTTGGTCCTGGATTATTAGGATCGTATACTCCCGGATAAACGAGATTCTCGAACCAGTGGTTTGTTGCCATGTCTTCTGTTAAGTAACGGTAGGTTTGCGAAACATATTGTCCGCCATTTCTCCAGTCGAATGTCATATTAAGCGAAAAGTTTTTCCACGAAAGTGTCGACTGCAGGCCCATAATGAAATTGGGGTTAACGTTCCCGATTTTGGAGTACGTAGGTGCAGCGTCCCACTCCGTATCGGTCGCTTCATCAGGAATTAACGGATACATGTAGTATTCGGAGTTTTTGTCGGTTACCCGATTTACTTTGCGCGAATAGAGGTTGCCAACAATACCGTCCGCTATTTCATCGTTGCCAAACTGGTCGGTGGCAACAAGCTGCCCTTTTGCGTACCCGATACTTCTGACACGTGCCTGATCCCAAAGAGTAACAAAGGGAATCCCATCAGCAAGTTCAATAATCCGGGTTACATTTTTGGTGAAGTTCAGGTTTAAGTCCAGCGACCAGTCGCGGTTTTTGACGGGTGTTCCTCCCAACATCAGCTCAACTCCCTTGCTTTGCACCAGTCCGGCGTTAATAATGGTTCCGCTAAATCCTGTTGATGTAGGCAGTGAAACATTAAAGATCATGTCTTTATTGTCTAACGTATAATAGGTTGCGTCTAATCTCAGACGGTTTCCAAAAAGCCTGGCTTCAATACCGTATTCCTGCGAAACCTGCATTTCAGGTTTCAGGTTTTTGTTGAGTAGCGAGCCGGGTTTGTTCAGGCGAATGGCATCGCCCCATTGCTCCGAGGTTCCATACGTTTGAAGTAAATTGTACGGCGACGTGTCGTTACCGGTTTGCGCAATACCTCCGCGAATTTTGAGTAAATTTACAGTGCTGCCCAAATCCATCAGTTCGTTAAGTAAAATACTCAGCGAAGCAGATGGGTAGAAATAAGACCGGTGGGCTGCGCGTAATGTACTCGACCAGTCGTTACGGGCTGTTATATCTAAATAGATGGTTTCCCGCCAACTGAGGTTGGCCATGCCGTATAAGCTGTTAACACCCAATTCATACCTGTAAGAACTGTAATCTAAATTTGCGGTAGGAATATTTTTGAGGGTGAAAAGGTTGGGAACAGTTAATCCCGAGCTATTTTTTGACGAGTTGCTCACGCTGGAGCCTTTGGCGTAGCGCGTGTTGCCTCCTACCGAAAAACTCCATGCGAAATTTTCTGAGTTGTCTTTGTATGTGAAAAGCCCGTCGATATTGCGCTCCAGACTGTTGCTGTTGCTTATACCGTAAGCTCCGTTGAAAGACTCGTCCGAATATCCCAGTCCGATTTTTGTTTCGCGAACCTGGTCTGTTTTATCCAGTGTCATTCTTCCCATCAGGCTGAATTTGGGAGATATTTCCCAGGTAGCCATTACGTTTCCAAACACCTGATAACGGTTAAAGCTGTTGTTTACGTCATTGGCAAGCATCCATGGGTTTTCACTGTCCGGAATTACTTTTTTAATGGTATTTCCCTGCCCGATGTCGTAATCGCGCAATTCATTAATATCGATGTAAGGCGGAGTGAAATAAGCCCATTGTAACGGGTTTGTACCACGGTTACCGGCCGGCCGGTTATTTGCAAAACTGTTTACAAAATTAATGGTGGTACTTACCGTGAGGTTCTTTTTTACTTTTGAAGAAGCCGATAACGACAAATTATTTCTGTTAAGGTCGGAGTTCGGAATCAAGCCCTGGTGGGTCATGTTGGTGTATCCCAGCCTGTAGTTAATTGCTTCTGAGGTGTTGGAAATTGCAACTCCGTTGGTTGTTGTGTACGCGTAATCGTTAAGAAAGTTTTTTACGTTATTCGGGTAAGAAACCAGTTCGGTTGGAACCTGAACTCCGTTGGCGTCCCGTGGAGAATTCCACTGCACGGCCCAATAACCTTTGTCTAGTTCGGGGCCGATTCCCGTTTGGTCAAGAATCGGGGGCAGGTATCCTCCTCCAACATCTTCCGGGCGGTAAGAAAAGTAACCGGTTGCAAATTGTTTTTGAACATTCAGAAACTGAGACGGAATGTCAAAAGTGGTATTTGATGTTACCGATACTTTCATCCCTGTGCCACTTGCCCTTTTTGTGGTAATAATGATAACGCCGTTTCCGGCACGCGAACCATAAAGTGCGGTAGCGCTGGGCCCTTTCAACACAGATACGCTTTCAATACTTTCCGGATCGAGGTCGGAGATGGAGTTCCCGTAATCTACCGGGTTGCCGGAGCCGAAACCGCCCACATTGTTTAGCCCGCTGGCCAGTGGCACGCCGTCAACTACGTACAAAGGCTGATTGTCGTTACTCAACGATTTTGCGCCGCGGATAATGATGCTTGTGGTGGATCCCGTTCCGCCTGTTTGGTTGATGGTTACCCCGGCGACTTTCCCCGACATGGAGTTCAAAAAGTTTTCCTGCGCCACGCGGGTAAATTCAGGTCCATCTACCTTTGCAACAGAGTAACCGAGTGATTTCTCTTCTCGTTTTATTCCCAGGGCAGTAACGACCACTTCTTCCAGTGCTTCAATGCTTTCCTGCATTGATACATTTATTACGCTTCTTCCCTGGATAGCCACTTCCTGTGTCTGGAACCCAACGAACGAGTAGGTCAGGGTTCCGTCTGCGGGTGCGTTAATGGTGTAGCTTCCGTCTGAATTGGTAATTGTTCCAAGAGAAGTTCCCTTTACGATAATGCTCAGGCCGGGCAAAGGAGTTTCGTCTGCCGCCGATGTAACAGTTCCTGATACTTTTATGGTTTGCTGGGCGTTAACATTTGCCGTAAACAAACCGGTAAGAATGATCGATAGCAATATAAAAGCGAAAATCCGCCCTATTGAATTTTTTAGCATAAGTTTCATATTCATGTCTATTAATTTAAACAGGTTGTTAATTAATTGCATCAAAACTAAGTACAAGGGCGTGGGTGTTTATGCCAACAGGCGCAGTTTCACCATCGCCGGCAGCCATGAACATAACCAATTGCATCTGGGTGTTGGTAATTTTGTTGACGATCACTTTTCGTTGAAAATCCCTGAACCCGACAAACTCAGTTGAATTAGGAAAATCGATGGTCATTACGTTGTTAAATGTCAACTGGCCACCAGCGCCGTAGACAGAGGATACTGTTAAGTTTTCATCTTCTGCAAAGGTGAAAGTGGCATTGCTTTCCGGAGTGTACTTTGCAATACACAAGCCGTAGTCTTTCCCGTTCATGTTTACAATTCCGGCTCCCCCTGTGCTTGCAATTTCAAATACAAGCCCGCCAAAAGAAGCGCCATCTTCTTTTACATCGTGCTGGTAACTGCCATCGTAATAAAATGTGAATTCATCTTCGTAAATATCGCCCATTTTGAACTGGGTACTAAATATTCCGTCGGGAAGCGGTTTGGGTGTCCCGCTCACTACAGACAGATTTGCATCGGCGTTGGCCAGGTAATCTCCGGCGCCGTTATGACTCGACGTGAGTTTCCACGTTTTTCCGGTGTATCCATCGGCGGTATGGTTGCCGGTTAGTAGCGCGTATGGAGGGAGCGAAATAGCCAAGTTTACTTCGCTGGAAGCAGTGTTTCCTGCGTTGTCTTTTGCTGTTAATGTGGCGATGTAATAGCCGCCTTCTTCATAAACATGTACCGGGTTTTGTTCGGTACTGGTATTTCCGTCGCCAAAATTCCATTCCCAGCTCACTGCGCTATGGGTGAGTGCGGTAAAAGCTACCTGTTTCCCCACAACGCTGTTGAATATTTCAGCCGAAAGCGGAAAGACAGGTCTTGTTTCGTCTTCTGAACAAGATGGAAAAAGAATGACCATGATGAACAGAAATCCGGATACGAGATAAAACAAACTTTTTTTCATAAAACAATAGATTAGAGTTACTTAAAATAATTCCAAATACATTTTGAAAAAAGGTAATTAAACGTTGTCGCTGTCAATAGCATTTGTTTTTTTGATTTTCAGAGTACTTCGGTATCATTGGCAACAAACATTCTGGTGCTTTCAGAGTACATGTCGCCGTTTGGGTCAGGGTAAAGAAGGTCGATGTAGAAAGCCCTGAATCCCGATTCGGGATAGTTTACGTGAACGATTATTTCATCAGACGGCTCTGTGTTTTGCGGGGCGCTCACAAATTCGTTGTCGCGGAAATCGCGGTCGTCAGAGTCTGCTGTCCACAAAACTATGCCGGAGAGCTTGTCTCCCGAGGCCTTTATTTTCAATACAATCTGCTCGCCGTCTTTTTCCATTGTCCATGAGCATGCCGGGTATTTCTTTTTTTGCAATGTTGTGGCAAAAAACGAACTGAGCGCTTGAATTGCCTGTTTTTTGTCACCAAGTCCATGGCCCGCATTTGGCACATAGTGGAGGTAGTTTTCTCCCGGAATTTCGTCGAGGTAGTGCTTAATTGCATCGGCAGGCCAGTATTCATCATTGGTTCCGTTGAAAATGAGTTTCGGCATAGTCAACTTTTTTCGGTACGAATACGGGTCGACCATGGTTGCGAGCTCTTGCCCGTCGGGTGTGTTTACATCCTGGGCAATGCCAAGGTTTACGTAATCCTGAATCTGGATGCTGTAACTTCCCCAGGCGTCCAGATGATAAGTAATACTTTTAGGCATGTTTAGCATATCAATAACCATTGGTGCAATTGCTTCAACGCGGGAGTCACTCGCTCCTGTCAGCCAGGTAGTCCAGCCCCGTTTTGATGCTCCTGAAACAACAAACCGGTTGATGTTATGGTTCAGTGTTTCCTTCGAAAAAGCCTGAACTGCATCCATTGATCGCACTGCGCTTTTTACCATCGGGAACAGCAGTGGCCAGGTGAAATCTTTGTCTTTTCTGTAATTGTGAAAAGTGTAAGAAATCAGTTCGTCTTCGGTCATATCTCCGTAAAGGGGCTGGTTGGGCACCTGAAAAACAATGGCGACCACTGCATTATTTCTTTCTGCAACCAATTTCAGCGCGCTGATGTTTCGGTCGTCCGGTTTTTTCCAGTTGGGCATTTCATCTTTATTGCTGCCTCCGGTAATAAAAAGCAGAGCCCCGTCGTATTTTACTTCGTTCGGAACAATAACAGCAACCTGGTGCCGCCAGGTGTATTCTCTCCATTGCTGTGAGGTAACCAGCAGGTTGTAGATTTTTACACCATCGGCCTCGTGGGAGTCTTTTTGTTCCCACGTAAAAGATTTGTCACTGTTTTCAATATACGATTCAAGGGCTGTTTCGGGTGTTACTTCTTTGGGCTGGGCGCACGAAAATAGCAGTGTGCCGATTAGTAATCCGAAAAAGGTGAGTTTTAGAGCTGTTTTCATCTGTTTAAAAAATTTAAGTTATCAAAGGCATTTAATGAAAGTTGCTTTGGTATTAATTATTAGGCTTTTATTTACCACGCTCGTTTCATTGATTTTTAAATTATGATTTGTTTTCTACAGAATTAAATCGAGACATTTTAGCCAGAATGCATTGTAGTGTTCCCAGTAGACAAAATTGCATCCCCAATGCGGCGCGGGGTCAGACATGTAGGCCAGAACTTTGCCTTTTTCGATTTCGCCGTAAACAAGTAGCGGATCGCCTGTTTCTTTTATCCTGAGAATGGTGTCAAATCCTTCCCGCTCTTTTGTTTGATTGTACCCCAAAATAGGAGGCATTTCATTCAGATTAATACTGCCGAAAGTTTGTTCCCGGTTTTTGTCGGCCACCGGGAAAAATCCTTCGGTACTCTCAACCAGGTCATCTGTCTCCAGGCACTCAACCGGAATGATTTCTTTTAACCTGGTGCGGCCCCATCCGCCTTTACCTATTTCTCCGGAGAAGGAGAGCCAGCCTCCCATAAACATTATGCTTTTGCCGCTTTTTACCCAGTCGTTGGTGAGCCGGCACCTGTCGGGCATGGTTAAAATACCTTTGCCCATTTTGTCGCGGTCGAAAAAATTGGGGGCCAGTTGAAAATTTTTCGCTTCGATGTCGCTAAAAACAACCACATCAAATTCTTCCAAAACCTTTTCGTATTCTCCCGGTCCCATTTTGTAAAAATCCCATGCAGGAACCGATTTTACGTAGTGCTCGTTCGACGACTGAAATGCTTTCATCAGCCATTCGCCGTAGTTAAAAATGTCAATCCCTTTGTATTCGTAATTAAAAGGAGATTCAGCAAACACAGGCCCCATTAACACTGCCCAATC
Source organism: Mariniphaga anaerophila (assembly GCF_900129025.1). Classification (GTDB taxonomy): domain Bacteria; phylum Bacteroidota; class Bacteroidia; order Bacteroidales; family Prolixibacteraceae; genus Mariniphaga; species Mariniphaga anaerophila. Next base: position 132,757 of record NZ_FQUM01000004.1, on the reverse strand, counting down.
GCCAACATAATAGATTTTTGCCATAACTTTTAAATATAAATTTAGGACGAATTTCTGATTGTTTTTATGTTTTTGGATTCAATAAATGTGCTTCCTTTTGGTTTTGGGAACCGGATATAAAGTGCATAAAAATATGGGTAGAATACTTTCATAGCCTTTTAGTTAGTATTCAAATTTAGCCATAAAGGGAAAGCCTGTCTTAAAGAAAATTGGTAAATATTTATGGAATTTTGACTTTGTTCCGAGGGGTCTGTTTCTTTTCTCTCTGTTTTAGGTTAAAAAGTGACAATTTTGTCAATGTCAATTTCAGGCATGTGTTCTAAATCCTGCATGGCATTAATGAGCCCGGCTTTTTTGTATTTGTGCAAATCGGCGACTGCAACCGGGCATTCGAAAATTTTTTGTTCGCAGAGCAGCCTTTCCCGCTGGGTTCCCCGAAGTAACGGGGTGTTGGGAGTCCACCAGCGCAGCCCGTCAAAGAAAATTACGTTGGCAATTGAACTGTCGGTAATGTAACCGTTTTTAACAATGAGTATGTCGTCGCAGTTTTCCCGTTGTTCAAAGAGCGCGGTTAACCGGGAGCGGTCGGTATTTTTAAACCGATAGTCAATTTGGTTGTCGGTAACCAGTTTCAGGCTTTTTACCTTCCGGTATTGATGAGGGATAAATTCTACTTTTTCCAGCGTTTCGCCATACACAACGCGGCATCGGAACAGGCCGGTTTTATTTTCCCCGGAAATTTTAATTGACGCTTCGAGGTTGATTTCATTGTTAGAATGGAACAGTGTTTTTCGGGCCAGGTTTAAACGTGCCTGATGGTAGGAGATGTTCGCTAATCTGCCGTTGTTGCAATTTATGGTTTCAACCAATTGGTACATAAACTTTTTCTTTTATCTCTTCATATTCACTTTCGGCCTGGCTCAAAAATGTAATCCCGCCTCCGCTTTTGTAAACCAGCTGTCCGTTTTGGTTTTCAATAAAACGAATGAGCACGCAACTGTCCATGTTTTTTCCGTCGAAAACCCCAAATACACCGGTGTAAAATCCTCTGTTGTAGTTTTCTGTTTCCCGAATAATTTCGATGGTCTTTTTCTTGGGCGCTCCCGAAATTGATCCTGCAGGCAGCAACGCAAAAAGGATGTCGCCTATTTTCTGCTGGTAGTTTTTTGGTAAATCGCCGGTGATTTGTGAACTCACCTGCCACAAATCTTTGTTGTTGGTGTGAATGCGATCGAAGTACCTGAATTTTTTCACCTCCACGTTTTCTGCAACAATGCTCAAGTCGTTTCTGATTAAGTCCACAATTGTATTGTGTTCTGCCAGTTCCTTCGAGTCGGCAAGAATGAGCTCTTTAGCATTTGCGTCGTCTGCATCAATGGTTCCTTTCATGGGAAACGAACTGATTTGTCCGTTTTCAATTTTTACGAAAGTTTCCGGCGAAAAACAAACAAAACGGTTTTTTAGTAATATTTTATAAGGAGCATTGCTCATTTTAAAGATTTCGTCCAACGAGAGGTTGGTTTCCACCGGAGTTGGTTGTGTGTAGTTCAGCAAATATGTGTCGCCGTTATAAATGTGTCGTTCTACCACATCAAATCCTTTTTTGTATTTGCTGAAAGAAACCGGAAAAGTTTTCCAGTGTTTCAATTGGGGGTTTGTTGTCGTCACTTGAACGTGACTGCTTTTGGGAATCTCCCATTGCAGCTCTTCTTTGGGGCAATCGATTGGAAACAGCATGGGGTTTTCCATCAGGAAATCAACCAGAAAAACAAATGGCTCGCCTTTGCTGCCAAGGCGGTTCATTTCCCGTTTTATATTTTCTATTTTGTTCATGATGCCGCGCAAAATTAAGAAAAATTGAATGCCGGTGTTTCATGTACGCTTGTTTCTCCTGCAAGTTTGGGCATCCGCTATTGGTGAAAAAAAACAATTTCATATCCCGGACAATATTTCTATTTTTGACTTAAAATTGAACTCAAATGGACATAGGGAAGAACATTGCCGATATTAAAGATAATTTACCCGCTGAAGTGAAACTGGTTGCTGTATCCAAAACAAAATCTCCGGAGATAATTATGGAAGCATACAACGCCGGACAACGGGTTTTTGGCGAGAATAAAGCTCAGGAGCTTAGCCGTAAATACGAAACGCTTCCGAAAGATATTGAGTGGCATTTTATCGGGCACCTTCAAACCAATAAAGTCAAATACATTGCTCCTTTTGTGAGCATGATCCATGGAATTGATTCGTTTAAAATACTAAAGGCCGTGAACAAAGAGGCGCAAAAAAATAACCGTATCATCCCTTGTTTACTGCAATTTCATATTGCGCAGGAATCGACAAAATTCGGGCTTTCGGAGGAAGAGGCTCACGAGATACTGGATTCTGAAGAATTTAAATCTTTGAAGAATATTTCCATTGCAGGAGTTATGGGAATGGCTACTTTTACCGAGGATGAAAATCAGGTGCGAAATGAGTTCCGTTTCCTGAAAAAAATCTTTGAAAAACTGAAAAAAGAGTGTTTCCCGAGGAGAAAAGGATTTAAAGAAATTTCAATGGGAATGTCTGACGATTACCTGATTGCCGTGGAAGAGGGGAGTACCATGGTGCGTGTTGGCAGTAAAATTTTTGGCGCGCGCTAATGCTTTCATTTATAGAGAAACAAAAAACAATTTCGAATAACTTTTAAACTGATTTAGATGGCAAATTTAGAAACAACATATTTGGGGTTGAAGCTTAAAAATCCCCTAGTGGCAGCGAGTTCCGGAATTACCAGTTCGGTAGAAAAAATTAAGAAACTGGAGCAGGCCGGAATTGGCGCTGTGGTTTTAAAATCTGTTTTTGAAGAACAGATTAACAACGAAGTTACCAGCATGCTTTTGCAGGACTCGCATAATGCCGGGTACCCCGAAGCGGAAGATTACATTCGGCACTACCTGCGCGACAATACCGTGGTTAAACACATTAAGCTGATTGAGGAAGTTAAAAAGTCAGTGAATATTCCGGTAATTGCAAGTGTGAATTGCGTTTCGGCCAGCGAGTGGACTACTTTTGCAAAAGATTTTGAAGAAGCTGGTGCTGACGCGTTGGAACTGAATATTTTTTACCTGCCGGTTGACAAACACGAAGAGGCGGGTGCCGTTGAACAACTTTATCTTAATGTGCTTGAAAAAGTGAGAAAAGAAGTTTCAATTCCGGTGTCGGTAAAAATCGGATTGTACCACAGCAATATCGTCGGAATGGTTGACAAACTTAAAGCCGGCGGAGCCAAAGGCGTAGTTATGTTTAACCGGTTTTACGAACCCGACATTGATTTGGAAAAGCTGGAACTCACATCTTCCGAAGTTTTCAGTTCTCCGGAGGAAATTAGGCACACCTTGCGCTGGGTGGGATTGGTTGCTTCCGAAGTGCCGGACATCGATATTGCTGCATCAACCGGTATTCACGACGGGCAGTCTGTGATAAAACAAATTCTTGCCGGCGCAAAAGTTGCCCAGCTCTGCTCTACTTTGTACAAAAACGGAAACGAAGTGCTTCCTTCCATGATTGCTGAAATGGAAACTTTTATGAAAAAGTGGAATTTCAAACGCCTCGAAGATTTTAGAGGCAGACTGTCGTATAAAAGTATTCCTGATCCGATGGTTTATGAGCGTTCGCAGTTTATGAAATATTTCTCCAGCAGGGGAAAATAGAATGCCAAATCATGCTGAAGAAGCAGTTTCTTCTTCTTTTTTGTAGTTTGTTCCTGCTTTCTTCCGTTGCAGTATCTCAGGGAAGTTCAACCGTTTATCGTATCGATAATTCGGCCGCAGATACTGTGTTTTATTGCAACGGGCCCGTTTTAGTTTCGCCTCACATTATTATCGAAAATATTCAGGTGAAGAATGCGTCAGACGGAATAAAAATATCAATAGCAAACTACAAAAAGGGAGAAGATTCTCTTTTTTGCCAGGGAAGCAGCCTTGGTTCGCATTGGGATAATAATTACGGAAATCTGGAAATTAAAGGTGTCGGCGATGCAGCGGTTTACGAACAGGTAATCAGGCAGGTTTATTACCAGAACCTGTCGGAAGAATCCGACCGCGAACCCCGCTCTTTTTCGTTTACGCTTCTCGATGCCGATTATCTTCCACATACGCAGCATTTTTACAGATACATCAAAAAAAGAGGCATCTCCTGGACAGCGGCAAGAGACTCTGCGGCAAAAATGGATTATTACGGGCTTCAGGGATATCTGGCCACAATAACTTCTTCTGTTGAAAATGATTTTATCTGGAGTAAAATTGATGGAGTAGGCTGGATTGGCGCAAATGATGCCGAAAAGGAAGGTACCTGGAAATGGGTGACCGGCCCTGAAACCGGCACTATTTTTTGGCAGGGAAATCAAAATGGCTCTCCGGTAAACGGGAATTACTCGTTCTGGAATACCGGCGAGCCGAATAATGTTCAGAAAGCGTGGGGCGAGGACGAAGATTACGCCCATATAAATGCCAATCCCGAGAGTATTCCGAAGTCGTGGAACGATTTGCCCAACGAGGGCGACAAGAACAATCCTGGCGGATACTACTACCCGGAAGGTTTTATTGTAGAATTTGGCGGCATGCAGGGAGATCCCGTAGTGCAGCTTTCGGCCACGGCAACGGTTGCCTGGAAACAACAACCGCAAATGCAGCTGATAAATTTTGACTCGCTGGTTTGCGGAGACCTGAAACAGAAACTGAACCTGAAATTCGATCAAGACGTTTCGCTGTTTGTGCGGCCGCTGCAAAATAATTCTTCGGTGGAAAATGAAACGTCGCTTACACCTGTTATTAAAGCAAACGATTTTGGAGAATATGCTTTTGAACTTGCTTATACTAATTTGTACAACTGCACCTGGTTCGACACAATTACAACAAGATTTCAGCACCAGCCAACTGCCGATTTTTTTAGCGATGAAGATAAATGCAAAGGGTACAACCTCAGGTTGAATTTTACCGGTGCCAAATCCGGTGCCGCTGAGTTTTACTGGTATTCTAACGACACCGTTTTTGCAAGCGGCACTGATTTAACGTCAGTCGAAATTCCTTTGGGATATGGCCAGCGGAACCGGATCGTCGGTCTGAAGATTAACGAAAATGGTTGTGTGGCTGAACATTTTGAGCCGGTCTCTGTAACTCCGAAAATGGATTTCAAGGTGGCGCAAAATGCCGAAGGATGCACGCCGTTGAATGTGCTGTTCGAGAATGTGGATAAAGAAATTATAAAAAGCTACATGTGGGACTTTGGCGACGGTAACCAGTCCACAGAGAAAGATCCCGCGCATGAGTATGTAAACCCGGGAACTACAGATATGTATTTTGATGTGAGTCTGACGGTGGTTTCAGAAGAGGGATGTGAAAATTTTGGTACGCTGTACGACACCGTTCGTGTCCACCCGATTCCTTCCATCGATTTGGATTTCGATGCAGCTATTTGTTATGCTGAAAATGCGGAGATCAACTACGTTGGTTCAGCGTCGCAAAGCGATACTTTTGTTTGGGATTTAACCGATTTTGGGAATAATGAAATTACAGAACATCCCGGAAATACATCAGGGCCATTGAAAATACAGCTTTTAACGCGACCGGTTGCCGAGGTCGGGTTGCAGGTGGTTTCTGAGTTCGGGTGCGAAACCGATACGCTTTTCAGAACATTCAAACGGAAGCCGTATTTTAATGTTGAGCCCGATACAATTGGAGGATGCCCGCCGTTGAATGCTGAAATTCAGTTAACAACAACAGATTTTACTGACGCGGTGGATTATTACTGGGATTTGGGTGACGGGCAAACAGAAACCGGGAATTCCGTTTCGCGAACTTATACCGAACCGGCACAAAACATAGATGTTTCGGTGGTGGCAGTTTCGTCATTTACCAGTTGCCGAGATACACTGCTATTGCCGGGTAAAGTTTTTGTATATCCTGTTCCTGAAGCAGCTTTTGCGGCCAATCCTCCCGGTGTGTTAATCAGCAATCCGGTTATTCAGTTCGAAAATCAAAGCGGGGGCGCAACAATTTACGACTGGGATTTTGGTGATGACAGTTACAGCACTGCAACGCAGCCACTGCATAAATTTGAAAACATGGGTGTTTTCAATGTCCGGCTTTTGGCGGTTAATGATTTTGGTTGTGAGGACTCTACTGTATCAACGGTTTCAGTGGCTTTCGACCATGTTTTTCCGCCAACTGCATTTTCGCCCAATGCAGGTAACGAAGAAGATCGGGAGTTTCGTATTTACTCCGAAGGAATGGTTAACGATGGTTATAAGTTGTTAATTTTTAACCGCTGGGGCGAAACAATTTTTGAGTCTAACAGTCAGGAAACAGGCTGGGACGGCAAAATGAAAAATGGTCGGAATGCGCCGGCAGGAGTGTATTCCTGGGTGATTCAGTACTTCGATTTTTTGGGAAGTAAACATAATCAGCAGGGAACAGTAACCTTATTTTTCTGATATATCAACCCAAACAAAAAAACGTTGAATACGTATTAAAGGGTGTTATGAATACTGGGTTAAGATATAGGAATGAATATGAAAACTACCCGCCCTACAAAGTCTATTTCCAAAAGCGTGTTAGTTGCCATGTAATTCAGGATAATTTTGTGGTTCCGTGGCAATTGGAAGACGATAAAAAAGGAAAAGAAAAAAGCAGGTGGTTTTTTGAAAGAGACTGAAGCAAATATCAGGCTTCAGCAAAATTAGATCATCGGAATAAGCAATTTATCGCGAGGTGGAATTTCTTGCTTCTGTCCCAGATATAAAACCAGCGATATTTCGTGTGACCCGTAACTGTAATTCGACATTTTAGACAGCGTAAGATCGAAACTGTAACCAATCTGAAATTTTTCTTTGGCAAATCCTGCCAACGCAATTATTGCATCGGGCCTGATGTCGATGTTATTTCGATACCATCCTCCGAAAAGGAACGATTTTTCAATCATATAAATTCCCAGGTTTAGCTGCTTAAAATTCCCCTGTTGCTGGTAAAGAATGTTTGGCGACAATGTGAACACCCGCGAAAGCAATCCGTGGTGCAACCTGCGTAACCGCGCACCTGCATGAACCGTTGCTTTAATGGGAATTTCACCTTTTTGGTCTCCTCTGATGATTGATTCGTTTGGCCGGGTAAGATGATGAGCCGCTGCTCCCCAGAAAAATTCACCGTGCTGGCCCATAGCGCCAACCGCAAAATCGGGGTACAGTTTATTCCCGTCGGAGTAGCCGGCCGCAACATATTCCGAGATTTCCCCGCTTAGCTGGTCAATGCCTGACGGAAAAACAAGGTTGTGGATGTTAAACTGTTTTAACGTAAATCCGCCCTGGAGTCCGAGTGTCATAAAACTTTCAAACCCCAGTTTTAAATGATGAGAGTATAGAACTGAAGCCGACTGGCTGTTTATCACGTTGTTCAACTCCTGGTCGCGCATGGCCTGAAACCCCAACCCGGCATTGGAATTTTTTATTCCTTTATCATAAGAAACGGAATAAGTGATGAATGTGGCTCCCTTTTGTGGCCATTGGTTACGGTAGTTCAGTCCCAGGCGTGGAAGCTCTGTGGTGCCGGCAAATGCAGGATTCAGGTACAGAGGATTGGCGTAAAATTGCGAAAAGCCGGGATCCTGAGCCCAAATAGTTCCGGAAAGAAAAACAAGCAGAAGAAAGTATAACCCAAAACGCATTCAACCCAGTTTAAATGAAGTATAAAGAAAGCAAATTAAAATGACCTGGGAGGTGGTGCCCACGGGTTTTTATCGTTGATTTGTATATAAGGGATGATAAGTCCCAGAGCGGCTTCTCCAAAAAAAGCGGCTTTCTTGTGCGGCACAGAGTATGTGGTTCCCGCAGAAAGGTGCAGCCTCAGATTATTGAGCTTCCAGCTATACGCACCGCCAATGCCATGGCTGTTCCACATAAAGTCGTTCTGAGCAAAAATGCCCAACTGATGATCGACCCTTTCGAGACGAAGGCCTACCCGCGACATGAAAACATTTTCAGAAAAAATTACTACTGCTTCAGGGCTGGCTTTTACCGGCTGCGAAATAAGGCCATTGCGTTTGCCCCTCTTTTTTTTTGCAGCATGAAAAACCACAGACAACGGAAACCGGCTCAGTTCGTCGGGTTCTTCTCCCAACTCCTGATAAAAAGAATATGTTGCAGCAGCTCCGATTTCAACTGCCGGTGAGTTCCACAGCAGTCCCACCCCGGGCTGTACCGCAGCAAATCTCAAAAACTCTTCGCCTGGAGGGCTTTGGTGCTCAAAGCTTTTGTCGATGGTGCGGTCGATGAGGTGTACAAACCATTGCTTGGTGGCTGTGTGCAGATTGAGACTAAACGAGGGAATAAACTGCCTGCGTTTTGCCAGATCGAACGGTTTAGTGAATGCAAAGCCTGCACCTGTAATGTTGGTGTTTTGTTTGCCGATTAGCCCCTGGTGAAATCGGAGTGAAACACCTCCCTGCATTTTTTCAGACCACGTATCGTAGGTTAAGGAAAAGTTATTGTTCAGGTTTTTTTCGGGCCGGGCGTTAAATAATAGGGAACTCGAAATGTGTGTGTCTCGGTTAAATCCTGCGTACGATGGGTTTATTAGGAGTTTGTTGGAGAACGAGATCAACCCGTGTTCGACCTGAGATTTGGCAGTTAAGCCAATCCAAAGGAAAAATACGATCCCTGCTATTTTTAGTCCGTGGTTCAAAATTGATATTCAATGAGAATATTAACGAACGAAGGTCAGAATTTCGTGCAGCAGGTATCTTTTTTGTTCGTCGGCATCGTTTAGTGCGCCGTGTATTTTATTTGTCGCAACGTCAATAATTTCCTGCTCTGGGTAGCTTTTCATGTTTTCAATTACAGTAAAAGCTTCAAAGCTGGTTTCCCACTCTTCGGTAATCACAAGGTCAACAAAAACAGGAAGATAATCCATGAAGTTGAGGCCGTTTTCCCAGCAGGCAGTTGTCAGCTTTTTCCGGATTGGAAGGTACTTGGGATTCTGCAACGCCTCTGCAATAACCGGCACAGCGTTTTTCATTTTCAGGTTGTAAAGAATAAAAATAATTTCGTCCTCAACGGCTGCCTCTGGATTCGAGTTCAGCAGGTCGAAAAGCAGCGGTAGATATGCGCTGTTGCCTTTGTCTTTTAACGCGTTCAGCGCCGAAAGCACAGTTGACGTATTTGTCGAAAATAAATCGGTCTGAAGTTTTTTATTCGGCTTTTTGTTTTCCATATTGTCGTATCTTTTATGCTGCAAAATTAATCATTTTTCAGGGGGATTTTAAAATAGTGGTATAAAACCCATTTTGGTCTTATTTGGTTACCTTTGCGACCCATGAGAAATATTGAAGAACTGAGAGATGCGAATATCGGTCGGCTAATGTTTAAGTACTTTGTGCCGGCGTTTGTGGGTGTGTTTGTAAACGCACTTTACAATATCGTGGATCGCATTTTCATCGGGCAGGGAGTGGGGGCCGAAGCATTGTCGGGTATTTCCGTGGTTTTTCCGGTAATGCTAATTATGATGGGATTTGGAATGCTTATCGGAATCGGCTCGGGAGTTTATGTATCCATAAACATGGGGCGAAAGGATATGAAACGTGCCGAAGAAACCCTGGGCACCGGCTTTGCCCTGATGCTGGTGGTTTCAGTAATAATAATGGTGGTTACTTTTGTGCTGAAGAAGCCCATTTTGAGGTCGTTCGGATCAACCCAGGAAACATTTCAGTACGCAAACGATTATCTGGATATTATTATCGCCGGGGTAATTTTTCAGGTGGTAGGATTTTCAATGAATAATATCATCAGGTCTGAAGGCAATGCGCACGTTGCCATGATGTCGATGATTCTGAGTGCAGGTACCAACATTGTTCTTGACCCCATTTTTATTTTTTGGCTCGACATGGGCGTTAAAGGAGCCGCCTATGCAACAGTAATTAGCATGTTTGTGCTGATGGTTTGGGTAGTAGCCCACTTTTTGGGAAAACGTTCGGTGATTAAACTCAAAAAAGAAAACATCCGTATAAACCGTGGAATTCTGTTTGAAATTGTAGCCATTGGCATGGCGCCTTTTTCTATGCAGATTGCCAACAGTTTTGTGCAGGGGTTACTCAATAAAAAGTTGATTGTATTTGGCGGCGACCTCGCCGTTGGTGCAATGGGAATAATTAATTCTGTGGTGTCGCTGGTAATTATGGCCATTGTGGCTTTAAATATGGCATCGCAACCCATTATTGGGTTTAACTATGGCGCAAAATCAACTCCTCGGGTAAAAGAGGCTTTGCGAATTTCTCTGATTGTTGCGACGTTAATTGCCGTGGGGGCATATGCTTTAATTGAAGCTATTCCGGGGGCACTGGTTCGGTTGTTCAACAGCGACAGCCAGGAGTTGTACGACATTTCGGTACACGGGCTTCGGCTGGTTATTCTGGCGCTTCCCATTGTGGGGTTTCAGGTTGTTGCATCTCACTTTTTTCAGGCAATTGGAAAAGCAAAAATTTCCATGTTTGCAACGCTTTTTCGTCAGGTAATCGGACTTATTCCACTACTGATAATCCTTCCGAATTTTTGGGGAATTACCGGAATTTGGATTGCCTATCCCATTGCTGATACAATGGCTGCAATTGCAGTATCGTTTTTTCTTGTGCGTGAATGGAGAAAACTTCCCGAGCTGGCCGGATAAGAATCCGACAAAACGTGTTTGTTTTTTTTTCGACTTCTGAAAAAGTTTATTAGTCCAGTTGCAAAGATTCCATAATCACTATCCGAAGGAAATTCTGAATTAGCCTGTGGTTGTAATACTCGGGATGAAACTGACAGGAATAAAGTGGTTTGGTTCCGTGTTTCATCAATTGGTTGTGGCAGGTTTTTGATGTGGCCAGCAACTCGAAATTCGGCGGCAGCGAAATCGAATCGTGGTGCATTTGTTTTACCGTGAATTTTTGCGGAAGCCCTAAAAACAACGGATCGTCTTGAAGAACTTCAACCACAAAATCACCTGACTCCGGCTCTTCGCTTCGAAGTAGTTTTGCGCCAAATAGGTAACCTGTAATATGGTGGCCTGCACAAATGCCGAGTACCGGTTTTTCAACTGTTCTCAGCCACTGAAACCAAGGCAGGTGGTGCTGTACAATGTCGTTTCCCTGTGGCGAACCAGATAAAATTATTCCGTCAAAGCCATCAAAATAAAAACCGGAGCAATCGGAGTATTCAATGGTTTCAAAAGTAAAACCTGCATTAGAGACAATGTTTTCTATCGGCCGGGTAAATTCATTAATGCCTTTTTCTGCGCTGTTTACTATTAATATATGAATGCTTTTCTCTGATTTCATACCGTAAAACTAACCTTTTTTTGTTGAGCTGTATTTCGTTGTAAATGATTTTCTATCTTTCGGGCAAATTCACAAACAGTTTAAATTAAATAAGATGAAGAAATTTTTTGTTTTTATTATAGCCATCGTATTTTTTGCGTGCGGTCAGCAGAAAAAGGGGTTTGAAATTACGGTGAAACTCGATGGGGGAGAAGGCCAGGTTTTATTGGAAAAAAGAGGTGCTTCTCAGTGGATTCCGGTAGATACCGCTGACATTGTGGACGGCACTGCTGTTTTGAAAGGAGAAGTAACGATGCCCGAAGATTTTTATTTGTCGGTTGTGGGGCAGCGGGGCAAAACAATTGTTTTTGTAGAAAATGCTGAAATAACAGTTTCCGGAGACGCTACAGACCTGGAACAGGTAGAAGTGGTTGGTTCAAAAACACACGACGAATACAATCAGGTAACCAGCAAGATAAAAAAGATTGGCGAAGAGTATATGAAATTGTACGAGCAGGCTCGTGAAGCTGCGGGCGCTGGAGACTCTGCCAAAGCAAATCAGTTGATGACACAGGTGCGCGAGATGTATGACAGCGCCAATTCTATTCAGTCTGATTTTGTGAAAAATAACCCCGCATCTTTTGCCACTCCGTATTTCCTTTCGCGGGTTCAGTACGAAATGGACGTAGAGGAACTGGATGAACTGGTAAATGGGCTTGATCCGAAGTTAATGGAAGTTCCGTCGGTTAAAACACTGAAAGAACGTATAGCGAAACTGAAAACCGTTGCCGTTGGCCAGATTGCTCCCGATTTTACAATGAATGATGCCGATGGAAATCCGATTAAATTTTCGGATGTATATAAACAAAATGAATATACATTGCTCGACTTCTGGGCATCGTGGTGTGGGCCGTGCCGGTCAGAAAATCCGAATATTGTAGCTGTTTTTAACGATTATAAAGACAAAGGATTTAGCGTGTTTGGCGTTTCTCTCGATCGCGACAAAGACGCCTGGTTAAAAGCAATTGAAGATGACCAGCTAACCTGGCAGCATGTGTCTGACCTGGCATACTGGAGCAATGCCGCCGCACAAATGTATGCAGTAAACTCAATCCCGTCAAGCTTAATTGTTGACAAAAACGGAAAGATTATTGCAAAAAATAAACGCGACGAAGAATTGCGGAAAACCGTTTCAGAATTGCTCGATTAAACGCAATTTTGTGAAAAATGATTAGTTCGGGATAGATGATTGATTATTCTATCTGATAAAAGAAATGAGGGCCTTGCAACATTAGTGCGAAGCCCTCATTTTTTGTTCCGGATGTTTCTTCTGCATTGGATTTTTTATTTTTATACCTGAAAAATGCAAAATTATTTTGGCGAAATAGCGGGTTTGCTTACTGCGGTTTTCTGGACCGTAACCAGCATGGCTTTTGAGTCTGCCGGTAAAAAGGTAGGGTCGCTGGCCGTAAATCTTATCCGGCTGGTTATGGCTTTCTTTTTTATCGGAATTTACAGTTGGATTGCCAGAGGGTTTTTCTTCCCTTCTGATGCCACTGCATTTCAATGGCAATGGCTGGTGCTTTCCGGTATTGTGGGGTTTGTAATCGGAGATTTGTTGCTGTTTCAGGCATTTGTGGTAATTGGCGCCCGCATTTCAATGCTGGTAATGTCTTTGGCTCCTCCTTTTGCCGCGTTTGTCGGGTGGCTTGTTTTGGGCGAAGTACTCACCTTAAAAAATTGGCTGGGCATGGCAGTCACCCTTGCCGGTATTGTGATTGTAATTTTGAAACGGGAAAAAACTGAACATAACGGCTCGGTTGTCCGGAAAATAAAATCCGGCTACTCGGCTACCGGAATTTTGCTTGCCGTTGGAGGCGCAATGGGGCAGGCTGCCGGGCTGGTTTTAAGTAAAAAAGGAATGGGAAGCTACGATGCTTTTTCTGCTTCGCAAATTAGAGTGCTGGCAGGCATCGCCGGTTTTTCTGTACTTTTCTTTTTTATGAAACGCTGGCCCCGTGTTTGGAGTGCATTAAAAAATCGTCCGGCCATGAACCGCATTACTTTAGGCGCATTTTTCGGACCGTTCCTGGGGGTGTCTTTTTCGTTATTGGCTGTGCAACATACCGAAACCGGAGTTGCCGCAACGCTGATGGCAATTGTTCCGGTGCTCATTATTTTGCCTTCGGTTGTAATTTTTAAAGAAAAGGTAAACTGGAAAGAAGTTTTTGGCGCTGTGATTACCGTAACAGGAGTGGCGTTGTTCTTTTTGTGAAAATCAAATTGTTTGTTTTCAGGTTGTTAAAAGGAGTGCTTTTGCCGGAAATTCACCTTTGTTCAGTTTGTTTTTGTGCTGTTAGTTTAAATATTGACGAAGCTCCGATAATTTCATTTGTCGGTCCATGGAAAAGCTGGGGCTTTCGCGGTCTACTTTCTCAAGCAGAAAGTAAGCCTTCCTGAAAAAATCAAGTTTTCGTTCTGCTTCTTCGGCTAGTTCGCCCTGTTCTTTCAGAACAAAAGCAATCATCTCCAGGTGGTTGGTTGAAAACTTTCTTTCGGTCGTCAGGTAGTTTAGTAAAGATTCAATGTCTTTTTTCTGAAAATCATTTTGAAGATTGAGGCAACTGAAAAAGTAGCTGATTTGTTCTTCGGCCTCTTTTTTCTTCCCTTTTCTTCTGAAATTGATTGCCTTTTCAATCACTTCAAAGAGCATCATCAGTTGTCGCATCAGGTAATCCCGTTCTATCCCCATCTTTTTATTAAGTTTTGTGTTTAAATTTAACGTTTAATTTGAAGTAAGAAAAAGATGAGTACCAGCAATATTTTTTTTGATGATTTTTACAGTTTTAGCGACGACCTGGAAGAGGGAAAGGATTTTTACATGGAAAATGGCTACCGGGTAATGACAGCCGGCTTTTTAACACGGCGTGGATACTGTTGTGCCAACGGATGCAGGCATTGTCCGTACTGGCCGAAAGCACAGAAAGGAAATACCAGGCTGAGACAGGAGTAATCCCTGTTTTTGGGCATAATTTGCTTCGAAAAAGCAATGTTTAGCCACGAAAGTCTCCGTTTATCAGCCCGAATGCTTATTTTTGTTGAAAACTATTATCAATGGCAGGAAAAGATCTTCGGATAGTATTTATGGGAACCCCGGGTTTTGCCGTGGCCAGTTTAAAGGCTCTGGTTGAAAACGGTTATAACGTGGTTGGCGTAATTACGGCTCCTGACAAACCTGCCGGAAGAGGGAAAAAACTAACCGAGTCGGACGTAAAAAAATATGCCGTAGAAAAGGGGCTGACGGTTCTTCAGCCGGAGAAACTGAAAAATCCGGATTTTCTGGAAGAATTGAAATCGCTTAAAGCCGACTTGCAGGTAGTAGTTGCTTTTCGCATGCTCCCTGAGGCGGTGTGGAATATGCCGCGGCTGGGTACATTTAATTTGCATGCATCGTTGCTTCCGCAATATCGGGGGGCTGCGCCGCTAAATTGGGCTATTATTAATGGCGAATCAAAAACGGGCGTTACCACTTTTCTGCTCGACCATGAAATTGATACCGGTAAAATAATTTTCAGGCGCGAAACCGAAATTGGAGAGAACGACAATGTGGGCGACATTCATGATCGGCTAATGGAAACAGGTGCTGCCCTGGTTTTGGAAACGGTTGATGTTTTGGCATCGGGTACTATTAAGCCCATCCCACAGAAAGAACTTATTTCGGGCGGGGAAGTAAAACATGCGCCAAAAATATTTAAAGAAGATTGCAAAATTGATTGGTTGAAAGATGCAGAAACTGTCCGAAACCTGATTCGGGGTTTGTCACCTTATCCGGCAGCGTGGGCAAATCTTGTGCACAGCGAAACCGGTCGTACTATTTCGTGCAAAATATTTTCTGCCCAGTCTGTTATTGCTGATGAAACTGCGGCTCCGGGAACCATCGATTCCGATGATGAGACTTACCTGAATGTTGCCTGCGGAAGTGGCTGGCTGGAAATTACCGATCTGCAGTTGTCCGGGAAAAAGCGTATGGATGCTGCTGCCTTTTTACGCGGATTCCGACAGGTTTACGATTTTCGGTTCGAATAAAAATCATTTTAAATTACACTTCTGTCAGCCTGTCAGAATGTTTGTCATTTTGTTTTTCTTGTTGTAATTCAGTGTTTTGTGTTTTGTTGGGCGTCTGTTTTGAGACTTCCGGGTGAAATTTTGTCCTTTTCTGTCGGGGAAAAGACCTCCATTTCTATTTGGTACAAAATGTGATTGAGCACTGTGTCGATTTTTGAAAAAAATGTTTAATAATAAAACGAGTAAAAACAATGGCAGAACTAAAAGGTAAAATTCTGGCAGGAAAAATCCTGGTTCAACCCCAGGAAGCCGAAGAAAAAACGCAAAGCGGGATTATTATTCCCGATTCAGCAAAAGAAAAACCACAGCAAGGAACAGTAGTTTTAGTCGGAGCAGACAAAAAAGATGAGCCCATGGAAATTAAAGTGGGCGACGTAGTGGTTTACGGCAAATATTCAGGTACCGAGTTGCACATCGACGGGGTAGACTATTTGCTGATGTCGCAAACCGACGTATTGTACATTGCTTAATTTAAAATCAAAAAAAGTAAATAGAAATGGCAAAAGAGATTAAATTCAACATTGATGCCCGGGATAAACTGAAATCAGGTGTAGATCAATTAGCTGATGCAGTAAAAGTTACGTTGGGACCTAAAGGGCGTAATGTAGTTATTGAAAAGAAATTTGGTGCACCTCAAATTACAAAAGACGGTGTTACAGTTGCAAAAGAAATTGAACTTCCTTGCGCATACGAAAACCTGGGCGCACAAATGGTTAAAGAAGTGGCTTCGAAAACCGGCGACGATGCAGGTGACGGAACAACTACCGCAACCGTTTTGGCTCAGTCAATTATTGCTGTTGGATTGAAAAACGTTACTGCCGGTGCAAACCCAATGGATTTGAAACGCGGTATCGATAAAGCAGTTGCAGCAGTTGTAAAAAGCCTTTCAGAACAAGCTCACACTATTGGTGACGACTACAAAAAAATTGAGTCGGTAGCAAAAGTTTCTGCTAACAACGACGAAACTATTGGTGCTTTAATTGCTGAAGCAATGCAGAAAGTACAAAAAGAAGGTGTTATTACCATTGAAGAATCAAAAGGTACCGATACTTACGTTGACGTAGTAGAAGGTATGCAGTTCGACCGTGGTTATATTTCTCCTTACTTTGTAACCGACGCTGAAAAAATGGCTGCTGAGCTCGAAAATCCTTACATTCTTATTTACGATAAGAAAATCAGCACCATGAAAGATCTGCTTCCTGTTCTGGAACAAACTGCACAGGCAGGTCGTCCGTTGATGATTATTTCTGAAGATGTTGATGGTGAAGCTTTGGCCACTTTGGTAGTTAACCGTTTGCGTGGTTCACTGAAAGTATGCGCTGTTAAAGCTCCTGGTTTTGGCGATCGCCGGAAAGAAATGTTGGAAGACATTGCAATTCTGACTGGCGGCACAGTAATTACCGAAGAAAAAGGAATGAAACTGGAACAAGCTACTCTTGATATGCTTGGACAGGCTGAAAAAATTACTGTTGACAAAGAAAATACTACTGTTGTTAACGGTTCTGGAGAACAAGATTCCATTAAAGCACGTGTTGCTCAGATTAAAAAACAGATCGAAACAACAACTTCTGATTACGACCGCGAAAAATTGCAGGAACGTTTGGCTAAACTGGCCGGTGGTGTTGCTGTTATTTATGTTGGCGCAGTTTCAGAAGTAGAAATGAAAGAAAAGAAAGACCGTGTTGACGATGCATTGAGCGCAACAAGGGCTGCTGTTGAAGAAGGAATTGTTCCTGGTGGTGGTGTTGCTTACCTGCGTACAATCCCTGTTCTTGACGAACTGAAAGGCGAAAACGAAGACGAACAAACTGGTATCGAAATCGTAAAACGCGCAATCGAAGAACCACTTCGTCAGATTGTTGCCAATGCTGGTAAAGAAGGTGCTGTTGTTGTACAGAAAGTTCGCGAAGCTAAAGGCGATTTCGGATACAATGCTCGTACCGATAAGTACGAAGACCTTTACGAAACAGGTGTTATCGACCCGGCTAAAGTAACTCGTGTTGCTTTGGAAAACGCAGCTTCTATTGCTGGAATGTTGCTTACAACTGAAACAGTAATCGTTGAAGAAAAAGAAGATAATCCTCCAATGCCTGCTGGCGGTGCTCCCGGAATGGGTGGCATGGGCGGCATGATGTAAGAGATTGTCGATAGAATATTAAGAAGCCTTTCCTTTTTGGGAGAGGCTTTTTTTTGTCATCCTAAATCCTGACGATTGTCAGACCCTGTTATTTAACATCTTTCTTTGTTTTTCAATTGGTTGTTTGTCAGTATTTTGTGGAGGTGATTGTTCTGGCTGCCCTTTCTGTTTTATATGATTAAGTTGGCTAACTTTACTACACATTTTTAAAACCATTAAGGAAATGAAAACAAGCATAAATGAGTTTATTGCAGGTCTGGAGCAAAGGACTCCCGGCGAGAACGAATTCCATCAGGCGGTAGAAGAAGTAATAGGCTCTGTTTGGGATTTTTACATGCAAAACCCCAGATATCAAAAAGCCAATATTCTGGGACGGATGGTTGAACCTGAGCGGATAATTATGTTTCGTGTACCCTGGGTTGACGACCGTGGCGAAGTGCAGGTGAACCGCGGATACCGGGTTGAATTTAATTCTGCCCTCGGACCATACAAAGGCGGTTTGCGTTTTCATGCAAGTGTTACATTAAGTATCCTTAAGTTTTTAGGATTTGAGCAAACGTTTAAAAACAGCCTTACCACACTGCCCATGGGCGGGGGAAAAGGTGGTTCTGATTTTAGTCCGAAAGGAAAATCTGACGGCGAGATTATGAGGTTTTGCCAGTCGTTTATGACCGAGCTTTACCGACACATTGGCCCGAATGTAGATGTTCCGGCAGGTGATATTGGCGTTGGCGGTCGCGAAATCGGGTACCTGTTTGGTCAGTACAAACGCCTGAAAAATGAATTTACCGGAGTGCTTACCGGGAAAGGTCTTGCCTGGGGAGGAAGTCTTATTCGCCCGGAAGCAACAGGTTTTGGTGCTGTTTATTTTGTTCAGCACATGCTGAAACAGTTAAAAATGGATATTGACGGATTAACAGTTGGTGTGTCCGGTTTCGGCAATGTGGCCTGGGGGGCAATCACCAAATTAAACGAACTCGGTGGTAAAGTAGTTACCATCTCAGGCCCCGACGGCTACGTTTACGATGCCAATGGAATAAAAGGAGAAAAGGTTGATTATCTGCTGGAACTGAGGGCTTCAAATAACGACATTGTAGAACCTTACGCGCGCGAATTCGGAGCTGAGTTTGTTGCAGGGAAACGTCCCTGGGAAGTTCCGGTAAATGTTGCCATGCCGTGTGCTACCGAAAACGAAGTTGGTTTGGATGATGCTAAAAACCTGGCAAAGAATGGAGCCTATCTGCTGGCCGAAGTATCGAATATGGGATGCACAACCGAAGCAGCCGAGTATCTGTCAGAAAATATAGTTTACGCTCCCGGAAAAGCAGTTAACGCCGGGGGAGTTGCTGTATCAGGACTGGAAATGTCCCAAAACAGCATGCGAATCAGTTGGCCTCGCGAAGAAGTTGATGCACGGTTGAAAGTCATTATGGAAAACATACATGAAACTTGTGTTAATTATGGAAAAAGGTCAGGTAACGTTAACAAAACAGATTACATAAAAGGAGCTAATGTTGGCGGTTTTGTTAAAGTTGCCGACGCCATGCTGGCACAGGGAGTCGTCTGATTTGTTGTTTGTCAGCAATTTATAAATAAGTGTTTTGTCCCGAAAATTTAATCTATTGATAAAATAGAAAATTATAATAGGACAAAACACTTTTCTACATTTGTCAAATTTTTGGATTTTTGACATGCTGATTGATACACACGCACATATCTATTCGGAAGATTTCTTGCACGATATTGACGATGTTCTGCAAAGGGCTTACGATAATGATGTGAAAAAAGTAATTCTTCCGAATATCGATTCAGGTTCGGTAAAAAGGTTGTTGGATCTGACCGATGCTTATCCTCACCTGTGTTTTCCATTGATGGGATTACATCCTACTTCTGTTGCTTCTGATTATAAAGAGGAATTGGAAGCGGTGGAATATTGGCTCGAAAAACGAAAATTTTACGGAATAGGGGAAATCGGGATCGATTTACACTGGGATCGTACCTATTTAAAAGAGCAACAGGATGTTTTTCGTTATCAGATAAAACTGGCAAAGTCAAAAAAACTGCCAATAATTGTTCATGTAAGGGAATCTTTTGACGAAGTATTACCTATTGTAAAAGAAGAGCAGGATGGCAGCCTCAGAGGGATATTTCACTGCTTTTCAGGAACCGAAGAGGAAGCAAAACAGGTAATAGATTTGGGCTTTCTACTGGGAATTGGAGGTGTTGTAACTTTTAAAAACAGCGAGTTGCCCGAAACGTTGAAAGGTGTCGCCCTAAATAATCTGGTTATTGAAACGGATTCTCCATATCTCACTCCTGTGCCTAAAAGAGGCAAACGTAACGAAAGTTCGTATCTTGTTTATGTTGCGCAGGCGTTGGCCAGAATTTACGATGTTTCGGTAAACGATGTTGCTGAAATTACTACAGAAAATGCACGAAAACTGTTTGGGATTTAATAATTTGCATTGTTAATTTCCTTAACCCATGACAAAAACAGAACAACGAAAACCTTCCATATTAATAATTTACACCGGTGGAACAATCGGAATGGTTCAGCATTCCCTTAACGGAACGCTGGCTCCTGTAAAGTTTGATCAGATTAAGGAAGAGGTACCCGAGCTGAATAAGTTTAACTACAATATAAAAACAATCACATTCAGGCCGGCTCTGGATTCGTCAAACATCACCCCGGCGATTTGGACGAAAATTGCAAAAACCATCGAAAAAAATTACAACCAGTTTGATGGTTTTGTGGTTTTGCACGGAACCGACACAATGGCGTACACGGCATCGGCGCTCAGTTATATGTTTGAGAACCTGGATAAGCCAATTATTCTCACCGGTTCGCAGCTTCCTATCGGAACATTACGAACAGACGGAAAAGAGAATCTGATCACTTCAGTGGAAATTGCAGCGGCACAGGAGAATGGCCGCAGTTTAGTGCCCGAAGTATGTGTCTATTTCGATTTTAAACTCTATCGCGGAAATCGTACCGTAAAACGCGATGCCGATCAGTTTAGTGCTTTTCAATCGGTAAATTACCCTGAGCTGGCAGTTGCCGGAGTCGATATCCGGTTTAGAAAAGAGTTTATTCACTATCCCGAAAACAAGGGAATTCTTAAAATAAATACACGGTTTGATGACCATGTGGTTATTTTACGAATTTTTCCGGGAATCAATCAAAAGGTTTTCAATGCGATTTTTTCAATCCCCGGGTTAAAAGGCATTGTTCTGGAAACATTTGGAACAGGAAATGTCCCCACATCGCGCTGGTTAATCAATTGCATCCGAAAGGCAATTAAGAATGGGGTTGTTGTATTAAATGTAACTCAATGCGAAGGTGGGCGTGTTTCTATGGGGCAATACGAAACAAGTCTTGAGTTGTTAAAAGCGGGTGTGGTTTCCGGGAAAGACATGACAACGGAAGCTGCAATTACCAAACTTATGTTTTTATTGGGGCAGGAGCTTTCTGCCGAACAGGTAGAACTATACCTGAACAAAAATCTGTGTGGCGAAATAAGCGATTAGCTGTATTGTTTTCGTAAATTTTTATTACTTTCGGCACTTCATTCTGGCATGCCAGAAGACATGGAGAGGTGCAGGAGTGGCTTATCTGGCACGCCTGGAAAGCGTGTGTACTGCAAAACGGTACCGGGGGTTCGAATCCCCCCCTCTCCGCACGGTAGAACGGGTTGAGTTGTTCTGATATATTCTGAAGGAGAAAACACTATTTTTATTGGTTCTTTGGTTCTGTTTCTGTCAGAAGGAATTGATTATTCGCAATTCAGGAGAAATTGAAAATTGTATAGTCGTTGATGGGTATTCTGTACGCAAAAAAAGAAAGAGTTCTTTTATTTGTATTGACAATTATCTTTTCTGTCAGATGTAAAATTCATACTGAAATGCCGGGGGAATTGGAGAAAATTTTTAATTTGTGAATTTTCTGCTTCCTTATTTTTAAGAGAAAAAAGTTCATGAAAAATGTATATGCTGATAATTTTTTCAGTTATTATATTTGATTATTTCGTGGGAAAACGTGTTATTTGTTGTGGAAATTTAAGAATTTTATAAAAATTCAAATAAATCAAAAAATCTAGGAGATTATTAATTAAAAATTCAAATTAATTATGAAAAAACTATTCGCGTTAATGGCATTATCTGGAATGCTGTTTTTTACGGCACCAAATGCTGTAGTTGCCCAGGATGAAGCAGCTGCACCGGCTGCTCAGCAAGAGCAGGTAGATTTGACAGCCGATCCGGTAGAAGAAGCGGCAGCTGCTGCAGAACAAGGACAATCGTTGCACAGCCAGTTGAAACAAAAGTTTATTGAAGGTGGTCCAATGTTCATGTCATTCGTATTAATCGCTTTAATATTGGGTTTGGCATTTGCAATTGAAAGAGTACTTTACCTGAACCTCGCTACCAGCAATACAAAAAAATTACTGGCTAATGTTGAACAGGCACTGGAAAGTGGCGGTGTTGAAGCAGCAAAAGATGTTTGCCGTAAAACCCGTGGCCCTGTTGCAAGTATTTTTTACCAGGGGCTCGACCGTTTTGATCACGGAATTGAAGTTGTTGAAAAATCAATCATCTCTTACGGTGGTGTTCAGGCTGGGTTGCTTGAAAAAGGCTTAAGCTGGATTGCACTGTTTATTGCACTTGCACCTATGCTTGGTTTCATGGGAACTGTAATTGGTATGATTGGCGCATTCGACGCTATCGAAGTTGCAGGTGACATTTCTCCGACCTTGGTTGCCGGTGGTATTAAAGTGGCTTTGATTACTACTGTATCAGGTCTTTTGGTTGCAATTATTCTTCAGATTTTTTACAACTATTGTATCGCTAAAATTGACGGTATCGTTAACAATATGGAAGATGCTTCCATCTCATTGTTGGATATGCTGGTTAAATACGAATTGAAAAAATAAGAAAGCCCCATGGAAAAAGTAGGAAAAATAGTTACCATATTGTTATGGGTCCTGCTCATTGTTTCGGCGGTTCTTATTGTTTCTATGATGGTAAACATCAGCGAGAATGAAGCTGACCCGACAATGGGAAGTTGGATAAACTCCAACTTGGTTTGGTCCTATATACTTTTATTGATTGGTGGGGGAATTGCTGTTATTGCAGCGATATTTAACATGGCTTCCGATATTAAGGCAGCCAAAAAAGGGTTGATGTCAATTCTGTTTTTAGGAATTGTTGCCCTTGTGTCATATCTTCTCGCATCAGACGCAATACCCCAGTTTGTAGGAGTACAAAAGTTTATTAACGACGGAACATTGACTACGCAAGTAGCGAAATTGGTCGATGCAGGTTTATATGCTACATACATATTGCTTGGCTTGGCTGTTTTGTCAATCTTGCTTTCGTCTGTAACCCGTTTATTTAAGTAATTTAATTCGTGGTAAAAAACAGGAAAGATTATTATGGCTAGAAAAGTACCTGAAATACCGGCAGCGTCTTTAGCAGATATTGCATTTATGCTGCTTATCTTTTTCCTGGTAACAACCACGATGGACGTTGACAGCGGTTTGGAAAGAAGACTTCCGCAATGGGTTGATCCGGAAACATTGCAAGATGACCAGCAGATTAAAGAACGTAACGTTTTTGTTGTGTTGGTAAACCGGAATAACGACTTATTGGTGGAAGGCGAATATGCCAATATTGATAATTTGCGTGAAAGGGCTAAAGAGTTTATGGCAAATCCATATAACGATGAAGCTCTTCCGGAAAAAGAACCAAAGGAAGTTCCGTATTTTGGTGAAGTGATGGTTACAAAAGGAGTTATTTCTTTGCGTAACGACTTAGACACCCAATATGGTACTTATATCGCTGTTCAAAACGAACTGGTTGCTGCCATTAACGAGTTGAGAGATGAGTTATCGCGTCAGGAATTTGGAAAGGATTATAAAGATTTAGATTCTGACCAGCAAAATGCCGTACGTGATATTTATCCGTCGAGAATCTCTGAAGCTGAACCTAAAAAGGTAGGAGGAAAATAGTTATGAGTAAATTTAGAAAAAAAGGAGAAAAAGAGCTTCCTCCAATTTCTACAGCTTCGTTGCCTGATATCGTTTTTATGTTGTTGTTCTTCTTTATGGTTAGTACAACAATGCGTGAAGTTACCTATATGGTTCATATCGGACTTCCGAAGGCGACAGAACTTAGCAAACTTGAGAAGAAGTCTCTGGTAAGTTATATTTATGTTGGAGAACCTTTGCTCCAATATCAAAAAACTTTCGGGGTTGCTCCCCGTATCCAGTTGAACGATCAGTTTGCAAATGTTGCTGATATACAGGATTACGTTATCGCTGAAAGAGAAGCAAGAAACGAAGCCGAAAGGCCGATGATGATTACTTCTTTGAAAGTGGATGAAAATACCAAGATGGGTATTGTTAGTGATATAAAACAGGAATTGCGTAAATCTGCAGCATTGCATATTAATTATTCTTCTAGGAAGAAGTAGATTGTAATTCTAATAGATATAAAAAAAAGCTGTTTCGTTTCGAAGCAGCTTTTTTTTTGTCTCATTTCTCCAGTTGATTTTCAACTTGTTCAACTCCGGACAGATGATCTTTTAGTGTTTTTTGTATGTCGGCAATTATCTCCGGATGGTTTTCTGCAATGTTGTATTTTTCGGAAGGATCGATATTTACATTGTAGAGTAGTGGTATTTCATGTATTGTTGGTGTTTTTGTCGGCGCTGTTGGCGGATTGGTAATCGGATGGGCAGTTTGACTTCCGTATTCATTTTGGGTGATAAAGTGCGCTTTGTAATTTCCCTTGCGGATGGCATAAACTTTTTGGCCGCGATAGTAAAATACAACGTCTCGTTCGCCTTCTCCGGTTCCAAATAGCAGAGGCGAAATATCGTATCCGTCATAAATTCTATCGGTCGGAAGTTTTGTCCCCGAGAGTTTGCAGAATGTCGGAAGCAAATCCATAGTAGTGCCCATTTCCATCACTACGCCTGATTGCAGTTTTCCCGGCCAGCTGAAAATAGTCGGCTCACGCATGCCGCCTTCAAAAGTTCCGCCTTTTGCTCCGCGTAGTAAACCCGCTGTTCCGCCGTGGGTTTTGTACGTGTGCCATGGGCCGTTGTCTGATGTAAATACCACCAGTGTGTTTTCGTCCAGTCCTTCTTCTTTAAGAGCGGCCAGAATTTGGCCTACCGACCAGTCAATTTCTTCGATTACGTCGCCATAAATTCCAGCCAGCGAAGTGTCTTTAAACTCTTCCGCACGAAAAAGCGGGATGTGTGGCAAGTTATGAGCAAGATAGATGAAGAAAGGGGCACCTTTCATTTTTTTTATTGCAGTAACTGTTTCTTCTGTGTAGCGTTTGGTCAGGGTTCTCTGGTCTGTCGGACGTTCAATAATTTCCTCGTCTCGCATGAGTGGCACATTGTAAGCCTGGTATCGTTCTGTTTCAGCAAGTGTAAAATAGTCGGTGCGTTCTACTCTGTCCATGTCGTTGGAGTAGGGGATGCCAAAGTAGCTGTCAAAACCATGGTCGGTTGGCAGATACGGCGACTGGTGTCCCAAATGCCATTTTCCGATGGCAGCGGTCTGGTATCCGTTATTTTTGAGGAGTCTGGCAATTGTTAGCTCACTTTGGGGTAATCCGCCGTTGGAGTCAGGAAACAGAACCCTTCTTTTGTCGCTGCACATACCGGAACGTACAGGAAGCCTTCCCGTGAGCAGACCTGCGCGGCTTGGTGTACAAACCGATGCTGCCACGTAAAAGTTTGTCCACTTTTGACCCTCGACTGCCATTTTATCGAGGTTAGGCGTTTTTATGGTAGGATGACCAAAAATACCCAAATCACCATAACCGAGGTCATCAGCAAAAATGATGATAAAATTTGGGCGGGGTGAAGTTTTTTCTTCTGAATTTAGAGTGCCGGCTTTTAGCCCGGGAACAAATAAAAACGAAAAGAAAGCTATCAGAACAAGGGAGCTAATAGACTGATTTGCAAATTGCATAAGTACTGTTTTTTAGTGAAAGCAGCTGTTTGTAAATATTGGAAGACGCTCTGGTGATGAACTGCGTTGGTTGGAAATATTGTGTTTTTTGTCTTCAAAACGAGTGGATTCCATTTCTAATGAATAGAAGATGGAATCCACATAAAAAAGGTTTATCTACGGTTTCGATGCGCCAAATAGGCATCGAGGTATTTTTTGTTCAGCTCGTCGCTGTCGCCATAATATTCCCTGAGTTCTTCCAGCTTTTTGTGCAGCATCTCTTGCACGTCAGCATAGGCCGGATCATCGTATATGCTTTTCATTTCCATCGGGTCGGTTTGCAAATCGTACATCTCCCATTCGTCAATATCATAATAAAAATGCATGAGTTTGTACCGCTCGGTAGCAACACCGTAGTGGCGTTTTACCATATGTACCGACGGGTATTCGTAGTACGTGTAATAAACGGCATCGCGCCATTGATCTGTTTCTCCGGATACCAGTTTTCGGAACGATTCTCCCTGCATTTCTTCCGGAATTTCAACCTCGGCATAGTCAAGAAAAGTGGGCGCAAAATCAAGGTTCTGAACCAGTTTGTCGATTTTTGTTCCCGGTTTTATTTCCTTCGGATAACGCATTAACAAAGGTGTACGGAATGATTCTTCGTACATGAAACGTTTGTCGAACCAGCCGTGCTCGCCCAGGTAAAATCCCTGGTCCGAAGTGTAAACAACAATTGTGTTTTCGGCAAGGCCGGCCTGTTCTAAATAGTCGAGTACTTCACCAACTCCGTCGTCAACCGACTTTATGGTGCGCAGGTAATCTTTTATGTAGCGGTTGTATTTCCAGAGGGCAATTTCTTTGTGCGACAGGCTTTTGTATTTAGCTTTAAACGCTTCGTTTTTAGGAGTGTAAGCAGCCAGCCACTCTTCGCGTTGTTTCGGGGTAAAACGTTTGAGGTCGTTAATAAACCCGGTGCTGTCGCCGTTTGGGTCTACAATCATTTTGAAATCGTGTCCCCACCGCGCATGGCCGTCAATCTGCATTTCCTGCTCTTTGGCAGCCGTTCCGCGCCCCTCGTAATCGTCGAAAAAGTTGGCAGGCGGCTCAAATGTAACATCATCGTAGAGTGTTAAATATTTGGGCGCTGGTTTCCAATTCCGGTGAGGCGCTTTCTGATGGTAAAGTAAGCAGAACGGTTTGTTGGGATCGCGTTCGTTCTTCAGCCAGTTGAGGGCTGTTTCTGTGATTATTTCCGTGCAGTAGCCTTCTTTTCTTACCGTTTTCCCGTCAATCAGAAAATCGGGGTTGTAGTAATGTCCCTGCCCGGGAAGTACCATCGAAAAATCAAATCCCTGAGGAATGCCATCGAGGTGTATTTTGCCAATCATTGCCGTTTGGTAACCGTTGGCCTGCATGAGCTTGGGAAAGTTTGGCTGATCCCAGTTAAACGGCTGCGCATTGTCCACTTTCCCGTTAACAAAACTGTGCTTTCCGGTGAGCAAAACTGCCCGGCTGGGGGCACAAATGGAGTTGGTGACTGTAGCCCTGGTAAAGATGGCGCCTTCGTCGGCCAGCCTGTCGATATTAGGCGTTTCGTTTAATCCGTGCCCATACGCACTGATGGCCTGGTAGGCGTGGTCGTCGCTCATAATGTACAAGATGTTGGGCCTCTGAGCTTCCTGTTTCTGTGGCGCACAGCCCAAAATGCCGGCAGCTGCAATAATGAGGACAATGGAATTGAAAAAAAATCGGTTCATGTTATTGATATTATATAAGTTGATAACTTTTCTGAAATTACAAGTTTACAAAAAAACAACAGAACGGCTAAAATTGAAAAGCAAATTATTCCATTAAATAGATTGTTTTTTACTGCTTCTCCTTCCGAATGGTCGTCTGTTTGTTAATCATATTAGGATCGATTTCAGTGGGTGAATGCAAACTGCCGCTTTTTGTGTTTCCTCTCAGTCTCAAATTGTGGGTAGGCGAGTTGATGGAGAAAACATAGCCTCTACCTTTCGTTCCGTTGTTTTCTATTGTGTTGTTAACAACGTATTTCGGTGCGGTGCGTTGGATTCTCTCTCATTTCGCAGGTGAAGCCCGTCGCTGCTATTTGCCATTTGCGTCCTATGCACTTTTTGCATTTTTCATATGGGGGGAGGAAAGTTGAGAAATGTAAAACGTAGAAGATGTTCAATTAATTATAGATATTTTTGTTTTTTCTATTGTGAGTCGGATCAAAATGACAGACGCTCTCCTGTCCATCTGTCAAATTTATCTGGCGTTGGATTTTCTGGAATTTTATCACCAAATTTTAAGCTCCAGTTGTCAAGTAATTTTCGCATCCCATTCAATTCTTTTTCATATTTCGGGTTGCCTGCCAAATTATAAAATTGATACGGGTCATTTTTAACATCGTATAACTCCTCAGCATTTCGTGGTTCAATAAAGCAGTCTAAATGATGTTCTGCCAGCTCACCGGCTTCATATAATCTAATCATTTCCCGATAGGTCATACTATTCACAGCGTCGGCAGGAGGAGAAGCATTGAATTGGGGAAAAGCATTCCTAATATATAAATAGTTTTTATTTCGAATAGCACGTTCATGAGCCTGATAATCGTGCCAATTGTGTTCAGCCGCAATGTAGTTTCGAACGCTTTCAGAATAGTTTTTTAAAATTGGCAAAAAGGAAATCCCCTGATAGGTTTCTGAAATGCCTGCACCCGCCAATTCACACAAAGTGGGGGCAATATCGATGGAACTTATTAGTGCGTCTGAAGTTCCATTTTTTAGTTTTTTAGGCCAGCGAACGATGAATGGAGTTTTTATACCACTATCATATAATCGGGTTTTAGCCCGCGGAAACGGACTGCCATTATCACTCATGAAAAGTATCAGCGTATTTTCGTCAATACCTTGTTTCTTTAATTCACCCATTACCTGTCCAATATAACTATCCATACGTGCAATTTCATCATAATATAGTGCCAAATCTTTACGAGTTGAGTCGTTGTCCGGCAAATATGGAGGCACAATTACATCTTCCGGCTGATGGGGTTCCGAGATTGTGCCGAAAGCATATTCACGGTGAGGATCGAGTGCTGCAAGCCATAAGAAAAAAGGCTTGTTTTTAGGTCGGTTTTGAAGCGATTCAATCCAGTATTCGCAGCCACTGGGCGAGCCACCATAAATGGTGTCAAATTCTTTTCTTTTGGGGCCAATGTGATATTTCCCAGCTACTGCAGTATAATAACCTGCTTTTTGTAATTCTCCGGGAAACAAAAGCTGATCTTCAGGTAACGGCATATGCAGTTCCGATGCTCCGGTGCAATGCGGATAACGTCCGGTTAATATACTACTCCGGCTGGGGCTGCATGAGCTGGTTGTAAGGAAAGCATTAAAAAATACTACCCCTTCTTCGGCTAGATTATTAATGTTTGGAGTTTTAATATTGTGGTTACCATAAGGTCCACAATCATTCCAAGCGGCATCATCAGCAATAAACACAATGAAATTTGGAGGTTCATGCTGTTCCTTATTCGTTTCATTTTTACAACCCGACAAAAACAGGAATGAAAACAAAAATACAGACAAAATAAAGTATGACATTTTTATTGGTCTATTTGATTCTTTCCAGTTCTTTAAAGTCCAAAAATCAAAA
Organism: Mariniphaga anaerophila; assembly: GCF_900129025.1. Lineage (GTDB taxonomy): Bacteria > Bacteroidota > Bacteroidia > Bacteroidales > Prolixibacteraceae > Mariniphaga > Mariniphaga anaerophila. Next base: position 103,546 of record NZ_FQUM01000004.1, on the reverse strand, counting down.
CAAAGCTTAACTGCACATAGCTTTGGGAGGCTTGCTTTTGTTTGAAGAAAAGTGAAGCCTCTGGCTTCATCAGTACTAGTATTCATGACTATTTTTCTTTTATAATCCATGTTCATGCATCTACATTTTTTTTTATTGCACCACGCATGTCTAATTTACCAAACATATAATTATTTTTAAAATTCATAAACAGAGGTAATTATAATTCTCTATAGACGATTGGATCAAGTTACTACTGTTTACATCTGGGAAATACGATCTTTCCCCAAAAAGAGTTAAGATAACTATGAAAGGCTTCTGTTTTTTTATTTAACCACCCTGCAAGTTAGGTCTAACTCTTTATTGTTTCACTCTAACCAGAGCGACCCAATCTTTCTCTTTTTCAATGGGAGGAAATCCTATGTTCATTTTTCCTGGAGATCTGAACGAGGAAACCGTCCCGGTCTGCAATTTGCCTCCGTGACGAGGGTCATACCAGTGAATTGAGTAGTCCTTTCCGGAACTATCCAGCTCAATCCGGGTCGGTATATTTCCTTTGGGCAAATAGACAACATACACTTCATCTTGTTTTGCCAGACAGTATGCTTCTTTGTTGTCAATTATTTCATCTGCCGATTCCATCTCACTGAAATGCAGGTAACGAGAGAAAAACTCTGTGGCAATTCGAGTCTGGTTCCACCAAAGATCACGACTGCGCAGGTCCTCGCACTCTAAATCATTATGTGGGTATTTGTAACCAAAATACCATTCTGCACCACCTGCTCCTGCCATTAAACTTCCCCACAACGCATAATGGCGAACCGTATCATGATTTGCATCAAATTCATCAGGCATAATTCCTTTATATGCCGGACCTAATTCGTCCAGATTGACAACCCATTGTTTTTCTGAATTAGAAGACAATTGAATAAAATGTCTAATTCTGCGATGAATTTTTCCCACTTCTCCTATTTGCATAGAGGGACCATCAAGTGCTTCAAAACCAACTAGTGGCAGCAAATATTTATCCTGAATAGAATCGTTCCAATGCGTATGCAAAACGATAAAACTTGAATATGGATTTATATGTTTCAAATAAGCTGCCATGCTTTTTCGTTGCTGGTCGGTTTGACCAATAGGTGTCCAATGGGCCGGTCCATTCTCCTCTCCTAAGTTCCAGGTAATAGCAAGGTGATGAGCAAAGCGGGCAACCATTTCTCTATAATAAAGCTTACGCTGGACTCCGGTTTGCCCGATATCAAGCAAACACTCATTCTCGGTTTCCTGTAAAACCAAATGAAGCATGATGCCTTGCTTTTCCATATGATCAAAAACAATTTCCCACTGATCGAGTTTGCTACAGTCAAAACGATAACGTTCGTTGTAATCTATCCATGGCCAGACGTCATTTCCATCTCCCTGAACATTTAACAAAAGCATGTATATAGAATTAACATCTTTAGAAGCAAGATAGTTAACAACCCCAATGATTCCTTTTCCATTGCTTTCTTTCCAAATTGGGTCTCCCTTTTTCCAGTCCTTAACGTGCGATGAATAGTAATGGCACTCCTCTTTAGGGTTTGCTTCACCTTCTCTCCACATTTCATTGGTTCCATACCTATAAGTTTGATCAAAATCAACAAAAGCCAAAAAATTTTCAGGACTATCAGCTCCATTCTTTATAAAAAACGAATCACGTCCTGCAAATTTTAAATAACGTTTACCTACATATTCGAGCCGACCGGTTCCTCTGAAATCAGGAGCCTTTTTGTCTGAGTCAACAATAACAAAGGAGCCTTTAAAACCATCAGGACCAACAGGTTTGCCGATGTGTAAATGGCTGCTCACAGCAATATCTTTTCCCTTTCGGAAAGAAATTGAATAATCCCATATTCCTACCTCATCAGGCCGGAAACGTACCATCCATTTGTTTCCTTCTTCAGCACTGGTTTCAGCTGCATCTCCATCGGCACAATAAAAACCGGGTACCTTATACCGTTTATTACCATTGCTGAAAGTCACTACCAATCTATAATTCAAAAAAGGATTGTCTTTAGCGAATTCTGCTGTTTCAGGACCGTCAATCAAAAGTGTAATTTTGTGCCATACTTTTTGCTCACCATGGATTTTAACCGATTGCATAGTTTGCCCTCTTCCTGAGCACAGCACCAACAATAAGGTAAAAAGAATCAAGATTTGTCTCATCAGAATATTGATTTTACTGAAATTCAATTTATATTCACTTTTTTAAACTATTCTATGCCCAATTACCGTCACAATATCCAGGGGTCATCCAAGGCATATTGTTATGATGAAAAAAAGGATCCAAGCAAACCGTCATAGTTTTCATTTCCTCAGAAGTCATTGGTTCAAAACTTTTTAACAGCTTAATATTTTCTTGCAGTACCTTCATGCTGTCTATGCCTACCACAGCACCATGAGCTGCTTTTAGCGAAAGACCGTACCTGATTAGTTCTTTGGGGCTGATAGACGGATCGCTATCTCGGGGACGAAGAACCTTCATTACCATCACTCCCAAACCTTTACTACGAACCATTGGCAGAGACTTTTCTTCCCTCGGAAATCGTACTTTTCCCCAATGGTTCAATGCAATAAGCATTGTATCCAGATCAAACCTCTCTGCCATCGCAATCATCGCTTCTGCATCCATATGCCCCGAAAAACCAATAAAACGACAAATTCCTTCCTCTTTCATTCTCTGAATAATATCGACCAAATTTCCTTTCTCGCTTACCTTGTCTACATCATTCATATCTCTAATATTGTGTATCTTCAAAATATCCAGGTGATCCGTTTGCAGTCGTCTCAGACTTTTTTCGATCTGCATCATTGCCTCATTTGGATCACGACTGGTTACTTTTGTAGAAAGAAAAATTTCTTTTCTCCTATATTTAACGATCCTGCCTATACGCTCCTCACTGATCACGCCATTTTTATTATTTTCATAAATATGAGCAGTATCCCAGTAATACAATCCGTTATCAAGCGCATAATTTAGTATTTGATCGGATTCTTCCGGATCATCTATTTCACAGAAGCGACTTCCAAGACCCAATGCCATCAAGGGAACTCTCACTCCGGTTTTTCCTAGTACTGTTGTAGGAAGCCCCCTGGCATCTTTCTCGTTACAAGCAGTAAGCGCTCCAACTCCGCTTATCGCGAATCCCGCACCAATAGTTTCTACAATAAAATCCCGCCTGGTTATTTCTTTTTTCATTGTTTTAGTTTTATCGCACAGTGAATGATTCTGTAAATTCAACTTTAGTGTTGTCCTCGTTTTTCATATTTAATAACCATCTGTTTCCTTTGCCAATAATCGGGCGGGGAATTTTTCGTCCACCGCTCCTCTCCTTCAGCACATAAATCATCTCTTGCATATCTTCGACTTTGAAACAGGGGTGTGATGTGTTGCTGTCATCTGTTACAAGGTATTCGATATTTTCGATGCAATCAGGTATTCCCATGTAAATGAAGTTAGGCCGTATATCATTGGCTGTTTTGAACCGCCACATTTCCCAAAAGCCCAATATATCACGAAACAAATAGTCTGCTTTTGCTACATCTGAAACGTATAAACCTGCGTGATGTAATCGATTAGCAACGCGCTCTTTCCCCAAGAAACGGGTTGCTGTCCTTTTATGTAATCCACTCTTTGTGAAATTAATAAACTCTATCTGATAGAACTCAGTGCTTTGAATAGACAGAACTTCATTTCCGGCATTGTCTAAACCATGTTCTTTCAGGATGTTAATCTCTCTTGATTTTAGATAAGCTTCCATTCCCGAGATATCATCGCAATGAAATGAAACACTAACAAAACTGTTTTTTCTCTTTATCTGAGAATCTTCGACAAACTCGAGAAATTGTCGGTCGTTCACCTTAAATGAAATGACTTTACCTAGATCTGTATGATAAGAGAAAGCTTCTTCGTAGCCCAAAAAATCACCATAAAATGAACGAGCAATATTAAAATCACTTACTAAGAAGGTCATTTTTGCTACTCCCCAAACCGGAGGACGTTTAATATCTTGTGCCAACATCTCTGTAATACTCAAAAGCATCACCCCCAAAAAAATAGTCAGGGCTTTCTTTATGGTTATTATCAATTTTTGCATTATTAATCTAATTGAGTAATTACTAAATTATCCCACCAAATAGCTGTATGCCAAGTTCGGAATCCAAAAAGCCCTTTGTTATAGAGTGGGTTATAAGATTTATCCTCCATATCTATAATTTTTTCACCATTAATCCAGTACTGAAAACGGCTATTTGTCTTTTCAATTTTAATATGATAAGTTTTCCCTGCTTTGGTTTCGCCTCTGTAGTTTTCATTCAACAGATAAAAACCGGGGTTGTCCCTAACTCTAAACCGGACATTCGACTCTTCGCCATTGGCGACATTGGTAAAAATGTATCCGTTTAACTCATGATACAGCCCATAAGAGCCACATTCCCGTTCTTGTGCTGTTTCACGAAGAGGTCGTCCTTCAGGATCAGAATACAATAAAAAGCAGTTAATATTATTAGCGTTGTCGCTGGAAGCTACAATATGCGCATCGAATTCTATCTTTAAGCTTCCCGACAATTCATGATCAAGCCAAATCGTGGATGCTCTGTAAGAAGTAGTGTCAGCATCAACAAACAGTCGTCCGTCCTTCAATTCCGCTTCACACCCTTCGCTCCACCAAATTGAAGGTAGTTTTCCATCTGGATAATCAAAAGATTCCTTAATAATGATCCTTTCTTTCTTGCCAGACACAACAGACATCATCATCATTATTATTATTACAATTTTCATCAATCAACTACTCTAATTATTCAACATTTTATGTTTACGAGAGAAATTACTCTGCAATTACAGTTTATCCACTCATTAGAAGACAGACCGCTTTTTAGAGCAGTTATTTTGCTAATATTTTTATGTTTTTTCATTCCTGTTTTTTTGTCAACAAGGCCGGATGTCCGGGAGGAAAACTACTCCACATTTCAAAATCATCGTACAGATGAATAATTTCTCCTTTTGCATTCCACTCCATATTATGATAGTTTTTCAATGGGGACCAGAAATGTAGTGGTAGGGGATTGTCAGGATGCACTGTTCTTCCTTCAAATCCTACCGGGCGGACAATATCTGTATCCAAAACTACTTCCCCGTCAACAGCAAAATATAAGCGTCCATCAATTACATCCTTCTTCATGTAAGCTTCTACCAAAAACCATTCTCCCAATGAAACTTTGACATTTTTGCTAGCATAAGTCCATTCCTCCACCCGGCAGGGTTGAGGGTGTTCAGCACGGATATCCCAGTGTAGCTTATCTGAATTTTTATCTTTTCTTAGGTTGATATTTATCCGGTAATTATTGGTTCCTCCCTGGCTTGCATTGCAACAATCCCTGCATTCTTCTTTGGAAAGTCGATTGCCTGAGTTAGGTTCCTTCCACTCCATAATAACATACCATGATGATTCTTTTTCAAAAGGAATCCGCTTATCCAAATCATCCGGAAGTTTCATCCAGTATCGAACGTAGCCTTCTTTGTAATCGTCAGGTGGACTTTTACAAAAAAAACTGTATTCATTTCGACTGGTAGCTTGGTGCATCGGGTCGTCTGCTTTGTTGGCCATGCAGAGCACATTGGTTTTTTTGCCGTTTGGACCTGGGGCACTAATAATTGCCGATTCCATAAAATCACGAAGATGCTCTGTGTCATTGACCAAATAGACAAAATTAGAAGCCCTGATCCATGAAGGTGTAGCCTCCCATTTATAATGTTCATCTGCTCCATGGATATAATTCATATCAGAAGAGATGGTTACACCATTTTCGAATCCGGACTTAAACAACAAAACACCCCCATGTCCAGAATCCCCTTTGTCAGGTTCGTTAGCACTACATGATAACGAAAGTATTATTAACAGCCAGACAAGTTTCACATGAGCAGTTTTAACAATCTGTTTTGTAAAAAGCCAGCAACTACTTTTCTGGCAACGATTCTTTACTTTTGATAATTCTATTAAATTCGAAAGTTTTTTCATAATTACTTTGTCAGAAGAAATTACACAACTAAATACAATTTTAAATATTAGGAGGGGTACCCCTCCTAATATTTTTCACCTACTTTTATCCAAAATCTATGAATTAATAACCCGGGTTCTGATCTTCAATACTGATATTAGGATTAGCAATAATCTCAGACTGAGAAATTGGCATGAGCATAATCCTGGAATTATCCGGATATAAAATATCCCTGCTTTTTGAAAAATCATACCCCGGATGGCTATTATGTATTTCAATAACATTTTTTTTGAAATGTTCATACCCCCTTCTCCTAACTTTAAAATAATCCTGTCCTTCGCCCAATAACTCATACCTGTATTCAAACATAATGGCATCCCGAAATTCTTCCTGATTCATCCCTGACCAATCTGCGGGTTCTGCTGTCGGTGTCTGAGCAGAGTTGCGCGCACGGGCCAATACTTCATTGACATATTGGTAGGCATCATTTGGTCCGCTCAATTCATTCTTTATTTCAGCCAGCATCAGTAAAAGTTCTGCATATCGAAAAGCGATCCAGTTTTGTCCGGTATCACAATTTGGTGCTGTTGTATTTTTAATATAGTATTTAAATAACCAAGGATAACTTCTAGGTTTATCATTACGGTTTTTAAAAAATGGATATGTTTGCCTAAAAGTAGTGGTTCCATTTGAATTGTATTGCGTGTATTCAGTAACAAAAGTCGACTCGAAACGAGGATCTCCCGGATATCGTTCTTCGTGCATATCATAACATTCCAAGTTTGGTTTCAGCCTTCCCCAGGAGTTTCTTCCAGCCAAGCCGTTTGAAGCGGTACCAATCTGTACTAAACGAAGGCGATTTTCTACATTGGCCTGAATCTCAAAAATTGATTCACTAGTATTGTTTCCTGTTTCTTCATACCAAAGCGAGCGGTAGTTTTCAACCAGACTATATTTGCCATATACTTCCATTGCTTCGTTATAGGCTTTCTGCCAATTATCGGTCTCCCCGGCGGTCTGATTCCCTGCCAGTTGCATGTAGACTTTGGCTAGTAACATGCTGGCGGCCTCACTCGCAGGCCTTCCCGGTGTATTTGAGCCATTTTTGGGGAGTAATTGTTTCGCCATCTCTGCATCGCTAATAATCTGATCGTAGATTGCTTCTTCTGTAGCCCTGGGATAATTCATTTCGGATGTTGTAACAACCTTGGTGATGAGTGGAACCCCTCCGTAGATACGAACCAAATTAAAATAGCAGAAGGCTCTCAGAAAATAAGCCTGTCCAAGAATATTGTCTTTTTCTTTCTCGTCTTCTATAACTTGCGAAGAAAGACCATCAATCAAATCATTCGTTCTCCCGATTGACATATAAGAGCCTCTCCAAAAAACTTCAATTACCTCTTCTGAAGATAATGGCTTAAACCCCGCAATAGTAGTTAAAACATCATCTTTATTTGTATTAAAAAGACCGGATCCATAGCCTGTCAATAAATAATAAATAGCACCATAAGACCTATAATCTTTCATGTCAGAAAACACTCCGTTTAGAACAGTGTTAGCCCCTGCGGATGTACTAAAAAGGCTTTCTGCTGAAGGGAAGGTTGGATGCTCTTCCAAATTGCATGAAATAAGCAATGAACAAATTGCCAAAAAGCTCACTATATATTTTTTCAAGTTCATTTTTTTTAATTTAATAGTTTTTAAAATGTAACGTTGATACCAAACAACACAGACTTTACATTAGGTGTACCAACCCAGTCAACACCCATAATAGTGCCATCGCGAAGAAAGCTGGTAACCTGGGGTTCATACCCACTATAATTAGTAATATAAAACAGGTTACGCCCCGATACATAAACATTAACATTTTGAAAGAGCTTTCCTGATTTTAAAGGCAAGTCATATCCCAAGGTTACAATATTTAACCTCAAATACGATCCATCTTCTACAATTCGGTCGGAAAAAACGGCTGATGAATACCGATAACCAATTCTTGGGTATTTATCTGAAGGAGCTTCTGTTCTCCATGCATTTTCATAAGCATCTTTTAGAATGTTGTTAGCTTGCGCTTCTGGAAAAGCCAATTGCGTATTATATCCGTTAATTATTTCATTACCGTAAACACCATCAAATAATACTTTCAGACTAAATTGCTTGTAATTCAGATTAAAGTCAAATCCAAAACTAAAATCAGGATTTGGATCTCCAACAATGGTTAAATCTGCGTCACTAATATTCCCGTCACCATTATGGTCAACATAAATTACATCACCGGCTTGATTAGGGGTTCCCTGAAATGTTGGCCCAGCTATTGCTGCTTCTTCATCTAGATATATTCCATTTGTTTCGTATCCCCAAAATAACCCGAGAGCCTCTCCTTCCATAAATGCGTTCACCGGGAAATGCAAATATTGACCTGACGAAATGCCATTGCCTTGGTAATAAACCACATGTGTTTCAACTCCATTTCTCCATACAGGCGTAGGGTCTAGTCCGAGCTCCAATACTTTTCCTCGATTGAAAGCCACACGCCCACCCATATCAAAAGAGAAGTCTTTTTTATTAATGAGCGTCCCGTCAATACCCAGTTCAAGCCCTTTATTTTCAATAGTCCCGCGATTAATGGTCATTTTGTCAAAACCATTAGATGGCCCGAGTTCTATCTCCTGAAGCAAATCAATCGTTCTTTTATAGTAAACATCAAAGGTAGCATTTAACCGTCCTTTAAAAACAGATACATCCACTCCGGCATTATATTGATCGGTTGTTTCCCATGTCAATTCTTTATTTGGAATGCGTGCAGGAGAATTACCTATAATAGTATTTCCTGCGGCATTAGTATAATAGTTAGTAGCGTATGAAGCTAATGTCTGGTAAGGAGAAATTCCCTGATTTCCGGTCTGCCCCCACCCCAGCCTGAATTTCAAATTGTAAAAAATATCTAAGTCTTTAAGAAACTGTTCTTCATTAGCCCGCCATGCAAAAGCAGCTGAGGGAAAATACCCCCATTGATTTTCTTTTGTAAATTTAGATGATTGATCTGCCCTAAAAGTAGCAGTGAAGATGTAACGATCTTTCAAAGAGTAATTAATCCTACCCAAAGCAGAAAAAATCGCTTCATCTGCATTTAACAGAGCCAGAGGTTGCTGAATCAACTGACCTAATTGAGGAGAGCTCCCACGAAGGCTTTTGTCCGGAAAATCAGAAACTTCATAAACTTTATTCTCCACTTCGCTTCCATCATAAGTAACACCAAGTGTGGCATTAATTCTGTCTCCGCCATCCAGTTTTTTATTGTACATTAATAGATTATCAATAGTATAAGAATAACGTTTTAAATAAGAATAGTTGGCAAGCCCATTGTTCATATTGCCTACATAAACTTCACTTCCATACCATCGGCTTCTTTCTTTATTTCTGTAATCCAATCCACCTCTTAATGTGTATTTCAGCCCTTTTAGTATTTCATACTCAAAAGAAGAAGATAAAGTTACTCTTGTTTCTTTGGTAAGATCGTCAAAATCGGAAAGCCAGGCATAAGGATTGGATATTCCAAGATCAAGTTCTTCTGAATTATTCGGATCGAAACCAATTATAGGTTTGCTTAATAGTACCTGTTTTGTGAAACTCCGAGCTCCTCCTGATTTACTTCCCGCTTGGGCAAAAGTTCCATCCTGATACATAAATGCAATACGGTTGTCCATTTTCAACTTAGGCGACAGTTGTTGACTAAGGTTTAAACGTAAATCTCCTTTCTTTATATTGGTCGTTTCTACTATTCCATTAATGTCATTATAACCAGCGGAAAAGTAATAATTTGTTTTATTATTGCTCCCCGAAATAGAAACACCTTCATTATGGCTTACGCTCAATTTATAAATTTCATCCTGCCAATTAACTAGCTGTAAAGGAGTCGTTCCGACTAAAGGTACATCTCCTTCGTAGGTAATTGAAAATACCTGGTCATTACTGATTTGATAATTCAAATTCGAGCCTTCAAATTCATTCCTCTCGTTCTGATATTTGGCGAAACCAATCGGATCTAAAACGTCAATATTCTTCGCAGTCCAATTAAATTCGACTGAGCTGTACAGATTGATTTTTGTCCTATGCCCCTTATCTCCTTGTTTTGTTGTAATCAAAACAACTCCATTGGCACCGCGTGAACCGTAAATAGCAGTCGCTGAGGCATCTTTCAATATTTCTATACTTTCGATATCACGGGGGTTTAACCCTGTCAACCCATTTTGATCGGTCTGAAGTTCATTTGAATCGGTTGAGGCATTGGTTACATCTTCGGCAGCAGAATTAATAATAATGCCATCAATCACATATAATGGCTCATTGTTCCCGCGCAAACTGTTGGTTCCGCGAATACGGACGCTAATAGCTCCTCCAGGAGAGCCCGCATTAGACGAAACCTGCACACCAGTAGCACGTCCCTGAAGCAAGGCATCAACACTATTGTACTGCCGGGCGACAGCTTCGGATTCAGCAACTTTAGCTACAGAACCGGTTAAGTCACGCTTGCTAATTTCACCATAACCAACAACAACAACCTCGTCAAGATTTATCAGCGCTTCCGATAATTGAACAGAAATTTCCGTCCTTCCACTCACTTGAATAGTTTGTGAATTGAAACCAACAAAAGAAAAAACCAATTCTGCCATTCCTGCATTTGGTACTGTTATCGTATAATTACCGTCAAAGTCTGTAATGGTCCCGGTTGTGGTTTTGTTAATCATAACAGTAACCCCAGGCAGTGGATGATTATCTGAGTCTGTCACTCTTCCCGAAACCTGTAATTGCTGCTGAACGGAATTTCTATTTTTCCTCGCGTCTGCATGACTTGGCAAGGCAGATACGTGTATCATGCTTCCAATCATAAAAAAAATAGTAAGTATCAGGCTCACCCTGATTTTTTTTTCTACTAATTCATTTTTCATAGGTTTTTAACGTTTGATTTTTCATTGATCTAAATTCAATTGATCCTCATTAAATAAAAACAAATTAAAACTCCAGCTGTGAGTTTTCAACTCTCAAAAGTATATTCGCTATTCAATAACTATAGAGTGTTATCGTACAAAAAAGGCAATGCTAATGTACATGTACAGTATTAACAGGGGGTTCAGAAATATAATTGACATCTCTTTTTCAGATAACTTCTCAAAAAACAAACAAAAGCTTCTTATTTCCAGAATTTAAAAATTAATCCAGTGGAAATTACGTTGTAGCTTTGGGAGAACACTTTTAACACAAACAAATTAAGAAATAGGTAAAACTGCTCTATTGGACTTTAATGCCTTTTTTCAACAAACAATACTGTTTTCACAATTCAATGATATATACTCGAATATTTTTCTAGTAATGTTTCCCGTTTTTTTCAAAAAATTTACCCATTCAACTAAAAAAATCAACTTTAAATGGAACTATTTTTAAACTCTCTGGGCGATACTTTATACTGCTTTTTAAATAGTTTTCGAAAATGCCCGATGTTGTTATAACCAACATCATACATCACTTCTGTAATAGTTTTATCACCCATTATTATTAAACGGGCAGCTTCCTTTAATTTAATTGTTTGGATAAATTCATTTACTGCCATACCTGTAATGGATTTAATTTTTGCATATAATAATGTACGGCTCATTCCAATTTCCCGGCAAAGATCATCTGTTTTGAAGTCGCTTTCCGAAAGATGCTCTAGCATAATAGACACAAATTTATCAACAAAAATTCTGTCCTTACTATTTTTTGAGATTTCAGCAGGAAGGACTGTATATTTTTCTTTAAAACGGCGCACAAGGTTATCTCTTGAACGAAAAATATTTTTGATTTTCTCGACCACAATTTCCGAGCTGAACGGTTTAGTAATATAATCATCAGCGCCTGCTTTTAGTCCTTCCAAATGTTGAAATTCCGATTTCCGTGCTGTAAGTAGAATGATCGGAATGTGGCTTGTATTCTCTTCATTTTTGATTTTCTTCGTGAATTGCAGGCCATCCATTTCCGGCATCATTACATCACTAATAATTAAATCTGGTAATTGCGAACTTGCCATATTAAAACCGATTACTCCATTTTCTGCAAGCAAAACCTTAAAACCCTCACCTGATAAAACCTGTCCCAAGTAATTTAATAAATCAGTGTTATCTTCAACAACAAGAACTGTAAGTATACTTTTAACATTTTTGAGAGACAATCTATTTTCCTTTCTGTTCTTTTCTTTTAATGGATCCTCAGAATGTAATCCAACAGGAAGTTCAACCTTAAAAATGGTGCCTTCACCCTGATAGCTTTCAAATGAAATATGACCACCGCAAGTATTTACCAAATCACGGGTAAACGAAAGCCCTATTCCTGTACCTGTTTCAATATTTTGAGAGCCAACTGAAGCTTGAAAATAGCGTTCGAATATTTTTGTCTGATTTTCCTTCGATATACCAATTCCCGTATCACGGATATAAAAAATAATTGTATCAAAACAATCACTTTTTGTTCTTGGTGAAAAATTAATTTGAAAACTAACATTTCCTCCTACTGGAGTGTATTTAATTGCGTTTGAGACGAGGTTGGTCAATATCTTATCCAGTTTATCTACATCAAACCATGTATATATCTCATCTTCTTGCTGATGCATGCTGTAATTAATTTTTTTCTTTTCAGCCTGTAGAAGAAAAGATGAAAACACTTCTTTGGCAGTTTGCATGATATCTCCAAAGACAGGTATGCATTCTGTATTGCCTGTTTCAATTTTTCTAAAGTCTAGTATTTGATTAATCATTCTTTGTAATCGAGAAGCATTTTGTTCAACCATTTGTAACAAAAAAAGATCATATTTTTTTTGACTTATCAGCTTTCTAACCGGATCTAGGATTAATGTCAGCGGAGTCCTGATTTCATGAGAGATATTCGTAAAAAACCGTATCTTCATTTCGTTGATCGTTCTCGCATTCTCTGCTTCGGTTACACTCAAAGCAAGTTCACTTTTTAAACGTTTTTGACGAGAAAGCATCAACCAATATACCTGAATTAAAATCGTAAGGGATAAAAGACTTATTAACAATACAAACCATAGCTGACGGTAAACAGGAGGAACAACTTCAATGGGAAAAGTAAATGGGGTGGGATCCACATTAAAATCACCGTCACATGCACGAACACTAAATTGATGTTTTCCTGGTTTTAACGATGAAAAAAGTTGATTCTTTTGAGTAGAAAAAGGGGACCACTCTCCATTATCCATTTTATAAGAAAACAACAATTCTTCATTTGGCGTATGATTCCATGGATCAATGCCGTCCCAAACAACAAAAATATCATCCCCTGAACTTATTGTCTTTGGGAGTGTCTTAACCACTGTTTCCGGAGGGAGTGTATCGGGAAGATACCGAATTGTATAAAAAAGCTCTTTATGCTTATTATTCGGTATTCTACTGTGAAAAAACTTTTTCCACTCCCTGAAATTTTGATTAATCCAAATTTTGCCGGAAGAACTTTTTTTAAGATTACCCGACTCCCTTTTAATAATTAGTTTTCCTGAAATTGCGTGGGGTATCCAAGTGTCCAATTCTGTATGATAACGACTAATCCCACGATCAGTTCCGAACCAAATATCATTTCTATCCGCAAAAAGAATATCTGTAATAGTGTTGCTGGCCAGCCCATCTTCTACCTGAAACTGTCGCGTTGAATTTTCGTTCATCAGAAAAGCTCCCTGTCCTCTAACTGCAATCCATATTTCGTTTTCGTCTCCTCCTATATAATCAATCTTTGGATACTCTACTCCCAAAACCTCATTGGCATTAATAAATTGTCCTGATACATACTTTGAAAGACCCATATATGAGCCGATATAAACCGACTTATTAGCATCTTTACCAATACCAAAAACAACGCCAGGGCCAGGCATTAGCTCCCATGATTTATTATCATCGGGTTGGCCTTTGGAAGGAAAGTACCTAATTAAGCTTAAACCTTGGCATGGACTCCCTGCCTCGCTTCCCAAAGCTCCAAACCAAAGTGTACCATCACTTTCTTCCATGATCCCTGTTTCACAAATAGACCAACACAGTTTGGGATGCGTTCTTAATAACCATTCTTTTTTGTCATACCACCCAGTCGCAGCGACATTGTCGTGACTACCTATCGTCCAAACCCTTCCACTAATATCTTGAAATAACCGTACCGGAAAATTGATTATCCCGTCTTCTTTACCAAAGGAGATCCACTCTTCTGTTTCTGGAGAGTAGCGTACAATATTCCCCTCGTATGTGATAAACCAGGAATCTCCTTCTGATGATTCAAATTGAAAATTTAATCCATCAAACGACTGAAACCGGGAACCACTGTAGTCTATTGAGAGTACATCATTCTGAAAACCTATAATCCACATTTGTCCTTTTGAATCATTAAAGAAATTTACTCTGCTCGCAGGAATTTTATATTGAGGATGTTGATATTCTCTCCAGTTTTTGCCATCATAAGAAAAAATGCGACCAAAACCTCCCACCCAGATTTTATCATCCGTTGTTACAAAAACAGAAACATTTTCATTGCTATCCCATTCAAAATATTCATCTAATGAATGTGTTTTCCATTTGTTCTTTTTCAAATCAAAACACATCACGGGTGAATGCCTGCTGCTGGTAACTACGAATAATTGATCCTCGAATATTTTAAGTTTCGGATTTGCCCCTGCACTATATCCTAAAGGCGCATTTTTCCATTCCTGAATTGTTTCATCTCTAAATATACATTGGTACAATTTTCCGTCAGCATTTCCAATCCATAAAGTAGAGTCAGAAACTTGGCACATTCCGGTAATGTCAAGTGACTGAATATCTAATGCAGAAGGAATAAGAAGTGTTTCCCATCTATAGATATTTGATTCAAATTTTGGAATATCCTCTCTATTTGAGTATAATCTAGCATAATTACCTTTTATCTGAATGAGTCCAGCCAAAGAGCCAATCCAGACACTACCATCACTGGTCTCAAAAAATTCACAACTATATAATTGTGGATTGAAAAAAATGTCTTTCGACTCAAAAATAGTTCTCCATTTTCCATCCGATAGATTAAATATCCGACGATTATCTACAGCCCACAAGTCTCCCAATTTAGAAGTAAAAACAGCAAGTATCTTTTGACCCTTTAAAATGCTATCCGGCTCCAAATTCCATACCTTCCCATCAAAACATACCATTCCTTTCTCTGTCCCAAACCAGAAGGCACCGTCATGAGCTTCTGTCATACATCTTGCTCCCATACCGTCCAAAGTTTTATAATGAATCCATCTCCATGGTTCAGAAAGAGGATCTTTATATTTTGGAATATACGGTGAAACAGCATAGGTTGTCAAAACTGCACTTGCCAAAAAATATAGAAATATAGTTAGCTTTATAGCAATGGTACTGTAACTAGTTTTATGCATTCTTTCATCCTCCCCAATGATTTGAGCTCATAAATATAGAGAAAATAGCAAAATCCAATCTGCTGTATTAACGTGAGTTTTGATGTGAAAACTCAAAAATGCTAGAAGTGAAACAAAGTTAAGCTGCATTTAATCATATTAGGTTCAATTGTGTCTAGGGTAAATCCTTGTCCTTTATCGACTCTGAAATTACCGGAGTTTTCTCTTTAGTTGATGAATTTTATTTTTTCTGTCCACATAATAGAACGATGGACAGCTGATATAATTTAGCTTTTTTCATCTGTAAATATTTAGTTTGAAAAGGGCTAATTCGCCCTATATTTTGTTTGTAATTCGTTATTTTTTGTCTGAAATTCGAAAGAAAAGAGAGCACTCATCTGTATGACAAATGCGGTTATTGGTGATTAACAGTATAAAAAAATCACTGCTGTCCACTTAAAATAAACTGAGGGACAGCTGGTTATAATTTAGTTCTTTGACATTTTTGTAATCTATATTTGTAAGCAGCTCATTAATAAGTGCTTTGTCCAGTAGGGATATTCCCAAAATCTGTAATATTTCGTAGGTTGAGCGTTCAATTTTTAACTCTTTCCCTATAATGGCAATTAAACAGTAAGCTATTATTGCGGAATAAATTTGGATTCTGACCGCGTTTTCTGACGTGCCCCAGAATGCTTTTATTTTCAGGTGTTGCTTTATCCATTTAAAGAATAATTCAACCTGCCACCTGTTCTTGTATAAAAGCACAATTTCTTCGGCTTTCAAGTCCATGTTGTTTGTCAAGTAAACGAAATATCGGTTACTTTCAGCATCATCGAATTTGATTCTCCGTAGTTTATCAGGATAATCTTTTGAGACATAGAAACCAGACAGTTTCCCAATTTGGTCGCAAATCAGTCCGGATTGTCTGTCGACTTTATTCGAGTACATCCTGTTGAACTTTAGGTTTGCTTTTGCCCTTACTACAAAAAATGCAGAAAGTGCTTGTATCCGGTAGAGACGCTCAAAGTCAACATATCCACGGTCAAAAATGTAATATGCTTCTGTTTCATACGGAATAACATCCATTGCATTTACATCGTGGACAAAAGCTGCCGTGATGTGAATAAATGCTGGTATTTGTGTGGTAATATCGTAAAGCGTGTGGAGTTTTATTCCTCCCTTTGTTTTACGAAAACTTGCCCACCAGAAAACGCTTAAACACAAATCGATGGTTGAAGAATCAAAAGCATAAATTTTTCCTTTGATTTCAAAATCTTCGTTAGTAAGTTTTTTCCTGGCTAAGTCAATCATGTAATAAGAAAAATCTTCAAAGATTTTGTAATTGCGCTTTTCGTTAGCTTTTGCCAGGTTGCTCCTTGTTACTGATTTCCCAAAACCAAGATGATAAGCTTTGTTTTGGTGAGCGTCAATAATAACAATCAAATCGCGCAAACTATCACGGTTGGTCAGTTGACCGAAAATCATATAAAGCAACTGATTCCAACAAGTAAAATGCCTTACATGCTTGTTGCCGCAATACTTGGTGACAAATTTATCGAATACCCGTTGTGGTAAAAAACTTATTAGTTGAGCGAAAACGTACTTCCCTTTATTCATGTGATTTTTTAAAATCCACGAACTTAACCGTTTCAAATCGTCACGCTCAAGAAATCCGCGTAAAGTATAGATTTACAATTGTTTCAAAGAATATTTTTTAATTTTTAGTGGACACTAATGGAAAAAAATAATAGCTAAGAAAATTAAAGTTTCATACTCGTGCTTATTGCACATTCTTGGCTGCTTAGCTGTTGAGGTTCGTTTCATAATCATCATCGCCGTTTTTGCAACAGCTTAATTGTTGTTGCCCAGTTTGATGATATAAACCTGGCGGCTTCCGGTGTGAGTGGAGTTAAACCCAATCATGTCGCCATTGGGGCTCCATCGGCAATGAATATCGCAACGCCAGTAACTGTAAAATTCTTTCGGTTGCACAAATCGGCCAAGAGAGAGGACGGCTTCTGTTTTCATATCCATCAGGTAAATTTTTTGTTCGCGCAATCCACGGCTCGGATAGGTGTCGGTAACCATCCATTTTCCGTCAGGCGAAAAAGTGCCATGCCCGTCGTAATCGAGCAATCCTTTTCCCAGCCGTTTGTAATCCTGCTCGCCAATGGTGAAAAGTACGTGGGCGTATTGTGTGGCGTCGTAATTGGCCGTAATCATCAGTTCGTTGTCGTTCAGCCAGTCGAAGTGCGAACCGCCCCAGTCGTCGGGGAAGCAGCGCCGAAGGTTGCTCCCGTCGCGGTTAACCGTAAACGATGTGGTATTTCGGTTTGGAATGGCGCGGGCAAGCCAGAAAATTTTGCTTCCGCCGCGGCTGAAGAGTGTGTGGTTGAAATATTCAATCCCTTCCTCCGGAATTTCCGGAACGAGTTTTTTTACCTGCGCGATGGAAACTATCAGCCTGGCTTCGCCGGTTTCCAGGTTTAGCAGAAAAAGACCGTCATTTTTCGGGAATTGTATGTTTTCTTTGGCGTCCTGTCCGTCTCCGCCGTAACCGTAGTCAGTGCGTGTTTTGCGCAGCCGCGAAAAATTAATGCTCACCGCCTCTTTCCCGTTTGGCGCAACAGCGCTGACGGGGTAGGGGATTGTTTTGATTTCATTTTTTGTGTGTACGTTCATTATTACAGATACAAACCGGTCGTCCCGAAAATCGTTGTAAATGATGAGCGAGTCAGGAGAAGTGCTTAGCCAGTGCGCCATGCATCCCTGCTGAAAGTTCCATGCCCGCGTTTGGGTAAGCGGAATAAATTTGTTGGTTTCCAAATCGACCAGTCCCAGAGTTGCCGGGTCATTTTCATCGGGCAGCCGGTGCTTAACGTCGGTTTGTAAAATGGTAACGTAACGCTGGTTGGCACTCCACGAATTAATTCCGTAGTAACTGGCAAACAGGTGCTCTTTTCCGTTTTCAGTGATTTGAACCGGCGGTTTCGGTTTCGGAAATTCAACAACTGTTCCCGGACGCTGCTGAGTGCAGGCCGTTTGAACTGAGAAAAAAAGAATGATGAGAAAACCTGGTATAATGTGTTCGTTTGTTTTGAACGGGGTAAAAAATGCGAGGAATTGGTTTACTTCTGCAATTTTTATCATGACAGGTCTCATTGGTTGATAAAGCCAAAGATAGTTTTTTGCCAAATTTTCTCCAACTCAACCCGTTAAGGAAAGATGTTTTTTTACTTCGATTTTTTGGCTTGGTTCTTATTTGCCGATTTCGCAAAATAAAAAGCCGGGAAGCAAAAAAGCTTCCCGGCTGAGCAGAAGGTTGTGGCCTTCTGCAATCCTCAAACCGAAACGGTTTTTAAAACCGATGGTTCTTCTGTTTGTGTGCAGGTTTATAAAGTTATTCCAGACAGGTTTCAAAAAAATCTGCCGGAAGCATATTTACATTAATAACGTCGCCTTCTTTAAAAATGTCGGGGTTGAATTCTCCGTTGCCGATTGCCGGTGTGCGAACCCCCGTAATTTTAAACTCTGTTCTCCGGTTGGCCTGGTGCTGCTCTTCTGTGCACTCCACTCCGTCGGCACAATTGTTAACCAGTTTTGTTTCGCCGTAACCTTTCGCAGTTATTCTTGATGGGGAAACCCCTTGCAGAATCATGTACCTTACGGCAGCTTCGGCACGTTTTTGCGACAGTTCCATGTTGTATTCAAACGATGCCCGCGAGTCGGTATGCGATGACAGTTCTGCCTGAACCGGGTATTGTTTCATGAATTTCACCAATTTGTCGAGTGGCGGTTTCGCATCTTCCCTGATAAACCACTTGTCGAGATCGTAATAAATGTTTTTGATGGTGAAAATCTGATCCACTTCCAGTTTTTCTAACAGCAAGTCGCGGGGAACCTGAGTTGCCGGAGTTTCTCCTTTATTCGGCGTACGGAAATAGGTACAATCGTAAATGTAGCCGTTTTTCATAGCCTTGGCGATGTAAGGTTTTCCGTATTCCGCTTCGGTTTCGTAGTTGCCGTTGTCGTCAGATTTTAATATTCGAACGTCGCCATTTTCTGGGTCGAGGAAAAACACAGTGGCATTGGCGAGTGGAGCCATGGTTTTTTTGTTTCTTACCGAACCGCTGACAATCAGCCTGTCGTCCTCTGCTTTTTTCTTCGGCGCAAATCTCAGGTTGCGGAAAGCGTAAATGTCGTCGGAACCTTTTCCTTCCGGACGGTTAGAGCTGAAGAATCCACTTTCGAGTTTTTCGTTTACCGCAATTCCAAAATCGTCGTACGAAGAGTTAACCGGTTTTTTCAGGTTCTCTGGTTCTGACCACTGGTTGCCGTTTATAATCGAGCGGAAAATATCCAGGCCGCCGTATCCCAGGTGACCTTCAGAAGAGAAAAACAATACCGAGTCGTTGGCCCAAAACGGAAATACTTCGTTTTCGGGAGTGTTTATTTTTTCGCCCAGGTTTTCTGGCGTTGTCCAGTTGCCGTCAACCAACGTGGTGATGTACAAATCAGAACCTCCGAAACCTCCGGGCATATCCGAAGAAAAAATGATTTGTGTGCCGTCTTTTGAAACCGTTGGGTGAGCCACCGAATACTCGTTGCTGTTGAACGGGAATGCGTTGTATTTAGAAATGTTTCCGTTGTTGTCGATGTCTGCCGAATACATCTGCAACAGGTAGGTTTTTATTTTCTTTTTGTCTTTCCGGGCATTTTTGGTTGTGGTCCGGGTTATGCATATCCGTTTAAAATCTGCTGAAAAGCAAACCGGCCCGTCATGGTAAGGCTGGTTGAAATTCCCTTTCATGAACTGTGGTTTTGCCATTGCGCCCCAAAAACTATCTGCGTATTCGGGCGTGGAATGGTACAAGTTTAAAAAGCCGAAGTTTGTCCAGCCGTAGGTGTTGTTGTCCAGCGCATCTTTTCTGCGGTCGGAAGTAAAAACCAGACCGTTTTTGTAAAACGCCGGGCCAAAATCAGAGTAGGCAGAGTTGAGTGCCTGTGCATTTTTAATTTCGGCCATTTCGGGCAAATCGAGCCAATCCTGTATTTCTATACAAAATTGGTAGTACTGCTCTCCGTTTAAACTGTCGGGAAGCAGTTCGTTGAACGTTTGAAAAGCATCGGCAGCTTTTTGGTAGGCGCCTAAACTTCGGAGAGACTGCCCCAGGTAGTAATAGTTAACCGGGTCGGTATTGTTGCACATAACAGCTTTTTCGTACCATTTACGTGCTTCCTCAAAATTACTGGTGAGCCTGTAACAGTCTGCCAGCCGTTGTGTCGATAAACTTTTTTCGGAAGCATCTTCAGACCCGGTTCCCTTTAAATAGTAGGGAATTGCTTCGGCGTACTGAAAAAGTTCGAAATGTTTGTTTGCTTTTTTTATCTGTGAAAATGCCTGCATACTAAAAACAAAGAGCAACAAAGGCAGAATTATATTTATTTTCTTCATGATCAAAATTTCAGTTTGTGTTAAACCTTGTTCTTATTAAAAATAACGCGGTGTTTTCATCCTTTCATTTTTCCTGGGCAGGTCAAAACCAAGCCTGAATTCGTGCGAACCCCGGTTGTGCAACTGCAGTTCGTTCAGGTATAAATCGAATGAATAGCCCAGCCGGATACTTTTAGCAATTTGAAATTCTGTTAAAAATACCACCGCCTTTTCGGTACGGAACGAGGCTCCCAGCCAAAAAACATTGTTAAAGATGAAGCTGGCGTTAAGGTCGACCTGGGCTGGGGCATTTTTTGTGTATTTTGCCAGAGCCGATGGTCTGAAAGTCATCCTGTCGTTTATCGGAATTGCCCATCCTGCCATTCCGTAAAAGTGCCTTGCGAGCCTCGAAAACGTTGTTTTTCCGTCAACCTCTACGACGCCGTACTCGTTTTCCAGTAGCTGCTTTGACGAGATCCCTGCAAAAAAACGGGGGCTCTGGTAGTAAAAGCCAATGTTGGCGTCCGGACTAATCTTCCTGACATCTTCGGGCATAAACATTTGGTCGGGGTATTGCGTGTTAATTGCGTTCCAATCAAAATCGAAATATTTTAATCCGCCCTGAATACCAAAAGAGAACCATCCGTTTTGTGTGCGAATCCGGTAGGAGTAAGTTGCCATAAACCCCTGGTCAATTGTTGGCCCGAGTTCATCGCGGTAAACGTATCCTCCCAATCCTACTTTCTTGTTTTTTAAAATTGTATGGGCCGAAAGCGAAATTGTTCGCGGCGCCCCTTCAATCCCCAGCCACTGGTAACGGTTGAGCAGGTCAACCGAAAATACTTCTCTGCTGCCGGCATATGCCGGGTTTACAAGAAGTTTGTTAAACATGTATTGCGAAAACAGGGCATCCTGCTGTGCAAAGGCTGTTAAATTCATGAGTAAAATAAAAGCCAGAAGTATCTTTTTCATCGTTTTGTTATTGTAATTTCTAAAAGGTATTCGACGCTCCAACGGCATCACGCTATGGAAATTTTCCTGCCGGCGGGCTTCAGGAAGGCCGGAGCCTTCCTGAACCTGAAAATCTTGCCGGATTTGTTTCATCTTGTTCATTATTTCTTTCTTGTAATTCAATTATCTGATTTTTCAGGATGCTTAATTTTCGCTTCGAATATGAACCCAGCCGGTGTACGATTTGGTCTCCTTTATCAGCGTTACGATGTAGTAATAGGTGCCGTCGGGGAGCAGTTCGTCCCTGTTGTTGGTTCCGTCCCACACCACATTTACATTGTCGTAATTTTTCAGTGCCTTCACTTTGTCTCCCCATCGGTTGAATATCAGCACTTCGTTATCCGGGAATTTCTCAATTCCTTCGATTTGCCAATTGTCGTTAGTGCCGTCACCATTTGGTGAGAATCCGTTAAAGATGTTCAGCATATTTTCGGAGCTGTTTTCCACAACAACTGTTTTGCTGCTGTAGGCAACACATCCGGTTACGGCATCTTTCACCGTAACGTTAAATTCCTGCGTTGCAGAAAGTTTTGTTGTTTCTGTGTAGCCCGAGTTACTGCTGAGAACGAGGTTGGCCGGCTGCCAGGAGTAGAGGTATGAACCTGACCCATTTTGTTCAGTAACACTCAGCCTTTCCGATGAGTTGTGGAAAATGGTGTCGTTATCTCCTGCGTCAACAATCAGCTCTTTGTAAATTGTGACAACAATATCATCCGAAGCCGTTTCGCTCACACACGATCCGTTGCCTGTTGCGGTAACAGTTAGTGTAATCTCTCCTGTTTCGCCGGGAGCGGGGATGTATTGCGGAGTTAACGAAGTGGCGCTTTCAATGGTGCCTTTCCCGTTTGTGCTCCATACTACTGAACTAACGTTTAATGCTGTTGCTCCGGTAATTGCAGCCTCTTCTCCGAAACAGATGAAAAGGTCATTGCCTGCTTCAACTTCCGGGTGCCTGGAGAAAGTCAGAACCATTTCGTCAGAAACAGTAGCGCACTGATTATTGGAATTGTGGGTTGCTGTTAACACCACGTTTCCGTTAATGATGTCACTTTCGCTCGGAACGTAAGTTGTATTGATGACATTTCTGTCGGTAAAAGCTCCTGTTCCGCTGGTTGTCCAGATTACTGCCGTTGCGTTTTCAAGTGTAGCATCTGTCAATGTAAACGATGCGCCTCCACAAACAGAAGCATCTTCGCCTGCAAATATTGCCGGTTGACGGTGGATGGTCAGTCGGAGTGAATCCACTGCATCATCGCACGAGCCTGACGAAATTCCCCTGAACACAAGCGTAACAAATCCGGTTTCGACATCTTCTGCGCCCGGGGTATAAACCGGGTTAAAAGCAGTCGGGTTGTTAAATGTTCCTGTTCCCCGAGTTTCCCATTGCGCAGCAAAACTGTTGTTGCTGATGCTTCCGTTAAGCTGGTACGTATCGCTTTCGCAGATTTCGGCGTCGTTACCTGCCGATATGTGCGGCGTTTGAGTAATGGAAAGCACCATGTAATCAGATACGCTTTCGCAGCTTGACGAAGCGGTTATGGTAAGTACCACAAATCCGTCGAGAATATCAGATTCACTCGGAACATAAACAGGGTTTGCCAAAGTTGCATCAACAAATGATCCGGTTCCGTTTGTGGTCCATGTAACTGTTGCATAATCGGGCGCCGAAGCTTCTGTTATTTCAAACGAATCCTGTTCGCAAATAGTAGCATTTGCCCCGGCATCCGGAGTAAGCGATTCTTTGTCGCTGTTAACCCAAATGCTCTGCCAGCAAACCGACGGGTTGCCGGCAGCATCGGTTACTCTCCATTCTACGCGGCTGATGCCTTCCATAAAACGGTAAGTTGTTGTGGCGGTTGTTACTGAAATTTCTTCGCTTGACGAATTATCAGGTGCATAAACAACAAATGTAACGGTTGCCAAATCTTCAGTGCAATTGTCTGAAAAATCGGGAGCTTCAAGTTCGATGTCAGCTTCGCATTGTCCGGGAGGTGCCATTACTGTAATAGCTGCCGGACAATTTATCGCCGGTTTTTCTGTGTCGGTTACGGTAACCTTAAAGCTACAGTCCCAATGCTGATTGCTGGTATTTTCCGTAATGGAATAATGTACCGTACTGGTTCCGGGCTCGAAAGTGTATCCGCTTGCGTCGTCAAAACCGGTGGAGTAGGATCCGTCAGGATTGGTGATACGCCAGCGTACCGAGGCCGGACAGTTGCTGTTTGCCAGTAGTGGTGATAAACTGTTTGCAGGTGATTTCCACGTACAGGTTCCTGCGTCTGCAGTTTTTTCAATGTCGGGCTGACAAACAATTACGGGTTCTTCGGTATCTGTTACAATAACATTGAATCCACAGGTAGTTGAATTTCCTGAGGCATCGGTTGCTTCGTATTCAACAGTGTAAGTTCCGGCGCCAAGTACGCTGCCTTGTTCCGGCCCGTTAATCTGTGTTACTGTTACGTCTGAACATGCATCGTATGCTACCGGGATGCTCCATATTGCACCGCCTTCGCATGCGCCTGTGAACAGTCCTACTGTAAAGGTTTTTCCTTCCGGACAATTGATGAATTCCGGTGTTTCGTTGTCGATAACAGTAACGGTGAAGCTGCAACTTACCGAATTTCCGGAGGCATCGGCAGCTGTCCAGGTAACTTCTGTTGAACCTACCGGGAACACAGCGCCTTCGAGGCTGTTTTGAACGCCCCAGCCGCCGAAATTGTGATTAACACTTAGTAAGTGGCAGTTGTCGGTTGCCGAAACATCCAAGCTGGTGTCCGGAATCCGGTAACCGCAAAGTCCCGGTGTACTGTTAAATATGTATTCGTCCTGATCGGTACATTGCAATACCGGTGCATCAGATTCTGTAATTGTAACTTCCTGCGTGCAGGTGGTTTCGTTTCCTGAATCATCGGTTACAATCCAGAGTACCTGGCTAATTCCAATACCGAATTCAAATGTGTTTTCTGTTCCGTTAAACGGCCCTTTTATGCTGTTGTCGGGACCATAAACCAGGTAGCGGATGGTTGCATCGGCATCGCAATTATCAGTATATTCAGGAAGATCAAGTTCTAACTCAGCTGAACACAATCCCGAAATGTTTGATTCGAGTATTGGCGCAGGACAGGTAACCTGTGGTCTTTCATTATCTGTAATTGTTACGTTAAAGTTGCAATTCCAGGTTTGTCCGCTTGCCGGCTCGGTGATGGTGTAAGCCACTGTGCTGGTTCCGGAGTTGAATTCTGTGCCTGAAGCGTCATCAATTCCGGTTGCAGAAGTTGCCCCGGTAATTTCGTATGTGACGTCGAACGGACAGTTGCTGGCCGCAAGTAGCGGAGTAAGGCTTTGTTCCGGTGCTGTCCATGTGCAAACGCCATCGTCGCTGTTTTCGGTAATATCTGTCGGACAAACAATCACCGGCCCTTCGGAATCAATCACATTCAACGTGAAGCTACAAGTTGCTTCATTTCCGGAAGCGTCTGTTGCAGTATATTCGATGGGATAGTTGCCAACGGCCAGAACAGAACCGCTTACCGGCCCTGCTGTTTGCGTAACAACAACATCGCCGCAATTGTCTGTTGCAATCGGAGTGCTCCAGGTTGTTCCGCCTTCGCATATTCCGCTGAACAAAGCAACTGTAAGTGTGTTCCCTTCCGGACAGTTCACAAACTCGGGGCTGGTTACGTCGTTAACAGTTATTTCTGTTGAACATGAGCTGCTGTTTCCGTTAATGTCGGTTGCAGTCCAGGTAACAGTAGTTGTTCCTGTAGGGAATGTGGCTCCACGCAGGCTTCCGCGGTTGCTGGTTCCGTAGAAATCGTGTTGCAACGAAACAAGGCCGCAGTTGTCGGTTGCCGTTGCATCAAGGCTGGCGTCCGCAACAGTGTACCCACACTCGGTGGCGTTGCTTTCAAAAATGAATGCAGTTCCTTCCGGACACATGATTTGAGGCAGTTCTGTTTCTGAAACAACTACTTCCTGTAAGCATTTAGAAAGGTTGCCGGCCTGGTCGGTCATGTTCCATTCTAGCTGGCTGATTCCTGTCGTGAATGTGTAGCTGGTTGAAGAAGCTGCGTCGAAATAGCGGCTTACCGAGTTGTCGGGATTAAATACCCTGAACCGGATTTCAATGTTAGCTGCATCGCAGTTGTCATTTATTTCCGGAGTTACGAGTTCTACCTCGGCTGTGCAACTTCCTTCGTCAGTGTTTATGCTGATTGCAGGAGAGCATACATAAGCAGGTTCTGTTTCATCTACCACAGTCACTGTTGTCGGGCATTCATCAAAGTTCCCTGAATCGTCGGTTGCTGTAATTGTAACGGTAGTAACCCCGGTTGAGATAACCGTACCGGCAGCCGGACTTTGAGTAACCGTTGCGTTACCGCAGTTGTTAGAGCTTAGTGCAGTGGCGAAGTCAGGTACCAGTGCCTGGCAGTCGGCATCAGCAACTAAAGTCACCGGAGCCGGACAATCAAGTACCGGATTGATGTTGTCTTCGATAGTAACAGTAGCTTCGCAAGTAGCAGTATTCCCGGCATTATCAGTAGCAGTAAGTACCACTGTGTTTTCGCCTAAGTTGTCGCAGGTAAATGTTGCGATGTCAATATTCAGGGAAGCTAATCCGCAATTATCAGACGAACCACTGTCAATATCCTGCGGCGTGATGTTCACCGTGCCGGTCATGTCGAGGTTCAGGGTGATGTCTTTGCAAATAGCTACCGGGGCAGTGTTGTCTTCAACGAGCAGCAGAACATCGCAGGAAGCAGTGTTCCCATTTTCATCAGAAACAGAAATTGTAACTGAAAGGTCGCTGTTGATAACAGTTCCTTGTGGAATGCTTTGAGTAATGGTGATGTTTCCTGTTGAGCAGTTGTCTGCTGCATCGGTAACCAATGCTGTTAAATCAGGAACTGTAGCCTGGCAGTTGTCATCGGCGTAAAGCGTTTGCGTAGCCGGACAAGTGAAGGTGGGTTCTGTTTCATCTACCACAGTCACTGTTGTCGGGCATTCATCAAAGTTTCCTGAATCGTCGGTTGCTGTAATTGTAACGGTAGTAACCCCGGTTGAGATAACAGTACCGGCTGCCGGACTTTGAGTAACCGTTGCGTTACCGCAGTTGTTAGAACTTAGTGCAGTGGCGAAGTCAGGTACCAGTGCCTGGCAGTCGGCATCAGCAACTAAAGTTACCGGAGCCGGACAATCAAGTACCGGGTTGATGTTGTCTTCGATAGTAACAGTAGCTTCGCAAGTAGCACTATTCCCGGCGTTATCAGTAGCAGTAAGTACCACTGTGTTTTCGCCTAAGTTATCGCAGGTAAATGTTGCGATGTCGATATCCAGCGAAGCTAACCCGCAATTGTCAGACGAACCCCCGTCAATATCTTGCGGCGTGATGTTCACCGTGCCGGTCATGTCGAGGTTCAGGGTGATGTCTTTACAAACAGCTACCGGGGCAGTGTTGTCTTTTACAAGAAGCAGAACATCGCAAGTTTCAGTGTTCCCATTTTCATCAGAAACAGAAATTGTAACTGAAAGGTCGCTGTTGATAACAGTTCCCTGAGGAATACTTTGAGTAATGGTAATGTTTCCTGTTGAGCAGTTGTCTGCTGCATCGGTAACCAATGCTGATAAATCAGGAACAGTAGCCTGGCAGTTGTCATCGGCGTAAAGCGTTTGCGTAGCCGGACAAGTGAAGGTGGGTTCTGTTTCATCTACCACAGTCACTGTTGTCGGGCATTCATCAAAGTTTCCTGAATCGTCGGTTGCTGTAATTGTAACGGTAGTAACCCCGATTGAGATAACCGTACCGGCAGCCGGACTTTGAGTAACCGTTGCGTTACCGCAGTTGTTAGAGCTTAGAGCAGTGGCGAAGTCAGGTACCAGTGCCTGGCAGTCGGCATCAGCAACTAAAGTTACCGGAGCCGGACAATCAAGTACCGGGTTGATGTTATCTTCGAGAGTAACAGTAGCTTCGCAGGTAGCGCTATTTCCGGCATTATCAGTAGCAGTAAGTACCACTGTGTTTTCGCCTAAGTTGTCGCAGGTAAATGTTGCGATGTCGATATCCAGCGAAGCTAATCCGCAATTATCAGATGAACCACCGTCAATATCCTGCGGCGTGATGTTCACCGTGCCGGTCATGTCGAGGTTCAGGGTGATGTCTTTGCAAACAGCTACCGGGGCAGTGTTGTCTTCAACGAGCAGCAGAACATCGCAGGAAGCAGTGTTCCCGTTTTCATCAGAAACAGAAATTGTAACTGAAAGGTCGCTGTTGATAACAGTTCCCTGAGGAATACTTTGTGAAATGGTAATGTTTCCTGTTGAGCAGTTGTCTGCTGCATCGGTAACCAATGCTGTTAAATCAGGAACAGTAGCCTGGCAGTTGTCATCGGCGTAAAGCGTTTGAGTAGCCGGACAAGTGAAGGTGGGTTCTGTGGTGTCATCGTTGTGTAATGTGACAGACAGTTCACCTGTGCATCCATTTTTATCTGTAATAGTAATGGTAACTGTTCCTGCAGAAAGATCGCTAATTGTGTTTTCCGAAACAGTTCCTGTTGACGCTGCGAAAGAGTAGGGAGGAGTTCCTCCTGTTCCGTTTACCCGGAGTTGGCCGGAGTTGTCACAATCCGGATTTTCCTGGTCAACCAAAATGATGCTCAGTTCTTCCGGTTCTTCAATTTCGAGCGATTCAATTTCAACGCATCCGTTGGCATCGGTTACGGTAACTACATAGAACCCCGCAGGTAAATTGTTCAGATTTTTCGGGTTGGCATTCGGGGCGTCGGGGGTAATTCCGCCGGTCCATGTGAAAGTGTATGGGGCAGTTCCTCCGGTGGCTTCCAGTATTGCGTTTCCGTTGGTTCCGCCGTAACATGTTACATCGTTTTCAGCGAGTACGGTCAATTCCAATTCATTGGGGTCGTCAATTTCAAACGAACCGTTTACCGCACAACCGTTGGCGTCGGTAACCCGGTAAATGTATCCACCTGCTGCGAGGGTTTCAAAATATCCGGTAGTGTTTGATTCTCCGGTACTTAATTCGTAGTTAAATGGTTCCGCTCCTCCGCTGATTACAGATAGCTGAACTGTTCCGCTTTCCTTACTGTCGCAGTTGGCATCGGTAACAGCAGGTTCTGCCATAACAAAGGAGTGGATAATCAGTTCCATCCCGTTTTCATAAACAGGGCAACTGCCGTAAGAGTTGGCAATTAAAATAAGCTGAACCGAACCAGAGGAAATATCGTTGGCGCCCGGGGTGTACACCGGGTTGATCAGCGATGTGGAGTTGAAAGTTCCATCTCCGGAAGTTGTCCACATGAAATCTTTTTCGTTACTAACTTCAGCTCCTACAATCTGCCAGTTTGAACCGGCGCAAATTTGAGCATCGGGGCCGGCATTGGCGGTGGCATTTGTGCAACTTGTGCTTACCGGCGTTGGATCGTTGTTTGCGGTTGGGTCTCCATCCTGATCAGGGTCGGGGTCGCTACCGTTTTGTGATACGTCCGAAACTGTTGTGCCATCGGGAGAATCTCCTGTTCCGGTAGCAGACAATGAGTAGTTTCCTTCATTAAGTATCGTAACTTTTAGTACAATATCGGTTGAAGTACCCGGCTGCAGGCTGTTCCCTGTCGGGGTTAGCATTTCTGTCCGGGATGTTCCGTCGTATTCTGTATTTACAGCAAAAGAAGTACTTGTGATTTCTTCCACAATATAGTTTCCTGCTCCGAAAGCGTCGTCAAGGTTTTGTGTAACCTGAATGTCGTTTAATTCGGTGCCTCCGTAGTTTTGCACACGTACAGTAAACAGTGCATCCCAGGTGCCGTTGCCGTTGTCGCCAACAGTAACGAGCTGGTTGGAAACTCCGATTATCGGGTCGCATCCGGTAATGGTAATCGGAACACAGTCTGAAATGAGATCGTTGCAATCGGGAGTAGATACCGAAACAATGCACCTGAAGTACCTGGTGCCGGAGACTGGCAAATTGTTGGTTACATAAAATGTATCGGTTGCATCGGCAATGTCAAACCATCCGGAGTTGCAGTCGAAATCACTTGACTGCCACTGGTAATTTAATGTTGCGCTTCCTGCATCGACCGATATGCTGAGCGTGTCTGCTTTTTGTTCGCAAACAAATCCGCCCGTGGGCTGAGTGCTGATTTCGGGAACAGCAACTTCTGCTGCATCAGAATAAATAACGTCACAACCAACTCCTTCCTGTTCGATTACGGCCCTGAAATAGGTTTTTGTGGTAAGGGCATCTGTTGTGTATGCATCTGCTGTTGCTCCAGCAATATCAGTCCAGCTTCCTCCGGAAATACTGTCCTGCCACTGGTAGCTGAAAGCCCCGGTACCGCCTGATGCCGAAACATTCATGCTGTGTGTTTCTCCGCTGCAAATGGTTGTTCCCAAAGGCTGGATGTCAACCTGGGGATCATCAACTACAGTAACGGTTTTACAAGCCGAAACAACTTCGCAGCCCGACTGTGGTTGTGTAATGACGCACTGGTAATGATAGGTGCCGGTAGTAGTAATTGCAGGCGTTGTGTAAGTTGCCGAGTTTGCTCCTGAAATGTCGGTAAAACCTGTGTTGCAGTCGGTGGTAGAAATTTGCCACTGATAGGAATACTGGCCGGTTGTTCCTCCGGCAACAGTAACCGAATGGGTGGCTGTTCCTCCTGAACAAATAGTAGCATCGCCTGATTCATCGGTAACCTGTGGGTCAGTTACAACTTCAACATGAACTTCAGAAGAAGTGAGCGGAGCACAATCAGGAGTTGTGGGAGTAATTATGCATTGATAATAGTAATTGCCGGTTGAAAGATTTCCGGTTGTGTACGAGGCCGAAGTCTCATCGGCAATATCAGTCCAGGGGCCTCCGGTGGTAGTGCTTTGCTGCCACTGGAAGGAGTAAGCCAGTCCGCCACCTTCTTGTGTGGAAACAGTCATGGTATGCGTACCTTCATCACAAATCACAGCACCTTCCGGCTGAATTGTAATCCCCGGAATATTTACTGTGGCAACGGCTGATGTGCGGTTAGCACAGCCATTTCCGTTGTCGTTTATTCTTACGCGGAAATAAGTGGTTGAGCTTAATGCATCAGTTGTATATGTTGAAGCAGTCGCTCCTGAAATGTTTGACCATCCGCTTGTTCCTGTTGAACTTTGTTGCCACTGGTATGTAACGTTTACACCATCATCAGTGCTAACATTCATGGTGTGGCTTGAGCCCTGACAAAGAGTGGCTCCCTGCGGCTGAACAGAAATAGTTACGTCCGGTGTTACAACTACTTCAGCTTCTTCTGAAATGATTGTATTACAGTCGGAAACGACTACTCTGTAATAGTAAGTTCCGGAGGCGAGAGAGCCGGGAGTAGTGTACGTAGCAGACGTTGCACCGGCTATGTCAGCCCAGTTTCCACCGGAAATACTGTCTTGCCACTGATAGCTGTAAGCTCCTGTACCGCCGTTTGCTGTTGCCGAAAGTTCGAAAGTTCCGCCGGCGCAAATTTCGCCTCCAACCGGGGTGGAAATCGTTATGTCAGGATAAACAGTAACCTGCATTTCGTCGTAGGTATTGCAGGCGTTGTTGTTACTGATTGTCCAACGTAAAGTGTAGTCGCCCGCTGTTAACCCGGAAACTTCGGTGTTGTATGAATTTGCATCTGCAAAAGCCGGAGTGCCACCGGTAGATGATTCAACGGTCCACGTTCCTGTGCCAACAACCGGTTCATTCCCATTCAGTGTAGTAACTGTTTGATTGCAGAAAAACTGGTCTGCTCCGGCGTTGGACATGGTTGGCTGGTCGAGCACGGTAACCGTTACATCATCGGTCTTTTCAGCGCAAACTCCGTTGCTGATTGTCCACCGGAACGTGTAATCTGAGTTGGCTTGTATTCCAACAACCTGTGTCGTTTCCGATTGGGGATTCAAAATAGTTGCTGAAGGCCCTGAAATTTGCGACCATTTTCCTGAGCCGGAAGCCGGAGTTGTCTGGGACAAAACCAGGTTTTCGAACTGGCAAACTTCAAAATCAACTAAATCATCAGGGTCGGATGGCTCTTCGTAATTGGTTACTATAACCGAATCAATTGATGAACAAAATTCTGTAGTTGTTTCCCAATAGAATGTATATGTTCCCGGAATTAATCCGCTAACGGTTGTGCTCGCCGAATTAACATCGGCAATTGTCGGGCTGTTGGGACCTTTTACTTCAACCCATTCTCCTGTTCCCACCGTCGGACTGGTTGCATTCAGCGCGTAGTTTTCTGCGTTGCAAAGTTCTGCGTCGTTTCCGGCAAAAGCTTCGGTGGGAGCCTGATAAACGGTTATTGTTACGGTATCTTTTACGATTTCGCAAGAAGCGCCGTTGGTAATGGTCCATTCAAACTCGTAAACCGCGGGGTCTCCATTGCTTTGCGCGCCAAGACCGGTGATTTCGGTGCCGGGCAAAACCGGAGAAATAATTGTGGGTGTCGGGGCATCTCCCGTGGCGGAAATAAAAGTCCAGTTCCCGGTGCCTGCGTTCAGCACGCCATCGAGGAAAACAGATGATTCGCAGCTTAACGTAATGTCTTCGCCTGCATTACCCGATGCCGGTGCGTAATTGTTAATACGCAGCTGGTCTTCGTTTTGGCAATCACCGTTCGAAAGTTTCCAGGTAAAAAGATAAGTGCCGTATATGTTACTTCCGTCAGGTGTAAATACAGCTACTGAATCATTAACGTAATTAAAACTCCCGTTGGAAGGGCCAACCAATATTGTCCATTCTCCATCTGATTCTTCCGGTGAATTTCCGGTGAGAGTAAACGAAGTTGCATCGCAATACTCTGCATCGCCACCTGCATTGGCTATTGGAGGCGGTGCGTAAAGCGTTACGGTCATAACGTCAGTAGAAGTGCAGTCTTCGCCGTTTATTTCGTATTGAAATGTGTATGTGCCGGATACCAGATCGGAGGCGATTGCCGTGTTAGGTGACGAAGGAGAGATTGTCGCAATATTTGGCGTGTCTCCTACCTGTGTCCAGGTGCCGGTGCTGTTAATGTTTCCTGTAAGGCTGACTGAAGTTGTGGCTTCACAGAATTCCTGGTCAGCGCCGGCATAGGCAGCCGGTGTTATGCTAATTTCAACCGTATCGCCAGAGGACTCACAAAAAGTTCCGCCGTAGCTTGTCCAGCTAAGCTTGTAAGTTCCCATTATCATGTTAGTAACTGTCGCGTCTGGAGAGGAGAGGTCTGAGATGGTAGGAGTGTTAGGGCCACTGACCACAGACCACAGTCCTTTTGCAACCGGGTTACCATGCAACGAAAGACTGGTTGAACCACACACCCTCATGTCGGAACCTGCATTCGCCGGAATGGGTGATTCGGATACAAAGAGTTTTACGGTGTCCCTACTATCCTCGCAGGCACCGTTTGAAATGAGCCATTCGAATTCATAAACACCATCGGTTAAATTAGAAAGCTGTGTTGTGGGCGATGTTTTATCAGTTATAATTGCTCCTCCCGGACCGGCAATTTGCAGCCATTCTCCTGTACCTGAAACCGGTGTGTTCGCATTTAAAACAGCAGTGTTTCCGCAGATTTCCTGGTCTGCACCTGCCACTGCCTCTGTAACGTCAGGAGCAATTGTGACTCTTACTGTATCGCGTGTCGGGTTACATCCGTTGGCATAAATAGCCCATTCAAAATAGTAGGTTCCATCGCTTGTTACAGTAACATTTGAAGAGGCTGCTGTCGGGTTTGTTATTGTTGCTCCGGCTCCGTTTAACTGCGTCCATTCACCTGTGAGTGACGGTTCGTTCCCCAATAAAGAAAATGAGGTTGTACCGGAAGGAAGGCAGATGTCAGTTCCGGCATCGGCGATTATAGGACCATTGGTATCGTTGGTGGTAACTGTCATTGTATCAATGGTTTCGCCACAGGCATTGGTAATGGTCCACACCAACTGGTAACTTAAGTTGGGTTGAAATCCTTCAACATAAGTATCGGGAGAAGTTCTATCATTAAAAACAATAGAAGGGTCTTCCGGAATTACCGACCATTCGCCCCATTCGTTTAAAACAGGACTGTCGGCATTGAGATAAACCGGTGTATTTACGCAAACCTCCTGATCTTCGCCCGCCTGAGCCTGAGTCGGGGTATTGTTCGCAACTATAACAATAACATCGTCCTGATTGCTTGAACAGAACGGGCCGCCGGAAACAATCCACCTGAATGTGTATGTCCCGTTTATGAGGTTGGAAAGTTTAGCCCCCGGTTCGTTAATGTTGCTGATAGTTGCCTGCCCTGGCCCGGAAACCTGGCTCCAGGTTCCTTCGCCTGCCAGTGGCGGATTCCCTGCCAATGATGTAGTATCTACGTTACACGCAAGAAGCTGATCTGTTCCTGCATTTGAAAGGGAAGACTCTCTGGAAACCACAACTGCAACGTCGGCAAATGCTGCTTCGCACTGCGTGCCCTGGGCTGCCGCCTTTCGAAGGCGAATGATGTAAGTTCCGGAAGATGTTAATCCCGGAATAGCAACTATACCAGAAGTTTCGATTATTCGCTCATATGATGTTGGTAAAACGGGATAGGCGTCAGTTTCCGGGCCACTAACAATGCTCCAGGATTCAATCCCGTCGCCATTGGAGCTGTAGGGAATGTATGCAACAGCCTCACCACAGGCCAAATCTATTCTCGAAGTACTAATTTCAAGAGAGGGGCCTTCTGCGTATCGGATGTCCACAGTTCCGGAACTGGAACAATTTGTTAGCGCATTGGAAATGGTATAGCGAAACCGGTAGTCGCTGCTACCGTCAAGTCCTTCAACACTTGTTACGTGGTTGTCGGGGGTGGTAATAGTTACCGGATCAGGACCGCTTACTTTTTCCCAAAATACGGTTTCGTTTGTGTACTGCGGGAAAGTTCCATAGAGAACAATAGATGTTGTTCCGTCGCAGTAAATGTTAGTGCGTGAAGTCCCTCCGGCGTTAGTGACATCAGAAGTTGACGGGGGCACAACAATGGTGTCGTTTGCGGTTCCGTTTTGGCAGGTCCCTTCCACATCCCACCTGAAAATATAAGTTCCTTCGATGAGGTTGGATACTGGAGATACATTGTTGTGAATGTTTGATATGACCGGAATGTTTGGTCCGCTGACCAGCGTCCATGTTCCCTGCTGGCCGTTAATTCCGCTGCCTGCATATGAGCCGCTAAGCTGTGTGTTTTGAGTTACAGAGTAACAATTGCTGATTTCCCTTTTGGGACCCGCAAAAACCGCTTCTCCGCCAAGGTTGAAAACCGAAACTGTGTCTTGACTGGAGCAATGGTTTTCGTTGGTAATAACCCAAACCAGTTTGGTTTCTCCTGAACTGGATTCGTCTGCCGTTAGCGAAGATGTGGCAGAAGTTTCGTCGGTAATCGAAATTCCATGGTTCGGTTCGATTATTATCCATCGGCCGGTTTCGTTTTGACCGGGTGCAGCAGCATTCAGAACTGCACCGCCGGAACAAACAACCAGGTCTTCTCCCGCATAACTTTCGGTTATGGGCAAAACCGTATTGGTAACATCCTGGTAAACCAGTGACCCGTCTAAACAGGTTGTGGATAAACGAAAGGTGTAGTCTCCCGGAGTTATGCCGGTTACTTCCGTCCTTATCGATGTAGGAGATTCAATAACTACACTAGGCCCGGCTACCTGGGTCCATTTTACGGCATTCTCTTCTTCGAGCACGCCAGATACTGATCCGTACAGGGTCAGCACTTCATTTTCGCAAATTGTTTGATGCACCCCTGAATTTACGGTGCAGTTTTGAGCCTGCACGCGGGGACTAAACCAAACAGAAAAAGCAAGCAGAAGAAACAACGTTGTTCTGCTGATACAATTGAATTTGATTTTTTTCATTATAGGATTTTATTATGTTTCTATGCAATAAGTTAGCGCGCGCAGTGTTTGCGCGAACTTGCGGTTATAATAAACCGTAGTTAACGATAAAGACGATTTTTATTCGGGGAGAGAAATTTTTTTATCCGCCTCTGTAGTTTGTGCAGATTTTATTTTTGCGTAGTTGTTCTGAAATTCCGGATTCTGTTTCAACGGCTTTAACACTGCTTTTCTTTTTTGACGAAAAGCACCGGGAAAGATGGTTGGTTTTGTTTTGTGTGTTTATTTCGAAAAATGAAAAAGCAAAGTAAAAATTTCTCATGATTTTGCGTAAGGTTTAAATGCTACAAAAGGCATGTACGAAGCTATTCGTACAGGATAATTGTTTTCTGTATTTTTATTTTAATAAAAATCAGATTTTTGTGCAGAACTGCTCGTTATGCAGGTACTACAGATCTACTACATTTGTTTGGTGTTGTTGCTTTCCTTTTATTATTAGCATGTTATGTTTTGTCTGTTTTTTGAATGTTATCTGATTGTTGCATGATGTTTTTTTTATCATTCGTTTTTATAGGCTATGGTTTGCGTTAGGCACTGGATGCAGTTTGGGGGCTGATTTGCATATCGTTGGGCTCGGCAATCGAATTTAAATAAAGGAAAAGGTTTGCCTTAGCATCGATTCCAAGTTTTTTTCGCAGTCTGCTTTTTTTTGTTTGTACCGAACGATGTTCGATGTATGTGTAATGTGCTATGTCTTTAGAAGAAAAATTCAGAAATATCATGGCACATAAAGTAATGTCTGACGATGAAAGATTGGGGTGTTTTGATATGAGGCTTTGAAAAAAAACTGGATAAACAGCCTGAAATTTTGTAACAAAAGTAGGATCGTTTTCTTTTCCCAGCCGTATAACTTCGTCGCTGTACCCGCTTAATTTTTGTTTCAGTTTTTTTGCTTCAGCTTCTTTTTCACGAATAATTTTTTTGCTTTTTCTTTTTCTGGTATAAAGTACCACAACTGCCGCCAATATAAGTATGAAGAAACCTCCAAATATAAATGCAATAGCTTTTTTTGCTTCTACCACTGTGGCATTTGTTTCTTTTTCTATTATGGTATTTACTGCATAATCTAATGCGTCCATATGTTCTTTTGTCAATTCATTTTCTGCCACCAGTGCTTTTCCTCTGTATAATTTGGCGGAATCATTAATTGCTTTTTTTTCATAAATCTTTTCCATCTTTCTGTAAATTGAAGGAAGCTCTGCATCGAGGTGAGTGTCTTTTACATTGTTTAGCGCCTTTGCAGAATAGTATAAAGCAGAATCTAAATTGCCTTTTTTTAGTTCCAGTTCACTTCTGAATTGGTAAGTTCTGGATGTGTATGGAAATTCATACTTTTTGGCCATTGCCAGCGATTGATCAAAGAAATATACGGCAGAGTCGTACTTGTTTTTTTCGCTGTAATATTTTCCCAGGCTACCGTAAAGGTTTATCCAGCTTGTGAAAACGAAAGGTTCGTCCATGCGTTGAAGCAATTTGCTGCTTTTTTTTAAATATGCATATACCGAATCCTGAACTTCCATGTCTTTGTATATGTGAGCCAAATTTTCGTATGCCAGAGTTTTGAGGTAGTCTTTTTTTTCGGGCTCTTTTATTTTTTCAATTTGCTTCAACCCTTTTTTAAATTTTTTTACCGAAGCATCAAATAACCCCATTGCACCATAAGTTCTTCCTCGTACTCTGGATATTTCGGAATCAACAAGCGGATCTTTTGCAGAACAATTTTCAGTTTCTGCCAGAGTGAGATATTCGAGTGCTTTTTTGTAGTTGCCAAGGTTATATAGAGCGTCACCAATTCTGAAATACGCAATTGCCTTCCCCTTTGAATAGCCGGTTTTTTCAATTACGGAAAGTGCTTCTAACGCATATTTAATGCTCCCGCCGGGATCAACCTCCCGCGTTTTTTCGAGCGATATTTGGAGCAAGCTGTCTGCTTCTGCTATTTTCTGCTCAATCGCGTCAGTAGCTTTCAGACAAATCGGCATAAATAGTACCAAGCATGTAAAAATGGTTTTTATCGTCATTTCAGCCAATATAAATTTTTGCTTACCCGATTTCTCAGGAAGCAAAAAAAGAATACCATCCATTTGTGTAAAAATTTAGTTGTTACTGGTTTTTACCCATTGTTCCGACAAAAGTATCACAAAAAGGATGGTTGCAAATGCTTTCTGTTTTAGGACATGTATTTATAACGATAAAATAAGCCGAAGCCTTTGAAAATGGGTCAATTTCAATAGTTTCTATGTGCTGTTTGTTTCAGTTAGATTTTTTAAATTCAATTATGTTAATTCATAAAAGTTGTCTTGTTATTGGGGGTGTATCTTGTTGTAGTTATGTTATTTAGAATATACGTTTTCCCCTGAGTGCGTTTTTGGTACCTTTGAAATCAGTTTTTTTTACCTCCTGAATCATCTTTTTTATCTGCCCTAATCGACTGTTTTTAAGTGTGCTTTCCGTTTTTTCTAAACCCCGTAATCATCTTTTGGTATTCATGTATTTTGTTCATTATCAAGTAATTTAGTTGAGGTTTTAGAACAATTACAAAGTCTGATAAAATGAAGCGTCTGTTCGTAATATTATGGTTGGTTTCAACAGTTCTTCTGGTTAGTTCCAGGGGAACAGAAACCGTGCAGAAAACCGCTGCACCCGAACTTACTACTTTTGCTTCCGACAGAAAAGTGAAAACGTTTGTCCCTGCTTCATTTCAATCAACCTTGAAATCTCAAAGTATTTCAAAAACTGTTTTTAAAGTAACGCCCGTTGATTTGACTTCCGAAGCAGAGCGTGCTTTAAATTACGCCATATCTATCTGGGAAGGGTTTATTTCAAGTCCGGTTCCTATAAATGTTCAGGCGACTATGGAATCGCTGGATTCCGCTATCCTTTGCAAAAGCCGGCCCGCCTCTTTTTACATGAATTTTGACGGTGCGCTCCATGAAAATGTGTACTACCCGGTTGTGTTGGCTGAGAAACTTTCCGGGGAAGAAATTAACCAGGGCGATTTTGATATTATCTGCCGTTTTAATAAAAACCTTCCGTGGTATTTTGGAACAGATGGAAATACCCCGGAAACCCACTACGATTTTGTTACAGCAGTTTTGCATGAAATAGCCCACGGGCTGGGATTTTCCGGTTTTTTTAAAGACGACGGAGCAGAGGGCTTTTTTAATAATGGATATCATTATCCCAGTATTTACGATTTGCACATTTTTAATGATAACAAACAGCAACTGGCAAACTCTGAGTTATTTCCAAGCCCTTCTTCTCAATTGCACAGTCAGCTTGTTTCCGGAAAACTCAGATTTTTGTTGTCTGACGAAAACGAGAAAAATGCTCGTTTTTTGGAGGTGTATTCGCCATCGTCGTGGAACGACGGAACAAGTATTTACCATTTGTTAAATAGTGAGGTGGAATTGATGATGCCTGTTGTTGCGAAGGGATTGGCAGTGCATTACCTGGACGAGCAGGTGCAGGAAATTTTGGGGGAAATTGGCTGGAGTGCGTTAACATTCAATTTTATTCTTTTTAAAGATTTTGAAGAGCCTTGCAGCGAATTGCCGGTTGAAATTGAAGTTGTTTCTGATGAGGTTGTTAAAGATTTGTCGGTTAGTGTTGTTTTTTCTACTGATGATTTTCTGACAACCGTTGAATCTGAACTGGATCAAAAGGGAACTTCAAATGTTTTCAAGGGAAATATTCCTCTGAATTTTTTTGAGGGAAAAGTAGATTACTATTTCGAGGCAAAAACAAAAAGCGGCAAAAGTTACAAGTTTCCAGCTTTTGCACCGGTTAAAGTCTTTTCATTAAAAATAGGCCCGGATTTTACACCGCCTGTGGTTGCTCATAATCCGCTGAAAATTTTGCCCGAAAATCAGGAAAGCTTAATAGTAAAGGCTTCAGCAACCGATAATCTGGGTGTGAAAAAGGTAACGGTAGAATATAAACTGAATGAAATGGATCAGCCAGCCATTGAACTTGGTTTGACTGGCCTGGAAAAATACTCGGGGTCTGTTTCTTTAAACATGGGTGATTACCATGCCGGAAAAGTGGAATACCGAATTGTGGCTGAAGATAAATCGTCAGCCGGCAATAAAAAGTATCTGCCTTCTGAAGGATTTTATCAGGTGGCTGTTTTTAAACCTTCCAAACCTGTTGTGGCGTATTCAAATGATTTTGAGTCGGGAATGTCTGATTTTGTAGGTGCTGATTTTTCTGTTTCTCCGCTGCCCGGGTTTGCCGACAATGTTTTGCATACGGCTAACCCTTATCCGGTGTCGGCATTAAAAGATGAAAAATACGATATTGTTGCTGAGTTAAAGCATCCAATTATTTTACGAGATGGTGGCGAAATGAGTTTTGATGAGGTAGTACTTGTAGAACCTGGAGAAAAAGGGACAGTTTTTTCTGAAGAACTGTTTTGGGATTTTGTAATTGTAGAAGGAAGCAGGGACCAAGGTTTGTCCTGGCTTCCTTTTGTTCCTGGTTACGACTCAGGTTTTTACCAATATTGGGATACCGCCTTTGTAAACTCTACTGTAAATAATTTATCACAAGCCAGTGGCAATCAGAGTATGTTTTTGAAACGTGTAATCCGACTTACTGAAAATACCGGTTTTGCAGACGGAGATACCGTGCTTTTCCGGTTTCGGCTGGCTTCGGATAATTCATTGAACGGCTGGGGATGGGCAATTGATAATCTTCAGATTCAGGCCAATTTTATAGATGATAATCTGAATACTCAGAACTTAATAGATGTGTTTCCTAATCCGTTTGACAGCCGGCTTTATTTGAAGTTCTCTTCGTCTGAAATCGGCGGTTTGGTCGACATTTCGATCACCGATATTACTGGAAGGTTAGTTTATCGAGATGAAGGAGTCGACCCGCAGGAAGGAGTATTGCCGGTAAAGTTGTCATCTGTCAATAAAGGGATTTATCTGGTTATGGTAGCAGAAAACGGAAAGGTTCTTCATGCTCAAAAAATAGTGAAGATGTAAAAATGAATAGGTATAAAATAACTTGAAAACGATTTACAGAAACGATGAAAACGATGTTCAGTTTGATTTTTTTGGGGACTCTTTTTGTATTTCCCCGAGCCATAAAAGCACAGCTTGTATCCGTTTCCGGGTATGTGAAAAATTACATTACCGACAAGCCTGTTGAAAATGCAGCGGTTTACGAGGCTCATTCGGGAATAGGAACAATAACGAACAGCGATGGGTATTATAGGCTTTGGCTAAAAAAAGGGGAGCAGGAATTAAAAATCTCAAATGCCGGATTTGAGGATTCTGCTCCCACTTTTTTGACAGCTTCCGATACCATCGTTTCTGTTAATTTAAAACCCCGGAGTTTTTCCGAAGGAAGTACAATTGCCGGTAACAAGCATCGGGCAAATGTTGCCAGGCGGGAAGCTAAACACATGTTGGCACGAAAGAATAAAAAAAAGAAAGATGATAGTTATAATGGTTTTTTGGTTCATAACATAGATTAGGGCGAGATTCATTCCTTTTTTTGAGAGGCTGGTTCAACAAGTGGAACCGGCCTTTTTTTCGTTTTCTGCCAGAAGTTCATTGGCGTGTTCCTTTTGTGGAAAAAATTTCACCCTTTTTTTTGTGGGTTGTGACATTTTGGCTGTGAGTGGATTATGGATTGTAGTTTGCTTAGCCCTGTCAGAGTTTTTAAAGGAGAAGAAAAATGAATTTAAACAATTTTACCATAAAAGCCCAGGAGGCGATTCAACATGCTTTTCAGGTTGCTCAGGGGAACAACCAGCAAAGCATTGAGCCTGCACATGTTTTAAAGGGATTAACCCATTCAGCCGAAAATGTGCTCGACTTTTTACTGAAAAAACTGGGAGTTAATACTTCCGTTTTTCAGCAGGCTGTAGATAAAATTATTGAATCGTATCCGCGTGTTACCGGAGGCGAACCATACATTTCAACCACCACCAACCGTGTGTTGCAAAAAGCGTTGGCACAGGCTCAGGAAATGGGAGATCAGTATGTTTCTGTAGAACATGTTTTGCTGGCATTGCTCGATGCAGGAGATTCAACAAGCCGTTTGATGAAAGATAACGGGATTACCAAAAAAGACTTGCGTAAAGCCATTGATGAACTGCGTAAAGGCTCAAAAGTTGACAGCCAGACTGCCGAAGACCGATTCAATTCGTTAAACAGGTTTGCTGTAAATCTGAATGAACGGGCACGTTCCGGAAAACTGGATCCGGTTATTGGCCGTGACGAAGAGATAAGGCGTATTCTGCAAATTTTGTCCAGGCGAACAAAAAACAACCCGCTTTTGATTGGCGAACCCGGAACCGGAAAAACTGCTATTGCAGAAGGGCTTGCACAGCGGATTGTGCGGGGAGACGTTCCTGAAAACCTGAAAACAAAACAGGTGTTTTCGTTGGATATGGGAGCTTTAATCGCCGGAGCAAAATACAAAGGTGAGTTTGAAGAACGGCTAAAAGCTGTTGTAAATGAAGTGGTACATTCCAACGAGGAGGTAATTCTGTTTATCGACGAAATTCATACTTTGGTAGGCGCAGGAAAAAGCGAAGGCGCAATGGATGCCGCCAATATCCTGAAACCGGCACTTGCCCGTGGTGAGTTGCGTGCCATTGGTGCAACTACTTTTAGCGAATATCAGAAATATTTTGAAAAAGATAAAGCGCTCGAAAGGCGTTTCCAGGTGGTACATGTGAATGAACCGGATACTTTAAGTGCCATTTCTATTTTAAGAGGTATTAAAGAACGGTACGAAAGCCACCATAAAGTGCGGATAAAAGACGACGCCATTATTTCTGCAGTAGAATTGTCGCAGCGTTATATTTCAGACCGGTTTTTGCCCGATAAAGCAATCGACCTGATGGATGAAGCCGCAGCCAAGTTACGTTTGGAAATGGACTCAGTGCCTGAAGAGCTGGATGAAATTGAACGTCGTATTAAACAGTTGGAGATTGAGCGGGAAGCCATAAAACGAGAAAAAGATGACAAAAAAATGGCATCTCTGAATAAAGAAATTTCCAATCTGAAAGAAGAACAGTCTCACCTTCGAGCCAAATGGCAGAGCGAAAAATCTGTTATTGATTCCATTCAGAAGAAGAAAGCAGAAATTGAAGATTACCGGCATGAAGCTGAAGAGGCTGAACGACAGGGAAGATACGATCGGGTTGCCGAACTTCGTTATGGAAAAATAAAGGAAGCCGAAACCGAAATTGAAAAGCTGAAACAGGAGCTTCATAAAACAAAAGGAGGTGAAAACCTGATCAAAGAAGAAGTCGATTCTGAAGATATTGCTGAAGTTGTGGCAAGGTGGACCGGCATTCCGGTTTCGAAAATGCTGCAAAGCGAACGCGAAAAACTGCTTCATATGGAAGAAGAACTGCACAAACGCGTGGTAGGGCAGGATGAAGCAATAACTGCTGTTTCTGATGCCGTTCGACGCAGCCGTGCCGGGTTGCAGGATGAAAAACGACCGATTGGTTCATTCATTTTTCTGGGGTCAACCGGTGTGGGAAAAACAGAATTGGCAAAAGCTTTGGCCGAGTACCTGTTTAACGACGAAAATATGATGACCCGTATTGACATGTCTGAGTACCAGGAAAAGTTCTCGGTTACCCGGTTAATCGGTAGCCCTCCGGGATATGTAGGATACGACGAAGGTGGCCAGTTGACCGAAGCAGTGCGGCACAAACCTTATTCTGTGGTGCTGTTCGACGAAATTGAAAAAGCGCACCCGGATGTGTTTAACGTACTGCTGCAGGTGTTGGACGATGGCAGGTTAACCGATAACAAGGGGAGAACGGTTAACTTCAAAAACACGATTATTATAATGACTTCAAACCTTGGTTCGCAGTTAATTCAGAAAGGCTTTGAAAATCTGACCGGAGGAAATCAGGATGAAGTGCTGGAAAAAACAAAGAAGGAACTGATGGAGTTATTACGAAAAACCATTCGTCCGGAATTTTTAAACAGGATTGATGAGACAATAGTGTTTACGCCGCTTTCCCGGGCTGATATCAGGAAAGTTGTAAAATTACAGTTCGACCAGGTTGTAAAACGTTTGTCGGGCACCGACGTAAAAATCAGCCTCACCGAAAAAGGTGTCGACTGGTTGGCAGCTGCCAGTTACGATCCTAATTTTGGCGCTCGTCCGGTAAAAAGGGTTTTGCAGAGATTTATCCTAAACGATTTGTCGAAGAAAATTCTTGCCGGGCAGGTAGATAAAAACAAGATGATAACAATTGACGTTGAAGACAACGAACTGATTTTCAGGAATTAAATAAAAAAGGCTTCGCAATTTGCGAAGCCTTTTCTATTTTTATTGGATATTGTATCCGAGTATTTTGAACATGTCTTCTACGGTCTGTTCAGTTCGGTAAACATAATCTACAAAGTTTCCGGTTTCGTCACGGTCTATAATTACGTGCTTCGGTGCGGGAATGAGGCAGTGCTTGATTCCGCCGTAGCCGCTGATCGAATCCTGATATGCTCCGGTATGAAAGAAGCCCAGGTAAAGAGGCTCTTTTTCCCTCGACGAATAACGTGGAAGCATAATTTGTTGATTAAGATCTTCGGAATTGTAATAGTCCGAATGGTCGCAACTAATTCCCCCTATGTTAACCCGCGTATATTCGTTATTCCATTTGTTGATGGGCAATAAAATAAATTTTTCAAAAATCGACCAGGCGTCCGGAATAGTATTCATCAAACTGTTGTCGATGATGTACCACAATTCGGCATCGTTTTGCTGTTTTTGTTCCAGAACCGAGAAAATGGTTGCTCCGCTTTCGCCAACCGTGTATTTGCCAAATTCGGTATAAATGTCAGGTTCTTCAATGCCTTCTGCATTGCAAGCATCTTTAATGTTGTTTACAATTTCCCGAATCATATATTCGTAATCGTATTCAAATCCCAGATGACTGCGGATTGGAAAACCTCCTCCTAAATTTATGGCGCTCAGAGTAGGGCATTCCTTTTTCAGTTCAATGTATAATTTAACCGATTTTTGAAATTCACCCCAGTAGTACAACGTGTCTTTAATTCCGGAGTCAACAAAGAAATGAAGCAT
Source organism: Mariniphaga anaerophila (assembly GCF_900129025.1). Taxonomy (GTDB): domain Bacteria; phylum Bacteroidota; class Bacteroidia; order Bacteroidales; family Prolixibacteraceae; genus Mariniphaga; species Mariniphaga anaerophila. The sequence continues at coordinate 58,682 of NZ_FQUM01000004.1, read as the reverse complement.
TGTAAGTTCCAGGTTCTCCTTGCCCTGAATATTGTTTCTGTAGAAATCGAGAACTTCGGACGCTCTGATTCCTAAACGAGAGGTATAGTATGCGCTTTGGGGTTCTTCGTCAATGGCTTTTCTTATGCCAATTTGTACTTTTTTCCCCTTGGCATAGTTCATTATCTTTTTAAGTTCATTTTTATTGTCGAGAACAATAGTTGAGTTTTTGAACCCAAGGTCTGTAAGCTCGATAATTTTCCGGATGTATTCTTCTGTCTTATATCCGTTATGAACAATTTTTAGTTTCTTTTCGACTTTTCCCTGCTTGTACAGGTTTAAAATCAGATCAATATCAAACGACGAGGATGTCTCCAGGTTGACGTTGTATTGAAGAGCTTTGCTAACTACGTGGTGAAAGTGACTGCATTTGGTACAATAGCAGTAATTATAATCACCCTGATAGTTGGTAGCTTTCATGGCCCTCCTGAAAAGGTTCCGGGCCTTTTTTATCTGGTCCCCGATTCGTGGCAGGTACATCAGCCGGAAGGGGGTGCCATATTTATTGATGAGATACTTTAGCGAAACGCCGTAGAAAGTGAGGTTACCATCCTGCAGGTCAAATCCTTCCTGCGGAAAGTAGTACGATTGCTCGATGAGATCAAGGTATGTATTCTTCATTTCCGAAAACCAACATAAAAATTGACATTCTGTTTAACGAAGCAAATTAAATACCTTTTTTCTAAAAAAAACTCATTGGGTAATTATTTGTGGGCGATTCGATCGAAATATTTTTTTTTGCCTCATTTTGTCTGCAAAAAACGCCTGATTCGGACGGCATATTTAATGCATGAAAGAATGTAGATAACACGCAATAAATGCTTTACTCTTCCAGTGCTTTTAGCGTGTTTGAAGGTTAAGCAATATTAACAAAAAGTCAAGACAATTCAACGAAAGTATCATTTTGAAAAGGAGAGAAGCCGAATGCGAAAAAACGTTCTGAAATATTTCGGAAATTGAGAAAAATTTTATCTTTGAATTACATCAACGATTAATTATTTAAGCAGTTGAATAAGGGGGAGAATGAGATATTACTTATTACGGCATTAAAAAAAGGAGACACAGAAGCATTTAACAAACTGTTTTTTCTTTACGGAAGCCGTATTTACCACTTTACTTTTGGTTATCTAAAATCAAAAGAAGAGTCAGAAGAAGTTGTGCAGGAAGTTTTTTTACGTATCTGGAAGAACCGAAAGAGTCTTAATTCTGATTTGTCGTTTCAGGCATATCTGTTCAAAATTGCCTACCATATTATTTTGGTCCATTTCGAAAGGGCTTCACGGCATCGGGCCTATAAAGATAAGTTAATCGAAGAATCCATTAAGTTTTCTGCGGACAATGAAGAGCGGTTAAACTATCAGCTTCTGTTGGAAAAGGTAGAACGCCTTATTGAAGAGCTTCCTCCCCGCCAAAAAGATGTTTTGGTTAAACGAAGAAAAGAAGGGCTTTCGTTAAAAGAAATCGCAGTGCTCTTGGATATTGCTCCAAAAACGGTGGAAAATCATCTGACTGAAGCGTTAAAAACAATTCGCAGACAATTGGGTGAGGACAATATTTCAGCAATGTTGTTTTTTTTAATGTTTGTAAAGTGTTGATTTCGAATGATATTTTAATAAAATCGATTTTTTATTTGTTCTGACTGGGGGATTTTAAGGAGTAGTCGATATTACTTAATGTGAACTGAAACTAAGAAAGTGTTGAATGGATTTTGATCCGAAAATATTAAACCGATTTTTTGATGGAACCTATTCCAGAAAGGACTACCTGGATGTAAAATCCATTTTTGGAAGTTTAGAACATCGAAAAAACTTAAATAGGTACCTTCTAGAGCATTGGACTCAGTTTTCTTCAACTGAACTTCCCGAAGAAAATGTTGAACATTTGCTGGAGAAAATTCATTACCGGATTAGTCTTGAGGAGAAACGAAAAGGGAATTCAGGTTTTTTGTTCGTTCTCCAAAAAATCGCTGCCATATTTTTTGTTCCCCTTTTGTTGTCTTTCTTGTTGCTGTTTTATTTTCAGGATGAAAAGATTGAACAACTGAACTTTGGAGGCGATGCATACGCAGAAATTCAATGCCCTCTGGGCGTTCGTACAAAATTTCAGCTCCCTGACGGCACCACCGGCTTTTTGAATAGTGGCTCGAAGTTGCAATATCCTGTTCCGTTTATGGATGACAGGGATGTTACGGTTTCAGGAGAAGCGTTTTTTAATGTCGTTTCAGATAAAACAAATCCTTTTATTGTCCATACTCCAAATTTAAATGTCAGAGTTCTGGGAACACAGTTCAACGTAATGGCCTACGAAGATGATTCAAAAGAAGAGGTTATTCTGACCCGGGGAGAAGTAGTTGTGGATACAAAAAACGGGATGCAGCTCGATGTGTTACACCCGGATGAAAAACTGGTGTTGAATAAGAGAACAATGTCCTTCAAAACTATAAAGGTGATAGCATCACAGTATATCGGCTGGACAGAGGGAAAGCTGGTTTTCCGGAATGAGAACATGCAACAGGTTGCCGAGCGCCTGGGGCGTTGGTACAATGCCGATATAAGGGTTGAAGATGAAGAATTACTCGAATATACCTTCCACGCTACATTTGTTGACGAACCTCTGGAAGAAGTGTTGAAAATTATGGCAGTAACAACTCCCTACAAATACGAAATTCTGCCTCGTGTTACCGACCATGAAAATATATGCCAAAAAAAGGTGGTTTTAGTTAAGTTAGATCGGAAAAGGCTTAAAGCCTTTCATTAAAAAAGAACAGGAGGGTGTTTGCGGCATCCTCCTGTAAATCAAGCAGTGAGAGTTTTGTTTTTATTATTTAACTACTTAATGATTCAAATGTATGAAAAAAAAATGGATTCGTGATGCGTTGCTATTTTGCATCAAAACTAAAACGTGGAAAATTATGCGGTTAAGTGCTTTTTTTCTGTTTTTGTGCTTGTCACATGCCTGGGCTACCTCCGGGTATTCCCAGTCAACAAAATTAACCTTGAAAATGAATGGTTCAAAAGTCATTGATGTGCTCAATGAGATAGAGAATCAAAGTGAATTTTACTTCCTTTTCAACCAAAAGTTGTTGGATGTTGAACGACAGGTGGACATTAATGTTCGTGAGAAACCCATCGAGATCATTCTGGAAAAATTGTTTTCCGGGACGAGTGTGAATTATCATGTTTACGATCGTCAGATTGTGCTGACAACATTTAACGAAGAGCGTTTGTCTGATCAGGCAAAAGCGGTTTCCGGAAAGGTAACCGACCCCAGAAATTTGCCGCTACCCGGGGTTACCGTAGTTATAAAAGGTACTACCCAGGGAACAATTACCGACGCTGATGGAGAATATACATTAGCAAATGTGCCCGACGGAGCTACATTGGTATTCTCGTTTGTGGGGATGAAAGCCCAGGAAGTGGTTGTAGGGAACAAAACTTCCATTAACATATCTATGGAAGAAGAAACAATTGGGCTGGACGAAGTGGTTGCAATTGGGTACGGTACTCAGAAAAAGGCCAATTTAACAGGTGCTGTCGGAATTGCTAATGCCGAGAGGTTGGAAAACCGGCCGATTGCTTCTACCGGGCATGGTTTGGTTGGTGTTATTCCTAACCTGAACGTTAGTATCCGTTCGGGTGACCCAACTGCCAGAGCCGAATTTAATATTCGTGGTTTTGAGTCCATCAATGGTGGTAGCCCGCTTGTATTGGTTGATGGTGTTCCGATGGATTTGGATTTGGTAAATCCTAACGATATTGCTACTGTAAACGTACTGAAAGACGCATCGTCTGCAGCAGTTTACGGAGCTCGTGCTGCGTTTGGGGTTGTTCTTGTTGAAACCAAAAAAGGTAAAGAAGGCCTCAAAATCCAGTTGAGTTCCGAGACTTCATTGTCAAAACCCATCTTCCACATGGATTTGATATCGTCGAGTTACGAATACGCTCAGCAGCGCCAGAGTTTGTATGAAGATGTTGGGCGCGTTTGGATAAACGATACAAGAATGGCTATGTTGAAGAATTATTACGATAATCCAACTTCTGAAAATGAGTGGACCGTTTTAAACGGACAAATGTACTACAACGGCAATACCGATTTTTTGAATTATATGCTTGCCGATTTCGCACCGCAACAAAAGTATGATTTGAATATTTCAGGAGCATCGGAAAAAGCTTCCTACTATTTTTCTCTTGGGTACATGAATAAAAAAGGATACCTGAAAAATAAAGAATCGAATTTGGATTACGACAGGTTTAATGTACTGTTAAAAGCTGATTTTAAATTGACAGACTGGTTGAGCTTGGACCCAAAAATTGTTCTGAATGCCGAGTTTAACGACGAGCCGCATTTTTATGCCAACGACAGGGCTTTGAATACCATCGTCCGGCTGACTCCTGATACTCCGGTGAAATTCCCGGATCTTCCGTATTACCTTGAACCTGGCGACCACGATGATTGGGCACAGTATATAGGGATGTATTTTGTCGGTGCACGAAATGCTCCGTTTGCCCACAATGGAGGAAGGGATTTGTACGATGCGTATGATCTGTGGTTAACACAGGGTGCAACTTTAACTCCGTTGAAAGGGCTGCGTATTAGGAGTGATTTCTCTTACCAGATTTACAATAAGATGACAGAAAACCAGCAGACTGAGATTCCTATGGTGGGAACAAACCTGCTGAATTTCTATCTTCAATATGGGCAGAGCCAGCCTACTTATATGCAGAACAGGGCTGACTACAACCGGTATTATGTATTTAATACTTACGGAGAATATGTACTCGATCAGTTCGAAGATCATTATGTCAAGGCAATGGTCGGGTTCAATCAGGAATGGGGAAGAAACCAGTACATTCGGGCGCTTGCTTATGAAATGGCAACTTCTTCTATTCGCGACCTGAATGCTACTTTGGGCGACCAGCAAACTGCCGGAGGAAAATCACAGACCAGCTTGCGCGGAGCATTTTACAGGCTTAACTACATCTTTCGCGATAAATACCTGGTGGAAACCAATGGCCGTTACGACTTAACATCTCGTTTCCCCACAGATAGCCGAATGGGATTCTTCCCTTCCGTGTCTGTCGGTTGGAGACTGTCTAACGAAAACTTCATGGGCGTGGCAAGCAACTGGCTCGACAACCTCATGCTAAGAGCATCTTATGGTTCTCTGGGAAATCAGCTGCTCGGAAGCAACTATTATCCTTACATTTCTACAATGGGAATGGGGCTCAGGCCGCACATTTTCGCCAACGACCAGATTTCTTATGTTAGTCCTCCGGGGCTGGTGAGTTCAAGTTTAACATGGGAAACGGTAACTACCAGAAACGTAGGTGTGGATTTTGCTTTGTTTAACCAAAAGCTGGAAGTTAATACCGACTTCTATATTCGCGATACCAAGGATATGTTAATGAAACAGACATTCCCTGTTATTCTCGGAACCAGTGCGCCTGACGCCAATGCTGCTGATTTGAGGACAAAAGGTTGGGAAGTTTCTGTTACCTGGCGGAACCGCGTAAACCGTGATTTGAGCTACAGCATCAATTTAGCGTTAGCCGACAACCAGGCTGAAATAACCAAGTACGAAAACCCGACCGGTTCGTTGAGTGATTACTACGTAGGACAGAAAATTGGCGAGATTTGGGGGTACAAAACTGTTGGCCTTTTCCAATCTGACGAAGAAGTTGCTGCAGCGCCAAGCCAGGCAAAACTGGGAACAGGATGGCAGGCCGGAGACGTGCAATATGCAGATTTAGATGGTGATAAGGAAATTTCTCCGGGAGCCAACACTTTAAGTGATCCGGGTGACCAGATGATTATCGGCAATAGCTCTGCCCGCTATTCATTTGGTATTAACCCGCAGGTTACCTATAAAGACTGGTCGCTGAATCTGTTTTTCCAGGGGCTGTTCAGGGATTATTTCCCGTCCACCAGCAATCACAGAGATTTTTGGCCATACATAACCGACGGATTTGAAAAATGGTGGGCCGAAGAATCGTGGAGCGAAGACAACAGAGATGCTTTGTTCCCAAGGCCGAGATTTATGAGGGTTTCTACGCCTGCAATGAATTTTATGCCTCAGACAAGGTACTTGCAAAATGCGTCGTATATACGGTTGAAAAACATAACTCTGAATTACGACCTGCCCCAGAACTTAATCGGGCGGATTGGATTGGAGAAAGCTCAGGTTTACCTGTCTGGGTTCAATGTATGGGAATACTCCAAAATACATAAACCGTTGGATCCTGAATACATTTATACTACAGATCAGGAATATTTTATGCAACGTACATATTCTTTGGGTATAAAAGTAATGTTCTAACGTAAAAATATCTGAAAATGAAAAATATAAGAATAGAAATAAAAATATTGATTGCAATCTTATTCCTGACAAGTTGCAACAACGAGTTTCTGGAAAGGTATCCGTTAGACAGAATTAGTATGGAGACTTTCTGGAATACTGAAAACGATTTACAGGCGTACAATAATAATTTGTATTACCTCGTCCACAACGGAGGAAATGTTCCTTTTCTTAAAGGCCATCCTTCAGGACAAAATTACGATATCTGGTATCTGGATTTCTTCTCAGACAATACTGCTGCTGTTACAACCAGGTCGGCTCCCGATTATTTGGTAGTGCGTTCGGGTAAACATTTTGCCACCACAACGCCAAGGCCGTGGGGATACACCGGCTGGGAGTTTTTGCGGGCAGTTAACATCGGTATTGCCAACTACGACAAAGCCGACGCAGCTCAGTCAACAATTGATAAATATAAAGCGGAAGCAAGGCTTTTCAGAGGTTTGTTTTATGCAGACAAAGTATCGAAATTTGGTGATGTGCCTTATGTTGATAAAGAACTGAATGTAGATTCGGAAGAGTTGTACATGGCTCGTACTCCGAGAGAACAAGTGATGGAGAAAGTACTTGCTGACCTGGACTTTGCATGCGAAAAATTGCCTGCCGACTGGGGCGATGGAAATGCTCCCGGAAGGTTGAACAAGTGGGCTGCATTGTTGCTGAAATCAAGAGTTTGCCTTTTTGAAGGAACCTGGAGAAAATACCACGGAGGAACAAATCCTGATATGTGGTTGCAACAGGCGGCAATAGCATCCAAAGCCTTGATCGACGGAAGTCCGTACAGCATTTACAGCACCGGCGACAAATTGCACGATTACAACGCATACCACAGAATGCTTGATCTTACCGGTATCTCGGAAGTTATTTACTGGGAAAAGTTTGTTTACGGAATTAAAATGAACAGTACAATGGGTTACTGGCGCGAATTGCACGGATGCGCAACAAAAAGTTTTGTTGAAGATTATTTGTGCACCGACGGGCTGCCGATCACATTGTCGCCGCTGTATCAGGGCGATGCTCAAATCGAAGATGTTTTTGAGAATAGGGATCCGCGTTTGCGGCAAACTATTTTACATCCTGACGATGGCTTGTACTACCAGATACAATACAACGACGCGATATCAAAAGGTCCGTGGATTGACGGGATGACCGGGAATGTTGGCCCGACTGTGGTAAGCGGTTATCATGTGATAAAAATATTTGAGCGGACAATGGATATTCAGCACAACCAAAACAATACTTCAACAACTCCGGCGGTCATTCTCCGTCTGGCTGAAGGTTTGTTAAACTATGCTGAAGCCAGGGCCGAGCTGGGTGCTCTTACTCAGGGAGACCTTGATATAACTATCAATAAGTTACGCGACAGGGTGGGCATGCCTCACATGAAACTGGACAACATTCCGGTTGACCCGCGCTATGTGAACGACGGAGTATCTCCTCTTCTCGTGGAAATTCGTCGCGAACGCCGCATCGAATTGTTCCTCGAAGGATTTCGTTACGACGACCTGAGACGCTGGAAACAAGGTAAAAAACTGGAAACTCCTTCCATGGGACTTTTTTGGGATGAAGCTGCAGAAGCTCGCTACGCGGGAGCTGCAATCCCAACATCGGTAGATCCTGTTTCAGGAAAAACATACCTCGATGTGTACAAGGGAACCAGTTACGAAAACCCTGTTTTCGATGAAAGCAAACATTACCTGTGGCCTCTTCCTATCAATGTATTGAGCCAGAATCCTGAGTTGGGTCAAAACCCGGGATGGTAAAATATACTGATTTCAGGATTGATTTAAGTTGAGATTTATTGGGCAAAGCCGAAAGTGCTGTTTAGTAAAACATCGCTTTGGTTTTGCCCAAATAGTACACCTGTGAACTAAATAAAAATGAAATTCCATTATTCCTTTTTCGTAATAATGGCCGGGGCGATGCTTTGCAATTGCGGCAACTCGCAGGCTCCAGCCGAGGCTCAAAAAATTGATGGTGTTTTTGTTGACTTTTGCGAAATTGAAAAAGTAAAAGAGCACCTGGCCAAAAACGACGCTTGTTTTGAAGCGGCGTATAACGAGTTGATTGAAAAAGCTCAGATTGCTGTAACCGACAACGAAGAGCTTAGTGTCGTTCATAAAAAGAAAGTTCCGGCAAGCGGCGATAAACACGATTACTATAGCATGGGGCCGTATTGGTGGCCCGACCCGTCGAAAGCAGACGGATTGCCTTACATAAGAAGAGACGGCGAAATTAATCCGGAAACAAGGGGCGACAATGTTGATACAGGGATGAAAAGTAAATTCATGGCAAATGTTGAGTCGCTAACCTGGGCATTTTACTTTACCGGAGATGACAAATATGCAGACAAAGCAGTTGAGCTTTTGGAAACTTGGTTTGTAAATATTGCCACAAAAATGAACCCGAACCTCGACTATGCTCAGGCTATCCCGGGTATTTGCGAGGGGCGTGGAATCGGGATTATCGATTTTCACTATATCGACAAATTAATTTCTCCGATTCAGATTCTGGAGGGCCGGAATAAATTTGATGCTGAAACAAAAATGGCAATTCACGAATGGTTTGAACAGTATCTGGAATGGCTCATTTCCAGTAAAAACGGAATTGATGAAGCCAATACAAAAAATAACCACGCAACCTGGTACGATGTACAGGTGGCAGGAATTGCATTGTTCCTCGATAAAACCGAAATGGCAAAAACAGTGCTTGAAGAGGTGAAGAGCAGGCGCATTGCCAACCAGATTGAACCCGACGGAAGTCAACCGCTGGAAATAGCGCGAACAAGGTCGCTTTCGTACAGTGGTATGAATACGAGGGGTTTTATTTATCTGGCAAATATGGCCCAAAATGTTGGCGTGGACTTGTGGAATTTTGAAACCCCCGACGGACGGGGGATACAAAAAGCCATGGATTATTTACTGCCATATTTTGCTGGAGACGAAAGCTGGACCCATCAGCAAATATCGAATATTGATGATGCAATTGGCGTACTAAAGCTAAATTATCTGATTGGTGCTGTAAAAACCGGCGAAGAAAAGTATGTGAATGCGTTCCGCTCAGTGGCCGAACCGTCAACCGATCTGGAAGTATTATTATACCCGTTGTTTCTGTAAGATGTAGAAAAACAAAAAAATACGTCATGGGAAAAGTAAATATCAAAGTCTGGTACCTGGCCGTTTTATTGTTCATAATTAGTCCGGCGTCTTTCGGACAAGAGTATGTGCAAATTGATTCCACACTTACCCAACCACAGGATATTCTGCGAAACCGGCAGGCTGCTTATATTTTGAAAACTGTTGATGATGTTTTAAACAGCATCCCTCCTCAGTTTCCTGAGCCTCTGGAACGCACCCTGGCAATGAATTTACTGGACCTGATTAGCAACGATGTTTACGCGCCTCAGCGTTTGCCGGTGCAAAATTTTTTGCAAAACAGAATTGAGAAAATGGCTGCTGAAGTGGAAAACACCAGGGTTGAAGAAGGGGTGGTAATCTGGAAACTATACAGCCACAGCTTTGTGGCAAAAACAAAGGACATTACAATCGGGTTCGATTTAATAAGGCCGGCTTTGCGGTTCGATAACTTTGTGAGCGACACAAAACCGGAGTTGCGCAGGATTATCGACTGCTGCGATGTAATGTTTGTTAGTCACGAACATGTTGACCATGCTGACGGCTGGGTAATTCAGCATTTTATAGATCAGGGAAAACCTGTGGTGATTCCGCCCGGTATTTTTGAGGGAAGTTCGTTTTATAACCAATTGAAACATCTTGCGCGTGATTCGCAAAAACTTCAGACATTGCGGTGTGGAGACGGCGAGAAGGTGCTGAAAGTTGTTGTTTACCCGGGGCATCAGGGCGATTTGTTAAACAACGTACCTGTAATTTATACTCCCGACGGGTTGTGCATTTCCCACAACGGAGACCAAAATCTTGGGCGAAATCCTCAGGATACGTTGTGGATAAACAGTATCAAACAAAATCATCAAATAGATGTGTTCATGTATAATTCGTACATGCATCAAAGCGCCATTTACGGTTTCAATCCGAAACTGGTTCTCACCGGGCACGAGAATGAACTGGGGCATGGAATACACAGCAGGCACGGAAGCTGGAAATACCATGAGCGGCTGGATCCGATGCCGTATCCTTATATTATTACGGCCTGGGGCGAGAAGTACCACTATTTCAAAAAAACAGATTGAATTTAATCTGTGTGAATTTTGAAATTCATTGAGAGTTACATCGAATGTGAATAAAACAAACAATTTAAGTGAGATGAAACTAAAACAAATTTTGCAGGCTTTATCACAGGCAGATTTCTGCTTTGTTTTGCGCAGCCTCCCCATACAACGCCGAATTCAAAACACATTCAGAGGCATCGTGATTTTTTTATTGTTGATGTCTTTGTTTAATATTCATGAGCTGTGTGCCCAGGAGCTGGACCGGCAACCGCTGGCAGATGAGGTAAATTATTCTCCGCGCGACGAAGAAGTTCTGGCATCCAATCCGCCGGCTTTTATCTGGCTGCCGCTGGAAGGAGTAGACAGCTACATCTTGCAATATTCCCAGTCTCCCGGTTTTGAGTCGGCTAAAACCACAACCATTCGCGATTTAACAATGACAGTCCATATTCCTACCGAAACAATTAATTCAGGAAAGTGGTATTGGCGCTATGGTTACAGTAACAATTCTGGCGAAAAGTTTGGGCGTACCCGTTTATTCGAAATTCCGGAAAATGCAGTTGCTTTTCCTTTTATTCCGGTAGATGAGGTGATAGCGCAGATTCCCAAAGAACGGCCACGGCTTCATTTTACTCCTGAGTTGGTTGACGATATCAGGAACGATAAAGAGGGCCGCTTCACCGCTATTACAGAAGCAACCGTTACAGAAGCCGAAGCAATTCTGGAAATGGACGAACCGCTTTGGGCTGAACCCGAACCGTGGGCAAAGTCTGAAAATCCGCGTTACGCGTATGTAAACGAGTGGCGCACAATGCGGCCGTACACTCAGCGGATGGTTACCAGTGCGCTGGCATATATTTATACAGGCGAAGAGCGTTTTGCAATGGAAGCCAAACGCCGTTTGTTGCATTTTATGGAATGGGATGTTGAAGGGCCTTCTACCAGCGTTGGCCCCGATGAGTTGGGAATGGATATAATAGAGAACTGTTCTCCTGTTTTCGATTGGGTTTACCCGGTGCTAACAAAAGAGGAAAAGGAGAAATGTACTGAAGTTCTGACCGCCCGCCTGCATCAGATCAGCTATAAGGTTCACCGCGCAAGGCCCATGGAAACACGTCCGTTTGCAAGTCACCAGGGACGAATGATTGGTTTTGTGGTGGAAGGCAGCATTGCGTTGGCGCACGAAGCGCCTGAGGTTTCCGACTGGCTAAATTATACATTGAAACTTTTATGGAGCATGTACCCGGCCTGGGGATACACCGAAGGCGGATGGAGCGAAGGCATTCATTACTGGCGTGGTTATATGGATAAAATTTTTAGGGTAGTTGCGCAGTTGGATAAATTTGGCATCCCTTTAAAAGATAAACCGTTTTTTAGTAACACCGGTTATTATGGATTTTACGCTGCTTTCCCGAACAGGCCAACCCAATCGTTCGGAGATTTACACGAGCTTCCTGTTAACGAGAACGTGGGAAGGATGCTGTATAAACTGGGGTCGCTCTATTCCAATCCTTATTTTCTGTGGCATGCCGGGGCAACCGGAGCCGGCCATCCAACCGGACGCGATGCTTTTTTATACGACCAACCGAAAGTAGAGGCGAAGGTTCCGTCGGATATTCCGCAATCCCGGGTATTTAATGATATTGGGCTCGTGGTAATGCACAGCAACATGGCCGAACCGGAAAACAATGTATCGGTGCTTTTCCAGAGCAATCCTTTCGGAGCGCTTAGTCATAATTTTGCTTGCCAGAATGCCTTTGTTATAGAAGGGTACGGAGAACCTTTGGCAATGAGCACGGGCTCGCGCCAGTTATACGGTTGTCCTCATCATTCAGAATGGATGTGGCACACCAAGGCACATAACAGCATTTTGGTGGATAACGAGGGGCAGGTGATTCGCAATAGCGCATCAAAAGGTAAAATCATAAATTATGAAGACAATGGCGATTTTGTTTATACGGCAGGTGATGCAACGCAGGCTTATGGCGATCGTTTGGAAAGGTTTCATCGGCACATGTTGTATATTCGGCCCGATTATGTTGTGATTGTTGATGACCTGAAAACCAGCGGAGAAAAATCAACGTTTCAATGGTTGCTCCACGGGCCCACCGAAATTCAGGTAGACAAAGAAAACCTGGTGATGGTAAACCGTTCGGGAAATGTTTCTCTTGCTACCCGGTTTCTTGCTCCGCAACAAGTCGATTTTATTCAACATTCCGGATTTACCCCGCAACTGGAAGATTCGACCAAGTGGCGTAACCAGTTTCATTTAACGGCTTCAACAACCAATCCGGAAAAATCGATGCGGTTTGTTACTGTAATGAAAGTGGATCAGTTTTCAGGCGAGCCGGTTAAAATGCCGGATTTCCCAACCACGCCTCGCCATCAGCTCGAAATAAAAAACATTGATAATCTAGCTTCTGTGGATGAGTCTGTTTTGCAGGCAGAAATGATAGATGCAGAAGGCGGTCTGGCCTTGCGGTTGGGCAATAATCTTATTCTGTGGAAAGAAAGCGGCGCTTCGCAGGTTAAAGCTGCCGGCGTAACTTCCGGTAAAAACATGGAGTTTAAAAAGGACTTTTTTCAGGCCGATTAAAGGTTCTGTTTTTGAAAGTTGAGACTGGAGGGCTCTTCGTTTTTCGTGGTTGAGAAAGTTTTGAAAAAATGAATATTGCAGATAAAACAATGGAACTAAAAAAAGAACTTCAGCTTTTTATTGTATTGGGAATACTTACGGTATTCTCCGGAGTGCATTGTGCATCTGCCCGGAATTTTTCGGGAGGCAGTGACGAAACACCGTTTACTGTTTTCGAAATTGCCGATGTTGTTTTAACAGCAGAAAAGAGTTATGAATGGTTCGACTTTCCGGTTGAAGCAACTTTTATTCATTCTGAAACCGGCAATAAAATTAGGCTGAAAGGATTTTGGGACGGGGAAAACAATTGGGTTCTGCGTTTTTCGCCAACGCTGGCCGGCGAGTGGGTTTATTCAACAGAATCAGCAGATTCGGGGCTGGACAAAAAAGAAGGGAAATTTTTTGCCGAAACGCCAACGCCCGATCAACTGGCTTACAATCCGAACTACCACGGGCGAATAGAAATTAGTGAAAACGGGAGATATTTTGTGTATTCAGACGGAACACCGTTTTTTTTGCTGGGAGATACCGACTGGGCAAATAACACCCTCAGGTGCGGGTTAGGCGAAGATGGAGACGGACCCTTTTTTCAATATTTGCAAGACCGAAAATCCAAGGGGTTTACTACTATTCTTATGAAGTTTATGCGCGGAACCGGAGATACTCAGGACATCGATTGCCAGGAAAATGAAGGAGGGTTTCCTTTTAATACGCTGGCCGAAAAAAAATTGAATCCTGAGTTTTTTAAGTACCTCGATTTGCGGATGGATGAAATATGGAATGCCGGTTTGGTTACTGCAATGCCCGCAGCCTGGTTCGGAAAACGCAAATGCTTTATGGAACTCGAATGGGCAAAAAGGCTGGTGGCTTATCTAATGACCCGATATGGCGCCTACAGCGGATTGTTTGCTGCCGGCGGAGAGTATCAATACGCATTCAGAGATTGCGGCTGGGATTTTGATAGTTATAACCAGATAGGAGAAGTGGCGCAGCGTCATAACAGTTACAATAAGCCAATTTCGTTACATCCCAGTTCCAACATAACCCGGTTTCCTGAGAATCACAACACCCAGTCGTCGAGGGCTTATCATAATTCTTCGTGGCTGGATCACAACTGGATTCAGTCCGGGCAGCGGGTAACCGAGTTGTTTAACGCAGCAGGCCGTTCGCTAGAACTCTATGCGCTCACTCCGGTAAAACCGGTTTTCCTTTCCGAAGGATACTACGAAAGATATATGGATACGCTGCATGTTTATCACTCCAGGTGGCAACCGTGGAGCGCTTTACTTAATGGTTCTGCCGGCTACGGATATGGCGCCTGGGGTGTTTGGCAGTTTTCAGATCCTTTTCATCCGGTTGAAAAAATGACTGATTTTTCGCTGCCGTGGTGGGAAGCAATTGCTTACGGTGGAGGCAGTCAGATGGAGTATGTCCGCCGTTTTTTCGACAAATACGAGTGGTGGAAACTGGTGCCCGGGCGGCATTTTTTACGTGTAAACGGAGACGAAAATATTTTGCCGACGGACATAGATATCACACCGCCACATATGGCATTAATTCCCGGAGAATTGTATGTGTGCTACATTCCCCGGGAAAATAGTTCCAATGCCATTGAAATAACTGAAATACAGTACGGTAAATACAAGGGCTGCTGGTATAATCCGCGTTCGGGAGTTTTCATCAATTTAGATACTGAGGAAATAAAAGAACCTGAGTTTGCACTTCCCGACAGGCCGGCGCCAGAAGACGAGGATTGGGTTTTCGTTCTGCAATTGGTGCAGTAGAGTGTAACGTTTGCAGCGATATTTTTTGCAGCATAACAAGGTTTTCATGATTATACGTTCTGTTATTTAATTTAAAAACGAAGGCATTTATGCCTGAAAGGCAGAGTGAAAATGTTTCTGAAGGGAGTTAAGCTAAATTGTCCCCGATGAAATCATTTCTGTCTCAATGCCGGACTGCACACGGCGAGTAAGTCAATTTAGCTTTTTAAAGTATTGCTATTATGAAATGAGCATGAGGATGGAAGTCATACGTAAAGTAATGAAAAAAGACTCATGCGAATTTCATTTTTTGCCAGTTGAAACTTAAAAATTTAAGCAGATGAAGTTAAAAGCATTATTATTCCTGTTGGTTGTAACCATTTGTCTTTCCGGGTGTACCGGTGGTAAAGATAAAGTGCCGCAAGATGTGAAACTTGGTAGTTGGGATTATTCCTGGATGCAGCAGGTGAAAAAAGGTCTGGAAGATGGGAACCCCGATTATTCCGCAGCTTTAGATTTGTTGATTCTGGACGCGGATCAGGCAATGAGAGATGGCGTTTATTCGGTAACTTTTAAAGACCTGGTTCCTCCCGGTGGTTCAAAACACGACTACATGAGTATGGGGCCGTATTGGTGGCCAAACCCGGATACTCCCGACGGATTGCCATACATTCGCAGGGATGGCGAAGTAAATCCTGAGGGTGCAAAACTGGATAGAACACAGTTGGGGAAACTAACGAATGCAATGCGGTCGTTGTCGATTGCGTGGTTTTTTACCGACAAAAAGGAGTATGCCGAAAAAGCTGCTGAATTATTGCGGGTTTGGTTTTTAGATCCTGAAACTCTTATGAATCCTCATTTGAATTACGGGCAATCCATTCCTGGAATTACCGACGGCCGTTTTATTGGAATAATAGACGGATACTCGTTTGTAACGCTAGTTGATGCCATTGCCCTGATTGAAGCTTCGGGGGCGCTTTCTGCTCACGAGAAAACGGGGCTTAAAAACTGGTTCGAAGAATATTTTATCTGGTTGTCGGAAGGCGAGTTTGGAAAGCAGGAAGAGGATTACAAAAATAACCATTCGGTGGCTTTTGACGTGCAGTCATCCGCTATTGCTTATTTCCTGGGAAAGAATGACTATATCCGGAAAAAAGCCGAAGAAATTCCGCATCGTAGAATTGACCCTATGATTGAGGCAGACGGCCGCCAGCCGGAAGAGTTAATTAGAACCCGGGCTTACGGCTATTCTGTGGGGAATTTGCGTAACTTTTTTAATGCCGGCAGGTTTGCACAGACTGTGGGCGTAGACATTTTCGACTATGTCAATCCAAAAGGCGGCTCCCTGCAAAAAGCACTTGATTATTTAGTTGGGTTTATCGGTCATGAAGAAGACTGGCCCTACGAAGAAATTTCGAGCTGGGAAAATTTCGAGAATAATCTGGGATTATTGGTGAGAAGGGCGGTTTGTATTTATAAAGATGAGGCGTATCTGGATTTGTGGAAAAATACATTTCAGAAAAGAATGGAAAGCGACTGGCGATTGCTGGTAGAGCCCGAGTGCGATGTTGATTAAGTGTTTTGCCGCTTGATCAATCGGTGTTGAAATGACAGACAAAAGACTAAAAACAGAAATTTTTATACAGATGAAAAATCATCAAACCAGACGAACATTTATTAAACAGACGGCAATTACTGCTACGGGGGCAGCGCTGGGCAGCCGGGTAATCGCTTCTCCTTTTAGCGGAAGTATTTTGGGGTCGAACGAAAAAATTCGCATGGGATTTATCGGGGTAGGTAACCGCGGCTCACAGCTGCTAAACCTGTTTATGCAAAACAAAGATTGCGAAGTTGCCGCTCTGTGCGACATTTACGAACCGTATCTGACCCGGGATCGGGGAGCAGTCAGCCCTCGTTACCTGGAAACAATGAACAGTCAGATTCCGAAAATGGGCGAAAATTTTCCGCGCCCTCCCAAAATTTATAAAGATTATCGCGAGTTGCTGGACGACAAAGACATCGATGCTGTTTGTATCGCAACTCCCGACCATTGGCATGCGCTTCAAACAGTCCATGCCATTGAAGCCGGCAAAGATATTTACGTGGAAAAACCACTGACACAGACGATTTACGAAGGCCGGAAAATGGTTGAGGCTGAAGCTTCCGGGAAACAGATTGTTGCTGTGGGCTTGAATCGCAGGGGGTCTGCCAGTTATCAGCGACTGGCCGCTGAAATATCCGGCGGAAAACTGGGGAAAGTAACGGTGGCCAGGGCTGCACGTGTCAGTAATATGTTTCCAAACGGTATTGGTAAATTAAACCCGGAAACGCCTCCTAAAGATTTTAACTGGGACATGTGGCTTGGCCCGCGTGCATACCGGGATTATCAATACAATATTGCACCCTACATGTTCCGTTGGTGGCAGGATTATTCTTCGCAAATGGGGAACTGGGGTGTGCATTATATGGACGTTATCCGATGGATGGTTGGCGAAACAGCTCCTGTTTCAATCAGCGCTCATGGCGGAAAATACGTGCTTGACCACGACGGTGACATTCCCGATACCATGCAGGTTACTTTTGAATTTGCATCGGGGATGATTATCTCTTTTGCCATTTACGAAGCCAGCAGTGGCGGTGCCATTCCTCAGGGAGAAATTGAACTGCGGGGAACCAAAGCAACTGTTTATGCCAGTGAAAGAGGCTACTCTATTGTTCCGGCAAGGGCAGGGCAGTTTCAGCGCTGGGATAAACTGACCGAGGCCGAAGAGTATGTGCAAAAAGACAACCTGCTCAGCGACGGAAGCAGTGGCGGAAGCACCGGAGCCTTGATTCGGAATTTTCTGGATTGCGTGAAAAACCGGGAAGCTCCGCTGTGTACACTGGAAGACGGCCATCGCTCCACCAGTTTTGCCCACCTGGCCAACATTGCACTGGCCACCGGCGAACGGCTGCAATGGGATGCAGATGCCGAACGTTTTGTTAACAGCAAAGCGGCCAACGAGATGCTGCATTACGAATACCGGAAACCCTGGAAACTATAATGAGAATGCCATATAATCGCAGAAAATTTATAAAAGGGATGGCTGTTGCAGCAGCGGGCATTCCTTTTTCAGGAGCCTTGGCAGCCGGGGCAGGCAGCATGGAGAAAAGCCGTTATCCCATCTCTTTTTTTACCAAGCCGCTGGATACCTATGAACTGGAATTTATGTCAGAATCATTGGCAATGGCCGGTGTCGACGGTTTCGATTTGACCGTTCGCCCCAGGGGACGGGTAATTCCCGAGAGAGTTCAGGACGATTTGCCCCGGGTGATTGAAACAGGGAGGAAACACGGCCTGTCCACCGAAATGATGGTGACAGCCATCACCGATGCCGAGGATGCTTTCAGTAAGAAAATATTAACTACGGCAGCTCAGTTTGGTGTAAAACATTACAGGCTGGGTTATTACGATTATGATTTTGCGACAGGAATACCGAAGTCTCTGGAGCAGATAAAAAGAAAACTGTCGGCGCTTGCGGCAATTAATGGAGAAGCAGGAATCCAGGGAGGATACCAGAACCATTCGGGCATTCGGGTTGGTGCCGCCATGTGGGATGTATGGGAGTTAATCAACGCGAAGCCGGTTTGCATCATTAGCAGCCAGTTCGACATTCGCCATGCTGTAACCGAAGCAAGCGCTTCCTGGGTAATTGCCCTGCAACTTTTGCATAAGCATATTGGTTCGCTGGCCATAAAAGATTTTGTGTGGAAAGTTGAAAATGGAAAAGCCAGGGTCGTCAGTACCCCGCTGGGTGAGGGAATTGTGGATTTTGACCGTTTTTTCGGGATGGTTAAAGATTTGAAAATAGCAGCCCCGATAACGCTGCATGCCGAGTATCCGTTGCTGACCAGGGATGAGGAAAATTTATCCCTTTTGGAGCAACAAAAAATATTGGTTGCTAAGTTGAAAAAGGATGTGGATTTTATCAGCACGTACCTGGAAAAATACCAACTGGTTTAATTGTGAAATGGGGGTAGGAAGTAAACACATCCAAAAGGACAACAGGATATGTATGAGTTTCATATCATGCCACTGGAAATAATCAATTTTTAATACGATGAAAGATAATTCAAGACGTATATTTATAAAAAATAGTTTGATCGCCACAGGAGGTTCCATGTTGCTTGGCAGCCCTGGCGTATTGGCATCAGTTAAAAAAGATAAACAGATGAAAACTATCCGGATAAGTGAAGTGAGCTCGAATTTTGAACGGGAGCCGTTGATTCGCCCCTTTGGTTTTAAGGGCGGTTACATGAGTGAGATATGGCAAACAGCTGCCTTCCTGAAAAGTGATTCGGGACTTTCAAAAGTAGGGTTGTGTACACAAAATGTACTTTGGTCAGATGCCGATGTTTTTGCCCGGTACTCGGAGAGCGGTGGTAATACTATTATGTATGCCATGACCGAATATGCCCTTCAGATGTTAAAAGGGCAGTCATTTACCAATCCGGTGGAAACACTCAACGGGATGTGGAAAGAAGTACTGGAATACGGGAAAAAGATTACCGGCAATCCTCACCTGAGAGAGACATTTGCATTGAATGCCCTTGTAGGAGTAGACAATGCATTGTGGATGCTTTATGCCAAAGAAAACGGGTTTAGTACTTTCGATGAGATGATTCCGGAAGAGTTGCGTCCTGCCGTTTCTCACAAGAGTAAAACGGTTGCCAGTATTCCGTTGATGGCTTATTCCATCCCGGTTTCAGAGATAAAACAAGCGGTGGAAGATGGTTATTTTTTTATGAAAATAAAAATAGGGCAGCCCGGTACGCAGGAGGAGATGCTGGAAAAAGACAAAGCCCGCCTGACAGAGATACATAATGCTATTGGCCATTACCGCACCACGCACTCCGAGAGTGGAAAATTACCTTATTATTTTGATGCCAACGGGCGTTATGAGAAGAAAGAGACACTGATGCGTTTAATCGACCATGCAAAAAAGATAGGGGCTTTTGACCAGATTGCAGTGATTGAGGAACCGTTTCCGGAAGAGTTGAAAGTTGATGTAAGCGATATTCCGTTGCGGTTGGCAGCAGACGAGAGTGCCCATACCGATGCTTATACCATTGAACGAATTGAAATGGGGTACAAAGCCATTGCGCTCAAAGCTATAGCCAAAACCTTGAGCATGACCCTGAAAATGGCCAATGTAGCAAAGCAGTATAATGTGCCGTGTTTCTGCGCCGATCTTACGGTAAACCCGATATTGATTGACTGGAATAAAAATGTTGTAGCCCGCCTGGATCCGTTCCCTGGTTTGGGAACAGGCCTGATGGAAACCAACGGCCACCAGAATTATAAAAACTGGAAGCAGATGGAAAGCTACCATCCGTATACCGATGCACCATGGCGAAAAACTGTAGACGGTGTGTTTGATTTAGGGGATGATTTTTACAATAAAAGCGGCGGCATCCTGACCGACTCGCCACATTACATGGAGATGTTCAAAAACAAAATGTAAATGAAAGATTTAAAAAACCCTTCCCTCGTGGAAATACTCCAGCAGCATCGACGAGGGCTTTTTTGAGGTCGTTTAATACAAACTGAATTTATATTCCAGGGTTTAGCACCAAAAGGCTAGACCCTTTTTTTGTGTTTTATCTTCAGTTCCTTCTCTCAAAATTCCCTTGCCCAAATTATTCATATTTAAACTAAAAGTTAATGTAAAACTTAAATCTAGAAGAAAAAATGGATTTTTACTTTCAATTCATTTTGATTTTTAAATATTGTTTTTACATTTGCCAACACATGATGAAACAAGCACGGTGATAATCACTACAAAGAAGCATGATTGTATGCTGTGTGGTTTTCGAGAGTTGCCATTAAAGTTTTTAAATAGAAACGGATGAAAATATTTTCTACATACATTCTAGTCATTCTCGTGGTCATTTCTGGAAATACCGGGAAAGGATAGATTTATATGTAGTTGTATAAGATACGGACAAGCCTTTCCCGAAAACGGGGAAGGCTTTTTTAATAAAAAATACGAATTAAAAGACTAAAAAGTATGCAAATTCCATTACGTAGTAACACCACTACACAGGGTCGCCGGATGGCAGGAGCAAGGAGCCTTTGGCGGGCCAACGGCATGAAAGAAGAACATTTTGGACGTCCGGTAATTGCTATTGTTAATTCATTTACGCAGTTTGTACCCGGGCATGCCCACCTTCACCAAATCGGACAATACTTAAAGAGTTTAATCGAAAAACAAGGTTTTTTTGCAGCCGAATTCAATACAATTGCTATCGACGACGGAATTGCCATGGGACACGACGGGATGCTCTATTCGCTTCCCTCGCGCGATGTGATTGCCGATAGCGTAGAATACATGTGTAACGGCCACAAAGTAGATGCCATGGTTTGCATTTCCAATTGCGATAAAATTACTCCTGGAATGATGATGGCTGCTATGCGCTTGAATATTCCTTCGGTATTTGTTTCGGGAGGACCAATGGAAGCCGGAGAAATTGGCGGAAAACATTACGACCTGGTGGATGCCATGGTTATGGCAGCCGACAAGTCTGTTTCAGATCAGGATCTTTCAATAATTGAACAAAATGCCTGTCCAACCTGCGGTTCGTGTTCCGGAATGTTTACTGCTAACTCAATGAACTGCCTTGCAGAGGCCATAGGTCTGGCGCTTCCCGGAAACGGAACAATAGTTGCAACCCATGCCAACCGCAAAAAATTATTCGAAGAAGCTGTTGAAAAAATAATTTCAGCCACCAAAAAATATTATTTCGAAGGTGATGATTCTGTTCTTCCAAGAAGCATTGCTACTCGCGATTCATTTCTGAACGCAATGAAACTCGATATTGCCATGGGCGGATCAACCAATACAGTGTTGCACCTGCTGGCAATTGCTCACGAGGCAGGAGTGGAGTTTACCATGAAAGACATTGACCGGCTCTCGCGTGTTACGCCTAACTTGTGTAAAGTGGCACCAAGCTCGCATTACCATGTTCAGGACGTAAACAGAGCAGGAGGTATTCTGGGAATTTTGGCTGAACTCGACCGTGCAGGACTTATGGAAACATCGGTTAACCGTATCGACGGCAGAACGTTGAAGGAAGCGATTGATGCTTATGATATCATGAATAGCAACGTTTCTGAAGATGCCAAGCAACGGTATCTTTCATCTCCCGGCGATGGCAAGAGAAATCTGACTCTGGCCTCGCAGGAAAATTATTACACTGATTTGGATGCCGATCGTCAGAACGGGTGTATTAGGAATTTGGAGCACGCCTATAACAAAGACGGAGGCCTGGCGGTGCTTTACGGGAATATTGCCGAAAGCGGGTGTATTGTTAAAACTGCCGGCGTAGATTCTTCCATTTTTAAATTTACCGGTACCGTTAAAGTTTTCGATTCGCAGGAAGATGCTGTAAACGGCATTTTGGGCGACGCCGTACAAAAAGGCGACGTGGTTGTTATTCGTTACGAGGGACCAAAAGGAGGCCCGGGAATGCAGGAAATGCTGTATCCCACGTCTTACCTCAAATCCATGCAGTTGGATAAATACTGTGCGCTGATTACCGACGGACGTTTTTCCGGGGGTACTTCCGGATTATCCATCGGGCATGTTTCTCCGGAAGCCGCTGCCGGAGGCGCTATTGGACTGGTTCAGAACAACGATAAAATTGAAATAGACATAACAAATCGATCCATCAATCTGCTTATTTCTGATGAGGAAATGGAAAAACGCAGAAAAGCAGAAGAAGCGAAAGGGAAAGAGGCTTTTCAGCCAACCCAGCGCGACAGGCAAATTTCAAAAGCGTTAAAAGCTTATGCCAGCCTGGTTTCTTCAGCCGACATGGGAGCGGTTCGTTTGATAGACTAATCATTCATGAAATCTAAAAAAGTTGAAATATGACAAAGAGAAAAGTTTCAGGTTCGCAGGCCGTAATCCTTTCTTTGCTGGAGGAAGGCGTTGATACCATTTTTGGGTATCCGGGCGGGGCAATTATGCCCATTTACGATGCGTTGTACGACTACGACAGAAATGTAAAACACATTCTCACCCGTCATGAACAAGGTGCTGTTCACGCAGCCGAAGGCTACGCCCGGATAACCGGGAAAGCCGGAGTTTGCTTTGCTACTTCAGGTCCAGGAGCTACTAATCTTATTACCGGCATTGCCGATGCAATGATAGACTCAACTCCGCTGGTATGCATTACAGGGCAGGTTGCTTCTCCGCTTTTGGGAACAGACGCTTTTCAGGAGTCGGATGTGTTGGGCATTTCTATGCCGATTACCAAGTGGAGTTTTCAGGTTACTTCTCCCGAAGAAATTCCGGGAGCCATTGCACAGGCTTTTTATGTGGCGCAGTCTGGTCGCCCCGGCCCAGTGTTGCTCGATATTACCAAAGATGCACAGTTCGGCGAGCTAGAGTTTGAATACAAAAAATGCCGGAAAATAAGGAGTTATGTTCCCGAGCCTCAAATCGATCCTTTTAAAATAAAGGAAGCTGCTGAAATTATTGACGCTGCTAAAAAACCGTTATTGCTTTTTGGGCAGGGAGTGCTTATTGCAAGAGCTGAGGAAGAGTTGAAAGCTTTTGTTGAAAAAACCGGAATTCCTGCTGCCTGGACTTTATTGGGCCTTTCTGCGCTGCCAACCGATCATCCGTTAAATGTAGGTATGCTTGGTATGCATGGCAATTACGGCCCCAATCTGCTTACCAATGAGGCCGATGTAATTATTGGCGTTGGAATGCGTTTCGACGACAGGGTTACCGGAAAAGTATCGGCTTATGCTCCAAATGCAAAAATTATTCACCTTGAAGTTGATCCGGCAGAAATCAACAAGATAAAAGTGGCCGATGTTCCGGTTCTGGGGAATGCAAAAAAAACGTTGAAAATGCTTACCGACAATGTTGAGCCCAATCGGCACGACGAATGGGTGAACCGTTTTAGGGAGTGTTATCAGATTGAAGACGAAAAAATCATAAAAAAAGATCTTTTCCCCGAGAAACCTGGCCTTACCATGGGCGAAGTAATACGTGTTGCAGGCGATAAAACCAATCACGAAGCCATTTTGGTTACCGATGTTGGCCAGCATCAAATGATTGCTTCCCGGTATTTCAAGTTTCGTCATCCGCGTAGTAACGTCACTTCCGGCGGACTTGGCACAATGGGCTTTGGTTTGCCGGCCAGTATCGGCGCGCAGCTTGGAGCACCGGGCCGTACCGTTGTTGCCGTAATTGGCGACGGTGGATTTCAGATGACTTTGCAGGAACTGGGAACCATAGCGCAGAACAAGCTGCCGGTAAAAATTATCGTGTTGAATAATAATTTCCTTGGGATGGTGCGCCAATGGCAGCAGCTTTTCTTCGAAAAAAGGTATTCGTTTACCGAGCTTCAGAACCCCGATTTTATAACTATCGGAAAAGGGTTCGGAATTGACGGACACAAAGTAGAAGCCCGCGAAGATCTCGAAAAGAGTATCCAACAAATGATCGACCACAATGGTCCTTACCTCTTGGAAGTGGTAATTGAGAAAGAAGACAATGTTTTTCCGATGGTTCCCACCGGGGCTTCGGTTTCTGAAGTAATGCTCGAACCCTAGTAGTTTAACATTCAACGTTTAAATCATATGAAACGAACATGAATTTTCGTTATTCAAAATTCACAAACAGGAATGATTAAAATTTATGTGAGTTCCTGAATGTCTTCAAATTTTTTGAACATTCAGAAATCAAAAAATTTTATACAGATGAAAAAAGAACACATCATAACAGTATACTCGGAGAACCACATTGGTTTACTCACCAGGATAACCATTGTTTTTACCCGACGAAAAGTTAACATTGAAAGTTTAACCGTTTCAGAATCGGCTATTCAGGGGGTTTTTAAATTTACAATCGTGGTAAAATCGACCAAAGAACAGGTAGTGAAAATTGTTCGTCAAATCGAAAAACAGATTGATGTTCTGAAAGCATTCTACCACACCAACGAGGAGATGATTTACCAGGAGATTGCACTGTATAAAGTTCCTACAGAAGCTGTTTATGAGGACGATACCATTGAAAAAGTGGTTAGGAACTCAGGCGCTCGTATTCTGGAGATTACCCGCGATTATATCGTTATTGAGAAAACCGGGCACAAAGAAGAAACCCAGGCGTTGTTCGAAGAGCTGAACAAATTTAAGGTAATGCAGTTTATACGTTCGGGTCGGGTGGCAATTACCCGCGACCCCATAGAACGGCTTTCGGAGTTTTTAAAAGAGAGAGACGCCTTGCTGGAAAGCATGGATTAAAAATCATAACAAAAACTGGCAAAAAAATGATAAATTTGCACGGTTTTAAATCAGAAGTTTAGAATTTATAACAATAATCAAAAAGTTATGGCACAAATTAACTTTGGCGGAGTAACAGAAAAAGTAGTCCTCCGCGAAGAATTTCCTGTAGAAAAAGCACGTGAAGTATTAAAAGATGAAGTAATTGCCATTATCGGCTACGGTGTTCAGGGACCGGCTCAGGCACTGAATATGAAAGACAACGGGTTTAATGTCATTATCGGACAAGCACCTGAGTTTAAAGAAGATTGGGACAAAGCAGTTCGCGATGGTTTTGTTCCCGGCGAAACGCTTTTTCCTGTTGAAGAAGCAGCAAAAAAAGGTACAATTATTCAGTACCTGGTATCAGATGCAGCACAGCGCATCCTTTGGCCTAAGTTAAAACCATGCCTGGATGAAGGAAACGCATTGTACTTCTCTCATGGTTTTTCAGTTACTTATAATGAGCAAACAGGTGTTATTCCTCCGAAAAACATCGACGTAATAATGGTTGCGCCAAAAGGCTCAGGCGCCAGCGTTCGTACTAACTTTTTGGCAGGACACGGTATTAACTCAAGCTACGCCGTATTCCAGAACTTCACCGGAAAAGCAGAGGAACGTACTCTTGCATTGGGAATTGCCATCGGATCAGGTTACCTTTTCCCAACTACTTTCGAAAACGAAGTATTTTCAGATCTTACCGGCGAACGTGGTGTTTTGATGGGAGCGCTGGCAGGAATTATCGAAGCACAGTACAAAGTGCTGCGCGATAACGGACACAGCCCGTCTGAAGCATTTAACGAAACTGTGGAAGAGCTTACACAGAGCCTTATCCGTTTGGTTGACCAGAACGGTATGGACTGGATGTACGCCAACTGTAGCGCCACTGCACAGCGTGGTGCCCTCGACTGGCGCCATAAATTCCGCGAAGCTACACTTCCGGTATTTAACGACCTGTATGAAAGCGTAAAATCAGGAGCAGAAACCAAACGTGTGTTGGATTCTACTTCAGGAGCTGATTATAAAGTCAGCCTGAATGCAGAGCTTACCGAAATGCGCGAATCTGAATTGTGGCAGGCCGGCGCAGCAGTAAGAAAACTTCGTCCGGGTAAGTAATTTTCAGTCCGAAAGGATATTGAAAATATATCTTTACAAAAAAATAATAAAGCCTGTTTTGGGAAACCGAGACAGGCTTTTTTGTTGGCGGACTTCCGGAGTACCAGTGCTTATTTGTGGAGGATGCAAATGAACTGCTTTTATTTTGATGAGGTTTTTGCATACAACCTGTTGAATGGAGAACAATTCAATTTTTGTTTCTGAAGGTTTTAGCTTTTATTTGCATACACCATGTTAAATCCGACAAAATGAAAAACTTGTTTTTGCTGATTTTGATCGCCGGAATTTCGGCGTGTGTTTCCCGTACTGATGAGAATGAAGAACTGAGGAAGCAGATTCTTTCCAATGAGTATTTCCCGTTTGTGAAAGAAAAAGCGCTTGAAATTGTGCAAACGGGATTTAATGCAGGCGACGGGTACGGAGAAGTCTGGATTCGCGATTACAATACTTTTATAGAGCTCTCGGCTGAAGTTTTTAATCTGGAGGTGCTGCGGGAAAACCTGCTGGTGTTTTTCAGAATGCAGGGAAACGATGGCAACATCATAGATGGATTTATTCCGGCAGACAAAGCAGGCAGTGGATACGATTATATTTTTTCAGATTTGGAACCGCGCTATGCCGGACATAAAAATACCGTGGAAACCGATCAGGAATCGTCGCTGATTCAGACGGTTTATAAATATGTGCAGGCCACCGGCGATAATTCTATATTAGAGAAAAGGGTAGGAGATAAAACAGTGGCCGTTCGAATGGAATGGGCAATGGATTTTTTGATGGAACACCGCTTCCAAAAAGAATACGGGTTGCTGTGGGGTGCCACTACCGCCGACTGGGGTGATGTACAGCCTGAGCACGACTGGGGTGTTTACCTGAATGAACACACGCATTATGCGATTGATATCTACGATAATGCTATGTTTTTGGTTGCCCTCGATAACCTGATGGAGCTTCTTCCCGAAAAAAAGGGAAAGTGGCAGCAGGTACACCGGCAGGTTTCAGAAAATTGCAGGAAGCATCTTTGGGATGAAACCCGTCAGAAATTCATTCCGCACATTTACCTCAATGGTTCTCCTTTTCCGGAAGACTTTAATGAGGACGAAATTTTTTATCATGGAGGAACAACCATCGCCATTGAAGCAGGATTGCTTTCGAAAGACGAGATTAAAGCTTCTGTCGAAAAAATGAAGGAAAACGTAAAAGCATCAGGAGCTGCCTCCATCGGACTAACCATGTACCCGCCTTATCCCGAAGGCTTCTTCAAAAATGAAATTATGTACCCGTACGGATATCAAAATGGCGGCGATTGGACCTGGTTTGGCGGCCGCACCATTCAGCAGCTCATTAAAAACGGATTTATCGAAGAAGCATACGAACTAATGCAGCCCATGGTAAAGCGTGTGAAGGAAAATGATGGCTTTTATGAATGGTACACTGTTAATAACGAACCGAAGGGATCGGGTACATTCCGCGGCTCGGCAGGGGTGCTTGCCAAAGCAATTGAAATGTTTAGGGAGTGGGCACAAAATCAAAATTAGAAGGGACGGAGTAAAAATAAATCACGATATTTGATTTCATTTTTAACAATAACAAACTAAAACTAATGAAAACCCAATTAATTTTAATTTTTACGATAGGTATTATGGTGGTAGCATGTAATTCCAAGTCAGGAAAAAATCCGGACGGATGGAGCGATAAAGAACTTGGCGAATGGTTTGGTAAAGGTGAGTGGAAACAGGGATGGAGCGCCAGTCCGGATGAGTCGGTGAACCAGAAAGAGTTTGCCCGTTTGTACTTTGAAAACCAGGAACGCTGGGATAAAGCATTTCGGTTTTTGAGTGAGCAAAACCTGGCAGAGTTGGATAAAGGACGGTATGAACTGGAAGGCGCTGATTTATTTGTAAATGTTGACGAATATGTTTCCAGAAATGAGGAAGATGTTTTGTTTGAGGCGCATAAAAAATACGCAGATATTCAGTACCTCGTTTCCGGGCAGGAAAAAATTGGCGTTTTGCCATTGGATAAAACAACCGTTGTAACACCCTACGACGACGAAAAAGACATTATGTTTTTAACTGCAGATGACGAGAACTACCGGATTGCTAAGCCCGGGGTGTTTTTTCTGTTTTTCCCTGATGATGCACACCGTCCTACGGTAAAAGCCGGCGATAATGAAACCATCAGGAAGATTGTGGTGAAAGTCAGAATTAACTAAACTGTAGCAATGAATCCCGACCATTTTTACTGGATTAATCCACCCCGAAAATATGAGTTAAATGAAGGGATTCTGACCGTTCAGACCGATTCTGAAACAGATTTTTGGCAACGCACATATTACGAATTTAGCAATTCCAATGCTCCGGCGTGGCTGACAAAAATTACAGGCGATTTTACGTTCAGCGTAAAAACTGCGTTTAACACCCGAAATCGTTACGACCAGTGTGGTGTGCTGCTTTATATCGATGACGAAAACTGGGTGAAAGTTTCAATAGAGCACGAGAATGAACAGTTTGCGCGGCTGGGGTCGGTTGTTACCAATCTGGGATTTTCGGATTGGGCGACCACCGACATCCCGTTTCCTGTGCATAAAATGAATTATCGGCTCAGCCTTAGAGGACAGGATATTTTAGTGGAAAATGCCGCACAGAGTGAAGCGTTTAGGCAAATGCGAATTGCGCATCTGCACAAATCGGTTCAGAATGCCGGAGTTGGTATTTATGCCTGCAGCCCTCTGGACTCAAGTTTCGAAGCTGCTTTTTCTAATTTTAAAATGGGGCCGTGCGCCTGGGTGGAGCATTGATAAACACTGGTTTTTTGTGTGCCTAAAAACAGCCTTCTGCAGAAAAGGGTGGAGGAGTGCTATTCGAATGAGAAATTGATGGTGCGAAAGATCAGGCAGAGGCCAGTTCTTTGGAATCAGAAGAAATTTCACAAACTGTGCTTTTCTCCTGGTCATCGATATGTTCCAGCATTTTTTTTGCCTTTTCGTTGAGCAATATAGATGCCTGGCCAAGCGATGTAAAATTTCGATATATTTTCAGAATTTTGATTTTAGGATCCGGCTTGTCTACCATTTCGTTGTATACAGGAGTGTTTTTTCTGCTGCTGTTTAGCGGAATCAACCTGTTTTTTTCGTAATCAAACGAAAACTCTTTATGCTCTGCCAACACATACTCAACGTCGGTTCTGTTGTATTTAACACCGTAAAATCGGGAGAAAATCAGATAGACTTTCCCGTCTGGCAAGCCGTAAAACTGGACCGGAAGTTTGGTTGGAAGAAATGTCATGTTTGCCTGGTGGATTAACTTGACAAAAGTTTCCATAAATTAAAAGCTAAGATTTATCAACACTCCTTTCTGTAATTCGGCTTCAAGGTAGTAAAAATTTTTTTTAGGAAATAAAAAATGAGGATGAAATTCAGGAGATTACCACTTTCTTTTTGATAGCTACAAAAGCCTTTTACCCCTTCAGCGTTTTTAAGTATCAGTGTTATGTTCTGTAAGAAACACAGTCCCGGAAAAATCAGGAGGAACCTGTTTCCCGGGACTGTGTTTCTTTGTCGGAAATTTTCAGAACGATATTAGTTATCAGCAATTAATTCCGGTCATCCAACGAGATGTAGTTTTGCAACGGAAAAACATTTTTGTAGGCCGGACGAATAATTCTTCCTGACCCGAAAGTGAGTTCTTCCAGACGGTGTGCACACCACCCCGAAATTCTTGACATCGCAAATAACGGCGTGTATAATGGTTCTTTTATGCCAATGCAGTTGTAAACAAATCCGGAATAGAAATCGACGTTGGCACATACACGTTTGGCTACTTTGTCACCCTTGTAATCATAAAAAATCTGGGGTGCAAGGTTTTCTATCATTTCGTACAGCTCGTATTCTTCAAGCCGTCCTTTTTCCTTTGCCAGTTCCCGGGCCTGCTTTTTCAACAGTTTTGCTCTCGGGTCTGAAATGGTGTAAACAGCATGCCCGATACCGTAAATTTTTCCGGATAAATCGTTGGCCTGTTTATTCAGTATTTTAATGAGGTAATCGGAAACCTCTTGTTTGTCGTCCCAGTGTTTCACATTCTTTTTTATGTTGTCCATCATGCACAGCACTTTGTGGTTGGCTCCACCGTGCAATGGCCCTTTAAGGGAGCCCAGCGCCGACGCAACTGCCGAATAGGTGTCGGTGTGGGTTGAACTGGTAACCCTGATGGTAAATGTTGAGTTGTTACCGCCACCGTGCTCAGCGTGCAGAATGAGCGCGAGGTCGAGAATGTCGGCTTCCAGACGGGTGTATTTTCCTTCCCCTTTCATCATCATCAGAAAATTTTCTGCCGTGCTTAAGTCAGGGTTGGGATGGCGTATTGATAATGTTTTGTTCTGGTAAAAATGGCGCATGGAATGGTACGAGTACGCAATAATGGTAGGGAATTTTGCGATCAGGTTCAGCGACTGATCAACCAGGTTTCCGGTAGAAATGTCTTCTGCGTTATCGTCAAGGGTGTATAATGCTAGAACAGTTCTGGCCAGAATATTCATGATGTTTTCACCCTTGTTGGCGAGTATCATGCTGTTTGTGAATCCATCCGGAAGTTTACGCAGTGCACCCATGTATTCCATAAAACTGCCCAACTCATTTCCCGAGGGTAATTTCCCGGACAGCAGCAGGTAGGTCACCTCGTCAAATCCGTGGCGCTTCTGTTCTGTTGCCCCATTCACCAGCTCTTCCACGTCAATTCCCCGGTAAAAAAGTTTTCCTTCGGTGGGAACTAATACATCTCCTTCCTTTTTGTACCCCACAACATCGCCGATATTGGTGAGGCCAACCAAAACCCCAGAGTGGTCTGCATTACGTAGGCCGCGTTTTACATTAAACTTTTCAAAAAGGGTAGGGTCTATCTTTGAAGCTTTCTCAACTGATTCGGATAAATTCTTCACAACTGATGGTATTCCTGACTTGCTCATAATAAATTTTTGATGGTTATCCGGTTCAAAATTACTTTTAAAATGGCCGTTCTGATTTAAAATAGAAAGAAATTAACGCACATATGTGAAGATTTAATATATATGACAAAAGTCATGAAGCGAAAAAGCATTTCACACGGAAAACTGCAATGGAGGCGACTGGCTTTGTGTCTGTGTAGAAATACAGCTCCCGGTATTTGGCAATCTGTTGAGGAGTTGGAATCGTAATTTAACAAAAGAAATTTTAGAGTAACTTTTTGCGCAGGCCTGCCTTCTGTTGTTTATTGGCTCTACATTTTATTTTTTGTTTAGGATATAACCAAGCCTGATGCCGGGAATAATGTTGGTGAAATCCACTTTGTCGACATTCTGCATGAGTACCGCATAACGTATGTTAAAGTCGAAAGCAACCCTGCTCCCGAATGTCTTTCTGAATCCCCATCCCGCATAAACTCCCGATAAAACTTCGTTTAGCCCTTCGTTATTAACTGTTTGTACTTTTATTCCGGGAGTCATAATTTCGGCGCCTGCAAAAAAATACCCCGAACTGTTATTGATTGTTTTCTTCCCTTTTTCCTGGCGTTTCAATATTCGATAATACCACCGGTAATAAATTTCTGCTGTCGGGATGAACTCAAAATACCTGGTTTTTGTCTGTGTGTGGTTGTCGTATAGACTATAATACCTGGAGTTGCCATACTCCAAAAAGGTATTTAATCCTGCGCGATATCCCCATGTGGTTTGCGGAGAGACCCGAAACTCCTGCTCGAACGAAGGGTACAGAGCATTTATTTTTGTGATTTTCGTCTCCACTCCGTTCTGGGCACTTTGACTTACTGCCGTATATGAAAAGATGCAGACAGCAACGATTATTAGTAGCGATTTCATAGTTGTCGAATATAATTTTGTTTAAAGAACTTATTTTTTCTTATTAAAGTATACATACTTTGGAATTTAGAACGATTTATTATGAATTTCGTAATTTTTGTCGAAAGAGAACAGACTATCTGTCGTTTCAAAAATCGTCGTTTATCTGTGTCGCATCAACCTTTGTAAATAATTTGTTTTGTTAAACAGATCTGAGTTTCGGTTAATTGGAAGCAATCAGCAATTGAACGTTGAAATAGCGAATAATGCCAAAGAGGAGCATTTTTCTACGTAAAGCAATGATTGGCTATCGTCTTGAATATACTTATTTTTGCAGCACACCGGCTCATGGGGTTTAGAACTGTTGCAGACTCTACTTCTGTAAACGTTTATTGAAACTAGTCGTCTTCCCGGTGTGTTTGCGAAGTGTAAGTCCTGACCAGGCGTTGTACTAAAGAATGTTTGATATGAGTGCAGAGAAAATAGAACAGTTGAAAAAGTCGCTGAAGAAAAACCGTATAGAGTTGATGTGTTTTTGTTCCACCGGGCAGCTGGCAGATTTTATATCTGATGTTCTAAAGCCGGGAGGCACTGTAGGTGTAGGTGATTCAAAAACGCTTGAGCAATTAGGAGTTTATTCACTTCTGAGAAATAGTGATATTCGGTTTCTCGACAAGTACAAAACAGACATTACAAAGGATGAAAAGGAAAAACTTTACCGGGACAATTTTTTTGCAGATATTTTTTTTAGTGGAGTAAATGCGCTTTCCCTCGAAGGAAAAATTTTTAATTTGGATGGTAATGGTAGCAGGGTAGCGCCAATAATATTCGGCCCTAAACGCGTGTTTCTTGTTTGTAGCACCAACAAAATTGTGGAGAATGACGTGGCGGCAATCGAACGCATTAAAAATATTGCAGCACCGATTGATGCGCGGCGGCTAAACAAAAAAACGCCTTGTGTGAAAACCGGTCGTTGCATGGATTGTAAATCGTCGGAGAAAATTTGTAATTATTACACAGTAATTCAGGGGCAGTTCGATGCTCAGCGTATAAAAGTGCTTTTGGTTGAAGGTAACTACGGTTTTTGAAATAATGTTCATCTTGAAATGAGAAAAATCTGAGGCAGCCTGTTTTGAAACAACGGTCTGTTTTTTGGAGGAGCAGAAATGCCCAACAAAAAATATCGGCAAAGCTGCATTAAATAACCGAAAGGTTAAATATGCACTTTTGAATTTGAATTTTTTTTTGTGGATAACATAAATGTTATTTTTGCGTTTAGTCAAAAAGCTGTAAAAAACTTTAAACTATGTTTTCAGGAAAAAGTAAACTTCTTGTTTTGTTCCTTTCCTTTTTGTTCGCCTACGGCAATCCTGCATTGTCTCAGAGCCTGAACAGGGAAGAGGACAATACCCGGTCACTCGAAATGGGAATACAAATACTCGAAAGGTATTTTGGGCAGGATAAAACCTGGCATATTTCACATCCGGAGACAGGAGAAAAGGTGAAGGGATTAATTCATTTTATTGAAAAGGAACCCCTCGATTCCATATTGAGTTCATTGGATGAATCACTCAGAGACAGTTCGCATACGTTTGTCTTCCGGTTGCCGGAGGATGTTCCCGACAGCCTCTCTGTTCCGGGATATTTACCCGAGGGCGAAGTTCAAAAAAGGCTCCAAACAGTAGATGCTCATCTCAAAAATAAATTTTTTAGCGAAGAGATTACCGTGCCTGTTGACCTGATTATGGGTATTGAAGAGAAAGCCGGCGCAATTCCTCCGGGTGAAGGTGCGCGTTTGATGGAACAGGGTGTTTTTCAGTTGCCCGACAGCCTGCAGTTGCCCGATGTAATTCCTGATTCGCTGATGCAGTCGCCAACCGATTTCAGGCGGTTTTTGAAACTCGACAGCCTAAAACAAAGCTTAATTGAACAACAACGGATGGCTTACAACGATTCGGTGGTGAATGTTTACCGCGATTCTATTGTTCAGGATTACCGGAACAGACGCTATCAGGAAGAATTTGCCTGGCAGAAACAGCGCCTTGTCGATTCGGTCAATTTCAATAACTACCAGGTGTTGAGAATTTATAACGATGCAGTAATGGCAGCGGTGAACGATTCCATAGCGATGGTAGTTGGTGAGCTGGCTGAATATGCCGACTTTGTGGATACAACAAGGGTTTCAATGACTAACCTGTTGGGCGAAGAGTCATCAATTCTGCTTCGGAACTCCAGCCCTTATTTCTCGCGGGTGTGGCTGAAAAATGAACAAAACGATTCGTTGAGGCTGATGGTAAAAAGTGTGGATAAGCGTACGATGCAACTGCTTATTGATGATGGTGTGACATTCAGCCGGTTTAAACCGAGGGAAACAAAAGGGTTTGATTTCAGTACGCTGAACCGTGGTGTTTCGGGCCTGACAGGAGTGAAGGAAAAATACCAGGTGCTTACTCCGTGGAGGATTGGGGGCGACGGCTCGGTGGGATTTACGCAAACCTACCTCGAAAATTGGAAAAAAGGCGGACAGAGCGCCCTTTCGCTTCAGATTATTTTGAAGGGGTACGCCAACTATGCGCGGCACGATGGAAAAGTAAAGTGGGAGAACTCGGGTGAGATACGCAACGGTTACATCAGACCCGGTGGAGAAGGAGCCGAAACACAGAAGAATGACGATAAGTTTGAAATAACTTCGCGTTTTGGTGTAAGCGCTTTTAAAAAGTGGTATTACAGTACTGAGTTTAACTTTGAAACACAGTTTTTCAACGGGTACAAATACCCCACGTCGGCTAATCCGGATCCTATTTCTGCTTTTATGGCGCCTGCCCGGACATTTTTTAAGCTGGGGCTCGACTATAAACCCAACAACAACTTTAGTTTGCTGCTTTCGCCACTTACCGCAAAAAATGTGTTTGTGAAAGATACGGTTAAAATTGACCAGACAAAATACGGAATCGACGAAGGCAAACGCAGCTACTGGGAGCCGGGGTTGAATACAGATATCTTCTGGCGAAAGAATATTACGCCCGAAATTACTTATGAAACCAAGTACAAAATGTTTATCAATTATCTCCACCCGTTTGGCAACCTGGATTTTAACTGGGAAAACCAGTTGGTAATGCAGTTGACCGACCACATTAACATGCGCATGCTGGTTCATTTTATATACGATGAAAAGGTGTTGTTTCCGGCGGAAGATGCCAACGGAAATCCTTTGGCTCCAAAGCCAAAGTTGCAAATCAGGGAGTTTATTACGGTTGGTTTTACTTACAAACTAAGTAAGCAGGTTACCCGCACCCGAAGAAAACATTAGAAGTATATTTCCTTTTGATAAAAAAAAAACCGGATAAGTCGAGTTGCGATTTATCCGGTTTTTTTGTGACGAAAAATTAGTCGGTTTACGATGTCTGGAAATGAAACTCAGTTGATTCTTTTTTGGTTGGATAACCTTGTTTCATTTATTCCTGTCTGTTTATTCCAATAATGATTTTTCCCAATTTTCGACACTTTCCGGATTTTCGCCTTTAAGCAATTTGGCAAAAGAGAGCAGAGCCTTTCGGGCATCGCCAATCGGATAGTAAAAAGCGTCCCAGTTGTCGCTGTCTTCGCCATCGTGGTTGGCTATAATGTGCCGGAAGTAATGTGCGTCCTGCAATTCGGAAAAAGCACTCGAAGCCCTTTTTTCAATATTTTCCAGGTCTTTTATTGAAAGCTCTCCTTTTTGTTTGCGCGTCCGGCGAAGCAGTTTTCTGCGCATCACATCGGTTGTAAAGTCCGATAACGAAACTGCCGGAGTTACCGACTTCAAAAAGGCAAGCTCTTCTCCGGAAAGGGGCGACATAAAAATGCTCAGGCGGTTGGTTCCTTCCAACAACGGATGCGTTAACAATGCTTTTCCCACAAACGGATTGCCTTCAAAAAGCACATCGCTCTGCTTTAGGTTCTCTGCAAGTTCCCGGAGGTCGAGTGCCTGTAAATCGCCACGAACATCCATTACTATAAAGTGGTCGAGGTTTCTCATTTGTTCAATTTCTGTCCGGGGACGGAAATGGTAGTCTTTGCCGTTGGTTTCACCCGGACGGGCAGCCCGGCTGTTGTACAGTACTAATGGCCGCATGCCCCGGTGCAGTTCCGGGTAAAATTTTGCCAGTGCTTTTGCCAGCGGGCTTTTCCCGACACACGAAGGCCCTGAAAAAACGACCAGGCGATGTTTTTGAGTATTCATAAATAAAATATTATTGTAGCAGTTGCTGTTTTTTACTAATGCAATTTCACACGGGGCTGGCTTTTCAGAATCGGATAGAAATGCTATTCAACTCTGTCTGATAATTTCGCCAATTGTAGAATTATATCCCCGAGTCTTTCCTTCTTATTTTTATGTGCATGGCACCACGCAACGGTTTTTCCGAAACCAGAATAAGATAGCCGCCGCCACCGGCTCCTGCCAGTTTCCATGCCAGCGCTTCCGGCTTGTAGCTTTCAATTACTTTTTCAATTTCCGGATTTATCATTGCCGGGAAAAGCGTGGTTTGCGCGTTAAACGAATCGAGGTATGCCGAAGCAAACGCTTTTAAATCTTTTTTTAGGATGGCGTCCCATGCCTTTTCGGCAGCATCTGCCAGTTGTTTTACATTTTCGGTGTTGATGTTGGTATTGTCCAGCAAACTGAGGCCCTGCGGGCGAGGCCACAGCAGTACCATGTATATGTGCTGTTCCAGCCAGTCGAGGATATCGTTGTCGTGTACCGATTCAATTTTTTGTGGCCAGAATGCATTGTCGTAATAGTGGCGCACCAGTCCGGGCATGCAAATGCCGATGGAATCCTGTGCTCCTGAAATGATTTGCGACCCGGGATTATTTTCAAACTTAAACAGCATTTCTGCCAGTTTTTCGGGTTTCCCAAGCGGCAGGCTGTGTGGCCATATTTTTTTTGCGGCATTTCGGGTCGAAGTGCTCATGCCACACCTTTCGTTGTATTCGATAACCGGTTCCAGCGACAGAGTAATTGCCCACCCCGGATAATATTTTGAAACGTAAGGCTGGTCAATCCATGTGCCGGCCAAATCGATGCGGTAGGGGAGTGCACAAACTCCCGAGCTTCTGATTGAAGTGGTGGAGCGAGCCGGCAGTCCGGCATCGGGAATGCGTTCCAATACTTTAAGCTCAATGCCCAGCTCCCGGCAAAGTGTTTTTTTTGCCGGAGAATAGCCGTCTTCGTTTACCACGAAAACATCGGGCCGTAGCTGCCGCAGGTCTGCTTCAAAATCCATTATGCCGTGTCCCGAATTGATAAAAGCGTCTGTTACGTAACGTACTGCTTTTACCATGTACAGGCGTTCCTGCTCACTGTTTATTGTCGGGCGCCCTTTCAGTTCTTCAATGGTGTTGTCGGAGCCGATTCCCACATATAAATTGCCGTACTGCGCCGCTTCTTTAAAAAAAGCGACATGGCCGCTGTGTAGCAGGTCGAAACAGCCGGAAACAAATACTCGTTTGCTGTTCATAGTGTTCCTTCTTTATTTCAAAGATTACTCTTCATTTAAATTAAAATCTAAAGTACGAAATGGAATTAAAAACTGCGGATAAAAACTGTTTTTTCGTGTACTGCGTTGTTGTTGCATTTCTGTTACTGATTTTTTTCGTACAATTCCTGAATTTTGTTTGAACACAGTAAACTCATATTGGCTTTTATTTTTTCAATGTCCCAATCCCACCATTTCAATTTTAATAAGAGAGCAATTTCGTGGTCGGCAAACCTCTTTTTTATTGGCCGAGCCGGATTACCGCCAACAATTGTATAAGCGTCAACATTTTTTGTTACAATGGATGAGGTGGCGATAACAGCCCCATTGCCAATGTTTATGCCCGGCATAATTATCGCGTTTGCACCTATCCATACGTCGTTTCCGATAACCGTGTCGCCGGCTTTTTGATAGGCGTCTTCAGCGGAATCAAACCCCTGGTAAAAGAACGGGAAAGAACTTACCCAGTCGTGCCGGTGTCCCTGATTTCCAGCCATCATAAAAATGGCTCCGTCGGCGATGGAACAAAAACGGCCGATGCGCAACTTGTCCACATCATTGCGGTCGGGCATCAGGTACCTGGCGCAATCGTCAAAAGAGTGGCCGCTGTAATATCCTGAATAGTAGCTGTAGTCGCCCACAATAATATTCGGGTTGGTAGTTATCTCTTTCAATTGTTTTCCTTTAAACGGAGATTCAAAGAAGTTTTTGTTCATCAGTAACTTTTTTTATTTTAGCAAATAACAGTTGATAATATACTTAAATGTATAATTAATATTCTGACGCCCCCATAAAAATTTAAAAAATAGAGCAGGTGGTATAGCACGTACAGTTAATAATTAAAAACCTGTTTGATTTTATGAGTTGGATTGATATTGCGATTTTTTGTTCCTATCTTTTTGTGATGCTTGGTGTTGGCTTCTACTTTATGAAGAAGAACAGCAGTACAGACGATTATTATGTTGGCGGAAGAAAGTTAAGTAGTGTACACATAGGCCTGTCTGTTGTGGCAACTGATGTTGGAGGAGGGTTTTCAATAGGCCTGGGAGGTTTAGGTTTTATTATGGGACTTTCGGGAAGTTGGCTGTTATTTACCGGATTAGTAGGGGCGTGGTTAAGCGGAGTTCTTCTTATTCCCAAAGTATATGATTTGGCACGAAGGAAAGGGTTTCTCTCTTTTCCCCAGTTTTTGGAGCATACTTTCAATAAACGTGTTGCAATTGTGGCCGGAATTATATCAGCCATCGGCTATACCGGGTTCACAAGTTCTCAGCTTCTTGCGGGGGCCAAACTGGCATCGTCAACTTTTGCTGCTTTATCGGTAAATCAGGCGCTGCTGATTATGGGAGTAGTGGCAATTGTATATACGGTGTTGGGAGGGTTAAAAGCTGTAATTTATACTGATACGGTTCAGTGGATAGTCTTAATGACAGGATTAATATTTGTGGGACTACCGTTTGCTTATATAAATATTGGCGGATATGAAACCATTAAAACTACGCTCGCACCTTCGTTCTTTAGTCTTACTTCAATATCGTGGCAGCAAATGGTAAACTGGATGTTTACAATTATTCCAATTTGGTTTATCGGGATGACACTGTACCAGCGGATTTATGCTGCAAAAAGTGCGAAAACAGCAAAACGAGGCTGGTTTATTGCCGGCCTGTTTGAATATCCGGTAATGGCATTTGTAGGCGTTATACTTGGGATGTTTGCCAGAGTAGCGGTAGAGAACGGTCAACTCCCCGGATTTTCGATGGCTAATATTGATGCAGAAATGGGATTGCCGTTATTGCTGAAAAATGTTCTCCCGATAGGTTTCTTAGGAATTGTATTGTCTGCCTATTTTTCAGCAATAATGTCAACAGCAGATAGTTGTTTAATGGCAGCATCAGGGAACATGCTTATTGATGTTTTTAAAAAGCGGGGACTTCGTCAGTCGCAGTTGCTTACTTTTGTTATTGGAGTTTTAGCATTGATAATTGCGTTAAAAATGACAAACGTGTTGGAGCTAATGCTCCACTCTTACGCTTTTATGGTGTCGGGTATGTTTATTCCGGTGTTAGTTGCGTTGTTTGCGAGAACCCCGAATTCAAAAGCTGCTTTTGCCTCGATGGTTGCAGGTGGCGTTACTACGCTGACTTTATTAGTTTCGAATG
Organism: Mariniphaga anaerophila; assembly: GCF_900129025.1. GTDB lineage: Bacteria > Bacteroidota > Bacteroidia > Bacteroidales > Prolixibacteraceae > Mariniphaga > Mariniphaga anaerophila. Next base: position 18,769 of record NZ_FQUM01000004.1, on the reverse strand, counting down.
CAAGGTTACCGCTGGAACTTGATGCTAATATATTTGGTATTATGGCCTCGTTAATCGTTTATATGCTGGTTAGCTTTGTGTACAAAGCACCAACAAAAAATGCCGTCCTGTAAGGTTTTTCGTCGCCCTGTTTAATTTTTATGCGTCCCTGTAGGATTTTTACCCGTCCTGTTTGGTTTTTTTGGCCTCCCTGTATCACTTTTTGTTCGTCCTGCTAAAAAAAATCCGTCCCTGTTGAGCAGGAAGAGCTAATTTTCGTACAGGGAGCCATTTTCTGCTGCTGTTCCTGTTTTTCTCCGGTTATTGTGTAACTGTTAGTTTTCTTCCGGCTATTAACAGCCAAAAAATAAGTATTACTTCTCCAATAAACGTGAACATACTAATGCTAAGGTTGTAATCGGGAAGAAGTATTTTTCCCGCCCCGTCAATTATATAGCCCAGCCCGGCCAGCAGTATTAAAATACCCAAAATTTTGCGCATGTACCCGGCTTTTAACAGCAGGTATCCGAGCAGCAAGAGATGAAATCCAAAAATAATAAGGCCGAATTCCCATCCCTGATTGAAAGCCGTTATTGATAACATTGCCTGCGTTTGTAACTGGCTGTTGGTGAATGCAGACAAATAATCGGCTCCGCTTAAGAGTTGCAGAACATTAATAAGATGAGTAGCAGCAACTAAAAAGATTGTTGCATACACTACTCTCAACCATCCAGTGAGCAACGAGAGGCTTTTGTTTTGAGGTTTAAGAAAAATGTACAACGACCATGCTACAACGATGTCAAGAACTGCAACTGCCAGAAATAAAACTATGGCCATACGGAATGCTCCGATATTTGCCGTGATATTGTTTACCGTTTCTGCAGCATTGTCGGGGACAATCAGGATTTGAAGAATAGAGAAGTTTGCAACCGGGGCTAAAACGGCCATTAGCAAAAGCGAAACCCCTGCGATAACAGCAGCACTTTTCATTGAAATATCTGCGGCTTGACTTTGTGTTTTCATCGTATTAGCTTTATTCAACTTTTAAAATTATATGTTTGGCCATGGAATACAGTACGAACGACTCCGAAAATTTATTCCATCGATTGGGTCAACGGCTTTTATTTTTGCCTTACCCTCATGTAAATATATGAAACGAACATGAATTTCCGTCATTCAAAATTCACAAAAAGGAATGACTAACAATTATGTGGGTTACTGAATGTCCTCAAGTTTTTTGAACGTTCAGTAATTGGGTTTACTTATTAGTAGCGGCTGCATATGCAAATATGCACAACAATTAAGACTGCTTCATAATTCAAATTAACCTTATTCAAAGTCCCTGGTCTGAAAATTTGAACAGATAATTTTTAGTAGACTTTTGGGATTGAATTGTCCCCCCTGGCTGACGCCGGTAAGATTTTGCGTATTTACTTTAGCATTTTAATAAAGCTGACAATTTCTTCAGCCAGCCCCGGTTTTAGTGGCAGATCCGGGTTTCGGTATGTTGCCATGTTCTGCTGAATTTCTTCGCCCGCCTCTTTCAGAACATGGTTCATGTTCTCAACTATCAACAGCTCTGCGTCCGGTTTTGATGCCGAAAGTAATTTGGCATCTTCTTCTGAAACCTGTAAATCAGTTGTGCCTTGAATAATCAGAGCCGGAATTTTCAGCTTTCCAATTTCTGTGGTGGGGTCGTATTTTATCCACGAAATCATGTACGGTTGAACGCTGGGACGAAAAAGAGTTGCCAGCGCGGGATTTACGTTCGATACTGTTTTTCCGGCTTTCAGGCTGTCGAGTATTAAATTTGATTGTTGGAGTAACTGAGGTGGTAGTTGCTTTTGGAGTTGCTCCTGCAGAATTTTATCAGCCGGCTTTCCTGCTCCTGAAATTGAAATAAACCCTGCCACGTTTGTTTGTCCTGCAGCTATCATCCCGATTAACGAACCTTCGCTGTGCCCAAGCAGTACAATCGACGAAAAACGTTTATCTGATTTTAAAAGAGAAATCCAACTAACAACGTCGGTTACATAAGTTTCAAATCGTAATTCACTTTCGCCGGTCATTGCCTGCCGGCTTTCACCAATTCCCCGTTTGTCAAATCTTAACGAAGCAATACCGTTTTTTGCAAAATCGCGGGATAACATTTTGTAGGCATCGGTGTGGATGCCCAGCGACGAGTTGCAGTTTCTGTCGGTTGGGCCGGAGCCGGCAACAATAAGAACGACTTTAGAAACTTTTGAATGATTTGGGATTGTTAGCGTTCCATGAATATCTCCGGTTGAAGTTTTTAATACTATTTCAGAGGTCGTAAAAGCTGTGTCGAGCCCACCTTGTGCAGACAGCCCCAATGACAGAACGCTCAGCGCAATTAAGAAAATGAGGGTTTTCATGTTTCTGTTGTCAAAAATATTTGGATGCAATTGCTATCAGAATAATTCCAATAAGGGTTATATATGCGTACGGACTTGCAAAATTGAAAGTCCACCCCATCGCCGGATTCTGTTTCGGAACGATTAATCTGGGGTCTTTGCGATTGACGTAAAATATCCCTTTCCAATTGTTGGGGTTTTTGCCCATGGACTCGAGCATCTCCTTGTTTATTCTGGTTCTCATTTTTAGAGTTTTTGGTTTTTCAACTTAAGGAGAATAAAAGTAATAAATATAAGTTTGATGTTAGTTCTAAAAAGGGTGATGAATTATTTGTTTTTGTTGTTGGTATAAGAAAAACATCTATTTTTACACTTAATATATTTTTAAAATTTTCAAATTATGTACTTCTCCAGACCTTGGTAGACATCTGAATCGACAGGTAGCTCTGAATCATTTTCTGTCCAAATCCTACAAGTTAAAATTGGTAATGTTTTTCTTTATCGGTAATGCCGCGAGTTATTACGTTTGATTAACCTCGTAAGGCGATTTTTATACTGTTTGGCAAAGCCATTTGCTGGATGGGAGGAATAGAGTTTGACTGGAGAAAATAATTGTCTGGTTAGTAGAACTAGATTCGAGCAAAACGAAGTATATCTGATTATTATATTAATTTGAAAATAAAGAATATGACACCTAATAAAGTTAAAACTCGATTAAACAGTAATGAAGATAATTTCTGCGCGTTTAAAAATGTATCTTCAATTGTAAACAACGCACGAATCGTTGGAATTGGAGAAGGGGCTCATTTTGTATCGGAGTTTTCATCGGCCAGATGTGGCTTTGTTCAATATTTAATTGAGAACCACGGTTTCAATGCTGTCGGTTTAGAATGCGGAACTATTCAGGCCGGCAAACTGTCGGAGTGGCTCAACTCAAATTCCGGAGCAAAGGAACTTAAGCTTTTTTCGAATTCTTTAACGTACGCATTGTATGGTTCATTTTTGATTTGGTTGAAATCTTACCTTCACTTAACCGGGAAAAAAGTACAACTAATAGGAATTGATTTGCCCAACACTTTGAGCCCGCGAGAAGATATAGAAGAGCTTGCGTCTTGTATTCAATTAGTGGATCCTCCAATGAAGTCGCATGTTCAGCTGTTGTTTCAAATATTGGAAACTGTTGATGGTGAGTCTGCGGTTATTTCCGCTGAAAAATGGGGAAATCTTTCTGCTAACAGCAGAGATAAAGTTTTTTCTGAAATTGTGAGGTTGAAATTGCGCATTTTGGCTCTTGCTCCGATGCTGAGTAACCAAAGTAACAGCAATATAGTGCAGAAAACTATGGAGCTGATTATAACCGTAGAGCATATATTGGAAACTTTACGGGGAGTGCATGCGCTTTTTAACGGCGTTTGTGCAGAGGGCGATACTTCTGTGCGGGATTCATATATGGCAGGAGCAGTGAGTAGAATTATTCAGGCTAATCCGAAAATTAAAATGGTACTTCTGGCACATAATAATCATTTACAAAAGACTCCTGTTTCCTTTGCAGGAGAATTAACATCTGTCCCGATGGGACAACATCTTGCAAGTAGAGAAGATTATTGTGCAATTGGCTTCACTCATTTAGGCCGTAATACTCCTGAAATGGAGATAGACCCTGTTAGTCCGCTTGGGTTCAAGGTTGTGATTAAACCTGCCGATACAATTCGTCAGAAAAGTGTTGAGCACTATATTATTGAGAATTGCGGAATTGAAGACTCATGTTTGGTATTTACGGATCGGCTTAAGGGGATTAAGTACATGCGTTCGCAAAATGCTTCAATTGTGACCAACCTACACGAAGCGTTTGATGCTGTATTCTGTACTCCGTTTGCCAATAAAGATCGTTTTGTTCCCTGATTTAGTATTTGGGGCTGTTCAGAAAAAATGGGCAGTCCCGCTATACATTTTCCCGCGCGTGCGTTGCCACTTACTATTATTATTTCAAATTCAACGCAAGGGTTAACTTGTGATAACTGAGTGATTGAATACCCGGATTCTCGCTGACATTGGAAAGTCCGACAGAGTACCTTCTCAATAATATTTTTCAATTCCCCCGAATCCTTTTATCTGTTTGTTCTCTTTGGTCTTCTGGAAAAAATTGTGCAGCCGCTTTTCAAATTCGTCAGGCCTTTTTCTGGCACTTTCGATATATGCAATTCTGATTCGTTTATACGGGGCAGACATTTTCTGAAAGTTTTCCCAAGTGCTTTTGTCTGTTTTTAAACGTTGAATAATATCTGTCGGAAATACAAATTTTTCGGTTACTACTTTTTCTATGTCGTCGACTATCGAATCGTGAATCAGCCCATTTTCAAGCAGCCAGTTCAGCCGCTCCTTATTGGCTTGCGAATAGGTTGAGTTGCCCCTTCTTTTACAAAACCGTTGTATTGTAGTTTCGTTGTTCAATGATTTGACCGTTGTGTCAATCCACCCGAAACACAAAGCTTCCTCAACGGCATCGTTATACAAAATTCTTTTTTTTCCAGTTTCTTTTTTGGGATACTCCAACCAGATATTATCCTGTGTCTCAAAATTATTTTCGAGCCACTCTCTCCAATCCTGCCTGTTTGCGAAATATTTGGTTTTTATTTCTGTCATTTTTTTAATTACTCAATGGGTGTGTTTATAAAACAGAGCGGGCTGAGATGGTTCGTAAACGCACTCAACCGGCTGTGTTTCATAAACAGTGTTAGCGATGTGTGCGTTTGTTCAGCGTTTTCGTTTGTAATACACTCCTGCTATTTTTTTAAATTCTTTTTAAGATAAATCATATCAACAAGTTGTACGTTGCCCTCAAAAATAGGGTGGTCGTAATTATCTGTAAAGAAATTTTTCACCAGGTATGCCTGTTCAAATCCACAACTTTTATAAAACGACAGGATTGACGGCGTTTCTCCTGTTCCGACAAGCATTGTTTTGTAGTCGTTTTTGTAGAAGTCAGAAATAAATTTTACCAATGTTCTACCGTATCCTTTGCTTTGATATTTCTTGTAGGTTGCTATGTTTTTCAGCTCGCAGGTTTCGTTATTTATCGGAACCACAACGCAAATGCTTTTCAAATCATCGTCATATAAAGCAAACAAATCTCCATTGGGAAGATACTTGTCAATCATATTTTCCTGCTCGTCTGCCAACAACAAAAGGTCGAGAAACTGTTTCTTATTTTCAACAATTTTTTCAATTTTAACCATGCCTCTGTTGTTTTCTAATTTGTCAAGTTTTATTTCCGTGTGTATCTCTATCGTTCGGTATTTTTTTTATGTGCAATCTTGTTTGCCGTTTTTATTCAATTCCTAATTCTTTCTGCACTTTTTTGGGAAGAGTTGAAACGACAAGTTTGTATGAATTTTCAATCCATTCTTGAATCTGTTGGTCTGAAATGGTATTATCCATTTTTATGCTATTCCAATGTTTTTTGTTCATATAATATCCGGGTATCACAGCCTCAAACTGTTCTCTCAATTCGATAGATTTTTCAGGCTCACATTTCACGTTGATTAGCTCAAATGTTTCAATATTGGTTGAGCTAAACATTTTTCCCTTTATCGAAAACACCAATGTTTTTTCATCAAAAGGTGTTCCTTCGGTTGCCTCTTTCAAAGACAAGCAAAACTGTCTATATTTTTCGATATCCATATTATAACTTATTATTCTGTCTTTTCAGCAAATCCAAGAATATAGCCGTTTGGGTCTTTTGTGTAAAACTCTTTCATGCCATACCAAGCCTGTTTTGGCTCTGTAATTTCTGAAACTTTATCTTTGATTTCATTATAGAAACTGTCCAACCCATCAATTTCCATATAGAAAGAAACCGAGGCACCAAAAGGAATGTCTTTTGCCATCTTTACATCACTTTTAAAACTATCGCTTCGTTGGAACATCATTTCTACTGTATCTTTCGACACTAAGGCATATACATACTCTTTGTTGTCTGCGAGAGCTTGTTCAATCCCGTCTTGGGTTTCAGGAACAGCCATCACAAGAGAAAATCCTAAAACTGTTTGATAGAAGTTTACAGTTTCTTTTATGTCTTTTACTTCAAAATTTGGTGTTAACTTATTTACTTTCATTTTTAATCCTTTTAATTAGTTAATAAGCTCAAAGTTATGAAGTTAAAAGTGTTGATAATTGTAAAAATCGGTCGTTTTTGTTTTTATGCAGTTCTCCGGGCGTTGAACCGGTATATTTTTTTACTTCCTTTATAAAATGTGCCTGGTCGAAATAATATTGTTGTGGAAATAGTTGTCCGCTTGCAATTTCGAAGTAGGAAGAATTACACTTCAAAATATTTGAGAATGTCTTTAATGAAAAACCAAACTTTTGATTGAAATATCTGTTAATCTGACGGCTGCTCCAAAATACTTTTTCTGCCAATTCATTTACTTTTAGATTCCCTTTGTTTTCGTAGAGTAGCTCAAATAATTTGAACTTTCTATTATCAATCTCCTTAAGGTTTTTTAAGCCGTAGTTGATTTTCTCTAAAAGGTAATTTGTTAAAGAGTCAAAGTCGTTAAAAGAAAGATTTTTTACTCCAAAAAAGTTTGTCGGCAAATCTGTTGTTGTATTCAGAATATTTTTAATTGACTGTTTGAAAATGTACTCTACTGCAATTAGTTTAAATCGAATTCCAATCAGTTTTATATCTCTGTCAATATGCACCTTGATTGGCTTTGTCCAGACTCCGGTCAGAGAAACATTCGATAGTTCATTATTCCTAATTTCAAAAATCAAATCAAAATGCCCGTCAGGTAAAATGATATAATTAACATCTTTTGTTAGATTGTCATATTCCCAAAAACATTGAATGAAATTGGACAAAAATCCATCTATTTTATTTTCTCTATATTTCATTGTTTCGAGTTCTGCCACATGGCACATGACCGGTGTTAGCTGCTGCCCTTTTTTAGTTTAGTCAGCGTTTTTTCAATCAATTCGATACGTTTTTTTACTTTTTCAGCCGAAGCGTCCAAAGTGTAACCCTCGTCCAAAAGTTCTTTTACGAGCAACATTTTTTTGATGTTTTTGTAATCGTATCGTCTGTTTTTTCCCTCTTCTTCGGTTAGACTAGTGATAATACCTTTGTCTTCCCAATAGCGGATTTGTCTTGTCGGAATGCCTGTAATCTGCGAAACTTCGCCGATTCCCACAACCAATTTATCTAAAAAATCGAAGTCAAAAGACAAGTCTATTTCTGTTTCCTTTTTATTCATATTGTAATTTATTTACAATTTATGTTGCAAATATAAAATATTTGTCCTTGTTTTGCAAATGTAAATAATTTGCAATAATTGAATATATAAAACAATAGAAGTATGAAAACAGCAATTTTAATTTTAAGTATAATAATAATGACAACAACCAATTTAGTAGCACAACAAGTTTCTATGGAAGAAGCAAAACCGTATCTCACGGCATTTGAAAAGGTTATCAAAATTCCCACGGATTATCAATTTCAATCCGTAAGTAAGGTAAAAGCTGACAATGCATCAGCGTATGTTTTTCGGTTTGAGAAAGACGGGAACAAAGGCTTGGAGGGGGAGCATTTTTCTTTCGTCATTTCAGAAAAAGAAAAACAGATTTTGGGATTTACCAATATGGATAAAAGGTATTCAAACTTAAAAATGCTTTCAAAATCGGAAACCGAAGAAATAGCCAAAGATTTTTTATTGAGTTTGGATAAATTTTTGGCCAATAGCCTGAAAAACCTTTGGATAGAAAGACACGATGAAGAAATTTTGGTCAACGGAGTGAAAACCACGATTGCAGGAATGAAATACAAATGTTATCGTGCTTCGAAAAATGACTATGCGTGGGTAATCGTTGGCTTTGACGGCTCTGTAATCACGTTCGAGCGTAATATAAAATGGAACAACAGCGAACATAAACGCATTACCGAAAAATGGTTGCACGACAGTTGGCTAACCGGAAACAAATAATTCAATTTTTTAGAGCAAAACAAATATGAAAACAACAATTTTAATCCTTCTAACATTTTTAAGTATGGGCCAAATACAGGCACAAACAAAAGAAAAATCAGCTTTAGTCCTTATCGAAACCCAAAACGAGTGGATGCACGAAGACGGAAAACTTTACAAGGCTTTGGTAAAAGACAAAGAAATGATGAAGAATTCTATTGCAAATATTGAAAAAGCGTTGGACTATGCACGAAAAAACAATATTGAAGTCCTTCACGTGGGATTGCGTTTTGAGAAAGGTTATCCCGAATTAGCAAACGGCAAAAGTGGTTTGCGTAAAGCTATTCAGAATGCTGGAACGTTCCCGATTAACGAATTTGGCTCACAGTTTTATGAACCCGTAAAACCAATCGAGGGCGAATTTGTGGTTACCGGACGAGTAGGGGCGAGTGGATTTACAGGTTCCAATTTAGATGCTTATTTGCGAAACAATAAAATCGAAAATCTTTATTTAGTAGGGTATGCTACTCACGTCTGCGTAGAAAGCACCTTGCGTGACGCCCACGACAAAGGTTATAATACCTTTCTGATTTCTGATGGAACATCGGCGTTTAACCGAACTCAACAAGATTATGTGTTAAATGAAATTGTCCACCATTTTGGGAAGCATCTGACAACAAAAGAATTTGTCAATGAGTAAAGATTTTAAAATGACATTGCGGTTTGTGGTTTTAATAGCCACACCGCTTTGTTTGGTCAATAGTTTGATTGTTAGTTTTGGGTCATCTGATTTTTTGTTCGATTTGTTTAGTCGTTTCGGGTTTAATTACGCCGTTACTTTTCCGCAAGCTATTTTTTATGTGTCGGTCGTAAAATGGTTTGATAAAAAGAAGAAGTCGTAACTTTTTGCCTGTTCTTTCATAGAGTTGCAGCCATCGGTAAACTGTATGAGTAGTGGCAGATTGCGTGTTAGTTTCCTGTTAAAACGCTATGCCGTTTGAGCAGTTTATAAACCTTGATATTTAGCACGTTCCTTGCCATTGCTTATACAAAATGTTGACAGAGCCATTAGACCCAAAATCTACCAACACATTCTTTACTTTTGATTGACCAATATTTAAATCTATGAAAATATTATATTGGTAGTCAGTCTTGAATGGGATGGCAATATACTTTTCAAAATCTTTTTTTCAAAAGAATTGAATAAGCTTAAAGTCTTTTGTTTTTGATTAATTGTCCAGTCGCTATGCCTTATTAAGTTGGGTAAGTGGAAGTATAATGCGTTGTGTCGTGTGATGAGGAAGAGGGGAGTTTTAATTCGGATTTCCGTACAATTTCCTTTACAAGGAGATCGCACGAAAATCCGTTTTTGTTTGCACTGTTATGAGAACCTTCTCATGAAAAGCTATTTGTAATATTTTTATTCCAATTCAAGAATAGTAAACTCTGTTCTTCTGTTTTGCCGGTGCTGTTCTTCGGTACACTGAACGCCGTCGGCACATTCGTTTACCAATTGCGTTTCGCCGTAGCCGCGGGCAATTATTCTGGATTCTGAAATGCCCTGCGAGATGATGTAACCAACTGCCGATTCGGAACGTCTCTGGCTCAACTTTTCGTTGTATGTACTTGAGCCCCGGCTGTCGGTATGCGAACCCAGTTCGATTTTCCATTTCGGGTTGTCTTCCAGTACTTTTACCAGTTTGTTTAATTCCACTTCCGATTCGGGCAAAATGTCCGATTTGTCGAAATCGTAATAAATATTTTCCAATACAAATTTTTGTCCCACTTCTACTTTCTCCAGGTAAATTACCGCTTTTAAGCTGCCGAAATGCATATTCTTTGTGGAGAAAGAAACCGAGCCGTTCATGTATTCGGTAACATCGGTTGTGGCCGTGTAATCAGTTGCTTTTTCCAGTTCCCGGTTAATTGTGCCTTCGCTATTGGTGAAAGCCGTTTTCCCGTCGCTAAAATCTACTTTTACGTTGGGAATAGGTTCCTCGGTGTGCTTATCCAAAACAAGCAATTCCAAATCGAACTGGCCTTCAAACAGTACTTTGTAAATATCATCGTCACCCTGGCCACCTTCTCGTTGAGAAACAAAATATCCGGTTTCTTCGTCCTGATGCACAACCAGTCCGAAATCGTCGGCGGCAGAGTTCAACTCTTTCATATTAACGGGTTGGTTAAAACCGTTTGCTGATTGTTCTGCATAGTAAATGTCAAGTCCGCCCGTGCTGTCAGTTTTTCCGTTGGACGCAAAAAACAGGTATTTTCCTTTATGAAAATAGGGGAACATTTCATTACCATCGGTATTTATTTTGTCGCCCAGGTTGATCATCTCGCCCCATTTTCCGTTTTCTCTAACCGACATGTACAAGTCGGTGCCGCCCTTTCCTTTTTCCGGAATGTCGGATACAAAAATAAGCGTGTCTCCCGTAACTGAAATTGCCGGGTGGGCAACCGAATATGTGGAGTTGTTAAACGGAACTTCTCCCGCGTTAATCCAGTTGTTTTCCGATTTTTTCAGAATGATAATTTTCAACGGGATATTTGCTTTTTGGAACACAATATTTTCAATGTCCGGATCCTGGTAGTTATTTACCGTAACAAAAAGTTCGTTGGTGGCTTCGCAGTACGAAACCGGACCTGCGTTGTATCCGGCCCGCTCTTCTTCCAGCGTCAGCTCTTTTTCTGTGGATAGCAGATTACCCTTTGCATCAACAGGCGTTTCGTACAACTCGTAATAAAGCGTGCTCTTGTTTTTCTTCGATTTCTGGTTCTCCTGCAGCGTGTAGGTAGAAAACCACAACCCGCCGTCGACAAAGGCCGGCCCAAAATCGCTCGTGGCAGAGTTGATTTGGGTTTTTTCTACAATAATGGTAGTATTTTCCAGAAAACTGTCGTTTGCCTGTGCCAGCGAAAAAAGCGGCATCAAACTTAATGTGAAGAGTAGCAGTCGTTTCATGTTTCCGGTATTTAAATATTTTGAAATATCAATTTTATTCATTGTTGCATTGATTTTACACATGATTAGAAATATCGTGGCGAGGTTACCAGTTCTTTTAAAGACCGGAGTTCGTATGAAACCATAATCTCGTGGGTTCCGCCGTGGTAGTTTTGCAACTTGGTTGTAGAATAATCATAAGAATATCCCACACGCAGGCTGTTGCCCAGAATAACCTGAACGATTGCACCTACTGCATCGCTGGTTCTGTACATCGCGCCCAGCCAAAGCCTTTCCATGAGGAGGAAATTGGCTGAAAGGTCGAGTTGCGGAGGAGCTCCCTGCGTGGCTTTTGCCATAAAAGTAGGTTTGAATTTCAGGCTTTCGTTTAAGTCGAAAACAAAACCACCCTGCAGAAAGTAGTGGCGGACTTCTGCTTCCAGCGTATAATTGTTCGGATTGTCTTCCTGAATTTCGCTGTGTAGCATTTTCGGTATAGAAAAGCCAATGTAATACCTCGGGTTGTGCAGAAAGAACCCGACACCAAAGTTGGGAATAAACTTGTTGTCTAAGTCGCCCTGAAATGCCGGGTCGGTATTATCAATGATGTCGTATTTCGTTAAATCATTGGAGTAATTTGTAAACCCGGCTTTCAAACCCATCCTCAGATTTGTGGTGGCATTCATTTTAAGTTTGTATGAGTAGTCTCCCCAAATCCCAAATTGTTTGGTTTTGAAAATTTTATCGTTAATTACATTCAGCCCCAGGGCCACTTTTTCGTTTTTCATGGGTGCCTGCATGGAAAAGGTGTAGGTTTTTGGGGCACCGTTCCAGCCAGTCCACTGCTGGCGGGTAAGTGCCATAAAACCTAACGAGTTCCATGTTCCTGCGTAGGCAGGGTTTATTGTCTGCGTTGTAAAAAAGTATTGTGTGTACATTGGATCTTGTTGTCCAAAGGATACATTGGTTACAATTAACAGAACCAGAATCCCCAACCCTTTTTTGATATTTAATTTGAATTTCATTGTCTTGCTTTTTTCAGAATTAAACAACTATTTATCTGTTAAGGAAAACTGAGCCCGTAATTGGTTCGCTTCCATCATTTAAGTAGAGAATGTAGAAGTATGTACCCATTGGCAGTTTTTCTTTGCCAACAGTCCATTTCCTGTTCGATGTTCCGTCCCACCATGCATCAACTGACCCCCAGTCGTCGGAGTTTCCGTAGTTTTCCTGTTCGTAGAGCAGAACTCCCCAGCGGTTGTAAACCTCCAGTTTTGCATTCGGATAGTCGTCGAAACAAAGGATGTTAAAGTAGTCGTTAATACCATCGTTGTTCGGTGAGAACCCTTCCGGTATAAACATTTCACATTCGGGCTCCTGTTCACCGCCACCTCCTTCTTCTTCATCTGTTGCCGGTTCTTCAACAATAATGTATGCTGTAGCCCGGTCACATGCCGTTGGGTCTCCATCGTCGCAAACTTCGTATATAAAGAAGTCGTTGCCGGTGAATCCCGAATAAGGCTCGAAAGAGAAAGTCCCATTGGGGAACAATGCCATGGTTCCGTTTGATGGCGGAACAAGCAGGGTGAAATTAACCTGGTTGTCGCCTTCCGGATCATAGTCGTTTTGCGAAACGTCGCTTTCAAATACAGAACCTTCCTCAACATAGAAAGCATCGTCAACTCCAACAGTGGTGTTGGCATTTTCGCCACCTATGCCGTTTATGTCGGTTCTGATTTTAATAGTAACTGTTGCTTCATCGCACAACGAAGGTGTTCCGTCGTCGCAGATTCTGTAGGTGAATGTTACATCACCGGTAAAATCATTTTCAGGATAGAAACTGAACGTTCCATCGGTATTGATTTCCAGTATTCCCGAGTTTGGTGATGTTACAGGAGTAACCGTTATTTCAATATTGTCTTTGTCCGGGTCGTAATCGTTTGCCAGTAAGTTGCCGGTAACAGGAACATTTATCATTCCTTTATAATTGTCTTCGATGGCAACCGGTGGACGATTTTCTTCAGCCCGTTCTTCAATTACAGATATTGTAACCACAGCTTCGTCACACAACCCGTCGGGATCGCAAACCTGGTATTCAAAACTGTCTTTCCCGGTAAATCCTGAATTCGGAGTGTAGGTGTACGAACCGTCAGCTCGCAGCTCAACTGTTCCGTTTTCCGGATTTGAAATGAGTTCTGTGGAAACAGTGAGGTCGTCTCCGTCCGGGTCGTAATCGTTGGTCATTACCCAACCATTTACCTGCAAGTTAGCAAAGGTGTGGTTGATGTCGTTAATGGCAACCGGCGGATAATTGCCCGGAGCCCCAATATTAATGGTAACAACCGCGTCGTCACACAATCCGTCTTCGTTACATACCGAATAGGTAAATGTGTCGGTTCCGGTAAATCCGGTAGCCGGAGTATAAGTAGCCATTCCTGTTTCGCTGTCGAATGTTACTGTTCCGTTCGCAGGGTCTTCTGTTACGGTAACAGAATTCGGGTCAAGGCTGTTTTTACAATCCATATCATTTTCGAGAATTGCGATATCAACCGGTGAATTGTAGCTTGTTGATGTTTCATCGTCAACCGCAACCGGTGCAGCAATAACAGTTACCGTTACAGAACAAGTAGCCGTGTTGCCCGATCCGTCAGTAACAGTCCACGTAACAACTGTGGTACCTACCGGGTAAGTACCGCTGGCATCGGTGCCTCCGTTAAAGTCGTTGGTATAAGTGAAATTGCAGTTGTCGCCAACTTCAGCGAGAGCAGGAACCAAAACGTCTGCTTCGCATTCTCCAGCCTCGGCAGTAACTTCAATGTCTTCCGTGCAAGAGATGAACGGGTCTTCTTCGTCTGTTACTGTTACCGTCATAGAACAAGTAGCAGAATTGCCCGACTCATCAGTAACCGTCCAGGTAACAACCGTTGTTCCGATTGGGTAAGTGCCGCTGGCATCAATTCCTTCGTTAAAGTCGTTTGCGTAACTGTAATTGCAGTTGTCGCCCACTTCAACCAAGGCAGGAATTTGAACCGTCGCTTCGCACATGCCTGCGTCGGCAGCAACTTCAATGTCTTCCGTGCAGGAAATGAACGGAGCTTCGTCATCGGTTACTGTGATATCGAATGAGCAGGTAACTGTGTTGTTGTCGTCATCTGCAGCTGTAATAGTAACAGTTGTTGTACCAACAGGGAACAAGCTTCCCGGCTCGTGGCTGTATGTGACGGTAACATTTGATGTGTTATCGCTTGCTTGAGCTTCGAAGAAAACAATTGCTCCGCATTCTCCTTCGTCGTTTGAAACTGTAATATCATCAGGACAAATCAGTTCCGGAGATTCTCCATCGGTAACTGTTATGTTGAATGTACAGTTTGAAGTATTACCAGACGGGTCGGTTGCAGTTGCTGTAACCAGCGTAGTTCCGATTGGGAATTCGCTTCCGGGTTGGTGACTGTATGTAACGGTAGCTGAGCAGTTGTCGGTTGCAGTTGCTTCGAAGTTTACAACAGCTCCGTTGCTGCCTTCGTCGTTAGATACAACTATGTCTCCCGGACATAAAATTTCCGGCGGACGGTTGTCTCTTACCGCGACAGTCGTTTCACATTCGCTAACGTTTCCACAAAGGTCTGTTGCCGTAATAGTCACCACTACGTCTTTGCCAACATCTTCACACGAGAACCTGCGCGGATTTACATCTATTGTGATGTCTTCTTCTGAAGTGCAGTTGTCGGTTACTTCTCCGGTCAGCCTGCTGATGTCTGTATTGGAAAGAATGTATATTCCGTTAGTTCTGATATTTATACTGATGCTGTTGCAGGTAAATACCGGCGCATCGGTGTCTCCTCCCTGGTAAGTAACTGAAACAGGCTCTGCTTCGTTACCGCAGTCGTCTGTAATTGTATAATTGTAGGTTACCGTCCAGTTGCAATTTTCACCTTCGGGAGTACCTGTTTTGCTAACATTTACTCCATCGTAGTTGTCAGTGAAAAGTGAGGCGATTTGCTCTTCAGTCGGTCCTTCCGGGATTTCAGTAAAGCAAAGGTTCATTGCTGTTTCTCCCTGTGGAATCTGTCCGACCAGAATCGGCGCTTCGGTGTCTAACACATTAATGGTAACAGTTTCTGTGGAAGAACATTCGTTTCCGTCGGTAACTGTAACTGTGTAAACTCCGGAAGACAAGTCCGTAAGATCTTCTGTTGAAGCATAGCTTTCACCGTCTTTGGTCCATTCGAAAGAGTAGGGGAGTGTGCCTCCTGAAACGGTAATGTCAATTGCTCCGTCAGCATCACTGCTACATATCACATCTGTTTTATTTGTGATTTCGATTGAGAGTAATGCAGGCTGAGTCACATCAATAGAACCGGAATCTTCGCAGCTGTTTTCGTCAGTTACGCTCCAGGCGTAATCAGTTCCAGCAGCTATATTCTCAAATACTCCTGTAGAGTTTGTTGTTCCGTTGAAAGTGTAAGCGTAAACACCAGTTCCGCCCTGAGCAGAAAGAGTAACAGTAGCCGTTCCATCGAAACATTTGATTGCCGCAGTAACATTTGCTTCTGCTTCGAGAAGAGTAGGCTGAGTTACATCAATAGAGCCAGAATCTTCGCAGCTGTTTTCGTCAGTCACGCTCCAGGCGTAATCAGTTCCAGCAGCTATATTTTCAAATACTCCTGTAGAGTTTGTCGTTCCGTTGAAAGTGTAAGAGTAAGCACCAGTTCCGCCCTGAGCAGAAAGAGTAACAGTAGCCGTTTCTCCGAAGCAAAGGATTTCAGCAGTAACTTCCGCGCTGGCTTCAAGAACTTCCGGCTGAGTGATAATCACATTGCAGGTAGTTTTGGCTCCGTTGGCATCTGTTACAGTAACTTCGTGTGTTCCTGCATTAAGTTGAGATGCAGTAGCAGTTGTTTCACCGTTGTCCCAGAGGTATGAGTAAGGCTGAACCCCACCAGTAACCGAAACGGTTGCTTGTCCGTTATCCTCGCCAAAGCAAACAACCTGGCTGTCCATTACTACAGAACAGGAAAGTTGTCCGGGTTCAGTAATAGTAACTTCGCATGACGTTTTGCAACCGTTGCCGTCAGTGATTGTAACTGAATGTGTTCCGGCGTTGAGTTGAGATGCAGTAGCAGTTGTTTCGTTATTGTCCCAGAGGTATGAGTAAGGTTCAACACCACCGGAGACAGTAACTGTTGCAGCTCCGTCGCTTGCACCAAAAATAGTAACAGGACTATCCTGCTCTGTTGAGCAGAGTAGATCTTCGGGCTGAGTTACATCAATAGAACCGGAATCTTCGCAGCTGTTTTTGTCAGTTACGCTCCAAGCGTAATTAGTTCCAGCAGCTATGTTTTCAAATACTCCTGTAGTGTTTGTCGTTCCGTTGAAAGTGTAAGCGTAAGCACCAGTTCCGCCTTGAGCAGAAAGAGTAACAGTAGCCGTTCCATCGAAACATTTGATTTCTGCAGTAACATTTGCTTCTGCTTCAAGAAGAGTAGGCTGAGTTACATCAATAGAACCAGAATCTTCGCAGCTGTTTTCGTCAGTCACGCTCCAGGCGTAACCGTTTCCAGCAGCTATGTTTTCAAATACTCCTGTAGAGTTTGTAGTTCCGTTGAAAGTGTAAGCGTAAGCACCAGTTCCGCCCTGAGCAGAAAGAGTAACAGTAGCCGTTTCTCCGAAGCAAAGGATTTCAGCAGTAACTTCCGCGCTGGCTTCAAGAACTTCCGGCTGAGTGATAATCACATTGCAGGTAGTTTTGGCTCTGTTG
The DNA here is from genome assembly GCF_900129025.1 of Mariniphaga anaerophila. Classification (GTDB taxonomy): domain Bacteria; phylum Bacteroidota; class Bacteroidia; order Bacteroidales; family Prolixibacteraceae; genus Mariniphaga; species Mariniphaga anaerophila. The sequence goes on along the minus strand of NZ_FQUM01000004.1, from coordinate 1,753 downwards.
TTATCTGTTACAGTAACCTCGTGTATTCCTGCATTAAGTTGAGTAGCAGTAGCAGTTGTTTCCCCGTTGTCCCATTCGTATGAGTAAGGCTGAACCCCACCAGTAACCGAAACGGTTGCTTGTCCATTCGATTCGTCAAAGCAAACAACCTGGCTGTCCATTACTACAGAACAGGAAAGTTGTCCCGGTTCAGTAATAGTAACTTCGCATGACGTTTCGCAACCGTTGTTGTCAGTAACAGTAACAGAGTGTAGTCCAGCGTTGAGTTGAGATGCAGTAGCAGTTGTTTCGTTATTGTCCCAGAGGTATGAGTAAGGTTCAACACCGCCGGAAACAGTAACTGTTGCAACTCCGTCGCTTGCACCAAAAATAGTAACCGGACTATCCTGCTCTGTTGAGCAGAGTAAATCTTCGGGCTGAGTTACATCGATAGAACCGGAATCTTCGCAGCTGTTTTCGTCAGTCACGCTCCAGGCGTAATCAGTTCCAGCGGCTATATTCTCAAATACTCCTGTAGAGTTTGTAGTTCCGTTGAAAGTGTAAGCGTAAGCACCAGTTCCGCCCTGAGCAGAAAGAGTAACAGTAGCCGTTCCATCGAAACATTTGATTGCCGCAGTAACATTTGCTTCTGCTTCGAGAAGAGTAGGCTGAGTCACATCAATAGAACCAGAATCTTCGCAGCTGTTTTCGTCAGTTACGCTCCAGGCGTAATCAGTTCCAGCGGCTATGTTTTCAAATACTCCTGTAGAGTTTGTCGTTTCGTTGAAAGTGTAAGAGTAGACACCAGTTCCGCCCTGAGCAGAAAGAGTAACAGTAGCCGTTCCATCGAAACATTTGATTGCCGCAGTAACATTTGCTTCTGCTTCGAGAAGAGCAGGCTGGGTCACGTCTATAGAACCAGAATCTTCGCAGCTGTTTGCGTCTTTCACGCTCCAGGCGTAATCAGTTCCAGCAGCTATATTCTCAAATACTCCTGTAGAGTTTGTCGTTCCGTTGAAAGTGAAAGAGTAAGCACCAGTTCCGCCCTGAGCAGAAAGAGTGACAGTAGCCGTTCCATCGAAACATTTAATTTCAGCAGTAACTTCCGCGCTGGCTTCAAGAACTTCCGGCTGAGTGATAATCACATTGCAGGTAGTTTCGGCTCCGTTGGTATCTGTTACAGTAACCTCGTGTGTTCCTGCATTAAGTTGAGTAGCAGTAGCAGTTGTTTCACCGTTGTCCCAGAGGTATGAGTAGGGCTGAACCCCGCCAGTAACCGAAACGGTTGCTTGTCCGTTCGCCTCGTCAAAGCAAACAACCTGGCTGTCCATTACTACAGAACAGGAAAGTTGTCCGGGTTCAGTAATAGTAACCTCACATGAAGTCTCGCAACCGTTGCCATCAGTAATTGTAACTGAATGTGTTCCGGCGTTGAGTTGAGATGCAGTAGCAGTTGTTTCGTTGTTGTCCCAGAGGTATGAGTAAGGTTCAACACCACCGGAGACAGTAACTGTTGCAACTCCGTTGCTTTCTCCAAAAATAGTAACCGGACTATCCTGCTCTGTTGAGCAGAGTAAATCTTCGGGCTGAGTTACATCGATAGAACCGGAATCTTCGCAGCTGTTTTCGTCAGTCACGCTCCAGGCGTAATCAGTTCCAGCGGCTATATTCTCAAATACTCCTGTAGAGTTTGTAGTTCCGTTGAAAGTGTAAGCGTAAGCACCAGTTCCGCCCTGAGCAGAAAGAGTAACAGTAGCCGTTTCTCCGAAGCAAA
>NZ_FQUM01000017.1 GCF_900129025.1 Mariniphaga anaerophila | reverse complement strand
ACCCGAAAGCGTTTCCGAAAACATCGAACGTTTTTAAATGCAAATAAATGGGACCAGTATCACTCGAATACGGACAGTTTTATCATATCTATAACCGCGGAATCAATGGTTGTAACCTATTTCGGGAAAGTGAGAATTACGAGTATTTTCTTCATCTGTACGATAAATATGTTTCGCCAGTGGCCGATACATTTGCGTGGGTTTTGATGAGAAGTCATTTTCATTTCTTGGTAAGAATAAGAAAGGAGGAGGAAATATCTTTCATGGGAACTCAGACTCCCGAAGGTCGGAAAGACACTTCGGGGGCAGCGGCAAACCTTTCGGTGTCTTATATCCCCGAAAGCGTTTCCGAAAATCTCGAACGTTTTTAAATGCAAATAAATGGGACCAGTATCACTCGAATACGGACAGTTTTACCATATCTATAACCGGGGAATCAATGGTTGTAACCTATTTCGGGAAAATGAGAATTATGAATATTTTCTTCATCTGTACGATAAGTATGTTTCGCCAGTGGCCGATACATTTGCGTGGGTTTTGATGAGAAATCATTTTCATTTCTTGGTAAGAATAAGAAAGGAGGAGGAAATATCTTTCATGGGAACTCAGACTCCCGAAGGTCGGAAAGACACTTCGGGGTCAGCAACAAACCTTTCGGTGTCTTTTAGACCCGAAAGCGTTTCAAATACCCAAAACATTTCAAAAAGATATAACCCGACAAACCAATTTTCCCATTTATTTAATGCCTACACAAAAGCCATAAACAAACGCTTTCGCCGAACCGGCAGCCTGTTTGAACACCCATTCAGAAGAATAGAAATCCATTCGGAAATACACCTGAAGTACCTGGTTTATTACATTCATCATAACCCGATTCATCACGGTTTTTGCGAGCATTTCCTAGATTATCCGTGGAGTTCGTATTTGACTATGATTTCGCCGAAAACAACGAAGTTAAGTCGTGCCGAAGTAATGGAATGGTTCAACGATAAGAGTAACCTCGTTAAATATCATTCTGCAGAAAAGATTGAAAAGTATAACGAACTTAAAATTGATAGGGCGAATGATTCCTAGGAACAGAAACATCGAAGGTTAAAAAGACATTTCGGAATAAAATAATAGTTTTTCGGTGCCAGTAAAGCCCGAAAGTATTTCAAGAAAAACCAAAATCCATGCTAAAAAGAACCTTATTTATTTCCAGCCCCTGCCATTTATCGTTAAAGAACAAACAACTGGTGGCGTCAGAAAAATCCGGTGTTCCTTTAAAAACAGCCCCGGTTGAAGACCTCGGATTTATTGTGCTCGATCATCCCCAGATTTCATTTACCATGAAACTGGTGGAAGAGCTAGCAGAGTTTAATGTGGCCACTGTGCTTTGCGACAGTAAACATATGCCGTCGTCAATGCTGTTGCCGCTGGATGCACATCATATTCAAAGCGAACTGTTCAGGGCACAAATTGCGGCTTCAGAGCCACTTAAAAAGAACCTGTGGAAACAAACCATCGAGATGAAAATAAAAAACCAGGCACGCCTGCTCGAAAAGTTTGGGAAGCCGGCTTCGCAACTTAAAACCCTTGCCCGAGCCATTAAAAGTGGCGACAGTGACAACCGCGAAGGGTTTGCCTCGCGCATATACTGGACGGCTCTTTTTGGCAAAACGTTTATTCGCGACCGATATGGCGAACCGCCCAACCCGTTTCTTAACTACGGGTATATTCTGTTGCGGTCGGCTGTAGCCCGGGCGTTGTCCGGTTCGGGCCTCCTGGCTACCTTGGGTATCCACCACCGGAACCGGTACAATGCGTTTTGCCTGGCCGATGATATTATGGAACCTTATCGCCCCTGGGTTGATGAAATTGCTTTCAATCTGTACGAAAAATATCCTGATGCACTGATGCTCGAAAAGGAGCATAAAGCGGAACTGCTGCAGCTCATGGCCGCCGATGTATATATTGCCGAAAACAAAAGGCCATTAATGGTGGCGCTTTCGCAAACAACAGCATCGCTAAGCCGCTGCTATAGCGGGGAGACCCGTAAAATTATTTATCCTGAATTTGAATAGAAATCTTTTTCGAAATTTCAGACATTGGAAAGTTAGGAAAAGGTCTGATAAAAGAACTATGGAACTAACCCGTTTAAATGCTTACCATATTATGTGGCTGTTTGTGTTTTTCGACCTGCCGGTTACCACCAAAACCGAACGGCGGCAGGCCACCCGTTTCAGAAAAGACCTGATGAACGATGGTTTCAGTATGATGCAGTTTTCGGTGTACAACCGGCATTGTGCCAGTAAAGAGAGTGCAGAAGTACATATAAAAAGGGTGAAGGGATTTATTCCCCAGAAAGGGCAGGTGAGCATACTTGCGGTAACCGACAAGCAATATGGAAATATTGTAAATGTGTGGGGCAAAAAGTCATCGCCCTTGCCCGCCGGCCCCAAACAATTGGAAATGTTCTGAAGAGGGGAACACCAAGGAGTTTCAGCGCGTTAAAAACTTTGAGGATCTGTTAAAAATATCTACTTTTATGTTGTTCTTTGAAATACTGAAAAAAGAAAATTGATTTTGCCACTAGAAATAAAAAAATGGACGCATTAAACCACTTCTTTGTGCGGAAGCAGGAATTATTTGATTGTAAAATTGGAGAAAAAGCCAGTGTTTACAAGCTATTCCTCCCCCTTAGTTGTGGTTTGATGCAAAATTGAGACGACATTCAACCTCAGGGGTTTAACCGTGAAATTGAGATTGTTGTGGTTTGATGCAAAATTGAGACGACATTCAACACTCGCGGGTTTGTTAATGTCGGGCTAAGCGTTGTGGTTTGATGCAAAATTGAGACGACATTCAACCCTGTAATCGCGGGGGTTGACGAAAAAGAAGTTGTGGTTTGATGCAAAATTGAGACGACATTCAACCTCGTCCCCCTGGAGGGGGACAATTGAGGGTTGTGGTTTGATGCAAAATTGAGACGACATTCAACTCTTGAAATTTACAGGTTCATCCCTGTTATGTTGTGGTTTGATGCAAAATTGAGACGACATTCAACTAAAATTTGGAAGCAATGGAACGGATTGAAGTTGTGGTTTGATGCAAAATTGAGACGACATTCAACTGACAATGAATTTATACTACAAAAATTAGGGTTGTGGTTTGATGCAAAATTGAGACGACATTCAACACCAAAAATATTTTTATTTAGCGGGCAAAAGTTGTGGTTTGATGCAAAATTGAGACGACATTCAACTTGAAGCAGAAATACTAGATAAACAACTGGGTTGTGGTTTGATGCAAAATTGAGACGACATTCAACAACGGGCAAAGCATTGATTAATTGGATAAAGTTGTGGTTTGATGCAAAATTGAGACGACATTCAACATAGCCAAAGAGTTGGGCATGAGCGCCATGTTGTGGTTTGATGCAAAATTGAGACGACATTCAACAGGCGAGGTGTTGCCGTTGCCATCCGAGTGGTTGTGGTTTGATGCAAAATTGAGACGACATTCAACGAAGGGAAGCTTGCAAGTGTGGCCGGCCAAGTTGTGGTTTGATGCAAAATTGAGACGACATTCAACTTACAGGTAATACTTTAGAATTTACTCAGGGTTGTGGTTTGATGCAAAATTGAGACGACATTCAACGGTTAACCGTCCTTCCAGGCCTTCAGGGCGTTGTGGTTTGATGCAAAATTGAGACGACATTCAACAATAACGCACAACGTTCGCGAGCTATGTGGGTTGTGGTTTGATGCAAAATTGAGACGACATTCAACCGGGAAATGGATACACCTTCCCGTCGGTACGTTGTGGTTTGATGCAAAATTGAGACGACATTCAACTAATGAATTGTTCAGTCCATCGTCGTTAAAGTTGTGGTTTGATGCAAAATTGAGACGACATTCAACTAATTTTTTTTGTAAGTTGTCATGATATTAGTTGTGGTTTGATGCAAAATTGAGACGACATTCAACCGCAATTTATTGCAGAGTTGGACGACCTTTGTTGTGGTTTGATGCAAAATTGAGACGACATTCAACATCCCGCCAGATGGCTAACACGTGGCAAACGTTGTGGTTTGATGCAAAATTGAGACGACATTCAACTCGTATTTTCACAACGACAAAATAAAAAAAGTTGTGGTTTGATGCAAAATTGAGACGACATTCAACAGAACTAATGATTATTATGATTATCCTTGGGTTGTGGTTTGATGCAAAATTGAGACGACATTCAACCGGAACAATTACTATGCACAACTACCGGGAGTTGTGGTTTGATGCAAAATTGAGACGACATTCAACAACAACCATTACCGAAGACCACGGCAAACGGTTGTGGTTTGATGCAAAATTGAGACGACATTCAACGTTGATTTATTCAGCGAAGAAGAAAACAATGTTGTGGTTTGATGCAAAATTGAGACGACATTCAACAATGCCGGAAAGAAGCAACAACGAATTGCAGTTGTGGTTTGATGCAAAATTGAGACGACATTCAACAAAGCCGAATGGATTTCTACCTAGTTCTATGTTGTGGTTTGATGCAAAATTGAGACGACATTCAACAAACCTTGCATATTCCTACATGGTTGATAAAGTTGTGGTTTGATGCAAAATTGAGACGACATTCAACATTTTTCTGGAATTATATACCAAACTAGAAGTTGTGGTTTGATGCAAAATTGAGACGACATTCAACTTCGATCCGAATGTAAAACACCTGCCAGCGTTGTGGTTTGATGCAAAATTGAGACGACATTCAACCGGCTAACGAAACCACCGGAGACCAAACCGTTGTGGTTTGATGCAAAATTGAGACGACATTCAACGGTACTAGCCAACAAGCCAGACAAAAACGAGTTGTGGTTTGATGCAAAATTGAGACGACATTCAACAATCTGTTCACATGTATGTATCATATTTATGTTGTGGTTTGATGCAAAATTGAGACGACATTCAACTTGAATTGCACCCGTTACTACGTGCATTCCGTTGTGGTTTGATGCAAAATTGAGACGACATTCAACACAATGAGAAATTCTTCAAATGGTGTTTCGTTGTGGTTTGATGCAAAATTGAGACGACATTCAACCGCGAGGAGCGCGGAAGACTTAAGGAGTTAGTTGTGGTTTGATGCAAAATTGAGACGACATTCAACTCTTTTTGTGTGTTCGAACGGTTTCAATAGGTTGTGGTTTGATGCAAAATTGAGACGACATTCAACAGCACGCTTAAATCTGTAGGCAAGGTAGTGGTTGTGGTTTGATGCAAAATTGAGACGACATTCAACGCCCCAAATTTTTTATCTCCACCTTGCTAGTTGTGGTTTGATGCAAAATTGAGACGACATTCAACATAAAATCGGTTGACTCACATCTTTATCAAGTTGTGGTTTGATGCAAAATTGAGACGACATTCAACATTTGGCCGTGACATCACGTCGTGCGTCATGTTGTGGTTTGATGCAAAATTGAGACGACATTCAACAGCTTGTCATTCGAATCGAATCAAAAACTAGTTGTGGTTTGATGCAAAATTGAGACGACATTCAACCGGGTAACATAATTACAACCTGAAATCCCTGTTGTGGTTTGATGCAAAATTGAGACGACATTCAACGAAAAGTTCCTACAAGGGGGTTGCCGATAAGTTGTGGTTTGATGCAAAATTGAGACGACATTCAACTAAGAAAGTATTCAACGGCACAGGCGCACTGTTGTGGTTTGATGCAAAATTGAGACGACATTCAACGTAAATTATACCACCCAGCGCATAACAACAGTTGTGGTTTGATGCAAAATTGAGACGACATTCAACATCTGTTAATTTTTTACTCATGATCGTTAAGTTGTGGTTTGATGCAAAATTGAGACGACATTCAACCGCAGGACTTTCTATAACCTCATGGAGAAAGTTGTGGTTTGATGCAAAATTGAGACGACATTCAACATTATGAACTGCGTTTACTGTCAGGTGAAAGTTGTGGTTTGATGCAAAATTGAGACGACATTCAACTCGGCGATATTAGAGAGCTTACGAAGGGGAGTTGTGGTTTGATGCAAAATTGAGACGACATTCAACTAGCACAAACTTTCAATCGAAGTGCAATCGGTTGTGGTTTGATGCAAAATTGAGACGACATTCAACATCTGTTAATTTTTTACTCATGATCGTTAAGTTGTGGTTTGATGCAAAATTGAGACGACATTCAACCGCAGGACTTTCTATAACCTCATGGAGAAAGTTGTGGTTTGATGCAAAATTGAGACGACATTCAACTGTTGTGCTTTTATGGCAACTGACAGCATTGTTGTGGTTTGATGCAAAATTGAGACGACATTCAACTCATGTTCCTCGTCAACTTCATGCTCAACTGTTGTGGTTTGATGCAAAATTGAGACGACATTCAACAAGCAGAAGAGGCACTCAATGCCATGAGTGGTTGTGGTTTGATGCAAAATTGAGACGACATTCAACATTATGAACTGCGTTTACTGTCAGGTGAAAGTTGTGGTTTGATGCAAAATTGAGACGACATTCAACTCGGCGATATTAGAGAGCTTACGAAGGGGAGTTGTGGTTTGATGCAAAATTGAGACGACATTCAACTAGCACAAACTTTCAATCGAAGTGCAATCGGTTGTGGTTTGATGCAAAATTGAGACGACATTCAACTACCAGGGACTGGGTATTGCCCGTGGACTTGTTGTGGTTTGATGCAAAATTGAGACGACATTCAACTAGCACAAACTTTCAATCGAAGTGCAATCGGTTGTGGTTTGATGCAAAATTGAGACGACATTCAACTACCAGGGACTGGGTATTGCCCGTGGACTTGTTGTGGTTTGATGCAAAATTGAGACGACATTCAACTCTTTGCGCTGAAATTGAATTTCATTGGTGGTTGTGGTTTGATGCAAAATTGAGACGACATTCAACTCCTTTACCACATCTTTAGTGTCGTCAGGGTTGTGGTTTGATGCAAAATTGAGACGACATTCAACGTAAACACTTCCGTCTGTAGATTCCTGCCCGTTGTGGTTTGATGCAAAATTGAGACGACATTCAACTCAGGCAAAATTTTATACGCCGAATCTTCAGTTGTGGTTTGATGCAAAATTGAGACGACATTCAACTGAAAATATTTAATGGCAAAAAAACAAGGCGTTGTGGTTTGATGCAAAATTGAGACGACATTCAACTCCTCCCTGCTCTCTGCTCTCTGCCCTCCGGTTGTGGTTTGATGCAAAATTGAGACGACATTCAACAACAACGGCGTTAAAAGATGATAAATCCAGGTTGTGGTTTGATGCAAAATTGAGACGACATTCAACATTTCCAGACGGTCACATTGATATTATTAGTTGTGGTTTGATGCAAAATTGAGACGACATTCAACCGGCCTTATCCGCATCAAACCGCAGAAAGGTTGTGGTTTGATGCAAAATTGAGACGACATTCAACTAAATGTAGGCGAAGAAGTATACACTTTAGTTGTGGTTTGATGCAAAATTGAGACGACATTCAACAAACGTGGTATGAACGAGAGCGATTACCAGGTTGTGGTTTGATGCAAAATTGAGACGACATTCAACGCATCCATGGTGTATTTGCATCGCTACCCCGTTGTGGTTTGATGCAAAATTGAGACGACATTCAACACCTGTATAATTTCTTTGTCCTGCGCCAACGTTGTGGTTTGATGCAAAATTGAGACGACATTCAACATCCTGTTTGTACTTGTAGTTCCCGGAGTTGTTGTGGTTTGATGCAAAATTGAGACGACATTCAACTCGTAATCATGAAGTAAATAAGATTCCCAAGTTGTGGTTTGATGCAAAATTGAGACGACATTCAACTTTTTTGGATGGCTGGCGCCGATGTTTCTGAGTTGTGGTTTGATGCAAAATTGAGACGACATTCAACGTTGATACAGGCAGGAGCCCTCATAGCGTAGTTGTGGTTTGATGCAAAATTGAGACGACATTCAACTTTAGAAACAAAATATAAGAAGGGAGGGGGGTTGTGGTTTGATGCAAAATTGAGACGACATTCAACCGTGCAAGGGCAATGCCGCCTGCGGTGTAGTTGTGGTTTGATGCAAAATTGAGACGACATTCAACAAAACGATTTTTTATACAAATACGTTGAAGGTTGTGGTTTGATGCAAAATTGAGACGACATTCAACTGATCCCCTTCTTACCTGCTTTTAATACTGGTTGTGGTTTGATGCAAAATTGAGACGACATTCAACGTGACTATCAGCAGCTCGCGCTGCGACAGCGTTGTGGTTTGATGCAAAATTGAGACGACATTCAACCCCGCGTTTTATCAGGTCATCTGCCCGGTCGTTGTGGTTTGATGCAAAATTGAGACGACATTCAACTTCAAACAAATTTCCTTCGCCGTCCTGATAGTTGTGGTTTGATGCAAAATTGAGACGACATTTAACACCGTCATAATCACCCCATTCGACTGCCAAGTTGTGGTTTGATGCAAAATTGAGACGACATTCAACATGAGTTATTTGTGAAATAATATGCTGGTAGTTGTGGTTTGATGCAAAATTGAGACGACATTCAACAACTACGCAGAAAATTTAACCGTCCGCAAGTTGTGGTTTGATGCAAAATTGAGACGACATTCAACTTTTGGATAACAACTTCGATTGGCGACATGTTGTGGTTTGATGCAAAATTGAGACGACATTCAACCTCAAACAAATTCCCTTCTGAATCCTGATAGTTGTGGTTTGATGCAAAATTGAGACGACATTCAACAGAGTGTCCGAACAAATCTCTTATGTCCTTGTTGTGGTTTGATGCAAAATTGAGACGACATTCAACTCATACGAAATTGTTCCTGATATTCCCGAAGTTGTGGTTTGATGCAAAATTGAGACGACATTCAACGAAGTAAAAATAGGTTAATATGCTATTCTGGTTGTGGTTTGATGCAAAATTGAGACGACATTCAACTTAATGGAACTTTTTAAACCATTCATGTAAGTTGTGGTTTGATGCAAAATTGAGACGACATTCAACTGCTAAATTATGAAATAGACAGCTTAAAAAGTTGTGGTTTGATGCAAAATTGAGACGACATTCAACTAGTAATAGTCGAAGGGACACCACCCGAAAGTTGTGGTTTGATGCAAAATTGAGACGACATTCAACGCATCCAAAGCGGCATCCAATGCCCTGATAGTTGTGGTTTGATGCAAAATTGAGACGACATTCAACACTTACGAAGGTCAGGCCGGAAAGTTCGTTGTTGTGGTTTGATGCAAAATTGAGACGACATTCAACCATCTTACATTTCATAAAGTTATCGACGACGTTGTGGTTTGATGCAAAATTGAGACGACATTCAACCTTTTGAAATTCGACTTCGCTTATCATTTGGTTGTGGTTTGATGCAAAATTGAGACGACATTCAACCCTTTGCTATCAAGCTTTTCAATGGCTTTGTTGTGGTTTGATGCAAAATTGAGACGACATTCAACTAGCTTACATGAGCATCTTGGAGCGCGTAGTTGTGGTTAGATGCAAAATTGAGACGACATTCAACCTGATCTTCCTTGACAGTCTGATTTGTTCATGCTCTTGCACTTGTCAGCATGCGAAGTTCTTGACAACGTCACAAAAGAAGAATTTTATTAAAATACGAGGGAGAAATTTTTAATGTAAAACGCGATGCTAAAGGATGAATTATTTGCCTGCCTTCTTAAGTGCTTTTGAAATATACTTCCAGTATTTTTTATGGAATTTTAATCCCTTTTTACCGATGATTTGGTGGTAGGTTTGGGGCGCGTCGTCCGGGTGAAATTTTCTTTTTTCCTGGTTCTCATATAACGCCGGTACCTCGGGATGAAACTGTACAGCAAAAACATGCGGATAGGTGTCGTGGGCAAGGGCTTCTACAATTTTTCCATCGGACGACACCGCTGTTACTAACATACCTTTCCCCAATTTTTCTGCTGCTTGGTGGTGACTGCTTAAAACTAACGGGCTGCTGTCTTTTCCGGCTTTTACGCGTTTGGTGAAAAACGGGTGAGTAGTGAAACGTATCGGGTGAAAATTGATCCCCATAAGCTGGGTGTCATCAGAAATGTTTTGCCAGTAATTGCGGTGCAGGTTTTCTTTTGGGGTTTCCAAGGTAGCCTTGTCGGTTACAGCACCGTAAACTTCTGCCGGAATATCCTGGATGAGCGTGCCTCCGGTGGCAACATTCATGGTTTGCATCCCCAGGCAAAAACCGGTAATAAAGTAATCCGGGTTCTCTTGTAAAAAGGGAGTGAACTTTTCGTTGTGAAAGCTGCCTAGCAGGTGAAACAGAAAAGTGGTTTCGAAATAATGCCTCTCGGGATCGGTTACTACCGACAAGCTGTTTTTTTCGTTGTAAACTCCCGGCGGAATATCCGGCCCGCCAAAAAAGAAAATTCCCGCAGAATTTCGGAAGACATATTTTAGCTCTTCCGTTAAACTGTTGTTCGCAAACAATTTATTTTTGCTCAAATCTCCTCTGAATTCGTGCAGATCGAAGTGAGTGAGTTCTTGTTCGTGAATGTATTTTTTACTCTTCTTAAAATCATAATTCTGGTGTTCAAAATAAACGCCCACAAAATGGACCTTGCGCAGATCGACTTTTAACAAGCCTTGGTTTACAAGAAAGTTTATTGTTTCAATATTACCTGCAGTTGGGTTGGCCAACAGAATATATTTTTTGCCGTTGTCGAATTTTTCTCTGAAAAAATTTTGTGCCGGGAGCACTGTCGATAAGAACAGTAACAGGATTAGGTAACTGAGTTTCTTCATGATTGGCATTTTGATTTTCAATTCAAATATAGTGTTTATGCACCCGCTTATTGTGCCCTAAAAATGAAAAAAAAGAAAAAATAAGTAATTCTTACCAGACCCGCTAAACTTATTACATTTGTATAAACTTAAAATAATTGCGATGAAATTTAATCTGAAAACATCTTACATTGTTGCTATAGTGGTGGTTTTAATTGTTCTGCTTTTGTTTGGTGGCCGCATGTTTTTTATTGTGGAAGCCGGTGAACGCGGAATTATTTTTCGGCCATACACTTCAGGACTTGATACCGAAAACGTTTATGGAGAAGGCTTTCATGTTATTGCTCCCTGGAATGAATTGTACATATACAACGTAAGGGAACAACAACGCGAGGAAACAATGGACGTACTGGATAAGAATGGTCTATCTATCAATACCGACATTACAGTGCGTTTTAACCCGACTTTTAATTCAATCGGGCATCTTCATCAGCAATTTGGCAATAACTACATTAATGTATTGGTTATTCCCGAGGTTCGGTCAACTGTACGTCAGGTAGCCGGAAGGTATACTGCCGAAGAAATATACTCAACCAAAAGGGCAGAGGTAGAACAGACAATTAAGGATGAGACCCGTAGGATTTTGGGCGAAAATTATATTGAAATGAAAGCGCTTCTGATTCGGTCGATAAACCTGCCCGACCAAATAAAAGGTGCAATAGAAAGCAAATTGCAGCAGGAACAGGAAGCGTTGGCCTACGAGTTTAGGTTGCAGCGGGAAGAGTCGGAGGCCGAGCGCCGCAGAATTGAAGCCGAGGGGATTGCAAACTACAACCAAATTATTAGCGAGAGTTTGACAGACCGCATTTTGAAACAGCGCGGAATAGACGCTACAACCAGTTTAGCAGAATCTGCCAACAGCAAAGTTGTTGTAATTGGCAGTGGAAAAGACGGATTGCCGCTCATTTTAGGAGGAAATTAAACACTACTTTAATAGGAATTGAGGCTGGTAATTTTACCGGCCTTTTTCTTTTATAAATACTACCGAATAAAAAACAGAACGATGAGAAAAATTACTAATCCTTTTTCACACGCAGCAGATAACGGAGCCTACAACTGTTTTGGATGTTCTCCGGCAAACGAGCATGGTTTGCACTTGGAATTTTGGGAAGACGGTGACGAGCTGGTCGCCAAATGGCAGCCCCAAAACGAATATGAAGGCTGGATTGGTGTTTTGCATGGAGGAATTCAGGCAACACTAATGGATGAAGCCGCAGCCTGGTTGGTTTTTGTTAAAATGAAAACATCGGGCGTTACTTCGTTTCTGAATGTTTCTTACTCCAAACCGGTGCATATTTCAAAAGGAGAAATAACAATCAGAGCCAGGCTAATGGCAATAGAAAAACATATTGCCAGCATTGAATGCATTTTACAGGATGGCGATGGCAGAGCTTGTGCAAAAGCCGAAGCAGGTTATTTTTGCTTTCCCGAAAAAATTGCCAGGGCAAAATACAACTATCCCGGCGCAGATGCTTTTACGCCAGAGTAGTTAAAAAGATAACGTCCGGGTGTTTCGGACGGGGTTAATTACGAATATGTTAGTATGAATTTTTTCTTATAGTGCAGTGGTTAAAAATCATCACCTTCGTCCTCGTCAAAATTTGTTGAGTAATCAACGAGGTCTTCATCTTCGAATTCGTCATAAATGGTAAGTCTTCTTTTCGAGCTCCTGTCTTTTTTTCCAAGGTGCTTTTTTTGTTTCCGTTCGAAGTTGTCACCTTCAGGGTAATTTTTTTTGTTTACTTTCTGTTTCATTTTCAACGTTCATTCAAAAAATGAGATAATTAAAATTGATAAGGTTTTAAAAATTATAGAGCCAAAATAAAAAAAATACAAATACAAAATGCAAATAGGTTTTATTTTTAAATCGTTTTTGAATTTTGATGTAATAATTTATACGAAAATGAGACCAAATATGTTCGGAATGAAGAAGAAACGTCTGAAATATGGTGGGTTGATTTTAGCATTTTTGTTGATTGCAATTGCCTCCTCGGCGCAATCCGACAAAAAAATAAACAAGTGGTTTGACGAAGCCCGGGAACTCATGTCGCAACAAGAGTACGGTGCGGCAATCAAGAGCTGCGAGAGGATTCTCGATCGCAATTCTGATTATGTTGATGCCCACTTGCTGCTGGCCGATATTTATCACGAAACAAAAAATACCAGGGCCGAGATTAAGCATTTAAAAGAATCGCAAAAACAGTCTGAAATGCCACTAATAACATGGCGTTTGGGTAATGCTTTGTTTTCTGTTGGAGAATACTCCAAAGCACTGTCCTGTTTCCAAAATTACCTGGATGCCGGGCAGTTGAAAACAGAGCGGGAAGCCGAAGTAAAACGGAAAATTGAATGTTGCCATTTTGCTGTTACAGCTATGCAAAATCCGGTAAGTTTCTTGCCCGAAAGACTGCCCGATGAAGTCAACTCAACTAACGATGAATACTGGCCCAGCCTGAGCATTGACCAACAGAAACTGGTAATAACCCGTCTTATCAAAAAAGCGGGATATCAACCTCAGGAAGACTTTTACTTTTCAGAATTTGTTGATGGCGCATGGCAGCAGGCAGTTCCTATTTCCGATATTAATACCAGGGAAAATGAGGGCGCACAGAGCCTTTCTGCAAACGGAAAAATTCTGTTTTTTACAGCCTGCAACAGACCCGGAGGTATGGGAAGTTGTGATATTTATTATTCTTTTTATGAGAATGGTCACTGGAGTAAGCCTTATAACGCAGGGGCTCCTTTAAATACTTCCGGTTGGGAAGCTCAGCCTTCCGTTTCTTCTGATGGCAGGTTTCTTTATTTTTCGAGCAATCGTGTGGGAGGGCAGGGGAAAAAGGATATCTGGAGGGCGGAGTGCGTCGGCCCCGATAAAAGTGGCCGGCTAAAGTGGCGGAAGCCGGTTAATCTCGGAAGCAGAATCAATACTTCAGGAAACGAAACATCGCCATTTATACACGCAGGAAATTCACATTTTTATTTTGCTTCCGATGCCCATGTGGGTATGGGCGGGTTCGACCTGTACGTGTCACAGCTTGAAGGCGATTCTGTGTTTACCAGTCCCAAAAATCTGGGTTATCCGGTAAATACTTTTAACGACGAGCAGGGCTTGTATATTAGCGCCGACGGGCTGACCGCTTTTTTTTCTTCTGCGCGCGACAGTGCTCATGGCCTCGATATATATTCATTTAGTTTAGACGAGTCGTTAAGGCCCCGGCCTGCCACATACATTAAAGCCATTGTTTTTGATGCTGAAACGAAAAAACCGGTTGAAGCCGAGGTGGAACTACAAAACATGGTAGCCGCCGGAGAAGCGCCCCGTTACGAGCAGACAGACCACGAAGGCGAATTGATGATATGCATGCCAGCCGGTAAAAACTACCTGTTTTCCGTGTCGAAACCGGGATATTTGTTTTACTCCAATACTTTCGATTTGAGAGAACCGCGCCGGGTGTACAATCCCTACAATTTGGAAATTGCCCTGGTATCGGTTAAAGCAGGTGTGGAGATGAACCTGCACAACATTTATTTCGAAACAGATTCGTTCAGAATTTTGCCTGAATCGGAACCTGAGTTGACTCACCTGGTGAAATTTTTGAAAGACAATTATCGATTAGAGGTAGAAATTCAGGGACATACTGACGACACGGGTTCAAAAAGTAAAAACCTGGCTCTTTCAGAAAGAAGGGCTCGTTCTGTTGTTGATTTTCTTGTTGAGAAGGGAATCGAAAAAAGCAGACTTAACTGGAAAGGATATGGCGATAACCGCCCGGTTGCCGGGAACAACACCCCGGAAGGGCGTCGTTTAAACCGGCGTACAACCATAAAAATTCTGGGCGACTAAGTGCTATTTGTTCCTTACTTTTTGTACTTCTTCAACCGTTATTTCGCTGGCACTGTTGCCGAAACTCTGCCTGACGTAGGTTAAAACATCTGCAATTTGTTTGTCGCTAAGGTGGGAGTGAGGTGGCATCAGGCCGTTGTATGTTTGGCCATTTACTTCAATTTTTCCGCTCATCCCGTTTAGCGTGATTTCAATGAGCCGTTCTTTGTCGCCGTTGACCCAGTCGGTTTTAGCCAGCGGCGGGTGCATCCCCCTAATTCCCGCTCCATCGGCCATGTGGCAAACCAGGCAAACCGAATCGTACACTTTTTTCCCGGGGTGGTTGGCCATCGACGAAAGCTCTTTTGTATTTTCAGTAGATTGTATTTGCGATTGAGCTGACTGCTCCGATGAGTTTTGCTTTCGTCCGCTGCACGCGCCCAGAAAAATTGCCAGTAGTAAAAATAGAATTCCTTTATTTTTCATGATATTTTTGATTTTTTCTGATTTTCTGTTCGCTCATTGGAACGCTTTTGAAGTTGAAAAGTTCAGTCCTTATTTAAAAAGTGAAAAGCCGATTGTTTTCTGTCAAACACTTCCTTATTTTTGTGTTCAATACACCATAAAATGAAAGAATACTTACGAATTAATCATAACTCCGAAATTCCCAAATACAAACAGGTTGTAGATTTGATTGTGTCGGATATTGAAGCGGGCATTTTTAAGCAGGGACAGCGTATTCCGTCTATTAATGAAACCAGCGAAGATTTGTTGCTTTCACGCGATACCGTCGAAAAAGCTTATGTTTCTCTTCGTAAAAAGGGAATTTTGTCTTCGGTGCGGGGAAAAGGTTATTATGTTAATCAAGTTGATGTGTGCAAGCAACTTAAGGTGGCGCTTGTTTTTAATAAGTTGAGCAATTACAAAAGAAACATTTACTACTCTTTTATTGAAACGCTTGGCAACAAAGCAGCAACGGATGTTTTTATTTACAATTACGATTTGCAGCAATTTAAAAGTATTGTTGAAAATCATGCTTCGCTATACGATTATTTTGTAATTCTTCCTCATTTTAAAGATGAGAATGCCGATGTGGCTAGTGTTATTCGCACAATTCCCCGCAAAAAAGTAATGCTTGTTGACCGAAACCTGGAAAGCCTGAAAGATTATCCTATTGTTTACCAGGAATACGAAAAAGATATTCAGTCGGCATTGAGCGAAGGGATTGATTTTATTAGAAAATACAACAGCATCCATCTGATTTTTCCGGCGGATCAGTACTATCCGGTTTATATCAAACGGGGGTTTCAGATTTTTTGTCAGGTTCACGGGCTGGAGTTTTCAATAATTGACCAACTGTGCCGAAAAGATGTTGAAAAAGGCAGAGCCTATGTAATTATTTCGGACGATGATTTGTACCGCTTTATAAAAATTTGTCGGGCCGAAAACTGGGTTCCGGGCAAAGATGTAGGGATTGTTTCATATAACGAGAATCCGGTGAAAGAAATATTGGAAGACGGAATTACTACCATTTCTACCAATCATGACGAGATAGGACGTATTGCCGCCCAAATGATACTAACAAAAGATTTCAGGCGAATTAAAAGTCCGTTTCAGTTTATTAAAAGGAATTCGCTGTAGTTAAAGTATTTGAATGTCAAATTTTTAAAACAATAAACCAGTGAAAATGAAAAAAGCATTTTTGTTAATCACAGCGCTGATTTTATCTGTGAACCTGTTTGCACAAAACGGGAAAGTGTTGGAGTCGCTTGTCTTCGAAAGTGAAAAGGTAAGCTATCCTGTAAAATATTCCATTTACCTTCCGCCCGGCTACGAAACCTCTGAACGTAGTTATCCGGTGTTGTACCTGTTACATGGTTATTCCGACGACGAAACCGGCTGGGTGCAATTTGGAGAAGCCAACACCATTGCCGACAGGGGGATTGCCAATGGCGATTTTCCGCCTTGCATAATTGTTATGCCCGACGGAAAAGTGACCTGGTACATCAATAGTTTTGATGGCAAAGATCCGTGGGAGGATATGTTCATCGAAGAGTTCATCCCTTTTATCGAGGATAACTACCGGATCCGGAAAAAGAAAGAGTTTCGTGCTGTGTCGGGGCTTTCCATGGGAGGAAACGGTGCTTTACTGTTAGCGATGCGTCACACAGACCTTTTTTCGTCGTGTGTGGCCATGAGCGCAGGTACGTTTACCGATGATGAAATTCTTGCAAACGATGCGTACGACCACTACTTCGGGAATATTTACGGGCCAAAACCGGCCAACGGGCAGGTAAGCGAACACTGGAAATCGTACAGCCCGCTTCACTTACTCGATTCTGTAGAAAAAGAGAAACTTAAATCTGTGCGGTTTTATATTGATTGTGGCGATGACGACTTTCTCTACAAAGGAAATTCTGCATTGCACGTAAAAATGCGCGATTTGGGTATTCCGCACGAATACCGCGTTCGCAATGGCGGCCATCAGTGGGGATACTGGCGCACGGGATTGTTCGACGGCTTGAAGTTTATTTCAGAAAAATTCAGACGTTAAAAATCTTATCGTAATTATTGACCTTCCGAGTTGGGGAAATAATTAAGTAGCAAAAAAAATCGGATGGCGGAAAAGGAATTTTAATTCCAGACCTGCCATCCGATTAATATTTTTGAACGATAAAGAAATCTATTCTTCCACCGTTTTTAAGTGATTATCCAAAAATTTAATCATTGCACGGTAAAAATCAAACCGGTTTTCTTCGTTTCTGAAACCGTGCCCTTCGTTATCTTTTACCAAATACTCTACGTCAATTCCACGGGCTTTTAACGCATTAACAATCTGATCAGATTCGTCGATATTTACCCGTGGGTCGTTTGCTCCCTGCGCCACAAAAAGCGGTGCCTGAATTTTGTCCACATGGTAAACCGGAGAAACTTCTGCCAGCATCAGGCTGTCAGCAACCGGATTTCCAACCATTTCGTACAACATGTCCAGCATGGGTTTCCAGTACGGAGGAATGGTATTCATAAATGTAAAAAGGTTTGAAACCCCCACGTAATCTACTCCGGCTGCATACAGCTCAGGAGTTAGTGTGAGACCTGCCAGGGTTGCATAGCCGCCGTAGCTGCCGCCGTAAATAGCAACGCGTTCAGGATCTGCAATTCCCTGGTCAACCAGCCATTTTACTCCGTCGGAAATATCGTCTTGCATGGTGCGACCCCATTGTTTAAACGACGATTCCCAGAATTTTTTGCCAAACCCGGTAGAACCGCGGAAATTCATTTGCAACACAGCATATCCGTTGTTTGCCAGAAATTGTACTTCCGGATTGAATCCCCAATAGTCGCGGGCCCAGGGGCCTCCGTGCGGATTAATTACCACCGGCAGATTCTTGTGTTCGTATCCTTTGGGAAGTGTCAGGTATCCGGGGATGGTTAGCCCGTCGCGCGATGTGTAGGAAATGGGTTGCATTTCGCACAGGTCGTTTTCGTTTAACCACGGACTTAAATCAGCCAGCTTGGTCAGTTCTTTTGTTTGTTTGTCGTAAAAATGGTAGGCACCACGACTTCTGTCGCTATAAGTACGAACCATATATTTGTCTTCGGCTTTGTTGTGGCTGCCAACGCTTACCTGGTATCCGGGAAGTTGTTCTTCCAACGCTGCTTTCATTGCTTCGGCATCAGCATCGAAAAAATGTTCTTTTTCCAAATCGGTTGTCCACGATACGGAAAGCAGTTTTTTATCTTTTCTGGAGTAATTAATTCCGTCAATGTCGGCTTCGTCAGTTTCAAACAGAACTTCTGTTTCTTTGCCGTTTGCAACATCAAATTTAACCAATGCTGTTTTGTCGCGGTTGAGGTTGGAGAAGGCGTAAACCATTTTATTGTCAAATGTAAAAATCACCGGAGAAACAGTTTCTTTGAAACTGGTAGTGAGCACCGGCCTGAATTCTTCATCCTCAGTATCGCGGTACATAATGGTGTTATTTACGCCGTCGGTAGTAATGGCCAGCCTCAATTTCCCGTCGTGGTCGGTCATCCAGCCCATAATATTTCCGGGGTTTTCGGCCAGCATGGTCATTTCTCCCGTTAACACATTTAATCTGTACGGATCGAAAACGGTGGGATTGCGTTTGTTCAGGCCAACAATCACTTCGTCGTCGTCTTCTTTTAAATCATCAATAAAAGATGTGCGTACTTTTTCAAAAACAGTCAGTCCTTTCAGGTCGCTGCCATCGGCGCTGACGCTGTACAACTGAAAGTTTTCGTCTCCTCCTGTATCTTTCAGAAATAAAATTGTATTGTTTCCTTTCCAAAGATATCCGGAAATGTCGCGTTCGGTTTCAGCGGTTATTCGCATTGCCGAATCTGCACCAATTTTTTGTACAAAAACATTTAAACGAGATTCCCAGGGGGCGAGAAACGAAAAGTAGTTGCCGTCGGGAGAGAGTTTAAAAGACGTTTTTTCAGGATTCCTGAAGAAATCTTCAAGCGGCACCTGAGGGGCTTTTTGGGGTTCCTGTTTACAGGCGGTGAAAAGCACCGTTGCAATAAACAGGAGTGTTAAAAACTGTTTCATTTTTTTCTGATTTTAAAAATTTATATATGAAGTTCCGAAAATTTTTTCGTGCATGTACTATTTGACTGAAAAAAACTTCATCTATTACATTTACGTAAATAAAACATCAGCATCTGTAGATTGCTGCTGTTGGGGAAGAGTGGCTGTTGGGGTGTTTAGTTTTTGAAAATCAGGAGGAAAGAGTTTTTTAGTAAACTGATCGCAAAAGTGAGATTTGGGGGATAACATTTGAGCCGGTTCAGCTTGTTGCTTTGGCAGGTGAGTTTTTACAACTTTATATTGTGCAGGTCATTTCTGATTTTTTCAATCAGTTGTGTGTTAAAATCTTTAAGCATTTCGTTCATGTTCCAGTAGATGCACCAGCAGGCAGAATCGGCACTGTACTCGTCGTTGTACTCTTTGTAAAACGAACCGAAATCTTTCACCAGCGTCCCGTCTTTTTTGAACAGCTTCAGGTCTGAAATGTCGATAATAATTTTCCCGGGAGTTTTTATGCCCGAAGTAGCCAGTGCGCCAATCAGGCCAAATCCTGCGCCAATTGCGGCC
The DNA here is from genome assembly GCF_900129025.1 of Mariniphaga anaerophila. Taxonomy (GTDB): domain Bacteria; phylum Bacteroidota; class Bacteroidia; order Bacteroidales; family Prolixibacteraceae; genus Mariniphaga; species Mariniphaga anaerophila. The sequence continues at coordinate 25,794 of NZ_FQUM01000017.1, read as the reverse complement.
CCGGTAGAAAATTCCTGCTCGCCGAAAAAACTGTTTAACGTGCCGGTTAAATAGTAATCGCTTTCGTTGCTGGTATTATAAAATACCTTTTGGAACAGCCTTTCCTGATTTAAATGGTCGACCAGCAAATGGGTAATCTGGGTAACAACAGTGTCTTTTGCATAATGCTTTTCGGAGTTTATGCACATTGTTTTCTTATCCACTCTAACCTGCCGCGGATTGTCAAACAATAAATTGTTCTCTTCAATATTTCTCCGGTTGTCTTCCAATATTCTTACTTCTACCTTTGCCGGAATTGTTTCCATCGGCTGATTGGTAGCTAAATCATCGGTTCTGTACACAATTTTCTGACTTATTGTGCACCCGATTAAAAAGAGCGGCCATAAAAAAAGTATCTTTTTCATTGTGAGTTTATTAAGTTGATTTTTAGAATTTTATACCTAATTCAAATTTTAGCCCGATGTCGCTTTTATATACTTTGGAAGTCATCAGTTTTTCGTATGCAGATATTCCAACAGTTACTCCGAATTTGGATTTTGGAATAAAGTAAATTCCCTGCGAAGGAGCAATCCCGAAAAAAGAGCGGTCGCTTTCCTGTCCGCGATAATCCTGAAGTTCTTCCTCTCCGAATATGATTTGTGCACCCAGGTTTAGATAAAAAACATCGTTTAGTTTATAAAACGGGCTGATTCCTGCGTTGAAGTAATTCATATTTAAATATTGGTATCCCGAACGGTCGAAATATTCCTGGTCAATTGTCATACTCTCAATCCCGAATACTATCGGAATGTACCATCTTAAAGAGCTTCTGAAGTGATACCCGTAATACTGAACAGACCAGCCCGTCGCATTCACTCCAAGTCGTTGAGAATAGGTAATCATGTTTATCCAGCGTTGGGTTTCCTTAACATAACGGGTAGTGTCCACAAAAACAGTTGTAGTTTCGCTTGCCGGCAGTGAGTCCCGGAAAGCCGGGGTAACATCGTCCGAAACTTTTTTGTCGTAGCTTTTAACGTCACTCATTGCAACATAGCTGGAGAGTTCGCGGTCACCTTTCATAAAAGTGTAGTGAATTACATCGTTGTCAACTTTTGTAATGGTGCATTGAATTCGTTTGCCATCGCGCAGAATAATCAAATCCTGTGCATTGCCCCAGAGCGACAAAGATATGAAAATCAGCACTAAAACAATTCTCCACTGACTATTTCTTCCACGGAACAGGCGGTTCAAAAAGATTGTCATAATTTTAAAAATTGAGTTGTAACTAAAATGGTTTGACGTTTTGCAGAATTTTATTTTCAGTAATTAATAACCCCTGCTTTTTGTGTTTTGTAAACACAACTTCTGCACAGAAAAGACGGCTTAGCTGTTCCAGCAGATGTGTTTAACCGTTTGTAATTTCCCGAAAATATGCATTATGTAAAACGTTGTTAGTAGAACGTTTTTTTGTTCAAATCTAATTATCTTTTTCGATAATGAAATTGTAGCAAAAGTGATTGTCGATTTTTTTTATCGTTTTTAACAGAGTTTTTCATTTTCAAAAAATCTGGTAGTTTTGTTTACTTAAAATCTGCATTATTTTGAAACAGAAAATCGCCATATTCTTTTTTCTGGTATCTCTTTTTTTTCAAGGAAAAGCGCAACAATCCGATGCCGCCGATTTTCGTTGGGGAAACGGTTTTTACTACAATTTAAGCATTGGCGAAAGTATTGTTTTTAACGGGGTTGAAGTGGAGCTCGTTGATGTGAAAAATCATTACAATCAATTGCGGATAGAAAATGATACACTTTGGATGAAGGTGGCTCGTCGCTCGGTGCCGTTTTCGCTCAAAAACCTCAGAATATTTGTTGCCGACAATAGTACAGTAAGTTCCCTGTCGCCCGATTCGTTGGTGCACGGGCTTTTAACAAAAAATGCACTGGTTTGTGTCAGCGATTCCCGGATTCCGCTTTTAGATCCGAATCAATTCAGTTTCCCGGTTAGTTTTAATGATGGCTTTTTGTGGGGTGTAGAAGAGGAGAGTTATCCGTTTTCGTTTTATAAAACAGAGGGAAACGAAAAGCATCCGCGTTATTTTAATTACGAAGGGATTGGCTTTGATTTGCACAAAACCCGGGGGCAGAAAAAACACTGGCTGGTTGCTATTGAGGAGAGCCGCGTGGTGTGGGTTGAGTCAAAAGGATTGGATGAAACCGGAAATCGGGCTGCTGTACTTTTGGAGAGCGAATCTCAGCCCGGAATTTATTATTACTACAGCGGATTGTATTCCCGAAATATTGCCGTAAAAAAAGGACAAAAGTTGCTGCGTGGAGATGCAGTGGGCACTGCCTGGGGGGACGAAGTTTGGGGGCATTTCCAGTTTTCTGTCCTTAACCCAACCACCGAACCAACACTGAACGATTGTTCTCATTATGTGGTAAATTGTTTTCCGCAATTGTTTGGTTTGTATTTTCAGCAAAGCGGAATTCAGTCCCGCTCTTTTACCCGGGGAAGAATTACTTTTGGGCAGCCACGCCGGGCAAACGGGAACCAGAAAAACAACATGGCCTTCGAAAATTTTTCGGGAAAAGGATGGGTGTTGGGAAATTGGAATCCTGCCGACAAGGTGGAGTGGGTGTCAAACGATAATAATGGAAATGTCAGGTTAAAAAAAGTATTGTTTGAAGGAACTCCCGCGCAATGCGAAAATCCGGAAAACTATTTTGAATACCAGTTGACAGTGCCCATTGGAACATACCGTATACGGGCAAAGGTTGGCGACCTGTTTTTGTCCACCTCTCAAAAAATAGAATTTGAGGGAACTGCCCCGGTTGTAAAATTGTTGGAAGCCGGAGAATACGATTGGACCGGGGAGCGGATTGTTAGTGTAAAAGATGGCACGCTGAATATTCGGATTTTTGTGGAGAAGGGAAATGTAGCGGGCATAAGCGAAATCGTTTTTCAGCGAACTTATTAAAGCCGGGGTCGGAAACAGACACCTGTTATTTTGTATTGGAGAAATTAAATTGATTTAATCATGAATAAAAAATTGTTACGAAGAATAATCTGGTTGGTAGTATTGGTAGTAGTTGCAGGTGGTACCTGGTTTGTTTGGGCACGACTACCGATAATTACGGCATTTGCTTCAAAAGGAATGTGCTCGAGTGTATTTTTGGCAAATAAAAATCCAGAAAGAATTCAGGCCGAAGACCTTTCATTTTTCCCAATCAATCTGGCAAAAACAAAACTGGATTACGAAGAAAAATCGGCTACTTCAACTGTTTTTGGCCTGGCCAGGCGCAAAGCAGTTTTTAGAGAAGGGAAAGGTGCTGTTATTGTATTGAAAACGCCGGCGGAAGAACTTAAAAAGGAAAGTTTCAAAATACCCGTTCCCGGATTCAGCCCCGATACCATTGCTTGGCCTAAAGGAAATATCATGGCCGACACCATGCCGTCCGGCGTTAACTACGCAAGGCTGCATCAATTTGTTGATACCTGTTTCGATGCTCCCGAAAGTGAAGCGTTCAAAAAAACATTGGGTATTGCCGTGGTTTACAAAAATCAGTTAATTGCGGAACAATATCTCAACGGATACGATAAAAATACCATGTTTCACGGTTGGTCGATGACTAAAAGTATTACTGGTGCCTGGGCCGGAATTTTGGCAGAAAACGGTTTGCTGCGCCTGGAAGAGCCTGTAGGAATTGATGCCTGGATGAACGATGAACGGCGTAAAATCAGCGTAAAAAATGTTGTCCAGATGTCGTCGGGGCTCGACTGGTTCGAAAATTACTTTACGGTTTCTGATGCCACAGTTATGCTAATGCAAAGCGAAGACATGCTTGCCTCGGTTACTGATAACAAGCTGGCGTATTCTCCCGGTAGTTTTTGGAATTACTCTTCGGGCGATGCAAATTTGCTCTCCGGAATAATTAAAAACAGGATTAACAACGACGAAAAATACCTTGCCGGCCTGTATCAGGATTTACTCTATCCGGCGGGAATGCTCAACACAAAAGTGGAAACCGATGCCAGCGGCTTGTTTGTGGCATCTTCGTACAGCTACGGTACTGTCAGGGATTGGGCCAGGTTTGGCCTGCTGTTTTTAAACAATGGCGTTTGCAATGGCGACACGGTTCTTACAAAAGAGTGGGTCGATTTTATGAAAGCGCCTGTTGAAGCGTCAGATGGCAAGTATGCCGGAACTTTCTGGCTAAAGGAACCGCAGCCTGAAAACGATCTGGTGGATGTTCCGGGCGACGTATTTTTCGCTGATGGTTTTTTGGGGCAGCGCATTTATGTTGTTCCGTCGAAAGAACTGGTGGTTGTTCGAATGGGTTTTGGGTTAGGCAATTTTAATCTGAATAATTTTCTGCGCGAAATTATAGCTGCTCTGCCTGAGTAGTTTCGATTTTGTCTATATCATATTGTAAAATTCGATGGTTTTTAAGGAACCAGAGCCGAATTGTTTTGTTTCAACCTGTAAACGTAATTATGAAAGCATTTCTAAAAGGAAAGAGCACTGCTCTCGCTTTTACCGCTGTTGGCGCTTTAGGCGGTTTTTTGTATTGGAAGTTTGTAGGCTGTACCAGTGGTACCTGTCCTATTAAATCTGTTTGGTATTGGAGTGTGTTATGGGGCGCTGCTATGGGCTACCTGGTTGGCGACTCAATAAATGATTTTGTCGAGAAGCGTAAAAAGAAGACAGAAGAGAAGAAATGAACCAACGGTTTTTGAATATAATCAAGTCATCGAAACCGGTTGTTGTAGATTTTTATGCCGACTGGTGCGGACCGTGCAAAGCGGTCCTGCCCATTTTAAAAAAAGTAAAAGAAGAAGTTAAAGGCGTCCGGATTGTCAAAGTTGATGTGGACAGAAATCCGATAATTGCCAGTCATTTTAAAGTTCACCGCATCCCAACGCTTATCGTATTTAAAAATGGAGAACCAATCTGGACACACGAAGGCGCTTTTTGTCTTGAAAAACTAAAGTCTGTTTTGCAGGAGACAAAAGTCGAAAAGTAGATTTTTCCCCTCAATACATCCTGTCGTAGAAATTAGCCACGCATTTTTTTTATTTGCATTTTTTGTTGAACTTTTTTTTGTGAAGCATTCAAAATTGGGAGTTACCCTATTATTCTGCTTCTGGTGAAATACTATCTTTAACCCATTGTAACATCAACTTAATCAACAAAAAAATGAAATGGCTCTGTTTTTTTATCGGATTTACTTTTTTGTTCGCAGGAACAAATCCTGCAGCTTCACAAAACAAGAACGCAACTAACCTTTGTGTGGGACATTATTATACCGAAGACCAGGCAAGGGAAGTGATAAATAATCTCAAAGCGGAGTACACCACAAAAGAAGAGTGGCAAAAACGTGCTGAGGTTATAAAATCAGGAATTTTGGAAGGTGTCGGGTTGGTTCCTTTTCCGGAAAAAACGCTATTAAAACCGCGTTATTCTGACGAACGAAAATACGAAGGATACTCGGTGAAAAACGTGGCTATAGAAAGCTTGCCCGGGGTTTTTGTAACTGGCAGTTTGTACCTGCCCGAAAAGAAATCCGGGAAAGTGCCCGGAATTTTGAGTACTCACGGACACTGGCCAAAGCCCGAAGATTACGGGCGTTTTCGTGATGATGCCCAAATCAGGTGTGCTGCGCTGGCAAAAATGGGGGCAGTAGTTTTTGCATACGATATGGTGGGGTACGGAGAAATGGCAGAGTGGGGGTGGAAACACCGTCATCCGCTGGCGCTGAAACAGCAATTATGGAACAGCATTCGCGCGCTGGATTTTCTATTGTCGTTGGAAAATATTGATCCTGAACGTGTAGCAATAACCGGGGCATCGGGCGGCGCAACCCAGGCGTTTTTCCTCACCGCGGTTGACAACCGTATAAAAGTGGCAGTTCCGGTGGTGCAGGTTTCGGCACACTTTTTTGGCGGGTGCGTGTGCGAAAGCGGAATGCCGGTTCACAAAAGTGATAAACACCAGACCAATAATGTGGAAATTGCAGCGCTGGCTGCTCCGCGTCCCATGTTGCTGGTTTCAGACGGGGCCGACTGGACCAAGAATACTCCCGAAGTTGAATTCCCGCATATTCAATATATCTACGAACTGATGGGTAAAAAGGAAAGGGTTGAAAACGTGCATCTTCCCGATGAAGGACATGGCTACGAGTTTCCCAAACGAAAGGCAGTTTATCCTTTTCTGGCAAAATATCTTGATCTGGATTTGGAGGCAATAACCGACAAAAACGGAGAAATAGCAGAAGCAGGAATTGTTATTGAACCGTATGAAAAACTGAAAGCGTTTTCTGTGGCTAATCCGCGTCCCGGTTACGCGGTGTTAACAAACGACGGGGTGAAATGGTAAAACGGGCAATTTTGTGTCTTTGGCGGAATGATTGCAGTGGTTCTGTATTTGTGTAATTTTCTTTCATTTTGTTAATTTTGGCCTCCATGAACATGAAAAACATAAAACTTGTGGCTACTGATTTGGACGGAACTTTTTTAAAGAACGACCGCTCAATCAGTCAGGGAAATTTGGAGGCGCTGCAATTGCTTGGAAAAATGGATGTTGTCAGGGTGGTGGCAACCGGAAGAAACCTGCGAAAAGTGATGGAGGTGATTCCGGAAGAAGTGCCGTTCGATTACATTGTTTATTCGTCGGGAGCCGGTATTTACAATTGGAAGCAAAAGAAACACATTTATCATAAAAACATCAGTTGCGAATCATCGAATCTGCTCGCGGACTATTTCAGAAAAAGAGATTACAATTTTTATGCGTTTAATGAGGCGCCGGAAAACCATCGTTTGTGGTATCATAAAGGCGGACAGGATTGTGAGGAGTTTGAAAGGTATTTCTCATTTCATAACTCGTTTGCCGAAAAGCTGACGTCCGACAGCCGCTTCAAAAAAGGGCTTTGCCAGTTTATGCTGATTATACCAGAGGATGAGGAAAAGTACGAGAATCTGAAAAACGAAATAGAGCGTCAGTCCGACGAGATTAGGGTAATTCGTTCATCTTCTCCGGTAACAAAAGGCTACATCTGGGCTGAAGTTTTTAACCGGGAGGTTTCAAAAGGACACGGCGTAAATCACCTGTGTGGTTTACTGGGCATTAATCAAAAAGATACAATTGGTGTGGGTAATGATTATAATGACCTGGATTTGTTGCACTACACAGCTTTTTCATTTTTGGCAGAAAATGCCCCTACTGATCTGAAAAACAGGTTTGATTCTGTGCCTTCAAACGAGAACGACGCGTTTGCTGTTGCCGTGAAACCCATTTTGAATTAATTTGTTGTAATAATTGATATTCTTTGTTTACAAATCTTGATAAAATTGATATCATGAGAAATATTTTTTTAGTTGTTTTTCTTTTTGGAAGTTTACTTTTAGGAGCTCAGCAGAATTATGATTTGAGCGACCCTATTCCGGTAGACCCAAAAGTATCCAAAGGTGTTCTGGAAAATGGCATGACTTACTATGTGCGTGCCAATAGTGAGCCACAAAATCGTGCTGAACTGATGCTGGTTGTTAAGGCCGGCTCAATTGATGAAGACGATGACCAACAGGGACTGGCGCATTTTGCTGAACACATGGCTTTTAACGGAACCAAGAATTTTCCAAAAAATGAATTGATCAATTATTTCGAATCAATCGGGATGGAGTTTGGCCCGGAAATTAACGCATACACCAGTTTCGACGAAACCGTTTATATGTTGAAAGTGCCGCTCGATTCTGCACTTTACATGGATAAAGGGCTGCAGGTTTTGTACGACTGGGCCTCCCAGATTACTGATTCTGATGAGGAAATTGAAAAAGAACGTGGCGTAATTCGTGAAGAATTGCGTGGCGGACGAAACGCAAATTTTAGAATGCAGCAGAAATGGCTGCCGGTCTTTTTGCACGATTCAAAATATGCCAACCGGCTTCCCATCGGAAAGCTTGAAATTATTCAGGATGCACCGCCGGCGGCTTTGCGGCGTTTTCGTAACGACTGGTATCGCCCCGATTTAATGGCAGTTGTTGTGGTTGGCGATTTCGATCAGGAAGAAATGGTTCAGACTGTGAAACAAAAATTTTCTGAAATACCTGCGGTTACCGAAGAACGGACAAAAGAGTTTTTCGATATTCCGCCCCACAAAGAAACGCTGGTAAGCATTGTAACCGACAAAGAGGCGCAATATCCCATGGCTTTTGTGTTGTACAAACACCCGCTTGAAAAAGCCAAAAAGCTGAAAGACTACCGGGCTTCAATAATTCACAGCCTCTACAACGGGATGATTAACGAGCGGCTGGCAGAAAAAACACAGTTGGCAGAACCTCCGTTTATTATCGGGCAGTCAACTTATTCTGGAATGTTCGGGCCGGTTAATGTTTACCAGTCGGTAGCTGTTTGCCACAATGGTAAAATCGAAGAGGGCTTAAAAGCTGTTTTGCTGGAAAACGAACGGGTGAAGAAATTCGGCTTTACTGAAACGGAACTGGAAAGGCAAAAGAAAGCGTTGCTTAACACTATTGAGAAAACATATAACGAGCGCGAAAAACAGAAATCGATTCGTTACGCTCAGGAATATACCCGTAACTTTTTAATGACAGAGGAAGCTATCCCCGGCATCGAAAATGAGTACGAATATTTTAATTCGTTTATGCCCGGCATTTCGTTGGAAGAGGTAAACGCACTGGCCGACAAATGGATAACCGAGGAAAACCGTGTGGTGGTTATTAGCGCTCCCGAAATTGAAGGTGTTAATGTTCCCGGTGAAGATGAGGTATTTGCATTGCTGAATGAGGTGGAAGAAACCGAAGTGGAACCTTATGAAGATGCAGTTACCGATGTGCCGCTGATAGCAGATGAACCCTGGCCGGCGAAAGTGGTCGATGAAAAGAAGCTGGAAAATGTGGATGCCGTGGAATGGAAACTCGAAAACGGCGCAACAGTGGTTGTGAAAACAACTGATTTTAAAGATGATGAAATTTTGTTCCGTGCCTGGAGCCCCGGAGGAACTTCGCTTTATAAAGCCGAAGACGATGTGTCTGCTGATTTTGCAGCAACAATTATGTCGATGAGCGGAATCGCCGGGTTCGACAAAATTACACTCGATAAAATGCTTTCCGATAAAGTATTCAGTGTTTCTCCTTACGTTTCGCAAATAAGGGAAGGTTTCAGCGGAAGCGCTGCCGTCAAAGATATTGAGTCGCTGTTGCAGATGGTTTACCTCTATTTTACACAGCCGCGATTCGACGAAACCAGCTTTCAGGCATACATGTCGCGCATGCAGGGAATTTTGGAAAACCGGTCGGCATCTCCCGAAGCGGTTTATCAGGACTCGGTAAGTGCGATTCTGGCCAATTACAGCGAACGCGCCCGGCCAATGTCTGCCGAATTGTTAAAGGAGGCAAATTTTGCAAGAATCAGGCAAATTGCCGTAGAGCGTTTTCGTAACGCCGCAGATTTTAAATTCTTTTTTGTGGGGAATATTGATACTGCGCTGCTGAAACCGATGGTGGAAAAATACATCGGCGGAATTCCATACCTGGACGAAAAGGAAGCATGGCGGAATCTTGATATTAATCCGCCGGCAGGAGTTGTTGAGAAAATAGTTAAAAGAGGACAGGAGGATAAAAGTATTCAGCGCATCGTTTTCCACGGCGATTTTGACTATTCTTCTGAAAATGCTGTTAAAATTGATGCGGTTGGCCGCATTCTCGGAACCCGGTTGCTTGAGGTAATTCGAGAAGATAAAAGTAGTGTTTACTCAATTGGTGCACGGCCTTCAACATCGAAATATCCGGATGAAGAATACACCATTTCAATTTATTACGGCACTGCTCCAGAAAAGCTGGATGAACTGAAACAAGCTGTTTTCGACGTAATAAAAGAGTTTATGGAAAAGGGTCCAAGCACAGATGATTTAGCAAAAGCAAAAGAAAAAATGCTGCGCGAGCGCGAAATTGCTTTGCGTGAAAATAACTTCTGGATGAGTATTCTGAGTAATACCTATTTCCTGAAAGACGGTGATTTTTCAAAATTCGGTTCTTACGATGATATTGTAAACAGCCTGACCGTTGAATCGGTAAAAGCAGCGTTTAATAAATATTTCGATTTTGAAAACTATGTGAGTGTGGCTTTGGAGCCGGCAGAATAAAATGCACCTTTGCGGTTTTAAGTACCGGTTATGAAAAGTTACACGCCGTTGAATATTGCTGTCAGGGTAATAGGTTACTCTCTGTTGTTTTTTGGTATTGCTGAAGCCATTCGTTTTGATGCGGTTCATCCGATGGAAGACGGGTATTTTGGTGAAATCAGCCTTACCGAAATTTTTCAGGAACTGTTTCTGTTATCCCTGGTGGTTTTTTATTTCCTGGTTGGCACCCGGCACAAACCGGTTCAGCCGGTTGCCAATCTGGTTGCGGCGTTTCTGCTGATTGCATTTATCCGGGAACTTAGTTTTATTATTGCATGGTGGTTCTGGCCGGCATTAACAGTGCTGATTTTGGCAATATGGCTGATGTGGCGCGATTTTGGAAAATTGAAAAGCGCAACACATGAGTTTTTTGCGCAGCCTGCTTCAGTCTGGTTTTTTGCAGGGTTTCTGGTTACTTTCATTTTTAGCCGGTTGTTCGGGCGGTCGAAATTCTGGCTCGAATTGTACGACGAAAACAGTTACCGGCTGGCCAAAGCAGCCACAGAGGAAGGACTCGAATTATTGGGCGATACACTAATGCTGATTTCCGCCTTTGAGTTTTACCTGGTTTTTTGGAAACGTAAAAAGTCAGGGAGAAAATGAAAGTCTGCGGTTTTACTTTTATACGAAATGCCGGAAAGTTTGATTTTCCGGTAGTGGAAGCCATTACATCGATTTTGCCGCTTTGCGACCATTTTGTTGTGGCAGTTGGTAACTCAGATGACAATACCCGGCAGATTATTGAGAATATCAATCCGGAAAAGATTTCTGTGGTTGATACGGTTTGGGACGAAACCCTGCAAAAGGGTGGTGCTGTTTACGCTGCTGAAACCGATAAGGCTTTTGATGCAATTTCTGCAGAATACGACTGGTGTTTCTACATTCAGGGAGATGAGGCTGTGCACGAGAAATACCTGCCTGCCATTCGCAAGGCAATGAGCGATAATCTGGGTAACCCTGAAGTAGAAGGATTGCTTTTTCGTTACAAACATTTTTATGGAACGTTTGATTATGTTGCCGATTCCAGAAAATGGTACCGCAACGAAATCCGCGTCATCCGCAACGAAAAATCCATCCGGTCGTACCGCGATGCACAGGGCTTTCGCAAATCAGGACGAAAACTGAATGTGGTGCCCGTTGATGCAGAAATTTACCATTACGGCTGGGTTAGGCATCCGCGGTTTATGCAGCAGAAAATTGACGAAGTGCGTAAGTTTTACAGTGGTATTTCGGCTGATGAGGCTGAACAAAAGGCCAGTGAGCAGGAATTCAATTACAGTGGAAAATACGATGCGCTTGCAGAATTTAACGGGACACACCCGGCTGTAATGAAGCAGCGAATTGAGCGTTTAAACTGGAAGGTGGAAGTGGATCTGAAGAAAGTGCACATGAAACCCAAATATCGGTTGCTCTATTTTATTGAAAAAACGTTTGGTGTCCGGCTATTCGAATACAAAAATTATAAATTACTGAAAAAGTAATGAAGCAATTTTCTTTCGAAAATAGGTTTGTGTAAGCTGTTTGTCAGCATCCATTTTGTGTAATTCATACTATCAATAAACAGATAATTCTTGCCGTTACCGGCAAGAATTATCTGTTTATTGATTATATTTGAGTGCGTTTTTGCCGGTAATGGCAATCTATGTGAGTAAATATGGGTTATGAAATACATTTCAGTTAGTGAATACGCAAAAAAATGGGATATACCGGAAAGAACTGCCCGTAACTATTGCGCTACAGATAAAATTAAAGGTGCCTTTTTAACGGGAAAAACGTGGAATATTCCTGAAGATGCACTTTTGCCCAAAAAGGGAAAGCAAAAGAAATTCAGCAATAACTCGCTGCTCAATATATTGAAAGAGCAGAAAGACATGAAGCTAAAAGGCGGAATTTATCACCGCACACAAATTGATTTAACTTATAACTCTAACCGTATTGAGGGCAGTAAGCTCACCCACGAGCAAACGCGCTTTATGTTTGAAACGAATACAATAGGTATTGCAGATCAAAGTGTGAATGTAGATGATATAATCGAGGCTACGAATCACTTTCGGTGTGTAGATTTAATTATTGAAAGAGCAAAGTACAAACTCTCAGAATCATTTATAAAGGAGCTGCACTATATTCTGAAATCCAGTACTTCGGATAGCCGTAAAGATTGGTTCAAGGTAGGTAATTATAAAAAAATGCCGAACGAAGTTGGTGGAAACGCGACTTGTTCTCCGGAAAAGGTTCATGCCGAAATGAAGGCCTTACTTGAAAATTACAATGCAAAAGACGAAAAAACGGTAGAAGACATTATTGAATTTCACTGGAAGTTTGAGTGTATTCACCCTTTTCAGGACGGAAACGGTAGAGTGGGAAGGCTTGTTATGTTTAAAGAATGTTTAGCCAATAATATTGTTCCATTTATTATTGACGAAGAATTAAAATTGTTCTATTATCGTGGTTTACAGGAATGGGAAAGTGTAAAAGGCTATTTAATGGATACTTGCTTAACCGCTCAGGACAACTATAAAGCTATTCTGAAATATTTTGAGATAGGCTTTTAAATTTTAATGCGATACAAATATTTGAAGGAGAAAAAAAGAAAGCCGTCGTACTTTGTTTTGCAGTTGCAAACGCTGGTACGACGGCTTTTTTATCGTTTGTGAACGGAGTTATTTCCTTTGAACTTTTTCCACACAATTGGGTAAATCCAAAAGGAAAAGTTATTCTTTTATTTCGGCCATTTAATTTCCACGCCTTGTTTCTGAATGAAATTTTGGAAATCACCCCGATTTTTCGGGCTTTCCCAGACCTGTCGCGGAGAAATGTTTCTTTTTTCTGAAAACTGAACAAGCATTCCAACCACTTCGCCAATGTTCCATTCAACCGGATGCAGTCGGTAGCAACCGTTGGTGATGTGCGTGGTTCCGATGTTTTTAGCAGCAGGCAGCAGGTTTTCCATTCTTTTTGGAATGAGTGACCCCAACGGTATTTCGAAAGGCAGCGAAGGCAAATCAATGTAATTATTGCCTTCGGTAGTAGGGTGCAGGTCGAGGTAGTAAGAACCTACTCCAATGCTGTCGTTAAAACTTTCAGCCTTGGCAGATGCAGCTTCTCCTTTTACAAGTTTTCTGTTTTCCACGCCCACATGCTCTTCCAGCACGGTAAACATGGCCTCAATTCTCCGGCCTTCTCTGATGTAAGGATATTTAGCCATTCCGTTTTCGGTGCCCATAATATCGCCGCGCAAACGTATACCCGGCCAACCAGCACCGCCGTCGGGGCGTTCTACTTCTGTTTGCAGCCAGTACAGCAACGAGAGGTTGAGCTGGCGTGCGCCTTCCACATGTTTTGCGAAATCCTTTTCATTTGCATCAATCAGGTTTCCGAGCAGATAGTCGTTTTGCGGCCAGTTTACTATTGTAATATCTCCCGGATAAAAACCTTGGGTAAAGTTGTGCCGGTTGATAATTTTTCGGTAGTTCCATAAATTCAGTACACTGCCGGTTGGACCTCCTTCCGGATGAAAGCCCAGCTTTTTGGGTTCCAGCGTTGACGGCGTAGAATAGGTTAAGTCGAGCAGGCGCCCGGGCCAGGGAGGTGTTAACTTTGGAGCATAATTTTTCCAGAAATCGTATTTCTCCGGTTTGTCGATAACGTGGTTTTCTCCGGGGCGGTAATCCATGGCAAAGCAAAGCGTAAAAGCCTGTTGGTTGTCAGGGCTACCAACTTCCGGTGCATGCAGTTCCCCGGTTTGTTTTTTCGATTCGGTGCCTTTTATCCATTCGGTTCCTGTTAACGGAAGCAAATCGCCCATTTCTGTGGCATCAGCAAAATAAGGAGCCGTCAGCCAAAGTTGGTGCCCGGTTACCTTGTTGGTTACTTCGAGAGCTGTTACTTTGTTGCCATTTACTTCTGCACCGGTTGCCTTGCTGTTCAGCAAAAGGGTGAGTTTCCCGGAGCTGACGTAGGGAGCAAGCATATCGTTAAGAACGGCCAAGGCCACAGGCGGTTCCACACACAAGCGCGAAACGGCACCGTCGCCCGGGTTTAGGTTTTCGCGGGCGGCTGCTTCTTTTGTGAGCGGATAGTTGCGCCGATAGTAATTCCGAAGTGCGGTACGATAATCGCGATAGAGTTTTGTCGCTCCGTGTGTCTCAATCCAGCGGTGCTCATCAAACGGAACTCCCTGCTGCGTCATTTGTCCGCCAATCCAGTTGGTTTCTTCGGTCATAATTACCGAAAGCCCGTTGCGCAAAGCTCCCAGAGCGCAAGCACAGCCTCCTGTTCCGCCACCGGCGATTACCAAATCTGCTGTCATCTCTGCGTTTCCGATACGTTTACTTTTGGTTCTCGGCCTGGCGTTTAACGTTTCGGGAATGGTAAGAAAAGGAGCCGCGGCGACTACGCCGCCCGAGGCTCCCAGCATTTCAATAAAATTTCGTCGTTTCATTTTTAGTTGTACAAGTTTTCAAGAATTTCATTTAGCGAAAATTTCCATCCGAGCATGTTTTCTAAAACAGGGATAATTACGTGTGCCGATTTTAACTGCCCGCGGTACGAAGGATGCCAGTCTGATCCCAGATCATCTTCTTTGTTAAGCAGATCATTGGGTATGCCGACAAAAACAATGTCTGTTGTGTTCAGATTTGCCCTTGATTGTTCCACAATTTTTTTTGTGCAGGAGAAACACGGTTCGTTTGTCATCGGACCGGTTACACAAATAATTTTTGCCTGAGGAAACTCTTTTTTCAGCGTTGTCAGCAGTTTCTTTCCGGCTACGATAAAATCCTCTTCGTCAGGAAAAGGCTGAGTGCTGAAATCGTTAGTTCCCAGGTTTACAACAATGGCATCCGGGATGTAATTTTGAAGATCGTATTTTAACGTGGAATCGTTGTCCATCAAATACTCCAGGCGGGCGGGCATTGGTTTTAACCTGGTGGAGATTTTGTCTTTGTCGCCATAATTACGAATTATTCCCAACCCCGAGTGCGCAATTAAATGAAACTGAGCATCGAAAGCGCGGGCGATTATCGGGGCATACGATTTTTCGCAGTTTTCAGTGGAAGGCTTAAAATCTTCCGACTTGTTTAACCCTTCGGTTCCGTAACCACAGGTAATTGAATTTCCAATAAACAGAATTTTACGATGGGAGAGGGGAGCCGGTTTTTGCAACTGCTCTTTTTTCCCAACAAAAACGCCCGAAAACTCTGCAATTCCCATATCGCCTTCGGTTCGCTTAACAATTTTTAAATGGTGCAAGCCCTTTGACAGTTTCTCTGGGTACCACCACACTGTATCGTTAACGGCGTGTAAAACTTGTTCCGGCCTGTCGTCAACCCAAACATTGAAATAGTTTCGGTCGCCACCTTTAATTTTTATTCCAAGTTCCTTTCCGGTAAAGTCAGTGGAAACAGTTACTCCCGGCCAGTTATATTTTACCGTTTCCCCGGTTTGATGAACGCGCCCCATGTAAACAAAAACATCGTTGGTTGCCGGATAGAAATTTTTGTCAGTTTGCGCAAACGCGGTGTTCCATAAAACCGAAATAAAGAAGATTGAAACTATTCTGATAATGCTGCTGTTTTTCATAATTGTCCTTTCTGATCGATTTTTTCGAGTGTTTGCCAGCATTGGTAAAGCCCTCTTGGTACGTGGAAGCAACCTTTCCATTTTCCGCCTTTTAACGGAAGTAAAACTTCGCCACGACGATTCAGGTAGCCAAACCATTCGGGATATTCTTCGTCTTTAAAGTGTGACCACACATAATCGTGTACTTTTTTAAACCATTCCAGGCTTTTTTCAGAGCCGGTTAACTGGTATCCTTTTAGCATGGTAATAAGCGTTTCTATGTGTACCCACCAAAGTTTCTGGTCCCATTCCAGCTGTTGTACCGGATGGCCTTTCCTGTCCATAAAATAGAAAATACCGCCGAACTCTTTATCCCAGCCGTGTTCTACCATTTTTAAGGCTATTTCGTTGGCTTTTGTAACCAGCTCGGGGCGGTGTAGCCGAACGCCAAGATCCATAATAAACCACATGGCTTCGATTGAGTGTCCGGGATTCAGCACCCTTCCTTCAAATGTGTCAGAAAGTGTTTCGTCTTCGTTCAGGTTTTCTACCACCAACCCCAGTTCCGGACGGTAAAATACATCCATTACTTCGTGAATGCATGCGTCCATTGTTTCCTTCAGAAATTCTTCGTCGAGCAGGTGTTCTATTTCCAGTGCAAGGTTGCACAAAATCATGGGCAAAGCAAAGCTTTTCAGGTTTCGGGTTCCCGGGAATGCTTTGTTCCATTTGCCTTTTGGATTCCCGGTTTTTGACAGAACAATGTTGAACGTGTCGCGTGCAATTTTTGCATATTCTTCGTTTCCGGTTGCTTTGCTGAGCTGCCCAAAAGCCATGCTGGCAAATGTGTAGGAGAAAATGTTATACGGTTCAACCAGCGGTTTTCCTTCGCGTGTGAGCGAAAAGTACCAGTTGAGGTTGCCGTCGTGTCCGTACTTTTTTAGAAATTCAGCGCCCTGGATAGCAGCATCAAGCCATTCCTGCCGTTTTTCAACCTGGTTATAAAGCATGGAAAATAACCATACTTCGCGCCCTTGCAACCAGATGAATTTATCGGTGTCGAAAACATCGCCTTTACGGTCGAGGCAGGTGAAATACCCGCCAAAATCTTTATCCTGAGACTGATTCAGCCAAAACGGAATTACATTGTTAAATAGTTCTGTTTTATATTGTTCTGCTAATTTTTTAAAATTTAAAGTTTCCATTGTTCTTATATTAATTGATTCAAGTATTCTTTGTAGCGGTTATACAGATGTCCTGCCTGTAAATATGCAGATTGCGGGCTCATGAAGTGCGAAAACTCGAAAGTAATTGCCTGCTCCATTCCAACACGTTCTGCGGCTTTTAACTTCATAAGCAGTTTTTCCCATTTTATGGGAAGAAATTTTATGGGCATATCCCGGTCAAAAGTTTCGGAGTTGGTCCAGCTTCTGATTCCGTATTTGTCGGCCATTTGTTTGTTAACCAACAGAAAATCATCCAGCTCGTCGAAACTGATGTGCCCGTCCTGAAAAGCTACAATGTCGATGGCGTTTTTTATTCCGTCAAAAATTTCAGACCAGTCCTGCTCGTGTTTTTTTAGGCTGACCCCAAGGTCGCGACTGGTTTCTTTCTGGTACTGACTGATGTTTTTTATTCCATCAATGTACGGAGAAATTAACGTGGTGAGGTTTCCTGACACGGCTTTGCAATGCTCTCCGAGTCCGCGGTACATGTCAATAATTGCACCGGTTTTTCTGCTGCATTCCTGCGAAATGTACCAGCCTTTAAACGCGCTCATCTTTCCATATTTCGACCACACTTCCTCGATAACGTGCTTGTTCAGGTCACTTTCCTGCTGAAAGTCACCGTTTACCCAGTAGCGCCCCGAATCGTAGAGTCCGAAGTAAAAATCCATTTGGTGTTTCTCGCTTAGTTCCAGGAACATTTGAACCAAGTCGACAGGGGGAGTGTATGCTTTTTCTTTGCTAATTAAAACATCCGACGGATAAGTAAGCCATTTGCGATATCCGCTTCGAATTAAGATGACCGTATTGATGCCAATCTGCTTCATATACGAAAAGTCACGATCCCATTCGACCCTTCCCCAATTCTGATGAGGGATGTCGTGACTTATTTCATCTAAAAAAGTCCCTTTGATTTTCATTAAAAAAATAATTAAACAGTTGAGTTTTTTATATTTTGATTTTCGATTTTTAATTAAATACTTCCCGTTATTTCAGGTATTCTGCTGTATCCAGAATGAATACCTTCCGACTTATACGCAGGAAATGGTTGTCCGTTTCCTTTGGCGGAAAATTGTATTGCCGATTCTGTCAATGACATAATATAATCAGTTTTAAATTTTTTCATAATCTTTAATTTTATCCAGCCAGTTAAATTTTAAAATCAAAGAAGTTATTACAAAAAGTACTGCCGAAATAATCAGTCCGTTGTAGTGGCGAACTACCAGGTAAATGGGAGCAACAATCAATGTCATTTGCCACACAATTCCAACTACAACATTAAAACCATCGCGAGCCAAATCTTTGTTTTTGGTAATGTTCGGATAAATTTTCTGAGCCTTTTTATGAATCGGTCCCCACCAGCCCCACGGCCGCACATTTTTGTAAAATTCAATAAGTATTTCGTCGTCTACCGGTTTTGTGAACAAACAGCCGAGGAAACTTCCGGCAGAAGCCATCAGCAAAATGATCGGGAACAGGTAAATGTCGGGCGTATGCGGGAAAAACAGAAATTTAATTGTTGATGCCAGCAATCCGGCCAGCATTCCCCAAAAGTATCCGTAACCGTTAAACCGCCACCAAATCCATTTCAGTACATTGGCTGCCACGTATCCTCCGTAAAGCGACGAGGTTATCCACAGCGTTAGAGAGTTGATCGAATCAGAAAAGAATCCGAAAATAATTCCGACAACCACAATGGCAATGGACGAAATGTAACTGATGTGGATGTATTTTTTACTGGGAGCGTTGGGGTTGATGTATTTCTTGTAGAGGTCATTTACAATGTATGCCGGAGCCGCGTTTACAAATGCTGAAAATGTTGACATAAATGCAGCCAGCAACCCTGCCATTATTATTCCTTTTAACCCAACCGGAAGCAGGTTGTTAATTACGTAAGGCAGAATTTTTTCGAAGTCGATTTCGCCGCCACCGGCTTTCATCATCGGGGCAACCAGCACAAGCCCGAGAATTCCGAGCCCGGCAACCATGAGGTAACGCGGAGGATACAGCACCAGCGAAGTGAGCCCGCTCATTTTTGCCGCATCGCGCGGGTTTTTGGTGGAAAGCACACGCTGCATATCGTACCCCGGAACAGGCCCTGCTAAACTTGAAAAAATGCCCTTGAAAAACATCATCATTACCAGAGCGCCCAGCATTCCGAATCCGTCTTCCGCAATTTTGTCGTTCACCTGGTCGAAAATCCCCGACCAGTCGAGGCTCGTTTTCCAAGTTGGCATCATGCTAAACCAGCCGTCTGGTACAGCCGCAGTAATCTGCTCGGCAGAAACTTTATGCATGGCAAACCACGCAACGGCAATACAGGCAATCGTCATTACAAAAAATTGCATTACTTCGGTGGCAACCACACTGTACATGCCGCCTTTTATGACATAAATTGTTGTTAACGATAAAAGAATGGTTGCATAAACATATTCGGAAATAAAGTGGATGGAGCCGATTTGAAAGGATAAATCCCAAGGGAAAATAGTTACTGCAAATTTTCCGATTCCCACAAAAAAATAGGCGATGAAACCAATTGCACTGATTATGGCAAAAACAACTACAATAATGTGAGATAATTTTCCTCCTTCTTTGTCGCCAAAACGGGTTGTAATCCATTCTGCACCGGTCATTACGTTGGAACGCCGCAGCCAGATTGCCATAAATATCATAATGAAAATCTGGTTCCAGACCGGCCAAAGCCAGGGAATCCAAACGCTTTTCAGCCCGTACACAAAAAAGATGGTTACGGTCCAGGTTGTTCCCGAAATATCGAACATCCCCGATCCGTTTGACAGCCCGAGAAAATACCACTTCAGTTTATTTCCTCCCAGAAAATAGTTTTGGAGGCTCTTGCTGGCTTTTTTTGATATCCAGAACCCGATGAGAATGCTCAGTAAAATATACCCGAAGATGATAGATATGTCGATTAGGTCAAAATTCATTATTTATCTCTTTTTTATTTGATGTTTTTTCCTTTCTATCGGGGGTCTGCTTTTTACAAATTTTGTTTGTACGAATTGCCAAACCTGTCGATTACTTCAATGGTTATTTTTGCTGAAGCAGAGCGGGGTTTGGTGCGAAACATATGGTTTGATGGTCTGGCTTCAATCCACTTGTAATCCAGTTTGTCTTTGTCGGCATATGCTTTGGCAGTTTCGGGGTCGGCACCTAAGTATGCTTCCATTTCGCCCATTTTTTTGCCGTTTTCGTACCAGAAAACCTGCCACGCCGGATCCCAGTTCCAGACGTTTGCAGTAATGTATTCTTTTTGTTCCGGGTTTTCGCCAACGTCGTATGCGCGAAACTGGTAGTTTTTATCGTGTCCGGCGCTTTTAAAATACCATGTCAATTCAGAGCCGTTTGCTTCAAAAACCGCATAACCGTTTGGAGTGCCGTCTTCGGCATAAGGTCCCTGCCACCATGCTCCGCAAACCGAAGAAACATTGTGTTCGAAAATTTTTGGCGAAATAACAATGTTGGAAGAAACGTGCATGTGCCCGGAAACGATATGCGTGGTGTAAGGTTCCAGAATTTTGTACAATGCCTGCTTGTTGCTTACCGACCGGGCAATTTCTGAGTATGCAAAGTGTTTTAAATCCTCTTCGTTTAAAGCTGTGGGAATGTGCAACGCAACAACAACTGTTGTTCCGGGGGCAACAACCGACAAGTCTTTTTCGAGCCAGCTCAGTTGCTGTTCGGTAATATACCCGATGTAAAAATAATCGCGTCCGAGATAGAAAACGTCGTTCAGTACCACGTAGTGAATTTTGCCCCGGTTGAAAGAGTAATAATCGGGTCCGAAATGGTTTTGATAAACTTCGGGCGCCAGGTCGTTAGAGCGATTGTTGTAATGCAAATCGTGATTGCCCGGGCTCTGATAAAAAGGGATATTCAGAACCGAAAGCATATTTTTTGTGCTGTCGTAAAGCGACGGATTATCGCCAACAATATCTCCGCCTCCCATCCCGTGAAAAGGAACATTTTTGTACTGTTCCAGAAGCGTTTTTAAATCGTTTACCACTCCTTTTGCTGGTTCTACTTCTTTAATGTGTTTTATCTGCGGATCTGCCCAAACAACAAACCCGTGTTTTGTATCGTCAACCGGTGTACGCAGCAATTGAAAATCGATGTTTTTTGTTTTGCTTTCAGGCTGAACTTTTTGAAAAAACTGCGGAACAGAATTGTTCAACGGCACCGTGTATCCGGCCGGAGATGAGATGTAAACAAACCGGCTATCGGGATTTCCAGTCAGCGAATATTTTCCTTTACTGTCAGTAAAACAGACCGAAATGCCATCGGTAACAGTTACGCCGGCAATTCCTTGTCCGTCACAGGTTACCGTTCCTTTGTAAATAATGGGTTTTGCTTTTTTTGCCGAAGCCTCGGTCAGAAATGCGAGGCTGATGAGTAAGATGGTATAAATCAGACTTTTTTTCATTGTATAACTGTTATTGCATTGTTACTTTTTATTGGCTTCCGTTTTAAAAAAGTCGGGATCGGCTGCCATTTTAAAGCCGTCTTCCACTTCCTTCCATAAATTTTTTTGGATAACGTGAACGATGTCGAACATCATTAGGCCATCGGAAGCCTGAAAATTCATGGCGATTGAACGTGATAACTGCTGTGGATTATCGTAAAACTGGTCAACCAAAATTCCACCATAGAAAGGATGGCCGTTTAAAATTTCTTTTATTTTTTCGCAAGAGCCTTCAACGCAGTACCAGGTGCCGCGGGCAGCTTTGCTGTCGGTTTCGTTTTTAACCAGGTTGTTGTTTTGCAGGTATTCATCCATGGTTATATCGGTGTAGTAGTTGCCAACAGTAAACAGATCGAGCACCTCTGCATATCCGTAATTTTTGTATTCGGGAGTAGCCCAGTCAAAATCTTTTGAAACATCGTACTGGTTGCTGGCCCAGTTTACACCAACTTCAAAATAGGATGGGTACCAGGCTCCGGTGTATGTACCGAAAGAAATTTCGGGGTTTACTTCCTTAACCGTTTTTGCTGCCAGCGACATAAAGTTGTAAATATTCATGGCTCTCCATTCAATCCATTTTTTGAAATATTTTCCCGGGACGTAATTGCTTTTCCCGTTTTCGTCGGTTTTCCATTCATAAATGTCTTCCGGGAAATTTTGGATTTTTTCACCCAGATATTCTTCAAATTTGTGCCTGGTAAAATCAGAAAAATCAGCCATAATTCCGTCGTACCTCACACGGTCCAGAATAATTCCGTCGAGGTCAGGATATTTGGAAACGACTTCCCTGAATACATTCAGAATATGTTTTTGGAAGTCGGTATTAATGGGATTAATCATGGCCGAGTACTTTTTCTTCTGGCTCATAATGGAAACAATTCCTTCGGTTGGGGTATAAACCATGGTTGCCCACTCAGGATGATTGGCATAAACCTGTCCGCGGTCGAAATAGTTGTGCCCGCCAACAAACGTATTCATGGACGCATGAACCCTGAGTCCCAGCTCGTGGGCTTTTTTGATGAAATGCCCCAGGTAATCAAAGTCTGTGCGTTCAAAACCTTTCCATTCAGTCATCTGTGGCGCGTAATCACTTTTGTACAATACTTCTCCGGTAATCGGGCGGATATCTATAATTGCATCGGTAAAACCAATATTTTTTATTTTTTCCAGGTAATAGTCAATGGAATCGGGATAACTGAAGCGTTGGAAGTTTGCTTCAGCATCAAACCAAATCATCGATGGTTTATCGATTGACGCCGGAGTTTTTGTCTCTTCTGTTTTATGCATGCAGCCTGAGAATAGTGCAATTGAGATTAACAGTACAAATGTAGCCGAATTTTTCATCTGTTTTTAATTGTTTTCTATCTGCGGTAACAAATGAAACTTTCCATAATCATTCTCTTTTGTAGCAAAGTTATGTATGGTCGTTTCATCGCTATTAAAAGTTGAGCCTTTATTTCAACAGATGGAATTCACTCGTGAGATTTTATTGCCTTTTTTGAGTGAATTCCATTCCATTATTTTCGATATTTTCTGTTTGAAGTGAAACAAGTTTCCTTTCAGAAATTCAACTTGAAAGAGTCATCTTCGTTTCAACAACAAATTGATTTTTATTACTTAATAGCTACTTCATTAAAATAAGAAACACATTTTTTGATGTCGGGAACCGAGTTGTCCCAGTTGTATTCGTATTCAATGGAGAATACACCTTTGAAATTTTGTTTTTTCAGTTCAGATAGCATTCCTTCCATATCCAGCGAACCGGTTCCCCAGATTACATCGTGTCGTTCTGACACCCCGGGTTTTTCTCCCATGATGTCTTTATAGTGGAGCGACTTTACGCGACCTGAGATTTTCTGCAGGCATTTTACAGGGTCAAGTCCCATGCGAGCCCAGTGGCCAACATCGGCACATGCGCCAATGCGGCTGCTCAGCCCGTCAACGGCTTCCATAAACATGTCGGGATTCCAGTAGTTCGACGGCTTAGGGTGGTTGTGAATGGCCACATCAATTTTGTATTTGTTGGCCAGCTCATCCACGTATTTCAGGTGTTTGTACTCCGGTTCGCAGGTAATAATTTCAATTCCCATTGCATCGGCAAACTCAAACAACTGTTTCCACTCTGCTTCATCTTTGCAAATGATAACACCGCTGGCAATAATTTTTACATTTTTCGATTTGGCATATTTCAACACCTTTTTTTGTGTCTCTTTATCCATGCGAAAATCCATGGTACCTTCCATGTCGCCTCCCAGCTTCTGCCCGTAATACACTTCGATGTATTTCAGGCCCAGCTCATTTGTTTTATCAACGGCTTCGGTAAATGTAAATTTGTGGAACGAGTAGCTTTGTATTCCCAGTTTCCATCCCGCTTTTTCCAGCTTGTCTTTTTTTGCAAAAGCGCTGAACGAAATAATAACAGCCACCAGCAGCAGTCCTGTTTTAGTCAGAATCCTTTTTCCTGTTTCTTTTTTATTTAACATGTTTACTTTATTTTTTATACACTTTGACATAATCAACCTTGAAGGTATCCGGGGCACAGGCATTTTTTATTCCTTCGAGGGTAGCCGGAATCTCCATGCTCAGGATCATGTACTGATCAATGTGGGATAACCCTTCGTTTAATTCGTGAAATTTGAGTCCATCAATATAAAAGGCGTATTTTTCCGGAGTCCACTCCAGCGAAAATGTATGAAATCCTTCAGAAAGGCCTTCCATTGTACTTTCCTGCTGGCCTACTGATTTCTGGTTCGGACCATAAGCCCAGTGAACACAATGTGTCATCAGGTCTTTGCCCAGTCCGTTAAAGTATTCAAAAATATCAATTTCAGCACCGTAAACTGCGGGGTCTTCTCCGTTTGATATTTCCGGAGATTGCATCCAGAATGCAGCCCACGGGCCAACTCCTTTTTGCAACTGGCCGCGGCACTCAAAATACCCGTAGGTGGTGTTAAACGTTTCGTAGGTTCCAACCGCGCTTCCCATAATGCTGTCTTTTTTGATGTCGTACATCAGGTTTAAACAGCCATCGCTTACGCTTACCATCGACGGATCGTTGTACCCGATACGACGCGGGCCGGTGCCTCGTATTTTCCACTTGGTTGTATCCAGCTCTGAGCCGTCAAAGTTGTCTTCCCATACCAGTTTGTAGCCTGAAGCAGCCGGGTCGAATACTTCCTGCGAAAGGGCTGTGTTTTTGGGCGCACTTTCTGTTTTTGCTTTTTTTTCTGATACTTGACAGGAGAACAATAAACCTGTGGATAATGCCAAAATTGCAAATGTATTTTTCATGTGATTAAAATTGTTTATTTTCAATATTACGATATGAACCCCGCATCTAAATTATCAACTTTCGTCTCAAAAAATGACGCGCTCGTTGCATATTTGTTAATCCTTACTTTTAACTTAAAAAATAATTGGAAAGTGTTCTTTTTGAGTTAAAACATTTTCCTGGTTACCT
The DNA here is from genome assembly GCF_900129025.1 of Mariniphaga anaerophila. Taxonomy (GTDB): domain Bacteria; phylum Bacteroidota; class Bacteroidia; order Bacteroidales; family Prolixibacteraceae; genus Mariniphaga; species Mariniphaga anaerophila. The sequence goes on along the minus strand of NZ_FQUM01000017.1, from coordinate 893 downwards.
GTTATTATATTGATTTTTATGTACAAACTATTACAAATAGTTCCGGCAGATTGAAGCGGACAGAAACATCAAAAGCATCTGCCCGCTTTCAAACAGCTTTGTTGCCTTTGTGATTAATCTTCAGGCATTGGGGGCAACTCCCACCCGTTGTGGTAGGTGTGTTTTATCCACTCCTCTGCCATGTCTTTTGCGTTGAACTCGGCATAGTCCCGCATGAATTTCGGGTCGCCGTCAATCACTTCAAACTTGTCGTTGGTGACTACCTTAATTTGGTCTGACGCAGAAATGTTGGTAAAACGCATGTTCTCTCCGTCCCAGTCGAGAATGCGGTTCAGTCCCTGCAGGCGAACTGCCAGCACACCCATTACTACCATTTCGTTGAATGGTCCGGCGTAGGCAAAGTTGGCACTGGTTTCAACACGACTGTCTGCCGGCTCTTTGCAGGCACGAATCCAGTCGCGTTCGTGTGCACCCGACCATGGCGTGTCCACAGAGCCCGGCACACGGCGTATCACCGGTTCCGGTTCTTTAAAGTCTTTCATTTTTGAATAGGGCAGCAATGTAGGTTTCATCCCGTAGTAGCTGGTCATTATTTTTCCTTTGGTACCCACAAACAGCAACCCGCCGCCGCTGTCTTTACCCAATATTTCGCCATCGGCAAGTTCAATGGGCCGGCGTGGCAGAAGTCCTCCGTCGTACCAGGTAACTTTTACTTCGGGCATGCCTACGTCAGGAAGGTTTTTTCTTGCAGGGAAAGTGTATTCCACGATTTCGGCATGAGGAGCACTTTCGGTATTTACCAATGTGGATGAAGCCTGTACTTTGGTCGGGTATTTCAGGTTCAGTGCCCAGAATACCGGGTCGAGCACATGGCAGGCCATGTCGCCCAGTGC
>NZ_FQUM01000010.1 GCF_900129025.1 Mariniphaga anaerophila | reverse complement strand
GTCGAAATCTGATTCGGGTGAAGCTCATACTTTTTCCCGATTTCTTGAATCGTCTCTCGTTCTTGTAAGGCTTCAAGAACTACTTTCGTTTTAAATCCTAAGGTGTAAGTTTTTCTTCTTTTCATAACAACAAGTTTATTAATTTTCTAATTATGCTTGTTGTCTAATTTTTGGGGATAATTATGGTAAAAAGATAGGACTTTAAAGAAGAATCTTTTTTCAGCGTTTTCCGGTTCTCCCATATCTTAAGAAACACTTCCTGCACCAGCTCCTCTGTTTCTTCTCTCGATTTCAAATACTTCAATGTAAATCCAAACAGCCGGTCGCCATATTTTTCAAATATAGTGTTAAATGCCTCAAGGTCTCCTTTTCTGAGCCTTTCAACCAGATCGTAGTCAGATACATTTTTGTTTAAGTCCAATTGAGTTTTATTTTGAAAACGAAGATATAAAAACTATCGGCAACATAATATTAATTCTAAAATAGAAGCCTTTTTCGGATGAGCTATTCAAAAATCGATTAAACGCTCAGCCCGCATTTTAAGTAGATTTGCTTTTTATACAAAAAGCTTAACCAGCCTTATTTATATTGATTCTTTTTGCAGAAGCATTTCGGTGAAATTAATGAGCACAAACCAATTTTATATTCGTTCGGCATTTTCTCCAATGATAACCAACGAGGGAGTACAAGGCTTATTTTCCTCTAGAAATTCCAGTACCCGGGCGATGGAAGTTGTATAACCGCTCTGTCCGGGCTGAGAAATTTTGCAAAGAATCTGCACCGGCATTTCTCCTGAGATTCCGTTTTCAATAAGCTTTTCGGCCAGTTCTGAAAGATGTGACAGCCCCATGTACAAAACCACAGGCGACCCGGTTTTCAAAACAGAAAGCAGCGGGTTCAGTTGAGGGAAGCAGTCGTTTTCTTTCCTGCAGGTGTAAAACAGCAGCATGTGGCTTTTTCCGCGTTCGGTAAGCGGAACTGAGAACAAAGAGGAAGCTGCTATTCCAGCGGTAACTCCCGGAATAACTTCATAATTCAGGCCGTTCTCTTTGCAAAACCTTATCTCTTCTGCACCCCGTCCGAAGATCATTGAATCGCCGGTTTTCAGACGAACCACCTTTTTATTTTTTTCGGCCCAGTACAAAAAAAAGCGATGTATTTGGTTCTGCCGCTCCTCCGGATTCTGTCCGTCGGCATTCAGTTTACCCACATATTTTTTTACTGCCTCGGGTTTCACCAGGCGTAACATTTCATCGCCAACAAGAGCATCGTAAAGAACCACGTCTGCACTTTTCAACCTGTCAAGCGCTTTCACGGTAAGCAGGTCAGGGTCGCCCGGTCCGGCGCCAACAATAGAAATTAAATGCGAAAATCCCATGCCTGCAATTCGTTTAAATAGTTCATCGGACTGGGGTATTTAAAAGTGTACTCCAATCGCTTTATTAGCTTGTCACTATTAACCACTTTGTAATTTTCCGGCAAATCTGAAAACTCAGGAATAGGCAAATCGCTTACTTCCGCTGCTTTCGAATAAAAGTCTTTTTTTAACGGATGGTCGGGGCAACACGCGTTGAATACTTCTCCCCAAATTTCCTTTTCAATAATTTGCGAAAGGATTTGAACACAGTCGTCGCGATGAATCAAATTTACCGGCGTGTTTCCGGGAATCCCCTTTTTCCCGGCCATAAACCTTCCCGGATTTCGGTTGGCACCAATCAATCCGCCAAACCGGACAACAGTGGTTTGGAAATCCTGCCGGTTCAGAAGTATGTTTTCCGCCTCAATAATTGCTCGACCGGATGGTTTCTCTGGAATACCTTCATCTCCTTCGCGTACTTCTTTATTGGTCGATTCGTAAACTGAAGTAGATGACACAAACAGTACTTTCTGAATTTTCATTTGCCGAATCTGTTCAACAATTTTCCCGATTTGTGCCGGAAAAATATCGGTAATATTTTCCTGTCGCGCCGGAGGAATAACAATAACCAGTACATCGGTATTAAAAAAGCTGAAGTAATCGATGACCATCGCTTCGGGTTCAACCCTGACATAAAAAGGTTGAATTCCGGTAAATTCCAGTTCGTTGTACCTGCTGTTGGTTCCTGTTGACCCTTTTACAATGTAGCCCTTTTTCAGCAGGTTTCGCCCGAGTTCTGTGCCCAGCCAGCCACAGCCTAATATTGATATTGTAGTACGCATTTTTTTATTTTTTTGGGTTATTCAACGGTATCAAAAGTGAAAGGCGTGCCTGTTTTCGTTTGCAATAAATTAATGGCTAAACTCTTTCCCTTCTTTTATTTCTTTTACATAGTTTTTTCGAATTACAAAGTCGCCCAGTCGCTCGTTTATTTTCCGTGTTTTAGAAAAATCATCAATTACCAGTTCCAACTCTTTTAGAATCTGTGCTTCAGAAATATTCTCTCGATAAAGGCTGTTCAACCGATCTCCGTTAAAACTGCCGCCCAGATACAAATTGTAGTGGCCAGGAGCTTTACCAATCAACCCTATTTCGGCCAGATACGGCCGCCCGCAACCGTTTGGGCATCCGGTCATGCGAATCACAATGTCTTCCTTTAAAAGATCATATTTTCCGAGAACTGCTTCTAGTTTGGTCACCAACGTTGGCAAATACCTTTCGGCTTCGGCAAAGGCCAGCGGACAGGTCGGCAAAGCCACGCAGGCAATGGAGTTTTTTCGCAACCCGGAAATTGACTCCGGCGAAACACAGTGTTTTTTTAGAACACTATTAATTTTTGCCTTTACTTTTTCAGAAACGCCGCCCAGAATCACATTCTGATTTCCGGTTAAAATAAAATGGCCGTCGGTAATTGTTGCTATTTCCCGAAGCGCATCTTTCAGCTTTTTATCGTCTGAATTTTTCACCCGGCCTCCTTCCACGAAGTAGGTCAGATGCCATTTAGAATCGGTTCCTTTTTTCCAACCGTAACTGTCGCCGGTGTGTGTGAGCACAAATTTCCGGGGCTCCACCAGCGAATACCCGAGGTATTTTTGCAATTCAGCTTTAAACCAGTCCAGCCCGTTGCGGTCGATGGTGTATTTCAGGCGAGCCTGTTTCCTATCCGCCCGGTTTCCGTAATCACGTTGCACTGCCACCACTTTCTCCGCAACATCAATCGCCTGTTCGGGGGTGCAAAAACCAATAACATTGCCGGTGCGCGGATAAGTTTCGGGAACGCCAAAAGTCGACCCCATCCCGCCTCCTGCCACTACGTTGTAGCCGGTAATTTTTCCTTTTTCAATAATGGCGATAAATCCCAAATCCTGCGAAAAAATGTCACAATCGTTATTGGGCGGAATAACAATACCTATTTTAAATTTGCGCGGCAGGTAACGGTCACCATAAAACGGTTCTGTTGTTTTACTCCCGGCTACCAGCTTTTTGTCGAGCCAGATTTCATGGTACGCTTTGGTTTCAGGAAGCAGGTGGCGGCCAATTTCTTTTGCCAGCTCAATTACTTCCTGATGAAACGGGGACTCAGCCGGATTGGCATTACACATTACGTTGCGGTTCACATCGCCGCATGCGGAGATGGTATCCAGCAGGCTTTCATTTACCTCGCGGATGGTCGTTTTCAGGTTCTTTTTCAATACGCCATGCAATTGAAAAGTCTGCCGGGTGGTCAACTTAAGTGTCCCATTCGCATACTTATCAGACAGAGCATCCATGCACAGCCACTGCTCCGGAGAAACCATTCCGCCGGGCATGCGCACCCGTATTAGAAAAGAGTACGCAGGCTCCAGTTTTTGTGTTTTCCGCTCCTTACTTAAATCGCGGTCGGCCTGCTGATAAATCCCATGAAATTTGGAAATTTGCGTATCATTTGCAGAAATAGCCCCTGTTATGGGATTTGCCAGGCTTTCCGTTAACGTGCCACGTAAATAATTGCTGTCGTATTTTATTTTCTCCACCTCCGACAGTACCTGCCAGTCAATTGCATCACTCATAGCTTTACTGTATTCGTTTAATAAACATCCGTTTGAAATCGTTTCTCCTTTTTCAGGTTTTTCAGGTATTTTTCAGCTTGTTCTTCGCTTATTCCACCTTGCGTTTTTATGATGTTCAGCAGGGCTTTGTTCACATCTTTAGCCAAATTTCGCCGGTCGCCACACAGGTAAACAAATGCCCCGTTTTCAATCCATTTAAATACCTCTTCCTGGTTTTCCACCATTTTATGCTGAACATAAATTTTCTCCTCCTGATCCCGGGAAAAAGCCACATCCATTCTTTCGAGAATCTTCTTTTCCTGTAACCTTTGCCATTCTGCCTGGTACAAAAAGTCAGACTGAAACTTGCGGTCGCCAAAGAAAAGCCAGGTATTTCCGGCAATGCCCCTGCTTTCGCGTTGTTGCATAAATGCGCGGTACGGAGCAACGCCTGTTCCCGCCCCCACCATAATAATTTTAGCACCGTTTGCCGGCAATCTGAATCCGGCATTCTTTTCGATGTAAATTGGCAGTTCATCGTCCACATCAATAAAATCAGCCAGGTTAGAAGAACATGCGCCATAACGTTCGCGGTCTTTCCGCATAAAATTCACCACCGAAACGGCAATATGCACTTCGTCTTCAACGCTTTCCATGCTTGAGGAAATCGAATACAGGCGAGGAGGAAGCGGCCTCAGAATTTCAACCAATTTATTTACATTCCAGTCAAAAGGAAAATCTTCCAGCAGATCGAGCAAATCACTTCCGTAAAGGTATTCGTCCAGCTTTTTATCGTCGTCCAGCAGCTTTTTAAGTTCCGGATTATTCGTCTGCTCATAGTATTTCTGCAGCATGTCGAAAGTGACCACCGTAATTTCGTAATGGTAAGTCAGCGCATTCAACAACGATACTTCTTCTGCCCCATACGAAACATTTTTGTCCGGCTCGAACCCGGTTTTCTGAATGATTTGCTCCACCAGCTCAGGCGGATTTTTTGTGAATATACCCACTGAATCTCCCGGCTCGTAAGTCAACCCCGAACCTTCGAGGGAAAGCTCAATATGATACACTTCTTTATCAGAATCGCGCCCGGTAATCCTTACTTTGTCCAACACAACAGCCGAATACGGATTCTTTTTCGAATACTCTTTAGCCGGCTCTTCGACAGAATCTAGGGTGGGTTCATCATCGGTAACTACTTCGGAAGCGGGTGCTGTTTTTGCAGGAGCCAAATTCAGCAAAAGGTTGTTCATCCAGACTTCTGCCGTAACTTCGTAGTCCACATCGCATTTAGCCAGCGGAGTTGCAGCATGTGCTCCGCTCTTTTTAATGGCGTTAAAAATCTCTTCGCCGGTCTGGCAAAAATTCCGGTAGGTTTTATCGCCCAGCGCAAGCACAGAAAAACGCACGCCCTCGAGTTTCGACAGGCGTTTTCCGGTAACAAATTTGTGAAAGTCCTCAGCCATATCCGGAGGTTCGCCCTCGCCGTGTGTACTCACAATAATCGCCACATTCTCTTCGTCCTTCAATTTTTTCGGATCATAATCGTACATGCTTAACAAATTGACAGCAACATTTTTGTACAGTGCCTTTTCTTTGAGTTTATTTGCCAGTTCGGTGGCATTTCCGGTTTCAGTTCCATACAAAACAGTAAGATTTGCAACCGCAGCTTTTTCTTCGGGCTCCGGCGCAGAAGCTTCTATGCTGATTGTGCTTCCGCCAAATCCGGCCAGCCGGCCTTCCAAAAATCCGTTTAACCAGATAATCTGCTCGGCAGTCAAATCTTTCGTTAATTCATTCAGAGCGACTTTCTGCTTGTCGCTTAATGGATTCGATTTTATACTCATTTTAATTTTTATGATTTTTTTCAGTTAAGAATTCGCTTATTTTATTTCTAATTCGTATCGACTCAAAAACATCTTCGCCATTGGAACTAACTGCCACTGAAATATTCTGGCTGCGGTAGATGGCGGGTGAAATAAATTGACAAAGAGCAGATTTGTCGTGGATATTTACAAGGATCCCGGCTTCCCGGCAATCGGTTGCAATCTGACGGTCGATCTCCTCGTTGTTTACACAGGAATACACCATTAAATAACCTTGCAACTCTTTTTTGTGGTACGGCTTTTCAAAATATTTTACGCCACTCCGTTTAATTTCCTGGCAAATACTTTTCGCCAACACCACTACTTCGGCTTCAAAGCGCTGTAGTATTTTCAGCTTTTTCAACGCGCCCTGATCTCCTCCCACTATCAGAATCTTTTCTCCTGAAATATCAATGGCTATTGGCAAAAAATTTTGTTTCATCTTTATAATATCGCGATGTTTTGAGGTTAAACATTTTACTTTCTGCACGTTGTTATAACAACGATTCTCTATTTTTTCCTTTAGTCGCAACAGTTTTTTTAACAAAATCGGGCTGTACTCCCAAATTATTCATGTGTTTTTGTTTTTGAATTGAAGTATTCTCCATGCTTTTATATTTTAACAAGTATGTCATTCAACATAAAAAAGCCCTTCCGTTAACTACAGAAGGGCTTTAATTTTTCAAAACTATTGCTGTTTAGGAACGATCTTCCTTCTGCATAAAATCTGATGTGAAACACATACACATCATACATGCGTTACAGTTCATTTTTATGTTAGAAGTAATTATCATTATTTGAAATTATTAATGTGACAAAAATCACAAAGTTCAGTCGCAAATGTAAACGAATATTTTAAAACTTAAATATCTTTTTATGTTTTTATTTCGATGTTTTTCTAATTTCAAACAGATAAAAATTGATTAATCCAATTGTTTACTATATTTGCCCGGCACAAAAAACGAACAGCTAAAACACATAAGACCAATAATAATGAATATAAAAACACCTCACCACACACTTCCCCCAAACAAAACATTTGTTCAAAAATTAAATTCAATTGAAAAAAATAAGCCCGAATTAGCGAGTTTAAACTACCCCTCATTTTCGGATTTTGTAAACATTACGAATATCGATTAAAATACCGGAGTTCCTTAAAATCCGCAAGAAAAAATATGAGGCAAAATTTTCGGAAAGAAAAGCGATAAGAAGAACGGAACTCCAGAAAAAAGGTATGTTTCACTAAGTTTTCAAAATTCAGAAAAATGATAAAAAATCAGTACAACCAACACATTTCCATGCGTTCGCTTCAAAACTTATCGATATTGATTGTAAATTGCTCAAAAAATAAAACCAAAAAAAACAATGCAACTGCTAAAAACATTTTGCCGTGAAATGAACTATTTTTACTTTTAAAACCGAATGATAATTTCTTTGGCTAATATTATTTTCAAATCTCTGCCCAAAGAGAGCATTATTGAATTTTTGGCGGTTGCCATTGCTTTAGGAACTTTGGCAATTCTTTGGAAGCACAGAAAGTCACCGGAAGTAAAATACCTTATTTTCATTGAACTTTCCGCAGCAATTTGGGCGCTAACTGCCGGGTTTGAGTTTATGTCTTCTACATTGGAAACCAAACAATTATGGTCACAGGCCTCCTATCTCGGTTTCTCGTTTATGCCGTTACTTTACTTTTTATTTGCATCGGCATTCAGTCAAAAAATAAAGTACATTACACCAACCAGCATTACATTGCTTCTGGTCATTCCTTTTATTACCATCTCACTTTCCTTCACCAACGATTTTCATCACCTGATTTGGAGTAACGTAACTCTGGACGCCGCAAAAAACATGCTTGTCATTGAACACGGGATGTGGTTCTGGATTTTCTGGGCGTACTCTTTTACGCTGGTAGCTGCCGGTTTTTTTAATCTGCTGCGGTCTATCTACGAATTTACCGCATACTACCGTTCTCAAATCAACATACTGCTTATTGCCACATTAATTCCCCTGGCCGGAAACATGATGTACATTACCGGAATCAGCCCTATTCCAGAATTTGACTGGACACCGGTTTCTTTTTCGTTTACCGGACTGGTAATTACTTTTGGCATTATTAAATTCCGCATGTTCGATCTGGTTCCGTTTGCCCGGAATAAGTTGATTGACACAATGAGCGACGGCGTAATTGTTATCAATGCCGAAGGTTTTATCGAAGACCACAATCCGGCAGTAAATCATATTTTCAACCTCAAATCCAAATCCATTATCAGGAAACGGTTTGAAGTTACTTTTTCTCAATATGAAAACCTGGTTGAAGGCGTGACAGGCGACAGCACAAACCTGGTTGAAATTGAAACAACAAATAACGGAAAGCAAAGCTTTTACCAGGTTCGCATTTCACCAATTTACGACAGAAACCAGAAGCTTTCAGGGCATCTGCTGCAAATAAACGACATTACATCGTTAAAAGAGACCGAAAATAAACTGAAAGAAGAAATAGAAGAACGCGGCCGGCTAATTGAAGACCTCGATGCTTTTGCACATACAGTTGCTCACGACCTTCGAAATTCGCTGGGCTCGGTTCATTCCTCCAGCGAAATTATTATCGAAAGTTTAAACGAAGGAAATACGGAAGTATCGGAAGAGTTTGCAACAATGATAAAAATTGCGTCCAACAAGGCCATACAAATTACGCAGGAGCTGCTGATACTGGCCACCGTAAGCCACGACGAAATAGAACGCAAACCGCTGGATATGCTCCGGATTTTTTCAGGAGCTAAAAGCCAGATTGAAGAATTGATTTTACAAAGTAAAACACAAATTGTTTTTCCGGCTGAATGGCCAGTTGCACTGGGATACAGTACATGGATAGAAGAAGTTTGGGTAAATTACATTACAAATGCCATTAAATATGGAGGAGCCCCTCCAAAACTTGAGGCCGGCTCAAACGCACCTGTTGACGGAATGATTCGGTTCTGGGTGCAGGACAATGGCGATGGAATTTCAGCAGAAGATCAGTCCAAGCTTTTTTTGAAGTACTCGCGCTTGGTTCCCGAAAAAGCAGACGGTTACGGACTCGGGCTTTCTATTGTTAAACGGATTATCGAAAAGCTGGGGGGACAGGTTGGCGTTGACAGTACCGGGAAAGAAGGCGAAGGCGCCAAATTCTGGTTTGAACTTCCTTCCGCCTGATTCCCGTTTCCCGGAACTATTGTTCGGAGTTTTGCTCCAAACGTCATTCTTTTTTATTACTTCAAGTCGTCAGGAAATAAAGCCTCATCAATCATCTGCCCGTCGCGCAACCGCATCCAGGTTTTAAACTGCTTTTTCCCCTGCTCCAGAACAACAATTCGCGAACCGTGCTGCAAATTTCCGTAGGTTGTTTTTCCTCCGGACCAGCGTCCGTATGTTAGTGCAATACCGTAATGATTCACAAGGTAATCGTTCACATGGTCGTGCCCCACAAAAGTGCCCATTACATCGCCGCCAAGCAGCATTGCAGTAAACATTCCGGTATTAATTTCCGGCGAGCACTCATCTTCGTTACGTTGTCCGCTCCGCTTTGCATCACTGTCGAAAGCCGTTTTATATTCAGGCAACGGAATATGAAAATAGGCCAGAGCAGGCAACTTCTCCCCGTTTTTCAGTGTATTTTTCATGCTCTGCTTTCTGTACCAGTTCACCTGGTCAAACGAAAACCAACCGTAACCTTTTACACTGTCGAGCGTGCTGTATGCATTGGAATCAAGAAAATACAGCAACGCGCATTCTTCTTTTTTGTCGGCATTTACTTTTAATAAATAGTCTCCATATTTTGATTTTGCAGCCGGCTTTTTACCCAGGTATCCCGGGAAGTTCTTCAGAAGCTCCCGAATCTGGCTACGTGTCAAATCCTGCTCATCGTCGTGGTTGCCCAATGTAACAGCAAACGGAACACCGGCTTCGATAACCGGAGCCAAAACTGTTTTCCAACCTTCTGCCGCCGGTCTGCCCGTTACAATATCACCACTAAATGCCACCATATCCGGCTTTTCAGTTTCAATAATAAATTTGATTAACTCGAGAGACGGTTCCGATTCCGGCACGCCCGGTTTAAAATGAACATCTGTAAACTGGGCAATTTTAAAAGTGCCGTTTTGATTAAAAGAAAGTTTGGGTTTACCCTGCGAGTTTGCTGTAAAAATGCTACCCGCCAGGAAAGCCAAACACATAAACGCTCTAACTAATTTCATTTGTTTAAAATTATTTGTTTTTTATGATAACAGTTTGATTCAAATCTGTTTTGTTCTACTTGCATGCTTTGGAAGAATTCAGTTTTTCAATTTTTCTTCCGAAAGATAAAGCAAGATTTTTAAAAACCGGTTTCTGCTGTCTGCAATTAATTTCTTTTTAATCAGGAATCCAATTTTCAACATAACAAAACATTACCGGGCAGGTTCAAAACTTCTAAAAACACCAAATACTTGCTTGTGATCAGAACAAATTCGGTTACGTTTATTGAACTGTTACGCGGTATTTTCCTTCTGTCAGTTCAAATTGCCCCGACGAAAGACCACTAACGGAGCCAGATACGAACGACTTATCTCCCTCTTTTATTATAGAAATTGATTGTGCAGGTTCCTTCTTCAACTTAACAACGGCAGACGTTTCCCGAGGGATCTCAAACGAGTACACCACTTTATTTTCGTCTTTTTTCCAATCGGATTGAATTCTGCCGAAAGGAGACGTATAACCGGAATTCACAAAATCCATGTTTTCCGGCACACCGGGAGCAAGAGTAAACTTTCTGAAACCCGGAAACTCCGGGTCGGGTTGAATTCCTCCCAGCCAGCGGTAAAACCATTCAGAAACGCTTCCAAACATGGGATGGCAATTGGAATAAATATTGTCACTCTCTTTCCAGGTTTCCCACAGGGTTGTTGCGCCATTGGCAATCATAAATCCCCAGCCCGGGTATTCGGTACTATTCACAATTTGAAAAACCCTTTCGGGAGACACATATTTAGAAAGCGCCTCAAGAATGTATTTCGTTCCGAAAATTCCAGTCGTAAAATGATGTGACGGCGCGTTTTCCAAAGCCGCTAGTAACGAATCGACTGCCGCCTCCGTTTCTTCTTCGGGAACTACGTTGTAATACAACAGGGTAGAAAAAAGCGTCTGGCGGTTTATTTCCTGAGTCACCGGCTTGTCCCAAAACTCTTGTTTCAGCCTCTGCTTAATCTGGGCTGCAAGCTTTTGATATTGCTTCTCCCCTTCTTTATCAGACATTACCGATGCAAACTTTTGCATTATTTCGGCACACAAAAGATAATGGCTGGTTCCGGTTAGTTCCACCGGAACAGGAACCAACGACTCATGATCACCCAACCCCGAGTCCACCCAGTTTTCAGGATGAATTCGTGCTACCTTTTCCATCCATTTTTTATTGAATTCATACATTTCTCTGACCAGCTCCAAATCGTTATAGTAGAGGTACAGGTAATACTGTGTGGTGAGGAATGCCGATTCCCAGCTCAGTCCGCAATACTGAATTCCAACATAAGGAGCGGTATCCACAAAAACAGAATCATTCATGGCATCCACCCAGTCGTAAATCGTTTTCCGGTAAAACGACTGCATGTCGAAGTTATAGATATACGCCTCGCTGGTGGCATTTAAGTCGCCGCCATACCCGAATTTTTCTCGGGCGGGACAATCCGACTGAACGCTAATCAGGTTGGCAAGAAAAGTTCGTTGGGTAGCATCCTGTATTGAGTTCAGCAATTCGGAAGAACAGGAAAAATGACTGCTTGACGCTACATTGGTGTTCAGCGCCAGTCCTTCCACCTCATCAACCCCGGGTTGCTTTTTCAACCCCTTAATCTCCATATACCGAAAGGTGTGAAACGTAAACTCAGGCTGGTACCATGCTTCTTTCTGATGCCCCAAAATATACGTGTCGGTTTGCCATGCAACAACCGGTGCACCGGGCCCTCCCACCCCTTCTTTTTTGATTTGGCCGCAAACCGTAGTCATCGGGTTTAGTGTGCCATCGGGATAAATTCGCTCTCCAAACCTGAAAACGACAGAATCTCCCGGCTCGCCTGTTAGTTTAATCCGGAAGGTCCCGGCAAAATTCACGCCCAAATCCACCATCCAGATTCCTTTTTCAGACGAATAAATTTTCTCCGGACGAATTCGTTCGGTCACCCGAATCGGCGGGAAAAAAGCTTTCTGCAGCTTTCCTCCCGGGCCGTCAGAACGAACAGCATTATTCCATGAGGAATCATCAAATCCGGGCACGTCCCATCCTTCCACTTCCTTTCGTGCATCGTACACCTCTCCCAGGTAAACATTATTTTTCAATAGCGGGCCATCTGCATATTTCCAGGTTTCGTCTGTTCCTATTTCTTCGGTTTCTCCATTCGTGTATTCCAGTACTATTTTCCCGATAAATACCGGCCGGCCTGTGTGCATCACATCCCGCAGGTTGCGACGCCCCCACATCTTCAAAGGCAGCGGATTATAAAACCCGTTTCCGAGCGTAACCCCGATACAGTTTTCCTTTGCATCCAGCAAGTCTGTTATATCGTATTCCGAATAATAAATCCTCTTGCTGAAATCGGTCCAGGCGGGGTCGAGCATATTTTTTTCCACCCGCTGCCCGTTAATATTGGCATGGTAGTAGCCGGCTGCCGTTATCTGTACCCAGGCCGATTTTAAATCACCATCCACAACAAACTCCTTCCGGAACAGTGGCGCCGGATCATCCAGATAAAAAAGGGAATCTGAATCCGGAACCGGTTTGTTATTGCCTATCCAGTAAGCTGTTTCTTCATCGTTGGAAAGCTCCAAAACGCTAACACTACTGTTTTTAGAGGAACAAGAACACAGTTCAACTGCGACGCAAAGCAACATTACAACTTTTAAATCGCTTAATCTGAATAGTGTAGGAAACATCTTTATTGGTTTTGTTAATTTTATTAGACAATCAACTCAGAACAAAAATAGCAAGCCCTGCATGATAAAAAAGCTGACATGGGATAAATTTATCCGGGAGGAATTGAAAATGGCTCTATTCTTCCTCCGTTTTCTCTGCCACCAATTCGTTACTATAAAAAAGGGCGACTCTTTGTTGTCGCCCCCAATATTATCAGGTTATGAGTTGATGCTTTCAAACGTCCATTCTATCTCACGTCCTTTTTTATCATTTTCTTGTAATTTTTTATGCGGTGGAAAGTCAGATAGTTGGCATCATGAAAATTATGCGCTCCTCCAAATTCATCATCGAAGGCTGTTCTTGAAAGAAAAACAATATCCTTGCCTGCAAATTGCCAGTCGATATATTGAAACCCATGTTTTTTTACATCAGGATGTTCCAACAAGATTTCATGAACAGTCCAGTTTTTTAAGTCTAAAGAGCTTTTTAAAACTGCTGTATTTCTAACACCGGCTGCTGGTAAATGAGAGAACTCTTCTTTTACCATATTGGCAATTGCCCAGTAGCGTTTAGTCCTTTCGTCGTACCGAATAGAGAACTTTTTTGCACCACCAACAAAATCCATAAATCCACCAGCCGGATCGAAAGTTGCTTTTCTGCCGTCATCGCTGATGTGCACAACTGCCGCCATGTCCGACCCAGGTTTAGAAGTGGCGACCCTTAGAATATCCAATACTTTGCCTTCATAAGTAACCACCGCGTTTCCCTCCAGCCACCCTTTAAAGTTTCCCTCAAGATAGGCTGAATCATAAGGCAGGTAATTAGTCGTTCGCCAATTTGCTGCATCAAGTAAATCTGAATCAACCGGTGCTGATATCATCATCGCACTGTAGCGTTTTCCCCAGGCTTTTGTATCGGCTTTAGCATTTTCAATGGCGCGCCAGATATACCCGTTATGAATAATCATTGGCATTGGTGCCGTGTGATACTCTCCCTCCAGCAACAACCCTTTTTTGCTGTCAGTAGGCTCAGTCCACGTATGGCCACCATCAAGCGAACGGCGTATTATAAAGTTCCCATGGTGTTTCCATGTACCCATTATATACAACTCATTTTTATGCACAAACAAGTTCGACCAAAACTGTCCGTTTATTTCTGACATTTTCTTCCAGGTTTTTCCTTTGTCAGAAGATTTAAACACAGAAGTTAATGCTTGCTCATGCTCTGTGGAGTTCGGGCCAAAATGGTCGTGTGAGGCGATATAATCACCGTTTGGGAGTATGCAAATACTTGGTGACCCAATATACGTTTCAGTTGATGCCGGAATATAATCGACTACAATCCCCGGTACTTTTTCAGACTGAGCGCACAAGAATTGCGTTGCAAAAAGCACATACAAAACAGGGAAAAAAGCCTTAATAAATTGTTGAGTTTTCATGTAATTAACTATTTATTGTAATGATTTAGAATTTAGTTGATTCTGACTTTTACAACTACCTTTCTTACTTTACTGTTTTTACTGGCCTTAAAACAGGGACGGTGCGCATCATCGGGAAAAAATACAAAAAACCTTATGGAGTCGGCATTCCGGTAATTATTTTGTTCAGCCTTGAAAAATGCAATGTCCCGGTCTTTATCATAAGGATCTACTTCAAATGTATTTTCAAGTGGGACGACTCCAATCTTCTCTTCTCCAAAAACCAGGTACTGGATATCGGCATATTGCCGGTGGGCTTCAAAACGGGTATCTTCCTCGTTTTTTGTTACGTACTCATCTACATTCACAAATAAATCCGAACCTTCCAGTTCATAGCGTCCGGGCGATAAAGCTGCCAAATCCTCATTATTGAGAAAAGAAAATGCTTTTGCCCATCGTTGAGGATGTTTAGAATACTGAAGTGCAAATTCTTCCTGATTGATTGACTCATCAGGCTGAACATGCCATCCTTCTTTCCACTCTCCTTTTTCGAACCATTCATTAAGTTCGTCATTTTTTATGTTTTCAGAACCGGACTTTTTTGATTGTGTGCATGCTGTTGTCATAAAAATTAAGATTGCCAGAACAGTCACTAATTGATTTTTCATTTTTCAACATTGTTTACGGATAAGCTTATTGGAAACAATTCCAATAAAAAATCCTATTATAAAAATAGAGGTAGTGCCAAATACAATGGATAAATAACTATGGAAAGGGCTGGAATATTTGGCCAATGCTCCATCAGTAAAGAAAATTGGGGACAGACTCATCCAACCGATCAGCAGCACGCCGGTAATTGTTCCAATAATGGCTGCTTTATTCTTCACTTTAGGGGCAAGATATCCTAACAGGAACAGTCCCAACATTCCTCCACTAAAAATCGATGCCAGTTTCCACCATGCATCCAAAGCACTTTTTACATTTATCATAGCAATGGCAATAAGAATACCTATTATGCTAAAAAAGAATGAAGAGAAGTACAATACCTTCATTGCCTTTCTTTCCACTCCTGAATGGTTAGAACTCAACTTAAAAAAATCGGTTAGAATAACGGTAGCAGAACTATTAAGACTGGTGGATACAGTGCTCATTCCTGCTGCAAAAATTGATGCAATTAATAGTCCTGTCAGCCCTGTTGGCAATTGATTCACTATGAAATATGGGAAAACTTCATCTCCTTCTACACCAGCTGGCAACAATCCCTTGTTCATTTTGTAGTAACTAAACAGGGCTGTTCCAATGAAGAGGAACAAAGCTGAAACAGGAACATATAAAAGTCCTCCATATAAAGCTGACTTTTGGGCGGCTTTGTCTGATTTTGAGCTCATATAACGTTGAATGTAATTTTGGTCAATGCCAAAATTTTGCAGGTTAATGAACAAGCCGTAAATCAACACGACCCAAAATGTTGAAGTTGTCAAATCTGTACTAAAACTTCCCAGACTAAACTTTTGGTTCTCTAGTGCGACCCGAATAATTTCTTCCGGCTCTCCGGTTCCTGAAAACATCAATACACCGATGCAGACCAAAGCGCCTATAATTAAAATAATGGCCTGAATGGCATCGGTCCACATAACCGCCTGAATTCCGCCAAGAAGCGAGTATACCATCACACTAACCCCTGTTATAATAATGATGGTTACAATATTCCACCCAAGAAGAGCATGCAAAGGCAACGCCATAAGGTACAAAATTGTTCCCGCCCTCATTAACTGGGTTAACAGGTACATTAAAGACGCATAAGTTTTTGCCCACGGACCAAAACGTTTTTCAAGATATGTGTATGCGGAAGGGCTGTTTATCGATCTGTATAATGGAACAAAAAACTTTACGGCAATCACAGATGCTAACGGTAAAGACAAACTAAATACAAAAACATTCCAATTGGACAGAAAAGCCTGTCCCGGAAGGGCAAGGTAACTAATACTGCTCACAAAGGTAGCCAGTATAGACAGGCTTATAACCCACGTTGGCACTTTATTGTTTCCTAAAGTGAATGCAGACGCTGTTTTATTTTTTCGATAGAAGGAACTCCCAAACAAAACTATACCCAGAAGATAAATTACAAAAATAAGGATATCGATTAGTGTCATTTATTCAAATTAATTTGTTGTAATTAATCAAGCTCCAGTGCAGCTATTGCCTCTTTGACCCTACTCCTTTCAGGCTTTTTAAAACGATGGAATGGTTCAGCCATAAAATCATTGCAAACCCCTGTAACAGACAAAGCACATTTAAGTCCTTTTAAATAACTTGACCCATAATGCCCAATAGTATACAGAGAGGTACTTATTTGTATTACCTTTTGCCTGAGTTTACTTATTCTTTCGAAATCCTTAGCTAAAGATGCTTTATACAAATCAACGTAAAGACCAGGAAACAAGTTCGCTCCGCCATTTACCCCTCCATGTCCTCCCATTAAAACGAATTCGGACAATAGTTCCTCTGGGCCTATCATAAAGGTGAAATCCGGGCACTTGTCTTTCATCAAATATCTGATTTGGTTAAAATATGTCAAATTGCCTGAACTGTCTTTCATTCCAACTATTCCGGAAATTTCGGCAGCAGAAATTACTGTTTCCGGAGCAAACATAACCTTGGTATGAACAGGCATATTGTAAATAAATAACGGAAGAGGAATTTGGGGCATTATCCGGTTTAGGTATTCCAGCAATTCCGGTTGTGCAGATGCAAAATAGTACGGAGGAGTTAATACAACAGCATCAGCTCCATTTTCTGCAGCACACCTGGCCAGATTAACACTTTCTGTGAATGCAGAGTCTGAAACTCCAACCAGAACAGGAACCCGTTTATTGACCAGGGTGCAGGTTGTCTTTATTAATTCATACTTCAACAGGTGACTCAAGCTTGCAAATTCTCCAGTGGTGCCCAAAATAAAAACACCATGTACACCACCTGAAATAACATGCTCAATTAACCGTTCCAAACCATCTAAATCAAGCGTTTCATTATCAAGCAATGGAGTTACTAATGGAGGAATAATACCTCGTAAAGGAAAGTTCAAATTATTTTTCACTTATTTATGTATTTTTTGTTTGTTATAACTTCTTTTAATACTCTGATTAAGATACAGTCGACATTTTCTATTTATTATTAATCTACTTCACTCTAAAATTTATCTTCTCTACGTAATCAATAACATGGCAAACTTTGCTATCAGGGATATCTTCATCAATATCTGCTATTATAATGTCACAAGGAGAAAAAGAATTTACAATGTACTTTATATCATCTTCTATCTCGTTTGTTGATTTTGAATACAAATCCATAGGTGTGTACATCAAAGCTCTTCTGGCATTAGAAAAAAACTCTTTTGCTTTTTTCAAATCCGAATCAATTCCCATATCGATATAACCAAGATTTGAAAATTTCGAATAATACTCCATATACGGATTGGCATTCCATGCACAATTATGAATTCCCACTGTACCAAAAACCTTAGAAATTTTCAAGTCAAAAGGCATTATAAAATCCCTATATTGTTCAGGAGAAATCATGTTAACTAAACAATTACTTATGGTTACAAATTTATATTCCGAATTTTCTCCCTTTTGATGCATATATAGTGTTTTTACACCCTCAATCATTGTTGTGCTAACGCAATCTAATAAATGCATTACTCTTTCTGGGTTTATGAACATGTCGACAAAAATTTGTTCTCCTCTCAATCTACAAGCATTGTTTAGTACTCCTTGCCAATTAATAAATCCTATTATCTCACCTTGATCTTCATGAATCCATTTCACCTGTTCTAATAATTTTTGAAAAAAGTAATTATCCATAAGGTCTGGAGGGTTTAAAGAATCGACCTCTGAATCAGACAAATATTTACTAGCACAGGTCGGCCAGTTATTTTGACTATAAATAATAGGAATTTCATAAATAGCCGCAATAGTGCATGCTCCGTAAAGCCCGGTTAATAAGTCCGGCTTTTCCGATTGGATTCCAACATCTCTATTATGAAAACGTTTTTTAAGTTCCTGACGCATAGCCAATACAGTTTGCTTTCTGTACTCTGGATTGTTATGCCATTTCTCTCCGAAATCTATCCCCAATTTATTTCTATACCACCGTGGGGTAAATCCAATCTCCAGCCGGACGTCTGGCTCATCTCCGACAGCAGGGCGACGTGTGGCTGGTGCCGAAGGAGCTATATAGCTAACTAACTGTTCCACTCTGAAATTTATCGTTTTATAACTGTAAACAGGCTCATCAAAATACTTCACATACAAAGTATAGCATTTACCAAATTTTTATACCATTACCAAGCAAAACAGGAGGCTGTCTCAAAAGTCTTTTAGTAATGAAATCAACTTGCAGCTTGTAAGTATCCATTTAGTTTTTACCTCTAAATCCCCTTTAGGGGACTTTAATCCTCCCTCTTTAGGGAAGGTTTGGAGGGGTAAGACGAAAAATGATATTATACACATAGAAAAAAAATTTAAAAGCTTAGCTACTTCGAATACGGGTTAATTCGATAATACAAGTACCCATCTTCAGCTCCGATAAGCAAATCTTTGCTTTCCTTTCCTGTAAGGTTTATCACGGTAGGACTACTTGTATGTCCTGCTAACTTTCTATCATCTAGCAATCCCATATCTTCAAAAGTAGTAATACCGTTTTCCATTCCAATATTTCGAAAGAATGTAGCATTTTGGCTATTGAGCAGTAAATCCAATCGCCCATCATTGTCAAAATCTGCTATTGATATTTTCCTTCGTCCACTGCCACCGGCTTCCTTCTCATTTAACCTTAATGGACATTCTTTTTCTTTTAAACGAAATACTCTTTCTCCTGGTAATAAAATGATGTTGTCACCTTCTTTCTTCCGGCGAAACAACGACAAATAGCCTTCATGATCCAACATCACAAGGTCTGTTAATCCATCGCCGTTCCAATCAATCGCAACAGGCGTCGTTCTCCATTGAGTAACCAATTCATCCCCTTTCGGATTCCACCAATTCCACTGGGGTTTTGGAACTCTATCCTCCCATTTAACTTCTATGGGCTGAGCTGATTTCAGCTTCGGATTGGTCAGAGTACCAACATTCTCATACCAAACAACTTTGCCCCAAATTGAATTTACTATTAAATCTGGGAGTCCATTATGATTCCAGTCTGCAACAGACAATGTTGTATATCCCCATTTTGCTTCTGCCGGACCTTGAATTGAACCATTTGAGCCTGCCAAAATTTTTATCACCTCACCATCAGATTCCAGTAATTTCGGAGCATCCCACTTTACGGGGGTTCCACCCAAATTTTTAATAAAAGCAATATGTCCTGCCGTATTTCCTGTAATTATATCGTCCAATCCATCTCCGTTCCAATCATAGCCAACAGGTGTTGCAAGTGCCCCAAATTTAACTTTATCCGCCTGCTGCTTAAAATATCGTGGTTGCAAAAACACAGGCATTCCATCAATAATTTCTCCTGTATGTTCGATTAATGCTACCCTGCCATCTTCATCTCCCACAATCAAATCCGGCCAGCCATTTCCAGTAAAATCAAAAGCAATAGGAGTAATCATGCAAAGCCCCATCCGGATAATCTGGTCACCATTTGTTAACGGTCTGCCAGTAGCAAATAAAGGATTTTCTATGGTGCCTACGTTTTCAAAAAAAGTAAACCCATCACGAAATTCACCACAAAGAATATCAGGGTTGCCGTCGCCATTGAAATCTGCATAACTCGGAGAAGGCATACCGAAAACTTCTAGAGGAGTACCGTCTGTATCAAAAAGCTGAATCGTTTCATCATAAACAGGGTTATCATTGGAACCTTCATTTCTTGATAAATAAAGATATCCACGAATTGGTCCATTTGTCCACTGTCCTTCTTTATTGTAGGCATTATCCCATCCATAATATTTACTCCCTCTATAATCCCTAGGTCCCCATATTCCAACACCAACGAGCAAGTCCAATATACCATTTCCATTAAAATCTACTAACTGCCATTGATTTGCCCTTATTCTATCCAGATGAGCAATAATATTATTCATATTATCCGCAGGAATGCTTTCCGGAGCGTTGAAGCAATTAACCTTAAAATCTTTATACAATTTACCCGGTGTTGTTACTAAAGGGACACCATTATGATATGACATCCTTACATTCCGCACTCCATCGCCAATGCGCTTTGACGATTTAAAAATTGGTAGTCTATCAGCATCTATATCCCCTGAATTTTCAAAATAGTAAACGCCATTATATGGGGTGTCTGTACAGACAACAACTAAGTCTATTAACCCGTCGTCGTTATAATCCATTGGTAGCGGCCAGGCCCAAAGACCAACACCTAAATCAACTAACAAATCAGGATTATTATACGACAGCCGTTCAAGTTGCTGACTAATTGACATAAATGGCAAAAAAAAGAACCAGAAAAATATTAAATAAAGGAATAACAATTTATTTTTCATCGATATACTAATTTTGGATTCTTAAATAGGTTTGAAAAAAGCCTATCAATCTCGGTGTTATTTTAATCATTATCAACAACATCGTTTTTGTACTAATGTTATTGAAAAACTTTTTTTAAAGATAACCCAGCTATGAAGGCCGCCATAACTGGGTTACCAATCATAAAATATCGTCAAAATACTCTTATACAACTATCTCCATTCAGCATTTTGCTCTAGATTTTTCGCTTTATCAATCGCGCTTTGAGGAATTGGCCAGACATAATGTTTAGCTGGGTCAAAATTTCGGGTGTGGATAATTCTTAGTGGAAGTAGCCCCGGTATTTCAAAACTAACTACTTGCTTATTCAATACAATTTCTGCTGTTTTCCACCTTAATATATCAAAATACCTTAATCCTTCACCGGCTAATTCAACTCTTCTTTCATTTCGGATTGCATCTCTCAGCTTATCTTTAGAGTTATACTTATTTCTATCTAAAACCGGCATTCCTGCCCTTTTTCTAATTTGATCTATAGCATCGTAAATGCTATCGTCAGGACCTGCAGCTTCATTTTTTGCTTCTGCATACATCAATAACACATCAGCGTACCTAAACAAAATCCAATTTACCCAAGATGTTCTTTGCTGGGTCACCATATCGGCAATATATTTTCTAAAATAGACATATGTTCTAGCGGGAGTTCTGTCATCCAAATTATTCACAGGATCATATACAACTCCCGATAAAGTATCAAAAGGAACTATGAAATTCATTTTAAAACGTGGATCTCTATTTTTCCACGGGTCAAGAGGATCGTATAATGGGGATTCTTCGATCGACAGCCCATCTATACACTCATATGAATTTACAAGATCAGGCAAAGGCAAACTTCCACTGGTTCCTCCAACCCGATAGAAGCTATATGGAAATTGCAATGTGTGTGTATACAAGTCTTTGGCATATTGATGAGCTAAAATCACTTCACTAGTGACATTGTTAAAGCTTGTAAGAAACAGCTCATTATAATTCGAATGTAAACTATAAATTCCCAAATCAATAACTTGCTTTGCGGTATTGGCAGCTTCTTCCCAGCGACCATTATACAATAAGACCCTGGTCTTCAATGACAGTGCTGCTCCTTTTGTTGCTCTACCAACATCTGAATCAGGCCAGCTAACAGGAAGTTTATTGATTGCCAAATCCAACTGATCTAAAACATAATCCAGAATTACACTTTTTTCTGTATTCGGTAAGTCTGATTCTTCAAGAGGCAAGGTTTCTTTGATAAAAGGAATATCCCTATACAATGTTATTTTCTCGAAATATTGATATGCAATAATGAAATGAGCCTGTCCGGTAAGCATATCATACGCCTCTGATGAAAGATTCGACATCTCATCTGCTCTCTCTATTAACTCCAAACAATGTCTGATTGTGTTGTAACCCCATTTTATACCTACCAAACCATCTGTTGGAGCCTGAAGTCCTTGTGCTATTAAATCTCCTGCACCAACGCAGTCATCGCTCATCGAATCAAATCGATAATCATTTACCCCAGGTAAAGAACGATAAGCATAATTTATCCACATGGTAGCATCATTCTCAGTTTTCCAGTATGTAGCATCTGAAATATCTGCTAATGGTTCTGTATTCAAAAAATCACCGCATGACAATAAAAATATTGTCATTATAGAAAATAAAAATTTAGCTATTATTGTTCTCATAATATCATTATTATACTTTTAAAATGAGAGATTAATCCCGAAATTAATAATCCGGCTTAATGGATAAAACGTTGCTCTGGAATCCGGAGCCTCAGGATCACATCCATAAATACCCGTTAATGTAAATAGGTTTTCTCCGCTTACATATAGTCTAAAACGGTCAATTCCATATTTATTCAATAATGAAGAAGGCAATGAATAACCTAGCTGTATATTCTTCATCCTTAAATAGGCAGCATTCTGTAACCAAAATGAAGAAAATCTATTATTAAAACTACTTATTCTCATTTTGGGAAATTCTCCAGGAATCCATGTCACGCCATCTTCTGCCAAATGCCATCTGTCTAAATGGTTTTTCTGGGCAGTTTCAAGACTACCTCCAAAAGGTTGTGTAGGCCTATCAATAAAAGTCTTTTTGTAGGCTACTCCTTGAACAAAAGCAGAAAAATCAAAATTCCGCCAACCTAAATCTATGCTAATTCCATACGGGAACCTAGGCCTTGAACTACCAAGTCGTTGCCTGTCAGCAGCTGTTATTTTTCCATCATTGCTAATATCTTCGATTTTTAAATCTCCGATTCCGGTTTTAGGATTTAACTTGGCATAGTTATCAACCTCTTCCTGTGTTGCAAAGATGCCAATAGCTTTGTATCCATACCATTCATTCATTTCGTAGCCAATCTCTGTAATTCTGTTGCTACTAATCTGAGGACTTCCAATCATGGAAACTACTTTATTCTGAGCGTCAGAAATCTGAAGTGCAACATGATATGAGAACTCCTTAATATTGTTTCTGTATGATATTTGAGTTTCCCATCCAAAATTCTCGACTGTTGCCACATTTTGATAGGGCGCTCCAAGCCCATAAGATGTTGGAACAGCAGGCTTCATTAAAATTCCTTCTGTATTCTCCTTGAACAAATCAAATTCAATATTAAGTTTACTATTTGCCAAACCAAGATCAAAACCAATATTGCTGGTAGTTTTTGTTTCCCACTTAAGTGAAGCATTTGGTGTTCCCGAATAATAGGTAGCAGTTTGTGCAACACCTCCAAAATAGTATGCGCTGGTTGCAACAGTTGAATAATACTGATATAAAGCTATATTCTGGTTTCCAACCTGTCCCCAGGATGCCCTGATTTTAAAATTGTTCACCCAATCAATATTTTCCATAAAACTTTCTTCGCTTAATCTCCAACCGGCAGAGAAAGAAGGGAAAAAGCCCCACCTATTATTTTCGCTAAATCTGGATGATCCATCATACCTCATGGTTGTTTCAAATAAATATCTATTATTCAAAGAATAATTCAATCTTCCAAAATATGAACGAAGAGCCCATTCGGATGCGCTACTGGCTGTAGTCCAAACAGAAGGATCACTACTTCCAGCATTTATGACATAGATATCATCTGTTACAAAATTTCTTCTTCCAACCCTTTCCCAAGTATCGGTATTCCATTCTTGTGAAAAACCCAAAAGCCCTTTCACCTCATGATTCTCACCAAATGTTTTATCATAATTCAATAATAGTTGAGCATTATGCTGATAATTGTCCTTATTATATATAAGTAGCGAGTTTATATTATAATCAAAGTCTACAGTAGTCAAATCATCTGGGTTAATAAACTGCATCCTTTTACTATAATCTACCTGTCTAGTATGATCGAATTTTCCTCCATACATTCCATTTATTGATAAGCTTGGTAACAACTTATAGTCTAATGTCACAACTCCTGTAAATCTATTTAATGCTCGTTCTTGAAACCCGCCATCCTCTGAAGCCAGACCTATCCTATTGGCCCAGCCTGTTACCGAGGCCCATCTTCCATCACTCGTAAAAATAAAATCATCCGCTCCCCTCCTAAAAGCAGCATTATAAATAATATCTGAAAGTCCGCGTGTTGGTCCGGAGGGATATGTTGCCTCCGACATCTGGTGTCTTCTGGTTGGTGCGTATTGAACATTCAAATTAATATTGAAGCGTTCACTTACCCTGATATTATTATTCAGCCTAAAGTTGTATCTATTAGATGACGTATTTCTCAGTGTGCCGTCTTGCGAGGTAATTCCAATAGATAAAAGGTATTGATTAATTTCGCTTCCTCCTGATAGTGAAAGGTTATGGCTATGTTGACCTGCTGAATTAAACAAATAGTCAACACGATCTGTTTCCGGCAATTCACCCTTTCTATATGCCTCCATTTCTTCCAATGTATATTTATAAACCGTTGTTTCCGGATTGCCATTATACTCTGCCTCCCGGTATAACATTACATGCTCGTATGCATTCACCATATCTGGCAACATTGTAGGGGTTTGGATCCCGTAATATGCATCGTATGATATTTTGGTTTTTCCAACAGAACCTTTCTTCGTAGTAACCAAAATAACTCCCCCTGATGCACGAGCTCCGTATATCGCAGCAGAAGCCGCATCTTTCAATACTGAGATGCTTTCAATATCTTGTGGATTAAGATTGACCAAAGACATAGCAATTCCATCAACAATAATTAAAGGATCATTATTAGAAAAAGTACTAACACCCCTTATATTAATTTTGAATTGTTCGCCTCCTGGTTGTCCTCCTGTTTGATTAACAAGTAATCCCGGAACTTTTCCCTGAAGTGCCTGAGTCACGTTGGTAATTGGCCTTGTTTCAAATTCTTTGGCATCAATTCGACCTACCGACCCTGTCAAATTTACTTTCCTTTGTGTACCATATCCAACAGCAACAACTTCATCTATACCAATAGCATCCACATCCATTGTCAGATTAACAATTGTTTGATCTCCAATGACTATTTCACGAGTTCTCATTCCAACAAAAGAAAATATCAAAGTTGCCCCCTCAGGAATATTTGTTACCGAGTAATTTCCATCGGCGTTAGTCACTGTACCTTGGGTAGTGCCTTTCACTACTACGGTAACGCCGGGCAGGGACTGACCACCGGAGTCTGTCACCTTTCCTGACACAATTTTCTGTTGCTGAAGTGTGTTTTTTTGCGAAGCAATTAACGATGCTTTGGGAATACTCAGCAAAATATTTCGGTCATAAATCTCATAGGTGATTCGTTCATCTTTTAGAAGCTCTTTTAAAACGTCATCAATCAACGTATTTTCAAAATTAACCGAAACATACTTCACATCATCAAAATAGTCACGATTGTAAAAAAAGTAAAATTCTGATTGCTGTTCAATGGCATCAAATACTTCTGACAGCTTGGCATTTTTCATTTTTACCGTAAGCCTTGTGGCCTGCGAATAAACACTGGCCGAAGAGGAAAAAACAGCAATTAAAATAAGATAAATACTTAACCGCATAATCAACAAGGTTTTTTTAGAGCAGGGACACAACTTCCCCACCCGTTTTGTCAAATTTTTCATACATTTACATGTTTTTGTTAATAACTGATTTAGCTTTTTCTGGCTAATGAAGGTTGTAAAGAGGGAAAGCCACCACAGTTTCCCTCTTTTCTTTTCGCAGGCCAGGTCTAATTAAACTTGTACATTTTTGTCATAGGCATCTTCGTTTAATTTTAGTTAGTTTTTCGCAACCACACCTCTTTATTTTCGATGTAGTAATCAATTCCTGAAGTCTTTTTGATTTTTTCCAGTGCTTCAATGAGGTTATTGTTGTAACTGAACATTCCCCTGAACCGGAAATTACCGAGAGTCTGCGGCTTCAGGTGAAATTTAATATCATAAATACGTTCAAGTTCTTTAACCAGGTCGTTCAGTGTCGCGTCTTTAAACAGCAGTTCCCCGTTTCGCCAGGAGGTAAACATATCGGCCTCTACCTGTTGAATTTTCAAATCGTTATTAGCCGGATAATAAACAGCACGCTGACCCGGCTTTATATCCAGACTTTCTCTGTTGCCGGCATTAAACTGAAGCTCAATATTGCCTTCTGCAAGCACCGTCTCAAACTCCTGGCTGTCTGAATACGCCACCACATTAAATGAGGTTCCGGTTACTTTTACATTGGCATGCGAAGTAACCACAACAAAAGGATTCTCTTTGTTGGATGTCACTTCGAAATACGCCTCTCCTTCTAACTCAACCTCCCTGATTCCCCTGTTAAATGAGGCTGTATTGTAAACAACGGAAGAGCCGGTGTTTATCCACACTTCAGTTCCATCGGGCAAAATACATTTGGAAACATGCCCTTTGGGTGAGCTTATTTCGCAAAACTGTTCTGAAAGCTGAAGCTGCTTTTCACCACCATTAAACAAATGCCAGCCGATGCCCAATGCCACCGGAAATGCCAAAACAGCAGCAATTTTATAAATAAATGATTGCCTGCTGATTCTCTTTATCTTCCCTGAAAGGTAATTGGAATACTCTGCGGTGAGCTGGAATTTATCCTGGTTCAGTTGTTCTTCTGAGAGATACCCCTCACTTCTATCCCACGCTTTTTTTGTTCTTTCATATAAAACCCTGTTGCTGTCGGCGGCAGATCGCCACTGCTCCAATTCATGCATTTCTTCAGGTGTAGCATTGCCGGAAATGGCTTTGCTAATAAGCACATCAATATTAGTATAGTTTTTCTCCACGGTTTTGTCTGAATCGTTTAAAACTCAACGGTCTTTCGAAACTTAGACGAAAACAAAACGATTTACCCTGTAACGTAATTCAATTATTTGTAGTAAAAAAACAGGCCATCAGATTAATCATCTGGTAATCAGATAAATTTTCCCGAAGTTTTTTTAAAGCGATTCCCATTTGCATTTCAACCGTCTTAATCGAAATATTCAATTCTCTCGCTATTTCGGCGTACTTCAGCCCTTCGAAACGGCAGAGCAAAAAAACTTCACGACACTTTTCAGGAAGTTGACTGACTGCACTATTAATTCGTTCGTTCAATTCAGCTTCTTCCACCAAATCGTGAAAAGGGACTTCTTCCATGTCGGCATGCAATTCGGATACCTCAACAACAGTTTTTGCTTTTCTTAAATAATCGATACAACGGTTTCTTACGGTTTGGAACAAATAGGATTTTACTGACTTTTTTACTTCTATCTTTTGCCGGTTTTGCCACAAATCTATAAAGACTTGCTGCACCAGCGAACGTCCCAGATCCAAATCATTTAGGTATTTCATGGCAAAAAAAGACAATCCAGCATAATAACCTTCAAACAGAAGACTAAAAGCTTTCTCGTCGCCTTTTTTTATGTAAATAAAAATAGATGGATCTTTTATATCGACCATTTCGTTCATAAGATTAAGTCGATGCAAAATAAACAGATAGTTCCAACAAAAATAATTTTCCAGTACTTTTTTAAACATAAAACAGAAGAACGTTGCACCGCACTTACGTGTAAATTGCGAGCAAAAACAATGTTTATCCAGATACTGCTATTGCAGCTCATGTTTGTTTCGTAATTTAGCACCAAAACGAAAAAGGATAAAATGACCTGCAAGATAACGGCTAACGATGTGGTGGTAAAAACATGGAATCAACTGGTTGAGGAAGTGTATCATGATGCATGGAAACCGCAGCTGGGAAGGTACAGAAGCGATTATGCTTTCAGAGGATTGTCTGACTGCACCTACCAGTTGAAAAACAGTTTTTTGAGAAACTGCGGTCGTCACCCCGAGCTGGAATACCATCTTCTCCGAAATTTCAGAAAGTATGCCCGGACCAGCGAGCCTCAGCTTACCAATACACAATTGCGGTCGTTGGTGCTGGCACAGCATCACGGGCTCACAACCCGGTTACTGGACTGGACCTACTCCCCTTTTGTTGCCATGCATTTTGCCACTTCAAATACTGAAAAATTCGATGTTGACGGAGTGATATGGAAAGTCGATTTTGTAAAAGTAAACCGTTTAATCCCTGAACCGCTAAATGCCTTACTCAGTCAGGAACAATGCAATGCTTTTACCGTGGAAATGCTCGAATCAGAATTTATCACACTTCAAAAATTCGACGAAATAATTGGGCCCGGAAATGTACTTTTTTTCGAGCCGCCATCGCTGGATGAGCGAATTGTCAACCAGTTTGCGTTGTTCTCCATTATGACCAATCCTACTGCCATCTTCGATGAGTGGCTGATTAAACACCCCGATCTTTATCGACGGATTATTATCCCGGCAGAGTTGAAATGGGAAGTGCGCGATAAACTTGATCAGGCAAACATCACCGAGCGAGTGCTTTTTCAGGGGCTCGACGGGCTGGCGAGCTGGCTAAAAAGGCATTATCAGCCCAAAAATAATGTTGAATAAATTATTGAAAAATACACACATGAACGATCCCATTGGAAGGGCAATTGCCGATTATTTTGAGTTTGGCGAGGCTCCTGATATTGAAATACACACCAACTACACCGAAGGAGAATCGCTCTCTCCTGCGTTGTTTTTCAGAAGCACGGAGGATATGCAGGATTTGGAAGGAATAGCAGTAAATCACTGCAAGGGAAGAATTCTGGACGTTGGAGCAGCTGCCGGGTGCCATGCACTGGAATTACAAAAACAGGGGCTGGATGTAATTGCCCTGGAAAAATCGAAGCTGGCAGCCGATGTAATGAAAAAAAGAGGAGTTAACCAGGTCGTATGCTCAGACATTTTTCATTTTAATGAAAAAGGATTTGATACCATTCTGATTTTAATGAACGGAACCGGGCTCGGCGAAACCTTAGAAGGGCTGAAAAATTTGCTCATCCGCCTGAAAAGCATGCTAAATAAAAACGGACAAATTCTGATTGACTCGTCTGACATTAGCTACCTTTTTGAAGAAGAGGACGGTTCTGTTTGGGTGGACTTAGCCAGTGACGCATATTTTGGTGAAATGGAGTACGAGCTTATTTATAAGGATGCCCAAACAACCTTTCGTTGGTTATATACCGATTTTGAAACGCTCCGGAAAATATGTAGCGACATAGGACTGAACTGCAAAAAAGTTAAAGAAGGAGAGCATTTCGATTATCTTGCGCAAATAACCGAAGCTCAATAAAAAGCTGTTCAAAATTATCAAAACAGCTAATCCAAAAAATTTCGGTAATAAGCGGCTTTTTTCTCGTCGTTAAAACGCACGTAAATGTTCGACATGTAACCGGCATATTCTTTACGCGAATCGGGCCTCAGCTTCCACAACTTCTCAAAATACCCCAGCGATTTCTTAAAATCTGCAGTTACTTTATCGAGCTCCTTTAACAAAATACGATACTGGC
Source organism: Mariniphaga anaerophila (assembly GCF_900129025.1). Classification (GTDB taxonomy): domain Bacteria; phylum Bacteroidota; class Bacteroidia; order Bacteroidales; family Prolixibacteraceae; genus Mariniphaga; species Mariniphaga anaerophila. Next base: position 92,786 of record NZ_FQUM01000010.1, on the reverse strand, counting down.
TCCGGGTGCGATTCTTTTCGTAATTTGCCATTTCGGTCTGGTAGCGTTTTTCCGCGAAATGATAAATTTTGGGAGCAGTCCATTCCAGTGCCGGAACGTTTTCCGGGTTCACATTCAGCAAAGCAATGCTAACGGAATCACATAGCTGATCGTTTCCCTTTTCCCTGTTCAGCAAAAAATATTTTTCCAGGTTTTGCTCACTGCTTTTTTCTTCCTGCGACAAATCATCCCACGCCTCCAAGGCTTTTTCTTTCATGCCTGTTTCATCGTATATCGAAAAAAGCCTGTTGTTTATATTGGATGATTCGTTTTCAAAATTGGTCTTTAAAAACTCAAGTGCCGAAAGCTCTTTGGAAAGATTTCCCTGTTCCTGGTAAATACCGGCGAGGGTGGCGTACATTTCAGCATCGCCGTAGTTTTTGTAGCGAGCCTGGTCGAACCACTCAACTGCCAGCCCGGAGTCTCCGGCTTTCATGGCGGTTTGAGCAGCCCGGGCATACTCGGCTCCGTCCAATTCATTCATTCCCGGAAACTGAGCAAAGTACTCTTTCCAGGCTTTTGTTGCTTCCGTGTAATTTCCGCCACTCGCTGCCAACTCCGCATTTTCTTTATACGAAATCAGGTTTTTCGGGGCACCACAACTTACAATCACTAAAGCTAAAAGAAGAATTATCAAATTTTTGTTTCTCATTTTTCTGTTTTTCATGGCCGGCAAAACTATAAGATTAAAAACAAACTAAAATTGTTTTTTCTTTTTTTTAAGCGACGCTGTTGCTTTTTAACCTGTCTTAACATTGCTATTTTCCAAAACACATCAGGTTAAAATATAAAAACACCCCAAAGTGTTACCGTCAAACTATTACTCCAAACATAAAGTATAGAGCAAAAAAAATCGCCGGAAATTAATTCCCGACGATTTTCATTTATCTGTGTTCTTTTTCTACAGAAAAAGGTATTGTGTTAACACGTAAACGGGCAATAAAACAACTACTGAAAACTTAAAAATGTATGCGAAGAAACCCGGCATCTCAATCTTATTTTCTTCGGCAATTGCTTTTACCATAAAATTCGGACCGTTTCCAATATAAGTCATCGCTCCAAAAAATACAGCTCCCAGACTAATTGCTTTCAGGAAGATTTCGGGTATTCCGGCAACCAGGTTTGTGCTTCCAAGCTGATTGGCCATTCCCAGCGCCAAATTATGAAAAGATACTGCAGTCGGTGCGTTATCCAGGAAAGCGCTTAATCCTCCGGTTGCACTGTAGAAAAGCGCAGGAGAATCAATTCCAAATGACCCGGCATTTTCCCGCAGGTAAATTAACGCCGGAACCATGGTGATGAAAATTCCAAAGAAAAGGAAAGCTACTTCAATAATTGGAGTCCATGTAAAGTTATTAGAAACATAACGCATTGTTTTGTTGCTGGTTGTCAACGACAAAATAGCCATCGTCAGAATAACACCTTCGCGAATAAAAGCAAAGTAATGGTTATCATGAATTGCAGGAATAAATTGCTGATTAAGAAAAGCAACTGACAAAATTACGCCAATCAGAAAAACAAAGTTTAATTTTCCTTCTAACCGGATGGGCTCACGAACCGAACGATCTTTTGCAATTGCAGCAATTGGCTCTTTTGCATGGTAGTAACTATCAGTAATGAAAAAGAGTATCAGAAATGTCGAATTCACAAAAAGCCATGGCCAGAACAACTCAAAAAACCAGGTAAACGGCGCCCCCCTCAAATACAACAGAAAAAGCGGAGGATCGCCCAGCGGAGTTAACATACCACCTGCATTAGCCACAATGGCTATAAAAAACAGGATTGTATGCACTTTAAACTTCCGTTCTTCGTTGGTTCTGATGAGCGGGCGAATCAGCAACATTGCTGCTCCGGTAGTTCCCATAAACGATGCAAGCACTGCCCCGATAGCCAAAAACAAGGTATTGGTAATCGGTTTTGCTTCGATGTCGCCTTTCAGGTGAATGCCTCCTGTAATAACAAAAAGAGCACCCAACAGAATAATAAACGGGATGTAATCAAACAAAATTTGGTGCATCAACTCGTGTTGCAAACCACGGAGAATTAAAACAATTGATACCGGAATACCCAGCACAAGAGAAACAATTAATTTGTTTTTGTTTTTTTCCCACCAATGATTGAATAACAATGGCCCCACTGCAATAAACAGCAACATTACCAGGAATGGTAACGACATCCACAAGGGCATTGATTCAACAATTCCATGATTCATAATTATAAAAATTTGATTTTAAATTCAGGGTGCCGAATATAGACAATTTATTCTGAGAATAAACGACAAATTTATCTTTATTACCTTGATATGTATCAACATCGTGTAACTTTTGTCACAAACTTAACGTAGCCCCAAACCCGAAAAATTGATATCACGCTGTTCCAGTTAGAGTTTGCTGAAAAAGCTATGTTAAACAGCCTGCACAACCAGTATTTTTAACCTTTTCCGTGAAGATTTAACTTCTTCGTAATCGAAAAATCAATTACTTTTATAGCGAAATAGATTTTTTTTATGAAACGTGCAGGTATTTAACGTGTAAGTTTCAGTATCACAAACAAAAACAAACAATCAAAAAACGAATGAAAGCAAATATTTCAACCACATTTCTCTTGTTGATTCCCTTTTTTATGCATGCACAAAACCGGGAAATTACTCCGGAAGACGTTGTAACCCGGATAAAAGACCATGTTACCTGCAACTGGTCGGACGAAACAGTGGACACTTTTAAAGCAGGAAATCCCAAAACAAAAATAAACAGCATTACTGTGTGTATGTTTGCCGACATGCAGGTTTTAAAGAAGGCCGTTGAATTGGGGTCAAACTTTATAATTACGCACGAGCCGATATTTTACAATCATCTTGATGAAACCGGAAGTTACTCGAACGATCCGGTTTTCAACGAAAAAATGGAATTCATCAAAAAACACAACCTGGTAATTTTCAGGTTTCACGATCACATTCACAGAACAGACCCGGACGGAATCAGGGCGGGAATGATTCGCAAATTGGATCTGGAAAAATACTCGGATAATGGCTCCAGAACCTTTTTTCACCTCCCTGAACAAACGCTGGAAGATTATTCTGCAGAACTGAAAGAAAAGCTTAACCTGGAAACGGTAAGGATTATTGGCAACCCCGACATGAAGTTTACAAAGCTGGCAATTATGGCCGGCGCGCCGGGCGGACAGCGGCATATAGAAATGCTGGGAAACGACAAAATGGAAGTACTGCTTGCCGGCGAGGCACGCGAATGGGAAACGTACCTTTACATGAACGACGCAGTGCAACAGGGACGAAACAAAGCCATTATTTTTATTGGACACACCAAGTCTGAAGAAGCAGGAATGAAGTACTGTGCAGAGTGGCTCGAAAAATTTGTCACTGAAGTTCCGATTCATTTCATTGAGAATCAGCTTAATTTTAAAACGTTATAAATCCCCTGCGCAATGCCCGAAGGACTTTGGCTCATCTCGGTACTGTTGATTTCGGTTCTTTTTATAATTATTGGCACAACACGCCTGAAACTGCATCCGTTTATCGTTCTGCTGCTTGCATCATACGTGGCGGGCGCACTGGCCGGACTACCAATTGAAAACATTGCGGCTTCCATTGCCCGTGGCTTCGGGGACATCATGGCTTACATTGGCATCGTAATCGTTTTGGGAACTATCATCGGTACTGTTTTAGAAAAGTCAAACGCCGCCATAAAGCTTGCTGATATTGTATTGAAACTGGTAGGGAAACGTTATCCGGCGTTGGCCATGTCCATTATCGGATACATCGTTTCCATTCCTGTTTTTTGTGATTCGGCTTATGTAATTCTTTCTTCATTAAAAAAGTCACTGGTGCATCAAACCGGAAAACCTTCGGTTGCGCTTTCCATTGCACTTGCAACCGGGCTTTATGCCGCGCACACATTTGTGCCTCCTACTCCCGGGCCAATTGCTGCTGCCGGTAACCTCGGACTTAACGATCAGTTGGGACTGGTTATTCTGTTCGGGCTGGCGGTGGGGCTGGTCGCACTTTTTGCCGGTTATGCATGGGCATCGTTTGCCGGAAAAAAATTCACAACAACCGAAGACACAGAAACTCCCTCGGCTGAATTGCACGGCGCAATAAAACTGCCATCGGCAGCCAAAGCGCTGATGCCAATTCTGGTGCCGATTTTTCTCATCGCGCTTCGTTCTGTAGCCACTTATCCTTCAAAACCTTTAGGCGAAGGATTTTTTGTTTCATTCCTCAACTTTTCCGGACAACCGGTAAATGCTCTTCTTATCGGTTTTTTACTTTCATTCCTGCTGTTTCCTGCACTAAACAAAGAAACACTTACCGGCTGGATTGGCGATGGAATTAGCGCAGCAGCGCCAATTCTGCTTATTACCGGTGCAGGAGGAGCTTTTGGCGCCATCCTTAAAGAAACGCATATTGGTGAAACGTTGGGCAACATGCTGGCAGATTACCAACTGGGAATTTTTCTCCCTTTTATTATTGCAGCTGCTTTTAAAACAGCACAGGGGTCATCCACAGTGGCGCTGGTTGCAACATCGGCCCTTATTGCGCCGTTGCTTTCTTCCATTGGCCTGGATTCGTTAAATGGAAAAGTACTGGCTGTTATGGCAACCGGCGCCGGCGCCATGACCATCTCTCACGCCAACGACAGTTTCTTTTGGGTAGTGACTCAATTTTCAGGGATGGATGTAAAAACAGGATACAAAACACACACCGTTGCAACACTTATTCAGGGAGTTAGTGCAATGATTTTTATTTTCATTCTGAGCCTGTTTTTTGTATAATCAAAATGTTTTCAACCAAAAATCGAGAATACTGTTTTCCCCAGGGAGTTTAGTTTCTGGCCTTAATCACCATAGTTGCAACAACTATTTTATTTTCAAGGATATCATTTTCTACTTCCTGTTTTCTGATGTAGTCAAAAAACAATTGCTGCTTGTCAGGATGTTTTTCGGATAACTCCAGGCATCTTTTTTTCAATCTTTTGAAAATGCACTCGTCTTCCTCCACTAATTCTTTCCTCGGGAAAATACGCTGTTCAACAATCTCCATACCTGCCAGATGAATTTGCTCAAGCATCTCCTTTCTCTTAAACATTTGCGGATGACAGAATTCACTTTCATCACCGATGTATCCGTCATCTATTATAAAAATTCCTTTTCTATTGAGGCATCCGAATAAAGTAGTTAGCGTTTCATAATAGTTGCCAAATACAGGGCCAATTGCGCCAAGAACAACAACATCAAAACCAGATAAACTATTTACCCGTTTCCGGATATCACCCGCCTCAAACGTACAAAGATGCCTAACTTGATATTCCTGACTTTTTTGTTGTGCAACCGCAATAAACGCCTCCACTGCATCAATTCCCAGGCAACGACAACCAAGCTCTTTGGCTACACGTACAGAAACCGCACCTTTGCCGCAACCTAAGTCCAAAACATTCAAATCTGCACAATTACGAAAACGGCTGCTTATTAAGTCAATAATAACACCGGGGTCGGCTCCAATTTCCCAAATGTCTTGTAAAATGTAAGGCAAATAAGGAAAAAGCTTCTCATCATCGCCATCCATTGCCAATACAACACTTTCTTCTATTGTTTTCATCTGGTACAATATTCATTTTCGACAGTTCTTTCATTCGTTTTACATAAATATTTTATGCCACAAAAAGAAACGTCGAAACATTAGAACACAGAAAATTACAATAAAAAGTTCAATGTTATTGCGAACAAGCAAAAAATGAGAAACATGGTTGCCAGACAAAATGCAGATCCATTTTGTTTTTTTGAACAAAAAAATTATCGAGAGAAGGTACTCTGGCCAGTATTCAAGTAGTTGGCAGCTTTCACTTTTACGGGGCAATTATGCCCGCAAAATTTGCATGAAACTCCTTAATATGCAAATTCAACACAGTCGTAATTCCAACAACTGCGCGACCTACACAAAAAACAACGACAGGAAATTACCCCCCGGGAAAAAGTATTAGGATTCAGAAAACAGCGATTCAACAAACTCACGTCTTCTAAAAATCTGCAAATGCTCCATTTTCTCTCCAATGCCAATGTATTTCACCGGAATTTTAAACTGATCTGAAATGCCAATTACCACGCCTCCTTTTGCTGTTCCATCGAGTTTGGTAAGCGCCAAAGAAGTAACTTCAGTTGCTTTGGTAAACTGTTTGGCCTGTTCGAATGCATTCTGCCCGGTAGAGCCGTCTAAAATAAGCAAAACCTCGTGTGGTGCCCCCGGAACAATACGAGACATTACTTTTTTAATCTTAGACAATTCATTCATCAAATTTACTTTGTTGTGCAGACGCCCGGCAGTGTCAATAATTACCACATCGGCATTGTTGGCTTTGGCTGACGATACCGCATCGTACGCAACAGACGCGGGATCGGCTCCCATTTTCTGCTTCACAATAGGAACATCCACCCGTTCTGCCCATATTTCCAGTTGTTCGATGGCAGCAGCCCTGAAAGTATCGGCCGCTCCAAGGTAAACCTTTTTACCAGCCTGTTTAAATTGATGAGCCAGCTTACCAATGGTTGTGGTTTTTCCAACACCATTTACTCCCACAACCATAATAACGTATGGTTTTTCAGTTTCAGGAAGTTCAAAATCAGAAACATCTTCTGAGTTATTTTCCTCCAGCAATGCGGCAATCTCTTCCTTTAAAATTTGGTTCAATTCATCTACACCAAGGTATTTATCGCGCGAAACCCGTTCTTCGATGCGCCCAATTATTTTAAGGGTTGTTTCTACCCCCACGTCCGAAGTAATTAATACCTCTTCGAGGTTATCCAATACTTCGTCGTCTACCTTGGACTTGCCCACAACAGCACGCCCCAGTTTTTTAAAAACACTTTCCTTTGTTTTAGAAAGGCCTTTATCGAGATTATCTTTTTTGCTTTTGGTAAAACTTCCAAATATTCCCATTATTCAAAAAAATTTGTAGTGGCTAAAAGTAGCAATATTTTTCGGGTAACCGGGCATGTCGTGTTCCGAAACAAAAAAAGCTTTCACCGTTTGATGAAAGCTTTTTCTGTACATGCGTAATATTTTCTATTGTTTTTGAAAATAGTTTTTTACCTCGTCGTTGGTAATCACTTCTTCTTTAAAAACATATGCTCCGGTCACGGGTGATTTAACCATTTTAATCACTTTAGAATGGCCTTTACCGGCACCTTTTTGTAATGTTGCAACTGCTTTCTTTGCCATAACTCAAATGCTTATTTAATTTCTTTATGAACCGTAACTTTCTTCAAAATTGGGTTGTACTTTTTCATTTCCAACCTGTCAGGTGTATTTTTTCTGTTTTTGGTAGTAATGTACCGTGAAGTCCCCGGCATTCCGCTGTCTTTATGTTCGGTGCATTCCAAAATTACCTGAATCCTGTTGCCTTTACCTTTTTTAGCCATTGCTCAGTCCTTTAATTTTTTTCGATAAATCCTTTTTCTTTTGCTTCCTTAACGGCGGCTACCACACCTTTTTTATTGATGATACGAAGCCCGTGAGCTGATACAGTTAAAACAACCCAGCGATTTTCATCCGGAAGATAAAATTTCTTTCTGAACAGGTTAACGTTAAATTTCCTTTTAACCCTGCGTTTTGAGTGAGAAACATTGTTCCCAACCATTGCTCTTTTACCTGTTATTTGACAAACTTGTGACATTTTTATTATAATTTCTTGATGTACAAATAAACTCGTTACTTAAAACGGCTTGCAAAGAAAATACTTTTTTGATAAAAAATCAAACTGTTCTATAAGTTTTTAAGGAAACAATTAACATTGTCTTGTTAAAAACCCCGAAATCCTCGATTTCGATTGACTTCTGCGGTTTCAGAAAACAAAAATACAATAATTTCGTCTCCCTCAAAGAGCCTAAAAGCAGAAATGGCGAGGAGGAAAAAATATGGTCTTCATTTTCCACAACACACAAACACCATATTTCTTTACAAAAAAAATCAAATTTCTACGTTTATTTGCAACCAACAAATTAAAGTTGCAAAAATGGATTATGTATTAATAATATTCGGAGTATTATTCATAGTTGGTGGAATTCTCGGAGCAGTTTTGCCTGTTTTACCCGGGCCGCCACTTAGTTATATCGGATTACTCTTCCTTCATTTTACAGATAAGTATCAATTCTCGTCGCGTTTTTTAATCATTTGGGGCATTGTAACAGTTGCGGTGTATCTTCTCGATTATGCCATCCCGGCATGGGGCACCAAACGTTTTGGGGGGAGCAACAGAGGAGTTTGGGGAAGTATTATCGGACTGATCATCGGGCTGTTTTTCTTTCCTCCTTTAGGAATTATTATCGGCCCGTTTTTAGGTGCAGTTATTGGCGAACTCACTGCCGGAAAAGACTCGGCTGCAGCCATAAAATCAGGGTTTGGCTCATTCATCGGCTTTTTACTTGGCACTCTGATGAAGCTTGTTGTTTCAGGATTGATGGCCTGGCACTTCGGAAAAGAACTGTTCTTTAGTTAAAAAACAGTTACCTCCTCCCCTCCTCTATCAGCAACTTATCAAAATATTCAATGGTTCTTAATAACCCCTCGCGAAGCGGCACTTTGGGCTCCCACCCGTTCAGCTTTTCGTGGGCAAGCGAAATGTCAGGCTTCCGCTGCACCGGATCATCCTCCGGCAGAGGGAAATGCACTATTTTCGATTTTGACCCCGTAATATCAAGAATTTCCCGGGCAAGCTGCAACATGGTGAACTCTCCGGGATTTCCAATATTTATGGGGCCTGTAAAAGAATCGTCAGTATTCATCATTCGAACCATCCCTTCTACCAAATCGCTCACATACTGAAAACTGCGCGTCTGATTTCCGTCGCCAAAAATAGTGATATCCTTATTTTGCAAAGCCTGTACAATAAAATTGGAAACTACCCGGCCGTCGTTGGGTTCCATTTTGGGGCCGTAAGTATTAAAAATCCGAATAATTTTTATCCGCACATTGTTTTGATGATAGTAATTCATAAACAACGATTCGGCACAACGTTTCCCTTCATCATAACACGAACGAACACCAATCGGGTTAACATTTCCCCAGTAACTCTCGGGCTGGGGATGCACTTCCGGATCGCCATAAACTTCACTGGTAGAGGCCTGTAGAATTTTTGCCCTGGTGCGTTTGGCCAATCCCAGCATATTAATGGCGCCCATAACCGATGTTTTTATGGTTTTAATGGCGTTGTACTGGTAATGAACCGGCGACGCAGGACAGGCGAGGTTGTATATTTCGTCCACCTCAATGTAAAACGGCATGGTTACATCGTGTCGAATCAGTTCGAACCACGGATTGTTCATCAGGTGAACAATTTTCTGTTTTTTTCCCGTAAAATAATTATCAAGGCAAATGACTTCATTTCCCTGATTCAATAAATACTCGCAAAGATGAGAGCCAACAAAGCCGGCACCACCGGTAACCAAAATCCGTTTCATAGTTTAGTGTATTATTGATTTTCGTCCCACAGGATAATATGTAAATGCAAGTTCGTCAAGTTCTGCCAAGTCGTAAATATTCCTTCCGTCAAAAATCAGCTTGTTTTTCAGCAGTTTGCCCAGCACTTTAAAGTTCGGAATTCTGAACTCGGGCCATTCTGTAACCAGCAAAAGCGCATCGGCATCAATACAAGCTTCGTACTCGTCTTTTGCCAAAATAATTTTATCTCCCAAAATGCGTCTGGCTTCTTCCTTTGCCACCGGATCATAAGCCACAACCGTGGCTCCTGCCTCCAGCAGTTTCTCCACAATAACCAACGAAGGAGCTTCACGCATATCATCAGTTTTGGGTTTAAAAGCGAGTCCCCATATCGCAAATTTTCGTCCTTTTAACTCTCCGTCAAAGTGCTGTTTTACCTTATTAAACAGAATGGATTTCTGACGATCATTTACGGCTTCAACAGCCTTTAATATCTCCAGCGAATGCCCGTTTTCGTCGGCAGTTCGGATTAAGGCCTTTACATCTTTGGGAAAGCACGACCCGCCGTACCCGGTACCAGGGTACAAAAATTTGTTTCCAATGCGGGGATCAGAACCAATTCCTTTTCTAACCGCATCGATATCAGCGCCCAAAATTTCACACAAATTGGCGATATCATTAATAAAACTAATGCGGGTAGCCAGCATGGAGTTGGCAGCATATTTGGTCATCTCAGACGAAATGATATCCATAAACAAAATGGGATGTCCGTTTAACAAGAATGGTTTGTAGAGCCTTTTCATTACTGTTTGGGCTTTTTCAGAATCGGTACCAATTACGATTCTGTCGGGTCGCAAGAAATCCTGAACGGCACTACCTTCTTTCAAAAACTCGGGATTGGAAGCCACATCGAAACCTATATCAACTCCCCTCTTTTCGAGTTCTGCCTGAATGGCATTTTTTACCTTTACCGAAGTGCCAACAGGGACGGTACTTTTGGTTACTACAACCATATAATGATCCATGCTCCGCCCTATTTCGCCGGCCACTCCCAATACATATTTCAAATCAGCGCTTCCGTCTTCATCGGGAGGCGTTCCCACAGCAATAAATACAACGTCAGTATCCTTGAGGTTGCTTGCTAAATCTGTAGAAAACTGCAACCTGCCTTTTTCTACATTTCGCTTAAATATATCTTCAAGTCCGGGTTCGTAAATGGGGATTTGCCCATTATTCAGTTTTTCGATCTTTTGTTGGTTTACATCTACACAAACTACATCTACTCCGGTTTCAGCAAAGCAAGTTCCCGAAACCAACCCTACGTAACCTGTTCCTACAACTGCTATTTTCATTCAAAAATGATTTTCTTATTTTATTGAAAGGATTAATAGAATTCAAAAATATTACTTTTTTCACGGCTCTGCTCAAAATACAATTAAAAAACTACATTAATAATTTTCAGGCCCGAATACATCCGGGAATTAGAAAAATTAAGTATTTTCAACATGTCAAAAAGACAATTTACAGAGAGAGAGTATTACAAAATTCATTTTTTGAACCTGACAAAGAAATAATTAAGGGATAATTATGACCAAAAAAAATGTTAACAGGGAGACCCGGCAAGCACAAAAAGCAACTATCCAAAAGCACGAAAAAAAGAAAGCAGATACAAAACAGGCAGAAGCAAAAATTGAAGAAAAGAAAAAAGAAATTCTTTTGAATTTCATCTCGGAAACAATTATTTATCTGGATGAAGACGGTAAATTCCTGAATACTCCGATACACAATAATTCAATATTATTTAAAAAGTTTTCCCAAGCTGAAACATTAACCCTGCAAAATGCCTTTCAGGACAAGGAATCTGCAATTTTTACACGGGAGTTAAAAAAATGTTTGACATCGGGATTATCTGAATTTGAAATTACAAATGAAGGCGAAAAAAGTTATTACAAAGTACACCTGGAGAGGGTGGATACAGGAAAAGCACTGGCCATTATAAAAGATGTTACCGAAGCTCACTTATTAAAAAAAGAGCTGGAAGAAGCAAAAATCAATGCTGAAAATGCGTTGCGTTCTAAATCCGAATTTCTGGCCAACGTATCGCACGAAATACGAACCCCGCTAAATGCCATTCTGGGATTCAGTCAGTGGTTGTTCGAAAATGAAACAAACAACCAGCATCGGGAATATATTAATACCATTTTACATAGTGCTCGAAACCTGTTGAATCTTCTGAACGATATTCTGGATCTATCAAAAATCGAATCGGGGAAAATTAATGTTGATATCCACCCGATGAACTATCAGGAAGTAATTAATGACATAAAAATGGTTTTCCAGCAGAAAGTGGAAGACAAAAAGCTTTCCCTGAAAATTACGACTGACTCCAGCGTGCCCGATTTTGTGTTAATGGACGAACTGCGGTTTTACCAAATCGTTTTTAATTTGGTAAGCAACGCCATAAAATTCACAGACAAGGGGCATATTCATATTTCTGCCCACGCGGCCAAAGCACGGAAGAAAAACAGAGTAAACCTGGTGCTTTCGGTTGAAGACACAGGGATTGGCATTAAAACCGCCCAACAAAAAAATATTTTTGACTCGTTTACCCAGCAACCCGGACAGACCAACAAAACCTACGAAGGAACCGGGTTGGGACTGGCCATTGTCAACGGATTGCTAAAAAAGCTTAACGGTACAATTAAGTTATCGAGTAAGCAGGGAAAAGGTTCGGTATTTACAGTAACTCTTTTCGATGTTGAAGTAGATCATTCCGATAATTCGCGCGTGGAACCGGTTCGCGACGGCGCAGCAATGAAACTGGCTCCGTGTACCATTATGATAACAGACGACATAAAATATAACATAATGGTTTTAAAGCAACTGATAGGCTCTGAAAATGTAAGATTTATTGAGGCAAACGACGGGACGGATGCGTTGGCTAAATTAAAAACAGAAAAGCCCGACCTCATTTTTATGGACATCCGCATGCCCGGAATCAGTGGTTTTGATGCTGCCGAACTGATAAAACAGGACAAAGATCTGAATCACATTCCCGTAATTGCATTTACCGCGTCAACCATAAAAGACCACAACACCCGTATAAACGAGCTGTTCGACGGATTCCTGCAAAAACCTGTCTTCAAAAAAGATCTGAATGCTTTGCTTAAACGTTTTCTGAAATTCAGCTACATCGAAGAAAATATTCCCAAGAATACTGCTTCTGAAAAACAAATAAAAATTCAGGGTGAGTGTCAGAATAACTTGCAAAACGTCCTAAAAGAGTCGCGTGATGTTTTTATGGAAAAATGGGAATACATAAAAGACAATCTGATCATTTTCGAAATAGAGCATTTTAAAGAAGAACTGGAAAAAATGGCTTCCAGGTATTCCTGCAGCCCTGTATTAAATTACTGTTCAGAGCTGGATAATGGATTAAAAGCATTTGACATTCAAATAATTAAACACAAACTAGGTGAATTTCCTGATTTAATTGGCAAACTTGAAAGTTATAATCAAAAAATGATTCATTAATTTTGGGGTTTGAAATTGTCAGATGAATAAAAAAATCACGGAAATATTAACATTCTTCAACCGCGAAAAGTTACGAAACGACAAGCGGATTGTAGTGTTTGCGATCTGCCTGCTCATTGCAACTTCGCTGTGGTTTTTAAATGCGCTGAATAAAGATTATACCACAGAGCTAACCTACTCGGTAAAATATGTAAATCCGCCAAAAAATTTATTTCTGGCCAATACTCCGCCCACAAAAATAGATCTGAATGTTCAGGCACACGGTTTTACCCTGCTTCGGCACAAGTTGGCATTCTCGTTTTCGCCCGTAATTTTAGATCTTTCGGCAATCAGCCAGTCTATGGGAGGCGCTTCAAACGAGTATAAAGTTCCGTCGGAAATACTGATCCGCCGGATAAGCGACCAGGTAAGTAAAGAAATCAGTATTAATGCTGTTTCGCCCCAAACCATTACGCTGGTTTTCGACAGCATGCAAATTAAAAAACTGCCGGTTTTACCTAAAGTTTCACTTGAATTTGAACAGCAGTTTTTCTTAAAAGGAGTTGTAACAGCTACTCCCGACAGTATTGAAATTGCAGGGCCGGCTGCTCTGTTGGACACGCTGACAGTGTTGCCTACCGAAGCCAGAGATTTTAAAGAGGTAAACAAAAGTCTGGAAAAAATAGTCCCGATCATTTTTCCTCAAAACACAAAAGTATCTCCCGAAAAAGTGACAATTTCCATCCCGGTTGAAAAATTCACCGAGAAAAAACTTACAATCCCCATCCAGGGGAACAATGTGCCCCAGGGAGTTGACTTAAAACTATTTCCGCCACAAATTACCGTAACCGTAATGGTTGGTTTAAATGAATACGAAAACGTTTCGCCACACGATTTTACGGCAAGCGTAGATTACCAACAGGCACTCTCCGGAAACAATGCGCTGGACGTTTCTGTTAAAACAGGCCAGTCGTTTATTCAACTCATAAAAGTTGTCCCCGCCTCGGTTGAGTATTTAATCGAAACGGAATAATTCAAAAAAACAAAAAAAATGACTTTAGCGGTTGGCATAACAGGAGGAATCGGCAGCGGCAAATCTACTGTTTGTAACGTTTTCAGAGTACTTGGCGTTCCTGTTTTCGAAGCAGATGCTGTGGCCAAAAGTTTATACAATACCAACAAACCAATCAAAAGCGGATTGATTCACCTGTTTGGAGAAAGCATTTACACACCAGATGGCAACCTTGACCGAAAAAAACTTGCTTCAGAAATTTTCAATAACGATATTCAGCTGGCAAAAGTAAACGAATTGGTACATCCCGTTGTTCGTAAAGAATTTGAAAATTGGATTAATATGCAGCAAAATGCGCCATACATTATCCATGAAGCGGCAATTCTGTTCGAAAGCGGTTTATATAGAATGATGGACTTTACGTTATTGGTTACTGCGCCGGAAGAACAGCGCGTAGCAAGGGTTATGGCTCGCGACAATGCTACCGAAGAAATGGTACACGAACGCATGGCAAAACAATGGAGCGAAGAAAAGAAAAAACCACTTGCCAGTAAGATACTGGTTAACGACAATAAAAATTTGATAATTCCTGAAATCATTCAGATAGATAGAAATTTAAAAGAATATGGCAAAATTTGGTAAATGGATTGGCGGAGGACTGGGATGGGCAGTTGGCGGTCCCATCGGAGCAATTTTTGGGTTTATGATTGGTTCCGTTATTGACGGAAGCTCTGCTCAAATACAGCCCGGACCGGGACGAACAACCGGTTATTCCGGGCGCACAACTGCCGGCGGATATGTTATGAGCCTTCTGGTTTTAGTAGCTGCCGTAATGAAAGCCGACGGGAAAGTAATGAAGTCAGAACTGGATTATGTCAAAAAATTTATGGTGCAAAACTTTGGCGAAGCATCTGCACACGAAGCTGTAAAAATGCTTCGCGATTTGCTGAAACAAACCATTCCGGTTAACGAAGTATGCCGACAAATTAAACAGAACATGAATTACTCGGCACGCTTGCAGTTGCTTCATTTTCTGTTTGGAATTGCAAATGCCGACGCACATGTAGACGAAAACGAACGCAAATTAATAGAACACATTGCAGGGGAGATGGGAATTGGCAACAGCGATTTTGAATCTATTCAGGCCATGTTTGTAAGGAATATTAATGCCGATTACAAAATTCTTGAAATTGAGCCTACTGCTTCCGACGAGGAGATAAAAAAATCGTACCGCCGGATGGCCATGAAATATCACCCGGATAAAGTTAGCCACCTGGGCGAAGATTTCCAGAAAGCGGCCAAAGAAAAATTTCAGATGGTAAACCAGGCCTACGAAAACATTAAAAAAGAAAGGAAAATCGCCTGAGTTCCGATGCGGTAAAAGTTTTCGAAAAAACGAAAACAAACAGTTTTTACTGTCCCGAAACAAAATCCTGCAAATAGGAAAACTGTTGCGTCAGCTTTCCTCCTTTTGTAACAGAGGCTCTCTTTATAATTCCTTCGGAATCATCACCAAATAAAGCAGGAAAAACTTTGCCAATCAGGTTCCGGCCAAAATCAAGTGACGCATCCTTCGGTAATTCGTTGGGCAAATTATCAACAGCCTGTACCGTAATGTGTTCGTCCGAAGAAAACGGCCGCTCCATAGCCCCGGTATGCGGATTGTAATCGTAAAATGGATCTGCTACCGTTGATGCCCTTTTTGTTGTTGGAATAGACCCCTCAATATCGCACGTTATATCGGAAATTACCTCAATACTGAATTCGTCATTTTTTGCGTCGGCTGCGGTAAAAAGTACCGGCGCTTTGGGATCCCAGTATGCTGCGGCAATCAGCAAATCGGTTGAAGCGGCAAAAGGCAAAAATGCATTATCATACATTTCCGGATGTTCAAAAAAATGCTTCAAGTCAAAAGGATTTCCATCTTTGCGCTTCACATAATGCTGAGGAAGCAACTGGCAATAAACCGGTTCGTTTAGTTGTTGCGCCGCCAGATATTCGTTAGGCTGCAATTGCCGAATTTTCATAAACTCCAAAACCTCCAGCACACCGCCTGCAACCCGCCCGTTTCCGGTAAAAGCAATCTTTACCGGGGGAAGCTGAATGCGCTCCAACTGATACAGCATTTCCTCCAGCCCGTCGCACTGATGAGCCGGTTTCAAATCGAATTGTTTCATTCTTAGTCCCAGCGCGCGCAATCCGTTGTACGTACCCACCAATCCGGCAAACCGTCCAAAACCGATAATCCGCATATTGTTTTCGTCAGTCAGCACTTCGTAGTCAACCAGCTGAATTTTTTTCTGCAGAATTGTTTGCAGCAGCTTTCGGTTATACTCCTGCTTTTTTATGGTATGCGAAAAGAAAAAATAGATCTTTCCCGGAATTAAATCGTCAACAATCACTTCTTTTACGCCCATCAACACATCGCAATCCGAAACATCTTCCTGCACCGGAATCCCTTTCTCCCGGTACTCTTCATCGCTAAAACACCTCACGTCGCTAGTCTGAACGAGCACCCGAACTCCCGGAAATTTTTTCTGCACCTCAACACATTGTTCCGGTGTTAGCGGCACCCGATTATCGGCAGGGGTTTTTCCTTCGCGTAAAATTCCGAGTTTCATAGAGCTGATTTTTTCGTTTCCAGCTAAAATAGTACAATTATTTTATTTAGCTCGTGAATTGCCTGCCCGACGGAGAAAACAGAGCATATTCCAGCGCCTTTTTTTTCATTTCACCGGGTAAATTATATTCATTCTTCTTAAAATTATCCCAATATTTGTGGTGTAAAACAAAAATTATGGGAGCCAAAAATTTAATACTGATAACGATAGCATCATTTCTTTTTGCAGCAACTTCTTGCGTTCAGCGCAGTAAACAAGAGGTAGCAGACGACGGTTTTTCCGGCTCAGAAAGTTGCATACAATGCCACGAAAGGTTTTACGAATTGTGGGCGCCCTCTTTTCACGGAAAGGCTATGCAACCGGTAAATGCTGGCTTTGTAAAAGAATACGCGTTGCCCGAAAGCGGGCCGATGACAATTGAGGAAAAATCCTATGAAATTGTTTACGAAGACTCATCGATGGTGATGACAGAAAAGAAGGACGATGAGCTGCTGAGAAAATATACACTGCAGTGGTCACTGGGCGGAAGAAATGTTTTCACTTTTCTGGCTCCGCTGGAAAAAGGGAAACTGCAAACCATTCCAATGGCATACGACATGAATCGCAAAAGCTGGTTCAACTACCCGGAATCGGCCGTCCGCCATTTTGTTGATCAGGAACAAAACGACGAGGCTCTTCCCTGGAAAGATAGGATGTACACATTTAATACAGGTTGTTACAATTGCCATGTGAGCCAGTTGAGTTCGAACTTCGATTTGGCCACAGACACCTACAAAACCACCTGGAAAGAGGCCGGCATTAACTGCGAAACCTGCCATGGCCCGAGTGCAGAACACGTGCGCGTTTGCATGGAAGCAGAAGAAGGAACTGTGCCCGACGATTTAAAAATTATTATAACCAGTACATTTACGCAGGAGCAGCATAATTCTTCGTGCTCAACCTGCCATGCCAAAGGCAACCCCATTACAGAAAGCTACATGCCGGGCGAGTTGTATTTCGACCATTTCAACCTGGCAACACTTGAAGACCAGGATTTTTACCCCGACGGACGCGACCTTGGCGAGAACTACACGCTCACCGGATGGAAAATGAACGCCTGCGTTACAAAAAGCGAACTGCATTGCGTAACCTGCCACACATCCAGCGGAAGAAACCGTTTTAAAGAAACGCCGAATAAAGCATGTACTTCGTGCCATAGCGACAAAGTTGAAGGACTTGTTGCGCACACCATGCACCAACCCGACAGCCCGGGTTCATTGTGTGTGAACTGCCACGCCCCCAGTCGCGAATTTGTGGGGCATTTCATTCGCAGCGATCACTCGTTTAGGCCACCCATGCCTGAAGCAACCATTAAGTTTGGTTCACCAAATGCATGCAACCAATGCCACACCGACAAAACGCCGCAGTGGGCCAACAATATTGTTAAAATGCGCCCCAACGGCAATTACCAAAACGAAACGCTTTACTGGGCACAACTCATTAAAGAAGCGCGGGAAAACAACTGGACCCGACTTGACGAAATGCTCAAAATAGTCCAGGAAAATAAATACAACGAAGTAGTGGTTACTTCATTCATTCGCATGCTGGTAAACTGCCCCGATGAAAGAAAATGGGAAACCTTGCTGGCTGCAATCAAAGAGAACCCGTCTCCGCTGGCAAGAGCAGCTGCCGCCACTTCTTTAGGCGGAAATCTTTCAGAAAAAGCAAAGAATGCACTTGTGGCAGCTGCCGCAGATGAGTTTCGGCTGGTACGTGTTTCGGCTGCCGCATCGCTGGCAACGTTCAACGAAAGTCAGTTTTCTGAAGCCGACAAAAATATAGTAGCAAAAGCTACCGACGAATATTTAAAATCGATGGTGGCCCGTCCGGACGACTGGAGTTCGTATTACAACCTCGGAATATATCACCAAAACCAGGGAGATGCACACAAAGCGCTTGAATCGTACGAAACAGCTTCGCGGTTGTATCCGGAATCGTTGATGCCGTTTATCAACAGCAGTGTGTTGTATTCCTACGTTGGCAATCAGGCCAAAGCCGAAGAAAACCTAAAAAAGGCGCTGGAAGTTGATCCCGGCAACGAAGCTGCCAGCCTCAATCTCGGACTTTTGCTTGCCGAACAAGGCAAAACCGACGAAGCAGAAAAGGCACTTCTCACTGCATTGGAAGCCAACCCCAAACAAGCAGTGGCGGCATACAACCTTAGCGTAATTGTTTCTCAACGGAACATGGACAAAGCAGTTCAATATGCCACAATTGCCGCTCAAGCCCGTCCAGACGAACCCAAATATGCTTACACACTTGCCTACTATCAATTGGAGAACAACCAAAAAGCCACGGCGGAAAAAACCCTGAAAAAATTGATTGCCGACCATCCGCTTTACTTGAATGCAGTAAGTTTTCTGGCTGAAATTTATACGCGTGACGGCCGGATTAAAGATGTTCGGGCATTGTACGAAAAAGCACTAAAAACGGAGGGAATTTCGGCACAGGATAAAAGTGCAATTCAACAGGCACTGGCTGCAATTAACAGGCAGGGATAACCAAATTGTTTTAAACATTTGGGCAATAAAACCGTTTACTTCAAAAAGAAAAATAAGTTATGCTCGTTATAATATCGCCGGCAAAATCGTTGGATTTCAAACAAAAGCCAACTACATCGGAATTTACTGTTCCCGAGTTTTTAATTGAATCTGAAAAACTGATTGACAAACTTCGTAAAACCAGTGCCAAAAAGCTTTCTGAGCTGATGGGAATATCTGCAAACCTCGGGAATTTAAATTTCGAAAGGTATCAAATGTGGCATTTGCCATTCACTCCGGAAAATGCAAAGCAGGCCGTACTGGCTTTTAACGGAGATGTTTATTCCGGCCTGGATGCGACATCCCTCCCGGAAGAGAAATTAAAGGCGGCACAGCAGAAATTACGCATCCTCTCGGGTCTTTACGGTGTATTAAAACCGCTTGACCTGATACAACCTTACCGCCTCGAAATGGGAACAAAGCTAAACATTGGGAAAGCCAAAGACTTGTACTCGTTCTGGGGCGACAAAATCACGGCAAAAATACAGGAAGCTGTTGATGAATCGGGAACTAAAACATTGGTAAATCTGGCTTCCAACGAGTATTACAAAAGTGTCAACACAAAAAAACTGAATGCGGAGATTGTCACCCCTGCTTTTAAAGACATGAAAAACGGGCAATACAAAATGATTTCGTTTTATGCAAAGAAGGCGCGCGGACTAATGACCCGCTTCATACTGGAAAACAGCATCGAAAATGCAGATGACCTGCAAGCCTTTGATGTTGACGGATACGTATTCAACCCGCGGCTGTCTTCACCCGGGAATCCGGTATTTACGAGGGGGTAATGTTTTAACCGACTCGTTTTTTCAATGCTGTCAAGCCTTACGACGTTGACAGGTTGTCGACTTGTCAGCGGGTGTAGCTCCTGACAACGTCATAATACAAATGCAACCGTTAAAACATTATCACAACAACAAAGCACTAAAAAAAACAAACCCGGCAGAAATTAAATCCTGACGGGTTTTATATTATATTTTCAGCAGAAACACTATTCAGCCTGCAACTTGTCGGCCATTGCATCAGCCAGTTTAAGTAACTGCTCTTTATTGTCTTTTTTCAAAGTACCTTTTTCTTCTACCGGGTCGTACACCAACTCCCACTTAATTCGTTCAGCAAACAACTTTAAATTTTTCACACCGCCGCCGTTCCACGAAAAGTTACCAAATATTCCGAGGTAATGATTTTTGGGTGCCAGGTGCTCAATGGTGGAAATCACTGATTCTACATTAGGAAACAGCGTATTGTTGTATGCCGGGCTTCCAACAATAAATCCTTTGTATTTGAACACATCGTTCACAATATAAGATGCGTGTGTTTTGGAAGCATCGTAGATACGAATGTTTTTAATACCGCGTTCAGCAAGCCTGCGAGCAATCACTTCGGCCATTTTTTCGGTATGTCCGTACATCGATCCGAAAACAATCACCACGCCGTCATCCAAAGTGTACGAACTCCATTTTTCATACCGCGAAAGAATCCAGTCCAGGTTAGTGCGCCAAACCGGGCCGTGTGTTGCGCCAATCATTTTAATTTCAAACGGAGCCAGCTTTTTAAGTGCACGCTGGGTATGCGGACAATACTTTCCAACTATATTGGTAAAGTAACGCATGGATTCTTCTTCGTAAAAATCGAGGTTAATCTCATCATCGAAAATACCACCGTCAAGCGTTCCGAAACTGCCAAACGCATCGCCCGAGAAAAGTATTTTCTGGGTTTCTTCGTAAGTCACCATTGTTTCGGGCCAGTGCACCATCGGAATAGTTTGAAACTGCAGCCTGTGTTTGCCAAGTTCCAGTACATAATCGTCGTGCACCATCAGCAAATGCTCCGGTTCCATGTAGAAATTTTCCACAAAACCGAAGGTCTTTTTATTTCCAACCAGGGTAATTTCCGGATATTTTTGCACGATGGCTCTTAAAGCTCCCGAGTGGTCGGGCTCCATGTGGTTAATTACCAGATAATCTATTTTTCTGTCACCAATAATTTCTTCGATACTTTCGAGGTATTCGTCGATAAACGAACGTTCAACCGTATCAATCAACGCAATCTTTTCATCAACGATAATGTATGAGTTGTATGAAATACCATGAGGGATTGGCCAGATGTTCTCAAATAAATGAGTACGACGGTCGTTATAACCTAAAAAATAAATGTCTTCAGAAAGATTTACATATTGCATCGGTACTGTTTTTACGTTTTGTCGCGAATTTAAGTAATTTACAAGGATAGTCGGGGGAAAAAGCTTTCAAAAACAGCAAACATTAAAAATGTCTTATCTTTGGACAATTCAACAAATTACTTATGACCATCGAGAAAAAAAGCAGACTCATGTTATTTCCCCGGGTGGGAAAAATTATTATCATATTTTTTGCCATTGCATTTATTGTTACCGGGTTAATCGGGTACCAGCGTTACATGTATATTTTCAAAGAAAACGTAAAAACAGAAAAAGCGTTTATTATTCCGGAAGACGCCACTTTCAACCAGGTTCTGGATAGTTTGAAGACCAACGACATTCTTCTCGATTACAAAGCGTTTATGTGGGTATCGAAAAAGAAAAAGTATCCGGAGATGATAAAACCGGGACGGTACCAGTTTAACAAAGGAATGAACACCAACCAGGTTGTAAACAAATTGCGTTCGGGCGAACAGACTCCGCTTAACGTAACGTTTAACAATGCACGTTTTAAGCAGGATTTGGCCGGCAAAGTCAGTCGTTACATTGAGGCCGATTCGCTTTCGATACTCCAATTGTTTGACGATGAAAAAAAAATTGAGGAGTTTGGGTTTACGCACGAAACGTTTAAGGCAATGTTTATTCCCAACACCTACGAATTTTACTGGACCACATCTGCAGACCAATTTGCCCATCGCATGAAACGCGAATACGACAAATTCTGGAATGAATCCCGCCTAAAAAAAGCCGAGGATATCGGTCTTTCTCCGGTTGAAGTAATAACACTGGCGTCTATTGTTCAGGAAGAAACGGTAAAAAACGATGAATTGCCACGTGTTGCCGGGCTGTACATAAACCGGCTAAAACGCGGAATGCTTTTACAGGCCGATCCTACCGTAAAATTTGCAGTTGGCGATTTCTCGCTCCGGAGAATTCTGAACGCACACCTCGAAATTGACTCGCCATACAACACTTATAAAAACCCGGGATTGCCGCCTGCACCGATTAATTTCCCTGAAGTATCGGCCATTGATGCAGTATTAAATTTCGAAAAAAACGATTTTTTGTACATGGTTGCCCGCGAAGACTTTTCGGGGTATCACAATTTTTCTAAAACACTAAGCCAACACAACCGCTACGCAGCACGCTACCGGCAAGCATTAAACCAGAAAAAAATCTGGAAATAATTTTTCGGCCCCCGAAAATACAGGGGCACACATTTACTATATTTGCTAATCGATTTTTTATTTTCAAATAAACTTAATGAATAATGAAACACTATTTTTCTACCCTCACTTTTCTGATTTTTATTTTCGTTACAACAGGTATTCAAGCTGAAATAAAACTACCTGCCATTTTTGGCGACAACATGGTACTTCAGCAACAAACAGAAGCCGCCATCTGGGGAAAATCGGAAAAGAACAAAACAGTAAAAGTTACCACCTCGTGGAACAAAAAAAACTACTCAACCAAAGCCGACAACGAAGGAAACTGGAAAGTAAAAGTGCAAACGCCAAACGCAGGCGGGCCTTATTCCATAACTATTTCAGACGGGAAATCGCTAACCCTAAAAAATGTATTAATTGGCGAAGTGTGGGTTTGCTCCGGGCAATCGAATATGCAAATGACCATGAGCGGCTACTTTAACCAGCCGGTAACAGGGGCAAACCAGGCAATTGCTACTTCCCGAAATGAAAAAATAAGACTGTTTACCGTGAAGCACGAAAAAAGCCTTGAACAGCAATACAATTTCTCTGGGGACTGGCAGGAATGTCTGCCGGAAAACGTAGCACAATTTAGTGCTGCTGCCTACTTTTTTGGCGAAATGATTAATGAGACACTGGGCGTGCCGGTAGGATTAATCTGTTCGAGCTGGGGCGGAACACGCATTGAGCCCTGGATAAGCGAAAACGGATTTGGCAACTTCGACTGGGTCAATCTTCCGGATAAAAACAGCAAAGAAGAATTTAATCAGCAGGTTCCAACAGTGCTGTACAACGCAATGATTGCACCAATGGTCGGATACTCTATCCGCGGTGGTTTGTGGTACCAGGGCGAAGCCAACAGAAATCAGCCCAAAGAGTACGAAAAACTAATGTCCGGGCTAATTGACAACTGGCGGAATGAATGGGGAATTGGCGATTTCTCGTTTTACTACGTACAAATTGCACCGTTTAATTATGGACCAAACAGCTTAAATTCAGCATTTCTGCGCGAAGCACAATTTAAAGCGTCAACTGCCATTCAGAATATCGGAATGGCTTGTGCCATGGATGTGGGTGAAGAATTTTGCATTCACCCGGCCAATAAAAAAGTTGTGGGCGAACGCCTGGCATACCTGGCTCTGGCAAATACCTACGGAATGAAAGGAGTAGAATACTCAGGCCCGGTACTTAAAGAGATGACTGTGGAAGGAAGTTTGGTAAAACTTACGTTTGACCATGCAAAAAACGGACTGACCACTTTCGGAAAAGAGTTGAAAAACTTTAAAGTTGCCGGGGAAGACAAAAGGTTTGTTCCGGCCACCGCACACATAACCCGAAAGGGAATTACCCTCTCCTCCCCGCTTGTTGAAAAACCTGTTGCGGTTCGTTATGCATTCGACGATTTTGTGATTGGCGAATTGTTTAATACCGAAGGATTGCCGGCTTCGTCTTTCAGAACAGACGACTGGGAAATGAAATAGACTTTCGAAAAAAGTAGAAACAAAAAAATGTCATTTTACACGTTACACTTGTTAAAGAAACGCGTGAAATGACATTTTTTCTGAGCAAAAGAAAAACTATTTGTAATTCTTCACAATTTCGTTTACACCCTGTATTACATAATGAGGGTGATATGCAAATTCATCGATGGTTTTTTCAGTTGAGATACCCGACAGTACCAGGCAGGTGTCAATTTCCGCTTCAATTCCAGCAACAATATCCGTATCCATACGATCACCTATTATAATGGTATCTTCACGTTTTACACCAAGTCTTTTCAGGGCAATTCGCATCATCAACGGATTTGGTTTGCCTACAAAATACGCCTGTTTTCCGGTGGCCAGTTCAATTGGCGAAATAAGTGCCTTGGTTGCCGGAGAAATTCCGTTTTCTTTTGGGCCGGTCAGATCCGGATTTGTACCCACCAGTCTTGCTCCGTGGTTTACAAGGTTAACAGCTTTTTCAATTACCTCGTAACTGTACGATCTGGCTTCTCCCATCACCACGTAATCTGGGTCGATGTTGTTGCTTGAATAACCGGCGTTGTACAAGGCGTTAATCAGCCCGGCTTCACCAATAATATATGCACTGCCGTTTGCTTTCTGGCTTTGCAGAAAAGCAGCAGTTGCCAGGGCGCTGGTATAAAAATGCTCGGGGCCGACATCCAGTCCCATGCGGAACAACTTTCCCTGCAGCTCTTTAATGGTTCGCTCGCTGGAGTTAGTCAGAAAAACGAATTTTTTGTTTTCACTTTTTAACCAGGATACAAACTCCTTTACCCCGTCGAGTATTTTATCGCCGTGATAAATTACTCCGTCCATGTCGCAGATAAAACCGGACTTGTTCCTTATCTTATCAATTATCGATTTTTTTACCATCTCCATTTTTCTTTTAACTAAACTTTTGCAAATAATGAATTTATTACGCTAAATACTAAATACTTTCGAAATAAACTTCACTTCGCTGATTATTATTTAATAATCTGCCTCGGATTAACCGTGTTCATTTTTTGATGGGAGTTGTATTTGTGAAATCAATTGTTGATGGGAAATATAAATGCATTCTAAAGTTTCAGTAGCTGTTTTTTTTGCGATAGTCTTTTAAAAAGTAACCTCAGTTTTTCAATAAAAAAGCGGGTACATAAAAGCTAACGAAAAGACAAGAAAAAAGGTTATGCAATTCGTTAAACGGCGCATAACCTTTTTTATCTGCTATCTTCTTTGTTATTTCTTCACTACTGTGAGCACTGCTTTTTTGTTGCCGGCAGAAACATCAACCGTAAATACATAAGTAGCTCCGGTTTCTAGTGTCACGTCAGGAACCAGCCCAAGGTTTCCACTGTCGCGTCCGTTGTCACCATCCCCAATAAAAACAATATCGCTTTCTGTGGTAATGGCATCACTTCCAAACTCACCGCCCCAACCTTTCTGGTGGAAAAATTTAAAATTAATTGCATCGGTGCTAATGGTTTCGCCTCCCACTACAGTCAGTTGGTACTTTTTATCACCAACCGGCGACATACACAACGCTTTGTCGGTGTTCCAACCTAAATAATTATCTGTTAATGATGGTTTGCCAAGATTGTCGCCAATTATCCAGACAGCCCCTGTTCCATCTTCATTTAACACTGCCGTTGAGTTGCCATCCAGAACTTCAACCCTGAAATATTTCAGTTTCAGATTGGCCGAAATCCGATATTTTCCGGTTATCGGAACAAATTCGTAAAGGCCTGTTTCTTTTTCCGTAAAATAGTCGGCATCAATCCACCAGTCGGCAATATCATCCAGTCCTTCAATTTTTATTTCCTGTTTCTGAGTCAGGTCAACATCAAGCTCAAAATTTTCCTTGTCAACCATATTCATTTTCTGCCCGTTAAACAGAATTTCGAAGAACGGTGCAGCCTCGTAGGTTTTAGTATTAAACGTTACAGAAAAAGTTCCGCCAACCGGGCTAACAAACGGAATATTACCGGAAACACCTTGTGTTATTTCTCCGGCTTCCCAGCCGAAAACAATTTCAGTACCTTTTTCGTCGACAACCGGTGTTTTAATGTAGGCTGGCAAATCGGTCGACGGGAATGCTTCTGTTGCTGCATATTCATTCGGTTCGCCGAAAGGCAACATCGGATACGATCCGTTTTCGGTAACCAAAATCAGATACGGATACTGTGCACGGGTAATTGGCACATCAAATGTTTTCTTCACACTTTTCATGGTGGTATTCAACAATACGAATTCAAGCGTTGCTGTTCCATCAGGAATGTCTTTATAAAACGGCACTGAAATGGTTCCTGAATACTCGCCATTTTCTTTGGTACGAATGGTGGTTCGTTTCACCTCTTCTTCGCCGAAATAAAGAATAGCCGTTAGTGTTGAAAGCGATAAGTCGTCGCTAACAGTGGCAGTAAACGAAAGCACATCTCCAAAATGCACATCGGAGAACTGGTTTTCCATTTCCAGAACAGGATTTCCCGCCTGGGGAATTTCGCTCACTTCGTCGGAACACGAAAAAGCGATAAACCCGATTATACTTAGTATCAAATATTTTAAGTTCTTCATTGCGTTAGATTTTTATTTTTTCCATCGATAAGATATCACAGACTTTGCAGGCACCTCGTAGCTGAAATGATTTGTACCGTCGTCGAGGGTAATTAATTTGGCGGCAGAATTGCTGTTTAGCAACACCACGGCGTAGGTTCCGTCGGTATTTTCAAAAGCTGAAAAATAAAACCCAGCATCTGAAAACCCTGAAGTACCGATACGCACTGCACCCGGTTTCACTACTGATGAAAGATGACCGATAATGTAATAGTGCGAATTGCGCGTAATATTGGTATAACTGTTACGATCAATGTCAACTGCGCCGTAGCAAGTCTGGCATCCACCCTCGCGGTTGGGGCCACGATCACTATCGAGCATCAAATTCCAGACAATTACACCTTTGCACCAGTTGTTTACAGTTCCCAGCGCTACTTCTCTCATGTCATCAATTAAACGAACTTCAAGATTCCGACCGTCATTCCACGTCCCGATAGAAGTTTCAGTAAAAACCAGTTCTCTTTCAGGGTGTTTTTCATGAATATCAAGAAGCTCCGATTTATTTCCACCGTAGTTGTGATAAGCTGCTCCGGCAACAACATTGGCATCAATTCCGGCATCGTAAATTTTTACCGGATAATCATTCTGGTCAGCCATATTGTCGTAGTTAAAATTATGGTCGAACAGATAAATTTTGGTACTCAGCGAAGCTTCTTTGAACTGGGGAACCAAGTGGTTTTTCACAAATTCGAGTTGCTCCTGCCATCCCATAAAAAGGGACGCTGAATTACCTCTGTTCAATGGTTCATTCTGTGGAGTAACAGAATAAATTTTTATCCCCTGCTGCTCAAAAACCTGAATCCACTTCACGAAATAAGAAGCATAATCGGCATAATAGGCCGGATTTAGCTGCCCGCTTGTCCACGAATTGAACGGCTGCAAATCAGTAAGATTATTCACCTTCATCCACCGGGGAGAAGTCCACGGAGAACCCATTATTTTTACATCGGGGTTAATAGTCAAAATTTCCTTTAGAATTGGAATTACGTACTCTGTTTCTTCCGAAGTAAGAGCAAAATTTTCAATTCCGGGAGTATCGCAACAGGTATATTCGCTCAACGAAAAATCTGAACAGCCGATAGCTATCCGAATATAACTCTGCCCCATTCCTTCCGTGGGAGAAAAAGTCTCCTTCAAAAATTTATCGCGGTTCTCAGTTGTCATTTGCATCAGGTTGTAGCACGTAGAACCTGTTACAGCTGCTCCAAAGCCGTCCATTGTCTGATAACGCTTAGCAGGGTCAAGTTTTATTGTAGTGGGCGACATATTACTTTTCGAACTGAAACTGGTCGCCTGCTTTTTAAAATCCTGCGATCGGGTATTTGTAGTGATGTAAATCGTCACATCTCCGGCCTCAGGCGCTACGGGTTCCTCCCCACCGTTGTTCTCTTTATTTACTTCGCGGCAAGAACAGAAGCTAAAAAGCACCGTCAGCAACAAAACAAATTTTAGATGAAATAATATCTTCATTTTTCTATAGCGTTATCTTTTCAATATTTACTGTTTTCTCGTTCAAATTAACGGTAAACCTATAGTTGGTTGATTCCACCACCGGATCGTTTTCTCCGTTGGGAATTTCCCAGTTGTTATCGCCCTTAATTATTTGTTCTCCTGTAAAAGTAAACTCACCGGCCTTTTTTTCATTGGCCCAACCTGTATTTTCAAACGGTTTGAAGCCTGCATAATGGTCGTTGTCTCCCGGAGTGTAAAATGTTCCCTGGAAAATGCCGTCATCAATTTTACGCAGCAAAACGTAGTTCATTATATGTCCGAATCCCCAATCAGTGTGGGTTCGCTGGTGCCCCGGATACACGGCGGCAATTTCTGCCGAAGTTACATTTGTAGGATATCCCAATCCCCAGCCGCATGCCAGCAGGTAATCTGGATACGAAGGATTATCAACACCCACTATTATATTCTTACGAACAGGATTGTAGTAGATGGTGTACTCTCCGGTTTCGCCAAGAAATTTCACCTTGTTTACTGCTGTGCGTTCAAAAAAATCAGGATTATAAATATTCGCCGCATCAGCGAGTTTCCCAAACAACGAATAGGTTTTACCCTTTTCCAGTTCACGTTTATTGGTGCGGAACGTTTCGTTATTGAAATCCTGGCTTCCAAATGCGCTTAATGCAAAATCATCAGGTCCCAGTGTGCCGCCCGCTGTTGCCACGCTTAAAACGAAATTATCGAAAGAAAACGTTTTTGTATAATCAGCATCGGCAGTATAAACAAATGCCGACTCACCTTTTTCATCTATCATGGCAATTTTGCCATTAACATTTCCAAACACGGCACCACCGTAATCGATAGAATTATCAGTGGTCAGCTTTTCAGCAATTTTAAATTGCAAAGAGGTTTCCAACGTGAGGTCTGTTCCTTCAAACTTATCCTTTTCTGCCGACTGAGGTTTCAGAACAGCGACGGTTCCATCGTCAGCAACCAGGTAAAGCTGGCTGTAAACAGGGCGAGTTCCCGTCAACGCTATAATTTCATGGGAGACAGAACCTTTCAGCACATTCCGGGCAACAAGATTAACCTGAACGTCTGCATTATCTGCCTGATTCTCCAGCAACGGAACAAAAATTGCGTGTTTCACGTCGTAGTCATCTCCAATTAGCGGAATTTCACCCGAAGCAATAACACGTCCTTCAGAAACAACAGTGTAGTTCATTGAACTGAGCATGGTAGCAGGGTCGGTAACTTTTGCAGTTAGCGTTATGGAATCGCCAAACGTAAAATTTGCGGGAGTAACAGTTGCCGACTCGACAACCGGAATCGACTCCTTTCGGGGTCCGAACTCATCTTCGCACGATGCGAACAAAAGTGCGATTGCCCCAACCATCATAATAAGTTTATATATCGAATTCATTTTTATCTCTTTAATAATTCTTTACTACACAAAAACTAATAGCCGGGATTTTGAACCAGATTTGGATTTTGATCCATAACATCCTGCGGAATCGGCAATATGTACGACAAATTTGTATATGGATAAACCCGTGCAGGGCGTCCTTCATCCTTGTCAAATACAGCATTCATCACTTCCTCTACTTTATCGAGGCGTACCAGGTCGAACCAACGCTGGCCTTCCATTGCCAGTTCCAAACGACGTTCTTTCAGATAAGCTTCCGTTATGGCTTCTTTACTTGCCGATGCTGATGCTGCCAAATTGTATAATCCGGCTCGACGACGCGTTTGGTTAATTATTTCTGCTGCCCCGGCATAATTACCTTTACTGATTAATGCTTCCGCTTTAAGCAAAAGAATGTCGGCATAGCGCAGTTTTATAATACTGTTGTATGCACTGCGGCATTTATACATAAACGGATAATTTGTGGCCGGATAATAAACATTCCAGTCGCATTCGTAGAAAACCACAGTTTGTTCGTAACGTTTATCGCCCTGTTCGCTGTTGAAAGCTTTGATCAGGTCGCGCGACGGAGTAATCCATTTCAACCAGGTGAAATAAAAAGTCCAGTCATTCAAGGGGCGGCCATACATCCAGGTTACCCAGTTGGTATTTCCCGGGAAGAATTGCGCTTCGTAGATGGTTTCCTTTGTATTGCGTGCTTTGGCTTCTATCGCTTTGTTTTCCTGCGATGGAGGAAGATTAGGATCTGTAAGCACCACGTCAAACAAATCGCCAAAATTATCAACCAAATCGAAACCGTCAGCGGCAAGTTCATCGGCATATTTAATTACTTTGTCGTAATCGCGCAATGGTTTTTCGGCATAAACTTTTGCCAGTAACGCGCGCGCTACCGATTTTGAAAGTTGAGTTTTATCTCCCTGATCGTTTTCCGGAGCGTACTGCAATCCATCCAATAGATCTGTTTCAATCTGCTGGTAAATGGTCAGCTCATCGGTTTGTGGTGGGAAGTAGGCCGGATAAACTTCAGTAATGGTTTCGGAGGTGATGTCTCCCGCGGTTGTTGTTACCAGAGGAACATTTCCCCATATTCTCACCATATCGAAATAAATCATGCCGCGAAGAATTTTAGCTTCGGCTTTATACTGATTTCTCTCTGCTTCAGAAAGCGCAGGGTCTTTTACATCGTCAATGAAATTAATCAACCGGTTTGCCTGGGCAACATTTCCCATGTGCCCGTTCCAATCACGCTTCAGGTTGGTGTTCGACCCCTCGATGGAATTCACTTCAAACGGTGTAGTTTCTGCATTTGGTGCTCCTGCGTATGCATTATCCGAATGCGACTCTGCCAGCAGCAACATATCCAGATACCAGTGTTCCTGTCCGTTTTTATACAGATTTAGCAACGTTTGCCTGTGCGACAAAACTGCGGCTTTGTCTTTAAATACCACCTGCACACTGTCTTCGCTCGCTCCTTCAGTCACATCAGAAAAGGTATCTACCGGATCATAATCGAGCGAACAAGCAGCAAATACGAGGACAGAAAAAATAGATAATATATATTTCGTTTTCATTTGTTTACCTCATTAAAATTCAACATTCACTCCAAAAACAAAAGCTTTACTATGCGGATAAGTTCCCCAGTCGATACCTTGTACAGCACCACTGTTTCCCCACTGGTTTACTTCCGGATCCATTCCGCTGTATTTAGTAAGAGTTAGCAGATTACTAGCCGTTACATATGGTTGCAAGCGGGTAACGCCCATTCGTTTGAGAACATCTCCCTGAAAATTATACGAGAAAGTAACATCTTTTACACGGAGGTAACTGCCGTCTTCGACAAAGTAACTTGAAGGCTGCAAGTTAAAACCGGCTTTTGGCACATCGGTAATTTGTCCGGGGGTGCGCCAACGCCTCAACACTTCGGTTGATTGATTCTTGAGGTCGTACATTCCCTGAGTATCGCCTTTGGATGCATTAAAAATATCGTTTCCTACTGATCCCTGAATGAACACATTCAAATTAAAACCTTTATACGAAAAAGAATTGGTTAAACCGTAGGTAAAAACAGGGTTCGGGTCACCAATATATGTTTTGTCGGAAGCGGTAATTTTTCCATCTTCATTGATATCCCGATACATCAGTTCTCCAGTTTCAGGATCTACGCCATCGCTAATGTAGCCGTAAAATCCTCCCAGCGGGCGCCCCGGCTGATTTCTTACAATACGCGTTCCGTGGAAAGCATCGGTAGTTTCAGCGTCGTAATAGATTTGCTGCAACTCAAGGCTTTTCAATTCATTTTTATTGAATGAAATATTGAAATCTGTATTCCAGCTAAAAGCGCCGGTATAATTGCGTGAGCTGGCAGCAAATTCAAAACCGCGATTCATCATCTCACCCTCGTTCCTCACAATGTCAGTGGCAGCGGCTGCACCTGCAGGCAACGAAACATACATTAACATATCCTTTGTATGCTTCGAATAAAAATCCATTGCAAGCGTCAACCTGTCTCCTAAAAGCGTTGCATCGGTTCCGAGATTCACCTGAGTAGTGGTTTCCCAAGTGAGGTCTGCGGTACGAAGGTTTGCGGGTGTAATAAGCGGCAGGGCATCTTCTTTCCCCGATTCGAACCATGCCTGCCTTGTAATATTATAACGTTGCAGGTAGGCATAGTCGCCAACTCCCGACTGGTTACCGGTTTGGCCCCAGCCACCTCTGATTTTTAAATCGTCAATCCAGGTTAATCCCTGCATAAACTCTTCTGACGACATACGCCATGCGGCAGAAAAAGAAGGAAATACTCCCCAGCGATGATTGGGATGCAATTTAGAAGAGCCGTCTTCACGAATGTTAAATGTGAACAAATATTTGCTTTCGAAATTGTATGATAACCGACCAAACACAGACATGATTCCCCACTCTGAAGCGCCTGACCCGGTGTTGTTCCAGGCAATTTTATTTGCGGCATTTAATGTCTGAATAAACTCATCTCTGTAATGAGAACCGTTTATATAACTCTGCGACCATTTGGAGTCAGTCCAGGATGAACCGGCCATCGCTTCGAAATTATGTTTCTCTGCAAAAGTTTTCTTGTAGGTCAGCACATTATCAAACACCAACAGTGTATTCATGCTGCGAGTGTCCCAGGCATTTCCCCAGTCGTCGCGGTCGGTGCCATGCACAGGCGGAGTAAAACCAGTTACTTTCCCGTTGCGCCTGTCAATTGCAAAAGTAGATTTCAAATTCAATTCCGGAAAAAAAGTAATCGTTGAACTTCCGGAAGCAATCAGGCGATTTTCGTTATTCTGATTGTTCTTGCCATTTTCAATCGATTCAACCGGATTGGTAATGTTTTGCCCGAAAAAAAGGCGGTTGTACAATCCTTCATTATTTTTGATGGTAGCAGCAGTAGGAAGATTTACTACTGCCAGAACCACTCCGCCACGATTAGACCCCTGCCCCGTAGTAACACTATTACTTGTATTATCGGAGTACGACACGTTCAACCCAAAATGAAGCCATTTACGCACCTGGCTATCCACATTGCTACGGAAATTATAACGACGGAAAAACGCCGAATTCAACACACCTTTTTCGTCGAGGTAGCCGCCCGACACAAAATAACGTGTCCTGTCATTGCCGTCAGACACCTGCAATTGGTAATTCTGGGTAATTCCGGTGCCGTACACTTCGTTAAACCAATCGGTGCGGTCGGTAGTTCCTTCAGGAATAGAACCGGGGCGCAATTCATCAATCAACTCTTTGTACTGAGCAGCGTTCAACGACTTAATTTGGTTGGCTACCCGATTAACCCCGAACTGCATATTTGCACTAACTTTTGCTCCGCCACTGGCTTGCTTGGTGGTAATAAGCACTACACCATTTGCTGCACGCGAACCATAAATAGCTGCAGAAGATGCATCTTTCAGAATCTGAATATTGGCAATATCCATTGGCGATAAGAACCCCAAGTTATCAACAGGAATCCCGTCGACTACATACAACGGCTCATTACTTCCGTTGAATGAAGTAGTTCCACGAACCCGAATTACCATATCCCCGCCGGGAGCGCCGCTGGGCTGATAAACATTAACACCGGCTGCCTTGCCCTGAATGGCCTGTGCAGCCGAAACAATCGGACGCTCATCCATATCTTTTACAGAAACGGTTGAAACGGCTGTAGTTACGTCTTTTTTGGCTACCGTACCGTAACCAATAACTACAATTTCTTCAAGCTCTTTCTTGTCTTCCTCCAGTGTGACATTTATTTCATGGAGGTTACCCACGGCTACTTCTGTTGTAGTGTATCCAATATATGAAAACACCAAAACGGCATCGCTGCCGGGCACATTGATCTGGTAATTTCCGTTAATGTCTGAAACCACTCCCTGGAATGTTCCTTTAACCACGATATTCACTCCCGGTAACGATTCTCCCGAAACATCACTTACCACACCTCTTACATTTATTGCATTCTGTGCAGTTACCGACAGGCTAAAGCCGATAAAAAACAACGCATAAAAGAGAGGAATTTTCGTTTTAAAAAAATTAGTTCCCATAGATAAAATATTTAGTTATTCTCAGTTCTATTGTTGAAATTAATTCCTGCGTTTTTTTGTGCATTACAAAGTTAATTAAACAGGCTGCAGCTATTTACAGTGGAAAAATTAAGTGGAAAAGGGGAAACACTCAAACTATCTAACTAATTAACACAGTTAATGTTAACACAAAACAAACATCAACAAAAAGTGGAATCAAAGGGGATAAAAATCAACAATAATGAGGTCGCTTTATAAGGCCACTATTTTTATCATAATGGCATTTTCGGCAAATGGCATAATAAGCGCGTCCTATTTTGTGAAGAATAGCATTTACCTGATGGACACCAGCAGCTCTTCAAACTCTTCGCGCGACAGAGCCCGGTTTTTAATTTTTGCACGATAATTATAAATGGTATTTACCGAGTATCGAAGAAAATCTGCAATCTGCGAACTGTTGCTGATTCCAAGACGAATTAAAGCGAGAATTCTCAACTCGGCATTCAGCAGCTCATCCCGTTTTAATACAATTTTCTCGTCGTCAACAAGCAGTTCGTTCACTTTCTCCACAAAATGAGGAAATATCCGTAAAAACGCCTTGTCAAAATTCCGGTACAATTCATTAATTTCATTATCCATCATTTCAGGCGACCGGGTAATATCCAACAGTTCGGTCATGTGTCCGCCGGTTAATTTTTTGTTCACCATCCGCCGAAAACCATCCATTTTATTAATATACGTAGAACACAGTTTGATAAAATGCCCAATGTATTCTTCTTTAATATGATTGGATTCTGAAAGGTCGGTATTAACCACCTGCATCTGTGTGTTCACCAACTGAAGCTCATTATTCAGATTTTTAAGATTCGTATTTGCTTCCTGCAAATACTTTCGGGTTACCGACAACCGCTTCATCTGGCTGTAAATATAAATGAGAGCTACCATAAGCAACAGCACCAGGGCGCTAATCAACACCAGATAATTCTGAAGCTGCCTGTTTTTATTTTCAATTTTAGCCTGATAGGTTGCGTCGATTAACGACAAAATAACAGCACTTTGCAAACTACGGAGGCGCGCGTTGTAAAACACTGTTTCGCTCCACGAAAACCGAATATAATTATAAGCGCGCTCCACATCTTTTTCGTCATATAAAATCTTTGCCAGCATCCATAACGAGGCGTGATCTTTTGTTGAAGATAAAATGTCAGAAAGGGCGGACAGTGCGAGGTAGTATTTCTCCCCCTCAATATTGCCCGCTATCCGGTATGTTAACGAACGATTATAACTGGCAATAGCCAGACCACGCGTACCCACTTCGAACTTGGCAATATTTATGTCATTCACTTTAAGCGCCTCTTCCAAATTACCGGCATTGCGCAACGAATCCTCTTTTATTACATAATACAAATCGTCATCGGGAGTAAGCACACCACTGAGTGAATCGCCGTACATATTCGAAATTTCCCAGTATCGCTGCGCGCCTTTATTATCCTGGGTATAAAAAGCCAGCTCAGAATGAACATGCCAGTAAGTATAATAATACTCAATGAGCAATTGCGGCGGCAGTTGTTCCCTTTTTAGAGAACGAACTAAATCAACTGACTCCATGTACATTCCTGTTGATGCCATTAAATACGCCAACTGAAGTTTGCTTTTATACAAACGATTAATGTCGTTCAGTGAAGTTGCGATGTCGATGTTTCTGTTTTTATAGAAAATCGCAGAATCGCAAATATAGGGGCGATACTCATTAAACAGCTCGGTGTTCAAATCGTACTCTCCCAGCGAGTTCGGAGATACGGTGGACAATTTCTCCTTGATGAACTGCAAACGATTTTCTTTTTGTGTGGTATACAATTCGAAATTTTCGATTGCATCGTCAAGCTTGTTTAACAAAGAGTCCAGCGGATATTGGCCGAAAACAGCGCCCGGGAAAAATAATAGAAAGCAAAACAATAGTTTATAGTTCATGGCACAATCATCTACTCTAATTCCCCGTAAAATTAATATGTTTTTTCAGATCGCATCGCCTTTGCCCGGACTAAAGAAACCCCGGCGATGTCAGTTTTAAAAAGATGAAGTACCTTTCGGAAAAAATTAAACTCAGCAAAAGTTTCAGATGCAATTCACTTCCCGCTCGAGCGAGATTCCAAATTTTTCGAGAACCGCCTGTTTTACGCGTTCAGAAAAATCGTAGATTTCTTTTCCCGTGGCATTTCCGTAGTTAACCAGTACCAGCGCCTGTTTTTCATGAACACCAACATTACCTTCGCGACGGCCTTTCCAACCTGCTTTTTCGATAAGCCAGCCCGCTGCCAGTTTCACTTGCTTTTCGGTTACCGGATAAACCGGTGCATCCGGAAAATCTACCCTGATTTTATCGGCAGTTGCCACATTTACCAGCGGGTTCTTAAAAAAGCTTCCGGCGTTGCCCAACTCAGAAACATCTGGAAGTTTGGACGAACGAATAGCAATTACTGCCTGACGGATATTCTGAAGGTTCACTTCTCCCAGTTCGTGCACCTTTTCTTCCACCTGCCCGTATTTCAGGTTGAATTCAGGAAATTTCTCCAATTTAAAAACCACCGAAGTAATTACAAGACGGTTGCGCCACTGCTGTTTAAAAAGGCTGTCGCGATAACCAAACTTACAGTCTGCGTCACAAAACTGAACCGGCCTTTTCTCGGCCAAATCGTATCCTTTCACCAGTGCAATTACGTTTCCGACTTCCTGCCCGTAAGCACCGATATTTTGCACAGGAGAAGCTCCCACAACACCCGGAATCAACGAAAGGTTTTCAACTCCGCCAACTCCATAATTTACGCAGTGTTCAACAAAATCGTCCCAAACCTCTCCTGCCCCAACTTCAAACCACACATTTTGGCGGTCTTCTTTTACTTTTACAATTCCCGGAATATTTGCGTGGAGCACCAGTCCTTCAAAATCGCCCCGAAAAAGCATATTGCTTCCGCCACCCAAAATCAAAAGCGGAAGTTCTTTCCAGGTTTCGTTGGACGACACAAATGTTTCAAGGTCTTCCTGCTCGGTAAATTCAAAAAAATAACGCGCAGCTGCCTGCACGCCAAATGTATTATGTTGTTTTAAGCTATAATTTTCTGAAAAACGAATCATATATTTTTTTTGGCAAAGATAGGGGAATTAATAAAAAAGGGTAATTCCTGCCGGGAGCCCGATTTATTTTTTTGACTTAAAATACCGCCGCCACAATACTTTTTTCAGTTCGCGGGCGATAACCTGATGTGCAATAATTTCCACATGATTGTAGTGCGGCAAGTCCGTCTCGGCCTTTGCTATTTCGCGTTCGGTAATATCCACCTGGTACAGTACCGACAATAATTTATCGTAATTGTACCGAATCAGTTCGGTAACCTGTTCAATCAATTGCAGATGAAGCTCGTTGTATGCATTTGCCACATCGCCCGAAAAATTGATTTCCACACCAAACATTCCAAAATCTTTCATAATCTGCTCAGCCGTTTCCCGAACAATTTCTGCTCTGTCCAGGTATTGACTAACGTTATCGTTTCTTATTTGAGGTAGTTCCATCTTTTATATATTAATTTGGTCGCCAGGCCCAAACATCAGAAATAAGAATTACTTAATGTGTTTTTATTAAAAGGAATTCTAAAAATTAATTAGGTTCGGCCAAAATTTTGTTTCTTTAAAAACGTTAATTTCTAAAACAGGATGTCAAAAATAAACAAAAAAACAAAGCATTACCGGGCGCTCACGCTAAAAGAAGAAATCTTCAACAGCATTACCCATGGAATTGGAGCGCTGCTTAGCATTGCCGGATTGGTAATTCTGGCCGTTTTTGCCAGTATAAAAGGCGACGCCTGGCATGTGGTAAGTTTTTCCATATTCGGAGCGTCCATGTTTATTCTGTACCTGGCATCTACCCTTTACCACAGTGTTACAAAAACGAACATTAAAAACCTGTTCGCCCGTTTCGATCATGCTGCAATATTTTTGCTCATTGCAGGAACTTACACTCCGTTTGTATTAACCACCATCAGAGGCCCGCTGGGTTGGACACTGTTCGGAATTGTGTGGAGCCTTGCCATTGCAGGAATTATAATCCGCTCAATTTATCTAACCCGTTTCAGAAAACTGATGATGTGGTTTTACCTGGCCATGGGCTGGATGTTTCTGACTGCCATTGTTCCCATTGTTAAGAACCTTCCCGGAATCAGCGTTGCGTTTCTGTTTATTGGCGGAGGGTGCTACTCGCTTGGCGTTATTTTTTATGCGTGGCGCGACCTGAAATATGGCCACGGAATCTGGCATTTATTTGTACTGGCGGGAACTATTTCACACTTCTTTTCAGTATTGTACAGCCTCGATTAACTTTTTTTACCTCGAAACCTGCCCCTGATTAAAAAGATGTACTGCGGAAATATTCGATTTTCGTTTAATTGTTCCATTTTTGTGAAAACAAAAAAATAAAGAAAATGACTTTTAAAGCATTTCTCGGTACGCTCATTATCCTGTTTTTCTCCAACCTGACTTTTACACAAGAAAAATATGCAATCGTAATTCATGGTGGCGCCGGCGGACGGTCAAAAACAACCATGAGTATTGAACAGCAAAACAACTACAAAGCCAAGCTGGAAGAAGCATTGGCAGCCGGAGAAAAGCTGTTAAAAAACGGTGCATCTTCTGCCGAAGCAGTTGTGGAAGCCATTAAAATTATGGAAGATTCGCCCCTGTTTAATGCCGGAAAAGGCGCCGTTTTTACTAGCGACGGGAAAAACGAACTGGATGCATCCATAATGAACGGAGAAAACCTGAATGCTGGTGCCGTGGCCGGAGTTAGAACAATAAAAAATCCGATTACCGCTGCACGGGAAGTCATGGAAAACTCAGAACATGTAATGCTGAGCGGGAAAGGTGCTTCGGAGTTTGCCCGGCAACAAGGCCTTGAAACGGTAAAAAATAAATACTTCTTCACACGCAAACGGTACGAATCGTTAAAAGCACTGCAGAAAAAACAAAGGAAGCGCACCTCTGCCGATAACACCGGAACAGTTGGTTGCGTAGCGCTCGATATTCACGGCAACCTTTGCGCCGGAACCTCCACCGGCGGAATGAACAACAAAAAATACGGACGCATTGGCGATTCGCCAATTATTGGTGCAGGAACTTATGCCAACAACAAAACCTGCGCTGTGTCGTGCACCGGGCACGGCGAGTATTACATCCGATTAGGATTTGCGCGTGATATTTCTGCGCTAATGGAATACAAAAAACTGGGTGTAAAAGAAGCGTGTGCAGCAGAAATTCAAAAACTGACCCAACTGGGAGGAACCGGCGGTGTTATTGCACTTGATGCCAATGGAAACATGGCCATGGAATTCAATACTTCGGCAATGTTTCGTGGTTACATTAAATCCACCGGTGAAAAAGAAATTGCCATATTTGCAGAAGAATAACAACAAAGCAGCTCACAGAAATGAAGTTTTTGTATCCAACTTTTTTATTTGCACTTTTTACAATAGTCATTCCCATTATTATCCACCTGTTTAGTTTCAGGCGATACAAAACTGTTTATTTCAGTCATGTGGGATTTTTGAAAGACATCAAGAAAGAGTCGCAGAAAAAGTCAAGACTCAAACAGCTGCTGATGCTGCTGGCCCGTATTCTTACAATTGTATTTCTGGTTTTTGCCTTTTCGCAGCCCTACATTCCGGCCGACAAAGAAACTGCAACAAGTTCTTCAGGCGAAGTTATCGGGGTATATATAGATAACTCATTCAGCATGAATGCCCTTTCGGAAAAAGGTCAGCTTTTGGAACGCGCCCGAAACAAAGCGGCAGAAATAGGGCAATCGTACCCGGCCGGAACCATGTTCAGGCTGCTTACCAACGATTTGACACCCAAACACCAACACCTGCTTAATAAAGAGCAATTCATCAGTCAGGTGGCCAACATAAAGTCTTCTCCGGCATCAGTTTCCCTCTCGCTCATTCACAACCGGTTTGAAATGCAAAACAAGTTACACGAAAACACCGGACGGGGAACGCTCTACCTGATTTCCGATTTTCAGCAAAATATTACCGATCCGGAAAATTTTTCAGAAGAAACGGGTTTCAGCTATTTCATGCCGCTTATTCCCAACCAGGTGAATAACCTGTACATCGATTCCTGCTGGGTGGAAGTGCCTGCCCACGGGCTCAACCAGGAAGAAAACATCTTTGTAAAAATAAAAAACAGCTCCGACGAAGATTACCAGAACCTGCCGCTCCGGCTTTTTCTGAACGATTCGCTGAAATCAATCACCAACTTTTCGGTGAGCGCAAGGAATGAAATAACAGCCAGTCTGAAATACACAAATGTTTCGTCAGGCATTCAACTGGGCAGGGTGGAAATAACCGATTATCCGTTTACCCACGACAACACCTGGTACCTGAGTTATTTTGTTGAGCCAATACTAAAGGCACTGGCCATTTACAGCAACACTGAAAGCTCGCAGGAAGGGCTCGGGTACATCTCTGCACTGTTTGAAAACGACGATTATGTGGAGCTGGAAACCATGAGTATTCAAAGTTTGCAAATAAGCAAGCTGGCAGAAAGTAACGCCATTTTTCTTATCAATCCCGAAAATTTTTCTTCCGGATTCTTAAGCAAGCTGGAGTCGATTGTGGACGCCGGAACTTCGGTTGTTTTGTTTCCTCAACTTTCGCAACAAGCACCTGCGTACAATCAGTTTTTATCGAAATTTAATGCGAACACGGTTTCGGGCGTCGACACAACCAGCCTTGAAATCTCGGGCATCGATTTCGACAACCGCTTTTTCAGAAATGTTTTCAAAGAACAAAAAGAAAACGCTTTGCTTCCCAAAATTGACGGACATCTGAAATTTTCAGAAAACATAAGAAGCAACGAAACGCCACTGCTGTGGTTTCAGAATGGCGACAAAGCACTATCGGGACTTCCTTATGGAAAAGGGAAAGTGTGGGTATTTGCTTTTCCGCTCGACAAAAGAAACGAAATGTTTGCCCGCGATATTCTGTTTGTTCCGTCCCTTTACAACATTGTATTGAACAGCCTGCCCGACCAGCAAATTTCTCACACCATCGGGAAAGAACAAACATTTATTCTGCCGCGCAATGTAAATGCCAGCCTCGAATCTTCCATCAAAATAGAAAACCGAAAAACCGGCGAAACATTCATTCCCGGAACAGGCATTTCAGGACAGGGAATGCGGATTGACCCGGGAAATTCCATAGAAACAGCGGGGCACTACCTTGTAAAAAGTAATAATGAAACACTTACAGCACTTTCATTCAATTATAACCGGAATGAATCGGATCTGAGGTACTTCTCCCCCGCCGAACTCGAAAAACGCATCCAGTTGGCCAACCTCAAAAATGCTTCAGTTTTAACCAACCTGTCGGCAAATTTCACCGAAGTTCTGCAGGAAATTCAAAAAGGGAAACAGCTTTGGAAATGGTGCATTCTTTTTGCATTGCTGTTTATTGTAACCGAAGTGTTAATCGCCAGGTTCTGGAAACAGTAA
Organism: Mariniphaga anaerophila; assembly: GCF_900129025.1. Taxonomy (GTDB): domain Bacteria; phylum Bacteroidota; class Bacteroidia; order Bacteroidales; family Prolixibacteraceae; genus Mariniphaga; species Mariniphaga anaerophila. The sequence goes on along the minus strand of NZ_FQUM01000010.1, from coordinate 51,146 downwards.
AACATGTTATAAAAATCGTTTTATCGGCTGTTAACCCAACTAATCTCCTTTGAAAATTTCCTTTAAAATTGTATTTATGTACGCATAATTTAAACAATTCATTATGGTACAACTAACAACCAGGGATTACATAGCCAAAGAGGATAAATTTGGCGCACACAACTACCACCCGATACCTGTGGTTTTGTCTAAAGGTGAAGGTGTTTTTGTTTGGGATGTGGAAGGAAAAAGATATTTCGATTTTCTGGCTGCTTATTCGGCCGTTAACCAGGGGCATTGCCACCCTAAAATTGTAAAGGCATTAACAGAACAGGCGGAAACACTGGCCTTGACTTCCCGCGCGTTTTATAACAATACATTGGGCGACTGGGAAGAGTACATGACCCAACTGTTTGGTTACGACAAAATGTTGCCCATGAACTCCGGTGCCGAAGCTGACGAAACCGCGTTAAAACTGATTCGCAAATGGGCGTACAAAGTAAAAGGCATTCCGGAAAATGAAGCTAAAATTGTGGTGTGCGACGGCAATTTTCACGGACGCACCATTACCATTATTTCCATGTCTTCCGATCCGGATGCGTACAGCCATTACGGGCCATACACTCCGGGGTTTGTAAATATACCGTACAACGACCTGCAACGGCTGGAAGACGAATTAAAAGACTCCAACGTAGCCGGGTTTCTGGTAGAGCCGATACAGGCGGAAGCCGGTGTTTATGTACCCGAAGACGGTTACCTGAAAAAAGCCGCTGAATTGTGCAAAAAGCACAACGTGCTGTTTGTTGCCGACGAAGTTCAGACCGGACTGGCAAGAACAGGCAAAATGCTGGCCTGCGACCACGAAAATGTACGTCCCGATATTCTGGTTCTGGGAAAAGCACTTTCGGGTGGAATGTATCCGGTTTCCTGCGTTTTGGCCGACGACGAGATTATGCTTACCATAAAACCGGGCGAACACGGAAGCACATACGGGGGAAATCCGATTGCCGGCCGGGTTGCCATGGCAGCGCTGGATGTAATTCAGGAAGAAAAGCTGGCTGAAAATTCCTTGCGTCTGGGAGAAATTTTCAGAAATGAGATGAAAGCAATCCCTTCAGAAATGATTGAAATTGTAAGGGGAAAAGGGCTGCTGAATGCTGTCGCCATTAAACCCGTTAACGGAAAAACCGCCTGGGATGTTTGTGTTGCATTAAAAGAAAACGGCCTGCTTGCCAAGCCAACGCACGAACACATCATCCGCTTTACGCCGCCTCTTGTAATCACAGAGGAGCAACTGATGGAAGCCATCGAAATTATTAAACAGACATTTAAAGAAATGGGGATTTAATCAAAAATCAATAGTTCGGAGGGAGTTTCAATGCGGAACTCCCTTTTTTATTTCTGGGCAATCCGAAACGGCCCGACAACACGTTTGCGCACCACATCGAAATTACGCCCGTAACTTATTACCGAAACCCCGTGGTTCATGTACCCACCGAAAGGCGAAACTTTTTCGAAACTGTAGTTTCCCTGCGAAAGATGAACCTGTTGATATGGAAGGCAATCTTCGAAACCTTTTCCATAGTTTTTCAAAGCACTCAAAAAATAGAAAGCAACATCGTATCCCTGCATCCCAAAATTGTTGGGTTCGGTATAATAATGCTTTTTAAACTTCTCCAGAAAACGAATTGTTGCCGGATGAGAATAATCGACCCAGTAAGGAGCGATGTATTGCAATTTCAGGTTATGAAAAAACTCGTCGGAAATGCTTTCGAACTGCTCGTACCGGTTAAAGCCAATTAACGTGATGGAGTATTCGCCCACCAAATTATTTATGTTGGACAGAACGAGACTGAGGTCACCTTCATTCATGGAAGAAACAAATACGACATTCTCTTTATCAGGAGAAAACACGCCTTTAAGACCGGAACGTCCCTGGTTGGCAAAATCGTAAACATGAAACTGCATTCCCTGCGGCTGTTCCCACAGTCCGGAATTCTGCATTCTTTCGCGAACCATGTCAACCACCTTTTCTTCGTGCAATCCGCCCGAATTAGACGTTTTCACAACTACAAAATTACTGTTGAAATATTCTTCGGTTACCAGTTCTGCTGTTTTTGCCGCAAGGTATTCACGCGTTGGGTTAACCTGGTAATAATAAGGGTTGCTGGAAATGTCGCGCGACTGCGAAGACAACGGAGAGATAATCGGAATTCGATTCTTCGCTGCAATATCTGCTACTTCATTTTGCACCTTCGGATAAACAGGACCGATAATCAAATCTGTTTCCAGAAATCCGTCTGCATAAATATACTTTCTTATGGAATCCGGACTTTGCTGCGTGTCGAAAACATTCAGTCGAATATTCATTCCTGCCTTTTTCAATGAATCTATGGCCAGCAAAACGCCTTCATAAAATTGCAGAAAATTTTCGCTTTCCCGATAAAATCCGTGAAACGTTTCCACTGGTTTGTCCTGTTCGATTAATGTGTCTGCCGACAAACTATCGTCAACAGCCCAAAGCGAATCGAAAGGAATTTCATACGGCTCAGTTTTTTTGTTTAGTGTGTCGTTGGCATAAATATACAGTGGCAGAAACAAAGCCACATCGTAAGTTGTAACTGAAACCATGGGGTTTTGCCCGGGACGACAGTTTTCGGGAATAACAACAGGAACATCAATATCATAAAAATCACTTTCGAAAAGCGGAGTTTCCGGTTTCAATGAATCAACGGGCGTAATCTCCGCGGTCTGCACAATTTCTCCTTCGGGCCGCCGCGGGATAAGAATTGTTTCGCCCTGAACCAGATTACGGTTTTCAAGCTGAGGATTGAATTTCCGAATTTCGGGAATGGTTAAATGATACTGCGATGACAACCGGAAAAGGGTTTCGCGGGGCTGAACCACGTGCCTGATAAATGCATCTTCGTTTACCGGCTCTGCACTGCTTAGTTCAGACGCTTTCACCGGAATTTTAATGGTAGTACCCGTTGGAAAACCGCTTTCCAAAACCGGGTTCAATTGCTTCAGCTCTTCCTCGGTAACTCCATATTTCTGAGTGAGCGCCCAAAGTGTTTCACCGGAAACAATCAGATGATCGAAATAATTCCCTGCGGGAGCGAGTATTTTAGTATTTGTTTCGTCAATGGTATTGGAAATTTTATCAGCAGGAGATTTAAAAACCGGTTCCTGCTTTTTGGGAAGGTACACTACGCTTCCCGCTTTCAAATTGCGAGCTCCGGGGTTCAAAAAAAGAATTTCGCTTTCGGAAATCTTGTATTTTTTCGACAAAGAGTACAACGTTTCGCCCGACCTCACTTCATGCATAATCATCTCCTGCTTCTGTTCCGGCTGCTTCTGTTTCTCCTGAACCATGGGTTTGGTTTCGGGCGTAGAAACCGCTTCGGCAGATTCCCAAACCGGAATACGCAGTTTTGTTCCTTTCCTGAAACGGGTAATTTCGGGGTTATATGCATAAATTTCTTCTATTGTTACGCCAAACTCTTTCGCAATAAAATAAGGAGTTTCTCTGCGTGAAGAAATCGTGTAATATTCAAAGCGAGAAGGATCGCCTTTTTTCGTATCGGGAAAATTCGGCAGTTCCACATCTTCGCGATAAGGAACTTTTAAAATATCGCCAATTTTTAACCCTTCTAAAATTTGAGGATTATATTTTGCGAGAATCTGGGTATCTGTTTTGTATTGCTGACTGATTGAAAACACTGTTTCTCCGGTACGTACCTGGTGCAATACAAACTTTTCACCCTGAATAACAACTATTTCATTTTCCTTCAACGGTTGTGCCACAGCTTCGCAGAAAATTCCGGCAAACAACAATGCAAAAAGGAAGTAACGTGAAATCTTCATTAAAAACGATTTTATAAAATTCGCCCAAAAATAACAAATATTGACCATGTCTTTGTTTTAAACGTTGTTATTTGAAATTAATTTTGAATTCTTTCAGAAAACAAACCGGCCGATATTACCCCGTAATTTATACTTTTGTGGTTTGAACGATGCCAGCCATCATAAATTTAAATTCATGCAGGAAAAAATATTAATTCTCGACTTCGGATCGCAGTATACCCAGTTGATTGGACGTAAAATTCGCGAGCTGAATATTTATTGTGAAATTCATCCGTTCAACCACCATCCTGAAATTGATGAAACCGTAAAAGGGGTAATTCTTTCAGGAAGTCCGTACTCGGTTCGTGACGAAGAAGCTCCCCACCCCGACCTTACGGAAATAAAAGGCAAGCTTCCGGTATTGGGAATCTGTTATGGAGCACAATACATGGCTCACTATTTTGGTGGCGAAGTGGCTCCGTCAAACTCGCGTGAATATGGCAGGGCAAAATTGGGATTTGTAGACCAGAGCTGTGCGCTTTTTAAAAGCATTACGCCACATTCCCAGGTTTGGATGTCTCATGGCGACACCATTGTTAAACTGCCGGAAAATTACAAAGTGGTTGCTTCTACTGAAGATGTAAATTTTGCAGCTTACAAAATTGATGGCGAACAGACCTATGCCATTCAGTTTCATCCTGAAGTTTATCACACAACAGAAGGCCAGCAACTGTTAAAAAACTTTGCGGTTGACATTTGCGGCTGCGATCAATCGTGGACTCCGGATTCTTTTGTGGAAACCACGGTAAAAGAACTGAAAGCAAAGCTGGGCAACGATAAAGTTGTGCTGGGGTTATCGGGCGGTGTTGACTCATCGGTCACCGGCGTGCTGCTTAACGAAGCCATCGGAAAAAACCTCACCTGCATTTTTGTAGACAACGGGCTGTTGCGCAAAAACGAATTTGAATCGGTACTGCATTCGTACGAAGATATGGGGCTGAACGTAATAGGCGTGGATGCCCGGCAAAAGTTCTGGGATGATTTGAAAGGAATTACAGACCCTGAACAAAAACGGAAAATTATTGGCCGGAACTTTATTGAAGTTTTTGATGTTGAAGCGCAAAAATTAAAAGACGTAAAATGGCTGGCGCAGGGTACTATTTACCCTGATGTAATTGAATCAGTATCGGTAAACGGACCGTCTGCCACTATAAAATCGCACCACAATGTGGGAGGACTTCCCGAAAAAATGAATCTTAAAATTGTTGAGCCTCTGCGCTTACTGTTCAAAGACGAAGTCAGACGCGTTGGGAAAGCCCTTAATATAAAACACGAACTACTGGGGCGTCACCCGTTCCCGGGTCCGGGTCTTGGAATTCGAATTTTAGGCGATGTAACCCCCGACAAAGTAAGGATGTTGCAGGAAGCCGACTCAATTTTTATTAACGGGCTAAGAAGCTGGGATTTGTACGACAAAGTTTGGCAGGCAGGAGTTGTGCTTCTTCCAATTCAGTCGGTTGGTGTTATGGGAGATGAACGCACCTACGAAAACACTGTTGCCCTTCGCGCGGTAGCATCTACAGACGGAATGACTGCAGACTGGGTGCACCTGCCCTATGAATTTTTGGCTAAAATGTCGAACGAAATAATTAACAAAGTACGTGGCATAAACCGGGTAGTTTACGATATCAGCTCAAAACCGCCTGCAACAATTGAGTGGGAATAGACGTTTTCTCATTAATAACAAAAATGAATAAGCATGATTACCATCTCAAAAAATAGGTTTCCGAAAAATATTATAGATGTACTTGCAGTCGCTTTCGTTGCTGCTCTGGCTTTTTTCCCTGCGGCGCCGCTGAAGGCTCAGGATGACGTTCAGAAAAACCAGATGAAATTCGGCAGACTGCTGCGTCTGGTGGATGGATATTACGTTGATTCGGCAAATGTGAATGATTTAACAGAGAAAGCCATTGTTCATATGCTGAGCGAGCTGGATCCGCACTCTGTTTACATTTCGAAAGAAGAAGTGGATAAAATGAACGAACCCCTCCAGGGCAACTTTGAAGGGATTGGAATCTCGTTCAACATTTTTAAAGATACCCTGCTAATAACTTCAATCATTCCCGGTGGTCCGTCGGAAAAAGTCGGACTACGTGCCGGCGACCGCATACTTCAGGTTGACGGGAAAAACATTGCAGGAACCGGATTGAAGAACAGTGATGTGATGGGCATGCTCCGGGGCGACAAAGGCACAACAGTTGAATTATCAGTGCTACGCCGTAATCTGGACGAGATGCTGGATTTTACCATCATCCGCGATAAAATTCCAATATTCAGCCTCGATGCTTCTTACATGCTCGACGACAAAACAGGTTACATTAAACTGAATAAGTTTTCAGCAACTACAACCGAAGAATTTACCAAAGCCATGGTAGAACTGAAAGGTCAGAATTTACAAAATCTGATTCTCGATTTGCGTGGAAATGGCGGAGGATATCTGAAAACAGCCATTGAAATTTCAGGTCAATTTCTGAACGCAAACAAACTGATTGTTTACACCGACGGATTGCATGAACCGCGCAGAGACTACAAAGCATCTTCAGGGGGAATCTTCAAAAATGGTAATTTGGTTGTTCTGGTTGACGAATCTTCTGCATCGGCAAGTGAAATTGTCTCCGGTGCAATTCAGGATTGGGATCGTGGTTTAATAATTGGCCGGCGTTCGTTTGGGAAAGGGCTGGTGCAAAAACCTTATTTTTTAACGGATGGTTCGCTGGTTAGATTAACAACGGCACACTACTACACTCCCAGCGGAAGGAACATTCAAAAGCCTTACGAACATGGCGTTGAAGAATACAAACGCGATTATCTCGACAGGCTTAGTTCCGGCGAGTTGTTTAATGCCGACAGCATACATCTTTCTGATTCGCTCAAATTTAAAACACTTTTAAACGGAAGAAATGTATACGGAGGCGGTGGCGTTATGCCTGACATTTTTATACCGATGGATACTTCTGCCTACTACAGGTACTATAATCGATTGAGAAGAACCAACGTTGTTTACAACTTTGTTCTCGACTATGTTGACCTGCACCGGGCTGACCTTAAAAAGCAATATCCGAAGTTTGAAAAGTTTAACAGCAAATTTGAGGTCACCCAAAATATGATTGACTCAATTGTAGCACAGGGAGAAAAAGATGGCGTTGAAAAAGACGAAGAGAGCCTCGACTTTACAATAAAAACAATGAAGAATGATATAAAAGCGCTCATCGCCCGGGATCTCTTTTCAATAAACGACTATTTCAAAATTCTGTTTAAAGAGGACGAAGCGATTTTAAAAGCTCTTGAAGTTATTGAAAACAAAGAACGCTACAACAATCTTCTTGTATCGGTAGAATAATTCGGAAATGGCAGAATTTTTAACCACCTGGTTGTGGGAAAATATAATTGAATTGCTAGGAGCAATCCTCGGCCTTCTTTATATCTTTTTTTCTATCAGGCAACACATTTTAACCTGGCCAACCGGATTATTTACTTCGTTGCTTTACACAGTCGTATTTTTTCAGTCGGGCTTTTACGCCGACATGGGATTGCAGGTATATTATGTGGCAATCAGTATTTACGGCTGGTACTTTTGGCTAAAAGGAGGAGCAAAAAAGCAGGTTGCCGACAAAGCCGGGGTGCCGGTAAAACGAACCCCAAAACAAATTATGGTGGTCGGGCTTCCGGTTACAGCATTAATTTATATCGCCCTGGTTTTAATCCTGACAAATTTTACGGATTCAACAGTTCCTTACCTCGATTCTCTGACAACGGCACTTAGCATAACTGCAACCTGGATGCTGGCAAAAAAATACATCGAACATTGGTTAATCTGGATTTTTGTAGATCTGCTTTCAGCGGGCTTGTATGTATACAAAGGGCTGTGGCCAACGGTTGTTCTTTTTATTGTTTACACAGTGATGGCTGTTTTGGGCTACGTTGAATGGAGAAAACATTTAAGCGAAAAAAATTGAAAACAAAGCCAAAAACGATAGTCATTACCGGAGCTGAGTCAACAGGAAAAAGCGTGCTAACAGAAAGGTTGGCAAATTATTTTCAAGTTCCCTTTATTCCCGAATTTGCCCGTAATTATATCGAGAGACTCAATAGAAAATACGACTATTCTGATGTGGAATACATTGCTCGCCACCAGGTTCGCGAACTTCAGGAAAACCAAAATTTAAGTCGCCCCTGGATATTTGCCGACACCTGGTTAATAATAACAAAAATTTGGTTTGAAGAAGTTTTCGAAAAATGCCCCAAGTGGTTGGAAGCAGAAATAGAACGCACCAATATTGATTTGTTTCTGGTGTGCGATACCGACCTTCCATGGGTGGCAGATCCGGTTCGTGAAAATGGAGGAGAAAGACGTTCGTATCTGCAAAACAGGTACATCGAAACAATTCAGAAATACGGATTCGATTATCAGATTGTTTCCGGACAAAATGATGCCCGTTTTGAAAACGCCTTGCAACACCTCAGGCAGGCCACGGGACGGTAAACCAAACAAAGCTTTACTTGTTCACAAACGGGAAGACAAATTGAAATGAATTACGTAATTTTGCATTTAATCTTAAAGTTTCAAAGATGACTATCCAGGAATTTGATAACAAGCTGGCACAAACAATAGAACGTTTAAGCGATCCGTCTACCTACGATGTTGTTTGCTACGAACACCGCATGGGCGAACCTCTGCCTTCTATTGCCAAGCTAAAGAAAATTGTAAACATGGTCAGGGAAATATTATTCCCGGGGTATTTCGGAAGTACTTCTTTAAGGCCAAATTCAACGCGCCACTACATGGGAGTTTATGTTGATGAGTTGTACGAACTTCTTAGTCAGGAAATATTGGCAGGTTTATGTTTCGAGTGCCAGGATAAACGAGCAGATAAAGTAAAAAAGCATACCCCAAAAGCCAAAGATATTGCGGTAAATTTTATTGAGCATCTGCCGGAAATAAGGCGAAAACTTGTTACCGATGTAAATGCAACCTACCAGAATGACCCCGCAGCCAAAAATCTCGGCGAAGTAATATTTTGCTACCCCGCGATAAGAGCCATTACAAACTATCGGATGGCTCACAAGCTTCTTGAGTTGAACGTTCCGCTCATCCCACGTTTTATTGCGGAAATGGCCCACAGCGAAACAGGAATAGACATTCATCCCCGGGCACAGATCGGAGAAAGTTTTACAATTGATCATGGTACCGGTGTTGTTATTGGCTCAACATGTATTATTGGCAACAATGTAAAAATTTACCAGGGAGTTACTTTGGGCGCCAAAAGTTTTCCGCTCGACGAAAATGGAAATCCGATAAAAGGTATTCCTCGACACCCTATTGTAGAAGATGATGTGGTGATCTATTCCGGAGCAACTATTCTGGGTCGAATTACAATTGGTAAAGGCTCCGTAATAGGTGGAAACGTTTGGGTTACCAATAGTATTCCACCCAATTCAAAATTAGTTCAATCGCGACACAAAGAAGTTGCTTTTATTGACGGACTAGGCATTTAATTAAAAATAATCAACTTGAAAAATTTTAGACTTACTGCAAAAACCTTTTCCGGATTAGAATCTGTACTGGCAAAAGAAATCGAATCCATTGGAGGAGAAAACATAAAAGAAGGCCGAAGAGCCGTTTCTTTTGAAGGCGATTTGAAAACTATTTACAAATCAAATTATTGTTTAAGAACTGCCATACGAGTACTGAAAGAAATTGCAGTATTTCAGTTCAATGACATCGACCAGTTCTATTTGAGATGTAAAGAAGTGAGCTGGTTAAAATATTTTTCTGTTAACCAAAGCTTCGTTATAAACAGTACAGTTTCGCATTCCAAAGAATTTCGGAATTCGATGTTTGCATCATTAAAAGTAAAAGATGCGATTGCCGATCATTTTCGGCTGAAAACAGGAAGCAGACCCAACGTTGACACCCACACTCCTGAAATCTTTATTCACGCGCATATAAACCGAAATACATGCATTTTATCGCTGGATAGTTCAGGTGAGTCGTTGCATAAAAGAGGATATCGTTCAATTCAGGGGAAGGCTCCATTAAGCGAAGTACTTGCAGCAGGAATGATTTTATTATCTGGATGGGACGGCAAAACGGATTTCATTGATCCTATGTGTGGTTCAGGAACGTTGCCTATTGAAGCCGCTATGATAGCGCAAAACGTTGCTCCGGGAAGATTTCGCAAAGAATTTGCTTTTGAAAACTGGCCCGGATATGATCAGGAATTATTTGAAAGTGTCAAAGCCGAGCAACAAACAAAACCCTTCACTAAAAAAATATATGCATCTGACATTTCAAAAGAATGTGTTTTAACAACACAAACAAATGCCCGCAGAGCAAGAGTTTTTTCAGCAATTGATTTTCAGACCAGCGACATGAAAGATCTACAATTAACCAGCAACAATGCTACAATAATAATAAATCCTCCATACGGAGAAAGAATTATTGAAGAAAATATGGATGCACTTTACGCTATGATTGGGGAAAGACTAAAACATCAGTTTGCCGGAAATACTGCCTGGATTTTAACTTCGTCGAGAGAATACCTCAAAAACGTTGGACTAAAGCCAAGTAAAAAGCTTGCATTATTCAATGGCTCCTTGGAATGTTCTTATTCAAAATACCAACTGTTCCAGGGGAAATGGGCACAATCATAACACGCAACAGACTAGTTCTGCCGCTTAAATAGCAATAATCAAAAATATATTAGGAAATAACTAGCGAGATTCGCCTTCGAAAATATCTTTATCTCTTGTAATAGGTCTCGGATTACCACCGCCACGTACTTTTAACATTTCATTAGAGGTTAATACTTCAAAACCTTTTACATTTCTTTTTTCGGTGTTGTTAAAAAACCTTTTCATCGTAAATAAATTTAATTCGTTAAACTTGAAAACACACATTCTATATATATATTCCGAAAACAAAGAAAAGGTAACCCTCAAATTGGAAGAAAATTGAAAAAAAGTTATTTTTAACCTTCAGTAAATAGGATAAAATGTTAAGAAACAAGTCTATACAGCTACTAATTTTCTCATTGCTATTCTTCAGTATATCAGGACATAGCACGACCTACTCTTCGGATTCGATCCGGGCATCAGATTCTTATCATTCAGGAATTACTTTTTTTAGAAATTCTAATCTACAGGCGGCTATTGATTCCTTCAATGTATCCGCAAAAATAAGAGAGAGAATATATTCCAAATCTAGCTATGAGTATGGAGTAGTCCAGAATGCACTCGGCATAATATACAAGGATCTAGGAGCTTGGGATAAATCTATTGAACATTTTCTCTTAGCAGAGAGAGCATACTCTTCTGAAGCAACGTCCAATGAACTTCCTATTGCCCGTTTGTATAATAATATTGGCAACGTTTATAAAGGAAAATTAAACTTAATTACAGCTCTTGACTATTATAGAATGTCCAGACGTATCTTTCAAAAATACAGTACTGATGGAAACCGAGGGAGTATTGCTGATGTAAATTACAATATTGCCGATATTCAGAACCGATTGAAAAACTATGAAAGTGCTCTTGAAATTATTGAAGAAAATTACTCAAATGCATATCCCGACACAAGAATATTATACGCAAGTCTACAATCCGTAATATATCAAAATATTGAACAATTCGATAATGCCTATATGAGCTATTCAAATACAATCAAATTATCGGAAGAATTCTATTCCAAATCTGAAGTCAATGTCATTTTCGATTATCTAAACTTTGCCACATTTTTAATCACGTATCACAAAACGGAGGAAGCAAAGAGCATTTTGTCAAAAGCAAGTAATGCACTAAAAGACAACAATATAAACGATGGCATCGCAGTTTCTTTCTATTATAAAACCCAAGGCTTTCTTTTTGACAATACAATAGTCGAGACAAACGACATCAACAATTTCAGAAGCAGGAAAACAGCTAATCTTACAGAAGCAATCACATACTATAAAAAAGGGATAAAAGCGCTTGGGGTTGACACAGACAGCCTTTCCAGCACCTCTTTCTCTGCCGGCAATAGTTACTCGTTAACCCAAAGCCTTGAACTTTTAAAACTAATTGCCGATACGTACACTAAAATCTCAGATATATACACAGACACAACTCATCCAAAACGGAAAGAGTCCATAGAAAAAGCGCTTGAATATTACGAAATTACGGCAGGACTAATTCAGCAGGCCCGAAAGGAGCTATACTCTGATGAGAGTAAAATACAGTTAGCAGAATTGGAGGGTGCCACTTTCAATAAAATTGTACAGACAGCATACAAAGCCACTGAAATAGAAACAAATCCTAAAATTATCGAATTCGCTTTTGTTAATGCGGAAAGACTAAAGGCAAGCTCTGTTTTCGACAAACTGTCAGATCAGCTAGCAAGAGAAAACAGCTTGGTTCCAGACAGTCTAACAGAACTTGAACGCACTCTAAACTACAGCATTACAAATCAAAACGAGAAGCTATTTGACTTAAAGAGAGCAGAAAAACCCAACCATTTGGAGATTGCATCGGCTGACTCAATGTTGTTTCAGTTAAAAAAACAACGCGACGAACTCAATAACTATTTAGAAAAAAACTACAGTGATTATTACGAACTTAAATATGCTGACGAATACATTTCTTCAAATACAGTTCACCAAAGCTTAAATGATAACGAGGTTTTAATCGAATACGCTTTTAACGAAACAGACTCTATTCCAGAGTTATATGCCTTCCTTTTTTCAGAAGGGAATTTGTCTTTTCACAAAATAGATATCGACTCATCATTTATAAAGTCCATTGAAGAAACATTCCGATTTATGTCAAATCCGGCATATCTGTTTACAAAGAATGAGAATTCTAAAGATTTTTGTGTTGCAGCTCATAAATTATACATAAAACTACTGTATCCTTTTGCCGATGACATTCAGAACAAAAAAATTACGATTATACCGGATGGAAAACTAAATTACCTGCCTTTTGATGCATTTTTAACTGAAATGCCCGACACGTCCCAAACGATACATTTTAATACCCTTCCATATCTTATTAAGGAAAACGCGGTAAATTATGCCTACTCTGCCAATCTACTATTTAAGTTCAACCGAACAAAACGGAAAGCAAAAAACAAGCTTCTTGCATTTGCTCCCATATACAACTCAGATACAGTTACTTTCGAAAACGACAAACTGATTTTAAATCCGTTACCCGGAGTACAACGTGAGGTCGATCTTATATCTGATGAAATAAGGATGCAGTTATTCAGAAGCGAAGATGCTACAGAAAAAAACTTTAGGGAACAAAGCGAAGACTATGACATCTTACATCTGGCAATGCACGCATTTATTAATGATTCACTGCCGGCTTTTTCGCGACTGGCATTTTCTCAAAACAATAGCAATCAGCCTTATAACGATGGTTGGCTAAATACTGCAGATGTATATAATCTTGACCTCAATGCACGTTTAACCGTATTAAGTGCATGTAATACCGGAGCAGGAAACTTAAAAAAAGGGGAAGGTGTTATGAGCCTTGCCCGGGGGTTTCTATATGCCGGATGTCCCACGATAGTAATGACGCTTTGGGAAGTTGAAGACAATGCCGGAACTAAAATAATGAGTTCTTTTTACCAAAACCTAAAAAAAGGAAGACCTACCGACGAGGCGCTTCGATTGGCAAAGCTAAGTTATTTGGAAAATGCCAATCCGCGCATGGCGCATCCTCACTATTGGCTTGGTTACGTAAGCATCGGCAATGCAAAACCTCTCTTTAGAAGCTATGATTACTATTTCTTTGGACTTTTAGTCCTTGCCCTTGCGGGCATTGCTATCGACCAGTTCATCCGGTTAAAAAAGGCTCGAAAAAATCGAATAGAATAGAATGTGTAGTTTCAATAACGAGCTAAATTTTCGTGGATGAACAGAAAACAAAAGCGTAAATAAAAATGTGTGGTTTTCAAGCTTAACGCTTTTATTTCGATAGTTTTTTCAGACTTTTAAAGAACGTATTGGAATGTGTAAAAATCAAGTTTAATGAATCAAATTTTCAAAAAAGGAATCTGGTTTTTCTTAAAACAGCTTTCGCATCTTTTGCATAATAACCGTTCTTGCTTATGATTGCCAGGAGTTGTTCATGGGCAGCATCCTTTCTTTCAAGTTTTATGTAGCACAAAGCCTTATACCATTCCGCTTCGTCTACAAACATATTATCACCATGCTCTATAACCTTTGAATATTCAGGGATGGCTTCTTCAAATCGATCGAGGCTTTGCAGACTGGCTGCTTTATAGAATTGAAAAACGAACTTGTCTTCATTTTCTTTTATCGCCTTATCATAAAGCAGAAGCGCTTTTTCGTATTCTCCATCTACGAAATAACCGTTGGCTTGTTGTAGCACACCAATATCAGCACTAACAGACCTCTGAGGAGCCCATTCAGGCTGCTGGTAATAGTTATCATAGGTTCGGTTAAGGTTTCCAAATTCGTTATTAAAAATGCCGGCTATGGCAAATAAAACAACTGCCACGGCAACACCGGCTCTCCACCAGTTCATATGTTGAACTTTTGTGTCAGGTATCAAAGATTTTATTTCTTTACTTCTTGCGTCATTCCTAGCTTTCTCCAACTCGTTTCGTAAAGCAAAGATTTCCGTCTCGCTAACGGCCATGTCAACATTTCGTCGTAAAGCAACCTCTGCTTTCAAATCTGAATTCTCGTTTAATTCTGAGCGAAACAGCTCCAGCTCCTCTCCTACCAGCGAGCCCGAAATGAAGTCTTCAATCTGCTTTTCAGAAACATTCCAAGAGGTTTCAGCACCCATCAGGTGTGAAATTTCATCTCTCAAATTCATTATATCCAGCTCCATCAGAGCACCTTCCATTTCTCTGTGCAACGCAACTTCTTTTTGCAGAATGCTGTTCACAGCAAGTTCCTGTTCAAACCGCTCTAATTCCTGCGCTGACAATTCGCCGTTAAGATACCGGTCGACTTCGTCTGACGAACATTGTACACGAACAGATGTAGAAACTTTTCCAAGAGTTTCTCTCAGGTTCAGCACATCGCTTTCAAGAATTGCTTCTTCCAACCCTTCCAATTCAAAATCATCGTCTTCTGAATCTTCGAAAGCCAAGTCGTTTTCCAACCCGGGAATATTCTGTTCCCTGAAAAACTCGTGAATATTTTCATTTGAAGCCAGCTCGTGCTGGTAAATGTGCGCTTTGGGTAACGAATCGTAAAACTTCAGTAATTCTTCCGGGGGTAATTTTTCGGAAAGCTCCTGAATATTTTCAAAACCATCCAAAAGATTGAAAGGGGTGTTTCCTTCTTTTGTTTGTTTTGAAACTGTTTCTAACTTTTCCCGAAGGTTAAGAACTTCTTTTTCAGTTATTGCCAACTGAATTTCCTCTTCGAGTTTTACTTCTTCGCTCAGCAAGCTATTACTTGCCAGCTCCGTTTCAAACTCACTTCTTTCGTGCTGGCTGAGGGCGTCCATTAAATAATCCTCAATCCAGTCAAAGTGTTTTGTTTTAGGTATCATCTTCAAGTATTTTTTTAAATTCTGTATCCTGCTTTATTCGGCTAATCAGAAGTTCTTTACACTTAAACTTTCTCTTTTTTGCATATTTTTCGCCTTTGTAGCCCATAATCCGTGCAATTTCGGACAGCGGGACCTTCTCGAAAAATAGTTGCAAAAGCTTCTGACAATCTGTACTCAGGGTTTTAAAATGTTTCTGGTATAAACCATACTTTTCATTTTTTTCAACCAACTCCACCAGGCTATCATCGTAAATGTCTTCCTGGAATGGCAGTGTATCATTTATCTTTTCCTGCTCAATTCTCCGTTTTTCAAGCTGTTTCAGCCACAAAAACCGGCAAACCGAAAAAAGATACCCCTGAAAAGAACTCGTTTGAAAAACTAAATCGTTTTCTTTCAACTTACGGTAGATGACTATTATCGCCTCCTGAAAAATGTCGTTTGCATCATCTTCGTTCCCACTATTCTTTTTAATGAATAAATTTACCTGGTAGTAAAACTGTTTGTAGATGTACTGCAATATTAAATTATCGTGTCTTAATATCCCTTTCAGGATTTGTTCATCACTGTAGTTTTTCATGTCCGTCTATTATATTATTCGCTAAATTTAAAAAAGGTAACCCTCATTTTCTGAAAAAGTGATTTTTTTTTTGTGCAAGGCCATTTTTGAAATCAAAAAATACTCTAGAACAAATACTTGCACTGGCACGTAAAAATAATCGTATTTTATAAACTTATGACAATTTTATTCACTTTTTGCTTTTTTTATCAATGCTTTTTTGCTACTGATAAATAAGAACAATGCGAGGGGCTAGAGTGAATATTTGTATTTCTTTTATTTTTCCGGGAATTTAGGGGTAACCTTTTGTCAAAAATCAGAACATATAAATAGGAAGGTGCTTTTCCTTCAATCATTAAATCAAAAAAAGGGGGCTTTCCCCCCTTTTTTACATTCTATCCGGAACTTCTATTCCAAGTAATTTCATTCCGCTTTTTATTACTTTTCCAACCGTTGCAGACAGCAACAACCGCATATCCCGAACAACGCTATCTTGCTCTGTAAGAATTGGATGATCGTGATAAAACTGGTTAAACTCTTTTGCCAATTCATAGCAATAATTTGCAACAACAGCCGGACTATAATTGATGCCTGCTTCCTTTACAGCTTCAGGAAACTGGGTAATACGTTTCATTAAATCTTTTTCCTTATTTGAAATAGTTGTTGGCGAAACGGCAAAGTTTTCTTTTATATCCAGGCCTTTTTCTGCGGCCTTTCTCAATACCGACTTGATGCGCGCATGTGTATATTGAATGAACGGGCCTGTGTTTCCATTAAAATCGATAGACTCTTCGGGGTTAAACATCATATTCTTTTTGGGGTCAACCTTCAATATGAAATATTTTAAAGCGCCCAACGCAATCATCTCATACGTTTTTTCTGCCTCTTCCTGCGTTAATGAATCGAGTTTTCCCAACTCCTCAGCCATTTTCCGGGCAACATCGACCATCCCATCCATCAGGTCGTCTGCGTCTACTACAGTCCCTTCTCTTGACTTCATTTTACCGGAAGGCAGTTCTACCATACCATATGAAAAATGATGAAGCCCTTTTCCCCAGTCGTAACCCAATTTATCCAGCAATATTGCCAGCACCTGGAAATGATAATTTTGTTCGTTACCTACAACGTAAATCATCTTATCAATATCAAAATCCTTGAATCGCATTTTTGCAGTACCGATATCCTGAGTCATATACACAGAGGTTCCATCGCTTCTAAGAAGCAATTTCTGGTCGAGGCCTTCGTCGGTCAAATCTGCCCAAACCGATCCGTCTTCTTTTTTGTAGAAAATTCCTTCTTCCAGTCCCCTCAAAACTTCATCTTTTCCTACAAGATAGGTTTCAGACTCGTAATAAATTTTATCAAAATCTACTCCCAGTCGTTTGTAAGTTGTGTCAAATCCTTCGTAAACCCAGCTATTCATAGTTTTCCAAAGCTGAACAACCTCTGAATCGCCTGCCTCCCATTTGCGCAACATATCCCGGGCTTCCTGGATTGAAGGAGCCTGATCTTCTGCCTCCTTTTGTGACATTCCGTTATTCAAAAGCTCTGCAATTTCTGCTTTGTAATGCTTATCGAATGCCACGTATAAATCACCCACCAGGTGATCTCCTTTCATACCCGAGTTTTCAGGTGTTTGTTGATTTCCCCATTTCTGCCAGGCGAGCATCGATTTACAAATATGAATTCCCCTATCGTTTACAATATTTGTTTTAACAACGTGGTAGTTATTTGCTTTTAAAATTTCGGACAGGGAGTATCCTAACAGGTTATTACGAATATGCCCCAAATGCAGCGGTTTATTTGTATTTGGCGATGAGTACTCAACCATTGCTGTCTTCTGTTTTTCTGAAGGCTTCTGATGCCCAAAAATTTCGTCACCCCAGGCTTTCTGAATTCTCCCAAGCCAATAATTATTGTCAATTTCCAGGTTAAGAAATCCTTTTACAACATTGTAGGATTTTATCTCGTCAACATTTTCCTGTAGGTATTCCCCGATTTCTTTGGCGGTATCTTCCGGTTTCTTTTTTGAATACCTTAAAAACGGAAAAACAACAAGCGTAATGTCACCGTCAAAATCTTTACGGGTATTTTGTAACTGAACAGACTCTTTTGAAGCCTCAAAATCATAAAGCTTTTTTAAAGCTTCCAGAACAACAGATTGTATTAACTCATCAATTTTCATACAAGCATTTTTTTTGAGCCACAAAGATAATATTTTACCAACTGAGCCAAGAACGAAGCAGCCAATAACTTAACAAAATTAGCCAATAAAAAAGCCCTGTCCGAAGACAAGGCTTTTTATATGCTTTAGATTTATGCTATTATTTTTTAATAGTAGCTTCTTCAAATTCTACCCTACGGTTTTTCCTTCTGTTATCAATTGAAGTGTTCGGAACTGCAGGATTGTCTTCACCATAATAATGTGAACCAACATATGTATTGCTAATACCTTTTGAGAGCAAGTATTTAACAACTGATTGAGCTCTCTTTTCAGACAACTTCATGTTGTAGTTGCTTGCACCAATGTTACAAGTGTGACCACCAACAACAACGTTGTATTCTCTGCTTTCGCTCAATGTTTCAACCAATTTGTCAAGTTCAGCTTTTGATTCCGGCCTCAACTCTGCTTTATCAAAATCGAAATAAATAGCAGGAATTTCAAGTTTTTCTTCATCCGGACATCCGTCATTTGAAGCAGGTCCAGGTACTGTAGGACATTTATCCTGGCAGTCAATTACACCGTCACCGTCTGAGTCAAGCGGGCAACCATCGGCATCAACCGGGCATCCTTTCGGAGTATCAGGACATTTGTCTTTGTTATCAGGAACACCGTCGCCATCTGAATCCGGGCAGCCATTGAATTTAGCCAATCCTGGTTCATCCGGGCAGTCGTCGTCTTTGTCAGCAATTCCGTCACCGTCACGGTCAGGGCATCCGTTCAATTTAGGATCTCCTGCTTCATCCGGGCAGTCGTCTTTGTAATCCGGAACTCCGTCACCATCGCGGTCAAGCGGGCAACCGTTTTCATCAACCTGTACTCCGGGAGGTGTATTCGGACATTTGTCTTTTCTGTCAGGAACACCGTCACCGTCTGAATCTTTAGCTGCACCAAAAGCAAATTCGATGATTCCGGACAACTTAAAGAAATTATCATGAACGTCAGTCAATGTATTTTCAACGTGTCTGTATCCATCAATTCCGTGAATATAACCGGCTTCAAGATATAATGAAGTATTTGGGCTAATTGGGAATTTAGAACCAACTCCTGCATTAAAGTTTACACCTGCATTGTCTGTTCCTCCGTTTTCGTCAAGATTGTCAAACAGGTAACCAACACCACCGTATAGGTAAGGCTGAATAGCACTGGTTTCTGACAAAATTTTTCCGTTAAAAAGTTTCAATCTCAAGTCCAATGAAGGGTTTACAAAATCGACTCCTTCATCATAAAAACCAGCATCGGTTTTTAATCGGAGATCAAAAGTAGGACTCAAATAACGGCTAATGTAAAATTCACCCAAAAAACCCAAATTTTCGGTCTCCAGGTTATAGCTTAACCCGGGGCCAAGGCCGAGCGCCCATTTCTTCTCTGCATTTTGGGCAAATGCAGTTCCTATTATAAGGAACGACAGGAACAAAAATGTAAATCTTTTCATAATTATTAAATTTTTAGAAGTTCATAATTTTTTTACAATTTAAACATTAATTTTAGTTTTCAAAGTTCTAATTGGTTTTAAAAGTATTGGAACAGCTAAATTTTTTAACAAATTTAAATATTTCTTTAGAATAAAAATAAAATACTTGAATTTTGTTTGCCATTATAGATATAGAGACCACGGGGAACAGTTATAAGCACGGCCAGATAACAGAAGTTGCAATATTTCAGCACAATGGGATTGAAGTTACCGACTCGTTTACTTCACTTGTAAAGCCCGACATGGATATACCGCTGTTCATCACACGCTTAACAGGGATATCGAATGAAATGGTGCAAAATGCTCCACGATTTTACGAGATAGCCCGTAAAGTGGTGGAAATGACAGCCGGAAGGACATTTGTCGCTCATAATGTTAATTTTGATTACAAATTTGTAAAAGAAGAATTTAACAGATTGGGATATAACTTCAATAGAAAAACTTTATGTACAGTTAAACTTTCAAGAAAACTAATGCCCGGGCACAAATCCTATTCTTTGGGAAACCTGTGTGCAGAAAAGGGTATCGAAATAAATGGAAGGCATCGCGCAGCCGGCGATGCACTTGCCACTGTAAAGCTTTTTGAAATGTTATTAAAAGAAAACGACAGACGTAATTATTCAGATGCGTCAATGCATCTGAAATTATTCTGACGCTTTTTCTTCGTTATCTTCTTTCTCCGCTGTTTCTTCTTCCGAAAAATCCAACATGTCTTTTCCCTGAAGAATATTGTACCACAACAATACCTTTTTTATGTCCGAAACATAAACCCTGTCCCGATCATAATCAGGAAGAATCTCACCGAAATATGCTTTTAATTTATTGGCAGATTCTTTATGACTAACTGCTTCTCCCCCATTTTCTTTGTCGGAAATTGCTTTAAAAACGTCTTTCAACGGAATGTCTGCGGTATCGGTATAAATTGCGATATCTTCAAGTGCAGAAATTTTTGAAGTGGAATACGCCGGCATCTTTTTCCCGGTTTCCAATGATTCCACAATAATATTGTTTTTCGATTCAGCAACAAGCTTAAAAAGTCCTTGTTGTCCTGAAATAGCTAATATTCCTTTTAACATATCTTATTTTTGCGGCGAAGATACAATTTTTGGAAAATCAAAGAAACAAAGTTCAATTAAAATTCAAATTGTATGAAATACCTGTTTTCAACCACCTTCCGGGCTGCGCAATATTTCCGAGGTCGAAATAGCGTTTATTAAATAAATTATTGGCAGTAACATAAAATTTAAAATTGTTCCGTTGGTACAATAGCTTCGTATCTACCAGCCAAAATGGGTTATAGCTGGTTTCGCTGCCAGAAGAGCCATTGTTGTAACTGGTGTATGTTCCTTCCCGGTTTTGGTAAGTAAAATTAATATTAAATGAAAGATTGCCGGAAACGGGCTGATTCAGGGAAGCAACCAATTTATGTTTCAGGTTATCGAGAACATAGTACGAAATCAATTCACCTGACATTTTATCCTGGTTGTTGTACACATATCCCAAACGAATACTTCCCTGCCGATTTACACCGAGCAGTTTCCAATGGCTGAACTCCATATCCAGCTCAAAACCCGTGTTTACAATTGAAGTATGGTTCATCGATTTCCACAAGTCATCGCTTTCTGTTTTTACCCAGTCAATTATATTTGTTCCCCTTGAATGAAAAACGACAAGATGTCCGTTAACAAATTTCGAATTCATTTTAATTCCCCCTTCCAGCATTTTCGATTTTTCAGGCTTTAAAAGCGGATTTCCGATGTTGGTTCGCCCCGAGTAATACAAATCGGTAAATGTTGGCATTCGCAAAGAAGTATTCCACGACGCAACTGCTTTCAACGACGAAGAAAGACGATAACTAATATCGATTCCCGGGAAAAAATTCCATTCACTCTTTTCATCTGAAATATGATTTCCCATAATCCCCGTGCTTAGAGTAAAGTTGTTCAGGTAAAAAATATGCTCTGCAAAAAGCGACATAATTTGCCGGTTTTTCGATTTGGTGTAAAAGGCGTCTTCTCCGGGCACTTTCACAAACGAAGGCATTTCCTCTCCCAAAACATTACTTAAAATTTTTTCAGATCTGAATTCTGCACCAACGGATGTTTTTCCGGCTTTCCAAAGATACCACGAATTTAGGCTTGCTCCTTTAACATCGGTACGGTGAAAATTATGATTCTCGTACCAGTCAGGAGATTCGTTCCGAAACAACATAAATTTGTCGGAATGTCTGCGGAAATATAAAGCAGGAGTCAGATTAAACTTTGTTAACGACTCTAATCGAACTGAAGAAAAAGTTGTTTGAGTACTTTCATATTGATCGGGATAAACAGGCGTATAAAAGCTGTTAGCTCCAAATCCTTTATCGGTATAACCTGCCTGAGCCGATAATTTTCCAATTGCAGAACTTAAATTGCCGGAGTAAAAAACGTTGGTTGAGTTGAAATCGGTATTGTCGATATAACCATCGGAACTTTTGTAATTTCCGGCGAGTAAATGATTCATCTGCCCGGTTGCAAAACCTGCCGAAAGATTTGAATCGAAGTATTTGTAGCTCCCGGCATTTACCTGCGCTTCGAGCATTTTTCCGGCATTCTGCTTTGTTACAATGTTAATTGCCCCCGAAAAAGCATTCGGTCCGTAAACACGTGCAGCTGGACCTTTAAGTACTTCAATACGTTCAATTTGGGATAAACTAACCGGAAGGTTTAAATTGTGATGTCCGGTTTGAGGGTCGGTGATATTGATTCCGTTTAGGAGGATTAGTGTTTGGTCGAAAGTGCCACCCCGGATACTTATATCTGCCTGTACCCCTTCGGCACCGCGTTGCCTCACATCAATTGCGGCAACCTGTTCCAGTAATTCCTGTACACTTGTAGCCGGTCCCTGCTCAATCGATTTGGTATCGATTACCGTGAGCACTCTTGCAATCTCAGAATAAACCGAGGGTGCCCTTGAAGCAGAAACTTCAATTTCTTCGAGATCGTATTCCATTTTAACACTGGATGTATCCTGACTCATTGCCACCGACAAAACCGGCGTTGAACCAAAATACGCCACAGATAAAACAGAAACTTTTACCACTCTGTGAAGCGTGGAAAACAACGAAAAATTCTTTCTTCCCCACTTTCTGAAAGATAAAAAAGATCTCTGCTTCGATTCTCTAAATTTTCTTTTCATGTTTCTAATAAATTAATTAAAAATGAACGGCAAATATACAATCTCTCTGCTACCCCAAACATTAACTAATAAAAAAGAATACAAAACGTAAAGGAACAATTAATTACAATCTGCGTATATCTGTAGGTTAACGGCTTAATGCCCTTTATAAACAAATTTTATTACCAATAGATAGAATCAAACATTAAAAGAGTTAAAAATCTTTTTTATTTGTTTTACCAATTTTATATTTGTTTCGACAAATTGTAAAAAGGATTAGTAACAAACTAAAATTGTAACGCCATGACACAAATTCAATTTAACAGCGCACTACTCGGATTAAGAGACAAACTCCACTATTACGCTCTTAGCTTAACTTCAGACTCTGAACGCGCAGACGACCTTTTGCAGGAAACCATGTTAAAAGCATTAACTTATCGCGATAAGTTTACGCAGAACACCAATTTCAAGGCGTGGATTTACACTATTATGAAGAACACTTTTATAAACGATTATAGAAGAAATGTAAAAACCAGAAATACATTTGATGACTCAAACAACGATTTCCATCTTTTGTTTTCGAAAGACAAAGTTTATCCTGCGCCAGATTCATTTTACAGCACAAAAGAGATTCACAAAAGCATTGATGAATTAGAAGATGAATACCGCATTCCTTTCACAATGTTTCTTGACGGGTATAAATACAAAGAAATTGCAGAAGAACTTGAGTTGCCGCTCGGTACTGTAAAAAGCCGCATTTTCTTTACGCGCAAAAAGCTGGAAAAATCGCTGCACGAATACTCGAATAACTAGAACATTGATAAAATCTCAACTAAAAAGATCTTCGGCTTCCGGAGATCTTTTTTTATTTTTACGAAAAACAATTAGTCATGAAAAAAACGGTTGCTGTTCATTTAGCAGAGGGGTTTGAAGAAATTGAAGCCATTAGCATTATTGATGTATTACGAAGGGCACAAATAGATACACGGGTAATTTCTGTTACCGGGAAAAAAGAAGTTACCGGCGCACATGCAATTCAAATTATTGCCGATTGTATTTTCGAAGAAACTGATTACAATTCAGTTGGAATGATTGTCCTCCCCGGAGGAATGCCCGGAACTACAAATCTAAAAAATCACGCTGGCCTGAGAGAGCAAATTCTAAGCTTTCATGAAAAAGGAAAGCCACTTGGTGCCATTTGTGCAGCGCCACTGGTATTTGGGAATCTGGGCATTTTGCGCGACCAGCGAGCCACATGTTTTCCGGGCTTTGAGGAACAACTCAATGGGGCAACAGTAACCGGCGCCGAGGTTGAAACATCAGGAAAAATAATTACAGGAAAAGGTGCCGGCGTTGCTATTAAATTCGCCCTTAAAATAGTAGAAACCATAAAAGGTAAAGCACTGGCCGACGAACTGGCAGAAAAAATGATTGCCAATTAATTCCCATTTCTCTACTCAAAAGTTGTTTTGAATGACATCAAACAAAAAGGGAGACAAAAATCTCCCTTTTTATTTATATCATATTTCCCGGTTACAATTTGTGTTCGGCAATCCAGTTTCTTGCGTTTACAAATGCCTGAATCCACGGAGCCAATTCATCCATTTTTCGTTCTGCCGGATAACATGCCCACTGCCAGGGAGCAAAAGCTCTTTCGAGGTGAGGCATTATTGCCAGGTGTCGTCCATTATCGGAACAGATGGATGCGGCCGCAAAATGAGATCCGTTGGGGTTTGCAGGATACTCATCGTAACTGTATTTCACCGGAATATTATACTCTTTTTCATTAAATGGCAGATAGAATTTTCCTTCTCCGTGTGCCACCCAGATGCCCAATTTCATTCCGGCCATATTTCCCAGCATTACCGACTTATTTTCCAGAACATCGACATTCAAAAATGCAGACTCAAATTTACCTGACTCGTTATGCTGCATTTTCGGCGGAATACTGTGCTCCGGATATACCAGGTTTAATTCAACCATTAACTGGCAACCGTTGCAAACACCGAGACTAAGAGTATCATCGCGCCGGTAAAATTTCTCTAGGGCAATGCGTGCCTTTTCGTTGTATTTAAACGCCCCTGCCCATCCTTTGGCTGAGCCCAGCACATCTGAATTTGAGAAACCACCGACAAAAACTATCATGTTGACATCTTCCAGAGATTCCCTGCCCGATATCAGGTCGGTCATGTGTACATCTTTCACATCCATTCCGGCCAAGTACATGGCGTAGGCCATTTCGCGGTCGCCATTCACACCTTTTTCCCGAATAATTGCAGCTTTTATCCCGGAAGGAGTTCTCCGGTTAAGATTAATCCCATAGTCAGATGCCTTACCGGTAAATCCTTTAAAATCGAATGCTAATTCATTCTTTTTATAATTTTTATACCGTTCAAGGGCAAGCTCTTTTCCGCTCTGTTTTCTGTCGAGCAAATATGAAGTTTTAAACCACAAATCACGCAGCGAATCGATATCAAGGTCAACTTCTGCATCAAAATTTTTCACCCTTACTTTACGATATGGAACCGGGAAACCGAGCGAAGCAAAACCAACTCCATTTTCTGTCAGTTGCTTTTTCACTTCTTCAGCATCAGCACATTGTATTACAATTCCGGGATTTTCACTAAAAAGTACCTTTATCAGATCTTTTTCTCCGATTGCCGACAAATCTATTTTCATTCCTCCTTTATTGCTGCTGAAACACATTTCGAGCAGCGAAGTGACCAAACCGCCAGAACCAATATCGTGCCCGGCCAAAATCAAATTTTGTTCAATCAGTTTTTGAATGGTATTAAATGCTGCAACAAATTTTTCTGTGTCAGAAACGGTAGGTGCTGTTTTACCAATTTTATTTATTGCCTGAGCAAATGCACTTCCGCCCAAAGCCCTCTCTGTAAAAGAAAAATCGACAAACAGAATTTCCTTCGATTCGTCATTCACCAAAACCGGTTCCACAACTTTTCGTACGTCCGAAACCTCTCCGGATGCAGAAATAATTACAGTTCCAGGGGCATAAACCACATCATCTTTGTATTTCTGGGTCATCGACATGGAGTCTTTCCCGGTTGGAATATTAATTCCCAACGCACAGGCAAAATCGCTTGCAGCCTCCACTGCGTGGTAAATCCGTGCATTTTCACCCGGATTTTTTGCCGGCCACATCCAGTTAGCACTCAACGAGACACTGCGAATATGATCAGTAAGCGGAGCCCAAATAATATTTGTGAGAGATTCAGCAATTGACAAAAGCGAACCGGCAGATGGATCAATCATTCCGGCAACCGGTGCATGCCCGATTGAGGTTGCCACTCCTGCCCTGCCCTGATAATCGAGAGTAATTACCCCGACATTATTCAACGGCAATTGCAATTTACCTGCTCCCTGCTGCTTGGCAATTCGGCCGGTTACCGAACGGTCAACCTTGTTGGTCAGCCAGTCCTTACATGCTACTGATTCCAACTGAACTACGCGCTCAACATAATTGTCAATGTCTTCCTGAGCATATTCCAACTCTGCAAATTCAGGATTTACGGTAGTGTCTTCCAAAACTGTTTTCGGCGGATTTCCAAACATATATCCCAACTGCCAGTCAATTGGTTTTTCACCGGTTTTCGAGTTTTCAAAAGTAAACTGCATGTCGCCGGTAGTTTCGCCAATTTCGTACATCGGAGCACGTTCGCGCTCGGCAATTCGTTTCAGCAATTCCACATTTTCGGCCTTCATTACCAGCCCCATGCGTTCCTGAGATTCATTCCCGATAATTTCTTTCTGTGAAAGTGTTGGATCGCCAACAGGCAATTTCGATGTATCAATTTTACCACCGGTTGTTTCCACCAGTTCCGACAAACAGTTTAAGTGTCCTCCGGCGCCGTGGTCGTGAATAGAAATAATAGGATTTTCATCTGATTCGGCCAATGCGCGAATGGCATTGTAGGCACGTTTTTGCATTTCAGGATTGGCACGCTGCACGGCATTCAGTTCAATGGCATTTGCGAACTCACCGGTTGCAACCGACGAAACAGCACCGCCGCCCATTCCTATTCGATAATTGTCACCACCTAAAAGAACAACTTTATCTCCTTTTTCAGGGTCATCTTTTAAGCTGTATTTTTTATTGGCAAGCCCAACTCCGCCTGCCAGCATTATCACCTTATCGTAACCGTATTTTTTATAATTCTCGAAGTGTTCGAATGTTAATACCGAACCTGTAATAACGGGCTGGCCGAATTTGTTGCCAAAATCGCTGGCTCCGTTTGACGCTTTAATTAAAATCTCTTCAGGCGTTTGGTACAACCAGTCACGTTCTTCAGTTGCCTGTTCCCACGGGCGTTCAGCTTCTGTTCGCGGATAGGAAGTCATGTAAACGGCGGTTCCGGCAATGGGGAAACTTCCTTTTCCGCCTCCAATGCGGTCGCGAATTTCGCCGCCGGTTCCGGTTGAAGCACCGTTAAACGGCTCAACCGTTGTCGGGAAATTATGAGTTTCTGCTTTCAACGACAAAACGGTTTCAACGTCCTTTATTTCAAAGAAATCCGGTTCATCCTGTGTTTTGGGAGCAAACTGCTCTGCAACAGAACCTTGCACAAACGAGCAGTTATCTTTATATGCCGATACAATTTTATTGGGATTTACTTTTGACGTTTTCTTTATCATCTGAAACAACGACGATTCCATCTCTTTCCCGTCAATAATAAAAGTTCCGTTAAATATTTTGTGCCGGCAGTGTTCCGAATTTACCTGGGCAAAACCATACACTTCGCTATCGGTAAGCGGGCGTTTCATCGCTGTTGCCACGGAATCCAGATACTCAATTTCTTCTTTACTGAGAGCCAGCCCTTCCTTCTGATTAAAGGATGCAATATCTTCTACTTTCAGAATAGGGTCGGGTTGCTTTTCAATCACAAAAATCTGCTGCGTCAGTCCATTGTATTTGCGCTGCAACATGTGGTCGTAATCTGCATTTTCATCTTCTACCTGAAAAAATTCTTCGATGCGGATAATCCCGTCAATTCCCATATTTTGGGTGATTTCAACAGCGTTTGTGCTCCACGGGGTCAGCATTTCCCGGCGTGGCCCAACAAACCAGCCATCTAGTTTTTTTTGTTCCAGATGCCGGGCATCAGAAAACAACCATACTAATTTCTCCAAATTGTCGTGGCTCAGCGGAAGTTTGGAATCAACCGCGATAATCGAACTGTTTTGAGTTCTGAAAAATTGAATCATTTTGCAGCTAAATTTTGGTAATAGACCTGTTGTATAACACAGGGCAAAGATAGAAAATAAATGAAGGCCGGGAGAAAACGGGCAACGCGATTAAATGCAGAGTTTTCAACATAGAAATAGTTAAAAACTTATATCAGGCGTACTTTTTCATTTTTTTGAAGTTTCTTTGAGAAAAACTTCGTCATGTATAAAATTGCAGTTTTGTTTGTTAGCATTGTGCTGATTGCCTCTTGCGGAACGCAACGCCAGTTAAAAAAGTCATTTACCGGAAAACCAGTATCTTCATTACAAAAAACGTTTGGCGAGCCCACAACAATCATAAAAACAGCCAATGATTCTGTTTACGTTTTTGAAAAAGATGAAGAATTACACAGCACGGAAATCAGCCAGGGAAAACTCACCCTCGACCCGATTGTAACGCCAAAAGTAAGCAAAACAGAGCGTTATTTTTTTAATGTCAGGAATGGCATTATTACAAAAACCCGTTTCGAAGAAGAATATGAACGAAAGAATTGAAACTTTTTTCATAAAACTATTCCGGTTTCAATAAATTTTATAGTTTTGCATCGCGTTTTTTGAGAACATGATATGCCCAGATGGTGGAATTGGTAGACACGCAAGGTTGAGGGCCTTGTGGCCGATTTAGGCCGTGCAAGTTCGATTCTTGTTCTGGGCACAAATACAAGATGCAACAAACTGAATTATAGCTTGTTGCATTTTTTATTTAAGTAAAATATAAATAAAATATAAATATATTACTATACAACATCAATTCACACAATATTTACCTATCTCTTTTACAACAAACCATAATCACTATAAACGGGTTAAAACGTTTTTCTGAATACAAGTATCCACTTGCAGGGAGAAAGTCCCTAATTGCTTTATATGGGAGGCAATGAAAGAAGATAATCACTTTTTCTGAATCGTATTAGTTGAATGAAATAATAAGTGGCCACCGGCTTTCGCAGATCGGTTTTTGGTTTTGTTTTGGTGGGTTTAAGATATAGGTATAAAGACAACTTACCTAACTGTTTTTTCTCTTGTTATTTTATCGCCCCATACCCAATATTTTTATTTGACTGTGGCCCTATCAGACTTTCACGGATTAAATTTAATTAATTTAATAGACTTTGTAATGTATCTAAAAGAAAACGAAACAAAGACGTTGTGCGTTGGCTTGGACTAAAGTTTTATGATATTGCTACTTGTCTGCCTGATCCTCTAACACGAAGCGAAATATAAATTTTTACCTATTAGTAAAATTTAATGAGGCTCAATGCTTGTGCTTCTTTTCAATAACGACACCCCATAAAACAATGAGTTATACCTCTGTGGATTCTCATCAAAAAGAAACCAAGGAACCTGAAGACCAACTGAGTATGTACAATTGTGATAAAAAAATTCATATACAACGTGTTGCATTTCAAATTCTAAATCTACTTGGCGAAATATACGGCTAAACCTATATTCAATAGCTTCAACATTGCTTAAATGTACCTTGCGTGAACTAAAGCTATACAATTCTTCGTTTGTTGCTTCTTGAAGCAATTTCTGTTTTTCGTTTTCCCAGATTTGCTCATTTTGCTCATATAAATCCCAAATAGATTTATCGCCCATTTCAAATCCTTCGAGCTCTATAACATTAATCGCAAGTGATATTCCACTATCTGCATAACTTCCTCTAATAATTGTATGTTCTGATACACCTTTGTCAATTAACCAATGATCAGGAAAATCAATTGCGATATTATATTTGAAATTAGAATAAATAAGGGTAGTAGAATCAAGATATTCAACAAAATCTTTTTTTCCCTCCTTTAAAGAAGGTGCAAATTTAATTTCTTCATTCTTTTCTTGTGTTTCAATATTTGTAGTTTTTTTTAATAAGTATCCAATTACGATTAAAAACATTAATGTAATCAATACGTGTAGATTTCGCTTATTGATATTCATGTTTAAAAAGGATGAAATGATATTAGACAAACTTACAAGATTTTTTTGAGTAAATATATTTCTAAATAGAATTATCAGAAATGTGCTATAAAACATATTTTGGCGCCTAACTCAACTTAACAATAAATATCCCTCTATGAGGTGTCTTAGCTTACGTCAGAGGAACGATCTCCCCCGTAAAGAATCATTAGTCCACCTGAAAATAAAAATTGCTCTGTCAGACTTTTTCAATAAAGTATAATGGTTTTATTTAGTGATTTTTCACCAAGAGAAAATCTAAAATAATAAATGCCTTTAGCAAAGTTAGCCAGATTTATTTCTTTTTTGAACGAACCATTTTCCGCATAAAACTCCCATGAATTAATTTCAATTCCATGTAAATTAAAAACAGTAAAATTTCCCGTTCCTTCAAAATTACTAATTTCAATAAAAATCCTCCCATCATTACTGGGATTTGGATAAATATTTATTTTTAGATTATCTTTTATAGATTTTGACTGATTATTGTTTGTTAATAAAGAATTGTCATCACAAACACATCTAATACTAAACCCCCCCCACTTACCAATGACATCGGAATTGCTATTACGTACCAATAAATATGGGTTACCAACTCTTAAATGTTGGTCATTGGAATCTAGCCAATACGCAGTAGCATAATCTCTATTGTATTCGCTTGCCGTCCAATATAATCCCAAATTTCCTTCAGATTTTGTTGAATTTGCAGACCAACCCGACGGTAATGCATTAAAACCATAAGAATTCAATCCATTGTTAATTTCCCAACCTGTTTCTGATTTTAAATATCTTCCGATTTCAGTATAATATTTATTGCTAAAGCCAGTGCGTATTTCGCAAATTCCTATATCGTTGCAAATAAAATCAGTTAACTTTTGCCATTCTGCTCTACTTGGAATATGCCAGCCATCAGGACAAGCTCCTTGTATTCCACTTGGATCGCTATTACTTGCTTGGTAGCCATCAATGGCGGCGAACCAATCATATAATGCACCATATTTCGTAAAATAGTCAGTTGATTTCGCTTCTTCAACGCTAGTTCCTTGATAATTATAAACAAAATAGGTTTTCATATAAGCAAAAGATTGATTTATATAAACAGGTATTCCACCAATTCCAGGCAAATATGCAAGATTTTCGGCCATCCATATTTGATCGCCAATTTTTACCCATTTATATTCAGTGCTATCTCGGTTGTCTATGAAAGTTCCCGTTGTTTGAGAAATAACAAAACTTGGAATAAAAACAACTAAAATAAAAAAAGTTAACCTCACGTGATTTGTTTTTAGAATATTGTTTATTAGGCCATAAAGTTAGGAATAAAGATTTTTTATCCAACTTATTTTCAATGCAAAATGCAAATCAAAGTATAGATTTATATTTCTATCTTAAATCTTAAATGCTAATTTTTGATAACTGTATTTTGAAACATCATTTTCAATCAAATTAGTTCAATTCAGGGTTTTACAAAATTGGGGAATTTTTTATTCAAAAAGTTGGTTTTATTGTCACCTCAAATAGTGCTTTTAAACTCCCTAATCTACCTTTTTGTATTTTTATATAACCGTGGCTAAAAAGCAGTGCCATTTTAAAGTTTAAAACTGCTTTTAACGTGACAGTGCCATTAAAAGACTGTTCAAAAAAGAATTTTAAAATGCTTTTAAAATCATTCACAAAAATTTATCATGTAACCGCAGCTCGTGATGAATATTACGCTGAAACGACAACTAAGTTTCTTGGCATTAAAATACAAAAGGCTATTTCAATATCAAAGAGTCTAAGTCGAGATGATTTACCAACGAAATTTCGTAGTCTGCAATTCCAATTTTGACCAAATCGTTATGTACATTGTATTCGTCTTCCATTAGTGTGATTTTGTAGTCAATAGGATCTATTGTTTTAATTATGTTTGAGTTTATGAAAAATTCTGTCTCTTTAGGTAAATCCTTTGTTTGACTGTTTTCGGTAATTCTCCTAGCTTGTACTCTAATAAATTTCATAACAAATAAAATTAAAAATAAATGTTTAATTGGTTAAATAAAAGATTTTTTAACGGTAATGAATTTAAAATATTAATCTGGAATATCCTTATTTTCATTTTACAGCTTTCAACTACAATAGTATTGCTATCAAGATATTTATAGCAGCAAATACAGCGTTTAGAATCAAAAATGTTTTGTTAAAGTTGCTATATCGCTTTTGAAGTTCATTAGCTTCAATGTTTGATTTAGCTAATTTAATCTCAAGTGATTTTTCAAAAAAAAACTTGTCCCAAGTTTCAAATTCATGTCCTTTTGCACTTAGCCTGTAAGACGTTGAGCTTGAGTTTGTATTTGCAATTAATTCGTAATCCTTAAGTCCTTCCATTATTGGAATTTTGTTGTAATCTTTTTCTAGTTCTTTAACGTTTTTTATAATATCGTTTAAGTTTGATATCCCACCTCGTTTTTTAAGATAGTAAATTACTTTTAATGCAATTTTTTGTTGATCCGGATTCATTGACTTTTGATTTAAAAGAATAAGCCTAAAAATAAGGAACTTATTCCTTTCGGCAAAGGTCTTATTTAGATATTCTACTTGTTGTTGGTTAAAAACTATTTTAGAGGCAAAAATTTTAATAAAATATATCATGTAAATTATTCATTCATTCATTTTCTTATGAATGAATGAATAATTTACTATTCTGAATCTAACTTTTCCCGGAAAGGATTCTGCTAACAGATGGCTGAGATATGCCTAACCGATCTGCTATTTCACCTTGGCTAAAGCCACTCTGTTGAAGTTTAAGCACTTCACTTTTTGTATTCTCCTTTTCAGGTTTCTTTATTTCTTCCAATAAGTTTGTATTTCCTGTTGCCTGAAAACAAAGGTTGTCATTAAATACAAGCTCTATGGCTTCTGTTTTCATTTTTTCTTCTATGTAGTTTCCTTTTACAGAACAAAAATACCTGAGGTTAACATCTGATTTGGATTTTAACAATAAAACTACTGCTCTCATTTTACCTTCAAATCCCTGGCTACCCAATAGGCTGTTTTTACTTGGTGTTTTATATTCTGTTCCTTTTCCTGAATGGTGTATAAAAAGAAACAAACACTTATATTTATTGGCTAATTGCCCGTATTGGTGCAAGTAGTTTCTTACCTGATTAACCTGATTTATATCGTTACCGAACAAATCTGAAAAAGTATCAATTACCACAAGATCGTGTGGATTCTGTTGAAGTTGGCTTTCAATATTGGCGATTAAGTCGGTTGTGTCAAATATGAATGATAGATTTTTAAAGGTTTCATTTGTTAATCCAAGTTCAGCTTGTTGTTTTTTTAGTGAAACACTTGTTGCTATTTCAAAATCCTCAGTAGATACATACAAAACCCTGTTGTGTTCAGAATTTAATTTTAATCCAAGAAATTCTTTTTCACCGGAAACAATACTCATTGCAACCTGTCTTAGTAAATGTGATTTTCCCGTGTCAGAACTTCCGCCAACAGCAGCCAATCCCTGTTTTGGAAATACTGATTCCAGCAAATAAGGAATTTCAGTGTATTCCATATTTAATAAATCGGTAGCAGAAATAACTTTATCCATTTTTCTTACTGTATTGAATTAAATAATCTAATGCAGTGTTAAAATCTCTTGTTGTTTTTGCCCAGATTCCAAAACCTTTACTTGTTGGATATGACACGTTGGGCTCTCTATGTCGTGTGTTTATCCGCTTTTTAAAAACTTCATAATGAATTTTACCCTCATCATTTACTTGATACATATAAGCCCTACCAGAACGAAGTAATTGATTGAATTTAAATCCTTTTACTTCACCTTCTCCCATGAATTCTAATTTTAATTCTTTCATGGCTTATTGGTTTAGTGGTTTAATGGCTGCCTCAACTTCGCTTCTTTTATAATACACGCGGTTTCCGCAGTAAAACGCATTCAACTTTCCTTTCTTTGTCCAACCATGAACTGTGCTTAAGTTGATTTTAAGAAGTTTAGATACTTCTTCACGGGTCAAATACTCTGTTGGCTGAACAGGTTGGAAACTCTTTTTAAGTTCTTCGATTTGAACTTTTACACCGTTAAGAATTGCTTCTTGAAGCTGTTCCGGTGTAATCTCGATTAATTGAATAATTTTGTCACTCATAACTTTTATTTTATTGTTATGGTGCAAATAAAAATTAGGGATATTTCAGGGATTCCCTGAAAGTTATTTAATAAGCTTTTATTGGTTGGATTTGGTTTTGATAAAGCCTATTTTATTAAGTTTATTAATAACCTTCTCCAAATTATTTTTAGTAATCGGATTATTTTTTGGGTTTGCATCTGAATAAATGGGATTTAACGCGGATTGTGCAGTAGTATATGGAATACCTGAAAAAGTACTAATAATTTCTGCTAATTTATTGGCATTAAAATAACCGAGATCCGTTTTCATCCTTTTTTCTAAATAATCTAAGATACCTAATTCGTGCATGAATACGATTCTCTCGGACTTAAAATTATTTGATAGGTCTAAATGAATTTCATTTACGTTATTCCGTGATTCTTGTTTTGAATTAATTAACTGATTTTTTCTTTCATTTAAATAATTGATTTTTTTGTTTCTATTATAACCAATTGACTTTAATAAATAATCATTAAGATAAAACATTTCATTATCTGGATGCCTTTTACTTCCAATTAAGTAAATCGGTTTTATTTTAGGCAATGAAAGGTCATAAGATTCTGTATCATCAACTAATTGCTGGGTATATCGATCTCCTATAATCCTTTCTTCTTCTATAATAAAATCAATATCTTCCGCTTGGGGGAAAATAGATAAATATTTTTTCTTTCTTAATTGATAGGTTTTTTCATAGACAGTAATAGGGCAAAATTCCCAAAAAAAGTTATCTTTTTCACTTTGGATTAACAGCTCATTGAATTTTTCTTCAAAGTATCTAATCTTTGATTTTAATTGTTTTTCATCTTTTTGACTTTGATCCTTATGTAAGAATATTATTTCCCCATGAATTTTGAGAAGACCAGTATAGTATTTGCCACATATAGAGGAACTGTTTTTAAAATCATCATAATCAAATTCTTTCATCTATATTTAATTAACACGTTTTTCAAAAATCAATACAGTTTCTTTCTTATTCTTTAATGTTTCTTCCTGCCAGTACTCAGCTAACTGAACAGAAAAAACCTTTACTGGCTTACCAATATACTTTAAAAATTGTTTTTGGGGTGCTGCATGGTGTCATTTTTTTAAACGAAACAATTATCCAACATTGTTTAATTTGACAATTTTTGATTTTTCATTAGCCTCTTTTTTCTTCTTTTCAATCTCATATTCAAACTGTTTAACATGATCCATAGCGTCTTTATGAATATATTCTCTAAATTGTTTCTCTGTGGCGTGTTTAGTTATCTGCATTAACAACGGTGTAGGGTATTTACCATAGTAATTTGTTGCAAAGCTCCTCCGCATAATGTGTGACGATACTAACTTCCATTTAGGGAACTCACCTTTTTCTTTTCGTTTAGTCTCAGGATTGTTTAATTCTCCGTATTCCAAATAAGTTAGTTTGGCGATCTTAGCAACCTTTTTAATCTGCCTGTTAAAATGTTGGTCCGACATATTTGGAGGAAAACCTCCGTCATATTTATTTAAAACTTCTTTCACCTCATCAAATAAAGGAATATACAATTCCTTACCTGTCTTTCTATTGGTTAATTCAATTACTTCGCTTCCGTCAATAGTAACTATGTTTTCTTTTGTTAATGGCAGTAAGTCGGAAACACGTTGTGCCGTGTTGCACCCAATAATTAACCAATCCCTTGCAATCTGCAATGATTCATCTAAAATATTTGCATCTTTAATTGCTTCCAATTCTTTTATTGACAGGATT
Source organism: Mariniphaga anaerophila (assembly GCF_900129025.1). GTDB lineage: Bacteria > Bacteroidota > Bacteroidia > Bacteroidales > Prolixibacteraceae > Mariniphaga > Mariniphaga anaerophila. The sequence goes on along the minus strand of NZ_FQUM01000010.1, from coordinate 15,257 downwards.
GTTTTTATTTTTCTTTCACCTGTATAAACCCCAATACTTTTAACTTTCGGATGGTTTTTCATTTCGTCCTTATCCCCTGCATACATGCACATTGTTTTTAATGCTGCTATATAACCTCCAGTTGTTGATTCTCCCAGTTTTTCAACCTCTGACAGGTATTTATCGAATTCCATTCCAAATTTTGGTGAAACATCTTTGATATAGTATTCTTTATTGGTATGCTTTTCAAATGAAATAATTTTATCTTTTAGTGTATTGTATTTCTGAATGGTTCTATTGCTTACACCTTTAGTTTTACCCTTCTGTGATTTATAGGGAAGAACTGATTTGATATAGTAGTCGAAATACTTTGTTAAACGGTCTTTATCTGTTGTCTTTCGTATTCCCATAAAGGACTCAACACAATCGTCTAACCAGGTCTTATTAATTTCCTGTTCTTCCAATATTGCGGTATCATAACGGTTATAAATTTCTTCACGTAAGTCAATGAGTTTTTTACGTTTTAATTTTTCAATTTCGTCAATCTGTTTTGGCAAATTTGATTTGGTATCCCAATTCCTAATATTAATTGTTAGCCCTGTCTTTCTCCTGAATACCCTTTTTAATCCATCAGACAGTCTAACATGAATAGCATACCTGTCATTTTTGAGCTTGTTGATCTCATAACTAATTGTTGGCATAATGTTCTAACTTTAAAATTATAGCCTAAAAATATAAATATAATCTCAATATTATATCAACTTCATGCAATTTATTTCAATATTATACAACATACAATCTTATAAGTTATTAATGCAAAGGGATTAAAACATTAGACGTATCAACGTTTTTAGGGATGTTCGGGAAGTGATAAAATTGTATGGTGTTGCTCTTGTTCTGGGCACAAAAAAAGCCGCTTTTCAGCGGCTTTTTTTGTGCGGTTAACTTTGCATTTCCGTTGTGAAAGTTACTCCTTCTAATTCCACTAACGAATTCCAAAACATTTACTTCCCTTTCAGTACAAGTTTTTTAACAACCGTACGGTTATTTTGATCAATTTTTACAAAATACACGCCCGATACATGCTCTGCCATATCCAATGAAATAAGCTGACCGGCATCAAATTTTCCCTGAAGCACAAGTTCTCCGGTTATTGTATATACCGTTACCACAGTTGGTTCGAAAGAACTGCTTTTTATACTGATATTTACTTTATCAACTGCAGGATTCGGATAAAGATTCACACTTAACCCGCCTGCCGAAATAGCATCTGCATTTACCGGATATCCTTCAACACATACCGCAAACGTATCCGTTGCAGATCCACCCTCGATATCGGTCGCTTTTACCACAACATCAATGCAACCCACATTTTCAATCATCGGGTTAAAAACCAGCGAATCATTAACAAGCTCGGCCCAACCCGGCAAAACTGTACCATCTGCAAGCATGGCACTAATCGTTAAAGCATCTCCTTCCGGATCGTCAAACAATTCGCCTAATACCGGACTAACCGGGACTTTTAGCACATACGAAGCATTCACCCACTGATCAGAAATCGGATAAACAAGGAAAGGTGGTTTATTCACCGGAATTACAGTCAGACGAAATGTTTCGGAAACCTCTCCCCCTTCGCTATCGATTACATTTACCGTAATTATTGCGACACCACTCCTTTCAGAAGCTATTTCAATTTCGAGCGACCCGGTGCTTCCCGATTCGTAATTCACAAAAATCGATTCAACCAAATCTACATTATCGGCTTTTGCGGTAACAGCCACCGTCTGTTCAACCAGGTCGTTTCCGTATGAAATACCAGCAAGTTCCACGGTTATTGGCGAGGTGCTTTCACTCACTTCAACATCAGAAATCGGGTTAATTGTTGGATTGGCATTTAGCGCAACAACGGTAACATTAAACATTAATGTATCAGAATTACCACGATCATCAACAGCTACCCACTTTTCTGTGGTTACGCCAACCGGGAAGAGTCCATTAGGTCCCAAACCACCAATTAGGTTAACTTCAACAGAACAATTGTCTGTTGCCAAAACCTCGGGATATTCTATTGGTGTTTCACTTGTTCCGGGAGAAACCGTCGTTTCAAAATCGGCAACTGGTTCAAACACCGGCGACAAAGTATCGAAAACTAAAACCGTAGTCCAGGCTCTTGTGTAATTTCCGGATGCATCGGCGGCAGTAACGCGCACGTGCACAATTTCATCCATAGTGCAGTCAAAAATTTTCGGATATACTTCGAATTCCAGGTTGCCAGATGAAGAGCAATTGTCATCTGTACCAGCAATCATTGCTTCAATGTCCTGCTCGGTTATTTTATAAGTTCCGTCAGGCCCCAAATACACTTGAACCTGATTAAGAACCAGTGCAGGCTCAATATTATCCACCACCTCAACTTTTACTTTTCCCTCCGATGAATTTCCGTAAATATCAGTAACAATAAGTGTTACCATATTAGCCGGAATGTAAATCAAGTCTTTTAGTCCTGAAAAAGAAGAACCATTGGGCTGGGCAATCAAATTAACTGATTCATTATTCAAATCAATCTCAAACAATGCGTCGCAGTTAAAAGCAGAAGATGCAAAACAAAATCCGTTACCCGCATATTCAATTCCCAGCGCGCAACAAGACGAATCATTTCCCGGGGTGAAAAACGAAAACAGCTCGGTTACTGTGCCGTTACTGCTAATTTCTGACAGCACATTAGGTGCGTTTACAGCTTCATTTTGAAGAAAATGCACAAACAACAACCGTTCATTTTCATTATCGTAAGTTAAGCTAACTTCCCCAAGGCCTGCACCAATATTAGCATGTTCAACTGCAGTCCATGTTACAGGATCAAGTTTATCGATTGTACCATTTTTATATACGATAAAAAAGTAACCATTATTATCGATAGCTATATCCAGCGGCTCTTCGTCCCCATCCGAAGACATCAGTTCAGTAATAAACTCCGCGCTGAATGTTTCCGCATCCAACCGATATAAATTCCTTTCGTCTTCACTGGCACCGCCAATTAAATAATACTGCCCATCAGATAAGTTGCGCTCAAAACCATAATTAAACCCAAGTCCGGTAGAGCCTGCAACACCATCGTACTTCCAGTCTTTCCCCTGAGAACCTACAAACCTCGCCACACTCCCCGTTGACGCTTCAGGCGCCAGTGCAAACATTGTGTCTGTTCTGTTGGCATCATCACAGGTAAATACCGACTTATCCAAACTCAGGCTCTCAATTTCGCCATCATCAAAAGAACCATTATCAATATCTGACGGCTCAATGCTTGCCGTTCCGGTTTCATCTAAATAAATCGTAAGCGGAGTAGTTCTTACCGATGGCGGTGTGTCATCAATAAACTCCGACACCGTCACAATTGCTTCACAACTGCGTTCTATTCCGGCATTATCTTTCACGGTGAGTAACACCGTATTTTCTCCAAGATCTGCTGTATAAAAATCAGTTTTATCGAGCCAAATTGCCTGAATACCACAATTATCAGTACTTCCTCCATCAATATCTTCCGGAGTTAAATAAGCCTCTCCATTTGCATCCAGAAAAATGGTTTTGTTTTCACAAACCGGAACCGGGGGAACCGTGTCCAAAACCGTTACGGTTGCGACACAATAGTCGGTTTGTTCATCTCCATCAGAAGCGGTTAAACGTACTTCGACTGGCTGAGTGACAGCACAAGTCAAAGCCTCGTCCACATCAATATCCATTTGCACATGTCCGCACAATAAAAAAGAACCGTTATCCACATCTTCCGCAGATAACACGTACTCCCCATTTTCATCCAAATAAACCGTAATATCCTTGCAATTTGCTTTAATCGATATATTTTCCGAACGATATCTTTGAAGAAATAACTCGTCTTTTGCCCCGCCCGATTCTCCATACCATGCAACCCAGTAACTATCATTTACCGCATCGTATGCAACGGATGACGAGTTTGTAGTGGCGCTTATTTTATCCATTTTAACCGAATCGACTAACACCGTGCAAGACGATACAAGAATCTCTTGCACCCAAACACCGGAACCGCCCAGATAGTCGCTCCAGGTAACTGCAAAACCATTGTTTTTTGCGTTGTAAGCAACATCAGGCTCAGCCTCTAAAGCAGAAGAACTACCAAATGTAAATAATGAACCGGACAAAATCCCGAGGCTATCTGTAAGTTGTGCACTTACATTTCCTGCAAAATCGTCATAAGCAATCAGAAAAATATTTAAGGAATCGTTATAAGCAACCGAGGGATTTGCTACACCCTGGATTGAATTATACACATTCAATTCTCCAGCAGTTCCGTCACTATTCAACGTTCTGGAAAACAGGTTCGAATTGTAGTCAGCCCAGGTAACAAGAAAAATCTCATTTTCAGAATTGTAAGCAATATCAATCGAATAAGGAAACATATATCCGCCGGCAACAGTGCCCAAAATCACATCACTGCCACTCTGAGCTCCGTTTGCATCAAACAATTTCGCTGTAATATTAGTGCTGGCAGAATCGTAGTATGCCACTAAAAAACTTCCGTTATTATCGGATGCAACCGTTGCCGTCATATTCCAACTGCTGTTGGCAGCCACCACAACTTCAGTCAATTTGCTCTCTGTATTCACATCCAGAATTGCCATCACAACAGAATCTTTCCCAACGGCATTACTTTCCTGCCAAACCACAGCAGCGGTTGCCGAAAACGCATCGTATGCAGCCCGTGGCCTTTCCGAATACCTGTTCCACGGTGAAGAGCCCGACGATAGCTGCATTCCTGGCGCAGAAGGATTTTGAGAAACTTCGGAATGTGTCAGAAACTTGAAAAAAATCTGATCGGTTCCACTGTCATTCCCATTCCAAACCATCAAAATCTTATCTTGTTCGCTGCAATAGGTGAGCTGCGGAAACTTGGCCGATTGCTGATTCGACCCGATTTTTATATTATCCCCAATTTCTGCGGCAAACGTCAGCCCGCTTCCGATAAAAAACAGGAGTGCAAAAAAAGAAAAAAAGTAAAATTTCTTCATTGATTAGGAATATAGATTTAGACAAAAAGATACGGATTCAACCATCCTGTCCGGTAGTTGTTATCGAGCGATGCAAACTGTTCATCAAACTCATTTACCGGATCAAGCACTTCTACAATTTCATTTTTGGCGACGCCGCTTAATGTTGTAACAACCTTATTCACAAAAAGCTTATTATTAACCATGCCCGATTCCGGGTTGACGAAAATTTTCCCTCGGGGTGACTCCAATGAACAGCGCTTTACGGAGTCGGCAATTTCCTGGCCTTCGAAACCGTTTTTGCATCTCGACAAAACATCGTAAATTATCTGCCCGGTTTCGTACCCCAAAAAAGCAAACATGTCGGGCATCCGGTTCCATTTTTTTTGATAATTCTCCACAAATACGCGGTTTGTTTTAGAATCAATATCGTCATTCCAGCCGGCAACAGATATTACGTTTTGCGCCGCTTCTCCCAAATTATTCAAATGCTCCCGGTCGGTTGAGAACGCCGTTGTCAAAACCGGAATTTTTAACCCGCCATAATACATGCTTCGAAGCATGTCGTCAGAAGCACTGCCGTTCAAAAATACATACACAGCATCGGGCGACGATTGTTTCAGCTTTTCAATGGTTTCTCCAACAAAGTTTTTGTCATTTTGCCCGGCCAAATAGGTTGCTGAGGCATTTCCTCCGGCAGCTTCAACTCCCTGCCTGAACGTAAAAAGAGAATCATAGCCACTGTCGTAAAATGACGTCACGATTGCAATGTTTTTCCCGAAATGTTCCACTGCATATTTCCCGGTATGATAAGCCGCCTGAAACAAATTCAGACTATTGAAAAAAAGATACGGGTTATTTTTTGTCTCATTCACCAGGTAACTTTCTCCGGCGTTGGCAACTAAAAACGGCAACTTCGCATTGGAAAAAATATTTCCGATATGAGATGCCACTTCAGAATTCAAAACTCCGGTCATAAAATCCACATTATTCTCAGCAATTAACTTTTGCGATTTTTCTTTTACAATTTGCGGAGTTCCGAAATTCACCATCTCGGTAATCAACTCTATTTTACCTCTTTTTATGGCATTTCGCTGGTCAACACCAAATCTTAGTCCGTTCAGAAACGAACCAGGAAGACCGGGATGCTCAACTGACTGTGGCAACAACACTCCAACCCTGATTTTCTGCCCTTTGGTATTTAGTTTAGCTCCACTCGAAACGAATGGCTGCAAAACAGAAGCGGTCAGCCCTGTTCCTGCAATCTTCAAAAAATTTCTTCTGCTATTCATACAATTTTAATTTCGGGAAGGGAAAAGTCCCTGAAGTGCAATACAAAAATTTAAAGCCAAATAAGGTTGCATATTTTCGTGCGCATCGCCATTACCGGCACTGGAAACACTACCTGAATTCATTGTTTTAGATCCATTGGGAACATTAGAAAAACGCGGTTCAAACTTCGACACAGAAAGTGATGACTGCGCACCTGCGGTGTTTGTTCCCTCGGCATCGACAATATTCAAATTATGCCCATGTGTAACTTCCGACGCAGATAAAGTATGATTTTCCTGGCCAGATTTCTGACCCAATGCATGATTCGTTCCACCAGCACTGCTTCCTGTATGAATAGGCGCACGCCCCCTTAATTCGGGAAGAGCAAAAGTTGTCCGGCCATCACCTCCGTAGGTAGTTCCCAACAACGAAAACAAACTCTGATTTTGATTTATGGGTAGAATCTGCCCGTCGCAAAAGGCCCAGCCTCGTGGCGCAAAATTGAACCCTACAATTCGTATTTCTGCTAAAAATGGTTCTGACATAATTTACTTTCTTTTAATGTCTTGACGGATAAATACCGACAAGTGAAATGATAAAATGCACACAATTGTATGGCATTAAATTGGCATGACTCTGGTTTCCTCCTGCGTTACCAATCGTACCATTATTTAAAGGAACCAGATTTTCAGCGTTATCAGTAAAAACTCTGCTGTTCGTACCTGCGGCAATTGCTCTGCTTTCAGAATCGCCCAATGAGTTACCAACAAAATCGTTACAGACAATCTCATGTTTATGCGCCGGCATGTGATTTACAGCGAGCGTAACTGATTCAGCTCCTCCTCTTTCCCCAAGTCGTTTTGGCGCTAAACCCGGCCCGTCACCTGCATGTACAGGGATTCGTCCTCTAAGATCTGGCAATGCGAAGGTGGTTCTTCCGTCGCCGCCATATGTGGTTCCGAGCAACGAAAATAACGCATCATTTTGCGATACAGCCATCAATTGTCCGTCGCAAAAAGCCCAGCCTCTCGGGGCAAAATTGCCGGCAAACATTCTTATTTCTCCAACATAAGGTTCTGACATATTCTATAGTATTAGCTACGTGACGGATATAAGCCAACCAAGGCAATTATAAAATTCATTGTAAGGTGGGGCTGCATATTATTATGAGGCTGCGAATTGCTTTCCCCCGTTATCAACGGAACCTGAAGGTCAGGGACATCATTACTGTAAACACTTGCTGGTGGCACTGAAGAATTCGCAAAAAACTTGTCGCCCGGCAGATTTGAGTCACCGACCGCTGCACCATTTACGTACATCTGATGATTATGTACCGGGAGCTGATTTTCCAACAAAACAACTGTTTCTCTCCCACCACTTTCCCCTAATTGCCGGGAAGTCAGACCAGGACCTTGGCCCGGATGCATTGGCGCCCTCCCCTGCAAATTGGGTAAGGCGGTTGTGGTTCTTCCATCGCCGCCATAGGTAGTTCCGATTAGAGAAAATAATGCTGTATTCTGTGCTATGGGAAGTAACTGTCCGTTACAAAATGCCCAGCCGCGGGGCTCAAAATTTCCGGCAAAAATCCTTATTTCTGCAATAAATGGCTCTGACATATTTATTAGATAAGTTTATCTGACATAGAACTATATGAACTCAAAGATAATTAAGTTGAGAAAATATAAAACGTTTTTGCTTTATTTGTATTCAATTTTTATCACGATGAATATTTCTTTCCGCACCATAAATCCTGATGACCTTCCTTTCTTGATAAAGCTATACAGGAGCACCCGCGAAGAAGAACTTTCGCTGACGGCAATGAGCGAAGAAGAGAAACAACGGTTTATCGAATTTCAGTTCAATGCACAACATGCACATTACACCAATGCATACAAAGATGCCGAATTCAATCTTGTTCTGATAAACAATAAGCCGGCCGGCAGATTGTACGTGTGGCGAACTGAATCTCAAATCAGAATAATGGACATTGCCCTGCTTCCGGAGCACAGAGGAAAAGGAACAGGAACAAAACTGCTGCAAGCATTAATTAATGAATCAAAAGAAACCGAAAAAAAACTAAACATCCATGTTGAATATTACAATCCTGCACTAAGGCTATACCAGCGTTTGGGGTTCAAAAAAACAGACGATACAGGTGTTTACTATTTTATGGAGAGAATGCCCGACCAATAAACAAACGTAAAAGAACAAAGTTCCTCAACACAATTTTCAGACTTAGCCGGCAATCCTCACTTTCTGTGGCTTTCAATATTCGCCCTGCCACTAATTCATATCTTGCAATTTTTATAGTATTTTCAAAAAAATTTCTAAAAAGTACGCGCTGGCTCCTCTTCTTCGGTACTGTTCTTTATTTTTATATGAAATCATTGAGCAATTCGTCGATTTCCTAAATAAAAAAAAAGAATTTTTACTAGGACATTAATAAAAATATTTATAAACTTGCCAAGAAATTACAAAACGGATAATAAACCAGCCGTGGACTTATTTTCAAGAAATATAGACGACATAAACAACCAAAACCGACAGGTGGCGAAGAAAAGGAAGATTGTTGCTCTCCTGAACAGATCAGAAGAGGATCTTACAATTCCTGCAATTTGCAAAAAAGTTAAATTGAGTATTCCAACCGGAACGAAACTCATCAACGAGCTCATCGATGATAAAATCATTGTTGAATCAGGGAAAAAAGAAACAGACAACGGACGTCGTCCCGCGCTGTACAGAATCGACCCCGAATATGCGTATTCAATCGGACTGGTTATTTTACTGAAAGGCTTGTCTCTTTCTGTTTACAACCTGGAGATGGACGAAGTTTACTCGATTACCGACGACAGTTTTGTTTTGGAAAACTCAACAGAATGTCTCGAAAAGGTAGTGGCTTTTATTCAAACTGCGGTCGATAAATCAAAAGTCAATCAACAGCGAATTTTAGGAATGGGCATTGGAATTACCGGCCGGGTTAATGCGCGCACCGGGTATTCTTACAACTATTTCAACTTTTTAGATGGATCGCTGGTCGATTTCTTTACTGAAAAATTCGTATTCCCGGTTTATGTAGACAACGACACCCATGTGCTCGGACTAGCCGAACAATATTTTGGAAAAGCAAAAAATATACAGAACGCTTTTGTGCTCAACCTCAGTGGAGGATTAGGAATGGCAATCATTTCCAACGGCGAAATAATAGGCGGAGAACAGGGTTTTGCAGGTGAGTTTGGGCACATTCAGCTGGGCGACAGTAACCGGCTTTGTTTGTGCGGAAAAAGAGGATGTGTGGGAACAGAAGTAGGAGGACATGCCCTCGAACGAAATTTCCACGAGCACATCGAAAAAAACGAAACTTCTTTATTGTTAACCAAAAAAGAAGAAGAAAAAATAGATTATCTGGATATACTGAGAGCAGCATCCAAAGGCGATGCGCTTTCGATTTCAATTACCCACAACATGGGTTTCAAACTCGGGAAAGCGTTGGGCAACGTACTCAACCTGCTCAATCCCGGGGTTATTATAGTTGGAGGAAAATTTGCTCCGGCAGACGCAATTTTAATGGATTCAATAAAAGCAGGCATGCTTCATACGGCATTGTCTCTCCCCCTACGTTCATGCGAACTAACTTTTTCGTCAATTGGTTCTGACGCGGCAATAAAAGGTGCAGGCGCGCTGGTGCTGAGCAGGATGCAATTGATTTAACAAAAAAACAGGAAATATTAATCTAAATGAATTGAACAATGGGAAACGGATCTTAAGAAAAACAAGAAAGAAAAAGCCTGCTTCAAGCCGTCGGAAGCTAAAAAGCAGGCAGGAGTAAATATAACTGTAAGAAAAACAAATTTACTCCAAATCAGGGAATTTATCAATTTTCCAGCCTTAAAAAGTGTTGGTAGGAGGCAGTTTTGACCATTCCGGTCTAAAAACAAACATTATTATTAATTCAACGATGTAAACTGTAAGTTTAGAACTAAAAATTAAAAAACTATGAAAATCAGTTTTTTTACAAAAAAATTTTTTGGAGCATTTTTGTTTTTATTCGTTTGCGCAAGTGCTATGGCACAAATAAACGTAACGGGTAAAGTTGTATCTCCCGAGGGGGAACCCTTGCCGGGAGTAAATATTATTGAAAAGGGTACCAGTAACGGAATTATAACCAATGCAGATGGAGTTTATCAGTTAAACGTAAGCAACGATAATGCTGTTTTGGTATTTTCATTTATCGGTTTCGAAGCACTCGAAGCCCCGGTTAACGGCAGGTCTGTTGTCGACATTGTATTGCAAAAAAAGTTAACCGAACTCGACGAAGTAGTTGTTACTGCGCTTGGCATGAAACGGGAGAAAAAAACACTGGGATATGCCATGCAGGAAGTAAACACCAAAGACTTTAACGAAGTACGGTCTGAAAACATTGCAAACATGTTGCAGGGGAAAGTGGCAGGGGTTTATATTTCCCAGTCGTCAAGTGGCACCGGAGGTTCTACCCGTGTAATTATGCGTGGTTTGAATTCGTTAAGCGGAAACAACCAACCGCTTTGGGTTGTAGACGGAGTTCCCATTGACAATACCTACACCGGCGATTTCAGCCAGTGGGGAGGTTCCGATGTGGCCACCGCTGCTTCCGAAATTAACCCCGACGACATTGAAAGCATTTCGGTACTAAAAGGCCCGAATGCTGCTGCACTTTACGGTTCGCGCGCGCAGAACGGTGCAGTGGTAATTACCACAAAAAAGGCAAAACAAAACCAGTCAATGCAGGTTCAGTATAACGGAAACTATAACTGGACTAATTTGTACGACGGTTACGATTTCCAATGGGAATACGGGCAGGGTAATTCCGGCGTTTTCGACATTGCTTCCAAACAGGGATGGGGACCAAAGATGACAGGACAAACCATCAAAAACTGGCGCGACAAATATTACGATCGTGAAGCAGGCGATTATGCCATGACCGCACAAAAAGACCGCGTCAAAAATTTTTTCCAAACCGGGCTGAGCGCATCCAACTCTGTTTCTATTCAGGGTGGTGGAGAAAATGCGGCAGCACGCTTCTCGTTTACCGATACGCAAATTGACGGGGTAACTCCAAACAACAGCATCGACCGGAAATACTTCGATTTAAGTACCAACTACAAATACGAACGTTTAACCGTTGGAGTAAAAGGAACTTACACCCGCCAGGAAACAAAAAACAGGGTTGCGCTGGGCGAATACGGACTCATGCAGATGTTCACTAAGATGCCGGCCAACATCAGGCTCGAAGATTTGCAGGATAACCTGACCGTTGATGATATCCCAATGAACTGGACCGGCCCCAGTAACGAATTTCTCAATCCTTACAACCTGGTTTCCAACAAAAAAAGCAGTATTACAAAAAGAGACAGGTTTACCGGAGTGGTAAATGCTTCGTTTAAAATTACAGACTGGCTTTCTGTTGCCGGAAAAACAGGGATGGATTACTGGCACGATCACAACGGGTATTACAGCCTGAAAAGTGTAAACGGACAGAACCCCTCCAGAAGTCGTTCCGAAGTTGAACTTCGTGAGGTCAATTCAGACATCATGCTGAAAATTGACAAAACGTTCAACGATTTCACATTGAATTCCAACATCGGAGCAGCTGTTATGAACAGAAAATACAACTCATTGGGAGGAAGCTCCGGCACTCTTGTTATTTACGGGTTCAACAATTTATCCAACGGCTCCAGCCAAACTGCTTCTGAATATTCTACCGAAAAAGAAATTCAGTCTGTTCTCGGAAATGTACAATTGGGGTTCAGAAACTACCTGTTTCTTGATGTTACCGGAAGAAACGACTGGTCTTCTACCCTGCCGGCAAACAACCGTTCGTACTTCTATCCTTCAGTTAGTTTAAGCGGTATTCTTTCAGACATCATCACACTTCCCGAATCCATCGATTTTCTGAAACTGCGTGGTTCGTGGGCACAGGTTGGGAACGACACCGACCCGTACCGACTTTCGCAGGTTTACAGTTTTTCAAAAATCAACGGCAACCTTATTTATGCAACATTGCCCAACACCCAGCCGTTCTACAATCTGAAACCCGAAGAAACCACTTCCTGGGAAGGCGGATTTGATTTCAGAATGTACGACAACCGTCTCGGTCTGGATCTGACTTATTACAACTCAAATACCATTAATCAGATTTTAACCCTGGCAATTCCCCAGTCAACCGGCTACACCAGCAAGTTTATTAATGCCGGTAAAATAAAAAGCAGCGGACTCGAAATTATGCTGAATACCGTGCCGGTTAGAACCAAAGATTTGGAATGGCAACTCAATTTTAACTGGGGCACCAACACCACCGAATGTGTTGCGCTGAATGAAGATGTAAAAACTCACGTTTTGGGCTCGATGAGGATTGGGCAGGTTGTTGTAAAAGAAGGCGAAAAGTTTGGAGATATTATGAGCGAAGCTTTCAAACGTGATGAAAAAGGAAATGTTTTGGTTGATGATAACGGACTGCCAATTGCAACATCTGATTATGTAAAAGTTGGTAATATGCTACCCGACTGGACAGGAGCTGTCACATCCAGATTAACTTACAAAAATCTGACGTTAAACATGTTGCTCGATATCAGATACGGCGGAGACATTCTCTCGGTTACCGATGCACTGGCAACGCAGGCAGGAACTTCTACCCGAACCCTCGAAGGACGCGACAAAATGGTTGTTGAAGGGATTGTTGCTTCTACCGGAGAAAAAAATGCAAAAGAGATTACTTCGGAACAGTACTGGTCGTCAGTTGGAGGGCCCTACGGTATTGGAGAAGCATACATTTATGATGCTACTTACATGAAACTGAGAGAAATCTCACTCGGATACAACATTCCGCAATCATTGCTAAGCAAAGTTTCTTTTATCAAAAACGCGAAACTATCGTTGGTAGGCCGCGATTTATTCTACCTGGTAAGGCATACTCCGGGCACAAACCCCGAAGGCGCTTCAAACCAGCAGGACTGGTCTCAGGCATTTGAACTGAATTCATTGCCTCCTACAAACAATATTGGGTTCAACATTAATTTAACTTTCTAAAAATTTGAATGATGAAAAAAATATTTAGAATCTTTCAGATATTATTTATCGGGCTCGTTCTTTTCGTAGGATGTACTGATGATTTCGATGAAATGAATACCAACCCGAATGCTGCCACAGAAATCGACCCCAGCCTTCTGTTCCCCAAACTGGAACGTGAAGCAACCAACGGCGGATGGGCTAATTATCAGATGGGAGAAAACCTGCACACCAACCTTTTTGTGCAATGGATGAGCAACAGCGCCTCTTATTTTTCGTCAGGACGCTACGAGTATAACAACAATTGGGTTACCACTGCATACTGGACTCCCTACTACACTTATGTATTAAAAAACCTGCTGGACATTAAAAAGATGGCGGAAGCAACTCCCAAATACGAGGAGATGTATCACATTGCCCGAATTGCCACTGCCATAGGAACGGCACGAACAACCGATTTATTCGGTGATATTCCGTACAGCGAAGCAAGCAGGGGTACAGAAAAACCTATTTACGATGCCCAAAAAGACATTTATTACAGCATTCTGAAAGACCTGAAAGAAGCTACTGAAGCACTGTCGTCATCTTTTTCTGTTGAACAGATGAAATATGGCAACCAGGATATTATTTATGGTGGCGATGTGGCAAAATGGATCAAACTGGGCAATTCACTCCGGTTACGTTACGCGCTTCGCCTTTCGTTTGTCGATCCCGAAAAAGCCAAAGCCGAAGGAGAAGCTGCATTAAACGGCCCGCTTCTTTCTTCTGTTGACGACAATGCCGCGCTGGCAACAAGTACAGATGATAACGACGGAATAGGACACCCGCTTTATACGCTTTGTTACTGGAATGAATTCAGAATGAGTTCTACATTGGAAAAAGCATATAAAGAACTTAGTTCTGTTAACGACCCGCGCATGGAATGCTACTGGGGAGTAACAGAAAGCACTCACGGAAGCGAGGCTCCCGAATTCAAAGGTGTTCGCAACGGACTTCCGACCGACCAACTGACCAAAGCTGGAAACACTCCGGCCGAAAACTCAAACATCTGGGGATTGCTTTGGGCTCCCGAATGGAACTCAGGCACCGGCACTCCCAGTGGATTCAGGGCATACCCCTACTACACCATGTGTTTTTCAGAAGTGTGCTTTCTTAAAGCCGAAGCTGCCATCAGGGGATGGAACAATGCCGGCGATGCAAGAACTAATTACGAAGACGGAATACGCGCTTCTTTCAAAGAAGCCAGACACAATGTAAATACGAGTTTGTACGAAACAACAAATGATGAAAGTTATATTGCCGGAGGCTCTGTAAAATGGGACGAAGCAGCTGATTTCGAGAATAAGCTTGAACGTGTTATTACTCAAAAATGGATTGCCTTGTTCCCGAATGGAAATGAAGCATGGGCTGAATTCAGAAGAACAGGATATCCGGAATTAACACCAATTGCTCAGAGTGACGATCCCAATATCAAACCGAACAACGGAGAGTTTTTGAAAAAACTTCGTTACGTAAATAAAGAACGCGAAGAAAATACAGTAAACGCAACATCTGCTTCCCTGAATGGTGGAAAGGGAGACGGCTCGAATGTACGGGTCTGGTGGGATACCGAAAGATACAAATAGAGAAAAGGTTTATGTAGTTTTGATTATACCTCTGGGGAGACGAAATATTCTCCTCAGAGGTATTAAGTTTAAATTTAAAAGAAATAGTTATGAAAGAAATTAGCCGCCGAAAATTTGTAAAAGCCACGGCCCTGGCAGGCGCCGGGCTGACCATTGTACCCGGCACCGTGCTGGGCAAACGTTTCGGCCACGTATCGCCAAGCGACAAGCTGAACATTGCCGGAGTAGGCGTAGGCGGCATGGGGCGCAACAACCTGCGCAACATGAGTGCAGAAAACATTGTTGCCCTGTGCGACGTGGACTGGAATTATGCCGGGAAAAC
>NZ_FQUM01000045.1 GCF_900129025.1 Mariniphaga anaerophila | reverse complement strand
GCAGGTTGTCGCCTCGGATTCCCGCATGATTGTCTTCGTCCTGCGGACGGACAATCACCCGCAATCCGCAACGACAACTTACAAGTGACCGTTACAGCACATATTAAATAATGAATAAACATACGCCATATATTATTTTCTTTGTCGTTTTGATTTTTGGGAGTTGTTCATTAAAAGAAAAAGAACCATTTCAAGAATCGAAAACGCAAATATTATATGATATAATTCCGACTCTATTTGATTCTGTCTTTGTAGATGTCACATTAATTCCTCCACCACCTCCACCACCATGGGAAATGACAAAAAAAGATTCATTGGAATACAAAAAAGCGTATGACAATTACTTAATTGAATTGGAACAATATTCCGACACTGTACTTTTAGCATTCCAAGATTCATTATTAAAAATTGACAATCCCGAAAAATTATTAAAAGAGCATTTTAATGTTGCTACTCCTATGACATTGGATACAACCAACTCTAATATGAGAGTAATTGATATAAATAAAGTTTCTCTACCTGACAGATTTATAATACGCTCATTGTACACATTCCCAGAGGGGACATATATTTGGGATGGTAATTATGACCACAAATTAGCTGGAGCATTTCTAATTTCAGATTTGGAAATGGAAAAGACTAGAACATACGGAATACTTGAATGGGGCTTTATGTGCGGAAGTTTGTGCGGGCATGGTGGTTATGCTTTTATTACTAAAAAAGACGGAAAATGGATAATAGACCATATATCGATAGAGTGGGTAGCGTAAAAATACGTGCTGTAACAAAGTACATATTGCAGGGCGGGCTTCGGTGGTACGCCAACTGCGGATTCTCGCATCGCAGTTCCGTGTCCTTCGGACAGGAACGCTCCCCGAAATCCGCCCCGACAACATGTACCAACCGTTATAGCACATTTGGTACGATAAAGGGACATCCGTTACAAAGTTAAAGGGACATAGTTTACACTTTTCAAAGTTTGTAATTTGATATAAAAATCAAATTGCCATG
>NZ_FQUM01000015.1 GCF_900129025.1 Mariniphaga anaerophila | reverse complement strand
TCTCATTTCAAATCAAAAAATCAAAGAACGCTCGTAGTAAATTATATATTAAACAATTACGATCAAACAGATTTAGATTAACGCATCACTAATAAACTTAATTGATTGATTGATTTTAAATTATTTAATCTTTTAATCATTATTTTAGTAAAAATCGTCCTTTCATGCAGCGGGACAAACAAATACAAACGTATAAAATAATCAGCAATGTACAAACGAATCGCTGAATAAAATACTCTGTTTTTCCCTTTGTTATCAACAGGCCTGTATTGACAAACACCTCGTTGTGTTAGCATTTATTTTGACAGATACAAGCCAATTCACATTTTGTTTTGTGCAATTTTACTTCAATTTTTTTAATTATTTACAATAAAAAAAACTTTTTTTTGTGAAATAGAAGCCGTGAAAAGATTTTTTATGCTTTTGGGAAATATTTCAACACAAATTTTCTATCTCAGGCCAGCTTTTTCAACGAGTTCATTTAAATTTACATTATGAAATGGACATGAATTTTCGTCATTCAAAATTCACAAAAAGAGATGATTGAAATTTATGCGAGTTTCTGAATGTCTTCGTATGTTCTTAAACATTCAGAAGTCAAAAAATTTTATACCAATGAAAGAAAAGTCAAAAAAACTCGGATGCCGGTCTATAAAAGCCACCGTCTTCCTTCTACTTTTTGGATTAATTTTACTCGCCTTTTCCTTGAGCTCATGCAAAACATGCAAATGCCCGGCATACTCCGAACAAGCACCAAAAAAAATTGAGTACAAGGCGTAACAAAACAAAAAAAGACCTGACACGATCAGATAGCAGCCACAAAACAAAGGACTCTTTTGTACCCCACCTTACACGTAAATTATTTGGGAGTCCAAAATATTTCAGCAAAAAACCGCTCGCAGAAACAATAAATTCACACCCTTCTCTAGTTGCTTCATTTTTTTGTTCAATAAAATCACCAATAATATTTTGAAAAAAAACATGTTAGCTCAAAAATACCCCGCTGAGAATTGAATCTTTTCCAGAACACCGCAAATCCCCCGAGAAAAACTCAATAAACAAAGCAAAATCAAAAACAGAAAATCAAAAATTGCACCGCCGAAAAACTAAACCATAAAAACACAAAAACGCAAAAGAACACCTTTCCCTCTTTTTAATACGAAAACACAAGAAAAATCAAAGCATGCAAGAGCAATCTTCAGCCAGGTCCAAATCGACACCAAAAAAAAGTGAGGACACACTCATTAAATTAACATTAACGTTAAAAACCTAAAATCCATTTTTGAGAAACAGATTTGACACTGTGAAAATTTAGTATTTAATTTGTATTTGTTTCTGATTCAGGAATTAACCTGAAGTAATTAAAACAGATAGTACATTATATAAATTTTAAACTTACACTACTATGTCAAAAATTAAAATAGGTATTAATGGATTTGGTCGTATTGGCCGTTTGGTTTTCCGTGCTGCTGTAGCAAACGAAAACGTAGAAGTAGTTGGAATCAACGACTTGCTTGATCCTGATTACATCGCTTACATGCTGAAATACGATTCAACTCATGGAAAATTTGATGGCGAAGTAGCTGTTGAAGACGGGATGCTTGTTGTAAACGGCAAAAAAATCCGTGTAACTGCAGTTCCCAATCCTGCCGATTTGAAATGGGGCGAAGTTGGTGCAGAATACGTTGTTGAATCAACAGGTTTGTTTCTGACAAAAGAAAAAGCACAGGGACACATCGAAGCCGGTGCTAAAAAAGTAATCATGTCTGCTCCTTCAAAAGATGATACTCCGATGTTCGTTATGGGTGTAAATAACAAAAGCTACACTAACGACATGACTTTCGTTTCAAATGCTTCTTGTACAACCAACTGCTTAGCTCCGGTTGCAAAAGTATTGCACGACAAATTTGGTATTATCGAAGGTTTGATGACAACAGTACACGCTACAACTGCTACTCAAAAAACAGTTGACGGACCGTCTAAAAAAGACTGGCGCGGTGGCCGTGGCGCAGGACAAAACATTATCCCTTCATCAACAGGTGCTGCTAAAGCTGTAGGTAAAGTAATTCCTAGCCTTAACGGAAAACTTACCGGAATGTCATTCCGTGTACCTACTCCTAATGTTTCAGTTGTTGACCTGACTGTACGTTTGGATAAAGCTGCTTCTTACGAAGCAATTTGCGCTGCAATGAAAGAAGCTTCTGAAGGCGAATTGAAAGGTGTTTTAGGTTACACTGAAGATGCAGTGGTTTCTAACGACTTCCTGGGTGATGCCCGTACTTCTATCTTTGATGCAGGTGCTGGAATCGGCCTGAATGACAACTTCGTTAAAGTTGTTTCTTGGTACGATAACGAATGGGGTTACTCAAACAAAGTTGTTGAACTGATCAAATACATGGATTCAGTAAAATAACAACACTATATAATATATGGTATAAAAAGGGTGTCTTTCGGCATCCTTTTTTTTATTCATACCTTAATGATTCGATGGGATCGAGGCGAGCCGCTTTTTGTGCCGGGTAATAGCCCGAAACAATTCCAACAACAAAGCACAAAACTGCTCCTACAATAATCCAAACCCACGGAATAATAAAAGAAGAACCAATAAGCACCGAAACCAGGTTCCCGACGAGTATTCCCAACACAATTCCAAGCGCACCTCCAATCTGGCCAATAACAATCGCTTCCATTAAAAACTGCTCCCGAACTGTAGAGCCTGTAGCACCAATGGCTTTTCTCACGCCAATTTCTCTGGTGCGCTCAGTTACCGACACCAGCATAATATTCATTAACCCGACTGCCGCACCAAAAAGAGTAATTAGCCCAATAATGGTGGCAACCATGGAAATATTCTTTACATTATTCAGCAATATATTCACCAGGTTATCACTCTTTTCAACATTAAAATCCGATTCGTCCAGCGGATCAAGCCCCCGCACATTTCTAAACACAGCCTCCGCCTGACCAATGGCAACATCCAACATTTCGGCGCGGGGAACCATCACCTGTACGGCAAAATTCATATTCGGCCTCGAAAAATAATTGCGCGTGTTTGTGTATGGGATGAAACAAACCAAATCATTACTGATCCCCATCCCGCTGCCTTTGCTTTTCAATATTCCAATCACCTTATATTTTCCGCTGCCAATGCTAACCACCTTCTGCAAAGCCTCCTCTCCATTTTTAAAAAGCAGCCTCACCAAATCGCTACCCAGCAACACAACTGGGCGCCCGTCGGTTATTTCAGAGCTATTAAAACTTCGCCCTTTTTCAATTTCGAAACCGGCCGTAAGCAAATAATCCTCGTCGATGCCGCGCACACTAATATTAGGATTGGTTTTTTGAGAACCGTATTTTACCGTTGCATTGCCCGAAGCATGAACCGAGATAGCGGTTACCGCCGGAAAATCGTATTGCTCTTTAAAAGCTTTTGCCTGGTAATACGAAATGTACGAATGGTTTTTGGTGCGGTACTGCTGATCACCCACCTGCACGCGCATTCCCCTGCTGGTCAGCGAAAAAGTATTAGCCCCCATAAACGTAAACTCCTTTGTAATGGAATTTTTTATTGAATCAATTGCGGTCAGAATTCCTATTAAAGCAGTAATTCCAACGGCAATAATCAGAACCGTTAATACGGTACGCAACAGATTCGAACGAATAGACTGAAGCGCAATCCTCATATTTTCAGCGAATAAAGTCGCTCTACGCATTTTTTTCTTTTTTTGACAGGTTTAACCGAGACTTTCAAAACTACATTATTAGTGAGGCAAAGTTAAAGAACATTACACCCCAAATCAGCCAATAAATTCCCAATTTTTGACGAACAGACGACGGTATTGTTCGATAATTTTTATCGCTTAATGTTTTTTAACATTTTTTAAAAGGGCCAAAAATCAGTAAAAAAATGCCTCAAAAACATTTCTTCAAGGATACCAAAACCTGTTAAAAATCAATTTTTTGAACCAATTATCGTCCAAATCATAAAGGCAAAAAAGAACCTGCTCATCAATTTTCTCGAAGTTCGGGAGGTTTCTCTTCTTGCTTTTTGAATGAAAAGGTTTTTAACTTTGGTCGTAAGAAGAATTAGTTCAAAGTTATGATTTGTAAATTTAGAATTACTTCGCCTGAATCTAAAAACTTCCAACTTGCTGTGGAAGCAGACGGGAAAAATACATTCCTCGAATTTCATACGATTATACAACAAGGTGTCGATTTTGAATCACACCAACTGGCATCGTTTTTTCTTTCGGATATAAACGGGAGAAAACAACAGGAGGTTTCTCTTTTGGATTTGGGACTGAACGGAGGAATTTACCACACTATGCAAAAAACAAAATTATCTGACTTAATTCAATCAGAAGCGCAAAAAATCACGTACACTTTTGATTTGATTAATGACAGATCATTATTTATAGAACTAACTGGAATTGTTATGGAAAAAAATCTCAAAGAACCGTTAATCACTCTGAAACAGGGTGAAGCTCCGGTGCAGATTTTGGGAGACGACTCTCCTGCACAGGATTCAGCCAAACTTCAGGAAGAAGAGGTTTTAATGGATTTTGGCATTTTAGATGATTACACAGAACTTTACGGTGAAATGGAAGATTATTAATCTTCTGTTCTAAAGAGGTAAATTAAAATCATTACGGACTGTTCATTTTTTTGGACAGTCCTTTTTTTGCGCTTAATTTGCCCTGAAATTACACTACATGGCAAAAACGTTAATTGTAATAACCGGACCAACTGCAGTCGGAAAAACAAAAACCGCTATTGAAGTGGCAAAGTTTTTCAACACAGAAATTGTGTCTGCCGACTCACGACAAATCTACAAAGAGTTGTCCATCGGAACGGCTGTTCCCTCCGCCGAAGAACTGGCAGAAGTAAGGCATCATTTTATTCACTCCCACTCGGTTTACGAGACATACAACGCCAGCCGGTACGAAACAGATGCAATTGATTTACTGGAAAAGCTATTCAAAAACTTCGATACAGTTGTTTTAACCGGTGGTTCAATGCTATACATAGATGCCGTTTGCAAAGGAATCGACACAATGCCCGATGTAGATCCAGAACTGCGGAAAAACTTAAAAATGCGCTTAAACGAAGAAGGAATTGAAAGCCTGCGCATCCAATTAAAAAGGCTGGATCCGGAATACTATTTTAAGGTGGATTTAAAAAACCCGGCCCGGATTGTACACGCTCTCGAAATCTGTTTGATGACAGGAAAACCATACTCATCTTTTCGTTCCTCTCCAAAAAAAGAACGCCCGTTTGCCATTATAAAAACCGGACTGAATTGCGACCGCGACAAACTTCATCAGCGAATAAACCGTCGCGTAGAAAAAATGGCAGAAGCGGGACTCGAAAAAGAAGCGCGCGCTGTTTATCCGCACAAAGAGCTCAATGCACTAAACACCGTTGGCTACAGAGAATTTTTCAATTATTTTGATGGTGACATTTCAAGAGAAAAAGCCATTGAACTGATAAAACGCAACACCCGCCGCTATGCCCGCAAACAACTTACCTGGTTCAGAAACGATCCTGAAATGAACTGGTTCAACCCGGAAGAGACAAACCAGCTCATTGATTTTATAACGGAAAACATCAGCAAAAATGGATAAATCCTCCGAATTTATTGTCCGGGTTTACGGACTCATTTTAAACAACAAAAACGAAATTCTACTGACTGACGAGTTTCAGATGAATACAAAAATGACCAAATTCCCTGGCGGTGGACTACAATACGGAGAGGGAACCATCGACTGCCTGCGAAGAGAATTCAGCGAAGAATGCAACGGGCAGAAAATTGAAAACATTCGTCATTTTTACACCACTGACTTTTTTCAGAAAGCACTTTTTTTCGAAAAAAAGCAACTCATCAGTATTTATTACCTGGCAGACCTAAAATATCCGTTGAGTTTTAAACTGTCAGAAAAACCTTTTGATTTTGACAAAATGGAGAACGGTAAACAAAGTTTCAGGTATGTTAAATTAAAAGATTTAAAAATTGAAAATTTATCGTTCCCGATTGATAAATTTGTGGGAGAAGAACTTAAAAAACGGTATTTATGAAAATCACCATTTTGGGGCCTGCGCATCCGCTGAGAGGAGGCATTGCCGCGCTAAACGAGCGGCTGGCAAAACAACTCGTTGCCGAGGGGCACGAGGTAAATATCGTTTCATTCTCGTTACAATACCCCAAACTTTTGTTCCCCGGGAAAACGCAATTTTCTGACGACAACATTTCGTTCGATTTTCCGGTTACGCAGGAGGTAAATTCAGTGAACCCTTTAAACTGGCTAAAAACAGGAAATAAAATCAAAAAATATAAACCCGATTTATTAATTGTCAGATTCTGGTTGCCGTTTATGGCCATGAGCCTGGGAACAATTTGCGGAATGGTCAGGAAAAACGGGCACACAAAAATTATCTCAATTGTAGATAACATTATTCCACACGAAAAAAGGCCGGGAGACAAGCTTCTGAGCAACTATTTTGTAAACAGAGTGGATGCTTTTATTGCCATGTCGAAAAGCGTTTTAAACGACTTAAATCTGTTTGATTCGGCAAAGCAAAAAAAATTCTCGCCCCACCCCATTTACGATCATTACGGCAATATTGAATCCAGAGAAACTGCGCTTCAAAAACTTAACCTGGATGCTCAGTTCAGATACATTCTGTTTTTTGGTTTTATCAGGGACTACAAAGGGCTTGACTTACTTTTGCACGCAATTGCAAACGAATATTTTGACAAAAACAACATTAAACTGATTGTTGCCGGAGAGTTTTATGCCGATGAGACCAAATATCTGAAGCTGATTGATGAGTTAAATCTTCGCAACAAAGTCATTCTAAAAACCGATTACATTCCAAATTCAGAAGTGGAAAACTATTTTAATGCAGCAGATATTGTGGCTCAGCCATACAAATCGGCCACGCAAAGCGGAGTTACCCAAATCGGATATCATTTTAATAAACCAATGCTTGTTACCGATGTTGGAGGGCTTTCAGAAATTATATCACACGGAAAAGCAGGGTATGTTGTGCCCCCCAACGTAACAGAAATAAAAAATGCATTAACCGATTTTTTCGAAAATAACCGGGCAAATGCATTTACGCAAAACACCATAAAAGAAAAAGAACGGTTCAGTTGGGATAAAATGACAGAATCGATTCTCAGCCTGTACAAAAAATTATAGCAAAAGAATACCAATCAGAATTAATTATGAGTTAACAACTTTGCTATTTATATGTTATTGATTGGCAAAAAGCCAAAAATTTAAAAACTTTGAAGAGTTTGAAAAGGAAAGGGGATAAGCTACGAACGAATTAATAAAAAGACAGTTGCAGCATTTTACACAAGCTGAAATACGGCAGATAGACGACCGCTACCAGGATTTTCTGAATGTTATTAAAGACAAATTTGATGACAAGCGGCTGGCACGAATCGATAAAGCATTCCGGTTCGCCAATGCGGCGCACGACGGCATTAAGCGAAGATCGGGCGAACCATATATTATTCATCCTATTGCAGTTGCCCGAATTGTAGCCAAAGACCTTGGACTGGGAGCCACCTCTATTTGCGCCGCTATTTTGCACGATGTTGTGGAAGATACAGAATATTCCATAAACGACATTGAGAACATGTTTGGCGAAAAAGTTGCCCGCATTGTCGACGGGCTCACCAAGCTTTCGGGTGATTTCGATTCGCGGCAGGTTCTTACGTTAAAGAAAATGCTGATGACCCTTTCGGACGACATCCGGGTTATCCTCATTAAAATTGCCGACCGGCTGCACAACATGCAGACCCTTGACTCCATGCCGCCTCATAAAAAAATAAAAATAGCCGGCGAAACTCTTTATTTGTATGTGCCGCTTGCCCACAGGCTCGGACTCAACGCCATAAAAACAGATCTGGAAGAACTCAGTTTTAAATACAAACACCCCGAAGAATACAACAAAATTCTTTACATGTTACACAACCAGGAAGAAAAACGCAACTACCTGGTTAACGAGTTTATCCGCCCCATTAAAGAGGAATTGGAAGAAGAACAAATTGAAAGTACGGTAACCAACAGGTTAAAATCCTCTTATTCCATCTGGCAGAAAATGCAAAAGAAGGGAATTACTTTCAACGAAATTTACGACATCCTCGCTGTCCGCATTATTATAAAAGCAAAACCACAGATTTCTGAAAAGCGCCAGTGTTTCGACGTTCTGTCCCTTGTAACAGATATTTACAAACCAAAGCCCGACCGCATAAGAGACTGGATTACCATGCCAAAAGCAAACGGTTACGAATCGTTGCATGTTACTGTTATGGGGCCACAGGGGAAATGGGTGGAAGTGCAAATCAGGACAGAACGAATGGACGAAATTGCCGAGCACGGATTTGCCGCCCACTATCGTTACAAAGACATAAGCACTTTCGAAAACGAACTGGATACTTGGATCGAACGCATCAGGGAACATCTGCGCTCTCCTGAATCAGATGCATTCGAGTTTCTCGATGATTTCAAGCTGAATCTTTACGCATCAGAAATAAACCTGTTTACTCCTAAAGGCGACATGGTTTCACTGCCTCGCGGTTCAACAATTATTGACTTTGCGTACGAAATTCACACCGAGTTGGGAAACAAGTGCATCGGGGCGAAAATAAATTTCAAACTGGTTCCCATCAGCCACGTTCTTGAGAACGGAGATCAAATTGAAATTCTTACCTCCGAAAAACAAATTCCGAAGTTGGAATGGCTGAAGTTTGCCACCACGGCGAAAGCCCGTTCAAAAATCAAGGACGCTTTCAAACTGGAAAAAAAAGAGCACATTGACAAAGGTAAAGAAATTGTAGAAGAAGCGCTTAAGAATGCAAAAGCGCCAATTACGTCCAACAATCTGAAAAAAATAATAGCTCATTTTAATCTGAATAATAAAGACCAGCTTTATTCCGAAGTTGGAATGGGATTTTTGGAACTGGATAACCTGGATGAAGTGTTGGGAAAAAAATCGCCCAACAAACTGGTTAAATACTGGAACATTACATTCAGCCGAAAGAAAAAGGAAGAATCGCCGGAAGAAATAGCAAAAGAAGAGGAGCAAAATAAGAACAACAAAATAGACAGACACAAAACATTTCTGCTTAAAGAAGCGCAGGATAATGTTACCTATTCGCTGGCAAAGTGCTGTAACCCTATTCCCGGTGATAAAGTAATCGGCTACCTATCTACCGACGACCATGTAATTATCCATAAAACCGGGTGCAGAGAGGTGGAAAAATTCCTGTCGAGCCACGGCAACCGGATTATTGCAGCCGAATGGACCAAGTTTAAAAAGCAATCGTACCTCACCCGGTTGCGCCTCGAAGGATTCGACAGAGTTGGAATTGTTAACGAAGTAACAAACGTTATTTCAAAACAACACAGCATTAACATGCGCTCTGTAAAATTCGATACGCACGAAGGTATTTTTGAAGGCGATTTGTTCCTGTACATCCACAATGCAGACGATCTTCATCTCCTAATTGCACGGCTCGAAAAAATAAAAGGGATTGACCGTGTTTCTCGGGATGAAAACCTCAGTGATTAATTTTTATTTAGTCTTAATAATCAAAAAAATATTTCTATTTTTGATGCTTGTTTTTAAAAGGGTTAAAGTATGAACAGCCACAAAACCAGGGAGACCGTAAGAAATATGTTTACCGAATACCTGGAAAAAAACGGGCATAGGAAAACTCCTGAAAGATTTGCCATTCTTGATGAAATCTATTCGCGGGACGGCCATTTCGATATTGAGTCGCTGTACATCTCGATGAAAAATAAAAAATACAGAGTCAGTCGTGCCACACTGTACAATACCATCGATCTGCTTCTTGAATGCAAGCTGGTTGTTAAGCACCAGTTTGGAAAAAATATTGCCCAGTTCGAAAAAGCATTTGCAACCATGCAACACGACCATCTGATTGACACCTCCACCGGGAAAGTGGTAGAATTCTTCGATCCCAGAATCAGGGAAATCATCGAAGACACGTGTCAAAAAAATAATTTCAAGCTTTCTCATCACACCCTTTACATTTATGGTCAGCCGGTTAAAAAAAGCTAACCGCGCTCACATTACCAATTCATAAAATCCCCCTTTTATTAAAATCTTTTATGCCTTGTCAACCGAAAATATTTGTACTTTTAAAACTTGATTAAAACGCCGTATGAATATCCGTTGTAACGGGTAATTTGCTACGGCTTTATTAATGAATTTTATAAAAAAGAAATGAAAGTTGACGTACTTTTAGGCCTGCAATGGGGCGACGAAGGAAAAGGGAAAGTAGTTGATGTTTTAACACCGAAATACGATGTTATCACCCGTTTTCAGGGAGGTCCGAATGCCGGGCACACACTGGAATTCAACAACATCAAGCAAGTTCTTCACACCATCCCTTCCGGAATTTTCCGCGAAAATAAAATCAACATTATCGGAAATGGTGTGGTAATCGATCCCATTGTCTTCAAAAAAGAAATTGAAGGGCTGAAAAAAATCGGCGTTGAGCTTTCAAAAAACCTGTACATTTCTAAAAAAGCACATTTAATTCTGCCAACGCACAGGATTTTAGATGCTGCATCGGAACAGAAAAAAGGGAAAACAAAAATCGGCTCTACATTAAAAGGAATAGGTCCGACCTATAAAGATAAAATTGGTCGCGAAGGACTTCGTGTGGGCGACCTGTTGCATAACTTCAGCAACAAATACCAGGAGCGGATAGAAAACCATAAAACAATGCTCGCTGAGTTTTTTCATTACGATTATGAAAAAATCCTCGACGAGTGCGAACAGGAATGGTTCGAAGGAGTGGAAGTATTAAAATCGTTCCAGATTGTTGACACCGAGCACTTTATTAACAACTTGCTTAAAAAAGGAAAATCGGTGCTGGCAGAAGGTGCACAGGGTACATTGTTGGACATCGACTTTGGTTCTTACCCGTTTGTAACCAGTTCAAATACAATTTGCGCAGGAGCTTGCACCGGCCTCGGATTGGCTCCGCAGAAAATCGGAGATGTTTTCGGAATTTTCAAAGCTTATTGTACACGTGTTGGAATGGGTCCTTTCCCAACCGAATTGCTTGACAAAACCGGTGATGACTTGCGCAATGCAGGCCACGAATTTGGCTCTACAACAGGTCGTCCGCGCCGTTGCGGCTGGCTCGACCTTGTGGCTCTCAAATACTCGGTAATGCTTAACGGTGTAACCGAGCTTATTATGATGAAAGCCGACGTTCTAGACACATTCCAGACAATAAAAGTTTGCGTGGGTTATGAAATAAACGGGGAAGTAATTGAAGATTTTCCGTTTGAACTCACCGATGATGTAAAACCTGTTTTTGTAGAATTGCCCGGATGGGAAACCGACCTGACGAAAATTAAAACGCAGAATGAATTCCCCGAAGAGTTAAACAATTACATCAGTTTTATTGAAGACGAAATGGGCATTCCGGTTACCATCGCATCGGTTGGTCCAAACCGGGAACAGACTATTTTCCTCGACAAGGAATAAAAATTACCCGAAAAAATATACCCCCAAACTTCTTTTAATGCCGGATACTTCGTTATCTTTAGGCATTCGGAATCTATTTGAGTTTTCGCTATGCCTATATCATCGAATCATTGGGGGCTTTACACCGATTTTTATGAGTTAACAATGGCTCAGGGATATTTCTACTGCGGCAAAAAAGATGACACCACAACATTTAATTACTTTTTCCGCACCAATCCCTACCAAGGTGGATTTACTGTTTTTGCCGGTCTTCATGACTTCTTAAAATTACTACTGGAATATACTTTTAACGAAACAGATATTGCCTTTTTAGAAGAACAGGGCTTTAATAAAGAGTTTCTGGAGTACCTTCGGACCTTCAAATTTTCAGGCAATATCATCAGTGCCAACGAAGGTGAAATCATGTTTCCAGGCGAACCGGTGCTTCAAATTGAAGGAAACATAATTGAGTGCCAGCTCATCGAAAGCATGTTGCTGAATATACTCAACTTTGAATCGCTTGTAGCCACAAAAGCATTTCGGACAAAACTGGTGGCCAACGGCAAAGTTTTTTCCGATTTTGGACTGCGCAGAGCCCAAGGGCTGGGAGCCATTCACGGCAGTCGCGCGGCAAAAATCGGAGGCGCTGCTTCCACTTCAAACGTACTGGCAGGAAAACTGTTTGACATACCGCTTTCCGGAACACAGGCGCACTCGTGGATTCAAAGTTTCGACACAGAACTGGAAGCCTTCAGGGCATTTGCAAGAACTCACCCCGAAGACACCATTTTGCTTGTTGACACCTATGATTCATTGATGTCGGGCATTCCCAACGCCATCACCGTGGCAAAGGAGCTGGAAAAAGAAGGCAATCAGATGCAGGCCATCCGGCTCGACAGCGGTGATTTGGCTTATCTGAGTAAAAAAGCCCGAAAAATGCTGGATGACGCCAAGCTGGAATACGTAAAAATACTGGCTTCGAACCAACTAAATGAATACGTGGTAAAAAGTCTTATAAAAGATCAAAACGCGCCAATTGACGGTTTTGGAATAGGAACCGAACTTATTACCGGGAAAAGCGATGCCGCACTTGATGGCGTTTATAAACTTGTTGAAATAAACGGCCGACCAAAAATGAAGCTTTCGGAAAATATTGAGAAAGTAACATTGCCGTGCAAAAAGCAAGTTTACAGATGTTTCGGCGATGATGGCACTTTTTACCGCGATGCAATTCTGGTGGCCGATGAAAATCCGGAAGAAGCCGAATTTATATTTCATCCCGTTTATCCGGAAAGGAAAACTCAGATAACTCACCTTCATAAAGAACCTCTTTTAAACACTGTTGTAAAGGCAGGAGAAATAATTCGGGAGCAAAAAGGCACTGACGAAATTCACCAGTACCTGAGCAAAAGGAGCGAGCTGCTCCCTGAAGAACACAAACGATTTATCAGCCCCCACATTTATAAAGTTGGAATTTCACAAAAATTGATGGAAACCCGGGACGCACTAACAAAACAGTTGCTAAAAAAATCATCGGTTTAAAAAATGGTAGAAATTATTCGCCCCACGCTGGTTATTAACAAAGACGTTTGTCTTCAGAATATTGAAAAAATGGCACAGAAAGCGAAATCTCACAAGCTTCGTTTCAGGCCCCATTTCAAAACCCACCAGTCTGCAAAAATAGGCGACTGGTTCAGAATATTCGGAGTAGACGCCATTACTGTTTCTTCGGTGCAAATGGCCGAGTATTTTGCCCGAAACGGCTGGAATGACATTACCATTGCTTTTCCTTTAAATATTCTGGAAATTGGGAACATTAACAGACTGGCAGCCAACATAAAACTAAATGTTCTGATTGAGAACAGAGAAGCCGCCACTGCCCTTTCAAAAAGGGCTACCAATCCGGTGGGCGTATTTTTTAAAATTGATACCGGGGCAACCCGCACGGGAATTGACCCGTCAAAAACAGGAACAATAAATTCAATTCTGGAGATTCTTTCCAATAATAAAAAAATCACGTTCAAAGGATTTCTCACTCACGCCGGGCACACATACAGTGCCTTATCTACAAACGAAATTTTCAGTCGCCATTTTGACGCACTTCTGAAACTCAAAAATCTAAAGAAAAAATATCAAAGCAGGTTTCCGGATATAGAAGTGAGCATTGGAGATACTCCGTCGTGCACCTTATGCACCAACTTTAACGGAGTTGACGAAATAAGGCCCGGTAATTTTGTGTTTTACGATTTAATGCAATACAACCTGGGCGTTTGCAGCCTTGACGATATTGCCGTTCGGATGGTTTGCCCCGTAGTTGCAAAACACCCGTCGCGTAGTGAAATAGTTATCTATGGCGGAGCCATTCACTTTTCGCGCGAATCACTTATAAACGTCGACGGGAAACCCTTTTTCGGACGTATTTATATTCGTAATAACGGAGAGGAAAAGCTTTTAAGCGAGCGCAACTACCTTTCCAAACTATCCCAGGAACACGGCATTATCAAAGTGTCTCAAAAAAGCTTTAACCTGATTCAGATTGGAGATCTGGTTGAGGTTGTGCCAATCCATTCGTGCCTTACGGCCAACCTTGCCCGCAAATACCTCACTACAGAAGGTGAAGAAATTCCCATGATAAACACATAGAAAAACCTGCTTTACAAATTGAGCATCGCCTTCAAAAACAAAAAGAAATTTCTCAGCTGGTTAATCCAGCTTCAATACGGCTAAAAAGGCATTTTGTGGGACTTCCACGTTTCCTACCTGTTTCATCCGTTTTTTCCCTTTCTTCTGTTTTTCAAGCAGTTTACGTTTTCTGGAAATGTCACCACCATAACATTTGGCAGTCACATCTTTTCGTACCGCTTTAACGGTTTCCCGAGCAATAATTTTCGCTCCAATTGCTGCCTGAATGGCAATATCAAACTGCTGACGCGGAATCAGTTCCTTCAACTTTTCACACATTCGCCTTCCAAACGGATAAGCATTGTCGAAATGAGTAAGTGTTGAAAGCGCATCCACCATTTCACCGTTCAATAAAATATCGAGGCGCACCAGTTTAGCCGGTTTATATCCGTTCATGTGATAATCGAACGATGCGTATCCACGCGAAATACTTTTCAGCTTATCGTAAAAGTCAAAAACAATCTCGCCCAACGGCAGGTTAAAAACCAATTCTGCCCGTTCTGCAGTCAAATAACTTTGATTAATCAGAACACCCCTTTTATCAAGACAAAGATTCATTACCGGACCGATAAAGTCGGAAGAAGTGATTATGCTCGCCCGGATGTAAGGTTCTTCAATAGTATCGATAACAGTTTGATTGGGCAGCCCGGAAGGATTGTAAACTCTTACCGTATTTCCGTCTGTTAAATGCACCAGATAAGAAACGTTAGGAACCGTGGTAATAACGTTCATGTCGTATTCACGCTCCAGCCTTTCCTGGATTATCTCCATGTGCAGTAGTCCCAGAAAACCGCATCGAAAACCAAAGCCAAGCGCAGCTGACGACTCGGGCTCAAATGTAAGCGATGCATCGTTTAACTGAAGTTTGTCCATGGCGCTCCGCAGGTCTTCGTAATCGTCTGCATCTACCGGATAAATTCCGGCAAATACCATTGGTTTTACTTCCTCAAACCCAGAAATTGCCTTGTCGCAAGGACTTTCTACGTGGGTAATCGTATCACCAACTTTTACTTCCTTGGCAGTTTTAATCCCTGAAATTATGTAGCCCACATCTCCGGCAGACAACACGTTTTTAGGAACCATATTAAGTTTTAAAACCCCAATTTCGTCTGCATCGTATTGCTTTCCTGTAGCCACAAATTTCACCAAATCTTTGGTTTTTATCTGGCCGTTCAGAATCTTAAAATAGGCAATTACGCCTCTGAATGAGTTAAACACAGAATCGAAAATAAGTGCCTGCAGCGGAGCTTCGGGATCGCCTTTTGGTGGCGGCACCTTTTCAATAATCCGCTCCAGAATTTCTTCAACACCCATTCCTGTTTTTCCGCTGGCATGAATAATCTCTTCCCTGTCGCAACCAATGAGATCAATCACCTGATCTTCTACCACCTCGGGAATGGCGTTGGGGAGATCCATTTTATTGAGTACCGGAATAATTTCCAAATCATTCTCCAACGCGAGATAAAGATTTGAGATAGTCTGAGCCTGGATTCCCTGCGTTGAGTCTATAATAAGCAAAGCTCCTTCGCATGCTGCAATCGAGCGGGAAACTTCATAAGAAAAATCGACGTGTCCGGGAGTATCAATAAGATTAAGCTTATACGTTTTCCCTTCATGCTCATAATCCATCTGAATGGCATGGCTCTTAATGGTAATCCCACGTTCCTGTTCCAAATCCATACTATCGAGCACCTGATCACGCATTTCTCTCTCTCCTACTGTTTTGGTATGCACCAACATGCGATCGGCAAGCGTGCTTTTTCCGTGGTCAATATGTGCTATAATGCAAAAATTGCGAATGCTATCCATAAACTCCTTTCCTTCTATTGCTTAAATGGCTCCAATAAATTTCACGCAAAGATATCTATTTTTTGATATTGAGAATTGTACAAAATTCTCTTTTGACGATCAATTGCTATTTTGTTTTTTCCATTCGATTTTCATAAAGATCAAAAAGAGGCACTCCGGTTCAGTCCATTAGCTTTAACAAGCCCTGCAACACGGGAATCAGCCCAAACCATTTTTACCTTTTTTAGACTCTTTCTCCCTGTTGTCGATTTTACATGAAGTTTACGAAAGCAATATTTTTTCAAAAAATAATTCTCAAATTTCATTTTTTATTTCTCTCGGAATGCCGTCTGGCACACTATTTGATAAACAAAAGACAGTCATGAAAACAATTTATTAAACAATTTTAAACGTTCATTCGTTTTTATTGGTACAGATTACAACAAGCAATTTGCTGTTTTTTCATAAGTTTGGTTTAGTTAGGTTTAGTTTTGACCCCGGGGCAGAGGCTCCGGGGTTTTCTTTTAACAAAAAAATCCGGTTCAATACAAACCGGACATTTTTATACAGGCCATTGCCAATTTATACTTCTTCTGAAACCACGTAAGGTTTTCTATAATTTCGAGTCAACATCATATCAGCTTCGGGATCGCTGGCAAACTTTTCGTAATTTCCATTGAAAGTAAGCTCACGTTTTAACCGATAAGAAATATTTGCCAAAATAGGCAACGCCGAAGAATAAAAGCCTTCGCGAATGTCGCAATGTAAATCGTAATTGCTGCCGGAACGAATTGCATCGATAAAATTTGCATAATGTTCTGCACCACCCGGAGCCGCTCTAAAAGTCGGATCCTGTGGAACTTCAGACGACGCTTTGGCAGAACCTGCAAAAGGCTCTTTCTCCCTTTCCCGAAATGCCTTCCAGGTGCTTCCGTTCAATTCGAGATACCCATCTGTTCCGTAAAACATATTGCCGATTTTTATATTGAGACTTGATTCTCCATGAGTAAATCTGCCACGGGTTTCAAACTCCAAAACTTTGCCGTCTTCGTAAGTAAATAAAGAGGTCTGAGTATTTGGTGTTTCCTGGGAACACTCTTTTGGGCTAATTCCATAAATTCCTCCCGTTGAAAAAATCGAAACCGGATGTTCGTCTTTATTCAGTCCCCACCGGGCAATGTCGAATTGGTGTGGCCCCTGGTTTCCGGTATCTCCATTTCCGGTATTCCAATGCCAGTGCCAGTTGTAATGTCCTCTTTTTTCGTTGTACGGACGCCATTGCACAGGACCAAGCCACATGTCGTAATGCAAATTTTCAGGAGGCATACTGTCGGGCGCCATGCCGAATGAATCGCGTGGTTTATAGCAAAGCCCCTTGGCCATATACACATCTCCAATTCCGCCGTCATGCAAAAATTTCATGGCTTCCATCACATTGGCAATCGAACGATTTTGGAAACCCACCTGCACCCGAACATTGTATTTACGGGCAGCCTCAATCATTTTTCGTCCTTCGAAAACATTATGACTGGCAGGCTTTTCAACATACACATGTTTTCCGGCCTGGCATGCCCAGATGGTACCCAATGCGTGCCAGTGATTAGGCGTTGCAAACGAAACCGCGTCAATATCTTTATCATCAAAAACCCTACGCATATCCCACTCGGTAACCGGCCTGGTTCCAATGGCATCCTGCACTTTCTTTGCTCGTTCGCCGTAAAGATCTTCGTCCACATCGCAAATAGTTTTCAAAAAAACATTCCGGTTTTCTTTCAATGAACACCATTTTCCTATATGCCCGTTCCCCTGCCCGCGAATTCCAACAACAGCCATTGTAATTCTTTCGTTAGCTCCCATTATGGAGGCGTAAGATTTAGCACTAAACCCCAGTCCGCCTATGGCAATTCCTGCGGTTCCGGCAAGGCTCTTTTTAATAAAGTCCCTTCTCAGTGTCATATTCAATTAATTTAATTGGTTTATTAAGGGTTCAATTTAACAAATTGATTTTTAACAGAAAAGAGATTGCAGAATGAATCTCCGGGAAGTGATATAAAGAAATCACCCGGAAACGCCGGGTTCCGGGTGAGGGGTGTGTTCTATTTTGCTATTCAAATTTTAACGGGAGCAGGTACTTCACCGGAACCGGTTTCCCGCGTTGCTTTCCCGGAGTCCAGTCGGGCATTCCGGTAACAATTTCGATTGCCCCTTCTGCCGCTTTTTCGTTATCTTTTTCTGGTACTTTAACATCTGTTACTTTACCTTTTTCGTCTACCGTGAATGCCACTTTGGCTTTCCCTTTTATTCCTTTTGACTGTGCAATTTTGTGTTGCATTTCAATAAAATATTTCTGAAGGGCGGCATAACCTCCAGGAAACTGAGGCATATCTTCCACAACAAAGAATATTGTTTTTTCCTCGTTGGGTGAAGGCAATGGAGGAGGTGGTGGCGGAGTATTTTCTACTTCTTTTTTAGTAGCAGGAACTGGCGGTGGCGGTGGTGGTGGCGGCGACAATTGCTGTTTCCCGTCGTACGTGTTGTTCTGAATTTCAATAACCACGTCTTCCATTACGTACTCGCAATTGTAAGTATTTCCCTTTTTCGAACCGGATGTAATTTCCGCATAACCGGCCTCAACCTTTTTTTTCCCTACATACGATAATACAATTGTAGACTCTTCGGGAATGCTCAATTCAAATTTTCCCGCCCTGTCGGCAACAGTCCCAACGGATGTTCCTTTTATAATTACCGAAGTTCCGGGAAGTGGCTTGCCTGCCTCATCTTTTATCACGCCGGCCATCTTAACGGATTCCAGTGAAACAAGAGCAACCTCTGCCGGAGTGCTTCCGCTTTCATTTTCCTGCCCGCCAACCCGGTAATCGGGTTCGGCAAATGCAAAAAGCAGCAGCGCCACAGCGGGCAAAACCCACGCAAATTTCATCTGCCTAATGACAGATGCTTTCGTTTTCGTCATCATTTTTAATCGATTTGTGTTAAGGGCAAAATTCAGATTGTTGGTTACGCCAATTACCTGCACGCCCATTAACTGGTTAATTAATAAAGCTTGGTACCGGCCCAAATTGTGCCCCTGCGCAAGGACTCCTTTGTCGGCCAGGTACTCATGATTCTGTTTAATTGATCGTTCAAAGAACCAAATAAACGGATTGAACCAAAAGATGACTGTTAACAGTTCTATAATAAGCAGGTCGAACCAGTGATTCTCACGAATGTGCACTTGTTCGTGAGCCAGAATTTCCGGCAGGTCTTCCTGCTTGTGTAATTTCGGATTAATAAAAACCACATTAAAAAAAGAAAAAGGAACGTTGTATTTCTCGTTTTCAACGATGTAAATTCCGTTTGTTGATTTTGCCCGTTTTTTCACGATTAAATGAATAAGCGTGAACGATTGAACTAACAACCGCGATACAAAAATGATAATGCCGGCAAAATAAATGGTTATTACTGCCAGTTGCCAGCTGAATCCCGAGGCAGCCTGCTCCCGACCTGAAATCACCGGAATATGTTTAAAAGTATCGGGAATTGCCGTAAATACATTGGCGCTACTCACCTGCTCCGCTACTACCAGGTAATGAATCGGGAACAGCGGAAGCACAACCGACGAAATGAGGGCTATAAGCAGAAACCACCGGTTGGCATTATGAAAAGTTTCTTTCCGAAGAAACAGCAAATAAACCAGGTAGAAAAGAATAATCCCGGCAGATGCTTTTATCAGAAAAACAAATATCGATTCCATGGCCTATTCTTTTGGCGGGTTACTTTCCAATTCTTTCTCTGTAATTTTGAGCATCTCTTCCAGCTCGGTTATATCCAGGTTGTTTTCGCGGGCAAAAAAGGTAGCAAGTTTAGGAAATGAACCGTTAAAGTAGTCTTTCAGCAAGGATCCAAACTGAAAACGGGCGTATTCATTTTTTGTTACCGAAGGAAAAAACAGGTTGGTGTTCCCTATTTTCCGGCACGAAACAAAACCTTTGTTTTCCAACACTTTCAACACTGTGGCAACAGTTGTGTAAGCAGGTCGTGGCTCCTCAAATTCTTCTACCACATCTTTAACCACACCTTCTTTAAGGTCCCACAGGATGTGCATAATCTGTTCTTCCGCTTTTGTAAGTGTTTTCATCTTTAATTGAATTTCCAATTTGTCTACTACAAATATAGTACTAATAAATTAGAAATAAAACTATCTTTGTAATAAAATTACTATAAAAATAGTAGTATTCAACAAACCACTTGTTATAAATAGATTAGCACAAACAAAAAGGAGATTCTTCAGGCTAAATTTTGGGGTTCGGGATCTTCACGAGTAAAAAACTTCTGAAACTGAGAAGAAATTTTTCCAGACAGGTTACAAATTCCTAATTTCTTTCCACACCTTTTCATTTACCGGAATTCCATTTTTCAGGTTTTCTGCTTTGGTTTTCAAAACCCGTTCTCCCGGGAAACGAATCTCGCCTCCCGGTTTTTCCGGTTCTGATACTTTCAAATCTGAAATAATTCCAGTTATTGTTTTATTAATTGCAGCGAAATTGTTGATTTGGTCAAGACTAAAAGCAATAAAAACCTGAGAAACACTAAACTCAGCTTCCTGTTTACTCAGTTTACAGGTGGGCAAACCCGCAGACAAAACAGTTGCCAGAATGTCAAGAAGTAACGACAACCCGGCACCTTTCCAGTACCCGATTGGCAGCGCACGCCGCGATTCCAGAATTTCACCGGGCTGATTGGTCAAATTCCCGTTCATGTTGAATCCGCCCGGATAGGACAGACTATTTCCCTCGAGCTGAGTCGCTTCCATTTTTCCGTAAGAATACTGAGTCATGGCAAAATCGAGCACAATTGCCTCTTTTCCATAGGGCACAGCAAAAACAAGAGGGTTGTTGCCCAGCTTGCTTTCTTTAGCTCCCCACGCCGGCATGTTTGCTTCGGTGTTGGTCCAGCCGATAAAAGCAAATCCTTTTTTTGCAGCCAGCCAACCGTAAGTTCCACCGCGCATCCAGTGGTTGGTATTTGCGATGGCCACGCATCCCAAGCCGTTTTCACGGGCCAGCTCAATGGCGCGTTCGGCACAAAAAACTGCATTTAGCGGCCCCGGCCCCAACTGACCATCCCACTGCTCCAACGCTCCAACAGACTGAACCAACCGGGGCTCAGCGTCCACCTGAACAAACCCCCGTTTTATGTAATCCACAAATCGTGGAAATCGATACACACCGTGTGAATATATTCCATCCAGACTATTCTCTGCAAAAATACGGGCGCAGGCCTCCGCTTTTTCATCAGAAAAACCAGTCTTTAACAAAATTCTTTGGAACTCAGATTTCATCTCCGCAAACGGAACTTTGATATTTTGCATGCTAAATCGCTTTCCAGGTTCGTTTCTTATTCTTCTCCTCTTTTGCCCGAAATGCAGCCTCCAAATCAATATTTTTCCGATTGGCAATGGCGCAAACGTAAATAAAAATATCAGCCAGCTCATCGCCTATTTCAGAAAAATCAGACGCAGCATCCACCAAAAGCCCTTCCGATTTTCTTACAGCCTTAAACAATTCGCCCATTTCTTCTCCCATCAAAAGGCACTTATCAATTATTGTTTGCGGAGCAAATCCGCGTTCAATCTCCAACTCTTTTACATACTCCTGAAAATCTTTCAAATCAGGGTTTATTTTTAATTCGGGCATACTAAAATTAACTATTTTGAAGTGCATTTTTTACATTATCCAACAGGCGAGGAATCTTCTCAAAAGGGTCTCCGGCTCCCAGCGTTTCCAAAGGCAAATATCCCCGGTATCCGGCTCTCTTTATTGTTCGAAAAAGTTTTACAAAATCTGTTGGGATTTCTTTTCCGTCAATCCACACATTCTCCTTTATTTGCCAGGTTACTGCATACTGAATATTCTTTGCTATTTCCTGATAGGGATCGGTTTGCCGGTAACTGCCAATATCGAGATTCAATCCCAGCCATTCAGAATCTACCATCTCAAAAATACGCTCTACATCGGCAGAGGTTTTCAAAAAATCATTGTGGTTTTGCAAAGCCACAACCACGCCAAACTGTTTCCCGTAATCGCAACATTCCCTGATATCTTTTGCCATCCATTCGAAAACCTGCTCCCGCGAATATCCCTCGTGAGGGTTTGTACCAGAGAAAATGCGAAGATTGGGAGACCCCAGTCTGGCGGCAGCCTCAATCCACTTTTTTATCATCTCCACGTCGGCTTTTCTCGCAGCAGAATCCGGATTTGCAAAATCATTCCGCACTCCGGTTCCGCTAATATCCAACCCCAGCAAAAAGGCTTTCCGTTTAAACCTGTTTAGATAGTCGTCTGTGGGAACCTGTGGATATCCAGGGAAATAATAACCTGTAGGATCAATTGCATCGAAATTATGTTCGGCACAAAAATCCAACACATCAAACAGATCTATTTTTCCGGCTCGCAACAAGCTGTTAAATGAATATACATTCAAACTGAGTTTGAACTTGTGCGAAAACCCGACCTGCTTATTTTCAACCTCCGCAAAGGATTGAAAAAAGCCGGCTGCAGGCAAGACAGGCGCTACAAAAAGTGCTTTCAGAAGGTTTCTTCGGGATTCGGAATAGTTCATATTAAACAATTTAATCAGCCTAATTTAATGGTTCTTTTTCAAAAGCTGCGAAAAAATCTTTTCGAATCTGAAATGAATGTTTCGTTCATCCGGAAACGAAAAGACAATCGTTGAGATTTTTCTACCTTTGCACCATTAAAATGGCAGAAATGGGGAATAAAAATAGTGCTCTCTGGCACGCAGAACCTTACAATGAGGTTATCAAGTCGATTGAAAGTTCAGAGGAAGGTTTAACAACAAATGAAGCAAAAAAAAGGCTCCAAAAATTCGGTCCCAACCAAATCAAAAAGAAAAGCAACGACGGCCCGTTAATCGTACTGTGGAGACAAATTAACAACCCCCTCATCTGGGTTTTAATCGGGTCGAGCACACTTGCGGTTCTTCTTGGTAAAATAACCGACGGTGCTGTGGTTATGGCGGTTGTGGTTATCAACACCATCATCGGATTCATTCAGGAATTTAAGGCCGGAAAAGCCATTGATGCGTTAAGCGAAATGGTTCCGGAAAACGCAACCGTCCACCGCGACGGGCAAAAAGCATCGATTCCGGTAGCGGAAATTGTGCCGGGAGATATTGTAGAACTCGAAGCCGGAGAACGGATTCCGGCCGATATGCGACTGATTCAGCAAAAAAATCTGAGCGTGGAAGAAGCTGCTCTCACCGGAGAATCGGTTCCTTCACAAAAATCGATAAATGCTGTTGATGCGGACGTTATTCTGGGAGACAGAAAATGTATG
The DNA here is from genome assembly GCF_900129025.1 of Mariniphaga anaerophila. GTDB lineage: Bacteria > Bacteroidota > Bacteroidia > Bacteroidales > Prolixibacteraceae > Mariniphaga > Mariniphaga anaerophila. The sequence continues at coordinate 51,373 of NZ_FQUM01000015.1, read as the reverse complement.
GTTTACAGCGGCACACTCGTTGCCACCGGAACGGGAAAGGCCGTTGTTGTATCTACCGGCATGAATACCGAGTTGGGCAAAATATCGAATATGCTAAACGAAACCACCGACCTGGAAACGCCGCTCACGCAAAAACTGGGAGAAATAGGGAAATACCTCACCATTGGCATCGTGGCCATAACCGCAGTTATAATGGTTGTGGGAATTATTCGTGCTACCGGGCAGGGAATTGCGTTAAACATGGTTTTAAAAGACAGCCTTGTTTTTGCCATTGCACTTGCCGTGGGCGCTATTCCTGAAGGGCTGCCGGCAGTGGTTACAATTGCCCTCGCAATTGGAGTACAACGGATGGCCCGGAGAAAAGCGATTATTCGCAAGCTCCCGGCTGTAGAAACGCTGGGCAGTACTACCGTTATTTGCTCAGACAAAACCGGAACACTCACCCGCAACGAGATGACCGTAAATCAACTGTGGACAAAAAACCAAAGCATTCAGGTAACCGGAGCCGGATACAATACTGACGGAATTTTTCAACAAAACGGAAATGAAATAAAAGATTTACCTAAAGAAATAAAGGTGCTGCTTGAAGATGCCGCACTATGCAGCGACGCCAGTTTCAAAGCTGAAACCAATGGTGTTGGCGTAACCGGCGATCCCACCGAAATTGCATTGGTAGTGGCAGCAGCAAAAGCTCATTTGGATGTGGATTTGTTACGGAATAATCATCCCAGAAAAGATGTGATTCCGTTCGATTCTGAATCGAAATTTATGGCCACACTAAACGAGAACACAACCCAGCGAATACTAATAAAAGGCGCCCCTGAAGTTATTTTAAAACGTTGCGCCACACATTTAAGCGGAGAAACATTGGAACAAGATACTGTTTTGGCTGAGATGGAACGACTGGGATCCAAAGGGATGCGTGTTTTGGCTGTTGCTCAAAAAACACGAAACCACTCTGAAAACCGGGAACTTTCTCCGAATGAAACCGAAGGCGGTTTTCAGTTTGTGGGACTTTTGGGGATGATTGATCCTCCGCGCACAGAAGCAATTGAAGCGATAAAGGCATGTCACAATGCCGGGATTGTTGTAAAAATGATTACCGGCGACCACCAGACAACTGCCCGGTCAATCGGAATGGATTTAGGGCTTTCTGAAGGAAAAACAATAACCGGCATGGAACTGGTAAAAATGTCTAACGAAACGCTGGCCGAAGTTGTTAAACACACCAACATTTTCGCGCGCGTTGCACCGGAACACAAACTCAGGCTGGTAAAAGCGCTGCAGGCCAACAACCAGATTGTTGCAATGACCGGAGACGGAGTAAATGATGCACCGTCGCTTAAGCAATCGAACATCGGCGTAGCCATGGGAATTACCGGAACTTCTGTTTCCAAAGAATCGTCTGACATTGTGCTGGCCGACGATAATTTTGCCAGCATTAGTGCAGCCGTAGAAGAAGGCCGCCGGGTGTACGACAACCTGCTAAAATCGCTTGCATTTCTGCTGCCAACCAATTTAGGACTTGCATTTATTCTGATTTACGGAATCATGTTTTTCCCCTTCAACCTGGCAACCGGAGAACTTTTATTACCGATGCTCCCAACTCAGTTGCTGTGGATTAACCTTGTTGCAGCCGTGGCACTGGCGCTTCCGCTGGCGTTCGAAGTAAAAGAACCGAATGTAATGAAACGCCCGCCCCGAAAACCCGACGCGCCGCTGTTCAACAAATTTGTGACATTCCGAGTAGTTTTTGTTTCGCTGTTTATGACTGCAGGCACCATTATCGTATTTAATTTGCATTATGCCCACAGCCTGACAGACGGACTCGACCCGGCATTTGCCCAGGCAAAAGCACAAACCATGGCAGTAACATTCGTTATCCTGTTCCAGATTTTTTACATGCTTAACTGCCGTTCGTTACGCGATTCGCTGCTAAAAATCGGATTCTTCAGCAATCCGCTGGTTTTTCTGGGAATTGGAATCGTACTTGCGCTACAGGTTGTTTTCATTTACGCCCCGTTTATGCACAGCATTTTCAAAACAGTTCCGCTCAGTGCAAAAGAAGTACTGATTGCTACATTATTTGGATTTGCAATTTTCCCGGTAATCTGGTTCGAAAAATGGATCCATTTTCTGATAAACCGAAAGAAAAAAATCAGCTAGCTCCCGGTCGAAACTTCATCATTAAATTTGAATGTCCGGTACAGGTAACCCATTGCAGGAAAAACAATAATCACCCCAACAACAAGCGCTATCAGCAGGTAAAGCTGCGTTTCGTCGGGAGCACTTGAATTCTGAACGGTAAGATCAGCTCCGTCTTTGATTTTAACCACAACGGGAAATTGAATGGCAAACCAGCCGGTAATAATCATGGTAGTTTGAAAAGCACCAATAATACGCACACGGGTTTTGTTGTTCCGGTTCAGATTTATCCACAAAAACGGCAGCGCTATTGAGGCAAGCACAACGCTGGCAATACTTGCCGGAGAATGGTAGAATTCATAAAAAAGTGAATGCCCGTTTACTTCGGCCGCAGCAAAAACCAGTGCTCCGCTTAACACCAGCACAAATATTAACGTTTTTGCGAGCTTTGTAAACCGGGTAATGTGCGGTTCTTCTTTAATTTCTCCAACCGTATAGATATTAGCAAGAAAAGCAAACAGCACGACCATAAAAAATCCCAGGCTGAAAGAAAACAGGTTTAACCACGGATGAATATAAACCGCAAAAAAACCTTTGCTGTAATCCACTGATATTTCGCCCAAAATAATTCCTCCTAAAGTTACCCCCAGAAAGAAAGTGGTAAAGAGACTGGAGTACCTGAAAATGTTGGAATAAACAGCTTTTGGAGTGGCCTCATCAATATCGTAGTGGCGGAAAGTAAATGCCGAACCACGCAGAATAATTCCAATTAGCACCAGCAAAACCGGAATGTGCAACGCGGTAAGCACTGTGGTATAAACCGTAGGGAAACCAACAAACAAAATAACAACCACTAAAATAAGCCACATGTGATTCGCCTCCCACACCGGGGCAATTGCCCGGGTAACAATTCCGGATGCTTTTCCACGGGTAAGCAGTTCGAGAATTCCGCCGCCAAAATCGGCACCACCCAACAATACATATAACAGAAGACAAATGGCGAGTATCGCAAAAATCATTTCAGTCATTTGGACAAATATTTTGATTGTAACACTTTAATCTGTCGGCTCAGCAACCAGATAATAATAAAACTCAAAAGCAGGTAAACCGTTGTTATGGTGTAAAAAGTGTATTGAATTCCGGGCATCGGAGTAAGCGAATCTACGGTTTTCATAATACCGTAAATAATCCAGGGTTGCCTGCCCACTTCGGTAACAATCCAGCCGGCCTGCACCGCAATAAAACCAAGCGGTGTGGCAACCACAAGCATTCTTAGCCACCATTTTTTCTCCAGCCAGTGCTGCTTTTTCCAACGGCCAACAATAAAAATTACCCCCAGCAATGCCAGAAACATTCCAATGGCAACCATCAACTGAAACGAATAGTGCACAATCGGCACAGGAGGCCACTCTTCCCTGGGAAACTCTTCCAGCCCTTTCACCTCTGCATTAAAGTCGCCATGCGCCAGGAAGCTCAGAAAACCGGGTAGTTTAATCGCGTATCTTACGTCCTTATTTTCCACATCGGGAATGCCGCCAATAATGAGTGGAGCTTTGGTTGTTGTTTCAAAATGCGACTCAAAAGCAGCCAGTTTGGCCGGTTGCAATTCAGCTACACTTTTTGCTGAAAGGTCGCCGCTTACCGGCTGCAAAAGTGCGGCCACTGCTGCAAACGACAGTGCAATTGTAATGGCCTTTGCATGAATCTCCAGTCTGTTTTTGAGGTAAAGAATAGCGTGCACTCCGGCAACGGCAAACCCTGTAGCCGAAAATGCTGCAATGGTCATGTGGTGAGCCTGGGCAAACCATGCTTTGTTAAACATCGCTTTTACGGGGTCAATATTTTCAGCCTGACCATTTACCCAGTCGAATCCTGCGGGAGCATTCATCCAGGCGTTGGCAGCAACCACAAAAATTCCGGAAAGCACTCCGGCAATTCCCACAACCAGCCCCGTGTATAGATGCACCCATTTGTTTAGCCGTTTCCAACCGTAGAGGAAAAGGCCAAGAGCAATTGCTTCAAGGAAGAAGGCCGTTCCTTCCCAGGAAAACGGCATCCCAAAAATGGGTCCGGCGTGTTCCATGAAAGTAGGCCAGAGCATTCCCAACTCAAACGAAAGAACCGTTCCGGAAACTGCTCCTACCGCAAAGAAAATAGCAACTCCTTTAGACCAGGCCTTGGCCAAATCGAGATAAACAGGGTTTTTCGTGCGCAACCACTTCCATTCGGCAACAAACATAAACCACGGCATCACCATGCCGATGCAGGCAAAAATAATGTGAAATCCAAGCGACACGCCCATCTGCATGCGGGCAGCTAAAAACTCGTCCATATTCCTATTCTTTGAAGTAAAAACTTACCAAACTCAACGTTTAAAACCCGTTTCGGTTTGATAACTTCTGACGATTAGCTGCACTAAAAGCTGCTGTTTTACTGTAATAATCTGACAGGCGAATGGTTAGCAGCAGAAATTACTACTGTCAATTTTATACTTTCTTTGAACTTTGGAAATGACCATTGCGCTTTTTCTACACTTTCCCTTTGTTACCGAGTTTTTTTTGAAGAAAAAGTAACTACACGCAAGGCATAAGGAAACGAGCCTTCGCGTTAAATAAGACGGATGGCGGGTACAATAATTCACGAAATAGCCAACGAAGCAGACTATCGAAAAAGCAGATTGCCCAGTCGGGAAAAATTCTGTAAAAAGGGAATCAAACGAAAAAAAGACCTGCACCCAAATTCAGCGCGCCAATTTTATTTATATCTGCTCCCACCCTTGCCTGTAACTGTGTCGTATCCATTCTTCAACCGTCTGGATAGCCGAGAGAGTAGCATACTCACTGTTTGTTCTGGGCTTACCATGAGAAATTTCGAAATTGCTTTCGGAAAGAATTCGAATAACATCGGAAGAACCAATATTGGCAAATCGCATATTGGGGCCATCCCAAATCAACTTTCGGTTCAGGCCTTGCATCCGCACTGCCAGCACACCCAACATAATCAACTCATTTAACGGGCCGGCATATCCAAAATGCGACGAAGCCTTCAACCGGGTTTCTTTGGGTTCTTTACACGCCCGCACCCAATCCTGTTCATGGCCGCCCTCAAACGGATTAAATATCCGACGGATTGATTTTGCCGGCTCCTGAAAATGATCCATTTCACCGGTTGGGAGCAGTGTCGGATCTTTTGCAAAAGCACCACACATAATTTTTCCACGGGTTCCGTAAAAAATGCAACCGCCATGGTCATCGCCCATCATTTCTCCATCTGCCAACTCCTCGGGCCGGGGTGGCATCCAACCACCATCGTACCAATTCACCGAAACTTCGGGCATGGCAACTTTGGGCAGATTGTCGCGCCGCGGAAAATGGAAGCGTACAAATTCTGAATCAGGAAGCGATTCGGTATTAAATTGAGAAGAGCTTGCCTCAACCGATTCAGGATACTGAAGCAACAACGCTTTAAAAACAGGATCGAGAATATGAGCTCCCATGTCGCCGAGTGCACCTGAGCCAAAATTCCAGAAACTTCTCCACATAAACGGATGGTAAGCCGGGTTGTATTCTCTCCATGATGCCGGACCGACAAATAAATCCCAATCCAAATCACGCGGAACTCGTTTACCCCGGTTGGGCAGCGTATTGTTTTGCGGCCAGTTAGGCCGGGTGGTCCAGGCGTCAACATGCGTAATTTCGCCAATTGTACCCGCCCAAATCCATTCGCAAATTTTCCGTATTCCTTCTCCCGAATTCCCCTGGTTACCCATTTGCGTGGCAACTCCGTATCGTTCGGCTGTTTCAGCCAAAATTCGCGATTCATAAACAGAATGAGCAAGCGGCTGCTGGACAAAAACATGCTTCCCCTCACGAATAGCCGATACCGCAGCCAATGCATGAGTATGATCGGGAGTCGCAATAACTACAGCATCAATATCTTTTTGTTCTTCCAGCATTACCCTGAAATCTTTGTATTGCTTTGCCATAGGCCACCGTTTAAACGTGTTGCCTGCGTAACTCCAATCCACATCGCACAACGCCACAATGTTTTCAGTCTCCATATTACGAAGATTTACGTAGCCATAACCACCAACGCCAATCCCGGCAATATTCAATTTATCGCTGGGTGATTGGTGTCCCAGTCCTGCTACAACGTGAGACGGCAGAATGGTCATTCCGGCTGCAACGGAAACAGTGCTTCCAATAAATGCCCGTCGGGAAACTGTATTCTTTTTTTTGTCCATTTTTCTAAAACATTACTTTCGGAATCGGTCCGATGCAAAATAGATAAAAATTATTGTTCCTTTTTCCTCTTTTTGTTAACAATTACAAAATAACAGATTTTGAAAGGAGAACCGGTAAAATCCGGCAAAAAAAAATGGGCACTCCAAAAGAGCACCCATTCCTTTATATCTGTATTTTGATTATGCAGGCATATCAGGCAAACTCCATGGTTTGCGGTAAGTATGCTTAATCAATTCAGCGGCAAAATCTTTAGCAGGAACCGGGTCAGTCCAAGTCTTTTTGAAAGTTGGGTGACCATCGTGGATTTCAAAACCGTCTTTAATAACGGTGCGAATGCTTTCATCATCAGTTAAGTTGGTGAATGCCATTTTTTCGCCATCCCAATCCAGCGGTTTGTTCAGCGACTGCAAACGAACAGCCAAAACGCCCATAACAACCATTTCGTTGAATGGTCCGGCTTCCTGAAAATCAGAAGCGGTTGGAACACGGTTTTCTGCAGTTTCTTTACATGCGCGTACCCAGTCCATTTCGTGGCTGGTTTCGATTCTACGACGGAATTTCGGAGCTTCAGGAACACGACCAGAAAGCAACCATGGGTTTACACCGTAGCAACCGCAAACAAGGCTGTCTTTTGTTCCGTGGAAAATAACGCCACCGCCTCTGTCGTTCGGATTCTTTCCTTCCGGCCATCCTTCGGGCAGATTCCATTTAATACCACCGTCGTACCAGTGAACATCAACCTGAGGAAGCTGAGCTTTTCTCTTCATTCCTTTCCACGCACGTTTCGGAGTACGGGCAGGGAATGTAAGTTTCACTGATTCTGAAACAGGAGCACAGTCCTGAAGTAATAATGAAGAACTTCCCTGTGCCTGAATCGGATATTGCAATTCAAGACCAACAAAAACCGGATGAAGGATATGACAAGCCATATCGCCGAGCGCGCCAGTTCCGTAATCCCACCAGCCACGCCAGTTCCATGGGTGGTAAATATGATTAAACGGACGCATTTTAGCAGGCCCGATAAACAGATCCCAATCCAAAGTTTCAGGAACCCAGTCGCCTCTTTCCGGTGTATTTAAACCCTGGGGCCAAATTGGGCGGTCAGTAAATGCTTCTACTTTGGTTACTTCGCCAATTTCTCCGTTGGCAAGCCATTCTGTAGTCAAATTTACACCTTCGCCTGAAGAACCCTGATTACCCATTGAAGTTGCTACATTATATTTTGCAGCTAATTTGGTTAATAGACGAGATTCGTAAACCGAGTGTGTCAATGGTTTTTGTACGTAAACGTGTTTTCCCATTGTAATGGCGTGAGATGCAATTACGGCGTGGGTATGGTCAGCGGTTGCGACGACCACTGCATCAAAATCTTTACCCATTTCGTCGTACATTTTTCTCCAGTCTTTGTACCTTTTAGCTTTTGGGAAACGATCGAAAACGCCGTTTTTATCAACGTATTTCCAATCCACATCACAAAGACCGATGATATTTTCTGATTCGAGGTTTTTCAGGTTAGCATAACCCATACCTCCAACACCAACGCCTACAATGTTGAGTTTGTCACTTGGAGCTTTGTGCCCCAATCCAGCCACTACATGGCTCGGAACAATAGTCAAACCTGCTGCTGCGGCAGCTGTTGTACCAAGGAAAGCTCTCCTTGTTACAGCACTTTTGTTCGATTCTTTTTTCATAACAAATAAAAGTTTTAATTGGATAGGTAATATTTATTCCTATTTGCTTTTTATAAAAACCGTTAAATATAACCATATTCGAGGTTCTCTCAAACTCCGCTGATCAAATTCATTTAACAAACGAAAAAAAGATATTTGCAAGAAACCGGATAATACGACAATGTAAATACCACAATAACCTGTTTCTGACAAGATTATCGCACACCATCATAGGTTGAATCTATTTACATTAAAAAGAATCAATTTCTCCGAATGAATTATGCATTCTACTTTTAAGGCAAATTTTAATTCAGTCTAAATAAAATAATTTAAAAAACTCAAAAGTTATGTTGACAGTTGGAGATAAATTCCCGGATTTTGAAAAGAAAGCAGTAGTATCACTTGAACCGGGCAAAGAGTTTATTACATTGACTCAGGACAATCTGAAAAACGGAAAATGGTCTGTATTCTTCTGGTGGCCGATGGATTTTACATTTGTTTGCCCAACAGAGATTACTTCTTTTAACGAAAATTACGAAGAGTTCAAAAAACGCGATGCCAATTTGATTGGAGCTTCAATCGACTCAGAATTTGTGCACCTGGCCTGGAGAAACGACCATCCGGGACTGAGAAGCCTTAAATTTCCGATGGTTGCCGACACATCAAAATCGTTGTCTGAAGACCTTGGAATTCTCGAAAAAACAAATAAAGTTGCTTACCGCGCTACTTACATCATCGACCCTGAAGGAACAATTCAACATGTTTCTGTTAACGGGCTGGATGTTGGCCGCAACGTAAAAGAAATCCTGCGCCTTTTGGACGCTTTCCAGACTGGTGAATTGACACCTTGTAACTGGGAACCGGGGCAGGCAACCCTGAACTAAGAAGCAGCTTTATTAAAGCGACTTTTAGTCTGACGTAAGTGTTTGTTTAGAATAATTTAAAAAGCAGTCTCAGAGTTTATTTTGAGACTGCTTTTTTATTGATAATAATTATCGAGAAACAGGAATAACCTGTTTCCTATTTTTCCGGAATATTTTCCAGCGTTGCCACCAAAAAATCCCAGAACTTCTGAACGGTTTCAATGTTCACTTTCTCGTCGGGAGAATGCGGAAAACGAATGGTCGGACCAAAAGAAATCATATCCCAATGAGGATACTGCCCTCCCAGAATACCACATTCCAACCCGGCATGAATCGCTTTAATTTCGGGTATTTTACCAAATTTCTTATCGTAAATACCCTGCATGGTTTTCAATATGGGCGACGCCATATTGGGTTTCCACCCCGGATAAGAGCCGGCAAAAGCAACCTCAGCTCCGGCCAGCGTAAATACCGCTTTCATTCGAGAAGCAAGATATTCTTTGGCCGAATCAACCGAACTGCGCATTAACGCAGCACAGAAAATCGTTTTTTGCTCAGCGTCAGATTTTACAATAGCAAGGTTAGTAGATGTTTCCACCAGCCCTTTCATGCTGTCACTCATTCGAATTACTCCGTTGGGGCAAGCCAGCACAGCAGCAGTAACGTTCACCTGCGTTTTTTCATCGATCAAAGCAGCAGGAAGTTCTGCAGGTTCCACAACTACCTTCAAACCGGGCTCAGTTGCTGCCAGTTCTTTTTTAATGGTTTCAGCAATTTCATCGGCCAACGCAGCAAAATCGCCAACAGATGCTTCGCTTATGGCTAAAACTCCGAAAGCCTCGCGCGGAATAGCATTCCGCAAACTGCCTCCTTCAATAGAAGCGAGCCGAGCTCCCAGCTTTTCGTAGGCTGCATCCAGTATTCTGAAAAACACTTTATTGGCATTTCCCCGTCCCAAAATAATATCCATTCCCGAATGGCCGCCTTTCATTCCCGTAACATCCAAAGTTATTCCGGTAAATCCGGCAGGAACTTCTTCTTCTGAATAAGAGAACAATGCAGTTGCGTCTTCACCTCCGGCACACCCCACATACAATTCGCCTTCGTCTTCAGAATCCAAATTGATTAGAATGTCGCCATTTAAAACACCGGCTTTCAAACCGTTTGCTCCATCCATTCCGGTTTCTTCGGTTGCAGTAAGCAAAACCTCCACCGGACCGTGTTTCAACGTTTTAGATGCAACAACTGCCAATGCAGACGAAACGCCAATTCCGTTGTCAGCTCCAAGAGTAGTACCGTTTGCAGTAACCCAGTCTCCATCCACAAATGCTTCGATGGGGTCGGTTGTAAAATCGTGTACCTTGTCGCTGTTCTTTTGCGGAACCATGTCGAGGTGCCCCTGCAGAATAACTCCTTTCCGGTTTTCCATTCCCGGAGTAGCCGGTTTTTTGATAATCACATTTCCGGCTTCGTCTTTTATGGTTTCCAAACCAAGGTTCTTTCCAAAATTCACAGCCCAGTCCCGAATCTTTTCTTCGTGTTTTGAAGGCCTGGGAATTGCAAGCATCTGGTCAAAAACCTGCCACACTTCTGTGGGTTTAATATCTTTTATCTTTGTCATTTTGTTAGTTAACTTTGAATTTACTGAATACTTTAATGTACAATATTTTAAATAGCCTACTCCCATAATTTACTCGGGTTTCTGTCCTGAAGGCAATTCCAGTCCGTAACCTTGTTCCTTATCGGCCTGTTTCAATTTAAAAGCCAGGAAAATGGAAATTACCCCACAGGCAACCAGCATCAGGATTGGCCATGTATAATCGTAATAAGGAAGAGAACCTTCCAACTGCAGCAATTTAATTTTATCTGCTACTTCGCCACTGGTCAGACCCTGCGCCAAAAGAGATTCCCTCATCTCGGATATGGCCTGAACAACCTGTGGATTCACTTTATAAAGCAATGCACCGATACCCCAGAAGAAAGCACCCAGGCCCCAGTTCTGCACGGTAAACATTGAAGCGTAAGCTGTTCCCAAACGGTTTTCAGCAACAATTTTTGCCACTGAAGGCCACATGGCGGCAGGAACCAGAGAGAAAGCAATTCCGAGGCTCAGCAATCCCATATATGCGAGAAAAGGCGACTGGAAAACAGAAAGTGACAAGTGAGCAAAAATGAGCAGCAGCGCACCCAAAATCATTAACGAAGCAGCTTTACCTTTCTTGTCTACGTAGCTTCCGAAAATCGGGGTAAAAATGATGGTACCCAGAGGAATTAACGACGCTGTTTTAGGTCCGTTTACAAGCCAAACACCCAGGGTGTCGCGAACGAGATAAACAACTACTGCAAATACGCCAACAATAATTAAAACAGACAACCTTTTGGCACTTTTCCCTTTTAAGCTATTCGGAATTAATGTTACCGAAAGTGCAAAAATAAATATCACAACAAAAACCAGCGAACTTCCCAGCGCTTCACTTCCAAAAGCAACAACCGTTGCAGAGTCGGGCAAAACATAGCTAAAGCCAAATTTATTTACAAGCAGGTCGGGCGCATATTGAATAAACGGGAATACTGCCGAATAAAAAGCAACACAAAGCAACGCAATGTATATGAAAGATTTATTTGTAGCCAGCTTAATCAAATCAGAAAATTTAAAATCTTCGTCAGCTTCTTCTTCCTGTTCCACTCCGGCAATAATTGCTTCTTCTCCTTTAACCTGTCCTGCTGCTTTAATAGCTTTTATCTGTTTATCCATTTTAATATCGAAAAACAGGTAAACAACAAAGAATATGAGAGACAAACCAATGAGCGTTGCAGCAAACACTACGGCAGGCGAAACGGTAACCCCGGCAATATCAAGCGAAATTGCAATGGCAAGCGCCGATCCCAAACGGCCAAATCCCATATTGATAGCCATGGCAAGCGCCAACTCATACCCTTTAAACCATTTTACAATGGTACGGGTAACCACCACACAAACTACTTCGAGCCCGGAGCCGAATAAAATACGCCCCACAATTAACCCGGCCAGAACGGACGATTTATCATCGCCGAAATATCCCATTGACGCGAGCGCAGTGATAATTCCGCCTAAAGTAGCCAAACCGCCAAAAGCCAAACCGGCAAGACGAATTCCCCATTTATCCAGAATTATTCCGCCAATGATGATCATCCCAAACATGTTGGCAATGGTAGTAAGCCCGATTACCCTTCCAAATTCTTCACTGTTAATCCCGAGGTCTGTTTCCATCAACTCGCGAAGCGGTGAAAAGAAATCCTGGAAATAGTAAGTTGCAAACATCAGACTGCTCACCAACACAAGTACCAACCATCTGACGGCAGCAGAATCCTTTAAAATTTTATTTGATTTATTCATTCTGTGAAATATTAATTTGTTTTTGATTCTTTTTCAAGTGGATAAAAATAAAAAAATTTGAAAGCCATAAAAATGACAACAAAAAAAAGGGTGCTCACCCCGAGCCCCCTGCATGTTTTTTATTTTTTTCGAACCGATTTTACAGCCCCTGTTTCGGGGTAAAACTCGATGGCATAAGCCCCGAACAACAACTCTTCCGGAACAGGCGCCACCTGCCCGAACTGCGCCATTACCGTACGTGCTGTCGCAACTGTTTTTAGTTCGTAAACCAAACTTACTGTTGCCACGGCGGGCATGCGATAATAAACCCCGCTCTCTCCGGCAGCCGGATTTTCGGAACCGGCCAGCGATGCATATTTTGATACCAGTTCTTTTTCGAGCTCAACACGAACGGTTACCGGTTTCCCCGAAAGGTCGGACGCCGGCAACACGCCTGAATCTTCTGAGAAACGAAAAACCACCTCACCTCTGTCGGTTGCAGAAGTAGGTACAAAATCGAAACTAAACGTTTCACTATCGCGAGTGGTTTTTCCCACAAATAAACTCAGGTAATTTTTTTCTATTCTTTCCAGCTCTTTCAGACTTACTTTGTAGGCCTCTCCATCCGGGTGAAACTCGTCCATTAAACCCGCGACCATGTGATACCTGGTAAGCCGGCACTCCAGCACCCGTTCTGCTGCTTCTGCTGCTTTCACATCGGTACTTATCCGAATTGGGCGAAAACTATTGGAAGAATCGCCTGAGGCGTACATTGGTGTATGATTAATATTTGCAAAAGAGAAACCGGGATCCTTCTTGTCACCGGTCAAATCGTTTACATTTAATATAGCCAACTCTTTTGAAACAACTTCAGAATTAATTCCGGTCAAAATCCCATCTGCCGACAAATCAACCAAAAATGCAGCTTCTCCCATGGCTTTATGCACTTGTTCCGGGTCAGGTTCGGCAAACGTAGCCATCTCAACTTTGCTGATAGTCCATTTCACCGAAGCCCTGTTTTTTGCATCGGTAATTCCAAGCAATTGCTCGGCATAGGCTGCGTAAGGCCCGGGTTGAAACATTTCTTTTTCTGCTTCTACTTTAATCCTCAGCCCGGTACGGGGCAACGCATAAGTAATTCCCTCCTGAAAAGCAGGGACAACGCTTTCGTCTCCTTTGTTGCGACGCTGCCCAAGAACAGGCACTGACAGTAAAATTGCCAATACAATAGTAAGTATCCTCATCTCTCTGAATTTATTTTAAGACCTAAAAATAGAATTTTTATTGTGGAACGCCACATGCTTTTTAGCTTTACTTGAGTAACAACATATCAAAACCGAATCTTTCTGTGCTTTCTGCTTTCACCCGCACAGTTTTTTCAACGGTTTTACAAGAAATTTGTAGTTGTCGGGAACAACTGTTAAAAGCAATTTAAGAACTTGCTATTTCAAACAGCAACAAAAAGACAGCACTTCATTCATCACGAAGAAAAAGCAAAAAAACATGCCCGGTCAGCTATTTCAATTCAAGAAAAGCTTTTCCCAGACAATTGGTAATGTCGCCCGCAATTAATGCATTTTCCGAAATCCTGCCGGCAGCAATGTCGCCCGCAAGGCCATGCAAAAAAACGCCTGCAATGGCAGCATATTCAGGACAAACCCGCTGCGCCAGCAATCCCAGAATTATTCCCGTAAGTGAATCACCGCTTCCGGCAGTGGCCATCCCCGGATTTCCTGTAGCGTTAAAAAACAACCTCCCGTCAGGCAAAGCGACCGAAGTAAAAGCACCTTTTAAAACAACAATCACACGAAACTCTTTTGCCATCTGCCGTTGCACCTGAATCCGCTCCCACGAATCGGCAGTTTCTCCGGCCAGGCGTTCAAACTCTCCGGGATGGGGAGTAAGAATAGAATTTTCCGGCAATTCCCGGAGCAGCTCCTTATTTTCGGAAAGAATATTTAAAGCATCGGCATCCAGCACCATTGGCGACCGAAACTGTTTTATAAGATCGCACAGTGCTTTGCAGGTATTCTTTTTCCGGCCAATTCCAGGACCAACACCCACTGCATTAAACGGAGTGAGGTCAGGAATCCCCGTAAAAATCGAGTCATGCTCGTCAATGCTAACCATCGCTTCCGGCACTGCAGTTTGAATAATGGAATAGCCAAGTCGCGGAACATGCGAAGTAAGCAACCCCACGCCCGAGCGCAGACAAGCTTTTGATGCCAGCACCGAAGCGCCCATTTTTCCGTAGCTTCCGGCAACCAGCAGCGCATGCCCAAAAGTTCCTTTGTGGGAAAATTTTGTCCGTCGGGGAATCATTTCCTTTACATCTTCCTTCTCCACAAAAAAGAAATCAGAAGGAGTTTTTGCAATTCCTCCGGGATGCAGCCCGATTGGCAACACCTGCCAGTTACCTGTAAACAATTCGTTTTCGGCAAACAGAAAACTAATTTTCGGGAATTGAAAAGTAAGGGTAAAATCGGCCCGTACAATATTCTCCAAAATGTTTTCTGAATTGTTTTCTCCCATTAATCCGCTGGGAATATCAATGGCAACGGTTGTGTTTGGCAGGGCATTCATTTTATGCACAATTTCGGCAGGGAATCCTTCCAGCGGGCGGGACAACCCCGAGCCGAACAACCCGTCGAGCAAAACGTCGTTTGCCGCTACTTTCGGAAAGCCATCCACATCCTTTATTTTAGACAATGCCACCTTTCCCTGCTCTTGCAGCCGTTTCCAGTTAGTTGCGGGCGAACCTTTCAGTTCCTTCCGAAAATCGAGCAGGCAAACTTCACATTGGTAATCGAGCCCGGCAAGCTGCCTGGCAATAGCCAGCGCATCGCCCCCATTGTTTCCGGGGCCTGCAAAAAACACCATTTTCTGTTCTGTAGAAAAATGCTGAACCAACCAGTTTGTAATTTGCAGAGCCGCCCGTTCCATTAAATCAATATCGGAAACGGGTTCGTGTTCGATGGTAAAACTATCAATCCCTGCTATCTGTTTTGTTGAAAAAAGTTTCATGCCAATTTCATTTTAATCATTTACCAGAATGGTATTTCACGGGTAACAAATCTCTGTTTATCCCGAAATTTTGAACCCTTAAAATTACATCAATTTTGGCAATTCTTCCGGCAAATCAGGCATTCTTCACACAGAAGAAAGATTAGACAGATGCCGGGTTCCGCACCAAAACACAAAAAAAGGGAAGCTGCCGTTCCCCTTTTTTTGTGTTTTACGTGAGTTGCTAAAAATAATCTGCGTACGGAACCGGAGCCGGATATCCTGCAGGAATCCGCTTACAAACCACAGCAACCAACTGAAACTCGTTGCTGGCGGCTGCATTCAGCAATCCCTCCTGCGACTGTTTGGGCATTGTGTACGCAAACCTGCGGGCTCGCTTTGCTTTTTGCTCCTGAGGATTGAACACAATCTTAAGTTCGGCAGGCTCCAACCCCTTTGCTACCAGTTTTATGTTATACTCCTGATTTGCAGAAAGCACAATAGTCAGCGTTTTGTTATCATTCTTTTTTACCGAAACATTTTCTTTTTTGTTGTTTCTGAAAACCTCCAGTTCACCGGGTTCAACTTCTATCAACTGTCTGGTTTCTTTGTGCCTGAAATACAAGGTTAAACTAACAAGGTTCTGAAGCAGAATTGCCCTGGCAACAACAGGCTTTGCCACAAGAAAACTGGCGGTTTGCGGTTTGGCAACAACGGTTTTTGCCGGATTATTTCGCACCAGCACTTTTGGGTTTGCATTGAGCACCAGGCTTCGCGTTTTTCGTAAATTCACCGCATTCAAAACTCTTGCGTCAGTTTTTACCGCAGCAACTTTCGGTTTCGCTTTAATTATTGCATTTCGCTCCAATTGCATGGTTTTATTTACCGATTTCAACTGAATAGTGTTTGCCGTAAAAAGCTTCTTGTTCAACAAAAACGGACCGATGCTTTTCTTTACATCCATTTTCTGAAGAATCAGATTATTTTGTGCCGAATTTTCTCTCAACTTAATTTCGATGTTCCGCACAAAAACAAGCTGCGTAGCAAAAAAGGGAATTTCAATTTTCTCTTTATCCAGCAAATCGATGTCCCAAAACGGAGACAAAAGCAGTTGTTCATCAAACCACTCCCGCATTATGTTTATAAAAATCAGGTCGAAGCTTATTTTCTCCACTTCCAAATCCTGGAGTCCGCTCAGTTCAAAAATTTCATAAAACCCCTCCTCTTTTGAGTTCTCCACCAATTTCTGAATTTCATCTTTCCCGATTTCGATCTTTTTCCAGGCCAGTTTATCCGAATTATAAAGATTGTTGGGATAGCAGGTAGTCAGGCAAAACGAGCCATTTACATGCTCTCTGATGGCAGTAGTCAGTTTTCCTTTTACCTCATTCAGTTTTTTAATAAAACGATCGGCCTCAGTTTTCAAAAGCTGCTCTATTTTTTGTTCCACCTCATCTTTTCGTGCGCTATTTTTCCACTGCTCCAGAAGTTGAACCTTCATATTTTGCTTCATTTCAACTTCTAATGTAACCGAGGCGTCGCCTGTTTCCACCCCTTTTTTCAGCAGTTCCAGAATTTCTGAATTCAACTTTTTGTGCAATGCATAAAAAGTACGGTACTCTTCTGTTTCTTCCTTGGGCAATGCATTAAGAGCACGCTCAAAAATGGCCGTTCCAACAAGTTTTGGAACCGAGATAGTTTCTGCATCAATCAACTTCAGATTGGCAAGTATTTCCTCGTAAACCTTGTGCAGGAAATCACGATTTTCGCCACTCAATTGCCAAATAATATCCTGCCGCGGAATATTATTTGCCATCAGCGAAAAATCATAAAGTTCGTCGTAGTATTTACGGGCATCCTCACTTGCCATTTCGGTATTGAGGAACAAAAAATCTTCGTTTGTATAACCCAACGAAAAAAGGGGGAAGAAGAATTTGTAATCTTCCTCCCTTCCCTCGCTGATTATGTTTTGCTCAAAATACGATTTAATTCGCGCAAAAATTGTAGCGAGTTGAGACATTATTTCAGATTTAAATTACACCCACTCTTCTACTCCCGGATTAGGGTCGGGAGACTTTGGCAACATATGACATTTAAAACCGATAAGCTGCATTCCGTCAATTCGAATACCCTGAGAATCGGAGTTACGCTGAAAATCGCGCGAACCGCTAGTTGAACTGTAACTTCCTCCAAGATGGAACGGTCCCCAGCCAACAAAACCTCCGCCGCCTGCTTTTGTCATTTCTGATTGCATTTCAGAATGTCTTTCGCCAAAATACAGCACCAGGTCTTTTACAAAAATAGCAGTGGTTGTGTACGCCGGAATCATTCCGTTTGGCGGCAAATCGCCATCTGAAACCATCTGATCTTTGAACTCGGGATTCGCTTTGTCGAACCGCCAGTATTTACTGGTAAGAAAGTTTACGTTAAACCAGGGCCTGACAATGGGAACCTGCGCAATTTTGAACTTGAGATAAAATGAGCTGGCATCCATTTTACTGCTGGATTCATTTTTCTCATAACTGCCACGGCCTCCTACTCGGAATAACCCGAAGGACAGTCCGCCACCTCCCGATCCTTTCTTTTTAGAAAAGCTGTAGTTGGAACTGTAATCGCTGCTCGAAAACGTGAACTGTGTCCAACCGCTATCCGACTTTGCAAAATTGCCGGGAACAAGGCTCGAGTAAAAGAAATCGGCGCCGGAAGCAATTCCGGTGAGCTTTGTTTTTTCCAAATCATCGAGGTACCGTTCTTTTAACGCCAACATACTCCGCCCTTCTACCTGCGAAATAAAAGCAGAAATTTTCTCATACTCTTCTTTGTAGCCATTATTTACCCAGTCTCTTTTAGCTGCCAAAACTTTGTTCCGGAGAATGGGAGCGTTCAGTGCCCAAAAATGGATAGCTCCCGGATCTTTGGCTGTGAGCGCATTTACACGATGGGTGTTATATTCGAGGGCAGCAGTAAGAAAATCCTGCATTTTCTCGGTGTATTTAATAACCAGCTGGCTCTCTTCAATCACCTCGGTTTCCTCATCGGTAATAATATCCTTTTTAATTTTTTTCTCCTGCAAAAGGCCTCGCAGCTTTTCAATTTTCGCTTTCAGTTTTTCGTCCGGCTCCAGGTTGGCAACCTGACTGAATTTCAGAATGTGTTCGTAGGCCTGAGAAAGGGTATTCTCAGGATTCCAGACATTCATTGTTACATCGCCTTTTACCCCCGAAGTATCCGGAATCATATCAACAATACGGGCAAAATTTTCAGCCTGTTGATATTTCCTGGCGGTATCCTGCGCAAGCAGCTGGTTAATTTCCTCAATGCTTTTCTCTTCTTCGTCCTTTTCTTCATCTTTTTCCTCATTTTTTGTTCCGGAGTTTTCACTTTTCTTAATAACACCGGTCAACCCTTCGGAAAGGAAATCCAGCTCTTCGGCAGGATACGGGACGCCCACCGAAAGCCATGCTAAATAGTTGTCATCCGACGGCGGAACTACATCGCCGTCGCCATTGGCAAGTACGTCGTACAACTTGCCCAATACAGAATTCATTAACTCTTTGGGAAGCACTTCTTTTGACATGATAATTAATAATTTAATGGTTTATACATGTAAGTTATGAATAAATACCGACGTAGAAAACTTTTCAGTTTTAATAGTTAGATATCTTTTTATACCTATGATTTTTACATTTTAACTGACTTTTTCCCATTTTTCAATTGTGCTCAATGATTATATTTGTTCGTTCCGAAAAAAATGTAACCGAAAAATCAAATTAATAAGTATCTGATGTTCAAAAATCATCCTAAAGGCTTGATAGTCGCCTTTTTCGCTAACATGGGCGAACGTTTTGGGTTCTATACCATGATGGCTATCCTTGTGCTTTTTTTACAGGCAAAATACGGTGTTAATGCAGAAACCGCAGGAAGTATATACAGTTGGTTTTATTTTGCCATTTACGCTCTCGCACTGCTCGGTGGAATAATTGCAGATGCCACAAAAAAGTACAAGTCAGTAATTCTCAGCGGCATCATAATTATGTTTGCCGGATATGTTTTAATGGCAATCCCCGGAATGCCACTTTCCATGACAGTTGTTTTCCTTTTCACCATTGCTCTTGGTAACGGACTTTTTAAAGGAAATTTGCAGGCAGTTGTTGGTCAGATGTACGATAACCCGAAATATGAAAAACTTCGGGACAAAGCTTTCCTCATTTTTTACATGGGTATAAATGTCGGCGCATTTTTCGCACCGTTTGCTGCCACGGCAGTACGCAACTGGTGGTTAAAAACCAACGGTTTTGTGCACGACGGCAGTTTACCTGCATTGTGCCACCAAATAATTGACGGAAACATGGAGCATTCTGCCCAGATCACCGAACTGGCAAATAAAGTCAGTTTGAATGGTCCGGTAACCGACATAACAGAATTTGCACACGAATACATTGCCGTATTCTCTAAAGGATACAATTATGCATTTGCCGTTGCTGCCGGTGCCATGCTGATTTCGTTACTGGTTTACATTTTCTTTAGTAAACTACTGCCAACGAAAGAAGTAACCGCTTCTACCAACGAAGTGAAAGTAGAAAAGAGCTTTTCAAAAATCGGTATTTCGCTGGGTGTAATGGCGGTGGTTGCCCTTGTTATCTATTTTGTATTTGGCAACTCAGACATTGGTTTTGCGTTCGGACTTTTTGCAGGTTTTGTTGCCTGGATGCTGCAGTCATCCACAAAAGAAGAACGCCCGAGAGTTACCGCTCTTTTGCTGGTTTTCCTTGTGGTAATCTTTTTCTGGATGTCGTTCCATCAAAACGGGCTTACGCAAACAATGTTTGCCCGCGACTATACGACAAAAACCGTAGGCCCTTTCACCTTCCTTTTCTTCAGGCTTGATTATATTCTTGCATTTATCGGAACTGTTGTGGGTCTCGTGCTTTTACTTCGGAAAAAGCTGGAAAAGAATGTTCGCATATTGGGCGGCGCGTTATTCGTAGGACTGGGATTTCTCACCTACTACTTTTTCAGTCGTGGCGAAGCAGACAATGCAATTGCCCCTGAAATTTTCCAATCGTTTAACCCGCTGTTTATTGTTTCTCTCACCTTTTTGGTGATGGGGATTTTCACCTGGCTTGCCAACCGGGGGAAAGAGCCTTCCACTCCGAAAAAAATCGGTATCGGTATGATTATCGCTTCCTTCGGGTTTCTGATTATGCTGGTGGCTTCACTGGACGTGATTTCTCCGGTTCAACTGCAGGGAGAAGCAGTTCCCGACACTTCACGTGTATCGCCGTACTGGCTGATGAGCAGTTACATGGTACTTACCATTGCTGAACTATTCTTAAGCCCGATGGGACTTTCTTTTGTATCGAAAGTGTCGCCGGCACGCTTCCAGGGTCTGATGCAGGGAGGCTGGTTGCTCGCTACCGCAGTTGGAAATAAGCTGCTCGGAATTGGAAGTTATTTCTGGGACAGACTGGAACTCTGGCAACTGTGGGCCATTTTCGTGGTTTGTTGCCTTGCTTCTGCAGCTTTCATATTTTCTATTATGAAAAGACTGGAAAGACTAACCAAATAAGAAACACTCACATACACACAAAAAAAGAGGAGCGCGCGCTCCTCTTTTTTTATCTTCTGCCTTGCCAGTTGCATTGTTCCAACAGAGTGCGAACTCGCTGGAAAACAAACGCGGCAATTACATTCCCATTTCTTTTTTCAGCCATTGAGGACGATTTGTGGTGATGGCAGTCACTCCCAAACTGGTCAATCTTTTTGCCACTTCGGGGTCGTCCACTGTCCAGGTCAACACTTCAAGGTTAAACTCTTTGGCCATCTGCATTACTTCTTCGTCAATAATTCTGTAGCTCAAATTAACGCCTTCGAGACCTGCATGAGCAGCATCTTTCATTTTTTCACGCAATCCCTGTTTGGTAGAACTCAGCCAGTAACAGGCGTTGTTCGGAAACTCTTTTTTGGTATCCAAAATGGTTTCCCATCCAAAACAGATAAAAATCATCTGCTCCAGCTTTCCGCTCTTTTCAATTTCCTTTTTCAAAAAGGGCAGTACTTCGCTTCCGCATTTAATTTCCACAACCAGGTCTTTCCCTTTGGGAACTGTTTCAATAACTTCAGAAATAAAAGGAATTTTCTCTCCGGCATACTTTTCGCCTTTCCAGCTCCCTACCTCAGTTCCGCGTAAAACCGACGACGGGGTGTCTTTCATAACAAAATCCGTTTTACCTCCGCTTGTTCGTTTGGTACTTTTGTCGTGCATAACCATCACGCGGTTATCTTTGGTCAGATACACGTCAATTTCCACAGCATCGGCATTCAGCTCCCAGGCCAGATTTGCAGACGCAACCGTATTTTCAGGAGCCAGATAAGAAGCTCCCCTGTGGGCAATAAATGTTTGCTGGGCAAACAGCCCCGCGCTAAACGACAGACACAAAAAAGTCATCAAAATCCTCATGGTATTATAAATTTTGTGTCGAAGATAAAAAGGAAAATAGTTTTTGGTCCGGTTTTATACGAAAAAATGTAGCTTTACACATCTTTAAAAATCGTTATGAGCAAAGGGAATTCAACACACATAGGCATTTTTTCACTGAAGATGGTTGCACTGTTTCCCTTTTGGATCATATACATTTTATCGGACATTCTTTATGTTGTTGTTTTCCATATAATGGGTTACCGTAAAGATGTTGTTTACATGAATCTCCGCAACTCGTTCCCCGAAAAGAGTGAGTCCGAGCTAAGAAAAATAAGAAAGCGGTTTTACCGGCATCTCTGCGACCTGATTATGGAAGCGATTAAACTGGGGAGCATTAAAAAGAAGAACATAAAAAAAAGAATGGCTGTAAAAAACCCGGAGCTTATTAACAACTATTTTGAGCAGGGGAAAAGCGTTGTTGTTCTTACAATGCATCAAAACAACTGGGAATGGGGCGGTGCATTTCCGCTATTTATAAAACACAATGTACTTGGCGTTTACAAACCGCTTCACAATCTTCAGTTCAACAAGTACATCAATGATAACCGCGCGCGTTTCGGCGCTGAAATGACTTCCGACTCTTCAATATTACGGCGCATAATCAGAGCCGAAAAAAGCCATGAGCCGGTGTTTATCTGGCTGGCTGGTGACCAGACTCCCCCGGCGTTCTATAAATTCTGGACAATGTTTCTGAATCAGGAAACCGTATTTTATCCCGGCCCGGCTGCCATCTCGCGACGATTTAATTATCCCGTAATTTTTCAAAACACGGTTAAAGTGAAAAGAGGATTCTACGAAACAACATTCGAGGTGTTGTTTGAAAATCCGCAGGAACACAGCGAGTTTGAAATAATGAACGCATACATCCGCAAAATGGAAAAAATCATAAACGACAAACCTGAATACTACCTTTGGTCGCACAAACGCTGGAAAAACAAACGCCCGGCAGAAGTGCCACTACAAGTTTAACATGATTTTTAATTTTGGGTATAGATGAAGAAGAACAACCTTGAGAGAAGAGATAAAAGATTCCACGAAAGCCCCTTAAAAAAAACAGTTAACAACATTCTGGCCGGCATTCTACGGCTCATTTCGCTGCTCCCTTTCCGGGTGCTGTTTGTAATTTCGGATATAACCTGCTTTTTAACAAAACATGTTTTTCATTACCGCGAAAAAGTAGTTATGGAAAATCTGAAATATGCCTTCCCTGAAAAAACAGCCAAAGAACGGAAACAAATTGCCGCCCGTTTTTACCGACATTTTACCGATTTAATGGTAGAATCCGTTAAGTTAAACAGTATTTCTCCGGAAAAGCTGAACAAGCACATTACATTTGAAGGGCTGGACATTATGGAGGAATATTACCGCCAGGGAAAAAGTTTTATTGTTTTGGCCATGCACCACAACAACTGGGAATGGTGCAGTTTCATTCAGGCTCACATCAAACACCTCGTACTAATGATATACAACCCCGTGCGCGGCAACCATGCGATGGAAAAGTTTCTGCTCCATGCGCGGCAACGGTGGGGCGGCCAATGCATCCCGGTGTACCAGTCAGCACGTAAAGCACTTGAATTTCACCATGCAAAAATACCAACCATTCTTTGGCTGGGAGCTGACCAGACACCTGCTGCATCCTCAAAATTCTGGGCACTCTTTTTAAACCGCGAAGCGCCCTTTTTCTCCGGGCCCGAAAAAATTGCAGCAAAAACAAATCAGGCTGTCTTTTTTCAGCACGTAGTAAAAACAGGCCGGGGAAAATACGTGGCAAAATATTTCCCGCTTATAGAAAACCCACAAGAGGTGGAATCCCATGAAATTTTGTTGGCTTACATCCGAAAAATGGAAGAAATAATACGTCAGGAACCGGAGTATTACCTTTGGTCGCACCGCCGCTGGAAACACCAGCGCCCCGAAGGAATTCCGCTAATGGGATAAAAATGCTGCACATGAAAAATCTTCCCGACATCTACCTGTACAATCCAACCTGTGAGTATGCCATAGCAAATGGTTTCCCATCGTGGCAACCCAACCGGCTGCTGCAAAAAATGGAAGAAGACATGGGAACGCTTCCGCTTTTTTTCGCGAAGAAAAGCGACAAAGTTCTGACAAAGAAAATCCCCCCTGCAACATTTTTGAAATCCCTTCAGAAAATTAATATTGACCCGCCACAATTTCTGCAATTACAGACGATAGCTGATAATCGCGATTTTTCAGTGCAACCAAAAAACTGGCTGCTTCCTTGGGGCTGGAGCCCTGCCGCGCACCGAATTTTGGATCCCCTGAAAGCATCCTGTTCCGAACGTTTTCAAAATTCGCCGGTCGCCTGCTGGAAACCCGAATACAAACCGATTTACTCCAAAAAATTTGCACTGGAAACATTAACAAATCTTTTGCCCCTGTTACCAGTGAACAAAGTTTTACAATCGCATCTGATTCCCCGGGTTTGCACAACAAAATCAGAAGTAGAAACACTGATTCGCCGGTGGGGAAAAATTATGATAAAAGCGCCGTGGAGCAGTTCAGGAAGAGGTTTGCAAAAAGTAACCAAAACACCGGTTATCGAAAAAGTCTGGGAAAAAATACTAGGTATTGTCAAAGATCAGGGATACGTTATTGTTGAGCCGCTGTTAGAAAAAGTGCTGGATATGGCACTCCAGTTCAGGCTGGAAAAAGGAAAAATATCCTACCTCGGCGTCAGCCGGTTTCTAACTGACAGCAAAGGGCAGTACCACGGGAATTTCCTCAATGGGTGGCCAAATGAATTAGCACCTGAGATTACAACATTTGCAGAATCGCTTCCGGAAATGCTGGTTGCGCCGCTCACAAAAGTTATTGAGAACAGCAAACTTGCACAGTACTACGAAGGGAACTTCGGAATCGACACCCTCATTTTTAAAGACGACGACGGGAATATTCGTGTAAATCCCTGCCTCGAAATCAATGTAAGGCAGAACATGGGACTGCTTTCGCTCTTCCTCGAGAAACTAATTATCCCAAACAGAAAAGCCGTTTTTAAAACCTTTTTTGAACCGGGAAATACCTTCGCCAATTTTAAAGTAAAAATGGAAAATTCTCATCCGCTGAGTCTCGAAAATTCTAAAATCGAATCCGGGTTCTTCCCAATAACCCCGGCTTTCCCCGACACATTATTTGGAGGCTACATTCTTGTTTCTGAATAATTTTTGTAATTTTAAATATTCCAATATTAAGATAATCAGCAGACAATGGGAAAAGAAGAAATGCCGGACGACAAATCTCAAAAAAAAATTTCAACCAGTTTTTACGAAAAAGAGCTGAACAAACTGCAAATTGAACTGGTGAAACTGCAGGAGTGGATAAAACGAAAAGGGCTGAAAGTTGTTGTGATTTTTGAAGGGCGTGACGCTGCCGGCAAAGGAGGAACCATTAAGCGAATTACGCAGGTGTTGAATCCGCGGATTTGCCGGGTTGTGGCTTTGGGCACTCCCACCGAACGCGAAAAAAACCAGTGGTATTTTCAACGGTATGTTCCTCATCTCCCCGCTGCCGGAGAGATGGTTCTTTTCGACCGCAGCTGGTACAACCGCGCAGGAGTAGAAAAAGTAATGGGCTTCTGCACCACCGACGAATATTGGGAGTTTCTGCGCTCCTGCCCCAATTTTGAACGAATGCTCATCCGCTCAGGCATTATTCTCATCAAGTATTGGTTTTCAGTAAGCGAAGAAGAACAGGAAAAACGATTCAGGGCACGCATGGCAGATCCGACCAAACGCTGGAAACTCAGCCCGATGGATTTAAAATCGCGCGAATTATATGTGGAATATTCGAGGGCAAAAGATGAAATGTTTTCTTACACAGATACAAAAATAAGCCCTTGGTTTATGGTAGATGCAGACAACAAAAAACGCGCCCGGCTAAACTGCGTTGCGCATTTATTATCCATGATTCCATACGAAGATTTAACTCCGGAGCCGATAGATTTACCGCCGCGAAAAGACAACAAAGGATATGTCAGACCTCCACTTGAGGAGATTACCTATGTTCCCGAAGTGTATTGAAAATTAGTTTTCGAGGGTTCGGGTTAAATGGTAAAGATGCCTTTCCTGGATATCCACAAAACCGCCAAACAATTTTTTTTGTCCGTCCTCATTCACAAATCCGCGCTGAATAAGCTCCAGATAAGCGTATGCCCACTTCATTTCCTCGTTTTCTTCACCCACCTTCACAATTACATCTTCTTTAGCGGCAAAAGTAGCAGCCTGCTGCAACACACTTCCTTTTTCCCCTTCAATCCCATCCTTCATTAAAATACCATTTGCTTTTAACGCCCGGCAGGTCGACTCTATATCCGGCCATTCGGCAATGCCCTGATTGTTTACCGATGCTGCAAAATGGCTGGGCGAATTGCCAAACAAAAGCACCCACGCTGCATAATGCGAAACATCGTTAACATGAAGTACCGTTTGCCTGGAAGGCGGCCCCCACGCCCGGGAAAAATAGTTTACCAATTCCTCTTCCAGAATTTCAGCAGCTTCCTCATTTAAAACCCCGTCTGCTTTCAACTTTCCGAGAAGTTCAATCCCCGAATCGGAAAGCAAATAAGGAGTATCTGCAACAACGTCAGGCAATAAATTCTGCACCCACTCCGGCAACTGGGCAACATCGAGCTGGCTCACAAAAAACTTGGGAACACCGGCCGACTCCGTTTCAAAATAGGCGGCTTTCAATCCTTTTTTCGGAAGCACATGCTTTTCTACAAGCCGGTACCCCAGGCATTCAACAATATGCCTGATTCCTAAAATACCGGCCGGTTGTTCGCCAATGTGCGTATTCAGTGTGCGAAAGCCCAGATGATCCAAAACAACCTGGCCTCCGTTTTTGGTTACCAAATCGTTATAAGCTTTTGCATAAGGAACACGAATTAAAAAAGCCTCCCACAGTTTTGCAACCAGGCTTTCTGCTATTTGAAGTGCATCCCTTTTCATTGTTCCACGTTTTTAATTCTCACCTAAATTATTATGAAATCGTTTCGGCCTGAAAGAACATCATGCCACAACACGCTTCATATTCCTTTAAACTGAAAATCAAGGAACAGGGTTACTCCTAAATATGTGTTTAATAATAGCTTTGTGGAAAAACGAAAGGAATCAGAAATTCACAATTAGCGTTTTTTTGCCTTCTTCATAAACTTCTTTACGTCTTTCTTACTGAAATAAGAAGTTGCCCCCACCAGGGTTGTGCTAAAAGCGCCGGCAGCATTTCCAAAATTCAGCGCGTCCTGAATCTTGCTTCCTTTGAGGTACAAATGCAGAAAGCCAGCAGAAAAAGCCATTCCTGAACCGATGTTGTCCTTTTTTTCCACCAAGTACCCCGCATCGTAAAAAGCCCCCTGCTCTTTATGAAATGCAAAAACACCGTTGGGACCCCGGGTAATTAGCACCACATCAATATTGTATTTCTCTACCAGTTGAGCGCCAAACTTCTCAAAACTTCCAGGGTTCAAATTAAGCTTATCGGTCAGAAAACCAATCTCTTTTTCTTTAATGCGTACAATGTTGGCAGAGTGCAGCAAGTACTCTACTACCGCTACATTAAAGAAATGCTGAAACAGTTTTAAATCGAGAAATTTCACCGATGACGGCGACTCTTTAATCAGCTCGCGAATTGTGTTTTTTGAAATGCCGAACCGCTGCGGCAACAACCCGTAAAAGAGACAGTCGGCACTACGGGCAAGTGTCAGCGCCTCGGGAGAAAATTCAATATGATCGAAAGCAACATCGGGAGTTACATTAAATACAGGTTCCTGGCTTTCGTCGAAAGTAACATTTACAGTGCCGGTTGGGAATTCTGAATCGATCTGAACATTGCGAACCGAAATCCCCAACTCCTCAAGTCGATTTATGGCTTGGTGTCCGAGTTCATCGTCGCCCACGCGCGAAAGCAAATGTCCTTCTTCACCAAAAGAATTACACCTAAAAACCATGTTAGACGGAGTTCCGCCAAGGATTTTTTCATGGGGCAAAATATCCCAAACAACTTCTCCAAATGCTACAACTTTCTTTCTCATCTATCTAAATTTGCCAGCGACAAAAATAGCGATAAATAGACAAGGATTCAAATTTTGATAATAGAGGAATTCGATAAGAAACGTTAAGAAGTAGGGGACACGAACAAATACAGTTACCTTTATTCTCTGTTACACAGGCAAAACGCCACAACAAGCTGAGATACAAATGCAACACCAGACAAACCTCCATTTCAAAAAGAAAGTTTCGCTCCGGGAGAGACGAGCAGACAAAACAAAACCTGGGATAGAACGTTCTCTTCAAAAGCAAACGAAGTGAATTTTCTGGCCCATTTATATCTGTCCGGCGAGGATGAAAAACTTATTACCGGAAACTTTATCGGCGATCATGTCAAAGGAAACAATTACCTGAAATACCCTGAAAAAATCAGGGAAGGGATTGTGCTGCACCGAAGGATTGACTCATTTACAGATCAGCATACATTATTCAGAGAAACAAAAAAACTGTTCAGAGAAGAGTTCGGACTTTACTCCGGAGTAATTACCGATTTGGTTTTCGATCATTTTCTGGCAAGCGGCTGGGAACAATATCACCAGTTAACTCTTCGCAAATTTGCCGGAAAAATGCACGCTGCTCTGCTCTCCAACGTTTTTCACCTTCCTTCACGCGTGAAGCTGTTTCTGCCTGCAATGATCAAAAGCCGGCGACTGGAATCTTACGCTCAAAAAGAAGGAATCCAACAGTCGCTTGAAATTATGAGCAGGCACACTTCGTTGCCAAAAAAGTCGGTGCAGGCCATTAAAATTATGGTAAATAACGACGAACTAATCAGACAGTATTTCACCGGGTTCATGAACGAAATGATTGCTTTCTCCGAATCAGAAACCGACATTAAAATAAAACGTCCGGATAATTATCACTAGCGAATCAGGCTAGCATTTCGCAATAGGAATCTTCAAAAAAGAATTTCGGTTCATCAAATGCAGGTTCCAAATCATCAATCCAAATGGCATCAGGATTGTACCTGGCAAAAAACGGTTTTCCTACCCAGGAAGGATCTCTGCCCTGCAGGAAAGTAAGCACAAAAACCTTCTCCCCTTTTACTTCTGAAACGCCAACTATCTGAATTTTACCGGGGCTGCACGACATGCTTGGGCCTTTTACAGTCCGACAAATACCACTAACCTGATTGTATGCATTCCGGAAAATCTGCCAGGTCTGATTTAGGGGTACGGCAAAATAATCCTGCGCCCCCGTGTCTCGTGCAATAAACATGTAATAAGGGATAATTCCCAGTTTTACCTGTGCTTTCCAGTTTTCTGCCCAAATATCGGCGTTGTTATTAATGTGCCTCAGAACCGGCGATTGCGAACGAATTTGTACTCCTGCAGAAATCAAACGCTTTACAGCTTCTTTTACAGCAGCGGTTTTCAATTCTCCCGGATGATTGAAATGCGCCATCAGGGCAACGCTGATCCCTTTACTTTTTACCTTTCTGAAAAGGTCAATCAAGTCGTCTGCATCATCATCGGTAGTATATCTGTAGGGCCAGTATGCCAACGACTTGGTTCCAATCCGAATATTTTTAAGATTGGGAATATCTGCATCAAGCAGGGCGTTAAAATAGGTTTCAAAAAAGCGGGTTTTCATCACAGCCGGATCACCTCCGGTGAAAAGCACATCGGTAATCTGAGGATTTGCCTTCAAATACTGAATCAGCGTATCTGATTCTTTCATGGCAAATTTGAATTCGTTGAGCGCAAACTGCGGCCATCTGAAACAAAATGTACAATATGCGTGGCACGTTTGTCCCTGAGTTGGGAAAAACAGCATGGTTTCGCGATATTTATGTTGAATGCCGTTAAGCCTTTCGTCCTGAAAAACAGGAACATTGCTTTCTTGTCCGGCCGGATTGGGATTGAGTTTCAGCCTTATTTTTCGTACTGCTTCCTGAACTTCCTTTTTTGATGCGCTGCTTTTCAGTAACAACGCCACAGTGTTAAAACTGTCCTCATCAAGCATCTCTTTCTGCGGAAAATTCAAAATAAAAAACGGGTCATCTTCAAAATTGCGCCAGTCAATAAGTTCGTCTACTACGTAGTTATTGGTTTTAAAAGGTAAAACCGTCCCAACTACTTCTATATTAAACCGCTGTTCTTCAGTTAGATATTCCATTTGAGGAATTTCCCTGAAGTTGTGCAAAGAAAATGATTTGTACTCCGTCATAAGCAATAAATGTTATAAAGAACTGATGTTTCATTCTTTTTTGTGAAAATGCCCCCGACAGGGCATCGCCTACTACAAAAAAATGAGGATTTTTATCAACGTGCGCAAAAATATAAAAATCAAAAAAAAATCAAAATTTTTGCCACATGACCTTTGTCATGTTTTCTTCCGCCGCTTTCAATTTGAAAGATGGTCGAGCCTGCTGGCATCCAGCCTGAGGAAAATAAACAGAAGAATGGTAAAAGCCCACAGCGAAGAACCGCCGTAACTGAAAAATGGAAGCGGTATGCCAATAACCGGCATCATGCCAATGGTCATTCCAATATTCACCATAAAATGAAAAAAGAGGATTACCGCCACTGAATAACCGTAGATACGCGAAAACCCCGACCGTTGCCTTTCTGCCAGAAAAATAAGCCGCACGAATAAAGTCAGGAACAACAAAACAACCACCAGAGTTCCTGCAAACCCCCACTCCTCGCCAACGGTACAAAAAATAAAGTCGGTACTTTGTTCGGGCACAAAATTGAATTTGGTCTGGGTGCCATTCAAAAAGCCTTTCCCCCAGAAACCGCCCGAACCGATGGCAATTTTACTCTGGTTCACATTGTAACCAACTCCCAACGGATCAGACTCAATTCCCAAAAGCTCGTTAATACGTGCCTGCTGATAAGGCTCAAGCAAATTATCGAAAGCATAATCAACGGTCAGAGAAAACAGAACCGACCCCATAAAAACCAATGCAATAAGGGTATAACTTTTAAGTTTATTATGCATGCTGTATGCAATAATTCCAACGCCTCCGAGCAAAATCATACCGGCAAGCACATGCTCAACCTGGTATCCTAAACGCGCCAGATAATTCACGGCAGCAAGAAGAATAAATGCACCGGCAAAGAATAACAGCACTTTAAAAAAATGTTTTGTTCCCGCCCTTACCACAAAAAACGTAAGCAAAGCAAGCCCCGACAGCAAAGCAAACAAAACCAGCTCGGACAACACCAGCGAAAGAATAAACATTAACCCGATGAGCGTGGCAAAAAACAACACAACTCCCGAAAGCCCTTCGCGGTAAAGCACTAAAACAAATACAAAATAAACCAGGGCAGACCCGGTGTCGTTCTGCAACAAAATAAGCGCAGCCGGGAAAAAAATGATAAATCCAATTATTACCAGCGACCAAAAACGCTGAAGCTTAAACCCAAAAGTACTCATGTATTTTGCAAGCGCCAAGGCAGTTGCAAATTTACCAAACTCCGCAGGCTGAATAGCAAACCCTCCAATTGCAATCCACGATTTTGAATTGTTCACTTCATTCCCTGCAAAGAGCACAAAAACAAGCAGCAAGATAACAGCACCATAAATTGCGTACGAAAAAAAGACGTAAAAATTGGTTTCGATAAGCAGAATAGCAAAAGCAATGAGCAGGGCTGCTCCAATCCAAAGCAACTGCTTGCCATACCGTTGAGAGATATCAAAAATACTCTGATGCTCGGCATCGTAAACAGCGGCGTAAATATTTATCCACCCCAGAAAAACAAGAACCAGGTAAATGAAAACTGTTAACCAGTCGATATTTGTCCACAATTGATTTCTTCTTGGCATATCAACGCGATTGATTTCTGTTTAACAAATCCATTTCCAGCATCCGGGTTTCTACCCACGTTCTGCTTTCAGCAATCTCCCTATTCAGGTACTTTTCTACCAGCAAACTGGCAATTGGCGCCGCGAAAGTCGAACCATAACCACTATTCTCTACATAAACAGAGATGGCAATTTGGGGATTTTCCCTTGGGGCAAAAGCCATAAATGCAGCATGATCTTTCCCGTGCGGATTCTGAACAGTTCCTGTTTTTCCGCACATGGTTAATCCCGGAATCCTCATAAAAACCGAAGCATTGGTGTTTTCTACCACCATTTGCATTCCGTCGATAATCGGCTCAAAATGCTCGGGCGAAATGGCTGTTTCCACTTTCGTCCGGTATCTGTTTGAAATAACCTCTCCTTCAATATTTTTTACGGCATGCGGCACATAATAATACCCCCGGTTTGCAATTGCCGCCGAATAATTGGCCAGCTGCAACGGAGTGATTCCCAACTCGCCCTGCCCAATCGACAACGAACGGACAGTAAGCGCATTCCACCTGCCGGCGCCATAATACCTGTTATAATAATCTTCAGAAGGAACATTCCCATTATTTTCATTCACCAGGTCAGTTCCCAGTCGCGACCCCAAACCGAAACTCTCGACATACTCTTTCCAATGGTTAAACCCGTCGGCTGCTGTTTCGCCATGATTGATGATGGAACGAAACGTATTCCACAAAAACGGATTGCACGATTCTCTGATGGCGTCGACCACTCCCAACGGAGAAACATGATAGTGGGTGCACCTAATTGGACGCGACTCAGGCCCGTCGCACGAAAACCGGGTGTGCAGATTAATTGTGCCTTCCTGCAGGGCAATTAATGTGTTCAACATTTTAAATGTAGAGCCGGGAGGATATTCTGCCTGAAGTGCCCGGTTAAAAAGAGGTTTCAGCGTATCGGCAAGCAGCCGGGAATAATTTGCACCCCTGACCCTTCCCACAAGCATTCCGGGATGGTAGGATGGCGCACTGACTAGCGCAAGAATTTCTCCGGTTGACGGCTCAATGGCTACAACACTGCCAATTTTGTTTTCCATCAGTTTCTCGGCGTACAACTGCAGTTCAATATCAATAGAGGTAGTCAGGTTATTTCCTACTGTTGCATGAGTATCTTCTTCTCCGTTAAGGAAACTCCCCTGAATACGGTTATGCACATCCACCAAAAATTTCTTAATTCCCTTTTCACCGCGCAACCATTTTTCGTATGTTTTTTCGATACCGCTCACTCCAATATAGTCGCCCTGACTGTAGTAACTATCTTCTTTCAGGTCGGACTGGTTTACTTCGCCAACATACCCCAACACATGCGCTGCGGCCGGGTATTTGTATTCGCGCAGCGTTCTGGACTGAGTATGAAATCCGCGGAAACGGTACAAACGCTCCTGCAAAACCGCGTAGGTTTCCGGAGATATTTGCTTTACAATTATGGAAGGCTTGTAGCGGGAATACTCCCGGGCTGCATCCAGTCTTCCTTTAAAATCATCCAATGTGATTTCAAGTAAGTTGCACAGATATGTAGTATCAAATTCGGCAACTTCGCGCGGGGTAACCAGCAAATCGTAAGCAGGTTTGTTATGAACAAGCAGATTTCCGTTGCGGTCGTATATCAACCCCCGGGCAGGGTACTGTACAATTTCACGCAGTACATTATTTGTGGCGAATACCTTATACGTAGGATCCAGCACCTGCAGTCTGAACAGCCCGGCAATGAAAATTATTCCGGTAAGCACAAAAATGCCAATAATTAAATAACCGCGTTTTGAAAAAGTATCCACTCGTTTTTACTCCCTAAAAATTATAAACTGACTCAAAACTATAATAAATATGGAAAAAACAGAACTGAGCAACACCCTCAAAAAAGTGAGAAAAAAGTGAGAGAAAGTAAAATATTCGAGATAAAACAGCACAAAATGGTGCAACAACACCATGATTGCTGTGTATGATAAAAACCAGGAAAACTTATTTTGGCGCAATCCGGGATATTCATTTCGATCCTCTTCCCGGGTAGAAATTGAACTGATTACGAAAGGCCTGACAAATGCAATAAAAACTGTTGCCGCTGCATGAATACCCAGACTATTTGAAAAAATATCCACAACAAAACCGATTAAAAATCCGAGAATCAGCAGCAGATACCTGGGGGTACTTACCGGAAGCAACATAATAAACAACACGTAAATAAACGGATTAATGTAGCCACTCAGCTGAACCTGGTTAAGCACAAGCACCTGCATCAAAACAAGCACGACAAACATTACCCCGTATTTAATTAGCCTGCCTATCATTTTTCAGCGTTTTATCCAATTCATCAATCTCCTGTCTGTCTGTATTTTCAACCACTTCAACATGAGAAATCGATTTAAAATCGACAAACAGTTTCACCTTAATCGCATAATAATTTTCGCCGTCGGGTCGTGTAAAATCACTTATTGTTCCCACTAAAATTCCTTCCGGAAAAATCGAAGAATATCCACTGGTAACAACGGTATCGCCAATTGCAACATCAACGTGCAACGGAATTTCTGCCAGAGTTGCATAACGATAATCTGTCCCGTTCCACATTAAAGATCCGTAGTAACCGTTCTTCTTTACTTTTGCGGAAACACTCCATCGCTGATTTAACACCGATAATCCCATGGCGTAAGATTCGGAAACCTGTCCGACCACACCAACAATTCCCCGGTTCGAAATAATTCCCATATCAGGTTTTATTCCCTGTTTCCGGCCTTTATTCAGGGTGAGGTAATTCAGAGGCCTGTTCACCGAATTGTTAATGACCTCAGCGGTAATAAACCGAAAAACAGAATCGTTCTGCAACTGGGTGGAAGAGGTACTGTCTGGAGACAAAAAATAACCAGGCTGATTTTCCAGGAGGCTTCTCAACCTTGCATTTTCCCCGGCAAGTTCTCTGTTAATTTTTGCCAGGCCAAAATAACCGGTAACCGAATGAAACATATTATATACTGTCCCGGTAAGCCGGCTTGCCGAGTTCAGGTAAGTTGCTTTCTGAAAACTGTTGTAATTAAATACCATTGTAAGGGCAAAACCTTCCAACAGAACAAAAAGCACAAAAGCATGGTTTTTCAGCAAATACCTGATTAGGCTTCTCATACTTAAATAAAATCCTGACTATTATCTAATCAGGAATGAAAATTTATCTACATTCTTTAAAGCAATTCCTGTTCCCCGAACAACAGCTCTCAACGGGTCTTCTGCCACCCGGAAAGGAATACCGATTTTATCCGTCAGCCTTTTGTCGAACCCTTTAAGCAAGGCACCGCCGCCGGCAAGCCAAATTCCTTTGGTAACAATATCGGCATAAAGTTCGGGCGGAGTTTGTTCAAGGGCAGCCAAAACAGCAGTTTCTATTTTAGAGATCGATTTTTCAAGACAGTGGGCAATTTCCTGGTAAGAAACGGGCACTTCAATGGGAAGCGCAGTCATCTGGTTCGGCCCCTGGACAATAAAATCCGGTGGCGGATCCTTGAGTTGCGAGAGCGCAGACCCCACGTGAATTTTGATTTCTTCGGCAGTGCGTTCACCAATTTTAATGTTGTGCTGGTGACGCATGTATTCCATAATGTCCGAAGTTAAATCATCGCCGGCAATACGAATGGAACGGTTGGTAACAATTCCTCCCAGAGAAATTACGGCAATTTCGGTTGTTCCACCACCTATATCAACTACCATGTTCCCTTCCGGTGCTTCCACATCCAGGCCAATTCCAATGGCTGCGGCCAACGGTTCGTAAAGCATGTACACTTCGCGCCCGCCTGCGTGTTCAGCAGAGTCGCGCACCGCACGCACTTCAACCTCTGTGCTTCCAGAAGGGATACAAACAACCATTTTCAACGCCGGAGAAAACATTCGCGGTTTGGAATTGATCATTTTAATCATCCCGCGTATCATCTGTTCTGCAGCATTAAAATCTGCAATCACCCCGTCGCGCAACGGTCTGATTGTTTTCAGATTGGCATGTGTTTTCCCCTGCATCTGCCGGGCTTTTTCTCCAATGGCCACCATTTTTTCGGTCTTCAAATCGATGGCTACAATAGAGGGCTCATCCACCACGATTTTATCGTTATGAATGATTATTGTGTTTGCTGTACCCAGGTCAATAGCAATCTCCTGGGTTAAAAAAGAAAAAAGTCCCATCTTCTGATTATATTATATCAATGTTTAAAATGCCGTCTCCCGGTAAACACCATGGCAATACCAAATTCATTGCAGGCATCAATCACTTCCTCATCGCGTATGCTGCCTCCCGGTTCTACAATGTATTTTACACCGTACTCGTTGGCTGCTTCAATGCTGTCGCGAAACGGGAAAAACGCATCGGAAATCAATACCGATTCGGCCAGGTTAACGCCTTCTTTCATATTGAAACGCGGCATTGTAAGGTTCCGCAAGCTATCGAGCCGGTTGGGCTGCCCCATTCCTGCGCCGGTAAGCCAGAACGATCCGTTTTCTTTTTGGGTTACAATGGCAATGGCATTACTTTTTAAATGCTTGCAAGCCACCACACCAAATTTCGACAGATTTATTTTTTCAGAGCCAAACTCTTTTTGGGTTACTTCCTTAAATTCTGTATCCATTCCTTCGTCTTCGTCCTGCACCAGCATCCCGCCACTAATTGAACGGTACAACTTTTCGTGAGTTTTTTCCGATTTTACAGGAGTAACAAGCAGTCGCAAATTTTTCTTCTTTGCAAATACTTCCAAAGCATCTTCGGCAAATTCTGGAGCGATAATTATTTCAACAAATTTCCCTTTAAACCATTCAGCAACCTCTTTTGTAACCGTATCGGTAAAACAAATAATACTTCCGTAGGCGCTGATAGGATCGCCGGCCCAGGCCAGCTCGAGCGATTCGAGTATATTGTTGGTAACTGCAAGTCCGCAAGGGTTAAGGTGCTTAATTACCGAAACAGCCACCTTATTTTCCAGATGAGTTACTGCGTGAAAGGCATCGCTGGATGCTTTCCATGCGGCATCTGCATCGAGCATATTATTGTACGACAATGCTTTTCCCTGAAGTACCTGTGCATTAGCCAGTGTTACTTCTGACGGAACATTATTGAATTTATAGAAAGTTGCTTTTTGGTGTGGATTTTCGCCGTAACGCAATACATGTCCGTTATTCAGGCTAATCCGTTCCGACGGGCTTTCTGTTTCTTCTGTGTTGAAATAGCCAAAAATTGCTGCATCGTAATGCGAAGAAACAGCAAAAGCTTTTCCGGCAAACCATTTACGATCTTCCATCGAACATTCGCCGTTTTTCTCATTCAGCAAACTAAGCAGTGGTTTGTATTCTTTTTGAGAAGGAACAATCACTACATCTTTGAAATTTTTGGCTGCTGCCCTGATAAGAGAAATACCGCCAATATCTATTTTTTCGATAATTTCCTGTTCTGAAGCACCCGAAGCAACAGTGCTTTCAAACGGATACAAGTCAACAATAACCAAATCAATTTCAGGAATATCATATTCGGTCAATTGACTCACATCACCCTGATTATCACGGCGCGACAAAATACCTCCAAAAATTTTCGGATGAAGCGTTTTTACGCGTCCGCCCAAAATAGAAGGATATCCGGTAAGACTTTCAACCGAAGTGACCGGAACGCCCAGCGATTCGATAAAACTTTTGGTTCCGCCGGTGCTTATTAATTTTACGCCCAGGTTATTTAACTTATGAATAATTTCATCCAGGTTTTCTTTATGATAAACCGAGACAAGAGCAGTCTTAATTTTTTTATTATCAGCCATTTATTTCTCGTTTCAAATTCGTTTGCAAAGATAAAAAAATCGAAGCACATCCTGTTATAAAACAGTTTTTTATCTTATGCTAGAAAAATAAAAAGTTTATTTACCGTTTCAAAATACAGGTTGTAATCCTTAAGAAAAATTAACACTAATATGTTAGCTTCTGCATAATTCTGAACTGAAATGGTTCGGTTTTATTGCGAAAGCAGTGCAAGAATATGGTATTTTTACATTAAATATTTTGGCAAATGTTGTTGGTTCGGTTAATTTTTGAAAGCTTCTCGTTTGCGTTTAATTCGCTGCGGGCAAACAAGCTGAGAACGTTTCTTTCTCTTTTGGGAATTACCATTGGTATATTTGCCATCATCTCGGTTTTTACGGTAATCGACTCCCTGGAGCGATACATTCGAGAAAGTCTGAATTCACTGGGGACCAACATGGTTTACATCCAGAAATGGCCGTGGGCACCTCCCGAAGGAGAAACGGAGTACCCGTGGTGGAAATACATGAACCGGCCAGCTCCGGAAATAGCCGAGGCTGCCGAAATTATGCGTCGGGGGTCTTCTTTTCAGAATGCAGCCTTTTTCCACGGATTCTCACGAACAGTACAACACGAAAGCAACCAGATTGACAACACCACTATACTGGCCACTTCATACGACTTATTTGACATCTGGAACCTAAAACTTTCTGACGGGCGATACTTTACCGAAAGCGAAATGCAGTCGGGCGCGCCGGTAGCACTCATTGGCGCTGAGATTGCGGCCAAGCTTTTTCCCGGACAGAATCCGGTGGGCGAGTTCATAAAAATACAGGGATTCCGTTTTCAGATAATTGGACTTTACGAACGAACCGGGCAAGACATGTTCGGCACCAGCATGGATAATAACATTCAGATTAGTGTTGTCAAATCGTTTTATATGGTAGATATCCGCAACCGGGACTCGGGACAGTCAATTTGCGTAAAAGCAAAACCGGGCGCCGATCAGCAACGGTTTATTGCAGAACTGGAAGGCGTTATGCGAAGCATCAGACGACTGAAGCCAATGGAAGAAAATAATTTTGCGCTTAATGAGGTAAGCCTTATTTCGAACCAGTTTGACCAGTTTTTTATTGTATTTAATATGGCCGGCTGGATTATCGGAGGATTTTCCATTATTGTAGGCGGATTCGGAATTGCCAACATAATGTTTGTTTCGGTAAAAGAACGCACAAAACTAATCGGGATTCAAAAATCGCTTGGCGCAAAAAAATATTTCATATTGCTACAGTTTATTTTTGAAGCGGTTGTGCTTTCGGTAATTGGAGGAACAGTAGGGCTGATTCTTATCTTTTTTGGAACCTTAATTGTAAATTCTGCCACTGAGTTTACCATATTTCTTACCGCTTCAAACATTATTAAAGGGCTCATGATTTCGTGCATCATCGGATTTATTGCCGGGTTAATGCCGGCCCGGGCAGCTTCGCGGTTGAATCCGGTGGAAGCGATGAACGCGGTTTAAGTTCCGGGGCACCACCCGCCCAGCTATTCTTTTTTGAAAACTGAAATAAAAACGCCGCATAGAAAAAATTCTACGCGCACAATTCAATAAAACGAACGACTAGATATTTAATCTCCATTCTCATTTTTATACTTATATGTAACGATGCAGTATTCATCACGGGATTGAACTGTTGAATGCAAAAGCAGTTGCCAAAATTTTTTCCTTTGTTACCGAATTAAACTACATTGATAGAACATGAACAGTCGCAATGGACACATTTATTTAATTGCATCTAACAAGATTTTCGACGTGTAACCGCACAAACGAAAGTGCTTAATCAAACATAAAACCAATTCCGAGGCACAAAACCGTGCAACTGTATTGATCTTTTTCCGTTCTTTGATGGGAAATAACAAAACCATCGAATCATTCACCTGTTGACGCTATAGTTGAATTTATTCAAAAATCAGTAAATTTTCATGTTATGTTGAGCACTAAAAAGATATGCCTGTACGGCACAATGCTGCTAATGGTTTTATTTGCAGCTTCGTGCAAACCTACCAGCACTCATAAACTAAAAGTGATGTCGTACAATATTCACACGGGGAAAGATGCAAATAACGAAGACCAGTTGATGAAGATTGCAGCGTTCATCAAAGAAACCGGGGCAGATATTGTCGGGTTGCAGGAAGTGGACAGCGTTTGTTATCGGTCGGGTCAGGTCGACCAGGCTAAAGTACTGGCAAAATACACCGGGATGAATTACGCTTTTGTTCGTCATTTTGCTTTTCAGGGCGGTTCGTACGGGCAAGCGTTACTTTCGAAATACCCAATTACTGAAGTAAAAAATCATCGGCTACCCATTTTCCCTGATTCGATTAATGAAACCAGAGCATTTCTGACGGCTCAAATTACCCTTCCGACAAAAAACAAATGGATGGTTGGAGTAGCACATCTGGATTATCGCAATTCAGACTCCAGAATACGGCAGGCTGAATTGATCAACGAAATCTATAAAAGCTCAGACATGCCATGCATTTTAACGGGAGACATGAATGCTGAGCCCGGCACAAAAGAAATCTCAATACTGCTGGAAAACTTCCAGAACACTCAGCCAGATGATTCTCACACATTTCCGACTGTAAATCCCATCAAAAAAATCGATTACATACTGGTAGGAAAATCAGAACGGATTGACGTGATTGACAAGAAAGTGTACCACGTAAATTATTCAGATCATTTGCCAATCATCTCTGTAATTAACATTCAGGAATAACTGTTTAAACCACGCCCAGATGCAACAGTGCATCGCCTTTGTAAACCACAGGTTCGTGGTTCAGCCCGATAATATAACCTGATTCAGGAATTTTTACTTTGAATTCAAATCTTCCGTAAGGATCGGAAATGGTACCCACCACCTGTCCTTTTTCTACCTTGGAGCCGTCTTTCACAAAAAAGCGAAAAAGGCCGCCCTGTTTTGCACGTACCCAGCTCGATTCTTTAATAACAACCGGTGGCGGAAAATCATAGTTTGCAATTTCCTCTGAAAAATCGCGCATGCCCAAATGATGCATAACCTTTAATGTGCCAAGCATGCCCCGCGTGGTAATCCGCTGATTAAAATCGTGCGATTTTCCGCCTTCAAAAAGAAGTACTTTTTTCCCACTTTTTGTGGCTGCCTCGCGAAACGACTTGTCGCGCTGGGCTGTGTAAACAATAAACCGCGGGCTAAAAACTTCGGCTAATTTAAACAACTCTTCGTTGCCTTTCGAAATGCGAATTTGTGAAGAATTAAACCTGCGCGCTCCTCCGGTATGAAAATCGATGCAGTAATCTACCTGCGGCAGAATCTCATTCATGAGGTGATGTGCAAAAATACTCGCCAACGAGCCCTTTCGCGTCCCCGGAAATACGCGATTTAAATCCTTCCCGTCGGGAAATTCGCGGGTTTGATTTATGAAGCCAAAAACATTGACCGTTGGTATGGAAATTACCATTCCGGCATCGGGGCGCGTATATTTTTTTGCCAGCAATCCGCGAACAATCTCAATTCCGTTCAGTTCGTTTCCGTGAATTCCTGCTGTGAGCAATAATACCGGCCCATCTTTTTTGGCACGTTCAACAACCACCGGCACTTCTATTTTTGTGTATGTGTGCAGACGAGCGGCGTCGAGCGTCAAAAACTTTTTTTTGCCGGGAACAATTTCTTCTCCGAGGATGGTAATATTTTTACAAGTTTTTTTGGCCATTTTGACTAAACATGACGTTCGACGTACCGGATAATATTTTTTGCAATATTTTTCCCGGTGGCTTTTTCGATTCCTTCCAGTCCGGGCGACGAATTCACCTCCAATATCAACGGACCGTAATTTGATTTAAGCATGTCTACCCCGCAAATCCCAAGCCCCATCACCCGCGCTGCTTTCAGCGCTGCATTCTCTTCTTCCTCGGTCAGTTCAATCACTTCTGCAGTTCCTCCCCGATGCAAATTAGAGCGGAACTCGCCCTGCTTGGCCTGCCTTTTCATGGCACCCACAACAACGCCATCGACCACAAATGCGCGAATATCAGCACCTTTTGCTTCTTCAATAAACTCCTGAACAATTACACGCACTTTCAATCCGTTGAATGCATCAATTACAGATTCGGCAGCATTGTCGGTTTCGGCCAACACAACTCCCAACCCCTGCGTACCTTCAAGCAGCTTAACCACAACCGGAGCTCCGCCTGCAGCCTGCACAATTTCCTTTGCATTTCGGGAATAATTGGTAAACACCGTTTTGGGAAGCCCCAATCCGGCCCGCGATAAAATCTGCAAACTGCGCAGTTTCTCCCGCGAGCGCAAAAGCGCCTGGGATTCAATCGCCGTAAAAACCTTCATCATTTCGAACTGGCGGACAACTGCGGTTCCGTAAAAAGTTACCGAAGCTCCGATTCTCGGAATTACGGCATCAACGCGGTCCAGCATTTTACCTTTGTATATGATGACAGGTTTTCTTTTTTCTATAATCAGATCGCATTTGGTGTGGTCAACCACCATCATTTCGTGCTTTCGCTGATTTCCCGCTTCTACCAGTCTTCTGGTTGAATATAAATTGGGGTTCCGGGACAATATCGCAATCTTCATTCTTTTCTGGATTCTTGTTTTATTTTAGCTGTTAAAAAAAAGCCCGTAAAGGAAAGATTTTTTTGCGAAGTGTCAACAACAAATTTTCTCGAAAGAAACTTTCTTCCAATCAGCACCGGCGACCTCATGTCACTTCGCTCAGTAAGAGTTAATTCGATGGGGTATTTCTTTTGAAATAATATAATCTCCGTTTTAATGGAAATACGTTCTTCCACCTGTCCGTTGGAGCTTTTCACCCGACGTACTTTAAACACGTTAAAAACTAACTCTTTTTCGTGATACATCTGATGTTCAGGATCGAGAAAGGAACATTTCACCTTTCGTTTTCCCTCGGTTTCGAACAGTTCGATATGGTGGCAATGGAAACTGGAAGTATAGGCGCCCGAATCAATTTTAACATCAACTCCGGTCAGTTCAAGCCCGGGAAAATCGGCCTTGTCTTTTCTGCCAATAACAATTCGTTCCATCTTTTAGCGATTACAAAAAATCGAAAAACATTTTTCCTACGCCGAAATAGATAAACAGTCCCAAAATATCATTCATTGTTGTAATAAACGGGCCGGTAGCCAATGCCGGATCAACCTTAAACTTGTTTAAAACCAACGGGATAAGAGTACCAAAAAACGAAGCATAAAGCATCACAATAAATAACGAAATGGAAACAGACAGCGTTAAATTAATATCTCCCTGCACAAAATAGTTGTACAGAAAAATGAGAACGGCAAAAATTGCCGCGGTAACAAATGACACCAACAGCTCTTTGAGTAACCGCTTGCCGGTTGTGCTTACATCTCTTACACCGCTGGCAATACTTTGCACAACAATTGAAGAGGATTGCACCCCCACATTTCCGGCCATTGCCGCAATGAGAGGAATAAAAAAAGCAAGCTCGGTGACGCGACTAATTTCTGATTCGTAATTTCCCAATACCAATGCGCCCATTATTCCGCCTATTAATCCTATCAGCAACCACGGAAACCTTGCCCTGATTAACTCCCAGGGTTTATCGTCCGGCTCCACGTCACCGGTAATACCGGAAACCATCTGGTAGTCACGTTCAGCTTCTTCACGAACAAAATCAATAACGTCGTCAAAAGTAATACGCCCTTTCAGCCTGCCAATATCATCAACTACCGGAATAGCCACCAGGTCGTATTTGTCCATTATTTCCGCCACTTCTTCCTGACGTGCACTTGTTCGCACGCTCTTTACGTCGGCATCGTACAAATTTGGAATTCTGGTATTTGTCGGATTCAGAATCAGCTTTTTAAGAGACAGTACTCCTTTCAGCCGCTGTTGGTCATCAGTAACATAGATGTAATAAATCTCGTCCACCTCTTCAGCCTGCTTGCTGATCTCCTTCAGGCAGGTTGCCACAGTCCAGTTTTCGTTCACCGAAACCAGCTCCTTTGCCATTATTCCACCGGCAGAGTCTTCTTCGTATTCCAGCAGATCCACAATGTCGCCGGCCTGTTCGGTGTCCTCAATTTCTTTCAGTACCTCTTGTTTCAAATCTTCGTCGAGGTCGGCCACAATATCAGCAGCATCGTCAGAGTCCATGTACTCAATAAACTTGCTGGCAATTAATTCGGGTGGCAGTACTTTCAGGAAGCGTTTCCGATCGTGTTCCGGAATTTCAATTAATACGTCAGAAGCTTTTTCCCCATCCAGCAACAGGTAGAGGTATTTGGCTTCGTCCATATTCAGGTCGTCCATCACTTCGGCAATATCTGCCGGGTGAAGCGGCTCCATGGTGGCTTTCAGTTCTTCTGAATTGTTTTCTTCAATAAGTTCTTTCAGCCTGTCTATATATTCTCTGGTAATTTCAAATTCCATTTTCTGAGTTTTTTCAGGTTTCAACCATCTTGGTCAGCCGGATAAAATCGGCAACAGAAAGTTGCTCTGGCCGTTTTGTGGCAAATTGCTCCGGTAATTCCAATCCCTGCTCACTTAGGGAATTCCGGAGCATCTTTCGTCGTTTATTGAAAGCTGCTTTCACAATTTTGAAGAACAATTCCTCGTTGCAAGGCAGCTCTTCTGTTGAGTTCCGACGAAGCCTGATAACGGCTGATTTCACCTTAGGAGGAGGGATGAAAACCTGCTCAGAAACAGTAAATAAATATTCGGTATCGTAAAATGCGCCAAGTAACACACTTAAAATTCCGTAAGTTTTATTTCCGGGAGGGGAACTGAGGCGCTCTGCTACTTCTTTCTGCACCATGCAAACAACTTCGGGCACCCGGTTACGCCATTCAATAATCCGGAAAAATATTTGTGAAGAAATATTGTAAGGGAAATTTCCGATAACGCTGAAATGTTGTGGCAACTGCGCGGCATCCCACTTTAAAAAATCGAGTGAATAAATTCGGGGTTCTAACCCGGGGAAGTGAGTTTTGAGGTATTCTACCGATTCGGGGTCAATTTCAACTACGTGAACACTAAGTTCGGGGCGCTGCAACAAATAACGGGTAAGCACGCCCATTCCGGGCCCCACTTCCAACACGTTGGCAGCAGCGACTCCCAGGCTATCAACAATTTTGAAGGCAATATTCTGATCCTTCAAAAAATGCTGACCTAACTTTTTTTTGGGCCTGACAACACTCATTACACTCCGATTCGCTCATTTCAGGTTTCCTTCTTAAATCTTCTTTTAACTTAAAAAACCAAACAAATTTATATTTTTGTCAGCTACTAAACAGCTGAAATTGCCGCTTATTTTTAGCATCCCGAAATTAATAAAATTCAGGAAATATAAAACCCAGAGGGCAATTCCACATAAAGGTTTAATTTTGAAAAAGATAGCAATAAAGACCATCAAATTTCTCACATTTTTTGCCATTGGCGTATCCATTTTCTGGCTTATATATAAAGATCAGGACATCGAACACATCAAATCGGTACT
Source organism: Mariniphaga anaerophila (assembly GCF_900129025.1). Taxonomy (GTDB): domain Bacteria; phylum Bacteroidota; class Bacteroidia; order Bacteroidales; family Prolixibacteraceae; genus Mariniphaga; species Mariniphaga anaerophila. The sequence continues at coordinate 6,451 of NZ_FQUM01000015.1, read as the reverse complement.
AAAAAATGATGTGAATTATTTTTGGATAATCATTTCTCTTTTCATCGGGTTACTGAGCCATATCAGCCGGACAATTCGCTGGAGATTGATGGTTGAGCCAATCGGCCACAAACCAAATTTCATCAACACTTTTCTGGCAGTTATGGTTGGTTATCTCATGAACATGGTTTTTCCCCGGATGGGCGAACTGTCGAGATGTGGAGTGCTTGCCCGTTACGAAAAAGTTTCGTTTACAAAATTAATTGGAACCGTGGTTGCCGAGCGTGCCGTAGACATGTTGTCGTTGCTCGTGCTGCTGACTATTGTGATATTTTCGCAGGCAGGACAGATGATTCGTTTTATAAACGATAATCCCGAGATAGAAACAAAAATTATGGGATTGATCACCTCTCCAATTTTAATCGGAGGATTAGTAGCTCTGGTAGTTCTTGCCTTTATTTTCAGAAAAACATTGCAACACACTATTTTCTACAAAAAAATATTTACCATTTTTAATAACCTGAAAGAAGGTTTTATATCTGTACGAGGCATAAAGAAAAAAGGATGGTTCTTTTTTCATTCGGTTGCCATTTGGGTGTTATACTACCTGATGCTGTACGTTGTGTTCTTCTCCTTTGGGTTTACCAGTCATTTAGGACCAATTGCAGGGCTGACCACTTTTGTGCTGGCCAGTTTTGGAATGGTTGCTCCTGTGCAGGGAGGAATGGGAGCCTGGCATTTTATGGCAACCGAGGCACTTGCACTTTATGGAGTTGCCAAAACAAACGGAGTAATTTTTGCGTTTGTGGCGCACACATCAATGACTGTAATGATTATTGTTATCGGAATAATTTCGGTGCTTATTTTGCCGTTTATTAACCGAAGAAATTATCCGGCGCCGGAACAACCAGTACCGGAAACAACAGATTAATTAAAGAACTTTCCGGAATATGAACACGGAACTTTTCATTTCACGGAGGTTATTTTTTGAGAAAAGCGATAAACGATTTCTATCACAAAAAATAATCCGGATTGCACTGGTGGGAATTGCACTGGGGCTTGCCGTAATGATTATTTCCGTAGCTGTTGTTACCGGTTTCAAAAACGAAATCAGGAACAAAGTAATCGGGTTTGGCTCGCACATTCAGGTCATAAATTTCGATTCGAACAACTCCTACGAAACCCAGCCGGTATCCAGGCAACAACCGTTTCTGGAACAACTTGCAGCGCTACCCGGAGTGAAACAACTACAGGTTTTTTCCACCAAACCGGGCATGATTAAAACCGATGAGTACATTCAGGGGATTGTTTTTAAAGGAGTAGATTCCGGCTACGACTGGGATTTTTTCCGGAACAACATTGTAAGCGGCCATCTGCCGGCAATCAACGATTCGGTCAGGTCTGACGAAATTCTCATTTCGCAACAGGTTTCGAAACTGCTTGAAGTTGCTGTTGGCGACCGGGTTGTGCTTTATTTTGTAAACGAAGACGAAAGCAACCCACGAATGCTGCAGCTCACCATTTGCGGCTTGTACAATACCGGCATGGAAGAGTTGGACAACCTCTTTGTACTGGGCGATTTACAACAGGTACAACGGCTCAATAACTGGAAAAGCGACCAGGTTAGTGGTTTTGAGATAGTAATTTCAGACTTTAACCGCATTAACGAAATTGAGCAGGATGTCAGAAATATTGTGATTAATTACAGCAACGAAAACGATACCATTTTACGCACCACCAACATTGCCCGTGAATACCCGCAAATTTTCGACTGGCTCTCGGTACTGGATATGAACGTTTGGATTATCCTTCTTCTGATAGCGATTGTTGCCGGATTTAATATGATTTCGGGATTGCTGGTACTCATTCTCGAACGCAGTAAAATGATTGGTATACTAAAAGCCCTCGGAAGTCCCAACTGGAGCATCCGAAAAGTTTTCCTGTACCTTTCGGTTTTTCTCACTTCGCGTGGAATGATTTGGGGCAACTCCATCGGGATTGCGTTTATTCTGATACAAAACTATTTCAATGTATTCAAGCTCAACCCTGCCACCTATTATGTTGATGTGGTTCCTGTTAACTTTTCAATAATGCACATTGTATTGCTCAACGTCGGCACCATTTTGGCCACAACACTAATGCTTATTCTCCCCAGCTATCTGGTAAGCAAAATTTCGCCCGAAAAAACCATTCGGTTCGATTAAACAAAACAGTTATGGCAATTACAGCAGCAGATATAAAAAGTGCTTTGGCAGGGAATTTACGCGGGATAATGTCGCATCAGAAAATGATGCCGCCCAACCGAAAGCTACGGGCTGCAGAAAGCGATCAAAAACGGCTAAAACCCAGCAGTGTGCTGCTTTTGCTTTATGCCGAAAAAGAAGAATTATTTGCCTGCCTGATAAAACGTCCTTCTACCATGAAATACCACGCCGGTCAGGTTGCATTTCCGGGAGGAAGAATTGAGCAAAACGAAACCGCCATTGAAACAGCTTTACGTGAAACCTATGAAGAGATTGGAATTGAGCCTGCCGCAATCGAAATTCTGGGTGCGCTGTCAGAGCTTTTTGTTGATGTAAGCGGATTTCTTATTCGACCTTTTGTAGGATGGCTCAGGGAAACTCCCACATTCAATATAAATAAAGCCGAAGTGGAAAGAACCATTCTTTTCCCGCTTATGAAATTTAGAGGCAACCTGGAAGAGACCGAACTGGAAACTGTTTCGGGAAAACTGAAAGTTCCCTGTTTCCATTTTGACGGAGAAATTGTTTGGGGTGCAACTGCCATGATTCTCTCGGAATTTTACGATGCCATAGAAGACGGACTCACTCGGGAATAAGATTCCGATAATGCTCGTAATTACCAATCACCCGATCCACAAAGTTATATGCTTCTTCTCCCCGTGCGTATCCCCATTTAACCACCGGGTCTCTAAAATATATTTCTGACGATTTGTTTCTCAGGTAAAAATCCACATTGTTCTCCCAAACCTGACTGTTTTTCCCATTCTTTTTTGCCAGTCGTTGAGCATCTTTTACATGCCCCAGGCCAATGTTGTAGGCCGCCAAAACAAATTTAATACGCTCAGTTGAGTCGGGTACAGATGTGCTCAATTGTTCGTTCAGCCAATTTAGCAGTAAAATACCGCCTTCAATATTCTGAGCCGGATCGTAAATATCTTTTACTCCCAGCGCTTCTGCGGTGTTAGGCATCAATTGCATCAGCCCGAATGCACCGCCCCAGGACTCTGCCTCCGGATTAAAGCGCGATTCGTGGTACATAATGGAAGAAATCAGGCGCCAATCCCAGCCATACTTTTGGGCCAGTGGCTTAACAACCGAATCGAACTGCGAAATTTTACCTCCCGAAATGCTATGAAATTCACTATTGTAGCGCCCTGCAGTTCTGGGGCTTTCAAAATACCGGTGGTAAATCTGGCGGTACTTCTCTGTTTTTTTAAATTTCACAATCCAGCGGTCGAGGTATTCTTTCAACTCTGGAGATTCTTTACTCACCGCCCAGGCAATATTCTGCGGGAAACTAATTTTCAACGACACATCAAGATTGGGGTAGTACGACTGGTTGAGCGTAGCCACATTCTCGTCGCAAACGGTGTAATCTATTTCGCCACGGGCAACCATGGAAACCAGTTTTTCTACTCCGTTTATCGAGTCTTCTACAATTTCAATGGGATAACCGATTTCCTCTGATAGATGAATCAAACGCCGATAATAGGTTGTATTTTTCTGAACGTATATTTTCTTTCCGGCCATATCCAGAGTAGTTTTCAGAAACAGCGAATCGGGCGCGTCAGCAGATTTTTTTCGTTGTACAATAACCTGGCGTGTCTGCTTCAGCGGTTTTGTAAAAGCGATTTCCTTTCGTCGGGCACGGGTTACGGTAAGGTTTTTTGCAACCAAATCAAACCTTCCTTCTTTTAGCCCCCTAAAAGTTTCCGACATGTTGTTGCTTACAAAAATCTCGGGTTTCACATCCATATCCTCGCACAACGCAAGTACAAGCTCGTATTGATACCCCATTGGCTTTCCGCGGTAAACAAAATAGTTCGTGGAATTGTAATCGATAACAACTTTCAACACTCCTGTTTCCTGAATTCGAAAAAGATTAGAGGGTTCATTTTCTACACCATCATTATTCACGGTTTTATTCTCCCCACCACAAGAAAATAAAAGCAACAAAAAAAAAGGATACAGAAAAAAACAGGAAAGAAACTTATATAATTTCACGTGCATCATTAATCGTAAAACGCCCATGCAACCCCCATTCTGAAGGTCATGCGGTTCATTGGATAGCCCGGAATTGTGTAATACTCTTTGTTAATGAACGATGTTCCAATGTTCATCATCTTAAAAAAGAACCGGGTACGTTTCAACCGCAAATTGGCATGTGCATCAATATAAGGAAAATCCCCTATTTTCGTTTCGTTTTGAAGATGAAAAAAACCAGTGGCCGGATGATAGGCGTCAGCATAATAAGCTGTGTTGTACCTCACATCGAGACCAATTTGCGTAAAAAGAACTTTAGAAATTACAAATTTATAGTAGGCTGACACAAAGCCGGAAAAATCCGGCAGGTGCAAAATATCTCCATTAGAAGGTTTTTGCCAAAGCAACCTAGTACGAAAATGCAGATTTCGGTAGTTGAAATCTTTATCGGCATAAGCGGATAAAACCAGCAACTGCCCTCCAAATTGCGTTGGAACCCCTTCGGTATTGTTATAAATAAAGTTGTTGACGATAGCGTAATTGGCATTCAGTTCCAGCTTTCTCTTTGGAATTTCCAGCGTCCCGTTAACGGTCATGCGTTGTTCCATTTTCAAATCCACATCCCATTGAATTCGGTTTGAGTAGAACTCCTCCTGAAAATAATCGGGCACCCTGTTTTCAATACTTCCCTTAACACGAAATGATGCTAAAGAATCTCCAAAAAAAGACAAGGGTTTTGAAATGGTTCCATTCAACTCGGTTTGCCCGGCATTTCTTCCAATCAAGAATATCCGGCCATCAAAATTCCAGGTCCAGAATTTTCCTGCTTCTCTGAAAATCCCTCCTCCTGCATATACATTCGAGTACCTTTTGGTTCGATAACTGTAGTCGCCAAATATTGGAATAAAATTGCCCGAAATTTCTCCGGGAGAACCTACTTTAACAAATTCCTGTCCTAAAAACACCCTTTTTCCAAAGCTTGTTTTCCGCTCCAGGTTTTCGTATTGCTTCAGTTGAATAACATTTCGAAGTTGGAAAAAGCGGATGGAATCTTTTGTATAATCTTCGCCATAATAAGCATCCGGGAAAAAAGTATTGGTTGGATCCTCTTCATCAATGTAATCCTTTTTGTGCTTTTGCAGTTCGAATGAATAACTTATACCCGCAAAAGGCTTGAATTCCCTAATGGTTTGGGGTTCTTCCTCTTCATCATCAGACTCTTCCTCCGTTTCAACAACAATTTCATTAAATCGTCCCAAACGGTATTCGCCTGTTGTAAAAAAGTAAGTACTTCCAAATTCAGACCGAACAGAAGTAAGGTTCACATCAAGAAAATCAGTATCCGGCTCTCCCAAAAGATCTGCGTCTTTATCAAGCCCGCCATTTTCATTGTTCAAAATACTATTACTGATAAACCCCCCATGAATACTTAAGCGGTCTTTATCGTAACTTGAATATAGCGTTACAAAATTGTTTTTTGTTTCCTGATTTTTATATTGTCCGGCAGACCGTGCCTGGTCGTACCTAAATGTAAAGTTCCACCATGGTTTTACATTCTGCGTGTGCAGTACATTAAACCGGGTTTCGTTTTTTCTGGTTCGGTGCTCGCTCTGCGAAAAGTCTAAAAGCGTATAAGGAGTACGGGTATTATAGTATTGAACTGTTTGTGGTGTTAACAGATATGCTTCCCTGCTTCTCAAAAAATAAAAATCAACATTCGATTTTCTGCTAAAAAAATCATTGTTTTGATATGGAGTAGCATAGTTGCCAACGTCCGACACGGTTACAGCATCTTTAAATGCGGGATTGTAAATATGGTAGTAATCCAAAAGGGTATCTAGTTTGATTGAATCGTTAAAAGCGCCATACCCATTTATACGCCAAAGTTTGATACCAGGTTCTACTTCCTTTTTAGAAGAAGCAGTACCGTCTTTATTTGGCGTCTCGGAAAAACTTCGGGAAGCATCTGCCCCTCTCCCCACAGGACGTTGTTGAGCAAAAATTATTCCCGGCAAAAAAATGCAGGTGATTAAGAAAAATTTTATCAAACTTATTTTATGCATATTCTTGTGCAAAAGCTGAACAAAACTAAAAAAAGAAGGGGAACGACAAATACAACTTAACCACTTTTCAGGAAAATTAACAGCAAACAACAATAAAAAAGCCCATGCTCAAAGAACATGGGCTTTGGATAAATCCGGCAGCGGCCTACTCTCCCACTTTTACGCAGTACCATCGGCGCTGGC
>NZ_FQUM01000035.1 GCF_900129025.1 Mariniphaga anaerophila | reverse complement strand
GATATTCGTGATAAACAAAATATTACAAGGCTGAGCACGAATTTAGTGTAACTCATGTGACTTTAACTTTGTTAACCATGTGCCTTAACGAACATTTTGAAAAATAAAAACACGATGGGACTATTCAACATTTTTGGCAAGAAGAACACAAACTCAATCGAATTAAAAATTGACAAAAAACTTCCGATTGGAACATCTGTCAATCTATGGTTAAAACCAGATACCAATATTGTACACATCTATGAATTTGGTTATTTGAGTGGTGACGGTTTGATAGGACAACACGAAAATAAGAAGTTAGCGACTCATTTAAGAAATGAAAAAGCTTTTGAAGCAGAAGTAGTTGCTGACAAAAAAATTGAAATTAAACTCCTTGAAAAGTCAAAAGAGGAAATGCTCAATGACAATTATTTAAAAAACGAATATCCCAAATTGTTAGACGAGTTGTCAAAACCAGTTAGAGTAAAAAAAATTCAAGCCAGACTTTACATAGACAATCAAATTAAAATAGAAAAAGGAGAATTAATTTATCCTGTTTTTTCGCAAAATATTGTAGACCATTTGAAAGAAAGAATCTTAAAACTGGAATTTAAAAATGGAGAAGGAAAAATAGTTGGAATAAAGGAAAATGAGCCAAATAAAATAAGACAAATTTTAAGACTACATTTTGCAAATAAGGCGGAATTTCAGTGTAAGATTCAAAATCTGAAAGATTATGGAAATGGTATTGAATCTGAGGTATTAATTGAAATAAATTAAAAAACGTGCTATAACAAATTGCAAATTGCATTGCGGGTGCAGTGGTGTGCGTTGTCTCTGCTCCTTTCTTGACCGTCAGGTCCTGGCGGACACTGACGCTCTTCGAAATCCGCAACGACAACTTGCAAGTGACCGTTATGCCCAATATTAAAAAAGAACCTACAACATGATAAAAAAACTAACAATTGAAAATTATCGAGGATACTCGAAACATGAAATTGAATTTCGAGATTTGAGTATTGTTGTAGGCAAAAACAATGCAGGAAAAACAACTTTAATTGAAGCACTTAGATTGGTTTCTTTAGTAACCAAAAGATATAAAACAGCACCATTTAGATATGTGCCTCCTTGGCTTAAAATACCAAGAACTAACACTGGAGTAAGCCCATCCTTGGCAAGAATCGACTTTTCATATAAAAATATCTTTCATTCATACGGTGACCCTCCCGCAATTATAACTGCTGAGTTTAATAATAAAACCAAAATTGTAATATACTTTGCTGGTGAGAAACAATTTCACGCAGTTCTATTCGATGAAAACAGAAACGTTTGTAAAAAAGATAAAATAAAAAAACTTGATTTACCGGAACTTAATATATTACCGCAAATTGGACCTTTAATATTGGATGAAAAAGTACTTTTAGCAGACTATGTAAAACAAAATTTAGATTCCCCTACTTCTTCCAGACACTTTAGAAATCAGCTTGGATGTTTTCCCTCTTATTATCCAAAATTTAAAGAAATTGTAGAAACCACATGGGATGGAATCAGACTTCTAGAATATAATCCTGGGGATAGATTTTCCGAGTTAAATCCATATTTATTAATACAAGAAGGAATTTTTACAACAGAGATAGGATTAATGGGACATGGATTGCAAATGTGGCTGCAAACTCTCTGGTTTCTTGCTAGATGCAATAGTAATTCAACAGTAATTTTAGATGAACCTGATGTATATATGCATGCAGACCTACAACGTAAACTTATTCGATATTTAAAAAATGAATATTCACAAGTAATTGTTGCCACTCATTCCGTAGAAATAATGTCGGAAGTCGAACCAGAAAACATTTTGATAATTGACAAAAAGAAAGAAAAATCTGTTTTTGCTTCTGATTTTAACGCAGTACAGAAAGTCTTATTAAACATGGGTAGTATTCATAATGTAGCTTTAGCTCGTTTATGGTCTGCGAATAAATTACTAATTGTTGAAGGGAAAGACATCGATATTCTAAAAAGAATACAGAATACCATTTTTAAAAATAGTCCTGAACCATTAGATGCAATACCACATTTATCAATAGGTGGTTGGGGAGGATGGAATCGAGCAGTTGGTTCCAAATTAATGCTCAAAAATGCAGGAGAAGAAAACATAATAATTTACTGCATATTTGATTCCGACTATCATACTGAAGATGAAATAAAGGATAGAATTGACGAAGCACAAAAACATGGTATTAATCTAAAGATTTGGAAAAGGAAAGAAATTGAAAATTATCTTATTGAACCACATGCTATTAAAAGAATTTTAGAACGAGAATCAAAAAAAGTGGTTGATTTAGATGAAATTAAAAATGCGATTGATTCAATCGCAGAAAGCCTCAAAGAAGATTACCTTGACCTTTTAACAGACAAAATTCACATTAACGCAAGAAGAACAGGAAATTTTCTTGAACCTAGCACAGCAAGAAAGAAAGCACAAAAAGAATTAGAAGATTCTTGGACTGATAAATTTGCAATTGTTTCAGGAAAGAGTTTAATCAAAAAAATCAGCAATTGGACAAACAACAATTACAATGTTTCTCTAAACTCAAACAAATTAGCTCAGGAATTAACTATTTCTGAAATACCAACTGAATTACAAAATGTAATTATAAACATTGAAAACAAAAAAAGAATTTAAAATACTGGGCATAACAAATTGTAAATTGCATTGCGGGGTTTGTGGTATGTAGTACGCTGGATTCTCGCAACATCGTTCCGTCCTCGCGGACAGGAACGAGCTCCGAAATCCGCAACGACAACTTACAAGTGACCGTTACCAGCGCATTTGAAAAAGGAACTGATTAACAAATAAAAACTTATTGCAAAAAGACAAAGACAAGAAAGGAAAAGAAAAAAGACAAGCACAGGATTTCTGGACAGTCAGCCAGATTTTGGAAAGAAAAGAAGAAAACAAAGAAAAGAGCAAGACAGAAAAGATTATTCCTCAACGACAAATGAAATGTAACTGAGGAAGCGGAGCTTTGAAAAAAGTGAAAGAATATCGAATTTTGGTTGCCCAGATTGGCTGGAAAATGAATAAATTT
>NZ_FQUM01000014.1 GCF_900129025.1 Mariniphaga anaerophila | reverse complement strand
GGGCTTTGTCACGCATCGCTTTAAATTTTTTACTTTCCATAATTACTCTGTCTTGCAAAATTAATACTGTTGGACAGAGTTCATTTTACAGTCTCCTAAATTCCAGACATACTTACCGAAGTGATGCCACCATGCCAGACCAAACAGTGTCTGAGTTGAACCCTATTGAAAGTTATGGCTAAATTTTATTAAGCACCCGGCCGGGCACTCATAATAACCCCCGACGATCAAATATCGTCCCATCACACAGCCTCACTAAATTTATACGCAGGAATTACATTGATACGCTTTTCTCCTATTTGAATAATATCCGATTGATCCATGGTAATGATAGTTCCATTATTCAGATTAAAAAAATCCATGGCAGCCAATAATCCATTTTCTTCTCTGGCACGGTTTTCAGGTTCTAAATGATAGCAAACCTGTATAACCTCTTCAACCTTATTATTCTTAAATGTTACAAAATCACACTCGTGCCCGGTTTCGTTGAAATAGAAAATCTCTTTCTGCTTCTGTCGTAAAAACCAGTAAATACAATTTTCCAACTTACGCCCATTATTCTCAGAGAATGATGGTGATACAGCATTGACTAAGCCATTATCAATGATGTAAACTTTGCGAGGATTCACCAAACGGGCGCGATACGACCATGAAAACTTAGGCAGCAATCCCAAAATCCATGATTGCTCAAAATAGGAAAGATAGTCGAGCACAGTTGCTGAACTTTTAATCCCCAATAAAGTAGCTAACCGTGTTGCAGTTATTAAGCTCCCAACGTTTGCAACCAGGTACAACAGCAGACGCTGCAGCGATTTCACATCACGCACTCCATGCCGCACGGCAATGTCGCGAAATAAAATGTCGTCAAAAAGAGAAGTTAATATTTCCGGGGATTCATGTTTTACATATTCGGGAAAACCACCAAGGCGGAAATACGATCGAAATGAATCTATCCCCGATTCAATTTTTTTGAAGCGGATGAATTCAACATACGAAAAAGGGAAAAGCTCTTTGGTGATGTGCCTACCTGTTAATTTGGTTCCGAGTTCTTTGCTCAAAAGTGATGCATTAGAGCCGGTTACAAGCACCTGATAGCCTTCATCGAGTTTTTGGCGCACATACAGCTCCCAACCCAAAACAACCTGTATCTCATCAAAATATAATTTTTTTGGATTAGCTGTATATATTATCTGGTCAAGCACCTCAAAATCATTGATTTCAAATTCATAGAGTTTTGGAGTATCAAAGTTGATATAGAATGCATCTGAAGGCTCTTGATTCACTAACTGTTTTATCAATGTACTTTTTCCACACCTGCGTACACCTGAAATAATCAACGCATGGTTTGAAAGAGACAATGGTAAAAGCTGAAGTAATTCACGCTCAATTTCATCAGTAGATTTCAAAAAACGCTCTTTTTGCAAATGAATGACTGTTTCTAGATCTGACTTCTTAATCATATCAATCTGAATTTGAGCATAAATATAACTTGTTTGTTACTAATAGGCAAACTTGTTTATTTGTAATAGTCAAACGACAAAGCTGGTTCATAAAACTATTTAGGAGCGGCATCCGGAGTAATAATACATCCCTCCATTAAAGCTTTTATTTGTTTGTTGATTGCTGCGCATTTCTGTTGTGCTTCATCAAACGGAAGCCCAGCCCGCATTTTGGGTCTTTTATGGCCGATGCAGGTGAGCCAGGCATCTTTCATCATCATCTGTTTTTGCTCAACCAGTTTTAATATTGCCACTCCGTTTCTGTGTCCGGAAAGCGCATCTTCCATACCGGTTTTATCAGAGATTTGAATTGGTTTATAAATTACAATTTCAAAATTAAGAAAAAACCAGATAGCCATTCGAAAATACACATTAACACAATCGTGCGGATTGGTTGAACCAACCACGAAGAACCGGCTGATTTGTCATGACACCTAAGATCGACACAAAAAATAAGTACAAACCATTTTCTAAAAGGTTGTCGGTGCTTTTAGGAGGTAAAGTTCTTCCCCTTTTTCCTATACGTTGCCTGTTTTTTCTTTTAAAGAATAATTACTAACTTGAATATTAATTGATTTGGGTTGGTCACCCCCCAATAATGAAAGTAACCTTGAACAACAAAATATAACTGACAAAAAATTGCAGTTATCCCTGAAGAATAAAAACCGGCAAGCTTTAACGGAACCTGCCGGTAGTGATAAACAACGCCCTTTAAAGGGCACATTATTAACAATGTAAAATTACAAAATTATGTCAAATCTAGAAGATTACAATGCCAGATTATCAGACATTCAGGCTATTCCTGATGAGGAAACCCGGGAACCCGGCATCCCTGTGGACGTGTTTCTACAGGAGGCGGAAAACCTCCATTACTGGAGTTTAGACGATGCCGCTGCATTAGCAGTAGTCGGGATTACCACCGACACGATTAACGACCTGCCCGTACGCGCGGGTGCCTGTCGCGAAGCACAATCTATCTGGAACAAAGACTACCGCTCGCAACAGGAAGCACAGAAACAATGGGCCGAACAAGCGCCTGAAGCCTATGCTTTCCGCGACGATTTACTGGCCTCGCTACGGTTTGCCTACCGAAAAGATGATGCCCTGTTGAGCCGTGTAAATGCTATCTCCGAAGGCAGCAGCCATGCCGACATGATACAGGATTTAAACGACATTTCCGTTCTGGGACGCGAATATCCTGCGCCGCTTACAGCCATCGGGTTCGATCTCGCGCAACTGGATCTGGCGGCTACCCGGGCAGACGAACTTGCCGATCTGTTGGCCGAAGCAAACGGCGACAAATCCGATCCCAACTACTCAAAAACCATCCGCGACAAGGCCTACACCCACCTGAAAGCACTGGTGGATGAAATACGTGAAGCCGGGAAATATGTATTCCGAAAAGATAAAAACCGGCTAAAAGGCTATTCAAGCGAATACTGGAGAAAACAAAACCGGAAAACCAGTAACGACAATAGTGAAGCAACTGAATAACGTTGTGTCTCCTGTCGTAACATCGGGCGTCCTGTAAAAATACGGGACGCCCAGTTGTTTTTCGCCCCTTCCTGTCTCAATTTTACACTTCCCTGTTCCACTGGAAGTCAGAAAAAAAGGACAGGGTAACAAAAAATACCGCAGAAATGACAAAAAAATCAACAGAGGCACTAAAAAAGGAACAGAAATCGGAAAAATCGCAACAGCAAATCAAAAAAACTTACAGGAGAACAAGAAAAGGAAGCAGGATTGACTTAACTCTCATCTACCCTAGAGACGACAAAGTCCTCTATTAATCCGTATTCAAGAAAATCATATTCAACTCCCTTGGGTTGCCTCTCCGCCCCTCTTTTAAAGTCCCATGGTGTTACAATACCTTTACGTGTAATTCCATGATGTGGACCAAAAGTATTCTTTAGGCTTCCATGAACAATTACAGAGATTTCGTTCATGCCTTTTTGTAAATTTACATTTTTAGAATATGGCTGAGTCTGTATAATCCCAAAGCTTTTGCCATTAACAATTACCTCTGCAACTGTACCATTCCAAAGCGGAAGTCTAACCTCGAACACTCCTTGTTTATTTGTTTCAATCTCTTTTTTATACCTTACATCTCTTCCATAGAAAGGGGCCCCTTGGTCAATCCAGCTCCCAATCTTCAGTGGCTTAGCCGGAACAACTTTCCAGCCCGCATTAAATGACTCAAGTGAAAAATTACCTAAAAGATATACTGGCTCTATCTCACAAAGCACATTAAATTTGTCAACAGTTAGTTTTAATCTGTTTTCGCCTTCCTTCAAAAAATCTGCTGCCTCTATAAAATGCAATTCCCTATCAAGCCAAAAATCTCCAGGTTTTGCTTCTATTTCTTTCCCGTTTAGTGTAATGTTGTATAAGTTTGATCTTTCAATCACCAAACGACTATTCGACGTATCAACATCTTTATCTATCAGGAAAGCATAACTTACTTCAAAACCATCACCCTCTTTATACTCGCTTTGCCTGTCAAGTATCTCTGTTTTAAACTGACTTGATGCAAACCAAGGATTACCATCTTCGAATCCGTAATGTTTATAGACCCTCTCCGAGGCTTTTGCAAAAAACATATTCTCTTCTTTTCCTTCACCGATTTTTAATGTCACAAAATCTACGGTGAGAATATTGGGCGATAAGGCTTCAACACTGCTCAGTGAAGCTGGTAACTTTGTGACCTGAAGGATAGGAATCTCTTCTTTGGGTGGAATGGTTTGTTTTTTATGCACATAAACCATATAGCTCCCTGCAGGATCAAGCTCTACATTAAATATCAAATTCTTCTTATCTCTCTTATAAGCGATGGGAAAAGTTTCTCCGGTTTGAGGACACATTCCTTCTACTGACTTACCCTCTACTTTAACAATTGTATTAGCGCTTTCTTCTAAGCTGAAGTTTGAGAAGAACAGTATCTCTCCGTCAATAAGCTTTCTTCGATGATGATACATCTCTCCTCTTTTTGAGGATTCTATCGAAATTGAAGCATTGCTCAGAAACTTTCCTACAACTGACTTATTCATAATTGGCACGACATTCCAGCTATCTTGCTGTGTTGCAGCAGCAACTCTATCTGTAGAAATTCCATTGACAAATTTTTCGCTCTCTCCAATCTGAACAACAACGCCACCATTCTTAGCATATTGTTCCAAAAGATCCATAGTGCGACTATCAAAATTATCCATTACATCGGGAATAATTACCACATCATAACTTCTCTTATTAACAACAAAGCTATTTCCTTCCACACTCCCATTATCCCTGATAATGTTCTCACATCCCAAATCATACTCAACTTGTTGAAACTCTATGAAATCAACAAGATTACTAAAGCTTTCTTTCAATGTATTAAATCGATCGTTAGTCATTCCCTGGTATGGAGAATAATACATCCATGCTGTTGTTGTGGGTTCCAGAAGCAGTATTTTATTTTCTTGTATTCCGGATGACAAAGCCACAGATAAGCGGGCAAAGTAATCGGCTTGCTTTTTGTAAAGTTTCCAGTATGAAACATAAGGCATAAACGACTGAGGATAATCATGTTTTCTGTCACCTGCCAGTGACATATGAGAAAGATGCTGATTTAGAAAGTTGACCCCCAAAGTATATTCCCAATCTCCCAGCCGCTTCATGTCTTCAAAACGCAATTCCCATCCTGCACCTCCATAGGTTTCACTAAGTGCTCTGTGTCTGTCGAATTGATTTGCAACAGAGGAGAGCTCCTTTACGGCTACATTATTGCCGAACTGATCGGGACGCAATTCTGTAGTATTAAACAACATATCAATAGCCGGAACCTGATGCCAAGCATACATGGCCATATTATCAGGACCATGATGAGGACTGGGCCAACCATGCTCCCAATAATGGCCTGTCCATGCCAAGTTTTTATCTTCCGTATAATTATACCAGGGTTTAGACCAGCGTTCTATAAACATATCAAGAAGAACGTATTGATAATTGTGTCTAATCTTCTTCCATTCTCCTGTTTCATATATTAGAGATATCAGGTAAGGCTCCAAATCATATCCCCATTTCTTTTTAAACTCTTCAAAAAGATCGGGAGTCCATCTTATTGCATTTCGATGAGTAGTTGCAATATTGGGTTCATCCGTAAATATTCCTGGAACAGTTTTCGCAAACTCATCGCCCAAATATTTCTCATATCCAGCCATCGTGATATCCATAAACTTCTCTGTGACGCCTTTCACCAGAAGATCCACATAAGAGAAACCAGCATACCATTTTGACCCCCAAGAAGAATTTTTAAGTTCCAGAATGACGTAATCTCCCAGTTGACCGTCCTCTTGTGCCATCGACGACGTTATGTTTTGCCATTCTCCATTTGAGTTTTTAAAAACATATTTGATTCGTTCGTAATCTCCATGCAAATCTAACTTTTCCATACGGTGCGGAACAAGATCTATCCCTTGATTATATGACTCAGGCATTTGCTCAGGCACATGCCCTCCCGCGAATCCACTAGGGTATGAATTTTCATCGTAAATCCAAACCCGCATATCAAGTTCCCTTGCACGCTCTTTAGTATAATCAACCAGCTCGAACCAATTATCAGAAAGATATTCAGTAATCATTCCATACCGAGGATGAAGAAAAACTCCATCGATCCCATTCTTCTTAAATTCGGTCAAACTATAGTTAATATCGTCTTGGGATACATCGTGATTCCATACCCAAAAAGGAGCAGAGCGATAATCTGCTCCTGGGCTTCTGAATTCCTCAATCATTGAAGAGTAATCCACAAAACGCCCATCTTGAGGAATATTGACAGTATCTACACTACATGCCGTGATAATAGACATTATTATAAGTAACTGAAAAGGAATCTTCATATCTTAAATATTTTAGTGTTTTTCTTATAAAATTTTCTTCGATTCACAATCTCTTTCTGACTGCAAAATCTTTAAAAGGTATGTATTTACGTAGATTCATTAATTTGTGGTAAACACATGCTCTCCACTCCCTACCTTAAAAACAATACTGTTCTCTTGTTTCCCGAGATACTCTACACCTTCCCCTAGCAATTTCTCATCAAAAATGGTCTGATTATTTAACTTAACTGTTTTGTATTTATTTGGAATATACACTTCTGCATTACTCTCGTAGGGTACTTTCAACTTTATAATCATTTCGGATTTAGATTGCTCAATCCTGACAGACACATCTCCTGCAATCGTTTTATTTCCCGTTTCAGCATAAGAAAGAGTACCAAGCTGTGGTTTAACTCTGAAAGTTTCCCATGCAGCCTGAACTGGCTCTAAACCACAAACATATTGAGCAAGAATGGTTAATCCCCCACCGCTCCATGCATGGTTGTTTGTGCCGTGCCCAACCCTATCGTCTCCATCTCCAAAATTTTCATACAAAGTTGACCATGGAGATACATCAACCATTTTATAATAGCGCTTTTTCATACGTTCTAAGCCATACACAGGCTGGTTCATCATAAAAAGAGCCTCAAGAACATATTTCTCCATATATGGACTTGCAAGATGTGATGTCTTAAAAACACCCAGAAGTTTGTCCCATTTATCTCTTTCAGCAAGTCCAGAGACTACGGCAAGAGCTTGTGCTCTATCATCGTATTTTCCTTCATAATTTGCGGTTCGATAACCATTACTATCCCAAAATATTTTGTTAAAAGATTCCTTAAAGGCTGCCATCTCATTACCGACCCGTCGAACTTCATCCTGATTGCCTAGCAATTCAGACATATTTCTATATCCCTTTAAAGCTAAATAATACCAAGCATTAAACAGAAGTTGTTTATCAATATCACTTCCCCAATCTCCCCAGTACCACTCTCCATAGCGCTCTACAAGTGTGCCATCTGGCTTCAACTTCCAAACATCAAGATATCTCCGAACCCCATCATAAACCCCTGCTATAGTTTCTCTATCTCCGGTGTTGATATAATATGTCCAAAAACCATAATATCCTACACTGGCCAGCATTTGTCCGGGGAGCTCCTTATCCCAGTTCCCCTCAGGGATAGGAGAATATAAAACACCGTCTTCTCGTTGCCAGTTTATCAACTCTACTATTCCTTTTTTACTTATCGTAGCTGAGTTCGGACATAAAGCATAAAAAGCCTCTCCCAATTCATTAACAGCATCACCCCACCATTGGGCTCTCTCCCTATCCGGACAGTCCATGTATGTATCTCTCATTGTAACATAAAGTGTACGGGCAGCTTTAGTCCATAGTCTCTCATAAAACTTATTACTACACCTGAAATATCCAGTAAATTCAGTATTAAACCCTGTCTCCCGGTATTTAAGAGCCTTTATTTGAACTCCTTCTGGAATATAGTATTTCACAACGTGCCCGTTCATCCAGCCTAAAGACTCATATTCTTGTCTTCCTTTCTTAGTAATATACTCAGCCCTTACTGAAGCAACATTTAAGCCCATATAATCAAAATTATCAGTCTGCATTTTTATGAGTGCTCCCTCTGGAGCATCAATATCAAGAATAGGAGTTATATGACAATTGTAAGGAAGCTTGCATTCAATCCATTCACCAGAACCAACCGAAGGAATATCTGCAGCATTTTCATACTCTCTTACACCATAATCTTTCCATAATGGAATAGGATTCTTTATCAACCTGTTCCATGGAGCATCCTGAGCCTTTGCAATGACTTTCGCATTCGGCATTTTTCCTTTATAACCGGGCAACACCCACTCAAAGTTTCCTATTCTTGCATCAAACTTTATATTGGATTCTGATAGACGATAATTAGGGTTGAGATGCCCCGTATGGACATATGCTTTGTTTAGCTCGGCTGTCCAGTTTTCATCGCTTTTAAGATCTATTTCGTCACATTGAAATACAAGCCCCGATTCTCCGCTACTCTTATGAGAAAAACCGTCCTTACCAAAATACCACAAAAGAATGGCCAAACAGTTTTCACCAGGCTTTAGGAATGGGGCAATATCAATCTCCTCATAATAGGTATCATGCGGTGTGGGGCCCCTCTTTACCTGCCCTTCAAAAACGACCATCTTACCATTTATCCATAGCCAGAATTTCGAATCACAAGCAATTCTTGCCACTGCTTTTTTAGGAACAATTTCCAATTGTTTTTCTGTTCTAAAATTAAACCAACTATTTGATTCATTTTGTCCTTCCACAGCGGTTATTCGTTTAGCTTGCCACTCATGCCCCTGTGCATAAACTCCTATACAGAGCATTAAAAATAATAGAGCCGTTTGTATTTTCATTTTATGAAGCTTTTGATTCGTAATGAAAGTCAGCTATGCCAAAGATGACCTTTACAAAATTTCAGTGTATTAATTTGCATCATACATAAGGGAGGGCAAAAGCCCTCCCTTTCTTACATTTTTACTTATCACTTGTATTCGGAGTTTTGCTCCATCGTCGCATCTGTTTGAAGCACAAAAGATGGGATAGGATACAAAAGTTTTATTTTTGTGAAAGCATTTTCTGGAATGACAGCTCCTGGTCTTAGTGCCTTTTCTCTTACTCCATGGGCTTTCATTACCTCCTCGGCCTGGCCTGTTCTAACTAAAACATCCCAGCGGTCTGCTTCGCAATGAAACTCTATCCTCCTCTCATGTATTATATCGTCAAGCGTAACATTTTGCATAGGACTTAATCCTGCACGCCTTCTTACCTCGTTTACAAGCTCGTCAGCATCACCTCCTCCTTCTCTAACGTAGCATTCAGCAAGCATCAACAAAACATGAGGATACCTGAAAAGAGGAAAATTTGTTCCAGTTTGCGTCTGAACTGCGTGTCCTGCATCATGGTACTTTTTTGTATATGGAACAATAGAATCATGATATGTGGCAAATCCATGATCTATATAAGATGTATCAATCATTGATAACCTTTCATCTCCTTTCTCAAACGAGTTTATTAAATCTGTTGTAGGTATATTCATACCTGTTCTGGCTGTAATCTGTCCAAGAGGAAGTAACTCGGTTTCCGAATTCCAGGGAAGAAAACAGTACATGAAGGTACTATGCAAATCATATGTTCCAGCAATAAATTGTACTGAAAAAACAATCTCTTTAGTGTTCGGAATGCCCCCTTCAAAAACTTCCGCATAAGAGTCAAGCAATTTGTAGGGATTTTCCGGACTGTTAACAATTGCTTCCAATTCCATTTTCGCCTCTCCATACATTCCATTCCACATATATTCTTTAGCTAAAAGCAGTCTTGCTGCACCAGAAGTTGCTCTACCAGCATTATCGGAAGAATATGTAGCAGGAAGAACGTTTTTCGCTTCATTCAAATCCTTAAATATCTGCTCATAAACCTGCTCCTTAGGCACCCTTTTATTGTTTTCAAATGCCTCTTCGTAGGCTCCTGCCGATTTTGTAACCAAAGGAACATCTCCAAAATATCGAACGAGATATGCATAATATAGACCTCTTAAAAATTTCGCTTCTGCAATGTATCTATCCTTGTTTTCATACTCTACACCTTCACTGTATTGAATGAGGTTATTACATTTTCCAATCCCATCATAAGAAGATGTCCATATATTATGTGTTATCTCATCTTGTGCACTTAAAGTAAAATTATTCAGTGACCAAAACCGATGCCCCGACTGGTCGGTTGTGTTATACTGAAATGTTGTATTATCTGACCGCATTTCTGACATAGCCCAATAGGCCCCCGTTGTTCCTATTCTATTGTCTGCAATTCCTTGCAAGCTTCTGTAAGAAGAGTTAAGAATCTGTTCAAAATCCTCAGAAGTATTAAAAAAAGATTTTGTAGTTTCATTAGAAATAGGTATTTCATCTAGAAAACCTTCACAAGACATAAATACTATACTTATCAGTATTAATATAATACATTTTTCTATATTTTTCATCTCACTATATTTTAGAACTTAATATCAACACCAAACATCATTGTAGTTGCCAGAGGATAATCGTAATTATAAAAATTACGCTGTAACGCATTTGCACCCTGCAAGTTGGCATCAGGATTGCCATATCTGAAATTAGTAAGGATAAATACATTCTGTGCTGACATATATAACCGTAGCGCATTGCAGAAGCGGACATTGTTTAAAGAATACCCCAACGTTATATTCTGCCCTTTTATAAATGAAGTATTAGCTACCCAGTCTGAATTTTCCCACCTGTCAATATTTGTAACATGGAACGTGGCAGCTATTCTTCCATTCCCAGGTTTTTCTGGAGAACGCCACCTTTCTTTCACTTCTGTTAATACATTAAACACTCCATCCAGATTTAGTACATCTTCCTCCAACTGACACCAAACATCAAAATCATGAGCAAAACTCATCGCAATATTTAAATCAAAATTTTTGTATTTAAAAGTATTATTAAACCCTCCCGTGAAAGCAGGATGAGGATTACCAATAATAATCTTGTCATTATCATCGATAATATCCCCCCCTCCATGATTGGCGTAATGTGGTGTTCCTGGTACTGATGTCGGGAAAGTTGCATTATTATGGACATCATCCCATGTATTTAAAATTCCCAAACTTTCCCATCCGTAAAACATAGCCATTGGTTGCCCTGGAACAGTTATGGAATAATTTCTAGCTCCTGTCAAAATTCTATCAACATTACCTAAATTGAGAACTTTGTTCCGGTTAAAAGATATATTAAAGTCCATGTTCCATGTGAAATTGGAATTTTTTATGTTTGTTGAATTGATTTGAAACTCAGCTCCCCTATTTCTTATTTCTCCAATATTATCCTGAATAGAACTAAAGCCAGAAGATCTTGGCAAGGTAACTCCCCATAACATGTCCTTTGTGATTTTATTGTAGTAATCAAAGGCAAAGTTTACTCTCCCTCCAAAAAGGATAAGGTCAAGTCCCACATCAAACTCTTTTGATCTCTCCCATCCCAAAGATGCATTGCCTATTGACGATATTCTTTTGCCGTTTACAATCTGGCCTCCCAATGTATAGTTATTTGCAGCTAAAGTAGGTATCCATGTATAATTACCGATGGCATTATTACCACTTGTTCCGTAGTCACCTCTTATTTTCAGGTTGGTAATCCAGCTTGATTCAGGGAAAAAACTTTCTTTAGATATATTCCATCCTAAAGAGATGGAAGGGAAATACCCCCATCGATTTTCTTCTCCAAACCTGGAACATCCATCCCTTCTTAATGATGCAGTGAAAAGGTATTTTGCCTGATAATCATAATTCAGACGCAATAAATATGACATCATTGACCATTGCGACGTACTACTACTTCCCGACTGCTCGGTTGCAGCATTGATTGTATGTACAGCATTGTTAGGATACTGAGAACCGTTCAGCCTGACCGAATAATCATTGTATCTCTCCATTGTATAACCTCCCATCGCAGAAATGGAGTGATCTTTGAGTATAAAATCATAAGAAACAATATTCTCCCACTGCCAACTACGATGGTTATTTGTTTGATGGTAGCCACTTGCTGCTTGTGGTGGAGGATTGTAAACTGAACTTACGGTGGAAGGCCTGAAGTACTCTTTATTTTGATTCTCTATCCGTCCATTGTACCTGGTAAGTAAAACTAAACCATGAATTGGAGTAATTTGAAGAGAAGGTTGAAAAAACAGGTTAATATTTCGTGTTGTATTTATGGTATTCTCAACTGCATGAAGAGCATTGACATTGCTAAATGTTCCAGGAGACCAGATATCAAGATCATACTCTCCATCGTAATAATTTGAATTATCTCTTTCCCATGGGCCATTGTCAATGTATGGTCCGTCAAGAGGAGTTGACATAAAAGCACTACCATAGATACTTCCTCTATCACCTCCAATTTCTCCATCCCAAGTTCTAATGGTGGGGTTAATATTAAGTCCCACTTTTATTGCGTTATTCGGCTCATATGCCATATTAGCTCGCATAGAAATCCGTTCAAAACCGGTTTCGTTTATAATCCCCTGATGGTCTAGATACCCCAATGAAAAAAATCCTGAAAAGCTTTTCATTGCATGAGTAACATTCATATTATATTCCTGTTTAGCGGCAACACGTGTCATTACATCGTACCAATCGGTGCTTTCTCCTGGATTATTGTATATGTCATAAAACAACTTTTCTTCATCTGGATCATTAAAATAGGGTACTCCATAAAAATCTTCATACTCTTGAACATTCTCAATTCTCCATTGAGAAAACTCCTCTGCATTCATAAGATCAAGCTTTTCACGTCCCATCATTCTGTCAATCCCCGCACTTGCGGAGAAGGCAAATTCAGTTTTTCCTTCGGCTGCACTTTCTGTTGTAACAAGAATAACTCCATTTGCCCCCCTTGAACCATAAATAGCTGTTGCTGACACGCCTTTAAGCACATCTATTGATTTAATATCAGCCTGATTTAAAAGCGTTAATGCCGACTGCTCTTTTCCAAAACCTCCTTGAACAGGTATCCCATCTATAACCACTAAAGGTTGACTGCTTGCTCCAATTGAGCTTGCTCCTCTAATGGACATTACCGAACCTCCTCCCGGAGATCCAGTAGTTTGCTTCACGCTTAGCCCAGCGATTTGTCCCTCCAACGAGCGGTCAAGTGAATTTGTTTTTTGAGTTTTTATTCTTTCTGTATCTACAGAGCTAATCGGGGTCGTAACTTTATTCCTTTTAATTGTTCCATAGCCCACTGCTACCACTTCTTCCAATCCAATCGTTTCTTCTTCCATGGATACATTGATTAATGTTTGGTCTCCAACCACCACCTCCTGCGTTCTCATTCCTACAAACGAAAACACTAATACAGCGTCTTCCGGAATGCGAGAAAGGGTATAATCTCCATCAGCGTTGGTCACGGTTCCCTGTGTAGTACCTTTCACCACAACTGTCACCCCAGGAAGAGGTTGACCACCTGTATCTGTCACCTTCCCTGATACTGAACGTTCCTGAAAAACGCCAAACGTACCCTCTTCCAACAACTCGGGTGTAACCAAAACAATAAAACGGTCTTTTACGGTATAGCTGACATCAGTTCCTGCGAACAAAGAACTCAAAACCTGTTCAATCTTTTGAGCTTCCATATTCACCGACACTTTTCGCTCTACATCAATAAACTTTCCACTGTACATAATTCGGAATTCACTTTGTCCCTCAATTTCGGAAAGTACATCTTTCACTGTAGTATTTTCCATGTGGAGGGTTAATGTTTTGTTCTGCGAATACGATTTATTGGCAAAAACACATCCCACAGAAATTAAAAGAAATAGCACTGTTAGTTTCATAAGTCTAAATAGCTTTCTTAGTCTGGGAATTTTCACATTCCCAAACAGTTCACCAATTTTTTTCATATTTTTGTATTGTTTAGTTTAAAATACCCTATTACTGTAGGGTTGATTATTTTTATTCTCCGGGGAAATGTTAGCGCATTTCCCCGGTGTTCTTAACGGAGGGTGTTCTTCATAGGCAAAATCTTTTTTTAGTAGTAAAATTAGTTTTATTGCTTCATTTTCTTCTAAGTACAATTTTTTGTTTTGAAAAAGTCCCGTCCGGCAATTTCGTTCGCGCCATTGCATTATATTTTACCGGTGTTGCCACGGTCATCAGATCTAGAATCTGAAAAAGAGGTTCATCTTCAAACGTAACGGTGTAAGTATAATCTTTTATGTCATCCTCTACTTCAATATCCACATTAAACATACGTCCCAATTTTTCTGCGACATCTGCAATTGCAGTTTCATCAAAAATCAACTTGCCATCTTTCCAGGCAATATATTTTTCCACACTGCCTTTAGAGCTTAACATTATTCCCGTTTTGACGTTGTAACTGACATGCTGCCCGGGAATCATGCATCCAATTACTTTGGAACTCTGTTCTGAACCATTTCTTTCCAAAACCACTTTCCCATTAACCAACGTCGTTTCTATTGCATTGCTATCGGAGTAGACTGATACATTAAAAGCAGTTCCCAAGGCTTTTACGTTTAGCTCTCCCGCCTTCACAATAAAGGGTTTCTCCGGATTGTGCGCCACATCAAAATATCCTTCGCCGTCCAGCACTACCTCCCGGGTATTACCGGTAAATGTTTGAGGATACTTCAACCGGCTACCGTAATTTAAATGCACCACTGAGCCGTCTGACAACTGCACTACTGCTCGCGAGCCGATTGGGGCAATAATTTCCAGCGAATCAACAGAAAGAAATGCACTGGCCGACTGAGATGCACCGGCTCGTATCTCAGCAATTTCCGAAAGGGTGTAAAACAAAAAGGCCATTACCGGCAACAACAAAATGGCCGCAGCCCTGGTTAACCAGGAAACAAGCATCTGCTTCCGGCCTTTTTGCTTTTGCCGCTTAATATTTTCCACAGCTATTTTTTTCTGAATTTTATCGAAAACAGAACCGAATTTTTCGTCGTCTTCAATATTTCGTTCTTCCCGATATGTATTCCAGTCGGACAAAACCCAGCCTTTGCTTTCAGCGCTAAAAACCTCTGTATTAGCCCACCTGATGACTTCCTGTAACTCTTCTTCGGTGCACCGGTTGTTTAAAAATCGTATTAGTTTATCTTTTGTCATTTTTGCTTCAATAAATGCCTCCCGAAAACAAAGGGAGGCATAAATGGGTCGAACTAAACTATAAAATAACTTCCTCTTTTTGCTGTTTCCTTAAGGTAATACGCGCAACCGGCATTCAGGGAGTAGGCAAAGTCCATTTTTTTTACGAAAGAAACAAATAGGCAAATAACAAACTGTACATCAAACTACTATCCATCCGTGATTTCAGAAACGCAAGGGAATTGGCCACGTGCTTTTTTACGGTAAGAGCAGAGATGTTGAGTTTCTTGGCAATTTCTTCGTGTGTTAATCCTTCGTCGCGACTTAACAAAAAAATCTCTTTTTGGCGGGGGGTCAGTTCATTCAACAGTGACTGTACCTGTCCGTTAAGTTCATTAAACTGAACTTCGTCGTTCAAGTCTGGAGAGGCTCCTGCTTGTTGCAACATTTTTAAATGCTCCAGGTATTTTTTCTCAGTTGCTCTTTTTCGGAACAAACTGATTGTTGTATTATAAGCGATAGTAAACAAAAATGATTCGAAGGAAGAATAGACATCGATCTTGTTTCGTGCTTCCCAAATTTTAACGAAAACTTCCTGAACTATCTCCTCAGCATCTGCCTCCTGTTTTATATACCTTAAAACAAAACCGTACAATCGCCTGCTGTAACGTTCATAAAGCTGATAAAACGCCACCATATCATCTTCACGGATTAGCAGGAGTAGTTCTTTATTAGTTTTGGCGACCTTCAAAGTAATTCGTTTGAGTAAGCGGCAAAATTAGTACTTTTTTGTTTCAGGTAAAAGTATAGATTTTTGGAGCCCCATCACAAACTCCCCTGAAAGTTTTTTGAGTATTCCCTCCAGAATTGATTTTATATGCACCTCTTTTACCTATAAATTAAGCAGTTCAAAAAAAAATATTATTTTAAACAGAATCAAAAATAAACTGCGGGCGCACACGAAAAATTCGTTGAGCCCCCGTTTTTCGTCACAATCTTCTACTAAAAGAAATCATTAAAGTCGGATGGAGTATTCTTCTCTTCTTCCCCCTCACAATCAAGATTAATGTTGAAACTGTCAGGCCGCTTGAATTGCATATCTTCTGTGTACCCCAACGACGGGTCGGCCAATACTTTTTTGTAAAAATATCCCCAGATAGGCAATGCCATATTCGCACCCTGCCCCGAGGAGATGGTTCTGAAATGAATACTGCGCAAATCAGCTCCGGTCCAAACGCCTGCGCTTAAGCGTGGAGTTACCCCGATGAACCAGCCGTCTGAATGGTTCTGGGTTGTTCCGGTTTTACCTGCAATGGGCATGGTAAACTTTCCGTAACCATCCCGGAAACGGAGTCTTATCCCCGTTCCCCGGTCAATTACTCCCTGCAAAAGATTCACCATCAGGTAAGCAGTCTGCTCGTCAAACGCCTCATGACGCTCGGGCTGGAATGTGGCAATCACATTTCCGTACCGGTCTTCTATACGCGAAACAAAATATGGTTTCACAAACACACCCTGATTAACATAGGTATTAAAGGCGCCCACCATTTCGTACAGCGTGATATCAGAAGTGCCCAAAAACATGGAAGGCACCGGATCAATTGGGCTGTAAATACCCATTCGTTTCATCACCTCAACCACTGCCTGCGGGGTAAACTGCTTCATTACCCAGGCCGAAATTTTATTTCTGGAATTAGCCAGCCCCCATTTCAGAGTCACCAGTTTTCCGTCATTTTCATCATCCTTATCCGAATCTTTAGGCTCCCAAATGGTTCCGTCGGGCATCTGAAACTGTTGGCTAACATACGGAACTTTCGTACAAGGCGTTAATCCGTTTTGCATGGCCAGCGTGTAAAGAAACGGTTTTACGGTAGAACCGACCTGCCGTTTCCCGCCTTTCACCATATCGTACATAAAATATTTATAATTTGGGCCACCAACATAGGCTTTCACTTTCCCCGAATGCGTTTCCATGGCCATAAACGATGACCGGAAATAACGCAGGTACCATTTAATAGAGTCCTTCGGCGACATGATGGTATCAATTTCACCTTTCCAAGAGAAGATGGTCATGTCCACCGGTTCGTTAAAATTCTCTTTTATCTCTTTAAAACTTTTTCCCTGGTTGTGCAGAACCCTGTATCGTTCGCTTCGTCGAATCTCACGATTAAGCAGGCTTTCCACTTCGTCTGCCGTCATGTTGTTGGCAAACGGCGGATTCTTCAAATATTTCATTCCTCCGTCAAATTCAGGCTGAAGATTTTTCCCCAAATGGTATTCAACCGATTCCACGGCATATTGTTGCATTCTAGAATCGATGGTTGTAAAAATGCGAAGGCCATCGTTATACAAATCGTAATTTTTACCGTCAGGTTTGGTGTTTTTGTTGCACCAGCCGTAAAGCGGATTGTTTTCCCACTCTACTGAATCCTCTTTGAAAGTCTGCATTTGCCACGATGCATAATTCTTCCTGTCGGGCTTTCTCGCGGTTAGTGCCAGCCTAAGGTACTCTCTGAAATAAGGAGCCGGGCCGCTTTTGTAATCCACCTTTTGAAAGTTCAAATCCAGAGGCAGTTGTTTTACCGAATCTCTTTCTGCCTTTGTGATGTACCCGTATTTTGCCATCTGGTTCAGTACAACATTACGGCGCGTTATCACCATTTCGGGACGCCTGACCGGATTGTACAAAGACGAGTTTTTTGCCATTCCCACAAGCATAGCTGACTGATGCAACTGAAGCGAATCGGGCGGTACACTGAAATAAACCTGGGCGGCCGACTTTATACCAACTGCCAGATTCAGGAAGTCATACTTATTCAAATACATCAGCAGAATTTCTTCCTTGGTGTAACTCCGCTCTAGTTTAACGGCAATCACCCACTCTTTAAACTTGCGCAACACAAGTTCCATGGGGCCCGACAAATCTTCCCTGGGAAAAAGCATTTTGGCCAGCTGCTGACTAATCGTACTTCCTCCTCCGGAACTGGTATCGCCGGTAACAATTCCTTTGAAAACACGAACCAACCCCCGAAGATCGATCCCCGAGTGCTTAAAAAAACGCACATCTTCTGTGGCTATCAACGCTTCGATTAAATGTGGCGGAAGGTTTTCGTAATTAACAAATGTGCGGTTTTCATGAATAAAATATTTATCCAGAATTTTTCCGTCCTCCGAAAAAATTTCAGAAGCAAGTATATTGGGCGGGTTCTCCAGCTCTTCAAATGTGGGCATAAAACCAAGGTTTCCTTTGGCAATCATTACAAACAACAATGCCACACTGGCAATGCCGAGAGCAAACAATACCCAAAACCCGATAATGTATTTTTTCCAGCTTTTCTTCTCTTCTTTGGCCATGAAAATCATGATTTATTAATGCGACAAAGATATATGTTTCCGCGGTGGAAGCAATTAATTTAACGTTGCCTGAGGGTACAATATTTTATTATAAATAAAATAATTACATCATTTTCAATAAAATAGATTTAAAATAAGCGAATTAAATTTTGAACTTAGCGTTTCATTTTCTTTAATTTGCAGAAATTTTTAAAAAAGGAATTGGAACATATGCAGGAAAACCTTGTAATAGTTGAGTCACCGGCAAAAGCAAAAACCATCGAAAATTTTTTGGGAAAAGGATACACGGTAACCTCATGTATGGGGCACATCCGCGATTTGCAGAAGAAAGATTTTGGGATTGATTTGGAGAAAAAATACCAACCTAAATATGTAATATCCCCCGACAAGAAAAAGATTGTAGCTGAATTAAAGAAACTTGCGAAAGGTGCTCAGACCGTATGGCTAGCATCCGATGAGGACCGCGAAGGAGAAGCCATTGCATGGCATTTAAAGGAAGTACTGAAACTCGACCCGGAGAGAACAAAACGGATTGTTTTTCATGAAATTACCAAAGAAGCCATCCAGCGTGCCATTGAAAACCCGCGCACTATTGACGAAAACCTGGTAAATGCACAACAGGCACGAAGAGTGCTCGACCGAATTGTAGGATTCCAGGTGTCGCCGGTGCTGTGGAAAAAAGTAAAACCCGCCCTCTCGGCCGGAAGGGTCCAGTCTGTTGCAGTGCGACTGATTGTTGAACGCGAAAGGGAAATCATCAACTTTAAAAGCGAGACATGGTACCGCGTAAACGGAATCTTTCTGGCAAAGGATGAAAACGGAAACCCTGCCGAATTAAAAGCTGAACTTAGCAAACGTTTTCCGACAAAAGAAGAAGCCTACGCTTTTCTCGAAAAATGCCAGTCAGCAGAATTTACAATTGCCAATGTAACAAAAAAGCCGGCTAAGCGTTCGCCCGCCCAGCCGTTTACCACTTCTACCCTGCAACAGGAGGCAAGCCGAAAACTGAGTTTTTCAGTTTCGCAAACCATGGCAGTTGCCCAGCGCTTGTACGAAGCCGGTAAAATCACCTACATGCGTACCGACTCGGTAAACCTTTCCAACCTCGCTATTAATACGGCGAAACAGAAAATTACGGAGTTGCATGGCGAAGAATATGTTAAAGTAAGAAGATACCATACCAAATCGAAAGGCGCACAGGAAGCGCACGAAGCCATTCGTCCGACCTATATGGAAAACGAAACCGTTGGAGGCTCGGCACAGGAACAACGACTGTACGAATTGATTTGGAAACGAACCATGGCCTCACAAATGGCAGATGCCAAACTGGAACGCACCAACGTTACTATTTCGGTATCAACAGCACCCGAGGTTTTCACAGCAACCGGCGAAGTAATTGTTTTCGACGGATTTCTGAAAGTTTACATGGAATCGACCGATGACGAAAACGGACATGGACACGGGCACGGAAACGGAGGGCAGGATATTATTCCTCCACTCAAAGCGAATGATGTACTCAGCATGTCTTCGGTGGTTGCCACCCAACGCTTCTCTCAACGCCCGCCGCGTTTTACAGAAGCATCGCTGGTAAAAAAACTGGAAGAGCTTGGTATTGGAAGGCCGTCTACTTATGCACCAACCATTACTACCATTCAGAACCGTAATTATGTTGAAAAAGAAGATCGCCCGGGAGTTGAAAGGAAATTCGACATTATTACCTTAAAAAACGGGAACATTTCTGAAGCAACAAATACAGAAATCACCGGCGCTGAAAAATCGAAACTTTTCCCGACCGACATCGGCATGGTGGTTAACGATTTTCTGGTAGAAAATTTCGAGCAAATCATGGATTTCAACTTTACAGCCAACGTCGAAAAAGAATTTGACGACATTGCTGAAGGACAAAAAGTTTGGAATGAGATGATCGACAAATTCTATAAGCCTTTCCACGGCCAGGTAGAAGATGTACTTAAAAACTCCGAACGCTCCAAAGGAGAACGGATTTTAGGAACAGACCCGAAAACAGGAAAACAGGTTTCAGTAAAAATCGGACGGTTCGGACCGGTAGCCCAACTGGGTGAAGCATCGACCGAAGAAGATAGCGAAAAACCACAGTTTGCAAGTTTGCGCACCGGCCAGCATCTCGAAACCATTACGCTGGAAGAAACGCTTGATCTGTTCAAACTGCCGCGCGACCTTGGAGAATACGAGAATAAAAAAGTAACGGTAAGCATCGGCCGGTTTGGCCCCTACATAAGGCACGACAACAAATTTGTTTCGTTGGGAAAAGAAAATGACCCGTTTACCGTAGAACTGGATAAAGCCGTTGAACTGATTGAGGCAAAACGCGAAAAAGACAGGAAAGCCGTAATCAAAGTATTTGATGAAGAACCGGAACTGCGGGTTCTAAACGGAAGATGGGGACCATACATCTCCTTTCAGAAAAAGAATTACAAAATTCCAAAAAAAGTAAATGCGGAAGAGCTTACGTTGGAAGATTGCAGAAAAATTATTGAGGAGGCGCCTGAACCCAAGGGCAGAAGAACAAGAAAAAAGAAATAAGCAGGAGTAAAGGCAGATGATTCACCATTTGCCTTTATTTTTGCAGAAACTTTATTTCGCTTGAAACGCGTTTGGCAAAAATACGCCAGCAGTCAGATTAGAAATTGAGTTGCAAGAGTTCCCGTAATCAATAAACAACGTTAAACGAATGAAATTGCACGACTATTTCGAACCGGTTGATTTTTCACGATATGCAGCCACAGGCCCGCTGGGCAAATTTGCGTTGGGGCCGGCAATAGAAAAAAGCAATGCAAAATATGCGCAGTTAAACCCTGCCGGACTCGATGTTGCCATTATAGGAGTGCCGGTTGAAAACGGAGAGCGCAAAAGAAATGCTGCCACCGACAGCATCAGGAGCGCATTGTATCAACTGGCGGCTTTAAACAAAAACCTGAAAATCGCCGATTTCGGAAACCTGAAATCTGCCAAAAGCCCCAAAGGAACAATGCTGGCACTGAGGGATGTTATTGATTATCTCAGAGAGTTAAATGTTGCCACAGTCGTTTTGGGCGGCAGCCAGGATTTAACCACAGGCATTTGTGATGCTTTTATTAATGATCGTTTTTTTTCATTGGCTACTGTTGATTCCACATTCGACATAAAAAAAGGAGTTGAACCGTTCAATTCGACCAACTACCTGACCCGCATTTTTAAGCGACTTCCCAACCTGTTTCATTTCAGCCTCATCGGGTACCAGACCCATCTGGCTGGCGAAAAGCTGATTGGTCAGGCTAAAAATTTTGGAGAATATGTTCGGCTCGGGCAGCTACGCGACGATTTTTCTTATGCCGAATTACTGCTCAGAAATTCAAACGTGTTATCGTTTGATGTGGGTGCAATAAAATATTCCGAAGCACCGTCAACAACTCAGAAAAATCCCAACGGTCTGTATGGTGCCGAAGCCTGTCAACTGGCCAGGTACGCAGGGCTGAGCACAAACTTAAATGCATTTGGGCTGTTCAATGTCATCAAAGATAAAAGCACCGAAAGCGAAATAACCACCAAACTTGCAGCAGAAATCGTCTGGTATTTTCTCGAAGGAATTTCAGGAAGAAAAACACCCAGCGAGCGCACTGTTTACAAAGTGGAAATTGAAGGGTTGGAGTACCCCATCGTTTTCAGGCACGAACAAGAGACCGATCGCTGGTGGTTTGAAGTGCGATCCATCTCGGGCGAAAAGCTCGAAATTGCCTGCACCGAATACGACTACAGAGAGGCTGCAGAGAACGAAATACCCGGCAGGTGGCTCGCATTCATTCAAAAAATGGATAGTTTATCAAAATAATACAAAAATGACAGCGTTCTTTGCATACCAGGATACCAGAAGTTTGTTACAAACAACAATTTTTTATTTCTTTATCCTGCGTTGAAAAATTTATTTACGCCGCATCCAAAAAGGAGTATGAAAAAAATTTTTTCTTTTTTATATTTGCTGTTAATAATAAAATTGGTGGCTTGGGGCCAGATAGATCCACAGTTTACAAACAACATGCATTATAAGTTGGGGGTAAATCCGGGATATGCCGGTGCTGAAAATGCCATAAATGGACTAATATTGAACCGTTATCAATGGGAAGGAATGCCAGGTGCTCCT
Organism: Mariniphaga anaerophila; assembly: GCF_900129025.1. Lineage (GTDB taxonomy): Bacteria > Bacteroidota > Bacteroidia > Bacteroidales > Prolixibacteraceae > Mariniphaga > Mariniphaga anaerophila. Next base: position 55,995 of record NZ_FQUM01000014.1, on the reverse strand, counting down.
AAAACACTTGTTTTTAGTGCTGATGCAGCAATCAATACTTTTGGTGCCCCTGGAGGGGTTGGACTAAATTTCGTTAGAGATCAGTTGGGTTTTGCAAAAAACATATTGATAAATGCCAATTATGCCTACAGGGCCGATCTCGGCTTTGGAAAACTGGGTATTGGGGTGTCTTTTGGAGTTTACAGCCAGAGTATAAACGGCGAGTGGAAAATTCCTGAGGACAGTTATGGTATTTACACACCTCCCAACTCCGATACGGGAATTCCGCAGGGAGAATCCAGCCAGGCAGTGTTCGATGTCGGCAGCGGATTATATCTCTCATCCAACAGATATTACCTGGGAGTATCGGTAACACATATTAACCAGGCAACCATTGAATACGACGAAACCGCCCGTTCCTATTTAACGAGGCACTATTATTTGTCGGGTGGATACAATATAAAACTTAGCGATCCGTTATTTGAGTTGCGCCCGTCGTTTTTATTTAAAACCGATGCAGCCTCGTGGCAGTTGGATATGAATGCAAATATTGTATACGACGACAGGTTTTGGGGTGGGTTGTCTTACAGAGTTGACGATGCAGTTGCCCTTTTAATGGGGTTGGAACTGGCCAATGGATTAAAAGTAGGGTACTCTTTTGATTTGGTCACTTCAGCCATTGGTTATTACGGATTTGCGTCGCACGAAATATTTATAGGTTATTCTATTAATTTGGAACGAAACCGTAACCAGAAATATAAAAGTATTCGATTTTTATAAAGAAAGCCATATATTTGAGCTATGAAAAAACTTCTTTTAATTGCAGTTGTACTCTTGTCTCTGTTCAGTTTTACCGGCTGTAACCCATCGGGTAACGGCGAACTGATTGGAGTACAAGGAAGGCCGAAATGGCGCGAAACACAACCTTACGGAATGGTATACGTTCAAAGGGGAAGTTTCAATATTGGTCCAAGCGATCAGGATCCTGCAATGGCAGGCATTCCAACCAAAACAGTATCGCAGGAAGCTTTTTGGATGGACGACACAGAAATTACCAACAACGAATACCGCCAGTTTGTGAGCTGGGTTAAAGACTCCACCGCCCGCAGGCTACTCGGCGACCAGTATCCTGAATTCCTGATTACAGAAGACAGTAACGGAACCCCAATTGATCCGCCACGCATTAACTGGCGAGAAAAAATTGACTGGGGCGATCCCGATTATCAAATGGCAATGGAAGATCTTTTCATTCCTGAAAACGAACGTTTTTTCGGGAAGAAGGAAATTGACACCCGTAAATTGGTTTACGAATACTGGTGGATTGACCTCCAACAGGCTGCAAAACGCTCAAACAGCTACAATTTTCAGACTCAACGTTACGAAGGAAATGTGTACGACAGTCAGGGGGGGCTCAAACCCATTGAAAACAGGTCGGCATTCATCATGAATGACCAGGTGCACGTTTATCCCGATACGCTTACTTGGATCAGGGACTTTACCTATTCTTACAACGAACCCTGGGCAACCCGTTACTTCTGGCACCCCGGATTCGACGAATACCCGGTTGTGGGTGTGACCTGGAAACAGGCGCTTGCATTTTGTAACTGGCGCACAAAAATTCAGTCGGACTACCTCACTACAAAGAAACAACCTACGCTCCAGGCATATCGCCTTCCTACCGAAGTAGAATGGGAATATGCAGCACGGGGTGGAAAAGACTTTTCAATGTATCCGTGGGGCGGTTACTATTCCCGCGATGAAGACGGTGTTTTCCTGGCCAACTTTAAACCACTGCGTGGAAATTATGTTGAAGACGGAGGTATTTCAACAATGAAAGTTGGTAGCTACGAACCGAACGAATATGGAATATACGATATGTCGGGCAACGTCGCAGAATGGACTGAAACAGCATACGACGAAGCCGGGTACAGTTACTTTAGCGATCTGAACCCTACTTTTACATATAACGCCCGTCCGGACGATCCTCCTGTAATGAAACGAAAAGTTGTACGGGGCGGCTCATGGAAAGACATTGCATACTTCACCCAGGTTTCTACCCGAAGCTTTGAATACCAGGACTCCACCAAATCATTTCTCGGATTTAGGTGTGTCCGGTCAACTTTTGGTGAAGAATTTAAATAGAATGAGTTACAAATCATTTACCTGAATAAAATGAATATCGGAGAGATTTTTAAAACAAAACGATGGAAAACATTCATGGGTTATGTATATGGATGGGGTGCGTCAATTGTAATGATAGGAGCACTGTTTAAACTCCAGCACTGGCAGTATTCAGGTCTTCTCCTCACCATTGGTTTGATGACCGAGGCATTCATTTTCTTTTTGTCGGCATTTGAGCCGCCTCTTGAAATGCCTGAATGGGCAAAAGTTTATCCGGAGTTACGTGACGATTACGAAATGATGGAACTGGAGGAATACAATAAAAAAGGAAAAGGTGGTTTCGATCAGCTGCTCGCTTCAAGCGATGTGTCTCCAGAATTACTTTCCAAAGTAGGTAAAAGCCTTAACGATTTAACAACGGCGGCACGCGAAATCAGTGATATTTCAACAGCTACTCTGGCTACCGATATGTACGTGAAAAACCTGAGTTCGGCATCCGAATCCATGCATTCATTTGCAGAGATTAACAAAAAAGCAAACGAAACGGTAAATGCATCTGTAGATAAATTGGTTCACTCCTACTCGTTTGCATCGCAACAATTGAGTGAAACAGGCAAAACAGCTATTGAAAAATTACACAGCAGCAGCGAAGAATTTTCAGTGAAGCTCTCGGAAACCGGAAAAAAATTATCGGAAACCGTTGACGGCGCTTCAAGTTCATTTACGTCTGACTTGAAAAACATTGGGGATAACTCAAAAGTCTATTCACAAAACCTCGAGAAACTGAATAATAATATTAATGCGCTCAACGAAAATTTTGAGAACCAGCTTCAGGGGACAAAATCGCAGTTTGAAGCGAGCCAAAAATTCAGCAAAGACATTTCACAAATGAATGAAATACTGGCCTCTTCAGTTTCTGAATTGCAGAAATACAAAGAAAACGCTGAACAGTTAAACAAACATTTGGAAGCACTTAACACCATCTATGGAAATATGTTGGGTGCGCTGAGTTACAAAAAGTAGTAATTTGAAGTAACTAGATTATGGGTGCAAAAAATTGTCCGGAAACACCGAGGCAAAAAATGATAAACATGATGTACATTGTACTCACCGCGATGTTAGCATTAAACGTTGCGGCAGAGGTACTCGAAGCATTTAAGGTGGTTGATATCAGCCTGCTTCAGACCCTTGAGACAGTGGACATGAAAAATGCCCAGGTTTACGCCCGGTTTGAACAGGCATTTGCCGAAAACGAAACCCGGGTGAAAGAATGGAAAGAGAAAGCGGACATTGTAAAAGAAAAAACTGACAGCTTAATTTTATTCATCGGCGCAATAAAAAAGGAGATGGCTATCAAATCCGGAGCCACTCAGGTCACCGAAGCACAGCCTCTTGCGTCCAACGATTTTTTTCTTGCCACAGCCGATGGAGATACCCTGAAAATATCAAAGGCTGACGATTTAAATGTGCCGTCTGAGTTTATGATTACCCAGAAAAAAGCTACCGAATTAAAAGAAAGAGTTGAAGAATACCGTGCTACGCTCATTTCACTCATCGATGATTCTGACGAAGAATTGAGAAACACAATTATGAGTGCACTGCACACTTCAGATCCAAAAGCAAACATTAAAGAAGGCGGTGAAAGCAAATCATGGGAGACAGAGCGTTTCCTTGACAAACCGCTGGTAGCAGTGCTCACACTTCTTTCTAAAATACAAATTGATGTAAAAAACTCAGAAGCCAACCTCATCAATTACCTGTACTCACAAATTGATGCAGGCTCGTTTTTGTTCAACAAACTTGGCGCACGAGTAATTCCAAACTCAAGCATGATTTTGCAGGGCGACGAGTATGTGGCTGAAGTATTTCTGGCAGCAGAAGATACTACCCAGCAACCCGAAATTCTGATAAATGGCAGATCTGTTCCGGTTCACGACGGGAAAGCAACTTACCGGATTAAAACATCGGAACCCGGCGTTTTTAGCTGGAGTGGCCTGATAAAATATAAAACTCCGGCCGGCATTATTAAAAACTATTCGTTTAAACAGGAATACCAGGTTACCCAGCCGAGTGTAACCATGTCGGCAACTCGCATGAACGTTTTTTACCGGGGATTGAATAACCCATTTGACGTTAGCGGCGGCGGAATACCTCGCGAGAACCTTGAGGTTACCATGACCAACGGTACTGTTTCCAGAAGTGGCGATGCATTTATTATTAAGCCAAACGAACTGGATGAACCGGGAAGAAGAACAACCGTATCTGTTCATGCAAACATCGGAGGTGAAAGGCGATTGCTCGGAACTTCCAACTGGCGTGTAAAACGAGTTCCCGATCCGGTGGCTCATGTTGCCGGCCAGGCAGGAGGTACCATTCGCAAAGAGCGCCTTTTGGTAGAAGACGGCGTTTTGGCGGTTCTCGAAGATTTTGACTTCGATTTTAAATACACCGTTACCCAGTTCAGGGTTGAAATTTCGTCTGCCGGCGGTTATGTCAACTTCTTTGAAAGTAACTCAAACCGTTTTACTCCGGAACAAAAAGACCAGTTCAGAAGGCTCAACCCTAACAGTTTAATTTATATTGCAAATATTAAAGCAGTTGGCGACGATGGCACAACACGAGACATCGCCCCGATATCGTTTAAAATACAGTAGAAATGAAAAAGTTATTTGTTAAAATAGGAATCGCGGTTTTTATTTTCTCCCTTGCCGGGGCGAAAGCAAATGCTCAGATTATTAACGGAGCATATCAGAAATCCGATATGTCCCAGAAAAAGCCAATGCCCCTGCCAACAGTAAGGGAAGCAGATGTATTCTGGTCGAAACAAGTATGGCGGATAATTGATCTGAGGGAAAAAATGAACCTCCCTCTGTATTACCCGACTGCTGATATTGACGGAAGAACCAACTTGATAAATCTACTGTTAAAAGGCATTGAGAGTGGTCAGATAACTCCCTACGATGCCAGGCTCGACGACGACTTTAAAGTACCGTTGACTTACGAACAGGTACAAGAAGCTTTTGGCGCAGAAGAAAGCACGGAAGAAACTATTGATTTTGATACCGGCGAACGAAAAACAGTAACCATTCAGGGCGAAATCAGGCCAGGAGAAATCAAACAATACATGATTAAAGAAGAATGGTATTTCGACAAACAATCCTCTTCTTTAAATGTAAGAATAGTTGGCATTTGCCCGATCCGCGAATTTGTACGCGAAAGCGAAGGCATGAACCAGGTGCAGCGCCAGAAAGTATTTTGGGTATATTATCCTGAAGTAAGAAACCTGTTGGCCACTAACCTTGTGCTCAATCAGTACAACCAGGCCCAGTCAATGTCGTACGACGATCTTTTCATTAAAAGGTTTTTCAACAGCTACATTGTAAAAGAATCGAACGTATACAATAACCGCGACATCAGCGCTTACCTGACCGGCAAAGAAGCCATGCTGGAGTCAAAACGTATCGAAAGCGAGATTTTCAATTTTGAACAAGATTTGTGGGAATATTAATTTAAGCTGAAGCAAACTTTTGGGGATGTCCTGAAACCGACTTCAGAACATCCCCATTTTTTGATTCCATTCAAAAAGCTTTCGCAAAAAATATAAAAACTATTTATCAGAAAATGAGAAAAGCGACAATCTATATCATCCTGTTGGCCGGATCGCTTTTCCATTCCTGCAAAAACGAAATCGTACAGTATCTTCCCGGGGGCGAGCGTAACTCCAAAGACTGGTTTGAACCGTCGCCATACGGAATGGCACATATTCCGCGCGGTTCGTATGTTATTGGGCCGTCTGACGACGAGGTAAAAACTGCCGGAGAAAAATCCAGAAGGGTTTCTGTAGAATCCTTTTGGATGGATGACACAGAGATTACCAACAACGAATACCGCCAGTTTGTGTACTGGGTGCGCGATTCCATAGCCCGCAAATTGCTGGGACAAACATATCCGGAATACTTAAATACTGAAAACGCCAACGGAGTTCCCCTGGACGAACCAACAATTAACTGGAGAGAAAAAATTGAATGGAAAGACCCGGATTACAGAATGGCGATGAACGAACTTTACATCCCGGAAGAAGAACGACTGGCTTTCCGAACTGAAGTTGATTCCAGAAAACTTATTTTCGAATACTACTGGGTTGACTACAAACAAGCAGCCAGCCGTAAAAACAGCTATAATTTTGAAACCAAAAAATACGACGGAAACATCGTAAATATCAAAGGGGAAACTCTTCCGATCTCCAACAGAAGTGATTTCCTGATGCGGGAAATGGTGCCTGTTTATCCGGACACGCTGTGCTGGATAAGAGACTTCACCTACACTTACAACGAACCGTTTACCTTAAAATATTTTTCGCACGTTGCTTTTGACGATTATCCGATTGTTGGAGTGACCTGGAAACAGGCTCGTGCTTTTTGCTACTGGCGTACCAAAATTCAGGAAGAATTTTCAACCCGGTTAAATGAAGCGCCGGCACACGACTACCGGCTGCCAACCGAAACAGAGTGGGAACTGGCGGCACGCGGCGGCTTAAACAACGCTATTTACCCGTGGGGAAGTTATTACACCAGAACAGACAAAGGCTGTTTCGTGGCCAACTTTAAACCCCTTCGCGGAAATTATGTGTCTGACAGCCCGTCAACAACAATTGCCATGAAAACAGGCCAGTTTGATCCCAACAACTACGGTTTGTACGACATGGCGGGAAACGTGGCTGAGTGGACCAGCAGCGCCTATTATGAAGCCGCGTACGATGTAATTAGCGACTTGAATCCCGAAATGGAATACGATGCCAAACCGGATGATCCGCCGGTAATGAAACGAAAAGTAATACGGGGCGGTTCCTGGAAAGACATCTCCTACTTCATTCGCACATCTACCCGGACTTTCGAATACCAGGATACTGCAAAATCCTACGTCGGTTTTCGTTGTGTCAGAACTTCGTTTAAAAACGATCTGCACAACAGGTAGGCACAAAACGCAAGACTACAAACCAAATTCCCGAAACTGATTCTTCATAAATATCAAATCCCTTTCTAACCAGGTCGAAATTTCATTCAACGGCATTTCCGGATTTCTGCTGCCGTGCTCGGCTCCGCCCAAATTGTATTCGTAATGAATGGAAACCGGTCCTTCAAATTTCAGTGATTTGTACAACTCAAAATAGGCCTCAAAATTGACCATGCCTTCTCCCAGCGGCACATTTTTAATCGCCCATTTCCCACTTTCATTTTTACTCCACACAAAATCTTTGATATCCACAGTGCGAATCCAGGGAGCCAGCAGTTTCATCCCGAGAGGCCACGAAGCACCGCCTTCAATGGTGGCGTGCCTCACATCGTACTGAACTCCCACGAACTCCGGATCACGATCCTTCAATATCAGAAACAAATCCCAAACCGGCCCTCCTACCCTTCTTCCCGAATGATTTTGATATCCACCATGAACTCCGTATTCCCTGTTTAGTTTTTCAAACTTTTCAAAGGTAAATCTATACGCGTCAATATTTTCGGTTATCGATTTTGAATTGTCGTAATCCAAATATCCCATTCTATAAAATCCAATGCCCAACTCTGCCATTGTTTTCAGGATAAGACGCGTAAACTCATCGTCAGGGCTTTTTATGGAAGTTGTTATCATGCGGGAATCAACTCCGGCATTTCGAAGGGATTTCAACGCTTTGGGCAAATCTGTTTCCACATTTCCGGGCAACACTTGTCCTCCCGGACGAACAGCCAAATCAGCACCTGCAAATCCGAGCTTAGTAATCAGCGCTGCCATTTCATCGTAGTTCATAAACTGTAAGCATTTTGTAAAAACGTGCAGCGGACGCACCCTGTTAACGTCGTTTTCTAAAAGCCGAGAAGCGAGTGAGACCCCGGGCACCGAAACCGCACTCAAAGCCGCTGCGCCCGTTCTAATAAAACGTCTCCTTCCAATGCTTTTTTCAGCACCAAAAAACCGGTTGTCAGTTGGTACCGGATCAGGTGCTTTTTCAAAGGCAGTTCTTTTTTCGATTTTGGAGGGAGCATTCATTTTACGGCAGGCTTTCTCTTTCATTTTAACTGGTTTTTACTGTGCTCCAATTTAAAAAAAGAAAACCAAAAAAAATCAATGTTCCCGCAAACAAGATGGGAAACTCAATAAATGCTCCTCCTAACTTTGCGGAAGCTGTGTTCTTCAGAAAACAATATTCAATCCCGAAAATACAGTAGTGCCCGGCATCGTGTAATAGCGATTAACCGCATACTTTTCGTTCGTCAGATTCTCGCCACTCAAATACAATTTCAGGTTGCGGGTAATATTGTACACCGCTTTTGCTTTCAGCAAAGTATAATTTTCGTTTGAAACAACAGACGAAGCGTCACTGTCGAGGTTACCAATATGCTGAACGCTTCCCATAAATTGCAACTTCTTCCATTTGTAATTTGCACTGAAATAGAGATGATGCTCCGGAGTTGCATATACCGGTTCTTCCATATTAACGTAACTGTATGTCGCCTCCAGTTTTAAATTATTTACCGGCTGAATATTTACAAGAAACTCGATTCCTTTATTGTTTATTTCCCCTGCATTGCGCAACCCTTCCATGGGAACAGTTATTATCAGATTATCTCCTTTCACTGAGAAAAAGGTAATTTCCGCATTCAATTTCCGTTCGAAAAAAGAGTTAGAGAACCCTGTTTCATAGCTTATTATTGACTCCGGACTCAACTTCGGATTCGGCCCCCATAAAAACAGTTCGCGAATGGTAGGGCTGCGAAACCCCTTAGACACATTTCCTTTCCAGGTAGCAGAACCAAAAAACTGCCAGGCAAACCCGGCCGCAGGGATCCATTGGTCGCCATAAACACTGTGATTTTGATACCGAAGACCTGCATTCAAAATAAAATTTTCGAAAAGCGATTGTTGCACAAAGCCGTAGACGCCGGTTTCAACTACCGAAGTATCTGCAAAAACAATCCCGTTCCCGTTCATGGCAAGCAGGTTTTCCGCAATTCCACCGTAATTCATATAATCCACACCAAGCGTAACATTATTCCCCTTAAACAATTGGAGCGACTCGTAAAAATTCAATCCGTAATTATGGTCTTTAGAATGAAACCCGTCTGTAATGTTATGTTCGCCAAAATTGTAAAACACTTTCAGCGCGCCTGAAGCTTTTCCAAAATCATTCAGAAAAGTAGAAGACCAGTACCCGCGTGTAATGTCAATACGCTCACCGGGACTGGCCTTCAATGTGTCCGGGCCGGGATCTGCTGCTTCAAATGCAGCCAGACTGAAGTCAGTACTTAAATTAAAATGAGAATTTATATCCCATCCTAATTTAACATAGCCATTATTTATTTTGAAATCGGAATTATCGCGATGCCCGTTTGTATTGTCGTGGTTGCCCGAAACAAAAACGCTGAATTTATCTTTTTTGTACCCCAGCGATCCCATGTATTTCTGCGTGTTAAACGAACCGTAAGAGAGCCGTGCGTTTCCGTGCAGCCCATCGTTTTCCTGCTTTTTTGTGATAATATTAATTACGCCCCCCATTGCGTTTGACCCGTACAGAATGGATGCCGGCCCCCGAATTACCTCCACACGCTCAGCATCAGATGCCACGTAGGAGTCAGGAAGCGGATGCCCCATAATTCCCATAAACTGAGGGTGCCCGTCGATGAGCATTAACACGCCGGTAGTGGGAGATCCTCCTACTCCGCGAATTGAAATTTGCCCGGCAGAACCGGTAGCAACGCCAAATCCGGTAATTCCCCGTTCCGTAACAAACAGCCCCGGAACTTTTCCATTCAGAACAGGAAGTAAAGCCGATTCGTCAGTCTCTTCAATCTGCGCCCTGTCAATTACAGAAACAGCCATAGGAACACTATTGCGATTTACTTTCACAGGAGTTCCTGTTACTACAACCTCCTCTATTTTTATGGTATCTGCAATATTAAAAGAGGCTTGCGCCATGCCTGCAACGGGAATAAAGAGTTGGATTAAAAAACTGATTGCAATCAGATAAATTCCGGGTTTTTTCATTTCAATTTCAGTTAGTGTTACTATTTTAAAAAATCGTGTTACTATATAGACAAAAAAAATTATTCGGCTTTGCTCATTACCAGCTTTCCATGCTGAATTCCTTTTATACTGATGAGTTTGTCTGAAATCTCGGTCAACGTTTTGGAGGGGCCTTTTACAGCAATAATCTCAAGGTAATTCTGCTGATTCAAATAAAACCCCTGCGATGACAGCACCACATCCCGATATTCGAACTGAATCTCTGAAGATTTTTTCAGGATGTCTGTTTTCTCATGGCTGAACACCAACACAACGGCACCTGCTACAATGTTGTCGCATTTCCATTTTTTCTCCACCAAGTTCCGCTCAATCAGATGCCTGATTGCCTGAGAACGGTTCGAAAAATGGTTCTCTGCAACATATTCGTCGAGTGCCTGTAATAATTCTTCGTCGAGCGAAACGCCAAATCGGGAAACAGCCATAGTGTCACCAATAATAAAATTAGTAACACGAAAGTAAGAAAATAGGCTGAAAGAAAACTGATCAACTCAAAAAAAAGTAGATTTTGTTATGTTAAAACAAATTTGTGTTCATATTAGTTTCTACTAAACAGGCAACGTCACTTGAATCCACAAAAAAAGCGGATCTCAAATGAAATCCGCTCTCGTATCGTTATTTGCTTAAACTCTACTTATCCAGTTCTTTCCAAACCAAAGCACTGGCACCTACAATTGCAGCGTCGCCCGGTTTCAGTTTAGAAGGAAGAATTTTGATTTTTTCTTTGAAAATAGGAAGCAGGTGTTTTTCCATATTTTCCTTTGTTGGTTTGAAAATGAAATCGCCGGCAGCAGTTGGTCCGCCAAACAGGAAAATCGCTTCAGGGCTGAGGTAATGAACTGTATCAGCAAGTCCCTGACCTAACCAGGCACCAGTTTTTTCAAATACTTCCAGCGCAATTTTGTCGCCTTTAACAGCGGCATCGTAAATCATTTTTGCATCCAATTCGTTGTACGATTTGTTTGCCAGCAAGCTATCAGTAGCATTGTATTGAACTATCAGCTCAAACGCAGTACGCTTCATTCCTGAAGCAGAGCAATACGCTTCGAGGTGTCCCAACGCACCGCAACCGCACCTCCGGCCACCGGGAATAAGCATTGTATGCCCGCATTCTCCGGCAAATCCGTCATGTCCGTAAACCAGGTCGCCGTTTACAACCAATCCGCTGCCTACGCCGGTACCCAGTGTGTACATCACAAAATTCTTCATGTCTTTTGCCCCGCCGTAAACCATTTCGCCAATGGCAGCAGCATTTGCATCGTTAGTCAATGCAAGCGCTTCCATTTTCGGAAAGTGGTTGCGCAACAATTCAATCAGATGAACCACTCCTTTAAACGAAAGGTTCGGAGCATATTCGATTGTTCCGCTGTAATAATTTCCGTTTGGTGCTCCAATTCCGATACCAAGAAACTCTAAATCGTTATTCAAGAGTTTAACTGATTCCATCAGCTCATTAATCGCCTGGGCCAGATCAGAAATATACTGTTCAATATTTCCGTGCGCAGGAGTGGCAATACTATTTTTTACCATAACGTTTCCTTCGGGATCTACTACCCCAATGGCAGTATTTGTCCCGCCTATGTCCACTCCAATAGCTACTCTCTTCATCATTTTTATGTTTTTTAAGTTCTAAAATTCAGTTTTGAAAAAAATTAAGAAACAAGCAAGACAAATTTAAAAATATTATGCAATTCTTTAGGAAATTCACCCCTTTTTGCCTCAATTTATTCCGAATCCAAACAACAAATATTTTTAATAACTATTTTTACGAGAATAAGCCAATTTTCAGAAATGCAAAAAATATTTCAATATCTACTAAAGGTTCTCGGATGGCTGCTTCTGCTGCCTGTCTATTTTTACAAATATGCCATTTCTCCGCTCACCCCGGCCAGTTGCCGGCATGTACCAACCTGCTCAGAATATGCTGTTCAGGCAATAAAAATTCACGGGCCGTTTAAAGGCTTTTGGCTGGCTACGCGCCGAATTGCAAAATGCAATCCGTGGGGCACCCACGGGTACGATCCGGTTCCCCCGAAAAACAAGATTAAAGTAAAAAAAATGAAAGTATAAACTAACTTTGCATTTTATTGTTTTACACTTCAAAATCAGAAAAAGGGAAAAATATGAAACAAATTTTGCTGCTGTTAGCGCTTTCAATCTCTTTGCTATCCTGCAACTCAAATAAAAAAACCGGAGAGGAAAAGCCCATTATTATTGTGACTATACTTCCACAAAAAACTTTTATTGAAAAAATTGCCGGAGACGATTTTGACGTGCAGGTACTTGTTCCTCACGGCGCCAGCCCCGAATCGTATTCTCTCCTTCCTTCCCAGTTAAAGGACATTTCGCATGCCGATGTCTGGTTCAGGCTTGGGTACATTGGGTTTGAATTGTCGTGGAAAGACAAAATTGTAGAGTTGAACAAAAACATGAAGGTAATTGACCTGTCTGAAGGACTTGACCTCATAAAAGAAAAAGAGATTCATCATGGCGACCATTCGCACCACGGCGGAATCGACCCACACATTTGGCTTTCGCCCAAACTGGTTAAGCAAATGTCGGAGCGCACAGCCGATGTACTGGCGGAAATGAACCCGGGAAAAGCCGCTGAATACAAAGCCAATTACATGAAATTTGTAAAAGAAATAGACCACCTCGACATTGAACTCAGAAATGCGTTGAAGGAATATAAAGGAAGGTCGTTTATTACGTTCCACCCAAGTTTGTCGTACTTTGCGCGCGATTACCAACTGCAACAGCACACACTGGAATCGGGAGGAAAAGAACCAACGCCGCAACACATGGCAAAAGTGGTTGAACTGGCAAAAAAAGAAAACATTGGCGTAATTTATATCCAAAGCGAATTTGACCGGGACCACGCCCGTGTTTTTGCGGAAGAAATAAAAGGTAAAGTTGTTGAAGTTTGGCCGCTGAACCCCGAGTGGGAAGATAACCTGTGGCAAATAACCAACCTGTTTATAGAAAATTTTAATGAAGCCTCTAATTAAAATAGATAACCTTACGCTTGGCTACGACAAAGAACCTGTTTTAGAAAAGGTAAATTTCGAAGTTTTCGAAGACGACTTTGTGGGAGTTATAGGGCCCAACGGCGGAGGAAAAACAACCCTGCTTAAAGCTATTTTGGGATTACTGAAACCCATGAGCGGAAAAATCACTTTCAGGGGCGACATAGACGGGCAAAAGAAACCAATTGGGTACCTTCCGCAGGTAAAGCATATCGACCGTAACTTTCCCATCACAGTTTTTGATGTGGTGCGCTCGGGGTCACTCATGCAAAACCCCAAAAAGGTTACTTCTGCCCAGATTAAACAAAAAGCAGAAGAACTCCTTTCTGAAATGGGAATATTGAATATTCGGAACAAACCAATAGGCGAGCTTTCCGGAGGACAAATGCAACGTGTTTTTTTATGCCGCGCACTGCTTAGCGACCCTAAAGTTTTAATACTGGACGAACCCGACACTTTTGTTGACAACAGATTTGAAGGAGAGTTGTACGAAAAACTGAGGCTTTTGAATGAACAGCACATGGCGATTATTCTGGTGTCTCACGACCTGGGAACCATTTCGAGTTATGTAAAAGCTATAGCCTGTGTTAACCGGGAGCTGCATTATCACCCCGACAACATAATCACTCAGGAGCAATTAAACAGCTACAACTGTCCGATACAAATAATCAGTCATGGAGAAATTCCCCATACTGTGTTAAAACATCATCATTAACATGAGCAATTTTATTGACCTTTTTGCCTACGAATTTTTCCAAAAGGCATTTTTGGCAGCCATTTTTGCTTCCATCTCGTGTGGCATTGTGGGAAGTTACATTGTTTCGAGGCGCATTGTTTTTATAAGCGGCGGAATTACTCACGCTTCTTTTGGCGGAATAGGGCTTGCCTTTTTACTTGGATTTAACCCGCTGCTGGGCGCAGTAATTTTTGCTGTGGGCTCTGCACTGGGAATACAATTTTTTACCCGGGTTGCCAAAGTACGCGAGGACTCATCGATTGCAATTTTCTGGTCGCTGGGAATGGCACTGGGGATCATTTTCGTTTTTATGACTCCCGGATATACCCCCAACCTAATGAGCTACCTCTTTGGGAATATCCTCACAGTCACCATTCCCGAACTAACCTGGATGTTTATCCTGAACATTGTTATAATATTCTTCTTCTCGTTTTACTTTCAGAAAATACTGTACATTGCTTTCGACGAAGAGTTTGCACGGGCATCCGGATTACCGGTTAACCTGTTTAATTACATCACAATTACGCTGGTTGCCTTAACGGTTGTTCTCAACATCAGGGTAGTGGGAATTATTTTAATCCTTTCGTTATTAACCATTCCGCAAGCCACGGCAAACCTGTTTACAAAAAACTTTAAAAACCTGATTATTTCCTCTTCTGTTATCGCATTTTTTGGGACGATGGCAGGCTTGTTTGTCTCCTATTTCCTGGATATCCCGTCGGGGGCAACCATCATTTTTACGCTTGTTGTAATTTTTGGGGTGGCGCGTTTATACAAACACTTTTTTTAATGTTTGGCGGCGGCCGAAAAGAAAAAATCCACACCTGTCAAAATTGTAATTTTACTTTTTTGAACACAGATGTGGATCGTTTATGTAGTAACTGTTTTGCCTGCACCGGGTGCGAAATTTACCGCTGCCCCTCGTGTGGGGAAGAGGTAGTAATAACTCCTGTTAAACGCCCGGGACAAACAGCCCGCAGATAACCGTTACCGGTTTTCCGAGAAATATTTTACGGTTCCGACTTTCAACTCCATTGTGGCTTCTTCGTCACATACAATTACACTCTGCGGATGCATTTGCAAAGCAGAAAGTGTCCACATGTGAGTAACACCGCCTTCAACAACGTTTTGCAAAGCACGGGCTTTCTTGTATCCGTTAACAACAATAACTACTTCGCGAGCATCGAGTACTGTTTGAACACCCACTGTTAAAGCATGTTTCGGAACTTTATTCACATCATTTTCGAAAAAACGGGAATTTGCCAGAATTGTATCGTAGTTCAGATTTACCAACCGGGTTCTGGAACTTAACGACGAACCGGGAATATTGAATGCGATATGCCCGTCGGCTCCCATTCCTCCCAGGAACAAATCTATACCGCCGGCTTGTTTGATTTTTTCTTCATATTCTGCACACTCTTTTTCCAAATCTGCAGCATTTCCGTCAGGAATATTGATGTTCTTTTGGTCGATATCAATATGATCGAAAAAATTAGTATGCATAAAAGTGTAGTAGCTTTCAGAATGATCTTTTGGAAGACCAACATACTCATCCATATTAAAAGTAACTACATGTTTAAATGAAACTTTACCCGATTTATTGAGTTCGATCAGCGCCTTGTAAGTTCCTATCGGAGACGAACCGGTAGGCAGACCCAAAACAAAAGGTTTGCTTTCGGTCGGCTTAAATGCGTTAATCTTGTCAGCAATATAATTGGCTGTCCAGCGGCTAATTTCTTCGTAATTTTTGTGAATAATCAGTTGCATTTCCTATAACTTTTTTAATTAAAAAATACCTTCCATTGACTTCCCCAGCTTCGATGCTTCCTGCAGGAATTCCTGTACGTTCAGGTCACGCATATACACCATTCCGTGTGTGGCCCTCAGCAGCGGCGAGCTGTTTTCGTAAAAGTAATTTTTGCCCAGCAAAAACTGTATCTGTTTGTGCTGTTCGAACCAGGTACGTTGTGCCAAATCGCTAAAAGCGCCGTCGAGTTGATAACTTGGGAACGAAGCATTTACCTGGGTAATGTAGCATTCTTTGAATGATTTTTCGTGAGTAGCCATTGAGTTCAAAGAAACCGGGACAATAACTTCCACATCCCACGGATTGTATTTGAACCATACATTACGGTATCCTACAATACGCAAATTGCTGAGGTCTTCTTCCTTATTCCATTCTTCAACTGCCTTTGCTACCGACTGCAAAACTTTGTAGTGCGTATCAGGACCACTACCCTGAGGATCCATGGCCAGACTGATTACCGTTGGTTTATATTTTCTGAAATCTTCCAGAATTGGCAGCACATCGGTTTCGAAACTTGAATTGCCGTAGTAGAACCCAAGGTGTTTGTGGTGTACATTCTTCACCATTGTTCCGTAGTGTGCCCAAACCAGTTCTTCTTCGAACTCACGAATCATTCCTTTCAGGCGGCTGATTTTTGGCGGATTAATACCTCCGTCATAAGTGCTGTCAAGATTTTCAATAATTCTTTTGACAACTTCGCGAACGTCGCTTTCACTTTTTGCATCCCAAATAGTTACCAGCGCCCTTATTGTACGGTGGCAAACGCCCCTTCTTTGTTCTTCTTTATCTTGTGCTGCAATGCTGTCGAGGTAATGGTAAATATCTTTGTCCCATTTGTATTTATACCCGTCGTCGAAGAAATTCGGGAAATTAATCATTTCAATTTTCCCCTGGTCAAGCATTTTTACGGTGTCTTCCAGCAGGTCGCGCAAAAATGTGTTGGTTACCGCATTCGAGCCGGAAGTCATCACAGCAAAGTGCATTTCGTTGGTGGCTTCGCGTGTTTGCCTGTTAATGGCCGGCATAATTCCCAGCATAATATCGTCGTGGTGCGGCCCGGTGTGATAGTAAATCTGGTTTTTGTCACGTTCCATTCCTTTTTTCAGTTTTGCCTGAATGGAATCGATAACTTCCTGAACCGTATTTTCGCTGAGGCCCGGAATCATGCTGCAATATTTATCAGCTTTCAAATCATCTAAAGTCAGCTTTCCGCCAAACTTATTGATTTTGGAACAAAGCTCTATTACTGCGCGTTCTGTTTTCTGGTGGGTCCAAGGCCCGTCTATATAATATTCTTCAACTGCATCATTCAGTTTTACGGCTGCACCATCAGTTAAATAAAACCTGGCGTTTGGCAAACGCTGAAGCGAAGTTGCCGGATAAACTACGGAAGGTTCATCTTCCAGTGAATTTTTAATGGTTTCTGCAATAGCTTCGCCGGCAGCATAAATAATGGCTTTGTTTTTCGGGTTGAAACCCAAGGTTCCCAATCCGATTGTAATAACAAGCCTGTTTCTTGAAACTTCGATACCACCTAAATCGGCTGCTGTAATAGCCTGTGTTTCGAAATTGGTTTCTTTTAAACGAGTGGAAGAGAAGTGGTCAGAACCACGGGTATTGAAAGCGATGTGTCCATCGGGGCCAATGCCGCTCAGGAAGAACCCGATGCCGCCTTTTTCCCTGATTTTATTTTCGTATTCGGTGCACCACTGGTCAATTTTAAAAATCGATGCCTGTTGCAACTTTTCAAGCTGGGTTTTTGCTTCGCGATACCGCAGGCTCAAATCGATGTTGAAGCCGGGGAATACTTCTGAAAAATGTTTGCCCTCAGCCAAATCAATTTCGTCTGAATTTATCAGTAACGCTTTGTTAATGTCCAGACCGAAACCTTCGATATAGTTTTTAAGAACAAAGTTTAAAAGACAGTTGTGCTGTTCTGAGCTGATGGGATAAAAGTCGCCCATCTGTACAAATTGCAAACCGCTTAATTCTGGTTTTTTTACATCGGCCAAACCATGTTCTTCACGAATTTTTTGCCCTTTGGGAGTGTCCCAATTTTCGAGCATTAAATGGGTGAATTGCAGAAAGTATTGTGCCGTTTTTCCGGTTGGCAAACTTACTACCCCGTTAGGATTTTCTGCTACCCACTCTAAAAAACTTAGAGCCGAAAGCAAACCAAGTTTTGGAAAACTATCCACGGCAACGTAAGGAGTGCGAGTAGTTATTTTCTGTAACTTCGATTCCTTTAAAAATGCCTGTTCTACTTTAGAAAAATTCAATTTCATACTACCTTCACCTTTCTCTAATTATTCGTTTACAATTATATTTATGCCGATGCTAACTTCTCGAGTGCATAAGCTGCAGCCCCCAGAGGTCCGGCTTTCTGTCCAAGTGTCGAAAATTTAATTTCAGTATCCTCGCTAATATCGCGATTACTAAACGTGTAAATTGCCTGCTGAATTGGCGCCATAATAAACTGGCTTGCTTCGGCAACACGCCCGCCCAGCACAATTAGTTCGGGATTAAAAATCTGTATCAGGTAAACAATTCCTTTTCCCAGCCAGTACCCCACGTCAGAAAAAATTGAAATGGCAAACTGGTCGCCGCGGTTGGCAGCTTCAATTATTACCGAGATATCAATTTTCTCAATATCATCGTTTACAAGTTCTTTTATCAACGATGATTTCCCGCTTTCAATTCCATGCCGGGCTATCCGGGCAATTGCGGTGGCGGAAACAATGGTTTCGAGGCATCCCTGCTTGCCGCAACTGCAAAGAACACCGTTGTCGACAATGGGTAAATGGCCAAACTCGCCGGAGTAGCCCGATTTACCTGCATAAAGTTTTCCGTTTATAATAATTCCGAGCCCCAAACCCCAGTCAACCTGAAGCAGCAACGCGTTCTTTTTATCTTTTGCAAGGCCAAAATGCTGTTCTGTAAATGCCCTCAGTTTCGAATCGTGGCTGATGTAAACCGGCAATCCAAATACTTTCCGCACCTCATCCGAAAGATTTGTAATTTGCGGGAAATAAGTTTTGTTAATGTCTTGCTTTTGGTTTACAAGCCCCGGCAATTCAATACCCAGCACTAAAACTTTATCCTTTTCAATCTGAGATTCAACAAGAATCCGATCCAGATTTTCACTGATTTCTGAGAATATCCCGAAATCCGACTGCATTCTCACCGGCAGATACTGAGGTTCAATCACCTCCTGATTATTACTGTTAAAAATGGAAATTATGGTGCGGTTAATATTAATGGTAATCCCCACAACATAAAAACAATCTTCAACCAAACCGTAAATATTTGGGCGCCTTCCGCCGCTGGAGTCACCACGTCCCAAATCTCTCACCAGGCCGTCTTCAATCAGCTCAACCAACAAACTGTTAATTTTCGGAGTACTCAGCTTAATAATTCTGGACAATTCAGAATTCGACATTGACCCCAAAAAATAGAGCGTCTTCAGTATCTGCTTCTTATTTGAAACCTTCTTCTGCTCTACTCCCTGACTCTGATTCCCTGTATTTTTGAAAAGTTTTTCCATTGCCTATTTTCTACAACAAAGATTGAAATTTATTTTACTCAAAACAACATCCTTTTTAATTTTTTTAAAAAGAATACGTTATTTTTGATAAATTTAACTTTTACAAATTGATAAAAAAATATTTAATCCTGACAATTGTTGTCGATTCGTGAAAAAACCAGATATTTAAAAACCAATTAAAAACCGCTTCGAAATGCAAACAAAATTACCTTTAGCGTTCCTTCTTTTTATATCAATTTCCCTCGTTACATTTGGGCAATCCCGAAAAAGAATAAACATTCCGGACATACCCGGTTACCGTACGCTTAAATGCGATTTTCATATGCATACGGTTTTCTCTGACGGAACTGTGTGGCCTACCATCAGAATTACAGAAGCCTGGCAGGAAGGGCTCGATGCGATTGCAATTACCGA
Source organism: Mariniphaga anaerophila (assembly GCF_900129025.1). GTDB lineage: Bacteria > Bacteroidota > Bacteroidia > Bacteroidales > Prolixibacteraceae > Mariniphaga > Mariniphaga anaerophila. The sequence continues at coordinate 36,298 of NZ_FQUM01000014.1, read as the reverse complement.
TCATATCGAATACCGCCCTCATTCCAAAGACATAAATGCAGACCACAACCGTTCTTTTGATATTGCCGAGCCTCTTGCAAAAAACAAAAATATCATACTGGTTAAAGGAGCAGAAATTACCCGCAGCATGCCTCCCGGGCACCTCAATGCACTTTTTATAAGGAATGCCAATCTGCTGGAACGCGACGATGTTTTTGAAGCCATTAAAGAAGCACGCGACCAGGGAGCTTTTCTAATCTGGAACCACCCGGGATGGAAGGCGCAGCAACCGGAAAACACATTGTGGTGGGAAGAACACACCCAACTGCTTCAAAAAGATATGTTGCACGGAATTGAAGTATTCAACTACAACGAGCACTACCCCGAAGCCATTGACTGGGCACGCGACAAAAACCTGACGGTATTTGCAAACACCGACATACACGAACCAATCGGGATGGCGTATGACGTGGTTTCAGGACACCGCCCAATGACTTTGGTTTTTTCCAGAAGCCGCACCGAAGGAGGAATAAAAGAAGCACTCTTTAGCAAACGGACAGTAGCCTGGTTTAACAACACACTGGTTGGGAAAGCAAACCTGCTTGAGCCCCTGTTTTTTGCATCCATAAAAATTTCAAGTCCGGCTGTAAAAGTCAGGGTTGGAGAGACAAAAAGAATTGAAATTGAGAACCTGTCTGACGTAAATTACGAACTGGAGCTGGCTCAACCGGGAGTAGGGTTTGATGCTCCGGAAAACATTACGCTAAAGCCACATCGTATTACTTCGCTGGAAATTAGCGGCAACTCGGAACAAGTGGCAGAAATGGGCGAACTCAAAGTATTTTACAAGGTGAAAAACATGATGGTAAGTTCTACCGACAATCTCGTAGTAACGTTCGCGTTTCCAAATAAATAACCAAAAAATTGTATCCTCCTGCAATGGCAGAAAACAAAAAAGTTACAACATTAAAAGAACACGTAATAACCGGGAACAGCGAAATATCCCCCGGAGTGCATCTCATAACATTTGAACGCCCGTGGAATTTCACTCCCGGACAAGTAGTTAAAATTGCTTTGAATAACGAACATCCTCCCCGGATATACAGTTTGTGCAGTGGCAACAACGAAACCGAAGCGGCAGTGCTGTTCAACATTAAGGAAGACGGATTGCTAACGCCAAAGCTGTCAGGGTGCATCCCCGGAGAAAAAGTACTTGTTTCAGAACCCTACGGAAGTTTTCTGGGAACGAAAGATGCAGCGTGGTGGATTGCCACCGGAACCGGCATAGCGCCTTTTTATAGCATGTTTCGCTCGGGGCAAACAAAAAACAAAAAGTTAATTCACGGCGTAAGCTACCTAAACCAATTCTACTTTGAAGACGAACTGGAATGGAAGCTGGAAGAAAACTACGTCCGCTGCTGTTCGCGTGAATCTTCGTGCAACACATTTCCCGGCAGGGTAACCGATTACATTAATGGAATAGAAAAACTACCCGAGGTTAAATATTACCTGTGCGGAAAAGCAATTATGGTAGTTGAAATGCGCGATCTGCTTATTTCGAAAGGAGTTCCGTTTGAAAATATTCTCGCTGAAATTTACTTTTAAAAAGAAAAATTCAGCCCGACTGGTGTAACTAAAAAAACAAAACATTTACCCATCTGAAAACTAAAGTTGAAGTATCCATTTAAATTTACCACAATGAAAAAAACAATTTCTGCCTTTTTGGTCATTTTGCTGTTTGTTGCAGCAAATCACACTCAGGCTCAAAATCTGGATGAAGTTCTGAATAAACACTTCAAGGCAATCGGGCAGGAAAAACTGCTTGAAAAACAGACCTATTTCGTAACTGCCAAAATAGAGCAAATGGGAATGGAACTCCCCATGGAAATGAAGATGAAACGCCCCAATAAATTTAGAATGGAAATGGAAATGCAGGGGCAGAAAATGATTCAGGTTTACAACGGCGAAAAAGGCTGGATGGTTGCTCCATGGATCAGCCCCGAACCACAGGATTTATCTGGGCCGCAGTTAGACCAGGCGATGGAGCAGGCCAACATCGACGGCGAACTATACAACTACAAAGAAAAAGGCACTACCGCCTCCCTGCTGGGAAAAGTAAATGTAGACGGTTCTCCGATGTACAACATTAAACTTACCGATAAAGACGGCAACGTGAAAAACTATTTTATTGATGCCGACAACTATTTCATCCGGAAAGTAAAAGCCAAAATAAATGCCCAGGGACAAGAAGTGGAAGTAGAACAAAACATGAGCGATTACAAAGAATTTGACGGAATTTTTATGCCGACAAAAATCGAATCAAAATCGCCCATGGGCACAGCAAATATCATTTTCGGAGACATCGTTTTCGGCGAGAAATTTGACGATTCCATTTTCGAGAAGCCATAGGACAAAACGGAAAAATCCCGTCTAGAAACTGCATTTTTCAGAAAAAACAGCAGTATTAGCGAACATTATGTTTCGCTGTCCACATTATGTACACATCAAAACATTGTGTCTGATTTGAATTAAAGATACTTTAGTCACACTTTAAATCACTGCCAATGTTGTGTTCAATAAAAGCCAGATAATTTTGTTGAAAATTATCGAATACCATCCACCAATATCAATATTGGCAAAAATAATTTAAGGGTTTACAAATCTACACAAAAGCCAGTTTCTCCAAGACTGGCTTTTTTTAGCTGCAACTATTGGGTTGAATGTTTTCTTTAATTAACGTAAGTTCGATGCAAAAAACTCCCAAAAACACTAGAATAAAAACAAGGCTATAACCATACTTAGACAACTGAAATTTAAACACATAATCCACAATACCTTGTTTATGTACGGACTCTGAAATTACCAATTTTTTCTATCTGATTGACGAATTTTGCAAAGGATTTGAACAAGTTAATCAGGGATATACACTGACAGAAGTGAGTTCTGTTAAACAAAGAAAGCGTAAATTTACTATATCTGACAGTGAAGTGATTCCCATTGTTATCCTGTTTCATTTGAAGAAACACCGTTGCTTAAAACACTTTTACACCATGTACGTCCAGGAGCACATGCGATCTGATTTTCCAAAACTGTGGCATATAATCGTTTCGTGGAGTTGCAACAAAAGGCATTGATGCCGATGGCTGTGTTCCTCCAATTATGCTGTATGAGAAAATGTACCGGTATTTCTTTTATTGAAATCTCAAGAAGAGATAAATAAAAAACGATTCCTCAGAAGTGAATAGGTGAAATAGCAGGAGTGAGATTTCGATTTTATTTCAAATGAACATAATGGGTGTTGTTCATTTCTAGTGATTCTGATTGCTCTGATCGCAAGAGTGGGTTTCTTTAAGAGTGAAGGCCAAGAAGCAGTATAAGTAGTTGAATAGAAGCAAATATCGTTGTCATATATTTTTCTTTTGTTTTCTTTTATTTGTTTTTCCTACTTAATCTTATCGAATAATTAACAATCCAACTTAACAATAATGAAAACGATCCTTAATGCTTCTGTGACATTTATAATCGACTTTTGCGCCCCTTAAGATCGAGTCAATGCAAAACAATAAAGAAAAAATCTCTTGTACTCTTTTGTCTAAAGTTGATAAAACGAAATCTGATTTGAATAAGCATAAGTTTATAAAATATATGCAATCAGAAATTATGTATTTCAGAAGCTAGTATTTCAGTTTTATGCCACCAAACGTAAGTTTAAGTTCAATAAACGAAATTAGTTATCCTATAATATTTTAATTGTTACAATTTCTAGTTATGAAGGTGTTTAGTTTTTATCGAAAAAAAATGCTGTTGTACATTGTTACGACTTCAATGCTTTTTCTTTTTTCTCTGTCGTGTAAGGATGAACCGGAAAGTTCGCCCGGAAATCCGCACGATCCATCGAAACCTATTTTGGTGACCACTTTCTTTCCGACGAAAGGTGGTGCCAAAGACAAGATTTTATTAGATGGAGAGAACTTTGGCACTGATGCCAGCAATATTGAGGTGTATTTCAACTTAAAAAAAGCTGCCGTTATTTCGTCCAGCGGGAATCGTATTTATGCGATTGTTCCTCGCCTTCCGGGCGATAATCCTACAATTAAAGTGGTGGTGGGTGAAAACTCTGCTACTTACGATTCCACATTTCTTTATACGCCTCAGGCTCAGGTTACCACTGTTACAGGAAATGGCACAAGAAATTTTCTGGAGGGGACACTTGATCAGGCCCATGTATATGGAAAATATCTTGAGTTGGATGCCGAAGGCAATCTCTTTATGTCTTGGCGCGATGGAGGTTCTTGGGGAGTAGCCCGGATAAGTGAGAAGGAAAACATAGTTACTGCGTTAATTGAAGCCAAAACAACTGACGAACGTGTGTTGTATGCCAATGGCCTCACTGTAGATCGTGCTACCGGAATTCTTACGGCTTCTCACGAGTCTGTTCCTGAAGTGTTTTTCTCTTTTGATCCAAGGGAAGCATGGAATCCGCGTCAGCGTAATGCTAAATTTTCGGAGTCTGACTATTCTTCGATTGTGTGGAGTGACCGTTATGCAAACTTTATTACCTACTGTCCTTATGACAAAATGCTTTACACCCGGTTCAGGGATGGGAAAATAGCCAGAATTGATCCGGATACCTACGAAGCGAAGATTGTGCATCAAGGCCCTTACGGATCGCAATACGGGCAGGGAATAAACCCGTTAAGACCCTGGGAGCTTTATATCACATTGCATTCCAACGCCAATCCGGTTGAATTTAGGCAGGGGATAATGATGCTTGATTTGCGCGATCCGGATAGTGGATTTAAACGTCTGAATGCACCGGGCGGAAGTGGTTTTCGCGACGGGCCAGTGGAAGACGCATTATTTAATTATCCCAAAGACATAAAATTCGACAACGACGGGAACATGTTTATTGCGGACTATAATAACCATTGTATTCGCATGTTGTCTGCAGACGGTATTGTCTCTACAGTTGCTGGACAGCCAGGAACATCAGGTTACAAAGACGGCGGACCTGTAGTCTCTCTGTTTAAAAATCCCTGGGGTGTTGCAGTCAACGAATTGGGGGAAATTTATATTGCTGATTGGGGGAATGCAAGGATTCGCAAATTGGTTATCGAATAATTAATGTAAATAATATGAAGATCATTCGAATTATGTGCCTGCTGCTGTTATGCGTAACGCATATGGCTACTTTCGCACAGCAAAAAGAAGAACTCAAGATCGCTGGGAAAGTGGTCGATGAACAGGGAGTGCCACTTCCCGGTGTAACTGTTTATGTAAAGGATAGGCCCACTGCAGGGACATATACCTCTGCTGAGGGAGACTTTACAATAAATGTAATGTATGGCGACCGTTTGGTATTTTCTTTTATAGGCTATGACCCAATTGAACATGTTTCCGTGAAGTCAACCGATAATTTGAAGATACAATTTACTCAAAAGGGTGTAGCGCTAGACGAATTCGTTGTTGTAGGGCTCGGAGCCAAGGAACGTAAAATCAGTTCAGTAGGTGCCATTTCCACGATAGATGTCAAGGAGTTGCAGGTTCCAGCCCGATCTGTTGCCAATTTACTTGGAGGACGGGCTGCTGGGATTATCTCTCTGCAAACGAGTGGAGAACCGGGAAAGAACATTTCAGAATTTTGGGTTAGAGGTATTGGTACATTTGGTGCCAATAGTAGTGCTCTTGTTCTTATTGACGGGCTGGAAGGCGACCTAAATACAATCGATCCGGCAGATATCGAGAGTTTTTCTATTCTGAAAGATGCATCGGCTACAGCGGTATATGGAGTTAGAGGTGCCAATGGTGTAGTATTGGTTAATACCAAAAAAGGTCTTGTGGATAAGACACAAATTACGGTTAGGGCCAATACTACCTTATCCTTGATAAATCGCTTGCCTGATTATTTGGATGCTTACGAGTATGCAAAATTGGCCAATGAAGCCAACATTGTTCGAGGTGAGGCTCCTTTGTATAACGAAACTGAAATGGGCATTATCCGGGATGTTTTGGATCCGGATATGTATCCCAATGTAAACTGGCAGGATGAGATACTCAACAAGAGCTTTTGGTCTCACAGCGTTTATGTTAGCGGCCGGGGAGGTAGTGAAGTTGCCCGTTACTTCCTGAGTTTGGGTGCCAACAGCGAAAGAGCAGCATACAAGGTGGAAAAAAATAGTCCGTATGCTTCAAACGTTGGGTATAATACTTATAATTACAGGGTTAACCTGGATCTAGATTTGACCGAGAGCACCAGTGTTTACCTGGGATCAGATGGTTTCTTTTCTCAGTTAAACCAGCCGGGAGTTGCAAATACCGAGTATATATGGAATGCCCAGGCTCGTCTTACTCCATTAACTATCCCTACAGTATATTCAAATGGCTTGTACCCAGGAGTTGGCGCGGGTTCACAATCTTCGCCCTACGTGATGATTAACCAAACAGGACAGGCTTCTGATCAGGCATTCAAAGGGAAAGCTACCTTGGCTTTAAATCAGGATCTATCTTTTGTAACTGAAGGTTTAAAGTTCAAGATACAGGGAGCTTATGACATTCATAGCTTCTTTAATGAACGCAGGTCGATTCAGCCAGCTCTCTACGAAGCTACCGGAAGGAATTATGATGGCTCTCTCATCATGATTGAGCGAGTACAGGAAAAACAGGCCTCATACAACAAATCAACTTCACAGTATCGTAAGTATCACTTGGAGGCAGTTTTTAATTATGATAAGGTATTTAGTGAAGATCACCGTACTTCTGCGTTGATATATTATTACCTCAGCGATGCCAAAAATACAAATGATGCGACCAGTAACCTGGCGGCTATTCCTCTCCGTTATCAGGGGCTTTCCAGTCGGTTTACATATGGTTTCAGGGATACCTACCTACTGGATGTTAACTTTGGTTACACCGGCTCTGAAAACTTTCAGCCGGGAAGACAATATGGATTTTTTCCTTCCATGGCTCTGGGCTGGGTGCCAACCAATTATGAGTTTGTTAGAAATACAGCTCCATGGCTGGACTTCTTTAAGATTAGAGCTTCTTATGGAACAGTGGGTAACGACCGGATAACCAGTGTTCGTTTCCCTTATTTGACCAAAGTGAATGAGGGAACAGGATCGGTTTGGGGCGTACCAGGAATAGAAACGATAGGTGAAACCCGTATAGGTGCAGATAACCTTGCCTGGGAGAGGGCAATCAAGTCTAACTTAGGTTTTGAAGGTAAACTCTTTGACAATAAATTGGATTTTGTACTTGAATTTTTCAAAGACCAACGAAATGGTATTTTCCAACAGAGGGTTCAGGTTCCTTCTTATGTGGGAGTGACCTCTAACCCGTATGCTAATGTTGGGCGAATGAAGAGTACAGGAGCTGACGGTAATATTAGCTATACAACGGATATTACTCCCAATTTTGGCATTACGTTACGGGGTAATTTTACTTATTCCAAAAACATTGTGCAGAATTGGGAGCAGGCTTATTTGGAATATCCTTACCTGGAGTACAACGGATTTCCTTACGGTTCCATCCGGGGATATCAGGCTATCGGGCTTTTCAAGGATGAAGAGGATGTAAAATACAGTCCTAAACAGACGTTTGGCACAGTTATGCCCGGAGATATTAAGTACAAGGACATAAACGGTGATGGAATTATTAATACGATGGATAAAGTTCCGCTAACTCACAGTAATTATCCATTAACGATGTATGGTTTTGGTGGTGAGTTCCGGTACAAAAATCTAACGTTGGGGGTGCTGTTTAAAGGAACAGGAAAAACATCTTTCTTTTACGTTGGGCAGTCAACAACTGTAAGCGGAGATACGGAAGTAAACGGAATGGGATATATGCCATTCTTCCAGGGAAACCAAGGCAATGTTCTTACCCTGGCTGCCGATCCTGAGAACAGATGGATTCCGATGGACTATGCTCTGGAACATGGTATAGATCCGGCTTTAGCTGAAAACCCAAATGCCCGTTTCCCGCGTTTGCAATATGGAAATAACGCAAACAATAGTCAGTTATCAACCTTTTGGGAGGGAGATTCACGTTACCTACGGCTACAGGAAGTAACACTGAATTATCGGGTTGACTCCAATTTCTTGAAGCGGTTAGGCGTTTCTTCAATGGACGTACAGCTTGTGGGAACCAATCTTTATACATGGGATAAAGTGAAAATCTTTGACCCGGAACAAGCGGTCTGGAATGGTCGAAAATATCCTATTCCTCAGACCTATGCGGTACAAGTCTATTTTAACTTATAGCAATACACTAATTTTAAAAAGATGAAATCATTTTTAATTATAAAAAGAATAACCATAGCGTCTGTTGTAGGCTTGATCTGTGTGATGGCGACATCATGTCAAGATTACCTGAATATCGACGACTATTTTGACGATGAATTCAACATTGATTCAGCATTTGTCAATGCACGGTATATTGAAGCGTACATGTGGGGAGCTGCCGACATGTTCTCTGACGAAGCACAAACCGTCAGATTTGGATATACGCCGGGGCCTATGGCTGCTGATGAAGCATTTAACGGATTAACCGGAGGTGGTTCAAGCAACGTATATTATGGAATGGATTTCGCTACCGGACGGATTACTCCTGATTTTTATGGCGATTCCTCTCCCAATCTAAATCAATGGGGGAAATATTATAAGATCATTCGTAAAATGAACAATGTGATACAAAATCTTGACGTCCCCAAAGATTTTACAACTACCGACAGGCTTCGTATTGAAGGTTATACACGGTTCATTCGTGCCTATGCTTACTACAATTTATTAGTAGATTATGGTCCGCCAATTATCTTGGGAGATGAAGTTGTTAATACTAATGAATCCCTTGAATATTACGATCGTCCGAGAGCAACGTACGATGAAGCAATGGAGTATGTTTGCGGGGAATTTGAGAAAGCCGCAGAATTAATGCCAAAAGAAGTAGGTATTCTGGATTTTGGACGCCCCACAAAAGGTGCTGCCTATGCGTTGATTGCCCGGTTAAGATTGATCCATGCCAGCCCATTGTTTAATGGTGGTTCTGCAGCCAGTTCATATTTTGGTAGTTGGAAACGTTCCTCTGACGATTCACCTTATGTGTCTCAACAGTATGACGAAAGCAGATGGGCGCTGGCAGCCGCTGCCGCAAAACGAGTCATGGATCTTGGTTTGTATCAACTATATACAGTGAAAGCCGACGAGAGTACGCCGACTCTTCCTGAAGGTGTAATTTCTGATCCTGACTTCTATGGGGTTTATCCAAATGGTGCAGCAGGAATTGATGCTTTCAGGTCCTATTCAGATATATTTACAGGCGAAGCGGTGGCAGCCATTAACAAAGAATTGATATGGGGAAGAAATACATCATACCTCAATGATTATATCAATAAAGGATCTTTCCCTCCATCTCTTGGTGGTTGGGGACGTTTTTGTGTGACTCAGAAAGTAGTTGATGCCTATCTAATGGCAGATGGACGTACCAAAGAAGAAGCGCGCGGCGATACCTATTTTGAAACAGTTGCTGACCTTCCGGCAGGCGGTACCTTCGATGATTTGTTTACAGAGCAGCCCAAAACTTTCTCAGGCTATCCCATGAATGCTGGTGTGTTTAAAATGTACGACAATCGCGAAATGCGGTTTTATGCATCTGTTGGATTCAACGAAGCCATTTGGCAGGCATTGTCGAGTACTACTGTTAATATGCATACTGCCAAATATTATTACCAGGATGTAGATGGTAGGGGTGGTGTTTCAGCAACTTCACCTGACTATCCGATAACTGGCTATGTGATCAAAAAGTTTGATCATGCTTATGATGCGTTTAGTGGTACAGGGGCCCGTCGCATTCCGAAAGCATATCCAATTATCCGGTATGCAGAAATTTTGTTGTCATATGCAGAGGCACTTAATAACCTCACTGGTAGTCAAACTGTTCAGTTAGGCGATCAGCAATACACAGTCAGCAGAGATATTGACGAGATCAAAAATTCTTTTAATCTCGTGCGTTACCGTGCCGGATTGCCCGGTTTATCAGCCAATCAGCTGAACAACCCGGCTGATGTACAACAAGCCATCGAACGTGAGCGCATGGTTGAGTTTTTATATGAGAACAGACGTTTTTACGATGTACGCCGCTGGGGTATTTATGAAGAGTCTGAACGCGAACCTATCCGTGGTATGAATCCGGATGGAGCAGATCGGGAAAGTTACTACAGACGTACTATCCCAGCAACTTCATCTTATCTTACCCGTGTAGTTGATAAGAAGTTTGTTTGGGTGCCGATTCCTCGTGCTGAGTTGCGCCGGTTGCCATCTCTGGATCAGAACCCGGGTTACAATTAAGATCATGTTGAACAAGTAGGAAAAACAATACAAATGAAACGAAGATTTTTAGTAATAATGGCCTTACTGGGAACGCTGGTATCTTGTAATGACGATGCGATCTTTGAAAAGGAAATGTATAAAAACGAAGTAGCTTTGATTAGCAGCGACTATCATAATACTTTTCAGGAAATAGCAAAATTAACTGACGAAAAGGAAGTTATTGGCTACATAGCTGCTTCTGTTGGTGGAACAGATGCTCCAACAAAAGATATGGTTATTGAGTTGCAAGAAGATCCCGAACCGTTAGGATTATACAACTATTCGCTTTATGATGCAGATTCGACATTATATGCCAGACCATTGCCAAGAGATAAATATGAGATTGTAGAATACAAAATTACGGTTAAAGCGGGCGAGCGTTCGGGTAAGACAATGATACGATTGTATCCGGATGGATTATCTCCGGATTCAACCTATTTCCTTAGTTTAATGGCTACTGATATCTCAGGAGTGGAACTAAATCCCGACAAGAGTACAATCCTTTATCAGGTTTTGCTAGAAAACGAATATGCATCTCAGGCAAAAAATTCTTTTTATACCATGACCGGAATGGTTGATGGAATGGTGACTGCTGCGAACAAAGAACTTTTCCCTCTGTCGTACAATAGTGTGCGGATGATCGCTGGGAATGAAACTTTTGTCTCTGCTGTGGATAAGATCAAAGAGTCTTCCATTATTTTGGAAGTAGCAGAAGACAATAGTGTTACGATCAAACCTTATGGTTCGATTCAGGTGGTTCAGTTGGATGGTGATGACAGATATCCAAATGAGTTTATAGTCGAAGATTATTATGGACAGAAAACCAATGTATTTCTATTATCATATGAATATACAATTGATGATGTAACCAAGGTTATGAAGGAACGTATAGAAATGCAGGTAAGGGATTAATGTTATTGCTGATTACATTAATTTCTCTTTAGTACATTTGAAAAATCCACCTGTCCCCTTCAGAAATTTTAAGGTAAAAACAGGTGGATTTTTCTTCTTTCACCCTTTAGGGAAAGGTTAATAAGAAGAAAAATCGTATTTCACTATAACCTAATGAAGTAAACTAAATAAAAAGTTTAATCTCAATAATTCCCCGCAGCTTTGCCTTTCTAACAAACTTATTGTCAGAGTTAATTGTCTATTCGTTTCTGGATAAAAAGCCAAAACTTAATTTGGGTAAAATTATTGATGAAAAGCAAATATATACATTTGCTTAGGTCGAACTCACGTTAGATTAAAAATAACTAAACACCGTCCTCTTCGCAACAAACTTCTATACTTTTCTTTTGTAATTCCACAAAAAAACTTTCCTACTCGCGTGGCGTCAGCCGAACTACTTTTCCCGGATTATTGAGCACCACATAAATAGCGCCGTCCGGTCCTGTGGAAACATCCCGAACTCTGCCGGCACCTTTAAAAATAACCTGCTCGTGCACTACACGATCTTCTTCAACCTGCAGCAAACGCACTTCTTCATATTTTAGAGCGCCAACAAGCAACCGGTTTTTCCACTTCCCAAATAAATCACCGGTATAAAAATCGAGGCCGCAAACGGCAATGGAAGGTTTCCAGTACAAAACCGGCTGTTCCATTCCGGGCAAATGCGTAAGTTCAGTAATAATCGTTCCGTTGTAATTTCTGCCATAGGTAATTGTTTCCCAGCCATAATTTTTACCTGATTCAATCCGGTTCAATTCGTCGCCTCCCATCGGGCCATGTTCGGTGGTCCATAATTCTCCGGTTTCCGGATGAATGGCCATTCCCTGGATGTTCCTATTTCCCAGACTAAAAAGCGATTTCATGGCAGTTTCATCGTACAAAAACGGGTTGTCGCCGGGCACAGCGCCATCTTTAAAAATGCGGTGAACCTTTCCGTTGGGCAGCGTAAAATCCTGCGCCTGATAACCAGCGCCACGGTCGCCAACAGCAAAAAACAGGTGCCCCCATGGGTCGAAAACAATTCGGCAACCATAATGATGCCGCGTTGCCTGGTATGTTTCAGCAGGAGCCTCAAATAACACCTGCTCTTTTACCCAGGTATTATTCTCTATTTTTCCGCGCACAACGCGTGTCATTGCAGGCGGCCTGCTCTCTTTACTATTTTCAAGCGCATGACTGTATGCCAGGTAAATCCATCCGTTTTGTTCAAAGTCGGGATCCACGGCAACGTCCATTAATCCTCCCTGCCCTTCGTGCAATACCTTTGGCGTATTTTTTACCGGTTCGCTCTGAAGCACTCCGTTTTTCACCATTCTCAGCCTGCCCGGCCTTTCGGTAATCAAAGCAGTATTTCCATCCAGAAAATCAATTGCCCAGGGAATCTCCAGATTATCTGCAAAAGTTTCCACTTCCAGAAAATAATCCATGGTTTCAACCATTTGCGGCGTTGAAGGTTTTACCACTCCCTTATTCCGTTCAGTTTCCCGAATGTACTGAACAACCGCCCGAATGTCGTCATCTGACATGGTTCGCTCGTATGAAGGCATTCCCAAATGCGGGATTCCGTGTTTTATGTTCCTCCGGATGTAACCATCCTCGGCACCAAACTGCCACACTCCATCCACAAGACTTGATGCCATTCCGCCATTCAACTCAGCGCCGTGGCATTGTGCACAATACTGTTGATACAACGCCGGAGCATCGGGCTGTGCGCAAAGATTAAAGTTGAAAGCAAAAAAAACAATCAGTGGATAGAAACTGATTTTTATACTTTTACCTGAAGAGTTCATAGACAAATGATTTTTATACTGATTTTATATATAAAAACCAAAGGCTCAAAAAGTTTAACGCAGCATGGGGTTTTAATAAAAACCGCAACTATTTTAACGTTTGAAGGATGCTTTCCCACAAAAGACCGGCAGTTTTATCCCAGCTAAAGTTCATTTTTTGTTGATACCCTTTTTGAATCAGCTCATTTCGCATAGCGGAATCGCTTGCCATTTTGTGCATGGCTTCTGCAATTTGCTCCGTATTTTCGGGGTCTGCGTACAAAACGGCATCTCCCCCCACTTCGGGCATCGATGTGGTGTTGGAACATATTACCGGCACACCGGCATTCATCGCTTCCAGAATCGGAATTCCAAACCCTTCGAAAAATGGAACAAACACAAGGGAAAGCGCAGAACCGAATATCCGGGAAAGCTCCTCTGAAGAAACCCTTCCGGTAAAAATCACCTCATCTTTAAACTGCATATTTTTCCAGGTGGAAGTAATTGTTCCGGTTTTGTGCATCTGCCCGCCAACAATCAGCAGCTTTTCTGTACCTCCCAATTCCTGTTTAAACCGGTCAAAAGCTTTCAGCAGGCCTTCTACATTTTTGCGCGGGTGCAACGCTCCCACAAACAAAAAGAACGGAAAACCCTGAGTATATTTTCCCCTCATTTCTTTTTGCACCTTCTCTGCAACCGGAGTAAAATTGTCGTTACAGCCATCGTACACCACATCAATTTTAGAGTTGTCAATTTTGTATGTGGTGGCAATGTCTTTTTTCGAATATGCTGACACCGTTGCAATTCGTGCGGCCTTCCGGGCAAACTTCGGGAAAAAATAATTGTAATAAAATGCCTGCACCCGGGGCAAATCCTGCGGGCGGTGCGCAAAATTTATATCGTGGATTACAGCCAGTTGAGGAACGGAGGTGTTTAAAGAGAGGTATCCGTCGGGCGACAAAAAAAGATCGGCTTTGTATTTTTTCAGTACGCGGGGAATCTGAAATTCAAACCAAAGGTAAAAAAGCACCGGATGCCGCGCCGGTGGGCCAATTACTACCGGCGTTACATTTTTCGAAAAAATAAACTCATCGGAATACGGCCGGTCAAAAACAAAAATAAACTGATGCTCAGGATGGTTGGCAGTAATTCGCTTCAGGCTCTGAAAGGTGAACCATCCGATTCCTTCAAGCCTTCCTTTCAAAAGTAAACGGGTATTAACAACGATGACCATGCTGTGTTTATTCAATTTTGGGTAAATGTACAAAGCCTTATAAATATTTTTTACTTTTATCCTCTCAAAATATACAATAAACATTATTAGAACAGGCTTTGAAACATAAATTTGTTACCAACCTTATATTATTGATTTTCCTTAATCTGATGGTAAAACCATTCTGGATTTTCGGAATTGACCGTACGGTTCAGAACATGGTCGGCGACGAAAGTTATGGCCTTTATTTTGCCCTGTTCAGTTTTTCAATGATTTTGAATATTCTGTTGGATTTGGGAATAACCAGCTACAACAACCGGAATATTTCGCGCTACAATTTTTTACTGAAGAAACACCTTTCCAACATTGTTGGGTTGAAACTGGTTCTTGCAATAATTTATGCTGTTTTCAGCCTTATTATTGCGGCAATTATCGGCTACAACAAAATTCAGCTTCACTTACTTTTCTTTCTCATTTTCAACCAGTTTCTTATTTCATTCACACTCTATTTACGTTCAAACATTACTGCGCTGCAGTTGTTCCGCACCGAAAGTTTTCTCTCGGTGCTCGACCGCACGCTGATGATAGGAATTTGCAGCGTGCTGCTTTTCACCAACGTACTGGGACACGACTTCAACATACAGTGGTTTGTTTATGCACAAACCATTGCTTACGGATTAACCGCCCTCATCACATTTGCCATTGTTTTGCAAAAATCAGGAAAAATAAAAATTCGGTTTAACCTGAAGTTTTTTATTGTTTTCCTCCGGAAATCGTACCCGTACGCACTGCTTATTTTGCTGATGGCGTTGTACAACCGCGTTGATTCTGTTATGCTCGAAAGGCTTTTGCCGGGAGCAACAGGACACGAACAGGCCGGAATTTATGCACAAGCCTTTAGATTGCTGGATGCCGTTTCCATGTTTGGAGCATTGATTGCCGGATTACTGCTGCCCATTTTTTCGAAGATGATAAAACAGGGCGAACCGGTTGGCGAAATGGTAAAACTCTCCTACACGCTACTCATTGTTCCGGCAATTATTATTGCAGTTTCCAGCGTTTATTACGATGGCGAAATTATGTCGTTGCTCTACCATTCGAATACGGATTACTCGTCTGACATTTTGGGAATACTGATGATTGGATTTACGGGAATCGCCACCACATACATTTTCGGGACGCTTTTAACGGCAAATGGCAGTATGAAGCAGCTCAACATTATGGCGTTTGCGGGGATGATTCTGAATGTGGCGCTGAACCTGATTTTAATTCCAAAGTTGCAGGCCTACGGATCGGCTTATGCAAGTTTATCGACCCAGATTTTCACCGGGGCAACCCAGCTTATTCTTGCACTTGCAATTTTCAAACTGAAACCCAGCCTCACCTATATTGTCAGGCTTCTGGTATTTGCCGCAGTTGTTATCGTTCTTGCCATTCTTACACAAAACATGGGCAACTGGGTTTACGGGTACTTTGCAATGATTGCTGGTTCGGTTTTATTTGCTTTTATCATTCGCTTGTTCAGCATTAAAGACATGCTTAAAATAATTCTTTACAAATAGTGTATGGCCAACCCTACCAACGAAGAGTTGCAAAACAGCGAAAAGTACGAGCTTGTTGCACAATTGGAACACCGCCGGATAAAAGAGTTTGTTGTTGAACAGCTTAACACCGAAAGCAGTTTAATTAAGGGATTTATGGTTTACCAGGGAATTATGATTTTGGTGGGGCTTTTTTTTGCCACCCGCCCGCTGGTACTGGCACTTAGGGGAAACTTCGAGCCACTTTTCTGGCTGCTTGGCGCCATGGTTTTCTCCTTCTCATTATTGATAGTTATTCACGAACTCCTGCATCTGCTGGCATTTAAAATTACCGGAGCCAAAAAAGTTCGAATCGGTGGCGACCTGAAAAAATTTATTTTTTATGCCGAAGCCGACCGCCATGTGCTCAACAAAAAACAATTTTCGTTTATTGCATTAACTCCGCTGGTAGCGGTAAAAATTATGGCGCTGGCCGGAATCATTCTCACAATAAGCAGCCCCGCTGTCTATTTCTGGATTTTTGTCATGTGCGTTCACAGCCTGTTTTGCGCGGGCGATGTTGGAATGCTCTCATTTTTAAACCGATTTACCGATTCAGAAATTTATACGTTTGATGTATCGGAAGAAAAGCGAAGTTACTTCTACCGGGAAATCTAAAATTCCAGTGTTGCCACAGTCAATTTTCCCGGGCTCGAAACCATTTTTATGCTTCCGCCGTGCAACGACATAATTTGCCGCGAAAGGCTCAACCCAATTCCCGACCCCGTTTCCTTTGACGTAAAAAACGGCACAAATATTTTGTCCATTAACTCTTCGGAAATTCCCGGACCGTTATCGGCAACCATAATTTGCACACGCCCTGTTTCAGACACTTTTCCACTCAGCTTAACCCAGCCGCCCGGTTCGTTTTTCAGAGCGTCTTTCGAGTTTTTTACCAGATTAAGCAGCACCTGCGTAAGCTGTTTTTTATCGGCAAATATCTCTAAATCGCCCGGAGCGACTTCTTTGCTAAGAGAAACATTACCGGTTTCCTCGTCCATGTTATTGAGCGTAATAATACCATCGAACAGCGCTGCAATTTTCACCGCCTCTTTTTCGGGCTGCGGAATACGTGTAAGTTTCCGGTAAGTTTCCACAAAACTAATCAGCCCGGCACCACGTTCGTTTATCACTTCCAACCCTTTTATTGTATTCCTGATGATTTTCTCGTCGGGCAAATTGCCATGCAAATTTTTGTAGTAACCAAGAATGGTTTGCGACAGCGAAGTGATTGGCGCCACCGTGTTCATAATTTCATGGGTAAGTACCCGAATGAGTTTTATCCACGACTCCAGTTCCTTAATTTCCAACTCATTTTTTATATCCTGGATGGCAACCAGTTGAAAATTTTCCTGCGCTGTTTTAAAAAGTGTCGATTTTAAAGACAATTGAATAACCCCGTTTTTGCCTGAAAAACTCACCATTGTGCGGCCTCCGGGCTTCAACTCTTTTAAAGCCTTAAACAACTTCTCGTCGACACGAAGGATTTGATTTATGTGAGTCAGGTATTCGTACCCTAACATTTTTTTTGCTGCCGAGTTGGCCAGAAAAATGGTTCCTTTTTCGTTGTAGGTGATTATTCCGATGGACACATGCTCCAGAATTGCACGGAAGTACTGCTCCTGTTCGCGTAATTCAAACTTGATGTTCTTGATTAACTCGTTCACCTTATTCATGCTGGCGTTTAACTCGTTGAGCGCACCTTTTCCCGTATCAACCGGAAAATTCAATGTTGAGTCGTCGTTTTTTACTGCTTCAAAAAACCAGGCAATCTTTCGGTTCGTGCGGTTCAAAAAGTTGACCAGCTCTGCCACTTCAGCAACAAAAACCACAGCCACAAAAACCGCCAACACATACTGTTTTTCATCGAACACAAGCCAGGCCTGCAGCAGCGCAGTTGCCGCCAGAAAAATAACCCGCATTATTATATTCCGGTTCAAATTTTGGCTGACCATTTTAAAGGTTATATTTTTTCATTTTGTTGTACAATGTCTGCCGAGTAACTCCCAGTTGCCCGGCCACGGCAGAAAGGTTTGAATTGTTGCTCTTTATCGCTTTGGCTATCATTTTTCGTTCCATCTCTTCGAGTGTCCCTTCAAAAACATCATCGCCATCGTGTATTACAGGTTGAAAAAAGAAATCATCCGGAGTAAGCTCGGCCTTATCATCAGAAAGAATAACTGCTTTTTCGATGGCGTGTTGCAACTCGCGCACGTTCCCCGGCCATTTATAATGAGTTAGTTTTGCCAATCCTGCTGCCGAAATTTTCTTCACCGGCTTCCGGTATTTATTCCGGTAAACTTCCAAAAAATGAATGGCAATGGCCTCAATATCTTCTTTTCTTTCGCGCAGGGGCGGAACCTCAATGTGAATCGTATTTATCCGGTACAACAAATCCTCGCGAAACGTTCCTTCTGCAACCATTGTAGCAGGATTACGGTTGGTGGCGCAAATCAGCCGGATATCCACCGGCACCGGTTTATTGGTTCCGATTGGCGTTACCACACGATTTTGCAACACAGCCAAAAGTTTGGGTTGCAACTGAATGGGAAGATTTCCTATCTCATCCAGGAAAAGTGTTCCGTTATTTGCATTTTCAATCTTGCCGGTGCGGTCTTCGCGGGCATCGGTAAAAGCGCCTTTTTTATGTCCAAACAGTTCGCTTTCAAACAGTGTTTCGCTGATGGCGCCCATATCAACGCTCACCATAATTTCGTTTGAACGTTTGGAATGCCGGTGCAGCTCGCGGGCAATCAATTCCTTTCCGGTTCCATTATCTCCGGTAATCAGCACATTCGCATCGGTTTGCGCCACTTTTCGCACAAGGTTCAAAATATCTAGCATTTGTGGAGAGCGCGCAATAATAAAATGTTGATTCCGATCCATCTCACTGCGCAATGCCTGCGTTTTCTGTTTGAGTTGCTTAATCTCCTTTTTGGATTGTTGCAGCTTGTACACATTATTTAAAGTAGCCCGGAGTTTCTCGTTGTCCCAGGGTTTCAGCACAAAGTCTGCCGCCCCTTTTTTCAGTGCTTTTACGGCCAGTTCCACATCGCCATAAGCCGTAAACAAAACCACCTCCATGTCGGGCCTCAGCTCCTGAATTCTTGAAAGCCAGTACAACCCTTCATTCCCGGTATTTACGCCGGCGGAAAAATTCATGTCAAGCAGCACCAAATCAAACTCTCCGTTTTCAATCAGCGAAGGAAGTTGATTGGGATTTGAGATGGTTTTTATTTCTTCAAAATCGTCTTGCAACAGCAATTCCAGCGCGCTCAAAATGCTTTTATTATCGTCAACTGCCAAAAGTTTTCCTTTTGTCATCTCTTCACAATTTTTAATGTGTTGAAGTTTCTGTTTTCCCTTGGCTTTATTTCTGCCGCAGGAAAAATTTCATTATCAAAATTACAGTTACCAAAAATCAATTCAAACACAGTGTCTAAAAACTTTACACTTTTTGTCTATTTTTTTTACACTTCTTGTCGCATTTCCTTCAGAAATAAACTACAAAACACTGATTTAAAACAACATAAAAATCAAGGCACTTTTTTTGGCATTCATTTTCAGCAAAAACAATTTTAGACAATGAGATTATATCTAATACTAATTACAGGATTGCTTTTCCTTTCCGAGGTGTCCGAAGCCCAAGACAAATGGACGCTGGAGCAATGCATCCGGTATGCGGTTTCCAACAACCTCGACCTGAAAATCACTTCCATTGAAAATGAAATAAAAAAAGAGGATCTGAGCCAGTCGAAACGCAACATCTTGCCCAGTGTTTCATTAAGCTCCGGAGGAAACAACTCTTTTGGCCGCTCGCTGGATTACACGTCTTACCAATATGTAAATACCAGCCAGTTTTACTCCAGCCTGAACATTTCCGGAGGGATGGATATTTTCAGGGGGTTCATCAGGCAAAACACAATTTCGCTTCGAAAAATGGCGCTTCTCGCAGGAATCGAAGATGAAAAGCAATTGCAATACGACATCGCGTTTGTGGTAATGGGAGCTTATTACAATACGCTTTACTACAACGGACTTGCAGAAATTGCAGCAGAGCAAAAAGAGCTGTCGGAACTCAACCTGAAACAAACGAAAAAACAGGCCGAACTGGGATTGAAAGCAAAATCGGATTTGCTGGAAATGGAATCGAGACTGGCCGCAGAAGAGTTGTCTCTGATTCAGGCACAAAACCATTTCAAAACAGAACTACTGAGGCTCAGGCAGGCGATGAACATCGAAAACACCGGAGAATTCGAAATCGATCTTCAAACGCCCGAAGTAGAAATTACGGCCGGACAGGCAACAACTCCTTCTGAAATTTTTGAAACAGCAACCCATTTTTACCCGGCACTAAAAGCAACAGAAATGAGACGAAACGTTGCAGAAAAAAACATTTCACTGGCAAAGGGGCAACTGTGGCCGCGGTTATCGTTGTCGGGGGCATACGCAACTAATTATGCGTCGCTGAAAGGACAAGAGAATACCGCTTCTTTTCAAAAACAGTTTAAAAACAATGCTTACCAATACGTTGGAGTTTCTCTAACCATTCCTGTTTTCGAACAACTGGGATTGCGCTCCGGAGTAAAAAAAGCACGATTAAACTATTTGCAGGCAGAAACAGAACTGGAAAAAAAGTCGCAATTACTATACAACGAAATCGACCAGAATTATCAACAGTTGGAATCGAGCCTGGCCGAATACAATCAACTGGTTAAGCAGGTTCGTTTTGCCCAGACAGCATACGAGGCAGCAGAGAAAAAGCTTGCGCAGGGACTCATCAGCATTATTGAATTATACGACTCGAAAAATGTGCTGGGGCAGGCAAAAACCGACTTGCTAAAAACAAAACTTCAATATGCAATCAGAAAAAAAACACTGGATTTCTATTTAGGAAAGCCGGTTTTCGAAGTCGAAACATCAAACGCTCAGTAGCATTTACCTGTAAAAAACAGAACAACATGGGAATGGATAGAAAAATAGAAAAGAAAAAAGGCATCAGGCTAAAACACATTATCTATGTTCTTGCCGGCATTGCATTTATACTTTTAGTGCTAAAAATTGCAAAGGATTCGAATGTGTCCAGCCTGAAAGTGGATAAAGAAAAAATTACCATCGAAGAGGTCAGCCAGGGCTATTTCGACGATTTTATACGCACCAACGGAAATGTGCAACCCATTTCCACCATTTATCTTGATGCCGAAGAGGGTGGCCGCGTGAAAGAACGGCTCATCGAGGAAGGTGCAATAGTTAAGAAAGGCGATGTGATTCTGGTTCTGGAAAACCGCACTGTTTACATGGATATCATGAACAGTGAATCGAACCTGGCACAAAAACAGAACTACCTGCGGCAAACCCGAATCAACTTCGAAAATGCGCTGATCGAATCGAAACGTCTACTGCTGAATTCAGATTTCGACATCATAAAAAAAGAAAGAAGTTACAAACAACAAAAAGCGTTGTACCAGGATGAGCTGGTTCCGAAAGAGCAGTATCTTCAGGCAAAAGAAGAGTACGAATATGCGGTTCAGTTGCAGGAGATCAATAAAATGAAGATGCAAAACGACTCGATAATTCGTGTTACTGAAATGAACCAGCTGGAGAAAGAGCTGGAGAAAATGACCGAAACGCTCAATCTTGTGCGCGAGCGGCTGGACAACCTAAATGTAAAAGCCCCGGTTGACGGGCAACTGGGAATGCTCGATGCCGAAATCGGACAAAGCATTGGCAAAGGCACCCGCATCGGGCAGATTAATGTACTTACCGATTACAAAATTGAAGCATTTATTGATGAGCACTACATCGACCGGGTGCGCCGCGAGCTGCCGGCAACCATTGAAAGGCAGGGACAGATGTTTCATCTCGCCGTAAAAAAAGTGTATCCGGAGGTGCGGAACTCACAGTTTAAAATCGACCTGGTTTTTACCGGCGAACGCCCGGAAAACATCAGAACCGGACAAACCTATTACATTAACCTGCAACTGGGACAACCACAACAGGCTATTCTGGTGCCACTGGGCGGATTTTTCAACAGTACGGGCGGCCAGTGGATTTATGTTGTTGACCCCACAGGGGAGTTTGCAACAAAACACGGAATCAGAATAGGACGAAAAAACCCCAAAAACTACGAAGTAATGGAAGGACTAAAACCCGGCGAGAAAGTGATAACTTCGGGGTACGATTTGTTTGGAGATAATGACCGGCTGATTCTTCGCTGAGAGGGAAGAGCAGAGAGCGAAGGGAGAAAAGCAGAGAGCGAAGGGCTAAGAGCATTGGGCTAAGAGCATAGGGAAAGAAGCAACGACACAATAAACATAGAGAATACGAAAAAAGCTAAAAACGAGTATTAATCAATTGGGGAATTATGAAGTAAAGTGCTTTCCTTTTTGCCCTTTGCTCCAGCCCCCTGGCAAAAATTAAAATTATGGCACATTTCAGATTTATGGATTTGGATATTTGGAAAAAGTCAATTGAGATCAACGACCGTTTATTTGATTTGGCCGACAAATTTAGTGATGCCAAGAGCTTTCGTGTAGCAGAGCAATTACGGGGAGCTTCTTTGAGTATTTCAAACAACATTGCCGAGGGCTCAGGATCATTTTCAGATAAAGATTTCGCTAATTTCCTTAACATTGCCAGAAGATCAGTTTTTGAAACCGCAAATATTTCTTTTGTTGCTTTTAAAAGGAATTTTATTGATAAAAAAGAATTAGATCAAATATTGGACGATTTAGATTTATTAAGTCGAAAAATCACAAATTTCAGAAAAACAGTTTTAAAAAATAATAACTAAATGCAAAGCACAAAAGGCTCTTTGCTCATTGCCCTTTGCCCTTTGCTTACAAAATCTTAAAATATGATACAAACAAATAAACTCACAAAAATTTTTCGCACGGAAGACGTTGAAACTTACGCCCTGAATGAAGTTTCCATGGAGGTAAAAAGAGGCGAGTTTGTTGCCATAATGGGGCCATCGGGTTGTGGCAAATCAACTTTGCTGAATATTATCGGCCTGCTCGACAATCCCAGTGGCGGCGAATACTATTTCGATGGCACCGAGGTTGGTTCGTACAAAGAACGCCAGCGCACCATGATGCGAAAAGGGAACATCGGTTTCGTGTTTCAAAGTTTTAACCTGATTGACGAACTTACGGTTTACGAGAACGTGGAACTGCCCTTGATCTACCTGAAAAAGAAGGCCAGCGAACGCAAAGAAATGGTAACTGCTGTTTTGGAACGCATGAAAATAGGACACCGTGCAAAGCACTTTCCGCAACAGCTTTCCGGAGGTCAGCAACAGCGTGTGGCCATTGGCCGTGCGGTAGTGGCCAACCCAAAACTAATTTTGGCGGATGAGCCAACCGGTAATCTTGATTCAAAAAACGGCCTCGAAGTCATGAATCTTTTAACCGAATTGAACCGCGAGGGGACAACCATTATTATGGTAACCCACTCCATGCACGATGCCGGTTTTGCTCACCGCGTAATTAACCTGTTCGATGGCGAAATACTCACCGAAAACGTAAACGAAAAAATGGCAGACATACTTTAACGATCTTTATTAAACCGTTTTATATCGGGAAAACTATTCATTGCATCGCGCAACAATAAATTCTGAAGGGCATACAAATAGAGAAAACAGAAGCAACATGCTATTTCAATACATATTTAGAAACATAAAAAAAAGGCCATTCCTCAATTTCATAAAAGTGTTGGGGCTTGCACTCGGATTAAGCGGAGTACTGTTTATCTCGCTGTTTCTGAAAAACGAGCTGACCTACGACTCTTTTCACAACAAAGCCGATCGCATTTACCGTTTAACGTATACAAACCCGGGTATTTTCGGGAACAATCATTTTGCCCGGATTTACAATTCGGAACAAGTTCCTGATTTGGCAGCTCATTTTCCCGAAATTGAAAACTATGCGCGGCTGGCTCCCCTCCGTGGTGGAGTTATGATGCACAACGAACGATACTATTCCATTAACGAAGCATTTGTGTGCGACAGTTCTTTTTTCCGGGTTTTTGATACCGAACTGCTGGTGGGCAACAAACACACGGTGCTGGAAGCGCCCGGCTCGATGGTGGTTTCTGAAGCCTTTGCACAAAAAGTATTCGGAGATGAAAGTGCTGTAGGTAAAATTATTTCGTTGCCGGCAGGCCAGTTTTATGCCCGGCAGACCGATTTCACGGTAAAAGGAGTAATGGAAAACTTTCCGCAGAACAGCCATTTTCATCCTGACCTGATTGCAACCCCGGCACAAGACGAAATTAGCTGGTGGGCTTATACATATCTGCTGCTAAAGGAACACGCCAATCCTGAAAATATTACTGCTGGCTATTCTCAATTTACGGCTCTGAAGGCTGAAGAATTTGGCGGCGAATCTGAAACGAAAGCGTATTTGCAACCAATCACCGATATTCATTTGCATTCTGACAAGTTACGCGAAATAGAAGCGAATAGTAACATGACAAACATCTACGTACTGTCTGTTGCAGCATTTATTTTATTGTTGATATCCATGAGTAATTACGCCAGTCTGAATCTTGGAATGGCAGGTTTCAACAACAAGTTTGTAACCATTAACCGTATTCTTGGCTCAACCCGAAACATGAACCTGAAGTATTTTTTTGCCGAAAGCCTTTTCATTGTTTTGGTGTCCACGCTCGTTGCATTGGCAATAGGAGTCCTTGTAAATTCGCTTATTGCCCATCATTTTGGTATTCATCTTTTTCGCGGAAACAGCTCGTTTATTGCGCTGGTCGTTTCCTTTTTTGGTTTACTGGGAATACTGTCCGGACTTCAACCTGTTCTGAAGCAACGTGTCGGGCAAATTCAACAAGGAAAGCAATCTCTTATAAAAAGCAACAAAATTAAAGTGAGCCAGGGAATTATTATTTCGCAGTACATTTTTGCCATTGGGCTGATTGTTGCCGTGATTATTATTTCCCGACAGAACCGTTTTGTTCTTGAAAACTCATTGGGCGCGGGGCATAAAAATATTATTTGCTTTGAATCGGTTCATGCCAACGTTCAGCAAAAATTCGAAATTTTTAAATCCGAACTTCTGAAACACAGTTCCATCGAATCGGTTTCGGCAATGCTGGAGCCTCCCGGAGGTGAAGCCAACGATATGTTTCCTTTCGAGATGGAAGGGTATTCCAAAGCAGAAAAGGAGCGACCAAACATGATTGGCGTTTTCCCGTGCGATTACTCGTTTGCAGAACTTTTTAACCTCGATTTTTTGAGTGGAAATAACTTCTCGCAAAACAACAGCGACACAGAAGGCTCGGGTGAATTTCTCATCAACGAAACGGCAATGCAGTTTTTAAACTACAACAATCCGCAGGAAATAATTGGAAAGGAATTCCGGCTAATTTCCCCGAATCCCGAAGTTACAGTTCCCCAAGGAAAAATAGTTGGTGTAGTGAAAGATTTCCACTTGTCGAGCTTAAAAAAAAGAGTGGAGCCGCTGGTGCTTTTCAAACGGGATAAGCTATGGCTGCTCAATTTTGTTGTTTCATTCAAACCCGGAATGCGCCAGACTGCATTAAGCGATATTTCATCGCTATGGCAGGAACTGTTCCCTGCTTATCCTTTCATTTATGAAGATGTAGATGTTCTGTATAAAAAAGTGTATAAAACAGAATTGTTACAGGCACGTTTACTCAGCATTTTTACGTTCATCTCCATTTTTATTAGTTCAATGGGGTTGTTGGGAATATCGCTCCTGGTTTCTCAACAACAAACCAAAGAAATCGGCATCCGCAAAGTAAACGGTGCCAAAGTATCAGAAATACTTGCCATGCTCAACAAAGACTTTATAAAATGGGTAGTAATCGCGTTTGTTATAGCTACGCCAATTGCGTACTACGCCATGAATAAGTGGCTCGAAAATTTCGCTTACAAAACCACTTTAAGCTGGTGGGTTTTTGCATTGTCCGGAATGCTGGCGCTGGGAATTGCTCTGCTGACGGTGAGTTGGCAAAGCTGGCGGGCAGCGACAAGAAACCCGGTGGAGGCGTTGAGGTATGAATAATTAAACTAAGAACTATGATAAAGTATGATTTTCTTTTTGCATTACGGAACTTCCGAAAACAAAGATTGTTCTCGATGGTAAATTTGTTTGGGCTTAGTTTGGCGATTGTATCTGTATGCCTGATACTGATTTACGTGCAAAATGAACTAAGTTATGACCGGTTCAACAAAAATATTGATCAGATCTATCGTGTTTACAATTCTTTTGTCAGGGAAGGGAAATCGCAAGACTGGGTTCAAACGGCGGCACCGCTGGCGGCTTTTATTAAAGATAAAGTTCCTGAAATAGAAAACACGGTAAGGGTTGCAAAAATCCCGAAAGGATTGGTCGGTTACGGAGAAAATCATTTTTTCGAAAATAATATGGTTCTGGCCGATGCGTCAATATTCGATGTTTTTACTTTTCCCCTTCTCATTGGAAACTCCCGTTCTGTTCTAGAGAACCCCAATTCAGTAGTAATTTCTAAAAAGATTGCAGAGAAATACTTTGGAAAAGAAAATCCTCTTGGAAAAACAATCAGCTATAACCGCAGTATCAATCTGACCGTGAGTGGTATTATGAAAGATATACCGGGGAACACGCACCTCCCGTGTGAAATGATTGTTTCCATGGCTACGGCAAAGGCTTTCTTCGGAGAATATTTCCTTACTAACCAGAT
The DNA here is from genome assembly GCF_900129025.1 of Mariniphaga anaerophila. Classification (GTDB taxonomy): domain Bacteria; phylum Bacteroidota; class Bacteroidia; order Bacteroidales; family Prolixibacteraceae; genus Mariniphaga; species Mariniphaga anaerophila. The sequence continues at coordinate 9,744 of NZ_FQUM01000014.1, read as the reverse complement.
GAATACGACTGTTTTTACATATTTACTTATTCATAAAGGGACAGAATTACCCCGACTTAAAAAGGCTTTTGGTGACATAGTTGCTGATTATCATGGGGCAGATTTTGACGATACATTCCATGTTCAATCACTTTCATCCATACATCTTAACTCTAATAAGGGAGGAGAATATCAGCCTAACGGCGATATTCGCACAGTGTATATTTTTAGCGCTATTGCCGTGCTGATCCTGCTCATTGCCTGTATCAATTATATCAATCTTTCACTTTCGCTGAATAAAAAACGATATGCGGAGCTTGGTGTGCGAAAAGTAATGGGAGCAGGAGCTGCACAGTTAATCAAACTGTTTTTATCAAATGCCTTTTTCTTTGCCACAATCTCAGTATTGGCTTCTATTGTTATAATTTGGTTTTTACTTCCCTGGTTTAGCCATTTATCGGGCGTAATGTTCAAGTTCAATAAATTAAGTGTTCAGTTTTACCTGGGATTATTCCTGGTTTTTTTATTGATTGTTTTAACAACAGGTCTCTCTTCGGGCTGGATGGCTGCACGTTTAAAGCCGGTAGCTACCTTAAAGAAATCAGGGAAATGCAAAAAACGAAATATTGAAATACACGGAATAATGGTATTGTTCCAATTCTCGATATCTATTGTTCTGATAGTAGCAACGCTACTGGTAAACCAGCAAATGAATTTGTTGAAGAGCAAGAACCTGGGCTTTTCAAAAGAGCAATTATTTGTTATTCCGGTTAACGATCAAAATATTCGGTCAAAGATTCAATCGTTTAAGCATGATTTATTAACCAATCCAAACATCCTTTCAGCAAGTGCTACTTCCGATCTCCCGGGGAAAATGCTGTGGGTTACCTCTATAAATTACGAAGGTGAAAGTGAACAAAGCCCCCAAACGATGACTTACCTGGAGGTTGATAAAGATTTTATATCGACGTATGGAGTGAATTTGAAAGACGGATATTTACCCGGCGACACAGCTTGCCCGTAAAATAATGGTACTCAGTATTTACTAAATGAAACAGCAGTAAAAACACTGGGATGGAAAAATCCGCTTGGTGAAATGTTTTCTTGTTACAATGGGAAACAAGGCCATATTGTTGGGATTGTGCATGATTTCAATTTCAAGTCGCTGCACGAAACTGTTGAACCCTTGTTTTTATACATGAAAGAAGGTGTAAATAACTACCTGACTTTAAAGCTGGATACACGAAATGTAACAAATACAGTATCGTTTGTCGGGCAGCAATGGAGCAAATTTTCCCCTGAAAGCCCGTTTGAATATTTCTTTTATAATGATTTCTACAACCAGTTGTATAAAAGCGAGGCCCGCTTTAGCCAGATCATCCTTATTTTTTCTTGTATAGCTATTCTTATTGCCTGCCTGGGGATTTTTGGACTGGCCTCTTTCCTGTCAGAAGCCCGAACCAAAGAAATCGGCATCCGCAAAGTAAACGGTGCCAAAGTATCAGAAATACTTGCCATGCTCAACAAAGACTTTGTAAAATGGGTAGTAATCGCGTTTGTTATAGCTACGCTAATTGCATATTACGCTATGAATAAGTGGCTTGAGAATTTTGCTTACAAAACCAGTTTAAGTTGGTGGATATTTGCCCTGGCCGGAGTACTGGCTTTGGGAATTGCGTTGCTGACGGTGAGTTGGCAAAGCTGGCGGGCAGCAACAAGAAACCCGGTGGAAGCGCTACGTTATGAATGAATAATATGTAATGAATAATTGAAAAACTCACATCGCAATAGATGACTCCGCTTTGAGTGAAATCTTTACTGAAAAAATTAAACAGATGAACTACTACATCAAAATCGCAGTTAGAAACTTGATTCGGGAAAAAAAGTATTCTCTTTTTCTGCTCTTATCAGTTTGCATCGGTTTAATCACTTTTATACTGGTTTCGGGCTATGTTTTTTACGAAAAGGGGTTCGACCGCGTTTTTCCCGATAACAAAAATATTTACCGGATTACAACCGACATCTACAGCGAAAATAAATTAAGCCTTTCTATCCCGGAATGCGAACGGGGTATTTCAACCTCAATTAACGAAAAATACCCAAATGTTTTAGCAGCAGGTTTTATTACCAAAACAAATAATCCACAGTATAAAATTGGTGAGGAAATTTTCACCAATAAGCATATTTACCATGCATCGTATGGATTTCTGGATGTCTTTTCCATTCCACTTGTTCGGGGAAATAAAACACAGGTTTTAACCCGGCCTTACACCGCGATTATCTCGGAAAGTACTGCCAAAAAATATTTTGGCGCAATCGACCCGGTCGGGCAGGTTTTGTTTAAATACCCGGTGCATGAATATACCATCGAAGGCGTTTTTCGAGATATTCCAAAGCAAGCGCATTTTTCTGCTGATGTTTTGCTTTCGTTTCACGACGATATGCACCTGCCACCACCGGCAAAAGCACAGTGGGGCGAAACCGGCTTCTACACTTACCTCAAATTGAAGGAGAATACAGACCTCAACCACTTGGAAGCCGGAATTAACAACCTTGTTGCAGAAAATAAAAAAAGCACATTCGAAAAAAACAATATTCAACACAAATATCATTTGCAGCCGCTGAACAGCATTCATCTGCACTCCGCGTTAAAAAACGAGCTTGAACCCAATTCCCGGGCCGGGTATGTTTACCTCATTTTTATGGTTGGGCTTTTAATTCTTGCGGCTTCCGGTTTTAACTACATCCAGTTTTCGTTTTCACGATTAATAAATTCGGCCAAACAAACAGGAATAAAAAAAATAAATGGCGCTACATCATCAGAAATTATTTCGGCTTCACTGGCTGAATCTCTTATAATTCATCTGGTTGCATTGATTGTTTCGCTTGCTGTTGTTCGAATGTTGTTCCCGGTTATGCGAAACGAATTTGGAATTTTGCTTGAGCCGGTTTTTGCACAACCCCTGTTCCTTGAAGTTCTTTCCGGCATTCTTGCAGTAAGCATTTTCGTAAACGGAGTTCTGCCAGCTCTGTTGATTAGCCGTTTTAATAGCCTTGAGTTGTTAACGTTGAAATATAAACCTGTTGCGAATGGAATCTCCTTCCGGCAGGTGATTGTAATTGCACAGTTTGTAATTATTATCGCCATTGTTTCAGGAATTTCAGGAATGAATAAACAGGTGAATTTTCTGATTGATAAAGACAAAGGCTTGGAATTAACCAATACTGTTGTGGTAAAAGTTCCTTCAAATCTTCGGAAAACCTCGCAACGCATTAACAACCTGCAGGCCTTTGAACACGATTTAACCAGTCACAGCTCTATTCTCGGAATCTCAAGTTCAAATGCAATTCCGGGAGATTTGCCTGCTTACAATTTCAATTTTAACGAAAAGCAATCGCAAAAAGGAGGCAAAGCCGCATTAGTTGTGGCTGACAGCAGTTACATAACGAATTACAAAATCGACTTAATTGCCGGAAATAACTTTTTTACAAATAGTGAAGGGAATAACCAATGTATAATTAACCGGGCGTGTTTGGCGGTTTTGGGCTTTAACAATCCCGACGAGATTATTGGGAAGGTGTTGAAAATGCGTGATGAAAGCGGATTGCAGAATTTTGACACCCAAATAGTAGGGGTGACAGAAAATACTGATTTCAGTAATGCCAAAGAAAAACACGACCCCATCATTTTAATTGACTGGACACAAAATATGATTTGGGGAAATTATTCCATAAAAACAGCAACTGCCAATTATGCATCAATTCTTCCGTTTATACGCGAAAAATTTCATGCTACATTTCCTAACTATCCATTTGAATATGTGGTACTGACCGACTATTACAATTCCCAGTTTAATGCAGAAAACCAATTGATAAAAATATTCAAGATGTTTATTCTGGTTGCCGTTTTAATTAGTGTAATCAATCTGTTTTCTATTTCGTGGTTGCTTATATCGGCACGGGTAAAAGAAATTGGCATCCGCAAAGTAAACGGCGCCAAGGTATCGGAAGTATTGACCATGCTGAACAAAGACTTTATAAAATGGGTAGCCATTGCTTTTGTAATTGCTACGCCGGTTGCTTACTATGCTATGAATAAATGGCTCGAAAATTTTGCCTATAAAACTACTTTAAGCTGGTGGATTTTTGCGTTGGCAGGGCTGCTGGCGCTGGGAATTGCACTGCTAACGGTGAGCTGGCAAAGCTGGAGAGCAGCTACGCGAAATCCTGTGGAAGCTTTGAGGTATGAATGAGTTAATAACGAATAATTGAAAGATAATGAGTGATCATGAAAATATAGTGCTTGACAAATCTTATCGATTTGCTATCAGAATTGTAAAAATGTACCAGCATTTGTCTTCCGAAAAAAAAGAATACGTTTTCAGCAAACAGGTTTTGCGGAGCGGAACTTCAACAGGAGAAAATGCAGAAGAAGCAGTCGGCGGTATTTCGAAAGCTGACTTTAGAGCTAAAATGAGCATTGCGTATAAAAAAGCGCGGGAGACTGAATATTGGCTGAGGCTATTGCACAACACAGGATGCAGTTGTATCGATTACAACAGACCTCAAAGAATTATTGAAAATTTTGTTTTCGATTATTAAAACAGCAGGAAAGTAACACCTCAAAAATTATCAATTATTCATTATTAATTGAAATAGTATAAATCACACCAAAATAAATTTGAAAAATGATCCGATTTAAAATAAAACTTGCCCTTCGTAATTTACTGAAGAACAAACTGTATTCAGCTTTAATTATTGGCGGATTTGCTATTGGATTTACGGCCTGTATTCTTATTGCTCTGTTTTACAATGCCGAGAACAATGTAAATACACATTTTCCTCAGCACGAAAATATTTTTCGGTTGTACGATGCCAAACAAAATAAGTCGGGGCTCGACTATAAACTAAATGCTATACTCGCCGAAAACTACCCTGGCATTGACGAAACCTGTCCGCTTGGGTATTCGTATTTTCCCATTACGCTTAAAGATCCCGAGACAAAAGACTACACGCGGGTAACTTATGTGATTTCTACAAACAACAATTTTTTTGATATTTTTTCTACTGAAATAGTTTCAAGTCTGGGAAGTAAACCATTTATCCAAAATAATTCGGCAGTAATCACCGAGTCGGTAGCGAAAAACCTTTTTGGCGACAAAAACCCTTTGGGGCGCACTGTGCAGGAAGGATATTTTACCGCCACTGTTACTGCGATTATAAAAGACCTTCCCAAAAATTCGAGTTTTAAGGCAGAATTACTTTTAAACAGCGAAAACGAAGACTTTCAGATGGCGCAGGAGTGCGACCATGGGGTTTGCATTTATCCGGTCGATCATTTTCTTCTGCTAAACCCAGACGTTGACCCGGCCCGGCTTTCTGAAAAGCTTAATGCCACAATCGGGCAATTCAACACTAGCACCGACAGTCTGGCATTACAAAACATATCCGACATTTATCTTTCATCGTTAAACCTGGGGTGGACAGACGAGCACACCAAGGGCAATTCTAAAGTGCTGCTTATTTTTCTGGCCATTGCCATTCTGATTATTCTTTTGTCCAGCATCAATTACCTCAACTACACCGTTTCGATGCAATATGCAAAAATGAAGGAAATCGGGATCAACAAAACCAACGGCGCGGGAAAAATGCACTTGCTTGTCGATTCGCTTATTGAAGTATCGCTGGGCATTTTTATTGCACTTTCCATTTCGCTCATACTGGTTTCGTTTCTGCTTCCGTCGACCAGTATCCTGTTCGGAAGAGAAATTCATTTTTCCGATGTCAATTTTCGCCAGTTGCTGCCGGTTTTTGCAGCAACAATTACCGGCATAGTATTACTGAATAGCCTGGCTCCCATCTACGTTCTTTCCCGGTTTAACATTACCGATTTTCTTTCGGGAGGCAGAAAAAAAACCGGAAGGCAAATTGGGAAGCAGGTTATGCTTACTTTCCAGCTTACCGTTTCAATCGCTCTCATTGCCGTAGTCATCCTCATCTTCAAACAACTTCAGTATGTAAAACACTACGACTTAGGATTTAACGAAGAGCATCTTTTACGAGTAGAACTACCCACTTTGTTTGAAAACAGAAAAGCCCTGCAAAACGAAATTACAAAGCTGCCGTTTGTGTCAGAAAGCACGTTTAGCAGAGGCTACCCCGGACACATTAATTTGTCGATGGGAAGTGGTGTGGATGGCGATGAGTTTCTGGTAAACTGCATTTATATTTCCGATAATTTTTTGGAAACCATGGGAATTCAGTTGCTCGAAGGACGGACATTCATGGACGGGGATAAAAATCAGGCCTGTATGATGAACGAGGCTGCGGTGAAACGTTATGGCTGGGAAAACATTGACGACAAAAAATATAAAAACGGACGGGAGGGCGGCTACAAAGTAATTGGCAAGGTGAATAATTTTAATGTGGAGTCATTACATTCAAACCTGACCCCCGTGGCACTGCTTTATGACCCCGACCACGAATTCAATTCACTTTCGTTGCGTTTAACTCCAGGGAATGTGGGGCAACAAGTGGACGAGCTTCGGAAAACCTGGCAAAGAATTTTGCCCGACGACCCCATGGAATTTACTTTTTACAACGACCAGTTTCAGGCAATGTACGTAAAAGAGGAAAGGCTGGCAAAATCCATCACCTTCTTTTCGCTTATCGCCATTGCGCTTACCTGCATGGGAATCCTCGGACAAATTTTTATGGTTAGCCTGAACCGCACCAAAGAAATTGGAATCCGCAAAGTAAACGGCGCCAGAATATCTGAAATTCTAACCTTGCTAAACAAGGACTTTGTAAAATGGACAACCGTTGCCTTTGTTATCGCTACGCCAATCTCGTGGTACACCATGCATAAATGGCTCGAAAACTTTGCCTACAAAACCACCCTCAGCTGGTGGATATTTGCGCTGGCAGGTTTGCTGGCACTGGGAATTGCGCTGCTAACGGTGAGTTGGCAAAGCTGGCGGGCAGCAACAAGGAATCCGGTGGAAGCGCTGCGGTATGAATGAGTTAATAATGAATAATTGGAAATGTGTAATGAATAATTTAAGAAATGAACAACGTTGTAATCAATCGTTTACTGATTAAGAAAGCTGCATCTCCGGAATTAATAATTGTTCATTACTCATTACTAATTAAAAAATTAAGTTTTTATTATGAACCGAACATGAATTTTCTTCATTCAGAACTAACAAACAGGAGTGATTAAAATTTATGTAAGTTCCTGAATGTCTTCCAATTTTTTAAACATTCAGAAATCAAAAAAATTTGTACAGATGAAACGTTTTTTTTATTCCATAATTAGAAATATAAAACGAAATCCGTTTTATTCAGCCATAAATATTTTTGGACTCGTTTTAGGTTTTTTAAGTGTATTCCTCATATCTGCCTGGATTAAGTATGAACTGAGTTACGATTCCTTTCATACAAACAGTAAGAATATTTACAGGGTTCACCGGTATTTTTACGACCCGGACGGAGCAGAAAACCTTCATTTACAATATGTAGCCCCGACTATTGCGCCGTTACTAAAAAACGAAATTCCGGAAATTCAGCATATTGCAAGAGTTAGTCATACCGGACTGGTTTTTAGGGCTGGCGATAAAAAAATACTGGAAAACAATACTTGCTTTGCAGAACCAGAAATCCTCAATATTTTCGATTTTAAGGGCCTACCCAATAATGAAAACTTACTAAAGCAACCGCTTACTTTAATCATCTCGGAAAAAGCAGCTCAACGTTTTTTTCAAACTGCTAATGCTGTTGGAAAATCGTTGGATGTAAAAGATGACTCGGGGAAAAAATACAGCTTTGTTGTTCAGGGCGTATTTCAAAACTGGGGGCAAAACAGTCATTTCAAACCAGAAGTCTATATATCGTTCAGCACTTATGAATCAATTGTAGGGCAGGAAGAATTGAAAAACTGGGGAAGCAATAATTATGAGACATTTGCACTAATTCCGCATATGCCCAAAAATATAAATTCCAAACTGGATGGCTTTATAAACAAACAATTCGAAAACGGAACTGAATGGACAAAAATTAGACTGGAAAGCCTCACCGATATTCATTTTAACTGGTACAGCAGCCGTTCATTTATTTACATCCTTGCTTCGGTGGCGTTATTGATTCTGATTGTTGGCAGCATTAATTACATGAATTTAAATGTTGCCATGTACACAAAACGATTGAAAGAGATTAAAGTAAAAAAGGTAGTTGGGGCATCAAAAAAACATCTCACGCTGCAATTAATATCCGAGTCTGTTTTCTTTTGTTTCAGCTCAGTTTTAATTGCGCTGGGTGTTATTTCCCTTTTCGCTTCTAGCATTGATGAGATTATCGGAAACGGGTTTCATCTGAGTATGATTGAAAACACAGATTTAATTGCAGGTGTTGTTATTCTTTCTGTTGTTACCGGTGTTCTGTCAGTTCTTTATCCGGTTCTGATTGTTTCGTCGTTTAAGCCGGTAATTTCAGGCGGAAAAGAAAAAATCGCCGCGGGAAATAATGCATTTCGGGGCGGCCTGGTAACATTTCAGTTTACAGTATCAATTGCTCTAGTAATTTCTTTTCTATTTGTATTCAAGCAAACAAACTACCTGCACGAAAAAAACCTGGGACTCGACAAAGAAAACATTGTTGTAATTCCATCTACTCAGCAGCTCAACGAAAAATTAGATGTATTAAAACAGCAACTGGCTCAAAACCCGAATATTATCTCCGCTTCTGCATCGAAAAGAACACCTTCGCAAGGGCTGTGGGATTCCGGTTCTGCAACAGTAATTTCCGACGGAAGTTCTAAACCGCTCGATTTCAGGCTGGCCAACATCAACATTGATGAGAGTTTTCTTTCCACATACAAAATTGAGCTTGCAGCAGGCAAAAATTTCGAAAAATTTAGCGAATCAAATGCCGGTTATCTGATAAATGAAACTGCGGCAAAAAAAATCGGTTGGGATTCTCCTGAGGATGCAATCGGAAACCAAATCAACTATAGCGGGCAGGTAGGAAGAATAATTGGGGTGACAAAAGATTTTCATTATGAATCGTTACACATACAACTTGCTCCGGTTATTATGATGTGCCGCCCGGAAAACTTCAATTCTTTATCCATCAGAATTACACCATTCGACAAAACCAAAACGCTGGCTTTTATCGAAAATGTATGGCAGCAATACAATTTGCAAGACAATATTTTTTCGTATGAATTTATGGATGACCGTTTTAACCGCCTTTACACCGCTGAAGAAAACATTAAACAGCTTTTAAACTATTTTATGATTATTGCTCTTTCGATTGCCATTCTCGGATTAATAGGATTATCGATGTTTATTATCCAACGGCGGGTAAAAGAAATCGGCATCCGCAAAGTAAACGGGGCAAAAATATCTGAAGTTATGACTTTGCTTAACAAAGACTTCATCAGATGGGTAGCCATTGCGTTTTTAATAGCCACACCAATTGCCTGGTACGGCATGCATAGCTGGATGCAAAGTTTTGCCTACAAAACCACTTTAAGCTGGTGGATTTTCGCATTAGCCGGGGTATTGGCACTGGGAATTGCATTGCTCACCGTTAGTTGGCAAAGTTGGCGGGCAGCTACACGAAATCCGGTGGAGGCGCTGAGGTATGAATGAGTTAATAATTAATAATTGGATATTACTGATGCAATAAATTTTTTACTCTTAAAATAAACTAAGTTCATTGACATTTTGATTTTGATCGAGTAGGTCGTCAACTGGCTGTTCCAGC
>NZ_FQUM01000013.1 GCF_900129025.1 Mariniphaga anaerophila | reverse complement strand
AATACAATATAGGTCTGTTGTTTCGATCATAGATAATACTTCAAATTATAGCTCTTATAAATTAATCGGACACTAGTGAATTATAATATTGAATACTGTCCTATCACCATAATTGAATAAGTATTATTGAAGAGAAAGGCCGGCCTGTCACTCTGTATACAAGACATAACAAACACGACCTATCCTACCAAACCATTCTATGAAAAACTATCGTGTTGCCCTTGTTATTCAACAGCTCAAATCATGCGAATTCTATAATTTCTTTCACGATTAATCAACTAAAGTCGGATTATTGTTATTATTATTTGTCCCAAAAGCCAATTTAATGGGTACTTTTATTTCATTTTCAAAACACCCCCTCAGTTTCTATTAATTTTAATTGCAGTTGGCCGGGAGGTCCACCAACATGAACTTTATATGCCCGGTTGGTACTTCTAAGCATTTCTACCATATCGAGCATACTTATCAGGTGTATCCTTACGAAGGTAGCTATTGCTGAAAATGCCTTCTTGGTTTTTGCTATTTTTTGAATAACTGTTATCGATAGCTGGGCAATCAATGCACACCAAACCTGCGAGCGTATTGCATTTTCGTTTTCTTCATAGAAATAATGTAGCTGAAAGTTCTGTTTCATTTTCTTGAAAAGTAATTCTATACCCCAATGTTTTTTATAAAGAAAGGCAACTTCTTCTGCTCTAATCTCAAAATTATTGGTCAAAAATTCATATACCATATTCTTTTTTAAACGGGTTACAAAATATACCTGCTGAGTGGACCATAAAGCAAATTGGTGATAGTAATTGTAGGCTTTGGCGAACATTATCATACTGTGCGATACAAATTCCAGACTCTTTAGAAACTTTTTGTCGTGTACTTTTGCTGCTGTTATTTTGACAAACCGACCCACGGATTGCACTGCATCGATAAGCATGTGGACTTTCTGCCCACCTTTCTTTTTGCCATCTCCTTTGGGATTACGCCCAACCCCTTTGAGGATGTCGCTAAATAGCCGGATTGTGGTTGAATCGATTAAAAGTACCTCTTTAAATGTCACCCCATAAGTACAGCTGTCCGACAAAAATGATTTATACTTATCTATCAAGGCAAAATATAAATCATCAAAAAAACGATTGTCTCGGTTTCTCAATGCGTCGCTGGCTGTGCTTCTTGCAGGTGCCTTCTCCAAACCAAGATGGTTTAGCTTTCCTCCCATAGCACGCAGCCCTTCACAGGTTTTCGTCATCGAATCACACCGGCTTAATATCCCAAACAACATGGTAATTAGATGGGGCTTAGACTTAAATGCCTTATAGTAACGATCACTTTCGTGTGTCTTTATAATGGATGATATGTTGACTTTTTCTACCAAATCTATTATCTGTTTAAAAATCGGCTGTCCGACATACTTTATTTCTTTATTTTTACTCATGTTGTGATTTTGTGTGCAAAACAAATCTACAACTGGGGAGAAACCTTCCAGGAGTAGCCCCTATTTTTTATCTTGTTTACTTATTTCCCTTTTTGTACAAAAGGAATGGTACCTTAAAATGGATTCTTGTGACTCCTTGTCCAGTTTATCTATCCAATCCAATTTTTCTTTAAATGAAAGCCTTATAAATAATAACAATGGACAATCATTATCCCGGATACTTTTAGGACAACCATAAGCAATACAATATTTGTCTGATTTTGTGTTCATAGATAATCCTTCAAGTTATAGCTCTTATAAATTAATCGGACACTTGTGTTAGTTTTTTATGTTGCTTTACAGATTATTTACTCTTTTGGTTAGAAACTTCCCTCAAGAATGCCTCACTGTCTCATTTAATTATTACAATGTGGCTAATGATATAGCTTTACTTTTACCTCAGGGTTACCCATGGAACACCCTAAATAAAAGCAAGTTAGAAGCACATCTCTCGCATTTTCTCATCTTATAATATCTACTTACTCCACAATCCATTCATACAAACCACTTGATGACTTCTTGGGAAGCTGCACCTCTAACTTCACTGCAGTAGTTTTTTCCGGTTCAAACTCTACCTGATTGATAATATTGATTTCCACACCATATTTGTACTTGTTTTTAAACGGTACCCATTCATTATCTTTCAAGTAATAAACTTTCCAACTTTCTGGAGGCCTACAACCTCCATTATCGTCAAACCAAAATACCTTTGTTCCACTAATTTTTTGTGGTTCTTTGAAGGTGTATGTAATCCATTCATTCTGATTTTCATGTGGCCACCAATGAAATTTGGGAGTATTCTTGTCGTTTGAACCAGATGGTAGTATTTGGTCACGTACCGATTCTATTGCGATATTCATTACCGAGCCACTAATCTCGCTTGCATTTGCAATAGTGGGAGCAGGTTTTGGTCTTGAAGCATTTTCGTTGGTAGCATACCACACAACCATTGGTGTTGTCCCCCGATGGCACCAGGCATAATACGGAATAGCCTTAAATTCTACTTTATTAAATTCTGTTCTTTCGCTATTTAAACGTTGCCCTTCTATAGCTATTCCGTTAATCGTAACAACTCCTCCAATTAAATCTTCTTCAAATTGACACGTTAAACTTGTGTTTTCTTTCAAAACAATGTTAGCAACCTGGCCGCTCTCGAAATCCAAACCTTCCGAACAATACATAATCGGACCACGTTGTAAGGCTATCTTATCGACATTGCCATCGACCTGCGGATTGCATGCAACTTTTCTTACCTCGAGGGGTAATTCAACTTCTACCTTATCTCCACTCCATTTTCTGCTAATATTTATATAACCTTTTTTGTCAATGGTGTAATCTACAGACTCTCCATTAACTTTTACGCCTACCATCTTATTACTCACATTTTTAAACCAATACAATTCACCTCCTGGAACCGCCTCATTCCTCGCCCAGCCAGGAACACGCAACTTAAGTGTAATAGTTTCGTCCAGGTCCTGATTCACAACAATCTCGGAATGCCCTTCCCATGGCATATCACTATGCTGGATTACATAAACCTTATTATTACCAAGTTCAAAATTAGCCTCACTAGCAATATATAAATTCACATATACTTCCTTATCTTTAGAAGCATAGATATAACCTGGCATGGATGGCATAAAACGACATATATTTGATGGACAACATGCGCAACCAAACCACTCCTGACGCTCATGTCCGAAATAAGATTCCAAAGGATTTGGATAGAAAAAATGGTCTCCCGAAATTGACACTCCGGAAAGTACATTATTATATAGGCTCCTTTCTAAAACATCAATATATTTTGCATCGCCTTCCATAAGAAATAAACGATGGTTCCAAAATACATTGGCCACAGCAGCACAAGTTTCGCAATAAGCAGCCGGATTTGGCAATTCATATTTTACCCCAAAGCCCTCATGACCACCGGCAGATCCGATACCGCCCGTGATGTAAAGCTTTGTATAAACAATATCTTTCCAAAGTTTTTTAATGGCTTTTACGTAGTCTTGATTACCTGTTAAGGCTGCAATATCAGCCATCGCCGTATACATATATGCAGCACGAACAGAATGGCCAACGGCTTCGTCTTGCTCAATAACTGGCAAATGAGATTGGTCGTAAGTTTTTTTATCGCGATCAACATTCCCTCTAATATCTAGGAAAAACTTAGCCAATTCAAGATATTTAGAATCCCCCGTTACATTATACAATTTAACCAAACCAATCTCAATCTCCTGATGTCCAGGATAACTCTGAAAAGCATCCCATCCAAAGTCTTTAGCAATAAGATCAGCATTTTTAATCGCAACATCCAATAATTTTCGTTTACCAGTGGCCAGATAGTAAGCCACTGCCGCTTCATACATATGCCCTACATTATATAATTCATGACTAAGAATGTGCGTATATTCCCATCTTTTACTTCCAATCCATGGATGAGAATCATCCCCCATAATCGTACGGTAAGTATAAAGATATCCATCGTCCTCTTGCGACATGGCAATAAAATCGATAATAGAATCGGTATACAATTCTAGCTCCTTATTTGGGTTCATTTGAAGTGCATAAGCAGCCCCCTCAATAACTTTAAAAACATCAGAATCATCAAAAGGAGAAGTTGAACGAAAATCACCATCTAAGACGCCACCAGCTACCTTAAAATTATCAATTCTGCCAGTTATTTCGCAATGATTAAATGCAATAGGAATTGTCACATCTGTATTTATCTGTATTCTTTTGGCCCAAAAGTTATCCACAACTTTTACTGCAGTAAATGGAACTGGATTGATATTATATTTCCCAGGCTTCTCTGAATACTTATTGCAACCTACGAAAAAAACCGCCATTAGTAGTACTAACCAATTATGTCTCATTTCTAATCACTTTTTAAATTACGTTATTTTGACTCATCTTGTATTGCAAAAATAGACAAGAATTAATTTTCAATAAATCACATTTGTTTTATATAATTGCATGAATGTCCATTTTACCGGAAACTAGCGATTCTTTGTAACCTTGAAGTATCAAGAAATATAATTCGTTTCCCGCTCAAATCTAATAATCCTTCATCTCTAAATCCTGACATTACCCGAATTAGTGATTCTGTAACCGTACCTATCATATTGGCAAGGTCTGTTCTTGTTATTTTTATTTGAAGTGAATTATGAAGGTCAACCCCAAATTCTTTTTTTAGTAACAACAATATTTGTGCAGTAAGCTCCCTTAAACTTTTTTGTGCGATATCAGTAACTAAGCAATTTGAATCATGCAATTCCTTGCAGATCTTATCCAAAAGTTCCATTGCGAATTTTTGGTTATGGTGTATCAAGTCAAAAAAAACACGAAGGGGAATATAAGCGACAACTACATTATCGTCGTATGTTTTCGCTGATGAACAAGCCAACTCATTTGATATTACAGAACGATAAGCAATAACATCACCTCTCTTGGCAAAACGCAAAATATGATGTTTCCCTTTGGAGCCAATCTTGTATACTTTTACAATCCCGCTTAATATAACATAAACTCCCGCAGGTCTGCTACCTTCCCGATAAATGTTAGTACGGTTCTTAAACCGCTTTAGAACTACATTTGTCTCCAGAAGGTTCATTTCATCTTCACTGAGGTAATGAAATAATGGGATATCACCAAGAGTCAATTCATTTGTTGTCAAAGTATTAATGTTTTCGCGAAATACGGCAGTTGTTTCCATGCTTCATTAAAGTTTATTTGTACCGATTAACTTCACTGTGACATGAAGGACTCATTTCAAATTCAGGAAAATAAATACTAACAATTTCGAATAAATCAGGGTCATACTTTTTCATGTCTGCACGGGTATTAACCCAGTTGTGTTTCCCATCGGCGTACTTAACTTCGGCATTTACATTAAACCAATTTTGAACACCTTCTGCCCAGTATTCCCATGTGTTTGTAGCAGCATAGGTATTATTATACTTTCCGGCGGCCATTGCAGCATCCAGCTTTTCCTGAAGTAAATCGTTAAAAGTATCATCTAATGGAATTATTCCAACTCCATGAATAGTATGTGCAAATTCGTGAATAAGAATATCTTCTGCGTGGTATTTGTCAATTTGGTAGCACAATAAATTCTCTTCGGCACAAGTTGTTAAAGGCATTTCGAGTGTTCCACCTAAACCACGCGCACGTACATCCCAATTAAGGATTGTATCATTTGCCAGATGTGCGTGTTCAGGAATATCGGTTGTTCCCTCGTAACGGGCCATAATTCCAACGCGGGTATTAACTTTAGCCATCTGATTAAGCACATCTTTTGGCAAACCAGTAGTCATAAAATCGATAATTTCGCAAGCTTTTACAAATGCTGAATCAGGTACGCGGTGGGAA
This sequence comes from Mariniphaga anaerophila, assembly GCF_900129025.1. GTDB lineage: Bacteria > Bacteroidota > Bacteroidia > Bacteroidales > Prolixibacteraceae > Mariniphaga > Mariniphaga anaerophila. The sequence continues at coordinate 75,063 of NZ_FQUM01000013.1, read as the reverse complement.
CTAATTATATGAATACCGTTGACATTGGAATGCTTTTTATAAAAAGAATCGAGATTCAATTCTTTTGGCGGTTTGGCAATTTTATATTCTTTTATCGGGTGGTTGGCAAAAACAGTTGAAAATGCTAGAACTCCAACAACAACTACAAATAAATTTTTAGATATACTCTTCATAACACAGCGTATTTTTTTTGATCATTCTTTTTTCACCTTATTCCAATCAGGGGTTTCTATTTGTAAAAAATTTCGAACAAAAAAGTCGCGGCGTTTTTGCTCACCATAACTATTCCCAAGTGTGTGATTTGTTCCAGGAAGCACCACCAATTCAAAATCTTTTTTGGCTTTTATGAGTGCATCAGCAACCTGCATTGTTGAAGCCGGATCAACATTATCGTCAATCTCTCCAACAATCAGCATTAATGTCCCCTGCAATTTGTGTGCGTTTACCACATTCGAGCATTCCTCGTAATGTGGCCCTATTGGGTAACCCATCCATTGTTCGTTCCACCATATTTTGTCCATACGATTGTCGTGGCAACCGCACGACGAAACGCCGGCTTTATAAAACTCAGGATGAAACAACAAACCGGCCAAAGTACTTTGCCCGCCAGCCGATCCACCAAATAAACCAACCCGTGTTGTATCCATATAGCTGTACTTTTCAGCTGCTGCTTTTATCCACGAAATACGGTCGGGGAAGCCGGCATCTTTCAGGTTTTTCCAACATACATCATGGAAAGCTTTTGAGCGGTTCGAAGTACCCATCCCATCCATTTGGACAACTATAAAACCAAGCTCGGCTAACGATGAAAAGGCATAATGTACCGGATTGAAACTTTTTTGTGCGAACGAGCTGTGCGGCCCGGCGTAAATGTACTCTATTATTGGATACGACTTGTTTTCATCGAAACTGGTGGGGCGGTATATATTACCCCAAATATTGGTTTTGCCATCGCGGGCTTTGGCTACAAAAACTTCGGGAGCAATCCAGCCTTTTGTTTGTAATTTAGAAATATCTGTTTTTTCAAGTTTCAACACAATTTTACCATCCTCCGAATGACGAACTACCGTTACGGGTGGTGTATCTACTGTTGAATAAGTATCAGTGAAATAATCGAAATTCTTTGCAAACGAAATGTCGTGATTCATTTTTTCGGGAGTTAAATCAACTAAACCTGTTCCATCAAAATTAACACGGTAACAATGCAAAAAATAAGGATCTTCATTATTATTTCTCCCTGAACCATAAAAGAAAACAGTGCGTTCTTTTTCATCTACATGCAATACACGACGTACAACCCACTCGCCTTTGGTAATCTGATTTTTTACAACACCATTTTTTGTATCAATTAAATAAAGATGGTTCCAGCCATCGCGTTCCGATGACCAAAGCATCTCTCCCGAATCATCTAAATCGTAACGGTAACGTTTGCTGCTGTAATCAATAAAAGTTTCACTCCGTTCATCAATTACAATCTGCACTTTGCCGGTTTCTGCATTAACCTCAACCACCTTGTAGACCTGATGCCCCCGCTGGTTAAATTCAAAAGTAAAAGCTGTTCCTGCTTTATTCCATTTCGGGTTACTTAAATCGTATTGATTTTCAAAACCAGATGTATTTACCGAAATTTGCACCTTGTTTTCAATGTTAAAAAGCGCAGGATGTTTTACAGCCAAAGCATCGCCCGGTTTTAAATAATCGCGTTTATGCACAATGGGTTGCAACTGCAATTTTGGCGACGATTCAACAAAAGTAATCTGGCGTTTAAAGTAGTCGCGCACCTTGTTTACTGCCAACTTCTTCGAATCGGGCGACCATGCAATGTGCGATGAATAAAAGTCTCCTTCCGAACCATCAAAACTTAACTGATATTCCTTATTGCTTTTATTATCTTTGATATAAACATTGTAATTTTTGATATAAGCAGACCAAACACTGTCCGGAGAAATTACCTGTTCGTTTCCTTTTTCATCAAAAAAGCCTCCCCAGTACGGTCGCGGTCCCTGTTCTTTTTCTGTTGAGTCTTTTACCAACGAATAATCTTTCAGATTACATGTCCAGTATGCTTTTTCAAACTGAAAGTGAATTCTTTTATTATCCTGGCCAATCTTTAAACTTCTTAAAAGAAGTTCGTTTGCCTTGATTGGTTTTTGCAATTGATTATTCAAAGCATCAACCAATTTTTCTGTACTAAAAACTTCTTTCTTCGATGTTTTTTCTGCATTAACAAGCTGGTATTTCAAACCATCACGGGTTTTAATCCTATACCAAAAAGTTGAGGAGGAATCAACCCAATGAATGTCGGAAACCTGGTTGTAAACGTTTTCAACTAACTCCATTACCGAATCAGCCTTGGCATAGTCATCTCTCGATAATTGTGCTGATAAGTCGAAACTACAAATCAGCAACAGAACACTTATAATTGATGTTTTTAATCTATTCATAATTCTTCACACTTCAGAGAACAAATCTGAGACACTTAGTTCAAAAAATAAATCAGAATTATTAAACCCATCAAACTCTTATGCACTATTTCCCAACTTCTCTTTGAGCAATGAGTTATGATTATTCATTGCATAAAACAATAAGTCCGACATGATTGTATCACAATTATAATTTATTATTTAATTATTATTTTATGAGTATCGTTGGTGTTTTCATCTTGAACATTCATAAAGTATATTCCACCACTTAATCTTCCTTCAATCGGGATTCTAAAATTGAGGCTTCTAATTCCTTTCTGAACGTAAAGAATTGTACCTTTTGCATCTAGGATTCGAATTTCTTTTTCATGCGTGGCATCCCCAAATTTAATATTAAGTACATCGCTATTTGAAAGTGGATTAGGATAAACTGAAGAGCTAAAGGTTTTTTCTACAATTGGATTAATAGCTGTTACCTCATCGTAAATGGTTGCCCCTTCTGTAGGAAACGGCTCTTCAGGATCTGTAACATCCTCTATCTCTGAGTTATAATCGTACCACTTTTTATAAATACTCGCTTTGTCTGAAACTCCTTCAACCAACTGTAATCGATAGTCATAATGAGCTTTTCTGGTTTCTTCTCCTTTATAAACATAATCGGTATTACAGATTACAGCAATAACAACTCCGTTTGCAGGTTGCTTCTCTAGGTTTAACCTGCACTCACCCTCAGAAACAGGATAGCTATATACAGGAGTACCATCAGCAGCTCTATAACAAAGTTGACATGTCATGTTTTCACCCATTGGTATAAAATTTACAACAACCTCATCTCCAAAAACGTTTAAAGGAATCTGATTAGCTCCCGACCATCCTGGTGTTGTTCTTGGTTCTGGTGTTAATATTTTATTCTCTGTATCAAGCATCCAAGTCTTTACATATGGACTCGCCTTCCATGAACTACTATTTATCCAAACAGGAGAGCCTTCTGGCACTATATTCCCTCCAAAACTACCATCTAATAATTTTTTCACAGCTCCGTTCCATTCTTGCATATCAACTAGAGCTTGTTTAGCTCTATACTCCATAATAAGTCTGCGCATCTGCATGTCTCCGATTCCTTCCTTCATTCCCTCAAGAACACGTCCCTGACAATTTCTCCAAATCCAGGCAACACTCCCTTTACCTAGTGTTTGCCCGAGGAAAACAGGAAAAGCATTTCCATATTGATTCCCACCTAGAAGATTACGCCATGTACTTACTTGGGTGCCTCCTTCAAAACGATTTACTCCTTCGGCACTAGGGCCTCCAAATGTTCCATCTTGAAGCCATCCGCTGTAGCATTCAATGGGCATAAATGGTGCAACGAATGTTCCTGCATTTAAAAATCCCATATTGTCGTAATTTTTGCTTTGCATTGCATAAGCTTCTTGTTGCAACCAAGTATTGCCTCCCTCATGAAACCAACCTGCTTTCTTACATCCAGGTAGGTCGGCCAAAACGGCATGAATACCTTCATGAATCATAGCTCCCATTTGACCTTCTCTATCATTATATGGGCATGAGGGATCGAAAGAGTAAACTGGATAATAAGATGCAAGTACACAGGCATATTGACCTACAGCACTCTGCCAACCTCCTAAATCAGTACTGTCAGCATTATCGATGCATGTCAAACCGGATCCATAAAGATATATGGCACTTCTGAAGCCATCTTTTGCCCTCTTGTCAGGAGGCCATCCCATCGTGTCGCGAAAAAACGCAAAGTCCTCATTAAACCTTTCAAGCATTGGAGTAATTGCTGCTTCGGTTACGAGAGACCTTTTATTAGGTCCCCATTTAAAGGTCCACCATCCATCAGATTGAGTACCCACAACTTGCTCACAATCATCCAAATCTTCTGTTGGCATTTCTAAAGATGGAAATTCATCTTTAAAGTTATAATTGAGTGTAGGTGTGTATGTTGGCCAATTATATGAATGGGCTGCACTTTCTTCATCCCCCATGAAAATCCAGATACCATTACTCATTTCTGACAGGTTTCCTCCACCATCAATAGCTTGAGTTGCCAACATAAAATGGAAGTTATCTGGCAATCCGTCAATAACTACTGACTCTGTGGTAACCTCTTTAATGATAGAGTCATTCACATAAATATTATATCCAGCAACTCGAGCATCATCCTCTGATGGTTCCCATGTTGCCATAATACTATTTCCCGATTTATTTACAATCTTCGGCGTCCCCGGTTTTGAGGGAACACTTACATCTGTACCTCCATTCAAAGTAGTGCCCCATACTCTAAACTCTAAAATACCAGTGGACTGTTGCGAATTAAACATAGTAACCCTAAGTGTACTGGTTGTTATATCCCCTAAGGATGCGTAGTTAAATTTATCTTTCTCCAAAGGAACATCCACAATTCGAACCCATTCAGACGTCTCTTCATTATAGTTTTCAATGAAGGCTTCTTCAGGGGTTAACACACCTCCATTATCATCAAACCAGTATATCTCAACTGATTTAGCAATATATTTCTGGTCCCAATTATACTGAACCCACTGATATGAATTTGGATTGTTCCAGTTTCCATATGCTGTATTCGATTTATCTCCTGAATGAGATGGTGAAAAACCATCATTTACTGCATTCAGGTTTTCCCAGCCAGAGACAAAAGAAGTACTTGGTGTTGCGATAAGCGCAATATTGGCACTATCTGCAGTTTCTTCCTGCACATTAGATCTTGATAAATTATTTGCTTTAAGAGCAAAAGCCCCTAATAGTAATACCCCCACAAATAAAAACTTTTTCATTATTCTCATTTTAAGTTAAATTAATCATGTTTTAGAATTAAAGCTGTTGCAGAAGATATTCTTCTACTCTATGGACCATTCAAATAGCCCAGCAGAATTATCTTCAGCCAGAACAACCTCCAACCTTACTGCATTTGTTTCTATGGGAGTAAAAGAAACAGTATTTGAGACGCCTTTTAAAATAGAATATACACCTACATTTTTAACAGGAATCCAATTACCAGTAGAATCTTTATAAAACAGCTTCCAGCTTTGCGGTACGCGGCATCCTCCCCATGGCGCATCATCAAACCATGTAATACTTGTAGAACTTATGGTCTGCTTTTCAGAAAACTCGTATGAAATCCATTCGGTTGAATTCTTTTTGGGCCACCAATGGTAATACGGTACGCTACGGTCATGTGCATCTTTAGGTACCAGTCTGTCGTTAATAGCACTAATCGATCTTACATTATGCGAGGCATCGATTTTGCTTTCGGAAGCAATTGTTGGCTCTTTTAACGGACGAATTACACTTAAATCATTGGCCAGCCAAACCGACATTTCACCACTTCCACGGTGTGCCCATGCGTAGTAAGGTATCATTTTGAGTATAACATCTGTTACTTCAATTTTGCCTTCTTTGTTGTATGCAAGTAACTGACTTTCGGTGCTAATCGTATTCAAACCATAAAGCAAGTCGGCATTATACTCCACCTTAAATTTTGGTTTTAGTGGCATTATTGCCGAAAGCACGCTAAAATCGTTATCGGGCCACTCGGCACAATAAACCACCGGTCCTCTTTCAACCGAAAGTCTTCCGGCATCGGCTTCAACTAATGGGTGTGCCTTAACAATACGAGGCTCCATATCAAAATGAATTTCTACATTATCGCCTTTTTCCCATTTTCGATTAATGGTGAAGTAGCCCTTTTCTAAATCGCTGTCAACCTTTTGACCATTTACTTTTACTGAATAGTTCAGTTTTTTCTTATCCGCAAATTTGTACAAATCACTTGGAACAACATCCCCCAGCACCCAGCCTGGTACTCTTATTTTTATATTGAAGTTTTGGTTTTTCTTTGGATTTACCTCAATTTTTACATCTCCTGTCCAAGGGTAGTTTGTTTTTTGAATTAATTGAATTTCTTTCCCATCAACTTCTATTTCTGAATCGCTCGACATAAATAGGTTTACAAAAATATTATCATCTTCTACAGCATAAATATAGCCAGGCACAGAAGGTATAAACCGACTTACATTTGATGGACAACATGCACATCCAAACCATGGCTGACGTTCGTGTTGGCCTATTGATTCCAATGGATTAGGGTAGAAAAAGCCATCACCCTCAAGAGAAACACCACTAATTAAACCGTTATATAGCGTCCGTTCCAATACATCATAATATTTAGATTCACCATGTAGCAGAAACAAACGATAATTTAAGTAGACATTACCAATGGCAGCACAGGTTTCACAATAAGCTGACATATTTGGCAGTTCATAATTCTCGCCAAAAGCTTCACCATGACTTGTGGCACCAATTCCACCAGTAATATATAATTTCTTGCCAACAATATTTTCCCAAATCCTATCAATTGCATGAATATAGGAGGTGTCTCCTGTTAATGCGGCCACATCAGCCATTCCCGAATACATATATCCTGCACGTACTGCATGTCCCACTGCTTCATCCTGTTCCAGAACAGGTTTATGCGACTGACTATACTCTGCTGTTATAGTAGTCTTTCCTCTCATATCCAACATATATTTGGCAAAATCTAGGTACTCTTTTTTACCTGTTACAACATACAATCGCGCCATAGCCATTTCAGCAATCTGATGACCCGGTACAACTGTTACCTGATTGTTTCCTGTACCAATTTCTCGTATTGCACAATCAGCATATTTTTCAGCAATTTCAAGAAACGTTTTCTTTCCGGTAGATTGGTAATGTGCTACAGCACCTTCAATCATATGTCCCAGGTTATAAAGTTCATGACTTAGGTCTTCCACCTTTTCCCATCGTTTAGTACCTGCCCACTTATGAGGATGCTTAGGATTCATAGTACGTGAGGTATACAAGTAACCATCTTCCTCCTGTGCCGCTGCTACAACATGCAAAACACTGTCTATATAATTATCCAATTCAGGATTTGGACAGGTTTGCATTACATAACTAGCACCTTCAATAGTCTTATATACATCTGTATCATCGAATGCTAAGCCTACAACCCTATTGGTATCACTTGGATTTGCGGCCATTATAAAATTATCATAGCGCCCCGTTTCTTCGCATTTACTAAATGCTAAGGGAATGGTGACCTCACGGCTGGCTTTTAAACGTTGTCCCCAAAAAGAGTCAGTTACTTTTACAGATGTAAAAGGAACCGGATTTATTGGATAAGTGGAGATATTCTTGTGTTGTGCATTTAAATTAAAAGTAAATGCACCCAATAGAATTGTAAGAATAAGTTTCATTTCTGTATTTGTTAATTCGATTTTGATTGTGTAAATGAACTTAGAAAAGAAATATTTTGCATCTACTTATGTGCAAACAGTTTTCACATATGTTTTTAATTGTATATAAGGGTATTCTTACCACCATCAGTGTGTCCACCAGCATGTTTTAATAAAAGAGTATTGATTAAAACAATAAGTGAAGAGTGATTATTATTCTCCATCTAATATAAGATAATCAATGATGCGATAAGTTTACTGATCAAGGTCTATTCTCTCATCCATTGTTTGTTATTAGGAAATAAACCATTCTATTTCAGAATAATTTTAGAGTGTGCCTTCTTCTTGCCATTCACTACCTGAATAATATATGTACCTCTAGATGGTAGTTCTTTTGAATATAGAATATATTCACTATCAAAATCATGCTGACAAACCAGCTTACCATACATATCGAAAACAGTTAACTCACAATTATCATTCATATTAGTATAAATGTGAAACATATCTGATGAAGGATTTGGATAAACCATCAATTTACCCGTTTCCATTTGCTCAATTCCAGTTGGGGCATCCTGCCCTTGGTAAATCTTCCATTCCAAGATACCTTGTGCTCTGTATGAAATAAAATGCAACCTAACTTTTGTTGTTGTGATAGTCTCTCCAAATACTGTAACGTTATATTGATTACTTTTACATCCTTTTGCAGGAGAGTTATTTGTGGCAGTAACATTATCCAAACCATACGAGCTATTAGGCACCTCTTCTCCATTAATTATTGGATTAGGACACTCTTCCCAACTACCTTTTTCTTCATTCCAATATTCCAGGTAACTGTTATACGGAATAGCTATACCTCCATTATCTGTCCACCAATATACTTCAGAACTCCCTAGAGTAATTTCCCAAGGAAAATCATATTGCACCCAGTTCCAGGTATCATACTTTCCTGCTCCATCCCAGTTTCCATAAGCAGATCCATTTTTGTCTGTTGAAGAATTTGGGTTATATCTATTATTGATTGCTTCAAGTTTTTCCCAAGGAGAAACGTGCGAAGTCGTTAACTCACTTGCCAAGGGTGCCAGATTTATATCTTTGCCAACTGCAAAAGTATAGGTATCTGATTTAGTCATTCCACCCAAATCATCAGTAGCTTCAATATAAAAGTCGAAATAACCACTCTCCTTTATTTCATAACTAATTGAAAAGGGTTTGCTTTCTAATGTTCCAACAGAAACACCATTAACAAAAAACTCAACAGAAACAACACTCCCATCTTCATCCTCTGCATTTGCTGCCAGCTCTACGGGTCCCAGTTCGTCGAAATAACTCATGTTTTGAGGTAAAGCAATACTAGCCGAAGGTCTTATGTTCCAATTTACACTCCCTAAAGTAATATCCTTTTGAAATGTTTCCATCCAGCCGCTTTTGGTATTGTACATGGCTGCCTTTAATTCTGTTCCCGTTATATTAATCGCACAAAAACCTGTTTCTTTAACATCATCGTAATGCGGCAGATTAATAATGTCAATTCCATTCCATTTTCCAAAGAACTGTTCATGCTCATGTCCATGAATAATGGCAATAATATTATAATCTTTTATCACATTATAGTAAGCATCTGCCTCATCTTCTGTCCACCAATTATCAGGTTCGAGGCTATGACTCCCAAAGCCAAAATGCTGGTAAATAACAACAGGTTCTCCTGTTTTACCAACATTATTTTCTAAGTCATATTTCAAAAAATCCAGGCTGTTATAAGGATTATAGTTAAACACCCCGGCCGAAGGTTCGTTTCCTGGAAAAATTCCTACTGTCACAAAATGAATATTATCCCAATCAAATGAATAATGTAATTCGTTTTCGGATAAGTTAACTTCTGAAGCCCGCTCCTTATTTCTACTCTTTATTAAGTTACGTACATTTGAACCGTCATGGTTACCCCAGGTATCATATACCGGATAGTTTAATCGTCCTTCTTTATTTACGCCCCAATCAGTAGTATAAGCCTCTAATTCAGTTGTCAAATCTGAAACCGTTGCATCCCCTGCAATAATTACTCCGCGAGGCTCATCTACTTTTCCGCCCAGCACTTCAGGAAAACTCTTTCCTGGCAAAGCGTTCATTGAATCGACATTAGCAGCATTATAGATAGTTGCATGAGTATAACCATAATGAATATCTGATGCAGCAAAAAAAGTAACTCCATTGGGATTTGGTCTCTTAATCGTTTTTACCGAAGTTTCTCCCCATTTTCCATTACCATCAGCATCGCGCACAGCAACCGACATCTGGTCGCCGGAAATTTTAACCACCATGTATTCTCCAGCGTCATTTGCATCTTGCATGGCGCCATCATTATATATATCAATGCCATTCCATTTATCTATTTTCGTGGCATGTGAGTGCCCCCAAAAGATACCTGCAATATTGTAATCCTTAATAACTTCATAATAGGCATCGCGCTCGGACTGGCTCCACCAACCACCGTTACCCCATGCATTCATACTAAAGTCATCCCATCCGTAATGTTGAAAAATGATTACAGGAGTGCCACTTAAGCCTATATGTTTTTCAAGGTACTGCTCTAAAAAATCAAGTGAATAATAGGGTTTATTACCAATATTATTAAAGTTATCATCATCACCAGCGTTACCGGCATACAAATTTAACTGAACGAAGTGAATTCCAGCTATTTCCCAGCCATAATGCAAACCATTTTCTGATATTTCAACTACATGGTCACGAGTAAGATTACGTTCTGCCACGTAATCTCGAAAAGCATTATTATCAACACCCCAACTATCATGGTTCCCAAATCCTTCATAAACAGGGTAATTCAAACGACCTTCTCCTTTAAAACCCAGGTCTTCCTGAAACTCTGCTATTTCCACCTCTATACCTTTATCTGTCTCATCACCACAAAAAGCTACAAAAACAGGTGAAGCAACATTACCTCCAATAGTTGCCGGATAGGATACGCCTGGCAATGTGTTCATATCATCGATTGTAAGTTGTGCGGATATTCTTTCACTGCCATTATTCCCTTTATAATGAATATCGGAGCCTACAAAAAAAGTTATATCGGTTTCAGTGTTTTGAGCAAATATTGCACACGAGAAAGTCAATAGGAAGATAATTAATCCATATTTTATACTACTAATACTTGTCATGATTCTATTTTTAGCTGTTATTACTTTAAATCTGTTTTTTATTAAAAAACTACTTTTTTAACATCAACTTGATACCCTTGTGATGCCCTTATTAACAGCACACCGTTAGGGAGTCGCTCGCTTAAATGATAATTAAGCTCTTGATGAATATTGTTCTGAAATAATAAATGTCCTGAAAGATTATAAATTTGAACGAAGGTCTCTTTTTCATTTAAAACCCTCAGTTGTATGATATTGCCTTGTCTGATAACATTGAAAAGAGAACTTGTTTGAACCATATCGTTTGCAAGAGAACTAATAAGAGATGGAGTATATACGTGCCACTCAAGTATTCCCTGAGCTTTTTGGTTTCCATAAAAATTAAGACGTATTTTATTTGTCGTTACAGGCTCGAATGAGATTGTATTAAAGATATCCCACTTGATAGTGCCCTGTTCCTGTGTGCTAAAAGTTTTATCTATTGGAACAAACAAACTCTCGTTCTCATCCCAATAAGAAAGAAATGTAGAATCGGGCAAGGTAATTCCTGCATTATCGTCCCACCAATATACCTGTGATGTACTTATCCGATAAACTTTATGAAAATTATATTGCACCCAATTCCATTTACCAACAGACTCTCCCCAGTTCCAGTTTCCAAAGGCACTTGAACCTTTGTCGGAAGATGAAACAGGTGCTGCTCCATAAATGTCATATATAGCCGCAAGACTCTCCCATGGAGAAACATGGTTGGAAGTAGCGTAGTCCCCTTTACTCTCGTCAACAATTATTAATGAATCCGGCATTTCTCGAGGTTGTTGATACGACAACCAGACCTGCATTGGACATGTTTGCCTGTTGCTACGAGCAAAGTAGGGAATCAGTTTTATGCTATTATCTATATTTTCATAATCACGTGGTTCAATCTCAATTACCTCCACCCCACCAAGCAATTCTTCCGAAAACGAAGCTTCTGTATGAGCATCTAACTCATATTTTTGAGTTAAAACATTTGTAATTTCATTATCAACTCCTTCAGCACAATAAACAATTGGTCCTCGTTGAATAGTAAATCTTTCATGATTACCTACCACCTGCTCTTTAGATATAATCTTTCGAACCGGCATTTCAAAGTGAATATTAACCTCATCACCTTCACTCCAATTTCGTGTTATTGGGAAATAACCATCTATCAACTTGTTCCCAACACTTTCCCCATTAATATGAGTTTGAGTATCGTACTTTTCATGAAAAGAATATAAATCTCCCTCAAAAACTTGATTTCTTGCCCATCCCGGAATGCGAATCATCAATGTAAATTCCGAAGATACTTCTGGGTTCAGAATCAACTTAATATCTCCATCCCACGGATATGCGCTTTTCTGCACAATGTTAACATTCGTATTCCCAAACTGTAAACTGGCTTCGCTTTGAGCAAATAAATTCACGTATAAGGTATCCTTATTATGGGCATACATATAACCGGGTATAGATGGAATCATTCGAGCAATATTTGTTGGGCAACAGGAACAACCAAACCATTTGTGCCGGTCAGCACCATTTGTTTCAAGCGGATTTGGATAAAAAAAACGGTCACCACTTAATGAAATGCCTGACAGCATGCCGTTGTAAAGCGATTGCTCAAGTACGTCAATGTATTTACTCTCCTTGTGCCGCAAAAACATTCGGTGATTAAAATAGATATTTCCAATAGATGCACATGTTTCGCAGTAAGCACTTGAATTAGGTAAATGATATGGTTCATTAAATCCTTCGTTACCTCCGGAAGCACCTATTCCTCCGGTTATATAAATTTTCTTTTCTACTATGTCTTTCCAAATTTCATCGATGGCATGCTGATAATCATACTGGCCAGTAAGTGCCGCAATATCTGCCATAGCTATATACATATAGGTTGCACGAACCGAATGCCCAACAGCTTTTGTTTGTTGGGTAACCGGTTTATGTGCCTGACAATATTCGGGTCCGCCACCTCTTGCATCAAGAAAGAACTTTGCTAACTCCAAATACCTTGCGTCATTAACACAAAGTGATAGTCTTATTAATCCTTTTTCAACTTCCTGGTGTCCCGGATATTTTTCCAATTTACCCCACCCAAAAGTATCATACAATAAATCGGCTGCTTTAACTGCGATATTAAGTAAGTTTGTTTTGCCTGTAGCTTCATGATGTCCAACTGCAGCTTCAAATAAATGCCCCAAATTATATAACTCATGGCTTAATTCTTCTACATGTTGCCAACGATTATTTCCAAGCCACTCATGTAATGGGCTGTTGTATTTATTTGCAATGGTTCTAAATGTATACAAATACCCATCTTCTTCTTGTGCCTTACCTACAACGGTAATAATTGAGTCAAGATACTCTTCTAATTCATTGTTGGGAAACTGTTGTAACGAGTAACTTGCCGCTTCAATTATTTTAAACATATCAGAATCGTCGAAGGGATACAAAGAGTTCACCTTGCCATCATTACCGACTTGCCAGCTACCATTAAATGCTATAACTGATTCTTCAGTAAGTTCTGCTGCCTCTTTAAAGTTTAACATTCTTTCCTTGGTTTGCGAAAAAGCAAAAGGAATGGTAATACGATTAATTGTTTCCAACTTTGGATACCAAAATTGGTCGGTAAACTTAACTTCTGTGAATGGGACAGGTTGCAAAGGATATGCCGAATATTGTGCATGTGCGCTTAGTCCAATAAGTAATAGATAAAGGACAGCAATTGGCGGTTTAATCAGTTTTAGGTTCACTCGACACTATTTTAGTTCTTGAAAAAGGAGGGGTAATTACCCCTCCTTCAAAAAAGATATTAAGTATTAATTCAAATAAGTTAAATTGAAGTTGTCATATACTGCTGCACCTGTTTCTCCGGTAAAAGTTGCATGAGAAAGACCAACCTGTAAATCATCTACAGCATACTCATCATGCTCAGTTGTGCCCATTTCTAACCAAATAACACCATCAACAGAAATATATGCCGTAACAACTTTGCCAATTTTCACCAGTTTAAGCCATGGTGTTTCACTAAGTGCAGTTTTATTCTCCCCTGACCAAGTATCCTCTTGATTTCCATCATAAATATCTCTCATTCCAACAACAACAGCCCATTCTGGACGATCGAAAGCATTAGCTCCGACCCAATAATCAGTGGATGCTGTAGGCTTAATTATTACTCCAGCTGTTAGATAATTTACGATTCCACCACCTAGCGAAGCGAAGTCTCCACCTACCATTTGCACTGAAACTTCAAAATCTGTTCCCCCAGGAACATTTTTATACAAAACAAAGCCATCGTCGTGACCATTTTCCCAACCAGTTTCATTGGTCACAACTGTAAGAGCACCCTCATTCTCGGTAGTATTAGCCATCATCAATACAGCGTTTTGTGGAACACCCACTCCTGAATTAATTAAAAAACCATCCCATATGGTATTGCTCAAGTCATCGGTAGTGAAATCAATAGCTGTGCTAAAGTCATCGGTAAAGGCAGGAGGTGGTAATTCTGCAAGCGTAAAACTGGTAATTGAGGAGTCAGCATTCCCCTGCAGATCAACAGCCCAAACAATCAACTCATAAACTCCAGCACTTGCAACATCGTCTTCACCAGGAGTTTCAATGGTTAATTCAACAGTTACATCATATTTGTCAGATTCAAAGTTCTCTGTAGTCGAGTAAGACCACGACTGCCCCTCTGTTCCTGATACACTTATTCCATAAGATGAAAGGAAATCATTATCAACAAACTGACTTTTAATCTCTAATGGTTCACCCAGCAATATGCTGGCATTTGCTCCAGGAGACGTAGTTGTTATCTCCGGGGGCATTAAATCAATATACTCTACCTTCTCTTCGGTACAGGATACAATAGCAATGCCCAATATTACTACTAATGCTAACAAATAAGTTCTAAGATTTTTCATAATTTTTCTTTTTTTTTAGATATTAGTTATTCAAATAAACTTTACTGTTTTCTCTTATTTCTCCATTATTTACTTTAACTAGATATATTCCACTTCCGCCAATTGCCGAATGATTAACAGATGTTTCAGCAACAAATGATTTTTTATAAACCAACTGACCAGAGATTGTATATATCTCTAAAATGTTCTTTCTATTAATATCTGGAGCAATAACACAAATGCGTTGTTGCGGATATAAATTGCTTATTTTAAAATTATCGTGCTCTTGAATTTCAGAAGATATTGAAGTAACAAGCGTTTGAAAGGTTACAGAATTACTATATGGTGTATAATTTCCTAGACTATCAATTCCAACTACCCTGAAAGTATAATTGTAATTTGAGATTAGATTAGAAAAGCTAACCGCATTTGATGTGGTTATTTCTTTAACGTTATCTTCTTGAAGAACATAATACTTTTTAATTCCATATTTACTTTCGGGCGTATCCCACTTTAGGGCCACACTTTTATCCTGAATATTCTCGGCTTTCAAATTAAACGACCCAGTCGGGTAATCTCCGTTAGGACAGAAGTAATCGGAAATAGTTGGATTTATATCAACATTAGACAGATGAAAATCTAGTCCATCGACTCCATTTCTGTTCGCACCTGCAGCATTTTGTACCTGCAGATAAATGCCCTCTGAGACGGTTTGGAACTCCTCTCCATCTCCACCAAGCACAGCTGTCCCCGAAAGAGTGAGATTAAAAAGAAATGCTAAATCTTTCGCAACAGCATCTCCTTTTACTTTACTTCCATAATACACGATGGCACTTCCAGTTACCAGAGCGTTTTCGCTTATTTCACAGTTTGTATATACCCTTGAGCGTTTTTCAACAATTACATTATCTTTAACAACTGCATTTTTCCCCACAAGAGCCCAATCCTTTATAATAGCATTACCACTAACCTGGGCATCATCTTTAACAATGGCATAATCTTCAATCCTCACATTACCACGTACCAAAGCATTTCCCAGTACTTGTGCATTTGGGCCAACATAAACAGAAGATTCAACATTTGCTGTTGATGCTACCCAACCTCCTCCATTAACATGGGTGGTCCCAGAGTTCTCTTCAATTCTACGATTGTAACCGACCTTATGCCCTGCAGGCTTAGCCCCATTAAATCGTACTTTATAAGGATATCTATAAATCTTTGGAAACCCAGGTTCCCAAAAATAGTTATGATGTTCCGCTGGTGCTCCAGATACAACAAAATAGAATTCATTATCAGTATTTGCTACTGAATACGTTAAAGTTCCCTCTTTAGATTTCTGCAATTCACCATATGTTGGAGTTCCACTATTATCTACTTCAACAATCCCATATCTCCATCCGGCACCACCAGCAGGTTCATTTTCATATCCGTAAAAATCGATGCTTATCTGAGAAACTGAGCTATCAGGATAAAATGGTATAATATTAAAACCATAATCGGCAGGAGCCATTTCCCTTGGTACAATATACCAATCGTCCATATTCTTGATTCTTTCAAGAATCGTATATCTACGGTTTATAGTTGATTGGTCAACTTTGTTTACATATTTTTCAAATAGATCTTTGTTCGAATAATCCCATGTGACATTGCGCATGGCATGATGTCCAAAATCATCGTTTAAGTCTGATTGAGTATATCCTAAAACAGAATCGCGCAATGATGTAAGAGGGTGACTCATTTCTGGATTTGCATTTTTCCATATGTCATTTATAGTCTGCAGTCCATATTTATCATATAAATACTGAAGGAATAATACATTCTGATAATGTCTTCGTGTTGTACTATATTGCATGGAAGATGTCATGATGTATCTTGACATTCCAATATCAAAACCATAGTCTTTATAAAACCAATCCATAAAGCAGGTATGAGATTCCCAAAAGAATCCAGCCCAAGGTGTTTTAAGCCCATATCCCGGGTTTTGAATTAGTATCATTGCCTGACACATATGTCCAAATTCATGAGCAAGAGCACCAACACCGCCTGAAGCTGCTTGCGGATGAATCCACATACTACCTATCACGTCATCTGCAGAACCACCAAAAGCCCAACCTCCAAATCCACTGGACCAAGTTTCATTTAGTACAGCTTCGAATTTGTACTTAGCCATATTTCCTTCATCTGGGTTATCAATAAAATTGATGCTATCTGTCCAATAGGACATAACAGTTTCCAATGCATTTAATATAACAACAGGATCAAACTTCAGATTACCGTTACTCTCGCTAATCGGATCGCCCTCTATTTTAGACCCCCAATACAAAATAAAGTTTTCAGATTGGGCAGTTCTTTCCCAGCTAAAATCGGGATGATTTCTTACTGCACGTTGCACATACACGCTTTTTTCAGAACTACTAGCTTCATAATTAACCTGTCCAACTAATTGGCCTTCTTCAGTTTTTACCTTTATGACTATTCCATCATTAATATCTATTTCACTGGGCATTTGAATATCCATCTCAGCATACCCTTCATCAGAGCTTTCCCCCATTTGATTTGCGGAAGAGTTGACCGAAGAAGTTCTCCCATTGATAACGTATTGTTCCTGACTTGTTGAATTACTATTCGTAATTTCAATATCATATAAAAATTTTAGCCCCGGAATTGGATTGTTATATTGGTCATTTGCCTCGCAAAATATTTGTGTAAATTGATTCTTAGTGAGTACCAAGTAGGTTCCCACTTTGGTTCTTTCTGTTGAAAGTTCACCTGCATTAATTTGTTGCTCAATAGAAACGGTTCCATACCCATAAGCAAATATCTTTACCGTTTTTAGCCCCATTCCAGTTAAAGCGGGATTTAGGCTCGATGGTTTTAACGATATTTTTCCACTAGTAAGGTCATAAGCTGTTGTATCTAAAGTCTGGTTATTAATTGTTACCTCATATATTTGTTTTCTCCAATCCGGGTTATCCACAAATGTTAATTCAATATCAAAATCAACTGAATTGTTTGTATTGTCAGCAACTATCATAGGACTATCCATAGCAGGCTGGTAAAATGAGAATTCAGATCCAGCTTTAACCAATCCATTATTATAAAAGAGCTCAATGCTTATTCCATCACCTGGATCGATAGAGGCAGGCAGTACAATATCAAATGATATTTTACCATTATCATCTGTTTCCAACAATCTCACTTTGCCTGCTGATTCAGAATAATTAACTCCATTTACCTGAAAACTTTCATTAACATTTTTCAAGCTATTGGTAATGATAACATCATATACAAAGTTATATCCTGTAACTGCATTCCCGACATTATCCTTTAGGCTGAGAGTTACAGTTGATGTGGTTGAAAGAGCTAACTCATTACTAATGTCTAAATCAACATGACCGGGCAATTTTTCCGCCATATCTCCTACAACTTTCCACTCTAGTATACCTGTAGCCTCTGTATTACTTTTACAATGAAGTCTAATTTTATTCGTATATATTTCATCGAAAGCAACAACACTATATTCATTTTCAAGATGTTTATATCCGTTGTGGTTGGGTACTTCAAGCCAAGTATTATCTGCAACATCCCAGTATTCAATAAAAGATGAATCTGGAATTTGAATTCCGCCACCATCGGTCCACCAATAAACCTCAGATTGAGAGATTACATAATAGTCCTCCCAATTGTATTCAACCCAATTCCATACGCCTATATTTCCAGTCCAATTTCCATAAGCTCCATGAGTTTTATCACCAGAACCTGATGGTTCGAATCCATCATTAACTGCATCCAACGTTTCCCATGGTGAAACATGTGAAGTATAAACTCCATCAGCTTTCACTGCAATATTTTGTTGTCCTGATAAAGTAGAACTTATTCCACAAAATAGAAGAAAGAAAGCAAGGATAAATGCATAGAAATGACCAGAAACAACTTCACACTTATTCTTAACTACAATAATTAGATTTAATATTAACATATTAAGTGTTTATTTATGAGAATCAAAACTTCATATAGGATTGTAAAAACGACCTAGAACTAAGAGCGTTTAATTGTTTAATCAAAAAAACAATTGAGAAGAGAGGCTCCTATATTCCAGAAACTGCCTCTCTTTCAATTGAAATCTAACTAACTAAACCATCACTATTCATACCCTGGGTTCTGAACCAGGTTTAAGTTTTTATCCATTTGTGTTTTTGGAACAGGGAACAATGTCCTAAAATCATCGCTTTCAGTGTGTGAGAACCACTGTTTGGTAGTAAATGTTCCAAAACGAATCATATCTTGACGACGATGGTGTTCCCCAACGAATTCCCATGCCAACTCATCGTAAAAGCCACCAAATTCAATATCGTCTCCTCCTTGCTCAGTAATCATTACACCTCCTTCGTTAACTCCATAGTTGTATGAACTCCCAGCGGTAAGCTGAGCCCCATTTACAATCGCTTTGGATGGATTTGAAGCAAAATTACGTTGGCGTACCTGAGTAACTATAGTTGCAGCGCCATGTGCATCACCTGTACGTAACAGACATTCTGCCTTCATCATTAAGGCATCGGCATACCTAAAAAACGGTACATCGTTACTTAACTGTCCAAGAGCTCCAATGGCAATTTCGTATTTACCGAAACGGTAACCCTCATTCTCTTCTGTTTCAAATACACTGTTAACATATTTAGTATAATCTAACTGCACACCCGATGAAAGCATTAAAGGTTCGCCCGAAATTGTTAATTGAGGTCCTGCAATCCAAGTATCTTTAAGTCTGGAATCATCCGGGTCATAAGTATCTATAAACTGAGGGATTGCACAGCTTCCTCCCCATGGTTGGGCTTCCAACCCATATGTATCCTGACTAACCGGATGTAATGTTTTTAAGTGATAATGGAACCAACCCGCATAAATTTCATCAAATGGAATGGAAAATATCTGTTCTGCAGAACCGTCGTTTTTGGTTTTGAAGTTGTTTTTGTAGCTGCTTTCAAGACTAAACAAATCGGATTCAATTATTTCGTCAACCACATTGAGGCATTTGTCCCATTGCGCAGTACCTGTATATACCTCGGCATTCAAATACATTTTACCTAAAAGCATAAGCCCTGTCCACTTGGTAAATCTACCATAAGTTGATTGGTCCACTCCTTGAGGCAAAACATCAAGAATTTCGTTTATTTCTGAAATGACAAAGTCAAACACTTCTTGCCTTGTATTTTGAGTTGGTAAATATCCCTCTGGAACTTCATATTTGGTTTCAATAGGCACATTACCAATATTGTCACATAATATATAATAAAAAAGTGCACGCATACCACGAAGCTCTGCGATATAACTCTCCTTATTATCAAGCTCAATCCCTTCTAACTGAAACAATGCCCTATTTACATTACTAATGCCAGAAAAACACGAAGACCAAATTCTTGCAGGATGAGATTGACTAAAATCCCATGTATGTAAATGTTCTCTTTGATAAACGCCCCCATCAACCCAACCAGCTGGTCGAGCAGGGGTTACAATAAGGTCGGCACATTCCTCCTGTGAATCAAAAAAACCATGCCAGCCAAAATACTGATTTCTTAATGAAATATATACCGGAGCAATTATACTATTTAAATCCTTAGCTGTTAGTTCTGTTTCTTCAGCAATAATTCTATCGTAAACATCTTCAGATAAATCAGTACAAGAGCTGAAGATGGTTATTAGTAAGATGCAAAGCAGTGTTTTATAATGTTTTAAAATCATGATTACAATTTTTAAGTTGTTCTACAAAAACTAGAAAGTAAAATTTAAACCAAACGTGAAAGTCCTAACTGTTGGATATTTATCTCTGTTATCCGTACCAGGAGTTAAACCTGTTCTGTTTACTTCAGGATCCATTCCCTTATATTTGGTAATGGTAAACAAGTTGTTTCCTGCCACATAGATTCTTGCCGACTGAATAAAATCAACCGAACTAACATTAAAGTTATATCCCAATGTTACGTTTTGCAATTTAACATAGTCGCCATCTTCGATATAATAACTTAGATACTCTTGAGTATAATCCAAACGTGTTTTCCCATATACCTTATCAAAAGCACTACTTAACATATTGTACGTAATCGTAGGATTTTCATAAAACATACGCTGAAAGTTGATTATCTGGTAATCGAATGCTCCTGTAAATACAAAGTTCAAATCAAAATTTTTATACTGAACGTTATTTACCCACCCCATTGTGTAGTTTGGAACACCATTACCAAGAACCATTTTATCATCTTCTGTTGCTTCCGAAATGTATTTTTGTTCACCTTCTGGTGTTTCAATAATCCATTCTCCATTTCTGCCAATATCAACGGTTTTCCAGGTCCACATATTTCCTATGGGCTGACCTTCTTCCACAATATGAGTTGAATTCTGAATTGGATCACCAGTGTATCCGGCGAAGAATCGATTATCTTTCACTTCAAACTTTTCATTAGAAATGCGGGTTAATTCGTTTTTATTATAAGAGAAATTCAGGCTTGTTGTCCATTTAAAATTAGTCTTGTTTATAATGTTTGAATTTAATGCCACTTCAATTCCTTTATTGGACATGTCTCCAACATTGGTGAGCAGACTTCCAAACAAATAAGGAGGAGTAGGAACCTGATAATTATAAAGCAGATCAGCTGTTAATCTGTCATACACGTCAATACTACCTGATAATACTCCATCCCATAATCCGAAATCAATACCTAAATTGTATTCCGTTGTTCTTTCCCAGCGTAAATCGGGATTTGGATTACTTGAAGGAGTTAAGCCGGGAACCCAGCGTCCATTATCATTGAAATAACCTGAATAATTATACAAGGTAAGTGATTGGTATGATGAATTTGGTGTAATACCAGTAACACCATAACCAAGTCTTAATTTTAAATTATTAACCATAGAGGCATCTTGCATAAAACTTTCCTTGTGCAAGTTCCATCCCAAGGAAACAGATGGGAAAGCTCCCCACTTGTTATTTACCCCAAATTTTGAAGAACCTTCGTAACGTAAACTGGCAAGTAGATTAAACCTGTCATCAAACCCATAACTAACACGTCCCAAAAAGGCAATTAGTTTTGAGCTGTTTTTATAACTACTCATACCTGCCTTACCTTCTTTCAGGAAGGTTCCTTCTCCAAGATTATTATAAGTATAAACATCTGTTGGAAAACCAGCGTTGTTGGCATTAAATCCTTCCGAAAGATTGTCCTCGTAGTTATAACCTACTACTCCAGAAATTCTATGCTTTTCAATATTTGCTGAATATGTGGAGGTTAAGTCCAACAAATTTGTTTTTGAGTAAGAGGCCCCTCTTGAAGCATAACCATTATGCGTGGCGATTGGGTATGTTGAATTTTCGTAATATCCATTTTGAGAACTCCATCTTTTTGTTGTAGCAGTTCCTTTAAGAAAAAGTCCCTTAACAGGATTTAAGGTTAATCCTCCGGTTACCCATGTCCATTCGCCTTCTCCACCTTCAGTTTTCTCTTTTAACATTCCAACCGGATTTAAATACTGGAAAATATTGGGGTCATAATAGTCTCCGTTTTCATCGTAAATTGGTTCTGTTGGATTTCGTATCAGTGCTTGTCTGTATATGTAAGAATTAAAGCCAACACCACTTGTTAACCCTTTAATCAAATTAAAATTAACCGTTAGCTTATCATCAAACATTTTCTGGCTTAGGTCAACCGTGTACTTTTGTTCTTCATTGGTTGAACTTTCAAACATTCCATTTTCCTCAGAATAGTTGGCTGTTACCGAATACTGAAACTTCTGAGTTCCGCCTCGTAGTGCGATATTATGATTTTGAGTAAACGGTGTACGGGTTATTTCGTCTAACCAATTGGTATCATGTCTCCTATCTGGGTATGGTAAATCTTCTCCAATTCCACCTAGAACTTTATAGTCCCAAGCATCCAGGAAATCAGCTTTCTTCTGGAACTGCGAAACAGATGCATACCCTGAGTAGGTAATTGTTGCTTTGCCATCGCCTTTGGCTTTTTTGGTGGTAATTAATATAACTCCATTAGCTCCTCTTGTTCCATAAATAGCCGAAGCGGAAGCATCTTTTAAAACATCAAAAGATGCGATATCGTCAGGAGCAATAACATTTAGATCGCCTGGAATACCATTAACTAATACTAAAGGTGATGAGCTCCCTAATATTGAAGAAGTTCCTCGTAGGATAATTTCGGAACCAGACCCTGGTGCACCCGATGAATTATTAATTGTTAAACCGGCAACTTTGCCTTTTATTAATCCTCCAGCATCACTCATTACACCTTGTGTAAAATCTTTTTCTTTTACACTCGCAATCGAACTGGTAACATCTCCCTTTTTCTGCGTTCCATAACCAATTGCAACAACCTCATCCAGACCAATAAAATCTGGTTTCATTGAGATAGCTAATTTTTGCATTCCTAGAGTCACCGTAATTTCTTCTGTTGTATAACCTACAAATGACATTATCACAACATCATTTTCGTCTGCATTCAAACTAAAGTTCCCAGATGTACTGGTCACTGTGCCATTTGTGGTTCCCTTAATAAAAACAGAAACACCTGGTAAGGGAGTATCTGTTTCATCTAAAATAGTCCCTTCAACGTTTACCTGAGAAAAGGCGATGGTTGAAGTACATAACAGAATTAATAAAAATGAGATTGTAAACAGGCTGTTAAGAGCCTTACTTAAACCTCTTCTTAATGTTTTAAGTTTTTTCATACTTTCAATTTTGATTAGATTATTTGTATATATCTGAGGTCAAAACTGGGGATAAAAGGAAATATTAACTATCACATATGCCTAAAAAACATGTATAAATGTGTATAATTACAAAGAGGCGTGTAATTAATTGTAATTACGCATGGAAAAAACACACGCAACAGACACACATGCAATCCTTTAGCACTTTACCTTCGGTTCCATTTCTTTTCTGAATATTAAGCTTAAAAACAGAGATAAACTTCAGTGTATGTTTTGGAGAATGCTACTAAATCAAGACCGTTGCAAAAGTGCAATCAGCGACTATTCTATTCTATACGGCTCCCAAAATTTTTGATCTAAATATTGTTAGAATTGGTGGCGATTTTATGTTTTCGCACCTATTTCTAGCTTCCTTTTTCTTTAGTTTTTGCAATTAGACGCAACTATCCCAGGAGATCGATACAAATTGTAGCACAATGCCTCCATTAAATTTTGAGAGTGCATTTTCTCGATTCCCCTGTATCTTGCAACTCCACCTGAAAACCATCTCTTTATCCCTCCAAAAGTTCGTTCTACTTTAAATCGAGTTTTCCCAATTAGTTTATTAAACCGCTTCTCCCATTGGGTTAAAGGCTTATTCTTTTTTGCCTTTTTCAAAATATGATTTTTAAGTTTTCTTGACTTTAGAATTTGTGCATTCTTCTCCGATTGGTAACCTTTATCTGCTTTCAATGGAATATCTTCGGGTAAATCTGCGGCATCCAAAACCTCCGCTAAATTTGCAATTTCATTAACACTTGCTTTTGTTGTTACCACTCCTAACACCAATCCTTCTTCATCGGTAACATGATGTTTCTTATAACCAAAATGGAATTTCCCCCGTTTCTTTAACCAACTAGCCTCTTTATCTACATTGGAAGAATATTCCTTTGTGACTTCAACTTCTTTTTCATCCTCTCTATCTTCAGTTACTTTGTAGTTGTTTTTACCCTTTGGACGAAGTGGTGTGTCAATAACACTCGCATCAATGATTGCCCCCGTCTTTACGATAATTTCGTGTTGTTCTAATTGCCTATTGATTTCTTTGAAAAGTTTTTCATAGGCTTTTTTTTGGTCATCAATGTCCTGAAACGACTAATCGTACTATGGTCTGGAGAAACTTGATCAATATGCATTCCGCAGAAGTATGAAAAAGAAATACTATCGTTTATTCTATCCTCAACTTCATAATCACTCAGACCATACCAAGTCTGAAGTAAACAAACTTTAAACAATAATAAACCATCATAAGCAGGCGTTCCTGTGGCACTAGTACCCTTAGTGTAATGAGCGTTGATGATAGCTGTTAGCGATTCCCAGTCAAGTAATTCATTTATTTGATGAAAAAAGGTGGATTTTATCTTTCGACTCCGTAAATCGCAAATACTGTCTGCTAAAGTAGGTTGAGTGTTCTTATTCATAAATAAATATACTCATATATTGCTGTATATCAATGTAATAAATCAATTATTTTAAAATTATGCCGTGCAACGGTCTTAAATCGTAAAAGAACCACTCGACAAATGGGCACAGTTAACTTTTACCTGCCACTGGAAATGAAGAAAAATTAATTATTAAAATAATCCTTTGGAGACTTTCCAAAGTATTCTTTAAAACGACGAGAGAAATAGGCCGGGGTTGAAAAACCAGTTCGGTAAGCAGCTTCCGAAATATTACATTTTCTTTCAGCAATTAATCTGGCGGCCTCTCGAAGTCGAATTGAACGAACAAATTCAGTAGCCGAACAATCTGTCAATTTCTTTAACTTTAAATGTAGCAATGATCGACTTATTCCAATTTCATCAATAATAAACTGAACATCGAGGTTGGGAATATCAATATTATCCTCTACCAGTTTTGTAATCTTTTCGATCAGTTCTATATCCGAATCAACAACTGCCACATCTTTGGGCAACATAGTTAGGTCAGATTTAAAACGTTTGAAAAGATTTTGCCTGGTTTTAAGGACATTCTCAATAAGCTGTTTAAGAATATGTGGAAGAAACGGCTTTTCGATGTAATAATCCGCACCAGTTTGCAAACCTTCAAATTTACTTTCATCCCCACTTTTAGCAGTCAATAATATGATTGGAATATGAGAAGTCTGTATGTCACTTTTTAGCTTTCTGGTAAGTTCAAAACCATCGATATATGGCATCATTACATCACTTATTATTATGTCAAAGTTAGTATTTCCTACTTTTTCAATCCCCTGCGCACCATCAACTGCTGTGGTTACTGAATAATCATTCACCAAAGTTTCAGTAATAAAGTCCAGCAATTCCCGATTGTCATCAATTACCAAGATATTGCTTTTTTTACTAATCTTATGTAATTCCTTATCTGTGGATAAAATTGTTGTTACCTTATCCCTACTTAACGTCTGAATATTATACTGCTTTTCTGCAAGGATAATTTCATCATCCTTATATTCTTTTCTGGCAACTGGAATCTTTATTGTAAATACAGAACCTTTACCTTTCTCGCTAGTTACGTTAATACTACCTTTATGCAGCTTCACCAAATTATTTGCCAGTGCTAGACCTATTCCTGAACCTCCTTCATCATTTCTGCCACTACTTACCAAATCGTCACGATAAAAACGCTCAAATATCTTATTCAGCTTAGAAATTTCAATACCAACCCCATTATCTTTAACAGTACACATAAAAGCATTCACACTATCCTCGTCATTATCAGAGACTAATTCTGAATAAACTGAAACTGTTCCTCCTTCATTTGTATATTTTAAAGCATTTGAAATAATATTTACTAATATAGTTTCAATTTTCTTGCTATCAATCCAAACCTTCGAATTCAACTTATCATAGACGAACTCTAACTCAATTCCTTTATCTTTTGCCGCATTGCTAAAATATTCTTCTATCTGCTTTATCAATTTGCCTATCTCCTGCTGACTTACCGTTAGTTTTTCTTTACCAATCTCAGTTTTCCTGAAATCAAGTAGTTGATTAATTAAGAATAATAAACGAGATGCATTATTCTTAATGCCTTTCATCTTATTGTTAAGAGCTGGAGTAAGCTTCTCTTCATTAATTATCCTAGTCAAAGGACCAATAATTAATGTTAGGGGTGTTCTCAGTTCGTGCGAAACGTTGGTGAAAAATTCGAGCTTAAAATTATTGAGGTCAGTTAGGTACATCTTTTCGCGACGTTCAATCTCTACTTGCAACCTCGACTTTCTGATTTTTCTAGAGACTGCAATAAAGATGCTCAGAGCTAGCACCATTAATAAAAAATAAATAACAAAACCCCAACATGAGAGCCAAAATGGTGGCTCAATAACAACTTTCACCGTATTAAATTGATTATCCCATTGGTTATTATCGACTGATGCTTTAACATGAAAATAATAAGTGCCCGGATTCAAATTAGTATAAGTAGCAAAATCGCGATTACCTACAAGATTCCAATCATTCTCAAATCCTTCCAGATAATAAGCATAATGACAATTCCCTTTGTTTTGGAAATTAAGAGCTGAATATTCAATTGTGAAAACATTCTCTTTATACTTTAGGTTGATTTCAGGATGTTCATTTAATGAAATTTTTAAAGCTGAAGTTTGACCAGGTTTAAGTTCCTGATTAAATAATTGCATCCCTCTAAAAACTACATTCATTTCCTTCTTTTCTTCCTGTTCCCACTTCTCATTAAAGGAGACCATGCCATTGTTACCTCCAAAATATATCATGCCGCTTTTATCCCTAAACGAAGCTCTGTAATTAAACTGCTCAAAAGGCAAGCCCGACTCTTTGTTAAACCAATTTATCTTATTGATTTCCGGATTAAATTTCACCAATCCCTTATCTCCACTTACCCAAAAAGTACCATCAATCCCTTCTTCCATACTAAAAATCCATGTAAAAGGAAAACCATTTCTCTCATTATAATGATATACTGTATCCTTTGAATAATCGTACCCCCACAAACCTTCGCGGTAATCACCCGTCCAGATACGTCCTTTGGAATCAACTTTTACAAAATTTATGTTCTTCAAATCCGGGAACTTATCAAACATTTTCACATTAATGGCATCTCTGTCAGTAAAATAAATCCCAACTGCTGATGAAAACCACATTCGGTCCTTATCTTTATGCATTGATTCAACTTGGATGTTATCAAAAACTTCATCATTAAATAGAGAAATGTTTTTAGAATTCAAATTGTAAACTGCAACACCAGCAGATGTTGAAATAAAGATTGAATCGCCCATTTGTTGCAGGCTATAAATATTATCTGCAGGTAGTACTGGATTATTAACCGTGTTAATATAATCAAACCTGTTCGTTGACATATCTAATATATTAACTCCACCACTATATGTTGCAATCCACATTCGATTTTCTGTATCGAAGAGAATATCGTGTACATTATTGTATGATAATCCAACACTCTCATCTATCACTCTTGTAATAATTTCTTTCTCAGGATCGATGCAATTTATACCTGCGTCTTCCATCCCTATCCAAACATTACCCTTATTATCTTCTGTAATACAGCTAACCGCATTCCCACTAATATGATGAGCAGCTTGACCTGCTTCCCAATACTTAAAGAAGGTTGTATTACTTCCCCAGAAATTTATTCCACCAAAGTAGGTCCCTAACCACATATTCCCTTCCCTATCACAAAAAATATTATAAATGGGATTGGTATTTAATCCTTGGGGATTGTTAATATCATATTGATGGTATGAGAATGACTCTGTATAAGGAGACCAGATACATAATCCATTTTCTGTTCCTATCCAAGTTCGCCCCAGCTCATCTTCACAAATATCATGAACCATATTATGCAAAATATATCTATTCCCCTTTACTTCAGAAGAGAACCGGCTTATTTGTCCATTGGTAAGGTTAATTCGGTATAACCCGTTACCATATTCGCCAAGCCAGGCATTATTGTTTTTATCAAGAAATAAGATCCCAATATCTCCTTGTACGATATCCTTTGGCAACTCAAATTGCCTTTGTAGGCTACGCTCTGTATCGAAAACCATTATATGTTGAGTGGATGTTAAAGCAACTATGAGGTTATTCTTTTCTCGAACGTGCATTAGAACCACTTCTTCGGGAATGTCTGCAAATTCAATCCTCTCTTTAAACATTAGAAATTTTTGACCTACAATATCAAAATGAGAAATAGAACTGTTTTTTGTAATCCACAATCCTTGATCTGAATCCTGAACATTAATTCCTGGTTGTAATTCATTTAAAATGTTATAAGGTTCAAACTGTTCGAGTTCAAAATTAAATGCATAGAAATCATTATTTGTAGTCTCAATAATTAACGATGTGTCGTTTGAGTAAACGAATCTCATGCCCCATATTTTACTTATATTACCTTGGTAATCTACGGCTGTAAAGTTTTTAAAGTGCTTTCCGTCAAAGCGCGAAATTGTGTTTCGGGTTGCTACCCATATAAAACCTAAATAATCTTGCGTGATATCTTTTGCGTACGATGATGGGAGTCCATTTTCATTCGTATAATGAAAGAAATTAATGCGATCAGAATTTGACCATGAATTAATTGAGAAGAGAAATATACAAAAGAATAAAAGTAACTTAATCATGTCGTTTAAGTATTAAGACTTAGATTACAAATCTAATGTACTTTACAAATTATACTATAACAAATGTGTACAACAATTGTACTGTTGTTTAAAAAGCAGAATTTTGGAATGTGTTTTAGTAGGAGTCTACTTTTGAGAAAGCTTGATCACAACTCCACCTCCAGAAGCACAATGAAGTTTTAATTTTGTGTTGGCATTTACTTCTCTTCTTTCTACAACATAATCTGAAGCCTGCTTATTTGAATTAATCCCATCGTTGTAGATAACAGCTTGATATTCTACATCATTTTCTAAGAAAGACAAGTCTAAGTTCAACTCTCTCTCATTCCAGTTGCTTAATCCCCCAATGTACCAATCCGTATCAAATCGCTTTGCTGTAACTATGAACTCACCAAGCTGTCCCTGAAGGATCTTAGTTTCGTCTGGAATTACAGGGATTGATGCCAAAAAGTTTGTAAATTCTTGTTCCTTTTCATAATATGTTGGTGCGTCGCATAGCATTGTTAACGGAGAATCAAACACTACATATGTTGCCAACTGATGACATCTTGTACCTTGGCTTAAAGGATTACTGTAAATTGGTTGAAAGTCTTTCTTTGAAGCATTTCTCATAGCACCTGGGGTATAATCCACAGGTCCCGCCATAAGTCGAATAAATGGAAAAGTCACATTATATTCCGGCATATTAACTTCTGGGGTACTCCATTTCATTTCTTCCAAACCAAATACTCCTTCAAAATTCATAATATGCGGGTAGGTTCTATTTAGTCCCGTTGGTTTATAGATTCCGTGCAAATCCAATATCAATTTGTATTTGGCTGTAGTTTCAGCTATTCTATATACCATTTTTACAGCTTCCTGATCATCACGATCAAGGAAATCCACTTTAAATCCTTTTATTCCCATTTCAGAATAATACTTGCATGCTTCATCAAGCTGACTATCCAGAACATTAAAAACAGCCCAAAGAATTACTCCAATATTCCTGTCTTTTGCATAACTCACTAATTCTTGCAGATCTAATTCAGGAATAACCTGAAATAAATTACCTTTTTTACCGTCATACCAACCTTCATCAAGAATGACATATTCCAAACCATATTTGGAAGCAAAATCAATATAATACTTGTACGTATCCATGTTTATGCCAGCCATAAAATCCACACTGTGAATTCCCCAATCATTCCACCATTCCCAGGCTGATTTTCCCGGCTTTGCCCAACTATAATCTCCTATTCGGTTTGGAGAAGCCAAAGCATAAACCATATTATTGACAGGCATCTCTGTATCTTTTTCTGAGATAGTAATAATTCGCCATGGAAGTCGCTGCTTTTTATTCACTTTTGCGATATATGGCTCACGCTTTGTTACATATTCCTGCTTTCGCCAAGGGTAGCAATCCACTTTTGCGGGATAAGGTGCATAAACTCCATTAAATCCTTTTTTACTTTCAGTTAATTTTAGAAACATTCCAGGGTAATCCTCTAAATCCGATTCGGTGATTGTTACTTTCCACTCATCTTCAATATCGACGACTACAGGCAAAAAAATTAAACTTGTATCCATACGTGAGATTTCACTAACCTGATAGGTATTTTGAAATGAAGTAGCAAAAGGATCGTTTTTTCCGGTTGTATGAGCAGCATAGACCTTGTAATCATTATCAAAATTGAATTCTGCAATTTCATTTTTAACGATGGCATTTCTATTTCTGTTTAATACAAACCTATAGGCAACTCCTCCTCCGTTATAAACTCGAAATTGCAGTAAATAGTTTTGTTTGAATGTTAATTGCAATTCATTATAACTTACCTTGTATGATGCAAACCTGTAAAAGGGAGAGTCTATTTGCTCATTTATATCATTCTTTCTGGTTAAAAAATCTAGACTATCACCATTTAAACTTTCTCTAAATCCGACTAAGCCAATTTTTGAATTATCCAATATTTCTCTATCTAAATGGTAGATGGAATAATATATTTCTTTATTGCAATGAATCTCAACTTTCGTTTTCTTATCTGGCGAAAACAGCTTTATTGTATCAGCCCAACCTATATACGGTAATAAATTTACGCAGATTATTATCACTATCCGTTTCATGCTGTTCATTATTTATTATAATGATTTCTTTTAAAATCACACACAACACTATTTTAGAGTAACATCAAGATAAACGGAATGACGTCCATATGTTTCATAAAAAGGTTTAAAAACAACGCCGTCAATATTGAACATCAACTTTTCAGGATTCCCAGATATCGATTTGCTGATATCGTTGGCATATAATGTTACCTTACGCCAATCTTTTCGTGGTCCTTCTTCCTGTGCTGCCAACAAAACAGGACCATAAAACAAACTGGCAATATTTTGCTGATCCATCACAGGCTCTAAATAAAAAGAAAACGGCATACGTAACTCAACGGTATCCCCATCTTTCCATTTTCGTTTTAAGGTAAGATAACTTCCAGGTTCCACAATTACATCTTCCTCTATCCCGTTAATCTTTACAAAGAAACCCTTGGTTGCCCATTTGGGCACACGTACTTTCATGGCAAACTTCGCATTCCCTTTAATGGTTAATACGGTGAAGTCTTGTTTTGGATAAGCTGTTTTTTGAGATACTGATATATTCTTTTCTGTCCAGTTTAAAGTTGATGGTATGTACAAATTTATATACAAAGCCTTATTGTCAGCACTTTTAAAATAAATGGAATTTTGAAGTTTTGTGCTGCTCTCCAATGCGGTACCATTACAACAAGTAAATCCATCCATATGGGCATTGCCAAAATGTTTTATTGCCCCTGGATTCAAAGGAACATGATAAGTATTTGCTGGAGAATCTTCAGCTACTGAAGCCAGAATATGATTATAAAGCCCTCGTTCGTAGTAATCCATAAAATCAGCACGATGGTCAAAAAGAAATAGATTTCGAGTCAATTTAAGCATATTATAGGTAGCACAAGTTTCATTTTGGCCTCCGGCGGAAAAACCATTCTCAAATAGTGTTGATGGCTGACTGGTAAAACATTCTGCATTGGCCGGGTGTGAAGCTCCGGCCACACCACCAATACTGTACATATAATCATTGGTGGTCATATCCCAAAAATTATCGGCAATATGATAGTATTCTGGGGTTTTTAAATCACGATAAACTTCAAGTGCACCAATTATTTGTGGAATATGCTGGTTCGCATGCAATCCGCGAAACATATCAACATTTTTCACGAGACCATGAGAATGTTCTGCATCTCCATAAAACATTTGGATATTATCAAACAACCTTGCAGTTTCCATATATTTAGCTTTACCACTTAAACGAGAAAGTCTGGCCATAGCTTCGTTCATGCCTCCAAACTCCCCAGCAATGTAACTGTTCCACATGTTTATTAGGGTTTGAGTAGGAAGCTGACTCAATCGAGCATGCACCCAGTCACCCATGCCAGAAGATATGTCAAGTGCTTTTTTATTGTCACTTACTTCATAAATATCCATTAATCCTGCTAAAATTTTATGTAGGGTATAATAAGGAGCCCATACTTTATCGTTATCTGTTCCGTATTTTGCCCCTCCTTCCAGCATAATAAACTGGTCTGGAGGATAAGCGCTTATATAACCATTACCCCAGTTCCAGTAATCTGTGCGAATACCTTCTTCACTTAAATCCGAATTAAAGCCTGTTTTACCTGGCCCCGGAGGTACTGCCACAGGATCAGCTATTGATTCGCCACCGGTCATTTTAGGCTGCCCAGACAGTTGTGCTAATTCGTACAAAGTATTCACCATATATTCCATCTTATTGCCAAAATTAGCCCGAAGAACGGTATCATAACCGGTACTTGCATACGCTTGGGCAATACCACTCAAATAATGGCCAGTTGCATGACCACGTAGTTTTGTTTCCTGGCTATCCCATACGCCTAAAGGTTCTGCCCCCTCGGGTTGTTTTTGTCCAAAGGTATTTCGAAACATGTAGAGGAAATCGTCAGGATTGGTTTTAGAAAGACCAAGAATAAACTTATCACGATTTTCTATAAACTTTGTTTTGTGGTTATCACAATCAGGTTCTAATGTAACCTGATTTAGGTCAAATATTTCCAAAGTACGCTCAGGCGCCCTCTTTTGTTTTGCATTCTTAACAGTAACAATAGCATTTGGCTGAATGTCCGTACCTGAAATCCGACCTGATAGAATATACTTTCCTGGGCTTAATACAGCACTGTTATCCTTAGGTGCCGGCCAAACAACCCTTACTTCAGGTCCTTTAAAATTGTTCTTGTAAATTCCTTGCACAAAACGGGGTAAACGCGGAAGTACACCTACAACTGTTTCTACCTCAATATCTGGCACCTCAGATAACAAAGTAGTGTATAACTGTGGAGTATCTTCCGAAAATTTTGATACACCACGTTCGGGTTCAATCCTTGTTCTAACTGAAGTATCTTCAATTCTTAGTGCATTATTGTATATTCCTGAAACCTGATTTTGGGTTAAGGCAATTCTGTAAATACGAAGATCATGTAATTTGGCATTTAAATACGAACTTTCAGCTGATATTGATTTCCCTATATATAGCTTATTGTTTTTAATTGAAGTGTTATCGAATAAATTATTAAGCTCCATCTCCACATTATTCGTTTCGCTTACAAGTGTACCATTAACATATGTACGCAAGCTTTTTCCATGAATATCAATAACAACAGCCAGGTGACTCCAAACGTACGGAGCCAATGCCGTATTACTTGTTTGATAATTGCGTACCGGTGCTGTTATTTGAGCTAAGAAACTTCGAGTTTCTTTCGTACCATTGGGCGCAATCCAAAAATGTTGTTGATCATTCTTGCCGAAATCCAAAAGGACCTGTCCTCTTTCCTGTGAACGCAGATAAATCCAACCACTAATACTCATCGTTTCTAACTCTCTCAATGTCTCCGCAGGGATTGAAACATATGAATCTATATTTCCTGGCAGAGAAAGAACCTTCCCAAACTGGTTGTCGGCTACAAATTCGAAATCGCCCTTTACACTTCCATGCAAATTATTACGCGACCAATCTTTCGTATTTCCATCAAACTTATACCGACAGATCAACGCAGTTTCTCCAATACCATCTAATATCTGATCTCCGTTTTGGGCAAAAACTAAAGTTGGAGTCCAAATAAAGAAAATTGCGACAATAAAAAGCATCAGTTTATTTATCTTTGTTTGCTTTAGAATCTTATATATCTGTGAAGAGTCTAAACTATAGATTTTAGTCTGAACCACCTGTATCTGCATAATTCTTGACAATAGCTTATTCATTGATATTTCGTCTTTAATTCAAAAATTTAATATGGCTTCAAATTTCTATTCTTTTATGCTAAGACGACACTACAGATGTTCTTAAGACTTGTACAAATGTTGAAAGTTGTTTTTTTTACATATTTCATAGATTATGAAACAACAATGATATAGTATGACTGTATTAACC
Organism: Mariniphaga anaerophila; assembly: GCF_900129025.1. Lineage (GTDB taxonomy): Bacteria > Bacteroidota > Bacteroidia > Bacteroidales > Prolixibacteraceae > Mariniphaga > Mariniphaga anaerophila. Next base: position 40,499 of record NZ_FQUM01000013.1, on the reverse strand, counting down.
TCAAAACTAGTTCCCTTAATAAAAAGTCAATAACCAAATCATGCGCAATAAAAATGGGTTTAAATGGATGCATTTTGCAAATAAGAGGTTCTGAGCTTATTTTATTTTTATCAGAACACCCTTTTCAAGTATACTTGACAATCATGTTTTATTTAATATCCTGATTGAATTATTATTTATAGAAAAAATAATTGTCTTTGTTCCGTTTTTTCCTTATAGCTTATTTCTATATTTTTCATTGGCTCCCCAGCTAATTATTGTATGTCCCGATAGAACAACATTATGAATTATATGCCCAATGACGGAGATAGACTAGAAAACAAACAGTTTGGAAATACCGTTCGCTCCATCACTTTTTCAGGAATAAACTACCAGTTTTCAAGACCTAACGAAAAGTACAAAGTTTACACAATGACACTAGGTTGCATAACAATTATTATCATCCATTCATAAGAATCATCAAATACAAAAATAGTTTAACGTAGCCGATGGTTTTCACCATCTAGGGATGAAACGTAAGCATTCGGCCTTGCACGCCATAAAAGTTCAATGATTTTCATCGAAGCGAGACATTCCCACTTCACATAGAATCCATGGACAATTCCCACTATTCTAAGAGTTCTTCCAGTTGTGTGGTAAAAGGTCGGCCAAATCTAATGAGTAGTCGTTATTGTAAACCGGAATCTTTGTTAGCACATCGGTTAGCCATTCCCTGGGGTTGACATCGGCAGCTTTACAACAGCCAAGCAAAGAATAAATAACAGCTGCATTTTCAGCTGCATCGTGATTTCCGCAAAACAGGTAATTCTTTCGTCCAAGCGCTAACGGCCTTATGGCATTTTCGGCCAGGTTGTTATCTATTTTATATCGTCCATCAAGATGGTACCGCGATAAACGATGGAAAAGTGAGTAGGTGTACGACAGCGCCCTGCCCATCTTGCTTTTGGGCAATACCTTGGGGTAATAGTTTACAATCCATTTTTCAAAGGCCACCATAATCGGGTAAGCCAGGCGTTTGCGCAGCTCGGCCCTTTGCATATTGTCCATATCCTGTTCGGTGGCCATGGTTTCTACCTGGTAGAGTTTGGCAATTTGTGCCAAAGCATAGCCGGCCCCGGCTTTATCTTCTGCAAGGCTTTCTTCAAATTTACGGCGTGCGTGCGCCCAGCATCCCAGCAGCAAAACACCTTTCTTTTGCTCGTAAATGGAGTAAGCTTCGTAACCGTCGGTTTGAATGGCCCCCTGGAAACCGTGCAGCAGTCCTACCACTACTTTTTGTGCCCGTGAGCCTTTGTCGTAATGAAAGAAGACCAGGTTTTTCATTACCGACCGCACCATCCACAGATAAGCCTTTACTGTTTTGTTTTTTTCGTTGTTCACAACCGGGACAGTGCTTTCATCTACCTGGATGTAATCCGATTTTATCACGACCTCCCGCAACCGGAAGTATAAAGCCCGGAGCAGATCGCAACTCCCCTGGAACCAACCGTTGATGGTTGAAGCCGGTAGGCTTACACCAATCTGTTTAAATATGGTTATTTGACGATGAAAAGGTAAATGGTGTTGGTATTTATTAATTAACAGTTCTGCTAAAAGCGAAGCCCCCGCATTGCTGCGCGGTAATGGCAATGGAGGCAGTGATGCTATTTGCACGGCTGGCACTTCCTGCTCCTGCTGCGTTGGCTTTGCTGCATATTTGGGCCGGATGATACGCCGGACGTATAACTCGCCGGGTTTATGCTCCAATACTTCGGTTACTTCTTCTCCAATGCGCGTCCAGTTGTCATCGATACCTTCCGGCTCGATGGTTTCTTCTTCACGGCGGAGGTCCTCGGGCAATGGTAAGCGGACCGGTTTCTTTTTTTGTTTTTGCGGCTGTTTGCGTTTGTAGGCCAACAGCTCCTTGTCTGCATCCTGTGCCAGGTTTTCTTCTTCGGGCAACAAATCCAGGCCATCAAAGTCTATCTTTCGCTGATTGGGGTCGGAAGGGATATATCGCTCACTTGATGCTTTCCAGAAACGGCGACGGTACCAAGCTAGCTGATCTGCCATTTTATTAAGTTGCTCTTCCTGTTTTTGGAGCCTCGCTTTCTGTTTATTGATGAGTGCTTCTTGTTCCGTATTTTGAGCCTTAAGAACCTCCAGGTAACCATCATCGGCCTGTCGTAAACGAGATAGTTCACAGTACATCTCATCACGCTCCTGAAGCAGCTGTTGGATCAGTTTTTCGTTATCGGTATTTTGGCTCATCTATCCCCTTCTGAATATATCTCAAAGATACTAAAATCAAGGGTTTTAGCCAAAAATACACCTTTGGTTTTAAGTGCTTTTCCGACGTTTTTTCAAACGCCTGTTTATCGGTTTTACATTGCTTACAATCGCCATCAGATCTTGCCAGGATATGGGCTGCGACGTAATGGTTTCATCAAAGGTTGGCAGCTTAAAAACACCATTCTCAAGCTTTTTGTGATAAATAACCAAACCACCATGTTCCAGGTGGAGTACCTTCATAATGGTCAGGTTGCGGTTGATAAAAATAAACACCTCCCCATCCTGCACATTGCGCTTCATTACTGAAGTTACAATGCCACTTAGGGTATAGAAACTTTTACGCATATCGACCGGGGCCGGGTAAAGGAAGTACCGTAACTTCCCATGTAAATGAAACATAGGCTATAGTCAATATAAATGAACGATGGTCTTTAGAAAAGCCGGATCAACATGCCCTTTGACCTGCAACCGTGTGCCGTTGGGGAAAATAAACTCAAGTCCCTTTTCTTCTGATGTGAACTTGTCCCTTTCTGTTGGAACAACCGCATGGTTATCGTAAGCATTCGGTCAACTCCGTATTGAATACTTGATAAGAATAATGTATTTATCAAAGTTTCTCTAAATTATTCGGAGAATTTTTATTGTTCTAAGAGATTTCTGTGTGCCCACTTGTATTCTGCTGTTTAAAATTATGTGGTAACAGTTCTGCCAGATCTTTGCTGTAATCGTTGTCGTAGTTGTGGATATTTTCCAGGAAGAAAGTCATCCATTCGCGGAAGTTTACCCCGCAGGCTTTGCAACAGCCCAACATAGAATAAATAATCGCAGCATTTTCGGCAGCCTCGTGGTTTCCGCAAAACAACCAGTTTTTTCTTCCAAGAGCTATTGGGCGGATTTCATTTTCGGCCAGGTTATTGTCCATTTTCCATCGTCCATCTAAATGGTAGCGGGTTAGCTTATGGAAAATATTGTAAGTATACCGTATGGCTTTTCCAATCCTTCCTTTGGCCAATACCTTGGGGTACTCGGCAAGCAGCCATTTTTCAAAAGCTACCATTATGGGATACGACAAACGTGAGCGCAACTCTGCACGTTGTTCATAAGAAAGGTTTTCCTGGTCGGCCTGGCGTTCTACATCGTAAAGCAGGCCAATTTGCTCCAGTGCGTATTCTGCCCTGGTCTTGTCTTCCTTTAAAGCTTCGTCGAATTTGCGCCGGGCATGGGCCCAGCATCCAAGGGGCAACACACCTTTTTTGTTTTCGTAAATATCGTATACCGCGTAACCATCGGTTTGTAGTACCCCTTGGTAATGTTTAAATAATTGCAATGCTACTTTTTGTGCCCGTGAACCCTGGTCGTAATGAAAAAAGACCAGGCCGGGCATAACCGCTCGTACCATCCAGAGGTACCCTTTTATTGTTTTATGCTTTTCGCTATTAATAATCGGGATGGTGGTTTCGTCGCACTGAACGTAATCCGATTCCAGTACCAATTCTTTTAACCTGTACCATGTAGGCCGCATAAGGTCGGCTATATCTTTAAACCAATCGTTTATGGTAGTAGGGGGAATGGATATTCCCTGCTGCTTAAACATTTGTACCTGGCGGTAAAACGGAAGATGGTCAACGTATTTGTTTATAGTAATATCGGCTAACAAACTAGCTCCTGCATAACTCCTGGCAATGGGCAAAGCTGGCATTGGCGCTGTTATAATTGGCTTTTCTATATCCTGTTTTTGATCCTTTTGTACATATTTGTGGCGGATAATCCGGCGTACATACCATCTGGCGGGGTCGCGTTCCAACACCTCTGTAATTTCCGGGGCGAGTTCTGTCCAGTTTTCTGTATCAATGTTTTGTGGGTAAATGTGGTGTTCCTCGCGTGGAAGGTTTTCAGGTAATGGCTTGCGTACCGGGTGTTTTCGTTCTTTTACAACTACCCGTTTGGTTTTGTATTGTTCTATTTCTTCTTTGGCACTGGTTGCCAGCTTTTTTTCTTCTTCAAGCAGGTCAAGCCCGTCAAAATCAAAACTGCGTTGCATGGGGTCTTCTTTTATATAACGTTCGCTCGATTTGCCCCATATTTTCCGCTGCAATGCCTCTATTTGTTGTTTCAGCTTGTTTATTGTATTGTCTTTATCGTTAAGCTTTTGTTGAAAAGAAGCCCTCTCTGAGGCGAAATCCTGGTACCCTGACAACTGGGTACGGAGCTTGGACGTTTCGCGGTATAGCTGGTCGCGTTCTTCCAGTATTTGTTGTATGAAAAGCTCCTCTTCTTTGGTCATTTTTGCTTACGTTCTTTACATAAAGAAAGTAATTATTTGCCAGAAAACCAAAGCCGAAACCCTTTATTTACGGCTGTTTTAAAGGTTTTTTCCAACTTTTTTGTTCGCTTTTTTATCTGAACAAACACCTTGTACCATTGTTACCAGTTCCTGCCAACTTGTTTGAAAAGTGTTATTATCAGGGGCCAAAACAGGCAAATGAAAATGGCCCGATTCCAGCTTCATGTGATAAATGACCAATCCCCCGCATTCCATGTGAAGGATTTTCATAATGGTCAGCCCCCGGTTGATAAAAATATATACATCGCCATCCTGGATATCGCGTCCCATCTGGTTGGTCACCATCCCGCTAAGGGTATAGAAACTGCGGCGCATATCGGTAGGATGGGAATACAGGTAATACCGCATTGATGGTGTGAGGCTAAACATGCTGGCCGGGATTTAATAACAACAGCGACTGCAGCACATCAAGCCCTGGCATTTTTTCCAGTTTTAAACAAACACCATTGGGGTAAGTAATTTCGCAGGGAATGGCACTGCCGTCACCGCTTGAATGTTGGAGCCTCTCAACTCCGGTTGTTTCGCCCAGTGGTTGGCTGTTTTCGAAAACCACAGGAACAAACCCTTTTTTAGGGGGTAAAATCCCTTTCAACTTATTTTGCCAATAGTAAAACTTTGCCTCGTGCATGTTCTGGTTACTGCAAAAATCGCGGACTGTTAAGCCCGAGGCCAGAAAATCGTCATAAATGGTACGGAATTTATTCGCGTTAAGCATATAGTTTGTTTTTGAAATTAAAAAGCAAACTTAGCTAACGCGATAAAAATTTGGGAACGGGTTTTACCGATTGCTTACTGGTTATCTGTGTTTGTAACCGGTTGCTTGCCGATCAATAAGGGAACAAACTCTTTGGGAGCCTCCTTTTCCCTTAAAATCTTTTGCCAGCGATAAAAAGTTGATACGGCAAAATCCTGGTTGGCACAAAAATCACGGACCGTTAAACCTGATGATAAATATTCCTGATACAACTCGCGAAAACTGGATTCAATTATTTGCATTGTTTTTGCCTCAAAAATAGCTCGCAAGAAAAAGGGAAGCAATATGTATCAGGCCGAATGCTTACGATGAAACACATAATGTCAGGCTCTGCATATAAATGTATCGAAATACTTTTGCATATAGTGGTTAGTATTATAATTACTAGTTCTAAGCAAACAAATAGCAATTTAAACCATAAAATAGTATATCCTTAAAGAATATAGGTGTAGACAATGAAAATATCGCAACAAAGCAATTAGCCCACCTCCATTTTTGTTAGAAAAAACAAAAGGGCATCTCCCAAAAAAAGAGATACCCTTACAAACTAAACTATAATATGCGAAAGAATCGAAATCCGAAAGACCAATGTAAGTTCGAGATTGTAACGTTTAGATTGGGGTCTTTCATTCTGAAAACAGCATCAACGAAATTATCTCTTTCAATAGCTAAGATTGGATTTTTATCCTTAAGATGAATTCCACTTTCCCAAAATTCCAGATGGTAAAATCCATCTTTAACCTTATGTAATAGTTTGACTCTTGTGCCTTTTTCTATTGAGTCAAGCTCTACAATAGTTGAATTATCAGCAACAATTTAAGACTACAACATTGCCACCGTCCTCCGGAATAATATTAATGTTTATAGAACAATACTTTTTATCCGTTTCTATTTCTTTATCCTTCTCGCAAGCCCCAGCAATTAATACAACCGATACAAGCATCAATAACGCCCTAGTTTTCATACAGCTTCTTTTCAACGTTATATTTAATTACAGGGTTTATTCAATTCCTCAATATTCTTTTTTAAAAGCTGCTTTTCTTTCAAAATCTTGCTTGCCTTACCTGTTAGTTTTAAGTAATGATCGGAAGGGAAACCATCCATGTTAATAAATCTGGCATTAACCGGAGGAGAGTCCGTGCATTTAAAGATCGCTGTTGCTTCATCTACTTCGTCAAACATGGCAACATAAATCATTTTTGCTCCTGCGTCTAATACATTATATATTTGGTTCCAGAAAAATTTACCTCCATAACGCGGAATTTGCTCGTAATCAAATTTCCCATCAAATTCCACTCTGCTTAAATTACCCCAACTAAATCCAGGATAGACACAGGGTACATAATCAACACCATTTTCCTTACTCCATTTTAAATCTTTTTTAACATGTGCCCTGTAAAAATTCATTCCTGAAAAAACATCTAAAGTAAATCGTCCTACCATCCAAGGCATAACGATATCAGCTTTACGAATTAAATAGTGCAAATAATCATCACTTACACAATCTGAATCCAATTGCCTAAAGTATGTCGGAACACCCAACATAATACTACATCCACCATAAACGGGGTCATGTTTCAAAAAGTCGATTAGTCTTTCCAATTTAATATTACGTATATTGTATGGGCGATCAGGAAATCCAATCCCCCAAATGGCCACCAGAGGTTTTTCATTATGATGTAAATAATTATTCTTCTCTCCAAAATTTGTTATCTGTAATTGGTCAACAAGATGCTTCCAATCTTCAATTATTGTGGAGCAATCATCTGTATCGGGATTCAGTCCCGAAAGGTCGTACATTACCGCAAATGCTCTTTCGTATTTTTGAGATGCAGTTTGTGCATTTTTTAAGACTAAATCAGGAATCTTTCTTGAATCCTTATTTCTTGTATAGTCAAAGAAACGTTGCATAAAGACACCATCGATTCCATATTCTTTCATCCATTTAAAATGCAGGTCTGTAGTACTTTCATCTACCGAGCTAAAAATATGAGCTGTACTTCCATCTTTATTTACGAACGCTGTTGAATAAGTTTTCTCATATTCCGACATATCAGGGTAAATATCAATTGTTAAATGTTCAGGATCGAACTTTCCTTTATTTCCAAAATGTCCCCAACCTACATTTGCGTTATCACCTATTGCACGAAACCAACCTTGATAGCCACACATTACAAGCCCTTTATATGATTTATATAAGACATCATCTTGCGCCATCCCATTGCTCATTGCAATAACCAGAATTAGATTCAGGATAATAATTCCCTTTATCACTTTTCTATTTTTATACATTTGTTTCATCTTAGTCTTGCTTATTTACTTTACTTTCTATTTGTTTTAAAAACTCAACATCTGTGCAAGAAAAACGAATCTTTGTTTTCCAATCTGCACTACCCTGACCTACTTTAATTAGCATATGGTTCCATCCTTTTTCCAAAGGAACACCCTCATAAACAAACTGGTCTTCCTGCATTCCTCCCAAGCGCAGATATTCTTTAATCACCTTTCCATTCACGCTAAATGCCAAAGCATCATCAACGCCAAAATGCAAATCGAGTCGCGGTATGTTGGGTTCAATAAGCAAATCGGTAAGAGAACGTGGGCTATACAACCAAAAGCTTAAATAAACAACTGCATTTTCTTTATGCATCAAGTTCATTCCTTTAAAATCCCATATACCATTTTCTGAAGCAGAGGCCATGTCCCAAAAGTTACTACCCGTTTTTGTCCCTATTTTTACCTTTATAAATTCTTTTTCTGATATTGGTGAACGCTCAAATACATGGAGAATGTTTTCGCTTGCAGAAGCAAAGGAACCACAGAATAATGCATTTTCAAGAATATATTCATTATTTAATGCATGTGCATTGATATTATTTCCCAATCCTTTAAAGTCGCCACCAAGATTACTCAAAACATTTCGCACAAGATTCCGTGCCTGATTTCCAAGCATAAAGAAATCGATTGTTGAGACAATTATTTCTCCATTCCCTATTCTATCAAAGACAATTACACTTGAAGGATTTTTGGCTTCCCGTTCATTACGTATGACCTGCGCTGTTTTAACATCTTCACCCTGGTAGTTCCACTCCTGCCACTCGGTATTGCATGCTTCTAAAAGCACTCTCGAGTTTTGTACCCATTCACCTCCAATTGATAGTGTGGAGATTTTGTTCTTTGTCATCTCTGAGAAGTAGAGACTTCTATTACTTTGACCATTTAATAATGGATGATTATCCTTTAAGAGATAACTTGTTGCCGTTCTTTCATAAAAAGAGACTTCATTCTTTGTGAGACGCTCAATAAGTTCTTCAGACTTGAGACATGCTCCCCATATCAGAACAGAACTTCCTTTTCGTACCCCTAACCTAATCTTCTTAATTAAATCATTCGTAATTTCAGGAGGATTAACTCCATCAATTAATATCAACTGTATTTGATTATCATTTAGCATATCAAATTTAACTCCCAAGTCCTCGAACTTAACTTTTAAAGAGTCGTTTTCCTGTGCAGATAACCATGCTATGCTTTCTTTAATTTTCCCAACATTACAAAAGACAGTGTTATTCAATTTATTCTTCCATCGATTAACCAGTGAAGAATAATTAGGGCCGAAAGCCGCTTTTACTGCTTCAAATAATGGCCATGGTTCATACAATGGAAGTGCTGGATCGTATCCGGGGTTAAATGTTGAAGTATATGGGCCGAGCCTTTCGGGCTGGTAACCAGGCTTTCCTTCAACGAATTTTTCAAAGAATACCCCATCTGTTAACCTTGCTGCTCTCGAAACATCTGATAATCCAATTGGAAGTGGTTTGTGTCCATACCAAGCCAAATTAAAGACACTTGTATATGAAGCATTCAAACTACGTTGTCGCGAGATGTTATCAAAAGCTTCTCCCGCTAACCCTTCCATTCTCCCCAATTGAGACTCAAATGCTTTGTCACCATTTATTTTAGAGACCTGAAGCGGAGTTCCATAATAAGCCATTCCGGTTTCTCCTATTCCCCATGGTTTTCCTTCCTGCGACCATTTATCCATGGCACCGTTGCCACCATAGTGACCGATAACTGTAGGTAAATCTGTCTCTGCCTGCGTTTCTCCATCTCCCGAAATCCAGGTACGGGTAGGATCAAACTCACGAGTAATGGCTACCCAATTATTTATTTCTTGTACATTCCTGTCAATTAAATCTTGAGGGGCATGAAAAACATGTTGAGTTACCGGCAATGTTTCGTTACAAACACTCCATCCAAACACTGAAGGATAATTCCTATCCCTTAATACCAAACCCTTTACATGCTCTTTACATGCTTTCCAATACAGTTCCGAGTCAATTTTCGGTCCACCATCACTCGACCAGATTGCTGTTTCGTCCAATACGCAAATTCCCATTTCATCAGCCATTTCCAAATAAAAACGTGGAAATATTTGTGCGTGCAGACGTAACCCGTTAGCATTTCCATCTAATAACATCTGGTACCAGGCATAGGCATAGCGACGTGTCATTTGAGGAACACCCATAAAGTGCCAGGAGTCTCCTTTTACTACAAACGGTTCTCCATTTAGGGTAAGGACGTCTCCTTTAATATCAAATTGACGCCATCCAAAACGGGTATAATCTTTTTCAATTACCTCTTTCCTTTGTTTTAACGAAACCACTAATCCATATAAATTAGGACTTTCAGGAGACCAAAGGTCTAAGGCCCCTTTTACCTTGGTTTTTAACGTATATGTATATTCAGAATTAGGCTCAATAGTATGTTTTGACTGATCCAATTCGAGTAATGTTTCTCCCAAAGTCCATTTTAACTCTGGAGTTTCAAGGATGGATCTTCCACTTTTATTAATCCATCGTTTTACAACCGCATTAATATCAAATTTAATCCTTTCCGTGGTTGTGTTTTTGACGGTTATTTCGAGCTCCAACTCATCCCTACTAACCCAAGGTTTAACATACGTATCTGTCACGTATACATTCGGAACTTTTTGCAAAAAAACATCCTGCCAGATCCCTGCAATATAAATTCCCCAAAAGGAACCGGCCACATAATTTCTTCTTCCGTACTTTCCAGGATCATTCAATAAGCTACCATGAGCAATCCACACCAATACTTCCAATTCTTCACCGGCTTCTACAAACTTAGTAACATCAAAGTTAAATGGTAGAAATGAATCAAAATGTTCACCCACTTCATTTCCATTTACAAATACTTTGGCATATCCTGCAACTGCTTCAAAATGCAAAATAAACCTGTTGCCTGTCCAAGAGGATGGCACGGTTAGAGTTTTCTTAAGCCAACCTGCTTTAACATCATTCCATTCCCTGGGATAACTGGGGAAAGCCACAAAATCGCCTCCTTTACCATTGGTAAAACCATTTACATTCCATGGAGATGGCACTTTATAGGGTGTTGTTTCCCAACCTTCAATATCAGGTAATTCAGGAGTTTTTATTTCATCTAATGTAATATCGTCAGCAACCTCAATTGGCATAAACTGCCAACTTCCATTTAAGCATATTTCATCTTTAAATGGTTTTTCTACTTTCTTCACTAATCCCTCTTGTGGTGCAAAATCTCGATTAAAAGTAGTTTGCGAAAATACGCTCGTCGATAGTGTTAATGCTATTAGTAATAATCTTTTCTTCATTATAATTTTTATGTAGTCTTGTAGGTTTTATTGGAAATAATTACTTAAAGTCACTTGGAGCTACAAACAACTATACCACCATTTTATAATTAACTTCCATTATATACTCTTCGATCCCTATAATGTTCTTCGTATTGAATCTTTTCTGTGGCTAGATGCTTTTAAAGAAACATACTCCGCTTGTATCAAAATCAGTATTACACTCTATTCTTTCTGGATTTTTAAATTCTATGTACTCTTCTGTTATTTCAATCATCACTAAAACAACCGTTTAGACACTTAACATCTAACCAATGTTAAAAAATGTTTTTTGCAGACGGGGGAGCAGCTTCCTCACTACTACCCCATATCTTATTAGCTTTTGGTCCCATTTCAAGTTTTAATATTCCTCCATTCATAATATCGCTATGATAAAACCACGGTTTATTCAAATCTTCACCATTAAGAGTTGCTGATTGTATGTATTTATTCTTTTCGCTTAAATTATTTGCAATTATTTCAAACACCTTCCCGTCGCCTAAATCAATTGTAGTTCTTTCAAAAAACGGACTACCTATATTATAAGTTGGCGAACCTGGAGTTACAGGATAAAATCCCATTTGTGAAAAAACAACAAAAGCAGACATTCCACCTCCGTCTTCATCACCCGGCACTCCCATCAAATCGTTACGGAACCACATATTTATAAGTGATTTTATTCGCTTTTGTGTTTTCCATGGTTGCCCTGCGTAATTATACAAATAAGGAATGTGTAAGGATGGTTCGTTAGCCATTGAGAACTGCCCCACATTACCCGTATGATCAGGTAATTGGGCATAAAAACTAAATTTGTTTCTTCCTAATGATTCGTTAAATGTTTGATCCAGATTACAAATGAAGGTATTACGTCCTCCCATTAGCTGAATTAAGTCGGCTGGATTGTGTGGGACATCCCAACGATAAATCCATCCATTATTTTCGCCATAATATTTTCTAGCTCCCATTCCTCCTGAAAACTTATAGTCAAATGGGTAAATAAACTCTTGTCTATCATCTTTTGGATGAAAAAATCCTGTATCTGAATTATAAATTTTACGATAATTGTATGAACGTGCGAAAAAATACTTATGCTCTTCTTCTTTACCCAGAATTTTAGCAATCTCAGATAAGCACCATTCGTCATATACAGTTCCCAGTGTTACAGCAACTGGTTGACGGTTTTCAAAACTATGAATCAATGGAGAATATTCTTTCTGGTCTTCTCGTAGCGCTGGGAAATATCCAAAGGTCCGATAAAATTCATCTAAGTCTCCAACAGGTTCACCTGACCACGGAGCAAGAGTTTTTTCCGTTATTGCATTTTTACAAGCTAAATATGCATTCCCCAAATCAAAATCCTCTATACCTTTTACATAAGCATCTAGAACGGTAGCGACTCCATGATTCGAATTCATCCGTCGGCTATCTCCTGTAATTTCGGGAAATGTTGGCATCCAAAAATCTGGCATTTGTTCAGCCATCCGAATAAATGATTTTATAATATCGGTTTCCATCTTTTTTTCGGTTAGCACACGCAGTGGATGAGTTGCACGATAAGTGTCCCAGATCCAATCATCCGTATAAAAAGGAGCACCATTATCTTCATGAACCATTCCATCAAACGCACTGAAATATCTTCCATCTTCTGAAATGCAGACTGGGCGTTCGTATGTGCGGTAGACTGAAGTATAAAAAACAGTTTTTTCGTCTTCACTTCCTCCTTTAACTTTGATCTTATTCAAAGCCTTGTTCCAGCTTTGCTCACCTTTTTCTAGAACAGCCTCCATATTAAAGCCTTCAATCTCCCGATACAAATTATTCTGAGCCTGCTCTTCGCTAATAAAAGAGATACCATAACGAATATTAACCTGTTTTATGTTATCAGCAAATTTAAGAACAGCACATTGGTTCTTTCCTTCACCAGACTGGCTCTTTATTAACTCGCCATCGTGAAGTAATCCTGTTTCAATGGGTTCTTGGTCTGTTTCAAAGTATACAAAAATATTTGTTTGTTCTTTTTTGCGTATGTTATTGGAAATTGTTTGATAACCACTAACTACCCCATTACTAATTTTAATCTCTCCTTTTCTATTATTTATTAAAAGGTAAGGGGGCTCGTTCTTGGTAAAATCAATCCGGTACATACCCGCTTGATGCGAAACTCCATACCTAACCTGTATTTCAGCATCATCCAGATATACTTCGTAACAATAGGGTTTTATACTCTCGTGATCGTAACTATAATTAACAACAGGATTCATCTTTGATTTGGGTCCTTGGTAAGGGCTTAAATTAAAAGCCGAACTCCCGCGATGACTGGTGGTTACGATGGGCAAACCATTTAAATGATCGGTTGTATAATCCTCTCTTGCAGGTATTACACGCAACATGCTATTCGGTAAATGAATTGTTGGAAAAGTAGGAACTAATAAATGACTAATATTCCCCATATAAGGATTGACATAATCAATGGGCTGATTGCCTCTATATAAAGTTTTGTTTACAACCAGATACAAACTCACTAATATGCTCCCTATAAAAATGCATTTAACAAATGTCTTACTATTCTTTAATTGAAATTTAATCATTAGAATCCTCCTATTATTTTTTTACGGTTTCTACAGGAAACGTATAACTCCCTTTATGTCCTCCAAAATCAAGCAATATTCGATCTACCATAACTCCGGGGTCAACCATCCATAATTTTAACTGATGAACACCTTTTGCATATACATCCTGTTTGGCTGATTTATACGTTGCATTCTTTAATACATTTTGTTTCCATTCTTCACTTCTTCCTTCGGTCACAAAATCAAGTATTACTGGTTGGTTATCATCTATAGCAACTGCACATCGAACTCCTCTCCCTTTAAAAAAAGGATGAGTTGGTATTGCCTGAAGGTTGATTTCGCAGTCTCCAATGGAGTTAGAATAAAATTCATATTCTAAGACTGGACTATTTTCAACAATATCTTCTATACTGGTACGTAGCTTAGCTTTAAAAGGAAAAGATGAAACAACTTTACCAGTATAACCAATTCCTTCAATAACTTTCCAATCAGCTTCCTTTCCATCGAACTTTCTGGTATAATTCTCTGCATTTATTGATACAATATGATTTTGTTCAACAAATCCTTTAAACTTCCGATATTCTTTTGAAATATTACCTTCTATGGATTCTTCAGCACAAGTCTCATTATTACTTTTTATAAGAGTATCCGATTTCGAACGGGCCAAACTAAATTTTGGTTCCAGAAAAACCGGCAGGTGGCGAGGTCGCATATTCATTATTTGATCCCACTTACCATTGCATAGTTCTTTATTGTAATAAATGGTTTCCTTTCTTAGTCTTTGATATGCTTCATTTGATTTTCGGGCATAATACTCCATATCCACCCCGTCATTCTTTAAGGTGGTTTTATATTTAAAGAAATACAACCACTTGTAGTTCAAATTAGCTGTTCCAATTACCGGATAGTATACTAATTCATAAAATGCATCTTTACGATAATTATCAATTCCTTTAGCAACAACTTCAACCTTTTGTACCAGGTTTTCATATTCTTCTATTCTCTTCTGGATCTCATCCACACTCTCATTGATAAATAACTCTGTTTCACCCACCTGAGTAACCGGCTCAACTCGGGTCCATGCCATAAACTCGGGTCGCCGTATAAATGCAAGTCGATTATATTCGTACATCAATTCTACAACCAATTTCGCTACGGTTTTACCAAATTCCCTTTCTGCCCACATCAACATATGGTTCTTCACGTCCTTATCTGACTGAAAGCTGTCCATATTCCAGGCCATATCCATGAATAACTCGGTATTGTATTCATGAGGTTTTATATCCCCTACATTTAATATCCAATATTGTCTTGAATTAAATTGATATGCCTTAAACATTTCTTCCCACATTAAAACCGGATTTGTAGAATTCAACCATAGATAATCGTGTGGTTTGCCCCAATAAGATGTATGATAATAGATACCTGAGCCTCCTTTTCTTTTTTGCTCATCTGGTTTGCATAATTGACGAATGTATCCATAATTGTCATCCGTCCACATTAAACTTATATCTTCAGGCAAAGTCAATCCATTTGTATATGCCGTCAAAACTTCTTTATAAGGAATAAATACCTGAGGAATATCTTCTTTATTCTTCTTTGTAACAGATTCAAGAATATGTCTCTGAGCATTAATTACATCTTCAAGTAAGTTAATCTGAGCATTTATATCTGCACCTCCTGTATTCATGGGAGAATCATGTTCACCACGCATTCCAACGGTATAGATACTTTCAAACCCATTACTTTCTTCAACTCTCTCCTTAAAAAATGCTTTTATGTTAGCTGAATTGGTATCATATCTCCACTCTCCCATCGTTTTTTTATCCCACTCAGCATTAACATTGCAAAGCACTGGTTCACAATGCGAGGTCCCAATAATGATTGCGTAATCATCGGCTACTTTTTTGTTATCTGAAAATGAATAAAATGCCTTTGTACAAGAATGCATTGCTGGCCATATGGTATTAGCTCTTAAGCGTAGCATCAGCTCAAAAATCTTTGAATAAGTTTTTGGTCCAATACTGCCGGTTTCTGGTTCAAAATTTAGAGTAGCCCAACGTTCCAGCCCCCAGTCCTCATCATTCAAAAAAATTCCTCGGTATTTCACTGTAGGAGAACCATATATTCTTTTCTGAATATATAACTCAATATTATCTTTCTTCTCAGGTTTTACATCAGCCCACCATTCCCAAGGAGATACACCAATCATTCGAGATAATTCCATAATTCCATATGCTGTTCCTCTACGATCACTTCCCAGAATGACAAGTGCTTTATCCACCCCTTCGATAGGTCTTTCAACGAGCTGAATTGAATAGGACTCCCATCTTCCTACTATATCAGAAATATCAAGTTCATTCTTGTCAACCAGCTGATTTATCCATTCACTGTTACCTATTGTCCCTGCAATAACTGGAAGTTCACTGCTAAATGAGTCGTTATTAAGTATAGAAACTTCACTCCCAGTAATTCGATAAATATCTTTGACCAGAAGTTCAGCGGCAATTTGAACAACCTTTGCTTCTTTCTTATTTATGTAGATTTCACAATTTTCCGATGGAGAAACTATTGTAAAACTATTTCGACCTAATGGTGAAGCTTCATTTGAACCAATTAAAGCCTGCATAACTATGATAAGCAGTAGTACTTTTCTATGCATTTTGTCTTTTTTTTAAAATTATGAAATTTTAAATTATTGAAGAATTAACTAATATATGCTTAATGATAAAGTTCATAATGACTTTTATTTAATCCGAGATAGGACTTAATAAAAATGACATAACGTAATTTTTACCCGATTTCAACCTGTATTTTTCAAGTGGTTGTGGTCCCCATCCTGCAATTCCACCAAGCCCCATTTGATGAAGAGAGATATTAAAAGTAAAACAATCCCTCTTTTTTAATTCATGAGGATGTCGGGCATTTTCAATATTATCGGAAGAATAAGGAGAAGCACTAACTTCTAACAATTTTTGATTTACTGCATCAAAACGTAATCCTGTATTTAAACTATCTGTATTCGTAAATGACGCCCAACGGATATCACACCTATTTCCACTTTCCTGAGGTTCTAAATAATTAAAAAACGATTCATCAACCGTTCCTCTAAATATCCCGATCCAAGCTCCTTCTTTTCTATCCCAATAATTCTCATGGGGGCCTTTCCCAAACCAAGACCAATCATGATACTTATTTGCCATATCTCCCTGAAAGCCAGCACATGCCAGCATCGGCAAATCATTCTCAACATCAAGATTTAGGTTGATCAGAAGTTCTCCTGTTTCATAAACTATATATTCAATGATTGCTTTTGTATTACCAACTGGAATAGAAACATCCATTATTAGTTTTATTCCGTTATTTAACTCTGAAATATCGAAATGATTGACCGTAGATCTTTCCCCTGCCTTTTTCCATACTTCCATTTTTTTATGAACATCTCCCATCCCTTCATCATTTGATGTTCCCGGACGCCAAAAGTGTAAATGTATTGGAGATGATAAAAGTTCCAATTTATTCGCTTTTATGGAAGAAATATGTCCACTCAATTTATCAAAAACATAGTCGATTTCTCCAGTTGATATGCTCAATTCTTTATCTGTTTGAGAGATAGTGAGATCACGATTTTTTGATTGTTCTGCCCGCATAAAATTCCTTTCAGACCAATCTAACTCAACTTGCTCCCAAGCAATCACATGCTTGGATGATGCCCAGGGAGTATCTTCTGATAAGCACCACTCCATTCTAAAGTGATACTCTGCGCTAGATTTAATTTTTAGTTTTTGCAAAGCCAGTTGGAGTGTTTTAACAGAACTAGGTTGTATAGAAGGCATTTCCAACACACCGGTGGCAATTTCTTTTCCATTTTCAGTTAGTTGCCAGTTCATTAACAATCCAACCAGGTCTTTAAAAAAGAAATTGTTTTTAATATCAAGAAATAATACACCATCTGTGTAGCTGTAATCCTTAAGTTCTACATTTTGATAAACTTTGAATACTTCAGGAACCTTAGGTGTCCAGGAAAAATCGGGCATTAATATCCCGCACATTGCGAATCCAGAAGAATTTGGAATATCTCCATAATCACCACCAATCGTGTAATAACTTGATATATTTCCTTGATTGATTTGAGTTTTTACTAGAGATTTATCTGCCCAATCCCATATAAATCCGCCTTGTGCATATTTTTCCGTGTTAAAAATCTCCCAATATTCTTTCAAATTACCATTAGAATTTCCTCGAGCAAAACTATATTCACATAAAATAGCCGGTTTACGTTCATGCTCTGGTAAATCTTTTACGGTTCCGCAATAATCTTTTAAATCCCATGGTGTCATATACATTTCAGACAACATATCCACATGGGACTCAGGACTATGTCCCTTTCGTGCAATTTCGTAGTGAACAGGTCGAGAAGGATCACGTTCCTTAATCCATTTGCTAGCTTCTTGGAAATTGATACCATCTCCAGCCTCGTTCCCCATTGACCAAACCACAACGGATGGATTATTTTTATCTCTTTCAATAAGGTTCCTAATTCTATCAATATGTGCAGCTTTCCATGTAGTATCCTTTGCTAAAGAGCTTTTGCCATATCCCATTCCATGGGACTCAATATTAGCCTCATCCCAAACATATAATCCATATTCATCGCAAAGCTCTATAAAACGAGGGTCGTTAGGATAGTGCGAAGTTCGAACTGCATTTATGTTAATTTGCTTCATCAACTTTATTTCTTCTAACATTTGCTTCTCGCTCACATAATACCCCGTATGCATGTTATGATCGTGTCGATTAATGCCCTTTATCAGTATTGGTTGTCCGTTTATTAAAAGTTGACCTTTTTGAATTTCACTTGTTCTAAATCCAATTTTCTTGTAATAACTACCAATTAGGTTCTTTTTTCTGTCACGAAGGTTTATGGTTAAACCATACAAATTTGGAATCTCTGCTGACCATTGCTTAACATCCTGAATATCCTGAAATTTTAGTAATAGTCGTTCTTTTTTCAAAGCGTTAATTTGATGATATTGTGTTTGAAGAGTTTGTTGATAACCATATCCAGATATTTCTGCCTCCACATAGATATTCTCCTTTTTGTTAGTTCTATTAAGAATTTCGAGTTCAACGTCTAATATTCCATCTTTGTAGTTATTTTTTAATGTGGGGCGAATGAATATGTCTTTAATATCGGCTGGCGCAGAAGACCATAGAACGACATCTCTGAAGATTCCATGTAATCTCCATGTATCCTGATCTTCTAAATACGACCCATCACAGTTTTGAAATACTTTTACAGCAATTAGGTTTCTTCCTGCTTTTAGTGCTTTTGTAATGTTAAATTCTGCAGGAGTTCTACTGTCTTGGGAATAACCTATAAATTTTCCATTTATCCAAAGATAAAAAGCGCTTTTTACACCATTGAATGTAAGCAGTACTTCTCTTCCATCCCAATCACGAGGAATATCAAAAAATCGTCTGTACATCCCTACCGGATTTCTTGCGTCTTCAGAATAATTCGTAAAGTCTTTCCTCGGAGTACCCATTACCTTTGGAGGATCAACATGAAAAGGATAATCAGTATTTGTATACAGTGGAACACCATAGCCTTCTATTTGCCAGTTTGAAGGAACTGTTATGTTGTCCCAACCACCATCATCAAATAAAGTTTCTTCAAAACCGTTAACTGCCTCATCAGGATTCCCAACATAACAAAATTTCCATTGGCCATTTAGTAACCTGCAATATGGAGATTCTAACCTTTCCTTCGTTTGAGCCATTTCCTCAGTGGGGAAAGGCATTAATGTTGCATGAGGTTCTTCTTTATTTATCCTAAAAATATGCTGATTCTCCCAATCTGTTTGTTGTGCACTGGTTAGTTGAGTTGTCCCTCCCCATGTAAGTATTAGGGAGAGGATAGTTACTAATATTCTAGAGTCTGTCATTGTTATAACATTTGAAGATTCAATACCTACTTACATTTAAAGTTTAATACTGTAAGCGATTTTGAATCCAGGTTTAAATCTATGGTATTGCTATTTTGTTCTAATTCAATATTATATGGAACTATTCTTTCGGGTTCCCTAAAACTATTATAGACAGAAGCCTCAGAACCAGACAAAACGGTGGCAATAACCTTTTTCCTCATCTTTTCTTTGGTTAAAATAGATACAGACAAATTCTTGTTTTGATTTGAAGTATTGACCAGTTTAACATTAATGTTATTGGTCACAGAATCAACACATGCACTAACAAATATCTTTGATCTATCTAATTCTTCTCCTTCTTTCAAGCTTACCGGAATAACGTGAGTTCCGCTATTTAAAGAAAACAGTTTATGAATATAATAATTTGCAGTTCGAAGCACATTTAAATTATCGAACCAAATTAGATTTGGACTCCATTGCCAGGCCTTAACATGTCCCAATAAAGGAGCATACGCAGCCATCTCAACAATATCGCAATTTCGTTCCAATCCCGTCATATATGCGGCTTCAGATAGAGCAGCTTCCCACGTATTTCTTTTTAAAGAATCCTTCAATGTTAATGTATGTGCAGCAAATTCTCCAACAAAAACTTTTTGCCCATGTCGATTATAACTATCATACCTTTCTGTATTTGATAGAAACCACTCTGGAGGTTTATAATAATGTTCGTCCACCAAGTCAGAATAATTGCTATGCTCAAACGCATTCCATAGGTAATGGAATTCTTTTCCATCAGCCCATGGACCAGAGCCAGATATAATCTTAATCTCTGGATATTTATTTTTAATCGCCTTTGCAATACGATTAAACCGAGGAATATAATCCGGTCCCCACTGTTCATTTCCTATTCCGATATATTTAAGATTAAAAGGTTTTGGGTGTCCTAGTTCTGAACGTATTCTTCCCCAATAAGTGTCAACTTTGCCATTTGCAAATTCTATTAAATCTAATGCGTCCTGAACAAAAGGCCCCATTCTTTCTAAAGCAATCAGCTCTGCTGTATTAAACTGGCATGACATTCCACAGTTTATAATTGGTACTGGTTCTGATTTAAGTTCTTCAGACAATAGAAAGTATTCATAAAAACCTATTGCAAAGGTTTGATAATAATCAGGAGTTAAACGTTCACCAAATCCACGATTCCATCTACTAATCATGTTTGAACGTTCTGATTTAGGACCAACTGTCTGTTTCCATTGGTATCTTTCCTGCAAACTATACCCCTCAACAACACACCCACCAGGAAATCTAAAAAAACCAGGTTGTAAATCTGCAATTGTTTCAACAAGGTCTTTTCTGAAGATACTGTTACCAATTTTATAAACATCATTTGGTGTTAGAGAGACATTATCTAAACAAAAATTCCCATTTCCTTCAAAAATGAGTCTTAGTTTTGCATTTAAGCAGGTTTGCTTAGACTTTAAGTATGTATTCTGTTTTTTCCATTTATACCCACAAACAAATATTCTCTTTTCTGCTATTACGTCTCCTCCTTGAGCAATAAGCTGCACCTTACATTTCAATCTAGATCTTCCTTTGGTCTTTGCACTGATAGAAAATTGATAGCTTGCATCTTTTCTTACACCAATTCCACGATATCCCTCATTTTCTAGAATTACAGTATTATTTAATGAGTTGTTCGATATAGATAGATAGTTCGCGTTTTTTGAATATTTTATTTTGCTTTCACATGGTTTACCAAACTGCCAGCCCATATATGAATCAGGAAACTCAAAAGAACCATTCTTTACTAACTCAGGATTTAATCCTCCATCTACTGCAAAATTGATATCTTCAAAAAAGACTCCCCACATTGTTGGACTCAATGTCTTACAGACACTATCTAAATTAACATCGACCTTAATGTTATTTTGCCCTTTAACACTAAAAATACATGCAAAAATCAATAGCATTACACCATAGCCTTTCATCATTTGAAATTTTAATTTTACTACGCAACCGACCTGTATTTCTTTCTAAAACATAGGTAAGCCGATTAATAATTATGGATTGAAATATTGCAGTTAAGAAGTAAAGTCACAAACAATAGAACAACTTCGATGCAATTCTAAAAATCGCGTCTGTGACTTTACTTATTTTATCAGAGTAATCTATTTTTCAGATATCATCTTATACTGTATTATTCATACTGTTAGCATTCTATTCCTTATAAACTTGCCCTTTTATCATCAACTTAGGTCTGAAATCTTCGTTATCATGCCTCATTGAACCAATTTTAACATAGTAAGCATTCTTTTCCAGACAAGTCAGTCTCAATGAAAACTTTTTCACACCCTTGTCAAGCAACTCTTTTACGAAATCTGTTGCATTTATATCAAACTTCCTGATAAGAGTATTTTCATCTTTATCTATACCATAAGCCTGATTTATCGTTGTGTGAATATGACTGTAAGATTCTTCAGCAGGTTGGTTCTTCCAGCATAATGAATTATCCACTAGCTCTTCAGTACCTTCCAAAACAAAAGAATTGGCCAGGTCATGGTGTGAATAAACCAATGAATATGAAATAAAGAACTCATCTTCAGAAGAATCGTTCAAATCAGAATTTGTGAGGTCAAAAGCAATAAACGCTCTTCGTTGATATCCATCAGTAGAACTCTTAAAAGCGACAACAGGTTCTGTATCATAAATACTTGAAGAGTTGTGTTCATGGATATATGCATCAAAACTGTTGGCAAATTCATCTTTTATTGCAAAAACATTTACTGTTGCCAACTCCGACGAAACTTCACCATTCCCAACAAAATTTGAGACAGATACAGGAAAGTAAGATGTTGTATATTCTGGTTTTACAAATAGAGTATCTCTTTTAGTATTGATATTTTCTTTTGTATATTCTTTTTCACCATCCGAATACACTAAATCAAAAGGAGGCTCTCCCTGAAATACCGCTACTATAAACGAAGCAGAATCATTTGCAGGGCTAAAATTATTATTTCCAACAAATTTTACAGCAGGAGGTAAAGAGTCTTTTTCTGTAATTACTGCTTTTATTATTTTGCTGTAATTCCAGGTATCAGATAGTCGCGCACCAACCCTAATATAATTTTCACCTACTGGCATCTTCGATAAAGTAACCGTATTCTCAACACCAATCTGGCTTTGCGAGGTAAGACTATTATATGACCCTGTACGACTGGCAGAACAAGAAGTCTCGTCTACCTCATCATAAGAATTATACATAGCAGCAACACCTTTTAATGCTAGGTCTCCCGTTGCCTCTGTTGCATTCAACTTGTATGTAATATCCCGGTTCCGAACACTAACATCAATTCGTATAAGAGGAGTTAATTCAAAATCTATCCTTCCCCCGTTAATTGCGGTATTTATTTCAACGGTATCTCCTGTGTAAACAAATGCACCACGATAAGGAAACGCCTTATAAGTTCCTGTGAATATTCTATCGGAACGAAATGTTCCATCTTTCTGTACCTGTATGTCCAATGGTTCTGGATTGGGATTATCTGGTATCTGCTCCAGTAATCGAATAACCAATTGACCTTTACTTTTCGATTGCACATTTTCTCCTGTAAGAGGATCAATTAGGTTACCATAAATAGTTTGATCAGGCTGTTCATAGTTGTCATTCAGACATGAGTTTAAAGTCAGCAAGCAAACAATGTATATAAATATTAACTTTTTCATCTCAATCTTTTTTATGATTAATAACCAGGATTTTGTTTCAACAGTGGATTAATATTTATCTCATCCTGTGGAATTCTATTATAATATTGCTTGTTCTCGTATGTTTTAGGGCCATCCGTAATACTAAAACTGACGAAATAGCCATTAAAATCTAAAGAATAGTATAAATCCATTCTTCGAGGTTGCCAAATCTGAAATCTTTCTACCAGGTTTCTGGTTCTCTTTAAGTCCCAGAACAAATGCCCTTCAAATGCTAACTCCACTTCTCGTTCATGTCGGATTCTTTCAATTGTTAGTTCTTCATCATCCAATAATCTTATACCAGCCCTTTCTCTTACCATATTTATTGCAGTTAAAGCCAAAGTTCTATCGGTTCCAAGTTCTTGAGCTGCTTCCGCCATATTTAATAAAATTTCAGCAAAACGCATGTCAATCCAATGAGTCCGGGACTTCCATACTCCTAGTAATTTTGGATCTGTGTTCGGATCAATATATTTTCTCATATAAACGCCTGATAAGCATGACCTAAATGAACCGCCATACTTTCCTGTTGCCCTAACCGAGCTTATCGTTGTATTAATTTCTTTTGTATCGGAATGATAATATTGATTATAATAATTCCCTTTCTTAAAAGAACCATCGACATGAATCCCCTTTTGGATTGATATTTCTTCACCCCTAAATTGAGAAAATGGTGCAATAACAGAACCTAACAATCGCGGATCCCTATCCCTAAACAGGTCCAATGGATGTTCATATAATTTCCTGGTTCCATCATCATTCAATGTTAAAATTGGTCCCACAGTTCCATCCAAATATTCAAACTTCTCAAGAATATCCACAGTAGGTGCTTGTCTCCCAGCATAACCACCAGGAATAAAATACACAGGAGTGCATAGAATATCATAAGAGTGTGTGCTTTTTGTAGCATCGTAATCAAAACCTTTAGCCAAAATTATCTCCGGATTTGATTCATATTCTAAAAATAACTCTGAAAAGTTCTTAGATTTATCTTGTACTTTATTAAACAGCTCATAGCCACCTTCTTCATACACAAGTTTTGCGGCATTAAAACTTGTTTGAAAATATTCATTGGCTTTTGATGCAGGAACTCCAACCAAACCATCGTATTCAAGCTTGCCATATTTGGCTATTGAACCTGCGTAAAGCATCGCCCTTGAAAGATAAGCCGCTGCCACATATTTATTTGCCCTTCCATACTCAGAAGCACCGGTCATATTCTGAACAGCAAATTCAAAGTCGTCACGAATAGCCATCCATACTTCATCTTCAGTATTTCTGGGAATGTTCAGTTTCTCTACATCTCCGTCAACAACAACTTGGGGTTCCAAAAGAACTGGCACACCTCCAAATCTTTTAACAAGCGAAAAGTATGCATAAGCTCGGATAAAACGAGCTTCGCCCAAGTATGTATTTAATACATCAGGTGCAAGAATCTCCTCAACTTTATTAATTTCTACAATAAAATCATTTACATTTCTTATCAATTTGTAAATCTCTTTCCAGTTCTCTCCAAATTCCGATCCATAATATTTATTGGATGTAATTGTTTCATCCACATAATTTGACAGATATCCAAATCCATCACCGGGAAACTGATTGAATCTTCCATTGCAGAAATTAAAGTCTTCAATAGGCATTAAATCATATAATGTGGCAAAATATGCTTTTACGGCGTTAGGATCTTTTACCAGCTGCTCTGTTGAAAGCATGTCGGTTGGTTCAGTATTGAGAAAATTATCGTTACAAGCACTCACCCCGACCACCAAAAGTATGAGTAAACATATATATCGTTTCATAAATTTTTATTTTATCAGATTAAAATTCAAGTTGTACCCCAAGGTTTGTGTTCATTGTAATTGGATAATTATATCCATAATCACGGCTATTTAGCTCAGGATCAACAAAATCAAGACCATTGGTAATAGTAAAAAGGTTGTAACCATTTGCAAAAACTCTGAGCTTCTCAACTCCAACCTTTTGCAATATTGATTTCGGGAAAGTATAACCAATTTCTACACTTTTAAGTCGCACATAGGTAACGTCCCTCCACCAATAATCGGAATTGGCATAATTGTACCGTTCCCCGGTAGATGGGTATCTACCTTTAATCCAGGCACTATTAGGGTCAAAAACATCTTCCCTGTGCCATCTATCCCAAAACTCGGTAATTGGATTTGCATCACCCCAGAAAAGAGGTTGACTCAGTTGCTCAGGATATTTCATTCGATGCATTGTTGCTCCTTGAAACAACATCGAAAAATCAATGTTCTTCCAATTAAAATCGAAATTACAACCAAAATAAATTGTTGGTTTTCCTCTGTCAATTGCTATAACCTTTCTATCGTATTCGTTTATAATACCATCATTATTTAAGTCTTTATATCGAATATCTCCGGGTAGTAACGATTTGTTACCAGCTCCATCAATAACAGGCGCAGCATAAATTTCTTCGAAGTTCTGAAACTGACCGTCGGAGACATAGCCCAATACAACTCCTTTGTAACGTCCCGTCTTACTATAATAATAATCGTCCCACGAATTTCCCGGAGGATTTTCTTCAATGTAATTGTACTCCGATCGTGTATAAGAAATATTACCTGAAATGTTATACCTGGCTTTTCCTATTTTATTATGATGCCCCAATACGATTTCAAATCCTTTATATCGATCTGATTCCAGATTCTCCTGGGGCAATGTAATTCCGTATGTTGCAGGTAAAGTGGCATTACGTGTTTTTAAAAGACCTCTTCGGTCTTTTCTAAATACATCAAGTTCAACACTCAACAAATTTCTCCATAGCCGTGCATCTAATCCAATATTGTATGTTCTTGATACATACCAGGTTAAATCTTCATTTACTGAGTTTTGAATTCCCACTCCTGCATAATGACTGTCTCCAAAATAATAACCACCACTGGGATATCTATAGCCCTGTAAGTATGCAAAATCCTGCACTGCTCCATCATCTCCCAATTTACCGTATGATGCTCTTAGCTTCAAAAAACTTAATACTGAGGATTCCTTATCGATAAAGTTTTCTTCCGAAATTACCCATCCTGCAGATATCCCCGGGAAGAACCCCCATCTACTACCTTCAGGGAATCTGGAAGAACCATCATATCGGAAACTAAACTCAGCCAAATACTTACTCTTAAAAACATAATTTAGTCGTCCTACTAAAGCTCTTCTTCTTCTGTCTGAGAATCTGGAAGAAACATCTTCCTTCTTGGCTTCTCCTGAATTTAAATCGGGAGAAACAAGTATTAACTGGGTTGAGCCACTAATATAATCATACTTCGTTTTTTGTTGTTCTGCAACAAGCAAAGCATTTAAATCATGTCCTTTAAAATTGCGTTTGTAATTTATTGCGAATCTAAGGCCTTCTTTTGCTTCACGTGCTCTTGCTTCACTAAAGGAATTTGGTCCTCCATGAACATAAGGTACATAATTTTCAGTATTCTCATCAAAAAGATATTGATCCCAGGTTTTTGTGAATACCCTATTTCTAGAACTACTTAAGTTGTATGCGTAGGTGAACTTTGAGGATAATCCTTTTATTCCCGGAACTACATACCTCAAATCAAATTTCGATTGAATATATTGATTTTCGGTCTTTACAAATCCAGTATTTTCAGAATATATCAAAGAAACAGGATTGGTACGCCCAGGCATATGCTTGTACTCTGCAATGTAAGCTTCATTATTATTTGCGTAGGCATTTTCGGCTGGATTCATTCTCCATGCTGACCTTAATATATCCATGTTGCTGTGTCGTTGCTTATCACTTCTGGAATTTATATATCCAAGATTAGCCGTTAAAGTCAGACTTCTAGATAATTTTGCGTCAATATTGGATCTATAGTTAATCTTCTGGGCGCTTAGATCCCCACTACTCCACAAACCATCTTCTGTAAAAAAACCAAAAGAGCTGAAATACTTTATATCTTTAGAGCCACCTCGTATCGACATATTGTGATTTTGCTGTTTCGCCCGGTCATCTAGAATAAGGTCTAAATAATTGGTACTTGGTAGTTCTCCCGTTCTGTACATTTCCACTTCTTCGGGAGTATATGTGGTAGTAATGTTATCAAGTTGATGTGCGCTTATTTTTTGATTAACCTGCGACTCAGTCTTTAAAACTGAATATTGATAGGCATTAGAGAGTCTGGGATACTGGGTTATTGTGTTCATCCCAAATTTACCGGAATACCCTACCTTAATGCTTCCTTCTTCTCCTCTTTTGGTTTCCACTAAAATTACACCATTTGCAGCTTGTACTCCATAAATAGCAGCCGAACCGTCTTTTAAAACACTAACACTCTCAATTTCATTGGGATTAAGGCGACTAAATACAGCTTTATCTTGCTCTACACCGTCAATAATAAATAGTGGGTCACCAAAACCACGAATATCTATTTGAGTATCATAAGCCCCTGGCTCACTCGACAATTGTACCACCCTTACACCAGCAGCTCTACCGGTAAGCGTATTGCTTACATCCATAGCTGTAGTTTTTGCCATCTCTTGTCCCTTTACTGTGGAAATGGCGCCTGTAAGACTCTCCTTTTTCTGAGTTCCATACCCAACAACAACAAGTTCATCTAAACCAATAACCGCTTCAAAAAGTTTTACATTTAAGATGGAATTTCCATTCAGGTTCTTCTCTGTCTTTTGAAAACCAATAAATGAAAAAGTGATAACAGCATCCTTCGAAGAAACGGCTAATTCATAGTTCCCGTCCACATCGGTCACTGTCCCGTTTAAGGTCCCCTTTTCCAATATGCTTACACCAACCATTGGTAAAGAATCGGAATCAAAGACAATTCCTCTTACTAAATGATTCTGTCCAAATAAACTGGTACTTGCAATAAGCAGGACATAAAGAATCAGTAATTTTTTGTTCATAAAGTTTAATTTAATCAGTTAAAAAATATTTTGCCGGCAGATTTTTTCAGGTTTTAAACCATACTAAAAATCTATGGCAAACATATATTTGACGGTGCTAATTAATTACTTAATAAAGCTATTAATGACTATCTATTTTTTATTAACAGGAATTTAGGCCCAGATAATCAACACATTGCGATTTAGTTCTAAAAAAGGATGTGTGTTATATTCAAGATTGAAAAGTTAGGTCAATTACGATATAAAACTATATTTAGAGGGAACTTACAATCCTACTTTAATAATTCAGAGAATTGTTTCGGATATTCAGAATTCATTATTTCAGAATATTCATTGCAAAATCTTACGTACTCGCTTTTAGCCTTTTTATATTGTTTCAGTTTATATAGAGATTTTATCTTTACTTTTAATGCCTTTTCATTAATAGTATCGAACTGGTTAAGTATAATATCCATTGTCTCAATTACCGAAAGATGTTTTCTTTGGGAATAATAGTTCCTACCTATTTGCAGTATTGTTTCGATTGCTTTCGACTCGAAATTTTCCTTAAATATATCAATCCCTGGAAAGCTTTCATTAGCTAATAAATTTCCCAATTGATAAAAACTAAGTATATTTTCAGGGTGATTATAATGAGAGTTTTTTAGGTTGGAATAAAGAGATTCCATGTCGATATAAAGAGATTCCCCAACATCAATTATCAATTGATCTCCTTTCCGAATTAGAGATAGACCATCCAATTCTTTAAAAATATTTCGAAGATGATTAAAACTTACACCACGGTTATTTGTGATTTTTTGTTTATCCATTCCTTGCCAAAAGATGGATGCCAATTTATCATTTGTAATATCAACATCAAAAAAGTTATGCAAATATATTGTACAAAATAATTGTCTCAGTTTATTTGAAAAGCGATAGGTGATTTCCGTTCCGTTCTTATCAAACACATGGAAACCACCAATTAAAAGTACAGAATTCTGTTTTCTTATTCTTGTTGGTTCTTTAACATCAGGTTGAATATTTTTCGCCCTCTGTCTTCTTATTACAATAAAAAATACAATTAACACCGCACCAGCACATAAAGCCAACCAAATAATTTCTTGAAATAACGATAACTTTTTATCTTGCTTACATTTGGTTAAGACTCCAATTGGTGGATAGTTCAATCGAAAAATAGATATTTTTGAATATGTTTCCTTCTCAAAGGATTCTCTAACTACTGCAAATAATGCTTGCTCTTTAGAATCGTAAAATAGATAACTGTCTCCTTCTAGTCCTTCTGCCTTCACAGGTAAGGCATTACTTACCACATCATATCTACCGTCAACCAATGAGAAACGATAAAGAATTAAATCACTTTTGGAATCAACACCTAAAATATAAGCGCAACTGTCATCAGGATTTATTATCATTTCAGAACCTGGTAAAAAATCAAATTCATCATCTGTTATTTCCCATTTCTTCACAACAGTCTTCGTGTCTAAATTAATCTCATACAAATCATAAAATTTGCGGATACCTAAGGCTTGTAATCCAGATTCATTTCCCATTCCCCCATAAATAAATAGTTTATTTGTTTTCGGGAATAAACCACCACTAGCATATGTTCGGGGACTAACGAAATCTCCTTTTAAGCTCAAATCTTCCCATTTTAAACTATCAAAATTAAATAACTGTAGTTTATTAAAGTATTTGTAGTGGGCATACCCCCCGAATTTAATAAGGCGAGTAGCATCTCTATTCCATAATAAAAGTGCATTGTAATTCTCTTCAACTTCAGAAACCTTTTCTATTGCCGTCCATTTTTTATCATCTGGGATATAAGATGAAAATGCCTTCTGACCATTGCTTTTAAAAAAATGAAAATCGAATGAAATGAGCTCTTCTATTTTTTGATTATAAAGGGAAAAGTTTTGATCTGTGTAAAATGGACGCGAATGTGTATAATGTTCTATTTTCAGGTGATTCTTGTTAGTATTAAAACGACTTAGTGAATCCTTGTTTACTAATAAAATATCTTGATTTAAGGAATCAAAACTGACACCATTCATCTTATCATAGCAACCAGAGTGAACTTCTTCCCACAAAAAGTGCTTATGAATCAACCAAAATGGATTATTGACGAATGCCTTTTTTCCGTTAATACTATCTATAGCCTCAGTCCCTGAATCCTGCTCTAATAGCCAATAATACCTTTTCCTATTTCCAATAGAACACTTTATGTCACGAATATCAAATGCTGCTACGTCTCCATTTAAGAAGTCAAGCTGTCCAAACTTTATACTAAGAAACTTTATATTTTGGTTGTTATATTGAAACTGATAATTCTGTCCCGAAACAGAAATTTGGCCAAGTCCAGTGTCCTGATTTATTTTAAGGTTGCATTTTATCCAATTCTTGTTTTCTTTTTCCATCGAAAATATTATTGGCTGTGTTTTTCCATTAAAATTAAAAATATAACCACCTTCTCCTGAGCTTGATTCTGGATGAAAAACAAACTGCGCCAATGGCTCCATTCTTTTTTTACTATGTCCTCCTTGAATACTAAAAATATATCCAAACTTATTTTTGTTATATATCTTGAACTCAAATTCCAGCTCTAATTTCTGTTTTATATTGATAGGTTCCGGAAACAGAACTAAAGATGTACGTTCCTCAACAGGTTTTTCCTGTGAATAAAATCTTAATCCTCTAACTTTTTCATCGTTACTATATACCTCGTTGGTATATACGAGAATTATTGCTAGTAAAAAAACAGATAACAAAACTTTATGGGCACTCATTGACAGAAATTATATACTAAAAATGATAAAGTTAAAGTCAATAATAATAATAATAATAATAATAATAATAATAACGTGAGTTCGGCTTAAGCGAAAGTACAAATTTTGTTGTTTTCAACATTTTCATCCAGATTCAAGGTAGGTTTTTTGGGCATGTACGAATAGGCGATCAATCCTGAGAGCAGGTTGGTTAGGAAGTTTCCGAAGCAACGATGCCTTGTATGTTCTATCTGACACATGTTTTTTAATTCATCGTTTACCGATTCAATCAAGGCCCTTTTCCGTAACAATATTTTATCCTGGGTCAGCATCAAAGAATTCTTCATGTTTTTTCTGATTTTGGTAATTAGGTGGATACCATCGATAAAAAGTTCGTCAAACAATGTTTCAGAGATGTAACCTTTGTCACCAATTAGTTTCCCAAATATCTTGTGATAATGATACTAATTAGTGAGTTCAACAAAACGTAACATCTCTGATCAATTATTTATGTATAACGCGAGATTATTTCTTATACTTTTCAGGGCTGATGATATATGGTGCTCAACGGTTCTTCTTGATAAACCAAGCCCCTCTGCAATTTCTTGATTTTTCATTCCTTTAATCCGACTCAATTCAAACACTTCTCTACAACGAGGAGACATACAATGAAGTGACTCTTTCAATATATCGTCAATTTCACCTTTGTAAACCCAATTCTCCGGAGTAGCATTTGATACGATTTCAAAAGAATAATTCATATATTTCTCCCGTACTTTTTGATGTTTCAAGAAATCAATACTCCGATTCCTTGCAGAAGAATACAAGTAGTTTTTTATCGATCCCTTCAAAAATCCCATGTCTCCTTTTAACCATATTGTTAAAAATATTTCTTGTACAACATCCTCGGCTTGCTCTCCACTTCTCAATATGCTAGTGACAAAGTAAGATAGCTCTGCATAATACTTTTTATATAATAAATCGAATGTATTATGCAGACGTCCAGATGTTTCTCTTTCTATACTATTTATCTTCATTCAAATCAATCTTCTCAGAATGTTTTACCTCAACTACTTTAAACTTGTGTCGAACCAACTATTATGAATTAGCAACCGCTTAATTCATGTGTTATCCTAAATATTAACCAGTAATTTTAAAAAACAGTTTGTAGGTTTTTGGGGAATCATAATCCCAAAATATAGTCAATTGAATTTATCTTTCTGGTTGTATCAGAATATAATCCTTTTCGTATTGCTTATACTTTTCTTTAAGCCAATGGTTTTTTGTGAAAAACCGGGGGGATGACTCCAACGATGCTTCCCAATTTGCTAGCTTTGATTTTAATTCACGGGCTTTTTCAGGCATGGTTAAAGTCAGATTGTTCATTTCCTGTACGTCTTCTGCCAGGTTGTAAAGCATCGGCAAATCGTGGGGTGTTACGATCAGTTTCCAATCTCCATCGCGAATGGCTTTTCCACGAAATGCTGTTCGCCAATATAATGTTTGGTGCGGTCGGGCCTTTTCAGGTTTATTTCCATAAATAAATGGGAAAAGATTCACTCCATCAAAAACACCATCAGGGTAGGTTCTCTCAATCTCATATGTTTCCGGTTCTTCTGTAGATTCGATGGCTGCGAGCAGTGTTGGTGTTAAATCCATTAAGGTAACTGGCACTTCATATTTCGAACCGGGCTTTATTTTTCCTGGCCACGATATGAAAAGAGGAACCCTTACTCCTCCTTCCAGATAAGTCGACTTCTCTCCACGGTACGGTGCATTGATTGATGCATTTGCCCCACACGGCCCTCCGTTATCGTTAGTAAAAATGATGATTGTATTGTCTAATTGGCCGGTAGATTCCAACGTTTCAAAAATGCGTCCAATACTTTGATTTAAGCAATCCTGCATGGCCAAATAAGTCTGTCTCTTTTTGTCTTTGATATGGGCATATTTTGCGAGGTCTTCTTCCTTTGCCTGAAGTGGTGTATGCGGCGTATTATATGCCAAATAAACAAACCACGGATTCGTTTCATGGTTTTTGTTTATCCAATCAATGGCTTCTTCGGTAAACCAATCGGTAAGGTATGGAACTTTTATTTCGGTTACGGGGCCGTCGTTTCTATGGAGCTTATTCTTATCAGCTTTGGGGAAATACGAATGGTGCCCGCCCATCCAAAATGAATAATCGAAACCACGGGCATTGGGCATCATGTCTTTTGT
The DNA here is from genome assembly GCF_900129025.1 of Mariniphaga anaerophila. Taxonomy (GTDB): domain Bacteria; phylum Bacteroidota; class Bacteroidia; order Bacteroidales; family Prolixibacteraceae; genus Mariniphaga; species Mariniphaga anaerophila. The sequence continues at coordinate 7,322 of NZ_FQUM01000013.1, read as the reverse complement.
TTCACCAACATGCCATTTACCAATCATTGCTGTGGAATAACCGTTCCCTTTTATATAATCGCTCATAATATTAAGCGTTGGGTCTATGCCAACATACTCTTCTTTGTAATGCTCCGGAAAATCGTTCCAATTGTGTTCGGCACCAAAGCGGTTTTGGTACATTCCGCTTAACAAGCCGCAACGCGACGGGCCACAAACCGGGCCAGTAACATAAGCCTGTGTAAAAGTTACCCCCGCATCGGCAATTCTGTCAATGCTAGGTGTGGCCACTTGTTTAGAGCCGTTCACACTTAAATCAGCATAGCCCATATCATCGGTTAAAATCAAGAGAATATTGGGTTTCTTTTTAGATTCTGGTTCGAAATTTGTTTGTGCATTTGTTTGTGCAAAACAAAATATTGCGATAAGAACGAATATCATTTTATATCGTTTCATAGTATAATTTTTTATAATTGAATATCTATTTTTTCTTTTTCAAAGGCCATGCCTGCACGCCATGTTTATTCGCCCAATCTTGATATTTTCCCAATAATTTTTCAGCTTTGTCAGGGTATTGCGCTACCAAATCATTCAATTCATAAGGATCATCTGCCAAATTATAAAGTTCCCAGTCTTTTTTGTGCAAGCTTACCAGTTTCCAATCGCCTACCCTAACCGCTGTATTGCCCTCATGTTCCCAGAAAAAGGCACGTGAATCATCTTGTTCTTGCCCGCTTAATAAAGGAAGAAAAGATTTACCATCAGGCTTATCCAGTTCCTGCCCGTTGTAAGTTTTGGGATAATCTGCTCCAGCAAGCTCCAAACAGGCAGGCATAATATCGGTGATATGGGCGTGCTCCCTGATGTATTCACCTTTTTTGTCCAATCCTGCCGGCCAGCGCATAATAAGCGGGGTAATGTTTCCGCCTTCATGTTCTTGCGATTTGCGCATACGGTAAGGTGTATTGCTTACGTTGTACCAAATACCATATCCGGCATTACAATTGCGGCTCCCCAGTTCTGCATCGGGTGTTTTGTTCCAGGCAGTTTGACAAGCACCGTTGTCCGATAAGAACATCACCACAGTATTTTCATCTATACTTTCTTCCTTGAGGCTATTGAATAATTTCCCAATGTTTTGATCAAGACAATCCACCATAGCAGCGTAAACTGCCATTTCCATCGCTTCGACATCTTTATTTTCTACTGAATCCCAGTCAGGATAGACCGGTTCAGAGGCCGGTAAATCGTCATGTACAATCCCCATTTTTTTTTGTTTTTCGAAGCGTGCTTTACGAATTACATCATACCCCACCTTATAGGTTTCACGGTATTTTTCTATATCTTCCTTTTTGGCCTGAAGAGGGAAATGCGGGGCAATGTATGCTAAGTACATAAAAAAAGGTTTATCCTTTTCACGACGGTTTTTAATGTAATCGATGGAATAGTCGGTAAAGGCATCGGTTGAATACCATGTTGAATCGGGATGTTGCTGTTCTCCATTCCAAAACACGGGCCTGTCGTAAAACTTTGATGGATAAAAGTAAATACCACCCCCAGCCGGTGTTCCGTAAAACTGTTCAAAGCCGCGGCGATCGGGCCACCAATCACGCTGTTCATGACCAACATGCCATTTGCCACTCATAAAGGTTTGGTAGCCATTATCTTTTAGCACCTCGGCAATGGTTACACTTTGTTTATTTAAATACCCCTGGTATTCGGGAATCGTTGACCTGGTGTAATCCATATGTCCCATTCCTGCGTCCCACTGGTATTGTCCGGTAAGTATACTTGCTCTTGTTGGGCAGCAACGAGAGGCATTGTAAAAGTTGGTAAACAATACACCCTCCGAGGCCATTTTATCAAGATTTGGGGTTTCTATCTCCGAACCTGTACATCCAAGGTCAGAATAGCCCATATCGTCAACAAGAATTACTATGATGTTGGGCTTTTCAATTTTTGTCCTTGAAGTACAAGCTGTAAGCAAAATAATTAAAACCAGTAAATTTAAATATATTACACGTTTCATTTTATAGTAAATTTATTTTTTGTTGAAAAACTTCTCCTTTATTATTTCGCACCTTCACAATATAAACGCCCTTACTAAAACCGGCCAAATTAATTGTTTTAACCTCGGAAGTTATCAGTTCTAATCCTGACAGCGAATAAACCGAGACAGATTTAAATTGCTCGAGTTCAACATTTAATTGATCACTTGCCGGATTAGGGAAAACTTTAAATGAACGCTCGAATCGATGTTCATGAATCCCGGTCACCACCTCTGAACCATAAACCTCTATTTCAAACATCCGCACCGGGTTATTTCCTGCTGTCATGTACAAACGCACTTTCGAAGTTTTTATCGGTTCGTAAGTTTTGCTATATTCTGCTTGTTCATTGCCGGTTTCATCAAAGATTTTCACCCATTCCGAGCCATCCCAACGTTGAAACTCAAAATTCGCTATAGGTTTGTTATAACCACTATGCCCCACAAAAAAGGCCATGGAATTGATTGCATACTCTTCACCAAAATCAACTTCAATCCAATGTGGATAATCTCCGTTTTTATCGGATAACCATCGGCTTGAGTTGCTTGTTTTATCCCCATCAACCGCTTTATCGCCTGTGTAACCCGTATCGGTTTTATAAATTGAACTTACCGTAACTGTTTTATTCAATGCAATATTTTTTGATATACTTTTTGATGAAAAGGTTTGGTAAACATCCTTTGCCGCAAAGTATTCGTTATTTCCTGCTTGTTGGGCAACAACCGTTATTTCGCCGGCACCATCAATACTTAAGGTATTATTCTCGATACTTGCCTGCCCGGAACTAACAAAAAACTCAACTGGCAAACCTGAACTTGAAAAGGCAGTTAAGACCAGTTCTGCACCCACTTCCTGGTCTGGAATAGAGGAAAAATCAATGGTTTGATCGGCCAATGTAGTTTCACTTCCCTCTTCGTGTATGGCAATTTTTAACGAATTCACGCTGAATGGAGAAGCATTAAACTTAATTTGCTCAACAGCTTTATTGTAGGTCTGCCTTAAAGTATTTTCACCATCATGCTTTTCGTTGCTTACCCAGACATCAAAACTTTTTATACCATTTGTTGCTGGAGCACCAGCAACATCAATTGTTACCAACTCTGGTGTCGCTGTAATGTTTGTATAGTGCAGGTAAACGGTATCTTGCGTTTCCTTTCGTAAACATAATACCCGATTACCAAATGTTGCGCTTAATTTTTTTCCGACCACAAACGACGAATCGGGTTGCAGGGAAGTGAGCTGTTTATAGCCATCGTATATTTTTGATTTAAACGGCTGACCACCATTAGGAGTTCCAAGCAATGCAGCATTGTTCCCCGAGCTATTATTCATATTGAAACAAAAAAAGTGGTTTACACCGCCATTAACCGCATCGCTAATTCGCAAAGCTATCGATACATCTCCTATATAATCAGGCTCCTCGTTCCCGAATATTTCTTTTAATCCATCACCATCCTGCAATTTTCCGGTCTGCTCATTATTCTGAAAAGGCTTGCCCTCAATATAATCGTAAATCGCTGTGTACTCATCCTCAATCCACCCAAGACTGTAACCATGCGTTGTTACAATATCAAGGTTTTCATAAGCTCCCGGAAGTTTTGTTTTCCATTCGTTAAACCATTTTACTGTTCCACCAACGCTCCAGTTACTTATCCCTGCAACCTTAGGCATTATAATACCAGAGGGATTTTGAATGGCATCATTCAACTTTTCCTTTAACAGTGGAATAGCCTCGGAAAATAATCTGCCGTAGTAAATGGCATTATCATTGCTAATCCCCCCGGCTTCATTTAATAAATCCAGTTCATCAACAACCAGGCCCCGGTCCGAAAATCCTTTCAAAATCGCAAAATAGTAATCTGCAATTTTCTGGTAAATATTGGCAATATTTGGGTCGTATTTCCCTTTTTGAGGTTGCCCTTCATTATCCTGTTCTTCCAGATTATCCGGAAAGTCATTACAACTCACTTGAATTTTAATATTTGGCTTGTACGTCTTCACATCGTTAACAATGCTAACAAAATCGTCGTACGATTTCTCAACGGTTTCAGGAGTGCCGTTAATATAGATTTTGGCGTAGTCTATATTTAGATCGCCTGCAATCATTTTGGCTGCTTTATCCCGGTTATCCGGACTCATACTTAGCCACAGGTAATTCCAGTTGTCAAACGTTCCACCACCACCGTAAAATTGCTGTTGTTTTTCGTCGATGTTTATGGTAATCTCCTGACAAAAAGAAAGGGGAATCGCGGTAACCATTATAAAAAATGTGGTTATAAGTTTGGTTCTTAAGTTTTTCATTTTGTAGTTTTATTGTTTTTATAGTATCGGAATTAATCGTATCTGCTCGACTATCCTGAGCATCGGCTTTACGCCAATTGGCAAAAAAGGCAGGTTGCCATACATTCACCTTGTCGTGTTCAAATTCAAAGAGAGTTAGCCTTAAAAGATATTAATTTGTTATAAAGGCAATTGCCATGAACAAGCTTTGTTAAAAGGAACAATACCAATATAATTAGAAAATGTCGAAATCATCTTTGACCCTTTTGGCAGGTAGCTTTAGTATACGCTCTTTTTCAAATCCTAAATATCCATATGATACTGTTATTTTTGATTTCTTAGGATAATCAAGCTTTAGCTTACCTGTGAATATTCCCGTATTTACACCTGTTTCGAACACCTGAACTTTAAACGGCGCAGATTGATTAACCTTCACATCTACCCACCCTGCATCTCTTTTATTCCAATCAACATTCAAAGGAGCTTGCAATTCGATAGTGACAATATCACCAACATTTACTTTATCAATCCATTCCTTTTCTGTAACACCCGGTCCTAAATCGCCAAGCATTTTTTCTACTGAAACTTTCTCAATTTCTTTTTCATAACCATTATCAAATATTTTTAATTGAGTTGAACCCAATTCAGCAAAAGCAATTGCCGATAAAACTGGTCGGTTTGAAACTGGCCAACCTTCTGTATGATACCATGTATTTACGCTCTTATCATATAATGCTTCCGGATTATATGGGAAACATCCATTGTGCGGAGAGCCATCTAAACAACCTCTTACGTTTCCTAATTCTCCCGTACCATGTGCTTGATGAAAAGGCCATCCATTTTCTACCCCCGGCCAATAACCGTTCCTACTTACTCTAACTTTATCTTTATGACTTAAATGTGCACCAGCAGGATTTAATCCAAATATAAAATCTATTTGTGCCCATCCTAAACCTCTCATAAATTGATCGTTTAACAAATGCCCCGTAACAAAGAATGACCCCGCTAAACCTGGTACTGTTCCTAATTCTTTACTTTTAGGATGAGCCCATTCTTTATCATTATGTGTTCGGTATTTCCAGGGATTATCTGTTCTGGTAAGCACATATTTTCTATATTCATCTAATTTTTCAATAGCGCCTGGCACCTCTGTTGGAGACACTAAAACGAAATAACCTAAAGCCTGCGGCGTGATATGTTCGGCATTCCTTAATGCCCACATATGCCATTCATTATTAAAATCCCAATTTTCTATGATATCCTGGGCACAGTTCTGAGCATATTTAAAAAATCTTTCTGGGTGACCATTGGGTTCATTCTTCTCGCATAAATACATCATCGTATTTCGAAACAATCCTTGCCCAAAAGCACTTCCCTGTTCGTTAAACTCATTTCTTCCTTTATCAATCCATTTCTTACTTACAACCCAATACCTTACCTCTTTATGCCTGTCAAATGTTTCCCAGCGCTCCAAGCATAGATTCCGGTATTTACTATAAGTATCTTCGTCCAAATAGGGCTTTAAAAAAGGATTATAAGCAGCACAAATAGCAGCAAGCTGATCCAGATAATTCTGATAATCGAACTCCTGAACCTCCTCTCCTTCATAGCCAAAGACACGAACCGTGTTATAATCTCTGTGTTTAACGTGGTGACTGCTGGAACCTCCCCGGTGAAATACAGCATTATAAGCAAATTCTCCGTGCCACAGGATTAAATCAATTAAATCCGGTGTATCCATTCCTCTCAATTCTGTCGTCCACTTATTAAACAATGCAGGATTGGCAGAATACAATAATACCTCAAATAATGCTTCAAGTGTTTGGCCTCCACCATCTCGAGATGGACCACCTCCGGTAATGCAAGCAGGACTCATTTTGGGATCCTCACCTCCTCTTGCATCAATAAAATATTCATAAGCCAACTTAGATGACCTGGTCTCGAACAATTTGTCTGCTATCCAGAATGGTACAGAATAGCCTTTACCCGCAATCTTTATAATGTATTCGTGCGCCGATGGAGAAGGATTAAAATCACTAAAGTCTCCAGAAAATTCAGAAGTTTTTCCTGTAAATAACGGATTTGCAGAATTATTAACTGAATCATTGGCAAGATAGATACCAAAATCAGTACCATCCGGAATACCCCACATTACAAACCGTTTACCTTCGCCGAGATTATATCCCATCTGGTTTACCAATATAGGAGATTCTCGCTTATCTTTTAAATAAGTTTTGGGAGGAGCACTTTTCGTCTTAGAATCAATATCGTTTTGTGCCTCAGCTCTCCAAAATATCATGCCTAATACACAAATCACTACAAATTTTAAGTATTTCATTTTATTAATTTTTATTGTTTCAAAAGCCTATTTAATAGGCACTTTTATTTCATTCTCGAAACAGACCCCATTTATATTAACTTTAATTGCAGTTGACCCGGAGGTTCGCCAACCTGAACTTTATATGCCCGGTTGGTACTTCTAAGCATTTCTACCATATCGAGCATACTTATCGGGTGTATCCTTACTAATGAAGCTACTACTGAAAATGCCTTCTTGGTTTGTGCTATTTTTTGAATAACAGTCATTAATAATTGAGCAATTAATGTACACCGAACCTGTGAGCGTATTACATTTTCGTTTTCTTCATAGAAATAATGCAACTGGAAGTTTTGCTTCATTTTATTGAAAAGCAATTCTATACCCCAACGTTTTTTATAAAGAAAGGCTACTTCTTCTGCACTAATCTCAAAATTATTGGTCAAAAATTCAAAGTACCTGTTCTTTTCATCTTGGTAGCAAACCTTACGCAAACGGATTTTTTTGAAAACCTTCAATTGTCTTTCCCCATTCTCATCTTCGGGATGATAGGTGAGTTCAATAACCGCGTCACAGAGTACTTTTGCTGCCGTTATTTTTACGAACCGACCTACAGATTGCACTACATCGATAAGCGTGTGGACTTTTAGCCCACCTTTCTTTTTGCCATCTCCTTTGGGAATACGCCCAACCCCTTT
>NZ_FQUM01000024.1 GCF_900129025.1 Mariniphaga anaerophila | reverse complement strand
ATCCCGTTCAAAAAAGCTTTTACGATTAATAATCCAGAAAATGAATTAATTTTGAATGAAAGAAAAATACCAGACAGAGTTTAGATTACACTCCCATTTTCAATTTTTATTTTAAAATAATACTTTAAAAAAAATAAATGAAGAAGTTTTATTTCAGTGAAGTTCTTATTGTTTTGTTATTTGCTTGTAGCTTATCCCATGCTCAAAATAAAACAGAAGTAAGACAAATAGCTGGTGTCCCGGCATTGTTTATTAATGAACAACTTTATCCCCCGTTTGCATACATGTCATATTTGGGTGAGCAAAAGTATTATAAAGAGATAGCCGAAACCGGCATTCATCTTTATTGTTTTCCAGCTTATCTGGGTGATAGAGGAATTAATTCGGTATCAGGGATTGGTACTTTCCGCACTCCTGTGTGGACAGGAGAGGAGCAATACGACTTTTCAAGTATAAAAACAGATTTTGAGAAAATTATAAAAGTTGATCCGCAAGCTAAAGTTATTATCAGGATTTATCTCGATCCTCCCCTTTGGTGGGAAAAACTGAATCCGGATGCTTCCTGTCAACTTGCTGATGGAGGTACTTTCAGACAATGTTTTTCTTCTGAAAAATGGCAAAGAGAAACAGGAGAGGTTTTGAAGAGTTGCATTAATTGGCTGTCAGGTTCTGTTTATGCAAAGTACCTGGTTGGAATACACGTTGCAGCGGGTTTTACCGAGGAGTGGTTTTACCATCCCAAACAGTATGATGACAGAAACCCAGTTCGTTTTAATGCATTTCGGAAATGGCTAAGAAACAAATATAATGATGATGAGTTAGCTTTTCAGGGATCGTGGGGAGATAGTTTGGTTTCCTTTAGTACCGCACAACCTGGAAATATTAGTGAAAGCAGAACTCACAGATGGAGGAATCCGGAGCGGGAACAAAAGGTGGTTGATACATATCAGTTTCATTCAGAAACCTTGGTAGATAATATTATACATTTTTGTAAAATAGTAAAAGAGACAAGTAATGGAACGCTTTTAACCGGTGCTTTTTATGGTTATCACTATTATGTTACTGATCCGAGAAGAGGACATGGTGCTTTAGGTAAATTGCTGAAATGTAAATACCTGGACTACCTCTCCAGTCCAGACGTTTATAACCGGGTTATTGGCGAAGACTGGCCACCCATGGTAGCAATACAATCTGTGCAACTGCATGGAAAGTTATGGCTTGCTGAAAATGATACGCGCACAAGTATTACTACTTTGCTAAAAGACAGGGCTCCGGAAGTAGCTCCTCCCGGACAGTATGAAAGTGGGGTGTGGCTGGGGCCGGAGGATATGGAAACCTCAACATCGTTTTTATGGAAGAATGCGGGCAGGATGCTTACCCAAGGTTACGGAGGCTGGTGGTTCGATATGTGGGGAGGTTGGTTTAGCAGTCCTGAATTACTTAAGGTTATCCAAAAAACAAATGAATTTTATTCCTCATTTCCTATGGCAGAGGGAAAACAGATGCAATCTCAGGTATGTGTAATCGTTGATGAACAACTTTGTTTTTGGGATGCAAGTTACGGACAACTTGCAGAACAGATTCTTTCAAATCGGTACCCGTTGGCAAAAACCGGCACCTCATACGATCTTTTCCTACGCACAGATGTGGAAAGCATTCCTGTTAATCAGTATAAAGTTATATGGCTTATGGGATTTCTTGAACTAACTGCAGAAGAAAGGGAAAGAATTCATAACTGGCAGGACAAAGGAATTGTTGTAATCTGGACAGGTAATGAAGGAACATATATTTTTAATAAAAAGAATGATTCCAGGGGAAAGGATGTTATTACTTTATCCGATTCCCAGTTGCGCAAAATTTTTGAAGATGCAGGTGTCCATATCTATATCCATTCAGGCGATGTATTTTATGTTGGAAGGAATTGGCTTTGTATTCATTCAGTCTATGGTGGAGAAAAAAAGATACGTTTGCCATTTGCCGCACAGGTTATAAACCCCACGGATAATATTGTGATGTCAGACTCTACTAAAACAATTAAAATTAATATGGACGGAAAATCAACCATTATATTAAGAGTAAATCCATTGTAAAAAATAAAAAGATGAAAGAAATTAAAGAATACTCATTATTAATAATGTCTCTTTGCATTATTGTTTTTTTTACGGAATGTAAAAGTAATTCAAGCCCCGGAGAAATTGTTTTTATTGAAAATGGAAAAATAAAACTGGGTTTTGAAAAGGAGACTGGCAAATTTATTTCTTTTTCAGATGTAGGTCATTCCTATGAATTTATCGAAAGAAATATGGTTAAAGGGCTTCCCTGGGAGGTAAATTTTCACTCCTCATCGGCAGGCTCAGAATCAAGCAGTGGGATATTCCCCACGAAATTTAGCTTTTCAAAATCCAATGAACTGACTCTTAATTTGGAGTGGGAAGGTTTTGAAGGAATGAAAGAACTTAAGGTAAAGGCTGAAGTTTCATTGGATCCGGATAAAGCATTATCCTATTGGAGTATAAAAGCGGAGGGGATAAAAGGAAATTTAATAAAGAGTATAGACTTCCCCCGTATTCAAGGCATAAAAAACCTGGGGGACGAAGAACTGGCTATTCCAACATGGATGGGTTCTCTGGTTAAAAATCCCCGGGAAAGTCTTGCAGCGAGTAATGCAAAAGTAAAGCGATGGAGTTGGTCTTACCCGGGGTCACTATCTATGCAGTTAATCGCTTTATATAATCCCAATTTGACCGGGTTTTATGCCTCATGTAATGATTCATTGTCTTTTGCAAAAGACTTTGCGGTTACGCTGGATACATTAAATACACTCGAATATAAAATGATTAATTACCCCACTTTTGATTCAACTTTAACATCGTATCATTCTTCTTACAAGGCAATTATTGGTTCATTCAAGGGAGATTGGATAACGGCAGCAGAATTGTATAGGGAATGGGGAACAAAACAAAAGTGGTGTGATAACAGCAGGTTAAAAAACGAACTGAGTCCTTCCTGGTTGGACAGTACGGCCTTGTGGATTTGGAATAGGGGAAAATCAGATAATGTACTGACTCCTGCTGTAGAGTTAAAGCAAAAGTTGGGGTTGCCTGTCAATGTTTTTTGGCATTGGTGGCATCATTGTTCGTACGATGATTATTTCCCCGAATATTTCCCTCCCAGAGAGGGGCGTAAATCTTTCAAAAATGCTGTAAAGTCAGCCCAGGAAGAAGGTGTGAGATGCATCGTTTATATGAATTCAATACAGTGGGGAGACTCTTCCGGAAGCTGGAAGACAGAAGGTGCCCAACCCTATTCTGTGAAAGATATAAATGGAAAGATGCGATCGCATGCCTATAATATTTTCACTGGAAATTCTCTGACCAATATGTGCATGGCAACCGAATTCTGGAAAAATAAGTATTCTTCATTGTGCGACAGTGCAGTAAATGTGTATCAAACAAATGGCGTCTATATGGATCAGGCTTGTTTAAGCAGGATGTGTTTTGATAAAAGCCATGGGCATAAGATTGGGGGAGGAAATTATTGGGTTGAAAATTTTGGAAATCTTACGCAGCAAATAAGAGCGACAGTATCAGACAAAACCCAACCCATTCTCGCCGGCGAAGGATCGGGAGAGAACTGGATCCCCTACCTGGATGCCTTTCTTACTTTGCCAGTGAGCCGGGAACGGTATGCTGGTGTTACCAATACGGAAACCATCCCGTTTTTTCAGGCTGTTTACCATGAATACGCCCTAACCTATGGAAGTTATTCTTCGTTGGTTACTCCTCCTTACGATGAGCTGTGGCCGAAAGAATATGCCCCGAAAGAAACCGAACAGCTACTGGATGCAGACTTCAATAAGCAATTTTTAATGGAACAGGCCCGGGCATTTGTTTGGGGAATGCAACCTACCATTGCTAATTATCACAGTTTCCTGAATTCTGAAAGAGCAGAAGAAATAAATTATTTGCTGGACATTGCCAAATTAAGATACCAGGCCCTGAAATATTTGCTATATGGAGAATTTTGCAGAAGTCCCCAAATTGACTATCCGGAAGAGGAAATAAAAATATCAAAATTATCCATTTATGCAGGAAGAAAAGGTAAAAGCGTTACCACCTTTAATAAAAAAGTTTCTCTTTTATATTCCGGAACGTGGAAAGCAAAAGATAATAGTGTCGGTATTGCTCTGGCAAGTATAAGCGATGATACTTTACCTGTTCATTTTAGTATTAACTCAGAAGATTACAAATTATCGGATAAAGGGAAAATTTACATTAGAACAACCAACGGAAAAGAGCTTTTAGGTTCATATTCCAACGGATTAATTAATGTGGAAATATCCCTTCAGCCTAAGGGGATATGTATTGTCGAAATCGTCCCTTCTGTGTAATGGATATTTAATACAAAGAAAATATTCGTGAACCTTGTTTTTGAGTTGCAGTTTCTGCGGCATGGTATTGCCGTGTCCCACAAATCTAAAATAACTATACATATATGAATTTTACATTTATAGATATCATCATCATAATAGCCTATTTGGGTGGAATAACCTGGTTTGGAATTAAGGTTGCCGGGAAACAAGTGTCAACTAAAGATTATTTTCTTGGAGGTCAGAAGATTCCCTGGTGGGTTGTTTGTTTTTCAATAGTCGCCACCGAAACAAGTTCTTTAACATTTATAAGTATCCCCGGGCTTGCCTATTTAACGAACCTTAATTTTTTGCAAATTACGTTAGGTTATTTTTTAGGAAGAGTGGTTGTTGCCTGGGTAATTCTCCCATCTTATTTTAAGGGAGAATTGGGAACCGCTTATACTTTTTTGGCAAATCGGTTTGGAATACCGATGAAAAATCTTGCATCCGGTGTTTTTATGTTGACAAGACTGGCTGCCGACGGCGTAAGGCTTTTTGCTACAGCTATTCCCCTTGCCCTTATTTTAAAGCAAACTTTTATTGCAGAAAGCCTCACAAATGAATGGATTTATATCATTTCAATCATCCTGATAGCCCTGGTGACTTACAGCTATACTTTTGCAGGGGGCCTAAAATCAGTTGTTTGGATGGAAGTGGTTCAACTGTTCATATATTTTATCGGAGCAATAGCTGCAATAATTGTTGTAAACCGGTACCTGAGCGGAGGAATAGGAGGAGGAATGGCTGAGGCATTTAAAGCAGGCAAATATGAAGTGTTTAATTTTTCAGTAGATGGCGGGTTTAAAGGGTTTATCTCAACCCCCTATACCTTTATTGCAAGCATTTTGGGTGGTGCTTTTTTGTCTATGGCATCCCATGGAATCGATCAACTTGTTATCCAACGGTTGCTTGCTACAGGCACTCTTAAAGCCAGCAGAAAAGCGTTGGTAATCACCGGGGGAATCATCATATTTCAATTTGCCCTTTTCCTTTTCCTCGGCAGTTTGCTTTTTGTTTTTTATGGCGGAGCAGATATCAAACCCGATGAAGTTTTCCCTAGGTTTATAATTGAGGAAATGCCGACAGGACTTTCAGGATTGATTATTGCTGCCCTTTTTGCAGCGGCAATGTCAACTCTTTCAAGTTCCATTACAGCCCTGGGGTCTACAACTATGTATGATTATGTGGTACCTTACTACAAAAGACTAAATAAGGCCAATGAAATTATAATTTCCAGATTAATAACGGGAATATGGTGTTTTCTGCTTATTGGTTCAGCCATTTTATTTATGCAGAGTTCCCAGGTAGTTGTAGAACTTGCCTTGTCCATTGCATCATTTACTTATGGCGGATTACTGGGGACCTTTTTTTTGGGTGTTCTTTTCCGCAAACCACAGATTAAACATGCTACGCCTGCTTTTATGACAGGTATTATTGTGATGATTTATATTATTCTTTTCACCTCAGTTGCCTGGACGTGGTACACTTTAATTGGAACTATGGTTACAGTGATTACAGGCTTGTTATTAACTAAAACTTGGAGAACCAGATGATACTAATAGCAGACGGTGGCGCCACCAAGACAAGCTGGTGTTTTTCCGATAAAGGAGATACACCGGGAATGATTTCCACAGGTGGTATTAATCCGTATTTCAGGACTACCGAAGATATTATTCAGGAATGGAAAAAAAGCTCATTTTCCCAACTTTCAGGGAAAGTGGAGCAGGTATTTTTTTATGGTTCAGGAGTGGTGGATGCTAGAAAGGCACAGGTCATCAGCGAGGCTCTTTTTTCTTTTTTTCCAACAGCGGAGATTGAAGTTCAGAGTGATCTTTTGGCGGCAGCCCGGGCTACGCTTGGTAAAAAGGAAGGTATAGCCTGCATTTTGGGAACCGGTTCCAATTCGTGTCAATACGATGGGAAAAAAATTACCACCCATATACCACCGCTGGGCTTTATCTTAGGCGATGAAGGCAGTGGAGCAGGACTGGGCAAACAGTTGGTTTCTGACTACCTTAAAAAGATTATGCCATCTGAACTGTTAGAACAGTTCCAGGCCAGGTATCCGCTGGAATACACTGAATTCCTGAACCGTGTTTACAATCAGGGAAAACCCAACCAGTTTTTGGCAGGATTCGTTCCGTTCTTAAAAGAAAACATCCATAAGAGTTACTGTGCCGGGCTTGTGCGTAGGGCATTTGAGTCTTTTATGACAAGAAATGTGGAGCAATACAAAGGACTCGAAAAACAATCCATTTGTTTTGTGGGGTCGGTAGCATTCCATTTTCAAGAACAATTAAGAAATGTACTTTTGGAGCGAAATATGGTTCCGGGAGTGATTTTGCAGGAACCTTTATTAAAATTGATGGAATACCATCTTCAATTAAAAAAATATGAACAGTATTACTGAATTGAGCTCACCCTACAACAACCTTGAAAAATTGAGTATTCAGGAGTTGTTGGAGGGAATACACAATGAAGATAAAAAGGTGCTTCCGGCAGTAGGAAAGACAATGCCGGAGATTGAAAAACTGGTGACAGAACTAGTCCCGAGAATAAAAAAGGGTGGGCGTCTTTTTTATGTAGGAGCAGGCACCAGTGGCCGGCTGGGTATATTGGATGCATCTGAAATCCCACCTACTTACGGGGTAGGGTACGATTTGATTATCGGCATTATTGCCGGAGGGGATCAGGCCATTCGCAAGGCGGTAGAATCGGCAGAAGACGATGAAAACCTCTCTTGGCAGGAACTGCAAAAGTATAACATCACGGAATGGGACACGGTGGTCGGAATAGCCGCCTCCGGTCGTACCCCTTATGTTATAGGCGCCGTAAAAAATGCGCGGGAACACGGTATTTTAACTGCGTGTATCACCAGCAATCCCGGCTCTGCCCTGGCAAAAAATGTGGATATTCCCATTGAAGTTATTGTAGGGCCGGAATTTGTTACCGGAAGTACACGTATGAAATCGGGGACGGCGCAAAAGATTATTCTGAATATGATTACCACTACGTTGATGATACAAATAGGAAGGGTAAAAGGGAACAGGATGGTAAACATGCAATTAACCAATGAAAAGCTGGTGGAACGAGGCACCCGGATGATTGTGGAGGAGCTGGGTTTTTCAGAAGAAAAAGCCCGTCGGCTTTTGTTAATGCATGGTTCGGTGCAGAAAGTACTTGAAGAATCAGGGAAAGGGTAGCGGATAATTCGTTTCAGGGGAAAGGAACCATTCTTCTTGTCAGATAGATAAATTAATAGAATTTTTTCTTTGAAATAGTAATCAACAGATCAAAATGATAAAAATTGTATTTTCTATACTATTGTTGTCTGCCACTCTTTCGCTATTGGGAGGTGATTTTAAAAAGTGTTATGTAACATATGAAAATCAAAGTACAGAGAGCCAATGATATTTATTGTATATGTTCAAAATAGCATCAACCCTATTTACTATTTTGGATTTGAAATATTACACGAAATAGATACTTCCGAACAAGTTTATTCGAATCAGTTTAGACTTCAGCGGGCATCTATATATGAGTTTGATGGTATGAAGATGCAATCGACCGGGCTTGTAGCTTTGGCTCCTGGTGAATCAGAATGTGTTTATAAGGCTTTAAATGCCGTTGACTTTACCGGAGGATTTCATGGCGATGAGCAATTAGTTGACATCAGTTTTTATATTGATGGAATCCGGCTATCCCAGATGGATCTGGCCGATAGTTTTCATTTAAAGCCATGTACTGAGTTTTCTTACATACAAAAGTCAAGTATGCATAAAACGTTCAGAAAGAACGAATCCCAAGATCATGATCATAGGGTTGAATCAATTCACTTTAAGAATTCAATCTTCAGGGACAGTGGATACGAAACATATAACAGAATTGAATGGTGTGATAGTGTATCTATCGAAATCGGTTATATGTCACTTTCTGCCATTGGAATTGATATGGAAGAATTTTGCCAGTCTGACAAATATCAAATTTGTCAATTCAATAGATCTTCTGATCATAAATTAAAAGAAACAAATAATAATGTGCATATCTGGAATGAAACGAATGGTACTTACGCAAAAGTAAAGAGTGAGTTTAATGTATCTGACGATTCTGCTATTCAATTTATCTGGGATGTCACTAATTATAACAAATATTACAGAAATATAGTACCAAACGATCCTGTCAATGTGAATAAGGGAGATGTCTGGGATAGCTCAACTTTTGTAGAGTTTGGAATTAAATAATACATATAATATAGTTTGTGAATAGTTGTCATTAAATCAATTCTTTAAGGTTCGTTTGGTATTCATTCTTTAGATGCAGAAGTTGAAAAAAAATAATATGATAATATTATTCGATTTAGACGATACATTAATTGATAGTGAATCGGCACATCTGCTCGCATTTGAGCAGATGTGTCAGGAACATTTAAAAATTGAGAATAATAATCCACAAAACTGGATCACTATTAAAAACAGAAATTTACATCTTTTTTTTGAAGGGAAAATTTCTTTAGAAGAACATCGGTTAAATAGTATTGTTGAATTTTGCAAAATTAACGACTTCAAAATTTCAAAAGCTGAAGCAGAAAAAGTATATCAACAATATCATTTATTGCTACTTCAATCTTGCAAGGCTTTTCCTGATGTAATTCCAACATTAATAGAATTAAAGAATCATCAACTAGGTATTATTTCAAATGGTATCTATTCAGACCAGATTTACAAACTAAGACAAAACAAATTACTTCCTTTTTTTAGGAAAATTATTGTTCCTGAGGATATTGGCTTCTCAAAACCTGCCAAAGAAATATTTTTTTACGCAGCTCAAGAATTTGGTGCTTCATTATCAAATTGTATTTATATTGGAGATTCATATGAATTAGATTATTTAGGTAGCATGAATGCTGGTATGCGGAGTATATTATTAGACAGAAAAAAAATCTATCAAAACCAAAACGGTAAAAAGATCTACTCGCTCAATCAGCTGAAATTTGCCATAGAATTACAAGGTCTTACCCTGAAATAACTTGACGCAAAAAGTGTCCTGCTTCCCCGCTCCCGCGCGATTGCATCGCGTGGTATTAGAAGGTTTTTACTACATTAGCATGAAATATTAAGCTTCCTGCATGAGCCGAAATTACAAGTTTCATAATCCCGATGGAGTGTATTTTGTAAGTTTCGCCGTCGTTGAATG
>NZ_FQUM01000025.1 GCF_900129025.1 Mariniphaga anaerophila | reverse complement strand
CATTTTACAATTTGACAAAATTGACAAGGAATAAAGACAAAAACGCGCTGTAACAATGTGCATATTGCATAGCGGGTTTTGGCGGTTTGCCAGCCGCGGATTCTCGTTTCGATTTTCTTCGTCCTGCCGGACGGAAAATCTCTTCGGAATCCGCTTCGCAAACATGCACCCGGCCGTTACCAGCGCATTTGAAAAAGGAACTGATTAACAAATAAAAACTTATTGCAAAAAGACAAAGACAAAGACAAGAAAGGAAAAGAGAAAAGACAAACTCAGGATTTCTGGACAGTCAGCCAGATTTTGGAAAGAAAAGAAGAAAACAAAGAAAAGAGCAAGGCAGAAAAGATTATTCCTCAACGACAAATGAAATGTAACTGAGGAAGCGGAGCTTTGAAAAAAGTGAAAGAATATCGAATTTTGGTTGCCCAGATTGGCAGGAAAATGAATACATTTAGCTCAAAAATCGACCAGACACCGACTTTTTTTGCAAAACAAGACGGACAAGGAAAAGGAAATAGTAAATGACGGAGTAAGAGTGGAGCAACCCAAAAACGACATTTTACAACTTGACAAAATTGACAAGAAATAAAGACAAAAACGCGCTGTAACAATGTGCATATTGCATAGCGGGTTTTGGCGGTTTGCCAGCCACGGATTCTCGTTTCGATTTTCCTCGTCCTGCCGGACGGAAAATCTTTTCGGAATCCGCTTCGCAAACATGCACCCGTCCGTTGGCAATAATTAAAAGATGGAACAGGCAGAATATAATATAAAGAAATTTTGTGCCTTAAAGGGCATACAAATTATTAGAGAAAGAGAAGTTCAACATGGGAAACAATACACTCTTCATTCTCTTGGTGATACTGTTCATCTGATTACTTTTCAAAGGAATAATCTTGTCCAGGGTAAGGAAAGTAAACTAAAAGAAATTATTAAATCATGGGCAGACAAATCGCCCCCATATGATGAAGGTGTAAGGGCTGATTTACGTTCTGGTTGGAGAGAATGGAACGAGGAGGCTAATTGGATAGCCGATTTTCACAAAAAACATGGAATACCTAAAGAAGAAGATTTGAACCATAGATATATGATTCGAAGAGAGGTGCTTTTTCATGATTATATGTTCAGAAATGGTTCATTAAACGCAGTTACATTTGAAAGATTTGAACAGCTTGTTAGAGCTTGGTTCAAAAGAAACTGTTTCATGAATCATAATATAGATAGTATAATATCTAGCTTAAAAGAAAGGGTAAATAAAGGCGGGTACATTTTCGACCTAAATCAAGAAAATATTCCATTCACAATTGCAACGGACATGTTATCTGAAGAACTTGCGAATAACTGTCCGAATAAATATTTAAAAACAGGAGTATGTCCTCAAATAGAGGAGCAACATTTTGATTGTTTAAGTGACATTGTTGATGCTCTTTATCCATACTTTACGGACAAAATGTTATCCTACACAAAAGGCAATTTGAATAAGCTTATTAAAAGAGATTATGATTTAAAATGGACTAGTATTTTGCCAAGCACTCCTATTGAGGAGAAAATGTCTGAAAGTCTAATTGATGCTGGAATATTGTCCGTCCCTCAATATCAAGCTTGGGATGAGAAACATAGATATAACCTTGACTTTGTAGTAAAAACACCTCAAGGGTTGAATATTGCAGTGGAGTGTGATGGTCTTCAATACCATGCAAGACCTTCAACTTATATTCATGATAGAAAAAGAGATAGGTATTTGCAGAGTAAAGGATTCTACATGATGAGATTCTCATCTGTAGAAATTTACAATGAGATGGATTTAATATTAAAAGAAATTGATGAAGCGTATTGGAAAATTCAAAAGAACAAAATAGACATAAGAAAACCATATCGCATCAGTTATTTTGGATATGGAGAAGAAGAATAACTATTGCCAACATTTTGTATAAGTAATGGCAGGCAAAGTGCTAAACATCAAGGTTTATAGCCCGCTCAAACTGCGTAGCGGTTTGACAGGAAACTAACCCGCAATCTGCCACTACTCATACAATTTACCGTTATGCACAAACTTAAAAAAAAGAACCATGAAAAAATTATTACTGTTTCTAATCGTAGCAATTACACTTATTTATGGATGTAATAAAAATTCAGAGTTGGATGAAATTGAACCGACCTTTAAAGAAAAATACAGTTTAGACGGTCAAGTCAATGGAGTTTTTACGGACTTTAGAAAAAGTACGGAACTGCAGGGAATTGGGTCACCATTAGAAGACAATGATTCAATTGAGTTTAGTCGAGGTGTTTCATTCTTGTCTCTTTCTAATGATAGTTTTGAAGTTCACATTGAAAGAAGAGTTTTTGTTCCTAAAGCTCAATTAGTAGAACAAGACACCCTGCTAAATGACTCAATAAAAATGTATCTTCCTCAATTTAAAAACTTTGACGACTTCACAAAATTATTTCAGCCAGGTATTTATAACTATTCTGCAAAGGATAAGGTATTCACATTTGTGACAATAAAAAAGACTGAAGAAAATTTGGATTGGTTCTTTTCTTATTATCAACCTACTTCAGAATTTACCTTCTCAATCGACACTTTATTAATCGATAGGCAAAATGAAAAAATTTATATAGCAGGTAAATTTAATTCAGTAAACAGCTCAGACAATAAAGACATTAAGGATATCATATCACTTAAAGACATTGAATTTTCTGCTTGCTTTAAAAATGAATATGGTTTTGAACCAAGTAAATAAGACACAAAAACAAAAAGTCAGTGCATAACAAAGTACATATTGCAGGGCGGGGCTCGGTGGTTCGCCAACTGCGGATTCTCGCATCGCAGTTCATGTCCTACCGGACAGGAACGCTCTCCGAAATCCGCCCCGACAACATGTACCAACCGTTACCCGCAAGTTTGAAAAAGACAAAAGGAGAATCTTTATTCTTATAAAAATTTAAAACAACAATAAAATTCTGACTATGAACATTGACGAAAAAATCATCAAAGCAATTGAGGACCATGAAACATTGTTGATAAAAATGAAATATGGCCTTGGAAATGAATTGGAAATTGAGTTTGACCCATACATTTATGGGAGCGACACAATGCAATATGACTTTGTTTGGGGATTTCTTCCCTGGAGTAATCTGATGTATAAAATCATGATTGACTTTATCATAAGTGTCAGTTCGACTAAAAAGAAATTTAAAATTCAATCTGACGCTATTTACCTGTATGCAATTGAAGAAGAACATAGACAAAGTGTTAAAGAGATGTATGAACCTGAGGTTCGAGTTTACGCACAAGCATTAACGGAAAGAAAAACTGAATAAATAAAAAACGAAAACGAAAAGTTCGATAACAGTAACTTTTTGTTTCCTGCTTTCTGAAAGTTAGTGCGAATTTCCAATGCCGGGGATGAAATAAAAAATTGAGTTCTAAATTTTTATAAAAGAATCCAAGTTGTGTTGACTCTTTTAGTGTATTCATTCTAATTGACTCCATAATATTGATATTTAAATTATTGACAAGAAAAAAAAAGAAAAACCAGCGGGTAACACGTAGCATATTTCAGAGCGGGGTTGGTGGTGCGCCATCTGCGGATTCTCGCATCGCCGTTCAGTCCTAACGGACATGAACGCTCTCCGAAATCCGCTCCGCAACATGCCACCACCGTTGTGGGTAATGCTAAGTAATCACTAAATCAAGAGCTTAACTAATAAAACAAGAACATTACTTTAATAAATGAAGACAAATAATATAATTGGAACTATTGAAATATCTCATGAAATTGAGAATCTAATTCAAGATTCATTTCGCACATTGATTTTTGTATCTCCTTATTTAAAAATAACAGAAAGAATAAAATCAAAACTATCAATTCACCTTCCTAAAATTGACAACTGTTTTTTTATATACAGAAAGAGTGAATTAAGAAACAGTGAAAGATTATGGTTAGAATCCTTTTCAAACATTCATTTAATTGAGGTTAAAAACCTTCATTCAAAGGTGTACTTAAACGACAATAAGTGCATTCTTACATCAATGAATTTTTATGAATATTCTCAAATAAACAACTTCGAGATAGGTATTATTATAGACCGAAAAAATGACAAGGAGAGTTTTGAAGGAGTAATTGAGCAAATATTGCTAATGACAAAGTTATCCAGTAATAACATAGCTCTTCAAAAAGAACTTGATAAGTTATCAGATTTTTCTGCAGGTAAATTGTTCCTTGAAATAAGAAGAATTACTTCTGAAAATAGACTTAAGGATTATGAGAACTTCTGTAATGAAGTTAGAAAGATTATAAATATAGAAATAAACGAATTATATGAAGATGGTTCTGCAATTTTGCGGAGAGCAGATTTAGGACAAGAAAGATACCTTAAAGTCTTCAATACCTTGAAATAAGTACTACCCACAACAAAGTACATATTGCAGGGCGGGTTTGGTGGTACGCCAACTGCGGATTCTCGCATCGCCATTCCTTGTCCTTCGGACAGGAACGCTCTCCGAAATCCGCCCCGACAACATGTACCAACCGTTGTAGGTAATATTAAAAAACCAAAGACAATTCCAATTTATGGATAAAATCGAACATAATGATTCAAAGGAAAATCTGAGATTAATAAAGGATTATTTACTATTCCCATTAATAATTGGATTCATATTATTTTCCTTGTTTCACTATTTTGACAACACTCCAAAGGACATTGAAAATTCATTGACATTCGGATTAAAATTTGCCGTTGGATTCGCTCTCATTTCAGGACTGTTCATGATTGGTGGAATTAAATTTTTAAGACCTCTTTTAACGACAAAATATTCAAGACATAGAAATCTTGAGAGCTTTATTATAAAGGGATTTAAATGGAATAAAGAAGAAGAAATCTATGAGGGAAAATATGACAACTTTGACATTCAACTATTTTACTCATTTAATGAATCTAAGATTTTGAAATCAGAATTCCACATCCTTGTTAAGTTTAAACAAATCTCAAGAGAAAAACATAAGAGGATGAAACCTGGAAAACGATTTGCAAATACTGTATTGTTTGCTGACTTTATCCAAGGTAATCACGAGTTTATTTTAAGACCAACATCTAGTCAAGACTTAATGGATGACATAAAAAATTATTGTGCTTATTTGAGAGAAAACAATATAAAACCTCTACAAAGTGACTGAAAAAAGCGAAACCAATAAAAATACTACCTACAACAAATTGTATATGGCAGGCGGGGGTTTTAGCGGTCTGACAAGTCAGACCTTGCGCCCACTCTCCTGCGGGTCTGACAGGATTTCTTTTCGAAATCCCGCCCGACCACATACAAGTGACCGTTAACACCAATTTTAAAAAAAATCGGCTAATGAAAGGAAATAGACTTTTTAATGATTCAGTTGCATTAAGGATTGCAATAATTGGAGGAATTCTTGGAATTTTGTCTTTTGTTTTTAAAGATGTTCTTATTTCCTCTTATCAAAAAATCTCTTATTCCCCAAAGCTTATCATTAGCTATAATAATAGTAGCCCATTCTATAATGGGACAGACAAGGAAGTTACATTTTTAAAAAATAGATTTATTGACTTTTCTCTTTCAACGCCATCTTCTAATAAAGAAAAAATTATTATTTCAAAGATGGAACTTGAGATAGTTGATTTTCAGCCTTTAAAAACGATTTGTTTTCCACAAGGTCCACAGGCAACACCGACTAATTACCATATAGGAATAAAAATTAATAGTAAAACAAAATTTTACGATTTACTTTCTGATTCGACATATTACTATCAACCAGATTCAGAGATGGACAGGTTTATAATCTATCCAGAATCTGACGAAAATAACATCTACAAATTAAAAGTCAATATATCTTATTATTCAATTTTAAAACAGAACAAACAAATTGAAATATCCACTAAAACATTCATTGTGAAGAATGAATTGGTTATTGATTCTAAGCAACTTTTAGAAAATGCAAAAAAAATAGACTTCTATCTTGAAGACCCTTATGCAATTTCTGGTTTCAATAATCGTATTGAGGTGAATAATTTTGATACGAGAATGTACTATCGTCCATTTTTAGATTGCCCATTTAATACCAAAAATGTAAGGTTCATATTCCCCGCAAAATTAACTGGAGGGATGAATAATGAAACTGTTGAAGATGTAATTAGAAATTATAGATTGAGTCGCACTGAATATAATATAGTGTCAAACAATGATTTTAGTAAAACGAATAATATAAATCCATCATTTATTAAAAATTCTAATCAATTTATAATTATAGACGATAGTATTGTTGTTCAACACATAAAGAGCTTTAGAGGGCAATTGTTTTACGACAAAAATATAGTAACCAAGTATAAATCATATTTCGAAAAAATTTTTAAAGGAAAAGGTGTGAGTTGTAAAACTCAATGGAATAGATGGGACTTGATAAATCAAGGAAACTATGGAGTAATTACATTTTGGATGAATGATAAATTCAAAGCCTCTTTTAAAGAAAAACGTTTTCTTTTACTACCAGAGTCTGGTATAAACCAATTTAGCAAAAAAATAATTGATGGTCTTCCATTGAGTTCTGGATTTAGAGTTTCAAAACAAAAGGAAGAATCAAGTTTCTTCATTGAATCAATGGATTCTAAACTAGTTTTAATGAAAAGGTTTGACAACAGAGAAGAAGCTTATAAATTCTATTTGGAGACTAAACCATTTTCAGATATCAAAGATTTGCAGCAAAACTCAACTTTAAAAGAGAATCAAGTTTGGACTGTTGAATTAAATAATGGACAAAAATATAAAATGCTAATTCTTAATGTAAACTATGAGAAAAATGTAATTGAGTTTATTTGGAATATAGTTTAAAAAACTGGTGTTAACAAAGTACATATTGCAGGGCGGTGTTCGGTGGTACGCCAACTGCGGATTCTCGTTTCGCAGTTCCGTGTCCTTCGGACAGGAACGCTCTCCGAAATCCGCCCCGACAACATGTACCAACCGTTATGTGCAATTAAAACGAACTTAATAATGAGTTACCAAATAGAAATAATTATAACGGATGGAAGAGAGGTTAGAGCAGTTTATGGTTCAAAAGATATGTCATTATTCACCAAAATAAAAATTGATGACCATGATGAATACGATTATTTACTAGAGAATCATTTTGACCTTTCGACCAAAGAATTGTCTTCTAAAAAACTGATGGAAAATATTATTAACGGAACTACTGACAAATACTATACTCATCTACTGATAGATAAAGCTAACGAGAAGTTTGGAAAAAGCACGTTAGGCGCGATCTATGGTTATTTGGAAAGAGATATTTGCTTACACTATGGAAAGTCAATTAATCGAAACGAAGACAATTGGCCTATGCTCACACAATATCTCGATGAATTTGAGAATAGAAATCGTTCCTATTTTAAACGTCCATATTCGTTAGATTTCCCACATGCTTTTTGCATTTTGAATGAGGAATTAGACGAATATAAAAAACTGTATTCAAGTAAGTTAAAAGAAAAATATCCAGAAAACGAAAATTTGAAAAAAGATATTGAATTTATTTTTGACGAGGCAAGGAAAGAAGATATGGATATATTTCTGTGTAACTATTGAAAAAAAGCACATAACATGGTGTATAAGTAATAGCGGTTTAAGTGATTAAACAAAAGATAAACATAAAACAAAGGCTAGTGTCAAACCGAAAGGTTTGTGAGTATAAATCCGCTACTACTCATACACAAAACCGTTGTGTGCAAGCAAATAGAGAACAATGGACAAAGGAGTATCTCCAATTGAAACAATGCATAGAATTTTAAAATCTTATTTAGTATGAAAAAAGTGTGTTTTCTGGCTTTAGTAACATATTTAGTAGTGACAACTGCCTGTGACAAAGAAGATGTTGCTCTAACTGATTTATATTTGTATATTCCAACAAACGGCAACACATTGATACAAGAACCTGCCACACTAATGCTTGAAATAGGCGACAAGGAAACCTTAATCGCATTTGCAGAGCCAGACAACGCTACAAACAAGGAATTGTTATGGAGTTCTGATACCCCCCCTGTAGCAACTGTAAACGATAACGGTGAAGTTGTTGCCATAACTACAGGAATGGCAAATATTACTGTATCCACAAATGATGGTAGATATTCAAAAACCTGCCATATATTTGTAATTCCTGCTGGACCAAAGCGAATGACACTTACAAAGGGAATTAACTATGACAATGTATCACTACTCGTAAGCGGCAGAGGTACATTCACAATTGACTGGGGCGATGGTTCAATAATCGAAACCGATTCATCCGATTGGGGTCTTCAAGTTCACAGTTATTCCGATAGGTCTTCAAGAACTATTAACATAATAGGCGGAAACGTCTCAACATTGTCTTGCGAAAGTGATATAATTGATTTTGATTTGAGCAATAATATCGCACTGACAAATCTGGGTTGTAACCTTAATGTATTAACGAGTTTAGATGTAAGCAAAAATATCTGGCTATATTCCTTATCATGCAACTATAATCACCTAACAAGTCTGGATTTGAGCAATAACGTCAATTTGACCTGGTTGGATTGCTGTGTAAATAAATTGACAAGTTTGGATGTTAGCAAAAACATTGCACTAACATCTTTGAAATGCAATACTAATAATTTGAAAACCAATGATTTGGAGGCTTTGTTTGAAACGCTTAATACTAATGCGGGCACAAAAAAGATATATATAGGCGGAAACCCTGGAACAGAAGCATGTGACAGAGGCATTGCAACAAACAAGGGATGGATAGTTTCTGATTGGAAATAGTAAAATATTAAGCAGCAGAGGTAATTGTATGCATTTGTCTGACTTTTAACGACAAACAGAATGCCAGCACACAACAAAGTACATATTGCAGGGCGGGGTTCGGTGGTACGCCAACTGCGGATTCTCGTTTCGCAGTTCCGTGTCCTCGCGGACAGGAACGCTCTTCGAAATCCGCCCCGACAACATGTACCAACCGTTACCAGCGCATTTGAAGAAGGAACCGATTAGCAAGTAAAAACCTATTGTAAAAAGACAAAGACAAGAAAGGAAAAGAGAAAAGACAAACACAGGATTTCTGGACAGTCAGCCAGATTTTGGAAAGAAAAGAAGAAAACAAAGAAAAGAGCAAGGCAGAAAAGCTTATTCCTCAAAGACAAATGAAATGTAACTGAGGAAGCGGAGCTTTGAAAAAAGTGAAAGAATATCGAATTTTGGTTGCCCAGATTGGCAGGAAAATGAATACATTT
>NZ_FQUM01000011.1 GCF_900129025.1 Mariniphaga anaerophila | reverse complement strand
TCCCGTTCAAAAAAGCTTTTACGATTAATAATCCAGAAAATGAATTAATTTTGAATGAAAGAAAAATACCAGACAGAGTTTAGATTACACTCCCGTTTCAACTTTCCCGATTGAGCCATAATTCCATATATAATCATCTATAATCTTTTAAAAACAATTTACAATACAAACATTTCTTCCAACTAATAAACTAGTTCCAAAGTGGCAGCGACAGGCAAATGGTCAGAAAGAGTAACCCTTGGAGTTTCTGTTGAAATCACTGTCCATGCTTTTATTGGGGATACAAAGATGTAATCTATTTTTGACTGTGGACTGTGGGATGGAATGGTAAAATCGAATGACGAAACCTGCTTCCAAGAAGCCATCCCCTGGCTTATCTCTGGAGAATCAGGTTGTGCATTAAAATCGCCGGCCACAATTAGTGGATACGGATTTTCTTTCAGTGCGTTGTTGAGCGCCTTTACCTGTAACTGCCGCACCTCCGACGATGGATAATCGAGGTGCGTGCAAACCATTGTGATTATTTTCCCATCGGCAAGTTCTACATCGGCCAGCAATAATGCCCGCTGTTCTTTGGATCCATTGGGCATAGGGAGCATCACCCGTTTTGTTTGTAAGAATGGATATTTTGACAAAATACCTATTCCGTAGTAACCCCCAGCATAGGGGATGGTCTTGGCATAGGCAGTAAGCATCCCTGTACGAAAACCTAACTCGGTGATAAAATCTTTCCCGTTTTGCAATGGTGCACGCTCGCGATAGGTTTTTACATCTACTTCCTGCAAAGCAATTATATCCGGATTTTGACTTTTAATAAAGTCGGCCAGTTGCTCCAATGAAGCCAATTCTCCAAAACGAAGGTTGTAACAAAGTACTTTCAAAGTGTCGTTCTTCGTATTCATTCTGGGCTGGGCAGAAATGATCCTCCATCCAAAAATCAGAATAACAATAATAATAAAAGCTCTAATTAACTTTTTCATTTTCAATTCATGAAATGATTAAATAACAAATTCACTACCAGAGCGGCATCTTTACATATTTGTTTTGTCCGGTTAAACAGTTAGTAAATGCGATCTCGGTTTCGGACGGAATATTAATACGAAGTACTTCCCTAGGATAAATAGCGATGGAGTATGCATATTCCCCAAATTGTATTTGAAACAGAAGATCTGATGTATTGCAAATTTCAATAGAATTTTTTTTCAGATTGACAACTTTTACAGAAAGTGATTTTTTGATGAGGGATTTGATATACTTCTCACTTCCGGCCAGATGTTTATTAAAGTAAGCAACAGTGCGACCATCAAATAAAGCTTCTTTAATTCCTTCAACAGAACGTTCTTCAACAAAGACCAATGTCATTGGTCTTTGAAATTTTTCACGATACATATTTGCACTGGTATAATGGAGATCGGTATTTGCGAAATAAGCCAACCCATATTCATTACACCAGTCCAATACTTTTGGGTAGTATTCCCAAGAATTAAAAACTTCAGCTCCATGTAATTTCTTTTTTGCAATCAATTCTTTATGTATAGGATATAAAGTGCTGGTATCATTTGGCCATCCGGGATGATTCCAGATTAGGTAAGCACCCTGTTTTACTGCTTCATCAATAGCATCCAGTTCATTAGCAACTTCAATTTTATTAGCATCCTGAACAAAAAGGGCATTAATGTGCCCTAATGGTTTCGAGCGGGTGATTTCCGTTCCTTTAATGACAAGCATTCCGATCTCGTTACCCTGCTTCAATGCCATTTCGTTCGATGTGTTTAAATCGCTATTGACAATCGATTTATTCGGGTGGTATTCAATATGATCAGTAATAGCAATGGCATCCAGACCGTCATTCCATGCTTCGTTTACTCGCATTCCGGGCCATACCTGCCCGTCAGAAAAAATTGTGTGAATATGAAAATCACATTTAAGAGTTTCATATCCTTCTATATCGGGAATATTGATATAATACCGATAACTCTGTTGGTTCATTTCCCGAAATTCGTACACATTTGCATTTTGTTTTTGAGCACTTATTTGCGATGAAATATAAACTGTACAAAATACCGTAATAAAAAGCGTCTTCTTCAGATTTTTCATTTTTTTCAAAAAGCTATTATTAAGACAATAAACATTTAGGTGAATTCTTCTTGAAATTTCAGGGTTATTCTAACTTCTCGACTTGAATTTGAAAGGAAGAGATTTTTTTATTGTCTATTTGTATTTCAGTGCTTTCTCTGACTATCCATCTTTTAGTAGTTAAAATAAAAATCGCTTGTGAATTTGCACTACTGGTTCCTTCAATGGAAACAAAACGATAGATTTCAGAAGGGAATTCTGATTCGAGTTGTTCTCTAAGTGTTTTATTTATAGTGCCTATCATTACAGTCTCATCATCAATATTTTCACGGATGATAGTAGCTCCAGGAGAAATGTGGGTTCCCTCTTCAAAAGAAATGGTAGAAAATGACATGAAAAGAATTGGACTTCCATAGGTAGGGATGGAAAACCATGTACATCCGTCAGCCACTGGAAGAGTTTTCATTTCAGTGGTGGTATGTCCAATTAGTACACCTGAACCTCTCACTTCGTTGTCTGAAAGGGAACTTTTATTGAAAAGTGGAACTTTACCAGCTTGAGCTGCAATTGAAACCGTTGGGTTCAGTTGATTGGCAGTGTTTAAAGAGGCATCGGCGCAGTGCAGAATAGCTACCCTATGGGGTTGGTTTTGCAATTGATTTACTAATTCAGTATAACTGCTTGTTTGAAATAAGGTTTCATTGTTTAATCGTGAATAAAACTGAATGGTAACAGTATTGTTTTTATTCCAAGGTGATTCGTCTTGTTCCGTTTCATTATTTTTTGAACAGGCAACAAGTAGTATCATTGATAATGCTGTCCAAAAAAAAATGTTCAATTCCTTTCTAGTCATCATTTACTGAAATTTAATTTCTGCCAGGACAGGGCAATGATCTGAAATGCCGGTTTTTTTTATCACTTGGTAGCTGATGGTCACACATTTTTCTTTAGGATAGCCGAAAAGATAATCGATTTTTTTTATTGGATTATCTGGGTGGGTCGGGCTGTCATCACCAATTTGCTTCCATTGCTGCATTCCGTCTACAATGGCACTTTCTTCCGGTTCTGCATTAAAATCACCTCCTACTATTATAGGCATTTCACCTTCCAAAAGGTAGGAGTTCAGGGCGCTGGCCATAACCGATCGGACTTTATCGGAAGAATGGTCGAGGTGAGTGCTTGCAAATTTTAGGTTTTGTCCCGAAGGAAATCCTATTTCAGTGATGAGTACCGCGCGCTCTTCCTTAGTTCCGTCAGGTGCCGGAAGCGCATAGGTTTGAAAGGCAGAAATCGGGTATTTGGAAAGGACAGCTATCCCATACTCGCCTCCCTGGTAAGAAATAGCTTTTCCAAAAACGGGGAACATTCCTAAGGCAGCGCCCAGTTCAGTTGCGAAGTCCATGTTGTTACTCCGTGCTACTTTGTAGTCTACTTCTTGTAAAGCCACCACATCGGGTTGATAGTGGCGGATGAGGTCGGCAAATGGTGTAACTGAATACTGTGTGAGTTCTCCGGACCTGCATACATTAAAACTCATTATTTTCAGATGAAAAGGGCTGGTTTGTGCAATGCCTGGTTGGAAGGCAAAAAGCCAACATAACAAGATAATACCGTGGTACAATTTATAATTCATATTTATTGTCTATGATGTTCCAGAACGTTTTTTGAACCTAAGAATATGTATTAAAATCCAAGAGGACATTTTATATGAAATAAAGAGCCTCTTGAATTTTTTATTGCCTTTTTATTTAATTTCCGTCATTTGTAGCACCGTCTCCCCACCCGGTGTTTTGGGTGATATTCGGGTTTTTAACCATTACGTTATAAGGAATAGGATAGAGGTATTGTTTTTCACCCCATACCCTTTTGTAGTTGTTCGGATAATCCCATGTTAAATAAAAACCTTCTGCATTTTCAGCTTTTTTTACTAGTTGTAACTGGCTTGAGCTTCCACTACCTTCTTCCACATAAACTGTGGCACAGTTGGCACTGGCTGTGTTCCAATCACCCGTCAATGCTTTTGCATTTTCTAGTTCCTCATCGGATGTATAAAAAATGACATCGTAAGTTCCATCGTGGTCTAGGTCTATAGGAATGTTGAGTTCAGGAATATACATCCCATCCCAATTCATTAATAACAAGCTGCCGCATTTCCATCTTCTCAAATCATTGAATCGGAATCCTTCGAGACATAGTTCTATAGCCCGCTCCCGACGTATTTCGAGCAGTACCGGATCTGAGATGTCAGGAAAGTAAATAGACTGAAAGTAGCTGTCAATAGTTGTGGGTTTGGTTGAAAGTCCGCCGGTGATCCCGGCGCGTGCACGCAAAGCGCCAATAGTTTTGGCCCAATCGGCATCGGTCAATGTTTCCAGTTCGGCTTTGGCCTCTGCATAATTGAGTAATACTTCTGCGTAACGGAAAAGCGGCAATGCATTGGTGTTCAAGCTTGCATTGTCATATACGGTTTCGTCTAAACAAAATTTCAGCGGTTGGTAACCTGTACGGACATAGCCTGCGAAATCAGGAGCAGTAGCTTCTCCTTCGCGAGCATACCCAGGGGTGCGGATGGTTTGTGGCAAACGGTAATCACGGTTCTGGCACTCTTCATAAAAAGTTTCGGTCTCCCAGCCAGTCTTGCTGGTGTAGGGTGTTCCATTGAGTTGCAGATAAGTATTGATATACGGTCGGATCATACTGAAACGGTTGCCGAAAGTGGGCGAGGTCCATTTCCAGTTGGCATTGTGGTAAACGCCCAACTCTGCACTAGAGCATACTGCCATCAATACTTCGTCGGTGATAGGACTGTCGTTGGTGAACAGTGCCCGATATGAATTTTCAACTCCTTCAGCAATATAAAGTTTTTTACCAGAGTTGTTCATTAAATATTCGGATATCGTCACTGCACGCTGTAACCATGTTTCGGCAGAAGTTGACAAGCTTAAGTTGTGGTATCTGCGGAAAGTACCTTCAAACAAACATACGCGTGACGCAAAAGCATAAGCAACCCATTTGGTCACCATTGATCCAGTGGCATCAGTGGTAACGGTAATATTGTTACAAGCAAATTCAAGATCTTCATAAACCTTTTCCATTACCAGTTCACGTGAATCACGGGCAGCATATAACTCCACGTCGTCCACGTCAAGCGGTTTGTCGATCCACGGGACATCGCCAAAAGCAGTTACCATATTATAATAAAAGTATGCACGGAATAAACGAGCGATGCCGAGATAATTGTTCCTGACAGTTTCTTCAACAGACTCATCAGCACAATTTTCAATAAAATAATTCACATTACGTAAATCATTCCAGTTCCAACCACTGCTGATTTCTTCACTATAAGCATTTTTTGAAAGAAAGTCAGGCAGGTTGTTAATGGCACCAAAATCAACCAAATCAATTTCTATCTGGTTCAGTCCACTTCCGGTTGGCAACATGTTATAGAACGAATAAGAATAGGTTTCAAGGCCTGCTTCAGAACTGAATACAGCATCTTTCCCAACAGAAGATTTAGGAGCTTCGTAAAGGTCACACGAAGTGACCAGAAGGAATACAATGAACAAAGAATAGAATATTTTTTTCATAATAATTATGCGCTAAAATGTTAAGGATAAACCAAAAGAAATACTCCTCATTATTGGGTAACTGTTTCCATCTCCCATTGAATTTGAGCTTAAATCAGATTCTGTTCCTGAAATCGCATTTGTAACGTCGAAATCTTTTGTACGTTTATAAAGTGGCGACCAGCACCATAAGTTTTCTCCAGTTATATATACTCGGGCATTTTGCATTTTTACTTTTGAAACCCAATGTTTAGGAAGAGTATAACCAATTTGCAGATTTTTCAAACGAATATAGGCAACATTTTGAAGGTATCTGTCGGTAATCGTATTGCCATATCCTAAAGATCGATTGTATCCGGCATAACGTGGAAGATAGGCATCGGGATTATCTTCGGTCCAGTAGTTGTTGATATGCCAGGAAGGAAGACTGTTATACGGGCGATTGTATTGTCCCCAGAAACTGGATTCTTTACTTGGAAACCAATCCTGTTTACCCACACCCTGAAAAAATGCAGAAAAGAAAAAACTATTCCAATCACCATTAAAGGTAAAACTATAAATATAGCGAGGGCTCTCGTTACCAATAATTCTCTTATCTCCAGGATTATCAACGGTATTATCTCCATAATCGATTTTCTTGTTATTGTTTAAATCCATAAACTTAAGGTCTCCTGGATAGGTTGTACCATTGTTCGAGGTTTTAATAATGGTATTGACGTAACCTTCAGTTTCAGCCTCAGACTGAAATAAACCGTCAGTTTTATAACCCCATATTTCACCAATTTTCATTCCTTCATAATAATCGCTTAAACTATTGGTAGCATTGTTATACCGGTCAATAGTGGAGCTGTAGTCATGCAGTGTGGCTCTTACCTTGTAGTGGAATGGTTTGTCGGCTAAAGTAAAACTATCGTTCCATGTTAACGATAATTCCCAACCTTTTGTAGTCATATCCGCATAATTCCCTTTGGGCGAAGTTGCTCCAAATACATCAGGGAGAGTTACTCCAACCGTATACATATCCGTGGTCTTTCGAACATAATAATCTCCAGAAAAACGTAGTTTCCCCTTCATCAGCCCAAAATCGAGGCCAAAGTCAGACGTTGTGGAGGTTTCCCATGTCAAACTGTTAGGTATAACAGCAGGATTACGAGTATATTTATTTAATGATCCATTAATTACCCGACTTGACGTGCTGATGGAAAGCAATTCCTGAAAACTGTATGGGGAAACATTCCCGTTGCCGAGAGAACCATAAGATGCACGCATTTTGACATCGGAAATAGCATCCTTATTGATTTTCCAAAAGGGCTCTTCCGAAATTCTCCATCCGGCTGATATGGATGGGAAAAAGGCAAACTGCTGAGCATCAGGAAATTTCGACGAACCGTCATAGCGACCATTAACTTCAACTAAGTATCGATTTTTATATCCATAGTTTAACCGGAAAAATCCGGCAGCGATTCTCCATTTGTTATAAGAAGCTGATGTCGTAATAGACTCGCCTAAAGAAAGGTTCAAACTTTCTGCATCTTCCAATAACAATCCATTTCTCTGAACAGAGGTGTAATTGTACTTTGATGTTTCATAATTATAGCCTGCCATTCCTTTAAAATAGTGATCTTCATCAAAAGTATTTTCAAATTCGGCATACAGGTTTGTAGCTGTATAGATAGTGTTTCCAAATGTTTCGAGGTAATCGTTGTATTTTGTCCCCGTATAGGAAATTACTCCCTCTGATGTACTGTAGGGTACCTGTACCCTTTTTCGATTCCCGTCGTTTTCATAATCACGGAATGTAAAATCTCCGTTTATCCTGAGTTTATCTTCCAGAAATTTTGCGGTGAATCCTGTGGTGTTTCTCAATACCTTTTTATAGGTGTTTTTTGCATTTTTCCCGTAAATGAAGTCTCCAACTGCATAACTTGATGCCCTAGTCAGTGTCCCGTCGGGGTTATAAACTGTCGCAACAGGCGGTGCGTCCACTTCAATAATTCGTTGAATTGAATAACCATACTCACTCACGGTGATAGGAATATGATATTTCATATTTGAAAACTCCATATTGTTTGTCACTTTTAGCCAATCAAATATTTGAAGTGAGCCTTTAGCCCGGATGTTTAACATTTGGTATGTATCGGGGTTGAAATCATACAACCCTCCATAGTCATAAATGCGACCTGAGATGTAAAAGTCCGATTTATCTGAACCACCCGATATAGTAATATTATGGTCCTGAGCAAGCACCTGATTCTTATATAGCAAATCATACCAATCTGTATTTCCATAGTAGATATAGTCTCCATTCGTTGCAGCTACTACTTCCTCTATTACCCCTTGTTCTTTGCGTTGTTTGAACGTTTCAAGCCAAGCATCGGAGTATGATTGGACAGTGTTAATTTTACTAGGAAGCGATGAATAATTATACCATCCATAATAGGCTTCGCGAAATCTTTCAGCCCAGATGTAACCATCGCTTACAAAGTCAGGTGTAGTTGTGGGAGACTGAACCGAAAAATTTCCCGTATAGTTAATTGAGGTCTTTTCTTTTAAAGCCTTTTTAGTGGAAATTAAGACAACACCAAAAGAGGCTCGCGCTCCATATATGGCTGCAGAAGCTGCATCTTTCAATACGGATACACTTTCAACGTCGTTGGGATTAAGCAAGGCGGGATCACCCTCAACTCCGTCAATCAAAACTAATGCACTTCCTCCTTGTCCTATAGAAGTTGTTCCACGTATATTATATGATGCCGAACGTCCTGGTTTTCCATCTTCCAATGAAATATTAAGGTTGGGAACCACACCTTGCAAAGCTTGTGTAACGTTAGATACCGATCGGTTTTCAAAAACATCGTTAGTTATTTGATCTACAGCCCCGGTAAGGTTTGCTTTTCGCATAGTTCCATAACCTATTGCAACTACCTCTTCCAATCCAATTGTCTCTTCCTCCATTACAACATTGATATTTGACCGGTTTTCCGTCGCTACCTCCTGCATCTTCATCCCTACAAAAGAGAACTGCAAAACCGCGGCTTCCGGAATATTTGCCAGAGAGTATTCTCCATCCGCATTGGTTACTGTCCCCTGGGTAGTACCTTTCACCACAACAGTTACGCCCGGAAGCGGCTGACCGCCTGTATCCGTTACTTTACCCGACACAGTATTCCCCTGTTCTACGTTACCAGCAACTCTTCCTTTAGAATTTTTTTCTTTGGCATTTAGGATAACCACATAACGATCAATTATTTCATAAGAAATTCCATATGGCAATTTTTCATCAAGAATCTGGTCCAATGTTTCATTGGTAACATCAACATTAATCGTCTGTGTTGGATCAAGCTTTGAATTGGAAAAGGCGAACCGGTATTCGGTCTGTTTCTCCACCTCTTTAAAGAATTGTTCGTAAGCAATTCCGGAAAACTGCATTGTTAACCGTGTATTCTGCGAATAAACACTTGCAGAAACCAACATCGTCGAAAACAGTAATACAAAAATCGTTAGTTTCATAGTTCTTAGCATTTTTCGTAACAGGAGATATTCATTCCCTGTTAGGAAAGGTTTTCTTTTTTTCATAAATTTGACAAGTTTTAGTAAATAAAATATTACATTTTTCGGGCATTGCCGGCGCAAACGGCTTTGTCCGTTTTTTTTATTCCATACTTCTACTTTTTAATAATAACACGCCCTCCTTCTACTGAATACTGAAATCCGTTTGCCTTTGAAAAAACCTTTAAAACCTGTTCAAGTGTTTCGTTCTTTTCAAATCTGACGGTAAGGGTTTCGGATTTAAATGAATCAGAATCATACTCAATATTTATATTGTACCACTTCTCAAGCTGTTCAATCACATCATCAAACGAAGCTAAATAGAATGCCAACTGTTTATCTTTCCAGCCCAGTTCGTACTCTTTATTGAAAGACTTAACTGTGTATTCCTTTCTATTTTTATATAAGACAAATTGCTGTCCCGGATGCAAAACTTTAAGACTTGGGCCACAACTTACTTCAACAGCCCCCTCAACCAGCGAAGATTTAACTTCTGAAGATTCCGGATATGCAGAAATGACAAAACGGGTTCCAAGTGCCTTGGTTGTTACGTTTCCCGCAGTAACTTCAAAAGGCAGCTTTTCGTTCTTTTCCACTTCGAAATATGCTTCTCCTTTCAATTCAAGGCTTCGTGACTTTGTCCCGTAATTAAGCGGATAACTTAATTTGGAATCTACATTCAGCCACACTTTTGAGCCATCAGGAAGTATCACGTTCGTTAGCTCACCTTTTTGTGTAGACAGTGTCAACATCTCATCAGACACAGGCTGTGTAAAATAAAAGTAAAGAGCAGCAGCCAGTATTGGAACAATTAAAAGCGCTGCTGCCTTTGATAGCACTATGAACAACCGGCGCGTTTTCCGATACGAAGATGAACCACGAATTTGTTTCCTAATCTGCTCAAACTGCAATTGAACATCCTCTGACTCACTGGAATCCCATTTATTTTCCAGAAAATCAGCAAGCTCTTCCCTGTAATGAGAATCATTTAACCGTTTATCCAGACGAATGGATTCATCCTCTGTAAGTATATTTCCTGCAATAAACTTTTCAATAATATCGTTGGTCTTTTTATCCATTCGTTTTTCAGATAATTTCGTGTACAATATTGAATACGTTTGAGAAATATTTTTCCGTGATCCGGAAATGCTTTTTTTATCATTAATTTTATCACCTCGCACAAAAAACTTTAGAATCAGGAATATAACGGCAAATGAAAATTGATTTTCCCCGGAACAAAAATTACAGATACATAAAAAAAAGAAGGTTCAAAAAGAATTTCATCTCTTTCCGCAAAAAGGCAAGAGAGCTGCGCATTTGCGAATCAACTGTATTTTCTGAGATGTCGAGTTTTTGGGCAATCTCTTTATAAGTGAGCCCGTCTATCCTGTTCAGTTTGAATATTTTTTGGCGTTGCGGAGGTAGTTTTTCTATTGACTCAAAAACTTTCTTCTCCAACGCTGAATAACTTACACTTGCCAGTGGAGTATCCTCTGCAGCAGGCTCCTCTTTTTGCAGATGATAAAATAGCTCTTCAAGATACTTTTGCTGGTGATATCGTTTCCGCATCAAATCGATAACCATATTACGAGCAATGGCAAAAAGGTAGGTCTCAAAACTTTTGTTTGTTTTTATCGACCGCTTGTTTTGCCAGACCTTAAGGTAAACCTCCTGCAAAACACTTTCTGCATCTTCACCTGCCGGAAGAACTTTGGTGAGAAAACCTTTTAGTTTGCCTTTGCTCCTGTGAAAAATCAGCTCGAAGGCCATTTCGTTGCCAAGCCGAAGTTTTTCAACAAGTTCTTTTTCGATTTTGAGTTCTGACATTGCAATTAGCTAGAAGTTCAAAAATAGAACATAAAATTCGTTACAAAAAAAATTATTTGTTTTTTTGCAACGAAGCGCTACCCCAGCACTAGAGAACCACCAAAGAAAACAGGCTTCCATAAAAAGCCTCATCGCATTTTCAAACAAATGCTGACAAAACAAAATGAGGACACTTCGTCCCCATTCGCTCAATTATATATTTTAAAATCGAAACACAGCAACCAATCAGGCAATTCCTCCACCGTCAACAACCAGGTAGGCTCCGGACACCCACGAAGACAAATCGCTGGCAAGAAACAACACTGCATTCCCGACGTCTTCGGGCGTTCCCAGCCGTGCGATGGGGCGTTGTGCGCATTCTGTTTTATAATCATCATTGTACTGGCCTCCCAACTGCTCACATTCGCTGCGCAACATCGGAGTATCCACGTCGCCCGGGCAAACCGTATTTACGCGGATGTTGTCTTTCCCATGATCGATACACATGGCACGGGTCATGTTCAGCGTTCCGCCTTTCATGGCGCAGTATGCCACAGCATTCTCGCCGCCACGTAACGACCAGCCGGAGCCGGTGTTGATAATACTTCCGCCCCCGCCTTTTTTCATGTAGGGAATTATATATTTCGACAACAGGTACTGCCCTTTCAGCGACACATCCAGCGCCAAATCCCACTCATCGGGTTCTAAATCAACGGCGTTTTTCCGCACAGCAATGCCGGCGTTGTTATGTAAAATGTCAATCCGCCCAAAAGTATCAAAAACTTTATTGGCAGCGTTCCGGCAATCTTCAGCCATTCTCACGTCACATCGGATAAATATTACCTGTACGCCCAAGGCCGCAATTTGCTTTTTTGCCTGCTCGCCTTTCTCTTCGTTAACATCCAGCAACGCAATGTTTGCACCGGCCTCGGCCAGTTTTGTTGCAGAACCGAGCCCGATTCCTGAAGCGCCTCCAGACACAACTGCTACTTTTCCCTCCAGAGAGAGAGCTCTTAAAATATTATCGTGAACCTTCATGCTTTTTAATTTTAATCGATGATTATCCGTTTTCTTACCCGGCTCAATCGTTTTTCTTTAGAACCGAAAAACTGACGAGCTCTTGAATAAACAAGACACCCCAAATCAGTTTTCACAAATGTAAGAAAACGGACAATCATTTAAATATTCAACCAGTTTATCTGCTAAAAACCTGTTGTTGCTTTTTGGCAACAGAATCGGCATCCCAGTTAATTGGCGACAGCCTGAACTTAAAAGAATAGTTTTTTGCCGGGAGCATGTATTGAGGGTGCGGCAAAGCCCGCTTTCCCCAACTCGTGTCGCCACCAACTCCCATTTGCCTGAAATCGATATTCCAGGTGACCATCTCTTTTTTGGTAATGTCACTCAAATGCCGTTGTTCTTTTTTATCGGAGCCACTGTCCAAATCTTCGTTTGGAAAATTGAAAACACTGGTGCTGATAAAAGGCTCACCAAAAGCAACAAGCCCTATCCCATCGGCGTTAGTTAATGCCATCCAGCGGACGTCTGTTTTGTTTCCGTTTTCCTGGGGACGATTGTACGGATAGTACTGTTCCCAAACCGTGCCCGAATAAAGTCCGACAAAAGCGCTGGTTTTCCTGTCTTCATAACTCTCCTGCGGACCCCGGCCAAACCATTTTACATTGTCGAATGATTTGTCAAGAGTTGTGGTAAGTCCAATCCTCGGAATAATGGGCAACGAATCGTTTCCTGCATAAAAGTCGTAACTGATGAGCACATCGCCGGAACCGTATATGTCGTAAACAATTCTCAACTCTGACTCACCAACGGAAACTGAATGAGTAGTTGAAACCTGACAATAATTATCATCTTGCGCGGTAATTTCAAAACTTTGCAATGTTGCATTTTTCCCGGCTTCGCGCCAGGGGGCACAATACTTCGGCACGTAACCTCCGCCAAAATCATTGTCGGTAAGTGCCCTCCAGAAATTAGGTTTCAAATCAGCAGTTAATACTTTTTGCCCGGTTAAACTGTAGCTGTTTAAATAACCGCTTTTTTTATCGAACCGAATATCAAATCCATTTCCCGCAACCCGTAACATTTCATCCGATTCATCCAATTTCACGGGATTCAACTCCGGAATGATTTTCCCCGGTGTTTTAAATGGCAGCTCAATCTGTTCTGCAGCCAAAATATCTCCGGCTTTAACCAGCCCGTCATTCTGAATGACCTTTGCGTACAAATTCAGAAAATACTCGGTGCCCGGAGTCGCATTAATAACCGGCAAATCCACCTTTTCTATTGACGAACTGCCGGCAGGCACATCTGCCGCATAAAAATTGCCAGTGGCAATTTCAACTCCGTTCGCCTCGATCTTCCATACAAACTTGAAGTTATTCAAATTAATAAATGCATACTTGTTCTCAACTTTCACCTGCCCGGTAGAATAATCCACCAGTTGGAATCCGATGTTCTGATAGACTTTTTTAACCTCGCTAAGGTGGGGATTTGGAATACGATCTGCTGTAACCAGGCCGTTCATACAAAAGTTACCGGTACTTGGCGTGCCCTTCGGGCCAAAATCGCCACCATAAGCCCAAAACTCGCGGCCTTGCTCATCTTTTTTCAGAATGCCCTGGTCTACCCAATCCCAAATATGGCCTCCCTGCAACGACGGGTACTTTTCTATAACATCCCAGTATTCTTTTAACCCACCAACACTATTTCCCATTGCGTGCGCATATTCGCAAAGAATCATCGGCCGGCGCGGTTTGCTGAGCACATGCTTTATCAACTCATCAATTTGCTTGTACATCGGGCAATAAATATCGGTGTAATCATCTTTCCCGGCGTCTTCAGAGTGGATGGGGCGTTTCGATTTATCCCGTTCCTTCAGCCACCTATAGGTTGCCTGAAAATTACACCCCGAACCGGACTCATTTCCCAAAGACCAAATAATAACCGAAGGATGATTCTTGTCGCGCTCAAACATTCTTTCGGTTCTGTCGATAAAAGCATTTTCCCATTCGGGACGATTTGCCAACGCTTTATCCGGGTCATAGCCAATCCCGTGGCTCTCAATGTTAGCCTCGTCCACAACGTACATTCCGTATTTATCACACAGTTCGTACCACTTCGGGTCGTTGGGATAATGGCTCGTTCTTACGCTGTTAATGTTGTTTTTCTTCATCAGCGTTAAATCCTGAATCATCGATTCTTCTGTAACCACGTGCCCGTTTACCGGATCGTGTTCGTGCCTGTTCACCCCTTTCAAATATACCGGAGTACCATTCACCAGCAACTGAGCGTGTTGTATTTCTACTTTTCTGAACCCAATCGGGTAATTGACAACCTGAACTGTTTTCCCACTGACTTTCAGCTCTATTATCAATTGATAAAGATGTGGTGTTTCGGCTGACCATTTTAACGGTTTTTCGATGAGCTGCTCAAATTGCACAGTAGAGTTTTCCAGTCCGCCATCATTCGAAGAGATCGTTTTACTAAAAACCTCATCACCTTCAGGACTAAACAAGCTGGCCTGCACTTCATACTTTGTTTTGCTTACGAGCCCAGCAAGCTCAATTTCCATCTGCAAGGCGGCATTTTTGTATTGCTTGTCCAGGTTGGTGGTTACTTCAAAATCCTGAATACGCACGGCCGGTTGCGAATAGAGAAAAACATCTCTCTGAATTCCGCTAAAACGCCAAAAATCCTGGTCTTCAATATAGCTGCCATCGCACCAGCGATAAACTTCAACAGCCAGTTCATTTTCTCCGGGATGAACAAAGCCGGTGATATTAAATTCAGAAGGTGTTTTTGAATCCTGGCTGTAACCCACTTTTTCGCCGTTCACCCAAACATAAAAAGCTGAACTAACACCGCCAAAATGGATAAATGTTTCCCGGCCATTCCAATTTTCGGGAATGATAAAAGTCCGTTTGTACGACCCCACCGGATTATTTGACGGATCGATGTGCGGCTGGTCAATTTTAAAACCATAGCCGGCGCTAACATAAAAAGGCACGCCATATCCGCGAAGTTCCCAGTTGGAAGGGACATCAATCTCGTCCCAGTTGCCGGTATCGTATCCGTTCTTGTAAAAATCAGCCGGACGAAGAGCAGGCGTTGCCGCCCAATGGAATTTCCATGTTCCGTTCAACGACGCAAAAAAGGCAGATTCCTCTTTGTTGTTTTTCAACGCCAGCTCTCGGTTTTCGAAGGCATAAAAATAGGTGCGGGAAGGCTCCCTATTCACGTGCAAAACAGAAAGGTCGTTCCACTCGGGTTGCTGCTGTGCCTGACAAAACAAAGCAAGCAGCACTCCCAACAATGTTATATTTATTTTATTCATTGGATTAAATGTTTGATTTTTAAAATTATTCCCCTGCCAGTAATCTCAGGGTTAAAGCGGAAGACCAGCTAAAATGAGGTGCATTTAGCCGTTCTCCGGTTAACGGATTATAGTTTTCATGAATGGGGTCTTTGCCCAAAAGTCCTTCGGCATTATGCAGGTATTTCAGAAGCAACTCATCTGCCAGTTTATCAAACTGATAATTCTTCAAGCCCACAATTCCAAAATAGAGTTGGTCTATCCAGACAGGCCCTCTCCAATAGCCGTTGTATGGCTGAAGCCCGGGATGATTTACAGCGAGCGTGCCCAACGGAACCTTTGTATTGAATTTCGATGGTTGAGCCATAACAGCGGCCACCGATTTTGCCTGCGTTAGTTCTACAACTTCCGCCCATAACGGCAGCCATCCTTCAGGGCCGCATACAGCAATAAGGCTGTCGCTGCTCAACTTTTTGTCGAAGAAAAAACCCTGTTCCTTGTTGAACATTTTTCGAAGAATCGTATTTTTCAACTGTTCGGCTTCCTTTTCCAGCCGGCCGGCCTGCTCGCGGTTCCCGGTTACCTGCAACAACTTTGCGAGGTATTTTTTCTCGGCATACAAAAAGGAGTTCAAATCAACGCTTTCCTGATTCGTCGACCAAGAACCCGGTTCCTCATTCTTCAGCATGGCGGTATTGTCAAACCGCACGGCATTATCCATTCCACTTTCCCAGGCTGCTGCCACAAGAGTTCCGTCGGTTGAGCCATATTCGCACAATCCGTTGGAATCGTGGTCGCGAAACCGGTACCACCAATAATGATATTTTAAAAGTTTAGGCAGTATTTCAGCAACAAAATCTTTTGAACCTCCCTCGCGAAAAATGTTGTACACAGCCCAGGCAGCCAGAGGTGGTTTGGTGTCCCGCCAGTTATTCCACTTTTTGTCGATACTTACCAGGTCAGGAATCATACCGTGTTCATCCTGATAATCGAACATGGCGAGCACCTGTTTTTGCGCCAGCTCAACGTCGAAAAGCGCCAGCCCGGCTGCATGTTTCCACGAGTCCCACGCCCAAAACGAATTAAATCCGACATATGAAGGAAAAACTCCATCGTGCAAAATATCGCCTGCCGGACTACGCCAGTTCGTTACCAGCGTTATTATTGTTTTTACAGCCAGCCTGCGGTACTGGTCTTCTTCTAAATATTTTGACTGTCGCGAAAAAACTTTTTCAAAATAACCGTTCCAGCGATTATAGTTTTCGGTTTCCAGAGCCTGATAATTTTCGAGGAAGCCGGGAAACATTTTCATTTCTGCATCTGCTTCTGTTTCATTAAACACAACCGTCTGTGCAATAGTCTCCTCAAATTTTTGTTGTGGCTTTAATGCAATGCTTTTCTGCTCGGCAATTGTAATCTGTTGCCCGTCGAAAGAAGGCTCTGTATCGTTTAATGTTTGCACCAATGCACACATTTCTGT
This sequence comes from Mariniphaga anaerophila, assembly GCF_900129025.1. Classification (GTDB taxonomy): domain Bacteria; phylum Bacteroidota; class Bacteroidia; order Bacteroidales; family Prolixibacteraceae; genus Mariniphaga; species Mariniphaga anaerophila. The sequence goes on along the minus strand of NZ_FQUM01000011.1, from coordinate 83,196 downwards.
CTTAGGAAAAAGAACTTTAATTCCGTTCTCAACCAAAAGAACAGATGCTTTCTCGTCCAACAACTCCCCTATCCAGGATGCTTCAATTTTTACTTCTTTCTCCGAAGTGTTTCTAATTTTAGTCTGAATAAGTGCCGTTCGGGTTGAAACAAAAATCAGTTCCATGTCGACCTGCAAATTTCCATTTGCATACTGCTGCACCAACCGGCCGGGATAATATGTCAGTTCACGGCAATTCTGACGAAAGCTGAACTCTTTTCCATCAACGGTAAGCGACAGCCTGCAAAGCGATTTCGAAATCCACCTGCGCCCGGTCATCAGGCGCGGGCCAATAAAACCACCGTAAATTTCGCTCCGGTCTTTTTCCGGAAGGGCGTAACCATGCCAGGCTCCCATATCGGAAAACACAAAGGCTCTGCTGTCCAACTGGTCCTCCGGAACATTTTTTACATCAATTACATCAGCGTAAAAGCTTTCATTTACGCGGTAAGCTAAATTTTGGGCTGCCCCGTGCAAGCCGGTCACGAGCATGCACACCATTCCCAAAAAGCTAATAGACTTTAACTTCATATCAAATTAAATAGTTAAAAAACAGGAAGCAGGCCCCTGAGGAAATTCCCTCGGGGGCGCTTCGCCTGTTAGTTATATTTGGAGAGGTTTCAGATTATTTCCCGAAGCCGGAATTTTGTTCCCATTCCCTGTTCAGAAGCATTTCTTTGTAAGGGAGAGGAAATATTTCGTGTTTGCCTTTGACAAAATTTTCTGCGCCTCTTTTTCCGTGTGCCAGCAATGTTTCCTGCGTTACACCCCAGCGTACCAGATCGTACCACCGGCTGCCTTCCAGCGCCAGTTCGCAGGGGCGTTCCACGTGCCGCAGGTGTTCGCGCACCTGTTCTTTGCTCATTGTTTCCGGAACCGGAACAACATGAGAACGATTACGCACCCGGTTAATGCATTCGAAAACCAGAGAAGAAGGGCCTTCTGTTTCGTTCAGCGCTTCGGCGTACAACAATAAAACATCTGCATAACGCACCAGCGGAATATTGGTAATACTGTAATACCAGTAGTCGGTCAAATCTTCCGGGAAAGTCACGTGCTTTTTCCAGAAAATTTCGTTAGGGCTGTGGAAGTTGGTAAATTCATTCTCTCCGTAATAATACGCAGTACTCTGAGGAGAATTGAACATAATTGTTTCCAGAATACGATCTCCATATTCACCGGTTTCGGTAGTATCCTTTTTCATTAAGTTGAATAGCCACTGAGACGGATAAGCTTCTTCGTAACCGCCGCCGGGAATATTAAATGACGCAAGGTGGATGGTAATCCAGTGAAACTCGCGCCTGCTTCCGGTGCGATCTCCTGAAAACTGAACTTCCAGAATTGATTCGCTGCTGTTTTTATGTCGCGCATCCCACAAATGCCCGTAATCCGTAACCAGGTCGAATTGCTCGGAATCTACAATTTTTTTCAACTCCGGAACTGCGTCAGCATAGCTTCCCTGCCAGAGGTACAACTTTGCCAAAATAGCAGTTGCAGCCCATTTGGTAGCTCTTCCGGCATTTTCGGCATCGTAACTTTCAGGCAATATTTCCTGAACTGCTTTCAATTCCGTTTCAATAAAACTGACTATTTCTCCGGGACTTGCCTGGGGCGGATAATAGTGCTCCTGTGTGCCCCCAAAAGCAACTTTGTAAAGCGGCAATCGTTCTCCGAAATTCCGAAGCAAATTAAAGTAAAAGAATGCTCTCAGAAACCGAGCTTCGGCCACGGTATTTTCCAAAACATCGGGCGATATTTCGGGAATTTGGGGAATGCCTTCGATACACTGATTTGCACGAAAAACCCCCTGAAACTGATAGTTCCAATACTGACTGCTGACATCATTGGCAGGCTCATTGGTAAAAGAGGCAAGGCGAATCCAGGAGGTAACATCGTCTCTCCAGTCCAGCTCATCAGTCCGGTAATTTTCGGTAACGATATATTGTTCGTAAGGTGCCGCCCAGCCCATACTTGGCTGCAGGGTAGCATAAGCGCTGGTAAGACCTTTGAGTGCATCTTCTTCTTTCTGCCAAAAGCTTTCGCTGGTTAAGGCATTGGGGTTTGTTGCTTCTTCCAGAAAAGAGTCGTCGCAGCCGGCAAAAAATACGGCAACAAGTATTAGTGTAATTAATATATTATTTTTCATAACTATTTCAGGTTAAAAAGTTAACTGAAGACCAACAAGGTAAGTTCTGCTCAACGGATACAATGCATCGTCAACGCCTTTCGCACCAATCCCTCCGGTCATTCCGGGATCGTAACCTTCGTATTTTGTTAAGGTGAGAAGTTTCAACCCGCCCACATAAAACCGCAGGTTGTCTACTCCAATATTCCCGGCAACGCTTTTGGGCAACGTGTACCCAATCTGCAGGTTATTCAGCCGGATGTAATCGCCATTCTCAACATATCTGGTAGATAAGCGGTTGTTATCATTCGGGTCGCCAACCACAGCACGCGGAATATCAGAGCCGGTGTTATCGGTGGTCCACGAATTCAGCATATCGCGCCCGTAATTGAAATTTTTATCGGCACGCTGAAGTTGTCGCTTCATAAAGTTGTACCTCTTCTGCCCAAAATCTCCGTAAATATTGGCCACCAAATCGAAATTGCCATAATACAAATTGACGTTTACGCCAAGTGTGACATCGGGCACGCCGCTACCCACCTTTATTTTGTCGTTGGAATCGAGCATTCCATCGCCATTCTGGTCAACAAAACGCAAGTCTCCCGGAGCAGCAGCCGGTTGCAATGGATTCCAAACCCCGTTGTCGTCAGTATATCCGTGCTCTTTGTTCCAGGCTTCCAGTTCTGCGTCAGACCTAAAAATATCTCCTGCTTCGAAAACCCAAAATTCACCAATTTCACCTCCCACGTATGTACGCGCCGGACCGGTTTCATAAAGGTAACCTTCGTCAGCCATCTTCTTCAAAACACTTTTGTAATGCCATAGGTTAAAATCGATGTCGTACTTAAATTTATTCTGCATATTTCGATAAGAAGCCTGCAGTTCCCAACCTGTTGTTTTAAGTTCGCCTTCGTTTACAATCGGGAAAGAAGATACTCCGGTTGCCGAACTAATGGGCTTTTCGGTAAGCATATCGGAAGTGTACTTTTCATAAACTTCAAACGACAACTCTAACTGGTTATCCAGAAAAGCAGCATCGAACCCTGCATTTTTATATAGCGTTTTTTCCCACCTGATGGAATACGACGGAAGAGAAGTTACCGCATAGCCCAGACTGATATCATCTGAATTGTAAGAATAGTTGAGGTTGTTGGTGTCGTACGAAACCTGCGGGATGTAACGGTACGTGCCAATTGACTGGTTCCCCAAAACACCGTAGCTGCCCTTCAGTTTAAAGGCCGAGACAGTGCTTTTTATGGGTTCCCAAAACGGTTCGTTACTCAAATTCCACCCCAACGAAAGCGACGGGAAAAATCCCCATTTATTGCCTTCTCCGAATTTGGATGATCCATCGTAACGGAACGACAACATCGACAGGTATTTCAGTCCATAGTTATAGGAGACCCGGCCAAAAGCGGAGCGAAGTCCACTCCGGTAGTAATTGCCACCAACCGCAAAGTTTTCCTGTCCGTGAACCAGCAAACGCAAGGTGTTATTCTCGAATTTTGTGGCTGATGCGCTCAAATCTTTAAACGTGTATTCTTCCTGCGAAGCGCCAAGCAGCCCCGAGAACTCGTGTTCATTTATTTTTTTCTGATAATTAAGGGTAAGCTCAAACAGGTCATTCATCTCCTTGCCCCGACTCTCTTCCAGAAAAGCTTTCTCATTTTTATCGTAAGCACCAATAATATAAGTAGGTGTAAAACTTGAATAGTGAGAAAAATCCATGCTTCTGCTGCCCTGAAATTTCAGAATCAGGTCTTTAATAAATTCGTATTGCATGTACCCCGAAACTTTAATGTGATCGGCGCTGTTTGTACGGTCGATCAGTTTATTAAAGGCAACCGGATTTGATGCATCGTTCATTCCCAATCCCGGAACAGCACCACCAAAGCCACCTTCCATGGTTTCGTCGTAAACAGACACCAGCGGAAGAATATTAGACACCTGGTACATTCCCGGAAACCCCGAAGATATATTCGGATGATCTTCCATGTGTCCGTAACTGACCGATTCGCCTACTTTAAAATTTCCGCGGGTTACGTCAGAATTCAATCTGAATCCCATTTTTTTGGCGTCGGTTTCAACAATAACACCTTCGGTAGAAGAGTAGTAAGTTGTAAAGGAAATATTTGAAGCCTCGCTTCCGGCGGCGTATCCAATGTCAAACTTTTTTGTAATCCCCTTTCTGTAGTATTCGTTTTGCCAGTCGGTATTTGCAAACTGTGCCGGATTGGTTTCGTACGCAGAAATAAACTTCGGCCATTTTTCCTGAGATATATTTGCATTGTTCAATGCCAGCTTGTAAACTTTTATGTACTCTTCGGAATTGCAAATGTCCATTCGTTTGGGCATATCGTCGATTCCCATGTATGCAGAAACCCTGATTTTAGGTTTTGACTTCTCCCCACGGTTTGTTTCTATCAGAATAACGCCGGCAGCAGAACGCGAACCGTAAATTGCTGCTGTTGCTGCATCTTTCAGAATAGACATTGACTTAATGTCTTCCGGGTTTAAAAACTGGATGTCTCCGGGAACGCCGTCAATAATTACCAGCGGCTGGTTGCTGCTTCCCCAGGTTGTCATTCCGCGCACGATTAGCTCGGGTGATTTCCCGGGAGATCCGTCATTAAAATCAACACTCAGCCCGGGAGCTAGTCCCTGCAGCGCTTCGCCGGTTCCTGATGTTGAAATTTTAGTAAGGCGTTCGGCTTTTACTGAAGAGACTGAACCTGTTACATTTGACTTCTTCTGGGTTCCGTATCCAATTGCCACCACTTCTTCAATCCCAATGGTTTCTTCCTCCATAACAACATCTACCTGCGTTTTGCCGTCAGCATTCACCTCCTGTATTTTCATACCAACAAAAGAAAAAAGGAGTGTGGCTTTTTCAGGAATATTTGCCAAAAAATAATTCCCTTCAGCATCAGTAACAGTACCGTTTGTAGTGCCCTTTACAACAATTGTTACTCCGGGCAACGGAACTCCGGCAGAATCGGAAACCTTACCTGAAACCGACCTGTTCTGTTGAGCCTGCCCGGCCTGGCCTGCTGTTAACGCAATTTGCCGGTCATCAATTTTATAAACCACGTTGGAACCGCTAAAAATTTCATCCAGAATTTCAGGAATCAATTTATTGTCGGCAACTATGGTAATTCTTCTTTGCACATCAACAACAGACGCATCGTAAATAAAAAAGAATTCGGAGTTATCCTGTATATTATTCAGGATGTTCTTTACGGACGTGTTTTTCAAATCCAGAGTTATGCGGGTGTTTTGTGAATAGGAATTAATTGCCCATATCTGTGAGACACATACAATTAAAATAAATAAAGTCGCCCTCATCACCTTTAATAGTTTCGATTTCCATGCCTGTTCGAGCATGAAAGCCATTTGACAATAGTTTTTTTTCATACTTTTGTAATGATTTGATTAAGAAACTTCAAATTAATTTGTGCCATAGGAAATTAAGATGGCACATCCGATTTTAAGGAGATGTTACCAGCATCTCCTTATTACGTTAGATTACTTCACTTTTTTCATAGGCAAAACAGTTTTATTAATTCATTTAGGCTGATAATAAAATTCGATTCTTGTTTTGGTTTCGGTGTCTTCTTCAATGGTTTTACATGTAATCGGACACGAATATTCAATGTACTCCAGTATTTCTGCTAAACTCTCATCCCTGAAATTAGCATTGAAAACAGATTTGTAAACCTCTTCGTTTTTTATAGATATTTCAATATTGAATTTGCGTTCGAGCCGCTTCACAACATCAGCCATGGGCACATCGGAAAACACCAGGGTCCCCTCTTTCCAACCCATAAAATCAGCAGCATTAACTTTTTCGATTTTTACATTCTTCGATTTCGGATTGTATTGAGCCATTTCTCCAGGGTGAAGAAGAACGCGAAATGAGTCGTCATTGGAACGTAGCAGCTGAACACTTCCCGATTCCAGCACAACCTGAATTTCATCGTCGTTGGAATAAGCACTCACGTCAAACTTGGTCCCCAGAACCTTAATCTGCAAATCGTTGCAAAAAACAACCAACGGATTTTCCACATCCCTTGTCACCTCGAGATACGCCTCTCCATTGAGTTTCAGATCCCTGTTGGTAACTGCATAACCGCTGTTGTACGACAGAGTTGTGTTGGAGTTCAGCCACACAACTGAACTGTCGGGCAATATTACTTTGGATACCTGTCCGTTGTCTGCCACCACCGATGTATATTTTAATGCACCACCAATTTCAGACGAAGTTTCCCGGGTAAAATACATTATTGCAGGAATTGAAAGCACAATGAGCAAAACAGCTGCATATTTCAGATAAGCTTCTGAACGCAAAATCAATTTCCTTTTGTGAATCCTCTGTTGTAAGGCAAAATAGGTGCGCTCTGCAGCATATGCATCGTGTTTTTTCGAAGACGACAAAACAGCCCATGCTGCCTTAATCTTGCAAAAAGCATTTCTGGACTCTGCACTTGTCCTAATTTCAGAAAGTACCTTCTTCTTTTCTTCAGGGGTTAGATTCCCTGCTACCAATTTGGCTATGTTGTTAATGTTCTCCATAATAAAGTTCTATAATTATATTGCGCGACACGGCAATTACCCTTGCTCCAAAATCACTTTTTTTTTGAAAATGCTAAAAATTCATCAGACAAACAGGTAGGCCACCAGGGGGAGGTAGTCTTTCAGGGCATTTCTGAATTTTTTGAGGCTTTTGGTAATATGCCCCTCAACAGTCTTTTGCGAAATGCTTAACTCTCCGGCAATCTCAGCGTTTTTCATGTCCCTGAAACGACTCATCTCAAACACTTTTCTGCATTGCAGAGGCAACTCTTCGAGCGTTTTTTCAATAATCTCCTCAATTTCTTTAAACGCAAAAGCAGAAGTGTCAATCGTATCCAATGCTTCTAAGTTCAACTCCAATTCGGTTATCTCCAAATTTGTTGAGGCAAACAATTTCTGACGGTATCGTTTATCGCGAAGCCTGTATAAACAGTTGTTTTTGGCGACAGTAAACAAATAGGCGGCAAGGTTAGTGTTATCTTTTAAATTCTTTCTTTTGTCCCAGAAAACAAAAAAGGTATCCTGAACAATATTTTCCGCGGTATCTTTTTGGGGAATAAATTCGAATATAAAATAGTACAACCTCGAATAATATTTGTTGTAAACAACTTTGAACGCAGCTTCATCGTTGTTCCTTATCCTCTCAAAAAGTTGCAGGTCAGTTTCGATCATCGGATATTAGTTTCGGTAGACAAAGCTATTAAAAATATGGCAAAAGGGGACAACAGGTTATTAACGGATTCCGACAAATTGGAGAGTAAACACATGTTCATTTCTCCATCAACCAAGCGAATATATAACTACCTTTTCGCACCAACTGAAGTTGAGTTCTGCTAAAATTGAACTTTCGGCAAAAAAGAGCAAGGCAATTCACAGATTGGGAAGCTTGAAAACACTCAATATTTTCCACAAATAAAACACACACAACACGATACAAATCAACAATTTACACACAAAATAAAACTCTATACGGGAGGAATATTAATCCCCAAAATCACTTGTTTTTATAATTTCAAATCTGTAAATTGCCGCGTTTCTAAACAATATTCTTATGAGGACAGCGAGCTAGATGGACAAACCTTTTGAAAACATTTTATGGAATAACTTTAAAAGCGGTGATGACTCTGCGCTTGCCCTCATTTATGCCAAATATGCTGACAAACTTTATTCCTACGGTCTAAAAATTATAAACGATGAAGCCCTGGTAAAGGACTGCATTCACGAAATATTTATCCAACTTATTGAAAAACGAGAAAGTCTTGCTATTATTTCAAGAATACAGGTATACCTTTTCAAATCGTTGCGGAATAAACTCTTCGAAGAGTTGCGCACAGAAAAAAGAAGAAAGCTTATTTTAGAAAATCTGCCAAAATTAGAAACAGACGAAACGAATGCGCCCGCAGAAGAACTGATAATTTCTACAGAAGAGCAACAATTTACTCAAAACAGAATAAAACAAGCTATTCATAATTTAACAGAACATCAGCAAGAGCTAATCTACCTAAAATATTCAGAAGGGCTTAACAATCAAGAAATTGCCGACATGCTCAATATTGATAGTGCTTCTGTTAGTACCTTGCTTTACCGTTCGTTAAAAAAGGTAAGAAAACTGTTGACCTGTTTGAACCCTTAACGAAGAACAGTTTTGTTCCTTTTTTGTGTTATTTAGATGTTACTATTGACACTTCCTATAATCCCAGAAACCCAACGCTGAAATTTAAACGGAAGATACAAGTTCTCACATCTTGCATGCTAAAAAAATGGGGCTGCCTATACAAAAGTATTTCAGAGATACCTGCAAAAGCTTTCAAATATCGTACTTAATGAAATACCTACCAACCTTTCGGACAGCCCCATTTGCAATTGGGAGAAGTATTTTGCCTGCTAATCGATTAGCCCCTGTTCCTGCAAATATTTTTTATACTCATCAAAAGCACCCACACCCGGCCTGAAAGTTGTCCAGCTAAACTGTGTAATATTCTCGGTAAACAAACCAGCCATATCCAGTTGGTCCTTCAATTCCGCCCAAGATTTTGCGTGATATCCAATTCCCTCGCAACTGCACCTTTCGAATGACTCGATATCCACTCCGAATCTAACCCCCGTTTCATCACAGGCTTTTTTGATTTGTTTGTAATAGTTGGGCAAATCCACATCAAAATCACCGTCATCCACACAACAGCGACCTCCACAATCCTGCAAATACAAAACATCAATATCCGGCGTTTTTTCGAAAAAAGTTTTATAAAACCCATACGTCATATCTGCCGGGCGTCCGCGCCATAAAGCCGGCGCAATGGTTACAATAAACTTTTTGGGTTTTGATTTAGCGTAGGCAGCCACTCTTTGATTATAATGAGCAAGCAACATCCGATCTTCATATTTCCACCACCCCTTGGAAACTCCATCATGGAACTCTTCAGTTATATACCAACCTGCCATAGCCTCGCTATCAGAAAACTTTTCGTAAAGCTCATCAATAATTTCCTTGTTTCGCTCAAGTAATTCGTCATATGCCGGAGCATAACCTTTATCTACAGGATAGCCTCCCCCATTTAGGCCGACAATAAGTTTCATCCCTGTTTTTTCTGCCGCTGTAAACATATCATTAATCCAGGAATACTCTTCCTTCATCCAGGGTAGTTTACTCCCTTTGTAGTGGAATATTCCCTGCCCTTCTCGGTTCCTGGTGGCATGCTGAATAATCATGGTATCAATACCAACCTCCTGATAGGAATAGAATGTACTTTCCCAGTCGGTAGTTAAGTTAACCGGTGCATGAAGTTGAATGAAAATACTTGAAAACCTGGCTGTCTTTTTCAGTTCCGGTTTAAAGGAAGTCAATTGCTCAAACGCATCGAAATGAACAGAAGCAGTATGAGGTTCTGAAGTTCCATTTTCAATTGTAATCAGGTAACCCGTAACCCTGTTCAATTCCAGGTCACCAAACTGTTCTTTTTCAGGCTGAAAATAACTATAAGGGATTACAAGTCGTTGCCATCCATCTCCATTCAATATAGATTCGTCTGTATATGAGTATGTCATTAAATCATCGGTACTCAGAGTAAACGCTTTATTCTGCACAAGCAAAGTAATCCTCAGCTTATCCTTGTTTCCTGTAGCACTTTTAACCTGCAAAGAAATACCCAGCGGATAAAAAGAGAGGTCAGACCGATAAGTGCCCCATACTTTTTTCACACTAAAAGTTTCCGGACTGCCACTTCCGCTTTTCCCAGGGAAGGTGTATTCACATTTCAGACTGGCAAATCCCTGAATCTTCTCGTCAAAGTCGAAAGTAGCATCAACGTCAATAACAGATGAATGTTCCAACGTTGGAATATAACACACACAATCGTAGTCAAAATGGTTCAAAAATTTGGTGGCTGCCGTCTGGCTAAGCAACTCATCCACCCCTACTTCTACTTTTTCGTCCTCATTAACAGAGACATCCTTTTTGCAGCCACAATTACTCAAACTAAATAAAAGAGTTATAAAAAAAATAAATTTGAATTTCATGATTCTACTATTTTAACGTTACTCACAGAGTTCTAGAACTCTTTCATGAACGTTACATTAATTACTGTATACCAAACAATTGATAAAAAAATTCAATAACACTAACTTTCACAAAGAACAGTTCCTGAGAAGCCAGCAACTGTTCTTAAGTTATACTCTCTCTGAAACAACCAATCTACACTTTAAATATCATCCTCTGTTATAGTATTAAACGAGGTATAGAATGTATCAAGAGCTTCAGGCTCCGGTAAAAAAGCGGTGCGATACTGTAATGAACCACCAACAGGAAAGTTCTTTAAAGAATCCACCTCGGTCTCGCCTGGGACAAACTTTTTCACCATGTTACCCATGTTGTCGGTGTACTGAATTTCCACAAAAAGCAATGTATTAGGAGCTTCTGACCATTTGACAATCAGATTGTCGTCACTGCGATTAATGGTTTTATAAGTTCGCTGAAGCAAAGAAGCTTTATAGTTATCTCCATACACCCTTCCAATGGTTGAAACAGCTACAGAAGAGTTTCCATCTTTATCATAAGTGAAAATTTCAAAATTATGAACATCTTCCCTGATGTCGGTAAGCAAAACCCTTACGGTATCAACCGCTGTTGTTTTAGTAACAGTATTTTCAATTGAATCTCTCCGGCTATTCCAATAAACTTTATAACTATTTACTTTAGGGTCTGACACTAACAGCCACGACAGCTCAATCCTATTATTTCCTCCCCGAGTTTTAACGGAATCTGCTTTCCCCACATAAATGGTCTCTCCGTCTTTTACAAATTCGAAATACGTATCTTCCATTTTTTCACAACTCATCAAAGTTGAAAACATTGAAAGAACTACAATGAAATATATAATTTTTGTATTCATCCTCTTCAATTTTTATTATTCAACGGGTTGCCCCCACAACGTTATCTCACGAAAATTCACATCAGGTCTTCCTCCAAAAGTTGTAACTGTTTTAAACCGAATATAGCGGAAGGCCTCACTCTGAAAAGGAAAATCAAAATCATGTCCCGCCCCTGCTTGTTCAATATCTTCTGCAGATAGCTGCCCGACCGGGAGTCCGGAGGGCTTAACAATTTCAAACTCTCCCAACATGGTCCATTCATCCCAGTTTGTAGTTTTCGTATTGGCTCCCCATATTTCAAATTGTTTGGGTGTTCCCTGAGTATATATCCAATTGTTGTGATGATTGGTCAAATCTACATGCATCCGACCAAAAACATATTTTTTTCCCAGATCTATGGTAACCCAGTTAGGAAGGGTTAGGCCCACCATATCCTGACTCATAAAAAAGTAAGTAGTTGCCCCAGGAGTCCATAACTGATATAGCGGTTTATACCTGGGTTCATTTGAATCGTCCGGCAAATCAGCATCAGCCCAAAGTGTTTTGTCAAATTCAACTTCATATAGCGGAGTTAAATTTGCAAACAATGTATCCGACTTGTTTTTCCATCTGTCCATAAAGAAGAAGGCAAAGTCTGTAGGAATTGGCAAAAAACCCCTTACAGAGTAATTTTGTTCCCGCATACTGGTATATAACCTGTCGTACTCTGTCCAGTTACCCGAAACAGTATCCTTAACCAATGTATAAACTGTATATTCATTTTCCAGCTCATTGACAAAGGTCATATTAACGCCACCAAAAGTAGAATGTGCTTTCAGCGATGCAAACACATCATGAACAGGAGCCTGCAAAGGATTAATCTTCACATCAACAGGTTCAGAGTAATTTTCCGAACGGTTTACCGCATATAAGGTTATACTATATTCTCCAGCTCTGCCAAACCCTTCCAGTAGCAAGTAATTTTTAAACACAGATGACTTAACAGTTTTCTCGTGACCACTGCCATCGGAAAACTCAGCCATCACATATAGTAAATCAGGAGAATCAGGTAAATTATAACTAATCTTTGCAGCTCCGGGCAAATTTTCGACCTGAATATTAAAAGGTGGTTGCGGCGTTGAATTGCTCTTCACTAATGGTTCTCGCACCTCTTCTTCACAACTGAGGACAAGCAAGACCAATGCACTCAAAAAATATATTAACTTATTTTTCATCTGTTCAATTTTTTATTTTTTTGGCAACAGATAGAATTCGTATGAGACCTTACCGAATCTTGTAGTGCGAATTCCATTATCATGCTCATTTTATAATTCTTATTATTATTCATCAATAAAAGATTTAAAAACCGGCCAGCATTGCCTTAAAAGATGCTCGCCTTAATATAAAATCCATGGTAGATACATATATTATTGACTCGTTTCATCTTACTAATAAAGTGTCTGGTTGAATTGTCAATAACAATTTCATTACTAATAAAAAAATAAAGAAACAATTACCACCCCGGATTTTGAACCAAGTTCCTATTCACAACCAAATCTCTTTCACGAATGGGCCAGAAGTAGTCTCTTAAACTGAAACTCTGGTTAAATAGAATTTTAACCCGGTAATAGTCCTCTGCTTTCGACTGATCTACGTCCCAACCGGTAATTGGCTTATTTAATTCAAGCGGAGCCTCTTTCCACCGTCTCAGATCCCAAAAACGTTCTCCTTCCAAAGCAAGTTCAATGGTACGTTCCCTTCGAATAATCTCTCTTAATCCGTCCTTAGTAGACGGTTTATTCGGATTTCTAGAATATGTATTCCAGGCGTTAACCACTCCGGGAAGTCCATATTTAGCGCGCACTTTATCCACATATTCAATAGCCTCATCAGAACGTCCGACCTCATTCAATGCTTCAGCATAAAGCAAATAGAGATCTCCCAACCGCAACATTACCCACGGATAATCCGTCGAAACATAGGTTGTTCTGTTTGTTGCTGTATTGGTAAAATGCACCAGTTTTTTAGGCCAGTAGCCCGGAACAGCATGCCATCCCCCCTGTTCTTTTCCTAAAAACTGGCCAAACTTTGATTCCAGCCAATAGGGATTTTCATCATCGTAATTCCCATTTCCATACCAGATGCCTCCATCAAAACCGAGTGAACCGTAAAACCGGGGTTCTCTGTCGAAATTAAACTCAGCAGTAGTGTAACCATTTTTAATACAATGTTTCTCCGCATCCGAGCCTGTTCTAAGCATAAACCTATTACTGTAATTCCAGGTTACGTCTTCCTCAATAGGAACGCCATTTTTACTATAAAACAGACTGGCCAGTTTAAGCGTTACACCATAACTTCCATTTGACCCCGAGTAATTGTATTGCGATGGAGTTAAGGCTCTGGGGGCACACCAAGTTTGGACATGCCGGGTGGTACTGCTGGTGTTTGCCCAAATAATTTCAGTATTCCATCTGTCAGTAACCGTTCCTCTGCAATTCAAATGATATCTGGTTTCATCTGAAATTTTACCGGTGGTAATAGATGGCTGAAATTCATATAATTTATGACCTATTGAATGAATCACTCCCAAAGCATCCTCGCAGGCAACAACAACCTTTTCCCACTTTTTCTCATCGTAATCGGAGCTAAACAAAAGAGTCCCGTCTGCATTGGAGAATCCCTGATAATCAACATTTCCATTAAACAAAGGACTTGCTGCATAAGCTAACACTTTCGCCTTCATTCCCACTGCAATCGGGACAGTAATTCGTCCTAACTCAGACGTTTCATCCAACACTTTATCGGGAAGATCTCCTATAGATTCATCCAGCAATTCTACTATATAATTAAAGACTGAGTCAACCGGCTGACGCTTAACCCGAACCTCTTCTCCCGAAGCAGAAATGGGAAGATTCTCTCTGATGATTGGGATAGGGCCATAAGCTCTTACCATCCAAAAGTGATAATAGGCTTTTAAAAATTTCACTTCGGCAGCCCACTGATTCTTTTCCCAGTCATCCATATCCGGGACAGATGCTATATTTTCAAGAAAAATATTACATTGACTGATCCCTGTCCAAATATCTTCGGCGCCGCTTCCTGACCAATAATTCATTAACGGACTATTAATATTCTGCAACCCCTGCGCTATTGACCAATTTGAAAAAGTGTAAACCTCCGGATTGAACCAGAACTCATCTGCTCCAAACATTCCTGGATTTAGGCTATTCACAGCCGCCAAATCGGGCAGAAAGGAGTAGCAAGTGAACAAATATTTCTCTGCCGTTGAACGCATCCGAAACGCGTAATCGATTGTAGCTACATTATCTGGAACAATATCCAAATAATCAGAACAGGCACTAGATATTGCCAACAATAATCCTAAAGCAGCTATTTTAATATATTTCATTTCTTTTAAGTTTACTTCGTTAAAAATTCATATTGACCCCAATATTAAATGTTCGCTGCAACGGATATCCTAATCCATTACCTCCCATTTCAACATCCCATAACTTAAACTTGCTCAACGAGAACAAATTAGTACCACTAAAATAAACTCTAAGATTTTGCATATGCATGGTTTTGGCTAAACGTTCGGGAACAGACCATCCAATCTCAGCCTGTTTTAACCGTAGAAAAGATCCATCTCTCAACCACCATGTACTACGCTGCATATTATTAGACTGAGACTGAATGCTTAACCTGGGCCACAGTGCGTATAGATCAGGATTCTCCATAGAGTAGTAACTATCAGCAAATACTTTTAAAATCTGCTTCCCATCAACAAAAGGCTCCACTGCAGAAGGGCCAGAAGACCCTCCCATCCAGAATGAAGAACGTGCTGATCCCTGGAAAAATCCAGAAATATCAAAACGCTTGTACCCCATAGAGAATCCAAATCCGTAGTTAATTTCCGGAACTGTTGGAAAGCCAATCGGAACCATATCCAATGAAGTGATCTGTCCGTCTTTGTTTACATCTTTGTATTTAATGTCTCCGGCAATATTGGTTACTCCGCCAAAATTCTGAACCGGCGAATTCGCAACTTCCTCGTCATCTACAAACAATCGTTCGGCAATGTAGCCCCACTGCTGGCTAATCGGATACCCAACTCGGGAAGCCCACCATTCTTTATCGTACAGTGGTTCTTCATACACCTCATATTTGTTGGTCGCGTACGTAAAATTACCTCGTGCCTGTATCCACCAACTTTGGTTAAAATTATGAGCAATATCTACTGAGACATCAATTCCACGGCCAGAGGCCTCTCCGATATTTGCTCGAACAGGCGCAGTAAGCCCCATCGTAGAGGGAATATCAGCACGACTCATCAGAATATTTTTTCGTCTTTCAGAAAATAAATCTGCCTGTATATTTACTTTATTAAAAAGTCCAAGTTCTAACGCGAGGTTAGATTTGTGCGACTCTTCCCATGTAATGTCGGGGTTTGCGTAGCGAGTTACATCAATTCCTGAACGGGTGTAATCGCTTTCTCTTCCAAAAGTTGAGCTCCTTCCTGAAGAAGTCATGTTTACATTTGACAAATAAAAAAACCTATCAGATGCACTTCCAATAGCATCATTCCCTACCAAACCGTATGTATATCTCAACCGCAGATTGTTAAATGTCTCCTTTAACGGAAGCCAGAAATTTTCGTTTGAAACACTCCATGCAATACCAGCTGAGGGGAAAAAACCAAATCGTTTACTTTTGTGAAAACGCTCAGAGCCATTATAGCCAAAGTTAAATTCGGCAAAGTAACGATCATCGTACGAATAAGTGGTTCTGCCCGATATCCCCATATTCCTGGCCGGAAGAGACAACTGTAGTGATCCTGCAGTAGCCGATGTGCTGGAACGCATAATATAAACCATCATTCCACTAAGAGTATGTTTTTCTTTGAAAGTGCGGCTATAATCCAACGCAGATTCCAGGTAGAAATCTGAATTTTGAATACGATTTTTGTCATTTAAAGAAAAATCCAAGAACTCCTGTCCTCCATTTTCATTTATCACTTCAATTTCGTAATCATACGTTCTTCTATCATACCCAATCAATTCGTAATAGAATGGTGAGTATGCACGTTCAATATCAAACCGAGAAATCCGGTTAGTATTCAACATAGTCCGAAACCTCAGTCCTTCTGTTATAGCTGATAAATCCTGCTTAAACTCCAACTGAGCCAGCATAAGAGAGCGGGTATACTCTTTATACCCTTTTACCATATCAGCATATGGATTTAAGAAACCCCTGTCACTTAAACCACCAAACATAATATGCTGAACATAACTATGTTTTTCGTCAACAGGATAATAGGGGAGAAAATCGACAGGACTTGTTCGCACCACTTTTTTGTAGATTGTTCCTCCTCCCTCAATAGGGCCGGTATAATCGTCGAAATTACCATTCAAGCGAACCACCATTTCGGTAGACGGAGTGAGAAATATATTTACGTTTGCTCTTAGAGTATAACTTCTTAGGTTGATATTATTATTGAAATTGTTTACTTTATCTACCTCAAGGGCGCCATTATCTTGAGAATAAGATCCTGCAACGTAATAGTTTGCCACTTTCCCTCCACCACTTACACTCATATTATATCTATGATTAAATGTGTTTTCTTTAAAAAGTGTTTTTCTCCAGTCAGTAGCCGGAAAAATGATAGGATTTGCACCTTCGGCTGTGCGATCAATTTTTTCCTGACTGTACCAGGGAATAGCAAAAGGATCTCTGGAAAACTGAGCCTCATTATATAGCTGCATATAAGTAACCGGATCTGCAAATTCCACGTTCCGAGTAGGAGCAGAGAACGAGCCTTCAGCGCGGATATTTACCTTTGGTTTTCCCTCTTTCCCTTGCTTGGTAGTAATATAAATAACACCATTGGCACCTCTTGCTCCATATAATGCTGTTGATGTAGCGTCTTTAAAAATGGCGAAACTCTCAATATCATCGGGCCTCAGTCTGGCCATTTCTGTCACGCCCAGTTCTATACCATCAATTAATATAAGAGGATCAACTTTCCCGGTTCCGAAAGAGGTAACACCACGGATGAAGAAATTTGCGTTATCCTGCCCCGGTTCTCCGCTCAACTGGTAAGAAATTACTCCAGCAGCCTGCCCTGCCAGCGCAGTAGTTAGGTTACTTGCAGGAATTCGTAATTTCTCAGGGCTGATGGAAGAGACAGAACCAACTACTTCAGTTTTTTTCTGTTTACCAAATGCCACAACCACAACCTCGTCCAGCTCGTCAATTTTTGGACTCAATTGTACATTAACAACCTTTCTGCTATCAATTTCTACTATCTGGCTTTCCATCCCGATAAAAGAGAAGGTAAGTTTGTCTGTCGGATTAACTTCGATGGTATATTTTCCATCGTTATCTGTAATAACACCCTTTGTAGTACCAACAATGGTTATTGTTGTCCCGGGAAGAGGGCCTCCATCAGGATCTGTAACCTTTCCTCTCACCTCTATTTTCCCAGGCTGATCGGCCTGAGACTTGTTTTCAGAACCCGGTGTTTTGTTAACCTTTGCAGCACGTTCAGGCGTTAGAATGATTTGTTTATTCAATATTTCATACTTCAATTCTAATGCCTCCAAAACTTCATCCAATACCTCATCAACGGTTGAATCGTCTTTATCCAGCTTTACTCTTACTGATGGATCTAAAATCTCATTTTTATAAATAAAAATAAATTCACTCTGAGATTCAATCAGATCAAACACTTCACGAATCGATGCATTTTCTACATGCAGTGTTAGTTTTTTTGACTGGGAATAGGTAGAAGCCGAAACTCCCATTAATCCCAGAAACATCAAAAAAAATGTTAGTTTCATAATAATCAACACCTTTCTCAAAACAGGTTTGAGAACTTCATCACTCTGTTCAGTTTTTTTCATATTTTTACACGGATTTAAATTGGTAACTCGATTTAATAATCACATTGCCGGTGAGATGTTGGCCCATCTGCCGGCATTTTTCAGTTTAAGTTTTCACCATTTATTCTGATTTTTAGTTAGTATTTCGATTTAAAGATCTGTTCGCAGAACATAAATGTCTTCGGGGGATTTATCATATCTTCCTTCTATGGTTTTAGACAAGTATTGCATGGCATCGTCAATGTTGCCCGAGATATCCAGTTTCCCGGTTACCTGCGTAGAAGCAAGTTTCTCTCCTTCTATATGTATGGAACAGTTGTAATATTTTGTCAGTCGCTTAACAATTTCTGAAAGAGGTTTTTCTCTAAAAATAAACACTCCATTTACCCATGAAGTATAATTTTCCACCTCTACACTGCGAATAACCGCATTGTCGGCATCTGCATTATAAAAGTACCCCTGCCCTGGAGCAATCACTTGTTTATCTTTAAAAAACACACTTCCTTTTCGCGACACTTCCACTTTTCCTTCCACCAAAACAGTCGATACTGTATTTTCATCATCATAAGCAGCAACATTAAAAGAGGTTCCCAACACCTTAACATCCATCTGATCTGTTTTTACTACAAAAGGCAATTTTTCATTTTTCTGTACGTCAAAATACCCTTCACCTTTCAGGTAAACCTCCCTGTTTTTTCCAGAAAATTTAGCAGGGAATGTAAGGCTGCTCCCTGCATTTAACTGTACAACCGAACCATCGCATAAAGTAATGGTTTGCTTTTGACCGTAGGGTACAATAATTTGGTTCAGTTTCCGATTGTCGGATACCTCCTTATTCTCTATCCTTTCTTCTTCTTTCTCATCCTTACGAACAATAACCTCAGCCTGGACCGAATCATATTCAATTGAAGAATCATCGTGTTCCAACAAATGTTTGGTGCCGTCAGACAACACAATCATTGACCGGTCAGTTCTTTCTGAGGTGCTTTGAGCAAACTTTTTTATGGGGTCATCAGCTTCTTTAAGAATAAACAGGGTTCCAAAAGCCATCACAAAAAACACAACTGCTGCTTTCCATGAGTATGAAACAATAAGTTTTCTTCTCTTCTCCCGCTTCGTGCTTTTTGAATGAAAGAGGACACTACTCAATATTTCATTAAAATCGTCGGGAGCAAGTCTCTTCTGCTCCTGCATGTTTACCTGAACAAACTGAATAGCATTTTGAATCTCATCAGCATCATCGGGATACCTTGTTCGAAGATGTTCCGATAATTTCGATGAATCATCAGACTGTTTAGCCAACCGGATAAACTTTTCGTTCTTCAATAATGAAAGAAAATCTGTTTTTAGTTTTTTCGTCATATTATCTGTTCAACTAGTAACAGATGATCGAAAAACAATTTTATAGACAATAAAAATTACTTTTTTTATTCGAATTCGTATTTTTGGATTTTATTATTAAACAATAAAGCGTCAAAAAAAAAATCATAAAATGAAAAAACTTGGAGTAATCCTTCTAATTGCATTTACTGCTGCGTGTAATTCCATGAACAAAAACGAAATAGAAATGCCCTACTCAGAATCCGATTTTCAAGAGGTTATCGATGGAAAATCAACCCGGTTGTTTAAAATGGAAAATAAAAACGGGATGGTAGTAACCCTCACCAACTACGGTGCAAAAATAGTTTCCATTTATGCCCCCGACAAAAACGGCAACTTTGCCGATGTGCTGCTTGGATTCAATTCCATCAAAGATTATCAGCAATACGGGGCAAGCCACGGTGCAGTGGTTGGACCATTTGCCAACAGAATTGCCAACGCTCAGTTTTCTATTGGCGACGAAACTTATCAACTACCCGTAAACAACGGAGAAGCCTGCCTTCATTCCGGACCAGACAGTTGGTACAGAAAAGTGTGGGACTACGAAAAAAACGGAAACACAACTGCTTTCATGATAGAAAGCCCCGATGGGGAATTTGGATTCCCTGGAAATAAAAAGGCAAAGGTGACCTACACACTTACCGACGATAATGAACTTCAGATTAATTACGAAGTTACCACAGATAAACCCACCTGCATTAATTTAACCAATCACAGTTATTTTAATTTGAGAGGCGAAGAAAATGGCGACATCTTAAATCATGTGGTGGTTATTAACGCCGACAAATCAACTCCTGTGGTTGACGGCAGCATGATTCCAACCGGAGAAATTGTAAGTATAGTAGGAACTCCGCTTGATTTCACTACGCCACATGCCATTGGTGAGCGAATTGACGCAGATAATCCACAGTTGAAATTTGGAGTTGGATACGATTTCAATTATGCCATCAATAAAAAACCCGGCGAACTGGCGTTTGCTGCCAGTGCATTTGAACCGGAAAGCGGCCGCTACATGGAGGTATTTACTACCGAGCCCGGCGTTCAGCTTTACACGGGGAACCACCTGAAAGGGAACGAAATCGGGAACAGTGGAAAGCCATACACCGCGCGCACCGGATTTTGTCTTGAGACACAGCATTTCCCTGACAGCCCGAACCAGCCGGAATTTCCATCAACATTATTAAATCCGGGAGATGTTTTTACGTCTACCACCACATATAAGTTTTCGGTAAAACAGTAATTTCAAAAAATACAGCCGGTTATTAAAAGCTGGCACAAAATTGCAAGCGGATTACAGCCATTGCAACGTACTGCTGACGGGAAACACCCCGTGAGGAAATGATTCACCACACAGAGCGTCTGCCACGCTGTTGTTGTAAATCATACTAAAATCCTACCCGGGAACCTGTTTTTTTTATACTTTCGCCACAAAAATCAATTGGAGGAATTGCCCTTTTTGGGTTTATCTATGCAGAAAAAAGTAGTCATAATAACCGGCGCATCGTCGGGCATTGGCAAGGCCCTGGCAGAAAAGTATGCTGCTGAAGGCTGGAATTTGGTTTTGGCAGCCCGCAGAGAAGAACGATTGCAGGAAATAAAAACCAAGTTACAAAACACAGAAATACTTACCGTAAAAACCGATGTTACCTCCGAAGAGGATTGTAAAAATCTCGTAAACGAAGCCATTAAACGGTTTGGGAAAATTGATGTTTTAATCAATAACGCGGGCATTTCCATGCGGGCCATTTTTGAGCAACTCGAGCTGGATGTTGTGAGAAGGGTTATGGATGTAAATTTCTGGGGAACTGTTTACTGCACAAAATACGCGCTGCCGTGGCTATTAAAAACGAAAGGCTCGGTGGCAGGAATAATTTCCATTGGCGGATACATCGGGTTACCCGGACGTACCGGCTACTCAGCATCTAAATTTGCAGTGCGTGGCTTTCTGGAAACGTTGAGGGTTGAAAACCTGAAAACCGGCTTGCATGTACTAATTGCAGCCCCGGGATTCACCTCTTCCGAAATTCGGAAATCAGCATTAAACAGTACCGGAAACCAGCAGGGCGAAACACCGCGCGACGAAGACAAAATGATGTCGGCAGAAGAATGTGCGTCACATATTTATACAGCTATTCGAAAAAGAAAAAGAAATTTGGTACTTACGTTTGTAGAAGGAAAACTCACTGTCTTTTTATCAAAGTTCCTCCCCCGCTTTGTCGAAAAAATGTCTTACAAATGGTTTGCAAAAGAGCCTGACTCACCGTTTAAATAAGCATTTTCAAATCAGGAAAAAAGAAATAGATAAGCGAACCGACAATCAGCAGAATAATAATGCTTCCGGCTATCCGGTTAAACCAGAGGCAGATTTTCAGGCTGAATAAATTTCTGAACCTGCTGATAATTCCGGTAATGGAAAACCACCAGGCAACCGCGCCCAGCATAAAACCGCTTAGCACAACAATTGCTTCTGCCGGATGATTTACATTTAATACAATCCCAAAACTGGTAAACAACGCCAGGTGCAGAAAAATTATCAGCGGGTTGGAAATGGTGAGTAAAAACGCAGAAACAAAACGTTTCATATAGCTGCTTTTATCGCTGTCGCTTCCATTTCTTATCTTTTCGGGGTTTGAAAACAGAATAAACAGCCCCAGCAACAGCAATAATACAGAAACCGTGATTCTGAAAGCCACGTCGTATTCTTTAATAAACTGAAGAATAAACCCCACACTAAACGCCGCAAAGCTGGCATACAAAGTATCGGAAAGTGCAACTCCCAAGCCCGAAAAAAAACCGTCTTTCCGGCTTCGGTTTATAGTACGTTGTATCACCAAAATATTAACCGGGCCAATTGGCACCGACGCCAACAGTCCAATAAACATCCCCTCAAGTAATAATCGTGCTAACATGCTGCAAAAGTACATTTTTTCGTGTATAATCCCGATTTTTTTAAAAGCCGGTGCTCATGCGTAAATTATTTATAATTTTACCTTCACATTTAACTAAAAGAGAAGATTTACGAAATGGAAGAATTATCTGTTGGCACACGCGTGGAACATCCACGTTACGGCGAAGGAATAATCAGTAAAAATAAACTTACTGCCTACGAAATTTTTTTCGAGAAAGGCGGAAAAATTGAACTCACAAAACGGAATACCGATTTAACCGTTCTGGAAAAAAATGTGGATGCTCCCCCACATAAGGGACTGACCATTTCTGATGTTGAGAATGCACTGAAATATGTGCTTGACCAATATGGTGCATTGAACGCCGTTGTGCCCCTGGGCGAAAAATGGAAAGGCGGGACATTGCTTATTCAACCGGCTAACGACGAGCTGAAACCCAAAGAGATCCCCATCGAGGTTTTCTTCCATAAAATTGTAATGCTGCGCGATCGCCTTCGGGTGCTGGAGCAAAACATAAATAGCCACAAAGTCCTTTCCGACGAAGAAAAATTAAACCTTCAGCAATACATTACCCGCATTTACGGGTCACTTACTACATTTAATGTTCTTTTTGCTGAAAAAGAAGACTTCTTTGTTGGGGCAAAATCAAAATAAAATGAAACGAACACTCTTTTTTACAACCCTCTTTTTATTATCAATAGGATTGACTGCACAGAATAAAGTTTTAAAGGTTTGGCCAAACGGCGCGCCCAATCATAACGGCATGGACGAACCCGAAGAAAAATACGAAGGCGCCAGAGTTCGGAAAGTATCTGAAGCCGAAATGTATGTTTATCTTCCCGAAAAAAGTAAAAACACAGGCGCGGCAGTGGTTATTTGTCCCGGTGGTGGTTACATAATTGAAGCCATGGACCACGAAGGATACGAGATGGGCGAGTGGCTGAAACAACAGGGCGTTGCCGGCATTGTATTAAAATACCGGCTTCCGTACGGGCATCACGAAATACCTTCGGGCGATGCACGGCAGGCCATGCGCATTGTGCGAAGCCATGCAGAAGACTGGGGAATTGACCCGTCTAAAATCGGAATTGCAGGCTCATCGGCGGGCGGACATCTGGCATCGACAGTAGGAACAAGGTTCGATTACGGAAACGAACAGAGCACCGACCCGCTGGAAAAAGTAAGCTGTCGTCCCGATTTCATGTTACTGCTTTACCCGGTCATCACTTTTCGTGAGGAGTTCGGGCACATGGGCTCTCGCAAAAACCTGATTGGCGAAGGGAACAACTGGGAAATGGTTCAGAAATATTCCAACGAAATGCATGTAACCCCGGAAACCCCGCCTGCATTTCTGGTGCTTGCCGACGACGACAAGTCTGTTCCTCCTCGAAACTCAATTGAGTTTTACCTGGCGCTGAAAAAAAATAATATTCCGGCCGAAATGCACATTTTTGCAGAAGGAGGCCACGGATTTGGGATGAACAAAAAAAACCTGCCGGCTGACCAGTGGCCGGAACTTTTTATCAACTGGCTAAAAGCGATTAAAATTATTAAGTAATGCAACCGACCCATCCACTTAGAGTACTGAAATTTTGTCCAAAATGCGGTTCCTCTGCACTAACCCCCTGCCCCGACTTATCGTTGAAATGCAACGACTGTGGGTTTCATTTTTATGTAAATTCTGCTGCGGCAGTGGCGGCTCTTGTGGTGAACGACGAGGGGAAATTGCTGCTTACAAAAAGAGGCGTTGAGCCCGATTACGGGAAACTCGATTTGCCCGGTGGGTTTGTCGATCCGGGAGAAACGGCAGAAGAAGCCGTAAAACGCGAGCTCATGGAAGAGTTGGGAATGAAAGTAAAGTCGATGCAATACGTTTCGTCTGCACCGAATGAATATATTTTTTCCGGCATCAGCGTATTTACGCTCGACATGGCGTTTCTGGTTATTCCGGAAACCATCTCCGGATTAAAAGCTCAGGACGACATTCAGGAATTCCGGTTTTTCGCAGAAAACGAAATCGATTTCAACCAGATTCCGGCCCCTTCTATCAACAGTTTTGTACAACAATTTTTTAAGCGATGAACGAAATACGCCAACGTATAAAATCACTCCGACTGGAGCTACTAAAACGAAATCTTGATGCATGGTACATCTCGGGCACCGACCCGCACGCCAGCGAGTACCTGCCTGAACGCTGGCAAACCCGGGCTTTCATCTCCGGCTTTACCGGTTCATACGGAGTTGTGGTAATAACCCAGGAAGAAGCAGGACTTTGGACCGACTCCCGCTATTTTTTACAGGCTGAAGAGCAACTAAAAGGTTCGGGAATAAAAATGTACAAACTTCGTGTGGCAGATGCCGTTTCTCCGGAAGAGTGGCTCTCGAAAAAACTGCAACGTAACAGCAAAGTGGGATTCGACCCGCAAACCCTTTCAGTTTCCGGGTACAAAACCATGAATAATTCGCTGAAGAAAACAGGAATCAGCATGGTGGAGACATCCGATCTTTTCGAAAGAATCTGGGAAGATCGTCCGGCAATCCCCGCTGATGAAGTTTTCGATTACAAACACGCACACACAGGAATCTCAAGAAGAGGGAAAAAAGAACTGCTGGCAGCCGAGTTGAAGAAACACAATGCCGACTTTCAGGTAATCACCGCCCTCGACGAACTGGCGTGGCTATTCAACCTGCGCGGGTCAGACATTCCGTTCAACCCGGTTTTTACCGGATATGGTGTTGCCGGCAAAAACGATTGGATTCTGTTTGTTGACAACGCTAAAATTCCCAACCAGTTAAAAATCCACCTCGAAAAAGAAAAGATTGAACTCCGCCCTTACTCCGCATTTCCGGCGTGGCTAAAGTCAGTAAAAGGAAAAACTGTTTTTATCGACCCAACCTCAGCCAGCTTTTCTGTTTTCAGTACACTACAAAACGAAAACAAAATTGTGGAAGGAATTTCTCCGGTTTCGATGCTGAAAGCCAGAAAGAACAAAACTGAACTTTCAGGGTTCCGGGAAGCCATGAAAAAAGATGGCGTGGCACTTTTGGAGTTTCTGTTCTGGCTAAAAGAGAATGTAAAAAACAATACCGTAACAGAATTTGACGCCGCCAAAAAACTGGCCTGGTTCCGCTCACTCCAACCAGATTTTAAAGGGGAAAGCTTTTCACCAATTATGGGATACCGGGAACACGGCGCAATTGTTCACCTGAGTGTAAACAAAGACAATGCGCTGCCGTTGCGCCCCGAAGGAATACTGTTATTCGATACGGGCGGACAATATCTGCAAGGCACAACCGATATTACGCGCACAGTGGCGTTGGGAAAAGTAACAGCGCAGCAAAAAACCGATTACACATTGGTGTTAAAAGGAATGATTGCACTTAGTTTGGCCAGGTTTCCGGAAGGAACAAAAGGGTGCAACCTCGATATTCTGGCGCGAAAACCACTTTGGGAACACGGGCTCAACTACGGGCACGGAACCGGGCACGGCGTTGGGCACTTTCTAAATGTTCACGAAGGACCGGTTTCCATCAGGCAAGAGTTTAACGAAGTTCCCCTGCAACCCGGAATGGTGTTGTCTAACGAGCCGGGGCTGTACCGCGAAGGCGAGTATGGTATTCGTACCGAAAACATGATTGTTTGTGTGGAAAAAGAAAAAACTTCTTTCGGCAATTTCCTGGGATTTGAAACACTTACGCTTTGCCCGATTGACACCAATTTAATTGACATCAGCCTTCTTTCCGAGAAAGAGCGCAATTGGCTGAACGCCTATCACAATAAAGTCCGCAGCGAATTGAAACCGTTGGTACGAGAAGAACTCGTTCGCTTTTTGGAAGAACTCACAGAAAACCAATAGTATAAAAAGCAGCGACTGGTAATTAGAAGCAACCCTCCAAAAAAATAAAGAAAAGCAATGAATACAAATAAAATAATTCGGTTAAACCCTGAAAATATTCCGCCACCAGTAGGCAATTATTCTCACGTAACAATAATCCCAAAAAATTCAGATTTATACACCTTCTCCGGGCAAATTGGCATAGATAACAATGGAAACATTCCCGAAAAACTGAGCGAACAAGTAACTCTTACTTTCAGGAATATTCAACAACTGCTGGATAGCCAAACCCTAACTCCGGACAATGTCATCAAAGTAAACATTTGGGCTACCGAAGAAATTGACTGGGATTTTTTTGACAACGAATGGGAAATACTGTTTGGGGAGAAATATCCTTCTATGACTATTGCTTATATAACGGCTTTGGGACTGCCTGAACTGAAAATTGAAATCGAGATTTGGGCTGCCAAGTAAAAAAATAACGCACACACTGCCGCCAACAAACAGTCTGACAAAACGGAGAGCATTACGCGCTTAGCACGTTTTACAGTATTTGCTCAACAAACAAGGAGTGTTTCTTTTAAAAAAAGCTAAGAAAAAATCATATCGATACATTATCAATCA
Source organism: Mariniphaga anaerophila (assembly GCF_900129025.1). Taxonomy (GTDB): domain Bacteria; phylum Bacteroidota; class Bacteroidia; order Bacteroidales; family Prolixibacteraceae; genus Mariniphaga; species Mariniphaga anaerophila. The sequence goes on along the minus strand of NZ_FQUM01000011.1, from coordinate 56,486 downwards.
ATACTCTAAACAAAATTACATGTACAAATTCAGAATACTCATCCTGTTAATTGGAATCGCACTTATTTCAACTTCATCAAAAAAGGCACATACCAACGAAATGTCAGGAGACGAATGTGATGTTGTTAATTTTTATGAAGCAATTGAACCGGAGACGGGCATGAAAGTTCTGACTTCGGGCGGGGATCTGGAAGAGCCTGAACTATTGTTACTTCCAACAGAGTTCGAAGAGGGGGTTTATGAAATTGAGATAACACGTGAAGAAAGCAATCTCTATGAAATTGAAGGAACAGCGTATTATATTGAAACAAAATTTTGTTATGACTTTGCCTCTCGCGATGAAGCTATCCTTAAAGTAAAAAGTAACATCAGTTTTCAAAAAGGCACGCTGTTTTTTGAGTAAGAGCGCCCCGCAAACCTAACACTTTCCGTTACGCCTTGCGCAATACAAATAAAACATAAGAACTTAATTTTCAACACAGCATCTCATCATTTAACAAAAACCTTAATAAGCAGACAAACACAACTGCCACAAAGTTTATCTCAAACAACTGAAAGATTGATTCTACATTATCGAAATTAAAAGTATTTTTAACCTGATTTTACTACATTCACACTACGTTAAAAAGGCATTCGAATTATTTCTAACTAAAACATAGTAAAAACCCAAAACAATCCACAGATGAGCAGATCGCGAAAGAAGAATAAAATTAGAGGAGTAGGTGCAGCTGATAGTGAGAAAAAAAAATAAACAGATTGCTAACCGCAAATTCAGAAAGCTCACAAAACAGAATGTACAGCAGGGAGACGAAGGATTACCCGAAGTTAGAGAAGTATCAAACGTATGGACATTTGACAAGGACGAAAAGATCTACTACAAAAACATGACTGAAAAAGACCTTAGAAAATGACACTTATCAACAACTATTCAAGTCCGGATTAATTTAAGGACTCAAATTATTCAACAATTTCCTCACTTAATCCACATCTACAAATCAAAAAAAACAACAAACAGCAAATCCTCACACTAAATGCTGTAAGCAAAAAAACACTAAATACTCGGCGGGCTGACCCTCACGCATGCGCATCTTAAAACATTTTATTTAACAAAAAAGCATACTGATTCTTCGTGAATTCGTATATTGCGGGCATATTTCTCATTTACCACAAGAACACCAAAACACAAGAACAAACTGTTGTACAGAAACATACAATACAAAAGCTGAGTTATAGCATTACATAAATAATTTTGTTTTAAATAACGCTATTCCCTAACTTTAATTAGAAAAGTGGAGTCCAGCACCCACTCAAAAAAACGGGGCATATCCGAAAAGCCTTACGAGTAGGAATTTAACTGGTAAAAAAGATGAAGAAAAATTTAGCTGAATTTATTGGTACATTTTGGTTAGTATTAGGAGGTTGCGGCAGTGCGGTTTTGGCTGCCGGGTTCCCCGATGTCGGGATTGGACTGCTTGGCGTTGCACTTGCCTTTGGTCTGACTGTACTGACCATTGTTTATTCCCTGGGACACATCTCGGGAGCGCACTTAAACCCTGCAGTAACCATCGGGCTATGGGCAGGCGGCAGAGTAAGCGGAAAAACCATAGTTCCTTATGTAATTTCCCAGATTTTGGGCGGAATTGCAGCGGCAGCAGTATTGTACGTTATTGCCACCGGAAATGGCAATGAAATAGGAAACTTTGCCGCCAACGGGTACGGCGAGCACTCTCCCGGCGGGTACAGTATGCTGGCAGCCATCGTATCAGAATTTGTAATGACTTTCATGTTTCTGATTGTTATTCTTGGTGCAACCGACGAAAACGCACCAAAAGGGTTCGCCGGAGTTGCCATCGGACTGGCATTAACTCTAATCCACCTAATCAGTATTCCGGTAACTAACACTTCCGTAAATCCTGCCAGGAGTATTAGTCAGGCTTTGTTTGTAGGAGACTGGGCGTTGTCACAGTTATGGCTATTCATCCTGATTCCTGTATTGGGAGCGATTGCTGCCGGCCTGGTGTACAATTTCATTAAAAAGGAATCGTAGTAACAAAATACTTTCCTCCCAACAAAACAAACAAACGGAACGACGGTATAAATATTCCCTGCACCAATCCCAAAAATTATTTTTGAATGGAGCCGGAATAAAAACCAATACTCAGGCAAATAACACATATTAACACGGCAACATTATCTACCGAAAAACATGCCCGAAAAAACTTTCGAGCCGGAGAAATAAAAAAACTTTGCCTGTGCTTTTCGAGAAAAAGGGGAAAGAAGAAGAAACAAAAAAGGGTCTTGAAAAACAAGACCCTTTCTTCTGAGCACTATAATAGTTAGATAACTTCCACATTAAAAGCTACCGGTCCACGGTCGCTTTCCTTTGTTTCAAACTGTACAGCCTGGTCTGTTTCCAGTCCAAAGCGTGAGTCTTTAACGCCGGTACGGTGTACGAAAATGTCTTTGCCTTCTTCAGTCTGAATAAAGCCAAAGCCTTTTACCGCGTCGTACCATTTTACTTTTCCTTGCATAAGAAAACCGTTAGTAACGTTCTCTTCTGTTAAAACCACCACCGCCGCTTCTGCGATGACCTCCACCACGGGAGTCGTTTGATCTTGGACGTGATTCGTTTACTTTAATGTTACGTCCGCTAAGTTCAGCATTGTTTAATTCTTCGATGGCTTTTTTAGCTTCTTCATCGTCGTCCATTTCAACAAATCCAAAACCTTTGCTACGTCCGGTCAATTTATCAGAAATGATTTTGACAGCAGATACTTCGCCATACTCTTCGAAAATTTCTCTCAAATCTTCCTCAACTACACTGTACGGAAGATTTCCAACATAAATGTTCATTTGTAACTAAAAATTAAATTAATAAAACAGGCCCCTGCTGCAAAATGCGAAAACTCAAACTATGCTTTGTTCCCGGATTTAGATGAATATTGAATTGATTAAGTTCAGAAACCAAAAAAATCATGGTGAAAAACAGGAAGGAGAATTTTGCCCGGCTGCAGAATACCTAAAAATTTCAACTAAATAAAGACCAATTTGCTCATTTCCAGACAACCGAAAATTTAAAAGATTCTAAATTATCTATTAATTCGCACCGCAAAGTTAAACTAAAAATGGAATTATCAAACATTTGACTCTTTTATATTCAACAAAAGAAAGCAATAGTTGCATTTTAATGTAAAAAAAGATTTTGCACAGCGCTATTTTCAAGGGAAAGAGGCGGCAACCAGTTCGGAATCAGATCATCACAAAATTAACGTTGTCGCCTTTTTATCCAGCAAATCCCTAATGACAACACTGGCCACGAAGCAACCAAAAACAGGCGGCATGTATGAAATTGTGCCTACTGTTGATTTTTTGTTTTGTCCTTCTTCCAGCCTCACTGCCCCCTCGGCAACTTCCTCCGGAGAAAAGACTACTTTAAATCCCTTTCGAATGCCGAGTTTCGCCAGACGCTTTCTCAGCACTCTTCCCAGTTTACAGTTGTACGATTTTGAAATATCGGCCACTTGTACTTTCGCAGGGTCGGATTTTCCACCGGCACCCAACGCGCTTACCACGTTAAGCCCCATGTTAATACTGTGGTTTATCAGAAACACTTTTGGGGAAAGGGTATCGATGGCATCAACCACGTAGTCGAACGGCTGGCTTTGCAGCAACTCAATGGTTATTTCATCCCGAATAAAATCATTTACAGTAGTTAGCTCAATCTCCGGATTGATATCTCGAAACCGTTGCGCCAGAACCTCAGTTTTTGGCTGGCCAACAGTGCTCGTTAAGGCAGGCAATTGCCGGTTCCGGTTCGATTCATCAACCACATCGCCGTCGGCAATTGTCATTTTTCCAACTCCGGCACGACAAATCATTTCAGCGGCATAAGCGCCTACTCCACCCAACCCCACAACCAGTACATTGGAGTTCTTCAATACTTCCAGTTTCTCCGGACCAACCAGAAGTTCAGTTCTTTCCAGCCAACTCATTTACCATACATTTATCTGTTATTGTTTCCTTCTTCAGGAAAAAAAATCGACTTAAATTTTGAAGTTCACGTTTTCTATCCGGTTAAAGTTTTCCCAAACTGCTTCCTTCAAATTTTCTACAGGAATATTTTTCAACTCGGCGCCCCTTTTATACATATCTTCAACAGGCCCTTTACACATATCCGTTTCAAAAAAAATCTTTTCCAGAGGCAACAGTTTTATCGACTCAATGGCTTTTCCATTCTCGCGAAAAAGCGCTTCACCAAAAGAAAACAGAAAATTCTTATCCAAAAGCTGCCGGGTTAATTCGACACTTCCATTGTAGCCATGAAAAATCCACGGAACGGAAGGCCTGTTCTTTTTGTGGAGCTCCACCACTTCGTTCCAGGCTTTTACGCAATGAATGATTAGCGGAACTCCGTACTCTTCAGCCATAAAAGCCTGAGCCGAAAAAGCGCGCATCTGCTCGTCGAAACCCGCTCCGGTTACTTTATCGAGGCCGCACTCTCCCACAAAAATCACATGATCGAGGTCAAGCGCATCTTCCATCATCAGCATCCGCTCGTCGTCATCCTTTTCACTCTTAATTTTCCAGGGGTGCAATCCGACCGAATAAAAATTCTTTCCCGCAAAAACATGAATGGGATCACCCGGTTCAAGATTGAATACAGTTACAGTCTCCGGATCTGTATTTTTATTGTGCGTATGAATATCGATAAAAGGAGTAGAAACCACCTTATTTCAAATTACATGATTTCTAAAATCTTCTTCACCACATTATCTGCTCCGTCGGCAATCTGATCGATGGTAGCATCCAGCATATAGCAAGGCGTGGTAACTACCTTATATTTATCGTCTGTGACCACTTGTCCGTGCGTAGTTTTTTGGTGAGTGCCGCCCAAATTTTCAATGGCCTGAATGGTTGCTTCGTCCTGTCCGATGGTTACTTTCACATCTCCCAGAATTTTTGCAATTAATACCGGGGAAATGCAAAGTGCCCCCACCGGTTTTCCCTCGGCTACCGTTGAACGCACGGCCTGTTCCACATCAGGATTAACAGTGCAGTCAACTCCGTCGAATGCAAATGTGCACAGGTTTTTTGCGGCGCCAAAACCACCGGGAAACATAATCGCATCAAAATTTTTGGCGTCGTAATCGGAGAGCGGTTTGATGTTTCCACGGGCAATGCGGGCTGCTTCAACCAGCACGTTCCGCGTTTCAGCCATTTCTTCCCCTGTAAGATGATTAACAACATGAGCCTGCTCCACATCCGGGGCAAAACACTGGTATGTTGCCCCATTTCGCGCAATAGCCAGCAATGTAAGCGTAGCTTCATGTATTTCAGCTCCGTCGTAAACCCCGTTTCCTGCCAAAACAACCGCAATTTTTTTCATTTTTTCCATCAAGTTTTAAAAGGTAACTTACTCACTTTGCGCAAATTTAAGTCTTCAAACTCACTTAAATCATCTCCGTTCCAATTTGTTTCAAAAATATATTTTTACCGGAAAACTGAAAAATCTGTTAGCCAATTTCTTCAAGATTGTAAGGCGTTTCCTGATAAACATAGTAATTCAGCCAGTTGGAGAACAGCAGATTTGCAGTTGATCCCCAACGCATACAGGGAGTTTTGGAAGGATCGTCTCCCGGGTAATAGTTTACCGGAATGTGAATAGGCAACTTTTTCGCAACGTCGCGTTTGTACTCGGTATCAAGCGTGTTGCGGGAATACTCAGAATGACCGGTGATAAACAACTGTCTTCCGTTTTTCGCTTTAACCATGGCAACACCGGCTTCTTCAGACTGCGCAATAATTTCAAGGCCTTCCACCTTTTCAATATCTGCTGTTCTGATTTCTGTATGGCGGGAGTGCGGCATAAAAAATACGTCGTCGAACCCGCGAAGAATAGGCAGATGGGAGTTGGAATGCGTATGTTCAAATACACCAAACATTTTTTGCGGAAGCTCGTATTTCGGAATTCCGTAGTAATGATAAAGGCCGGCTTGTGCGGCCCAGCAAATAAACATTGTAGAATAAACGTTACGCTGCGCCCAGTCCAGTATCTCTTTTATTTCGTTCCAGTAAGTAACCTCCTCAAACGGCAGCAATTCAACAGGTGCGCCGGTAATAATCATCCCGTCGTACTTTTTACTGTTCAGTTCATCAAAATTCTTATAAAACTGCTTCATGTGCTCCGACGAAGTATTTTTCGATTTGTGCCCCTTTATTTTCATGAATTCAATTTCAATTTGTAGAGGCGAATTGGATAGCAATCGTAACAAATCGGTTTCTGTTGTCACTTTCAGCGGCATCAAATTAAGTATTATTATTCTTAGGGGCCTGATGTCCTGCTGCTCTGCTCGTGACTCATCCATCACAAAAATATTCTCCTCTTCAAGAATTTTAATAGCAGGCAATTTATCGGAAACGTTTACTGGCATTTTTTCTTCTGTTTAAAAAATTCAAAAACAGGCAGTGAGAGAATGTTGCTTTCCCCCACTGCGCTTTTATTCTTATGCTGGATTAACCAATTTTGCCGAGTGCTTGTTCAAAGTCGGCAATAATATCATCGATATGTTCTATTCCTACGCTTACCCGCAATTGCGACGGTTCTACTCCGGCTGCTTTCTGCGCTTCTTCAGAAAGTTGCTGATGAGTGGTGGCTGCCGGCTGAATAATCAACGTTTTTGCATCGCCTACATTTGCCAGGTGACTAACGAGCTGAAGATTGTTCACCACGCTGTTGGCCGCACTTTTATCGCCTTTTACATTAAATGACAACATTCCGCCTGCTCCTTTTTTGAAATACTTTTTCGCATTTTCATAAGAAGGACTGCTTTCCAGGCCAGGGTAATTTACACTTTCCACCTTTGGATGTTGCTCCAGCCATTTAGCCAGCGCCAGTGCATTTTCAACATGCCGCTCCATTCTCAACGAAAGTGTTTCAAGTCCCTGCAGCAGCAGAAAAGAGTTAAACGGACTTATGGCCGGGCCAAAATCACGCAGGCCTTCCACACGGGCTTTTACAATGAAACCGATGTTTCCCAGCGGACTGTCAAAATTGAATGCATCCCAGAATTTCAGTCCGTGGTATCCGTCAGACGGTTCAGTAAAACCCGGGAACTTACCGTTGCCCCAGTTGTAATTTCCGCCGTCGACAATTACGCCGCCAATACTGGTACCATGACCGCCAATCCACTTAGTAGCCGATTCCACAACAATATTTGCCCCGTATTCAATCGGGCGGAACAAATAGCCTCCTGCGGCAAAAGTGTTATCAACAATCAAAGGAATATCATACTTTTTCGCCAGCTTTCCGAAAGCCTCAAAATCAGGCACCACGTATCCCGGATTTCCAATGGTTTCGAAATAAAGCACTTTAGTATTTTCATCAATCAGTTTTTCAAATGCTTCAACAGTTAAACCGTCGGCAAAACGGGCTTCAACCCCCAAACGCTTAAACGAAACTTTAAACTGATTGTAAGAGCCTCCGTACAAATAAGGCGAGGTTACAAAATTATCTCCGGCTTCGAGCAGCGTGTTTAATGCGATAAACTGCGCCGCATGTCCTGAAGCAACGGCAAGAGCCCCCACTCCACCTTCGAGCGCAGCAACACGCTGTTCAAACACATCGGAAGTCGGGTTCATAATACGCGTATAAATATTCCCAAACTCGCTCAGCGAAAACAGGTTAGCTGCATGTTCGGCATCATTAAATACATACGAAGACGTTTGATAAATAGGAACTGCCCTCGAATTGGTGGTTGGGTCGGGTTGTTGGCCTGCATGAAGTTGCAGAGTTTCGAATTTTAAATTTTTTGTTGTCATTGTTATCTATTTTTCGGGTTAAAAAAATGCTTTATAAATTTCGCGTACACTTTTCTCTTTATCAGAAGATTTTACAACCAGATAGCTCACCAAATCGGAAGCACCTGAGCCGCTTAAAACTACATTAATTTTATGCTGGGCAACCGCACCAAAAATTTTGGCCGAGACTCCGTAGCTTTGTTGCATGCCGTGCCCAACAACTGCCACAAGCGAAACATCGTCGATAACCGTAATGTCCTGCACAGCCGAAAATCCCAATTGGCGAATACACTCCAAAGCCCTGGCACCGGATTTCCGTTCTAGAATCAGGTTAATGGAAATCTGAGAAGTAATCACCGATTTTATGTTAATTCCCTCTTTATTTAACCGGGAAGTCACCTTTGCCAGAATTCCCGGTTTCAGCCCCACTCCGGGTCCGTTAAGCCGCAACAACGAAATATCATCGGTACAGGCCACACTTTTCACAATTTGCGGTTCAACATAAGTTTCCGTATTAATTACGGTATCTACGCTGCCATCTTTCGAACTGGTATTAACAACATGAATTGGGATGTGTTCAGCTTCCAGCGGCTCCACAGTTCGCGGGTGAAACGAATAGTGGTCGAAATATGCCAGTTCGCTGGCCTCCGAATAGGTGAGCCGCTGAATACGCGGAGGTTCGGAAACAATTGCCGGATCTGCCCGATGAAAATCGAAATTGAGTCCCCAAAGTTCCAGTTTCTCAATTCCGAATTCGCGTGTTAAAAAGGCAGCGGTGTAATCGGCAGCCGTTTCTCCAGCGCGGGCTGTTTTCCCTTCAGCAGTGATTCCAAATGATCCGGGCACCAGATAAAATCCGGGTTCAAGATCACTTAGCGATTTACCCACCGCAACAAATGTGGCATTTCCGTAATCGGGAGTAACTTCCAGCCCCAATTGTTCGGGCTGCAAAATTTTGGCAATTATACCACATTTCTCAAACTGAACCTGAAATATTTCTGCAGTTAACTTCTCGCTGAAGCTCAAAACCTGATCCTTCAATGCAGCGGAATAATCACCAATAAGTCCTATTCCTTTAAGTATTCCGGCCAACTGCGTGGCCAGCTCCCCATAAGCTTCAGAAGGATTATTCCCGGTCAGCGTCAGATATATTCCGGCCAGCTCGTCATAAACCTTTGTTACGTCCGCACTAAAAGCTTCCGAAACTGCTGATTGCACTAAACATAAAATCTCAGGAACCGCAGAAACGACGATGAATTTTTTGCCGTTTTGTTTTTCAGAATACCAAACTAAATTTTGAATTGATGCAACAGACCCTGCATGGCCGCCGCCCAATCGAATAACTTTATCCGACATATTAAATAAAAAAGAAAAATGTAAAAACTATGAATTTGTTATCGCTAAAATCTGTATGCCTCCAGTCAATGGGAAAACCACCGAAAGAAGGCTAGCGCATAAACATGAAAAATGACGGTAACATGAATCCACGTTTTCCGGAAAGGTTTCCCGGAACATTTTGTGAAGTATGTTGAATCAATGAATTCATTTATTTACCGATTTTGTTTGCGACAAATATAAAGCGTTTTTTCAAAAAACAAAACTTATTTGGAATCAGTTTAGATAAAAATAATATTGAATTTTTTGACTAAACGCGAACAATATTTGAATCGAATGGTTAAGAAAGAGCATATTTAAGTGGAAAAAGTCCTCTACTTTTTAGTTTTATTTAAACTGAATTAACTTTGCACCTCAAAATTCATAAAAAAACACCATGAGTTACAATTTACTGAAAGGGAAGAAGGGAATTATTTTTGGAGCATTAAACCCCGATTCCATTGCGTGGAAGGTTGCAGAACGAGCCCATGAAGAAGGAGCCACGTTAACGTTATCCAACACAGCAGTTGCAATGCGCATGGGCGAAACTCAGAAACTTGCTGAGAAACTGAACACCGTTGCCATTGCTGCCGACGCCACCAACGTAGAAGAGTTGAAAAACCTGTTTAATAAATCGATGGAAGCTTTGGGAGGAAAAATCGACTTCGTTCTTCACTCCATCGGTATGTCGCCTAACGTAAGAAAAGGTAGACATTACAGCGATCTGGATTACAATTACCTGGACAAAACGCTCGACGTATCTGCAATATCTTTTCACAAGGTACTGCAAACGGCACGACAACTCGACGCCATTAACGAATGGGGCTCAGTGGTTGCGCTTACGTATGTTGCAGCACAGCGTACTTTTTACGGCTACAACGACATGGCCGACGCAAAAGCACTTTTGGAATCCATTGCACGCAGTTTCGGATACATTTACGGTAGAGAAAGAAATGTACGTATTAATACTGTTTCGCAATCGCCAACAGTTACTACTGCCGGAAGTGGTGTAAAAGGCTTCGATCGCCTGCTCGATTTTGCAGAGCGGATGTCGCCACTGGGAAATGCCACAGCCGACGATTGTGCCGACTATTGCATCACCCTGTTTTCTGATCTTACACGACGTGTAACCATGCAGAATTTATACAACGACGGAGGCTTCTCCAACATGGGAATGAGCGTGCGCGCTTTGCAACAATATGAAAAAGGGCTTCACGAAGACTGCAAATGCGGTCCGGCTGAAGACAAACATTTATTCGATTAGTACTTTTGCCGGAAGGATACAATCTTCTTAAAATCAGAAGCTGATATTCTTCCGGCAAAATTTCCAGCTTTTTTCTGGCTCTCCCCAAACTTTAAAATTTTTTAAAATTTCTTCAAACTTATTTATACTTCAATTCTTTAATTTTGAAGAAAAAATGTAGCCATGAAGAAGTTTATTTTTATTTCAATCGTTTTTGCATTTGCTGTATCCGGAGCAAAAGCACAGCAACAAAAAGATCAGAAAAACCCCGACGAACAGGTTATTGTCAACAAGAAATACGATGACCAGGGAAACCTGATTCAGTACGATTCTACGTATGTACACCATTGGTCGGTAGATACAACCTTTCATTTCGGATTTCCCGGAGACAGCCTGTCTCCCCGCTTCAATTTTCCGGGCATTGAGCGATTTATGAACGAATTTTGGGGCGATTCTCTGCTTGACAACAAAGCATTTCCGCGCGAACCATTTTCTTTCGGATTCCGCTTCTCCCCGTTTGACGGTAAAAACCGGGGAAATAATCTGACACCTTTTTCAGACTCGCTGTTTGCAGCCCCGTTCCCGTATCAATTTGATTCGCTATTTTTTGATTTCGGTGTTGGGCCAAACGACAAATTTCCTCCGGGAATCGACGAGGAATTCTTTAAAGATTTCAGCGAGCGGCTTAACCAGCAATTCTATCAATTTAACGAGGACAATTTCGGCTTTCCCGGATTTAAAAATGAAGAACACCGGAAAGAGTGGGAAGAGCTGATTAAAAAGCACCAGCGGGAGTTGGAAGAGCTGCAAAAGAAATGGCAGAAAGATGACCAGCCATCAAAAACGCAGTAAAAGAGATCAAAGATTCTGATCTTCTTCTCCAATATTTGAATTGGCATCTATCTCGCTTTGCGGAATCTGGTAAATAAACTCTTCTGATTCTGCCGGAAGGCTCATCACTTTTGCAACTACCGGATTGTGGTTGCTGTTAGTTCGGTTAACCCCCAACTTCAGCCGTTTCAAATCAAACCCTCTGAAACCTTCGCCCCAAAGCTCGATTCGCCTTTCCAAAAGGATCTCGCTCAACAGCGTTTCTTCCGGCCAGGAAGTTGAGACAGGTTCATCAAATCGTTTGTCGCGAAGTTCTTTCAACAGTTTCCCGGCATTTGTGAAATCTTTTATTCGCGCGCGTGCTTCGGCTTCGATGAGCAGCATTTCTTCCGGCCGCATCAGTACCAAATCAGCATCAAAACCTTTGTCGTTACCCGCAGCAAATTTATATGGAATCAACCGACCGGACTCGATGAAAGACGTATCCACCAACTCCTTACGCACATCACTGTTATCCATCCTGTTAAACAATTCAAGGCTAAACGACTTCGGACTCAACCCGTAGCCGCAATAACCTCCGATGGTCCAGTCAACATGCGAAAACCACGACGCATAAGTTGTAGATTGTTCGCTATTCACTTCCATTCCCCACATCCAGTTCTGCTGCGTATAATTATCAAACCCGGTGCTGAACTCAGCGGCAGTCATTAGCGAAAACCCGTCCCGCGCCTTCGATGCCATATCTGCCGCCGCCTGCCAATCTTCCATCACCAGAGCAACGCGTGCAGCAAGCCCCCGGGCGACAGACAGAGCAGGACGTGAAATATGTTTTTGCTGAAGCCCACTTTCTTCGAACAATCTCACCGCTTCAGACAAATCTGTGGTAATTCGGGTGTAAACTTCAGACACTGTGCTACGCGGATTTCCTTCGGTTGTTGCATTCGTGTACAACGGCACTCCGGGTTCATCCTCATGACCGGAGTAGGTATGCTGAAAAAGCTGAACCAACTGAAAGTAGGAGTAAGCTCTTAAAGTCAACGCCTGTGCTTTTAAGTCAGCTTTCAGGGTTTCACTGTCAGATGCTACGTCATCAATGTGATTAATCACTTCGTTTGCATTGTAAATAATCCGGTAGAAAAGAGTCCAGGCGTAGAGCGGCCGCTGATCATTTTCTGTTCGGTTTTCAAAACGGTAGTCTGCCCCAAACCAATGATACTTCTCAACTACCATGTCTTCCCCCATCAAATCCACACACAAATCAATGGCTTTCACCCCGAATTGATCATGCTGATCTTCATTGCCATGCTGGCTTCGCATATCTCGCAAAACGCCATCGATAACTGTTTGTGCCCCTTCTACCGACTGAAAAACTGCCTGATCTGAAATTTCGTTGGTTGGAATTGTTTCCAGAAACTCATCGGAACACGAAGTTGCAAAGACAGCAATTATTAGTATTAAGTTGAATAACTTTTTCATTTTTTCGTTTTAAAATTGAACGTCAACTCCAACCGACAAAGTACGAATTGGCACATACACTTTTCCGTATGAACCGTCTAACGAAAACTGAGGATCGAGCCCTTTTCGTGCAGTAGCCAGTGCCAAATTATCTGCAGTGAATTTCAGTTTAATACCCGCCAGGTTTAGCTTCGAAATCACAGCTTCAGGAAAATTATATCCCAACGAAATATTTTTCAGATTGAAGTAGCTGGCATCAGTCAGGAAGCGGGAAGAGCGCCTGTTTGTGTAGGAATCCCCGTCTATTGCAGGAATGATTGCCTGACTGTTTTCGGGAGTCCACCTATCTAAAATATCGCGATGAAAACTGTAACCGTATTGTCCCGAGTGCATCAGCCACTGATACCCGGAGTCCATTACTTTTCCACCAATTCCGAAACTAAGCAAAACAGACAGGTCAAAATCGAAAATTTTAATCGTATTGTTAATGCCACCAAAAAGATCGGGAATAGCAGAACCTGCATAATACCTGGTTGCTTTGGAATAGGAAGTGGTCACCCCTTTTTCGCCCGTATCTGCATCAGTGTAGCGCCACAATGTTTTACCCGTTTCCGAATCAACACCGGCAAACTCTTCCACCCAAAAATCGTAAATAGAAGCGCCTTCCTGCCACAGTTTATTGCCACTAATAATAGATTTCTGCGGCAACTCTTTAATTTTGTTTTTGAAATGGCCCAAATTTAAATCCAGGTTCCATACCACATTTTTGGCATTCAGAATTAAACCACCCAACTCCAAATCAAAACCCACGTTTGACAGTTCTGCAATATTAGCATCAATAGAAGTAAACCCGGTTGACGGAGGGAGCGGTTTTTCAAACAGCAAATCGCTGTTGTTCCGGATATAATATTCAAAATTTATTGAATACCGATTCAGGAATTCTGCCTCAACTCCCATATTCAGCGAATTAAGAGATTCCCAGGTAAGTACCGGAGTAGGCAGCCTGCTGGCCAGTATTCCCGGAAAATCAATATTATTCACCCCGGTTTTATAAAGCCCCTGGTAACCGTAATACGACCCAACTTTATCGTTCCCCTGCTCTCCGTAACTCGCTTTTATCCGCAACAGATTTAGAGCTGTAAAATCCTGCAAAAATTCTTCGTGCGAAATAATCCACGATAATCCCATTCCCCAGAAACTTCCCCACCTGGCATTTTCGGCAAACCGCGAATTCCCATCGGCACGCATGTTAAAACTTGCAAAAAACCGCTTATCGTAATCATATTCAACCTTTACCAAATAACTTTCCAGCCGATAATTATCTTCTGAAGAACCTGATTTCTCGGGGATGGCAGCAGCATCCAGCTCAACAAGTTCGGGAAAAGGAAAGCCGGAGCGGGTTGCAGCAAGTGTATTCAATTTGTAACTGTAACTTTCGTGCCCGGCCATTGCGTTGACAGAGTGCCCGCCAAAACCGGTTACATACCGTAAAAGTTGATTGGCTGTGTATGAAAACATGCGGTTGGTTTGCCTGGCAGAACGTCCGTTAAAGTTTTGCCCGTCGCCGTATTTCATATTTTGGTGGGTCAATCCGGAGTAGGCAAAATAATCTGCACCGACTGAAGCGTTAAAAGAAAGCCCTTCGGCAAGCTCGAAATTGATGAACGAGCGCAACGTGAACACATCTTTTTTATACTCACGTTTGTCGTGCGTTATTGTTCCCAGCGGATTCAGATTGGATGCAAAAGCCCGGGCTCTGTCAAAGCCGGTTCCAAAATCAAAAAGTTTATTTCCTTCTGCATCGGTTTGAACTTCGCCTTTTTCGTTATACAAATAGACCGGGTAAATGGGGGCTATCAATCCTGAAAACATAAATGAATTAAGGTACGAAGAGCCCGAAGAAACGGGGTAGTTCTGCTCCGAAAGCGAACCGGATAAATTGATGCCGGCGTTTATCCAACTTCTTATTTGCGTTTTAATATTTGCCCGCGCGGAAAACCTTTTCAGATTCGACGCACTAATTATCCCACCTTCATCCAGCATACCTCCAGAAAGAAAATAAGTGGTTTTATCAGTACCACCGCTGGAATTAATCGTAACCTCTTTTCGCTGGCCGGTAACAAACAACTGGTCCTGCCAGCTATCGTTCCACAACAACTCAGCATCCGGATTAATTGCGCCATTCTCGTCCACCACTTCGCCGGCGGGTACATTATATGCGTTATAACCTCCCAGCACCGAAATGAGTTGTTGGCTGGCCATGGAGTTGGCATCATCCGGGTTTGTTCCTCCGGCAACCAATGCGTTTCTGATTCCCTCCCATTGCAATTCGTAATACTCCGGCACCGTAACCTTGTCGTAATCCGGGATTGCGCGGTTCGAAATTCCGTAACTAACTTTCAAATCAAGTTTTGAAGGCCCTTTTGTACCGGATTTTGTGGTAATAATAATTACGCCGTTGGCAGCTCTTGAACCATAAAGAACAGTGGCCGAAGCATCTTTCAGAATGGAGACAGACTCAATTTCAGAAAGAGGGAGAGCGCTGAGGCTGCCGTCGTACGGAAAACCATCTAGCACGACCAGCGGGCTGGCATCGCCAAACGTGCTAAAGCCCCTGATTCGAATATCAGCATCTTCTCCGGGTTGGCCGCTTCCGCTGGTGGCCAGCACTCCTGCCGATAGCCCCTGAAGTGCTTTTGTAAAATTTGCTGTTTGAAATTGTTCGAGCCGGGCGCCGTCGATGGAACTTACCGAGCCGGTAAACTGATTTTTTACCGTTGTTCCATACGCAACAACCACCACCTCATCAACGTCAACATTGTCGGGAATCATCGCCACATCCAGAATTGAGCCTTCAACAGGGAGTTCCCGCGTTTTCATTCCAATGTATGAAAAAACAAGAACCGGCGAGTCGCCCGAAAGATTTAGCTGGTAATAACCATCCTGATTTGTAACTGTTCCGAGTGTAGTTCCTTTAACAACAACCGATACACCTGATACCGGGACTCCCGTGCCTGAAGTAGTAACAGAACCAGAAATTCTTTTTATCTGGGCGTTAGCTACACTTATACTGAGGGCAACGAAAAGAAACGTCAGTATTATATTTCTCATGAATTAGAAGTTAGGTACACTTTCTCTTATCAACCGGGGTGCTAAATTAGTAAAAAAAACAGTATGCGAGAGACACCCCGCCAAACACAAAAAAGGCTGTCCGATGTGAACAGCCTCTTTTGTATGTTTTATAATCTTTTACTTGGCGTAAGTCAATTTTGCGCCTAAAAAGAAAATCGCATAATTATCTGTACATTCTGTGTGAACCAATGCGATGTAAACTTTTTTACCTTCAAATTTTGAAGGAACAGCAACTGCTGCAGAAAACTCATCACCATCAGACAAAGTGTTTGTAGAAAGCACTTCAGCTTCTCTACAATTTTCTTCGGTAATCGGAGAATCAGATGCTACAACTTTAAAAGTTTCTGCAGAATAAGAAGCATCGCCAGCCTTAACATTTACAGTTATCATACCATCAACTCCTTCGAGTGTCAATTCAGGAAATACGAGGTAGTTTTCCGGAGTAAGCGGTGCATTTAACCATGAATAAGAAACAAATGCTTTTTGAGTTCCTTCTTCATCATAATCAGTCATCGCCCATCCGTTTCCGTCGCCATCTTTGTCAATTGACTCGAAGCCGGCAGCAGCCCACTCTTCAGCAGAGTTTGAGGCAATGCTAATTTCGTATGCAGTAACACCTTCTCTGGTAGTAAACGACTGAACTTCGCTTACTGTGGTTCCGCCTTCATAATTGGTTGCAAAAGCTTTAAAATAATATGCTTTTTGCCCCTGCAGACTTGAAGCAACCAGCGTGTATGTGCCGTCTTCTTCAACTTCAACCACATTTGCATCTTTTGTTACGGAAATAACTTCTGCCGACGAAAAGTCTGTTTCGCTTTCAGAAAGCAGGAATCCCCGGTCTATGGCAGCAGTATCAGCATTTGCAGTCAACACTGCATATTCGGCGCTAACTTTCACAATACTTACTTCGCTAAGTTCCGGCGCTTTTGTTTCATCGTATTCAATACGATAGTCATCCGGGTTCACAAGTTCTTCCTGGCAGGAAGAAAATGCGGTTGTCCCGGCTAACATCAAAATGAATAGTTTTATATAATTCTTCATAATATCTCAGTTTATTAAATGTAAAATTTGCAAAAGAAATCAAGGATTATTGTCTTCAGGACCAACATCAGGGTTGTTGTCAATTTCCTTGGTTGGCAACATATAAGTAAATTTCCAGTCTTCTGCGGGCACAACGAGTTTTGCATCCTCAGGATGGTTTGAGCCCGGGTAATCTCTGTTAATACCCAGTTTCAAACGTTTAATGTCGAACAGTGCGATTCCGATTTCACCCCACAGTTCAATTCTCCGTTGCTGCCTGATTTCTTCCAACAAATTTGAAGTAGGCACAGTGTAATTGGGATCACGATTTTCCATGAGTTCTTTCAAAAGGGCTGCAGCTTCGCCGGGCTGATTCATTTCTGCACGGGCTTCTGCTTCAATCAGCAACATTTCTGAAGCTCTCATGTAAACCAAATCCTGAGTATTGTCTGCACCATCGTCGCTGGCGCCGAATTTACCATTTACATAAGCGGCCAATTCCACACCGTTGTATCCACCGTCAGGAAATGTAGTTCCGTCGGGAGACTGGTACGCCAGTTTTCTGGAGTCAGTGTCACTCATGTGATCATACAACCTGCGGTCGATTGCTTTGAACATCCCTGTAAGAGAAGCATAACCATAACTAAAACTTGAGAAGAACGAGTTGTGGTTGCAAATACCTGTTTTTACGATATCCAGATCTGAAGTTACAATTGAGCCAAACATCCATTCAGGGTTTGAAATGTACTTGAATCCGGCGAGGTACTGTTCCCCGGTCATAATCGGGTATCCGCTTCTGGCTTTGCTGGCAGCATCTGCTGCAGCTTCCCAGTTTTCCATGCTTAAATAAACACGAGCTAAAAATCCGTAGGCAACCGACTGGTCGATAAAGCCTTTGGTCGCTCTGCTGTATCCGTCCAAAAGTTTAATTGCGTCGGTAAGGTCTTTCACCATCAGGGTGTAAACTTCGCGCATTGACTTACGGGGAGTTCCTTCTTCGCTTTCAACTTCAGTAACAATCGGAACACCGGGATCATCTTCGTGGCCAACGTACGTTTTCTGAAAAAACTGAACCAGGTAGTGATAGCTGTATGCGCGTGTAGCGAGTGCCTGTCCGCGGAAAGCTTTCATCTGGCTGTCTTCGGCATCTTCCGGAATTTTTGCAAGAATGTCGTTAGCCAGTTTAATAGAACGATACAAATATTGCCATACAAAATAAGGATGTGTGTAGTCTTTATCGCGCAGTTCCAGCAAATAATCGTGGTAATACCAGTTGTACGAAGACGATGTTTGAACAACATCTTCTCCCATCATATCGGCAATATGGAAAATACTTTTTATCCCGTGGTCGTCGTGCTTAACCTGAGCGTCACTCAACCCCATTGAGTTAAAAGTAACCAGGTGCCCGTACATACCGGCAATCATTGGTTCAATTACCAATGCAAGAGCAGCCGGATCCGATTCTGCAAGTTTGGTTATCTGTGATTGAGATACAGTGCCTTTTGGCTCTGTATTCAGTTCATCGCTACAGGAAGTAGTTAAAACAAGCGCGCCTGAAACGATGAATATCAAATATTTATAAATTCTCTTCATAACATTTTCTCTTTAAAAAATTTAGAACGTCAGATTCAACCCTGCCGAAATGGTTTTAATTGGCGAGTAATTCATATCAGTAGAAGTTGTTACGCCACTAAAGTACATTCTGGGGTCAAATCCCTGTCTTCTTGACATAAACAGCAAGTTATCGGCTGCAACATAAAACCGCAAAGCTTCAATGCTCCATTCTTTTGTGATGTATGAAGGAAGCGTGTAACCTAAAACAATATTTCTCAAAGAAAAATAGTCTGCTTTGGTAAGGAATCTGTCGCTAATATTGTTTGCGTCAACATACCTGTCAATTCTAGGAACGCTTGTGTTAGTATTCGATGGAGTCCATCTTTTTAGAATGTCTCTGTGCCAGTTCTGACCAACACTGCTTGCATCGCCGGAGTGCATAAAACCACCGTAAACACCATCATAAACGTATCCGCCAATTTGGAAAGAAGTCTGAACACTCAAATCGAAACCTTTAAACTGAGCAGTTGTAGAGATACCTCCGAACAAGTCAGGAGTTGCATCTTTATCTGTTTTATAACGTGTTGCATCCGACCAAACAGCTGTTGTTGTTTCGCCTGTTACCTTTCCTTCGTCGTCTGTCACGTCCATGTACCAAAGACCTTGGCCTGTTTCAGAATCAACTCCGGCATATCTGCGCATGTAGAATAAATAAGGAGAACTGCCTTCGTCCCATTTCTGGTATGCACCTCGTGTAAGCCCTTCTTCTTTGTACATATCGGGCAACTCGTCGATGGTTGTTTTGTAGTGGGTAGCGTTAAGCGTTACATCCCATGAAAAATCTTTGGTGCTTATCAGTTTTGTGTTCAACTGCAATTCAACACCTTTATTGGATAATTTACCAATATTAAAAGGAATTTCCGGGATACCTGAAGAAGGAGCCTGCGGCAACACAAACAACAGGTCTGAACTTGTTCTGTTGAAATAATCGATATTTCCGGTAAATGTATTGAGAAAACCGAAATCGAAGCCAAGAGTAAAAGTATTGTTGCTTTCCCATTTAAGGTCTTTGTTCCCTTTAAAAGCAAATTCCAAACCTACTTCTCCGTCGTTATTTACAATATTATACTGGTCTTCGTAAGCGTAGTAGTAATAACTGCCCGATGCTGTGGTGTAATCACCCAGATTATCGTTACCAATACTACCGTAGCTAACTCTCATTTTCAGTACATCCAGAAATGAAAGATCTTTCAGGAAGTCTTCATCGCTCATTACCCATGAACCACCAACAGACCAGAACGTTCCCCAACGGTTATCGGGATGGAACCTTGAAGATCCGTCGTAACGGATACTTCCGTCCAGGTAGTATTTTTCGCGGAAGCCGTAGTTTACGTGTCCAAAATAACTTTCCAGAGTATAATCGTAAGCATACGAACCAACTGAACTCATAACAACAGCCCAGTCCATTTCAGTAATCTCGGGGAACAGGAAATTTTGTTTACCGCCGTAGCTGGCGCTGTAATCCCACTCATAGTATTCATGACCTGCTTTGGCTGTCAACGAATGCTCTTCGCCAAGCTTTTTATTGAATGACAGAATCTGGTTTGTGTTAATTGTACGGGTCCGACTGCTGCTTTTAGAAATATAACCGCCGGTTTCTGCATACTGGCCAATCTGGTTGTTATCAATTCGGGTACCGTTTGTTTGTGCATTATCAATACCCAGGTTCATAATCAAATCCAAATCTTTAGTAATTGAAAGTGTAGCCCCGCCGGTGAAATTTATCCGGTCTAGCCCAGTTTCTTCAGTATTCAGCACCTGAGTTCCTGCAGGGTTTGCAAGAGGCATCATCGGCCTTTTCATATCCTTATCGTCGCCAAAGTCATACTGTTTGTTTCCGTTTTTATCCAATCTAAGCGAACCATCAAGGTTATGCTGATAAATAGGATAAATAGGAGCAACTACCTGTGCAACATAAAAAATGTTAGCCGAGCTGCTACCAGCCGAAGTCGGGTTCATGGTGTTGGTTTTCACGTAAGACATGTTCCCATGAACTTTCAACCATTTAGTTACGTCCTGAGCCAGTTTCAACCGTGTGGTGTAACGTTCAAACCCGCTGTTTGGACTGTATCCCTGGTCATCCAAATAGTTAAAAGACATAAAGTAGTTTGTACCTGAAGATACTCCACTCATGCTGATTGAATGTTCCTGACGAATTCCGGGATCGAAAGTCAGATCTTCCCAATCTTCCCTATAAAGCAGGTTGGCATTGGGATTAACTTTTCCGGTCAGCGGGTCAACAACCTGGTTGTTAGGAACGTCATAATTGTTGTATCCCAGCATCCATTCAGCTGCACCGGTGGTAGGATTATCATATTTTATCAACCGGTTACTTGCGTAATATCCTGCTTCGATAAAAGATAAATTACCTTTATATAAACGATCGTTTCTCAACCCTTCCCAGAATGTTTCATAATATTCTGCGGGGTCAGTCATTACATCGTACCCTTCGTATGCTTTTGAGTTAATACCAATTTTACTGTCAACTACAATACGTGGTTTGCCAGATGTTCCTCTTTTAGTTGTAATAAGAATTACACCGTTTGCAGCACGTGCCCCATAAATTGCAGTAGCAGAAGCATCTTTCAACACTGTCATTGATTCAATATCAACCTGACTAATGTTGTTAATGTTTCCTTCGTATGGAATTCCATCAACAACGTACAATGGAGAACTGCTTGCAGACAACGAGCCCATTCCCCTAATTCGAACTTTCGCTCCTTCTCCAGGCTGGCCTGAACTGCTGGTTGTCTGAACACCTGCAACTGAACCTTCCAAAGCTCTTGAAATATTTGACACCTGGATTTTCTGGAGTTCTTCACCTTTAATAGCAGACTGAGAGCCTGTTAACGACTTTTTGGTTTGGGTACCGTAAGCCACAACCATTACTTCATCAAGGCCTACAAGTTCCTGTTGAAGGACAACATCAATTGTACCTGAAGTAATTTCAACCTTTTGAGAAGTCATTCCGACGAAAGAAAAAACCAATTTTCCAGCGTCATCCGGAACATCAACCTGATAAAAACCATCAATGTTTGTTATGGTTCCAAGCGTAGTTCCTTCTACCATTATTGAGACCCCAGGTATCGGGTTTCCGTCGTCGGCACTTGTTACAGTACCGGTAATACGCCGCACCTGTGCCTCAACTGAGAGCATGCCAAGCATAGCAATGCCAAACAGCATTAGCGCAATTTTCTTCATAAATCAAATTTTAAATAATTAATCACTCACTCTTCTGGGCGGCGAATTTATAAAAATTATAGCTCGTTAACTTATTTTTACAATTTTTCAGGTGTTTTTAAGTAACAATTTGCATTTCATTAAAGATACAGTTAACATAAAATATTGTTAAATAAAAATTTCAAAAACGGGTTTTCATATTGATGAGATATTTCTGCTACCTTTACGAAAAACGTATTTTATGTAACTAAACAAAAATTCAATTTCCCTATGAAAAAGCTAGCCACGTCCCTTCTTGTAACCCTCTTCTTCAGTTTTTGTGTTTATGCCGGGCAACCTTTAAATGTGGTCGTCATCGGAGCACATCCCGATGATGCAGATATTCGCGCAGGAGGAACCGCCATTAAATATGCAAAAGCAGGGCACAATGTTCTGTTTGTGTCGCTTACTAACGGCGATGCGGGTCATCACGAAAAGGGAGGCGGAGCGCTGGCACGCATCAGGCGCGCCGAGGCACAGGAAGCCGGAAAACGGTTTGGCGTAAAATACGTTGTACTGGATAACCACGACGGAGAATTGATGCCAACGCTGGAAAACAGGTTCGAAGTAATCAGGCTAATCAGAAAATGGAATGCTGATATTGTTATGGGGCCGCGCCCCAACGACTACCACCCCGACCACCGGAATACTGCCATTATTGTTCAGGACGCTGCCTACATGGTAATTGTTCCGAATGTTGCGTCGGATGTGCCACCATTAAAAAAGAACCCGGTATTTTTATATGTAGAAGACCGTTTTCAGAAACCATATCCTTTTCAGCCCGATATTTCGGTTGATATTTCAGAAGAGTTTAACCAGAAAATATACGGTATTGCGGCGCACGAGTCACAAATGTTTGAATGGCTTCCGTGGACCAACGGAAAGCTAGACCAGGTGCCCGATTCAGAAGATGCGCGTTTAGAGCTGTTAAAAGAATGGCGCAAACCAAGCATTTCAGAAAAGGTAGAACAGTCACTAATTAAATGGTACGGCAAAGAAAAGGCATCGAAAATTACCGCAGCAGAGGCTTTCGAGATTTGCGAATACGGCAGAAGGCCTTCTGACGAAGAGTTGGCAAAACTGTTTCCATTTTTCGATTAACTGCTTTTCGGGAAATTTGCCCGGGAAGCGTCGACATCGAATCGGGACTACCACAGAAGTATCGTCAAATTATGATTCAGTTTTTATTGTTAATTCTGATGAAACATAATCGTGAAAAAACACTAAACATAGAATTCGATCTGGTTAAATCGAATTCTATGTTTGTGTTTAGAAGCATTGATAAAATTGACTAATAATCAGGAGCACCAGCCCTGTCGATCTAAAAAATCACAACTTCAGCCTGATTCCAATTCTTGAGAGCAGTGCTGAAAAACCAATCATGGCCAGCGCCCAAACCACCGAACCGGTAATTACCAACACCGGGTTTTCCAGGTACTTATAAAAAAACAACGGAAAACTGCTCATCCAAACCGAATAGTAAATAATATTTGGGGCCAGGTAGGTGGTCAGCGAATTTTGCCCGGCGGGTTTAAAAACGCTGCTCCACCTGGTTTTTCCCCATACATCGAGCACTAAAAAAAGTAGCACAAAAAGCAGAATACTAATGCCGGTACAAATTAAACCCCAACTGGGAGTGCCCTTTATTTTTGAAATAATAAACCAGTTGCGTAAAACAAATCCGAGCAGCACACATAAAACGCCAAGCACTAGGCCAATAGTCGAAAATTGCTTCCATTTTTCAGCGCCTGTTTTCCTCAAAATAAGGCTGAAAAACAATCCGGAAACGACAAGCAGTGGCGTGCTACCTTCAAGTAAAATACCCAAAGCAGGACGCAGGAATTCTAATATTGAAAGCGTTTTCAGTTGAGAAAGCACATTCAAAGCAAAAAACAACATCCAAAACAAACCGGTTTTCAAAAGGCCCTCTTTCGCCACCAGGTACACCAATGCCGCAGACAAGTAGCCCCAACCAATCAGCCCTAAAATCCCCCACCAGCCGGTGACCAGCCAGCCCGGACTTTCTGCAGTCCCGCTTCTGAAAATTACAGCAAGAAACAGCAGCCCGGCAATCCCCAGCCCTTTCAATATAAAAATTGCTTTTCGGGAAATATTTCGATACAAGTTCCAAACTAAAAACACGGAAATATACATTAATAATGCCCACAGATTTTTACTAATTCCGGCCAGTTCCGGGTTCAATCTCGAAGCATTCAACATCAAGACACCAATAATCAGCAAACTAACGGTGCGCGAAAAAATATGTTGCAGCACCTGCCATGTAGAATTTCCTTTTTTAATTCG
Source organism: Mariniphaga anaerophila (assembly GCF_900129025.1). GTDB lineage: Bacteria > Bacteroidota > Bacteroidia > Bacteroidales > Prolixibacteraceae > Mariniphaga > Mariniphaga anaerophila. Next base: position 32,497 of record NZ_FQUM01000011.1, on the reverse strand, counting down.
GCTTTGTACGGCAAACGGAATTGCCATGCCCACCATAAACAAAAAACCGGGGAACACCCAGTCTGCCAGCCCCATTCCATCAAAACCGGCCTCGGTGTGTCCCAGCCACCAGGGCACATTTTTCATGTACAAGTCGTTCACAAAAAGCATCAAAAAGAGCGTGAGGCCCCGCATAATATCAATAGTAAGAATTCTTTTCAATGGTTTGCAGTTTTAAATTTGTGTTGAAAATATAGATTTCAAAAGGACTAATCTTCCTTTGGCTGCTAATGCTGCCATTGCGTTTGCGGCAGCGCAGGTTTCTGTATTTCAAAAAGACTAAGTTGTGTATCCATGGCTTTTCGACGCCTGGCAGCACTGCCCGAGAGCAACATCCGTTTCAGGTTTTCGGGAGGCAGGTCGGTTTTCAGTCCGGCGGGCAGTTCGTTGGTTTTAATAAAATACTTCGCCCGTTTTAACACAACGCCTATCTTCTTCAAATGATAAAAAGTCAGCTTTCGGTGGCGCCGTGCCTGAATAATCCGTTGTGCCGACTGCACCCCAACTCCGGGAATTCGCAAAATCATTTCATAGTCAGCAGTATTTACATCAATCGGGAAAAGATGTAGATTTCGTAACGCGTAACCCAGCTTCGGATCCACTTCCAAATCCAGAAAAGGCTGTTCTTCTGTAAGTATTTCTTCAGCTTTAAAGCGATAAAAACGCATGAGCCAGTCGCTCTGATACAGCCGGTTTTCGCGCACCAACGGCGGTTTGTTCATGGCCGGCAACCGTTGATCGTAAACATTTACCGGGATGTACCCCGAAAAATAGACTCGCTTTAATTTTTGAGTTTGATAAAGATTGGACGACAGCAAAATGATTTGACGATCGGTTTCGGGCGTGGCTCCCACAATCAACTGGGTACTCTGTCCTGCCGGAGCAAACAGAGGCGCCGTTCTGTACTTTCTTCGCTCCTCTTTGCTCATTGCAATTTCGTTGCGTATCTGTTCCATGGGATTCATAATTCCCTGAAAATTTTTCTCGGGCGCCAGTTTCTTCAGATTGGGCTCGGTAGGAATTTCGATATTTACACTCAGCCTGTCAGCAAAACGCCCTGCCTGATTTACCAGCTCATCGCTGGCACCGGGAATGGCTTTCAAATGAATGTAACCGTAATAATTTTCTTCCTCGCGCAGTTTCCGGGCAACCTGCACCATTCGTTCCATTGTGTAATCCGGACTTTTAATTACTCCCGAACTCAGGAACAACCCTTCGATAAAATTGCGCCGATAAAACCCGATTGTAAGATCCACAATCTCCTGAACGGTAAATGTTGCGCGCGGCCGATCGTTGCTGCGCCGGTTCACACAATAGGCACAATCAAAAATACAGTGGTTGGTCATCAAAATTTTAAACAGACTGATGCACCGCCCGTCTTCCGTAAAACTGTGGCAAATTCCGCAAGACACGCCGCTACCTATTCCTTTTGATGCATTTCGACGGTTGCTTCCGCTGGAGGCACACGACACATCGTACTTGGCCGCATCAGCAAGAATACTAAGCTTTTGCTGTATTTTTTCATTGTCCATTACTCATTAAAAGTAACCAAAAAATTAATTGCATCAGCACACTTTTGGGTCAAAACAAAACAAAAAAAAACTTTCAATCTGTAACCGAAAACATTAACAAAAGAGAAACAGGATATTGAAAAACAAGGCAAATCCGAACAGCTTACCGGGAAAACTGTCGGCTGATTTTTACGCCTGCCATTTCATTACGTAAAACCATTCGCCTGAAAAACCAAACGAGCAGCGGACCAATACTAATTTGCTTCTTTTGAATTACCCGACTGATTTTTAAACAACGATGCCAGGTGCTGAAATGCTTCTTTAAACGACTCAGCGCTTTTAGAAAATGCTTCTTTTGCTTCGGCCCATTTGCCGTCTCCCGACTCTTCCATTTGGCGAAACCTGGCCTCAAGCTCGGCCTCAATTTCCTTTATCTCTTCCATTATTTCGTTGAATTTCGCCTTCGATTTCTCTTTAATTTCACCTTTTTTCGACTCCAACTCATCGATTTTGGCAAAGAGCTCGTCAATACTTTTTTTGGCTTTTTCTTTAAATTCTTCCCGGTTCATTTTTCTGATTTTTAGTTTCTATTCAACTCAAAAGTAGTAAATTGTAAAGATAAACCATTAAATTTTAAACGCATGTATCAATACAAAGCCACTGTAGATTATGTAGTAGACGGCGACACGCTCGACATCACAATTGACCTGGGATTTAAAATAACCACCCACCAGCGCATCAGGCTGGCAGACATTAACACACCTGAAATTTTCAGCGTAAAAAAAGACTCAGAAGAGCATAAACGCGGAATGGCGGCAAAGCAATACGTCGAAAAAAGACTGGCAGACAACGACAACAAAATAGTTATTGAAACCGAAAAAAACACAGGGAAGTACGGGCGCTACATCGGAACCATCTTTCTGGCAGATAGCGATATAACTTTAAACGAAGAACTGGTAAAAGAAGGACATGCCCTAAAAGTAAAATATTAGGGAAGTCATACCAGAAACAGGACACTACCCTTTTAGATAAAATCTGCAAAAAATTGAAGGTTATATTTTCCGAAGCATATACATTTTCGGGTTTCATTTTCTATCTTTCGAAAAAATAACTTGTTCTGAATATGACCATTGAAACTAAAAAGTTTGGCACTGCTCCGGTCTTTTTTACTGCAATTTCAACCATTCTGGGCGCAATCTTATTTTTGCGCTTTGGTTACGCAGTTGGAACCTTGGGATTCTGGGGAGTTATCCTGATTATTTTGCTGGGGCACCTGGTGACCATCCCCACCGCCCTGGCCATTTCCGAAATTGCCACCAACAAGCGGGTGGAAGGAGGAGGTGAATATTTCATCATCTCCCGTTCTTTTGGGCTGAACATTGGGGCCACCATTGGAATTGCGCTCTTCTTTTCGCAGGCAATAAGCGTTGCTTTTTATGTAATTGCTTTTACCGAAGCATTTGAGTTTTTTTTCAAATACATTTCCGACACCCTGGGGTTTGTGCTTCCCCGGCAAGCCATCAGTTTGCCGGTAATGGCCGGGCTGGCTATACTCATCATAAAAAAGGGAGCCAACCTTGGAGTAAAAGCACTCTATTTTGTAGTGGCCGTTTTACTTGTTTCATTGGTAATGTTTTTCCTGGGAAAAACCGGACAAGCAGAGGCTTCAACATTTAACCTGGCAAATGCCCAGTTTAGAAACAAGCAGGATTTTTTCGTTGTATTTGCCATAATTTTCCCGGCATTTACAGGCATGACTGCAGGAGTAGGGCTTTCGGGCGATTTGAAGCGACCATCGGTTTCTATTCCCATGGGAACAACACTGGCTACGTTTAGCGGAATGATAATCTACTTTTTTGTTGTGTACAAACTGGCTCAATCGGCCTCTGTTCAGGATCTTTTGCAGGAACAGCTAATCATGTCCCGCATTGCGCTGGGAGGTGCAATTGTAATTCCGCTGGGGTTGGCTGCGTCCACCATTTCATCGGCGCTTGGCTCGGTAATGGTTGCTCCGCGCACCTTGCAGGCTCTGGCGCTAGACAAAGCATTCCCGTCGAAAAAGGTAAATTCGTGGCTGGCAAAAGGAAGGATTGGCGATAACGAGCCGGTAAACGCATCATTGATTACATCGATTATTGCATTTATTTTTGTGGCGCTGGGCGATGTAAACGCGGTGGCCTCCATTATCTCAATGTTTTTTATGGTTACCTACGGTTCGCTTTGCCTCATTTCGGTACTCAACCACTTCGGTTCTTCACCGTCGTACCGGCCGTCGTTCAAAAGTCGCTGGTACATTTCGCTTACCGGATTTGCAGTGGCGGTGTGGGTTATGTTCAAAATAAGCACACTCTACGCTGTGTTGGCTTTTATGCTAATAACGGTAATCTACCTTTATGTTGACCACTACCACAAAACGCGCAAAGGCTTTGCATCTATTTTTGCCAATGCACTGTTTCAGCTTAACCGAAACCTGCAGGTGCTTATTCAGAAAAAACAAAGTAAAAAAGCACAAAAAGAGTGGCGGCCGAGTGCCATCTGCATATCAAAAGACTCGTTTAAACGCGACAAGGCATTCCGGCTGCTCAACTGGATTTCGTACAAATACGGGTTTGGAACTTATCTTCACCACATTGTGGGTTACTATTCAAAAAGCACAGCAGAACAGGCTCGGCTGGAACATAAAAAGCTGATTGACCATGTTAACAACATCGAGAACCACGTGTATATTGACACGCTGATTTCGCCATCGAACACTTCGGCCATTGCACAGGCTATTCAGATTCCGGGCATTGCAGGCATGGAAAACAACATGGTTATTTTTGAATACGACAAAGATAATCCTACTAATCTGGAAGAAATCATAGACAATTTTGCGCTGGTCAATTCCGGCGATTTCGACATTTGCATTTTAAGCAGCGGCAGCCGCGAAATTCAGTATAAAAAAGGAATTCACATCTGGATTAATTCGCTGGATACAGAAAATGCCAACCTGATGATTTTCCTCGGGTTCATCATTTCGGGGCACCCCGACTGGAGAAAAGGGCACATCCAAATTTTCAATATTTGCAGGCCGGAAGAAGTTCAGAGCACCAAAAAGGCGATGGAAGAGCTGGTTATTTCGGGAAGGCTCCCTATTTCAGGAAAAAACATTAAGCTGCTGACCCAGCAACCGGAAGTTTCCACTAAGGCAATTATTAACAACCATTCGTCCAATGCCGGACTGACGCTCATTGGCATTCGCGAAGAACGCATTAAAAAGGAAAAAGAAAAGGTATTTGATGGATACGATGAGTTGGGCACCATTTTGTTTGTTCACTCAAAAGACCAGAAAACCATAGAATAATGGCACGCTTCATAAAAAACAGAAAAGAATCGCACGGCGCCACACCGGGGTCCCTGATTTTTATCGGGAATCCCAAAATGGAAAAGTCAGAGATTCACCTGATGATTTACAACCGGGATCATCTGGAAGAAAAGCAGGTGAGCACCGTTGCCGAAATACCTGTGGAGCTCCCGGAGGAAGCCGTGTTGTGGATAAACATTTACGGGTTGCAAAACACCGAATTAATTGCAAAGGCAGGCGAACGGTTTTCAATTCACCCATTGGAGCTGGAAGATATTATGAACACTGACCAGCGGCCGAAAGTAACCGAGAACCCTACCAACCTTACCTTCTTTTTGAAAATATTACAATACCACGAAGACACCAGAAGGGTTTCCGGAGACCAGGTGTCAATCATACTGGGAGAAAACACCGTTATAACTTTTCAGGAGAAAACAGCGCACTATTTTGAACCGGTGCGCGAAAGAATACGACAAAACAAAGGGCGCATCCGGTACTCGGGCGCCGATTATCTGGCGTACGCCCTCATCGACACGCTGATTGACGGGTACATTCATTGTGTTGAAGGTGTTGGTGCGTCCATGGAAGAGATGGAAAAAGAAGTGTTGAACAATGCACAAAAATCAACGCTCGAAGAAATTTACCGGATGAAAACCAACGTAGGATTTATTCGAAAATCTGTTTTCCCGCTTAAAGAAATAATGCTTCTGCTCAACAAAACAGAATCAAAACTCATTCAGAAAAAAACCATCAAATTTTTAAAAGATTTGAACGACCTTGCCACACAGGTTATGGAAGCGGTTGAGATTTATCACAACATGGCCAACGATTATCTGAATATTTACCACTCTAACGTTGGCAACCGCACCAACGAAGTTATGAAAGTACTCACCATTTTTGCTTCTATTTTTATTCCGCTGACTTTTATTGCCGGAGTGTATGGTACCAACTTCGATAACCTCCCCGAATTACATTTCAAATACGCGTATTTTGTTATGCTTGCCGTAATGGCTATTATTGCAGCAACAATGTTGTACTATTTCAGAAAAAAGGATTGGTTTTAAAAATTTAAAAGATGCAGGTAATTTTGGGAGCCGGAGGGGCAATCGGAAAAGAGCTGGCCAGAGCACTAAAAAACTACACCCCGAGCGTGAGGTTAGTAGGGAGAAACCCGAAAAAAATAAATGAAAGTGATGAATTATTCCCTGGGGATTTAAACGACCCGGAAACAGTTGACAAGGCAGTTAACGGAGCCGAAGTGGCCTACCTGACAGCGGGGCTGCCATACCGCGCAAAAACGTGGCAACAACAGTGGCCGGTTATTATGCAGAACGCAATTTCGGCGTGTAAAAAGCACCATTGCAAACTGGTCTTCTTCGACAATATGTACCTATACGATTCTGCCGAATTGTGCCCTATGGTGGAAGAGACCAAAATAAATCCGGGTTCAGAAAAAGGAAAAGTAAGGGCTCAGGTAGCAGAAATGTTAATGCACGAAACCGAAACCAGCCAGTTGAATGCGCTTATTGCGCGGGCTGCTGATTTCTATGGCCCGGGTATTGGCAACAGCCTTTTTAACGAAGCCGTTGTAAAAAACCTGAAAGCCGGCAAAAAAGCCATTTGCCTCTGTTCGGTCAAATACAAACACAACTACACTTACACCCCTGATGCAGCCAAAGCAACAGCACTGCTCGGAAATTCAGAAAATGCATACGGACAGGTCTGGCACTTGCCAACTGCCCCTGCCCAAACCATGCAACAATGGGTTGAATTGGCAGCCCGCGAGCTAAACGCGAAGCCAAAAACCATGGTAGTGTCAAAATCGCTGTTAACACTACTTGGTGTTTTCAACCCCATTATGCGCGAAACAAAAGAAATGCTTTACCAGTACGACCGCGACTACGAATTTGACAGCTCTAAGTTTGAAATGGTTTTCAATATGAAACCGACTTCTGCAAGCGAAGCAATAAAACAGATAATTAATTCGATGTAATTAAGAAGTTAATAATCTCCTTTCAAAAGAAACCGAATGAACAAAATTCACGACTATCTGGCCGAAACAACCGGATTATCTCCGGACATCCTTGCGAAGATTATTCTTTCGATGGGTATTATTTTGTTTCTCTACCTTTTAAAGATATTGATGTTGCGCATTGTGTGGCGACAAACAAAAAGCGCAAAAACCCGCTACCAATGGAAACGTTCTCTGTCTTTCATTTTTCCATTTTTAGGTCTGGTTCTGGTCGGAAGTGTCTGGGTGCAGGCATTCCGTCAGTTTGGTGCTTTTCTGGGCCTTTTTTCTGCCGGACTGGCAATTGCTCTAAAAGAGCCGTTGACGAACCTCGCCGGTTGGTTCTTTATTGTTTTCAGGCATCCGTTTATTGTTGGCGACCGAATTCAGATTGGCAAGCATGCCGGCGATGTGATTGACATCCGCCTTTTTCAGTTTACCATTCTCGAAATCGGAAACTGGGTGGAAGCAGACCAGAGCACCGGACGTATTATTCACCTGCCCAACGGGAAAGTGTTTACCGAACCCCAGATAAACTACAGTACCGGATTTAACTACATTTGGAACGAAATGCCCATTCGAGTTACGTTTGAAAGCAACTGGGAGAAGGCAAAAAGCATTCTTCAGAGCATTATCAATCAACACGCAGAAAACATTGACCGGGCTGCCGAACGCGAAATTTTTGAGGCCAGCAAAAGTTTCATGATCCATTACACACACCTCACACCGTATGTTTACACTTCCATAAAAGAGTTTGGTGTTCAACTAACAATTCGCTACCTGTGCAACCCCCGCAAACGCCGAGGAACCGAAAATGAAATCTGGCAGGATATTTTAACGCAGTTCCGCACCCACAGCGACATTCAATTTGCTTACCCAACCACCCGTTTTTATACGCGTGGCGAAGGAAATACCGGACAATAAACCAACGTGCAAAAAACGATTCAAAATCCGCTTGTACTCTTCGATGGCGTTTGTAATTTATGCAACGGCACGGTTAATTTTATTCTGAAAAGAGATAAGCAGAAACAGTTTCGTTTTGTGGCGCTCCAGTCTGAAGCAGGGATGAAAATCAAACAGAAACTAAAAATCCCAAATGATGTTGATTCGGTCGTTCTCATTTATAACGGGAAAGTATTTTATGAATCGGACGCTGCTCTAAAAATAGTGAGGCTGCTACCTGCTCCATGGAAATGGCTCGCAGCATTCCAAATTATTCCCCAAAACCTGCGAAACACTGTCTATCGCCGGATTGCCCGGAACCGATATCATTGGTTTGGAAAGAAAAATGTTTGTAGAATTCCGACTGCTTCGGAACGAGAGTTTTTCCCCGGCAAAAACGAGTTACATCTCTAAATCGCCCGCTTCAAAATCTTTGAAAAGCTTCGACAACTGCGAAAGCCACTGGCTCATTCGCTTTACGGCGTCCTCTGTTTCGGGAGTAATATTTTTGTTCTGGATTTTCAACAGCAGATATCCGTAAATACCGTCTATTGCCACCTGAACATCGCTTTCTGCTGCCGGGTTTTTCTGGCGCAATTCGTTCACCAATCCTGCCACTGCCTGAAAAACGGGAGCATACATTGGTGCCGCCTGGGTCTGCATCAAACGCAGATGAAACTCATTTAAATCGTTCACCTGATTAATTAAAAACTGCAAATGCCCTTTTTCCTGTTTGCCTTCTTTTTCCAGCATCACTACCAGGTTTCTGTACCATTCAGAAATCTCTTTTGCGGTTTCTCCTTCCACATTGTAACGGGCAACCAGATTTTCATTAATTGCATTTGTATCGAGACCAAAGGCCCGGATTAAGTCTTCAATCTGATAGAGATACAAAATGTATTCGGCTATGTTTTCCTTGCGTTTGTGCTTTGCAACCAGCATAATTCAAAATATTTTAATTCAACACAATAGAAGAAGATTTCTCTTCTACTAAAAATCAAAAAAATCGTCGAGTTTTCGGCGCTCTCTTTTGGTTGGGCGTCCTGCTCCCCTGTCGCGCGAAATCCAGTTCATCTGCTTTTGCATTTCCAAAACTTCAAGTTCTTCGGGCGGTGTCACATCTTCTACAAAATCAACAGCCAGTTTTGCCGACATCCGTTTATCTGCCACGGCTAATACTTTCAAACTTATTGTCAGGGGTGGTTTTCGCACTTTCACCACCTCGCCGGGATGCACCTCGCGCGACGGTTTCACCGGCAGATCTTCAATTACTACCCGCCCTTTTTTGCAGGCCTCGGTGGCCTGACTCCGGGTTTTGAATACCCTTACTGCCCACAACCATTTATCTATCCTGACACTTTCGGCCATGTTACTTCTTTTTGTTGAAAAAGTTCATGGTTCGCTCCACTCCAATCGTTCCAAAACTCCGGATAATTTCGGCGCAAGTGTCAATTTTTTCCGGCAGTTCTTCCTTCTCTTCGCGGGTCCACTCGCTCAATACAAAATCAACCTGAAAGCCAGGATGAAAATGATGGCCGATTCCAAAACGTAACCGCGCATAGTCACTCCTGCCAAGAACCTCGGAGATATTCCGCAGTCCGTTGTGTCCTCCGTGATTTCCTTTCGCTTTCAATCGTAACGATCCAAAAGGCAGTGCCAAGTCGTCAACAACTACAAGCAAGTTCTCAACGGGGATGTTTTCTTTCTGTAACCAATAATTTACGGCGCGGCCACTTAAATTCACATACGTGGTTGGTTTAAGCAACACAAACGTGCGTCCTTTAAATTTATACTCGCTCACAAATCCATAACGCTTATCGCTAAAAGCAATATTGGACGCCCCTGCCAGAGCGTCCAATATTTCAAATCCAATGTTGTGACGTGTATTTTTATATTCCGGGCCTATGTTTCCCAGCCCTGTAATTAAATACTTCACACGAATTCATTTTTATTGTTCTGAGGATTCTTCTGATTCAGAAGCTCCTTCTTCTCCCTCTTCGTCGTCGTCATCTAGTGCAGTAACTGATTTTGCTGCCCTTGTAGAAACAACACCTACAATCAGGTTTGACTTGTTGTCGAGGAATTCCAGATTTTCTTTCTGAAGTTGGCCAACTTTTATGCTGTCGCCAATTGCCAACTTGGTAATATCAACTTCAATAGCGTCGGGTAAATTATCTGCAAGTGCTTTTACGCGCAGTTTACGCATATTCACTTTTAATTTACCACCGGCTTTGGCTCCTTTTGCCATACCAACAAATTTAACCGGAACAGCAATTTTCACAGGCCTGTCAGCATCAATTTTCAGGAAATCGATGTGCAGAATCTCTTCTTCAACCGGATGCCACTGTACATCCTGAATCATTGCTGTGTATGTTTTTCCGTCAACTTCAAGGTCAATCAGGTAAACATTCGGTGTGTAAATAAGCGGCCTTAAAGAGGCGAACGGAACAGACAGATGAACTACTTCATCATTTCCATACAATACCCCAGGAACCAACTTTTCTTCCCGCAATTTTTTTGCGTCTTTTTTTCCAAGGGCTTCTCTTTTATGCCCTTCAACTGTTAATAATTTCATTTTTAAATTTTTACGTTAATAATTATGGTACTCAGCCCTTCCCTTTTTATCGGGACAAACAGCATGCATAATTAAAAGTGTACAAATCCAACTTGATAATAATGAAACAAATACGGATTAAGCACACCCTAAATGCTCCTGCTTTTCGGAAAAAGCGGTGCAAAGATACAAATTACCTGTAATATAACGAACTTATAGATTGATTTTTATATACTCTCCGGATGGCTTCGCCCAATGCGTCGGCAATGGAAACGTATTTGATTTTGCTGCTTCCTGTTTTCGGAAGTAACGAATCGGTAAAATACACTTCTTCCAACACTGAACGTTCGATACGTTCGATTGCCGGACCGGACAAAACACCATGTGCTGCAAATGCGCGTACACTTTTGGCTCCTTCTTTTTTCATCAGGTTAGCCGCTTTGGTAATGGTCCCTGCGGTGTCAATCATGTCGTCAACAATAATTACATCTTTCCCTTTTACATCGCCAATCACAGTCATGTTATTTACCACATTTGCTTTTGCTCTTGTTTTGTGGCAGATAACCATATCAGTCTGCAACATGCGTGCATAAGTATTGGCGCGTTTAGTACCACCCACATCCGGCGATGCAATAGTAATATTGTCGAGCCCCATTTTACTAATGAACGGAATAAACAAGGCTGATGCAAACAAATGATCTACAGGAACATCGAAAAATCCCTGAATCTGATCGGCATGTAAATCCATTGTTATCACACGGTCGACACCAGCGGCAGAAAGCAAATCAGCCATTAATTTAGCTCCGATAGAAACGCGTGGTTTGTCTTTCCTGTCTTGCCGGGCAAAGCCGAAATAAGGAATTACGGCAACCACATGCGAAGCGCTAGCACGTTTGGCAGCGTCAACCATCAGCAGCAATTCCAAAAGGTTCTCGGCAGGCGGCGGCGTCGATTGCACAATAAATACATGAGACCCGCGAATGGTTTCTTCGTAGCAGGGTTCAAACTCGCCATCGGCAAAAACGGGGCATGACGATAACCCCAAATCGACATCCAGACTGTCACATATTTTTTCTGTAAGGTGCCGGGTAGCCCTTCCCGTAAAAATTTTTAACGGATGATTTTTACTTCCCATTGGTATGTTGTTTTTATTTTCATTGTGGAGATGCTGCAAAGTTAAAGCATTCCCCCTACTTTTACTATGAAATAATGTATTAAATCTCTTTTTTCGGATCACAGCTATCTGCTTGTAATATTAATATTATCAATATACTGTAATATTTCATTGCGCCCGTCGCCCTTCGTAGCCGAAGAGATAAACCAGGGTGGCATTTCGTCCCATATTTCCAGCATTTTATTCTGATAGCTGTTAATATTTGCTTCCAGTTCTTCCGGTTTCAGCTTGTCTGCTTTTGTGAAAATGATGGAAAACGGAATCTGTTTTAACCCCAACCATTCCATAAATTCAAGATCGATGGGTTGTGGATTATGGCGTGAATCAATTAACACAAACAAATTATAAAGATTCTCGCGCTTCAGAATGTACGTTCTGATAAACTGCTCCCACTTTTCCCGTTCTTTTTTGCCAATTTTTGCGTACCCATACCCCGGCAAATCCACAAGATACCATTCTTCATTTATCAGAAAATGGTTTATCAAACGTGTTTTTCCCGGTTTCCCCGAAATTTTCGCCAACGATTTTCGGGACGTCAACATGTTTATCAACGACGATTTCCCCACGTTTGAACGTCCGATGAAAGCATATTCCGGCTTATCAGGTGGCGGGCACTTTCCAACATTGGTGTTGCTAACAATAAAGCGGGCATCTTTTATCTCCATAAGGGCTAATTTCCGGGGAGCAAATTTCGCAAAATTTATAATATAGAAAAAGAACTATTTAATGTAAACCTCCAACGCAGTAACTTCCTGGGTTAAAGGCTTCAGGTTAAATGTTTCCAAACTGGCCGGCACAAGTACTGTTTCTCCTTTTTCAACAATCTCTTCCCCTCCTTCAAATTCAATGGCAAACCGTCCGTCCAGATTCATGTACACAATAAACGAATCGACCGAATTATAGTCTTTGTCGATTTCCTTGGAAAACTTAAGCAGGTTGGTGGTAAAATAATCGCAACTTACCATTTCCGATGACTGGTTTTCCGTTACTGTATATTTTGTTTTGTAATCGTCGAGGTAAGAAAAATCGATAGCATCCAGCGCCAAATCATTATGCAGTTCGCGAACATTTCCGTTGGCGTCTTTCCGGTCGTAGTCGTAAATCCGGTAAGTAACGTCAGAAGTTTGTTGAATCTCTGCCAACAAAACGCCTTTGCAAATGGCGTGAACCCTGCCTGCCGGAATAAAGAAAACATCGCCAGGCATTGTTTTATCGTAATGCAAAATTTCGGGGAGTTTCCCGTTTTTAAGGTAATCGAGGTATTGGTCGCGGGTTAATTGCCTGTTAAATCCCGAATTTATCAATGCGCCTTTCTCTGCATCTATCACATACCACATTTCGGTTTTTCCGTAAGCGTTATGACGTTCGGCCGCCAGCTCGTCGTTGGGATGTACCTGAATAGACAAATTGTCCTGAGCATCGATAAACTTAAACAGCAACGGAAACTCTATGCCGTACTTTTTGTAAATTTTGTCACCCACAAGCTCTCCCATGTAGATCTCCACAAGTTCAGTTAAGCTATTTCCGGCTAAAAAGCCGTTGCTCACTTCAGAAACGCTTCCTTCAACTGCTGACAATTCCCAACTTTCACCGCAATTGGGCAAAGTTCCGTAGTCTTTTCCCAATGCTGACTTCATCCGGTTTCCTCCCCATATCTTTTCAAGAAAAATGGGTTTGAACTTCAATGGATACAATCCAGGCATATTATATATTAATTATGAATTATTTATTAATTGGCTCTGTAGCGGCAGCCAACTTCCAAAATTTTCGATACTAAAAAAAGTAATCAACCGCTGCTCGTTCCGAAACAACTTGTTTCATTCTTTCCGTTACTTTCAGATGTTCCGGGTGTACCCGATAAACATCCAAACCTTCAATGCTTTCGAAATGAGTTACAAGAGCAATATCATAGCTTTTTGCTTCCACTTCATAGTTAGCACCAACCTCAATAAATTTCAATTCGGCTATTTTCCCCTGAAGTCCTTCGAGCATTTCTTTCAATTCGGCAATAATCGCTTTTTTTTCGGCTGCCGGATATTCTTTCAGTTTAAAAAGTACTATGTGGTTTACCATAAAAAAATGAATTTTTGTACCTTCGCTTTCCGGCGGCGAAATTAGTGATTTAGATGCAGGTATTCATGCAAAAAAGTGAAATTCAACCAATATTAACAATAAACTAAAAGGGAGAAATGCTGATAATTGGGATTGCCGGGGGAACCGGTTCCGGAAAAACAACGGTGGTAAAAAAGATAATTGAACAGTTTTCTGAGAACGAAGTAGCGCTTCTGTCTCAGGACTCTTACTATTACGACAACGGAGATTTGAGCCTGGAAGAACGCCGTGCAAAAAACTTCGATCACCCCGACTCGGTTGAGTTTGATCTGTTGATTGACCACGTAAAAAAACTCGCCAACGGAACCACGGTGGAAGAGCCGGTGTATTCTTTTATTTCTTGCACGCGACAACCGGAAACCCGCCATGTTGACCCCCGCGAAGTGCTGATTGTGGAGGGCATTTTATGCCTCACCAACAAAAAACTACGCGAATTGATGGACATTAAAGTTTATGTCGATTGCGATTCTGACCTTCGTCTTTCGCGCGTAATCAGGCGCGACCTGAACGAGCGTGGGCGCAATGTAAATCAGGTACTCGACCGCTACGAAAAAACAGTAAGACCCAGCCACTTGCAGTTTATTGAACCGACCAAACGATTTGCCGACATCATTATTCCACAGGGAGGAATGAACCAGGTGGCTATTAATATTTTAACCAATCATATCAACCACACTTTAAAACCCTGGTAGATGCTAAAAAATCTGAACATCGAAGAAGTGCTTTTTCTTGATATTGAAACGGTGCCGCAAGCTCCGGAGTACAACGATTTAAACGAAAAATGGCAGCAATTGTGGGAACACAAAATGCAGTTTCAGATTAACAACGACGAGCCTGCGGAAGTGCTTTACGACAGAGCGGGAATTTATGCTGAGTTTGGAAGAATTGTCTGCATTTCGGCGGGATACGTTCTTCAAAAGCACGGAGAGCTGTTTTTTAGGGTAAAATCGTTTTACGACGAGGACGAGAAAAAACTGATTCAGAACTTTTTTAATGCGCTGAATCTGTTCTCGAAAAAAGGGAAACGCAGGCTTTGTGCGCATAACGGGCAGGAGTTTGATTTCCCTTACATTGCACGCCGGGCGTTGGTAAACAATGTTCGGTTGCCGAAAATCCTCGACATTGCCGGGGCGAAACCCTGGGAAGTGAAAGACCTGTTGATTGACACGCTGCAGTTATGGAAATTTGGTGATTACAAACACTACACTTCGCTGTCGTTGCTATGCGAATTGTTTAATATTCCGACACCGAAAGATGATATTGACGGCAGCCAGGTAGCCGAAATGTACTGGGAGAAAAAGGACATTGACAGAATTGTACGATACTGCGAAAAAGACACGCTAGCAGTTGCCAACTTACTTCTAAAATACAAAGGAGACAAAATTATTCCCATCGAAAACATGGAAGTAGCATAAAGCCAGACACTGCGTTCAGCCTAAAATTTCATCATCCGGTCTATTTCGCGTTTGGTATCTTTTTGCTTAAGGCTTTCGCGTTTGTCGTACACTTTTTTACCCCGGGCCAGGGCAATCTCCAGTTTTGCCAACCCTCTGTCTGTAACAAAAAGCCGGGTAGGCACAACGGTTAATCCCGATTCTTTCAGTTTTCGATCCAGCTTTTGCAGTTCTCTTTTCGTAAGCAGCAATTTCCGGTCGCGCCTGGCCTGGTGGTTGTTGCATGTTCCCAGCTCGTACTCCGAAATATGAATGTTTTTTGCATACAACTCTCCGTTATAAAACTGACAATAGGAATCGTTCATGTTAACTTTGCCGTTACGGATGGATTTGATTTCGGTACCCACCAACTGCATCCCGGCAACAAACCGCTCTATCAGTTCATACTCAAACGTTGCCTTTTTATTCTTTATATTGATATTTGCTTTTGGATGTGCCACTTGTTGTTACTGTTAAATGTTGCTTGTTTCGAATTAAAAACCAGAACTGCCAAACATGCTGTCTTTCGACAACTTATAAAAAAGCAGCCATTAATTTCGATAGAAAAATACTTAAAAAGCTAAACACGAAAAAATTTGCCAATACAGCTACCAGAAAAAAGCTGGGAAGCTTTCGCTCGGGAAACTCCAGAAAAACTTTTATTCCTGCCCAGAAAATAAAGAAACCGTACAGTCCCAAAATATCAATTACATACAAAAACGGAAAAACTCCTGTAATTAATGAGACCAGCATAAATGGGGTCAGCGAATAAATAACCAGTTGCCTGACGATTGCAATATTCTTTTTACCACCAAAAGGCTTAATCAACTCGTTGGTAAGAAATGCCGAAATAACATATTGCAGCAAAAACAAAAGAACTTCTCTGAAAGCCCTCATTAGCGGGTAAGTGATGTAAAACCTGGAGCCGCGCATTAACTCACTTGCAAATACTGCAAAAAAAACAATGGCCAGCAACGGCAAAAAATAATTTGAAAAAGGCCGGGAGCTTTCGCTTCCCTCTTCTTTTCGGCGTTCCCAAAATTTCCCGGGGGCAATAATTACTTCCTTAACTGTAGCGTATAACTGATTAAAATAATCTTTCATTTTCTACTTATCAATTTCCGGCACAAAAATAAACATTATTCGTTGAGTGCCTGATCTTTCTTTTCTTTCATTAAACGTTCCAACGCAAACATTTCATCCCGCAACTGGGCGGCTTCAATAAAATCGAGTTCTTTTGCTGCGGCCTTCATCTGCTTCTTCAATTTCTCAATAGCTTTCTCAAGTCCGCTTATACTCATGTACTGAACCACCGGATCGGCAGCCACATCGGGGGTCGAAGCGTTTCCGTATGCGTCTGGCCGCTTTCCTCCCCTAAACTCGTGCCCGATAATATCGCGGGTAGGTTTAACAATTTGCCTTGGTGTAATATTGTGCTCTTGGTTGTATTTCATCTGTTTTTCGCGGCGGTAGTTGGTAGCATCGATGGTGCGCTGCATGGAGTCTGTAATTTTGTCGGCATACATGATTACCATTCCGTTCAGGTTTCGGGCGGCGCGCCCTGCCGTCTGTGTCAACGAACGTTCCGAACGCAAAAAACCTTCTTTATCTGCATCGAGAATCGCCACCAGCGAAACTTCGGGTAAATCCAATCCTTCTCGCAGCAGGTTAATCCCCACCAGCACATCGAATTCCCCTTTTCGCAACTGCTCCATAATTTCCACCCGTTCCATTGTATCAACATCGGAATGAATGTACCTGGTTTTCACTCCCATATTCAGCAAATACTTCGACAATTCTTCAGCCATACGTTTGGTGAGCGTAGTAACCAACACCCTTTCATTCTTTTGGGTACGCAAATGAATTTCGTGCATCAAATCGTCAATCTGGTTGGTGCTGGGGCGCACATCAATTATGGGGTCAAGTAATCCGGTAGGACGAATGATCTGTTCCACCACAACACCTTCGCTTTTATCCAGCTCATAATCAGACGGCGTGGCACTTACATAAACCAACTGATTCACCAGGTTTTCGAACTCTTCAAATTTTAAAGGACGATTGTCGATGGCCGCCGGGAGCCTGAACCCGTATTCAACAAGCGTTACTTTGCGGGAATTGTCGCCACCGTACATCGCCCTGATTTGTGGAATGGTAACGTGGCTTTCATCGATTATGGTCAAAAAATCATCAGGGAAATAATCGAGCAGGCAGAACGGCCGGGTACCGGGTTTTCGTCCATCAAAGTACCTCGAGTAGTTTTCTATTCCGGGGCAGTACCCCAGCTCGCGCATCATCTCCATGTCGTATTCCACACGCTCCAGAATTCGTTTTGCTTCCTGTCGCTTTCCGATTTCTTTAAAATAATCCACCTGCGCCATCAAATCGTCCTGAATTTGATGAATGGCAGATTGCATCCGCGATTTGGTAGTTACAAATATATTTGCCGGGTAAATTACCACCTCATCCATCTGCTGGATTGTATGTCCGGTCTGTGGATCGAAGCTGGAAATCTCTTCAATTTCGTCTCCCCAAAAAACCACGCGAATTGCCGTATCTGCATAGGCAGGATAAATATCCACGGTGTCGCCTTTCACTCTGAAATTGCCCCGTTGAAATTCCGCTTCGCTGCGCGAGTACAATGCATCTACCAGTTGCCGCAACATGGCATTTCGGGCAACCTTCTGCCCCACCTTCATTTCTGTTATGTTGGCATGAAAATCTTCAGGATTTCCGATTCCGTAAAGGCACGAAACAGACGAAACCACAATCACATCGCGCCGCCCAGAAAGCAGCGACGAAGTGGCGCTCAACCGGAGTTTTTCGATATCCTCGTTAATGGAGAGGTCTTTTTCAATGTATGTATCAGTAGTAGGCAGGTAGGCTTCCGGCTGATAATAATCGTAATACGACACGAAATATTCCACCGCATTATCCGGGAAAAACTGTTTCATTTCGCTGTACAACTGGGCAGCCAGGGTTTTGTTATGGCTAAGAATTAATGTTGGCCGCTGTACTTTTTCGATAACGTTGGCCATGGTAAATGTTTTTCCCGATCCGGTAACCCCCAGCAGGGTTTGAAAACGTTCGCCGTTATCCAGCCCTTCGGTCAGTTGCCTGATTGCTTCGGGCTGATCTCCGGTGGGTTGGTAATCTGAAACTACTTTCAATTGCATGCTACAAAACTAACGAAGAGTTTCAGAAAAAAGAAATTCTGCAAAAACACATTCATCTGTTTAATAATAAATTTATTGAGCCAATATTTCATTCTCAGCAAATACATTCAGGTCGAATTTTCCGATTCTTCCTCTTCCATTTTTCTGACAAACGCACAACTCAAATGCTGAAATTAAAAAGGACAAATACTTTTTTAGTAAAATCACCCATTTTGATATTCTATTTAATCATAAATTTGCTTTGAATTTAACTTTGACAAATAACGCTTTCATGAACTACAAAAAAAGAATTCTCCCAATTGCCATTATTGTATGTGCTTTTTTTGCCAACCGCATATCGGCACAAGATGTTGAGGCAGCAGACCAGAGTCTGAACACAGAAGCGAAGGGTCTCTACATCGGAGGCCAGGCCACCACCAACGGGCTGGGTTTTAACGTGAGGTACATTCTGGGGAAAAGGCTGACTCTGAAAACCGGAGTCGAATCGCTCAGTCTGAACTACAATTATGAGTTTGAAGAAAATGACATTTCATACGATGCCGATTTTAACTACAAAACCGGCGGCATTTTTCTGATGGGCGACTACTTTTACACCAACTCCCTTTATCTGACCGGCGGCGTTATTTTCAACAATTTTCAACCGCGCCTCAAAGGTGCGGCTAATAGCGATATGGAATACGGAGATATTACTATTCCGGCTTCGAAAGTAGGTGATTTCAACATCCGTTTTGAACCGGAAACAAAAGTCTCGCCTTATGCAGGTATCGGGTTCAGACGATTTATTGGAAAAAGGAAAATGGTAACCTACAATTTCGAAACCGGTCTCTACTACATTGGCCCGCCAAAACTAAACATTGAAGCATCCGGATTGCTCGAACCCACAGCCAATCCTGTTCACGGTCAGCAACAACGTCTCGAAAAACAGTTCTCAGCTTACAAATATTATCCGGTGGTAAAACTTGCAGTTGCCATCCGACTTTTTTAACTTGAACATCAAAACAAACGCAAAATGAACAACAAAGGATTAAAAACAATACTGAGAGGGTTATTAATAATAACAGCTTTTGCTTCCATTTCAGGATGTGCCAGCTACCTCGATAATCCGTTAAAAGACAAGGAAACCGGCGAAGACATTAATTTGCTGGTGCTGGACTTTAACTTTTTTGACACGCGCATTTCGGTAAAACTAAAAGATGCGAAAGACGGTTCGCTGCTGACTGCCCCGGCTACCATCAGTTTCTCGGGAATGAACGGCAACGACATTGTTACATTCACCGGAGAAAAGAAAACTGATTTTTCTACTGCGCAGGGACAACTGGAAGTGACAGTAGATCCCAATGTTTCCGTTTCTGAAAATTCGCCGTTGCAATTTGCCATCAACGTTCAGGCCGAAGGATACAACAGTGTCAGTCAGGGAATCCAGTACAAAAGCACCGGGAAAAAGACCATTGAACTGGAGTTGGTAAAAACCGAAGACGAAGAGGAATCAGAGTATGGCGGCGACATCGGGATTGGCGATGATGGCACATCCATTATTATTTCAGCACAAAACAACCAGCAGTTAAAATCTGCCCAGGTTGAACAATTAGTTCGTATCGAATATGAAATTTCAATAGCGAGCTTTCTGAAATTCAGGGATAAAACAGGAAAACCGTTGTTTAATTCTTCTGAAGAACTGTTGGAAATATACAACGCCGACCAGGCAAATTTCCTCAAGTTAACCGTTAATAAATTCACCAGCTATTCCCCGGTTACCGATGTTCTTGATATCAATGGGCAACCGGTAAGTGCTTTGTTTCACAAGCTTGAAACAGGCCGTCTTACGAAACTGGTTGTTGCAGGCAAAGAAGTGGCCGACCTGAATGGCGGAGTTATTATTTCGCGCTGCACCTATCTGGGAATGCCAGCTCCCGACCTGTTTGGGTTTGCCGTATTTTCTACCGACAGGTGGAACTTCACCGGGACAAAAAACGTTTATTCCGCGCTCGGCTTCAGTTACACCGTTGCAAAAGCGTCCACCGAACCTCTGTGCCCAATGGGTAGCCGGATAACTTTCCGTTCGGAAGCAATTTCAAGCTTCTCCATAGATGCCGACGTTTACGACAACGAAAATAAACTCTTAACAACAGTTAGTTTTAAAGGAAATTTTCCTGAAACATTCGCAGTTGAAAACACTCCACAAAAGGCAGTTAAACTGGTTTTCAGAAATAACAACCCCGCATTTCAGCCCATTGCACCACTGGAAATTTCGGATTTTTGCTCGGGCACTTACGAAGTGCAGGTAACTCCGAACGAAGGTTACACCGAATATCAGATTGTGTTAAGAGCATTTTGTCCGGATAGCCCAACCATTGCAGTTGCTCCCACCTATAGCGGAGAATACAAAATTAAAGGAGCTGAAGGCCCGTGGCAGGGAGCTGACATGACTGGTGGCGTAGTTGACCTGCTGGGGCTTCCGGGGCAGGAATACGAATACCGCTTGCTTTGGGAAAACGAATGGGAATATTCCACTTTAGTTACCGAATTTGACGAAAATGGCAACTATGTGCACCCCAGCGGTTCCGACATTCACTCGGAACGGATAGACGACGGACGGATAAGAATTTATGTAGACCACAAATTCAGCCAGAGCGTATGCGACGACCTGGGATGGTAAACTACCTTCTCAGCCTGAAATATACCGGGAAATGGTCGCTTACCCCTCCGTAATAATTGGGTCCTCCGTAGGTTCGATTGGGAGACATCTCCTTATTGCGACTTCTGTGTTCCATCCACTCTTCGTGAAAAATGTGCCCTTTTTCTTCGACACAACGAAAGCCTTTGGAATCCAGAAGTCCCGGAGAGACAATCATATTGTCGAGCATATTCCAGTTTCCACGGTAGTTGTATGTTCCTTTTCCATTATTGAAATCCGGGAACATCAAATTAACCAGTACGGCATCCGGAGTTGAAGGAGCATTGGCACCTAACACTTCGGACAAACTTTTTTTATCGGGGTCATCGTTCATGTCGCCCATTACAATTATGTGAGCCTTTGCGTTTCTCGACATCACCGAATCAATTTTCGATTTTAAAACACGAGCTACGGCAACGCGTTTGGGTTCGGTTTTGTCAACTCCGCCGATACGAGAAGGCCAATGATTTACGAAAACATGAAACTCCTCGCGGTTACGAGTCCGGCCTTTTACATACAAAATATCGCGAGTAGCAGGATTTGGATCGTCTTCAAAACTTACGGGAACAGCAGAATGGCTTAGCACTTTAAATTCCTCAGGGCGATAAGCCAAAGCACAATCTATGCCTCTAAAATCAGGACTTTCATGGTGAACCACCTCATAATTTCCTTTTGCCAAAAGCCCGGTCTGCACTAAATCGCGAACCACTTTTTCATTTTCCACTTCACAAAGCCCAACAATCTCAGGCAAGTCGCCCTCGTTAATTCCGCTAATGACGTTAGAAATATCGCTCAGCTTTTTCTGGTACCTGGTTTCATCCCAGTTTTTTTGTCCGTCAGGAGTAAACTCTCCGTCGCTTTTCCCGGGCTCATTTTCTACATCGAACAGGTTTTCCACGTTGTAGAAAACCACGGTCATGTTCCGGTAAGCGGCATTTTTCCAACTGCTGCATGAAACAAAAAGGAAAAGTGCAATTACCAGTACAGAAAGATGTGTTTTCCCGGCAATCATTTTTCCTGTCGGGCAAACCTTTTTCATACCAAAAATATTTTCACCTGCCTGTTTCATATCTCTTCGCCAATTGTTACTTCGTAAAAATCTGTCACCAAAGTGGACATCATGCCGGCAGCATTGGCCGCCTGAATACCAAGCTCTCCGTCTTCAAAAACCTGGCAGACCCCGGGTTGAACGCCCAACAGTTCAGCACATTTCAAAAACGTTTCGGGGTGAGGTTTCGGGTGTTTCACATCTTCGCTTGGAACCAAAATTTCAAAATATTTATCGAGCCCGATAATTTCCATAGTTTTCCATGCCAAGCGCTTGTAACCGCCTGTACCAACCGCCATGGGTAATTTCCCGTAGTACTGTTTTGCCAAATCCACTACCGGCTGAATCGGCTTCATTTTGTGCATATTTTTCTCGTATTCAGCCTCTTTTAAATGCCCAATCTTCTCGGGGTTCATTCGGGTGCCAAACTTTTCATTCAGCAACTGAATTGTTTGTACTGCAGGAACACCTGCCATGGCAGCGAACAACTCCGGAGTAAAATCGATGCCATAATCGACTAAAATATTTTTATACGCCCAAAAATGTACAGGCATTGTGTCGGCAAGGGTTCCGTCTAAATCGAAAATGAGTGCTTTTGCCGCGGGATTAATTTCAAGTTTTTTCACCATAATTTTATTAAACAGGCAACAAAAGTAAAAATAAAACCCTTTTGCCACAAAGCTTTCGGGATTAAGGAATTTTCGCCAACTTTGTTCTAAATTAATTTACAATGAGCCAGGACACAATTTTATATACCATTCCCCAATGGTTTGTTTTTGCAGCGATTATTGCCAGCGTTTACGGGTGGGTAGAACACAAAAAAACTTTTCGCCTGCTGGGGCCGGTTATTTTCTTCTTTTTGGGAATATTTTCGCTGTATTCGTTGCTGAGCGGCAGTTTTTCAGCCCATGATTTTTTAACTCCGGCCGAAATAATCAGCGAAGAAATGGAAGAAGAAACCATGGAAGGAATTCCTTTCGTTGCCAGGCTGCTTCCGGCATACATTGCTTTTCTTACTACCGGGTTACTTGCAATTCCTGCTTTTCTTCTGGAATTGAAAGACAAAAAAGGCAAGAATCTGTTTATTATCCTCACCGCTTTGGCAGGACTTGCAGGGTTCTTTGTAATTGTAGGCGCATTAAAAAGCCTGTAATTTTATAAAACCTCCCAGCAGGTAAATGTTTCTTTATCTTTTGTGTAAATTCTGTTGCCCGAAACCAGTGGGTGTGCGTAGGTATTTGTAGAGGAGACTTTGTAAGCTGCCTTTTCTGAATACTTGTAGGGAGTTGGTTCAAAAACAAGCAGTTTTCCATTGGCCGTTAACGAAAGTATTTCGTTACCCAAATCGAGGGTGGACGTAAAACGATTGTGCGAAACGGTATCTGCCCAGGCCACCTCTCCTGTTGCAGCATTAAGGCAAAACGCTTTTCCAAGCCGGGCTTCGTGTCCGTACAAAAATCCCTCTTTCAAAACAGGCGTGTTAAACGAAACGCCAAAATCAGGGTTGTACCAGTTTTCAGTCCAAGTGTATTTATCACCCAACTTCTCAATTTTAACCGATCTTGTTCCAATCCCCTGCCCTGCAATAAAAATGTTCTGACCGTCAACAACCGGAGTTGACGAGTTGTAAAACCTGCGTTCTCCGGGAGTTGGAATCTTCCACAGCAAATCACCGTCGAGCGAAACACCCAGCAAATCAGTTTCACTCTGAACGGCCAACACCTGCTCGCTGCCAACTTCCATTAAAACCGGAGAAGAATAGGTAGCCGGCTCTCCTTTAATTGTCCAGTTTTTTTCGCCGGTTTGGGCATCAAAAGCAACGATGATACCCGAGTCGTGCCCGCCAAGATGGACGATACATTTATTGTCAACAACTATTGGCGACATGCTTACAAAAAAGGCGGGAACTTCCGTGTATTCTTCATTTTTCCAAACAACATCGCCATTCTCAATATTGAGGCAATTTAAAGCACCACCAACACCCAGCGTGTAAATGTATTTTCCGGAAATGTAGGGAGTACTTCTGGACCCCGGGTGAGGAGCCGCTCCGCCGGTAACTTCAGGAGAAGCATTGTTTATGGTTCGCCATATTTCAACTCCGGTATCCGCATCGAGACATAAAGTAACCTCATTACCGCCCTGTTTTACGTGCAGAAAAATCCGCCCGTCGGCCATCACCGATGAAGCATCGCACAGGCCAACGTTTTGTTCCCACACTTTTGTTAATTCCGCCGGCCACTCTTCAGGGGACTGAAAATTATGCACCACGCCGTCGCGGTTAACACCACGCCACCCGGGCCATTCGGATTTTTTTTCGATTGAACAGGAAAACAACAACAGGGACACACCAACAAAAATTGCAAAAACGGAGAAATTCAAGGTTTTCATTTTAGATTGATTTTTGGTTTCAAAAGCTAAAATACGCGATTTCGGGTTACGATTCAATAGTTACATTTTTTTTCATTCTCGGGCCATCTGATTAAATATGTTACAAATTCATCAAAAATTTCTTCAATTTGTCATCGAACTGTCGCTTGATAAAGGGTTGTTTCTTATCTTGCATCGCAAATTTTCATTCAATTCTGAACAGAACAGGAAAAATAAAGATATGAATCCACAAGCTGAAGAACTCAATCAAATTATCAGGAAAAAAAATCCGGCAGTTTACGAAATGCTCTCCGAAAGAGGCAAAAATATTTTCTTTCCGAAGAAAGGAATCCTTGGCCAAACTGCCGAAGCAAAAGGCACGCGTATTAATGCAACAATTGGGGCAGCCACTGAAGATGACGGCACTCCGATGCGCCTTGAAACCATTGCCTCAAAAGTAAATCTTGATCCGTCGTTGATATTTCCGTATGCCCCGAGTTTCGGGCGCCCGGATTTGCGTTCGAAGTGGAAAAGTATGATTTATGAGAAAAACCCATCGCTGGGAGAAACACAGATAAGTTTGCCTGTGGTTACCAACGCCCTTACCCACGGAGTTAGTATGGCTGGCTACCTTTTTGCCGATGCAGGCGACGAAGTAATTGTTCCGGATCTTTTCTGGGGAAATTACAACCTCACCCTGGCCAATGGCTACGGTGCCAGCCTGGTGAAATTCAACCTGTTTAAGAACGAACAATTCGATTTGGACGCCTTTGAAACCACGCTGAATAAAGGTGAAATTGGAAAAAAAATTCTGATTCTGAACTTCCCCAATAACCCGACAGGATACACGCCCACAGAAAAAGAGGCTGCTGCCATTGTTTCGATAATCGGCAAAGCGGCAGAAAAAGGAAATAAAATTGTTTGCATTAGCGATGATGCATATTTTGGGCTGGTTTACGAAGAAGGCATCGCGCGCGAAAGTATTTTTACAGCACTGGCTAACCTGCACGAAAATGTGTTGGCAGTTAAGCTGGACGGTTCTACCAAAGAAGATTATGTTTGGGGATTCCGCGTTGGTTTTATTTCGTACGCAATAAAAGGCGGAGACGCTGAATTGTACGGAGCACTTGAATCTAAAACCGCCGGTGCCATCCGCGGTAACATCTCCAACGCAGCAAATATTTCTCAATCCCTGATGTTTGCCGCCTACAACAGCGACGAATATCCAATTCAAAAGCAGGAAAAACATCAAATTCTGCAGCAACGATACAACGCAGTAAAAGAAGCAGTAAAAGACGAAAAGTACCAGAAGTATTTTAAGCCGCTTCCTTTCAATTCCGGTTATTTTATGTGTATCAGATTAAACGACGAGCTGGACAGTGAAAAAGTACGGCAGGTGCTCATTGAAAAGTACAGCATTGGCATAATTAGTCTGAATGGTCTTTTGAGGCTGGCCTACTCGGCAGTTGCCGCATCGGATGTCAAAGATTTATTTGAAGGAATTTACAAAGCGTGCGAAGAGTGCTGCTAAAATAATATTATGTTGAACGGGATTTTTAATCTCGTTCAACATCAGCATATTTGCAAACATCACACCCAGCCATTTTAAAAGGCTCTCCATCTCTCACTAGGGTATGCCCAAACTGTTTCAGGGAATCAGGGAATGATTTCATCCACATATCTCTAATGACGTAAATTTCAGGTTGGGCAAACACTTCATTCACTAATTCCTTGTTTCTTACTACACTTTTGTCGTGTGCCGTTGCTTTTAATATTGAAGGATTTGGGCAGGCAGAAATGTATGAATTCCAAAATTCCCCAATTATGCCAATCTCGCCCAAAGTAAGAAATTCTCTTTTGATATCAACTTTCGATTTCAGCGTTTTGGGTCGTACAAACTTCAAATAATGAGGGGTACTTACTGCTCCCAGTAGTATTGTTAGCGCTATAACTCCATGGACAGCCCGATTTCTGAAATCCTTCATGGAATTATTATCGAGTAAAATAAGCACTACTAACGACAATGATATGTAACTTGAAACGAAGTACCATCTTCCCATACCGTTTAAAAGAACCCATTTCGAAAACGCCATTCCTCCCAAAACGACAACAAAATCAAGAATAAAAAAGGCAAGCCACGGACGTATTCTTTCAGGAACAACAAAAGATGAACTTCTTAACACACAAAAGGCCAAAAACAAGAGACTAATCATTACGAACCATGCATATATACTAAAAATTATGTCGTCATTCTGAAATGTATAGACACTAAGAAATTCATTAACAAGCGTCTCCACCGCCTGCCAAAATTCAGCCCACGTGTTAATTCCCAGATAATTTCCGGTTACACCGGTTGCATGCCTTTTGGCAAATCGCAGCATAAAAAAAACTCCTGCAACACCTCCAACTATATAAAACAATACCGACTTAGGAATACTTAATTTTCCGATTTCTCGATAACGGAAAAAGAAAAGCGTAAATATTAACAAAGTAATGGAAACCAAAGATAAATCTGATACCCAAACAGAAATACACAGAATCAAAACAACTAACACCATTAAAACATGACTGAATATTCTATTTCGTTGGTTGAACCTGACCTTGTTTATCAGATAAATTGAAAATCCGATCAGACTGTATTGAACACCAATAGGGAATCTTGTTAAATCAACAAACCGGATCGGTGGAAAAAACCATACTATGGCAAACAATAATTTTGTGTAACTATTTTTTAAAAGGCTTGAAAACCCCCAGTATCCCAAAATTAACACCAAGTAGTTTGAAAAAGAAACCGAAACAATGGGCGAAAACCCCAACCACCTATGAAACACCTGACTGATTAAAGGAATCAACGTTCCGCCTCGATCCTGTCCCCAGCAATAAATATCGTGTGGAAGCCTGTAATAGTATGTCATCAAAACATTTAAGGCATCGTCAGAACTTAACAGAGGGTAATACCTTGAAGAATAAAGAAAAAATGAAAGCACAACAAGAATTAAAGCAGCAGCAAAATATAAAGTTCGTCCAATCTTCATTCGTTTCTGTTATTAGATAGGTCTCCTTTAGGAAAAACAAAAGCTGAATACGTTTTTTAAACTATGTAACAACACCTTACACCATCAGACTTTCGTCGCGAATTATCATTAAAATCGCTGAGTGTGGCAGAATAATATATTTCTCGTTATTGAATTCGATTTCGTAACCGCTTTTGTTCAGGTACACGGCCAAATCTCCCACCTGCGCCTGCAACGGCACGTATTTCACATCATCCTGCTTTTGTTTCCAGGCTTCATCTTCTTCTGAAATTGCAGGAATTGGGTAGCCCGGGCCGACTTTTGCAATGTAGCCGCTTTGAATTTTTTCGCTTTCCTGAACAGTTGGCGGCAAATACAATCCGGTTTTGGTTTTACTCGACGGAGTTTTAGGCTTAACCAATACCCGGTCGCCTACCATAATGAATTTTTCGAGGTCTTTTTCTTCAATTACCAACGACATGTCAATTTTTCTTTTAATGGGCAAAGATAACACTTTCCTACTTGTTTACTCAACACAACAGAGCAACTTCAACCGGTCGAACCAGCAAACTATACACTAAAAATTTTACGCTGCCATGTGCACACAAAAAAAGAAAATTAAGGCCTTCTCCTGACAAATTATTTTGGGTCGCTCATCACAATTGATTCCCAACACTATTTGTTTACTTTTACAAAAACTTTTTTGAATGCTTAAAACTCCTCATACTTTCAGGAAAAACAACAGGTTTTCATTACTCCTAATTCTACTAGTGTTCAATGGAATATCATTTCAGTTGGCGGCCCAGAACGACAGTTTAAAAATTGAAATGCAGGGAGTTGCCGTTTACTCTTCAGACGAACTGGTTCCGCTATGGATTCACACCAACCAGTTTGGCAGAATTGACCAATTTGGCCACGGACAAATATTGGGAAGAACAAATTCGGTTTTTAAACGGACCTGGCAAAACAAGCTTTCGCTATCGGCAGGAGTGGATTTATGGATGGACAACACTCTGAAACACGTTACAGCAGGGCAGATTTACGCAGAAGCAAAGTATCAAAACTTCTCGGTTATCGCCGGAAAGAAAAATCTCGACTATCTTCCCGGGCAGGAAAGCGAACCGGTGTTTTTAAACTTCAAAAACATCAGGCCAATGCCAGCATTTTCACTCGGGTTCTTCAACTACACGCCGGTACCTTTCACAAAAAACTACGTTCAATTCAGGGGAGCTTTTCTCCTGGGGAAATTGAATGACCACCGGGAAGCGCCTGGAATTACCAACCCGTGGTATCATTTTAAAAATTTGTATTTGAAATCAGGTAATTTGCCGGTGAATATTTTTGCGGGATTTAACCACTCTGTTCTTTTTGGTGGAACCATGAGCGACGGCACTAAAATTCCGGTGGACTGGCTAAGTACGTTTTCTGCACAGTCGTCGGAAAAAGTCGGAGAATTCATGCCCGGAGAAGGAGTGAATACCCCGGGAGAACACGTTGCGTTCAGCGAAATTGGCGTGGAACTGGAAACAAAAGATCTAATTGTTAGTTTGTCGAAACACGACCCTTTTACCGATTTTTCGGGGTGGTTCAGGTCAAAAGACAAGCTCATCCACCTGGCAGTACAACTGAAAAAGGAGAACTGGATTGAAAAATTTTCGTACCAATACGGTTACACCAAGCACCAGAGTGGTCCCGGACTTCACTTAAAAAGCTATAAAAATATTGATGACTATTCGGCTTTTCTTAAAGACAAATTCGGACTTGATGTTGAAATCAACTCATGGGAGGAATTCTACCCCTACCTTGTAGAATTAGTAAACCAGGGTCATCCGGAGTTTGGGCGCGACAATTATTTCAATCACGGCTTATACAAATTGGGGCATTTTTATGACGAACATTTTTGGGGCTTCCCGCTTATGCACTCAGACAAGCAGATTTCATATTTCAAGAATATTGACGATATGACTTACCGAAAAATTGGGAACAATCGTCTTCAAAGCCATCATTTTACCGCGTCGGGAACAATCAGTGCCAAACTAAAGTACCGGGCAAAAGCTACATTCACCAAAAACTTTGGAACATACAGCGGGTTTTACACCAGCGGATTTAACGAACGCCCCAACTACTATTTCAAAGAAGGTAAAAATCAAAATTACTTTTTGTTGGAATTTTTTCGACAGTTGCCACGTAACTTCTCTGCCAACGTTTCGTTTGGATTCGATTCAGGAGATTTATACGACTCATTCGGAATAAAAGGCGGGCTGCTCTGGTCTATTTCTCCGACAAAATAAAAACCGCCCGGTTTTCACGAGCGCGTTTCCCGACTACATTCAACCCTCAATTTCCTTAACCGGGATAT
Source organism: Mariniphaga anaerophila (assembly GCF_900129025.1). Taxonomy (GTDB): domain Bacteria; phylum Bacteroidota; class Bacteroidia; order Bacteroidales; family Prolixibacteraceae; genus Mariniphaga; species Mariniphaga anaerophila. Next base: position 2,743 of record NZ_FQUM01000011.1, on the reverse strand, counting down.
TCTGATACTTTGGGCACGGAAAAGTGAGCGTTACAATTGCTCCGTGGGCGTTATTACTGACTTCAATTTTCCCTTTGTGCGCTTTCATTATAAGTCCAACCAACACAAGGTCGAGTCCCTTGTTTTTATCAACATGTTCTTCGCCCGGGGAAAAAGGATTGTGCATTCCGGACACCGCCTTTTCTGAAAATCCCGCTCCCTAGTCAGAAAAAATACACTGTGCAGTACGATCGTCATTTTTAATTTCGATGGTAATTTCTCCTCCTTTAGGCGAATATTGTATCGCATTTTTCACAATGCTGTCGAAACAAAATTCGGTAAGAACAACGTCGCCATATATTCTGGATTCGCATGATCCATCGATACACTTCAGGGAAACTTCTTTTTCGTGAAACTGCTCTGCATATTTATTTTTCACATGATTCACGAAATGGTTGCCGATGGTTTTATCTCTGTAAATTACCAGATTTTGAGTTTTTAACCGGGTAATATTCAAACTCACCCAGGCAAAACGTTCGAGCCGCCTGGCAGAAACCTCGAGGTATTTCAGCATTTCCACAAGTCGACTTGCCTTCAGTTCGCTTTTTAAAATACTGATAAACCCGAGAATACCGTTTAGCGGAGTATTAATTTCGTGGCTAATGAGGTTTAAAAAATCTGATTTGGCTTCATCCAGCTGCTTTAATTCATTGTTTGCTTTTTCAAGTTCGAGAGTACGTTTTTTCACCTCTTCTTCCAATATCTTATTTTGATTTTTTTTCAGCAGGTACAAAAACCGCGTTTCCAGTAAATTTCTAATTCTCAAATCCACTTCAAGAAAATCGAAGGGTTTCGTAACAAAATCTTTTGCGCCACTATTCAGCGCTTTTTGCCTGGCCTCCTGCGAAACGTCTGCCGTAAGCACCAGAATAGGCAAAAAATCGTCGGGAGCGATACACTCCTTTAGCTGTTCCATTATCTGAAATCCGTCGAAATACGGCATCATTAAATCCAACAGAATAATATCAGGGCAGAATGTTTTACACAGTTCTATTGTGAGGCGGGAATCTGTTGTTGTTTTGATATTAAAATAGCCCTTCATTTCGAGCAATCCGCTAAGAACATCGATATTATCTTGCTGGTCATCAACAATTAACACTTTGGCTTTTTCTATCGCTAAACTTTTCATCCTTTCTGGGTTATTAGAATTCAATTTAGTAGCTTAAAACACGGATTCATTTTTGCACTCCTTCTGTGCAACTATTTCACATGCCTGTTTCATTATACTTATGGCACTAAACATTAAGGTTCTTATCAATAATATCAAGAAGCTGTTCAATATCAACCGGTTTTGTAAGATACCCCTGAACGCCTTCATCCATCAGCCTTTTCACTTGTTTTTCCATAGCATCTGCGCTCACAATAACTACCGGAATATCTTTGGTTTTCATATCTGCTTTCAGCAATTTCACAATTTCATATCCATGAATATCGGGAAGATTAAGATCGAGCAATATGAGAAATGGCGAATAGTCTTTGGCAAACTGAACTGTGTTTTTGCCATACATGTTGGTTATCAGGTTCACAGAGGGCCGATATTCTTCCAAAACCTGCACCATCAGATCGATATTGGAAGAATTATCTTCTATATATAACAAATTCCCCACTTTTTGCGATGGCGCATTTATTTTTCCGGAAATGAACTCATGCTGCTGAATTTGGTTGGCAGGATTATCTGCAAGCGGCAGCTCCAGCCAGAATGTAGTTCCTTTTCCTAATTCGCTTGCCACGCCCACTTTTCCGCCCATTGCATCTACCAGTTTTTTAACAATAGAAAGCCCCAACCCCGATCCTTCAATTTCAGTAATTTCGGCCCCAACCCGCTCAAAAGGTTCGAATACTTTGTAGAGATTTTCCTCAGCAATTCCTTTACCTGAATCTGTAATATTAATTCGCACCCAATCGCCACTACCATCGGCAACATTACTGATTAGGTCGCATGTTGTTTCAACAAAACCATTGGGTTTATTGTACTTAATCGCATTGTTTATCAGATTTAACAGAACCTGTTTCAGTCGCTGGTAGTCGGCAATCAGAAAATAATCCACATTATTCGTTTTCATGGAGATATGACGTTTGTACGCCAACGGATTAAGAGACTGTAAAATGAACTCTGTCCAACAGTATTAATTTTGCAAGACAGAGTAATTATGGAAAGTAAAGAATTTAAAGCGATGCGTGACAAAGCCCTTGAGCAGTTACGCAGTGGACAATCCCTAACAGGTAAAGATGGCGTATTTGCGCCCTTGTTAAAAGAGTTTATCGAAAGTGCCCTTGAAGCAGAGATGAGTACCCATTTGGATGATTTTGAACGATTATCAGGCAACAAACGTAATGGGAAGAAAAGTAAAACGCTCAAAACCGACTCGGGAGAAATTGAGATAACCACCCCGCAAGATCGCAACAGTAGTTTTGAACCACAACTTGTAAAAAAGAGAGAGACTGTACTGGCGGATAACCTTGCCCCTAAAATCATTGGATTATATGGGCTGGGGATGAGCTTTCGGGACATCTCTAATCATGTTAAAGAGATGTATGATGTAGAAATCTCCCATTCTACATTAAGTGAGATAACCGACCGGGTTATTCCACAGGTCAAAGCCTGGCAGAGTCGTCCGCTTGAATCGTTGTATCCGATTGTTTGGCTCGATGCGATGCATTATAAAGTCAGGGATGAAGGCCGAGTGGTAAGCCGTGCAGTATA
>NZ_FQUM01000028.1 GCF_900129025.1 Mariniphaga anaerophila | reverse complement strand
ATGAATAATCCCGGAATAATAAATCAACCCTTAACCGGCAGAAATCAATCTAATATTACAAGCCCTGCAATGGGTTTTTAGACAGACTGCCGTTAGGCTTAATTTTGAAAAATGAAAAAACTGACTATAATATTAAATACATTCCTTATTGTTAACTCCATCCTTGCATCTGGAAAAAAGACAGAAGACATTAGGGGTAAATGGTATTTAAAATCAATAGTAATTGATGGCGTTTCTAAAAGTCCTGCTGAAAGTGTTTCACCATATATTTATTTTGGATATGATTCAAGTAATAGATTTTCTCATTGGGGTTCATTTTATATCATGGATGGAAAATACAAATTCAGTGAATCTTACTCGTTCGAAAGTTTCTATCAATTAGAAGTTGACTCTCTAAGACTTGTTGGACCAAGAATAGAAGGTCATCTTGGAATTAAAGGAGCTACTTTTGATTTGCGTAACGAATTACATGGAACATTTAAGTACAGTATCTCAAGTAACAAATTACTGCTTGAAAACGAGAAAATATCTCTGTATTACGAAAAGGATTCTGTTATTAATTATGGACTTGAAAAAGTAGCAAACTCACCAGACTATGGTTTTGATAAAAAGTTGATAGGTAGCTGGCGTTTAGTAAAAATGAATGTTCCAGACTCTTTGGTGGAAGAAGTCAACAGCAGCATAGAAAAAGCTTATAAACTAAAAAGCAACCAGGGATTTCCTCAAAAAAAACGACCCAAAAAATTAATTGAAATGGGAAAACAAGAAGTTCAAGACTTCTTACAACATGGAGGCTGGTTTGTTAATATTGGCGATTTTGTTGAAAAAGCTAGTTCTTATGATACTTTGAGTTATGGCAATTTTTTAGGTTTCAACGATGGTTGTAATGGCTGTGGAGGGTACATCAAGATTTCTAACGACATTTTAAAAACATACAGAATAATGTGTACTTCGGTTTATTGTTTTCCCAATTTTACAGAAACTTTTAAAAATCAAAAAGTATTTAATAACGCTACTTATCATTTTAATTCCGATACTTTAATAATTGAAGCTGAAGACAGAACTAGTTTTTTTGTTCCTTCAGAACAGACACCTACATTAAAAAAATATGATTATACGAGTTTAGATAAGTTCTACCAGCTTGTAGATTTAAACATTGAAAATAAGGAGTTGGAAGAAACTATTTTGAACCTAATACCAGACAATGAAATATATTTCCACCTCAACGGCGGTTGGGGAGTCAACCCAAAAAATAACAATTGTTCAGGAAAAAAGATGGAAATATTCCTTTATAATAATGAGAACTACTACATGCAAGAGTTAATGGAAGTAATTCATGAGAATGGTGGAAAGCTTCAAGATACGTTTAACTACAACTGTGTTTTTATACGGAAGGAACATCGAATAAATCAATACTTGGATTTCGAAAAACTATTAGGGAAACAGTACATTATAAAAATTGAAGGAAACAATCTCACTTTTAGCTCACAAGACAACCGTAACTTCCTGTACCTTAAATCAAACTACTAATGAAGAAAAAAATAATATGTCCTTAAATGAATAAAAAACTAAGCCTAACACAGTACATATTGCAGGGCGGGGTTCGGTGGTACGCCAACTGCGGATTCTCGCATCGCAGTTCCGTGTCCTTCGGACAGGAACGCTCTCCGAAATCCGCCCCGACAACATGTACTAACCGTTACCGCCAAGTGTGAAAAAGACACTACCACATATCTAAATAATGAGAAAAAAAGAGAAAATCATACATCTTGAACAAGCAGGAACTTTGAAAAACTTTATTTCGGAGACTGAGAAAATGAATATTACTCATTTGAAAATCTCAGGATTTTTAAATTCCAAAGACTTTGATTTTCTGGACGACATGTGTTCTAGTGAAGTTGAATTTGATGAAGATGATAATCATTCAATATATTTTAACGAACCACCATTTTTAACTGATTTAGATTTAGGAGATTGTTATTTGACTGACAAACCATATTTAGGCGACTTTACATATTATTCAAAACTGGGAAAATTTGTTTGTCCTAAAAACCTTGAAGGAACAAGCGATGTAGAGGTTTTTGAAAACTCTATGCTATTAAAGTCAGTTGTTATCCCTGAGACTTTCAAAGAATTTGGGTATGGAACTTTCATGAATTGCGAAAGCTTGGAAGAAATAAATTTTCCTGACAAACTGAAAAGAATTGGAAGTTTTTCATTTTGTAATTGTACATCATTAAAACCAATTAAAATACCTGCTAATGTTTCAATTATTGAAAGCGCTGCATTTAGTGGATGTTGCAATTTTGAGAAATTTGAAATTGAAGAATCAAACCCACATTTTTCTGTATTAGACGGAGTACTTTTTAATAAAGACAAAACAAAACTTATCGCTTTCCCCAGTGGCTTTAAAAATAAACATTATTCAGTTCCTGAAAATGTGGAAGTAATTGGAGATGGTTCATTTCTTGATTCTTTAATTGAGTCAATTACATTCCCTTCATCATTGAAAATAATTGAAGGTTGGGCTTTTCGTTTTTGTAAAAACTTAACGACAATAGATATTCCTGATTCGGTAACTGAAATTGGGGAATTAGCATTTGAATTTTGCTCAAATATTGAAAAAGTAAAGCTTTCTAATAAATTGACTGTCCTAAAACGACAGACTTTTAGCGGTTGTGAAAAATTAAAAGAATTATACGTTCCAGCGTCTGTTAAGTCAATAGAGGAAACTGCCTTGGGGTGGACTCATAATTTAGAGAATTTAGTTTTAAATAATGGATTAGAAGAAATTAAAGACGACTTTAAATTCACTAAACTTAAAAAATTATTTATTCCTAAAACAGTTAAAAAAATACAATCAGGACTTGCGATATTAGGACGTTCTGAATTTCATAAAATCGAATATGAGGTAAGTAAAGAAAATCCACACTTTTGCGTAATCAATGGTTCTCTTTACAACAAAAATAAGACACGATTAATAGCCGTTTTCCCGACCGATAAAAACCAATTTATTGTACCAGATGGTGTTCAGATAATAGAAGATTTTGTTTTTGCTGACCTTGATTTAGAACAAATTAATTTACCCGACTCTATCACTAAGATTAAACACCGATGTTTTGAAGATTGTGCTCATCTAAAAAAAATTAGATTACCAATATCACTAAAACATATAGATTTTCGAGCATTTGATAATTGTAAAAGTTTAGGCGTGATAGAAATTGAGGCAATAAAGCCACCTAAAATCACAAATCCTTCTGCTGATGGTTGGAAATTTGTTGGTGATGCCAAGAACTTAACTTTGTATGTGCCAAAAGAAAGTTTGAATGAATATAAAAATGCATTTGGTTGGAAGGACATTAAAAACATTGAAACTTTAGGAGACTTCTAAATAAATGGCGTTAGAGCAAAAACATATAAATCTCTTTGAAAAGCTTCATAAACTTTACATCTCTGAAAGTGACAAGGAATACTTTCAAAACAAATATGAAGAATCAGAAGAAATCGCAACCGAACTTTCCAATAGTGCGGCTGCATTACGATTATTATCTGAATTTGTAACTAAGCTGGATTGTCAAGGGATTGGTTTTGATAAATTATCTGAATTTCAAAAAACGTTTAACCTTTGGCTTGAAACCAAATCATGGAAAGGTGTTGGTCATATTACAAATTATAGAGCTTTAATAAGAAAACAAAAGGAATTTGAGAAGCTAAGTCTTAATGGTTCAAGCGACCATCTTGATTTTTTGATTCACAAAAACAAAGGAAATCAAAGTAGTCTAAAATTTAATGATAAGCACATTAAAATATTTCAAAATAGCTTTCAAATTCAAGACTTTGACCTAACATATCAAAACTATCTTAGAAATTGTTCAGAAAATGAATTGGAGCCTGTATCAAAGGCGACAGTTTACAATTATTTCAAAAAGTTTGAAGACGAACTTACCGAAAAAATTAAGGCATCAAATCTTGATAATCTACATTCTCAATTTATTTCTCTTTCTGACTTTGATATTTTTCATTCAAAATTTAACAATGACGAAAAAATATCAGCGGAATTGGTTAATTCAGCAGCATGTTTAATGATGTTGAATTACCCAAATCTAAAGTCAGAAATAAAACATTTGGGTTTTAACACAAAAGAGAGTTTTTTAAAAGAAACTCTTTTGTGGTTAAAAACTAAAGATTGGTACGGATTAAAAAACATCAACAATCCCGCCACACTAAGACACAAGGCTGCTAACTTAAAAAATGCACTAAAACAAGGAAGAGAAGAAGGTTTATTTGTATTGTGTAACAAACAAATTGGCAACAAGAATGCCTTTTTATTTAATAAGCAACATCAGCAAATAGTTTTAGCCCTAGTAAAGACAAACAACTATCCTTCAAAAATATCTTGTTACAAGGATTATGTGATAAAATGCAAAGAACAACATCTTAAACCGTTAGGCGAAGGTACTGTTTCCCAATTTTTGATTGAACAAAAACTTTTTGAAAACCATCAATATTCAGCTCGCACATATTCAAAACCAGAACCGATTAAACTTACAGAAGAACAAATTGCAATCTTAAATTGCGACAGAAATCTGAAAATAAATGCGGTAGCAGGGTCTGGAAAAACAACAACGCTATTAGAATTTGCAAAGTCAAGAAATAAAAACTCAAAAATTTTGTATTTAGCTTTTAATAGGTCAGTAAAAAATGAAGCACAAAAGAAGTTTCGAGCCAATGGCATTAAAAACGTTGATATTACAACTGCACATTCATTAGCATATAGACATATCGTAGGAAAGGAGGACAAACATTTACTTTCAACTGAAATTTCTCCAATTGAAATACTAAACTCATTAGAGATTGATTACGACAGCGAAAATAAAAGTGATAAAATTATTTTAGCATCACATATTAATCGCTTTTTTACTTTTTATTGTAATAACACGACTAACCAATTTTCGGAACTAAATTATTTGGATATTGTATTTGATGAAGAAGCTCGCTCTTTTGCTTTACAACATCTTAAACTAATCAATAAATACGCTGAACTGCTTTGTCAAAAAATGGATACTGGAGAAATGCGATTTACTCATGATTTCTATTTGAAAAAGTTTCAACTATCAAATCCAAAATTGGATTATGATTACATCTTTTTTGACGAGGGTCAAGATGCATCCCCAGCGATGTTGGATGTTTTTCTAAAGCAAAATTCAAAGAAAATAATTGTTGGGGACAGTAACCAACAAATATATGGTTGGCGATATGCAATTAATTCACTTGAAAGAGTTGACTTTGAAGATTATAACCTCACACAGAGTTTTCGATTTAATAATGGGATTGCCCATCTGGCAGTAAAAATTATAGAACAAAAAAGAAACATAGGAACATACAAACCTATTAATATCATCGGTTTAGGGAATACAAAGCAAATACAAACAAAGGCAACACTTGCACGAACGAACCTAAAATTGCTTGAAATGGCAATAGACGATGTTTATGAGAAAAAGAAAGTAAAATCAATTTATTTCGAGGGTCATATTTCAACTTATAAATTTGGAGAGAGAAACTCAATAATTTCGGATGTATTAAGCCTTTATTCTAAAAAGAATGAAAGAATTAAAAATCCACTAATTAAGGAGTTTAGCAACTTTAAAGACTTGATTTATTATTCAAAGAAAACAGAAGATAACGAGTTAAATATGCTAATCAATCTTGTTATTAGGTATAAAGGGAAACTACCTGCTTTAATTAATGGTCTGAAGGAAATACATTTAACAAACTCACAAAAGAATAACGCTGATATGATTTATTCAACTGTTCATAAATGTAAAGGAATGGAATATGATGAAGTAATTATAGCAGACGATTTTATGACAGAAAAATCAATTGTTGATTTCTACAAAGAAAATAACGAACGATATAATAGAAACAAACTAAATGAAGAGATAAATTTACTATATGTGGCCGTAACAAGAGCAAAAAATAAAGTTCACATCCCAGATGAATTAATTCCAAAGGACAAGTCAATCGGGATAAGAAAAAATAATGCGAAAACTAAATCTTCGTAATCAAAAATATAGCAGACAAAAAACAATATTTGAATAAATGTAAAATGACTGAAAAATAAACACCAGGCGGTAACACGCGGTATAGTTAATAAGGGTTTCAGTGGTTTTCGGGGCGCACTAACCCGCTCCAAAATTCGTAGTAACTTGACAGGAAAGAAGCCCGCAATCCCTTACTAACCATACCGCCACCGTTATGGGCAAGCAAAAGCAACCATCGTAACATAATAGGCATCTATAGAAAAGATTAAAAAATATGAAGAACATGAAAACATCAATATTTAAAAGATTTAACGGCTTGATAAGTTTTTTCCTGTCAGTTTTGGGATTTGGTGCTGCATGTAGTTTGAGTAGCTGTGAATATGGTACTCCTGCTGTTGAATACGGAACACCATATGCAACATTTAAAGTGAATGGAAATGTTAAGTCTGAAGTAACTTTTAATTCAATTCCAAACATTAGAGTAGTAATGGGATTTGACACAACATTTACAGATGAGTCAGGCAATTATCAAATTTCAAACACAGATTTTCCTGACGACCAGACTTTCTTAATTGAGTTTAAGGATATAGACGGAGAAACTAATGGAGATTATCAACCACTTGATACCATTGTGGAATTTATTGACCCTGAGTTTTTAGGAGGAACAGGCAACTGGGACAGTGGAGAAACAGAAAAAGAAGTAAATGTAAAACTCAAAGACAAAGAATGACCGTTAAGAAAATCTCCATCAAAAAGAAACTTGCACTTAAATTGTACAATAGATATCGTGCAAATGAAAAAAAGATTCATCAACTAAATTATATTTTTTGGGAGTGTACATTAAGGTGTAATTTAAATTGTATTCATTGTGGTAGTGACTGCATGAAGGATTCGTCAATCAATGATATGCCTAAAGAAGATTTCTTTAAAGCTTTAGATGAAATTACACCTGACATTATACCAAATAAAACAATGATTGTTTTAACTGGTGGAGAACCTATTTTACGCAAAGATATTTCCGAAATTGGAAAAGAACTTTATAAAAAAGGATTTCCCTGGGGAGTTGTTTCCAATGGAATGGGTATGCAAGCTCCAATGATAAAGAGTCTTCTTGATTCTGGAATTAGAGCAATAACAATAAGTCTTGATGGTTTAGAAGATTCTCATAACTGGCTTCGTGGGAATAAGAATAGTTTTAAAAATGCAGCAAATGCAATAGCCATTTTAAGTAAAACAGAAGGATTGCGATATGATGTCGTAACATGTGCAAATCAAAAAAATATAAATGAACTTCCAGAACTTTACAAATTGTTGCTAAAATTAGGATTAAAGGAATGGAGAATCTTTACAATATTTCCAATTGGCAGAGCAAAAGAGAATGAATTACTTCAACTAAAGCCAAATGAATTTAAAGGGCTATTTGATTTCATTGAAAAAGTCCGTAAAGAAGGAAAAATAAAGTTAAACTACGGCTGTGAAGGATTTTTAGGAGATTATGAAGGTCGAGTGCGAGATAACTTTTTCTTTTGCCGAGCAGGTGTTAATGTTGCTTCAATACTTGTAGATGGTTCTATTTCTGCTTGCCCAAATTTGCGTGACAATTTTATTCAAGGAAATATCTACAAAGATAATTTTAAGGATGTTTGGCAAAATAAATACTCAATGTATCGCGACAGAAGTTGGACAAAAACAGGAATATGTGGCGATTGCGGTTATTTTAATTACTGTGAAGGAAATGGTCTGCATTTAAGAGATGAAAAAACAGGAGAACTATTATTTTGTCATTTAAAACGAATTGAAGAAGGAGAGACAATGCCAGCCCATAACATTTTGTATAAGTAATGGCAGGCGATGTGGTAAATATCAAGGTTTGTAGCCCGCTTAAACTGCTTAGCGGTTTGACAGGAAAGTGCCACGCAATCTGCCACTACTCATACAATTTACCGTTATAGGCAATGTTGAAATTCAAAAATGCAGTATAAGTAAAATTCAAAAACATGAGAAATATTATCTATCTTCTACTTTGCTCTTTATTTT
>NZ_FQUM01000001.1 GCF_900129025.1 Mariniphaga anaerophila | reverse complement strand
GTCGAAATCTGATTCGGGTGAAGCTCATACTTTTTCCCGATTTCTTGAATCGTCTCTCGTTCTTGTAAGGCTTCAAGAACTACTTTCGTTTTAAAGCCTGAGGTGTAAGTTTTTCTTCTTTTCATAACAACAAGTTTATTAATTTTCTAATTATGCTTGTTGTCTAATTTTTGGGGATAATTATAGTAGTCGAAGTAATCCTGCGCTAGGGCATACTGCAACCGTCCTTGAAACAGAACAGGCAGTTCAGATTTTTAGTGATCAGTTTAACTTTTTGTGGAGGACGTAATCTTATGCATATATTTTAGCCATTCTGAAAAGGAAAAATCAATGTCAACCACACCTCTTTGAGCAGCTCTGAAAGTTTTCAGCTTGGCATTAAAAGATTCAGCAGAGGCATTTATGCTACGGTTGTCAAAGAAGTTTAATATCTCCGGATAATGAGAGTAAAAATTGGCAGATATTGTATTAAAAAATTTAAACCCTGATTCTGTAACGTCATTGAACCACTTTGCCATTTTAGTTCTTTGTATTGTTGCCCAAAATGGTCTCCGTCAATGTAATAGAACTTTTCTAAACTATTGCTGCTGATTAGGTAATTGTCCAAAAATACCTCTTAAAAAAGTTGCAAACTCTTTTGTTAAACGAGTCTCTTTTGCAACACTGTCCCAATCCCTTTCAACTATCTTTCCTGTTGATTTACAAAACCACCTCCGCCTTCTTACCTGTAAAAACATGGCTTTGTCCAGTAAAGGAAAATCTTTTACAATTGCTGCCGGATGAAAACCTTTCGATATAAGTTTTGCCAACTCATACTCCTCCGGTTTTATTGCTTTCTCGTCCAAATGAATATGAACCTCGCGTTTTACTATATCAACTTGGACTATGTCAAAATATTCAAAGATTTCTTCTGGTAACGGTAACTTAGTTAATGTGTAATAATGATCCTTTGATTGTGCCATCTGATTTGTAAAATAAAAAATCTAAAGTTCATATTTTTATCTTACTCCACAACTTTTTAAACTGATCCATTTTTAGAGCGTACGGAATTGAAGCAGAGATTGGGGCCAACGGGAAAATAACTGTTCAGAAACTTGGGGAAAAGGGAAAGCAATATGATTACGAAATGAAACCCATTAATTTTGCAGGCGATTGTGTTTACAATACCCAACAGCATTTTATCGACTGCCTGCTGAGTGGTAACGAATTTGAAACCAATTGCCCGGATTACCTGAAAAGCATGGCGTTGCAGGAAGCCGCTTACAAATCTACTGAAACCAATATGCCGGAGGTTGTTGAAATTTATTCAATTACAGGATTTTAATTTTTCTTTTCGATAACTATTTGGTGAAACTTTAAAATGTTTTTTAAAAGCAAAATTGAAATATTGCGGGGAAGAAAATCCGCACATATATGCCACATCGATAACCGGCGTAGAAGGGATTTCACCAAGTAGTTTTGCGGCTCTGCGTAATCGTAGCTTGTTCAAGTATTCCATGGGCGAACAGTTGGTTATCTCTTTGCAGTAATGTGTAAAACGGGTCGCACCTAAATGACAGTATTCCGCCATTTTAACAACCGTCCAGCCTTCATCTGTTTTAGATTCAAGCAAGTGAAGAAAAAGTTCAACAGTCCGTCTGCTTTCAATCAGCGATTGGTCAAGAATAATATTCCCTTCATTAAGAATTTCAAGGAGTAAAATAAGGAGGTTATTTATTTGAACTTTTAACCTCGAGTCATATTTATTTTTGTTTTCCTGTTTGATAATCCTGCCGATTTCAATAAAACAATTCTTGAATTCTCTGTTTGCTTTCAATACTGGTTGTTCATTTTGTCTTAATTTTAGGGTCAGCTCGTCCAAATCTTTTGGGTTAAGTATTATCCAGTCGGGCCATTCCCATTGTTGATGCGGGTGCCTGACATTTACATCCAGGATTAGCCAATACAGTTTGCTCAAATCAACATTTGGATTCCCTAATTTATGAATAATCCAGGGGCGCGTAATGGTTATATCGTTTGTTTGAATTCCAATCAGGCAGTCTTTAAGTAAGAAATCCAAGCTGCCGTTTTCCAGGAAGGAAATCTCAATTCCTTCGTTTGTGTGCCACTCAAGTCCCCAGTTTTGAAGTTTTTTTATGTTCCAGCAACCAACGCTTTTCACTCCTTCGAGTTCATTGTTTTGTAGTTTCCCTCCGGGATACGTCCCCCTGGCCAATGAAGTCAGTTCAAGTTCATTATTTGCCCACGCCTGTCGAAGTGGCACACAGGAATCAGCTTCGTACGTCCGCTTTTCTATCGGATCATAATATTTTGGGATGATTGAATTCATGTTCCCAAAATTAAGAAATCTTTCAATGCAAATATTTGGAATCCTGTCACAAAAATCCGGTTTATATTTGAGCACAGTAAATTATTCAAATAGAAGTTAACTTGAGATGATGGCTGAAAAGATTGACAGAAGGCAATTCATGGAAGTTACCGCAGTGGGAACTTCCGGAGCTTTGTTAATTCCGCAACAATTATTTTCGAACAAACAGAACAAAAACGGCATGAAGACAAATGGAAAAATCGGGTTGGGAGTCAACATGGAATATGTGCGGCATGAAGACAAATCATTTGAGTGGGGGGTCAAAAAAGCAGCAGAGATTGGTTACGAATATGTTGAACCCATGGTGCATTGGGGGAGGGAACTTTTGAGTGAAGCCGGGTATTTTCATTCTGTCTCGATGTATGACGACCCACTCTGGATGAAGGAAGTTTGTGATAAACACGGGATTAAAATATCGGGGTTGTCATCCCATACTCCATTGTGTAAACCTGAAATAAGCGTGGAGTATTTGAAGATGGCCATCCGGTATGCTGCGGCCATGGGTGTCCCGGTTGTCAATACCGACGAAGGTCCAAAACCGGCGTGGACGACAAAGGAAATGGATTATACCCTGATGAAATACACTTTAACAGAAGCCTCTATCGTAGCCGAAAGGCACGGAGTTTCAATAGGGCTTGAACAGCACCAGCAATACAGTACATGGCCCGAGGGACTAAAAAGTATTTTTGAGCTGGTGGATTCACCTGCAATCGGTTATAATTTCGATACAGGCAATGCTTTTATAGGGGGCAAAGCCGATATTTATGAATGGCTGGAAAATATAAAACATAACCTCGTACATTTACATGCCAAAGATATCGGTATCGGGCAAAGTTCAGTACGTGGCGAAGTCACCGGGGTCCCTGTCGGATGTGCCTGCGGCGATGGGGTGGTTGACTGGAAACGGGTGATTGACATTGTAAAAACCGTTGACAGGGAGATTGTTTTTAGTGTGGAGTGCGGTACAGTGGAACAGGCTGTCCGAAGTTTTGAGCACCTTTCTACTCTTTTATGATTTATAATGAAAAAAATATCCGTCATCATTTTAATCGTTTTTACAGTTAACTTTTTCTTCGTGGCACCCGGCTGTTCGTCGGGCGGTTCCGGGGATAAACTAATCAAAGTGCTGATACTGAGTGGAAGCAATAACCATGATTGGGAAAAAACAACTCCTTTTTTAGAAAAGATATTAACCGGATCTGGTCTGTTTTCAGTTGAAGTCACGGAGAAGCCGGATACTTTAACACTTTCCGGCCTGGTAAACACGGACGTGATTGTCAGCAACTGGAATTCATGGCCCGATAACGGCTTGCGCTGGCCTGAACCAGCCGAAAAAGCTTTACTTCACTTCATTCAGTCAGGCGGCGGATTTGTGACTTTTCATGCATCGACATCTGCATTTTACAATTGGCCTGAGTTTAAAGAGATAAGCACTGCTTCGTGGATTATGGATTCCACCTGGCACGGGAAAAGGGGCGGCACCCGAGTGACGGTTGAAAACAACCGGCATCCGGTCACAAGGGGAATGTCCGGGTTTTTTATCTATGATGAACTATGGGTAAATGCGAGGGAAAATGAAAATTTCGAAGTGTTGGGAAGCGCCACGAATGAGGGTATTACAGCCAGGGGGATCAAGAATCAACCGGCGGTTTTCGCCGCAGGATACGGGAAAGGGAAAATATTTAATACGATTCTGGGGCATGATGTACGGGCCATGCAAAATACCGGTTTTAAGACGCTGATCCTCAGAGGCACTGAATGGGCGGCAACCGGCAAGGTAACGCAAACCCTCCCTCATGAGTTTCAGGAAAACCGTAATACAGCACAAAGATTATCGTGGCAAAGAACGGATACTACATTTGCCTTGCTAAACGGAAAGAATCTATTATGGCAGTACAATTTTAACACTATATACGGCCGTCCCTTTTTCCATCCAGTTTATGCCGGAAACAACAACATCACCTGCCACAGTCCGGACGATCATCCTTGGCACCTTGGTCAATGGTTTTGCTGGAAATACATAAACAGGGTAAATTACTGGGAGTATCTAAACAGACCATACGATTCGGATGGGATTACAGAAATTAAGAGTATTGAAATTATCCCCCGTCCTGATTTCTCGGCGGAAATAAAACTGAAGATTGTTTACCATCCTACCGGTGGCGAAAATGTTTTATCGGAATTTAGAAGAATTCAAGTTTCGCCGCCACAAGGCAATGGAGACATTTTTATGGATTATCAATTTGATTTTGATGCAATTGATGATACAGTGATATTGGATCGCACCCCGATTGAAGAGGAGCCCGGCGGAAAATCATGGGGCGGGTATGCCGGTCTGTCCATCAGGTTTAACCAGGATTTTATGAAACCACATTTTATTTCGAGTTGGAATGATAATGAAAAACATCAACGGAGCCACCGGAAATTGGCTTTATATGGGATTTAAAGGATTGGATGGGAACCAAGTTGGGTCTCAAATAATAATAGATTCTGATACTCGAAGGGACGGATCTGCTTGGTATTCAGTCAATAGAGATGAATTGCCTTTTTATTGTTTTTCTCCTGATTTTTTGTATAAAAAGCCATTAATTTTATTAAAAGATGAGAGAATTAATCTAAGGTACCGTATATTACACTTAAACGGTGAAATGGATATTTCAAAGCTAAATAAACGATTTGATAAATATCAAAAAGAATCACATTAAAAAACGAACCATGAATAAAATGAATAACAACTTATCAAGAAGAAATTTTTTAAAAAATACCTCAGTTGGTTTGGCTGGAACCATAATAGTACCAACAATTGTTTCATCCTGTACAAAAGGTGCCAACGATCGCATTTTAATTGCCCATATCGGTGTGGGTTCGCGAGGGCAGAGTACCATGAAAAATTATTTTATGCATCTGGACACTTCTTTTTCCGTGGCTACATGTGATGCGTTTAAACAGCGCAGAAATGCTACTGCAGAATATATTACAGCACAATATCGTGAAAAAGGTGTAAAAGCCCCAGAATGTAAATCATACCTTCATTTTGAGGAAATACTGGAACGCGACGACATTGACGCCGTTCACATTTCCACGCCCGATCACTGGCATGTTCCCCTGGCCATTAAAGCAGTCCGTGCCGGAAAACACATTTATCTGGAAAAACCTTTGGGGTTGAGTTACCCCAACTATAAAATCCTGGAAAAAGAAGTGAAAGCCAATGATGTCCGGTTTCATTACGGCACGCAGCAACGAACAATGCGGCATTTGCAGCTTGGAATCGATATGATTAAGGACGGGAATATTGGCGAAATTGAAAGGGTTGAAGCATGGGCTCCCGGTTACAACCCGGTTGAATCCCCCGTGTGCACTGAAGTGCCCGTGCCTGATTATTTTGATTACGACCTTTGGACGGGGCCGGCCTCATTAAATCCGTATTGCCCTGAACGGGTAACAAACAACAGTTCCTGGTTTCAGTGGGATTACAGCATCGGGTTCCTGGCCGGTTGGGGTGCGCATCCGTTAGATGTTATGGTTTGGGCTCTGAAAGATAAACTGATCGGGAAGTACACCTGTGAAGGCACCGGTAAGTATTGGAAACCCGGCGGGATGTATAACAATATCCGGGCCTGGGATGTACATTATGAATATGATTCGGGAATCAGGTTACATTTTTTTGACGCGGATTTTGCCGCAGAAAATGATTTGTTACGTGATCGAAAATTCAAAGAAGGAAACGGGACCACTTTTTATGGCTCCAAAGGATGGATATCTTTAGGCAGAAGCACAGCACAATCTGATATACCCGAGATTGACAAAAAATTGAATGATTTTCCCAAAAACGACCATGGGGCAATCAGGAGTGAAGGAAACACGATGGGCAAATATTTTGTAGATATTGTCACGAATAAAATTCCTGAAATTTGTCCGTTAGATGAAGCAATTATTTCTGATTGTATCAGTCACATGGGAAACATTTCTATCAGAACAGGCAGAAAAATTATATGGGACCCGGTAAAAGGTGAAGTTGTAGGTGATCCGGAAGCAAACAATTGGTTTATCCGTGATATGAGGCTCCCATATACTATTTAATTAAAAAATGAAGACAGAACATCCTTCTTTGATTTTTCTGAGCTTTTTCATCAAATTGAAGCTGGTTGCGGTCAATATAGTATTAATCTGGTCGCCAACAACCCCGGCGAGGAAGTATTTCCCCATCCGATGATCGTGTTTGCCGAACCCAATAATACGCTCATCATTGACCGGAAAGGGTTCAAATCCGCCATTCCCGGAATCAAAGGCCTGGCCCCCAAAGACAACATCAAAGCCTGTGTGGACCGCAACGCGTTCATCCACAACCTGGGCTATGCCACTGCTGCTTATTATGGGCATTTTCTCCATCCTGACGCGGTGTACCTGTACGAAGTTCTTAACTATAGTGAGGTATTATTATTTACCAGGGCGGTCATGCTTCAATCTGCAGCTATTCTAAAAGCAGCTTATGCAGGAGATTTTACAAAAGCTGACCTTGAAGCTCATATTGATGACCTGATTTATCGGTTCAGAAATAAAGCATTGGGAGACACTATCTTTCAGGTTGGGCAGGATTTGCCGAGGAAACTTGCCCCTAACGACAGGTTTATAGGGATAATTCGGCTGGCCCAAAAACAACAGAAACCATACGATAAGGTGTTACAGGCGATGGCGTATGCTTTTTTCTTCCGAGCAACTGATGAAAACAGGAACCGGCCCGCCTCGGATTTGCTTTTTGACAATTACCTTTCAAAAGGGATAGAATTTACGCTGCGCGAGGTATGCCGGTTTGACCCGGAAAGAGACAGACAGGTAACCAGTCGGTCCCGGCATTATTTTGATGAGATTGCCGGCACACGGTCATTCAACTCGCGTAGCGGTCAGGTATGAAGATGTTTCTTTCACCGAATCAAACGTATTTTATCAATTAACCAAAAATCAAAAGTTTAAATGACATACGGGATGTAAAAATAAAAAGATCAAACCGTCTTGAATTTTTCATTATTACAATTGTTTCGAAGCAAAAGGAAGTATTATCCTGAAATTTAATGCATTAACTGTTCAATTTTTAAATATACATGAAACGTGCTTGAATACGTCGCCAATTTGCGAAAAGAAACGGACGAAGCAATAGACCGCATCGAATCATCTGATTTCAACATCCTGAAAAAATCATTGGAAGCCTCTCACCTACTTGGTGAAGCATTCAACAGAATAAAAAGTTTATCTCCTCCTATCAATTCAAGAATGAGAGCGAAGAGATAAGTTTTTTCAAAGAAATAAAACCAAAATTTTGTTACCGACTGATTTATTATCGTAAACTATATAACATCGAAATGAATCGTCCTGCTGGGGTAGAGAAGCAAAAGGAGTATTTGATTGATGAATTAAACGAAATAAATAAATATAACGCAAAACGCCTGGACTTTATCCGTTACTATCGATCAGGTGCTACTCATCTGGATTCCTTGTATTTCCTGCGTGGGAAAATGGATACTGAACAATACCTGGAAACATTTTATTATGAACTCGATCCAAATTTCTCGACTAACTACGATTTCAAGGTGGCAAAAATATTGTCCAACGACATGCTTTTGGCCTACCTGATGCAGGAAATAGAACGGATGAACAACAATGGAGTAAACCTTCCTTCAGGATTTCCCTCGATTAAACTTACATGGATGGGGACAAAAACGGAACTTATGGAACAACTCTACAGCTGGGACAGTGCCAGTACTTTTGGCGACCTACCACTCACGCAATTATCCGATTATATCCAAAATATTTTCAATATCCAGCTCGATAAAAACCTCTCACGCGCATTCAGCGACATGAAAATCAGGAATGTCCCTACCCCATTTTTGGATAAACTACATGATGCACTGCTCAGGCGTATGGGCAGAAGAAAAATAAATAGTTAATACCGAGTATTTTCACATTCGTTTCGTAATAGTTCCAGGAGCGAAACCCTCTAATATACTGAATATTAATCGGGAGTAAAAACTTTCAAAAAAGGTGGGCCGACTTCCTGATAAGCCGATTTAATAGCCTGTAGCTTTGTAGTAATTCAAAGATTTACTGTAATGTTTATTGAAAAGGAATATTTTGAAAACTGGATGCAGCGTTTAAATTTAAAGCTTGATGAGGTTGTTAACAAGCTTGATGATTCCGGGGAAGAAATCCCACTACTTGACGGAGAAAAATTGCTGGACAACTACGTTGTATGCCGGATGCTCAATGTCAGCAAACTAACATTGCAACATTACCCAGAAAAGAAAAATCATTGGTTCGGTCTTCCCGGAAAAACTCACATTTGACGGAATTCGTTTTCGAACCACAATAATAAATGAAGCACTGGAATATATTTTGCTGATAGACAATAAAATAGGAGGCAAAAAAAACGGGACAAATTCATCAATTTTGAACTTGTCCCGTAAGGTGATCCCACCGGGACAAAACTCGAACCATTTTATGTCTGATTTAAAGTTGTTAGGCAAACTTTCTATAGTTACAATGATATTTGAATAAACACCATTGTATGTCATTTTCGTTTTTCATTTATCTACAAAGGAAAAGGGCACCCTCCAGAAGGAAGATGCCCCATCAAACTAACCAAACTAACTCTGTATGAAAACTAAACTTTTGAGAACTCTCTTACGTCATTCGTATATGTTGATTGTATGTTATACTCGAAATTCGCTAATTAAATAATTTTTCTTTTACTCCACCACTGAGAATTTGTAAATAGTCTGAGTTTGATAGGTTTCTCCCGGATTCAATAAAATAGATGGAAAATCCTTATGATTTGGAGAATCCGGGAAATGCTGGGTTTCCAGCGCAAAAGATTCACGGTAATTCAAAGGTTTTCCAAGCTTTCCGGTATCTGAACCATCAAAAAAATTGCCACCATAAAACTGAATTCCAGGCTCTTCGGTAAACACTTCCATTTTCCGTCCGCTTTTGGTTTCTACCACAATGGCAGCCAATGACATTCTTCCGTTGTCTTTTTTTAGTGCAAAATTATGGTCGTAGCCCATTCCATTTTTTAGTTGCTCGTTTGTTTGCTGCATTCCCAAATCCTGCCCAATTGATTTTCCTTTTCTGAAATCGAATGGTGTTCCATTAACCGGAACATTTTCTCCCAGTGGAATAAGTGTTTCGTCAACAGCTGTGTAGTAATCGGCATTTATGGTTAAAATATGATTATTGATGCTGCCTCCGGCTTCTCCTCCCAAATTAAAAAAGGCATGATTGGTAAGGTTTACAGGAGTGCGTTTATCAGTAGTAGCCGTGTATTTCATCATAACTTCATTTTTTGGGGTGAGTTCGTACTCAACAACCATACTCAAATTTCCCGGGTAGCCCATTTCTCCATCTTCCGACAGGTAAGTGAGAACAATTGAGTTTTCGCTAACCGACTTAACATCCCAAACCTGGTTATGAAACCCTTTTGGGCCTCCATGCAAATGATTTGGGCCATTATTTAAGGGCAAATCGTAGGTTTTACCATCCAATTCAAACTGTCCCCCGGCAATGCGGTTCCCGACTCTACCGATTAATGCCCCGTGGTAGGCTTCGTTTGCAGCCAGATATTCATCTATGCTTTTAAAGCCTAAAACCACGTCGGCCATTGTTCCGTTTATATCAGGAGTGCACAAACTTACAATTCGCCCGCCGAAATTGGTAACGGCCATTGTGATATCGCCGTTCCTCAGAAAATAGAGATTAACCGATTTACCATCTATAGTTTTCTGAAAATTTTCGGCATTCAAATTGACACACGTTTGCTTTTTATCTTTTAGAACGGGCATTGAGTTCCACCATTGCACCACTTGTTCGGTCATCAACTTATTCAGTTCAGGGTAAGTAGTTGCCAAATTATTTGTTTCTCCCAGATCGTCAATAATATTATAAAGCTCAGGACCGCTGCCATCGTAATCGCACAATAATTTCCATTTTCCATGGCGCATCGCCAAATCTGGTAAATCCTCAAAGCCATAATAGTTTTTTCTGTCAGGTGGGCGGCTGTAAAATATTGGACTTTCACGCGATTTTTTCGCTTCTCCTAAAATTGTTGCAATTACATTTTCTCCATCATAGTTTGCACCTTCCGGCACTTTGGTTCCGGTGAAACTTAATAGAGAAGGAACTAAATCAATTGCAGAAAAAACGGATTCTTTGTTTCGGCTTCCTTTTGCATTTTTATTAATAAAGCCAGGTCCCCAGACCACCATTGACGAACGGATTCCTCCTTCGTATAAATGGGTTTTATATCCTTTCAGGTTTCCTGCACGTCCGGCATCTTTTTCAGGTCCGTTGTCGGAGCAAATTAAAATAAGAGTATTTTCACTTAATTCTTTATTATTCTTAATAAAGTCGAAAAGCTTTGCAAATTGCTGGTCCATAGCTTCTAAAACGGCAAGATACAATCCTCTTTTCCCGGCTTCTTTTGCTAAGCCGTATTCTTCAAAGGGAGGCCAGTAAGGACTATGTACGTCATCGGGCCATAAGTTGATATAAAATGGTTTGTTCTCATTTTGTGCTTTTTCCATAAACGAAATGGCAGCATCTACAAAACCACTTGTAATTTCTGAACGCTGCATCCAGGTAACTGGTTCTCCAAGACTTTCAGCATTTTCCCAAATCTTACCGACGTTCCCGTTTTCATCTTTTGTTAGAGGAAGCAACTTAGCTCCCATGCCTTCAAAATTGGTAAGCGATTCATCAAATCCATATTCGGTAATTTCCGGTGCTTTGTTTACATCACGTTGTCCGCCCATGTGCCATTTCCCGAAATGCCCAGTAGCATAACCAGCCTCCTTCAGGCAGCGCGCCAGCATGGGGGCTTCAGGATTCAACCAATTTGCCATACCTCGTTCTTCATTATCTTTTTGATGTGCCAAATACGAAGTAATATTATAACGTTGAGGATATTGACCTGTCGAGATGGCAACACGCGATGGCGAACAAATGGGTGAATTCACGTAAAACTGTTCAAAACAAATTCCTTCGGATGCCAGCTTATCGATATTGGGCGTTTGCGCATCGGCATTTCCAAAACACGACAAATCTTCCCACCCCATATCGTCGATAAATACGAGAATGACGTTTGGTTTTGATTGTTTATTCTTACTGTAACAATCTACAGTGAATAAAAACAAAACTCCAATAAATATTAACTTCTTTACTATACTCATTTCTTTACTTTTTAGTATCCGAAGTTGTCAAAAGTTAATTTGAAAAACTGTGAGCAACACCCTGATCTCATTGGCTTCAGCTAATTTTTATTCTGTAGCTATGACTAAGCAAAAAAGAATGGAGCTTCGCCACTTATAATCAATATGTCACTTTCGAAATTCCCATTAACTTTAAACAACTTCTCCTTAAGTATCTAATTTTTAAAAATTATACCGAACATCGTTTAGTGGAAGTTTACTTGCCTTGTGTCAAACTCTTTATCAAATCAACCTCTTCCTGCTTGTATGGTGTACCATCTTTACGGAAAATTTCGTGAAACCAAAGTTCTGGTTCAGAACCATCCGAAATAGGTTCATCCCAAGCATACTTAGTGTTTGATTTTCCATCCACTAGCCCCCAATTTATGGCACCGACATTCTCTCTTGCTAGGATAGGCATAATGTTCGTAAATAAACTATTGTTGCGGCGAGCCATATACTCTGTACAAACCATTGGTCTTCCGAGCTGCTTTAAACTATCAATTGCTGCCTGATGTTTCTCTGGCCCCTCATAGTTATGATAGGTAATGATATCCGAATTTTCAAGTTGAAACTTATTTAGATCAGATAAACCATGATTCCATACGCCAACAGACAAGGGTTGGGACGGGCGAACTTCCCAAGCCCATTCAAAAACATTTTTAAGAAGTGGCATTGACTTGTTTCCTAACTTATTATTGCCGGGTTCATTGTAAAGATCCCACATCACAATTCGCTCATCGTCTTTAAAATTTGTAAGCACGTCTTTTACATATGTTTCCAAACTGGTCATTAGTTCAGGTTTTTCATCCAACAAAGTACCGGGATCACGCACCCAACCAGAGTTATGAACACCCGGTTTGGGATCGGGTTGTTTACCCGCTTGATAGGTTGCATTCCAGCAATCATCAAAAAATACAAAAATGGTTTTAACACTATGACTATCGGCAATTTCAAGGTATTTGCTCATGCGCTTTTTAAAACCATCCTTATCGACTTTCCATGCAAGATGGTGTAGATACACACGCATACAGTTTAAGCCAATATCTTCAGCCCATCCAAGCTCCTTGTCAATGGTTTCTGGATCAAATGACTCAGCTTGCCATGTTTCTAATTGATTAATGGCTGTACTTGGATTAAAATTAGCTCCTCTTAGCCATGGTTGCTTTTCGCCCCATTGCTGAGCCTTTTCCACACTCCATCGTTCCTGAAGCGATTCCTTCTTTTCTTTTTCTTGTGTTGGCTTTGAATTTGAACATGCGAATACAGATAGTGTTAGTATCAATAATGCTAAAAAGTATATTCTTCTGGTCATGTTATTTTCTTTTTATGGTTTTTTAATTTCAGCATGTAGGCTCTTAATCATTATGGTATTATTGCGCTGGTTTTATTATCTTTTTTGCATCAACTGTAATATCATAAAGATTACTTTCTTCATTCCATTGTAAAATAAGCGGTACAATACGAGTTCGTCGGGGTACTACCTTATTTTCTGAATAGTGCACATGATAGACGTAATACCATTGACCGTCTTTCCCTTCAAATACATCACCGTGCCCTGAACCGTTTTCACCTACAATTGAGCGATGAATAATTGGACTATTCTGGTGTTTTATCCATGGACCGTAAGGAGAATCTGCTGTAGCGTATCCCATAGCATAATCAATATTCTTGAAATGATTGGCGGAATAAAACAAATAGTATTTACTTTTCATTTTCACTACAGTCGGACCTTCTAAAATAGGATTAGATGGGTAATTTGGAGTTGCTTCCCAATCCTCTGTCTGATCGAAACATTTTTTAAGTGTTTCTTCTTTTATTTTCCCTTTCTCGATATCAAATTCAGCCACCCATAGATAATTTCCTTTATTAAACCGAACATGATAGAGGTAATATTTCTCATCCTCATCTTGAAAAATGTAGGAGTCAATATTTTTTTCCGATCCATCAATGGGCTCAATTTTATCTTGGCGATATGGTCCCAGAATTGACTTAGATTTGGCCAGTACTGTTTGCTCATTAGCTGTATAAGTATATAAGTAATCGTTATCAATCTTTAAAATCTGAGGTGCCCAAAAACCTTTTGAACCATAAGTCCCATCATGTTTGCTTAGTATCATTGTTCGCGGCTTACCTTTTGGAGATTTCCAATCTTGAAGATTGTCAGATTCTAAAATGGCAAAACCAAAAGGTTCTCGATTTCTCGTTCCAGTCAGGTAGTATTTATCATTTTCAACGTAAATGGTTGGATCTGCAAAGAAAATCTCTTCCCTGGTTTCACTTTTTTCTTTTACTGCACAAGAGGTAAGTACAGTACAAACAAATAATGTAAGAATATGAATTGTCTTCATTTTTATAAAAATTAATTAATCTATTTAGAATTATTAACTACCTCACCTATTACCATATAAATTCCTTTGCCGTATGCATTCGTACTGGTAACTGCAATGACTTCACCGCTACTGAGCACGCAAAGCGAATTCCATTTGGCACTATTCGATTTTGAAATCGCAAATGGCTCACTTTCATGATCGAATGGTTCAATTACACTTTCACCAACAAGTACTTTCATCGTTTCAAAATTCTTTTCTCGCTCATTTCTATCCTGAAAAGAAAGAATCAGTTCACCGCTATTAAGTTTTGCAAGGTAAGGGGCTCCTGCATAGCGAGTCCTTGAAAAATCAGGAACAGCATGAAACCTTCTGCTGTCATTAGAACCAACCAAACCATTTTTCCAATTGCTTGAAACCGGTTCTTTTATTATTGTTGGTTGCAGCACGTGATTGTTGCTGTTATCTTCAATTGCAAGCAAGATGTTATCACCATCCAATATTGGAACAGGCATTCCGTCTCTTGCACCTTGGGCAAAAGTTGCTGTTTCAATTTCAGCAGTCCAGCTCTCTCCATTATCAAAAGACCTCAATAACGAAATTTCCTGCTCGTTTGTATTTGGGTATGGATATTCGTTGGCAAAATAGCATTGGAGTTCACCATCCGGCAACTGTAAAAATGCCGGTTCCCAACAGCCAATATCACCAGAGTTCCCTGCATTGTAAATAAGTTGTGGTTCTGACCATGTTTGCCCATAATCATCACTTGAAACAATCATTATTCCGTAGGTATAATCACTTCCCCATCTTTCATCTTTTACCCTTCGGTTCAAACCAACAACGATAGATTTGTTGGCAAGTTGAATAGCTTCAGCATTAGTCATGATGTAATTTGCATCACCTTCAGCCAACAACTGTTCATTCTCCCATGTACTCCCCTGATCATCACTGTATTTAATGTAAATGTGATTGCTTCGAGAGTAAACGGCAATCAATTGCTGATTATCCAATTCCCGAATCCGGGCATAATTCCCATCGGTAATTTTTCTCAGAGAAGACGAATCCCAAATAATATGAGTGCCTTCTACTACAACTTCATTAGGTTTCTCTTCAACAACAGGTTCATCTTCCGTTCCACAAGCTGTATTAAAAATCATAGATAGAATTAAAAATCCCGCCAACAGCCATCCAATCATCATGTTTTTTAAAAAAGTCATCCTTATTTAATATTATTTCTATTAATTTTCTTTTTTAGATTCGGTCCAAGGATTTGGGAAAACATTGATTCTTTCAGCATATTCATCCCATATCGTTGCCAGTTCTTTCAACTTTTCAGGATGAGTATCTGCTAAATCATTAAGTTCGCTTCTGTCTTCAGCAATATTGTACAATTCCCATTCACCTAATTTGGAGTTAGTCCAACGAGCGTATGGTCCATCAAGCAGTTCGCCTTTTGAAACTAGTTTCCAATCGCCTAAACGCACTGCACGGTTCATTTCATGCTCCCAGCAAATAGCTCCATCGCGACTAATCTCTTCACCTTTAAATAAAGGCACCAAACTAATCCCTTCCATTGGGTGAATTTTATTGCCGTCCTTCTCTTCAGGATAATTTGCTCCCATGAGTTCGGTCAGGGTAGGCATGATATCAATAATATGGCTTGGGAAAGAATTAAGGCTATTTGCTTCCTTAATCAAATTCGGATAGTGTGCAATTAGCGGAGTAGATATACCTCCTTCGTGAATCCAGTGTTTATACTCCTTAAAAGGTGTATTGGAGACGTTAGCCCAAGGCTGCCCATAAGCTACGTAAGTTGTATCCGGACCACCGGCTACTCCTTCACCTTTCAAAATCGCCTTCCCTTCTCTTGTAACCCTTGGGATAACATCATACTCAATTTCATCTATCTTTAATGGAACAAGTTCCTCGGCTGTTGTTGCCCATGACCCGGTTTCACCTTTTGTGCCAATCTCCTCAGCACAACCACCATTATCTTGTAAAAACAAAATCAGGGTATTTTCATAAATTCCTTCACCTTTTAGGGTTTCAATAACTCTCCCAATTCCCTGATCCATAACATCAATCATTGCTGCATAAATTTCCATTCTTTCTGCCTGTACGTCTTTGTTCTTTGCTTCAGTCCATGGGTATGTGTCAAGTGGTGATAATTCTGTATCAGATGAAATCAAACCCAATTCTTTCATTTTAACTATCCGATTTTTGCGTATTTCTTCCCATCCGGCATCGTAAACCCCATCGTACTTTTTAATATCTTCTGGCTTGGCATGCATAGGCCAGTGTGCCGCAGTGTATGGCATATACAAAAAGAAAGGAGATTCTTTGTCTCGCTCTTTTATAAACCTTGCTGCTTCATCTGAAATGGCATCGGTATAGTAATAATCTTCTGAAGGATATTCTTCATCGATAAAAGGATTGATAAGCGTGTTGTCACGACAAAGCGTAGCCGGGTCGTAAAAATTACCAGCTCCGTTAATGGTTCCATAAAAGCGGTCGAATCCGCGTTGCAAAGGCCAGTTATGTTTAGGACCATCTTCATTGCAATTTTTGCTGACATGCCATTTCCCAGTCATAAAAGTTGAATAACCTGCGGTTTTGGCAACCTCAGCCAATGTTACACAATTCGAATTCAGGTCTCCCTGGTACGCCGGATTTTCAGCTTCAATACCGGTCATCCATCCCATACCTGCCTGGTGTGGATATAAACCAGTCAATAATGTGGCTCTGGTTGGACAACAACGAGCACCATTGTAAAACTGGGTGAAACGAATTCCGTTTTGAGCCAAGTTGTCAAGGTTTGGAGTTTGAATCTCTCCACCGTAACAACCAATATCAGAAAAACCCATATCATCTGACATGATTAAAATGATATTTGGACGAGATTCTGAATTCTGTGCCTCTTGTTTTATCTTTGCCTGACAACCTGAAAATTGGATTGTTATTACGATTATCAGATTTAACATTTTATGTTTCATGATATATTTATTTATTTTAACGACTATATACCAGTAAATGCTGCACATATCTCAAGCAATATTAACAGTACCGGAAATTGGTTCAACATACCACATTTATCAAATTCAAACAATTAGGCTTTGAGCGGCATAACTAATTATTCAAAATTCTGAGTTGATTGTTATTCTCTATATGAGTTGAATTGGGATTTACATAAGAAACCCCAAATTGGTTTTTTTGTAATGAAAATCCGTCAATAGTTGAATAGTCTGCCGAAATATTATACGTTTGCGACAAACTTTGCTGAATAATAAATAAGACGATTAATAATAAAGCCGGATACTTCATTTTTGATACAGAAAAAGTTCTAAAAGCTTAATCTTAAATTGAATAGTTTTATTATATACTTTAAGCCGACAGGGGAAATTCCCTGTCAGCTTAATAAACTTATCTTACTACCAACCTGGATTTTGAACCAAATTTGGGTTGATTGCTATTTCGGTGGAAGGAATTGGAATTAACTCATATTTAATATTATATGGAGCAATATTAGTGGCTTCTGTTAAACCCGTTGTCCAAGCCCCATCTACCCATTTAGGCAAACCTTGCGGTAACCCTGGTAAATACTCGTCGAACTGATATTCCAACATGGTACGTGTATTATCTTTGTAGCGCATTCGTCTTAAGTCAAAATACCTGCTGTATTCCCCTATAAATTCCAAACCTCGTTCATCAAAAATTTTCATACGAAAGTCTTCTTTTGAAAGGCCTGGAGTCAAATCTGCCGGTGTAGCCCTGGAAGTACCATCAGCCAAACGTGCACGTTCCCTTACTTTATTAAATGCAGTATAAGCTGCAGCTGTTGGGCCATTCAGTTCATTTTCAGCTTCTGCCTTCATCAGATAAATGTCTGACAGACGTATGAGATAAAAATCATTCTCATTTGAGAAAGTAGCAAGTCCACCAGCATCCACGTACTTCTTAATATAGGGTTGTGATTCCCATTCTTCAGTTGGAGTATTCGGCCAGGTGGTCCTGTTCTTTCCTGTTCTCCAATTTGTCCATGAAAAACGAAAGGTCTTTTCAACCCGGTAGTCGCCAACATATTCACCCTGAAGGTATCTATCTATAAACCATGGTTGTACTTTATAATGGCTGGTACCTCCACCATCTGGTCTTCCTGAAACACCTGTAATTGTATTTGGGTTAAAAAACTGAACCATAAAACCACCTTCTCCCTGATTTCCAGGATTAGCGGCATCACGTGTATTGATTACGGCAAACAGAATCTCCCGGGCACTTACAGTTTCCTGATTAACATCCCACAATGTAGCATAATCAGACACAAGTTGATATTCTCCGGAATTGAGAATTTCATCGGCATATTGAATTGCTTTTTGATAATACTGGCCGGATTCACTACTTCTTCCGTTTAAATCGAGGTAATTTGCGTAGTGCAAACAGGCTTTAACCATGTACGCCTGAGCACTTTGTTTAGTAGCTCTTCCTTTTTCGCCACTGGGTTGAGCCGAACGGCTTGGAAGATAAGCAATGGCATCCTCTAAATCTAAAAATATCTGGGTGTAAACCTCGTCAACACTGTTTCTTGAAACATTAAATTCCTGACTGGCATCTACGCTTTTGAGTATTAAAGGAACACCGCCATATAGATTTACCAGATTAAAGTAAAAAAATCCCCTTAGAAATTTGGCTTCACTTACAGCCTTATTTTCAAAAGACTCTGGAAGATCTAATTGTTCAACATAATCAAGCACACCATTACTATTACTAATCCCTTCATAAATTTCCCACCATAGATGAATGTAATGATAATGTGAGGAATTAAGTGTAATTCTTCTTGCAAGAACCCCCGGTTCATTTCCTGCCGTCGAAGACAGATCATCTGCACTACTATGTGTTACCCACATGGCAGAGCGTCCAAAAAAATCAATTGCATTTATTGACGCATAAGCACCAATTATTGCATTATCAACATCTGAAACACTTTTAATTGCACTTTCAGGAGTAGCTAAATCATAAATCGTTTCCTCAAGGGAACATGAAAAACCCAAGAGTGTTATTAATAATACTATACAAAATTTTATATTCTTCATGTCGTTAAATGTTAGAATTTGATATTTAAACCTGTTGAAACAGTGATTGATTGAGGATAAGTCCCATTATCAACCCCAGGAGTTAACCCTGTACCATAGTTTGCACTTACTTCCGGATCGTAACCTTTATATTTTGATATTGTTAACAGGTTGGAAGCGCTTGCAAAAACAGTAATTGATTTTATCCAGTTTGCCTTTACATCTATATTATACGACAGATTAACATTTTTTAATCGTATATAAGAACCATCCTCAACAATAAAATCGGTGAAACGCTGATCGAAATAATTATAATATGAACTTGCTCTTGGATAATAATTACTGGTTCCTTCACCTGTCCACCTGTTATCATAAGCTTCCTGTCGTACGTTACTAATGGCACCCGTTAGCGGATCCATCCTGTATCGGTTTAAGTTAGCAATATCATTCCCTACTACTCCAAGAATTAAAAAGGACAGGTTAAAGTTTTTATATTCGAAATTATTTGTTAACCCGAAAGTGAAGTCCGGGTGCGGGTTTCCTATAATGATCCGGTCGTCCCCATTTATTTTATCATCATCATTCTGATCAACTATTCTGATATCTCCCGGTTTCGCAGAAGTAGCTTGAGGACCTTCTGCAACTTCCTGTGCATTTTGATAAATACCATCGGTTCTATATCCATAAAATGAACCAACCGGGCTGCCAACAATTGCAACATGAATTGGCTGACCCAGTAAATTTCCAGCATTTAAAAAATTAGGGCCAAAAATAATTCCATCATCACCCAATTCTCCAAGGCTCAACATTTTATTACGGTTGAATGAAATATTACCTCCGGCACTCCACCTAAAAGGACTTTCGATAATTTGTGCTCTTAGGTCAATGTCCAATCCTTTGTTTTCAACAGAACCCGCATTTGAAGGAAGCCTTCTGAAACCCGTAGTTGTTGGAATTGGCAAATTTATTAACAGGTCTTCCGTTTTCTTTTTGTATAAATTAACCTCCAATTGTATCCTCTCATTCCACAATCCAAGGTCCATCCCAACATTGTACTGAGCAGTTGTTTCCCAACCTAAAGTAGTATTGGCCATATTATTTTTAATCAATCCTTTAACAATGCCTCCATTCACCACATAGGCATCGCTACCTAATAACACTTTAGTAGAACCAACACCGATACTCTGGTTACCCGAGGTTCCATAACTTGCCCTTAATTTCAAGGTATTAATTATCTCGGCATCTGCCATAAATGATTCATTATGTAATTTCCAGGCAGCAGCAACAGAAGGGAACAAAGCCCATTTGTTTCCTTCAGCTAATCTGGTTGAACCATCATAACGAGCAGTAGCAGTTAAAAGATATCGATTCATATAGGAATAATTAATCCTTCCAAGGAAAGAAGATAAAGCCCATTCACGATGTTGAGTATAGGCGGTCCCTGGTGCATTCCCCGACTGAAAACTCTCATAAGTCAGATTATCATTAGAGAAATCGGTGGCAGAAACCCCTATTGATCTTCTGTTCCATTGTTGCCAACTATAACCAGCGACAGCATTAATAGAATGGTCACCAAAATCTTTCACAAAATTTAGGGTGTTTTCAGACAAAAAGTTAAAAACGGTGGATTGATTCCGGTACGCATATCCTTTATAATTATCTCCTGTGAAAGTTCCACGCGGGTAATAAGATTGTCTGATTCCATCGTTGTTGTTAACACCAATATTCGAAACTAATGTTAGGTCATTGGTAAGTTTTAGGTCAATCTGAGTATTGGCAATTATTAAGGTGTTCTCCTGTAGGTCTTTTGTTAATTCGAGCAATGTAAGGGGATTTTCTGTAGTAGTTTGGTCTATTTCACCAGAATCATTGTACCCTTTTTGAAAAGGCAGTGCTAAAAGGGCACTGGTTACCAGATTTGCAGATGATAATCCTTCTGTTCCTGAATTTAAGCTGATATTGGACTTTGATTTAGAGGTAAATACATTCAGTTTTATATTCAAATTATCAAACACTTTCCTGTCGTAATTAAAACGCAATCCTCCTCTTGTAAAGTCTGAATTTTTTATTGTTCCCTGCTGATCCAAATAACTTCCTATAATCGAGTAATTGCTTCGGTCATCTCCTCCCGAGAATCTCAATTGATAATCGTGTGTAATTGCTGTTCTATAAATCTCATCCTGCCAGTTATAATTGACAGAAGATATGGTATCAATTGCTGCCTGATCATAAATTGGGTCAACCCCGTCATTTAAAGCACCCTCGTTTGCATAGTTTATAAAATCCGGAGTGTTCAGAACATCTATTTTATTGCTCATTTGAGCTACATCCATTCTGTAATTGAATTCAACCTGATCGCGTCCTTTTTTACCTCTTTTGGTGGTAATTAAAACAACACCATTTGCACCCCGGGAACCATATATAGCTGTTGATGAGGCATCTTTTAATATTTCAATTGTCTCAATTTCATTCGGGTTAATATTTGCTAAAGGATTATTTTGCGGCTGTTGGTTAACTGAATAATCGCCACCCAAAGAATTACCCCCAGAATTAGCATCAATTGGGTAACCGTCTAAAACTATTAATGGTTGGTTTGATCCCAGTGAATTACCCCCACGAATTTGAAACCCCATTCCTGCACCCGGAGCACCTGAACTTTGAATAACCTGAACTCCCGACACTTTACCCTGTAATAGTTGGTCGGCCGATGTTATGGGTTTCGTGTTCTGATCTGTGAAAGTAACCTGAGCGACAGATCCGGTAAGGTCACTTTTTCTAACCACACCATATCCAATGGCAACTACTTCCTCGATTCCAATAGCATCAGCTACCAATGTTACATTAATTGTAGTTTCATTGCCAACCTGAATTTCCTGCGTTGTCATCCCCACAAAAGAAAATTGCAGCGTGCCACCTTCGGGGATATTTGAAATACTGTACGTACCATCCATGCCAGTAACTGTTCCCTGTGTAGTTCCTTTTATTACTATGGTTACTCCGGGGAGTGGTTCACTACTCGCGTCGGTAACCTTTCCGGAAATGGATTTTTGCTGAGCCCAACTGAATGAAACCATTAGAATGGCTATTAGTAAAAGGCTCAACTTACGAAATAGAATTTGATTCTTTCTTTTCATGAAATTTAGTTTTGATTATTAAAAAAAATAAAATTTTTCATTTATAAGCTCGATTTAAACTATTGGATAACTAAAGAATTGATTGGAAAAAGAATCCTGCATCAATCATTGTATGATGCAAACATCGTTTATATTCTCTTCTTCAAACTGGAATTTGAACTAAAGTAAGGGTAATGTCAGCCAAAGTGCTTATCTGTTTTGCTCGAAACACAAGTCTGCGAATAGTGACACTCAGCTTTAAAAATTCATTTACTATTTCTCTTGAGGAATTCTTTTGGGAAAAAAGTTGGAGAATAACTGTGTCAAGATTCAGAACCAAGACTTACGAATAAAACAGAACAATTATTGAATTTAAATTGAAACAATAAGTAAAGTAATAATTAGTAAAAAAAGAACTGCAAATAGTACATACAATCCTACAAGCATAATAATATTTTTTGATTTGTTTTTCATTTGGTTCTTTAATGAGCTTTGATACATGTATGGGCTGTCTTTTAAAAGATCAGCCCAATACATTTATTAACTAACTAAACTATTTAACTATACTACTCAAACTATTTTATATAGAAACGTACAAGTCTATGATTAAGGGATTATACCTTTTTTGCTAAATTCTTTTCCATTACTTACAAACTTGATTTTAATAAGCCAATTGCTTAATAATGTATTGAATACAGATTCCATTCTTGTACAATAATTGATACAAGTATCGGTTTTATTCTGTTTTTAAAACTGGAATTTGAAGTAAATTAAGGGTAATAATAGCTAATGTACTTATGTGACCAACCGAAATATAAGAACCCGCTGAATGACACCAGATTCTTTAAGTTTATTTACTAATCCGATTGAGTAGTTCTTTACGGAAATCAGAAGGTGTTTTTTTATGGGCCTTTTTGAAAGCTTTACTGAAATAATTGGGATCGGAGAAACCAACTTCATAGGAAATGTCGGCAATGTTTAAATTGGAATCGGCCATTAATTCAATGGCCTTTTTAAAACGCAAGGATTGAATATAATCGGAACCCGACATGTTAAGTAACTTTTTAAGTTTTAAGTACACCAAAGACTTACTCATTCCCAGAAGTTTTGCGAGTTCTTCATTATTCAAGGATTCATTTTCAATGTTTTCGTTAATGATTGTTGAAACCTTTTCGATAAATTCTTTGTCTTTATCCTGGAATTTTAGATTTTCTAGATTAAGGCTCCTTCCTGTTATTATCCTCTCTTTCAGCTTTTTACGCACTTCTATAAAATTTCGCACGTGCAAATCCAATTCATTCAAATCGAATGGTTTATAAACATAGGCTTCGGCTCCGGCTTGTAGCCCGGCAATTTTATCTTCGTGTGTTGTTTTTGCAGTAAGAAGAATAATGGCAATATGACTGGTAGCTTCGTCCTGTTTAATCCTTTTACAGAACTCAATGCCATCCATTTCAGGCATCATCACATCGCTAATAATAATGTCTGGTTCTTCGTCTTTTACAATATTAAGCGCTTCAATGCCATTTTGTGCAAACTTAACACTGAAACTTTTTGAATAATGTGCAATCAGAACTTCAGCAAGGTCGAGTGTATCTTCTGCAATCAAAAGTTTAAATTCTTTATCTTCTTTTGTGGGTAAGTATTCATTTAAGGATTGTTTCGAAAAACCTGCCAGACTATCCAAATCTATATTACGGCTAATGGTTTCGTTGGTGTTTTCGAGCTTAATATTCGAAATTCCTTTGTAGTCGAGCGGCAACTGAATTTTGAATTTTGTTCCTTCATTCGGGCTGCTAATTACATCAATTGTACCATGAAGGTATTCCACCAAACTTTTCACCAAAGTTAACCCAATACCAGAACCGCTTTTCTGCTCGTTACTTTGATACATTATGTAAAAAGGGGTAAACAAGTTTTTTTGTTCTTCTTTCGAAATCCCTTTTCCATTGTCCGAAATACAAATATTTATCCGCTTCTGTTCCTCGCCTACTATTTCATCGTTAATTTCTATTTCGCAAACGATAAGTCCATGAATTGGTGAATGTTTTAGTGCATTGGAAAGAAGATTGGCAATTATTTTCTCAATTTTATCCGGATCAAACCAGTGCTCATAGGTTTCACGATTGGTTTTAAACTCAAAGTTGACACGTTGCTGGTCAAACAATGGAGAAAACACAATACATGTTTCCCTTAAAAAGTCAATCATATCGCCTTTCTGCAACACCAATTTAGCATGTTTACTTTGAATTTTGCGGAAATCCATCAGTTGTGTAAATAAGAACGATAGCCTTTTAGAACTTCTTTTTATTCGTTGAAGACTATTTTTCGAGTCGTTTGAGACTTTACTATCAGAAAAAAACTGGTCGATGCTTGAAATAATAATCGAAAGAGGTGTTTTAAACTCATGTGAGATATAGGTGTAAAAATTTAGTCGTTGAAGGTTCGCCTCTTTTATCTTTTCTTTTTCCATTCTTTCCAATTTCAATGCTGTTTTTTCCTTTTCTTTATCAATGGTTATTTTCCGGTACAAAAAGAATATAAAAGCCAATACTGCGAAATAGATAATATATGCCCAGACAGTTAAATAAAAAGGTGGACGAATACGTATTTGAAGTGTTTTTGTATTGGCACTTTCAACTCCATCGTTGTTCACAGCTTTTAAATGAAATGTATATTTACCGGGCAATAAATTTGAATAGCTTGCACTGGTTTTATTGCCTGCCTCAATCCAATCCTCTTCAAAACCATCCAGATAAAAATAAAATTTATTGTTCCCTACCGAAATATAGTTTATAGCCACGAAATTGATGGTAAAAGATCTTTGGGAATAGCTTAAAGTTATATTTTGTGTTTGATTAATAGGTTGCGTAAGAATCCCTTTATTTTTAACCGGAATACTTTCATTTGCCAATTTGAAATCTGTAAAAAAAAGCTGTGGCTTTATAGTATTATCTCTAATTTCATCTGGCTTAAAGTAGGTTAATCCATTTACGTGCCCAAAATAAAGCATACCATCGGAATCTTTAAAACAGGAGCCATAATTAAACTGCATTTGCGCCAACCCGTCGTTCCGGTTATAATTTCTGAATATTCGGGTTTTCGTATTATACATCGATATTCCTTGATTAGTACTTAACCAGATGTTACCACTATCATCTTCCAAAATGCCATAGATGGTATTATTGGGCAAGCCGTCTTCCATACCCAAATGCTCAAATGAATCTGTTTCCGGAGTATATATATTAACACCGCCATCAATGCTGCCAAACAAGATTTTACCGGCACTGTCTTCCATAGCTGCGATTATTCTATTTGTTGATAAGCCATTTCCAATGTTATATCGCCGGATTTCATCGGTAACAGGATTGTAGGATGCTATTCCATCAGCATATAAACAGAACCATATTTTCCCATTTCTATCTTCAATAATATTATAGATAAAAATAGTACCAAACTCCTCTTCTTTAAAAGGAACAACTTTTTCTTTCTCCCAATCATAACGGTATATACCATTTAACGATCCAATCCAGATTTGTCCTTTCGAATCTTTGAAATTGCAGAAAACGGAATTCTCGTTTATACTATATTTCACGTTGGGGCGTAAGGATATATTCTTAAACACACCGGAAGTTGGGCTATAAACATCAATCCCCGTCATAAAACAACCAAACCAAATATTCCTGCTATTATCTTCACAAATTGCATGTATATTGTTTGAACTAATGCTGTTGCTACTACCGTGCTGGAAATAATCAATTATTTGTTTCGTTTTTGTATTGAAAGAGCATACCCCCCCATCTTCGGTTGCAATCCATAAAGTACCTCTCGTATCTTTAAATAGTTTGCTCACCGCTTTCCCACGAAGATTATTCTTACTATCGCCCGGATGGATATTATAAAACCCTTTGGAATCGCCCAGGTTGGTGTAGTTTACTCCACCAAAATAGGTTCCAATCCACATAATATTCTCTTTGCTCCGAAACAAACAGTAAATTGCTTTATCGTTTAAATGATATTCCGATGGTTCGAGTGAATGCTGAATATTTATTGTTTTTCGGGATTTAACGTCAAAAATAAATATTCCCTGCTCGCCACCAATCCAGATATTTCCATCCAAATCTTCTTCAATAACACGTACCACTTTGGTTTCTGGCTGCTCTATACCGGAGATCGTAACTTTTTTAAATGTTTTTTCCTCCTTATTAAAAATGAACAATCCGTTGTTGTTTGTTCCAATCCAGCAAGTACCTGTACGATCAATGTATGAACATTGAAAAAAACTTGAAGGGATGTCAGGGGTATTGGTTTTGTTATAGTAGTCTAGCAATACCCCATCGGGATTAAGAAAATATATACCTGAAAAAGTGGTAACCAATATAACATCGGATTCATATTCATTGATTGAAGTAATAGCTTCGTTGCGCAAAGAAACAAAATGTACCATTGTTTCTTCCGTAGGATTGTAGGCATATATTCCGTTAAAAGTTCCAATCAAGACAGTTCCATTGCTCCGTTCAAACAATGTTCTTACGTGGGGAAGTTTCGTATTACTATACAATACTGAATTAAACTTGTCAAACCGTCTGTCATATACAATCAGTCCCTCCTGAGTTCCAACAAAAAGACGGTTATCCTTATTTATCAATAAGGAAGTGATATTATTCGACGGGATACCAACATTATCTTCTTTGTAATAGCGTTTAATATTGTAACTGTCATATTTGTTCAGGCCCTGATAGGTGGCAAACCACATTATTCCGGATTCTTCCTGAACAATGCTGTGCACCGAATTAAAAGACAAACCATTGTCATTATTCAGTTTTTTGAATAAATAACGAGAATTTATCCCTTTTGCAGAAATTGCA
This sequence comes from Mariniphaga anaerophila, assembly GCF_900129025.1. Classification (GTDB taxonomy): domain Bacteria; phylum Bacteroidota; class Bacteroidia; order Bacteroidales; family Prolixibacteraceae; genus Mariniphaga; species Mariniphaga anaerophila. Next base: position 793,117 of record NZ_FQUM01000001.1, on the reverse strand, counting down.
AAAATAATAAACAACAGAAACAAATATGCAGTGGTTTTCCTCATCTTAAGGTTCAAAATTACAATTATAATAATATATGTTGTCGAATTGTACAATTCTTTTCTTTACTTAATTTCAGCAGCCTCAATCACAATTAACTTCGTAAAGTTCACTCAAAATCTATTTATCCAATAAAACAGGAGTTAAATAATCGGTTCTTCGTCAATTTTGGGGAACGAAATTTCATCGTCAAGCCCATTGTTAATCAACTGATAATCAATAAGTAAGGGTTTTGTTTTTATCATTTTCCAGATGTCGTTTTTGTGTCTTTATGTAGTTGATAATCAATTATATATGAATATTAAACGCCGTATTGACATCCCAAAAATTATAGTGTCAAATATTGAATTTAAACCACCAATAATACACATTTATGCCTCGTTGTCCGGGAAGCGGGCAAAATGCCCTGAATGTAAAAAATACAGCCATTCTGTACATGACCGTTATGAAAGAAGAATAACAGACTTGCCTGTATTTCAATATCATTCCAGAATAATTCTTACGATCCGTAAATTTAAGTGCCGCAATGATAGGTGCAAGAGGAAAGTATTTACTGAGCAAAATGACAATATACTTCCTTATGCCAGAAGAACAGAGCGGGTTACACGATTATTATCAGATATTGCAATTGATATGCCAACCGGCTCAGGGCATGTATTATCGGAAAAACTGCAGATAAAAGTTAGCCGCTCCACTCTTACACGGCTTGCTCATCAGCAACCACTCCCGGATATAAATACACTAAAAGTTGTAGGAGTTGATGATTGGGCTTTCCGAAAAGGTGTTAACTACGGAACGATCTTAGTGGATATGGAAACATCAAAGCCAATCGACATGTTGCCTACCCGAGATAGCGAGGATTTAAAGGCGTGGTTACGAGACCATCCGGGAATTGAAATAATCACAAGGGACAGGGCTAGTTCATATTCAACAGCAATAGATTCCATTAGCCCTAATACAGTCCAGGTTGCAGACCGGTTCCATCTGTTAATGAACTTGTCTGATGCTTTAGATACTTTTTTTAAAAGCATATCTCCGAAGATAAGTAAACTCATTAAAGCTAAAACCTGCGAGATGCTTCGCGATGCAGAAGCTGAGTCCAAGCAGGATTCCGTTACTAAAAAGGAGTTTGTAGAGATACCTGCCCCCGTTCAAAAACCAGATTCCAGGCAGGAGGTTTTCGATATGGTAAAGAAACTACAAGCCAAAGGCTTACCAAGGAAGAAAATTGGGAGAGAGCTTGGCATTAGCAAAAACACAGTAAAGCGATATTTTCAGCAAGACATTTTAGTACCCAGATCACATCCCAAACGAGCAAATATTGAGATATTCACAAATTATATTTTATCCAAAATGGAAATAAATGGTTATACCAATATGGAAATCATAAATGATATTCGAAAAATGGGATATACTGGCGGGAACACCCAAGCCAACCAATATATTTCTTTCCTTAAACAAACAAATGAGGTAACATCATTAAATTATAATGAGTTGCAAAGCCAACCAATTCCCTACATCAAACGATTGAGCTCCAGAAAGCTTGCAAAATACGTAGGGCAATCTCTCAATCATATTGAGAATATTGATCACAGAAGTTATATGCAATTACTTTTTGAGAACATGCCCATATTAATACGGGTTCGCAGGCTTGTTAAGCGATTCAAGAAGATGCTAAAAACAGGTGAAGGACAGATTCACGAATGGATCAAATCAATCCAGGAATCCAAAGATAAACTACCAGGATTAAAGACTTTTGCGAAAGGACTAAAACGTGATATTAAAGCAGTTCAGAACGCAATACAATTGAGATGGAGCAATGGCCCCGTTGAAGGCCATGTTAACAGAATTAAAAGCATTAAACGACAAATGTACGGGAGGGCAAGCTTTGAACTACTTCGCCGGAAGGTCTTATTGTCCCAGTCAGGATGATTCCCCAAAATTGACGAAGAACCCACTTTGGCCGGTTTTTCCAGTAGAGCAGAAAAAGGCACATTTCTATAAAAGTGACAATACGCCAACCATTAATCCATTTGCAGGGACAAAATACGACCGGCTGAATATTCTGAAAGAGATTGAGGAAAGGAATACCCGGGTGAAAAAGAAAGGCTTACATATTTCTGTGAATCCAACGGTAACGGATTTGGTAAAACTGGGAGACAAGGGAATCCGAACTGAAATAGGAAACCTTATGGAACATATGGGTTATGGAAATCAGCCTTACTTTGTGTATAAGCACTCAGATCTTGATCGGACACACTTTCATATTGTTTCTACCCGGATTGATAACCAAACAGGTAAAAAGATTAAAGACAATTACGAGAAAGAAAAAGTACAACGCTTCATCAAATCGCTGGAGCAAAAGTATGATTTCACCAAAGAACAAAGCCAGGTACAATCCAATTTGAAATTTTCTGCAGGTAGCAGAAACCTGAAACAGAACCTGGAGAGTTTATTTTATCAGCTAAATCATATTGAATCCATATCGACAAAACAACTTTACGATAAATCGTTGGAGCTATTTAATGTTGAGGTGCGGAGATCGGGAAGAGGGCACGTAGTTTTTATCACGGATGAAATCGGAAATCCGATTCGGTATCCGATCAGGGGTTCAGCGTTTCAGGAAAGACCTAGGTTTAATTTAACGGCCAAAGCTGAACAGGAAATCCAAATTCCGACACAGGTGATTGATCAATTTCAGTTAGCACAATGGGCGAGGGATATTAATCGGATGATTGAAAGAAGTAACAGGCGTAGGAAAGAACCAAGTATGAAATATAAAGTAAAAAACAGAGGTCGGGGAATGTGTCGCCAATATCTTTTTTTTTGCAATTTGAATTAAATTGATTTTTGGGTGTTTACGATTTGGGGTGATGACCGCTATTTGGCAAAATCGGTCATTTTATGGAACCTACTCAGACCATTCATTTTAGTTCTATTATTTTTTTTACATTTGTCCCGCTAACAATTTAACTACTTCTTGAATATTAACAAATCAAATACTGAATTATTAAAGCTCCTGAAAGACGGCGATATGTCGGCGTTTGATATTATCTATAAAAAATATTCCAGGAGACTATATGGCTTTGTTTTTCGGTATACCAAGCAGGAAGCAGATACCGAAGAAATAGTACAGGAAGTGTTTATAAAAATTTGGCAAAGCCGCGATAAAATTAATATTTACTCATCTTTCGAATCTTTTCTGTTCACCATCGCCCACAATGCAACTGTAAACCTGCTTAAAAAACGGGCAACCGAACATAAATATGTAGAACATGTAAAATCGCTTCAACATATTGATGAGACCTACGAACTTACCGATGAAATTCATTATAAAGAATTAAAGCAGAAGTTTCAGGGGTTGTTGAATGAATTATCGCCCCGCCAGAAAGAGATTTTTCAACTAAGCCGCGAAGAGGGATTAAGTCATAAAGAAATAGCAGAAAAATTAGGTATTTCCGCGAATACAGTAAAAAACCATCTGGTAACTACACTTTCTTTTTTAAAAAGCAAGCTTGATAATGGCTTGTTAATTAGTGGATTATTCATTAGTTTATTCCTTTAGTCAAAAAAAAATCATTTTTTATTAGTCCTTGTTGTTTCCCGAATTGTATAACTTGTAAAACTTATCGTTTCGCGATAGTTTAGTTTGGTTAGTTAGTCGGGGCCTCATTAATTTTGAGGCTCCGTTTAGAAAAAGGGAAATGACAAAAGAATTACTTGAAAAATATTTAAACAACCGTTGTACTTCACAGGAAGTTGAGGAAGTTATTCAATGGATGAAGCAACAATTCTTCTTCTCTGAAAGCCAAAAACTTGGAAAGGTTGACTGGCAGCAATTTAAAGAAGAAGACAGTATTGTTTCAGACGAAAAACTGGATACCCTCCTTGATAAAATCCACCATAAATTAAATATTGAAGAGCCCCGTACGATTCAACTAAGGAATAACAGATTAATTAGCTTGTTATCGAAAGCTGCTGCTATCATTTTAATTCCGGTTTTGGCCTTTATGTTTTATACAATTTCTGAAAATAACTGGTTAACAAATCAAATTACAACTGTATCTGTCGATTCTTTGGAAGTGATAGCACCAGTTGGTTCGCGAACTGTTGTTGAACTGTCGGACGGGACAGTGGTTCATCTTAATTATGGTAGCCGGATAAAATATCCACAGAATTTTTGGGGAGAGACCCGCGGTATAGCTCTAACCGGTGAAGGTTATTTTGAGGTTGCTCACAATCCGGATAAACCTTTTGTGGTTAATGCAGGTCGAATTGACGTTAAAGCGTTGGGTACGGTATTTAACGTTAATGCATACCCTGAAAATAATAGCATTGCTACTACACTTGTAGAAGGGAAAGTGTTAATAGAGAAAATGAAAAACAACGGAAATGTTGAAACCATAAAAGAACTGATACCCGGTCAGCATGTAATATACGAAAAGAATACAGGCCTTGTAAAGTCAAGCCTGGAGCGGGTTGAGAAATACATCGCCTGGAAAGATGATGGAAAACTTATTTTGGACAATGAACCGATAGACCAGGTTGCCCAAAGGTTAAGCCGAATGTTTAATGTTGAAATACAGGTTGACAAGGAGATGGAGAAATACCGATATACAGTAACCTTTGTTGATGAACCGCTTTTCCAAATACTTGATTTATTATCGGCTGCAACACCAATTAATTACAGGGCATTACCACGCACTAAGAATCCTGATGGAACATTCTCGAAGCAGAGAATAATCATTGAGAAAAAAGAATAAAGTCTAATTAAATTGAATTAAAATTAAATTGCCTATGTAAAAGCTAACTGATTATAAAACAACAGGGAAATGCTACCAACATTTCCCCGAAGATTGTAAAAATTACCCTGTACGCTTCACTTTACAGGGCATTTCTAAATTTAACAATACAAAAGTATGAAAAAAAAATTCTGTTTTGACCGGGAGAAGAAATTTTCCGGGCTAATTAAACTATTAAAAGTAATGAAACTAACGGTTTTTATATTATTGGTTTCGGTCGCGAGTGTTTTTGCAAATAAAAGCTATTCGCAAAGCAAAATGCTTAACTTAAATATGCGTGAAGCTACTGTTAAGGAGGTTTTAAACAGTATTGAAAAACAAAGTGAGTTTTGTTTTTTGTATAGCCAAAATCTTATCGATGTAGAACGAAAAGTTAATGTAACCATTGAAAACAAAAAAATTGAACAAGTCCTGAATTTGGTTTTTAAAGGTACTGACGTTGATTATTCTATACGCGACCGCTTTATCGTGTTAACAACACCAGAAGTACCAGCAGGAGAAATAGGAGTATTACAACAACAAAATTCCATCTCCGGGAAAGTTACTGACGAAGCCGGCGATCCACTTCCGGGTGTAACAGTGCTTATTAAAGGAACAACAAACGGTACCGTTACAAATGTTGACGGAGAATATTCTTTGAAAGGTATTACTGCTGAAACAACACTTCACTTTTCTTTTATAGGAATGAAATCGCAAGAGGTTGTGGTCGGCTCGCAAAATAGTATCGATATTGTTATGGCAACAGATGCTGTAGGAATTGAAGAAGTAATTGCAATTGGTTATGGTACACAAATTAAGGAAGCCATAACTGGATCCATTCAACAGGTTGACTTTTCAGAATTGAGTGAGGTACAGGGGGCGCAATTTACCCAAAAACTTCAGGGGAAGTTGGCTGGTGTACAGATTTCGCAAACAACCGGAAAACCGGGACAAGGAATGGTGATGCGTATCCGTGGGCAGGCATCAGTTTCTGCTGGTTTTAGCCCACTATATGTAGTTGATGGTCTTCCAATTACCGGAGATTTGAACTCCATTAACCCAAATGAGATTGAAAGTATTTCGGTATTAAAAGATGCTTCATCTACTTCGTTATACGGATCGCGTGCTGCAAACGGTGTTGTATTAATTACAACGAAAAAAGGAAAAGTAGGGGAAACATCTGTAAATGTTAGTTCTTATCTTGGTGTTCAGAGTGTTCCGGAAAAAGGACGTCCTGATATGATGAATGCTAGGGAGTTTGCACAGTTCAAAAAAGAGTATGCCTTTGAAAACGGACAATCGGTTGATCCTGTCTACCAGAATCCTGAACAATATGGAGAAGGAACTGACTGGTATGATGTTTTGCTGAGAGATGCACGTATACAGGATCACAATATTACACTTACATCGCGTAACGAACGAATGGGAGTTACAGCTGTTGCCGGATTTTTCGAGCAGGAAGGTGTTATGCTTAACACAAAATTTAACAGGTATTCGTTAAGGATAAATACCGATTTTACCATTAATGAATATGCGAAAATAGGATTAAATGTTGCTCCTAATTACGTGAGTGACAATGATGTAAATACGGATGGCTCGCTTTGGGGACGAGGAATCTTACAGAATGCCCTTTTAACAACTCCATTGGCTCCACACATTAATGAAGACGGAACAATTCCTTTAACTGCTACCGGTCCTGGCTTATTCCCAAACCCAAACTGGTACAATGTGTTGAAGCAATTGGATGCTAAAAGAAACCGCTTATCGGTTCTGACAAATGCCTATGTTGAGTTATATCCGGTAAAAGGTTTAACCTGGAAATCGACAATTAATGCTGATTTGGGACGAGAAACGAAAAACAGCTTTAGTAATTCACAAATGGGAGGACTTTCTGCTCCTCCACCTAATACACCTTTTGCAAGCCAAAGCCACGATAATAATACCTCGTGGCTAACAGAACATACTGCCACTTACAAAAAATCGTTTGAAAGACACAATTTAGAAGCTTTGCTTGGATTTTCTGCCCAGGAATGGCAAGGACGAGGATTACGCTCAAAGGCGAATAATTACCCTGATGACTTAATTGAAGATTTTTCAGCAGCTCCTGCCGATAAAAGGGAAACAGATAATTACTTTAACGAGTGGTCCTTGATTTCATATATAGGTCGTGTGAATTATAACTATGCAAACAAGTATTTCTTATCAGCAGCTATTCGTCACGACGGTTCATCTCGTTTTGGAGAGGATAATCGATGGGGTAATTTTCCATCAGCATCGCTAGGATGGATTGTAACAAAAGAAAAGTTTATGCCGGAAAGCGACGTGCTTAACTTTTTGAAATTAAGAGCGAGTTATGGTGTTACAGGGAATAACAACATTGGAAATTACTCACATCGCGGACTCGTTGGAACTTATAATGCGGTTTTTAACGAAAATGTAGAAAGTGGAAGAACCGTGTCAAGTATTGGAAACATAAACCTTGGCTGGGAAAAAACCAAACAGTTGGATTTAGGTGTTGATATGGGATTCCTAAATAACCGGATTAGTTTCTCGTACGATTATTACAAGAAGAATACAACAGATATGTTGTTTAATGTTCCAATTCCTCAAGCATCAGGTTATAACAATATACTAACCAATCTTGGAGAATTTGAGTTTTGGGGACATGAATTTGTTCTTTCTTCAAGAGTATTGGAAGGTACCTTTAAGCTTGATGTTGATTTGAATTACAGTTATGGCGATAATAAAGTTATTGCGTTGGATACTCCGGATGGAGAGTTGAAATCTCGTACACATATATCGAGGATTGGAGAGCGCATTGGCCAGTTTTACTTATTGGAACAAGAAGGAGTTTATGTAAATCAGGCAGATTTTGATGCTTCTCCTAAATATGATGGTGCGATGGTAGGAACAATAAAGTTTAAAGATGTTGACGGCGATGGAAAGATTGACCGGAATAAAGACCGGACTGTTGTGGGAAATTCTGTACCCACAAGTTTGTTTGGAATTACAGTAAATGCTCAATATAAGCGTTTTGACTTGAATATTATTGGTTCCGGTGCAGCAGGGTATTACGTGTTAAATGCGTTTAGAGAAGCTACCGGTAACCTTGACGGTGTATTTAATGTGAATAAAGATGTTATGAATCGTTGGAAATCAGAAAATGATCCGGGTGATGGCCTTTACGGGCGTACATTGTCCGGGACTACAAACAAGGAGCGTGAATGGTGGCATACTGGTTTTATGTCGAAGGCGAATAATCTGATTATCAGAAATATAACATTAGGTTATTCTTTGCCTCTCGGTGGTCGATTTATAAATAGTGCCCGAGTATACGGTTCTGTACAGAATCCGTTCGTTTTCACTTCTTATGATGGGGCAAACCCTGAAGTAAGTGAAAAAGGCAGTCCCCTTGAACAAGGGATTGATAATACAGCGTATCCCGTTCCAAGAACATTTTCAATGGGTATTAACTTAAACTTCTAAATCTTATGAAATACAATATAATGCAAACAAATAAAAAATCAGGAATAAAACTTATCGTTTTACTATTCTGTGTCATGGCATTTTTTAGTTCGTGTAATGATGACTTTCTTGAGAAACTTCCAACTGACGCAATTGCTACGGATGCTTTCTTTAAAACGCAATCCGACTTTGAACAAGGCGTAACGGCTATTTATTCGTCTTTAAGAGATGTTTACGGTGATGCTTGGATAGTAGGCGAAATGCGATCTGATAATACTCATTTTGTTTTTGATCCTTCAGATAGGGGGGCAGAGAATTATGAGAGATATGCAGATTTCATTGATATTAGTACAGATGGGGCTACCCGTAACAAATATAAGAGTAATTATCAGGTTATAAATCGGGCAAATCAGGTTTTATATCGAATTGAAGATGTAGAATTTGATAGTAGTGTGAAAAATTCACTTATAGGGCAGGCATTGTTTCTAAGGGCGTTTGCCTACTTCGATCTTGTTAAGAATTACGGTGGAGTACCTATGTTCTTAGCACCTGTTCAAACTTATGTTGATGCTTTTTTAACAAGGGCATCAGCTGAAGAAGTTTATAGTAGGATTATTTCGGATACTCAAGAGGCAATAAACTTATTACCCGCTAAGAGTAATGAAAACATGGGTAGAGTTTCAAAAGGGGCTGCACAAACATTGCTTGGTGATGTATATATGAACCTGAAGCGTTATGCTGACGCTGAAACAGTTTTAAAACAAATAAGCGGGTATCAGCTATTGAATAATTATGCCGATGTTTTTAGCATTACCAATAAGAATAATGCAGAGTCTATTTTTGAGATTCAATATAAACAAGGAGCATCGGAAGGTTTTTCGAACAGCTTTTTTTACACCTTTTTACCACGTATTAAGAATACTGCTGTGATAACAGGAGTTGATGGACAACCTAATGGAGGATGGAAAGGTAATGCAGCAACACCGGATTTAATTAATTGTTTCGAGGAAAACGATCCAAGATTGGAAGTTAATATTGGATATGTTAGTACAACAGAGCTTTATTTTCCTTTTTCTTATGAAGTTGACTCTTTACCATATTGTAATAAGTATAATGCGCCTCACACTACTTTTAAAGATGTGGGGACAAACTGGCCAGTTTACCGTTATGCCGAAGTGCTTTTGTTTTTAGCTGAAATTTCAAATGAATTGAATAAGCCGGCTGAAGCTTTACAATATTTAAACCAGGTTAGAACTAGGGTTGGGCTTTCTAATGTTACTGAAACAGAGCAGGGGGCACTTCGTGAAATAATAGCTAAGGAACGCAGAACAGAACTTGCGTTTGAAAATAAGAGATGGGACGACTTGGTTAGAACAGGAAAAGCCATAGAAACAATGAATGCTTATGGTCAACGAATAAAAGATAATCCCGGAGTATATTATTATCCTGAAGGAGTTGCTCCGTTAGAAACTGCATACAACGTAACAGAACATCGCCTGTTATTGCCTATTCCTCAGTCGGAAATAGACATTAATTCAGAGTTGGTACAGAATCCGGGATATTAATTAAAAATCAAGTATAAGAATAATCTATAGTATAATGTTAACTGCCACTAAAAATTATAGTGGCAGTTTCATTTCTTTTTGTTTAATAATTCAGATTAAAGATTAAAGCAGATAATCTGGTTTTTTAAGAAAGAGCCAGGCATTAAAAGTTTTGGTCAAACCAAAAACCTTAAATTTTTCGGGTCACAATAACTTTCTTATTTATAGAATAGGAATGTGCCCAAAATGACGATTATGTCTTAATCTTGAATGAATTCTCCTAATAAACTTAAATCTTCAGATATACTTTTGTATAAGAGTTTGTTTGCACGGTGGAATAGATACCCAACAATTTTTACCTAATGCTACTTCGGAAGAAGTAAAACTTAAAATTCGTGAAACCATTGATTATTTCAAAGATAAATCAGGGTACATATTATCAACCTCACATGTGCTTGAGGGCGATGTCTCGGTTGAAAATATTCTGGCAATGTTCAGTGAGGCACATCTGTATCAAAATTAATGATCATCTCAAGAGGCAAATAAAATACATAATAACTGGACTATCCTGCTCCTTTTTTAACCGCATTTATTCAAAAAAAATTGTTGGATAGTTCTTTTAACAAACAAAAGATGAGTATAAATAAAATATTAGGAATTTTTCTGCTGACTACCTTATTGTCTTGTATGCAAGACGAAAATCCATATTGGAGCAAAGGTCAGTCTCTTTTTGAAGTACAAGAAATATTTAATAACGAACGTTTACCAAATATTGTAACCGCAAAAGACGGAACGTTAATCGCAGTTTGGGGTTGGAATAATGTTAGGGTGCGCCGAAGCGAAGATGGTGGTAAAACCTGGGGCTCTGAAATCCCAATCGGCCCTGGATTAAACACTGGCGGGGCTATTGTTGATGAAGCATCAGGCGATATCCTCATTTTTACAGAAGACACACATCCTCCAGCACCTCTGCACATGTTCCGCAGTAAGGACAACGGGAAAACCTGGATGGAGGAAGAGATAACCATTCACAGCGACAGCAAGGGCAACATCCCTTCTATGTGTATGAATGAACATGGAATAACTTTACAACACGGTGATTTCAAAGGTCGTTTAATCCGGCCCAGCAGGGTATATGCAGGTGGAAACGGAACTGAATTCTGGCATCTTCACTATACTAATGCCATTTACAGCGACGATGGTGGTAAAACCTGGCAGCCCAGCGAACCTTTTCCTATTTACGGAACAGGAGAAGCTGCTATTGAAGAACTTTCAGATGGTACATTGTATTATAATTCGCGCAGGCATAAATCAACTGACGGTCAAAGTCCGCTTTGGAGATACACTGCAATGAGTAAGGATGGTGGGCATACTTGGGAAAATCCAAAAATTAGCGATGTATTGCCTGATGGAAACCAGCACAGCTTTTATGGCTTAATGGGGGGCTTGGTAAGATTGTCCGTTGAAGGACATGACATACTTCTTTTTAGTAATATAGATATGCCTAAAAAAGAAGGAGTAGCGGATTTCGAGTTTCAAAAAAGATGGTCGGAGAGAAAGCGTGGCACAATCTGGGTCAGTTTTGATGGTGGAAAAACCTGGCCTTTAAAAAAACTGGTTGATGAGGGTAGTTTTGCCTATTCATCGCTGGCAGCAGGTCGCAAAGGTACTCCTTCTGAAGGAATGATTTACCTTCTTTATGAGTGTGATGGTGGAGGTAAAATTGCCTGCTTTAACCTTAATTGGTTAACTGAAGGAAAACATTGGAAAGAATTTCTCAGAGATTAGCTTTTATATGAAAACATTGAAAAACAAAGAAATTTATGGCAATTGGGCAACCCTGCTTCTTGCTACCAATAATGATGGTTCTGTTGATTATAAAAGATTAAATGATGAAATAGATATTTTGATTGCTTCCAGTCCTAACGGTATTTATTCCAATGGGACAGCAGGTGAGTTTTATTCGCAATCGGAACAAGAGTTTCTTAAAGTGAATGAATTATTAGCACTGAAGTGTGAAAAAGCGGGTGTCCCTTTTCAGGTTGGGGTAAGCCACATGAGTCCTCAAATTTCGTTAGAAAGGTTAAAGTTGATTAGACATTTAAGGCCGGGGCAGTGCAAGTTATTTTACCCGACTGGTTTCCGGTTACACTGGAAGAAAGTTTAATTTTTCTGCAAACAATGGAAGAGGAAGCATTTGGAATTCCCTTGGTTTTATACAATCCTCCTCATGCAAAAAAACAACTCTTTCCGAAAGACTGGGCGTATATAAAAAAATACGTTCCGTCACTTGTAGGGCTTAAAGTTTTTGATGCCAACGGGGATGATAAATGGTATTCGGAAATGAGAATATACGGCGAAGGACTTTCGGTTTTTATCCCGGGGCATAGGCTGGTAACAGGCATAAAAAACGGTGCCAACGGGGCATATTCAAACGTAGCATGTCTCAATCCCTTTGCCGCACAAAAATGGTTCAACCTGATAAATGAAGATTTAGTGGCTGCTTTGGAACTTGAGAAAAGAATAAACATATTTATGAAAGAGCTTATCGAACCGTTTATTCTGAAACATGATTATCCGAACCATTCCTGCGACAGGTTTATGGCTATTGTAGGCGGTTGGGCTGATGTGGGATCGAAATTACGCTGGCCTTATAAATCAATTCCTGAAGATTTGGCTGAACCTATCCGGGTAAAGGCAAAAAATATTATCCCTGAATTTTTTATTAATAATTAGTTACAAAAGTTTATTCAATGAGACTTCTATTATCCTTCATTTTGCTGATCGTTTTTAGCCATAACGGACTCGCAAATAATGATTATTTTCAGTTTTCATCACTCCCGGATTTGCTACCTAATTCAGGCTATAGTGTTCAACCAGGATTGGCAGGACCATAGATACTCGCTAAAAAAAGATGAACGTATAACGTTTCAAAATATCAATTTTAACATGAAAATACTAAATCTACTAATTGGCTGCATTATACTTTTTGCAGTCAATACTCAATCAGGAAAACAGGGGATTACCCCTAAGTTCCTTCGTTGTGAGCTTAGAGTCAATCCTTTTGGTATAGATAACCAGAATCCTCGTTTGAGTTGGTATTCCGAATCGGAGCAAAGGGAGCAGGTACAGACCGCCTACCAGATAATTGTATCCAGTTCTTTGTCGAACCTGGAGGCAGACAAGGCTGACTTATGGAATTCAGGTAAAGTAATGTCTGAAAATTCCAGCAACATCCCCTATGAAGGAATTACCTTAACTTCCGGTGCGCAGGCTTTCTGGAAGATAAAATTATGGGACAGAGACGGCAAAGAGTCGGGGTGGAGCGAACCGGCAAGCTGGACAATGGGGATAACAAGTAAAGAAGACTGGAAAGCTCAATGGATAAAATATCCATCTACAAAAAACGGGTTTGGAAAAACAGGACTACCTATTTTCCGCAAAAGTTTTCCGCTCAATAAACCGGTAAAACGTGCATTAATCCACGTTACTGGTTTGGGACAATACGAGTTGTTTGTGAATGGCACAAAAACCGGTGACCATTTTCTTGACCCGGCCTGGTCGACCTACGAAAAAAAAGTTTACTACAATACTTTCGATGTAACTTCTACTTTAGAACAAGGAGAAAATGTATTGGGAATGATGCTTGGGAAAGGCTTTTATAATACCCATGGCGACCGCCGTATACATGGTGTGGATGTTAACGCGCCCCTGAAATTAATTCTACAGGCAGAGATTGAATATTCGGATGGTTCTTCTGAAACAATTATTTCTGACGAATCGTGGAAAGTTACCGACGGCCCTATAACGCATTGTGCAATTTTAGGTGGAAGCGATTACGATGCACGTAAACTCCCCGAAGGTTGGGCAAAAAAGGCTTATAGAGATTCTGGCTGGTTGAATGCTGCTCAAACAAAAGGCCCGGGAGGGAAACTAAGGGCAAGTATGTCTCCTCCAATAAAGGTTATGGAAGTATTTGAACAGGTAAAGATTGATGAGCCCGAGCCGGGCGTGTTTGTATACGACTTCGGACAAAATGCTTCGAGCATTCCAAAGTTGAGAATAAGCGGAAAATCCGGCAAAGTGGTAAAACTGAAACCGGCGGAACAACGTTTTGGCAACAGCCCGCAGACCAATGATGGTGATGGCAGGGTAAACCAGGCAGGTGTGGGAAGCCCAAATTATTGGGAGTACACTTTAAAAGGTGGTGAGACTGAGGAATGGATGCCCCAGTTTACCTATACCGGTTTTCATTACATGGAGGTAAGCGGTGCAGTCCCGCAAGGATACCCAAACCCTAAAGGTCTGCCCGTTGTGGAATCCTTAGTTTCATGCCATGTGCGTAGCAATGTTGAAACTGTGGGGACTTTTAGCTGTTCCGACCCATCAATCAATGCCATTGAAAAAATAATCGATTGGTCGGTAAAAAGCAATATGGGACATGTACTGACCGATTGCCCACATCGTGAAAAACTGGGGTGGCTTGAACAGACTTACCTCATGGAACCCGCCATTGGTTTTAAATACGATATACTCAGTTTTTACAATAAGGTTACCGATGATATAAATGATGCCCGGGATGAAAATGGGGCAATATATACGGTTGCACCCAACTTTGCCAACTGGAAAGAAGTCGGTTTTGGTTATACCCCTGAGTGGGGAGCCGCAGGAGTTATTGTTCCATGGCAGGTTTACATGCGATATGGAGATGATGGCATCTTAAAGGATAATTATAACATGATGAGAAGTTTTGTTGATTATATGCATGAGACTTCTAATGACTTGATTCCTATCGCAGGATTGGGAGATTGGTGTGATTATGGACACGGGCATAAAGGATGGTATTCCCGCTATACCCCTTTTGAACTGTCGGCAATGGCCACATTTTACATCTGTACCGATATTGTGTCAAAAACTGCAAGAGTAATTAAAAACCAAGATGACAAAGCAAAATATGAAAAGCTTGCTGAGAAGATTAAACTGAAATTCAATGAAACTTACTTTAACGGTACAGATTGTTATACGAATTATGGAAGCCCGCAAACTGCCAATTCAATGGCCTTGGTTAGCGGTATGGTTCCTGAAGGTAAGGAACAAAATGTATTAGAGATAATTATTAAGGATATTAAGGAAAGGGGCAATCAGCAAACTGCCGGTGATGTAGGGTTTACTTACCTGGTACAAGCTCTTTCGGGCATGGGGCGCCATGATGTTTTGAATGATATTATCAAAAGAAAAGATTTGGGAAGTTATGGGTTTTTTGTGGAACGTGGTTGGACTTCACTTCCCGAAAATTGGGATGCACATCAAAGGGTATCCATGAACCACTTGATGCTTGGACACATTCAACAATGGTTGTACAATGATTTGGCCGGTATTCGCCCTGAACCCGGAACAACAGGATATAAGAAAATAATATTAAATCCAAAACTGGTAGAAGGGCTTAATTCAGCAAAAGGTACTTACAAATCGATGTATGGCACTATTGTTAGTGATTGGAAAATAAATGGAGATAAGTTTAGCTGGAACTTTTCAGTTCCGGTAAATACTACGGCCCGGGTTTATATTCCGGCAGCAAGCAAGCGTGCTATTACCGAAAGTGGAGTTCGTGCCACAAAGGCAGCAGGGATGAAGTTTGTACGAATGACTACAGAAGGGGCATTGTTTGAAGTTGGTTCGGGAGATTACCATATCGAGGCAACAGCTTGTAAAGACCATGTAATAAAAAGCCAAATAATACCGGTTACAAAAATTACTCCTTTAAATACAAATGTTGAATGTAACTCAAAAGTAAGTATAGAGTCGCCTAATGAAGGTGCCAAAATTTACTATACACTAGATGGAACAGAACCAGATGAAAATTTAACACCATATACCGGACCATTCCAGGTAGAGGAATCGTGTGTAGTAAAAGCACGGTCGTATGTGGAAGGAGAAAAGCCCGGGTATTTAGCCAGCAGTAAACTCAATGTATATAAATCCGAAACAAACCACTTTAATTACGAATATTACCACGGTAACTGGAAACTATTGCCCGATTTTGATGCGCTAACACCCGTAAAAATAGGCAAAATAACCGTGCCTGATATTGAAAAAATAGCAAGCCGTGAGCACAACTTTGCCATTCGTTTTAAGGGCTTGCTGGATATTACACAATTCGGAGAATATACTTTCTTTCTGAAAGTAGATGACGGTGGTAAATTGTACTTGGATGGTAAACTGCTGGTGAATAATGATGGACTACATGGATCTGTGGAAAAACATGGAAAAATCAAGTTAGAGCCCGGAAAGCATTCAATTATTATCGAATATATGCAGGCAGGTGCTGGAAAAGAGTTTGAATTAAGATGGGAAGGTCCGGGGTTCGGTAAAGAGCTAATCGATTTGTCCAGGATTTACCCTGATATAAAATAGAGTTAAACACTAAATAAAATACAAACAATTTAACATATGAAACGAGTATGCACATTATTATTGGCAGCTACATCTGTTTTTGCCATTTCGTGTAAAAGTATAAAAATAGGTGGAGGTTCAGCAGAACCAAATACTTTAACAAAAGCAGAAAAGGAAGAAGGTTGGGTGTTGTTGTTTGACGGAAAATCCAGCAATGGCTGGAAAGGAAACAACAAAGACCACTTCCCGGAGAGATGGCAAATCGTTGATGGAACACTTCATTTTACCGGTTCAGGACAGGGGGAAGCTGTGTCGAAAGATGGAGGAGACATTATTACAACCAGAGAATTTTCAAATTTCCGTTTAAAACTGGAATGGAAAATCTCTAAAGGGGGAAACTCGGGTATTTTTTATTTGGGAAAAGAAACCCCGGGCTGGCCAATATATAAAACCGCCCCTGAAATGCAGGTATTGGATAATGTAAAGCATCCTGATGCACGTGCCGGAAAGGACGGAAACCGCCAGGCTGGTTCCTTGTACGATTTGGTACCGGCAGTACCTCAAAATGCGCGACCTGTGGGTGAATGGAACCAAGTTGAAATAGAGGTTTATAAAGGCAGCGTTTGGCATCGACAAAATGGTAAAACAGTTGTTGAATACCACTTATGGACTGACGATTGGAAAGACATGGTGACGGATTCAAAATTTCCGGGTTTAAATCCCGATTGGGTGAATGTACCGAAAAAAGGTGTTATCGGATTGCAGGATCATGGCGACGATGTTTGGTTTCGCAATATTAAAATTCTGGAACATAATTAAGTTGTGAGGAAAAGATTTTTCCCGAGAAAAATGAATAAACAAAAAAAGACAGATGAAAAAAGTTTTAAAAACGGTAATGCTTCTTGCAGTTACATTACTTTGGAGTTTAATCTCTGTTGCCAATACAGAAAAAGCAGAATCTTCAAAAGTTAACGGTGTTCAGTTGGGGACAATTACCTATAGTTTTCGTGATATGCCTGCTCAAAGCCTGGAAAGTATATTGGATTATGTGGTTGCCAGTGGTGTTAGTTCTGTTGAACTAATGGGATATACCATAGAGGAATATTTTGGGGCGCCAACGAGTGAGAAGGACCGTGCCGAAGGGAGATTAAGAGCCTGGCGTGCTAACTTTTCAATCAATATCATATTGAAGCAGAATTTGCAGAAGGCTTTAAAATGATTGTTTCTTCTAATGTGGATCATAACGGCGTTCGCTTTGAAGGAGAAGACGGCTGTTGGGCCCAGGTGAATCGTGGAACCCTAAAACTCTCTGATAAACTGAAGGGTGTGAAGCTGGATGATAGTGATATCCGTTTGTATAAAAGTGATAATCACTATCGTAATTTCATTGATTGTGTTATATCCGGTAAAGAACCTATTGCTCCTGCTGAGGTAGGGCATCGTTCCATTACTATTGCCCACCTTGGTAATATTTCCATGATACTTAACAAGGAACTGAAGTGGGATCCCAAGACAGAACGTATTATTAATGACACTTTGGCAAATACCATGCTTGATAGGCCTAAGCGTGAACCATGGGATAAAATATACAAGGATTTGATAGCAGAATTATAAATTAAAATGTAATGATATATAAGATATTTATTTCAGCAATATTGCTGATGGGATTATTTGTAAATAGTGGTTATTCGCAGAATAACCCAAAGGGGTTTGATGATTTTAAAAATCCAAAGGGAGATTGGTTTGAGGCAGGTGATGCAAAATTAAATCCGGATAACGAAAGAGAACTTCTTGCTGTTGAGGGAGAAGGTGTTTTTGTTAATGGGACGAAAGGTGTGACAAAGCATTTGTTTACCAAACAACCTCATGGTGACATAATTCTGGAGTTGGAGTTTATGCTGTCTAAAGGCTCCAATTCAGGTGTGTATTTGCAGGGAAGGTATGAGGTACAAGTGTTCGATAGCTCGGGCAAAGAAAAGGTTGGTTCCGGAGATTGCGGAGGTATTTATGAAAGATGGGATGAAAAGAGGGAAGGAAAAAAAGGTTATGACGGTATACCTCCGTTGATTAATGCCTGCAAGAATCCAGGTGAATGGCAAACTTATTATATTCATTTTAAGGCTCCCCGATTTAATAAAAAAGGAGAAAAGAAACGAAATGCCAGGTTTAAAAAGGTTGTTTTAAACGGTGAGGTAGTGCATAAAAATGTTGAAGCTACCGGACCAACACGTTCTTCACTGGATAACCTGGAAGAGCCAACCGGATTATTGATGCTGCAGGGTGATCATGGTCCTGTGGCTTACCGGAATATCAGGATTAGGAAGCGATAAAAAATAGTAACAGCTCCTCTAAAAAAGTGGCTTAAAAACTTGTAATTTATTAGAGTTTATGAAACGAATAACTTTATTTTTTGTGATATATAGTATATGTCTTACCGGTTTCTCGCAAGGTAACAATTTTAAGGCTTCTGAAAATTACCGGAACTTACAGCATACTATGGCTAAAGGGTGGAATACCTGGAATGTACACAATGTTTTGTCTCATGTACATTTGCCCGATGGCCTTGCTATCAATCTGGTACTAAAGGATGAGAATTCTGGTGAATACCTCAAAAAGGCTTTGTTGGAACGAGGTTCAGATTTAAAGATTGAGTTATTATCTCATTCCTATGATGGTTCATATACCGAATTGAATATTCAATGGAAGGGGGTAAACATTAAAGTTCAGAGTGCTACGGTGGAGGACGACCAGCTAATTATGGTTGCACCACTTGATGAGCAAACAAAGTATAGTAAACTCATTGTAGATCCGGAAATTTTGTGGGGAAAGAATGGAATGTTGAACCGCAATTATGGCTTTTATGCAGGTAAATTGCCCCAGCGTAAATTATATGCCTATTTCTCTGATAAAAGGATAACCATAAACACACGGGGAAAAATGCAGCTTGATAGCTATTCCAGGAATAATGAGGACTGTATGGTTTACGCCCTTGAATCACCGGTTTACGTTTCCACCGGTAAAGATCGTGAGGAAGCAGAGATTCAATCAATCATTGAAAATGCGAAACAGAAATCTCTTGCCTCCATCAAAGGTAATCCTGAATTGAAAGAGGTAAAGAGCGCACTTCAGGCAGTAATTAACTGGAATTTGATATACGACCCCGCCAACGATCGCTTAATTTCACCGGTAAGCCGTATCTGGAGTTCTAAAGACAGGGGAGGCTACGTATTGTTTTGTTGGGATAACTACTTTGCTGCCCACATGTATTCAGTAGGTTCAAAAGAACTGGCGTATATAAATATAATAGAGAACACCAAAGCCATTGCCGAGCTTGGTTTTGTTCCCAACCATTATGCAGGGAACGATGTAAGTCGCGACCGTTCGCAACCACCGGTTGGCTCCATTATTACAATGGAAGTGTATAATAAATACCAAGAGAAATGGTTGTTGGAAGAAACATTTGATTTGTTGCTGCAGTGGAACCGCTGGTGGGAACAAAAAAGGGACAAGGACGGATACTTGTGCTGGGGCTCCAACAAATATCCGGGCATGGAACGTACGATTTACGCCACCAACGGCCACCAACAGGCCATGTGGGAATCGGGTCTTGATAATTCACCCATGTATGATGGTATTCCCTACGATGAGAATACAGAACTGATTAATCTGGCTGATGTGGGGCTAATGAGTCTTTATGTTGCAGATTGCAAGGCATTGGTTAAAATGGCTGACATTTTAGGAAGGAAGAAAGAGAAAAGAGAATTAGAGAAGCGAACAGAAAAGTATGCCGAAAGCCTGAAAACCCTATGGAACGAAGAAGAGGGAATTTTTATGAATAAAAGAACCGATACCAAAGAGTTCAGTAAACGCTTGAGCCCTACAAATTTTTATCCCCTGCTTGCAGGTGTTGCAACACAGGAACAGGCCGAAAGAATGATTAAAGACCATTTTTATAATCCGGATGAGTTTTGGGGAGAATGGATTATCCCATCCATTGCAAGGAACGACCCTGCATTTCCTGATAATACTTACTGGCGCGGACGCATATGGGCTCCAATGAATTACTTGCTGTACTGGGGCGTACGAAATTATGATCTCCCAGATGCCAAAAGGGATATTATTGAAAAATCGGAAGCCCTTTTGTTAAAAAGCTGGACCAAAGACAAGCATATTTTTGAGAACTATAATTCTACAACCGGGGTAGGTGATGATGTTGGCGACAGTGATAACTTCTATCATTGGGGAGCTCTACTCGGCATGATAAAGATTATGGAATTAGATAAATAAAAAAATAAAATAAATGAAACAGATAAATTATACCCAATATCTAGTGTTTCTTTTGATGTTTATATCAGGAAACCTTACTTATGGTCAAGACGAAATAAGAATTAACATCACAACAAATCCTAAAGTGGAATACCAGGAAATTGATGGATTTGGGGCTTCAGATGCCTGGCGTGCTCAGTTTGTAGGAAAGAACTGGCCAATTGAAAAGCGAAATTATATAGCGGATTTGCTGTTCAGCCAGGAGTTTGATGAGCGGGGAAACCCCAAAGGAATAGGCTTGTCTCTCTGGCGTTTTTACCTTTCTGCTGGTTCTGCGGAACAAGGTGATTCAAGCCTTATCGGGAGTAAAGAAAATCCATGGCGCAGGGGAGAATGCTTTTTGAGCGAAGATGGATCGTATGATTGGAGCAAGCACGAGGGGCAGCGTTGGTTTTTGAATGCGGCGAAAGCCCGTGGGGTTGAGAAACTGCTTGCTTTTACCAACTCGCCACCTGTATTCTATACTAAAAACGGACAGGGATTTGCACCCAAAGGAGAGATTCATTTGAACCTGAAGCCAGGGCGAATGGATGATTACGTAAAGTATATGGCCGATGTAATGGATCATTTTAATAGCAAAGGGATATTTTTTGATTACCTGAGTCCAATTAACGAACCTCAATGGAATTGGGATGGCAACAGCCAGGAAGGTACACCGGCTTTAAACGAGGAGATGCATGCCTTGGTATTGTACCTATCAAAAGAATTGTCTTCGCGAAATTTAGAAACACAAATCGTTATTGGAGAGGCAGGAACCATTGGACATGCAAGCATTGATATGGAGACCCTGGGTATGCCTTTGCATGGTCGCGACAATCAGGCGGCGTTTTTCTTTGGGAAAGAATCACCCTTTTACATTGGCAACTTACCCAATGTAGAAAAAACGATTTCTGCACACAGTTACCAATCTGTTTGGCCTATCGATTATCAGGTGGAAAGCAGAAGCCTTGTTAATAGTGCATTGAAACAAGCCAATCCTGATTTGGGCTACTGGATGAGTGAATATTGCATTCTACAGAAGAATGATGAAATTACAAGTGGTGGTAAACGTGACCTGACTATGGAGACAGCCTTATATGTGGCAAGGATTATGCATCACGATATGGTACTAACCAATGCCAAATCATGGCAGTGGTGGACCGCAATAACCCAAGTGGATTTTAAAGATGGGCTGGTTTACCTGGATGACGGTTCGGAAGGCGAAACCGGCAAAATGGGAGGCCATGTAGAAAGCCTTCGATATGATGGAGTAGTACGTGAAAGCAAATTGCTGTGGGCGATAGGAAATTATTCACGATTTATACGCCCGGGTATGGTTCGGGTAAAATGCGAATTGTCGGAAGAACAGTCAGCGGTTAACGGATTGCTTGCATCGGCATATAAAAATTCGGGAAATGGCGACTTGGTATACGTCCTCACAAATTTGTCAGAAAAAGAAATAACATTGGATTTTGGCGAGAATAGAAAGGCACATACTTATACTACAGATAAACAGCAAAATATGGGATTCACTTCGCAAAAGCTCAATAAGCTGCGACTACCTGCACGTTCGGTAGTTACTGTCTTGAAGTAAGAGAATGCCAATTCAGAGTGATTATAAAATAATAATCTATAGTAATGTTAACTGCCACTAAAACTATTAGTGGCAGTTTCATTTCCAACAGATAATGTAGCTTTTACAAAAGAGTTAAGCATTAAAAGTTTTGGAGAAACCAAACCAACATTATTTTTTTAGGGTCACAACAACTTTCTTATTTATTGAATACGAGTGTACCCGAAGCACGATTATGTTTTAATCTTAAAAGAACTTTTCTAACAAATCTTAAGAACTCTGTTGGCCTGAATTTAGAAAAAGTATTGTTAGTCAATGACGACTTTATAAGCTTCAAAACAAACATTTTTAATTAGTCCTATCAGCTTCCTTAATTGTATACCTTTTAAAGTGATTAAATTCTGCTTTATGAAGATATATTGACTAAAATATACATACGAAATTTTATAGCATAAATAATTTTAATACAATGAAAGTTAAAAACAATAAAAGCAACGGGATTGATAATTCCCGTAGAAAATTTATTAAAGAAAGTGCTTTAACCATAGGGGCAATTACCATTGTTCCCAGTCATTTTCTTTTTGCAAAAAAAGAAATAAAAGATAATAAAGGACAACTTATTCAAAAAGCAGTAGTTGCTCCCAGCGATAAGGTAAATGTGGCTTGTGTTGGAATCGGACACCGTGGTGGCGAACTAATGGGGGATATTTACAAAACCGGCCATGCAAATTTTGTTGCCCTATGCGATGTTGACATGGGGGGACCTCAAACTCTTAAAAAGCTGAAAGAATTCCCTAAACTTCCACGATTTAAGGATTTCAGGGAGATGTTTGACAAGATGGATAAGGAGATTGATGCGGTTACCGTTGGAACTCCTGATTTTTCGCATTTCCCGATTACCATATTAGCCATGTCGATGGGAAAACATGTATATGTTGAAAAACCATTGACAAGAACTTTCCATGAATCGGAATTACTGATAAAGGCAGCTAAGAAGTTTAAGGTGGCTACACAGATGGGTAACCAGGGGCACTGCAAGGATAACTACTACCAGTTTAAAGCCTGGGTAGAAGCTGGTATTATAAAAGATGTAACCAGGATTACAGCTAATATGAATGGTAAACGCCGCTGGCACGGCTGGGATACGAGCATAACTAAATTTCCGAAAGGGCAGCCCATACCTGAAACAATGGATTGGGATACCTGGCTGATGACAGCAGAGCATCATGACTACCACAAAGATTTAGTGAACGGGCAGTGGCGTTGTTGGTACGACTTTGGTAATGGCGCGTTAGGCGACTGGGGTGCACATATCTGGGATGGTTTTCATCAATTCCTTGAGCTGGGATTACCCTATGAAGTTGACCCAGTTAAAATAGTTGGGCATAACCCATTGTTCTATCCACAGGCTTCTACCATTGATTTTAAATTTCCGAAACGTGGCAAAAAACCGCCGGTAACTGTAACTTGGTACGATGGTCAGGATAATTATCCTCCGGTTCCGGAAGGTTATGGCGATGGTGTACAGGCCAGCTCGAACATACCTACCATAAATGGACAGAAAGCGCAGGTAAGCAAAATAGGTGCAGGAAAGATTATTTATGGAAAAGACCTGACCTTTAAAGGGGCAACGCACGATAGTACATTATCGATTATTCCTGAGGATAAAGCCCGTGATATGGCTTCGAAGTTGCCTGAATACCATAAGAGTACAACCAACCATGCCACTAACTTTTTATTGGCTTGTAAAGGTGAAGAGGAGTGCCTTTCTCCATTTGAGGTCGCAGGGCCACTTAGTCAGGTTTTCACCCTTGGAACAATGGCACAAAGGCTTAATACGAAATTGATTTTTGATAGGAAGAAGAAAAAAATAACCAACAACAAGCTGGCCAATGAGCTACTTATGGGAACTCCTCCAAGAAAAGGATGGGAGGAGTTCTATAAGTTGGCATAGATAGTTATTCAATCAATCGGTAATAAATTATACAATATTGAAACAGCTATGATTCAAGAATTTTAGTAAGAATGGATTTTTAGATACTGAGATATTTGGATTTTCAGACATTCCCAAAGTCTGAATAACCAGTAATCCGAAAATCTTGTGTCTTGATTCTTGAATCTTGGTTCTAATTTTAAAAAGATGAAAAGAAATTATTTGAAAAAGCTAATCAACACCTTGTTAGTAGTTTTAATCTGTGCTTCGGCAGCACATGCAAAAAAAGAGCCTAATACACTTACAAAGAAAGAAAAGAAACAAGGATGGGTGCTGCTATTCGATGGGAAAACAACCAAGGGATGGCGTGCTGCTGTTACCAATAAGACTGGTTTCCCCGATAATAAAGATGGATGGGCTGTTGAAGACGGAAAGTTTATCATCCTTGCAGGTGGAAAAGGTGGAGATATTGTAACCTTAAATAAGTACAGCGATTTTGAATTGCGCGTTGAATTTATGGTGAAAGAGCACAAGTCGAACAGTGGGATTAAATATTATGTTTCGGAAACTAAATATAGAAAAGGCGAGGCTCTTGGAATTGAATTTCAAACAGAAAATTCAGATCAGGGAGATAGAATAAAGGTTGCACTGGCTGCTGCTTATGATATTTTTCCTGCAGACCAAAGCAAGGTTCGTGCTGCTGAGCCAGGTAGCTGGAACAAAGTAAGGATTGTATCGAAAAACAAGGTTGTACAGCACTGGTTAAATGGAAAAAAAGTGCTGGAATATGAGAGAGGAAGCAAGGCATTTAAAGATGCTGTTGCAAACAGTAAATTCCATAATATCTCAAATTTTGGAGAGTTGAAAGAAGGACGCTTTTTACTTCAGGACCACGGCAATGAAGTTGCTTTCAGAAATATAAAAGTACTGGAACTATAAATTATAGAATTTAAATCATGAAACGGGCATGTAAGTTTGCTCTCTGCACAAGAGAATAACCTTTGTGAAAATTACATGAGTCACCCAAAAAAATAGAAGTATGAAAGATAATTCAAACGAAAAAAGGTTTTCAAGAAGGAAGTTCCTAGGAGCCACTGCAGTAACTGCTGCAGGCGTGACAATTCTTCCCAGTAATGTTATAGCTGGTTTGGGGCACAAAGCCCCAAGTGATAAACTAAACATTGCATGTGTTGGTATTGGTGGAATGGGACGTCAGGATATCAATAAGATGACGACGGAAAACCTTGTTGCCATGTGCGATGTTGACTGGTCTTATGCAGCAAAAACACTTAACGATTTTCCCAAAGCCAGGCGCTTTAAAGACTGGCGCAAAATGTATGATGAAATGGGAAAAGATTTTGATGCTGTATTAGTAGCCACGGCTGACCATACACACGCCATTATTGCAGCTAATGCGATTACAATGGGGAAGCATGTTTATGTGCAAAAGCCCTTAACACATTCGGTTTACGAATCGCGATTACTTACCAAACTGGCAGAAAAATACCAGGTGGCAACACAAATGGGTAACCAGGGAGCGTCTGTACTTGGAACGAACCTGACAGTGGATTGGTTATGGAATAACGAGATTGGTGAAGTAACAAGGGTGGATGCCTCTTCTGACCGTCCAATCTGGCCACAAGGTTTAAATAGCCCTGTACAGGAAAATCTGGTTCCTAAAACTTTGGATTGGGACTTGTTTACCGGTCCTGCGGCAATGCGTCCGTTTAACGAAGTGTATCATCCCTGGAATTGGCGTGGCTGGTGGGATTATGGTACAGGCGCACTTGGCGATATGGCTTGCCATATTTTACATACCGTATTTGAAGGATTACAATTAGAATACCCTACAAAAGTACAGGGAACTTCAACAACTGTAATGGCCGATGCCTGCCCAACAGCTGAGAAAGTAATTTATACCTTCCCTGAGAGGGGTAAGAAAGATAAATTAAAATTACCTGAAGTTAAGGTAAACTGGTACGACGGAGGACTTACACCTCCCCGCCCTGAAGGATTTGACGGCAAAGACCTTTCTAACTGTACCATTTTTTATGGAACAAAAGATATAATGGTTCACGGAAGTCATGGAGGGGAGCCTGTTTTAGCTTCGGGAAGAGTGCCTAAAGCTCCGGCAAAGCTTCGTCGCGTAGAGGTGTCGCATCAACAGGACTGGATTAGGGCCTGTAAAGAATCACCTGAAAACAGGGTAAAACCAATATCAGACTTCAGTGCAGCCGGGCCTTTTAATGAAATGGTGGTAATGGGTGTGTTGGCAGTACGACTACAGGGACTTAAGAAAGAACTTAATTGGGATGGTAAAAATATGAGGTTTACAAACATTGGTGCCAACGAAGAATTAAAATTCAGGCTTAAGGATGACTTCAGTATCCATAATGGCCATCCAACCTGGAACAACAAGGATACCGATCCTGTAAATGCTCAGAAGTTTGCAGAAGAGTTAATAAAACATACATATCGCAACGGTTGGAAATTGCCGGATATGCCGGTTTAAGTTCATTTATAATAAAATAGCCTTCGGGCTATTTTATTGTTGTTGTGTGCAACGAGCACAAGGACGAAAAATAATCCGGTAATCTACCTGTCAAAATAAACAAAATGAAAACTTATACCCTATTACTAGCCCTAATTGCAATCATTGCACTATCGTCGTGTAAACAGTACAAGAAGTACAAAGATGTCCCTTTCACTGAACCCAATCCGAAACCGTGGGAAGATCCTACGGTATTTGCAATAAACAAAGAAGCTCCTCATGCACATTTTATCCCTTTTACATCAGCAGAGCAAGCTCGTGCCGGGAATAAGTGGCAGTCACCTTTGTTAAAGTCCTTAAACGGAACCTGGCAATTTCATCTGTCACAAAACCCGTCGGAACGCCCGTTCTGGTTTTTTCAGGACGATTTTGACACACGCGACTGGGACGAAATTGCTGTGCCTGCCAACTGGGAAGTTGTTGGGTTCGATTACCCAATTTATACCAATGTAAAATATCCCCATGCCAAAACCCCTCCCTTAATCCAGGAACACTACAACCCTGTAGGCTCTTACAAACGCACTTTCGAAGTGCCGCAAGAGTGGAATGGTAGTGATGTGATTCTTCATTTTGGTGCCGTAAGCTCGAGCATGAACCTTTGGGTAAACGAGCAGTTTGTGGGTTACAGCGAAGACAGCAAAACGCCTGCTGAATTTAATATCACAAAATATTTGGTTGAAGGTTCAAATACTTTGGCCGTAGAGGTTTTCCGCTGGAGCGATGCTTCTTATCTTGAAGACCAGGACTTTTGGCGCTTAAGTGGTATTACCCGCGATGTGTACCTGCAAGCCCGGGGCAAACAAGCTTTAAAAGATTTCCAGGTAGGCTCAAACCTCGATGAATCATACAAAAACGGACTTTTCTCTTTGGATGTGGAAGTAGTAAACCAAGGCAGTTTAACTGTTGAAGCAGTGCTTTCAGACAATGGAAAAGTTACTAAGAAATATTCTAAAACAAGCAACGACAAAACACTTAGTTTCGACGCTGAAATTCCAAACGTAAAACAATGGTCGGCAGAAGTACCAAACCTGTACGAACTAATCATCACACTGAAAAATGGTAACGAAATTCTGGAGGTAATTAAGCAGGATGTTGGTTTCCGTCGCATTGAAATTATTGATGCCACGCTGCGTGTGAATGGCAAATATGTGTATGTAAAAGGTGTTAATTTACACGAACACCACGATGTTAACGGGCATGTGATGGACAGGGAAACCATGATGAAGGATATAAAAACCATGAAAGAGCATAATATTAATGCCGTTCGTACATCGCATTACCCGCAACCTGCCGAGTGGTACGAACTGTGTAACAAGTATGGTTTATACCTTGTTGATGAAGCGAATATTGAATCGCATGGTTTTGGGGCAGTACACCAAGGCGACTTTGATAAAAGCAAACATGTGGCTTATTTGCCTGAATGGGCCGATGCGCACCTGTACCGTATCAATAACGTATTGCAACGCGATAAAAACCAGCCAAGTATTATAGCATGGTCAATGGGAAATGAGTGTGGAAACGGTAAGGTGTTTTTTGACGGGTACAAGATGCTGAAAGAAAAAGACCCTTCGCGTTTAGTTCAGTTCGAACAGGCAGAATCTGCTGAAAATTCAGATATCAAATGCCCGATGTACTGGCGAATTCCCCAAATGATAAAATTTGCAGAAGAAACCCCGGTTCAACCACTTATTCAGTGCGAGTATGCACATGCCATGGGAAATAGTGTTGGAAATTTCCAAGACTATTGGGATGTGATTGAAAAGTATGATATCATGCAAGGTGGATTTATCTGGGACTGGGTTGACCAGGGCTTGCTAACAACCAACGAGGCAGGAGAAGAATTTTGGGCTTATGGTGGCGATTTTGGTCCGGATACCGTTCCTTCGGATGGTAATTTCTGTAACAACGGTTTGGTAAACCCTGATCGTGCGGTAAAACCACATTTGCTGGAAGTTAAAAAAGTATACCAGCACATAGGTTTCAAGGCTGTGGATTTAAGCAAAGGGCTTATTTCAATCAAAAATAAGTACGCGTTTTTAAATACCTCTGTCTTTAACTTTATCTGGGAAGTCACAGGTGATGGAAAAACTATCGACAAAGGTCAACTTAAGAAAACCGACCTTGCTCCGGGTGAAACGAAGAATTTTGACATTGATTTTAGCTATCAACCAGAGGCTGGTGTAGAGTATTTCTTAACCCTAAAAGCTGTATTGAAAGAAGACCTAAACCTTGTAGAAGCCGGATGGACGTTGGCCGAAGAACAATTCCGTTTACCATTTAAAGCAGCGAAAACAAAACGTTCAAAAGCAAACTTACCTGAAATTAAACTTTCAGAAAATGATAAAACGATAGCTATTTTAGGTGAAGGTTTTTCTTTGGCATTTAATAAAAAAAGTGGCGAGATGTCCAGCTTTAAAAAAGGAGAAACAGAAATGCTAATCAGTGGTCCTGTACCAAATTTCTGGCGTGCCCCAATCGATAACGACTTTGGAAACGATTTGCATAATCGAAGCCGAGTGTGGCGCAAAGCAGGCGAAAACCGTAAAGTTTCAACGGTTTCAGTACAAAAAATTAATAAGGGGACAGCGAAAATCACCTTGCTATTCGACTTAGTTGATGCGGAAGGAACAAAAATCGCCGATTATAAATCAACCTATACCATATATGGTTCTGGGGATGTATTGGTTGAAAACGGTTTTAAAATGACCGGGGACAAACTTCCTGAAATAGTGCGCATGGGTATGAACCTGGTTATGCCACGTAAGTTCGACCAAATGACATGGTTTGGCCGGGGGCCACACGAATCGTACAACGACAGGAAAACCAGTGCATTTGTTGGCCTGTACAGTGGTAGTGTTGCCGGGCAGTATTGGGCATATCTCCGTCCGCAAGAGAATGGGAACAAAACCGATGTAAGATGGCTAACAATAACCGATAAAGAAGGAAACGGGCTGTTTTTTAGCGGAATGCCTTTGTCGGAGGTGAGTGCGCACCATAATATCATGGAAGATTTTGAGAGTTTGGAACGTACCGATGGTAGACAGGTTCCCGGAATTGATGTGATAAACCGGCATACAACCGATGTTAAGCCACGCGAGCTTACTACTGTAAATATCGACTATATGCAAATGGGTGTAGGTGGCGACGATAGCTGGGGAGGTGTAACCCACGATAAATACCGCTTAACAGAAAAAGAATACAAATATTCTTACCGTATAAAAGCAATTAGCAGTGCTGATGATGTGCTGGATATTTATAAAAACGGTCATCTCTTTCTGCAAGACCACGATAGCGAAGTGCATATTAAAAACCTTAAAATAAAAGAGCTTTAGATAGGTATGAAACAATTAAATCAAAGTCGTTCCCTAAGTTACATCCTTCTAATAGTGATAATTCTACAGGGAAATTTTTTAAGAGCACAAGACCTGGCAGAGAAAAAAGTTCTGAATATCACTTCAAAAGTAGAACTGAAATTAGGGAGCATTACAATACCAGGAAGCGTTGCAAGAGAAATATGTAAACCCTTTAATGAGTATGATGCATCTGAACCCGGAATGGTAATTTAATTTAATATATAACGATGAAGTATGAAAAATATAGATAGAAGAAATTTTGTTAAAAATTGTATTGTTGCAACATCGGGGATTATCGCTATACCAACTATTATACCTGCCTGTGTAAGAGGAGGGAATGGTAAAGTTGCACCTTCTGACAAAGTACGTTTTGCCTTGATAGGTTGCGGAAATCAGGGAGGTGGTGACATCATGAATTTTGTAAAAGACGAAAGGATTCAGGTTGTGGCTTTATGTGATGTAAACAAGAGAAGTAAAGGCTATTGGGCCGGAAGTGTTGGCGGACGCGATCTTGTTGAAGCCAGAATAAAAAAGTTCTACTCAGAAAAAAATAATAAACCTTTTAAAGGTTTACGGTTGAAGGAAGATTTCAGGGATGTTATTGAGATGGAGGATGTTGATGCTGTTGAAATTGCGCTTCCCGATCATTGGCACGCTATACCTTCGCTTATGGCAGCCAAGTCAGGAAAGGCAATTTATTGTCAGAAACCTTTGGCTTTAACTATTTCGGAAGGAAGGGCAATAAGCAATGCCGTAAAAAAATACAATACAGTTTTTCAAACGGGTAGTCAGCAACGTTCTGATAAGAATTTCCGGATTGTTGGAGATCTTGTGCGAAATGGTAAACTAGGGAAAATCCATACTGTTTCATGCGCCCTCCCCGGAGGTGTTCCTGATTATGGAAAAAACAAAAAAATGACCAATCCTGTACCTATCCCGAAGGGATTCAATTACGATCTTTGGTTGGGGCCCGCACCGGAAGCTCCTTATGTTCCATGTAGAACAGGAGTGAACTTCAGGTGGACACTGGATTATTCCGGTGGCCAACTTACCGACTGGGGAGGTCATCATCCTGATATTGGTATGTGGATTATGGGAACTGATAAAACTGGTCCGGTTAAAGTTAAGGCGAGTAATTATAAGTGGGCAGATCATCCGGTATGGAATACAGCCATAGAGTACCACGTTGAAGCAGAGTTTGCGGAAGGTTTTAAAATGATACTCTCCACCAATGCTGGCCATGGGGGTATTCTCTTTAAAGGAGAGGATAATTCCTGGGCACAGGCAGACCGTGGTTCACATAAGCTGTCAGACAATTTGAAAGACATTAAATTAAACGATAATGATTCTCATTTGTATAAAAGTGATGATCATTTTAGGAATTTTATTGATTGTGTGATTTCTGGAAAAGAACCAGTAGCACCTGCTGAAGGAGGGCATCGTTCAATAACAATTGCACATTTGGGCAATATGGCCATGCAGCTTCAACAGGATTTGGAATGGGATCCAAAAACTGAACGCGTGGTAAATAATGAACTGGCCAATACATTGCTGGACAGACCTAAGCGTGAGCCCTGGGATAAGATATACAAAGAATTAGTAGATGAATTGTAAGAAGGTAGAAATGGTACTTGATTCAAAGTGTTTTTGCGGTGATAAGTTTATTATTAACCCCGACGTTGAAATTCAGGTAGATTTAACAGAATTAACAGCACTGGTTGGGCTATTCACACATTTCAAAAAGCTTACTCTAAATGAAAACAATATAGGGAAGGATACTGAAGTGTGGGCACAAGGCCTGGCAGAGAAAACAGTTGTGAATATCACTTCAAAAGTAGAACTGAAATTAGAGAGCATTACAATACCGGGAAGCGTTGCATGAGAAGTATGTAAACCCTTTAATGAGTATGATGTATCTGAACCCGGAATGGTTATTAAATTATATATAGCAATGATAATTGAAAGAATTGTGAGCAAATTAAAAACAATAGTATTAAAATAATTTCTCTTCGACCAGGATTCATTCTGTTATCATTAAACTGTCCAGTCAGGAGCTGCAATTAATTAAGAATAAACTTACTCTTTTATGAAAAACTTAAAATCAATGATAATTTTAATGGGATTGCTACTAAGTTTTAGCTTTTTTTCTTGCACGAGCTACACGGATTATTCCAATATTCCTTTCGAGGAAGCCAAGTCTCCGGCCTGGCAAGTTTTGTAATTACAAGCGTAAATCTTGGAGAAAAAGTTACTGTTACGACTGAGAGACTTTAAATAAAAAAAAACGCAAAAGAGATAGATTAAAATCTGATTCATATTTGAATGGATATAAAATGAATACAAGTAGAAGAAAATTTATAAAACACATTGGTGGGGCTTCCCTCGGAACAGTTCTTTTACCAACAATTGTAAGTGCTTCGGCATTGGGTAAAGACGGTTTTGTTGCTCCAAGCGACAGGTTAAATATGGTACTTGTTGGCTGTGGCGAACAAGGAAGGTCAGACTTACACTGGTTCTTTCATCATAAAACACCCATACAATTCATTGCTGCCTGCGATGTGGATGTAAACAATGCCCAAAAGGTTAAAAAAATGGCAGATGATAAACAGGAGAATAACGATTGCAGAATATACAATGATTACCGGGAGCTGCTGGAAAAAGAGAAACCGGATTATTCCTTTAACGAGTAAACTTTATAAAAACAATATAAATGCAAATAATTAGACAAATATTTATTCTCAGTATAATTTCTATTCTGGCTCAATCCAATAGTGTAGCACAGGATAAGGAATGGGAAAACAATGTAATTTATAACGAAAAGCAGGTTCCATTTTATGAATTACCAGACCCATTGGTAACCGTTGAAGGGAAAAGAGTAGCAACCGTAGATGACTGGGAGCAAATACGCCGACCACAGATAATGGGAATGTTTGCAAGCACCATTTACGGGAAGGTGCCGCAACCCGAAAAGGAAATTGAACAAGAATTTGAACTTTTGGATACCGACGAAAAATTTCTTGATGGTAAATGCACCAGAAAACGATTGCTTTTTAATTTTAGTAATCACCGCGGAAGCGTTGGAATGCACATGGTTGTGTATTTACCTAACCATGTAAATGGACCGGTTCCTGTATTGCTGCAAATTTCTTTTTCTGGTGCAGATAGAGGAAGCATCGAAACCGATAATATTCAGAGTTATGGTAGGCTGCGCAATGGAATTCCGCTAATTCATTTTTTAAATCAAGGCTTTGGAGTTGCTTATATAAATGGCGGAGAAGCTGTTCGCGATGGTAATAGTTTTGGTGGCAACACTATCCATAAGCTTTTTTATAAAGGAAACCAAAGCCTGCCAAGAGCAGACGAATGGGGTGTAATTGGAGGTATTGCCTGGCAAGCCTCACGGGCAATGGATTATTTAGAAACAGATAATGATGTCGACCATTCAAAAGTAGCCCTTCTGGGATTTTCAAAATTAGGTAAATGCGCTTTATGGGCTGCCGCACAAGATACCCGTTTTGCAATGGCTCTTTCACAAAACTCAGGTTGTGCCGGTGCAGCACTTTGGCGCAGGTCGTTTGGCGAAAACCTGAAATATATGTTTCGCTTTCCACATTGGTTGTGCGGTAATGCACGAAAATATATTGGTAACGAAGGCGATTTACCGGTTGACCAACACATGCTATTGGCTTGTATAGCCCCACGTCCTGTGTATGTAACAAGCGGACTAAGCGATAATTGGGCAGACCCAATGGGAGAATATCTTTCAAGCCATCATGCTACACCTGTGTATGAATTGTATGGATTAAAAGGTCAGCCAACCAAAGAGCGCCCTCGGATTAACGAACCTGCCGAAGACAGAGCACTATCGTATGTTATCCGTTCAGGAGGGCATGGCTATTTTTATAAAGACTGGGACAGATATATTAAATTCATGAAGTTTCATTTTAATAAAAAGTAAAGTATGAATAATCGAATATTATTACTATTGGTAGTATGTGGAATTGCATTTTCTACCCAGCTTTTTTCTCAGGATGAAAAAAAATATATTGGAGCTATTCAAAACGAAAGCGATGTTCCGGAATACACATTACCCGATTTACTAACTACCTTTAGTGGAAAGAAAATAAAAACGGTAAAAACGTGGGAAAACCGCCGAAGACCTGAGCTTATAAAGTTCTTTGAGGAGAATATTTATGGAAAAATTCCCACACCTGCAGAGCCAATAAAAAAGACCTTTCGGGTGCTTAATGTCGATACAACTTTTCTTGAAGGCTTGTGTACCAAGAAAAGAGTTATGGTTACGCTTTCGAATAGCAAAGGTGCGGTAAGAATGAATATGGTGGTTTTTACACCAAACCATCTCAAAGGACCATTTCCGGCAATATATATGGGACATACCAATGTGGATGGCAACGGTCCTGAGCTTACTAATCCTCAAAGGTATGGACAATTAAACATGGGGGCACCAATAAGGCAGATGATGCTTAGGGGGATAGCCTTAGTTGCTTCAGATACCGGAGGACTGGTAGATGGAAACAAAAAGGATGCAGAAGTACTTGATGGCAAAATTGTTGACCTTTTCTTTCAGCCCGGGCAAACCAATACCAAAAACGACGAATGGGGAATTATGTCGATATGGGCTTATTCCTTAAGTTGTGGTATGGATTATCTCGAAACCGATGATGATATTAATTCTAAGCAGGTAGCGGTTTTGGGCTGCTCCGTAATTGGGAAAACCAGTCTGTGGGCTGCTGCACTCGACCAACGTTTTGGCATGGTTTTATCAGCTACATCAGGGCACGGTGGAGATGCACTCTGGCGTCGTCAGTTTGGCGAAACGCTTGACAATATGTGCGAATGGTTGCCCCGATGGATTGCCCGCAATGCACAAAAATATAAGGGGAAAATTAATGAAATGCCGGTTGACCAGCACATGCTATTGGCTTGTATTGCTCCACGACCTGTATTTATTAGCAGTGGTCAATACGATTTATGGGCTGATGGAAGAGGAGCCTACCTGGGCGCATATCACGCAATGCCGGTTTATAAAATGTACGGACAAAATGTTGCCTTTAAATCTGAAGAACAACCTAAGGTAAATAAAACAATTCTGAAAAGTGCAATTGGATATGAAATGAGAACTGCTTTCCATGGTTTACAATGGGAAGACTGGGAAAACTATATGAAATTTATGGAATACCATTTTATGAAAATTGAACCACGTAGTACCCACGAAATTTATTACCCCGATAACAAACTGCTTGACCATTATCCGTATAAATTGTCAGATAAACATATCGTAAAATAATGAAGACAAAGTGATGGTAAGTTCCATCGAATATCGTTAAAAACTAAAAATAGTAATAACATGAAATTTAAATTATCCATAGCCATAATAATCCTGATTCAACTTACCGCATGTGGGCAAGTAATGAATAAAAACAAGAACACAGCTGATAAAAAGGTAAATATGGCAGAGAATTATATTCGAGGATGGAATATCCTTAGTAATAATATAGGAATGGCATCAAGAGCTATTGACGCTTGTCCCGATTATGAGATAAACCATTTGCAGCTCTCGCACGATTTAATGATGGACCTTAAAGACGTTAGGGAGAACCCCAGAAAACTGATGAATACCAGAAAGCTGATTAAGGATGCCCATGAATTGGGAATCAATAATGTTTTTATATGGGACCACGCTTTGTATAGCCTCGATTATTATCCAGATAAGTTCAAGAATAAAGATGGTTTAATAAATCTCGACAATCCCGGGTTTTGGAAATGGATTAAAGATGACTATCGCTCAATGCTCGATTCTGTGCCGGGTATTAGCGGCATTGTACTAACCTTCGTAGAAACCGGTGCACAAGTGGAGGAACAGTTTTCGGAAGTACTGAAAACAGAATCGGAGAAACTGGCAAGCCTGGTAGATTCGGTGGCAAGTGTAATTATTGATGAAAGAGGATTGGAATTATACATCAGAACATTTACTCATGCACCAAAAGCTTTGGGATTTATGATTGGCTGTGTAAACCTTGTTAAGCACCCTGATGTAAAGGTGATGACAAAAGAAGTACCACACGATTTTTTTCTTCCTCACCCGGTATCCGATTTCATATATAAATTTGATAAAGAAATGCTGATTGAGTTCGACTTGGGACATGAATATAATGGACAAGGAGTGGTAGCCAGTATTCTGCCCGAAACAACCATCGAACGCTGGAAATATTTTGCCCGCCACCCCAATGTTATGGGATACGTTGCACGTACCGACCGATTTGGTTCTACGCAAAATGTAGGCAGGGCAACCGAAGTTAATATGTACGCTCTAAAGCGAATAGCCGAAGACACCACACTTACTGCCGATGTTATTGTAGAGGAGTTTATTGAAAAGAGATATGGGCAAAAAGCTGTTCCCTTGTTGAAGGACGTTTTTCTTGAATCGGATGAGATTATCGCTTCGATGTTTTATACGCTTGGGATTCAAATTGGCAAACATAGCTGTATGCAACTGGAAAATCAAAACTCATATTCGGGGCATGTAAGCGGTGTTTGGATTGACCCGCCAACAATTAAAATCGGGCATAATGTGAATAAAACATTCCATTTTTGGAGCGATGTAATTGAGCATTTAACTCCACCAAGATTTAAGGTCGGGCAATTCATTGATGAGAATGGAAATACACATTGGTCACAAATTGAGCAAAGATTAAACTATGTGATTGAAAACGGATGGGTTACGCCGGGAGAGAAAATAAACACAGAATACCTGGAGTACATCGTAACTGAAAAACGTTTTTGCGAGTCGAAAGCTGCGTGGGCGCTGGAAAAAGTAAGGGAAGCTGGCAAAGTAATTGATTCAACTGAAAACTATAACGAGTTATTGTACCTCTACGAACGAACCTTGCTTACGGCTAAATTATACGAATGTACTTTCGCTGCTTATTTTGGGTTTCGTTACTACCTTACCAATCCGCACAACGACGATGTTAATAAGCTGATTCAGTCCTCGTTAGAGAAAATGGAAAAAACCTGCGAGGAAATCCTTGCCTATCAGCATAACGACATAAACGGGCATTTTAAATGGAAAAAGGATGTTAAATATGTACAGGAACAAATATTCAAACCAATTACAGAAGGGTATCAATATGCTGATTTTAAGAAATTTCCTTATAAAAAAGTTGAATAAGACATCAAATAATTAACATGAAGACAATTAGTAATATTTTCCTTTTAACAGGCATTTTGTTTGTTCAGATAACCCAGCTCTGTGGGCAGAATTTGAAGTGGGACAATAACGTTATTTACAACGAAGCGCAGGTGCCCTTTTACGAGCTCCCTGACCCAATGATAAGCATCGATGGAAAAGCAGTAAACTCGGTTGAAGAGTGGGAGAAAGTTCGGAGACCACAGATTATGGCAATGTTTGCCGGTACTTTATATGGTGGAACTCCAATACCCGAGCAAGAGGTAGAAGTAGAGTATGAAGAGTTGAGTGTTGAGCCCGAATTTATTCAGGGCAGATGTACACGAAAACACTTACTTATTAAGTTTCGTAACAACCGGGGCACGGCGAAAATGCACATGGTAGTTTATGTTCCCAATAACGTAAATGGACCCGTACCTGCCATGCTTCGGGTAGCAGCAATCAGCGCCGAAGGAAATCTGAATGCTAATAATATTCAAGGATTAGGACAATTAAGGAATGGAATGCCATTAACACATTTCCTCGACCGTGGTTTTGCACTGGCATTTATTCAGGGCGGCGAAATAATAAAAGACGAAATCAGGTTTGGTGGTGAAACAATACACAAGCTTTTTTATAAAGGCAAGCAGAGCATGCCCCGTGCCGACGAATGGGGTGTATTGGGAGCTATTGCCTGGCAGGCTTCAAGGGCATTGGATTATTTGGAAACTGACAAAGATATAGACTCAAAAAAAGTTGCCTTGCTTGGTTCTGCCAAATTCGGACAGAGCGTTTTGTGGGCAGCAGCCCAGGACCAACGTTTTGCCATGGCACTATCGCAATGTTCAGGAGCTGCAGGCGCAGCACTCTGGCGCAGAAATTATGGCGAAAACCTAAAATATATGACCCAGGGTTCTCCACGCTGGTTATGCGAAAACGCACAAAAATATGTAGGTAACGAAGCTGATTTACCTATCGACCAGCACATGCTTTTGGCATGTATTGCCCCGCGCCCTTTATACGTTACCAGTAGTATAACCAATAATTGGAGCGACCCTATGGGAGAGTACCTTTCAACTTATCATGCTACCCCGGTATATGAGTTATATGGGCTAAAAGGACAATCAGCCAAACAACGTCCGAGAATAAACGAACCAGTTGAGGGGATTCACCTCTCTTATGCAATTCGTTCAGCCGGACCTGGAATTATTCAGGAAGACTGGGACAGGTATCTCAATTTTATGGAATTTCATTTTAAAAAGTAAAAGACAATGAAGAACACGATATTTGCCATAATTACCATATGTGGAGTACTTTTTTCAACAACAGTATTTACACAAGACAGGAAATTTTTTGGAGCTATTCAGAACGAAAGTGACGTACCTGAATATACCTTGCCCGATTTATTAACCACCTTTAACGGAAAAAAAATTACATCACTAAAACAATGGGAAAAATTTCGCAGACCCGAAATAGTAAAATTCTTTGAGGAGAATATTTATGGGAAAGTTCCTGTTCCTCCCGACCCTGTAAAAACTACATATACCATTGTGAGTGAAGATCCCAGCTATATGGATGGGCTTTGTACACGCCGACAGATTAACATCACATTCTCAAACAGTGTGGGCTCGTGGGATATGCATATTGTAACTTTTGTACCAAATCATATTAAAAAACCAGTACCTTCTATTATGTATACACTTAGCGGAGGTGCAGTAGAAGAGGGAAACTTTGTTGTTTCGCACCCTCATTCTCATTCGCTTAAGGTTTGGGGCAACCCGCCAATAAAACAGATGATGTTACGCGGCATAGGACTAGTGGGTACAGATGTAGGAGCGCTTTTCGAGTGGGATACAAAACAGGACAAGGTGCTTCATGGTGCTTTGGCAGACCTTTTTTATCATCCGGGACAAACGAATATTAATGACGATGAGTGGGGAATGATGTCGATATGGGCTTATGGTTTTAGCACTGTTTTAGATTACCTGGAGACCGATAAAAGTTTTCATCCCCGGCAGGTAGCACTTTTGGGTGCATCGGTGGTTGGGAAAGCTGGTATGTGGGCCGCTGCAAAAGACCAACGAGTGGGTATGGTTCTCTCTTGTACTGCCGGTCATGCAGGCGATGCTTTGTGGAAACGGGAGTTTGGCGAAACCCTTGAAAACATGTGTGAATGGCTGCCCAGGTGGCTTGCTCCTAACGCACAAAAGTATAAAGGACGTGTAGATGAACTTCCGGTTGACCAGCATATGATGATGGCTTGCGTTGCACCACGCCCCATTTTTATTACAAGCGGGCAATACGATTTATGGGCAGATACAAAAGGAGCCTGGCTGGCTGCTTATCATTCAATACCAGTTTATGAAATGTACGGTAAAAAGGTTGCTTTTGAATCGGACACACAACCTGCTGTGAGTGAAGTAATAATGGAAAGTTCGATAGGGTATAACTTAAGAACCGATTACCATGGAATTAGCGCTATGGACTGGGAGAAATACATGAAGTTTATAGAGTACCATTTCTTAAAAATAAAACCCCGTTCGACCCACGAAATATTTTATCCCGATGGTAAACTAATTGAGTTCTCCACAAAAAAAACTCGTTTATGATTATTGTGTTGGGCATGTAGCCGGTAAAATTGAAAAACTGGGGCAGATATTGAATATCATATTTATGCATAACTTTTTTATTTATAGATATAAATGAGATTAATAATAAATCAAACCGCACAACGCGTTACTTAAACCAACTTTTCAAATGAAAAAATCATTTCTTAATAAACTTACAATTGTACTTTTAGTTGCAATTAGTACCTTGTCTGGTTTTAAAGTACAGGCACAGGAAAAACCGGTGGACTTAGTTTATCCACACTTAGATGCAGCCAACTCGCGCTGGTTCTTTTTCTCATCGGCTTGTCGTCCGTTTGGAATGGTAAACCTTAGTCCTGATAACGAAATAGGAGGTGCCTGGGGAAGTGGCTACCGCTATGACACGCACGAAGTAAAAGGTATTAGTCATGTGCATGCCTGGCAGCTTTCAGCATTATCAGTAATGCCGGTAAACGGGGAGGCCAAAGATTTAAAAGACGATTATTATTCGCCTTTTTCGCACGAAACAGAAGTGGTGGCACCCGGCTATCATAAATTTATACTCGACCGTTTTGGAATTACTGCCGAGTTAACTTCTACAACCAGGGTGGGCTTTCATAAATACTCTTTTAGCAAAGCTGAGCAAAAGTCAATTCTTGTCAAGTTAAATGGCCCAAATGGCCCGTGTAAGATTGTGGATGGCAAAATTGAAAAAGTAAATTCGCGTGAATTTACTGGTTATGTAACCAATGCGCCAACTCGTCGCCGCCCAAAAGAAACACCGGTTTTCTTTTACATCGAATTAAGTGAACCAACACAAGAATTGGTTACCTGGCAAGAAAATGAAATTTCAGAAAAAAGTAAAGGTGTAGAAGGAATGGATGCAGGCGCAATGCTTGTTTTTAAAGATAAGCAGGAAAAGCCGCTGTTAATGAAAGTAGGTATTTCGTACTGCAGTGCGGAGGAGGCTAAAAACAACATAAAAGTAGAATTAAATCACTGGGATTTTGATAAAGTGGCTGCCGATTCTAAGGAAGACTGGAACAACTGGTTAAGCAAAATTCAGGTAAAAGGGGCTTCAAAAAACGATCGTGTTCGTTTTTACACAGATCTTTGGCATGGACTTCAGGGCCGCAGAATTATTAGTGATGCAAGCGGAACCTATTGCGATATGACCGGTGATGGGCGTAAAGTCAAACAAATTCCATTGGATAAAAATGGAAAACCTAAATTCAACCATCATAACTTTGATGCAATGTGGGGAGCGCAATGGACTATTGCAACACTTTGGCCACTGGCCTATCCGCAAGTAGCATCCGATTTCTGTAACTCAATGCTGAATTATTACAACGATGGCGGATTAATTCCTCGTGGCCCATCTGGTGGAAACTACACATACGTTATGGTTGGAGCATCTTCAACACCATTTGTTGTAAGTACGTGGATGAAAGGAATTCAGGATTTCGATATTGATTTAGCTTACGAAGGCTTAAAGAAAAACCACATGGTTGGTGGAATTATGGGAAAAGCAGGATATGAACACCGGACTTCAGAAGGTGGTGGAATTGATAAATATATTGAACTGGGTTATGTGCCGCATCCTCACGCTCCAAGAGCAGAAGCTTATCACAAAGATGGTGCTGGTATGACCATGGAATATTCTTTCCAAGACTGGACCTTGGCCCAATTGGCCAAAAGCCTTGGCAAAACCGATGATTACAATTATTTTCTAAAACGTTCTTCCAATTGGAAAAACTTATTTGATACCAGTTATGGTTTTATCCGGCCAAAAGATAATGAAGGAAACTGGCGTACACCTTATGATCCTTATGAATACCAAAACGATGGATTTGTAGAATCTAATGCAGCGCAAATGACCTGGTATATTCCACAAGACTATGCAGGTTTGGCAGAATTAATGGGAAGTAAAGCTGCAATGGCCAGCAAACTTAATAACGAATTTGCGCAAGCTCAAAAACTGGGCTTTACAGCTGGTAAAAAACACTCTGACGAAAACAGAAAACGCGCACGAAATATATCTATCAACTACGGAAATCAACCATCTATGCAATGTGCATATATCTTTAACGATATTGGTGCAGCCTGGTTAACTCAAAAATGGAGTCGTGCTGTAATCGACTCGGTTTATACCGGCGTTTCTCCTTATGTTGGTTTTAATGGAGACGAAGATCAGGGCTTAATGGGGTCGCTTTCGGTTCTTATGAAAATCGGTCTTTTCCAATTGGATGCAGGAGCAAGTGAAAACCCTAAGTACCAAATTGGAAGCCCAATTTTTAATGAAATTACTATTTCTTTAAGCGATAATTATTATTCAGGAAAGACTTTTAAGATTACAGCCAATAACAACAGTAAAGAGAACATTTATGTACAGTCGGTAAAACTAAACGGAAAGTCGCTGGGCAGAATGTACCTGCTTCACGATGAAATTATTTCAGGTGGAGAGATGGTATTGGAAATGGGACCAGAACCCAATAAAGAATTAAAATAGAATTTTATTGTTAAAATTGAAAGAACTTGCTCCATTGCTTGGGGCAAACTCTTTTTGTATGCATTTAGCATTAATAAATCTGTATTAATCATTACATAATCAGAATGAGAAGTTACTTAAGGTTTTTCTTTCACAATTAATTGTATTTTCGTTTGTCGATTTTTTCAACCTAAATCAAGCAATTAAACCTGTGCCATATTCTGGCCTGTCTTATGTTGCTGTACAACTATTTCCAAAATGAGAAAACAGATAACTTCACTTGTAATAGTAGTATTTGCTCTTATAATTCCTGTATTTGTCCTGGCCGATGAATCGGATGATAAAAAAGGAAAAATCCTTGGTAAGATAATAGATGCCAATGAAAAAACGGCTATTGCTTTTGCCAACGTTGGACTCTATGCCGCAGAAGAGAAAAAGTTGGTTTGTGGAGCAATCTCTGAAGAAGACGGTTCCTTTACAATTGATAAAATTGTAGAAGGGAAGTACTATGTTGAAGTTAAGTTTATTGGTTACATTGCATATACCTCTGAAAATTATGAAATAACAAGTACTAACTCCAGAATAAAAGTTGCTCCCATTGAATTAGATATTGCTTCGGAAATTATTGATGAGGTTGAGGTTGTGGCCCAACAACGTGCGATGGTTTACAAAATGGACAAAAAAATTATCGATGCCGATAGCTATAGCAGTGCTGCCGGAGGAACAGCTGTAAATATCCTGGAGAATGTGCCATCGGTAGCAGTTGATGTTGAAGGAAATGTTACATTGCGTGGAAGTGCCAGCTTTACTGTTTTTATCGACGGAAGACCAAGTTTATTTGAAGGTGGTTTGGCCCTGGAACAAATACCGGCCGGACAGGTTAAAAACATTGAAATTATTACCAATCCATCGGCTCGTTACGATGCGGAAGGAACGGCAGGGATAATAAATGTAGTTACTAAAAAGAGCAGCAA
Organism: Mariniphaga anaerophila; assembly: GCF_900129025.1. GTDB lineage: Bacteria > Bacteroidota > Bacteroidia > Bacteroidales > Prolixibacteraceae > Mariniphaga > Mariniphaga anaerophila. Next base: position 749,941 of record NZ_FQUM01000001.1, on the reverse strand, counting down.
TAAAGGTTGGAACGGAATTATCAATATTAGTGGAAACACGGCTGAATCAAATGCAGCCGATTTTGTTATGACCAACCGTCTTGAGAAATTCTATTGGAAAGCAGGTGCCCGATACTTCAGAAATTACAGAAAAGGAGATTTCGATCAGTTTAAACAAACCATTATTAACGATACTATAAGTGGTTTCGAATCCAGTGGAGATCGTACAGGAAAAACTTACAATGCATCAGGCATTGCAGGATTTGGATTTTTTAATGACAAATCGACTTTTGATTTTGAATTGGAAGGCGGAGATCAGGGAAGCGGCTACCGCGGTGATTTGATTTACAAAGAAGCCTATAAAACAATAGGTAATGAAATTCCTTTTGAAGAAGGAATTTATGAAAGCTATGACTTTAAAGACCTGAATGAAGATTATATTTCAGGTAACATGAACTATAAGCGCACATTCTCCGGTGAAGGGCATACCTTAACAGCCAATTTGTATGGGAAGTATGGCGAAAGTTTAGAGTATTTCGAAAATGAACTAACTCGCTTTTCCGGATTACAAAAAGATGGTCAGCGATCATGGGAAGAAGAATTCAGAGTAACCATTCGAGGTGGTGCAGATTACATCAGACCAATAAATGGGGGGCGTGGTAAATTGGAAACCGGATATCTTTTTAATCTCTACATAGAAGATGGCGATTATGGAATGGAAGATTATGATGAGGAGGAAGGAGATTTCATTTTCCGTGATGAATTTTACAGTGTTTATCGTTTTAAAAGAGATATTCACGCTTTGTATGGAATTTTATCCGATCAGGTAAATGATTTTTCGTACCAACTTGGATTAAGAGGGGAGTACACTTATCGTTACCTGGGAAGCTCAGAAGAATGGGCCAGCCAGACAGAGAATCGTTTTGACCTTTTCCCATCAGGACATATTGCTTACCAATTGCCGAAAGAGCATCAGATTTCAGCAAGCTATTCAAGAAGAACGGTACGTCCGCGACTTCACTTTTTGGAGCCTTACGTTACTTTTGCAGATTCGTATACAGCACGTACCGGTAACCCTGATGTTCGCCCGGAATATGTAAATTCATTTGAATTGGGCTGGCAAAAGAATTTCGATCAGGACTTTATTTCTTTTGAGGTTTTTCACCGCAGAAAACAAGATAAGATAGAGCGAATCAGAACGGTTTATCGACCAAATGTGACGCTGGATTCAATCTCAAACGTAGGAAATGATTACTCGAGTGGGGCAGAAGCCATGGCCTTGCTTAATTTATCAGATTGGTGGTTACTGAATACCTCGGCTAACTTGTTTTATTACCGTATCGAGAGTGAATATAAAGTACCGGGCATAGACGACGAAAGCTTAAACTGGCAGGCGCGCTTTTCAAATACTTTTACTTTGGGGAGTACAAGTCGTTTACAGTTTGATGGTAATTATGTTGGACCATCAGTAAGTACACAGGGACGCCGTGATGCCTTTTTCTATACCAATCTTTCATTTCGTCAACAATTTTTAAAAAGAAGGCTGTCGGCTACATTAACTATGCGTGATGTTATGAAAACGGCAAAGTTTAAAAGTACACAAACAGGGCAAGGGCTGTACTCTGAAACAGCAGTTACACCCTTTTACCCGAACATTAAACTTACCCTGTCTTACAGAATTAACCAGTTAAATCCAAAAGCTAAAAAACAATCGACTAACGACGATTTGTTTGAAGGAAGTTCGCACTAAGATAAATGATTCTATTACTACTGATATCTTCTTTACAACACAAAGAGATTTTGAATAAGGTGTAACAGCAATTTATCAGAGTCTAAATGAATGGAATAAAGAGCGCTGGGTAATTGGTGAAATGCGTTCTGATAATACCAATTTTGTTTATAATAATTCAGACCGTGGGGCCATCGGTTGGGAAATGTATGCAGAGTTTCTTGATATTATTAATAATATGAATAATGCTGAGTCGATTTTTGAAATTCAATATAAAGAGGGAAAATCTGACGGGTTCTCAAATGAATTTTTCTATATCTTTTTACCACGTGTTAATGATGTGTCAGTGGTAGCTCCCTGGGTGTCTGCAAACACTAACGGTGGATGGAAAGGAATGAACTCGGCGGCACCAGATTTGATTAATTGTTTCGAGGAAAGTGGGTTCTTCGTCAATTTTGGGGAATCATCCTGACTGGGACAATAAGACCTTCCGGCGAAGTAGTTCAAAGCTTGCCCTCCCGTACATCTGTCGTTTAATACTTTTAATCCTGTTAACATGACCTTCAACGGGACCATTGCTCCATTTCAGCTGTATTCCATTCTGAACTGCTTTAATATCACGTTTCAGGCCTCTTGCAAAAGTCTTTAAACCAGGCAGTTTGTCTTTGGATTCCTCGATTGATTTGATCCATTCCTGAACCTGTCCTTCACCCATTTTTAACATTGCTTTGAACCGCTTAACGAGCCTGCGAACTCGTTTTAGTATGGGCATATTCTCAAAAAGTATTTGCATATAACTTCTGTCGTCAACATCCTCAATATGATTGAGAGAATACCCAATATATTTTGCAAGTTTCCTGGAGCTCAACCGTTTGACATAGGGAATTGGTTGTCGTCGCTGCTCAACATAATTTAATGCCGTTGCTTCATTTGTTTCTTTAAGGAAGGAAATATATTGGTTGGCCTGGGTGTTCCCGCCAGAATATCCCATTTTTCGAATATCATTTATGATTTCCATATTTGTATAACCATTTGTTTTCATTTTAGATAGGATGTAATTTGAGAATATCTCAATATTTGTTCGCTTTGAATGTGATTTAGGAATTAAGGTATCTTGCTGAAAATATAGCTTTACAGTATTTCTGCTAATACCAAGCTCTCTCCCAATTTTCCTTCTTGATAGGCCCTGGGCTTGTAGCTTCTTTACCATATTGAAAACCTCCTGTGTGGAATCTGGTTTTGGAGGAGGGGCAGGTATCTCTACAACCTCCTTTTTAATAGCGGAATTCGGCATGGATAAAGCTTTTGCTTCGCGAAGCATTTCGCAGGTTTTATCTTTAATGAGCTTACTTATCTTCGGAGATAGGCTTTTAAAGAAAGTATCTAAAGCATCAGACAGGTTCATTAACAAATGGAACCGGTCTGTTACCTGGACTGCATTGGGGCAAATAGAATCTATTGCGGTAGAATATGAACTAGCCCTGTCTCTTGTAATTATTTCAATGCCCGGGTGTTTTCTTAACCAGGCTTTTAAATCCTCACTATCTCTGGTAGGTAACATATCATTGGCTTTGATGTTTCCATATCCACCAAGATCGTTCCGTAGTTAACACCTTTTCGGAAAGCCCAATCATCAACACCCACAATTTTTAGTGTATTTATATCCGGGAGTGCTTGCTGATGAGCAAGGCGCGTAAGAGTGGAGCGACTAACTTTTATTTGCAATTTTTCTGATAGTAAATGCCCTGAACCTGTCGGCATATCAATTGCAATATCTGACAGTAATCTTGTAACCCTTTCTGTTCTTCTGGCATAAGGAAGTATATTGTCATTTTGCTCAGTAAATACTTTCCTTGGGCAACTATCACTACGACATTTAAATTTACGGACCGTAAAAATTATTACAGAGTGATATTGGAATACAGGTAAGTCTGTTATTCTCCTTTGGTAGCGATCATGCACAGAAGAACTGTATTTTTTACATTCCGGACACTTTGCCCTACTACCGGACAACGAAGCATAAATGTGTATTGCAGGTGGCTCAAATTCAATTTTTGAGACTTTGATTTTTGGAATATCAAAAAGGTGCTTAATGTTCATATGCAACTGACTGTCAATTACATATAGATACAAAAACGATATCCGAAAGAAGAAAGAAATAGTAGCCTTACTTGTAGATTATCAATTAATTAACAATGATTTCACTAATAGGATTTCGTTCCCCAAAAGTGACGAAGAACCACTTTAAGCGGATTTTCCACTTTATACCGGAGGAGCGTCTCCGGTATTTTTATTATGGTTATGGATATACTGGTGATACAAATCTTTCATGTATAAAGGATATTGTCAACTGTTAGTTCAGAATAAAGAAGAGACAGTGAGGAGGAATCAGTAGAAAGTATTATTTAAAACCATTATATACAGTGATGTATCAGACTCTTACTTAACTTTTTCGTCTAATATTTTTGATTTTGAAAAACAATTGTTATAATTGTCCTACAAATAGTATATGACCAATAAGAAATAATTAACCAATATGAAAACGGGCTTTACTGCAATTACATTAGCTGATCAGGTTGAGGAAAAAATTATCAATTTCATTAAAGAAAATAATTTAGTCCCAGGCGATTCGCTACCCAACGAAATGGAATTTGTCGAAATGATGGGGATTAGCCGGAATGTTGTTCGTGAGGCAATGAGTCGGCTAAGGATGCTGGGATTAATTCAAACCCGTCCCAAAAGAGGGATTGTTGTAACAGAACCTCCTCTTTTAAATGGATTGAAAAAGGTACTCGACCCCAATCTTTTAAGTATTGGGACAATAAAGGATATGATGGGCATGAGAATTGCTCTGGAAACAGGAATAACTGACTTTGTTTTTAATAATGTAACAGGGGCTGATATAATGGAACTCGAACAAATTGTATCTCGTCAGGAAGCTATTGGTATCAATAACCTGTCTGTTGAAGATGAGATGCTGTTTCATACCAAGATCTATAAAATCGCAGGGAACAGTTTTATCCTCCAGTTTAATGAAATTATGCACCCGATTTTTGTTTTTGCAAAGCAAAACTACGAAAGTCATTTCCAGCCAATCAACATAAAATTAAAAGAACAGGATAGAATTGTTGAGCATGCTGATTTGTTGCAATTGATTAAAATAGGTAAGAAAGATGAATACCGAAATGCAATAAAAGCACACTTACAACCTTATTGGGAATTCTTGTACAACTACAATAAATAAAAATAATTAAATGCAAAATAAGATTACAGGTCTGATTGCCGCACCATTTACACCCATGAATCGGGATGGTTCAGTGAATTTGAACATGATTCCGCCATATGCGAACAAGTTAAAGAATGATGGATTAAAAGGTGTTTTTATTTGCGGAACCACGGGAGAGGGGATGCTGATGACCGGGGAAGAGCGAAAAAATGTTGCTGAAAGGTGGATTGCAGAACAAAGCGATGATTTTAATGTCATTGTACATGTGGGCACCACATCGGCAAAACAATCCAATGAGTTGGCACAACATGCCCAAAGTGCGGGCGCATACGCTGTTGGTTGTATGGGACCGGCATTTTTACAGCCTGCCCGTGTTGAAGAACTGGTGGGTTTTAGTGCCGAAGTCGCCGCAGGTTCTCCTCAATTACCATTCTACTATTACCACATTCCCAATGTGTCTGGGATCAGGCTTTCAATGAGTGAGTTTATAAAACAGGCACCACGGAAGATACCTAATTTTGCAGGGATAAAATTTACCGATAACAATTTTATGGAAATGCAGCAATGTATAAACCAGGATGGTGGTAAATGGGATATTCTGCATGGTTATGATGAGTTACTGCTTGCAGGCCTTGCCTTTGGTGCAAAAGGAGCAGTAGGCAGTACTTACAATTTTATGGCTCCACTGTATAGTGATATAATTAGCGATTTTATAAAAGGGAATATAGAAGCTGCAAGGCAAAAACAACTGAAGTCGGTAAAAATTATTACCATACTGAATCAATACGGAGGAGCCATTGTGGTGGGCAAGCGTTTAATGAAAACACTTGGAATTGATTGTGGTAATTTCCGTTTACCAGTATCAGAGTTTAATGAAGATAGTTATGAGCAACTTATAAATGATCTGAATAGTGAAGAGTTTTTCGAAATCAGGAATACCTGATTAATAGCTTTAGTTTGGTTAGACAAAGGTCCTGCGATACCAGCGCAGGACCTTAAAAAAAACTAATCCAAATAATTGAATTAATCTTAAAAGTTTACAAATTTATGAAAAAAACAGACGGAAAAAAGGAAAGAAGCTTTTGGCAATTGTATTTGCGAAAAGCTAAACTTTCGATGGTGGGTGCAATATTCTTAATTGTGCCTGCAATTGTATTTGGCCAGCAAACTATTACTGTTACAGGTTCAGTTACCGAGAGCACCGGAGAGGTTCTGCCGGGAGTTAATATTGTTGTCAAGGGGACAACAAACGGGACTGTTTCCGATGTAGATGGAAATTATACCATGAGTGTTAGTCCTGACGCAGTTCTTGTGTTTTCGTTCATTGGTTACGAAAATCAGGAAATAAGTGTTGATGGAAGAACTAAGCTAGATGTTTTTTTGAAGTTATCTTCAGTTGGTATTGAAGAAGTGGTGGCTATTGGATATGGAACACAATCAAGGGCATTGGTTACCAGTTCCGTATCAAAAATTGAAGCCGATGAAATCAGAATGTCCAATCAGGTAAATCCCATTAATGCATTACAAGGAAAAGCTGCCGGGGTAGATGTTCGGGTTACCAATGGAATGCCAGGAGCATCAGCAAAGGTTGTTATTAGGGGAGGGACTTCCACTTCTCCCGATTCAGATGGTCCATTGTATATCGTTGACGGAGTGATAAGACCCATTAACGACCTTAATGCAGAGGATATTGAAACCCTTCAGGTTTTAAAAGATGCAGCTTCTACTGCCATTTATGGAGCAAGGGGAGCAAATGGTATTGTAATTATAACAACAAAATCAGGGAAATCAGGGAAAGGTCAGATTAACTTCAAGTATTCTACTCAGGTTGAAACAATTGCAAAATCCTATCCTTTTTCAAGTGCCGAAGATTATATCTGGGCAAGCAGAAAGGCAGCTGCACTTGGGTTGGATGATGTCAACTCCGCGAAACGTTTGTCTGACGGTGCTTATCCTTATTCAACCAATAATATTAGCAATAATCAGCACGGTGGCGGATTTATGAATGCTAAACATACGCTCGAGTTTATCGATGATTTGATTAACGCAGAAGGGCCTGGGCTCGTTAGTGATTTACTGGATAATCAAGGGTATCAAACCATGATTGATCCCGTTACCGGAAAAAAAATGTTGTTTAAAGACAATAATTATGATGAAGTAATGTTTCAAACCGGTATCAGTAATAATTACGACATTAATTTTTCAGCAGGAAACGAAAAGGCAAGTATTTACACGGGGCTTGGTTATGCAGATCAGGAAGGTATCGTAAAAGGTACTTTTTACGAACGTTTGAGTTTTTTGATTAATACCACCTACAACGTAAAAGACAATGTTCAGGTGGAAGCTGGTGTTAACTACCAATATGCCAACTATAATGATCCTGCCAGCTATAATGGAACTCTTAACAGGTCTTCCCGTTTGCCACATTCAGTTAGAATGTATTATCCTGATGGTACTCCGGCCATTGGTGAAGGAGGCGGCTCTCCCAGAAACATTTTACATGAATTGTATTATGAGGATTATGAACAAAAAAGATATCGTTCAACTTTTAGGATAGGTTTAGATTGGGAAATCACCAAAGGACTTCATTTCAAACCCTCTGGTTCGTTGTTTAACGATGAGCAGGTTTATAACTATTTCGAAAGTTATCATGAATTTGATAAGAACAGGAATATGAGTTCCAGTCATTCTTTAGGCAGGAGATATATGGGTGATGCTATTCTGACACTTGATAAAACATTCAACAAAAACCATTCTATCAATGCTATGGGAGGAGCAAATCTTACAGACTATCATTATTTCATTTTGAGTGGATCAGGGAAAAATGCGCCAACTGACTATATACCAACCCTAAATGCTTCAAGTACAGAAGACGAGAGAGTTTCATCTACGATTAGTGATGACCGTTTGGTTTCTTTCTTCGGAAGGGTAAATTATGACTACAAGAAAAAATATTTGCTGGGAATAAGTGGTAGAATTGATGGATCATCCAAATTCTCTGAAACCAATAAATGGGGATTTTTTCCGGCCATAACAACAGGATGGAATGTGCACAGTGAGGATTTTTGGAATGTTGCCTCTATAAACAAGTTAAAGTTACGCGCAAGTTGGGGCCAGTCAGGAAATAATGTTCTTTCAATCTCTGATACACAGGGAGCCTACTCGTCAGGATATAATTATACCTGGATCCCGGGTATTTTGAATACTACTCTCGCCAACAATTCATTGGTATGGGAAACCACCAGCTCAACTGATATTGGTTTTGATGCCAGTTTTTTAAACGATCGGATTTCTTTATACGGAGACTTCTATAACAAGATTACAAAAGACCGACTTGTCTCTATTCCTTTACCACGTGAATCAGGTTTTAATACGATTCGGGCAAATTACGGTTCTGTTAGGAACAGGGGTGTTGAATTTGAGTTAGGCGTTCAGGCCATAAAAACAAAAGAATTAACCTGGGATATTGCTGCAAATTTTAGTTTTAACAGATTAGTTGTCGTTGACCTGCCGGATAATGGAAACGAGAAGAACAGGATTAACGGAGGTTTGATCTACGATAAAGAATTGGGCGACTACAAAATGGTTGGTGGTCTAGCTGAAGGTGAGCGCCTCGGAGGCATATGGGCTTTTAACATGATTGGAGTTTACGCTACTGACGAAGATGCCGCTCAGGCTCCTTATGATACAAAAGTATCTGGTTACTGGTTGAATAAACCCGCAGGTGAACAGAAAGTTGGAGGTGATGCTATCTGGGAAGATGTAGATGGAAATGATATTATTGATGACAGGGACATGGTTTTTATGGGCTGGGGAGCTCCCGATAAAATTGGTGGAATTACGAATACTGTAAACTGGAAAGGATTTTCCTTCCGTTTTGTGATGGACTATGCTTTAGGGCATGTAATATCAAATGGATGGCGAGCACGGGCAAATGGTAATGCCAGAAACCGGGTAATGACCCTTACCGATGTTATAAGCGACGATATGTGGTGGGAACAAGGCGATCAGGCAACAATACCCAGATATAGTGCTGCCTCCGACTGGGATAATGGTAAACGAAACCATGTAAGAAGCACTATTTATTCGGGAGTTGGCCCGGCGGCATCTTATTCTTATCCAAATTCATTATATATTTCAAAAGGCGACTATCTTGCTTTTAGGGAGCTTTCATTTTCGTATAGCATACCTTCACAAATAGCAAAAAAGATGAAGATGAGTAATATTCTTCTAACAGCTGGGGCTTATAATATTGGATATCTAACTGCCTACGATGGCCTGACACCAGAAAACTATGATGGAGGTGAGCGAGGAGATTATCCTCGTCCCCGACAGTTTAAATTTGGAGTAAGTCTAACTTTCTAAAACTAACAAACAATGAAAAAATATATTTTATATAGTTTATTTTCGGCCTTAATGTTTTTAAATTTTGGCTGCGACGAATATTTAGATGTTAAACCAATATCGAGTATCACCTCCTCAAGTTTCTGGAATGAACCCGGTGATTGTGAGGCATACCTTGTAGGAATCTACAGCGCGATAAGAACAAGGACCAATACAATTTTGTATGGTGAAGATCGTGGTGACTCTTTTGAACCCGGTCAGATTGGTCCCGTATCTGAGGCTTGGGCACAATCGTTAAGTGCGGCTAACGCGCCTTCCTGGAGTGGCTTTTATAATACTATCTATCATATAAACAGGTTAATTTATGAGATTGATAATATTGAATTCTCAAACGAAGCTGATAGAAACAGGATATTGGCAGAATCCCACGCTTTACGAGCCATGGTCTATTTCCAAATGGCAAAAATTTGGGGCGATGTTCCGCTGGTAACAGAACCAACACAAAATGCCGATGTTGAACTTGTTGCCAGGGCAGATGTAAATGAAGTGTTTAATTTTATAAATGGCGAAATCACGACAGCTCTATCTTTCTTCCCGGAAGAAGGATATGTGGACAAAAACAGGATGTCGAAACCGGCAGCATATGCTTTACAAGCCGATGTAAAAATGTGGACAGGTAAAGTTCTTGGTGGTGGGCAATCCGACTTTGATGCAGCACTTTCTGCAATTGCAATAGTAGAACAATCGGGCCTTAGTTTATTACCTGACTTTGGTGATATTTTTAGTGCGGATAATAAGAAAAATGATGAAATTATCTTTTCACTATTCTTTGAATACCAGGAGAAGGATAACTTATATGCAGACAGGCTTAGTTCCTGGGGCATAAATGTAACTGGTGCCGCAAATTATGAAGACTTACCTGTTACAGTGCGAAATTCAGCAAGACACGTTTATGGCCCTAGCCCTGAATTGAAAAATGCTTTTAATGAATACGCTTCAGATGTTAGAAAAAATGTTTCAATGATTGATGCGGTAATGGCTAACGGAGAAGTATTACTTACTAGTCAAAACAAGTTTAGGGGTACGGTTTACGATGACAGGTATTTTGATAATGATTTAATTGTTTACCGGTATGCTGATATTATTTTGTTGAAAGCAGAAGCATTGGCAGCGACAAATATGGTGAACGAGGCCATCAATGAATTGAATAAAGTAAAACAACGTGCCGGAGTTCCTGTCTATTCAGGTTCACCCAAAAACGGTAAAAGAGTTGTCATTTTATGACAACTCTTTTTTTATTCTTTCCATTCCTTGATATTCAGTAGATTGCGGACAATTCGTAGAAAGTTTGTGACAATCGAATATCAGACATCCTTTGTAAACTTAATGTTGTACTTGTAAGTGTCAGTAAATCAGTTTTTAATGTGTTGGTGTCGCAATAGGTAAATAATTATGAATTAGCATGACAATTGAAGGCTATAGTGATGATTGGCTCTGTTCAACAGGGAGTTACGTTGTCGTTCCGTCATTTTTTATTGTCTTTTGATAAGGTCATGTTAATGACATTATTACGACATTATCAGACAAAGAAGCGTTACTAAATCGTTACTAAAATATTTGAAGGAGATTAGTAACGATTTGTGCCATAAGTCTCTGAACTGTCGTCTTTTGACTTTACTTAGGTAGCTTGATTGAATTAGTTTTATAACCAATTAATTAAGTATTATGAAGAGTACATTTAAGATTTTATTTTATGCAAGAAAAAACCAGGTAAACAAGAACGGAGAAGTTGGAATTATGGTTCGAATTACCGTAAATGGTGAATATGCACAATTTAGTTCCAAGTTTAATGTTGACCCTAGTATCTGGGATACTAAAGCAAACAGAGTTATAGGTAAATCCGCTCGGGTTTATCAACTTAATACAGCTCTTGATAATATTCGGGCAACTCTATTTCTTCATTACCAGGAAATAGAAAGGCATGAATCGTCTGTCTCTGCAGAAAAGATTAAGAATGCTTTCCTTGGCATATCAACAAAACAACAAATGCTTTTGGTTGTTTTTAAGAGACATAATGAGGATTTGCAGAAAAGGATAGGAAAGGGGATTTCGGAATCTGCGGTAGGTCGGTATGAGCTTACAAGAAAACGGCTTGCAGATTTTATGAGGAACCAGTACAATCTTAGTGACATTGCTTTAAAGGAAATCAATTATAGTTTCATTACAGGATTTGATACTTATTTACGGGTTACTTGCAATTGTAATATAAACACAACTGCAAAGTTTATGCAGCAATTTAAACGGATAATTATCCTTGCTAAAAACAATGGATGGATTAGTGCAGATCCTTTTGTAAATTATAAAATACGTTTACAGAAAGTTGACAGGGGGTACCTTACTCAGGAAGAACTCAACATGATTATGCAAAAAAGATTTGCCATTAAAAGAATCGAACAGGTCCGAGATGTTTTTCTATTTTCCTGTTATACAGGACTTGCTTATGTTGATGTCAAGAATTTGAAAGAAAATGATATCAGATGCTCCTTTGATGGTAAGCTTTGGATTATGAAAAAGCGGCAAAAAACAAATATTCAATCCAATATCCTTTTATTAAATATCCCTAAATTGATTTTGGAAAAGTATAAGGGGAAACTCCTGAATGGAAAAGTTTTGCCAGTTTTGAGTAATCAAAAAATGAACTCCTATTTGAAGGAGATTGCGGATTTATGTGGAATTAGGCAAAATCTGACTTTTCATTTGGCTCGTCATACTTTTGCAACAACTGTAACATTGTCTAAAGGAGTACCAATAGAAACAGTTAGTAAAATGCTTGGGCATTCAAACATCAAGACTACACAGATTTATGCAAGAATAACGAATAGCAAGATTAGTCATGATATGGAGGAGCTTTCTGAAAAATTGGAGGGGGCAAATAAGATGTTAAACATATAGGTGAAAAGCATGGGATTTGGATTATTTAAATTGATATTTTGGGGATTGATGTGCTACGATGGAAGGTTCTTCTCCAACCTGGGGAGCCCAATGGCGTTATATGAACAATCATGTAGCGCTTTGTTTTTTTGTTTTACACAAAGGAAGTATAATCTTCCCCAGTAGCTCAGTTGGTTAGAGCGGCGGACTGTTAATCCGTAGGTCGTTGGTTCAAGTCCAACCTGGGGAGCATTAAAGATAAGACAAAAAATTGCCAAAAGAAGAAATGAACAGCAAATCAGCTTCTTAGGCAATTTTTTTTGCCCCAAATTATCCAAATCACGACAAAATAATTCCAAATTCAGACAAAGTATCGTTACCAAAACGTTACAGTATTTGGTAATTGAAAAACTGTAACGATTAATCGAGTAAGTCTCTGAACTGTCGCATATTGTCTTTTTGTAAATAGCTTGATTTTGAGTTGTTAAAATTAATTTTGTAACGAAATTTTAGGTATTATGAAAAGCACATTTCAGATTTTATTTTATGTGAGAATAAATTACGTTAATAAGAAAGGGGAGACAACTATTATGGTTCGTATTACCCTTGATGGACAAATTTCTCAATTTAGTTCTAAACTAAAAATAAAACCAGAATCCTGGGATACGAAAAGCGGGAAAGCGGTTGGGAATTCTGCAAGTGCGAGACTATTGAATTCAAGCATTGAAAATATTAGGGCTTCAATAATCAGGCATTATCGCGAAATAGAATGGCAGGATACCCATGTGACTGTAGAAAAAATCCGTAATGCATTTTTAGGGGTAACCGTAAAATCGCAAATGTTGCTTGTGGTTTTTAAGAACCATAACGATGACTTGGAAAAACGAATAGGGAAGGATATAACCGAAGCTGGAGTTGAGAAATACAAACGGACTAGGCAGCGTTTGGCTGATTTTATGATGCACCAATATAAAATCAAAGATATTGCACTAAAAGAAATCAATTATAATTTTATACGTTATTTCGAAACCTATCTTCGTTCTATTCATAATTGTGGGATAAATACAACGGCAAAATACTTACAACAGTTTAAACACATTATTACTCTTGCTAAAAATAACGGATGGTTACAGGCGGACCCTTTCGTCAATTTTAAAATACGCTTTGAAAAAGCAGATAGAGGTTTTCTTTTAGAAGAGGAGTTGGAATTGTTAATGAGAAAGAAATTTGCCATTAAACGACTGGAGTTGGTGCGAGATATTTTTGTCTTTTCGTGTTTTACAGGTTTGGCATATGTTGATGTTCGAAACTTGAGGAAAGAAGATATTAGGAATTCTTTTGATGGAAAGCTTTGGATTGATAAAAAGCGTCAGAAAACAAATGTTCAATCGAAAATATTGCTCCTTGATATTCCTCGAATGATACTAGAAAAGTATGATTCTGTACGTAAGGATGAAAGGCTATTGCCTGTTAATTGTAATCAACGGATAAACTCATACTTGAAAGAAATTGCCGATTTGTGCGGAATTAAAAAGAACCTGACTTTTCATCTGGCACGCCATACCTTTGCAACAACTATAACTTTAGCTAAAGGAGTGCCAATTGAAACCGTTAGTAAAATGTTGGGGCATACCAGTATTCGAACAACCCAGATTTATGCACGCATTACCGATAGCAAAATTTCAAACGATATGCAGATGCTTTCTAAAAAGTTGCAAAATTTGGATGGCGTGTTGATTTAAGGGGAAAGGTTGGTGTTAATACTTTCTAAACCTGAAGAGGGATATTTTTCCAATTTGGGTTTGGTTCTTATGAATAGTTTATAGAGCTGTTTTGTTTTTTAAAATTAATACAGAAGGTGGTGTAGTTCACTAAAACGGTCGTTTTATGGTACTTGTATTTTGTTTATTTTTCATGCTACAAATACACGTATTTAGCTTGCCTTTTTATAGTTTCAGTATTTTATGAGTTTTGTGAACTACAATACATTGTACTATATAGTGAAATTAGGTAGATCAAGATTCATGAAGTCTTTGACTTTCTTTTTGTTTACACTTAGGTGGCGGTATGTTCGGACAATCATGGTTTAAACCTTATAAAACACGATTGTTTTTGGTTAGTTAAATAGAAATACTGAAATGCCTATGAATTGTTTAATTTTTCAGGGTGTTATTCATTATATCTATACCATAAAAATTGAAATCTACCTCACTCCCAACAAAAAATCAGTCAAATTAGCTTCCCTATCTAAGCCCATTTTTTTTCGCAAACGATAACGACTTGTTTCCACTCCACGGGTGGAAAGATTGAATAGTTGTGCTATTTCTTTAGTCGACATGTTCATGCGTAAATAGGCAGCCATTTTTAAATCTTTGGGAGTGAGTTCGGTGTATTGCTCCCGCAAATGTTGAATAAAATTCTCATGTACCTGGTCAAAATGAACTTCAAATTGTTTCCAATCATCGTCTTGGTTTAATTCCTTTTCCAGGCTATTCACAAGTCGTTGAACTTGTTGTTTCGATTCAGTATGAACCATTTTGTTTACAACCTTCATTAGTTGTTCCCGGGTTCGGTTTAAGAGGTCATTGGAGTAGGAAATGCGCATAACAATGGATGCCAGTTCCTTTGATTTATTCTCTAGTTCGGCGCGGTTACGTTCGTTCTCAATATTTAGTTTCTCATTTCGTAAACGTATTATTTCCTGTTCTTGTATTAACTTTTCATGGTTGTGTTCCTTTTGTTGTTCCTTTAATTCCTTTTCTTGCTTTTTCTGTAAAATATCTGTTTCCTTTTCAATTTTTCGTCGCATTAAGAATACGACCAGGTAGATTAATCCTGCAAAGACAACTATATATAATACAATAAAAGCCGGTTTTAAATAGTAAGGCTTTAGAATAGTGAATGTGTAGGTAAATTGCTCCGATTCGGCATTTGCACCGTTTCTTGACTTTGCCAGAAGTGTAAATTTTCCGGGAGAAAGCTTTCGAAACTCAATGGTACTATTCTCACTCCATTCACTCCAGTTCTTGTCTTTTCCTTCCAGTTTGTATGAGTATTCTATTTTATCCTGATTAGAATAGGAGTTGGCACTGAATTCAAAACGTAGGCTGTTATCCTTATTCGGGATTTCTATTAATTGATCAAAGGGTTGATGAGTTTGTAGTTGTTGCTCCGAGTTTACAAAGTTTCCTCCAAAAAGAACTTCGTTACTGGCAGTTGATAATTTACGAAGCAAAATATCCGATTTATTTTCATCTAAACTTGAATAGGACTTGTCGAAATGTACAAAACCATCTTGAGTGCTAATTATGTAATGCTGATTATTTAAGGGCAACACATGCTCATAATTTGTCACAAAGTTACCTTTCAGTTCTTTGTGAGGTAATATCTCAGCATAAAACTCTCCCTGGAAGTTGGTTCGCAATACACCAAGTTTATCCTGTGTGAAATACCAAATATTATCGTAATTGTCTTCGTAGAACTTATCAATCTTCTCAGGCCCTACAGCAGCCGATAATTTTTCATCCTTCTCAAAAGCCTGTCGGCGGGCATTAAAACGGTAAATCCCATCAACCGTTGAAATTAAAACCGCTCCTTTTATTTTAAATACAGAATTATTGAAATCGGATGGTAATCCATTTTTGCGGTTATAAAAATTTATGGTTTGAATGCCATCCATTGTAGGTTTTAAGCCTATGCGATAAACACCTTTTTGTACATGGCTTACCCACAGGTATCCTTTGTTATCTACTTCCATTTCGCGGCACGAAAAATCGAAACCTTCAATTTCTTTTATAAATTCGAAATGTGGTATTTGACTCGGGGTATGTTTAATCAGAATTAATCCCGTATACGTGCCTCCAATCAGGTAATCGTTGTTACCTGATGTTGGTAGGAATTTCCAACCACCCAATACGTTGCTTACAGGATAGGCATCTTTTCCAATTAATTCGTAAGTCCCATTATGTGCACCACACAGAATATGTCCATTAAATTCTTGAATATTCCATATTTGCCCATCAATACCATTTACTTTATTCGGATTTAGTGATGCTTCAATGTTCTCTTCTTCCCAGTTATAGTGATATAGTGCCTGGTTGGAACCAAAATAGATATGTTCATCCTTTTTTAGTGAAACATAACCCGTTCCGATATTATTAACCGGGAAAATATTGGTTACCGCAGAGTTTATGTTTAGATAGTCGATACCATTATCTAAACCCACCCATAGGTTTTCAGAATTGTCGACAAATATGCTTATGGCTGAATTATTTTGTAGACCATAATCTCTGTTTAAATGTAGTTTTATGTTACCGTTATGATCAAAAAAGTAAATCCCATCTTTAATGGTGGTGAAAGCAAAATATCCGTTTCGTAATGATATACCTCTGTATATTTGGTTTTTTCTGCCCAACTCAGAAATGGGTGTTTCCCATTGCCTGAAGCTAGTTCCGTCATATAAATAGCAACCGTTAAACGATGTACATATTAAGAGTTTGCCTTCTGTTAACTCCAGTATGGAAGAGATAGATTTACTTTTAAACAATTCACCTCCGGGCACTAAAGAAAGACCACGGGGGGTAATTTCCATTAAGCCCTGTTTGTTATGCCCAATAAAGAGTCGATCATTGGCTTTGTGTGCAAAGTTTAACGATTGGTTGGTTACCAAAGGTTTTAGTTCTCCGTAGTAAGTAAATACCGAGGAGAAAGAGTGAAAAACAATTCCCCAGGGCATTTCAAAAATTCCCCATGTTTCTCCAAAGTCACTATATGCTGAAGGCAAATTATCCGATACTGATTGAAAAATTGTATTTCCTTTTTCGTCAGCACTAATAAAACCAAATTGATTGTAAGCTCCTGCGTAAATTTTCCCATCACTACTTTTAAAAACTGAGCGTACATAAGAATCGTTAGGCATTGGAATTAGATTCCATGATTCTCCATCGTATTCCATCAAACCACTATTATTCCCAAAATACATAACACCTCTTTCATCCTGGGCAATTGACCAGGTTTGAGCACCTGCTTTATAATCGTGACGAGTATAGTGTGTGATAAATGGTAAACCTGTATTCTTTATGTCGATTTGTGCGGTAGCAGAAATAAAGAATGATAAGCAGAATAAAGAGGAGATTAATGAATAGATAAATGTACCTTTTTTCATAAATAACTGTACTTCTTACAATATCTATTGTTGTTATTTTTGTCAATTGTGAAAACCAATGTAAAAGTAGTTAAAATATTGATGTGAAGTAGTGTTGGATGGTGTTGTGAGGTTTTAAGTGGTTGAAAGACAAAGAATCAATAAATTTTGAAGTATTTGAAGTGAAGTAGTGGCGTAATTGTGACGTAGTGTTTTTTTGTGATAAAATTTGTGCGTCACATAGTTTTGTGTCAGTAATTCAAGATAATTAATCAAATCAAAAATTGTTATGAGAAAAGTTCTAACTATTCTAATCTTCCTTTTTTGTGGAATATTGGCTCATGCGCAGAATTCTGTAAGCGGTAAAGTTACCGATTCTTCAGGAGAAGGAATTCCAGGCGCCAATATTGTAATTAAAGGAACAACTAACGGAACAGTTTCCGACATCGATGGTAATTATACTTTAAATGGTATACCATCCGACGCTATTCTTCAGGTAAGTTTTATTGGTTACACAACTCAAGATGTGCAATACAGTGGTCAGGCCACATTAGATGTTGTGTTGGAAAGCGATGCTTTGTCCTTAGAAGAAGTTGTAGTAACAGGTTATGGTCAGTCGCAAAACAAAAGGGCTATTTCTACTGCTATTTCTACCGTGTCATCCAAACAAATTGAAACGGTTAAACAATACCGTCCGGAAAGTGCTTTACAAGGTGCGGCTCCCGGTATTGTTGTTGTGCAAACATCTGGTTCTCCCGGTGCACCTTTAACTGTTCGTATGCGTGGTATTGGTACTCCTAACCAATCTGAACCTCTTTATTTGGTAAATGGAATTCAGGTTCCCAACCTGGAGTATTTAAATGCATCAGATATTAAAAACATTTCTATTCTAAAAGATGCTGCATCAGCTGCTATTTATGGTTCGCGTGGTGGTAATGGTGTTGTTTTGGTTCAAACAAAATCGGGACGTAGAAACATGCCAAAACCAAATGTAAGCGTAAGCGGATATTATGGTTTTCAAAACCTTGCTTATAAACCCGACCTAATGGATAAAGATCAATACATTGATTATTACAATCAATCTATTGATGATGTTTTAGCAGGTGGAGGTACGGTTAACGGAAGAGGAAAATTTACTGATTCCGAACGTGCCGCGTTGCCAAATACTGATTGGTATGATGAAGTATTCGAGAAAAATTCTCCAATGCAAAACTATCATTTCTCTGTTTCAGATGGAGGTGACAAATACTCGTATGAATTAGCGGCTGGATATTTTGGACAAGATGGTATGGTAGGTGGTGAAGATGATAAATCGAACTACAACCGTAAAAATGTACGATTTAGCTTCGATACCGACATTACTTCGAACCTCATTTTGAAACTAGGAGGTGACTTCACACGCGTTGAACGTAATTTCCTTGTGGAAAACAGTGGCGGAACAGGAACAGCATTAATGAACTACATAACAGCAATTCCTTCTATTTATCCAACACGTGCCGAAAATGATGAATTGTTTAATATGGGGCGTCAGAACCCT
This sequence comes from Mariniphaga anaerophila, assembly GCF_900129025.1. Taxonomy (GTDB): domain Bacteria; phylum Bacteroidota; class Bacteroidia; order Bacteroidales; family Prolixibacteraceae; genus Mariniphaga; species Mariniphaga anaerophila. The sequence goes on along the minus strand of NZ_FQUM01000001.1, from coordinate 731,052 downwards.
AGTCCTGTATATAACGGTGTTCCGTTGAATGTTTTAGGTGCTGTAACTCATCCACTTTGGAGTATTGAAATAACAAACCGCCAAGCAGTTCAGGATGTAAAACTGCTTTCCGGTAGTTTAAATTGGAATCCTGTATCAGGTTTAGATATGAATGCTTCGTATTCTTATTACCAGCTAGATGGTTTATTGCGTAGTTTTACGCCAAAAGCTTCTTATCCTGAGCAAACATTTACTACTGAGGGAAATGTTAATTACCAGGAATCTCCTTATTCAACCAAAAGAAACCAGTTTGAAGCCACTGCTGAATATACCTTCCAAAATACTTCAGATCATAACTTGAAAATACTAGGAGGTTTCTCTTATATCGATTCTTATATTGAGAATCCTTATGTATCGGGCGGATACCAGAACTACACTGATTATTTGACCAACGATTTTGACGATGTTAATTTCCAGTTGGCAACAGATCATTCTTCTTTCATTTATAATCCTTACCCAATTTTCGAAGATGTTTTAACCTCATTCTTTGGAAGGGCAACTTACGATTACCAACAAAAATACTTATTAACCGCATCCTTGCGCGTTGATGGTTCTTCTAAGTTTGGTGCGAACGAACGTTATGGCATTTTCCCAGCAGTATCTGCCGGATGGGTGATTTCTGAAGAAAATTTCCTGCAGTCATCTGATAACATTAACTTATTAAAACTGCGTGCCAGCTGGGGTGTAAATGGTAGCGATAACCTGGAACCTTACCGCGCCCTAAGTACTGTTGATGCAAATACATCTTACGGACCGAATACAGGTTTAGCCTTAACAGGTTTGGCAAATCCTAATTTGAAATGGGAAGAAATAATGCAAACCAACTTTGGTTTAGACTTAAATGCATTTAACAACACCTTAGGTATTACAGTTGACTATTATATTAAAGAAACAAGCGACATTTTATTGGCTGTTGGTTCACCAACGTACATTGGTTTAAATCCTGCTGTTGATAATGTGGGGAGTGTGAAGAACTCAGGTTTTGAGTTTATGACAACTTACAATAAACGTTACAACAACGGTTTTGCCTGGAATGCATCGTTTAATATTGGTATAAACGAAAATGAGGTAACAAGTTTAGGTGACAATGGGCAACCATTAGATGGTGGTTTTACTGGTCAATTGTATGCCGACCCAATTACGCGTACTGATGTTGGACATTCAATTTCAAGTTTCTACGGTTACGAAGTTGAAGGTATTGACGCAGTAGGAAACCTATTGTTCAAAGACAACGATAACAGTGGAAACGACAAAACACGTCCGAACGAAGGTGATAAAACATACATTGGAAATCCATTTCCTGATTTCACATATGGAATTAATCTGGGAGCAAGTGTAGCCGGTTTCGATTTTAGCGCTTTCTTCTACGGCTCTCAAGGAAACGACATCTTCGATGCAACCATTCGTTACGATGCCATTGGTTCAAACCGTCCAAGCTATTATGCTAAAGAAGGTGCTCCGCGCTCGTTGGTAGTTAGCGCAGCAGGCGATACAAATGGTGAAAACCTGGTGTCAGACTTCCATGTGAAAGATGGTTCTTTCTTCCGTTTGAAAAATGCAACCATTGGATATACTCTACCTGAAAATGTTTCGAAAAAGGTTTACAGCGAAAAAATTCGTCTGTACGTATCAGGTCAGAACTTATTTACCATAACCGGTTACGATGGTGTTGAACCAGAAATTGGTGAGGTAGCAAAAGGAAGCTCTCTTGACATCGGTATTGACCGTGGATTTTACCCACAGCCAATAACAGTAATATTTGGTTTTCAACTTAACTTTTAATCCATGATCAGTAAATAAAATATAAAGATGAAGACAAATAGAATATACAAAATACTAGCGGTTTTAGCTTTACCAATGCTATTGCTAACCGTATCATGCGAAGATGTTTTGGAAAAAGAACCAATTACATCCATTGCAGTAGAGAATACATATAAAACTGAGGCTGATATGATTTCGGCGGTAAACTCAGTGTACGATGTTTTACAATGGCAATCGTTAAACGGCTCTCATTGTTTCCCATTAATATTTCAGGGAATTCGTTCAGACGATTTGCATTCGCAGCAAGCCAATTTCTGGGCTCTCGGTGCGGATTTTGATAACTTTTCTACCATTTTACCACACAACGCAAGTGTTTTGCAAGTATGGAACAAATGGTATCAAGGAGTTTCAAGAGCCAATACAGCTTTACACATTTACGAAACATTCGAGTTTACTACACCTGGTTTGCGCGAACGTTTAGAAGGAGAAGCCAAATTCTTAAGAGCACTATGTTACTTCGAGTTGGTACGTTTATTTGGTGGTGTGCCCTTATTAACTGAAGCAATTACCAGTACCGATCAGGAGCTGTTTTTGCCTCGTGCTTCAACTTCAGCTATATACGATCAAATACTTCAGGACTGCAGCCAGGCTTCTTCTTTATTGCCGAAAATGGGCAGCGAAGAACAGGGGCGTGCAACTGCCGGTGCAGCATTGGCATTAGAAGCTAAAGCTAATTTATACAATGGAAATTGGAGTGAAGTAGTAAGACTTTGCGAAGAGATTATGGGACATGGTTACGATTTGGAAACCAATTTTGCCGATAACTTCGAGTTAGACAATGAGTTTGGAATTGAGTCAATTTTTGAAATCAATTACGTTGATGGATTGGTAGCTGGTGGTTTTGAAACTGGCGGTGTAAACCAACAAGAAGGATCTGGTGCATGGCAAATGATGTTTATGTGGTTGTCAGGAAAGTATACTTCCTGGGGTAACTTTATTCCTCGTCAGTCATTAATTGCAATTTACGATGAAGCTGACACACGTTTGGATGCGACTTTTATCGTTCCTGGTACAGTGTTGAATTCACCAGGGCTTGCGGCAGTAGGTTGGGATCCTGCTCCTGATTTTACTTTAGCTGTTGGTTCAAGTGCATATTGTCGTAAATATTTCCTCGATTGGGAAGAAGTGGATGCTTTGTTAAGTGTTCAACAATCTCCTAAAAATGAAAAAATTATTCGTTATGCCGATGTATTGCTAATGCACGCAGAAGCATCAGCTATGGGTGGCGGCGGTAACGGACAAGCTTCGTTAGATGCCATTCGCGAACGTGCCGGTTTAGGTTCAATTCCTTTAACATTGGAAAACGTAAAGTCAGAACGTCGCAAGGAATTGGCAACAGAAGGATGGAACCGTTTTACTGATTTGGTTCGCTGGGGAGATGCAGCTTCTAACCCTGTTCTTATTGAGAAAGGTTTCAAAGCAGGTAGAGATGAATTGTTGCCAATTCCTCAGACTGAGATTAATATTGTAGGTAGCGACTTGTTGCCTCAGAATCCGGGTTACAACCAATAGAAAATCCTTAAAAACTTAAAAGAATTGTAAAATGAAAAACAAAATATTTAAATCATATCTTTTAGCAGCAATGTTTTTGCTGGGAGGATTGGCTTTTGTGAATGTGTCGTGTGACGACAAAAACAAAACCTGGGATTATATGGAAATGCCTAGTCACCACGATGGTATTCAAAATGGTGATGAGGAAGGAATCGATTGTGGTGGTTCTGCTCCAAATCCTTGTCCTTCGTGTACTGATGGTATCCAAAACCAGGGAGAAGAAGGTGTTGACTGTGGAGGACCTTGTCCTGAGTGCCCAACTGCAACACCACGTTTTGATGCGATGACAGGAACCGGAATACCTTATTTCCATACTTTCGAACAAGATTTCTCAGGAGATAACTTATTCCCAATAGTAAACAACAGTGTTTCGATGTTCTTCGGAGCATTCGATCCTGCTGGAAGTGAAGAAATTGTTGGACAGTACGATCGCCCTGAAGGTAATGTGGCAGATGGTTATTCTGACTTTAAATTCGAACCTTTTGCTTCGGCAATTGACTTTTCAGAATACGATAAATTCCAAATGGATGTTTACGTTCCTTCAAGCAATGATTTTTCTGGAAATTTAACTCCACTTGTAGAAGTTATATTCTATGATACAGAGGATCCAACTTTCTGGAATACATGGACCGTACTTCAGGTACAGTTGGCCGATGAGGATGTAGACAAATGGATTAGCGTAAAATGGGACGGAAGCGAACTGTTGGCAAATCGCCCGGTTGATTATACGGGTATTGCGATACGAATTGGTGGTTTTGGACACCAGGAAGCAGGTACTTTCTTTGTAAAAGACTTTATGCCTATTAAAGCCTTTACAGCTGAAGGAACACCTCGTGCTGATGCATTAAAAGGAACAGGCTTGTCGTTCTTCCATACTTTTGAAGCGGAAGATGCAGGCGAAACGGTTATGCACGATGCAAATCAAACCGTAGGAATGAGCTTTGGAGTTGCTGACCCAGCAGGAAGTTCAAAAGCTGTTGGTATGTACACACGTTACGAAAACGATGCTGCAGGAGGTTATTCGGATTATAAATTTAAAGCACTTGAAAATCCTGTGGACTTTTCGAAGTACACCAAGTTCAATCTGGATGTTTACATGCCAAGTATGAATGATTATGCCGGTACAACAATTTCTCCTATGGTTGAAATAATATTCCTTGATTCAAGTAATGGTGAATTTTGGAACACCTGGACGGTAATGCCATTTACAGTACCCGAAGCCGACTTTGATAAGTGGGTTACTGTAACCTTCGATGGTTCTGCTTTATTGCCCGCATCAGTAGATTATGATGTAGTTGCAATCCGCATGGGAGGTTCAAATCATATGGCACACGGTATTTTTTACCTGAAGGATTTAATCCCAATTGAATAAGTATTTAATTGAATTTCGTATAGAGATGAAGTCTCTAATTAATAATAGGTTTAGTTTGATTAGTAAGTAAAAAGAAGTGAAAAGCGGTAAAAGCTTTGGTAGGCAGGAGCCGCTTTTCATACTTCTTTTAAAATTGGACTAACAAGCAGTTCACTAACAAATTGATAAAAAAGTAACAGTGTTACTATTCCACTTATAGAGGAAAAGGAGGAACATTATGAACTTAATTTTTATAAGATATCGTTTTCTGATAGTTTGTCTCATGGTACTTGCTTCAAACATTATTTCGGCTCAAGAACAAATTGACTGGAACAATTACCATGAATGGAAAAACACCACAAAGTACTCCAAAACTTATGTGGTTAATCAAAGACATACTAATGCTTCTGACAATAATCCCGGAACAGAAGAGTTACCCTTGTTAACAATTAACGAGGCAGCGCAACGTGTTAAAGCAGGTGAACGGGTTTTGATCTATGCCGGAGTTTATCGCGAGTTTATTCAGCCAAATAATAGTGGAGAGGCTGAGGATAGAATGATTTCATTTGAAGCTGCTTCAGGGGAAAGAGTCATAGTAAAAGGTTCACGAATTCTTAATGTGGGTTGGGAAAGGAATATGGTACTTACAGATGAAGAGCCAGAAGTTGGGAAGGTTGTGCAATGGTCCAAAAAGTTGTGGTCGGCAGAGTTGCCAAATAGCCTGTTTGAAAATGATTATTTCCCATTTAAGCTAAAAAATATTGAAGACCACGAATATGAAATGATGCCCTGGGCGGTAAATTGTATTGGGAAAAGCCCATGGACCTTAAGAAGAGGTTTGCTTTTTCAAAATGGAAGACGTTTGCAGCAGTTGGAGAGTTATGGTGATTTGACTCGTCTCCCAGGTTCTTTTTGGATTAGTAACGACAATAAAACCCTTTATGTTCATCCCTACGATAGACAAAATCCAAATAGTGCCAGCTGGGAAATAACCACTCAGAGTCATCTTCTTAAGCCCAAAACAATTGGGATAGGTTATATACAAGTGCGGGGGATTTCCTTTAAACATTGTGGGAATAGCTTTCTTCGAACCAGTACTGGGGCTATATGTATTAATGGAGGACATCATTGGATTATTGAAGATTGTAAAATCAGTAGTATAAATTCATCAGGAATTGAAATGGGGTATTATGCTTACGAGTTTGAGGATAAACGCCCAGAAAATATACAACCGAGGGAGGATGAGGATCTTGGGGGAGTAATTATACGTAATAATGAGATATTTGATTGCGGTACTGCTGGGATAAGAAGTTATACGGTTACTAATGGATTGCTTGAAGGCAACCATATTTATAATTGTGGCTGGCAGGATGCTGAAAATTACTGGGAATGCGGAGGCATAAAACTTCTCCGTGCCAAACGAACATTAGTGTGCAATAACTATATTCATCATATTCAGGGAGGTAATGCCATTTGGCTCGATTGGGATAACCGTTATTCTCGAGCTACCGGAAACCTAATTCATGATATTCAAACTATACAAGGAGGGATTTTTGTAGAAGCTTCCCAGTACCCTAATCTGGTGGATAACAATTTTATATGGAATGTTGATGGGAATGGAATTTATCTAAATGATTCAGATGAGACGTTGGTTGCCCATAATTTAGTTGCAAAAACTACAGGGCCAATTGTAAGAGCAGTAGTGGCAACAAGTCGTACCTTAAATGGCCGCAAACTAAGCGCGGAACGAAATCGAATTGTGAACAATATATTTATTGATGGAGGTCAATCAATAATGTTTAGTTCGGAAAGTAACTATTCTGACTTCAATTTATACATATCAACAAATCAACCCGAGAATATTTGTTTAAAGACATGGCAAAAAATGGGTTATGACATAAATAGCATAAAAAAATATGCTGCCGCGGAATTTGTTCCTCAAAACAAATTTTTCTATTTGCTTATGAATGACGTGTTTCCAAGAGTAGCATCGCTACAGGAAGTAACTACCGATTTTTATGGAAATATAAGGAAAGGGAAAGAAACAGTTCCTGGTCCGTTCGCAAAATATGAACAATTTCAAAAAATATTATTAAACTAATAAGTATAACAAAAATGAGTAGAATCTATTTTAGAATAATTGAAGCTTCTATCTTTCTTACACTTGCTTTTACTTTGTTCTCATGTTCATCATGTAGTAAGGAGGAGGGAATGGGAGAAAAAAAAGATGAGCTAATTGCCAAATTTGAACCTCCAGAAGGGAAATGTTTGGTGTTTATTGGGCAGGATATGGGAGCAATTGGAGGTATGGAGGGTTATAACAATGGTTATGTTGATTATTTTCCTCAGCCCGCAGGCATCACTGTTTACACCACATTTTCAAAAGGGACCAACAGTTTTGGATGGGATATGACTGGCAATGATGGTATTTTTTCATTAGCCAACTGGGGTGCTGGAGATTGTTATGCAAATAAGCAAATTAGAGCACTTGGATTTGAAGAAGCAATGGTTACAATCGGTTTAGCCATGGTCGATGCAGAACAAGAGATTGTGAATGGGGAGCGTGATAGTTTGATTATTGAATTGGGAGAATGGATGAAAAGCCTGGCTCCACGTCCAATTTTTCTGCGCATTGGCTATGAATTTGATGGTCATGACTGGAACCATTACAATCAAGTATTGTATTTACGGGCTTGGCGACGTATTGTGGAAAAATACCGTTCAATGGGAATCACTAATGTTGCATATGTTTGGCAATCAAAAGGGGTTGGAACAACCAAGGAAGAAATGGCGGCTTGGTACCCAGGTGATGATATTGTAGATTGGTGTGCATATACGTATTTTGGCAATCCCGATACGGAAATGATAGAATTTGCAAGAGAACATAATAAACCTGTTATTATAGCAGAGGCTACGCCTGTTTTTCAAAAAGGCGACACTTATTTTGATGCAGATATCAAAAAGGCTGATGTTGCTCGAAAGATTTGGGATGAGTGGTTTGTAACTTTTTTCAATACAATTGAAAATAACGAGGATGTTATTAAGGCTTTTTCTTATATCAATGTCGATTGGCCTTCTCAGGCAATGTGGGAAAATAATCCAACCTTTCAAAAGGTAGATTCTCGTATTCAAATGAATGAGTATGTAAGTGAAAACTGGAAAAAAAAGATGTCAGAAGAGAGGTACTTGGAGGCAGAAGATAATAATTGGTAATTGTAGTCTATACTTTTTGTAGCAATAAGCAAGGAGTTCCCTGGTTGATTTAAATAGTTTGACACGTTTAGTTAGTATTATAGAATCAATAGTATAGGTTCTGTTCAGGTTACAACGAAGGGCTGCCAGGCCCTTCGGGTAACCGTACAAAAATTTAATAGTATGCAAAGTAAGTTTTACGTTTATAAATTGGCTTTTATTGTATCCATTGGTGGACTGCTTTTGGGAATATCAGCAAATGTGTCGGGGGCAAGTGAGTTTTATCGTTCATATTTCGATTTAAAAGTTGGTTCTTTTCTGGAAGGGCTAGGTGTTAGTATTGCCATGCTTGCCACTTTTATAGGAAATTTTAATGCAGGAACCATCAGCGACAAGTTGGGACGGAAAAGGGCATTGTTGCTGGCGGCTTTCCTGTTTAGTTTTTGCACGCTGGGTAGTGGTTTGGCAACCAATTACACCTTCTTTTTAATCTCGCGTTTTATTGGTGGGCTTGGTATTGGAATTTCACTTTTGGTGGTTCCCATGTTCATTGCCGAGTTTTCGCCACAGGAGAAACGGGGCTTTTTGGTTTCGTTTAACCAATTGAACGTGGGGATTGGATTTTTGCTGGCCTACCTGTTAAACTCGATAGTTGTAAAAAATGTTAGCGACCCCGACCTTACATGGCGTTGGATGTTGGGTGTTGGCTTTGTTTTTCCTGCCATTTATATGGTGCTTATGCTTTTTGTTCCTGAAAGCCCACGTTGGTTAATTACCAAAGGCAAGATGGATGAAGCCCGAAAAATAATGAGCAAAATGGGAGGTGAAGCTTATGCAGAGAAAGAACTAGCGGAGATTCAGAAAGCTGCCGGTTCCGGAAATCATGAGAAGGTTTCGTACGGAAAACTTTGGTCGGTTTTATTCAGCAAACCCATGCGTTTGGTTTTGTTGGTGGGATTAAGTGTTGCTTTCTTTCAAATGGCTTCAGGTTTTAATTCGGTAATGTTTTTTGTCCCTCGTATTTTCCGTATGGCTGGTTTCGGAGGTTCCGGTTCATTCTTTATGTCGAACCTTGTAGGAATTACCATGGTAGTAATGACGGTAGCTTCGATGTTTGCAATCGACCGTTTAGGGAGAAAGCCTTTGTTGCTTATAGGTGTTGCAATTATGGCGATTTCCGTTTTGGTGTCTGCCTGGGGCTTTAACACATCTAGTTATAAAATTGAGGCGAACGATCTAGAGACAATAGCTGCTTCAATTGAAAATACACAGGAAAAACAAATTGTAACTACGGTTTTAACTAAAATGCAAGAAAGCGAAGCAACGAAAGAGTTGGCATTCTTCAATACATTTAAAAATGAAATTTTGGTGGCTGCAGGTGATACAGAGTTGGCCGATAAAATTTATTCCGAACAAAGAGGATCACTCCTCGATGCTACTATCTCAATCAATTCGGTTCTTGTAATGATCGCAATTCTTGGGTTTGTGATTGGTTTCTCCATTTCCTTAGGACCAATCACCTGGGCACTGCTTTCCGAGATTTTTCCCGGTCAGGTTCGAGGTCTGGGAATGTCAATTGCAGGAACTTTAAATGCCTTAACCAGTTTTATAGTAACCACCATATTCCCAATTGAACTTGAAATGATAGGTTCGGCAGCCACATTCTTTATTTATGGTGCATTGCTGGTAATCTTCATTTTTATGGTTATTCGTTGGTTCCCAGAAACCAAAGGAAAAAGTTTAGAGGAAATTGAAAAGATGATGGTAAAATGAGACTGACAACTTTTAGGTACAAGATTTTTAGACAAGAAGAAATCTCATGTTTAGGATTCTGTCTAAAAATCTAACGGTCTAGAATCTAAAAAAGATGAAACGAGCCATAGGAAATTATTCTAATACACGAGTAACATAGTAGGCGAGTTACATCGAATACCGTTGAAAATTAAAGATTATAATGAGATGAAAATAACAAATCCAATATTAAAAGGCTTTAATCCCGACCCAGCAATCATTCGGGTTGAGGACGACTATTACATTGCGACATCAACCTTTGAGTGGTTCCCAGGATTTCAAATCCACCATTCAAAAGACTTAAAGAACTGGAAGTTGATAAACCATGTTTTAACTCGTTCTTCACAGTTAGATATGAAAGGGGCACCTGATTCATGCGGAGTTTGGGCACCTTGCCTAACCTTTGATAATGGTACTTTCTATGCCATCTTCACCAATGTGAAATCGTTTGATGGCGTTTGGAAAGACACCCCGAACTTTATGGTTACTACTGATGATATTCAAAAAGGCGAATGGTCGGAGCCTATTTATTTAAATAGTAGTGGTTTCGATGCCTCTCTTTTTCACGACGATGACGGTAGAAAGTGGTTCCTGAATATGATTGTTGACCATCGGGGAGGTAAATTTTTTGGTGGTGTTTATTTACAGGAATACGATTCGGAACAAAATAAGTTAGTTGGACCCATTAAAAATATTTTTCCCGGAACCGAACTGGGTTGCACAGAGGCTCCTCATATTTATAAACGAAACGGGTGGTATTATTTGATGACTGCAGAGGGCGGAACAGAATACGGTCATGCGGTAACTTTGTGTCGTTCAAAAAACATTTGGGGACCTTACGAACTCCATCCAACCAATCCGGTAATTACAGCACGTAATAATCCTGACTTGCCCCTACAGAAATCGGGGCATGCCAGTATTGTTAAAACACAAACAGGCGATTGGTATGCTGCCTTCCTTGTGGGACGTCCACTAAAAAAGCACGGACGTTGCACTTTGGGACGTGAAACTGCAATTGCACCGGTTGAGTGGCGTGAAGATGGTTGGTTGTATCACAAAGGAGATAACAATGAGCCACAATTGGAAGTGGAAGTAGAGGGATTACCAGAAAGTCCGTGGCAACCAGAACCCGTTCGTGATGATTTTGATTCAGAAAAACTGAATGTGAATTTCAGTTCTCTGCGCGTTCCTGTAAATGAAAATTGGGCCACTTTAAAAGAACGCCCCGGCTTTTTACGTTTGTATGGACGCGAGTCATTGCAATCTATTCATGAGCAAAGTCTTGTAGCAAGAAGGATTCAGGCATTTAATGTTGAAGCAGCAACTTGTTTTGAGTTTAGTCCTGATACTTTCCAGCAAATGGCAGGTTTGGTTTTTTACTACAATACCATGCACATGCACTATGCGCATGTTAGCTACAACGAAGAGACGGATACAAAATATCTACAAATTATTTCTGCAGACAACGGTGCATTTTCAGAACCTTTGGAAAGTATTGTTGAGATTATTGGCGATAGAGTTTACCTGAAAGGAAATATGAATCGTGAAGATTTGCAGTTTTACTATTCCTTGGATGATGAAAACTGGGAAAAATTAGGTCCGGTTCTGGATGCAAGTATCCTTTCTGATGATTATGTACGCGACAATGGTTTGCATTACCGTGCTGCATTTACAGGAAGTTTTGTGGGAATCTGTTGTCAGGACCTTTCCGGCAGAAAAAAACACGCCGATTTCGATTGGTTTGAGTACAAAGAATTATGAAGAACATTCTAATAACAGGATGTAGCAGTGGTTTTGGACGCTTAACAGCTGAAACTTTGATAAAGCGCGGTTATACGGTTCTTGCAACCATGATTGGTTTAGATACTTTTTCAGCAAAAGCAGCTTCTCAACTGGAAGATTTTGCTGGAAAGCAAAGTGGAACACTACATATTCTTGAATTGGATGTTACTTGTTGTAATTCGATAAAAAGTGCATTAAAAAGGGGGATAGAATTGGTTGACGAAATAGATGTTGTGATAAACAATGCCGGGATTGGCGACACAGGTTGGACCGAAGCATTTAGCGAAGAACAAACTCAAAAAATGTTCGATGTAAATGTTTTTGGTGTGCAGCGAATGATGCGAGCTGTTTTACCTGAAATGCGAAAAAGGAATGAAGGGCTTATCATTAATTTTTCAAGTATTCAAGGGCGGGTGGTTTTTCCTTACTCAGGAATTTATTCAGCAACAAAATTTGCTATTGAAGGCTTAAGCGAAAGTTACCATTATGAACTAAAGCCTTTGGGAGTTGATGTGGTAATGCTTCAGCCCGGAGGATTTAAAACCAATTTTGAAGCCATACAGAATGGCCCATCTGATAAAGCCCGTTTAGATTCGTATGGAGAACTAAAAGATGAGCCTTACAAAGTTTGGGGTAATCCAGATGACACCAAGGACTTTTTGCCGCATCCGCAACCCATCGCTGATGCCATTATAAAATTAATTGAAACCGAGCCCGGTAAACGACCACTCAGAACGCTTGTAGACCCACTGTTGGATGGTACAGGAACAAAAACAATAAATGAAGCAACCCAAAAAGCTCAACGAGAATTGTCCGATAAATTGGGTTGGGATATTATTTAATGAGTTAAAATTTATGTTATGAAGATATTGAGTATTCTAATTGTTGCTATTCTTTTTATGGCGTGCCAAAGCACCACAAAACAAAAAGTTGAAAATGAGGAGCGTGAAAAGTTTGAACCTGCATATGGCGAGTGTATCTTGTTTGCAGGCCAGGATTTGGGCGCTGTTGGAGGTGTTGATGGTTATACTGATGGCTATATGAATTATTTTGATACGCCGGGCGGTTTTACCATGTACACTAATTTGCGTACAGGCGATGTTTCTTATGGCAACATTTACAGAGGATTGGATGGCATTTGGGATACCGATAATTGGGGCTCGGGTGATTGCAATATGAGCATGCAAATAAACGACTTGGATTTTAAACACATGGCTTTAGCAATTGGTTTCGAACTGGTAAATCACGAAAAAGCTGTGGCCCGTGGTGAATTTGATAACATGATTGACAGCCTCGGTAATTGGTTTATCGATTTAGGTGAACGACCAGTGTTTTTGCGCATTGGCTATGAGTTTGACGGGCATGAGTGGAATCATTACGACCGGGAGAGTTACATTGCAGCCTTTAAGCACATTAGAGTCAGGTTAGATAGCCTGGGTGTTGAAAATGTGGCTTATGTTTGGCAATCGAAAGGTTGGGGAAGCGATTATGATGAACTTGAAAATTGGTATCCGGGTGATGAATATGTTGATTGGTGTGGTTACTCGTTTTTCTCTCGTGGAGAAGAAGCACAACCCATGCTCGACTTTGCCCGCGACCGTAAAAAACCGGTTTTTATTGCCGAAGCGACACCCATGTTCGATGATGAGAATGGCAATACCTTAGAATGCGACCTTGATAATCCGGATCAGGCTAAAAAGGCCTGGGATGAATGGTTTACTTCACTTTTTAAAACCATCGATAAAAACCCTGACATTATAAAAGCTGTTTCGTACATAAATGTAAACTGGCGAGTGCAGGACATGTGGCAAAATCCGCCATTCAGCATGTGTGACTCGCGTATGCAGGCCAGCGATTATGTTAGTCGTTACTGGCAAAAGGAAACTTCAAAAGAGAAATACTTAAAAGCTTCACCCATGCTTTGGAAAAATCTGAGAGATAATTGAACATGTGCTGTTATAGAAGTTTGGAGCATGCTTTGAAGCTGTTGCAATTATTGTTAAAAAATAATTTGTGTTAGTATTTTGCTGTATGCTCCATGATAGAGAGGATTAATAACAATGACTATGCTCTTTTTATCAAATTTTATAAAAGCTAGATTCTACCGATAATAGTTCTAACTAAAATATTGCTGAACGAAATGTTATTTTGTTTATGATAAAAATCAATACAAATACTTAAATATATGCTTTTGGAGTATATTTGGAAAATATAGTAGTGAGTATATAATTTTTTGTATGTACGAAGGTCCTGTTTGGTATGCCACCTAAGTTCTTGTTTTATTTCTTTGTATCTGTGTAATTATGAATTCCAATTGAAAAACAAACTAAAAGCCCTATGAAACATATAACTATTAAAGAAGTCGCAGAAGCTCTCAATTGTTCAATATCAACCGTCTCGCGTGCTTTTAATAATAAAAGTGAAATCCATCCTGATACTAGAGAAAGAGTATTACAGGTTGCAGCAAAAATGGGATACCATCCAAACCCCATTGCTCGAAAACTAACACAACAACGTTCTTACAACGTAGGCGTTGTGGTTCCCGAGTTCTTGAATCCTTTTTTTCCCGAGGTTATTATGGGTATTCAAGATGTTTTACTAGAGAAAGGATATCAGGTTTTAATTATGCAATCCAATGAAAATGATGAAACAGAACAAAAAAATTTGAAAACACTTGAGGATAATTTCGTGGATGGGATAATTTTATCATTAACTCAAGAATCAAAAAACATTAATTATTTGCAACATCTTATTAATAAAAATTATCCGTTGGTCTTGTTTAACCGGACAAATGAATCATTGACAGTTTCTAAAGTATTGTTCGATGATTATAAATGGGCTTTGTTTGCAACAGAGCATCTAATACAACAAGGTTTAAAAGAGCTTGTTCATATTGCCGGTAAAAGTCATCTGACTCTATCTAAAAAAAGAAAACAAGGCTTTATTGATGCACATCGCAAACATAAACTTCCCGTAGATAGTTCCAAGATTATTGAAACTGGTTTTTTGGTTGAAGACGGAATTAGAACGGTAATGGAGTTAATAGATAATGATACATTACCTGAAGGATTTTTTTGTGTTAATGATGCTACCGCTATGGGAGCTATAAAGGCACTTAAAAAGAATGGATATAAAGTTCCACAAGACATCGCTATTATGGGATTTACGGATACACCTGTGAGTTCAATGATTGAACCTCCTTTATCTTCAGTGGTTCAGCCATCTCGTCAGATGGGTGAAGTTGCAGCAGAACTTCTTCTTAGACAAATTGAATCTAAGAGCATTGTAATTCCAGAAACAGTAGTTCTGAGTGGAAGCCTAAAAGTTCGAGAATCATCCGTGAAACTATAACTAACGATTAACGGTACATAAATCTATGGTTATGTATGGCCCGGAAACGTTTCCGGGCCTTGGAAACGTTTCCGGTAGCGTTTCCGGGGTGTAAATTTCGCCTATAAGCTAAATTCTTCTCTTTGTTTCAATAGTTTAGCATGCAGAAACTAAAAAAACTATTTGAACTAAAACAGCATGCAGTTACTCGACTATATTGTAATTATCGTTTTTTCGCTAGGTATCCTGGCAGCCGGACTTTCATTCTCAGGCTCGGGGAAGAATATGAAAAGCTTTTTTGCCGCGGGAGGTGCCGTTCCTTATTGGATTAGCGGCCTTTCCTTGTTTATGAGCTTTTTCTCTGCCGGAACTTTTGTGGTTTGGGGCTCAATTGCCTATACGCATGGCTGGGTTTCGGTTACCATTCAATGGACAATGGCAATCGCCGGTTTTATTATTGGTTTTGTATTGGCACCGAAATGGCATGGTACCAGGGCTCTAACAGCTGCAGAATACATCACACAGCGATTAGGTTTAAAGGTACAGAAACTTTATTCCTATTTGTTTTTAGCTATATCCTTGTTTACTACCGGAGGTTTCCTGTATCCGGTTGCTAAAATTGTAGAGGTCTCAACAGGTTTTTCACTTCAATGGTGCATCATAGGTTTAGGTTTGGTTATTATATTATACACAACAGTGGGCGGTTTGTGGGCTGTAATAGTTACAGATGTTCTCCAGTTCATAATACTTACTGCCGGCGTTGTTGTTGTTGTTCCTCTTGCTTTTAAAGAGGTGGATGGAGTTGCCGGATTTGTTCAAAATGCACCTGATGATTTTTTTCAACTACTAAACGGAGAATATACCCTTGGTTTTATAATCGCATTTGCCTTGTATAACCTCTTTTTTATTAGTGGAAATTGGGCTTATGTACAGCGCTATACAAGTGTGCCGTCGAAAAAGGATGCCAAACGAGTGGGCTACATTTTTGGATCACTTTATTTGATAAGCCCTGTTGTTTGGATGCTTCCACCCATGATTTATAAAGTATTGAATCCTGAATTGTCGGGCTTTGGTGATGAAGGAGCTTATTTAATGATGTGCAAAGAAGTGCTACCCGTTGGAATGCTTGGTTTAATGTTGGGAGCCATGATATTTGCAACTTCAAGTTCGGTTAATACGACATTAAATATTGCTGCAGGTGTATTTACCAATGACCTCTACAAAAATGTTCGGCCCAACTCAAGCATAAAACATTTAATGACTGTTGCTCGAGGGGCAACCATTGTATTTGGTATTTTAACCATTCTCGTAGCCTTGTTGGTGCCGATGATGGGTGGAATTGTTGAGGTGGTGTTAAGTGTTGGAGCAATAACGGGTGGAGCTTTGTACCTGCCACCCTTATGGTCTCTTTTCTCAAAACGCCAAACAGGGCGCAGTATTTTGGTCGCAACTATATTCAGCTTAATCATAAACCTGTTTTTCAAATTTGCGTCTCCTGCTTTGTTGGATTTAAAACTAACTCGTGGACAGGAAATGATTCTTGGCGTAATTGCTCCACTGCTCATTTTAGTTATTTACGAAATAAAATATAGCCTGGTAAAAAGAACAAACCCATATTATGAAAACTATATCCGTATAAAATCAGCCATGAAGGAAAAGGAGTTGGATGAAGTTGATGTAGAAACTGATTCTGGCGCTCAGAACTATCATGGAAGAAAAGTTATTTCATTGGGTGTTTTGGGAACAGGAATGTTAATCACTGCAATTGGAACCTTTGCCGAAAACGGAACTTTGCTGGTTATAGGTACAGGAATAGGCGTAGTACTGGTTGCTCTTTTTATAAGACCTAAAAAGAATAAGGAATCATGATAATAGAAACTAAACAAAGTATGACAAGAAAAAATTACAAGGTTGAAATGAAAACCGACATTGTAATTGTTGGTGGAGGTTTGGCAGGTACATGCGCCGCCATCACCGCAGCACGCGCTGGTTCAAAAGTTGTTTTGGTACAAGACCGTCCGGTTCTTGGTGGAAATTCATCGAGTGAAGTACGTTTATGGATACTTGGTGCCACCTCGCACATGGGAAATAACAATCGATGGGCACGGGAAGGTGGTGTGGTAGATGAAATATTGGTTGAAAATCTTTTCCGTAATCGTGAAGGTAATGCCGTAATATTTGATACTATTTTGCTTGAAAAAGTAAGCAACGAAGCAAACATTACACTTTTGCTAAATACAGCAGTTCATGAACTTTCGAAAAAAGATGAAAGTACAATTGAATCTGTTAAAGCTTTCTGTAGTCAGACCTCAACTGATTATTGCTTAAAAGCACCAGCTTTTATCGACTCCTCAGGCGATGGAGTAGTAGGTTTTTTGGCCGGAGCACCATTTCGTATGGGAGCAGAATCAAAAGAAGAGTTTGGCGAATTATTTGCTCCCGATGAGGCATATGGTAAAATGCTTGGTCATACCATATATTTCTACACTAAAGATACTGGAAAACCGGTAAAATACCTTGCCCCGAGTTATGCGCTGAAAGATATAAGGCAAATTCCACGGTACAAGAACATAAACAGCAATATGAATGGCTGTAATTTTTGGTGGTTTGAATATGGTGGAAGGGAAGAGGATACCATTAAAACTACTGAGGAAATAAAATGGGAGTTATGGAAGGTTGTTTACGGTGCATGGGATTACATCAAAAACTCAGGAAAATTCCCGGATGCTGAAAACATGACCCTGGAATGGGTGGGTATGATTCCTGGTAAGCGCGAAAGCCGCCGCTTTGAAGGTGAATACATGTTAAAGCAGCAGGATATAATTGAGCAAAAGCAGTTTGATGATGCAGTTGCTTATGGAGGCTGGGCAATCGACTTACACCCTGGCGATGGGGTTTACAGTAAACTTCCTGGTTGTAGTCAATGGCACTCCAAGGGGATTTACCAAATCCCATTTAGAGCTTTAACCAGTACATCAATTAAGAATTTACTTTTTGCAGGACGTATCATCAGTGCAACACATGTTGCTTTTGGTTCAACCCGGGTTATGGCTACCAGTGCCCATGTAGCTCAGGCCAGTGCTTTAGCAGCAAAAATGTGCGCGGACAAGAGCATTGCTGTTAAGGAAGTACTGAAAAAAGCTAACATGAATCATTTACAGCAGAAGCTGAGCATAAATGGACAAAGTATTCCGCATTTACCCATCGATTATGCAGAACTTTCAGTAGAAAAACCAACAGTTAGAACCAGTAGTACATACGAACTAAAGAAACTTCCTTTTGATGGCGATTTTGTAAGCCTGGTAGAAGGGATAACCCAGTTACTCCCATTGGAAGGAGGGAAAAAATACGGGTTTAGAATTTTGGTTAAATCCGAAAATGAAAGTCTACTGAAAATTCAACTTCGAAAGTCGTTAAAAACAGGCAACTATACACCCGATGAGATATTGGAAGAAATGGAGCTTTCTGTGGCAAAAGGCAAACAATACCTCAGTTTTACTTTTGATGCCGTTCTTGAAAGTGATCAATATGCCTTTTTAACCATTCTTCCCAATAAACATGTTAATGTAATGAGCAGCGAGCAACGTCTTAGCGGAACTTTATCGCTGTTTCAGAAAATGAATAAAGCAGTTTCAAATCATGGAGCGCAGATGCCACCTGAGGGTATCGGTGTTGAAAGTTTCGAATTTTGGACACCCAAACGTCGTCCTGATGGTAAAAACCTGGCTTTTGAAGTTTCGGAACCCATTCAGCTATTTAGCAACGATAATATTAGTAACGGATATGTTCGCCCCTACTTAAAAACCAACGCCTGGGCAGCCAGTTTAAGCGATAAAAATCCAGAAGTAAAATTGAGCTGGAAAAAACCTCAAAAGATCGATGAAATCAGGTTGTTTTTCGATACTGATTACGACCATCCAATGGAAAGCGTATTGATGGGACACCCGGAAGATGTTATTCCATTTTGTGTGAGGAATTATTCCATTTTGGATCAGGATAACAATGAATTATTTATTAAAAAAGATAATTACCAAACAATAAACACCATCAAACTCGAACAACCACTTAAGTGTACCGAATTAAAATTCAGGTTTGAACACCCGTCTTCTTCGGTGCCAGCTACTGTTTTCGAAATTTTATGTTTAAATAACTCTAATTAAATTCATTTAACTTATGCAAATTAAAAAGCTATTAGTACTCTCGCTTGGTTTGCTGTTGACCATTGGTTTATGGGCTCAACAACGAACAGTAACGGGAACGGTTTCCGATGAATCGGGACCACTGCCCGGAGTAAATGTTGTGGTAAAAGGTACCACAATAGGAACTATTACAACGCCTGATGGAAACTTTTCACTTGAAGTTCCTGAGGATGAATCTACACTTATTGTTTCATTTATTGGTTTTGTTTCGCAAGAAGTAGATATTGCCGGAAAAAGCAATGTGGCGGTTACTCTTCAAGCCGATGTAATTGGTTTGGAAGAAGTTGTTGCAGTGGGGTATGGTGTGCAGAAAAAAGTTAACCTAACCGGTTCGGTTGGAATGGTTGAAGGTGGCGAAATGGCCAAGCAACCTGTTACTTTGGCATCTGAAGCCTTACAAGGTTTAACTCCTGGTGTTACCGTTTCTAAAAACTCGGGAGCTCCTGGATCTGGTGCCACAATTCGTATTCGTGGTTTAACCACCTTCGGACAAAAAGATCCGCTTGTTTTAATTGATGGTGTAGAAGGAAATCTAAACTCGGTAGACCCTAACGATATTGAAACAATGTCGGTTTTAAAAGATGCGGCTTCGGCTTCTATTTATGGTTCACGTGGTGCAAATGGTGTAATCTTAATTACAACCAAACGTGCTCAAAAGAACCAGTTTACCATCAATTATAAAGGATGGGTAGGTGTTGATGACTTTACAACTTTACCTGATTTTGTTGGTGCCATTGATTATATGAATGCATACAACCGTGCTTATTATAACGACGATCCGGATGTAGATGCTCCATATTCAGAGGCATACATACAGGAGTATCAACAGAACATGGGAAGCGACCCGGATAACTATCCAAATACCAATTGGCAAAATGTGGCTTTAACAGGCTCGGGCTTTAAGCATAATCACTATGTTGGTATAACCGGAGGTACTGAAAAACTTAGCTCACGAGCCTCGTTTTCATTCCTTGATCAGGATGGTTTGATCGAAAACAATAACTATAAAAGTTATACGGTACGTTTAAATAACGATTACAAAGTAAAAAAATGGATAAGTATTGGTTTGGATATTAATGGTCGCTATTCATCAAAAGATAGTCCAACGGCTGGTTTAGGAAATATCTTTGATCAGGCAAACCGTATTCCTTCCATTTATGCAGCTCAATTTTCAAACGGTAAATACGGTCCAGGCTGGGCTTTAACTCAAAATCCATTGGCATATGTCGAGGCAAGCGGAAATACCAATGACAAGTGGTATCGTTTTAACGGAAAACTCTCTGCAACGATTAATCCAATTACGGGTTTAACCGGTAAGGTTATTTATGCTCCAACATACACAAGCAACAATAATAAGGCATTTAGCAGACAATACGAATTGTATGAAACACCTGAAAGTGAAAATCCTGCTGTTCAGCCATCTCAAAGTAAGCTTGTACAAAAACATTCGAATAGTTGGACAAATAGTTTCAATGCCATCGTGACGTACGATAAATCAATAGAAGATCATAACTTCTCAGTTATGGTTGGTCATGAAAATATTGACTACTATGGCGAAAATATGAATGGAACCCGACTTGATTATTTATTCCCCGATTACCAGGTACTAAATGCTGGTGCTGAAGAGGGACAGACAAACGGTGGTTCAGCCTCTGAATGGGCTTTAAGTTCTCAGTTTGGACGTTTAACGTATAATTACAAAGGAAAATACCTTGTTGAAGCCAATGCTCGTCGTGACGGTTCGTCACGTTTTACAAACGAACGCTGGGAGGTATTCCCATCATTCTCTGCAGCATGGCGAGTGTCGGAAGAAAGCTTTGCACAGGACTTAGAGTGGTTAGATAACTTAAAAGTACGTGCTTCATGGGGGCGGTTGGGTAATCAAAATGTAGGTGATAACTATCCATTTATGACTCAGGTAGAGTTGGATAATCAGTACTACATTTTCGGGCAGACACCTGCAGTAAATCCAGGTGGGGCTGTAACAACACTTCCTAATCCTAATTTGACCTGGGAGTACACCGAAACTTCAAACTTTGGCGTTGACGTTTCCGTACTAAAAGGACTTTTATCCTTAACAGCTGAATATTACATACGTGATACAGATCGTATCATTGATCGCGAAGATGTTGCTGAAATCGTTGGTTTAAAAGGACCAAAAATCAATGCCTATGCTGTGCAGAACAAGGGTTTTGAGTTGAGTTTACGTCACCGCAATTCAATCGGCGATTTTAACTACGAAGTTGGTGTTAATTACGACGATGTTAAAAACGAAGTTACCGACTTGTATAATAAAGAAGAATGGATTAGTGGAAGCACTATCTCTCTTGTGGGCGAACCAATGTGGTCGTATTATTTATATGATACCGATGGCTTATTGCAAGAAGGCGAGACGCATGATATATCGTACAAAGGGCATTCTCCGGTTCCTGGTGATATTAAATACATCGATCAATTATCAGTAGATACCGACGGCGATGGAATTCCAGATGCTGGTGATGGTGTAATCCTTGCTGAAGATGACCGTGTAATTAAGGGGAGCAGCATTTCTCGTCACAATTATAGCTTCGATATTAATATGAGCTATAAAATTTTCGACCTGTCGTTGTTTTTCCAGGGTGTTGGTAAAAAAGATGTATTGTTTACCGGAAAACAAGCTTTTGTTTTCGATAATAGTTCGGGTAATGTACAAACATGGCAAATGGATTACTGGACACCGGAAAACACGGGTGCCAGCTATCCGAACTTCTATTTTACCAATCGCCACAATTATACTTCATCAGCGTATTGGTTGAGAAGTGGTGCTTATTTACGTCTGAAGAATATTCAGTTTGGAGTAAATGTCCCAAAACAAGTCTTACAGAAACTCGACATCGAAAAGTGTCGTTTCTTTTTCTCAGGTCAAAACCTGCTAACCTTTGATGATATGCCTGATGGTTGGGACCCTGAAACAAGAGGAGCTTCTAACTATCCGATTGTAAAAACCTTATCGTTTGGTGTTGATGTAACATTCTAAATTTAAAATTGAAGAAAAATGAAACTTATAAAATATATATCAATCTTATTCGTCTTCACACTGTTTTCTTGTGGTGATGATTACCTTGAGAAATACCCTTTGGATGCTCCATCAGACCAAACCTTTCTACTTACAGCTGAAGAAATGGAAGTTGGGGTTAACAATGTTTACCGTGGATTAATATGGCTCTGGAACTGGGAGAATGTTCATACTGTTCCTGCCCTTGATTATGGAACTGATTTGGGAATGCGTCGTCCAAGTGGTTCGTACCCATTTCCATGGACATATGGTGCACACGATGCTACAACCGGCTTCTTTAAAGATGCCTGGACAAAATTTTACAGAAGTATAGAACGTGCTAACTATATTATTGAAAAACTGCCTTTGGGAAAAGAGAATGTTACCGAAGAATTCTATAATAGAATTATGGCAGAAGCACTTTGGCACAGAGCTTTTCATTATATGTATTTAACCGAATTATTTGGTGATGTACCTTGGGTAGAAACTGTGATGTGGGACTATGAAGAAGCCTATTCTTTGGTTCGCGAATCGAAATCAACGATCGTAAATAACATTCTAACGGACCTTGATTTTTGTATTGCCAATCTTCCTGCGTCGTGGGGAGGTGAAGATTATGGTCGTATTAGCAGTGTTGCAGCTGCTGGTTTAAAAGCACGTATTGCACTTTACAATGGCATGTACGATGTAGCTGCTCAAGCTGCACAAACTGCCATGCAGTCGGATATCCAATTAAGCAGTAATTACGAAGGATTGTTTTCGTACGATACCTATCAGGTTCCTGAGAATCTTGTGGTTGTGCAGTATTTGGAAGAGTTTGTTACTCATGGTTTTCCACTAATTGCAGGTAGTCGTAACCTAAAAGGATGGGGTGTTTTCCAACCATCTGTTTCTTTAGCCGATTCGTATGTTTGTACCGATGGCCTATCAATTGCCGAATCTCCTTTGTTTGATCCAAGAAATCCATACGAAAATCGCGACTCAAGAATGAAGGCTACTTTGTTGACGCATGGACAGTGGTTTGCCAATTTATTGTTTGATGTTTACGATGAAGACGGTGATGGTAAAGACAAAACTTTGCAGATTAATGCCAGTGGAGATACCGTTTCTATTAAAAATCAGGATTTTCATAAACCGGGTGTCATTAAAACTGCATCGGGGTATTACCAGAAAAAAGGTGTTGCAGAAGTTGATATCTTAGATAACCTGGTAGCAAAATCACGTACCCCAACAATTTTAATGCGTTATGCCGAAGTTCTTTTAACTTATGCCGAAGCCAAGTTTGAATTGGGACAATTCGACCAGTCGGTGGCCGATGCAACGATTAATGTAATTCGCGACCGTGTTGGTTTACCGGGAATTAATGTAGGTGAACATTCAAGTAACGAACTTCAGGCTTTAATTCGTAACGAGCGTAAAGTTGAATTGGCACTTGAGGGCTTCCGTTATTTCGATATCAAGCGCTGGAAAACAGCAGAGCATATAATGAACAACAATTACGTTATTGGTCGTATTCAAAAGGATGTTGTGGTTGACATTTACCAGAATGGTTTTGAAATGCCTCGTCCAACATTCGATGAGTATGGAATATCACATTATCCAAATGAACAGGATTTATTCGAAAAAATACCGCTGGAATATGTATTCGATCCGGCTCGCGATTATTTGTGGCCTATTCCTCAAACCGAACGCGAGGTTGTTCCTACTTTGACTCAGAATCCGGGATATTAATCCGGATTTATATAGATTAGTTTGGTTAGTTAGTAACTAAAACCTGCCCCAATTGGGGCAGGTTTTTAATACCTTATAAGAATGAAGACAATAGCCATTTGTATTATTACCTTGTTAAGTCTGGGAACACTTAAAGCGCAAAGCTATATTAATTATGCCGAGGGAAAACCGGTAACCACAAGCTGGGAAAGTAAAAACAAAGTTCGTTTAACCGATGGAAGTCTGGTTTCTGGTTCGTTTCGCAAGAATCCTAAAGGAAAATCAGTTACTATTGATATAGACCTGACAGCAGAGTTTAAACTAGGCGGTCTTCACATGCATATCGACAAAAAGGGAATTTTACCCTTGCGTGAATTCAATTTTCAGTATAAAAATGGAGGAATGTGGATTGATATTCCCGGTGCGTCAAGAAGAGACAATTTCTCATCTGACATTGATATCAGATTTCCAAAACTAATTTCAGCAACACATGTACGTTTGGTGGCTACAAATATTACAACTTTTGGTATTCTTGAAATCCAACTGTGGGGTAGAGATGTTCCGTCTTTGCCACACGCAGTTGAATTTGAAGAACCAAAGCCCTTTGAAACCGACAAACATTGGGTGTGTGTTAACCAGGTTGCCTACAATTTGGGTGCACCTAAAGGATTTACCGTTCCAACGGCTAAAACTGATTTGCCTTTTGTAATTCAGGAATCGGCTCGTGGTGACGTTGTTTATAAAGGAAAATTGAAAGATGGAAATGGCGATTTCACGGATTTAAATCCAAAGGATTCCAAATCGGAATACAATATTATTGTGGAAGGCGATGACTTGAAAAAAGGAGTTTCCTATCCTTTTACCATCGGCTTGCATGCCATTCAGGAAATAGCGTATCAGCCTTCAGTTTGGTTTTTTAACGATGCGCGTAGTATTATGGGCTCCCATCCATCAGCCTATGGAGGAACAGCATGGCGCGACGGGACCTATTATACTTATGAGTTACCATCAATGGTTTTAGTTTACCTTTCAAATCCTGAAAAGTTTGACAATATGCCAATTGAATTGAGTTGGCAAAAAGATAAGGATAGAGCATTACATCCTGATTTCAATTATATCAAAGCATATGGCGACGATAATCCTTTACCTGTTGTAAAAAAGATATATAAAGAAACACCTGTTCCCGCTGAAAATACACCGGACATCATTCAAAATATCTTGTTTGGAACAGCCTGGAACTTTGTCGATCCTGTTTCAAAAGATCCGTCGGGCGATACGCTGGGACATTTAATGCATGGACAAACCATTGAGCAACTGGCTTATTTCCTTTATGGTTATCCTGCTTACGAAAAATATATTTCAAAAGGCTTTTACACAGTAGTTCTGGATTCAACTTTGCTTTGGTGGAAAGAGTCTGGATTGTTCGAAGTGCAAACAACGGTTGGCAATCCAAAAGGGCGCCATTGCCCGGGGCATTCAATTATGCCAAACTTGTTAATGTACGAGGTGGCCAAACGCGAGAAAAAAGATGCTCAAAAATTTATGGATGCAGCCATTGCTCAAACCTCTTGGATTATTGAAACTGCCGATTGGAACAATCCCGCATTTACCAAAGGACAACGCATGAGCGAACACAAACTTCCAACTGGATTAGCACATTTTCAATATAATTATCCTGAATTTGCACCAAAAGGTCTGAAGCAAAAGATTACAGAGTGGGCAGAAAAAGCCGTTTCGCTTTCTAATAATATGTGGGTTTTCAGAAAGTTTGCCGAAGATGAATGGACGCTTCCAGGGTATAACGAAGCCGGAAATGTTATTGCTTTCCCAGGAGCTGCACTATCGATTGCTTTGGTTTTGGAAGATGGAGCAACTAAAGATCGTTTGGTGGAATTAGCTTATTCACATTTCGACAATTTCAATGGTAGAAATCCACAAAATGCGCATTGCGCCAATCATCCTGAGTTAGGATTCGAAGGAGTAGAACGTGGTTGGCCGCATGGAGATCCTCGTCGCGATATTTGCGCACGTTTGGAACATGTTCGAGGTTCGTTAAGTTCGCTGCCTGGCTCTGAAATGTACCCGTTTAATCCAGATGGGCGTCCTCGACATGGAGAAGGATGGACTGCCTATAATGCCGACTGGAATGTGGGTATTGCTTTCCTTAACTTTTTTGAGGGTGTTTCTTCAATCTCAGTTTTGAAAACATTAAAATAGTACTTATTCGAATTTGTATATTAGTTATTGACTTTACAAGTAATACAATGGATCTATTTACAGTTTTTTTTGGTACTCTATTTAAATACTTTTTTAAAGCCCCACTTGAGAATTGTCCGATATTAAAACAAGAATGTCATTCTTTTGAAGAAAGGTTAAGTTGGTTCAATTACTTTAGCTTCGAAGAGAAACGCCATATTAAACAACGTCATATTGGGTGTTTAAATAGAAGGGATATTAAAACAATTCATATCAAGAGAAAGCCATAAGGGTAATTATCCAGGTTACGTTGCATGTAATGATTTAGTTTGAATTACCTCCTAAAAATGAAGATAAAACGGTTTATATAGTTTGAAATATTCAATATTATAATTCACTAGTGTCCGATTAATTTATAAGAGCTATAATTTGAAGTATTATCTATGATCGAAACAACAGACCTATATTGTATTGCTTATGGATGTCCTAAAAATAACCGGAATAATGATTGTCCATTATTAGAAATAGAACATCTTTCATTTACCGAAAAAAAGGACTGGATAGATAAACTGGACAAGGAGTCAGAAGAATTCATCTTAAAGCATCATTCCTTTTGTACAAAAAGGAAAATAACAAAACAAGGGAAAAAATAGGGGCTACTCCCGAAAGGTTTCGCCCCATGTTGTAGATTTGTTTTGCACACAAAATCACAACATGAGTAAAAATAAAGAAATAAAGTATGTCGGACAGCCGATTTTTAAACAGATAATAGATTTGGTAGAAAAAGTCAACATATCATCCATTATAAAGACACACGAAAGTGACCGCTATTATAAGGCATTTAAGTCTAAGACCCATCTAATTACCATGTTGTTTGGGATATTAAGCCGGTGTGATTCGATGACGGAAACCTGTGAAGGGCTGCGTGCTATGGGAGGAAAGCTAAACCATCTTGGTTTGGAGAAGGCACCTGCAAAAAGCACAGCCAGCGACGCATTGAGAAACCGGGACAACCGTTTTTTTGAAGATTTGTATTTTGCCTTGGTAAATAAGTATAAATCATTTTTATCGGACAGCTGTACTTATGGGTTGACATTTAAAGAGGTACTTTTAATCGATTCAACCACAATCCGGTTATTTAGCGACATCCTCAAAGGGGTTGGGCGTATTCCCAAAGGAGATGGCAAAAAGAAAGGTGGGCTAAAAGTCCACACGCTTATCGATGTAGTGCAATCTGTAGGTCGGTTAATAGTGATTATAATTCTTAAAGTCAATGAAACTTATAACAATACTTTATAGTTTGGCATATGAATGTCCCCGAAAGAATCGAATGAAAGATTGTCAATTACAGCAATTTGAACATCTTTCATTTTATATGAAAGTTAAAGCTATTGACGATCTTGCCGCTGAAAAAAGAGAGAGCCTTTATCTTTTTCATAATTCTTGCTCTGGCAGGAATTGTTGAATTAAATAATAATTACACGCGGAATTATAGTTAAAAGTACTTTTATTATATTTATATTCGAAAATTGATTTTAATGGAACGATATAATAAACATCCAAAACATTTTGTAGCAGTCGACTGTGTTATTCTCGGTTACGACGAAGGAGAGCTGTGTCTGTTATTGTATCCTCGTGGATTTCAGCCATCGAAAGGAGCGTGGTCGCTAATGGGTGGTTTTGTGCAAAACAACGAATCATCGGATGATGCAGCCAAACGTGTTTTAAAGCAAACCATTGGTTTGGAGGATATTTTCATGAAGCAGGTAGGTACCTTTGCAGAACCTGATCGCGACACAGAAGATCGTGTGATAAGTATAGCATATTATGCTTTGGTGCGAATAGAAGAGCACGATAAAGCTTGTGTTCGCGAGCATGGAGCACATTGGTGGCCGATTTCGGAATTGCCGGCAATGATATTTGACCATCGAAAAATGGTAGATAAAGCCTTGCTGAAACTGCAGCAAGAAGCTGGTTATCGAATTATTGGGCAGGAGCTGTTAGCTGAGAAATTTACGATGTTGCAATTGCGTCAGTTGTATCAAGCTATATTCCAACGTGAGTTTGATCCCGGTAATTTCAGAAAGAAAATATTATCGCTAGATGTCTTAGAACGTCTTAACGAAAAGAATATGTTGGAATCAAAAAAAGGGGCTTTCTATTACAAGTGTAAAGAAGAGAACAACGAAAGAGGTTTAGACCGTATAGTGAAGGTCTAAATTTTTTTGTCAAACATTATAAAAGTAGTAAGTACATTTAAAACTAATTTAAACGATATGAGCAGTACATTAAATGCTAAGGAAGTGTGGTTTGTAACAGGTAGTCAACACCTTTATGGACCAAAAACATTACAACAAGTAGATGAAGATTCAGCAAACATTGTTGAAGGTTTTAATGCATCAGGAAAAATACCTGTGACTATTGTATTTAAACCTGTGGTAAAAACACCTGATGAGATTCTAGACATCTGTATTCAGGCGAGTTCGGATAAGAACTGTATTGGTTTAATTACCTGGATGCATACTTTTTCGCCTGCCAAAATGTGGATTGCCGGATTAAAAGCTTTAAGCAAACCCT
The DNA here is from genome assembly GCF_900129025.1 of Mariniphaga anaerophila. Taxonomy (GTDB): domain Bacteria; phylum Bacteroidota; class Bacteroidia; order Bacteroidales; family Prolixibacteraceae; genus Mariniphaga; species Mariniphaga anaerophila. The sequence continues at coordinate 702,479 of NZ_FQUM01000001.1, read as the reverse complement.
ACATGCATTTGCACACACAATTTAACAGGGATTTACCCTGGGGTGAAATTGATATGGATTACATGAACTTGCACCAGAGTGCACACGGTGGCCGCGAGTATGGTTTTATAAATGCACGCATGCGTAAAAACCGTAAAGTAGTTGTTGGGCATTGGCAAGATGAAAATGTACAAAACGATGTGGCCAAATGGTGTCGCACTGCCATTGGATGGGCCGAATCGCAAGGTTTAAAAGTCGCTCGTTTTGGCGATAATATGCGTGAAGTTGCCGTTACCGAAGGCGACAAAGTTGAGGCTCAAATTAAATTGGGATGGCAGATTGCCGCCTATGGAGTAGGCGATTTGGTGGCTTATGTCGAAAAAGTTACGAATGAAGAAGTTGATGCACTTTACAAAGAATATGAAGCAAGCTATCAAGTGGCAGATAATTGCAAACCGGGTGCTGAGTTTCATGAAAATGTTAGAGTACAAGCTCGTTACGAAATTGCGATGAAACGTTTTATGGAAGAAGGAGGTTTTGGCGCTTTCACAACAAACTTTGAAAACCTTACCGGATTAGCACAACTTCCCGGATTGGCTTCGCAACGTTTAATGGCTGCCGGTTACGGATTTGGCGCTGAAGGCGATTGGAAACAAGCTGCACTTCTTCGTATTGTTAAAGCTATGTCAGTAGGATTAAAAGGTGGTAGCTCGTTTATGGAAGATTACACCTATCATCTAGAACCGGGCAACGAAGCTGTGTTGGGAGCGCACATGTTGGAAATTTGTCCAAGTATTGCAGCTAAAAAACCAAGACTTGAAGTTCAGCCTTTAGGAATTGGAGGGAAAGATGCTCCTGCACGCTTAATATTTGATAGCGAAACTGGGGATGCTATGAATGTTACCATTATTGATATGGGAAGCCGTTTCCGTATAATCGTAAATACGCTCGATGTAATTGAACCACTTGCCGAAATGCCAAAACTTCCGGTGGCTTCTGCTTATTGGAAAACACATCCGAACCTTGCCGATGGCGCAGCATCATGGATTTATGCCGGTGGAACACACCATTCAGCATTTACTTTGGCTTTATCACCCGATTATATTGAAACATTTGCCGAATTAGCCGATGTGGAATATATTCTGATAGATAAGGATACTAAAGTTCCTGAATTGAAAAAGGAATTGCGCTGGAACGATTTGTATTATCATCTGGCCAAAGGCTTGTAATCACTAATAGCTTAAACTAAATTTTATGGTTTTATTAGATTGGATTGTAATAGGAGTATTTTTTGTGGTTTTAATTGGCATAATTGTATGGGTTATCAGTCAAAAAAACAAAAACTCCGAAGATTATTTCCTTGGTGGCCGTGATGCTTCCTGGATTGCAATTGGAGCCTCCATCTTTGCTTCGAATATTGGTTCGGAGCACTTAATTGGATTAGCCGGAGCAGGTGCCTCAAGCGGTATGGCAATGGCGCACTGGGAAATACAAGGTTGGATGATTCTGATTTTGGGTTGGGTATTTGTACCCTTTTATTCCAGAAGTATGGTATTAACCATGCCCGAGTTTTTAGAACGCAGATACAACAAAGAATCACGAACCGTTTTATCGTTGATATCGCTAATTAGTTATGTGCTTACAAAAGTGGCCGTAACTGTTTATGCAGGGGGATTGGTATTTCAACAGGTATTTGGCATCGAGCAAATGTGGGGGATTGATTTCTTCTGGATTTCTGCCATTGGGCTGGTATTAATTACTGCTTTATACACCATTTTTGGTGGAATGAAATCGGTGCTCTATACTTCGGTGCTTCAAACACCTATATTACTTGGTGGCTCTTTGATTATATTAGTTCTTGGGCTAAAAGCCGTTGGAGGCTGGGAGCAAGTGCTTGAAATTGCAGGTGCTACTAAAGTGAATGAACATGGCGATAGTATGGTAAACTTAATTCGGGATAATCGTGATGCCGATTTCCCATGGTTAGGCGCTCTAATTGGTTCTGCTATAATTGGTTTTTGGTATTGGTGTACCGACCAATTTATTGTACAACGCGTATTGTCTGGTAAAAATGAAACAGAAGCTCGTAGGGGAACAATTTTTGGAGCTTATTTGAAATTACTACCGGTATTTCTTTTCCTTATCCCTGGTATGATTGCTTATGCTATGAGTGCGAAGGGAAATGTAATGTTAAATGGCGAATTATATGTATTGCCAAGTGCCGATGCGGCTTTCCCATCGTTGGTGGCTCAACTGTTGCCTGCCGGTGTTAAAGGATTGGTAGTATGTGGGATTTTAGCGGCATTAATGAGTTCCTTGGCATCGCTGTTTAACTCTTCAGCAATGTTATTTACCATCGACTTTTACAAACGCTACAAGCCAGATACTCCTGAAAAGAAATTAGTTCGTATTGGTCAGATTGCGACAGTTGTTATTGTTACCCTAGGTATTTTGTGGATTCCAATTATGCGAAGTATTGGCGATGTGCTTTACGAATATTTGCAAGATGTTCAATCGGTGCTGGCACCGGGAATTGCTGCAGCATTTTTAATGGGAATTGCCTGGAAACGTGCTTCGGCGCAAGGTGGATTCTGGGGGCTAATGTCTGGGTTTATAATTGGCGTTACGCGTTTGGGAGCAAAAGTATATTATAACATTGTAGAAAATGCGCCCGATACGCTATTTAAAAGTGTCTTTTTCGATACAAACTGGTTGTTTTTCTGTGGGTGGATGTTGCTAACTTGTATTGTTATTCTGGTAGTTGTAAGCTTACTTACCAAAGCACCAAGTGCTGAAAAAATACAAGGATTGGTATTTGGAACATCTACAGCAGAACAAAAAGCTGCTACACGTGCCAGCTGGAATGGCTGGGATGTTTTTCATACGGTAGTGATTCTTTCTCTTACCGTTGCGTTTTATATTTATTTCTGGTAAAATAGTTGAGAGATGTTAGAAGAATTAAAGGAAAAAGTATTTGAAGCCAACCTTGACCTAGTGAAGCTTGACCTTGTAGTTTTTACCTGGGGAAACGTAAGTGCCATCGACCGTGATAAAGGACTGGTAGTAATTAAACCCAGCGGCGTTTCATACGACGATATGAAAGCCAGCGATATGGTGGTTGTTGACTTGAATGGAAATGTTGTTGAGGGCGACTTGAACCCATCGAGCGATACACCGACACACTTGGTTTTATACAAGGCTTTCGAAAATATTGGGGGAGTGGTACACACGCATTCTACGTGGGCAACAAGTTGGGCTCAGGCAGGTAAAAGTATTCCTGCTTTGGGCACAACACATGCCGACTATTTTTATGGAAATATTCCTTGTACGCGAAAATTAACTTCGAAAGAAGTAAAAAACAATTACGAGGTTGAAACCGGAAATGTAATTGTTGAAACTTTTGCTGAATTAGATGCTAATGCTGTACCGGGGGTAATAATTAATAACCACGGACCTTTTTCCTGGGGAACCGATGCTAACAACGCGGTTCATAATGCCAAAGTTTTGGAAGAGGTGGCTAAAATGGCTTCGGCTTCCTTACAGTTAAATCCGCAAGCTGAAATCGACCAGTATTTGTTGGATAAGCACTATAACCGAAAGCATGGAAAAGATGCTTATTATGGACAGAAATAATCAATAATAATTAATCAATAGAATATTAAAATGTCAAAATATACAATAGGATTAGATTATGGTTCGGACTCAGTTCGTTCTTTAATTGTAAATACCGAAAATGGAGAAGAAATTGCCAGCGTTGTTTTTGAGTATCCACGCTGGAAAGAAGGTAAATATTGCGATGCTCCAAATAATCAATTCCGTCAACACCCCTTAGATTATTTAGAAGGCTTGGAATACACAATTGTAGAAGCACTAAAGCAAGCACCAGCAGGAGTAGCTGAAAATGTAGTGGGAATCTCTGTAGATACTACGGGCTCAACTCCGGTTGCAGTTGATGAAAAAGGTACACCACTTTCCTTAACTCCGGGATTTGAAGAAAATCCAAATGCCATGTTTGTACTTTGGAAAGACCATACTGCGGTTAAGGAAGCTGAAGAGATTAATGTGCTGTCAAAAAAATGGGACGTTGACTTTACTCAATACGAGGGTGGAGTTTATTCATCGGAATGGTTTTGGGCAAAGCTTTTACATGTTACCCGCGAAGATGCCGGTGTTTATCGTGCTGCCTACTCATGGGTAGAACATTGCGATTGGATTTCAGCTATTCTTACCGGAAATACCAATCCTAAAACATTAAAACGAAGTCGTTGTGCAGCCGGGCATAAAGCCATGTGGCATGAAGCTTTTGGTGGTTTGCCAGCAGAAGAATTTTTAATTGAATTAGACCCATTGTTATCAGGCTTAAAGGACCGTTTATTTAAGGAAACTTATACTTGTGATGTTTCAGCAGGAACTTTAACTGAGGAATGGGCAGCTAAACTTGGCCTTTCTGCCGATGTGGTAATTGGTGTTGGAGCTTTCGATGCTCACCTTGGTGCCGTTGGTGCGCAAATTGAACCTTACCATTTGTCGAAAGTAATGGGAACCTCAACTTGCGATATGTTAATTGCTCCGCTTGAAGAAGTTGGCGATAAATTAGTTAAGGGTATTTGTGGTCAGGTGGATGGCTCAATTGTTCCGGGAATGATGGGATTGGAAGCCGGACAATCGGCATTTGGCGATATTTATGCATGGTTTCGTAGAGTGTTGGAATTCCCGTTAAAGAGTATTCTGGCTGAGAGCGAATTATTAGATGCTAACACCAAACAAAAATTGATAAAAGAGACTTCTGGGAAAATAATTGCGAAACTAAGCGAAGAGGCAGCAAAACTTCCGATTGGAGAAAGTGGAATTGTTGCTCTAGATTGGATGAACGGACGTCGCACTCCCGATGCCAACCAAGCATTAAAAGGTGCTATCATGGGATTGAATTTGGGGTCGGATGCTCCACGTATTTTCCGTGCACTGGTAGAGGCAACAGCTTTTGGAGCAAGAGCAATTAACGACCGCTTTATTTCGGAAGGTATTCGTATTGATGGAGTAATAGCACTAGGTGGCGTGGCAAAAAAGTCGAAATTAGTTATGCAAATCGTTGCTGATGTTTTAGGAATGCCGGTTAAAGTTGCACGTTCGGAACAGGCGTGCGCCTTAGGAACAGCAATGGCTGCTGCTGTAGCTGCCAGTGTTTATGATAATATAGGACAGGCTCAGGAAAAAATGGGTGGTGGTTTCGAAATGGAATACCATCCAATTCCTGAGAATGTAGAAAAATACAAAGAAATTTACGATAAATATAAGAGGTTTGGGGGCCTTGTTGAGGGGCAACATACATAGTTTGATAATTTTAATGGTGGAATACTCGTTATACAGGCAGGGATTCCGGTTGTAAGTAAAAACTAAAAACATCATAAAATGAAGAACTTAATATATCTAGCAGTGATTGTTGTTTTTGCAGCGTGTTCATCAAAGAATGATTTGACTGTAATTTCTGCTGACGATTTTAAATTTTCCTATCTTGGAAATAAAATCGAGATTTTTAATCTCGAGAACGAAAATGGATTAGTGTGTCAATTAACAAACTTCGGAGCAAGGGTGGTTAGCCTTTATACTCCTGATAGAAATGGGAAGTTTGCTGATGTTGTTGCTGGTTATGGCACTGGGAAAGATTTTGTAGAGAAGAAAGAGAATTATTTTGGAGCTACCATAGGTCGATATGGTAATCGGATTGGAAACGCAACTTTTGAAATTGATGGCATAGATTATAAACTGGAAAAGAATAATGGGGAGAATCATTTACACGGTGGTGGTAATGGTTTTCATCGACAAATTTGGAATGTGGAAAGTTCTAGCAAAACGGAAATCACCTTTAGTTATGTTTCGGCGGATATGGAATGCGGCTATCCAGGAACCATTAACGTCAAAATAAAGTATCAATTGACTCCGGAAAACGAACTTAAGATAGAATATTTTGCTACTTCTGATAAAAAGACGGTACTAAACTTGACCAATCATACCTACTTCAATTTGAAAGATGCTGGAGCTTCCACAATCAATAATCATGTCATGCAGATAAATGCGGACTATTATACCCCTGTTGATGCTGGATTAATTCCGACAGGTAGATTGAACCTGGTTGAAGATACTCCGTTCGATTTTAGGAAAGCTACAAGAATTGCTCAGCGAGTGGATGATCCTCACGAACAATTACGGTTTGGAAATGGTTACGATCACAACTGGGTGCTAAATACGTCTAATAATGTTACGATTCTAGCAGCCAAGGTAATTGATCCTGAATCAGGTAGGGTAATGGAAGTATTTACAAACGAACCAGGTGTACAATTTTACGGTGGAAATTTCTTGAATGGAAACGATATTGGTAAGAACAGTATTGGTATTGGACACAGGAATGCATTTTGTTTGGAAACACAACATTTTCCTGATAGCCCAAATAAACCCGATTTCCCTTGCGTTATTCTTGATCAGGGTGAACAATATTACTCAGTATGCATTTACAAGTTCTCAAGCAGTTGAAATTAGTGTGTTGTTTAAAAAATGTGTAGTTTTTTGATTTTAGTAAGTTTAAGTTAAGAGCCCAGTCGAAGGATTGGGCTTTCATATTATTTTGTGGATAAGATTCTTTTTGAATTCACTGAGAATATACGCAGTATGTAATAGTAGTGCATGTATCCTATAATTAAGATTAATGTGTTAGGTAGGTTGATTTTTTTTAGAATACTTATTCTTAGGTTAGGATGAGTATATGTGGTTCTCTATAAGTTCAGCCACAGCAGTTCTCAAATCGCATTTTTAATCACACCGCTGCTCATGATTCCCAGTTCTCCGGTGGATTAAAAATACTCAATCGAAAAGCCTTTGGCATCGCACGGCAAAAGAATCCCTTACATTTTATTTCAGGGACACATTTGCCTTTTGCCAGCGTACGTAAAATTCCGGTTAATATTCCTATGCTTGCGGTAACTTCATTCCACGATTTCTTCCGACCGTATTCGGAATTCTCCCTACATTCAGTAACCTCCGGCACCGCGCACTAGAGCGGGCTTTCATTCCCTTTTGAGCTTCGCCATAGTACATTCAATTCCACACTTGTTTTTGTCAATGCAGTTAATTTTTTTGATAAAAGTTCCCATGCCCCGGCATTTTTCAAGTTGCATTTCCGATCACACCGCTGCTCATTATTCGCAGTTTTTCCATGGATTGAAAATACTCAATTGAAAAGCCTTTGGCATCGCCCGGCAAAAAAACCTCTTACATTTTATTCCAGTGATACATTTGCCTTTTGCCGGCTCTCTACAGTTCATATTAATGTTCCAGTGCCTACGGTAACTTCATTCCACGAGTTCTTTCGACCACATTCGGAACACTCCCTGCATTCAGTAACCTACAGCACCGCACACAAGAGTAGACTTTCATTTCCTTGTGAGCTATCGCCACCGTACATTCAAGTCAACACTTGTTTTTTCCACCTCACGAAATATTTTTTGTTTACAGTTCCCATGCCCCGGCATTTCTCAAATCGCAGTCGCAAACACTGCTCTTGCTTCGCAGTTCCGTTACCTTTGAAACTGCTCATTTGAAAAGCCTTTGGCATCGTGCGGCAAACGAATCCCGTGCAATTTATTTCAGGGATACATTTGCCTTTTGCCTGCGCGGTAAAATTCAGGTTAATGTTCCTGTGCCTACAGTAACTTCATTACACGAGTTCTTCCGACCTTGTTCGGAGCACTCCCTACATTCAGTAACCTTTGGCACCACACACAAGAGTCAGGCTGTCTTTCTATTTTGCTCACCCTGCTTTCTCAGACCTCGCTACATTCCAATTCAGCCTTATACTTGTTTTTGCTTGCGCTACTTTTAACGATTTATGGGATAATGACTTTTTGGGAAAAAGTGTTTTTATCAATTGACTTCATTTTATCGATTCTTCTTTCCCTCATTTCCAATTTAAGAATGTGCTTTCCGGTCGGGCATTGTTGTTGGTTGGCAAAGGAAATTTCGTGTTTTTGGAGCCTGCAAGTTCAAGCCTGCGGTTTTGCAGGAAATCTCCAACCTCGCATGCTCGGATGGTATTTCCTGCAAAAAACGTGCACGTCCAACACTGTTTTAAACACGCCACCAAACAACAACGACCGACCCGATGGAAAGACGCATAATCTTAAATGAAACGAATATGGAAAAGAAGAATACAAATAAAATCTTTAATAAAGTGACTAACGAAAAACAAAACTCACTCTCCTCCGGAATCCGCATAAGTGAGTTGAAAAACAATCAAATTTATAGCCATGAAACTACGACAATTAGATACAAATTGGAGAAAAAACCACACGTTTCTTTACAAACATGATTTGATAGAATACCATTGTAAGGTGAAATATTTACCTTTTGGTATCGAAAATAAAGAAAAGTACAACGACCTTGACCTTTCAAAGATTTATACCCCTGTTTATCATTTTGAGTTTAAGGCGTTGAATACCAAAGAAAGCATCTATCGGTCGCATTGGATTATGCCTTATTCTTTGGCTTGGTTTTTGGGGAATTACCCCGAATCGACCATTGAAGATATGGCTGTTTATGCAGCTAGGGAAAACGGTTATTTGCAACGAATTGAAGAAGCTAACCGTATACTGCAAAGAGGAACGCAATTATCAATTTTTTTAAACTACCCCAATGAAAGAAAAAGTTAACAAATTACCCTGGAGATGGATTTTTAGATTAACCATAATTGCTCTGGCATCGTATATTACCGGATTAAGCTTTTGGTGGTGTTTGCTGGCTTATTTGGGAATTATGTTCCTGATTGAATTTGCAAAAAATATGATTGTTGTAATCCTTGGAATTGTTATAGTGATTGCCGTAACGCTTGCTATGTTTTTTGGTTTGATGTCATTGTAAACCACTGACCATATAAAAACAAAGAAAGGCAATTTATGAGCTGCCTTTCTTTGTTTTTTATCATCTTAATAATAGGTATTTATAAATCCTTTACAGGCTTCGCCTTTATCAAATCCCCATTTCTAACCACAAACCGCTGATGCCTCCCTCCGTTCTTCTCAAACAGTTCCATCACCAACTGTTTTTTATCAGGGATGGTAAACGATTCAAATGCAAAAACGCTTGATTCAACAGAGTTGCCATCAATTGAAGTCAGGTAATTAAAAGCCCAAACGGGTTTAATTATTGTCTCCTGAATGGCTGTTCTTTTAGCTACTTTCTTATCTACAATTTTAAAGGTTAGGAAGTCAATTTCAAAAGGAATATCGGAGGTGTTTTCCAACTCAACTTGAAAATATAAAAGTCCATCTTGACTGTAAATTCCGTTTAACGAAAACTCAATACCAAACTGCTTGCTGTTTATGTTTTTAATTTGTTTTCGTTTGGTTTTGTAAATTTTTCCCATGGCTAATTCAATGATTTGTGGCGTTGCATTTCCCAAATCAGACAGGAAAATCTCCATAGAGTTTTCAGGCTGATTGCCCAGCTTGTGCTCATGCAGGAAATCTTTCATTTCAATGTTTAGCTTTGTTGGCTTATCCGAGTAGTTTACAATAAACGAATAAAAACTGCCCTCATCGGTAATCACCGAAAAATTGGTTTCATCTTTAAAATCCCTGACCGATGCTTTTACCCGAACAACATTCTCTGCACCATCAGCTTTCCCTGCAATAATATTGGACGAGCCAAGGTCGATGTAGGTAATAGCAGAAGGGAAAAGGATATGTACAGTTTTATCGTAGGTTACTTCAATGTGGTATGATGAGATTACTCGGTCTTTGGAAATTACCCTGGTGTATTGGTTTTGTGCAATAAGAACAAAGGAGTTTAACACTAATATTATTGATAATAATTGTTTCATGACAATTGATTTTAAATGAATGTATTGATTTTAATTTGCAGGCATCAATAAAATCCGATGCCCGGCTTTGAGGGTAACTTTTGAGGTTCGCAGCTTCTTGGAAACATACTGAGATGTTCCCTGAATAAAACTCCGGCCAACATCAGCAGCCAATTGCTCGGCAGCAGTTGTGCCCTGGTTAATGCTTATGCTTGTTCCGGCATCACGCCCCATCGTAGCGGTTATTTCTTTTAGGGCATTTACCTCAACTGAGCCGGGAATAAACAAGCCCAATTGACCGTCGGTATCATAAGCGGTTAGCTGTACCGGAATTATGCTTCCATTTTGTTCCAATGAATTGATGAAAATACGTAAACGTTCACCCTGAATCTGAGCTATACCTGTAATCAACGAGTTTTCTGGAAAATGCATTCCATTTGTTTCAACTGACTCTAGTAAACGTAGTTGCACATTTTGTCCGTTAATCAACTTCTGGGTTGTATTAACACAAGCCTCAATTGTGTTTCGGTCTTTGGTCACGTTCTGTCCATTTGGCGAAATAAATGAGTAATTACGTGGTTGTGAAACCTGCTTTAAAAAGGCAGAATCACTAATGGTCTGGTGTAAAGCCGATGTATTTCTTTCCGAAGTAGCCACAACGGTTTGAGCAATCGTTTTCTGTTGCTTTTTCTCAGTATCTGGAACCTTTTTTACTTCAACTGGTGAAGTGTTGGATTGATTGGATTTAGGCATATACTTAGCCGCCATCTGGTACGATTTTTCCATTAGCATTAATTGCTCATCAATGCTGTTGCCCTCTTGCTTTTCTGCCAATTGCTGTTTTAGTGCTTTCAACTCAGCTTTTAACTTTTCATTTTCAGGATTAGCTTTTGGATTATCATAAAAATTACCCAAAGTGTTATTGATATTGTTGTAAGCCGAAGCGGAACTTTGGATTGCCCGACTTGGCTGTTTACTGGCGGAGTACTTTTTTGAAATCGTTTCCTCCGCCATAGCCGAGGGAAGTAAATCAACTTTTGTTTCTTCTTCCTTTTCAATCAACGATGAAAATTCTTCCAACGAACGAACCGGCTTTTCTTGGAAAAGTGTAGCCTGTTCAAAAGCACTAATTTTATCCTTTAGCAATCCCTCTTCCTGTGGTAAGGGCAATTCCGTATTTAAGCCATTAACAGCTTTTATTTTTTCTTTGCCATCGGGCTTAAAAATAAGCCAAAGGCTTCCTCCAAAAACCAGGAACATCAGTACAAAAACTGCATACTTTTTCAGTTGTTGTTTTTGTTCCGGTTTCAGGAGTGTTTTATTGTTTGTGTCCATCTAATAAATCTTTTAAGTGGTTTCTTAATGTGTCCTGTGGCAAGTCAAGCGGGGTGATGTGTTCAATCTGAAACAGTTCTTGTATCTCCTGTTTTCGGAACGAATCCCAAAGCATAGAAGCAAATACAAGGGTAAACAACAAACACATTCCCATAACCACAGTCTTTCTTTTTTTCAAAGGGATTCTTTCACAAACCCCTTTGATTTTTTCATTGAGTTGCAGACCAACTTTTGATAACTGTTTTTTCATAGCCTACCTTGTTACCGTTTGAATGTCGTTGTTCTGCAAAACCTCAAAATTCTCGACGGTAAATCCATGCGGGTTATTATCGCTGCGGACCGAGTTAATCAGTTGGCATTTGGTAACCAGGTTTCGCTCGGTAATATTGCTTTCACGAATAATCACCTGGCGGGCAAAAGTGGAAGCCATATAAGGGTAATTCTTAAAATCAACCACCACACTGTCCACCTGAAGCGTCTGGTTTACATTTCCCGAGATAATCCGGTTGAAGTAGCCTTTCTCCACCAAATCCTTGTAGTAGGTGTACACGCTTTTATCTGCCAAAAACATGGCCCGGTTGATATTGGATTCAATGGCATTTTTATCAGGCGAAAGCGTAAAAAACAGTTCGTGAAAACGACGGATATGTTCACGCGCCTCTACAGGTCGGTTTTGAGAAAGGTCCTGAGACAAAGCCAGAATCAATGACTTGCCTTTATCAAGTATATAAATCTTTTGTCGTTGTTTTTCAGCAAAACTGTATGCACTAAATACCGAATACCCGGTAATGCCCGTACAGAGGATGATAAACACAATCCCGAAAAAACGGATTTGCCGAAAACTTATTTCAATATTTTTTAATGATTTAAATTCCATAATTTTTGTTTTTACTTTTTAAGAAGTTGTCCTGCCATATTACCCGCTGTGGCTCCTGCCATACCTGCAGCTGCCGATGCTGTTTTTCCAGCTGATGAAGTCACGTTCTTTCCATAGTTCCCCATGCCGCCAGCCATAATTATCCATCCGGCTACGGTTGGGATAGTGAAATAGCCAATAATGCCGATAATCATAAACACAATGTACACTCCGTTGGAAGCCTCAATCGAATAGGTCGAATCAGCCTGAAGTTTATCAATATCGGCTTGTAGCATCAGCACCTGAATACGGGCAAGAATGGAGCTAAACAAATCGGAAACGGGCAGCCAGAGGTACACTGAAATGTAGCGAGAGAACCACTGTGTCATGGTGGATTGAAAACCATCGTAAATACTAATGGCAAAAGCAATGGGACCAAGTATGGAAAGCACAATCAGAAAAAAGGTGCGTATGGTATCAATTACCAATGCAGCAGCCTGAAACAACAGTTCCAGAATTTCCCGAAAGAAATCGCGGATATTCTTTTTCATATTGTACAAACTTCGCTCGATGTACATCCCCGACATGGTTGCCAAATCCGATGTACTCCATCCCAGTTCATCAAGTTGTTTGTCAAATTCTTCGTTGCTAACCAAAAAGGCAGTTTCGGGATTTCGTTTCATGGCTTCAACTTCCAGTTCCTCTTTTAACTCCCGGTACTTTTCCATATCGAAAACCTGGGTTTCCAGCATCTGGTTTGTTCCTACTACAATGGGGCTTAGTACCACATTAATTGTCCCCAAAACAAAGCTTGGGAAAAACATAATGCACAGCCCAATGGCAAAGGGGCGCAGCAGCGGGTACACATCAATGGGCTCGGTGCGTGCCAGCGATTGCCATACACGCGAAGCCACATAAAACAATGCCCCTAAACCGGCTATGCCCTTTGCCACACCTGCCATGTTGCTGCACAGCGGTGTCATTTCAAGGTAGAGGCTGCGTAAAATCTGATGTAGGTTGTCAAAATCCATTACCAGTACCTTTCGCTTGAATCACCATACAAGGCGAGCATCCGCTCGGTATCGCCTTTCTTTTGCGCCCTTAAATACGAAATCGAAATGTTCTTATTGGTGTAATAGTTGACCAAATTACGGTAATGCTTGATGGAATTATAAACACCATCAACCACATCCATACGCTCCTTGTCGCTTAGCGAAAGCGTACTGGCATTAACAATCCCTTTCAGGTCTTCCAGTAATCCGGCACTTTCTTTCAGGAGTTTTGAATAGCCAAAGGCAATTGCCCCCAACTCTTCCAGAGTGTAATTTTCGTCCTGCAGCATGCGTTGGTAGGCATCCATATAAATGTCGGTAATTTCGCCTACCATTAAAATAGTTTGTTGCACCTTTCGGGCATCCTTAACCAAGTCGTTTACAGCTTTTAAAGGTAGGCTAAGCATCCAACGCCCTGCCGTATTACTACGGTGGGTTTTCGGGTGCTCGCCCCCGAACCGTACGTACACGTCTCCGCGTATACGGCTCTCTACTAATAATATCAGTCTAATCATTGTTGCTGAGTTTTTTGTTACACTTACTGCAGATGGCAATAGTCTTTCGTTTGCGAGCTATCATCTGTTTTTCACTGGGAGTTTTTCCCTGTAGATTTTTTAGTTTTCTTACATGATGCATCACTAACTTATCTACTGCTCCGCACAATTCACATTTTTCTGCTTTTAACCTGTCTGTGAGGCTTGTTTTTGTTGCATAATATGTGAATCTTGGCAAGCTGTCTAAATCCGTAATTTTCATTGGATTTTTCTTTTTGAACCCACCATGGTAAAAGGTCAAATCTTTGGCTGTACCATTTTTCAAGTAGTATCTGACCGAAAAAAATCCATTCTTGGTGTACTTCTTTCGGATTTGCGACATCGTTGTCCGATATTTCTGTGCAAAGGTTTTGTACATACTATACTTCATGATATAACCGAATTTTGACAGGCTGCTGCAATTGTTAGCCAGGCAGTAATAATTATACATACCCTTTATTTCCTTGTTATACCTGTCAAGAATCTCAAAGTCAGTGTTGTTTGAAAGTTTGGGACGGGATTTTGCTTTCCAATACTCCTTGCCGTTATGGAGTTTTATTTCTAAAACACGGTATTCAAGTAGCTTTTTCTTATATAAATCCTTTCCAAGAGTTAATTGTACCCTCTTATTGTGGACACGTCTTAATACTCCGTTTTTATTTCTTTTGGTATCATTGGACTTGCTTACACTGATTTCATATCCGAGAAATTTTGCAGCATCTTCCGCATGGGTAATGAGAGTTTTCTCATCTGACAGTTCAAGTGCCAGCTTCTCATTGAGGAAGTTTTTAATATCCTCTTTAATTGTAATAGCATCTTGTTTACTGCCAATAATCCCAATTAGAAAATCATCTGCATATCTCACGTATTTGAGTCTTCTGTAGTTTATATCCATATCATCACCATAAGAATACAACAGACCTTCCTGTTGATAAGCCTTGTATTGCTTTATCAACACAGACCTTTCATTTTCATCTTCTACCAATTTCAATTGTTTCAGAATACGGTGTCGTTTGCCTTCAAGCGATACTGCCTGTTTGGTTCTATTCCGTACTTTCCCCTTATCAAACTTTCCGGTGTATTCTTTCATGAATTTATCTAACCTATCAAGGTATATGTTTGCCAGGATAGGGCTGATAATTCCCCCTTGCGGTGTTCCGCTGTAGGAGTTATGAAAGTTCCAGTTTTCGATATATCCTGCATTCAGAAATTTCCTAATCAGGCGAATGAATCTTTCGTCAGCGATACGTTCTTTCAGAACACCTATCAGTATTTCATGATTGATGTTATCGAAAAAACCTTTTATATCGCCTTCTACAAACCACCTTATACCTGAAAATGTCTTCTGAACATCGGTCAAAGCAGTGTGGCCACTTCGTTGAGGTCGAAAGCCGTGGGACGTTTTTTCAAACTGTCTTTCATAAATGGCTTCCAATATCATTCTGACCACTTCCTGCAAAAGTTTATCATTGAAAGCTGGTACACCTAACGGACGCATTTTCCCATTTTTCTTTGGGATGTATGCCCGTTTTGAGGGTTGTGGCTGATAACCTTCATCTTTCAATGAGTTTATCAATTTTTCGATTCGACTCAGGCTCATTTGGTCAACAGTTTTTCCATCTGCTCCTGCTGTCATATTACCCGGTTTCGCATAAATGCGTTGATAGGCAACATAATACATTCCCTCGTTAAATAAGATACGGTACAGGCGTTCAAACTTGTAGTTCAAATTTTCACTGTGTTCCGTTAGACTGTTTAATACATTCTCTGGATTTCTCATAATGTCTCTCACATTTTCCTTTATTTGTATTAAAATCATTAGCTGCTTCCCTTCGCCATGTACAAGGCTTTCCCTTGCTCGGACTACTACGGAAGCTCCGTTGCCTTGCCAGATATTCAGAGGTCGGTACCTCATAGCCTTACAACTGGCTTTCTGGTTTAGGCAATCCCCGTTTATGATATAATAACATGGCTGTGATAGATTGTCGGATATGACTTCCGCCCGTTTCTGCTTATTGCAGTTGTGCCGTAACAAGTTCCTGCCTCTGTTACACGACGCTCGCATCAGAGGTGTTACGATATAGCGAGTTAAGTTATCTTTCACTATAGACCGTACTATGACCACTTGGACTATCATTTAATCAGTTTGGATTTTATCCTCATATCTATCTGTTTCATCTCCCCATTCAGTTGCAATTTGATAACTAATTGACTTATGGCTTTCCGGCGTGCTATACTCCCTGCCGTCCTTTCGTGGGCAGATAAGCCGGTGATGATAGGTAAATTACTGGAACACATACCTAATAGCTTGCCGATGCTACATTTATTAAATCACCTATACGGGCGCACCATCGTAATATTCCTTGCCCTGGTCATACACTTTTTTCACTTCCTTGAAGTTTTTAATCACATTTGAAACCGTGCTGGAAGTCTGAATAATTTCCTGTGCAGTGTTGATAATACTGGTTGCCGTATTGATGGGGTCGCTTACAACCCACTGTGCTTTTGTACTAAAAGTGCCGAGCATAAGAAATAGCCCGACTATCAATAATTTTGTTTTCATGTTTTTGAAATTTTGAATGAATTATGAATTGCGTTTGCTTGCTGCCAGTTGTTTTATGGCAAGCTCAATATTCCCATCCAACTCATCTGTTAAACGGGTAAGTTCAAGTTTCTCCGTTTCCTCGGTGGTATAGGTGTAATATTCCTCCAAAGAAACTTCGGTAGCATAAACCGCAGATTGTACACCTCCCAAACCAATCCATACCTCCTTGTATTTTCGTTGGGGATGGTTGGCAAGGTTGATGGAAAGAATCTGTGATTTTTCCTTTTCGGTAAGCCCAAGCAGTTCCTGGATGGAGCCAAACTTGTTCATGTACTTGCGCTGGTCGAGCAGGATTTTGCAGTCGGAGTTATTAATGATACTTTCCTTTACGATTTCTGAAGCGATAATATCATCTACCTCCTGCGTAACTACAATTGCCTCACCAAAGAACTTGCGCACGGTTTTAAATAAATACTTTATGTACTCGGCCATTCCCTCTTTGGCAATGGCCTTCCAGGCTTCCTCAATTAGTATCATCTTTCGGATGCCCTTTAATCGCCGCATTTTATTAATAAAGGCTTCCATTATAATGATGGTTACAATTGGGAAAAGTACCTTGTGGTCTTTGATATTATCCAGCTCGAAAACGATAAAACGCTTGTTCAGCAAGTCCATTTGTTTATCCGAATTCAGCAAATAATCGTACTCCCCACCCTTGTAATACGGTTCAAGTACATTCAGGAAATTTGCCACATCAAAGTCCTTTTCGCGCACCTTTTTTTGCTCCAATAGTTGCACATACTCATCGCGCACAAAGGCATAAAAGGTATTAAAAGACGGAGCTATCGTACCATCCTGTTTCAGGCGCTCGATATACTGCTTAACCGCGTTTGACAATGCTACCTCTTCGGAACGGGTGGGTGCCTCATCCTCACTTTTCCAGAGAGTAAGGATAAGCGTTTTAATGCTTTCCCTTTTCTCAATGTCGAACACACCATCGTCGGTGTAGAACGGGTTAAATGCAATCGGGTTCTGCTCGGTATAGGTAAAATAAACCCCGTCTTCGCCCCTTGTTTTATGGTTAATTAAATCGCATAAGCCTTTGTAGCTATTTCCTGTATCGACCAGAAGCACGTGTGCCCCCTGCTCATAATACTGTCGCACCATGTGGTTGGTAAAAAAGGATTTTCCGCTGCCCGATGGACCAAGAATAAACTTGTTACGGTTGGTGATAATCCCTTTTTTCATGGGCAAATCGGAAATGTCGAGATGCAGCGGTTTACCCGTTAAGCGGTCGACCATTTTTATGCCCACCGGCGAGAGCGAACTTTGATAATTGGTTTCGCCCGTAAAAAAGCACAAAGCCTGCTCGGTAAAAGTGTAAAATGATTCTTCGGCAGGAAAATCAGCTGCATTACCGGGGATGCCTGCCCAATACAGAGTAGGAATATCAACTGTATTGTAACGCGGCTTACACTCCATAAGCGCAATTTGCGAGCCCACATCGTTTTTAATCTGCCGCAGTTCTTCGGGTTTATCGCTCCATGCCAACACATTGCAATGCGCACGCACCGAAACCAGCCCCTTGCTATGCGCTTCGTTTAGGTATTCGTCCAGCCATTGCTTGTTTATTTGGTTGGCACGGCTGTAACGAGAAAGCGAGAGCATGTTGCGCGCCATTTTCTCGAAACGTGCAAGGTTGGCGGTGTGGTCGTCGATAAAAATATACTGGTTAAAAATGTGGTTGCAGGGCAACAACAATCCCACCGGGGCAGCATAAGAAAGCAAACACGAGCTTCTATCGGTCGATAACTTTTCGTAGCGGCTTTCGGTGGCTACCTTTGTTGGCAGGTCGTCTAAATCGGAAAGCGTATGAAGCACCAGGGATTTATCCCCGATTTTCATTTCGTTTGAATTTAGGCTAATATCCTGTAAACAGGCTGCCTGCCCCCGGGAAAGTGAAAAATATTTTTCCACTATTCCCGGTTGGGCATTGGTTCCGATTATTTGTTCGGCTGTTAAACGCTTGAGTTTTATAAAATCACTGTCGTTAACGATTTGCTCAAACTGGTTAACTGCCTCAACAAAACGCAATACTGCTTCCTTATTTTTCATCTCTTTGGGCAGGATAAAACCCCTGCCCAGCGTATTAAAGGTACTTTGCTGTTTGCTACGCTCCTTTGTGGTTTTGGTAAGGAACAAATAACAGGTGTGGTTTAAATAGGGACGCTCGTTAAAATGCCGTTCGAAAGAAGAACTTAGAAAACTTAGTTCGTGCTGTGGCACGTCGGTTTTGTAGTTTTCTTTGATATACCAGTCTTGCTTATGAGCAATAGAATAATCGGGCAAAACCTTTATGGCTTTGTTCCAAACCGAGTGCATGGCTTCGTATTCTTCGGTGGTTACCGTAAACAGCTCGGGCAGGCTTAGCTTAAAGGCAATGGTAATGTCGGCATCTTTGCTGATAATACATCCCTGCTCAACAGACAATAATGGAAATTTGCTTTCCAGCGTAGCAGCTTTTAATGTGTTTCTCATGCCACCGCCTCCTTTCTTGTTCTACTGAACAAACGGGGAATGCTTCTGCGGTTGATAATCCGGCGTGGAAAGTTCCGTGTTGCCTGAACTTTCATTAAGCCGTAGCGACCGTATTTTCGGTTGAGCGAAAAGGTTAGCCACACAACAGCTAAAGCCAACGCGAGTCCCGAGAAAATACAAACCCACTGGTTAATGCCTGCCAGGTACAAAATGATAAATACTACAAATGCCCCTAATAGCCCACCTGCAAAAATGAACAGGTACTGGCTTTGCAAACCTTTGAACTCAGCAGGTTTGTTTACCCCTTTGTTGATGGAATATACAGCCATAGTTTACAGGAAGAATGAGCGTAAAATGGTTGCAGCAACAATCAGGAAAATACAGGCACCAAACCAGGCGGCTGCGGTTTTCCCGGTGTCGGGGTCGCCACTTGAAAATTTACTGTACACCTTAACACCACCAATTAAGCCAACAACAGCGCCAATAGCATAAATCAAACGTGTTGCCGGGTCGAAATATGAGGTTACCATGGTGGTGGCTTCGGTGATTCCTGCAGTGCCGTCGCCCTGTGCAAACAAGATGGTTACAAAAAATGAAAAGAGTAGAGTAAGAGATATTTTTAATGAATTGATTTGTTTCATAATTACGTGTTTTTGCTTCCCAGTTACCTGAAATGGGAAGACAGTTTTTACTTCGATTTTTTTGAATAAAATGTGGTGTTTACCACTTAAGGAAAGGTTGGGTTTTACCCGTAGTCTTTTTCTTTCATAGCCTTTACTGTTTCGTTAATACTGGGCAGACTTATCGCTGCTTTTAACCAAATGTAAAGGCTAGGATTAGGAAAAGAATATTATGGAATTAAGAGGAAGCTTGTGGCTGGGGTTGGCGTAGAGGGAATAGAGAAAAATGAAAATAGTGTAATAAAAAGACTTGTTGTTGATTACTTTGAAATAGAGGATAAAGGTCAAAGAGCAATATCCTGTATTTAAAGGATTTTTGAACAAAATGTTTGAGAAAACTTTACGTACATTTTCAAAAAATTATAAACTAAAGAAATAAAAATAATTACTTTTGAATAATGGACTTTACCACAAACATAGCTTATAATATTTCCGACGATGAATTTGAAGATTTATCCAATCTTCTGGCTTCGCGATTAAACGGGAATGAAATTATATCTTTTGCCAGAGGTACTGATGGAGGGAAAGACGGTCGAAGAATTGGCTTTTCCAGGGATATTAAAAAGTGGAAAACAGCAGGAAGTAAGTTCATCATACAAGCTAAACATACGGAGAATCCAATCGCATCTTGTTCTGATAACAAATTTCATGGAAATAAAACAAGTATTATTTCTGGAGAGATTGAGAAGATAAAGCAACTAAAGGCTAAAAATGAATTAGAATATTACGTTCTGTTTACAAATAGGAAATATACTGGTAATGCCGATTCGACTATAAGAAAAGACATAAGCTCCAATGCAAAGGTTGATATTGATAATGTTGAAATAATTGGCATTGAAACAATTAACCAGTTATTGAGTTTAGACAGTAATAAAGACTTGGTTGTACGTTTTAATTTAAACAATCAGCATATTCCATTTGAGTTTTCTGATGAAGAAATAAAAGAAGTTATTGTTGCGTTTAAAACTCAACTGCCTAAAATATCTAAAGATATTGAAAAGGAAGTAAACAGCTTGAAATATGATTACACGCATATCGACAAAGACAAGAAAAACGAAAAAAATGAATTAAGTAAAGAATATTATCAGAATGAAATACTGGGTAGGTCTTTGGTCGAGTTTGATAAAATTGAGCAGTTTCTAAATAATCCAGTAAATGAGGCGTTAAAGGATAGTTATTTTGATACAGCCCATGAATTAAATCAAATTATATCAATTAAAAGAGATAATTTTAATGCGTTTGAAGAATTATTCATCCACATATACAAGTTAGTTTGTAATGGTTCGGCTGTTTTAAAAGGCTCAAAAAGACATGTAACAACTTTTCTTCATTATATGTACATTGAATGCTTAATAGGTAAAAAATGATTAAACCTGATAGACATACAAACCCTGACAACTCTGTCATAAATATTAGTGCCTATATTTTAAAGCAATTAAATTCATTTTACGATATTAGCTATGATAAATTATTAAAAAAAGTTACCGATGACTTAGGAGTTAGCGCTAAAGAAAATTACCCGTACGCTCTTAATTTTTTATACCTATTGGGAAAACTCGAATATATAGAAGAAACAGACTCTTTTAAATACAATGCAGCTAAGTAAATTATATTGTAATAAAGCAAATTTTAAAAATATTAAGTTCAACCTTAATGGCCTTAATGTAATTTATGCTGAGGTAAAATCTTCAGCTGATGAAAAAAACAACTCTCATGATTTAGGTAAAACTAAATTTGCGGAGATGATAGATTTCATGCTGCTTAAACAAATTGATAAAAACCACTTTCTTCTAAAAATTAAGAAAGATGATTATTCAATTTTTCATGAATATGTATTCTATCTGGAACTGTACTTGAACTCAGGAGAATATCTTACAATAAGAAGAAATATCGAAGCCAATACTAAAATTTCTTTTGCATTAAACAGTCAAACATCTGATGAGTTTATACCTCCTAAGAATTGGGATGTCGAAAACTATGCTCTAAAAAGGGCACGCGGTGTTTTGTCGGAATATCTTGCTATAGATTTTTTCCAAAACAAGGTTTATGATTATAGAAAATCAATTAGCTATTCATTAAGGAAGCAGGATGATTTTAAAGATGTTTATAAACTAAACAAGTTTGCAGCGGGTAAGGACATTGACTGGAAACCATTCATGTTTGATTTATTAGGTTTTAATGGAGAACTATTAACGCTTAAATATGCTAACGACACAAAAATTGAAAATATTAATTCGGTTATTGACAGTTGGAAAAGTGATTTTTCTGTTCGGGTTGAGGACAGGGATGAAATAGTTGCAGAAAAATCAATTGTAGAGACAGAATTTAAGGAAATAGAAGACCAAATTGATAGATTCAATTTCTATCAACAGGATAAAACTTTAATTGAAAAAGGGATTAATGATATTGAGAATAAAATTGGTTTGCTAAATAGCAAATCGTATCGATTAAATTATGAAATTGATAAACTTAAAACTTCAATAAGAAATAACTTTTCTTTTGATATTGAGAAAGTTAAAAAGGTATTTGAAGAAACTGCAATTTATTTTCCTGAACATCTGGAATCTGATTATAAAGGTCTTGTTTCGTTTAATAAGAAACTAACTTTAGAAAGGAACAGGCTTTTAAAAGAAACTTTAAAAAATAAAGACAAACAGTTAAAAGAAACAAATGAGCAACTAGTCCTTTCTAACAAGGAAAGGGAAAAGTTAATGCAGCACCTTGTAGATAGTGATACCTTTTCGAAATTTAAGCGTTGTCAAAAAGAACTTGTAAAAGTTGAGGGAAATCTTTTAAAGTTTGAGGAAAAACTTAAAATTATTGATAAGATTATTGAGAAAGAAAAAGATATCGAAGTTTTACGAAAAGAGATAAAATCGACCATTGAAGAGCTTAAAAGAATTCATCAAACCACAGACAAGAATAAAAAGTATAATTCCATTAGGAATAGTTTTACGAAATGCTACAAGGCAATAATGAATGAAAATGCTGTTCTTTCGTGGAAGATAAATACTAATAACAATGTAGAGTTCCTTTCTCCTAAAGTAAAATCGAAAATTAATGATAAGCTGGATACGGCTAAAGACGAGGGCAATACATACATGAAACTATTATGTGTTGCTTTTGAGCACTATCTCATAAACTGTGTAAGTTGAAAATACCGAGGGTTGCAACCCTCGGTATTTTTTTGTTTAATTTTAAAACTTTACACAGAAATGAAAAAAGAAGATTTATTAAATGATGATTTCCTTGAGCAGTTTAATTCAGGGGAAGAGCTCAACGATTTTTTGAAGCAACTCCAGAAGCGTGGTATTGAAAAGATGCTAGAAGGAGAACTTAATGACCATTTGGGGTACGATAAAAACCAGAAGTCGGATAACACCAATGCCCGTAACGGCTATTCTGAAAAGAGAGTCCGTACAACTTTGGGAGAGTCAAACATCCACGTTCCCCGAGACCGTGATGCCTCTTTTAATCCCATGATTGTTCCCAAGCGGGGGAATATGGTCGATGGGTTGGAGAACATCATCGTTTCGTTTTACGCCAAAGGAATGAGCAATAGCGATATTGAAGAACAAATCCGTGAATTGTACGGCTTTGACGTTTCCACATCAACCATCTCAAGGATTACCGATGCCGTTACCAACGATATTGTTGCCTGGCAGAATCGTCCCTTAGAAACGGTTTATTTAATTGTTTGGATGGATGGCATTGTTTTCAAGGTACGTGAGAACTCCAAGGTCATCAACAAAACCGTGTACATTGCCGTAGGGCTTCGCAGGGATGGTAAAAAAGAGGTTCTTGGCCTTTGGCTGGGCAAGAATGAGTCGGCGGCATTTTGGATGAGTGTACTTACCGACATGAAAGCCCGTGGTGTTAATGACATTTTGATTACAGCAACAGATAACCTGAATGGTTTTACCGACACCATCCGAACTGTTTTTCCCGAATCAAAAACTCAAATTTGTGTTGTACACCAAATCCGTAATGCAAGCAAGTACGTGGTTTGGAAAGACAAAAAGGCATTTACCCGTGATATGAAGCAAATCTATAATGCTCCGACAAAAGAGGCGGCCAAAGCTGCCCTAAATGATTTTGCATCGCAATGGGAGGATAAATATTCTTACGCAATTAAAAGCTGGCAGGACAATTGGGAAGACTTGACAGCTTTTTTTGAGTTTCCCCTGGAAATCAGAAAAATAATCTACACAACCAACCTGATTGAGAACCTAAACGGAAAAATCAGGAAGTACACTAAAAACAAACTTTCATTCCCTTCCGACCAAGCTGTAATGAAATCTGTATATTTGGCAACAAGAGAAGCAACTAAAAAGTGGTCGATGCCAATACGAAATTGGGGTATTGTCCTAAATCAGTTCTTAGTCATATTTGAAAAAAGGGTCCAGCTATAATAGAGCTAAACCCTCGGTATATTTTAGTTTACACACTTTATGAAACAGTGTCTGCTTTTGATTTATCAATTCTGTCAACTTACAATCCAGAATCTTATTATCGTTTTGTATATCACGACGATGTGCTCTCACAACAGGATAATGGCATTAAGACTCGTTTATTGAAATTAGTTGACGAACTGACAAAGCAACTGAATCTTCAATATATATTATCAGCAATAAAATCGGATTTACCTGTGGGTAATGATGATATGCCAATAAAATTTGATGAAAAGGATATTGTTTTGAAGATGCATGATAAAGATTCTACTGGAACACTATTTGGCTTTGAATTTTAACACATCCTAAGCTGTTCTTCTCTCGTATGGTTTATCACTAAAAACGATGAAGTCAATTTCTCATTACAATTTCAATTTCATAAATTCCAGCGATGAATATTTTTGTACATTTGCAGTACATAGACTTGATAAAGCCTCTTTCAATTTGTTGAAACGTAATCAAGTAACAGAAATGTAAAAAGGGATTCAATTTTTGAGTCCCTTTTTATCTTTATACAAACGCGCCAATGTCAAAACTCTCCAAACTATCATCTATCTTTATATCTGAATTTTGTTGCTCCAATTTAGCCAAATGCAAGTCAATTAACGAGGAAACTCTATGGCCGTTTTCATCAGAAGAAGCTGCCAGTTGCTCTACCCAGTCAGCATCCTGGTTTTCATAAAATAGCTTTCCTGATTGCATTGGTTTTTGTGGTTGTTCCGTTTCAACATCTTTTACCGCGTCCATCATCGCATCAAATGTAATGTCATTACCCAGCTGGTTCAAAACACCAAGCTCTTCCAATTCCTCCTGTAACTCATTTTCTTCCTCGTAATCCAAAGGTACTTCAATATCAAGTTTCCCATCGGGGGCGGTTTGTGGGATTGTTTTTTTCTCGCTCAATACAAACCGGCTTTCCCCAACGATATTATTTCCACGCTGAGTTATTGAATTGTTTCTTTTTTCAATAGCGGGGCAGCTTCGCTTTTGCTTATCAAATTTGACAAAGTAACGGAATAGCAAAAGCAAGACTATAATGGATAGCATTTCAAACATGACCATACTTTTTTAGTTAAAAAATATCTGTGTTCTTAGCTCTGTAGTTTTTGGTGATTTCCTCTTGAAATTCATCAAAATGGTAGCGTAATACATTATCGATATAGTTGAAAATGGTAATGTCGTCATTGCCAATTACCCGAACAATTTTTAAAATCCTTTCATGAAATTCCGGGCGGATTGCTACCAGTTTCCCTGAGCGGGCTTTACTGTCTGACTGGCGAATAAAAAGCTCGGTGTATTCAACCTCTTTTTGTTTACGTTTTCGCGGTGCCTGTTTTGGTGTTTGTGTTGTTTCCTTTTTTTGTTCAGCCACCGGTTTTTCGTTGTTAATTGTCGAAATCAAATATTCTTCGTCAATTTCATCAGAGTTGTATTTCTTTCGTACCATTCTATTGAAGTTTAATTGTTTCTAAAATTTCTTTTGCCAATACATCTATGTTGCTGCCTTTTAATAAACTCTTATGAGCAGGGAAAAGAGTTGAACGGAACACGGGCTTATGTTTTGTAGTAAGTTCGCGCCTGAAGCGTTTTGTATCGGGCACAAAGGTTTTCAGGATATTAAGCCCGAGTTCACCAATTATATCTTCATATACCTGGTACAATTCATTTTTTTCGCGACCATCCACCATATTCCAAATAAGGTGCAGACCTTTAATATTGCCTTTACCAACGCTAACAAGGTTTTCGTTAAGCAACGAAGCAAATTTTAGTGTACTTTCCAGTACAACACGGTCAGCACTTACCGGTGCAAAAATATAATCCATGCCGCCCAGGGTTTTTACCACGCCTTTACTGTTTAATGTGCCAGGTAGGTCGAAAAAAATAATATTGGGTTGTATTTGTGCTTGTTCAATAATTTCTTCTGCTTTACTAATGGCATTTTCAGGTCGGCTACTTACTACACTGTAGGCTTTACGTTTTAAAGAGGTAAATTGTTGGTAAGCCATTTGTTTGTAATAATTGTCTTTCATTACCTGTTCCATGTCCCGTTGCCGCATTTCGAAAATACTGTGCTGCGGATAATCGCAATCAATAATGGCAACTTTCAAGCCTTGCACATAATGCAGATAGCTTGACATTAAAACCGTAAAAGCAGTTTTTCCTACACCTCCTTTTTGGGTGCTAAATGCAATAAATAGTGTTTCCTTTTCCATGTCTTTAATTTTTTTGATTGTTTTATTAATTGTTCGATTGAGCGTTTTAATCTCCAATCTATTATTCTGGCAATTGCTCGTGTGTATGTGCTTTTGTTAAAATGATAAAGCGTTAAAACACTTTGTCGTTTTAATGCTTGCTTGCACAAGTGTTTTATTGTTTATTTTCTCGCGTATTTGCCTAATTGTTTTTATTAATACTCACACACTTTTTAAATTGTTTGGTTATTCAATAATTTGAATTTGCAATTATTTGTTTTCTTGATTAACCGAAAGCTTGAACAAGCAAATTCTAAAACAAAAAAACGACCTATTTACTTGTTTGGAAATCATGTGGAAGTGCTTGACTTTTAGTGACCGTCCTTGTCTGGGGAGGCAATGATTATTATTCAAAACCCGCATTATACCTTTGTTCCCAAGAAGAAATTAAAACAAAAAACATGAGTGTTAAAACGACTCTGCCCAATAGTATTTTGGTAACGCTAACAAGGTGTGCATTGGCACACGGCAAGTTGTGTTTTGAGTTACTCAAAACGTTCCGAGTAACTCGGAACCACTTGCCCCGTTGGGGAAAATCAGCACTCCGGAGTCGTGTGATTTTTAGTAGAGTTTTTGACAAAGTTTAAAGCGGTGAATACTGAGTGAAATGAGATTAGGAAAGAGAAAAAACAAACATAAAGGTGGACGAAAACCAAAGCAAGACCCGTGCAAACATCGTTATGCAATTAGCCTAAACGATAAAGACAATGCACGTTTCCTTTCGCTTTTTGAGGCATCGGGAATGGAGGTTAAGGCACATTTTATTACCGCCTGCATATTCGATAAGCCCGTTAAAGTGGTGAAAATTGATAAAGGAACAACGGATTATTACATGCGTTTAACCTCCTTTTATTCGCAGTTCCGTGCCATTGGGGTGAATTATAACCAGGTTACCAAGGCACTAAAAAACACTTTTACCGAGAAAAAGGCACTGGCATTTCTTGCCCAACTGCAAAAAGCAACCTTTCAGTTGGTTGCCATAAACCAAAAAGTAATGGACTTAACCAAAGAATTTGAAACGAAATGGTTGCAAAAATAAGCTCGGGAAGTTCCATTTATAGTGCATTGGCTTACAACCACGACAAGCTAAAAAAAGATGCAGCAAAGGTTTTATTGGTGAATAAAATGATTGAACCCGTTGATGGGAAGTATTCAATTGGCTTATGCTCCACATCGTTTGAACCGTATTTAAGCGCAAATAAACGAACTGAAAATCCTGTTATTCATATTTCGTTAAACCCCGATCCAAAGGATAAATTAAGCGACGAACAGTTTACACAATTGGCAGAGCTGTACATGAATATACTGGGCTACGGAAACCAGCCTTACATTGTTTACAAACACGAAGACATTGACCGCCATCATTTGCATATTGTTTCAGTAAAAGTTGATGAAACGGGAAAGATGATTCGTGATAATTTTCAGCACCGTTTGTCGATGCGGATTTGCCGAGAACTGGAACAAAAGTTTGGCTTAACACCTGCTAATGAAAAACAGAAAGATGGGGTGTACAACTTAAAACCTGTTGACTACAAAAAGGGAGACCTAAAACACCAAATTGCAAATGTGGTTCGCCCTGTTGCCGGTTCGTGGTATTTTCAATCGTTTAAGGAATACAAAGCATTGCATTCGTTATACAATGTTCATGTTGCTGAAGTACGTGGCGAAAAAGGCGGCAAACTGTTTCATGGAATTGTTTATGCTGCATTGGATGAAAAAGGGGAAGTTTTTGGAAATCCGATAAAGTCTTCGAAGTTTGGGAAAACTACAGGGTATGAGGTCTTACAGGTTCGCATCGAAAAATCGAAAGAACACATAAAAAACATAAAGCTAAAGGAACGCCCAAAACAAGTTATATCAGACACTTTTCAGAAAAGCAGAAACAGGAAAGACTTTGAAACAAAATTACTCAAACAAGGTATTTCAGTTCTGTTTTGGGAGAATGATGCAGGGCGTATTTACGGGGCAACTTTTATCGACCACAAGCAAAAGTTTGTGTTTAATGGCTCACGATTGGGCAAAGACTTTTCTGCTAATGTTTTTAATGAACGGTTTGGTACGCAAAAACAGCAGCAAGAAGAAACCCAGTCGCCACAATCCGATACTACAAAACATCCCGAACAAGCTAATTCAAGTTTTGAAAACCTTAGCGGATTATTGGAGATTCAGCCGCTTGGAGAAAACTACGAAGAGGAAGCCTTTATAAGAAGAATGAAACGAAAGAAAAGACGAATACAAAAATAATAAGCTATGAAAACAAACATTAAACCTTTAGTAAAATGGGCAGGAGGAAAAACAAAATTGCTGCCTCAATTAAGCGGATTATTTCCGCCTGACATTGAAGATTACGACACATTTATTGAACCATTTGTAGGCGGCGGTGCAGTTCTTTTCTATATGTTAAGAACCTATCCTAAGATTAAGAATGTGGTAATTAACGACATCAACCAAAAGCTGATGAACGTTTATTTCACGGTAAAAGAAAATCCGCTCGAAATAATTGCCGAATTACAAAAACTCCAAAACCAATATTGGGAGCTGAATGAATTAGAACAAAAAGAATTCTATCTAAAGAAACGTGATAGATTTAATTTTTGTACCAGCTCACCTTTAGAAAATGCGGTCTTATTTATATTTCTGAACAAGACTTGTTTTAACGGACTTTACCGCGAAAATAAAAAAGGACATTTTAATGTACCATTTGGCAAATACGTGAAGCCTGTAATATGTAATCGTGATACTATTATTAATCTAAGTGCTCTGTTGCAAAAAATAACTATTCTCAATAATGATTATGCAAACATAATTGGAAACCTGAAAGGAAAAACATTTATCTATTTCGACCCTCCTTATCGCCCGCTTTCAAAGACATCTGCTTTTACATCATATACTTCAGATGGGTTTGATGATACGCAACAAAAAAGACTGGCATCGTTTTGTCATTTTCTCGATTTTGACAGCAAGTGGATGTTGAGTAATTCAAGTGGAATTGGAGATAATTTTTTCCAAACACAATACAACGGTTTTAAATTTCGCCAATTAAAAGCCAGACGCTCCATTAGCGCAAATGCAAAAAGCCGAGGACAAGTTCAGGAATTACTAATCACTAATTATTAAGCTATGCAAAACGAAGACGATGTAAGGGCACTTGCCAAAATAATTGAATTAATAAGAGCCGTTAGTATCTTAATGTTATTGGTTCACTACTATTGGTTCTGTTACGAAGCCCTGGTGCAATTAAACTCAACAGTTGGCATTATCGACAAGGTACTTTTGAACTTTCAAAAATACACGGGCATATTTTCAGCACCGCTCTGGACAAAACTAATTGCTTTTGTATTGCTGGCAATTTCATGTTTAGGAATAAGGGGAGTAAAAACAGAGAAAGTTACTTGGATTAAAATCTTTGTATTTCTGATTCTAGGTCTGGCTTTGTTTTTCCTGAATGGCTTTTTGCTGAAACTTGAAAGCTCATTGCTGGTAAAAAATGTGGTTTATGTTTTGACTCTTGCAACAGGGTATGTTTTTCTGTTAAAAGCAGGATTATGGATGAGCCGTTTGCTAAATAATAATCTGATGGAAGATGTTTTTAACGACGAAAATGAGTCGTTTATGCAGGAAAACTGTTTGATGGAAAATGAATATTCGGTAAACCTGCCCACAAGGTATAAGCACAAAGGAAAAGAATATGAGGGGTGGATAAATGTCGTGAATCCGTTTCGGGCAAGTATAGTTTTGGGTACGCCTGGTAGCGGAAAATCGTATGCCATTGTAAATAACTACATCAAGCAACAAATCCATAAAGGCTTTAGCATGTATATCTACGATTTTAAGTTCGATGATTTAAGTGTAATTGCATACAACACCTTATTGAAAAACATTCACCGATACGAAGTCGCTCCCAAATTTTATGTGATAAACTTCGACGATCCCGAACGAAGCCATCGTTGCAATCCGATTGCACCGGAGTTTATGACCGATATTGCCGATGCCTATGAATCGGCATATACCATCATGCTTAACTTGAACAAAACATGGATTCAAAAGCAGGGCGACTTTTTTGTTGAATCACCAATTATCCTTTTGGCAGCTATAATCTGGTACCTCAAAATTTACCAAGGTGGGAAATATTGTACTTTTCCTCATGCCGTTGAATTTTTGAATAAAAAGTATGCTGATATTTTTACCATCCTCACTTCCTATCCTGAACTGGAAAACTATTTATCGCCTTTTATGGATGCCTGGGAGGGTGGAGCACAAGACCAGTTACAGGGCCAAATTGCCAGTGCAAAAATCCCATTGTCGCGAATGATTTCCCCACAACTTTACTGGGTAATGTCAGGCAACGATTTTTCTTTGGATATTAATAATCCGAAAGAACCAAAAATACTTTGTGTAGGTAATAATCCCGACCGTCAGAATATTTATTCAGCTGCATTGGGCTTGTATAATTCGCGAATTGTAAAACTGATAAATAAGAAAGGACAGCTAAAAAGTTCGGTAATTATAGATGAGCTTCCAACCATTTATTTTCGTGGTTTGGATAACCTTATTGCCACAGCCCGAAGTAACAAAGTGGCTGTATGCTTAGGATTTCAGGATTTCTCGCAGCTAAACCGCGATTATGGAGATAAGGAAGCCAAAGTGGTGATGAATACTGTTGGTAATATTTTTAGCGGTCAGGTGGTTGGAGAAACAGCAAAAAACCTATCGGAACGCTTTGGAAAGGTTTTGCAAAAACGCCAGTCAATGACCATAAACCGTCAGGATAAATCCACCTCAATAAATACACAAATGGATACACTAATTCCTGCTTCAAAAATAAGCAATCTAACACAGGGAACTTTTGTTGGTGCCGTCTCCGACAATTTTGATGAACGCATCGACCAGAAGATTTTCCATGCAGAGATCGTAGTGGATAACGAAAAAGTTGCTCGTGAAACAAAAAAGTACAAACCCGTTCCTGTAATTACCAATTTTACTGATGAAGATGGCAACAATAAACTTCAGGAAGAAATAGATTTTAATTACTCTCGAATAAAGACAGAAACTTCGCAGATTGTAGTGGATGAATTGGTGCGAATAAAGAATAATCCTGAGTTGGCTCATTTGATTAAAATTGATTCTTAAGTTAACAATATTCGGGAGGAGTAATGAACCAATTTCACTTTAAGTCATCATTGATTTTATCCATAAGTTTTTCTTTCATTTTGTCCAAAAAATTGGTTTGATCTCCGGCACGATATTTCATCTTGTGATACACATGGTAGTAGTCCTTAATTTCAGTATTAAATGTATTGCTCAGCCATTCCATTATTACCTTAATTCCAATATCCCCATTATTTATTCTTTTGGAGGCATATAACGCGTAACCTAATTCGATTAATTCTGCAGTGTAGCCAGTCCAATCAAAATCAATCGGAGTGGTTGGTTTTGGCGAAACAGTCCGTGAACGTTTTTCGATACTATGTTCTAATCTTTTTTCTGTTAAGTTTAATTGCAAGTCAAGCAATTCAAGGACTTTTTGTATACACTTATATTTTGGTAGTTGTTGGTCAATATAGTCTGTTTCTTTTATTAACGATTTTAACTCAACACGAATGTAACATTGTTCATTGTAGAAGTCGAATATATTATCAGGGTCTTTACTTTCGAGAAATAGGGCTTTTACAAAGTCATCATAATATTCCTCTATTTTTTTCATATCGGCCTCCGATTCTGAAGAGTGCTTCAGAACCTGAAAAAATCTCATGTCGGAGAGTTTTCTCATGCAGCCGTCGGGTTTTAGTTTTATTTATATAATTATAAATCACTTATAAAAAGGGATTTCGTTTAAAATATAGATGCTTGACTGTTTTGATAATTGGGTTAAGAATCGGAATCACAACCATTAATCGACAGCAGAATCACAAATTAAGAAACCGAAAGTCGCACAATATTTATACCACTCTTTGTGATTATTGTCCCAAATGGAAACTTTCTAAAAGAAAAATACAGTTTTAAACTTTCGTTTTTATTAACCAACAAATTACTGAATATCTTGGACAATACACATTAAAAACCAGATCAATTTTTTATGCTTTAAGACAAATACTACAGTCATAAAGTCAAACACTTCCACTTTCATAGAAAATAGTTTCATCGCTAATACATTCGCTTTTAAATCATTAAAAGAAATGTATCATGAAACAAGACACCAAAGAACAGGATGTATTACTGGTTAAAGAGAAAAACGAAGCAAAACTAAAAGCCGTAACAGGTTTTGATGAAAACGGTAAACTAAAAACCGAAGCACCTAAACAAGCCAATTCTGCCAGTTTCTTAAAAATCAACAGGCATGGAAATCCCTTGGAAAACTTCTTTACCAATTTCAACCGTCAGTATAAAAATCCAACCGACTTTCAATTTTTTCGAGTGCCTGCAACTCTGGTTGCAAAAACAGCTGCGGTACTGGATAGAATGCTAAAAGAACCTGATACTCCTTCGAACAAAGAGATGCTGGGAAAGCATGAGGTAAAACCTGAGGACTTTGCCAAAACACAATCACAAACCTCAAAAGAAAAACCAAACCTAATTGATGAAAGCAAAGTAGATTGGAAGCAACTGGAAATGTTGGGTGTGTCAAAAGGCTTTCTGAAAAACACCAAGAACCTGGAGCCCATGCTTAACTTCCAGAAGTCGCCGGGCTTAATTCCAATTACCATTAAAACCGATAATCTGAATATCCGTACCGATGCACGTTTGGCTTTTCGTCAGGATGCCGATGGTAATTTTAAGCTGGCAGTTCATGCTGTACGTAATAAACCCGAAATCGACCGTCCTTACTTTGGCGTTACTTTAAGTGATGAGGATAAACAAAACCTCTTAAAAACAGGAACTGTTGGTCGTGTTATCCAACCGCAGTACAAAGAGGGTGAAATCACCCCTGTTTTCCTTTCAATAGATAAGCTAACCAATGAACTGGTGGCTGCACGGGCAGATAAAATAAAAATACCTGATGAAATAAAAGGTGTTAAGCTTAACGAAAATCAAAAGCAGGAACTGGCTGATGGACGTTCCATTTATGTGGAGGGAATGACTGCCCGAAGTGGAAAAAAATTTAATGCCCATTTGCAGGTTGATGCCGATAAACGTGGAATTGGTTTCCGTTTCGATAATCAACAGCAGCAAAACCAAAACGAACAAAAACAGGTTCGTATTCCCAATTCTCTACTTGGTAAGGAACTTACCGAAGAGCAACAACAAAAGCTGGAAAAACGGGAAACCATTTACGTTACTGGAATGAAAGACAAAAAAGGTGAAGAGTTTAATGCCTACATAAAAATCAACGACGAAAAAGGCAAGCTCGACTTTTACAAGTGGAATCCCGACAAAGCCCAAACAAAAGGTGCTGAAGTTACTCCCGACAACAACAGCAAAACTCAGGTTGCCGTGAACTCGGAGGGAAAATCCAATGAAGCCACCAAAGATGTAAAAGAGCCTTTGAAAAAGGGACAGGAACAGCCATCCGAAAAACAACAAGCTACAAAACGAATCCGGGCAAAAACACATTCAATGTAATTCGTTACAATATGTCCGGTTTTGTACCAGCGTTCGGGAACTGCCCCGAACGCTTCTTTCCTTAACACCCAAAAATCATTTTAAAAACTCAAAGTCATGAATAGACAACACAAAGAACTCTCGTGGTTCAAACTTTCGCTTTTGCATTTTTTATACGAAAGCCATCCCGAATTAAGCGATGAAAACGACTTACTTAATACACGTGGCGACCAGGCTGCGCAAATTTATTCCGAAGCGATTCGTAACGGTCACAACCATCAGGGGGCTGAAGAACTCGCACACAAAGAACTTTACAAAGGATTGCATTTTTCAAAACACGATACACTTGTATCAATTATCTGGAATGAATTTTCGGGACTAATTCCCATGGGTGATGCAAAAGCATTTGCTATTCGGTTTCGAGGCAAGGCCGAAGCCATTTTTGATAAATACCGTTTGAACGATGAATTTGCATACAGTTCGGAATTTAAGGATTTGTATACTGAGCTTACTGGTGCAATAGCAATTTGGCTGGAAGAAAATGAGCTTTAATAAAGAACAGCACCTACGGGCAAATATTAAAGCCATTCAGCTTTCTTTTCAGCTGGATAAGGAAAACCGGAAGCCAAACGAAGAGGAAATAGAAGCCCTGAAACAGTTTTTGGGTTTCGGGGCTTTAAAATGTGTATTGAATCCTGCCAACGATTTATCGGATATTGTTCATTGGCCGGAATCGGAAGTTGAACTTTTCCCATTAGTTGCTGAATTGCATGAAACATTAAAGAGTAACACAAACTCCAAGCAGGAATACAAGCAGTATGTCAACAGCCTGAAAAATTCCATACTTACCGCGTTTTACACCCCGCCCGAAATTGTAAATACCATTGCAGGAAACCTAAACATAAGCGGAGCCAATCCAAAATCTTTTCTCGACCCATCAGCAGGAATGGGGGAGTTTATTTCAGCCTTTAAAAAGCAGAATCAGACACCGAACATTACTGCTTTTGAGAAAGACATATTAACAGGCAAACTTCTTTCTCATATTTTCCCCAATGATAGTATCAGGCGGCAAGGTTTTGAGGAATTGGAAAGCCGTTTCAATAATTCTTTCGATGTAGTTTCATCGAATATTCCTTTTGGCGATGTGGCAGCTTTTGATATTTCGTTTATTAAAAGCAGCGACAAAGTAAGGCAACAAGCCACTCGAAACATTCATAACTATTTTTTCCTAAAAGGAGTTGATAGCCTAAGCGAGGGCGGTTTGCTGGCATTTATTACATCGCAAGGGGTAATGAACTCGCCTCAAAACGAGCCCATCCGAAACTGGTTGATGCAGAACACGCATTTGGTTTCTGCTGTGCGTTTGCCGAATAATCTCTTTAAAGAATATGCCGGAACAGAAGTTGGTAGCGACTTGATTATTCTTCAAAAAGATTCCACAAAGAATAAGCTTTCGGATGAGGAGCAAGACTTTGTAAAAAGCGAAAAACTATCAAGCGGCATTGACAATAATGCTTATTACAACAACTTTCAAAGGGTCGTTCACACTGAGGGCTTTATTGATACAAATCCTTATGGAAAACCTGCTCAAATTTTCGTTCACAATGGTGGAATTCAAGGCATGGCTGCCGACCTGAATAAAATGCTTGAAGCTGATTTAAGTAAAATTCTGAATGTAGAGTTATTCCAGGGAAAAGAAGCTAAATCGAAAATAGTTTCCATCTCCAATTCAAAAAAAGAACAAGGAAATAAACATGAACCATCTCAAAATCTTTACGATTTGTTTGGATTAAGCCAGGCAGAACGGATACAGACCAAATCAACCAAAAGGCGAAAATCAAAAAAAAGAAACGGTAAACAATTAAACCTGTTTACAGCACCACCAAAAGTTAATGGAAGAAAAGCCAAGCCCAATCCTGATAATTTTAGAATCCCCGATGAAAGGCCATTTAGAGGTGAAATTCTTGAACATTATGCAAAAGGTTCGTTTGTGGAAGATAACGGCCAACTGGGGTATTTAAAGGAGCTATCTGACGGGAAAACTATATTTAAACGGCTTGACCAAAATCCTTTACAAGAAGCAAAAGCATTAACCTTTATTCAAATTCGGGATGCTTACCATAAGCTATACAATAACGAGGCAACCCGGCAAAAAGAAGATACCACCAACCGTTTTTTATTGAACAGCTATTACGATGATTTTATACGAAGATATGGGAACCTGAATAATCTGAAAAACCTTGGCTTGCTGAAAATGGATTCGGGTGCCAACGAGGTATTGGCATTGGAGCGAGGAGAAAATGGAGAGTTGGTAAAAGCCGATATTTTTACCCAGCCGGTTTCTTTTCAGAACGAAAAACTGGAACACGTTGAAACAGCGGAAGAAGCACTGACAGCATCATTAAACAAATTTGGAGAAGTGCGAACTGATTATATGCTTTCACTTTTGGATGGAAAAAGCAGTGAAGAATTGGTTGATGAGCTTCATGGCAGGGTGTATTATAATCCGCTGATTCAAAACTATGAGGTAAGCGATAAGTTTATTACCGGGAATGTGATTGAGAAAGCCCAGAATATTGAAACCTATCTGCAAAATCATCCCAACGATACGCAATCGCAGGAAGCCTTAAAAGCTTTGCAAAATGCCATTCCACAACCTATCACATTTGATGAGCTTGATTTTAACTTTGGAGAGCGCTGGATTCCTGCACGTATTTATGGAGAATATGCAAGCGATTTGTTTAAAACCGATGTTAACATCCATTACTCGCCATCAATGGATGAATTCTCGGTAAAAGCTCAATTTACCAATGCCAATATTTACGAAAAGCATGCAGTAAAATCGCAAAGCAGAAACTACGATGGTATTGCGCTAATGAAACATGCTTTGGTAAATTCCACACCAAACATTACTAAACGTATTATGGTTGGCGATAAAGAGGTAAAGGTGCGTGACAGCGAAGCCATACAGTTAGCCAACAGCAAGATTGATGAGATACGAAATGGCTTTACCGATTGGCTGAATGAGCAGAAGCCAGAGTTTAAACAAAAGCTAAGGGATTTATACAACAACACCTTTAATTGTTATGTTCGTCCGAAGTACGACGGTTCGCACCAGAGTTTTCCCAAACTTGATTTAAAAGCACTTGGAATTAAAAATCTCTATGATAGCCAGAAAGATGCTATTTGGATGTTGAAACAAAACGGCGGAGGTATCTGCGACCATGAAGTAGGGGCCGGCAAAACGCTGATTATGTGTTGTGCCGCTTATGAAATGAAACGCTTGAAATTGGCCAACAAACCCATGATTGTTGGTTTAAAAGCCAATATCCATGAAATTGCCCAAACCTTTCGAACGGCTTACCCTTATGCCAAAATCCTTTATCCGGGCAAGCAGGATTTTACGCCAGCCAAACGAATGA
The DNA here is from genome assembly GCF_900129025.1 of Mariniphaga anaerophila. Taxonomy (GTDB): domain Bacteria; phylum Bacteroidota; class Bacteroidia; order Bacteroidales; family Prolixibacteraceae; genus Mariniphaga; species Mariniphaga anaerophila. The sequence goes on along the minus strand of NZ_FQUM01000001.1, from coordinate 665,450 downwards.
AAATTTTTCAGGATATTAAAAACAACTCGTGGGATGCCATAATACTTACCCACGACCAATTTGGGATGATACCACAATCTCCGTTGGTGCAGCAACAAATTTTGCAGTCTGAACTCGAAAGTGTAGAAGAAAACCTTGATATGGTAAAACGGCAAGGAGGCGATGTTTCAAGAGCCATGCTAAAAGGCTTATTAAAAAGGCAACAGAACCTTGAAGTAAAATTGAAAACCATAACCCACGATATTGAAAATAAAAAAGATAATGTGGTTGACTTTAAAATGATGGGCATTGACCATTTGTTTGTGGATGAAAGTCACCGTTTTAAAAACCTGATGTTTAATACGCGTCACGACCGTGTTGCAGGAATGGGAAACCCACAGGGAAGCCAACGAGCTTTGAATATGTTGTTTGCTATTCGAACCATTCAGGAACGAAACGGCAAAGATTTGGGGGCAACTTTTTTATCGGGTACAACCATCTCAAATTCGCTAACCGAATTATTCCTCTTGTTTAAATACCTGCGGCCAAAAGAACTGGAACGCCAACAAATTAAAACCTTTGATGCCTGGGCTGCCGTATATGCAAAAAAGACTACCGATTATGAATTCTCGGTAACGAATGAGATAGTGCAAAAAGAGCGCTTTCGTTATTTTATAAAGGTTCCAGAGTTGGCAGCTTTTTACAACGAAATTACCGATTACCGCACAGCAAAAGATATTGGAATTGACCGCCCTGAGAAAAACGAAATTTTGCATAATATTCCACTAACACCGCAACAGGAAGTATTTATCCAAAAACTGGTAGCCTTTGCAAAAAATGGCGATGCTACTGTTTTGGGCAGACCTCCACTTTCAGAGCGGGAAGAAAAAGCCAAGATGCTAATTGCAACTAACTACGCCCGAAAAATGTCGCTGGATATGCGCATGATTAGCCCACACTATTCCGACCATGTGGATAACAAAGCATCGCACTGTGCGGCTCAAATTCATTCGTACTACAAAAAGCACAACGTAGAAAAAGGAACCCAGTTTGTATTTTCTGATTTGGGAACTTACAAGCCGGGTGAATGGTCGCCATACTCAGAAATAAAACGAAAACTGGTAAGCGACCATAACATCCCCGCCCATGAAATCCGTTTTATACAGGAAGCCAAAACAGAGAAAGCCCGAAAAACAATTATTGAAGCCATGAACGAGGGACGCATCCGCGTACTATTTGGCTCGACCGATATGTTGGGAACAGGTGTAAATGCACAAAAACGGGCGGTGGCCATTCATCATTTAGATTCTCCATGGCGACCGTCAGATTTGGAACAACGAGAGGGTAGGGCAATCCGCAAAGGAAATGAAATAGCCAAACTTTGTGCCGATAACAAAGTAGATGTGATAATTTATGCTGTTGAAAAAAGCCTGGATTCTTACAAATTCAACTTACTGCATAACAAACAACTTTTTATCCAGCAGTTAAAAATCAATAACCTTGGAAAACGCACCATTGATGAGGGAAGCCTGGATGAAAAATCGGGGATGAATTTTTCCGAGTATGTGGCCATTCTGTCGGGGAACACCGATTTGTTGGAGAAAGCCAAACTGGAAAAACAAATTACTGCTTTGGAAAGCGAACGACAAGCTTTTAACCGAAGTAAATCTTCGGCCCATTACCGATTAGAGGATATTAAGGAAACTATTGGTTCTCATAACCAAATGGCTGAACGAATGGAAAAGGATTGGGCCGTTCTTCAAAAGAGACTTCAAAAAGACGAGGCTGGTTTGCCTTTAAATCCAGTTCAGTTAAATGGAGTTACAGGCGCAAATACCAAAGTTATTGGCGCAAAATTGAATGAGATAAACGAAAAAGCCAATACCAAAGGTGAATACTTAAAAGTAGGCAGTCTTTACAATTTAAATATTCTTGTAAAAACTGAAGCCAGTATGAAACATGGTTTTGATTTTAAAGAAAACCGCTTTTTTATTGAGGGCGAAAGTGGTATAAAATACACCTACAACAACGGACATATTGCCAAAGACCCAAAACTTGCCGCCACAAATTTTATGAAAGCCCTGGAACGGATTCCGTTTTTAATTGACAACCATAAGAAGTATGCTGAAAAGGCAAGTAAGGATATTCCTGTTTATGATGAGGTGGTTAATAGCAAATGGAGAAAAGAATTAGAATTACGAAAATTGAAAGGGGAGCTTAAATCGCTGGACAGAAATATTCAGCAGTCGTTAAAGGATAGTGTTCATGTTGATAACGGAAATGTAATTGAATCCACCAATAATCTAAATGCTGTAAATTTAGTTGCAGAAAATATTGAAGTTAGGCAAGTTAAAGTAGGATAGGCATAAGTAATATCATTTTCCTTTTTTATTTCTGCTTACAAATTTCTGACAAATAAATTTATGGACATCTGATTCCAGGTAAAAAGTTTTTTGCTGAATACGTCGGTAAGGGAGAAGACCTGAGCTTCTATAGCGTTGAAGAGTACGGGTGCTAACTTTTAGTAGCATACATAAGTCCTGATTGTCCAACAGATTTTCCCCATTAAGTTGGTTTTTAGAGTTGTTGAGTTTTTCCATCTTTCGGTCAAGTACTTCTATCCTTTCCAATAGACGCTCCATCCATGCCTCAAATAATTCTTTGTCTATGTACAACATTGGTCAGAGGTTTAAAATTGTTTTGTGTGGAGCATGTATCTTTTACGGAAAGCTTCAAGTGTTTTTGGGTCGCTTGGGATTAACCTTTCACGCAATGATTCTTCAACATCAGATAAACGGTAAAGACATTTTCCCCGTAAGATGGAGTAACTTATAAGATTATCTTTTCGAAGGCGTTGCAATGTCCTTGTGCTTATCTTCAATAAATCCGCAAGTTCATTACTATCCAGCCAAATATCCTTGGCTTCTGTTGAAGTCGGATTTTCGCACTTGGAAATGTAAGCTGCAATTTTATCAATTTTGTTAACCAGTTCTTTGAATGTTTGGCTTTCAAATGTTATCAGTTCCATATTCTACTTTTTTTGTTTTTGTAAAATTGGAGCGAATAAAGATTCTTCTTTGCCAAGTTGTTACCAAGTTGGGTGTGATTTTTTTTTTTGAGTTTTGTAATCGAAAGATTGAGAGAAAGTTGGCTTCTGTCTATTAGAGTAATATATAGATAGCTCCTTTTCAAAATAATTTTAGATTGATCTATCATAACTAAAGCCTTCTTTAATTACTTTGTGTTTTTATCTTTTAAATGCTTCATGAAAGGTTCATTTTTTGTATCTTTGAAACTATAAGTTACTACAGAAAGTTCTATGACAAGTTGAGACAATTGAAGACTTTTTTATCGTTACTAATTCGTTACTGTTAGAATCTAGTAGGATATAAGATATTGAATATCTGAGGATTTGAAAAATAGTTCGAGTCCCTTCAGGAACCCAGGATAAGGTTTCAGTTGAAAAAGAAATTCTTAATGAACGCTGGAAAGAGCTTTTCCTGGAGTTGAAAAGGTATCCTGACCTTGTTCGCTTTCATTACGGAGGAACCATCGATATTTACGATCAGGTACCCAATTTAAATGGAAAAGATGGTTATCCGCTATATTTTCCGGTTGAACAGTCTGTACTGGACAATAATAACCTGATTGAACAAACTGAAGGATATCAATAATTTTATTTAGGTAATCAATGATCTTTAATTTTTCTATTCGTAATATCGGTTTATTGTGTTTTCTTTTAGTTGGCGTTATATCCTGTGCTAAGAATGAAGAAGAGCCCGAACAGATTGAGAAAGAACCAGAACAGGAATATATTGCTCTTTTCGAAAAGGGACAAGAAGGTTATAGTTGCTACCGTATTCCTGCAATAATAAGGTCTAAATCAGGCACCTTGCTTGCTTTTGCCGAAGGGAGGAAATATGGTTGTGCCGATGAAGGTGATATTGATCTGGTAGTAAAACGTTCCACCGACAATGGTAAAAGTTGGAGTAATTTGAGCATTGTTTGGGACGATGGTTCAAATACCTGTGGAAACCCGGCTCCTGTGGTAGATGAAGTTACAGGTAAGATTATTCTACTGATGACATGGAATAATGGAGAGGATCATATAGGCGAAATTAATGATGGAAGTAGCAAGGATACCAGAAGGGTGTTTGTAACTACTTCTGATGATGACGGAGTGAGTTGGACAGAGCCTTACGAAATTACTTCTGCTGTAAAAGAATCAACATGGGGATGGTATGCAACAGGACCTTGCCATGGGATACAAATTAAGAAAGGAAATTATGCAGGTCGGTTGGTAATTCCATGCGACAATATTTCCTTAAAATCAGAAGGAGGTAAAGGTCACTCACATGTAATCTACTCAGACGATGGTGGAGAAAGCTGGCAGCTTGGGAATAATGTTCCTGAAAATGAATACAATCCGAACGAGAGTACAGTTGCTGAACTTTCCAATGGAGATTTAATGTTAAACATGCGATGTGGTAATTCTAATAATTTTAGGCTGGTATCAACAAGTTCTGATGGAGGTGTAACCTGGACAGAACCTATGCCTGATTTTGAATTATTGGATCCTGTTTGCCAGGGTAGTTTGTTGGCAATGGAACGAAATGGTCAACATACTTTATTTTTTTCAAATGCAGCCAGTACCAAAAGAGAAAACATGACCATAAAAATGAGTACCAACGATGGAGAAGTATGGTCAAGATCTTATGCTGTTCATTCTGGACCGTCAGCTTATTCTGACATTGTAAATGTCTCCGAAGATGAGATCGCAATTCTGTTTGAACATGGCATATCAGCCCGGTATGAGAGAATTGTTTACCAGTTAATTTCAATTGAAGATTTTAGATTTTAATTACAATTATCAAAAAAGTATACAATGAAAACTAAGTTTAACATTACAATATTATTAACCATTCTGGTTTTGGGGTTAATTATTTCCTGCCAGGATGAACTTGAGGAGCTACCTCTTCGGGTAGAATTTAATTCTGAAAGTCAAAATGTAGTAGCTGGTCAATCAGTTGTTTTTACGGATATTTCTGAGGGTGATCCCTCAAGATGGAGTTGGAAGTTTGAAGGAGGAACACCTTCCACCTCGGCTTTAAGTTCTCCTGAGATTATGTATAGTACTCCTGGCACTTACCCTGTTCAATTAACTATTGGTAAGCGTAACGATTCTGTTTCAATAGTGAAAGACGCATTTATTACTGTCGAGTACGGCCCGGTATCAGCTGATTTTACCGAAAGTGCTACGTCAATCACCCAGGGAGAAAGTGTATCATTTACGGACTTATCGCAAGGTCTTCCGACTTCATGGCTCTGGGAGTTTATCCCCGTCGAAGGAGGCAATACGCTTACTTCAAACGAACAAAATCCAACAATTACTTTTAACGATTTCGGCATTTACACGGTAAGGCTGACAGTAAGTAATCCAAAGGGAGACGACGTTACGGAAAAAGAAGAGTTATTAAATGTTATAGATATAACATCCATTGAAGCTGATTTTACTACCGAATTTAAAAGTACATACGGAGGTGGGTCAATTCAGTTTAATGATGCGACGCTTGGAACAGTTAATTCCTGGACGTGGACATTTGAAGGAGGTACTCCAGCATCATCAACTGAAAAAAATCCTGTGGTCAGTTATTCTTCTCCGGGAAGGTATAAAGTAAAACTTGAAGCATCCAATGACTTTAAATCATCTGAAAAAGAAGTTGTTGACTATGTGCTTGTTGTCCCGGGCAATGGTCTGGTCGCGCTTTATCCATTTGATGGCAATTGGAATGATGCAGGACCAAATAACGTTGATCCAACAAATGAAGAATCGGGATCGATTAGTTTCGACAACATGGATCGTAAGGAATTAAATGGAGCAGCACTATTTGATGGAGAAAGTGCTCTGGTTGTTCCCGATCATCCAGCTTTCAATTTTGGAACAGAAGATTTTTCAATTTCGTGTTGGATCAAAACCGACATTACCTCTAAAATGATGATTTGGCAGGAAAGTGGTGCTAATGGCGGAGGAGATAACCAGACATGGCTTCGCATAGGGGATAATACTACTTCCAGAAAAATGAGATTTGCGGTTGAAGATGATACCGGTGGTGCGATAATCAATTCCGACCATGGAGTGTCCGATAATGAATGGCATCACGTTGTATGCACACGAAGCGGAACAATAACAAATATTTTTGTTGATGGAGAGGTAATTGCTACAAAAGATACAGGGGTTATTAAAAACGTATCTAATAACCAAAACTTCAAGATAGGTGCACAAGAAACCGGAGGAGGAGGCTCTTACTCCAACAAATATACTGGCTTAATAGATGAATTTATTTTATACGACAGGGTTTTACCAGTTGATGAAATAAAAGCACTTTATGGCCTTTAAAATAGTTGTTAGAGGGACGTAGCCGTCCCTCTAACTTTTTCAGTCGATTTGTTCATAATATAAAAGGGATTAATGAAACTAAGAAAATCACTTTACCAGCCAATCTTATTATTGTTCATATGCATATCTTGCTCTACGAAGAAAGATTTTAGTGAACTGGTTTCAATAAGAGAATTTAATTATCCTGTACTTAAAGGGAAAAAAGACAATCCTTTGGTTCGTATCGATATTGTTAATGATTCTACCTTGCAATATTTTCAGGGACTTCAGATAAATTGGGGAGAAACAAATACGGATTACCTGAAGTCAGTCCATATTTATTCTTCCGGAAAAGATTCTTTGTTTAGCACAAAAGAGGAACTTGGGATGATTGAATCGATTTCCACTTGTTCTGTTTTGAATGGTGAAAAACAACTTTCCAAAGGAAATAATTATTTCTGGATTTCATGTGAATTGGCTGACCATATTGATATAAAGGATTTTATTGATATCTCGATTGATTATGTTCTCCTTGATGGAGAAAAAATTAACGTAGCTAAAAAGACTAGTCCTGATAAGTTGAGAATGGGTGTAGCAGTTCGTCAGCATATGCAAGATAATGTTCATACCTATCGAATTCCCGGACTCGCAACAAGCAATAACGGAACGCTTTTGGCGATTTATGATGTTCGCCGGGAAAGTGGACGCGATTTGCAAGGCCACATGGATATTGGTGTCAGTCGCTCAACCGATGGAGGAAATACCTGGGAACCCATGCGCATTGCCCTCGATATGGGTGAATGGGGAGATTTGCCCGAAAAGTTTAATGGTGTGAGCGATGCAAATATTTTGGTCGACAGAAATACCGGAGACATATATATTGCAGGACTTTGGATGCACGGAGTAATAAACTCCGACGGTACTTGGGTAAATAACTTAACTGAAGAGAGTAAAGAGTGGAACCACCAGTGGCGCAACAAAGGATCTCAACCGGGTTTTGGAGTAAAGCAAACGAGCCAGTTCCTGTTAACCAAAAGTACCGATGATGGACAATCATGGAGTGAGCCCATTAATCTGACCCGAATGTGTAAAAAGGAAGAATGGTGGCTTTGGGCACCTGCACCGGGTCATGGTATTACCCTGGAAGATGGGACATTGGTTTTTCCAACTCAGGGTAGAGATGAAAAGGGACAAGCATTTTCAAATATTACATATAGTAAAGATGGTGGAATTACATGGACTACCAGCGAAATAGCGTATCACAATACCACCGAATGTATGGTGGTTGAGTTGTCAGACGGACGATTAATGTTAAACATGCGCGATAACAGGAATCGTAAGAATAAAGGCGAGACAAATGGCAGGGCAATTGCCACCACTTCCGACTTAGGCAAAACATGGACTGAGCACGAGACTTCACATGGTGCCTTAATCGAACCTGTTTGCATGGCAAGTATTCACAAACATACTTATACCGCACAGAACGGACAGGCAAAGAGTATATTGTTATTTTCAAATCCCAACTCTAAATTCAATCGTCATAAGCAAACCATTAAAGTAAGCTTTGATGAAGGACAAACATGGCCTGAAGAATACTGGATTGAATTGGATGAAGGCAAAGGTGCCGGTTATTCTTGTCTGACTTCCATTGATGAAAATACCATTGGAATTTTATATGAAGGAAGTCAGGCACAAATGACATTCCAGGCCATTGATATTAAGAATATCCTACAATAAGAAAGAACTGATGAATCCGATAATGGAATTTGGTCTTTAATATGTTTAAATGCTTTATAATAATGAAAACTAAACAGCATAATTTAAATATTAAACGCAAGTTACTGGCCCTTTTAATGGTGGCTTTGGGGATATCAAACTCATGGGCTCAGAAAGACAATTATTCCACTTTTTATTATCAACGAGCTTCGATGTTTGAAAAGCTTTCTGTTGATTCAACCGACATTGTTTTTATAGGCAACAGCATTACAAACTTTGGAGAGTGGAGCGAGTTGTTGAATAATAGCCACGTTAAAAACAGGGGAATTAGCGGTGATCGCACTACCGGCTTGTACAACCGGTTGCATACCATTCTACCGGGCAATCCTATGAAAATATTTCTAATGATCGGGATTAATGACCTGGAGCATGGTGCTTCTGTTGATTCTGTAGTTCAGGGTATTATTCACATTGCAGAAAGAATCCGGAATGAATCTTCTCAAACAGAATTGTATGTACAAAGTATTTTGCCAGTGAATGATAAACTGGGGAAGTTTCCTAAGCACACAAGCAAGGGAATCGAAATTATAGAAATAAATAAAAGAATTAAGAGCTATTGCCAAAAAAATAGAATAATGTACATCGATTTGTATTCCCGTTTCAAAAATGAGGATGATGAGCGAATGAACCAAAAGTATACGAACGATGGTTTACATTTAAAAGGCAGTGGTTATTTACTTTGGTCCAGCATTATCAGGGAATTTATTGAGGATTAATAACACATTTAAGTCGGGAGTTTAGTATGAAGACCTATCTGATTTTATTATTTGGAATATTTGTGCCTGGAATGCTAATAGCTCAAACACTCGTCTTAAAAGTATGGCCTGACGGAAGTCCAAATGATAACGGTATATTTCTGCCGGAAGAAGCATACAGAAAAGAAAGTATCCGTAACATCTCAGAAGCCGAAATCTATGTCTATTTGCCAGAAAAAGAGAAAAATACAGGCGCAGCATTGATTATATGTCCGGGCGGAGGTTACTCTTTTGAAGCGATAGGCCGTGAAGGGCATAATATTGCAAAGTTTTTCCAGGGAAAGGGAATAGCAGGAATAGTACTAAAATATAGATTGCCGAATGGAAATCATAACATTCCATCAGATGACGCACGCAGAGCTATGCGGATTGTTCGAAAGAATGCGGAAAAATGGGGAATTCGCAGAAACAAAATTGGTATTATGGGTTCTTCAGCCGGGGGACATTTGGCTTCTACAGTTGGAACCATTTTTGATGAAGGAGATCTTCAAAATGCAGATTTGTTGGAAAGAGAAAGTTGTCGCCCCGATTTTTTGGCATTACTGTACCCTGTTATTACATTAAATGAGGAATTCGGGCACATGGGAACGCGGGATAATTTAATTGGTCAGACACATAACCTAAAATTAATTAGGCAATATTCAAATGAGTTAAATGTTAGTCCCCTCATGCCTCCTACTTTTATTATCTTGGCTGATAACGATAAAACAGTACAACCGCGAAATTCAATTGAATTCTATTCTGCATTAAGGAGATATGATGTTCCTTGCGAACTCCATATCTTTCAAAAAGGCGGACATGGTTTTGGTATTAGAAACTCCACGCCACCAGCCAATAACTGGCCTGATTTATTTATATCCTGGCTGAAAATCATAAATATTATCGAATAGTTATAGTATCTGAATAAATATCCCTGATATTTAAGTACTTATAAATGATCCATGGGTATCAAGCGGGTGAAAAAAATAAAATTATTAAAAAAACAAACAATGAACATAAAAATAGCAAGCTTCCGGAGTGTTACTCTGGTATTCATTCTGAGCTGTTTAACTACGTTAGGCTTTGAGAAAAAAGGTAATGTTGGAAAAACTGTTCTATGGGAGCAGGGATCGGGTAAATACAATAATTACCGGATTCCGTCCGTCGTTGTTACCCCCAAAGGAACAATTCTCGCCTTTTGTGAAGCTCGTGAGGCTGGTGATACCGGCGATATAGACATTCTTTTAAAACGATCATCAGATAATGGAAAAACATGGAGTGACGAAATTGTTGTTTGGAGCGATAGCACAAATACCTGTGGTAATCCATGCCCGGTTGTAGACAAAGAAACCGGAAGAATATGGTTGTTTACCTCGCGGAATGATGGAGAGGATGATGAAACGGAAATAATACATAAAACTGGCAAATCGGCCCGACTCCCTTATTCATGTTATTCAGATGATGATGGATTAACATGGTCTGTTCATGTTGATATGTCTGAAACCTGCCGTGATACTTCATGGGGATGGTACGCAACAGGACCGGGGATTGGGATTCAGGTGCAGAATGGGCCATACGAGGGGAGATTAATTATACCGGCCAATCACAGTTACGATGATCCGAACGGGAATATTCGCAAAGGCCCCTTCGGGTATGGAGCACACGTATTATTTTCCGACGACCATGGTAAAACATGGCAAATGAGCGAACCAATAAAACCAGGTTGTAATGAAAGTCAGGTTGTTGAACTGGCTGACGGAAGCCTGTTGATGAACATGCGGTCCTACAACGGTCAGCATGCTCGGGCAATTAGCTTCAGTATAGATGGCGGAGAAACATGGTCGGAAATTGAGCATGATTATCAGCTGGTGGAATCGAAATGTCAGGCCAGTATCCTGAATTTCGGGCAGAATAATGGAAAAACAATCCACCTGTTTTCTAATCCAGCCGTTTCGGTTGGGCGCACTGCCATGACTGTTAAAACTAGTTTTGACGATTGTGAATCATGGAGTAACAGTAAAATGATCTATGCGGGCCCTTCTGCATACTCTTGCTTAGTGAAATTACCCAACGAAAAAGTCGGATTATTTTTTGAAGCAGGCGAAAAAAGACCTTACGAAAAATTGGTATTTGTCGCTTTCAATCCCAAAGAATTGTTTAACGAAGGAACTTTATTAGAGAACAACAGCTTAAAAAAATGAGACCTTTATCTTCAGATGAAATATTCGGGAATTGGGCAACCCTTTTGTTGGCAACCGATAAAAAAGGGGACATCGATTATTCAAAATTGAATGAGGAAATTGATGTTTTAATTTCATCCAATCCCAACGGTATCTATTCTAACGGAACAGCAGGTGAGTTTTATACACAAACGGATGAAGAATTTTTGAAGGTAAGCGAAATGCTGACAGTTAAATGCGAAAAAGCAGGGATCCCTTTTCAGATTGGTGTAAGCCACATGAGTCCTCAAATTTCGTTAGAAAGGTTAAAGTTGATTAGACATTTAAAGCCAGGGGCAGTGCAAGTTATTTTACCCGACTGGATTCCGGTTACACTGAAAGAAAGTTTAATTTTTCTGCAAACACTGGAAGAGGAAGCATTTGGAATTCCCTTGGTTTTATACAATCCTCCTCATGCAAAAAAACAACTCTTTCCTAAAGACTGGGCGTATATAAAAAAATACGTTCCGTCACTTGTAGGGCTTAAAGTTTTTGATGCCAACGGGGATGATAATTGGTATTCGGAAATGAGAACATACGGCGAAGGACTTTCGGTTTTTATCCCGGGGCATAGGCTGGTAACAGGCATAAAAAACGGCGCCAACGGGGCATATTCAAACTTAGCATGTCTCAATCCCTTTGCCGCACAAAAATGGTTCAACCTGATAAATGAAGATGCAGAGGCTGCTTTGGAACTTGAGAAAAGAATAAACAAATTTATGAAAGAGCTTATCGAGCCGTTTATTGTCAAATACAATTATCCGAACCATGCCTGCGACAGGTTTATAGCTATGGTTGGTGGTTGGGCTGATGTAGGTGCAAAATTACGCTGGCCTCATAAATCAATTCCTGAAGATTTGGCTGAACCTATCCGGGTAAAGGCAAAAAATATTATCCCTGAATTTTTTATTAATAATTAGTTACAAAAGTTTATTCAATGAGACTTCTATTATCCTTCATTTTGCTGGGCGTTTTTAGCCTTAACGGACTCGCAAATAATGATTATTTTCAGTTTTCATCACTCCCGGATTTGCTACCTAATTCAGGCTATAGTGTTCAACCAGGATTGGCAGGACCATACACGGGAGTTAATAATGACGTTTTGATTTTAGCCGGAGGGGCAAATTTCCCGGATAAGTTGCCGTGGGAAGGAGGAACAAAGGTGTATTACAATGATATTTTCGTACTGCAAAAAACAGAAGATAAAGAGTATTCCTGGGAATTGATGAAGGAGAAAATCCCATTCCATTCAGGCTATGGAGGTGCTGTCTCAACTTCTGCCGGATTACTTTGTTTTGGTGGTAACACAAAAGATAAGGTAATATCTGATAGTTGGCTGTTAAGATATATTCCCGAGCAGAAAAATGTTGCAGTTATTCCTGGTCCCCAACTGCCTGTTCCTTTAACAAATTTTGCTTATGCAGAAGTGGATAACAAGATTTATGTGGCTGGTGGAATCTCTGAAGTTGAAGGTAGTTCAACAAATTACTTTTATTGTTTGGATATTTCCAGTGAAAATCCGTTGGACTGGAAATGGGAACAATTGCCTGCATGGGATGGAGAATCAAGGGCATTTGCAGTTGGATCCGGGCAAAGTAACGGGGAAACCAACTGTTTTTATCTTTTTTCCGGACGTAAAGTACAACCAGATAAAAATCCTGAGGCACTTTATGATGCACATGTGTATAATCCTAATTTGAATAAATGGAGCATTATCTCTGAGGGAGATAAGCAGGATTTTCCGATAATGGCTGGAACAGCTTTCCCTATTGGAGCTGCGACCATTGTATTTGCTTCTGGGGCCGATGGGGAAATGATGAGAAAGCAGCTGGTAATAGAAAACCAAATAGCAGAACTTGAAATGGCCGGAAATAAACGGGAAAATGAAATCACTCAAATGAAAAGTAACTTGTTGGACCATTTGAATAATCATCCCGGTTTTGGCAATCGTTTAATCGCTTTCAATACAATTACCCAAAAAACCTACCAGGTGGGCGAACTGCCGGGAACAGGGCAGGTTACTACTAAGGCTGTACAATGGCAAGGGGATGTAATTATTCCTTCAGGTGAGGTACGGCCTGGTGTAAGAACTTCTGACATCTTAAAAATAAATATAAATACAGATGCAAAACATCTGGGATTTTTGGATGTATTGGTCATTGCTCTCTATTTTTTGGTTTTGTCGTGGATGGGATACTTTTTTTCAAAGAGGCAGAAAGATACTAACGACTATTTTAAAGGTGGTGGGCGTGTCCCCTGGTGGGCTGCCGGATTGAGTATTTTTGGGACAGCTTTAAGTGCAATTACTTTTATGGCTATACCAGCAAAAACATTTTCTGCCGACTGGTCTTATTTTATGCTTAATATGACCGTTATACTGGTGGCACCTCTGATCGTTTTTCTTTTTATTCCATTCTACCGGAAGCTGAATATTACAACTGCGTATGAATATCTGGAAATTCGTTTTAATATTATTGTACGATTAATTGGTAGTCTTTCGTTTATCCTGTTTCAGGTAGGTCGTATGGGTGTTGTAATGTTTCTTCCTTCCATTGCACTTAATGTCGTGACAGGTATTGATATATTTGTGTGTATTGCACTGATGGGAGTTATTAGTCTGATATATACCATGATGGGAGGTATTGAAGCGGTTATCTGGACCGATGTAATGCAGGTTTTTGTTCTTCTCGGTGGGGCTATATTATCACTCGTATTAATTATGCTTGCGGTGGATGGCGGATTTTCATCTATTGTTGAAGTGGCAGCAGAAAATCACAAGTTTAATGTAGTTGACTTAAACTGGTCGCTAAAGCAGCCAACAGTCTGGGTGATGATATTGGGCGGGATTTTTGCAAATATAACCACCTATGGTACCGACCAAACTATGGTGCAGCGTTATCTTACCACCAAAACAGAAAAAGAAGCGGGTAAGAGCGTCTGGACAAATGCTATCCTGGTTATTCCTGCAACATTTATTTTCTTCTTCGTTGGAACAGCTTTGTTTGCTTTTTACAATTTCTTTCCTGGTGAATTAAATCCAACCTTTCAAAACAACGATGCCATTTTCCCCTGGTATATTGCTTCCCAATTACCAGCTGGTATTTCCGGATTACTAATCGCGGGTATTTTTGCGGCAGCCATGAGTAGTTTGAGCAGTAGTATGAATTCTGCTGCAACAGCCTATGCAACAGATATCCATTTTCGCTTTGGATTAAATAAGAAAGTTAGTGAATTGAACTTGGCCCGCCGAGCTACTCTGGTAATTGGCATTGTTGGAACACTCTTTGCCTTTTTTATGGCAACAATGGATGTAAAATCGCTTTGGGATGAATTTCAGAAAATCCTCGGTTTGGTTATTGGAAGTCTTGGAGGTGTTTTTCTTCTGGGAGTATTGACCAAAAGAGTGAATTCAATAAGTGCATTGATTGGTATTGCAGGCAGTATTATAGTCCAGATAATCGTTGCTATTTACGAACCAGTTCACTTAATTGTTTACTCGGCAACCGGGGTTATTTCATGTTTTGTTTTGGGATATGTAGTTAGTTTGTTCTCTCAGAGCGAAAGTTGAATAATTCTTTGTACAATGTTTAAAACCAAATACGATACAAATATTTTATGCATTTCTGCGAATAGTAACCCGCAACTTTCGAAAAAATATACTAAATAAAGTTATTAAATGAACGAATACATCACCAAACTACGCAAAGAAACAGATGAATTAATTGATCAAATAGAATCATCAGATAGTAATATCCTGAAAAAATCGTTAGAGGCCTCTCATGTTCTTGCAGAAGCATTTGAACAGTTAAAAAAGTTTATCATTCCCTATGAGTTTAAAAATGATGATGAAGAAATATTTTTTTTCAAAGAAATTAAACCCAAATTCTGCTACCGGCTTATTTATTACAGGAAGCTTTACAATATTGAAATGAATCGTCCGGCAGGAATAGAAGAACAAAAGGAGTATTTACATGAAGAATTAAATGAAATAAATAAGTATAACGCAAAACGATTGGACTTTATCCGTTATTATCGTTCCGGTGCGACACATCTAGATTCCTTATATTTTCTGAGGGGGAAAATGGATACAGAACAATACCTGGAAACGTTTTATTATGAGCTCGACCCAAATTTCTCCACCAACTACGATTTCAAATTAGCAAAAATATTGTCAAACGATATGCTATTGGCATACCTGATGCAGGAAATAGACCAATTGAATAGTAACGGGATATACCTTCCTTCGGGGTTCCCGTCGATAAAACTAACCTGGCGCGGAACAAAGACCGAACTGATGGAACAACTTTATGCATGGGATAGTGACAACATCTTTGGAGACATTCCACTCACCCAACTATCTGATTATGTTCAGAATGTTTTTAATATCAGGCTAGATAAAAACCTCTCACGTGCATTCAGCGATTTGAAAATAAGAAATAGCCCTACCCCATTTTTAGATAAACTAAAAAATGTACTGCTTAAACGTATGGGCAGAGAAAAAAACAGCTAATACCGAGTATCGTCTCACTATTCGCGTACATGTCTTACGAATGAATAGATATGTAACAATCTGTTTATCTGTCGATTGTGAAATCATTAAAAAAAAAAACGATACCGACTTCCATATCAGCAGTACGAATAGTCCATAATTTCGCAGTAATTCAATGAGTTACTGTAATGTTGATAGATAAAGAATATTTTGAGGGCTGGATGCAACGTTTAAATTCAAAGTTGGATGACGTTGTAAATAAATTGGACGATCCGGGAGAAGAAGTTCCTTTATTTAATGGCGAAAAACTGCTGGATAACCACGATGTATGTCAGATGCTTAATGTCAGTAAACGAACTTTACAGCGTTACCGCTCGTCGGGCGAACTGCCTTTTCAGATGATATACCACAAAACGTTTTACAAAGAAACTGATGTTATGAAATTTATTGATACTCATTTCAGCCGTTTCCATACAAGGCGTAACCGAAAGCAAAAAAAATAAGTTGGTTATTCTTGTCTCTCCCGCTTCGTTGAAAGACGGTGCGGGTTGTACGTGAAAAGGAAAGTGCCGGTATCAATTTAAATTACCGGCTCTTTTCGTTGTATGCTATACTTTTAAACTTTTTGAAACAATCTGATTATCTGTTTTTACCATATGACCGAAATCAGCGACAATAATTGATTCATTTGGAGTTGCTGTTGTTTTCTGTTGATATTCCGGTATTTTGGGTGGAATCTCCGAATTTTGTTTTATTGTTGTATATTTTGTTTTACCCAAAGTTACATTGTCTGGTTCTGAATTTTGTACTTCTGTTTCACCATCTGATTTCAGTGATTGCTGAATTTTCCTTTCCAGCCTCACCTGTTCCGATTTTAAATCAATCAGTTCCGGCACCCTCCGCCAGGTACTTTCCACCACATCTTTGAGCACAGGAATATCTTTTGACAGTTTTTCGTTATCCGCTTTATATCGTTGTAACAAACGCGGCATATTTTCTGCCAGGGCATGTAAAAAGTTTTGCGAGGCCAGCTTAGGGTCAATGGCCATCTGACCATTGTTGTATTGATAAAATATTTCACCTTCGCCACGGACAGAGAAGCGGTTTTGTATGAAATCAATACCGTCTTTATTGGTGGTTTCACTTTTTACATAAAGCGTGAAGCCGTACAAACTTCCAATCGGCTCATGTTCTCCATGTGTTTTGGCTGTCCTGGCAATTTCATTCAGTTTTTTACCGATTACCCTGAAATCGCTGCCGGTAACACCGTCCAATTGTACCGGGTTACGGTAGGAACCGTCTTCGTTGGTCTGGACTCGGGATTTGAAGTTCTCCACGTCTTTGGAGATACGCTCAATAAGCCCTTTATTCCGTTCGACCGTTTGCGTAATATTTTCCAGCTTGTACCGGCTCGATGACTTTCCCCGAACAAATGCCTGGCGTTCGCTTTCCAATGCGGTTATTTTCTTTTCCAATCTTGCTTTTTCAAGCAATTCCGTATTACCTGATAAAATAGCCACATACTCAGAAAAGTTCATGCCGCTTTTTTCGTCCATAGCTCCTTCGTCAATGGTACGGCATCCCAGGTTGTTGTTTTTTAACTGGCGGATAAAAAGTTGTTTGTTGTGCAGCAAACCAAATTTGTAGGCATCCAGCGATTTTTCCACGGCATAAAGAATAACATCCACCTGGTTACCGGCGATTGTTTTGGCTATTTCATTGCCCCTCCTTACCGCCCTTCCATCGCGCTGTTCCAAATCCGACGGACGCCACGGGCAGTCCAGATGATGAACGGCTACTGCACGTTTCTGCGCGTTTACACCGGTTCCCAGCATTTCAGTAGAGCCAAACATAACCCGGATTCTCCCGGTGTTCATATCAGCTATCATCATTTTCCGGGCTTTTTCTGTTTTTGCTTCCTGTATGAAACGGATTTCGTGTGCCGGAATGTTGTGGTTTTCCACCAGTTTGCGCTTAATTTCGCTGTAAGCATTCCATTCCCCTGGTTTATAGGTTCCCAGGTCACTAAATACAAACTGGGTCCCTTTATAATTGTTGTATTTCCTGTAATAGCCGTTAATCATACGGGCACAGTGGCTTGCTTTGTTGTCAATATGGTCTTCAAAACGGGAATCGACCATACGCATATCCAGCGACATTTTTCGTGCGTAGTCTGTTGCAATCAGCATTTTTGCCTTTTCTTCCCGCTCATTCAGGGGGGCGCGATACAACAACGTTGCATCACCGGTTTTTGCAAACTGCACCAGGCGGTCTATAAAATCAGACTGGTCTGGTGTCGGCGGGATGTTATGCAGGATTTCATTTTTCTTAGGACGGTCGATACCAATATCAACAGCGGTCCGATAGTCTGTAATCTCGGAGTAAAATTGTGCCAGTTCAGGCACTTTGATAAAATAACGGAAACGTTCTTTTTGTACGATTTCATTGGTTACCGAAAATTCATAATCAATACTTTTTTTTGCAAAAATAGCGGCCCATGCGTCGAATGTTTTAATGTTCTGCCGCTCCAACTCTTTTGGTCGCAAATATTTGAACAACAGGTATAACTCAGTTAGGGAGTTCGAAATGGTAGTTCCTGAAAGAAAGGTTGCGCCCAAATCCCTTCCATTGCGTTCCTGTATTGTGCGAAGAGCAAAAAGCATGTTTAATGCCCGTTGACTGCCACCGGGATTGCCAAGACCTGCTACACGGTCATGTCGGGTGTTAAAGGTTAAATTCTTGAATTTGTGCGATTCGTCCACATACAAATGGTCTATCCCCATCATACGAAAATCTACAGCATCGTCTTTCCTGTTCTCAATATTATAAGTAACCTGTTTCAGTTTGGCTTCCAAATTCATTTTTCTTTTTACACAGCCTTTTAGCATAGCACGCGAAACTTCTTTACCCTGACATTTAAGGACTTCAAGGTTTTCCTCCACACTGTCGAGTTCTGCCTGTAAAATATCGCGCTGTACTTCCGGCGACTGCGGAATCATCCCAAACTGTTCATGTGTCAGGATTACAGCATCCCAGTCGTTGTTTTTTATCTCGTTGAAAATCCGTTGCCGGTTTTTGGGTGTAAAATCCTCTTTGCCCGGATACAATACGCGGGCATTAGGATAAGCAGTGCAGAATGTTTTGGCAATCTCATGTATATTGGCTTTCAAACCTGTAATCATCGGTTTATTTACTAACCCGAGACGTTTCTTTTCATAGGCACCGCAGCACATAATGAGAGTTTTGCCACCACCAACTTCGTGATCGCAAATACCTCCGCCGTTGAGTTTGTCCATCCAGATGGCATCCTTCTGGCTTTGGTAAAGGCTGTCAATGCCCAGCCCTTTCAGGTCAAGTCCCGGAAAACTCTGTTGCGAGCCGTCATAGGCAGGGCGGACAAAACAGTTAAAGGTACGGTTATACAAGTCGGCCAGCCGGTCTTTGAATTCGGGCGACTGTTCACCAAGCCAAATGGAAAAACTATTACGTATTTCATCGATACGGGTATTGGCAAGTTGGATGGACTCTCCGTCACGAACCTTAACTTCTTTATCATCCACCATAATTGTTTTGGTGATGTTTGGCGAAGTATTTTGCAATGCATGCTTCATCAATGTAAGACCATTAAAAGTTCGGCTTTGCGATTTTACAGCATACTGGTCGGTAATCTTTACATTCGGATAACCGGATTGAACACTGAACTCATCACGGCTGGAGGCGTAATGAATGTTAACCTCTATATCAAAAAGATGCGAAGCGTATTTGTTATAGATACCTGTCGGAATCCAGCGTTCACCAAAATTAAAATCCAGGTCGTCAAAAGCAATTGGCTTTGGAGTGGCCTCCTGCAATGCACGTAACGATTCTTTCGCCTCCACGTGTCCGGGATTACTTTCCAGAAAATGTTCTGCTTCCTGTGCTTTGGAAATAACATTGCCTGATATAAATTTATCAGCCACTTCATACCCGTTACTCATTGGATTGAAATAAATTGCTCCTTTTAATTCTTCCTTCAGGTTATCTACAGTGCTGCTGGTTAATGATGACATATAATCCAGATTTACACCCGCATATTTATTTAGCGAAGCTGCCAAAGCCTCGTGCGGTGTATCAACCGAAGTAAGCTCGTTTGGATTGAACGCAACAGGATGATTGAAGATATCGGCTTTTTTCGCTTTGCCGTTAATGTAACGCTCCAATGATAAAATTTCCGTTCCCCGCGCATCCATTTTAATAAGGTCGAGGTTCTTCTTATCGTTAAGTAGCCCAAAGCGACGAGTAAAATCATCATATAGGCGATTCAACATTTTTCTTAGAGCAGGATTAGCTTCCAACCGGTCTGCTTCGTTACGGTACAGGTGATGATAAGTGTCCCGTATTTCGATGTATAAAGATATTTTCTGTTTTTGTACAGTGTTTATCTCCAATGGCTGAAACATGGGCTGTAAACCGTCAATATTTTGTAAATGCCCAATACGGTTATCATTGTCGGATACCAGGGAACCTTCACGATAGTGAGGTAACAGCTCGTGTTTGAATGGTACCGGTTTTATCACATCTTCCTTTTCATGTAGCTCCAAATCCCTTTTTAAAACCTCAAACTGTACTTCTTTCCCGTAACCGTTTGTTAAACGTGCGTTTTTATTTTTCGAGGATCCTTTTTCCTGTTGCGTTCTCTTTTTCATTGCCTTGTAATGCAACCGCTCCCGCCATTCCATATGAGGGATTTCCTCTTGAGCTTGAGTTTGTGGTTTTTGTATTCTTCTCCGGGTTGAACGCTTCAGCCCATTTCGTTCTTTTTCTGAAAGACCGAAAAGGTCATAGAGGGAAAGTAGTGGTTCCTGTTGTAAGTTTTCCTGTGGGGTAGTTTTTGTCCCCTGTTGTTTTTCCCCGGCTGAAATAGTATTCTTATTACTTTTTGAAAGAATTGGTTCAGGCAGTTTAAAAGCAAAGGAGCGATACAAATTTATGTTGAGATTTTGCAAAAAATCGTCAGCAAGCATTTGTTGAAGGTCTTTGGCAATCCCCTTAATCCCTCCTTTATGGGTGAATACCATTGCCGGCTTGCCGTAAGGGTCGGTATCAACTTTGGCATCGGTGTGTACCACCCTGTCAAAGGTTTTAAAACTGTTGCTAACCGAAATTCCATTGGACAGTATCCTTGATTCAATAAATGCTTGTTTTTCCTGTCTTGAAACAGACAGGTCCTCATATTCCCTTTTTTGCAGAACAATAAGGTCACTGCCAACCTTTGTTCCCGCATATTCGCTGAACAGGTTGTTTGGGAGCCGGATAACTGAAACGGGCTCGCAATTGGACATCAGGAATTCCCGCACTGGACGGTTTGCAGGAGAATTCAGTACGCCCTGCGAGGTAATGAAAGCCACCAGGCCTCCCGGTCGTACAATATCCACCGATTTCAGGAAAAAATAATTATGGATGGTGCGTGAGGCAATCTTTTTTGCCGGGTTGCTATCGGAATATAAGGCCGGGTCAAATACTGCCACATCCCCGAAAGGAATGTTGCTAGTTGTTATATCATAATAACCGGCATATTTCTTTTCAATATTTTCAAAACCCTCTGTTCTTACTTTGTCTTCAGGATGAAGGTGTTTGAGTACAATCCTGGTTATCGGATCTTTCTCAAAGCAGGTTACTTCCATATCGGGAGAAAGCTGTTTAAAAGCCTGTGCAAATACACCTGTTCCGGCACTTGGGTCAAGCAGACGGTATGGGTTGATATCGCTGTCACAAAATGCACTGGCCAAAGTATTTACTATTTCTGGCGGTGTATAAAATGCTGTCAAAATAGAGTTTTTCAAGCCGTCGAAAAAGCGTTTATATTCTTTATCATTGCGGGTATTTTCCCTTAAAACACCAAGCAATTCATTTATCAGGGGATTGGCCGAGCCGTTAGCCGGAGGAGGTTCGAGGATTTCTTTGATTGCTCCGAAACCCGAATAACTGACGAGTATTTCCCTTTCCTCTGCTGTTGCCATCCTGTTCTCCTTTTCAAGGGTAAATGCAGTCTTTATTGCATCAATATTTGCCCGAAGGTGCGTCTTTTTATTGTAAGCCATCTTCGAGCAGAATTTCGAGGGTTCCCGTCAGTTCGGTATATAATTCATCATATTGTGAAGTGCCGACAAAATCATCCGTAAGGGAGTATTTGTCCAGCACTTCACCGCAAAGTGGTAAGATTTTAAAGGCAATTTCTTTTGCCCTTTTTTCAGGTATTTCATCTGAAAATTCATTCCAGAGAATATGAACAAGAGTGTTGTAAGCGGAAAAATGCAGGCCCTGGAAAAGTGCATTTGAGGCCAGTTCTTCTGCCTCAATATGTGTCTGCCCGTATTTAACAGCATTGCTATACGCTTCAGCCGCAGCATCGGCACGTTCTTCTATAAAAGCTGCGTTGTTGGTACGGTTTGGCTGGTTTTCTTTAAGGTAAGAAAGAAGGGTGAACCCGTAATAGGATAATTCCTGTCCGGTTTTATTTTTTGCGTTTTTCATGATTACGGATATTTAGTGGTTGAAAACGGGAAGGCATATCAGGCAAAAGCGCCCCGGGTTCCCACCCGGAGCGCACCACTAAAATATCCGTCACCGACAAACAATAAACAAAGAAATGATATGCTTATCGCAGAAAGCAGCGGTATATTCAGTGGTAAATATAACCATTCCCGGTTGAATTTGTCTTGTGTTGTTTTCATCCGGAACTGTTTAAAACAGGACTCAGATTTTGATACCACTTTTCTTTGCAGCTGGCCTTCGAGCTTCTTGCTTAAACTGGTTTTCCGTAGGTTTTTGTTGTCCCTGTTTTAATGGCTCCTTAACGTTTTTGGTTAATTCGTTGGTATTGCCTTTGTTGTTAACAGCAACCTGCGTTTTGCTTTCTTCTGCAGGTTTCACTTTCGCGCCCTGCTTTTGGGCTTTATCCGGATTCCACCTGAAAAAATCAAATTTCATTTTTTCGGGATTCGGTTTTACCCATGCGTTGAATGGTTCCCCTTTGTCGTCTTTCTGCATTCCCTTGATGTAAGTGGCCTGGCCTGCTTTGAGAAATTCCTGCTGTTTTTCCGTCAGTTCAATGCCAAGCAATTTTTGCGGAATAAAGAGTTGTTTTTGTTTTTCTGATTCCCCTCCCGGTGCATTTTCTTTCTGCTGGCGACGGACTTCCTTGTTCTCTTTTGCATACCGGTTACGGTCGAGCCCTTCATAGCTAAAATCAAACTTTTTGTCAGAAGCATTGATTTGAATATATCCGTCAAAGAATCGGCCTGTGCGTGAAACCATTTTTTCTACCAGTACTTTTTCGCCTGCACCAAGTCTGAGCCTTTGATCTTCGGAAAGGTCGGCTCGTTTGATTTTGTTGGGAATGGAGATGTTTTCTACAGGCAAAGCTTCCAGCTTGTTGGTAAGCCGGTCGAGTGAAACAAAAGCCGGAATTTTCTGTCCGGGCGAAGGTTCCAGTTCAATCACCCTGCCTGCATTCAATGACTGGCGCAGGTTTTCTTTGTCCTGGTCATTAAGAAGTACACCGTGAAAAGGGACATCCAGGTTGGGTTTTTCCTGCCAGTAATGCGGGATGATTTTGAGAGAACCATCGGCTTGCTCTTCCAATGATACACGCCCTTTGGTAGGAACTCGGATACCTGTTTCCAGTTCAGGATTTAAAGGAATCATGTGCGGTGATTTGTGGCCGTAGGACATGGCTTTGAGGTGAGGTTCCAAATCAGAGGCATTGATACCGTACTTTTGGAGTTCCTGCTGATCAATTTTACTGACATCCATCGGCTGAAAGGTACTTTGGGATGTTTCTTTTCCTCCGCTTTGTGCCTGCTTTGGATTTTGTTTTTCTACCTCTTTAAGGTATTCTGCCGGGGTGATACGGTGTAGTTCCAGTTCATGCGGATCGAGGTCAATTTTCACAAGTTTATCCAACACTTTTTCTGTCATTAGAAAAAATCCGGTATGCGAAGGTTGCTGCACTTGTTCCGCCATTTTTTTGAAGAATGTCTCCAACATGGCTTCATTTGTGTTCACGGCAAAAAGACTGTTCTGGTTATTCGCTGTTGGTTCCTCTGTTCGAATGTTGCCTTTTTCATCCATGCCGGTAACGGCTTTAACTTTGCCGTCATTTGCGTCTTTGACGAGTAATACTTTTTTGTCGTCGTTACTGATTTTTTCGTCCATCTTACGAATGTTTTAGTTACTGCACCACTATTGATGCATGGACGAAATTATGCGTAACTGTTTGTCAAATAAAGGAATATGCCAATAGTGGCAGTTTGAGGAACGGTATTGGCTGTTTTTGGCTTTTTAAAGTGTTTGACAACTAAATATTTAAAAACTATGAATGTATTTGGGATTAGTTTAATCCATCAATTACTTTCATCATTTTTACAATCCAACCTTTAGGAGAAATATTGCCTTCAGCATAACTGAGTAATTCATCACTGATTGTATCAGGGGTATAAACTGTTTTTATTGCCCCATTGAAAGAAAATTCATCATGGCCTTTTTGATTGAACATATTTGTCAATGTTTCAACAAAAATATCGGCAGTTTCCTTATCGTCAAATATGAGACTTGTTAAACGCTGACGCTTATAAAAAATAGTTAATTCAGCTACGGTTTCTTTTGTTAGCATAATTGTGAAATGATTGATAACATTTCAAAGGTATGAAAAACGTAGCATTTAATGTCTGTTGCAAATATTTGATTTAGAATAATTTTAAGTCATCTCATGATTCCTTTTTGGGCAACAAGTGGCAAAGTGCCGGGTCATTTTTTATCCTGCTCAGTTCATCTTCAACGATTTGTTTTGTTTCTTCTTTAATTCGGTTGTAATTGTCCTGAATCATCTCTTTCATGCAGTTAACTCCGTTTTCGTCAACGAAATTTGTAATAACCGGAATCTCCTTATATCTCTTTGTTTCTGCAGTAACTTTTTTATTATCTACAACAATCTCTGCATGGAATATCTTTTGCTCAATGCGTTCTTCAAAGTTATCGGCAACCGCCCCGACAAACATCCCCTGGGTAAGCGTGGAAATTTTACTGGCAGGAATAAGACTATCTAACTGGGTACTGATGGAAGTTGATTTATCATTTCGGTTTATAGTCATCGACTGGCGTTTTTGCAAAACTTTCCCGAAACGTTCCGACAGGTTTTTAGCCGTGTCTCCCACAACCTGCCCGGAGAAAATATTACCGACTGTATTCATTACCACCGCTGCTTCCTTATCTCCGTAATCGCGTTTTAACTGCGAGAAATCCTGAAAGCCGAGCAATACCGCAACCTTGTTACTCCTTGCTGTGGCAATAAGGTTATCCAGCCCTTTAAAATAAATGGTTGGTAACTCGTCGATGATAACAGAACTTTTTAGTTGTCCTTTTTTATTAATTAACTTCACGATACGACTGTTATAGAGTCCCAATGCTGCGCCATAAATATTTTGACGGTCGGGATTGTTACCCACAACCAACACTTTCGGGTCGTCGGGATTATTAATGTCTAGTGTAAACTCATTTCCCGACATAACCCAATACAATTGCGGTGAAATCATCCTCGAAAGCGGGATTTTTGCCGAGGCGATTTGCCCCTGTAACTGGTCCTGCGCCCCCGACATCCAGGCATCCATAAAAGGAGAAAGATAGTTCTCCAGTTCAGGATAGCTCGTCAGAATCGGGAAAATATCTTCATATCGCTTGTTCAGGAACTCAATGGCATGAGGGAATGTACAATACCGGCCTTCTTTGTATATGCGCAAATACCAAATAATGGCTGCGAACAAAATAATTGGTGATTCTACAAAAAAGTCGCCCTGCTTTTGAACCCATGTACGGTTCAAATTCAGCATTATGGTGTATGCACTTTCATAAGCGTCGGAAATATCGCTCATAAAAGATGGATTAATCGGATTACACCGGTGTGAACGTGCCGGGTCGTCAAAATTGATTACATAAAAAGTCGGAACTTTTTTATATCCGCGTTGGTTTTTCAACAGGTGGTTATAAGCAATTGTTGAGAGGTCGGGAAACTTGAAATCATAGATGTACTGCGAATACCCTTTTTTTATCTGCTGTTTTATGAATTGATTGATTACTGCATAGCTTTTACCGGAGCCGGGAGTTCCCAATACAATACCTGCACGGAAAGGATTTACAACATTAATCCAGCCATTATTCCATTTCTTTCTGTAATAGAAACGCGATGGAAGATTTACAGAATATTCATTTTCAACCAGGCGTGTTTCCTGCATAAACGACTCGTTTTCGGTATTGAAAACATCTTCCATCAGGTTACTTTTCAAAAGGCGGCTCACCCAAACGCCACCTGCCAACAGGCAAAGATAACCTACGCCTAATGTAAGAACGTAGAATGTTGTTTTGGCAACCAATGGTATTTGTAGCTCCAATAACCACCAGTTAAAAAAGAAAAATATGAAGCCGACAAAAAGAAAACCAATAATCTTGCTCCAGGTAATTTTTTCCTCTTTTACTCCTTTGGTTCCAAGACAGGATAAGGCAAGGAATGCAACTGCAAAAAGTTTTGTATAAAGAATATTACCAAACAGGTTGGCACTGCTGTTGAAATTTAGCAGTATTTTATCCACCACTCCTATATTGATATTCCATTCGATCATAGATTCGTAACAGAACCAGTAAATATTTATGATTACAAATAAAATACTCAGAGCACGCATAAAATCCATGATTTTTGCCAGTGCCCTCAAATCATCTTCTTGTTGCATAGTAATTTGCTTTTTGATGTTTGGAAGGCGAAAGTAGGAAGGCTTTTATGGGAAAATACTGAATAGTAGAACGCTGGCAGTTTATGGCATAGAAATGGTCGCATTTGGCTAGAGGTATAGGTTCAAAAATGCATTTAAATTTTATCCTGATAAAAATGTAGTGAATATTCAATTATATCTCGATAAAAATGTATTATTATATCAAATTTTAATGGATATATATGTACAGGGAATTGATTATCAACTTAAAAAATTGGAAGGAAGATAAATTTCGTAAGCCGCTTATTGTCAGGGGAGCGCGTCAAGTGGGTAAAACCTGGCTTTTGCAGGAGTTTGGCCGTACTTCTTATGCAAAATTTGTTTACGTGAATTTTGAAGAAACCCCGGCATTGCAGAATATTTTCTCAGCAGACTTTGATATTGAGCGAATCATCACTGTCCTCCAAATACATGCGCAAACAACAATAACTGCAGAAGATACGCTGATTGTTTTTGATGAGATACAGTCGGCAGAACGCGGGGTGACCTCCCTGAAATATTTTTGTGAAAATGCCCCGCAATATCATGTAATTGCCGCCGGTTCTCTTCTTGGGATGGGATTACACAGCCAGGTTTCATTCCCGGTTGGCAAAGTTGATTTCCTGGATTTGCGCCCCCTTTCTTTTTATGAATTCCTGCTTTCATTAAATGAATCGGCACTGGTTGATGCTTTAAAAGGGAAAAATTGGAGCGTTATTTCCATTTTTACCGAAAAACTGAAGGAGTATTTACGTTATTACTTCTATGTAGGTGGGATGCCCGAAGTCGTGTCTGCTTTTGTTCAGGCCCGTGATTGGCAATTAGTCCGCCGGATTCAGAACAGGATACTTAACTCGTATGAAGGTGATTTTTCCAAATATGGGCCCAATGAGATCGTTCCCCGGATCCGGATGGTTTGGCAAAGCATCCCTTCGCAACTGGCCAAAGAGAATAAAAAATTTGTGTATGGAGTAATAAGAGAAGGTGCCCGTGCTAAAGATTTTGAGTTGGCTATTCAGTGGTTGGTGGATTGCGGTTTACTTTTGAAAAGCCACCGGGTATCAAAGCCCGGAATCCCGCTGGCAGCATATCAGGAAATTTCTGTATTTAAATTATTCCTGCACGATGTTGGGCTACTTGGTGCCATGGCCGGACTGGATGTAAGGACAATTATTGAAGGTGATGAAATCTTTACCGAGTTCAAAGGCGCGCTCACCGAACAATATGTGATGCAGCAACTGCGGTTGAGCAGTTTGCGGTATATAGGCTACTGGACAAACGAAAGGAGTACTTCCGAAGTTGATTTCGTTATACAGGAAGAAGGGAAAGTTATTCCTGTTGAAGTAAAGTCGGGCGAAAACCTAAGAGCAAAAAGCTTTCGCTTGTTTTGTGAAAAATACAAGCCTGCAAAGGCCATACGGACATCATTAACCGATTTTAAAAAAGAAGAGTGGATGACAAATGTTCCGTTATATGCCATTGGGGAAGATAATTTGTGACCATCTCATAAAAAAAGAAGTTTTTGAGATATTGAGTTTATTTTTTCATATAGGAATGTATTTGCAGTACAGATATACTTAAAAATATAAACTGTTGAAAATATACGGTTGAAATGTATCATTTATGTCTGCCTTCCAAATCTTCGTTTTTTCTTTTTCCGTTTTTTGCGGAGTTGTTGCTGATTATCCCAATATGGTTCCGGTTGCGGCGAGAAAATTGAAAACAGGCTGCTAATGGCGGATTCAATATGCCCGGCCTGACTGCTGGGTGGTGAGGACTGTTCAGCCAAAGGCGTGAACGGTTCTTTTTCGCCCACCTGTTTTGTGTGTCCCTCAATTATCGGGGACTCTCTAAACAGGTCATTGAATACATTGGCAGAAAACTCTTTGCCCAAGCGGGAGCCGTTCAACACACAACGGCTTTGATGGTCGATAAAAGTTACCCCGGTAATCCGTCCTGTGTCGTTTCGCCGGAGGTAAAGGTCAATATTTTTTTTCTGTAACTTTTGGTGCAGTTCCGATTCACTGCGGGCTTCGCCTATTGCCCTGGCAACCAACGGGCGCAGGCCTTCGCGATATCCATTTTCTTTTATCAGTATGGCAGATTTTTTCATCCTTTCTTCGAGGGCAGTGATCCCGACTGTTTTCCCGAAAGCCGATGATTTGATTGGCGTTCCGGCTTTATTGCCTTCGCTGTCCAATGCGGAATAGAGCAATCCCCGGTAAGGCTTTCCACTTCTCGTTCCCTTTACTTCTTCCACACCGATGTTGTAGAGGGATAACAAGGCCCGGTATTCTCCCGGTGTCTGGAACCGGTACATAATGGCTGCCGGTTTAATGACCGAAGCGATTTGTTTTTTCAAATCGCCTTTTTCCGCATCCACGGGCTTAAACTGCCATTGTTCCAACTGTTTCTGTTCTTTGGCGCGGTGCAAACCATATTTCTTTTCCAGTTTTTCAGTCGCAGCTACACTCCGTAAATTGCGGTTGCTGTCTTTGATTTTTTTGCCCTCACTGTCCACCTGTACCGATACTATATGAATATGTTCCCGCCCGATATCCGAGTGTTTGAAAATAAGGTATGGTTGAGCGCCGTACCCCATTTGTTGCAGATACTCACTCCCGATGTCTGACAATTGTTCATCGGTAAGCTTGTCATCAGGGTGCGGGTTGAGCGAAATATGAATGACCGGTTTTTCTGTGCGGTAATGCGAGGGCAACCAACGATTAAAGGCTTCGGTACACGTTGCCACACTAAAGCGGCCATCCTCAGGTTCGGGAACGATATTCGAAGCAAGTACCTTTCCCAACCCTTCGTTTACCTTCTCCTGGTTGTAGGCAAGTGCACCGTAGATGTCTTTTCCGGTGGTTATTTTGGCAATCATAACGCCTATCCTTGTAAATATTTTTCTTCAAACTCTTTTGTTAGGGAGATAATTTGTTGTCCGGTTGCGGCCAGTTCTTTGGTCAGATCTTCCAGTTTAAAGAGCAACGCAAGTGCTTTTTTATGTGAAAAGTTGCTGTGCAGTTCTTTCACAACCTGGTTGTAATTAACGCCAATGGCACGGAACTGGGCATAAAAAGTAGTCAGCTTTGCCACATATTCGAGCGCAGCCCGGTCAGTTTTCACCACGTGGAACGGCTGACCGAATACCCTTGCTTTGATAAAAACAGCTTTTGCTTTTACACCCGATTGTTCAAATAATGTCAGAAAACGGGCATATTCACGGGCGTTAAAGCGTACCATAACGCACTCTGTTACGGGGTCATTTTTTGCCGGGCGTCCCCCTTTTCGCCTTTGGCCTTTTGTATTTTCCTGTTTCATCTGCCGGATATTTTAGTATTTCAAATGTCCGTTACCATAATGCAGTCAGGCTTACTGCCCTTATCAAAAAGCAGCGACTTCGGAGCCTGCTTTTCTCCCCTTGCGGGCAAGCGGTTTTGGGTTACGTGAAATGAAATGAGTAACTCAAAACACAGCTTGCTATTTGCCACATTGCAAATAAATCTGCCCGCCATCCGGACAGATAAATTGACGGGCTGCAAAAATGATAGATAGCAGTCTGACCTGTTACCGGTATCGTACCAGAGGCAAAGTTACCGGTCTTTTTAATTGTTTGAATAGCATGTGATTGTGCCAGAATTTACCACTTTGAAGCCAGATGCTGCCACTTACTTTAAAACCACCAGAAACGATTTTTTAATGGCTTTTATTTGCACAGAAAATAAGGTGAGCAGGCACTTAGGTAAAGTTGCAAATAAACTCAAATGTGTGTTCCTGCAACCAGAAACAAACAGTTGAATAGATAGAGACATAATCAGTCAGAAAAACAGGAATTTACAATCGTAAGACAAAACGCAAAAATGCAAAAGCGCAAATGTTTATGCACACTTTTAAACTTTTATGATTTTACTCATTTAAGCCTGTCCGCGAGTGTTTGCGCGGAAATACAAACAGGCGAACAAAAATGCTGGATAAGTTGCATATAAACAAGAGAACAAATTCATTCAGGAATAAATAAACAAATGTTTCACTAAAAGTACAGACAAATGAAAAAGAAACCGATTTATGTGGCTTTCTCCACCCAAAAAGGCGGGGCAGGCAAAACAACACTGACCGTACTGGTTGCCAGTTATCTCCATTATATCAGGGATTACAACATCGTTGTGATAGACTGTGATTACCCGCAGCATTCCATTGTGGAGATGCGGGAAAGGGATTTAAAACTGGCCCTGGAAGACAGGCATTACGAAAGGATGGCTTACGAGCAATTTACCCGGATAAACAAAAAAGCTTATCCGGTGATAGAGAGTAACACGCAGGAAGCAATAGCAGATGCCGAGTACCTGTTTCCGCAGGGCGATTATGATTTTATCTTCTTTGATCTTCCGGGAACAATGAATAACGAACACCTGATACATGCATTGGCAGAAATGGACTATCTGATTGCCCCCATCAGCGCCGACCGTGTGGTATTGGAAAGCACCCTCAATTACCTACTGGTGGTAAAAGAACACATCATGCAGCCGGACAAATCAAATATAAAAAACCTTTACCTGCTCTGGAATATGGTGGATGGACGTGAAAAGTCGGATCTGTATGAAGTTTATGAAACAGTGATTAGTGAATTGGGCTTTCAAATGTTCAGCACCTTCTTACCTGATACGAAACGGTTTCGGCATGAGCAGTCCTTTAATCATAAAGCCCTGTTCCGTTCCACGCTGTTCCCACCGGATAAAACGCTTCTGAAAGGAAGTAACCTTGATACGCTGGCGGATGAATTTCTTAACCTGGTTAAATAGAGAAAAGCATGGACAAAAAAGATAAACATGAAAAACTGGATGCCACTTTTATCATCAGCCAGGCTAAAAGCCGGAACAGACCACTTAGCCCATATTCAACACCTTCTGGAGAAGAACGGAAAAAAGATGAAGCAGAAAAGTCGGAACATACAAAGGTTAAGTCCGGTTTGAGTGAAATGCCGCTGGATGAACCGCGTAGACGTAAATCCAAAGGAATGGATTATGAAACGCTCTTTTTTAAGGAAGCGGAAGTCAAAACCCGCAGCGGTAAAGTGGTCTATATTCGCAAAGAGTTTCATGACCGCATCCTGAAAATCGTCAGGGTGATAGGAGAAAACGAACTGTCCCTGTTCAGCTACCTGGACAATGTACTGGAACACCACTTTGCCATGTTTCAGGATGATATTACCAAACTGTATAAGAAAAAGAATACAGATATTTTTTGATACCAGGAGGAACGATTCAAATTCCAGTAGCAGATGATAACGATTACACTGAATACAATATTGGCACTAATTGTTGCTTTTGCCATACTCTACGCGCTCTGGACGATGCACTTTTTCATTTCGGAGAACCAACGTTTTCGGAAAGAAAACAGGGAGGCAATGCTTAAAGATCAGGACAGGAAAAATAACAAAGGTGATATTATCGGTAAAAGCCGGTTTGTCCTCAGGGAACGCATTCCTGTGCCACAAGCGGCCAAAGAACCAGATAATGAAAAAGATAACGGAAAAGGAAATATATTTGTCCCGTCAGATGTACCAAAAGAACATTCCCGGATAATTCCAGCCAACGAACTGGACGAAGTTTTCGGCGATGTTCCTCCCGGCGAAGCCAACCCGCCATTAGACATTGACTGCCCGATGCCGGAAGAACCGGAACCGGCGGATGAAGAGGAAGAATACGAAGCCTTGCAGGTTTCAGGCCGTTCACTGGCCGAGGGAATCAGTTTTGAACAAATGGGCGAAGCCTACCGCACCGTGGTACACAATCCGGTTATTACGGAGGAGAAAAAAGAAGAAACAGGACGGGTTCTTCTGCACCTGAAACATACCGATATGTTTGAAGCAATGGTTTCAGGTGAACCCGAAAGGGAAAACAGGGTCGGCGGATTAATTGATTCGTACCTGAAAGCATTTCATCAGCGGAAAGCCGGAGAGTCAGGAGAAAATAAGCCTTCTGCGACCTCTGTTCCCAAAGGGTTTGATGTCAGAAATTATGTCTAACAATTAAAAAATCAAAGATGAAAAAATACGATTACGGATAGGGTCGGCAACAACCACTAAAATATCCGAAACAACAAACAATTATTTAACCGGTGCGGGGCTAAAAACGCCTTGCACCATAAACAAAGAAATCAATATGACAAAAAAGAAAATTCTGATGCAGGCAGCTTTCTTAGTGGCTGCTGTTTCAACCGCATTTGCGCAGGGCGATGGCACCGCCGGAATCACAGAAGCCACCAACATGGTTACCTCGTATTTTGACCCCGGGACCAAACTGATTTATGCCATTGGCGCTGTAGTAGGGCTTATCGGCGGAATCAAAGTTTACAACAAGTTTTCGAGCGGTGACCCGGATACCAGCAAAACCGCTGCGAGCTGGTTCGGGGCGTGTATATTCCTTATCGTTGCCGCTACTATCCTGCGTTCGTTCTTCCTTTAATAAACTCCACCAAAATCACTATGGAATACAATATCAACAAAGGAATTGGCAAAAGCGTCGAATTTAAGGGGTTAAAATCTCAGTACCTGTTTATTTTCGCCGCCGGGCTGCTTGCCGTGTTCGTGGTGTTTGTCATCCTTTACATGGCTGGTGTCAGCCAATGGATCTGTATCGTTTTCGGTGTAATTGCAGCTTCGGTGCTGGTATGGCTGACTTTCAACCTGAACACCCGTTACGGGGAATCAGGACTGATGAAACTCATGGCCAAAAAACAGCATCCCCGCTACCTGATTAACCGAAAAGTTCCCCGCAGCCTTTTCCAAAAAGTAAGAAAGGAGAATGCAGCATGAGGAACACAATGAAAGCAACGACTATTGAAAGCAAGTTCCCGCTGCTAAGTGTGGAGCATGACTGTATTGTCAGCAAGGATGCTGATGTAACAGTAGCTTTCCGTGTAAACCTGCCGGAACTGTTTACCGTAACCTCGCCCGAATACGAAGCCATTCATTCTGCCTGGGCCAAAGCAGTTAAAGTGCTTCCCGATTACAGTGTGGTACATAAACAGGATTGGTTTGTCCGTGAAACTTACCACCCCAAAACTGATGACGGAGAAATGAGTTTCCTCTCACGCAGTTACGAACGCCATTTTAATGAACGGCCCTACCTGAACCATGAGTGTTTTCTCTACCTGACCAAAACGACCAAAGAGCGTATGCGGATGCAAAGCAATTTTTCATCCCTTTGCCGGGGCAATATCATCCCCAAAGATGTCAATAAAGAAAGTACAGTCAGGTTCCTGGAAGCCGTCGGACAGTTTGAGCGGATTATCAACGACAGTGGATTTATTCGTCTTATCCGGCTTACGACCGATGAAATTGTCGGCACACCGGAAAATACAGGATTAATCGAAAAGTATTTTTCCCTTTCACTCGAAAACACCACCTGTCTGGAAGATATGAAGCTGGGAGCAGACAGCCTCCGGATTGGCGATAAACACGTTTGTCTGCATACCTTATCCGATGTGGAAGATTTGCCCGGAAAGGTAGGGACGGACATGCGTTATGAAAAACTGTCCACCGACCGGAGCGACTGCCTTTTGTCGTTTGCCGCTCCTGTTGGGCTATTGCTGGCCTGTGACCATGTATATAACCAATATTTGTTTCTGGATGATAGTGCGGAAAACCTGCGAAAGTTTGAAAAAAGCGCCAGGAATATGCAGTCGTTATCGCGTTACAGCCGGGGCAATGCCATTAACAAGGAATGGATTGACCTCTACCTGAACGAAGCCCACTCACACGGGCTGATTTCTATCCGGGCGCATTTTAACGTGATGGCATGGAGTGAGGATGAACAGGAATTAAAGCATATCCGTAACGAAGTTGGTTCGCAACTGGCACTGATGGAGTGCAAGCCGCATCACAATACCGTGGATGCAGCCACCCTATACTGGGCAGGAATACCGGGCAATGCGGGTGACTTTCCTTCAGAGGAAAGCTTTTACACCTTCATTGAACAGGCGCTTTGCTTCTTTACTGAAGAAACCAATTACCGCTCGTCGCCTTCGCCTTTCGGCATCCGAATGTGTGACCGTGTGAGCGGAAAACCCATTCACCTGGATATTTCTGATTTGCCTATGAAAAAAGGGATTATCACCAACCGGAATAAATTCGTGCTCGGGCCTAGCGGAAGCGGAAAGTCGTTCTTTATGAACCACCTTGTGAGGCAGTACTACGAACAAGGCACCCACGTCGTCCTTGTAGATACTGGTAACAGCTACCAGGGACTGTGCGAAATGATCCACCGGAAAACCAAAGGGGAAGACGGGGTTTATTTCACCTATACGGAAGAAAACCCGATTTCATTCAATCCGTTCTACACCGACGATTATGTGTTTGATGTGGAAAAGAAAGACAGCATCAAAACGCTATTGCTGACACTGTGGAAGAGTGAAGACGACAAAGTGTCCAAAACCGAAAGCGGTGAACTGGGCAGTGCGGTATCGGCGTATATCCACCGGATTCAGGAAAACAGGAATCTCACACCCTGCTTCAATACTTTCTACGAGTACATGCGCGATGACTACCGCCGTGAGCTGGAAGAAAGAGAAATCAAGGTAGGCAGGGATGATTTTAACATCGACAATATGCTGACCACATTGAGGCAGTATTACCGGGGCGGACGTTTTGATTTCCTGCTGAATTCGGATAAAAATATCGACCTGCTTTCCAAACGCTTTATCGTATTCGAGATAGATGCCATTAAGGAAAACCGCGAGCTTTTTCCAGTGGTGACCATCATCATCATGGAGGCATTCATCAACAAAATGCGCCGTTTGAAAGGGGTCAGAAAACAACTGATAGTGGAAGAAGCATGGAAGGCGATTGCTTCTGCTAATATGGCTGAATACCTGCGCTATATGTACAAAACCGTCCGTAAATATTTTGGCGAAGCCATCGTAGTAACGCAGGAAGTGGACGACATTATTTCCAGCCCGGTGGTCAAGGAAAGTATCATCAATAATTCGGATTGCAAGATACTGCTCGACCAGCGCAAATACATGAACAAGTTCGACCAGATACAGGCTTTGCTGGGACTGACAGAAAAGGAAAAATCGCAGATACTCTCCATTAACATGGGTAATGCACCCAGCCGTCGGTATAAAGAGGTCTGGATAGGATTGGGCGGTGTTCAAAGTGCAGTCTATGCCACAGAAGTTTCAGCTCAGGAATATCTGGCTTACACCACCGAAGAATCGGAAAAGATGGAAGTGATACAGCTTGGGGGAAAACTGAACGGCGACATTGAACTGGCCATTAAACAACTTGCTGAAAACAAACAGTAATAACGTGCAGCTCATGTATTCAGAAACTACCGGGACCAATCCATTGGGAGCAAAAACTGAATTTGCGATGGATGATATAACTGGTCGATGGAAAAGCCGGGAAGGTGCGCCGGATATCCGGGTTTATAAAAACAGCGAAAGGAAAAACGGCTGCTTCTTTATGGAGTTTGCCTTTAAAACCGGAGAAATGTTTCGGTGTCCTGTCAAAAAGCACCAGAGTATCCGGTATGTCAACCTTTACGGAGTGATGAGCCTGTCCTACAATACGGACAGCGATGTATTGCAACTTTCCGCTTACGGAAAATATTTCAGGGCTGAGGATTAATGCCTCTCAGGGAACTAATCCCGCCCTTCAACCCAAAGTATCAATCAATAAAAAGAAAAAATATGAAACAAATAGTTTTAATCGTGTTCGTAGCCCTGATTGGTTTGTCTTTTCAGGCTAAAGCGCAGTGGGCGGTGATTGACCCGTCCAATCTGGTACAAAATATTCAGCAGGTGGTCAAATCCTCGTCCACCCTGACGAATATGGTTAAAAATGTACAGGAAACAGTAAAGATTTACGAACAAGGTAAAGAATACTATGATGCCTTAAAGTCAGTAAATAACCTGATTAAGGATACCCGCAAGGTAAAACGGACTATTGAAATGGTCAGCGAAATCAGCGATATGTATGTCACCGGGTTTAACAAGATGGTGGCCGACCCCAATTTTACGGTGGACGAGCTGGCTGCTATCTCGGCTGGCTATGCCCGGTTAATGGAAGAAGGAGGCGCGTTGATTACGGAACTGAAAAACATCGTAACCAGTAGTAACGGGCTTTCCATGTCCGATAAAGAGCGCATGGACGTGATTGACCGGATTTATAACCGGATGTTGGACTACCGTAACCTGACCAGGTATTTCACACAGAAAAGTATCTCTGTTTCGTTCATCCGCGCAAAGGCAAAAGCAGATACGGACAGGGTGCTGGCGCTTTATGGCAGCCCTTCGGAAAGATACTGGTAACAGGTAAAACTTATTAGTTATGGAATTTGATAACCTGCACCAGGTTCTGAGGAACCTCTACGAAGATATGATTCCCCTTTGCAGCGACATGATTGGCGTGGCAAAAGGATTGGCCGGGCTGGGCGCTTTGTTTTATGTGGCCTACCGGGTATGGCAGGCACTGGCACGGGCTGAACCCATCGATGTGTTCCCGTTACTCCGTCCGTTTGCCATCGGCTTGTGTATCCTCTTTTTCCCAACCATTGTATTGGGGACTATTAATGCTGTGATGAGCCCGATTGTCAGGGGGACGCATTCCATTTTGGAAACCCAGACCTTCGATATGGAAGCCTACCAGTTACAAAAAGAAGAACTGGAATACGAAGCGCGTGTGCGGGAAGGGAAAGCATGGCTCGTGGACGACGAAGCCTACGACCAGAAACTGAAAGACCTCGGAATCTGGGACACCCCTGAAATCATCGGGATGTGGAGTGAAAGGTTCTGGTACGACATTAAAATGTGGTTCAGACAGGTCGTCCGGGATTTAGTGGAACTGTTGTTTAATGCTGCTGCATTGATAATTGACACGATACGGACTTTCTTTCTTGTGGTGTTGTCCATTCTGGGGCCGATTGCTTTTGCCTTTTCCGTTTATGACGGGTTTCAGGCAACGCTCACCCAATGGCTTTCCCGCTACATCAGTGTTTACCTGTGGTTGCCGGTTTCCGACCTTTTTTCGGCGGTGTTGGCACGTATTCAGGTACTGATGCTGGAGGCAGACATCAAGCTGCTGGAAGACCCTAATTACATCCCTGACGACTCAAATGGAATTTACATTGTATTTATGCTCATTGGTATCATCGGGTATTTTACGGTTCCAACCGTGGCCAACTGGATTATCCAGTCAGGCGGTATGGGAAGTGCCAACCACGCTATTAACAAAACTGCCGGAAAAGCCGGAAGCTATGCTGCAGGTATGGCCGGGGGCGCCACCGGAAATATAGGTGGGCGTCTCGTTGGGCGATAATCATAACAATAAAAAAACAAATGATTTATGGAGTTTAAAAGTTTGAAAAACATAGAAACATCATTCAGGCAAATCCGGCTCTTTGCCATTGTGTTTATCTGCCTTTGTGCCGGGATAACCATTTATTCGGTATGGAATGCTTTCAGTTATGCTGAAGCGCAACGACAGAAAATATATGTGCTTGATCAGGGAAAATCGCTTATGCTGGCGCTCTCACAGGATATGGACCAGAACCGGCCGGTGGAAGCACGTGACCATGTGACCCGCTTTCATGAATTATTCTTTACCCTTTCACCCGACCGGGAAGCCATTGAAACCAATATCACACGCGCCTTGTTTCTTGCCGACCGAAGTGCTTATAACTATTATCAGGACATGCAGGAAAAGGGATATTTCAACCGGATTGTTTCGGGGAATATCCAGCAAGTGGTCCAGGTGGACAGCGTGGCATGCAGCTTCGCCAGTTATCCGTACACGGCGGTTACTTATGCCCGGCAGCGGATTATCCGGTCGAGCAATGTAACCGAACGCTCGCTTGTTACCCGTTGCAATCTGATTAACTCGGTCAGGAGTGATAACAATCCTCACGGGTTTACCATCGAGAAATTCGAAATCATAGAAAATAAAGACCTCCGGGTTTTGGACCGGTAAAGTATTATGGCAAAAAACCAAAAGAGATTCACTGCCCTCGGTGAACGAATGGAAAACCTTCTCAGGAAGTGGTGCGGGAGGATTCCTCCCGGTAAAAGGATTACCGTAATACTAACCCTTCTTTTCCTTTTTGCAGGGCTATCGCTATACATCACTTTTTCTTCCCTGTTCAGTTTCGGGAAAGATAAAAGGGAAATGCTGAACTTCAAACATATCGAAGGTCTGCAACTGGAATTGAAGGACAAACGGATCGAAACGGATAGTTTACAACCAATAAATAAATTTCAATATGAAAGAAAAAGAGAATAACAGTGGAGAAAAACCGACGGTGAAAGAAAAAATGCCGCTCTCGCCCCAACAGTTACAAAAACGGAAGAAAATGGTGATTTTCCCGCTCTTCTTCCTGCTGTTTGCTTTAAGTATGTGGTTTATTTTTGTGCCTTCAGGCGAAAAAAACGAAGAAACCGGAGATGTTTTTAATACCAACCTCCCCACACCAAAAAAAAGCGGGATTATAAGTGATAAGCGGGATGCTTACAGGCAGCAAGCCATGAGAGAAAAGGAAGAGGAAAAGATGCGCTCCCTGCAGGATTTTGCTTTTATGCTGGGTGATGATAAATCGGAAGAAAAAGGAGTAAGCCCAAAAGCAGAATTTCATGAGGCCCCGGAATCTTCAGTGAATAGTGTCAAAACTTCACACCTGAAAAAAAGTTCATCGGGAAACAGCCGGAACAATGCGTTCCGCTCGTCTGCCGGTCAGTACCAAAATATCAACCGGCAACTGGGAAGTTTTTATAAAGAAACTGAACCTGAAGCAAATGGTCTGGAACAAGCAGCGTTGGAAGAAAGAATAGGAAAACTGGAACAGCAACTTCAGGAAAAAAGCGAAGCGGAACAGCAACTCGCCCTTGTAGAAAAATCCTATGAGATTGCTGCCAAGTACATGCCTGCGGATAAAGCTAAGTCGGAAACAGTAGCTGCATCTGTATTAAATGTTTCGGAAACAGAAAAGGAAGCCGTTTCTCTTCCGGTATCGCAGGTGTCCGGCAAAGTGGTTTCGCTTCTGGCAGCTCCCGTACCTGATTCTGTATTTATGAGAGAATATGCAAAACCCCGTAACCTGGGTTTTCATACGGTTGCCGGGGAGGAGACAGAATCGACAAAGAACACTATTAGTGCCTGCGTTGATAAAACGATAACTATTACCAACGGTCAGGAAGTTCAGGTGCGCATCCTGGAGCCAATACATGCCGGGAATATTCTAATTCCGGAAAATACGGTTGTGTCCGGTCCTGCCCGGATTTCAGGAGAACGGATGAACATCTCGATAAGCAATATCCAGTTTGCCGGGAACATCATTCCGGTTAAAATGGAGGTTTTCGATATGGATGGTAATCCGGGAATTTCTGTGCCGGGTTCGGAAGAACTCAATGCAGTAAAGGAAGTAGCTGCCAATATGGGCACATCAATGGGAAGCAGTATTACCATTACCGACGATGCCGGTTCACAACTGCTGGCGGATTTGGGACGGAGCATCGTTCAGGGGGCTTCGCAATACGCAGGTAAAAAGATGCGGGCAGTAAGGGTTACGCTCAAAGCCGGGCACCGGGTATTATTGCTCCCTTCCATACAGTAAACAAGATTTTTCACCACTAAAATATTCAAAACAAACAAGTTCAATTAAAACAATCAGAGTATGAAGAAAATTATTTTGATGCTTGCTTTTGCAGCAATGCTATTTGCGGTTACCGCACAGGAAAAACCAACGACAGGAGATTATTTTAACGGGCTGACACGTCCGCTGACTTTCGACCGGATGATTCCGCCCTATGCACTTGAAATAACTTTTAACAAAACGGTTCACATTATTTTCCCATCGGTAATTCGTTATGTGGATTTAGGCTCATCCGACCTTTTGGCTGCTAAAGCAGACGGTGCAGAAAACGTACTGCGGGTGAAAGCTGCAGTCCGGGACTTTTCAAGAGAAAGCAACCTTGCTGTGATTACCGAAGACGGGGCATATTACACTTTCAATGTAAAATATGCGCATGAGCCGGGAAAGCTGTCCATAGAAATGGCCGATTTTATTCACGACGGGGAAGCAGTGAACCGGCCCAATAACTCACTGGATATTTACCTGAAGGAACTGGGGCAGGAATCTCCTTTACTGGTCAGGCTGATTATGAAATCGGTTTACAAAAACGATAAACGGGAAATCAAACATATCGGTTCCAAACGTTTCGGGATACAATATACGCTCAAAGGGCTGTATGTGCACAACGGGCTTTTATACTTCCATACGCAACTGAAGAACGCTTCACACGTGCCTTTTTCGGTGGATTACATCACTTTTAAAATTGTGGATAAAAAAGTTGCTAAACGCACTGCTATTCAGGAACAGGTGATATATCCTCTCCGCGCTTACAACAATGTTCAGGAAATAGGGGGTAGAACTACCGAACGCACGGTTTTTACCCTTCCTAAATTTACCATCCCAGACGATAAACATTTGTTGGTGGGGTTGCACGAAAAGCAGGGCGGTCGACACCAGTCGTTTTTTGTGGAAAATGCTGATTTGGTTCGTGCCAAAGTGATTAACGAATTGAAAGTGAAATAATGAGAGCGGCAGTAATTATAATAGCAGTGGCGGTGTGCTTTGTCCTGAGCGACGAGGCACACGCCCAGCGTGCCCTGCCTGGGATGCAGGGTTTGCAAATAACCGGAGGAATGGTTGACGGAATCTGGTCAAAAGATAACCGCAATGAATCGGGGTATTACTTTGGTGTAGCGATGGCGACTTATGGTAAAAACGCCAACAAATGGGTATTTGGTACGGAATACTTGAGAAGAAATTACCCCTATGAATACGGACGAATCCCGGTAGAACAGATTACCGGCGAAGGCGGATTTTTTTACAATTTTCTGTCAAGTCCCGGCAAAGCAGTTTGCTTTTCAATTGGTATTTCAGCACTGGCAGGATTTGAAACCGTAAACCGGGGAGATAAACTGCTCGATGACGGGGCCACACTACGTAATGAGAACGGATTCTTGTATGGCGGGGCACTTACGCTGGAAATGGAAAGCTATATAACTGATCGGGTTGTATTGCTGTTGACAGGCCGGGAACGGATGCTCCAGGGAACAACAATGGGGCATTTTCATGCGCAATTCGGAATTGGATTGAAATTCATTATCAATTAGCCCTATGAAAGAGAACGATGAATGGTACACACCAGCGGAGATTATTCGCTCGTTAGGCGATTTTGATTTGGACCCGGCTACCTCTGTGGAGGCCTACCGATTAAATCAATCGGCAAAGCATATTTATACTTTAGAAGAAGACGGACTGAAACAACCCTGGAATGGCAGGGTATGGTTGAACCCTCCGTACTCCAATCCACTGGCAAAAAGGTTCCTTGAAAAAATGGCAGAGCATAACAACGGTATTGCCCTTGTCTTTTCCAAAATTGAGGCCAAATGGTTTCACGATGTGGTGCTTGGACATGCAACAGCTGTAAAATTCCTGTATGCAAGAATCCGGTTTTTCCGGCCTGACGGGACAAAAGGCATGCAGCCCCGAAACGGGTCGATGCTTGTGGCCTACGGTACAGAGAATGCTGTCATACTAATGAACAACACTCTGAAAGGCAAATTTGTATTCCTTTAAAAATATTCAAATGAGAAAATTAAAAAGATCACTTACAATAATAACAGTGCTGGCAGCATTAGCACTACTGGTCAGTGCCTGTGATAATACGCTGGATGTATTTCAGGCGTATAGTTTTGATTTAGTTACCTTGCCGGTGCAGGAAAGCCTTAAAGAAGGCGAAACCGCTGAAATACGCTGTACTTTAGTCCGGGAAGGCGAGTATAAAGATGCCAAGTTTTTTATCCGTATGTTTCAATCTGACGGAGAAGGTGAATTGAAAATGGACGATGGTACGGCATTCCTGCCGAATGACTTGTATCCGCTCGAAAAAACAGAATTTCGGTTGTATTATACCTCACACTGTTCCGACCAGCAAATGATCGATGTTTATATTCAGGATAATTTCGGACAGGTAGTGCAGAAAACATTCAGCTTTCAGAATAAAAATACAGATAATAAATCATCAGAATAGCAGAAAGGGTAAAGACAGAAAAGCGTTCATAAATTGGACGCTTTTCTGTCTTCAGAATTAGGAATTAAGACGCAGTTGAGCTTGGAAAATAACAGTATATTTGAAATTCTGCCAACGTTCCATAAGATGTTCCGTAATCTGTTTATTTTATCTGCAAAATAGATTAGGGCGAACGCAACCAACTACGTGAAAAACTCATCCATTTATAAAAACATCTGCCATGAAAAATTTTAAAATCACTTTAACCTTTGGATTAATATTTGGTCTTCTGTTTCCTTCCTGTGAAAAATCAGACGAAGATATGGGTGTTGTGATAAATGGGTTAACAGCCGAAAATTACCCGAATGTTGATTGCTCCACCTCTGCAGGGCCATTACAGGCTATTATTTATTGTAAATTGTTGGGGTTGAATTATAGTTGGGAAAGAAACCTTGCGCTTGATAACGTCTATTTTGTATCCCCCGACATAGATGATTATACTGCCTTTTACGAAAAGGCAGACGTATCCGGCACTCACGGAGCCTATGTGAGCCTTATAAATAAAGAATCTGATTTAATTCTTGTCGCCCGCGAGCCGTCCAATGACGAACTGGATGCAGCAAGTTCAGAAAAGGTGGAATTGAATGTTACACCGATAGCCCTCGATGCTTTTATTTTTATCACAAATATGAATAATTCGGTAAAATCATTAACCACCAGCCAGATTAAGGATATTTACAAAAACAATATAACCAACTGGAAAGATGTTGGCGGCAACGACAGCCCGATACATCCTTATGTCAGGAACGCCAATTCCGGCAGCCAGGAACTTATGGAAAAGTTAGTTATGAAAGGCGAATCAATGACCGATTGGTCGGAAGCGATATTATCAGGAATGGCAGGCCCGTTTTCGACTATACGTGTTGATGAAAATGGCTTATGTTATACCGTTTATTACTACAAGGAACGAATGGTAAGAGACCAGGTTGTTAAACATATTTCGGTTGACAATGTATACCCTGAAAAGAAAACAATAAAAAACCAGTCATATCCCTATACTACGTTTGTTTATGCTGTTGTCCGGCAGGATTTGGACAGGGATTCCATGGCTTATAAAATTTATGAAGCGCTTCAGACCAACGGCGGAAAACGTATTATTGAAGAAAGCGGCTATATAGCTAATTAAATGGAAAAACCCGAGATTCCTGTTTTAAACCGATTTGAAAATAGATGCATTTTTTTCATTTTTCGGGGATCTTTAAAAAAATAGAAAAATAAAGGAAAAAGCACCAGCTAATTTTTTCGTATAAAATGGGAGATGCAAGAACTGACTGTTTAGCAAATAGTATACGACCAAAAAAAGGGCTATAAAAGCCCTTCATCTGCGAGGCTCATGTAACCTTCATCAGTTATAATCAGATGGTCTAAAAGCAACAGACCAACGGCTTTGCAGCCTTCTTTCAGTTTTTGGGTAATTGCAATATCTGCCTATCTGGGTTTCCGGCTGCCACTCGGATGATTGTGAGAAAGCATTACGGAGGCACAGCACAGTTCGTTTTCAGTGCAGTCTGCAGGATAATCCGTATATCAACCACAGTACCGTCCAGCCCGCCTTTTATTCACTAGTTTGCTTTGTATTCAAGTCTGGCAACTCAAAGGGATTGAAAGTGCTCCCGAAAGTCTTTTTGAACAGTTTATATTTGTCGAAGCTGAATACAGACAACCCCACTGGGTTCTTGGTTTTCGAGGTACGACATGAAAAGAGTTATAAAAAACTCTTGGGTCGTCCAAATTCAAATTACTAAAAATATACGTCTCTGCCTTTTAGTGTAGTTAATGAATAATAAACACACGAAAAAATTCACCTTACACTTTATACACAAATCATAGAAACCGTATAAAAGGGATGATCAACTCAAAAATAGCATCGGTGCCTTTCAACGGTGGCGCATGGGAAATAACCCACATTGAGTCGATTGAAGAATTAGAGCGGCAAGGATATAAGATTTCATCAATAGCAGGCTTTTCGATGTGGGCAATGATTGGGGCTTTTTATGCAACGGGGCCCCTGTCAAATGGCAGAGAATTTTTATGCAGCAAACGAAGACGGGCTGAAACAACCGTGGAATGGCAGGGTGTGGCAGAACCTGCCTTATTCTAACCCTTGGGCGGAAAGGTTCCTTGAAAAGATGCGAAGCAGAACAATCAGGTTCCTGGCTATTGAAATCCAGAAAAATTAAATGACAAACTTCTCTACT
This sequence comes from Mariniphaga anaerophila, assembly GCF_900129025.1. Lineage (GTDB taxonomy): Bacteria > Bacteroidota > Bacteroidia > Bacteroidales > Prolixibacteraceae > Mariniphaga > Mariniphaga anaerophila. Next base: position 620,767 of record NZ_FQUM01000001.1, on the reverse strand, counting down.
CCCAGGCATTTCTCCTGTCGCAGCTTCATCAGCACAACTGCTCATGATTCGCAGTATCCCGGCACAGATTCAGCTGTTCAATCGAAAAGCCTTGTGCATCCCACGACAAACGAATCCCTTTCATTGCATTTCAGGGATACATTTGCCTTTTTCCGGCGCCGTTAAAATTGTTAAGTAAAGTTCCAATGTCTCCAGTAATCTGAATCCCTGAAAAAAAACTTATCCTAATTACTGAATTGGAAACACAATGTAAAATTTTATAAATTGCAGGAAAAAAATGGCCGAAACTTTTATCAACAATGCCTCATTATTAATTGCATTATCTTTTTTTTATGCCATAATACGATGGTATAAGCCCAAAAGTGAATTTTATTTTCAGATAATTAGTGGAATCTGGTTTGGCTTGGTGGCTGTTGCAGCCATGATAATGCCCTACGAATACGGTCCTGGGACAATTTATGACGGACGTTCAGTAGTATTAACCCTGGCAGGTTTATGGGGAGGAGGTTATACAGCAATTCTTTCAATACTAATTGCAGGTATTTACAGAATTTATATCGGGGGAGTAGGACTCTGGGCAGGGCTGGCAACCATTATTTTCTGCAGTGCTGTTGGGCTATTGTTTCGGTTAAAATTTAAAGATAAGCTTAGTGAAGTAAAATTTTCTGTTTTCTGGATTATAGGTGTTGTGGCACACATTGTTATGCTTGCCTCTCAAATGCTTGTACCAGGCCGGCATTTTCTTATCCTGAAGGAGATTTGGCTTCCTGTAATATTATTTTTCCCTTTTGCATTTGCTTTGATATCCAGATTCTTTCAATTTATTGACAGATACATGAACAGCAATCAAAAAATTTGGGAAGCGAAGGAATTATACCGCACCACCTTGTTAAGCATTGGGGATGCAGTAATTTCTACTGACCGGAATGGTAACATAAGCCAAATGAACAATGTGGCAGAAGAACTCACCGGTTGGAGATTCCGGGACGCAAAAGGGAAAGACCTGAAAAAAATATTTAAAATAATTAATGAAGAAAGCCGACAGGAAGTCGAAAGCCCCTTTGATAAAGTGGTAAAAAAGGGAGCCGTAGTTGGGCTGTCCAACCATACATTACTGATTTCCAAAGATGGCAGAGAGATTCCTATTGCAGATAGCGGCGCTCCCATAAAAAACAGCAATGATGATATTATTGGGGTTGTTTTGGTTTTTCGCGATCAAACTGAAGAGAGGGAGCAACAGAAAAAACTGAAGGAAAGTGAAGCTAAATATCGTGAACGTGAATTCTGGCTACGGGAATCGCAAAGAGTTGGAAAAATCGGCTCGTATGATTTGGATATAAAGAATGACCACTGGTCTGCTTCAGAAGTGCTGGATGAAATCTTTGGAATATCAAAAGACATTCCACACAATCTTGAAAGTTGGCTTAAAATTGTACATCCTGAAAATAAAAATGAATTGCTTGATTATTTCATGAATTCGGTATTAAAAGAAAAAAGGTCATTTGAGAAAGAATACAGAATTATACGTCAAAATGACGGAGCAGAGTGTTGGGTTATGGGACATGGGGAACTCATTTTTAATGAAGCAGGTGAACCTGTTCGTATGTTTGGCACCATCCAGGATATTACAAAACGAAAACAATTTGAACAAAAGCTGAAAGAAAGTGAAGAACGGTTCAGAAAAGCTATACTCAGCGCTCCTATACCTGTTATGGTGCATGATGAAGCAGGGAATGTTATAACGCTAAGTGAAGGTTGGAACCATTTTTCCGGTTATCATATTGAAGATATTCCCACGCTAAAAGAATGGACCAGGAAAGCTTACGGAGAAAAGGCGGAAGAAATAGAAAATTACGTTAATAATATTTTTAAAGAAGACAAGACCGTTTTCAGTGGAGAATTTGAGATTACAACAAAAAACGGAGAAAAAAGAATCTGGAATTTTTATACAACCCCACTTGGGTTGAGCGGAAACAGGAATATCATGCTTAGCATGGCGCCCGATGTAACACAACGTATAAAAATGAAGGAGCAGCTGGAAGAAAGTGAACGTTCATACAGGTTATTATTTGAAGAACATACAGCAGCCAAATTTCTGATTGATCCGGAGACCACAGAAATAGTAAAAGCAAACAAAGCTGCTTCCGTTTTTTATGGATGGAGTATCAAGGAGTTGGAATCTATGAGCATCAACGATATAAATGTACTTTCAAATGAAGATGTAAATATTGCTATTGGGCAGGCCCGCAACAACGAGCGGATTTATTTCGAATTTAAACACCGTCTTTCCAACGGAGAGATTAAGGATGTGGAAGTATTTTCAAGCCAGACAGAATACAAAGGAAAAGTTTTGTTGCACAGTATTGTTCATGATGTGACAGAAAAAAAACGCCTGATGAATGAACTGATTGATGCCAAAGAAAGGGCGGAAGAAAGCGATCGCTTAAAATCTGCATTTTTGGCCAACATGAGTCACGAAATAAGGACACCTTTAAACGGAATTGTTGGTTTTACCAATTTGCTGACCAATGAAAAAAATCTTTCGGAGTTGGACAAACAGAGTTATTTCCGGATTATCAATAAGAGCACCGAAGGATTGCTGAAAATTATTAATGATATTCTCGATATTTCGAGACTGGAAACCGGGAAAACTGTTATTGAACAAAAAGTATTCGATGTTGGAAAAACACTTTCGTCTTTATATTTGATTTTTAATAAAAAGCTGAAAGAAGCTGGAAAAGAAAATGTTAAACTGATTCTAAATGAATTTCCGCAAAAAGTCCATCTAAATACTGATGAAAACCGGCTGATTCAGGTTTTTTCAAACCTTCTTGATAATGCACTTCGTTTTACACACAACGGAAACATCAAATTTGGTATTTCTGAAATGAAAAACGGGCATGTTGAATTTTTTACATCAGATACAGGAATCGGAATATCGAAAGAAAAACAACAAATGGTTTTTGAAAGTTTCACTCAGGCTGATTCTGGAATGACAAGAAGCTATGGTGGAACGGGGTTGGGACTGACCATTGTTAAAAAGTTGGTTGATTTACTGGGTGGAAAAATAGTCCTGGAATCAGAACTGGGGAAGGGAAGTCGTTTCTCTTTTAGCTTGCCCTATTTGTCATTGGATGATGAGCAAAAAGAAGATGAACAAAATGATGAGAAGGCACAAATAGCAATATATACCAAAATAGATACAAAAACAAAGATCCTTATTGTTGAGGACGATGAAGTAAGCCGTTTTTATTTTAAACAGATTCTGTCAAGACATTATAAAAAATTATTTTTTGCTGAAACAGGGGAACAAGCACTAAAGCTATACAGCGCTGAATCTCCCGATATTGTTTTAATGGATATTGGTCTTCCTGATATTAATGGATTGGAAATAGTAAAAAGAATCAGGGAAAAGGACCAGGAAGTAAAAATAATTGCTCAATCCGCTTATGCTATGACAGGTGATAGAGAAAAAGCTTTCCAGGCAGGATGTAGCGATTTTATTACAAAACCGGTGGAAGTAGGTTTACTTTTAAGTAAATTATTTAAAAATTGAAGGTTTGAAGTTACAAAAAAATGGACCATGCCAGTCCGTGACTGGGGCATTGTCCTAAATCAATTTTTAATTATTTTTGATGAACGATTAGATTTATATTAACAAACCGTGTTTACACACTTAGCGGGAGACTGTCTTTCAGTTCTTAATTTTGTTAGATAATTCTATAAAGTGAAGGTATCTTCTTTTGCTAATTTAAGTCCTTGTACCTTTGGTAACTTCATTACAGTCATTTTTCAAACCCGTCCGTAACATTTGTGTTTCATTCAGTATATTATCAGTACGGATGCAACAGAATATACATCGTTTCGTTTAATCTTCTCAGCCTTAGAAGAAACAACTCTGCTTACCTTCAGCAATAACAACTATAAATACAAGATACAGCAAAGTGACCAAAAAAAGGGCTATAAAAGCCCTTCATCCGCGAAGCTCATGTATCCTTCGCCGGTTATAATCAGGTGGTCTAAAAGTAACAGACCAACGGCTTTGCAGCCTTCTTTTAGTTTTTGAGTAATCGTTATATCCGCCTGGCTGGGTTTCCGGCTGCCACTCGGATGATTGTGAGAAAGCATTACGGAGGCACAGTTCGCTTTCAAGGCTGTTTGCAGAATAATCCGTATATCAACTACAGTCCCGTCCAGCCCGCCCTTGCTGATACAGCTTATTCCAAGTACGCAGTTGGCACGGTTTAGGAACAATACGTTCACTTCCTCGTGGTGTTCCATACAATCTTTATGCGCCTCGACAAATATCTGCGAGGCATCTTCTGAACATTTAACAACAAAACGTTCTGAAGCTTTTACATTGTATTTATATGACACTGTAATTTCCGGAATGGAGAAATAATTAACTTTCATAATGCAAAAATTTTAATGGTTCAACACTAATTTTTTGCTTTCACCGACACAGGTAATCAGTGACTTCGCGCAAGGTTTTTACAAAGAATACTACCCGAAGGTGTGGAGATTGTTTGTAAAACCCGCAGGGCTTGACCTTGCAGCTTGGCAGTGTTTTATCTGTAGCTTTGCCGGAAAATTAGAGGGGAGAAACTAATTTTAAACGTAAATATTACAGTACTAATAATATTATGGTTGATTCGAAGAATTGAAAAACATGTCCTACGGGGTTAGACACTTTAATTACCGTTATTATAAAATAGAAAATCATCCTATTTTTATACTCAATATCATATCATGCTACTAATAATGAGAAAAAAATACAATAACAAGCAAATAGAAGATTGGGCGACGATAGCAGTCAAAGACTGTTTGTCGATGACAGATACCCTTAGTCAATTTATAAAGGAGAATGATAAAACTCCTTCATGGGATGGTGATGTTTTAATCTATAAAAGCAATAATACTGATAAAAAAGATATTATCGGTAAAGTTACAGTTCAGGTTAAAGGAGAAATGGCTGATAATATTAACAGAAAAGCATGCTCTTTCTCTGTTGATATGGCTGACCTGGTAAATTATAAAAACAATGGGGGTACTATCTATTTCGTTGTGCTGATAAACAAAAATAACCCTAGCAAAAGAAGAGTCTTTTATGACACATTAACACCTATAAAAATTGAAAATTACATAAAAGGCCATAAAAATCAGAATTCGCGGGTCATAAAATTAAAAAGGCTTCCTGCGGATAAAGATGAAATTCAAACTATTTTTTACAATTTTAACAAAGACAGTAAAAAACAACATAGCTTTAGTAGTATACCTCCAATTAAATTGAGGACATTGTCATCAAGTAATGACATTGTAGAAATCACATCAAGTCTGACTATTTTTTCACCCAATAAAAAGCTTCCATCCACGATACAGGCATTCTTAAATCATGAGGTGTATTGGTACGCAAAAATTGCAAATAGTCCTATTCCTCACCCTATTGAATTGTTTTCTGTTATGGAAGTGATTTCAAAGGATGGGTTTCCTTCAATTATTGTTAATGGGGACAAATACGATAACTATGTAATTGAAAAAATAACGAAAGATGATATAACCATCCAGTTTGGAGAAAGTACAACATTGGTTTTTACAAAAAATAGAAAGGGAGCGAGAATGGATTTTAAGCCATCTGGCTTACTAAGAAGTAGAATAAAGGATCTTAATTTTATAATAAGCATAGTAGAAACTGGGGTGATCGTTTTTGGAGAAAATAAAAAGGTGGATTTGGGTCAAATGGTTGCTGAGACCCCATTTGACATCGTTTTGGCTAAAAAAGAATTAGAATCATATAAGCGTATTGAGCAATTTTGGAAATCATTGCATGTATCGGCGGATTTTGATATTGGAAATATTGATTCGAACTCAAGTTTAGAGGAGTTGTATCTATTAATGAAATCAATTAACGGAAAGCACCCCATTCACATTAATGTAGATGGAGAACATAGTGGTTATTTGTTTCGCAAAAGCATCTCAAACTATAAAATTTTATTCTTTTTAGATGCTGTTGACAAAGAAAAGTCCTTATACAGAATATACAATTTTTTTGATTATAAGGGGATTTTTAAAATAGCGAGAGGTAATACAGAACATATCTCATCACATTATTCAGTATTATCCCCAGATGATTATATAGAATTGTCGAATATTGATCTTTCAAAAATGCTTCAATCATATAAAGACTTGATTAGTTTAGGTGATGATATATTTGAATCTGCAAATTTTGATTTGTTAAATTTATTATTGGCCTACGATAAACATAATGACCATCCTATTGAGATACTTAATACTGCTAAAGAGATAGCGTACTGGCTTTTAAATGAAAGTGCTGAAAATTTACATGTTGAAATTAAGATTCTAAATTATCTGCAAACATTAAAACGAGAAAGAGTGCTCACAGCTGAAGAAAATAGAAAGCTTTATGAGATTGCTGAAAACGAGAATAGTAGTTTATTGGTCAAGTTGGGAGCTAATGTATTGCTTGAAAATTACATTGTAGCAAGAATCCAATTTGAACAACTTTCCCTGCAAGACCAAGAAATATTTCGATCTTTTCCTATTTATAAGTTTTGGAAATAATCGACTTTGCTCTTGGTAAATTAGGGAGGTTACCTCTATTAAAGGGGTGCGTTTCTATTACCTCTTTCATTTTGAGACTATTTGCCCGAAAATATAAAAGCAAATTGCGTTTAGGGCTTTTTGTTACTTTTTCTCCGCTCAGGTTACCGGCTCATGGAAAAAGTAACGGGCGGTTTGACCCGCCCGTCTGTTTATTTTAGTTATTTTATTGTCTCAAGTTGGTATAACATATACCTGTGGTTTTCCCCAACCGTTTGTCCCGAAGGCATTTTGTACGGACTGTTCTTGCAAAGTTCACATTGCTCTATAGCTTTGTCCAAATCCGTTACTTCAATGCTTGCTCCTGTAATATCTGTTATTGTCGTTTTCATTGTCTTACACTTTTTTCGTTGCATACCAGCTATCGGAGTAATTCTCACCCCGAAGGGAAAATACACCGGTTAAGCCACTGTTGTCTGCAAATTTTTTGGCTTCCAGTACGGAATCAAATTCGCCCAACTTCCGGAACCCGATAAAGAGTTTGTACATTTTACTTCTTTTCTCCAGCCATTTATCACGACGGCTCCGGCACTCTACTAAAGTTGGGGCCACTGTTAAAAACAGTTCCCCGTCAGTGTGCCGGTAATCGTACTGGTAAAATGTTTGATTTGGGCGGTGTGCCGGACGAAATGTTGTATAATTTTCATTCCCCTGTTCACATGTTGAACATCCATTATCATTGATTGAATTATCAGTATTCATTGTTTCTGATTTTTTAGGTTAATTTTTCAATTGTTTTTACCGGACTATTTTTTTTGAGCCATTCTTTCAGATTGTCAATATCTTCGGAAGTAATAATCGCACTGCATCCGCTTATTTGTGTAAAGCGTGAAGATTTATAGTTGTCAATCCATTCTTTCAGGTTGACCCTTTGCCATTTGGCGTAGTCCCGGACAAAGTCCCGGTTTATTTCCTGAATGGTTTTAATAAAAGTTATCCGGACAGCCTGGTATGTGTCGTCAATGATTTCCAGATGTCGGAGTGAGCCAAATCCATCGGAAAGGCGGGCAAAAGACCAGTTGTATTCATAGAATTCATTACCCCATCGGTGGGATTCATCAAAACGTACTTTCACTTGTACTGCGTGTTGGTCTTTTGTAATTTCTTCAATCACTCCGGTAACCATCATGCCAGTGAAAATACACTTGCAACGTTTTCCTATTATGGTATTATTTATTTCTGTCGGTTTCATTTTTGTATGCTTTGATTATTTGAAGTGAATTTTTCCAATTACAGCGCATCTTAATCCAGCCCGAAATAGCAGGCTAAGCGCTGTTCTTTTGACTTGGGAAATATCCAGCCTGCGATTTTCTCCCCGTTAAAGGTCAGTCGGCTGTTAAACCGCCCGCCCATCGCTTTGAGTTCGTCTTTGATTGGTTTGGTATTTCCGAAAACAGCGACCGCTTTGGCTGAATATTCCACCATTGTACAATTTGCTTTGTCTTCCAACTTGGGATTAACAGGAAGTGTTCCGCTTGGCTTATTAATACGTATGTTATCTTCGTTACCTGCGATATATGAGAATTCCTCAATGGTTCGGGTACGGTCACACACTGGCACTTTTTCAATTATCCACCCGTGATATTTGCTTTCTCCCAAATAGTAGCCTGCACCCATGCTGTATTTTTCCCGATGTTCGTAATCCTTATTGTATTCTGAGAGGTAAGCAGTTTCCTCGAAATTGGAGGCGTGTTTACGCATCTCCGAAAAGATGTCCCTTTTGTGTATGGAAAAACCTAAAATGACGGTGCGCTGTGTGCTGCTTGCAAAGTAGTCGGTTTGTATGTCGCTTTCGTCCTGCTTCAACCTTCCCACAATAACTGCCTGTGCATCTTCCGGGAATATCTCTGCAAAACGTTTGCGGCCGACCTGTTTTACTTCGCTAATTCTTATCCGCTCTTTTTCGGCTTTGTCCTCCTCCGCTTTGGCTTTCGCCTGTGCTTCCTGAAGGAGTATGGCAAGCTCAAAAGCATCCATAAATTCAGGTTTTACATCATCGTAATACCTGCCAATGCCGAATTTTTTGGACAAGGGGTTTATTATGTCGGTACTGTCCATTTCTTTGGTGTCGGTATTGATAAGGTGGTACATATACCCCCGGTTATTGATGTGTTCCACTTTGTAAACCACATACCGGGATTCATTCATAGCATAACCATAACCGATAACAATTTGATTTTCTTTCACCACCTGTACTTCGGTATCGGTGGTAGTTTTTCCGAATAGTGAATAATACTTTGCCATTGCTTTAACTTTTAAAAGATTAATAAAATCAGCAAAGCCAGAATGATTATAAGAACGACAAGAGAGACAAGACAGGAAAGCAGTTGTTTGATAACAGCCCAACCGAGGTATAAACCCAACAGCACCCAGATAAAATCTGTTCTCCAAACGTAGAAACCTAAAGCTAACAGAGCGATTTTCACAACCAGTTTTATGTTGGTTGGAAGGTAGGTAGATCGTTGTTTCCTGTTTTTTACTGTGCTTCTCATAATTTCTGACCTTTTTTTTATGCCGTATCGGAGCCGGTGAGGAGTGACCGTGTTTCAGGGGCATGAGAAAGTAGTGTTTAGCCGCTGTCAAATTTTTTGCGAAAAATACGCTCGCCCGAAGGGAAAGAGGAAGATTTTTCGCAATACCGCAGGCCTGAATTTGCGGAGGCGTAAAGAACACGGAAATACTTTCGCACCTGAATGCGGTTGCTCCGGGACGCCAGATACACTGCTAAAGGGGAAGAAATTACAGGAGAGAAGCATAGTAAAAACTAAACTGTAAACAACGGGCGATTTTGTAATGTAATCGCAATTAGAAGAATCGTTTATGTGCCAAAAGCTGCCATTATCAAGACATAAAATGTCAACACAGTATTGACTTGCAAATAGTTAATCTCTGTAGCTTATTTTTATGGGAAAGGCTAATAAACCATGAAAAACAATGGACAGGAATTAATTACCGGATACCAGGGGAAATATGATGGTAAATGAAGGAGGACATAAGATTTCACCTGAACGGGCAGTTAAACTTTTGAAAGAAGATGGAATTGATGTTACCATAGAACAGGCAAAAGTTATACTTGATTTCATGTACGAAATGGCGGAAATTGTTGTTGAACAATTTCTGGATACACCGGAATAATTTTTTAAATTTACAGGAACAAGTATAATTTATATCATGAGAATTGCAGATTTATATATTCGTGTCAGCACCGATGAACAAGCTGATAAAGGCTACTCCCAACGTGATCAGGAAGAACGGCTGACCAAGTATTGCAAAATAAACAATATCGAAGTCCGCAAAGTCGTTTTTGAGGACCATTCAGCTAAAACATTCAAGCGTCCGGCCTGGACAAAACTATTGGGAGAATTGCGCAAACACCGGGGCCAATCAGATTTAATTCTTTTTACCAAGTGGGATAGGTTTAGCCGAAATGCGGGCGATGCCTACCAAATGATAAGTAATCTTCGTAAACTGGGCGTAGAACCGCAGGCAGTAGAACAGCCGTTGGACTTATCTATCCCTGAAAATAAAATGATGCTTGCTTTTTATTTGGCTGCTCCCGAAGTGGAGAATGACCGCAGGGCGCTGAATGTATTTCACGGGATGCGCCGTGCAAAAAAAGAAGGAAGGTGGATGGGGAGTGCACCAATCGGGTACACGAATAAAGTTTCGGAAACTGGGAAAAAGTATATAGCCCCGAAAGAGATTAGCGGAAAAATCATGAAATGGGTATTTGAAGAACTTGCCCGAGGCCAGTTTAATACAGAACAAGTATGGAAAATGGCCAAAGCTAAAGGACTAAAATGCAGTAAAAACGCATTTTGGCTGGCCATCAGGAACCCACTTTATTGCGGAAAGATATTTATTCCGAGATACAAGGATGAAGAAAGTTATTTTGTTACCGGTCAGCACGAGCCGTTAATTACTGAAACTTTGTTTTACAAGGTGCAGGATATATTAGACGGACGCAAAAAGGTTCAGCGGACAAAAATACTTGTCGATGATAATTTGCCGTTAAGGGGGTTTCTTATCTGTCCACAGTGCGGAAGGTTGTTGTCGGGGAGCGCATCAAAAGGACGGACGAAATATTATCACTACTATCATTGTACCGGAAATTGTAATTTCAGACACAGTGCAATTGATTTAAACAAAAAGATTGTTGATAAAATAGGCGAATATGTACGCCCAATCCCTAAGTTGAAATTGTATAAAGAAGTTATTATGAACCGCTATAATGAAAAGACCAAAGCACAAAAGGGAGATATCCAGCAAATAAAGCTACAGTTGCAGGAAGAAAATAAACGACTTTCCAAAGCAAGGGAATTGCTTTTATGTGGAGATATTGAGGCCGAGGACTACCGCATAATGAAATCTGAAATTGAAACGCGAATTAACCGACTTGAAGCGAAATTAACAGGTTGCATAAGTGATTCTCATAACATAGACCCCTTATGGGACAAGGCTATCAGTAATATTTACCAACTGGATTTTCTGTATGAAACGGGCAATATTACCCAGAAAAGAAAAATCATTGGTTCGGTCTTCCCCGAAAAATTGACTTTTGACGGATTTCAATTTCGAACCACAAGAATAAACGAGGCATTGGAGTATATTATGCTGATGGACAATAAAATAGGAGGCAAAAAAAACGGAACAAACTCATCAATTTTGAATTTGTCCCGTAAGGTGACCCTGGAGAGACTCGAACCCCCAACCTTCTGATCCGTAGTCAGATGCTCTATCCATTAAGCTACAGGGCCATTTTTTATTCTTAGAACGTTTGTGCTAAAAGCGGTGCAAATATAATATTTTTTGCAGAACGATACCACACTTTATCTGTACTTTTCCATTTTATCGTCGATTGTTACATTTTTATGAAAATTGACCTGTATTTTCAGGTTGGTAATCATGCTCTCTGTCCCGGCTTTGTAGCAGGCTTCGTGTACTTTTTCGAGCAGTGTGGAAAGCTCTTCATACGTGCATTCTACAACCGTCTCAAAAGGGCAAACCTGATGTTCGAAACCTGTTGATTTAATGGCTGCTATTGCTTTGTCCACTAACTCATATTTTACCCTCCCGTCTGCTTCGGGCAGAACCTGAATTGCTACGTTAATTTTACTCTTCTTCCATTCCATCTCGTAGTTCCGATTTATCTTGTTTGTTAATTATATCCAAAATTTCGTTGCGCGATAAAATTTTTACGTTTGTAATAATCATATCTTCTTCCAGAAAATTACCGTACTGGTTGCACTCCTCAATAATGCTGCTGAAAACCTGTTTTATGTTTGCGGTAACCGGCAGCAAAACTAACGAAGTAGAAAATCCGTCTGAAAAATCGATGGATTCAAACTCCCCGTCTTCCGGCTTGAGTCCGAAAATCAACTCATCTTTAAGCAATTTCTGTTGCGATTTGGTCAGCATTTCGTTGCCGTGTCGGTTAATGAAAACCACATAATAGCGTAATTTTTTTCCCTTGCCGCCAAGCCCGGTCGAAATAAAAAACTGTTGCTCGTCAAGCAACGAGGTTTGAAGCAACATTCGGTTTTCCTGCAAGGCCAGCACAGCCCAGCTTCTAATGTCAGAATCAGCTTGCTCTTCAAATCTCTCAAGAGTTCTGTATGCTTTTACATCATCCATTCCGGCAAGCCCAATCAGGATTTGTTTTTTTCGCTCCAAATCGGTTTCGGGAAGAAACAGTTCGTTTGCGCACTCCAGAAAATTTTCGTCGCTTTTTTCCTCTTTTATTTTCTTCGAAAACTCAAAATATTCCATCTGAACTTCCATGTCAATCTGTTCTTCCAGAATATTGAAATTATCGGGGAGGTCTTCAAAAATTTTTTGAATGTCGTTATAGTATTCTTTGCCTTTCATTCAATTCAGTTGAGCCGCAAAAGTAACCAGAACTTCTCATATTAAGAAACAGGCCGTTCATAAACCTGTTTAAGTTCCACAGAATTTAAATATCTTTGCAGGCCTGTTTTTAATTGATTTAAATAAAAAGAGAGGAGCTGGCCAATTGTGAGGCTGAGTGAAGTAAAATATCAGGAAACAGTAATCATTACAAAAATTCTTGGTCACGGATCATTTCGCAGAAGAATATCGGAAATGGGATTTGTGAAGGGCAACGAAGTAAAGGTGATAAAAAGTGCGCCTTTCAGAGATCCTATTGAATTTAAAATTCTGGGGTACAATATTTCGTTGCGAAAATCGGAAGCAGAGTTGATTGAGGTTGTTCCCATAACCGAATTCGATACATCAAAAAACGGAAGTTACGAGGGGGTAATTACCCGTAAAATCCAGTTCGAAAATCATCCGGAGCGCTCAAAGACCATCAACATTGCCCTGGTTGGCAACCCGAACTGTGGCAAAACCACGTTGTTTAATTACATCTCAAATTCAAAAGAAAAGGTTGGGAACTACAGCGGAGTAACCGTGGACATAAAAAAGGCCGTGCTAAAAGCCAAAGGTTATACTTTTAACTTTTTCGATTTGCCCGGAACCTACAGTTTAACGGCCTATTCGAACGAAGAGATTTTTGTGAGGGAGTTTATTTACGAACAAACCCCGGATATTGTAATTAATGTAATTGACTCCACGAACATTGAACGGAGTCTTTTTCTTACAACACAACTTATTGACATGGACCTGCGCCTGGTTTGCGCTTTAAACATGTACGATGAACTGGAGCGTAAAAAGATTCAATTCAATTATAAAGAAATCTCGAAATTACTGGGAATTCCCTTTATGCCCACCATCAGCTCGAAAGGGATTGGGCTTGACAGTCTGGTGGAAAAGGCCATAGACGTTTTTGAGGGCAGGGAAGAGACGATGCGCCACGTACATATCAATTACGGGAAAAACCTTGAAGATTCAATTCGAAAGATTAGGGAGAAGGTGAAGGAAAACAAACCTGTAACCGATAAAATTTCTTCTCGTTTTATCGCGTTAAAACTGCTTGAAAAAGATCCTCACATCCAGGAACTACTTGAAAGTTATTCCAATTTTTCAGAAATAAATAGCACAACACAACGGGAAATAAAAAGAATTGAGTCGTTCTACAGCGAGCAAAGCGAAACGGTAGTTACTGATGCAAAGTATGCGTTTATAAACGGTGCACTTAAAGAAACTTTCAAAAATCCGCAGCAGCAACAAAAATCGGGGTCAGAAAAAATTGACGATGTTTTAACGCACCGGATATGGGGACTTCCCATTTTTGCCGGCATTTTATTCGTAATGTTTTTTGTTACGTTTAATCTGGGCGCTTACCCGATGGAGTGGATTGACATGGGAGTTTCTGCTCTGGGAAATTTCATTTCCGGCATAATGCCCGAAGGCATGCTGAAAGATCTGATTACAGACGGAATAATTAGCGGTGCCGGCAGCGTTTTGGTTTTCCTGCCCAACATTCTTATTCTGTTCTTTTTTATATCGCTGCTTGAAGAATCGGGATACATGGCACGGGCAGCTTTTATTATGGATAAAATAATGCATCGTTTCGGGTTGCACGGGCGCTCGTTTATTCCGTTGGTTATGGCTTTCGGGTGCAATGTGCCGGCTATTCTGGCAACGCGTTCTATGCGAAACCGAGGTAATCGTTTGCTGACGATGTTAATTGTGCCGTTTATGTCGTGCAGTGCCCGCCTGCCGGTTTATATTCTTATCATCTCTGCTTTTTTTAGTAAATACCAGGCGCTGATTTTGGTAGGAATTTATGCCGTGGGAGTTGCATTTGCATTTTTAACTGCCCAAATTCTGAATAAAACGGTTTTCAAAAACAAAGAAACTCCCTTTGTTATGGAATTGCCGTCGTATCACCTTCCCACATTCAGAAATATTGTTTACCACATGTGGGATAAAACGAAGCATTACCTGAAAAAAATCGGAACCGTAATTTTGCTGGGAGTTATTATTATCTGGGCTTTGGGGTATTTTCCCAGGGAAACAGGCCAAACAGAACAGTTCAAAACCCAGTTGAACACTATCGAAAACAATTCCGGTTTAAATGACGCACAAAAGGAGCAATTAATTTACAACGCTGAACGCGAAATGGAAGCCGACCGGCTGGTCAATTCCTATCTAGGACGAATAGGGCAGTGGATTGAACCGGTCATGCGCCCGTTGGGTTTCGATTGGAAAATGAGTATCAGCCTGGTAGCCGGACTTCCGGCGAAAGAAATTGTGGTGAGCACAATGGGTGTTTTATACCAGAGCAATGCCGATGAGTCAACCGTTAATCTTCAACATAAATTGCAGGATGAAGTCCATTCGTCGGGCAGGTTAAAAGGAGAAAAAGTTTTTACCACGTCTGCGGCGCTGTCATTTTTAGTTTTCATTTTGCTTTATTTTCCGTGCATTGGGGTGGTGGCAACCATAAAAAACGAAGCCGGCTCCTGGAAATGGGCAGCCTTTGTAATTTTCTACACTACTGTGCTTGCCTGGATAACCGCATTTTTTGTTTACAATATCGCAAACCTTTTTCTGTAATGTTATGGTACAGGAAGTAATAACATACATTATTGTGGCGTTTGCTGTTGGTTTGGCCTTTTATAAAGGCTACCTGCGCCTTAAGCGAAAAAGGCTTATTAAATCGGCAAAGGGCGAGAGCAGAACGTCAACCGGACAGGCAGATTGTTCCGACTGCGCTGCTGATTGTAGCCTTCGTGATGCTTCGTCACAAACAAAGGAAGGTGATTCCCGGCCGTGCAAAAAGAATTTCGATAACTCTAACTGTTCCTGAGGTTGTGAATTGTTTCTTGCGGATTTTCTGAACCGAACACAAAACTTCCTGCCACCAGAACGTCAGCTCCTGCTTCAATCAATTCTTTCCCGGTTTGATAGTTTACCCCGCCGTCTACTTCAATTAAACAATTGGGATTGTTTTCCTGAATCAGTTTTTTTAGTTGTTTAACTTTTTTGTAGGTGTTTGGAATGAATTTCTGCCCGCCAAATCCGGGATTTACAGACATCAGCAGAACCATGTCCAGTTCAGAAATAATTTCTTCTAAAAGAAAAACAGGCGTGTGCGGGTTTAAACAAACGCTGGCTTTCATGCCGTTCTTTTTAATTTCTGAAACTGTTCGGTGCAGGTGCTGGCAGGTTTCGTAATGAACGGTTAACCATGCGGCGCCGGCTTTTGCAAATGCTTCAATATATTTATCGGGATTTACAATCATCAGATGTACATCCAGTGGCTTTTTTGCTACCTTATTTACGTGTTCAACAATTGGCATCCCAAATGAGATGTTCGGCACAAACACTCCGTCCATTACATCGCAGTGAATAAAATCAGCTTCACTTTCGTTTAACATTTGAATTTCGTTCCCCAGATTATTAAAGTCTGCGGATAGAATGGAGGGTGCGATTTTTGGTTTTGTCATAAAACAGAAAGGTTATTGCCCAAGATAGGCTTTCAGTAAACGGTTCCGGTATTGGTTCCTTAATTTTTTGATGGATTTTTCTTTAATCTGGCGGACTCTTTCGCGGGTAAGTCCAAACTCATCTCCAATTTCTTCGAGTGTATGTGGAGAGCATCCGTTCAATCCAAAATAATAGCGGAGTATTTCTGCTTCCCGGTCTCCCAGTGTAGAAAGCGAGCGCTCAATTTCTTTACGCAACGAGGTGTTAATAAGCCCGGAGTCGGGGCTGGGAGAGTCTTCGTTCAACATCACGTCGTACATGTTGTTTACCTCTTCGTCGCGTAAGGGGGCATCCATAGAAACGTGTATGTTGGAAAAATTCATGGCATCTTCAACCAGCTCAGCACTCGATTCCATCATTTCGGCTACTTCGTCAACCGTGGGGTCGCGCTGATATTGTTGCTCCAGTTTGTTGAACGTTTTATTGATCTTGTTAATGGAGCCGATTTTGTTTAGAGGAAGGCGTACAATTCGTGATTGTTCGGCTAATGCCTGCAAAATAGATTGGCGAATCCACCAAACCGCGTAAGAGATAAATTTGAATCCTCGCGTTTCGTCAAATCGTTCAGCAGCCTTTATCAGCCCCAGATTTCCTTCATTAATTAAATCTGGTAAACTTAGTCCCTGGTTCTGATACTGTTTTGAAACGGATACAACAAAGCGTAAATTGGCTTTTATTAATTGTTCGAGGGCTTGTCTATCTCCTTTTTTAATTCGTTTGGCCAGTTCAACTTCTTTTTCAGCAGACAACAACTCAACCTTCCCAATTTCGTGCAAGTACTTATCAAGCGACAATGTGTCACGATTTGTAACCTGCTTGGTAATTTTTAGTTGTCTCATACAGTTGGTTTTATCACAATGGGTCTAAAAACTAAGTAAAATCAAATTGAAATAACAGGCTCAAAAATAATACAGTTTTTAAAATAATTATACGAAATATCAATCATTTTGTTTTCTAAAACATACATATTGTATGAAAGTTCAGCCTCGCTGGTAATCTATTTCAAATCTGAAAGATATGTTTTGAATGATTTGAAATCTTTGCTCATCGCGATTGATTGTTTTGTTCCTTTCATAAACGCTGCCAGTTTCTGTGGCAGGGGCACGTTTCCTTTTCCAACAACTGCCTCAACAGTTTCTGTAAACTTTGCCGGATGGGCTGTTTCCAAGAAAATGCCAACCTGGTCCGGAGCTAAAAACTCCTGCAATGCCATGTATCCGCACGCTCCATGAGGATCGCACAGGTAACCGGTTTGGGTGAAAACGTTTTTTATTGTTTGTCTGATCTGCTCATCGGTGTATCGGTAGCCTTTTATTACCGATGAAATTTTTTCGTGCGAATGATTGTACAAATCCAGAATCCGTGCAAAGTTGCTGGGCGCACCAACATCCATGGCATTGGCAATTGTTTCAACTGATGGGCGAGGGGTATAGTTGCCGGTTTTTAGGTAGTTGTAAACCACGTCATTTTCGTTATTTGCCGCAAGAAACTGCTCCACCGGAAGTCCCATTTCTTTGGCAAATAGTCCTGCTGTGAGGTTGCCAAAATTACCGCTCGGTACCGAAACCACCAGCTTTTTGTTCTGAAGGATTCCTTTCTCTTTTAGCCTGGCGTAAGCATTGAAATAGTAAAACGCCTGCGGCAGAAACCGTGCAACATTAATTGAGTTGGCGGAAGTCAGCAGTAGTTTTTTATTCAGTTCAGCGTCCAGAAAAGCTGTTTTTACCAGATGCTGGCAATCGTCAAACGTGCCATCGACCTCGAGCGCAGTAATATTTTGCCCCAGCGTTGTAAATTGCGATTCCTGAATTTTACTAACTTTCCCTTTTGGGTATAGCACATGAACATGAATTCCTTCAACGCCGAGAAATCCGTTGGCCACAGCGCTGCCAGTGTCACCGGATGTGGCTACAAGCACATGTACCTGCTTTTTGTTTCCGGCAAGAAAATAGTTCAGCAAGCGAGCCATAAAACGGCCGCCAACATCTTTGAAAGCGAGCGTTGGCCCATGAAACAGCTCCAGCGAATAGGTATTGTTGGCGACTTGTTTCACCGGGCAATCGAACTGTAAAGTGCTGTTAACAATTTCCTTCAGATTGCTTTCCTCCACATCTTCACCGAAAAACTTCCTGGCTACTTCAAATGCAATTTCGTTGAAGGAAAGTTTGTGGATATTTTCAAAAAAAGAAGGGCTGAATTTTTCAATTCTTTCGGGCATGAACAGTCCGTTGTCGGAAGCCAGTCCCTTTACCACTGCTTCTTTTAGTGTTACGTCCGGGGTATTTTTGTTGGTGCTGTAATATTTCATTTTAATTCATTTAAAAACTCGCAGAATACCTTTAGCGGCAAAAGTAAGAAAAGTGTTACAATAATTGACTTTTATCATTGTTAAAGGGATAATACAAATTCAGGAGGGGATAGATTTTTTGGAAAAGATGCTTTTGGAGGCGGGCACATACAAAAAGAAATGTGAGTAACCGATAGCGGCTACTCACATTTTAAATAAAATATTCTAATGGTGACGAGGATTGAAAATCCAGTCGTTTACATTAAAAAGCTTAACAAAATACCTGCTGCAACAGCTGAGCCAATTACACCTGAAACGTTTGGCGCCATGGCGTGCATTAGCAAGTGGTTGGTCGGGTCTTCTTTTAATCCCATGTGCTGTACCACCCGGGCGCTGTCTGGAACGGCAGAAACTCCGGATGCACCAATCATTGGATTGATTTTGTTTCCTTTTTTCATGAAAACATTCATCAGTTTAGCTCCGGCAACACCACCTGCTGTGGCAATCACGAACGAAGCTGCTCCTAGTGCAAATATTTTAATTGATGATGGCGTAAGAAAAACGTCGGCCTGAGTAGAGGCTCCAACAGTAATCCCCAGTAAAATAGTAATGGTATCGATTAACGCATTGCTGGCAGTGTTTGCCAAACGTTTGGTCACACCCGATTCTTTTAAAAGATTACCGAAGAACAACATTCCCAGCAGAGGCAGTGCAGATGGCGCAATATACGCTGTCAGCAACAATCCAACCAGCGGGAAGAGGATTTTTTCAAGTCTGGAAACCGCACGTGGAGGTTTCATTTTAATCCTGCGTTCTTTTTTTGTGGTAAGTAATTTAATAACAGGAGGTTGAATTACCGGAACCAGCGCCATATATGAATATGCCGCGATGGCAATAGGACCAATCAGGTTTTTTACCACTTCGCCGTTGGCCATCACATTCATTCCGTTGGCCAGTTTCGACGAAATGAAAATTGCTGTCGGGCCATCTGCTCCGCCAATAATTCCAATTGCACCTGCTTCCTGTGGTGAGAATCCTAACCAAAGTGCCCCAAGGAAAGTAAGGAAAATACCAACCTGTGCCGCTGCTCCCAAAAGCATCAGTTTTGGGTTTGAAATGAGTGACGAGAAGTCCGTCATTGCACCAATGCCCAAAAATATTAGTGGCGGGTACCAGCCCTGAACAACTCCCTGGTAAAGGATATTCATAACAGAACCCGGTTCGTAGATTCCCAGTTTCAGGTTGAAATCAACTACCTGGAACATGGGAATGTTCCCGATTAGAATACCAAATCCGATGGGAACCAGCAAAAGCGGCTCAAATTCGTAACGAATTCCCAGGTAAATGAAAATCAGTCCGATTATCAACATGATCATGTGTTTCCATGTCACGTTCGAGAAGCCTGAAAATTCATAAAAATTTAGTAGCCCGGAAACGGCTCCGCTATAGTTTTTGTATTCGAATCCGTCGCCTGCTAATTTTCCGTCGGGCGCTACCTGAAGTATTCGCTGCGGAAGTTTTATCGTTTCCTTTTCGGTTTTATAATCGGTAGACGAAGTATTTGGATCCATGTTTTTACGCAGGTGCGTAACCACTACAGGATTAAAATCGAGGATGATTTCATCTCCTGAAATGCGGTAACGTCCGGTAAAACGCTGTTTTGCCGAATCAAGCGTAAACGTGTTGTTCTTTTCGAATCCGATTGTTTTGTATCGTTTAACTGTTGCCGGGGTTTCTTCGGGTACCGCTTCTTTAGGGTTGAAGGTGGGCACGGGTATGTACCCGTCGCTGTAATTTACCCATTTTCCGCTTGTAACTACAGACGAAAGGTTTTTGTCCTTTCCCTGAGCAAGAAAAGCAGAAAATAACACCGTACATACTAAAAGTAGTCGAAGTATTTTTCTCATTTTTTGAATTCTTTGCGGTTAACCAATTTCAATGAGAACGTCATCTTGTTGAACGGCATCACCTTCTTTTACTTTTATGGCTATTACTTCGCCGCCTTTTGCTGTCTGAACCTGGTTTTCCATTTTCATGGCTTCCATAACCAACAGGCTTTGTCCTTCGGTAACAGAATCGCCAACCGAAACATTCAGTTTTAAAATAGTTCCCGGCAGCGGCGCGGTAACTTCGTATTTGCCGGCAGATTCTTTCTTTTTAATCTGACCTTCGCCCGGTTGTTTTTGTACGGGTTTACGAACCAGACGAGGCGTTTTAGATGTTTTTACATCTTTGTGTAGGAGCACTTCGTAGTGGGTGCCGTTTACATCAACTTCGGCAACGTTATCTTCAATGTCGTTGATTCGAACATCGTACTCACTGCCGCTAATGGTGAATTTATATCTTTTCATTTTTTTTCGATTTTAATTTTTTGGCCAGTTTTGGGTTACGCTGTAAATTTTTGAGCTCCATGGGGAGTATGCTTTCCTTACCTGTTTTATGGTAACGACATTACTTTCTTCGTCGTGCATTTCATCAAGGTAAAGATGCAGAGCCATACCAATTGCAGCTGTTACGTTTCCTTCAATATGACCATCATCTGTTGTTGCTGATTCCGGCTTGTTAGTATTCCCGGATTTCTTTTTGAATTTCATATTGATGATTTTGGGAAGTCTCGAAAAGACAACCGACAGCATTGTCAGCGCAAAAACAACAATTCCAAAACCAACGATAGAAACCGTAATCCCGAAATCAAAAGGGTTTACCAGCAACATAAAAAGAGTATTCATTGTTTTTCTGTTTTAGAGTGGAATATTGGAATGCTTTTTAGGCGGATTTACCAATTTTTTTGTTGCTAAACTTTGTAACCCCCTGATAATACGGAAACGGGTGTTTCTTGGCTCAATAATATCATCGATATATCCCAAAGCAGCTGCCTGGTAGGGGTTGGCAAATTTTTCGTTGTACTCGTCTTCGTGATCTTTGATGAATTTTGCTCTCTCTTCCTGGTCTTCTATTTCAGCCAGTTTCCGTCCGTGAAGAACTTCTACAGCACCGGAAGCTCCCATAACTGCAATTTCTGCGGTAGGCCAGGCGTAGTTCAGATCGCCGCGAAGCTGTTTACAAGACATAACGTCGTGTGCTCCTCCGTACGATTTACGCAGTGTTACCGTAATTTTCGGTACAGTAGCTTCGCCGTAGGCAAACATTAGTTTTGCACCGTGGGTGATAATTCCGCCGTATTCCTGTCTGCTTCCCGGAAGGAATCCCGGAACATCAACCAAAGTGAGGATTGGAATATTGAAACTGTCGCAGAAGCGCACAAAACGTGCGGCTTTTCTCGAAGCTTCAATATCAAGCACGCCTGCAAGGTAATTGGGCTGGTTGGCCACAATTCCAACCGGATGACCGTCGAATTTGGCAAAACCAACAACAATGTTTTTTGCGTAATTCCGGTGTATTTCAAGAAATTCGGAATAGTCAACAATTGAAGTAATTACGTCAGTTACATCGTAAGGCTGGTTCGGATTTTCAGGAATGATTTCATTCAGGGCATCTTCCATCCTGTCGATAGGGTCGGTGTTTTCCGTAACAATCGGGTCTTCCAGGTTGTTTTGCGGAAGGAAGGTGAGCAGCTTACGAATCAGCATCAGTCCTTCTTGCTCGTCTTCAACAAGGAAATGAGAAACGCCTGATTTGGATGCGTGAACTTTTCCTCCTCCCAAATCTTCAACTGAAATATCTTCGCCCGTAACTGTTTTAACTACTTTCGGACCGGTAACAAACATGTAGGAATTTTGCTCGGTCATCATAATAAAGTCGGTAAGGGCAGGAGAGTAAACTGCTCCTCCGGCACACGGACCAAAAATGGCCGAAATTTGAGGGATTACTCCCGATGCAAGAATATTCCTTTCGAATATTTCGGCATAGCCGGCCAGCGAATTAACGCCTTCCTGGATGCGGGCGCCGCCTGAATCGTTAATGCCAATTAACGGGGCACCGGCTTTCATGGCCATGTCCATTACCTTACATATTTTCTGTGCAAAAGTTTCGGAAAGTGAACCTCCAAACACGGTGAAATCTTGTGAAAAAACATATACCACACGGCCGTCGATGGTTCCGTGACCTGTAACAACTCCGTCACCAAGGAATTTTTTCTTTTCCATGCCGAAGTTGGTGCAACGGTGTGTTACAAACATGTCAAACTCTTCAAAACTGCCTTCGTCGAGCAACAATTCAATGCGTTCGCGAGCGGTTAGTTTTCCTTTTGCGTGCTGGGAATCAATTCTTTTGACTCCGCCTCCAAGCTTTGCTTCAGCCCGCAATTCAATTAACTTTTTTACTTTATCCTGGGTACTCATTGTAGTCGAATAATTATGAATTTTGGTTTTTTATCTATTTACTGCAGATTTCTGTTAGCACACCCAGTGTTGTTTTGGGGTGAAGAAATCCAATGTTTAGCCCTTCTGCGCCTTTCCGGCCTTTTTGGTCGATAAGGCGAACACCTTTTTCTCCCAGTTCTTCTAGCGATTCGTCAACATTGTCTACTGCGTAAGCAATGTGGTGAATTCCCTGGCCTTTTTTCTCAATAAATTTTCCGATGGGGCCTTCCGGATCGGTTGATTCCAGAAGTTCGATTTTTGTTTGCCCCACCATAAAAAAGGCGGTTTTTACTTTTTGATCTTTAACTTCTTCAACAGCATAACATTTCAGCCCCAGCATATTCTCGTAAAAAGGAATGGCTGTTTCGATGCTTTCAACTGCAATGCCGATGTGTTCGATATGTGAAATATTCATGGCTATTATAATTTAATTGTTGTTTTCATCCCAAACAAAGTGAAAGTGTGATCCGAACCGTTCAAAAGCAGCTTTGTCGAGTTCTGCCTGGTGGTCGGGATGCGAAATAGAGATAATAAGTTTTGCGCGATCCTGAAGTGTTTTTCCGTAAAGGTTAACAGCGCCGTATTCGGTAACAAGCCAGTGGATGTTGGCGCGTGTGCTAACAACTCCGGCTCCGGGAGTTAAAATTGGTGCAATTTTACTAATCCCTTTGTTGGTGGTAGACGGCATAGCAATAATTGGTTTTCCGCCTTTACTAAGCGAAGCACCGCGTAAAAAGTCGATTTGTCCTCCAACGCCTGAGTAAAATTTTGTGCCGATTGAGTCTGCACAAACCTGTCCGGTAATATCTATTTGCAGTGCCGAGTTAATCGCTGTTACTTTTGGGTTTTGTGCAATAACGTTTACACTGTTTGTGTATTCAACATCCTGCATGGCAACCCCGGGGTTGTCGTGTATAAATTGGTATAGCTTTTTTGAACCCATTAAAAAGGTTGCAACCATTTTGCCTTTGTCAATAGCTTTGTTTTTGCCGTTTACAACACCTTTGTCAACCAGCGGGAGAATTCCGTCGGCAAACATTTCGGAGTGAACTCCAAGGTCTTTGTGATTGGAGAGCATTGATAAAACGGCATTAGGAATAGCGCCGATTCCCATTTGCAATGTGGCACCATCCTCAACCAGTTCTGCAACGTAGCGTCCTATTTGGCGGTCGGTATCGCTAATCGGTCCCGGCAAAGCAAGAACCAGTTCGCTGTCGTCTTCAACAAAAACATCAATGTCGTTTATGTGGATCATTGCATCGCCGAATGCACGCGGTACATTTGGGTTTACAATGGCTATAACTGTATCTGCGTTTTCAACTGCTGCAAGAGTTGCATCTACTGATGTTCCCAGTGAAGCGTATCCGAATTTGTCGGGTACAGAAACCTGGATCATGGCCACATTTACTTTTAGATACCCTTGACGGATTAAACGCTGGGTTTCCTGCAAAAAAACCGGAATGTAGTCGGCATAACCGGCTTGTGTTTGTTTTCTGACATTGGCTCCTACAAAGAAAGATTCCAATTGAAAAATTCCTTCAAATTCCGGATTGGCGTAGGGGGCATCTCCTTCTGTGTGGATGTGTTGAATACGTACGTTTCTGAATTCTTTGTTCCGCCCGCGTTCACACATTGCCTGGATAAGCGGATGAGGGGTTACAGCAACACTGTGCAAATGAACTCGATCATTCGATTTAATAACTCCAACTGCTTCTTTTGCACTGACAAACTTAATGTTCTTCATCTTTTAATAATTTAGTTTTATTGGGATTTTTATGAAAAGGCATAGAAATGAAAAAAAACTATGTCTAATATAAATAACTATATATCAATGCACTCTCACAATTTCCCAGTCAACAACAGGTAATCGATTTAAGGTCGCAAATATATAAAAACTATAAGCCATAAAAACTTTCGAATAACATATTCGGTCCTTCGTAAAGGTTTTGTAAATTTTTTGTTAAAAAAGGTATTATTCGGGGCTGTTCGCTGGGTAAAAGTCATGTTTACAACGTTGTTTGAACTGAATTTTGCATGTTTTTATGCGTGTCGTTATTAGTTTTCTTGCTGATTGATTAGTGATTGTGTTGTACAACATGTCTGCGGAATGTAATAAAGTTTTCAGGATTTATCGAAAAAATGCGGAAATCTTTTGCAGGCGCGGCCTGGAACTGATATTTTTTTGCGGAATTACCCGGAGTGTTAAGAATGGTTCAATTTTGAATTTTTATTTTATGTTTATCTTCATATTTTTGTAATTTTAAACCACAATTAAAACAGAAACGTCATGTTAAAAGAAAGAGTACTAGAAGCTTTAAACGAACAGATAAATGCTGAGCAATATTCCGCTTTTCTTTATCTGTCAATGTCGGCCTGGCTGGAAGACAAAGGGATGCCCGGGTTTGCTAATTGGATGTATGTTCAATATCAGGAGGAAATGACGCACGCGAACAAATTTTATAAATATGTGGCTGGCCGTAATGGAAAAGTTGAATTGAAGGCAATTGCTCAAATGCCGACAGAATTTGACAGTATTTTAGATGTAGTAGAAAAAACGTTGGAACATGAACAGCATGTTACCGAACTCATCAATAATTTGGTTGATGTTGCGAAAGAAGAACGCGACCACGCTACTCAGAGCTTTTTGCAGTGGTTTGTTGACGAACAGGTAGAAGAAGAATCGAATGTAACAGAAATTCTCGATAGCCTGAAGTTGATTGAAGGCGAAGCGAAAGGGAATGGATTGTTTATGCTCGATCGTGAGTTGCGTCAGCGCGTTTTTGTAGATACTACGCAAGTGGCCGGATAATTATGATTTTATTAAAAAAAATGATAGAGGCTGCCGTGAGCAGCCTTTTTTTGTTTAAATATGGACTATACTGAAGCGATAAATACACGATATGAGAATCTAAAAGGATTTTGCAACCAGGGGTGGGATGAACCGTCTATTCAACGGCTCGAAGAAGCTTTTGGTTTTGCGCGGGATGTTATTAGCGACAAGCAATTTAAAACGGGAGAGTATATTTTGCATCATTCGCTTGAAGTTGCCGAAATAATAGCAAAAGAAATCGGCCTTGAGCCCGATTCTGTTATTACAGGGTTGTTGCATAATATAATGTACGCCGGTCTGGATCGTCAGGTCACTCGCGAAGAATTTGAAGCCAAATTCGGGTCTTCGGTTTATTCTATTCTTGATGGAATGGCCAAAATAAATGCTTTGGGAACCGACACGGTTGAGCTTCATCCGGAGAACTACCGTAAGCTGCTTATGGCGCTGGCCGGCGATGTGCGGGTGATTCTTGTAAAGACAGCAGATCGTCTCCAGGTAATGCGTAATCTCGAAATATATGACGAAGATGCCCGTCATCGTCTGGTAAACGAAACATCGCATCTTTATGCTCCACTTGCACACCGTCTGGGTCTGTATTCAATCAATTCAGAGCTGCTCGATTTGTGCCTGAAATACCAGAATCCGGCGGGGTATCAGTATGTGGTAACCCGGCTGAGCGAAACCCGAACCGAACGTGAAAACTTTGTGGCAGAATTTGTTAAGCCCGTTGAGAAAACATTGAGAGACAGGGGCTTTTCTTTTTCGATGAAGGCAAGAACCAAATCGGTGAATTCCATCTGGAATAAAATGCAGAAAAAGAAAGTTTCCTTCGATGAGGTAATGGATTTGTTTGCTATTCGTGTTATTCTCGATTCGAAACCTGAAAATGAAAAATCTGATTGCTGGACTGTTTATTCGGTGGTTACCGAGCAGTATCAGGCAAATCCGGAGCGCATGCGCGACTGGATAACCATACCAAAATCTAATGGTTATGAATCGTTGCATGCCACTGTTTTGGGGCCTCAGGGGCGTTGGGTAGAAGTTCAGATTCGTACTAAACGAATGGATGAGGTGGCTGAAAAAGGCCTGGCAGCACACTGGAGATATAAAGGAGGAAAAGCAAGTTCTGGCTTTGATGAGTGGCTGGCCGGAATTCGTGAGATTCTTGAAAATCCGGATTTGAGCGTAGTTGACTTTATCGATCATTTCAGTCTGGATATTTATAACGACGAAACTTTTGTTTTTACTCCAAAGGGCGATTTGAAAAAGATGCCCGCCGGCTCCACATTGCTCGACTTTGCCTATGAAATTCATTCGCATCTCGGAGATACTTGTGTTGGCGGAAAGGTGAACGGGAAAAAAGTAACTTTAAAATACAAGTTGAGGAATGGAGACCAGGTTACGATAGAAACGTCGAACAATCAGAAGCCCAAAATGGACTGGCTCGATTTTTTGATAACGTCTAAAGCAGTTAGTCGGGTTAAAGCCAGTTTGAATGAGGAAAAAAGGAATTTGGCCGCTCAGGGGCGCGAAATTCTGGCGCGTAAATTTAAAAACTGGAAAATTGATTTAAACGATGATGCCATCCGCAAAATGCTTAAGAGGTATGAATTTAAGCTGGCAATGGATTTTTATTGCGAATTGGCATCCGGAAAAATAGATCCGCTGGAGGTTAAATCCTTGTTTACCGAGAAGCCGGAAGAAGAGAGCGTTCGGAATAAAGTGGAAGAATTGCTCGCTACAAAAGCAAATAAGGATTTTTCGTTTGAGGGAGGGGATGATTATCTGATTATTGATAATAACCTGAAAGACGTAAATTATAAATTGTCCCGGTGTTGTAACCCGGTGTTTGGCGATTCCATTTTTGGTTTTGTAACCATAAACGAAGGAATTAAAATACACCGTTCCAGTTGCCCGAATGCTCCCCAAATGAAGGAGCGATTTCCTTATCGGATAATAAAAGCAAAATGGAAGGAAACGGTAAGCCCGGGAGCTTTCTTAACAACGTTGTACGTTTTCGGAACGGATGAGGCCGGAATCGTTTCTGAAATATCTTATATTATTACCAAGGATACCGGAGCCAGGTTGCGTTCGATAAACATCAATACCAACCGGGGAAAATTTGAAGGTGTTTTGAAATTATCGGTTTATAATTTGGATCACCTCGAATTTCTGATTCATAAAATGAAAAAAGTAAAAGGAGTTGTATCAGTAACACGTGGAGAAACATGAACAAAACAAAAATGAAAGTGTTGGTAGCCCCCAATTCCATGAAAGGAAGTCTGAATGCTTTTGAGTTTGCTGATGTGGTGGAAAAAGCATTTTTTGATGTTTCTTCGGATTTTATTGTGCGCAAAGTTCCTGTTGCCGACGGCGGCGATTTTACCGGCGAGGTGCTGTGCCGGGCATTGAATGCTGTGCCGGTTGAGGTAGAGGTGAAAGATCCTCTTGGGCGGCTTGTGCAAAGTAAATATGCTAAAATCGGGCAAAAAGCTATAATCGAAATGGCCGATGCATCTGGTATAAAACTTCTCCGTTCAAATGAATTGAACCCGATGGAAACATCTTCTTTCGGTACTGGGCAGTTGATTCGTGCAGCCCTGAAAGACGGGTGTACTGAAATTTTGCTGGGAGTGGGAGGTAGTGCTACGGTTGACGGCGGATTGGGAATGCTCGCAGCGCTTGGCTATAAATTAATAGATGAACAGGGAAGAATGCTGGAGGGGAAAGGCGGTAGTCTGAGGTTTGTTAAAAAGATTGAACCACCTGCTTTGGTTGAAAATTTTACGGTAAATATAATTTGTGATGTGCATAATCCTTTGCTTGGAAAAAATGGAGCTGCTGCAGTGTTTGGGCCTCAAAAAGGCGCAACGCCAGAAATGGTTGGTGAATTAGAAGCCGGGCTTGCAAACTGGGCCGGAGTCTTGGAGAACCAGTGTGGTAAAGATTTTTCAGGTGTTGAGGGGGCTGGTGCTGCCGGGGGAATTGTTCTTCCGCTTTTGGCGTGTTGTAATGCCAAAATTGTTCCGGGAGCCGCATTTGTTTTAAATCAACTGAACTTTCAGGAGCATGTCAACTGGGCTGACGTTGTAATAACAGGTGAAGGAAAGTTAGATGGGCAGACATTGTGTGACAAAGCTCCGAAAGCAGTGGCTGATGTTGCACGCGAACAGAAAAAGCCGGTATTTGCAATTGGAGGAACAGTAACAGGAGAGGCGACTGATGCATTTGATGGGATTTTTAGCATGATTCCCGGGCCGATCAGTCTCGAAGAAGCGATGAGTAGGTCTGGGGAAATGCTTTATCAATTTTCTTTTGAGTTTGCAAAGCTGATTCGGGCAATGCGATTTTAGTTTGCACTAAAAATGTTTTTGCTTTTGAAGTGTTTTGTAGCGAGTGTTTTGCGTGGTGTTTTCGTTGTTGTTCGGCAGAACCTTCGCGCACGCTGGCAGGATGTTTGATCTTTTATTTTGTAATCGGGTGTTGAGAATGAGTCACAATTTAATTGTAGGATTTTTAATCAATATTATTATTTTTGAAACTTCTCTTGAAAACCAGATAGAAATTAGAATATTTAATAGAATTTTTAAAAATAACAAAAAATGAAAAGAGTATTTATAGTAATGGCGGCCCTCCTTTTGTCGGTTTTTTCTTTTGCTCAGGATGCAGCTGAAAAAATCAATCAGGCCAATGAAGCATTAAAAGCAGAGGATTACGCCAAGGCATTCACGCTTTACGATGAGGCAATGAAGAATATTGGTGACGTGCAGGTTGAACCGGCAATTAATTTTAATATCGGTTTTGCTGCCTATAAGTCTGATAATTTGCAGGGAACTATCGAATATTTAGATAAAGCAATTGAAGCCGGGGTTAATGTTTCAAAAAGTTACGAGTACAAGGCTTTGGCTTACGGCGATAAAAAAGATTTTAAAAGTGCCGTTGAAAATTATGAAAAAGCCATTGCGGCTGACGAAGAAAAAGACCCGTCTTTGGTTTTCAATGCTGCAATTGCGGCTTACCGTGGCGAATTGCTCGATAAAGCAGTTGAGCTTTTCAGCAAAAGTGTAGAAAGCGGATACCGTGGCGAAACAGCATTGTTCTACAAAGCAATGACGCTGCGCAAGCAAAATAAAGACGACGAATACAAAGCAACACTGGAAAAAGGTGTAGCAAAATTCCCCGGAGACGATAAAATTTCATCGGCTTTGGCCAATATTTATGTTTCCGAAGGAAATGATATTTATAAAAAAGGTGTTGCCATTTTAACTGCAGCAAACGGAAAAGTAAGCAGCGGTGCAATAACTACTGCCGACGATGCTTATACTGCCGAAGTTGAAAAAGCTAAAACTGAATTCAAGTCTGCCGTTGAAGTTCTTGAAAAAGCAAAAGCAATTGATGCAGGCAACAAAAATGCACAGAAACTAATTGATGCATGTAATGCTGTTCTCGAAAGCTAATTGAAAAATATATTAACGAAAGAGCCGTGTGTTAAATTGCACGGCTCTTTTTTTGTCCTTAATTTAAATGTGTATTAGTATAGATGTTTAAATATCATGACAATATTTCTTAGTAATTGTGTTGTTTTATGACTAATTGTCTTGATTGTGCCGCTTTTTTGCTCTGAAAAGTAAGTTTTGCTGGTTGGAACAGGTTTTGATTTGTTTTTTTCGTGAACATGAAAACAAAGAATATAAATAAAAATTTAGGAGGAAAAAACATGAACTTAGTAAGATTTCACCATCCGTACAGCAGCAGCGTTAACCAGAATTTGGTAAATGATTTATTCAATAATTTGCTGCAAAACGATTACGACGAAAATTACGTGAACGATTGTAACTGCAAGCCTGCTACCAACATTTTGGAGACTGAAAAAGATTTCAGATTGGAGTTACAACTTGCCGGTTTTAAGAAAGAAGATGTACAAATGAGTTACCACGAAAATGTTCTTACCGTAAAAGTTGAGCTTCCAGAAGAAAAAGAAAACAACAACGATAAATTCAAATACGAGCAACGTGAATTTGGTGTGTACAGCTTTGAAAGGAAATTTAAAGTTCCAAAATTTGTTGATGCTGAAAAAATTGAAGCTCATTTCGAAAACGGCATTTTGGAATTAGTTCTTCCGAAAAAAGAAGAAGCCCGCGTAAAACCGCCGGTCGAAATAAAAATTGGGTAATTGCACATAACAAATAAAAGAAGGATAGGTAAAAGGTTCGGCATTGCGTCGAGCCTTTTTTTTGTGTCCCCGGCCAGTTTTTTTCTTTTTCAAAAGGAATTAAGTGTTATTTTTACTCTTTTAAAAACTACTGAAACAAAAGCCAATATCATGTTTGAACTTTTCAACGAGCGTCTTTTTCTAGCGGCCCTTATTTGGGAGAAATATCCTCTTTTTGAATTTTTTCGGCATAAATAATGGCGGCGAATAAACATAATGCAGACACAATAAAATCAATAAAATGAGCGAAAAATACACTATTGGACTGGACTATGGCACTGATTCGGTGCGATCTTTAATTGTTAATGTGGAAACAGGCGAGGAAGTGGCAAGCGCAGTTTACGGTTATCCGCGCTGGAAGCAGGGATTGTACTGTAACGCGCCGGAAAACCAATTTCGGCAGCATCCCAAAGATTATCTGGAAGGTTTGGAATTTACAGTAAAAGAAGCGCTGAAACAAGTTGGTGAAAACGTGGTTGAAAATGTAGTTGGAATTTCTGTGGATACAACAGGTTCTACTCCGGTTGCCGTTGATGAAAAAGGAATGCCGCTTTCGTTGACGCCCGGTTTTGAGGAAAACCCGAATGCCATGTTCGTTTTGTGGAAAGACCACACCGCAATGCAGGAAGCGGAAGAAATAAACAAATTGGCGCGTCAGTGGAAAATTGATTTTACGAAATACGAAGGAGGAATTTATTCGTCGGAGTGGTTTTGGGCGAAGCTTTTGCATGTGATTCGCAACGATGCGGGAGTTTTTCGTGCTGCCTACTCGTGGGTGGAGCATTGCGATTGGATTCCTGCGCTGTTAACCGGGAATACTCATCCGAAAACATTGAAGCGCAGCCGTTGTGCAGCAGGTCATAAAGCAATGTGGCACGAGGCTTTTGAAGGACTGCCGTCTGAGGAGTTTTTAACTGCACTTGACCCAATGCTGGCCGGATTGAGGCAACGACTTTACAAAGAAACGTTTACCTGCGATGTTGCCGCCGGTACACTATCTGCTGAATGGGCACAAAAACTGGGTTTGCCGCGAGGCGTTGTGGTTGGAGTTGGCGCTTTCGATGCGCATTTGGGAGCAGTTGGTGCAGAGATTGAACCTTATTATGTTTCGAAAGTGATGGGAACTTCTACCTGCGATATGTTGATTGCACCGATGGAGGAGGTAGGCGATAAACTGGTAAATGGCATTTGTGGTCAGGTTGACGGTTCAATCGTTCCGGGGATGCTTGGTCTGGAAGCCGGACAATCGGCTTTTGGTGATATTTATGCTTGGTTTAAACGGTTGCTGGAATGGCCGCTGAAAAATGTTTTGGCGGAGTCTGATTTGTTGGATGAACAAACGCGGGAAAAGCTTATTGAAGAAACTTCGGATAAAATAATTGCCAAATTGAGTGCCGAAGCAGAAAAAATACCACTGGAGGAAAGCGGAATTGTGGCGCTGGATTGGATGAATGGTCGCCGCACGCCCGATGCCAATCAAAGCTTGAAAGGTGCCATTGCCGGACTTAATCTAGGGTCAGATGCTCCACGCATTTTCCGTGCGCTTGTTGAAGCAACCGCTTTTGGTTCAAAAGCAATTAACGATCGTTTTGTGGAAGAGGGTGTTCGGATTGACGGCGTGATTGCCCTTGGGGGTGTTGCGAAAAAATCGTCGCTTGTAATGCAAATAGTGGCAGATGTGTTGAATATGCCCATAAAGGTTGCCCGCTCTGAACAGGCGTGTGCGCTGGGTTCTGCCATGGCTGCGGCAGTAGCTGCCGGTGTTTATGCAACTACCTCGGAGGCTCAGAAGAAAATGGGTGGTGGCATTGAAAAAGAGTACTTGCCAATTCCCGAAAATGTTGAAAAATATAAAGTTCTCTACGAGAAATATAAAAAGTTTGGGAAGTTCATCGAGTTTGATTATTAAAAAAGTGAACTCCTTTTAACCTGTTATCGGGGAAAAACTCCTTTCCGGTAGGCTGTTTTGAACCGTTTTATCAGCATATTTTTCGTTCTGTTTCAGTAGTTAAATTTGTTCATTTATAATGATTTATGCTTTAATTTGTGATGTAGAAAAGATAGAAGTAGAAGTTCTAAGAATATGATGAAGGAAGTTTTTTCCATTACAAATCCGAGATAGAGAGAGAAAAGGTGATTAGACGTTTGAAAAACTACTGCAGTTGTGCGGTAGTTTTTTTTTGTTGCAAGGTTTTCAGAGGTATTCGATTTCTACATGCTTGAAAAATTTGTTGGTTAGTATTTTCATGATGCGTTTTACCACGAATTTTCGCAGTTCCAGTTCAATGGGTTGTTCCGGATCCTGGTGAGCCCAGTTAATGCGCGTTCCCAAAATTATTTCAATACTGTCGTGTTGCAGCAGCAGCCTAACTACTTTCTCTGCAGGGTTGTCCTGCAGCCGGGTTTCGCTGTTGTAGCTTTCCAAAATTTCTTCCACTTTCCCGAGGGTC
Organism: Mariniphaga anaerophila; assembly: GCF_900129025.1. Lineage (GTDB taxonomy): Bacteria > Bacteroidota > Bacteroidia > Bacteroidales > Prolixibacteraceae > Mariniphaga > Mariniphaga anaerophila. Next base: position 587,634 of record NZ_FQUM01000001.1, on the reverse strand, counting down.
AGAATACCTTCGGTAACCATTTCAAACCCTTCCATATTTGAAACCTGAGGCAGCGTTTCCGGGTTTTTTGCAATATGTTCTATTTCTACCGGGATATCCAGCTCCCGGGCAATTATTTCGGCAGTGGTTCCACCGCAAATAATTTTTTTTCCGTCGAAGCTCTTTATTCTGTCGGCAAAATCGTAGTCTTTTATTTTGTAAAACGGAGGCCCGGTAATAAGCATAAATTTCCGGGGTTCTCTGAAATAAATCACTCCGCAGGTGGTGTCGTCTTTCACTTCAAAATCGTCGTTCATGCTGGCCTGATTGGAGATTTTTCGGGCAAGTTTTGCTGCTGAAATATTGGGCATGCGGTTTGCCTGTGTCAATGCAAAATTGTAAACATTTTCAATCCCCCATCCCATGGGATAACGGCTTCCTCCCAGTCCGGACTGCACAATGCCATCACTCAAAAAAATGATACGGTCTTCTTTTCGGGCGATAAATTCGCGACAACGCAACAGCTTTCCTATGTTTTCGCGGCCGCGCACTTCCAGCTCATATTCTTTGGGTTCGAACAACTTTCCATTGCGGATTATTAAAACCGGAGGGTTGTCGTAATTGATAATTCGAACTTGTCCGTCGGTTTCTACCTCAATAATGGTAAAGGTTGCATAACTTTCTTTTCCGTCGCTGCTTTTGGGCAGTGCTTCCATAATTATGCGTGCTGATATTTCGGGCTTGGTATGAAACCGCGTGTATTTTAAAGCCATGGTAGCGGTGAGCGTTGCAAGTACACTGGCTTTTATTCCGTGCCCTATTCCGTCGCTTAAAACCAAAATGGTGCGGCCCTCTTCTTTAAAAATATCAGACATAAACGCGTCGCCACAGGCAATTTCGCCTTTTGGCCGCTTTTGCTGAACGTCTATTTCTACGTGGTAGTTGAGGTTATTGGTCGTCACCATATCTGTACGATTGAATGATTGAGTTAAGCAATTCTTCTGTTTCTGCCGCATTTTCGCCCAGCAGGTGAGCAATTTTTTGTACTGTGTCGATGTTTTGTTCTTTAATCCGGTGGGCCCGGTTAATTATTTCATCCCGCACCAGCAGTGGTGCAGACATGTCGCGGATGACGGCACCAACCACTTTTTGTTTGTATAACGTTACTACCGAAATGTGCAAAAGCTTGTTACTGAATTTGATGTCGCGTTCCAGCATTTCTTCGCCCGATGCCATGATGCTGGAAAGCATTTTGAAAATTACTTCGGGCACGAGTACTTCCACATCGGCACCTTTTAATCCGGGGATGGTTTCGTAGAGTTCAGAGGTTTCTTCGCCCATGAGTTTTGCAAAACTTTCGTTTGAATCTACCACTTTGTGTTCTTCGTTCATCATAAGAATTCCCACGTTGATCTTGTGCAACATGTGCGAAGAAATCTCCATCGATTCCTGTGCTTTTTCCAGGCGCATTTCTGTTTTTTTCAGCGTGGTCACGTCGTTTATGGAACCCACAATTCCCATTACTTCTCCGTCGTTGCTTCTTATTACAGCTTTGTTTATAACCACATCCATTCGCGCTCCGTCTTTGTTGCGAACCTGGGTTTCGTATATCTGAACATCAGGATTGGCAAGTAGTTCCTGGTCTTTGTGGTAATAGATTTCAGCCATGTGTTTGGTGTGAATTTCGAAAACCGATTTGCCGATAATTTGCGAACGCGGCGTTCTGGAAAATTCTTCGTGCGCTTTGTTGCACATCTGATAAACTCCTTTTAAATCTCTGTAAAAAATCGGGATGGGCAGGGCATCAAACACTTTTTGGTAAATTTCAGGATCTTCGATGTTGCCGGGAAGAAAGGATTTCTTGTCGTAGATCATTTTTTAGTTCTTTTCGGGTTCAAATTCAATCCGAAAATTAGCGAATAAAAACCTTATTTACATTCATTTTAAATCTATTTAAAAACAGGAATTTTTGATATTTGGCATAATTTGGACTGATTCTTCAGCTATCTTTGTAAAAAGAGTTTATAACCAAAAAATTACTTCTAACCGTGAAAATCAGTGAAATAATCAAATATGCTGACGCGCGTATTGTATCCGGTTCGTTGGCAACTGATAAAGACCTGGAGAAAGCGTTCAGTTCAGATTTAATGAGCGATGTGCTCACCCTCGACGAAGAGAGTATTCTTTTGATAACCGGACTTGCCAACCTTCAACTGGTAAGAACCGCTGAAATGGCAGATATTCAGGCTGTGCTGCTCGCCCGCGGAAAACCGGCTTCTGCCGAAATGATTGAACTGGCCAAAGAAAATGGCCTCGTGTTGCTGGAAACTCCGTTTTCCATTTACAAAGCCAGTGGAATTTTATATGCAAAAGGATTAAAAGCGGTGTATTAATGGCGCTCGAACTGGCATTTAAAATATCAGGTGGTGATTTTTCCAATGCAGGAAAAGCCTCGAGCCGAATAAAAAAGGTTTTGAAGCAGCTGAATATTGATGCTAAGAGCATAAAAAAAATTGTGGTAGCTATTTACGAAGCCGAAGTAAATGTGGCTGCCCATGCCTGGAAAGGCGAGGTGAAAGCAACTGTGGGGGAAGAAAATATTTTGGTAGTGGTGTCAGATTGCGGGCCCGGAATTGAAAATATCAGTCTTGCAATGAAACCGGGGTTTTCAACGGCTTCAAAAGAAGTGCGGGAAATGGGTTTTGGCGCAGGGATGGGATTATCAAACATAAAAAAGAATACCGACGAACTGAATATTGAAAGCCGGAAAGGCGAGGGCACAACCTTAACATTCAGGTGCTATTATTAATGGACAGAAACACAAAATATCATGCCTTAAAAGTGGATACAGAAAAATGTTTTGGCTGTACCCACTGCATGAAAAGTTGCCCTACCGAAGCAATTCGGATTGTCGACGGCATTGCTGTTATTGATGCAGGCCGCTGCGTGGATTGCGGCAACTGTTTGCGGGCTTGTCCGGTTGATGCAATTTACGTGGTACACGACGGGCTCAGCCAGATAGAGTCGTACAAGTATCGCGTGGTGTTATTCCCCTCGGTTTTTATTGGTCAGTTTGCCGAAGTTTATTCTGAAGGGCAAATTTACGAAGCCCTGCTGAAATTAGGATTTACACATATTTTTGAGGTGGAGCAGCCCGTTGAGTGGCTGATGGAATCAATAAAAGAAAGTCGTGATGAGGTGACAGACGGACCGCTGATTTCTTCATTTTGTCCGGCCATTGTTCGGCTAATTCAATGCAAATACCCTTCGCTGGTAAACAATATTTCGCACCGGAAAGCGCCCCACGATTTGGCCGCTCACTTTGCCATCCAGCAATTGAAGGCGCAGGGGGCTTCTGAAACCGAAATCGGGATTTTTTATATTACGCCCTGTTCTGCAAAAATGGCCGCGGTAAAACAACCGGTTGCCGAAAAGAAATCGATTGTTACCGGTATTATTAATATGAAGGATTTGTACAACCGGATTATGAAACTGATACCGAAACATGAACATATCGATACCACTGAGTTCAGGAAATACCTGAGTAAAGAAGGCATTTTATGGTGTTTGCCGCGCGGAGAAACCTCGTGGTACCGAAAAAAAACCATGGCCATCGACGGTATTCATAATGTGGTGAAGTTTCTTGAGCGACTGGAAAATAACGATGTTCCTCAATTTGATTTTTTGGAATTGAAATCGTGCAACCAGGGATGTGCCGGCGGAATTTTGCTTACCGGAAACCGGTTTCTTACGGTGGAGCGTTTGCAAAAAAGAGCCGCGCGTTATCCGCGTGCCAACCAGATCACAACAGCCGAATGGAATAAGGAAGATGTAAAAGAAAAGCTGATTTCAGAGAAGATTGAGCCGAGGCCGGTGTTTGTTCTGGATGAAAATCGGGTTCGTGCGCTGGACAAAATCCAGAAGATGAATAAAATTTTGTGTCAGCTTCCGGGAATTGACTGCGGGGGATGCGGCGCTCCCAACTGCCACGCCCTTGCCGAAGATATTATTTTGGGAAAAGCACGGATGTCGAGTTGTGTTTTCCTTCAAAAGAAATATGTAAAAGAACAAAAAATAAAACCAGAGAAGGCTTATCAAAACCTGGAGAAAATCTGGGGCGAAAAGCGCTTTGATGCCGACTGTAATAAAAAAGGAGGAAGAAATGAAGGTTTCTGAATTGGTAAAAAAGTACGAGCTGAAAGTTTTTGCCGGAGAGCAGGGACTGGAAAATGAAATTTCAGGCGGATATGTTTCCGACCTGCTGAGCGATGTTATGGGAACGGCTGCGGAGAACGAGGTTTGGATTACTTTGCAGACGCACCAGAATGTAATGGCCATCGCATCGCTGAAAGATTTGGCTGCGGTTATTCTGGTGAAAGGGCTGGAGCCAAACGAAGATACACTGGAGCGGAGCAGGGAAGAAGGAATTCCGCTGCTGGGAACAACTATGGGAACTTTTGAAATGGCCGGAAAACTGTATGCAGATTTGGCCGGAAGCTAAATTATCAGATCGAGAGAATTCAGATCCCATTGGAATTTCTTCTGTTGCCATAAAAAACTTAAAATTTTAAACAGATGAACAAATACAGGGCAGATTTACATATTCACACGCTGCTGTCGCCCTGTGCCGAATTGGAAATGACACCGCAGGCCATTGTTGAAAAGGCAAAATCGTCTGGTCTGGAAATAATCGGAATAACTGACCATAACTCGACCAAACATGCTCTTTTGGTAAAAGAATTAGCCGAGAAAGAAGGTATTTTTACGTTAACCGGGGCAGAAGTTACCACCCGCGAAGAAGTGCATTGCCTCGTGTTTTTTGAACATCCGGAGCAATTAAAACTGTTTCAGCAATTTATCGATGATAATATTACGCCAGTTCCCAATCCTGACGGATATTTTGGGTACCAGCCGGTAATTGATAAAGAAGAAAACATTATGGAGATGGTGGACTATTTTCTGCCGGCAGCATTAAAAGCAGGAATTGATGAAGTTGCCAACCGTGTTTACGCGCTGAACGGCATTTTTATTCCGGCGCATATCGACCGGCCTGTAAACGGATTATTGAACCAACTGGGGTTTATTCCACCATCGTTAAAGTACGATGCTTTGGGGCTGTCAAGGCACGGTTCCGAAAAACATGTTAAAGAACATTATGTTATACAAAACAAAACCACCTTCATTCGCAATTCAGACGCTCATTTTCCCGAACAAATTGGCGAAATTTACACCGTCTTTAATCTGGAGAGAGTTAGTTTTTGTGAGATAAAGAAAGCATTGAATCAGCAAGATAACCGCTTTTGTGAATTATTATGAAGACCATTTCAGAACACGTGCTCGATATCGTTCAGAACTCGGTGAGAGCAGAAGCAACATTGATTGAAATCATTGTTCGGGAACAGCGTAAAAATAATCTTTATACTCTCGAAATTATCGACAATGGTTGCGGAATGACCCGGGAAGTTTTGGAGCAGGCAACCAATCCGTTCTTTACATCGCGAAGTACCCGAAAAGTAGGGCTGGGGTTGTCGCTCCTGAAACAGAATGCAGAAGCTGCCGGAGGCTCGTTTATCATTTTTTCGGAACCGGGAAAAGGCACAAAAGTAGAAGCTGTTTTTCTGCTTAACCATTTAGACCGGCCTCCTTTGGGAGACATTTGGGACACGTGGTATTTAACGTTGCTGAGCAATCCGGAAATCCGGCTGGTATATACACATCAAACCAATGAAGGTTCTTTTTCAATAGACTCGCAGGAGGTTCTGAAAATGACAGATGGCATTCCGCTTCAGCAAAAAGAGATGAGGGAGGCAATTTTAGAAATGATTAAAAATAACCTGGAAGAGATAAACACAAGTAAGTAGAATTAAAAAATAACCGTTTCAACTATGACTAAAATAAAAACACTGGCAGATCTTCGGAAAATCAAAGAAGAAGTTCAGTCCAAAATCAAGTTAAGGGAGAACAGCGACCATCCGGAACAGGTGGTACAGGTGAAAGTAGGCATGGCAACCTGCGGAATTGCTTCGGGTGCAAAAGAAACCATGAAGTATTTTGTGGATGAGCTGGAGCAGCAGGCCATCGATGCAGTGGTTACCCAAACCGGTTGCATGGGGTACTGTTATGCCGAGCCCACCGTGGAAATTACCCTCCCGGGAAAAGAACCGGTGGTTTTTGGCTATGTAAACAAAGATAAAGCCGAAGAAATTATTGACGTTTATATTAAACGCGGTGCACTTATCGACGGTATTATCCCATTGGCATTCAGAACTATTGACGATTAAAAAAACTTCAACTAATCAGTTATGACCGATTATAAAATGCATCTGCTGGTTTGCGGTGGAACCGGGTGTAAAGCTGCAGATAGTGATGAAATCAGGAATTCATTAAAGTACTGGATTGAACAGACTGGCATGGAAGACGATGCGCAGGTGGTGTTTACCGGCTGCTTCGGATTCTGTGAAAAAGGGCCTATTGTTAAGGTGTTGCCCGGAAATACTTTTTACGTGGGGGTTCAGCCCGGAGATGCCGAGGAAATTGTAAAAGAGCATCTGGTGAAAGGACGGCCGGTTCAGCGCTTGCTTTATACCGATCCGGTAACAAAAGAGGAAATAAGCGACTCCAAAGGAATGGAGTTTTACAAAAAACAAATGCGCATTGCTTTGCGAAATTGTGGGTTTATCAATCCTGAAAATATTGAAGAATACATTTCCCGCGACGGGTACATGGCGCTTGGAAAGTGCCTGACAGAACTGTCGCCGCAAGAAGTTATCAGCGAAATAAAAGAATCCGGGCTGCGCGGGCGCGGAGGTGGCGGTTTTCCTACCGGTTTAAAATGGGAAATCACCAACAAATCGGAAGCCGACCAGAAATACGTTGTGTGCAATGCCGATGAGGGCGACCCCGGTGCTTTTATGGATCGTTCCATTTTAGAAGGCGACCCGCATTCAATTATCGAAGCCATGGCAATTTGTGGCTATTGTATTGGTGCCGACAAAGGATTGGTGTACATCAGGGCTGAATATCCGCTGGCAATTGAGCGCCTGAAGATCGCATTAAATCAGGCACGCGAGTACGGGTTGCTCGGAGAAGATATTTTGGGAACCGGGTTCAATTTCGACATCAGTATCCGGTTGGGAGCCGGTGCTTTTGTTTGTGGCGAAGAAACTGCACTGATTCATTCCATGGAAGGGCTGCGTGGCGAACCTACTTTTAAGCCGCCATTCCCTTCTGTGTCAGGTTATCTGGGGAAACCAACCAATGTGAATAATGTAGAGACGTTTGCCAACGTTCCGGTTATTATTAATAAAGGTGCCAACTGGTTCAATAAAATAGGTACTGAAAAATCTAAAGGAACTAAAGTATTTGCGCTGGCCGGAAAAATCAATAACATCGGGTTGATTGAAGTTCCCATGGGAACCACCTTACGCGAAGTAATTTACGATATTGGCGGCGGAATAAAAGACGGCAAAGAGTTCAAATCTGTTCAAACCGGAGGGCCTTCGGGAGGATGTTTGACCAAAGATTTTTTGGATACGCCTATCGATTACGACAACCTGATTGCTGCCGGCTCGATGATGGGATCCGGTGGGATGATTGTGATGGACGAAGATGACTGCATGGTTTCCATTGCAAAATTTTACCTGGAGTTTACCCTCGAAGAATCCTGTGGAAAGTGCTCACCGTGCCGCATTGGGAACAAGCGCCTGCACGAAATGTTGGATAAAATTACCAAGGGAGAAGGGGAGGAGAAAGATATCGAAAGGCTGAAAATGTTGAGTCATGTGATTAAAGACACTTCTCTTTGCGGCCTGGGACAATCGTCGCCCAACCCGGTATTGTCTACCATTGCAAATTTCGAAGATGAATATTTGGCGCATGTCAACGAGAAAAAATGCCCGTCGGGGCAGTGCAAAGACCTGCTGAAATATGAAGTTGTTGAAGATTTGTGTACCGGATGTACATTGTGTTTCCGCAATTGTCCGGTGGGAGCGATTACCGGCGAGCGCAGGCAACCGCATTATATCGACCAGTCGATTTGTATTAAATGCGGAGTGTGTTACTGGAAATGTAAATTTAATGCGATTAAACTTTCATAGAACTGAAAACCAGATACAATGGATACAATACAATTAACCATAGATAATAAGCCGGTAGTCGTTAAAAAAGGAATTACCATTCTCGATGCGGCGTCCAGCGTGGGCATCCATATTCCTACGCTTTGCCACATGAAACTGGATGATTTGAACATTGAGAACCGACCCGGCGGATGTCGGATTTGCGTTGTTGAAGTAGAAGGCCGGAGAAACCTGGCGCCTGCCTGCTGCACTGAAGTGGCCGACGGCATGGTCATCAATTCGCATTCGATTCGGGTAATAAACGCCCGGCAAACTGTGCTGGAACTCATTCTTTCTGACCACCCGGCTGATTGCCTGATTTGCGCGAAGTCGGGTAAGTGCGAGTTGCAGGATATGGCTCATCACCTGGGAATTCGGGAAATTCATTACAAAGGCGAGCAGTCAACTTATAGAGAAGATACTTCGCCGGCCATTATTCGCGATGTGGACAAGTGCATTATGTGCCGCCGTTGCGAAATGATGTGCAACGAGGTGCAGACAGTTGGTGTGCTTTCTGCCATTAATCGCGGATTCAATGCAGTTGTATCGCCGGCATTCGAGATGAATCTCGACCATTCGGTGTGCACCTATTGCGGACAATGTGTGGCTGTTTGCCCTACAGGTGCTCTAACAGAGGTGGATCAAACCGCACAGGTGGTGAGGGCGCTTTCTGATCCTACAAAAACAGTGGTTGTGCAAACTGCACCTGCGGTTCGCGCGGCGTTGGGAGAGGAATTCGATATGGAGCCCGGAACGCTGGTTACCGGGAAACTGGCAGCTTCTCTTCGCCGATTGGGCTTCAACTATGTTTTTGATACCGATTTTGCTGCCGACCTTACCATTATGGAAGAGGGAACCGAAATGCTGAACAGGCTTTCCCGATTTCTGGAAGGCGATAAAAATGTGAAACTGCCTATTTTGACTTCCTGCTGCCCGGCCTGGGTGAAGTTTTTTGAGCACCAGTTTCCGCAATTAAATGACATTCCGTCTACTGCACGGTCGCCCCAGCAGATGTTTGGCAGCATTGCAAAAACTTATTTTGCCGAAAAAATGGGAATCGACAGGGAAGATTTAGTGGTAGTTTCAATTATGCCCTGCGTTGCAAAAAAATACGAGTGCGGTCGCGACGAATTTAAAGTGAATGAAAATCCGGATGTGGATTATGCCATTACGACCCGTGAATTGGCCGGATTGATTAAACTGGCTAACATCGACTTTAATAAATTGCCCAACGAAGATTTCGATTTGCCTTTGGGTGAATCAACCGGTGCCGGAGTGATTTTTGGAACAACCGGTGGTGTAATTGAAGCAGCGGTGAGGACTGCTTACGAATTGTACACCAAAAAGCCACTTCAGAAGCTCGATTTCCACGAATTGCGAGGGATGGAAGGAATTCGCCATGCAACCATTGATTTTGCAGGTTTCCCGCTAAAAATTGGTATTGCCCATGGTTTGGGTAACGCCCGAAAGTTGCTTGAAAAAATAGAGTCGGGAGAAAGCGAATTTCATGCCATTGAAATAATGAGTTGTCCGGGCGGTTGTATTGGTGGCGGCGGCCAGCCCTACCATCACGGCAATGCCGAAATTTTGAAGAAACGCCAAATGGCTCTTTACCAGGAAGACAGCAATAAAACCATACGCAAGTCGCACGAGAACCCGTACATTATTCAGTTGTACGAAGAATTTCTGGGAAAACCAATGAGCGAAAAAGCTCACCATTTATTGCATACCGAGTATTTTGACCGAACATAAAAATTTACGCCATGCCAAAAATAAAATTAGCAGATAATACAATCAAGGTAATAAAAGATGTTTGTGCCGAGTATAATAACAGCGAAGGTGAGCTGATAAATGTTCTGCACAAAGTTCAGCATAAATTGGGGTATCTTCCGGCCGAAGTGCAGGAAGTAATTGCCAAAGAGCTGAAAACATCTGTAGCCAAAGTTTACGGAGTAGTTACTTTTTACAGCTTTTTCTCGATGGTTCCGAAAGGAGAATTTCCGATTTCAATTTGTATGGGAACTGCCTGTTATGTGCGTGGTGCCGAGCAGGTACTGAATGAATTTAAACGACAGTTGAAAGTGGAGGTTGGTGAATCAACCGGCGATGGTATGTTTTCGCTAAATTGCCTGCGCTGCCTTGGGGCATGCGGCCTTTCTCCGGTGGTAATGGTTGGCGAAAAAGTTTACGGCAGGGTTGCGCCTACCCAGGTAAAGCAGATTATTACCGACTACCGCGACGGTTGTGGCTCTTCCGATTCGTCGAAGACTGCATGATTCATAATATTGAAAAAGGAAACCGGAACTGTGAAATTCCGGTTTTCTTTTTTTTGAGTTTATGGATGTAAAATTTGTTAACTCCTACAGAACTGAAAACGCTCTTAAATATTGAATGTTGGAAAAAATTCGATGGCTATTTTTCCTTTAGTTTTTCCTTGAAAACTTTCCTGAATTTTTCCACCTTGGGAGCTACTACAAACTGGCAATAGGGCTGGTTTTTGTTATTATTAAAATAATTGACGTGGTAGTCTTCAGCTTTGTAAAATGCTTCAAAAGGCGTTACTTCTGTTACAATCGGGTCATCGTAAACTTTCTCTTTTTCAAACAGCTCAATTACCTTTTTTGCCGTTTTCTTTTGCTCTTCGTTGTGATAAAAAATTGCAGAACGGTATTGCGTTCCAATATCGTTTCCCTGCCTGTTTAAAGTGGTAGGGTCATGCGTCATAAAAAACACCTCCAGAATTTCGGAAAAACTTACCACTCTGGGGTCGAATGTAATCTGAATTACTTCCGCATGGCCGGTTCGTCCGGTTGTAACTTCACGATATCCGGGGTTTTTAACGTGCCCGCCACTGTACCCGGACGCAACGCTTTCTACTCCCTTCATCTGCAAAAAAACTGCTTCAGTACACCAAAAACAGCCTCCGCCTAGCGTTGCTTCTTCCAACGCGTTATTTTGTTCCAAAAAAGTATTCATAATTAAACCGGTTATTAAAAACAACAGCGTTTTCATTTTTTAATTTTAAAACGTGAAAATACTCTCTTCTCAAATTCCCACGCAAACCTGAACTGCCCCAGTAATGTGCCTATTACGAGAAAAAGAACCTGATAAGCCGGGAAAACAATAAGTACGTATAGCGGAACTTTTATCCAAAGGCTTGTGTCACCTGTTATTCCTATCCAGTCGAAAACAAATCTTCGCACTACCAGCGATGCGCTTCCTGTTACTGAAAAAGCAATAAATATGAGAACAAGCTGAAAATTATTTTTGATGTTCCACTTTTTCTTTAATCTTTCAAACATAAATTTTTTCCATTTCCTGTATCCAATAACAACAAAAGGCTGGGCTTGTTTGAGCTGTTAATTTTTTGCGGCCCGTTTTCTGCTTACAACCGCACTGTAATATGCAATAACAGAGAACGCTACTGCCGGTACCCAAAACGCCATTTTTATACTGCCCGACTGGTCGGAAACAATGCCTTGTATTTGTGTGAGCACTGCTGCTCCGGCAATTGCCATAATCATTCCTGCACCGCCAATTTTGGTATCATCGCCAAGGCCGGTAATTCCCAACCCGTAAATGGTCGGAAACATCAGGCTCATGCAGCCGGAGATTCCTACCAACGCATAAATTCCAATCCAACCGTTTCCGTAAATGGTAATCAGGCTAAATGTGACAGCCAGCACTGCGAGAGTTGTAAGCAATGTTCGTGGCTGAAAATATTTCATCAGTCCGGTAAATGTGAACCTGCCGATTACAAAAAGCAGCAGCGACAAAATGTAGTATGTAGCGCCGGCCTGTTCTGCAGTGCGTGGCAGAAACGCCCGGATTCCAATCGCTTCGGAGAAACTGTAAAAGCCTGCTGCCAGTGGTTCGATGTTTCTCAACCGGGCAATAATTTCGTCGGATGTGGCGCTTTTTCCGAGTTCTGCCACCAGGGAATCAAGTTGTAGTTGCTGCATCGCGTACCTGATAATAAATGACCATACTGCAATTTGAGCACCAACATAAAAGAACTGCGCAATTATTCCCCATATGTAATTTTTGTTTTTAATCAGCCGGCCAAATGTTCCTTTGAAATCAAGTGTTTTGTCGTCCTCTTTGAGGTTTGGCATCCGGGTAAACCAAAATGCGGCCAGCAGCACCAGCATTACCAAACCCAGCCCCACGTATGTCATGGTAACGGCATTCAGTTCTGCTCCCTGTATTTTTATGAGTTCCGCTGCCGGAAGTTCCGCCCGTTCCTCGGCACTAAGGGTGTTCAGTTGCGACAGCACAAACACCTGGCTCAGAACCACGCCCGTAATGGCGCCAAAAGGGTTAAACGACTGTGAGAAATTGAGGCGTCTTGTTCCTGTTTGTTCCGGCCCGATTGCGTAAACGTAGGAGTTGGTAGAAGTTTCGAGAATAGAAAGGCCTGCAAAAAGAATGACCAAAGCCAGCAGAAACATCATAAAACTGATGTTGATGTTTACACCTGCCATTAACATGGCCGGGTAAAACACGAACGTGCCAAGTGCATACATGGCAAGCCCCAGCATTACGCCCGATTTGTACGTGTATTTTTTTATAAAGAGCGCCGCTGGAATGGCAAAACCACCGTATCCAAAAAGATAACAGGCCAGTTGAATCCAGGCTGTTTTGGAATCGGAAAGGCTCATGATTCGTTTAAAAGCAGCAAGCATGGTGTCGGTTAAATTATTAGGAATGGCCCATGCAAAAAACAGTGACGTTAGCAAAATAAATGGCCAGACAATTCCCCTGGGAATAATTCGATGGTTTTCCATGTGGTGTTTTATTTGTTTAGAATGATAGTTTTTTCCCGAGCCGTTGGTAGTTTATTTCGGTTAGTTTACTTCCAGATCCTCCCATGCGGGTAATTCAGGAAAACCAGCATGCGGTTCTGCCTGGTACCAATATGTAACGGAAGAGATGTCTGATTTCTGAGGCAGGTATCTTCCGCCGTGGCGCCATCCCAAATCCTGGATGGTAACTTTCAAATCTTTTTTAAACCGGATTGGGTCAAGAATATGCCAGCGGTAAAGCCCGAAACGCTGCTGCGATTTGTAGGCTCCGTCGGGTCTTATTACCTGGTGCAATCCGGCGTACGGCGTATTAAACTCTTTGTACTGGCCGTCACGGTCAAAGTTGTACGAGCCGCAAAAATAATCTTCGGTACCGGTGCCGCAGATGGTCGGAAACTTTCCGTCGCCATCAATAAAAAACTTGATTTCGCCTTCGCCCCACCATCCGTTGTTATTTACTCCCCACGCCATGTAAACGCCAACAAACTGGCCTTGTCCTTTAACATTGTCAATAATTGTATAATCTGAGGTTGTATTTGGGTTTGTCCTTCTGTACTGTGCATGAAAATAGGCAGCGTCATCAGGTATTTTAGTGAGCGTGTAATCAACCTGGTAATAGAGGCGCATTTCATCTTTGTCGTTGACATTTTCCATGGTGATTTTGCATTTTTTTCGGAAAGGCATTTGCCAGTAGCAATTGAATGCACTCCCAGGGTTGACGCAAACAGCCAGCGAACTCAACGGCGCGTATTGGTTCCAGCCCATGGCAAAAAAGTCGCCCACGGGAACTTCTACCGATGGCGTTTCTTCATCGTCCCAGTAAAAGCGAAGGATAGAGAATTTCCAGTTTCCTGTCGGAGTCATCCAAATGTGTTGGATGGCACCCGGCCCTTCAATTTCGGCCAGCGTAAATGTTTCTCCGGGTTTGATGCGAATAAACGGGTTGACTTTCCATCCCTGACCCAGGTCGCGCGCTGCGTGCGAAGCATTGGCAACATTCAGCTGGTCGCCTTCTCCGGGAATGGCCATCCCACCTTTCCCTTTTTCCCCGGTAAAGTTTTCGGGACTGATGGAACGGGTTTCAGCGTTTGACATGCGGAAAAGATTTCCCATGTTCATGTTTAGTCCGTCAAAATCTTTTTGAGAATATGCTCCAAAAGAGAGAAAAAGAATTATCGCCAGAAAGATAGCTCTATTCATGTTTTATAAGTTTGATTAATGAATTGAGCTAAGTTAGCTTTTTTTGTGTTTTGTTACACAATCAATTGCGGTTAGATTTTGGAGGGTGGGGAATAAGCTTGCGGTTACAACTGGTGGGTTTGGAAGATGATAAAACCGTAAACGGCAAATCGAATCAACCGAAAAACGGCATAGCGGAGGAATCGTCCGGAAGGGTACCCTGCCGAACCAACCAGCAGGCAAACTGCCGACCAGGGGAGCGGAGTGAGTGCAGCTACAATTATTAAGAAAATGCCGTACTTTCTTAACTGCGGCCACGATTTTTTGAGGTATTTAATGCGTACATACCTAAATACGGTTTTCTTGTAGATGAACTTTCCTATTAAAAAAGTTACGTAACCCAAAACATAGGAAACTATTGCCAGAAAGGCTACAGTCAGCGTGTAGCTTAGTACGCCACCTTTGTTAAAAGCCCAAATCATAAACAGTTCGGGAGGCACAATGCCAAAGAAAAATTCAGATGCAAAGTAGATGAGGTAAATGATTAACGGACGGGCGTAAAACTGTTCTACCCATGCATCAGGTGCTTTGGAAATGAAAAATTCGTTAACAAAGAAATAAATTCCCAGGAGAACAACAAGCCACAAAATTCCACGTAGCCCATTGTTCAAAAGAAATCGCATTCTTGAACTGAGTTTCATTGTTTTCACCGTTTTTTAAAACAGGGCGAAAAATACAACAATTTTTGATGTTAGAAGTATTTTAGTTCAGATTTCGAGTTTATTCCCACTGATTCTCCAGCACGTAGTTGGCCACGTCAGTAAGTTCTTTATCTGTAAATTGTGGAAAGCCTGCCATCGCCGGGTAATCCATTCTTTTTCTTCCCGGGGTTTTAATCCATTTTTTTAGGGCATCGATGTTGTCTTTGTAGATAGGAGCAGCTTCAGCCATGGCCGGGCCAACCAGTCGTGTTGTTGCAGCGTGGCAAACCGCACAGTTGGTCTGAAAAATGTTTTGCCCCGGAGAGAATGACCCTGCTTCTGACTCAACCTGTGGCAACAGCAGGTTTTCGTGCGCTTTTTTTACTTGTTCCCAATGTGCAGCAGTGCGTTCCGCCATCATTTTTTTGTGAGTAGCCAGTGCATTATCCCGGTAAAGATGTCGGCCGGTTCCCATAAAAGCTACTAAAACCGTAAATAGTCCTACTACCCAAAAGAAACGTTTTCCGGGAACTTTATCCAGTTCGTTTATCATTTTCCACAGTTGAACCAAAATGATAACTGCAATGGTTGCACCGGCCAAAATTACCCAAAACAGGCTCCAGCTTACGCCTTTTGCTGGCAGGGTTAAAAACAGAAGTGGCCCCAGAATAAATTGCATTCCGGTAGCTGCCAATGCCAGGTTTAGCATTTGCTTTTTTACATCATTTTTCTGAAGCGTTTTGAATTGAGCTTCGGCATTAAATTTTTTTCTGCCAAACCAGTACGCCAGAAAAAAACCGGTAATGGCCATGCTGGCAGCAATAAAATGGAAATAGCGCGGAAAAACATTTGGAAGTGTCATTGCGCTGAAAAAGCCTTCGACCTCACCCCATTTTTCGGGAAACAACATTAAATTGATGTTGGTCAGGAATATGAAAGGGATAAGAAGAAAGCTGAAAATGGCAATGGCCAGAATTCCCAGGTGGAGCGGCTTGTTTTCTGCAAGCCTGTTCCAAGAGTATTTGTGCAGGTAAAGCAATAAAAATGAAACAGCTACCCACGGAATTACAGAAATCCATATATTTCCGGTAAGTGCGTTGGACGAATAAAAGTAAAGCGTGTACAACACGTTAATGGAAAGCAACGGGGCAACTCCCAAAACCACTGCCATACTTTTGTTAACTGTAATTGTTGATGCAATTTCTTTGGCAACCTTGTCGTAATCTTTATTTTTATTGCTTCTCAACTCGTACCAGAACGTGAGTATGCTTCCTCCAACCATCAGGTTAATAAACAAAATGTGCAGTAGAAATGAGAAAATCAGAATAGCTACAAGTAGCCATTCGGGAAGGGGCAACGGAAGAGGAATATCTTTCGGGATGGGAACCTGAGTTAATATTGTGGCAATCATTTTTTTCGGGATTAAGTTTAGTATTCAATTTCTTTAACGTCTACGCCTTTTATTTGAGGCCCTTCAAATGTTTTTGGCCGTTTTTGCTGCTCGGCAATGTAGGCGGCAAGAGCGCCAAGTTCTTCGTCGTTGCCCGGGAATGGCGGCATGTAGTATCTCACGTTGTGCATGCTTTTTATAAAAACTTTCATCGCTTCTTCATTCAACGGATTTTCCTTGCCGTACATCCGCTCGAATTTACGCACCACCGAACTGATGCCGTGTGTTGTGTGGCAACGGGTACAGGCCAATGTGAAAACCGCTTCGCCGGCAGCGATTTTATTTTCCTCTGTAACTTCAGAAAATTCAAAATAAGGCGAGTGCTTTAAAATTCCTGTTTGCTGGTACAACGGATATTCTTCTACCAAAAAACCGTTGGCGTACATGTACTCGCCAATTACGTACGGTTTCCGGATGAATTCGCGCAGCCGCTCAAACGTACCCAGAAAAAGGAACGAAGCAATCACCGGAATAATCAGCAGGTGTTTGGGCAGTCGCCGTGGGGCGAAAGTTCCTAAAATTCCAACGAGGAAACCAATGGAAACGACAACTATCATTACTGTAACCAGCGAACTGTACCAGTCCTGAAATTGTTGTGTGCCCAACGCGACCGGAAGATTTCCAACCATTGCCCTCGGAATGTGCCAGTAATACAGGAACGCACCTGACGCAGCAAGGGGCATCCACAATAAAATCCAAAACGAAATGTATTTCAGGATGCCGGCTTTCCAATGATTCTGTTTTTTCATGGCGTAGGCAACAAACATTAATGCTACGGTGCCGGCCATCATCATGGCTACCGGAGTACGGAATATGAGCTGGGGCAGGTAAATTGGGTTCAGAAAACCTGTTATCAGCGACTTCTTTTCAATCCAGCTTCCGGGGTCCATCATAAATGCCAGAATACCAACAATAATAGCCATGGTAAGCCACGAGAAAATACTCAGGAATAGCCCGAACCGTATGTGTTGCCGTTTTCTTTTGGGCGATTCGTTGGATTTTTTCCAGGTGAGGTAGTAGATCATAATAAAAACCACTTCCAACACGAAAATAATCCATTCGGTAAACCAGGCAAAATAGAACACGCGGATGAGGCTCCCCAGCGATGCCGGGTTTGCCAGCGAAGCCGCAAACCAAATGCCTACTCCGGTTAGCGCACCTACGGTTGTTGTAATTACAAACGCGAAAAACATCATTTTTCGGGCCATTTCATCCCAAGTCCGGCCTTCTTCGGGATTGTTTTTATTCTTCAGGTAACCCCTGAATTCGAGAAGTGTTACCAACGGTGCGAAACCTACTGCCAGTGCATGGTTGATCAGCACATGAAGGATGGCAATTACCGCAACCAACATACGGTTGCCCATAAAATCGAGATGAAATAACGGAAAGTCCATGATGCCTGGTTTTTTTATGGGTGAAAATATAGGCATAAATTTTTTTAATTTCTATGAGACAGGGGGTAAAAAACCAAAGAATGCAGGGTTTTTCGAAAAAGAGAATTGCTTTTGGTATAATCAGGATAGTATTTGGTTAAAAAAAGCCGGCAACCATTTTGTAATAGTTGCCGGCGGAAAATTTATGCTGCTATCGTTTTTTTATGCGTTCGTTTTTTTGAACCTGTTTTAATGTCAGGAGCCGGAGCAGTGGTGGGCTTTTTGATGTTCTTCATTTTTTCATTTAGCAGTTTTTCCCACTTTTCTGCCAGTTGTATTTCGCCGGTTAAAGTGAGCCTGTCGTAGTCGGTGTTGTAAAATTCAATCAGCACGTCGGGTTGACTTTTTGCAAGCGGGTAAAAGCACAGTTCCAATTTGTTTATTACGTGGTACTGTTCCTTTTTTTCGCCCATTGTTTTAATTGCTTTCAATACTCTGCAACTGCTAAAATCCGTAAGATTTGCGGATTGTTGTACCTCTTTGTTTTCTACTTTCTTATAGAAAAACAGGTAGTTGTTTTGGTTGTCCAGTCCAATTACAAAATCGCCACAAAACTCATGCTGAGTGATGGTGCAGTTCTCTTTTTTTGCCAGTTCCGAGAGTTTTCCCAGAAGGTTCTTTTTTTGTTTTTTGCGTTTATTACCTGAAATAACGAAGGGCAACGAAACGATTGCCAGAAAAATGATTGTTATAATTATTGTTCCTGAATTCATTTTGCAATAAATTAAAATGTGAGTTAAATAATAACATGTGAGCCAGTTATAGATTTAACTGACTTTGATTAGGTGAATTGAATGCGGCAATCACCCTGTTTTACAAAATGAATTACCAGAAGTAATGAAACGGGAACAGAAGATCTGCTTTGCGCAGTCTGACAGGAAAATTTCTTGCCAGAAAAATGTATTGAGTAAATTCTTTTGAGAGGACTTTTTCGGTGTGCTTTAAAAAAGCAGGAGAGTATTTAAACTGAAATTCGAAGTTGCTAAAACTAACTTCCGACTGGAAATTAAAGCAGGTTTCCTGGTTGAGCGGCTCTCCTTGTAAATTTATCGGCCGCTCGGAAATATGGCTTCCGGTATTTTCCAGTTGAGGGCCGGAGCTTATCGATGCCAGTTCGACCGAATTTGAAAAAGCAAAGAAAACTGCAATGCTATAAAGCACTGCAGCAAATATTAACCCTGATATTTTTATTGCCTTTTTCACGAAGGCAAAGGTAGCACCGAATTGTACAGGAATTACGTTCTTCGCATAATAATTTTTTCGGTCTCGGATACCGAATATGGGAAGCTTTCTGCTTACTCTTTTGCCGGGCAGTTAAACATCCATGCGATGCCAAACTTGTCTTTGCAACTGCCGTAATAATCGCCCCAAAACATTTCCTGTAATTCTGTTTCTACTGTTCCGCCATCAGCAAGGGCTCCAAACAACCGGCGGGTTTCTTCCCGGGTGTCGGGCATCAGGTTAATGTAAACATTATTGCCTTGGTTTATTTTGAACCCCATTGCTTCGGGCGCATCGCTTCCCATAAGAAGGTAGTTGCCCAAAATAGGCAGGGTAACGTGCATCACCAGGTTTTGGTCTTCTTCTGAAAGTGGCGGCATTTCTTCTGTTGCCGGAACATCTTTAAAGCGCATTATACCGTTGTCCAAAAACTCAGTTCCGAAAACCGATTTATAAAAATTAAACGCTTCCTCGGTCTGATTGGTAAAATTCAGGTAAATACTTACACTTGCCATAATAATTGAAATTAATGTTGGTAAATTCGATTGTCTGTGTGTTTTGTTTTCTGTTGATAAAACTATTCGATGTTGAGTTTTCTGGATTCTTCTTTTCCAAATCCTTCAATTCTGATTTGTTTTTGGGTGAGTACAACTTCAGCAAAAGCATTCTCAGTTTCGCTTTCTACCATTCCTTTCAGGTTTACAAAATGAATTCCATTCTGAAATGCGTAGTTTCCGGCGTGATTATGTCCGTTCATCCAGAGTTTTACGCACGAGTATTCCTTTAGAACGGCAAGCACTTCTTCGCTATTCCATAATGTATGGCTTTCGTGAGGAAGGAGTGGGTAGTGGCAAAACAGGACAGCCTTTTTATTTTGCTTTTGAGCCAAGGCCAGCTGGTTATTCAGCCAGCGCAGTTGCAATATGCCAATTCCTCCGTTCCACGGATGGTAATTTGGTCTTCCGTTTTTCTCCAGCTTTGCCGTCATTTCTTTAGCCAGCAGAACTGTTTCCGGGTTGTCCGAATGAAAAGAGATGTCGTTTCCGTTCAGAAAAATGAATACCCAGTTTTCTTTTTCGATGGTATAAAACAATTTTTGCATTCCCAGTTTTTCCGGAACAAGTTTTCGGTGTTCTTCTTTTACTTCCAAATCGTGGTTTCCAATCACGTGAAAAACCGGTGTTTTCAATTTCTCCAGAACAGTTGTTGTTTTGTCGAAACTTTCAAAGTCACGATCAATGAGATCTCCCAGGTTTACAACAAACTCCAACTCTTCGTCTTCATTAAAATGTGTTACGGCCGTTTCGAGTTTTTGCAAGGAGTTTTGATAAAAACGAGTGTTTCGTGGCGCACAGTCGCAATACTGGCAATCGGCAAAAATGCCAAACTTAATCTGGGCACGGGCGTTCATTGAAAAGACAGATACATTCAAAATAATTAAAAAGCTGATAAGTTTCATTCCGGTTGTTCTTCCTGTGCAGGCATGGTAAACGAGCCAAGATTTGTGAGGTTGTAATCGGACATTTTAAAGTTTTTGTTGGCGTTGGTTTCCACACGGGTTACCTGCATAAATGTTTTTTCGCCGTTTTTTTTGTCAACTGTGGTTGCTTCCATCATGTATCCCCAGGGAATTCCCCTGGAGTAAAGATTTGTTTTAAACAGCGTGGTGAAAAAGTCCTGAGTGCTCAATTTCATATCTTTTGTAATCCATATTTCCGAGTCGCTTTCTTCGTCGGAATATTTATACTCATCGCATTTATAGCCGGCAATTGTTTTAGAACGGCCTGTTTTTTTTACGTTCGGATTGGCCAGGTAGGCTTCCGGTGTTTCGTCCATTGTTTCTTCTTCGTAGCTCTCTCCAATTGATGAGAAGAAAGCTCCCATTCCATAAACAATCCCGGTTTTTTCGCCTTTCTCTTCGTTTAAAATTATGGTGGCGCCATTTTCAGCATCAATAATAAATGTTCCCTGCCCGGGATTTCCCATGTCTCCCGACACAAATCTGTAAGCCATACTTTGAGAGTTGGGGTTTATTAGTGTAAGAAACTTTCCTTCACTGTCTTTTTTTCCATTCTTTTTGTACGACTCAATTTGCATCTCTACTAAGTGATCAAATACATAATTGGTGGCAACCGGAACGGGTTCTCCGCCCATGCCAAGTCCTTTTAAAATGCTCTGAACCTGTTGCTCCCGGTCTCTGTCAGTGCCGCCAGAGCTGCTTTGAGTGGCATCAGAATCGTTTTCTGAATTACTTTCCAATGATTGTTCGATTTTGTCCAATTGGCTATCTATCGCTTCATCAATTTTTTCATCCGCTTTTTTTTCTACTTTTTCCTCCACTTTCTCCTGTACTTTTTCCTGGAGCTTTCTCAAAAGCCGCTGGCTCTGCACCGGTTGCACAAAAAGTGCCGAGAGAATTGTAATCAATGAAATCCGAATTAGAAGTTTCATAATCTATTTTAAATTTTCAGGTTCGAGAATAACTATAATTTATAATCATTCAAAATTAGGTGAAATGTTCGTAAAAGTCAATTCCCTAAGGTTAAATCAATGAATCATTTTGGGAATAAAATGCTTTTAAAACGCAATGAAAAAGTCATGACAGCGCAGGATAGAAACAAATAATGATTTATTTTACTTTGAATGGAAAATAAAACATGCCGGAAATGAGCAAAAACTATTTTTTAGCTTTCGATTTGGGAGCCTCCAGCGGGAGAGCAATGTTGGGAACTCTGGAACAGGGAAAACTGAAGTTATCAGAAATTCATCGTTTTCAAAACAGGATGACCCGGATTCATGGCACGCATTTCTGGGATATTTATAGTTTGTTCGAAGAGTTGAAAACCGGCCTCAGAAAATGCGTTTCCGACTTTAAAGTGCAACCGCAGTCAGTAGGGATTGATACGTGGGGAGTGGATTATGCGCTTGTAAATAAAAAAGGACGGTTGGCAGGACTACCGTTTGCGTATCGCGATCACCGGACGGACAATTCGATGGAGCAGTTTTTTCAGCGCTTGCCCAGGAAAGAAACTTACCTGCTTTCTGGAATACAGTTTATGCAATTTAATACGCTTTTTCAGTTGTTTGCTTCTGTTCAGAACAAAGATTCGGAACTGAGAATTGCGGAGAAGTTGTTGTTTACGCCCGATGTTTTGAATTACCTTTTTACCGGAGTTCAGAAAAATGAATACACCATTGCAAGTACTTCGCAAATGTTAAAACCGGGGAAAGCCGAATGGGAACATGAGCTTTTTGACATTGCCGGAATTGATCGAAAACTTGGCGGGGAGCTGGTTCAGCCTGGAACGTTGCTGGGCAATATTCTGCCCGAAATTCAGCAAGAGACAGGAAGTGCAGATATTCCCTGTGTTGCAGTTGCTTCGCACGACACTGCTTCGGCGGTTGTTTCGGTTCCTGCCCAAGGCGAAAACTGGGCTTATTTGAGTTCCGGAACCTGGTCGTTACTGGGCATTGAAAGCCCGTGCCCGCTGGTGTCTGAAAAATCGCTGGAAATGAATTTTACCAACGAAGGCGGAGTGGAGGGAACAACCCGGTTCCTTAAAAATATTATGGGAATGTGGCTTGTGCAGGAATGTAAGCGAATCTGGGACCAGGAAAAGGAGCTGGACTGGCAGCAGATTGTGGAACTCAGCACCGGCGCAGAACCGTTTAAGTGTTTTATTAATCCTGATGATCCTTTGTTTTTAAATCCGGGGAACATGCCTGAAGCCATTCGCGAATACTGCCGGAAAACCAATCAGTACGTTCCGGAAACCAAAGGCGAAATTGCCCGGTGTATATACGATAGCCTTGCCCTGAAATATAAATTTACGCTGGCGCAGGTTGAAACAATTACCGGTAAACGTATCGAGAAGCTGCATATTATCGGTGGTGGCGCCAATAACGAAATGCTGAACCAGTTTACAGCGAATGCCACGGGAATACCTGTAATTGCAGGGCCCACAGAAGCTACTGCAATTGGAAATATATTAATGCAGGCAAAAGCGCTGGGTGTGTTAACGTCGTTGACCGAAGCGCGGGAAGTTGTCCGGAATTCGTTTGAAGTAAAAGAATTTCAGCCGGTTGCCGATTTGAACTGGAAAAATGCTTTTGCGAGATTTGAAAAATTGCTTTAAGAGAAGTGGTGCTTTGTTTAAATGTTTTGTTTTTAAGTTTAAACAAAAATGTGCGGGCTAATGTTATTCCTTAGCACATTGAAACATAAAACACAGCATTTGGCAAATGAAAGATAAAGGTTATTCCATTAAAGATTTGGAAAACTTATCGGGAGTAAAAGCTCATACGATACGAATTTGGGAAAAGCGTTACAACCTGCTTGTTCCTGAGCGAACCGATACAAATATTCGTTTTTATTCTGATGAGGATTTGCGGAGGATGCTGAATGTTTCGCTTTTGGTGCGTAACGGTTATAAAATTTCCAAGGTGGCGGCCTGGGACGATGAGAAAATCAATGAAGCGGTTTTAGAATCTTCGAAACACAGAACATCTGAATCTGATTACATCGACCGGTTGATTTTAGACATGGTTAAATTTGACAACCGCAGTTTTTACCGGTTAACCACAGAAATACTTAACACCTTCAGTTTTGAGGATGCGGTAACAAAGGTGTTTTTCGAGTTTTTTGTGCGTGTTGGAATATATTGGCAGGTGGGCTCTGTTTTTCCTGCGCAGGAACATTACGTTACCAATATTTTTCGACAGAAATTAATTGCCGAAACAGACAAACTGCGTGTTGCAAATACCAAAAATGCCAGCATTCTTTTTTTTCTTCCCGAAAATGAATTACACGAAATGAGCCTGCTGTTTTATTCCTACCTGGCTCAAAAAATGGGTTACCATGTAATTTACCTCGGGCAATTCGTTCCCTGGGCAGATTTGGAAAAGATTCAGCAACAGGTTAAAGTTGACTTTATTTTTACTGCTTTTATCAATTCTGTTCCCAAAGAAGAGTTGAACAATTATCTGATTGCATTGAAAGAATTATTCAGCACCCAGAAACTTTTTGTAACCGGATGGCAACTTCAGGTTCACCAGCCTGACCTCCCCCGGAATGTAAAAGTGGTGAAAGACTACAAAGAGTTTAAAGAGTATTTGCGCTAGGTGTTTCGTGGCGTTTATTTGCTGAACACGCTGGTTTAATACTTCAGCTCAGGATAGCGTTTTACATCAGTCTCCCGCAACATTTCCCAAACCGTTTCAAAAATAAGTTCAACATTGGGCTTGGAAAAATACTCTCCGTCGATTCCGTAAGCAGGTTTGTGCTCCATGGCCGGCAGTGTTCTGGGCGAAGTGTCAAGGTAATCGAAGGCTTTCTGGTCTTCCAGCACTTTTTGCATCATGTAGGCAGTTGCACCTCCCGGAACGTCTTCGTCGATGAACAGTACTTTGTTTGTTTTTTGTATGGATTTTAGAATGACGTGGTCTTTGTCAAAAGGAAGTAGTGTTTGCACATCAATAACTTCTGCCGAAATATTGTAGTGTTCAAGCAATTCTGCTGCTTTTGAGGCGTGGTGCACATTCCATGCATAAGTAACAAAAGTAATATCGGTTCCTTCTCTGATAATTTCCGGAACCCCGAGCGGAACTTTAAACTCGCCAATGTTTTCTGGAAGCAACTCTTTTACATTGTATCCTTTCAGCGGTTCAATAACCAGCGCCGGTTCGTTTGCTTCGAGCAGCGTGTTGTACATTCCGGCTGCCTGGGTAAGGTTGCGCGGAACGCAAAGGTACATGCCGCGGAGCGACCCCAGTAACATTTGCATGGGAGAGCCGGCATGCCACATCCCTTGCAGTTGGTGTCCGCGTGTGCGAACTATCAGCGGAGCTACCTGCTTCCCTTTGGTGCGATACTGCAAACTGGCCAAATCGTCACTGAGCGTGGAATGTGCGTAAATGAGATAATCGAGATACTGAATTTCTGCAATGGGCCTG
Source organism: Mariniphaga anaerophila (assembly GCF_900129025.1). GTDB lineage: Bacteria > Bacteroidota > Bacteroidia > Bacteroidales > Prolixibacteraceae > Mariniphaga > Mariniphaga anaerophila. The sequence continues at coordinate 562,800 of NZ_FQUM01000001.1, read as the reverse complement.
AACCCGCGCAAAGCCATGCCAATTCCCTGTCCGATAATTGTTGCTTCTCTGATGCCGGCATCAGAAACACGGTGTTGTCCGTATTTCGCCTGCATACCTTTCATCCCCTGGTTAACATCTCCCAACTTTCCGGTGTCTTGCCCAAATGTTACAAGGTTTGGGTATTTGTTAAAAAGGGCATCGAAATTACGGCTCAGAATTTCTGAGCCGTTCATTTCAATGCTTTCAGCGCTGTACTTTACAGCGTTGGGTTTAACTTCAAGGGCTGAGTCAACTCCTTCTCTATAGAGTTGTTTATTGTATGAATCCCGGCTACTTTTTTCGAAATTCGAGATCCAGTTGCCTAATTCCGCTTTTTCCGGTAATGAACTCGTATGAATTTCTAAGAACAAGCGTTTGGCAAAACTTAAATATTTTCTGCGGGTAGGGAAGGTGCGTTGTTTTATTTCATCCAACTCCCCGGTTCCGTCAATTTTATCGTTAGAGCTTTGTTTAATTTTTTTTATAACACTGTTTAGCTGTTCAATCTCCTGAACAAATCCGTCAGTAAAATTTTTCCACGCATTTTTTTTCGCTTCTTTGGCTCGTTTACTGGCTTTGCTCTCAATCTGAGTGAGGGTTTCGATGTCAGCTTTCCCGGTTTCGAGTAGCCATTTTTTGAACTGACTAATTCCGTCGGTTTTCTTTTCCCACTCCAGTCGTTCTTTGCTTTTATACCGTTCGTGCGATCCGGAAGTGGAGTGGCCCTGCGGTTGTGTTAACTCTCTGACGTGAAAAAGTACCGGGGTTTGCGTTCTTCGGCATCTGGTAATTCCATCTGAAAATGTTTTAACAAGAGCGGGGTAGTCCCATCCTTTGCAGGTTAAAATATCAATTCCGTTGGTGTTGCTGTCCTTTTGAAAACCTTTTAAAGCTGCCGAAATATTTGCTTTTGTCGTTTGTAATTCAGTGGGAACACTAATTCCGTACCCGTCGTCGTAAACAACAACAGCCATTGGAACTTGCATAACACCGGCTGCATTAATTGTTTCAAAGAAAAGCCCTTCGGACGTGCTGGCATCGCCAATGGTACCAAAGGCCACTTCGTTTCCGGTGACGTTGTTATTCAGATGTTTCTTTAGTTCGGGGTGTTCCCTGACTACCTTCGAAGCCTGAGCCAGCCCCAGTAAACGCGGCATCTGTCCGCCGGTAGATGAAATGTCTGCCGCCGAATTGTACTTCTCAGCAAGGTTTTTTATTTCGCCGTTTTCATCGAGATTTGACGTGGTGAAATGGTTGTTGAAGTTGCGACCGCCGGTAGACGGGTTAAGTTTATCGTCGGTTTCCCCGTAGATCATTGCAAAAAACTCTTCGGGTTGAAGCAACCCCAGAGCCAGCATAAATGTTTGATCCCGGTAATAGCCCGAACGCCAGTCCCCTTTCTGAAAGAACTTGGCCATTGCAAGCTGGGGAATTTCTTTTCCGTCGCCAAAAATGCCAAAGTGCGCGCGACCGTTGTGAACTTCGCGGCGTCCCAAAATGCTTAATTGACGACTTAAACAGGCTATGTAATAATCATTGAGGACTTCTTCAATTGATATCTGGTTTATTGTAGATATTTCCGGTTTTTCTAAATACATGAGTAATTTATTTAAGACATTTTTGTCCTGTAACCGGAAGAATAACGTTTGAGGATAAAATTTGTTTATGCAAAAGCCGTCTCGGAAATCCTGAAAACAGGAATCTTTTTGCTGATTAATCAGTTAGCTTTTGTATTAATTTTTCAATCATTTTTACGAGGAGCCTCTATTCGCCCGTAATACGAAATTGCCTGCCTGTTTGTGCTGGTTACATTCAGTGTTGCATACCCCAATTCGGAAACACGCAGCGTGTATGTAATATAATCCATGTTCCGTTTTACCTCCATTTTTATCAGGTATCCGTCGTCATCTTTCTCCTTTTCATAGTTTTTAAGAGGAAGGGAAAAGTCGAAGGCAGAGTTGCGTCCGCCGTATTCCACATGATATGCCACCCCGTAAAACGGTAAATAAGAAATAAGAGAATCGGCATTTACTTCAGCCTCAAAAGAATGGCTAAGTTGAATGCTGCCACCTCCCAACGGCATTGCATGGGTTGGAACAAAAACAAAAGCTTGGTTTTCAATCAGATTTTTTACTTCTGCTATTCTTTTTTCCTGTCGGTCTTCCCGGCGTTCCCTGCGGCTTTTGGCTGGTTCCTGTGCCATAATGTCTGCGGAAAACAGGAGCATTAAAAATGCTGCAATAATTGTAGTTTTCATGGCCTCTAAATTTTTATATTGATGCATTAAATTTAATTTCGCTTCAAGTTCTTTTTATTTGCAAAAAATGTACCGGCGTTTAATACGCTAAAAAAGAAAAAATGTTATGTCAGAAAAATTTATTGGTGCTCATGTGAGCGCTGCCGGCGGAGTTGAAAATGCTCCTGGGAATGCTCACAAAATAGGTGCTACGGCTTTTGCGCTGTTTACAAAAAAACAGCGGCAATGGCAGGCAAAGCCATTGAGTCAAACAAGCATTGATGCATTTAAAAAGAATTGCGAGAAATATGGTTATAAGCCCGAACAGATTTTGCCACACGATAGTTATCTGATTAATCTTGGACACCCCGAAGCAGACGCGTTGCAAAAGTCGCGCGATGCATTTCTGGATGAGATGCAACGATGCGAACAACTGGGGCTGGATCGTTTAAATTTTCATCCCGGGAGCCACTTGAAAAAGGTAAGTGAGGATGAATGCCTGGCTACCATTGCACATTCCATTAATTTAACCCTGGAAAAAACAACCGGGGTAATTGCTGTTATTGAGAATACTGCAGGACAGGGAACCAACCTGGGCTTTTCTTTTTACCAACTGAAAAAAATTATCGACCAGGTGGAAGACAAAACCAGGGTGGGCGTGTGCATTGATACAGCGCATGCGTATTCTGCCGGTTACGATTTGAAAACCGAGGCAGGGTTTGAACAGGTTTTTGCTGAATTTGATGAAGTGGTAGGTTTTTCCTTTTTGAAAGGGATGCACTTAAACGACTCAAAAAAGGAGTTCGGATCGCGGGTTGACCGGCACGATAGTCTGGGAAAAGGCACAATTGGAATTGAAGTGTTTGAACGCATCATGCGTGACGATCGGTTTAACGGTATCCCTCTTATTTTGGAAACACCCAATGAAAACCTTTGGGCAGATGAAATTGAACGATTGAAAAGTATGCAGAAATGAGTGAATTAGTTTATTTGAACGGGGAGTTTCTTCCAAAAGAAAATGCAACCATCTCTCCCAATGACCGCGGATTTGTTTTTGCCGACGGAGTTTACGAGGTGATAAAATATTACAACGGAAAGCCATTCAGGTACGAGGACCATCTTGCCCGGCTGAAAAGAAGTTTGAACGAAGTTCAGATTGGGTTTAAAAACCTGGCAGAACTTGAACATATTTTCCATCGGTTATTGAACGAAAATAACCTCGCGGAAACTCAGTCCGGAGTATATCTCCAGATTTCCCGCGGTGCAAATAAACGGGTACATAATTTTCCGGCAGGAATTACTCCAACAGTTTATGCGTTTGCATTTCCGATGCCTTCTTTTACCGAAAAGCTTGAAAAAGGAATTAGTGTAATTACACGCGAAGATATTCGTTGGCTGCGTTGCGACATAAAATCGGTTGCGTTGCTGCCCAATACAATGTTGTACAATCAGGCAGTAGAAAGCGGGGCAGGGGAATGTATTCTTATTCGTGACGGAAAGGTGACTGAAGCGACCCATTCCAGCGTGCTGGCGGTAAAAGACGGAACCGTTATTACGCATCCGCTTTCCAATTTAATTTTGCCCGGTATTACCCGAAAAGTAATTCTTGAAATTTGTGGCGCAAACAACATTCCTGTGGAAGAACGGGCTGTTTCTGAAAAAGAATTGTTTGATGTTGATGAGTTAATTATTGCCGGAACCGGGAGTGAAATCACGCCGGTTATTCAGGTTAACAACACACCGGTAGGAAACAAAAAACCGGGCGAAATCACCCGGCTTTTGCAACATAAATTTTTTGAGATGGTTTAAGCCATCATTTCCTTTACCTGGTTGTAAACATTTTCTCCGTTGAAACCCAGTTTCTCGTCGAGCACTTTGTACGGTGCTGAAAAACCGAACATGTCCAAGCCGAATGTTTTTCCATTCTCTCCAACCAGTCCGGCAAGAGTAACCGGCAATCCGGCAGTAAGTCCGAAACGGATAACTCCGGTCGGAAGTACGCTTTCCTGATATTCTTTGGGCTGGGTGCGGAATAATCCTTCTGAAGGTGCAGAAACCACCTGAACTTTCAGGTTGTCGCGGTTAGCAAGAAGTTTGGCTCCTTCAACAAGAGTTGCAACTTCAGAACCACTTGCTACCAGCACAACATCTGGTTTTTCTGCGGGTTTTTGTACAATGTATGCGCCTTTTTCTGCTTGCAATGCAGATTCGTAAGCATCGCCGTTTACAGGCAGGTTTTCAATATTCTGACGCGACAAAATCAGAGCAGTGGGCGTGTCTGTATTTTCGATTGCCATTTTCCAGGCTACGGTAGCCTCGTTGCAATCGGCCGGACGAATTACCAAAGTACTGTTTTTGCCACTGTGATTTTTTAATTTTTCCATAAGGCGAATCTGAGCTTCCTGTTCCACCGGCTGGTGGGTTGGCCCGTCTTCTCCTACACGGAATGCATCGTGTGTCCAAACGTATTTTACAGGAAGTTCCATCAGTGCTGCCAAACGCACTGCGGGTTTCATGTAATCTGAAAATACGAAGAATGTTCCGCAAACCGGAATAACTCCTCCGTGCAACGCCATTCCGTTTGCCATGCAGGCCATGGTGAGTTCGCTTACTCCAGCCTGAAGGAATGAACCGCTAAAATCGTTTTTGGCAAAAGCCGTGGTCTTTTTCAGAAATCCGTCAGTTTTGTCAGAGTTGGAAAGGTCGGCCGACGCAACAATCAGGTTTTCAATTTTTCCGGCCATAGCGCCCAAAACTGTTCCGGCTGCTCCGCGAGTTGCAGAATTGGCTTTTTGCTCAACGGCTGAAAAGTCGAAATCGGGCAGTTCGCTGGAAAAGAATTTGTGCCATTTTGCTGCCAGTTCCGGATTGGCTTCTTCCCACCGGGCCTGCTCTTCTTTTTTCGCTTTTGCAGCTTCTATCAGTTCTTCTTTTCGTTTGTCGTACACAGCTTGTACGTCTTCAAATATTGCAAACGGATTTTCGGGGTTGCCGCCAAGGTTTTCAATGGTTTTTGCAAACGATGCTCCTGCGGCAGACAACGGCATTCCGTGCGTTGATGTCTGGTTTTCGTAATTTGACCCATCTTCGGTTACAGCGCCTTTACCCATTACGGTTTTCCCGATAATGAGGGTAGGTTTTTCTGTTTCGGCATTGGCTTTTTTCAATGCTTCCCGTATTTGGTCGGGGTTGTTGCCTTCAATGGTCAGTACGTTCCATCCCCAGGCTTCGTATTTTTTTGCAGTGTCTTCGTTAGTAACGGCATCCGTTTTTGTGGAAAGCTGAATGTCGTTTGAATCATAAAACATAATGAGGTTGCCAAGGCCCAGATATCCTGCAATTCGCCCTGCTCCCTGCGAAATTTCTTCCTGAACTCCACCGTCGGAAATGAACGTGTAGATTTTATGAGACATCCAGTCGCCGAACCGGGCTTTCAGAAATTTTTCTGTAATTGCTGCACCAACTGCCATTGTGTGGCCCTGGCCTAACGGACCGGAAGTGTTTTCCACGCCGCGTTCAACATCAAGCTCCGGGTGTCCGGGAGTTACGCTTTTCCACTGACGGAAGTTTTTCAAATCTTCCATGTTGTAGTAACCTGCAAGTGCCAGCACAGAGTATAGCATTGGCGACATGTGACCGGGATCAAGGAAAAACCTGTCGCGGTTAGCCCAGGTCATGTCAGACGGGTCGTAATTTAAGAATTCAGAATAAAGAATGTTGACGAAATCAGCTCCTCCCATGGCTCCTCCAGGGTGGCCTGATTTTGCTTTTTCAACCATTGAAGCAGACAGGATACGAATGTTATCAGCTGCTTTCATTTCAATTCGTTTGCTCATGTTTTTATGTTATTTTTAATTTATTGTTTAAGTCAGGCGAGTATCCGGGATTTTTGTTGTGGCTTTATATGCTTAAATCCACAAGGAAACTCAAAGCTAATAAAAAAGAGGAAACCGCCGGCTTCCCCTTCTTTTATGTTTTTAACCTTCAATAATACGCACCATAAATACACCATTAATGGCTTCGAGCTTTGCTTCCACTTCGGGATTGATAGAATGCTGAGCCACGTCGATAATGTTGTATGCAATGCTTTCGCGTTTTTTGTTGAGCATATTGTCAATGTTCAGCCCTTCTGCCGCTAAAACACTTGAAATTTGGCTAACCATGTTGGGAACATTTTGGTTGGCAATCAGAATTCTGGATCCGCCGTTACGTTCCATTTGGGCTTCCGGAAAGTTGACCGAGTTTTTGATGTTTCCGTCCTGAAGGAAATCCTTTACCTGGTTAACCGCCATCATTGCACAATTTGTTTCAGACTCTTTGGTTGATGCTCCAAGGTGGGGAACTGCAACAACGTTTTTCATATTCAGAACCTTTTGGTTCGGGAAGTCAGTAACGTACTTTGCAACTTTTCCTGATTCCAGCGCATCTTTCAGTGCATCCAAATCAACCAACCCGCCGCGGGCAAAATTCAGAATCCGGACATTGTCTTTCATCATTCCGAACTTCTCTTTGTTGATGTAATTTTTTGTTTCCGGAGTCAGCGGAATGTTCAGCGTCAGATAGTCGGCCTGGCTAAGCAACGATTGAATTCCTTTAACGAATTTAACCTGGTTGCTGAGTTTAAGCGCTTGCTTAACACAAATGTACGGGTCGTATCCAATTACTTTCATGCCGAGAGCCTGGGCTGCGTTGGCAACAAGCACTCCAATGGCTCCGAGTCCGATTACGGCCAGTGTTTTGCCCTGGATTTCCTGTCCTGCAAAATTCTTCTTTCCTTGTTCAATCAGCGCGGGAATTTCATCTCCTTTGTCGGCCAGTGTTTTTGCCCAGTTTACCCCTTCAGCAATATCTCTTGATGCAAGAAGTAATCCTGCTATTACGAGTTCTTTTACCCCATTGGCATTTGCCCCCGGAGTATTGAAAACAACAACTCCTTTTTCTGTGCATTTGTCAATCGGAATATTATTTACACCAGCTCCGGCCCTGGCTATCGCTTTCAACGATTTTGGCAGTTCTGTGTTGTGCATATTAAAACTTCGCAACACAACTGCATCGGGCTGTGGTATTTCACTTGCAATCTCGTAATTGTCCAAAGGAAAAAGACTTAGACCTCCGGCATCAATTTTATTTAATGTTTGAATTTTAAACATATGGTTTGAATTTTAAGATTTTGTAACCTGCATAGTGCAAAGATGACAAATATCACTAATTTATCTGAAGATGACAGACTGAAAAGGTCTTAACTTTTTAATATGAAATTAACATTAAGGCCTGTTTACTTCAGCTGAACCTTAACAAAAACAGGTAGATGATCCGAAGGAAACCGGTGGTTTTTGAAATCGGTTAAGGCAGCATATTTTAGCACTGAAATGCCGCCATGCACAAAAACGTAATCGATTCTGTGGTCGAGTTTACTCTCTATTTTAAATTGCTGAAATGTGCCAACCGGGCCGTATGGAGGCTCTTGGGTTACTTCGTAACTGTCTTTCATGTATTTTTTTAACAGCACAATCGGTTCCTGCTCGGGGGTGAGGTTGAAATCGCCGGTTAGCACCACCGGGAGGTTTTTGCCCCGCGTCATATCTTCAATTTTTTTGCGAATAAGAATTGCCGAATTTTTCCGGGCTTCTACTCCAATATGATCGAAATGCGTGTTGAAAACCAGAAACTGTTTCCCTGTTACTTTCGATTGAAAATGCCCCCAGGTAATAATTCGGTTCAGCGCGGCATCCCAGCCTTTACTCGGTTTTTCCGGAGTTTCAGAAAGCCAGTAGGTTCCGTGGTCGATTAAAATAAATTTCGATTTTTTGAAAAAGATAGGGGAGAACTCTCCACCTTTTTCTCCGTCGTCGCGTCCTACGCCAAACCATTCGTATTCCGGAAGCTCGTTTTGGAGGTCGATAATCTGACCGTGGAGTGCTTCCTGCAATCCAAAAATATCAGCTTCGTGAAAACGTAAAAGGCCGCTGACCATTTCTATCCGGTTGGGCCACGCATTTTCACCGTCGTTGGGAGTGTTGTATCTGATGTTGAAGGAAACGATATTCATCTGTTGCGAAAATAGAGTTGCGGGTATTAATAGCAAAATGATGCCTAATATTTTTTTCATTGCTCACAATAGTTATACTGTTTGTAATTCGGTTGCTGTTCTTTGTCTTTTACAACGGTGTGCCTGAATTCAGTACTTTTCTTCACAACAAAGCTGTAACAAAAATCTACTATCTCGTCGAAGTATTTGTGTAAAGGTGTGCCGGCCAGTTCGTGCCCGCCGCCGCAGGTGGTATGCAGCCAGTAGGGAACCGCGAGTTTGTCGAGCTTTGAAGCAATGGTGCGGGAGCCGTGCAAAATTATATATCCGGGCTTATTTTTTGCGCAATAATGGTGTGGCGCTGTTCCGTAGGGCACCAGGTTGTCGTCAGTTCCGTGGAAAAACATGGAGGGAACAGCCGATTCTTTGTAAATAATTGTGGTGTCGGGAATGGCGCCGGCCAGGCCAATTACGCCGGCATAGGAAACAGGGCCCGATGGCAGATCGTAGCATACCGGAGGTGTGTATGCAGTCATTAACGCAGCTTCGGCTCCGGCGCTACCGCCTGCAAGAATAATTTTGTAAGGGTCAATTCCGAGGTATTCAGAATTTTGAATGAGGTAATATGTTGCATCCTGAATGTCTTCGACGGCTGCTGCAAAAGTGGCGAGTTTCTCTTTTTCGGGGCAGTCGCATCCAAACTTTTCAGGAGTTCCTTTTCTGGTTAACCGGTAGGAAATAGATGCAGCAACGTACCCATATTCAGCAAGGTTATTGCAAAACCGTACGATGCTTTCGCTGTTTCTCTCTCCCGCAAAAAAACCACCACCGTGAACAAATAAAAGCAGTGGGCGGTCGGTGTCCGGATCGTTTTGTGGTAAGTAAACATCAAGCGCCAGATCTTGTCCGTCTTTCGATGCATAAGTAAGCGTCTCTACAACTACATCGGAGGTAAAATGGCTGATGTATTTTTCCTGTCCGAATAATGATAAACCAAGAATTGTAAATAAGAATAGTAAGGAGAAATGTTTGCTCATAATTAAAGTTTTGCCGAAGATAATAATAATGTCATTTTTAGATTTACATTCTTCCATTTACTTTCAGTTTTGCCTTCTCTGGTTTTCCGGTTTTAGAGGGTGGATTTTGCTTGCAGGAATAAAAAAATCCGGCATAGGAAACCGGATTTTATTTTATTCATTTTAACTGAAAATCAGCCTAAAAACGTTCTCTTCTGGTGTATTTGGTGTGCAGCAGATGATGCGAGAGTTCTCCCAGTGGTTCTTTCAGAAAATCTTTGTATAGCTTCTGAACTTCCGGGTTGTCGTGCGACTTGCGTAACGACAGGCTGGTGTCTTCGGCATAAATGGCTTCGGCTCTTTTTTTCCTGATTTCCGGGTTGGTTGGGATGGGTTGTCCACCACCGCCAAGGCATCCGCCAGGGCACGCCATTATTTCCACAAAATGAAAATCGGCTTTCCCGGCTTTAACCGTATCCATAATTTTTTTTGCATTCACCAACCCATGGGCAACTGCGCATTTTAATTCCACACCATCCAAAAAGGCCCATTCTTCCAGCGGATTGTCTATTTTTACGGAAGCTTTTCTTACGCCTTCCATCCCACGCACCGGCTTAATGTTGAGTTTTTCAAACGGTACTTCTCTGCCGGTAACCAGTTCGTACACTGTTCTCAGCGCAGCCTCCATTACTCCGCCGGTAGCACCGAAAATAACTCCGGCACCGGTTGATTCACCCATGAGACGATCGAACTTAGCCGGCGGTAATTTTTCAAAATCCAGGCCGGCCTGTTTAACCATAATTGCCAGTTCCCGGGTTGTTAAAACATAGTCAACATCGCGGTAGCCGCTGTCGTGCATCTCGGGGCGGTGAGCCTCATATTTTTTTGCAGTGCATGGCATTATCGATACTGAAACAATATTTTCAGGATCGATATTTCGGGCTTTGGCGTAGTAGGTTTTCGCCAGTGCGCCGAACATTTGCTGGGGCGATTTGCAGGTGGAAAGGTTTTCCAGATTGTCGGGATACAAATGTTCGATGTATTTTATCCAGCCGGGTGAGCAGGAAGTAATCATAGGAATACTGACAGTTTGGTCTTTTTCAACCAGCGCTTTTTTTAGCCGGGTGAGTAATTCTGTGCCCTCTTCCAAAATAGTCAGGTCGGCAGTAAAGTCGGTATCCAGCACCGAATCGAACCCGAGCCTGCGCAGTGCAGCTACCATTTTCCCGGTAACCGCTTCTCCGGGTTTCATCCCCATCTCTTCGCCAAGGCCAACGCGAACTGCCGGAGCCGTTTGAACCACAACGTGCTTGCCCAGGTCTGAAATGGCGTTCCATACTTCTTCTATGTAATTTCGTTCAACCAGCGCACCGGTGGGGCAGTGGTTAATACATTGCCCGCAGTTGGTGCAGACAACATCGTTCATTGCCTTTTCAAAAAACGTCGCAATTTTCATGCGGTCGCCTTTGTAAGCAACTGTCAGCGCGTTAACGCCCTGTAATTCGGCACAGGTTCTAACGCACCGCTGGCACCTGATGCATTTGCTGTCGTCTTTCATAATAGACGGCGAATACATGTCGATGGTGTAATTTTTCAGCGGGGAGAGCTCAAGAAAATCCTGCGTCATAATTTTGTACTCCGAAGCCAGTTTTTGCAACTCGCAGTTTCCGTTTCTGTAGCATTTGGTGCAGTCTGCGTTGTGCTCGGCAAGCAGTAATTCAATGATGTGTTTTCTCGAGTTTCTAACTTTCAGACTGTTGGTGAGAATTTCCATCCCGTCTTCGCAAGGAGTGGCACATGCTGCGGAGAGCCGTTTTTGCCCGACAACTTCCACCACGCAAACGCGGCAGTTGCCGGCTACACAAAGGTCTTTGTGGTAACAGAGCGTTGGTATTTTTATTCCTTCCTCTTCGGCGGCCTCAAGAATGGTCATCCCTTTTTTTACTTCTACCCGAAAACCGTTTATCGTGATATTTACATTTTTGTTCATCATTTCAATTTTAGGTGGTTAGTAAATCATCTCTTCCCTGAAATTTTCAACAATAGAGGAAAAAGAGTTGGCAACCGATTGTCCCAATCCGCATTTTGCCGTAAGCTGCATGGTTTCTGTGAGTTTCAGCAGCTTGTCGAGGTACGACGCCGGTTTCTCTCCTCGTTTAACGGCCTTAATTCCCAGAAGTAATTGCTGACAGCCAACCCTGCAGGGTGTGCATTGCCCGCACGACTCTTCCCTGAAAAATTCCAGGTAGTTGTCCAGTACGTTGAACATCGAACGCGAACTGTTGAAAAGCATCATGGAACCTCCTGTAGGAAGAGAAATTCCCACCAGTTTTCCTTCGTAACCAATGGCGGTGTCTTTAAATTTTTTGCGCGGAACCAAAAATCCTGAAGCGCCGCCCACCTGCACGGCCTTGGTGTCACCATCGCCAAATTCGTAAACGAAATCCTGCAGGCTCATGCCGAGCTCAAGTTCGTAAATGCCGGGCTTGGGAGTGTCTCCCGAAACCGAAAACAGTTTGGTGCCTCTTGAATACTGAACTCCGAGGTCGTAGAATTTTTTCGCCCCGTATTTGAAAATGGTCCAGGTGTGCACCAGCGTTTCCACGTTGTTTATTACGGTGGGTTTATTTCGGTAACCGGCCTGGGTAGGAAACGGTGGTTTATTCCGCGGTTCTCCGCGACGGCCTTCCATTGATTCCATCAGCGCAGTTTCTTCGCCGCAGATGTATGCGCCGCTGCCCATAAAAATTTTAATTTTGAAATCGAGGTTTATTTCCTGGCAGTAATACAGAAACTCATCAATAGCTTTATTGAGTTCGTTTTCCAGAAATTTATATTCTCCCCGTAAATAAATGTACCCTTCTTTTGCGCCTGTAACGTAGCCGCAAACAGCCATTGCCGTGAGTACTTTATAAGGAACTTTCGAAAGAATTTCGCGGTCTTTAAACGTTCCGGGCTCGCCTTCGTCGGCATTGCAAATTACATATTTTTCAGTCTCTTTCGATTCAGCCGTAAGTTTCCATTTCAATCCGGTAGGGAAGCCGGCGCCACCACGTCCTTTCAGTTCAGAACTGATGAGCTCGTTAATAATTTCGTCCGGTTTCTTTTTTATGGTAGTGGAGAGAACTTTTTCCCAATCATTTTCATTTCTGAAAATAAAATCCACCCTTTTTAGTTGATAAGAATATGCCATTGCTTCCTGTTTTAGTTGGTTTCTTTGATATATCCTGTAAGAATTTCCCTAACCTTTTCGGGGGTAACTTCGGTGTAAACATCGTCGTTAATGAGCATTGCAGGTGCTTTGTGGCACCATCCCAGACAATTGGTTTCGAGCAAGGTAAATTTGTTGTCGGGCGTTGTTTCACCGATTTTAATTTTCAGCATATCCTGAATGGCAAAAAGCAGCTGGTTCTTGCCTTTCATTGCGCAGGTAATAGTTTTGCATACGCGAATAATGAATTGTCCTGCAGGTTTTGTTTCTAAAAACGAATAGAATGTAGCCGTTCCAAACACTTCGGCCGCGGGGATGTCCATTTCCCGGGCAATTTCAATCATTGTGTACTCGGAAAGATACTTCTCTTTTTGGACAACCCCTTGCATCACCGGCAGCAGGTTTTCACGTTTTCTGCCATATTGATCTGCGAGGTCTTTGATTAGAGATTGGATGGGATTCATAGGCAAAATTTAAGTTATAAAATCGTCTTTTTAAGTATATAAAATACTCCCTCAGGAACGGTTAGTTGCTAAAAACTAGTAACTAACACGTGTATAAAAATAAGCAGATGATTGAAAAAAAACGAGGACATTGTTGCGTAACATGCCTGTTCTTCAACATGGTTTTGATGGTTTTAAGTAGACCGATTTTAAATAAGAACGAAATAGTGACTTTTGTCAAAAAAAATGTTGCGCCGGTTGGTGCGGTTTTTGATGTTAAATAAAGATTAAAAGTGGAAAGCTGACGCAACCTTTTGGGGCGCCTGAACGTCATGATATCAAAGCCAGATATTTTGTAATAAACAATTCCGGAAAACAATGAAAACAATGTTTAAATTATTCTTTTTAGGGGTGATTGTATTATTCCCCCAGGTTACAGAAGCACAACTTTTATCAGTTTCAGGTTATGTAAAAAACTACATCTCCGGGCAGCCCATCGAAAATGCTACTATTTACGAAAGTCATTCGGGAATCGGAACCATTTCCGACAGCTCCGGCTATTATAAACTTTTGTTACAAAAAGGGACGCAGGAACTGAAAGTTTCTAATGTCGGGTTTGATGAGTTCAAATCTACATTTGCCCTGGCATCAGATACCATTGTGTCTGTAAATCTGAAACCCCGGAATTTCTCCCAAAAGAATATTGTGGCCGGCAATAAGCTGGATAAAGATTCATTGACAGAGGATACCAAAACTATTTCGGTAAAAAAGCGGAAATAGATAACTGGTTATTTTTTTGTATTCAACACCGGGGTGATGGTAATTCCCGAACTTTTATCCGGACGGGGAATTTGCATTAAATCGCTCAATGTGGGAACCAGATCTATGGCGTTGTATTGTTCCGAAATGTATTGAGGTTGAATTCCTGCGCCATAAAAAACAAGTGGAATGTGCGATTGGTCGGTGAAATTTACCTTTTTAAATTTGTACGAAGGTTGCCAGCCTTCTTTCAATAAATACAAAAAGTCTCCGGAGCGGTTTTTTACATACGATTTATCAAGGGTTGCCAGCAATCCGCTTGTAGAGCTTCCCTGTTCGAGCTGGTAAGCAGTCATTGAGAGTTGAACGCCTTCAAACTGGTTGAGGAAATTTGATGCCTCTTCCTGCATTTGGTACAGGTCGATTTTGTTTTTCTTGATTAAATCGTGGTTAAGATAAACCTGCAGGTTCGAGTCGTATTCAATCCAGTTGCCCTCTCCGTAAGTAATATTGAGGTACGAAGTAAGCAGGGCCAAAGCGCTCTCGGGAGAAAAATGGTCGACCGGCAAATGAAATTCTTCTTTCAGGTAATCGACCGGATACGACGCAGAAGTGTTGGCGGTCAGGAAAAATAACACGTTTTGCTTTCCGAATTTTTTCTCAGCAACGTTTATCACTTCTGCAATGTATTTGTCGAGGTAGAGGTAGCTGTCCTGCATTTCGAGAGAAGCAGGCCCGAACGAACCATTTTCGTAATCCATTGAAGAGAATACAAACGTGGCAAAGTCAGTATGATCATCTTGTCCGAAGGGTACGTTTTCGAAAAGCTTAAGCGCAAATTCCTTTACAATTTCGTTTGCATAAGGCGTTGTTTTAATCGGAGTGAGCAACTCTGCCTTGCGGGTGTATTTTCCGATGGTGTGCGGAAAAGTGTTCCAGTTGTCAAAATAGCCTTTTTCGAAAATGTAATTGTCCGGAAGGCTTTCTGTGTACTCTTTTTCAGGCCGCAACGTTACCCAGTTTTGGTAGCTGTACCTTTCGCCGTAATTTTCGCTGTTAAAGTCGCGCACCCAGTCCGGAAAAGTGCTGATGTAAAACGAGCTGGAAACCATTCTTCCTGTTTCCGGGTCGTACCAGAAAGCTCCGTCGGCTGCGTGGCCTGCAGAAAAAATTGAAGATTCGCGGTTCATGGCAACACTGTAAACCAGTGATTTTCCCTGCGAAAATATTTTGAGGTTATCAGTTATTGTATTCGAAAGCAGTTTCTTGGGCGATGCATTTCCGTACTTGGAATCGGCTCCCACGGTAAAGTAATAATCGTCTTCGGTGCATTCGGCTTCTTTGCTACGCAGCCTGTCGTACCAGGTTTTTCCCACTATGCCGTGAGTTGACGGATTTACCCCCGTAAAAAGAGTTGCTGTTCCGCTTGCGTAATTTTGGTAGTGCTGGGTTAATTTGATGTTGGTACAAACCGCTCCCTGCGAAAAAAGCTTTTTAAAACCGTCGGGCTGAAACTTATTCCAATAGCGTTGAACGTAATCGGGGCGCATGTTTTCAATTACCAGTCCAACTACTACTTTGGGTTTAGTATTGTTGTAGTCCGAGGGTTGTTGTGCACATACTCTTCCAAAAAATATCAGGAAAATAATCAACGAAAAAACTCTGTACATAATGCATTAATTAGGCCGCCTAAAGTAACAAAGTCTCGGCTTAATTCAAACAAAAGAAAAGCAATGAAATCACTTTCGTAATGTTTTGGCTCCGTCTGAAAATTGCTCCACGTTTTTTTTTACTACCAAATGCGGCTTTCCGAAAAGCATTTTTATTACTGAAGTCTTTTCGAACAGTCTATTTCTATTTCAGACAAAAAAATCTTTTCTTTGCACCAAAATTGACGGGATGGAAAAGAAACGTGTGAATGTAGTTACGATGGGTTGCTCTAAAAACCTGGTGGATTCTGAGGTTTTGCTGAACCAGTTGGAGCGTGGAAAATTTGAAGTGGTTCATGATTCCAATGAAACAGGGTTTGATGCTGTTTTTGTAAATACCTGTGGTTTTATTCACGATGCAAAGCAGGAGTCCATTGATATGATTCTTGATTACGTGGATGCCAAAAAGCGGGGCGACATTGGAAAATTGTACGTAATGGGATGTCTTTCTGAAAGATATCAGAAAGAATTGGAGCAGGAAATTCCGGAAGTAGACAGGTACTTTGGTAAGTTCGATTTGAAAGCCATGGTAGACGAGCTGAAAGTAACCTACCAGCCTGAACATATTTACGAACGAAAAATAACAACGCCGTCGCATTACGCATATTTGAAAATTGCCGAAGGTTGTAACCGTTCGTGCGCGTTTTGCGCCATTCCAATGATGACCGGGAGACATAAATCGAGACCCATTGAGAGCCTGGTTAAAGAAGCACAATACCTGGCGAAAAAAGGAACCCGTGAAATTCTTCTCATTGCGCAGGAGTTGTCGTATTATGGCATTGACCTGTACGGGAAAAACCGGTTGCCCGAGCTGATTGAGCGAATTTCGGAGATTGAAGGAATAGAGTGGATTCGGTTGCATTATTTGTATCCGACCAAATTTCCGTACGAGATTTTGCCGGTTATGCGCGACAATCCGAAAGTGTGCAAATACCTGGATATGCCGCTGCAACACATTTCCAACCCGGTGCTGAAAAATATGCTGCGCCACGTTACCCGCGAAGAAACAGAAGCGCTTATTCATCGAATAAAAGAGGAAGTTCCGGGAGTAATTCTGCGCACAACAATGCTGGTTGGTTTCCCGGGAGAAACAGAGGCTGATTTTCAGGAATTAAAGCAATTTATTATCGATACAAAGTTTGAACGGCTGGGCGTTTTTCCCTATTCTAACGAGGAAAATACCTACGCCGCCAAAAAGTTCGAAGACGATGTGCCGGAAGAGATTAAACAGGCTCGTGCCGATGAAATAATGGAAACGCAGCAGCAAATATCAGCCGAATTAAATCGCCAGAAAATAGGGCGGGTTTTTAAAGTAATAATCGACCGGAAAGAAGATGATTACTTTGTTGGCAGAACAGAATACGACTCTCCGGAAGTAGACGGAGAAGTATACATCTCATCTTCTTCGGAACTGGAAAAAGGAAACTTTTACCAGATAAAAGTTACTGCTTCCGGAGATTACGATTTATTCGGAGAAGTGGTTGGTTAATTTGCTATTTCCCAAATAAATAAACGATTGACAACTGTTGTTGCTGATCCAAATCGTTCCAGTTAATAAGGTGAAAGGAGAGGTTAAACGAACCTTTAATTTTTTCGTGGTTAATAAAATACCAGATAACATCTGTGCGCCAGTAGTTATCCTGCCTGTAAAAGCGGTCTCCATCTTTAAACTGATGCCCTTTTCCTGAATGCAGAACCGATTTTATTCCGTAGTTTTTGTAACGGGCGCGGGCTTCTGCAAATAAGCTGGTGGCGTTTTTAAAACCATTGGTTACGCTGCGCTCGCGAAACGATGAACCTAAAATTCCTGCTTTAATAAACCCGTTTACCGCAGAGTTTTCAGAAGTACGCACACCGGCCTGGAGTGCAAACCCCATGTAATCTTTTATGTGATCGTTAGGAAGCGGAATGCCCGGGCCTGCATCGTGAAACATAAGTAAATAGTTTTGCAGGAACAGGTTTTTCTGGAAAATTTCGCCGGAAAATCCTGCCGTAAAGTTTTCCCGTTTTACATCAGTCTGGCGGCTCACCCAGTCCACAAAACCGTTTTGGTGACCCCAGTCCCAGCGCACTTCGCCAAATAAACCCTCAATGTTGGGACGGTAATAAAGTAACGTGTCGGTCATCATAACCAGCGGAAAATCTATGCGTCCGCGCCGGGGAAATGATCCGAACAGAAAATCTTTTTGCTCGTCGGAATATTGATAATACAGTGTGAGTTTTGGCTTGTGGTAATCGAGGTCGCTTCCAAATTCGAGCAGTTGGCTCAGTCCGCCACGAACCCGGTGGTTGTCCATTTCAATTCCCAGCTCAAATGCGCCGCGGCTTCCTAAAATGGTTTGTGGGAGTGCTTTCCCGCTAAAATATTCGCGGTTATCGCCAATTCCTTCAAACAGAATCTGGTATTCAAAATTTTGTGAAACTCCGGCAAAAGGGAGCATCCAGAATAAAATATAAATAAGCTTTTTCATTGTCCTTTTTTTTCGCAAGCGAAAGTAATAAATCATTTGTTAACCCGATAAAATAAGGTCATTCAATCAAATATTTTTATTTTCGGGGAAATTTAAAATAACAATTATGGCCGTTCTTAAATTTGACGAAGTGCCCTACGAAAAAGTGAAAGAAGGACTTCAGCGAAAAATTATCCACACCGATAACCTGATGTGTGTGTTAATTGATTTTTCCAATGGCCCGTGGGACGAACCCGAGCCGCCCCATTCGCATCCGCACGAGCAGGCTTCGTACGTGGCAGCAGGTGAGATTATTTTTTATTGCGAAGATGAGCCGGAGCAGCATCTGAAAGCGGGTGACATGTACGCGGTTGCGCCAAATAAAAAGCACATGGTAAAACTCCTTACCAAAAATGTTAGGTTAATTGACAGCTTTACGCCGTTGCGCGAAGATTTTTTGTAAAAAGCGAAGGCGTTATTTTGAGGCGAACTTGGGAGGAGGCTTGGAATCAGAAATTGTAAACCAGCGTTACTCCCTTTTGGTTGCCCAACCGAAACGGGAAAATGTCGAATCTCTGCAAATGTTCGTTATCCCATTTGTACTGATGAGTGAGGTAAACCAGCTCGGTAGATAAAATACCGATTCCGGCTCCTGCTATTACATCAGATACCCAGTGGGCACTTTTTGCAACGCGCATGTAGGCTACTGTGGCCGCACTGGAATAAGCCGCAACGCTGTACCACGGACTTAATTCCCCAAACTCTTTATGCATGAAATGGGCAAACATAAATGCCTTGGAAGTGTGTCCCGACGGGAATGAGCGCACCCCGCCGTTGGGACGTGGTTCGTTTACCCGGTATTTTAGCTGGTCGGTTATCAACCCGTTGAGTAAAAAGCTTTTTATTAGCAGTGCGGTGCTGTTGCCAAAGTTGTTTTTCCCTTTTATTCCCAGTGCGTTAAAAACGTAAACCGCAACTCCCGGTGCATATTGCAGATAATCATCTACAGTGCCGTGGTATTCCAGATTTTCCTGCATAAAATCGCGCACATTAGTTTTGGCTTCCGTAGCAAAATGTAAAGCTGTTCCGCCGGAGATTAGCACGGCAGGAGCTATCCATGGTTTCAATCCTCGCTTTTTGTCCGGATAGCGGAAATTAAGCCGATGGACGGAATCTTCGCGGTGAAAATAATAGGCTGCATTCGTTTTGAAAGAGCTACTACTATTGTCAAGTCTTTCTTTTGTTGCTGCATTTTTTTCTTCGGAAAAAGCGTGAGCAGAAAGTGGATAAACGGCACCGCAAATAAGGAGTTGCAGAAATATCAGGATCCGTAAAAAAGGTAAATCCACTTTATCCGGAAATAGCTTTAATAAACTGAATGGAGCGTTCGTTAAACACGTCGGGCTGATCGAGGTTGCAAACATGACCACTGTCGCTTATTACTTCGAGTTTCGAGTTGAAGTGTTTTTTTACCAAATCGGAAACCATGGGCAGAAACATGTAGTCGCGGTCACCCATCAGATAAAGCACCGGCGCCGAAGCTTCTTTAACAATGAATTCCTGCAAGGCAAGCCGAATTTCGTCTGACATTCTGAGCCATTTTTTGAATTCTTTTTCTCCCAGCCGAATGGCTTCCCGAATAAATAGATTACGGGATTGCGTATTCTTTTTTGAAGGAATTAAAATCCATGCGTTTAGCCGGTAAAGCCACATGTAAGGAAGAATGGAGTTGAGTAACTTGGCAATACTTACCAGAACATTTATTTTTTTGCTGAATTGTACCACCGCACCTCCCAAAATAATTGATTCGGCTCTTTCCGGAGCAAGCTTGTCGATGGCCCTTATTACAATGCATCCCAGGGAAATGCCCACAAAATGCGCTTTCTCAATTTCAAGGTGATCCATGGTTTTTACCACGTCGAGCGCAATCTCGTCGAACCGGTACAGCTCTTCTTTTGAATAGTTCGCTTTTGACTTTCCGTGGCCACGTAAATCTACCAGCAGCACGTTAAAATACTTTTTGAAATCACGCAGTTGCCGGAACCAGACTACATTGCTGCCGCCTGCTCCGTGTACAAAAACCACCCAGGTTTTTGACGTTTTATGTCTGAATATTTTATGATACAACATCGGGCTAAAAATATACAATTAAACATTAACCACCAATTCCCCGAATTGTTGAATGTGAAAAGTCTATTTGTGATTGATTCTTTTTATGTGTTTCAGGAAATTAAATCGTTGATTGTCATGTCATTTTAAATGCTTTGTTCTGATGTAATTTGGCTGAAATAATTCACGACTAAAAATATGAGAATCTTTTTTGCCGGTTAAAATGCATCAAGGAAGCGGCTGTATTTCTTTAATGAAATCTTTTTTCAGAACCAGAAATGTTATTCATTCCAAACTTTGCTCAGTGCTTTAAAGCATTCTGCCGATTTATCTGTTTTTCCGGGCTCGGCAGTGCCCTGGTAGCTTTTCATGAAAATCTCTACAGATCCCCAAACCGTTTGGAGCATCCCGTAGTATTTTGGTTTCATCTCGTTTGTGGCACTGTTAATAAATGTCCGTGTCATTTTTTCCTGTTCTATTGCATTGTTTGCATTCTGCCACGGGCAGGTGAGTACCCCGAAACCTTTTGACGCAAATAAAAAGGCAGTGGGGTCGGGGCGTTCGTAGTGCCAGTCGCAAATAACCACGTCTTTCGGTATCATGTCAATGGCACGGTGGGTGTTGTTGTAACTGCCTTCCCATAGTCCTATTCCGGTCGTTTTTCCGTCAATCAGCCTGTCTCCCCACATCCACAACTCGGTTCCGGATTTAGCCAGATGATCCCTGATTTTTGTGACTTCGCCAGCAAAAAGATCGGCGTTGTCGTGCCCGTAACAACGGGGACAATCTTTGTGTCCAATGTAGAATACTTCATCAAGGCCGGCATGAAATGCATCGGTTTCAAACGCTGCTACAATTTCATCCACCAGAGCAAAAACCACTTCGTGCACATCGGGGTGCAAAGGACAGTAACTTTTGCAATACAAACCGTCAGAATTCGGCCATTTGTATTCGCCCGGTTCCGGAAGTTTAATGTCAGGTGTTTCGTCAAACTCAGGATAAACCTCCAGTAATTTTCCGGCTGTACTGTGCCACGACTGGTGCCCAAATAAATTGATTTGTGGAATAAGCCTGATGTTATTTGTACGGCAAACAGAAACCAATTTTTTTATGTCCTTTTTTGTGAGTGGGTTGTTGCTCCGGAGTTCGGGGTGCGACTCGTATTCGTATCCCCAGTCCACTCTTAATACCAACAGGTTGAGGCCGGATGGAACCAGCTCATTTTCAATAAAAGTGGCAAATTCATCTACCAGATTTGGCGGAGGAGCCGCAATGCAAAGTCCGCGAACAGGGTAGGGCGATTCGGCGCGTAAAAATCTTATGGAGAATACAATTAAAAGGAAGATAAAAAGAAGACGTTTCATGGTGTAGTTGTTAAAAATGAAGAAAGTTAACAAACTTTGTTTTATTCGATATCTTTTTCCAGAAGTTCGATTACACTAATTGTTTGAAAAGGCCCTTTTGATGCAGGTACTTTGTTCATACTCACGTGAATGAGCATTCTTTCGGGTTCAAACAATGTGCATTGTAAATTTTTATTGGGCTGGCGGGCTGCGTGCATGGCTTCCTGCAAGTGTTGCATATTAAAGTTCCCGTAGTACTTTCGTGCCGTTAGCAGAAGAGCTGTAAGGCGTCCGTCATTTTCCACTTTCTCAAACATACCCGAGGAGTAGAAGTAGTTTGTTGCAGCCAGAACGCCTTTGTTTCCTTCTCGTAATGTAAATTTTGTTTGTCCCAATTCTGCAACAATTGCTTCGTTTTTGTCGGCGCACATTACGTTTATCGGGATTACGTGTTTCCGGGCAGTGAGGTAGTCAATCATTTCCCGTGCAGAGTTTTGTGTTTCTGCCGCGGTCTGCATGAGTAATTGTATGGGCAATCCGTTTTCGTCTTCTTTGTTTTCAATTCCGTTGTACACAAGCATGTTTCCGTAACAAACGCCCTTTTCGTTGATTCCGGTAAATGCTCCGGCTAGCCCCAGAAAAGATGATGCAACGGTTGCGTACCCGGTAGCAGGATGCTTAACCACAATAATTCCAAGGGCTTTGTTGATTTTTTTGAATTGGTAATCAGCATTTCTTCCCATCAGCAGTTTTCCGTCTTCGGAGGCGTCGCCCCAAACTGCCAATACACTGCACGAAACCCTTGGAACAGCATTAATAGCAAGTAATTTATAGTAATCGACACCGGAAGATACAGACATTCCTTTTACAAATTCCAGGGTTTCAGAAGGTAATTTGTCTTCTGAATTTTTGGCGATGTTTATGTATTCGATTTGTTTGTTTTCGGGGAAAAACTTGTCAGTAATGTAATCCAGCCCTTCCAGTTGTTTTTTGAGAATTGAGCCGTATTGATGTCCCATTTCTGCCGCAGTGCCGTATAGATGAATTACAGGAAAAGAGTGGTGGTATTCAAGGCGGGGAGTTCCTTTCGGAGCCTGACTAAATTCGTCCCATTCGGGATCGAGCACCGCATTAAACGCGGTGTACATTTTGCATCCCGACAATAGCCAGAGAGAGAGTATAAATATGATTGGAAACCTGAGGATTTTTTGAGTCCTCAGGTTTCTATATGGCCGGTTCATTAAAAATCGGTAAAATCCCATTTTCCGCGAATCGGACGTGAAAGCATCATGTCTGCCCATGCATCGCCGGTGAATTTTTCGGCGGCCGGATTCCACAAAAGTGGCCGTTGCAATTCGTAAGCGATGTTGATAATGTTACAAACAGACGCCGTACGATGTCCTACTTCCACATCAGAAATTGGTTTGCTGCGGTTTTTCATCGCATCTACCCAGTCCTGGTAGTGGTTGTCGCTGAAATATACCCTTTGGTCGGTTTCTTTTAAATCAGCTTTTGCCAGTTGTTTATTTGGGAATGTTCTCAGAAAACTGCGGCTAACCTCAATTTTTCCTTCCGTTCCGATAAACTGAACGCCGTTTCCGTCGTCTTTGCCACCCCACAATTTATGGTTGACACGAACTCCGTTTTCGTAAACCATGGTTAATCCGTGCGTTTGTGCCGGCATTTCAGGAGGAAGGAACCGCACCGGGCCAGATTCGTCCATTCCCAACGCCCACTGTACAATGTCGAACATGTGAGCGCCCCAGTCAGTAATTAAGCCGCCACCAAAATCGCGGTAGCCGCGCCACCATGCCCATGGGCCTTTTACGTCAACAGGCGCCAAAATTTCGTTATAGCCGCGGTAAAGCGATGGTCCAATCCATTCGTTCCAGTCGAGTCCTTCAGGAACCGGCTGCGTTGGTAAATCACATTGTACTACCGGTTCGCCTACGCTTACATTCACCTCTTTTATATCGCCAATGTATCCGTTTCTTACCAGTTCTACTGCATGGCGGAAGTCTCTCCACGACCGCTGCATGTTACCGGTTTGGAAAACACGGTCGTATTTACGGGTTGCGTTTACCATGGCACGGCCTTCAGCAACGGTTAGCGCCATCGGTTTTTCGCAATAAATATCTTTTCCTGCTTTTGCAGCATCAACGGCCATTTGGGCGTGCCAGTGGTCGGGAGCAGCAATTACCACCGCGTCGATGTCTTTACGTTCGAGTAATTCGCGGTAATAATGGTAACTGTCTACTTTGGTATTTATACCTTTTTTCGAGTTGTTTTTATTGGCAGCATCAACAAACAGGTCGAGTTTGCTTTTGAAAACATCACACGCCGCAAGAATAGCTGTTTCCTTGCACTCTCCAATATTGTTAAGCAGTGTATAAACCTGTTTTCCTGTTCCGATGTAACCCAGGTTAACCCGGTCGTTTGCTGCAACAAATCCTTGTCCCCCCATTACATGGCGCGGAATAATTGTGACCGCTGCTGCGCCGACAGCTGCCTTTCCAATGAAATTTCTTCGATTCATTTTGTACTTTTTTTGATTTAATTGATTTGTAAAAAGCTAATATTTTTAGTTTGCAATTTTTGCGTTTTTAGCACACCTGAACCCTGTGTTAAACAGCGATGTTTCTTTGGAATTTCCCGAACGCCCGCTTACAGAAAAACTATCTTCCCCGTTTTGATCGAAAAAGAAAGAACCTCCGCGAATTACCTTAACATTTTGGTCCGCCCGGTGTGGCTCGCTGCTCCCCGGATAAGGTTTGTAAACATCGGCACACCACTGCCAAACATTTCCTCCCATGTCGGTCAGCCCAGCCTCGTTTTCGCCGAAAACTCCCACCGGAGACGTAAATAAATATCCATCGTTTGCTTGCGGTGCATTTATTTCGCCCTGCCAGGTGTTGGCAAAATACCGGCCGTTAGCAGAAACTTCGTTTCCCCAACTGAATTTTTCGCCTGAATTTTTTCCGCTGCGGGCTGCGTATTCCCATTCGGCCTCGGTGGGTAAACGTTTTCCGGCCCATTCTGCGTATGCCGCGGCATCGTTCCAGCTGACATGGGTTACCGGATGATTTTTGTCGGGCTCCGGTCCGGACGACCCAAAAGGTTTACTCCACATTGCTCCGGGTAAAAGTTCCCAGGCTTGTTTTTCAAGGTCGAAAACACCTGAGTCTCCAAACTTTTCGGCGTCAGTTTTAAAACCTGTTGCCTCAACAAAGGCGCTGAATTGTTCTACCGTAACCGGAGTTTTATCGATGTAAAACGGTTCGATTTTCTTTTCATGAACAGGCTTTTCATTGGGTAGTCCGGTTTCGGAACCCATGAAAAAAGAGCCTGCTTCAAAAAGAATCATTTCTCCTGTGTTTTTGGCCTGTTCTTTTTTTGAATGATTTTGATTGTCAGTTGATACTGATTCTTTCTGCACTGGGGCACCTGCCTCTGCATTTTTGGTTTTCGCTGTTTTTTGTGATTTGTTGCCCGAGCAGGCAGCAAGTATGAAAAGAAGTATTATTAAAGTTGGTTTGCTCATTTTGTTTAATTGGAGATGTAAAAATGGGAGTTTTTATTTTTTGATCAAAATGAAAAATTTCTTTTGAATATTTTTTTACGATCTGAACATTGGTTTTATGATCTAAATGTTCTGTTCTGTTTCGAATTTCGTAGCTTCGCATAGAAAACAGAAAATATTTCTGAGAATATTACTTAAGCGACCCTTTTATCTCGAAAAGTTAAACTTGAAGCATTTGCTTAAGTGTTTGAAATGGCCACTCTGGTGAACTTGGGTGGCCATTTCTCTTTTGCTCATTCTATCATATTTGAAGATGTTTTTATACTTTTGAAGGAAGCTGGTCTGGCAGTTTGGCCGGGCTGTAATTTTATTTGGGAAACATGAAAAAAGCAAGGGTACAATCGTGTTTAATTTTTCTATTTTTTTCGCTGGTTGCATTTCCTCAATCCTATTCGCTGGAGATTAGAATTAAAAACCAACCTGAAAGCAAAATTGTGCTT
The DNA here is from genome assembly GCF_900129025.1 of Mariniphaga anaerophila. Classification (GTDB taxonomy): domain Bacteria; phylum Bacteroidota; class Bacteroidia; order Bacteroidales; family Prolixibacteraceae; genus Mariniphaga; species Mariniphaga anaerophila. Next base: position 537,455 of record NZ_FQUM01000001.1, on the reverse strand, counting down.
GGAACATTGAGCGGCGAGGTTTTTACTGCCGTTGATTCCGTTGAGTACAGCCGTTTATTCATGCAAAACGAGAAAGGTGTAAAAGTTGCGAAATTTAATATGCCAGCCGATTTTCATACTGGAATGTACCGCCTTGTTTTTGGGCAAACCACTTATGCAAAAGTGATGGGCGAATCGCCGCAACAGCTGGACTTTATTTTCAATGCAAAAAACATTGTTTTTGAAACAGATTTTAAAGCGCCCGCAGACAGCTTGATTGTTATCCAATCTGAAGAGAACCGGGTGTGGTTCGGCTTTTTGAAAAAAGAGAAAGAGTACCGGAAAAAACTGAATTTGCTTGAAGATGAAGTCGATTATCTGCAGATGCAGTACGGTAAGGCAAAAGAGTCAGGCGAAAGCAGTTCTGCAATAAATGGAATTGAGGCCAAAATGGCTCAACGGGCAAATGCATTTAACCAGCTTCAAATGGAGAAAAACAGTTTTATTGAGCAAGCTGTTGAGGCAAACAACACACTTTTTGCAAGCCGGTTAATCGGGTTGTATCGCGAACCATTCCGCGACGGTTTTTTATCCCGGCATGAACGGCTGGAATACTTTCAGCGGGGGTACTTCCGATTTTTTGATTTTTCCGACCAATCGCTTATTAACTCCAACGTAATTACAGACAAAATTTTTGAGTACCTGGTAACATACAACAACAAGAATTTTACTAACGAGCAACGGGAAATAGCTTATATAAAAGCAGTTGATGTTATCATGAACAGTGTAAAAAAGAGTGTGAATGATAATACCGCCAATCCGGTTTATCGTTTCGTCTTAAATTACCTGATAACCGGTTTTGAGCGTCTCGAAATGAAAGGTGTTTTGGTTCATATTTCTGAAAAATATTAAAAAGCCGCTTTCATTTAAATGTATTTTTTTTGTGAAAAAAGGACGGACGATATTTTGTGATTCATAGTTGCCTCATTCACAGAAGAAATAATTTTCGTTTTTAATGTGTGGATATATCTGTGCACATTTTACGAACAAACTTCGAATATTTTATACTAATTTTACCTCGATTTTGGTGCCGCACTTTCCATTTTCGGAAAACGGTGAAAAGGGAATCAGGTGAAAATCCTGAACAGACCCGCTGCTGTAAGCTCCGCCAAAGTCTTTGAACAATACTCAATTCCACTGTTTGTCAGTTGACGAACGGGAAGGGCGTTTCAAAGATGGAGTAAGTCAGAAGACCTGCCAGAATAGTTAGTTAGAGGCTTTCGGGAAATAAAGCCGGTGACAGACAAATGCAGAACTCTATGATTTGCCCGTGTTTATCCCGATGTTTAGATTTTCGAAAGCTGTTTTGAGTTGAAAAATTAGAAGGGCTTTTTATGTTTTATGTCAAGCATCTTGGGATAGTTGTGTTGCTGTTGGCTGTAACCAATGTATTTTCTCAAAGCAGGTTGGATAGTGTTCAGCGTCTCAATGAAATTGTTGTGATTGCCAAACGCTACAAAGAAATTATTCCCGCTCAAACGCTGAAAGGAGCGGAACTGGAGCAATTGAACAGTTTTTCTGTTGCCGATGCCATTCGTTTTTTTTCGGGCGTTCAGATTAAAGATTACGGCGGAGTTGGCGGAATAAAAACCGTGAATATCCGAAGTATGGGCACCAATCACATGGGCGTATTTTACAACGGAATTCAGCTTGGAAATGCTCAAAACGGCCAGATTGATTTGGGAAAGTTTTCGCTGGAAAATGTAGAGGAGATTTCTTTGTACAACGGGCAGAAAAGTGAGATATTTCAATCTGCCAAGGAGTTTGGTTCTGCCGGAAGTATTTACCTCACCACCAAACGTCCCCGTTTCGAAAAGGGAAAAGATACCAATGTAAAGGCGAGCATGCGCACCGGGTCGTTTGGGTTGTTCAATCCGTCGGTGCTTTACGAGTACAAAATCAGCGAAAAAATCAATACAACTTTTAATGTTGAATGGATAAATGCCAATGGCAAATATAAATTCCGGTACCGGCGGGTTACGCCTTCCGGAGAGTTGGCTTACGATACCACTGCCACCCGGCAAAACGGTGATATTGATGCGGTGCGAATGGAGGGCAGCCTCAACGGTTACCTCGAATCGGGCATGTGGAAAGTTCATGTTTATCATTACGCTTCGGAACGCGGAATTCCGGGAGCTATCGTAAATAATGTGTGGCGCAGAGGTGAACGTTTGTGGGATAATAATTCGTTTGTACAGGGGGTTTATCAGCAGGATTTGACGCCGAATTTCAGTTCAAAAGTAAATGTGAAATACGCCGCCGATGTTACGCATTATATTAATAACGACGATAAGCTGATACACGTAGATAACATTTACAAACAGAAAGAGGCTTATTTTTCGTGGGCCAACAAATACGCGTTACGCAGGAACTGGGACGTTTCCATGGCATACGATTTTCAGTGGAACGGGCTTTCTGAGTTTGTTGATGTTTCGCGCGTTACACACTGGCTGTCGGCAGCTACTGCTTTTACTGTGGCCGACCAGTTGAAAATTCAAGCCAGCATTTTGGAAACACTGGTGAACGAAGAAGACCGCCAGCGCGACGATGTTCCCAATAAACAGGTGTTTACTCCGGCAGTGTTTATGTCGTACCAGCCTTTTAAAAAACATGAAATTGTATTTCGGACTTTCTACAAGAAATCTTTTCGCATGCCAACGTTTAACGATTTGTATTACACCGATATGGGTAATGCTTTTCTCCGCCCGGAATATGCCGAGCAATACAATATCGGAGTTTTGTACGATACAAATCCGCAGAAGCAGTGGTTCGAATCTTTTCATTTTGGAGTTGATGCCTATTACAATTACGTAAAAGATAAAATTGTTGCTTATCCCAAAGGCCAGCAATTCCGCTGGACAATGCTAAATCTTGGCGAAGTGGATATTCGCGGTGTTGATTTAACAACCATGGCAACTTTTCTGCTGCCTAAAGATTTAAAACTGACTGGAAAGTTGCAGTACACGTATCAGGAGGCCATTGATATTACCAATCATGCCGATACGTATTACCGCCACCAAATTCCGTACATCCCTTGGCACAGTGGTTCGGCAATTGCAATGCTGGCCTGGAGAAACTGGTCGATGAACTACAGTTTTATATACGTGGGTGAACGCTACAACCAGCAGGAAAATATTCGTTACAACTATACCCAGCCCTGGTACACCAGCGATGTGTCGTTTTCAAAACAGATGAAATTGAATTCTTTATTGCTGAAATTTTCAGCTGAAATAAATAATCTGCTGAGTCAGGATTATGACGTGATACTCAATTATCCGATGCCGAAACGAAATTACCGTTTTCTAGTGAGCATCGAAATTTGAAAATTCCAATGATGAACCGGTTTATATACATATTAGTTATTGCTACTCTGCTTTATTCGTGCCGGAAAGACGAACTGGTAGTTCCTACGGAATACGAGATTCTGCCCATGGAAATCAATTCGGATACCGACCCCGTAGGAATGTATGTTTTGAACGAGGGAAACATGGGAAGCAACAAAGCGTCCATCGATTTTGTGGATTTTCGAAATGCTTATTACGTGCGCAATCTGTACGCCGAGCGTAATCCGAATATCATAAAAGAACTGGGCGATGTGGGAAACGACATTCAGATTTACGGCAGCAAATTGTATGCAGTCATCAACTGTTCGCACAAGGTTGAAGTTATGGATGCCCGCACCGGAGAACGCCTTGGTCAGGTAGATGTTCCCAACTGTCGTTACATTCGTTTTCATCGTGGAAAGGCTTACGTGTCGGCATATGTCGGGCCGGTTGCCATCGACCCCGATGCGCAACTGGGAGCCGTTTACCGCATCGACACCACGTCGTTGCAGGTAACAGGTAAAGTAACTGTTGGTTACCAGCCCGATGAACTGGAAATTATGGGCGAATACATTTATGTTGCCAATTCGGGCGGATACCGCGTCCCAAATTACGATTATACCATTTCGGTAGTGGAAATGTACGCTATGAAACAAGTGCAAAAAATTCCGGTAGGAATTAACCTGCACCGGTTGCGCAAAGACAAATACGGCAAATTGTGGGTTTCGTCGCGAGGCGATTACAAAACAATTCCTTCCCGGCTTTTTGTGCTGGCGCGTAAAAATCAGAATTCGAACGAGATGGTGGTAACCGATACTCTCGATATTCCGTGCAGCAATATGTGCATACAAGGCGACTCGCTTTATTTCTACAGTACCGAGTGGAATGAGCAAAGCGAAGAAAACGCCATTTCGTACGGGATAATAAATGTGAAGACAAAAGAATTGATTACCAGTCATTTTATTACTGACGGAACCGAAAAGGATATCACCATTCCCTATGGATTAAAAATTAATCCTGAAAATGGAGATATCTACGTTACCGATGCTAAAAATTATGTTTCCAGCGGGGTGGTACATTGCTACAACCGCAATGGAAAGCGAAAGTGGAGTGTGCGCGCGGGTGATATTCCTGCCCACATGGTTTTTCTGTTTAAAAATTAAGCCGATGAAACAATTTATACCTGCTTTGTTATTGCTGTTTTTTCTGTTTTCGTGTAGCCAGGACATTCCCATGGTTAATCTCGGAATAGACGATATTTACTCCGTTGAACGGATGAAAAAAATCATCCTTCATCCCGAATTCCCGGGAAAGTGCAAATGGAGCATGTTGGACGTAAACGGACAGGATTCTGTTATTTCTGAAGCGCGTGACTATATTTTTGTTGCCGAAAAGCCGGGCAAATATTCCCTGAAACTGAATATTATCGACGCTGAAAATTCGGTAGAACATTTTTTTCAGATTGTTGTGTGGGAAGAGCAGGTTGTTTACAGTCGTTACATTACAAAGGTTTTTGAATACCGGCCGGCACCCGGGCAATTTGTGAATACCATACCCCAGTACGAAACAGGTGACACCGAGGAAACCATGATAAATAAAGCGCAGGAAAGCATTTCCGGGAAAAACGATGTTATGGTTTCGTTGGGCGGTTATGGCGGTTACATCACATTTGGCTTCGACCATACCGTAGTTAATGTTGCCGGTAAAAAGGACTTCAAAATAAAAGGGAATGCGTTTTATGCCGCAGCCAATCCGAATCCCGAAGCGCCGGAAGAAGGCGGAAGTTGCGAACCGGGAATTGTCATGGTTTCATTAGACCGCAATAACAACGGCATTCCCGACGACGAGTGGTACGAACTGGCCGGAAGCGAGTACCACAAACCGGAAACCGTGCATAATTACGAAATAACGTATTACAAACCGGCTTCGGATAAGAAACCTACACCAAAGCCCAACAGTCCGATTTCTGATAGTACTTATGTGCGGTGGACAGACAACCGGGGAGGCGAAGGTTATATTGCCAGAACCGTTTATCACCGGCAGGATTATTTTCCAAAATGGTTGAATGTTGGCGAACTGAATTTTGAAGGAACAATCATTGCCAACAATGCCGTTGATGAAAGTGGTAACGGCTCTTATTACGTGCAATATACTTATCCCTGGGGGTACGTCGACAATCATCCCAATGAGTACGAAGACAAAATCAGTTTCGATATTGGCTGGGCTGTTGATAAGGATGGAAATGCCATGCATTTGCCTGGAGTCGATTTTATTCGCGTTTATACTGCCGTAAACCAGCAGTGCGGCTGGCTGGGCGAAACATCCACCGAACTTGCCCGGGCAGAAGATTTACACATTCAGGAACCTGCAGTTATTATACCCAATCCATAAAACTAAAAATTGTAAAAATGAAGAAGCTATTGATTTTCATTGTCTTTTGGTCAGTTTTTTTTCCGGCAACAGCTCAAACAACACAGTACACCGACGGGGTTTTTATTCTCAACGAAGACTGGTTCGGGCATAACAACAGCACCATCAATTTTTTGAATCCCAAAACCGAAGAGTTTGACTATCTGGTGTTTCAGGAGAATGCCGACAATGCTGGTATTTCGTTAGGGTGCACCGCCCAGTTTGGAACGATTTACGGAGGCAACCTTTATGTAATATCCAAGCAAGATCAGGATTCAGGCGAAACCAATCCCGTAAGCGGCGGGCGAATTATTGTTGCCGACGCGAAAACGCTGAGAGTAAAGAAACGGATTCCGGTTATTTTCGAAATAAACGGTAAATCGGCTGCCGACGGGCGAAGCTTTGTAGGTGTAACCAAAAGCAAAGGTTATGTGGGTACATCCAACGGTATTTACGTTTTTAATCTTACAACTTTTGAAATTGGGAAAAGAATTTCCGGAACAGCAAATCCGTTGATTACCGGCGGCGAAAGTAATGCCGATGGGGTGGGGCCTTTGTACAATAATCAGATTGGGATGATGTGCCGGACTTCCGACTACGTGTTTGCCATTCAGCAGGATAAAGGGGTGTTGGTGATTGACCCGGAGTCGGATACCGTGATAAAAGTAATTGAAGGCTGTTTTAGCACGCTGACCCAAAGTAAGGACGGAACAATTTGGGTGGGGAAAAATTCGAATGCCAGTTCGCAAAAATATCCTTACGGCACGGTTGGTGAACAGTGGAACGGTAACCAGTTGTTGAAAATCAACCCCAATACGTTGGAAACAGAAATCATTAGCATGTCAGGAGGCGCCGGGATTAATCAATCCTGGTATGCGTGGACAGCCGGCTCACTTTGCGCCAGTGCTAAAGAAAATGTGCTGTATTTTACATATAACGAAAGTAAATGGAACTGGTTTACCACTTCAAAAATGTATCGCTACAATATCGATAGTAACGAATTTACCTTGATATACGACAGCGATGACGAAGGTCGGTATTTTTACGGCGCAAGCATTCGTATTAATCCGCTGGACGATAAAATATATGCTGCGTTGTACCTCGACAATATCAATCAATCTTATTTTATTTATCAGTTAGACGATGGCGGAAATTTGTTAAAGACTTTTGAACCCATTAAACGGTACTGGTTTCCAGCCATGTTTATTTTTCCGGACAACCATGCGCCCGCAGTCTCCCAGTTTTCGCAGGTAACACTCGACAACACGCAGCCTGTTGCCATCAATCTGGAAAATATGGCAAGCGATCAGGATAACTTGTCGGCAGCTATTGTAAAAAGTATTGTTGCAAATGATAATACAAACGTAGTTTCGGCAACAATAAAAAACAATGAACTAACGCTCACTGCAAAAGCTCAGCAGTCGGGAACTGCTCACATTACAGTGCAGTTTAATTCCAACGGGAAGACTGTAAACAGAGTGCAGGAAGTAGTTGTTTCAACTATTTCTGCCAGCGACGAAACCGCCCCAACAGCGCCATCCGATTTGGTTGCCGAACCGGCCGAAACAACTATCACGCTTTCGTGGGCTGCATCAACCGATAATGTTGGCGTTACCGGTTACACTGTGTATGTAAACGGTATTTTGCAGGGAACCACTACCGAAACTGTTTACGCATTAACCGGATTAGAAGCTGCTACAGAATACCAAATCAGTGTTGAAGCAATAGACGCTGCCGGAAACAGTTCGGAAAAAGCAACGGTTGTTGTTTCTACTTCTGCCACACCTGACGAAACTGCCCCAACAACTCCGGTCGATTTGGTTGCCGAACCTGAAGAAACTAGCATCTCGGTTTCGTGGGGTGCATCAACCGACAATGTTGGTGTCACCGGTTACAATGTGTATGTAAACGATATTTTGCAGGGAACAATTACCGAAACTGTTTACGCATTAACCGGATTGGAAGCTGCTACTGAATACCAAATCAGTGTTGAAGCAACCGACGCTGCCGGAAACAGTTCGGAAACAGCAACGGTTGTTGTCTCAACTTCTGCAGCACCTGATGAAACTGCCCCAACAACGCCATCCGATTTGGTTGCTGAACCATCGGAAACAACCATCTCGCTTTCGTGGGCTGCATCAATCGATAATGTTGGCGTTACCGGTTACAATGTGTATGTAAACGATATTTTGCAGGGAACAACTACCGAAACTGTTTACGCATTAACCGGATTGGAAGCTGCTACAGAATACCAAATCAGTGTTGAAGCAATAGACGCTGCCGGAAACAGTTCGGAGAAAGCAACGGTTGTTGTTTCTACTTCTGCCGCACCTGACGAAACTGCCCCAACAACTCCGGTCGATTTGGTTGCCGAACCTGAAGAAACTAGCATCTCGGTTTCGTGGACTGCATCAACCGATAATGTTGGCGTTACCGGTTACAATGTGTATGTAAACGATATTTTGCAGGGAATCACCACTGAAACTGTTTACGCATTAACCGGATTGGAAGCAGCTACTGAATACCAAATCAGTGTTGAAGCAATAGACGCTGCCGGAAACAGTTCGGAAAAAGCAACAATAACACAATCGACAACAGTGTCTACGGCAATTTCTTCTGTTGAAAACAAGAACGATGTGGTGATCTATCCCAATCCGTTTTTGTCTTCCATCTCCATAAAAACAGCAACCGATTGCGATGCAGTAATTTACGATGTGTCGGGGAAAGCAGTTCTTCAATTTCAATTGAAAACGGGTGTTAATCATGTAGATACATCAGAACTTGAAAATGGTGTGTATATTCTGAGGTGTGGAATGAATTCTTTTAAAATTGTTCGACATGATTAAAACATGCCCGGTATGTAATGAGACTTTCGAATGTCGAAACGACGACATCTTGAAATGCGACTGCATTGAGGTCATCCTATCGAAAGAGGACTACGAATATGTTCGAAGCAATTATTCCGATTGCCTGTGTAAAAAGTGTTTAATCAATATAAAAACGGAACGGCAGCGTTCGCCAAAACTCTCTGCCGTTCACTGATACCAATAATTTTTACAAAAAACAGCATCATGAAACAAAAGTACCTTTTTTCTTTGGTTTGTTCAGTTTTTCTGCTGGCAAGCCAGTTGAGCGTGGGACAATCGTTTTCCCATAAAAGTGATCTAAACGTGGAACGAACGCGAAGTTCCAGTAAGTACAGCAAAACGGTTAAGTTTGCCGATCTGTTTAATTTTCCGGAAGGATACGATGAAAAAGCAGAAATTGCCGAAAGTGACGATGTGGTTATTTCATTTAGTTCGACCAATGAAAGCACCCTGTTGTTCGACGGGTATTACCACTCTTCGTACAGCGGGCAGTGGTTTTATTACACAATTCCGCCGGGAGCCTACGGAAAGGATACGTTAACCGTGCGAATTAATTACAACGGGGTGGATGCCGAAGCTTTTGTTTTTGCAGACATTGCACCGATAATTGCCGGAAATGATTCCTATACTACTGATATCGGCGGAACATTGGAGATGAACCTGGTAAGAAACGACCAGCCGTCGGCATACCTCGATAAAGCAAGCATCGAAATTCTCAGGGGGGCAAATTACGGAACGCTGACTAATAGTGGTAATGGTGTTTTTACCTACGAAAGCGACGAGTCAACTCCCAATTATTCTTTTGAAAATTTGGAATATCGCATTGCCGATACAGACGGAAATTACGATACTGCAATGGTTAAAATAAGCATTCATAAAAATGCATACGCCAGCCGTGTTGTTGAATTTATGCCTGCTCCCGGACAATTTACCAACGAAAGCATTGCACAAAGCGGGTCAGCCGAAAAAACGCTTGGCGAAAATGCAACAATGATTAGTCTTGGCGCTTTTGGCGGATACGTGATTTTCGGGTTTGATCAGCCTATTGTGAATCATCCGCAAAATCCATACGGGGTTGATTTTTCAATAAAAGGAAATGCTTTTTCTGCCAATTTGTATGGCGTTTGGACCGAGCCGGCGGCGGTGCGGGTTATGAAAGATGTGAATGGCGACGGAATTCCGAACGACAGTGAGTGGTACGAACTGGCCGGCTCTGATTACTACATGAGCAGCACCCAGAAAAACGTGAAAATGACCTACTACAACCCGCATTATGATTCGCGTTATACTGTTCCGTGGAAAAAAGACAATGGTGAAACCGGTGCGTTGCTTTCTAATGCTTTTCATAGTCATCCCTATTATCCGGATCCGTTTGACTTCGGATGCGATAAGGATTCGATGACTTATGAAGGGAATATTATTAAGAGTACGCTGGATATGAGTACGCCAAGCTACGTTGAGTTTTATCGTGCCCCGATTTTTGGCTACTGCGACAGCCGCGGTAACAGCTCAGATTTGACAGACCCTCAAAATCCGTATAAAAACGATGAAAAAGGAAAAGCCGCTGATGGTTTTGACCTCAGTTGGGCGGTAGATAAAGACGGGAATCATGTTCCGTTAGACCAGATTGATTTTGTGAAAATCTACACAGCCGGTTTTGCCAATGCCGGATGGCTTGGTGAATGGTCGTCGGAGGTGGCCGGAGTCGGCATAACCACACCTGACCCCGATTATGTGCCGGAAGATTATTACATCAACTACATTGGAATTACCCAGTTGAAAGTTCTGAAAGGGCAGACCTGCCAATTCGAAGGGTTTTTGTTTAAAAACGGCCGCCCGCAGGAAGAGGGCACCCAACAATGGAGTTCGTCTGCTTCGGGCGTGGGAACTGTAGATAACACCGGGCTATTTACTGCTGTTGAAAATGGAGAAACATGGTTGCGTTTTTCTCAAAAAGACGATATTCCCACCGATTCTATTCGGTTAATCGTGGTAGAACTCGAAGGTGTTGTTTTGGAAATGGAAGGCAACTCAGGAGCTTCGTCCGACAGTACAAAACTTTTTGTCGGAGAAACCATCAGCATTACAGCGCAAGGAGAAGATAATATTGGCGATGTACTAAATGGAAGCACTTCTAACAGGTATACTTACGATACCTACACCTGGACAACTTCCAACCCGGAAGTGGGGAAAATTGACAACGGCCTTTTTACCGGAAGACAGGTGGGCCGAACGATGGTTTACGCGCATTCCGATAGTAATCCCGAGTTGTTCGATTCAATATTGGTTATTGTAAACAAGGTGCCGGAACTGAGTCCGGTAGACAATCCGGTTGTGATTTCTTATTATGATCCGGTGGGGGCGAAAACCAGCGGCGAATTGTTTGAAACAGGAACGAATTCAACGACCTACCTTAATTCAGTAGTGTCGAAAAATGGTATCGCAAACCCTGTTATTGAAAAAAATACACTGAAATGTAATTTTACCGAAGGTGAGTACGGAACAGACACGTTGCAGTTTAACCTCACATCTTACAAAAGGGACACAACTATAAGTGTTGTGTTTGTGTACGAACCGGACGGGTACGACAAAAAAGAACAAATACTATTTGTAAATGATGCCTTGGTTGCCAGTCCCGATAAATCATCGCTGAATTCCTATTTTCCTGAATCCGGGGAAATACGTGTTATTGACAATCAACTGGATTCTCACTCGGTTAAAGATGTGCTTGTTGACGGCGCTTTTGCTTTTGTTTCAGGCGATGATTTTCTGTTTAAATACAACGTTACAACCAATGCAAAAGCAGATTCGGTAGAATTTGGAGAACCCCGGGGTGGCGCGTTGGCGGTCTACAATAATCTTTTGTTGATTGCAGGTCAGTCGAATCTGTCTGTTTATTACAAGTCGGATTTGACTTTGAGTAAAAACATTGCCCTTTCCGAAAAAACACACAGTGTAAAAGTAGTGGGGGATAAAGCGTACGTTTTCCTTTTGGATGAGGAGACCGGCCGATTGAGTAATGTGGTGGTTGTTGATTTGATTTTGGGTGCAGTGGAAAGCCAGACCTCTCTTTCTTCTGCAGAATTGATTCCGTCTACTGTGCTTGCCAAAGGGAACAAACTGTATGTTACAGGAACTCTTGTTGCATCAGGAAATGCAGCTGTATTGGAATACGATGCTGCGGGTAATTCATTTTCGGTTTCGGACACCGGAACCGGCCTGACAAATACGTTAAATGCTGAAGCTTTAATAACAGACGATAGTATTCTTCTGGCTAACGGAGGAGGTTTTGTTGCATTCAACATTTCCACGAAAACACTGGATTCAGAAATTTTGATGAAGGGCGCAGATGATTTTTATCCGACCGGGGTTGTATACCACGCTTCGCTGGATAAATATTTTGCAACCTATTCAAATGCAGCACAAACAAATTCCAAAGGTTTTACTTTTGATGCAAACTTTGCAAAAGGCATAGGTTTCGGAGGTGTTGAAACAGGCTCGTCTTTCTTAAGAAGTGTTATGGCTTTTGATGCCAACGAAAAACCACTGGCCAACGAAAGATACTCCATGCCAAAAGTCACTACTTACGAAATGGCCACGAGCAATACAACCATTACAATTTATAAAAATCGCTTTACCGATCAGGAAGATAATTTTGAAATTTATCCGAGGTATCTGGAGCACGCTTCGTGGCTGACATGGTACACATCTTACACTTCCTCAGGAAATAAAAGGTTGTATGCCCGTTTTACAAATACTGTGGATAAAGATTCGGTTGTTACCATTGCAGTGGATGCAATAGATTCTTACGGTTTTTCTGCGACGCGAACCATTGACATCACCATTAAACCGCGAATTTATAAACCGGTTGTGCTCAATCCGGTGGCAGATATAGAAATTGAAGAAAACAGTGCAGCCCTCCAGATTTCGTTAGCGGGAGTATTTGAACACAGTACTTCTTCCGGGGTGTCATTCTCAAAATCAGTATCGGGCAATTCCAATGCCGAATTGATTAACACGGATATTAGCAGCGATATTTTGACCTTGTCGCCTACCGCCGATTTAACCGGTGAAGCAACAATTACCCTGCGTGAAACCGGGACGCACAGTACCTACGGCGAGAAATTTGCGGAAACTTCGTTCAACATTTTGGTGTATAAAAAGTCGCCCACTGTACCCACAGAGCTTTCGGGTGTGCCTACCGAATCCAGCATTGCCATTTCGTGGACTGCTTCAGTGGATTACACCGGAGTTGCCGGTTATAATGTTTATGTTGATGGTGTTTTGGTAAATACGGTTACGGAAACAAATGATTTGATAGAAGGACTGGAGTCCGGAACAGAATACACGCTTGAAGTGGAAGCTTTTGATGGCGAAGGAAACAAGTCGGAACGAGCTGCTTTGACGGTTTTAACAGCCGACCACACAGCGCCATCAATGCCTGCCAATCTTACTGCCGTACCTTCAGAAACCAGCATCACGCTCTCATGGAATGCTTCAACCGATAATGTAGGCGTAATTGGTTACAATGTTCATGTGAATGGCTATTTAAAAGCCCATGTGGGAGGCACAAAATGTACAATCCCCGGATTGAAGCTTGGTAACGAATATGCGATAGAAGTAGAGGCTGTTGATTCCGCGCGGAATAAATCGGAAAGAGCATCAACAACGGTTTTAACAATCGACGAAACAGCACCGGCTATTCCAACTGACCTTGCGGCTGTTCCTGCTGAAACCACTATTGCGCTTTTCTGGACAGCTTCGACCGACAATGTGGAAGTTGCAGGTTACAATATCTACGTGAACGGCAGCATGATTGATGTTACACCAGAACCAATTTATACCGCAACCGGATTAAGTGCTGCAACAGAATATACGCTTGAAGTAGAAGCTTTTGATGGCGCAGGAAATAAGTCTGAAAAGGCTTTGGTAACAGTTTCAACAATTGACGAAACAGCGCCGGCAACACCGGTCAACCTCGTTGCGCTGCCGGCAGAAGCCAGTATTGCACTTTCCTGGGATGAACCGACTGACAACGCGGGCGTAACCGGCTACAATGTATACGTAAATGGTAGCCTGGCAAATACCGTTGCAGAAACGAGTTGTTTGTTAACCGGATTGGATGTAACAACAGAATACACAATTGAAGTGGAAGCATTTGACGCTGCCGGAAACATTTCTGAAAAAGCGTCAGGAAATGTGTCAACAATTGACGAAACAGCGCCGACTGCACCAACCAATCTCGATGCAACTCCTGCCGAACTAAGTTTTGCACTTTCGTGGGATGCTTCAACCGACAATATTGGTGTGGCAGGTTATGTTATTTACCTCGACGGCGATTTGGTTGACTCCGTTTCTGAAACAATTTATTCGATAACAGATTTGAACTCCAACACAGAATATGTGATTGAAGTTGCTGCTTTTGATGCTGCCGGAAACAAATCGGAAAAGGCAACAATCACCCGGAAAACGATTACAACCGGAATCGACTTGTTTGAGTCTGCCCGGTTGCAGGCATATCCTAATCCGTTTGACAATTACATCAGAGTTATTGCGAAAACCGAAGGAAGCGCCGTGCTTTACGATTTGTCGGGAAAAGCGATGATGAATATTCTGTTGAAAACTGGAAGCAACAAAATTGATGCGGCAGGGTTACCCGGCGGCGTTTATTTATTAAAACAAGGAACACAATCAATCAAGTTAATTAAGCAGTAGAGTACTTTCACGTAAATGGTGTAAGTAGTATACCGGGGTGTTGCAGCCCCGGTATTTTTTTGCTTGAAATCAGCGTGTTTTTTGAGGTATTACGTTTGCCCGGGGTTGGCAAAAATCACTTTTTTTGATTATACAGTTTGTTCAGTATTGAATTCCCGCAACTAATGTTTTATCTTGCAGAAGATATTCAACCGATAAACTACCTGAAGGTATGTTAATTATCGAAAAAAAGAAGAATCAACATCGTCAACCGCGAACGAATTTATTTTTTCTGAAAATCCCTTCTGTTTTGCTTGTCGCCTGCATAATAGCAATCGGACTTTTGCTTTTTACGTCCTGTGTTACAGTTCGACATAATTACCTCGGAAAATCGAATGTTTTCGAAAGCGATATTACGATTTCGTCAGATCCGGCGTTTGTTGATTCAGCTGAATTGAGGTGCCGGTCGGATTATATTGTGCAGACAATTGTTGAAGACGGCAAAATTAAGGGGCGCGAAATAAATCAGCTTTATACATCCACCGGAACCCGTTTAAACAACGACCGGTTCTACAATTCCGTTCTACAAAACGGAAGTTCAAAAACGCTATCTGCAAAAGAGTACCTGGCTGCGCTCGAACTTCTTTCTTCTGCGTCGTGTTACGAAAAAGCGTACCAAAATAATCCGCAAATAAGGCGACGGATGAACCGCGGCGATACGGGAAATGCGATTCCCAAAAACTTTTTGCGTAAAAGCCGTTCATTTTTGTACTCCAATTCGGTCCGAAAAGAAATAGAGAAAGCCGCTGCGATTTACGAAGAGCCCCGCGCTGACTCCATCTTGAGCCTGCTCCCTTCCACAAACTGGTGGAAAGCTTTTCGCTACCGGTTTTTTCCCAACAACGATTGGGCTCATTTTTTCGCATTTAACGTTGCTCACGCCATCAGTTGTACCACGGGCAACACCCTTGGCTTGTTTAATTATCCGGTGGAAAATGAGTTTTTTGCATCAAAACTGCATCCACAGCTACGCCCTTTTGATATTATTCTGGTAAAATCGACCAATCATTTAACCGACGTGTTTATTCCGGGATACTTCGGGCACGCGGGAATTTATATGGGAAACCAGTTGGATCCCGCCAAATATTTTTTGCATCATCATAAAATGACGGGTGAGAAAATGGTGGTGGAATCGGTGCGTAGCGGAGTACGAACGAGTCATCTCACCGATTTTGCCGATGGAAATACGTTTCTTGTAATGCGGCTGAAAAACCTGCCTCCCGAGCGAAAAGCGAATATCAGAAATAACATCTACAAACATTTGGGAAAAAGTTACGATTTCAATTTTGATATTCTGTCGCCGGCGTCTATCACATGTACTGAATTGGTTTTTTTGGCGTTTGATTTTATAAGCTGGCACACGCAAAACGTTTGGTCAGGCATTACCGTTACTCCCGACGATTTGGCCAGAACGGCGCTGGAGGCAGAACTGTTTGAGTTTCCTGTTTTTATTGAAAATGATGTTCAGACGATAAATCCGGACAACGCATTAATTCAGGGGCTGGTTAACAAATAGAGGAGAATAGTAATTGCTTTTTATGAAAACAGAATTGAGATATTTTACCGGAACCGGAAACTCTTTAAAAGTTTTAAAGACGTGCGGCGAAGTTTTCTCTGAATCGGGAACCCGGATTAATCTTGCTGAAATTTCGCTAAAAGAGAAAAATATTGAACCGGCAGATCTTCTCGTTTTTTGTTTTCCGGTTTATGCCTTTGGAATACCAAGAATCTGCAATAAATACCTGAACGGAATTGAGCCCTTTAAAAAACAGCAGAATGTGGCGGTTCTGATTACTGCCGGCGATTCAGATGAATCGGGGTTTGCCGTGAAGGAGTGCATCCGCGTGCTAAATAAAAAAAATTGCGATGTAATATATTCCGGGATAATTCAAATGCCGATAAACTGGACGACATCTCCCAAACCTCCGTTTCCGCCATCAAAAGAGAGTGCAGCAGAAATTATTAAAAAAGGCGAAGCTGAAGCCCGGAAAATTGCAAAAGATATTGTAAGCGGAGTAATCAGACAGCACAATTTTAATTATCCCAAAAGATATTCAAGAATAAAGTTTTATTGGGAATATTGGGCGTTTAAATACCTGGGACTTCCAAGCATGTGGCGACTATTTAAGGTGTACAATACGTGCGACGGTTGCGGATTATGCGCTAAAATTTGTCCGACAAACAGCATTGAAATCATTCAAAATAAACCGGTCTGGAGTAAAACCTGCGAACAGTGTATGAGGTGCGTGAACTTTTGCCCCGCAGAATCGATTTTTCAATCGCAGGGTGGCGAAACAAAGGACAGGCACAAATACCGTGAACCTGACTTTAAACCAAAATATGATAAAAACCAAAGTCATATTGTTGTGTAGTACAAAGCTGCTTTTTGTTTTGTGGCTCGTTCTGTTTTTCTGCTTTTTTAAAGGCAGTTTCGGACAACAATATTTTGAAAAGAAGAGTTTTCAAACTGGTTTTGTATTGTGTGCCGACACGCCAAATTCAAATGCCTTTCAAGAAAAATATTCGTTTTCCGAAGACGGCTTTTCGAATTCTGGTGAGGCAGGGTTGGCAAGGAAAATTTTCAGGGGAACGTTATACAGCACCGGATACGACATTGTAATTTTATCAGGATTGGCAATTGCTCCGGAATCATTCAGTAAATGGGAAAAAGGGTCCGAAAAATTCAAATTTAATTCCATCAAAAAACATTTGAAAAATGCCTACACAACTTCGCCGGTTGTGGATAACGACCATTGGATAACAAATTACGTGGGGCATCCATACCAGGGCGCATTCTATTATAATTCGCTGCGTTCGCAGGATTGCAGCGTGTTGCAATCATCTGCTTTTTGCTTAGCGCAGTCGCTGATTTGGGAATACGGATGGGAGGCTTGTTTTGAACAACCCAGCATTCAGGATTTAATTGTTACTCCGCTGGGTGGCGTTATTGTTGGCGAACTGGTTTACGCAGCGACCAATGCAATGGGCCGAAAAGGTTTTACATGGTACGAAAAAATTGTTGTTTGCCTCATAAACCCGGCGTACGTAATTAATTGCGGATTTCATTTTAATAAACCTCGCCGCAATTAATTGTCAATTGTTTCCGTGTCGATTTTGCCCGACTTTTCTTTTACTCCGAACGATAAACTAATACCCGCAGAGGCCGTCAGGCGCTTGGCATTTTCCCATTTGAAAGCCTGAATAATATTGTCGGTTACAAAAAAGAAATCCATGCCCGGTAAAAAGCGTAAGCGGAGTCCGGCGCCCAGGTTGTCGAACGCATAACCTGCCGTATAACTAACCGAAGTTGACAGCATTCTTCCCACAGCACCATTCAGCGAAACAGTTGCCGACGGTATTGTTTTTCCCGGGAAGAAGTTGCTGTTTAGTAAAACAGCGTAGTTCCATTTTGGTGAAAACTGGTTGGCTGCTCCCAGATACAAGCGCGTCGGGATTCCCAGCTTTGTTTTCGACTCTTTAACTTTTATCTGATCAATGTTGCCGTTAAGCTGATAACCATATTTTTTCCATTTTGAACCGCCCAGATTCAGCAGGCTTGCAGAAAACATCCATCGTCCGAGTTCATAAGTTGCGCCTAAGTCAACAGAAAAACTCGGGTTTTGGAATAAATAACGCGCATCGTATTTTGCATCCCAGTTTTCGGGGAATATCCCTTCGTCTAAATCGAGTTCATCTCCGTTTATGGCGGCTTCATTTATTTCAACAGGCAGGCCCAACGTTACGCTGCCTTCAAAAGTTTGATTAAACGAAATGTCATTGTATTCTCCTTCCACGTCCCGTTCAACGGTATAACTAAGGTTGTCTGTTTTTATCCCGAACATGTTGGAGTTGATTTTGGGAGTGATTCCCAGTGTGAGGTTTTCGTTTATTTTGCGGGAATAGGAAACGCCCATGCTAAGGTACGAATTGAAAGTAAGCGAGATTCCATCGACAACAACCGGAAATTTTATTTCTGAAATGTCATTAAAGTCAGATAACAGGTAAACAATGTCTGCTTCTGCATCGGAGTAACTTGCCGCATTAAAAGAATAGTGAAACGACAAATAGCCCTTTTCTTTTAATTTGAATCCGAACGACAAAAGATTGGTGTTTGCTTCTGCCAGAAAGTGGTTGGTTTTTCCAATTTTTTTTGTGAATTCGTCGGGATTGTAATTGTTATTGTGCAGGTTATCGATAAAGTAATCCAGGTCATTGTAGTTGAATCCGCTGTTGTACGCATTTGCGGTAACTCCTCCTATAGCCGGCAATCCGATGAAGAATTTCACTTCTGGCACTATTGCCGGATTATAAACTCTGTTTAACGGCATTCTATCCATGTGGTACATGGTATTTTGCGCAAAAGACGCCGGTGTGTTCAGAAGGAATGCAAGGCATAGCAATAACGCAGTCTTAAAAATTTTCATAGGAATTGAATTTTGTTTTTTACGTAACGTAAAACGGTTGTTGAAGTTCAAAGCAATTTAAGAAAAACAGAAAAAACTGTTGCTATTTAATTGCAGTAAAAGAGGCAGAAACGGTAAAAAAAAATAAAAATAAGTACAGCGTGTTTGGTGCATTTGGTCGCCAATGCATTACTAAATATTCGGAAAGATTGGTTTTTAATCTGAATGCATTCAAGAAATAAAGTAGTTAAATTTTGGGCGTTTGAATGCAATAAAAAGGCCGTCTCAAAAACTGGTTTTGACACGGCCTTTCCTGTCGCTGTTAAAGCAAACTAATGTTTTTTGTTAAAACACAGGTTCAATGGTAAATTCAAATTCGTAATCCTGTGCCGGAATTGTGTACTGTTTGTATGGGCGTGCTCCCCACGAATTATCGCCGGCAATTCCCATTTGTCTCATATCGGTGGTAATAAACACTCCGTCTTTTTTTACAATGTCGTTGGTGTGGCGGTAGTCGTTCATATCTTCCATATCGAAGTCTTCAATCGGATTATGCAGTGCAGAGAATCCAATCGGGGCTTTTCCTGTTACTTTAATGCCCCAACCGTTTTCGTTTCTGAGCACAAACCAGCGGGTATCTGTTTTGTAGCCATTTTCCTGCGGACGTACGTAATTGAAATATTGGTCGGCAACTTTTCCTCCGTAAATACCAACAAAAGCGCTGCGGTTACGGTCGATGTAGTTTTCCTGCGGCCCGCGTCCGTAGTACTCCAGGTTGTCGAAATTTACCGGCATTTTCCAACGCATTCCCACGCGTGGCATTTCGGGCAACTCTTTTTCGGTAGTTGAAAAGGCGCTGTGTATTTCAATTTTACCGTTTCCTTGAATGGTGTAAACTACTTTTTGTGTCGATTTCACTTTCTCCAGATTGTAATCAACAGTAATTACTATTTCACCGTTTTCAGTATTTTGGGTTTTAACGGCGGCCGGTTTAATTTCGCGGCTCACTTCGCGCCACACACCCAGTCGGTTTAGCATCTGGTTTCCTTTGTCGTTATCGTTGGCCGGGCGCCAGAAATTTACCTGCGGGCCTTTCTGCAATAATTCAACACCATTTACGGCATACGAAGCGAGTGTGCCTTCTGCTTTGTCAAAGGTTATGTCGAAGCTTGTTCCATTTATTTTTATCAGATTACCCTGTTCGTTCAGCGTTAATTTGCCTGATTCCTCTTCTGTTGTTACAGGAGCAAAATCACCTTCCATTTTAAATTGTTCGTGAGCTACTTCGAAACCTGCAGGACGGAACGGCTGGTCGTTTTTCAGTGTTACCGAAAAATCTACAAAGCGTTCAATGCCGGGCATCAAAGCCATTGCCGGAACAGGGAAAACCAGAATTTTACTTTCTCCCGGTTGCAAGTTAACATCGTCGAATGTGCCTGAGTATTTTTTTACACCATTATCTGAAATGGTCCACGAAATTTCGTAGTTACTTAAATCCGAGAAATCATGGTAATTGGTTACCTGGTAGCCTTTTTCTGTTTGTTTGAAAAGGATATTCTGGTACGCATATTTTACTTCCCAAATAGCGGGGTGGGGTGTATAATCGGCAGAAATAATTCCGTTGCAAACGAAGTTTGCGTCACTTGGCATATTCTTGCCGTAATCACCACCATAAGCCCAGAATTCAGTTCCGTCGTCGGCTTTTTTTACCAATGCCTGATCAATCCAGTCCCAAATGTAACCACCTTGCAACTGGTCGTTGCGGTCTTCGTTAAAAACATCCCAAAGGTCGGCAAGGTTACCGTTGCTGTTACCCATGGCATGCGAATATTCGCTGGAAATAAATGGCTTGGTTTGTTTCTTTTCCTTGTATTTTTTCAAGGTGCTAACGCCGGGGTATTGCGGACAAAAAATGTCGGTATTATCGCCCATAATGGCGCGTTCGTAATGGATTGGGCGGGAAGTGTCGCGTTCTTTAATGGTTTTGTAAACTTCGCTGAACACAATTCCGTCGCCGGCTTCGTTCCCCATCGACCAAACAATTACCGAGGGGTGGTTTTTGTCACGTTCAACCATGCGCATGTTACGGTCAACATGAGCTGCAGTCCATTCAGGCTTTTTGGCCAGCGAATATTCGCCGTAATACATCCCGTGCGATTCGATGTTGGCTTCGTTGGTAACATACAGCCCGTACTCGTCGCAAAGCTCGTAAAAGCGTTCACAACTGGGGTAGTGGCTGGTACGCACTGCATTTATGTTGAATTGCTTCATCAGGGCAATTTCTTTTATCATATTTTCCTCACTAATAACATGGCCGTTGTACTGGTCGTGTTCGTGACGGTTTACACCTTTAATGGCCACTGCTACTCCGTTGATGTAAAAGATAGCATCTTTTATTTCCACTTTTCGGAAACCGATTTTTGAAGTAACAACTTCGGTAGTTTCTCCGTCATCATTTTTTAGGCTGATTACCAGTGAGTAGAGGTTTGGAGTTTCGGCAGTCCACTTCAGCGGGTTATTAATTTCTTTATTGAAGGTGAGTGAAAGGTCTTCTTTCCGGTTGATTTTAGCCTCCATTTCGTCTGAAGCAATTACTGAATTTTCGGCATCAAAAATCTGGTAGGTAACTTTGTAATTGCCAGAACGCAGCCTGGAAACCTGGTTCTTCAGGTCAACATCGAGGCTGAAAACGCCATTTTTATATTCCGAATCAAGGTCGGCTTTGGCAAAGAAATCGCGGATGCGAACTTCAGGAGTGGAGTAGAGGAAAACATCGCGTTCAATCCCGCTAATTCTCCAGAAGTCCTGGCTTTCCAAATACGAGCCGTCAGACCACCGGAAAACTTCGGCCGCAATTACATTTTCTCCTTCTTTCAGGTATTTGGTAATGTCCCATTCTGCCGGAGTTTTACTTCCCTGCGAATAGCCCACTTTTTGTCCGTTTATCCAGAGGTAGAAAGCCGATTTTACAGCACCGAACTGGATAAAAACGCGGCGTCCGTTCCAGCTTTCAGGAACGGTAAAAGTCCTTCGGTACGAACCCACCGGGTTGTAATCGTGCGGAACCTGGCCGGGGTTGGCAGGGTAAAGATTGTCAATAAACTTAATTTCGTCAGAAACCGGTGCTTTGTGGTCGGCAAATTCATACTGGTGGTTTACGTAAATCGGAATTCCGTAACCTTCCAGTTCCCAGTTCGATGGAACCGGGATGTTGTCCCAGCCGGATACGTCGTAATCTGTTTTGTAAAAATCAACAGGGCGGTCGGCTGGTTTGCGTACCCAGTTAAATTTCCATGTGCCGCTGAGTGTTTTGTAAAACACAGATTGATGTGGCTTTTGCGACAAGGCTTCCTCAACACTTCTGAAAGGCATTAGCGTTGCGTGTGGCTTTTCCTTGTTCTTGTTAAAAACTGCCGGATTTTCCCAATCCGGATTTTGTTGTGCGAAACTGCCCAGTGCAATTGATAGCAGTAGAGAAAAGGCTAAAAATTTCATCTGTTTTAAAAAAATTTCAAAAGTTAAGAATACTGTTTTTGTAATTTTACAAAAGTATAATTTTTGTGATATGTTACCATACCTTGGTAATTTAATGGTTAACTCCTGTTTTTGGCGATTCATTTATAAGAAACGGTCAGAAATTAAAACCGTTTCTGTTTGACCATTTTATTGCCCTTGGCGCTTAAGTTTTTATATTTTTGCATTTCATTGTGATAAAACCGTTTAAAAAATGAGAAGTCTGAAGCTTTCTGTTTTGTTTGTTTTCTTTGTATTGGGTTCTCTTTCTGCGAAAGAGGGCATGTGGATTCCCCTGTTGCTCGAAAAGTACAATCTGGCCGAAATGCAGGAAATGGGTTTTAAACTTTCGGCTCAGGATATTTACGATATTAATCATGCCAGCATGAAAGATGCCGTGGTGGTTTTTGGCGGCGGCTGCACCGGAGAGATGATTTCTCCGGAAGGATTACTAATTACCAATCACCACTGCGGGTACGGGCAGATTCAGTCTCACAGCTCGGTGGAAAATGATTACCTGACCGATGGTTTTTGGGCCATGAGCAGGGACGAAGAGTTGCCAAATCCCGGTCTTTCGGTGCGATTTCTGGAATACATGGAAGATGTAACCGATGAGGTGCTGGAAGGTACTGAAGTTCTCGAAACCGGGGCGCGGGAAAAGCGAATGAAAGAGAACATTGCCGCAGTGCAAAAGGAAGCTTCGGTAGATGGTAAATACATGACACAGGTGAAACCGCTTTTTTATGGCAATCAGTATTACCTGTATGTTTACAAGGTTTTTCGCGATGTGCGATTGGTAGGCGCTCCGCCGTCAGCTATCGGAAAATTTGGCGGAGATACCGACAACTGGATGTGGCCCCGGCACACCGGCGATTTTTCGCTATTCCGGGTTTATGCCGATAAAAATAACGAGCCGGCAGATTATTCTCCCGATAATGTTCCGTTTCAGCCGAAAAAGTTTTTTCCCATTTCGCTGGATGGAATTCAATACAACGATTTTACTATGGTATTTGGCAACCCCGGCAGTACCCAGGAGTACATCCCGTCATACGAAGTGAATATTATTCAGAACCAGCGCGATCCCGACCGGATTGCAATCCGCGAAAAGAAACTGGCGATTTTTAACAAAGCCATGAAGTCGGATCAGAAAATACGCATTCAGTATTCGGCAAAACATGCCTCTGTGAGCAATGCCTGGAAAAAATGGCAGGGCGAAATAAAAGGGCTGGAACGCCTGGATGCAGTTAATAAAAAACTGGCATTTGAAAAAGAGTTCAAAGAGTGGGCTGTTGCAAACAACACCTGGGAAAACGAATACAAAAAGGTGTTTGAAAACTTTGACGCATTGTATTTTCTATACGGCAACTACATCAAAGCGGCTGACTATTATTCGGAAATTATGGTGCGTGGCATCGAAATATTTCGCATAGCATCCCGGGTTAACAGCCTTGCCGGCAGTATCGAAAGTGGCGAAATAAAGTCGTTGGAAAACCAGACGAAAAGTGTGACTGAATATTTGCCCGGATTCTTTAAAGATTTTCATCAGCCTGTTGATGAGCAGCTTTTTGAAACTTTGTTGCCTTTGCTTTCAACCGATCTGAGCCCTGAATTTGTTCCCGGATACCTGAACGAAGTGCTGGCCAAAAACCGGGGAGAGAAAATGCTACAAAAGATTTACCGGAAATCGGTGCTGACCGACGAACAACAACTCACAGAGATTTTGAAAGCCGGAGATAAAAAGAAGTTGCTGGCGCTAAAGAAGGATCCGCTGGTGGAACTTTACAGCAATCTGAGTAGCCATTTCGAAACAAAGATTGCACCGGTGGTGGAAGAACTCAACGGCCGCATCAACCAAAACATGAAAATATACATGGCCGGTATTATGGAAATGAAAAAAGGCCAGCCGCTGTATCCGGATGCCAACCTGACCCTGCGTGTGACTTACGGAAAAGTAGAAGGGTACGAGCCGCGCAACGGCGTAAAATACAAATATTACACTACGCTTGACGGAATCATAGAAAAAGATAATCCGGATATTTACGACTACAATGTGCCTGAGCGACTGAAAGAGTTGTATCGGGCAAAAGATTACGGGCGTTATGCTGCCAACGGTTACCTGCCGGTTTGTTTTACAGCATCCAATCACACTACCGGAGGAAATTCGGGAAGCCCGGTTGTAAATGCAGAAGGGCAGCTTATTGGGGTGAATTTTGACCGCTGCTGGGAAGGTACCATGAGCGACATTATGTACGACCCGGAACAGTCGCGCAACATTGCCATCGACATTCGCTACGCTCTGTTTTTGATTGATAAATTTGCCGGGGCCGGATACTTACTGGAAGAAATGGAACTGGTAGGCGGGAAAGCAAACGTTGCAGCAGAGTAGCTTTTACTGGTTCCGCAGTACCTCTCTTGGCATCTCGACGTTGTCAGGTGCTAAGCACGCTGGCGAGTCGGGAACCTGTAAACGCAGCCAGGTTTTATAGCATTGAACAACCAAGCTGCTTTGCGCGCATTAGATTAAAGCTCTCGCAGTCCTTTTTCAATATGTTCCATTTGCCAGATTCGAAACAACCGTTCGTCTTCCGGTATCTGCGGATTTTTTTCCTGAATCAGTTGAGTTGCTTCCGCTTTCGTTTGTGCATCGGGTAAATGAATTTTTGCCGCTGTCTCTTCACTAATGAAGCACTTTTTTTGAGAGAGCAGCAACTCTTTGAATTCTCCTGCCGGCTTCTCCTCGCTTAGTTTCAACGTTTTGTAGGTGACAGCGTTTTCTGAATATTCCCGGATAAATCCTTTTTCGGAAACCGATGATCCTCGGGGCGCTAGCGTGTTGTTAAGTATTCGGCGAAATCCGGCTGACTGAAACCTGTTTTTAAAGAAAAAAGAGCAGTAGTTAATTCCTATTTTGAGGCGGTTGGCCCGGGCAAAATCAATAATCTCCAGTGCAGCCAGTTCTGATTCCAGAACCACCGGCTGTTCGGCTGGAACAAAGGTATAATTGCGTGCGAGCATTTTTTCGGCATTATGTTTTGTCAACCTCAGTTGATGCAGGTTCAGGTTGGTTACTCCGGCGTCAATCATCTCCGGAAGCATTGCTTTCAGCCTTTCTTTTTCTTCTGGCACTGCCGGTATTTCAATCGTAATGTGAGGGATAATTCCTTTGGCAATTTGCAATTTGTTCAGGCTGTATCCGGTGGCGCCAATATCGAACCTGATTTCGTTAAGGCCGGCGTCGGCAAGCTGTCTGAACTTGTTTTCGTCGGCCAAAATTCCGTTGGTGTACATCCAGATGTAGATGTCGGGCGAACACATTTTCCTGACAGTTTTAAGGAAATGCAAGGTGCGGTTAAAAAAGAGCAGCGGTTCTCCTCCGCTGAAACTAACGCCTTTAAAACCGAATAGGTTGATGTAATCGGCGTAACTTTCAGCTACCTCAAATGTAAGGCTCTGGGTTGCCGGTATTTCATCTTTTAACTGCGAGGCTGGGCAATAAAAGCAGCCGGCGTTGCATTTGTTGGTAATAAACAGGCAGCTCCAGGTTCCGGTTCCGCACAACCTGCACCCTTCAGAAATTTGATGGTGAAAAGGTTTTGTGTCATGAAACAACTGGTTGTCTTCCAGTTTTTTTAATAGCTCTTCCCGTTTTTGAAGCGCTTCGGTTTCGTGGTACGGGTTTAGCCATTTTATAGAGGAGTAGCCTGCAAAGTTGTCTTTGTTTTTGTTAACAAGACTGTTTAAGTAAGTTGTGTATGGATTCATTTTAAATATGTTTCGTCGTCAAAAAGGATTTTTTTAGCCTGAATGAAACGAAACATATTTATAACTCGGAGAAAATGTAAAGGCACAGAAGGAGTGCCTTCTGAATATTATTTATGAAATTTGAATTGCGAGTTTTGCCCATCAGTTTTATACTGTTACAAACTGCGCAATATTACGGTTAATTTCAATTCGGTTAACCAGCGAGTGCATGATTTTTTCGTAGAGCCGGTTTTTCAGCACCACGTCCTCAACACCGGCATCAATATTCGGATTATCGTTGATTTCAATTACATACACTTCGTTATTCAGCATTTTTAGGTCTACTCCGTAAAGTCCGTCGCCAATAAGCGATGCTGCTTTAACCGCAGTTTTTATCACTTGCTCGGGCACCTCGCTCAACTCCACCGTGTCGGCATTACCTTCTATTTCGGTTTCGCTTTCCCAGTTTAGAATTTGCCAGTGGTTTTTTGCCATGTAATATTTGCAGGCAAAGAGTGGAGCCTGGTCAAGCACGCCTATTCGCCAGTCGTATTCAGACGGCATAAATTCCTGAACAATTATCAGGTCAGATAATTTAAACAGTTTTTTTAGCGAAATGTCCAGTTCTTCAGGGGTATTTACTTTTTCAACACCCAGTGAAAAAGCGCTGTCGGGTTGCTTTAAAACCAGTGGAAATTTGAGGTGAGCGGTTTGCAATTTGCGGTATGCCGATTTTGAAAGGACTACTGTTTCGGGGGTTTTTATTTTGTTTTGCTTTAAGCGTTCGTTCTGAAAAATTTTGTTGGAGCACCGTAAAATAGACCAGGGATCGTCGATTACCACCAGCCCCTCGGCATAAGCAGCTCTGGAAAAATGGTAGGTGTGGTCGTTTACTCCTGTTGTTTCGCGGATAAAAAGCGCATCGAACTCCGAGAGCTGGCTGAAATCGTCTTTCGTAATAAACTCGGTGAAAAAACCTTCCTTTTCCGCAGCCTTTTTGAAGTTTTTCAAGGCCTCGTGGTTCGACGGCGGGTTTTTTTCTTCGGGGTTTACCAAAATGGCCAAATCGTATTTGTAGTTTTTGAAACGCGGACGGCTGAAACGTTTTTTAGAGAAGTAGTCGCGGGCAAATTCCTGTACTTTTTCGTGGTGGTCGGGGTTTACTTTTTTCAGGCTTAGCGGCGTTACTTTTTGGATGAGCCATTTTTCGGTTTTTACAAAATCGATTTGCAACAACGGAGCTTCAAACATGTGGTAGAGTTTGTGGGCAAGGTACCTGAACCGCGGGTTAACCGATTTTCCGAAGTACACAAATATGCTTATCTTATTTCCATCGATGTGTTTGAGCGTTTTCTGAATGTCTTCGTCGATGTAACCCGAAAGGGAACGAATCAGCGATTGGCTGCTGAAGTCGCGCAACGTAGTTACGTTTGGAATAATACGGTGGTCGCGCGCAGACGCAAGCAACGACACGTAGTAACCCATTTTTTGATACTGGTAGGAGTTGCTCAGGTTAAAAATTCGTACGTTTTTCAGCGACTGGTATTCGGGACTGGTAATGTATTTGCGGGATGAAACAACTTCTACACCTTCAATTTTTAGATCCCAGTTTTTGGGGTCTTTTACAACAATAATATTTGAGATGCTCTGCTTGTCGCCGTTTTCGTCCAGATGCATAATCATGCGCAGGCCATCTTCTCCTTTCATGTAATAATCGGGGAGCTCTTCAGTGCCTTTAAAACCGGCGCTTTCATAAAATTGGAGTAATTTACTGTCGGATTTACGCGCTTCCAGCGAAATGCGGCTTATTTTGCGCGAACGTGCCAGGTTAACCGAATAGTCGAGTACCTGTTTCCCGATACTTTTCCCCTGATACTGGGGCAAAACAGCAATGGAAAAAATCCGCAGCGTTTTGGAATGAAGATAAAAGGTAGCGGAAGCAACCGGTTTTTTCCCTTTTCCGTTCTGTATTTCTGCAACAATAACTTTTTGTATCGGGCTTGTTAAACTGTACCGTATGGCCCGGCGGGTACTTTGTTGGAATTCGGGAAAGCAGTCTTTTTCCAGCTTCTCTAGAAAATCCAAATCATTTGTAGTTGATTCTCTGATTGTTATCTTCATTTCTTGATTTTAAAAAACTGGATCAAATGTAGTTCATTTTCATATTGAAGATTACTTCCCGCAGGTAATATTTAAAGAAAATGTAATTTTGTAGTCGTTGTTGGTAATTTGTTGATTTTTAGAGTGTTGCTTTGTTTTGAAAATTGAATTCTGCTTTTTCTTTTGTGTGGAAATTTTTATGCGTTTAATGCTTCAGAATTTGCACGGTGTTTAGTTTGTGTTTAGCAGTTGTGACTGCGTGTTGCTGTAGAAACACATTTATGCAGAAAGATTTTAGGGTAGATTTCTGTTCGCCTGTATTATATTTGAAACAGAAAGTATTAATGTTGCTTTTGAAAAAATAATTGATGCCGGGTATTGATAAGAATGAATTTATTGAATTGTTTAGGCAAATGCACGGGCCCATTCGAAATTTTGTCTATTACAAAACTGGTGATATTGAACTTGCCGATGATGTTGCCCAGGATGTTTTTGCCAAAATTTGGGAAATGAAAAGCAAGATTAAAAGTAAGACGGTCAGGTCTTTGCTTTACACAATGGCTGCCAACCTGAGTAAGAATCAGATGGAGCATAAATATGTGGTATTTGAATTTGCGAACAATTACAGGAATAACGGTTACGAAGCGTCTCCCGAATACGAAATGGAGATGAAAGAATTTGACGAGCGGTTGCAAAAAGCAATCGGATTGCTAAAGGAAAAAGACAGGGTTGTTTTTCTGATGAACAGGATCGACCGGTTGACATACAACCAGGTTGCGGAAAATCTGGGACTGAGTGTTAAAGCGGTTGAAAAGAGGATGAAAAATGCCCTGGGTGGTTTAAAAAAGTATATTGAGTACGATATTTAAAGAGGAATGTGCCATGAATAAAAGGAACGATTCCAACGAAAAAAATATTTCAGGCGACTTTTTAAGAGAGGTTGAACTGGAAAAACGCATCTTGCGCGTGTCGGGCGGGCTTACTACTCCGCAAGGCAAGCCGGAAGAGGAGGTGCTTGAAGCAATTTTAAAAGGGAAAGCGCAGCAAAAATCCAGACAAATGTACCCCACGGTGCGCATTTTGAGAGCTGCAGCGGCAATTGCCGTTTTGCTAGTTGCTGCGTATTCGGGGTTTGTGATTTTTTCGCGGGAGAAAGCAACCGCCGGATTTGCAGAACATACCGCACTTACTTTGCCCGACGGAACTGCTGTTACGTTAAACGCTTCTTCCGAAATAGTGTGGTCTAAACGCCCGTTTTCGTCGCGGCGAACGCTAAAATTGGATGGAGAAGCTTTTCTTGATGTTAAAAAAGGAGAAAAGTTTATAATAAAAACGAAAAACGGCAAGGTCGAAATTTTGGGTACCCAACTGAATGTTTTATCGCGTGACAATCGTTTTGAAGTAAGCTGCATGAGAGGAAAGGTAAGGGTTTTAGCGGGTAGCAGCAGCCAAATAATTGTACCCGGAGAAACCGTTAAATTAACTCCAAACGGACTGGAAAAAGAGCAGGTTGAAAACATTGGGCTCAAAAGCCTGTGGCAACAGGGAATTTTTCATTTTGAGAACACGCCGCTTGTTTCTATTTTTGCCGAGTTGGAAAGACAGTTCGGTGTATCAATAGAGTACAGGGGGACCAGCGACCGCACAGCTACCGTGTTTTTTTCCAACGAAAATTTACAACAGGCGCTTGAGGTGGTTTGCAGCCCGATGGGGTTAACGTATGAAATTAAAAACAATAAAGAAGTTATTATTTCCGAAGAGAGTTAGCATTGGCTTTTCGGTGCTTTTATTATTGTACGTACTTGTATTTCCGCTGACCGCAAAATCACAACAACAAGAATTTTTCTTTGAGAATACTCCCGTGCCGGATGCTTTAAATGAGGCTACCAGCACGCTTGGAATACGTATTTCGTTTGATACCGGAGAATTGGCCCGGTATTCTGTTTCCGCTCAAATTACCGGAGACGATCCGCTTAATATATTGTCCGGAATTTTGAAGGGAACTCCTTACCATGTGGTATACAAATACAACACTTATCTGGTTTTAAAAAAGGAAAGTCTCCGTGCCGGCGATGCATCGAAAAACAAAGAGTTTTTGTTTTCGGGAATTATATTCGACAGGGAAACCGGAGAGCGTTTGCCTTACGCCTCGGTGCGTGTGTTAACAAAAAAGCAAATGCTGTTTTCTACGGTGAGCGGAACGTTTAGTACACAAATCGGGTTTCCACATCAATTATCGTTACAGATTTCGTACCTGGGGTATTACGCATTGGATACGCTGATTACCGTGTCGGCCAACAATGAAATTTTTGAATTCGGGTTGGTACAAAAAGACCAGGCTATTGCACAAATTGATGTAAAAGCAGATAAGCTGAAAATGGTGGACTTGTCGGAGCAGGCCGGCCATTTTACCTTCAATCCTTCCCGTTTTTCTGATTTGCCAAATTACGGGGAAACTGACATTTTTAAAGCATTGCAGTTGCTTCCTGGAATCAGCATGCAGGAAAATTCCTCGCGGATGAATATCAGGGGAAGCGCAGCAGATCAGACCCTCGTCCTTTTCGACGGGTTTACCCTTTACAACCTCGACCATTTTTTTGGCGTGTTTTCGGCGCTGAATCCGAACATCGTAAAAAATATTCAGGTGTACCGCGGCGGCTTCGATTCCAGTTACGGCGAGCGCATTTCAGGAATTGTTGATATCACCGGTAAGTCGGGAAACCGGCAAAAAATGCAGTTGTACGGCGGTGTTAATATGATTAGCGGAAACCTGGCGGCAGAAATTCCTGTTTCCAAAAAAATTACCCTGGTTGCTGCAGCTCGAAGAGCCTATTCCGACATCTATTCGTCGTGGATTGCAAAAGACATTCTGAATAGAAAAATAAATAACCTGGGACGCTTGCCTCTTCCGGACATGAATGTTATTACGCCCGAATTCTATTTTAACGATCAGAACCTGAAACTTACGTTTACGCCCAATAAAAAGGAGAGTTTTTCTTTCAGCTACTACGGAGCAAAAGACCATTTAAACAGTTCGGATCAATCTGAAGACACCCGGTTGAAAATCAGTACAGAAGATATGAACGAGTGGGGAAACTACGGTTTCGGTTTTTCATGGGGGCGGCAGTGGAACATGCGCTGGTTTAGCCGGTTGCAGGTTGGGCATTCGGGGTATTTTAACAATTACTTCAATAAATCGGTAATCACCAGCGAATTGCAGGATGCCGATTCTTCGCCGTCTGAAGAAACCGAAAGAAGCATGGTTACCAACGAAAACAATGAGCTGACGGATTATTTTGTTTCGCTGCAAAACGAATATTTTGTTAATTCTGATAATCAACTGGAATTTGGCCTGTCAGCAAAGTACAACCGTTTTGGCTTTTACAAAGATGCCTCGCAGGAGTTTATTTATAACGAACTTCATAATGCCGCGTGGTTGTATTCAGGGTTTGTTCAGGATAAAATTTCTCTTACCGAAAAACTGTTTGTTAAGCCCGGTGTTCGCCTTAATTTGTATAACAGAACAGGCAAATTCTATTTTGAGCCGAGGTTTGCTGCATTTTATAAAACCGATTTTGGCCTCTCGTACAAGTTGGCGATGGGCAGGTATTTTCAGTTTTTGAATAAATCCAGCACAGAGCAGTCTTTCGGATACAACCGCGATTTTTGGGTGCTGGCCGACGACCGGTTGCATCCGGTAGTTTCGTCAAATCATTTTATTGCAGGTGCCAGCTACAAAACCGGGAATTTGTTTTTCGATGTAGAGGCGTATTACAAATCTGTTAACGGCTTGCAGGAGTATTTGTTTTTTCAGGATCCGGAGAACCGGCCGGGGAACAAACTGCCTGGCGGAAACATGAGCGACCCGGGACTGAGCGAGTTTATCTCCGGAAAAGGAAAAGCGTATGGCATTGATTTTCTCGCCAAATATGAAGGCGTAAACTTTACCACCTGGCTGGCTTACTCGTTGAGTAAATCGACTCAGCATTTTGTAGAAATTAACGGAGGAAGTAAAATACCTGCAGCATACGATCGTCCCCACGAAATTAAATGGACAAATATTTACTCGCGAAACAGATGGACGCTCTCTTCGCTGGCGTTGTTTACCTCCGGGCTTCCTTATGTTTTCAATTCGGATAAAGCAGCTGACTTTGCAACAACGCGAACTTACAGCAGGCTTCCCGACTATTTCAGAATCGACTTTTCGGTAAACTACAATTTCAATCTGAAAGGCTGGAATCTCAAGCCCGGGCTTTCTATTCTGAATGCCATGAACACAGCCAACTACCTCGATATTTATACCCGCGATTTTAGTTTCCAGGGACAGCAGGAGCAACGATCAACGCTGGTAAAAGCGCAGGGACTTACATTTAATTTCTTCGTGAATTTCCGTTTTTAACATTTTTGCTCGCCAGTCAACCCTTGACAAAAAGGAACATTTTCGGGTTTTATTTTCGATTTTCCAGTAGAAAATTTCTGCGTTAAGCGGTCATTCAACTGCCGGATGCCTGCCTTTATCAGCATAAAAACACAATCTTTTTTAGGGTAAAATTTTGCTGGCCTGTATTATTATAAATTGGTTTGTTTAGGAACAGTGCGCGTAAAACAATTTTGTTGAACATTCAGAAATAAAAAAATATACAGATGAAACGAAATAAAAATGAATAATTTATGTCAAATGAATAGCTATTTGAAATTTCTTATCGGAATAATAATTGGACTGACTGTTATTTCGTGCCTGGGGCTCCCCGAGGATGATACAGACTACACTCCGGAGCGGGAGGCTGCCATCATTTCCGAATATATTGATTCTCTTTTTGCCAGAGGATATGATGTTGATACTTCTGCAGCCGGAGTTTATTATGTTATTCTGGAAGAGGGCGAAGGCGACTATGTTCAGCCGGGAGATTCAATCGGGATTAAGTATGTTGGTTTTTTTCCGGAGAACTCCGGTGTTTTTGATACTTCGGAGTATTGGTACGACGATGGAATCTGGAAATTCACTTACAGTTCGGCAAACCTTATTTCCGGGTTTTACAACGCCATCAGTTTATTAAATAAAGGAACAACCGGGCTTTTTATGATGCCTTCGGATTTGGCTTACGGCTCCACGGGCACAACAACAATTCCGCCATATTCGCCCATTGTTTTTGAACTCGAACTTGCAGATATCTACCAACAAAGTACAGAATGAGAAATCCCCTGTTTTGTGCTTTTCGGCAGGCTGATTAGAATTTTTATTTTGAAATAGTAGAGTAATGAAACGAATATGCACCCGTGTTTCAAAAAAAGCATCATTAAAATCATGGGAGTTTCATCGAAATGAGCTTGCAAATTCTATCGAATACTTTTGAGATAAACGATAGAACGAGATAAATACATTTGAAAACGTACAATTTTTATGAGATGAAAAAGAAATCCATTTTTGCAGGGCTGTTTTTTCTTTTTCTGCTGTCCGGATGTACCAAGGATTCAATATTTACGGATAACGAGGAAGAAGATATTGTACCCGGAGGAAGCGACACTTCTTCCGACGAAGTGCTGGACGGAAACCAGGAAACCCACGAGAGTTCAGATGACTATGTGTGGAATGAATCGGATGTGGTGAATATTATTTTGTCCGGTAGTTCCATCGCTGTGGAAGGGGCGGGGGCAACGGTTTCCAACAGCGTTGTGACCATAACAACCGGGGGAACATACAAAGTAACCGGCACGCTAAACAACGGTCAATTGATTGTTGATTCGGACAACGATGAAACCGTGCGCATAATTTTGTCAGGTGCGAACATCGCTTGCTCCAATAGCGCTGCGGTGTACGTAAAAAACGCCGAAAAAACGGTGTTGATTTTAGCCGAAGACACAGAAAACGAACTCGCCGACGGGGCTGAATATGTTTACGCGTCGGGAGAAGATGAGCCAAAAGCAACGTTGTACAGTGCCGATGATTTGACACTCTACGGAAACGGACAACTTTCCATAAAAGGGAATTACAATGATGCTGTCTCTTCAAAGGACGGTTTGATTTTGAAAGACGTTAATTTGGTTGTTGAAGCGGTTGACGATGGAATCAGGGGAAAAGACTACCTGGTTGTGAAAAACAGCACTTTGAAACTGGATGTTGAAGGCGACGGATTGAAATCGGACAACGAAGACGATACATCAAAAGGTTACATTCACATCGAGTCCGGAAGTTTTGAAATCACTTCGGGAGGAGATGCTGTTCAGGCAGAAACGGATTTGGTGGTTGCCAACGGCGATTTTACAATTACATCTGGTGGTGGCAGCAGTTACGGATACAATTCAGGTGTTTCGGCCAAAGGTTTGAAAGCTGGCAACAACCTGATTATCGACTACGGTAATTTTGTTGTGAGTTCGGCTGACGACGCCATTCATTCAAACGAATACCTGACGGTAAACGACGGGGTTTTTGAGATTTCAACCGGCGACGACGGTGTGCATGCAGATACCGAGATTACCATTAACAAAGGCGATTTCAATATTACCAAATCTTACGAAGGGATTGAAAGCGCTATTATTGTATTGAATGGCGGAAACATCAGCATCGTTTCCAGCGACGACGGACTGAACTGTGCAGGCGGAAATGACGGTTCTGCAACGGGGAGACCGGGATTTGGAGGTTTTACGTCATCGGGTAATTACTATTTGTATATAAACGACGGGAGAGTTGCAATTAATGCAACGGGTGATGGAATAGATGTAAACGGAACTATTGAAATGTCTGGCGGAACGGTGATTGTTCACGGGCCAACTTCCAATAACAACGGGATACTTGACTACGACAGGGCGTTTAACATGAATGGCGGCGTACTTATTGGGGCAGGGAGTGCAGGCATGGCGCAGGCTCCGGGTTCCGGCTCGTCGCAGAATACGGTGGCATTAGTTCTTTCTTCGACGAACAATGCCGGAACGCTTGTTCATTTTCAAAACGATGGCGGAGATGAACTGGTAACTTTTGCTCCGGCAAAAAAGTATCAATTGGTGTTGTACTCTTCGCCCGATCTGGTTAAGGGAAAGTCATTCACTGCCTATTTGGGAGGAAGCCACAGCGGAAATCCGTCAAACGGATTATACTCCGACGGAACTTACACCCCGGGGTCACTTTTTTCTACCTTCTCTGTTTCTGATGTTGTAACAGTAGTGAGATAGGTTATTATAATTACAGCTTGAGTTTGTAAGTCAATCCGATTATTTGGATTGACTTATTTTTTTCCGTGAGGTAATCGTGCACCCTGAAAAACGTACCAACCCGGTGTGTTTTACTGATTTTGTAATCGAGCCCTGCTTCGTAACGGGCTTTGTTGAATTCTCTGGCGTCCATGTTACGGTATAGTTCGCAGATAATTGCGGGTTTCAGATTCAGTTTTTTGATGTTGTACTCATATTTTAACCTGAACCTCAGGTTATCCTCTTTCTGGTTGTCGCTGTCAAAATCGTTGGCATTGGTGTAACGCAATCTGAATTGAATTTCAGATTTTTTCCAGTCGTACCCGGTTTTTGCATCCACGGCAAAGCGCCCGAAACTTTTGGTGTTCCCTTTTCCGGTAATGTTGTTTCCGAGCCGGTACGATGCTCCGGCAGCCAGAAATTTGTTGAATTTGTACTCCAACCCGGTGTCAAAAAAATACTGGTCGAGGCCCTGTTCTTCTTTAAAACGCATTTGTGGCGACAACGAAACTTCCAGGTTTTTAACCACTTTTGCAGAAACGGCAGTTTCCAGCCAAATTCGTTGTGAAAAAGCGCCCGCGCAGAAGAAAACAACAGTCAATAGTGTAAGTGTTATCCGCTTCATAATTTTCTTTTTGAGTTGCCGTTAACATCGTTGATGTCGTGGAATATTCTGATTTTTGCCACGTTTTTCCGAAAGTTGATTTCCATAATCTCCAGTCTTTTTATTTTTATCCCGGTTCGTTCCTCAATATCTTTTAGCAATTCTTCTTTGTTAAGCCGGTGAATATTATCTATTTTTTCGTAGGTAATATCCAGCGAAACTTCCTGGCGAAGCATCAATATTTTTTCTAATATCCACATGGTGGTAACAATGGCCGCATTGGTAAACAGCAATTCGATGTAACTCACTTTTTTCCCCGAAAGTGCATTAATCACAGAAATGCCGATAACCACAAATAAATAGGTCATTTCTTTAATGGGAATGGTGTCTGTGCGGTACCTGATAATCCCGAAAATAGCAAACAGCCCGAGTGCAAAACCGAGTTCCAGTTTCACACTAGCCAACAGAAAACAGAGCGTAAAAATGATTGTACTTATGGCATAATAGCTGAAGTAAAAATCTTTACGACGGCTGTTTTTTGAGTAAATGAAATAGACAATAATGAATATAATGAACAGGTTGAAGCAGTATCTTGCAACTAATTCCAGCAAGTCTTCAACGTCTATCAGTTTAGTGTCCATAAACTTATAGAGCGTATAAAACAAAAAGCTTTTCAATTTCTCAGATTTTAGATGAAACAGTTCCCAATTGTTACGATGATCTCTTGATTTAATACAGGCGACACCGGATTTTCCCTACCGTCTGTGCCTGTTTTGTTTACATCAAAAACCAGGAGGTTGGTTGTTTCTTTAATATAAGAGAAAACGGCGGTGGAAAAATCACAAGAAGTTTTTATCCAGAAAATCCTGAAACCGTTCTTTGTACTGTTCGCTTACCGGAATGTATGTTTTCCCGAAAACGATTCGGCTGCGCTCAATTGTATCTACCCGGTTGAGGTTAACAATAAACGACCGGTGAACGCGCATAAAGTTTTGCGAAGGCAGTTTGGCCTCCATCGCCTTTAACGAGTTGAGCGACAGAATGGGTTTGGCTTCGTTTTGTAAATGAACTTTTACATAATCTTTCAGCCCTTCAATGTAGGTGATGTCGTTAAAATTTATGCGCCTGATTTTGTATTCAGATTTCAGAAACAAAAACTCGCTGTTTGCTTCAATCTGATGGACTGACTTTTGCT
The DNA here is from genome assembly GCF_900129025.1 of Mariniphaga anaerophila. Lineage (GTDB taxonomy): Bacteria > Bacteroidota > Bacteroidia > Bacteroidales > Prolixibacteraceae > Mariniphaga > Mariniphaga anaerophila. Next base: position 500,322 of record NZ_FQUM01000001.1, on the reverse strand, counting down.
CAAGGCCAATTAGTTTTTGTGCTTTTTGTGCTGCTTTCAGAAATTCTTCGTAGCTGAAAGGTTTAAGTAAATAGTCTACCGCTTCGAGCTTAAATCCCTGCAATGCATACTTTTCGTAGGCTGTGGTGAAGACAATTTTTGGCCGGTTTTCCAGGATGTTTGTAAATTCAATTCCCGAAAGGTCGGGCATGTGAATATCCAGAAAAATGAGATCCACGCTTTCTTTTTCCAGAAAATCAATGGCGTCAATCGGGTTGTCAAACGATGCCGTTAGTTCCAGAAACGGAGTTTTTGCAATGTAACCGTTAACCAGTTTCAAAGCCAGGGGTTCGTCGTCAATGGCCAGTGTTCGTATCATTTTGCGGGTTTCAGATTAATGTTTAACAGAACATCAAATGTAGTTCCCGATTGGGAAATGGAGAGCTCGTGTTCTCCGGGGAAGAGCAGGTTCAATCGTTTTTTTACATTTTCAAGCCCGATTCCGGAATGGTTTCTGTCCGGCGTTTCTTCTTTTTTTGTGCTTCTCGAATTGGAACACTTAAATACTATTTGGTTCTGCTCCGCGCGCATTGAAATGTGGATAAACGAGTGTTCGCGGTAACTTACTCCGTGTTTAAATGCATTTTCGATAAAGGGGATAAACAGCAGTGGCGGAATTTCTGTTTTCAGTTCTTTCTCGGGCAGGTCAACCTGTAAATCAACTTTTGGCGAAAGGCGCAACCGCATCAGATCAATATAGTGGTTCATAAAATCAATCTCGTGGCTTAACGAAGTCTGTCCGTGTTCCGATTCGTAAAGCAGGTAACGCATCATTCGCGACAATTTCATAACAGCGGCCTGTGCATCGTTGGAATTTACTTCTATGAGCGAATAGATGTTGTTTAGTGTATTGAAAAAGAAATGGGGGGAAATCTGGTTTTTCAAAAATGCCAGTTCCGAATTCAGCATCTCTTTTTCCATTTCTTTTTGCCGTTTTTCGGTGGCAGAGTGCTCTTGAATAACGCACAACCCAATGGAAAAACCGGTAATTATGATGGAAATAAGAGTGTAGTGGTAAATGTGTAACTGGCGAAATGGCGGGCGGGGAATCGTGTCTTTACCCAGTTTCTGAATCGCTTCCAGCATCTCTTTTTCCCGCTCGGGGTTGTGTAAAGCCTGGTTTATGGCACTCGAAACAAAATAGAGGCAAACAATAGCCACAACTGCCAGCACAAAGTACGCTGCTTTGTTTCCTTTAAAGTAGAACCGCGGAACCAGCCACAGGTAGTTAATGTAAAAAATAATGCCGTAAATGGCCGCATTCGCGTAAAATCCCCAGGCAACATAATTGTTGTTTCCCCAAAACCGGTCGATCACAATTTGCGGCAGGATAATGAGCACCAGCCAGGCCAAAATATGAAGGATGACCGGCAGCCAGTTGTATTTTGCAACAGATTTATTCATTGGGTTGAATTTTTCGGTTCGCGTTGTAAAAGAAAATATTTCTGTAGTCTGCAATCATTTTCCGATTCTTAAAAGTTGGAACCCGGATTGCTGTTTTTACTTCTCACAAAAATCAAAGTTAACTAAAAACAGAACATTTACTCATGCCGCAGTGCATCAATCGGATTCAGACCTGCAGCTTTTCGTGCCGGGTACCAGCCGAAAAAGATGCCGATAACCGAACATACCAAAAATGAAATAACAATGGCCTGGACCATAATTACCAACGGAAAGTTGAGTAGCGTGGTTGCAATGTACGAAATTAACAGCCCGAAAAGAATGCCGATGAGCCCACCAGAAAGGCTTAACAAAACGGCTTCAATCAGAAATTGCACGAGGATGTCGTTTCCACGGCCGCCAACCGACATGCGCAGCCCTATTTCTTTGGTGCGCTCGGTTACCGAAACGTACATAATATTCATGATTCCAATTCCGCCAACCAGTAACGAAATACCGGCAATTGCACCCAGCAGCGTGGTTAACATGTTGCTTATGGACGAAAAAGTCTGGATCATTTCCGACTGCGATCTCACTTCGAAATCACTTTCTGCATCGGCTTCCAGTTTGTGGTTTTTTCTCAGGATGGCAATTATCTCGTCAATTGCTGCGTCCGATTTTTCTTCGCTTACCGCCGAGGCATAAATGGTCTGAATGTGTGTAATGGCAAGTATTCTGCGCTGCACCGAAGTGTAAGGCGCAATTAGCATGTCGTCCTGATCCATTCCCATCTGGTTCTGGCCTTTTTCTTTGAGGGTTCCGATAATTTTAAACGGAATTCCGTTAAAACGAACGGTTTGCCCGATGGGATCGACATTCTCGCCAAACAGATTTTCGGTTACTGTTTTCCCGATGAGACAAACTTTTCCCAGACTTTTGATCTCTCTTTCCGTAAAAATTCTGCCGTCCTCCAGTTCGTATTTCCGGATGTCGAGGTAACTTGCATCAACGCCGTACATGGTGGTTGGCCAGTTTTTGTTTCCTTTAATAGCCTGGCCGCTGGCACTTACCTGTGGCGAAATGGCCGAAAGGTACATGGCTTCTTTTTTTAGCTGACTAATGTCTGACAACGTTAACGATTTTGCGTCGGAACGTCCCATTTGCACGCCTCCGCGCCTTTGCGAGCCCGGCATTACAAAAATCATGTTTGACCCCATGCTCGATATTTCCTGCTGGATGCTTTTTTTTGAACCTTCGCCAATGGAGAGCATGCCAATGACCGACCCAACGCCGATGATTATTCCAAGCATGGTAAGAAAAGCCCGGAACTTGTTTCGCTTCAGGGCATTGATGGCTATTTTTGTAAGATTTGTATAATTCATTGTTATGCACTTAAAAAGTCAGTATCATCTTCTTTGGGCAATTTTGCAATTAGTTCGGTAGCCGAAAACCGGTTTTCTACTGCAACTTCGCGTTGTATTCGTCCGTCTCTGAAAATAATGTTTCGTTTCATAAACCGGGCGATATCAGGTTCATGGGTTACAAAAACGATGGTTTTTCCATTGTCATTCAGTTTTTGGAAAAGCTCCATAATTTCGTAAGAAGTGCGTGTGTCCAGATTTCCCGTGGCTTCGTCGGCCAGAATAACCACCGGGTCGTTTACCAACGATCGGGCAATGGCCACCCGCTGCTGCTGCCCACCCGAGAGCTGGTTGGGCATGTGGTGAAAACGGTCGCCCAGGCCAACCTGTTCCAGTGCGTGAATGGCGCGTTCTTTTCGCTCTTTTGCTTTTACTTTACTGTTGTAGTAAAGTGGCAACTCCACGTTTTCGAGCGCCGTGGTTCGCGGCAGCAGGTTGTACGACTGGAAAATAAACCCGAGTTTGCTGTTTCGTAATCCGGCCAGCTGGTTTTTATTCAGCTTTCTCATGTTTACGCCGTCGAGCATATAATCTCCGCCGCTGGGTTTGTCGAGGCAACCCAAAATATTCAGCATAGTGGATTTTCCTGAGCCGCTGGCTCCCATAATCGCCACAAATTCTCCCTGCCTGATTTCCATGTCCACTTTGCGGAGGGCATGTACTGTCATCTCTCCGATGTGGTATTCTTTTCGGAGTCCTTCAACTTTTATAATTACATGATCCATTTTTCTGCCTTTCTTTTACCGTGAAATTTATTTTCTGGCTCTTGGCGGACGCGGCATAAACGGGTTTCCTCCGTTTGTTTGTTCTGGGCTTTTTACCGGCTCTGCTACTTCCATGCTCAGAATCACTTCTTCGCCGGGCTGTAACCCGTTAATTATTTCGGCGTGTATATCGTCATCAAGACCGGTTTTTACAGGCACCGGACGAATAATAGAATCTTTTTTTACCCAGACTACTCCGCTTCCCTCGGTTTGTGCAGGTTCCATTGTCGGTGGCTGCATTTTCTGGTTTCCGGGACCGCCGGGCATAGCGCCGTTTTCGGGCATTTCTGGGCGTGGCTGGCTTTTCATGTAGCTTGCAAGCAGTTTTTCGTCGGGATTAAAACGGAGCGCCTTACTTGGTACAACCAGAATGTCTTTCTTTTCAATAACAAAAATGTTGATTTCGGCAGTCATCCCCGGCAGTAATTTGTAATCGGGATTGTGGGCCGAAATAATTACCGAATAGGTTACCACGTTGTTGGTGACAGTGGGTTGCAGGCGTACCTGCGTGACTTCGCCTTCGAAAACCTGGTCGGGGTAAGCATCAACGGTAAACTCAACGCGTTGTCCTTCTTTTACTTCACCAATATCGGCCTCGTCCACATCGGCTTCTACCTTCATTTGGGTAAGGTCGTTGGCAATTGTAAAAAGGGTAGGGGTGTTGAAACTTGCCGCAACGGTTTGTCCTTCTTCCACTGCACGGTCGAGCACAATGCCATCGATGGGCGAATAAATGAGCGCATAATCCAGATTGATCTTATTTTTTTTGTGCTGAGCCAGTGCGCTGTTGTAGCTGGCCCGTGCTTTATTGAGGTTATAAACCGTTTGGTCGAAATCGGCCTGAGACACCAGCTTTTTGTCGTTAATGGGAGCCAGCCTGTTGTAATTGGCCAGTTGATAATCCAGCTCGGCTTTGGCGTTGTCGAGCGATGCCTGACTCTGTTCCATTGCCGCGGCCAGGTTGGTGGTATCGATTTTGGCCAGTAGCTGCCCTCTTTTTACGTAAGAATTAAAATCTACGAAAATGTCTTCGATAATTCCCGAAACCTGGGTTCCCACCTCAACGGTTGAAAGCGCTTCCAGGGTTCCGGTGGCTGTTACTGTTTTACTGATGGTGCCGGATTCACTTTGAGCTGTTTCAATGTGAATTTTACCTGCATCTACTTTTGACGGTTTCAAAATGAAAAATAAGGCAGCCAAAAGAATTATGATGCCGGTTGTAATGATGATTGTTTTCTTTTTCATGGTATTTATATTTTACAAAGAGATGGGATTTCCGAGATAAAAATCGAGTATTTTGTAGTTGAAAATGAGGTTGTATTTCGATTGCAGCAACTGGCTTTCCGATACAATCAGGTTGGTTTTCTCAAAGAGGAAATCCACTGAGTTTATCAGTCCGTTGTTGTACTTCTCTTCGGCCAGCGCATAAGATTCCTGCGTGGCTTTGTATTGCTCCAGGTTGGCTTCGTATTCTGCCTGCACTGAAATTACATCCTGGCACACCTGTTCAATTTCTTTTCGAAGCTGGTTTTGGGTATCTATTTCCTGCAACTCTGCATTCTGATAATTAATTTTTGCAAGAGCCACATTACTTTTTACCTGTTTTTTCTGGAAAATGGGAATGGACAGCGACAGGCCCAGCGACGGAGAAAATTGATCGTTTAACTGGCTGAAATATCCCGTTTCGTAAAGGTTTGAATAGCTGGTTCCCACCCCGGCTTCTGCTGAAATTGTAGGATAGTAGCCGGCTTGTGCAATTTTCTCGTTTAAAGCTGCACTTTCCTTTTTGTACCCGACACTTTTAATTTGCGGTTTTATTTGCAGGGCAGCGGCATATACATCGGCTGCAAGCGGATAGATACTTTGATTTACGGATTCGCCGAGGTCAGGTTTTTCCAGATGAAAATTTTCGGTTACCGGAAGCTCCATCAACTGCATCAGGTTAACTTTTGCAATGGCATTCTGACTTTGGGCGCTGGTGAGGTTTCCTTTTTCTGTGGCTACCTGCGATTTTACCTGGAGGTAGTCAGACTGGGAAATTATTCCGGCAGCCAATCGCTCTTTGGCGTAGTTCAATTGCTCAGTTGTGGATTCCAACTGGCTTTCCGCATTTTTTATCTGCTCTTCGGTAAACAGCACTTGCAGAAACGCATTCAGAATACTTAGCGAAATGGTTTCTTTGATGGTCTCCGAGTCGTAAATCCCGCTTTGCCAATCAAGGTCGGCCTGTTTTATCAGGTTGTTGAGTTTGGAACCGTTGTAAAGAGTAATTCCCGAACTCAGCGAGTAGCTGGTGCTGTTGTTTCCTGAAAAAACAGATTTGCCGGTGCTGGCATCTTCGCGGTTGCCCCAGCTGAAGTTTTGCCTGGCCGAGGCGCTCAGCGATGGCAGTTTTTGTGCCTCTGCCTGTTCTTTATTCACCTGGTTAGCGAGGTTGGTAAGAATGCTCTGCCTCACCTGAATGTTCTGCTTCAATGCATAATCGATACATTGCGTCAGATTCCATTGGGCGGGCGTTTCATTTTCCTGTGCCCGAACACACAGAGAAATGAGAATTGCTGTAATCAGAATAATTGTTTTCGTTTTCATCTGCTTGTAATTGTTTATTCTAATGGTAACTCATTTTATTCGCACGGTAGTCGTTTTACCTTGCTGATTTCGTTTTCGTATCAAAGTTATTTGTGGACAGACTTTTTGAGAAATGAAATAGAAGAACCGGGAAGTTTTACCGACGGAAAAGAAAATTTTCGGGATTAGAAAGGGGAACCTTTTTGGGTGTGAAAAAGTAAAAAGGTGTTTGGAATGAGCGAGTTGAAAAGCGTTCGGTTTTTCGACGTTGTCGGGTGCTGTGCACGCTGACAAGTCCAAGTCAACAACCTGTCAACGTTGAACAAAGGAAAACGACATAAAACACAGCAGCGCTTAGTGGCTGTGACCGCTAAGCGCTGCGAAGTGCAAAAATTTAATAACTATCAATTGTTTCCGAAATGAATATTTAGAACGGAAGCGTGTATTCTACCCCAACATTAAACAGGCTTCGTGTGTAGTTTTTGTCGTTGCCGGGCAGCCATTTTTTTAAATAGAAGTTGTATCCCGGAGTAACGGTCATTCCCAAATTGTCGGTAAACTTATATTTTGCGATTAACGACAAATTTAGTCCGCCTATTTCTTCTGAATACTGCTGGGTAACAGCCGTATAATTGTAAATGTTGTTGCTCCCGTCGGTGAGGTAATTCCTGTTTAACCGGTCTTTTACAAACTCACCAACCAGCCCCGGCGAAATAAAAAGCTGAAACCGGTCTGTGTTCAGCATCATAAAATCGAACTGAAGGTTAAAATTCAAAGTGTAGAGTTTTGTTTCAGTCCTTTCAAACTGTGGGTAATCTTCATCCCAGGTCATTCCGTATTTAAACTCGTTGTACCTGAATTCGAACCGTGGCCTGAGTCTTTTTGTAATAAAGTAACCCACGTTAATACCGGTGGTAAAATGCAGGTCGCCCTCGTAATATTCGTGGTTGTATCGTGCATAAGTTTCGGGGTTCATGCGGTAAGCGTTGTGGTTTTGCCCAACGCCGGCGTTAAACCCGAAAGAAAGCCTCGATTTTTCACCCTCCTGGGCGGTGACTGATAACGAAATAAGTGATGTTACGATTATAAGAGAAAGAAATATTTTTTTCATTGTTCTGTTTTTTTGAAATGAATTTTAATAATTGCCCAGCAAAAATGTTACTTCTTCTTTGGTAAGCCCCGGGTGTTTATTCGACTCCAACTTGTCTTTTACGGCGTTGCCTACTTTCATGGCCAACTCTGCAGTCTGGAAATATTTTATTCCTTCTATTGCCGGAATTTGCTCCTGATGAATGTAAACTTCTCCGTTTATCAGAATTTCGTAGCCGTAGTATTTCCCGTTTTGTATCTCAAAAACTTTTGTTTCCAGCAAAGCGGTGCTGTCAGTTTTATTGCTCGTATTTGTGGCACACGACCAGGCGAGCATAAAAAGCAACACAATACCGAAGTGGACAATTTTTGCGTTGGAATTTGTTTTAATACTCATCGCTGTAAGCAGAATAAGGATCAAACCGCCAGATGTCGTAAAGATAGTAGCTGCCGCTTCGTCCGCTAACAATGTAGCCGTATTCGCCAACTGAAAATCCAACCGCCTCAGTTCGGGCAGCGCCTTCAAAATCAGTTTTCTTTTCCCACAAATCGCTGGCCGGATCGTATTCCCAGGTGTTTGACATAACCGAAGACGAGCTTCCCAGGGTAAGGTATCCTTTGCCATTCAGGCTGAACCCAACACCGCTGATTCTGGATATACCAACGTATTCGTCATCGAAACTTTCGTCGCTTTTGTTGGTAATGTCGTTTTTTCTTTCCCACTCGCCGGTGGTTGGGTCGTACATCCAGAAATCGGTCAGGTAACTGGCATTGTCAATTCCCGAAACCACGTAGGCTTTATCGTAAATAGTGAAAGCCGTGGCATATCTTCTTTTTGAACCGCCGATGCTGATTATCTGGGTCCACTCGCCGGTTTTGGGGTCGAACTCGTAAAAGTCTTTCAGGTAGTTATCGTCGTATCCGGTGCCAATGTACCCTTTGTTTTGTACCCCAAAACCTACTGCTCCGTAACGTGCGCTTCCCGGAAAATCAGCCTTGCGTTCCCAGATGTTGTTTTCGGGATCGAATTCATAAAAATCTTTTAGTTTTGTTGACCCGTCGTACCCGGTGCCGATGTAACCTTTGCCATTGGCAGAAAAGCCCACAGCCCCGTTACGCGGATTGCCGGGCAAATCGGCTTTTTGTATCCACCAGTTTTTTTCCACGTTGTATTCCCAAAAGTCGGAAAGACGATCTTTCCCGTCGTAACCCGTCCCGACATAACCGTAATCGCCGATGGCGAAACCAACAGCGGACGAACGCGGAACGCCGTCAAAGTCCGACATTTTTACCCAATCGCCCATGGTTATTTCATCGTCGTCGTCAATGCACGAGCTGACCATTAGAAAAATAACCGGAAAGAATAAAAGAATAAGGTAATTTGTCTTCTTGTTTTCCATATAACATTGTTTATTAAAAGTAGTTTTAAAATCGTGTTTTATGGTCACAAACTTAGCAGACAGAAAGAACCTAAAAAAAGTAAATATACCATCCCCGGCAACGATGCGATGAACCGGCAAATATTGTATATAACCCGGTTTTTTATGTTAAAACAATCGAGGTTTTTCTGTTAAAGAACTCTAATAACTCACATATCTCCGGGGTGATCGCTAAATACCGTCAGTTGGTATATATTTTTTTTTGTGTTGAATAAGATTTCATTGTTTTGGAGCAAAATTGATGTTCAGAAAAACAATCTACAGTGAAACTTAAAACAATATTTTACGGTGCTCTGGTTCTGCTTTTGAGTGCTTGTGGTTTTGAAAACGATCTCGAGGATATTTCTATGGGGAAAGACTTTATTTCTTCACAGGTGTGGCTCTCGCTCGTCGATTCATTTTCTGTAAGCATGTCAACAATTGCCCTCGATTCCATACAAACCTCCGGGCAAAATGTGGCCTGGGTGGGAAAATATTCCGACGAAGAGTTGGGCGTTGTGGAAGCTTCCAGCTATTTCGAATTGGAGATGCCTTCGGGATACGACGTGGATGATGACGACCGTTTCGATTCGCTGTCTCTTGTGCTCTATTATAACGGCAAATATTATGGCGATACGTTATCGCCGCAGGAGATTGCAATTTACAGGCTTGCCGAAGAACCGGATCCGACCGACAACGACGACAAAGTTTTTTACAACACGTCATCGGTTAAATACGAAAATACTCCTTTGGGAAGCCTTCGTTTTGTTCCCCGGCCAAAAGGGCGGGACTCTATCGAAATACGGTTGTCTGACGCATTGGGAAAAGACATTCTGAAAAAGATGAAAAACCAGGACGATACTTTAACAAACAGCGAACGGTTTAAAGAGTATTTCCCCGGTATTGCAATGGTTTCCGGCGCTGAAAATTCTGCTGTGGTTGGTTTTCAGGTTGATTCGACACTTCGCGTAAAATTGTACACCACCCGGTTGGGGCTGGAAAACGAAGATGTTGAAAACGTGATTCTCTCTACAAACTACGATTACCAGTTTAACCGCTTTTCGGCCGATAGAAAAGGAACACCTCTGGAGGGAATTGAGCCGTTGGAGAAGTTTCTCTCTTCTAAAAGCGACAACAAAACATTTATACAATCGGGGCTGGGAATATTTACGAGGGTCGATTTTCCATCGTTGCAGGTGTTGCTTGAAACCGATTTAAACTACGACTTATACAAAGTAGAACTGGTGCTTTTTCCGGAGGCAGGCACCTACACCAATATTCCTCTTCCTTCTGATGTTTCGGTTTATTACACCGACAAATACAACAGAATATTGGGAGAGGTTGAAGACGATTCGGGGAATTACCTGACCAGCAGCTTGCAGCTCGATTCTATTTATCACGAAAATACGCAGTATGTGTTTGATATTACTGATTTTATAAAAGCGGAGCTTTCCAGCAATTATTTCGATACCGACCACGGTTTGCTAATTGGAGAATCCAGTTCGGCAATGGGAAGTTCCCTTAACCGGGCTGTATTTTCATCTCGTAAAAAATCAGTGTTCAAACCGCAATTGAAACTATATTTTCTTTTTTACAATTCATGATACAATTTAAAAATATCGCCTTTCTGCTTCTTCTTTTGTTCGGAAGTTTTATGCTACACGCGCAAAATACCATGTCGCCGTACTCCATTTTCGGCCCGGGCGAAATGCTGCCAAAAGGCTTTGGAAGAAGCATTGGAATGGGGAATTCGGGAATAGCATTGAGTTCCGGAAGCCAGTTGAATAATCTTAATCCGGCTTCTTATGCAGGCATTGAAAAACACCACGTGGTTTTTGAATTTGGGGTAGAAGGTAAGTTTTCGACTTTTAAATCATACGACGATAAAATGAGTGGATTTAACGGTTCGCTGAAGTACGTGGCCATGGGTTACCGGGTAACACCCTGGCTGTCGTCGTCCATCGGGTTGTCGCCATACAGTACGGTGGGGTACAAAATAAACACCGAGAACAGCATGGAAGGAAGCCTTCTAAATTACAACTCGTCGTTTGAAGGTTCGGGAGGAATAACTCTTGCGTACTGGGCGCATTCGGTAAAGTTGTCTGATAACCTGTTTTTCGGCGTAAATACTTCCTTTCTTTTTGGCCCGCTTACTCAGCAGGAAAGCATTTATCAGAGCGATTTGGGGATGAATTACATTTCTGTACAGAACGATTACATGAGTTCTTTTTATTTCGACTTCGGGCTTCAGTATGCCATTAAAAAAGGCAATACGGAATACCGACTCGGGCTGACGTACGCTCCCGAACAGTCGCTTAGGTCGAAACATACATACACATTAATGGACGGAAATTACAGCACGCTGGCCTACGATGAAGAGTCTCCCGGGCATATTACTATTCCCCAAACTACGGGATTGGGAGTTTCTGTGCAGAACGGCGAAAACTATTTAGTGGCTTTGGATTACCGCACCGAAAAATGGAAGGGATTACATTATCCAACCATGTCGGGTAATTTTGTAAACGCACATAATTTCTCAGTTGGTACTGAATTCAGGCCATGGAGACAGAGTGTTACAAATGTGTTTTACAAAAATTGGGTATATCGGTTCGGATTAAATTACAATTCAACATTTTTAAAACTGAGAAACAACAGAATAAATGAATATTCTGTAAACTTTGGATTTGGCTTTCCGCTGAGAGAAAGAGGGTCGAGTCTGAATGTTGCTTTTGAAGCAGGAAGCAACGGAACAACAGAAAACAACCTGGTGAGGGAACGCTTTCTGTTGTTACATGTTAACTTCAGCCTGAATGAGTTGTGGTTCTTCCAACGGAAATTTGAATAGTTGTTGGTTGCTAACTAACCATCCGGTTTTGCAGCCTTGTGAGAAAGTAGTTTTTATAGCTTTCGCCAATGGGAATTCGGTTGTCGCCCAAATAAACCTGGGTTTTGTTAATCGAAGTAATGTGGCTGATGGAAATAATAAACGATTTATGTATTCTGGAAAATTGCGACGGAGGCAGTACGTGACTGAATTTTTTGAGGGAGTTTCTGACAATTATCGGTTTACTGTTGTTTACCGTATAAATTTTAATGTAGTCTTTTAGCCCTTCAATAAAAAGAATATCGTCGATTGTGATTTTAACAATGCCATAGTCTGCTTTAAGCAATATAAAACTGTGCGACAAATCTTTTTCTGTTTCTTCAGTATTGGAATTGTTCAGCTTGAATTTTCTGAGCCAGAATATTTCGTTTGCTTTTTGTATGGCGTGCATAAATCGCTCTGCACTAAGTGGTTTGATCAGGTAGTCTACTGCGTCAATGTTAAACGCATCCACAGCATATTGAGCGTTTTGGGCGGTAATTATAATAATGGGTCTGTTTACAAGACTTCGGGCAAATTCTATCCCGGGCATTTTTGCCAGTTGCGTATCCAGAAAAATCAGGTCGATGCTCTGATTTTGCAGTACACTAATTGCTTCTCCCGGCGATAAACAACTGGCTTTTAAGTTTAACTGTGGTATTTGGTCGATGAGTTCGATAAGCTGGTTTTGGGCGGTTATATTTCCATCAATAATGATACAATTCATAATGTAGTATTCTGGTTCGAATTTTCCTTTCCTTATGAATTTATACAGCCGTTTTTAGTTTTACCCTACTTTGTAGTGAAAGTTTGTATGGAAATAATGGAGGGCCTGAACGTTTTTTTCAAATGAAACAGCCTTTAACTATTCCGGTTTTATGCATTAAAAGCTGTAAAACCAAAATAACTAAAGGCTGCCTGTTTTTGAATAGCTAACTATTTTGGGAAAAACTATTCTGCTCCTCCGCCAAATTGTTTGCTACGTTCAATGGATTGAAGTGCCAGGTAATTGTCACCGAATTTTTTCAGGTTTTCCATTTCGTCATCAAATTGATTAAAATGGCCTTCTTCCTCTTCAACCAGCGATTCGAACAATTTTTTTGTTACCGAGTCGGCGTTTTGAGAGCATTCATTTGCCCATTTATTGTAATCGTTGGCACTGCCTTCTTCCATTTTTGCGGCAACTTCCAACATTTCCCGTACGTCGTGAATGTGTTTTACATCTTCACCTACTTTCATGTCCACATTTCCTTTCAGAAAAAGAATACGTTCGGCAAGTTTTTCCACATGAATCATTTCCTGAATGGCTGTTCTTTTAAACAGGTTTGCCAGCAGGTCGTACCCCTGGTCGTCGCAGTGAAAATGAAAATACATGTACTGGTGAACAGCCGAGAGTTCGTCGGCAATTGATGCGTTTAATAATTCGATACTTCTTTCTTTCATTGTTTCAATTTTTTGGTTTTTAGGGTGAAGTTAAACAAAATATCACCCCCGCTGAAATGAGAGGTGATATTTTGCTTCAAACTTAATTTTATGTCAATTAATGTTTTGGAGTTGTATTTTTATCGGGTTGCCAGTTGATTTTTTTCAACAACGTGCAATCCGATTTGCTTCTTCCTGTTATTCAATAAAGAAAGAATGCACTAGCTCTGTTTCAGGTTTTATTCTTTCAGCCAGGAGGTTATTTGTTCATCGTCGGGTTTAACTTTTGGCGGAACCATTTTTATCAGATTTCCGTTTTCGTCGATGAGGTATTTTTGAAAATTCCATTGCACTTCCGAATCCAGCACGCCGTTTTCCGCTTTGGAGGTAAGCCATTTGTAGAGTGGATGAATGTCGTTTCCTTTCACCGAAATTTTTGACATCATCGGAAATGTTACTCCGTAGTTCTGTTGGCAGAACTCTGCAATTTCGGTGTTTGTGCCGGGTTCCTGCTGATTGAAATTGTTGGCCGGAAAACCAATAATTACAAAATCATCGCCGCCGTAATTGTCGTTCAACTTCTGAAGCTGTTCGTATTGCGGAGTTAATCCACATTTCGATGCGGTATTTACAACCAGCACCTTTTTCCCTTTTAGTTGGGAAAGCGCAAAATTATTTCCTTCAATATCTTTCACCGTAAAATCGTAAAACGACTTTTGAGCTGTGGTTATTCCTGCTAAAAGTATCATACTCAAAATAAGAATCAGTTTGTTCATTTTTTTTGTTTTTTAATGTATAAAAAGAACAACCGGAGTGGTGAAATGTTTCGAAGTATTTCCTGTTTAACGTTTTATTTTCCAGCCCGAAATAATCTGTTGCAGTTGCTTGTTAAAATCCGGTTCGGTCACATGAAAAACGTGGTTGTCCACCTTTTTTATGTCCTCTTCTTTGGTGGTGTTGTAACGAATCGGCTCAACGTTTTCGCCACAAAAAAGATAGTTCTCTTTTACCAGGTTTGTTGTGGCCCGGTGAAACCGAAGCGGCGATTTGGCAATGTTATAAATAAGGTTGTTGGCAACAATTACATCGGTAGTTCCTTCATCCAGAAACATCCCGTTGCTTTCCGCACGGCCCACGTTCAGGCTTACATCGTGAATACGGTTGTTGGTGATTTTGCTTCCCGGTTGCAGCCCGAGCATGTAAACGCCGCCTCCATCGCTCAAAACCTGCATAATATGATGAATATGGTTTCCGTCAATTGTATTTTCGCGACAGGGGGTTGGAACAGGGCTCCACATCCAACCAATTGAAATTCCTGAATACGGAAGGTTGAAAATGGTGTTGTTCCGGATGGTGGTTTCGGCTGTTAATCCGCACCAAACGCCAACTGCTCCGTAAAATTGTTGGCCGCATTCGGTTATTTCGCAATTGTTGATGGTGTTTGTCTGCGCTACCTGTTCGGGTGCCGACTGCCACCAGGCACTGCCGTTTACTTTACGGTCGCGGCCTTCGCCAATCATAATTCCGTTTCCGGAAATGTCTGAAAAGCGGGAATTGGAAATGGTACAGTTTTTACTTCCTGTTGCCAGCCAGACGCCCGAGCCTCCCAGGTTTTGAAACGTACAATTGATAAAAGCGCAGTTTTCTGCCCACTCGCCGTTTATTGCTGCCGGAACAACCGCCCAGCCTTCCCGCTCGGGACGCGGATCAAAATGGCAGGCCTGAACGCCGCAATACCCTGATTCGGGAATTTGCCATGCCGAGTGTCTGAATGCAATTCCTTCAAAATGAATGTTTTTTATGGGTTGATTTTCTTTTCCTTCCAGAATAACCAGTCCGGCAGAATATGGCAATACAATAGCCTGCATTCCGGGAGTTGTTGTTTCCGGTAATTTCAGGTAGATGGCGTTTTCTTTGGGGTGAAAGTACCACTCAAAATCTGCATCAAGAAATTCTATGGCATTTTCTAGGTAGTAGCGCGGATTTGGTTCCCAGTGGTCGATGTTAAAAAACGACGGGTTTTTTGCTCCAATGGAATCTACTGCCGTTAGTTTGTTTTGGCTGACGTCGATTTCTTTAACGGGAATTCTTGAAATGGACCAGTCATGAAGCAGCACCAGTTCAACGTTTTCAATATGCGCAGGAACCGGAAAATCGTTTGGCTGAAAAAAGAAGTGGGTGCGGCGGTCGCTGCCTGCTTTTGCAACACGCAGGTACCCGTTGTTGGGAAACCGCGCTCGTGTTGCCCGCTGGCTGCCAACAAATAGTTCCCGTGGCGGATGGTTCATTTTGGCCGTGCCCGGAAGCTCCGCTTTCCACAATCCTTCGGGAAGTTTTTTCCATTCAGTAATTTCAATGCCTCCTGATACAATAGGATGCTCTCCGGGGATTGCTTTAACCTGAAATTTGCCGTTTTTGTTTTTCAGCAATTCGCCATCAAACACAATTGGCTTGGAAATGTGGTGCATCCCGTCGGCCAGCCAAAGCGTGCAGTCTTCGTTCGGGTTTTCTCGGAAAATTTCGGCAATGGTTTCAACTCCTTTTTGAATTGTGGCAAACGGCGTTTCTTGCGTCCCCGGGGCGGAATCATTTCCGTGCGGTGATACAAAAAAATCGGCGGCAAATGCCGTTGCAGAGAACAGAAAGGCAGCAATAAAAAGAACAGTAGCTTTAAGCGATTTGGTTTTCATTTGGTGTTGTTTAGATTCAGGGTCAAAATAGAAAAAATATGGGAGAACTACTCTATTTCCACCGGAAGTCTTTTAATTAGTTCAATATTTTGCGGAGTAACTTTTGCCTGCATTACAAATACTTCTACGCCGTTTGCAACGGCCTCTTTTAATGCAGCGGCGTAATTGGGATCAATCTCTTTTGCCGGCGCAAAAATTTCTACGTCCGTGCGTTGAACAATGTAGAGCATTGCAGCACGCATCCCCTGTTTTTTTACGTCCATAAGCGTTTTTAAGTGCTTTTGTCCGCGGGTTGTTACAGCATCTGGAAACAGCGCGTATTTCCCTTCTTTGAGTGTTACGTTTTTTACTTCCACAAAACATTTTTCCTCGTCGTTCTCGGCGAATACATCAAATCGGGAGTCTTCAAATTTTACTTCGCGCCTTACTGTGCTGTAATTGTCCAGTCCCGGGATTGTTTGTTCTGAAATGGCTTCAAATGCCAATTTATTTGGATTCCCGGTGTTAATTCCCACCCAGTCGCCGTTAATTTTTATCATTTCCCACGTAAAGCGGGTTTTGCGTTTGGGGTCGGTGGCAGGCGAAAGAAAAACTTCAGCTCCGTTTTCGAGGCAGCTTTTCATGGTGCCAGAATTGGTGCAGTGCGCCGTTACTGTTTCTCCATTGTCGAGCTCTACGTCGGCCAGAAAACGTTTGTATCTTTTTACGAGGGTTCCGTGAACCAGTTCTTCCTGAAATTTCATGTGCTTTTCGTTAATACTGTTATTTTTTAGAGCTGTGTACGGGCAAATGGCACTGCGTCCTGTCCGGTAAATTCACCCCTTAAATATTTGTAATAACCGGTAATGGCAATCATTGCAGCATTATCCATGGTGTATTCAAATTTGGGAATAACCAGGTTCCAGTGGTATTTTTTTGCGTTTTCTTTGAGCGCATTTCGCAATCCCGAGTTGGCCGAAACACCGCCGGCAACCGTAACGTGTTTTATGCCGGTTTGTTTGGCTGCCTTTTTTAGTTTATTCAAAAGAATGTCAATAATTGTGTATTGAAGCGATGCGCACAAATCAGCCTTATTTTCTTCGATAAAGTTTTCGTTCTCTTTCAGATTATCCCGCAGAAAATAGAGAAAACTTGTTTTCAATCCGCTGAAACTGTAATCGTACCCGGCAATGCGTGGTTTTGAAAATGTAAACTTCTTCGGGTCGCCCTGTTGTGCAAGCCGGTCAACGTGCGGGCCGCCGGGGTAGGGAAGTCCCATTACTTTTGCACATTTGTCGAATGCTTCACCTGCAGCATCATCAATGGTTTGTCCGATTACTTCCATACTAAGGTAATTGTTCACTTTAATAATCTGCGAGTTTCCACCGGAGACGAGTAAGCACAAAAACGGGAATTTGGGAGGATTGTATTCTCCTTCTTTTTCTTTGATAAAAAGAGCAAGCACGTGCCCCTGCAAATGGTTTACTTCGATGAGCGGAATGCCGGCTGCCAGCGAAAAGCCTTTGGCAAACGAGGTTCCGACAAGTAACGAGCCAAGCAATCCGGGGCCGCGGGTAAATGCCACTGCCGATATTTCGTTTTTAGAAATGCCGGCCCGGGCAATTGCGCGGTCAACCACCGGAATAATGTTTTGCTGGTGTGCCCGCGAAGCCAGTTCCGGTACTACTCCGCCGTATTCTTCGTGCACTTTTTGTCCTGCCACAACGTTTGATAAAATAACTCCGTCGCGAATAATTGCAGCAGATGTGTCATCGCACGAAGATTCGATGCCCAATATGGTAATACTGGCATTTTTTTTGTCGGTTATGTGTTCACAATTCATTTTTCCGTTATTCATTAAAAGAGCAACTTTTGCCAGATACAATTTGAGAAATTTATTAAACGTTATCAGTTAATAAAACAACTGCATTATTCCTTAATTTGTTCCGGGAAAAGGCTAGTTTCGTATTATATATGAGAGGGCAAAATTATTAAAAAAGGCTGGAAAATAACATTCATTGTTCTGGTGTCTCTAATTGGTGTGCTTACAGGGGCATATTGTGCGTTACAAAGCAGCAGGGTTCAAACGTATCTGACCCAGCGGCTGGCAAACCGGATTTCAGAAAAAACAGGTGCAAAAATCAGCATCGGAAAAGTGGATATTGCCTTTTTCAGAAAGGTAATTCTGGAGGATGTGCTGGTGGAAGATCAGCAGGCCGACACCATGTTGTTTGTGCATTCTGTATCGGCTCAGATTGATACGCTGAAGTTCAGAAAACAGCGGCTGGCGCTGGAGCAACTTACTTTTGAAGGAACAACATTTCACTCCAGCCGGGATTCGCTCAATAATTTTAATTTCAGTTTTGTTATCGATTCTTTAAAAAAGCAGGAAAAGAAACCCAACGAATGGCTTATCAGCTGTAATAATTTTGATTTTTTGAAGGCTGCTGTTGTTTTCATCGATTATAACCAACAGGAACCTCATGTGCTGAATATCGAAGATTTTCAGGTTTCGGTTACCGACTTTTTTTTACAGAAAGACTCTGCTTTTTTGAGAGTTGACCAGGTTCGGCTAAATGACGGGAAAGAATTTCGGATTGAAGATTTCAACACTGCTTTTTCTTTTTCGGGAAGGAAAATTCGCATGGATGATCTTAATCTTAAAACTACGTTTTCTGAAATTACACAAAGCGATTTGCTGGTTGAACTGCCCGACTCCAGTCAGAGTTTCGCTGAAGGTACTTACCTTGATTTTCAGTTTTCGCATTCACAAATAAGTTTTTACGACGTGGCAATGCTGGTGCCGTCGCTTCGGGGGATGGACCAGGTGATAGATTGCTCCGGACAAATTGTTGGAACGTTAAACGATTTGCGCGGTAAAAACCTGGAGCTGGCAACCGGCAATTATACCTACGCGATGATGGATTTTTACGCCAACGATTTAACAAGTACTAAAAACAACATGTACTTGTTTTTGGATTTGAAACAATCGCGTACCTCTTTCGATGAGCTGAGCCGGATTAAACTTCCGGGAAAAGGAAGGGCAAAATTTTTGAGTTTCCCACAGGAACTCTACGATGCCGGATTGGTGACTTACCGGGGAAATTTTACCGGATTTTTAACGGACTTTGTTGCTTACGGTACGTTAACCAGCGAAATGGGGAAAATTAGCACCGACCTTTCGGTAGTGCCCGACGAGAGAAAGAGAATTACCTACAAAGGAAAAGTGGCTACCCAGGATTTTAGGCTGGGTGAACTGATGAAAAGCGAGCACGTTGGAAACATCAGTTTTAACGGGCAGGTTGACGGTGTTTTTGAAATTCAGAATAGATCGGGAGCCGGCAAATTTAAGGGGATGATTACCGAGGTGGAAATGAACGACTATTTGTATGAAAACATTCGGCTGGACGGAATACTGGATAACAGGATGTTTGACGGGTTGGTGGTGATGAACGATTCCAACCTGCAGTTTGATTTTCTGGGAAAATTGAATTTCAATCCTGAGGTTCCTGTGTTTGATTTCAGGCTTGATTTGAAAAAGGCTTTACTGGGAAAGCTAAACCTGAGTAGCAAATTTCCGAAATCGGAATTGTCTTTTCTGATGAATGCCAATTTTTCGGGAAGCGGAATTGATAATATGTCGGGAGCAATCAGGGTGGAAAACGGAACGTATAAAAACAGGAACGGCGAATTGGATCTTGGCGGGATGCAGTTGCAGTCGATTTCCAGCGGGTTGAACAATTACCTCACTTTTTCGTCCAATTTTCTTGATTTCGAAATTAATGGACGTTTTTACGCACAAAGTGTGCAGGATGCTTTTGAAAAGAGTATGTACCGCTATTTTCCGTCAATTGAATACGACCCTTCGGTGGAAGAAAAAATGAATAAGTTCGGTTATCAGATTGATGTTAAAAGTCTGGATGAACTAACGGCAGTATTTCTGCCAAACGTCAAAATTGAAACTCCCTTCCTGTTATACGGGCAAGTGAATTCGGAGCAGTCGGTGTTCGAACTGAAGGGAAGTATTCCAGGCATTCAAACCGAAGATATGATGATTCGGAATGTTTTCATCGGAAATAATCCGGCAGATAATATGTATGTTTCCCGTTTGAGGTTTGGAGAAATTCTGATGAAAAACGGAATAAAAATGGATGACCTGACGTTTGACTCTGAAATTTCCGACAATACAATAAATACCCGAATTGCCTGGGAAAACGGCGGCGACAAAAAGTACAGCGGAGAAGTTTTGTCGAGTTCGGTAATATACCAGGAGCCGGGTTCATCAAATATTCGCGCAGAAATAGAAGGGCTGCCCTCCCGGTTTTTTGTTGCCGATTCACTTTGGCAAATCACGCCGTTTACTGCTACCATTGACAGCGGAGGCATTCAAATCAATAATTTTAAAGTTCAGGGTGGCGACCAGCAGATTTTGCTGGACGGAACAATTGCAAAAAATGATTCGAGCCTGATGATGGTGCTTTTTGACAACATTGCGCTGGGCAATTTTGGCGCTTACCTCCAAAAAGAAGTGCCGGTAACAGGCACGCTAAACGGTTCGGTTCAGTTGCAGGATTTTTACGGAAATCGTTTTGTGCATTCCGATATTACTGTGGATAAATTCAGCTTTCGCGATCAAAGGGTGGGCGATGTGTCGATTTTTAATCAGTGGGATCAGAACGAACAGGTGGTGAAAACTGAAATGAAAATTGAAAACGGGAAACGACAGAGTCTTTTTGCCACGGGAAGTTTTAACCCTGACACCCGCGAGTTACTTTACAATGCAGATTTTGACCATCTTTCGCTGGTAGTTTTGGAAACAGTTATCCGAAACAGTTTCTCAAACTTTCATGGCGATGGAACAGGGAAATTGAAAATACACGGAACCCCTGACGGAATATTGATGACCGGTGCAATAGAAGGATTGAACGCTGGGTTTACCATTGATTATACTCAGGTGAGTTACAATTTTTCCGATTCGGTATATTTTAAGGGAGATACCATTTTGTTCGATAAAATTCGGGTGAACGACCTGACCGGAAATTACGCTACGTTTGACGGTACCATCGTGCACAGCAATTTTCAGAATATGAAATATAACCTGTCGGCTACCACGCCCCGTCTTACCGCAATAAATACCACGGCCCGAAACAATTCGCAGTTTTACGGGCAGGTTATCGCCAGCGGCAGAATAGATATTACGGGCATGGGCAAACAGGTAAAACTTTCGGGCTCGGGAACTACGTTGCTCGGAACCAATGTAAATATTTCGCTGGAGGGCGAAAGCGAACTGGAACGTTACGACTTTATTCAGTTTGTTTCCACCGCAGATACTGTCAGGCAGCAGTTTTTGTTTCCGAAAGCAGACGATGGCGATTTTAGCCTCGACCTTACCATCCGGGCAACTCCCGAAGCCCGCGCACAGCTTATTTATAATTCTCAAATCGGAGATGTCATTCGTGCCCAGGGAGAAGGGGTGCTTCGTTTTGGAATGAACAAAGACGGCGATATTACGCTTTCGGGAAATTATACGGTAGAACGGGGAGATTACCTGTTTACTTTGCAGAACGTTATTAATAAGCGTTTTACAATTGAACAGGGCGGAACAATTACCTGGGCCGGAGATCCGTATAATGCAATTATTGATATTAATGCGGTGTACAAACTCAAGGCTTCGTTGTACGATTTGCTTGTAGACACCTACAACAGCGTTGTGGCCGATAATATTAGCCAGAGCCAGCGCATTCCGGTAGAGTGCAAAATTTTGCTTACCGATGAGTTGTCTAATCCAAATATCGATTTTGAAATTGAGTTTCCTACTGTGGGAGATCGTATGGTGGAGCTTGTCAAACAATTTTTGGATACGCCCGAAGAGATGAACAAGCAGATTCTTTCGTTGGTGGTGCTGGGTAAATTTTATACCCCGGAATACCTCAGGGGAACATACGAAGCCCAAAACCCGAACCTGATTGGAACAACTGCCAGCGAGTTGTTTTCAAACCAGTTGAGTAACTGGTTATCGCAAATTAGCAGCAATGTGGATATAGGGTTGAACTACCGGCCAGGAAATCAGATTACCAACGATGAAATTGAACTGGCGCTGAGTACGCAGATGTTTAACGACCGGGTGACCATAAATGGAAACATCGGAAATAATAATGACCCGAACTCTGGAAATAACAGTCAGTTGGTGGGTGATTTTGACGTAAATGTAAAACTCATTTCAAATGGAAAAATTCGTTTGAAAGCATACAACCGGGCAAATAATAACCTGATTTACGAAACAGCTCCTTATACTCAGGGGGTTGGTTTTACTTATACTGAAGAGTACAACACGTTTAAAGATTTGCTGCAAAAAATGAAGGCAATTTTTACCCGGAAAAACCGCGAGTAAGATAAGATTCTGTTATCTTGGCTCCAAATTTTCAACAGGATGGATTTCGATGGGAAAAATATTTGGATCACCGGAGCCTCTTCCGGTATCGGGAAAGCCGTTGCATTGGAGTTTTCTAAACATGAAACGTCCCTTATACTTTCTGCAAGAAATGAAAAAGTATTAAATGAGGTGGCTGAAATATGCCGGAAAAACGGCAGCAAAGTTCAGGTAGTTCCCTTTGATTTATCTGATGAAAAGTCAGTTGCCGAAGCTGCGCAAAAAGTACTTTCCCAAAAAATAAAAATAGACGGACTGTACCAGTTTGGCGGAATTAGCCAGCGATCATTTGTAAGCGAAACTCCGCTTGATGTTGACCGCAAAGTTTTTGAGGTGAATTTTTTCGGAACAATTGCATTAACCAAGGAAATATTGCCATGGATGATACAAAACGGAGGTGGGCAACTGGCAGTTACTTCCAGTATTGTTGGAAAGTTCGGTTTTCCGTATCGTTCAGCCTATTCGGCATCGAAACATGCGCTGCACGGTTTTTTTGAAAGTCTGCGGGCTGAAAATGCGAATAGTAATATTCGTGTAACTGTAATTATTCCGGGCCGAATAAAAACCAACATCTCGGTAAATGCACTGGCCAAAACAGGAGAACCGCACGGGAAAATGGATGAAGGACAAAATAATGGCAAAAGTGCTGAATGGACAGCATGCAAAATCTACCGGGCGCTGAAAAAAGAAAAAAAGGAAATAGTAGTGGGCGGAACTGAAATATTGATGGTTTACATCCGGAGATTTATTCCGCGCCTGTATTATTATATGGCATCACGAGTGAAACCCTTGTAAAAAAATACCAAAAAATGACGGTAAAAATAAACGGAATACAACAATTGGGTGTAGGTGTTGAAAACCTGCAGGAAGCCTGGAAATGGTACCGCGAGCATTTTGCGATGGATATACGCATGTTTGAAGATGAAGCGGTTGCCGAATTAATGTTACCACACACAGCCGGGAAACCGCGGCCGCGGCACGCAGTGCTGGCCCTGAATATGCAGGGGGGCGGAGGTTTTGAAATCTGGCAACACAAAGGGAAAAAACCTCAGGCGCCTGAAACCGAATTACATTTAGGGGATTTGGGAATTAACATCGGAAAGTTAAAAACCGATAACATTCAAAAGGCATTTCAAACATTCTCAGAATCAGGGCTGGAGATTTTGGGACAGATTGAAAAAGATCCTTCCGGAAATGAGCATTTTTATTTGAAAGACAATTTTGGAAATCTTTGGGAAATCAGAAATGAGCGGGAAGTTTTTCGGGCCGAAAAATCAGTAAACGGCGGCGTACTCGGCGCGGTTATCGGCGTGAAAAATATGGACGAAAGCCTGAAAGTTTACACCGAAATTCTTCAGTACGATAAAATAGTTTTTGATGAAACCGGTGTGTTTTCTGACTTGGACAAACTGCCCGGTGGCGAAGGAAAATTCCGAAGGGTGTTGCTGAAACATTCTGAAAAAAGAAACGGTGCATTCAGCCCGTTTTTCGGCTCTTCTTATATCGAATTGGTTCAGGCACTCGACAGAGAACCCCGCGACATTTTTGAGGGGCGAATCTGGGGAGATCCCGGGTTTATTCACCTGTGTTTCGATATTAACGGGATAGACGAATTGCGCGAGCAGGTAAAAGAAATCGGGTTCCCGTTTACCGTGGACAGCGCCCGCGATTCGGACACTTTTGACATGGGCGAGGCAGCCGGTAGTTTCGCGTACATTCAGGCTCCCGAAGGTACGCTAATCGAATTTGTTGAAACTCACAAAATTCCAATCCTGAAAAAGGTGGGATGGTTTATCGACTTCAGAAAAAGGGGGCATCATCCGCTACCCAACTGGTTGCTGAAGTTATTTCGGTTTAAACGCGTAAAAGACAAGTAATGCTAAAACAGGTAATTCAGGCCGATGTACAGGCCTGAATCGCCATCGCGTTCATCGGCGGCCATCCCGTAATCTACAGCAATTACAAAGTTTTGGTTCATTACAATACGCAGCCCGGCACCGTATGAAAAGTGCATTTTTTCGGTGTCCTTATCAAAGTAATCATTCAGCGGTTCCGGCGAAACTTCTGCGTCGTTAGCAACGATGTTTACATCAATCTTTTTCGTTACCTGCCCAAAATCCATGAACCCGTTTAACCCCAGGTAAAAATTGTTGTTGATAAAACGGAACCGTGCAAATTTCCAGCGTGCTTCCAGGTTTCCGTAGAAGAACCCGTCTCCAACAATTCGGTTTCGCCTAACGCCCCGCAACGATTTGGCGCCACCCAATCCCTCTGATGTTGCTCCTTTTAGCTCAGAAACAATTACCTGGGTTTGGTAATAAAATGGTGCGTGGCCCGCAAGCGTGGTTTGGTATGCCAGTCGGTACGCCAGCGATAAATTTTTTGGAATGAGTGTAAAATATTGTCTGTGCGTAAAACTCAATTTAGCAAAACCGCTTTCTGCCCCTAAAAACTCCGGTGCTCCAATCAGAACGGCTTCTGTCCATACTCCCTTCATCGGATTTGGGCGGTTGTCGCGCGTGTCATAAACCAGCCCGGCTTTTAGTTCCGGAATAAAACCGCCGTTTGCTTCTTCGGGCGAAATAATTCCCCACTGCTGGTACTTTTCGTACAGACCATCAACGTCAGGTAAAACGTCATCGCCCTCTTTTCCTTTGTTTAATTTATCCAGATCAACCGCCCCAATTTTAAAATTTAACAGGTTAATTCCGGTTGCCCATTTCAGTTTATCTCCGGAAATTTTGCCCTGCAAGTCAACTTTAAACCGAAACATTTTGCGGTCGTATTTATAAAACATCCGGGTTATATAATCGTCACTTTCATCGTCAATCCAGTTGGCGTTAACTACGCCATCGTATCCGTTAAAACCATAGAAATCGTATGCCTGGTCAGAGAGCAAACTAATATCCAAAGAAGTTTGGAGTCCTTCAATTAATTGATCCGAATCGTAATAAAACCGATTAATTCCACTTCCCTTGGTAAAGCGCGAAACCTCAAAATAGAGCGAATGATTGTAATTGGGGTAGCGGCTTCCGTCGCCATAGTTGTACAAATTTACCAATGCTCCGTATTGAAAACCTAAATCGGTGTCAAAAGTAACTGTGGGCAGCGCGCCAAAATTCCATCCCGTTTTTGCTACTTCGTCCTGAGCTGACAGCCCGGTAAACAATAAAGGGAACAGAAGAAGAGTAAAAAGTTTTTTCATCGTATTTTCGTTTGCTGTATGTAAAATTGCTGTTTAGCGAACTAAGATAGAAAAAAGAAAAACGAACGATTAATTTCTTTTTGAAAAAAGTATTTAGTAACAGTTTTATTTATATTTTTAAACTTTTTAGATTAAGACGTACAACTTTCAAAATAATTTAAAAACCAAAACCAGGTTAAGATGAAGACAAATAGAAGAAAATTTTTTCAGATTGCCGGAGCTGCCGGAGCAGGAGTGGTTTCCGGAGGATTTGCATCGTGCAGCCAGCAGGGCAGTAGCACCACCGAATCAGCACTGGCTTCTATAAAAGAAGCAGCAGGAAGACGCCATCCACAGCAATTTAATATGTGTGGATATGCAGCACCAAAATTAGAAACTGTCAGAATTGGTTTTGTCGGTTTGGGAAACCGCGGGCCCGGGGCAGTGGAAAGAATGTCGAATATTGAAGGGGTAGAAATTACCGCATTGTGCGATAAAAATCCGGCAGGTGTTGAGCGCGGCCAGGAAATTCTGGCGAAACACGGTTTGCCTAAAGCCAAAGAATATACCGGCAGCGAAGAAATTTGGAAAGAAATGTGTCAAAGTCAGGATGTGGATTTGGTTTACATTTGTACCCCCTGGTCAATGCATACCCCAATGGCTGTTTTCGCCATGGAAAGCGGAAAACATGCTGCCACCGAAGTGCCGGCTGCAGTAACGGTTGAAGAAGCCTGGCAATTGGTTGAAACTTCGGAACGCACAAAAAAGCATTGCATGATGCTGGAAAACTGTTGCTACGACTTTTTTGAATTGCTAACACTGAACATGGCGCGGCAGGGTTTCTTTGGTGAAATTCTTCACACCGAAGGTGCATATATTCACGACTTGATGAAAAATAACTTTGGCAAGAATTCCTATTCCGACATGTGGCGGTTGAAGGAGAATCAGCACCGGAATGGCGATCTCTATCCGACACACGGGCTGGGACCGGTTTGTCAGATATTAAACGTAAACCGTGGCGACAAAATGGATTATTTGACTTCCATGTCGAGCTTCGATTTTAGCATGGCAAAACATGCAGCAGAGCTTGCGGCAGAAGACAGCTTCTGGAATGAATTTAAGACCAATGAGTACCGGGGAAATATGAATACTACAATGATTCGGACGACCAAGGGGAAAACCATTATGATTCAGCACGATGTGTCAAGTCCTCGTCCTTATTCACGTATCCATTTGGTGAGTGGAACTAAAGGCGTTGCCCAAAAATATCCGCTTCCCGGAAAAATTGCAAAAGGACACAGTTGGTTCGATGCCGATGAAATGAAGGTGCTGGAAGAACAATATACTCCGAAAATTGTACAGTTGGTGGGCGAAATGGCCAAGAAAGTAGGCGGCCACGGCGGAATGGATTTTATTATGGACTGGCGGTTAATCGACTGTCTGCGTAATGGTATTGCGCTGGATCAGGATGTTTACGATGCAGCTTTGTGGAGTGTAATTGCCCCGCTGAGCGAGTGGTCGGTTGCCAACCGTTCCGATTCTATTGACATTCCTGATTTCACCAACGGTGCATGGCAAAACAACAAACCAGTTGATATTACTTTGTCGCAGGGAGGAACAACCGGCGTAAAAGTAAATGCAGAGGCAGAAAGCCAGTTGAGTGTTTAACGAATTGAATAATTGCCACAAATACTTATTTAAAACGAATTTTTTAAAATGAAGAAGCGGCTTTTTGCCGCTTTTTTTATGGGGTAGTGTTTCATTTTTCGAAGAAACGTCAGGTTCTGCTTTTTTGTGTTTCAAAAGTTTTTAAAAATTAATAGCTTTGAATAAGCAATTTACCGAAAACCAAATGAAACGAACATGAATTTTCGTCATTCAAAATTCACAAAACTTTATACAGATGAAAAAGCTGATAAGAACACTTGTAATCGTTTTTCTTTTTGCAGGAGTGAATTTTAACGCTGAAGCAGATGTGAAGCTTCCCCGGATATTTAGTTCCAATATGGTTCTCCAGCAGGGAATCGATATTCCTTTTTGGGGTTGGGCAGACAGGGGCGAACGAATTGAAATAACTTTTGCAGGAAACACAGTTCGCACCAGAGCAGATGCCGAAGGCAAATGGAAGTTGGAGTTACCTGAGCAGGATTACGGTGGCCCATATAAAGTTATCATAAAAGGAAAGAATACCATCGAACTGGACAATGTAATGGTGGGCGAGGTGTGGATTTGTTCCGGCCAGTCGAATATGGAATGGCGGGTTGAGCAAAGTAACAATGCGGAAGAAGAAGTCGCTGCTGTGGAATATCCTGAAATCAGGCTGTTTACCGTTCCTAAAGCGGTTTCGCAATTTCCCGGTGACGATATATCCGATGGGGCGTGGGAGCAGTGCACTCCAGAAACGGTCGGCGGCTTTTCTGCTGTGGGGTACTTTTTTGGCAGAGACCTTTACCAGGAACTTCAAGTTCCCGTAGGTCTTATTCATACATCGTGGGGAGGCACAGTTGCCGAGACGTGGATTAGTCCGAATTCCATTGCCGACGACCCGGATTTTAGCGCCAAAATGATTGAACTGCAGCAGATGAATATGGAAAGTTATCGGCAAGCCCGGCTGGATAAAGTAAAGGCGTTGTTGGGCGGCGAAATACCAACTCAGGATTTGGGCATGGTTGACGGAAAGCCGGTTTGGGCTGCAATCGATTTTGATGATAGCGACTGGCAAAGCATAAAAGCACCGATGTATTGGGAATACCAGGGCTACGTCGATATTGACGGAATTGGCTGGTATCGGAAAGAGGTTCAACTGGACGAAGAAGCTACTCAAACAGAATTGATGCTTCATCTGGGAAAAGTGGATGACTCTGATATTACTTTTTTCAACGGCATTGAAATCGGAAGAACAGAAAATAAGTACGATGAAAATCGAGTTTATACCATTGATAAAAAGTATTTAAAAACCGGTAAAAATGTAATTGCAGTGCGTGTGGACGATACCGGTGGAAATGGTGGTATCTGGGGCGATCCGGAAAATCAGCTTCTTGTTTCTGAAAATGAAAAAATAGTCATTTCGGGCGACTGGAAGTTTCGCATTTCAAAAGCTGATGTCAGTTCTGTAAATCTTGGTCCCAATTCGTATCCGACGCTGTTGTTCAATGCCATGATTAACCCAATTGTTCCCTATGGAATCAAAGGTGCGATTTGGTACCAGGGCGAGTCGAATGCAGACCGGGCAAAACAGTATCAGCGCATTTTTCCGGCTTTGATAACCGATTGGCGCAATCACTGGCAACTGGGCGATTTTCCGTTTTTGTTTGTTTCCCTGGCTAATTTTACCCAACCGCCGCTTCTGCCCGGCGAAAGCGACTGGGCAGAGTTGCGCGAGGCACAGACCAAAACACTTGCTTTGCCAAACACCGGTATGGCGCTGGCCATTGATATTGGCGAAGCAGACGATATTCATCCGCGCAACAAGCAGGACGTGGGAAAACGACTGGCACTGAATGCTTTCAAAGTCGCATACGGAAAAGATATTGTGTATTCCGGACCGATGTACAAATCGGTTGAGTTTACCAACGGAAAAGCTTATGTTTCCTTTGCAGAGACTGGTTCCGGCCTCGAAGCAAAAGACAAGTATGGTTATCTGAAAGGATTCTCCGTTGCCGGGGCAGATCGTGTTTTTCATTGGGCAAAAGCGGAAATTGTAGATGATAAAACCGTTGTTGTATATTCGGAAGCAGTTTCCAATCCAGTGGCCGTTCGTTACGGCTGGGCTAACAATCCCGACGATGTAAACTTGTACAACCGGGAGCAACTGCCTGCAAATCCTTTTCGCACCGACGACTGGCCGGGAATTACAAAATAAATTAGAACCTTCAAAATATTAATACTATGCGTTTTTTGTCGATTTTGTGTGTGTTTTTTCTGCTTAACGGTTGTGTGCAGAAAAAAGATAAAAATGTTGATTTAAGTAAAGTTGTTGTCGAGGAACAAGACAAAGAAATTCAGAAACAGATTTTTGAGCTGTTTGCCGATCAGCAAGGAGATGCCACTTCTCTTCTAATGGTGAAACTGGGGACTTATTTTATGAGCACTCCTTATGTGGGGCACACCCTGGAGCAAGGAGAAGAGGAGCAGCTTGTGGTAAATTTGCGCGAGCTGGATTGCACAACGTTTGTGGAAAATTGCCTGGCACTTGCCAAAACCATTCAAAGTGGCGAGCTTAGTTTTGAACAATTCGTAAGGGAACTAAAGAATGTCAGGTACCGAAACGGAATAATTGACGGGTACACGTCGCGGTTGCATTACACTTCCGACTGGATTTTTGAAAATCAACAAAAACGACTGGTGAAAAACGTAACGAAAGAAATTGCGCCCACCCCTTATCCCAAGGAAATAAATTTCATGAGCACTCATCCGGATAGTTACAACCAGTTGAAAGAGAATCCGCAATTGGTTGACGTAATTGCACAGAAAGAAAAGGACATTAATTCGAGACAGCATTTTTTTATTCCCGAACAAAAACTGGCAGAAGTGGAAAATCTGCTGATGGACGGCGATATAGTAGGAATTACTACTTCAATTCAGGGACTGGATATTTCACACGTGGGAATTTTGGTTCGTAAAGCAGGCCGCATTCATCTTTTGCATGCTTCGTCGCTGGCTAAAAAGGTTGTGCTTTCCGATGAGACTTTGGAAGAGTATCTGCTAAACAGCAAGTCAGCCACAGGAATTGTTGTAGCCAGGCCCTTATAAAAACACTGAACCTGGCTATGACTAACTTGCAGATATTTAGTTTTTAGTTGTCGGGCACTAAAATAACTTTGTTTAGCCCCGGTTCTTTTGCGTAAAGTCGTTTGAACCACTCCGCGCCTTCAGAAAGCGGCGCAACTGCCGAAATAAGCGGCGCAACGTCCACCTGTTTCCCGGCAAGAAGGTCGAGCACAAGTTCGTATTCTCCGTTTATGGCACAGCTTCCCTGTACTGTTATTTCGCGTGTAACCACTTGTTGCAAGGGGAAGTGTATTTGTGGCGAGAGGTTTCCCACCAGAATAACGCTGCCGCCTTTTCGCGTATTTGCAATGCAGGTTTGCACGGTTTCTGCAATTCCGACTACTTCGAACGAGAAGTCAGCGCCACGGTTTTTAGTCAGCTCTAAAATTTTGTCAGAAAGGCTGTCTTCTTGTGAATTGAAAACAAAATCGGCCCCAAGTTTTTCGGCGAGTTCCAATTTTTTGTCATCGATATCCACCGCAATAACCGGACTTGCACCAAACAATTTGAGTAGCTGAACCACGAAAACCCCGACCATTCCGGCGCCGGTTACCAACGCACTGCTGCCCGGTTTCAGGTTCGAAACACTAATTGCATGGGCAGCAACCGCAATTGGTTCTACCATGGCAGCTTCAACAAAAGAAACGTTTTCCGGAATTCGGTATAAAATATGGTGCGGCACCACAACTTTTTCAGCAAAAGCACCGTGGCGTTTGTATTCTCCTGGCGATACTCCCAGCACCTGTCGGTTGTCGCTTAAATTGTAGCGACCTTTTAGCGTGAACCAGTCGTTAAGCGGATAAACCGTTGAATCGAATGTAACCCGGTCTCCGGGCTGCCAGTTTTCTACCGCACTGCCGGTTTCCAGAATTACGCCGGAAGCCTCGTGTCCCATAATTAGCGGCGGTTTGCGACGCCCGGTACTGCCGTCTATGCCGTGTATGTCGCTGCCGCAAATGCCGCAGGCTTTTACTTCAATTAAAACTTCATCAGACTGAATTTCCGGATCCGGAAAATCCCGGTAATTCAGTTGGTTGTATTCATCAAGAACAAGCGCTTTCATTGTCGGAATTTTTTTGAGAAAGAGTGAAATTATACCTGGCTAAAGTCCAGTGGAGTAAGGAAGATCTTTTTTACTTTGCTCACGGTGTCGGCATACTCTTCTTTAACGCGCATTGTTTGCCACTCTTCGCTTGAGCGGAATTTATCCCAGTTTTGGTTGCGTTCTTCCATATTTTTAAACCAGAGCATGTAGGTGAGTGCGGGCATAAAGCGTCCGGCAATCATTTCTCCGAAGAAAACCGGGTGAAGTCCTACTTTTTCAAAAAGCGGAAGTTCTTCTACATCAAACATTTTTATCTTTCTTCGAAATGCATCTTCGTTGTAACTTTCGTAGGTACGCAATTCAAATAACCCGCGGTTTTTGTCAGGCATTTTAAACTGAGGAATGCCGTCGAAGGCTTCCATCAAAAACGTTTCGTAACGTTCAAAAACAGGCTTGTCGGCCGGCAGGTTAAAATAGCTTTGAGCTGCTGTCAGATATTGCTTGTCGGTTTTCATTGCCTGAATAGTGTCCCAATAGTCGGCCGGACTTTTGTATGCATGAAAAATGTATATGCGCGGAGGGTCTTCCATTCCGTATTCGGCAAATGCACCAACTTTTGCGCCCTGTCTATTCAGAAGCGGAATAACAGCGTTGGTATAATAGCTTTTTAACTGGTTTACTCCGGCACCTCCTGAAAACTGATAAACCCTGAGTTCGTAAAATTCTTTTAGGGACTGAGAAGCCGGGGTTGCACTAATACTTCCGGTGGTAAACGCAGTTCCGGTGGCAAGGGCTGATTTTTTTAAAAATGATCTTCTTTTCATCTGTATAAAATTTTTTTATTTCTGAATGTTAAAAAAATGAAGACATTCAGGAACTTACATAAATTTTAATCATTTCTTTTTGTGAATTTTGAATGAAGAAAATTCATGATCGTTTCATTGGTTAATTTTTTTGATACGGCAATATACTAATTAAAGTTGTTACTCTAGTTTGTTTGTTTTCAACTATTTTTACAAGAAAATTGGTTAAGTAAAACGGTGTAATAAGTTGTTGGAGCAGGCCTGCTGAATCAAAAAAAGTGACTTTTGCGTAAAAAAGATATACTTTAAAAAGAGAAATTCCGTTTTTTTACTGAACGGAATAGAGAAAGGAGCCGGACAGTTTATCGATACAATTGCTAACGATTAAAATATAAGTTCCATATAAAATCATTGAAAACAATTATTTTAAAGTCAAATGAAATGAGCATGATGATGTAATTCACCTTCCTGAAAAAACGATAAAAGATTTCTTCGAATTCCATCTGATGCCATAAACAACTTAAAATTTTAAACAGATGAAAAAGCTCACTATTTTATTTTTGTTGTTGATCCCTTCACTTGCGATAGTTGCTCAGCCGATTTTTGATTTAGGAGTAAAGGCAGGTATTAATAATTCGAAAGTAACTTTCAAAAAGAGTGAATTTAATTCCGAATCGATTGTTAAAACACACATTGGCGCTTTTGCCCGACTAGGTTATAACCGAATTTATATTCAGCCGGAAGCCTATTTTAGTGCAAAGGGTGGGGCGGTTCTGGCTCCTGGTTCCGATTTGTCGGAGCGCGCAGCAAAGTTTGATTTTAATAATATTGATGTTCCTATACTGTTGGGCGTGAAAGTGCTAAAAGGAGGAATGGCCAATTTAAGGATTATGGGCGGGCCTGTATTTAGTTTTGTAACCGACAAAGGATTTGATGCTCCGGATGATGATTTTTTGAAAGAGTATGTGAAAGACCATTATTTCGGATATCAGTATGGTGTTGGTGTTGATGTTTGGCATTTTTCGCTGGATGCAAGAATGGAACATGGTGCCAATGACATTTATTCCTATCCAAACGGCGATATCAACGGAAAAAATCAGACTTTTTTAGTGACTCTGGGATTTAAAATTCTGTAAACAAAAACAGCTCCGGGCTTTTGTTCTTTTTTTAACTCCGGACTTTCAATTTGCTGAAACAACGCATCTGAATCCCAGGTGCGACATGCCGGTGTCTTCCGTGCTTTTCATGCGAGCGGCTGCCCGGTAGCCTGAACAGTAAGAATCGTTGCATAAAAAAGAACCGCCCCTAATCACTCTTTTTTTAACATTGGGCTCCATGGGATCGTAACTTGTTTTGGGGCCCTGCGGATTATTAGCAATTGCTTCCGTATTAAATGTTTTGTAATAATCATGATGGTAAAGGTCGGTACACCATTCCCAAACATTTCCGGCCATGTCAAATAATCCGTAGCCGTTGGGCTTAAACTGTTTAACAGGCGCAAGCAGTTCGAATCCATCCCTACCGGAATTATATACCGGAAATTCGCCGTCCCAACTGTTTGCTTTTGGCGTTCCGTCGCCAATGCGCTCGTTTCCCCACGAATAAATGTTTTCGTCGTTCCCGCCACGTGCCGCGTATTCCCATTCCGCTTCGGTTGGTAGTCTTTTCCCTGCCCAGTTTGCGTAAGCGTTGGCATCTGCCCAGCTAACATGTATTACCGGAAATTTTTCGAACCCTTCAATGCTGCTTTGCGGACCGTATGGGTGCTGCCAGTCTGCGCCTTTAACCCAGGCCCACCATTGCGAAACATCATTCAGATTTACACGGTGCGCCGGAGGAGAAAATACCAGGGAGGAGGCTTTTAACAGGCTGTCGGCCGGTTTTGGAGTCCCGGGCGGAAGCTGCTTTTTGAACTCGTTCCAGCTTATATCTTTTTCTGCTGTGGTAACATATCCGGTTTCTTCTACAAATTGTTGGAACTGTGCGTTTGTTACAGGATGCGGATCCATGAAAAAACCGGCTACTCTCACTTTGTGCACCGGATATTCGTCTTCACGTGCAAATTGTGTGTCGCGCGCTCCCATGTTGAATACTCCGCCCGGAATAAAAAGCATCCCTTCTATTTTGGGGTTGGTTTCTTTTAGTGAATCAATGTTAACGGACTGTGCTAGTGTATTTGTTGTGGTTGGCGCAGCAAAACGATCAGGAATTGCAGACATGCAACAATCTTCAGTTTTTGCCGGCGCATCATCGGTTTGTTCTGCCTGTTTTTTATTTGTACTCGAAAATTGACATGACGTAATCAACGCCGATAGTATTGTAAAACGAACCGTAATATCTGCTATCCTGAAAAGCATATCGTTAATTTAAAATTCAAAATTTAAAGATGTTTTATTCTTTTGTGTAGCTGCAAAGAAATGAAATTTTTGGTGCAGTGTTGCAATTTGTAGCTCTTTTTGCCGACTTGACTTTTCTGTGTTGCAACGTGAATCCAACGAACAGGTTTGGCGACAGGTTGTTACATGTCAATTGTTCAGGTATATATAAATGATGGCGTTTTGTTACAGGTATCTGCGGCTTCTTTTTTTGTAGTTTATAAAACTATTGCCGAACCTGTTCTGTAAAAATTTTTCTTCGCCTATAATAATCAGGTGATAAACCCAGATGCTGTAAACTCCCAAAACGATAATTGAGAGATTTAATGTAAACACCATCGACGAGATTGTCAGAAGGTTAAAACCGAGATACATCGGATTTCTGCTTAGTTTGTAAACTCCATGTGTTTTTAGTTCTGTTTTGTTTTTTGGCAATCCTAAACGGGTTGATTTTCCAAGGTTCATCAAACTGACTGTGATAAGTATGAATGCGGGGATTGCAAGTGCCAGACTCACGTATGTTTGCAAGTTACTTTGAGCGCTGTTTAATCCGGGAACACTTATGCCGGTTAGTGGCGCAATAAAAGCAATCCAGGTTACGTAGCCCGAAATTTTTCCGCTATAAAACAACAGAGGGTTTATGGTGGTTTTGCCAATCAGATTCATTGTTTCGTTCAACTGTTTTTAATCGGATTTGCTGCATTTTGCAACTAACAATTAATTCGGTTTTTGTAACCTGGTACAATATACGAAATCGGCGTTTCACGGGAAATTGTGAGGGACGAATTTTCTAATGTTTCCAAAGGACTGTGCCTAAAAAAATGGCCCTGATTAAAGCCAGTACGGGTATTATTTCCAGTCGCCCTGCCCACATTTGAAAAATGTATATCGACTCTAAAACCGGAGACATGCCCGGTTCACATATCCCGCTCGAAAGCCCAACTGTTGCTTGTGCTGATGTCGCTTCAAATAAAGCATCGAAAAAATCGTAATCACTTCCAATAAAAAAGGTTGCAACAACAGATGATACAATAATCATTAACAGGAAAATAATGGCAAGAGATGCGGCTTTTGTGAATTCTTCATTCATCTCGGCTGATGACAACGACTTCCCGTTAAATTTTACCACCTTAATTGTATGTTCAGAAAAGAATGCCTTTTTTACCTGCCAGAAAAGCCCTTTTTTGATTACCAAAGCCCGAATCATTTTTATGCCACCCACTGTAGCGCCTGATGCGCCGCCCACAAACATTGCCGCACCAACAACAAAAAGTATCGAAAGCCAGTCCCAGTTGCCAATGTTGGAAGTTTGCCAGCCGGTAGTCGACATGGCGCTGATAAACTGAAAGGTTCCTTCGCGCACCGGTTCTGAAACCACATCTGCCTTATAAAGTAAGAACGAGAGCACAGCGCTTCCGCCAACAAAAGCGATTATCAGCGAGCGGGTTTGGATATCTTTCCATAATTCGCTAAACTTTTTTTCGAATATGAACTTGTAGAAAAACGGTATTGAGAACGAACCCAAAATCATGGGCAACAAATAGAGCATATCCATAAAAGGCGAATTGTAGCCCGCTATACTGTCGTCGAGGGTGCTGAATCCGCCGGTTGACTGCCCCGTCATTGCATGATTAATCGAATCAAAAATGTTTTCACCCAAAGGATAATCAGGTAGAATAAGGGAAGTGCCAATAAACAGGTAAACAGCAGAAAATATGGTGAGCAATAAATAGACTTTCCATATTGCCCGTGCGGTTTCAATAACTTTGGTTTTTAGTTTTTCGCCGGTTGATTCAACGCCGAACAGCAACATGGCGCTTTGCCCCGAACGCTGTTTAAAAATGGCAAGTACCATAACAATAAACCCTGCACCGCCAACCCACTGTGCCAGCGAACGGTAAAAAAGAATTCCTTTTCCCACCGAAGGTTCGTGTATGGCCATTGTAAGTCCGGTTGTTGTGTAGGCGCTCATGCTTTCGAAAAAGCAATGCAACGGGTTTTTAAAATAGACCAGGCTGGAAATGGCATAATCAGAACCGGACGGAATAAACTGGTTCATGATTTCGGCTGGTGTAATATATGCGATTACGAAAAGCGGCAATCCACCCAGAAAAGTGATAGCCAGCCAGCCCGCTGCTGCAATAATAAATGCATGATTGTATTGCGGATCTTCGGCCTGGAAATATTTTTGATAAAGGAAAAAGCCCAGCCCCGAAGTAAATAACGCCGACCCTACAAACCCTGCTACGGAGTACCCTTCGTGATAAATTAGTGCAACAATTGCAGGAATAGCCATTACAATTCCCTGCAGAATGAAAAGGCTTCCTATTTGTTTGAAAACTATTTTATATGTATCGCTTTTTAACATTTTTTTTCTTTTTAATCAGTCGTTAAAAAAAGCTGTGGATGATTTTTTCGGCCCTTTTTTGTTGGTTCCTGCAATGTACATGTTGCTTACGAAATCGGAGAGGAAGATGTTGTATCTAAAATAATATCCGGTAATCTGTTTCTCTGTTGCTTTCATGATATCACTGATGTTTACAATCACGGTGCAAATTTCAGATCGATTTAGTAAAGGTTTTGTAAAAATTAGAGGTGGCGATATAAAGATTCTATAAAGATTTGATTAAGGGAAGTTTATTAAAGGCGAACGTGAAAAGAATGTGGGTTGTAGATTGGTGAAAATTGAAAAGGATTGAAAGTCCGGACTGCATTCGTCTGGAGCAGTGTGCAAAAAAACAGGGATTGCGTCGTTAAATTTTGAGGCAATCCCTGTTAAATGGCAGAAACTTTCTGATTTAATCCGTTCGTTTGGCTGCCCAGTTAATGGCGTTTTTAATGTGCTCAATAATTTTTTTATCCTGAAAAGCTTCGTGAGTGTGTCCGAACCCGGTGTAGAAAGTGCGCATTCCGTTTGTTTCCTGCCACCAGATAATCGGATGATCGCCCATGCGCCAGTCGTCGTTTTTGTATTTTTTGATGCTGTTTTCGTCGAGCCTGGCCAGCACATTTACTTTTGAGCGTGGGTTTTCACGAAATGTGTACCACTCGTCGAATGTGGTATAAGATTTCATGCCTTTAAAAGGTTCCATGGCCGGATGGTCAAAATTCTCGAAAATAACAGTACCTGTCTGGGCTGGCGGGTGGGTTTTGAAATAACCTCCAACCAATTCGCCGTAGAATGGCCATTCGTATTCAAAATCAGCCGCAGCATGAATGCCCACCATTCCTTTTCCTCTTTTCATAAAATCTTCAAATGCTTCCTGTTCGTATGTGTTGAGCGCATCGCCTGTCGGATTCATGAAAATAACAACATCAAAAGTCGACAGTATTTCGGGAGTAAAAACAGCCGCTTCTTCGGTTGCCGTAATAACCCAGTTTTGCGCCTTGCTCAAATCAAACAGCATTTTGATTCCGGAAGAGAGAGATTCGTGCCTGAACCCGTCGGTTTTGGAGAACACGAGTAAATGAGCAGGAGTTTCAAATTCGGGCTTCTTTTCCTGCGCGCAAATGGTCACCGCAAACGCAAAAAACAGGCCGAATGCAATAATCATGGTTTTCATTGGTTCTAATTTTATTTGATTAATGTGATTAAATTTCTACCGAAGTAAAAGAGAAAAATTGAGAATTCAGCTTTATCAGTCTGATTTTTTTGTAACTAAATTACAAGCAGTTGAATAAATAAAGCCGGAACGGGAATTTGCAACACCCAATTATTATCTTTGCTTCTCACTAAAATACAGAAGATGCACGAAACTTTTTTTTGGATAATCATAACTATTTTGGTTCTCGATTTTCTTTTCGAAAATTACCTGGATTTTTTGAATACCAAACGAATGGGGTCGAAGTTACCCGAAGAATTGAAGGGAATTTACGACGAAGAAAAATATGCTAAGCAGCAATCTTATCAACTGGCTAATCATCGTTTTGGAATGGTGTCCGGAACCTTCAGTTTTCTGGTCGTGCTGGCCATGTTTGTTTTTTTCGGGTTTGCCTATGTCGACAGCCTCGCTTGGGAATTTACTTCAAGCGGTATTTTAGCAGCTCTTCTGTTTTTCGGAATAATTGTTTTTGCCTCCGACATTGTTAACATCCCGTTTTCGGTGTACGATACGTTTGTGATGGAGGAAAAATTCGGGTTCAATAAAACAACGCCCAAAACTTTTGTGCTGGATCAGTTAAAAGACTGGGTGGTTGGTGGAATTATCGGTGGCGGATTGTTGGCATTCATCATTTTTATTTACCAGAAAACGCAGGGAATGTTTTGGATTTATGCATGGATTGTGGTTTCGGTTTTTAGCATTTTTATGACCATGTTTTATTCCAATATTATTGTTCCGCTTTTCAATAAACAAGCGCCGCTTGAAGCAGGTGAACTGCGAAATGCCATTCAGGAGTTTGCTCAAAAAGTCGAGTTTAAACTCGACAATATTTTCGTGATTAACGGCTCCAAACGGTCTACAAAAGCCAACGCCTATTTTACGGGACTGGGGGCAAAAAAACGGATTGTTTTGTACGATACATTGATTGAAGAAGCGGATACTGAAGAAATTGTTGCTGTTTTGGCGCACGAAATAGGACATTACAAAAAAAAGCATGTTACCCAGGGACTGATTATTTCGCTGCTGCAAACCGGAATTATCCTGTTCATTTTTTCATTGTTGATTGATAATCCGCATTTGAGTAAAGCACTGGGGGTTGACAAACCTAATTTTCATATCGGATTGGTCGCTTTCGGAATCTTGTATTCTCCGGTTTCCTTTGTGCTGGGTATTTTTATGAACATGCTTTCGCGGAAAAATGAATACGAAGCTGACGCGTTTGCAGCGCAGAATTTTAAGCCCGAAGCTTTGGCTTCCGCATTAAAAAAGCTTTCGCAAAAGAACCTGAGCAACCTCACTCCGCATCCTCTTTACGTTTTTTTCAACTATTCTCATCCTCCGTTGTTGGAAAGGCTGAAACACTTGAAAACATTCGAGAAATAGATTCTGTTGTCCGATTTTTTCGGGCATTAAACAATGTACCATGAAAGCAGAAATAATAACAATCGGCGATGAAATATTAATCGGGCAGATTGTGGACACCAATTCGGCGTGGATTGCCGAACAATTTAACCTGGGAGGAATAGAAATTTACCAGATAACGTCGGTTCACGACGATGCTGCGCACATTAAAAGTGCGCTTGACAATGCAAAAGAAAATGCTGACCTGGTGATTCTGACCGGTGGACTCGGACCCACTAAAGACGATATTACCAAAAACGTTTTGTGTGCGTATTTCCAGACAAAACTTGTATTTCATGAACCAACTTTTGAGCAGATTAAAAATCGGTTTAAAAATCGGAATATCGATTTGAACAAACTCAATCGGGGGCAGGCAATGGTTCCGGAAACCTGCACGGTACTTCCCAATAAAGCAGGTACCGCGCCGGGAATGTGGTTCGAAAAAGACGATACTATTTTTGTATCGGTTCCGGGAGTGCCTTTTGAAATGAAGTACCTGGTGGAAAATGAGATTTTACCGCGTTTGCAAAACAGGAGCAAAACCGGAGCTATTTACCATAAAACAGTCCTTACGCAGGGACTGCCGGAATCGATGCTGGCTGAGCGAATCGAAAATTGGGAAAACTCACTGCCGAAGCACATTAAACTGGCATATCTTCCTAATCCTATGTCAGTACGACTGCGTTTGTCTGCCGTGGGCACTGATTTGGAGCAGCTAAAACATGAGGTTGAAAAGGAAATGGGAACACTGAAGCAACTGATTCCCGAGTATATTTTTGGGTACGACAACGAAACGCTGGCCGAAGTAATTGGAAGGAACTTACTGGAGAATGGCCAGACGCTTGCTGTGGCAGAGAGCTGCACCGGAGGTTATATTTCGCACCTGATTACCTCAGTTCCGGGCAGCTCGGGCTGGTACAAAGGAGGAGTTACTGCATATTCCAACGAAATAAAACAGAAGATGCTGGGCGTTTCGGGCGATTCGCTTTTGAAATACGGAGCCGTGAGCGAAAATGTTGTTCGGGAAATGGCAGAAGGAGCAAGGCAAAAACTGGCTGTAGATTTTGCTGTGGCTACATCGGGAATTGCCGGGCCAACCGGCGGAACAGAAGAAAAACCTGTGGGCACGGTTTGGATTGCCGTTGCCGGTCCGGGAAAAACAATCGCACAAAAATTTGTGTTTGGCGATAACCGGGAACGGAATATTATCCGATCAGGCCAAACAGCTCTGCAGCTTTTGCGAAGGCAGGTTTTGAAAGGCTGATTCTTTATTAACCTTTAACACTTGTTCCCCTTAATTTAATTCAGATTTCAATATTTTTGATTATTGCTTCAATTTGTTAGATTGGATGCGTTAGTTAAAACAATAAATAAGAAAAAAATGAAAAAAGCACTCATAATAATCGGAATTGTGGTAGCACTGCTGGTGGCTT
The DNA here is from genome assembly GCF_900129025.1 of Mariniphaga anaerophila. Classification (GTDB taxonomy): domain Bacteria; phylum Bacteroidota; class Bacteroidia; order Bacteroidales; family Prolixibacteraceae; genus Mariniphaga; species Mariniphaga anaerophila. The sequence goes on along the minus strand of NZ_FQUM01000001.1, from coordinate 459,646 downwards.
CGCTGGCAGTTATCCCGTTGTTTTTTAAGCAGCCGTTGCTTGAAAAAACCAAAACCACCATTAATAATAATGTAAATGCAAAGGTGGAGTTCACCGACTTTAAACTGTCGTTGCTCAGGAGTTTTCCAAAAGTAACACTTGAACTTACCAACGTTGTGGTAGTCGGAAAAGGCGAATTTCAAAACGATACGCTTTGCGCGGTTCCGTCGTTGAGAACGAAAACCGGCATTGGCCAGTTGTTTAGTAAAGACGGGGTCGCAATTGAAGAAATAATTCTGGATCGTCCTGAGTTGAAATTGATTGTTGGAACAACCGGAAATGCAAACTGGGATATTGCCCTTGAATCTGATGAACCGGAAGAAACTGCTGCTGCTCAGGATGCCGCCGGCGAAGAAAGCGGACTGGAGCTTCAGTTGGAAAAGATTAAGATTGAACATGCCAACTTCGTTTACGACGATCGTGATTTGAATATGCTTTTTCGCCTTGATGATATCAATTTTGATATTTCAGGAAAAATGTATGGTTCTGCGGCGCAGTTACTGCTTGAAGGCGGGGCCCGGCAATTGTTGTTTAACTATGAAGGCGCCAACTATGTTTCCAATACTTCGGTGGAAACACGCACAATGCTTAACATCGATTACGATAAAATGGACATCGAAATTCAGGAGAATGAGTTGCTGATTAACCGACTTCCGCTGGAGATCCTGGGATTGATTCAGATGCCCGACAGCAGTATGAATTTTGATCTCACGTTAAATACTAAAAAGTCAGGGTTCGACAACTTTCTGGCGTTGGTACCGCCCGATTACGAAGAGTATCTGAAAGATATTCAAACCAGCGGAAACGCAACCATTTCAGGAGCGGTAAAAGGAATTTATTCTGGTGAAAACTATCCGGCTTTTACCCTGAATCTGAAAGTAGATAACGGCAATCTGCGTTATGCCGATCTGCCTGAGGAAGTGAAAAATATATCGGCCGATTTGTCGGTTGCCAAACCGCAGGGAGAGCTCGATTTAACCGAAGTGAATATTGCCAAAGCACATGCCGAAGTAAAAAACAGTCCGGTTGATTTGACACTAAAACTTAAAAACTTATTCACCGACCCGTGGTTCGACGGAGCTTTGGTGGGGAACGTGAATTTTGATGATTTGAAAGACGCGCTTCCGATGGACAGCGTGGATATTGCCGGAACTGTGGATGCTAACCTGTTTGTAAAAGGCAATTACTCGGCCATCGAAAACGAAGAGTATGAGAAAATTCAGTCGGACGGAACTGTTCTTTTGTCCGGGTTTATTTACAGTTCGCCTTCGCTAACCCAGCAGGTTCTTATTCCTGAAGGAAAACTCGATTTCAGCCCGCGTGCCGTTACACTGAGTGAGCTCGGGTTGAAAGTAGGCCAAAGCGATTTCCGGTTGTCGGGGCAGGTAACCAATTACCTTAATTATCTGTTGAAAGACGGAACTCTGGCCGGCAAACTTCGGTTGAACTCCAATTTCGTAAATCTGAATGAACTGCTTCGGTTGCAGGTTGCAGAGCAGGAACCCGAGGCAGAAACTCCGGCTGAAAATAAACCAGCACCGGAAATTGCCGAACAGGAAGTGCTTGCTTTTGATATTCCTCAAAATATCGATTTTACCTTCCAGTCGAAAATTGAACGGGCAGTTTTTGAACGGCTTCCCATAACCAACATAAACGGTTTAATAACTGCACGCAACGGAAAACTGGCTCTGGACGGGCTTAACATGAACATGCTCGATGGTGAAATGAAGCTGTCGGGTTCTTACCAGAACACGCCGGAAAACCAGCCTTTCTTTGATTTTGGTTTCGATTTGATAAAGGTAGATATTCCTAAAGCTTACCAAACGCTGGTCAGCATTCAGAAGATGATTCCCATTGCCCGCCAAAGCCAGGGAAAATTCAGCACCAGTTTGAAGGTGAACGGCCAAATGAGCCCGGAATTTAAACTGCTTGCTCCGACAGTTGACGGCAGCGGTTTGTTTAGCACTGAGAGTTTACAGATTGTTGGTTCGCCGTTATTTAATCAGCTGAAAGGAATTTTGAAATCTGAAAAACTGAACGATGTGAAGGTTGACGATTTTAAAGCTTTTGTTGAGGTGGTGGACGGCTCCATTCAGTTAAAACCGTTTTCTACCCGAATTGCCGATCAGGAAACCACAATTTCAGGCAATCTGAATACGGAAAACCTGTTGAATATGCGTCTCGATTTTAACGTACAGCGCGATGCGTTTGGCAACGATATTCAGAATATTTTAAGCGTTCTGCCCGGACAGGAACGGATTCAGCTTATTCCGGCATCAGTGGTATTAAACGGCCCTGTTGGAAAGCCTGAGGTGAAAATCGATCTTGAAAAAGCCCGGAAAATGATTACCGAGGAAGTGAAAAAATCGACCAAAGAAAATCTGCAGCAGAACCTGAATAAAATAGGAGAGGGGCTTCGGAAATTTCTAAAATAACACGGGCTGGTCTGAACGGATTACCTGATGTATAAACACCGGAACCCGGGAAGTTTGTTTTTGTAACAATTTTCCGGGTTTTGTTTTTTGTGAAGATGTTCGTTTTTAGGAGTCTGAAACAGGATTATTTTTTTTCAATGTGGCTAGTCTTTTAATTGATTTTTGATAAATTGCAATCGGTTGCAGGTTTGGCCAATTTGCAGCAGTTGTGGTTGATAGGTGTTTGTTTCTCTAATTATTTTAAAACTATAATAACATCATACTATGAAGCTGAAAATGTCTGGTTGCGTATTCTCATTTATTCTGATTTTACTGTTTGCCGGTTGTTCCCAAAAGAAAGGACAGGTTCCATACATTTCTTTGTCCGAGCAACAATTGATTGTTGAAAAAGCCACGGCGTATCTGGATAGTTTGCCGGTGCCGGTTACTGCTGAAACATGTGAACGCAGTGAGGGCGGCCCGCATGATTTTTATTCGGAAGGCGATTACTGGTGGCCCGATCCTGAAAATCCGGACGGCCCGTACATCCGACGCGACGGGCAGACGAATCCCGGAAATTTTGTGGCGCACAGGTTGGCGATGATTCGTTTGAGCAGTATTGTGGGCATGCAGACTTCGGCCTGGCTGCTTAGCGGCGAACAAAAGTTTGCTGAACATGCAAGCAGCCACCTGGAGGCCTGGTTTGTAAATCCGAAAACCCGGATGAATCCGTCGTTAAATTATGCACAAGCTATTAAAGGCCGGGTTACCGGGCGCGGAATCGGAATTATAGATGCCATCCATTTAATAGAAGTGGCCCGGTCGGTAGAAATTCTGGAGCAAAATGGTGCGCTTCCCCAAAGTACAATAAGCTCTGTAAAAGAGTGGTTCAGCGCGTTTGTTTCCTGGCTTACCACGCATCCTTACGGAATCGACGAAATGAACACAAAAAACAATCATGCCACATGCTGGGTAATGCAGGTAGGTGCGTTTGCCCGCCTCACCGGAAACGACGAGGTGCTGGATTTGTGCAGAAACCGTTTCAAAACCATTTTGCTGCCAAATCAAATGGGCGAAGACGGTTCTTTTCCGCTGGAGTTGGCACGAACAAAACCTTACGGATATTCACTGTTTAATCTGGATGCCTTTTTCACTGCTGCTGAAATTCTTTCTGATGAAACCAATAATTTGTACGATTTTTCTACGGCTGATGGCAGAAATCTGGAACTGGGAGCTGACTTTTTGTTTCCCTATGTAAAAGATAAATCGAAATGGCCTTTTGCCGAAGATGTGATGTATTGGGAAGACTGGCCGGTGCGGCAACCGTTTTTATTGTTTGCCGGCAGGGCCTACAATCGGCCGGAGTTTATTGACCTGTGGAAAACGCTTGACGGTTATCCGGAAACGCAGGAAGTAATTCGAAATTTGCCCATTCGGCATCCGTTGCTTTGGGTAATGGATACGCCGGTTAACCAGTAATAAGTAGAGCGCCGGAAATTAAAAAAAAAGCCGTTGGCGGGCAGGAAGCCCTGCCCGTTGTTCCTTTCTTACATCAAATTAGAAAAAATGCTGAACGCAGTTTTTTCCGGAGCTGGTTTCTTTTGTTGTTAATAATTAGCCCCAAACAAATAAGGGCAGCACAAATTTCTGCCACATCCGCATGTTTTTTTCGTTGGTTTGTTTTTTGATGAGTTATTATTTGGAATAACTTTGAACAAGAAAAACGAATATGACTGGAGTAGAACTACACAAAAAATATAAAGATATTTGCAATAATCTGCAGAAACGAAGGCTGAAGCCGGCATTCGACCAGTTAGCGAAACTCATTTCCGACAACGGGTTGGGGGTTTATTACGATGAATACCGGAATTTGGAAGAGACCTACCATTTTATGCTGAAATACACGCTGGAAGGAACACAGGATCCTGAGCGACAGAAAGTTTATCGCAAACTAATTGTTTCGGTTTTTGAGCTGACCGACAAAATAAATGAAGCGCTTCAATTGCGGTTCTCGCCCTCTGTGGAGTACGAAAAGAAGAGGCTGTTTAAAGATGAATTCATTCCGGATTTGAATCGGTTTGTTTCGAATCTGGAGGATTTTTACCTTCAGGATGAATCTTCTGATGACGAAGCGAAAATGCTTTCTGCGGCCAAAGAACACCAGAAACAAATACGGAAATTGTTTTACCACGTGTGGTTTAGCGACAAACTGTCACCTGATGAAACAGATGGGTTACGAACATTTTTTACCAGCCCGGTGGTGCTTATCGCATACAAATCGCTTGTAATTTCAGCGTTGACATTAAGTCTTCGGCGTTATTTCGATTCCGAAAAGTTTACGCTGTTGTTCGAAGCTTTTGATTTTGACGAGCCTGAAATAAGCCAGCGTGCTTTGGTGGGAGTGCTTGTTAATTTGTATCATTATGATGCCCGGTTGTCGTTCTTCCCGGAAATTACCGGCCGTTTAAAAATTCTGAATGAGAACCCGGAATTTAAACGCAACATCGAGCGCGTAATTATTCAGTTCATCAGAAGCAAAGAGACCGAAAAGCTACAACAGCGTATTCGTGACGAGATTCTTCCTGAAATGATAAAAATAAGCCCGAACCTGAAAGACAAAATCAATCTCGACAGTTTAATGGAAGAAGGGCTTTCAGAAGATAAGAATCCTGACTGGCAGGAGATTTTTAAAGATTCGCCGGGATTAATGGATAAAATGCAGGAATTTTCTGAGCTTCAGATGGAAGGTGCAGATGTGTTTATGGGCTCGTTTGCCATGCTCAAAGCGTTTCCGTTTTTTAGTGAGATCGACAACTGGTTCGTTCCTTTTTTTACGGAAAATCCTGAAATAGCAAACACCCTCGATTTTAGCGATGACACTGCCCGCAGACTAATGGAGGCGCTGAACAAAGCACCTGTTTTGTGCAATTCGGATAAGTATTCGTTTTGTTTGAGCATTCAGGGGTTACCCAAAGAAAACCGGGAGTTTATGGCGCAGGGAATTAATGCCGAAATGGATCAGCTGAAAGAGCTGGAAAAAGACGAGGAATTAACGCAGCCCGGAAGAGAAGCCGAGTTCATTTCCAATCAGTACATTCAGGATTTGTACCGGTTTTACAAACTGTTTCCGCGAAAGAATGATTTTGAAGATATTTTTAGCTGGCATTTCGATTTTCATAATAAACTGGCATTTGGCGAAATATTAAGAGAAGACCATAAACTGTTGCGCAATATTGGTGAATATTATTTTGCGAAAAATCATTTTGACGAAGCTGCTGAAATTTTTGGCCTTTTGCTGGAGCAGGAGAAGGATGGCGAATTGTATCAGAAAATTGCATACTGCTATCAAAAAACCGGCAATTTTGAAAAGGCGCTGGACGGTTACCTGAAAGCGGAATTGTACGATATTAACCGGCTGTGGAATCTGAAAAAAATAGCGCTTTGCTACCGCAACCTGAAACAGCCTGCCAAAGCTTTGGAATATTACCAGGCTGCCGAGAAAATTGATTCTGAAAATCTGAACAATCAATTGAATATCGGCCATTGCCTTTTGGAACTCAGTGAGTACGACGAAGCGCTGAAATGCTACTTTAAAGTGGAGTACCTTTCTCCCGGAAACAAAAAAGTGTGGCGCCCCATTGCCTGGTGCTCGTTTCTTACAGGAAAAAAAGAGCAGGCTGCAAAATATTTCAGCCGGTTAATCGACGACGAACCCAGTAAGCACGATTATATGAACATGGGGCACGTGCAGTGGAGTTTGGGAAATCGTAAGGCAGCACTGGATTTTTACCGGAAATCTATTTCTGAAAATGGCTTTTCGGCAGATGAATTTCAGGAAGTTTTCGAAGAAGATTTACCACACTTAATCAGTCAGGGAATAGATGCCGAGGATGTGCCAATTATGTTGGATCAACTGAGGTATTTTCTGGAAAGCTGAGCCGCTGAAAATTCCGCATCTCAAATAGTATCTGCTCTCCGGTTTGGTAGTTCAGAAAACCAAATGTTCGGGCCAGTAACAGGTAACTGTTTTGGCTTCTGTGTAATATGAGGTCCCTTTCAATTTATTTAAAATGTAAAGGATGAATTTTGACAGGGCCTGACAACCTCAGTTTTTGAAAATGTTTATTACTTTTGCGTCGATTTTCATTGTTAGAAAAGTATGAGTGAAGTAGATTTGCATTCGTTGGTATTCAGTAAGAATGTAGTAGAATTTGTTACCGTTGCCAACGAGTATTGTGGGTTAATAGAAAAGGTCGGTCATATTCCGACAGAACAAAACATCAAAAGTTTACAAAAGGTTTTGCCTCTGCTTTACCTTAAGGCGGCTCTGCTTCCTAAAACCGAAAAGCTGCTGGAAGATAATCTCGAAAAATATGTTTCGGAGCTGGATTACAACATCTGGCAGCAACGATGGCTGGAAGCCCTCGGCGAACACGACAGTTACTACGAAGTTTTTGACCCCGATATTCAGTTTGGGGAAGAAATGGTAACTGCAAGTATTTCTGAATGCCTGCTTGATATTTACCAGGATTTGAAAGATTTTTTGAATGCTTACAGCCTGGGCAATGAAGAGATAATGAACGATGCATTGTACGATTGTGTTTCTCATTTCGAAGATTTTTGGGGACAACGATTGGTAAATGTTTTGCGGCCACTGCACAAACTAATTACCGAAGGTATTGAGTTTAATGCCGATGGCGGAGCGAAAAATGATGACAAAATTGAACCCGGAAAAGGGAATCCTGAATGGTTGGACAGGTTTTGGGGAACCCATTCCGACGAAGAATAGAGAATGTTTAAGGAAAGTATAACAAAAGAAGAACTTACAGATCTTCCGCTGAAGTGGTTCGATGGTGATATTTATATTATTGATAAGCCCGAACAGGTAAATGATGTTGCCGAATTTCTTTCAACGCAGTCTGTTATTGGTTTTGACACGGAAACAAGGCCATCTTTCAAAAAAGGAGTAGTGAACAAAGTTGCTTTGTTGCAATTGTCCACTGCCAGCGAAGCGTTTCTGCTTCGGGTAAATAAAGTAGGGCTTCCTGAATCCATCAGAAAAGTACTTGCCAATCCTGCTATTTTAAAGCCGGGGGTAGCTATTCGCGACGATGTAAAAGGGCTGCAACAAATATCAAAATTCAGTGCAGCTGGTTTTGTGGAATTGCAGGATCACGCCAAAAATTTAGGAATTCAGAATTTCAGCCTGAAAAAGCTTGCTGCTATTGTGCTGGGTTTTCGTATTTCCAAATCGCAGCAGCTCTCGAACTGGGAAGCCGACGAATTAACCGAAGCACAACAAATCTACGCTGCCACTGATGCATGGACAGCCATGAAGATTTATCAGAATTTTTCAAATAATTAACCTATGCCGGAAGGATACGTTAAAGTTGTATTGAAATCAGGAAAAGACCAGTCTCTCAAACGATTTCATCCATGGGTGTTTTCAGGCGCCATCAAAAAAATTTACGGACAGGTTTCAGAAGGCGATTTGGTCGAGGTTTTCTCCAATAAAGACGAATTTCTCGGAATTGGGCACTATCAGATTGGTTCGATAGCAATTCGCATTGTTTCGTTTGTTAAAGCTGAGCCCGACTACAATTTCTGGAAAACTAAAATTCAGAAAGCCTGGGATTACCGTAAAAGTCTGGGCTTCGACAAGAAAAGTGATACAAATGTGTTTCGGCTCATTCATGCCGAAGGCGACGGACTACCAGGCCTGATTGTCGATTTTTATAACGGAACCGCTGTTTTGCAGATGCACTCGGTTGGTATGCACCTTATTCGCGAAGACCTTGTAAAAGCTTTGCAGGAAGTGCTGGGCGACAAACTGAAAGCAGTGTACGACAAAAGCGAAAAAACACTTCCGTTTAAGGCCGAAATTCAGCCGAAGGACGCTTTGCTGTTCGGAACACCCGAGAGCAACGAAGTGCTGGAGTACGGATTAAAGTTTAAAGTGGATTGGGAAACCGGGCAAAAAACCGGTTTTTTTATCGATCAGCGGGAGAACCGGTTGCTGGTTCAGCATTATTCTCAAAATCGCGATGTGCTGAATATGTTCGGTTACACCGGAGGTTTTTCGGTTTATGCCATGCAGGGTGGCGCCAGGTTAGTGCATTCGGTTGATGCTTCGGCAAAAGCCATCGACCTGACCAACGAAAATGTTGCGTTGAATTTTCCGGAAGACGAACGCCACGAAGCATTTACTGCCGATGCATTTGAGTTTTTGAAAGACATTCAGAATAAATACGATATAATTATACTCGACCCGCCGGCATTTGCCAAACACCGCTCTAACTTGCCACAGGCTTTGCAGGGGTATAAACGAATAAATACCCGGGCGTTTGAACAGATCCGAAGTGGCGGTATTTTGTTTACCTTTTCCTGCTCGCAGGTGGTTTCAAAAGAACGTTTTCGCGAAGCTGTTTTTTCTGCTGCTGCAATTGCCGGACGAACAGTAAGAGTTATGCATCAGCTTACCCAGCCGGCCGATCATCCGGTGAATATTTACCATCCCGAAGGCGAATATCTGAAAGGTCTGGTGCTGTATGTAGAGTGACTTATTCTGCAATAGTTATATTTGCAAATTAATTCATCGAAAAAAACTTTTGACGCTATGGACGGAAAAGCAGCAGTTCAACAAATAAACACAAGTTTAAAGGGGAAATCCATTGTCGATAAACTGAAATATCTTTTGGAAAACCATCGTGGAAAAGTTGTGTTTACCACAAGTTTTGGTTACGAAGATCAGGTGATTACCGACATTATTTTTAAAAACGATTTGCCCGTTGAAGTGGTTACTCTCGATACCGGGCGGATGTTCGAAGAAACTTACAAAGTTTTCAGAAGTACGGTGGAGAAATACGGGAAAACCATAAAAGTATATTTTCCTCCGACTGCCGAAGTGGAAAAAATGCTGGACGAAAAAGGCCCGTTCAGTTTTTACGAGTCGGTTGAAAACAGGAAACAATGCTGTTTTATCCGGAAAGTTGTTCCGTTGAAACGTGCTTTGGAAAGCCATGAGGTTTGGATTACGGGACTTCGTGCTTCTCAGTCGGCTAATCGGAGCGGACTGCACGATTTTGAATGGGATGCAGGCAACAGAATTATTAAATACAACCCTTTGCTGGAATGGAGCCTGGATGACGTAAAACAATATGTTAAGGAAAATAATGTTCCGTACAACGTTTTACACGATAAAGGATTTGTTAGCATTGGTTGCGAACCATGCACAAGAGCCATCAGGCCGGGAGAGGATTTTCGTGCCGGACGTTGGTGGTGGGAACAAAATTCCGGGAAAGAATGCGGGTTGCACGAGAGCAACAGCGCTTCCTGAAACGGCTTAAACTTTCAGCTCAGTCAAAAATTCGTTTAACTCTTTTGATGCCCCGTTAAGTTCTGTTTCTACATTTTGAAGCAGTGAATGGATCTCTTCTGTCTGGTTGTTTTCAGCCAGCAGTTGAATTTTCTTTAGGTTTTTGCCGGTCTCTTCCATCATAAAAATAAGTACTGATGACTTTGCGGTATGTGCTTCTTTTGCAAGGTTTTCAATCTCTTTTTCAATAAGGAATTGGTGCAGGTTTTTCATAAATTCAGGAATCTGTTTGACGAAAATCTCAATCAGTTCCTTTTTGAAATTATTATCGCCTCCGGATATCTCATTAAGGTAATCCAGGCTAATATGCTTAAATTGTCCGTCCATTTATCTCTAGAAAAGTTTTGGGCACAATTTATATTTTTTTTATTGATTATCATTGCCGAAAACGATGATATATTTCATGTAAGAAAATTGATCGAAACTATTAGATTTGCACAATTATATATTTGATAAAAATGAAACTGACAGCATTAAATACAACACATAAAAATGCCGGGGCAAAAATGGTAGAATTTGCCGGTTACGAGATGCCAATTGAATACAGCGGAATAAGAAATGAGCACATGACTGTGCGCAACGCTGTGGGAGTTTTTGACGTTTCCCATATGGGTGAATTCTGGGTGAAAGGGCCCAAAGCGCTGGAGTTGGTGCAAAAAGTTTCTTCAAACGATGCGTCAACCATTCGTCCGGGCCAGGCACAGTACACCTGTTTTCCCAACGGAAAAGGCGGCATTGTGGACGATTTTTTGGTGTATTGTTTTGGTGCAGAGGAGTATTTAATGGTTGTTAACGCTTCCAATATTCAGAAAGACTGGAAATGGGTAAACGAGAACAACGACTGCGGTGCCGAACTAGAAAATGTTTCGGACTCATTTAGTCAGTTGGCCGTGCAGGGGCCCGATGCCGAAAAAACATTGCAGAAACTTACAAGTGTCAATTTGAACGAAATTAAGTTTTACAGCTTTGTTACCGGTGAAATTGCCGGAATAAAAGACGTAATAATTTCTGCCACCGGATACACCGGAGCCGGCGGTTTCGAACTCTATTGCAAAAACGAAGATGTTCTGAAATTATGGAATGCCGTTTTTGAGGCAGGAGAAGAATTCGGCATAAAACCGATTGGCCTTGGAGCCCGCGATACGCTGCGGCTGGAAATGGGTTTCTGCCTTTACGGAAACGATATTGACGACACAACATCGCCCATTGAAGCAGGATTGGGGTGGATTACAAAATTTAATAACGGCAGGCGGTTTATCGATCGCGATTTTCTGATGATGCAGAAAACAGAAGGCGTTTCGCGCAGGCTGCGTGGTTTTGTTTTGCTGGAAAAAGGAATTCCGCGACACGGCTACGAACTGGCAGATTCAGACGGAAATGTTATCGGAAATGTTACTTCCGGAACCATGTCTCCGGTGCTGGGCAAGGGAATAGGCCTGGGATACGTTGCCCGCGAGTATGCTGCTTTTGGTACCGCCATTTATGTTAAAATACGAAATAAAACAATTCCTGCTGAAATAGTTAAATTACCATTTATTTAATTCTTGCTTAAATAACCCCCGTTTTTCTTTTTTCTTTTTAAAAAGTGGCATTCTTATTCAGAATCGAATAAATTTGTGTTTGAATTGAAGGAGAAAACTGCTCGTAATTTGATTTGCCCTGAAACTAAAATTCGGTTCAATTCTTTTATGCAGTTTATCTATGTTATAGAACTCAAATTTTAATTACTGATATTGATTTTTCTCATCTACAAATCACCTGTGTTTGGCGAAATTTGAACCGGGTGTTTGTGAAGGAAGATTTTATTAATTCACCTAAAAAGTTGGAAGAATGAAGAAACACAATTTTTATGCGGGACCCTCAATTTTACCCGAGTTTACCAAAGAAAAAACAGCCGAAGCTGTAATTAACTTTGCCGGTACTGGGCTTTCTGTAATGGAAGTGTCTCACCGGAGCAAAGAGTTTGTTGCAGTTATGGACGAAGCAATGGCTTTGGTAAAAGAGCTGCTTCACGTTCCTGAAGGTTATTCTGTACTTTTTCTTCAGGGGGGTGCCAGTCTGCAGTTTTTAATGGTGCCATATAATTTAATGGGAAAAAAGGCAGCCTATCTGAACACAGGTGCGTGGTCGTCAAAAGCTATTAAAGAAGCTAAACTTTTTGGTGAAGTAGTTGAGGTCGCATCATCAAAAGATGCTAACTTTAATTATATCCCAAAGGGTTTTGATGTTCCTGATGATGTTGATTATTTACACATTACATCAAACAATACCATATTTGGTACAGAATTGCTGAAAGAACCTGAAGTGAATGTTCCGCTTGTAGCCGACATGTCGTCAGATATTTTCAGCCATCCGATTGACGTAGCCAAATACAACCTTATTTATGCCGGAGCACAGAAGAATCTTGGTCCGTCTGGTGCTACCCTGGTAATTGTAAAAGATGATGCACTCGGAAAAGTTGAACGCCAAATTCCGACCATGCTGAATTACCAGACTCACATCAATGCCGGCTCCATGTTTAACACACCGGCTACGCTGCCTGTTTTTGCAAGCTTGCAGACTTTGCGCTGGCTGAAAGAAAACGGCGGAGTTGAAGCCATGGAAAAAGTAAACATCGAAAAAGCAAATATCCTTTACAGCGAGTTGGACAGGAACAAACTGTTTGTTCCTACAGTTGCCAATCCGGAAGACCGTTCACGCATGAACGTTACTTTTGTGATGGCGCCTGATTACGCTGAGCTGGAAAAAGATTTTCTGGATTTTGCCACTTCAAAAGGAATGGTCGGAATTAAAGGACACCGTTCTGTCGGAGGGTTCAGAGCTTCCATTTACAACGCTATGCCGGTAGAAAGCGTTAAAGCTCTGGTTGAAGCCATGCAGGATTTCGAAAAAAATAAATAATAAAAATGCAGGGTAAGTCCTGCATTTTTTTATGGTAAAAATTTGAGTGATGAGAAAAATTTTAGTTGCTACCGAAAAACCGTTTGCCCCTGTGGCAATAAAAAAAATCAGTAAAATTTTCGAGAAAGAAGAAAAGGAGTATGACCTTGTTTTGCTTGAAAACTATACTGACAGGAGTCAATTACTTCAGGCCGTTGCCGATGCCGATGCATTAATCGTCAGAAGTGATAAAGTAGATGCCGAAGTTTTTGATGTCGCCCCGAAATTGAAAATCGTCGTACGGGCCGGTGCCGGTTACGACAACGTGGATTGCAGTGCCGCCACTGCAAAAGGCGTAGTGGTAATGAACACTCCCGGCCAGAACTCCAACGCTGTTGCAGAGCTGGCTATCGGACTTGCAATTTTAGGCATCCGTGAGATGTTCAGCGGAAAACCCGGCAGCGAGTTGCGCGGCCGCACACTCGGGTTGCACGGGTTCGGTTATGTGGCTAGAAATGTTTTTCGAATCGCTCGTGCCTTAGGCATGAAAGTTATTGTTTATACTCGTTACAGTAAAGGCGCTGCGGCGGCTATCGGATTAAAAGTTACCAAATCGCTGGAACAGCTTTACGAAAAAAGCGATGTTGTTTCTATTCACGTTCCGGCGCGTGGTGAGCACATAAAATCTGTGAGTTACCAGGTGATGAAACATCTGAAAGACGGCGCTGTTATTGTAAATACTGCCAGGAAAGAGGTGGTTAATGAACCCGACCTGGTGAAAATAATGGAAGAAAAACCGAACATTAAATATATGTCGGACCTTACGCCTGACTGTGAGAAAGAATTTGCTGAGAAGTTTAGTGGACGTTACTTTTTTACGCCTAAAAAAGCAGGCGCCCAAACTGCCGAGGCCAATATTAACGCCGGAGTGGCTGCTGCTGAGCAAATTGTTGCTTTTTTTGAAAAAGGTGACACTTCTTACCAGGTGAACAAATAGAAAAATATGGCAAATGTAAAACCATTCAGGGGGCTGCGGCCTCCTAAAGAAATAGTTGAAGAACTGGCGTGCCTTCCTTACGATGTTATGAACTCTGAGGAGGCAGCGCAAATGGCCAACGGAAAAGAGAAATCGTTGTTGCGCATTACCCGCGCAGAGATTGAATGCCCCGGAGTGGAAGATATTCACTCTGAAACCGTTTATAAAAAGGCACAGGAAAACTTTGAGAAATTCCAGGAAAAAGGTTGGCTTGTTCAGGAAGAAGAGGCAAAATACTACATTTATGCTCAAACCATGAACGGCCGTACCCAGTACGGAATTGTTGGTGGCGCGTCGTGTGCCGATTACGAAAAAGGCCTCATAAAAAAACACGAACTTACACGCCCAGAAAAAGAAGAAGACAGAATGGTGCTTACCCGGTACCTGAATGCCAATATTGAGCCTGTTTTTTTCGCCTACAAAGCGGTTCCCGAAATCGACGCCATTGTAGAAGAAGTTGTTAAGGAAAACGAACCCGATTATAATTTTACCGCGGAAGATGGGTTTGGACACCACTTCTGGGTAATAAACGATGCCGAGAAAAACAAAGCTATTCAGCAACTTTTTGAAACAAAGGTTCCCTGTACTTATGTTGCCGACGGGCATCATCGTACGGCAGCCGCTGCACGGATCGGACTTGAAAAGACAGCCCAGAATCCTAATCACACAGGAGATGAAGAGTATAACTATTTTATGTCTGTTCATTTCCCGGACAACCAGTTGCAGATTATCGACTACAATCGCGTAGTAACCGATTTGAACGGGTATTCCGAAGATGATTTTCTTGCCGAACTGGGCAAGGCATTTGATGTGGAAAAGGTGGGAACCGAAATTTTCAAACCTTCCCGTTTACACGAATTCAGCCTCTACCTCGGTGGCAACTGGTACAAACTTACTGCCCGCAAAGGAACGTTTAACGACAACGATCCTATTGGCGTGCTTGACGTTACCATTTTGTCGAACCAGGTTTTGGAGCCGCTGCTGGGCATTGCCGATTTGCGCACCTCAAAACGTATCGACTTTGTTGGAGGCATCCGCGGATTGGGCGAACTGAAAAAAAGAGTGGACTCGGGCGAAATGAAAGCTGCATTTGCACTTTATCCTGTGTCTATGAAACAGCTTATTGACATTGCCGACAGCGGAAATATAATGCCGCCAAAAACCACGTGGTTTGAACCCAAACTGCGCTCTGGTCTGGTAATACATAAGCTCGACTAATACGTATAGGATTCAGTTATTTGGAAAAGGTTCTGGAATTATCGCAGAACCTTTTTCATTTTTCAACGCTGCAAATCCTGTGTAGTTTTCCTGAAAATAGCTAATTTCATCGACTAAAATTTGAACGTTATGAATATCAACATAGACGATATAACACTCGCTAGCATTTATAAACGAAAGAAAACTGACCGCGATATTTTCCAGGAATTAATGCCTTACAAAGTAAAAGAGGTATTGCTGGTTGCTACGCTTTACGATTCGTATACAATTGTTCGTGAAGGCCAATTCAGCGATAAAATTTTTGGAGAATACCTGCAGTTAAATCTTTATGCCGCACCACGTTTTACCAGTGTAAACTCAAGCGAAGACGCTTTGCTGACACTTGAGCACCGCGACTTCGACCTGATAATTGTAATGGCCGGGTTAGACAAAAATGCTGCCGTAGAAACAGCTCGTTCAATTGGTAACCTGAGCCCGAGAATCCCACTTTTGCTGCTGGCAAACAACAATGCAGATTTGAGCTATTTTCAGGTTGAAGGGCATAACCTCGATTTTATTGACCGGATTTTTGTGTGGAACGGAAACTCCAATGTTTTCCTTGCCATGATTAAATACATCGAGGACAAAAAGAATGTTGCCCGCGATACTCAGAACGGTAACTCTCGTGTGATTTTATTGGTAGAAGACAGCATTCAATACTACTCTCGGTATTTACCAATGCTTTATACGACCATTATGACTCAAACTCAAATTTTGGTGCAGGAAGACGCTAAAGACGAACTGCACAAAATTTTGAAGATGCGCGCTCGTCCGAAAGTTATTTTGGTAGATACTTACGAAGAGGCTGTTCAGGTAATTAACAGTTATCGCCGCTACATGCTTTGTGTGATTTCTGATGTTCGGTTTGAGCGCGAAGGGGTAGAGGATGGCGACTCAGGAATTGAGCTGCTTAAATATGCCAAGAACACACTTAAATACCCTATTCCGGTTTTGTTGCAGTCGCAGGAGATTTCCAATGCCGCGCGTGCTAAGGAAATTCAGGCTGAGTTTATTGATAAAAATTCAGAAAGCCTGTCTATGGACATTCTGAATTTTTTGTACAGAAGGCTTGGTTTCGGAAATTTTATATTTAAAGGAAAAGACGGCAAACCCATAACCGAAGCCGAAAACCTGCAGGAGTTTCACGATAAGCTCGTAGATATTCCGGAAGAAGCGTTGTTCTACCACGGAAAAAGAAATTCTTTTTCAACCTGGTTGATGGCAAGGGGTGAAATAAATATGGCAGAACGTTTACGTCCGATAAAAACTGAGGATTTCGAGTCTGCAGAAGATCTTCGTCAGCTTTGCTTGGACGTATTTAAAACCGCCCGTTTTGAAAAGTTGAAAGGAACGATTGTAAACTTCGACCCGTCGTTAGTAGATTCCCAGCGGTTAATTGTTCGCATTGCCAAAGGGTCGCTCGGAGGAAAAGGCCGTGGAATTGCGTTTATCTGCAACTTTATCGAGAACATCGATTTTCATAAATTGATACCCGACCTGAATATTCGGGTTCCGGCTACTGCTGTAATTGGTGCGCTGGAATTCGATAAGTTTATTGAGACCAATAATTTATATGAAGATATTTATTCGCTGAACGATTACAATTCAATTCGTCAGCATTTTCTCGATTCCGAGTTTGATGAAAAAATAAAAGAGCGCCTGCTCGAATATGTAAAACGTGTAAATAAACCTCTGGCCGTCCGGTCTTCCGGGTTGTTTGAAGATTCGCTGTTGCAGCCATTTTCCGGCGTTTATGCCACGTATCTTTTGCCAAATAACCATCCCGATGTTGAAGTCAGGTACAATCAGTTGGAGACCGCAGTAAAGCTGGTTTATTCCAGTATTTTTACTGAAACGGCACAAGCCTATTTCGAAGCCATTCATTATAAAATAGAAGAGGAAAAAATGGCGGTGGTTATTCAGGAGGTTGTGGGGCAGAATTATAACAACAAATACTACCCGACTATTTCGGGTGTGGCGCAGTCATACAACTATTACCCGGTGTCGTACATGCAGCCCGAAGACGGGTTTTCTGTGGCCGCCGTTGGCCTTGGAATGTATGTTGTAGGAGGGGAAAATTCATTCAGGTTCTGCCCCAAATATCCCAACATAAATCCAACCACCATTGGCGATTTGCTGCGAAACTCCCAGCGAGATTTTTACGCCATCGATTTGTCTGTTTCTGAAATTGATTTGGTTTCAGGGGGCGAAGATGCATTTGTTAAAAAGTATCGCATAAGGGAAGCTGAAAACGACGGAACCCTGGAGTATTCTGCTTCTACTTATTTGATGGAAAATGACGATTTGGTTCCCGGTATTCAGGGAGACGGGCCCAAGGTTATCGATTTTGCCAATATTTTAAAATACAATTATTTGCCGCTATCCGAAACCTTGCAAATTTTGCTGAAGCTTTTCAAAGAAGCAATGGGATCGCCGGTGGAAATAGAATATGCTCTTGACTTGGATACGAAGGAAAACGGGCTGCCAACATTTTATCTGTTGCAGATAAAGCCGCTAATCAGGGTCGAGCAGCAGGTTGATATCGATTTGGATCAGGTTGAAGAAGAACGTGTTTTTATGTATGCGGAGCGCGGAATGGGTAACGGAAGAATTGATACAATTAAAGACGTTGTTTACATTGATCCGGATAAATTTGACAAAACCAAAACCCGGCAAATGGCAGCCGAAATTAGTAAGCTGAATCAGTATTTTGAAAGCACCGGAAAAGAGTACATTTTAATAGGCCCCGGCAGGTGGGGATCGCGCGATCCGTTTACCGGAATACCGGTGTTATGGGCTCAAATTTCGAAAGCACGGGTTATTGTGGAAATGGGGCTGCCTAACTTCCCGCTGGATGCCTCGTTAGGATCGCATTTTTTTCATAATGTAACCTCCATGAATGTGGGCTATTTTTCTGTTCCTCATAACACAAACAGCGCAAGAATGAATATGGATGTTTTAAAACATCAGAAGCTGGTGGATGAAACAGGTTTTGTTAAGCATGTTGAGTTTGAAAAACCCCTTACAGTTCTAATGAATGGTAAAAGGCGGCATGCACTTATATATATGTAAGTAAATCTGTTAATTTATTTTCAATCTGAAAGGAAATGAGTGCTTACCAATTTGGCATTTCATTTTATAATTTATCTTTGTGAATAGGAGGATTTTTTTGTAGTAGAAACCAGACTTTATGTTTATACAAAAAACAGGAATTTATATTAATCTAAACCGTAACAGTTGTTACATAAAATTTTCATTATATGAGTAATATTTTCTTTTTAGTTCCATTTGCTTCGTTATTAGCTTTGGCTTTTGCGTGGGTGTTCTTCAAATCGATGATGAAGAATTCAGAGGGAACGCCCCGCATGAAAGAGATTGCGCAATACGTTCGTGAAGGCGCCATGGCCTATTTAAAGAGGCAGTATAAAGTGGTGACTATTGTTTTTGTCATTCTATTTATACTTCTCACAATTATGGCCTACTTTAATGTGCAGAACCCGTTTGTGCCAATCGCGTTTCTTAGCGGTGGTTTCTTTTCAGGGCTTTGTGGTTTTCTCGGAATGAAAACTGCAACATTTGCCTCTGCACGTACAGCGCACGGAGCATCGCAGTCGTTAAATAAAGGGTTGCAGGTAGCTTTCCGCAGTGGCGCCGTTATGGGCCTCGTGGTTGTTGGTTTTGCATTGCTTGATATTGCAGCCTGGTTTTTAATTCTGAACGACCTGGTTTATACTCCCGATAACATGGCCAACGGATTGCATTTTCTGGGACTGGATTTCGTTCATGCACATCCTGAATATGTAGTAAACGGTGTTATTAGCGAAGTTGGCGAAAAAGCGAAATTGGTAGAGATAACAGTAACCATGTTAACTTTTGGTATGGGTGCTTCTACGCAGGCGTTATTTGCACGTGTGGGTGGTGGTATTTATACAAAGGCTGCCGACGTGGGTGCCGACCTTGTTGGTAAAGTTGAAGCCGGTATTCCGGAAGATGATCCGCGTAACCCCGCTACTATTGCCGATAATGTTGGTGATAATGTTGGTGACGTAGCCGGAATGGGTGCCGACCTGTATGAATCGTATGCCGGTTCTATTTTGGCAACTGCTGCATTAGGAGCTTCGTTGCCTGCATTGGTTATGAAAGACGCCGGTTTAACTGCATACCAGGCAGTTTTGGCGCCAATGGTTGTTGCAGCCATCGGAATTATCCTGTCCATTATTGGAATTTTTATGGTTCGTACCAAAGAGTCTGCTACGCAGAAGAACCTGCTTAACGCACTGTTGTTGGGAACCGGAGGCAGTTCGCTGTTAATTCTGATTGCCATGATTGGTTTGGTTATGCTTGGTTGGGTAACCTGGGGCGTTTTTTGGGCTGTTGTTATCGGTCTTGCTGCCGGGGTAATTATTGGCCAGGCTACCGAGTATTATACTTCAGATGAATATAAGCCTACAAAAGGTATTGCAAAACAGGCACAGCAGGGGCCTGCCACTACTATTATTGACGGTATTGCCGTTGGAATGTATTCAACCTGGATTCCTGTTGTGACTATTGTTTTAGGTATTATGGGCGCATTTTGGGCAGCCGGCGGTGCACAGCATTTTGCCATGGGCGTTTACGGAATTGGTTTTGCCGCTGTTGGAATGCTTTCTACTTTGGGAATTACCCTTGCAACCGATGCTTTTGGTCCGATTGCGGATAACGCAGGAGGAAACGCTGAAATGGCAGAACTCGATCCGCAGGTGCGCGAACGTACCGATGCGCTTGATATGCTGGGGAATACAACTGCTGCTACAGGAAAAGGTTTTGCAATTGGTTCTGCCGCACTTACGGCAATGGCGCTTATTTCGGCTTACATGGAAGAAGTTCGTCTTTGGTTCGATAAAATTGCTAAAACCGGAGAAGGATTTGTTACCAAAGGTGGCTATGTTTTTTATAACGATGTTGTTCCTGCTGTAGAAGAAGGAGTGAGAACCGTTAAAATTTCAGCTGCATCTGTAAAAGATTTTTCAGCTGCATACGACATTACGCTGTTCAATCCATTGTTCCTCGGAGGTCTTTTTCTTGGAGCCATGATGGCGTTTGTATTTAGTGCAATGACCATGAAAGCAGTTGGTCGTGCTGCCGGCGCAATGGTTGAAGAAGTACGTCGTCAGTTCCGCGAAATAAAAGGTATTCTGGAAGGCAAAGCTGTTCCTGAATATGCAAAATGTGTTGAAATTTCAACAAGAGGTGCACAACGCGAAATGTTGCTGCCTTCGCTGGTAGCTATTATTGTTCCGGTAGTTGTTGGTGCAACAATGGGAGTTGCCGGCGTTGTGGGATTGCTTGCCGGCGGTTTAACTTCCGGTTTTACCCTGGCTGTTTATATGAATAATGCCGGCGGTGCATGGGACAATGCCAAAAAGTTTATTGAAAAAGGAAATTACGGTGGAAAGGGCGGAGAAGCGCACAAAGCTGGCGTAGTTGGCGATACTGTTGGTGACCCGTTTAAGGATACTTCGGGGCCTTCATTAAATATTCTGATTAAGCTTATGACAATGGTTTCGGTTGTAATGGCCGGTTTAACTGTTACATTAAGTCTTCTCTAATAAATGTTGACTGAAGAGAAAAGCCATCTGTAGTTAATGCAGGTGGCTTTTTTGTTGGTGAAAGTACGGCTAATCACCGGTTTAAATCGGGTATCGAAAATATCGAAAATAAATTGCCGGCAAATTGAGTCCGTTCTTGAACAAAATCTTTTTATATTTAGTTACTTTAAATATGAGTATTAACTAAAAATCAATGAATATGGCAGATCTCTCTACTACCTATATGGGTATAAAACTGAAGAATCCTTTGATTTTGGGTTCAAATAATCTGGTGGTAAAACCAGGTGTCCCCGAACAACTCGAAGAAGCCGGAGTAGGTGCTATTGTATATAAATCGCTTTTTGAAGAACAGGTTCAACTCGAAGACCTTCAGATGTCTGAAGATTTGGCCGAATACGAATACCGTAATGCGGAGATGGAACGTTTGTTTCCGGTAATTGAACATGCCGGTCCTAAGGAACATTTGTTTAATTTGGAAAAGCTGAAGAAAAGCGTGAGTATTCCGGTAATTGCAAGCCTGAATGCCATTTACGAACCAACCTGGATAGAATACGCGAAAGAACTTGAAAAGACAGGAGTTGATGGGCTGGAGCTGAATTTGTATGCTGTTCCCGGTTATTTCGAAGTTTCAGGCCAGTCCATTGAAGACAAGCAGGTGCAGGTTGTTCGGGCGGTTAAGCAGGCAGTTAATATTCCGGTAAGTGTAAAAATAAGTCTGTTTTACACCAACCCGCTTAATTTTATTAAGAAGGTTGACGAAGCAGGCGCTGACGCCTACGTGCTATTTAACCGGTTTTTTCAGCCCGATGTGGATGTTGATGCCGAAGAATTTTATTTCCCGTGGAATTTGAGCAACCGGAAAGACCACCTGATGGCTTTGCGTTTTGCCGGTTTATTGTATGGAAATCTGGATGGCAGCATTTGTGCCAGCAGGGGAGTTTACAACGCCAAAGATGTAATAAAACTGGTGCTTGCAGGAGCCGATACGGTGCAGTTAGTAAGTACAATTTATAAAAATAAACCTGAAGTGGTTACCGAGATTCTAAAGGATCTGAGTAATTGGATGGACGAACACGAATACAAAACGCTTGACGATTTCAGGGGAAAATTGTCGCGCAAAAATTTGAAAGATCCTTTTGTGTACCAGCGTGGCCAGTATGTGGATATTTTGATGAAATCTGACGATGTGTTCAAAAAGTACCCGATGGTATAGTTTTGTAATTACTATAAACATGGAAAAGCTGCTTAAAACAACTGTTTGAGCAGCTTTCTTATTTTTTACATAGTTTGCTTTTTCAAAAAAGGAAAGTGGATTATTGTCAGCGAGTTGATACTGCCAACAATTCCGTTTATGTTTAGAGCAAGTTACCGGTTTGTTTCAGTGAAAAGCCGGAAGAATATTAGCTGGGCAACAGAGGTGGTTGACACACGTCCGAAGCAGGGATTTTAGCTTTTTGTCTAACAAAAGAGTAGGCCAATGAATGAGACTGTTGTACGAACGATAATTGGATGGCTTTTCAGGGACAGATTGGAAATGACAGAGAACTATTTGTCGGGTGCCTGTTTTCCATTCCCCGAAACCGTTTTCTTTTGGTATTTTTACAGAATAATATTATTGAAAAAAGTACAGTGGATTACAGAGATATTGTTTTTTTGTCGGTGGCCGAGAACCTGAGTTTTTCCAGGGCTGCAGAAGGGTTGAATATTAGCCAGCCTGCTGTTACCATGCATATCAAGGAAATAGAAGAACGGTATCATACCAATCTTTTTGAGCGCAAGGGGAATAAAATTTACCTCACAAAAGCCGGCGAAAAAGTCTACAACGCTTTTAAACAAATTGAGCAGAAATACCGGAATCTCGATTTCGAAATAGGGCAGATGCACAATAGCTTTTCCGGTGAGTTTATTATCGGTGCAAGTTCAACAATTTCACAGTACGTTATTCCAAAAGTTATTGCTTCGTTTCACAAACGATATCCCAAAATTCGGATTTTGCTGATGAACGGCAACTCGTTTGAGATGGAAAAATTGTTGCTTAATAATGAGGTTGACATGGCGCTTGTCGAAAATTATTCGTCTCAATCTGGCATTCGGTACAAATATTTTTTAGATGACGAATTAATTGTTGTTACCGGAAAAAACAGTGTTTACGCTAAGCGGGAAACCATCAGTAAAGACGATCTGGTGCAGTTTCCGATTGTGCTGAGAGAGCAGGGATCCGGAACGCTTGAAGTGATTCAGCAGGCACTTTTGCAGCAAGGAATCGGTTTCGAAAAACTGAATACATTTATTCATCTTGGCAGCACAGAGGCCATCAAAAATTTTTTGTTGGATTTTGACGGGGTTGCCATTGTGTCCGAAAAAGCCGTTCAGACCGAGCTGTACCTGAAAACACTTGTGAAACTGAAAGTGACCGGATTTACCATTCCGCGTAAATTTCGCATCGCTTACAAAATGGGGCACAAAAGCCGGCAGGTTGAATTGTTCGAGAATTTTCTTTTTGCTTATAACATATAGTTATTGCTGATAAAAAATCGGTATTTGTTTTGATTATGACTGGCCGCTACTTTTGCAGAAAAAAAATTCTGCATGAAAAGACTTACAACAATTAGTGTCCCGGTTGAAATCGAAAGAAGAAATGAAAAGTTAAACTGGCTGTATTTTGTTATAATCGGCGTTTGTTTTCTGCCGTTTGTTTCTCCTGCGATTGCATTATTTATAGGAATAGTGCTTTCCCTTATCGGAATAAAACACGAGAGTTTACATAATTACACATCGAAGGTTCTTCAGCTTTCCATTGTGCTGATGGGATTTGGAATGAGTCTGGGCGAAGTAATTACAGCATCAAAAAGCGGTTTTATCGAAACCGTGTTTTCCGTTACAACGGTAATGCTTTTGGGAATCTTACTGGGCAAAATTTTCGGGGTAGAAAAAAACATAACATTGCTGATTGCTTCGGGCACCGCCATTTGCGGAGGAAGTGCCATTGCTGCCGTTGCTCCAATTCTTAACAGTAAAAGTTACCAAAACTCATTTGCGTTAATTGTGGTGTTTGTTTTAAACGCAGTTGCCTTGTTTTTATTTCCGTTTGTGGGACATAAACTGGGCTTGAGCCAGGAGGTTTTTGGCAACTGGGCAGCCATTTCAATTCACGATACCAGCTCTGTGGTTGGAGCAGGAGCCATTTATGGCGAAAAAGCCTTGCAAATTGCTACTACGGTTAAATTAATCAGAGCGTTGTGGATAATACCGTTATCGCTGGTAGTTGTGTTTTTAAACAAAGGCAGCGAAAAAAAGCGCATTAAATTTCCGTGGTTTATTTTGCTGTTCGCTCTGGCAATTGTATTTGCCAATTTTTTCCCGTCGTTTAATACGAGTTACGCACACTTTAGCTGGTTAGGCAGGCGAGGAATGGTAGTGGCTTTATTTCTGATTGGTTCAAACATCACCATTAAACAAATAAAACAGTCGGGGGTAAAAAGCTTTGCGCTTGGTATTACATTGTGGGCAGTTATTGCCGCCGGTTCTCTGTTTTTCTTAACACGTTAAAAGATGCCAAATATCTGGATCATTGTAATAATTATATTTTCAAGTTTGATAAAAGGAATAACCGGCTTTGGTTTTGCACTTTTTTCGTTTCCGCTGTTGCTCATGTGGTACGCTCCCAAGGAGATTATTCCGGTTTTAATGATTTGCAATTTAATTGCTTCCATTATGATTGTCCTCCAGAAAAAGGAGCACAAACTTCTCGATAAACAGTCGTATTTGTTAATTGGGGCAGGAGGTGTTTTTACCGTTTTCGGGGTACTTGCATTAAGTGCTTCTGATGGAAAAGTTCTGGTGCATCTTTCGGGCGTACTATTTATTATTCTCACACTCTATTCCGTTTTGAGGAAAAAGCGGAAGGATAACAGGATGCCCACCTTTGCGTATCTTGCAGCAGGTGCATTTATCGGTTTTTTAACAGGAGCTGTTTCGGTTAGCGGCCCGCCGCTGGCTCTGTTTCTGAACCGGGCAAACATAAGCAACAGAAAGTTCCGCGAAATATTCGCAGCGTTTAGTGTAATTACGGCAACAATAGCAATTGCCGGGTATTTTCGCGCCGGAATGATTACAGCGCAAACACTAAAAACTTCGTTAATATTTACACCAATTCTTCTGGCTGGAACCGTTTTCGGAAAAAAGTTAAACACCCGAATGTCGATGGTGAGTTTTCAGTCGGTTAATATTGTTCTTACCTTGATATTAAGTGTTCTGCTTATTATTAATTAACCTGGCGGTTAGGGACTCAATTTTACAGAATATTATTTTGGTGGACGCAAACAGGATGAAATGATAAGCAGATATTTTTTTCTAACATAACATTGGAAAAAAGGGGGTTTGAAAGCCCAAAAGTATCGTGTGTTTTTAAAATCAATTTCCTATCTTTCGGGTTCAAAACGTAGCTATGCCAAAATTCCCGCATTATCTGCAACCCGATGCAATGGACTGTGGTCCCACGTGCCTGCGGATCGTTGCGAAATATTTTGGGAAACACTACAATCTGGAAACACTTCGGGAACTGACGTGGAAAACCCGTGAGGGGGTTTCTCTACTTACTATAAGCGATGCTGCTGAAAAAATCGGATTTCGTACGCAGGGCGTGCGCATAACTGTTGAGCAACTGAAGGATGCACCTTTCCCGGCTATAGTTCACTGGACTCAGAATCATTTTGTTGTTCTTTATAAAGTAAAACGAAAAGGCAGGGACGATGCCGAGTTTTTTGTGTCTGATCCGGCTCACGGATTGATTAAGTACACTCAGGAAGATTTTGTTAAATATTGGGCTTCTACGCAGCAGGATGGCAGCCTGGCAGGAATTGCCCTGCTTTTGGAGCCAACATCCGATTTTTATGTGGAAGAAGGTGAGAAGGTGAACAAAACCGGTTTCGGTTACCTTTTTTCGTACCTGAAACCATATAAAAAACTGATTACACAGCTTTTGCTGGGTTTTCTTACCGGTAGTATTCTGAGCCTTATTTTTCCTTTTCTGACACAGGCAATTGTTGATGTTGGTATCACCACAAATAACCTCAGCTTTATTGTGCTGGTGCTTGTTGCGCAGTTGGTGCTAACGGCAAGTCAAACTGCCGTTGGGTTTATTCGAAGCTGGATTATGCTCCACACCAGTGCTCGGGTAAGTATTTCGCTTATTTCCGATTTTCTTATAAAACTGATGAAGTTGCCGATACGGTTTTTCGATACCAAACTGATTGGCGACCTCAGGCAAAGAATAGACGATAACCAGCGTATTCAGAGTTTTCTTACCGAGAATCTGGTCAGTATGTCATTCGGCATTTTTATTTTTATCATTTACAGTTTTGTAATGGCTTACTACGACTGGGCTATCCTTCTTATTTTTTATGCAGGAAGCGCTTTGTATGTGCTGTGGATTCTTTTGTTTCTGAAAAAGCGAAAAGAGATCGATTACAAGAAGTTCAACGTAGCATCGGCCAATCAGAGCAACGTTTATCAGTTGATTACCGGAATGCAGGAAATTAAACTGAACAACTGCGAGAAACAAAAGAGATGGGAGTGGGAACGTATTCAGGCCAAATTGTTTCGGGTGAGCGTAAGAGGGCTTATGTTGAATCAGAACCAGCAGGCCGGGTCAATTTTTATCAATCAGGTAAAAAATATTCTCATCTCGTTTATTGCTGCAAAAGGCGTGGTCGAGGGAAATATGACTCTTGGGATGATGATGGCCATACAATATATAATAGGCCAGTTAAATGGGCCGATTAACGAGTTTATCGGTTTTGTTCAGGCCGGGCAGGATGCAAAAATAAGTTTGGAAAGGCTTGGCGAAATTCACCAGCACGATGATGAAGAGAATCCGGAAGTTCAGAAAAACAATGAGCTGCCTTCCCGAAAAGACATCTCAATTTCAGGTGTTTCTTTTCATTACGAAGGGCCAAAGTCGCCACGCGTTCTTAATAATATTCATCTGACAATTCCAGAAAATAAAGTAACTGCCATTGTGGGAGCCAGCGGCTCCGGAAAAACAACCCTGGTTAAATTGCTGCTTGGTTTTTATCCACCGTACGAAGGTAAAATTGAAGTTGGTGGAATTGGGCTGCAGCAGTTCAATATGGAGATGTGGCGTAGCAACTGCGGTGTGGTTATGCAGGACGGGTTTATTTTTTCCGATTCGATAGCCAGCAATATTGCGGTAGCCGACGATTTTCCGGATCGGGAAAAGTTGCGCCGTGCCGTTGAAATAGCAAACATTGGTGAATATATTGAGAGCCTCCCGCTGCGGTACAACACCAAAATAGGGCAGGAGGGAACCGGCTTGAGTCAGGGGCAGAAACAACGTATTTTAATTGCCCGTGCTGTGTACAAAGACCCGCGGTATCTTTTTTTCGATGAAGCAACAAATGCGTTGGATGCCAATAACGAAAAGGTGATTATGGAAAATCTTTCCGCCTTTTTTAAGGGACGCACCGTGGTGACAGTCGCACACCGATTGAGCACTGTGAAAAATGCGGACCTTATTGTTGTGCTTGATAAAGGCGAAATTGTTGAGACAGGAACTCACAGCGAACTGGCTGCAAAAAGAGGCGCATATTATGAGTTGGTGAAAAATCAGTTGGAGTTGGGAAATTGATAATTTGTGAAATTGAAATATTACAAAATGGAATAACATTATGAGTTGTCTTTCAATTCAAAAAATAAGTGCTTACAGTAAGTCTTTTGATTTTTCAGACGAAGCTTGGAAGGTTGTTATCAAAAGAGATTGTTTTGTAAAGGATGCAATCGGAAGACAGTTTGCCAGAGCGGTTGATTCAATTTCTGCTAATATTTTTGAAGGATTTTACCGGTATTTACAGCACCATAATTTAACAGTTTAACAATTTGTCAGATAATAATCACATAGAGTTGCGTTCAGAGGAGGTGCAGGAAATTTTAGGCACTCCGCCCCGGTGGATAATCCGATGGGGAATTACTATTATGTTACTTGTGGTTTTGGTGTTGCTTACGGGCAGTTACTTTTATAAATACCCTGATATAATTAGTGCGCGGGTAACTATTCTCTCCGAAAATCCTCCGGTGCAGATTGTGGCTAAATCAAACGGCAAACTCGATCAGCTTTTTGTTGAGAACAACCAACATGTGGAATCTGATGAAATTTTGGGAGTGGTTGAAAATACGGCAAATTACAAAGATGCGTATCGCCTTTTGGAAAAGCTTCAAACCATCGGTTTATGGTTTAATTCTCCCGTTCAATTTAACGAAATTTCGTTTTCAGAACATTACAGTTTAGGGCAATATCATCCGTATTTGTCATCGTTTGAAAGCCAGTTGCGCAGTTATCAGACGTTTCTGACATACAACCCATACAATCAGCGTATTGAATCGTTGCAGAAACAGGTGCAGGATTACAAAAATTACTTTGAACGTTCGAGAGACCAGATTGTGGTTTTGAGGCAGGACTACGAGTTGGCTTTTAATCAGTTTTATCGTGATTCCACGCTGTATCGTCAGCAAATTATGTCGGAAGTGGATTATGAAAAGTCGAAAGCGGCTATGTTGAAACAAAAGTATTCGTACCAAAATGCGATGACCGGGCTGGCCAATACGCAGATTACAATGAATAACCTACAGCAGCAAATTCAGGAGCAGGAAGTGTTGAAAGCTGAAGCGGGGAGCCAGTTGCTTGCCACACTAAAAGAGCGTTATGATAACTTGAACAATCAGTTGAAAGAATGGGAGCAACTTTATGTTCTGAAAACCCCGATTCAGGGACGGATAACATTTACCAGCGTCTGGAGTCCCAATCAGTTTATAAATGCCGGAGATGTAGTTTTTACGGTGGTTCCGGAAAAGGAACAAACAATAATTGGCCGGGCGACAGTACCCATTGCAGGTGCCGGAAAGGTAGAAGTAGGACAGCGAGTAAACATAAAACTCGACAATTATCCGCATATCGAATATGGAATAGTTAGCGGCCGGGTGACCAACATTTCTATGGTTCCCGTGATAACTGATAAAGGTGCATTTTATACCGCCGAAATTTCGCTTGAAAATAGTCTGGTAACTAACTACAACAGAGAACTTCCGTTTAATCAGGAGATGCAGGGGGAGGCAGAAATTGTAACTAAAGACCGCCGGTTGCTCGAACGGCTGATTGAACCCCTGGTTTCGATAATGAGAGAACGGATGTAATCCCTTCACTTATTACACTTTCCAATCTTAATTTTTTGAAAAAAAAGAACGAAAAGGTTTGTTCTTTCCTCAAAATTAGTACTTTTGCGTGCCGTTTTTTCAGGGGAGAACTGTTTTTTGCCGCTGAAAACATGGTAGATATTGAAATTTAGCATATTTTTGCAATCCATTTTTTGGATTGATTATTAATAAATAAAAACAGGTATTTATGCCAACGATTCAACAGTTAGTTAGAAAAGGAAGACAAAGCAAGGTGGAGACCAGTAAGTCTCCTGCCCTTGATTCATGCCCACAGAGGCGTGGGGTGTGTGTACGTGTTTACACCACAACACCTAAAAAACCGAATTCGGCTATGCGTAAAGTAGCCAGGGTAAGGCTTACCAACGGAAAAGAAGTGAATGCTTATATTCCGGGAGAAGGCCACAACCTGCAGGAACACTCCATAGTTTTGGTACGTGGCGGCAGGGTTAAAGACCTTCCTGGTGTACGTTACCACTTAGTAAGAGGTGCTCTTGATACCGCCGGAGTTGAAGGGCGTTTACAACGTCGTTCAAAATATGGCGCAAAAAAACCGAAAAAGTAATAATTAAAGTTTAGTTGTAAAATCGTTATTTACAGTGGTTTGGTTGAGTAAGTAAATCTTTCAAGTCTTCCGAAGATAAGCTGAAGGCCGCTTTTTAGCAACCAATTTAAATAACACTAAAAGTATTAAAAATGAGAAAGACAAAACCAAAGAAGCGAATTCTTCTACCGGATCCAAAATTTCATGACACTTTGGTAACCCGGTTTGTCAACGATTTAATGCAGGACGGTAAAAAGTCTGTGGCTTACACCATTTTTTACGATACGCTTAACCTCGTAGAACAACGTGTGAAAGATACAGAGCTTTCTCCGCTTGAAATTTGGAAAAAGGCCCTCGAAAACGTTACTCCTGCAGTGGAAGTAAAAAGCCGCCGTGTTGGGGGTGCAACTTTTCAGGTTCCTATGGAAATCAGGCCCGAAAGAAAAACGGCCATCAGTATTAAAAACCTGATTTTGTTTGCTCGCAAACGTTCAGGTAAATCAATGTCAGATAAGCTGTCAGCTGAAATTGTAGCCGCATTCAATAGTGAAGGTGGAGCTTTCAAAAAGAAAGAAGATACACACCGTATGGCTGAGGCTAACCGTGCATTCGCACACTTCAGATTTTAGTTTAGATATAGTTAATGGTAAGGATTAGAATATTGGTAAAATGAGTACTACTAAACAAGATCTGAAAGACACAAGGAATATTGGGATTATGGCCCATATTGATGCGGGCAAAACTACCGTATCAGAACGTATTTTGTATTACACCGGTTTAACACACCGCCTGGGTGAAACACACGACGGTTCTGCTACAATGGACTGGATGGAACAAGAGCAGGAGAGGGGAATTACAATTACCTCGGCTGCAACTACTACGTTCTGGAATTACAAAGATATTCATCATAAGATTAATATTATTGATACCCCCGGACACGTTGACTTTACAGTGGAAGTTGAACGTTCGTTGAGGATTCTCGACGGAGCTGTTGCACTGTTTTGCGCAGTGGGTGGTGTTGAAGCACAGTCTGAAACC
This sequence comes from Mariniphaga anaerophila, assembly GCF_900129025.1. Lineage (GTDB taxonomy): Bacteria > Bacteroidota > Bacteroidia > Bacteroidales > Prolixibacteraceae > Mariniphaga > Mariniphaga anaerophila. Next base: position 429,249 of record NZ_FQUM01000001.1, on the reverse strand, counting down.
GTGTGGCGCCAGGCTGAAAAATATGGTGTTCCTAGAATTGCTTTCGTAAACAAAATGGATCGTCAGGGAGCTGACTTTTTTAATGTTTATGCTGAAATTCAAGAAAAATTAGGTGCAAATCCGGTTCCTCTTCAGATTCCGATCGGTGCAGAAGAAAGTTTCGAAGGTGTTATTGACCTTATCGAAATGAAAGCAGTACGCTGGTTTGATGATGAAAAAATGGGAACCAATTACAGTTTGGAAGAAATTCCGGCTGATTTGTTGGAACAAGCTGAAGAATGGCGTGGTAAGCTGGTTGAGTCAGTAGCCGAAGTTGATGATGCACTTCTGGAACGCTATTTTGACGATCCGGAATCCATCACCAAAGAGGAAATGTTGACCGTTATTCGTCGTGCAACTATCCAGGGAGTTATTATTCCGATGATGTGTGGTTCGGCGTTTAAAAATAAAGGAATCCAGCGTTTGCTCGATGCAATTTGTGCTTTCCTTCCAAGTCCGATTGATAATGGACATATTACAGGTGTTAATCCTGATACTGATAAAGAAGTAACACGTACTGCAGATGTAAATGAACCGCTGACTGCTTTGGCATTTAAAATTGCTACAGACCCGTTTGTCGGCCGTTTGGCATACATCCGTGTTTACTCTGGTAAAATCGAATCCGGCTCTCAGGTTCTGAATACAAGAACCGGTAAAAAAGAACGGATTTCGCGTTTGTATCAGATGCATTCAAACAAACAAAATCCGAAGGACATAATTGAAGCTGGAGATATTTGTGCCGCAGTTGGGTTCAAAGATATTCGCACAGGCGATACGCTGTGCGATTTGAAAAGCCCGATTGTACTTGAAAGCATGGATTTCCCGGAACCGGTAATCGGTATTGCAGTTGAGCCAAAATCTCAGAAAGATATCGATCGGTTATCAAATGGTCTTTCTAAACTAGCAGAAGAAGACCCGACCTTCAAAGTAAACACTGATCAGGATTCTGGTCAGACCGTTATTCGTGGAATGGGTGAGTTACACCTCGAAATTATTATCGATCGTCTTCGCAGGGAATTTAAAGTAGAATGTAACCAGGGCGCTCCACAGGTAGCATACAAAGAAGCTATCAGCCAGTTGGTAGATTTACGTGAAGTATTCAAGAAACAAACCGGTGGTCGTGGTAAATTCGCTGATATCGTTGTTAAAATTGAACCTGCCGATGAAGGAAAAGTTGGTTTGGAATTTATCGATCAGGTAAAAGGCGGAAACATTCCGCGTGAATATATACCTTCTGTTCAGAAAGGTTTTACAGAAGCTATGAGAAATGGCCCGCTTGCAGGATTTCCTGTTGACAGCTTAAAAGTAACACTGCTTGATGGTTCATTCCACCCGGTGGATTCAGATCAGCTGTCGTTCGAAATTTGTGCTCGTCAGGCATTCAGAAAAGCAGCATCAAAAGCTGGTCCGAAGTTACTCGAACCTATAATGAAGCTGGAGATTGTTACTCCGGAAGAATACATGGGTGATATTATTGGCGACTTAAACCGTCGTCGTGGAGAAGTAACCGGAATGGTAACTAAAGGAAATGCCCGCGTGGTTCATGCAAAAGTTCCATTGTCAGAGCAGTTTGGTTACGTTACCGTTTTACGTACTTTATCTTCCGGAAGGGCTACTTCATCTATGGAATTTTCCAATTACCAGGAAGTTCCGAAGAGCCTCGCAGAGAAAGTACTGGAAAATGTACAGGGAAAAGTTGATTTATTATAAATATTTTTAACAGAGTTCTCATCATGAGCCAAAAGATCAGAATTAAGCTGAAATCGTACGATCACAATCTGGTTGACAAATCGGCTGAGAAGATTGTTAAAACTGTAAAAACTACTGGTGCTGTAGTTAGCGGTCCTATTCCGCTACCTACACACAAAAGGGTTTTCACTGTTTTGCGGTCTACCTTTGTAAATAAAAAATCAAGGGAACAGTTTCAGTTGTCATCTTACAAACGTTTGATCGACATTTACAGCTCAACGGCAAAAACAATCGACGCATTAATGAAACTGGAATTACCCAGTGGCGTCGAAGTAGAAATTAAAGTTTGATAATTTAAAAAGTAGTCGAAATGGCTGGTATTATTGGAAAAAAAATCGGAATGACATCCGTATTCAGTGTTGAGGGGAAAAACATCCCATGCACTGTGATTGAAGCCGGTCCTTGTGTGGTTACACAAGTTAAGACCAAGGAAAAAGAAGGCTACGACGCGTTACAGCTTGCTTACGGCGAGAAAAAAGAAAAGAGAGCCACGAAAGCAGAATTCGGGCACTTTAAAAAAGCCGGAACAACGCCAAAACGCCAAGTAGTTGAATTTAAAGACACCTACCAGGACGAATTCCAACTGGGAGAAGTTGTTACTGTTGACATATTCCAGGAAATGGATTATGTTGATGTAGTTGGAGTTTCTAAAGGTAAAGGATTTCAGGGGGTTGTAAAACGTTACAACTTTAGAGGGGTTAACGATCAAACCCACGGTCAGCACAACAGGTTGCGCGCACCAGGTTCTATCGGTGCATCATCTTGGCCAAGCCGCGTTTTTAAAGGAATGCGCATGGCCGGAAGAACAGGTAACGATAATGTTACCATTGAAAACCTGATGGTGATGAAAGTAATTCCTGAGAAGAATTTGTTAGTGGTGAAAGGTTCAGTGCCTGGCGCCAAAGGTTCATACTTAATTATTAGGAAACAATGGAACTAAGTGTACTGAATAAAGAAGGGAAAGAAACCGGACGTAAAATTACTTTAAACGACCGGATATTTGGGGTAGAACCAAGCGACCATGCAATTTATCTGGATGTAAAACAGTACCTGGCAAACAAACGTCAGGGAACACATAAAGCTAAAGAACGTGCAGATGTTTCTGGAAGTACCCGCAAAATTAAAAGGCAAAAAGGTACAGGTACTGCACGTGCCGGTAGCATAAAGTCACCCGTATTTCGTGGTGGTGGTACCGTTTTCGGACCACGCCCCAAGAGCTACGAGTTTAAACTGAACAAAAAGGTTAAACAGTTGGCCAGGAAATCGGCTTTAACATACAAAGCCCGCGAAAACAGTATCCTGGTTCTTGAAGATTTTAATTTGGAAGCTCCAAAGACAAAAGAAATCGTGACAATAAAAAGTAATTTGCAAATTGCTGATAAAAAGTCACTTTTCGTTTTACCAGCCGAAAATAATAATATATATTTGTCGTCCAGAAATTTACAGGATGTTTCGGTTGTAATTGCTTCTGAATTAAATACATACCAAATTTTGAACGCAAAATCTATTGTTCTTCTCGAAGGTTCTGTGAAGAAGATAGAAGAAGCATTTAAACTTTAAGGCGATTAAAAAATGGATATTTTAATAAAACCATTGGTTACCGAGAAAATGAATGAGCAGTCCGAACGGTTCAACCGTTACGGGTTTGTTGTTGTAAAAGCGGCTACGAAACCACAAATTAAAAATGCGGTTGAAAGCCTTTACAACGTTAAGGTAGATTCTATTAACACAATGGTATATGGTGGTAAAATGAAATCACGTTATACCAAGTCTGGGATTATTACCGGAAAAACTACTGCTTATAAAAAGGCCATAGTTACATTGGTCGAAGGAGATAGTATAGATTTTTACAGTAATATTTAATTATAAAAATGGCAGTAAGAAAATTGAAACCAGTAACTCCGGGTCAAAGGCACAAAATTATTGGCGCCTTTGATACCATTACTGCATCTACACCTGAAAAATCATTGTTGGAGCCCCTGCGGAAATCTGGAGGTAGGAACAACCAGGGCCGCATGACCATGAGGTATATAGGTGGGGGACACAAACGCAAATACCGTATTATCGATTTCAAACGCGATAAAGACGGTGTTGCCGCTGTTGTCGATTCTATTCAGTACGATCCGAACCGTTCTGCCCGTATCGCACTTCTTCAATACGAAGATGGCGAAAAAAGGTATATCGTTGCGCCTAACGGATTGCAAGTTGGGCAAACGCTAAAAAGCGGTGCCGGTGTCGAACCTGAAATAGGAAATACTCTCCCATTATCTGATATTCCTCTTGGAACATTGGTTCACAACATTGAACTTCGCCCCGGACAGGGCGGAATTATGGCACGTAGTGCAGGCGCCTATGCGCAATTGACCTCTCGTGAAGGTAAATACGCTGTATTAAAATTACCTTCAGGCGAATCTCGTATGGTACTCACTTCCTGCAGAGCAACTGTTGGAACTGTTGGAAATGCTGAGCACAACCTCGAACGCTCTGGTAAAGCCGGTCGTTCTCGTTGGTTAGGTAGAAGACCACGCGTACGTGGTGTTGTAATGAACCCGGTTGATCACCCAATGGGTGGTGGAGAAGGCCGTTCTTCAGGAGGACACCCACGCTCACGTAAAGGATTGCTCGCTAAAGGGTATAAAACCCGTTCCAAAAAGAAAGCTTCCAGCAAATACATTGTTGAACGTAGGAAAAAATAGTTAAAGAGAAAGAATTATGAGTCGTTCATTAAAAAAAGGGCCTTTTATCGATTTTAAACTTGAAAGAAAAATTCTTGCTATGAATGATGGCGGGAAAAAATCGGTAGTAAAAACCTGGGCCAGAGCTTCAGTTATTTCTCCTGACTTTGTTGGCCATACCATCGCCGTTCATAACGGAAATAAGTTTATCCCGGTATACGTTACCGAGAATATGGTGGGTCATCGTTTAGGTGAATTTGCACCTACTCGTACCTTCAGGGGTCATGCTGGTAACAAAAGGTAGGCATAATGTCAGTAAATTTTAAAAAGAGAAAAGAATGGGTGCCAGAAAAAGATTAGCAGCAGATAAAAGAAAAGAAGAAAAAAAACAACAATATTATGCTGTTTTAAGAAACTGCCCTACTTCACCAAGAAAGATGAGGCTTGTAGCCGATTCTATCCGCGGCATGGAGGTGAATAAAGCGTTAGATGTTTTGAAATACTCCTCAAAAGAGGCATCGCGCAGGGTAGAAAAACTCCTCCTTTCGGCTATTGCCAACTGGCAAGCTAAAAACGAAGGAGTTCGTTTAGAGGAAAGTGACTTATTCGTAAAAACAGTAATGGTTGATTCAGGTCGTATTTTGAAAAGGCTACGTCCGGCTCCCCAGGGTCGTGCACACCGGATCAGAAAACGTTCGAACCACGTTACTCTTTACGTAGACAGGAAAGAAAGTGTTGTTGAAGAAAATCTTAATCAGTAGTACATGGGACAAAAAGTAAATCCAATTTCAAATCGTTTGGGCTTCATCAAAGGATGGGACTCAAATTGGTTCGGTGGTGACGATTACGGCGACAAACTGACCGAAGATCACAAAATTCGAACATATTTGAATGCCCGTTTGGCAAAAGCAAGCATTTCAAGAATCGTTATTGAACGTACCTTGAAGCTTATCACCATAACGGTGCATACTTCTCGCCCAGGTATTATTATTGGTAAAGGCGGACAGGAAGTTGATAAACTGAAAGAAGAGCTGAAAAAAATTACCAATAAAGAAGTTCAGATCAACATTTTCGAGATCAAACGTCCTGAACTCGATGCCAAAATTGTTGCCAACAACATTGCAAGGCAAATCGAAGGTAAGGTTGCTTACCGCAGGGCTGTGAAGATGGCTATCGCTTCTACCATGAGGATGGGAGCCGAAGGTATTAAAGTATTGGTTTCAGGCAGGCTGAATGGCGCTGAAATGGCACGTTCAGAAATGTACAAAGACGGTCGTACTCCGTTACATACCCTGAGAGCTGATATCGACTATGCTTTAGGCGAAGCGCTTACTAAAACCGGACTTGTTGGTGTAAAAGTCTGGATTTGTAAAGGAATGGTTTACGGTAACCGGGACCTTTCTCCAAATGTAGGGCAAAAACAAGCCCGTCATCACGGAGGTAAAGGTGTTGGTGGCGGTAGCCGCAACAGAAGAAGAAAATAGTGGTATAACACTTATAATGTATTAAGGATGTTACAGCCAAAAAAGGTAAAATTCAGAAGAGTACAAAAGGGCCGCATGAAAGGTAATTCCCAACGCGGGAATCAACTGGCATTCGGTTCATTTGGAATAAAATCGTTGGAAGAAGCGTGGATCACCGGTCGCCAGATTGAGGCAGCAAGGGTTGCGGTTACACGTCATATGCAACGTCAGGGACAAATTTGGATTCGAATTTTCCCAGATAAGCCCATTACTAAAAAACCTGCCGAAGTGCGTATGGGTAAAGGTAAAGGGGCACCTGAAGCATTTGTTGCTCCGGTTACTCCAGGACGAGTTATTCTTGAAGCCGACGGAGTACCGTTTAGCTTGGCAAAAGAAGCGCTGCGCCTTGCAGCTCAGAAATTGCCAATTAAAACAAAGTTTGTGGTAAGGCGTGATTTTGTTGAAGAATAAAAAGGTGAATAAATATGAAAACGTCTGAAATTAAAGAATTGACGACTAAAGAAATCGTCGAGAAAATACAGGTGGAAAAAGAAAGTTTAGTTCGCCTTCGTTTAAACCATGCAGTTTCTCCGTTGGATAACCCGATGAAAATCCAAGAATCCAAAAAGAATATTGCACGGCTCAAAACTGTTCTTCGTCAAAGGGAATTAAGTGATAACCAGAATTAATTCAGCGATGGAAGAAAATAAAGTGAGAAATCTCAGGAAAGAGCGCGTTGGGGTTGTTGTTTCCAATAAAATGGACAAAACCATTGTGGTTGCTGAAAAACGTAAAGTAAAGCACCCTATATATGGCAAGTTCGTTAATAAAACAACGAAATTTAGTGCCCACGACGAGAAAAATGACTGCAACATTGGCGACTTGGTCAGAATAATGGAAACACGTCCGTTGAGCAAAAGCAAATGTTGGAGATTAGTTGAAATAATTGAAAGAGCGAAGTAATCATGATACAACAAGAAACTAGATGTTCGGTTGCCGATAATAGTGGAGCTAAAGAAGTTTTGTGTATCCGCGTTTTAGGTGGAACACGCAAACGTTATGCTTCTATTGGCGATATGGTTGTGGTGTCAGTGAAAAGTGCAATTCCGGGCAGCGATGTCAAAAAAGGAATTGTTTCTAAAGCTATTGTTGTTCGTACCAGAAAAGAGGTTCGTCGTCCAGACGGATCTTACATTCGGTTCGACGATAACGCCGTTGTGTTGCTAAACAACACCGGTGAAATGCGCGGAACCCGTATTTTCGGCCCTGTGGCTCGCGAATTAAGGGACAAGAACATGAAGATTATTTCGCTAGCACCAGAAGTACTGTAAATAGAAAAATGCTCGAAAATGCAGAAAAAGTTACACATAAAAAAAGGTGACACTGTGGTAGTGATTACAGGCAACTACAGAGGCCAGAAAGGTCGCGTACTTGAGGTAATCCGGAAAAACGACAGGGCAATTGTGGAAGGCGTAAACCTGATTAAAAAACATACAAAACCCAATGCGCAAAATCCGCAGGGGGGAATTATTGAACAGGAAGCGCCCATTCATATTTCTAATCTGATGCTGGTTGATCCGAAATCCGGAGAACGCACCCGCATCGGAAGAAAAATGGATGAAAGTAAAGGTAAATTGATTCGTTATTCGAAAAAATCTGGAGAGGAGATTAAGTAATGGCATACGTACCAACTCTTAAAAAGAAATATAAGGAAGAAGTAGTACCTGCTTTGAAAAAAGAGTTTAACTACTCTTCAGTAATGCAAGTTCCTAAATTGGAAAAAATAGTGTTGAACCAGGGAGTGGGAGCAGCAATAGCCGACAAAAAAATCATTGAAGTTGCAACAACTGAAATGACAATGATTGCCGGACAAAAAGCTGTTCAGACCCTTTCCAAAAAAGACATCTCCAATTTTAAACTGAGAAGGAAAATGCCGATTGGCGTGCGCGTTACTTTGCGCCGCGAACGCATGTATGAATTTCTCGATCGTCTTATTGCGGCAGCATTGCCACGTATCCGTGATTTCCGCGGAATCGAAAGCAAAATGGACGGAAGCGGAAACTACACGTTAGGCGTACCAGAACAGATTGTATTCCCCGAAATTGTACTTGATAAAGTAAGTAAAATCAACGGGATGAATATAACCTTTGTTACCTCGGCAGAAACAGATGAAGAAGGTTTTGCCTTGTTGAAACACTTAGGTTTACCATTTAAAAATGTTAAAAAGAATTAAGCTATGGCCAAAGAATCAATGATAGCCCGCGAAATTAAAAGGGCAAAACTGGTTGAAAAATACGCTGAGAAAAGGGCCAGGCTGAAAGCCGAAGGTGACTGGGAAGGTTTGCAGAAATTGCCAAAAAACTCTTCTAAAGTTCGTATGCACAACCGTTGCAAACTTACCGGAAGACCAAAAGGGTACATGCGCCAGTTTGGTATCAGTAGGATTAATTTCCGCGAAATGGCTTCGTCTGGTTTAATCCCAGGAGTTAAAAAGGCTAGTTGGTAATTGTTAAAGACTTGAATAATGAGTAAAGTATCAGATCCAATAGCAGATTATTTGACAAGAGTACGCAACGCGATTCTTGCAAAACACCGGGTGGTTGATATTCCTGCTTCAAATATGAAAAAAGAAATGACCAAAATTCTTATGAATAAAGGTTACATTTTGAATTATAAATTTGAAGAAGAAGAAGGATTTCAGGGCAACATTAAAATTGCACTGAAATACAATCCCGAAACAAAACTATCTGCAATTAAAGGTTTAAAAAGAATCAGTAAACCAGGGTTACGCCAGTATTGTAATGGAGACAGTATTCCTCGCGTACTTAATGGTTTGGGAATTGCTATTATTTCTACCTCGAAAGGAGTGATTACCGACAAAGAAGCCCGCGAGCAAAATGTTGGTGGAGAAGTTTTATGTTACGTGTATTAAAAAAAGGAACAGGTCATGTCAAGAATAGGTAGATTACCCATTGAAATACCATCAGGAGTTGAAATCAAAATTTCCGAAGACCACGTTGTTTCGGTAAAAGGACCTCTTGGTGAGTTAAAGCAACAGATAACACCTGAAATTGAGGTTGAAGTAAAAGATAACCATATCAATTTTAGCAGATCGGCTGAAACCAAAAAGCTAAAATCGTTACACGGTCTTTATCGTTCGTTGGTTAACAACATGGTAGAAGGTGTATCGAAAGGGTTCGAAATTAAATTAGAACTCGTAGGTGTTGGTTTCCGTGCCGAAGTGTTACCGAATAATGTCCTCGACCTTGTTTTAGGATATTCGCACCATACATATCTTCAACTTCCACCCGAAGTTAAAGTGGAAGCTTTATCTGATAAACGCAGCAACCCTATTGTTACTTTAAAAAGTTCCGACAAGCAATTGATCGGTCAGGTAGCTGCAAAAATCAGATCATTCCGTAAACCTGAGCCATACAAAGGCAAGGGTATTAAGTTTGTGGGCGAAGTATTAAGGCGTAAAGCCGGTAAAGCCGCCGCTAAATAATTTTTGAAAAATTAGGTATTATGGCATTAACAAAAACAGAAAGGCGAATAAGGATAAAAAGCCGGGTACGAAAAATCGTAACCGGTTCAGCCGAACGTCCGCGTTTGAGCGTATTTAGGAGCAACAAGCAAATTTATGCTCAATTAATTGACGACATCAATGCAGCCACTCTTGTTTCTGCTTCTTCTACAGAAAAAGAAGTAGTTGGCGAAGGTGGTAACAAAACTGAAAAAGCTGCTTTAGTTGGTAAACTCATCGCTAAAAAAGCTTTGGCTGCCGGCATTGAAAATGTTGTTTTCGACAGAAATGGTTATTTATACCATGGTAGAGTTAAACAATTAGCTGACGCGGCCCGTGAGGGTGGCCTTAAATTCTGAAATAATTATGGCGACATTAAGTAAAAAAGTTAAAACAAGCGACCTCGATTTAAAAGACAGGTTGGTAGCCATTAATCGTGTTACTAAAGTAACCAAAGGTGGACGTACCTTCAGCTTTTCAGCGATTGTTGTTGTTGGAAACGAAGACGGCATTGTTGGCTGGGGACTTGGTAAAGCCAGTGAGGTTACAACAGCTATTGCCAAAGGCGTAGAAGCAGCTAAAAAGAACCTGATGAAAATTCCGGTTCTTCACGGAACCATTCCTCACGCACAGGCTGCCAGGTACGGTGGTGCAGATGTACTGATTAAACCTGCTACTCCGGGTACCGGGGTTGTTGCAGGAGGTGCTATGCGTGCTGTGCTCGAAAGCGTTGGTATTACAGACATATTGGCAAAATCCAAAGGCTCATCCAACCCACACAACTTGGTTAAAGCTACAATGGAAGCTCTGCTGGAATTGAGAGATGCCCATGCAGTAGCTAAACAAAGAGGTGTTTCATTGGAAAAAGTTTTTAAAGGATAACACAGTTATGGCTAAAATAAAAATTACACAGGTAAAAAGTAGCATTGGCTCAACCAAAAGGCAGAAAGCTACGCTGGAAGCCCTTGGTTTACGTAAAATGAACCAAACTGTAGAGCATGAAGCTACCCCACAAGTGGTTGGAATGGCCAATAAAGTGGGACATTTAATTAGTGTTGAAGAAGTATAACAATATTTCAAACAGATGAAATTATGGATTTAAGTAAATTAAAGCCTGCATCAGGTTCTACACAAAAAACCAAACGCATAGGGCGTGGACAAGGCTCAGGTCACGGTGGTACATCCACTCGCGGACACAAAGGCCAGAAATCAAGGTCCGGGTATTCCAAAAAAATTGGTTTTGAAGGTGGACAGATGCCATTACAGAGGGTAGTTCCAAAGTCGGGTTTTAAAAATTTCAACCGTGTAGAATACAAAGGTGTTAACCTTGATGTTTTACAACAAGTGGCTGAAAAAAGAGACCTTACTTTAATTGACGTAGAGACTCTGGTTAGCGCAGGAATTGCTTCAAAAAATGATAAAATCAAAATTTTGGGCGGTGGTTCATTGAGCGCTAAGCTTGATGTAAAAGCGCACGCTTTTTCTAAAAGCGCCAAAGAAGCTATCGAAAAACTCGAAGGAACAACCGAAATACTTTAAACTGTAATGAAACGATTTATAGAAACCCTAAAGAATATTTACAAGATTGAAGATTTGAGAATCCGAATCGGAACTACCTTGTTTTTTATTTTAATTTACAGGTTAGGATCGTTCGTTTCTCTTCCCGGCGTAGACCCGGCTCAATTACAAAACCTGAAGAATCAAACATCAGATGGTTTGCTGGGGCTGATTGATATGTTTTCGGGAGGAGCATTTTCTCAGGCTTCTATCTTCGCTTTAGGAATTATGCCGTACATTTCCGCTTCAATTGTAATCCAATTACTTGGTATTGCAGTGCCCTATTTCCAGAGGTTGCAGAAAGAGGGGGAGTCGGGAAGAAGGAAAATAAACCAGATTACACGGTACCTAACCGTAATTATTCTGGTTTTCCAGTCTCCGGCATATTTGACTAACCTGCATTATCAATTACCCGATTCGGCGTTTGCGTTAAAAGGCGCCATGTTTACCGTGTCGTCGGTTATCATTTTAACAGCCGGGTCAATGTTTGTAATGTGGTTGGGAGAACGTATTACCGATAAAGGAATCGGTAATGGTATTTCCCTAATCATTATGATTGGTATTATTGCACGACTGCCTCAGTCGGTTGTTCAGGAATTCGCTTCCAGAATTAGCCAGCAGGGCGGAGGTCTTGTAATGTTTCTTATCGAGTTTGTTATTCTTTTCCTTGTGTTTATGGCATCCATTCTGTTGGTTCAGGGAACACGCAGAATACCGGTGCAATACGCAAAACGGATTGTGGGTAACAAACAATACGGTGGAGTACGTCAGTACATCCCGCTTAAAGTTAACGCTGCAGGTGTAATGCCCATCATTTTTGCTCAGGCAATTATGATGGTGCCTATTACAATTGTTGGTGTGGCAAACTCTGAAAACCTTAGTGGTGTTGCGGCTGCTTTATCTAACATCACAGGTTTCTGGTACAATTTTGTGCAGTTTTTCCTGGTAGTAGCATTTACCTATTTTTATACTGCTATTACCATTAATCCTACACAAATGGCAGAAGACATGAAGAAAAACGGTGGCTTTATCCCCGGTGTAAAACCAGGGAAAAAAACAGTGGAATTCCTCGATACAATTATGTCGCGGATTACACTCCCTGGATCTATTTTCCTGGGATTAATTACCATTCTTCCAGCATTTGCCATGCTGATGGGGATCAACCAGTCGTTCGCCTATTTTTATGGCGGAACCTCGTTGCTTATCCTTGTAGGGGTTGTGCTTGACACACTGCAGCAAATTGAAAGTCATCTTCTGATGCGCCATTACGACGGGCTGACTAAATCGGGCCGGATTAAAGGACGTGCAGGTGGTGGTATTTAACGTATTAAGTAGTCTTTTAAAAATCAATGTTAAGGAGACAACAGTTGTAATTATGCTATGTGAAAAGCTTCTGTTATCTTTGCAAGAATAACTGAAGACGAAACAGGCTACAACTATATTTATTTAAACATTAAAAAAACAGGTTATTTTTTATGGCAAAACAGCCTTCGATAGAACAAGATGGAACTATAGTAGAAGCATTGTCGAATGCAATGTTTCGTGTTGAACTGGAAAACGGGCATGTTATTACAGCTCATATTTCAGGGAAAATGCGAATGCACTACATAAAAATATTACCGGGAGATAAAGTGAAAGTAGAAATGTCTCCTTACGATTTAACAAAAGGCAGAATTACGTTTAGGTATAAAAATTAAATCATTTTATAATGAAAACCCGAGTTTCAGTAAAAAAACGCAGCGCCGAATGTAAAATCGTTCGCAGAAAAGGGCGTTTATATGTGATTAATAAAAAGAACCCGAAGTTTAAACAACGTCAGGGGTAATCTTAATTAGAAAAATTATTTATATGGCACGTATTGTAGGTGTTGATATTCCTAATAATAAGAGAGGTGAGATTGCCCTCACCTATATTTACGGCGTTGGCCGCAGCAGGGCAAATTACATCCTTAAAGAAGCTGGAGTAGACCCGGACGTTAAAGTACAAGACTGGAATGACGATCAGTTCGGAGCAATCCGTAACGTTATCAACAGCGAGTTCAAAGTAGAAGGGGAACTTCGTTCTGAGGTACAAATGAACATAAAACGATTGATGGACATCGGTTGCTACCGTGGAATTCGTCATCGTATTGGATTGCCGGTTCGCGGGCAAAGTACTAAAAACAACGCCCGTACTCGTAAAGGAAAGCGTAAAACTGTTGCAAACAAAAAAATGGCCACTAAATAAGGTATTTGAGTTATGGCAAAAAAAACAGGATCAAGCAAGAAAAGAGTGGTTGTTGTGGAAGCCAACGGAACGGCTCATGTACACTCTTCTTTCAATAATATTATTGTTACGCTGACCAATATGAATGGCGAAGTAATTTCATGGTCGTCAGCAGGGAAAAAAGGTTTTCGCGGTTCAAAAAAGAACACTCCCTATGCTGCTCAGGTAGCATCAGAAGAGTGTGCAAAAACCGCTTACGACCTTGGTTTACGCAAAGTAAAAGTGTATGTAAAAGGCCCGGGCAACGGTCGCGAGTCGGCTATAAGGGCGCTTGCTTCAGTTGGGTTGCAGGTAACTGAGATAGTTGATGTTACCCCGCTGCCTCACAATGGTTGCAGGCCACCTAAAAGACGACGTGTTTAATTTTAAAAGAAAAGGTAATGGCTAGATATAGAGGTCCAAAATCTAAAATTGCCCGTAAATTCGGTGAACCCATTTTTGGTCCCGATAAAGTTTTCGAACACAAAAATTACCCTCCAGGAATGCACGGAATGTCTGCGCGCCGGAGGAAAGTGTCAGAATACGGGCTTCAGTTAAAGGAAAAACAAAAAGCTAAATATACTTACGGCGTTTTGGAAAAACAATTCCGGAACATGTTTGAAAAAGCAAACTCATCAAAAGGTATTACTGGTGAAGTATTGCTTCAACTCCTCGAATCGAGGTTAGATAACGTGGTTTTCCGCCTGGGTATTGCTAAAACACGGGATGCTGCCCGTCAGTTTGTTACACACAAACATATTGTAGTGAACGGAAAAGTAGTGAATATTCCATCGTATCACGTAAAACCCGGAGACCAGGTTGGTGTTAGGGAAAAATCGAAAGCAATGGAAGAAATCACAGACTCATTGCATTCACGCCGGAGCACTCGCTACGAATGGCTGGAATGGGACGGAACCCAGATGGTTGGGAAGTTCCTGAACGTGCCCGAACGTGAAGAAATACCTGAAAACATCAAAGAACAACTTATCGTAGAGTTGTATTCAAAATAAAATTTTACTAAGGTTATTATGGCAATATTAGCATTCCAAAAGCCCGATAAGGTGATAATGATTGAGTCCGATGATAAATTCGGGAAATTCGAATTTCGTCCGTTGGAACCAGGTTACGGCATTACAATTGGTAATGCCCTACGCCGAATCCTGTTATCATCGCTTGAGGGGTATGCAATCACCAGCGTGAAAATTGAAGGAGTTGACCATGAATTTTCTACGATTAAAGGAGTTATTGAAGATGTTACAGATATAGTCCTTAATCTCAAACAAATTCGGTTTAAAAATGAAGTAGAGGACTTCGATGGTGAGAAAGTAACAGTTTCCGTTTCTGGTCAGGAAGAATTTACAGCCGGCGACATTAATAAGTTTATGACTGGTTTCAGGGTTTTAAATCCTGAACTGGTTATTTGCAGAATGGAACCCGATGTAAGGCTTCAAGTAGAACTGACCATAAACAAAGGTCGCGGTTATGTTCCTGCTGCCGAAAACAAACCTGTTGAATCTGAAATAGGTTTAATCCCGATTGACTCAATTTACACGCCGATTAAAAAGGTTAAGTATGCGGTTGAAAACTTCAGGGTAGAACAGAAAACCGACTACGAAAAGTTGGTTGTCGAAATTACAACAGATGGCTCTGTCCTTCCTAAAGACGCATTAAAAGAAGCAGCAAAAATTCTGATTTATCATTTCATGCTATTTTCTGATGAAAAGATCACCATCGATTCAGACGAGAAATTTGCAAATGAAGAATTTGATGAAGAAGTGTTGCACATGCGTCAATTACTGAAAACTAAGCTCGTTGATCTTGACCTTTCAGTCAGAGCATTGAACTGCCTGAAGGCAGCCGATGTAGACACGCTTGGTGATTTGGTTACATACAACCGCAACGATTTGCTTAAATTCAGGAATTTCGGTAAAAAATCATTGACTGAACTGGATGACCTTCTCGACAACATGGGATTGAGTTTTGGGATGGATATTAGTAAGTATAAACTTGACAAGGAGTAAAAGGCAATGAGACATAATAAAAAATTCAATCATTTAGGCCGCACAAGTTCGCATCGTAAAGCTTTGCTGGCAAATATGGCCAGTTCGCTTATCGAAAGCAAACGCATAACCACAACAGTGGCGAAAGCAAAAGCATTGCGTACCTACGTAGAGCCTCTTATTACCAAGGCAAAAGATGATACTACGCACTCGCGCAGGGTAGTTTTTAGCCATCTTCAAAATAAAGATGCTGTTTCTGAATTGTTTCGCGATGTAGCTGCAAAAGTAGCCGATCGTCCGGGAGGATATACTCGTATCCTGCGTACCGGAACTCGTTTGGGAGACAACGCAGATATGTGTATTATTGAGTTAGTGGATTACAACGAAGCTATGTTGAGCACAGGCGAAGAGGCTGCAAAACCAAAACGTCGTCGTTCTCGTCGTAGCGGAGCAAGTAAAAACACAGAAACTCCGGTTGCTGAAGCAGGCAAAAAGGAACAACCCAAAGTTGAAGCTGAACCAAAAGCAGAAGCTCAGGCTCCTGAAGTTAAAGAGGAACCGGCAGCAGATACTGAAGAAGGTAAGAAAGAAGAATAGAAAGTATTATTCTATACATAAAGAAACCGGCTTGATTCAAGTCGGTTTTTTTGTGCCTTGAATTTAGGTGGCTGGTGAATTTTTGTCAGTTTTCCCAAATGAAAAATCGAATTTTATCGGCCGTTATCTCTGCGTTTCTCCGTTATTTCCACTATTTTTAGCCAGCTTAAATCAACAAAATTTGTATTATGAATCAAAATTCTAAATCAAACAGTGGTTTTTCCAGGCGAAAATTCATTGGCACTGCTGCTGCAACAGTTGCTGCGGCATCGTTTTCTCCAACTATTTTTGCAAGTTCAGTTGGAGGAGGAGCAAAACCAAATTCGAAGTTTAAAGGTGTTCAAATAGGCGCAATTACTTACAGTTGGCGCAGCATGCCATCAACTGCGCAGGATATTTTGAATTACTGTGTAGCCGGCGGTATCAGTTCCATTGAATTGATGGGAAATGTTGTTGAAGCGTATGCCGGAATTCCGCCCATGCCAGCACGTCCGTCACGCGATGCGTCTGATGTTGAACGTGCAGAGTACCAGCGCGCAGCAGATATTTCAAAAGAACAGCAAAGGGAATGGCGCCTCTCTGCACCGATGAAAAAGTACGCAGAACTACGTAAAATGTTTAATAGAGCCGGTGTTAATATTCATATTGTAAAGTTTTCTCCGGCAAACTGGAGCAGCGAAGAGATTGATTATGCATTTGAAGCTGCTAAAATAATGGGAGCCCAGGGTATAACCAACGAAATTGGGCACGAGGCCTGTGCTCGTTTAGGAAAGTTTGCAGAGAAACATAATATGTATGCCATTTATCACAATCATGCGCAGCCTGGCGAACCCGGATTTTCGTTCGAAGAGTTTTTGGAATATTCTCCCAGAAATATGCTCAATTTCGATGTGGGTCACTATTGGGGCGCAACAGGTAAACACCCCAATGAGATTATTGAAAAACTGCACAGCCGAATATACAGCATTCATTTAAAAGATAAAACCGGGAAAAATGCCAGCCCGTCGAATACAAATATGCCCTGGGGCGAGGGTGACACACCGATTGCAGACATTCTGAGTTTGATTCAAAAGAACAAATGGCCCATTTACTGCGATATTGAATTGGAGTATCCTGTGCCGGAAAGTTCCAACGCACAGCAAGAGATAGTTAAATGCGTAGAGTATTGTAAAAATATTCTGGTGTAAATAGTATTACGAAACTGGCAGCTTGCTGCCGGTTTCGATTTTGTTTGTTCTGAACTGTGGAGATTACTGCTTTTGCCCTTAGAAATTAGTTTTACCTCTTTGCAAATAATTTGAGCAGTTCATGCACCCGGTCTTTCTTTTCTGAAAAACCTACCTCCTGAAAAGAGTATTGAAGCGACTCGAGTAGGCGTTGCAAAAACAGGCTGTCCGGCTGTGGTTCGGCAAATCTTTCCTGCGGAGAGTAATTGTTCTTTTTTAGGTGATATCCCACTTCTTTTCTGCTTGCAATAGATCCCTTGTTTGACGGATTTATATAGAAAAGTACATCGGACAGGGTGTTCTTTCCGTGAACTCTTTTGGCCAAATCGCGGTGAACTATGGCAATCAACGGGTTTTTGGGAAAGTCGACGAAATATGCAGGAAGTCCCAGTTTTCGGGCCAGAATAGTGTAAAACAGACTCAGCGAAACCGGATTTCCTCTTTTTGTGTCCAGCAATTGGTTCAGGTAGCAATTTTGCGGAGAATGAATGTTTTTGTGGTTGATTGAAAAACCATGAATATTGAACAGGAAATGATTCAAAATGGTGATTTTTTCCAGCAATGTCAGTGAATCATTTAATTCGAGCCAAACCGTATTCTTTATTTTTTCAACTTTCTGAAAGATAACCATTTGGTTAATGTCCGGATATTGGAACCTGTCTACTGCAAGGAATCCCTCCAGCAGGTCTTGTTCTTCAGTTGTTATCCACTCTTTTAACAGGGTTCTCGTCTTTTTGAACTGTAAATTCTGAATCAGATTTTCAATCCGTTCCTGGCAGGTTTCATCATAACTGTTTTCCCATTTTTTTTCCAGAGCCGGAATAATAGTGTGGTTTTCCTTTAACAGTTCTTTTTCCACAGTCTCAAAAACCAGGGTGTCGGGGTCGTCCAATAAATTGATTAAAGCCTTTATCCTGTTTTTTTTCATTCGTTTGTATTTAAATATTTACCCGGAATTTATTTTCACGCACAAAAAAGGCATGCTTGTTTTCAGAATTTATTCGGTTAAGTTATCAAGCACAGTTTTAATTAAATGCTCCATTTTTGGCCGGTAGTTTTCATTTGCCTGGCCGGTTACCCGGTTGGCAATAATAAGGCAAACAGTAAGCGCATTGTGCCCAAGCATTTTTGAAAGCCCGTAAATTGCAGAACTTTCCATTTCAAAATTGGTAATTTTTAGTCCTTCAAACTGAAATTGTTCCAAAAGCTGATTGAGTTGCGGCATTGCCAGCGGAATGCGCAGCACACGTCCCTGTGGTCCGTAAAAACCGGGAGCGGAAATAGTTACTCCTTTTTTGAATAATTCGGTGTCGAATTTTGATATCAATTTTTTTGACGAATTTACAACGTAAGGAGTAGGGAGCGAATTTTTCCAGCCGGTAAACGATTTAAACGCTTTTTCGAAAGGTAAATCGCTGATCAGTTCGCGATCGGCATAAAAATTCAGCATTCCGTCAAAACCGATAGACTTTTGAGAAATAACATAAGAATTAACGGGAATATCTTCCTGTAAACTTCCGGAAGTTCCGATTCGAACAATGCTTAACGACTTTTTTTCTTTTTTGATTTCCCGTGTTTTGAGGTCGATATTTACCAGAGCGTCCAGTTCGTTGAGAACAATATCAATATTATCAGTTCCTATTCCTGTTGAGATAACCGAAATTCTTCGATTTTTATACAACCCGGTTATGGTTTTAAATTCGCGGTTTTGTGCGGAGAATTCTATGCTGTCAAAAAAGCCGGCCACGGTTTCTACCCGGTCCTGATCTCCAACCAAAATAACCTGATCGGCAACGTTTTCCGGTTTCAGGTGTAAATGAAATATTGTTCCGTCATTATTCAGTATCAGTTCCGATTCTTGTATCATTTCTTTGTGTTTATGTAGGGTAAAACTATTCAAAACAAGGCAAATAGCCAACGCTTGGCACGGAAACATATAAACACCTCCGCATCCATTTTTTTGTTGAAATGGAAAATATGTTAACAACTTCGAAGAAAAAGCCAGCCTGCCGGAGTGAAAATATTAGATTTTAATGGCTTAAATTTTTACTTTTGAATACGTAAAACCAAAATTGTGGCTCATGTCTTTTAGAATATTTTCCCTTCAGCTTATGGGCAAAATTAAGCCTGTTGAAAAAATTGAATTGCAGAGAAAAAATCTTTTGGATGATTACCAGGAGTTTACACATGTGGAAAATTCTGATGAACTGAGGGAGTTTCTTGAGCTGGAAAAGCACATTCAATCTGCTGATTTTAATGCTGTAAAAAAAGAAATTCAGCAGTTGCGTTTTAAGGGGAGTAAAGAGGAAGGGGTGTTGAAAGAGTTTGAGCAACTAAAAAAAAGCAGTGGCATTAAAAAGTATTTTAAACTGGAAGGCTCGGCAGAGTTGAAAAGGTTTGAAACAATTAAAGAGTCAGACAAATTAACAGAGTACAAACAACTAAAAGAGTTTGTGGAGAATGGTGAATTCCGCACGGTTAAGGAAGAAATGCTGCGTTCGGTTTTTAAGGGTTCGGAAGAGCAACAAAGGGAAAAAGAATACAATAGCCTGAATAAGAAACCCGGAATTAAGGTTTATTATGAGCTTTTTGAGTCGGAATTACTGAAAAAGCATGAAGCTGTATCGCATTCGGAAAAGCTGAAAAAATACTTTGAGCTGAGGGATCTTTCGGTAAAAGATAAGGATAAAAAAAGGGAATTTGGCGAGTTGAAAAATGATTCTGAAATTAAAAGTTACCTGAAATTCGACCGTTCAAAAAAATTGAAACTCTACAAAGAAACAGCAGACAGTTATCATTTAAAAAAGCATCAGGAGCTGAAAACTGAAGTAGAAAGCGATGATTTTAGAAAACGGGTGGAATATTTGAAAGACAAGAAAAAGTTTGAAAAAACAGAGGCCTTTAAAAAGAAGACAAGGCTGAAAGAACTGTCAGCAAGCGACGATATTAAGTTTTATCTGAAATTTGAAAAGTCGTCGTTATTGGATAATTATCTGAAAGTTAGTGAATCTGCTGAGTTGAAAAGATATGTAGAGCTAAAAGATTTGGTTTCGTCGGAAGATTTTTTGAAACGCAAAGCTTACCTGGATGATCCGAAAAAGTGGGAAAAGTCGGAAGAATACGCTACCGAGCAGAACTACTTTGAAATGAAAAAACGGCCTCACCTGGTTAAGTATTTTAAGTATAAAGGAACCGATGCGTTTGACTTTTTCAGGCAGTGGACTGTTAGTTTTGAAGATGATTTCAATTCTAAGAAACTGGACACTGAAAAATGGAGTACGGTGTCGGCAGAAGCAGAAAAAACGTTGGGGCAAAATTATGCGTTGCCCGGCGATTTGCATCTTTTTACTGACGGAAAAAATATTACAACCGAAGGCAAATTGGTTATCGAAACTAGAAAAGAGAACACCAACGGAATGGTATGGAAAATGCCTGCCGGCTTTGTCCCTGCTGGCTTTGAATATACTTCGGGATTGGTTTCCACATCGAAAAGTTTTTGGCAGCAAGACGGCATTTTTGAAGCGAAAATAAAATTCAACCCGGTAAAAGAAACAGTGAGTTCGCTGGCACTAAAAGGGGAAAAAGCTTCTCCGGGAGTGTATCTTCTGGAAATGGGATTGAAAAACCGGTTGGGAATTGCAACTGTCAATGCCACCGGAAAACTGGAAATGAACGGCCTCGATGTATCGAACCTGAAGAAAGGCGCCTGGTATATTTTTACCTGTGAAAAATCAGGCAGCGCTTTTACCTGGAAAATTAATGATGTTGAGGTGTTGAAACTGGAAGACCACTCGGTCGGTTTCCCGCTGCAAATTTTTCTGTCAACAATTGTAACCGATCAAATAACACCATCGAAATTGCCCGTGCGTTTTCAAACAGAGTGGGTGAGGTGCTATAAAAAGAATGCCTGACGTTCTGTAAAGACTATTCTATTTCGCGAAGTTTTGCTGCGTATTTTTTGAAATTTTCTACACCAAAAAGTACAAACCTGATGTGCCTGACGTATTTTAGGTCAGGAACTATTTTAAATATGGTATGAAGCGAAACCTCGGCCGCTTCTTCAAAAGGATAGCCAAAAATGCCCGCAGAAATAGCGGGGAACGCCACCGAAGTAATTTTGTTTTTCTCTGCAAGCAGCAGCGCATTCCGGTAGCAATCGGCCAGCAACCTGCTTTCCGGTTTGTCTTTCCCGTAAACCGGCCCAAGGCAGTGAATCACAAAACTGTTGGGAAGATGATGTGCTCCTGAAATAACAGCCTGCCCCGGTTCTATCGGGGCCATGCTACGGCATTCTTCTGCCAGCCCTGGTCCGGCCGCACGGTGGATGGCGCCGGCAACACCGCCTCCGGGCATCAGTTGTGCGTTGGCTGCGTTTACAACAGCATCAATTCCGTGTTGGCTAGCAATGTCTCCACAAACGGCTTCCAGTGTTACTTTTCCTGCCAGCTTTTTTTCGCTATTCATTTTAATAACCTCTTTTGTTGAACAGAATGTATCCGAAATTAAGCGTCAAATACAAGTTTGTATTGGCCTTGTCGTAGTAATTCAAAGATATGCTGGCCGGACCCACTCCGGTGTGGTAAACCAGTGCTGCCATTCCCTGTAGATAATAATTTGAAAAGATTTTGTCGCTTTTGTATGCAGTAAGGTCTTCGTTGGGACGCTCCTCTTTTATCGGTAAAAAGCCGTGGCCTTCGAGCCTGAGATGCAAGCTGGGGTTAAATTGAAAAATTGCTTTTAGCCCGCCGCCGATGTAATTGTTCGAATGAAAATTTTCAATAAACAAAGACCGGCTGTGAGGAGTGGGGTAGTAGCCCGGAGCTGATAACATGGTCGACCTGTAATTCTGAAACATTTTTTTATTGCTGAATACCACTTCAGCCTGCGTTCCCAAAGTGAAATTATTAGAAATGTTAAAGTATTTTGCCGACGTGGCCTGCGCCAACCAAAAATCGTGGTGGCGTGCTGATTTTGCAGTAGCTGTGGATGTTGTCCCCGGTTTATTCGTTTCTCTGCCGGTAATGTATTTTAAACTGATTGAATTAAAAGATCCTTCTGTTGCATATTGCTTGTAATTCAGAGAGTTATTTTCCAATCCGGTATTAATTACGAAAGCATTAAATGTAGTAACATCAGGAGTGTCTTGTTTTTTAAATACATCAGTTTGGTAATACTCATCTGATGAATTTGCAAACGCTCCCATGGTGTAAAGTTTAGAATGGAGCCCCAGCGGTATTCCGCCTTCAAACCGAATGTGATATTCGTCCTGAATAATGAATGGCGGTCGCACGTCTTCGAAAAACAACTCAGAACTGGAAGCGAAAAAATCCCAGCGGTTGAATGTGGTGTAACCGGCCAGGTAGAAAGGGAGCGAGGTTGGAAAATCAATTCTTCCACCCAACTTAAAAGAGCTGTAAAATCTTCCGAAGTAAATATTCGAGCTGAACGTGTAAGCCCGCCCTTTGTATGAGCGATAATCGAAACTACCGTACCCCTGGTTGATGGGTTTTGTGGAAATATTCCCGCCGATATTAATCCTCATTTTCTTTTCGGGAGTAACCTTCAGGTGAAGATCGTAATACCCGGTTTGAGGGTTGTAGTAGGCCACCGGCCTGATTGATTTCAGGTGCTCGTCGGCTATGAGCTTAAAATAGTCTTTCTTTAGCGAACTCAATGGAACAACATTGTAGCGGTGTTTTATCGACTGGATGATAAATTTGCGCTGCATGGGATCAGGCACGCCTTCAACCTGAACATTCTGAAAATAAAGCTCAGGTTTTTTTGAGTTGAACTGTCGTCTTCTTTTGGTGATTTCCTGCAAATCTACCCTTCTGTGAATCCGGGTTTTTATGCTGTCAATCATTTTTTCTGCAGTTTTGCGGCCTTGCTCGGCAATAAAATCATATTTCTGAAAGTCAAGCAGGCTGATGTCTGAAAGTTCAGTCTCCAATAAAATGCCTTTTTCCGGCGGAATTTCGTAGTTGGTCGGGCGCATCACAATATTTGTAATCTGCTCCATCACATTGTCCGAATCCGGAACTTTTGCGCCGTCAGCTACTTTGTGCCCTATTATGATGTCCGGGTTGTAAAACTTTTCCATCAAATCCTGCGGAAAATTATTTACAATGCCACCATCGAATAAAAGTTTTCCGTCAATTTTAATGGCTCTGAAATACAACGGGAAAGTCATTGAAGCCCTGATTGCTTCACCCAAATCGCCTTTTCTCAGTACTGCCGGCTTATTGGAATGTACATCGGTTGCCACGCAAAAAAAAGGAATCATCAAACTGTCGAATTGATTTTTGCAGGCGGCATTGGTCGATGCCAGTAACTCCATAAAAGCGAAATCCATTTGTTCCGGTGGAATTATGTTAGTCGGAGGCAAAACCGTAATCTTATCTTTTTTCTTTTCAATCCGTAACTCCAACCACGACGGGTTGGGCTCGGGCTGTGTAAAATAGTAACGGTATTCTTTCTGAATGCGGCCGGTGGACCAAAAGTAGAAATCATCAGAGCGAAACAATTCTTCCATTTCATCGGGCGAATAACCCGCTGCATACAATCCGCCAACTATGGCACCAATAGATGTGCCCGCAATGTAATCAATGGGGATTCCGTTTTCTTCGAGGGTACGGATAACTTCAATGTGGGCAATTCCTTTTGCCCCGCCTCCGCTTAGAACCAGTCCGACTGATTGAGCCAGACTTATTGTTGAAACAGAGACTGCTATAATTAAACTAAACAGACTTTTCCACATGGCGAGTATAATGCTTTCTGAACGGTATCAAAATTACAAAAAATGCATCGCATGATCCGTGGTTTTGGGAAAAATCAGGATTCGCTTCGGTGAACGGCCGAAAAAGAGTTGCCAGTTGAGAAATTACTAATCTGCTTCTATTTTTTTTCCCAGGCTTTGGAAACCTTCTCCCAAAATCTCCCGGGCATCCATAATTGTAATAAATGCGTCCGGATCAATTTTTCCGATGTATTCCTGTAAAATGGCTACCTCGCGCCGGCTTACCACGGTGTAAATAATTTGCTTCTCTTCTCCGGTAAACATTCCTTCTCCCCGCAGATATGTTCCGCCACGTTCCAGGTCAACCAGTATTTTGTTTTTGATTTCTTCGTGTTTATTCGAAATTATAAGCAAAGCCTTGTTGTAATCAGCTCCTTCCAAAATCATGTCAATTGCACGGCCGGTAATGTAAATAACTACCCACGAATAGAGCGGAATGAGCCAGCTCTTAAATGCAAGCAGTCCCATGAGAACGATTACCGAATCGACATAAATCATCAGTTTTCCCAATTGGAGTTTGGTGTATTTGGCAATAATCATTGCAATAATATCTGAACCTCCCGAGGTGGCACGCGATTTAAATATTAGCCCGAGCCCGACTCCAATAAGCACTCCTCCAAAAATACTGGATAGCAGTACATCGTTTACAAGCGGTTCGTCACCTGCCGGGCGTAACATGGCAATACCATCAATAAAAGCCGATGCAAGTACAAAACCAACGATGGTTTTTACACCAAAACGCGGCCCCAGAATTTTTATTCCCGCAATAGTGAGTGGAATATTCAGAATAAGACCAAACAACCCGATTGGAATCCCGTCGGGCCAAAACGAAAACATCCCGCGAGTAAGGTAGTGGACCACAATAGCAATACCATACACACCTCCGGGAACTATTTTGTGCGGCGTAACAAAATACACAAACCCTATTGCAAGAATAAAAGAACCAACCAGGATTAGGGTGTAATCAATAAACCATTGTTTACTGAACATTTTTTGTTTCGACAGAAAAGCCATAAACTTTATTTTTTACAAGTGAATAATTTTATTTTTTTGGAGGAGTTACAGACGACGGAAAGCTTTCTGCAGCGTTCCAAAGCGCTTTGTTTGGAGCAGAGCCCATTTTAAACCGAATGAGTCCTCCTTTTAATAACTCGCCGTGCGTAAAATACGATTTGTTTAGATCTTGTCCCAGAAACTCTGCCTTTTGAATGTAAAAATTAGTTTCTGCTCCTTCTGCTTCAATGGTGAGCTGTTTCCCGTTGGGGAGTTCTATTTGCACCTTTTCAAACAGTGGGGAACCGATAACATATTCCGGAGTTCCCGGGCACACAGGGTAAAATCCCAGCGCCGAAAAAACATACCAGGCCGAAGTTTGTCCGTTGTCTTCGTCGCCACAATACCCATCCGGCGTTGGTTGGTACAGTTTTGTCAGCACCTGGCGGGCATGTTGCTGCGTTTTCCACGGCTGCCCGGCATAGTTATAAAGGTAAATCATGTGCTGAATGGGTTGGTTTCCGTGGGCGTAATTTCCCATGTTAACAATTTGCATTTCCCTTATTTCGTGAATGGGGAAACCGTAGTACGAGCAATCGAAAACGGGAGGAACAACAAAAATAGAGTCGAGCATGGTTGTAAAACTGTTGTGTCCGCCCATATGCCGGGCCAGGCCTTCTACATCATGAAAAACGCTCCACGTGTAGTGCCAACTGTTTCCTTCGGTAAAAGCGTCGCCCCATTTGTAGGGATTGAATGGCGATTGAAATTCTCCGTTCTCGTTTTTGCCACGCATTAATTTTGTTTCCGGATCAAAAACATTCCGGTAGTTTTGCGCTCGTTTTTCAAAAAGGCTGATTTCTTCTTCTGGTTTTCCCAGTGCTTTCCCCAGCTCGGCAATGCAATAATCTGCATAAGCGTATTCCAAAGTACGGGCGGTATTTTCGCGAATATCCACATCGTAAGGAATGTATCCCAATTCGTTGTAATACTCTGCGCCGTAACGTCCAACGGAACTTACCGGACCTTTTCCTTTTGTGTTTTTCAGAATGGCTTCATACAACGTTTCAATATCGTAACCACGAATTCCTTTGAGGTACGAGTCGGCAATAAGCGAAGCCGAGTTGGACCCAATCATGCAGTCGCGGTGCCCGGGACTGGCCCATTCCGGAAGCCAGCCACTTTCTTTGTATGCGTTTACCAGTCCGTCCATAATCTGGCTGTTCAAATCCGGGTACATCAGTGTGAAGAATGGGAAAACAGCACGAAACGTGTCCCAAAATCCATTGTCGGTAAACATGTATCCGGGAAGAACCTCACCATTGTATGGGCTGTAATGTACTATTTTCCCGGCGGCATTTACTTCGAAAAATTTGCGGGGAAACAGCAGAATCCGGTATAACGTACTGTAAAAAGTTCGCGCTTTATCAATGTTCGGTGTTTGAATTTTTATTTTCTCCAGCTCGCGGTTCCATTCCGATTTTCCTTCGGCCACCAGTTGGTCAAATGTTTTGTCCGCAATTTCCTGTTTAAGATTTAGTTCTGCCTGTTTCAAACTAATAAAAGACGAAGCAATTTTTATTGAAATTTTTTCTTTTCTGTTTGTGTTGAAATGGAGAATTGCACCGGTGTGCAGGTCTTTTAATTCAGCCTTTCCTTCAAAAAACGATTCGTTGTCAGTGGTGAAAAACGTTTCGAACGGTTTATCGAATTGCACCACAAACCAGTTTTTGAAATTTGCCGGAACACCGCCGCTGTTTTTTGTGGTGTAGCCGGTTACCTTGTTTTCTTCCGGAATGATTTTTATATACGAACCTCCGTCAAAGGCATCAATAATGATGTTTGAACTGTCGCTTTCCGGAAAAGTGAACTGAAAAAAAGCTGCCCGCTCTGTCGCTGTAAATGCCGTTTCTACATCGTAGTCTGCCAGGTAAACTTCGTACAAATAAGGTTTTACGGTTTCTGCTTTGTGCGAGAACCAACTTGCGCGGTCAACTTCACTAAAAACGGGTTTCCCGGTGGTGGCAAAAACTGAAAACTGCCCATAGTCATTTATCCACGGGCTTGGCTGGTGAGTTTGTTTGAACCCCCTTAGTTTGTTAGCGTCGTACTGATACAGCCAGCCGTTGCCCATTTTGTTGGTTTGCGGCGCCCAAAAATTCATTCCCCAGGGTCGCGCAATGGCCGGGTAAGTATTTCCGTTACTCAGGCTAAAATCCGAGTCGGATCCCATTAGCGGGTTGACTAGTTCAACCGGGTCGGTAATAAAACTGTTTGTTGCGGTTTCTGAACAAGCAGAAAGCAGAAGGGTGAGTGCGGCGATAACAAACGTGATTTTCATTTCAATAGTATTTTAGTATCCGTTTTTTAGTTGGTCAAAAGTAATATTTTCTGACGTGAAAATCTTTGACTGTTTTCAGGAAACGGGATTCTACAGAAAAAAGTTACCCGACGCTGCAGAACCTTTCCGCAAGATTAATCTTTTGCGTCGCAACCGGGTCCGATTGAGCTTTCCG
Source organism: Mariniphaga anaerophila (assembly GCF_900129025.1). Classification (GTDB taxonomy): domain Bacteria; phylum Bacteroidota; class Bacteroidia; order Bacteroidales; family Prolixibacteraceae; genus Mariniphaga; species Mariniphaga anaerophila. Next base: position 401,871 of record NZ_FQUM01000001.1, on the reverse strand, counting down.
TTAAGCAAACCGTATGTTTGTGAAAAATTCTGATCATGCAATTAAAAAAACGCTGGAACAATTTTCCGTTCAGTCCCGAAAAAATTCCTTTTTTCTATGGCTGGGTAATTCTGTTTGCTTCAACAGTAGGTGTGCTGGCAAGCGCTCCGGGGCAAACCATGGGGGTTTCAACATTTACTGATTATCTGATAAAACACATTCATATTAGCCGGAATCAAATAAGCAGCGCTTACATGATTGGTACCATAAGCAGTTCGTTTCTGCTAACCTGGGCCGGAAAACAATACGATAAGTTTGGCGCTCGCTGGACAACCGTTACTGCGTCAATACTTCTTGCCTCAGTTTTGCTTTTGTTAAGCCAGTCAGATCGGATTGTACATTTGTTTGTTCAGAGTCAGGATTCGGCAATTTATACTGGTGTTGCCATTGGTGTGATGGTTTTGTTATTCTTTTTGCTGCGGTTTTCGGGGCAGGGAGTACTTACAATGGTTTCGCGAAATATGTTGATGAAATGGTTTATTGCCCGGCGCGGTTTTGCAAACGGAATTTCTTCGGTTTTGATAACGCTCGGTTTTTCCATTGCACCGCTTACTTTCGACGGGCTTATTCAGGAAACGTCGTGGCGGTATGCCTGGATACTTATGGCTGTTGGCATCGGAGTGGTGTTTATGTTATTTGCATTTTTCTTTTTCAGAGATAATCCCGAAGATATGGGCATGTTGCCCGACGGGGAAAAACACGGGCACAGGGAACGCAATGTAACCATAAAACCGTTTAAACAATTTACTCTGGCTGAAGCACGAAAAACCTTACCGTTTTGGCTTTATGCACTGCCGCTGGCTTTTTATTCGCTATACATAACCGGTTTTACTTTCCACCTGGTTTCTATTTTCGACCAGGCCGGACTGGGGCGTGAAAAAGCACTTTCCATTTTTATTCCTATCTCGTTTATGTCGGTTGGTATCTCATTTTTCGGAGGATGGATAAGCGACCGGATTCGTTTAAAATACCTGTTGTACATATTTCTGACAGGTGAAATAATTGCCCTTTTTTCTTTGGCAAACATGAACGGAGGTTTTTATTATTACGGGTTTATTGTTGGGCACGGCATGGCAAATGGTTTGTACAGCGTTTTAATGACAGTTACCTGGCCGCGGTTTTACGGCCGCGACAACCTGGGGCGAATTTCTGGTTTTGTAATGTCAATTATTGTGTTTTTTAGCGCCATTGGGCCGGTGCTTTTCAGCTTTTCGCTGACCCGCCTCGGCAGTTACAGCTTTGCCAGTTATGGCCTAGCCGTTTTTATTCTGGTGCTTGCATTTTTGAGCTCCCGGGGAAATAATCCGCAGGATAAATTCGAGATTGAGCAATCAAATGATTAGTTTTGGAGAATCAACAATCTGAGCTGGAGTGCCAGTTCTGTTCTTAAACCTAATATCATTAAAATGAAAAAGACAGCATTGCTTTATCTGTTTTTGGCTGCTTTGTTTCTGACAGCCTGCGAACCAAAAGTGCCAACCGGTGAATGGATTTCTATTTTTGACGGAGAGACTTTTGACGGGTGGAAAAAATCGATGGAGAATTCAGAAAGTTTGGCCATTGAAGACGGCGCCATAAAATGTTCGGGTCCGCGTGCACACCTTTTTTACAAAGGTAATTTTAAAAATTTTGAGTTCGAAACCGAAGTAAAAACACTGGAGCATTCCAATTCAGGTATTTTTATACACACCAAATATCAGGCTGACGGATGGCCTGAAAAAGGGTATGAAATTCAGGTGAATAATTCATATCGCGGAAATGAGAACCATCCCGAGCGCAGAAAAACAGGAAGTATCTACAATATTCGTAATATCTATTTTCCGCTGGTTAACGACAATGAGTGGTTTAAAATGCGTGTGAAAGTGGTGGAAAATCGCATCGAAGTTTTTGTGAACGACGTAAAAGTGAATGACTACATTGAGCCGGAAGACCCGTGGAGGCCGGAGGGAGCTGAAGGGCTAAAACTGAATGGCGGAACTTTTGCGTTGCAGGCTCACGATCCCGGAAGCACCACTTATTACCGAAACCTCAAAGTAAAGGCATTGCCGGATGGAGAAAAGAAAAAGCCGGAAGTGGAAAAAGAGTGGGATACTCTGGTTACCAAACTTATGCGTGCAGGATTTCCGCTTATCGATTATCATGTGCATTTAAAAGGTGGGCTGACCATCGAAGAGTTGGTTGAAAAATCTCAAAAGCTTGGCATTAATTACGGAGTCGCTCCCAACTGCGGGTTGCATTTTCCGGTTACCGACGATAAATCGCTTTTTGAATATATTGAATCGGTTAAAGGAAGTCCTACTTTTAAAGGGATGCAGGCTGAAGGCAGGGAATGGATTACCCTTTTTTCGCCCGATGCAGTTGCCAAATTTGACTATGTTTTTACTGATGCCATGACTTTTACCGATTACAAAGGACGGCGCAACAGAATATGGATTCCGGAAGAAGTTTGGGTGGACGACAAGCAGCAGTTTATGGAACAAATGGTGGGGAAAATTGAAGCCATTATGTCGCAGGAGCCGGTTGATATTTATGTGAATCCTACTGTTTTGCCTGCCGAAATCAGAGATGAATACACCGAGTTGTGGACCAAAGAACGCATGGAACGGGTGGTGAAAGTACTGGCAGATAATAACATCGCATTGGAAATAAATGCACGTTACAAAACGCCGTCTGCCGAAATGATAAAAATGGCAAAAAAGGCCGGAGTGAAATTCACTTTCGGAACAAATAATACGGGGCGCGATTTGGGCAGGCTGGAGTATTGCATTCAAATGCTAGAAGAATGTGAACTGACGCCAAACGATATGTTTGAAATAAAACCCGACGAATTGAAGCCGGTAAAAGTAAAAGGGTTGCCGGAAAAAATAACAGGTTAATTTACATGGGAGATTCTCTTTTTTTGAATGGAAAGAAAATACACAGCGACTGGTTTTCATTTCTAACCAATGAAAACCGGTCGTTGGTGGCTAATATAGAAACTGAAGTGAAAGAAAACGGTTTTACTCCGTCGGCCGAAAATGTGTTGCGTTTTCTGTCGTTTCCTTTGTCTTCTGCAAAAGTTATTATTCTGGGGCAGGATCCGTACCCGCAGCCTGGTGCGGCAACCGGCAGAGCTTTCGAAGTTGGTACTTTGAAATCGTGGAATCAGCCGTTTAAAAATATATCTCTTAAAAATATTTTGCGCACTTTATACAAAGCATACACCGGAGGCGACATTAAGTTTTCCCAACTTAAAGAAAAGTTTGACAATGAATTTCCGGTTTTGCCTCCGGGAAAGCTTTTTTCGCACTGGGAAAAACAGGGCGTGTTGCTGCTTAACACTTCGTTTACCTGCGAGCCCGGAAAGCCCGGCAGTCATCAAAAAAAATGGGAGGAATTTGCATGCAGACTGCTGCCTTATATTCGGGATAACGCTCCTTTGGCTACGTGGTTTTTATGGGGAAACCATGCACAGGCAGCAGCCGGACATCTCCACCTCAAAAGAAAAATAGAAACCATGCACCCGATGATGTGCTACAATAAACCGGGGCGCGATACCGATTTTTTATTCGGAAAGGTGAATTGTTTTGAACCGTTTGTTGGAGAAATTGACTGGACCGGTTTTGGGCTTAATAAGGGAATTAAAAATGTCCCTTCGCTTTTTCAATAAAAGTCGAACTGTTTGCCGTAATCGTTGAAAATACCTTTTTTTTCTGCTGCCGTTACAATCAGGTCAATCGCCTCTTCGTCGTTAAATGAAGCCCTGTTTATGCACAGATCAAACAAATCGGTCTCTGGCGATTCCTGCCGTATTGCTTTGCGAAAAGCCTTTCTTTCCCGTTCTACTTTGTTTATAAATTCGATGGCTTCTTCGCGGTTCAAATGATTATTGTCGATTATGGTTTTAATCCGGTATTCGAGCGGAGCCAACAGCCGGAGGTGCAGGGCATTTTTTATATCGTGAGCGATAATGTGTGCTGCCCGCCCTACAATAATACAAAAGCCTTCTTTGGCAAATGTACAGATCACTTCGTTTACTGTTTTAATGACCTTCTTTTCGCTTTTGAATTTTTTTGTGCCAAATGCATTTAAAATATCATTGAACCCGTAAGTGTCCGAATACATGAATACCCGCTTCACTTTTTCGGGCTCCATGTCGAGCTCCTTTGCGCTCTGAAAAAAAACTTCTTTGCTTAGTACTTTCCATTCGGGGCCCAAATGCCTGCTGTTTAGTTTGTCAGTCATTTTATGGGCGAGTTTTACTCCATTACAGCCAACCTCACGCGAGATTGTAATAAGCGGTCCCGGAAGCTTATTCTTGTCTGAATATGTTTGTTGATGTCCCATTCTTTTTGTCAGATATTCAAGTAACGCGTTGCTCATTTTTGCTGCTTTTGTTGCCAAGTTACAGGATTAAAACGAAAATCTTTATGTTATAAAAATATGTTTTTGGGCTTTGTTTGCAGGTCTGTGTTTCCTGAATAGATTAATGTTTCTTTTATTCGGCCATTTAATTTGCTTCTCATTTTTGTAGTCCGATAAAAATGTGATTCATTTGATGAAAGTGTATTAAATATCAATTTATTTTAAAATTTGAAATAAACATTTGTTTGAAATATTTTATGAGCATTGAGTTTTGTTTATTTGTTATTTATTGAAAATTAAACAAAATACAAATTGGTATGTTTTAAATCAGGAAAACAGAAAACAGGACAAATGATTTAAAGTAGGGAAAGATGAAAGAAGATTTATTATTCAAACCGGTGAATGGGAAAGTAAAGTCGAACGGCAACGGGCACTCCCGCGAAGAAGCCAACGGATACGAAATATTGGGAGACCATCATATTGGTACTTCTGCTGAAACTCCAATACGCAGCGATGCTTTTGATAAATCGGACGATGAAAAGATTGCATTGATTGAGGACAAGTTTAGGGACATAATGGAAACCATCGGGCTGGATTTAACCGACGACAGTTTGCGTGGAACGCCACACCGGGTCGCAAAAATGTTTGTGAAAGAGATTTTTTATGGGCTAAATCCTGCCAATAAACCAAAAATATCGGTATTCGATAATAAGTTTAAGTACAACGAAATGTTGCTTGAGCGCGACATTAGTCTGAATTCCTTCTGTGAACACCATTTTCTTCCGATTGTGGGAAAGGCGCATGTGGCCTATGTTTCCAGTGGAGAAGTAATTGGCCTGAGTAAGATTAACCGCATTGTAGATTACTTTGCACGCAGACCACAGGTTCAGGAACGGTTAACCGTGCAAATTGCCAATGAGCTGAAGAAGGTATTAAAAACTGAAGATGTGGCTGTGGTTATTGACGCCAAACACATGTGTGTTTCGTGCCGTGGTATTGGCGATGAAAGCAGCACTACCGTTACTGCCGAGTATTCAGGTAAGTTTAAAGACAAAGCGGTGCGGGAAGAATTTTTGCGGTACATCAATTTGTAACTCAATCAGTTTTTTTGAGCTACGGTCGAAAGCACGCAGCGTTTTAGGGCTGAAATGTGAAAACAAGGAGTGCTTTAATTTGCTACTGCTTTTGTATTCTGCCGTCCATATCCTCTTTTCTTTCGGGAACAAGCGGAAATTTGATTGGTTTTTTATCGCGGGTGGAGCGGTAAATTGCCGTAAATAGTTCAACTGTTTTTCTTCCGTCTTCTCCTGTAACCAGCGGTTCTTTACCGGTTTCAATGGCGTTGAGAAAATCTTCAATTTGGCGTTCCATATAAAAAATTGTCGGGTCAATGGATTTAAACAATTCAGTATCTTTTTTGACCCATTTTGCAAGCTGTTTTTCTTCTCCGGGGATAGTCCACAAATCGTTTATGGGAGGTTCCAGAACATTTGATATGCCCGCCACAAACATTGCTCCACCATCGGTTTGTACTCCTACCGATGCGCCATTTTCTCCATGAATGTGTACTTTTCCGTATATCCCAGGTTTTTGAGAATTACTGACAATTACGTTTCCAACGGCACCACTTTTAAACTGAATGATTGCCAGTGCAGTGTCGTCAACTTCAATGTATGGGTGGTTTAGGTTTCTCCATACTCCGTAAACCTCGTCAATTTCTCCCATGTACCAAAGCAAAATATCAAGTTGATGGGGCGCCTGATTTACAAGAACACCGCCTCCCTCCATTTTCCAGGTACCGCGCCAGGCATCGGCATCGTAATAGTTTTTGTCGCGCCAACCAAGCATGTTAATTGTACCGAATACCGGTTTTCCAATCTTTCCGGATTCGATAGCTTTTTTTATTCGCATTACCGGAGCATACCATCTTCTTTGGCTAACAACGCCCAGTTTCACTCCTGCAATTTTACACGCCTCAATAATTGCGTCGGAATCTTCAAGAGTTGAAGCCAGAGGCTTTTCAATTAAAATGTGCGCTCCGGCTCGGGCAGCTTCCTGCGCGGGTTCGCGATGAAAAGGGTGGGGCGTGCAGATGATTGCCAGGTCGATTTGGGCATTTTTAATCATTTCTGAAATGCAGCAAAAAGACCGGGTTTCGTATTGGCTGGCAAATTCTTTAGCAGTTTTTTGCGTTCGGCTCCAAACGGCGGCTAATCTGGCATTAGGTAAGTTTTTGATAGCTTGTGCATGCAGGTGTGCTACTTTCCCACATCCCAGAATGGCAATATTGAACATTGGTTTTTTCATATTCAGTTGGCTGTTGTAAAGTTGATTTTTTCAAAAATACCACTGTTCAAAAATAACCAATTGCCAGAACTTCATGCTGTTTTTTTTACTTCAACATGAATTTTGTATCGGGGTTTTTGCCAGTCGAACTTTCTTTGTTTTAAGAAACTGAAATTTCGTGTCGGAATTTAAAAATACAGGTTATTCCCTTATTCTTGAAACAAGGATTCCAGCAGGTTGCGCGTGGCTTCGTTGTAAACCCCGTCAATGGCCAGGTTAGGTAATCTGGTTTGAAGTTCTTTTACCCCGGCTTCAGTTTTTGGGCCAAATGCTCCGTCGGATGTACCTATATTAATGTTTAAAAGTTTGAGCGCATCCTGTAGGGCTACAACTGCTTTTCCTCTACTTCCAATACGAAGTACCGGGTCAGGAATTTCGAGTTTACTCTTCGGCGCTAGTCGTTGATAGGCCAAAACTGTATTTAGCCGATATGCGGAAACAGACACACGGTTTCCCTGGTTTCCTCCAAGGCAGTACACTCTTTTTTTGTCGAATGAAACACCCAGAAAAAAACCTACATGTCCTTTCCAAGACTCCGGACTCTCGCGCCAGAAAACAACAATGTCGCCGGGCTCGGGCATGTTTACCCGGGTTCCTACTGACAGCCATGAACGTGCGTTTGCTTTGCCTGAACTTTGAAGGCCAGCCTTTTTTGCTACCCAGTTGACGAACGTACTGCACCAGGGAATTTCGTCGCTGGTAATTCCCGAGATTCCTGTCTCTTTAGCGTATTTCAATATTTCAGGATTGTGTCTGTTGCCGGGAATTTCTTCTGTCCCCAATTCGTTGAATGCGATTTTTAACAGGCTTTCCATGTTTATCTTTTTTGGGTTTAAAAAAGTCTCCAAAGGCAGAATGCCTTTGGAGACACATTTAATGGTTTGTTTTACTTGGCAACTCCCAAGCCGGCAAAAAGCTTTTGGAAGGAATTGGCCTCAATGGCGAAAACGCCATCGTTTCCAATCATGTTAATCGGCCTCCAGAAACTCTTGTCGAAAAAGGAGAGTACCCCCTGGTATGTATTTAACCCGGCGGGCTCTGTTACTCCCCAGGGATTTCGCAGAATAATATAACTTTTACTGTTCTTGTATGCCCATCCTAAAACGGTGTACGCATGGTTTCCAACTACGTTAGTTCCCGTATAATCTTTGCTGGAACCGTAAGTCCAGGCGGTCATCGGGTGAATGGTTTTGTAGCTTGCTGAATTTTCGCGAACAATGGAAAAGAGTTTGCTTCCGGTTCGTCCGCTGGTGTTGTAGTAATGAGTGGATTTGTTGTTTAGCTGAGCAGTAGCTTTTACCGGATCGCCGAAAGCCGTCTTCGTGATATCAGGTTTATCTGAATTTGTTTTTAAAATCCACTTGGCAAAAGCTTTTTCGTAAAGTGCAGGGTATATTTCTCCTGCATCGCGCGACCGACAGTAAATCGGTTGGTTGTTTGACGTCCGGACAATAGTTTTATCTGTTACTTCTACCAGCTTTGTAGGGGCGTTTTTTCCGCCTCCCTTGGAATAAAACTGGATGGCATTTACGCGGTCGGCTTCACCTGTTCCGGTAGCACGGTTGCGGTGTATAATGCGGTATGGGTCTGCCCAGGCAATGGCCGAAAGCGCGGCAATAAAATAACAGTTTCCAATAGCTCCCTGCACGGGGTCTGAAAATTCGGTAACATCTTTAAAGAAGTCGCCCATGTCTTTCCATACGCCGTTTCCCGGAGTCCAGTCAGCAGAAGAACCTGCGCCCGCTCCAAGCAAAATGTTTGCGAGCGGCTTGCTTAATCTTGTTTTCGAAATGGTTTTGTCCAGCTCAGGAACTTCCAGTTTTAAGTTTAGAATACCGCGCGTTAAAACGCCCGAGCGGATAGTGGTAGCGTTGATGTTGTTAATGCCAACCTTTTTTAGCTCTTCCAGTGTTTTTAACTCGCTAACATCAGGAGTGTCAGAATCATTGTCGCCCCTAATAGTAATTTCAGACGCTTTTACAGGCTCAGCCATGTTTTCTTTATTCAGCTTTAACCCTGCAAAAATCGGGGAGTTAAACTTCATGTCGAATAACTCGCTGTAGTCCGTTTCCAGTGCATCTTCCATTATTTCAATGGATGCTTTGTTTGTCCAATCGATTTTTCTGCCCACCAGTGCTTCGGTAAGGGCATAAGGGTTGATGGCACCTACGTTCAAATTTGTTACTTTGTCCATTACTTTTTAGATTTTAATGGTTGTGAAAAATTAGTGATTATAGAAATTGTTGCTCCAAATGGATTCAACAATATTCTGTTGAAAGTTGCTTCTGTATATTAGTTAATGGTTCTATTTTCATTTCCTGAATTTCTAAGATTCAGCCATTATATGTTTTAACTAGGTATTTATGCTAAATGAATGGAGCGAGGCGGTTCCTCTTAACTTAGAATGGATTGGAATTAATGGTTATACAATTTACGGCTATTTTTTTAGAAAATCGGTGTGTCATTGTTAAAGAGTTTATGTATTTATTTGACGCTTATATTTTAAGCAATTTAAGGTATTTTTATCTTAAAATCAAGTAGCAAATTATTTTTGAATTCATTTTTTTTGTGGAGAAAGGAGGGGGTATTCTGCTGAATTATTATCCTTCTTTGTGGCAGATGGTGTTGTCTGAACTGCGCTGGTAAAAATATTAAGAGGACAAAGAAAAAGCCTGGTAGTTGAAATTTACCAGGCTTTTTTTCTTCTTCTTAAAAAGAAGTTATGCTTTTTTCAGAATGTCTGTAGTTAAATTGTTGATGCTTATTTCCAGTGCTTCAAATGGTTTTCCGTTACCCTGGTTGTCATCTTCAACAAAGTGGTGCTTCATGCCGGCAACGTCTGCTGCGGCAAGTATTCGTTTAAAATCAATTACTCCGGCACCAACCGGCGCAACGTCATCTTTTATTACGTCGAAAAACGGAGCTTCCTGAGTGTACATATCTTTTAAATGGAAAAGTTGGAAACGCCCCGGATATTTATTGAAAATTTCCACCGGATCCTGTCCTGCTTTTGTTGCCCAGAACAAGTCTATCTCCATGGTAATCAGGTCTGCATCCATTTCGGGCATGAAAATGTCGAAGTAAGGCACAACACCATCCATGTTTTCAAATTCGAAATTGTGATTGTGGTAGGCAAACTGGATTCCTACATTTTTCATAATCCGCCCAACCTCGTTCCAGTCGGCAATCATTCTTTTGTAGGTTTCTATATTCCGGTCTTTTTCTTCAACCCAGGGCTGAACGCAATATTTTACGCCAAGTTCGGCGTGGTCGTCTGCCATTTTTTGGGCACTTTCCATGGTAATTCCTTCTGCTTCAACACTGGTGTGGCTGCTAAGAATTTCCATTCCCATGTCGTTAACCATCTTTTTGAATTCGGCAGGAGTATAACCGTAGAATTTTCCGTTGGAATAGTCTGCCAGTTCCAGGTTTTTGTAGCCCATGTCAGACAGTTTTTGCAACGAACCTTTTACGTCGGCAGCCATGGCATCGCGGATGGTGTAAAGCTGAAGTCCCACTCCGAAGCTTTTGCGGTCGACAGTAGCAGCCGGCGAGCATGCCATCGGTCCAAACGCCATTATTCCCAGCGCTCCTGCAGCCGATACTTTAAAGAAATCTCTCCTGTTTTGTGAAGTTTTCATAATCCTTATTTATTGTGATTTTATTAATTAGAACGACAAAAATTATAGAAGGTTAAAAATAATATAAATGTACTATTTACAGTCTGCTTATCCGATATTTTTAAATATACAATTCTGAAAGAGGAATGTCGGGAGAGAGAATAAGCGAGCCAAAGCGCAAAAAGCAAAACGTTTTATGGAGAGAAACATTCTTTTGAGAAGGCAAAAGAGGTGGTAAAAGAGTTTGTCCCGAGGTGTTTGTTTACATGTGCGGGGTAACTATAATTTTCTATTGAGCCCAATTCAATATTAAATATTGAACTGTCCGCCGGAATAAGCAAAGGCTTTTTCGGGTTCCCAAAAAACAAATGTAATTTTGCAACATTCAAGAAGTCGGTTTTTCTGCCCTTCTGAGTTTTAATTGTCAACAAAAAAATATGGAGCAAAATAAATCGACAGTAGCTTTGGGTACCGAAAATGTGTGGCGCTTACTTTTGCAATACGCAATTCCTTCGGTAATTGCAATGACCGCAACTTCGCTGTATAATATTACCGATAGCGTGTTTATTGGGCAGGGGGTTGGCGCTTTGGCCATTTCGGGGCTGGCAATTACATTTCCGTTAATGAACCTTGGTGCAGCATTTGGCTCACTTGTTGGCGTGGGAGCTTCCACCCTCATGTCGTTGCGGCTTGGGCAAAAAGATTATGCAACTGCTAACCGCATTCTTGGAAATGTGTTTGTGCTGAACCTCGTTCTCGGAGTTTTGTATTCGGTTATTGTGTTAACATTTCTCGACCCCATTCTCTATTTTTTCGGAGCCAGCAAAGACACTATTTCTTATGCACACGATTATATGGTAATTATTTCACTGGGGAATATTGTTACTCATATGTACCTTGGTTTGAATGCACTGCTCAGGGCAATTGGAGAACCACGAAAAGCAATGACGACCACCATTTTGTCGGTGGTAATAAATGCAATTTTGACTCCCATTTTTATTTATGTAATGAACCTCGGAATTCGTGGTGCCGCCATTGCAACAGTTCTTGCACAAACATCCATGCTTATTTGGCAAATCAAAATCTTCAGCAATAAAAACAACCTTGTTCATTTAAAAAGAGATACTTTTTCGCTTAAACGCAGAATTGTACTCGATTCGCTCGCAATTGGTATTTCTCCTTTTTCCATGAACGTTGCAGCTTCGGTAATCGTAATTATTATTAACCAAAGCCTCACCCAACATGGTGGCGACCTTGCAGTTGGCGCATTCGGCATAATTAATCGGGTAATATTTTTGTTTGTAATGGTGGTTTTGGGACTTAACCAGGGAATGCAACCCATTGCCGGTTACAATTACGGCGCCCGGCAAAACGAAAGGGTTACAAAAGTGCTGACCCATACCATATTTCTGGCAACAGGCGTTATGCTTGTCGGCTTTATTGTTGGCGAGTTTTTTCCGCGAACAGTGGCTTCTATATTCACCCGCGAGAAGGAATTGATTGATATTGCAGTAACCGGATTAAGAATCGTTTTCATCAGCACACCAATTATTGGGTTTCAGATGGTGGCTTCCAATTTTTTTCAAAGTATTGGAAAACCCGGGAAAGCCATTTATCTGTCGCTTACACGGCAGGTATTGTTTCTTTTGCCCTGCCTGCTCATTTTTCCTTCGCTTTTTGGCGTAAAAGGGGTTTGGATGAGCATGCCAACTTCAGATATACTTGCAAGCCTCAATGCCGGTTATCTTCTTTTTATTGAATACCGAAAAAACAAAATAAGTAAGTAATTTTGCGATGAAGAAGAACTTGAACATGTCAGAAAAATTTTATATCAACATAGGACGCCAGATTGGAAGCGGTGGCCTCGAAATTGGCAAGAAACTGGCGAAAGAGCTTAACATCGCGTATTACGACAGGGAGCTGATACAAATAGCATCGGATGAAAGCGGGCTTGGTAAAGAGTTTTTTGAAAAAGCAGACGAAAAAGACAGCCACAGTTTATTTGGAGGAATGTTTGGAATGAGGTCGACTTTAATGGACCAGATTTATTCCGGATATTATTTGAGTAACGAAAATCTGTTTCTGATCCAGAGCGAAATTATTCGAAAACTTGCCAAAAAAGAATCGTCTATTTTTGTTGGAAGGTGTGCCGATTATGTGTTGAAGGATTTTTCGCGTTGCCTGAATATTTTTATTAGCGCCGAAATGGAAGACAGGATTAAAAGAATAGCTCAAATACACGATTTGGAACACGACAAAGCGGCTTCGTTTATTGAAAAAATGGACAAAAAACGAGCAAGCTATTACAACTACTTCAGCAATAAAAACTGGGGCGATTCCAGATCTTATCACTTGTGCATTAATTCATCGTTTTTGGGAATTGATAACACGGTAAAAACAATTACCGAAATTGCCCTGAATAAGTTTCAGTAGCCCACCTTTTTCCGTTTCTTTAAATACTGCAAAAACGATTTTCCGTTTTACTAGCCGACAGATCAACTTGGCCATTTGCAGGCATCCTGTTTCGAAAATCAGAAATAAAAGTGGTTTCGAAATAGAGCCTTTTTCAGGCTTAATTTGTATTTTTATTGAAGTTAGTTTTAAAACAATCAGCAGGTTAATTGTTGGTGAAATTGTTTCACGAACAATTATCCCTGAACATAACTGGCGAAATGAGAAAAACTCTAATTTTTGCGTTACTTATGGCACATTCAATAGTTGGTTTTACACAAGAATTACCGGATAATTTTTCGGAGTTTACCATTCGGTCGGCTTCAGACAATTTGCCCATTAGCGTGCTGACGGCCGGAACGGCAACTCCGCCAAAAGCTGTGGTTCAGTTGGTGCACGGCATGTGCGAACACAAAGAACGTTACATCGCTTTTATGCAGTACTTAACAGAAAAAGGATATGCCTGCGTTATACACGACCATCGCGGACACGGGGAGAGTGTCTTGTTTGAAAATGATTTGGGCTACTTCTATTCGGGCGGTTACCGCGCCATGGTGGAAGATGTTAAAATGGTGACTGACTACATGAAAAAGCAATACCCCGGCTTAAAGTTGTTTTTGTTTGGGCACAGCATGGGATCGATGGTGGTTAGGAGCTACACAAAGCTTTTTGATGATGAAATTGACGGACTGATAGTTTGCGGAAGTCCGAGTTATTCTGCAGGTAGTAAGTTTGGAAAAGGCATTGCCAAAAGAATCGCAAAACGAAAAGGGGAGCATTTTCGCAGCGCAAAACTTCAGAAGTTAAGTTTTGGTAGTTTCAATAAAAAATTTCCCGAAGCCACTTCTCCAAACGCCTGGGTCTGTTCAGATAAACAGATTGTTGAAAAATACGATGCCGACTCCAAATGTAATTTTGTTTTTACTGCCAACGGTTTTCGGAATTTGTATGAATTAATGGGTGATGCGTATTCCAAAAATAACTGGAAGACGGGGCAGCCTGATTTGCCAATCTGGTTTATTTCCGGACAGGAAGATCCTTGTTTAATCAGCCTCAGTAAATTTAACAAAGCTGTAAAACGAATGAGAACGGTTGGATACAGAAATGTGGATGCTAAACTGTATCCCAACATGCGCCATGAAATATTGAACGAAATTGGCAAAGAAGAAGTTTGGAACGATATTGCCACAAAACTGGATAGCTGGAGATAAATTCGTTATTTTTTTTAGAATAGATTTTTTAATACAAGATAATCAATTCGTTTGAAGTGTGTTTTGTGTTTAAAGTCCCGGCGTGTTTTTTCCCGGAAAGTGTTCGTACCATTCTTTCCAGAAAAGTTTCACTTCGTTTTTCATTTCCTTATGTAACGAAAGAATTCCGATGAGGTTGGGAATGGTCATCAGGGCAATGGTAATTCCGGAGAGTGTCCACACAATTGTAGTATCAGTAAACGAAGCCAGGAAAAAGCCCAGTACATATAAAATTCTGTAAAACACAATACCTTTTATTCCGAAAAGATAGGTAACTGCGCGGTCTCCGTAGTACGACCAGCTGATGGTTGTGGAGAATGCAAACAGCAGTAGGCCAATGGAAACGATGTATTTCCCGTAATCCCCCATCCAGCTTCTTGTAAATGCTACGGTAGTAAGTGGGGCGCTGTGAAGCAGTGAATTTCCTGAAAGTGAAAGGCCGGCCTGGCTCACCAGTTTTCCCGAATTAAAAGAAATGGTTCCTGAAAACGGGTTGTTATTGCTCCAGACTTTTATGTTTTCTGCAACTGATCTGGAATGCAGAATAGTTGGCGGATTTATAATTGTGCCGTCTGCAACTTCCAGGCTGCCCGAAAACAGCGGCAATGTGGTTTCTCCGGAAAGAAACTCAAATAGTTTTTCCCGCTCGGTGTTGTCTTCTTCGGTGTATTGGCCAGCGAGTGCAACCAAATCAGTTTCCTGAAACCGGTTGGGGAGTTTTTCTTTCCATACGCCGGACGAAAGCAGAACCAGTCCGGTAAGCATACAAATAATTATTGTGTCGATAAATGGCTCAAGCAATGCAACCAGTCCTTCTGAAACATGCTCGTGGGCACGGGCTGCAGCGTGTGCAATCGGGGCAGAACCTTGGCCGGCCTCGTTTGAAAAAAGCCCGCGGTTTACGCCCCGGTTAAATGCAAATGCGATGCTTCCGCCTAAAAATCCTCCCGCGGCAGCAGTTCCCGTAAAAACATCGCCAACAATTGCCATCAGGCTGGGAATAATGTTTTGGTAATTAAAACTTATTACGGCAATTGCTCCCAGAAAATAGATGATTGCCATAATTGGTACTAATTTAGAGGTAACCTTGGCTATTCTTTTAATTCCTCCAATTATCACAAGTCCCAGAAGAACAGACAATACGGCGCCTGTTAATATGTGATTGATCCCAAATGTTTCGAACAGGGAGTTGGAAATACTGTTAATTTGAGGAAGGCTTCCGGTGCCGAACGAAGAAAAAATGGTTGCAAAGGCAAAAAGAGCACCCATTACTTTACCCGTTTGAATAACCTTTTTGTTTTTCAGTTGAATGTTCATCCTCTTTCGCATGTAATACATGGGGCCGCCGGCAATTGACCCGTCTTCAGCTTTTTCGCGGTACTTGTGCGACAGGGTAACTTCCACAAATTTTGTGGTCATACCCAGTGCGGCAGTTACCAGCATCCAGAAAAGTGCAGCAGGGCCGCCCAGGTGAATGGCCAGCGCAACGCCTGCAATATTTCCCGTTCCAACAGTTCCGGATAGGGCAGTGGTTAGCGCCTGAAAATGCGATGTGTCTCCTTCATCGCCTTTGCGATCGAATTTTCCGCGGACTATACGAATGGAATGCCTTAAATATCTGAATTGTGGAAAACGTAGGTAAAAGGTAAAAAAAAGGCCGGTGCCCAGAAGTAAAAAAACGAACCATTGTGACCCGCCAATATAACCATCTACTACTGATAAGAAATTGTTTAGTTCATTCATTTTAGGTTCATTTTTTTTATTTCCGGTTAAAAATAACAATCTATTTCATAAATTAGCAACATAATTTTTAAAAGTAAATAATTATGTTACCCAGATTTCTTTTAGCCGACAATTCGCTGGAAACACCTGAAACTATTTTCGTTGTGCACACCGAAACGCCGCGTTTTATTATCGAAGCCGATATTGACGACTTCGAAAGCAATCAGATAATTCATTGGATTGATGGTGAACCTGGCGACGAAGACATGATTGCCCGGTTGGTTGACGATGCCGAAGAGTTTCTGGAAAAAGAATTCGAGAACGAAGAGTTTCTTGACAGCGATGAAGAGGAATAATTGATGGAAAACAGAAGTCAGCCTAAAAGGCTTTTTCGCTCTAACGACCGGATTTTAGGGGGAGTGCTGGCCGGTTTTGCCGAGTACATTTACGCAGATAAAACAGTTGTAAGGCTGTCTTATGTTTTGCTATCTGTATTGTCAGCCGGTTTTCCCGGGCTTTTGATTTATATCATTGCGTGGATTGTTATTCCGGGGAAGCGTTTGGGGAACTGACTTCTTTCTTTTTTGATTTTTTAACCACCAGCACGGCGCCTGCTATCACCAAAGAAGCTCCGAGGATAGTCATTGCGGAAAAACGTTCGTGGGGAATCCAATCAACGCTCAGGTAGGTAAGAATTCCCATCGTAATAAAAGTAATAATGGGGTTTACAAAGAGAATTACACTTACTTTATTTGCTTCGATAAAACGCAGCGCCTGAGCAAGGCTGCTGTATGCGATAAGCGTGTTGAACCCCAGAAATATCAACAATAACCACCACGCCCAGTTCAACTCAAACACCGGCTCTAAATCCACCACAGGTAAGTAAATTAAAGTCGGAAATCCAAAAAGGAAGAGGTTGAGCATTGGGGCAGGGTATTTGGTAACCAGCTTTTTTTGCGTCACTGCGTAAACGGTCCAGGCCAGCGCCCCGCTCAATGTCAGCAGAACTCCCATATTGTACTGGTCTTTTCCTGCGAAAAATGCCCGTAGCTGATCGCTGTAGAAAAAGGCAAATCCCAGAAGTGCCACAAGGAACCCTGCCAGTTGCATTTTTGAAAGCCGTTCCTTGAAAATAAGAAAACCGGAGAGGGCGAGCATCATCGGGCCAAACTGAATGAAAAGCTGGGCGTTACTTGGAGTGGTGTAATGAATTCCCAACATAAAACCCAAATAGTTCCACGACAGCCCGACGGCCGCAACAATAAGCAGCCACGGGGGCTTTATCAGTATTTTTAGCGACGACGGGTTTTTGTACAGTTGCCATCCCAACAGAAAAACGAAAGCCACAAGAAAACGAAACCAAACAATTGTGTGGGGATCTACTTTGCGCACTGCAACTTTTAATGCAATGGCCAAAAATCCCCAGAAGAATGCGGTGATGGCCGCATAAATCACACCTTTTGTTTGATTAGACATTTGTTGTTACTTGCGTAATTCGGCTCCTAATTCCCTTTCAAATGCAGCAACCAGCTTTTTCATGGTTTTATCAATCTGTTTGTCGTTCAGCGTGCGGGAATCATCGCGCAGAATAAAACTTACTGCGTATGACTTTTTCCCTTCCGGAACTCCGTTGCCTTCGTACACATCGAAAAGTCCTACCTGGCGTAATATTTTTCGTTCGGTTTTAACCGCCAGTTCTTCAATTTGCTGGAATTTAACCTGTTTGTCGACAAGCAGAGCCAAGTCGCGTCGTACAGCCGGAAATTTGGGAAGCTCTTCAAAAGATACGTTGTGTTTTGTTTGTTTCGTCAGTATTGCTTTCCAATTGAAGTCAGCATAATAAACAGGCTGTTCCACGTCGAATCTTTTGAGCATTTTTTTAGCGACTATCCCCAGTTCCAGCACTGTTTTATTATTCAGTTGGTACGTTAATCCTTCTGAAAACAATTCACTCTGACTTTCTGAAATTTGTAGTTCGCTCAGGTTGAATCCCATCCGCTTCAAGATGTTTTCAGCAACAGATTTTGTTTGGAAGAAGGAGGTGTGCTGCTGGCTGTTGGTCCAGGTTTCTGCAGACTTTTCGCCGGTGATAAATAATCCGAGATGTTCTTCCTCGTGATAATTCTGAACCGGATTTTCATTTTGTTCCTCTTTCTTGTAAAAATAGCAGTTGCCAAATTCGTAAAGCATTAAATCTTTATTTTGGCGATTGGCATTGTACGCCACACATTCAAGTCCTCCAAACAACAGGGTTTGGCGCATCCCGTTTAAGTCGGCGCTGAGCGGATTGAGCAGATTTACGGTTTGTTCGCTTTTAAATTGTTCCAGCCCTTCGTAGTACCCGGCTTTTGTTAACGAGTTCGACCATATTTCGTTGAACCCCTGCGCTGTGAGCATTTCGGCTACAAGGTTGCGCAGATGATCCGGATTGGGATGTGGAGCGTATTGCAGCGATGATTTTACCAGAGAAGGTATTTCTATATTATTGTATCCGTAAATACGCAGAATCTCTTCAATAACATCTGCTTCGCGTTTCACGTCAACACGGTAAGGCGGAACCAATAACGATAATCCTGTTTCTGTTTCGTTTTCGATTTCTATTTCCAACGAGGTGAGGATTTTTTTGATGGTTTCCTTTCCAATCTCTTTTCCAACCAGGCGGGTAACATTATTGTAGCTTATCTGAACGCTGAAATACTCAGCGGGTTTTGGATAGACGTCCACAATTTCCGAAGAAATGGTTCCTCCTGCAAGTTCTTTAATAAGCAGGGCTGCCCTTTTTAATGCGTAAATTACACCGTTGGGGTCGGTGCCACGTTCGAAACGGAACGAGGCGTCGGTATTCAGCCCGTGACGGCGAGCAGTTTTACGAATAAAAACCGGGTCGAACCAAGCACTTTCCAGAAATATGTTTTTTGTACCTTCCTTTACTCCCGATTTGGTGCCGCCGAACACACCGCCAATACACATGGCTTCTTTGGTGTTGCAAATCATCAGGTCGTCTTCGTGCAACTCGCGTTCCACCTCGTCGAGTGTTGTAAATTTTGTACCGGCCGGCAGCGTCTGAACAATTACTTTTCCGCCCTCAATTTTATCTGCATCGAACGCATGCAAGGGTTGTCCGGTTTCAAAAAGTACGTAATTGGTAATATCTACAACATTGTTAATGGGAGCCTGGCCAATTGCTTTTAACCGGTTTTTTAACCAGTCGGGAGATTCTTTTACTTCCACATCCGAAATGGTTACGCCGGCATACCGCGGGCAAGCCTCCGGTCTTTTTATTTCCACGGGAATTTCCAGTTTGTGGTTGTCCACTTTGAACTGATCCACCGGGATACGGTTGTATGTTGTCGGTTTTGTTTTATTAAGAAAAGCAGCCAGGTCGCGTGCAACACCAATGTGCGAACCTCCGTCAATTCGGTTAGGAGTAAGATCCACCTCAATTACCTGGTCTGATTTAACATTGAAATACTCTTTTGCGGGCGTGCCAATTTTTACTGAATCGGGTAAAACCATGATTCCATCATGACTGGTTCCAAGCCCGATTTCGTCTTCGGCGCAAATCATCCCTTCGGAAGCTTCGCCACGTATCTTCATTTTTTTGAGAGTGAGCTTTTCGTCTCCCATATACAGTGTAGTTCCAACCGGTGCTACAACAACTTTCTGCCCGGCAGCAACATTGGGTGCTCCGCAAACAATGTTCAGCAATTCACCTGTGCCAACATCAACTGTAGTTTTGCTCAGGTGGTCAGAATTGGGGTGCTTTTCGCAGGTAACGACTTTCCCCAATACGAGGCCCTGCATTCCTCCTTTTACGGTTTCAACTTCTTCCAGTCCGGCAACTTCCAGTCCGGTTTGTGTTAAAATTTTTGCTACTTCTTCGGGTGACTCATTTGTGTTAATGTAATCTTTAAGCCAGTTGTAAGATATCTTCATGATGAAAAATAGTTTGCAATTTTACGAAGCCACAAAAATAGAGATTTTTAGACGGAAAGCGAGAGTATCATTCCATTAAATTCATGAATCGGGTTTTTCCCTCAATTTCTTAATATAATCAATTGTTTAAAGGATTGTATGCTTGAACTTTTTACACAAAGGGGATGTGGAAAATTCTGTTACTCCGTTTATCTTTTAATTTGAGAAATCGACATGTGCTCCGAAAATTGAATTGAATTTCTGCAAATGTGAAATGGTTCTGATGTTATTTCTCTGCCGGGAAAAAACTTTGGATAAGTGTGTGCCTGCACATATTTTGTGTTTCACAACATATTTGTTTCAGCGAATGATTTGTTATGATATTTATTTTCAGGTGATTGATTTTTTGATTTTTTGTTGCTGATTAAAATTTGTGTGTGCGTACACACATCTGTTTTGTACTTGAATGTCATTTGTATAGATTTGTGGTGAAATAGTAAGATGAATGCACTGTTTTTTATTGTAAGGTAATGGATTTTGTGTTTCGTTTTAGTATTCAGAAAAAACAAAATTATTAAAGGTTAAATTATGATTGACAGAAGGAAATTTATAAAAACCGGGGTTATTGCCGGATTGGGAGTTTCAGTTGCCTCAAATGGCATATCAGCTACATTATCTTCTTTTACTTCCGCAGGTAAGCGGGTTGGTATTATTGGGCTGGACACATCGCATTCCATTGCATTTACAAAGGCGCTAAACGCAGACGATGCTGATCCTGTATTTTGTGGATACAAAGTAGTTGCTGCTTATCCGCATGGTAGCCTGGATATTCCATCTTCCGTTGAACGCATCGAAGGGTACACAGAGCAGGTGAAAGAAATGGGAGTTGCCATAACCGCTTCAATTGATGAATTGCTGACAAAAGTTGATGTGGTTTTGCTGGAAACAAACGATGGAAGACGACATCTGGAACAGGCATTGCCGGTGTTAAAAGCAGGCAAACGTGTGTTTATAGACAAACCTATGGCTGCCTCACTTGCCGATGCAATGGCTATTTTTAACGCTGCCGAAAAATATGGAATTCCCGTTTTTTCTGCTTCATCTTTACGTTATATCAAAGGAATGGATGAAGTGAAAAGCGGTGCTGCAGGAAAAGTTATCGGAGCAGAAATGTATAGTCCTTGCGCACTGGAAAAAACGCATCCCGATCTGTTTTGGTACGGCATTCACGGGGTGGAACCACTTTTTACAGCAATGGGAACCGGTTGCAAAACAGTAGTGAGAGCACATTCTGAAGGAACCGATGTAGTTGTAGGAACCTGGGAAGATGGCCGTATTGGCACTTTCAGAGGGCTTCGTGACGGGCAAAGAAATTACGGGGGATGTGTTTTTGGAGATAAAGCCATAAAACAGCTCGGATCATATAACGGGTACAATCCTCTGTTGGTAGAAATCATTAAATACTTCGAAACAGGAAATATTCCGGTACAACCCAAGGAAACGCTAGAAATTCTTGCGTTTATGGAAGCTGCTGACGAAAGTCGGAAAAAAGGAGGAAAACCGATTTCTGTTGAAAAAGTAATGGAAAAAGCAGAAAAAGAAAGTAAGAAATATAAATTTTAGTATTGATTGGCAGGCGCGAGATTCTTTTCCCGTATAAAGTATCCCATGCTCCGGAAATCGCAATATCTAAAACAGGATCATATGAAGCGACCATGAATTTAATTTTTAAAATTCATAACAAGATGAATTGAAAATTATTGAGAGTTTCATATGGTTCTGTTAAAAACAAATAATATTAATCAAATGAAAAATTATTCCAAACTACAGTTAACCGCACTGGTAGTACTGCGTTTTTTGGTTGGCTGGCATATTTTGTACGAAGGCATTGCAAAGCTGTTAAATCCACAGTGGACGTCTGCCGGATTTTTAGATCAGTCTCAGTGGATACTTTCGGGTTTTGCCGATTGGGTTACTTCAAATGCTGGGATTTTGGCTGCCGTAGATTTTCTGAATACCTGGGGGCTGATTGCCATCGGCCTGGGACTTGTACTCGGGCTTTTATCAAGGCCGGCTGCCATTGCCGGGGCTGCCCTGGTTTTTGTCTACTATTTAAATACTCCTCCGCTAATAGGGCTGGAATATGCCTTGCCGGTTGACGGAAACAATCTTGTTGTAAATAAAACACTAATTGAGGCAGCTGCGTTGTGTGTGCTGGCTTTGTTTCCAACCAGTAAAATATTTGGCCTGGATTATTTTCTGGCTAAACGAAATAACTAAAAAGGGAGGGTAATTATTATGAATGCTAAAGTGGACAGAAAAGACGAAAATAGTTCAAGCAACAAAAACATGGAAAAAGAGCAAGGCAACGGCATGCAGCGCCGAACGGTGTTAAAAGCGTTAGCGGGGCTACCGGTGGCCGGATTTTTAGGATTTGAAATACTGAAAAAGAAAAATTACGACGGATATAAAAGAGAAGCTGTTCTGAAAGAATTAGGGCTTGATTCCATTGAGTTTCCGCAAGCCGATTACGGGAAAAAAAGCTCGTCCGGTGATTTGATTAAGGTCGGTTTTATCGGGTTCGGAACCAGAGCAAGACAGTTGTCCCAGGCCTTGGGATTCATGCACCCCGATGATGTAAAGAGCAGGCAACAGAACAATACATTGGCCGGCTGGCTGCAACAGGAATACCTGAATGTTGCCATTACCGGAATTTGCGATGTGTTCGATTTGCATGCAGAAAAAGGACTGGCAACGGCTAAAAACGAAATTCGTCCCGGAGGGCCTGACGCACCAAAGTTGCCGGTGAAACGTTATCATTCCTACCAGGAGATGCTTGCAGATAAAGATATTGATGCAGTAATTATTGCGACTCCCGACCATCATCACGCTCATATTGCAACTGAAGCCGCCCGTGCGGGAAAACATGTATATTGCGAAAAAAGCCCGTCGTTGCATGAAGATGAACTGAATGAACTTTATACGACGGTAAAAAATAGCAACGTGGTTTATCAGTTGGGGCACCAGATTACACAGAGTGTTGTTTTTCAGCAGGCCAAAGAAATTATTAAACGGAACATTTTAGGGAAAATTACGCTGATAGAAACTACGTCGAACCGAAATTCGGCTAACGGAGCGTGGATTAGGCACCTCGATGCCCACGGCAATCCGAAACCGGGAGACGAAAAATCCATTGATTGGAAACAATGGCTTGGAAACGCGCCGTATGCGCCTTTTAGTGTAGACCGGTTTTACAGTTGGACCAAATGGTTCGATTACGACCACGGCATGATTGGGCAGTTGTTTACCCATGAGTTTGATGCCGTAAACCAGTTGCTGCATATCGGAATTCCAAAGTCGGTGTCTTCTTCCGGAGGAATTTATTATTGGAAAGATAACCGCGAAATGCCCGATTCGTTGCATTGTGTGTTTGAATATCCGAATCATGATTTAACATTGTTGTATAGCGGTAACCTGGCATCAAGTCGCAGCCGCGGACGAGTTTTTATGGGACACGATGCTTCAATGGAATTGGGAAGCAATGCTGTTATTACAGCAGACCGCGGCTCGACCCGTTATGCGCGTGGAATTCAGTCTGGTGCAATTGATCCAAGCTCCCCGATGATCTCTTTTAATCCCGGGGCAGGGCAGATCGATGCTGTTTCGTCTGCATCGGAAAAATACTATGCTTCAAGGGGATTAACCACCACCACTATTAACGGAAGAGCGGTGGATGTAACGCACCTTCATGTGCGCGAATGGTTGAACTGTATCAGAAACGGTGGTACTCCCAGCGCCAATATCGAAATGGCATTTCAGGAAGGCATCGCCTGCATTATGGCTCACAAGAGTTATGTTGAAAAAAGGGCGGTTGAGTGGGATGACAAGCTGAAGAAAATTGTATAGGAGACAATAGTTTCTTAAAGTAGTAGCGTCATCTTTTCAGACCTGAAACAATACGAAGAACTGTTTTTCGGATAGGTAAACAGATATCGTGTAGCCTAGCTATCAAATATATAACTATTAAGAAAGTATCGCCTTGATCAGTAATGATTTTGTGCTTTGAGTTATTGGATGTGCGGCGATACTGTTTCTACTATTTTTTAGAGTATTGAATACTAAAACCACGTCTTCCCGGCGTGGTTGTTTGTTTTAGGGAGTTTCTTTTTTCCTTTCAGATTTTCCTTGATTTTTTCCCCAACAAAAAAGTAGAATCCCAAGTTTTCTTTAGTAAAAACGAAAAAGAAAACAGAGGTAACAATTAATGGCACAATCACTTTGGCGTGCGTGCTACTTTATTATCTTTACGGGCAGAAGTTCTTGTTCTGACTAAAACTAATCAAAATGCGTTGGCTAAAAACCTTAAAATTCTACCTGAAATCTCTAGGTCCTGGTTTTATTATTGCATCGGTTGTATTAGGTCCCGGAAGCATTGCTGTTTCAAGTCGTGTTGGCTCCGAACACGGTTACGCTTTTTTGTGGGTGATTTTGTTCGCAGCAATTTCGATGGTGATTTATTCATCAATGGGTGCGCGGTTCGGGGTTTCAAATAGCGATTCTATCCTTCGTTCCATTGCAACAAATTATGGAAAATGGTTTGCCGCTGTAATCGGTATTTCCGCTTTTTTGGCTGCTTCCAGTTTTCAGTTTGGAAACAACTTGGGGGTGGGCATCGCAATGGAGGGAATTACCGGAATAGATGAACGGGTGTGGCCTTTCGTTTTTACGCCGCTTGCAATACTCCTTCTTTTTTGGGCGAAAAACCTTTATAAGTTGCTGGAGAAGCTCATGATGTTTTTGGTGATGATCATGATTGTGGCCTTTTTTATAAACCTGTTGCTCACCAAACCCGATGTAGGCCAAATTGCCGAAGGATTTGTTCCGCGTTCGTTTTCGTTTAAATCGTTAGATATAATTGCAGCCCTGGTCGGTACCACTTTTGTGCTGCACGCGGCGTTATATCAGTCGTACCTCGCCCAAAGCAAAGGATGGAAAGAGTCTGACCTGAAAAAAGGATTGAACGATTCTTACACCGGAATAACCCTTCTTGCGCTAATTTCATTGCTGATAATAATTACTTCGGCATCTGCACTGCACCCCTACGGAATAACTGTAAATTCGGCAGCCGACATGGCATTGCAGCTCGAATCGTTGTTCGGAAGTTACGCCAAAGTTATTTTCAGTATCGGGCTGTGTGCTGCTGCATTTTCGTCACTAATGGTAAATGCGGTAATGGGAGGTGGTTTGCTTGCCGACGGGCTGGGACTGGGAAGTACAATGAGTGAGAAAATGCCCAAAATATTTACTACGGTTACTTTGCTTCTGGGAATGTTCATTGCTGTCTTTTTTCGGGGGAATATCGTCTATGCGCTTATTCTGGCGCAGGCATCTTCTATTTTGGCTGTACCGTTTATTGCCTTTGGAATGTTTCTTATTTTGAACAATAAAAAGGTAATGGGAAAACATAAAAATAACCTGTTGCAAAATGTGCTGGCTGTTTTCGGCTTTGTGTTGATTAGTATCATGGTCTATTTTATGTACAGCAAAATTATCGGCTATGTTCAATCGCTTTAAAAAGCAGGTTTTTTCTGAAAGCGAATTATTGTAGCTCATTTTCGATGAAAATAAAGCTCAAAAAACAGGAAAAATGAGCTTGAAATTGAATTTGCAGTCAATACATATTTCTAAGCAGAAAAAGAACGAGTTGATGATTGGTTCTTTTTTTAGTTGAAATGTGCATATTAGTTGGCGTTCACCCTGCAAATTGCAGAATGTTTTTAAACATTCGTTTCCTCAAGAAAAATGGGTTTAATTGCATGTTGTCGTTTTATGGGCAGAATTACGCTGAATAGAGTTAGTACACACAAAAAGTTTTAGTTTAATCGAAGCTGAATATGGAATCAATACGTCAATTGTATCGAGTAGGAAATGGTCCTTCGAGCAGCCACACCATGGGGCCGGGCATTGCAGCATCTCGTTTTTTAGATAAAAATAAAAATGCCCACCGTTTCAGGGTATTTCTATACGGTAGCCTGGCAGCCACAGGAAAAGGCCACTTAACCGATTACGTAATTGATGAAGTTTTCCGAAGGCATTTACTCGAAATTATATGGCAGCCTGAAGTATTTCTTCCTTTTCATCCCAACGCCATGAAATTTGAGGCTTTTGATTCGTCCGGTAATTTGTTGTGCGACGAAACTGTTTACAGTGTTGGTGGGGGGGCAATTGTTGTAGAAGGTGAAAAAAGCGAACCGGTTCAGATCTATTCCCTGAATAAAATGGATGACATATTAAAATGGTGCCGTGATAACAGGAAGGAAATGTGGCAATTGGTAGAAGAGAGTGAAGGTTCGGATATCTGGAATTTTTTGGCAGAAATATGGGAAGTGATGGACGCCTCCATAAAACGTGGGCTGGCGCGCGACGGAAACCTTCCCGGGCAGCTGAACTTAAAACGAAAAGCGCAGCAGGTTAAGGCGAAAACTGCAAATTTCAGAGGACCATTTAAAAAGCGTTCACAGCTGTTTGCCTATGCTTTGGCCGTGTCCGAAGAAAATGCCTCGGGTGGCGAAATTGTTACCGCGCCAACATGCGGCGCCAGCGGAGTGGTTCCGGCAGTTTTAAAATATTACCGAAAGGTTTACAAGTTTAAGGTTACTGATATTTATAAGGCGCTGGCAACAGCCGGCCTCGTCGGAAATCTGATAAAACAAAATGCTTCTATTTCGGGGGCAGAAGTAGGATGCCAGGGAGAAGTGGGAACTGCCTGTGCAATGGCTTCTGCGGCTGCAGCGCAAATTATGGGCGGCTCGGTTGAACAGATTGAGTATGCTGCTGAAATGGGAATGGAACATCATCTGGGGTTAACCTGCGATCCGATTGCCGGGTTGGTTCAAATCCCCTGCATCGAAAGAAATGCATTTGCTGCCGAAAGAGCTTTGTCGCATAACACGTACGCTTTAATGAGCGACGGTGTGCACAGCGTCAGTTTCGATGAAGTGGTGGAAACCATGTACAGAACAGGAAAAGATCTTTCTTCTCATTATAAAGAAACCAGTTTAGGCGGCCTCGCCCGGGTGAAAAAAATCCTATAGAACAGGCAATTTTACATGTTGTTCGGTTTTTTTTGAAAGGATTTTCTATCTCAAATGAATAATTCATTTTAATGTAATTTTTTGGTAAAGATTAATTTTTATTTTTGGGTTTAATGATTCAAAAATGAAGAGAATAAATTGGTCTGGTCGGTTTTTAATGTTTCCGTTGCTTTTTCTGTTTTTACTGTCAGCCTGTGTGCAACAGAAAGTTATGGTCACGGCAGTAGTGAAAGATGAATCTGGTGAACCGGTTGACGGGTTGAAAGGTCGGTTTCAGGAAAAAAGCAAGTTTTCAGAATCGTTATTTCTGAAACACGCCTCGAGAAAAGAAAACGGATTGTTTGAGCTGAAAGTGAAACCCAACGAACCGTATGTTTTGGAATTGCGCGGAGATGAAGGAGCGGGACGAATTCTTCTGCAGCCGGACAGATATTCCGACACGGTTCAGATCGCTTATCCCATAAAAGAAAAAATCGTATTTCTGCACACGAATGACCAGCATTTTGATTTGAATTATCTGCAAGAATTGTTTCATAAAGTTGAGGAAATACGGGCGGAAAATAACGACGTGTATTTGTTCAGTGCCGGAGATATGGTTGTCAGGCATCCGCATCGGTGGTTCGATAATGGCGAATTGCAAGACTCGTTGTGGTACGCGGCCCGGGCAAAACTTATGATTGAAAAGATGAACGAGCTGGAGTACGACCTTATGACTTTGGGAAACCACGAACTGGATTATATTGGCGATTACACGCGGCAGGCACTGGAACTTGCCGACTTTCCGCTTTTGGCAGCCAACCTCAAAGTCTCCACAGAAAATCTGCCTGCAACAGTGCCGTATTCTGTGTTGGAAACTTCTACTGCTCGCAAGGTTGCGGTGTTGGGCTTATCAAAAAGCAATACAAAAAAAGATGGCGTTGCTGAGCGGAATTTAGATAAAACCATCACCCGGTACCACCGCCTTAAAAACAAGTCCGACGTTTTTCTCATTCTTTCTCACCGCGGACTGAAGGAGGACAAAATTCTTGCTGAAAAGTATCCGGTATTTGATGCTATTATTGGGGGCCACTCACACGATTTGCTGGAAGAGCCTCTGGTAATAAACAGTGTTTTGGTTGCTCAGGCAGGTGGAAATCCACATATTGTTTCAGACGACAGACCCGTATATTTGGGAAAAGTGGTTTTTATTCTGGAAAACGGAAAGGTCACCGGGAAGAGCGGACTGGTAATTAGAATCAACGAGTGATTTGATGTGTTAAAAATACGTGGTTTGTTGATTTTTAAGATGAAATGTATCTTAGGCCTAATGGTTTTTGAGCAATGACGAAACAGAAAAACCGGTAGACCCGCTTCAAAATATCTCGTTCCATCGTTTCTTTAAAAAAGTGACAAAAACCGGATTTAAAACAACTACGCCGCTCAACACTCTACACGGATACCACAGGATACATTACTTTAAAACTTATATTTAATTGCGTATTATGGGGATTTTGTAAACAGAAAAAATCAATATATTACTGAGTTTGTAACTGGAGATGAAATCAGGTTGAAAAGATCGTCTGATTGGCGATTTAATCTTCCAGAAGACTGTTAAAGTGATGAAAAAAAGGGAACTGAATAAATAATGAATTATATGAACCCAACAACTTTAAATCGGAAAACCAAAAAAATGTCGAATCAAATGAAATTTGCAGTGCTCGTATTTTCTATATTATTTCTGAATTTTTCTTCCGTTAATGGGCAAACAGTAATGCCTTTGTACGAAAGTGAAATTCCCGGAGAAAAGGTGCATGTGAATGGCGAGCGCAACGAGAACGGGATATATTTTGCAGTTTCGAAACCTGACCTTACAGTTTATCTTCCTCAAAATAGTGACACTAAAAAGACAGCCGTGGTAATTTGTCCGGGAGGTGGTTACAGCGCAGTTTGTGCCAGTTACGAAGGACATAAAATTGCCCGCGAAATGAACCAAAAAGGTGTGGCCGCTTTTGTGCTTAAATACCGTTTGCCCGATGATAATACAAGCAGCAATAAAACAATTGCCCCTTTGCAGGATGCACAACAAGCCATAAAAATTGTTCGTGATAATGCCGATAAATGGGGCATTGATCCAACGCGGATTGGAATTATGGGATTTTCGGCCGGAGGTCATCTGGCATCTACTGCCGGCACGCACTTTTCAAAAAACTATATCGAGAATAAGGAGGGGACAAGTTTACGTCCCGATTTCATGATACTTGTTTATCCGGTGATTTCCATGCAGGCCGACTTAACCCACAAAGGTTCGCGTGATAATCTTCTCGGAACAGACCCGGATAATGAATTGGTTGAGCTTTTTTCCAATGAAAAACAGGTTACGGAAAAAACTCCGCCAGCATTTATAACACACGCCGAAGATGACGATGTTGTTCTCGTGGAAAACAGTATTCGCTTTTTTGAAGCATTGAAAGCCCAAAATGTTTCAGCAGACATGCACCTGTTTTCAAAAGGAAAACATGGTTATCCGCTGGAACCGGCTGCCTCCAATTGGTTATCTTACGTTTTTATGTGGATGAACGAACAGCGATTAACCGACTAGTTTAGCGCCGTTCTGCAAAATTGATATTTGTAATTTTACGAAATGAATAACAAAATCTTACTACTCCTGGCTTTATTAGGTATTTCTGTTGGTGCTTATGCGCAAGTTCCTCCTGTTGTGGAAGCGACTAACCGTTCTATTCGGTCCACTTCACTAACACAGAAATTTTTGAGCCCAACACGAATTGTCTGGAAATCGGATAATATAGGAAGCCGGGTATTAAATGCTGAACGTATTCTGAATTCCGGAATTGGGCAGGCGGATCTCAACCGGGGAGAGTACCTTACTTTGGTTAACGAAAAAGAAGGACAGGCAGGCATTTTACTTGACTTTGGCTGCGAAATACAGGGCGGGATTGAAATTGTAACTACCAGAAACAATCAAAAACCGGCCGGCCGTGTTCGCATTCGTTTTGGTGAATCGGTAAGCGAAGCAATGAGCGACGCTGGTGTTGATGGCGCTACCAACGATCATGCAATGCGCGATTTTGTGGTGGAGCTTCCCTGGTTGGGGAGGTTGTCTGTTGGCGAGTCGGGCTTCCGGTTTGTGCGGATCGACCTGGTTGACGCGGATGCAAAGCTTGAAATAAAAGAAATTAGTGCCGCATTCAGGTACCGCGATATTCCATACCTGGGTTCGTTTACGTGCAACGACGAGCGGTTGAATAAAATATGGATGACCGGCGCGTACACTGTTCACCTGAATATGCAGGACTATTTATGGGATGGCGTGAAACGCGACCGACTGGTTTGGGTTGGCGATCTTCACCCGGAGGTAATGACTGTGAATTCGGTTTTTGGAGATAACGAAGTGGTTCCGAAAAGTCTAGATCTTGCACGGGATCTTACGCCACTGCCAAACTGGATGAACGGCATCAGTTCCTATTCCATGTGGTGGGTCATTCTTCATCGCGACTGGTACTATTATCAGGGAAATATCGACTATTTGAAGGAGCAAAAGGAATACTTAACTGCTTTGCTGAAGCATCTTTCAACAAAAATTGATGATAACGGAAAAGAGATACTTGATGGCAACCGTTTTCTCGATTGGCCTTCCAGCGAAAATCAGGAGGCTGTTCATGCAGGATTGCAATCGATGATGGTGATGACTTTTGAAGCCGGTGCCGATTTATGCAGAGTGCTTGGCGACGAAAAAACCGTAAGTCTTTGTGATGCGTCTGTAGCTAGGCTGAAGAAACATGTTCCTTCCATGGCCGATTCCAAACAAGCTGCTGCCTTGCTGGCCATGTCCGGTTTGGTAAAACCTGAACAGGCAAACAGTCAGGTTCTTGCGAAAGATGGAGCGCACAAAATGTCTACTTTTTACGGCTATTACATGCTAATTGCGCGGGCAATGGCCGGCGATTATCAGGGAGCGATTGACAATATCCGCAATTATTGGGGCACCATGCTCGACTTGGGAGCAACAACTTTTTGGGAAGATTTTGATATCGACTGGGCAAAAAATGCCGGCAGAATAGATGAGCTTGTTCCGGCAGGAAAAGTGGATATTCATAAAACTTACGGCGGTTATTGCTATGAGCAGTTTCGTCATAGTTTCTGCCACGGCTGGGCTTCCGGACCAACAAGCTGGCTTTCGCAATATGTGCTGGGAGTAAATATTTTGGAGCCCGGAGGCAGAAAAGTTTTACTGGATCCCGACCTTGGCGATTTGGAATGGGTAAAAGGAACATTTCCAACGCCTCGTGGTGTCATCGAAATCGAACATCGAAAAAACTCAAAAGGAAAAGTGGAAACAACGTTTCGTGCTCCGGCCGGGGTTGAAGTTGTTGTTGCTAAAAAATAGATAATATGTAAAACCGGGCCTGTGTGCTAAAAACTATATTTTATGAAATATCTGAACCGAACCAAAACAAACTTTTGGAGTGTCTCTCTGGCAATTCTTTTAGGATTTCTGGGATGTACTCCGTCCGACTCTGATTTCCCGTGTAACTTACGTGTGGAATACCTCACAGAACCTTTGGGCGTTGATGTTCCGCAGCCTCGCTTTTCCTGGCAACTTCAAACCGGCCGGCGCGATGTTTCGCAGGCAGCGTTTCAGGTTATTGTAGGAGAAAACCTTTCCGAAATAGAAAAAGGAACAGGCAGGATTTGGGATACCGGCAAAGTAATTTCTTCTGAAATGCTGAACCTGGAATACAAAGGCATTCCACTGCAAAGCAACACGAAATATTTTTGGCGGGTGCGCGTGTGGATGGATGAAAACACCTCAGTTTGGAGTGAACCGTCATCTTTCCATACCGGCATTCTGGATAAGAACGAATGGCAGGCGCAGTGGATAACTACCCAAAACGAAATTACAGACGCCAGTCCGTTATTCAGGAAAGATTTTGTGGTTAGCAAGAATGTTGCCGAAGCTTACGCTTATATTACGGCGTGTGGTTTTTACGAGTTTTTCCTTAATGGCGAAAAAGTGGGCGACCACGTTTTAGACCCGGGAGTAACCGATTACCGGAAAACCATTCTCTATTCTACTTACGATGTTACTTCGCTGTTGAAGGAAGGAACCAACGCTGCCGGCGCCATGTTGGGGAACGGAGCCTGGAATCTGCACAAAACAGAAGGCCGCTGGAGCTGGGGCGGTGGCGGAACTGCTTTTGGCAATCCGCTTTTGTGGGTGCAGTTAATGATTACCTATTCCGATGGCAGTACAGAATTGGTTGTGTCTGACGGTACGTGGAAAACTGCTGTCGGACCGGTTACGTTCAACAACCTTTACGGTGGCGAAGATTACAACGCACAAAAAGAGCTGCCCGGTTGGGCTTCTGCAAATTTTGATGACTCACACTGGCTTGCTGTAGCAGAAGCAGAAGGGCTCGGAGGTACGTTGAAATCGCAACTCACCCCGCCCATAAAAGTTACCCAAACTCTGGCGCCGGTAAAACAGATTAATCCTGAACCGGGCGTTTTTCTTTTCGATTTGGGGCAGAATATTGCCGGCTGGTGGCGGGTTGAAATAAAGGGAACTCCCGGGCAGGTAATTCGTATCAGGGGTGCAGAAACTCTGAATGATTCGCTTTTTGCCAAACCGCTGGAAGACGGAGATAAACTGAGTACAAAGTTTAAATACCATGCGCAAACCTGGACTGATTATACATTGAAAAGTAACGAACCTGAAAGTTACGAGCCGCGCTTTTTTTATACCGGTTTTCGTTATGTCGAAGTGGTTGTAAGTAACAAGCAGAACCCTGAATATTTGAAAATTGAAGGCCGGGTGGCACGCTCTGCCAATGAGCGAAACGGCACATTTGAGTCGTCGGATTCGCTGCTGAACAGAATTTACAGGGCAGGGGTGTGGTCGCAAATGGGCAATATGCAGAGCTATCCTACCGATTGTCCGCACCGGGAAAAAGGAGCATACAATGGCGATGGGCAGGTAATTGCAGAAACATCCATGCACGATTTTCACATGGCTCCATTTTACACCAAATGGTTGAACGATATGCGCGACTCACAGGAGGAGAATGGCCGCATTCCCAATACTTCGCCGGTTTTGGTAGGTGGCATGGGTGGTGGCGTCGCCTGGGGAAGTGCCTACGTTCTTATTCCCTGGTGGATGTACCATTATTACGGCGATGCCCGCATTTTGCAGGAGCATTATCCTACCATGAAAAGGTACCTGAATTATCTTCGGGAGTTGGGCTCAAAAGATGAAGACCCGTCTGAACCGTACATCATTGATAACTTTGACGGATACTGGTATTCGTTAGGAGAGTGGTGTGCGCCCGGTTCGAAAAACGATTGTCCGAACCATCCGGTGGTAAATACTTTTTACTACTATTACAACAGTCTGCTATTTTCAAAAATTGCAAATGAGCTGGGGCATTTGGATGATGCAAAGTATTTCAAGACTCTTTCAGACACCATTAAACAGCATTTTAACAGCAAATTTTTCAATACTGAAACTGCTTTATACGGAACCGACGAAGCTTTTCAGACCTACCAGTTGCTTGCGTTGGTGGGAAACCTGGTTCCGGAGGGTTATCAGAATAAGGTTTTTCAAACTGTTGTTGATGATATCAAGTCTCGGAATGATCATCTGAATACCGGAATTATCGGAACCAAATACCTCTGGCCTGTTTTAGTTGAAGGCGGGGAGAACGAGTTGGCATATAAAATTGCAACACAAACCACATATCCCAGCTTTGGATATTGGATTGAAAACGGTTCAACTACGCTTCTGGAACAATGGTCGGGTGTAAATTCCCATAACCACCAGATGTTTGGTTCCATAACCGAATATTTTTATAAATTTCTTGCCGGAATTCAATCACCAATGGAAGGAAATACAACTAACGGGTACAAACAGATTCATATTGAACCTGTTATTCCTGAAGGACTCAATCATGTGAATGCATCGTTGGAGACCGTTGCCGGAACAGTTGTTTCGAACTGGAAGAAGCAACCCGAAAGTTTTTTCCATGAAGTGAAAATTCCCGGAAACAGTTCATCAACCGTTGTCTTTTCAACCCCGGGCGATAATTCGGTTACTTTGTGGGAAGGCGAAACAAAAATCTGGGACGACAACCGGTTTATCGAAGGTGTTGCCGGCGTACATGATGTGAAAATGGAACAGGGAAAACTATTTGTTCGGACCGGCTCCGGAACATACCATTTCAGGATGGGGAAAAAATAAATCAGGAATTCAATATAAAACAAAATACAAATGAATAAACCGGTTGCTTTAATCGCGATTGCCTTTTTAGTGTTGTTAACCCTGGTCGGTTACTCACAAACAGAAATTGTTAAACTCAGGTGCGAGTATCTCGAAAATCCATTGGGAATTGATGAAATAAACCCACGTTTTACCTGGCAGATAAAATCCCAAAAGCCGGGCTTTTTCCAAAGTGCGTTTCAGCTTGTTGTAGGAACTTCTGAAAAAGCCGTTGCCTCCGGAAACGGCGATGTGTGGAATTCAGAAACTGTAAATTCTGCTGTAATTCCTGCTGTTTACGATGGCTCCCGACTGGAACCATTTACCCGCTACTTTTGGAGCGTTCGGGTAAAGGATGAGGCCGGAAACTGGTCTGACTGGTCGCCTGTTGCCTGGTTCGAAACCGGAATGATAAATCAAACCAACTGGATGGGAAAATGGATTACTGATACTTATGACTATGATGTGAAGCCTGCCCCGTATTTCCGCAAAGAGTTTAATGCCGGTAAAAAAATTGAGTCGGCTCGTGCTTACGTTGCTGTTGCGGGATTTTACGAACTTTCCATTAACGGAAAGCGCGTTGGGGATCATCAATTGGATCCTACTTACACCCGTTTCGACAGGCGTAATTTGTATGTGACTTACGATGTAACAGAAGCGCTGAACCAAGGAACAAATGCCGTTGGCGTGTTGTTAGGCAACGGCTGGTACAACCACCAGTCAACTGCGGTTTGGTACTTCGATAAGGCTCCCTGGCGCGCGCGCCCTAAGTTTTGTCTGGACTTGCGAATTGTTTATGCTGATGGTTCACAAGAGGTAGTTTCAACCGATCAGAACTGGAAAACCACACTCAGCCCGGTTATTTTTAATAGCATTTACACCGCCGAACATTACGATGCCCGTTTGGAACAACCGGGATGGAACGAGCCCGGGTTTAATGCCGAAGGATGGAAAAATGCAACCAACACCGGGGCGCCGTCGCAGAATATTACTGCGCAGGCGTTGCATCCGGTTCGTCATGTAACTGAAATTTCTGCCGTGGAAATGATAAAACAGGGCGAAAAAACCTGGCTGTTTAACTTTGGAAGAAATATGGCTGGTGTAACCCGGATAAAAGTTTCGGGAGAAGAAGGAACTGTTGTTCGGTTGAAACATGTGGAGAAATTAGATTCAGCAGGCCGGGCTGACATGTCAAATATTGATGTGCATTACGTTCCCACAGATGATTCTGACCCGTTTCAAACCGATATACTTATTTTGAGCGGAAAAGGAGAAGATGAGTTTATACCCCGGTTTAATTACAAAGGGTTTCAGTATGTGGAAGTCACGTCCGATAAGCCGCTGGAACTTACAAAGGAGAGTCTGACTGCCTATTTTATGCACAGCGATGTGCCGCCGGTTGGTAGTGTCCATTCTTCGAACAACACGTTAAACAAAGCCTGGGAAGCGGCCAACGCGTCGTATCTTTCCAATCTTTTTGGTTATCCTACTGATTGTCCGCAACGCGAGAAAAACGGTTGGACGGGCGATGCACACATTGCCATTGAAACCGGACTGTACAACTTCGATGGTATTACCGTGTACGAAAAATGGCTGGACGACCATCGGGACGAGCAGCAACCCAACGGTGTGCTGCCTGCCATTATTCCCACCGACGGATGGGGTTACCACTGGGCCAATGGTCCGGACTGGACAAGTACCATTGCCATCATTCCGTGGAATGTTTACCTCTTTTACGGCGATGCAAGAATTCTGGAACAGAATTATGACAATATAAAACGGTATGTCGATTACATCGATGCTACTTATCCGTCGGGAATTACAGACTGGGGACTTGGCGACTGGGTTCCGGTAAAATCAAAAGCGCCGAAAGAATTTACTTCTACTGCTTATTATTATGCCGATGCGGTTATTTTATCGAAGGCAGCCAAAGTACTGGGCAAGCAAGCTGACTTTCAAAAATACCAAGCTCTGTCCAACAAAATTAAGAACGCGGTAAACGAAAAGTATTTTACCAGCGAAACAGGAATTTACGGCAGCGGATTGCAAACCGAGTTGAGCGCAGCACTTCACTGGGGGCTGGTGCCCGACGGCGCAAAAGAAAAAGTGGCGGCTAATCTTGCTAAAAGGGTGGAAGCCGACAGCAAACATATTGACGTGGGATTGCTGGGAACCAAAACCATTTTAAATGCGCTGAGCGAAAACGGGTATCCCGGTCTTGCCTGGGAAGTGGCTTCTCAGGAAACATTTCCGTCGTGGGGATGGTGGATTGTAAACGGGGCTACTACGTTTTACGAAAATTGGCCGCTGGATGCAAACCGCGACATTTCGTTGAACCACATTATGTTTGGCGAAATTAGTGCGTGGTACTACAAAGCGTTGGGCGGAATTTTCCCCGACGAAAACAATCCGGGATTCAAAAACATTGTTTTGAAACCGCATTTTGTGCCGGGGCTGGAGCACTTCGAGGCTAGTCACGAAGGCCCTTACGGGAACATTGTTTCTTCGTGGAAAAGAAAAGGGAAAACCGTGAAGTATTCGGTTTCGGTTCCTGATAATAGTTCTGCTGTGGTCTATTTAAATGGGGAAAAGATAAAAGAAAACGGCAGGCCAATTGACGAAAATTCGGGAATATTTTTGCAACAGGCCGAAAACGAAATGTTTGTCCTTCATTTAAACCCGGGTGAGTATTTTTTTGATATCAGGGAATAATCCGCCCACAAAACAAATTGTAATTTGAGGTTTCACTATTTGAGAAGAATGTGATGAAAAAGACTTTTTTGAAATTGGTTTTTGGAATTGTTTTTACGGTATTCCTGCTGGAAAGTTGCGCCCCGCAGGTGGATATTTCAACCAACAGGCTCACCGTTAATTTTAAAGAAAATCCCGTTGGTATTAACGCGAAAGCTCCTTTGTTTGCATGGCAAATCGTCTCTTCGCAATACAACGTCAGGCAATCGGCTTACCGTATATTGGTTGCCGAAACCCCCGAAGATCTGTCCGGCGACAATGGTTCGGTTTGGGATTCCGGGAAAATTAATTCCGAAGAATCTATTAATATTCCTTACCAAGGAAAAGCCCTGAGTGCAGGGAATCGCTACTGTTGGAAAGTGAAAATCTGGGATGAAAATGGCCTGGAATCAAGTTGGAGTGAAATTCAATGGTGGCAAAACGGATTGTTTTCGTCAAAAGACTGGCAGGGCGCAAAATGGGTAGCAGCTGAGTTATTGGATGAGGATTTGCGTTTGGTTCCCGGAATACACGGCTCCGGCGATGATTTGGGAAATAAAGCACTGCAAAGGCCGGTAGTGCCGCAATTCAGAAAACAGTTTGAACTTAAAAAAGGCATAAAACACGCAACGCTTTCTATTTCCGGATTAGGGCATTATGTGGTGTTTCTGAATGGAAAAAAGCCTTCAGATTCGTTTCTGGCTCCCGGTTGGACCGATTACGATAAAACGGTTTTTTACAATACCTACGATGTAACGCCATTTTTAAAAAGCGGCAACAATGTGCTTGGCGCGGTGGTTGGCAACGGCTTTTTCAATATTAACAGGGAGCGCTACTGCAAATTGGTAATTGCCTACGGAATGCCACAAATGATTGCACATTTGCAGGTAGAATATACTGACGGAACTTCAGAAACTATTGTTACTGATGAAAGCTGGAAAACGGCTCCGTCGCCCATCACTTTTTCGAGCATTTACGCAGGCGAAGATTATGATGCTACTCTGGAACAAGACGGGTGGAAAGAAACCGGATTTGACGACAAAAGCTGGGAGTCGGTGAAAATATCCCGTGGCCCAGGGGGCAGCCTTGTTGCCGAGAATGATTATCCGCTGAAAGAGATGGAACGGATTGAAGTAAAGTTGGTGAGTAAACTGGCAGACGGTTCATTTCTTTATGATTTCGGGCAGAATGCGTCCGGAATTGTACAACTTTCTGTAAAGGGAAAGCGGGGGCAGCAGATAAAACTCTGGCCTGCGGAATTAATAAATACAGACAGCACGGCAAATCAGAAGGCTTCGGGGGCTCCATATTATTTTTCTTACACACTAAAAGGCGACGGCGTTGAAACGTGGAAACCCGAATTCACTTACTACGGATTTCGGTACGTTCAGGTTGAAGGAGGTGTTCCCGCCGGGGAAGAAAATGCGGGGGAACTTCCGCAAATTGATCAGCTGACTTTCGTTCACACCCGGAACTCGTCACCAACAAACGGAACCTTTGAGTGCAGCAGCGAATTGCTGAATAACATTCATGAGCTGATAGACTGGGGCATCCGGAGCAATTACCAAAGTGTGCTTTCCGATTGTCCGCACCGTGAAAAACTCGGGTGGCTGGAGCAGAGCTTTTTGATGGGGCAGGGGGTTCACTTCAGGTACGAAAATTACCATTTGTACCGCAAATTAGTTGCCGATATGATGGATGCCCAGACAGCCGACGGACTGGTTCCCGATATTGCGCCTGAATATGTCGAATTTTTAGGCGGATTTCGTGATTCTCCGGAATGGGGAAGTGCCGCGGTTATTTTGCCTTACCTTTTGTTTAAATGGTACGGCGATAAACAGGTGATTGATGAGGCGTGGCCCATGATGGTTCGTTACGTCGAATACCTGAAAGGAAAATCGCAGGGACATATTTTGGATCACGGGCTGGGCGACTGGTTTGATTTGGGACCGGAATCACCAGGGAAATCCCAATTGACGCCCATCTCGTTAACAGCCACAGCCATTTATTATTACGATGTGAAATTGATGGCTAAAATGGCCAAGCTGCTTAAAAAACAGGAAGAAAGGAAACTTCACCAATGGGCCGAAGAAATTCGTTCGGCGTTTAATACAAAATTCTTCGATGCTGAAACAAAAGTATATTCAACCGGCAGCCAGACTGCAATGGCAATGCCTTTATGCGTAGGTATTCCGGAAGAAAATGACCGCGCAAAGATATTTGAAAATCTGGTGGATTCTATTATTGCAGGCAACAAAGCACTGACTGCCGGCGATGTGGGATTTCATTACCTGGTGGAAGCGCTTACACGTGGAGGAGCGGCTCAACTGATGTTCGACATGATAAACCGGGACGATGTTCCTGGGTATGGCTACCAGTTGAAAAAAGGTGCAACGGCACTTACCGAATCGTGGGCGGCACTGGAAGTTGTTTCCAACAACCATCTGATGCTGGGCCATGTTATGGAGTGGTTTTATACCGGACTTGGCGGCATAGGGCAGGCAGAGGATTCGAAAGCTTACAAAAAGATTGTTATTGAGCCGCAGTTGGTAAATGATTTAACTTTTGTAAAAACTTCATTTCAGTCGCCATACGGATTGATTCGCTCCCAGTGGGAAAAATCAGGTTCAGACATTCAGTTTGAAATAGAAATTCCACATAACACCGCAGCAACATTTGTTTTGCCAACCGGCAATGTCAGTGCAATAATAGTGAATGGCGAAAAACCGGCAGCCAATGCGCTACATAAAACCGAAGAAGAAAAAACCGGATTGTTGCTGGGCTCGGGTGTTTACCAAATTTCCTGTAAATACCAGAACTGATATAAATTAAAAAGAATTATGACCAAACACAGAGGTTCTTGCCTTTGCGGCGAAGTTGTTTTTGAGGTAGACGGAGATTTTGAGAATTTTTTGCTGTGCCATTGTAAACGTTGCCGCAAAGATACCGGTTCGGCGCATGCAGCAAACATGTTTTCTTCAACAGCAAAACTAAAATGGTTGTCGGGCGAAAACAACGTGAAAACTTTCAGGTTGAAGTCTACTCAACATATGCGGAGTTTCTGTGCGGTTTGCGGTTCTGCATTACCAAACATTCAGATGGACGGCGCGTTGCTGGTAGTTCCCGCCGGGTGTCTGGACACCGATGCTCCTATTGTTCCTCAAGGCCATATTTACTATGCAGGTAAAGCAAAATGGGAACACCAGCTGGATAAACTACCAAAGTTCGACCGGCTGCCGCCAAACTGAAATAATTGTTAACGGGGTAATAATCGTTTAATTTACTGTTTTGTGAAACATCGTATTACATCAGTTTTATTCTGATGGATTTATAAATTTAGATGCCTTGTCTGTTTCAATTTGAATCTTAAAATACCAAAGACCTGTCAACAATCATTAAAATGCCTTAAAAAAATAATATTTTTGTGTTTTTTATAAAACATAGTAAAATGAATAAAATGAAGAGATCCTTTATCTTAATCTGTGCATTTGGCGCAGTGATGTTTTCATGCCAAAATCAGAAAAAAGAATCACAAGCAGATATGGATAATCCTTTTTTTACGGAATGGACTACTCCTTATGGAGTGCCTCCGTTCGACGAAATTAAAATTGAGCATTACCTTCCGGCAATAAAGGAAGGTATTAAGCAGAGAGAAGCAGAAGTTGAAACCATTGTAGCAAACACTTCGGAGCCGACATTTGAAAATACAATACTGGCGCTCGACAAATCAGGTGAGTTGCTTAACAAAGTTACCGGTACTTTTTATCCGTTGAACTCTGCAAACACCAGTGACGAAATGCAGGCCGTGGCGCGCGAGGTGTCTCCGTTGATGACCCAGCACCGCGACAACGTTTCAATGAATCCGGGGTTGTTTAAAAAGATAGAAAGCGTTTACAACAGACGCAATGAGTTGGGGCTCGACAAAGAACAAATGCGTGCTACCGAAAAGTATTACGATGATTTTGTTCGGAATGGTGCCAGCCTTTCTGCCGAAGACCAGACAAAGCTGAGAGAACTGAATGAAGAATTATCGAAGCTGAGCCTGCATTTTGGCGAAAACCTGTTGGCTGAAACCAATCGGAATTTCAAGCTGGTAGTCGACAAAGAAGAAGACCTGGCCGGGCTGCCTGACGATGTAATTGCACGCGCTGCCGAAGATGCCAAATCGTTTGGCGAAGATGGCAAATGGGCTTTTACACTGGCAAAACCAAGCATGCTTCCGTTCCTCCAGTACGCCGACAATCGTGATTTGCGCGAAAAACTGTACCGCGGTTATTTTATGCGCGGCAATAACGACAATGAATTCGACAATAAGGAAATCATTCAGAAAATTGTAAAGCTGCGAGACCAGCGGGCTAAATTACTGGGCTTTAAAAATCACGCTGCCTACGTAATTGATGTGAACATGGCCAAAACTCCCGAGGCAGTTTATGAATTTCTGATGCAACTTTGGGATCCGGCAATGGAAATGGCCAAGCACGATTTGAAAGAGATGCAGGCCATTATCGACAAAGAAGGGGGCGACTTTAAACTGGCATCGTGGGACTGGTGGTATTACATTGAAAAACTGCGCAAGCAAAAATTTGACCTCGACGAAGCCGAACTAAAACCCTATTTCAGCCTGGATAATGCCAAAAAAGGAATTTTCTACGTGGTTGAAAAATTGTATGGCCTGAAGTTCGAAAAACGCGACTGGCCTACATATAATAAAGAAGCAGAAGTTTACGAAGTACTGGAAGCCGACGGATCGAAACTCGGTGTTTTGTACATGGATTTCCATCCGCGTGACGGGAAAAGGGTAGGAGCATGGTCAACCCAGTTTAGAAACGCCACTTACCGTAACGGAGAACGGGTGCCAACAATCGGAACCATTGTAATGAATTTTACCCGTCCTGCCGGCGATACTCCGGCGCTGCTTAGCTTCGATGAAGTTTCTACTTTCTTCCACGAATTCGGACATGCACTTCACGGTTTATTTGCCGACGGCCCATACGACCGTACCGCAGGAAGCGTTCCGCGTGACTTTGTGGAGCTGCCTTCTCAGATTATGGAGAATTGGGCTGCAGAACCGGAAGTAATGAAAGTTTATGCTACGCACTACCAAACCGGCGAACCGATTCCTGACGAATTGATTAAAAAGCTTGAAATGAGCGGAACATTCAACCAGGGGTTCCAAACCGGTGAATTTGTAGCTGCTGCTTTACTCGATATGGATTTTCATACTACAGAAAACCCGGTAATCGAAGATGTTCGCGCATTCGAAAAAGCCTCAATGGATCACATCGGGTTGATTGAAGAAATTCTGCCCCGGTACCGCAGTACTTATTTCGCACACATTTTTAGCGGTGGTTATTCTGCCGGCTACTACGTGTACTACTGGGCCGGCGTTCTGGATTCTGACGCATTCTACGCATTTAAAGAAACCGGGGATTTATTTAATCCTGAACTGGCAGCAAAATTCAGAACACTGCTCGAAAAATGTGGCGCTGACGACGGCATGACCGTTTATGAAAACTTCCGTGGAAAAGCACCATCCATTGATCCTTTCCTGATGAAAAAAGGATTGAAGTAAAAATTTGATAACTATATTGAAAAAGGCAGCCGGTGTTTTCCGGCTGCCTTTTTTTGTTACTTTTTCAGATTAACAGGAAATGGTTTGGTTGCCTCTCCCGAATACAGACTGATATGCGGGAACGGAATTTCAATGCCTTCTTTGTCGAATGCTTCTTTTATTTCCCTGAAAACCGAATTTTTTACGTTCAGGTAGTTAACCCGTTCGGTCCAAACTCCCAGTTGAATGTCAATTCCGCTGGCGCCGAAACTCTGGAAAATAATGACAGGCTCCGGTTCGTCGAGGCAGAGCGGATTTTCCTTAACCACGTTTTCAAGTATTGTTTTCACTCGTTCCAAATCCTCT
The DNA here is from genome assembly GCF_900129025.1 of Mariniphaga anaerophila. GTDB lineage: Bacteria > Bacteroidota > Bacteroidia > Bacteroidales > Prolixibacteraceae > Mariniphaga > Mariniphaga anaerophila. The sequence continues at coordinate 359,191 of NZ_FQUM01000001.1, read as the reverse complement.
TTATAAGCAACGCTCACCAACACGTCCATCCTGCGAATGGGAAAACGGGTTACGTTGGTTAGTTCGGTACTGATTACCGTTTGGTTGGGAATTCGAATCAGCAGGTTATCGAAAGTTCTGATTTTTATGGAAAGCAAATCGATACTGTAAACAGTTCCGGTTTTGTCTCCCAACCGGATGACGTCGCCAATTTCGAATGATTTTTCAGACACCAGGAAAAAACCGCTGATGATATTTCCGATACTGGTTTGAGATGCAATACCCACAATCAGCCCGATAACTCCTGCCGCGCCAAAAATCGGAGCCAGGTTGATGTTCAGTTCAGCAATCAGAATAAAAAAAAGAATGATGAACCCGGTGTATTGAAAAGCCCGGTCGATTATCATTTTTCGCTGGCGCGACCATTTTTTTGGCAATATTTTTTTTAGCAGAAATGCAATAAAATATATCGTTGCAATTCCCACGGCCAAAATAATCAGCACCCTCAATATTTTTTCGAAAGTTGCTGCATTCAGGTATTCAGACCAATCAGTATTCATTCTTCTGTTTTATATAAGTTCTTAATGAAATGAAAATTAATTTTCAACAGGTTCTTAGAAACGCCGTTGCGCGGTTTTACAAGAAGTTCGGATTTTTCGCCATGAATATTTTTTGAAAAATGATAACTGGCAGAACTGATAACGTCTTTCCCTTTGTATTCTATGGCTACCTGGCTGGCAATTATTTTCCCGTTGCACAGGTACAACGCCAGGTTTTCAACCCTGATGATTAATCGTTCTACTTGCAGTACTCCCGGTGCATCGTTGAAAATGGAGATGGGGCAAATGGCTTCAAAATCAGAACTTTTTACTTCATTCAGCGAAGGGAAAAATTCAGTGCCCAATGCAAAAGCAGGTTCTCCGCTGAATGTGTCTCCAAACCATGTGTCTGAAAGACGCTGCACAGGGAACTCTTTTAAGAGGTTTTCCGGTTGCTTTCGCGAAAAGTAAACCTGTATGGTTAGCGGAATTTTCAGAAAGAAGTTCAGCCGCTGACCGGGAGAAACGTGCAGTCGGGTGCCTTTAAAAACCAGTGGCTTTTCAGGCAGGGAAGGAGCAATGAACAGCTTGTTTGATTTTCCGCTTTGAAAAAAATCTGCCCCTGAAAAATCGGGAGTTGCGTTTTCGGTGTAATCTGCATTGTCAGTTTGCAGAAGCAGCCAGCCGTCTTTTTCGCGTTTGGCGCCGAGGTAAAAATTGCCGGCATAAAAAAAATCGTGCTCGCCGGGCAAAATCTGATGTCTTCCGAAAATGGATTTTTGAGTCATTTAATTCGTTTAAAGAAAGCCCTAAAAATACGAAAGATTTTGTTTCGGCACGAGGCATAAAAAAAGCCTTCTCTGTATTTAACAGGGAAAGCCTTTTTTAGATATTTTTTTGTGTTATTGCTATTCTTTTTGTTTGTTGGAAACCACGTCAATATCCAGCGATTTGGTGATTTTTCCGATGTTCTCCGGGTCAATTACCCCTTGAATACTGATAAGCGTGTTGTCGCCTCCACCGATTACCAGAATCAGATCCGAGAATTTTCCGTTGCCGCCATCTTTGCCCAGAAAACGAACTATTTCGTTGGCTTCCGTAATTTCCATCAATACTTCGTAGTCGTTGTTGTCAAAAAAGCCGTCTTTTCTCAGTTCTTCGTAAAAGTCAAGTTTGCCGGTAAGTTCTTCGTTGTCTGCTGTAAGCACCCGAACTCCGCTTAGTTGGGAAAGCATGTCGCTTGTTTCGTCATCGCCAGTCTCCAATTTGCTGGCAAATCCCAAAAGCTTGCCTGAAATATTTACCGTGGTAAATCCTTCTTTGTTGGCATATTTCTCAAATAGTTTGTCAACAGGTGACTTCTGTGCAAGCACCGCCATGGGCAGTACAATTGCAAAAAGCAGGAATAATCGTTTCATCGCGTTTCGTTTTATTAATTTAATTTCAGTGTTTTTACTCATCATCCTTCTGTAATATTAGCGTTGGTGTTCAGTTATCATTTCTATTTTATTCATGTATTTATTTATTGGTTTAACGCCTTTTTTTATGGGCTGTGTTGCTGTTTCAATTTTGTCGAAATTTGCCAGAGCAGACAGTCCCTTGCTGTATTTTTGGGAAACGAATTCGAGCGTTTTTTCTGCATAAACGTATGCCGTTTCAGGATCATCAAAAGTGTCTTTAAACGGTTCTTCTTCGTGTTGGAAAAATAGTATTCCTCCCACTGCAATTACTATTGATGCCGCAATTCCCGAAACTGTTTTCCACATCGAAATTGACGGCGTTTTTCTTTTCGACTCATTTTCTGTAATGAAATCCATGATTTCATGCTCCAACTGTGCATCCCGTTCTGTTTCGTTTATTTCGCCGAATCCGCAAAAGAATTCGGTGTATTCTTCTAATTCGTCTGCCACATTATCGCCGGCAAAATAATTTCTCAGAACCGCTTCCTCATTCAGCGTGCTTTCCCCTTCAAAATAGCGTTGCAGCAATTGTCTTATTTCGTTCTTTTTCATCTGAATTCAACTTTATAAATTCATTACGTACTTTTTTCCGTGCCCTCGACAAGTTCACCCTTATGGCGTTAATTTGCAATCCGGTTTCCTTTGATATTTCTTCGTATTCCAGTTGCTCAATATCGCGCATTACCATTACTTTTTGTTGTACTTCCGGCAGTTGCCCAATCAGCATTTTAATTTGTCCGGCAGCTTCGCTCATTTCAAATTGTGAATGAATATCAGTGCTTTCCTGCTTCATTTTGCGATCTGTTTCTGCGTCAATCGGAACAACTTTGTTTGCCCGCAGAATATCGAGGCAGCGGTTTCGCGTCATTCGCATGGCAAAAGCTTCAATATTTTCAACCCGGTCCAGCTCATCCCTTTTTTGCCAGAGCTTCAGAAAAATATCCTGAATCACATCCCTGGCTTTGTCCTCATTTTTCAGGAAGTGTGCTGCAAACCTGAGTAACTTTTTGCTCAGTGGCAGAACCTGTATCTTGAAATCACTGTCACCCATTTATTTTCTGCTTTTCCATTGCTTTTTTAGCGGTTTTCAAAGTTAAGACGCACAGGAAAAATTTTCATTACATCCGTTCTGCAATTTTATTTTTTTTGTTATTTCCCCAAACTTTAGTTCAGAATTTCCTTTAAAAGACGGAAATCCTTTTTCTTTGTGCCACGCAAAAACAGCCTTTCTGTTTGCGTTAAAACCGACTGTTGTGTTTTGTTCACAATTTTCTTCTTGTTTATTAAAACTGTCTTAAGTTTTAGCGTTTTAATTTCAAATTAGAAGGAGAATTCCCCAAAATCCTACATTTTTGCCATCATGAACCTGATTTTTTTTAGAGATAAAATAGTAGTTTTCACATTTTCTAGGTCTGGTGTTTCTCCACCGGGAGTTAGAAGATGATTTGAAGAAGAAGTTGAAGTGAAGTATTCGTTAACGTAAACGAGAGTTGCCGGAAGCTTCCACTCATTCACTTTTCAATTTCATAAATGCCATAACTTATTTAAACAGACGTTGCAGTTCAAGAGTTGCGAACGGTGTATTTGTATGAAAAATTTAACATGATTATAGTATGGAGGATATATTAAGCAATGCGTTATCAATCCTGGTGATTGGGATGATTACGGTTATTTTGATACTGGGTCTTGTGGTAGTGGTTGGTAATGTTCTAATCCGGCTTACCAATAAATTCTGGCCGCTTCCTGACGGACCTGTAAAAAAAGGAAATAGTTCCGGTGCAATTCCTGCAGGAACAATGGCTGCCATTGTTGCCGCTGTGGATACAGTTACCGGGGGGAGAGGAAAAATTACAAAAGTTGAAAAAAAGTAAATAACACAAATAAAGATTATCATGGCAAGAGAGATTAAATTTAGCTTATTGTATCGCGACATGTGGCAATCGTCCGGGAAATACGTCCCAAGGGTTGACCAGCTTTTGAAAGTAGCACCTGCAATTATCGACATGGGATGTTTTGCACGTGTTGAAACCAATGGTGGCGGCTTTGAGCAGATTAACCTTTTATTTGGCGAAAACCCGAACGTGGCTAACCGTCAGTGGACGCAGCCTTTTAACGATGTCGGGATTCAGACACACATGCTGGAAAGAGCGCTCAACGGAATTCGGATGAGCCCGGTACCGGCAGATGTTCGCCGTTTAATGTATAAAGTAAAGAAAAAACAGGGAACCGATATCGCTCGCTCATTCTGTGGATTGAATGACCCGCGTAACCTCGAAGGTTCCATCAAATACGCTAAAGAAGGCGGCATGATTTCTCAGGCAGCACTTTCTTTAACTACTTCGAAAGTACACACGGTTGAGTATTATACAAAATTGGCCGACCAGTTAATTGAAATGGGAGCCGATGAAATTTGTATAAAAGATATGGCCGGAATTGGCCGTCCTGTTTCGCTTGGAAAAATAGTAAAAGTGATCAAAGACAGGCATCCCAATATTCCGGTACAGTACCACGGACATGCAGGCCCCGGATTCCAAATGGCTTCAATTTTGGAAGTTGCCCGCGCCGGTGCCGATTTCGTTGATGTAGGTATGGAACCGCTTTCATGGGGAACAGGCCACGCCGATTTACTGGCTGTTCAGGCAATGTTGAAAGACGCTGGTTTTAAAGTTCCGGATATTAATATGAAAGCGTACATGGAAGTACGTGCGTTGACTCAGAGTTTTATCGACGATTTTCTGGGATATTATATCAATCCTAAAAACAGGTTGATGAACTCCCTGCTTATTGCACCGGGACTGCCGGGTGGTATGATGGGAAGTTTAATGGCCGACCTGGAAAACAATTTGGCCAGCCTGAACAAATGGTTTGCAAAACGCGGAAAACCGGGAATAACACAAGACGATTTGTTGATTAAGTTGTTCGACGAAGTGGCACACATCTGGCCGATGCTGGGTTATCCGCCGCTGGTAACTCCTTTTAGTCAGTATGTGAAAAACCTGGCTCTGATGAATGTTATTCAGCTGGAAAAAGGAAAAGAACGCTGGTCGATGATTGCCGATAACATTTGGGATATGATTTTGGGTAAATCAGGCAAATTGCCCGGAGAATTGCATCCTGATATTATTAAGCTGGCAAAAGAACAGGGTAAAGAATTCTACACCGGAAATCCACAGGATCTGTATCCGGATGATCTGGATTCATTCCGTGCAGAAATGAAAAAGAATAACTGGGACTTTGGGCAGGACGACGAAGAGTTGTTCGAACTGGCAATGCACCCTGAACAGTACCGCGCATACAAATCGGGACAGGCAAAAGCTGCTTTCGAAGCTGATTTGGCTGAAAAGAAAGCCGAAGAAGCAAATGCAAAAACACCTGCTCCTGTTGCTGCAGCCAATTTTGAGCCGAAAGAACTCAATATCGATGTAAACGGCGTAAAATATGTTGTTAATGTTTCATACGGAACAAACGGCTCAAACGGACACAATGGTAAAGAAACCGTTGCTGTTGCCACCGAAGAAGCAAATGCACAACCGGTAGCTGCTTCAGGTGAGTTGAAAGAAGTAATTGCTCCGCTTGAAGGTAAATTCTTTTTAACAAAAGACGCTTCTGAAAAAGCACTTAAAACCGGCGATAACGTGAACAAAGGCGACGTTGTTGGATACATTGAATCCATGAAAACATACAACGCAATTGTTGCTGAAGAACCGGGACGAGTTGCAGAAATTTGTCTGAACAACGGAGATTCTGTTGACGAAGACGACGTAATTATAAAATTGCAGTAAAAGAGTATGCAGGAAATATTTTCGAAATTATTTAACATGACAGCTTTTGGGGCAATTACTTACCAAACTGTCATTATGTGGGCTATTGCATTTGTGTTGTTGTACCTTGGCATCAAAAAGAAATATGAGCCGCTTTTGCTGGTACCAATCGGGTTTGGCGTTTTGCTCGCCAACTTTCCCGGAGCACAAATGGGAATTGTCGATGCATCGCTCATCGAAGTTGGAGACGGCCGCTATAAAAACCTGTTTGAGATAGCACATGAGTACGGAATCTTGAATTTTCTCTATTTCTCGCTCATCAAAACCGGGTTTTTGCCTCCTATCATTTTTATGGGAGTGGGCGCTTTAACAGACTTTGGCCCGATGCTCAGGAATTTGCGACTGGCATTTTTCGGTGCCGCTGCGCAAATTGGAATTTTTACCGTTCTGATTGGTGCTATTCTTTTGGGTTTCAACATGAACGAAGCAGCATCGCTGGGAATTATCGGGGGAGCAGATGGTCCAACAGCCATTTACACAACCATTAAGCTGGCTCCGCACCTTTTAGGCCCGATTGCCATTGCAGCTTATTCCTACATGGCGCTGGTTCCGGTAATTATTCCGTTAATTGCCAACATGTTTATTTCAAAGAAAGAGTTTCAAATAAATATGCGGGAAATGGATAAAAAATATCCGCCAAAACATCAAATTAAAAACATGAAGGCGGTTAAAATTATTTTCCCGATTGCTTTAGGAACAGTGGTTGCCATTTTTGTTCCGTCATCGGTTCCGTTGTTGGGAATGTTGTTGTTCGGAAACCTTGTTAAGGAAATCGGAACATCAACAAGCCGGCTTGCCGAAGCTGCAACCGGCCCGATTATGAATACAGCAACCATTTTCCTTGGATTGGCAGTGGGCGCTACCATGACCGCAGAAGTGTTTTTGACAGGCAAAACAATAGGTATTATTGTTGGCGGTTTTATTGCTTTTGCGCTATCGGTAACCGGTGGAATTTTCGCAGTGAAAACTTACAACCTTTTCGTAACGAAAAAAATTAATCCGCTGGTAGGAGCAACAGGATTAAGTGCGGTGCCAATGGCTTCGCGTGTGGCTAACGAAATGGCGTTGAAACACAATCCTGCCAACCACATTTTGCAATATTGCATGGCCAGCAACATTTCGGGCGTTATTGGCTCGGCGGTTGCTGCCGGCATACTAATCTCGTTGGTGTAGTAAACCATTTTATAACTTAGTAAAAAGAATCAATCCCGGAGGCTTCGGCTTTCGGGATTTTTTTGTTTTATAGCAGACACAATCAATTCCTGTTCCCGCAAAAAATTGTTATTTTGACCCAATTATAATGAACTAAACTTTTTGTGATGAACCGAATACTGGCTGCCTTAATCGTAACTTTTTTCTTTTTGACTTCTTTTGCCGAAAATCGCAACTGGATAGCTTTTAACGAAAACTGGCTTTTTTCAAAAGGAAATCCACAGGGCGCTGAAAAAGTAGATTTTGACGATTCGCGATGGGAGAGCGTCAATGTTCCGCATGACTGGGCCATCTCAGGTCCGTTTAACGAAGCCGAACCCGGGCACACCGGAAAACTACCCTGGAAAGGTGAAGGCTGGTACCGGAATACATTTAAGGTTGATAAGGCCAACCTGGGAAAGCTGGTTTATTTTCTTTTTGACGGAATAATGGCTTTTCCAAAAATATACGTCAACGGAACCCTCGCCGGACAGTGGGATTACGGGTACAATTCTTTTTACCTGGAGGTTTCAGATTTGATTCGGTTTGGCGAAGAAAATACTATTGCTGTTTATGTGGATACCCGCAAACACGGTAGCCGCTGGTACCCCGGCGCAGGTATTTATCGTAAAGTCAGGATGCTGGTAACTGATCCTGTTCATTCAGAAATTTGGGGAACTTACATTACCACACCGGTAGTTGAAAAAACACATGCCGAAATTCGGGTATTGAACAACATCAATAATTTTAGTAACGCTGAGAAAGAGATTACTGTTGAAGCAACAATTTTAAGTCCCGACGGCATTGAAATCGCATCTTCAGAAACAAAAAAAGTAATTGCTGCCGGCACTTCCCGCCAGTTTGACCACTGGATGCAGGTAGTTCAGCCATCGCTTTGGGATGTGGATAATCCTGTCCTGTACAGTTTGAAAACGGTTGTAAAAGAAGGAGAAAAAGTGACCGATGTAAAAACCACGTCCTTTGGTTTTCGCACGTTTGAATTTACTGCTGCCGACGGTTTTCATCTGAACGGACGGCGGGTGCAGCTAAAAGGGGTGAATCTTCATCACGACCACGGCCCGCTTGGTGCAGCATTTAATTATCGTTCGATGGAACGGAAACTGGAAATCATGAAAGAAATGGGCGTGAATGCCATTCGTACAAGTCATAATATTGAAGCTCCGGAGGTGCTGGAACTGTGCGACAAATTGGGCCTGATTGTTTTTAACGAGGCGTTTGATAAGTGGGACGACAAGGCTGATATTACTCCTGAAACCGACTTTTATGAGTTCGGCGAACGCAACATCCGCAACTTTGTGAAACGCGATCGTAATCATCCGTCGGTAGTAATCTGGAGCGTGGGAAACGAAATGGGTGACATTCAGACCAATTCTGATTACGGTTTGCAAAAGCTGGCTGCCATGGTTGGCTTCGTGCGAAAATACGATATTACCCGGCCGGTTACCATGGCGTGCGATCAGGACGGAAACGCGAAATGGCGGCATTTCGATTATTACGATGTGCACTCATGGAATTACGATCAACGCTGGGAGCCGGCTCACAAATTAGATCCATCCAAATCGGTTGTGATAAGTGAATCCGCATCTACCGTTAGTACACGTGGTTTTTACGAGCTTCCGCTGCCTGCCGAAAAAACTGATTTTACCGAGTCGGAATACGTGAGTTCTTACGATTTGAACGCTCCTTATTGGGCCGAAATTCCGGACGACGATTTTATGTGGCAGGAAGAAGGGAAATACATTGCTGGGGAGTTTGTATGGACCGGCTTTGACTACCTGGGTGAGCCAACACCATACATGAATTCGCGCAGTTCGTATTTTGGAATTGTGGATTTAGTCGGAATTCCCAAAGACCGGTTTTACCTTTACCAAAGCTACTGGCGCCCGGAAAAGAACATGGTTCATATTTTACCACACTGGAACTGGAAAGGCAGAGAAGGCGAAAAAATTCCGGTGTTTGTTTACACCAACGGCGATGGTGCGGAGCTGTTTTTAAACGGCAAATCGTTGGGTAAAAAATTTAAAAATCCAACTTCCGAAACTTCTATCGGGCGTTACCGCTTGATGTGGTCAGATGTGGTTTTTGAACCAGGCGAGCTGAAAGCTGTAGGTTACAAAGCAGGAAAGGTAGTGGGCGAGGATGTGGTAAGAACCGCTGGAAAACCGCATTCTGTTAAGCTTTCTCCTGACCGGACAATACTAAATGCTACCGGCGATGATTTGAGTTTTGTTTTGGTTGAAGTGTTCGATAAAGACGGCAATCCGTGCCCGTTGGCAGACAATCTTATAAATTTTGAAATTGACGGGCCGGCAGAGATTGCCGGAGTTGGAAATGGTGATCAACGTTCGTACGAGCCGTTTCGGGCAAACTATCGGAAACTGTTTAACGGGAAAGCCATGCTCATCATCCGTTCCCAAAAGAATACTTCGGGAAGCATTGTTGTTAAAGCTACTTCCCGTGGATTGAGCCCGGCAAAAGTAGAACTCACGAGTCAATAGTTTTTCAGTTATTAATTGCTTTTCAGAAAAAAATAAAACTTAAAATATGGACAGAAGGTCGTTTATACAAAAAACTGCAACCGGAACTGCGGGCATGGTTGCGGCATTTCATGTGTCTGCTTTCTCCCGGAATACAAAAATTAAAATCGGGCTTATTGGCTGCGGCTGGTATGGCATGGTAATTACAACGGCTGCATTGAAAGCGGGCGGGGCAGAGGTTGTTGCCGTTTGTGATGTGGATTCGGAACACCTGCAAAAAAGTGCCGGCGAAATTGAAAATTCACAGGGGAATCGTCCCAAAGAATTTAAGGATTACCGCGATTTATTGGAGCTAAAAAACCTGGATGCAGTGATGATTGGAACGCCGCCACAGTGGCACGCATTGCAGTTTATTGCGGCTTGCAAAAAAGGTCTTGACATATATTGCGAAAAACCGCTGGCCTACGATGTGGAGGAAGGTAAAGCAATGATGAAAGCTGCAAAAGAGGCCGGGAACATTGTTCAGATTGGGTTTCAGCGGCGACAAAGCGCTGCATTTAAAAAAGCCAAACAATTGATTGAAGATGGCACAACCGGAAAAATACATCAGATTGGGGCACAGATTCATTACAATCCGGCGCCCGGCGACACTGCTGTTCAGGAGCCGCCGCAATCGCTCGACTGGGATGCGTGGTGCGGCCCGGCGCCAAAGCTGCCTTACCGGCCAAGCATCGGCCACAAAGCGTGGCGGCTGGAAAAAGAGTATGGCAACGGGCATTTGGTAGACTGGGGCATTCACCACATCGATATTATCCGAACCATAATGAGTTTTGATGTTCCTGAGTCTTTTCAAACTAACGGTAGCCTCGATATTTTGCACGGAAAAATTACCACGCCCGACACGCTGAATTCAACAATGCATTTTGCCGGATGTCCGGTTATCTGGCAGCACCGGCTTTGGGGAAGCGGTGATTTGAATCCTCAGTTTAACAATGGCGTTTTCTTTTACGGGGAAAAGGCGACACTTTTTGCGTCAGACAATAAACTGGTTTTGATGCCTGCAGGCAAGAATCAACAGCAGCAGGAAATGAACATACCTTCGCCCGATATGCAGCAAAATCATGTGGCTGAGTTTATTCGTGCGGTTCAGGAGCGAAACAGTAAGGTGCTGAGTTGTAAAATAGAAGATGCGTGGAAATCGACAACAACAGTGCAGTTGGCAATGGCATCGTATTATACTGAAAGTGACGTGAAATGGGATGCTGCTGCGCAAACAGTCAGAGGCAATTCAGCGGCGGAGAAACTGTTAGCCAGACCATACCGACAAGGTTACAAAAGACCGGAAGTTTAATCCAATTTTAAAATCCTAAAAAATGAAAATATTTATTACTTCGATTTTGTTTTTGATTCCCGCTTTGGTTTTTGCACAGAAAAATGAGATTGTAGCGAAAAAAGCAGTTGTGGAAAAAGCCGGAACCGGTTTTTCTTTTACAGAAGGGCCGGCAGTTGCCGCTGATGGCAAAGTGTATTTTACGGATCAGCCCAACGATAAAATTTTTGTTTGGGACGAAAAAGACGGCATTTCGATGTGGTTGGAAGGTGCCCGTCGTTCAAACGGATTGTATTTCAATGCAAAACAGCAATTGGTTACCTGCGCCGACTTGCATAACCAACTGGGGTATTTTGACGATGATAAAAATTTCCACCTTATTCACGAAGGTTACAACGATGGGTTGCTGAATGCACCTAACGATTTGTGGATTGCTCCCAACGGAGGTATTTATTTTTCCGACCCGTATTACCACCGAAAATGGTGGAAAGAAGGCCGCGGGGAAGAACAGGATGTGCGCGGTGTTTATTATCTGAATCCGGCGGGTAAAATAATTCGCGTTATTGACGATTATAAACAGCCAAACGGATTAATTGGTACGCCCGATGGGAAAACGCTATACGTAGCCGATATCAATGATAAGAAAATTTGGAAATACGATATTCAGCCTGACGGAACGCTGGCGAACAAAACTTTTTTTGCACCTCACGGCTCCGATGGAATGACAATCGATAATAAAGGCAACGTTTATCTCACTATGGGAAAAGTTTGGGTTTATTCTCCCGGGGGAGAGCTGGTTCGGGAGATTGAGTTTCCCGAAAATCCGTCGAACGTTTGTTTTGGCGGCAAAAAACGGAATGTTTTGTTTGTTACGGCCAGAACCTCAGTTTATACATTAAAAATGAACGTAAAAGGAGTAGATTAAAAATGAACATTGTAGTAGTCGGTTTCGGGTTTATGGGAATGACGCATGCCGGAAATATTCTCAAAAACCCACATTTAAATTTGGCGGCCATCGTCGATAAAAATCCTGATATTATTTTTAGTAACCTGAAAAAGCAGTCGGGTAATTTTTCCACCGGTTCCATAAGTGAAGAGCAGCTTTCCCGGATTAAGATTTATTCGGATTTTGAGGAGTGCCTGAAAACGGAAAACCCCGATGCCTGCATTATTGCGGTGCATACCAATCTGCATTTTCCTTTGGCTAAGCTTGCCCTTAATTTTGGTGCACATGTTTTTGTTGAAAAACCGTTTTGTCTCGATGTTGCAGAAGGTGACGAACTGATTAAACTTGCCCGTTCGAAAAAAAGAATATTGATGGTTGGGCAGGTGGTGAGGTTTATGCAGGCCTATCAGACGCTAAAAAACTGGATCGATACGAATGAATTTGGTGAATTGGAGTTTCTTTCATTGTCGCGTTTTTCCGGAGTTCCTTCATGGGGACAATGGAAAGAGCGGCAGAAAAACTTCGGCTCGTCTGGTGGTGCCCTTTTCGATTTGGTTATTCACGATATTGATTTTGCACAAAGTGTTTGCGGAATTCCAGACGAAATTGCAGCTGATTGCCTGCCCGGGCAGTTAAGCAACCACGATTATGTTTCCGGAACCTGGAAGTACAACGGCAAAAAACTTCGGGTGAGAGTAGAAGGCGGTAATATATTTCATGCCGGGTTTCCGTTCCAGGCCGGTTTTTCAGCGCGCTTCCAAAAGGCAAGTATTTCGTATTCCCCGAAAGACCCGGAGAACATTATTGTGGCAACCGACACTGAAACAAGCCTTGTTCCGGCCGGCGATGCAAATGATGGTTTTTCAGACGAGCTCAATTACTTTGTAGCATGTGCAAATGAAAACAAGTGGCCGGATAAATGTACGCCCGAATCGGCACTGGACAGTATCAAAATTTGTTACAGGCACACAGATAAGTTTTGATAGCGTTTTTTTTGAATTTATCTTTGTCCTTTTTGTATGAATACTAAATGAAACCTGACAAGAAAATATGGGACGACTTTCGACATGGAGAGAACTACGCTTTGTCCCACATTTATTTTCAATATATTCAAATGCTTTACCGCTACGGGAAAAAATTCTCGCAGGACGATGAACTGGTGAAAGATGTGATACAGGATTTGTTTTTTGATCTCATTCGAACAAAAGATAATTTGGGTGAAACTGACAACATCAGTTTTTACCTGATGGCGTCTTTTCGACGCAAACTGGCCAGAGCTATTAAACAAAGGTTGCCATTGGAATATTCAGATGATAATGAACTGACTGCCGAAATTGTTTATTCTGCCGAGCATGATTTTATACATAAAGAAGTGCTATCTCAACGAGAAAAAACCATAAAAAATGCATTGTTGAAACTTACTCCTAAACAGCGAGAAGTATTGTTTTACAAGTTTACCTGTAATTTCGATTACGAGCAAATTTGCGAAATTATGGAGCTGCAGTACAATTCGGCCCGGAAGCAGGTCTCGAGGGCGCTGAAAGCGTTGAAAGAGGTTCTTCCCCCATCTGAGCTTTTTTTGTTTTTTACTGGCTTTACCCAAAAATGATTCTTCTCAGAAAGCTTTTCCTGTATAAGCTTATTTAGTCATATTTACCTGTCTGACGTGAGTATATGACTCATAAGACGCGTTGTGTAAATTGTGTTTTTTATTGAAATATTTATTGATTGTCGAGTTCTGTTTAAAGAATATCGAAAATTGATTAAGAAAAAATTAAAAAGTTTTTAATTTTTGATGAGTAATTCTGTCCACAAAAATAACGGAGATGTCTTTCTGTTAATATAAAACTGTTAGAAAATTGAATGAAACAAAATTTTTTAGAATATAGCCAAGAACAGCTTATTGAGGAAAAATCTTTTAGATCATGGGCTCTGCGAGGGGAAAACAAGAGTGAATGGGAAAGGTTTTTTGCTTCGAATTCTGACTTTTATTCACGGGCACTGAAAGCAAAAGAAATAGTTCTTTTGTTACAGGATGAATATGATTCACTCGGAGACGAATCAGTTTTGGAAATTTGGAGAAGTATCGATAAATATGAGCAAGGGTACAAACAAAAAGTGCGGAAGCTGAAAAATAGAAGACGACTCAGCTGGGCTGCTTCTGTATTGATTATTGTTTCGTTGGGGACTTTTAGTTTTTTTTATTTGTCTGATAAAGATAAAAAGTACGAGTTCGTTTCATCTTCTGAATACTCAAAGAATGAAGCTCGGATGATTTTTCCTTCCGGTGAAAAAGTTTTTTTAAAAAGGAATAACTCCATTATTGCGTTTAATGACATTAATGCTCGTATTTTAGTAAATGATAGCATTATTCAAATGGATGAAACTTCAAATGTAAAAGCCAGGACAATAAAGATGAACGAGGTAGTCATTCCCTTTGGCAAAAAGTCTGAGCTTCTGCTGGCTGATGGTACTAAAGTATGGCTTAACGCAGGAAGCCGGCTGGCTTTTCCGTCGAGGTTTACCAAAAAAAACAGGGAGGTTTATCTCGAAGGTGAAGCATGTTTTCAGGTGTCGAAAAATGAAGAACATCCCTTTATTGTGAAAACGGGTGATGTTGATATCCGAGTTTTGGGAACTCATTTTAACGTTTCTGCGTACCCGGGTGATGCGAAAATTGAGACTGTTTTGTTGGAAGGAAGTGTGGTATTAAATAAGCCTAACGCTTTTGGAATTGAAAAAAATGGAATTGTATTGAAGCCCAACCAAAAAGCAAGTTTTGAAAAGGGGCAAAATGAATTTATTGTGACTGATGAACCTGACGTGGATTTATACGTTTCCTGGATCTATGGATGGCTGCAATACCGTAGGGAAAGTCTTATCTCTGTATTAAAGAAGGTGGAAAGATATTATAATGTTCAAATACAATATCCTGCCAGTTACCCTGTTGATGATAAAATTTCAGGAAAACTTGATTTGAAAAATTCTCTGGATATAGTGATGAGAGCTTTGGCTGACGCTGCAGATTTTAATTTTAGAATAGTTGAAAATAGAATTATAATAGAAAAAAAGATGGAGAAAATGCACCGGCGTTGAAGTAAAAGAAAGTAAGACCAGCAGGCCTGCCCGCCCACCGGTCTTTTGCATAAATTAAAAATTTTAATCTAAACTGTACAAAAGTATGAAGAAAAAGCAAAAATTACGCTGCTTTCCAAGGGGAAGTTTGTCTAAAATTGTGTTAAAAATGAAGCTATTAACAATCCTAATGTTTTCTGTGCTGATTGTTTCTTCAGCTGAAAGTTATTCGCAGGCTGCCAAATTTAATCTGAAATTGAAAGATGTAAAAATTCAGGAGGTATTTGAGTATATCGAAGCGAATAGCGAATTTATTCTGCTGTATAACGAAAAATGGGTTGACATAGATCGTCGGGTAAGCGTAAATGTAAAAGATGAAACCGTTGAAAAAGTTCTTGATCAGACTTTTAGAAATACCGGTAATCTCTACCATATTTACGATCGGCAGATAGTTGTTTTGGGAGAAGGAGAGAGAGGAAATAAAGGGATTGATGGTCGCGCAACAAATGGTATTCAGTTCCAGCAGGACGGTTCGTTACAGATTAGAGGTAAAGTAACGGATGTAAATGGGCAGCCCGTTCCCGGAGTTAACGTCACGGTTGAAGGAACCTTAAAAGGAACAATTACGGATTTTGACGGCTACTATATTATTCAAGCAAAAAAAGGAGATGTTTTAGTTTACTCCTTTATTGGGTTTGAAAAACAAACCGTAGAAGTAACAGAAAAATTAGCGATTGATATAATTTTGAAAGAAGCAGTTACATTGCTGGAAGAGGCCGTTGTCGTAGGGATGGGGTCTCAAAGAAAGGCCAGTGTTATTGGTTCAATCTCGTCTATAAAAACGGAAGAACTAGCAATCCCTCAGCGGTCACTTGTTTCAACACTTTCAGGTAGAATTGCAGGTGCAACTATTGTTCAAAGATCCGGGGAACCCGGTTATGACAATGCATCGTTTTGGGTTCGTGGTATTGCAACGCTGGGATCAAATAAAAGTCCATTGGTTTTGGTGGACGGAGTTGAAAGAGATATGACCAACATCTCGGTTGAAGAGGTTGAATCTATCTCTATATTAAAGGATGCTTCTGCAACAGCTGTTTATGGAGTTCGGGCAGCCAACGGCGTTGTATTGGTAACAACACGAAAAGGAGTTGCACAAAAACCGGTCGTTGAGTTTAAGTTAGAATCAGGGATTTCAGACCTGCCTAATATGCCAAAATTTGTGGGGGGAGCCGATTATGCCAGACTTTACAACGAAGCTTTTGGCCAGGAAAACTATTCTAAAGAATATATAAACTATCTTGAAAAAGATGTAAATCGTTTTTTATATCCCAATGTCAATTGGTTTGATCAGATTTTTAAAAAATGGTCTAACAATACCAATGCAAACATTACAATCAGAGGTGGTGGAGAAAGAGCTCGTTATTTTATAAGTGGTGGTTTTATGGAAGATAACGGGAATTTTAAAGATTATGACTTGAATGATTATAACACAAATATTAATCTAAAGCGATATAACTTCCGTTCAAATGTTGATATTACGATAACGAAATCTACAATAGTTAATCTGGAACTGGGCGCTAACCTTATAGATATTCATGAACCGGGAGTAGGTAACAGATCGCTTTATGGTAGGTGGTTTGGTAGTCCTTCCGACGAATTGTTTTATTGGGCGTATCTGTCAACACCTTTGTCAAGCCCTGTCCGTCTTCCTGTAGGTAAAAATTCTGATGGTTCTGTAGAGTGGGGATGGGGAGCGCCCAGTCAGGTAGGCGAATTGAACCCTGCGGAACGTTTACATGGTTCTGGTTATAACACCCGATTTAATACCCAAATAACGAGTCAGGTGGTACTGAATCAGGATTTGTCGATGTTGTTGGATGGGTTGAACTTTAAAGGATTTTTCTCTTTCGACTCCAACAACAATACCATACAGCGCAGGAATAAGCTTTCTTCATCTTATTCTGTTGATGGCATAGATGATGAAACAGGTGATTTGATTGTAAAAGAAGTGAATGTAGGGCAAGAATTTCTCGGATACTCAAGTAGTGCTGGTTCAGATAGAGCTATCGAAGCAAAAGCCCAATTGAATTACGATAAGTCGTTTGGCACGAATCACCGGGTTGGTGGAATGTTTATGTATTATCAGCGAGATTACATTAACGGATCCGCAGGTAGTTCAATTATGGCGTTGCCCTACAGAAAGCAAGGAGTAGCTTTTAGAGGAACATATTCATTTAAAGATACCTATTTCGGAGAATTTAATTTGGGATACAACGGATCTGAAAACTTTCCCAAAGAAAATCGTTTCGGCCTTTTCCCCGCAGGTGCCGTAGGATATCTTATTTCAAATGAATCGTTTTGGAATCCAGAAGTGATTAATCTATTGAAAATTAGAGCCTCTCTAGGTTTAGTGGGATCAGATGCATTGCCAAATAACTACCGTTACGGTTATTTATCCACTTGGGGCAGTGGTCTAGGTAGTTACGCCTTTGGCTTTAATCCTACTGTAGTTTCCGGTATTGGAGAAGATCAAATTGGAGTATCGAACCTTACGTGGGAAAAAGGATTAAAGAAGAATGTAGGTTTTGAACTTGGATTGTTTGAGAATGCGTTTAATATGGATGTAGACCTTTTTCATGAAAGAAGATCTGATATTTTAATTCAACGTGGTTCTATGCCTGCTATTGCAGGTCTAAATCAGACTCCGTATGCCAATATGGGGATTATGGAGAATAGAGGTGTAGAAACAACATTGGAGTTAAGCAAAACTATCAATAAGTTTTCTTATCGTTTTTATGGTAACTTTTCCTTCACTCGCAATAAGATTATAGAAATGGATGAACCTCAGATGGAGTATGAATATCGTATGAGGACAGGGCATCCGCTGGGGCAACAATTTGGTCTTATTGCAGAAGGATTATTTAAAGATCAAAAAGAAATAGACGATAGTCCTGAGCAGAAATTTGGAGTTGTTCGTCCGGGGGATGTAAAATATAAAGATATCAACAAGGACGGCGTTATTGACGCTGATGATGAAACGGCCATCGGTTACACCAATATTCCTGAAATTATTTATGGTTTTGGTACACAGCTTATGTGGAACGGAGTTGACTTCGGTATCTTTTTCCGCGGTCAGGCAAGAGTTTCATATGGATTGGGAGGAAGCACTTTCGTTCCATTCAGTGAAGGTGTGGGGAAAGGTAATGTATTCGAAAAAGCTCTGGACAGATGGACAGAGGATAATCCAGATCCGAATGCGTTTTATCCGCGACATTCTGATGGGAGATCAAGTAACAACTGGCAGCCTTCTACCCGCAATATTTATGATGGAAGTTTACTTCGATTGGCTGACGTGGAGTTAGGCTACTCATTCAATAATAAATTAGTTTCTCGTGTTGGTCTTCGGTCTGTTAGGGTGCATGTGTTAGCCAGTAATGTTGCCGTGTTTGCACCTTGGGACATGTGGGATCCTGAAACCGCATCATCAAATGGGAGCAGGTACCCAATTCCAAGAAAAATAAATTTCGGTATTAGAACAACATTTTAAGCAAAAAGAAAATGAAAAAAATTATTATAAGTTTGTTTTTAGCTCAACTGTTATTCTTTTCGGGTTGCTCAGATTTTTTAGATAAACTTCCCGATGATATGAAAACAGATGACATGGTGTGGAGTTCCAGAGTAGAAGTTGAAAAATACCTTGCTAATGTCTATGCTACCATTCCTATAGAGAGGCTAGAGCAGGAGGCACCATGGATAGGATTAGCTGATGAAATTGATTTAAGCTGGACAGTATATTCTACATACGGACTTAATTTGGGAAACTGGTCGCCCTCTTTAAATTATTATCATTCCTACTACAGACAGTTGTATCGAGCAATCCGATCTTCTTTCGTATTTGAAAGTAATGTTGATCAGTGTGGTGAATTAAGTGAAGACTTGAAGATTCAATATAAGGCTGAATCGAAGTTTCTTCGTGGGTATTACTATTGGTTACTTCTTCGTCAATGGGGACCTTTTGTCCTGATGAAAGAGCTGCAACCAAACGACGCCGACTTTGCTAATATGGGCCGAGCTCCATTTGACGAATGTGTTGACTACATTTTGGAAATGATGGATGAGGCAGAGAAAGATCTACCGCTTCACTGGCAAAACAATACCACATGGATGGGGAAACCTAATAAGATCGTTTGTAAATCGGTTAAATCAACTGTTCTGACATTTGCTGCCAGTCCGCAATGGAACGGAAATGCAGAGTATGCAAATTTTAAAAACCCTGATGGCACATTGCTGGTCAATACAACCTACGATGAATCAAAATGGAGAAGAGCAGCTGAAGCTAGCCGGGCGGTCATCAATATCTCGGAAAACAATCCGGAAGCCAACCTTCGTTTATACAAGAACAGCGAGAACGGAGATGGTGCATTTAACCCGTATAAATCATGTGTGGATGTTCACTTGAAAAAGTGGAATAGTGAGGTTATTTGGGGAAAATATGGGATAGGAAATACAGAGGCTTGGATGATACATACTACTCCCGGTCCGAAAACACTTGGCGGAGTTGGCCCAACACAGCGTCTTGTTGATGCTTTCTTAATGGAAAATGGAAAAACCATTGAGGATCCAACATCGGGGTATGTGGAAAGTGGTTTCGCAACATCGCCTAACTCTCATTGGAATCCGAATAACAGGGCTGTTGGTACCGAAGAAGGGCGTAAACAAATGATTGCAGATATTCGGGAATGTGACGCGTGGGGACATTGGGAAGGAGATTGGAACATGTATGCGAACCGCGAACCTCGTTTCTACGCATCAATACTTTACAATAAGCGCATTATCCCCCAGATTCCGGATGATATTGCTAAACGAAATTTTTACAACAGCACTGGTCAGCAGGATGGTTATGCTCGCGCAGAACTGTATTATGGGGGAGTATCGCGTCAGTCCGGATCTTATACCTTCTTTTCAAGAACAGGCTACTTAGCCCAGAAGAGAGTGGATCCGATGGCTAATTTATACGACCGCACCTATCCGCAACAGTATATGGATGTATTTATACGGTATGCTCAGATTTTGTTGGATTATGTAGAGGCACTGAATGAATATGATCCGGGCAATGCTGACATACGCAAATATTGGGATATGATTCGGGAAAGAGCAGGTGTGCCAAGTGTTTTTGAAACAAATCCTGAAATTGCTGGAAGTAAAGAGCTTCAACGCGAATTTATTTTAAGAGAGAGGCAAATTGAGTTGTGCATGGAAGGCGATCGTTACATGACCTCACGCAGAAGGTGGCTCGCTCATACGCCTGATGAGGGTTCAGAAACCGACACCCGTAAGTGGGGCGACGGCGGACGTATGTGGGGCATGGCCATCAGCGCAGGCGATGCGGCAGCAAATAGTTTTTCTTTTACTGGTTTTTACGAAAGGGTACCTTTTGAAACCCGTGTTTTCAAAAAAGAATTTTATTTGTTCCCGATACCTGAAGATGAAATAAACAAGAGTTATAAACTGGTTCAAAATCCTTGGTGGTAATAAAAAAAAAGCGAATAAATATGAAAAAGCTATTTCTATATTGGAGTATTATTCTTTGCAGTGGAATTGTTTTATTTTCATCCTGTAGTGATGATAAACTGGACGAGTCGATTCCGTTGAACCCTGTTCTGACACCTTTTAAAGCCGTCACAGCAGAAGATGGATCTGAATTTGTGAATGCAGAAATATCAGATAAGAACAAAACAATTGTTTTGGAATTATTCAATTTAAAAAGCCTGAAGGAAGTAAAAGTTAAGCTAAATGTTTCAAAAAGAGCAAAACTAATTGCCCCTACAGATACGATTCTGACACTTGATTTGACCAAGCCCTACGAGATTACTGTAAACAATCTTTATGGCGATGTAACTTATACAATAACGGCATCAATACCTGAGTTTATTTTTATCGATAAATCAAAATTTATGGCTTATAATCTGAATAATGATTCACCACAGGGAGGTGATCCTATGAGCGTATTGTGGGATGGTGGCTATATGTCTAAACCGGAAGATTATGCCTCGATTGGTTATAGAAACTATTGGACTACAAGTTCATTTACTTTTGATATTGGTACGCGTTATGATGGAAGTTATTATGACTTAAAGCAATTCAAAGTTCATTTATATTGGGCTTATACACACACGTGTCCTAAAGAGTATGAGTTGTGGGGCTATATGTTACCGGGTGAGCCGCCAGCAAGCGGTGACTGGTCGGATTGGACAAAATTGGCTGATATTGATAACTCTTCATCAACCATAACCGATTTCGCAGAAGGGGATAATGTCCATTTTGAAAAGGATGATAGCCCAAGTGTTAGGTATCTTCGTATTATTAACAGACAAAACTGGAGGACTTCTCCTCCGTTGACCAACATTTCAATTTGCGAATTGTCTTTATGGGCATGGAATAAATAAACTCTATGTTTAGCTTTTTTCAAGTAACATAAAAACATTAGTTTTTATGTTACTTGAATTTTTTTATAAAGGCATAAGAGTAGAAATTAATTTCTTCTATTTTGGTTATATATGGCTTATTTGCAGTATGTTGTTGGTCGTATCGCTTCCGCTAATCGGTTATAAGTACGAAAGGAGAATATGTCATTAAAATAAATATTCGTTTCAGAAAACATTTGATCGTTATCTAATTTTTATCTAATGCAAAAAATGAGAACTCATTCTCTGTTTTTATTTGTTATATTTTCTATGTTCGCTGCATGTTCGGAGAATGCTCCAAGTTATGTTCCTTCTCCAGAAGAAGAAAAGGAAGATAATTCATTATATGAATGGGAGAAAAACAGGACTGAACTTTTAGAGAACAAAGACATGGTTCTTCTGTATGCCGGCGGATCACACCGGGGCCATGAATGGAACGAAGAATATGTGGAACCATACGTTACCAATGTCGATGAATCGGGCAATGAACACTGGATGTTTGATTCATTCTTATTTTTGGAGATCCACAATGGCGAGGGTAAAACATTTGCCTCAGGATATACTCCTGTTCCGGCCAATCAATACGACTGGAAAAAACTGCTTGATTACTATTTTCAGTCGCGGTACTGCCTGGGGGCTTTAAACAGGTCAGTTGAGAGTGCCAAAGAGCGCTTGGGTAAACCTACAGAAAAACGAAAAGTAGTAATCGGAATTCCGGAACCTATAAAAACACAAAAAGATTGGGGAAGCGTTAGTAATGGTGCCCTATTGGATTTTTCAAAACCAGACGATCGGATAAGTGCCTGTCAGTGGTACATCGATTATGCAAGAAAGAAGTTTAAAGAGATGAACTATGAAAACATTGATTTGGCCGGTTTTTATTGGATTGCGGAAGAAGCTACCAATTCAAGGGGTATTTTGGCCGATCTATCAGCTTATCTAAATAATTTGAAATATGGTTTTGTATGGATTCCTTATCATGGTTCTGATGGCGCTTTCGACTGGGAAAGACTCACCTTTAATTATGCCTATTATCAACCCAACTATTTTTTCAATGACAGCAGGCCTGTTTCATTTCTCAACAAAGCTTGCGAAGACGCGAAAGCCAACGGAATGGATATGGAAATAGAGTTTGACGATAGAGTCATGATTGATCGTGGAAATTGGGGGTACAGGCTCGAAAATTACATGAAAGCTTTCAAAGAGTACGGAATATGGGAATCAAAAAGATTAGCATACTACCAGGGAAACAGAACCTTGTATGAGCTTTTTAAGTCGAATGAAGAGGAAGATCAACAGCTTTATCACAAGTTTTGCAAATTTGTAACAGAAAGGCAAATTAAAAACAATAATATCAGAATCGATCCCGAAGAATATCAGATGTGAACTTCTAAAATCATTACAATAATCATATAAACATAATATATCGATATGTTAAAATTTAAAATTACGTATAAACTCTTCCTGTCTTTTTTCTTACTTATGGCAGGGGCTTCTTTTTATTCATGCACTCCAAAACAAGATCAGGCTATACGCGATATGGTTCTGATATACGACGGGGGAGCACACCGAAGTATAAAATGGAACAAAGACCATTTTGCGCCATATGTTTCTCTTGAGAATGAAGATGGAAGTGTAGACTGGTTATTCGATGGATTTTTGTTTCTAGAGATTCATGATGGAAAGGGTAGAGGATTTGCATCGTATTATCAAGACTCGGCAGCAAGAAAAGTAGAATGGAAAGGATTGATAGATAATTACTTTCTTGAAGATAATGCAGTTATGGCTTTAGATAAGCAGATTTCGGAAGTTTTAGAGAGTTCTGCTGCAAAGATGCCCTTTAAACGTAAAATAGTGCTTACTGTTCCCGAACCAATTCCAAATCAAACTGATTGGGGTGAAATAAAAGGTGAACCCATGAATTTTTCGAAGAAGGAAGACCGCTTAGAAGCATGTAAATGGGTCATCGATTATGCCATTGCATCATTTAAAAAAGCAGACCCTGAAAATCTTGAGTTAGCAGGGTTCTATTGGGTTGCCGAAGAGGCTACCAACAGCCGGGATTTGGTGAAGCACGTTGCCGAATACACAAATGAACGTGGTTATAAGTTGTACTGGATACCTTATTTCAATTCAGATGGATATAACGAATGGCAAGAACTTGGCTTCGATCAGGCCTTTTATCAGCCGAATTACTTTTTTAAAGAAGACAGACCTATTTCTCAAATAGAAGAAGCATGTGAAAATGCTATGAAATATGGTATGAGCATGGAGATGGAATTTGATGATCGAGCTTTAGCTAAACATGGTTGGGGGTATCGTATGAAAGACTATATCCGTGTGTTTGACCAATACGATGTTTGGGATAAAATGGAAGTGGCCTATTACCAAGGAGGAGATTCATTTTTCAAACTGCATCACTCCAACGATCCGGAAGACAATGAGCTTTACCTTCAGTTGGCAAAAATAATTGCAAAAAGGCAAAAGATGGATTTTGCAAATACCCGGGCTGAGTAGTACTGTCACGTATTTGAAACCAATAGTGTTTTCTCATGTGTGTAAACTATTACATAGTGAGACTTTGATGTAAATGGACAAATAAAATTGGAAAAAAGCTGAAGTACTAGTTTTGTAATATGTATAAAGAAAAGGCCGTCTCATAACAAGTTTGTGAGGCGGTTTTTTTAGCACTATGTCATAAACTGCCGGAATTTTTCCGGCATTTTTTGTTATGGCTGTGTCATGTTTTTAAAAGAAAAGGGTCCAGCTAAAAATAATCCGATATAAGTGGGTAGATTACAAATCTGTAAATAATATTAAACAACTAATGCAATCATCTGGTAAATTGCATTGCGGAATTCGGGGCAGGGTGCCACCTCTGATTCCCGCAACGACAACTTGCAATTTTCCACTGGAAACCATTCTCGTAGAAACTCTTTTTATTTTTTAAGCTAGCGAAAGAAACTAAGACGATAAAATAACCGTTAATCATAATTTAAAATAATTGGTAGAATTATAAATTAGATACTAATACGAAAGATTAAGTATTTGATTGGCAGAAGTGTAATTGGTTGGCCGAACTTGGTGCTAATACTGATTTATTAGTACTAAGAGACGCTTGCTTTATAAATTATTTTCTTGAAAAAGAAAAATGTTGAAAACAGTTTATTTTTGTACAAAAATCGGTAACATTAGATGCACGAAAAAAAAACATCTTACCCCAATAAAACTGTAAAACACCAGCCAAGGGGAATGACCATTCTTTATGAAGATAAGGATATTATTGTTGTTGACAAAGCCGCTGGTTTATTAACCATGGGAACAGGCCGTGAGAAAGAGAACACCGCTTATTTCATGCTGAATGATTATGTGAGAAAAGGAAATCCCCGATCGAGAGAACGGATTTTTATAGTTCACAGACTTGACAGAGATACCTCGGGATTGTTGGTTTTTGCAAAAAACGAAAAAGCAAAACGTTATTTACAGGATAATTGGGCGAATTTCAATAAAAAATATTTCGCCGTTGTGCATGGTATTCTTCAGGAAAAGAATGGTACCATTACTTCCTATTTAGCCGAGAACAGCAGTTTTAGAATGTATTCTGTCACTAACCCGGAAATGGGAAAGTTATCAAAAACCGGCTATAAGGTCCTTAAAGAATCGGAAAAATACAGTCTGCTGGAAATAACCTTATTTACAGGACGAAAAAACCAAATTCGTGTTCATTTTTCGGAAATTGGACATCCTGTTGTGGGCGATAAAATCTATGGAGAAAAAGATAAATCGGCAAAAAGATTAGCATTGCATTCTGCATCGCTTAAAATTTTACATCCCTATACCCATAAAGAGATGATTTTTAAAGCAGAGATTCCTTCATACATTAAAACGTTGGTTAATGAATAGGGATGTAGTAAAGAATAACTCAAAAAAATTCTGATTGAAAAACAGAACAGAAATAGAACTTTTAGCTCCGGCACGGAACCTTGAATTGGGAAAGGCTGCAATAAACTATGGAGCCGATGCAGTATATATTGGAGCCAGTCGTTTTGGAGCGAGAGCAGCAGCTTCAAATTCTTTAGCTGATATTGAGTCCTTGGTTCAGTTTGCACATAAGTACAAGGCGAAAGTTTATGTTACATTAAATACTATCCTTTATAACAACGAATTAGAAGAGGCAGAGAAACTAATTCATCAGATTTACAACGCAGGAGCCGATGCCTTAATTATTCAGGATATGGGCATTTTAAAAATGAATATTCCTCCCATTCCTCTTCATGCCAGCACACAAACCAATAATTTTTCAACTGAACGCATCTGCTTTTTCGATCAGCTTGGTTTTGACCGGATAGTTCTGGCGCGTGAGTTATCACTCGCGGAGTTGCAAAAGATTAGAGCTGCGACAAAAATCGATCTGGAATATTTTGTTCATGGGGCATTATGCGTTAGCCTCAGTGGCCAGTGTTACTTTAGTGAGGTAACAACCGGAAGAAGTGCAAACAGAGGAATGTGTACTCAGGCTTGCAGACATTCATACAATTTAGTTGATGGTAATGGAAAAAGAATAATCCTTAATAGCCATCTGCTTTCGCTGAAAGACCTAAACCTAAGCAGTAATTTATCAGAATTGATTCATGCCGGGATAACAAGCCTGAAAATTGAGGGAAGGTTAAAAGATATCAACTATATCAAGAATGTGGTAAGTTATTACAGAAAAAAACTTAATGATATTTTTAAATCCGAACCGCAATATGTTAGATCATCTTCAGGAAACACGGAGATAAATTTTGAACCCGATCCTGAAAGGAGCTTCAACAGGCAAAGCACAAATTATTTTTTGTTTGGACGATCAAAAAATCTGATAAACACTTATTCACCTAAATCGATAGGCAAAAAGATTGGAACGGTTGACACAGTCGGTTCAGGTTACATTACATTGAATGCTAATGATAAAGTAAACAATGGCGATGGAATGTGTTTTATTTTGAACAATGAGCTAATTGGATTTAGAATTGAAAAAGTTGTTGATAACAAGGTTTTTATAGCCGACACTTCAAATTTTTCCTCCGGAACAGTTCTTTATCGCAATTATGATCATGACTTCATTAAATTGCTGGAATCAGATAAATCTATTCGCAAAGTAACTGCCAGCATCCGTGTGTCGGAAAAGGATAACAACCTGCACTTTGAATTAACCGATGAAGATAAACTAACTTCGAGTTACATTGTTGAGCAATTGCCTGAAACGGCCAAAGACCCTGAATTAGCTGAGAGAAATCTAATTTCACAGCTTTCTAAATCGGGTAGTTCGATGTTTAACGTCACTGAAGTGATAAACAAATGCAAAACGAGCTATTTTTTCCGTATTTCTGAATTGAATGAAATAAGGAGAATCCTGTTTGAGAAGCACATGGCTGCCAGAACAGCAGCTTTTGCGCGAAAAGATACAGATCGTCAGCCGAAAATGATTGATTTTCCCAAAAAGGAGGTTGATTTCTCTGAGAATATTTCAAATAAAAAGGCCGGGCAGTTTTATCAGGAACATGGCGTAGAAAAGCAGGAAAAGGCTGTTGAAGTAAGCTCAGCAAAAGAGAACCAGCTATTAATGACTTCGCGTTACTGTTTAAAGTACGAGTTAGGTTTTTGTGAACGATTTCAAGGAGCTAGGAACACACCTTCGGAACCGCTTTATCTCGAGGACAAAAACAGAAAATATTTACTGCAATTTGATTGTAAAAATTGTTTTATGACTATAAGGCTTGAAAATAAAAGCTGAAATTGCTAGATGTTGTTGGTTCGGTTACTTCAAATAATTCTATCAATAGTTTTAGTATGTCAGAATATTAAAAACAATAAAAAAGAATGCGCAATAATGTGTATAAGTAAAAGCGGATTATTAATCCTGTCGCTAACGTATAAGGGACAGCAGGAATGAGTCAGGGAATAACAAAATTGACTAACGAAACAGTTGTAAATCAATGACTAATTTTTATGCTAGTCGGAATTATTTAGACACTGCTGGTCAAAAAAGTACGGTGTAATACACCTAAAGAATACCTGCCCTTCGACCCAAAAAAAAGAAAGATGGGAATAGCTAAAAGAATTTAAAACAAATGGCTAAATTTGACATAAAACCTGACGAAATTGAATTAGGTAACTCGTGAACCACAATTGTATTTTCTGATGTTAGTCAGAACTTTAATAAAGATATTTATGAGATTTTTGTATCCTATGAAAATGAATATATTATGAAAGCAATAACTATTTTACTATTAAGCCTAATTTTCAGCAACTTATTTGCACAAGAAATTGTAGAAAAAGAAATCAAAACAGAAGTTAATGAAGTAACTGTTTTTATTGACAAAGCACAAGTTACACGACAAAAAACGGTTGACGTTAACTCTGGAATCACAATTTTAAAATTTATAAATCTTTCTCCTTTCATTGACGCAAAAAGTATTCAGGTTAAAGCGAGTGGAGAGGTGACTGTTTTGGCAGTAAATCATCAGCAAAACTTTATTGATAAACTCGAAAAATCTGAAGAAGTAAAAAAAATTGAAGAAAAACTTGATGACCTAAACGATCAAATCAAATTAGAAGAAACCTACCTTTCGATTTTAAAAGATGAACTGACTTTTTTAAATGACAATAGGGTTATTGGTGGTAAAAACAATGAATTAAATATTTCGACACTCAAAGACGCTTCTGAATTCTATAGCACCAAACTGACTGCATTAAAACTCAAAGAAATAGAAAGAAACAATGCTTTAGAAAAATTAAGAAAACAAAAGAACGAACTTCAAAACCAATTAAATACATTAACAAGCAAGAAAGAATTTGCTTCGGGTGAAATTTTAGTAAAGGTTCAAAGTAAAATTAAAACAAATCCGTCTTTCGAATTATCGTACATTGTTGACAACGCAGGGTGGTATCCAACATATGATATTCGTGCAAATACAATAAATGACCCCGTAGAGATTATTTATAAAGCAAATTTACGGCAAGACACTAAAGTTGATTGGAAAAATGTAAAACTTAGTTTTTCCTCTTCAAATCCAAATTCATCGGGAGTTGCTCCGGAACTTAAGACTTATTATCTCGACTACTACAGTTTGCCGCCGATTTACAATAAATCAATAAATTCTGTCAGTGGTCGGGTTTTAGATCAGGAGAATAATCCATTGCCAGGTGCTACGGTAATGGTTCCAGAAACAACAATTGGTGCCGTCACAGATATGAACGGAAATTATTCAATTACACTCCCAAACAATGCTGGTTATTTAACTTTCTCATTTATTGGTTTTAAAACTCAAACTTTACCAATCACAAGTTCTGTAATTAATGTAAAAATGTTTGAAGATGATGCAGCATTGCAAGAAACTGTTGTGGTTGGTTATGGCATTCAGAACGACGCTGAAATATCAAAACCACTTCAAAGCAGAGTAGCAGGAGTTTCAGTAAATAAAACTAGAAGCAGAGATGTAGAAAGTATTGCAATTCCTTTTGAAAAAACGGAAAATCAAACGTCTATAAATTTTAAAATTTCAACTCCATATTCAGTCAATTCAGACAATAAAAACTATTCGGTTGACATGGTAGTATATCAGGTACCTGCATTCTTCCAATATTATTCAGTACCCAAAATTGAAAAAGAAGCTTACTTAATTGCAAATATAACTGACTGGGAAAAATTTAACTTGCTGGAAGGTGAAGCCAATATTTTTTTCGAAGGAACGTTTGTTGGAAAATCACTTTTAGATGTTCGGTTTGCATCAGACACTTTGCAGCTTTCGTTAGGTAAAGACAAAAATGTAATTGTTAACCGGGAAAAAGAAAAGGATTTTGAAACCAGACAATTTATTGGTTCAAAGAAAGAAGAATCAAAATCTTGGAAAACAACCATTAGAAATAACAAAAGCCAAGAGATTAATATGGTCGTACTTGACCAAGCTCCCGTGTCAAAACTCGAAGAAATTGAAGTAACCATTCAAAATGTATCTGGCGGTAAGCTAAACAAAGAAAGTGGAGAAGTTAGGTGGGAGTTTGCGTTAAAACCAATGGAGAAAAAGGACTTTGATTTGAAATATTCAGTGAAATATCCGAAATCAAGGGACTTGACCATAGAATAGAAAACAATGTATAAAATGTGTTGTAAGGCACGTCTTGGTTTGTGCAGATTCGATACAGGTTAATCTCGTGCCTGCTTCGGTTTCGAGCGGGTAATAAGACTCTCGTTTGACCTGCTTACGCAACATTTATAATAACTGTTCCCAGCGCATTTTAAAGAGGTGCCTATTAATCAATAAAAATCTATTTCAACAAGATAAAAGCGAAGGCAGAAAAGAAAAAGTCAAAACATAAACAACGTATTTTTTGACAGTTAACCAGGTTTTGAGTGGAAAAGAAGAAAACAAAGAAAAGAGCGAAGCAGAAAATATTATTCCTCAAAAACAAATGAAATGTATTTGAGGAAGCGAAGCATTGAAAATAGTAGAAAAAACATTGATTATTGGTTCCCAGATTGTTTGAAAAATGAATAAATTTGGTCCAAAAATCGACAGACAACTAATGAATGAAAACGACCACACATCGGCTTTTCCTACAAATCAGTATGACAAGGAAAAGACAATAGTAAAAAGTGAATGACTGAGAGAAATAACCCAAAACGACCTTTTAAAACTCGACAAAATAGATAAGAAATAAAAACAAAAACGAGTTGTAACAATGTTTCATGGCGGGGTTGGCATTTTGCCAGCCGTGGATTTTCGTTTCGATTTTCTTCGTCCTTCAGACGGACAATCTTTTCGGAATTAGCTCTGTAAACATTCATTCAGCCGTTACTAAACATATTATAATGAGAATGAACCTAGAAAAAGCTAACGCACAAACACAAGAGTTGCAAATTGTCAGCGCCAAAAGCCAATACAAAATTGCGACACATTTGTTTTTCCCCTTTTCTTAGAACCACACAAACTATTATTTAATCATAAATATTAATAACTATGGGCCTATTTAACAGAAATCGAACGGATGGTCGAACATTTGACGGTACTGATAATTCCCGAAAAGGGGTAATTGACCGAATAAAATATGATGGACCAGAGGATGAATTAGTCTGGAAGTTTCCTTATGATAACCTGACTATTGGAGCTCAATTAATTGTAAACGAAAGTCAAGAAGCGATTTTTTACAAAGGTGGAAAAGCTTTGGACTCATTTGGACCTGGAACTCATACCATTTCGACTGCGAATATTCCATTACTCCAAAAACTGATTAATTTGCCCTTTGGCAGCAAGACTCCTTTTTCAGCAGAAGTCTGGTACATTAATAAAACCGTTAAAAGAGATTTAAAATGGGGAACAAAAACGCCAATGCGTTTGAGAGACCCTCTTTATGGGTTTATTATTCCTGTTCGCGCTTATGGAGAATATGGGATTCAAATAAGTGAGGCAAGAAGTTTTATGACGCAAATTGTTGGGACATTGCATACTGCTGACATCCAAACAATTCAGCAATACTTTACCTCGCTGATTATTACAAAAGTAACCGATACAATCTCGAAATATATCGTTCAACGAAAAGTTTCGGTCGTAGATATTCCAGCTCATGTTGACGATATTTCTAAAACCTGTAAAGAAAGGATAAGTGAAGAATTCGAAAAATATGGAATACTAATTACCAATTTTTACGCTGAATCAATTAATTATCCTGAAGATCATCCACAGGTTGAACAAATTAACCAAGCTCAAGCCAATAAATTACAACGAGATATCGAAGGATACACTTATCAGCAAGAACGTTCGTTTGATGTTATGGATTCTGCTGCCCAAAATGAAGGCAATTCTGGAAATCTAATGGGGGCAGGAATGGGGCTCGGAATGGGATTTGGCATTGGCGGCGCAATGGGAAATCAAATGGGGAATATGGGCAGCCAGTTAAATACTGGTCAGAATCAACTACACGCAACACCACCTCCTCCACCTGTTTCTGCAATTTTTGTTTTAGTAAATAACAAGCAAGAAGGTCCATTTAATTTGGAACAGCTAAAATCATATGTCCAAAATGGTCAAATTACTAAAGAAACTTTTGTTTGGAAAGAAGGTATGGCACAATGGGACAAAGCTGAGAATTTGCCTGAAATTAAGCACTTGTTTGGTACTTCAACTCCACCACCACCGCCATTTCCTCACCCTTAAATATTTGGCATATGAAACGGAAGATAAATATCTCATTAATACTGCTGTTATGCACAATTGCAGTTACTGTTTTCCTATTTCTATATTGGTCGAAGGCAGAAAGCAGAACGACCTTATTTGCATTTAATCTTGGCTACACAATTTTTCTTGAACTACTTTTCTACGGATTTATTTACATTACAAGATTTAGTAGTAAGAAAGTTCTTGGTTCAACCTATTCTGTATTAGGTTCAATCTTGTTCTTTTACCTGATTTTTGGAATTGCAGTCATTCTTATTTTTAACTTATTCCTGCTTTTCCTTATTTCAGTAAAGTGGTATTACTCCGTAATTGTTGTTGGTACCTTATTCGGGGTGATTGCAACTGGTTTTACATTAAAACTAAACAACAATGTAGTTGTCGAAAATGAAAAGGCCGAAAACGTTTTTGCTTCCCAGTCAACTTTAGTTCAAAAGCTTAAATATTTAGAAAGCAAGTACAAATCTGAATTATCGAAAAAAGGCATTTCTGAATCATTTGAATCTGAACATGATTCAATTATTAGTAAACTGACCAATAAAATTCAATTTGGCAATCCCAAAATTATTGAAAACAATAACTCATACTCGAAAATTAACGATTCTTTAAGTGCAATAGAGAATAATTTGGATGAGCTAAAAAAAGTTGAATCTGATGGCAAAGCAATTCAAACAGAGATAACTGAAATTGTTAACGACACCATATTTTATATTAATTCATTAAACTAATGTTATATGAAAGTAGAAATTTTACAATGTAATGGTTGTGGAGCTAATCTTTCGCCAGACAATACAACATGTATTTATTGTCAGAGTGAAAATATTATAGTTTCAAACAGCCATCCACTGAATGTTGAAGAAAAACAAGCGAAAAAGATTGCCAATTATTTTAAAGCTCAGGTTAAAGAAGATCCAAGTGATGGTGAAGCTTTATTTGCTTTGGGGATGTTTTATCTAAACTTAAAGCTTTATGATTTGGCTATCAAAAATTTTGAAGCTGCAATTACTCAACTCCCTGACGAAGCAGACGTTTACTATTACTACGCTTTATCCTTAATAAGGGGGAAACGCCCAAAGTCTATGAACCTTAAGGATATTAGGAGAATTGAAGAGTACCTGAATACTGCAATGCAGCTTGATGATAAAGAGAAGTACTTTTATTTAGCTGCAATTATAAATTATGATTATTATGCTTGCAATGGGCTTAAAGTACCACAGCCGAATTATAATGAGTTGATTTCTGATGCTCAAACTGCAGAGAAAGAGCCAGACGAACTAGATGTTCTTGTTAAAAATGTAATTATCAGAGATGATCAGTTGCTATCAATAATTCAAAATTAATTAATTTTTTATAACTATTAAATCTGTACAAAATGGATAAAAAACAACAAATTCAAGAGTATTTTGATGCACCGAAACCAAAATTTCGTGTGAAATTGTTCCTGTTAGGAATAGTTGCCATTGTTGTTGGTGCTGTAATTGAAAAATCTACAGTTACACCAGTATTGATAATTGTTGGTTTGCTAATTGCAGTGATACCTATTTTAAAGTTTTTTAAAGCTAAAAAACGTTATGAGGCTCGTCCTGCTGATTCTCAAATGGATGAATGGTTTTGGGAAGACACTAAATCAATTATTGAGAAAGATGCTCTTGATAAGGTTGGTGTAGATAAGGAAGATTTAGTTGCAGAATCTCTTGTAATTCCTGGCCCTCAATTTTGGCGGGTTAGCGGTTTCGATATTGACGATGTTAAAAGAAGAAAAGGAAACGATGGGTTTTTTAGATATTCTGTTTGGAAAATTCAAATTTTCTTATTCACTGAAAATTTTCTTGGCAGTTATGAGTGTGATTACAACTGGCTTAAAAATACATCAATTAATGAATCAACGAATGAATTCTTTTACAAGGATGTTGTTTCAGTAAAAACAGCAACAGCTTCAAGTGCTTATACATTAAAAGATGGACAGAGATTGGAAGAGGCACAACAGTTTATTCTAAAATTAGCTGGTGATGAAGTTTCTGTTATTACAAATGACTCAACCTTAAAAACAAGTTCTGAAATGTCATCTCGCGTTGATAAAGCAGTTCAATCAATTCGGACAATGCTTCGGCAAAAGAAAGCTTAATTCGACGTAATACGGTCATACACATTGGCAGGTTGCACACGGCTTTTTTCTCGGCCACAACCTGCCAATAAGCATACTTACGCCATCTTTCATTTGACTGACTAGCAATAATACAACAATAACAGGCAAAATAGTGGGGCCAATTTCTGAGTCAACTGAATACACTATTCCTTTTTCACCCCAGCTCGCTCAGCTCCAGCCACCGAAATTCTTTCTCGTCGAGCAGCGTTTTTACTTTTTCTAATTCGAGCGATTTTTCATACAATTCATCGTGCGGCAGTGTTCCTGAATTCATCGATTTTTCCAGTTCTGCAACCTGTTTTTCCAGTTCCGGAATATCTTTTTCAAGCTGTTCGAATTCCCGTTTTTCGTTAAACGAAAGTCGCTTTTTTGTTTTGGAATTCCGGCTGTTTTCTGCTTCTTCTGCCTTTTGTTTTTTGTCGGTAGTTTTTGCCGGACTTTTGGCAGATTCTAACCTAAGTTTTTCTTCCTCTTCGTTTCTGTAAATGGTGTAATTTCCAGGGAAGTCGGTAACAGTTCCATTCCCGTCAAAAACAAAAAGATGATCTACAATTTTATCCATGAAAAACCGGTCGTGCGAAACTACCACAACACATCCTTCAAAAGCCTTCAGATAATCTTCCAGAACATTTAGTGTCAGAATATCCAAATCGTTGGTAGGCTCATCCAGAATCAGAAAATTCGGATTTTGCATTAAAACGGTACACAGGTAGAGTCTGCGCTGCTCGCCACCGCTCAGCTTTTCAATATAATTGTATTGCGTGTCGGGCGGAAAAAGAAAACGGGTTAGCAGTTGGGAACTGGTCATGCGCGAACCGTCTTCGAAAATAATGAATTCTGCAATTTTATTCACCGCATCAATTACCCGTTCCTGCGGGTCGAAATTAATACCTTCCTGCCTGTAGTATCCGAATTTTATGGTTTGTCCAATTTTTATTTTACCGGCATCCGGTTGCATGGCGCCGGTAATCAGGTTCAGGAAAGTACTTTTCCCGGTTCCGTTTTTTCCAACAATGCCCACTTTTTCGTATCGCGAGAATTTATAAGAAAAGTTATTGATCAATTTAACTCCCGGAAACGATTTAGACAGATTTTCAATTTCAACAATCTTTTTTCCAAGCCGGGCAGATTTTACGCTCAGTTCAACGCTTTCTTCTCCCAGTCTCCGGCTGGCTTTCTCTTTGATTTCCTCAAAAGAGTCGACTCTGTATTTTGCCTTGTGACCACGGGCTTTGGGCATACGCCGCATCCATTCCTGTTCGGTGCGAAGCAGGTTTTTTGCTTTGGCAACCGATGCTTGCTGCATCTCTATTCGCTCGTCTCTTTTTTGCAGAAAATAGGAGTAATTCCCCTGGTAACGGTAAATCTGGTTGTCTTCCATTTCTATAATCTCGGTGCATACGCGGTCAAGAAAATAGCGGTCGTGAGTAACCATTAGTAAAGTTGACTTTGTCTTTTCCAGGTAAGTTTCCAGCCATTCAATCATTTCCAGATCGAGGTGGTTGGTTGGTTCATCAAGAATCAGCAAATCAGGTTTCTGCATCAGTACTTTTGCCAGTGCCAGCCTTTTTTGTTGCCCTCCGGACAACTGCCCTACCTGTTGCTCCAAATCTACTATTTTGAGCTGAGTGAGCACTTGCTTTATTTCAACTTCGGCATCCCACGCATTCAGTTCGTCCATTTTTACGGATATTTCGGCAATTTTTTGCTGGTTATTTTGTGCCACAGCCAGTTCGAATTGTTTTACCGCACGCAGTTTCTCGTTGTCAGTGTCAAACACCTCTTCCAAAACACTGTGCTCGGGGTTTAATTGCGGAACCTGTTCGAAATACCCTACTTTAATATCGTTGGTAATGGTAATTACTCCTTCGTCGGGGGTGTCTTTTCCGGCCAGCAAATCCAACAGTGTTGATTTTCCTGTTCCGTTTCGGGCAATAAGCGCTACTTTTTGTTCTTCGAAAACGGTAAACGAAATGTTTTCGAAAAGCATAAGCTCTCCCCAGCGTTTCGAAAGATTTTCAGCCTGAATAAATGGTCTCATGAATAAAATTTTGGCAAAAATAGCAAATGCAAATGAAAAGCCGGTGTCGGCCGGCTTTTCCAGGTCTGTTTAATTTACTAACTCGAAACTATT
The DNA here is from genome assembly GCF_900129025.1 of Mariniphaga anaerophila. Taxonomy (GTDB): domain Bacteria; phylum Bacteroidota; class Bacteroidia; order Bacteroidales; family Prolixibacteraceae; genus Mariniphaga; species Mariniphaga anaerophila. The sequence continues at coordinate 323,397 of NZ_FQUM01000001.1, read as the reverse complement.
TAATCATGGGGAGAAAATAGACTTGTGCATCGATTCTGTTTATACGACCCATTAAATCTGGTTTTGTTACACAATTCATTAAAAAAATGAGTTATTTTGAGAAAAATATAGTGATATAATGCGCAAAAAAGAACTCTTTGAGAAAGTCATACAATATTTTGAAACAACAATGCCGGTGGCCGAAACCGAACTGGATTATGAAAATCCGTTTCAGCTTATTGTTGCCGTAATACTTTCTGCACAGTGTACCGATAAAAGGGTGAATCAGATTACTCCCGATCTATTGAAAAGATATCCGACTCCCGAAAAAATGGCATTGGCAGAACCTGCCGAAGTTTTTGAATACATAAGGAGTTGTTCGTACCCCAATAATAAAGCAAAGCACCTGGTAGGAATGGCGCAGAAGCTGGTAGAGCTTTTTAACGGCCAGGTTCCGGAAGATATTGATGACCTGCAAAAACTGCCGGGAGTAGGACGGAAAACAGCCAATGTAATTGCTTCGGTTGTATACAATAAACCTGCTATGGCGGTTGATACGCATGTATTCAGGGTGTCTGCCCGAATTGGTCTGACAACAAATGCCAAAACTCCGTTGGCTACCGAAATGCAACTGATGAAATATATTCCCGAGGAAATAGTGCCTAAAGCACATCACTGGCTGATTTTGCATGGTCGGTACACCTGTCTGGCACGCAAACCAAAATGTGAAAAGTGCGGACTGACTTCTGTTTGCAAATATTACCTGAAATCAGGTGAGCAAAAGTAAACTCACTGCCATTACTGCCATGCCTCCAACCAATCCGTAAATTGCCAGGTGGTGTTCTCCGTATTCTTCGGCAGAGGGGAGTAGTTCGTCCAGCGAAATAAATACCATAATTCCGGCAACCGCCGCCATTGTGCTGGAAACAATAACATCAGAATCGCCGGCACTTATAAATGGCATCAGTAAAAAATAGGCCAGAACTGCTCCTACAGGTTCTGCTAATCCCGACAAAAATGAGTAGAAAAAGGCTTTTTTTCGGTTTCCGGTTGCATAAAAAATGGGTACTGAAACCGCAATTCCTTCCGGAATATTGTGAATAGCAATGGCTATGGCAATGGCAATCCCAACGGCAGGATCGTTTAATGCGGTCATAAATGTGGCAATTCCTTCCGGAAAATTATGAATAGCAACCACCAACGCAGTAAATATTCCCGTGCGAAATAGATTTTTCTTGGGCTTCTTCCGGCTCTGAGTGGCCATATCTTCCAGTGGCCGCATTTCATGCGGGTTTTCGAACGATGGAATAATTTTATCAATGAGAGCAATTATCAGAATCCCGGCAAAAAATGCAGCGATGGTATATAAAGTGCCGGAGAATTCGCCAAAATCACTTATGAAACTGTGCTTGGCCTCTGCAAATATCTCAACAAAAGAAATATAAATCATAACACCGGCAGAAAATCCCAGAGAAACCGTTAGCAGCTTGGTGTTTGTTTTTCGAGCCATAAATGCAATTGCACTTCCTATTCCGGTAGAAAGTCCTGCAAATGCTGTCAGCAGTAACGCGTAGGTTATGTTAGAAACATCCATTTAATTTTTGCTTCCAAAAGTAATAAAAAGTAGATTACTTTTGTTTTTTTGTTTAATTTAATATGGTAATCGTTTGATTATTATGTTTTTATGTAAATGTTTGCGCGTCAGTTGCAAATATATTATTCATGTTCTTTGATATTTTATCAAACTTTGTACTTTTGTGCCATACTTGTTAAACTTTAAAGTTCATAGCTATGGCATATAAAATTTCTGATGAGTGTATTGCATGTGGTACTTGTATTGATGAATGCCCGGTAGATGCGATTTCTGAAGGTGATATTTACGTAATTGACCCCGACCTTTGCACCGACTGTGGTTCATGTGCAGAAGTTTGCCCGGTAGAAGCTATTTCAATAGACGAATAATCCGGACGACATAAAAAAATTAGAAGGCCTGACTCTTTTGAGTCAGGTTTTTTTATGTCTTAAAATCCGTTAAGATCGAGCAATACGGTGGGTAGCAATAGTAAAAAGCCCAAAACGCCCAGAATTACAATAAACGGAGCCACCCATTTTACCCATTTTTCGTAAGGAATGCGGGCAATTCCCAAAACACCAATTAACACCCCTGAAGTGGGAGTAATAAGGTTTGTAAAGCCGTCGCCTAACTGAAAGGCAACTACCGTGGCCTGCCTCGAAATGCCGATTAAATCTGAAAATTGAGACATCATAGGCATTGTAAGTGCCGCTTTTCCCGAGCCGGAGGGGATGAAAATATTCAGGAAGGTCTGGATCACATACATGACGCTAACAGAGCCTACTTTGCCTAAATCTTCCATGGTTTGCGAAACATAAAAAAGAATGGTGTCGATGATTCGTCCATTTTCGAGGATGACAACAATTCCGCCGGCAAGCCCAACCACCATAGCGGCGGAGAGAATATCCTTTGCGCCTTCAATAAACAACTTGGTAATTTCGTTGGCTGTTTTTCCCGATGCAATTCCTGAAAAAATACCTAAAGCCAGAAACAGAGTGGCTATTTCCATTACGTACCAGCCGTATCCCATTACGCCAATAATCAGAAACACAATGGTAAAAGTTAACAGGTTGAGAATAAAATAGTGAAATGACTTGCGTAATGTGAGGAATCCTGCACCAATAAACAACAATGTTGCAACCGGAACAGCCGGAAAAACAATCTCCTTATTTCCTATTTTTAGGCTGCTTTCGAAATAGTAAACAGAAAAAAGAATCAGAAACACCGAGAGAAGAATAAAAGCTACCCAGGCGCCCCGGGTAACCGATGGAACAAAATTCGTATTGCTGTTTTTGTTACGATTACGCCAGTATGCATCTTCTTCGTAAACCAATGATTTTTTCGGGTTTTTATGAATTTTTGCAGCATATCGTAAAATGAAGGTGAACCCGACTGCATTTATTATGAGCCACATAATGAGGCGATATTCAATGCCCGAAAACAGCGGGATATTGGAAAGCCCCTGCGCAATGCCAACGGTAAACGGATTGAGGAAGGCTCCGGCAAATCCCAGTGCGGCGGCAACAAAACATAACGAAACCCCGACTATTGAATCGTAACCCATTGAAATAGCCAGCGGTACAAAAATTATGGTGAACGCGATGGTCTCTTCACTCATGCCGAAAACAGCGCCAAAAAGACTGAAAATTGACATTATTCCGGTTAAAATGATATTGTTTACTCCCAGTTTTCTTATTAACTTTGAGCGTTTCCATTTCTCTGAGAACTTCAGAAACGAATAAATTCCAATGTCGATGGCTTTACTTTCGTTCAGAATCCAGAAAGCCCCGCCTATCATTAAAATAAATGCAATAATATTTGCCGTATTTATAAAACCGTCAAAAAAAGCTGAAAATACCTGCCAGGTTTGGTCGTGGCTCTCAATATATTTAAAAGATCCCGGCTTAATAACTTCCCGCTCCACGTTATTTACGTTAACCAGTTCACGTTCAAACTCTCCGCCCGGAATAAACCACGTGCACATTGCACAAAACACAATCAATAAAAAAATTATGACATAGGTGTGAGGTACTTTTTTCAACATGTTTTTCTATTTTAAAGCCGAAAATAATAAAACCTTTTTCTTGTAGTTATTAAAAAAGACTGGGTTATGAAAAAAGTTTTCTCGTTTTCAAAGTATGACAACCATATTTTTTCACAACTAATTTGTATCTTAAAGACGCTAAAATCATAAAAATGAAATTACTTCTCGAAAATATAAAAGAGCTGGTTCAGGTGGAGGACGATCCGGTTTTATTCAGATCCGGAAAGCAAATGGCAAAGTTGAATACCATTAAAGATGCTTTTTTGATAATCAGGGACGAGGTTATCCAGGATTTCGGCACAATGAGCCATCTGAAAGACGTATACAGAGATGATGATTTTTTGATTGAAATAGATTGTAGAGACCGATTGGTTTATCCATCGTATTGTGATTCACACACACATTTGGTCTTTCCGGCGCCACGCGAAAAAGAGTTTGTCGACCGTGTTCGCGGGCTGTCGTACGAAGAAATTGCGCGGCGGGGAGGCGGAATACTTAATTCGTCGAAAATTTTGCAGAAAACTTCTGATGAAGAGTTGTATTACGATGCAATGAGCCGGGTTATGGAGATCATAAAAACCGGTACCGGAGCAGTAGAAATTAAAAGCGGATACGGACTAAGCACCAAGGAAGAAATCCGCATGCTCAAAATAATAAGGTGGATTAAAGAAACTGCACCGGTGTGCATTCGTTCTACTTTTTTGGGCGCTCACGCCATTCCTGCCGAATATAAAAACAACCCTTCCGGTTATGTAGATGTAATTATCAATGAAATGATTCCGCAGGTTGCAGCAGAAGAATTGGCCGATTTTATTGATGTTTTTTGCGATAAAGGCTTCTTTTCGGTAGAAGATACCGAGCGCATTTTGATGGCCGGAATTAAATACGGGTTGCGTCCGAAAATTCATGCCAATGAGCTGGGGTTAACCGGTGGTGTTCAGGTTGGCGTAAAATACCATGCGCTGTCTGTTGATCATCTCGAACACATGGGCGTGAATGAAATTGAATGCCTGAAGGATACGGAAACCATGCCTACTGTTTTGCCCGGAGCTGCTTTCTTCCTGGGAATGAGGTTGTCTCCGGTGCGCGAAATGATTGAAGCAGGGCTTCCGGTGGCCTTGGCATCCGATTATAATCCAGGCTCGTCGCCCAGTGGGAACATGAATTTTATTTCTTCGCTGGGATGTATTAATTACAAAATGATGCCTGAAGAGGTGATCAATGCTACCACCATAAATTCGGCTTATGCCATGGGGATTAGTGACAGGCTGGGAAGTATTGCCCGCGGTAAAATTGCCAACCTTTTTATTACATCCGAAGTGCCGGGAATAGAATATCTGCCTTATTCTTTCGGTTCCAACCTGGTAGAAACAGTTATTCTTAACGGCGAAGTGCAGGAGCATTAATTCTGTGAATTAAATCATGTGCTTTTTGGCAACAGATTTTTAATTTTGACTGCGAAAAATGGCAGCGCAATGTTTGCGTTGCCGTATTTATAAATGTAGTCTGAAATGAAAAGAATACTAGAATGCGTGCCGAATTTTTCGGAAGGTCAGAATCCTGAAGTTATAAAAGAGATAACAGACGCTATTGAAAGTGTTGATGGAATAAAGCTTTTGGATGTCGATCCGGGAAAAGCAACCAACAGGACTGTTGTTACTTTCGTGGGAGAGCCCGAAGCTGTTGTTGAAGCTGCTTTCAGGGGAATAGAAAAAGCTGCGCAGGTAATTGACATGAGCAAGCACCACGGAGAACATCCGCGTTATGGCGCTACAGATGTTTGTCCTCTTGTGCCGGTATCTGATATTTCGATGGAAGAAGCTACTGAATTTGCGCGCAAACTGGCAAAACGGGTGGGAGATGAGTTGTCCATTCCGGTATATTGTTACGAAAATGCTGCTTTTGTTGAAGAACGAAGAAGCTTGGCTAACTGCCGCTCGGGTGAATATGAAGGACTGAAAGAAAAAATAACATCAGAAAGATGGAAGCCCGATTTTGGCCCGGCAGTCTGGTCGGAAAGCATTGCAAAAACAGGGGCAACGACAATTGGCGCCCGCAATTTCCTGGTGGCGTACAATGTAAATCTGAATACCACTTCCACGCGCAGAGCAAATGCCATTGCTTTTGACGTGCGCGAAGCCGGCCGGGTAAAAAGAGAAGGAGACCCGGTAACCGGAAAAATAGTGACCGACGAAAATGGCCATCCGGTGCGTATTCCGGGAACATTGAAAAAAACTCGTGCCATTGGCTGGTACATTGAAGAATACGGAATTGCACAAATTTCAATGAACCTTACCGATATTTCGGTAACTCCTGTGTATGTGGCGTTCGACGAAGTGCGAAACAAGGCTCGCGAGCGGGGACTCAGAGTTACCGGTTCTGAATTAGTGGGGCTAATTCCGTTACAAGCGATGCTCGAAGCAGGAAAATATTTTTTGCGTAAACAGAAGCGATCAACCGGCATTTCCGACGAAGAAATTATAAAAATAGCAGTTAAATCAATGGGATTGGATGAGTTGCGCCCGTTTAACCCGAAGAAAAAAATTATTGAGTACCTTATTGCTGAAGGAAGCGAAAAGAAATTGGTAAATAATACTTTAGAGGAATTTGTGCAAAATACTGCATCTGAATCTCCGGCACCCGGGGGAGGTTCTGTGTCGGCGGCAGTGGGAGCGTTTGGTGCTGCGTTGGGAACAATGGTTGCCAATCTTTCTGCACACAAACGCGGTTGGGACCACCGCTGGGATGAGTTTTCCGTTTGGGCGGGAAAAGGCAAAAAGTATCACCAGGCACTGTTGAAATGTGTGGACGAAGACACTGAAGCATTTAACAAAATTATGGCAGCATTCGGGTTGCCAAAATCAACCGAAAAGGAAAAAGCAGAACGCCGAGAGGCAATTCAGCAGGCAACAAAAAATGCCATTGAAGTACCGTTGGAAGTTATGCAGCTGGCTCACGATTCGCTGGAGGTAATGCACACGATGGCAGAAATTGGAAATCCGAACTCTGTTTCAGATGCCGGTGTTGGTGCACTTTGTGCCCGCACGGCAGTTGAAGGAGCTTATCTGAATGTTAAAATAAATGCTTCGGGTTGTGACGATAAAAAGTTTCTTGAACTGGTATTGCAAAAGGCTGAAAAACTTGCTTCTTCTGCCCGGAAAAAAGAGTCGGAGATTCTGAAAATTGTTGAAGGCAAAATTTAGGAAAGAATCGGCTTTCTAATCCATTCTAATCGGATTGAAAAAGCTTTTGCAAAAAAAGAACTGCGTTTTAAAAAACTCAGAATTCGAGCTCTTTAAAACGCAGTTTTAGTATCGAAATATAAATTCTTCGGAATTAAAATCTTTCCTGTTTAGAGAAGAAAAAGTCTGCTTCAATAATAGCATTTTCATCACTGTCTGAGCCATGTACCGCATTTTCCTGCAAGCTGGTTGCATACAGTTTTCTAACGGTTCCTTCTGCAGCGTTTTCAGGATTGGTTGCCCCAATAAAATTTCTGAAATCCTGTACTGCGTTTTCTTTTTCGAGAATAATTGCCACGATTGGCCCCGAACTCATAAAATCCACCAGCGACTGATAAAACGGTTTCCCTTTATGCACTGCGTAAAAAGCACCTGCCTGTTCGGTTGTCAGCCGGGTCAATTTCATCGCTTTAACCTGAAAACCGGCTTCGGTTATCATTTTTAAAATTGCACCTGCATAATTCTTTTTGAAAGCCGTTGGCTTAATCATTGTGAAAGTCTGGTTTCCTGCCATTTTTCCAATTTTTAAAATGTTTTTAGTGCCGCAATATTAACAAAAATTGAGGAAAGATGCCTTTGCCCACGAGGCAGATTTCTTATCTTTGTCAATTCAAATTTTTGTAGTTTTGAAAAATACTGTAAATGAGATTTTTACGTCTTTAGAAGCGTTGGTTAGTCACCCCAAACAAAAAATTGTGGTGGTAACGCACGAAAATCCCGACGGCGACGCCATTGGTTCGGCTATTGGGTTAGGTGAAGTGCTTAAAAACGTTGGGCACGACGTAAAAATTATTGTTCCGAACGATTACCCTGCTTTTTTGCAGTGGTTCTCTTCCGAACTGGAAATATTGATTTACGAGCGAAAGAAAAACAGGTGCAAAACTATTTTGCAGGACGCCCAGGTTTTGTTTTGTCTCGATTTTAATGAGCCCAAGCGCACCGCGCGAATGGAGAGAGCGATTTTGGAATTCTCCAACCAAAAAGTGTTAATCGATCATCATCCGTATCCATCTGATTTTTGTAATCTGATGATTTCTGAACCGGGATACAGTTCAACTGCCGAGTTGGTTTTTGATGTGGTGAGCCGCATAAATCTGTCTGGTTATGTGAATCACGATGCTGCAGAAGGACTTTTTACGGGAATTATGACAGATACGGGATGTTTCAGCCACAATATTTCGAGGCCAAATACATTTCAGGTTGTTGCTAAACTAATGGAAGCCGGAATTGATTCCGAAAAGATTCATGCAGCGGTTTACCATAATTTCTCGGCTCAACGCATGCAATTGCTGGGGCATTGCCTGGCAGAAAAAATGCAGGTGTTTCCAGAATACCGGGCAGCAGTTATCTGGCTTTCTCAAAAAGAACTTCAGGAATACAAATTTCAACCCGGCGATACCGAAGGTTTCGTTAATTATCCGTTGTCGATTAATAATATTGTATTTAGCGCGTTATTCATTGAGAAGAAAGACTATGTAAAAGCGTCTTTCCGGTCCAAAGGAAGTTTCCCGGTTAATGAGTTTTCAAGGGAACATTTTTCAGGAGGAGGACACCGGAACGCGGCCGGAGGCGAAACAAAAATTTCACTTGACGAATCAGTTGAAAAGTTCAAGCAACTTTTAAGCGACTATAAGCATCAATTATTGGAAACAACAATTTAAATGATAGAAAGAATGAAGATGAGATTATTGATTAACCTGGTTTTTGCAACAGTGGTTGCATTGGCTGTCTCTTCGTGTTTGAAGGACGGTGACGAAAAAGTGTACACCGCAGCGGAGGAAATTTTGCTGAGAGAAGCCTATTTGGACAGCCTGGTGGCAAAAGGACATGACATTGATACCACGGCTAACCAAGTTTATTATGTGATAAGGGAAGAAGGCGAAGGCGATTTTGCAAAATCAGGTGACACGCTGATTGTAGGGTATGCCGGTTATTTTATTGATGGTGTATTGTTCGATTCTTCTGAACTGCACTATTCAGACGGTAAAATGGAATTTGTTTTGGAAGGCGAAAAATCGAGGATGATTCTCGGCTGGGAAGAAGGGTTGAAGAAAATGAATAAAGGAGCAGAATTTCAGTTTGTAATTCCTTCCGGGCAGGCCTATGGAAGCACGGGGTGGGGGTCAATACCTCCGTATCAGACGCTTATTTTCGTAACAAAACTATACGACATAAAACCTTCGTAGTTTTTTAATTTTAATATAGAAAACAGATGAAACGCATAATTACAGGATTATTTTTTGTGGCAGTTGCCGTTGCTTTTTTTTCGTGTAAAGAAAACAGTCTGGAAAAACAACGCCAGAACGAGTTAAAAAAGCTGGACGAGTTTATTCGCGCACATTATTCAAAAACTCCGGAGTTGGAAGAAAAACCATCCGGATTATATTTTTTACCTGAGGAAGAAGGGATCGGAGATTCCATAAAAATGGGTGATCGGGTACAGGTATTTCATACAACTTACACACTCGACAGTGGATATGTAGCTTCTACCGGTGCATACGAACCTCTTGATTTGATTGTTCTTCCTCCTACTCAATTATCAACGTCTCCTTCCTCAGTGAGTGAGTTGAAAGCGTTGCACGAGGCGCTTACCTACATGAAAAAAGGATCGAAAGCGCTCCTTATTTTCGACTCAAATCTGGGTTTTGGACAGTATGGAACCTACGGTGCCGGAGGTTTCACCTCTTTAATGATGGAAGTGGAGGTTTACAAAGTTTACCCAACACAGTCTCCTGAACAAGAGAAGGAAGAAGAAACAACTGAATAACAACTGAACGAAATTTTCTGATGTCAGGGACTGAACTCCTGAAAAAATTATTGCCCGGTTTTATTCCCCTTTTTGTTTTTATTGCTGCTGACGAAATATGGGGAACCAAAACCGGTTTATTTGTGGCCGTTGGTGTTGGTCTGCTCGAAATGGTTTGGGTAGCTGTTAAGGAAAAACGGCTCGACAAATTTATCCTTTTCGACACTTTGCTTTTGGTCGTACTTGGCGCTGTGTCCATTCTTTTGGATAACGACCTGTTCTTCAAACTGAAGCCGGGATTGATCGAACTTATTTTGGTAACTGTTTTGGCAATCTCCGCTTTTTCGAAAGTGAATATTATCGGGTTGATGAGCAGACGCTACCTGAAAGATATTCAGTTGAATGAAGCGCAGGTTGCCCAAATGCGAAAAAGCCTGAAAAGCCTGTTTTTTATATTTTTGGGGCACACACTCCTGGTTTTCTATTCCACGTTTTTTATGAGTAAAGAAGCGTGGGCATTTGTGAGTGGCGGCTTGTTTTACTTATTGTTTGGTGCATATTTTTTGTATGAGTTTGTCAAACAAAAAAAGAAACAAAAAGAATTGTCAAAAGAAGAGTGGGTTCCTCTGGTAGATGAAACCGGAAAAGTTACCGGGCAGGCACCGCGCAGCCAGGTGCACAACGGAAGTAAATTGCTGCATCCGGTGGTTCATTTACAGGTTTTAAACAGGAATAAAGCTATTCTGTTGCAGAAACGACCCGATTCAAAACTCATTCAACCCGGGAAATGGGATACTGCTGTTGGAGGACATATTTCTGCCGGAGAAAATCTGGAACAGGCACTTCAGCGAGAGGCCTATGAGGAAATAGGACTGGCCGGTTTTTCTGCTCGACTGCTTCATGTGTACAAGTGGGAATCGGAGGTGGAAAGTGAGTTGGTCTATCTGTTTGTAACACACGATCACAAAAATTTCAATGTGCATTCAGATGAAGTTGTTGAAGCCAGATTCTGGACCAAAAAGCAAATTGAAGCCCGGTTGGGAGACGGTTTTTTTACTCCCAATTTCGAACAGGAATTCCTGTTGCTTAAAAACAAGGGGTTGATTTAGGATATTCTGGCTACCGTTTTTAGCTTCCTATTAAAAATATTGCAGGCTGTTTGTGTAAGTCGGGCACTTTGCCTTTCCATTGCGAAATTGTTTTTGTGGCAATAAACTCGTTTTCTCCGGTAATATTAGCGGCGATGCAAAGCAGAGTGGCAGGTGCGCAGGCTTTTAAAAGGTCAGTAACCAACTGGTTATTCCGGTATGGTGTTTCAATAAAAATTTGGGTCTGTCCGTTGTTTTTGGTCAGCTTCTCCAAACTCGAAATTGCTTTGGTGCGTTCGTGCGGTTTTACCGGAAGGTATCCGTTAAAAGCAAAGTTTTGGCCATTTAATCCTGATGCCATTAGTGCCAACACAATAGACGATGGCCCCACCAGCGGAACTATTTTATATCCTTTTTGGTGGGCGATTTGTACTACGCTTGCTCCCGGGTCTGCCACCCCCGGACAACCGGCTTCCGAAATTACTGCTACATTGTTGCCCTGCTCCAGTGGTGCCAAAAAATCAGGCAAATCCTGTTGCCGGGTGTGTTTATTCAGCTCGAAAAATACCAATTGATTGATATCTATTTCATGATTTACCTGCTTTAAAAATCTACGGGTAGTACGAATGTTTTCGACTATAAAAAACCGGGTGTTGGTCAGCACAGAAAAAATACGTGCCGGCAAAACATTTTGCCAGTCGCCATCGCTCAAAATATTGGGTACCAAAAAGAGTTCTGCCATCAGAAAAATTTTTTGGTAAAATTACAGATAATCATGGTTTCGGCAACCTTTTGTTAATTTTGCAGCATGTTAAATAACAATACATTTGAAATTGAAGCCACTTTTCTAGGAACCGGGACATCGCAGGGAGTGCCTGTAATTGCTTGTAATTGTCATGTTTGTCAATCTGCTGACCCCCGCGATAATCGACTTCGTTCATCCCTGTTGCTGAAAATAAACGGACAAAATTTTGTAATTGATGCAGGCCCCGATTTCAGGCAGCAAATGCTGAGGGAGAACGTCAATCACCTACGGGCAATTCTGTTAACGCACGAACATGCTGATCATATTTTCGGGCTTGATGATATTCGTTCATTTAACTGGGTTCAAAAGCGCCCCACCGATATTTTTGCAGAAAAAAGGGTTCAAAATTCCATCAAGCGTATTTTCGACTATGTATTTGCAGAAAACAAATACCCGGGAGTTCCGATGATGGAGTTGCATCAGGTGGAAAACCGCCCGTTCGACATTGACGGGATTGAGTTTGTACCGATCAGATGCTTTCATTATAAATTGCCTGTTTATGGTTACCGGGTGGGGAAGCTTAGTTACATTACCGATACCAATTTTATACCCGACGAGGAGCTGGAAAAGCTAAAAGGAACACAGATTTTAATACTAAACGCCCTCCGGAAAGAGAAACACATTTCTCATTTCAATTTGCAGCAGGCTTTGGAAGTTATTGCCAGGGTAAATCCCGGCGTTGCATATTTAACCCATGTAAGTCACGCTTTTGGTACTCACGAGGAAATTCAGGCGATGTTGCCCGATAATGTGTTTATTGCATATGACGGGCAAAAAATACATCTGAATGGGTGAAGATAACTGATTGTTAGCAGAAAGTATTTTGAAATTTTTTCGTTCAAAATATAATTTTTTAAGAATGACGGATTTATGTAAAAAGCGGGTTCCTCTTTTTTGTTATCTTGGAACCACCATTTGAAAAATTATGGCACTAAACTACATCTGGATATTTTTTTTCCTGGCGGCTTTCGTGATTGGCTTAATCCGACTGCTTTTTTTTGGCGATGCAGAAGTTTTCCCGAATATGGTAAACGAAACATTTTCCATGGCTAAAACGGGTTTCGAAATTTCACTCGGGTTAACCGGGGTGCTAACCCTGTGGATGGGCATCATGAAAATAGGAGAGAAGGGCGGAATCGTAAATGTTTTTTCAAGGGTAATTGGTCCGTTTTTTAACAAGCTGTTTCCCGAGTTGGGGAAATCGCATCCGGCTTACGGTTCTATTATGATGAACATTGCTGCCAATATGCTGAATCTTGACAACGCAGCTACCCCAACCGGACTGCAAGCAATGAAAGAGATGCAGGCAACCAATCCGGACAAAAAAACGGCTTCCAACGCACAAATAATGTTTCTGGTTTTAAATACCTCGGGGTTAACACTTTTACCAATAAGCATTATGGTTTACCGCGCCCAATTGGGGGCAGTAAATCCGTCCGATATTTTTATCCCGATTTTATTAGCGACCTATTTTTCTACCCTGGCCGGCTTAATTTCCGTTGCAATCTACCAGAAAATCAATCTTCTCGACAAAGTTGTTTTAAGTTATTTGGGCGTTTTAACAGCAGTAATCGCGGCCATTATCTGGTATTTTTCGGCACTGGATAAAGATGAAATAACCCGGGTTTCCAACCTGGCAAGCAATTTTATTCTGTTTTCGGTTATCATTGTTTTTATTTTGATGGCTCTTCGCAAAAGGGTAAATGTTTACGAAGCTTTTATTGACGGTGCAAAAGACGGGTTTAAAACCGCTGTGAAGATTATCCCTTATCTTGTGGCAATTCTTGTGGCCATCGGTGTTTTCAGGGCATCGGGGGCGATGGAGTGGTTGATTGCCGGATTCTCCTGGGGATTTGAGCAGTTGGGAATAAACACTGATTTTACGCCTGCCCTGCCAACTGCTTTAATGAAACCGTTAAGCGGCAGTGGCGCTCGCGGAATGATGGTAGATGCCATGACAACTTACGGCGCCGATTCGTTTGTGGGGCGCGTGGCCAGCACGGTTCAGGGAGCTACCGACACTACATTCTATATTCTTGCAGTTTACTTTGGCTCGGTTGGAATTAAAAACACCCGCTACGCTGTAGTTTGTGGTTTGATAGCAGATTTCACAGGAATTATCGCCTCAATTCTAATGGCTTACCTGTTTTTCTATTGATCAATCGAATCGTAAACCACTACTTTTTTCCACAGATACGAGTTCTCTTCCACAAATTTTAAATGTAGCGGATGAACCTGGTATTTGTCCTGGCCTGCCTGGTTGTCGAACATTACCATGTACGAAACCGAATAAGAATGATCAACCACATCGCGGCTTTCGGTGCCTGCCGGAATCCCGATGTGGCTCATTTTTATGGTTTCAACCTTTAGCAAATCGTTCAGCGCATCAATCAATTTTTTCTTGTGCGATTGGTTAGCAGGTTCTTTTAGCCAGAAAAACACGTGGTGAATCAACGCTCCGGTAAGTTTAACTTCCCCGGCAGATGCTTGTTTTGAGAAAGGAAAAAATCCGGCTGCAAAAGTTCCTGCAGCCACTTTTTTAAGAAATGAACGTCTGTTTTTCATTTTAGAATTGAATTATAGTTTGTCGTAATTTAACCAGCCTTTCCAACAACGACTCCAGCAAATCGAGTTTTAACATATTTGCTCCGTCTGATTTTGCTACTGCCGGTTCGGGATGCGTTTCAATAAAAATCCCGTCAACTCCCACTGCAATTCCGGCCCTGGCAATGGTCTCAATCAGCTCGGGTTTTCCTCCGGTAACGCCGCTTGCCTGATTGGGCTGTTGCAACGAGTGGGTAATATCCAGAACAACCGGTACTTCCATTTTTTGCATTTCGGGTATGCCGCGGTAATCCACAACCAAATCGGTGTACCCAAATGTTGTTCCCCGTTCGGTAAGAACGATATTTGGATTTCCGCTTTCTCTGACTTTATTGACTGCAAACTGCATGGCGCCTGCCGAAAGAAACTGGCCTTTTTTAATATTGACGACTTTGCCGGTTTGGGCGGCAGCAACCAGTATGTCGGTTTGCCGGCATAAAAATGCCGGAATCTGGAGCACATCAACGTATTCCGCCGCCATCAAGGCTTCGTCTGCCGAGTGGATATCTGTAACCACAGGAACATCAAAAGTTTCACGCACCTTCTTTAAAATAGAAAGGGCTTTTTGGTCACCAATACCAGTAAACGAGTCCAACCGCGAACGATTGGCTTTTCGGTACGAACCTTTAAAAACAAATGGAATTTTTAACCGATTAGTTATTTCAACAATTCGTTCAGCTATCTGAAGTGCCATTGTTTCGCCTTCAATGGCGCAGGGGCCGGCCATCAGGAAAAAATTTCCGGACGCGGTATTTTTAAGTTTTTCAATTTCTGGAATCATGCTTTTTTTTGGATAATGTAAAACAAAAATAGTCAGCCGTTGCAATACAGCAAAATACTTCATGGTATAAAATGCTTACTAACTCTCCAAAGAGGAGCTATTTCGCTTTTTTGTTTTTCAGGGACAAGTAATAACTAAATTGTTAGTTGTTGTAATATATTGAAAAAGATTTTGTTATGTTTTGTGTACTTAAATAAACTAACGATTTAGTTTGTAAACTAAAAGATTAGTTGTATGTTTGAAATGGATATCCGAAATAGTAATAAAACTAGTGTCCAATTTTAAAAAGTGTGTTTATGAGAATAATGCGATAGATGTTGAAAGTTTGTTTTCCTGTTTGCATCAGATTATTGCATGCAACAATAGTTTAGATGCATTGGGAATCGAACAATAATTCATATAAAATGGTTTCTGTAAATGCAGGTTAGGAGAGTAGAACTGCCGAAAAGAAACTGCAATTCAACATGTACTTACAGGTAACCATTTAGCGAGAAACTAAGGAAATAGTTTATAAACTATGGATTTAATTTTTGCTGCCTCAACAGTCAATTAAAATGAAAACAAAAAGAGTTTGAAATGAAAGAACTAACAAAAGCGGAAGAGCAAGTGATGCAACTCCTTTGGAAAAATGAAAAAGCATTTGTGAAAGATTTGATAGACGAGATGCCGGAGCCAAAACCGGCTTACAATACCGTTTCTACCATTGTTCGCATTTTGGAGAAGAAAGGATTTGTGGGGCACAACGCTTACGGAAAAACCCACGAATATTTTCCGCTTGTGGGCAGGGAAGAGTACACCCGTTCTTTCATGAAAAACTTTATGCGCAACTATTTTAGCGGTTCGTTTAAAGAAATGGTGTCGTTTTTTGCAAAAGAAGACAACATGAGTCTTACAGATTTTGACGAGCTGATGGAAGATGTAAAGCGCGATTTGGAAAACGAAAATCAGGAAGAAAATGAACAGCACGGTTAACTTTATCGTTGAGTCCGGCATCAGTCTGGCATTACTGTCGGTAGTGTACGTACTGTTTTTGCGTAAAGAAACTTTCTTCAGGCTAAACAGGCTGTTTTTGCTCGGGTCTGTGTTGTTTTCGGTTGTGTTGCCGTTTTTTAGGTTCAGGGTTTACGAACCGCAATCGGTAATGCTTTCTGAAATTACGGTTACGCCCTACAGCAATTTAATGGAAACGGTTACGGTTTATGGCCACGATTTTACAATAACGGTTGAACAGGCTGTGCTTTCAGCGTCTTTGCTGATTTGGATTTACCTTGTAGGACTGGCATTGTTTATGGGCATGTTTTTAGTTCGGCTGATTCGGATTGGTAAAATTGTACGAACTCACGAAGTTCAAAAACTTGGACGAATCAAGCTGGTTCTTCTTAAAAATGAAGGTAGTCCGTATTCTTTTCTGAATTATGTATTTGTGAACCGCTCACTGCAAAACGAAGATGGCTACGACCGAATGCTTGCTCACGAAATGGAGCACGTAAAACAGGGGCACTCTTTCGATGTGCTTATTCTGGAAATACTTACAGTTTTTCAGTGGTTCAACCCATTTATGTGGATGTTGCGGCACGCCATTCGCGAGAACCACGAGTACTTGGCCGACAGGGCAGTTTTGGGCTCGGGCGTAAATCGCGGATACTACAAAAAGCTTTTGCTTAACCAGTTTGCCGGAGGGCAGCTGGTATTAACCAACAATTTCAATTACTCATTAATTAAAAATCGAATTAAGATGATGTCAAAAATAAAATCTTCGAAAATTGCCAATCTAAAAATTGTGCTGGGTTTTTTAACTGCAGTTTTATTGATTATTGTATTTGCCTGCGAGCAGAAAGAAACAGCAGAGGTTGTTGCTCCGCTGGCAGAGCCCGATGAGCTGAAAATTACTTTTCTGGACGATAAACTGAAAATAGCCGGAGAAGCAGAAGGCCTCGACAAGCTAAAAAGTATTATGGCCGGAAGTGAAGAATTCAGTTTGGAAAGCGACAGCATGGGGAATTTGCTTCTGGTGAAAAAGGAAGTTGTTGCCCCAAAACAACTCAGTGCCGACGAGCAGATTTTCTTTATTGTTGAAGATATGCCCGAATTTCCGGGAGGAGAACTGGAACTCCGAAAATACATTGCCAACAATATTAAATACCCTGTAACAGCGCAGGAAAAAGGCATTCAGGGGAGAGTTTACGTAACCTTTGTGGTAGATACAAAAGGGAATACTGCAAATGCAAGAATCGCCCGGGGAGTTGATCCTGCTCTTGACCAGGAAGCTTTGCGGGTTGTAAACACTTTGCCAGCCTGGAAACCGGGAATGCAAAAGGGAATACCGGTTAATGTAAGTTACACGGTTCCCATAAATTTTGTGCTTCAGTAACAAAATCATCTTTTTAAGCCATTTTTGGAAATGCAGGTTTATTTCCGCTTTTTCAGGAATGGCTTAAAGTTAAGCTGCATAATATGAAATTTGTGTGTGTGTTGTTGGGGTTGACTTTTGCTTGTTTCTACGCTTTTCCCCAGGAAAGTATTGATTTGCTCATTATCAACAAGAAATTCGAAAAAGCCATTGGTGAGATCGATCGTTTGGTGACGGAAAAGCCCGAGGCTTCGTTGTATTTCAAAAAAGGGTTGGTATTATGCAGTACTCAAAAGTTCCGCGAGGCTGTTCAGGCTTTTTCGGTAGCGCTTAAAACGGAGTCTGAAAATCCGGATTTTTTGGTCGAAATGGCAGATGCGCTAACGGCACTTGGAAATTATCACGATGCAACTCCGCATTTGGAAAAAGCAGTCCGGTTGGCGCCGAACAATCAGCTTATTGGTGGCAAGTTGGGGAAAAATTATATTCAACTGGAAAAATTTCAAAAAGCTTACATTTTATTTGAAAACATATGCGCGAAGGATTCGGGTAATACATACTGGAATAAGCAGTTCGCATACTGTGCTCATCAAATAGGAAAAACAAACCTGGCCATATCTCTTTATGAGAAATCGATAGCGCTAAATCCGCGCGACTATGCTTCTTATTTTAATCTGATAACCCTTTTTCAGCAAAAAGAACAGTTTGGCAAAGCAATGCAAACAGTGAATCTTGGATTAGAAAGTTTTCCCGGAGATGTGAGGCTTTTCCTGCAAAAAGCCAATCAGTTTTTTCGAAATAAACAATACGACGACGCTCGCAAGTATTACGAAAATTACTTTTTTGCCGATGGAGACTCTTTATACAAGGTACTGTTGAATTACGGAATCAGCTTGTATTTTTCGGGCAACGAGCAAAATGCAATTAAAATGCTCGATTTGTGTACAGGCCAGGTTGCCAACGATCCGTTTGCTCTTTTTTACCTTAGTCTTTGCTATAAAAAACAAGCCCGGTATCACGAGGCGGAGTCCTATATGAATGCATCCATCGAATCGGCAACGCCTTCTTTTTTGCCCGACATGTACCATCATTTGGGGCAAATTTACGGGCAGCAACGCAAATTTGAAGAATCAATTGGTGCGCTGAAAAAGGCGAACGAACTGGACAGCGAAAATCACGAGGTTTTATTTGAAATTGCAACTACTTACGAAGAGTTTAATTCCAACAAAACGCTGGCGTTAAACTACTACAATTTGTATTTGAAAGAAGCCGGCGAGTCTGCAAAAAATGTGAACTATGCGCTCGACCGGATGAAGAAAATCAAAGAAGATTTGTTTTTTGAAGAATAGTGGAGTGCCGGTTTATTTGATGCCCGTTTTTTCTCGTACCAGGTTAGCCAGTTGTATCCGGCTTTTTACGCCGGTTTTGGTGTAAATGCGGTGGTTGTGGTCTTTCACTGTTTGCAAGGTAATGAAAAGCTTTTCGGCAATGGCCTTGTTGGTTTTCCCGGAACAGATTTCAAGTACGATTTGTGATTCGCGTTTTGATATTTCGTAAGCAGCACAAAAGGAACTAAAATCAAGTTTTTGTACTGTGTTTTCGTTCGGGAATTTCACAAATTTCCTGACGCACGCAGGTAACAGTAGGCTAATTCCAAACAAAAGAATAAACGACAGGTTGGTGCCAATAAACCCGAATTTTTTCAGAAACCACAGTACTGCCGAATAAATAACCACACCAAAAAAATAACCGTAAGCGCATTTTTGTATCTCTTTTTTTAGCGTGTCATTTGCGTTCGTCCTGTTTTTTAAAATAAAAGGGAATATGAAAACCAGATGAAAAAAGAAGTTCAAAACCAGAAATAGCCTGATGATAAAAACGTCAGGTTTTACCGGTATCTGTAAGTAGTTATTCTGAAACAAAAAGGAAAAAAAAGCCAGTGCAAACAAAAAGCCGGAAAAGTAGCTGAATGTCCAGATTTTAGAAAAGCGAAAGCCATTTAGCTCCCATGCAAATTTTACCAGCATAAACCAGCTTACCAACAGAAACGGCAACCCAATAAGCGGAACAAAAAGCGCCAGCTTGCCAAATAATTCCTGGCTTAGTGATGCGTCCGCAACCACCTCCCGAAGTGCAATATTTCCCCATATTCCGTAAATAAAAAAGGAAAAAAGAAAAATTTGCTGGTAAAACAATAGCTGCAGAAAAGGTTGCTTGTTTTCGCGAAATAACTGAAACGAAAGCAATGAACCAATTACTGCCATTCCTGCGGTTGCAACAAAAGTTGCCAGATACGAGATGTTTTCAACGAGCATTTTTTTCTATCAATCTTTGGTAGTGGTTTATTCAAAATCAAAAATTTAATCGCGTCCCGATTAAAAAAAACTGCAATCCGTGTTGTCTGTTTTCTATATGGTTTTGGTGAGCTTTGCCCTAAGCAGCAAAGGCATACCAAAGTAGTGATTATTTAATATCCTACCAAGGTAGCTAGGATTTATTTTTGGGAAGTTCTATTTTCGATTCAACAATTAATGAAAACAGAAATTAAAAACTCAAAAAAAATGGAAAGCGAAAAACATTACAACCTGATTCCCTCAATTGGAGGAAGTTTTGGTTACGCCTGGCGAACAATGACAAAAAATGCGTTTTTGCCGTTGTTGTTGGCTGTAATTATTGTTGGTTTATTAAATGGTCCGGTGGGAGCAAACTGGAAAGCCGATAGCGGAGATTGGTTTAATTTGGTCTGGTTTTTTCCACTTGCAATTTTTAGTATGGCGTACGGATTTTTATTTCTCCCGATTATTAAGTATGGAGAAAAATACCTGTTTTTAAAAGCGATGCGCAACGAAGAAGCAGAACTGAGGTTCCTGTTTGACGGGTTCAAAACCAAATACCTGAAAATTGTTCTGGCCAACCTCATTGTGGTTGCACTGGTAATAATTGGTTTTGTAATGCTTATTGTTCCCGGAATAATTATTTGGTGCCGCCTGACTTTTGTTCCGTACCTGGTAATGGACAAAGATTTAGAACCCATGC
This sequence comes from Mariniphaga anaerophila, assembly GCF_900129025.1. Classification (GTDB taxonomy): domain Bacteria; phylum Bacteroidota; class Bacteroidia; order Bacteroidales; family Prolixibacteraceae; genus Mariniphaga; species Mariniphaga anaerophila. The sequence goes on along the minus strand of NZ_FQUM01000001.1, from coordinate 303,149 downwards.
AGGCAGTGGAAAAAAGCTGGGCGATGACACGTGGCCACGGATGGAAAATTTTTGGAATGGCCGTTGTTTCTTTCTTCCTGTATATTGGCGGGCTGATTGCTTTCTTTGTGGGAATAATTATTTCAATTATGTGGGTACATGCTTCTTTTGCTACGTTGTATCAATCAGTTTTAAATAAAAATGACGATGAAAATCCGATTCCGATTTTGGGAGTTAACGAAGTTTAGCGTCAAAAATATCTTACTGAAAAAAGGTCGTTTTGAATGAAAATCAGAACGGCCTTTTTCTTTTGCTCGACTGGTTGTTTCTTTGAGGGAATGTTTATTTTTGAGTTATGAAGAGACCGTTAGCTTTTACCTTTTTTATTTTGGTCGCAGTAAATGCGTTAGGCCAGTATTTTCAGACCGGGCAAGATCCTGCTTCAATCCGGTGGCGGCAGATTAACACTCAAAATTTTCAGTTGATTTACCCTGATTATTTTGAACAGCAGGCTCAAAAACTTGCCGGAACTCTCGAAACAGTGTATCCGTACGGAAGTTATTCGCTGAAGTACAGTCCGGAAAAAATGCCGGTTATTCTGCATACTCAAACCGTGAAGTCTAACGGACTGGTTGCCTGGGCGCCCCGGCGTTCGGAGTTTTATACCACGCCACATCAGGATATATATCCGCAAGACTGGTTGGAACAACTGGCTTTGCACGAATTCAGGCATGTGGTGCAGCTTACTAAAGTAAACAGCAACTTGCCTTCGTGGACTAAGTTTCTTCTTGGCGAGCAGATAACTGCGCTTGTTTTTGGGGCGTACCTGCCCTGGTGGCTTATTGAAGGCGATGCCGTTGTTACCGAGACAGCTTTGGGCAACTACGGAAGAGGACGATTCCCCTCTTTTTTAATGGAGCAAAAAGCTCAGGTTATCGAGAAAGGTGTTTTTTCATACGATAAAGCGTACCTGGGGTCGTACCGAGAGTTTGTTCCGGATCATTATTCCATGGGATACTATCTGACCGGAAACCTGAGGGCTCGTTACGGAAGTTCCATTGTTGAGGAAATATTTACGCGGGCAGGGAGCCATCCGTTTTCGGGTGCCCCTGTGCGAAAAGTTCTAAAAAACCACACGGGATTGAATACCGCTGAAAATTACCGGTCAGTGTTCGACAGCCTGCGCATTGAGTGGCAAAAAGAAGACCAGCATTATTCTGATGGTTACGACAGGGTAGTTTCCAAACCCGAAAAATATTTTACCAGTTACAGGTACAACCATTGGTTAAATGATTCTACACTAGTTTCTTATAAAACTGCTTTTGATCGCATTGCTTCTTTTGTAGAAATAAAGGCAGACGGCACAGAAAAACGGATAGCGCTACCCGGAACAATTTTCAGAGAGTCGGTTAGCGGAAGAGACGACTGGATTGTCTGGTCGGAACAGGTTCCTGACTTGCGGTGGCAACACAGCGGGCGTTCAGTAATACGAATGTTCAATGCGAGCTCAAAAAAGCAACTGAAAATTATTCCTGAATTTAAGGCATTTAGTCCGTCACTTTCACCTGACAAAACGAAAATAGCAGTAGTGGAAGCCGATTTTTCAAACAACTATTATTTGTCGGTTTACCGGGTTTCTGACGGTGAGCTGGTGCATCGTTTTCAGTCTGCGAATAATAATTACTTTTTTAGTCCGGAATGGCTGGATAACGAGAATGTTGCAACGATTATTCTTTCGGGAAACGGAAAGCGTATTGCATCGGTAGATTTTACAACGAATGAACTGCGCCGGTTGACACAAACAGACTTAGGAGATGTGAAGCAACTTCGTTTGGCTGGAGACTGGCTCTACTTTGTTAGTTCATATTCAGGGAAAAATGATTTGTGCCGGATGAATTTGCTCGGTAAAAACATTGAAAAGGTTTACGACTCTAGGTTTGGCGTAGAGTCACCTGCTATTTCGGCCGATGGCAAATCTGTTGTTTTAAGTGATTACACGTCTGACGGATTCAGGTTGATTAAAACTACGGCTGATAACGATAAAGTGGTTCAGCTTCAGAATGTAAAAAAAGGAGCTTATCTGCTTGCAGAAAAGTTGGCCGGGCAGGAAAACGGAGTTCCGGTGTTTCCGGATACAATTTCCGGTGGATTCGTTTCAAAAAAATATCCGAAAGGAAAACAGCTTTTTAATTTTCATAGCTGGGCGCCGGTGTATGTGGATACCCAAGAATACGAGTTCTACCCCGGAGTTAGCCTGATGTCGCAGGATAAACTGGGAATTTCGGAAACGGTTCTGGGATACAAATGGGATTTAGCGGAAGGTACCGGTAAGTTTGTGGCCGATTTTTCGTTCAAGGGCTGGTTCCCGATTATCGATGTAATTTTTTCGTATGGAAAAAGGGCCTCGGAATATTGGCAGATTATGCAAAAGGTGAATAGCCAGGGAACGGTTGTAAGCCGCGACACCACACTTCAGCGCTACACCTGGGGACAGACAAATTCGGGGCTGAATATTCGATTGCCTTTAAATTTGGAAAGGGGGCCGTTTAACCGGTTACTTCAGCCGGAAATTCAGTACGCATTTAACTATTATAAAGCCGGAAACTCGGCACCGGAGCAATTTCAGGGAGGAAGTTTCCATTCGTTGGGATACCGCCTCTATTTTCATCAGTTGCTGAAACAGAGTTACCTCGATATGTACCCTGATTTTGGGTTCGTAGTCGACGGCTCATTTCGTCATTCGCCTGCAGGCACACTGCGGGCCGGACAAATGAAAGCTCTTCAGTCTGTTGTTTATTTGCCCGGTTTTATGAAAAACCACGGTGTTAGATTATATGGCGGAGTTCAAAAGAAGGAGGACAGCGGGGCAATTGGCTTTTCAGACATTGTGCGATATGCCCGTGGATGGGGAAGAATTAATACCACTTCTATTTTTACAGGGGGAATTGATTATAAAATGCCGTTGTTTTACCCCGACTGGAACCTTGGCGGAATTGTTTATGTGAAGCGGGTAAAGGCATCGTTGTTTGCAGATTACAGCAGGCTGAAAGGAAATCTTTACGAGCAGGGGAAAATTGCAGGAACTTATACCAGCAATATTTCATCATTGGGAACAGAAGTTACGGCAGATGTTAATCTGATTCGGTTTTATGCACCTTCGAGTATCGGCTTTAGAGCGTCCTATCTTCCTGAAATGAAAGATGTTTATTTCAACTTTTTGTTCTCAATCGACTTTACCTCGTTTTAGTGTAAAGAGGGTTATTTCTCCGGGCATGTCGAGCCGCCAGGGCATTCCAACGGTCCCAAGTCCGGTATTTACATAAAGTGCAGAACTTCCGTTTTTGTATAAACCGCCCCAATTTTCACGCGCAAGCCAAGCGAGGCTGAAAGGAATTCCGGCAAGTTTTATTCCCCACTGCATGCCATGTGTGTGGCCGGATAGCGTGAGCTCAATGTCTTCTTTCCCGGCAATTTTGCTGCTCCAGTGGGCAGGATCATGCGTCATTAAAATGGTGAATGCGTCCGAAGGAATTCCTCTAATGGCTGCATTCAGGTCTGCGTATTGCGGAAAAGGCGGGTGTCCCCAGTTTTCAACTCCAGCCAGAAAAATAGAATCGGCACCTTTTTTTATAACCACATGTTCGTTCTTCAGCAGTTGTAGTCCTGAATCCTTTAATATGTCAAGTATATCTTCAAAATTCTGCCGTTTCTTTTCAGCACTGTCCCAATTGCTGTAATTCCCATAATCGTGGTTTCCTAAAATTGCGTAGCTATCAAAACCTTTTGTTGTATTTTTCAATGCGGGCTCTTTGCCGGCCATTTCCTTGGCAAAGTTGTTTACTATATCTCCGGTAAACAATACCAAATCTGGTTTTAATCGTTCCAGCTTTTGCGCTGTTCTTGCCAGTAACTTTTCAGGTTTTAGCATTCCTCCCAAATGAAGATCAGAAAGCTGAGCAACCGTATAGTTATCAAATTCATCCGGCAAATTGGGAAACGTAAGGTCAATTTTCGTTACTTTTATTTGCCTGCTTCCTACAACAGCTCCAAAAATCATTACGAGAGTAATTGCCGCTGATAATACTAAACCAGCGGAAGATATAATTGGTTGTTTTACCTTTTTTTTGAAAATGGATTGGAAAAGCCATGCAATTGCCAGAGGAACGTTAAATACAAAAACAAGGAACAATAATGTATTAAACGAAAAGTATAGCGGATAATTGGTTGCCTCCCTGGCTTGAAAAGGGAAGATGTATAAAACAAACAGTCCAAGCAGGACTAAAATGTTCAACAACGAAAATAATATATCCCTTACTTTATTTTTCCCAAATATGCTTTTGATATTTAACCGAGCACCGATGGCAGCTAAAAGAAAAAGCGTCAGAAAAATAACTAATGAGACAATTTGAAATGAGCGCATGAGCAAAATTGTTTATTATAATCTACTTCATTGAAGAGAATAACATTATATTTAATTTCTACTGTATTTGTTATTAGTGTTTTAACTTCAAATTCCGCGCTTTTTGAGCGCGTGAGAATTGAATATTTCTTTTTCTTCGGGCAAATGTACAGAATCATTCCAAAGTAATAATGCAAAACAGGGAAGTGTATGTTGCATCTTCACTATTTGTGCAGATTGTTACAAATCAACCAAACTGAAAAATAACATTTGTGTTTGTTGAATACTGAAAAGTAGTTACACAAAAGTAAAATATGCGCGATTTTATTTGCGTTTACTTTTGTATCGTCTGAATTCCGGGTTAGTTTTATTGTATCGCAAAAAATTCAACGCATAACGATAACGAAACATTTGTAGTTCACATAAAGAACAGATTTACAACTAAGGAATAGAAGTAGGAGAGTTGGAGTATTCATTGTTTTGAATTAATTGAATTAGAATTATATAGTTCACTGTTTCAGTGTTTTAATACATACTTATTAATGTTAATTATAGTAATTGTTAAAATCATTGATTGTTTTAGATTGTTTTGTCAACTTATTAGTTATATAACAATGAAAACCAGTTGTTTATATGTTACGATCTATGATGTATTATAAATATTAATAATTCAGTTAATCAATTGGTTATTAGTTGTTTTAGTACATTTGGATAGAACAGGGATGTTTCCTCTTGATTTTGACAAAATTAACGGGTTGTATAGGAATTCTTAATTGAATGTATTACATTTGTATCTATAAAATGTTTCGACAAGATGAAGGAGCGTATTCAGAAATTTATAGATTACAAAGGTATTTCTCCCGGGGAATTATCTGAAATACTGGAAGTTCAACGTTCCAATATATCTCATATTCTCAATGGTAGAAATAAACCAGGAGCTGTTTTTATAGAAAAGTTCCTTCTTGCTTTTCCATCCGTAAATGCCAGATGGCTATTTACCGGAGAAGGTTCTATGTTAATAGGGGAAGATTCAGCCAGTGAGCCTAAACCTATTGTTAAAGAGGTAAAAAGAGAACCTGAAATTCCTTTTGCTACAGAAAAAAAAGAGGCTCCAGTTTCCCCAAAAAAGAATGTTGCTGTTCTGGAAAAAGTGGTGCTTCTGTATTCTGATGGTACATTTGTTTCCTACAATGCCGGGGGAAAAGACAATTCTTTTTAAATATGTTGTACAGCATTAAAAATAAATGTACATTTGTGAATGACATTTAAAAATATGTTTTACATTTGTATCAACAAGTTTAACGAGATAAGATGGTGGTGATTAAATAAAAATTGACAGATTTACAAACCCGATTTACAACCAACATTCACATAAAACAGAACCAAAAATACAGAGGGCCGTCGGTTGATTTAGCTGACGGTTTTTTCTTTTTATATGCCACCTGTTCTGATGGAAATATATTTATCTTTGTCGCCAAATCAGTTGAGAATGGGAAAAAAATCAGTTTCCGACTTTGAAGTGACGGATAATATCCGGTTAAATGCAACCAATTTTTTGATAAAATTGAAAGCGCCCGGTTCATTACCAGTTGTAAAGCCAGGACAATTTGTAAATATCGACATAAAAAATTCTACCGAAATTTTCCTTCGGAGGCCTTTTTCTATTTTTGAAGTTGACTATAATAGAAACACGCTATCTATTATTGTTAAAGTTTTGGGGCGGGGTTCCAAAAAGTTAACCGAAATAGTACCCGGAGAAAAGCTGAGCATTGTTTTTCCTTTGGGAAGACATTTTTCCTATCCCGATAAGAATGATAGAATTCTTGCTGTTGGAGGGGGAAGCGGGTTGGCTCCAATGCTTTTCCTTGCAAAGGAATCCGGGCTTCCGGCCGATAATGTAGACATTATTGTTGGCGCACGCAGCGCAGCAGATCATGTTGAAATCAGCGCGTATAATAAATACGGAAAAATACACTTGACCACCGAAGATGGTTCTCTTGGAACAAAAGGATTTGTTACCGATCATCCTTTATTAAGGAACGAGTTGAAAAATTATGATAAAGTGTATGCCTGCGGACCGGAAGGCATGATGAAAGCGGTTGCAGGGAAAGCAAAAAAAGCCGGGGTTTTTTGTGAAGTCTCTTTAGAAAACCTGATGGCATGCGGTTTTGGAGTATGCTTGTGTTGCATTGAGCCTACCGTAAAAGGGAATTCATGTGTATGCACCGAAGGCCCCGTCTTCAATATAAACGATTTGAAATGGCAGATTTAAGAACAAAAATACATCAGCTTCAATTAAAGAATCCGGTAATGCTGGCTTCAGGTACGTGTGGTTTTGCTGAGGAAATTAACGATTTTTATGATGTTTCGCAATTAGGCGGCATATTTTTAAAAGGAACTACTCCGCGTAACCGGGACGGGAATCTCTACCCGAGAATGGCTGAAACGCCTTCGGGAATGCTAAATGCTGTGGGGTTACAAAACAAGGGTATCGACTATTTTATAGAAAATATTTACCCGAGGATAAAAGATTACGGAACTTCTTTAATTGTAAATGTAAATGGCTCTACCATTGAAGAGTACGTTGAAGTTACTGAAAAAGTAAACGAACTGGATAATATTCATGCTATTGAATTAAATATTTCGTGTCCGAATGTTAAAGAGGGCGGAATGGCTTTTGGTGTTACCTGTCCGGGGGCAGAAGCTGTTACGCGTGAGGTACGAAAAGCATACGATAAAACGCTGATTGTAAAGCTTTCACCTAATGTTACAGATGTATCAGAGATTGCCAGGGCAGTTGAAGGACAAGGAGCCGACGGTGTTTCTCTGGTTAACACATTTTTGGGGATGGCCATCGATTCGGAAACGCGGAAACCTTTGCTTTCTACAGTTACCGGCGGGTTATCCGGGCCCGCTATTAAACCGATTGCCCTAAGGATGGTCTGGCAGGTTTCTAAAGCTGTTAAAATTCCGGTAATCGGAATTGGCGGGATTATGAATGCCGCTGATGCCATTGAATTTATGCTGGCAGGAGCTTCGGCTGTTCAGGTAGGCACTGCACTTTTTAAAAATCCACATATCCCTTTGCGTATTATTGAAGGTGTTGATGACTATTTGCAAAGACACAACATTCAGTCAGTGAGCGAATTAGTCGGTAGATTACAAATGTAAATAATGCGTTTTACATATATATCACCATCTGTTTTTCGATCCGTCCACTAAATCAAATTTCTTTTTTTTAGCTATCGCTTTTTATTAAACTTTCATTTCAGAATGTGAATGAATTATTAATAAAAAATTGCAATGTGAACATTTCAATTTTATTAGTGTTTAATAAACTGAAAATAGCAAAAAAACCATATTTAAAGCATTAAAATATGTCGAAATTTGAAATCGTAATGCCAAAACTGGGAGAGAGTATCCAGGAAGGCACAATAACCAAATGGTTTGTGAAAGAGGGCGATACAATCGAAGAAGATGATATGCTCTTTGAAGTTGCAACCGATAAGGTAGATTCTGAAATACCTTCTCCAGTAGAAGGGGTTGTTTCAAAAATTCTGCACAAAGAAGGCAGCCTGGTACCTGTGGGCGAGGTTGTTGCAGTAGTGAGTATCGAAGGCGAAGATGACGGTGAATCTGGAGAAGAAGAAAAGCAGACTCAGTCGGACGCTGCATCTTTAGATATTGAAAATGAAGAAGAAAAGCAGGGCGTTTCAAGGGAAATGTCAAATCGTTTTTACTCTCCGCTTGTACGCACCATTGCCAAAGAAGAAAATATTTCGGCTGAAGAGCTGGAGAACATTGAAGGTTCCGGGGCAAATGGACGCGTTCAGAAAAAAGATATTCTGGATTATATTGAAACCCGAAAAACGGGAAATAAGGAACCAGAACGCACTGTTGTTAAGCCTGCTGCGACTCCCGAAAGAAAGGCAGCTCCGACAGTAACCGCTAATGAAGGCGACGAAGTGATTGAAATGGATCGCGTTCGAAAACTGATCGCCGAGCACATGGTGATGTCTAAACAAGTTTCGCCGCACGTTACTTCGGTAGTTGAAGCCGACGTAACTGATATAGTTTTCTGGAGGAAAAAGAACAAAGACGCTTTTATTAAAAAATATGGCGACAAAATTACGTTCATGCCATTCTTTATTGAAGCCACAGCTGCCGCACTTGCTGAGTTCCCGCTGGTTAATTCATCGGTTGATGGCGACAAAATTATTCTGCGGAAAAACATTAACGTGGGCGTTGCAGTTGCCAAACCCGACGGAAATTTAATTGTACCGGTTATAAAAAATGCTGAACAAAGAAATCTGGTTGGCCTTACCAAAGAAATGAATAGGTTGGCTGATTTGGCTCGGGGTAACAAATTGTCGGCTGACGAAATTCAGGGCGGAACATTTACCATCACTAATTTCGGCTCATTCAGAAATATTATTGGTACACCTATTATTAACCAGCCACAGGTTGGGATACTTGCAACCGGAAACATTGAAAAGAAACCTGCAGTAATTGAAACTCCTACCGGAGATGCAATTGCAATCAGGCATAAAATGTTCCTGTCTCTGTCTTATGATCACCGGGTGATTGATGGTGCACTGGGAGGTGCTTTCCTGAGAAGAATTGCTGATATCCTTGAAGATTTCGATACCACCCGTTCGATTTAATCTCGGCTTTGATTGAATAAGCATGACGCAAAAACTATTGTGTTATTGAGACATGCAAAAAGCGTTTGATACCGTTGAAAACAAACAATTTGAGTTATATGAAAGATTTAGAAGTACCCAAGATTCATACTATAAAAAAGACCGATAAAGAGACATTGGAAAAATGGTTCCGGTTGATGTCTATCGGAAGGGCAATTGACGATAAAGCGCCCAATTACCTGAAACAAGCCATCGGATGGTCGTATCATGCTCCTTACGCCGGGCACGACGGAATTCAGCTGGCTGTGGGGCAGGTTTTCGAAAAGAAAAAGGACCACATGTTTATGTACTACCGTGATATGTTAACTGCGTTATCAGCCGGTTTAACCGCGGAAGAATTAATTCTGAACGGAATTTCCAAAGCAACTGATTTGTCGAGTGGTGGAAGGCACATGTCGAACCATTTTGCAAAACCGGAATGGAACATTCACAATTTTTCGTCGCTTACCGGAAACCACACGCTGCATGCAGTGGGTGCTGCCCGTGCGATTAAATATTATGGAGAAAAGGCCGTTTCCTTCAGTAATCAGGGCGAATCATCTGTAAGTGAGGGTTTTGTTTACGAAGCATACAACGGGGCCGACAAGGAAGAGCTTCCGGTTGTGTTTGTCATTCAGGATAATGGTTATGGAATTTCGGTTCCCAAAAAAGATCAGACTGCCCAGCGTAAAGTGGCTAATAATTTTACCGGCTTCAAAAATACCCGAATCATCCATTGCAACGGAAAAGACGTGTTTGACTCGATGAATGCAATGATTGAGGCCAAACGTTTTGCCATGGAAGAGAGCAAGCCGGTTATTGTTCAGGCCAATTGCGTGAGAATTCATTCGCATTCAAACTCCGACGACCATTTGTTGTACAGAAGTGAATCGGAACGGAATTACGTTGAAAAATACGATCCTCTGGCTAAGTTTAAACGTTTGTTGCTGCGTTACGAAAGGTTTACAGAGGAAGAGCTTCAGGGAATTGAAGAAGAGGTAAAACTGGTAATTAAAACAGCACACAGGGCGGCATTGAAAGCGCCAAATCCTGATCCGGAGTCGATTTACGATTTTGTTTTGCCAGAGCCTTATCCGGCTGAAAAATACCCGGAGGGAGTTCACAACGAAGAGGGAGAAAAGATAAAGCTGATTACAGCGCTTAACGAAACATTGAAGGCTGAGTTCCGCCGCAATCCTGATACTTTTATGTGGGGACAGGATATGGCCAATAAAGATAAAGGTGGAATTTTTAATGTATCCAAAGGCTTGCAGCAGGAATTTGGTCCAAAACGAATTTTTAATGCACCGATTGCCGAAGATTTTATAGTGGGAACGGCCAATGGAATGTCGCGTTATGATGAGAAAATCAGGATTGTAATTGAAGGAGCGGAGTTTGCCGATTACTTTTGGCCGGCCATGGAACAGTATGTGGAATGTAGTCACGACTACTGGCGATCGAACGGTCAGTTTACTCCAAATGTGACCATTCGCCTGGCCTCGGGAGGATATATCGGAGGTGGTTTGTATCACTCTCAAACCATTGAAGGTTCTCTTGTTTCAATACCGGGTGTCCGAATTGTTTACCCTTCTTTTGCTGACGATGCAGCAGGATTATTGAGAACAGCTATTCGCTCCAAAGGGCCAACAATGTTTATGGAACCAAAATCGCTGTATCAAAGTCCGAAAGCAGCAACTGTTGTACCCGATGACTTTGAAGTGCCATTTGGCAAAGCGCGCATCAGAAAGGAAGGAAAAGACCTTACTGTGCTTACCTACGGGAATGCAACTCACCTGAGCCTCGAAGCAGCAGAAAAGCTGGAGCAAGAGGGTTACAGTGTAGAAGTTATTGATTTACGCTCGCTTGTGCCGCTTGACGAAGAAACCATTCTTAAATCGGTAAAAAAGACGAACAAAGTACTTGTTGCACACGAAGACAAAGTGTTTGGCGGGTATGGCGGAGAATTGAGTGCCTTAATCACCGAAAAAGCTTTTGAATACCTCGATGCCCCTGTTAAACGTGTGGGGTCAACGTATACGCCAGTCGGGTTTAATGTTATTCTGGAACGCGCAATTTTACCTGATATGAAGCGTATTTACGATGCTGCAAAAGATTTAATGTCGTACTAAAAATTATCGGAGATGAGTAAGAAAACAGCAATTATATACAGTTTTCACACCCAGAAATCAAAAAAGGTTTCTGAGAAAATTATTGATGCCTGGGGAAAAGAAGGTATCGAGGCAGTTAATGCAGAAGAGCTTTCAAAGGAGGTTCTCGAAAAATATGATTATTTTATTTTGAGCGCGCCTACCTGGTTCGACGGCGAATTGCCTAATTACTGGGATGAATTTGTTCCTGATTTGGAAGAAATGGATTTAAAAGGAAAAAAGTTCGCGATTTTTGGGCTGGGAGATCAGAAAGGGTATTCCGAGAATTTTTGCGATGCAATTGGTATTCTGGCCGAAATTATTGAAGAATGTGGAGGTAGTTTAGTAGGAAGCACTTCTGTTGAAGGATACACTTTTGAATCATCGAAAGCTCAGCGGGGTAATGTATTTGTGGGACTTCTGGTTGATCAGGAAAACCAGGCTCGAATGACCGCAGGACGTGTTAAAAACTGGGTGGAGCAGTTGAAACAAGAGTTTAGTTGAAATGTATTGTTTGAATTTTTGATATAGCAAGTCTCAAAAAAGCTGTTTGCAGAAATGCAGGCAGCTTTTTTTGTGGTATTAAAGGGATGTGTTAAAGGGAATATTTAGTATAAGTTGACTTTAAGTTGCTGGTCACCAAGCGAGTGTACTTTTGTAAATTCCGTGTATTTCACAAAAGTTAACAATATTGTTTATTTGTAAACAGAAAAGAAGTTCCACTGGTAAATATTATTCGCAATTTATTTCATGAATCTCTTTGACGGCTATTTCTTATCCAATATAACTTGTTTTTTACTGTCCAACTGCACCTTATGAGTTTCGATATAGAAATAGAATGCTTTAAATGCTCTCCATAAATGGAAATTTCTTGCTATAGATGCGAACATTTTTCATTTATTTCAAAGAAAACGAGTTGATTATTGTTAAATAGAGATATGGTTCTGTATTATTTTATTTCGGAAAAGGTCAATTTCAGGTTGGTTTAGTTTTCAGATAAGTTTTATTAATTAATTTTGTGGCTTTTAAAAACTTAAAATTTCAGGCGTGTCTGACACTAGGTATATATTTGTTACAGGTGGAGTTACTTCGTCATTAGGCAAAGGAATAGTAGCATCTTCGTTGGCTAAATTGTTGCAATCAAGAGGCTATTCGGTTACAATTCAAAAGTTGGATCCATACATAAATGTGGATCCGGGAACGCTTAATCCTTACGAACATGGTGAATGCTTCGTAACCGAAGACGGAGCAGAAACAGATCTTGATTTGGGGCATTATGAACGTTTTTTGAATGAACCCACATCGCAGGCAAACAATGTTACAACCGGTCGTATTTATCAGTCGGTTATCAGCAAAGAGCGCCGTGGCGATTATCTGGGAAAAACGGTTCAGATTATTCCCCACATTACCGATGAGATAAAACGGCGTATCAAAATTCTTGGGTCGAAAAAAAAGTATGACATCGTAATCACGGAAATTGGTGGTACGGTGGGCGATATTGAGTCGCTGCCATATGTTGAATCTGTTCGTCAGTTAAAACGCGAACTGGGTTCTAAAGCTGTTGTTATCCATCTTACCCTGGTGCCGTATCTGGCAGCTACCGGAGAACTGAAAACCAAACCTACCCAGCACTCTGTAAAATTATTGTTGGAAGCCGGGGTTCAGCCCGATATTTTGGTTTTGCGTACTGAGCACGAAATTGACGCTTCTGTTCGGGGTAAAGTTGCATTGTTTTGCAACGTTGATTTGGACGCAGTTGTACAGTCGGTAAACGTGCCAACCATATACGAAGTGCCGTTGAAAATGCACGCTGAAAACCTGGACACTACGGTATTAAAAAAACTGGGACTGGAAATCAATGAAGAAATTGATTTGAGTTCCTGGAATAAGTTTCTCGAACGGCTTAAAAATCCGAAACAGACTGTAACCATTGGGCTTGTTGGTAAATATGTTGAATTGCACGACGCATACAAATCAATTGCAGAGGCGTTGGTGCATGCCGGCGCGGAAAACCATTGTACTGTAAAAATTGAGTGGATACATTCGGAAACGATCAAAACTGAAAATGTACAGGAAAAGCTCTCTAATCTTGACGGTATTATTGTTGCTCCCGGATTTGGGCACCGCGGCATGAATGGAAAAATTCTTGCAGCTCAATTTGCCCGAGAAAATAACATACCATATTTGGGAATTTGTTTGGGAATGCAGGTTGCTGTAATAGAGTTTGCACGCAACGTTTTGCATCTGGAAGATGCCGATTCTTCAGAAATGAATCCTAAAACACCATTCCCGGTAATCGATTTGATGGAACATCAAAAAGGCATTACCGATTACGGTGGCACCATGAGACTAGGTGCTTACGAATGTCGTATTATTGAAAAAGATTCGCATGTTTGTAAGGCTTACAATAAACTTACCGTGCACGAAAGGCATCGTCACCGGTACGAATTTAATGATTCTTTCAGGGAACAATTTATCAATGCCGGAATGATTCCCACAGGGATAAATCCTGATACAGACTTAGTCGAAATCGTAGAAATCCCATCTCATAAATGGTTTGTAGGCGTGCAATTTCATCCTGAATACCGTAGCACAGTTCTCAATCCTCACCCGCTTTTTGTTGACTTCATTAAAAACTCGCTAGTAAAAGAAAAAAATGGATAGAAATTCAATTGTAGGTATCGTTCTTATTTTTGCAATTCTTGTTGTATTTTCTCTGATTAACCAACCCTCTGAGGAAGAAATACAGGCCGCAAAGCAACGTCGTGATTCTATTGTGCAGGTTGAGGCCGAAAAGGCTGCTATGCAGGAGAAACAGCAAGCTTCCATTCGGGAAAATACGGCGGAAGTTGCCGTTCCTGATTCAATAGCAGACAATAATAAATTACAGGAAAAGATTGATCAGTTTGGTATTTTTGGCTCGGCAGCCGTGGGCGAACAAGAGTTTTATACGCTCGAAAACAACCTCATGAAAATTACATTCTCCAATAAAGGAGGAAGAATTTATTCAGTTGAATTGAAAAACTACCAGACCCACGATTCACTACCTCTTATTTTGTTTGATGGTGACAACACGTTGTTCGGGCTTAACTTTTTTGCACAAAACCGAAGCATACAGACCGACCAGTTGTTTTTCACCCCTACTTTTTCAGGAAAAGAAATTGAAGTTACTGGTCCAGAGGTAAAAATAGGAAGCGAAGGCCGCATTAAATTTAACGAAGAAAACCCCGGAGGAAAAGAGTCTGTTGGTTTTAAACTGGAAGTGGCTCCCGGTAAATTTTTGGAATACTCGTACACGTTAGCACATAACTCATTCCTGGTTGATTTCGACATGGATATCCAGGGACTCGAAAAATACATTGCGGCCAACCAGTCGTATTTAAATTTCACATGGTCGTTTGATGTGCCGCGGCAGGAACGCGCCTCTCAATACGGAGAAGATCGCTACACAAACATCATGTACAAATTTTTTGAAGATGACGTGGACAACCTGTCTCAGAACAAATCGGATGAAGAGAATTTGAGCACCCGCGTAAAATGGATAGGTTTTAAACAGTTGTTTTTTAATTCTACAATTATCGCAAAAGATGCTTTCCCAAATGCTTTTGTTCGTTCAGAAGTTTATGAAAAGAATCCTGCGTACCTGGCCAATTTTTATGCTGACATTGCAATTCCTTACCAGGGAACGTCCAACGAAAAAATGGACATGCAGTTTTATTTCGGGCCGAACCACTACCAGACTTTAAAACAATACCACATCGACCTGGAACGATTGGTTTATCTGGGATATGCCATTGTAAGGCCGGTAAACAAATACCTTATTATTCCTACATTTAACTTCCTACGTCGCTTTATCGACAACTTCGGAATTATAATTCTGTTGCTCACCATATTCATCAAAACTATTTTGTTCCCGTTTACATACAAATCATATGTATCGCAGGCCAAAATGAAGGCGCTGAAGCCGGAAATTGATGAAATAAATAAAAAGTTCGGCAACGATAAACCAATGGAAAAACAGCAGGCAACAATGGCGCTATACAAAAAAGCCGGGGTTAACCCAATGGGCGGATGTTTGCCAATGTTGCTCCAGTTCCCGATTTTGGTTGCCATGTTCTTTTTCTTCCCGACTTCTATCGAACTCCGGCAGGAAAGTTTCTTGTGGGCAACCGATTTGTCTACTTACGACTCTATTTTGGATTTGCCGTTTAAAATTCCGTTTTACGGCGATCATGTGAGCCTTTTCTGTTTGCTGATGACTGTTACTACTATTATTTCAACCCGGTTGAATCAGCAGGCAACAAGCTCTCAGGGAATGCCCGGAATGAAAACGATGATGTACATGATGCCGGTTATGTTCCTGTTCATCCTGAATAACTATTCTTCTGGACTGAGTTATTACTATTTCCTTGCGAACTTAATTACCATCGGACAAACATACGCCATCAGGTCGTTTATCGATGAAGATAAAATCAGGGCTCAACTGCAGGTGAATAAAAAGAAACAGGTAAAAAAATCTAAATTTCAGCAACGGCTCGAAGAGGTCGCAAAACAACGCGGCGTTCAGATGCCGAAAAAATAGTTTCGAAAAACAGCAATATATTTAAAGCCGGAGAATAATTTTTTCCGGCTTTTTTTTATTTTTAGTCCATGACCAAGAGGCTAATCATTTTGCTGGTTTTACTCCCGGTTCTGTTTTCTGTTTCAGCTCAGGAACGAATATTTCAATTATGGAATTTAAACAGGGTGCAAGTTGCACTTTCAGAAAAAACAAAAATTGGCGTAACCGAAAAAGTTCATTTCACACCACATTCCGGAAACATCGATTTGAAATTGGGCGACGTGACAATCAAGCGAAGTATTAATCCCTGGTTTGAAGCAGGCGTTGCAGGACGAATTCTGATGATTCGAAAAGATTACGGCTGGCTTCAGGAAAACAGGCCAATGGTTTTCGGTGATATCTCGAAAAAACTGGGTCGGCTGGGTTTTGGTTTTTCAAACCGGTTTGAGTACAGAATGTTTAAGCACGTTGACGACCATTTCAGATACCGCCAGATGTTTTCAGTTGAATTGCCACCATTTGTTACACCGCGACTTATAATTTATGCAGCAGAGGAAGGTTTTATTAAGTTTAACGACGAGAACCTGCATATTGCAAGGTTGTATGCCGGAACAAAACTTAAATGCAGCAGAATCTTCGAAATGAGGTTTTACTATGTTCTCGAAAAAAGCAAAGAACTGGATTTCTGGAACACTTCAGATGTTGTTGGAATGAACCTGAGCCTGGATTTTTAACCTTTTTTCGGGCGCAATAACCTTCATCGATTTTCCGGTTTTAAAAGTGTGTTTTTTGTGCAATAAAATATAAATCCAAACACTCTTCTGTAACATCCGAGAAGAAATAGTCATCTATTGTAATCGACGATGTCAGTTTTTTGTTCTTACGTAATAATAGTACCCTGTTGAGCCGATTCATTAAATCGTAGGGGATTTTTAGCACCCAGTTGGGAAGCAAGCGATTTAACCCCAACACATCAAACTTGAGGATTTTTTGAACTGCTTTTTTGTTTTTCTCATAATAAGAAACCACGTTCCCGTTGCCCTGAATTCCTTTTGCTTCTACCTTTTTGAATGTCTGCAATAAAATCGAATGAAATTCCTGCCCGGTATATTCTTTTACATGCCATGGGTTTCTGGTTAGCGACATTTTGATGTTGGGCGTTGAAATAATCAATTTTCCGGTGCTTTTCAGAACTCTGCTTATTTCGCTTAGCATAAATTCGGCGTCTTTTATGTGTTCTATCACCTGAAAACAAATAACAAAATCGAAATAGTTATCGGGAATATTGGTCAACGGCGGTACCTTGTTTTTAATAAATCGGGTATTGCTGTATTTTTTATAGTTTATCGAAATATAATGTTTATCGAGAGTCCAGAATTCTGCGGCTTTTGGAGCAATCTCCCGAATGCCGTATCCACTTCCTGTTCCAATCTCGAGTACGTTGCCATGTACTCTTGCCGCCGCTTCTTTATAAGCCAGCAACGACCGCTGGTACACATAGTTATCCGACGGAGCTAACGATACTCTTTCTGCTGTTTTTATAAAACCCATACTTATTCTGTTTTGCATATATCAATAAGACAGGTTCCGGGGAAAAGGTACGGAGTATTTTTTTCAAATTATTTCGAAATAAATTGAAGGGAAAGACTTAAAGTGCAGAAAATCAAAATTCTATAAAATCGCAAAAAATTAAAATTTTTGGATCAATGCAAAAGAATATCCAAAAGCAGATTTAGATTTTGAAACAGGATATTCGTTGTTAAAAACAGAACCGGTGGGGTGCATGTATGAAGTTGAAAAAGAGATTGACGTTTTTCTGAATATTTTGTATTCCAGCGAAATATCTGCAACCACATCCATTTTGAATTTATTTAGCGGAGCATCTTTTAAATTCTTTATTTGGTGGGGCGGCTCAGAGCTTAAGTCGATATAATATCCGTCCCGGCTATTTAAAAAATTACCCCAGATTCCAATGTTTCCGCCAATGCTAATAGTACGGGTTAATTGTCCGCTGTACCCAACCAGCAAAGGAATTGACAAATACTGATAATGGTTTTTACCGACCCTGGGAAAACTGGCAGTATCGGGAATAAAAAGCAATTCGGAGGATACGGTATCAAGAGATGAGTAATTATAACTTTCGTTGCTTTTTTGAAGCGCTAACCCGGTGGTGAACTTTAACTGGTTAATGCTTACTGATGCCGTTATTCCTGCCCGCGACGACAATAACATTTCTTCTGATCCTGTAATAATACTTTTGACTTCGGCACTGCTTTCTCCTGCTCCAAAGTGGTTGTATTTTGCAGATTCATTTATGATTTGATAGAAGGGGGCAACCGAATATTCCACTATTCGTCTTCCCGGAAAGCTAAAGTAATTGGTGTTATTTCTGAATATGCCCGACTGAAACGTTCGCTTGTTTTTCCTTCTTAGAGAGCTTGACATTCGTTTCTCGTTTCCTTCCAACCCTTTCTGAGCAGGAGCCAGATTAATTTGCAACAGCGTGTCCTGATTCAGTGTTGCCGGCACCTCCAATCCGGTAAAAATATATGGTTCAATTTGAATTATTGGTATGGATGCTGGCTTGTCTTTTTTTTCCTTTTTACTTTCATTTATTGCTGTTTCCTCCTTTTTAGCATCGCGCAGTACTTTGGGTTGCTCTTTGTTTTTTGCCTTTTTCTGCCCGTTGCTTGGGGTGCGATACAAAATAATATTGTTTGAATTGAGGGTGAATGACGTGTTCTCCGGTAAAATGCTTTTTAATACGTCTTCCAGCTTGCCGTTAAAAATGAGTACGCTGATAACACTGTCTGAGTTTATGGTTGAGTTGTTGTACGAAAAGGTGACTTTCGCTTTTTGCTCAATCTCATCAATTAATTTACCGAATGTTTTTTTTTGAATCCGGATAGTAACATCGGTTTGCAAAACTTCGTTTTGAGGCTGTGCAATAACACCTTGCAGAAAAAACACAAATGCAATAATCAAAAAGTATCTGATAAAATTACTGTTTTGCATAAAAAATAAGGGTATCTTCTTTTTCTTCAATTCTTGCATTCAAAATAATTTCGAGCACCATTTTAACGGCAGGTAACGGTTGGTTATCCACGGTGGTGGTAATTTTTTCACTTTCCAGGTATTTATCGTTGAACACAATTTTCTTTCCGTACATCCTGGTTAATTCTTCAGCTACTTCAGCCATTGATGTATTGTCAAATTCAAGAATCCCGGTTTTCCAGGCCAGAAAATTACTGCTTTCAATCTCTGACTTTCTAATCAGCTTTCCTTTTTGAGACACAACAACCTGCACATTAGCAGGAACCGATTTCTGCATTTCTGATTTTTTGTGGTTTACAGAAACCAGCCCTTTGGTTACTGCAACTCTCACCAGGTTGGCAAGCGTATCTGTTTCCACCTCGAAACTGGTGCCGAGTACTTTTATATTGATATCGCCACAATCAACTGTAAATGGCCGGCTGGCATCTGCTGTAACATCAAAAAATGCTTTTCCAGACAGACTAACGGTTCTGAAATTATCGTCGAACTGTTCGGGTTTTTCGAGTTCCGAATTTTTGCTGAGTGTTATTTGGGTTTTGTCTTCGAGCTGAATTGTCAGATTAGAATCACGCGCCGTGTAATGCACCGTTTTAGTCTGAATATCTTCCTGCTGGTTGAAGAAAAAGTTTGCCAGAACAGCTATCAGAGCAATCGACGCCGCAATGGCCACAGCTCTTTTTATACTGGTAATTCGATGGGTTCGTTTGTTTATTTTCTGAAATTCAGCCAGGCTGCCTGATGCATCTGCAAATTGGGCAGGCGAGGGGTTTACAGCCCGTAAAACAGCAAGCTGTTCTTTAAAGTATATTTTATGTGTGCTGTTTTTTTCAACCCACAACAAAAGCTCTTCTGTTCCCTCGGGGCTGATTATCCCTTTGGAGTACTGGAGTATCAGAAAATCGATATGTTCGTTATAATCTACCATCGGTTACTCATAAGACAGTTTTAAAGTAAGTTTTCCCACTCATTTATTGAAATAATTTTCTCAGTTTTTCTCTAAGCGTTTTTGTCGCTTTCTGCAAATGTGTCTCTACAGTTCTTTCCGAAATGCCTAATTCATTGGCTATCTCCTTGTATTTCATGCTGTCTAAATAGCGCATTTCAAAAATCTTTTTTACCTGCGGAGTGAATTTTTTCACTTCATTATCAATTTTTTCCCGAATTTCCCACTGATAAAAAGTATCGTCAAAATTTTCAAGCTCAATCTCCAGCAATCGTACCCGCGAATAGTTTATGTATTTGTTCTGTACCTTCAGCTTTTCGAGCCTGTTTACACAGCCGTTGTAGACTGAACGATAAAGGTATTTTTCGATGGACTGGACTGGCGGAAGCGTATTCCGTTTTTCCCATATCCGAAGCATTACTTCCTGAACAATTTCTGTGGCTTCGCCTTCTTCGGGGAAAAAGCGAAATGCATACAAACACAGCGGTTCAAAATAAGCCTGGTATATTTTGGTAAATTCGTTTTTATCCATCTTCAGTGTTATTTCTGCAATTACTGTCAGAAATTTTTAGGCAAACGCAAAGTACGGTATTTTATTTTTTTGAAAAGAGGTTTGGTTCAAAAAATCAGATGTAAAAATGCAGCCTGTTTTTTTTCTCTTTTTTCCAGTTCCGTTAAACTATTTTCAGTTTATCATGTCAAAAGGGCTATAATTCATAAAAAAACATTGTAATGAAAAAAATTGGTGTTACTCTGATTCTGGTTATGCTGGTCGTTGTAACTTCCATTGCCCAACCCGGACAAAGAAGTTTTGACCCTGCAGAAATGGCTAAACGCCAGACAGAACAAATAAAAAAAGCTGTTGACCTGAATGAAAAACAGGAAAAGAAAGTATCAGACTTATTTGTTGAGACCGGAGAAAAAATGAAAGCTCTGCGCGACGAAAATCAAGGGGGAGATTTTGAGAAGATGCGTGAGAAAATGAATGAAATAAGAGCTGAGCAGGACAAAAAAATGAAAGAGATTCTGACCGAAGAACAATGGAGTAAGTATCAGAAATTTCAGGAAGAGAGACGGGCTCAACGGCGTGATCGCCGTCCCGGAAACAGAAGATAGTTTTGTTTTTACATTTAGTTTAGTTTGGTTTTCTTGAAAGGGCTTGCACAGGCAGGCCCTTTTATTTTTTGTCGGTTTTCTTTAAACTAAATAGAAAAATTCTGTTTCAGGTGAACCATTTTTATTGCCGTCACAGCCGCTTCGTCGCCTTTGTTACCGTGTATTCCGCCGGCGCGGTCTTTGGCCTGCTGTTCGTCGTTGGTAGTAAGTAGTCCGAAAATAAACGGCTTGTTGTACTTCAAATTCAGGTCAACAGTTCCTTTGGTAACACCGTCGCAAATGTAATCGAAATGGCGGGTTTCACCCTGAATTACACAACCCAGAATAATTACTGCATCCACATTTTCCATTTCAGCAAAGAACTGTGCTCCCAGCGGCAATTCAAAGCTTCCGGGCACATATTTTACCAGAATATTATCGCTGGTAGCTCCATGCTTTTTTAGTGTATATATTGCTCCTTTTGCAAGTGCCGATGTTATTTCGTAATTCCACTCGGCTACTACAATCCCAAACCGCATACTTTCAGCAGAAGGAACCGATTCTATGTTGTATTGAGAAAGATCTTTTGTTGCCATTTTTTTTGAAATAAAAAACCCCTCGCAGGGAGGGGTATATATTATAAATACAAACTGTTTACTATCCCAGTTTAATTTCTACCCGTGCAATGTATTTATCTACATTTTGACCTTCGGTAGAATTTGGATACTTTTCTTTGATTGATTTGTAGAGCGTCAATGCGTCGTTCAATTTTTCCATTGATTCGAGCAACTTGGCGGCTTTCAACATGTAAATAGGTGCTGTAAGCTCGTTGTCGTTTAACGAGTAAGCTTTTTTGTAATGTTTTAAAGCTGCATTTGAATCTCCGAGTTCCAGTTTTGCATCGCCTTTGGCACCTTCTGCAATCGGGGCAAGAAGCATGTCTTTTGTACTAAAACTCTGCAAATAGTCCAGCGCTTCTTCGTACTGTCCTAAATGAAGGTATGAAACTCCTGCGTAGTAGTTTGCAAGATTGGCCGATTTGGTCATTCCATAATCATCAATAATGTCAAGAAACCCGAGGTAATTACCATCACCGTTAATGGCCAGGTTGAAAGAATCTTTTTCAAAATAATTCTCAGCCATAAACATTTGCGATTGTGCTTCTTTTTCACGGGGCTGCAAATAAAATCTGGTAAAACCGAGATATGCAACCGCTACCAAAATAATAGCTCCGACTACGTAAGTTATTGGTTTTTGGTTTTCTTCAATAAAATGCTCTGTTTTAGTCAGTGCACTTTCAAGTTCCTGCAAATTATCAGCTTGCTGGGCTTTCTTGTTTGCCATGTTCTTAGATTTCAAAATTGTGCCGCAAAAATAGCTTTTTTTTACAAATTGCACCGAAAATGAACCTTTAAATTTCGGCTTTAATCAACAGTTGGATGTTATTAACCCATATTTTCATTAATCTGTTCTCTTCCCGCTGTTTTTTGGTTAGTTTTGCATGTTAAAAAGCACTTTTTTTATGTACATCGAAGAGATTTCCATCATAAATTTTAAAAACCTGAAAGATGTTCAGGTGGAATTTTCTCCGCGCCTGAATTGTTTGATTGGCAATAATGGCTCGGGAAAAACAAATCTGATGGATGCTGTTTACTATTTGTCGTTTTGCAAAAGCTTTTTTAATGCGGCAGATCAGTTGAACATCAATCACGATGAAAGCTTTTTTATGCTGAACGGGAATTATCGCCGGGATGATTCTGCCGAGATAATTTCCTGCGGACTTCAGAAAGGACAAAAAAAGCAGTTTAAACGAAACTCTAAAGTGTACAAAAGGTTGATGGAACACATTGGACTGCTGCCGCTGGTAATGATAACTCCATCGGATAACAGCCTTATTTTGGGAGGAAGCGACGAACGCCGGAAGTTTATGGACGGGGTAATTTCTCAATACAATCAAAATTACCTGGATGATTTGCTTAAATACAACCGGGCGCTATTGCAACGGAATAACCTGCTGAAACAATTTGCTTCGGAACATTATTTCGATGCCGAGCTGCTTTCTATCTGGGATGACCAACTGGTTGAATACGGCACGCGCATTCACGATGAACGCAAAAAATTTGTAGAAAAGCTGATTCCCGTTTTTCAGGAGTTCTACTCATTTATTTCGCAGGAGAACGAAAAAGTTGGACTTGTTCATTATTCGGCATTGTACGAAAACAACTTTGCCAATCTGTTGCAGCAATCATTAAAAAAAGACAGGATTGCACAACATACAACAGTTGGCATTCATAAAGATGACCTTGTTTTTAATATTGATGAATATCCCATAAAAAAGCTGGGTTCGCAGGGGCAAAACAAAACTTACCTGGTGTCGCTAAAACTGGCGCAGTATGAGTTTATTAAAGAAATTTCGGGGATGAAACCCATTTTGTTGCTCGATGATATTTTCGATAAACTTGACCGACACCGGGTGGAACAGATAGTAAAAGTTGTGTCTGACGAAAATTTCGGACAAATTTTTATTACCGATACCAACCGCGAACATCTGGATACCATCATAAAAAAAATGAATGCCGATTATCGGATTTTTAATGTGAATTCAGGAATAATAGAACCATTGCCATGAGAAAAAGTAATACCCAATCGATTAGTGCGGTGCTTCGCGAATATGTTAGCGCCATGAAGTTTGACCGGAAACTGAAAGAGGTTGATGTGGTTCAATCGTGGGAAACGTTGCTGGGGAAAACCATTGCAAGTTATACCCGGAATATTTTTCTGTCGAAACAGGTGTTGTATGTGGAAATTAGTTCGTCGGTGGTAAAAAGCGAACTTGTAATGATGCGAGAAGAAATTCGGAGGCGACTGAACGAACATGCAGGGGAGGAGATCGTCAAAAAAATTGTACTCAAATAATCCGTAAACAAACCATTTTTATCCAATAAAAACAAAGCTCCAATCCTTTCGGACCGGAGCTTATTGTTATAGTAAAATGGATTAGAAAATGGTCTATTCTTCTTCCTGCTCGGCTTCGTAAGCTTTAAGCAGTTCGTCCTGAACCTCTGCAGGAACTTTCTCGTAATCGTCAAACGAAATGCTGAATACGCCACGGCCACCGGTAATTGAACTCAGTGAAGTAGAGTATCTGAACATCTCTTTTTGCGGAACTTTGGCACTGATTTTTTCCATTCCTTTTTCCGACCCCATTCCCATAATCATGGCGCGGCGTCCCTGTAAATCACTCATTACATCGCCCATGCGGTCAGACGGGACCCAAACTTCGAGGTTGTAAATTGGTTCCAGAATTTTTGGCCCTGCATTTTTAAACGCTTTGCTGAAAGCATTCCGGCCGGCCAGTTTAAATGAAATTTCGTTGGAATCTACCGGGTGCATTTTCCCGTCGTAAATATACACAACAATATCGCGGGCGTAAGAACCTGTAAGCGGGCCTTCTTCCATTTTTTCCATAATTCCTTTCAGAATTGCCGGAAGGAAGCGGGCATCGATGGAACCACCTACAATACTGTTTACAAAAATCAGTTTACCTCCCCACGGAAGCAGATTTTCCTGCACGTCGCGAACAGATATTTTTTGTTCTTTGTCGCCAAACTTGAACATTGTTTTTGGTGCAGCGCCTTCGGTGTAAGGTTCAATAATCATGTGTACCTCGCCAAACTGGCCGGCGCCACCCGATTGTTTTTTGTGGCGGTAATCTGCCTGTGCGGGTTTTGTAATGGTTTCGCGGTAAGGTATTCTAGGTTGAATATAATTGACATCAATTTTGTACACATTGTCGAAATACCATTTCAATACATTCAGATGGTATTCGCCTTGTCCGTGTACCAACAATTGTTTCAATTCTTTTGAATATTGTATAACGTAAGTTGGATCTTCGTATTTAATTTTATTCAATATTTCACCAACTTTCTCATCGTCTGATTCGTTGGCTGCTTTAATAGCAATTATGTGTTTCGATGCCGGGAACTTAATCGGTTCGTATTTCGTTCCTGCTTCTTTGGTGGTCAGTGTCTGGTTAAATTTTGTCTCTTTCAGTTTTACGGTGCAGCCCAAATCACCGGCAACCAGAGCTTCTACTTTTTCGCGGTTTTTTCCGGCAGAAACAAACACTTGAGAAAGCCGTTCTTTATTGCCTGATTTGGAATTGATAAGATCCATGCCTTCCTGGATTTTACCCGACATAACTTTAAAGTAGGTAATCTCACCCACATGCGGTTCTACGGCTGTTTTAAAAACAAACAAGCTGGGCTCGGCCGACTCATCCATTTTCAATTCTTTTCCTTCAACAATAGGCCTTGCAGGGCGTTCTTTCGGGGTTGGAACGATGTTTACAATAAATTCCATCAGACGGCCAACGCCAATATCTTTTTTCGCACAGGTGCAGAACACCGGGAACAAGTCGCGCTGCAACATTCCCATTTTCATGCCCTGGCGCATTTCATCCTCGGTAAGAGTACCTTTGTCGAAATAGAGCTCCATCAACGATTCTTCGTTTTCTGCCGCCATTTCAACCAGTTCGTTTTGCAATTCGCTTGCTTTGTCTTTTTCTGAATCCGGTATGTCAAGTACTTCTGGTTTACCTCCGTTGGGGCCGTACTTGTACATTTTCATTTTTAAAACATCAATAATAGTGTTAAAACCTGGACCGGCTTCAACGGGGTATTGCACAACTGTAACTTTGTTTCCGAAGGTTGCTTTGCACTGATCCAGAGCAGCATCGAAGTTTGTGTTCTCATGATCGAGCTGGTTGAATACAAACATCATCGGAATCCCGAATTTTTCGGCCTGACGCCCGGCAGCAACCGTTCCCGACTCAATGCCGTTGATGGTGTTTACAGTTAACAGCGAAAGGTCGGTTACGTTCAACGACGAAACCACTCCTCCGCACAAATCATCCATTCCCGGGGTATCGAGAATGTTAATTTTTGCACCGTTACATTCTGTGTATAAAAGTGTGGATAATACTGAGTTGCCATATTCCTGCTCGATAAAACTGTGGTCCGAAACCGTGTTTTTTGCAGTTACTTCACCTCTGCGGGTTACTACTCCACCCTCGAACAGCATGGCCTCTGCGAGGGTGGTTTTTCCACTGCCGGCATTTCCAATTAATGCAATGTTTCGAATTTGATCGGTCTTGTAAACTTTCATGTTATTTTAGTTTTTTGATTCACGTTTGTACCTTTTGAACATTCTGTAAAAAAAGGTCACCAAAATTAGTAATAATTTATTAACGATCAAGTTTATTGTTATTTTTGGGCTTCGAATAATTGGCATGCTGAAGAAAATCATAATTGTTGTTGTACTACTATTTACAGGCATTTTTACGAATGCGCAAACCCTATACGTTTTAAGCGGAAATGTCACTGATATGTCAACCGGAGAGAGTCTGGTTGGAGCTGCTGTGGCTGTTGCCGAAAAAGACGGAATCGGGGCTTTTTCAAATAGTTACGGATTTTATTCGCTTTCGCTGGAAAGTGGAGAATATCGAATTCTCGTGCAATTTACAGGGTACGAAACAATGGTTATTCCGGTAGATTTGAGAAAAAATACAAAGCTGGATATTGAACTGAATAAATCGAATTATGAGATTGGGGGTGTGGTAGTTACCGGACAGCGTGCCGACCGGAACGTTACTTCGGTTGAAATGGGGAAAGTACAACTGGCACCCAAGCAGATTGAAAGTATTCCGGTGATTTTTGGAGAGCCGGATATTTTGAAAACGATTCAGTTGACAGCCGGCGTAAAACCGGCAGGGGAGGGGAATTCAGGTTTTTATGTGCGCGGCGGCGGAATTGACCAGAACCTGATTTTGCTCGATGAAGCCCCTGTTTACAGTGCTTCGCATTTGCTCGGTTTTTTCTCTGTTTTCAATTCAGAAGCGCTGAAAAGTGCCAGCCTGTTAAAGGGTTCTATTCCTGCCGAATTTGGAGGCCGTGCGTCTTCTGTGCTAGATATTCAGATGAATGAAGGGAATATGAAAAGACACGGTGTTTCCGGGAACCTGGGGCTTATTTCTTCAAACCTCACCGTTGAAGGGCCGATTGTAAAAGATAAAAGTTCGTTTATGCTAAGCGGGCGCCGCACTTATGCCGATTTGTTTCTGAACCTTTCCAGCGACGATGATATAAAAAATACCTACCTCTATTTTTACGATCTGAATATGAAGGCCAATTATAAGATAGACGGTAAAAATCGCATTTATCTTTCGGGATATCTGGGGCGCGACGATTTCGGATATAAAAAAGAGTTTGGGTTTGACTGGGGAAGCATTACCGGAACGTTGCGCTGGAACCATATTTTCAGCGAACGGCTATTTGCCAACACTTCGCTTATTTTCAGTAACTATTCATACAACATCAATGTTTTACGAGATCTGGATTTAAAAATTCGGTCTGAAATTCAGGATGTTAATCTGAAGCAGGATTTTTCGTTTTACATGAATGCGGATAATACTCTGAAATTTGGATTTAATATTATCAACCACAGGATTTTACCCGGAGAAGTTAGAGTAAATGAAGGATACACCTATATTTCGCCGGAGAACATTTCAAGAAGAAGAGCTGTTGAATGGGCGGGATACGTTTCCAATTCGTGGCGAACTTCCGACAAAATTAAATTGTATTACGGCCTTCGCCTTGCGTTGTTCAGCAATATTGGCCCGGGAGAGTTTTATGAGTTTGACGATAGCGGCGAATTGATTGAAACCATCCAGATTGGCAAAGGAAAGTCATACAAAACGCAGGGCGGGCTGGAGCCTCGGTTGGGATTTAATTACACGTTTACGAACCGAAGTTCGGTAAAAGCTTCCTACAATCGTATTTATCAGTTTTTACATTTACTAACCAACTCAACCACAACCACGCCCACCGATTTGTGGTTGCCCAGCAGCAACAACGTAAAACCCCAGATTTCAGACCAGTTTTCGGTTGGCTATTTCCAGAACTTTAAGAGCAATGAATTTGAGTCTTCCATAGAATTTTACTATAAAAATCTGCAAAACCAGATTGACTATAAAAACGGCGCTGATTTGATGTTTAATTCCACGGTGGAATCGGAGTTGGTGTTTGGCCGCGGGTGGGCTTACGGCGCCGAGCTGATGTTAAAACGAAACTTTGGCCGGTTGAACGGCTGGTTCAGCTACACATGGTCTAAAACCATGCGGCAATTTGATGAAATCAGCAACGGAAATCCGTTTCCTGCGCGGCACGATCGCACACACGATATTTCGGTGGTGGCCATGTACGACATTACCCGAAAACTGAAACTCTCGGCCACGTGGGTTTTTTATACCGGAAATGCAGTTACTTTTCCCAGTGGCAAATACGAAATCGACGGGAAAACAATCGGTTATTACACCGAGCGAAACGGCTACCGGATGCCCGATTATCACCGCATGGATTTGGGATTGGTTTGGCAGCTTAGGAAAACGACCCGGTTTGAATCGAGCCTGAATTTTTCTGTGTACAACGCGTACGCGCGGGAAAATGCCTATTTTATCGATTTCAGAACAAAAGAGGATAATCCGGATGAAACGGAGGCTGTGCAGGTTTCGCTGTTTCGAGCCATTCCGTCAATAAGTTACAGGTTTAAATTTTAAGAGAGAAATGAACATGTATAACAAATCACCGAAAAAATATCGACCGATTTACTTTATTTCCTTTTTGGCCGGTGTGTGTGTCATGTGCTTATCAGGTTGTGAGAAGGTGATTGACGTTGATTTAAACGATGCAAATCCTCAAATAGTAATCGAAGGCAACCTGTCGTTCGACGATGCTGCGCTGGAAGTTAAAGTGACAAAAACCGGCAGTTACTTTGGGAAAGAGGCTGCAGAAACAGTTGACGATGTATATGTGTTTTTGGAAAATGAGGCGGGAAAAAAAGTGGATGCGTTCCCCCTCGGGCAGGGACTTTACAAAATTGAATTTTACCCGGTCAGAAGAAACGAAGAATATACGTTACACGTTGAAACAGAAACGAAAAACTATGTGGCAAAATCAAAAATTCCGGCACCGGTTGCAATCGATTCGTTAAGCTATTCCTATCAGCAGGAAGTAAAATTTTTTGATGGCGGCTACCGTATTTTGCTTTACTTTTCGGATCCTCCGGACGAAAAGAATTATTACAGGGCGAAGGTTTATAAAAACGGCGAGCTGCAAAATGAAACCAGCGATATAATAGTTTTTGACGACAGTGGCCTCGACGGACGGGTTATTCAGGTAACGCTCCGGGGGCAGGTTTTCGAACACGGCGACACAGCTCGGGTCGAAATGTTTTCGATAGATGAAAACGCCTGGGTTTATTTTTCAACGTTTCGCGAAATGGCCAACACGAATCCCGGATCGCCGGCACCTTCCAATCCCGTTTCCAACTTTTCAAACGGTGCGCTGGGCTACTTTTCTGCCTGGTCGGTTAGCGAAAAGCAGATTATAATAGGGGAGTGACGGAGCTTGTTTTTATGAACGAGAAAAAGACTTTGCCGGCAGTTTTAACGGCTGTGAAATTTTCTTAAAATGTGTTAAGAACAGGTGTTCGTTTTTTTTCCAAAAGTTACATTTTTTAAATTCGTTCCCCCGAAAAAAACAATCACTTTTGAGCAATTAACTATGGATATCATTATTGATGGAAAAACGACAACGTATGGCCGTCAGAATGCGGTCGATAAGTTAAGTTTCGCCGCACACAAGCGGGAATTTTTCTTTCCTCCTTTCCTGTTAAACCTTATTAACACTATTGATGACCTTTTAAGGTTGCTTTTTTATAATTTTATTCGTTCAAAAATTATTAAAAACTAAATATTCAGGCAATTTGTGCTGATAACATTTCAATTGTATAATCAGATGAAAAGCATGAAAATTTTGAAAAACAATCCAACCACAATAAATGAATGTCGTTTTTTTGAATACGAAAAAGCGAAGCGTATTACCAACATTTGGGATCGAGTTTTCGATTTACCCCCTCCTGACATTTCCTGATTTTAACTGGTCTTTTTTCCCTCACCACACACTTGTCAACTAAATTTATTAACGATTAATTTTTAGATGATTCGATGTGCTTTTTATTAGCTAAAAGAAGAAAAATAAAACGACCATGAGAATAATTTTCGCAGAAATGCAAATTATTGAAATCACGGGAGTTTCATCATATACCTTTTAATAACAAACAATTTTAATAACATGAAAAACCTAAAATTTTACCTCAATGTGTTTTTTTGCGTGTTTCTGGTGGCAGCCGCTGCTGTAAAAGCTGACGCAAAAGACAGTCTGGAAGTTTATTCACCCTACACAAAAGTGTCGGTGGCGCCGGGCAGTACTGTAAATTACAAGATTGACATAATCAATCATGGCAACACTACCCGAAACGAAAACATTGTTATTAGCAATGTTCAGCGCTCGTGGAATTCTATGCTAACGGCAAGCGGATTAAATATAAAAAAACTTGCCGTTTTGCCGGGCGAAAAGAAGACTCTTGATTTAAAAGTTGAAGTTCCTTACCAGGTAAAAAAAGGAACTTATACCATTTATGCCAAAGCCGGGGATGATTCTGTCCTTCCGTTAATGATTACCGTTGCGTCAGCCGGGTCAAACGAATCGGAACTAACGTGCGACCAAAAAAATATGGAAGGTACTCCCAAATCGAACTTTTCATTTAAGGCAGTGCTAAAAAACAAAACAGCCAACAAGCAGCAATATGCCTTAATGGCTGCTCCTCCGAGGGGCTGGTCGGTAGCCATCAAGCCAAACTACCAGCAGGCCACTTCTACTGAGGTTGAAGCCAACGGCACAAAAAACATAACCTACGAAATAAAACCGTCGGCAACAGTAAAAGCAGGCACTTATAAAATACCGGTTAAAGCGGTTTCGGGCACAACATCTGCCGAACTGGAACTGGAAGTGGTGATTACCGGAACCTACGAAATGTCGTTCACAACTCCTTCCGGGCTTATTAGCGCACGCATGACCGCAGGCGACGAAAAAGAAGTGGAACTTGTGGTAACAAACACCGGATCTACTCTTCTTGAAAATGTTGAAGTAACCGCTTCCAAACCGCGAAATTGGGAGGCAACGTTTAACCCCGAAAAAATTGAAAAACTACAGCCCGGAAAATCAGTAACAGTAACCGCAACCATAAAGGCCGATAAAAAAGCGATTCCGGGAGATTACGTTACGAAATTTACGGCAAAAAATCCGGAAGTAAATGAAGCACTCTCGTTCAGGGTAATGGTAAAAACGCCTATGATTATGGGCTGGTTGGGTATTCTAATCATTTTTGTTGCACTGGGTGGCGTTGTGTTTCTATTCAAAAAATACGGAAGGAGGTAAGCCGTGGCCGAACCAATTATCCAACTGGTTGATATAACCAAAAAATATGGAGATTTTACGGCGGTTGACCATTTGAACCTGACTGTTAACCGGGGTGAAATTTTTGGTCTGCTTGGTCCCAACGGCGCCGGAAAGTCGACTTCTATTTTGATGATGCTGGGGCTTACCGAGCCAACTTCCGGGGAAGTCAGGGTTTGCGGAATAAATTCAACCACACATCCAATTGAAGTTAAAACCAGAGTAGGGTACCTGCCCGAAGATGTCGGGTTTTATGACGATCGCACAGGGCTAGAAAACCTGGTATACACAGCCCTGCTTAACGGAGCAAACCGCAGTGAAGCCACGCAGTTGGCAACTGAGTTGATGAGCCGCGTTGGGCTGGCCGACCAGATGAGCAAGAAAACCGGCAAATACTCCAAGGGAATGCGCCAACGGCTTGGACTGGCCGATGTTCTGATAAAAAATCCGGAGGTAATTATTTTGGATGAACCAACATCGGGAATTGATCCCAAAGGTGTTCAAAAGCTTCTGGACTTGATTGTAGAACTGAGAAACGAACACCAAATCAGCGTGCTTTTTTCCTCTCATAATCTGCACCAGGTGCAACAGGTTTGCGACCGCGTCGGGATTTTTGTTGAAGGAAAACTAATTGCCGAAGGGAATATTCAGTCGTTATCTCAGCAGCTTTTCACCCACGGAATGTACCTTATTGAATTGGGGCTTGACGAAAAATCGCTGCCCAAAAATACCAATCCTGACGCCCTGTGGCTGAAGCAAATATTGGAGCCGGTAGAAGGGGTACAAAAGGTAACTCGGGCAAATGGTCTTTTTCAGATTGAGTGCGCCGGAGATGTATCGTCCGCTGTTTCGAAGCGGATTATTGAACGCGGGCTAGGCCTGAATTTTCTGAACAGAAAAGAATACGGGCTCGATGCAATTTATAACCGTTATTTTGAAGGAGGAGTTTAAAATGAACAATTCATCAAGTAGCTCAGTTCG
The DNA here is from genome assembly GCF_900129025.1 of Mariniphaga anaerophila. Classification (GTDB taxonomy): domain Bacteria; phylum Bacteroidota; class Bacteroidia; order Bacteroidales; family Prolixibacteraceae; genus Mariniphaga; species Mariniphaga anaerophila. The sequence continues at coordinate 270,953 of NZ_FQUM01000001.1, read as the reverse complement.
CCCTTTTTGGGTGATTGTAAATAAAGAAATTTCAGATACCGTTAGAAGCTGGCGCTTTTTAATTATGCTTGGGTTAATCGTTCTTACCTGCATGGGGTCGCTTTACACAGCACTCGACGATTTTTCGCAGGCCATTAAAGCCAGTGCGCCCGAAGGAACTTTTTTCTTTCTGAAACTGTACACGCACACTGACGGCACGCTGCCTTCTTTTATTGTTTTTATCAGCTTTTTGGGGCCGCTGCTGGGAATTAGCATGGGGTTCGACTCCATTAATTCGGAACAAAATAACGGTACGCTTAGCCGCATTTTGGCACAACCCATTTACCGCGATTTTGTGCTAAATGCCAAGTTTGTTGCAGCATTAATTGTACTCGGCATTTTATTTTTTGCACTGAGTCTGCTGGTTCTTGGTTTTGGCCTGTTGTTTATTGGTATTCCGCCAACTGCCGAAGAATTTTTAAGAATAGTTGTTTTTACCGTTGTCAGCATTATTTATGTGGCATTCTGGCTTAACCTTGCCATTCTGTTTTCTGTGAAATTCAGGCAGGCGGCAACTTCTGCTTTGGCGGGGATTTCAATATGGCTGTTTTTTAGTATTTTCTTTGGAATGATTGTGAACCTGATTGCCAAAGGACTTGCTCCATCAGTTTTTGTAAGCGAAAATCAGGTGGTAGCTTTTCAGCGTTTCATCCAAAATATAATGCGGATAAATCCGGGTCAATTGTTTAACGATGCAACAACGTCGTTGCTGATGCCAACGGTCAGAAGTCTGGGGCCACTAACAACCGAACAGATGAGCGGAGCCATTCCAAGCCCGCTTCCCCTTGGGCAAAGCCTCATGCTGGTGTGGCCGCAAACAACGGCGCTGATTGCCGGCACTATTGTGTTTTTTGCAATTGCATACACCATGTTTATGCGCCGCGAAGTACGTTCGCGTTAACAAATGCGCCAGATAAAATTTGAAAAGGGTATGGATTTTTCCGTGCCCTTTAGTTTTTTATTTGCAAATGGATTTTTCTTTCTCTTATCTAACTGCGAGTCGAGATACTGAACGACTTTGATTTCTTTAACTTTTTCTTTGTTGTTCAATGGAAAAAGCTTCCATTTGTTTAGTCTCTTGTGTACCCGTTTTTATGTTTTAAGCCGATTACTTTCCGATACAAAAATTTTTAAAGATATGCCCTAAAACTTCGTTGTTTGTTATTTCGCCGGTTATTTCACCAAGGTAGTGAAGACACTCGCGAATATCTTGTGAAAGGAAATCTCCTGTTATTCCCGTATCCAATCCGTTTAACACGCGCACAATGGCTTCGTGGGCGTGTTTCAGAATTTCGAAATGCCGGGCGTTGGTCACGATTACATCTTCCTGGCTTGCCGAATCGAGATTAACCGACACGGTCATCAAATCAATCAACTCATTTAGATTTTCTTTTTGCTTGGCCGCAATAAAAACGATTTTTTCGTGGGCAGACAACTGGATGCTCGTCAATTGTTGCTTTGTTTCTTCAAGCCCGGAATCAATTTTATTGGCCACAATAATAAGTTGCTGGTCGGGCGCAAGTCGTTCGCGTATTTTATCGATGCGGCTTTTTACAACCGAGTAAGGATTTTGCGTATCTACAACCAGCAGCACAACGGTGGCAGCATTCAGTTTGTCGTAAGTTCGTTCAATCCCCAGGGTTTCAATTTTATCAACGGTTTCACGCAGCCCGGCAGTATCAAAAAAGCGAAATGCCGTACCGTGAATATTTACTACGTCTTCAATTACATCGCGGGTTGTTCCGTGGATATCAGAAACAATGGCTTTGTCTTCGTTTAGCAGCGCATTTAGAAGGGTAGATTTTCCAACATTGGTCTCGCCGACAATGGCGACCGGAATTCCGTTTTTGATAGCGTTGCCCAGGTGAAACGAATTTTTTAGTTTTCCCAGCAAGTGCTCAACTTTTTCGGCTAGCTTTCTCAATTCGGTGCGGTCAGCAAACTCCACGTCTTCTTCGCTAAAATCGAGCTCCAGTTCAACCATTGCCGTAAAATGAAGCAGTTGTTCGCGAAGCTGGTTAATCTCTTTAGAAAAACCTCCCCGCATCTGTTTCAATGCAAGTCGATGAGCAGCAGCACTCGACGAAGCAATTACATCAGCTACAGCTTCGGCCTGCGACAAGTCCATTTTCCCGTTTAAAAAAGCACGCTGTGTGTATTCTCCCGGACGGGCAAGTCTGGCACCGTTCTCAACCAGGATTTCTAATATTCTTTGTTGAATATACACCGAGCCGTGGCACGAAATTTCAACGATATCTTCTCCTGTAAAAGAGTGGGGCGCACGAAACAGGGCTACTACCACTTCGTCAATTACTTCATTTTTGGAAACAATCTGACCAAAATGTAAAGTATTTGCAGGCTGCTCTTCAATTTTTTTTGTTTGGTTGGGGCTGCGAAAAATTTTGCCTGTAATTGAAATTGCATCATCCCCAGAAAGGCGAATTACAGCAATGGCACCGCTTCCGGGCGAAGTTGATATGGCACAAATGGTTGACTGGTCGAGCATCTCTTTTTATATTTTTGAAAAACAGTTCTTGTTTTTGTATTAATTTATTGAACTTTGCAAAAGTAAAAAATAAGTCGTTTAATAGCTAAATTGTTAACTTCGCCACCCGGTTAAAACTTGAGTCAATAATTTATGAGCATGACACCCGAAAAAACAACTGTAAGCGTTATTGTACCATGTTACAACGACGGCATCTATTTGGAAGAGGCTGTAAAATCGGTACTTGCATCTACTTATCCTAACGTTGAGGCAGTAATTGTTAACGACGGTTCTACCGACAACACCAATGAGATTGGAAAAAAGCTGCAGCAACAATTCAGCAACGTTAAATACATTGAAAAGAAAAATGAAGGATTGCCAAAAGCCCGAAACATGGGGATAGCAGAGGCGAAAGGCGATCTGATTCTTCCGCTGGATGCTGACGATAAAATTTCGAAAGACTACATCAGTGAGGCGGTACACCTGTTTGAGCAAGACCGGAACAACCAGCTGAAACTGGTTTACTGCAATGCCCAATTTTTCGGAAAAAAACAAGGCGAATGGAAACTCAAAGATTTTTCGCTAAAAAAAATAGCAAAGGATAACATGATTTTTTGCAGCGCCGTTTACCGAAAAGAAGATTGGGCGAAAATAGGTGGGTATTCTCCCGAAATGCTTGGTGGTTGGGAAGACTGGGAGTTCTGGATTTCGATGCTGAAAAATGGGGGAGATGTTGTTCGCCTGCCAATTACAGGGTTCTTCTACCGGATAAAAGAGAACTCTATGCGGAAAGGCATGACCAAAAAGCTGAAGAGTGAAAAGATTAATTTTTTGAATAAACGCCATCGCGACTTTTTTCAAAAGCAGTTAAACGGTCCGCTGAGAAAAAGCCGGTCGCTATCGAAACCGGTAAATAACATTGCCAAAATTTTAGGTGCCCGGAAAAGTTTTTTTCTATAATTTTAGGACTGAAAGCTGAATGCTTCAGGCTTGAACTAGGAAACAACTGATTTTTGTACTACAACAACCATTGTGTCTGACGGCAATCAGCAGATGTTTTAAAATTATTCCGATAGAATAAAAACTTTAACTATGCCAATAAAAGATTTAGTTCCGGAGGTGGCAAGCATCATTAAAGATTCGAATTATCTGATGGCTTTTACCGGTGCCGGAGTATCAGTCGAAAGCGGTATTCCTCCGTTTCGGGGTCCAAACGGATTGTGGAACAAGTATGACCCCGAAGTGCTTAACCTGGATTATTTTCTTGAAAATCCGGAAGAGTGCTGGTTTTACATCAGCGAAATATTCTACGATTTTTTTTCCGATGCCCGGCCCAATAAAGCACATCTGGTACTTGCACACCTGGAAAAAGACGGCTTGTTGAAATCGCTGGTAACTCAAAATATAGACAACTTACATCAACAGGCAGGAAGCCTGAATGTGCACGAATTTCATGGTAACTCCAAACGACTGAAATGTTTGAAATGCGGAAAGTTTTTTTATTCAAATGAGTTCGATTTCAATAAAATTCCTCCCCGGTGTGACGATGATGGTGAAATTTTAAAGCCCGACTTCATCTTTTTTGGCGAAGGAATTCCGCGCGATGCATATGAAAACTCTTTTGCTGATGCTGAAAAGGCTGATGTGTGCATTATTGTTGGTTCAACGGGCGAAGTTACTCCGGCCTCGTTTGTGCCGCGAACCGCCAAACAAAACGGAGCGGTAATTATTGAGATTAATCCTGAAGAAACCCTTTTTACAGAGCCGGTTACCGATATCCATCTAAAAGGAACAGCTTCGGACGTATTGGCGAGACTTGAACTGGAATTGCTTTAATTCAAAATTGTTCCATTATATTTGCCACGGAAAAATGTCAGTTATGAAGCGAGCCTTGTGTTATTTTTATACACCGTACAATTTTGTTTCGGCAACTGCCGGAGCGGCGAGTTTCATCAAATACCTTGAATAATTAATAATTTAAAGAAATGAAATTACTTGAAGGAAAGACAGCTATTATTACCGGCGCATCAAGGGGAATTGGAAAAGCCATTGCCCTGAAATTTGCCCAGGAAGGTTGCAATGTAGCTTTTACCGATCTTTTTGAAGACGAAAACATGAAAGCTACCGAAAACGAGCTGAAAGCGCTGGGAGTAAATGCAAAAGGTTATGCGTCAGACGCCAGTAAATTAGACGATACAGAGAGAGTTGTAGCTCAGATTGTAGACGATTTTGGCAGAATTGACGTACTGGTAAACAACGCCGGAATTACAAAAGATACATTGTTGATGCGAATGACCGAAGATCAGTGGGATGCAGTAATAAATGTTAACCTGAAATCGGTTTTCAACTTTACCAAAGCTGCCCAAAAAACCATGCTGAAACAACGCTCTGGCTCTATTATAAATATGAGTTCGGTAGTGGGTGTAAGCGGAAATGCCGGTCAGGCCAACTACTCGGCGTCAAAAGCCGGAATTATTGGTTTTACCAAGTCTGTAGCACGCGAACTGGGTTCACGCGGAATTCGGTCGAATGCCATCGCACCCGGATTTATTATTACTGAAATGACCGCAAAAATACCCGAAGATGCACGTAAGGCATGGGAAGCTTCAATTCCGTTAAAACGTGGAGGAACACCGGAAGAAGTTGCAGGTGTTGCAACATTCCTGGCATCTGACCTTTCTTCGTATGTCAGTGGGCAGGTAATTCAGGTTTGTGGCGCAATGAATACTTGATTTTAAAAGATATTCTTCAAAAAAAACAGGAGGTGAAATCTGCAAAGTTTCACCTCTTTCGCTTTTAAAAATTATACGAGCTGTGAAAATGCACGAAAAAAAATAAAAGTGCATGTTTTATAACGCTGTCGGAAACAAGAAATTTAAATCGTGTGAAATACCGGGGACTATTTATCGGATTAACAACCATCGACATTCAATATTTTGTCGAGCAGTTTCCTGAACCAAACAAAAAAGTTAAAACAAAATCGCCTGATATTTTAGTGGGCGGTCCGGCGGCTAATGCTGCTGTTGCATTTGCTCACTTAAACAACGGGGCGTTTTTTGCTTCGGCATTTGGCAATAATTCTTTCGATGCTTTTGTTCGAGAGGATTTTGAAGAAACCCGGGTTCAGTTTACGGATTTAATTGGGATGCAGAAAAAAAATCCGGTGCTGGCATCGGTAATTACTTCGGGGCAAAACGGCGATCGAAATATTTTCACTCACTCTCCCGATGCCATTTCCCCTGAATTATCTCCTTAAACACTGTTCGAAAAAGTTCGGCCCGAAATTTTATTGCTCGATGGATTTTATCCTGAATTTTCGCTGGGATGCGCACAATTTGCCCGCAGTTTAAAAATACCTGTGGTACTTGACTGTGGCAGTTGGAAACCTCAATACGAAACCTTACTGGAGAATGCCGACGTGGTTATTGCATCTGAAGATTTCTATCCGCCGGGTTGCAAAAATTCAGCCGATGTTTTTTCATTTTTCAGCAGCAAGGGAATTTAATTTTCTGCCATTTCCAGGGGCAGCCAAAATATGTTTTTTAATCAATGCGGCAGCCGCGGAGAGCTTCCCGTAAAAAAAGTAAGTGCGGTTGATTCACTGGGTGCAGGGGATTTTTTGCACGGTGCATTCTGTTACTATTATCTTGAGGCGAAATTAGATTTTGAAAAAGCTTTGAAACAAGCCATGCAACTGGCAACTTTCACCTGTCAGTTTAAGGGAACGCGGAGCTGGTTAAATTTTACAAAATAACTTTTATTTCGAAATTATTCCTTAAATTGTAGTTTATAAAAATAGGAGAGGGGAATGTCCAATAAATCTATTGCCTATCGTTTAACCTTATTCATTTCTCTGGCGGTAATAACTGTTTTCATAACATTTATTATTGCTAATTATTTGTTTAATCAAAAGCTAATTCGCGAAAATAACGTGAACCGGGCTATTGTTATGAGCATGGAGGTTAGTGCTTTAGTTAACAGCAAAGTATTTACAACCGCAGAAGTTACCGAGAATATTGCTGAACAGTTTATTTATTATGGTACAAAAGGCGACGAGCAGGTGTTGCTTTCCGGGATTGTTGAAAAATATCCGTTCATTAAAGCCATTCACGTTCATATTGATTCTGCAGTTCCACTTCAGTATAAAAATTTTTATGCCATACGTGGCGAAGATGGTGACATAAACGTTGGACAAGGAAACCGGATGATATCCTGCTGTGATAAAGAGAGGGAAATATACGACGAAATTAAAGACTTAACTGCTTCAGACTGGACAGATCCTTTTCTGTGCCCCAAAAAAGGAACTGTTGTTGCGGCTAATTATGCCCCGATTTTTTATCATGGTGAAGACGGAAAAAAGATATTTGCCGGTCAGGTAGTTATAGAGCTTTCTCTAACAGAGCTGAATGATGCTATTAATACAATGAAAAATCGGGAAAAAGGGTATGCATTTTTAATTACCCGGGATGGCGATTACATTACTCACCCAAACGACAGTAATATTTTAAAACGAAATTTGTATTCCCTTCCGTCCAGAATGTATGATAACGGGAAATTAAATCCAAAGGACATTTTGCAGGAAGGAAAATCGGGCTGGGCTACTATTTATCCTGATATTCTTGATTTTCAGAAGAGTTGGGTATACTATACTCCGATTAACGAAAACAGATGGTTTTTAATTTTTGTGATGCCCTATCGTGCACTTTTTGCACCGCTTTACTGGATTACTGCTCGCATGCTGACTTTTGCTCTTCTCGGAATTATTCTGACCTATTTGATTATTAAATACATTACCAAAAGTCTGGTAAATCCGCTAACCGATGTAACCTCTAAACTGACGGCTTTAAGCGGAGTTGGTAGCAACGGTGACAACACGTTAAATGAGGTAAAACAGGTGTCTGATACGCTGGAATACCTGAATGAGTGGTTTGACCATTACCGGATAGCAAGTGAACAGGAGGAGGTGAAAAGTCTGCGCAGGAAGCAGGCATTGCAACAGGCATCTGAAATTCAGCAAAGTCTCATAAAATTGAATTATCCTGCTTTCCCGAACAGAAAGGACATTGACCTTTTTGTGGCATACAAACCTGCACGGATAGTTAGCGGCGATTTATTCGATTATTTTCTGATTGATAACGAGAACCTTGTTTTTACCATTGGCGATGTTTCCGGGAAAGGTGTTCCTGCCGCTATTTTTATGAGTGTAGCACAAACAATTATCAGAAATAAGGCAAATGCGCTAAAAAAGGCAAAAGAGATTGTAGCAGAAGTGAACGTTGAACTGAGTACCAGCAACAGGCACCAGTATTTCCTAACGCTTTTTCTGGGAGTATTAAACCTGCGTACGGGGGGTTTAAATTGCTGTAATGCTGCCCACGATTTTCCGTTTATTCTCAAATCCGATGGAAATATTGAAGAGTTGCGCGAAGCTCACGGATTGCCGCTGGGGCTTTATCCTGACAGAGGATATAAAGAATCAATCGTTAAAATTGAAAAAGGAGATACCATTGTACTTTATACCGATGGGGTAACAGAACAGTTGGACAGCCAGAAAAATCAATATGGAGAAGTTCGGTTAAAAGAGAATTTGAGAAAAATGGCAAAAAATTCTTTAACGCCGTTTGAAATGGTGAAAAAAATAGAAGATGATTTGGATGTGTTTCGGGGGAATTCTCCTCAAACCGATGATGTTTGTCTATACACACTTAGGTATAATCCATAAAAAAAGCCCGGAAAACCGGGCTTCTATTTTGTTTTTAAGCAAGAATGCATCAATTATTGCTTAGCTCTTTTTTATTTGAAAGTATCCGCATCAGCAGTTTTTCATTCTTTTTATCAAATCCTACTGAAATGGTGTCACCCTCGGTAATGGAGGCTTTGATAATTATTTCGGCCATCTCATCTTCCAGATATTTTTGAATTGCTCTTTTTAACGGACGTGCTCCAAACTGCGGATCATATCCTTTCTCAGCAAGAAAATCTTTGGCAGCCGGAGATATTTTCAGCTTATAATTCAGCGCTTCAACACGGTTGTATAAATCCTTAATTTCGATGTCAATAATTTGATGGATATCTTTCTTATCCAACTGGTTAAACATCACTACATCGTCGATTCTGTTAAGGAATTCCGGTGCGAATGCTTTTTTTAGAGCTTTCTGAATTACATACTTCGCATGCTCATTGTCTGCTTCTGCTGTTTTGTTTATGGCAAATCCAACACCTCGTCCAAAATCCTTCAGTTGCCTTGTTCCAATGTTGGATGTCATAATAATTATTGTGTTTTTAAAGTCGACACTACGGCCCAAGCTGTCAGTCAACCGGCCTTCATCCAACAACTGAAGCAAAATATGGAATACATCAGGGTGCGCTTTTTCCATTTCATCGAGCAACACAACAGAGTAGGGTTTCCGTCTCACTTTTTCGGTAAGTTGTCCTCCTTCTTCATATCCCACATATCCGGGAGGCGCTCCAACCAAACGTGAAACAGAAAATTTTTCCATGTATTCACTCATGTCAATCCGGATTAGCGAATCAAGACTGTCGAAAAGATAGGTAGCCAGAACTTTTGCAAGCTGTGTTTTTCCAACACCGGTAGGCCCCAAAAATATGAACGACCCAATTGGCCGGTTCGGATCTTTCAGTCCTGCTCGGTTACGCTGGATTGCTTTCACTATTTTCTGGATAGCTTCTTCCTGCCCGATAACTTTCGATTTCAGGTCTTTTCCCATGTTCATCAAGCGTTTCCCTTCAGCCTGGGCAATCCGCTGAACCGGCACGCCCGACATCATGGCCACAACTTCGGCAACTTTTTCTTCATCAACTGTTTCCCTGTGATTTACCAGCTCTTTTTCCCAGGCTTCTTTTTCTTTTTCGAGTTGTTGCAGCAGATTTTTTTCTTTATCCCTGAAGTTGGCCGCCAGCTCAAAATTCTGACTTTTTACCGCTGAAATTTTTTCTTCTTTAGTCTGTTCAATTTTTTCTTCCAGCTTTACAATTTTATCAGGAACATTAATATTTGAAATATGCACCCTCGAACCGGCTTCATCCAAAGCATCAATTGCTTTGTCCGGCAGGTACCTGTCAGAAATATATCGTGCAGTTAATTTTACGCACGCATCAATTGCTTCGGGCGTATACATAACATTGTGATGATCTTCGTAACGGCTTTTTATGTTGTTCAGAATTTCAATGGTTTCGTCAACCGATGTTGGCTCAACCATTACTTTCTGAAACCTACGTTCCAGTGCACCGTCTTTTTCAATGTGCTGCCGGTATTCGTCGAGTGTGGTAGCACCAATACACTGAATGTCTCCACGCGCCAGTGCAGGTTTTAACATGTTTGCAGCGTCAAGAGAACCAGTTGCTCCGCCGGCTCCAACAATGGTGTGGATTTCATCTATAAACAGAATGACATTATTCACCTTGGTCAGTTCGTTCAGAATGGCTTTCATCCGTTCTTCAAACTGTCCGCGGTATTTCGTTCCTGCAACAATTGAAGCAATGTCGAGGCTTACCACACGCTTGTCAAACAAAATGCGCGACACTTTTTTTCCGATAATACGCAATGCCAGACCTTCTGCAATAGCAGATTTTCCTACGCCGGGCTCACCAATTAAAATCGGGTTATTCTTTTTTCTACGGCTCAGAATCTGAGCAAGCCGTTCAATTTCTTTTTCACGACCAACAATGGGGTCAAGGCTGTTTTCCTCGGCCAACTTGGTAATATCAATTCCAAAATTATCGAGTACCGGAGTGTCTGATTTTGGCACTGAACTTTTTTTAGCACCCTGTGAACCACCGGGGCCTTTTGAAAACGAACCGGCGGGTTCATCATCTTCGCTATCGGGAAAATCAGACTTGGCTTCAGTACTTCTGAAATCTTTTAACTGAGATTTTACGATATAATAATTTACACCAAATTCTACTAAAAGCTGTGTTACAACGTTGTCGTTATCCTTTAAAATTGCAAGTAATAAATGGCCACTGTTAGCGGTTGGGCTTTTAAACCAGCGGGCTTCGAGGTAAACAAGTTTCAGCGTTTTTTCAGTCGATTTCAGCATCATCAAATCTGCCTTTTCATCAACAGGCTTGTCGGTTCTAACCTTCTTTTCTATAAGATGTTTTATGTCGGCCAGATTTACACCCAGGTTTTCGAGTATATCGGTTGCAATGCCTTCGCCGTCCCTCAAAATACCAAGAAACAAGTGCTCCTGCCCGATGTAATCGTTGCCAAGCCTAATTGCTTCTTCTCTACTGTAACCTATGATATCTTTTATTCTTGGAGAAAACTGAGAATTCATATTCATTTTAAAATTTTACCTATTTAAACAAAAACTATTCCTAATAGTTTGAATCACTAAATTACTTAAAATACCGGTGCAAAATTAATAAACACGGGGGAAGTTTTTAAGGAATAATCCTTTTACCTGAATTATTGACAGTTAATTTGTTGATATCTTCTGGCTCTGCCTTTTATAAATCAAACGGCAATATGTCCTTTTGACAGCTGAATTTTACTATTTTTGTGGGTCTTTTTAAAAGGCTAAAAATTATTTACAAAAGAAGATAGAAATAATGAGTGAAGGAGAAAGAATAATTCGGGTTAACATCGAAGAGCAGATGAAATCTGCATACATTGATTATTCGATGTCAGTCATTGTTGCACGTGCATTGCCCGATGTACGAGACGGTTTTAAACCGGTCCATCGCCGGGTGCTTTACGGAATGTATGATTTGGGCATTTTGTCTAACCGCCCATACAAGAAATCAGCAAGAATTGTTGGTGAAGTTTTGGGGAAATACCACCCTCACGGAGACTCTTCTGTATATTTTACAATGGTTAGGATGGCGCAGCACTGGTCGTTGCGTTACCCGCTAATTGACGGACAGGGAAACTTTGGCTCTGTTGACGGTGACGGCCCGGCTGCCATGCGTTATACCGAAGCCAGAATGGCCAAAATTGCTGAGGAAACTCTGGCCGACCTGGATAAAAATACCGTCGATTTCCAACCCAACTTCGATGAGTCATTATCGGAACCAACAGTGCTTCCAACACGAATTCCGCAGTTACTGGTAAACGGTACTTCCGGAATTGCAGTGGGGATGGCCACAAACATGGCTCCGCACAACCTTTCTGACAGTATTGATGCCATTATTGCATACATTGATAATAATGAAATCGAAATTTCAGAATTGATTGATATTATTAAAGCCCCCGATTTTCCAACCGGAGGTATTATTTACGGTTACCAAGGAGTAAAAGAAGCATACGAAACCGGACGTGGACGGATTGTTTTGCGCGGAAAAGCCCACATCGAAAATGAAGGAAACCGTGAAAAAATAATTGTTACCGAAATTCCATACATGGTTAACCGTGCTGAAATGATTCAGAAAACGGCAGACCTGGTAAACGATAAGAAAATTGAAGGTATTTCCAACGTAAACGACGAATCGGGCAGAGATGGAATGCGCGTGGTTTACGATATTAAAAGGGATGCCATGAGCAATGTTGTGTTAAATAAACTGTATAAATACACCGCTTTGCAAACGACCTTCAATGTAAACAATATTGCGTTGGTAAACGGACGGCCACGGATGCTTAACCTGAAAGACATTATCAGGCATTTTGTTGACCACCGCCACGATGTGGTAACACGTCGTACCCAATACGAATTGGAACAGGCTGAAAAGAGAGCTCATATTCTGGCAGGATTAATTATTGCAAGCGATAATATTGATGAAGTAATTGCAATTATCAGGGGATCATCTACTCCCGACGAAGCCAGGGAAAAATTGATAAATCGTTTCGAGCTTACTGAAATACAGGCAAGGGCAATTGTAGATATGCGTTTGCGTCAGTTAACCGGACTGGAACAGGACAAGCTGCATAAGGAATACGAAGAAATTATGGAGCGAATCGAATACTATAAAGAAATACTGGCTGACTTGTCGCTTCGTATGGGAATTATTAAAGATGAACTTTATGAAATAAAAGCCAAATATGGCGATGAAAGGCGTACCGAAATAGTCCCCAATGCCGAAGAATTTAATCCGGAAGACTTTTACGCAGATGAAGATATGGCAATTACCATTTCGCATTTGGGATACATTAAAAGAACTCCGCTGAGTGAATTCCGGACACAAGGAAGGGGAGGAGTTGGCTCCAAAGGCGGAACTACCCGCGACGAAGACTTTTTGGAACACATTTTTGTTGCTTCAATGCACAATACGTTGTTGCTTTTCACAGAAAAAGGAAGATGTTACTGGTTGAAAGTTTATCAGATTCCTGAAGGTTCACGGGCTTCAAAAGGTCGTGCAATACAAAATATTTTGAATATCGATTCAGAAGATAAAGTACTTGCATTTATTAAGGTAAAAACGCTTTCCGACGAAGAATTCATCAATAACAATTACATTCTTTTTGCAACAAAAAAAGGAATGATTAAGAAAACTTCGCTCGAAGCATATTCAAGACCTCGCCAAAATGGGGTGAATGCAATTACTATCAGAGAAGACGATCAACTGCTTGAAGCAAGGTTAACCAATGGTGAAAGTCAGATTATGATGGCAGTAAAATCAGGCAAGGCCATTCGGTTTGACGAATCGAAAGTACGCCCAATGGGACGGACAGCAGCAGGTGTTAGGGGAGTATCCCTGGCCAACGAAAAGGATGAAGTAATTGGAATGGTTTGCCTGCAAAATGGCAGTGAAGATATTCTGGTTATTTCAGAAAACGGATACGGAAAACGCTCAAAACTGGAAGATTACCGTATTACAAACCGTGGAGGAAAGGGTGTTAAAACATTGAATATCACCGAAAAAACCGGACAGTTAATTTCCATAAAAGGGGTATCGGACAAAAACGATTTAATGATAATTACCCAACACGGATTAACCATCAGACTTGCTGTAAGCTCAATTTCACTTTTAGGCAGGGCAACACAGGGAGTTAGGGTAATTAACCTGAAAGAAGAAGACAGTATTGCATCTGTAGCGCGTGTTGCTCCTGAAGAAGTAGAAGACGAAGTTGTGGAAGATGCAACCGAGTTGGACACAAATACAGAAGCTGAAAATAATTTTTCGGATGAAGGTGAAAAGACTGATAACGAAGAAAAAGACTTAGAACAAGAATAAATAGTTGAATATTTTGGCGAGATATTTGAATAAACTATAAATCGTAATATTTTTGTAACTTAATAAGTATAAATAAAAAATTTTATAGGTAATGAAAAAATTGATGATGTCAGTGGCATTGGTTTCCATGGTCCTTATAGGGTGTGCACAGAAAGGATTGGTTACCAAGTCACAAAACCTGAAAGATACAGGAAAATTAAAGGAAGCTATAGAGAATATCGACAAAGCTATCGATCCAGCAAATGAGAAGTCAGAAAAAACGATTAACTGGCCACGTACATGGGAAGTTAGAGGTGAAGTTTATCAGGCTGTTTTTCAGTCAGATAATAAAGAAGTAAAAGAGCTTGCAAAAGACCCGCTTACCGAAGCACTTAATTCTTACAAAAAAGCTCTGGAACTCGACGAAAAAGGTAGATTCGATAACAGTGTAAAAGTTAAACTAACACTGTTAACCAATGACTTAACCAATCAGGCAGTTGAGTCGTTTAATAAAGACGATTATGCAAAAGCACTTCAGTCTTTTGAACAAATTATTGATATTCAGAATATTGATGTAATAAAGAAAGACAATCCGGAAGCTGTTGATACAGTGATAGTTTTTAATGCTGGTCTCGCTGCATATAATGCAGAAAATTACGACAAAGCCATTAAATATTACAAAGAAGCAGCTCAATACGGATACAACGAAGCAAAAACTTACAGTTTAATTGCCAACGCTTACCAGTTGAAAAAAGATACGTTAGGAGCACTTACCGCATTGCAGGAAGGTTTTGAAAAATATCCGGAAGATAATACTGTATTAACAAGTATGATTCAGATTTACCTGGATATGAACAAAACAGAAGATGCCATGAAATATTTGGATATGGCCATTTCTCAAGATCCGACTAATTCCACTTACTATTTTGCTCAGGGCACCTTGTTCGAAAAACTCGAAAAAGAATCAGAGGCAATTGAAGCATACAAAAATGCTATTGAAAATGACAAGACATCTTTTAATGCATATTACAACCTGGGTGCGCTTTATTATAATAAAGGCGTAAAACAAATAGAAGTTGCCAATGCTGTTCCTACAAGCGACAACGAAAAATATGAGGCTGAGTTGAAAAAAGCAGACGAATGGTTTAGCAAAGCTTTACCATATATGGAAAAATGCCACGAGTTGAAAGCAGATGACAACATGACCATGGAATCTTTAAAAAACCTTTATTACAGGTTAAAAGACATGGAGAACTACAATAAGATGCTTGAAAAATTAGGACAATCATAAATAGCAAATAAAGGGGTGTTTTTTACATCCCTTTTTCAATATATATTTTATTTAACATAATATCAATTATAAGACAAAATCATATTTGTGAAATATATGAGTGTTTACGCGGCTTTTAGCTATAATTCAGGTTTTGTCCAATTTATAACAACGTCAAAGTTTTTCTCTCAAAGAATATTTAACCATGTTTTTTCAGCAAGGAATGCAATTAAAAGGTTAATGTTCATAACTTGTATCTGAACAGTTTATTCCAGTCCAAAAGAGTTTTAAAATTATACTTATTTTAGCAGCTTATAATAAACCGAGTTTGATTTCGTTTTTTGAATTGAAAATCTATAATAATACAATTGTCCATGTTTAAACTTTTAATGATTCAGGCCGATTTAGCAACAGAACTGGATACGTTGGCCACAGAACCTGAAGGAATCTCAACAAAATTTATCGATCTGGCTTTTAAAGGTGGCTGGATTATGATTCCGATTATTGCGCTTTCGATTATCGCAGTTTACATCTTTTTCGACAGGTTTTTTGCCGTTAAAAAGGCAGGAAAATTTGATGCTGGATTGCTCGAAAAAATAAAGGTTTACATTACCAATGGAAAAATTGACGATGCAGTAATGCTTTGTCGTAATAATCCGAATCCTGCTTCCAGAATGCTCGAAAAAGGCATCAGCCGCATTGGCAGGCCTCTTACTGACGTAAGTACTGCTATTGAAAACGTGGGTAATCTGGAGATTTCCAAGCTTGAAAAAGGGCTTCCGGTTCTGGCTTCGGTGGCTGGAGGTGCTCCCATGCTCGGGTTCCTTGGAACAGTAATGGGTATGATTCAGGCATTTTATGATATGGCCAATGCTGGAAACAATATTGATGTAACTCTTTTGTCTACAGGTATTTATCAGGCAATGGTTACAACTGTTGCCGGACTTATTGTTGGTATTATTGCCTATTTCGCATACAACATTCTGGTAACCAATGTTGAAAAGGTGGTATTTAAAATGGAGGCTACCACTACAGAATTTATGGATTTACTGAATGAACCTGTATAATCGTTTAAAATGGCTTTAAAACGCAGAAATAAAGTAAATGCTGCCTTTAGTATGTCGTCCATGACAGATATCGTATTTCTTTTGCTGATATTCTTCATGGTTACTTCTACACTGGTGGCGCCTAATGCACTAAAGTTGCTGCTTCCGCAAAGCAACAACCAGACTGCAGCAAAACCCATTACAACCATTTCAATTACAAAAGACTTAAAGTATTACATCAACGATGACGGACGTTTGCGCCGCGTTGAATTCAGAGAAATAGAACCTTTTTTAAAAAACCGTTACGGCGTTGGCAACGACGATATTTTTATTTCTCTTCATGCTGAAAAGTCAGTTCCGTGGGACGAAGTGGTGAAAATTATGAACATTGCCCGAAAGAACAAATACAAAATGATTGCGGCGACTTCACCTGAAAATTAAATGACTTATTTCGAACAACATAAGAAAGGAATTATAGGAACAGCAGTATTTCATATTATCGTGCTGTTGTTACTGATTTTTATGGGTTTTTTCACACCACTGCCATTGCCCGGTGAAGAGGGCATTTTGGTGAATTTTGGAACCAGCAATCAGGGATTGGGAGATGTTGAGCCCAGTCCGCAACGCCGGCAGCCCGATCCTCCCCCACCAACTCGCAGCGAGCCGGAACCGGCAACTCCACCACCGCCTGTACCAGCTGCAACACCTCCGGCTGCTCAGCCAAAACCAGCTGAAGAAGTGGCAATGACACAGGATTACGAGGAAACTGCCGCAATTGATGCAGCGGAAAAGAAACGCCAGGAGGAGGCTGAACGTCAGCGAAAACTGGAAGAACAACGCCGCAGAGAACAACAATTGGCACAACAGAAAGAAGCCGAAGCAGAAAGACAACGGAAGGCAGAAATAGAGCGCCAGCGCCAGGTTGAATTGGAAAGGCAGAAGCAAGCCGAACTGGAACGTCAGCGTCAGGCAGAGCTGGAAAGGCAAAAGCATGAAGAAGAACAAAGGCGAATAGCTGAAATTAATTCCCGCGCACAGGGTGCCTTCGGCGGCGGAAACAGCGGAACAGAAGGACAAGGAACCGGAGCAAGTCAGAGTCAGGGAGCAACATTCCCCGGAGGAAATCAGGGAGTGCCAACGGGAGATCCAAACGCCGGAACATATGGGCCGGGCGGAAGCGGATCTGGGAATCAGGGCTCAGGCATTTCGTATAGTTTGGCCGGACGTTCAGCGCGTTCGTTGCCAAAGCCTGTATATCCGGGAAATGATGAAGGTGTTGTTGTAGTAAAAGTAACGGTAGATAAAAACGGAAATGTAACAGCAGCGGAACCGGGGTCGAGAGGAACAACAATTATGGATCAGCGCTTTTGGAATGAAGCACGCCAGGCCGCTTTGAAAGCTAAGTTTAATGTGGCAGAAAGTGCCCCCGCTTTTCAGCAGGGGACTATTTCTTATCGTTTTAGATTGAATTAATCATCGCTCGCGATGAACTTCATGGCCGTGCTCATGGCCATGTTCTTTTGAGTGTTCAACCAATTCATCATATTCCTTTTTGGTTATTTTCTGCGCTTTGTAGCCTTTTTTCTCTATTGCCTGAGCAATTGACTTATCGTCGTTTTTCTTTTCAGCATACTCAATAAAAATAGTATTTGATGCGTGGTCTACTTTTAAATCTTTTACCCCTTTTTCAAATTTGAGGTATTCGTAAAGCGTTTGTTCGCAATTTGTGCAATCCATATCGCTTTGGAAACAGACCACTGCCCTCCCCTTTTTCTGGGCCGCTGTTTCAGAGAAAGATCCCGCCAGGATCAAAACGAGAAAAACGAGTCCTAACTTTTTCATTTTTAATTATTTATTGGTTTATATTTTTATTGATGATTTAAAGAAAAACGTAATCCCAGATACACCCGGCGTCCTTTTATAGGTCCCCAGACATTTGTCGCATCAAACCGGGGGCCGAACGGATCGTCGGCTCCTGCCACAGGATTCTTTTGTTTGAAATCGGTAAAGTTTTCCGCTCCCAGATAAATGTTCCAGTAACGGAAATATTTGGTTACCTGTGCATTCATAACGGTGTACGGCGAAAATTCATCGTCATCCGAAGCACTAGCAATACTCAGGTTTTCTGTAGGATACCTGGCTATGCGTCCACCTCCGTTAAACTGAACGGTGTAATCAAACATCCACTTTTTTAGGTTTGTGGTGTAATTCAAATTAATAAGTCCTTTGTAACGGCTGATTAACGGTTTCTCCATCAACCGGCCGGCGATGGTTTGTTTCACGTCGTTGTGCCGGTATGCCACCAAAATATCCAAGCGCTCAACGGGCTCATAGCGCACATCAAATTGCAGGCTGTTTGAATAGGATTTTCCGTCTAACGGAGCCAAAATGATATTTGATGCGGAAGTTTCACGATCGACCACCAACTGTGTTTGAAAATCAGTTCTGAAATACTCGGCGTTTAGCTGAAGCTCCCGCTCCCAAAGCGTGTATTTCTGAACCAATGCAAGACCGTAATTCCATGCTTTTTCCTGAAAAACATTTTCGATCCACTTTAACTCGCGGGAACTGGCCAGCAAATAATTATTTTCGGAAATAACATTGGCAGTCCGGTATCCACGTCCTGCATTCGCCCTGATGGTTACGTGGTCATTTATCATGTAGCGCAGGTGCATACGGGGCGTCACAAAAGTGCCAAACAGGTTGTGAAAATCGGCCCGAATGCCTGTCATAAACGTAAAATGATCGCTGGGTTTCAGCGTGTATTCTGCAAATACTCCGGGAACCTGTTCTTTATGCTCCATTTTATTGTCATACAAGCTCTCGTTAAAACTGTCGTAAATAAAACTGACACCGGCATTTAACGAATGTGCACCTGATTTATCTAAATCCCGTGTAAGCACTGCATTGGCGTAAAAACGGGTCTCATCTGCATCGTAATGATTCAACCCGTAAAAAGAACGGGTTTCGTGCCTGGAGAAATTCGACATCCAGGCCAAAGCGGTGCGTTGATTCGGCCAGACGTAACCTGTTTTAAAGAACCCTTCTAACCTGTCATTTTCGATATTAATTCCGTAAGGGTTTGTTATCAAAGGTTCCATCCCGCGTTCAAAAGCAGTTTGTCCGCCAAGCCGGTCTTCCGTTAAAACGTTAAATCCGGCCTGCGCCATGTAGCCTTTGTGGTTATTGTATTTCCAGCGATTCATAACCTGAATCTGGCGGGACAAAGGTTCATCCAGAAACCCATTTCCGCTTTCGTCATTCTTTTTCGATTGGTCGCTGGCGTGCACAAAAATACCGGTTGAAAGCACGTCTTTGTACACCCGAATGTTTCCGTTTCCGTTAAATTCCAGCCTTCCGCTTGCACCAAAAAAGGTATTCAGAAAAAGCTTTTCATCGGCATCCGGTTTTTTATATTCGGCATTAATCTGTCCGGCGATGGATTCGTAACCGTTCAGTACCGATGCTGCACCTTTTGAAATCTGAATAGATTCCATCCAGGGGCCCGGCACATATGTTAACCCGAAGTTGGTAGCCAGTCCGCGCAAATTGGGCATATTTTCAATCTGCAAAAGCGAATAGGTTCCTTCCAGCCCCAGCAGCCTGATTTGTTTTGCACCGGTCACAGCGTCGCTGTAACTCACGTCAACCGACGGATTGGTTTCAAAACTTTCGGCCAGATTACAACAGGCAGCCTTATGAAGTTCTGCTCCGTTTATCCGTTCTGTTTGAATGGGATCGATTGCCGACAAGTACGTACCTCGGTTTTTGTGTACTACTTTTACTTCGCCCAGTTCAATATTCGGCTCCAGAATTACCTCAACGGGGTCGAGGTCATGCACATGTATTTCCTGGTGTTCGTAACCAACAAAACTGAATACCAGCATGTGATCCCGGGGGCCTTTTTTTATTTTGAAGCTGCCATCTCCCACAGAGGCAACTCCCCTGTTTGTTCCCTGCCAGTATATATTTACACCCGGCAGAGGTTGTTTCTCTCCGTCTTCATTTCCGTAAACAGTCCCTTCCAGAACCTGGGAGAACGTAACAAAAGGAAGGGACATTAGTAATACAATTCCTAAAATTTTCATGCTTAAGATTTTAAAATGTAAAGCGAAAAAGGGCTAACAAAAATCTTAAGCTATTTCAGGAATTTTAAGTTGTTGGATGTAAATAAGAAAATCTAACGATGTGGTTTTTAGCGGTGGTGGTTCGGCGTAATTTATCTGACTAACAGTTGTGCACTCATAAGAAAAGAACGGAAGTAAAGTTATCCAGTCGTACATAAAAAGTTGAACCACCTGAATATTCTCAATCCTTACTTTTTCGGTAGCAATCTGATTGTCAATTTTAAAAAACTGAACCTCGGGCGCATCGCACCCACAACTGTGGGTATGTTCGGAACACTCGTGACACTTTTCAGCAGAACAGAGTTCCTCTTCCCCACCCTCATTGTGCGTGTGATGCCGGTGAAAATTTTCTTCACACGTCTCCGGGCTCACATATATGGAGACCTGGTCGTTTCCGGTGCAACTGCAATGAGAATGGAAAACAACGATTCCGGTTGCCGACACCAAAAATATGGCACAGAAAAAGAAAACCGATATGTTCCGAATTAGCTTCACACCACAAATGTAAAAAAACGAAAAATATTTCTTGTTAACAAAAAGTTAAACTGTTAAAGCCCCAGTACTTCAGCGCCTTGTTCAAAAACAATGTCACGCGGAATTCCGGCTTCACCAATTCTGTCGAGGTCTTTTTGCAGTTCGGGGCGGATGAATCCTTTTTCTTCAATCATCTTTTTTGCTGCTTCGTAATCGCCGTCGCCCTGCATTTTTAAAATTAATTCCGAAAGGCTGAATATTGCTTCTTTCATTTTCTCAAAATCAACATGGTAAGTGCCGGTTTCTGCATCCCGTTCAAATGCCCCTTTTTCCTGAAAGTAGTAAAAACGCATCATGTTGGCTTTCCCGTGGGCACTGGCTGCTCCGAACCGAACCGAACGAAAAATTCCGGCCATGAACGTCACAAAATTGTCCATCATATCTTTATCGCCCAGCTCTCCCATTTCGTTTAACCGGTAAACACACCAGAGGCCCAGAATATCTGCTTTGCTCTCTTCTACCGATGTGTAAGCATCTTTCAACGCTTCTCTAACCGTTGCACTTTTGTCTACGGTATTTCCCAGTCCCAGTCCGTGTGACACTTCGTGAAACATTGTGTTTTCAAAAAACGCATCAAATTTCACGTGTTTCCGCTGGCTTTCAGCAATTAACAAATTTGAAATGGGAATTACAATTTTATCGAATTTTGCCTGCATTGAATTTTTGAGCTGCAACTTGCGGCTGCCCTTGTCTTCACGAACTTTTTCGTCGTTGGGCAGGTTAATTGCGATGGTTTTGCTTCCCGCATTGGTGTCGCCAGCATAATAAACAGCATCGTAAACATTCATGTCAGAATCCATCCCCGGTGTTTCGTCTTTGTAAGGCGCGGGGCACGGTAATTCTTTTTGAAGTCCGGGCAACAAAGAGGCGTATTTTTCCAGTTTCTGGCTCCATTCTTTATCCTTTATCAGAATGAATGATTCGTGCGCAGTTTTGTACCCGAACAACTGATCTTCGTAGTTTTCAATTGGCCCAACAATAAATTCGATGGTGTTATTTTTCATTTCCATCCAGGCTACATCACTTTCGTAATAATCGTCGGTGAGCAATGCATCGGCTCTTTTTTCGAGGTAATTTTTCAGTCCCGGATCTTCCGCCAGCTCAGCCGCTTTTTGAATTAAGTCAGCCGCTTGGGTGAGCTGTTGTTTCCAGGCTTCGTGGTACGGCACAGAAATCAAACCTCCGTTGGCATCCCTTTTAATTAAAGTGTAAAGACTGGTTTTTGTGGGTTCATCCCAGGCTTCAAATTCTGCTTTGGTCATATCTGCCGGGTAAAAATTTGCACCCGCCGGTTTCGGCCCAACTCCTTCAATAAAAGGTTCGTTGTTGTTTAGTCGTTCCCACGGACCGTAGTTTATTTTCAGAAACTGTTCTGTGTATTCATCAATATTTTCAGTGAACAGTTCGTTTTTGTCTCCGTAAGCCTGCGTCCAGTATATGTCGTCCATAATTTTAGCAGCGTCCAGTAACAACGGAATCATTTGCTTTTCTTTTTCCGACAGGACACTTAAATCGGTTGTAAGTTTGAATGTGGCAAATTCTTCCACTTTCTGTTGAATTTCTGTTTTCTTCGTCATCGTTTCACTTTTTTTTGTAGTTGATTTGCAGCTCCACACAACGGCTGAAATCAGGATCAGGAATACAAGCTGTTTCATTTTACGGGAATTTAATTTGCCGCCAAAGTTACAAAACAGAAGATGAAAAGGGAGTAAGCAAAGTCATATTTTCGCAATTAATCTACCCCGAAAGCGCCCTTTATTTATTTATCTGAGAGAGCAAGTAACTGAAAAAAATAGGGCCGCGCTTGCCTTCTCAAATACGCGTTTCAAAAATAAATTCATATTGAATAGTCTTCTTTTTTACACACAGGTTATTTGCAACCAGAACATTACCTTTATTTTAATACCGTGTTTTTTCTTCGGCTATTTTCTTGTACAGACTCTCTTTTTCCAGGATTATTCGTATTTTTTTGCTCAAAAACCAATAATACTATGGAAGAACAAATCAAACAAACCGCCAAAAGGTTGAGAGGGCTTCGGGAAGTTTTGGATATTGATGCTGCCGATGCCGCCCAAACCTGCGGCATATCAACAGAAGATTATTTAGAGTTTGAATCGGGAAAAATTGATATTCCTGTCAGTATTCTATACAAAATTGCCCATAAATACGGAATTGAATTAACCGTGTTGCTCACCGGAGAAGATCCGCACATGCATCGGTATGCCGTTACCCGAAAAAACAGCGGAGCCGGGGCAGAGCGCACCAGCGCGTACAAATACCAGGCGCTGGCGCAAAGTTTTATAAACAGAAAAGGACAACCTTTTATAGTTACCTGCGAGCCCAAACCCGATAGTACAACTGTCCATTTGAATACCCACTCCGGGCAGGAATTTAACTTTATTCTCGAAGGCAGAATGACTTTTTTCATCAATAACAAAGAGATAATATTGGAAGAAGGCGATTCCGTCTATTTCGACTCAGGACAACCCCATGGAATGCTGGCCCTCGATGACAAACAGTGCCGTTTTTTAGCAATCATTTTATAACCAACTTATTTTATGCAGCTTTATAAAAAGTACCTCGAGAAGCCCGAATTTAACTCACTGGAAGATTTTCAAAAGAACTTTAAAATAAATGTTCCTGAGAATTTCAACTTTGCCTACGATGTGGTAGATGAATACGCCAGACTGGAGCCCGAAAAAACGGCACTTGTGTGGGTAAACGATATGGGAGAGCATATTGAGTTTTCTTATGCCGAATTAAAAGAAAAAACAGATGCTACCGCATCGTTTCTGCAGCAACAGGGCATTGGCCGTACCGACAAAGTAATGCTTATTTTGAAAAGGCGTTACGAATTTTGGTTTGCGGTTTTGGCTTTGCACAAAATAGGTGCAGTGGCTATTCCGGCAACCCATTTGCTTACTCCGAAAGACATTGTTTACCGTTGCAATGCAGCTACAATAAACGCGGTTGTTTCTGTTGGAGAGGAAGTTGTGATTCAGAATATTGCCAGCGCAATGCCGGCGTGCCCTTCGGTAAAAACACTTATTTCAATTGGTCCTGATATTCCTGACGGATGGGTTGACTTTTCTAAAGGAGTGGACAATGCACCGCCGTTTGTTAGGCCTGAAAACCCGTCGCAAAACGACGATTTACTGTTTTTGTATTTTACCTCGGGAACCACCGGTGAACCTAAAATGGTAGCACACGATTATACTTATCCGTTGGGGCATATTGCCACAGCCGTGTTTTGGCAGAATGTACAGGAAGGCGGTTTGCACCTGACCATTGCCGACACCGGGTGGGCAAAAGCAGTCTGGGGAAAGCTTTATGGACAGATGCTGGCCGGGTGCAGCGTTTTTGTGTACGACCATCAGAAGTTCACACCGTCTGACATGCTGGAGGTGATTTCAAAATACAAGGTGACGTCGTTTTGTGCGCCGCCAACAATTTACCGTTTTCTCATTCGCGAGGACTTGTCGAAATACGACCTTTCTGCGCTGAAATATTGCGTTACGGCAGGCGAAGCACTCAACCCAAAAGTTTACGATACTTTTTTTCAGCAAACTGGAATAAAACTGATGGAAGCATTTGGCCAAACTGAAACGGTGGTGCAGTTGGTTACTTTCCCGTGGATGGAACCCAAACCTGGGTCAATGGGGATTCCGGTGCCGCTGTACGACATTGTTTTGCTGAACGCAGACGGTGTTCCGTGCGAAGATGGAGAACAGGGGCAAATTGCTATTCGTGTTGGTAACACAGCGCCCTTAGGACTGTTTAAAGGCTACTACCGCGAAGAGGAACGCACCCGCGAAACCTGGCACGACGGAATTTATTACACCGGTGATATTGCCTGGCGCGACGAAGATGGCTACTATTGGTTTGTAGGCCGTGCCGACGATGTAATTAAAAGCTCGGGGTACCGCATTGGGCCTTTTGAAGTGGAAAGCGCTCTGATGACCCATCCTGCCGTGGTTGAGTGCGCCGTAACAGGTGTTCCCGACGAGATTCGGGGGCAGGTGGTAAAGGCTACCATTGTTTTAGGAAAAGGCTACCATGCATCCGACGAATTGGCTTCAGACATCCAAAATCATGTTAAAAAAGTAACGGCTCCCTACAAATACCCGCGAATGGTTGAATTTGTAGAAGCGTTGCCAAAAACAATCAGTGGTAAAATACGACGGGTGGAAATTCGAAATAAAGATTAGTCGCTTCACCCGAATTTACGCGCGACATTGGTATTTATAAATTAAAGAACAGACCAGGTAGTTATGACTGACATTATTTCTGAAGTAAGAACGCAACTGCGTAGCAGTGTAGATATAAAAACGAAGAAAAACAGCCAGCGTTTTTTCAAAGAAAAAATTGATTTTTACGGAGTCAGAGTTCCGGTTGTAAAAGAAATCAGTAAAAAATCGTTTGCGAAAATAAAGGAGCTGGATAAAACGGAAATTTTCGGTCTAATTGAAATTCTTTGGAAATCCGGAATTATTGAAGAGTCGTTTGTAGCCTGTGAATGGACATACGCACTTCGGAAAAATTTTTTGCCCGGCGACTTTAAAATCTTTAAAAACTGGATTGAAAATTATGTGAACAACTGGGCATCGTGCGATACTTTTTGTAACCATTCGATGGGGACTTTTATCCAAATGTACCCCGATTTTCTGGACGAATTAAAGAAATTTACTGAATCGAAAAACCGGTGGATGCGAAGAGCTTCTTCCGTTTCGTTGATTGTCCCGGCGAGGAAAGGTTTGTTTTTGAATACCATTTTTGAAATTGCAGACAGGCTGCTTGCCGACAACGATGATTTGGTACAAAAAGGATATGGCTGGATGCTGAAAGCCGCGAGCCAGGCGCATCAATCGGAGGTATTTAATTATGTGATGCAAAACAGGTTGGCAATACCGCGCACTTCGTTACGGTACGCCATTGAAAAAATGCCGCCTGAACTGAAACAAAAAGCGATGAATAAAGCGGGTTAAAAAAAAGATGGTTGAAACCAACCGGTAACAACCATCTTTTATTTTTAGTGTAGTTCGAACATTTAACGCTTAATAATCTTTTGCATGTAAATTGATTTTTCGTCATCCGAAACCTGTATAAGGTACATGGCCGATGGCAAATCACTTACATCAATTGTGTTAATGCTGTTATTTTCAGCAACAAACTCTTTTACCACCAGGCCAGACATGCTTAAAACTGAAATGTTCAGTTTGTTCTGCGCGATGTTTGGCAGTACAACATTCACCTTGGTTGCAGTAATTGTGGGGTAAATTTTTATCTCGGCAGTTCCTTTGTCGTTGATGCCGGTTCCAACGCCTTTAAGCACTTTTACTACAACTTTGTTGGAGGCAGTGGCGCCATTTCCGTCTTCTACCGAGAAAGTTACCGCTGTGATACCGGGAACTCCGGAAACAATTACAAAGTCGTTGTTGGTTGCGTACGCTTTTGCAACCGAACTGTTTTCAACGTTGTACGAAATCAGATTAAGTACATCTTCATCCGGGTCAGCAAATAACTCGTTGAGAGAAAGAAAAGCATTGTGTCCGTTTTCGTGCAAAACAATGGTGTCTTGTTTTGTAGTTTCGGGCACTCTGTTTACGTTAACCACATTTACATTCAGTGTAAAATCGCTTGAATTTCCGTGTTCATCGGTACCGGTAATGGAAAACTGATAGTTTCCTGCCGATTCAAAATCGGGAGTTACTGTCAATCCCAGCGCATCTTGTTTTTGCTCTGAAGTAACAAAGCTGGCGGCATCAGCAAAGGTTAAACTGAAGTCGTCTTCTTCAGGGTCGCTGGCAATAATGTCCAGTTGCAGTTGTTCATTCTCGTTAACTGTTACTGTAGTTTCGTTTCCAAGGCTGAACTGCGGTCCCCTGTTTTTGTGCAGGAACACAGGAATTACCGCATCTGCATTTTTCGGGTCGTTGGTGCGGACATGCAATTCTGCGTAGTTTTCAAAATCGGGAGCATATGCAGCCGTAAATTTAAGTTCAACATTAGACGCCTCTCCCGCTTCAATACTGTTTGAAGAACCGGAAGTCAACTCAACCCACAACGAGCTTTTAGCCTCTGCTTCCACTGCATGAACCAACCATCCGTGGCTTTCGTACCCTGACTCGCTGAAATCTTCCCACACACTTCCATCGCCGTACATAAAACGGTGTGGCACATTTTCCTTTACCGATGCAACTCCCTGCGGAAATGCTGCTCCTGTGGGGTATTTAAACACGATAAAGAAATATTCGTTCGGATAAATAAGCTGGTTTTCTTTTAGGTTAAACGTCAACAATTCTCCCTGCTGATCGCTTTCGGTAACCGTATGATTTACCTTTTCGGAATAGATAACTGTTGCATTGTGAATGAGTGAATCGCCTGCGTAAATTTCCACCACGATATCGGAACTCATCCAGTCGCCCGGAGCATACCAGGTTTGTACATGCGTAAGATTAAATCCATCGGCAGGAGCCTGAAAACGGGTGCCGGTAGCAAACGGAGAGTTGCCTCCAAATCCCATTGCGCCTTCAGAAACAGTTGTCTCTTCGTGCTGCAACACGCGATTGTATTCTTCGTTTTCTTGTGCAGTTGTTGCAGTTGCTGTTTGCGTTTTTGCCAAATTAGGATTTGCTGCAATTTTGTTCAGAGTAACAGAATTTACCGATGCCGATTTTGTTGCAGCTGTTGCGGCTCCGGATGCTCGTTTTATGGACAATTCGAGTCTGCTGTCCAGTAACGATGCCCCATTTTTATTATCAATTGAGAACGAGTATTCTTTGATGTCATCTTCAGTATTTGTATAAACATGAATTTCTTTTTCTGAAGAATTGAATACCGGAGGAAGTTCTGTCTTCCCGCCAAAAGCTATTTGCAAAGGAGTACCGTCAAGATAATTGGTTTCAATTAAAAGTGTATCCTCAATGCTAAAACTGCTTTCCGGAGTTATTGTTGCACGCAATTGCATGCTGGATTTCGGTTCAATAAAAATTCGGTTGGCTGTTCCTGTAGACCAGTTAAAGCCAGGCAAATTTTGTACATCGTTCCATTGCCATGACGGATTTCCAAAGAAATCGGTTCCCAAAACATAAGCCTCGATGGTTACGTTCTGAGCTTTTGAAACGTCAAATCCCGATACTTCAACAGAATCAACTCCGCTGTTTTTAATTTCGAATTTTTTTCGGTAAGCGGTATATGGAGGCTCCCATGCAGCGGCATCCGGATTTTTTTTAACCATTAATGTTCCAAAATCGTAATAACCTTCATACTCCAGTTTTGCGCTTCCTTCTACGGTGATGCTTACAGGTATTGAAAGTTGTTCTGCACCCGGAGCATTGTTTAACAAGCTCAAACTATTGGTATATGTACCCGAATACAAACTTGAGGTATTTACTGTCAGGTCGAAAGCCATTGACGACTCGGGAGCAACGGTATATCTTTGGATTGGTGTTAACAGAATAGCTGTTTTATCGAAAATTAATCCTCCCTCTCTGTAAGATATGGTTGTACCGACAGTCCCATCTTCATTTTCAATTCCTACTGCTCCCATAGAAGGTATCAACACAGACGTGGAATTACCATAATTGTATTGGTATTTAATATTTCCACTGGCATAAATTATTGCCTGGTAAGAGATGGCTTCTCCCATTCCAAATCCATCTATAAAGTTCACCCATTCTACCGTAATGTGGTCTTCGTCTATTTTATAGAATATCCCATATTCATCAGCAAATGAGTATTCAGAACTAAATGCCCACATCGGAGCTATAATATTGTTGGGCTCGTCGCTATTGGGGAAAGTTCCTGTTGCGCCCATTGGATAGGAATTTCCATCCGGGTTGTTTAGGGTTATTACACCATTATAACCAATGTGTATGGAATTATAAGTTTTCCCGTAAAAGTTAAAGCTGAAAGGCAATTCAACAGCGTCTGAAAAGAACGGCATGCCATCCCCTGGGAATAACGATAATTCCACCTTTGTTCCGCTGTTTTTAATTTCTTCCCACGAATATTGAGGACCTTTTTCCTGATTACTTGTTGACCAGTTATAGGTAAATTCGGGAATTTCCACAGCCGCAGCTTCTTTGTCAGCCTTATGCTCTGCAATGCGTATCCAGTCTGTGTTTTCGGGAGCTACATAAAGATTATTGCCTCCGTTGTTCGAAACAGTTAGCGGGTATGTTTTTAACTCGCCAGCTTGCAATGTATCTGTAATTGAAGCCAGATTCAGATGAATTTCAGGTGCTTCTACAATATTGGCATGAAGCGCTACTTTCAGTGTTTTTGTTTTTGAGACCACTACAATCGTATCTTTGTATTCGCCCAGCTCAGAAGTTTTTGGTGATACTTTTAAAAGCTGTTTCCTGTTTGGAGAAAGAATAGCCGTAGTGTTACCATCAACAGAAAAATTGTTTTCGATTGTAGTAACCGAAATTAAAGTATCGCTTGCTTTTCCGGCATTTATAACCCATAGGTTGTACGAAACTTCGTCTGATTGGAAAACATCACCAAAATCAATAGAAGAATCGAGTACGCTCAAATCTGCATCGCCACCTTTTGTAACATTTATATTCAGAGAATAGATTCCCGGATTATTAAACGGATCGTTTGTAATTACAGGTACCTTTTCGGTATGCAATCCCATATTCAAAATATCGGTTTTTGCTTTGTATTCGATGAGTACAGAATCGTTAATACCTATTGTTCCATTCGGATTGGACAATTCAAATACCAGTCCCAGTCCCGGGTTTGTAATTTCAATTGCTGTGTTGTTTGTCAAATTCAGATTGTGATTGTTGTATTCTGTAATAAGCAATCCATCGTTCTGATTTTGATCTTCGATACCTACGAATGACGAGGCTAACAATTCCGGATCGAGGCCGTCTGTATCTTTATAATAAATGCTGATATTACCGTCATTATGCAACACAATTTCAAATGTCAGCTCATTGGTGCTGAACTGGTCTGTATTCCAGTCATAAGTATCAAGAATAACTTTCTCGTACTGAACAACAAACATATCGCCCAAATCCTGATAATAAACAGCGCCACCTTTGCCCAGGTCAATTTGCTGACCATATGCAGATATCATTCTATCGGGATTGTCACTATCTTTAAATCTGACCGCGGAGAAATTAAAAGAAGAATTCGTATCGAAAGACAGCAACCCGTAGTTAGTAACATAAACCTGTGTTTCAGTTTCTCCGAAAAACGGGAATCCGAAGCCCAATTCAACCGGGTAAAACCAGTATCTATTCTCACGGCTGTAATCAGTTATTGAAGTTCCTGAACCAGAAATTTCGTACCATTTGTATTCAGGAGTTGAAAGAACTCCGCCCTGGTTATTTTTAGCAGAATACCCAAACATATGTACGTCTTCTCCCACTTTTATATCGTCGGAATTAGTAAATGTCGGGAAGTAATAAGTAAGCGGATATTTCCCTTCATTTTTCAGAAAGAATTCGCCACTCACGGTATCGCCAATGGTAACATCATCAAAATACTTGCTGTCGGGTATCAGTTTTGCAACCGGCGGTTCAGCCGCTACTGCGGAAACAAGAAATGAATATTTATCGCCTAAATAGTTTGATAATGTAACTTTTGCATTTGAATTACCGGCTTTCTCTGGTTTGTATTTTATTTGAAAAGAATACTCACTCTGAGGATTAATAGTATTTAAAAAGCTGGAAGCCAGCGAAAACTCAGAATTAGAAAAGCTGATATCAGGATATGAAAAATTACCATATCCGGTATTGGATAAAGATACAGTATGCACACTTTCTGTTCCGACAACCGTGCTGCCGAGGTCAACTACCTGTTTGCTGTTGATAATTGGTTTTTGCCCGGTTACGTTAAACTTTAGCGGGGCACGCAGCATGGGTTCGCCAGATTCGTTGGTATTTACAACCACATTTGCATTGTAAGTACCGTTAATCAATTTGGAGGCGTCAATATCGATATCAATTTTCGTACTATCATTAGTATCAATACTTCCAGACAAGGGAGCTACAGTAAAATATTCTCCCATATTTTTGTAAAAACTACTCGGAACAATTGCCCAGGTAAGCAGGTTGTTTCCGTATAAATCTTCAAAAAGAGTCCACGATTTACCAAAGTTGAAACTTATATAGCAGTTTTCTGAATAACTTTTATTGGTTTCAACACCGGTTCCCAAAGGATATAACGGACCTGCAGGAACGTGTAATACCAGCCAGAAATATGTTCCTTCATCCAGAAATAATTGCTCTGTTAACTGAACACTGTTCCAACCTGGAACAACGTCGGTCAATTCCTGTTGATACTTCAGCTTGGCCTTTTCGAGCGTCTGACCTGCATAGACTTCGAGAATTACCGGCGATTTTTTCGAACTCGTATAATTCAAAAGCGTCTGTACATTGGTTAAGTTAAACCCTTCGGTGGAAGTAACCTGAAAACGTGTTGCTTCTGAATTAGAATAGGAAAGGTCGGTTTCTCCCACATAATAGAAACTGGAATAATCGTCGAAATAAAGCATCGATTCTTCTGTTGATTCCTGGGCAAGAACCTGGATGCTGGTTTTTGGTAAAAGAACTTCTTTTACTTCGGCCTTTTTTTCGGTGAGGGTACCAACAAGTTTGGGGTAACGCAGGTAAGTTGCGCCCCACGCATCAATAGTAGAAACATGGCGTTGTTCGGCATCCCATTTTAGTATTCCCGCACCTGAATTGTGCAGAAAAAATGAGTTCTCAGCAGCAGTAGTGGTTTGTGCATCTATATCAAACGGAAGATGGTAAACAGTGTCGTAAACAGGCTCAAATGTTTCCTGGTTTTCTCCAATATATTCGAGTTCGTATGCAAAAGCCGAATAGTCGATCCATGCATCGGGACCATCGTTGGTTTTCGCCGTAACAATGTTTGAAAATTCAGATACATTGCTCCATCTGTCGATGGAACGAACAGCGAAATAGTACTCGGTTAGTGCATCCAGGTTTTGAACGTCATAAGTAATTGTATCTCCTACCTTCCCTTCAACACTAATGATATCTTTTTTTGCATACTCCTGAGTTGCAGCTGTTATGTTTTGTTTGGAGTATAAAATCTGAAAGTTAACAGGTTTTTCGTCATCTTCGTCGGCAGGAATTACCCATTCGAGAGTTACAAAATCCTGTGATATACCTTTAACCGTGAGGTTTGCTATTGCATCGGGAGCTACGCCTTCGTCTTTTCCTAAGGCCAGGTAAGCGTTTGTGCTTCCTTTTCCCAGCTGACCAGCGTAAGCAGCATTTCCCGCTAACTTATAAATATCGTTTATTCCGGTAAGTAAATGGGTTTTTAAAGCCACCGGAGTGAATTCTGCCGATCCAAACTGCGAAACCACCAAAGCAGCAACTCCTGAAACATGCGGACATGCCATGGAAGTGCCGTCCATGTATCCGTATCCGTCATCTTTAAGCGTACTTAATACACCGTTGGAGTAGTATTCTTCGGTGTTATCTTCCAACTCGCCACCCGGGGCCGAAATATCTATCCATGTTCCATAATTGGAATATCCTGCTTTTTCGTTTTTAGCGTCAAGAGATGCCACAGCAAGAACATTTTCATAACAGCCCGGGTACCAGTCACCGTCTACATAACTATTTCCTGCGGCAAAAATTACTACTCCGCCTTTCATCGGGCTTCCTTCATAATTTCCGGCCTCGGCAATAAAATAGTCAATGGCATCCAAAACCGACTGCTCGTAGGCACCTTCAACTTGATACCCCCATGAGTTTTGGGAAATAACTGCGCCATTATTTGCAGCGTACACGTATGAATCGGGAGTATTTCCCTGGCTTACACCACCAAGAATCTGGCACGACATAACTTTGACTCCGGGAGTTGTTCCGTCTCCGCCGGCTACTCCGGAAACTCCAATACCGTTATTATTAACTGCCGCAACAGTACCTGCAACGTGGGTTCCGTGGTCGCCCGGAATAATTCCACCTACATTATCAGCAAAATTAAATCCGTAGATATCATCCACGTAACCGTTCCCGTCATCATCAACGCCATCTTTTCCGTTAAGTTCGGCCTGGTTGGTCCACATATTTGAAGCGAGGTCTTCGTGGTCGCATTGCACGCCCATATCATGAATTGAAACAACCACGTTGTTCGAGCCGGTTTCAATTTCCCAGGCTTTAAAAAGATTTATGTCGGCTCCGGGCATAAAACCACTTTGCCCGGTATTGTTATAATGCCACTGGCGCGGCAGGTACGGGTCGTTAAACGGAGGAAGTGTTTCGTCGGCATTTACACTTTTTGTTCCGATTGAATTTACTCTGACCGGAGTGCCCGGATTTATCAACGACTTTTCGTAAATCGGTTCGGCAAGTTCAATTACTTCCAGTTTTTTGTACTGCGAAACTACACTTTTGATGTCAGTATCGCCTGAAACCTTAATCTCGTACCACAAGTTAAGTCCGTGTTTTATTAACTTGTCTTCGTGTTTGGGTGAATACTTAAAAACCCGCTTTAGCTGCGTGGCTTTTACTTCTTTGTTCAACTTGTCGAAGGATGAAAAACCAGTAACAACATAAGCCGATTTTGTAGCATTCTGTTCCTTCAGTGTTCCTGATAATTCAGGTTTTATTTTTATCCGGACAACACCTTTTTGCATCCCGTTCGAATAGGATACACTTTGTCCTGCTACATTGCTGCCAAAAGCAAAGCTTAGCAGGACCATTAACACAATTTTTAGAGGTAAAAATTTTACATTCATATTAATTTATTTATGGAATATAATTTCTGAAATTCAAAATGCGCCATAGCCCAACACGGCGGGGAAATTGAGATTACCCCGTCAAAAAAGCTGTTCTTAAACACAAGTTTATTTAAAATCGATTTACAATTGTTTTGGGAAGCCACACGAAAAGCCATTATTAAAAAGAAACAGCCTCGAAAAAAATCCACTTGCATGGCGCAGCACAACAACAATATTATGCACACACCCATGCAATACCACTCAATAACGATGCAAACTTCTAATTTTCAGTATTCATTTTAAATGTAAAAAATATGAATAAAAATGCATTTTGATTTGTCGATGTGGAATCTTCAGCCTTTCAATGTTAAATAAAAACCTGTGTTTTGCTGTCAATTCCATATTTTTATTGTTTGCCATAATGATTTTTGTAACAGACGGGGGCGTTGTTTTGAACATTTATTCGAAAATTTTGCCGCAATTTGCACCCAGATGGGAAATAGTATTGTTCTATATTTCCATTAAAAAATTTACCAGGTTAATCTCTTTTTTCGCTATTCCCAATTTCTTTCGCAACCGGTACCTCGACGATTCAATGCTTTTAACGCTAAGCCCGGTTAACGACGAAATGTCTTTCGAAGTCATGTTTAACCGAAGAAATGCAGCCAGTTTAATTTCAGAGGGAGAAAGCTGTGGAAATTTGCTTTTCAGGTTGTTATAAAAAACTTCGTGTACCTGCTGAAAGCGTAATTCAAATTCGTCCCAGACTTCTTTGTCAGAGAGTGCATGCAACTCCATGATTATCTTTTGTATTTGCTCTTTTTGATCCGGGGTTACTTTCTTTTTTAATAACAACAGGCGTTCTTTAATGGAATCGACCAGGTTATTTGTTCGCATTTGCTGCATGGCAATGGAAGTTAATTCCTTATTTTTTAATTCAACTTCCATTTTCAAATCTTTGTTTTCAGAGCTTATTCGTTCTTTTCGTTCTCTGAAATATCGTATTAACAGAAACAGAACAATTAGCGCCAATACCAATAACAATATAAAAGTAACAAACCTGAATTTGACTTTTTGCGACTCCAGTTTTTGTTTCTGGGTCTGAATTTCAAATTCGTTTTGCAACTTCATGCCTTCTATTTTACTATAGGTTTCGTTATTGATAATACTATCATTTAGATTTTTATGGATTTTATAGTAAAAAAAGGCAGAATCATATTTTTGCTGGCCGTTGTATGCATTGGCCAGCGCCGAAGCACTTTCGGATTCAATAGAAAGTGACTGAATTTTTTTCCCGATACCAAAAGCTTTACGTGCGTGCGATATAGCTGTGTTATAGTTGTCTTTTAAAAAATAGTACTGAGCCATAAATGTGTGAGAAGTTCCCAGTCCGTTTTCGTCGTTTATTGAATCTCTGATTTGAAGTGCGCGGGTTAAATACCATAGCGCTTTGTCGTCATTTTTTTCCATGTAAACCTTTCCCAGGTTATTGTAGCCAGTTCCCAGGTTCAAAAAATCCTTTTTCTGAATACAAATAGATATTCCTTTTTTGTAGTATTGTTCGGCTTTCTCCAAATCTCCGTTTGAACTGTAAATATTGCCGATATTATTATATAATGATTGGATTTTAAATAAGGAAAACTCTTTTGAATTCGCCTCATAATTCTCGTAATAAGTGTTTAGTGCTTTAAAATAGAATTCAAGTGCTAAATCGAACTGGCGCAACCGATCATAGGTAACACCTATGTCGTGATATGTTCCAAAAATACTGGCAATGTAGTTTTTACGTTTATTCAATTCCAGCCTTTCCATATTTAATTCCAGACATTTTTCATAGTTGCCTATATACATATACGACAGCATTTTATAGTAAAGGCCTGTGCTTTTGTACATGTCGTTATTGGCGCGTTTAGCCAGTACTAAAATTTTCTCGGCATAATTCAGCGCAACATAATTATCTGTCCGAAAATATAATTTGTATAGTTCTTCCAGCGCCGACATTTTAACTGTGTCTTCGGTTGTGTTTTCGTATTTTACAGTTAGGCTGTCAACGAGTATTTGGTTTTGACTAAATGCAATGAAACTGGCAAATACAAGTAATATGAAGAAAATTGGTTTCATAAGGCAACAATATTAAATGCACACTTAGCATTCATAAACAGAAACACAAAGCATGATTTACGAAAAAATACTATTTGACGATATTTTTTACTAAACAATAATAATAAACCACAAATATCGAATAAAAAATAATAAAGTGTGCCCCAGCTCAAAGGAATTGCCCATGATGTCTGCCCTTCGCAACCCAAAGGAATTCGTTTCATGAGCAAAAACGAGAGAGCAGTTTCAAAAGGAACCGTACTCGTATTGGATAATTTAAAAACGGAGTGAACAACCGGCTGTCAGCATTTACTTTTAGAATAAAAAGTTGAAGAGCGATACGCTAAAATTCCTATTTTTACGGAGCAACATTTTACGAGAACCCCTGATGGATATTGCTAAAAAGCATCACTATAAATGTAACTGACAATTAAATGAAAAAAAGCGATGAAAGACAAACAACTTGAAAAATTAATGAATGTACTTTTCGGTGTTTCTGCGTTATTGGTTCTGATTGGTGCGTTCTTTAAATTACAGCACTACCCAAATGGGAGTGCAATT
This sequence comes from Mariniphaga anaerophila, assembly GCF_900129025.1. Taxonomy (GTDB): domain Bacteria; phylum Bacteroidota; class Bacteroidia; order Bacteroidales; family Prolixibacteraceae; genus Mariniphaga; species Mariniphaga anaerophila. The sequence continues at coordinate 234,961 of NZ_FQUM01000001.1, read as the reverse complement.
CTTTGGATTGGCTTTATTTCTGGCTTCGTTTTATACAATATTGAAATTGCCAGATTGAAAAAAGTCATTAAAGAATTAGAGCAGAAAATTCGGAAAGGCGATAAAAAAAGTGAGGAAGCGACGTAACCCATTTTAGAAATTAGTGCAATTCCGGGCAGAATTTTTTTCTGTATTCCTTGAAAACAAGATAGAAAAGCTTTTTCAAATAGAATTTTAAACCGAGCAGGAGGAAAATAAAATAGTTTCCCTCCTGCTCTTAGCCCTGCTCAAATACACATTATTGAACCCGGCTATAATTCTTGAAAAATTATATCTTTCCTACTTCTTAGCTGCACTGTTGTTTTTAAGCCGGTAATTACGCTGTGCTTCATACAAAGACAGAGGTGAAACAGAGTTATTTAACCTGTCAACATATATCCAGTCTTTATTCCAAGTGTCTTTTCTCTTGTCTATGACCAGTTCGCCTTGTGTTGATTTTACACCAACCAGGATAGTCCCGGGAAAATATTTGTAATCATCGTAACTTTTTCGAGAACCAAATCTCTCAAATTCATATACCCAATATTGAAACACATCGTCGCCATTTTTAAGTCCATCTAAAGAAACATTCCAGAAAGTATTCTTAGCAGCTGTATGAGGCAGATTCTCCAATGCACCACCTCCAGTTATATGACCAAAACCTTCGATCAGTTCAAAAAGGTTGCATGAAGGTGGGGAAAATGACTTATAGCTGAACCCATGAAAATCAAAATCACCTCTCGATACATTTCCTTCTGTGTCATATTTTATTTTTCTTACAACATTTCCATATGCATTACCCTCTAAACTAACCATATGAGTATAACTGGCTTTAAAAACCGCGTTTTGCAATAAATTATCACAGGCATGAGAATAGAACTTAACGCCACTATGCCCGTTGGCTCCGTCTAATACCAAGTTATCGATGGTCACATTTCTGGAGTCAAGAATATAAATGGGATTTACATAATCCTTAATCTTAACATTTGAAATCCACCCATGCGCAACTCTTACAAATTGAATAGCATTCCAGCCATAGTCCATAATTAGAGCCTCTCTGTTTATTGACCCCTCACAACCATGGTGACAGTAATGTCCATTCCAACGACTGGTAAATTCAATATTTTCGAGTCCCACTTCGGTAAGCATCGGAACTTTAGCCACAACAGGATCATATTTCATATCTATTGTTTCCCTCAAGGGTTGTTTTAAGCAGATGGTATCTCCTTTTGTCTGTTCTACTTCAACCAACCATTGATATGAGGGCATACTTTTTTCATCAGATTCTAGTGCTGACGTCATGTAGGATTCGAATTCCTTCCAAGGACTCAGTATCCTTTTTATCAGGCTTTCATCATCCTTTTGGCCGTACATAGCTACAAGTACAAAATCACCACTGTTTATAAAAGAATTATTTTCGGTAATTATTTGTGTGCTTCCCTTTCGTGCCGACTCTTTCAAACTTACAAGGTAATCTGGATGATATATTTCGCAACTATCAGCAGTTCCGCTATTGTATTTACTATCTAACCCCCAAAATTTCTCACTGCCTTGTATCTTATTTCCAACACGTATAATAGCGGGGCTTAACCATGGTTCTTTTTCTAACTGTATTAATGTTTGGCATTTTACAAATTGTGTCCCTTGTTCACCTCGTAATGTGATGTGAGAATAATCGATTGACAGAAAATTCCGTTCCCCGTCTATCGCGTTAAATAAATATTCTCCTTTCGGGAAAAAAATTACTCCGCCACCGTTTCGACCCACAGAATCTACTAAAGCCTGAATTTTTTGTATTTGATCCGTATCGATATCCGGGTAAATGTCATAATCGGTTACATCATATTCATTTCCTTTTTCAGTAGGAACTGAAGTCTCGCCATATTTGTATCCGGCATACGAAAAGTCAGGTAACAAAGCATCTACCCCCTTTTCTTTAAAATCTAGAAATAACTGATTGTGTTTGCTGTTTTCACATGATGTTATCATCAACAGCAGTCCCAAAACATAACTGAATATTTTCATTTTGACATTACTTTTTTAGTCGCATATTAAATTGAGCATTATACAGCGAAGCCGGCCATACATTTGTTCTGTTAAGACCTTCAACATAAATAAAATCTTCGTTTCTATCTTCAGAATTTTGTCCGATCTGAAGTGCTTTAGCATCGTTGTACACTCCAATAACCACGCTTCCCGGGTATAGCTTGTAACAATCGAAAGATATTCCTCCCCGCTTTTTAATGCTGTCGTAATAATTCCAGACACCATATGGAAAGAATTCATTATCAAGTTCCGAATGGTGGCTTGACTTTTCTTTTGCTTGAGCATGCAAATTCCAAAACACATTTTCTCTCCCCATATGTGGCATGTTATCAATGGAGCCTGCTCCCGACACTTTTACATTGGTAATATTTTCAAAAAGGTTATACACAGGAAAGCCTCCTCCATGCGAATCAATAGTACCATGAGGATCGGTTATTTTTATATTCGTAAACACACACCCATCCATCGCACCAGATCCTCCAATATTATGTGTTCGATGAGCAGTGAATTCACAGTCTTTTACAAGCACACTGCTTGAGCCCGGTGCTTTAATACCATGATGGCCATCAGTTCCGGAAACCGTTACATTCTGTACGGTTACGTTAGCTGATTCTAAAACTGTTAAATCCCATGTTAAGTTATGAAATGCCACATTCTTCACCCAGCTATTGCACGCATTAGCAATACGCAACGCACACCATCCATAATCCATCTCTCTGGAGCCGTGATGGATATATGGCCCATGCCAATTTCCTTCAAAACGAATATTCTCAAAACCGATATTTTCATAAAAAGCCTGCCTTTTTACTGTTGGCTTCCACTTGAGATCCATATCTATATCCAACGGCTTTTTCAGAGTTATTGTGTTGTTGTTTATACTAACAATCTGATTAAACGTGTTGTAAGGACTAAATTTTTTAAAATTGGTCCACTCAATTTCAGGAACTAATGGATAAGTTAAAATCTGACCTAATTCTTGCTGACGCTTTCCATTAACTACATGAGACTTTAAATATATTTGTATATTATCTCCTTTACTAAAATTACTTGCATCTTCTACTTCTATTTGAAATGTACCTCTTCTGGCGTTTTGGCTTAATTCAGTGAAAGCTTTGTTTTCCAGGTGTGGTTTTTTATTTCCTACCTCAAAAATAAAGTCTCCCCACCCATCAGGAGGCAGAAACTTATTAGCCATAAACAACACTGTTCCATCATTTCCGGAACCTTCTCCCCTGATAATTACATTGCTACTGTTAAGCGTTAACTTTTTAAATTCGTCAACATCTCCGTTTATAATGTATTTTCCTTTAGGGAACAACAGTACCCCACCTTTATTAGAAATTTTATCCAAAGCTTTTTGAATGGCGTCTGTGTCGTCAATTTCATCGTTAGGAACAGCACCAAAATCAGTAACTTTTAAGCGTACATTTTGAATTTCCGGAATAGCCTCTTCTCCATATTTATAACCAGCATAAGAAAAATTGTGCAATTGAGAGATTCCTCCCTGGCAAACATATTTTTTCCATAATTCGGGCACCCAACCATTTTCGGGCAAAGGATTCTTTTTTATCCACTGCTCCCATAACCTGTTATCCTCTTTTACATCAGGGTACACAGGGGCAAGAGCTTGATCTGAATGAGTTTCCTGCTTTTTCCTGTCGATGGTGTTAACTACCAAAAAAGATCTTTTGCTGTTAGAGGCAAGAGAACCTATCTCAACAGGGTTACCATTGTCGTCTCCTTTCAATAAAATAGTGCAATACTGCTTTCCCGTATTATGGTTTGTTCGCACAAACTTAGAGATGTCTATTTGATACAATTTAAATTCATCGTTATTGTCGATTGTGACATTCCCGACATTCGACATTGTTGAAGGTCTCTTTTCCCATGTAACGGGCGTTGTCAGCTTACTGCCTTTTCCGTCGTATAATTGTATGTTTGCAGCCCCCTGAAGTGCTTTTGCATTCAGATATAGAGATGCTTTTACCACATACCCGTCTATACTGCCTATATCGTAACTCAAAAAACATTCAACCTGCTTCTGAGGATCGCTGCTGCCCTTTACAATTAACTCTTCTGTGCTAAAGCCATTTGGGCTAATCGAATAATCTGTTGTTACAGAAATAGTTTTAGGACCTGACAAAATTACTTCTTGAGATATTTCCGGTGATACAGTTGCATTTAAAGTAGCATCAGTGTTTTCATTGTTCTCAGGCAACTCTCCGTTTAATTCGAGGTAAGCCTGCATACCACCAATCTTTCCCGCCCATTCTGATTCTTTGGATAAAATAAACCCCATTAAACCATTGTTTTCTTTTTGAACCAACGTTACGGACAAATTGCCCTCTTGCAAATGCTTGTTTACATAGTCGGCATCCAAAACAACTGTATGCCATTCACTTTTAGGTGTGGCAATAAGTTCAAAAGTTCCAATCGTACCATAAGCTTTCGGTTTGGAGTTCCAGTTTACTTTTGATTCTTTCCAATTAGAGTCAGAGCCCAATACGTCGATTATTAGCTTTTTATCGTCTTTCGCAAAGTTTCTTCCGCGAACAAATAACACTGCCGTTTTAACCTCTATATTCTTTTTGTTTCTAAACTTTAAAAGTATTTCGCGTGTATAACCTGCACTTCCATTCTTAATTAACAGTTTGGTGGCATCACCAAAATTATCATTAGCGAATTCGCCGTTATTAATGTAGCAATCCTCAATAGCCTGCAATTTTATTTGAGCATTAGCAGGCCTAAATGTCACAACCAGCAATGCTATTATTGTTATTAAATACCTGTATTTCATTTTGATAACATTTTTGATTATCTGTTTTTTACTACCTTCTCAACATAGTTCCCTCTCTCACCTTCTATTGAGATAATATAAATGCCAAAAGGAATATTCAATGGATACATATATCCTTTATTTATATTAACCTTTGAAGAAGCAATGACCTTTCCCTGAATATCGTACACTGTGAGTTTACTCTTCCCAAAGTGTTCATCAAAAATAACGCCCTGCTCTACTGCATACAAAGCCTTTCCTGATGTATTCACATTTTGCTTATTCAGTTTTTTGTTGCTCGAGACAACATCATTATATCCCGACAATCTGTTGTTTAGCTGGTAATGATATAACGATGCCGGCCTTATGCCTTCTTGATTGAACCCTTCGATTTCTATCCATTCATCAGACCGGTCGGTAGTGCTGTGTTCTACTTCCATTAAATAGTCGGGATGATAAACGCCGGCTAACACACTTTTGGGATATAGTTTATAGCATTCGTAATTTAACCCATACTTAGAATAATAATCCCAGTAGTTCCATAGCCCGGAAAAGAAGTCCATGCCGGGCCTTCTCGAATCTTGTTTCTTAGAACCTATCAGGTTCCAAAAAACATTGTATTGACCGGAGTGTGGCATATTTTGTTCAGCTCCTCCGCCATAAGTATAAACATTATTAATACATTCAAAAAGATTGTGGGATGCAAAACCGCCTCCGTGAAAATCGATCATTCCATCGAGGTAATTTATTCCAATGTTAGTAAATACATTGCCGTGCGCACCCCCTTCCGTACCAACAGTATGTGTTCTGAATGCATTAAAAAAAACATCTTTAACCAAGCAAAAAGACGAAGAAGGAGTTTTTACACCATGATGTCCATCCAATCCTTCTATTACAACATTTTGAACGGTAACATTTTTTGAAGAAGCTATTTGTATATCGCATACCATATTTTTAATAACCAAATCCTTAACCCATCCGTTCTTGACATTCGCTAATTCTATTCCACACCAACCATAATCAACTTCCCAATTTAAATGATGGCTGTATCCTCCCTGAAAATCAGACTCGAGCCTGAGGTTTTCAATACCCACATTTTCAATAAAAGTTAGTTTTTCCAATCTGGGATTCCACTCTGTTGATATTGTTTGCATTAAAGATTCCTTCAATTTTACCGTTTTTCCATCTACCACCTCTTCAATTTCAAAAAAGCATTCGAATGGAGAAAATCTCTTATAAAATGTCCAGGTTGTTTCAGGGGGCAACGGATGAGACAATAATCGGCTTAAGTCATCTTGTCTTTCACCATTCTTTGCTGGATTAAACATCCGTAAGCGCACAGCATCTCCGGCAACCAATCCGTTTGTTGAAGCTACGGTTAGAAGGTGGCTGCCTTTAGCTGCGTTTTTGGTAACAGAAAGATAGGGAGCACCGACGAAACTACCGGAGGCAGCATAAATCATTCCGCGTCCATAAGCTTCATTAATGTAATTAGCTAGAAATAGAATAGTTCCATCTTCTGCGTTTCCACTTCCTTTCAGAACTACATTGTCTTTCATTGTAACATAAGAATCATCAGCTGCAGCATTGAACAGGAACTTACCTTTCGGGATAACAACGGCCCCTCCTCCTTGAGACGCCGCATAATCGATAGCATCCTGAAAAGCCTGGGTGTCATCAATTAAATCATCAGCCACTGCTCCAAAATCTGTTACTACAGCAATTTCGGCAACATCAGGAAAAGCCTCTTCCCCACCTTTATAGCCCGCATATGAGTAATCATATAAAACACTATTTTCGGGATCAGCTTCAAAATCAGATAAAATATTAGTTTCCCACGTTTCAGACACTATCCCGTAACTTTGCCACTTAATTTCATCTACAACTATCGCTGTAGATGAAGTTAGGTTAGAAATTTTTATTTTGAATAATCCTTGAATATTTATATTATCAAGAGAGTATTCAGTGTCTTCAGCAATATTTCCATCCAAAGAAAACTGTTGTGAGACTGTGGAACTTCCATTATCCGGAATTATTTCCAGTTTAAATACTCTTTTTTCATTGGAGGACCAACACTTATTAACTTTAAATGAAACATAATTGACTCCACCATTAAGCCAAGAGGATTCTACGCTTCCCGTGTTATTTTTAAGAATCAGGCTTTTGCCCTCTATCGTATATGTTCCTGTTGCTTTTCTGCAATCTTTATATGTCCACCAATAAGCATTTGATGAGCTTTTGAACGTTCCATAGTTATAATTACTTTCCGGACAATTCTCCGCTTCTAAGTCTTCATGAAAAATTGAGTTTTGCGCCACGAGCAAGTCGGAATTCGTGAGCATAAGACTCACGAAAAACAACAAAAAACTCTTTCGAAAAAAACCATCCATATCAGAGGATTTTATTTAACAGCTTTAATTTTCTGATTTTAAGGAAAAACCAAGTTAAAGACATTAAGTCCTTAACTTGGTGACGGAAAAGCTATTCCATAATTATTTTTGTGGTTTCTATATGATCTTCAAACCAAAGAGACACCAGATATATTCCTGAAGGCAGACCATGTATATCCATGGTTTCATTGCGGAATTGTTTACTGTAAACAATTGCTCCTGCCAGATTATAAACCTTCACGTGGATAGGTTCATAAGATGCCTGTTTGTCCATTCGCTCAAGTTGGATGACACCTGATTTTAACGTCACTTTCACCGACTTATAGTTTCCAAGCTCACCATCATCAAACCCTTCTTCAACACTCGTCGTTTCAATTGTAGTCATATCCAGCTCAGACAAAACTCCTTCCCTGCTTTCAACTAATGTATAAACGTCGAAACTTGTTGCCCAAACCAACTCATCAACCGTAATGGTTGCTTGAGAAACAGACTTATCAACTACTTGCATTCCATTTACAAAACCATCTCCATAATATACAGCATCGGCATCAGGACCAGAGCTCCCTCCAACATAAGCACTCCAGTAAACTGTTCCCGGTCTGTCTACATCAATGATTACATCAGCGGTTCTATGCCTAATGTTTTTAACATCAACAATTTTATTTAATGGTTTCGAAAGGTTGATAACATAAGTTGCAGTATTGTTTTCTGACAAATTATTGCCAGCAACATCAAAAACATTGTTCGCTGAAACTGTTATTGTGTTATCATGAACCAACGACTCACTCATATCAGCGACTGTTAGTACAACACTTGCAGAGTCATTAATGTCAACGTTTAGCACGTTTCCATTTAGTCCTGCAGTGCCGCCAATAACATAGTCAGAAACCTCAAGGGATGGCTTCACAGCTTCCGAGAAATAAAGGATTAGCGTACCTGAATTTATAAACTCTAACTCAGGCAATACTTCGGGAGCTGTTCGGTCAATAATTATGGCAGCACGATTATTAGGTTCTGCAACAGTAAAAACTCCGTTTTTACCTTTTACATTTATTACATCAACGGTTATTGTTGTGCCATCAGCGCTGTGCTGAGTAGATGGAACTGTTAAATCAAATGTTTTGTCATCTACCATAACTACTGCTGACGGATTGGTTTCAACGCCATCAGAAAAAACCAATTTATAGTTGTCGGTCATTAGGGCGTCAGTTTCGTCAATAGCATACGTATAACGCAAACGCAGGGTAGTAAAATCGATGTATTCCAACTGCTTAACTACCTCGGGTTTTTCAACGGTAATACTCTTTTTATTTTCAACAGATAAACCATTGATTAAATTTCTGACATTATTGGATGTAACAGTAATCACAGACTTATTATCCAAGCCCGAGATGTCTTCTTTTGTCGTTATTTTAACCATGTTGCCTTCGAAATACTCCACTGTTGAAAGTTCCGTTTCAACCCCATCAAATTCCACCTTAAAATTATCGATGGTCACATCGCGGGAATCTATTAACTGATTATAACCCAATACAAATTGTTTTTGTGAACTTAGCAAAACAGTATCGACAAATGCCGGGGAATAGCTAGTCCATTTCACGTTATCTATAACAATATTTTGATTGGTAACGGTGGTGTTTTTTATCTCAAAAGGAACCCCTTCTTCCTTTGGCATTATGTTCAAGTCATCATATGTATACAGTTTTACCTCTGAAGGATTTCCGGAAATAGCAATGGCATTCTCGGCTAAAAGCTGATCTGCTATTGCACATTCAAAGTAACGATCATCATAGTTTGACCAAACCGTGTAAAACTGAAAAGAGACGGATGCTACACCTTGTCCAAAATTGTGTTTCAAAGTACTGCTATCTTTGAATCGCAACATAATTCCTTTTTCATATTCTGTATCCTCACGAGCGCTGGAATAAGTCCAGTTCAGATTGTGCTCTCCAACATAAGTATAATCGGTATAAGCACCTGTTAACGGAGCCTTAGAAAAAGTTTCGCAAAAATGCCAAACAAAATATTTTGCTACGGATTGTTGAGGATTTAGTTCCTTGCCGGATACAGCGGTTACGTTACTCACTCTTACTTCAATACCCGCATTGGGTTCAAGTTCTGACATGTCAGATGCCAGCAGCAGAGTTACTGCACTTCCACTAATATCAGCAGAAACAGGATTTCCGGTTAATCCGCCTGTGCCACTAATGGTATAGTTTGTCACTTCCGCGGCTTCGGCTGGATCTACATTTTCACTAAAATTCAGTTTAAATGTATTTTCGGACTGATACTCCAGCTGCACGTTAACAGTTAAATCTTGCGCAAATGAAGATATAGAAACGAAAACACATAATAACAGTATAATATATTTCATAATTAACTCTTTAATGCGTCTTAAATTCTGGATTCTATTACTTTACAAGTACCTTGCTAGAAGACACACCCAGAGGATCTGATACCATAATTAGGTAAATACCCTTACTTTCTACGGGAATAGAGACTTCTCTGTTGGCTGATTCTATACTGTTAACCAACTGGCCCGAAACATTATAAACGCTCACCTTCCCAATCTCTCTGCCAGCCTTTCTGATTACAATATTTTTTTCCCGGCTAAACACCGTAAGGTTATCAACTTCTGTATCTTTAATACCGGTAGATATTGGTTTATCCTTCCAGGTAATGTTATCAATCACAATTTCTCCGATATTAGATGAAGCATTTACAATGCGGAATGAACAAGCACCCACTATATCTATTCCGCTGATTGTATATTGAAACAATTCAAACCGATGTTCGCTTTGACGCTCATATGTCAAATCATTTTTTTCAAAAACCAAGTCATCATTGGCATCATAAACTTTCAACTGAAAATTTTGAACTCCCGAATTTCCAATCCAATTCTGTACCGCCAGAAAGCTCAATTCTTTCAACCCGTTAGATAATAAATTTGACTGGATATAGCCATAAGTGTCTTTTAACATGATACTTTTGTCTCCTCCGATAATATATTCCAGTGGTGTTCTTCCGTTTGAATACAGCCACGTGCCACCATTATTACCGGTAAAGGAACCTGTTTCATAACTATTGTCAGCAATGCTGGCGTTTTCTATTGTTTCCAGATTATCTTCAGTTCCAACCATCATTATATTATCAATTATAATAATCGTTCCTTCTGTTTTATTGGTGATTTTGTATGAATAACTTCCAGTTATGTTTAAACCATTAATTTGAATTTCGTAAATAGTCTGATCCGCACCAGCATTGGAAAAATCGTAAGTTGTAGTCTGTCCTAAGTCTTCATCAACAATTTCAACCGAAATTAAACGCTCCTGACCGTCTGTTATCCATCCGGCTCTCTGGTTAAAAGAGAGTTCCTTTAACCCACCTTGAAATACCGGTGATTGAATAATTCCTGCACCATCGCTTTTTAAAGCGACACTTTTACCATTAATATTTGTATATAAGCCCGGTATATAACGGCACTGTGTTAAATTCCATGTTAAACCGTTAGATGAACTGGTAAAACTAACGTCTCCATAGGTTCCCTCCGGAGCATTACTTGCATTAAAATTTTCGAAAACAGATGCCTGTGCAAAGTGTGCCACAAACAACATCACTGTAATTGCTATACCATAAGATTTTTTCATTTTATTAATATTTAGTTAGTTAAATTATCATTTGTAAAAACTTCGCGTTCTGGGATAGGCCAGTATAGTTTGTCGCTATTGTAAGGCAATTCAACCTGATCTGTTCTGTCACCAGGGCTTACCTGGCCTCTGATTGCTTGCACATAATACAATCGATCTCCTTCAAAAAACAACTCGATAGCACGTTCCCTGTGAGTAATATCAAGTAGCTCGGAGGTACTGTAACTATTATCCAGTGGTTCGTAATTGTCGCCGTAAGCCCTTTTCCGAACAATATTCAGATCGGTTATCGCCTGTTGATTACCTCCACCTTCTCCGGTAAGAAGACAAATAAGCGCACGGGTTAAGTGTAATTCAGGAGAGCGCATCATTGGGAAGCTGTAGGTTCTTGCTTTCCATTTGTCAGCCCATATTTTACCGTAAGAAATAGTAAACAACTCGCTATATCGTAAATCCTTTGCAGCTTCATCCGAATTATCCCAACCAACAAAAGCGGCAAAGGAGTCGTTCATATGAAACATTTTTCGGCGGCCAGATGCCGAACCTCCCGAAAAAAAGTGATAAACCCTCGGATATCTCCACTGAGAGTTACCGTTATAAGAGGCATACTGAAATACTGTTTCACTTGACATTTGTCCTAACCCTGATTGAGTGTAAGCATCAGCAGGGGAACCATTCAGCGGGTATTTATTGTCTCCTAATATTTCATTTATTAATGCCAAAGAGTTCTCCCAGAATTCAGGCCCCATCTGGAAGAAAACCCGACTCAACAAAAACTCGGCAGCATCTCGCTTAGCTCGATCCTGGTATGACTCCGGATCGCGATTTTCCTCGTATTCTTCCGGAAGAAATTGAATGGCATTATTTAAATCACTAATAATTTGTTTATAAGTACCATCAATGCTTTGCAATGCTCTTGTATCAAAAGGCCCTTCAGATATTGTCGTATCACAAATAATACCGGGTTGAGTCATATCCCCGTTTACGTCGTAAGGAGGACAGAATATTTTGCTCAATGTGTAAAACGCAAATGCCCGGTTGAAGTAGGCTTCTCCTTTCATTCTGTCTGCCCATCCAATTTCGCTGTCGTTAAATGGCCCCTTGCTGTTCAAATGCGTTAAAACCAAATTGGCGAAATGCACACTTCCATAGCCTGACTGCCATACATACTGCAAATAAGGAATTGAATTATTCCAGGTATTCCTGTTATACAATTGATCATGATTTCCATATTCTACATTTATGTCATGACTTGCGCTAATAATTCCCTCGTCTGACGCAAACGACGGAATAATAAAGCTTAAATCGCAGATGCCTTCATGGTACCCTTGCCAGGCGAAATAAGCAGAACTAACCAACTGTTCTAATTCCTTATTAGACGAAATATCTGTGGTTAGAATATCTGCAGGCATTTCTACTTCTTGAAAAAAGTCTTCACAACTTAGAAGTAAGAGGGAGATTAACACAGTTACAATATATTTCATAACGATTAAATTTTTTTGGTTTAAAAACTAAGTCTGGCTCCGATAGTGATAGTCCGAGCTTTTGGAAAAGGATCATACTTTACGTAACCCTGCCCCAGGTTGCGATCTGCAGTGACAGCATGTATGTCTCCATAGTTAACAAACTCAGGGTCGAACGATTTGAAAGGTGACCACACCCATAAATTAGACACTGTACTATACAGTGTTGCAGACTTAACTCCTACTTTCTTTAGTAAAGCATAAGGCAACTTGTATTTTAGCCCAATGTTTTGTAGTCTTATATAGTCACCCTTGTACAGGTACCTGCTGTGCTGTGTCCCCACCTGAGCTCCGGTATCGTCCAGATTATTATACGTTTGAATGGGGTATTCTGCATCTTCCCTGACACCCGGGATAAACGTTTTTCCGTAGATCCTGTCATCAATCGGATTAACTCCCTGTAATACAAAGCCATTGTTGGCAACTGTTTGGTCGTAGATATAGTTTCCCCCGGAGAATGTAAAAGAAACGTCTAATGTGAAATTTTTAACGGTAAAAGAATTAGTTATACCACCAAAATAAGTTGGCAACCCTGTTTTATTATTATGAAACATCCTGTTTTTCTGAATATTTTCGGATGTAGCTCTCACTATGTTACCGGTTTTTTCGGTAATCTGGCCGCCACTTTGCGCAAACTTTTCTTGATCAATTTCATAAATAGTTTCAAATCCTTGCTCATCCATACCTGCGTATTCTGCAATATAATAGCGCCCCAACCGCTCACCAGTCCATACAGAATTAAGTTGAAGTGTGTTTCCAAATGCAGGAGAGTAGCCTATCTGCAGTGGATTGCTAATTTCCTTGGATAGCTTTCCTACCTCGTTCCTATTTGTAGACAAGTTGACATCTGCTTCCCATTTGAAATTTTTAATGTTTACAATAGCGGCACTTATCTGAATTTCAAAACCCTGATTGAACATCTGGCCTACATTAATTAAAGACGTTGGTCCTGCGTTACCTGAATAAACTCCATGGCTAAGTGCAATAGGAGTATTCAACAACATATCTTCAGTTCGCGTATGGTAATAACCAATTGAACCATTAATTCGGTTTTCAAACAGTCCATAATCAAGAGCTAAATCGAACGTAAATGATTTCTCCCATGTCAGGTTATCAATGGCTAAATTTCCAAGAACAAGTGAATTGGAATTGCCATACAACGGCCATGTTTGATAGGTATTTATCCAGCTGAAACTAGGAATACTGGCATTTCCGGTTGAACCATAACTTGAACGGAGTTTTAATAAATTAAATGCCTTGAGATTGCTCATAAATTCTTCGTCACTTAAAATCCAACCGCCCGAGATTGACCAAAAATCGCCCCAACGATTTTTGGGAGCAAAAACAGAAGCTCCGTCGCGTCTATAGCTGGTTCCCAATAGATATCGATTATTCAAAGAGAAATTTGCTCTTCCAAAGAAAGACACAAACCGATCACTGGCAACTGAATACCGTCCCATTAAGAATGTTGCTCCTTCTGTATTCCCGAGTTGAATCCTTTGCGTTTGAAGGTCTTCGAAATCGGCCAACTGTACTTCATCTTTTCTTTCAAACATTTCAGTTCCTGCCATCAATTCCAATTTCAGGCTATTTACTCGCCTAGAATAGTTAGCAAATGCGTTTAATGTTGTATTTGATTTTATTCTTGTATTCTGAGTACCTCTGGCTGAGCCTGTTCTATTGTCCGAGCTTTTTAACCGAATCGCATCAGTAATATGAAATAACTGAGAACGTATGTTATGATCATAACCTCCTCTGGCTGATATCACCAGGTTTTCCAGAAGTTTGTAATCAAGTGAAGCAACTATACTGCCTCTATAATCTTGATTTCTATTGATTTGATTATTTTCCATTAATGAAGGATATGGGTTATAGCCTCCATATGGGTCAAAAAGTTCTCCACTTGGTGTATGACTAGGCATCATCGGTGTTGAACTTCTGTTTATGGTTCTCCAACCAGCTCTAGCTCCCCAGTTATTTCTTCCAACTTCGTTAATGCCCAGACTTCCGCCTTTCTGTGCATAATCATATTTATTGTAGCCAATTTTCGCTTTAATGGCGCCACTGAGTTTTTTTGTAACATCAAAATTCAGGTTCGATGTTAACCCATATTCTGTGCGCTCATCGCCAATCATTATTCCGGTAGCATCTTTAGTCCAAAAAGAGATATAGTATCTGGCACCTTTGCCGCCTCCGCTTAACGAAGTGGATATTCTTTTGAACATGCCCTGGCGCAATACCATATCTATCCAGTTATTATCAACCGTTTCAGCATACGCCCGGTTGTAAAAAGGATAAAGGCCTCTGTCATCATCAAAGTAAAAGGGCACCCAATGACTGAAATCTCTACCTGAGTTTTTACCCATTTCATCCAGCAACTCATAATGCTGAGCTGTATTTAAATACGTTTTGTAATTAACTGCTTCCGATGTGCCATATTCAGTGGTTAACGATATGTTGGCCACGCCAGTGCTACCTTGCTTAGTAGAAACGAGTATTACTCCATTAGCACCTCTTGAACCATAAATAGATGTTGATGCTGCATCTTTTAAAACCTGGATAGATGCAATATCATCAACATTGAGGTCTGCTAGTGGATTAGTAATATCCAACACTCCGCTGGATCGCAGATTGCTGTTTTCCTGGTCGGAATTAACAGGAACTCCATCGATAATCCATAATGGCTCAGTTCCTGAATTTATTGAATTGGTGCCTCTTACCTGGACTCTCATCGAAGCACCCGGCGTAGAACCAGTATTTGTGATTTGCAGACCCGAAGCTTTCCCTTGCAATACTTCACCAATTGAGGCGCCTCCTTCGTCGTTAAGAGATGTAATGGTGGAAATGGAAGACGTTACCTCTCTTTTAATCTGTGTTCCATACCCTACAGCAACAACCTCATTCAGTAAAGTTACCTCTTCTTCAAGCACAACATTTATTACTGTTTTGCCTGCTACGTTAACCTCGGTTCGTTTAAACCCGATAAAATTGAAGGCCAATACGGCGTCTCCATTCTGTAGATTAATTACATAATCACCGTTAAAATCTGAGATTGTGCCATTGCTGGTCCCCTTCTCTATGATATTAACTCCAGGAATGCCAATGCCACTGACATTAGTCACTTTCCCTTTTATTTGACTGACTACGGTTATGGAACACAATAAACACATGCTCATAACAAATAGTCGAGCGCTAAGTAACCTAATTTTCCTCATAAAATTTATCTATATTGATTAGTTGTACTTTTTTACTGATTTAATGGTGTTTACACTTGTCTATTCTATTAATTCAAGCATTTCAATTCCTGCCAAAATAAAAGCCCCCGCACCATACGAAAAGGTTGTATTTTCATTGGTACTGTCAGGAGCGGCACCAATAGGCTGGACGTATCCGAGCATGCCTGTTTCTTCGTTTACACATTTGTTTAAAGCCAGCCATCCTTTTTCTACAATTGGCTGATAATCTGCTCTGCTCAAATACCCGTTATTGATACCCCAGGCTAAACTGTATACAAAAAAACCCGACGAGCTTGTTTCTTTGCTGGGATAGTGTTTGGGGTTTAACAAATCGCTTCTCCATAAACCATCAGCTTGTTGCGCTATCACAATTCTTTCCGCTATCTGCTGAAACAATTCAATATAGCGTTGTTTCATCGCGGCATCTTCAACATATGGGATAAGGCGGGCTAGTCCGCCCAATACCCAACCATTACCACGCCCCCAGAAAATTTTTTGATCATCGGGCCCTCTTTGAGTAAAAAAGCGATCATCCCGATAAAACAAAGAATTTTCATGGTCAAACAAATAGTCATAAACATCCCAATACATTGAATCGGAAAACTGAATATAAGATGGCTCGTTCAAAATTTTACCCGCCATCGTATAAACAGGAGGAGCCATGAATAATGCGTCGCACCAATGCCATTCCTCTCTTCCTCTTCTGGCTGTTTGAAGAACAGAGTCCATTCTTACAACAAGGTTCTCGATGTAACCATTCTTCCGTTCATGTCTATACAAATCCAAATAAACCTGCCCACAAACAATATCGTCTGCATGATTAAGCCGGGGGGCACAAGTCCAGTTGGTTTTGTTACCCCACTTTTTTACCTCCTCCAAATATTTTTTATCACCTGTGGCCTCATATAGGGGTATAAGACTTACGTAAAAAGTGGAGGGGATCCATCCGTTCGCAAAATCATGTTGTAAATCGTAATCGTGAACTGATGGATGGCTCAGTTCATAATCTGCCACCCTTTTTATCTGACTAATAATTTCTTTTGAGGTTATTGTTTTTTGAAATTGACAATTCACCAAAAGAAATCCAATACTAATAATGAATACATTTTTCATTTCTGAATTATTCGTTTCTGATTTATCTAGATGTAAAGGAAATTTCCTTTGGCTTTTTTAACATAAACGAATAATTCAAAAATTGAAATTTCGTTTCAACCAATCCGTAAAAGTTACATTTGATTCATCTTTTGGATTTTTGATTCACCCCTCACCTGCTTCACAACTCCATATTTTTTAAGACGACTATCTTCTATTTTTTCTCAAATACCCCCGATTCTTCTGGAATAAAGAATGGCCTGTTTTTTACTGAAACTATTACTATTTGCTTATTTTTGACATTTGTTTCACCTTTTCATTATTTGTTTCATTCTGTGCTCTAAAAAAGAGCATGCACTATTTTTTATTTAAATTAGTCACGAATTTTGGAATCCCAAAGCTAAACAAATGAGGTTTCTTTTTATTACCATATTACTTAACATATTTATAATATCAGGCCAGGCAGAAATTCAGTTTAATCATTATACTATTAGAAACGGCCTGTCTGAAAACTCAATTACATCCGTATGCCAGGACAAGAAAGGTTTTATGTGGTTTGGAACCAGAAATTCGGGCATTAACAGGTTTGACGGTATCAACTTCACTACTTACAACCTGACCATCGACGCATCAACCCAGTTATGCTCCAATGAAATTACATTTTTAGAACCAGATACATTGCAGCAGTTGATTTGGATAGGAACTACCGATGGGTTAAATTGTCTGAACCAGAAAACTGACAATATAGACATTGCTTACTATACCGATCAGGATAACATCTTATTTTCTTTTTCCGGAAAAAAAATAACCGATATAATTGCTGATGAAAACGGTACAGTTTGGGTAGTTGCGTCTAACCATTTGTATTGCAAAAGTAAGGATGATGTATATTTTAAAGCAATTCCTTTCCGGATTGGTGACATACGGAGTATTGCCAAGATGGGAAAAGACAACCTGATTGTGGCTTCATTCACCCAGATATATCTCTACTCCATATCCTCCCAGATACTACAAGAATTGAACATTTTCAAAGACATTCCGAAAGGAGAAATCTACAATGTTCATGTAGATAAAGACCAGAATATATTTGTAGGATTTGTTCATAATGGGTTTGCATTGTATTCTTCCACCGATTATGCCAGCTACTATTTCTCACCACAAAATACACCGGTAATGAGAAATGGTTTTATCCGATGCTTTTCGGAAGATGAGAATGGGATAGTCTACATTGGAGGATTTAACGGATTATATACCTTGGATAAATCTACACTCAAAGTAAATGCCTATTTTTCAGACGACAGAAGCAAATACGGATTAAGTCACAATTCTATTGTAGACATTTACAAAGATATGGCAGGCAATATGTGGTTTGGAACCTACAGCGGAGGCGTAAATGTAAAATACCAGACCAACTACCCATTCCAAACCTATTACCACGATCCCTCGAAAAAAAATACCATTACATCCAATGTTATCAATACATTTTTTGAAGATCAGCACGGCATTTGGATCGGAACAGATGGTGCAGGAATCTCATTATTCAACAACGGAGAGTTCAAAAATTATACGCTGCCACTTGACAATCATAAATTTGCCACCCACATAAAAGTTATTAGTAAGAGAGATGAAAATACTCTTTGGCTTGGTGGTCATAACTCCGGGCTATTGGTATTCAACGTCAGAACAAATGCAATAGAACATCGATACATGGGCAATAAAGGCATTTATGATATTGCCAAAGATACAACCGGGTTGTTATGGTTGGCCACTGTAACAGAGGGACTGATTTGTTTTGACGAGGCAAAAAATTCTGTAACAAACAATATCAATATTCCAAAGCACTTTAAATCTCCCTTAAAGAATCTGCATTATTCCAGCAGCACCAACACCATGTGGGTTTGCACTCAAGATGGTGTTTACTTTTACAACTACCGTTCTAAGCAGTTTATTAAGTTGAAAAACCACTATTATTGGAGTCATCACAACAATACGATTCACCATTTTTTTGAAGATAAACAACACAACATATGGTTAGCTACGTCTCAGGGACTTTATCGAATTTATCAAATCGATTATCAGTCGGGTAATTGCAAAACGCAGATATTTAACACTTCAAACATACTGCCTAGCAACACAATAATGGCTGTTGCACAAGATGATAGCGGACTCATTTGGGTGAGCTCACTTAAAGGAATAACGCGAATTTCTTTGGATTACCATACCGCCAGAACTTTTAACCACGACTACAATATTCAAGGCAATGAATTCTCCCCGACAGCATCATACAAATCAAAAGACCATCGTTTATGGTTTGGCGGCAATGAAGGCTTTTCTGCATTTGACCCAGCCATGCTAAAATCCAACCAATACATTCCTCCTGTTGCTTTCACTCAGCTGACGATAAACAACATGGAAATTAGCCCCAATCATAAATATAAAGTGTTAACCAGCAATATATCATACACGAAAAAACTAAAGCTAAACTATTGGCAAAATAATATAATACTGAAGGTGGCTGCCCTTAACTTCAATAAACCAGAGCGAAACAATTACAAGTGGGAGCTCTATAATCATGACCGCGAAATTTTGACTGGAAATACATCAGGCATACACATTAACAATCTTCTGCCCGGAAATTACGAATTGAAGGTCTGGGCTTCAAATAATGATAATGTTTGGAACAATACTCCTTTAGTGCTTAAAATTGAAATAATACCGCAGTGGTATAAAACCAACATTGCCATAATCGTTTTTATCTTACTTGGTTTGTTAATGTTAATAGCCATTCTCAAGGTTATTAGCGACAGGAAAAAAGTATTTTATAACCTCAAGCTTGAAAAACAAGAAAAGGAGCTACAAGAAAAAAAGATTATGTTTTTCACCAATATTTCCCATGAAATACGTACTCCTCTGTCACTAATCTATGGTCCTCTCACAACGGCCATTGAACTGGCTCAATCACCTGAGTTAAAAAAGCAACTCAAACTCGCCAAAAGAAATACAACTCGTTTAATGACTTTAATAAATCAGCTAATAGATATCAGGCGAGTAGAGCAAAACCATAAACAGTTGAAAGTTGGTAAATACAATTTAATCTCCCTGACTACCGAAATAGTTGATTTATTCAAAGAATCATTTGCACAAAGCACCATAACTTTGAATAATACCAGCACAAACGTTGAAGGCTTTGTGGACTCCGATATTTTAGAAAAAGTAATTTCCAATTTATTAACTAACGCCATTAAATACAACAAGGAAAACAATCCTATAAGCGTTTCCATATCAGATGACTTTTGTACCGACCATTCCTTGCTTTCTTCATCAACCGTGGTAGGCGAAGCAATTGATCCGAACATACGGTGTATTGTTATTTCTGTTGAGGATCAAGGGATAGGTATACCTCAAAAAGATTTGTCTAATATTTTTGGCCGTTTTTTTCAAATAGAAAGGAAAGACCATCAAACCAGAGGCTATGGCATTGGTTTGTCTTATATACACAAGCTTATAGCCATTCATAAAGGGCAAATTAAGGTAGAAACAAAGGAATATGTTGGTAGTAGGTTTTCCATTAAACTGCCTGTTGAAAAGAGTTATTATGAAGACTCTGAAATTGCTGCAGTTTTGGTGGATGATGAGAAGCCACTAAGATACTTTGATGAAGAAGATGTGCTGTACGATAATACAGGAGAACAGCTGTCTCAGACAAACACTACCATACTTATTGTTGAAGACAATTTAGATTTAAGAAACTGGATGGTTAACTATTTAAGTCGTTATTTCAATTGCATTGAGGCTGACAATGGCCGTGCTGGAATCGAATTGGCCAAGAAAAAAATTCCGGACATTATTATTTCTGACATCATGATGCCTGAAGTTGACGGACTCGAACTTTGCAGGACTCTCAAAAATGACCAACTAACAAGTCATGTCCCCATTATATTACTAACTGCAAAATCAGCTGAGACCGATGAAAAGCTTGGTGTAGAATCTGGTGCCGACTTATATATTTCTAAACCCTTTGATGTTCAAATGTTATTGAGCCGCATTAATAATTTGCTCAAACTTAAACAGCAGATTATCAAACGATTCAATCTTAATCCTGACGACAAGTCTTTTGAAGAAAGTTTATCGATCCACGATCGAAGAATAAAGAATAAGATTGATCAATATATTAGTGCTAACCTATCGGATGTAAACCTAAACGTTGAAACAATGGCCAGAGAAATAGGAATGAGCCGTGTAAGCTTATACCGCAAGCTAAAGGCGCTGACCGGCATTAGTCCCAACCAGTACATCAGGGATGTTAGATTGAGTAATGCGGCCAAACTAATAAAAAAACAACAGTTTGATATTCTGGAAGTATCAGAAAAGGTTGGCTTTGCAGATGTTTACTATTTTCGAAAATGCTTTGAAAAGAAATTTGGTATCAAGCCGGAAAAGATGTAAAATCGCAACAGACCCTGATTATACGTTAGTCGCTCTATCTGCCTGTTTCTCTGATTTCAAAATTGAAGGTTTGCATGTTGCCATTTTGAAGTTCTTTAATTGAAGTTCGACACAACCTTGCAATATTCTTTCAAAGAAGGTATCGTTTCTGTTCTGCCTCAATAAAGAATAATGATATTTCATGGCATTTTTGAAAAAAAGAGGCCGTCCCTTTTGAGACAGCCTCTTTTTGTACCCCGGACGGGATTCGAATGCTTTTTTACAACTAATTTATTTACTGACACTTATAATCATCAACTATTACAGGTATCGATTTAGTCACTCTCTGAAATTTCCCATAATGTTTATACTAATTTAGCAAAAACATGGCGGAATAAAGACAAAAAAGAACAAAATTGTATAAGCCTCAAGCAACGACCTTCTACAAACCTTTAGCAGATTCACTCAATAAATTTTCTGCAAGAAAAGTGCTTGCGAAATACGGTTATAGAAATCGTCAAAAAAAAGTAAATGACTAATAAGCACTATCTCATAATACTTTCCAAAGATTTAAAATTTGAATAAGGTCAAAAAGAATTTGCTCTTTAATTCTATTGAGCATTTTCTTCAAATTGTACCCTGTTCCGGCGAGGATTGTATTTAATTGGTCACCAACAACACCTTTTAAATAATTTTTAGCATTCTGTGGTCGTGTTTAATGTGGTTAATCACTATAAACCGACTAAGGTCGGGATTTATAAAATTATCTTCTGTAACGCTCATTTTATGGGCGTTTATTTTTCAATTTTAAATTAGACCCCATTCCAATTTAACTTCAATTGTCCGGGAGAACCACCAATTTGCTTTTTAAAATTTCTATTGGTATTACGTAATAGTTCTGTTAATTCAAGCATACTTATCAGGTGTATTCTCACAAGTGAAGCGACTACGGAGAATGCCTTCTTTGTTTGCGCTTTCTTTTGAATAACTGTCATTAATAGTTGGGCTATTAGTGTACACCAAACCTGCGTGCGTATGGCATTCTCATTTTCGCCGTAGAAGTAGTGAAGCTGGAAGTTTTGCTTCATCTTTTTGAAAAGTAGCTCTATGCCCCAGCGTTTCTTGTATAGAAATGCCACTTCTTCGGCTGTGATTTCAAAATTATTGGTTAAGAACTCAAAGTAGCGGTTCTTCTCATCTTGATATGCTACTTCTCTTAGCCTTAATGACTTTTTAATTTTATACTGCTTTTCTCCATCCTCATTCTCCGGATAGTATTCCAGCTCTATAGTTTGGTCCTTTAAAACTTTGGCAACACCTTTTTTTCGATAGCCCGTTTTATGTGTTTCTATCACTGTATAAACAGCATTCTTCTTTATTCGGGTGACAAAATAAACATGATGGTTAGTCCATAATGCAAACTGATGGTAATAATTGTATGCTTTATCGAAGACTATCATGCTGTGGGATATTAGCTCCAATTTCTTGAGAAAATTTTTGTCATGCACGTTGGCTGCTGTAACCTTGACGAACCTACCAACTGATTGCACAGCATTAATTAGCATATGTACCTTAAGTCCGCCTTTCTTTTTACCATCTCCTTTAGGGTTGCGCCCTACGCCTTTTAGTACATCACTAAATAAACGAATAGTAGTGGAATCAATTAATAGCACCTCTTTGAAAGTCAGTCCATAAGTTCGGCTGTCCGACAAAAAAGATTGGTATTTGTGAACCAATTCAAAATATAATGATTCTAAAAAACGGTTATCGCGATTACGTAACCCATCTCCTGCAGTACTTTTTGCAGGTGCTTTCTCAAGCCCTAAATGATTTAGCTTTCCTGCTAAAGCCCGCAGCCCCTCACAGGTTTCATTCATCGAATTACAACGGCTTAAAATACCAAAAAGCATCGTAATTATATGCGTGCTGCTTTTGAAAGCTTTGTAATATCGGTCGCTTTCGTGAGCCTTTATGAGTGACGGTATGTTGGCGACTTTAAGCAAATCTATTATCTGTTTGAATATCGGCTGTCCAACAAATTTTATATTGAATATCCGCAATCTATCATAATCCTGTAACTGCAGCAATGACAAACCTATCAAAGAGCTTCTCACCAAAATATCTCCTGTTTAGCTTGTAGACAAACTCGTTCAAACACATCTGAAGATACTTTCCTTTAATCTTGTGGTAATTTTCCAGGAAGTTCCGTTTAGCATTGCTAATGGTGATATGAATCCAGCGCAATGTTTCTTTGGTGAGCTTTTCATTGGACTTCTCAGAAAAATGCAGCTTTACATAGTCGGAGATATCAACATAAGAACTACTGTCATCGGTGAATACGATGCTTTTTTCATCAAAAGATTCTTTGATGGTATCATTTATTTGATTGGCCTGATGACTTTCGAGAACCTTGGCTTTGAAGTACCGACATTGGCTCGTTTTTTTACCAGTCTCAATATCTTCAAGTTTAGTCGACTCTGCCATTACAGACACTGGTGCTTTACCTGCCGCACCGCGCCCCCTTCTTGTTTGGCAATCTTGTTTATCCGCTCAATAATACGTTTATGTAGTTTGGCATCGGTTGGGTAGATAATATTCTTTTCCTGCACGGTACTGTCAATTAATACCTCTTTTGCCTGAGCTTCTTTGGCAAATAGCTGTATAGGTGCTTTCAATAGTTTTTCTGCTCCTTCTTTGCCTATTCGGTTTCTGAAATGTATAAATTCTGTCGGGTCGAAGGGCTTTTGGGTCTGAAAAACTTTTTCTCTGCTAAAATACTTCCAGTATGGGTTTTCAATCCACCGCTCAACCATTGCTTCGTCGCTTAAATTGTAAATGTGCTTTAGTAATAGCAGCCCAACCATCCTGCGGATTGGTACTGATGGACGTCCTGTTTCTGAATAATAAACAGAAAATTCTTCCTCTATTGAATCCCAATCTATTTGTTTAAACAGAATACACAATTCATACTTTAAATTGATGAACCTCTCCAGGGGGGATCAAAAATACTCAACTGCGGTGCTTTGTCTTGTTTTCCAACCATATCTGCAAACTTTTTAACCAAAAAACTTATTTACTTGCATTTTTAAAAACAAAATTAAATTTGTTATCAATTGATTATCAACAGCCTATTCTGTTTTTAAGGATTGACTAGTTATTACTAAATATCGTCACTAACTATTTTTAGTTCAACATTGCATTGGAGCATACTTTTTTTGAAAAAAATGGTTAGTTACCAAACAGCCTCATCAGATATTACCAGTGCAAAAGAAAATTCCCGGATATTATTAACATCCGGGAATCATAAATATCTATTTAAGATACCTTAACATAAGCTAAAGCCTCGTGAAATGGAATCGAAGAATGGCCTGATCATTGAACCAATCGCGGAATAAGACCATTTCCTTGTTATCAATAAAGGTTACTTCGTAAGTAAAATCTTCATTAATTGTAGTTGTTTTATTGCTTACAAGATCGGTTCTAATATTGTAGGTAACTGTTAATTCAGTATGTCCACTATTCAGATTCCATGCGCCTGTTATGATACTCTCTGTGTCTTTCTCAATAAAATCCCCGTTGCTTTTAAATTCATAAGTAATGGAATTAGGGATTGATGTTGCCAACACATGGTTTATTGTATCAAGCGCCCATACTCCTATTATCACATTACTGTAATCGACAGATCCGGGAGCTGTCAGCCAATGTTGCCTTTCTGTTTGTATGTTGTAATAAAAGCTTACTTTTTCTCCTGATTCTTCTGTAATAGCATAAACAAGAAAACCTTCTCCATCGGCATCTTCATGCGAAATTTTATTGATAATCACATCAACCCCGTTAAAAGTAAATACCTCCCCATTTAAAAATGATTCGAATAATCTACTGCCCCTTTTTGTTGTGATGCCTGACAGGTCAACAGGTTCATTCTTAAAATTTGCCTTATAAGTTACCTGTGAACCATCTTCCGGGAACGAAAACAGAAAGCTGTATTCTTCGTTTGTAACTTCAATCGTATTAAAAATACTACTTTCGATTTCATTTCGGTCTATATAATCTGCCATTACATCTTCTGCAAGTTGAAAAACAGTGTAGTTGATAAAAGTTATTATTCCAATACCCAACACATCTCCTTCGTTGTAAAGCGACTGCCCGTAGGTATTATCTATCGTAACATTAAAGATATCTCCTACTTTAGCTATGTCGGCAGTATTAAAAAAAATTACAAGTTTGTCCCCGTCTTGCCTTAGAACCAGGGAAACCCCATCAATAGTAAGTTTTCCCTCATTGCTGTTCCAGTAAAAACTATACTCCTGAAAAACACTAAGATCTTCATATTTAGTTGTTTCTATTTGCTGAATAGAAATTACAGAAAAAAGATTGTTACCCATATCATAAACCTGCAATTTCTCCTTGTCTTTAATGGTTTGTTTATAAGAGTTCCATTCTGATAGTTTACTGTTTCCACTGTAAAAATCAATCTTCCATGAGTCGCATTTCCATTGTATTTCCACTAAATTTTCCAAGGCGGGGATTACCAGACCCACTCCTGTAATATTTTCAACCTGCTTACCAAATTCGGACGAAAGATCAATGTCCGTATTTTCTTTCTTACAGCCATACAGAAAGATACACGTAATAAAAAAAAGCTTAATTAACTGTTTCATTGTAATCCGTTTTAAAGTAAAACTAATTAAATTTGTCATATTGTCTAAAAATATTTTTGCATGAAGTTCACATTCTTCTGCCATGTATGGATATTATAAAGAGACGGACTTATATTTTTCGTTGCCTGCACAAAATATTTTTTTTAGAAAATCAAAAAAAAACGTCTTCCATCCCGAAATAATTACTTAATGCGGATATTAAAATAATTTCAGGCAACGTTTTCATAAAGTAACACTCTGTATAAAATATACTGTTATGTATGAATTTACTGTCAGCTGATAAATGGATTTAAAAAGAACGATAAAGCTCTGTTTAAAAAGAGACGAACAGGCTTTTAAGAAGCTTTATAACCACTATATTTCTGCCTTTTGGGGTATTACAAGACGTTATACCGCTTCCCCGGAAGAGACTGATGATATTGTACAGGAGGCTTTTATTAAAATATTCAACAATTTAAACCAGTTAAGGGATATAGAACATTTTGAAGCCTGGGCCAAGCGTATTATAATTAATACTGCACTACACGCCATTTCCAATAAAAACAATTCAAATATTGATATAAATGACTACAAACCAGAACTACCAGAAGAAGATGAACCTAGATCCTTGACAGCAATGGACAACATGGGAATTAGTGAGTTAATCGGGTTAATGGACCATTTACCTGCCGGCTACAAAACAATACTCAACCTGTATGCAGTAGAAGAATTTTCACACAAAGAGATAGGGAAAATGCTTAACATTAAAGAGGCAACATCCAGGTCGCAATATTTTAAAGCCAAAAAAGCTTTTCAGAAGATTCTAGTGGAACACAATCTAAAAAGTCATGAGCAATATGCAGTTTGAAAACCTTTTAAGGGAAAAGGCTTTAAGCTATAAACCGGATATTTCACCCAACGTATATACCCGAATTTACGAAGGGATAAATGCCGGGACAAAAACGGCTATAGCAAATTCTGGGAAAACTGCTGCATTAGAAATTTCTATTGCAAGAACCGCCCATTGGACAACCTTAAAGACAGTAATCGGCATTGTTTTGGCAACAGCTTTGGGGCTTTCTGTTTATTTTTTTATGAAATTCGATGAATCCGCAATACCAAAAACAAATGAGCTTACTGAACAGGAAAGAATAAACCACACCCCGAAAGACCCCATAGAAAACAAGTCTGGTTTATCCGAACATTCTGTTAATACCGATGAAGTAAACCCGGTACTGAAAACTCCATTGCAAAAACAAGTAAACAAAAATGGAGAATTGCCCAGAGGCAATAAGAAACAGGAAAAAATGATGCAGATAACCACGGGAGAAAAAAAACAAAAGCATGTGAACATTACGGACAGCTTTTTGCCCATAAAAACGGAAATCCACCAGTTGAACCTTAAACCATTGCCAGAAAAAGAATACCAGTTAGATATCGGCTCCCCTTTCAAAATTGTTCCCGTTCCCAGAATCACGAATGCTTCAGTAAAAGGGAAAAGTCATTCTCGTGTAAAACAAAAGGGGAAACCGCACGAAAATGGCTTTAGTATAGCATCTAAATCTATGGTAGGCTTACCGTTTCTTCTAAAAAATAAAGAATCGTTGAATGGTCTTGCCGAAAAATCGCAAGGTACATCGTGGAGTAGTAATATTGCCATCCTCTATCAATTAAACGACCAATGGAAAGTTGGGATAAAAACCGGATACCAGCAAATAAACCTTAAAAGCAAGTACTACTCCAGCAACAGTTTAGACGGGGTTATCCAAAGAGATATTCTACTACTAAGCATAAAAGCCGGCCTGCAATACCAAATATTTTCGAGAGGTAACTGGAATGTTGATTTGATTTCAAATGTTGGATTATCATATAAATTAAGGCACACAAACGGGTTCTCCGGGAAATATTTCGAACAGGCATTTTCTATCGATCAGAAAAAACAAAATACATGGAGCCCGACAGCAGATATGGAATTGAACCTGAATTACAAAATAGGAACACATTTCTCGCTTGGTGCCGGGATATATACTGATTTTATTTATTTTGAAAAAGAATCGCAATTACTAGATGCAGGCGGTCAAATAATATTGACTTATTTTTGGTAAAGGGATAGGTTTGTTCCCTGTCAGTTCAAACTCCCGGCTTAGGATTCCTGCTATTGTAAATTCAGGAATAAAACAATAAAAGCCGGCTCCTTTACAGAACCGGCTTTATATTTTTCGGTATAATACTGAAAAATAGTTGGTAAAAATCTCTGAATAGCTTGACGGTATTAGGATAGCGAGAAGCTTTTTGAAATTGGTTTTTGAATATCCGTAAACTGTCATAATCCTGTAATTCCAGCAATAACAAGCCTGTCAAAGAGCTTTTCCCCAAAGTACCTCCTGTTTAAACAGCATCTGCATCATAAGAATTTTTAACTAATTCTGACACAGCAGTTTCATGTCTTGCAACTAGTTCCTTGCCAAGTCTGTTAATTACGCCAGAGTCGACTGAAAACCGGACATTATTGTTATCGAGAGAAGCTAACTCATGTGAAAGCTTCAATATTTTTTCAATATTGTTAGGATCTTTAGCTACTGTTCTAGCCAGTTCCTCCCTTATTTTTATTTCATTCATAATGTTCACAGTTAATCAATAAGTTACTTGAACTAAACCAAAACGCTTATTTCTCATTTAAATTCTTTCTATTAATTCAATTTTCAGCCAATTAAAAGCCTCATTTTGATTGTATTTAATTTCAGGTCTCAACAAAGCTTCCATGTCACCAGTAAATTCGGTGCTATTTTCTTTCTCTTCAACATTTAGCAGGAATTCCTTTTTACTGGGAGGTCTTTTGCCCGTTGCAAAAGAGGTGTATTCCTTAAAACAATTTATAATTTGCTCATAGTCCAAGTCAATATTTTGCCGGGAATAATCTAAATCAAACAAATCTCTTCCTTTACTTCGTTGGTAAAGTGCCCTGAGTTTTGTTCCCAGAAGTTCATTTATATTGTACGTTCTTATTTTTGTTTTACCAGAAAACCATTCACTTTCAACGTCAAAAGGAAAATTAACCCAATCAAGTACATTGAAGTGTTCTTTACAGTTAATTTCTAATTTGAGTCGCATTCGTATTTCTTCATATTCCGATGTGAATCGATACAACGCTTTTGCCCCATGTCCACGAACCTGTGTTGTCCTTTTTTCTTCAAAAAAGGTGACCACTTCACCAATCCTTTCCATTATTGGCTTAATAGGACCAGGTTTTATTTGAACTAAATCAATATCTTCAGAATATCTTGCAGCAGGATTTAGATATAATTTGTGTAAAGCAGTACCTCCTCTGAAAGCAAGATTTTCCCGGAGGAACTCATCGGAGAAGATTTCTACCAAAGTTCTGGAAATAATTAAATCTTGCTCAACTTGCGCAAATTCTTTCCATGGAGCATGCTGTTGCCATTTTGCTATAAAGGGTTTTGGTATCATAAATCACTCTCCAATTTTATATTAATAGCCACTTTCCATCTATTATTTACAGCTCCGGGTTTTTCATCTGACTTTGGGCTCAGCAAAACCGGAAAGAAATTTGTCGTCTTTAAATTCACAAATATTATTTCCTGAAGATCTTCCTTAATCCCAAGGTGTTCCAACAAAACGCCAAATCTTTGTAATGTACTTTTATTGGGATACCAACTTAAAAGTTCAACCAAATCCGATTCATTTAATTCTTCTGACAATTCTTCAATAACGGCAAGCATTCTGTTTATCCCACCTAACTTTGTTTGATAATGAATTAAGTCGGCAATTGTCAGGGCAGGACTTGACACCTTATATGGACCAGCATCAGATTTTTTAATTTGAATATTTTTGTCCGACCGGTTACTAGTTGTAAAAAAACGAATATCAATTGAGCCTTTTGAAATATCGTTAAGTTTTGGTTTCTCAGTTATTATGTAGTCTCTATGAACCTGCTGGTGGCTTGCACCATGAAATTTTGCTGCTGAAAAAAGAGCAACATAATAATTCCTGTCTAAGTGTTTGAAAAGTTTCTCGCAATAAAGCTGAATTGGCAACTTTTGCGCCGATGAATATCTTGGTGTTATAATAAGATAAAAGCCTTTTCTAAGGTTTACTATTTCTTTTTTAGCAATCAGCCGAGATAATTCACTTTTTATAGAAATCTCACTTTTATGAATATTCGCAATTAATTCATTTAGGGAGAATGAATATTCCTCGTAGGATAATAATTGTTTTATGTAATTTGATACTGTCAACTTTAGTAGAATTTAGACAAAGATATTTAAATTCGATAATATTCTCCAATTATTACTAATTTCTTTTTGTTCTAAGGGAGGGTAAAAATTGTAATGCACTATACATCCTACTAGCTAATAGTCTTTATACCGTTTTAATCTAGTGTTTTTCATGAATATTCTGTCTAATGGACCTTTTTGCAAGAAATTTTTCACTACCACAGGGTTAATATCACTTGTTTCGCATGAGCCATGTCCGAGTAATTTTTTATACTCCCAATTGATTACTGGTTTTAAGACTAAGTATGAAGCCTATATATTAGTTGTTGTTGCCAAGATAAATATATTGTTAGCAACAACAAATCAAAATAGTTAAACAATTTACTAATGTTCAAAAATCCCAAAAACATAAAGCTTCAGCGACTCATTCCCCTGTCTCTGTTCTTTACTCTATACTTCTTCGCTGGCTCCTGTTTACGCCGATTGCTGCGCTCAATTAACCGATTCAAATCTCTCGCCCATTGTGCCAGCTGAAATTTATCAATCACCGGTTTGTCGATTTGTAATTCCTTTTCAGCCCTGGCGGAAACATAAAACCTCGGTCGTTCCTCAAACTCTGAAAGCCGAATCGGATAACGAACCGGATTTCCATTACCATCGGTTACAAACACAACATACCCTCTTCCCGACCTTCGAATCTCTACATTAAAAAGCTCCAGCGACTTGTCGTAAAGTTGTTTAGTGGTTATAGATTCAATCTGATTCAGTTGATAAAATAAACTTTCAAGATTCCGCTTAAGGTTGCTACTTCCAGCTGAAAACTTCAAATTTGCCTGTTCTCTGTTTAGTTCTTTGGTCAGATCATATTTCTGCTCCAGGGATTTAATAAACCGCTGTACTTTCTCCTTTTCGTAATTGTCTCGGATCTTCTTACCTGTTTGCTGGTCAATCCGAGTGGATACAATATGAAAATGAGTCCGATCCAAGTCGGCGTGTTTATAAACAAAGCATGGCTGGTTTCCATAGCCCAGATATTCCATCAGGTTTTTGATTTCAATTCGGATGCCCGCATCTCCCAATTTCACCAGGTCGCTGACCGTTGGATTCACAGAAATATGCAGGCACTTCTTTTTAACCCGCGTGTTACGCTCTTCAATTTCTTTCAGGATATTCCAGCGGTCTTGTTTACTCCCGGCAAAAGGATTAACCGTTGGAGAATTTCCGCTGTGGAAGAAAAAGGCTTTCTTTTGGCTGACTTTCTTTTCATTGTAAAACAAAGCGTTCTGCGTATTCAGAGACTGATGGATAACAATAACCATTAGAAAAAGATTCAGCGGAGGTGTTTTTGTAAAAATGCCAGGCATCGGGTCATCATTTCGAAAGCTAGTCTCAGTAGTTGTCGATCGTTATCACCAATGTTACAACCAACAAAAGAATTCATGCGTTTGGAAAGCTGGTTCAGGTTAACTCCGATTTTATTGAGTTCGTAATCCATTTCTTTTAATTGTCGACTGGTTTCATTGTCAAGAGTTATCGTCTTCTTGTCCAGGCGCCGAAAAATACGGTTCCGTATAAAATCACTCATACAGGGATAGCCTCCGGATCGTGTCAACGATTTAATCCGTAGCTTTTCATCCGGGTTCACCCGGATGATGAGTTTCTGACTCCGTTTTTCATTTTCTGATAATGCCGGACGCATTTATACCTGTAATTTTTGTTTTCAAGGGGAAGGGAATTTTTGTCGTTTTTGGAAAAAGCGACTGGCCCCTGCCGGGCAAGATGGAAAGGTTTTTGTGCATACAAAAACACATCTTGCCCTCCCCTCCCCCAAGTTAATTTCCGGTTCTGAACCAGGTTCTTCCTTTTCCAAAAAGAAAGGGAAAACTTTTTTAAATGATTCCCCTCCCCTGGCGAAGAGAGGTGGTTTTGGTTAACCAGCCTTTGGCTTAAGCCCTTTGGATTTCTCCTGTTTCTGTTCCAATGCCTGTTCTTTTTCTTGTTTAAACCCGGAGAAACTGATGTTCCGGTTGGCTGCATCCACCTGCAGGGTTGCCCCAAACTTCTTCCCGTTCCGCCCGGTCATCCCCTCCAAGGTGACTTTTCCCCCGGCGGCCAGCTTTTGCTTCTGCTCTTCGGAAAGGGCTACTCCTTTAATCCGGTCAGGCACCTGGATATGTTTGGTCCGGAGCGGTATCAGTTCATTGGTTTTGTTATCAACGCCCAGGTAGTAGGTATCCTTTTTCCCATCCCTGCCGGTCAGCTCAATGGTTTTTCCCAGGTTTCTTTCTCCCAGCAGAGCGGCCTTCTCCCCTTTGGTAAACGAATGCCCCATGTATTCATCCGGGATAAAAAGCCGTTGTATAGGATGGATTCTTACATTCACCGAGCCGTCTTCCTGCTTCTGCAACCGGATTTTGGCAGGGATCTTATACTCCTGGTTGTCAACGGTTGCATTGACGGTGTAAAGTTTTTCCGAGCGGAATCCATTCAAAAAATCCCTCAGTTCATTACTCTCCATGTGGGTGACAAAATCTCGGTTTATCCCAACTTTTTCCAGTTTGTCAAAGGGAATCTCTTCTTTGTTCATGCGTGTGTACTGTTCCATAATTTTACTATTTAAGTGTTAATCGACTTCAAATACATGTTTTTCTTTCCTGTTCAGTTCCACCAACCCACGCAGGATGGTATACACCTCTTCCGGATTTTTGATGGCCTCCAGCCGGAACACCGGGGTGGTCTTGTCCGAGGTGTAAATCACCAGGTTGCCCCGCCCGAAAAAGCGGTAAATCAATGGCCGGTCCACCCGAAAATCCTTTATCCGGTACAGCTCAATATAGCCGTGCTTCCGGTGTAAAATCCCGGAAGTGTGTTGTAACTCCTCAGGGTTAATTTTATAAACGGTGCAGCGGGTCTGAAGGACATGGTACCCCAGCTTTAAAAGGGCTGTCACAAACAGACAGGCTGGCAACCCGGGAAGGTAATTTACAAACGAATCCGGCATAAACGCCATGGGCAGGATCTGTCCTATTGCTTTTGCGGGGATAAAGAGCAGGGGAACCAACAGCAACACAACTCCCAAATGACCCAGGTTAGTTAGCTGGGACGGCCTGCATTTGATATAGGTGGTATTTTCAATCATAGGATACGGGTTTATGGTTTTTGTTCTGTATGTCAGGGACAATGGACCGGATCTCGTTTTGTATCCGCGTGCGGTTGCGTTCCAGCGTTTCACGGCTATTGTCAAAATCATAAAAGTCAGGGATGGGGGCAACCTGTTTTTCTTCCCGCTCAAGCGCTTTTGTGTCCGGGCTTATCAGGCAATTAAAATTCTTCTGGCTGATTCGCTCCCCGAAGTTGTCGGCCACCTGCCCGGCCATGTACCCTTGTGGCAGGGTGGCAATTTTGCCTTCCGGCACCAGGTAATCCAGCTGCGTGGAAAAGGAAGTGGACTGGGTATTGCGGTTGATGTTCACGGACTGGCGTTCCTGCAGGATTTTCCCCATTCTGTTCTGGATAAACCGGGCTGTATCGCCCACACTCTGCCCGGCAAAGATGTTCCCGATGTTGGTCAGGATGGCATTGGCTTGCTCTTTGCCGTAATCCCGTACCAGCTGGTCAATGGTCTGTATTCCCAGCAACGTGGATATCCTGTTGCCCCTTGCCGTGGCTATCAGCGTGTCCAGCCCCCGGAAATAGATGGTTGGCAACTCATCAAAAATAAGGGAGCATTTGTGCTGATGCTTCCGGTTAATGACTTTCAGCATCCGGGTGATAAACAGGGACAATACTGCCCCGTACATTTCAATGCGCAGGGGATTGTTGGCCAGGCAAACCACTTTGGGCTGTCCGGGGGTATTGATGTCCAGGGAAAAATCACTCCCGGAGCAGATCCAGTAAATTTCTTTTGAGATGATTTTAGAGACTGCAATCTTCAGGCTCCCCAATTGCCCTTCCAGTTGTTCGTGTGCACCCCTTTTGTGGGCATTGACAAACGGGTTGATGATATTAGCCACATCATTCTCCTTAGAAAGCACAAGAAACAGATCCTCGTAGTCCAGTTGCAACAGTTCAATGGCGTGGGGAAGCGTACAATACTCCCCGTTGCGGTACTTTTTTAAAAACCAGATGACCGCAGCAAAAAAGGAGACTGCGGACTCGGAGAAAAATTCCCCTTGTCTACGTATCCACTCCCGGTTCAGGTTGTACAGCACGGTACGGGAAGATTCAAAGGCATCGATGGTGCTCTCCATCAGCTCCGGAGCCAAGGGATTACAGCGGTACGACTTACGGATGTCATCAAAATTAATGACATAAAACCGGGTGTTCCCGGGTAGTTTCCCCCTTTTCTTAGCCCCCAGGAAATGGGTATATGCAACTTGAGACAAATCCGGGTATTTAAAATCATACACGCACATGGCAAATCCTTTATCCAGGTGTTGCCGGATAAACGGCAGCACCACGGAGTAAGATTTCCCGGAGCCGGGCGTGCCAATGACCATGGTTCCCCGAAAAGGGTTGACAATGTTTATCCATCCCCTGTGCCACCTGTTCCTGTATTGATATTGCGTTGCCAGGTTTACGGAGAACTCATTGGAGATCAGGGATTGTTCCTGGGGAAAACTTTCGTTTTCCCGGTTAAACCGGTCTTTCATCAGGTTCACGTTTATCAGTTTGGAGGTGTTGTCAAACCCGATGTTCAGCAGCACAAAGCCCACAAAAGAACAGAGCAGGTAAGCAATTGGCAGACGGTGCAGAAAAAACAAACTGCCCCAGTACAATACTGTTCCGGCTGTTACCTGTGCCACCAGCCCGGAGACTTTCAGATCCCTGTCTTTCTTTCCCCTGGTTCCGATGCAGGTGACGGCTAAAAAGCCCAGGCAGGATAGCTTGGAAACTACCGGGCTGGCCAGGAAATCCAGCTGCATCAGCTTCGCCAGCACCGGGGTAACCCCGGGCAGGCTGATTCCCCTGCTTATGAAAAATTCCGGCAGGGCCGTGTACAATGTCAGCAGCAACAACAGGTAGCTGAAGAACCGGAAGCCTTCGTGCATCTTCTGTAAATCTGCGGATTCTTGAACCATTGCTTGAGGTTATTTGAGTGGGCGTGCTTTCAAAATGTCCCTGTTCTTTATATCCAGGCTCAGTGTACGGCCGGTGTTCCCCAGGGCGTTCTCCCGCATCTCCAAACGCAGGATGCGTTTCCCCGGGAGGCTCAGCCGGGGCAGGACAAACACCTCCCGCAGGGTGGTGGCTGCCGGGATAGTGGCTACTCCGTAACAGGCAAATTCGGGATGTACCGGGTATTCCTGGACATTGGTGGCTTTCACCTGCCGCTGGTCATCTATCCACCAGTTGAACCCGTCGATGCGGTAGCTGGCAGCGGTTGTATTGGTGATGCTGATTTCAAAAAAGAGCCAATCGTTGTTCTGCCCGATATTATTTAGCCGGAGAACAATCCCGTCTTTTTGGGTTTTTCGGAGCCTGACGTGCCTGGAGCGCTGGGTTAACAGCT
Source organism: Mariniphaga anaerophila (assembly GCF_900129025.1). Taxonomy (GTDB): domain Bacteria; phylum Bacteroidota; class Bacteroidia; order Bacteroidales; family Prolixibacteraceae; genus Mariniphaga; species Mariniphaga anaerophila. Next base: position 199,421 of record NZ_FQUM01000001.1, on the reverse strand, counting down.
GACGGCACAGCTCTTCCAGGACATATTCCGGGACCGGGCCTGCTGACAGCGTACCTGCCTTTTTTCCTGAAAAAGATTCCAGGCAGTATTCTATAGGACAGGCCTTTCCGTACGACACCACCAGCGAATAAATCGCACCGGCACTAACCACTGCCAGTGAAGACTTCCCTTCAAACGGCTCCGTGGCTTTTACCCGGACCAGGTTAGGATGCTCCGGCACCACCTCGGCGATTATCCGGGAAGAGTCGCCCGCCCGGAGGTAGCTCACCCTTTCCGGGCAAATGATGTGTGTAGTTTTGGTTTCATGGACACAAATACTGTTTTGTGCCGCCAGGGATAACTGAAAGCTGGTTAAAAAAGCAAGGATAAGAACCTTCATTTTGTTGCATTTAAAATTATTGACTTCGAGGGATGAGATAAACCCGCGTATTTTTCTTGACCGTTACCTTTTTCAGACGTACCCTTTTTACCAGGGCGCGGGTTGTCCGGTCTACAGCCCGGATTCCGGCATAAGCCAACGGGTTGTCGGTCATGCCTAAAAGCGACGACGTGTTGGCGCTGCTCCCTGCCTCACGGGTGACACTTCGGGCAGCATTCCCGGGAACGTATAGCCCGGGCAGGCCATCCAAATCATAGACTGCCAAATCAACCGGCAGGAAAGTTTTTCCCCCGGGAATACGGGAGACTGTAATGTTCAGCCGTTCGTGGTTGACTTTGCATATCCCATAAAAAAAAGTGTTCCGGGGAATTTTCACCCCGTCCAGCCAGGTGTCTTCCAGCAACCGCAGTTTTACCCGGTTACCATCCAGGACAGTAGCCGTTTCATAAACCTCGGCCCGAATAGGAGTACCGGTCGTTGTTTCGTCCCGAATCCCTGAACTGTTTTCCTTTTCCGGCGTAAGCATGTATTGCTTTTGTTCCGCTTCATGTTGCAGCTGTTGCAGCCGGGCAAGGGCAAGCTCCAGGGAATCGTTCCTGCGGGTCAAAACACTGTTCTCCTCAAACATTCTATCCAGTTCTTCGATCCCTGTATGTTGGTTGACGACATCGGAAGGGTTGTCTGCGTCCTTGAGGTTATCAGTGTTTTCCGGGGATGAATGATGGTTCTCTTCTGTTCCCCTGCCCGGGATGTTCAACTCGCGATTAATCTCCTCTTCTTTTTGCCGGATGTGTGCCAGCAGGTTATTGGTGACATCCACATTGACCTGCTCTTGTCGGGGGATGTTCCCGCTCCCTGCCGTATCTCCCGGAAAAGATAATGCTTCGTCGGCTCTTGTCAGTGAATCCGGGATTTCCAAGATGTAATAATCCGTTGTAGTTACCCGCTCTCCCTGCCTTTCATAGGCTTCCGGCTTATCGGCAATTTCAATGGAGCTTTCAGCCTGGGGAATGGTGTAGTTGGCCCCCTGCCGGGGTTCTCTGTTGGGGCTGTTTTTCCGCCCGTTCCCGGGTGGGGTTCCGCCTCCCAGTGTATAAAACAACAGGAGCACAAAAGGCAATAATGCCAGGGGAAGAATAATCAGGGCCTTATTCTGCTTCAAAAGTGTCTTCATTGCTTTTTTGTTTTAATGGGTGTTCTAATGAATCGGCCGGGAGTTCCATGATACCTGTTCCGGAAGGAAACTGTACAGTATCTGTTCTCACGGGAGTCTTGCCCGGCAGGGCTTGATGCTCGACCGTTACCCGGGGAAACCAGGTAAAGGAGAGCACAAACAGCAGAAACAGGATACAAAGGAAGATGACCCACTTTTTTTTTCTGCCCCGCGGACTGAGTAACCGGTCTTTTTCGTCCAGCCCGTTTATCCACCGGGTGAACCGGCTGACGTCCTTAAACGAAGGTTGCTTCATATCTCGATGGCTGTTCATAATAAAAAATTAAAACGATTTTCTGCGTACGGTCTCAAGGTCTTTGTTGTCCGCGATCCGCCACCCTTCCATTAAAAACCCGTGCGGGTTGTTGTCGGTACGGGAGATGTTGCGCAGGCGGCCCGTGGTCGCCAGGTTACGCAGCGTAATGTTGGAGGTGCGTACGATTTTCTGTTTCCCGTAATAGGCAAATGAATACGGGTAGGTCGAAAAATCCAGACGGATGGAATCTGTGGCAAGGGTCATGCTAATGTCCGAGGCAATCACCTGGTTGTAGACGTTGTTTTCTTTAAACGAGCGGTACTGGTTCATGGCTGACCGATCGGCCAGGTGCAAGGCTTCGCGGATGTTGTTCTCGATGTACTCCTTGTCCGGTTCCAGGGTAAAAAACAGCTCATGAAACCGTTTTACATGGTCCCGGGCTTCTGCATCCCGGTTCTCCGTGATATCTTCACGCAAGGCTACCAGCAGGGACTTGCCGTTGTCCAGCACATAGATCTTCTGCCGGGAGCGCTCCACCATCCTGACCGACAGGGTAAACACATAACTGCTCACCCCGGTCAGCGCCAGGCTGATGGCCAGGAACAGGTACACGGTAAACCGGAACTTGCGCCGGATGTCAAATTGTTTTTTCATGGGTTTATAATTGTTGATTTCGATAATGATTCACGAAACTCACACGATAGTCCTGCTACTTCATGGCGCCCTTGGTGGCTGCCATGACAGCGGCTGTTCGAATCAGCCTTCCCCCGCCGGAAGCAGTGCCCGATGCCTGGACTATCCATGATGCTATCCTGGGGACGAGCGCCATCCCGATGATTCCGCAGACCGGCACAACCAGGTTGGAGACATAAAACAGTTGCGGCTGGTACACGGGCAGGGCATGTATCTGTGCAATTTCCCGGTCCAGGACATACAACAGGATCTCCTGCACCAGGGAAAGGATTAGAAGTGCAATGGGCAGGTACAGGTTGACATTGATAAAACGTGCAATCCACTGCAGGTAGTTATCCCGAAACCCGTCAAAGACGGAAAGGGCAAATACCAGCGGTCCGAAGATGACCAGCAGGACACAAAACACCGTTCTTAAAAAAGCGATCAGGTAGACCAGCACTTCAAAAATGGTCTCCGTCAGTTGCCGACAAGCATCCATGATATAAAGGTTGATCTGATTCCGGATGGCCCGGCCGGTAACAATGTTGTAGGAGGTCAGCAGCAGGTTGATGCCTTTATCCCACAGCTGGGACTCTTTATCTTCATTTTCATAAAAAGCGGGTAAATCGGTCGCTGCAATTGCCTGGTGTTTCTCTTCAAGCTTTTCCCGAACCAGGTGCTTCTTATCGGCGTAAACTGCTTCCGAAAGACTGGTCAGCCCTTGGGCAGGAACCATCAGCAGGTTTACAAACGGCCCCCAGAAAGTAATGACCAACAGCAGGGCGAACGGGCGGAGCAGGGGAAGGATATACACCGGGTTATCAGCTATCAGCTGTTCATATATCCGTTTGGAGATATAGAAAAAAGCGGCTATTCCCCCGATAGCCCGCGCCATGTTGACCAGGATGCCGGCGTGGCTGATCCCTGAGGTGATCAAAAAATCAGTGAACGTAAAGAAATCAGTGGTGTTAATAACCTGTAGTAACATATTTTCTGGTTTTTACGGGGTTAGAACAGAGTAGCCTGCCAGAGTCGTTGCCCCGGCGGTTTCATAATACTGCAGTTTTCGAAAGGTATAATCCAGTTCTCCGAGCAAACGGCTGAGCTCTGCGTGCAGCTCCCGATAAGAGTCCATTTTCTGCCCGTGATCGGACTCCAGCCGATTGACCAGCAGAAAACGAAAAAAAAGTGCTTCGGCTTCGTGCTCAAATGTTTCTTTGACGAATTCGTTCGTCTTCCCCCGGGGGAAAGCGTCTATCTTGTGATAAACGGCAACAAATTTACGGGTTAGGTTCCACTGGTCTCCCAACTGGTCAAAGCGTGCTTCGAAAAGCTCTTGGACAATCCGTTTTTGGGCGTCGGTGTTGCTCAGGATGCCTTCCGTTTCCAAAAGTCTTCCTTTCATCAGGGAGCGTTCCGCTAGCTTCAGCAGGGTTTTCACCAAATCGGCCTTGGTCTTCCCGGCAATTTCGGTCCCGTCGACAACAGATTTGGCAAAAAGGTCTTTGTAGTTATGTGTAGGCAAGTAACGGATAAACACGTGGGGCACGCCTTTTTTGACTGCCACAAACACCACGGGATAGCTTTTATTCATCTCCGGGTAAGTGCCGGTCCAGGACTTGATTGCAACCGCCTGTCCTGCGGATTGGTTGACTGCTGCTGCAATGAAAAGCAGGATGACGAAGAAAAACGTTATTCCCCCTATCGTAAAGTGAACTTTTTGGGTTTTCATGGGATACATTTTACTGGTAAAGGCTGTAATAGAAAGCAAAGGCTTCCGTGGCATCCGGGTGATGGCTTCTAACAAAAGAGGCATACCGCAGTTTGTTGTACAGGTAGCTGATGGTTCCGTAGTGCTGTTTCACGCCGGTGTAGATCTCATTAATGGTGTCATAGCGTTGTTTGTCGTCCATCAGAAACAGGTTATCCTGCAAGATGGAGTTCAAAATGGTAGTGACCAGCTGCCGGCTCTCTTCCAGGATGATGTCAAAAGATTCTACGATAACGGCAACCTGACCGGGCGAGAAACTCTCGTCCTGCAGCAGCCGGGGCATTTTTTTTGTGTATATCTCCACTACTTTCCTTAACAGGTCGCGGGTTTCCTGCACCCGCCGGTAGTCTTTTATCAGGGAGGAGACTTTTTCCACGCTCTCCAGCATCTTCTCGTCAATCCCCAGTATCTCGGCGGTTAACCCTTTGATGTCCCCGTTCAGCGCTTTAATCAGGACATTGTAGGTATTGATGGCCGTTAAAATCCCTTTCTCCTGGGTCCACTGGAACTCGCGCTGGATTCCGGCACCCGTATCCGTCACCGGAACCGGGGACTGCCCCTTGACCGGCCGGATAAAAAGGCCAACTGTCAATAACAGGGGCATCAGGAATAAAAAAATTGCTTTCATTTTGTCTAATTGTTTATTTATAGGGTTAAAATGCATTGTCTTTTATATGGACTCCAGCGCTTCCATTACGGAATGCCCTTGTTTTACTTTTTCCAGTATCGACGCCTTCTCTTTTTGTTCTGTGGTATAACAGTAATGCTCCGGCCGGCTGACTTCCAGCGCATATACTGTTGAAACGGCTCCCTGTGCGATAAATACTTCTTTAAATTTGCGGCCTGCCGGAAGGTTCTCATTGATTGACAACACCTGTTCTTTCTGGAACTCAGTCAGCCCCAGCATCCTGCTGATTGAGTCAAATTTGTTTTTAAACTTACCCATATCCAGTAAGATGCGTGTATCAGCGTTGTTGATGATGGCATCCCGGATAATGGGCGATGCAATCACGTCGTCTACCTCTTGGGTGACCACCATGGCTTCCCCGAAGAACTTGCGGACGGTCTTAAAAAAATACCTGACATAGCCTGCCATCCGGGGCGTGGCAATGGCTTTCCACGCTTCTTCAATGCAGATGACTTTCCGTACGCCGGTTAACCGACGCATCTTCTGCAGGAAAATATCCATGATAATCAACGTGGCTACCGGGAATATCACCGGATGGTCTTTAATGTTGTCCAGCTCAAACACCAGAAACGGGCAGGTAAAAAACTCATCTTCCTGCATTGGCCGGTTCAGCAGGTAGTCGTATTCGCCCCCCTGGTAATATTTACCCAGGATAAAAAAGAACTCGTTGCTGTTAAAGGCCAGGGACTGTTCGCTGACCAGCCGTGGGATGTACTCCCGGCAGAAGGTGTAGTACCCGTTAAAGGAGCGTTCACGGTTACCGGCTTTAAAAAATTCAGAGACCGACTGCCCGATGACATCTTTTTCCGTTTCGGTGAGCCCTTCCTTATAGATGGTGTAAAGCACCGAAACAATGGTTTGTTTTCGCTCCAGGCCGGTGTCCCCACTGGTGATAAACGGGTTAAACGACACCGGGTGCGTTTCGGTAAACTCCACCAGCTTCGCCCCGCCCCTGGCATGGAGCTGTTGATCCAGGTACCGGGTGAGCAGCTCGTAGCTCCGGCCCACATCCAGCAGCACCACATGGCAGTTCCCGCTCTCGGCATATTGCCGCAGCAGGTGGTTGGTGAAAAAAGATTTTCCCGATCCGGAACCGCCAATGATGATTTTATTGCGGTTATGGATGATGTTCCGTTCCAGGGGTTCGTCTGATAAATCGATTTTTACCGGGCTCCCTTCCTGCCGGTTGGAAAGGTTGATAAAAAAATTAGACTTAGAATTTTGCACTTCTCCTTCAAAATTGGTCAGACAGCAGGCTTGCGGAACCTGTGTGGTAAACAGTTCCGTTTCCGGCAATTGGGTTGAAAAAGGCACACAGGCAAAAAACAACAGGGGCAAATCAAAGGTATGCTGGTAGGGGAAACAGTTTATCTGTGAAAAAGCGGAGGCGGTTTCGCTTTTGTGCTTTTTCAGTTCCGCCATGGATTCGTCGAAAAGCATCACATTGAAATGGGTCTGTACAATTTTCTCGCCGGTGGACTGTACCGTATCCAGAAAATTTTCCAGCAAACCGGCATTCACCTTGTTCTCGGAGGAGAACCGCGAAAGGCTGTATATTTTCCGGTAACTGCTCTCCAGCATTGTCTTGATATCTTGCTGCACAGGCACATAAATAAACTGGTTGGTGAGATGGGTAAACGGCAGGCCCCAGGTTACCGGGTACGTAAAGGAGACCGGCAGCCCGGTACGGGGATGGCAAGACAAAGGCCGGAGCTCCGGGGTGACATGGGTATAATCGCTCAGGCTTAATATTTCTACAAACTGATCCATCACCCGCAGCCGCTCCCGAAAATCCATCCCTCCCAGCACCGGATGCCGGCCTTGGAAGTTCAGGGTCAGGTAGCGCTCTATCAGCCCCGGGGTTCTCCCCTCCCCGACAGCCTGACTCCTGGTCACCGACTCACAGGCAATCCCGTTTTGTGTAAACAGCGACACGAGGTTGCAACGTAGCTCCCCGGCTTTTTCATGCATTCGCGATTCCTGCATCTTCTGCTTCCCGGAGAACAGGAGCGCTGAGCCAAGGTAGTTTTTCAATAACCCGGCATTCAACAAACTGATATACAGGTAACATTCATGACCCAGGCAGGGCCTCCCCCGGAAATGCGCCAGGTAGCTTTTGTCCAGGCCGACCCCGGTGGTGGTTTCTGAGAATGCCCGGGACATAAAAAGGTCTTGCTTGTGCAACAGGGTGTTTTCAGGCAACAGGTGAACAGCCCGCCGGAAGGTGTCGTGCAACTGGCACAGTTGGTCACTGCTGCATGACAGAAGCCCGGGAAGCCTGAGCTTCATTCCGAAGGTTATATCCAGGTTGTCCGACACCAGGGCGTCCCCGCGGAACCCCAGGACAGGAAGGCACTTTTCAATGGCTTTTGCTTTCATGGGGTTGGGGTTGGCTGATGCGCTTTTTTATGGTCACAAACCGGGGAAGCTGCCGCACGGTTTTCTTTTTGGCCCATCCGTCCGGGCCGTACTTTTGCTGTAACCGGGTCAACCGGAACAGCCACCAAAAAAATGCCGGGACACAGACCACCACCGCAATAACAGCCCCGGAGAGCACGTACAGCAGGACAAACAGTAACAGTGCGGCAAGGATTCCGTACAGCGCTTGGTACACCATTGCCCCGGTAAATCCCTTGATGTAAAGGTTGGTGTCTATCTTCCGAAGAATATAGGGTTTCATCAGGCAAAAAATGCTTTGATAACTACTCCTACAAGAATCAAGAACAGGCAGGCGCCGAACCAGCCCATGATGGCTTTCTGGGTGTCCTGGTCGCCGCTTTGCCATTTGATGTAAACCCGTACCCCGCCAATCAGGCCCACTACAGCCCCAATGGCTATTATCAGGTTGGAAACCGGGTCTACATACGAACTGACCTCTGCCGTAGCCTGGTCAATGCCGGCCGAGCTCTGCGCCAGGACCGTGTATGTGCCTGCAATAAAAAGGAAGAGCCACAATGCCTCTTTTTTCGGTAACCGTTTCATTCCGGTGCTCTTGTTTTTTTTCTTTCTCATTTTTATCAGATTATAATTGTTGAACATTCATTTTTTGAAGCAGCGCGGGATGATGGCCCCGGGTCAGCTCATCGAGGATATACCCTTCTTCCGGCCCGGTATCTTCATAGTAAACAACTTCCAGCGGGATGTTTTCATTGGGGTAAGGGAGCAGCTGCGAAGGGAAAGATTGAAAAGACACTTTTACGGGCTCCAGCCCGGCGGCGTCAAAACCTTCTTCGCCATCTGCATCTTCATAAAAAGGTGATTTTCGTTTGTCTTTTTGGCGGGTAAATGCGTACAAAAGGACACCTCCGTACCATATGCCCAATGCAATAAGGATAAATACGGCAAACTGTCCCCAGGTGATTTTGTCAAGTCCAAACATACGTTCTCTTTTTTTTGATGATGACCTATGATTCATAAGAACCGGGACAAAGGTCTGCTGTCCAAAAAAGAGAAATACCACACTGTGGTGTTTTTTTAGCAAAATACTTCATTAGTAACTATGTTACAGTATTTTACAGATTGTTTTTCTGCTTTAAAAGAAAACAATACGAAGCCATCATTGCATTTGGTTCTGTTTGATTAAGTTTAAACACACCCTTTTTTTCAAAAACAAAAGAAAAACCGTCAAAAAAGAAAAGAAAATCCGATTACTGCCGCCCGGGGCGAAAATGCAGGGCTGGCACGATTTCAGGAACACCTTAAATACTGAACTGAAAACCGGGGTATCGTGCCACTTGCCACGGCCTTGCATTTTCCATGGAGTGAAGGCCAGCAGGCAGGGGGGCTAACTTGGGTTTTCTTTTTGGTTTTTTGATTTTTTGATAAAACTCAGATGGTTCCTGTCCTACTTTTAATGCGGGCTGGCAAAGGGCAAGTGCTGCCGTGCAATGGAATGGAAAGGCGGCTTTTGCCGTGCGGAGTCCTAAGGCGCTTTCCCCACGGGCAGCGAGCGGGGAAGGACGCCTGCGGAAGATGCCCGGGGGAATGGGCCGGGGCGAAGACATTAATTGGTTATCTTACTTGACCTGAAAAACCTTTTTGGTGGGCAGGCACAGGGCATGTGCCGGGATAAAGGGAAACGGAGTGGACCGGGACCCGGCTCTTGCCGCGCGGTGCGAAAGGCTGTTCATCTCCACCGGAATGAACGGCCTGTGCACCAAATTTTCTCCTACAAAAAATAAGCACACGAACAACTACCCCATTAAGCTCAGAACCAACCCTGAAATTTAAAATCATTTTAACAAAGAGGTGCATTAGAAAGTCCGTTCAATTGCTACATTTGAACATTTTTAGAATCCCATATATTTGAATCTGTAAAACCTGAATACTGCATGAAATCTAAAACCGGTTTTTCTGCCTTTAGGTACAAATGCTTCGTTATCGTAGCGGCAACAATACTGTTAAGCAGCTGTGCGTCATTCAATCCCGGCCTTATCCATTATAACCAGGACAAATCATTGTATGAATATGGGGGCTCTCCAGAAAATGCAGTTCCCCTGCGGAACAAAAACAATGAGCTTATTTCCGAATCCAACTACGAGGCATTCCTAAAAGAACTGGAGAATAATGACAATAAATACCAGGGGACCAAAACATATGAAAAAACCAATTCGATTCAATTTTCGGATCATAAAATCGCATCATTGTACGCTGAATCTGTCGCTGAAATGAACAACGGGCAGTTTGAAGAAATTCCTGCTAAAATCGACAGTTTAATGGCGCTTTACCCGGATGCTCTCTATTTTAGCGATGCTGCTTTTTTAAGCGGGTTTGCCTTTCAACACCTGGGAAAAACCAACGAAGCTAACGAGAAATACCGGGAGTTCATCAACTTCTCTTCCGGTAAGTACACCGAACGATTCAGGGGGCACAGGGATTCAGAACCCAACGACAGTACCTGGATGGCAGAAAGAGATTATGCCAGAAGCTTCATTGACGGGAAACAGGAGGAGGCAGCTGTTGATTTTTTTCACCCGTTCATCCCGAAGTATTACTACAACAGCTTACACCCGGGGTATGGCATTAATCCTGAGGACTATGCTAAGAATACTGAACACCTGTTGATGTTTGTACTGGGGCTTGACTTGTCGGATAACTTATCTGCCGGTATTCAGTACTACCGCCAGTTAAACAAGTATTTGGATATAAACCCGAGTTACATGACATCCGGGGGTATCCGGGAAATTGCATTAGCTGTTCCAATCAAGCTTTATCAATCAGAAAACAACAACCTGGGGATAAAAGTAAGTCCTTTCATGCGCTATTCCGGGATAAGAAAATTGACTATTGATGGCGTTCAAACGGAGTTTGATGAAAACATCTTCAATTTTGGAATAAAGGCCTCTGCCGGGTATTATTTTGCCCCGAAACTCTCCGTTGGAGCTTCTTATATTTATCACCGTTACAATGAAAACAGCACCTTCCTGTTTAGTACCCGGGACATTAAGCTCTGGTTTTTTAACGAATACGACATCAGCTTGTATTATGACCTGTTAAAAGGGTTCAGCCTGAAATCCGGGGTTAAAACAGGAGACTTTGTGGCAGGTATTTACTGGTCCGGTTGGGAAATCAGCTACAACTTTAATCAAAAAGGGCTCGTATTCAGGGTCGATATGTTTTAGTAAGCCACACAGTAACCCTTTTTTTGTCTTTCTCCGGGAACAGCGATTCACCTCCCCGAAGGGGAAAGAAGCATTCCAGGACTTATACCCGCTTGTCTTTCGCACTTTTGTCAAACGCGACCAGGTTGAACATTTCGCGCATCCGGCTTCTAACCCGATTGCCATATTTTTCTTCGATTTCCGATGCAGACAGATTCGTGGTTACATGCGTTAAAATCCCTTTAGATATAAACAAATCGTACCGGCTCAGCAGGATTTCGGCCATTACATTGCATGCGTTCCCAAAGTACTTATAGGGTTGTTCCACGCCCAAATCGTCAAAACAGAAAATGGCAGGGACAGGAACGGCTTGTCCCGGGTTCAGCTGGTTCCGGCTGTAACGGGTGATCACTTTATACCCTTCGTTCTCAAACTCAAAGCCAATATCCCGGGTGGATTTAACCTGGTATTGCCTGCCGGGGGGGAAAAAGTATTTTATCAATGCCATAAGGGTTGACTTCCCGCAGCCGATTGGACCTGTCAACAGGATTCCTTTCCTCAAATCCAGGTTCCGCCGGGCACATTCTGCTTTATCTTCTATGGCATAAACCAGCAGGCGGTAAATCACGCCATAATCTTCAGCATACAACCGAAAATGCTCTCCGTAGTGCTGCCTCCCCGTTTCCTCCAGCCATCTCCTGCACCCGGGAAAGCTAAACTGGTAAACCCCGGCTTCCTGCGTAGCAATGTCTTTATAAGGGTTCAGCGTAATCTTTATCGGTTTCGACGTGGAGTGGGTTACCGCGGTTGCTTTTCTCTTCTCCATTTTTCATTTTTTGAGCGTGCCCCTGTTTATCCTTTATCTTGTTTTTATAGTTTATAAGAGGTGTCCCACTTGCGGTCCCATTAGTGGTCTCTCTTCCGGCATCAGTAGCTGTCTCTTTTGCAGTATCAAAACGGATACAGCTAACATGGCTTGCCTGGTACCGGTTGCCCGCGGGAGAGTATATAATATATCCCCAGGCATGCAGTTCTTTCATGCACCGGGAATAGGTGTTCCTGGAACCAATCCGCGCCATGGACATGACATCCTGCCGGTTCACTTCAAAGTATTCCCGGAAACGGTTCAGATTCCACACGTGAAAAAGCGTAATGTACAGGCTGATATGGTGGGAGGTCATATTTGCATCTTCTTCCAAACGGTCGAAAAAACCGCGCAGGTGCCTGATGTAGTTCATCCCCGGCGGCGGAAATCAAAACGGCTGTGCACCAAATTCTCCTTCATCATCTTTTGAATGTCCTCGCTGTCGTAAAAAATTACCCCGCCGATTTTGGTGAAAGGCAGGGTGCCGTTGACCCGAAGGTTCTGAAGCGTACCCGGGGAAATCCCCAGTAATTTTCGGACTTCCCAGGATTTTATCCATTTTTTGGACAGCTGCCCGTGATGCACTGCCAGCAACTCTTTGAATTCTTTTATAAGCTCGAGCTTAAACTCACGTAAATCGTCGGTGGTTACAATTTCTGTTGGCATAACTTTTTGTTTTGTATTGAACGGTTTTGAATGATGCCAAAATTGCCCCTTCTGAAATGTATAAATACCACACTGTGGTGTTTTTTTTGAATCAAAAGCTACAACAGCTTAAAAATCATAATTTTATATCTAAGCGTTTTTTGCAAATATCTCATTGGTGAAATAGGCTCTTACGATTCATTGGATTTGCCCGTGTTTGCATCTGCCTGATTCCGTCTTTCAACAACACAGGACCGGTGGAAGGAACGGAGTTGCTCAAGGGTAGCTTCATCCAGGGTATTGAGAACCCGGATTTGCTTTTCCATATTGTTCAACTGGTGATACGGGACAAACGGACAATCAGCGGTCGGCTCACCAAAGGGACAACGCTGGAATACTGCGATTAAATCAGTATTTTTAATGTTCTTCTCCATCCGGTACTCTTTCATAGGATAAATATGGGTAATAAATTAGGAATAAAAAAAGCGTGGAACTGAAGCATGCTGTACCGGAGGTATCGTCAAACACCCACACCACAGGTATGTCCAGCCCACGCCGAAGCGCAGGCGTTGTGTTTATATTCCTGTGATGTACTATGTTTTGACGATTTTCCGGTACAAGAATCAAAAACTAACGCGTCTATATTTTTTTGCTACTATCTTTTCATCGCTCCTTGTTTTTAGTCTTTCCGTTATAATAGTTGTTTTGCATTCTTCTTCCTTCTTCTGTTTAAAAACGATTGCTATTTTGTTTGTCGACTTTGATCCTGACCGCTGTGCCCTCTCCTTTTCCTTCTCTTATGCTCATCCTGCTCTTCCACCAGTTTCGTCAGCGTCTCCTTCATCAAATCCAGGTAACCCAGCGGTTGCTTTTTTAGCTGGGTGATTTCATAAAAAGTATGGTAGTACCCCGACAGCTTCACATTAAACAGCGACTCAAAACCGCACACCAGTTCCTTGATCTGGACCTTTCCCCGGTTCACTGCATTGGTGTAATATATCCCGTAAATAACCTGCATCAAATCCCGTTTATTCAAACTCCAGAACATATCGCTGCGCACCAGCCGGTAGTTGCCCCTGTGCCTTAACCGGTTGATTTCTGCATTGCAATAGGCAGCTATCTTCTCGTTGGCCTTTATGGCTGCCAGGGTGTAATCGTGGCTGGTCGAGAAAAACGGGTCAAATATAAAGTGCTGGCAATCCAGGGTACAACTGATTTCTGTGCGGACAAAATACTGTTCATCCAAATGGGTCGATCCGCTCCGGTAATACAGGTAAAACTCGGTGTTCTCATTGAAAAACTGTTGTACCCCTGCTGTCACTTTTCTCAAATACTTTTTTCGCCTTCTTATGGAAGTGACCGGTTGCCGTATTAAAATTTCCCAGAGCTTCGAATAATACAGGTATTCCGATAGCACAAAGGATTTTGTATCCTTGAAAAACCGGATTTCTTCGCTTTTGTTTTTTAAATCATTCCGGATGATATGTTCACGTAACTCCAACAGGGTGGCAGAACAAATCCCGACTGTCTTTTCTGCTTTTGAAATTTCATTTAACTCAGTGTCGTTGACTTTTATTAAACTATTTTTTAGCCCATCAATGATATGGTGTAGTTTTGGGGTTTTCATTTCTAGGATGATAGAGGTTTTGAAAAAAAATATTTAAATATCCAAATGGAATTTTTTTGCCAGTTGTTACTCCGGGAATGAGACAAATGCCATTCAATCGTGGACAATTTGGTTTCATCCCACTCAAAAATGTACTCTGCACCCGCCTTTTGTACATCATTTTTTTGGTTGATGTTATGTATTTAGCTATGTAAATGAACCTCTCCCAAGTACCTTGGGTTTGTTTCTCATTTTGCTGCCTCCTTTCTGTCTTTTTATGCCGCTTAAATGAGCTTGTCAAAGTTTTCACAGTCGGCATTATAATGAATGTGTTCTGCATTGCGACCATAATTAATACTGGGACAAAAGAGCGGCGCACTTTGCCCTATCAGCTGTTCTTTACCTATCCCTATTGTTGCAAGATATTTACAAATAGCCTTTGCCCTTGAGAAAATGTCATTGTTTTCTTCCATGTCTAAACCACTTACCTTCGTTAGTATCGAGGCAGTGTCCCCTCCATATTCCTTAAAAAAGGCCCTGTCTTTTTCAAACTCAGGCTCTTCCGGACCTTTTGCCCTAAACCGGCAGGCACAGACAAGGGCATACAGGATATCGCCATAAGGCATGTCCTGGGATATCGCCGATCTTATGGGCAGAACCAAGCGGTCTTCGGGGCCCAACTTGCGCCCAAGGTCACAGCCTACCCTGAAAACGGTATCGCCCAATGCCCTGTTCATGAAACGGGACAACAGGTCTTCCACATGGGCAATCAAATCCCCCATCGTAAACTCGTCAGGGTATTTTCTTCTGAGAACAGCAGCAGACTGCATCATTGCGCATCTGACCCGGTGATAAACCTCCGGCAGCCCGAGCACTTCATAAAGGCGATCCAGGCCTGGGGCATATGCATGCCCGATATATGCAGCGGCCGAATGCCCCATGTTGTGGACAAACAGTTTCCTTTCGACCCACGCCCTTATGTTTTCCTTGGGGGCAAGCCCTCCTATCTCCGGGACCGGGTTCTTGAACGCCTTCTTGTCAACGATCAGGGTATTGTATGGTTCTGCATATACATCCAGCATACTGCCGTCCGCACCACCTGTGGGCATGAGCGGCACCATTTTGCCGATACTGGTCTCCACAAGCCCAATGGCCCCATCAAAAGGGAAACCTACGGGCAAGTGCTTTAAGAGCTCCCGGCCCAGGTAAGCGGAAGCATTGGCCATGTTTTCTGCTATGATGATGTCCAGCGGGGCATTGTTGCCGGCTTTGTGCCTTTTTAGCAAGCCCCTGGCAATGGACGGGGCCGTGAGCGCCAGTGCGCCGGCCCCTACGGAAATGGCAAGAAGGCCTGCCGTGGCAACTTCTTCTATTGCCATTTCTTCGTCCATGGCATGTACGCCCCTAACATTCTTGACCTCCAGCCACTCCATACTTTCATCAGAAACAAAACAGACCCTGTACTTATGCCCACGGTTCAGCTCCTCGATAACAGGTTTGCAAATGTCCACAAAGACCACTTCGTACCCCCCAATGCTGAACAACTGGCCTATGAACGACCTCCCTATTTTGCCTGCCCCGAACAAGACAAGTTTGTTTTTCTTTACCTTCATTTTAAACCGGCCTGTTTTTTATATTCATGATACAACCCTTCCAACAAACTGCGCTTCCCGCCCGGGGCGGCCTCATGGTACACGCCCCCTTTGTAGGAACAGGCGAAACCCCCGGACACTATGCCCCAACCAGCTGCTTTGATCAAATCGAGCCTTCCTTTTTTGTTCTCCCCGAGCTGCATTGCGACCGAAGCTACCGCCCCGCCGACAAAGTTGTCGCCACAGCCCGTGGTGTCCCTTTCCCGGGCAGGGATGGCCGAAAATATTTCCCCTGCCTTTTTGGACACGGGCATTCCCACTGTCCCGTTTGTGGGAAGGAAAATCCCCCCTTTTGAACAGACAGCAATATCGGAAACCCCGTCCGTGATGATAAAAGACCGGGCACCTGATCCGGCAAAATATCGGATGGCCTTCTCCTTCGTGTTTTGCCCGCTTATCCTTAGGGCTTCCTCCATGTCCATTATCAACAGGTCTATGTCCCGATAGGCATCTTTTGGCACCAATGGCCATGGCCGTCCCGGGCACTCCATTTCGCTAAGGAAGTCATAAACGGTGTTCACGACCGTCACACAGCCGTTTTCCCTGGCCTTCCCAAGTACGGTGCCCAGGTTGTCGTGGAGCTGCGGGACAAGGGCCGTGCCGCCCAGGCAGACAATATCCGCCTCAAAGAAACCCTTGCCAAGCATCTTTTCCGTAAACACGGAAGCCGTGCCCAGACTATTCACAAAGCTACGTTCGCCCTGGCCCCCATTGTATGTCGGGTCGGAAAAGACATGGGTCGATGGCGTTTCGCCCCCCTCCTCCGTATTATAGTTTGAGGTATCGAACGGCAGGCCTTCAATTGCCTGGAATATCATTTCCGAAATTTTGTCATTCCCTGCGATGCCATAAAACCTTGTTTCAAAGCTGTCCCCGTCCAGTACCTGCGAGGCATGGACAAGCGGCACCAGCCCGGGCCCACCCGGGTTAAAAGCATCAGGTTCCATGTCGCCAACAATTTGGGTCAATATTTCGCTGAACGGTTTTCCCGAGAACTTTTCTAGACATTCCTTAAAGACCAACTTGCCAGGTAATATGCCCCCATCGCCATCTTTTTGGGAGAGGTACTTTTTAAATTCGTGGCTGTCGAACCTTATGCCTGTATAGATAATGTCGCCCAAAGCACAACCTGTGCCCGATATTATAACTTTTTTATTGTTGTTTGACATAACCCAAATAGTTCCCTGTCACCCTAATGCATTTCCGTTCCGCAACTGCCCAGCCCGCCCCGGTAATAGTTGAACTGTACATTGGGGTGGCAAGCAAGGAGCGACATCGGCACTGCCGAGTCCATTATTTTTTTGCCGATCATAAACGCGGTAAGCCTTTGCCCAAACGGGTTGTCGTGCACGCCAGCCTGCCATATCGATACTTTTTCTGCTTTCCAGGTCTGTACCGGCCCTACGGTTATTGCCTGTGTGGGGATGCCCGTAACGACGCCCCCGGCACTGGTGCGGGCATTCTGCATACAGGTTACAGGGTGTAGGTCAACAATTCTTGTGGAAAGCGACAGAAATTCTTCAGGCAAAGGGGGGGCATCCTGATATTTGCCTTTCCTGCGCACCGGGTCGTTGAAGGCCCAATGCTTTACATCGCCCTGGCCGCCCTGCATCACCGCACAACGGATGCCACTGTCCCAGCTTTCAATATATGGCCTGGTGTCGGCTTTCGGAAAATGAAGGTTGTTGTCGGGCATCCTTAGTTTTGCATCAATTTTATCAAAACACATCTCCCTGTCGGCTTTTTCAAACGATAACGGGTGTGAGGCATCCATCTCTTTTCCATCAACTACCCATTCGTCCATACCCCAAAAATGTGAATTGGAAAGGTTTAAGCCCAATTCATTCACCAAACGGGCTACTAACGGCAACTGTTCCGTAGGGCCTATTGGGCCGCATACACCCACAGGTGCACTGTCGGTTGACTGTTTCCAGGCTGTGATATACTCTAATGTTTCGGCAAGGTAGAAATCTTCCAGAGTGTCATAAAACACAACTTTAAAGCCCGGCCTCGATAGTTGCAAAAGGTCTTTTTCGCTGAGTTTGGACACATCGTCCAATAAATTGTCTTCAAGGGTAGTAAAATCCCACCACCCGGGGGCTAACTTACTTTCTTTTCGTGCCATAATATGTAAATTTTGTAATTATTGTTTTATCAATTATTTGTTGATATATGTACTTTCAGGTTATCAGGCAATCAAGCCTGTAAACAATCCAAATCTTGCAGATTATGTATCAGGTGCAGGCTTAATTCAGTTTTTTAACCTTCAGGTTTTTCCATCTGACCTTGATGCCACCCCCATCGTGGATCTGCAGGGCGATGGCCCCACGTCCCTTTGCTATTTTTTCATCATCAATATCGACCATTTGTACCCCGTTAAGCCAGGTTGTTACATGACCATCCACAACACGTATTTTCATGGTGTTCCACTGGCCCATTTTCAAGATGCTTTCTTTTTCATCAGGTATCTTTACTAACCAACCACGGCCATACGATTCATAAATACCGCCTGTATCTTTGTTAGGCGGAGCTACCTCAACCTGCCAACCACTAACTTTTGTGCCTTCAAAAGTAGAACGGAAGAATATACCACTATTGCCGTCTGCTTCCTGTAAGAAATCGGCTGACATCTCAAAATTGTAATACTGTTTCTTTGTTGACAGGTAACCATACCCTTTATCAGGCCCGCTCTCACAAACCAAGAGGCCTTCTTCCACATACCACTTTTCGGTACCGTGCACTATCTAACCTTTAAGGTTTTTACCGTTAAAAAGTGATTTGTATTTTTGTGATTGGGCATGTGCAACATTAAAAAATAAAGCACATGCTAATATCAAAATTGTTCGTTTCATCTCATTATAATGTTTTTATCTGACAAACTCTCCAAGTACCACTTTTAAAATATTATCCTGCGGGTATCCATGCCCGAGGTGCTGTCTGAAACCTTCGGCATATCCTACACCTATCTCTTGTCCCCTCGATTCGGTAAACCGCTTCATAGCAAGGATGTATTCATCCATCTTATGGTGCTCTAGCAACCAGTTGCGCTGGCTCGCATGGCATGCAAGCATTTTTTCCTTCAAAGCCATTTCTTTTGAAACATCAACATATATAGACGGAGGCATTGGCCTTCCCAATTTATCTTTTCCTTCCAGCGCATCTGAATAATACAGGTATGGCGTTGGTTCAAACGCGGTCTCCTCCACCTCCATGTTTTTTATACCACAACAAAAACAGGCCGTTTGTACGACAAGGCTGGTCATTTCATGATCCACCATGTAATCAACAGGGCTTGCTGTAAAAACAATATCAGGTTTTACTTTGCGGATTAATGCTGTTGCAGCATTGATTGTGTCACGGTTGTACATGATATATACATCTTCAAATTCAAGGCAATGATATGTGCCGCCCAATAATCTGGCAGAGTTTTTTGCTTCCGATTTCCGTATGGCGCTAATCTCTTCGCGGTTATGAACGGCGGATCCCTTGTCGCCGGGGGTCATTGTTGCAATATGTATCTCCCATCCCTGTTGTTTCAACAACGAGAGTGTACCTGTACACATCAGTTCTGCATCATCCGGATGCGCAAACAGGGCAAGTACTGTTTTTTTCATATTGATTTTTATTAATTTTACAGGTTATTGACTTTCTGCCGATTTGTCTGCTGCAAATATCAGTTCATGTGTTTTTATCGCATCGTTTAAACCAGTCAGCGGCATCTCTTTCCCTGCTTCGATGGACTTAAAAAATTCTTCGAACTGAACCTGATAAGGGTGATCCGACACATCTCCGGAGTCTAACATCTTCATTGACAAAGTGCTCCATTTCCCCTTATCAAGGCCATTTATTTTGGTGGAATAAAACTTGTTGTCCAGAAGGGTGCCCTCGCTTCCTACCAAATGAAAATGAAAGTAATAGGGTTGTAAACAGTCAATAACAGATGCAACTTTGCCTACTGAACCATTTTTAAATTTGACGATGGATACGGAGCTTGTAGGATATTCATATTTTTCAAAATCTTTATTTGATGAATAGGCTGAATAGCTTTGTACTGATTCAAATTCACTGCCCATGCACAATAACAAGGCATCCATGGCATGGCATCCGGCCGACAAAAGGCTGCTACCACCAGATTCCTTTTGGGTGTTCCACCTATATTGTCCGTACCATGGCCCTATACCATGAAAATAATCCACTTCACCATAGTGTATGTCACCCAACAGCCCCTGATCGATGATAGCTTTAATGGTTAGCAGCTGGCTGGAAAAACGACATTCGAAACATACACAGACATTAACCCCGGCTGCTTTTACCGCTTTTTCTACTGCAAGGCACTCTTCCCAATTCATGGCCAAAGGCTTTTCTATTATAATGTGTTTCCCCGCCTGGGCTGCCATAATTGCCTGTTGGGCATGGAGGGCAGGATAGCTACATATGGATACGGCATCTATCGCCGGATCAGCCAGCATCTCTTCCATCCGGGTATAACATTTAATTGCCCCACCATGTGTTGCACCGATTGCAGTAGGATCAAGCCTGCGCGATGAGCAGACAGCGGTAACCTGTCCCAAGGATGTGTTGTTGATTGCATCAATATGGGCTCCTGCTGCCCAACCATATCCTATTATTCCTACATTGTATTTTTTCACAATAACTATTTTTGATTTAATAATATTGATTTTAACCCTTTGCCAGTTTTGCATCGAACCATAACTTGAAGGTGACTGTTGCCCAGCCAAACACAAGGCCCAACACAGCAGAGACCAGCAAGGGGACGGCAACCTGGAAATACCAGGAATATGCCCCAACCGTGACAGGGGCCTGAACATAGGTAATAATGGCAAAATATGCCCCGGAACCTATAAAGTAGGATGGCAGGAAGTTGATGGCAGGTACCCTGTCGGCAGGAATAATAAGGAACGCCACAAAAGATACGGCGACAACCCCGCCCCAGGCAACTGCAGAAGTGTTCAGACTGCCAAACAAGCCCCCCAGTTCAATCAGGATTACAGAAGCAATTATCCCGCCAATATATCCTACCATGGTCTTAATGGCCATTTTTATTGTGCAACCACCCATAAAATACATGGCCCAGGCCTGAAAGGCCGACCAGACCAGTAAGCCCTTGCCCATTGCTTCTGGTGTAAAAGGGACAAAAGGGGCAATGATCAATAACAACATGGCTTGGAGGCCAACAAATGCAGGAAATCCCATAAACTTATGGAATGGAATTGTGTTCGATTTTTCTTTCATGATAGAGATTTTTAATAGTTATTGCTTTGGTTAATAAAATTCAAAAAAAGGTCATGCCATTTCCCAGCCAGCCCTTACGGGTTCCCTGATTATCGGATCTGCATCAGGCAAACCAACAGCTTTCATGTTTTCTTTGTCCCAATAGATTTTCTCACCGCCTAACCTAAGTGAAAGGACTCCCAAAAGGGTTATCTCTGTCAGTTTTGATGCATATTCAAAATTTGACAGGGGCATTTCACCGCCTTTTATGGCATCGAACCATTCCCGGTGTTGTTCAGCAGAACGAGGGAAGCAGGGTTCCGGCGCAGTAAATGAGTCCCTGAGACTTTCCGGGAATATTTCAGGGGCACTGGCTGCATTTCCATTGGTCAGGATCACACCTTTTTCCCCAATAAACATTGCCCCCCTGGAATTAAGTTTAAGATTTTGTGGAATTTCAGGCGGCAACTCCGGCAAAAGTCCCCCCGACATCCATGTCAGTTTTAGGGGCGGACGATTTTCATTCCCGGCAAAATGGAAATACCCTATTTCTCCGTAAGGAACCACCTCGCCGCTGCCCCTGTTGCCGGCAGGGAACACTTGTACGCTTTCCGGCACATCAAGGTTGAAGGCCCAGGTGGCTGCATCCATATCGTGGCAACCGAAGTCGCCCAATGACCCATTTCCATAGTCCCAGAAATCGCGCCAGGTAAATGGCGAATAAACCCTGTTGTATGGGCGGAATACAGATGGCCCTATCCATAAGTCCCAGTTAACCCCTTTTGGAACTTTCATTGCTTCAGCAGGATATCCTGTAAGCCATTTCTGATATCGTGTGGCCGGCACCCATGAATAAGCTTCATGTACAGGCCCGATAACACCTGCCCTGAGATATTCGACTGTTTGCCGTATACCATCGGAGGCATGCAACTGGTTTCCCATTTGGGTAGCCAGGCCCGTTTTCATAGCGACTTCACGAATTTTACGTGCTTCCCATATATTATGCGCAAGCGGCTTCTGGCAATATACATGCCTACCCGCCCGCATCGATATGATGGAGATATATGCATGGGTATTGTCGGGCGAGGCACAGATCACTGCATCTATTGATTTGTCCTGCTCCAGCATTTCCTGAAAATCCTCATGTTCTGTAATCCTGTAGTTGGGCGTTTTTTTGGAATAGTGTTCCTCGATTGTTTTTTTCCTTGGGGCACGGCCAAGACCTTTTTTGTTTAAATGGTTGCCATCCCAATTTCTGGCCGGGTCGGCGATACTTATTATCTGCACATCATCGCATCTGAACACTTCATTCAGGTGGTGACTGGCAATATCTCCTGCCCCAATCAAGCCGATGTTTATCTTGTCACTGGGCGGCACAAATCCTTTGCCGCCAATGGTGCAACGGGGCAGGATCATAAAGCCCGCACCGGCAACAGTGGCAGCTTTAATGAATTTGCGCCTGGTGGTGTTTGTTTTCTCTTTTTCTTTACTGGTCATTTGATTTACATTTTGGTTATTTACAACTTCCGGGTAGAGCGGTTCGTTACCTCCCCGCTCCCCCACAGACCCGTACGAGCGGCTTTCCCGCATACGGTTCCCCGGTAATTAGTTTCGCTATAAAGGAACATAAGAGTGGTAAATAAAGGGTCTAATAAGAGGGTCCCATTTTACAACCAAAGTGGTAAAGGTATCCCAATTTCACTTTGGTTTACCCCCTCTACGGTTTAGCCATTTGGAAAGACATCTCCTGACATTCCTGTAATAACTGAATATACCTCTATAATTAAAGGTAATGCCATAATACGAGTAGTGTTGGATCACATTGTCTATCGCCCTTCTTATCACTCCATCCTTCACCCGTTTTTCTAGGAATTTCCAGAGAATACCGTGATTAATGCTCCCAAAGTAGTCTTTAAGGTCGGCATCTATAATATCTCGCATCCTGTGTAAACTAACATGTTTGAACATACAATTAATCGCCTGGTGCTGTGAACATCCCGGCCGAAAGTCGTATGAAAAAGGTTTAAATTCTTCTTCATATATAGGCTCTATGACCTTTTGTACACTTGCCTGCAAAACTTTATCCTCAATAAGATCATAAAGACTGTGCAAGGCTTCTCCCTTGAGCTTCTTTGCTCTTTCAGCTATCTGTACTTTTACTGTTGACATTTTTTTCATGTAATTGATACATTAATGTTTCTAAACTACAGCCCTAATTACCGGCATCCCCCTTCCTTACTCACCGGCTTTCAGCGGTCCTGATTTCCCGGCTTTCAATCAGTACTATGGGGTTGCTAAGACTGCCTTCGCCCTTCTCCTTACCTTCGGTCTCCCTCGGTTCAGATACCATTTACGTTTGTTGCCCGTCCTTTGCGCTACTGCAGGGGCAACAAATTCCCTGTTTAACCCGGTCTAATTGGTCACGCGGTTAACCGTCATTGCCGCGGAATCTCGAATGGAGGCGTTAGGCTCTCCCGTGTTCCCGTGCTTCCCTTTTCTGCCTTTGAAATGGTCTCAGACCCCGGCCAGGCTCCAACAACTCGCCAAATCGCTGCTTTTCGTGTTGTCCCAACCAGATGAACAGTTAAGACCCCGGCATTCATCTTTCTTTCGAGGCTACATAGCATACCTTTGACAATCGCTGCCTACACTTCGTGCCATCATCTCTAATGACTACGCAAGGCTCGCTTCCGGTGGCTGGCTAAGCCTTTCCGTACAGGCTTGGTTACCTGTAGGGAAACTAAAAGGTGTTTCATTAACTTTTATATTTATTCGCCTTTAAATCCCCACCTCATGGACTAGCACGGCGCAATCATCTGAAAAGTGATAGTTTTTTGTTCAATATCTTTTTTGTAACAAATTGAAGATAAGTAAATTATATCACTTCCCTAATTTTTGATTTACATTTTTAAGTATTATCAAATAATCGATATGCAATATTTTTGATTTTTCAATTGATTAAAAAACAAAACACCAATCATTTTAAGCTTTGATTTATTTTATTATTGAATAGGCTATTTTTAATCAAATGGAGCATTTTTTACCTTCCCTTCTTGTTTTATGATCCTATTAATTATTTCAATTGAGTAAAATAGTTGCCTAGGTAAGTGTAACAAATCCTCTGGTCTATAATTGTCAGGAATACTATGATAAAGACTGAAACATTTATTATAGTATCTAATAATATCAGGATGGTGGTTATTTTCAATTACCATGAGACAAAATAATAACACATCATCAAGTGCTCCCCAAGGATCAAATTCACTCTCTACTTTGGGTATCTCCTCCGGGTATTTTAAAGTTATTATTCCTTTACCATCAACATAACACTTTTCTAATGTAGAGAATCCCATTTCAATACCATGCCTATATGTGGGATAATGCTTTACACGATGAGCTTCATCCATTACCATCCAACAGGCTTGAATAGAATGCCAGCCACTGATACTACGAAGATTTCTTGATCCACCCCAATTGGATACATTAGAAATATACTGTTTATAGTTGATATCTAAATATTCAAATAACAGTTTATACTCTTCTATCCAATGATATTCACATATCATACGAACACAAAAACGTGCAATTTGCTCAATTTCTTGATCATATTTGACTCTTAATAGTGAAGATAAAGAATAAAGAAGGTGTTGCCAACCCCCTAGTCTGCGGATTCCAGGTTCCATGGCAGGACCATGAGCATCTGTATGTTGATATATAGGAGAAACTAGACGTTTCAATATTGAATGAACAGTATTAATAGCAATATTTAAATCTTTTTCATCACTAGTAGCCTTATAAAGTTCGGACAAACCAAGTACCATATAAATATCTCCATAATGATCAACAGGTCCACTTAAAGGATTACCCTGCCTTTCCAAAATAGAATTCCAACGGAAATCATCTAAAAGAGCATGTTTTACCACAAAATTTCTACCATTAATTGCAGCATCCAAATGAAGTTTATTTTTTGTTACATGATTATATAGATAACTAAACATCCATATAGCACGGCCCTGATAATACATGCTTTTCTTTTCAAAATCCGGTTCTTGTCCAGGTTTTAATGAATCAGCAAACCCACCGTTATCCCAATCGACACCACGCTCCCAATTAGGAATATAAGTTTTATAAAGATAATTACGATGAAAATCCAGTAGTTCAGGAAGTGACATCCCTCCTAGTCTGTCCAATATTAAATGATTTGAATTACTATTTTTGTCAAAAATATCATGTTTATTTTTGTTAAACAGTTTGACATCATTTATTATTGTTGGAGATAATAAAATACCTCCTCCTAGCTTTAAAAATTTTTTACGTTGCATTATTATAGTTATTTATTAAGTGTATATATCCAGATAAATGAGTGTCGGAGATTTTCACCGAAAAATATTTTTCCATTTTTATCCGCAACAATTACATTGCATTGAGAGGTATTGTCAGGCCACCCCAAGCAGTCAATAGAACCGGTCACCTGATTGTAACACAACAGCCAGGAGTTGTCTTCGTCCCTTCCACCAAGCATATATAATTTTTCATCGGTTCCATAACACAGCGATTTCAGGTTCCAGTACTGAAAGGCTTTTCCCTTGTTGATTACTGTTGATGTTGAAGGGTAAAATTTAAAAAGGAACCCATCGTTGATTGTCCCGCACCAAAATCCCCCGTCGCTGGCACGGATTGCCGAAGCAATTCCGTTTTCATAAAGCTGGTCCGAGTCCATGCCCTTTTGACTGGGGATAGTTGCCCCGGTAAAAACAGGTTTCTCATCCCCAAATGCCAACCTGAAAATCCTTCCGCCTGCATAAACTGAGTAGTATGAAGGGCCGCCATCCATTAATTCCTGTTTCCAAACAGGTACTTTTTCATGCACATAGGTAGAAAAATATACTGTTCCAGCATCATCAACAATCAGTACCTTGGGGACACCTCTCCATGAAACCCGTCCTAAATCTTCTACACGCCAGGGTTGCATAACCTGTCCAAAGTCTTTTTTTATCTTTGTTTCCAGGTGATATGAAAACAGATGACCGGCTGGATAGGTAATGCAATATATTATCCCACGTATTGAATCCATTGCCATACAGTTGATTCCCTGTCCTTGCTGGATAATTCCTAAATCATCCATTGTCTTTTTTCCCGGGTTGTAGGCAAATAAGTGGCCACCTTCATAATCCTTTTTATCCAATATTTCATTGTATGTTGATGTACAACCGTACAAGACACTACCTTTCCCAACAACAAGGTTACTTATGGTAGTTTGACCGGGCATTTGTCCGGTCATATTGATAATGTGTTCTGATTTTTCACCATCGATCCGAAAAAGGTGGCAATTTTGTGCCCCCCATGTTGCTTTTGTACTACCGTACATCCAGCCGTCCGGCATTAAAATTAAATCTGTTACAGCACTTTCCCCACCTTTTATTGGGCCTTGAGGACCATTTGAAATCAGTACCTTCGAAATAGAACCTGCATCCAATCCCCCCATTCTTTGTGAGAATACATTTGTAGCATGGAAAAGCAAAATAATTATGGGTAAAACCAGTTTATGTTGAATACTATTTTTCATACGTTTTCACATTTAATTTATAACCTAAACCTGTTGTTAGTCCAATTCGTTAAGATCCTCAGGAGGGGAGTATTTTAGCAGATAAGGCCGGGTAATAGGCTGGCCACTTTTGTCTTTTTGAATCTGATCCCCTTCGTAGAACCGGCCAAAGGAATTGAAATATACTTCATGGTCTTTGCTGCATAGAGCACCGAAGCAACCTTCAAAGCCTTCAATCTTACCTGCCCAATAGTATTTGCCCGTTTTTAGATCTAATATTGTCAATACCCCAAAAGCTTCTTCCAGTAACCCATAACCGTGGGTTCCTGCAATAAAGTACAGTCTTTCCCATTTTTCATCCAGTGCTATATTTGGTGTGTAATGGGATTGATCAGGCATGCCTATGATATGTCCCAGGTCTTTTAGCTCATTGGTGTTTGGATTGAAACTCCAGACAAAACCATCTGTGGTAATGCCATAGATGGTGTTCATTGAAGAAACTACTGATGCCCTGAAATCCATCAATTTCCCCGGCAATACAATATCCAGGTCCATAAATTCCTGCGTGTCAGGATCGAACTTTGTCAGACCGCCAACATCATTGGCAAAATAACAATATCCATCATTATCCATAATCATTTCTCTCACCCTGTCTTTTAACCGGCTCATCCTTGCTACTGACTCATATCGGTTAAGTTCCATAGTGGAGACCTTTACACGCCAGAATTTTGCCCTGTCTACAGAAATACCATTGATAATGTCCCTTTTTTCATCGTAGTACATAGCAGCAACAGCCCCATAGGGCACAGGGATGCCTAAATATTCCGCATGTTTTGTTGAAGGGTCATACTTTATCAATGCCCCACCGGCATAACTCTTGGGGAAATATGCATCGGTATATTCATGAATAAAAGAATAGCCCATGTACCCGGCAAAATACAACCTGTCTTTAGAGTCTGTAACAATGTTTGCATGTATCTTACCATGGCCGGGCGTCTGCTCATTTGAATAGATGGCACTGGTAGAATTTAATTCCAACTCTTCAAATGATTGGTCTTGCATTGGATCATAATAACACAAAGTTGTGTTCCCAAAGCCCCATGGTCTTTCATATCGATCACTTTTGTCCCATTTCCCGGTAATTTCGTCTATGCCCCAGTGATCTCCCCCACAGAACCAAATCTTTCCATCACTTGTCTCTGTAATTTTACTCCAGGTTGTATTTTGCGTTGATTCGCCTTTCCATTCTAAGCCCTTTGCCAGGTACATGGGCAACCGAATTTGTTTCAAAGTTTCTACATCTATGGATTGCCCGTGAGCAAAGTAAGGAAAAACACAAAAGCAAATAAAAACAATTATTCCATATTTTTTTTCCATTTTTATAAGATTAAAATTGTTTGTTTTAAAAGGTATCATATGCGACAAAGTAATCCCAATGGGAGAACTCGCATGTATTTAAAAATACTCTTGGTGGTAAGATTTTCCCGGGTAGAGCAGTTCGTTACCTCCCTGCTCCCCCAAAGACCCGGACGAGCGGATTTCTCGCATCCGGTTCCTCGATAGTTAGTTTCGCTAAGTCTGTACATATGGTTTTGCTATAAAAGGTTTTATTAATGGTTGCCACTCCCCGGTTAACTTAACTATGAACTTTCAGTCCCATTTGGTTTTACCTCTCCGGCGTCTTAACCATTTATACAATTTTCGCCTGACTTCTTCATAGTAGCGGTGGATACCATCGTAATTATGGATTATTCCATAATATTGATAATGCCCCCTTAACTTAAGGTTCAACATAACGATTAAATCTTTGAGTTTAATATGTCGGTTTTCTTTTATATAATTGTCGATGTTTATAACAGCCTTTGTGAACTTCCTGGAGCTTGTCTTTCGTTTCAGGACTTTCATCCCTTTACGGCTTTTCCCCAGATAGTGGGTAAAGCCCAAAAAGTCAAAGCTCCGGCCCGACAGGCCACCTGGTTTGTCCAAATCTATCAGTTTAGTTTTCTCAGGGTGTAGTGTGAGGTCATATTTGGCGAACCTTTTCGGTAAGACTTCCATTACCCTCTGAGCATCTGATTTATCTGAAAAGCCCAATACAAAATCATCTACGTATCTGATTATAAAACTCAGCCCTTTTAGCAATGGCTGGATTTGTTCCGAAAACCACTCATCCAGCACATAATGAAGATAAATATCGATCAATATCGGTAATATAATACCACCTTGAGGTGTACCTTCATCAGGGTAACTGATGTTCCCCGATTCCATTATTCCTGCCTTAAGCCACCTATTTATCATCTTTCTTACCACTCCATCATTAACCCTTTTGTCAAGAAAATCCCGGAGAAGGCCTTGATTTATACTCCCAAAATAGTTCTTTATGTCTGCATCAATTATATAATGCATCTTATCAAAACTAACTTTACGAAACATAAAATCTATGGCCTGGTGCGGTGAACGACCCGGTCGAAAACCATATGAAAAGTCCTTAAACCCCCCTTCAAATATTGGCTCAATAACCTTTCGTACACTTGCCTGCAAAATTTTGTCTTCAATGGTCGGGATACCTATTGGCCGCTTACTATGCTTGTCCTTGGGTATATACGCCCGCCTTATGGCTGGTGCCCTGTAACGTCCGGACTTGAACTCTTTTAAAAGATTTTCAAGCTTCTCTTTGAACCCTTCTTCTCCATAGTCCTGCCATGTTTTCCCATCAACTCCCTTTGCACTTTGCCGGTTGAGTTGTTTATAACTCCCCTCCAGCATTGGCAAATCAATGAAGTGGTGAAGATTATGCAAAGCTTCCCCTTCGAACTTCCTTGCCCGTTCGGCTATCTGCAATTCTACTGTTGACATTTCAATCATGTTTCTGGTACATTTTCATGTTTCTAAATTACAGTTCTAACTACCGGCATCCTCCTGTCTGCCCTGACAGGATTTTCCCTTCCCTACTCTCCGGCTTCCATCGGTCATGGTTTCTCGGTTTTCAATCGGTACTATGGGGATGCTAAGACTGCCTTCGTCCATCTCCCTTACTTCAGTTTCCCCTCCCATATCCTTTTTGCTTCTTCCGGCTTATATGTTTCATATAATGAGCCCGGTTTGTGCGTATTATGGTTGTCCATGACCAAGGTGATTTTGTCCGCATCTTTATATCTCACGGCTATTTCAGACAGGAATTCAGCCCAATCTTCCTTTGTTTTTGTTTCCGTGACCTTTACATACCGTTTCCCATTCAGTGGTTCGTTGGACATAAAAATGTTGCATAACCCTTTTCTGATGTATTCATAATCATGTTTCCCCTCGCTGCCCGGCTTCATCTCTATTGGTGTTTTTGTTTCCACGATAAGTTGTTTTGGGGACTCGTCCATACAAACAACCGGACGTGCCGGATTATTTGGACATTTATATACTTCCAATACCTTTTCCATATTTGCCACAAAATCACCGTTTTGCAAGGGTGGTATCACCCATCCTTTTTTCTTCAACGGTTTCAATTCGTTTTTTTAAAACCCTGCGCACGGTTTCATGCGATATTTCATCAACATATTCCAGTTCAACAGCTTTGTCTGCCAACATCCTCAAAGACCACCTTGAGAAACCTTCAGGTGCCTCGCTGCAGCTTAATGCTATAAGGCGCGCCTCAAGATCGCCATCTACTTTCTTTTTATACACCCTTTCCCCTTTGTGCCCTTCCAATGCTATATCCAGGCCTTCTTCAACAAACCGCATCTTTACACGGTCTATCTTTTTCATGATTATATCATTGCCATGACACTAGTGATAAAATATAAAAACATGTAATTACTTGTGGGCATGTCATAAAACTATCTTGTTGGGGAAATTTCTTTGATTATAAACTCATGTCTAAGATTCTCGGTTCTCCTAGAAAGGGTTTTACCAAATAGTTATAAAAACAACTGTCTTAACCTAACCAAAGGTAGCCACTTTGATTTGTTATATTACGTCCAATTCAACTTAAGGCTACCTTTGTTACTATTAATCTATTTTCACAAAAAATACTTTTGTTCAGAAATAATCATTTTCTATTATATCCTATTAATATTATTGCAAGGCATAAGCTTATAACTATTAAATTAATTTGAAGCGTTAAAAAATATTAACTTAATTTAATTCTTATTTTCTTTAATAACAATTTGATATACTGGATCAATATTACGATATAGTGATCCTGGACTAATCCTTTCAGCCATAGAACACATAGAAAACATTGTTAACTCAGTCAATAATTGCTCATCGTATGAGAATATCTCCGCTACAATCCTTTGCAATTCTTTGTCAGCAATTTTCATCATGCTTTTAGGCAAAATATTATGTTGTATTAATATATATATTTGACAAGGCAAATACCCCATCTTCCCACCTACTTTACCTTTACGAACATCATATTTTTCATAAGTTCCACTTTCGCCCTTTCCCAACAAATTTGATTCAAACCATTTCATTATAACATCAATTTGTTCATCAGCAACCTTTTTCACTGTAGGAAATTGACCTGAAAATATGTGTGAGACACCTGCAGTATATGGATCTAGGATTGCACGTATCACTCCTGAGGATGCATCATTATTTATAGGAGGGTTAAATTCAAGATAAAGCGAATCTTTGCTATATATTTCTCTAACTACATTATGATTAGCAAGCCAATTAATTGCATTTATACCTGCATAAAGATATCGCCTTTGCTCTTTTTCATCGAAAAGTTTAAAAAATACCTGGCCAGCATATCCCACAATCCAGGGATTTGAATCATTGGATTTTGACCACATGCCGTCACGAATACCACCTTCAGGATCGATATAGTTTTCTAAAACCAGGTTAGCAAAAGACTCAACAGAGTTAATATAGCGTTCTCTTTCCATTGGAATTCTACACCTTGTAGCAGTTGAGAGCAAGCCCATTGATATCTCGCCACAATCGGCAACGAACCACTCACCATCTGTTTCAAAAGGCTTACGACCGTAATTCATATAATATCCTCCCTTTGGAATCATTTTCTGCTGATTGGTAATCATACGATCTGACCAAATTTTCATTGTGTTAAGGTATTTTTCATTACCCGTTAAGTCGTAAGCGACTCCAAGAGCGCGTACTGCATATGCGTCTGCATAATATGGTACTTTTCGTAAAGGTGTATCTTGTGAATATTGTCTTTCTGGCAAACTCAATTTTCGTACTGCAAGATCACACAATTGAATGAATTTAGTTTCTAAATCACTTAGATTAAGTTCACCTGAAGGATATTGCTGAATATTCGTTTGAGTATATCCAACCATAGCAAGCAATATCATAATTAATGTTAATGTAATTGAATTTCTCATTTTCAAAGTTAAATTTAATGAATACTATTATTTTGTTTTTATCAAATATTATTTTTATCTATTAAACTTATAAACATACAACTGTATTTGTATATGTCCTTTTCTGAGGAACTCCTTTATTAAAATAGTCAATCTAAATATTTCCTATTTTTATTCAACTCGTAAAATATATATTAACTATTTGGAATTTAACCTTTTAATACAAATTTAAGACACTTCCAACAAGGACATATATAATCAGTTCTAATTATAATGAACACACTTTTTCCATATATCCATTAAAAACAAAACTATATTTTATGTTTTCCTAAAATCCTGGATTCTGTGGCATTTCTTTTGTTAAATTAGTATTAATCACCGACTCAGGTATAGGGAATAGTAAATCTCTATCAGTAATAAACTCTCCTCCTCGTTTATTGTATTTTTTTACCCTTTCCAGCCACTTGCCTGTCCTTAATAGTGTATAACGTCGATGCTCTTCCTGTAATAATTCGCGCGACCTTTCATCTAGAATAAAATCCATGTTTATATTATCAGATGTAATATCACTTGCATTAGACCTTCTTCTTAAAATATTAATTGTATTTGCAGCTTCTTGATTTGATCCAAGCATAAATTGAGCTTCTGCCTTTAGCAAATATGTCTCAGCCAACCTCAAATATATTTTATCAACATATTCATATGTATCTGTGAGACTAACAGGAGAACTACCTAAAAACTTCCTGCAAAATGGCCAACTATAACGTTGGGCTGCTTGATTTGTTGTAATATCTCCAGATGTATCAAGCCAAATCGTATCTCCATAATTATATCCGGATGGAAGTAAATCTGCTTTTGATAATTCTCCATTATCTTCTTTTAAAATGAAATATTTCCTTATTACATGTTGAGAACCCCTATCATCTTGTGGCTCATAATTCTCCCAAGCCCACCTTGTTAATGATGCATAGCTCATAGGTCTACCCCCTCTATCAAAAGAAATCTGTAAAGGAGTTACTCCGTTAACTGTAATTGCCCAATATCTGGAACCATACAAATAACGCAAGAAAGAACCTGCTCCACCAGTAACCCCATATTGATATTGCCATACCCATAATGCTTCAGTATTACCTTCCTCACGATTTGTATTACCATCGTAAAACATATCCATAAAAGGTACTCCCGGTTGATCTGCTTTTACACCATATCGCTCTGTGATAAGCTTGTAATTAGAATTTGAAATAACTTGATTTGTCCAATATAATGTACTATCTGGCATATCCAAAGTAATATACATCTCAGCTAAATAATGCTGAGCAGCACCTTTTGATATTCTCCCTCTTACTTTTGGTGAATCATCCAAATATTTTTGCGCAAACAATAAGTCTGATATTATTTGTTTTCTTACTAGTTTTACAGGCGTTCGTTCCCAATCTGTTTTAATTGTCGAACCAAGTGATTCATTCAAGCTCAAGGGCACATCTCCCCAACCATACGAAAGATGACGATATGCCCAAGCACGTATTGCTTTAGCTTCCGCAATGCTTCTATTTTTGTTTTCATCTGCACTATAATTCCCTCCAAACCAATTAATATCATCTCTACTTTCAGCTTGATTGATAATAGTATTTGCAGCGTTTATAACTGAATATAACCATAAAAAAATATTTTCATAGTCAGAAACCTGAGAATTATTGACATCTCCCCAATCCCGGGATATTTGCATAAATGCGCTACCTGTTTGAGCGGCATAATTATCAGTTCCCACCAAGTATAAATTGGCTGGCAGTAAACTTATACTGCTAATCCATTGAAATTCATATCTCACTCTTGAATATAGACCATTAATTCCAGTTTCAAATCCTTCAATTGATGAATACAAGCTTTTTGTAGTAATGGAATTAGGTGGATTTTCAAAAAGATAATCATCACTACAACTGGCTAATATCATTATCATAATTGCTACAATTGCATATAATCTTCTCATGATATATATATTTTATCTAAATATTAATTTTATAAATCTATTTTCAATCCAAATATTAAGGATCTTTCCAAAGGTAATTCGCCTGTAGGATACGTTGATTGGTTTACTTCTGGATCGTAACTAGTCCATTTTGTTAACGTGTACAAATTCCGACCTGTTACGTAAACATTTAACCCAGATAATCCAACTTTTTTTGCTATTTCAGAAAAATTATAGGATAGAACAACATCTTTTAAACGTATAAAACTTGCATTTTGATAAATTCTTCCAGACATATCTATTCCTCCTTGGAATGTAGAATACTTTTCATTCATAGGCCATTCATTTGAAGGATTATCTACTGTCCAGCGATTATAATTCAATATATTACGTCTAGTTTCTGCCGCTTGTTCTACCATTATTTTATTATTTTTGGTTACCCCGTGTACTCCATGTAAAAATATTCTTAGTGTTAAATTCCCATAGCTGAAAATGTTGGTCATTCCCCATAATATTTTGGGATCACTTTGACCTAAAACTTTCATGTCGTTGGTAGTAATTTTATAATCACCATCTAAGTCCTTAATTTTTACATATCCTGGTTTTGAACCCCATTTTGCTGCCTCTTCTGCCTCATCTAACTGCCATACACCATCAAAAACATAATTATAACTTACAGCAATTGGCTTACCGATGAACCACCTATTAGCAATATCATCAATCTCTATTCCACCTTCTTCTAATAAACCGTATAATGAAATTATTTTATTTTTAACATACGATATATTTCCTGATGTTGACCATTTGAAATTATTAATCAAATTCTTTGAATTAATTGAAAGTTCTATACCTTTATTTTGAGTTTTACCTAAGTTTGATGTTATACTTTTTATCCCATGTATTGATGAAATAGTTCTATCTAAAAGTAGATCCTGAGTATTTGTTCTATAGAAATTTAGATCTCCATAAACTCTCCCCATAAATAATCCATAATCCAAACCAAAATTAATTGTCTTGCTGGTTTCCCAACCTAGTTTATCTTGTCCTAATGTCGATGGAAAATAACCTGGCAAAGTTGTTGAACCACTAACATTATTTGCAGATGATAATCTACCAATTGATTGATATGGATTTACTGCCTGATTCCCATTTTCCCCCCAAGATGCCCTTAATTTTAATTGACTGAATAGATCCTTCCACGGGAAAAAGGTCTCTTCTGCAAGGTTCCAACCAAATGCAGTAGATGGAAAAACACCCCATTTATTATTGTCACCAAAACCTGAATAACCATCCCTTCGAGTAGTTAAAGTAATAAGATAACGACCATCGTAACCATAATTTAAGCGAAACATTTGAGACATTAGGACAGTTTTACTATATCCAAATCCAACACTTTTAGTACCAGCTTCGTTTGTTCCATACCAAGTTAAAATGTCATGAGAAAAATTTCTGCCTGATGTTGAAGATGCATTGTAAACATTATTTTCAAAACTATATAATAATGTTCCTGTAATACTATGTGCTTTAAAAACTTTATTATAAGATAATAAGTTTTCAAGAACATTTCTAGTTGAAATAGCAGTTCCTGTACTACTAGTCCCTTTAGATTCTAATCCCCTTTTAGTATTTCTTCCCGAATATGTTGCATTATCGCTGACATTCAATCTTAGTCCCGAATTAATTTTGTATTCTAATCCAGGAATAAAAGGAATATCAATATTTAATGAATTATTTGAAAAAACTCCATAAGCCCTATTTTTATCTTTGTATAGAGTGTATTCAAGAGGATTTGTAAAGTATACATCTTCCGGCCAAATGTAAATTCGGATCGTTCCATCGTCATTATATGGTTTTACTAAAGGATTTAGAACACCTCCGGCATCACCACCAAAATCTGGGCTTGCTCCATCTTGGTCTTCATATAATAATCTTGTATTTGTATTGAATGAAAGCCATTTAGTAATTGATGTTTTAAGGTTTACAGTACCTGAAGTACGTTTATAATTGTCATTGACACGAACACCCTTCACATCTAAATATCTTCCTGATATATAGTAGTTTGTTTTTTCAGTAGCTCCTGAAAATGCAAGATTGTGCTCTTGAGAGAAACCTTTTCTTAACGTAAGATCTTGCCAGTTTACCCAATCACCTGATTCATAAACTTCACGTTCAGTATTAGTCATCTCAGATGGAGAACGTTCCATTTTATATTTATAAAAACCATCACCAGTCAGATACTCTGGCAAATTTGTAGTATTACTAACAGAATAATAACCATCATAGGTAATTTTCGTTTTCCCTTTTATTCCCTCTTTGGTGGTAATAATGATTACTCCATTCGCACCCCTTGAACCATAGATAGCTCCTGAAGAAGCATCCTTTAAAATGTCAATAGATTTTATGTCTTTAGGATTAACATCATTAATAGACCCTGTGATACCATCTATAATTACCAAAGGACCGTTATTGGCTTTTATTGAATTACGTCCCCGAATCATAAGAACTTCATCCGGATTAGCTCCAGCAGAAGTTGTTTGAATCAAAACGCCAGGAACATCTCCTTGTATTGCCTGAGCAACATCAATAATAGGAGTGGAATTCAATCGTTCTTGAGAAACTGAAGCCACGGAACCTGTAATGTCACTTTTTTTCTGGGTCCCATACCCAATTGCCACAACCTCTTCAATCCCAATAGTCTCCTCTTCCATCACCACATTAATTGTAGTTTTACCTTCCATTGGAATTTCCTGTGTTCTCATTCCGATAAATGAAAACTGCAATGTGGCATCATCAGGTATATTCGATATCGTGTATTCCCCGTCTACATTAGTAACAGTACCGTTACTTGTTCCTTTTACTACAACTGTAACTCCGGGAAGGGCTGCACCAGAAGAATCGGTTACTTTACCTGAAATTTTGCTTTGATTTTGCTCTCCACTAGATAATGCCCGTTCGCCATTTTTTGAGATTACGATAATCCGATCAATTATCTGGTAAGAATACAGGTCTCTATCTAGTATTTCCTCTAATACAGTTTGAATTTTAGCATTCTTAAAATCAAAGTTGTACTGCCTATTCAAATCCAGCTGATTGGTTTGAAACATGAAACCATAATCGGTTTGACCTTCAATTTTCTCCAGTACCTGAATAATAGTGGCATTCTCTACGTGTAGATCAAATCGGATGTTTTGGGAATAACTTCCGGTAGCCATTGCCATTGCTGAAAGAAAAAGAAAAAAGCTCGTTAGTTTCATCATTACCAGTAATTTCATTACACCAAGGCTTCCAAAACCTCGGAAAATTCGTTTTTTCTTCATAATTTTGTTTGATTATTCATTAATAATACGGTTTTGGTAATCTGCTTAATTACCTCAACCAAAAATTTAAGTAGCGAAGTCGGGGTGTGACAGCATCCCGGCTTTTATTTTTTTTAAGGTTCTATTTCATAGACTCATAGTTTTAGTTAACTTTTATACGAATACTTAAGTTTAATAAATTATCACTAAATCAGATTTATCCACATTTTCAACAATACGGTACTTAAAATGGGCAGTTGCCTCCAATACTTTCAACACATGCTGTGCCGTGGTAGTTTTTTTTATATTCCCAGTAAATCGATAGTCCCGAAACTTATCATTTTCGAAACGGAATTCAACTCCATACCATCGACTGAGCTCAGTAAAAATGTCTTCAAGTCGTTGGTCGCGGATTACAAACTTTCCATCTCTCCAGGCAGACAGTACATTATCGGCAATTGTCCGGAGCACCATCTCATTTTTATTTGAAAGATACATCGCACTTTCACCAGGTTCAAGCGAAACAATGGGGTTACCTGTTGGCGACAGAATGTCAACCTTCCCCTCGACAAGGGATGTTTCAATATAATTGTCTTCAGGATATGCTTTAATATTAAAAGTTGTTCCCAAATCATGAATAAGGAGATTACCTGCTTTTACCAGAAAAGGAAAGTCGTCTCGGTGCACAACTTCAAAATATGCCTCGCCTGTCAGCTCAGCATAGCGTTGGGTGTTTTTATAATCTTCATGATAAGTGAGTTTAGATTCGGAATTCAACCAAACTTTAGTACCGTCGGAAAGTTCTAGAACGCTAACACTCCCTCGAGTCGCTGTAAACTTTTGTGTTTTGGGATCAGGATACTCAATATTTTTTGTCGTAATGTAATACCCACCCAAACCTCCAATGCCAAGAATAAAAATAAAGATTGCCGCATATCGTAGCATCCGTTTACCTTCTATCCATAACCATGTTCGTTTTTCGCTTTTAATTTTTTGCCACAAATCCTCGAAATCGGAATCAACAACCGCTGTTGTATTCTGCATTGTAACGCGTAACCAAAGACCTTTCATTGTGTAAAACAACTCTTCTTCCTCTTTACTATTTTCAAGGCAACCATAAAACTCCTCTTTTTCTTCATTGGTAGCCTTGCCGGTAATCACATTCAATAACAAATTTTCATTCATTAACAGTTGTTTTATATATGAACAAACAAAGGAAGGAATACCCTAACGGAAAAATCAAAAAAATAGCGTATTTATATTTTTGAGAATTCTGATTATGAACTGGTCAAACGTGCGTAGGAGACTACCAATAGTAATTCAATCAAAAATACTCATGACAACCATTGCAAAAGGCAAATAGTCTTTCAACTCGTTGCGAAGAATTTTAAGGGCTTTGGTCATACGGGCCTCTACAGCTTTTTGCGTAATCCCAAGTTTCTCCGCTATTTCACGGTTTTTCATTTCTTCAAACCGGCTTAGCTCAAAAACAACTCGACAATGTTCAGGAAGATTTTTTATGGCAGTTTCTATTTTATCTTTCAGCTCAGTTAACTCCAAATAGTCGTCATTTATCCTGCTAAGACTCTCATATTGATAATAAATCTCTTTTTCTCTGATCCTTCCATGATGCTTAAGCAGAATCTGCCTTCGTTTTAGAATGTTTAAACAATTATTTTTTACAAGAGTGAACAAAAAGTTTTGCAGATTCGAGTCTGGGTTTAATTCATGCCTGAGTTCCCAAAGTTTTATGAAAGCCTCCTGAACTATTTCCTTTGCCTCCTCTTCGTCATTAAGATAATAATTACCCAAATGATAAAGAGGCTTGTAATAGTCTAAAAATATATTTTTAAAAGCCCCCTTACTATTTTTAGATAATAGTTTCAAGCCTGTCATATAATCAACGGTTTTGGTTAATTCTTGTAGGTCCGCTTTCCAAGGACATACCCCTTACGAATAATACTGAAATTGGACAGTACTTATAGAACGAAGTATCAGATACTTTCCTGATTTGCTTTTTAGTCTTGTTGAATATTATTTTGGCTTCGATATTCACAGGTGAGATTTGTTGAAAAATTAGTTTTTAGCAAACAAATATATTTATATTTTTTTTAGTTTGTTAAAGTTGCTTCTCACGGGGCATATATCGTAATTTCGAGAAACAAACACAATATTCTCAAAATAAAGGGCTAACGAATGTTTGTGAAATTTCAAAATCAGTTTCAAATAGGTTTCGAAAATCGGTTTTATTCTTTGCCCTAAAAAGTTGATTATAGGTCTATTTTTGGTAGACTCCTAATCATATCTGTTCAATATAAAGTCATTTAACGTAGTAAATATCAAACTTAGGACTGCTTCAGTATTGCTTTTAATTTTTGCATATCCTTTGATATTTTCTCATCAACAATTTTTGCATAAACCTGAGTGGTTTTAATTGATCTATGTCCCAACATTTTAGAAACAGTTTCAATTGGAATTCCATTACTTAAAGTAACCGAAGTGGCAAACGAGTGCCTGGCAACATGCATCGTCAGATTCTTGTTAATATGACAAATGTCGGCCAGTTCTTTTAAATAACTATTCATTCGCTGATTAGTTAAAACAGGAAGTAGTAAGCCTTTATTCTCACAAACCGGATAGTTTTTGTATCGTTCCAGAATTTCCTTTGGAACATCTAAAAGAGGCACCCTGCATCTGGTTAATGTTTTCGTTCTGTCTATTATTATCCAATCACCTCCATCGACTCCTTTCTGTATATGTTCCGCATTTAATTTGGCCATATCCACATATGATAAACCGGTATAACAGGCAAACAAAAAAATATCCCGGACAATACTCAGTCTCTTAATGTCAATCTCCTTAGTTCTTATGGTTTTTAATTCATTAAGAGTGAGGTATTCTCTTTTCGTTTCCTGCTTTTTAACCTTAAATTTGAGGTATGGGTTTTTCAAAATATAGTCTAAAGAAACAGCAATATTGAGTATCTTTTTTAAATGCTTATGATACCCCCACACAGTATTTAAATTATTCCGGTATTGTTTCTTCAGAAAAGTATCGAAATCTGCAATAAATGAATAATCAACATTCAGGATATTGACATCTTCTTTTCTATATTTCTTTTTTACAAATTCCTTCAGTCTGTTTTTGGAAGTTTTGTAGTGCTTTAATGTTCCGGCAGAAAATCCGGTGCCAAGCTGATCAGAAATAGTTTTAATGTAATAATCGAATAGTTCAAAAAGCGTATGGATGTCAGATACGCCAGTTAACTCCGATTTCAAGTCGTCTACACTATATTCCTCATTGATGGCTTCAAGACGATAGCAAGCATCCAGGGTTTTACTATATATCTTACTCAATCGGTTATTGATACTTTTTACATCATTCGATTTCCCCTCTACCTGTTGTTTTACCGAGTCCCAAGATTCTTTATCTACAAACAATCCTGTAGATAATTCCATCCTTCTTTTTTTATATGTTACTCTTACATAAACAGGACAATTTCCATTTTGTCTCTTCTTTGATGTTCTTAACAGAAATAAGATTGTAACTCTCATCATAATTAATTTTAAAAACAGGTCCCGATTCGCTGTTTTTCATACATTAAAATTACATTATGGGAGGGCATAAAACAACAGCAAACAAGACCAATTCGAATCATTTAATACGAACTATTTCAAAGAGTTATGAAGCTTTTGGTGACCCTTTTTATTTATTTAACACATAGGTCACCAAATAGTCCCTTCAAAGCTGACGAAAAGAGACCTTTTTTAGTTTTTTACCAAAATAAAAAAGCACTTAAAACATTGATTTTAAGTGCTTTTGACTAAATCTAGTTTGTCTACTAGTACCCCGGACGGGATTCGAACCCATGACCTACTGCTTAGAAGGCAGTTGCTCTATCCAGCTGAGCTACCGGGGCAGCCTTATATTTTGCGGTGCAAAAGTATAAATCAAATCTCAAAAAACAAATCTCAGATAACAATTTCCAACAAAACAAACGTCAATTTTTTGATTTCGTTTGATTTCCTTGTTTTTGAGTTTGTTTTACAACAGGTGAATTCCGTTCTCGTCGCAAGTTTTCACCATTTCATCGGGCCAAATGCTCGACTGTATTTCGCCAATATGGGCTTTGCGAAGGAAATACATGCACAAACGCGACTGCCCTATTCCGCCGCCGATGGTCAACGGCAATTCGCCATTCAGTAACATTTTGTGCCACATAAGTTCGCTGCGTTCTTCCAGTCCGCGTATTTTTAGCTGTTTAAGCAATGCATCCCTGTCTACGCGTATTCCCATTGACGATATTTCAAATGCACGGTTCAGTACATCGTTCCAAAGAATAATGTCACCGTTTAATCCTTTGTATCCGTTCACCGTTGGTGTGGTCCAGTCATCATAATCGGGAGCCCTTCCGTCGTGAATTTGCCCGTTAGGCATTTCGCCTCCGATACCAATTACAAAAATGGCCTTGTATTTTTTTGCCGCTTGGGTTTCGCGTTCAAAAGGCGTAAGTTCCGGATACATTTCGGCCAGCTCTTCGGTGTGCAAAAAGGTGATTTCCTCAGGCAGACCGGGTTCCAGCTCATGGTAATGATTCGTAATATTAAATTCGGTATTCACTAAAACAGAATATATTTTACGAACTATTTTTTTTAGAAAATCGAGAGTTCTTTCTTCTTTTGAGATAACACGTTCCCAGTCCCACTGATCAACATAAAGCGAATGAATATTTGATAACTCCTCGTCGGGGCGGATTGCATTCATATCGGTGTACAGGCCATATCCTGGTTTTGCGGCAATCTCTGCCAATGCCATTCTTTTCCATTTTGCAAGCGACTGTACAATCTCTGCAACCTGGTCATTCATCTCCTTCATTGGAAAAGAAACCGGACGTTCAACCCCGTTTAAATCGTCGTTTATACCTGTTCCTCTTTTTACGAACAAAGGAGCGGTTACTCTCCGCAACCTCAGCTCAGCGGCCAGGTTCAGCTGAAAAAAATCTTTTATGAGTTTAATTGCCTGCTCGGTTTGGGTTACATCTAAAACCGAATGGTAGTTTTTTGGAATAAATAACTTCATTTCATACTTCTTTAATTCTAATGTCTGCAAAAATACGATTGTACTTTCAATATGGAAGTATCCGGAACAAAAACTATTCATAATAGTTGAAATTATTCTTAAAAATTGAATTTCTGTAATTATTTATGAACATGTCAGGTTCTTTTTGATTCTTATTTTTGCAGCTCAATTTGAAAATGATGCAATTCAGAAAAAATATTGCAAGCCTGTATGTGATCAAAATCTCCAAATGGTTTAACCTGGTAATGCCTGTTGTTGTGCTATTTTACCAGGACAACGGAATGGGAATGCACGAAATTTTTATTCTGAAGTCCATTTACTCGTTGGCAATTGTTGGCCTCGAGCTGCCTTCGGGATGGATGGCCGACGTGTGGGGACGCAAAAAAACACTGCTGCTTGGTGCAGTTTTAGGGAGCGCAGGTTTTCTGATGTACAGCTTTTCGTACGGTTTTTGGGCTTTTGCTGTGGCCGAAATTGTTTTGGGAGCCGGGCATTCGTTTGTTTCCGGGGCAGATTCGGCCATGCTGTACGAAAGCCTGAAGGCCGATAAAAAATCAGACGAATACGTAAAACACGAAGGACGCATTACATCTGCCGGAAACTTTGCCGAAGCACTGGCCGGTATTGCCGCAGGTTTTCTGGCTGCTGTAAGTTTACGGTCTCCCTTCTATTTTCAGTTTATTGTGGCTGCTCTGGCGGTTCCGGCAGCACTTGTTTTAAAAGAACCGGTGAATCGTTCCGGCGCACTCAGTTATTCGGTAAAACGGATGGCTTTAGTTATAAAAGGTACACTTCTGAAAAATACCAATTTGCGTGTTTCCATTTTGCTTTCGGCTGTTACCGGAACGGCAACGCTTACATTTGCCTGGCTGGTGCAACCGTTTTTTAAAGCCATTAATTTGCCCGTTGAATGGTTTGGTATTTTATGGACAGTTTTAAACCTGAGTGTCGGGGTTTCATCTGCCTTTGCTTTTCGGTTTGAAGGCCGGATAAGCCGCAAAAACGAAGTGCTTACGATTATTCTTTTACTGGCTTTGGGTTATTTCTTCTCAGGCCTTGCTG
Source organism: Mariniphaga anaerophila (assembly GCF_900129025.1). Lineage (GTDB taxonomy): Bacteria > Bacteroidota > Bacteroidia > Bacteroidales > Prolixibacteraceae > Mariniphaga > Mariniphaga anaerophila. The sequence continues at coordinate 156,573 of NZ_FQUM01000001.1, read as the reverse complement.
TCGTTCGCGAAGGTCTCTTTTTTTTATTTTTATTCTACCTTGTTCGCGGACTGGCTACGCCCATCTTTAAAAATTACATCAACCTTTATACTCCAAGCGAAATCAGGGCAACCATTTTGTCGGTACGAAACCTTTTAATCCGAATCAGTTTTGCCGTTATTGGTCCGTTGTTAGGCTGGATGACCGATCAGGTAAATCTAAAAACAGCATTTATTCTGGCCGGCGCACTCTACATAATTGCAGCATTGTTGGCAGTCTGGCCCTGGTTATCGAAAAATCAACAATGAAACTTTAACATGCCCTCTCGCAAAAAATATCTTTCTACCTTTGTTTCTGTTAAATAGAATTTAAATGAATCCACAGATAATTGAAATTATAGCCCGCCAACTGGGTATAAAAAACATACAGATAAAAAACACCCTCGAACTTCTCAAAGAAGGCGCTACGGTTCCTTTTATTTCGCGTTACCGAAAAGAACGCACCGGGAGTCTCGACGAAGTTCAGGTGCTCCAGGTAAAAGAACTGGGCGAAAAGTTCAGTGAGCTTGAAAAACGCAGGGAAACTATTTTAAAAACTATTGAAGAGCAGGAGGCGCTTACCCCTGAGCTGAAAGCAAGAATTGAGAATTGCTACGATGCTGTGGAGCTGGAAGACATTTACATGCCTTACAAACCAAAAAGGCGAACAAAAGCAACCATTGCCCGGGAAAAAGGTCTGGAACCTCTGGCAAAAATTGTAATGAAGCAGTTTGAGCGCGACGTTGAATCGAGGGCAGCCTCATTTTTAAACGATGAAGTTCCTTCTGTTGACGAAGCATTATCGGGAGCGCGGGATATTATTGCCGAGTGGATTAGCGAGAATGAAAAAGCACGAAGTATTGTCCGTCGCGAATTCGACAGAAATGCCGTTATAAAATCAAAAATTGTTAAAGACAAAGAAGAGGAAGCTGCCAAATACCGCGATTATTTCGATTGGAGTGAGCCGCTGAAAAAATGCCCGTCCCACCGTCTGCTGGCCATGCGCCGGGCAGAAAAAGAGGGTTTTTTGCGTGTCTCGGTAAAACCCGACGAAGATAATCCGCTGAATAACCTGGCTCGTTTTTTTGTAAAAGGAAACACTGCTTGTTCGGAACAGGTAGAACTGGCTGTAAAAGATAGTTACAAAAGATTAATAGAACCTTCTATTGAAACCGAGTTTGCTGCTCTTTCAAAAGAAAAAGCCGACAACGAAGCAATTGGTGTTTTTGCAGAAAACCTGAAGCAACTGCTGCTTGCTCCCCCACTCGGCCAAAAACGAACGCTTGCAATTGACCCGGGGTACCGCACAGGGTGCAAAGTTGTTTGCCTGGATGAACAGGGAAATCTTTTGCACAACGAAACAATTTACCCGCACAAACCACAGGAAGACAAAAAAATGGCAGCCAAAAAGCTTACATCAATGGTTGAAATGTACCAGATTGAAGCTGTTGCAATTGGCAACGGGACTGCCGGCCGCGAAACCGAAGCTTTTGTAAAGAAACTGCGTTACAATCGTGAAATCAGGGTTTACGTGGTGAGCGAAGACGGCGCATCTGTTTATTCGGCATCCTCTGTTGCCCGGCAGGAATTTCCGCAATATGATGTAACTGTGCGCGGCGCCATTTCAATCGGACGGCGCCTGATGGATCCGTTGGCAGAACTGGTGAAAATTGATCCGAAAAGCATTGGAGTTGGACAGTACCAGCACGATGTTGACCAGAAAAAGCTAAAAAACAGTCTGGATTCAGTAGTAGAACTAAGTGTGAATGCGGTGGGTGTAAACCTCAACACCGCAAGCCAGCACCTGCTCACCTACATTTCGGGGCTGGGGCCGCAACTGGCACAAAATATTGTGGATTACAGAAAAGAAAATGGCCTTTTCAATTCACGCGAAGAATTGAAAAAAGTTCCGCGCATGGGGCCAAAAGCATTTGAGCAATCTGCCGGTTTTTTGCGAATTCCCGAGCCGGAAAATCCGCTTGACAACTCAGCGGTTCACCCCGAATCCTATCACATTGTAAAACAAATGGCAGCCAGCTTAAAATGTGAGGTAAAAGATTTAATTCGTAACGAGGAGCTGGTGTCAAAAATTGATCTGCCCCGATATGTAACTCCGGAAGTGGGGCTTCCCACATTAAACGATATAAAAAGCGAGCTGCTAAAACCCGGGCGCGACCCCAGAAAACCCATAAAAGTATTTGAATTTGCCGAAGGAATTTTCTCGATTGAAGATTTGAAGGAGGGAATGATTTTGCCGGGAATTGTAAACAACATTACAAAGTTCGGGGCTTTTGTAGATGTCGGGGTAAAACAGTCGGGACTTGTGCATATTTCCGAATTAGCAGATCGCTTCGTCTCCGATCCAAACGAAATAGTGAAATTGCACGAACACATAAAAGTAAGGGTCAAAGAAGTGGATATTCCACGAAAACGCATTCAGCTCTCGCTAAAAGGAGTGGAGCAGGAATAACTACACCTTTTGTCAGAAATTAAAGCCGAATCGCATTTAATCAGCACATTATGTCAACAGGAAATAAAAACGTATTGTTACCAGACCAACAACGGGAGCTCATTCATCTTTTAAAAGCTCGTTTCGAAGCAAATACGAAGCGTCATGAAAATTGCGATTGGGAAGCAGTAGAAGCTAAATTGACAGCAAATCCGGAGAAACTGTGGTCGCTCAATAAAATGGAACAGACCGGCGGCGAACCCGATGTGATTGGGTATGATAATAAAACAGAAGAGTTCCTGTTTTTCGACTGCTCCAAAGAAAGCCCCAAAAACCGAAGGAGTGTCTGCTACGATTCTGAAGCGCTGGAATCCAGAAAAACGAATAAGCCTCGCAGTAGCGCTGTTTCCATGGCATCGGAAATGGGAATAGAAATTCTAACCGAACAGCAATACCGTGAATTACAACAACTGGGAGAATTCGACACAAAAACATCCAGTTGGCTTAAAACTCCGGCAGGTATAAGAAAGCTTGGCGGCGCTATTTTTGGAGACCGGCGTTACAAAAATGTGTTTACCTACCATAACGGAGCCGAATCTTATTACAGTGCTCGCGGATTCCGCGGGTTATTGCGCGTTTAAATAAACGATTCCGACGAACGCCCTCCTACCAATCGATGCAACTTAACGAAAGATTTCTTATCAGCAGAAACTATTTTCGTTGCTGCTACGTAATACAGTTAGAGCTTCAATCTTACTGAAATAGAGTGACATTACTTTGTTTATTTGCTTTTTCTTTTCTATTTTTAATACGGTTTACGCGTGTTTGTTGCTTAGTCCTTTTTCACCAAGAATAAATTTATGCCCATGAATTCAACCGAAAAACAAAAAAAGAGTAGGATTCTGGATAAATTTTTCCGGAAAATTGCTTCCGCTTTTACAGGGGATAAAACGATTCTAAACCCTACCCAACATAACAACAAGACAGAGGGTGCGAAGCCCGACGTGCTTCACAAAACAGCTGAATTGGAAAAACGAACCAGAGAATTATCTCTGTTTTATCATATGCTGAATCTGGTTACCCAGGATACTCTCACCGCGGAAAATTTTTTACAATCGCTGACCAACGAACTTCCCCAGACATTTCAAAATTCTGAAATTACCTGCGCCCGCATTGTTTACAAAGACAACGAATTTAAAACTTCAAATTTTAAACGAACCCGGTGGCACCTCTCTTCAGAAATTACCGTAAACGATAAAAAAGAGGGTTTTGTGGAAGTTTGTTACCTCGAAAAAATGGCTAAAATTGACGAAGGGCCTTTCTCGAAGCACGAGCGTAACCTGATTGATTCTGTGGCAAATAAAATCGGTCATTTTTGCGAACGGGAACTGATGCGACAAGAGTGTGTAAAAAAAGAAGAAAACCTGCGTACCACACTTAACTCGCTCGGCGATGCGGTAATAACAACCAACAATGTTGGTCAGATAACAAACCTAAACCCCGCGGCAGAAATCCTGACCGGCTGGAAATATGACGATATTCGGAATAAACAGATTGATGAAGCCTGCACCATAAAAGACGCAATTACCGATAATCCGATAGAAAACCCGGCAAAAAGAATCATTAAAACTGGCCAGACACTTGATGAATCACCCCACGTTAAACTGATTTCAAAAGACGGAGAAGAGCACCTGGTAACAAATTCCGGTTCGCCCATTAAAAACAGAGACGGAAAAATGCTGGGCGTGGTGTTGTTTTTCAGGGACATTACCGAAGAGGAGGCATTAAAGGAACAGCTCAGGGAAAGTGACGAGCGGTGGCATTTTGCACTCGAAGGCGCAGGTGACGGGGTTTGGGACTGGAATTTAAAAACCAACGAAATTTATTTCTCAGATCAGTGGAAACGGCAGTTGGGGCACAAACCTGATGAAATCAAAAATGAAGTTTCGGAGTGGGAAAGCAGGGTTCATCCCGAAGATTTAAAACAAGCTGAAGAAGACATAAAAAAGTATATACGGGGAGAAACCGACGAATACAGAAATGAACACCGGCTCAGATGTAAAGACGGTTCTTTCAAATGGATTTTGGATCGGGGGAAAATTGTAGCTCGCGATAAACAAGGTAACCCGCTTCGGTTTATTGGCACACACACAGATATAACTAAATCGAAGGAGATCCAAAAAAACCTTGCTGAAAATGAAGAGAAGTACCGGCTTCTGGTGAAAAACCAAACAGATTTACTGGTAAAAGTTGATGCGGAGGGCAGACTTCTTTTTGTTAGTCCGTCTTATTGTAAAATGTTTGGAAAAACCGAAGACGAATTACTTAACAAAGCTTTTCTGCCGCTTGTGCACGAAGATGACCGAGCTTCTACACAGATGGCAATAAAAGAGCTTTTTCATCCACCTCACAACAGTTATCTGGAACAACGTGCAATGACCAAAGACGGCTGGAAATGGCTGGCCTGGGTTAGCACGGCAATTTTAGATGAAAAGGGAAATGTAAAAGAGATCGTTGGTGTGGGGAGGAATATCACAACAAGGAAAAAAGCCGAAGAGCAGTTAAAATATTCTCACGAACTGATGCGATATATCATCGAAAATATGAACAGTGCGGTTGCAGTTCACGATCGAGATATGAATTACGTATATGTAAGCAAGCAATACTACAAACAGTACAACTTAAAAGAAGAAGATATTATTGGTAAGCATCATTATGAAGTTTTTCCGGATCTGCCTCAGAAATGGCGGGATGTGCATCAGCAGGTGTTAAAGGGCGAAGTTTTGAAAGCCGACCGCGATCCTTTTTTCCGCGGCGACGGTTCACTTGAGTGGATAAAATGGGAATGCCGTCCCTGGTTTGAATCAGATCAATCCATTGGTGGACTTATTGTTTATTCGGAAGTGATTACATCTCAAGTGAAAGCACAGGAAAAACTCAGGGAACGAGAAAGGCAATTATCGTCTATGGTTGACAATCTTCCGGGATTTGTTTACAGGTGCAAAAACGATAAAGAGTGGACCATGATGTACATGAGTGACCAGTGCAAAAAAATAACAGGTTATTTTCCTAAGGATTTTATCAACAATAAAAAAATTTCATTCAATTCCATTATTAAGCCAGAATTTCAGGAGGAAGTCTTTAGTGGCTGGGAAACTGCATTAAAAAACAACTCAACGTTCGAAGGAGAGTATCAAATAATTACTGCATCCAACAAAACAATATGGATTTGGGAAAGAGGTTCCGGGGTTTACGATGCCGAAGGAGATTTGATTTTTCTGGAAGGATACATTGAAGACATAACGCGGCGAAAAACAATGGAAAAAGAGGTTGCCGAAAGCGAAATGAAGTATCGCCATTTAACAGAAAATATTTCAGATGTCGTCTGGTCTTCTGATTTGAATTTTCAAATGACTTACGTTAGCCCGTCAATCGAAAAAATGATGGGTGAACCAGCAGCCGTTCATCTGAAAAAAACGACAGAAGAAAAGTATCCGCCGGAATCCATAAAAAAAATAATGGCAATTCTGGATGAAGAAATAGAAAGTGTAAAAACTAATACCGCAGATAAAAAAAGGTCAAGGCAATTCGAAGTAGAACGTTACAAAGCAGACGGTTCAAAAATATGGGTTGAAATGAATATTTCCCTAATCAGAGATAAAAATGGCACACCAACAGGATTTCAGGGAGTGATGCGGGATGTAAATGAACGAAAAAAAGCAGAGACAGAGCTAAAAGAAAAAGTTGGTGAACTGGAAAGGTTCAACAAATTAATGGTCGGAAGGGAAAACAAAATGATAGAATTAAAAAAGGAAATAAACGAACTATGCACAATTGCCGGTTTTCTTCCGAAATATAAAATACAAGAAGATGACAACGAAAAAGCGTAAGGAGTCCGGTTTGGCACCTAACTCCGGAAAATGAGTATTTAATTGATGTAGAAACATATTAACTTATGAATAAAAATCGATCCCATGATCTTTTCTCACTGATGTTTAACCTATCTAAGCTCAGCGACAAAGAAGAAATTTTACGCGTATTCATTGATGGGTTGAATGAAAGCTTCGGAATACAATTTTTTTTCTCCGAAAGTTCATCGACCAATGTAAAAGCCGGATTTGAACTAAAAACCGCAAAAAACTATTTCGGTATAATTTATCCGGGCAATCAAAATTCCCTTTCAGGCGAAGACGGAACTCTGGTGGAAAATGCTTGTCAGATGTTAGCTGTATTATTACACCGTCTTACCTTGGAAGAAAAACTTACAAAAGAGAAGCAAACGCTGGAAGAAGTAGCCAAACAACGGCTGAACGAAATTGAGGATAAAGTTGAAGAACTAAAAAAAACGAGAAATGCATCGTTAAACCTTATTGAAGATCTGACCGAAGAGATTGAAAAACGAATTAAATACGAAAATAAATTAAAGGACAGTGAAGAAAAATATCGCCTGGTATTAGACAACAGCGTGGATGCCGTTATGGTAACACTTCCCGACGATCGTGCTATCTCTGCCAACCGCGCGGCTTGTGAAATGTTTCAAATGACGGAGGAAGAAATTTGTAACGCAGGGAAAGAAGGTCTGGTTAATTTGGACGACCCTAATTTGCCCAAATTAATTGGAGAACGTAATAAATACGGAAAAGCCAAAGGCGAACTTACATTTTACAGAAAAGACGGGACTCTTTTTCCGGCAGAAATTACCACTGCTGTTTTCTGGACCAGTAAAGGAGAACAAAGGTCAAGCCTTATAATACGAGATATTACAGAACGAAAGCTGATAGAGGAAAAACGAAAAAGCAGCGACCGTATTTTTGAGCATTCCATTGATATGATGGCAATTGCTGGCTTTGATGGGTACTTCAAAGTACTGAATCCTGCATGGGAAAGAACTCTTGGCTGGAGCAACGAAGAATTATTGTCGAATCCTTGGAACAAATTTATACACCCCGACGATATCGTAAATTCAGATAACATAAGTGCCGAAATAATGGACGGGCATGCGGCGTATCGTTTCGAGAACAGGTACATTAGCAAAGACGGAAGCTACAGGTGGTTTTCGTGGAATACTTTTCCCTACCCCGAAGAGAACATCATGTTTGCCGTTGCACGCGATATTACTGAGCATAAAAAAGCAGATGAAGAGCTGAGAAAATTAAAAGACAATCTCCAATACCAAGTAGAACAAAAAACGCAGGAATTAAAACAACGGGTTGCCGAACTGGAAAAGTTTCAGAAGGCAACCATCGAAAGAGAATTCAGAATAAAAGAACTGCGCAGTGAAATTGAAACATTAAAAAAATAGAACCCCTGACACAGATTAAAGTATAACTTATAAAACAGTTTCTGTTATGATGTCGGTTAACGAGATTTTTCTTTCGCAAAACCCTAACCGCTTAAAAAAGGACCGGTGGCAAAATGCCGCAACGCCGTTTTTTTCCCTTTGTTCTTTTTTATTGATTTACGTATCGACTTTCGGAAATGCGTCAAATGCTCCAAGTAATGCCGGCTATTTCAATATCGACACCATTACCATTGCTTCAGAACCTGACTATCCGCCATACTGCATAGTGGATAAAAACGGCAATGCTGATGGATTTGCTATAGAACTTTTTTTGGCGGCAGCCAAAGCAACAGGCCTAAATGTGAAAGTAAAAGTGGGCATTTGGGAGTTGATAAAAAACGACCTTGCTGCAGGAAAAATAGATGCCTTACCATTTGTTGGCCGAACGCCCCCGAACGTGAAGAAGTTTTTGATTTCTCTCTCCCCTATCTCTTTTTCCACGGAGCCGTTTTTGTCAGGGAAAAGGACTCCAAAATTCATTCGATGGAAGACTTGCACGGGAAAGAAATTGTGGTGATGAAAGGAGACAACGCGGAAGAATTCATTAGGCGCGAAAACATTACCGATAAAATTTACACCACCAATACTTTCGAAGAGGCTTTCACCCGACTCGCGGAAGGATATTACGACGCAATTATTGTTCAGAAAATTACGGGAATTCAGTTGCTGAAACAGATGAAAATTAAAACGATTAAACCGCTTGATTTCCGTCTTCCACGGTTCCGACAAGATTATTGCTTTGCGGTACAAAAAGGAAATGAACCTTTACTGAGCAGGTTAAACGAAGGGCTTTCAATAGTAATCGCCAACGATACTTTTGAAGAAATCAGGCTGAAATGGTTTGGCCCTTCCGAAACAAAGCAAGTTTCAACCGGTCAAATTATAAAAATAATACTGATAATACTTCTTCCTGTCAGCATCGTTCTCATATTGCTGTGGATTATTTTTCTTCGTCGCGAAGTAAAAAGAAGAACCAACAGCCTGCAACAGGAAATTTGGGAGCATAAACAAACGTTGAACGCACTTCACATTCATCAATCCCAGCTAAAAGAAAGCGAAGCCCGAATTCGGCTTTTGCTTAACTCAACTGCCGAGGGAATTTATGGGATTGATCAGGATGGCAACTGCTCACTGATAAACAAATCTGCATTGCAAATACTCGGGTTCGAAAATAGAAATCAGGTAGTCGGAAAAAACATTCACAATCTTATTCACCATACCAGAGCCGACGGTTCTCCCTATCCGGCAGAGAGTTGCAATATTTTCAAAACATTTAAAAACGGCGAAAAAATTCACAACAGCGACGAAGTATTTTGGCGAACAGACGGAACCAGTTTTTCCACCGAATATTTTTCTTATCCTATTATTGAAGATGAAAAGGTAACCGGTGCTGTTGTTGCTTTCTGGGACATATCAGAAAGGAAAAAAGGAGAAATGGAATTGTTGAAACTGAAAAACGAACTGGAAGCAAAAGTTGCGCTCCGAACCAAAGAGTTGCAAGAGAAAGTAGTAAAACTCGATAAAAGCCAAAAAGCCATGCTGTTTATGGTTGAAGACCTGAGTAACATTACTGTTGAATTGAAAAAGGAACGGAAGAAACTGGAGTTTTCCAACAAAGAGCTGGAAGCATTTGCCTACTCAGTTTCGCATGATTTGAGGGCTCCGCTGCGTGCTATTAACGGATATTCCAACTTTTTGCTCGAAGATTATGCAAAGCTGCTGGATGACGAAGGGAAGCGGTTTATTAACACAATTCGCGAAAACGCCACAAAAATGGATCAACTGATTTCTGATATGTTGAACCTGTCGAGAGTTTCGCGTGCCAGTTTAAACCTTTCTGAAGTAAATATGGCCAGCATTGTAAAATCTATTTACAATGAAACGGCAAACGAAAAAGAGAAAAAACAGTTTGAGTTTTGCCTAAACGAAATTCCCGATGCAGTTTGCGATTACAGCCTAATAAAACAGGTATGGCAAAACCTAATTAGCAATGCATTAAAATACAGTTCGAAATCGGCAGAGAAAAAAATTGAAATAGGCGCAGAAAAAAGCAACAACGAAGTTATTTATTACATCAAAGATAAAGGCGCCGGCTTTGATTCGAAATACGAAAATAAATTGTTTGGCGTTTTCCAACGGCTGCACAAAAGCAGCGAATTTAAAGGCACGGGAGTAGGACTGGCCATCGTTCAGCGTATTGTCGTCAGGCACGAAGGCAGAATCTGGGCCGAGTCTGAAGTTGATAAAGGGGCAGTTTTTTTCTTTTCGCTGCCTGATAAATAATTGTTTGTCAGAAATAAAAACAAACTTTTGGCGCTATATTTTTGTCATAATTTAACTTATTTTGTTGTAGCAAAAGAAAAGACATAAAAACATTTTTCTATACGTCAAATTTTTAAATCTAACGGAATGGAAAATTATGAGGAAGTAGATATTTTGATTGTTGAAGATAATCCGAATGATGCAGAAATGACGCTCAGGGCGCTAAAAAAGAATAAACTGGCCAACAGTGTAATGGTTTTGGATGACGGCGAAAAGGCGCTCGATTTTATATTTTCAAAAGGCCGGTTCCAGGAAAGAAAAAAAACGGTCCGCCCTAAAATTATCCTGCTCGATTTAAAACTGCCCAAAGTAGGCGGGTTGGAAGTACTTAAGGAACTTAAGCAAAACCCGCAAACCCAGATTATTCCGGTTGTTATTTTAACATCCTCCAAAGAAGAGGCCGATTTAATTGAAAGTTACCGGCTGGGTGTAAACAGTTACATTGTAAAACCTGTTGATTTTAACAAATTTGTAGAAGCTGTTCGTGAACTGGGATACTATTGGTTATTACTAAACGAACAGCCCAAATAAAGTTTTAACAAAACAGATTTTTTAAACCTGACACATTTGAAATTCAAGACAGATGTATGAAAACTAATGTTTTATCGATTTTGAGGAACGTTAATAGTTCATCCAATTTTATATCTTTGTAATAACATGGGAGATAAAATCACACTGCGATGTACAAAAAAAATCAGCCCATAAAAATTTTATTTGTGGAGGACCTCCCCACAGATGCAGAAATGGCCCGGCGAGAGATACAAAAAGAGGGCATCAAATTTACTTACCGGCTGGTCGATTCAGAAAGTGATTTCAGAAAAGAACTTGCTGATTTTAACCCTGACATTGTTGTTTCCGATTACTCCATGCCTTCCTTCGACGGAATGTCTGCGCTGAAAATTACCCGGGCTCATTCCCCTTTTTTGCCATTTGTTGTACTCACCGGGTCCATGAATGAAGAAACTGCAGTGTCCTGTATGAAGGCCGGCGCCAACGACTACGTTATTAAAGAGCAGATTAAACGGCTTCCGTTTGCCGTTGCTGAAACAATAGAAAAAAGCCGTACGCGGATAGAAAAAGTAAGGATGCAGCAACAGCTCCAGTCAAGCCTCGAAGAATACCGCGATTTAATAAACGGAATGAGTGAAACAGTTTGGATTTTTCAGCCCAACGGAAAGCTGCTGGATGTTAACAACACTGCCGTTGAAATTCTGGGATACACTCGTGAAGAGCTTTCTCAAAAAGGACCTTGGGGTGTCAACAGCAATCTGACTAACGAAGCGATGGCAAAAATAGCAGATGCTGTTTTAAATGGGAAAGTACAGTTTTTTCAGACGGTTCATACTACGAAAGCCGGGAAAAATATTCCCGTAGAGGTTGTTTCCAGTCTCATAAAATACCGCGGAGAAAAAGCAATTCTTTCTGTCGTTCGTGATATTACCGATCGCATTGAAATTGAAGATCAGTTAAAACTTTTAAGCCGTTCGGTTGAGCAAAGCCCTGTTGCAACAATAATAACAAACCCTGAAGGTACAATTGAATACGTAAACAAAGCATTTACAAAAATTTCGGGTTATTTATACGAAGAGGCAATCGGAAAAACACCTCGCATACTTAAGTCGGGAAAACACACCAACGAATTTTATAACGACTTGTGGACAACCATAAAATCGGGCAAAGAGTGGCATGGCGAAATGATGAACAGAAATAAATCGGGAGAAATGTACTGGGCTGATGTTTCCATTTCGCCGATGCTTAATTCTAACGGCGAAATCACTCATTTTATATCAGTGAGAGAAGACGTTACCGAAAAGAAAAACATGATTGACAACCTGGTAAAAGCCAAAGAAAAAGCCGAAGAAAGCGACAGGCTGAAATCAGCTTTTTTAGCCAATATGAGCCACGAAATTCGCACGCCGATGAATGGTATTTTAGGTTTTACCGAATTGCTGAAAGAACCAAAACTTTCAGGGAAAGAGCAAAAAGAATACATCAGAATTATACAAAAAAGCGGCGAGCGAATGCTCAACACCATCAACGACCTGATTGAAATTTCCAGAATTGAGTCGGGCACGCTTGACATTCAAACTACCGAAGTAAACGTAAATGTTCTGATTGACTATCTGTATAACTTTTTTAAGGCTGATGCAGATAAAAAAGGACTAATCCTTACTCAGGAAAAAGGAACAACTTTTAGCAACGCTTTTATAAAAACCGACCAGGAAAAGTTAAACAAAGTTTTTGTTAACCTGATAAAAAATGCCATCAAATATACGCACGAAGGAAGTGTCGCTTTCGGTTACCGCATGCAGGATGACGAAATGGAATTCTTTGTAAAAGATACGGGAATTGGTATCGATAAAGAACAGCAAAAAGTCGTTTTCGAACGCTTTGTCCAAGCCGATTTAAGCATCTCAAAACTGTACGAAGGTGCCGGCCTTGGCCTGTCAATTGCAAAAGCCTATATTGGCATGCTTGGAGGTGAGATATGGCTTCAGTCGGAAAAATCAAAAGGCACCCAGTTCTTTTTTACGATACCACAAATGAATGATAAAACAGAATTGGAACATACAAATTCAGTTCACGAACCGGAAGCCGGGAATTCAGTTCTGAACAAATTGACTATTCTGGTGGCAGAAGACGATTTTTCGGGGAAGGTTTATCTATCCGAATTACTCGACGGAAAATGCAAAAAGCTGTTTTTTGCTGAAAATGGAGAGGAGGCAGTGCGGTTGTTTTCCGAACATCCCGATATCGATTTAATTTTGATGGATATTAAAATGCCTGAGATGAACGGATTTCAGGCCACCAGGGAAATAAAGAAAGTAAATCCGGAGGTAGTAGTTATTGCTCAAACAGCCTGTGCCCTTTCCGGCGACAAAGAAAAAGCATTTAATGCCGGTTGCAACGATTACCTCACCAAACCTTTCTCCAGAGAGAATTTGCTGGAAATGGTAACCAAGTATTGTACCTGATCTTGGTGTTCGAAAGAAAATTTAAAAATTATTTACCGTTAACGTTAACGGTAAAACAATTTTATTAGTTTTGTGAGGAAAAATTATCTAAATCAAATTATTTATGATTCTTGGTTTATTAAAAGAACACGGCGACGAAACACGCGTAGCTTTGTTGCCGGAGATAGTCCAGAACCTGATTGAACAAAAAGTCGAAATTTTTGTAGAGCAATCGGCTGGCGAAACGGCATTTGCCCCTGATGAAGCATACAGGGAAGCGGGAGCAAAAATTGTTTCGAGAAAAGAGGTTTTTGACAAGGCCGAAGTATTGCTGCAAATTCAGCCTCCTTCAGAAGAAGATGTGAATAACATTAAGGATTCTCAAGTCTGGATTAGCGCCTTTAATCCCCTTTGGGAAACCGACCTTGTAAAGCAATTCAGGGAAAAGAAAATCACCACATTCAGCCTCGATTCTATTCCGCGTAGTACAAGGGCGCAGGCCATGGATATTCTGTCGTCAATGGCTACCGTCGCAGGTTACAAAGCCGTTCTCGAAGCTGCATTAGAACTACCTACTTTTTTCCCCATGTTTATGACAGCGGCCGGCACCATTCGCCCGGCAAACGTACTAATACTTGGCGCCGGGGTAGCCGGTCTTCAGGCCATTGCTACAGCCCGGAAACTGGGTGCGCAGGTGTATGTTTTTGACGTTCGCTCTGCGGTAAAAGAAGAAGTACAAAGTTTGGGTGGAAAATTTGTTGAAGTAGAGGGCGCTACCGAAGACAAAGCAGCCGGAGGTTATGCCGTTGAACAAACAGAAGAGTATAAAAAGAAGCAACAGGAAGCCATTGATGCGCAGGCCATAAAATCAAATGTTATTATTTGTACCGCACAAATACCGGGAAGAAAAGCCCCGCTACTGGTTGCAAAAGACACAGTAGAAAAGATGAAAGAGGGTTCTGTTATCATCGATTTAGCAGCCTCTACCGGCGGCAATTGCGAATTAACAGAAAACAATAAAACGGTTACTTTCCAGGGGAAAACAATTATCGGGCAATCGAATTACCCGGCAAAAACCCCGCTCGATGCCAGTCGTATGTTTGGCAAAAATGTATTTAACTTTCTTAAGCTTATCATCGGTGAAGGGGGAACACTGAACCTCAATTTCGACGATGACATTGTAAAAGGGACCTGCATTACACACAAAGGAGAGTTATATAACGAGCGCGTAAAATCCGTAATTGAAAACAACTAAAAACACCAGATATGGAACATATTTTACAATACTTTTTTGAATACAAAGAAGCCATTTTTATTATCGCTTTATCCATATTTCTGGGTATTGAAGTGATTTCCAACGTACCTGCTGTTTTGCATACTCCACTTATGTCAGGAGCCAATGCCATCAGCGGTGTAATTATTATCGGAGGTATCATTTTGGTTGGTCATGCCGATCTTTCCAGGTTTTCGCTTGATTTGGTGCTGGGAATCCTTGCACTCATTTTCGGTACGCTTAACGTGGTAGGCGGTTTTGCAGTAACCGACAGGATGCTCGAAATGTTTAAAAAGAAAAAAAAGTAGGAAATCATGGATAAAGTATTAGGAATAGTGAACGGAACTGAATTTACCATAGGCGATACCTTGCTCGAGTTGAGCTATTTGGTAGCCGCCCTTTTATTTGTTTTTGGATTAAAGCTGCTTTCGCATCCCAAAACAGCCCGCAACGGGAACCTTTGGGCATTTGGCGGAATGGCGCTTGCCATGCTTACTACATTATTACTTCATAAAAATCCTGAAGGCGAAGGAATTTCACTAGCCAACATATGGATTATTATGGCAGCTATTGGCGTAGGTGCAGTCATTGGTTGGATTATCGCACGCAGAGTAAAAATGACAGCCATGCCTCAACTGGTTTCATTTTACAATGCTACCGGTGGCGCTGCTTCTGCATTGGTTGCCCTGCTCGAATATCCAAATGCCGTTGCAGGCGATGTTGGTTCTATTTTAGTAA
This sequence comes from Mariniphaga anaerophila, assembly GCF_900129025.1. Classification (GTDB taxonomy): domain Bacteria; phylum Bacteroidota; class Bacteroidia; order Bacteroidales; family Prolixibacteraceae; genus Mariniphaga; species Mariniphaga anaerophila. Next base: position 141,479 of record NZ_FQUM01000001.1, on the reverse strand, counting down.
CCGTGCTGGGATTAATAATTGGTGCAGTAGCATTCAGCGGAAGTATGATTGCCTACGGAAAACTCGACGGAAAAGTAGGCGATTTGATGAAACCATTTATGACCTATCTGAACCTGTTTTTAATGGTTCTTACCCTTGGGCTGGGAATTTACATTGTGGTCTCCCCTAACCCGCCATCAGAAATGATTTGGGCCATTTATTCGTTGCTTGTATTATCATTAATTTACGGGGTTATGTTTGTTCTGCCAATTGGCGGTGCCGATATGCCGGTTGTTATTTCTCTGTTGAACTCGTTTACCGGTATTGCAGCAGCAATGGCAGGGTTCATCTACAATAACCAGGCGATGATACTGGGTGGTATTTTGGTTGGAGCAGCAGGAACAATTCTTACCGTATTAATGTGTAAGGCAATGAACCGGTCGCTTATTAATGTTATTATTGGTTCTTTTGGAGGAGGTGCTTCTGCCGCCGGTGGCGAACAGGGTACAATAAAGGAAATTACGCTGAGCGATGCTGCTGTTTTGATGAGCTACTCGCAACGCATTGTAATCATTCCTGGATACGGGCTGGCTGTGGCACAGGCACAACATATTGCTCAGGAATTAGATCAATTGCTCGAAAGCAAAGGTGTTGATGTAAAATATGCGATTCACCCGGTTGCAGGTAGGATGCCGGGGCACATGAACGTTTTGCTTGCCGAAGCTGACGTTCCTTATGAAAAACTCGTTGAAATGGACGACATCAACCCGGATATGCCAAATGTGGATGTTGCCATTGTGGTTGGAGCAAACGATGTTGTAAACCCGGCCGCATACGACGACCCGGGAAGCCCGATTTACGGAATGCCAATTATCGATGCCCATCTTGCAAAAAACATCATTATTATGAAACGTGGTATGGGCAAAGGATATGCAGGTATCGAAAACAAGCTGTTTTTCAATGAAAAAACAAGGATGTTATTCGGTGATGCAAAAAGCTCTATTCAAAAGCTCGTTGCTGAAATAAAAACCATGTAAAAATTTCATAGTAAATACCTTACAATATCAGGTTTTGAAAAAGTTAAAAGAAACTTCACTGAGTGGGGTTTCTTTTTTTTTTCAAATAAATCGCCTATTTTTGTGACGCAGAAGAACATACTACATATCAACAAATACATTAATTGCCGAAAGCATGCCAGGAAAGCCGAAAACACATTTTGCCCCGGTTGAACGAGCCGAGCCTTCTCAGATTGAGAAAGATGCCCGGATATTTGCGGACAATATCATATTAAATAGAATTGCCGATTCCGTTTCCACCATGCTTGTCATTCTTAATCAACACCGACAAATTGTTTATGCCAATAAGTTATTTCTGCATTTTTTAAATCTTTCAGACAGCAAACCGGTAATCGGAAAACGGCCGGGAGAGGCCGTTAACTGTATCCACGCCCGTTCCTGTGAAGGTGGGTGCGGCACTTCCGAATTTTGCAGAACATGCGGAGCTGTTGGCGCAATTTTGGAATCACAACTGGGAGTTCAATCCGAGAAAGAATGCCGGATAACCAATTGTTCCAACGATGCCATGGATTTTCGGGTTACCGCTACTCCGTACATCGAAAAAGGAACAGAATATACCATATTTGCCATTCATGACATTAGCAATGAGAAACGACGCCAAACACTTGAGCGTGTGTTTTTTCATGATGTAATGAACAGTGCCGGGGGAATTTCAGGTCTGTCTTCAATCCTCCAGGAATTGGATGATTCGTCGGACATGAAAGAAATTGCACGAACGATAAGCCGTGCAGCCAATAATATGGTGGATGAAATCCAAAATCAACGCCAGTTAATTGCAGCAGAGCGAGGCGACCTTGAGCCGGTATTTTCGGTAACAAATACCATGACACTACTTAATGATGTGGTCGACCTTTTTTCCAAACACGAAATTATTAAAGATAAGGTGTTGTACATTGACAAAAAGATGGATGACCTGGTTGTTTATACCGACCTGGCAATTCTGAGAAGAATTTTGGGGAACATGGTAAAAAATGCACTGGAAGCCTCTCCGGCAAATACCACAGTTACATTGTCAGCACACGGGAAAAAGGATTCCATACTTTTTTCGGTACATAACAGTACCTGGATTGAACGAAAAGTACAACTCCAGCTGTTTAAAAGATCTTTTTCAACCAAAGGCACCGGCAGAGGAATTGGCACATACAGCATGAAACTCTTCGGCGAAAAATACTTAAAAGGAAAAGTTTGGTTTCAGACTTCCCCCGAAAAAGGCACCACTTTTTACATTTCCATTCCTGTTGATTTAAAAAACGAATAATCAATCGGGGAAGGCCGTTCTTTAGTGAGGATAAGCCTAGTGTTTTTTCCCGAGTTTGTGTCAAAATCTAAAATCAACGACCGGAAAAATATATTGCACGCAACCATTATTGGGTAATTTGTGTCTTACTCTCATCAAAACCAAGAGTTTTGAAATGAGTATACAATGGAATTCGCAACAAATTATGCGTTTAGATTTTATGCAAATCCCATCTGTTGCTGGAATAGCTAAAGATTTAAGCCTATGAAAAAACAATTTTGGATTCTGCCCCCTATTTTAAAAAATCTAACAGGTATTGACGGATGTGGTTGGATTACTCAATTGTCAGACTCAACAAAACTTGAACCTCTATATATAGATGACTTAACATCGAGTCAGTTGACAACAAACCTGTATGTATTCAATTTTGGGAGAGGAAAGATTTGGGAAGTTATTGCATGACTGGGAAAGTGGTAGAACTCAACTTCATTGAGAACCGTCATTATTAAAACAAAAAAACACAAAAAATTGCAGTTAGTTGTATAGCTGATCGTAGCCGACAATTCAGTGTTGGCCGATGTTTTTCCGGTAAAAACAAATATTGAACTATGAAATATTTTAAGTTGTTATAAAGAGAGCATCTATTTCTGACGCAAATATATTTATTGGCAAGGGGAAAAATGTTCACGCAAAGTTCTTTAACGTATGCATTGGAAAGTCTGTTTAAACTCATTCTTTATAATAATCTATTTAACTAACGTTGCAAACATTAAGGTATACTGTAATGTTTAAAAAGTTTTAAGACAAATTGTTGAACCAAGTGAAACAGTCCAAAAACATATCTACATGAAACAAAAACTACGAGTTAAAGGGAATATTTATCTATTCAATATTCCCAGGTTATTTATTGTTATTTTGCTGGGATACCTGCTAATGCTTCCGTCGGCTGTATTTTCAAATCAGAGTCGGCAGAATTCCAGAATTCAGGTGCGTGGCGAAGTCAGAGACAACACCGGCGAGTCGCTTCCCGGTGTAAATGTTTTTGAAAAGGGTACTACCAATGGCACAGTCACAAATATCGACGGTGCTTATTCTATTGAAGCTGCGCCAACAGCTACGTTGGTTTTCTCTTTTGTCGGGTTTAAAACCCTCGAAATACCGGTCAATGCGCAAACTTCGTTAAATGTGGTACTGGAAGAAGATGTTGTTGGGTTAGACGAAGTTGTAGTAACGGCCATGGGAATCAGGGCTGAAAAGCGCAAGCTGAATTTTGCGGTGCAATCGGTCGATTCCGAGGACTTAAACGAAGGCAGAGAAACCAATTTCGTCGATGCACTTCAAGGGAAAATAGCAGGTGTCGAAGTTTCCGGCACAGGTGGTTCTCCTACAGCATCATCGCAGATTCTTATCCGTGGAATCTCTTCCATAAATCCTGCTCAGCAAAACGAACCGATTTTCATATTAAACGGTATGCATATTTCCGGTGGAGCATCGAAAGCCGCAGAAATAAATCCGAATGACATTGAAAACATTACTGTTTTAAAAGGTGCGGCAGCGGCTGCTCTTTACGGACAGGAAGCTTCAAACGGAGCCATTATTATCACCACAAAATCGGGAAAAGTAGGTGAAATTCGAGTTGAAGCCAGTGGCTCAGTGCAAGTCGACCAGGCCTTCCGAGTTCCCGAAATTCAGCAAATGTACCTGCGCGGTTCGTACGGTGTTTACCGCGAGCAGTCCATGGGCGGATGGGGGCCTCTTGCTCCCGAAGGAACCGTAATGTACGATAACCCGGGTAATTTTTTAAAAACAGGTTTGTACCAAAAATATGATGTTTCTGTTTCGGGTGGTTCCGAAAAATTCACTTCATACACTTCAGGAAATTATGTTCGTCACGACGGGATTGTTCCATCCGACTACCTTGAACGTTACGGAGTTTTGTTTAAATCGAAATATAATGTTTCAGAGAAAGTTGCGGTTGATTTTATGGCCAACATTGTCTCCCGCAACTCAAGAGGTGGTGCAGGTATCAGCACTGCATACCGTTGGCCGATTGACGACGACATCACCAATTATAAGAATCCTGACGGAACAATTCGCTGGTTGTATATTGATACAAACAATAGATACAATTCGCCACTCAGTCCGTTATGGTCGAGATATGAAGATTCGTCTCGATACGATTCGAACCGCTCGTTATTACAAGCTTCAGTTACTTGGAACGTTATCGAAAATTTTGATTTAACCGGACGGATAAGCTACGACCATACAGAATCTGAAAGTAAAAGTATTGTAACTCCCCGTTGGAGTCTTGAACCCGGGCAAGAACCTACTTCGGAAGATTTGGATTACCTGGGTTCATTTTTCTATTCCGATGGAAAAAGTTCAGTGGTAAACGGAGGAATACTTGCTACTTTCCGCAAAGACTTTTCTGCTGACTTAGGCATGGAGGTACTGGCAGGCGTAGATATTAAAAGCTCTTACGGGCGTTCTGCCGGAATGGGAGGAAGACAGTTTATTGTTCCTGAATTCTACAGTATAAACAACCTGAATGATATTCGAAGGGAAAATATTACGATGAACAGGTCTGAAAAAAACATGTACGGTTATTATGGAGAAGTAAAGTTCGACTACAAAGGAATTGCTCAGTTTAGTGCAACCGGCAGAAACGACCACTCCTCTACCCTTCCGGTAGAACATCGTTCATATTTTTATCCTTCATTTAGTACAGGTGTAATTTTTACCGAATTGATTTCTTTGCCCGAAAACATTATCAGTTTCGGAAAACTCAGGGCAAACTGGGCACGTGTTGGGAAAGATGCTCCGCTTTACCGTCTGGACAATTGGTACAAAGCCATGCCACATCCCGATGGCGGATACGGAGTCGACCCTACACGAAGCAGCAACCCGCACCTCGAACCTGAAATGTCAACATCCTGGGAAATTGGTATTGATGCCCGTCTTTTCGGAGGGAAAACCAGACTCGATATGGCCTGGTACGCAACAGCAGTTGCCAACCAGATTGTTGATGTTCGTGTATCTCCGGCTTCCGGAAACATTCTTCAAACCCGAAACGAAGGAGACATCAAAAATGAAGGAATTGAAATTTCATGGGATCAGACTTTAATTGACACCAGGGATTTTCACTGGAATATGATTACCAATTTTGGGCGCAGCCGCGGCACGGTCGAAAGCCTTCCCGATCAGTTGGTGGAAGTTTATCATTATGCAGGCCAGGTAAGCGATATTAGGCCTACTGCGTATTTGCACGGCTCTACCATGGCACTGTCCGGAAAAGATTATCTGCGTACCGACGACGGACGCATTATTGTGGATGAGATGGGACGACCAAAAATCAATGCGTCCAGTTCACTTCTAATTGGTAACCGTGAACCCGATTTTACCATCGGATGGTTAAACCGGTGGCACTATAAATCATGGTCGCTTTCACTCATGATGAATTTCAGAAAAGGCGGCGACGTGGTTAACGGAACGCTGCGCAGCCTGATGTCGAGCGGACAGGCAAAAGTACTTGAAGACTACCGCAACAGGCAAATTCTAATAAATGGGGTGGTTGAACTTGCTGACGGAACCTACGCAGAAAATACCGTTCCGGTGGTTTTCGATCAAAACTTCTACCTGAACTATTATGCTCCGGTAGGCTCCAATTTTATTGAAGATGGCTCATTGGTTCGCCTGGGTTACGCAACCTTGTCGTACAATGCAGGAAATTTGGCAGAAAAAATCGGAATAAAAGGATTAAACTTCTCAGTAACAGGGAGAAACCTACTGCTATTCACCAATTATTCCGGGTCAGATCCTGTTGTGAATTACACAGGTACTTCCGGTGGTACCGGAACATTCGGAATAGACTATTTGGGAATTCCAAATACCCGAAGCTATACTTTTAATGTAAGTGCAACTTTTTAAAGAAATAAATCATGAGAAAAACAAAATATATACTGATTTTACTTGCATTCCTGACCGCTTTTTCCGGATGTGACGATTTCCTGGGAGATAATCGCGATCCCGACGGAACAGATCAGGTTCCTGTAGATCAAATAATGCCTGTGGTTCTATTTTACACAGCATTGGAAAATTACGACCACAGTGAATACGGGGCATACCTTTCACAGTGTCTGACAACCGCAGGAAAAAGCCAAACCGGCTCGCATGCATACCGTAGCGGTTGGGAGTTTTTGGGTATGAATCGTCACCCGCAGTGGCGTCGGCATTTTTACGATGTAGGCTCAAATGCGAAAGAACTATTACGTTTTGCTGAAGAAGAAAACTCTATGAACTACGTAGCTTTGGTTCGGTTGCTCAGGTTGCTTTCGGTGCAGCAAACCACCGATGCTTTTGGCGATATGCCGCTTACTGAGGCGTACATGTCAGCATCTCCAAAATACGACACGCAGGAAAGCATTTACGAATGGCTGGAAACCGAGACCGAGGCACTTATTCAGTTGTTCGACGGCCCGGAAGTTACCCAAGCGACAAACAGGCCGATGGGACAAAATGTTGACCGGGTATTTGCCGGCGACATGGGAAAATGGAAACAGGTTTTACTGGCTGTAAAAGCTCGCATTTTATTACGCGACCTGCCGAACCTGAACACGGGGAGTGCTGGTGCTATATTAACTGCTGCCGAACAGGCTCTTTCAAACTGGGTTGATCCGCGCTATAAATTTGATGGCGGGTCCAGCGTGGAAAAAAACTGTATGTGGGGAAGGAACAACAAACCCGTTAACTCTTGGGAAAGCCGTTCCAACGACTTACTGTCAGCTATTCCTTCAAAATATTTCATTGAAAATATGATGGGTTTTGATCCGGCAACGGGTGAGTTTACTGACCCGCGCCTGCCCCTGCTTATGGAAGCACGCGCCGATGATAGCGATGAAATCACATACAGATATCTTGAAAACAATTCCGGAATGCCTCCCACACATAAAATTGAATGGTATCCGGATTTATATGAATCTGTTTTAACAACCGACACATCAACCATTACATTCATTACCCGTGAGGAGCTGCATTTTATTGCGGCAGAAGCGGCCTATTGGGCACAGGACAAAAACAGGGCTTCAGAACACCTTCGCCAGGGCATCGAATCACACATGAAAAGAATACTCGTTCCCCAACAGGAAATTGACACGTATTTAAATGACCCGGAACTGGTTCCCGGTTCTTCCAACATTGACCTCAGTCACATTATGGTCGAAAAATACAAAGCAATGTACCTTCAGGTTGAACAATGGAACGATTTACGCCGATACGGATACAGCAACGATGTAAACGACAGAAAATACGACAACACTATTGTTTATCCGGGGTTGAGGCGGCCACATAATTTGTACGAAGCATACTGGTCAAATGAAAATCAGTGGATTCAGCGAATTAACTACGATCCGGAAACAGAAGAGAAATACAACCGCGAAGAACTTATTCGTCTGGATGCATTCAGAAATCCGGAATGGTTGAAGAAACCAATGATTTGGGCACCTCAAAACTAATCAAAAAGGGAAAAACATGAATACGAAAAAATTAAGAACAACAATATTTTGCAGTAGGATTACCAAACCTCTGGCATATATATTTTCAGCATTTCTGCTAATTACTGCGTGTACAATAAACGACCCGATTGACGACATTTCGTCGCCCGGCTATGTTGCTGCAAATATCTATTGGGATGTGCCGGTAACCAATGTTATGGCCGGAAAGGATGTCTCCTTTTATGCAGAGTACTGGTCGGTTGACAATAAATTTAACGATTTGAGCATTTGGTACGATGTAAATAAAAATTTGAAATACACCTTAAGTTATCCTCCAACCGGATATACTTTGACCATCGATTCATCTGCTCTCGTTCGTGAATTCATCGAAATCAAATCGTTGGATCATTCTGACGCCAGTTACGATGCTGAAAAGAAGGCTTATGTAATCGAAAACAGTTTTCCGGTAAGCTATACTCTTTCGTCGTTGGAATATAAAAATCCAATTGCCTTCAATCCGGAACAGTTTAATCAGCTTATTCCCGAATATGTAAAAACCCAGTTTCTTGACAATCTGTTTGAACAGTTTTCCTATAAAGATTTCAAAAGCTTACTGGTTGATGATCAACAAATAGTAGAAGAAGAAATTTTTGAAGGCTATTTTGATACGATTACAGAGGGTGAGGAAACTATACGCGTAATAAAACCCGAAGCGGAAACCAGTTTGAGGGCTCATATGAATGAAGTTTCTTTTGGTGTATTTATTTACAATACCAACAAGCAATTTTATGCGGTTGAATTCACCCAGGGATATCAGTTAAATGCGCGGTTGCGGATAGTTAACGGAAATAACGTAGAGAATTTCTCTGAAACCAAAGCAATTACCGTATCGTAACACTTTCACTAAAAAAATTGGATTATGAAACGATTTAAAATATTTGTTCTTTTTTCGGTAATTATCGCCAGTTTCGCTTTTTGGGCTTGCGAAAATGAAATTGTACCCGAGCTCTTCCCTTCGTCGGAGTTCGATTTCACCTATTCATCCACGTCTCTGCATTATGTGGTAGGCGAAGAAATTCACTTCCTCGACCTTTCCGTTTCTGGCTCTTCGTGGGAGTGGAACTTCGGAGATGGTACTACTTCCAGCGAACAAAGTCCGGTTCATAAATATGAGGAACCCGGAACATACAATGTTACGCTTACGGTTGACGGAACTCACAAAGTAGAAAAGAAGCTAATGATTAGCGACATTGTTCCGGTAGTAAATTATACCGCCTCCGACGAGATTATCGTCTACAACCAGACGCAAATTTCATTCGAGGTGCTGCTCGAAAATCCTGAAAACAAACCGGTCGAATACAGTTGGAATTTTCCGGTTGGTACGATTGGTGAAGGAGTTGATGCAGAAGGTAACAGTTCTTCAGAATCACCTTCGGTTGTATTCGGGAGTATTGGCAGCCAGATTGTTTCCCTCACCGTTACCATTGGCGGAAAACAACTGACCCCGGTAAATGTGAATGTCAGGGTAAATTATAACCAACCTGCCAAAACGCTTTACTACGCTGTAAAAGAAGGCAATATTATGTCGAAAAAAATTATCGACGAAATAGATCCTGAATTGAACAATCCGTTCAACTCTGGTTACCGTTCAGGAAAACACCCGCTTACGCTTCAATATAGTGGCGACTGGCTTTATGTGTTTGACGCGGGCACGCACTTTGGTTATGTTAATGCCCCGGACTACCTTACTGCCGGCGACGGTGAAATTTTCGTAATATCTCACGATGGCCAGCGCAAGGAAACGATTCTTGAGAATTTTGGAGGAGATACGTTCCTCGATTTTTATTACGGTTACATCGACGAAAATACCCAGATGATTTATTGGGCAGATCGCAGAGAGGGTCTTTTCAGAACTTCAACCTCTACCCGAAATAAGAAATTCTCCTTAAGTGAATTCGACTATTTTGTGAGAAACAACTGGCTAGGTTATTACGGACAAGGGATCAGTTGGGGGAATGTAAACGGTAGTTTCACCAAATACAATGGTCAGTGGTGGTGGGCTAAAAACACCACAGGATCCGGTATTTTCAGGTTTACCGACGGAGATATTCTCGGTCGTCCAAAAGAGGACGGAGACCCTGTTCCAGCAGGCGGAGCCATTCATCAAAGTTTCGGAATACGGTCGTTTGTTATTGACGATGCAAACCAAAGGCTCTATTTTGCCGACAGTCGTTACAAAATGGTAATAAGTAGCAACCTCGACGGGTCGGGAATTAAAGTAGTTGATAATAGTCCGTTTGATGGAGAAGGCGGCACCAGTGAACCGCTGTTTATTACAGGAATGGCAATAGACGGAGAGTATGTTTATTGGGCTTACCGTGGTCCGCAGCCTCCCGAAGGCACCGATCCTGAAGAATATTATCAGGCTAATCCGTTACACCGCTCCGGAATCAAACGCGCTAAACTTGGTGAAGATACTCCGGTTGTGGAATATTTTATTGAAGGTGTGGAAGCCTACGGTATTGCCATTGACAAAATGGCCAAATAGCTTCATAATTTGTTGAGTTGTGGAAAAGGCTTTCCCCTAAAAAAGAAAGTCTTTTCCACAATCTTGCTACTAAAACCCTTTTCAATATTACGAATGAATATTAAGATGGAATCCATCAAATTGCATCAAAAAAACATATTCCATCTATTACAAAAAACACAAAAACCAATGAAGAAATTCAATCTCCTGACTCTACTCTTACTGTTTGGATATTTAACAGCCAGTTCGCAGGACAGCATTGCCATACAGGGAGTCAAATATAAAACAGACACTATTATTTACCGCCACGATGTTGGTCTGGGAACAATGCATACCTACTTTCGATTACCCGATATGCCTCTAACGGTAAATGTGCTGGAAGTTGATGTAACAAACCCATACATTCAATTTGAAACGTGCTTAAGCTACGATACGATTAAGGGTTTAGAGCGCCCCTCGGCAATGGCTTCGCGCAAATCGAAACAGGGGCACGTGGCATTTGCTGCAATAAATGGCGACTTTTACAATACCGTATCTCCCAATAAAGGCGACCCGATTAACGGGCAGGTTCTCCAGGGGCAGATGGCAAAAAAAACAGGTACAAATCCGGTAATTGCTTTTGATAACGGTAAAAATCCGTTTATTGATGTGATGTCTTTTTCCGGAACGGTTTATAACGGGGTAGAATCGTATCCTATTACAAACGTTAACAACACGAGGAACACCAACAACATGATTTTGTTTAACAGCTATTTTGGACAAACCACACGAACGAACCAGTGGGGAACCGAAGCTGTTGCAACAGTGGTAGGCGGCTCCTGGAGGCTAAACGGAAAGGTTCAGCTAAAAATTGAGAAAATTAATACAAACCGGGGCTCTACTCCCATTCCCGACGATAAAGTTATTCTTTCCGGACATGGCGACGCTGCTGCATACCTGAACAATCTGAACGTAAACGACATTGTTGAGCTCGACATGAGAATGATCCTGAAAAGTCAGTATCAGCTAACGCCCCAAATAACAGAACTCATTGGTGGCGACAGAATTATTCTGAAAGATGGAGTTGTACAGGAAAATAACTGGAAAGAATTGCATCCGCGAACAGCAGTTGGCTTTTCGGCAGATAAATCAAAGGTAATTATGGTGGTGGTCGATGGTCGTTCGATCTATTCGAAAGGAGTAAGCACCAAACAACTTGCTGACATTATGAGGCAGTCAGGGGCAGCATTTGCGCTGAATCTGGATGGCGGGGGCTCTTCTGCCATGGTCGTTCGCAACGAGGTAAAAAATACTCCTTCCGATGGAGCAGAACGTGCAGTCGCAAACGCACTGATGGTTATTTCTACTGCGATTCCAGACCAGGCAACAACAATGCAACTTAACGCTGACCACATTACCATTCCTTTCGGAAAAAAATTTCAGGTGAAAGCAAGTACATTTGACAACAAAGGGGCAGTAGTTGATTATCTGAATGCAGAAAATATTCAGTACAAATTAACCGGCAACCCGGGAAAGATAGATACGAACGGACTTTTTACCGCATCAGGCACCGGCGAGTCCGGTTCCATTATCGGAACATGGAATGGACTTTCTGATACAATATCAGTCAAGGTTATTCCGGTAGAAGAGGTCTCATTCTCTGTTGAATCCCTTGTTATTGATCATCGGCACGATTACACATTTAAAGTTTTTGGAAAAGGAATCACCGGAGAGCCCTACCAGATGGATAATGACATTATAAATTTCACATCATCTGATGCAACAATCGGGACAATTAGTAAAGACGGCGTTTTCTCTGGAAAAAAAGACGGGATGGTTGATATAATTGTTTCCACCGGCATCGAGAACCAGACAGACACATGCCAGATAAGCGTTGAAATTGGCAGGGGGCATTTATTGCTCGATGATTTTTCTGCCCCTGATTCGTGGACTACTTCGCTAAAACAAATCGATAATGTTACGCTTACAAGAGAAGTGCATCCGGTTTATGGAGAGGAAATGTTGAAGGTGGATTATGAATTTAAGTATTCCAATCGTACCGCCAGCATTACACTCGCCAAAGAAATTGATGTATACGGCATGCCCGACTCCATTCAGATGGAAGCAGCAGGAAGCGGACACTTGTCGTCATACTATTACGTACTGGATCATCAGTATGGAGTATGCCAGACTTCGACATTTTCTGACGATAAACTTCTGAAAAGACAGGTGGCCATCAACACCGCAAAAATTAAACAGGAAGAGTACCCGGTTCCTCTCGTTAGTATTCGCTTAAATGTGGAACGCGACCCGGAATATGTGTCCGGAACTAGCTACAACGGAACGTTTTGGTTAAAAGGTTTATCTGCAGTGTACCCGGAAAAAGACCAGCAAAGTTCAATCCCTATTCGGCAAAAAGCAGAGGAATTAACCGTGTTTCCCAACCCAACAAAAGACGGATTTTTCATTCGGGCAAACCAAATTGAGCAGGGTTTGTTTCATTTATATGTGTATAAAACTTCAGGAGAGGAAGTTAGAAATGAAGCCATTTATATAAATAAAAGCGAAAAAACTGATTTTATTGCGGTTGACGGATTGGCTCCTGGTTCTTATTTCATGGTTTTAAAAGGAGACGATTCAACGTTCACCGGCAAATTAATCGTTTCGCCTTAGCTGTTAGTAAAGGTGGATGAATTCAGAAAAATAAAATTGAAAATATAGCTTATGATTCGAAATTTTACCTTATTCCTCATTACATTTTTTTTAATTAGCGCTTCGTTCTATTCCGGAGCTCAAATTCCCAAACGAGAGCTTCGGTCTTCGTGGCTAACAACAGTTTGGGGGCTCGACTGGCCCGGTATAAAAATACCTTCCGGAGGAGGTCAGATCTATATCGATAGGCAAAAAGAGCAACTCAGTCGTATTCTTGATTCCATGCAGGTAGCCGGCACGAATGCAGTCTTTTTTCAGGTTCGCCCCGAATGCGATGCCATGTATCCTTCCAGCTTTGAACCGTGGTCTGCATACCTCGTGAGTAATCGTGGTGCTGACCCCGGCTACGATCCATTGCAATATGCCGTTGATGAATGCCACAAACGCGGGCTGGAGCTACACGCATGGCTGAACCCTTACCGGTTTGAATCGGTTGCAGGAAAGTACGCCGGCCAACCGGGTGATTATAATCAAACCAATCCGGAGTGGGTGTTGTCCTATTCTGGCGGTGGTTCGATCCTTGACCCCGGAAACCCCGCAGTTCGCCAACGAATTTCTGACATTGTGGAGGAGATAGTTGTTAATTATGATATAGATGGGATTGTGTTCGACGACTACTTTTACGCATATGGAGGTACTCCAAGTTCAATGGATCAATATTCGCAAAATAACTGGAAGCCGGCCAACATGGATTTACACGACTGGCGCAGGCAAAATGTAAACAAAATGGTTGCTGATGTTTACGAAACCATTCAAAAGAATAAACCGTGGGTAACCTTTGGCGTTTCGCCTTTCGGAATCTGGACGGTGGATTCTCAGGTAGCAGCTTCTTACGGATTATCACTGCCGTCGGGAGTGACCGGTATGGATGCGTATAAAACCATTTACTGTGATCCGGTGGCCTGGCTAAACGAAGGTACTGTAGACTATATTTCGCCGCAACTTTATTGGCCGACAACGAGCACTGGCCAGGATTACAAGAAACTTGCCCCCTGGTGGTCGGATGTTGTAAACCATTTTGGCAGGCATCTTTATGTGAGCCACTCCCTGTCAAATCTCGATGAATCGGATTATCCTCCCCCACTTGCATTAAAATCGGCTTATAGCAACTTTCTCAGAACAGATTTGCAAGGGCTTTCCATGATCGAATACTTTTCAAAAATGAGTTCGAAAACAGCTACAGCGGGGTACGATCCGTCGGAGTTTGGCTTGCAGATTCAGTGGAATCGGAATTCCGATAAAAATAACGCTCCAGGCAGTGTATTTTTCCGCTCAACCATGATTTACAGGCAGGGTTTTATGAACTATTTACGCACTCATGAATATGAAAATCGCGCGTTGCCTCCGGTAAAACCATGGAACAGCAAAGAAGACCGGTCGTTGCCCCAAAATATCAGGATTGAAAACGACCGGCTTTTATGGAACTCTGACGAAGAAAATGTGCGATTCGTGGTTTACGCTATTCCTGAACTGCAGATCGAAAACACCGGAAATTTTAACGACGGAAAATACATCAGGGGAATAGCATATTCCACCAGTTTTGATTTGACTGACCTTCAAAGTTTAGTTGACGACCATGTATTTGCTGTTGCCGTATTCGATCGGAACGGCAATGAATTTCCTCCGGTAATAATGGGCAAAGCTCCACAGGAGAATCATCCTGTTACACTTCTTTCTCCGGAAGATGAAGAAAACATCTATCACGGGTTTATGTTTGATTGGGAAGACGTAAATAATGCAGAAAGCTATTTGCTTGAAGTAGCCGCAGATTCGCTGTTTAAATCTGTTGTTGCCCGCCATAATCTGGCTGAATCAGAATTTTCTTCCTCCAACATTCCAATGGAAGAAGACTCTGTTTATTACTGGAGAGTTTACACAAGAATGGCGGGCGTCAAAGACACTGTTTCTGAAAAACGCAGTTTCAAACTTCTGGAACTTCCGAGACCAAGGTTGGTTTATCCGCTCAACGAAACCGCAAACGTTGAACTTACTCCGGTTATTCAATGGGAACCGTTTGAAGAAGGATATACATTCAGGATGCAAATTTCAACGAACAATTCGTTTACGGGAATTATTTTCGATCAGGATTTAATGGAAGGGACTGCTTTTGAGCTCCCGTTGGGAGTGATATTCTCGTATTCGTCGTACTACCTGCGCATGCAGGCTGCTAGTGACCAATCGACCACAGTTTGGTCAGATGTAGTCAGATTTTCAACAGTTACCACTCCTCCATCAATCCCGACAATAATTTCTCCCTCAAAAGGAGAATCGGTTGCAGGGCCGGAAGTTGATCTGACCGTCAGTGCTGATGAGCTGGCTAAAGGCTTTACCTTTCAGTTATCAGGCTCATCAACTTTCCCGTGGAACGATCGCATCCAGCAGTCGATTGACGCTCCTTTGCAAACGCTGACGATGAGTGGGTTGAAAGACGGCACCTGGTACGCAAAAGCACGTGCAAACTATGGAACATCATCTTACACCGACTGGTCTGAGGTGGTTTCATTCTCACTTTTAACAACATCATCCGGTGCCATTGATGATTTAAAATTGTCGCTGTTTGCCCCAACTCTTATCGCCGACGGGCCAATTCGTATTAGTTACACGCTGCCTAAAAACTCAAGGGTAAAATTGTTTATTACTGACCTCACCGGACGAAGAGTAAAACAGGGACAACATTCTTTTAAATTAAAGGGAGAACATTCGCTTTACATGCAAGGCGCAGAGCTGCCCAGAGGGCTTTACTTTTTAACACTTGAAACCGAATATGGAAGGGAAACCCTGAAACTGATAAAATAACTGTTCCAGTTTTTTATACTAAAAATTATCTAAAACTATAAAACTTAAAAAATGAAATACCTGCTTTTCGCACTCATAATTCTTTCGACCATAGCAACAGCACAACAGGTTGAAGTTGTAAAGGTTGAAAAGCTTGAGATCCCCGGAAACGAGCGTTATTATCACCCTAGTTTCGATTATTCGGGAGAACGTATTTTGTTGACTGCTGAGAACTACAAAGGATTGCAGTTGCTTGAACTGCCGACAAAAAGCCTGACAAAAATTTCTGATGCAGATGGTGCAGGCTACTCCCCTCTTTTTTCAAAAGACAATAAAACCGTTCTGTTTATGGAACAGGAATTTATTGAAAAAAGAAGGTTTACAAAACTGAATGCATGGGAAAAAGCAACTGCTACAACCCGTCAGGTTGAACCGGCCGTGCGAACATTATCCGTTCCAATGATTGCCGGAAACAAAGTGTTGTTCCGATCTGACGATGAGCTCAAAAGTACACTGATTGACGATTCTGCACCCGAAAAGAGCGATGAAATTTTTGCCGGCATTGAAAACCGGGAACTCGTTCTTTACCGCGGAGAAAACCGACTTGTAATAAAACCCTACGATAGCGAAAGCTATATTTGGCCTTCGGTATCTCCCGACCGGAAACATATTTTGGCATACGCCATGGGAAAAGGAGCTTTTATATGTGACCTTGCCGGAATGGTTTTGGTTGACCTGGGGCAGATCGAATCTCCTGTTTGGGCCGGAAATAACCTTATTGTGGGCATGGTTACAAAAGACGACGGGCATCAGATTCAGCAGTCGTATATAGTTGCTGTGCACCCCCTCAGCGGAGATCGTCAGGTATTATCGCCCGAAGAACTAATTGCTATGTATCCTGCAGTATCCACAAAAACGCAGCGGATTGCTTTTAATACCCTTGATGGTGAAGTGTGGTTTATTCATTACAAGTTAAATCAGTAAATCATGAAAAAGTATTTAATTCCGTCTCTGTTTTTTGGACTTTTATTTTTTCTGAATGGTTACGGACAAAACCTTGAGGGAGTAAAAATATATGTAAATCCGGGGCACGGAGGTTATAATTCCGACGACCGCAATGTCCCGATTAAACCGTTTGCACTTGGCGATACCGCAGGATTTTGGGAATCGAAAAGCAACCTCGCCAAAGGATTACACCTCCGGATGTTACTCGAAAATGCCGGAGCAGAAGTAATTATGTCTAGGGTTCAAAACCGTACCGAAGACGACCGTCCCTTGTCGGCCATTGCAGAAGAAGCCAACGCCAATCAGGTGGACTTTATGATTTCAATTCACAGCAATGCGTTTAACAGCGTTACAAATTATGTACTTCAGCTTTTTCACGGGTGGGACAACAATCCTATTCTCCCTGCAAGCATGGACGTTGCCAATTTGTTTTGGGAAAGGTTGATTTCAAACCAAACATCGCATTGGACAAACAGTAACAGAATAGTGAGAGGCGACAAATCATTTGCTCCCGAGAATTGGAATGGATATGGAGTTTTGCGCCCGCTGACAGTCCCCGGATTGATTTCCGAAGGCTCGTTTCACGATTACATCCCGGAAACCTACCGTTTAATGAACCGCGAGTACAAACATCTGGAAGCCTGGCATTTTTATCGGGCATTTTTAGATTATTTTGGGGAAGGCAAAGATTCCAACGGTAAAATTGCAGGTTTTGTAAAAGATGACTTCAGAAAAGTAACGGAGTATTACACTACAGCCGGATCTACAGATGCGTGGCTACCTGTAAACAAGGCCAAAATTACTTTGCAGCCCGGAAATAATGAATACACCACAGACAGTCTGAACAATGGTTTTTTCCTTTTCGACAACCTTGAGCCGGGCATTTACCAGCTTAAAATTGAAGCAGAAAAGTATTCCACTAAAGTAATAGACAACATTGTAGTGAAGCCAGACACGGTTACATACCAGTTGTGTTATGTGGAACAAGACCGGTCGGATCCAATGCAGGTGCTGGATTATTCACCGAAAGTAGAGAGCGGTGAACGTGTTTCTGCTGCAACTTCGGTTGTTTTTCATTTCAATTTTGAAGTGGATCATGAGTCATTTGAAAATGCATTTTCCATTTCGCCTGAAGTTGAAGGAACATTTTCCTACGAAAATCAGGAGCGTTCAGCCGTATTTACCCCCAATGCTCCGCTTGCCACTTCAACTCTTTACACGGTTACACTGGATAAAAGTGTGAAACACATTGGCGGCCTTTCCATGGAAAATGATGTTGCGTTTTCATTTCTTACTGCCCTGAAAAACCGTCTGTCGGTGTTGGATATATATCCGCGCAACGGAATGGAAAATGTATATGAAAATACGCAAATGCGAATTCATTTTGACGGACGACTTGTAGAAGAAAACCTGACCACGCTTATTCATGTGGAAGACTCTGAAGGCAAAATTTTAAACCGTGCCGGAATCGAAGTAAACGCCTTTCCCGGAGATGTAGGCTCGTATGCATTCTCTCCCTCAGGGTTGGAGCCTGGAAGTTCGTACACGCTTAAACTAAGTGCAGGATTGACCGATGGTGACGGGCTTCAATTGCAAAATGACGAAGATATTACATTTACGGTAGGGCCTGTTGATGAGCCGG
Organism: Mariniphaga anaerophila; assembly: GCF_900129025.1. Taxonomy (GTDB): domain Bacteria; phylum Bacteroidota; class Bacteroidia; order Bacteroidales; family Prolixibacteraceae; genus Mariniphaga; species Mariniphaga anaerophila. The sequence continues at coordinate 123,058 of NZ_FQUM01000001.1, read as the reverse complement.
ATGCAACTGTTGCTCTCGATTTTGAACAATCGGCCCTCTCGTGGGCAGTAGATTTACAAAATAGCTTTAATATAGTTGAAGGTGCAGGAAACAGGATTTTGCGATATAGTTCAAACCAGTTGTTCGGAAGCTATTCGTACCGCCTTTTATATGAATTTGCCAAACCGGAAGCGCATGTTGTAGTACGCCCGCCTGAAACGCTGTTTAGTGTTACGAGCAGTAGTTACGCAGGGCTCTACATTTGGGGTAATCTTTCAAATAACGAAATAGTTTTACTGTTTGAAAAAGACGGAACCGAATATGAAATTCCGTTAACGGTGGTTGATTTTGCAGGATGGCAATTCAGAACCTGTCAGTTAAACTTTTCTGAAGAAAACGGGCAGTACAATTTCGCCGGATTTAAACTGATATCGGGGCAAACATCCTTTTCGGATAAAGGGATAATCATTTTTGACAACCTGCTTGTTTCCGACGACTTTTCTACGTCAGCAATAGAAATTGTCAAACAGAGCGATGATTTTAGAATTTTTCCTAACCCGGCAACAAATCAGGTTCAAATTGAACTGGAGAAAGCAGAAGGCACCTTTCCATACACTATTTATGATTTACAGGGGAAAACAGTACAAAGTGGCACCTTGGATTTTAGTCGGGGGCTTGCAAAGATTTATTTGAAATTTCCTCAAACCGGCCTTTTTGTTCTTACCGTTAATCAAAAAAACAACAGAAAAGAAAGCAAGTTGTTAAGAGAATAAAATGGCAGTGTGATTAAAAAAGTTCATTGATTTTTTGATAAAAGTCATAAAAAACGATTCGATAATGCAGTTCACTTTTTGTAAATTGCATAGTACCAAAACATAAATAACTACTGTTTTTTAAATATTTATTGTCAAACTAAATTTTATGATTATGAGAATTTTTACTTTGTTACTTTCCTTTTTGTTAATCGGTTCTGTAGCATTTGCTCAGCAACTGAAAGTTACTTCCGTTTGGGATATTTCCGTAAACGGGACGGCCGATTGGAGTTCCGGAATTCCTATTGGAGGTGAAGTTCCCTCATGGATGGGTGCCACCACAGAGCGTGGAATGGCATATTTTGATGGCAAATTGTACATTCTTTCCAGAAAGGTGAGTCCACTGGAAATTGTTGTGCTTGATGCTGAGACAGGCAATGTATTGAGTTCTAAACCGATTGATGCAGAAGTCGTCACCGGTGGAACTTATCCTGCAAACGACATTGTCATCACTCCATCAGGAAAGATTTTGGTTTCGAGCCTTGCAATCGGGCATTCTTCTCCATTTAAAGTATATCAATTGACCGACAATGGCGAGGGATACGACGCAACGCAACTGCTCGAATGGTATTCAACAGAAGTTGTAGACGAAGTTGAACAACCAGCAATGAGACTCGGAGATAGTTTTGCCTATTTTGGTGATATTTCTGAAGAAGAGGACGGCTACATTATTGTTGCTGATGCTACAGCAACTTTAGAACAAAAAGTTCTGAAATGGAATGTTCAGGCTGGAGTTGTAGACCCTGAACCTGAAGTAATTGTCGTTTCCGAGGTGTATCCGGCTCCCACAACCGAAGGTGCTGTTTCCAAGTTCGGGATTACTCCGCGCATTCATCCTATTAGCAACGATTTATTTTGGGCCGACGGACATTCAACCATGCCGGCTCTGTACAATATGCAGGGAGAATTGATTTCGACTTTTACCGGAGAATTCAAACCTTTAACTTCCGGAATTTCAGGAGTAAGATTCTTTTCTTTCAAAGGCAAAGACTTTATTATAGCGCCAACAACCAGTCACGCTGATTTGGGCTATGCTCCTCAGGCTGCGTTTGAACTGTTTCTTATTCCAGAAGCAGGTGCAGAAGAAGCTGATTCTATTGCTCTCTTCCCCGAAAGAGGTCTTGGCGCCAATGTCAATTCTTCTTATGCCGGTCCTGTGCATGTTGACATTCAGGACGATCATGTTATGATGTACATCATGTCTCCCAACAACGGCGTTGCAGCATTTAAACTGGAAGAAATAAACACCGGCTTTGAAACAATTAATCAGGCAACTGTAAATTCTATTTACCCGAACCCTGCAACAGACAAAGTGTTTGTTAACGTAAATAAACCAACCCAGATAGCTGTATTTAATCTGGCTGGAAGTATGGTAAAATCGAAATTTATAGAATCCCGAAACGACTTTATTGATGTAAGCGATCTACATCCAGGAATGTATTTCCTGAAATCTCAAGGGGGTAACAATTTTACTCATAAACTGATTGTCAGATAATTTCTTTGCAGAAAATCTTGCGATTGTATAAAAAAAAAACCGGGAATTAAACTCCCGGTTTTTTCTTTTATTCTTTTGTAATGCACAACAATTAAAATGCTGATGTCTCTATCCTATTCTTCTGCAACGATTTTTACTCCTTCCATAAAATAAACCACCTGAGCTGCTTCCTGAGCCTCGGCAATTACCCGGTGAGCATCATCGGTGTCAGCATCATGTTCGTGTCCGTCTTCTCCGTGTTCGCGAGCCGGATTGTGCGCATCCGCTTCGGTTTTTACCTCTTTAAAAATACCGGTGATGGTAAGGTCGCTTCCCATCTGTTCCTGACTAAATGCTCCAATCTTTTCGCCAGCTTCAATGCGTATGTTGGAGTCTTCTGTACTTCCCATTAAGAAACATCTTCCGCCGCCTTGCTTACAAACATGCATTACCGTCCCTTTTACGGTAACTTCTTTGCCGGCTAGCTCAGCAGCGTTGGCATACAACTCATCAACAGTATAAACAGTAGCAGCTTTTTCTGTATTCTCAACCGTATTTTCAGCCTGCTTTTTCTGATTTCCGCAACTGAAAATCAATGCAGCTACAAATGCTAGTAAAACAATTTTTCTCATTTTTCAATTATTTATTTTGATATTCAAATATACAATATTGCAAAAAGCAGCGGCACGGTTATGCCGGCAATAGTCCACCACAATCCCCAACGGCCAAAACCACGTTTCCCTTTTAGCAGAAACAGGCCAGAAACAGCAACAAAAAGAAGAATGGATGCCATTCCGTCACTTACCCATTTCCACACTGTTCCGATGGAAGCTTTGTGCAGCAGGTTCATTTCAAAAAACAGCGGCCTTCTCCGAAGGTAGCTCATTGTTCCTTTCCCTGTTTCAGGATCAATTACAACCTCTCCGTTTTCAATGAAAACTTTAATATCTCCTTTATTATTAATAAAATGTTTTTTGTAAACAACGTTGTAGTCAAGGTCTGCCAAAACATCTTTTACAGTTTGTGCATCAATTGTTGCAGAGCGGTTTATTTCAGTCTGAAAATCGACATTATAAATTTTGTAATCAGGATTGAAATCGTGCCGGTGGTTCATCAGAATACCTGAAAGGGCATAAACAATTGTCATTCCCACAATAAAATACCCCAAATCACGATGTAAAACTCTTAAAAGCCTGCGTAACTTCATTTAACTAAATCTTTAAGAAAGCAAAAGCCAATTTGCTATTCAAATTTCAAACCGCGAAAATATGGAAATTACTTCAGAACTAAAATATGTTAAAGACCATAAATCGAAAAGAAAAATTCGATATTATCGGAAAAGAATCAGACAAATGATCATTGCCAACTAAATCATTTTCTGTAACTTGTAGTACTAAGTTAATGGGCTCTGGTTTTATCACAACTTAGATGGATTCCACCGGGTGTTGGCCCGGTGGTTTTTTGTGTAATTGGGAATTGTTTTTATCTGATTTTATCTGGAATAAAATTCGTTGAGTGTAATTACGTCTGTTGAATTGCAAACGGGGCAACTCGGGTTGCTGTTTTCGTAATCGTTAAAACTGGCCTGGCAGGAATCACATTTGTACCAGTTTTCATCAAAATAAATATCGCCGCCCTTAAAAATAATATCACGCCCTTCCACAAAAGCAGTAGCTACTTTATTTCGGGCTTCTTCGTAAATCCGGGTAAGTGTGGGCCTGGATACATCCATATGCACCGCAGCCTGTTCCTGGGTAAGGTTTTGGTAATCGAGAAGTCGAATAGCTTCATATTCTTCGAGGCGAAGAATAACTTCGTTTGATTTCCGGCCGCGAACGCCATAAACCGACATTCCTTTTATTACAGGAGGAACCTGAATTCTTCTGTTTCTTTTTCTTCTGGGCATATTAAATGGAATTTAATTTACTTAACAAAAAATGATCGGCAAAAACCAGCGCAGCCATAGCCTCAACAATAGGCACTGCCCGCGGCAAAACGCAAGGATCGTGTCTTCCTTTAGGAGTAATCGTTATTTCGTTACTATTTTTATCTACTGTGTGTTGTTCTTTAAGCAAAGTAGCAATGGGTTTAAAAGCCACTTTAAAATAAATATCTTCTCCGTTGGATATACCTCCCTGAATGCCTCCCGAGTTGTTCGTTTTCGTACGGATTCCTTTGTCTGTGTTTATGAATACATCGTTGTGTTGCGAACCACTAAGTTTTGTTCCTTCAAAACCTGAACCGTATTCAAAACCTTTTACGGCATTAATTCCGAGCATGGCAAATCCCAGGTCAGCATGCAGTTTGTTAAATACCGGTTCGCCCCACCCTGCCGGAACGCCTTTGGCCACACAGGTAATCACTCCTCCCACTGTATCGCGATCTTTGGAAGCGGCTTCAATCCGGGCAATCATTTTTTCTGCAGTTTCTGCATCCGGACAACGGACCATGTTATCTTCAGTTCTCGAAAGGTCCAGCTCGGTGTAGGGTTTATTCAGTTCAACCTCTCCTACCCTCGAAACAAAAGCTTGTATTGACACTCCTGCTTTTACGAGCATTTGTTTGGCGATAGCACCTGCAACCACCCGGGCAATTGTTTCGCGTGCCGACGAGCGTCCACCACCGCGATGATCACGGGTTCCGTATTTCTGCATGTAGGTATAATCGGCATGCGACGGCCGGAAAACGTCTTTTAACTCGTTGTAATCGTTAGAGTGCTGATCTTTGTTCCAAATAGCAAAGGCAATTGGTGTACCCTGTGTTTTTCCTTCGAAAACACCCGACAAAAACTCAACCTGATCGGGTTCTTTGCGCTGTGTAGTAATTTTCGATTGCCCCGGACGACGGCGCGACAAATCTTTTTGAATAAGATCGATATCCAGCTGCAACCCGGCCGGACAACCGTCAATAATGCCTCCAATACCCCGGCCGTGTGATTCGCCGAATGAAGTTAAACGAAATATTTTTCCAAATGTATTCATAACGATAAAAAACCCCGTCTCCTTTTGTTTTCAGAAAGGAAACGGGGTTAAATTAATTAATCTGAACAAATAATCAAAATCTCTTTTAACAACCGCACCCACATCCGTGGTTATGGTCGTGTCCGGAGCCGCAACTATCGTCACCACAGCCGCCTCCTTCGCTTCCGCAACCGCAACCTCCACCAGATAAAATCTGTGCAAGTTCTTCGTCTGAAGCTTCACGAACTTCAAGCACTTTTCCGGCAAAGAAAAGATCTTCTCCTGCCAGCGGGTGGTTGAAATCCATTTTAACCTCTTCATCGTTTACATCAAGTACGATTCCGTTCAAACGCTGACCGTTGCTGCTCATCATCGGAACATTGTTGCCAACGGCAATCAGTTCATCATCAAACTTGCCATCAACTAAAAATACACTTTTGGGCAATTCAACAATGGCATCCTGATTGATTTCACCATAAGCATCTTTTTTTGACAGCTTAATAGTGAAAGGCTCTCCCTGTTTCAACCCGGCCAAGTGCGACTCAAATTTGGGTAACATAGTACCCGCTCCATATAGAAATTGCAATGGCGTTTCTTCTGTTGCCTGTTCTATGACTTCGCCCTGCTCGTCGTCGATGCGTAAATCATAGGTCAGGGTTACCATCGAATGTTTTGATATCTCCAGCATATTCTCTTTTTTTAATTTGCTTACAAATAAACTGTTTTTACAGGATAGAACAAAATACCTTTCTGTCTTTTTATGGTGTTTTCATTCAAATTTTAACTAAAAATGATGTCCGACTGTTCTGATGCGTTCAGTATCTAACCACAAAGATATTCAAACAACAGCATTAACGCTTTTTATATCAAGCTATTTGCACTTTTATTTTATTACATTGAAACACTTAATTTGTCAGTCGGGCATACTCAAAATAGTTAACGTTAAATATTTACTTTTCGTCTGATTTTCTTCTGTTTTTTTAATTAAAAACCTGCGCAGTTAGCAAAGTGCCTTATCTACTTTTTTAATACTTTTTCTGTCCTCCAACCGGTATCTGTTTCAACTTTCAGAAAATAAAGACCGGAAACCAATCGGCCAAGTTCTGAAACCTGCACCTTGCTCTTGTTTGCTACCTGTTCCTGGTAAACTATTCTTCCGGTGCTTTCAGTCAGAATAATGCTTTTTGCGTTAGCAGGCAGCTCAACAGAAAAGTTATCTACTACCGGATTCGGAAAAATTTTCAGTGCGTCGTTTTCAGGATTAAAAGCTACAGAAGAATTGAGGTTTTCGAACGTAAAATTGTCTATACAAAAATAGGTTGGATTATTCATCCCCCATTCACCAACGTCAGTCGATTCCATTCCGAAGTTTAACTCGGTAACGCTCCCCAGACTGCTTAAATCCAACCAAACCCAATCATCAACAAGATAGTCGTCGTCTGAATTTTCAAACCTGAAATCAGCCAGAAAAAAGTCGATTGTGTCCGTTGGATTGCCCGACTCATCTTTGCCCGACACCAGCAGCTTGAAGTAATCAGGATCGGTTCCATCAGTTCCGCCAAACTTTTTTGTAAAACTGTCGCCATCGCGAATGGCCAGATACGCGTAGGTTGAATTGGTTACATGAAAACCCACCATTTGAGTTGGTTCGTCAAATTCAATTTTTAATGCACCAGTGTAATAACCCACCGCATAATTTTCAGAGTTCTCAGCCCCGCCGTCTGCTATCGCACTGTATTGGTTTCCATACCCGGGGGTTGTTACATCTGTAGAGTTAGACACCGCAAAGCCGCTCCAGCTAAAGTACTCGGAATAGTAATCGTTAGGAAACCAGATTCCTCCGCTTGTAAAACCTCCGGCTCCGTCGGAGCCATTGTAGAACGAACCCGGCTCCAGGCTAATTTCTTCAAATGTTGCAACTTGTTGGGCATTAACAGAAAACAGGGCAGCCCAAAGGCCCGCTAACAAGTAAAATTTTTTCATTGTAAAATTTTTTGTGGTGAAACAATCATTTTACAATACCAAAACCATGGGAAAAATTTAAGGTAAATTACCTCCAGCTTTTAATCCCGAAAGCTTACGATATTGTTTATCTCGAAACAGCAGGTCTTCTGACTTTCCCTGATTGGTAACTACCTTCCCGTTTTCTAAAAAAAACAGTGGCTGAGTTTGTTTCCAACATAACAGGATTACAGCTGCGGGTACAGCTCCGGATTTTCACCGGATTCCCTTAACTATTTCGGGATAAAAGTACTGTTAATTTTTAACGAAACAGAAAACACGAAGGATTTATTCCAACCTTAAAAGAGTCTGTTAACGTTGCATTTGGAGAAAACCTATACACCACCGCGTTCTGGGTATAGTCGATGGCATCGGAAATATAAATTTCGTCGGTTTCAGGATGAACACTTAAATTATAAAAGAGCCTTTCACCTTCGGGAATAAATGCCGACTCCGGCAAGCGGCGGCTGTCCACTGCCATTTTCGAAACTCCGTTGTTTAAGAAGAACACCGTGTCGCGGGCAGCATTCATTTCCAGGATCGAAGAAAAAATTCCTTCGCTGAAGCGATAAATTTGTTCCATTGTTCGTGTTTCCGGGTCAATTCGAACAAGTGCAGACGGCTGCTCATCTACAATTGAATTCTCGTAATTTCCGCCACACAGTGCCCATATTTTCCCGTTTTTATCCACTTTCAAATCTTTGGGTTGAGCCGGAACTTTTATTGCATCCGCCAGTTCATCTCGCTCTGTGTCAATTACCAGAATGTGCTCCCCGTTTACCCAATGAGATACGTACACAAACTTTCCGACCTGAACCATTTGCTCCGAGGTGTGTCCGTTCAATTCTACACGACCTGTTATCTCAAAGGTTTTGGGATTGAAAATGGTTATATGGTCAGCATACAAGTCAGAAATATATGCTTTCTCGTCAGAAACAAAATGGATGTAACGTGGCGAGGTGAGACCGGTGATAATTCCCTTAAACTCCACAGTTTTTGCATCAACCACCACCACTTTCCCCGAATTATTTACAACAATAAACAACAAATTTCCACGGCGCACAACAGACTGCACAACATCGCCCAGTGGTGCATTGTTTCGGGCGTAAAACAACTGGTTGGTCACCTTTTTTGTGCCGGGATGATAAAACGAAAGTGAGCCGTTTCCATACATAAAATTTCCTTCGCAGGCAATAAAAATCCCATTTTCGGCATCAAGATCGAAATAAACTGTTTCCACCGGTTCGTCTGAGCACGACCAGGCGAAAAGGAGTAAAAATGCTATTTTCAGCAAATGCTTCATGGCTTTCTGTATTTTAATGCAACCGAAAAAGTATAAAAACGCCCCGGCATTGGCCGCCACAAAATGCTTTGGTACGTTTGGTCAAACAGGTTATCCACAGTAAATTTCAGGTTGGCAGAAAAATCGTCCAACTCCAGTTGCTTATTCAGCGAAAGCTTACTGAGCCAATACGGATTTAATACCTGCTCAAAATCAGACTCCTGATTGTTTGATTTTGTATAACGTTTTCCAATACCATTTAAATCGTATTTAACAGTAATTTTCTGCCAGGTAGCACTGGCGTAAAATCCTCCTTTGTGTTTGGGAATATAAATAAGCTGTTTTCCCCGCGATTGGTCTGCCGACCTTGCGGCATCAATATTTGAGGTTGCTGTAAACGAATAATTTCCTCCCGAATTAAACTGAATTTTGTTCCAGTTAAGCGAAGCCGTAAATTGGTATTCAACTCCCCGCGACAAAACATCTTTTACATTGTTTGCTTCCCAATAATAGGCTCCGTTGGCTGCAGGCTGCCAGGTAATCCAGTTTTCTATTTTTGATACAAAACCGGTTAACTCGTTTTTCAAACTCCAAATACCCACGAGAAAATCACCTGCTAAAGAAACATCTCCCGTGTAGCCGTCTTCGGGCAAAAGATCGGGGTTTCCGCCGGGTAGCCAATACAAATCGTTGAGCGTGGGTTTGTGATAATTGCGGGCCACATTGGAACGCATAACAACCGGAAAACGCCTGAAAAGTTGCCATTCAATCCCCAAAGAAGGGATTAACGGAACAACCTTTTTATCGTAATTTTCCGAGCGGACTAACACAAAGCCTGCTACCCTGTCCGATGGTTTAAAATGCATATTCAGCATTAAACTGGTCTCCAGACGATCCTTTTTATATCCGTTTCCCGTTTTCTTATCCACGGCCTCCACCTGGTGATAGTTGGCATCAATAGTAAACGTAGCGTAATTCTTTTCATCAAACTTTCGAAACACGCGCAGATGGTTCATAAAACTGAACTCTTTACTTCGGGAGTCTTCGTTCACAAACTGAAAAGCGGGAGTTGCCCGGTAGTAATCCAGCCAGGTGGCATTCACCCCCGAAAAGAAATGGTAGTTTAATCCATCGGAATATTTCTTCCAGTCGTACTGTGCCCTGAACTGCTCGTCCTTTTGGTCTTCATCCCGTTCGCTTCCCTGGTAAGACATGAGCTGGGGAAGGTTGCGGTCGCTTTTTTGAAACCACAACCGAACACTGGAAAACTGATTATCGAGATGTCGCAGATAAAATTCCTGAAGAATGCCGGCTTTCCAATACCCTGCATTTTTTAACGTGTCTGATTTATGCGGAAGAATGCCGGAATTGTAAAACGGGTAGTTGTTTTCGGAGCCATCGTAGAAAATTCGGGTGGACGATTGTAGCCGGAATCCGCCCAGTTGCAATCGAAAAAAGCCTTTGCGCGACTGAAACGAACCGGTTTCCATCAATCCTTCAAGCCCAAAATCGGAACTCCAGTCAGGCGTATTTTCCAGGTGAACACTGCCCCCCAACGCACCGCTTCCTTTGGTCATGGAACTGCCTCCGTGCAACAGGTAAATTTCATCAGTAAAAAATACCGGAAGCAACGACAAATCAGCAAACCCGCGCATGGGCGAATTCAGATTCATTCCGTTCCACAAAACCTGGGTGTGAGTAGCCGCTGTGCCACGAAAACTTGCCGTGGCTGCCGAGCCTCGTCCGTACGATTTAATAAACACAGGCGAGTATTCGGAAATCAATTCGGAAAGGTCGATGGTTAACGAAGAAACGCGCTGCAGCGAGTCGGGGCGTGTAATTTTCAGCCCGGCCTCTTCAACTTTCCTTTTGGCTAACACCTGCACTTCTTTTATTCGAACCGTATCTGAAATACTCTGCCCATTTGAAGAAACAAAAAGCATTACAAAAGCGAAAAGGACAAATAGTTTTAACCGATTCATCGCTTAATGATTTTGTGCGTTTCTGTTTTGTTCTCATGAACGATAACCAAAAGATATATTCCCTGCGGCAGCAACGATGTGTCGAACCAAACCGGGCCGGAATGAGCAGACTTCTCAGCGACGAGCTGTCCACTTGGCGAAAAAAGTTTCAATTTTCCATCCCCGGAAAAACCTTCAATTACCAGCTCTTTTTTAACCGGATTGGGATACACCCGATATTTTCGGTTTGCTATAAAATTACTTTCAGTGGTTATCTTTTTCGAAATCAGAACAGCATTATTATCTGAATAAACAACTAACGGAGGTTCTGCCTCCAATACAAAAGCAGCTTCACCCTGTTCGTTGGTGTAAAGCGTTTTTTCTGCTGTTATCTCGGCATTTGCAACCGGAGCAAATTCAGATGCTGTTATTTCTCCGTTTACGTATTGGCACGCTGCCTGCTCCAGCAAAACGGTGATCACGTCGCCAATTTTCGCCGAATCGTTATTGCTTGTTAAACAGGAATAAATCCACGAATTAGAAATATCCGAAACGTGGTACAAGTCCACCGTGTCGCCATCAGAGATTTCATGTTGGTGAAAATTGTTCAGATATTGCTTGCCGTTTAAGCGAGCCACCCACGCGCGTGCGTAAGCCGACGGCTCCAGTTTTCCACCCCATCCGTTGGAAAACAGTCCGTCATTTTCTAACGAAAACAGATAAAGCTTACCATCCGCTGCGTCATCGTCTTTAAAAACAAAAGGTACATTTGCCTTTTGCAAACCAGCAATTATGGCATTAAAAAGTACGGGGCGCTCAATTCCCGAATAATCTGACTGCCGGTTTTCAATCATGCTATTCAAGTCTGCAGCCCCAACCTCTATCCACTGACGAGGCAACACATTTTCAGTTTCCGTTTTCAGTGTAAAATAAACCCGCATTTTATCTTCCGGAGAGTGCACTTTTACCGTAAGATCTTCTTTCACGGAAAAACCTTCAACCGAGCACGAAACAATGGTTTCTCCCGGGGACGATGCCGCAAAATAAGCCTTCCCGTTTTTGGTAAAAATATTTCCAACAGTATTATCCGAAAGAACAAAATTGACCGGAACATCTAGTTTTCCCTGTTCATTATCGATAACCCGGGCATTCAGAATTAACGTATCGCCGGGATAAACTGACGAAAAATCAGTCAACAACTGAATTGCTTCCGGCCTGACGACTTTCAAAGTTAAAGTATCCGTTTCGTCGTTTGCAGCAACAACAATTTCAGTATTCCCCAAACTTTCTGCGATGATTCGGCCATCAGCAGTTGCCTGTATAATTTCTTCGTTTTGCGACTGAAAAGAAAACGCAGCATCAGTTTTCCTTCCTTTTTCAAAATAAGCAGTTTCCAGTTTAAAAGAGTTGTTCAACAGCATTTTTGCAGGATGCGGAAAAACGACAAGCAGATTTTCCTTTCCCGAAACTCCCGGCTGCGGCAAAACAGCTTCCACCCACGACACGTCGGTTGAAACTTCGCCCAAACGCCCGGCGTTGGCCAAGTTTGCCGAAACAATTTTCACAAAATGAATAGCATCCAGATGAACGTAATTCCCCTGTTTGTCAACTGCCCACGAAATATCCACCGGGTCTCCCCCCGCTCCTTCTATTTCTTTGGTGTACGGATTATCGGGCACAAATAACTCTGCCCCTTGTTTTTGCGGCCGGTTGTCAGCGTAACCAAAAGCCGGCGCCAACACTTTTATCTCCTGCACGTTAGATGAATCTATTTCGGTTGCAAGTAACGTTCCGCCAAAAACCACTTCTGCCTGCGGATATTCCGGAAAAATGTCAGTTGTCGGATAGTAATCCTGTGTGTTGTAACTAATGGCCAAAATCCGCCCCGTATTATCCAGATTGTCTTTCCACAAAATGTCCCGGCCATCTGTTCTGGAATAAGTAACTTCGTAATTGTTGATTGTCTGAGAATGAAAATAGCTGCTGCCTGCTATTTCGTACCAGGTATCATCTGGCAATCCGTTTTTATTTGTGTCGTGCATCACCCATACAACACCGGGCTCAGAGGAGCCGGGAAATGCATTTCCGAAAACCGTAAAATCAATTCCGTAAGGATTGTCAGAATGATTGAGGCACGGTTCTTCGAAAGCCAAAATAACATAGCCGCCAAAACTGCCAAGCGACACCAGACTTTTAAAATTTTCAGCCATTTTTTGCGCTGCTGCCGGCGTTCCCACATATTGCTGATTAATGTGCTGCCCGGGCGCAGGTTTATACTCCAACAGGCTGAATCCGGATTGTTGCGAAAACACTATATTTGCCGCAAATACGAAAACATATAATATGAAAATTCTCTTCATTCCCCTTAGTTTAAAATTTATACACGGGGAAATAAAATACCAGGTACTTAAACCATCGCTTTTATTCCCGAAAGCATTTCATTGAAAACGGCAGGTTTTCTGGCTTGCCCGATTGGCGACGGCCTTCCCGCTCCCCTATTTCCGGGAGCAGTGACTTCAGTTGTCGCTTACATAAAGGCTCACAGCTGCGGGTACAGCTCCGGTTTTTCACCGGATTCCCATTTTGTTAAACCATTTTCGCTACAAAAGTAATAATCACAAAACAATTTCCTATTTAGAACGTTTCTAAATAATCTTTAAAACTCAATACTGTTAAATATTTTAATGATGAAAAAAATGAGACTTAGTATAATTACTACAATTATTCTTTCCTTTTTAAGTGCGCTGGTTGTGCACGCCCAAAATACAGATGCTGTAATTATCGGGCACGTAGTTTCGAGGGGAGAACATCTGCCATTTGTAAATGTTTACCTCGAAGGCACAAAACACGGGACTACAACCGATGTTACCGGCCACTACATGATGGTTGACCTGCCCGAGGGAGAATACACGTTAGTGGCAAAAATGATTGGCTACAAAACAGAAAAGCGACCGGTTGTGCTGGAAGCCGGCGAAACCATGGAAGTAAAATTTGAACTGGAAGAAGAAGTACTTCGCGTTGGCGAAGTTGTGGTTACCGGCACCAAAACATTTAAACGACAAACAGAGAGTGCTGTAATTGTTAATGTTCTGGATGCAAAAACCATAAAAAACGTGGCTGCACAAACTGTATCACAAACGCTGAATTTTCAGCCGGGTTTGCGAATGGAAGTAGATTGCCAGACCTGCAACTATTCACAGCTCAGAATGAACGGGCTGGGTGGAGCCTACAGTCAGATACTTATAAACAGCCGGGCGGTTTTTAGTCCGCTAACCGGCCTTTACGGACTGGAGCAGCTGCCGTCGGAAATGGTAGAGCGCATTGAAGTTGTTCGGGGTGGAGCTTCAGCATTGTATGGCTCCAGCGCCATCGGCGGAACGGTAAATATCATTACAAAAATGCCCGGACGAAATTCCTACGAAATAACGTCGAATAACTCAGTGCTTGGAAACGGTGCTGCCGATTACAACGTGAACGGTACGCTTACCGCCCTCTCGCAAAAAAGGAATGCAGGGGTGGCACTTTACACATCGTACAGACAGCGTGATTCATACGACCACAACGGCGACAATTACTCTGAATTGCCAACGCTGAACAATAATTCGTTCGGGATGAATTCGTTTTTCAAACTGGACGAAAAACAGCAGTTGCAGGTAAATTTCTCGAGCATGCACGAATACCGTTACGGCGGAGAAATTCAGGATGGACCGGCTTACATGGCCCAACAATCGGAAGAGCGAACTCACAATGTATTGATGGGTGGCGTTGATTACGAACTTACAAGCGACAACAACAGAACATCGCTGGTTTTGTATACCGCGGGGCAGCACACAAAAAGAAAACACTACACCGGTTTAACTCCGGATACAGAATCGGATTTGCAGAAACATAATGCCAATCCACCTTACGGAAATTCAAAAAATTACACCATCCAGTTTGGCGCTCAATTAAATCATGTGGTTCCTGAATTTATAAAAGGAAGAAATACACTGACATTTGGAACCGAATATGTTATCGACGACGTATTTGACGAAATTGAAGCATACCAATATATGCTTGACCAGAACTCAAAAAACTTTGGCGCATTTTTTCAAAGTGACTGGGAAATAACCAGAAAAACAAATTTACTGGCCGGAGTAAGAGCCGACAAACACAATTTTGTTGACGATCTGATACTCAACCCCCGGGTTTCTCTACTTTTCAAACCCGACATAAATACGCAATTGAGGCTTTCCTGGTCAACCGGATTCAGAGCACCTCAGGCTTTTGATGCTGATATGCACATTGCTTTTGCCGGCGGAGGAATTCAGACAATCAGTCTTGCCGACGATTTAAAAGAGGAACGGTCACAAAGCATGAGCGCTTCCATAAACTGGGACAAACCCACGGAAAAACATATTTTCGGATTTACGCTGGAAGGTTTTTACACCCGTTTAAAAGACGCTTTTATTCTGGAAGAAATAGGAACGGATGATTCGGGAAACTCATTAATGGAAAAGCGGAACGGTGGAATGAGCAACGTTTACGGGACAACACTGGAGGCACGCGCTAACTACAACAGAACGTTTCAGATAGAAGGCGGCTTTACGTTACAGAAGAGCCTCTACGATCAGCCAGTGGCCTGGTCAGACCAAATTGAAGGAACAAAAAAATACCTTCGGACACCGCAAGCATACGGCTATTACACGTTAACTTTTACTCCTATGGACCGGTTAAGTGCATCGCTGTCCGGAATTTACACCGGTTCAATGCTAATTCCCCATTACGGAGTTCCTGAGGATGCAGGCACACCGGAGCAGGATCTGCTGTTCGAATCGCCAGATTTCATGGAAATGAATCTCAAACTGGGATACACGTTCAAAGTAAACCGCCTCGATTCTTCCATTGAATTGTACGGAGGAGTGAGCAATTTATTGGACAGTTATCAGAATGATTTTGACTCGGGCAAGAACCGCGACAGCAACTACATTTATGGCCCGGCGCAACCGCGGTCTTATTTTTTCGGAATAAGAATTTTCAATTAACAGAATACAAAAAATGCGCTAACCGATTGAACTCGCTTAGCGCATCTTTTTGAAGCGACTGCATTGCGGTCGCTTATTTTTTTGAAGATTTTCTACTTATTCTTATAAACCTTTTCGGGCAATTTTACAGCTCTGACAATTAGAAAAATTCCAGCCAGAACAAAAGGAATACTCAGCCACTGCCCCATGTTTAAACTCATTGTGGCCTCAAATGCTTCCTGGTCTTCTTTTATAAATTCGATGAAAAACCGAGCTGTAAAAATGAACACGAAAAACATTCCGGTTAACAAACCTTCTTTGTTTTTTGCACGGGTACGCCAGTACATTAACATCAAAACTCCAAAAGAAATCAGATAAGCCAGCGACTCATAAATTTGAGTAGGGTGTTTAGGAACGGTTTCGCCGTTGCGTTCAAAAATAACTCCCCACGGAAGACTCGTTTCAACACCGTAGATTTCAGAGTTCATCAGGTTACCCAGACGTATAAACGCGGCAACAAGAGCTGTTGGAACAACAATGCGGTCGATAGTCCACAAAACACTTCTTTTGGTAATCAGTTTCGAATGAATCAGAAGTGCTATTATAATTCCGAGCGCACCGCCATGACTTGCCAAACCACCATGCCACACCTTTAATATTTCTCCGGGGTGTTGCGAATAGTATTCCCATCCGTAAAAGAAAACGTGCCCCAAACGGGCGCCAATAATTGTGGCGATTATAATGTAAAAGAAAAGAGAATCGATCCATTTTTGAGATACATTTTCGGATTTCAACATTTTCTCGCCAATATAGTAACCGATTAAAAAACCGGAGGCAAAAAGCAAACCATACCAGCGCACCGAAAACGGGCCTAAATTAAACAACTCAGGGTTGGCATTCCAATGGATAAAATTCAGCAAATGTATCATATTCTAATTCTTCAGTTTTGTTTTTAATGGCCGGAAATACAACTAAATATAACCGGTTAACAAAGTTGTTTTATGCTCCTTTTCCGTGGCACTGTTTATATTTTTTACCACTTCCGCACGGACAGGGATCATTTCTGCCCACCCGTTTTTCAACCCGCACAGGTTGCGGTTTAGAACGTTCTCCGGTTTGTGAATTGGCTCCTTCCATAGGATTATCCACACCCGGCATATCCGATTTTTGTGTTTTGTAACGGCTCATATCAGTACGTTTCCGTTCTTCTGCCTGACGCACCTGGTCGGGGCTCTGAATCGGAATGTGACCTTTCATCAAGGTACTCACAACATCTTTATTCACTTTGCTCACCATTATTTTGAACAGGTTGAATGATTCAAATTTATAGATAAGCAGTGGGTCTTTTTGTTCGTAAGTAGCATTCTGAACCGACTGTTTCAAATCGTCCATTTCGCGCAGTTGCTCTTTCCATGATTCGTCGATGGTATTCAGCACCACTTGCTTCTGATACGATTTTACAAGTTCCTTCCCCTTGTTATTATAAGCTTTTTCCAGGTTACAAACTATCTGGAATACCCGTTTCCCATCGGAAATCGGAACCACAATATTTTTATAAACCTGCGATTTGGTTTCGTATACATTTTTAATAACCGGGAATGCCTGTTTTGAAATAGATTCTACCTTCCGGTTATATCCTTCTATCATTTTTTGATAGATACGTTCAGTAATATCGTTTACGTTTAACTGCTTAAATTCGTCTTGTGACACAGGCGATTCAATAGAAAGCAAACGAAGGAGTTCCATGTTAAAGTCTTCGAACTGATCAGACCCGTAATATTCGTTTGCCAATTCTTCAACCGAATCGTACATCATATTCAGCAAGTCCACATCAAGTCGCTCGCCAAACAGAGCGTGTTTACGTTTTTTGTAAATCACTTCCCTTTGAGAGTTCATCACATCATCGTATTCCAGCAATCGTTTACGAATACCGAAGTTGTTTTCCTCCACTTTTCGTTGCGCTCTTTCAATGGATTTGGAAATCATGGAGTGCTGAATAACTTCGCCCTCTTTCAGTCCAAGTCGGTCCATAACACCAGAAATACGGTCGGAACCAAATAAACGCATCAAATCGTCTTCGAGTGAAACATAGAACTGCGAAGACCCCGGGTCTCCCTGACGACCGGCACGGCCTCGCAACTGGCGGTCAACGCGTCGGGAGTCATGTCGTTCTGTACCGATAATTGCCAATCCTCCTGCCTTTTTCACTTCAGGAGAAAGCTTAATATCGGTTCCACGACCGGCCATGTTTGTAGCAATTGTTACTGCGCCTGACCGACCGGCTTCTGCAACAATTTCAGCCTCGCGGGCATGCATTTTTGCATTAAGTACGTTATGTTTTATCCCCCTTATTTTAAGCATCCGGCTTAGCAGTTCCGAAATTTCAACAGAAGTGGTACCCACCAGCACCGGTCGTCCGGCATTGTGTAATACAACAATTTCGTCGATAACCGAATTGTATTTTTCTCTTTTTGTTTTATAAACAAGGTCTTCCCTATCGTCGCGGATAATTGGGCGATTGGTAGGAATAACCACTACTTCCAATTTATAAATATCCCAGAATTCTCCTGCTTCTGTTTCGGCAGTACCTGTCATCCCCGCCAGCTTGTGGTACATTCTGAAATAATTCTGAAGGGTAATTGTTGCAAATGTTTGTGTTGCGGCTTCTACTTTCACCCTTTCTTTTGCTTCAATGGCCTGGTGCAGCCCGTCGGAATACCGCCGCCCTTCCATAATACGGCCGGTTTGCTCATCCACAATTTTCACCTTGTTGTCGATTACAACATATTCCACATCTTTTTCAAACATGGTATATGCTTTCAACAACTGGTTAATGGTGTGAACGCGTTCAGATTTCACGGCATAATCCTGAAGCAATTTGTCTTTCTTCTCCTGAATCGCATCTGGTTGCAGAGTGGAATTTTCCAATTCTGCCATTTCCGCACCCATATCGGGCATTACAAAAAAGCTTTCGTCTGAAATATCTGCAGAAATTAAATCGATTCCTTTATCTGTCAGCTCAACCGAATTGAGTTTTTCTTCGATGATAAAATAAAGAGGATCGGTAACAATATGCATATTCTTATTGTTATCCTGCATATAATAGTTCTCTGTTTTTGTAAGAAGGGCTTTCATCCCTTCTTCACTCAGGAACTTAATTATCGATTTATTTTTAGGAAGCCCCTTGTGTGCACGCAGCAACAACAAACCGCCTTCCTTCTTTTCTTCGTCTGTGGCGTTTTCTTTAGTGAGCAGCCTTTTGGCGTCAATAAAAATGCGGTTTACGAGATCGCGCTGGGCTTTGTAGAGTTTTTCCACGTAGCCTTTCAACTGTTCAAATTGCTGGTTTTCACCTTTTGGCACCGGCCCTGAAATGATCAACGGAGTACGTGCGTCATCAATCAACACCGAGTCCACTTCGTCCACAATTGCATAATGATGTTTCCGCTGAACCAGGTCTTCCGGATTTATCGACATGTTGTCGCGCAAATAATCAAAGCCAAACTCGTTGTTGGTTCCGTAGGTAATATCAGCGTTATATGCTTTACGGCGGGCTTCGGAGTTAGGCTGGTGTTTATCGATACAATCTACGGTCAATCCGTGAAACTCAAAAATAGGCCCCATCCATTCGGCATCACGTTTCGACAGGTAGTCGTTAACTGTTACCACGTGAACACCGCGTCCGGCAAGGGCATTCAGAAATACCGGCAAGGTAGCAACAAGTGTTTTTCCTTCACCGGTAGCCATTTCAGCAATTTTCCCCTGGTGCAAAACCACGCCGCCAATTAGCTGCACATCGTAGTGTACCATGTCCCAGGTTATTTCACTTCCACCGGCAATCCACTTGTTTTTCCAAAGCGCCTTTTCGTCCTGGATAGTTATGCTGGAGCGGGTTGATGCCAGATCTTTGTCATAATCGCGGGCAGTAACATCAACTATTTCATTTTCGAAAAATCTCCGTGCTGTTTCTTTCACAATGGAAAAAGCAGCAGGAAGAATTTCATTCAGCACCACCTCTATTTTTTCATCGATTACCTCTTCCAGCTTATCGATTTGCTTATAAATATTCTCGCTTTCCTGAATTTCAGCGTCCTCAGCTTTTTCTTTTAGCTCGCTAATTTGGCGCTCTTCTTCTTTTATTCTATCGTGAATAATCTGTCGCAACTTATCTGTTTCTTCGCGAAGTCCATCGTTAGAAACCGATACTATCCGGCTATATTCCTTTTTTATCTCATCTACAATCGGAGATATTTCTTTTATATCCCGATCCGATTTATTTCCGAGTATTTTCCCGAGTATTTTAGTTACAAAAGCCATTTTTCTTCAATTATTTTAAAATCTGTGCAAATTTAGTCAATTGCTTAGGGTAAAAAAACGATTGTAAACATTTCAATAATATTTATCTATAAAAAATTGTTGCAAGCAAATCAGAGTACAAATTGCTTGTCCGGTCAAATTCATTCTATTTTAAACATTTGATTGATACAAGCGGGATTTTTTAATAACATATTTTCGACAAAAACAATACAAGTAATAAAATACAAATTCATATTGTACTTAAAACAGAGTTAATTAAGATCAAAAATATTTAATCCAGCTAAATTACTCTTCAAAAATAATACGAATCAGTATTATAAACAAAAAGCCTTTAAATACTACATCTCTATTTGTAAACAAAAAAGGCAATAATTAACGGGTTATGGTATAAATTACATTTACGTAAGATTTATTACAAGCATGCAAGATTTATTGCATTATTATCAACTGACAATTAATCAGTTATAGTAAATAAATTTTGATATTTGTTTATAAGACAAGTAACAGAAATTTAACATTTAAATTTAAGTACTATGAAACTAAAACTTCTACTTCTCTCTTTTCTATTAACCGGTATTCTGAATGCACAGGAAGACACCATCCGTACATTAATTATTACGGAAACCCGTGTGGACAGGAACGACCAGTCTTATGTCGAAATTACCAACGTTGGTACCGAAGACATAAATATGAGCCAATTTGAATTTGGCCGTATTGGAGCCTGGACACAACCCTACGAAGCTGAATCAGGATCATTCTTGAGGTTGCCTGACCGTGTTCTGGCTCCGGGTGAGACTTTTTTAATTGCATCAGTAAAAGAATTTACTGAAGAAATGTATCCTCTGCAACCTGATTTTTTCAGAAGAAGAGATACCAAAAAAGAATGGTGGACTCTCGCAGATATCCAGATGCATATGCCCGAAGAGAGAACATCATTGGCTCCTGCAGGAATCACAGACAGCGTTTCTACAAATTACGCAGTTATGGAAACCTGGGGCAGCCGCGAAGCCTGGTACATTGAGCAGCATTTTGCAAATGGTGATTCAGCAATTGTAGATCAGGTTGGTGGATTGTTTGCAGCAGATGACGGAACTCAGGAAGACAGCCCGACAATAGACGTTGCCGGAGTTACCAACGCCTGGGGAACCCATATTCTGGTTCGTAAAGCAAGTGTAAAACAAGGAACTACAGACTTTAATTCGGCACGCGGTATCGACATTGAAGACTCAGAGTGGATTCCTCTTCCCATACAATCTGTAGGTACCGATAGTTTTGATCCCTGGAGAGCTCTTTTCTGGACTGTCGGATTTCATGGCGATGTCACTTTGGATGAAAGCACCCTGGTGTCTGATGCGCTTACTGTTGACTGGGCGAATAAAACAATTACCGCTGCATGGGGAACACGAAATAACGACGACTTTATGTTTGAGTTTGAAAAAGTTCCCGGGCTGGCATGGAAATACGATCTAGCAGAAGCCGCTGAAGACTCCGCGTATAACTCAGCCAGAACTGGTGACAAGCTTACCATTTATGCATGCGGAAACACATTGCAAACAACTGTTTTCGACATAATAGTAGAAGCTCCTACAACCAGTGCAAACATTGTCATTCCTAAGTTCTCACGCGACTGGGACACCGAAGGAAATTTTTATACGAATGCTATTAACTCCGGCATTGATGAAGTTTTTGAAGTAACGGTTGATGTTCCGGAAATGGATACAATCACCAACGGATTATTTGGAATTCAATTTGCTACCCGGACAGACACGCTGTTTAAATATTTGGAAAAAGCACCAAATGCCCAATGGGAAATTATTTGGGTTGACGGAATTGAACGGCCGGATGTTAAAAATGGCGATATTCTGAAAGTAACTGCAGAAAACGGTGCGATTAAAGAATATTTCATTAAAACAGACATATACCGTGCAGACCACAACGCAAACCTTGCAGCCATCACCTGGCCCGATATTCCGGAATGGATGAAAGGGTTGTTTGGATGGACGGGAGATACTATTCCGGGATTTGATCCTAACGTATTAAATTACACGGTTGAGGTTCCTGCAGAAACAAGTGGAATTCCATCTCTGATAGCAAAAGCACAAGAGCTCAACACAACCGTCGAAGTTCAGGGAGCAAGTAGTCTTTCCGGTTCCGATGCACAAAAGACAGTAAAATACACTGTTACTGCAGAAGATGATACAACCGTTAACGTATACAACGTTAAGCTTGAAAAAGAGATTTCGCCTGACGATATTCAGCCTTTTGAAACAGAACCTTTCTTTTCGGAAGTAATTTTCAATGAACAGTGGAGCAATGGATTTATTGAAATTTGCAACCCCGGAAATCAGGTTCTCGACCTGAGTGATTACATGATGGTTGGCACCTATTCTGATCAGGCTGGAGCAATTACGCAATATTCAGGAGAAGACGACTGGGCAGTAAGATACCGTAAATACATTCCGGGATACAAATGGGTTGATGAATCTACCTGGGCTGCTAAACCGGGAACTTTAGTAGAAGACTTTAACGTAAGCCCGAGGGTTGAAGCAGGCGATGTGTTTGTAATGGGACACATTAACGGAACCGGACAAAGCGGTTATCCGTGGAATGCCAGCAGACAGTGTGACATTATTTTCAACACCGCATACAACCCGTGGGGTGAAGCTTTCGATGAATGGGCCAGTGCAGCAAACGAATGGAATGCAGCAAACTACTACATTTTTAAAATCTTGAACGATTCTATCAAACGAGGATTAAAACCGGCCGACGATCCCAATGATTTTGAACTGATTGATGTATTTGGACAAGGCGACGAAACACAATGGGTAGTTGGTGGCGTTTCTGTTGAGCAAATTACAAGCTATGTAAGAAAGCCCGAGTACTGGCAAGGAAAAACAGGATTTGGAGAGTCGTTTGGCACGAACGAAGACGATGCTGAGTGGACATGGACAAACCGGGCATACTGGGGAGCAAGAGGCTATGGCTGGCCAGATGATATTTTGATGGTTACCAGCGACCTCGGGAAACACTTCTTCTATCCGGTTACCACCTTCCAATCTACCATTTCATCAGTAGTTTACAAAGTTAGCGATGGCTACAAAACAGAATCGCTGAGAGGCGTAGTTGCAGGTACCACTGTTGCAGAATTCCTCGGCAACATCATTAAAAAGAATGAAGAACAAAACTTAACAGTTAAGGCAACTGCCGATGGCTCTCAGTTAGCCGACGGAGATATGCTTAGTTTAAGCGACACACTTGTTGTTGTTTCAGCCGATGGCACAAATACGACTAAATACGTTTTAAATGTTTCAGAAGAAGGCCTGAGTTCTGATGCATTACTTACGTCGACATTATACACTGTTATGGTTGAAACTCAGCCTGCCATCGACGGTTCTGAGGGTGGCGAAGGATATGTAACAGGTTTTGATTACGGAACCCAGTTGCGTACTATTCTTAATAATGTTACAGTACCCGATGGCGCGTTATTAAGCGTTGTTGATGGCGATGGCGCCTATGTTTCATTAAAACGTTTGAATTATGACACATCTTATGTAAACGTAACGGTAAATACCAATACTTATCTGAATGTGGTTGCCGAAAACGGGATTACTGAAATTGTATACCAGTTGCGCCCGACATCTTCCGAAAACGATGCATTCATACTTTCAGACATTTACATGGTATCTCAATCAGAAAATCTGGTGCGGTACGTGCCTCGCGAAACAAATGTTTACACATTATTATCGAACGTTGTTCCTTCCCTTAACGCCACTATAAAAGTTATAGACAAACTGGGGAACGAAAGAATGGAAGGAGCTGTTTACGAAGACGATAAGATTGTTGTTACTTCACCGAGCGGAACAACAACCAGGGTTTACCACCTTGCCATGCTACGCACAGAATTGGTGCCTGCGCCGGTGTACCTGGCATATGTACTGTCAAATGTGTACAGCGTTAACCAGATTAGTTACGCCATTTCCGGAATACCGGGAGGAGTTGCGTTAAGCGAATTCTATTCGCGCATCACTCCCAGCTGGGGTGCTACTGCGGTTGTTGTGGATGCAAATGGAGACGAAAAGACATCCGGAAACCTGAACGCCGGAGACATGCTTAAAGTTACATCTGCCGACGGAAAAATTGAAGTGATTTACCAACTGGGAATGACTTCGGCCTTCGATGTAGCCGCAAAGCAAATCGAAATTTATCCGAACCCAACAGCCGGCAAACTGAATGTAAGCGGCGTTGATAAAGGAGACCGAATTCAGGTTTACAGCAGCACCGGAGCAATTGTTGAGGACATAAAAGTCAGCAGGAATCTCGAAGTTTTGTCTCTCGACAGGCAACCTGCGGGCATGTACGTAATAGTTATTAGTAGCGAAAAAGAATTAATTGGCCGTTTCAAAGCCATTAAAAAATAGATACTACTGATGAAATTAAATAGGAGCCTGTTAAAGCAGGCTCTTATTTTTTAAACTGATTGGAATATGTATTCAAAGCCTCTCTTTGCGCTCGTTTTTCTTTTTTTCCTTGTTGGGATGAATCATGTAATGAATGCACAAATTACTCCTGACGAAGCCATTGGGCAAATGAAAAAAGGAATTAACCTCGGCAACACGCACGAACCGCCAACTGAAGCCGGATGGAACAATCCCATGGCGCAGGAATACTATTTCGATTTATACAAAAACGCCGGTTTTCAATGCGTAAGAATTCCGGTTCGGTGGGACAACTACACTGCTAAAACGCCTCCTTATAAAATTGACGATTACTGGCTAAACCGGATTGAACAAGTTGCAACCTGGGGATTAGCGAGGGATTTATTTATTGTTATTAATGCACACCACGAACAGTGGATTAAAGAGAATTACAGCGAAGAAAACAAAGCAAGGTTCGACAGCATCTGGTCTCAAATTGCCACGCGTTTTAAAAATAAACCAGATAAATTAATATTCGAAATTATTAATGAACCGCATGGTTTAACCAAAGCACAAAATGATGATTTGCATGCGCGCGTTCTGGCTGTCATTCGTAAAACAAACCCAACACGCCTGGTCATTTTTCAGGGGCACAGTTGGGGCGGTTCTGACGAGTTGATTGCCGCTGCCATTCCCGACGACGATTACCTTATCGGCTCATTTCATTCATATGATCCGTATTTGTTCGGGCTCGAAGGCGAAGGAACATGGGGTTCCGCTGCCGATTACAATGAATTGGACAAAAAATTCGAAGCCGTTGCCGATTGGTCTGACGCAAACAACGTCCCGGTTTTTCTGGGAGAATTTGGCGCCATAAAAAGCGGAGACCACAACTCCAGAATGCGCCATTACCGCGCTTACGTGGAGTTGTCGCAGAAATACGGTTTTACGCCCGTGGCCTGGGACGATGGTGGCGATTTCAGAATAATGGAAAGGGAACAGAGAGACTGGAACGAAATAAAAGACATTTTGATATCCACATCTGCCAAATCGCCCAAGCCGTTTGCCACGGTTTATCGGGATTCCATCATTCAGGTAAGCTGGAGCACCAACACGTCTGACCACGACAGCGTTATTGTGCAGCAAAAAAGAGGTACCGACAGGCATTTCTCTGTCATCGCCACGCTGCCGCCCAATGCCAGGTCTTTTAATGTAGTAAAACCACCTATCAACAAATATTACGATTTTCGCATTATTGCTGATTATACTGACACTGCCGGGCTCTATTCTCAGCCCGTAAGGGTGTTTTTTCCGGAGTGGACAAAACCGGAGAGAACACCGTTTAACAATACATTGAGCATAATTCCGGGAATTATTGAAGCCGAAGATTTTGACAAAGGAGGAGAAGGATTCACATATCATGATACTAACGAAATTAACCTTGCCGGCGCATATCGGCCCGATGAAGGCGTGGACATTTACGACCGACAGGGCAATGGATTTCATGTTGGAAACGCTTTGCCGGGAGAATGGCTTGAATACTCGGTAAATGTTTTGGCAGAGGGTTGGTACAATGTTACTGCACACATTTCCACCTATTACGGAGGAGGTCAGTTTCAAATTGAAGTGGACACGGTATCTTCCGGGCCTGTTCGTGTAAAAGCCAGCAACAGTCCGCTGAATACGTTACCCAACAGCACCAAAATGTATTTATATCCGGGAAATCAAATCATGCGTTTTACCGTGCTCGAAAGTCCGCTTTTTAACATCGATAAGTTTGAGTTCGAACTGCTGACAAACACCTCAAATTTGCAAAACAATCGGGATTATGGGTTTGTTGTTTTTCAAAACTCGGCAAGAGAGCTGGTAATCAAACAAACTTCATCAGTAAAATCAGAACAATTAGAAATTTTTAATCAATGCGGTTCACTAACGCACAAAATACCAAATCCTGAATCAATGGAAAACATACCCCGCCCCCAACTATCTCCCGGATTACACATTGTCCGGGGTTTTTCGGAAAGAGGATATTGCGTTCATAAAATAGTAATCAGATAAATTTTTAGCCATGAAAAAAATCTTATTAGCACTTCTATTGATCACCCTCACCTCAGCGGCAACAAGCCTAAAAGCACAACCTGTAAAGGAGAACGGACATCTCGCTGTTGACGGGAAACACCTGGTTAACACCCGGGGCGAACCGTTGATGTTGGCCGGGGTTAGTTACGGATGGCACAACTGGTGGCCGCGTTTTTACAATGAACAGACTGTTGAATGGCTGGCAAAAGACTGGGGATGCAATGTGGTTCGTGCAGCAATGGGAATTGGTCCGCACAGAAGCTATCTGGATCAACCGGAATGGTCTAAAGAAAAAATTGAAGCCGTAATAAAAGGCGCAATTAAAAACGATATTTATGTAATTATTGACTGGCACGCCCACGGGATTTTTCAGGAAGCTGCGGAGACATTTTTTGCCGAAATGGCGCAGAAATACGGCAAATACCCGCATATTATTTACGAAATTTTTAACGAGCCGGTACACGATTCCTGGGAAAAAGTAAAGGACTATTCCATTGCAGTAATCAGAGCAATTCGCGAACACGACCCCGACAATGTCATTCTTGTTGGCAACCCACACTGGGACCAGGATATCCACTTGGTGGCCGATTCGCCAATTGAAGGATTTGAAAACCTGATGTACACGGTACACTTTTATGCCGATACCCACAAACAGGATTTACGCGACCGCTGCCAATATGCCATCGCCAAAAACATTCCTGTTTTCATTTCCGAGTCGGCCGGGATGTCGGCAAACGGAGACGGCCCAATTAATTACGAGGAGTGGCACAAATGGATTGATTTTATGAAAGAAAATAAAATAAGCTGGGTGAGCTGGTCCATTGCCGACAAAGACGAATCCTGCTCCATGTTGAAACCATCGGCCAGCGATTTTGGCAAGTGGAAAGCAGACGACATGAAAGAGTCGGGTATAAAAACTAGAGAACTGCTCCGAAAATTTGCCGGGCTGGATTAAATTTTTCAACTCCGAATGGAAACTTAACCAGGACAAGCCAGAACAAAAAATCCACCGTCAAACCTAAAAATATCGCCATTCTTCCGGCGTCAAAAACTTGATCCATATATCACGGCCAAATTTGTAACAATAATTACAATATACGCATTGAAGGAAGCCACATAAAACAGACAATGGGCAAAAAAAATGGACGATGTCCAATCCTGAATTGGGGCATCATTACCGAAAGACTCAATGTATTTTTAATCGAACTTAGATCATTAAACAAAAAAATACCGGGGAAGCCCCCCGGTATTTTTCATTTACATAATTTATGAGATAGTGCTTGTTATTTTTTTATCACTTCCCAAGTATGGGTCCCGATAATTGTGGCTTCATGACGCCCTGTAATATCCTCAATTGTTGTTTCCTCTCCGGCTGGTTTTGTGGTAAAATCCCATCCACATACCAAATCATCTTCTGTTCCTAAAACTTCGGCTTCTTCTTTAGCAAGACTCAATATTTCTTCTTGAGTTTTTATCCCTTTCCAAATATGAAAATGCTTAATGTAACCATTCGTTCTTCTACCTGTTTCTACGTGTCCATCGGCTTTAGTTTGAGCAAATGCAACCATTGGTGCCACATCTCCAGAATATGGTTTGTAAGGGTTTGGACCTTCGTA
Organism: Mariniphaga anaerophila; assembly: GCF_900129025.1. Taxonomy (GTDB): domain Bacteria; phylum Bacteroidota; class Bacteroidia; order Bacteroidales; family Prolixibacteraceae; genus Mariniphaga; species Mariniphaga anaerophila. Next base: position 95,159 of record NZ_FQUM01000001.1, on the reverse strand, counting down.
TGGCAATGTAACCGAAGCTGCAAGTATTCCATTTTTGTATAATTTCGCAACAACTAATTTGTTATCAATCTTTTCATTGTCGAAACCTTTATCATTATATACTGCAGCATAATGAATCCATTTATCTAGGCTACCATCATTAAATTCGAATCCGCCTTCCGATAATCCATAATAATAATCAGTACAGTAAGTCATTCGCATTTTTTCGCCATAAGTATTTACAGACCACCCGGTTCTTTGCAAGTTTGCTTCATCTTCGATAAATGTAGATATTACAGGCCCAAAATCAGTATAATCATTGAGTTTAAGAAATAACTCTACGGTAAAAGCCTGATCTCCTATTTCACCAAAATTTGTATAATCAGAACTGCTTCCAAAATCGATATAACCGCCATCGGAGAGTCCTCCTACATATAATTCATAACTTTTTTCGGACTCTTCCAGATTTACGGTTTCCTTAAATTGTACCACGATATTATCTGCCTCGGCAAGCAGTTGATCCACTTTTCTTTGTGATGGCTTTGTTTCCACACCATCTTCTATTCTTCGAGCAGCATCATCGAGCATGGTTATTGCTTCGTTAAGCAGTTCTTTACTCTCCTCGGGATACATCCCAATCTCATCTCCATATTCGGCATCATTTCGCAGAGAGATCAACTCTTCAGCTTTATCTTTTAATTGACTAATATAGCCTAATATTTCAGCTCCGCTATCATCATCCTTTGAGCATGAAAACAACAAAGACCCTAAAAATAAACCCAGCATAATGCTGATACTCAACCTAGAGAATGTAATCGTTTTATTCATAATTAATATATTTAAGTAAATATTTATGTTTCTATTCTCGATAAACTTTAAATGAAATAGGAATCATTTCCATCGATGCATCGATTTTTTTCCCCCAACTCCATTTACAATAAAAGTCTAATAATTAATTTCGTTCATTCACTATAATTTCCCCTAAGGCAATTAGTGTCCGTAAATGATAAAAAAACTTTTAAAATCACCCAATTTCTATTCTACACCAAACAACTTCCTATCAACGTTATACCCCTCTACACTTAAATCTAGGGCACCCATTACATTCGTTTTATCTACTTCAAATGTTACTTCTTTTTTCTCGTCAGGCATCATGAAAAAATATCCATCGTTAAAATAAACAGGCAACACACGTTTTCCACTATTTCTGTCTCGTAAGTCTAAACTTATTGAAGCAGCTATACTTTTACTAGCGTTATGCAACAGAACGGTTCCGCGCAGTTTTCCGTTTTCTTCTACTATGTTTTTAACAAAAGTTTTTATTGTTACTTTTGGTAATTGACTCAATCCTTTCAAATTGAAATTTTTATCGGTTAGCCAATAAGTATTATCATCTACTACTTTATTTCTCCTATCTTTCAATGTCAGCTTCACAAAGTGAAGGCCTGTCTTCTCATTGCTTTTCGTCAGTTCGGTAATGGGAGTCAAATTGTTTGGAGCAATATCCTTTATCTTAATATCTTCGTCACTCAACTTTGTCCCATCCAAATTGTATATCGAAACATTAAGTATTAGATTCTTATAGGAATGCAGACTTGTATTTATCACATCTATTTGATGTTTGTCTAAACTCATCTGTACATGCAAAAATGTGCAAGCTTTTTGTGCTCCGTAATATGCCCCTGATGTTTCTCCATTAGAGCTATAGGTTTGCCAAACCATACTCGGCCATGCAGGATGGCTCATCCAAAGCAAAATACCAGAAGCATCGTTCCACATTTTACTGTTCCATGCCTCGAATATAGCACGATGACTTTCATAGTTTATGATTTGAGCTTTCTTCGTGAACTCTTGCAGATTATCGGAATCTCCCATTTTTTTGTCAATTCCTTCTTTATACAGAATGGCAAATTTGCTATCACCTACAGGTGTCATATGCCAATCGTGATAATACCACACATCACCAATAGGCCATGTATCTTCTATCGCCATAAACTCTTTCACTGTTTCGGCAGTTGGCAAAGATGGAGTTCCTACTTCTGATCTGAAGCCACCTGCCAGGGAATAATAAAAAGCAGGATCAAACTGATAGTGCCAGGGGCCACTATTGGCTGAATTTAACTCTCTAGAATTTCCGATATAATGACGAGTAATATCTTCGGCTGCAAGAAATTTTGCAATCTGGCTTTCCAGCAAATCAGATGCAAACCCCTCATTTCGGGGACACCAAAGAGCGATAGATGGATGATTTCGGAATCGCCGAACAGTTTCAGTTACATTATCCATGAATAATTTGTAATCCAACACATCGAGATTAAAATTCTCTGTGGACAACCAAAAATCATTAAAAACCAGCAATCCATATTCATCGCATAAATCGTAAAACAATTCTTCAGTACTTTCCCCGGTCCAGTTTCGTACCATGGTATAATTCTGATTCTTGTGCAATTTAAAGTATGGTTCTAAACGCTCTCTGGACACTCTTTTCATGGCATCGTCCATTCCCCAGTTGCCACCTTTGCAGTATATGCGCTGCCCATTAACTTTTACAATTATATAAGCATCCATTGCAGGATCAGATATTTCCGTTATTCCTTGTGTGGTAAGGGATTTTTCCAAATAAGGAACATACATCCCAGACGTAATCTTTTTCCTTTTGGTATTATCAAAAACTACTCGCTGATCAGCTAATGCTTTAATTGGATTATAATCTAATCGAATGTTATCTTTCTCTTCATTATAAGCCATCAGCTCGTATTCCAGCTCTCGCACCCCAAATCGGATATTCTTTACATCGAGCGTATCTTTGTTTGCAAGCAAACTCAGTTTCATATTGTAAAGATTTTGCGCTCCATATCCATTCGGCCACCATAATTTTGGATTTTTAACGAACAACTCCATGCACTGTTGTTTTGTAATTTTCAACTCCTTTATTTCGTTAGCAGAGAGTGAAAAGTTGTAGTTAGCATCAATATCGTTAATGTTAATATGTAGCGAAAGGTTCCTATCAACAGACAGATTATTTTTAACCTTTGTATTAATTGTCAAATTAACAGAACCAGTATCCGGCAGTGGCAAATCAGTGATAATCTGAGGATCGATAATTTCAACTCCTCCTCCAAATTTTATGTGTACATCTTGCCAAATTCCTATATTTCTATCACGAATACCGGGGATCCAATCCCATCCCTCAGACGAAATAAATGTAGGACCATCAAGACAAAGCGCACCACCATTGGCACCTTGTCCATCTATCGAGTTTTCTTCGTGGGGTATTCCGGGATTATTTGGGGGGAATATTTTCACCGCCAAAATATTCTTCTTGTTTAGATTAACATATGGAGTAATATCGAACTGGCCTCTTGAGAATGCCCCGGCGATAGTTCCGAGCAGTTTACTATTGAGCCATATTTCGGCCTTGTAATTAATCCCATTAAAAAGCAGTTTAATTCTATCTCCTTTTTTATTTTCTTCTAGTTCGAATACGTTTCTGTACCACCAAGCCATTCTGCAAAGCGAATCGGGAATAGCCAGATTATTGAGGCCCCAATACGGATCGGGATATACGCCTTGTTCAACAAGAGTTGTCAACACAGTTCCAGGGACAGTTGCATTATACCAGGTTTCAGTATTTAGGTTTAATGAAAAAACAGACTCATCAGAAGCTGTCACCTTATATGCTTCTATCATCTCCCAGCCTTGAGCTAACGAATAATCCCAGTCTGTTATCCTATCTAATCTTCCTTTAATATTCTTCTTCGGTTTGGGCAAATATGTTTGATACGAATAGCTTGATTTCGGCAATTCGTTTTCATCTTGTTTCTGCCTTAATCCAAAGTTAAGAGATTGAGCACTGGCACTCATCATAAACAAGGTCTGTAGAAATAGTATCACTACTAATCTTAGTTTCATTCTTGTATTTTATTTTAATTCAGTAGAAAAAGAGTAAGGGAAGTCAGAAGCCTTTACTCCTCTATCGGGATTAGGTTTGGCTGCCATTTCAAATTCAATCCTAGCTCCGTTCATTAAAATTTCGTGAGTTAAAAAATTTTTAGAATAGAGCTCATCGTCAACAAACAGCTGATTAATATATACATTTGAACTACTATTGTTTGGAGCTGAAATAGTAACTTTTTTCCCATTTTCAAGGTTCAATGTTACTTTCTGAAACAATGGAGAAGCAATCACATATTGATTAGAAGCAGGACAAACGGGATAAAAACCTAACGATGAAAAAACATACCACGCCGAGGTTTGACCATTATCCTCATCGCCACAATACCCATCAGGTGCTGCGGAATATAACCGGGACATTACCTCTCGTGCCCAGTATTGTGACTTCCACGGTTGAGCGGAATAGTTGTATAGATATACCATATGCTGTATTGGTTGATTGCCGTGAGCATATTGTCCCATATTCATCATTCGCATTTCTAAAATCTCATGAATTACCTGCCCATAATAACTTTCATCATATATAGGAGGCATTACAAAGACTGAATCGAGCATTTGATTAAAATAATTTGCACCTCCCATCAAATCTATCAGCCCTTGAGGGTCGTGGAACACCGACCAGGTATAGTGCCAACTATTCCCTTCAGTAAAAGCATCTCCCCATTTAAATGGATTAAATGGTTTCTGGAAACTACCATCTTTATTCTTCCCTCTCATTAGATTATGTTCTTCATCGAAAAGATTTTTATAGTTCATAGCTCTTTTCGCAAATATTCCTATTTCTTTCTCGGACTTACCTAAAGCTTGTCCCAACCTATATATTGCCCAATCGGCATAAGCATATTCCAACGTTCGGGCTGCATTTTCATTAATTCCAACATCGCACGGAACATAACCTAACTCGTTATAATAATCGCACCCTAAGCGTCCTGTCGATTTCACTTCAGGATGCTCAGCATTGGCTCCATGCACTACAGCTTGCCACAGAGTATTAATGTCATATCCCCGCAAGCCCTTTAAATATGCATCAGCCACTACCGATGCAGAATTGTTCCCGATCATACTTTCCCGATGCCCTGGGCTTGCCCATTCAGGTAGGAATCCACTCTCTTGGTATGTATTGACTAAACCGGCCTGTATCTTTTCATTTTCGGAAGGAAAAAGTAAATTCAAAAGAGGAAATAGACTGCGAAATGTATCCCAAAAACCTGTATCTGTGTACATATATCCGGGTAATACCTTCCCATTATAGGGACTGTAATGAACAATATTTCCATCTTTATCTATTTCATGCAATGCACGGGGAAAAAGAACCGAACGGTAAAAACAAGAATAAAATGTACGTAGATTATCAATATTATTATCTTCAACTTCTATTCTTCCCAGTACTTCATTCCATCGATCTTTCCCCTGCTGTTTAATGTCCTCAAAATTATGATTAGACAACTCGCTGAGATTCTGCTCTGCTTGCTCGTGGCTAATAAAAGACGATGCGATACGAGCATGCACTTCCTCTCCCTTTTTTGTAGAAAAACCAATGATTGCTCCTGCATGGTTATCCTTTATCTCTAACTCATTTTCTTCAATCTTTCCATTGCAAACAGAGGCATTGTACGCGAACGGTTTATCGAAAACGACAACAAAATAATTTTTGAAGTTTTCTGGTACTCCTCCATGGTTTTTAGTTGTGTATCCTATGATCTTATTTTCTTCAGGAACTATTTTGATATAGGATCCATTATCAAAAGCATCTACAATAACATAAGAGTTCTCCTGTTCAGGAAATGTAAAACGGAATATAGCAGCACGTTCAGTTGGACTTAATTCTACTTTCACGTCAAAGTCAGCAAGATATACGGAATAGTAATATGGTTTGGCTACTTCTGTTTTATGCGAAAAATAACTTGCTCGCTGCTCTTCCTCAAATACCGGCTTACTTGTTACAGGCATTATTACAAATTGCCCATAATCGTTAATCCAGGGGCTAGGCTGATGTGTTTGCTTAAATCCATTGATCTTGTCGGCAGCATAAGAATACACCCAGCCATCTCCCATTTTTGCAGTTTGCGGAGTCCAAAAGTTCATTCCCCAAGGCAAAGCTGTTGCGGGATAAGTATTTCCCGTTGACAGTGAAAATTTTGAATGAGAACCAACCAAAGTAGAAACATAATCTACAGGAGTTGTTTCAGAATACACATTTGATATAAAGCAAAGCATCAATATTAATAAGCGTATCTTCCTGACCATCAATCTATTTATTTATCTTCATATAAAATGGAACACACCAATTCTGCATTGGATATATTTTACCATATATTGCCACACCACCTTTTTTATCCAATGGAGTATAGCGTTCTTTAACTAGTGCAGATCTGTCATCGTAGTATGAATAATAAGATTTCCAAGGATCACTATCTCTAAGATTACCAGCTCCATATCGTTTATATCCGGCATAAATAACTTCTATCGCTCCTGTTAAATTTTGGCTACAGGTAATTACCACTTTATTGCCCTCAATCTTTGTATCAGTAATTGCGATATCAGTATCATTTTCTATTATTTGAAAACCATTATCTTTCCTATAATCGCTTGTCCAGGTATCGAAAATAAGTGGAGGAGTAGGGACAAAAAATTGCACCGTTACTTTATTCCCTTGCACATCAAACTTAGTAGGATAAATAGGGCTAGATATTTTATTAAAGATTAACTTGGAGCAAAGAGTTTTACCAATATATTCGCCATACCATCTGTAGCCGTTTGTACTAAGGTGACCACCTCCGTAGTCGGATGTAAGATAAGTTGGGTTAAGAAGAATAACATCTTCATTTTCTTCGGCAAACTCCAGCTGAGCCATATTAATGCTCATTTCTTTGTTTCGGACATAAATCCCTGCCACTTGATAAATGAAAAACAATGGTTTCTCTGTTTGCCCATATGCCTCCATAATATCGCTTTGCATATTATTTTTTAGCTTTAACAAGAGCCGCTTGTATTCATCTTTATTCGTGGTAGCATCTGTTCCTTCTGTCATTCCCAAGCCTTTGTTAGCTGGAGGATAATTAAATTCTCCCTGCATATATACTATTGCAGGGCATGATATTTCCTTATCTAACTCATCAGCTCTGGCCTTACCTTGTTTCAACGATTCGACAAATGTGGATTGATATAAGTTATCCTCATCAGGAAATTCTTTTGATAGTTGTTCTATAGACATTCCTCCTTCACCACCTGCCGACGCAATAAAAAGCTGATTTTCATTCACCTCGTTACGATAATAATGGCTAAAAGTATTTACTGCACTAACAATTGGTTGCTCACCTCCTGACTGCCATGCTGTAGCCACAAGAGGATTCAGAGTTGTAATATCTCTAGAATATCGTACATTCGGATTTGTTCCCAACATGTAGTTTCCTTCAAGAGCTCGTTTCGTTATCGCTTGGGGCGATTGCCACCCCAGGGACAAAGATTGTCCGTAAAATATGATATGTTTAAAATTACTTTCTTTTGTAACGGATGATGATATATCTTTTTCATCTGAAGATGAACAAGAATACAGTGCACTAACAAGCAATATAATTGTATAGAGTAATTTATAAGTCTGTTTCTTCATGTTTTTCATCTTTTATATTCTCAATATCGATTTTCCTATTTTTTAGACTCTTGGTACTTCAAAATATATTCAGCAGTTTTCTTCAAATAATAATCAGGAGCAAGCCCCTCGTAATCGTTATACGTATATCCAGGGATAGACATCGGAATTGCAGGCTCTATCTGTGTCCCTTCGTGCCACTCGTTAAATGAGGTTATCCCGATAAATGGTGAAGCACAATCTATCGCAGCCTGATAAGCTTCCTCATATTGGACTCCTGCTCTTCGTGGAGTTTGAATAGCACCATTCCAAGGACGTATGCGTAAATCGGCATATCCAGGGGAAGCACATGGGATAAAAGCCAGTTTCTTTTGATTTGCCCATTTTTGGATTCTTTCCCAATTTTTAGGATTTGCGCCATCGCAATATGCAGGAGCTCCAAAATAGGTAAACACCCCATCAAAATCGTATGATGCTATACGCTCAGGTTCTGTATTCAAATCATATATCAATCCAATAAAATAAGCATCTATATCTGTTCCTCTGATAGTTTTAGAGCCATCTTCAGAAAGAATGCTTTGCCAGTCATTTTTGTTAAAATCCAGAGCATTATATACAAATACCAACGGCTTACCATCTACGCTGTAATATGCTTTATGATTTCTATACTTTTGTACAAATTTTTCTAAATCATCTCTTACCGATGCCACACTTCTTCCATCATAAGGTTCTATATGCATACACACTTTCATCCCCACTTTTGCTGCTTCATCCATAATCATGTCTACACTTTTCATTACAAATTTATCGGTTGCCCACCATGTAAGTGCAATAACCCCTATATGAGCATCAGACATCATTTTCATATGTTTTGCAACGATCTCCCTGTCGGTGCTACTATATGTCCTAAGTTCAGGGAAAAAATCAGCACCAATATTGTTTCCATCCCCAGGAATAAGAACGGGAGATGTTTCTTCTGAATTCTCTGGATTTGGAGCTATATAATGTGCCCAATGAATATATCCCCCATCGTGCTCTGGATTTCCATACCAGTTGTAATAGAAACAGATTGTATTATAATCTAACTCTGGGTTTGACATATTATCAGGGATATAATCTGGCTGCTCCTTAGGAATGGGAGGAGTAACAGGTCCCGTTGTTCCAGAATCATCGTCTCCGTTACTACAAGCTCCCAACGTAACGATGGACCATATAAATAAGAGACAAGGTATTGAATGTATTTTTTTCATGACATTGTATTTTTGTTAATTCTTGAATTAATTAATTGCAGGCATATTGAGAGAAGGAGGAATGGATTCGGCCCCAGATGCCCAGTTTTTGTTGGGATATGCACCCATCGAAAATTCTAGAACTCCTCCATTTATTAAGTCTTGATGACTAATCCATGATTTATTCCATTCTTTTCCATTAAGTTTTAGAGATTGAATGTATTTATTTTCAGGGGCATAATTATTACATTTTATTTCAAATCTCTTGCCTCCGGCAAGCTCAATACTAACCGATTCAAAAGCAGGGCTACCTATTACATACATTGGTAATCCTGGAGTTACAGGATAAAATCCCATCATTGAAAATACAACAAAAGCTGACAAACCGCCTCCATCTTCATCGCCAGGTACCCCCATCAAATCGTTTCGGAACCATTGTTTCAACAGCGTTCTTATTCTTTTTTGAGTTTTCCACGGTTGACCGGCATAATTGTATAGATATGGAATATGCAGACAGGGTTCGTTTGCCATTGAAAACTGTCCGACGTTTCCTGTATGATCAGGAAGAAGAGAATAGAATTCAGGTTTACTTTTCCCTAAGTTTGTATTAAACATTTCATCCATATTGTGTATGAAGTTCTGGGTTCCCCCCATTAAGTTGATGAGGTCTGCAAAGTTATGCTGAACATCCCATCTGTATATCCAAGCATTATTTTCGCCATAATAATCCCTTGCCCCAGGCCCACTGTCGAATTTGTAGTCGAATGGATGAATAAAATCTCCTTGTAAATCTCGCGGATGAAAGAAAGATGTTTCTTTATTAAAAACATTTCGATAGTTATATGACCGTTCTAGAAACGCTTTACTTTCGTCTTCTTTGTTCAAAGCACGAGCAATTCCAGACAAACACCAGCTATCATAACAATCGCCCAACATCACTGATATAGCTTGCCTTCTTTCGAATGCATCTACTTCTTTAACATACTCTTTTTGCCCTTTAGCCAGCCCGGGATAGAACCCCTTTTCATGGTAAAATACATCCAATACTGTCAAAGGCAATTTTTTCCAAGGAAGAAGCGTTTTTTCGGTCAAAGCTCCTTTGCAAGCCCTATATGCTGCAGCTAGATCGAAATTATTCAGACCCTTTTCCCAAGCATCGAAAATAACAGCAACTGCATGATTTCCATTCATTCTGTGACTGTCGCCGGTTACTTCAGGAAATGTTGGCATCCATCCTTGCGGCGATTGTTGTGCCATGCGAACATATGATACTATCATATCCTGTTCAATATCCGAATTCAATATTGTACGCAATGGATGAGTTGCTCTGTATGTATCCCAAACCCAATCGTCGGTATAAAACGGAGTTCCCTGGTCTTCATGAACCTTCTGATCAAAAGCGCTGTAATATTTCCCGTCTTCAGAAATATTTATCATCCTTTCGTAAGTACGGTAGAGCGAAGTATAAAATACAACTTTATCGTCGTTATCAGCACCTGTTACTTGAATTTTACTAAGTTCATCATTCCATATCTTTCGCCCTTTAGCCTTTACTGCAGTAATATTATAATCTGGTATTTCTCGATACAAATTATTCTTTGCCTGTTCTGTACTAATAAAAGAAACTCCATAACGAATATTAATCTTCCTATTTTCGTTAAAATTGCAAACAATAGCCGCATCTGTGCCTTTCGCCAGATTTTCATTTTCATCTAATTTTTTGTCAGATAAAACTCCCACTTCTTGAGCCTCTTGCTCTGTTTCCAGATAAATATATATTTTGGTAGGACCATTGTCAATTATCTGATAACCAGACACAGTGTTGCTCTCTGCTTTCAGTTGTCCATTTTTTGTCCTCAGCACAAGATAGTTTTGATTCTTTCCGCTATACTCTAATGAATAAATGCCAGACTGATGACTCAATGCATAGTCCACCTTTACCTCCATATCATCCAGATATACAGAATAGCTATATGGAGTAATGACTTCCTGATCGTAAGAATAGAGAGAAACAGGTTCTAATTTATCCATGTTGGTTATTGGACTTAAACTAAATGCCGAACTTCCTCGATGACTGGTAACAACAAGAGGTAAGCCCCTCAACCTGTCGGAAGTAAAATCATCTCGCTCGGGATAAACCCGTAACATGCTATTAGGCATATGCACTGTAGGATAGGTAGGCACAAGCAGATGACTTATATTTCCCATATAGGGATTAACATAATCTACAGGTTCTTTTTGCTTATCTTGCACACTGCAAGAAACAAAAGAGCCTATTATAAAAATATTTATTGTTAGATATAATATGGTTTTAAGCTGCATTTCTTTAAATAAATTTACTTCTGAATTTTAGGCGAAAGCATTGAACTTTCACCCCCAATCTTTTCTTATAATGTTATAGCCTTAACTGCTGAGTAATTATATTTTGATGTTCCTCCCCGACTATTTGCATAAACCCTAAAGAAATAGGTATTTCCTTTTTTCATTTTGTCAGAATAAGCAGATAAGTCCAGCTCTATTTCAAAATTTTCTCCTCCAAGATCTATTTGGCGATCTATTTCTTTATTTATTTTAGCTACTTCGGAAATAGAATGAGACACATGAGCATCAGTATGAACTACTAATCCATAAGATCGTACATCTTCTATTGTAGTCTGCTCTAAAGTAAACCGTGCTACAATTTTATTGTCCTCCTGTTCGATAGAAGCATTCAATATTCTGATGTATGGTTGAGCATTGAATACGTAAAAATTATCTCCATTTTTGATGTTGAAATCAAAAATGGTGTCCAATGGAACAAAATTTCCATCATCTAGAATTATTTTATATGTTCCCGAGAACATTAGATTGTTTCGAAAAGAACCATCCTCCTTAAAACTCATTGATTGTACTTGAGGATTTGCCCATCCTCCTTCTATGTATTTTATTTGAGAGCCATGATATGCCTCTTGTTCTATAAGTTCTCCTGTATCAATATCTCTTATTTCGCCAAAAAAACTAGCATTCGGACCATCAAAATTATCTTTGTCACAAGCCATAAAGAATATGGAAAGACATAGAGTTAAAGCGATTAAATATTTTTTCATTTCTTTATTATTTTTCATAATGTATTTTACATTTTCCGACCAATAATCGGAAACGAATATGCTTACATAGCAAACCCGAATTGGTATCTCGGAGCAAGCCCCGAGATATTTATTTTGCTAATTATGGATTCTGTATCAGGCCATTACTTCCTATTCCAGGAATACTTTTATAGTAAAGGTATTTACTGTATGTTTTTGGCCATTCGTTAATCGGGTTAATTCGCACAAAAATATACTTTGGAGTGCTTTCTCTTAAATCTAAGAATGGAGCTATTCCTTTGCGAACTTTATTATCAAATTGTTCATGAAATACTCTCCATCTCACCAAATCCCATCGACGGATATTTTCAAATGCGAGTTCCACAAAGCGTTCTTTTCGAACGTTTTCTACTGACAATTCGATATCATCAGTATGAGCTGCCCGATGACGAACATCATTCAATGCTTGTTTTCCTTGTGCAAGCACATTTCCTGTTGCACTACTCATTTCAACAGCAGCCTCAGCATAATTCAAAAGAACTTCGGCATATCTGAATTCTATCCAATCATTTGAACTCTTTCCCCAAGCTCCTTCAACTTCATCTTTTTCCTGAAGAAATTTTTTGAACAAAAATCCACTTTTTGTATATCGACCCCAGTCTTGATAAAATCCTGAGAAATCGGTAGTGTTTTCTGCTCCTAAGGAATAATAAGTAATCCCATTTTTCACAAAAGACTCGGGACTTGCATATACACAACTGCCATCGGGTTTTATATACCCTGCCTGAATAATAATTTCTTCCCCTTTCCAGCTTGTACTTGGAGCAATTACTGTTCCCCAGAATCGGGCATCTAAATTTTCAAAGATAGCATTCGGGCTATCGTATTTGTAGTAATCCACGCCAGAATTAAACCCCTGATAATCAAACTCATTTCCATCCATACGGGTTTTAAGAGTATTATTACCTCTGGCTCCGCTATTGGTATAAGTTTCATAGGTTTCAACAAGCTCGAGTGTTGGGTTTACTTTACCTAGATATTGCCACGAACCCGGAGGTGTTTGACGAGGATTAAACCAAATATCGTAATTATGAGTTAAACTACTTCCTTCCATAAAGCTTTTTACAAAAATAGGTTCTTGAGGTTGAGACAAGGCTATGTCCGGATTTTCAAACATATCTTGATAATTCTTTGCAGCCTCTTCTGCTGATTCTGGATCTGGTTTATACAAACCATATATTCCCGATTGCATTAATTCGAAAGAAGCATCAATACATTGCTGAAAATAATTATCAGCTTCAGACTCGCTCATACCTATCAATTCTTTTTCTACAGCTTCGCCAACCAGTGTCAGGTATGGTGCATGTGTATATTTGGCAATAGAACCGGCATATAGTGCAGCTCTCGATTTAAGGGCCAATGCAATACCTTTACTTGCACGCTTTGTATCGGTTAAGAATTCCAGATTGCCGATAGCCTGGTCACACTCTTTCAGAATAAAATCCCATGTTGCTTTTTCTGTACTTCTAGGAACTTTTAGCTCTTCAGGAGCGTTCGAGTACTGAGGAAATTCAATTATAGAAAGGCCACCAAACCGCTTAGCTAAAGCGAAATAGGTATAGGCCCTTAAAAAATGTGCTTCTCCCAGCATTTTAGTTTTTTCAACATCTTTTATATCGAGATCTGGAATAACCACAAACAAAGTATTAATATCTCTCACCAGTTTGTAACCATCTTCCCAATAATTAGCTGCCTCATCAGGACTCCAATCATTAAATTCAGCATGAACAGCTTCATCGCACATATGAGCGGGGATGAACCCTCCATTGTTCGCATCTGCATTACCCAATCCACCTATTCCAAGATTGAATAAATGACCTCCCTTGTTTATGTTAATATTATAGTCTTCTATGGGCAAACGGCTATATAAATTTGCCATGTACATTTCCACTCCTTTCGGATCGGAAAACAGGAGTTCTGAAGGCACTTTATCTCTTGGTTCTAAATCAAGAAAATCGGCGCAACTTGTAGTTAGCAATAATGCTAATAACACTATAATATATTGTAATTTTTTCATAACTGTAGTATTCTTAAAATGTAAGGTTCAAACCAAAAGTATAAGCTTGAGTTAACGGATAATCTAACCCTGCACTATAACTTCCTGCTATCTTTTCGGGGTCAAAAGGTTTCACAAAAGAGTCACAAAAAGTTAATAGATTATTGGCATTGAAGTAAATTCGAAGTCTATCAATTCCTTGCTCCTTTAATTTTTTGGGGTTGAAAGTATATCCAAGCTCAACGCTCTTGAGTCTTATGTACGAAGCATTTTTGCGCCATAAATCCGAATTTCGTGTATAAAACATCCCCATATCTTGTTCCAATCGCGCTGCTGGATATTTTCCTGGAATCCACGCACTGTTCAAGTCATATAAATCTTCACGATGCCAGCGATCATAAAAGTAGGCAGGAGTGTTTCCTCCTTTAAATCCAAGCATGGTAGCATATAACTCTTCGAACTGAACCGTATATTGAGCTGCTCCTTGCCATAACATATAAAAATCGAAGTTCTTCCAACTAGCTTCCATGTTTATTCCATAATGAATCTTTGGAATTTCATTCCAAAATATTGGCATCATATCTCTGCCATCGACTATACCATCTCCATTTACATCCATAAATTTATAGTCTCCCGGAAGTTCTTTTGAATTTCCTAATTCTCCATTTTGGATGGGGGCATTATATATTTCTTCCATACCCTGAAATTGTCCCTCTGTCTGATATCCCCAAATCCAGTCTCCGTATCTGTTCGAATTCTGATTTTTCCATCGATCATAACTCGAAGTATATGTTCCTTCTTCGACATATCGATTTTGCGTACGAGCAATATTAATATTTCCGGAAACCCTATAATAAAAGTCTTGTACCGTGTTGCTGTGTGTCAAAGTAACTTCAACTCCTCTTGTCCGGTTACTATTCAAATTTTCTTCTGTTAAATCAGCCCCATATGTATTGGGAAGAGACACATTGCGTTTGGCAAGTTCTCCTTTTCTATCTCTCTGGTAAAAATCTAACTCGGTTGCTATTATCCCATTGAAAATAGAAAAGTCTAATCCTATATTGTATAAATCTGCTTTAATCCAAGTTAAATTCGGATTGATTATCTGACGTGCTGAAGCTCCATTGGTATATACTCCGTCTTTAAAAATATACCCTCCTTCTTTTAATCTATGTCCTGCAATGTACTGAAATGCCTCTCCTGCATCATGTCCCGAACGCCCGGCTGATGCTCTTATTTTTAAATTATCTACAAAATCAAAATTATTTTTGATGAAATTCTCTTCGGAAGCTCTCCAAGCAAAAGATGCTGTTGGAAACAACGCCCATCTGTCTTCTGGTTTATAACGGTATGAGCCATCGTACCTATAAGCAACTTCAGCCAAATATTTTTGTTTGTATGCGTAATTTACACGACCGATATAAGAAATAAAACGTTGTTCTTCTGACGATCCCGACATCCATTGGTCTGCTAGGTCGCCATAGTCTATTTCATCGATCGTAAGAAAACTACTTTTGCGATCAACATTCAACCAATCTCTTTTATTTTGCCTTCCCTCGAACACGAAAGTAGCTTTCACCTGATGGTCCTCAGAAAAAGTATGGTCATAAGTTGCTTGTGCCATATAATTGAGTCTGTCGGCATTAATGTGTCCTCGCTGAATTAAAGATGGGGTATGGTATGATACCGGCGAATATTCATTTTTAAGGATATTATACGTATATGCATTGTAAGCCCTTCGAACACCTTTATCTACTTGATTATCGAAATCGTAGGCAAGTTGTCCTTTCACCGACAGTCCTTCCAAATATGGTACATTGTAAACCAAAGAAAATACAGATTGTATATTTTTATTAGTTAATTCTCTACTCCCTGCAATATCTCTATCGGCTAAAGCAGCGGGGTTAAATTCACCTTTTGTTATGCCCAAATATTCAGGGTTATCGTTGGCATAGACCGTTTCTGTAGGCAAACTAAGGCGTGTTTGTTTATATATCTCGAAGAAAGAATCGTGAGGACTTATTGTTTTGTCGTATCTACCTGCCAAATTTACATTAGCTGTTAAATTACTCAATATTTTAATGCTGATATTGGACCGAAATGTGTATTTATCATAACACATCTGTTTGTTTTTCAGAAAACTATTATCCCCCGCATAACCAACACTAACAAAATAATTAACTCTGTCTGCTCCTCCTTCGATTGACAAGGCATGCTGTTGCTGAAAAGATGATTTATTAAAAATTGCATCTTGCCAATCCGTACTTTCATAGCCTGAAGCTCCCGACATCCATTTCTCAATTTCTTCTTTCGAATCGTGCAAAACACCACTTGTGTTCATTGATGCATCATTCATCAATTCCACATATTCTGCAGCAGTAGTCATTCTTGGTGTTTTCGTTGGAGCAGAAACACTGAGATACGAATTAAGAGAAACACGCGGTTTCCCTAATCCTCCTTTTTTAGTGGTCACCAAAATGGCTCCATTGTCAGAGTTCATTCCATAAATAGCAGCAGTAGCATCTTTTAAAAACGATATACTTTCTATATCGTCAGGATTAAGACGCTGAAAAGCATCGCCATCAGAACTTGCTATTCCATCAATAATAAACAAAGGTGCTCCGGAAAATCCTCGAAGTGTAATTTCAGAAGCAAATTTACCTGGCTCTCCAGTCTCTTGTCGTATTCTCAATCCAGCTACTTTCCCCTGTATCGTTTGTGCAATACTAGGAGCCTTAGTAGATATAATACTTTCAGCACTAAGATTAGATATCGCTCCACTCAAACTTTCCTTTTTTTGAGCCCCATATCCAACAACCACTACTTCGTCAAACTCTTTAATATCTTCTTCTAATATTACATTAAGCGGTTTCTGATCTTTTACTTCTACCGTTTTTGATGTATATCCCAAAAAAGAAAAATTCAATTTAGCTCCTTTAGTAACAGACAACTCATAATATCCATTTACATCAGATACTACACCTTCTGCTTTGCCAACAACCGATACAGCAGCTCCGATAATGGCTTCTCCTTTCACATCCGTAATTTTGCCTCCTACTTTCAAAAGGACATCACTCTGAGCATACATAGGTATTGATATACTGGAGTAAAATGTAATAAGTAATGCAAAAAGGAATCGAGAAGAGATTCTACCTGACACGACTCTTGCCCACAGCAAGAATTCAGATTTCCTCCGTTTTTTTTTCATGATCAAATTTTAATTTGAAATTATTTTCTGATTCTTTTCTGAGAAAAATTATTCTTCCCAAAATTTTGACACAAGTATAGAGCGTAGAGCTTAATAGATGTTTAGCGGGATATTAACATGACATAACACACTCTTTCGCATACAACATAATACATTTATATACAACAAAATATGCGACTATAAAATATTTTATTTTTTTATAATGCTCTCAAACTTTATTGAGGGTTCTGCATTCATTATAGCTGTATAGCTATTACAAAAAGTATCAAAACATTTCTTAGCCTGAAGCTTTTTCCCACTATAATATAAAGAATAACACATCAGCTCGGTAGCTTTTTCGTCAAGATCGTCTAACTGATACATCACATTCGAAATGGAAAACAGTAAATTTAAATCTGCTCTAATCTTTCTATTTTCTGACAAACAATAAAAATAATCCATCATTCTGTCTATGTATATGGATTTATATTCATCAAGCCATTCATCGTCCATATCAGGCAGTAATTTTCCCCAGTTTCCTAATTCGATGAGCATAGACATTTCTTCGTCATCTATTAAATTTCCTTCTTTATTCTTTTCCAACAAATCGAAGGCTAGTTTAAAATCGCAACGAATACTTTCTCCAATCTTCATACTCCAATAACTCCCGGTATTAAGCAATTGAATATCTCCAATTTTGTCCAGCCCTCCTCTCAACTTATAAATATTCACGCTACGATTATTCGTAGCACTCCTTTTTTCCATATCGGGCCAAAATATATTATCTAGTTGTGATGAAGTAACTCCCTTTCCATTCTTAATTGTATTAAGCAATATATAAAGAAAAACACTTTGTTGCATCGGTGTAAACATTCCCGTAATATCCTTATTATCAATGCCAAGTATTTGAAATCCCCCCAGCAATTTTATTTGTATTTGCAGCTTTTTCTTAGACGATATACTTTTTTCTCTATCCAAAGACACGAGATTCGAAGTTCCTGTCTTCTTTCCTCTATTCAGCAAGAATACGATTAGAGCAAGCAGTGCTGCAATTCCAAATACAACAAAAATATGTGATGTCTGGATTACTGGTTCCTCTTGTATCACATCAGACATCAATAGAGGCGGATAACTTAGCGAATAAATTGCAATTTGCGAACACAACATATCAGGGGTAGATATTTTCTGAGACGAGGTTATTGCATATAATTTTTTCTTTTGCTTATCCAAATACAGATCTATATATGACTCGGTATCATGAAAGATATATGGGATTGAATCTGCAACCAATTTGGGATTAGGGACATCAATTCCCATTCGACAAATTTGTGCATAAGTATGATTTCTGCCACTATTATATGCCAAAGTGTAGAAACAATTCTGCTCGTTATCTACAACCATCGAATTACTGTAGAGTTGATGTTCTTTACCATCTCCTATATCCCATAATTTTTTTACTGTTCCGCTATCAATATTAATACTGTATAAATCATTATAATTCACAGGAAACTCCTCTTGCCGCCCAGTAGCACTGCCATATCCTCCGAATATTAAAATTTTACCATTGCCAAGATAAGCTGCGCTGGCAAGATAACGCGGAGCAATAGACCCGGAAAGATCTATAGCCTGCCAACTACCTCCATCTAAGCTTCTCTGATAAAGATTGGCCGAATATTTATATTCTTCATATCCCCCAAATAACACTAATTTGTTCCTATCCTTTGCAATAATCCTATTATGATGCAAAATAGCCTTGTCATCGTCACGATTATTGTTGTCCCATTCCCTATTTTTTGCATCGTAATATATCAACTTATCGTGCCCTATATTATAAGAGAGCAGGCTATTAGTCAAAGGATTAAATATCAAATTATTAAGAGAACTTTGATACGGCACTCCTTCCAAAACATAGGTTGAATCTAAAATTCCAGTTCTACAATAATAAGTGTATATCTTTTCATCTCTCGTTACAAATATTCTTTGGGTTTCTTCGTCAAATGTAATTTGTGGATTGTTTGTACTGATCTGAAAAGTTTGCTCCAACTTCCACTCAACATGCTGATCTGAAAGCCAAATTCCATTCTTCACTTTTGCCCCGGCATAAACAACCTCATCAAACACCCTATTATAAGCATGCTTTTTCATTGTCCAGTTTCGAATAACCTTATTCCTTTCATCACGTATTTTTACATCTCGAACTGACATTGTAGCAATATCTGTGGTGAAAAAAGACTGATGGTTATTACCTCCAAAAAATACTTTTACATCATCTAATGAAGGGATAGGAGCAGATACTTTATGCCTTATCTGATTAAATAAACAATCCAATTCTGAATTTTCATGACTCAGTTTTATGGATATATTACTCCATTCATTAAGTGGGACATCAGTTATCGACTTTAATATTTGATGATGTTTTACAACCACAGACAAATAAGGCTTATTTTCCCAGATATTTGAAATCAAATCTACATTTACAGAATCATTCACGATGATACGAACAATGTATCCATAGTTTCTAAATTCCTTCCTAAGCTTAATATCAAAACTCAATTCACATTGATTATCAAATCGGAGTCCATCATCCGGGGTAAGATCCAGTTCTGTTCTTTTCTCTTTGCTTACTGCATGCGACGAAAAATATAATCCAGACTCGATCTTAACATTAACATCTTTTTTGTTGGAACCTTTTATCGATAACGAGCATATAATAAATAGAAATAAGATATATAGTATATTTCTTTGCATCTCAAAAACACATGAAAATTCGACTTTCAGCAGATTAATAAACAGTAGATACTACCTATTTCTCTAACAAATATCAGACGGCCAAAAGTAAATAATATTGCGCATATAAAGGGGAAAGGATCAATTCATATTCTTAACAATCTTGATCTATATAAATAAAATCAGTTCATATTTCTGATGGAGTGGATGCCCAATTATAGTTTCGGCATAATTTTCAACACACCATATATCACCCCGAATTGAGATGATGATTTACTTCTCAAAGTTATTGCTTTGTCTTTAAGTCTGATCGACTCTTCCTTTTCCAGCGATGAGAAAGACGCAAAAATTTTGTCAAAATAACCTAACATTTTTTTAATGTACGCTTATCTGCCCGTGCAAGTATTTTCTCAACTATCCGTACGTGTAAATAAAAAATAAACCCGAGTGGACCAACCATGGTAAGGTGGTTGTTTTGTCTTAGTTTTCTTCCTTTTTAGATGATCTTCCCGCTAAGGAACACATTGTCCTTTATTGCCCCGACTTTTCTGTTTTGGACAGAACAGAACCCAAAAGAAAAAACACGTAACTTTACTAAATGAAAGGATTAACTGAGAGACAAAAGAATGAGACAGACTGTTTAGGTTCTTACGACAGGTTAATACTCATCGGGACTATTTCAGAAGTTTCAGATAGCCAGGTGATGACAAAATACACGTATCAAAATGGTCTCATGATTTTCGAATTTCCACACACACAGTCAATTATGAAAACATCGCCGCTTTTTCGGGTAAAAAACTTGCTCCCATATATTAAAAGAAAGTTGACAACATTTAAATAAACCTGACTATGAAAATTTTCACTTTAATTCTATCTGCAATTTTAAGCGCAATCCTAATTTCGGCACAACGGTTCGAAGCAGAAAATGCAACCCTGGCAGATGGCGCAAAAAAAGTGGCAAGCAGTGCCGCTTCGGGCGGATATTACGTCGCCCAGCAGGAGGGCAACCTGACTTTCTCCATCAATTTGGAAGAGGAATCATATTACGACATATTCGTTCACGCCGCTTCTCCCAGTGGTTTTAAAGCGAATACATTTTCAATAAACGGGCAAAGCATCAACTTTTCTTTCGAACAAAACAGCCAGTTCTCCTCGCTTAAAGTAATCAGCGGTCTAAAATTAGCAGCCGGTAATCACACTGCGCGGATTACGAAATCGTGGGGATGGATAAACATCGATTATATTGAATTGGAGTCCATTAATGCATCAGAACGGTTCAATATTAATAAAACGCTCGTCACTCCCGAACCTACTGAAAACGCAGCAAGACTATATCAGTTTTTATACGATAATTACGGCAAAAAAATTATTTCGGGCGCGATGACATTGAGCAGCATGGACGAAATAAACTGGTTGAAAACCAATACAGGCAAAGAACCAGCGCTGTTGGGTATTGACTTTATGCACTGTGGACGGGGGTACTCGTGGCACAATGATGAAGAGCCGATTACTGACGCAAAAAATTACTACAACAGAAACGGAATTCCGGCATTTTGCTGGCACTGGCGCGATCCGCTTCGCAACACAGAAGCATTTTATTCCAAGGATACCGATTTTGATGTATCTAAAATTGCAGATCAGAGTTCGCCCGAGTACCAGGCTTTGCTCTCCGATATCGACTACATTTCGGGGTTGCTAAAAAAACTACAAAACGACGGAGTATCTGTTTTGTGGAGGCCTCTGCACGAAGCTTCGGGCGGTTGGTTTTGGTGGGGAGCCAAAGGGCCGGAGCCATGCAAAATGCTTTACCGGCTGATGTACGACAGAATGGTAAATCATCATGGACTAAAAAATCTGATTTGGGTGTGGACCAGCCAGCAAAACGACTACGACTGGTACCCGGGAGAAGATGTGGTGGATATAATAGGGCGAGATATTTACAAAGATGGCGACCACAGTTCGCAAATACTGGAGTTTAACAAATTGAACGACGATTACGGCAAAACAAAAATGATTGCACTCAGCGAATGTGGTTCATTTCCGGATGCAGATAACCTGGTGGCCGATGAAGCTGCGTGGTCCTATTTTATGCCTTGGTATGGCGATTTTGTTCGCGACAGCAAATACAATTCACTTGAATTCTGGAACAAAACATTTGCACATGATTATGTTATTACCCTCGACGAAATGCCGGATTTAAAAACGTATGAAACCGCAAGCGCCAAAATTGAATTAAACAACCACCGGAAAAAAATTAGAGCATACCCCACAATTGTAAACAATAAGTTAAATATTAAAAGTAACGAACAGATGTCGTTTGCATCTGTCTTTTCAGCGTCGGGAAGTTTGTTGCTCAGCACGGCACTTCAGACGAAAAATGCCGTAATTCACTTTTCCAATTTTTCTCCCGGTATATATTTCATCAAAATTGATGATCAGAAACCGCTAAAGATTATCAAAAAATAGAATTCTACGGAGCTGGAATACTCCCAATAAGAAAAAAGAAAAAAATGGCAGGCTTGTAAGCCGGGTTCTGTAATCCCGGGTAACCCGGGATTCTTTATCATTTATCTGGCCCCGACATCACTGTCGGGATCTCTGCAGCCTACCCCTCCTGACATCCGGTGTGCATCCGGAACGAAACGGGCAGCTTCGCTGCGCTGCAACAGCCGCGCAATCAGGATATATTTGGCTTTGCAACCCGTGAGGCGTACGGCTGGCTATGTTGCCACAACCACCGGTGGGCTTTTACCCCACCTTTTCACCCGTTCCTCCAAAGAGGTGGTTATTTTCTGTTACGCTACCATCCTTTTTCAAAGATCTTCCCGTTAGGAAGCACGGTGCCCTGCGTTGCCCGGACTTTCCTCTCCTTGCATTAAAGCAAAGAGCGATAAAGCAGCCTGCCGGTGCAAAAGTAATAGATTTTGATTATTGTGAGCATCAACTGTGGAAGCAGGTTGTAAAAATCCCGCCGAAAGTTGATTTTATGCAAATTACTCTGCTACTTTCTTCTCAAAATTACCATTGTTGCACCGTATCCGTATTCCTGAAACGAAGCATCCTGAAAACTATATTTCGAAAATTTCGACTTCAAAAGCTTTGCAACTTCCTGTTTCAATACTCCCTGCCCTACTCCGTGAATAAAAACAATCCGTTTTACCCGCGATTCAATTGCCAGATGCATTTCACGTTCTACCTTTTCCATTTGAATATCCAGAATTTCCCGGTTACTCAATCCCGTAGTATTGTCAATTAACTGGCTGATATGCAAATCCACTTCTACAATTTCTGCTTGCTTTTTATGTGCAACAACCGGCGAAGGGTCTTTCTTCTCTTTTGCCTTAATCACTTTTCGCAGATCGTCGTTTGTCAGCTTATCAATTTCTGTGTCCAGAATATTCTCAGAAATCTGATAAACAAGGGCATTTTCAGAAAAGAAAGAGTTTGCGCGGAAACTTTTTTCTTTGTAAAATTTCACCGGATTAACCCTGAATTTCTTTGTAATCGGGGCATTGGCATCCTTTTCGCCATCACGAAAATAGATCAGTTGAAAACTATATTCCGGCAACTCCGAAAAATCGGCCTGTCCAATCGCCTCAAGTTCTTCTTTGGAGTTGGGCTCAATCGTCCCGTGCGAAACAGTTTGGTAACTCCCTTCGTTCACATGGGCGTACCTGAACAGCACGGTAAAATTACTGTCGTTTACCAAATGCAATTCTATATCTCCGGCCAACGGATTTTTTGAATCTTCAGGCACAAAGCAGAAATAAAAATCAGGAGACTCTTTCCCTTTAACTATTTTACCTTTCGGAGCTTTCTGCTGAACGGGTTCTTCTTTTGGCGTTTCTTCAACAGGTTGTGTAACAGAAACTCCGCCTCTATTCAACTCCGGAGCATCAACATTTAGCAGTTGCGAAACAGGATACGGAACTTCAAAACCGTCTTCATTTTCAACTTTCACCATATTTTTTCCAAGGAAACCGGTAACGATTCCCCCTCCCACATCATTCAGAAATTTAACTCTGTCGCCAACTTTTATCATAGAAATAAATTTTTTGCAAAAGTACTATTTTTTATGCGTCGAAATTTTGAATTAATTTTGCAGCCAATTTAAAGATCAAAATTTTGTCAGATTTCAAAAACATAAAAATTAGCGATTTCAGCTACGAACTTCCCGACGACCGAATTGCTAAATATCCGTTAAAAGAACGAGACAGTTCAAAACTTCTGATTTGGAAGAACGGGAACATTAAAAAAGAACAGTTTCGAAACATTGCAGAATACGTTCCTGAGAATTCGATGCTGGTGTTTAACAATACCCGCGTAATCCATGCCCGGCTATTTTTCAGAAAAGAGACCGGTGCCAAAATCGAAATTTTCTGCCTTGAGCCCGTTGACCCTGCAGACCATCAACTGGCTTTTCAACAAACAAAGCAGGTAGTCTGGAAATGCATGTTGGGCAACGCAAAAAAATGGAAAGAAGGTGAATTGTGCCGTGAAACTGAACTGAATGCGGAAACCGTTAGTTTAAAGGCCAAGAAACTAAAACAGGAAGGAAATTCCTTTTTTATTGAATTTTCGTGGAACGGGAATTTTACATTTTCCGAAATAATAGAAAATTCTGGAGTTTTACCCATTCCGCCCTATTTACACCGCGAAACGGAACCGGCCGACGAAGAAACCTACCAAACCGTTTACGCCAAATCCAACGGATCGGTAGCTGCGCCAACAGCCGGACTTCATTTTACTGAGCAGGTTATAAACCGGCTGGCCGACAAAAACATTGCGCTACGGGAAATTACGTTGCACGTGGGAGCAGGAACCTTCCAACCCGTTAAATCGGAAACAATTGCCGGGCACAACATGCACAGCGAAAAAGTTATTATTCCGAAACGGTTTATCGAAGAACTCCTCAACAACCACAGAGAAATAATTGCCGTTGGTACCACTTCGGTAAGATCGCTTGAAAGCATTTACTGGGTTGGAGTGCAGTTGGATCCAGGCAGCAATTGCCAAAATATTGAAGTTGGCCAATGGGAACCGTATGAACAAACCACAAATATCACCGTTCAGAAGTCGCTTTCAAATATTCTCGGTTACCTGGAGAACAACAACCTGAATTCGTTGCAGTTTTCTACCCAGATTATTATTGTTCCGGGTTATCAATTTAAACTGATACAGGGCATGGTTACCAATTTTCATCAGCCACAAAGTACATTGTTGCTGTTGATTGGTGCTTTTCTGGGAAATGACTGGAAAAAAGTATATGATTTTGCACTGAAAAACGACTTCCGGTTTTTAAGTTACGGAGACAGCAATTTGTATTTGAAATAGCTCTATTGCAGCTACAACGAAGAAGTTTTTGCAACAACAATTTTTTCGATGAGCAGCTGCCGGTTAATTGGTTTGGTTATATAGTCGTCAAACAAAAACTTTATCCTTTCCACTTCGTCCGACAGCGCGTAGGCGGTTTGTGCAATCACAGGCAGTTTCGGGTTAATTTTCCGGATTCTTTCCAATGCTTCAAAACCGTCCATCTCTGGCATTTTAATGTCCATCAGAACAATATCAATAAGACTGTTGTTTTTACAGATTTCAACAGCCTCAGTGCCATTATTCGCCCTAATCAGGCTGTAGTTGTATTTCGATAATACCTGCTCAATGTAATACCAGTTGATGTCTTCGTCTTCTGCCACCAGTACCAGTTTCTTTCCTTTGGATGCCAGGCCGGCCTTTGCTGTCGCCGTTTTCTCAGCGCTGCTTTCGTTACTCTTCTTCGCCGGATCTAATGGAAAAGCCACTCTAAACTCAGCACCTTTTCCCTTTTCTGATTCTACAGAAATGGTTCCGCCCATCATTTCGGTATATGCTTTTGTAATGGGCAGCCCAAGCCCCGAACCAGACTGCGCCCTTAAATGGCCCATATCCAACTGTCTGAAACGCTCAAATATTACCTGGTGGTTTTCGGGCGCAATGCCAATCCCGGTATCTTTCACAAAAAATGAAATTTGTGATGGACTAGAAATCTCATAACCGAATGATATCTCTCCCTGCTCTGTGTATTTTAGCGCATTGTTTATCAAATTCACAATTACCTGCCTGATTTTTACTTCGTCGAGCAATATGTTGCCCTTCAGCGGAGTTTTTGGTTTTTTCAATTTAAAACTCAAATTCTCGCGTGCATCAGCCGTTATTACAAACGAATGATAGATATCTTCCAGCAAACGCGCAACGTCAATCTCTGTCTTTTTTATGTCAACCTGGCCGGCCTCAATATGCGAAAACTCTACAATATCATTAATAATTGACAAAAGGTAATCGCCGCTGTCGTGAATAATTCGAATGTACTTTTTTCGTGTTTTACTGTCAGTTTCTTCTATCTTCAGCAAATCGGCAAATCCCATAATTGCATTCATGGGTGTGCGAATTTCGTGTGACAGGTTGGCCAAAAAAGCGGACTTCAGCAAATCGCTTTCTTCTGCTTTTTCTTTGGCTTTTGTAAGTTCAATATTCTGAGCTTTATATTCTTTGTTTAACTGCGCATATTTATCAAGCTGAAAATTCAACTGCCTCTGTTTTTCCATTAGCTCGTTACTCAGCCGGTGTTCTTTTTTAAAAAGCTCTTCTTTTTCAACCCTGATATTATAATTCCGTTTTTGCGCAGCCAGCAACATCCCCAGCAACATGGTTCCGGGAGCATAAATCAGAAATACCGGCAGAATAATTGCTCTCAATGCCTGTTCTTCTCTTTCGTAGGGCAAAAAAACAATAGTGCCCAGCATCACAATGTGAACAACCAGTCCGAGCAACAAAAATTCAACAGGCCTGTTTATGCGTTTCCAGTTTTTCCGGAGTTCTCCCCACGCAATTCCAATTAAACCAGAAGAAACAATTACTGCAATCCCCATCGCCATGCCGGTTCCGCCTATTAAATACCGAATTACAGACGATAAAACAATTGCAATTAATGTAGGAACCGGGCCTAAAAAAACTCCTGCAACGGCCAGCATAACAGAACGTGTGTCAAACACCAGTCCGACGGCCATTTCCCACGGAGTAAACATAAGAATAGTGGCAATTACGCTCAAAACAATTCCCGATACAATTTGAGATACAACTCCCCCGGGCTTATCATTTTTAAGCCAGAAATTTTTATAAAGCAAAGCAAATGTAAGGAGGATAGCTATATTTTGAACAAGGCCTACAATGATTGATTCATCCATAATTATTGGGTTGTCATCAAAGCAAAATTAAATTAAAACACTTTCTTATTTCTACTGCAAATTATTCCAAATCATTTCTAAACTCAAAATGACTTTTCACTACAAATTACAAAAAGTCTCGATTTATTTCCATTTGTTTTTGCCATATTTACGTATCTCTTATAAAAACAAAAGACATGAAAGCATTGCAACATCTTAAACCACAACCTATTTTCAACTACTTCGAAGAAATATGTCAGGTTCCTCGTCCTTCAAAAAAGGAAGAGAAAATCAGAAAGTTTTTACTCGATTTTGCAAAAAAAAATAACCTCGCTGCCAAAACAGACGAGATCGGGAACGTACTAATTTCCAAACCCGCTGCTCCCGGACGCGAAAACAGTCCGCTTGTAATTATGCAAACACATATGGATATGGTTTGTGAAAAGAACAACGACAAAGTATTTGACTTTGATAATGACCCGATTGAACCAATGGTTGTAGACGGGTGGGTGAAAGCCAACGGAACAACCCTTGGTGCTGATTGCGGAATTGGCGTAGCAGCCCAATTGGCAATTCTTACTTCGAAAGACGTAAAACACGGCCCTATTGAATGCCTCATTACAGTAGACGAAGAAACCGGCCTAACCGGAGCATTCGCGCTGAAACCCGGATTTTTGTCGGGGTCTGTGCTGCTGAACCTCGACTCGGAAGACGAAGGGGAAATTTTTATCGGTTGCGCAGGCGGGTTGGATACCGTGGTTACGTTTAATTACGAAAAAGAGCCTGTTCCCCAAAATGTTTCAGCCTTTAAAGTTGTAGTATCAGGATTACAGGGCGGCCACTCTGGCGACGACATTAACAAAAACCGTGGTAACGCCGTTAAAATCCTCAATCGTTTTGTATGGAAAGCATCACGTGACTTTTCGTTAGGGCTGGTAAAATTTGAAGGTGGAAACCTTAGAAATGCCATTGCCAGGGAAGCACATGCTGAAGTTGTGGTGCCGGCAACCGAAAAATCCCGTTTTCTGGAATCCTTTAAACAGTTTACAGCACAGGTTAAATTCGAATTCGAAAAGAATGAACCCAACCTGCAAACCAGTATCGAAGAAACTGAATTGCCCGCGCAGGTAATTGATGCAAAAACACAAAAGAACCTTTTAAATGCGCTTTATGCTTGTCCTCACGGCGTACTCGAAATGAGCACCCGAATGGAAGGAATGGTTGAAACATCAACCAACCTGGCGTCAGTGAAATTTCCGGAAGGCGATACAATTCTGATTACAACAAGTCAGAGAAGTGAAATTGAAAGCAGAAGATATTATGCCGCAGAAATGGTACGTTCTGTTTTTGAACTTGCCGGAGCCGAAGTTACTCATACCGACGGGTACCCGGGCTGGACACCAAATCCCGACTCAAAAATTCTGGACACTACGGTAGCTTCATACGAAAAGCTTTTCGGAGTAAAACCGATTGTCCGGTCAATTCACGCCGGGCTGGAATGCGGATTGTTCCTCGAAAAATATCCTCACCTCGACATGGTATCGTTTGGGCCGACAATTAAAGGAGCCCACTCACCAAACGAAAGTTTGAATATTGAAACCACCGAAAAATTCTGGAAACATCTGGTGGATGTTCTGGAAAACATCAACTAAAAATATAAAAGTTACCCCGGGGCTTTTCCCGGGATAACTTTTTAAAGTTTGCTTTGCAAACTGCTTTTGCACCCGGAACGAAACCGGAAAATTAAACCACATAACGATTAAACCAAAATGAAACGAAATCTGCTATTCCTGTTCTCTTTTTTAGTTGCAATCAACCAACCTCTTTTTTCTCAGGACGCATCAAAATCTGCTTTTTTTGCCAACCGCGGCGGCGACAAACTATGGCTTACATACCAGAATAACTACCAGGCATTGTACCGGATAATTTCCAATGAAGCTTGTTCCCAACTGGACGAACGGGAGCAAAAAATTTCAACATTAAATTCCGCCGAACAATGGAAAAAACACCAAGACGAGGCAAAAGCTGTTTTGTGCAATTCTTTAAAAAAGTTTGAAAAAACTCCGCTCAATGCCCGCACAACAGGTATTCTCGAACGCGAAAATTTTATTGTGGAGAAAGTACTGTTTGAATCACATCCGGGATTTTACGTAACAGCAGCTCTTTTTATTCCGAAGGAAAGGCAAAATCCGGCGCCGGCAGTAATTTACGCCTGCGGACATTCCGACCTTGGATTCAGAAGCGAAACCTACCAGCACATTATTCTCAACCTGGTTGAAAAAGGGTTTATTGTACTTGCATTCGATCCGATGGGACAAGGCGAGCGCTTGCAATACCCCGATACAGAAAACGGAAAATCAAAAGTTGGCGGGCCAACCCGCGAACATTCGTTTGCCGGTGTGCAAACTTTACTAACCGGTTCGTCGCTCACCGATTATTTCATCTGGGACGGAATAAGGGTGCTCGATTACCTGGAAACACGTCCGGAAGTTGACATGGCCCGCATCGGGATAAACGGCCGTTCGGGCGGTGGAACGCAAACCGCACAAATTTCAGCTTGCGACGACCGTATTTACGCAGCCGCTCCGGAATGCTACATCACCAACTTCAGACGATTATTGCAGTCCATTGGACCGCAAGATGCCGAACAGAATCCGTATAACGGAATTGTAAAGGGGTTTGATCATCCTGATTACTTGCACATCAGAGCTCCAAAACCGACACTAATAATTACAACAACGCACGATTTTTTCAGCATTCAGGGCGCTCGCGAAACGTTTAAAGAAGTACAAAAATCATATTCCGCTCTCGGAAAACCGGATAACATTAAGATGGTGGAAGATTTAGGAGTGCATGAATCGACAAAAAGCAACAGAGAAGCGCTTTACGCTTTTTTTCAGAAACACCTTAATTTGCCCGGCGACCCTGCCGACATAGAAACTACGCCGTTTACGCCCGAAGAACTGTGGGTGACACCAACAGGACAGGTAGGAAATTCATACGATTGCAAATCGGTTTTCGATCTCAACCAAAAATACTTTTCAGAAGAAAAATTATCAATGAAAAAGTTGCCGGGAAAAGTGAAACAGGTTGCCGGAATCGACTTTGACAGAAACATCACTGCTGCAGTTTATACCGGCAGGTTCGATTACAAAGCGTTTAACGTAGAAAAGTACTTTCTGGAAAACGACAAGAAAGACTACGCTCTTCCCCTATTCGTTATTAAAAATGCAGATGGCAACTCAAAAAATGTTGTGGTTTGGGTTCATCCCGAAGGCAAAGAAAAGTTGCTGGAAGAGCCGCTTTTAGCAGAATTGATTAAGTCCGGAATAACAGTTGTTTCTGCTGACCTGCCCGGAATTGGGGAGTTAAGCGATCCGGAATTCTCCGGAGATGGAATAATTCAGGGCATCCCGTTCAATTACACTTTCGGAGCCAACCTTGTCGGGAAAAGCATTCCGGGAATACAGGCCGAAGCGATTGATTTGTTGTGGCAATTTACAGATACGAGTTTTGCTGAAGCAGAAAAAACTGCTGTTGTACAGGGCACTGCGGCATCCGCTTTTTTGCATTTTGCAGTTTTAAAAAAGTCGTTTCCTAAAGTGGCGTTCCTCGAATTTCCCAAGCCTGCAATCAACCTGATAAAAACCGAACTGTACAATCCGGCTGAGGCTTTTGCAATAGCGCCGGGAAGCCTGCCCTTTTACGATTTGCCCGACCTGAAAAGCTACCTTCCCAAATCAGGAGTAAAAATAGCTTTGGAAACCCCGACAATTGGAGTAGAAAAATTGATTGATTTTATTTCAGAATAAACTAAAAAAGCAAAGCAGCGTTTTTCAACGAATTGTACCCCAGTTCGTACAACTCGTTGGCGTGGCTCAAGCTGAGAATGTCGTAAGAATCTATTCCTTCGGGTTCAATGTAAACCGATG
Organism: Mariniphaga anaerophila; assembly: GCF_900129025.1. GTDB lineage: Bacteria > Bacteroidota > Bacteroidia > Bacteroidales > Prolixibacteraceae > Mariniphaga > Mariniphaga anaerophila. Next base: position 64,239 of record NZ_FQUM01000001.1, on the reverse strand, counting down.
AGTATTTTTTCACCTCGTTCATGTTCGCATTCACGCTCATATAAAAAGTGCGCGTTGCAATCTGTATCAGGTTTTTGAACTTTTTGCGGGGGTTTAACGGGCTGATGTTAACCGCCACAATGTGTTCACAATCGTTTTTAATGGGCTCTACAGGAATGTTATCTACCAGTCCGCCGTCCACATACAGTTGCCCGTCAATTTTCACAGGCGAAAACAGTACCGGAATAGAAGACGAAGCCAACACAATTTTATCCAGCGGGCCGCTATTTCTGTATTCAACTTTTCCCAGGTTAAGGTTCGAAACAGAAACAAAAAAATCGACCGGCAAATCTTCAATATTTTCATATGGAATCTCCTGCTGAATCACCTCTTTTAATCCGTTCAGCTTCAACATTCCATCAACAGGAAGATGCAAATTGGTGTACTTAAAAAACCAGCCTTTGTTAAAAATTGCCATTATCTCTTCCGGCGTTTTTCCGCTTGCAATAAAAGTTCCGACAATGGCTCCGGCACTCGCTCCCGAAATCACATCGGGCCGAATCCCTTTTTCGAACAACGCCGCAATTACCCCCAAATGAGCAAAGCCCCGCGTACCACCACCACTTAGCACCAAACCTGTTTTATATTTTTTCATCTGCTTCGTTCTCTATTCTGAATGTTGCGGTAAAATTAGAAATCTGACATCAGAATTTATCAATAATAAAATGTGTATCTGGCAATTTAATCTTTTTTTGTTTTTCGATATCAATACAAATATAGTATGAAAAAGTTCGGATAATCCTGACAATTCCCAAGCATTATTTTATCTGCGCTTTCCTCCAACTCATTCGTAAAATCAGACAAAAAACATAAATTAGAACTATATTTGTTTTATGTAGTTCCACCTTTCCAAAAAGTGAATGTTTATTGAAGTTGTTATTCTTTAACCCGAAAAATCCATCATCGTGAAAAATAAAATATCACTATTATTGTTTTTAGCCCTTTTCGTTTTTATCGAATGTAAAACCGACCAGAAACCGGTTGCAACAGATCCGGCTTTTGGTAAATATGTTCAGGCGTACACCAGCGGAACAATATCTATCGAATCGGTTATTACAGTGCACTTGGCACAACCGGTAAAAACACCGGACATCAACACAAAAAAGCTATTTAGTTTTTCGCCCGAAATAAAAGGCGAAGCTGCGTTGATCGGGAATCAGGTTGTTGAATTCAGGCCTTCGTCTCCGTTAAAACAAGGGATTATTTACACCGCAGAACTCAGACTGGGTGATTTAATTAACGTTGAAAATGGGTTCGAAAAAATGACGTTCCAGTTTTCAACCATCGAACAGTCGTTTTCAGTTTCTTTTGAAGGATTGAAAAACTACGAAAAAGGCCCGTTCAACAAAATGCAGTATTCGGGCTACCTGTTAACCGCCGATGTTACAGACAACAACAACATTGAAGAAATACTGCAAGCCAGTTATAATGGAAGCAGCATTCCTGTTCAGTGGACACACGCCCCCGAACAGCGGAAGCATTTTTTTACCATCGACAGTTTACAACGGAATTCGGAAAAGAGCAGCGAACTATTTATTAAATGGAACGGAAAGCCGGCAAATGTGGATAAGAAAGGAGAAAAAAACGTAAAAGTTCCGGCGCTAAATGTTTTTGAAATACTGGAAGCAGCCGTGCTCAGAGAACCCGAGCAGCATCTTGAAATACGGTTTTCCGACCCACTGTTAAAATCTCAGGATTTAACCGGATTAGTAGCTCTGGCAAACGGCACCAGCCTGCGATTAACCATCGAAGGAAATACGATTAAGGGATGGCCGGACAAGCCGCTTTCCGGCGAAATAGACGTAACAATTTCCGAAGGCATCGAAAATATCAATTACTTCAAATTAAAAAAAGCCGAAACATTTCGGGTACAGTTTAGCAGTCCGGAGCCAGCAGTAAGGCTCATCGGCAAGGGAGTAATTGTGCCCCAAAACGGCACGCTTGAAATGCCTTTTGAGGCAGTAGCGCTTAATGCTGTTGAAATAAGAGTAGTGCGCATTTTTAAAGACAATGTGCTGGCGTTCTTCCAGGACAACCGTTTCGACGATGATTCGCAGCTAAACAAAACCGGCAGACTGGTTTATTCCGGCAAAGTAAAACTCACCCCAAAAGAGCCGGGAGCACTACAAAAATGGAATACCTACAAAATTAACCTGGCTGATTTTTTCACCATCGAGCAGGGCGCTATTTATAATGTACAGTTCCGGTTTCATCAGGAAAACGCATTGTATCCTTGCGGACAGAATATCAATTCCGAAGAAGAGGAACTGGAAGAAACCACGCTGAATAAGCAGGAACCTTATCAAACCGAATGGGATTTTCCCAACTGGTATTCGGGACATTATTACCCGGACGGCTACAAATGGCAGGAACGGAATAATCCGTGCGACATTTCGTATTACAATTCCAGCCGTTTTGTTTCCCGCAACATTTTTGCTTCGGAGCTGGGAATTATCGCCAAAGAAGGCCGCAACCATGAATTTACCTTTGCATTAACCAATTTGCTAACCACCCTCCCCGAACAAAACGTTGAGCTGAAATTGTTCAGTTACCAAAATCGGCTGATTCAGACACTGACCACCGACAATCAGGGTTTCGCAAAAGCAAAGCTCAACAAAAAACCCTTCTTTTTACTTGCTCAAAAGGGAAATCAGTTTGGCTACCTGCGACTGGACGACGGTAGCGCTCTGTCCACAAGCAATTTTAATGTTTCGGGCGAAGAAATTACTGACGGATTAAAAGGTTTCATTTACGGTGAACGCGGAGTTTGGAGACCCGGCGACACACTTTTCCTGAATGCAATTATCGAAAAGGAAAATGCTGGCCTTCCCGAAAACTACCCGGTTATTTTTCAGCTGATAAACCCGGCCGGACAGGTAATTGAAAAAATGGTGCTCACCAAAAACGAAAACGGATTTTACCCACTCACAGTAAAAACGCCAAACGATGCACCTACCGGAAACTGGCAGGCACAGGTTACCGTCGGAAATGCGGTCTTTTCCAAACGGATAAAAATTGAGACCATAAAACCCAACCGGCTGAAAATCGATTTAAACCTGCCTAAAACGCCGTTGAATTCAGAAAACCGAAGCTTGCCACTCGAAGCAGCGTGGTTGCACGGTTCTCCGGCACGTTCATTAAAAATAAAAGTGGATGTGCTGTTTGTAAAAGATAAAACCGAATTCAGCGGTTTCGAACAATACTCTTTTACCGACCCGGCATCGTCGTTTGCGCCCAACGAGCAAACCATTTTTGAAGGCATCCTCAACGAAAACGGTAAAACAACGGTTCCCCTCAATTTTCAGTCGCTCGAAAATGCCCCCGGAATGGTTAAGGCCTGGTTCACCTCGCGGGTTTTCGAGCAGGGAGGTGATTTCAGCACCAACGTTAAACAAGCGAAATATGCGCCTTTCTCAACGTTTGTGGGAGTAAAAATGCCGGCATCGGACGATAACTGGTACAAAACCGATACCGATTACGCGCCGGAAATTGTGCTTGTGGATGCTACGGGAAAACCGGTTTCAGGCGAAAACCTGGAGGCAAAACTGTACAAAATAGACTGGCGCTGGTGGTGGGAATCAGGCGATGAATACCTGGCTCACTACGTCTCCGGAAGATATTACCGCCCGATTTCAACGTGGAACATTGCCAATGCCGGCCACAAAACCAAATTAAAACTGAATGTCAAATACAAAAATTGGGAAGACAACGGAAGGTATTTGCTTTGGGTGAAAGATGTTACAAGCGGGCATGCCGCCGGTGTAACATTTTACATGTCGAAATGGGGAAGCTGGCGTTCCGATGGTGTGGCCGACGGCGCTACTATGCTGACGCTTCGCACCGACAAAGAAAAATACAATGTAGGCGAAAAAATAGAAATTACCATCCCCTCTTCAAAAGCCGGAAAAGCGCTGGTGAGCCTCGAAAACGGAACCGGTGTTACCGATATTTTCTGGGTGGAAACAGAGGACAAACAAACTACCTTCAGTTTTGACGCCAAATCCGGTATGGCTCCAAATTTTTACGTGCACGTTAGTTTAATACAACCGTACGGACAAACCGAAAACGATGCTCCATTGCGTTTGTACGGGGTAATTCCTGTTTTCGTGGAAAATCCGGAAACAGTGCTCACCCCGGTTCTTCAAACACCTGCAGAAATCAAACCTGAAACAAAATATACACTCCGGGTTTCTGAGGCAAATAACAAACCCATGACCTACACTATTGCTGTAGTTGATGAAGGGTTGCTGGGGCTTACCAATTTTGCGACACCCAGTCCGCACGAAGCATTTTATTCACGCGAAGCGCTGGGTGTAAAAACATGGGATTTGTATAACGATGTAGCCGGAGCTTATGGCGCACGCCTCGAAAAAGCATTTGCTGTTGGAGGCGACGGAGATATGATGAATTCGGCAAAAAAAGAGATAAATCGTTTTAAACCGGTTGTTCAATTTGCCGGGCCGTTCACCCTTAAAAAGGGAGAAACCGGAACCCATGAATTTACAATGCCTTCGTACGTAGGATCAGTAAGGGCAATGGTAATTGCCGGGAATAACGGGGCGTATGGAAAAACAGAGAAAACTGTGCCGGTACGCAAAGGACTAATGCTGCTGGCAACCATGGCAAGGATTTTGGCTCCCAACGAAGAGGTAAGTCTGCCGGTGAATATTTTTGCCATGAAAGATGAAGTCAAAAATGTTTCGGTTCAGGTAAAAACCAATTCGTTGTTAACTGTTTCCGGAGAAAGCAGCAAGCAGGTGAAATTTGAACAGACCGGCGATAAAATGGCCTATTTCAAACTAAAAGTAAAACCTGAAACCGGCGCAGGGAAAATATTTGTGGAAGCAACAAGCGGCAGCGAAAAAGCAACATACGAGGTTGAACTGGAAATACGAAATCCGAACTCTCCCGTTACTATTGGAGAGTCGAAATTGGTGAAACCCGGCGAGAACTGGCAAGCAGAATTACAGATTCCGGGAGAAGTGGCAGAAAGCAAGGCATGGGTTGAAATTTCAGGGTTTCCGTCAATAAATCTTGCAAAACACCTCGACTACCTGACCGGTTATCCGCATGGGTGCGTAGAACAACTCACTTCAGCAGCGTTTCCTCAATTATTCCTTGGTAATTTAATTGAGCTGAATGCCGACAAAAAAATGGAGGTTGAAGACAATATTCGCAGCACGCTTCAAAAATTGCCCGGGTATCAGGTTTCCGGCGGAGGCTTTGGCTACTGGCCGGGAGCTGCAGAAACCGATCTGTGGGCAACCAGTTATGCCGGCCACTTTATGTTGAAAGCCGAAAGCGAAGGATATTCCATTCCTTCAGGCTTAAAAAATCAGTGGCTCAGTTTTCAGCGTTCTGCGGCACGGAACTGGAATCCGCAGGAAAGTTTTGAAAACGGTATTTACCACCGAAACCACGATTTCATTCAGGCATACAGGTTATACACCCTAGCGCTTGCCGGTTCTCCTGATTTGGGCGCGATGAACAGATTGCGTGAGAAAAGCCGGAAGTCGGCTGATGTATCGTGGCGACTGGCAGCCGCCTATGTTTTGGCCGGACAACCCGAAGCAGCGCGCCAACTGGTAAATAACCTGACCACAACGGTTGACGATTACCGGGAGTTGGGCGGAACATTTGGCTCTGCCTTACGCGACAAAGCAATGATACTTGAAACACTGGTGCTGCTGGGTGAGCAGGAAAAAGCGTTGCAGTTGCTACAAACCATTTCTTCGGAAATGAATCAACGCGACTGGCTGAGCACGCAAACAGCTGCCTGGTGCCTGTCGTCGGCAGCCATGTATGCAAAAGAATATGCGTCGGGAAGTTCAGAAACCAAATTTTCGCTGACGGTAAACGGAACAAAAACAGAACTGCGGTCAAATAATCCAATTCTCACCATTCCCGCAACACCAAATACCGACGGGCAAATCAGGTTAGAATATACAAACCGTGGAGAAACAGCAACCAACGTCAGAATTTTAGGCCGGGGAGTTCCCTCGGGAACAGACACAACCGCTGCCTCGAAAAACATATTATTGCAGGTAAAATACCTCGATGCAGGCGGAAATGAAGTCAGCCCCCAGAACCTAAAACAGGGTGTTGATTTTAGAATGGAAGTAACCGTCAAAAATCCGGGAACGTTAAAAGATTATGAGCAATTGGTGTTGAACGCGGTATTCCCTTCAGGATGGGAAATTATGAACAAGCGATTGAATGACATTCCGCAGGAGCAAAATTCTGCATTTGATTACCAGGATATCCGGGACGATCGTGTTTACACTTATTTCAATTTGACTATGAACCAGCAAAAAACATTTGTTTTTTACCTGAACGCAGCCTACACAGGCCAGTTTTACCAGCCACCTGTTAGTTGCGAAGCCATGTACGATGCAGGTATCCGCGCGCAAAAACCGGGACAAATGGTAAAAATCACAAATCAGTAAACAAGCGAAAATTGTTTGTTTGATCAGTATTGAACAGTTACAGTGAAATTGAATTTCAGCGAAAACAAAAAGAGCGTAAAAAAAAGCATCCTTCTTATGGGAGGGATTCTTTTTTTTGCGTTTTTCCTGGCTTTTTACGTTTGGGTTCCGCGGCCGCTTTTTGATGCGCCTTATTCCACCGTGCTCGAAAGCAGCGACGGCCGGTTACTTGGTGCCCGCATTGCAGCCGATCAGCAGTGGCGTTTTCCGGCGGCCGATTCCGTACCTCAAAAATATGAAAAGTGCCTGCTGCAATTCGAAGATAAGTATTTCTATTATCATCCCGGAATAAATCCGGTGGCGCTGGCACGGGCGCTGGCACAAAACATAAAAGCAGGCAGAACCGTCAGCGGAGGCAGCACACTTACCATGCAGGTGTGCAGAATGGCAAGGGGCAACCGCCGGCGTTCCTTAAAAAACAAAATTGTGGAGATGATTTGGGCTTTAAATCTGGAGTTCCGCTTTACAAAAAAGGAGATTCTTAATATGTACGCCTCCCACGCGCCGTTTGGGGGAAATGTTGTGGGAATTGAAGCCGCAGCCTGGCGATGGTACGCGCGGCCTCCGAGCCAGCTCTCGTGGGCAGAATCGGCAACGCTCGCGGTGTTGCCCAATGCTCCATCGTTAATTTACCCCGGACGACTGGATGACCGGCTAAAAGAAAAACGCGATTTTGTTCTGAAGAAGTTACTCACTTCGGAAACAATTGACAGCCTCACCTACCGTCTTTCTGTGGCAGAACCACTTCCAGAAAAAGTAAATGCTCTGCCTTTAAATGCATATCATTTGGTAGAGAAAGCAGCTCATGAAAACAGCGGGCAACGTATTTGCTCTACCATCGATTTTGGGCTACAGCAAGCAGTAACCGAACGCATAAAAAAACACCGCCGGCACATTGAAGCCAACCACATTTACAACATTGCAGTTGTTGTTTCCGAAACGGCAACGCACCAGGTAAAAGCTTATGTAGGAAATTATTTCGACGGGAAAGAAACCACACACAGCAACAACGTAGATATTATTCAGGCTCCCCGAAGCACAGGGAGTATTTTAAAACCGTTTCTTTATTGTAAAATGATTGACGACGGGCAGATTACTCCGCAAATGCTCATCCCGGATATTCCCACTCGTTTTGGCGGATTCACTCCGGCAAATTTCGACAAGGAATTTAACGGTGCAGTTCCGGCAGCAGAAGCACTCGCCCGTTCGTTGAACATTCCGGCAGTTCAAATGCTCAAAGATTACGGAATACCTCCTTTTTATTCGTTCCTAAAAAAAGCAGGAATGACAACATTGACGCATCCTCCCGGGCATTACGGATTGTCGTTGATTTTGGGAGGCGCAGAAGTCAATTTGTGGGATTTGTCCGGAATGTACACGTCGTTGGTTTCAATTCTGAAAAACTACGACGAAAATGACGGGTTCTACTCCGCGCATCCATTCCAACCACTTCAGTGGGAAAAAAGTGAACCACAGGGAAATCAACAAAAGGAGCTGCGAAGTGCCCAGCCTGAAGTTCGTGCTGCTGCAATTTACGAAACGCTGGAAGCATTGCTCCGGGTACGAAGACCTGAATCGGAAGCAGGATGGCAGGCATTTGCCTCTGCACGAAATATTGCCTGGAAAACCGGTACCAGTTTTGGATTCCGGGATGCGTGGGCCGTAGGAATGACCCGCGACTACGTGGTTTCGGTGTGGGTAGGAAACGCTGACGGAGAAGGACGACCAGGACTTACCGGAATAACTGCAGCAGCGCCTTTGTTATTCGACATTTTTGAATTGCTCCCGGCTTCCGCATGGTTTCAAATGCCGGTAGACGAAATGGAGGAGATTGAACTGTGCGCAGCAAGTGGTTATCGTCCCGGCTCCAATTGTGATTCCATAAAAAAGGTATGGCTTCCAACGGGATCGAAAATCAATCTTTGCCCGTTCCATCAACGGATTCATCTGAATAAAAAAGGCACTTACAGAGTAGATGCAACCTGCTACCCGGTTGCAAAAATGACACATAAAAACTGGTTTGTTCTCCCTCCTGCCATGGAGTATTATTTTAAACCGAGGAATCCGGGGTACGCCACTCTCCCACCGCTGCTGCAGGGTTGTAACGATCACCTGGCAACAATGGAATTTGTTTATCCGCGTGAATGGAACAACCTTTTTATCCCCACCGATTTGGATGGCACACCCGGCCAGCTAATTTTTGAATTGGTTCACAGGCAGCAAAAGGCAACAGTTTTTTGGCAAATCGATAACGAGTACATCGGAAAAACCACCGGAATTCATCAAATGGCATTTCATCCGAAACCGGGATGGCACATTCTGAATGTTACTGATTTGCACGGGAACAACCTGGTTCGACGATTTTTCATAGCAGGGAAATAATAACCCACTGCCTGTTTCAAAAATTCGGCTACTTTTCCAGCGAAAACCACTTTTCCATCAGAGCGGCATCATCGGGATCGTTTTTGTGCCAGAAAATGTTTTTGCGGTTATCGTAAATATAATCGAGCTGGTATTGTCCGATGTTTTCAACAATGTCTTTCAACGCAGAAATCATCAAATCAACTTCGGCATCTGTCATTACCGGATGCAGCGACCAACGCACCCAACCCGGTTTTTCGGAAAGGTCGCCGTGGCTGATCTTTTCCGTAATTTCCTGCGATTTTTCGTAGGTCACTTCCAGCAGAAAATGCCCGTATGTTCCAGCACAGGCACAACCACCACGCGTCTGAATTCCATATTTATCATTCAGTATTTGCACCACCAAATTGTAATGAATACCCTCAATGTAAAAAGAAATAACTCCCAGACGATCGCGAACATTGTCGGCCATAATTTTCAACCCGGGAATTTTGTCCATTCCGCTAAATGCCCGTTTTAGCAACTCTTTTTCCCGCCGAGTCATATTTTCAACACCCATTTTATGCTTTAGCTGGAACGAAAGCGCAGCTTTTATCGATTGCAGAAAGCCCGGTGTTCCGCCATCTTCACGCGCCTCAATATCGTCAACATATTTATACTTTCCCCAGGGATTTGTCCAGTCAACTGTTCCGCCGCCGGGATTATCGGGCACCTGGTTTTTATACATGGAAGCGTCGAAAACCAGCACGCCCGGAGAACCGGGTCCGCCCAAAAATTTGTGTGGAGAAAACATCACGGCATCCAGCTTCTCTAGCGGATCATCAGGATGCATGTCTATCTCGTCGTAAGGCGCCGATGCTGCAAAATCGATAAAACAAACGCCGCCGTACTCGTGCATCAAACGAGCCATTTTTTTATACGGTGTGCGCACTCCGGTAACGTTGGAACAAGCGGTAAACGAACCAATTTTAAAGGGCCTGTCTTTATATTTTTCCAGTGCTTTGCGCAAATTTTCAGGTTCAACCAGCAATCCATCGCCCGGCTCAACAATTACAACTTCGGCATTGGTTTCGTACCATGAGGTTTGATTGGAATGGTGCTCCATATGGGTGATAAAAACCACAGGCCGCTCGCGTTCCTTTAAACACTTTGAATAGGTCAGACGTCCGCAGTACTTCAACCCCAGAATACGCTGAAATTTATTGATAACAGCAGTCATTCCAAAACCGGCAGTAATGATAACGTCGTTGGGACCGGCATTCAAATGGCTTTTGATAATTTCGTGTGAACGGTGGTAGGCATGAGTCATTAGCAAACCGGTTTCGCTGGTTTCAGTGTGTGTGTTTCCCACAAAAGGCCCAAACTCGCTGGCTATTTTTTCTTCGATGGGACGGTAAAGACGTCCGCTGGCAATCCAGTCGCCGTAAACGATTTTTTGTGTTCCGTATGCTGATACAAATTTCTGATCTACACCAATGATATTCTCCCTGAACGTAGCGAAGTAGTTTTCCAGATTGCTCATACAAAATATTTTCAAAAATTATCTTATTGCAAATTAAGCGTCTTTTGACGTAGGATAACATTATTTTAATCAGTTTTTCAGTGCATTGCAGCTTAATAAATGACCGAAAGTCACGCGAAAAAGTGTGCTGGGTGTGACAAATCGGCAGAATAACCGACTGGCACAAGGTTTGATTTTTGGGTGCAAAACATTAAAAAAGTATTATTTAAAACGTAAAAATATGCAAACAGGAAAAATTGGCGTAACCAGTGAAAATCTGTTCCCCATCATTAAAAAGTTTCTTTACTCCGATCATGATATTTTCCTCAGGGAAATTGTATCAAATGCAGTAGATGCTTCGCAAAAGCTAAAAACGCTGGCATCAAAAGGAGAATATAACGGAGATGTTACAAACCTGAAAGTTAGGGTAAAATTCGATAAAGACGCTAAAACCATTACAGTTTCGGATAATGGAATTGGAATGACTGCTGAAGAAATCGACAGGTACATTAACCAGATAGCTTTTTCAGGCGCCAACGAATTTCTTGAAAAATATAAAAAAGACGCCAATGCCATTATCGGCCATTTCGGACTTGGGTTTTACAGCTCGTTCATGATTTCTGAAAAGGTGGACATCATAACCAAATCGTATAAAGAGGGTTCACAAGCCGTAAAATGGAGCTGCGACGGAACACCTTCGTACAATATTGAAAACACTGAACGGGATGAAGCCGGGACCGACATTGTAATGCACGTGAACAGCGATTCGGAAGAATTTCTGGACGAACATAAAATCGGCGACATCCTCGAAAAATATTGCAAATTCCTGCCTGTTCCGGTAATCTACGGAAAAAAGAAAGAATGGAAAGACGGAAAACAGGTTGAAACAGACGAAGACAATCAGATTAACGATACGGAACCGGCCTGGACAAAAATGCCGGCTGATCTGAAAGATGAAGACTACCAGAGCTTTTACCACCGGCTTTACCCGATGGCTGAAGAACCGCTGTTTTATATCCATCTGAATGTGGATTATCCGTTCAACTTAACCGGTATTTTGTACTTCCCGAAAATCAAAAACAATTTCGAAGTTCAAAAAAACAAAATCCAGCTGTACAGCAACCAGGTATTTGTAACCGATTCGGTAGAAGGCATCGTTCCTGAATTTCTTACTCTGTTGCACGGGGTAATCGATTCGCCCGACATTCCGCTGAACGTGTCGCGTTCGTACCTGCAAAGTGACTCCAATGTAAAAAAAATCAGCAGCCACATTTCTAAAAAAGTAGCCGACCGGCTGGCCGAATTATTTAAAGACAAACGCGACGAGTTTGAAAAGAAATGGGACGACCTGAAAATTTTCATCGAATACGGAATGCTTACCGATGACAAGTTTTATGATCGCGCCATGAAGTTTTTCCTCTTCAAAAATACAGAAGACAAATATTTCACTTTTGAAGAATATGAAAAACTGATTAAGGACACACAGACCGACAAAGACAAAAAGCTGGTCCATCTGTACGCAACCAACAAAGAAGAACAATACACCTTTATTGAAGCAGCACGCGAAAAAGGATACGATGTGCTGGTTCTTGACGATGTGCTTGCGCCGCACCTCATTAGCCGGTTCGAACAAAAACATCCGGACCACCAGTTTGTGCGGGTAGATTCTGATGTGGTAGAAAACCTGATTAAAAAAGAAGATTCTGCCAAAGAAGAACTTAGCTGGGAACAAAAGCAGGAGCTTTCTCCGGTGTTCCAGGCCGTTTGCCCGGAAAACAACAAGCATACCTTCCTGGTCGATTTTCAGGATTTAGGAGAAACCGGAAGCCCGATGGTTATTACCCAGAGCGAATTTATGCGCCGTATGAAAGAGATGAGTGCAACACAAGGCGGAATGAATTTCTACGGAGAAATGCCCGACAACATGAACCTTGTTGTGAATATTGCACACCCGCTGGTAAAAAAAGTACTGGAAGCCAAAGATAAAAAACTGAGCAAAACGCTCGAACCTCTTGCTGCTGACATTACGGCAAAAAAAGCTGAAGTAAGCGAACTGGAAAAAGCTAAAGAGGGCAAAAAAGAGGAAGAAGTTCCACAAGCCGATAAGGAAAAACTGGACGGGTTGAACAGCGAACTGGCCAAACTGGAAGAGTCGAAACGTGAAAAACTGACTGACTTTGGTAAAAACAACAAACTGGCTAAACAGTTGGTTGACCTTGCTTTGCTGGCCAACGGAATGCTAAAAGGTGCCGATTTGGATAAATTTGTAAAACGAAGCGTTGAGTTGATCAAATAAAAATTGAACGACCTTAATGTTCTATACAAAAAGAGCCTGCTTAATATTTTTAAGCAGGCTCTTTTATTATGGGATGTTGTAATTAACTACAGTTCCCTAATCCAGATATTTCTGAAGCTAACCGGATTTCCATGATCCTGTAACATAATACATCCAGGACCATGTTTTTTAATGCTGTATTCAGGAATGCCGATATATTCAGTCGGGCCGCGCATTTTGGTGTTGTTCTGAACCAAAACGCCGTTGTGCAGCACAGTTACTGTTGGCTGAGTAAAATAAGTTCCGTCTTCGTTAAAACGAGGTGCAGTGTAAATAATGTCGTAAGTCTGCCATTCGCCCGGAGCTTTGCAGGCATTTACAAGCGGAGCCTGTTGTTTGTATATACTTCCGGCCTGGCCGTTACGGTATGTGCGATTATCGAAATTATCGAGCACCTGTACTTCGTAGCGTTCCTGCAGAAAAATGCCGCTGTTGCCGCGTCCCTGGCTTGTGCCAATTACTTCTGAGGGAGAACGCCATTCGATGTGCAATTGAAAATCTTCAAAAACACGTTTGGTTTTAATTATTCCCGTTCCTTTTTCAACAGTTACACAACCGTCTTCTACTTTCCATTCGGGTTTTCCACCGTTACTATTGGTCCATTCGCGGCCAAGGTCAACGCCATCAAACAAAACAATGGCATCCGAAGGAGCATCGAGCGGAGTTGCTCCTGGAGTAACAACTGATACCTCAGGATCCCATATTTCAGTCATTTCCGGTTTCATGGGCATGGGACCTTCAGTTTGGGCAAACACTCCAAAAGCTGTTGAAAACAGCAGTAACGAAAAAATTCCAATCTTTTTCATCTTTCAATTTTTATTTAGTTGATTCAATATATAATGTGGCAATTACGCTTGCCAATTATTTCATTTTCTTCGAAATAAAAAAGCCGGACTAAAGTCCCAGCTCTTTCATTATCAATTCTATTTTAGTTTCGGCTGCATTTTCTGCGGCATCAAATCCGGCGCGTGATTCCAGTTTTTCTTTCACCTCAAAATAGAACTTAATTTTGGGTTCGGTACCTGAAGGCCGAACTGATATTTTTGTTCCGTCCTGAGTAAAAAACTGAAGTACGTTTGACGTTACTTTCTGGTCAATTTTTTTCTCTTCGCCGGTAATCAGATTTTTAGCAACTAGTGTGGAGTAATCTTTTACCCATTCCATTTTTGAACCTCCCAGCTCGGCGGGCGGATTGCTACGGAAATCGCTCATCATTTTCTGAATTTCGTCGGCTCCCTGTTTTCCCGGGCGAACAACCGATTTCAATTTTTCTTTTGAGAAACCGTATTCCAGATAAATATCCTGAAGTAATTCAAACAGCGTTTTTCCCTGGTCAATTGCCCACGCAGCAATTTCGGCCATTAATGCGCACGAAGAAACTGCATCTTTATCGCGGACAAAATCGGCAGGCATAAAACCAAAGCTTTCTTCTCCGCCGCCAATGTATCGTTTTGTTCCTTCGTGGTCGCGAATTACTTCGGCAATAAATTTAAAACCGGTGTAAACATCGTAGTAACCAATATTATTTCTGCGGGCAATTTCAGCAATCAATTCAGTGGAAACAATTGTTTTTACCACAAACTCGTTGCCTTTCATTTTCCCGGCTTCCTTCATTTTTGTAATAATGTAGTAAATGAATACCAGCGCGGTTTGATTCCCGTTCAGAATTACGTACTCTCCTTTATCGTTTTTCACAGCCACTCCCAGCCTGTCGGAGTCAGGGTCGGTTGCCATAACAATGTCGGCATTTACTTCGTAAGCCTTTTTTACCGCCATTTCCATGGCTGCTTTTTCCTCCGGATTAGGAGAAACAACCGTTGGAAAATCACCGCTTACAACATCCTGTTCCGGAATATGAATAATATTTGTGAACCCAAATTTTTGCAATGCTGCCGGAACCAGTTTTACGGCAGTTCCATGAATGGGAGTAAACACAATTTTCATGTCTTTATGCCGCTCAACAACGTCAGGTGAAATGGAAACTGTTTTTACTTTTTCCAGGAATTTTTCATCCATCTCTTTCCCCATTATTTCGATAAGGTTTTCGGGGCCGTCAAATTTGATGTCTTCCACATTTACTTTCGACACCTCTTTAACAATATTCACATCGTGCGGAGCTACTACCTGCGAGCCATCGTCCCAGTATGCTTTGTAGCCGTTATATTCTTTCGGGTTGTGCGAAGCGGTAAGGATAATTCCGCTCTGGCATCCCAATTCCCTGATTGCAAACGAAAGCTCGGGAGTCGGACGCAAATCTTCAAATAGATACGCTTTAATTCCGTTGGCGGCAAAAACCTTTGCGCTGCTTTCGGCAAAAGTCCGGCTGTTGTTCCGGCAGTCGTGCCCAATCGCAACTTTAATCTGCGGTAAATCGGAAAAATTCTTTTTCAGGTAATTTGCGAGCCCCTGGTTGGCAGCTCCAATTGTATATTTGTTTACTCGGTTAGTTCCGGCGCCCATTATTCCACGAAGGCCTCCGGTGCCAAACTCCAAATTTTTATAAAACGAATCAATCAACTCGTTAGAGTCTTCTGCATCGAGCATGCGCCGAACTTCTTTCCGTGTTTCTTCATCGTATGTATCGGAAAGCCATTCCTGCGCTTTCTCTCTTACCTGCTTTAATAATTCATTGTTTTCCATATTGCTTATATTTTTAAAGTTTTTGAATACAAACTTTGAGACTGTCCTTCCAGTATGGAATTTCGAGACCAAAAGTAGATTTTATTTTCGATTTGTTTAACACACTAAAATGAGGCCTTTGGGCTGCCGTTGGAAATTCTTCGGACAACACCGGAAAAACTCCGCAGTTGATTTGAGCCAGTTCGAAAATTGCTTTTGCAAAATCGTACCAGCTTATTACCCCTTCGTTGGAATAATGATAAATTCCAGGAACAAATTTGTCGGGTTGTTTTTGGTAGATATTTGCAATCTGAAGCACTGCCTTTGCCAAATCTCCGGCATAAGTAGGCGTTCCGACCTGGTCAAAAACCACTTTCAAATTATCGCCTTTTTTCCCGAGCCGAAGCATGGTTTTTACAAAGTTGTTTCCGAAAGAAGAATACAGCCACGCTGTGCGAATAACAACAGTTTTGAGATTTTCTTTAAAACTTCGCTCTTCTCCTTCAAGCTTTGTTGTTCCGTAAACTCCAATGGGTTTTACCGAATCATTTTCGGTATAAGGCAGAACAGAATCGCCACCAAACACATAATCGGTAGAAATATGAATAAGCGCAGCATCGACCGTTTTTGCTACTTTTGCCAAAAAGCCCGGAGCAACTGAGTTTATTAGCTCTGCTTTTTCCGCATCGTTCTCGGCCTTGTCTACTGCTGTGTATGCAGCACAGTTAATTACTATTCCGGGACGATTTTTCGTGAAATACTCCTGCACTGCAATTTCATCTGTAATATCAAGCGAATCGGCATCTGTAAAAAGAAATTCCATTTCGGGATAGTTCTCTGCCTCTACCCGCAGTTCATTCCCCAATTGACCGTATGCACCAGTAACAAGAACCTTCATTAATTTTCAAATTTGAAATTCATTTCAGCATCTTTAAATAACGGTGCTTTTAAATCCTTTTCCGACACAATTGCTGTTTCCGTATTCATTTTCCAGTCGATACTGAGTTGCGGATCATTAATATTAATGGAGCGTTCTGCTTCATGCTTATATTCGTTATCAATTTTATACGAAAAAACTGCAGTTTCGCTTAAAACCGAAAAACCGTGGGCAAACCCGCGTGGAATAAACAGTTGTTTTTTGAACTCGTCATCCAGCTCCAGGCTGAACCATTGTCCAAAAGTAGGCGATTCTTTTCGTAAATCTACCACAACATCAAGCACTCGTCCCTGTACTACCCGAACAAGTTTTGCCTGTGCCCAGGGGGCTAGTTGGTAATGCAGTCCGCGCACCACACCTTGCACCGATTTCGATTCATTGTCCTGGCAAAATGTTGTTTTAATGCCAGCTTCTTCATACCGTTCCTGTTGCCAGGATTCAAAAAAATACCCCCTCGAATCTCCAAAAATCTGAGGTTCTATAATTAACAAACCGGGGAAAGATGTTTCTATAACTTTCATAAACGATTAAAAAGATAATATTTGTTTCTCGGCGAGACGCAACAGGTACTCGCCATATTTGTTCTTGCTTAGGGGTTTTGCCAGTTCAATAAGCTGCTCCCGCGAAATAAACCCTTTTTTATAGGCTATCTCTTCGATGCAGGAAACTTTAAGTCCCTGCCGCTGTTCAATGGTAGCAATAAAATTGGACGCCTGCAAAAGGCTTTCATGTGTTCCGGTGTCGAGCCAGGCAAAACCACGCCCCAAAAGTTTCACGTTCAACCTGTTTTCATTCAGGTAAAGCCGGTTAAGATCGGTAATTTCCAGCTCACCACGCGCCGATGGTTTCAGGTTTTTAGCCTTTTCTACAACGTCGTTGGAGTAAAAGTACAGTCCGGTAACCGCATAATTTGATTTCGGGTTCTCCGGTTTTTCTTCGATGGAAATTACTTTTTTATCCGCATCGAACTCAACCACACCGTAACGTTGAGGGTCGTTGACATAGTATCCGAAAACAACTGCGCCATCATTTAACTGAGCCGATTCTTCCAGAATTGACCTGAAGTTGTACCCGTAAAAAATATTGTCGCCCAAAATCAGGCAAACATTGTCATCGCCAATAAACTCTTCACCCAAAATAAATGCCTGGGCCAATCCGTCGGGCGACGGCTGTATTTTATATGAAATATTTAGTCCTAATTGTTCTCCTGAACCAAACAGCTCCTGATACAATTTAATATCAGTGGGTGTTGAGATAATTAAAATCTCACGAATCCCTGCCAGCATCAGAACCGACAACGGATAATATATCATCGGTTTATCGTAAACCGGAATAATCTGCTTCGAAATAGACCTGGTTATAGGATAAAGCCGGGTTCCTGCCCCTCCTGCTAAAATAATACCTTTCATGTTATTTGGTTTAATAATTTTAAATGAGGCTCAAAATTAATAAAATTCAATGTCTCAGCCATTATCAGTTTCAATAAAACAAAACGCCCCTCGCCTAGTCTTAATATTTGTCACAATTTGTTACCAAGAAAGAAATAAAACACTGAAAACCTTTGAAATAAGTGAATTAAGTTATATTTTTGCGCGCGTTTTACAACAATAATAATGTCTAACTTATTAATTTTATTAGAATTACATGACTGAAAAGAAAGATGAAAAAGTAGAGCAGGAAGCTCAAAATTCACCTGAAGCACCCGTTCAGGAAGAAAAAGCTCCCCAAACGGAAGAAGCTCCAAAAGCTGAGGAAACAAAAGCAGAAGTTGCAGAAACTGCTGCCAAACCAACTGAAGCTAAAGCAGAAGAAAAAACAGAAGAAGCTGGTGAATTTGACTGGGACAGTCTTGAATCCGGACAGGATGCATACTCTGAAAAACAGAGGTCTGACCTGGAACAAATGTATGACAATACACTAAACACCGTAACTGAAAAAGAAGTACTTGAAGGTACTGTAATCGCACTCAACAAAAGAGAAGTAGTTGTTGACATAGGTTACAAATCTGATGGTATTGTAAGCTTGAACGAATTCCGTTACAACCCGGAACTTAAAGTAGGTGACAAAGTAGATGTATACATCGAAAGCCTTGAAGACAAAAAAGGCCAGATGATCCTTTCTCACAAAAAAGCACGTGCAACCCGTTCATGGGATCGTGTAAACGAAGCTCTGGAAAAAGACGAAATTATAAAAGGATACATCAAATGCCGTACAAAAGGCGGTATGATTGTAGATGTATTCGGAATCGAAGCATTCCTTCCAGGTTCACAAATCGACGTGAAACCAATCCGCGATTACGATGTATTTGTTGGTAAGAGCATGGAATTCAAAGTGGTCAAAATCAACCACGAATACCGCAACGTTGTAGTTTCGCACAAAGCGTTGATTGAAGCTGAACTGGAACAGCAGAAGAAAGAAATTATTGCAAAACTGGAAAAAGGACAGGTTCTGGAAGGAACAGTCAAAAACATTACATCGTACGGTGTGTTTATGGACCTCGGCGGCGTAGACGGACTTATCCACATTACCGACCTTTCATGGGGCCGCATCAACCACCCGACAGAAATTGTAGAACTCGATCAGAAACTGAACGTAGTTATCCTCGATTTCGACGACGACAAAAAACGAATTGCCCTTGGTTTAAAACAGCTTACTCCGCACCCGTGGGATAAACTGGATGAAACCCTGAAAGTTGGCGATACCGTTAAAGGCAAAGTTGTGGTTATGGCAGACTACGGTGCATTTGTTGAAATCGCACCCGGAGTTGAAGGTTTGATTCACGTTTCAGAAATGTCGTGGAGCCAGCACCTGCGTAGTGCTCAGGACTTCCTGAAAGTTGGCGACGAAGTGGAAGCAGTTATTCTTACACTCGACCGCGAAGACAGGAAAATGTCATTGGGCATGAAACAACTGAAAGAAGACCCATGGGAAAAAATCGAAGAAAACTATGGCGTTGGAACAAAACACAAAGCAATTGTACGCAACTTCACCAACTTTGGTGTATTTGTAGAAATTACTGAAGGTGTTGACGGTTTGATTCACATTTCGGACTTAAGCTGGACGAAAAAAATCAAACACCCGTCAGAATTCACTTCCATTGGCGAAGAAATCGAAGTTGTTGTGCTTGACATCGACGCTGAAAACCGTCGTTTAAGCCTTGGTCACAAACAACTGGAAGAAAACCCATGGGATGTTTTCGAAACTATTTTCACTACCGATTCTATCCACGAAGGAACTGTTGTTGACCTGATGGATAAAGGTGCTGTAGTTGCTCTTCCTTATGGAGTTGAAGGTTTTGCCACACCACGTCATCTTGTAAAAGAAGACGGAACACAGGCAAAACAAGACGAAAAACTGGATTTCAAAGTTATTGAGTTCAACAAATCAGCAAAACGAATTATCGTTTCGCACTCAAGAGTTTTTGAAGATGAAAAACGTGCTGATGACACAACAAAACGTAAATCGCAGACCCGTTCAACTAAAAAAGCGGTAAAAGCGGTTAACGATAACATCGAAAAAACTACACTTGGTGACATTTCTGATTTGGCTGCACTGAAATCGCAGTTGGAAAAGAAAGAACAAAAAGAAAGACAGGAAGATAGCAAAAAATAATTCGGGGTTCGGTTAATTTATTACCCGAAATTCGTAAATTGTAGCATGTCAACCGAAATTCTAAATAAAGAGGGTTTTACCCTTATAAAAGTGAATGCCGAAAGGCTAGATACCAACACAGCACCGGGGTTAAAATCCGAGTTAGTGGTGTTAAGTAGCAATGGGGTGAAAAACATTGTACTCGATTTAAGCCAGTGTAAATACTGCGATTCGTCCGGTTTACGTTCGGTGTTAGTTGGTAACCGTTTATGCGAAGATGCAATAGGAACTTTTGTTCTTTGCGGATTGAATCCCGATGTAGAATACCTACTGAAGATTTCGATGTTGCACACGGTATTACTGATTACAAAAACTGCTGAAGAAGCAGAAGAGCTAATGAAGAAAAAGATGGAAATGTAGGCTGAAATGGCTTTTGAGTTAACCATACTGGGAAGCAGTTCTGCTACACCGACATCTGAAAGATACCCGACCGCCCAGGTGCTGAATGCATCGGGGCGGTTTTTTTTGATCGACTGCGGAGAAGGAACCCAAATACAAATCCGAAGACAAAAAATAGGCTTTGGAAAAATCAATCACATTTTCATTTCCCATTTGCATGGCGATCATTTTTACGGACTGATTGGCCTCATTTCAACATTTAACCTGCTGGGATTAACACGCGACATACACATTTACTCGCCGTCTCAATTAAAAGACATTATTCAGCCCCAGCTCGATTTTCTAAAAGGAGATTTGCGATTCAACGTAATTTTTCATCCGTTGAATTTTAAAAAGCCACAGCTTATTTTCGAAGACAAAAAAATAGAGGTGATTTCATTTCCTTTAAAACACAGCATAAATTGCTGTGGGTTTCTATTCCGGGAGAAACAAAAAGAGGCCAACATAAAAAAGGAATACATCAGGCAGTATCAAATTCCGATTGCACAAATTAAAGACATAAAACAGGGCGCCGATTTTGTTGCAGCAAACGGAGAAGTAATTCTAAATTCGTTGCTGACTACTCCGCCGCCAACACCCCTGTCGTACGCTTTTTGTTCCGACACCGCATTTCATCCTCCCATTGCCGATGTGATTAAAAATGTAGATTTATTGTACCACGAAGCTACTTTTACCGAAGAGTTACGCGAGTGGGCAAATAAAACCTACCATTCTACTGCACTTGATGCTGCAAAAATGGCAAAAATGACCAATGCCGGAGAATTAATTATCGGACATTTTTCGTCTCGTTATAAAGAGGTAGAACCTTTTTTGAACGAAGCCCAAACAGTTTTCTCCAACACATTGGATGCAGTAGACGGAAAAACATACCCCGTTAAACGAAAACAATGATCACTCCCCCGTTTCTTCGAAAAACTTTTTGTTAAAGTTTACCAGAAACAACTTTTCCACCGGCCGTGTAAAGGCGGTGTAAAGCCAACGGTAATAATCGTTGTCCAGCATTTCTTCGGTGAGATACCCATGATCAACAAAAACGGCTTTCCACTGTCCACCCTGCGCTTTGTGGCAGGTTAATGCATAGGCATACTTAACCTGAAGTGCATTAAAATAGGGATTCTCCTTTATCTTTTTCCACCGTTCACGCTTGTTCCTAATTTCCATGTAATCTTCCGAAACTGCATTAAAAAGCTGCCGATTCTGTTCGTAAGAAAACGAAGCCGACTCAATGGAAAGTGTATCCAAAAATATTTTGCAATCAAGTTCTACGTCTTCGTAATCCACAAACCGGAGGCACACATCAGCGTACCGAAAACCGTACAATTCTTCGTAACCATAAATGGAAACTACCTCGGCAATGTCGCCGTTGGCAATAAAATCAAGCTTCGATTCATCATCTATCCAATGGTAGTTGTTTTTAACGATCATCAACAAATCGCCGCGTTCGATTTCATTTTCGCGATAAAGAATCGATCCGCGAATTCCTTTGTTGAACAGATTTGCTCTTTTATTGGAACGGGTAACAATGGTGGTTTCAAAAATTCCGTACTTATCGTAGCACGAAGAAATTTCCTCAATCAAATCACCTCCCGAAATCCGCGAGATATCGTCGAAAGCACTTAAATCAAGTTGAAAGAAACCGGTATTAACCTGTTCTTCTATCAACTGCCTGATTTGGGTTGCACACGACAAAATTCCCGAACCGGCTGCCTGTCGCACTACTTCTGTTAAAACATACTCGTCAACATTAAATCCTTCGCGAATAATCGACACCGTTTCCAGAGCAGGGCTTAGCGTTAATCCGACAGGAGGCAACTGCGCAGTGTCTCCAACCAAAATTAATCTGCAGTTGACACCCGAATAAACATATTCAAGCAAATCGTTTAACAGGCGGCCGCTGCCAAAAACAGAGTTTTCGTTGTTTTCATTGGAAATCATTGATGCTTCGTCTACCACAAACCAGGTGTTTTTATGCAGATTCTTATCCAGCACAAAATGTCCCATCCCGTCGGCCGTTGTTTTCTGCCGGTATATTTTTTTATGAATAGTAAAAGCAGGCATAGCCGTATAACCCGTCATAACTTTTGCTGCTCTTCCGGTAGGCGCCAAAAGAACAATCTTAATTTTTAAACTTTTAAGTGTTTGTGTAAGGGCATTTATCATTGTTGTTTTTCCGGTTCCGGCAAAACCTTTAATCAACACTATTTTGTCCTGTTCATCAGAAGTAATAAATCCGGCCAAACCAGCCATTAATTCAGACTGGCAAGCGGTTGGTGTAAACGATAAATTTTGCTCTAAAAGGGCTTTTACGTGATTTTTCAGCATAGGCGCTAAAATAACAAAGTTCAAAGGAAGGTAATTTGTTTTTTTTTATAATTTTGCAAGCATTCGACAATAATCTTATTAAAACGATAACGATGAGAACCATTATTCAGATTTTACTTGCAATTGTAGCCTTAGGCTTAGTTTATTTCATTTATAGAGGGATTCAGGATCCCATTGAATTTGACAAAGCTAAAGAAGCAAGGTACGAAGCAACCGTGGAAAGATTGAAAGATATCAGGAAGGCCCAGTTGGCTTACAAAAATGTTCACGGCCGTTTCACCGGTAGTTGGGACACACTGATTCATTTCGTAAAATATGATTCTGTAAGAAACATTAGAAAAATCGGTGAATTGACAGATAGTATGATTGAAGCAGGGCTTACCGAAAGGCGGGCAATGCGCGAAGGGCTGATTATCCGTGACACCATTAAAGAAAGTGTGTTGGAATCAGTATTCGGAGGCTCCTACAATGCCGAAGACCTGAAGTATGTACCGGTACCGGACACAGTTGCAGAATTTAAAATGGCTGCCAATGTTATTACAACCGGTTCGGGAATTAAGGTTCCGGTTTTTGAAGCCAAAGCACATAACAATACTGTACTTCGGGGGCTTGACAGGCAGTATATCATCAACCTGAACGAACAGAGCAGGCTGAATGAAAAATACCCCGGACTAAAAGTAGGTTCTCTTACTGAGGCTGTAAATAATGCAGGAAACTGGGAATAATCAGAATGGTTACCCTGATAACAGATCCGTCGTTTGATTATAATCGGACTGAAGAATATAAATTATCCATCCAGGTCAGCCTGGATGGATTTTCTTTTTCTGTTGTACAGGAAAAGGAAGCAAAATTGCTCGCTTTTGAGCACCTTCCCATCACCATTAGTTCAGCTTCTTTTTTAGGGCGACGATTCAGCGAATGGCATGAAAGCCGCGAGTTGCTTCAAAAACAGTACGCAGAGACACAACTGTTTTATTCTTCTGAAAATTTCACGCTGGTTCCTGCAGAGTTTTATGAATATGAAAAGCAGGAACAATTAGCCAAGTGTAATTTTGGAAGCAAAAACGAAATTTCAGTTCGCGACAACTATTTACCCGATGTTGAAGCAAATCTGATTTTTTCGGTTCCTGAATCTTTACTCGAAGCGTTTAACAATCTTTTCCCCGGCTGTTCGGTAAATCATCCTGTTTCACTTTTCAATCAAAAAATTCAGGAAGGTTACCAACAAGAAGACAAAGAAAGACTGCTTGCACTCCTTTTTCATAAAAACACCTTCAGCCTTCTTTTGTACCAGAAAGGGCAACTTACACAAATCAACAGTTTTGCATACAGGCATCCTGACGACGTTGTTTTTTACACGCTTTCGGTGTTCAAAAGCCTACACCTGAGCGCCTCAAAAACGCCACTATTGCTAGCCGGAACTATAAATAAGGAAAATGATGTGGTCAATTCACTTTCTGAATATTTTGCTAAAACCAGCTTTTTAGCATTACCGTTTCAATATAACCGCGACATTTTCGGCAATCTTCTGAACCCGTTCACCCCATTATTTTAGCCATGCGCATTGTAGGAGGAAAATACAAAGGTCGGATTTTTAACCCGGGTAAAAAGTTCTCGGCACGCCCAACCACCGATTTGGCCAAAGAAGCCCTTTTTAACATTCTGGAAAATCGTTACGATTTCTCTTCTATGAAAATACTGGACTTGTTTTCAGGTACCGGTAGCATTGCGTATGAATTTGTCAGCAGGGGCGCATGCGAAGTGACTTTAGTTGAACAAAACTTCAGCCACGTTCGCTTCATAAAAGAGGTTATTGAGGCGTTGAAAATTGAAAATGCACGGGTAGTACGCGAAGATGTTTTTCGTTTTTTAAAACGTTGTCCGGGTCAGTTTGACCTGATATTTGCTGACCCTCCTTTTAGTGCTCCTTTTATAAACGACATTCCCCAAACTGTTTTCAGTTCTGGAGTTTTAGCCCCTGACGGACTTTTTATTCTTGAACACCCCAAAGATTTTGATTTTTCGCATAACGAAAATTTTAGCGAATTACGAAAATACGGCAAGGTGAATTTCAGTTTTTTCAAAGCATAAAAAAACCCTGCCCAAAGGGCAAGGTTCATTCACAAAGGCAAAACACCTGACATTAATCCAACTTCCGCTTAATGCCGCAACCGACCGGCTTTGTTTCGGCTACAGCAACTTTCTCCCCTCTTGCCAGGCTTGTTATTGCGTCTTTCACATAGGCATGCTTTACTTCTTTCGCGCTTTTGTAATTATCGTCAATTGCTCCTTTGTAAACCAACTCCATATTGCCATTAAACAAAAATACATGCGGCGTTGTTTGCCCGCCAAAAGCGTTCGCAATTTGGCTGTCTTCATCAACTGCATAGTGGAAATTGTACCGCTGCTCACTTGCTCTTTTTTTCATCTCTGAAAATGAATCAACACCATCGCGGTTTTGATAATTGGAATTTAGAACAATCATTCCGACATTGTGTTGGTCTGCCCAATTCTTTGCGTCAGAGTAGCGGCTTTCCCATTGTTGCACAAACGGACAGGTGTTACTTGAGAAAATTACTAAAAGGCCGTTCGACTTAGCAACGTCGTTAAGCGACACTTTCTCTCCGGAAACATCTTGCATTTTAACATCGGTTAATGTCGCCTTTCCTCCCAACCCAAGGCTTTTGGAGTAGGCGTTTATATGGAAAAATGCTGCTATCAGTAGGAACAGAACTGTTTTTTTCATCGCTTCAATTTTTAAGTTATCAATAAAATACTCAAAACTCTTAAATAAAACATTTTTCATAAAAAAAATGTTCATAGGTTTGCAATTGCAACATTTTTGATTCAGAACTGATTAGAAAAAAACAATGAAAATCGACTCCATAAGAAATGAATACAGCTTTTCGGGATTGAGAAAGCAAAATACGGACGACAATCCGTTTAATCAATTTGAAAAATGGCTGAAAGAAGCTATCGATTCCAACGAAAAAGAACCTACTGCCATGGCAGTTGCAACCATCGGAACCGATGGATTTCCTCAGTCGCGCATAGTATTACTGAAGTATTTTAACGAAAACGGATTTGTTTTCTTCACCAATTATTTGTCGGGAAAAGGCAGATCTATTGAAAGCTCCCCTGCGGTTGGCCTCCACTTTTTCTGGCCACTGCTCGAACGCCAGGTTAGAATTTCCGGAGTTGCAGAGAAAACAAGCAAAAAGGTCTCAGAAAAGTATTTTCATTCGCGGCCGTTGGAAAGCCAGGTTGGCGCCTGGGCATCTGAACAGAGCAAAGAAATTGAATCCCGGGATTATTTGGAACAACGATTCAGAAAGTTCAGTTCCGAATTTGAAAACGAGGCTCCGTCGCTTCCTCCATTTTGGGGTGGATACAACGTTGTTCCTCAAAAAATTGAGTTTTGGCAGGGCCGCGAAAACCGGCTCCACGACCGAATTCTCTACAAAAAACTATCAAATAATGAATGGGAAAAAATAAGGCTGGCTCCTTGACGAAGAAAAAATCTACTCAAAATCGAGTTTAAACACTTGTTTTAATTTTTCCAGCTCCGGATTCTTTTTCAGCATTTCCATATATTTCTCAGAATCCGAATAGATTATTTTCTCTTTTTCTACTTCTGTGATATTAGTGGCCAGTTGAATTTTCGAGTTTTCCAGCTCTCTTCTCAGCCAGGACACAAGTTCCGGTTTTATGGTGTTAATCAGGTCGTCCTGAACTGAATTATCAATGTCAAGAATAAGGTGATAATCGTCGCCAAGTTTCGGAAGATGAGATAGCGTAGATTGAAGATTTGGCCGGTCATTCAGCCTTTCTACAAATTCCTCCCATTTCATTTTCAGCGCTTCGGGCGTAAAATCTTTTATGGCGCCCACCTTGGTATAAATCTCGTGCTGCTCTTTTGCCGATAATTTTTCTTCTCCCAGATTTCCTGCCAGGGCATCTTTTATTGAAGGTCCTTTAGACTTACGCGAGATGCGCCTTACATGCTTTTTAATGACCGGTTCTTGCGATTCCTGGGGTGATTTCTCCGGTGCAGATTTTTCTTTGGAAGATTCAGTTTTCCCGGTAAAAATAGGTTCGAGAAAATCAGAAAGTTCGTCGTCGTCAGCTATTTTTTTTTTAAGGTTAGCTGTGCTATCCGAATCAAAGTCAGCTCAACGAGTAACCGTTTATTCTGGCTCATTTTATACTGCATGTCGCACTCGTTACTGATTCCAAGTGCTTTCAGCAAAAAATCGTTATTGCAAACAGAAGCCTGTCCCTTGTACCGTTCTTTTATGTCACCACCAACTTCGAGCAGTTGAACCGTAACCGGATCTTTGCAAACCAACAGGTTGCGAAAATGGCTGCTGAGTCCGTTTATAAAATGATGTCCGTCGAAACCGTGATTCAGAATATCATCGAAAATCATCAGCGAATCGGGAACTTCATTTTTCAGAAAGTGATCTACTAATCGAAAGTAGTAATCATAATCCAGAACATTCAAATTGGAAATAACGTCCTGATAAGTAATATCTTTTCCCGAGAAACTAACTATCTGGTCGAAAATAGACAAGGCATCGCGCATTGCTCCATCGGCCTTCTGTGCAATAATATTCAGCGCTTCTTTTTCAGCAGTTACACCTTCACTTTTTGCAACATACTCCAAATGACCGGCAATGTCTGAAATATTAATCCTGTTAAAGTCAAAAATCTGGCAACGCGATAAAATTGTTGGAATAATTTTATGTTTCTCTGTGGTTGCCAAAATAAAAATAGCATGCTTTGGCGGTTCTTCCAACGTTTTCAGGAAAGCGTTAAAAGCCTGTGACGAAAGCATATGGACTTCATCGATAATATAAACGCTGTATTTTCCCACCTGCGGAGGAATTCGCACCTGATCGATCAACACCCTGATATCGTCTACCGAATTATTGGAAGCGGCATCGAGTTCATGAATATTAAACGAACGGCTGGAATTAAAAGCAGTACAGGATTCACATTCGTTGCAAGCTTCTATTTCGGGAGAAAGGTTGGAGCAGTTTATTGTTTTGGCAAAAATACGGGCACAGGTTGTTTTGCCAACGCCACGCGGCCCGCAAAACAAATATGCATGAGCCAGCTGGTTATTTTTTATGGCATTTTTCAACGTTGTGGTAATGGCAGATTGTGCCACTACTGTATCAAATGAATCAGGCCTGTATTTTCGTGCAGAAACAATAAAATTTTCCATTTAAACGGTGTTCTTTCTCAAGTGACCAAAGATAAACAATTCTATATTTTTACCGGCAAAACTTATCAACATCGTCGATATTACTTTTTCAAAAGGCTGAACTTTCACTACCTTACAGTCGCAAACTTTTGAAATAAAAACTATGCACCTAAAATATATTGTTTTGGCAGTTCTGCTTGTTTTTGGAGCAGTTCACGCAACCGGTCAAAAAAATTTGTATGACTTCAGCGCACGCACCATTTCCGGAGAAAGGTTCGATTTTTCGACACTAAAAGGGAAAAAGGTTTTAATTGTAAACACGGCAACCGAATGTTCGCTTTCTTATCAGTTTAAAAAGCTGCAAAAACTATACGAGGAATATGGAGGAGATGACTTTGAAATTGTGGCTTTTCCGTGCAACGATTTTGGCAGCCAGGAGCCCGGAACAAATGAGCAGGTAAAAGAATATTGCACAAAAAAATACCAGGTGAGTTTTTTATTGATGGAGAAGATTTCCATCAAAGGAGAAAACATGCATCCCATATACAAATGGCTGACAAGCAAAGAAGAAAACGGAGTTCTGAATGCCAGGGTTAACTGGAACTTTCACAAATTTCTGATAGATAAAAACGGACAGGTGGTCGAGTCTGTTTCTTCTATTACCAGCCCCGGTAACCGAAAAATTGTAGCGTGGTTAAATCAAACAGAGACCCCCTGAAAAAGTAATTCGCCAATCAACTATTTCAGCGCATCCCGAAAAACTTTCAACGCCCTTTCGCGGGCAAACTGATGCTCAACAATTGGCGCAGGATAATTGACTGTACCAATTTCGGGAATCCATTTTTGCACGTACTCACCTTTTGAATCGAACTTTTTCTGCTGGCTCTCCGGATTAAAAATCCGGAAATAAGGAGCAGCATCACATCCAGTTCCGGCAGCCCACTGCCAATTTCCATTGTTTGAAGCCAAATCGTAATCAAGGAGTTTTTCTGCAAAATACGCTTCACCCCAGCGCCAATCAACCAGCAGGTGCTTTGTTAAAAAGCCGGCAGTAATCATCCGCGCCCGGTTGTGCATAAAACCGGTGGTGTTCAGTTCCCGCATCCCGGCATCTACAAACGGATACCCCGTTTCTCCCCTGCTCCACTTTTCAAACTCTTCCTCGTTGTTTCGCCAACGAACAAATTTGTATTTTGGGTTGAAAACTTCATTGGCGGCATGTGGAAAATGCCACAGAATAGTACTAAAAAAATTACGCCAAATAAGCTCACCGCAAAAAGTGTCGGACCACAGCAATGCCTTACGGGTTACTTCTCGAATGCTTACGGTACCGAATCGCAAATGAACGCCCAGTTTTGATGTTCCTGTGAGAGCCGGGAAATCGCGCGTTTTTTCGTAATTCCGAATAATTTCTTCAGAAATATCAGGAGGAGGAATACTGATTAGGCTTTTCTCAAACCCAAGATCGTTCAATTGTGGGAAAAAAAACGACTCGATTTTCAAATAATTCCGAGTCAGGTTTTCAGACGGAAAAACAGGAATTTCTTCTTTTCCCAGAACCTGTTTCCATTTTTTGCTGTATGGAGTAAACACGGTGTACGGGTTGCCGTCGTCCTTCAACACTTCATTTTCTTCGAAAATAACCTGGTCTTTAAATCGCTTAAAAACCACGCCGGAAGTGCTTAAAAGGGTTTCTATTTTTTTATCCCGTTCCTGAGCGTAAGGCTCATAATCTTTATTTGCAAAAACCAATTGAATATCATAATTATCAACCAGCTCACGAAATGCTTCATCGGGCGTTGCATGAAATACCTTGAGGGAACTGCCCAATTTTTCCAGTTCTGTTTTTATCTTCCAAACCTGAGAATGAACAAAAGAAACTCGTGCATCGTTCCGGGAGTTCAGTTTCTCTAAAATCTTCGTATCGAAAATAAAAACAGACAGCACCGGAAAAGGAGATTTCAGCGCTTCAAACAATGCATGATTATCGTGCAAGCGCAAATCTCTGCGAAACCAGAAAACACTAATCTTTTGCTTCATCGCATTCTTGTTGCGTTTTTGAGAGAAACAAAGCGTTTCTTCATTTTTATAAACGTTTGCTTTTTTCTTACTTTACATGTCCTAAAGTTCCTGTAAAATTACGAAGAACCGGACAAACAACAATTATTTTATCTACGCATTACTATGAAAAAAGGATTTGCAAGCGACAATAACTCCGGAGTGCACCCCGCAGTTTTGGAAAAAATAGCACTTGCCAACAAAGGGCACGAAAAAGGGTATGGTGAAGACCAATATACAGCTGCGGCAGTAACCGTTTTCAGGGAAAAATTCGGTCAGGAAACCGAAGTGTTTTTTGTGTTTAACGGAACCGGCGCCAATGTTCTTGGGCTGTCTGCAGTAACGCAGAGTTTTAATTCCATAATTTGTGCAGAAACTGCACACATTGAAGAAGATGAGTGTGGCGCTCCTGAAAAGTTTACAGGATGCAAATTGCTTCCGGTACTCCCTGAATTTGGAAAAATTACTTCGGAAGCGGTTCAGCATCATCTCAAAGGATTTGAATTTGAACACCACTCACAACCGGGAGTCATTTCCATTTCTCAGGCCACTGAAATGGGTACAATTTACCAACCTTCGGAAATTAAGGCGCTGGCCGATTTGGCACATCGCCACAACATGTATTTACATATGGATGGCGCCCGCCTTGCCAATGCAGCGGTTTCGCTGAATATGGACTTTAAGGAATTCACTAAAGATTGTGGCGTTGACGTGCTTTCTTTTGGCGGTACAAAAAACGGGTTAATGCTGGGAGAAGCAGTTCTGTTTTTCAATTCGAAGCTTACCGCCAACGTTAAATACCAGCGCAAACAGAGCATGCAGCTTTATTCGAAAATGCGTTTTGTCGGAGCACAATTTCTGGCCTATTTCGAAAACGATTTGTGGAAAAAAACAGCCACTCACTCCAACAAAATGGCCGGGCTACTGGAAAAAGAGATTCAAAAAATTCCGGAAATAAAAATTACTCATCCGGTTGAATCCAACGGTATTTTCGCCGAAGTTCCAAAAGAAATTATAGAACCACTGCAAAACCGGTTCCCGTTTTATATCTGGAACGAAGAAACATCAGAAGTGAGGTGGATGACCTCATTCGACACAACCGAAAATGAAATTCATGAATTTGTGGCGTTGATAAAAGAGTTTTTGAAATAGGTGTTGAAAATGCTTTGCCATTCTTATATATTACCTTTGTAATAAGAACAACAAAACAGCAACAGAGATGAAACACAAGCCAAATCCGGATGCGATATTTCCCGTGCCCAACATAAAATCAGTAACCTATGTGAAACCAACTGTAAAGTCTAAAAATATTGTAGTTGGCGATTTCACTTACTTTAGCGGCATCGATTTTGAAAAGCACGTAACGCACCACTATGATTTTTATGGCGACAAATTAGTAATAGGAAAGTTTTGTCAGATTGCTGCAGGCGTTGAATTTATTATGAATGGAGCAAACCACCAGATGAATGCAGTCTCAACATTTCCGTTTTACATTTTCGAAGGCTGGGAACAGCCGGTTCCGCCACTCGAAAAAATGCCGGTTAAAGGAGATACCATAATCGGAAACGATGTTTGGATAGGCCAAAACACCACCATTTTACCCGGCGTTCATATTGGCGATGGGGTTATTATCGGGGCAAACAGTGTGGTTGGAAGCGACATTGAACCTTACACAATAGTAGCCGGAAATCCGGCAAAACTAATCCGAAAAAGGTTTGACGATGATTTAATTGCATTGCTGTTAAAAGTAAAATGGTGGGATTTGCCTGTAGAAGAGATCAACCGGCTTATTCCTGTGTTGAGTTGCACCGATTTGGAAGAGACGAAAGAAACATTAACAAAACTGATAAAATGAGGCTATTCAACTACTATCCAAGCAATCCACGCAGGTTGGATCCGGACATGGAGAAGAAAATATTTTTCCACAGCCTGGTGTTTCCGGCAGCTTTTGTCTTTGCATTCTGGATGGTAGAAATTATTGAAGTGACTACCTCGGTTAGCTTTGTAAAACTCGGTGTTTATCCGTTGCATTGGAAAGGGCTACCGGGAATTCTTTTTTCGCCGTTTATTCATTCCGACTTCAACCACCTGATGTCCAACTCCATCCCGTTTTTCTTATTGCTTTTTATGCTAATCTATTATTACCGGCGAATTTCGTATCAGATATTTTTTCTGCTTTACTTTCTATCCGGAATAACAGTGTGGTTTGCCGGGCGCGAAGCCTGGCACATTGGCGCCAGCGGAGTGGTGTATGCCATGGCTGCTTTTCATTTTGTAAGCGGCATTATCCGAAACGATGTAAGGTTGCTTACCTTTTCGGTAGTTGTAGTTTTTCTTTATGGAGGACTTATCTGGGGCGTTTTTCCCATCGACCCGAAAATATCCTGGGAAGGTCATTTATGGGGAGCCATTTCAGGAATTGTACTGGCATTCTATTACCGAAAATACATCATTCGCAGAGACAAATTCGATTGGGAAGACGAAGAGGATGAAGCACAACAACTTGAAGCAGCAAATCAGGAATTGGAAGAAAGCAACTCTTCTGTTTCAACAACAGCAGCACAAGATGGAAACAACAGTAACAATGAATAATAATTAACGTTTGCCAATCTATTCTCCGAAAATTAAAAGAATGCAGCAAGGTTTCTTAAAAAGTACTATTTTTGCGCCCAAAATAAAGAAGTTCATTAAAGCATGATTAGCAGAAGGATTATCCGTACCAAGGTGCTGCAAATGTTGTACGCCTACTACACTTCAGAAGATAAATCGCTTAACAACGCGGAAAAGGAGTTGTTTTTTTGTATTCGGAAAACCTACGATTTGTACCACTATTTGCTTGGGCTGGCAATTAACATTACCGATTATGCCGAGCAACGGATCGAAATCAAAAGGAATAAACACCAACCTACTTACGATGACCTCCATCCCAACACCAAGTTTATCAGTAACCAAATTATTCAGCAACTGCGCGAAAACCGGTTTCTGCATGCGTACCTCGATCAGCAAAAACTGAGTTGGGAAGACCACCCCGAACTGATTAAAGAATTATACCTTTTCCTGATTGAATCGGACTTCTATAAAGAGTACATGGCCGACGAAAACCGTTCGTTCCTTGATGATCGGAAATTCATTGAAAAACTATTCACCAATATCATTTTGGTTGCCGAAGACCTGTACGAAGTACTTGAAGAAATGAGCATCTACTGGAACGATGATGTGGAATTCACCGTTTCAATGATTACCAAAACATTGAAAAAATTCCATCCGCATTCGGGTTCAGACCAAAACCTGCTGCCCATGTTTAAAGACCAGGACGACAGGGATTTTGCAAAAGACCTGCTGCGAAGAGCAATAGTCAATCACGACGAGCTCAGAGAACTTATTAAAGAACACTCGCGCAACTGGGATTTGGATCGTATCGCTTTTATGGACATTCTGATAATGCAGCTTGCAGCCACAGAATTCCTCTATTTCCCTTCCATTCCAACAAAAGTTTCGTTGAACGAATACATTGAATTGTCGAAATTTTACAGTACAGAAAAGAGCAGAAACTTTATTAACGGCATTTTGGATAAAACACTAAAGGATTTAAAAACCTCAGGTAAAATAAATAAAGCAGGCAGGGGATTGGTTGGCGAAGCTTAACAAAAAACTGTTGTAAAAGCAAAAAAACAAAACAATTGTATATTTTTGTCTGGAACAATAGAAACCGTTGCTAATAACATTTAAATTTTTA
This sequence comes from Mariniphaga anaerophila, assembly GCF_900129025.1. Classification (GTDB taxonomy): domain Bacteria; phylum Bacteroidota; class Bacteroidia; order Bacteroidales; family Prolixibacteraceae; genus Mariniphaga; species Mariniphaga anaerophila. The sequence continues at coordinate 30,587 of NZ_FQUM01000001.1, read as the reverse complement.
TAAGATGATAGACAATTTGTTGATGATGCAGCCCGAAGGACAGGAAGCAAATCCTTTAATGAGTTTCCTCCCGTTGCTGTTGATTGTGGTCGTTTTTTACTTTTTCATGATTCGCCCACAGATGAAACGCCAAAAAGAAGTACGCAAATTTAGGGAAAGCCTTGCCAAAGGCGATAAAGTAGTTACCACCGGCGGAATTTATGGCCGAATTGTAGAAGTAAAAGAAACTACTATTATTCTTGAAGTTGCGAAAGACATTAATATTAAAGTAGATAAAAACGGTATTATTAAAGATATGAGCGACGCTCCGCAACAGCGTTAATCACGTTTTCATCGCATAAAAAAGGGTTGGCATTTTAAAATTGCCAACCCTTTTTTTGTGAATAAGTTTCGTGCAGAAACCACGAATATTCTGGTTTGTCAGAGTTTAAACATTAAACCTGAAATGCATAATATCACCATCTTTAACTACGTACTCTTTTCCTTCTACAGAAATTTTACCGGCCTCGCGACATGCATGTTCCGAGCCAAGCGATACATAATCTTCGTATTTTATCACTTCCGCACGAATAAATCCTTTCTCAAAGTCTGTGTGGATAATTCCGGCAGTTTTCGGAGCTTTCATTCCTTTAACAAAAGTCCAGGCACGACTCTCGTCAGGCCCTGTGGTAAAAAAAGTTTGCAGGTTGAGCAAACGGTAAGCTGCATGAATCAGTTTATTTACACCGGGCTCTTTCAGGCCAAGCTCTTCCAGGAAAAGCTGTTTTTCTTCGTATTCTTCCAGCTCTGCAATGTCGGCTTCAGTGGCAGCTGCAATTACCAGCAATTCTGCCTCCTCGTCCGCAATAGCTTTTCTAACCGCCTCTACATACTCATTACCCGATTTTGCTGAAGACTCGTCAACATTACAGGCGTACATTACCGGCTTGTTGGTAAGCAGAAAAAACTCTTTTGCAAGCCTGGCGTCTTCTTCGGCAAGTTGCAGTGTACGAGCCGATTTCCCTTGTTCAAGAACATCTTTGTAGCGCAAAGCCAGTTCATACATTTTTTTTGATTTCGGATCAGTTCCGTGCTTTGCCTGTTTTCCCAGCTTGTCAATACGATTATCAATTGTCTCCAAATCCTTCAACTGCAGCTCGGTGTCAATCACTTCTTTGTCGCGCACCGGATCAATAGACCCGTCAACATGGGTAATATTGTCGTTATCAAAACAGCGCAAAACATGAATAATGGCGTCTGTCTCGCGTATATTTCCCAGGAACTGATTTCCCAAACCTTCACCTTTACTGGCACCTTTTACCAAACCTGCAATATCCAGTATTTCAACTGTAGTTGGTACAACTTTTTTAGGGTTATCTATATCTGCCAGTTTGATGAGCCTGTCGTCAGGAACGGTAATCACTCCCATGTTGGGTTCAATGGTGCAAAAAGGAAAATTTGCAGACTGAGCCTTTGCACTCGACAAACAATTAAAAAGTGTTGATTTACCCACATTTGGCAAGCCAACAATTCCGCATTTCAAAGCCATTATTATCGTTTAAAAATTTGCGGTGCAAAGGTAATGGTTTATTGATTCTCCAGCGCTCTTTTTAGTTGAAAACTTAAGCCCTTCTGTTTTCCGGTTTAATCTTCTTTTTTTCTTTTGGTTTGAAGTACAATTTAGAATTCCAATTTGTACATTTGCTGAAACTTAACGCCGATGATATTAAAAAACATTTCTGTTGATTGCGTAATTTTCGGATTCAGAAACGACAAGTTAAATGTACTGCTCTGGCAGGCCGAACCTGAATTACTTGAAAAATTCCTTACTACAAAGGAAGAATACGAACAAATCAAAATTATTTTTGAAAAAAATCCGGCGTTGAGGTCTGATAATTATTGGGGGCTGATTGGGACCCACCTTCCAAGCGAAGAAGATTTGGACGGTTATGCTAAGAAAGTGCTGCAAACCGCAACCGGATTGGATGAAGTTTACCTGAAACAATTTAAAACGTTTGGGGCAATAAACCGGGTTCCCCATCTCAGGGCACTCACAGTTGCATATTACGCGCTTATAAATCCTGATTATCATGATTTAAAGCTTTCTCCAATTGCAAAGGCGGTAAAGTGGTTTGACATTAACAACCTGCCTGATGTAATTTTCGACGTAAAAGAGATAATTGAAAATGCACTAAAAAAGCTTCGGGAAGAAGTTCAGTATCATCCGGCCGGATTTCATTTACTGCCCGAAAAATTTACCCTTACCCAATTGCAAACCATGTACGAGGTTATCCTCGACAAAAAACTGGATACCCGCAACTTCAGAAAAAAAATTCAGAATATGGGATTGCTGATTGATACAAACCAGAAACAAACACACGTTGCGCACCGTGCAGCAAAACTATATTCGTTTGATGTAAACATTTACCGGCACCTTGTGGAAGAAGGACTCAACTTCAGAATATAACCTAATTAAACCTTTTTGAATTCACCGGGTCTTAACGGTAAACAATATTATGGAAACAGATGATCGCAACCTCATTACCGAGCTGAAGCAGGATAACACCAGGGATCTTGCTTTTCACCGTTTGGTAAAGTTATATCAGGAGCGATTATACTGGCACATCCGGAAAATTTTGCTGAGCCATGAAGACACCGACGATGTCCTCCAGAACACCTTTGTTAAGGTGTGGAAAAGCATCGGGAATTTCAGAGAAGAATCGAGCCTGTACACGTGGCTGTACCGCATAGCAACAAATGAGGCTATCACATTTCTGAATTCAAAAAAACGCCGCAGCCTTCTCCCTTTAAACGATGTAAGCGATTACCTTATGGAAAACCTGGCCTCCGATCCTTATTTTGAAGGAGATGCATTGCAAATGAAGTTACAGCAGGCCGTTTTACAACTTCCGGAGAAGCAGCGCCTGGTATTTAACATGAAATATTTTGAAGAGATGAAATATGAAGACATGTCGAAAATACTCGACACATCGGTTGGTGCACTAAAAGCATCGTACCATCACGCAACAAAAAAGGTGGAAGAATATATTAAGAACAACGACTAAATGTTGGATTAAACTTTTTTTCAAACAGGAAGTCAAATATGAAAATTTTGGAAGAGATGTACGAACAAGAAAAAAACGAATCAGAATTATCGAAAATAAAAAAGGAGATGCCTTTTGGTGTTCCCGATAAATATTTCGATGATTTTTCTGCCCGCCTGCATCACAGGTTGGAGGCAGAAAAGCAAAATCTTCCTCAACCCAAAAACCAAATCATTCGATTTTTAAAACCTGCATTGGGACTTACGGCAAGCTTTGCACTCATTTTTATGTTGGTGTATTGGCCGATAAAATCGTTCCTCCCCGATTACCTGGCAAAAATGAATGCTGCCGAATTTATTGAGCCGGAGAGCGATGAACACGAATTTCTTACAGCGGTTGAGATGCTGGACGAAAACTCGTTTTTTGCGCTTTTAGATGAAAGTACAATTGAACATGGAATTTCGGAGAGCAAATTTAACGATGCTGAGTTGCTCAATTACCTCAGCTCAAATGTTACAGATTACGAAATCTACTTACAAACAGAAAATTAGATTATTATGAAAAAGATAATTGCACCAGTTTCTATTTTGATTTTATTATTGGCTTTTGTGTCGCACTCCATTGCGCAGCCGCCCGGAAAAAGTCACGAAGAAAAATGGGATAAATTTCGTGCTGAGAAAATTGCTTTTCTGACGTCAAAGCTGGAGCTATCGCCGGACGAAGCTCAAAGGTTCTGGCCGGTTTACAACCAGCTGGAAAAAGAACGCTGGGAAGCACAAAAGTTCAGAAGGACGATGGAAGAGAAAGTAGCAGAAGCGGAAGAAACCATGTCTGCTCCAAAAATTGAACAACTTACCCGCGAATTTGCAGGCAGCCTTCGGAAAGAAGCTGATTTACTGGTTGATTACAACGAAAAGTTTCTTGAGATTTTACCTCCCGAAAAGGTTTTAAAACTGTATAAAACAGAAAACGAATTCAGGATGTACATGATTAAAAAATTCAGGGATAAGCGAAAAAACGGACAGTAAAACACTGTAAAAAAGATAAAAAAAAGAAAGACAGGTACTGGGCCTGTCTTTCTTTTTTGCTCTTAAATTGATTTAAACCACTCCTGAAAATACTTTCCTACCAAGGGTGTTTCTTTCTTTTCTCCCTGGATTGAACCAATCAGGCTCAAAACCCAAAAAACTATCACCACTATAGAAACAATCCAGCCAATTACAGGAATGAACGACAATACCAATCCTAACAAATATATTCCGAGTAACTGACGGATATAGTAACTGGCAAATTCATCCTTTTCACTGCTGTTTAAAATCAACGCGATAATCCAACCGATAATCGTAATGTGAGCAACAATAGCTTTCGTTTTTCCATCCATAATAATAAAGTTTAAACTTCGGGTTAAAAATATAGAAATAAAGTTTTACCAGGGTAATAAAATTAAGGAATTTAAAAACACTAAGGTTTCTTTCAGAGGCATAAAAATTCCACCATACCCTTTCTTTTAAAAGATTTTTTGTTGTGTGCTAAATTTTTCAAGATTTAAATCGGAAAAGCAGACGAAAAAAACTTTTCTGCCGGCCGATAAAAAGTACCAAACTTAAATGTCGTAATTAAAATTGCGCAGATGATGCCCCATCCGGTCGCGTTTTGTTTTCAGGTATTTCTGATTAAACTTATTAGGTTCTATTTCAATGGGAACAATTTCAGACACTTCAAGTCCAAATCCTTCGAGGCCAACTCTTTTTACCGGGTTATTTGTAAGCAGTTTCATTTTAGAAACTCCCAGACTTCTCAGAATTTGTGCGCCAACACCATAATCACGTTCATCGGCTTTAAATCCTAAATGCAGATTGGCATCAATTGTGTCCAGCCCCTGATCCTGCAACTTGTACGCAGCAATCTTATTAAGCAGCCCGATTCCACGTCCTTCCTGCATCATGTAAACAATTACGCCCTTTCCTGCTTCCTCGATAAGCTTCATCGATTTATGCAACTGATCGCCGCACTCACAACGCATGGAGCCAAAAATATCGCCGGTCATGCACGACGAATGCACCCGAACAAGTATCGGTTCGTTTACGTCCCATTCGCCTTTAATAAGTGCAACATGCTCTGCACCGTTGGATTTTTGTTTGAAAGGGATAATATGAAAATCGCCGTATTGCGTCGGAAGCCCCACTTCTTCTCCCCTTTCAATCAGGCTTTCGCTTTGAAAAAGGAAGGAAATCAGGTCTTTTATAGTAACAATTTTCAGGTTGAATTTTTCAGCAATTTTCACCAGCTGGGGTAACCTTGCCATCGTACCGTCTTCGTTCATTATTTCCACCAAAACGCCCGACGGATACAAACCTGCCAGCCGCGCCAAATCCACAGCAGCTTCTGTGTGGCCGCTTCTGCGAAGTACTCCTCTTTCCTTGGCAATTAAAGGGAAAATATGTCCCGGGCGAGCGAGGTCTTCCGGTTTGGTTTTTTCTTCTACAAGCATTTTAATGGTAGTCGCCCTGTCGCCAGCAGATATTCCGGTAGTAACGTCAGGGTGAATTCCATCTACCGATACCGTAAACTGAGTTTCATTAAAAGAAGTGTTTTGCCCCACCATCAAATCGAGGTTCAATTCTTCGCAGCGTTTTTCTGTTAAAGCCACGCAAATCAATCCCCTGCCCTGAATGGTCATAAAATTGATGATTTCGGGAGTAATAAGTTCAGAGGCAACAATTAAATCACCTTCATTTTCGCGGTCTTCATCATCAACCACAATTACGAGTTCTCCTTTTTTGATTGCAGCAATTGCTTCCGGTATTGTGTTCAGCTTGATATCAGTCATTTTCCCCTTTTCATATTATTGGCAGCAAAAGTATAACAAAATATCGACAAAAAAATTGATTCTTCCCGAGAGTGCTGAATGTTTAAAGAAGTTTTCAATTTGATTGTACCTGAACCATGGACCGAAATCAAATTGGTGGCGAAATTAGGCTGCTCTTTTTGATTTTTCCCAACTGGCTGACTGTTTTCCACGAAAATACCGAAAGATGCCTCTTATTGCAGCATAATTTATTGAAACAAAATAGTAGGGAACAAACATGATTTTGAACCTCAGTTTTTTGTTTTCGAGATACCATCCGATTACAGCCAGTATGTAGCACAAAATCTGGAAGAGAAAAAAGGCGGAGTAAAAGTTCAATTCGAATGCAAAACCGTTTTTTAAAACGATGGCGCCGTTAACAAAAAAAAGCAAAAACAACGAGATCGGGGCAAGTGTCCACCGAAGAACTTTATGCGAAAAATATTGCCAGCTTAATACGCCAAAACGAAACGGATTCAAAAGGCTTTTCAACCGGAAAAAAGTCTGAACTCCTCCGGCAGCAATGCGTACTTTTCGTTTCAACTCTTCTTTTACGTTTAACGAAGCGGTTTCCTCGGCATAGGCATTTGGGGTGTATGCAATCCGGTATCCTTTCTGGGCTATGCGCAACGAAATAATAAAATCGTCGAGAACAGTGTCAGACTCAACTTCCTCAAACAGCTCTCGCCGAATAGCAAAAAGTTCACCCACTGCTCCAACTGCAGAGTTCAGTTCTGCATCCATTTTTTTTACCCACGACTCAAACTTCCAGTACATCCCCTCGCCTGCCGCCGCTGCCACGTCAGCTTCTTTTTCAACAATTCGTTTTTCTCCAGCCACGCATCCGGTGTTCGGGTCGCTAAAGCAGGCCACAATTTCACGAACCGCATATTTATTCAGCCGGGTATTTGTATCAGAGAAGATAACGATTGGCGCTTTCACAAACTGCATTCCCCGGTTCATGGCATGCATTTTTCCACGCCGCGCCGGCTCGTGATAGACTTCCAGTTGTTCGTATTTCCGAAGCAAATCCGGGGTTCCGTCATCCGAGCCATCGGTCACCCACACGTACTGCACTTTTTCTTTCGGATAATCAAGTTCAAAGGAATTTTCGACTTTCTGGCCAACAAAATCTTTTTCGTTATAAGCGGTAACAAAAAGACACACATCAGGCTCGTAACCGGCATCCATACTTTTTTTTGCTGACGAAAACTGTTTTTTCAACGCAGTTAACAGATACAGCACCAAAGGATAACCAAGGTAAGTGTACACTAAGACAAAAAAGAAAATCCAAAAAAGAAAATTCAATGTCATTCAATGTGCATTTTATAAAAGTCGGTGAGCGCACCGGCCAGGGCTAAGTTATCAAATTTTTCCTGGATATATTCAATGGCGTTGCGGCTTATGCTATTAAACAGCTCGTTGTCGATAATCAGCCGTTCCACATCAGCAACAAACTCTTTTTCGTTATCTGCAATTAAAATATTTCTTCCCGATTGAGTGGAAATCCCTTCGGTACCGATAGGCGTTGAAACAATAGGTTTACCAAGCGCCATTCCTTCAATAACTTTAATACGCATTCCACTTCCCGAGAACAAAGGAACCACCATTATCGATTTGGAGTTCATAAATTCGTAAGCATCTTCTACTTCTCCCATGAATACAATATTTGGGGCATCGAAGCGGCGTACCAGCCAGTCAGGCGCTTTCCTCCCGGCAATATAAAACTTCAGGTTAGGAAATTTCTCATGAATTTTTGGCCAGCACTTATCGATAAACCAAATAATGCCCTCCTGATTTGGAGCCCATTCCAGCGAACCAATATGAAAAAGCGAAGGATGTTCCAGGTTTTTAGAATGCGGAATCAGAACAGTCGTTTCAATTCCGGTGGGAGAAACGTGCGCCGGACGTACATTTCCCATTTTATCGAGGATAATTCCGTCGCGTTCTGTTATTGGCACAATCAAATCGTACCGGTTAATAAATCCTTTTTCGAAAACCTTAATTCTTTTTGAAAGTATTTTCAGGTAAAAACGCCGCAGTCCTTTCGAAAGCGCAGCAGTGCGTTCCCATATTTCGTGCTCAATATTGTGCGCACGATAAACAATTTTTGCATTGGAATACTTCCTAATCAGTGGGATATATGGGCAAACATAAAGTCCTTCGAGTTGAATAATGTCAAATTCTTTTTCTTTTAACAGCTTTTTCAGCCCGTTGGCAAAAGGTTTGGAAATAAACCGAACAGCGTTGTATGGCTGAACGGAAAATATCAGATTAAAGGCAGCCGAAAACGGCGAAATCCGCGCTGGTACATCAACGAGTCTGAACTCTGCCCAATCTTTTACCTGCTCGGGAATTTCAGACAAATCTGTGTGGTGCTTCAGAGTATTCATTGCAAAAACAGTCACCTCGTGCCCGAGCAAAGCAAATCCGCGTGTCAGATTCATGCATGCAATTGCTCCGCCGTCATTAGCGGGGTAAGGTACCTTGTTTGTAATTTGCAATATTTTCATTTTCGTTTTTTGAATTTGTTGGTCAGTTTTTCAAGTCCCAATTTTCCGACTAATTTGCTGTAAGTTTCTGCATTTAAAAGTGCAGCATCAGATGCGGCTTTGTATGACAGCCAGATACCTACCGGCAAAAATATAAAGGAAGAAAACCACATCCCGACAAACATGTCCCAAATGTCTTCGCGGGCAGATTTTTCGCCGGTCATGGAAACAATATAATAAGCAATAAATAAAAGAATTGACACCACCACCGGCATTCCCAATCCCCCTTTTCGGATGATTGCCCCCAGGGGTGCCCCAATAAAAAAGAAAATGAGCACCGCCAAAGAAAGGGTGTATTTTCGATGCCTTTCCATGGTGTATTTATTCAGGTTCTTTTTCCTGTTGTACAACTCATCGTCGTACATATTCAGTGTTTGAATATTATTGCGCGCTTCGGACAATGCCGACTGGGTTATTTCTGCTTTTATCCATTTTTCCTGCCGGTTAAAATACTCGTCGAAATTAAAAATGGAATCGGGTTGAACGTCAACTTCCCTTTTTAACGAATCGTAAGGAGTTGTAAGGTTGTGAATTTTCTTTGTAATTGGCGTATTCAACCTTATTTGAAGCATAAAATTGCGGAGCCTTTCGTAATAATCGGTTCCCAAAGAATCTTCCATAAACCGAAGTTGTTCTGTATTCAACATCCGGGAAGTATTCTTAAAAATACTTTCGTCGTACCGGTTAAATTCAAAATTACGAACCTTCACCCGTATCGTTTGTTCTTCAAAATTATCGCGTCTGAACGGGTATGTTTCCTTTCCCCGGCGTTGGCGCTGATTGGAACCTTCAGAGTAATTTACTCCGTTATAAAGGTTCAGCACCATAAATTTCTTATCTTCTGTAATACTCAGAAACCCGGAATCGGCAACCGTTACACTTTCGTTGGTACGGTTGCGGGTGTGGTCGTATATCAGTAAATCGTAAAGCACATTTGTTTTTTTGTTTTTGCTTCCTACTCGAATGCTGTATCCGTCAATCTCGTTAGTAAAAACACCTTCCTGCAAAACCAGCTCAGGGCGTTGCTGCTTTACGCTCCACAAAAGTGTAGTGAACCTAAGATTGGTATGAGGCAACACGTAATTTGCAAAAACAAAGGCTGTGCATGTTACAATAATTGCTACAACAAGCAACGGTTTCATAATTCTGTATAACGAAATACCGGAGGATTTCATTGCAACCAATTCATAATCTTCGCCAAAAGAACCAAAGGTCATAATAGAAGCCAGCAACATAGCAAGCGGAAAAGCGTAGGGCAACAGTCCGAAAGAGGCATAAAAGAGCATCTCTCCCAAAACTTTCATATCTAACCCCTTTCCCACTAAATCATCAACATATTTCCATAGAAATTGCATCAACAGTACGAATACCACAATAAAAAAGGTCATGAAAAACGGACCTAAAAACGACTTCATAATGTACCAATGCAACTTCTTCATCCAAGTATTTGAATTATTTGAAACTGATGCAAAACTAAATTATTTTAAGATTTACAATGCAAAATAAAAGTTAAGAAGTCTCAAAAGAGAATTCAATTTATTGTTTTATAAAGAAACGAAGGAACAGACTTTTTTAAATATTACGAACCAAGAACCTGTTTTAAGTCTGCAATTTGTGTGTTCCAGAGTTCACGGGTTTCCTGGACTTCATCTTCTTCCGAAAAATCGACAACTAAAAGTGCAACTTCTCCGGTAAGCTCATCCTGCGATATTTTAAACTCAAAAAACGAATCTTCATCCTCAATCCAGTTAAATCTGACGAGGCGATTTTCTTTCCGCAACGTCAATTCAGCAGTTTGTTCTGAACCTTCCCAAATAAAAGTAAAACGTTTCCCATGGACGCGTACATCATCGGCAAACCATTCGGCTAATCCCGATGCCGAACTCAATCGGTTAAACAGCACCTTTGGAGAACAATTGACTATATATTCTAGTTGTACTTTTACCATTGCAGTTATGTTAGTTTGGTGGCAATATAGCTAATATGTTTTTAACAAACAACAGATTAATAAATGCCCGTTAAACTTTGCCATATTTTTTTCTCGAAAATCGATGCAGAAAAGAAATAAATACTATATTTGCACCTCGAAAATTTGAAACAACGATAGCAAAACAACACAGTTTTCACGCGGGATTCAGAGATTCAAACGTTCTTAAAAAATGGCGAGGTAGCTCAGCTGGTTAGAGCGCATGATTCATAATCATGAGGTCGGCGGTTCAAGCCCGCCTCTCGCTACGAAGAGGACCAAACAAAAAGTCTGTCAGACAAACAACTGACAGACTTTTTTATTTTCCGCCGGGCACATACGAAACAAGTCAAATATTCTTTCCGGAAAAGACTATTTTTCACAACGTATTATTACACTTCAATAAAAAAAAAATTGAGGAATATGTCTTAACCTTAACCGGCTATCCTGACAATAGCATTTTCCCATAACGCCGTTCGCGCAAAAAAGCCTGTTGATTCTTCGGTTACTTCTTCAGCAATAAAACACGAACGATTTTACATAACATAAAACCGATTTATTTCCTTTCGCGTAATACTATTTCGGCAATCGATGATTTGCTGTTATTTTGGGTTCCAAACAGAATCAATCTTAAGTCAGAAGCAGGATAGCCGTCAAAAGAGTAGGTTTCGACTTCTGCAGACCCGTTGCTTTTTCCGGAATAAACCGGAATAAATTGCCCGCCACCACCAGACAGTTGTATCTCGAACCGGAAAACATCGTCTGTTCCCTTTGCCCAACGAATACCCATTTCGGTAGGGACAGCCCCTTCTTTCAGTTCAAAATCAATTGAAGCTCCTTTTTGGGTTGCTGTCCACAACGTATTTTCATTGTTATCGAATAAATTAGAGATTTGTGTTTTATTCTCGGATGGATGTACAAACGGGAATTTGTCATCTTTTTTGTTGTGGAAAGTTGAAGCGGACTCACCCTCGTCCAATACCTGCAGTTCTTTCTCCAGTTTTATATCTTCAGATGAAGCGCCAATCATTATTTTAAAGGTTCCCGGCTCCACAATGTATTCCATATTTTCATCAAGGAAAGCCAAATCTTCCGGTTTCAGCGTAAACGTAACCTCTGTTTCTTCACCTGCATTCAGGTGCACACGCTGGAATCCCCTGAGTACTTTCTCGTAAGTAGTAACCGAGCTCACTTCGTCTCTCAGGTACAACTGAACAACTTCATCTCCGGCGCGGTCGCCTGTATTTTTTATTTTGAAAGAAACGGAAAAGCTTTGAGACGGAGTAATTGTTGCCGGGGTTACTTTTATTTCATTGTACAAAAACGTTGTATAACTAAGTCCGTAGCCAAAAGGGAACAAAGCTCCGTTCACTCTGGCACGGCTTCCCGACGGCCCGTTTTGCCCCCATGCATCTATTTGAGCTCCCGGTTTACTCGGAAATTTAAACGGGATTTGCCCGGCGGTTTTAGGCACCGTCACCGTCAGCTTTCCACCAGGATTGTAATCGCCAAACAAAACATCGGCAATCGCTGTTCCTCCTTCTGCTCCGGGGTAAAACGCCTGCAATATGCCAGGCACATATTGCGTCGGCCAGTTAATTGACAACGGACGTCCGCTAATCACAACCAAAACTACGGGCTTTCCCGTTTGCCAGATCGCCCGAATTAAATCATTTTGTTTTCCGGGAAGTTCGAGGCTTGTTCTTGATTTGTTTTCACCGCATGTACGCTGAGAGCCACCTACAACAACCACTGAAACATCAGCATTTCTGGCTGCTTCTACCGCTTTTTCAATACCTGCTTTTTCAGTTTCGGTAAGAGGTACCGGAAATAATTCACTGTCAGGCCACGTTGCATCAACCAATTCGCATCCCTTTTCGTATACAACCTCTGTGTTTTCTCCGGCTTTTTCGCGAATTCCGTCGAGCACAGTAGAAACTTCAACGGCCAATGGTCCGTAATGAGTAAGCGCATAACTTCCGTCGTTGGCATTTGGCCCGATTACGGCTATCTTTTTAACTTTACTTTTGTCTAAAGGAAGAATTTCTCCTTCGTTCTTTAACAAAATAATCGACTCACGAGACGCCTGCAAAGCAACGTTTTGGTGCTCGGTGCTGTTAACCGTTTCATCCGCTTTTTCGATGTCTTTTACATACGGCTCATCAAACAGGCCAATCAAAAACTTAACACGAAGAACGTCTCTGACGCGCTCGTTAATAAGTTCTTCGGAGATGGCTCCATCCTGAATTAATTCCCTTAGCGGTTCCACAAACGATTCAGGAGAACGAAATGTACAACGCACATTCAGCCCGGCTTCAACCGACTGCCGAACAGCCTCTTTATAATTTTCTGCGGTGTGATGTTTACTGTACAAATAAAGCACGGCATCGCTGTCAGAAACCACATAGCCTTTAAAATTGAACCGGTTTCGCAAAACCTCGGTGAGGTAATAGAAACTGCTTTGTATGGGCATTCCGTCGTAATCGTTGTACGAACTCATTACACCGAGCAATCCGGCCTCCCGTATTACGCGCCGAAAAGGGTAAAGATGAATCAATTCAGTTTCGCGAGGGGCAATCTGCGGGTCAACCCGCGAAAGTCCTTCCCGTGCACCTTTGTTGTTACTATATATGGCAAAATGCTTTGCCGTAGATGCCACCTGGTAATTGGTCTGCAATCCTTTTGTCATTTCAATTCCCAACTCGGCAACCAAAAAAGGCGATTCTCCATATACCTCCTCCATCCGGCCCCAACGCTGGTCGCGGGCTACATCCAAAATAGGAGCATAAACATTGGTGTACCCCAGCAGCCTGGCTTCTTTTCCGGTAATATTACCAACCTCGCGAATTAACTCTCTATTCCAGGTTTGCCCCAATGCCAGTTGTGTTGGGAAATTTGTTGCGATATAGTTTTCTACGCCTCTTATTCCTTCGTTTGTGAAATCGGCCGGAATACCAAGCCGTGTTTTCTCAATAAAAAACCGTTGCACTTCATTCAGCGCCTCGGCATGATTTGATGCCGGCCAGCATAACGGGCTTTCCATCGGAGGACGCCCCCACCCTGCAAAACCGTTCAGATGCTCGTCGATGGCACCTATTCCGTCTTTCCACAAGGCATTTTCCCACTCAGGCGTAGGAAGCGAATCTTTTAAAACCCGCCGGTAACCATACAAAGTAACCATTTGGCAGGTTTTTTCTTCCATATTCATTTGCGACAATAAGTCTTCAATCCTATCATCAATCAAAGCTTCCGGGTCTTCATAAATATCCTTCTTCCCGTTTTTATTCAAATCAATCCATCCTTGGTTATAAATTGACGAATCGATATGCTTTTTTTGTTCAACTTTTGCCGTTGAAATAGTTGTGCACGAAAGACAAATTACCAGAAATATATACAGTTCTTTTCTCATCATTTTCTTTTTTTGCCAGCCAGGTACCGAAAGGAAGTTTCTGCGTTATTCAATTGAAGACGGAGGAACCGGCCCTTTAATCTCCGGTGTGGCATTACGATTTTCCGGATTGAAATAGGTAACCCCTTGCTTTTCAAACAGTGAAAAAGAAGGCTTTAGCCGCCAAAGAAATTCCTTGTATTCGGGAGAGTTGTTGCTCCATGCAATTTCGGCAAGAGCAGCAATTCGCGGGTAAGTCATAAAATCAAGCCGCTCGCCGCTATGAATGGTTTCACTCCAGAGGTTGGCCTGCACCCCCACAATTAACGACGGATATAAAGTAAGTGGCTCTTTATAGATTTGATTAAACTCAAGTATCTTCTCTAGCGGAGAAAAATCTCCGTCCCAACGTCGGCCCGATGTGTGCGCTGAATCCTGAACAAAGTCAAAATACAGTGGAATCCGCGGACACATAACTGTTTGGTATCCTTTTTCCAACCCCAGCATCAGCTGGTCTGGTTTGTTGTGCCGCCACCACATAACCCGGCACTGGTCCGGAGCCACTCCCCAAGTCACAATTTCGTCCCAGCCAATCATGGTTTTGTTCAGAGCGGTAATGCTGTCTGTCATTCTTTTTATGAAATAAGACTCTACTTCTTTCAGGTCTTTAAGCTGATTTTTTTTCATCAACGCCTGGACCTGCGGGTCTGTATTCCACTGCTCGTTTCCAAAATGTACTTCGTCGCCTCCAAGGTGAATGTATTTGGAAGGGAAAAGCTGTGTTATTTCTTTAAGAATGTCGGTAAGGTAACCATACGTTTTTTCATTTCCAGGATTAAACGTAAAATGCGGAAATTTTGCCGATCCGCCACCACTATATTCAGGATAAGCTTTATTGGCAGCAGTAGCGTGTCCGGGCATATCTACTTCCGGAATAATTTCAATAAAACGTTCGTTTGCGTACTGAACAATTCCCCTGATTTCGTTCTGAGTATAATACTGCGCAGGAGCATTCGAATCGGAAAAGTTACCAATTCCGCCAACTTCGGTTAGCAACGGGTATTTTTTAATTTCAATCCGCCATCCGTTAACATCGGTAAGGTGCCAGTGAAACACATTCAACTTGTAAAAAGCCATCCAGTCCAACAGTTGCTTAACTTTTTCTTTTCCGAAAAAATGACGCGATTCGTCTAACATCAATCCTCTCCAGCCAAAGCGGGGGTTGTCTGATATTTTTATTTTGGGAATTTCTGCTTTAAAGCCCGTTCTGTTTGCCTCAGTTAGTTGTGCAAGTGTTTGCAGCCCATAAAACATACCTGCATCGGTAGAAGCTTCAAGAAGAGCCTTGCCACGGGTTATTTTCAGTTGATAAGATTCATTGTCCGCCGTATTTTTGTTTTTAACATACCGAAGAACAAGGTTGGCAGATTCGTTCGATTCTTTTTCCCTGAACGGAAAATCAATTCCGCACGCTTTAATCTGCTCTGCAAACTGATTAAAAACTTTTTCTCCATCATTTTCGCAATCTGCCACCCAGGCTTCTGTTTTAAAGCCGGCAGCCTTTTTTAAGTTACTGTTAGCAGGAGATGGAATAACTTGTACTTTTTGTCCGAAGGAACAAAGAACCTGAAACAGAAAAATTACCAAAAGCGTTCTCTTTCTCATTACATATTATTTTTCATATTCATTTTTCGGCACAGGGCTTCAAGAAAATAGTAGTCGGCGTAATTTAAGGGGACATCTATTTCGGCATTATGCGGGATACTGCCTACCGAATGCATCAAAATAAAATAATTATTTGTTCCGGGGTTAGCCCGGTATGCGGGCGAAGATAAGCTTTTCATGATATTATCTGCTTTCGCAATGTAACTTTCTGTGTTGTCTGAATAGCTTGCCAGCTCATACAAAGCCGACGCTATAATTGCCGCGGCAGATGCGTCCCGGGGCTCGTTGGGAATATTTGGAGCATCGAAATCCCAGTACGGAACCAAGTCGTCAGGAAGATTAGGATTATTAAAGATAAAAGCTGCAACATTCTCGGCTTGGGCCAGGTAAGTCGGATTTTGAGTTTCTCGGTAACAAATGGTGTAACCGTACAAAGCCCATGCTTGTCCGCGTGCCCATGCAGAATCATCGGAATATCCCTGAGCTGTATATTTTCCTCTGACACCTCCCGTAACCGGATCGTAGTCTACAACGTGCCACGAGCTGTAATCCTCGCGGAAATGGTTTTTCAGGGTTGCATCGGCATGACTGACAGCAATGTTGTAAAAGGCAGAGTCTCCCGTTAATTCCGTAGCTTTAAATAAAAGCTCAAGATTCATCATATTATCAATAATTACAGGGCACATCCAGCCACGCTCTGCCTGCCATCCCCTATCGGTATTCCACGACTGAATTACTCCTGCCGCCGGACGAAAACGGGTGGAAAGCGATTTTGCAGCTTCTATAAGCACATCCCTGTATTTTTTTTCTCCGGTAAGACGATAAGCATTGCCATAACTACAATTAATCATAAAACCAATATCGTGATGCCAGGTGAGGTATTTCACAGAATCGAGCGACTCGGTGATTTTTATTCCATAGTCTTTCCATCTTTCGTTGCCGGTCATTTCGTACATGTACCACATGGTACCCGGGAAAAAACCGCTCGTCCAGTCTTGCCTTCTCACGTAGCGCGTCGAGCCATCTTTATTAATCGTGCGGGGATTTAATATTTTCCCTGTCTTTTCTATAGCATCCAACTGAAATCCGATTTGCTGCGAAGCATTCGTCAGGTTCTCCGAAATAAAATTTCCGGATTTCTTATCAGTAGTATTACATCCCCAAATAATTCCGGAGAAAATGACAACAAATAAGAATGTGCTTGTTCTATTCATGATAATAATATTTGAGCCGTAAATAAGCTTTGTCCGTTTTTTTATTCTAAAGTAGCGGTTGAAGCATCATCTCAGGAGACGAAAAACGCAGGCCGGGTACTAAATTCAATGTTCGTTGGTATCAAAAATATGGGAATCGATACAATCAACTGATTTAAAATACATTAACAATATACAATCAAAAACAAACGACTATTTTATTGCAGAATAAGACAAAACTAAAATGGTTTTCAAAAGAGTATAAAACACTAACAACAAGGGAGTTGAAAACAAATCAAGCATTTTTAATTATGAATATGCATGCAAAAGCAGATGAAAAATTCCATTTTTACGGCCAGTCCGGGCGTTTTTCACACAAAAACAAGGTGCACAAAGTCCCAATATGTTTTACAAAAGGATTTTCATTTTCAAACATTATTAACACATTTTCAAAATATTACAATTCCCAAATTCGAAAACAGAGGTTCCATATCCGCAATTTTGTTCCGTTTTGCATAATATGGGATTTTGAAGTTATTGCCATTTTATAAGTTTACGTGCAGAAAGTGTAGGCAATCAAAATTTTTTTATCTATTAATAAAAACCAAACTATGGGAAAAATTAAAAATTTACTACTAATTGCTGTTTTCATAGGAACTAGTTTGGGAGCTTTTGCTCAAACAGAAATCAGAGGAACAGTTACTTCAAAAAGCAACGGAGAAACAATTCCGGGTGCCAATGTTGTTGTAAAAGGAACTACGCAGGGAACCATCACAGGAATGGATGGGAGATTCACCATTACGGTAAACGATAAAAACGCAACTTTAGAATGCAGTTTTATCGGATTTAAAAAAGTTGAACTTCCTTTAAACGGAAGAACGGAAGTAAATATCGTTATCGAGCCAGATGTTATCTCACTACAGGAAGTAGTTGCTGTGGGTTACAGCACAGTTTCTAAACGCGACCTTACCGGTTCGGTAGGCCAGGTAAAAGGCGAAGTTCTGGCAAAAAGCCCGGTAACCAACTACGACCAGGCGCTTGCAGGCCGGGTTGCCGGGGTGCAGGTATCGGCTGCCGACGGAACGCCGGGAGAAGGCCTTAATATTGTAATACGCGGGGGAAACTCAATTACCGGCGACAACTCTCCGTTATATGTTGTGGACGGTATCCCCATTGAAGATTTTGATCCGGGGAGCATCAGTTCGCATGACATCGAATCGTTCGACGTACTAAAAGATGCTTCGGCGTCGGCCATTTATGGTTCGCGAGGTGCAAACGGGGTAATTATTATTACCACAAAAAGCGGGAGAAACGACGGAACAACCGAAATCTCACTAAACTCGTCAATCGGTTCGCAATGGATCGACAACCGACTGGATGTTATGTCACCGTACGACTATGTAAAATATTTACAGGAAGTTCAAACATTCAGAGGTGATACCTACCTGGAAAGTTTTAACACCTACTGGGTTGATCCCGAAGAATACAAAAATGCTCAACCCATCAACTGGCAGGATAACATTATGAGGACGGCGTTCATTCAAAATCATAATTTATCGCTTAGCGGTGGTACGAACAAATCATCTATTTATTTATCTGTTGATTACTCAGACCAGGCAGGAACGCTGATAAATACGGGGTACAAAAAGATAAACAACAACCTCAAATTTACGCATCGGATAAACGAAAAAGCCCAGTTGGGCGGATACTTAAATTATTCGTACATATACAGAAACGGGCTTAATGTTTCGGGAAACAACAGGCTAAGTATTATTCGCGATGCCATCACATTCAGGCCGGTGCGCCCGTTGGTTGATGACGGAAAAGAAGGCGGGCTTGACCTCGAAGACCCCAACGACCTTCGTTTTGACCCGGTAAAAACGTTGAGCAACACCGACCGTTATCAGCGGCAGGATGTGGTAAGAGGAAGCCTGTTTCTCAACTACAATATTACCACCGCATTAAAGCTGAAAGTTTCGGGAAACTACCAGGTTAACAATCAGAAAGAGTCTGTCTTCTACAAAAAAGACACCTACCAGGGAACCAAGGGAATTGACGGAGTAAACGGAACGCTTAGCGACCGCCACAATCAAACTTTGTCAACGTCAAATACATTAACGTATAAAAAGAAATTCAACAAAATACACAATCTGACAGCGCTGGTTGGAACCGAGGCTCAGATTTCTTCGGTGGACAACTTCCAGGCAAAAAATAAAAAAATACCAACCGACGCCTTTGGTACCGACAAATTGGAACTGGGTACAGAACCTGAAATTCCAACTTCTTACGCGTCAGAAAACAAATTGGTTTCGTTTTTCGGAAGTGTTAATTACGGATACAAAGACCGTTACCTGCTTACCATGAATTACCGTGCAGACGGTTCGTCCAAATTTGCAAAAGGAAATCGATGGGGCTATTTCCCGTCAGCGGCTTTGGCGTGGAGATTAATAGAAGAGCAATTTATCAGCAACCTTAATATCTTCTCCAACCTTAAGTTGCGCGTTGGTTACGGTGTTACCGGAAATAACCGGATTAACGATTCTGCAGCATTTTCATTAATAAATTACGACGAGTACAGTGGTTATTCGTTCGGAAATGCTTACGCGCTCGGAACCTACTACGCCAGCCTGGCTTCGGCCGATTTGAAATGGGAAACAACTGCACAGTCGAACCTTGGAATCGACCTTGGATTTGCCGACAACCGCGTTGTGGTAACCGCTGACTTTTACCGAAAAAACACCAGCGACCTTTTACTGAATGCCGACATGGCACTTAGCACCGGCTACTCACAGGTACTGCAAAATGTTGGCGAAGTTCGCAACGAGGGGCTGGAACTTTCACTCAACACGGTTAATGTTTCCAATAAATCCTTCAGATGGAATACCTCATTTAACATTTCGTTCAACAAGAATAAAACGATTTCGCTCAACTCCGGACAGGATGCAATTTACACCAACCCCGACTGGTATTTTAAATTCACCGAATACCAATACATTACCAAAGTTGGCGAGCCGGTGGGAATGATTTACGGCCTTAAACGCGACGGTGTTTACCAGTTTGAAGACTTTAATTACGATGAAGAAACCGACACATACACATTAAAGGAAGGCATTCCGGACAACGGAAAAACAGTGGCTCCGGGAAGTGTTAAGTTCAAAGACATTTCGGGACTGGACGGAACTCCCGACGGCACAATCAATGAACTCGACCGCGTGGTAATTGGCAATCCTCATCCAAAACATTTCGGAGGGATAACCAATAACTTCTGGTTCAAAAATTTCGATTTGGAAGTATTCTTCCAGTGGTCGTACGGAAACGACATTCTGAATGCAAACCGTGTTATGTTTGAAAATCCCGGATTAATCGGCCCGGAATATAACATGCTGGCTGCCGCTGCAGACCGCTGGACTCCGGAAAACCCGACAAACGAGGTGCAGGCTTACCAGTATGCAGGTGTCTATGGATTTCCGCAGGACGGAAACCTGATTTCGGATTACTATGTTGAAGATGGTTCTTACCTAAAACTGAAAACAGTAACTTTCGGATATACGTTCAATAAAAGTATTCTGAATAAGCTGGGCATTAAATCGTGCAGGCTTTATGTTGCCGGGCAAAACTTATATACCTGGACAAAATACTCCGGTTACGATCCTGATGTATCTGTTGGAAAATACGGGGCTTTAACTCCCGGATTAGACTACTCTGCATACCCAATGAGTTCAACGTTTATGGGAGGAGTAGAAATTAAATTCTAATTGTTTTAATCATCATAAAACACGAGACAAATGAAAAATAAATTATCGATACTAATAAAAAGCATAACATTAGGCATCTTCCTGGCCGGGGCAGTATCCTGCGAAGACTATCTTTCGGTCGACCCAAAATCGAGCTGGGTGAAAGAGGCATTTTACGAAAACGAAGACGAAGTACAAATGGGGCTTGCCGGCATTTACAATTACCTCGGGCAGGATGCAACATACGGACAGGTAATTTCAGCAATGTTTGAAGCAGGAACCGACGAAGCGCTCTTCAACAGAAACAATAACAACTGGGCAATTGGGTTGTACAACCACACACCCGCCGATGCCAACCTGCGTATAACATGGCTGGCATTGTACCAGGGAATAGAAGCCGCCAACAATTTTATTGCGAAGGTGCCCAACACTTCGGGAATTGATGAAACAACACGCGATTCCTATTTGGGAGAAGCTTATTTTATGAGAGCTTTATACTATTTCGACCTGGTTCGCTGGTGGGGAGAAGTTCCTCTCAGGCTTACACCAACCGCAGGCATCAACGATAATGATTTAGCGGCAGCTTCGTTAGAAGAAATATACCAGCAAATTATTACCGATTTTACGTTTGCAAGCGAACACCTGCCACATGCCAAAGACCAGAGCGAGCCCGGCCATGCCAACAAAATGGCAGCTCACGGAATGCTGGCCCGCGTTTATCTTACAATGGCAGGCTACCCCATGCAAAAAACAGAAATGTATGCCGAAGCCGCTGCACAATGCGACATTGTTATTTCCGACGGATGGCACCAATTGAATCCATCGTACAAACAGGTATTCTTAAATTATATCGAAAACAAATACGACAGAAGTGAGTCGATGTTTGAAGTTGAATTCACCTTGATGCGCGACCAGGGAATACGCGAAGATGGCCGTATCGGGCAAATTAACGGGGCACAGTTCTACTACTACCCTACCCAGACAGAACCGTTTGCTTATGCCATGCTGCAAAATTCAGTAAAACTGAACTCTATTTACGAAGAAGGCGATGAACGCGATGAATGGAATAACGCTCGGTTTATTTGTAACAGCGGAGGAAACATCTCAAAAGTAAGTAACGAGTTAAAAATATGGCCGGGTAAATTCCGCCGGTGGGAACCAATTACCTACGGAAAAATTACTGAAGGAGTAGGCTCTTACAAAGTTCTGGAAGGGGTTGCAACTCCCGACAAAAACTTTACCGGCATCAACTATCCGTTATTGCGTTATGCCGATATTCTGCTAATGAAAGCTGAGTGCGAAAATGAAATTAACGGCCCGGCAAATGCCTATCAATACCTCGACCAGGTGCGAGTAAGAGCAGGGTTGCAGGATGTTGACAAAGGAACCATATCCGGAAAAGAGCAGTTCCGCAAAGAAATTCAGGATGAACGCATGCGCGAGTTGTGTTTCGAAGGTGTTCGCAAACACGATTTAATCCGTTGGAATATTTTGGGTGAGTCGTTAACAGAACTAAACGAAATGATTGATGCGACAAACCGCTCGGATAAAGACAAAGCTCTTTACAAACGGGCCGGTGAAAATTTTGTACCGTCAAAACACACCATCATGCCTTATCCGATACAGGAAACAACCATGAACCAAAAACTGGATCAGCATTCAGAGTGGCTTCAATAAGCTTGTTTTTATTCAATATAAATAGTGAAAGTGGTTGCTGGGTTCAGTGCCACTTTCATTATTAATGCAGTTATTCTACACTAAATTTGCAACATAAAAATCAACAAAACGGAAATAGCATCAATCTCTTTACATGAGCTTTATTTCTAGTATAAAAAATCAGCGAACCTTCAAAATGAAAAAGTTTTTCATCCTCTTTTTTTTATTGTCTGTTTCGGCAACAGCCTTTTCTCAATATCTTGTATTGGAAGAAAATATTCCGCACGGCTGGGAAACAAATGCCCCTGCAGTGCTTTCAATCAGTAACAAACACGGTAAACTGGGCAGCCAGTCGGTTGAATGGAAGTGGAAACCGGGAACCGCAATAACAATAGATAATCCGGAGGGGATGAAACAGGCTCTCCAAAACGAAGAAGGAGGAATGACCCTGTGGATTTACAACGAGACACCGCTGGATGCGCCGCTTCGTTTCGAATTTGGCAACAGCTCAGGCGTTGAATATTGGTTTAACTTCCGACTGAACTATAAAGGCTGGCGGGCCTGCTGGATTCGTTTCGACGAAGATATGAACGGCAATAAAACATCAAAAAACCTGGATTACCTGAAAATATGTGCTCCTGAAAATGCAACAGAAGGCACGGTGTATTTCGACCGGATGAAATTTCAGAAAAGTGTACACCGCCAACGCACGCCCGATGCTCAACTTCCATTTATCAATCCGGAGATAAACGAAAACCACTGGGCTGCGTTGTGGCATTGGTACAGCACTTACAAATATTCGTTGCAAAAAGAGCAAATCAGCAACCAGACAATTGACGAGCTGAAAAAAATAGAGCAACGCCTCACAAAAACAGCAGCCGGAGGAAACTTTTCTTCTACGGCATTAGACCGTGCAAAAGCCGGTTTTCTCGCACTAAAAATCCACCGGGAATCAGGAAATATCACCGGTCCGGCCTTTGTTTATAACGACGAGTACATTAAGGCCAATAACGACCTCAGGATGATCGATGCCGGAGACCTCTTATTAAAACTTGCCAAAGGATGGTATTTTCTTAAAGATGCTGAATGCCGCCAAATGTTTATTGATTTGGCCGACCACTTAAAAGACCAGGGCTGGGCAGTTGGAAGCGGCCTGGGCACAAATCATCATTACGGTTATCAGTTTCGAAAATTCGCCCCGGCTTTTCTTTTGATGAAAGATGCTCTTGCCGATGAAAACAGACAAACAGAGTATGCCAATATTTTGCTCTACTGGTGTGGAGTACCGGAACTAAGAGAAGAGCCGGAACCCGGCACGTTACAAGGAATTATCGACAGTTGGAACACAATGACCATGTCGAGGCTGATGGCCATATCAATGCAAAACGACCTGGAGCAGCGCGATTTGGATTACAGGGCTTTTAAACGATGGATGGAAGCTTCCATCGACTACTCTCCGGGAACCATGGGTGGAATCAAACCAGATGGAACCTGTTTCCACCACGGTGGTTTATACCCCTCGTATTCGGCAGGCGGATTCACGGGAATCGGAGATTACATACGTCTGTTAAAAGACACCAAATATGCGCTCGACCAGGACGCAAATCGAAACCTGAAACAAGCTTTGTCGTCCATGATAAGCTATTGCGCAAACGACGAATGGGGTTTTGGAATTTGCGGGAGGCATCCTTTGGGAGGTAAACTAAGCAACGGGGTTATTAATGTAATTGGCCAACTGGCAACCTGCAGCGATTCTGAAAAAGAAACTGCTTTCGACAAAGAGATGGCATCAGCCTTTTTGCGGTTAAATTCGAGCCAGAACAAACCAGCCGCGCAATTTCAGCAGGCCGGAATTAAAGCAGAATTAGCCCCCGCGGGTTTCTTCGCATACAATTATGGTGCGCTGGGAATTCATCGGCGCGAAAACTGGATGGTCAGCCTGAAAGGATACAGCAAATACGTTTGGGGTTCGGAAATTTACACGGCGAACAACCGGTTTGGCCGATACCAATCTTACGGAACCGTTCAGATTATGAATGCCGGCAACCCGGTAACTCTGGAGTCTAATGGTTTCGAAGAAGACGGATGGGACTGGAACCGCTACCCCGGAGCCACGGTAATTCATCTGCCGCTCGACTTGCTCGAAAGCCCTTACCCGGGAACCCTGATGGAAAAATCGGAAGAGACTTTTGCCGGCGCTCTTTCTTTTGAGAAGATGAACGGAATTTTCGGAGTCAAATTAAAAGAGAAGGATCGCCCCAATTTTACGCCGGATTTTGTAGCCCGGAAGTCCGTTTTTTGTTTCGACAGTCACATTATTTATCTGGGAACCGGAATTTCAAACTCGAACGAGAAATACCCCACAGAAACAGTTTTGTTTCAAACCGCTCTTCATAAGAAAAAGCAAAGCATTACAGGAAATAACAAGTTAAACTTAAAAGGTTTTCCGAAGGAAGTTTTCCTGGATAAGAACAAAGCGAATTGGTTTATCGATATTAACAACAACGGCTATTATCTGCCGGCATCTCAGGATGTAACAATCCGAAAATCGACTCAGCATTCGAAACACAACAGAACGAAGGAAGAGACGGTTGGCGATTTTGCTGCAGCCTGGATAAACCACGGAGTGTCGCCGAGAAATGCCAGCTACGAATACGCCGTATGGATTAATTCGGACACCGAAAGAATGCAGGAGGTTGCAGCAAAAATGAAATCTGATAGCGAACAAATTTACAGTGTGCTGAAAAAAGACAATTCGGCTCATATCGTTGCGGACCACACAACCGGAATTACCGGCATGGTGCTTTTTGAAGCGCATAGTTCTGACGATTCGTTTTTAGTTATGGACAACAGTCTTCCGTGCCTGATTATGTACCGGCAGGAACCGGGAACAGAGGTTCGGTTGAGTCTGGTAAATCCGGATTTAAATTTGCCTGACAATAGTTACACGTCCAACCGTCCGGCTGAAAAAACCGAGGTTTTGATTACGCTAAAAGGAAAATGGTCGTTGCCTGTCCCTTCATCTAAATACAAAATAGAAGGATACGAAAACAACAACACGGTTATCAAATTCATTTGCAGCGACGGGCTCCCCGTTGAACTAACGCTAGAGCAAGAGTGAATGTCTTTCTCTCGTTCACTTCTACGACCGGCATAAACGCCGATACAACAACATGTTTTAATACAACGAACAAAAAAAGAATCATGAATATAGGTAGAAAAATTACACTTGGGATAGGAATTATTTTAACTGCCCTATCCGGCTGTCAGACACCACAGCCCCCCAAAGCCCCGAACCTGCTGTATGTTTTTCCCGACCAGTTCAGGAACCAGGCCATGGCATTTTGGGACACTCCGGAGTTTGAAGGGTCTATCCGAACTAAGGCCGACCCGGTAAAAACGCCTCAACTCGACCTGTTCGCTTCAGATGCCATGGTTTTCACAAACATGGTAAGCAACTGTCCTTTGTGCAGTCCGCACCGTGGTAGTTTAATGACAGGCCTTTTCCCGGGCTCCAGCGGCGTAATGCTGAACTGTAACTCGTCGCGCCCAGTCAGCTCTCTCCGAACCGATGTTACCTGTTTCAGTGATGTTCTTCATGAATCCGGTTACGAAACCGCATACATCGGAAAATGGCACCTCGATTTTCCAACACCCAACGACCCTGCCAATCCCGGAAACTATGTGGATCCGCGGAGGCCGGCATGGGACACCTACACACCCAAAGAACGCCGGCACGGATTTAATTACTGGTATTCATACGGAACCTGGGATGTGCACAAAGACCCGCATTACTACGACACCGACGGGAAGCGCCACGAACCCAAAGAATATTCGCCAAAGCATGAAGCAGACAAAGCAATTGCTTACCTGAAAAACGAAACAGGCGAACGCAATCCGGACAAACCTTTTGCTCTTTTCGTTTCAATGAATCCGCCACACAGTCCGTACAGATCGTTGGCTGATTGCATGGAAGAAGATTACGATTTGTACAAAGACATTCCGGTGGAAAAATTACTGCACAGAGATAATGCAGATACACAAATGCCCAAAGCAAAATCAGCTCCCTACTATTTTGCCAATGTTACCGGAGTTGACCGCGAATTCGGACGAATTGTGCAACAATTAAAAGAAATGGGAGAATACGAAAATACCATTGTCGTCTTCTCTTCCGATCATGGAGAAACAATGTGCAGCCAGGGAATTAAAGACCCTAAAAACAGCATATACACAGAAGCATTCAGTGTTCCTTTTCTCATTCGCTGGCCCGGCATGAATAAACCCGTCACAAATGACCTTATAATGGGCTCGCCGGATATTATGCCAACGCTGCTGGGAATGCTGGGGCTGAAAGATAAAATTCCGCCGGTGCACGGATTTGATTATTCCGATGTTTTAAAAGGAAAAGAAGACGCCCCGGCAGAACAGTCAGCGCTCTACATTCGGAACTACGACGGCGAAAAAGACAGCGTTGGCAATGTAGTGTCGTACTTTCCGGTGGCAAGAGGGATACAGACACACCGGTTCACCCTTGAATTGACCATTGACAAAAACCACCAACTGGTGAGCACCAAGTTTTTTAATGACCAGGAAGATCCTTATCAACTGGAAAACCTGCCGGTTGACAAGAACAATCCTGACGTGCAACAGCTTCTTCAAGAAATGGCCTTCTGGCTTAAACGCAGCGACGACCCCTGGTATAAAGAACAAATTCTGAGCGACTGGATTAAATACGATTTATAAGGGTTGATTACTGAATACTTTCCTTTGTAGTAAGCGCTTAGCGGCTATTGTTGCTAAGCGCTTATTGCAAAGCTTATTCTTTCTCCGGAACCTCTACGTATTTTTCGAAGTACTCGGCAGGAGTTAGCCCCATAAAATTCTTAAATATCCGGTAAAAGCTGGTCTTCGAATTAAAACCGCAATCTTCTGCAATCGACAAAAGGGTGAAATCTTTGTTCTTCGGATCACTCATCATCTCTTTCACGGCTTCTACCCGGTAATAATTTACAAAATCGTTAAAGCCGACATCCAATTGCTCTTTTAGCAACTTACTCAACTGAGCCAGAGAAATTTTAAGGTGAGCAGCCAACTGAATTTTCGTAAGCCTCTTATCCAGAAATAAACGCTCCCGTTCCATCGACTCAATTAACAACTGAAGATCTTTTTTTGTCCGCGGGTCGAGATGCGGATCCAGCTTAAAGCGCGGAAGCGAGTGAGCTGAGTCTGGTTGCTGTTTTTTTCTTCTCCATTCGGGAAGGAACTGCTTCAGTACTTTTCGGAAATAAATTAACAATACGGCAATTACTAAAACCAGAAAAGCATTGCTGATGTATCCGATAAGTTTGCGCAAATCCCGCGTAACCTTTATCGTTACGCTAACCGGCTCTTCCGACCAAATTCCGTCGCAATTGGCAGCTTTTATCCGCAACTCGTAATCACCGGGTTTCAGAGAGGAAAAGCTGAGGCTGTTTTTCTCGCCCGTGGTATAAGTCCAGGCGGCAGTATCGCCTTTTTCCGCAAAATAATACTTGTAGCTGTTCTTGTCCGAATCGACATAAGAAAAAGCAGAAAATTCAATTTCAATATCTTCGTGACTGTCTTTCAGGTTAATTTGTTCTTCAAAAACCATGGAACGTTTCAACGGAATATTGCCACCAACCTTCTGATTGGGGCTAACTGTATGTTTGAAAATACTGAGGTTGGTAAAACGGGGAACCGGAATGTAAGGGTTGCGGGTAAACTCGTTGGGATTAAAAACATTAAATCCATTGTTTCCCCCAAACAAAAGCAGCTCTCCAATCTTTTGTTTCACTTTATATTCAAAAATTTCTCCCTGCAATCCGTCAGAACCGGAATAATTTACAAAGGTTCTGTTTTCCGGTTCGAAATAGCTCAATCCTTTATTGGTGCCCAGCCACAAATGCTTGTTGTCATCTTCGAGAATACTCACCACAATAGGCCCGGGTAACCCGTCCTGAATATTGAAATTATCAAACGTATTTGTTGAATCGTTATAAAAGCACAAGCCATTTTCAGTCCCCAGCCAAATGCCTTTTTCATTTTCGAAAATATCCCAAACCTGGTTACTGGCAAGCCCATTATCTTCTTTATTCCAATGCTCGGTGTGCCCGGTTTCTAAATCATAACGCCCTACACCCGACATTTGAAGGCTGAACCACAGTTTTCCCGAGCTGTCGATATGCATCACTTTTATATTGTTCACCCTCGACGGGTCAATTTGATCCAGGTGCAGATCGAGCTTCTCGATTTTTTTACTGTTCTTGTCGTATCGAAATATGCCCCTGTCCATTTCCGAGAAATAGAGATTTCCATATTTGTCTTCAACTATTTCGTATATCCCTCTGTCGCTAAACTCGTAAATGCCGCCAAAATCAAACAAATCGAACCTGTCTTTCGGCTGATTGTATTTTAAAATTCCTTCCTCGGTTCCAAAATACAACTCCCCTGCCCCCGACAAAAACGATGTTAAAATATGGTTTGCAGCCGAACTGTTCTGTCGGTAATGAAAAAAACGACGCAACCTTCTGTCAAAACGTTCGATGCCTTCGTTTTGTGTTCCCATCCAAATATTTCCCTGTTTATCTGCTACAATAGTGCGAAGCATATTGTTTGCCAACGTGCTTTTGTCGTTGGGAACCGACTGATACAAATCAAAATGATGATTACGGTAACTAAAACTATTGGCGCCGTGCATTGTGCCTACCCAATATGTTCCGGAACGGTCGTGAAAACAACAATTAATAATACTGCTGCTGATTGAATAAAGATCGTGTGGATAGTGCTGGTATTTAACGATTTCTTCTTCCCGGCGTTTGTAATAATCCAGCCCGTTTTTGGTACCAATATACAGGTTTCCCTTGGTGTCTTCCATTATTGAAGTCACATGGTCGTCAGACAAGCCAAACTTTCCGTTGCCTTTTGTGATGCAATAAAATGATTCTTTTTCCCGATCAAAACGAGCCAGTCCGATTGTAGTTCCAAACCACAGAACGCCAAAGCTATCTTCAAAAATGGTTTCAACAAAGTTGCTGCACGGTGTTGACGGGTTATTGGGCTCATGAAGAAAAACCTGTTTACTGTGCTCCTTTAAATTCAGCCTGTTTATTCCATTCCCTGCCGTACCAACCCAAAGATACCCCAGCCTGTCGAAAAACAGTGCATTTACAATTCGTTCTCCCATGGTTATGCTTTTAAACTCATTATGATGGGCAAAATGCGGGTACACCACAAACTGATCTTTTTCTTTATCCAGGTAAAAAATACCGTTTCTTGTTCCTGCCCACAAGCCCCATTCATCACTAAACGTCAAATAGTTAACAAAACGGCTGAGGTCGAGGGGATTTTCTTCGTCAAACAAATAATGCTTGAATTTTTCGGTAAGCTGATTGTAACACAGCACGCCATAAGTAGTTCCAATCCAGAGGTTATGGTCGTCGTCTTCGCACAGGGAAGTTATTCTCAGTTTTGAAATTTGATCAAAATCATCGTCAGGTAGCGGAATGGGAACAATATTATGTCCATCGAAGCGGGCTAATCCCTCTTTTGTTCCAAACCAGATAAAACCTGTATGGCTTTGAAATACCACGTTAACCATGCTCGAAGGCATCCCGTCATCCACAGAATAGCGATGAAATACTATTTCACGGGCAAAAAACTTGGTGCTTGGCAACATAAGAATCAGTAACAGCAAGAATTTTATTTTTTGCATGTGTTGCCTTTTTTATTCTAAACGCTACGGTTATTCATTTCAGATATCAAAAACGTGCATTAAAACCACTGTCAACTTCTTCTGCCTGTTCCCAAAAACAGCCAGAAAATAAGGAACTTATTTCTGACATTATTAGCAAAATGAACAATTGTTTTTAACTCATCCGACACAGGGTGGCTGCGTTCGCTACACCTTCTGTCCTCTTCTTTGCGTTGTTTTCAATACCCCTTTTAACCGTGTTAAAATTGAACCCCAAATATCGGTATTTTAATCAACACCCACAAGAGATGGTATTTGATTCGGGAAATACATTCTGCATTTTTCGGGTAGTTACGCATGGCAGTTTTTTACGCATTGAATGTTGAGTTGGTTGTCTGGAGGACGAAAATCATGTACATGTTTTGTTTGGAGGAAACAAAACCGAAAACAGCAACAACAATAGTGAAGAATTGAATAACCGCTACACTTCCTGTTGTAACATCGGGCGTCCTGTGAGAATATAGAACGCCCTGTTGGTTTTTCTGCCTCTCCCTGTTACATAATTACCTTCCCTGTACTATTTTTTGCTCTTCCTGTTAAACAGGAAAGCGAAAAACTTAACAAGATTCAAGAAAAAATGCAACAGGGCGGCAAAAAATCCAACAGGGACACTAAAAAAGCGGCAGAAACCTGAAAAATCGCAACTGGAAGTCAAAAAAACTTACAGTCTCGTACCATTTTATTTTGCCTAATAATTCATGCCCATCATCCGATGGTTCAGGGTATAATTTCTCATACTTGATATTACGCCAGAACCTCTCAATGAATATATTGTCGATAGCTCGTCCTTT
>NZ_FQUM01000016.1 GCF_900129025.1 Mariniphaga anaerophila | reverse complement strand
CCTACGCCTACTCCGGCAATGTTCAGCTTGTCGCTTGGCGATACGTGGCCGAAACGTTTGCCCAGCACGGTGCCGGGTACAATGGTCAGCCCGGCACCTGCCAGGGCCGTGGCTTTTACAAATTTCCTTCGGTTAATATTGGTCATGGTATTTAATATTTGACATCGAAAGAAAAGCATGAACACAACAAAACGCTTATTCAAAATGCTACACTCAATTACCAGATCTGAGTTATTTCCCGAAGAAGCACTTCTTTGAAATTCATTTTTTTCACAATCCTTCCGACAATTAATTTCTAATTCAATTATTTGGAGAAAAAATAAGCTGCCAAAAAATACCTGTCGACTTTGAACACCCCGTTTCCGGAAAATCCCGACAATGCAATCATTTTTTGGCAGCCACTCAAGTATCTTAATCTACTTTATAAAATTTATTCTACGTATTTATTAATCGTATCCCGGATTCTGTTTTATGGAGCCAGCAGTTCTATCAATTTCCGTTTGAGGAATCGGGTAAGGCCATGTTTCGCTATCTACTTTTGCTCCTTTACCGTTTGCATACGGAAGCTTAGAGAATGCCTGCATGGTTGAGATAAAATCGCCCCACCTCATTAAGTCGTAATACCTGAGGCCTTCCATTCCGAGTTCGACCCTCCGTTCGTGCTTAATTGCGGCTTTCAAATCGTCTGAAGCTTTTACCTTGTAATTTGACTCGAACTCTTGTTCGGTAACTTCCGGAATCACAATCTGGCGCATATATGCCCAGTCGTCGGTGCGCGATGTTGTTAGGAAAGCTCTCCGCCTAACCATATTGATATAGTTAGCCACTTCCTGCTTGTCACCTCCTGTTTCCAGCAGTGCTTCGGCGTAGGTTAATAATACATCTGAATAACGAATCAGGTAGAACGTCCAGTCGATCTGCCAAAGGCCACCGTCGGGTCTGCGTTGGTGAGGAACATAAGCTTTTCTGCTGTGGTAACCGGTATTATTATCGTATCCGGTATAATTATGAACTTCAATTGATCCGTCATTCTTCATAAATTCGTCACCATCCTGAATAACCGTATGAATTAACCGGGCATCTCCAACTTCGTATTCATCTACCAAATCCTGAGTGGGGCAGTCGCCTCCCCAGCCTCCTAAATTATTTCGGCCGATATTCATCTGCGGCACAACACTGGAGCCGGTATAACCGGGATTGTATTCCCTTAAAATTGTAAAAACAGATTCTTTTGAGAAATATCCGTCTTCATAACTATTAAACAGATCCTGGTAATCGTCCTGAAGTCCAAATGTTCCGGAATTAATAACCTGCCAGGCTGCATCTTTTGCCGGTGCATATTCGTCGAAAAACATATGTACCCTCGCTTTAAAAGCATAGGCAATATCTTTTGTTACCCGGCCAAATTCAGCACTTGGCAAAGAGGCGCTGGTGGGCATATTAGGCTCGTCAATGCACGCCTGCAAATCGTTATAAATTTGCTGTTTAACTTCATCGATACTTCCCCGCGTTAAAGAATTCTTCTCATCTGGAGAAAGGGTTGTTGTAACAACCGGAACTCCGCCAAAGACAGTAACCAAACCGTAATAATAAAATCCACGTAAGAATTTAACTTCAGCGATGTATCTGGCTTTTTCCCCATCGGTTACATAAGCTCCGCCAGCTTTAATCAGCGGTGTTTCCAGTGTAATATTTTCGAGAGCAGTGTTACATTTTGCAATGGCACTGTATCGGTGATTCCACAAATTATTCAACATTACATTTGTTGGCAGAGGTCTTCCACTCCCTACTTCGGTTTTCCGGATACCGTCACCGGCATCGGAGCCTCCTTTATTGGAATCATCGGTAATAATATTCCCCACGTCGTACCACATTACCTGAAAGTTCCAATGGTCGTCCATTGGTTTGTAGCAACCAACAACAGTTTTTATCCCGGCATCTTCAGTCTTAAAAAACACCTCCTCAGAGAAAGACCCTTTTGGCGGATTATCCAGAAAATCTTCTGAGCACCCGGCAATACAAAAGATTAATATGACCAAAAAATAATATTTGCTTTTCATTGTTTAAGTTTTAAAAATTAAAATGTTGCATTAACACCCATCATAAAAATGCGGGATTGCGGATAGAATCCCTGATCGATACCCATAAATTTGGGATCTGAAGAACCAATTTCAGGATCGAGCCCGGTGTAATTGGTTATTGTCAACAGGTTTTGGCCTCCAACCCATACTCTGATGCTGTTGTTCAAATTCTTCAACAACTGTTTGGGTATTGTGTAGCCAAGCTGAACATTTTTTAATCGCACATAGGTTCCGTCCTCAACATACCAATCTGACATTTGAAGATTTTGCCTTGAATTGGCACTAATTGCGAACTGGGTATTTGATGTACCGGCTCCGTTCCAGGCAATGTCAAGCATATCGTCGGGAGCATTGTACCATCCGGCTCCTGAACGAATATCATATTTAATAATATTAAGAATGTCGTTTCCTACCGATCCCTGGAAGAAGATTGACAAATCGAATCCTTTGTATTCGGCACCTAGCGTTAAGCCCCATGTAAAATCAGGGAACGGGTTACCAACCATTGTTCTGTCGGCATCGTTTAATACGCCGTCCGGCCCTTCTACCACATTGCCGTCTTCATCCACTCCGTTTATATCCAAAAACTTAAGGTCACCCGGCAAAGCAGTTGGCTGAATAAGTGCTCCATCTGCGCCTACATACGCATCTATTTCTGACTGGGACTGGAATATACCGTCTGTTTTCCAGCCGTAGAAATAACCAATAGGCATTCCAACTTCGGTTCTGGTATGTGTCATGTTTCCGAGGTGGGTAGATCCGTTAATGGGCTCGCCACCACCAAGGCTTATCACTTTATTTTTAAACGTAAAAAGGTTGGCATCTACAGAAAATCTGAATTCACGAATTCTCTCTTTGTAGCTCACCTCAAATTCGAACCCTTTATTTTCTACACTTCCCGCGTTGGTCCACGGAGTATTGGGATAACCAAACGATGTTGGCAGCGGTACCTGAACCAACATGTCTTCTGTTGTCTTTTTAAAGTAATCGGTAGTGAACGTAATTTTATTATTGAAGAGACCTACATCCAACCCAATATTGATCTGTTTTGTGGTTTCCCATTGGATGTTGGGATTTCCAACGCCGGTGCGTCCTCCACTTAAAAATGGCATTCTCGGGTTACCAAAAACGTAGTAGCCGCTGTTGCCAAAAGTAGACAAGTAAGCTCCACTTCCTATGTTGTGGTTTCCTATTTCACCAGCCCCTAAACGAAGTTTTCCCAGAGAAAGGAAATCGTACTTTTTGGCGAACTCTTCTTCACTGAAAATCCAGCCAACAGAAAACGACGGAAAAACTCCCCACCTGTTTCCTTCTGCAAAATTTGACGATCCGTCGCGGCGAACGTTAACGGTCAGCAAATACCTGTCGTGGTAAGTATAAAAGAACCTGCCAAAATAGGAGTTAATTGAGCTTGTAACATCGTAGCCACTGGCTGCCGGATTTTTCGTTGCTGCGTTTAAAATGCGCTGATCTTCGTTGTTATTGATTGTTCCGTCTTTTGATGCGCCTGTTTGTTCGTATTTATTCTGCTCTGCAGAAGTACCAACCATTGCCAACACATGGTGTAAATCGAATGTTTTTTCGAAAGTAAGGGTGTTGTCCCAAACCCAGTAATTGGTGTTGTAGTACGTCCGGCTAACTCTTGCATCTGTGGAATTCTGATACCCGTTCAGGTAATACGAAGGAGTGAAACCTTTTGAAATACCTCTGCTCAAATCCAGACCAAAATTAGTTCTGAATTTTAACCAAGGAAACAGCGAAACCTCACTTTTCAACCCGCTTTTTATGGCGATTCCTTCCCAAATACTTTGGCCCATTAGATTTACCTGCGCCACCGGGTTAGGTTTATTGGAATAAAGAATACCGGCATATTTTGAGAACGGATTACTGGGCTCGTACCCCGACATCAACTTAGCAGCAAGAAATGAAGGAACATCAACAAGGTTGTCGCGATACACGGGAGTAATCGGGTCCGCCGTCATGGCAGAGAAAATTGTTCCGGAATAAGGATTTGCTTCATCGATATTACGGCGATCTTCATAAATAATACCAACGTTTGCCGACAATTTAAACCAGTCTGTCAATTCTGAATTCAACGTATTCCTCCAGGAGATACGTTCGTAATCGGAATTCTTTACAATACCGTCCTGCCCCATGTAACCAAGGCTCGAATGGTAATTCATTTTCTTTAATCCTCCGGAAACTGCAACATTGTAACTTTGCATCGGAGCATTTTTATTCATAATTTCATTCCACCAGTCGGTACCTTCCCGGCTTCCGGTATTTTTTTCAAGGAACTGAAGAATTTGCTCCCTCTTTTCAGCAGTGGAAAAATCGTCTAAAAGCGCCTGCCCGGTAGCGGTGTACGCTCTGTTTTTAAACTCCATAAACTGCTCTGCGTTTAACATATTGTACCGTTTTTCAGGATTCTGAAAACCAACGTACATGTCGAACGAAACACTACTTGAATATTGCTCGCCGGTTTTACCTGATTTTGTTGTTACCATAATAACCCCGTTTGCCGCACGTGCACCGTAAATAGATGTAGCAGAAGCATCTTTCAGAATTTCGATTGATTCGATGTCGTTGGGATTAAGCCAGCCAATGCCTGACTGAGGCAGTCCGTCAACTACGAAAAGCGGGTCGTTGTTATTAACGGTTCCGACACCTCTGATTCTGACAGCTCCCATAGACCCCGGGCTTCCACTGGTAGAAGTTACCATTACCCCGGCAGACCGTCCCTGCAAAGCATCTGCAGCGGAACGAACTCCCACGTTTTTCAAATCTTCTCCGGAAACCTGGCTGACACTACCGGTTAAGTCATTCTTTTTCATTGTTCCGTACCCAACGGCAACAACTTCTTCAATGCCGATAGATTCGTCCTCCAGTACAATGTTTATAAGGCTTTGAGTACCTACCTCAACTTCCTCGGTACGCATACCCACAAACGAAAACTGCAACGTCGCATCACTCGAAACACCGGCGAAAGAGTAGTTTCCGTCGGCATTGGTTACTGTACCCTGAGTAGTACCTTTTACCACAACAGTTACACCCGGCAAAGGCTGCCCGTTGGTATCAGTTACCTGTCCGGAAACGGCCTGTTGCTGATCGGTCATAGACATTCCCTTCCGGTGGTTACCAGAGGCATCCATTCCTTCCAGGTAAAGAATAATGTGACGATCAAAAATACCATATTCTACACCAGTTCCGGCAAATATTAATTTAAGTGATTCGTCGATTGTTTTGTTGTGAATGTCAACAGTTACTTCCCGGTTGAGATCAACAAAACCAGAACTGTATGCAAAACGAAATTCAGACTGGTTCTCGATTGCGTCAAGAACTTCGGCCACTCTCGCGTTTCGCATTTCCAGCGAAAGCGTAGTAGTTTGGCTGTACACACTTGCATATAAATGCATCAGCCCGATAAAAAAGAACAAAAATGTTAGTTTCATAAGTCTAAAGCATTTGTTCCAAAAAGGAGAGATATCTCTCCCGATAATTCGGATTTTCTTCATAATTTTACAATGATTTAGTACAACAATTTATTTACCATTTGCCGATGGTAAGTAGCCAACCGGAGATGTTGCCGCATCTCCGGTTTTTTCTTAGCCACCAGCTTTTTTTAATTTAGTTTCGTCAGCGCTGATAGTAATAATATCATCTTTTTGCTTCACTTTTATGGGGGTAATATGTTCCATCAGTTTTAAGACATCTCCCAGAGATTCATTTTCGATGGTAAAAGTATAGCGTAGTCTTTTTACGTCATCTGCAAGTTCAAACTGCTGTTTATAACGTTTTTCCAGTTGTTTAATCAGTTCTTCAATAGACTGATCGTGGATATTAATAATTCCTTCTTTCCAGGATGTGTAACGAAAAGTATTTACCATTCCGGCAGAATAGCGATTGTTTAACATATCAATCTGAACCCTTTCTCCCGGTTTCATTTTATAAAACACATCGCCCGATTTAGG
This sequence comes from Mariniphaga anaerophila, assembly GCF_900129025.1. Lineage (GTDB taxonomy): Bacteria > Bacteroidota > Bacteroidia > Bacteroidales > Prolixibacteraceae > Mariniphaga > Mariniphaga anaerophila. The sequence goes on along the minus strand of NZ_FQUM01000016.1, from coordinate 41,371 downwards.
ATTCTCCAGTTCTACCTGCCCTTTTTCCAGCACAACTTCTATTGAGCCATGAGGTTCATTATATGCTTTTACATTGAATTTTGTACCGAGAACCCTTACAAGCAACCCATTACAATCAACAATAAGCGGCAAATCTTCGTTCTTGACAACATCAAAATAAGCTTCTCCAAAAAGCGTAACCTTTCTGTTTTCTGCAGAATAGTAATTACTGTAGGAAATTCGGGAACCAAAGTTCAGCCAAACTTTCGAACCGTCGGGCAGCTCGACTTTAGACATCTGTCCGTTGTCAGTAACAACGCTGGTAAATATTTCGGGCATAGCGTGGCGCTGATTGATGTAAAACCACGAGAAACTGCCGACGCTCAGAACAAAAAAGAAGATGGCAGCAATCCTCAAAAATTTATAGGTTTTTCTTGAATCCTGCCATCTGCTAAAGCTTCTCTTCCAAAGCTCTTCTTGAAGCCGACTCCAGGTTTTTCCTCCACCAACAGGAAACCAGTCGTGCCCCAAATCACTCTCCCAGTCTAACTTAAACTTACTAAAAACTAATCGATTCTCTTTATGCCGCAGCCATTCCAGCAGCTCTCTTTTTTCTGCTTCTGTGGCCTGGTCTTCAAAATATTTATAAGCGATTTGCCTCATAACATATATTCTATAATGAGTACAATACCGCACACCAAAACCCTACCTCTGATCACAAAAAAATAACATTCAAATTGAAAAAATTTTGAAAGGCGCTTCTGTTTAACTTTTGCAAGCCATTATGAAAAATAAACGACTACAGCAACAACAGGATTAAAATGTACAAAAGCGGATGTTTTTTAAGCAACTGACGGCGTATCTGCTCTTTTGCCCGGGCAATGTGTTTCTCTACCATTTTAATACTAATCCCCAACTCTTCGGCAACTTCCTGCTGTTTCCTGTTTTCAATTTTGCATTTAACAAAAACGGTTTTCATTTTGGCAGGGAGCTTTTCCACCTCCTCCTGAAAAGAGAGGATCAGCATTTCTTCGAGGCTTCTTTCTTCTTTCTCCGAAAAGTCTAACTGATAGAGGTATTGCAGGTCATTTACATTCAGTTTTTCAGTATCGATTTTCTGGGATTCCAAACGCTTATTTTTTAAAACGTTCAGGCACCGATTTCTTGTCATTATAAAGATGAGACTTTCTACACTTCCGTTTAGTTCAATTGAATCGCGTTTTTCCCAAAGCTTAATAAACGTCTCCTGGATGATGTCTCCTACCTCATCATCATCATCCAAAAACAGTTTACAGTAGCCTTTCAAGCGAGGATACAGTAACCGGAATACCTCTTTATACGCTTCCGGATTTCCGTTTTGAAGCTCTCTCCTTGTCTCAACACTGAACATTGTATCAAATTTAGAGGAAAATCCGATAAAAAAAAAGAAGCAATAAGTTTCTAAAACATACTTTTTTGTAACTATTTTACAAATAAGTGATTAGCACACTGACTTATTACAACAAGAAAAAATCCCTCACAACAAGAATACTATTTAACAAAAACATACAGAGAGAATTAAGATTTTATCGCTGTATGTTTTTGTACTACTATTGTAAGGCTAAAAAAACCGGCTTGTAATCTGCTAAATTTTTCGAGTCTATCAATAAATTGGGTCGTTCACCGCCAAGTCGTATCTCCTGCTTTGGGAAGAATGTGCCGCCATAACCCAAAAATAGCAACTCTTCACGCCCGGTATTCCAACCGTTGGATGGTACCCCTCGGGAACAATTACACAATCGCCTGCCGACGCTGGATGCACAAACTCTATTTTCCCGGGCTGCCTGGAACAACAGTGAAGGACAGAACTTCGGTCGGGAATATCGAAATAACAATACGCTTCCTCCAAATCCAGGGTGTGCTGATGTGGCGGCCAGCTCGTCCATGCTCCCGGCTCTCCGACAGTTATTCCGCAGATTAACCGGGAAGCTACATCTTTTTCAGAAACGGTCATAAACACCTCCCGGCTGAACGGTGGCGTGCCATGAATCTGGTGTATCCCTCCAAGCGGAATCGACAAATCATATTCCCGAACAAAATATTCGCCTCTCCTTTCGTACAAACTTCCGCCGAAAAACAGCGAACAGTCGTCTTTTGCCATGATGGTTAGCTGATCTTTTGCCGGCAAATAAAACGAATCAAATTTATCCAACCCACGTTCACCTGAGCTATGCCTGATACTGACGCTCCCTTTAATTACAACACCATTCAACTCCAGCTTTTTATCGCTCAGACTGTAAGACTTTCCCTTTTTTAGGTTTAAACGAAAAACCCAGGTTAGCTTACATGCCGAATTTTCAGGAGTAACTACCTCAAAAAAGCCCTCGTCGATGCTGCTGGAGTATTTCCAAGAGGAAGGGTGTTTTAAATCTTTCATTTACATTTTGTTTTTGAACATATCACATTATTAAAAGGCCAGTAGTCCGTACAAAACATGCGAACTGGAAACTATTTACCAATTAAGAATCATCTCACTATCTGATTCTTTAAAGCAATCTTATTACAATCTGCTCCTCGTTACATCAATGTACGGTAAACTTTTCTCCTATCACTTTCTAACCTTCAAAATACGTTATTTATCTGAATGAACAAATCAAAATGTACCAACATTTTTCAATAGAAATAACAAACCTAATTCCTTCTGAAACTGAAATCAATCAGTTTACTGTTTTCCACCAAACAATTTTCTGTCAGGACGGCTTCCCATCTCAAAAATCAATTCACCACCATTTCTAATTTCCTTATTGGAAACAGACGGCGCTTTTAATGGCTTTCCATTTAGAGTAACCGACCGAATGTAAATGTTTTTATCAGAAACGTTATGCGCTTTTACGACCAAAACTTTCCCTTCACCCAACTGAATCTTCGCTTCTTTAACTGAGGGAGAACCAATTGAATATTCGCCTGAGCCAGGGCAAACAGGATAAAATCCAAGGGAAGAAAATATGTACCATGCAGACATTTGTCCACAGTCATCGTTTCCACATAACCCGTCTGGTTTGTTTAAATACATGGTATTAATAATCTGCTGAACACGTTCCTGCGTTTTCCAGGGTTTGCCTGCCCAGTTGTACATGTAAGCAACATGATGGCTGGGTTCGTTTCCGTGAACATAACAACCAATTAATCCGTCTCGCGTAATATCTTCTGTTTCCGCAAAATATTTGTCGGGCAAATGCATGCTAAACAAAGAATCGAGATGATCGCAGAAATAATCGTTCCCTCCCATTTTCCGAATGAGACCTGCAATGTCTTGCGGAACATAAAGTGAATAGTTCCATGAGTTTCCTTCAATAAACCCTTCATCGTGTGTTTGCAGTGCGTCAAAAGGTTCTTTCCAGTTTCCCTTACTGTCTTTGGCACCCACAAAACCTGTTTCGTCGTTAAACAGTTTTTTCCAGTTTTGCGAACGCTCTTCATAAACTTTAGCTACGTCGTCTTTCCCAATAGATTTTGCCAATTGAGCAATAGTCCAGTCGTCGTATGCGTATTCCAATGTCATCGAAGAGCCGGTTTTATTTTTATCATACGGAACGTAGCCCAACTCCAAATAATCAGTTATATCTCCGTAATACTTATTTGTGGAGGAAGAAATACACGCATCCAGCGCACGTTGCGGATCGAAACCACGAATACCGTTTACCCAAGCATCAGCAATTACAGGCACTGCATGGTAACCAATCATACACCAGTTCTCATTTCCAAAATGGCTCCAAACAGGAAGCATCCCGAGCGTACTCTGGTCGTAATGAGCCAACATCGAATTTATCATATCTGATGTACGTTTAGGCTGAATCAACGTGAGCAGCGGGTGCAGCGCGCGGTAGGTATCCCACAACGAAAAGACAGAATAATTCACAAAACCGTCAGCCCTATGAATTTGGTGGTCAATTCCGCGATACTGCCCATCCACATCCATGTATTCCACCGGATTAATAAACGTGTGGTAGAGCGAAGTATAAAAAGTTACTTTCTTTTCAGGGGTTGCGTCAATGGCTATTTTTTCCAGTTCTTTTTGCCATTTCGCATTGGCATCTGTTTTTACTTTTTCAAAATCGAAATGCGGAACTTCTGCTTTCAGATTTTTCAAAGCGCCCTCCGTACTAACAGCAGAAATTGCAAATTTCACTTTTACCTTTTCTCCTTCGCTGGTTTTAAAATCGAAATGCGTTTTCAGCTTGCGCCCGCCCATTTCCGGGAAATTATTCTCCTGGTCGAATTTTCTCCAGAAGCCTTTATAAACCAAATCCTCTTCGTTTCTGCACCCAAAATTTTCAATCGGTTTTGAAAACACCATAGCAAAATACAGATAGTTGGTTCGTGCCCAACCACTGGTAATGCGATAACCGGTAACCAAGGTATCATTTTGAACCCAGACCTGCGACCACAGCACTTTTCCTTCGTAATTGTAGATGCCGTGTGTTAAATCGAGAATGATGTGGGCATCGTCACTTTCGGGGAATGTATATTGATGAAACCCAACATGTTCGGCAGTGGTCACCTCTGCATCAATCTTATAATCATCAAGTTTTACGCGGTAATATCCAGGAGCCGCTTTTTCTGTTTGGTGACTAAACCGTGAACGGTAGCCAGATTCGGGATGATCTGCGGTTCCCGGGTTCAGTCGCAATTTCCCAACAGTAGGCATAATTAAAAAATCGCCCAAATCGGAGTGCCCGGTTCCACTAAAATGGGTATGACTAAATCCGACAATGGTTGGATCGTTATATTGGTAGCCGGCACAGTAGCGATATACAGTTCCGGTATATTTCCCGTCCACAGCAAATGGAATAGTGTCCGTATCGGGGCTAAGCTGCACCATACCAAACGGCACACAGGCGCCGGGGAACACATGTCCCATTTCCCGGGTTCCAATAAGCGGATCTACATATTGGGTTAGATTTTCGTTTTTGATTTGCGCAAAAGATGTTCCGGCAAACCAAACCGCGATAAAAAGGGCTACTATTTTTTTCATTCTACTACTATTAATGAATTGATTGATTTCTTTATTTTCATTTCTTTTCCACGGGTACTTTCAGCAAATTGCCGGTTCCCTGAATCATCATTCTCTCCCACTCTTCTCCGTAACCCGGATGGTTGGGTCTAGGTGGAATATTTTTTCCGTTTCCATTATCTTTCAATCTCCTGTTTTCTGCTTCTTTCACGTTTCCGTCCATGTATTTCATAAACAGGTAGTGGTAGAAATCTTTCCAGTCCTTTACCAGTTTATTTGCGGTATAAACAGAATATTGAGTGAGGTAATCTCTTGCAGAATCCGGGTTTTCGTCAAAACGTTTTTCCGCCAATAGATCAACCAGCTGTACTTCTTCCACAAACCGGGTCTCCAATTCTTGCTGGTACTCTTTTACTTCGGGATGAATGGTATTGTAGCGCGTGTAAGTAAAATTGGTAAGCTGATTAAAAGTCCAGAAAGCCGACGTCTCCGACCAGCTAATCATCGACCCGTTTCCTTCGCGGTAACTTTCGGGCACTTCTTTAATTCCGCAATAAAACGGAGTGTAAACAGAGCCATCAGTATCGTCAACGCCAAACCATATGATACCTCCCACAGGTGCAGGAAGCCAGTTGCGTGACTGTGCAACAAAACTATATCCTGTTTGCTGGGTTCCGATGGCTCTTTCGTTTAAATATTTTTGCCCGTCCACTTCAAACTCCATCGGGCGCCACCGGTAAGGGCTTTCAAACGGGCCCGCACCAACGCCTTTGGTCATGTCCATCGGAGTTCCTTCGTAGTGGTCGCGCATGGCATTCATAACCTGTTGCAAAGAAATTGCAGAATCAGGCTTTACCCACAAGGGAAGACGATTTGACGGATAGCCATTGGGGTTTGCGCTTCCGTCAGAAAACGCGTCATCAAATTCAAGCTTCCCCATTGCAAAATCAGTAATATTCTGGTTATTTCTGATGTCCTCATTTATTTTTCTAAAAAATGACCAAACACGTGCATCGCAATAACGGGCGCCGCCAAAAGTCATTGGATTATACACATCGGCAAAACTAAAATCTTTGTCCTCGCCTTTATAAAACCCATGTTCTTTGGCAAAAGAGATCACGTCGGAGGAATGATATACTGTTTGCTGAAAATCATCCCAATTATTTGCTTTTTGAAAAGGAAAAGTTGTAATGCGTGCCTGATTTGCATGACCAGAAACACAATCATTAGGAATACGGCGTGCCACCCAGACACCGCCCTTGCCAAATTTGCCTTTACCAATCATTTCCATAATCCATGCCTCTTCTGAATCAGAGATAGAAAATGACTCGCCACCAGACGCATAACCATATTCGGCAACCAGTTCGGTCATTACTTTTATCAGCTCGCGTGCTGTTTTTGCCCGCTGCAAGCCAATGCGCATAAGCGATCCGTAATCAAGAATGGCGTCTTTCTGACCGTACAATGCTCCCATCCCTCCAAATGTTGATTCGCCAACAGCAACCTGAAATTCATTCATAAAATGAACCACCGAATAGGTGTGAGCCACCTGGGGGATTGCTCCCATAAACTTTCCGTTTTCGTAATGATACACTTCGCAAACATCGCCGGGCTGATGGTCGGCAGCGGGCAAAAAAACGGCTGCTCCGTAACGGATATGTGAATCGGCAGCATAAGTTATCATCACCGAACCATCTTGGGAAGCACCTTTTGAAACAATTAAATTAGTACATGCAAATGCAGGTAAAACAATGACATTTAATGCCAGTAAAAATAAAAATACAATTCCTTTATAATTCATACTAAATCATTTAAGCTCCTTCATTTCTGTAGTAATAAAAACACCAAACATGTGCTCCGGCATTTCACACAAAAAAAAAGCAAATTTTAACTGCCTACCGATTTATTGAAAACAAACGGCTACTATTACAGGCAGCCGTCTGTTTTCAAATATATTTGCACCTGTTAAAACTTTTCATTACTCATATATTTTCCCGTGTTTGAGGCACAACTCGATAAATTTCTGTACTCTTTCCGGAGAAACATCATTCTGCAAAATGTGAGCCGGAGCAATCATATATCCACCATTTTTTCCCAGGATATTCATCTTTTCAACAATGTCTTTTTCCAGTTGGTCATCTGTTCCGTTGGGGAGTAAATCCTGTTGATCAATTGCTCCCCAAAAAGCAAATTTATCGCCAAAGTTCTCCTTCATATCTTTGGGAAGATGCCCGGGAACGCCGGGCTGTACGGGATTAAAAACTTCAAATCCTATTTCCCGTATGTCGTCTAACAAGTCAGCTACTGCACCATCGCAATGTAAAATGGGAATAACGTTGGGGTTAGCAGCTTTAAACCGGTCGATCATTTTTTTGTAAATTGGCTTTAACTGCGACCGAAAAATTTCGGGAGGAATAATAAGGCTGGATTGGGTTCCAAAGTCATCGCCAAACCAGATAGCATCCACTCCCCTTTCAATTAGCTGCAATCCAATTTGTGTCTGAAATTCGCCACATGCTTCGAACAACGGAACAACATATTCCGTTTCCATCATCATATCAATAAGCAGTTTTTCCATACCGGCCAGTTGATGGGCCAGCGAAAAAACAGTTACTTCTATATCGCCAAAGACCAAGTAGTCATCATGATATTTTTCAATCAGCCTCTCTGCATCGTCGTATCTACCAGGGGCAAGAGGGTCGGGAAATTTAAAATTATCGATGTCTGATTTTGTTTGCGCATTTGCCAACGGGTAATCAACTACCTCTACGTAAATTGCTCCTTTCCTCATCTTCATCCCATATTCATTCAACCAATGACCATTTTCATCTTTCTCAATTTTATAATCATTGGAAACAGAAGCACCCGTTACAACAACATCGCTTCCCATAGCAACACGTAACTCGTTGGCACTAATCCGGTAAGTTACGTCTTCGTACAAATTATCGGTGTAGTTTACCGGGATGTTTAGCTTTTCTCCAAAGTAGTCGGCCAGCTGGCGGCATAAATCAAACTGAACAGGAATTCTGTCGGGTAATCCGGGCAACTTTTTAAATGCTTTTAATACTCTCTCTCTTGGTTTCATTTGTATAATTTTTTTTGATTTCTGAATGGCCAAAAAGCTTGAATACATTCAGAAACTCACATAAATTTTAATCATTTCTGTTTGTGAATTTTGAATGAAGAAAATTCATGTTCGTTTCATAGTATCGTTCTTAGTTATTAAATTATTAGTCTCGGTTTCTTTTTATGAAAAGGTTGTCTTGTTATGCAAAAATTACTAATTCATTTTTGTCACCCCTATTTGTTCAAAGGGTATTTGTTCAAACCCGGGTATTTTTTCAAAAATTACGGATGAACTCTTCAATTTAAAGTTCTGATTTTCCTTATCTACAAATCCGGGATCGTCTGTTGTTATGTAATTACGTTCAGTAAAATCTAGAAACTTCTTATCGCCCCTGATAATTTCGTTTACATCTACAAATACATTCTGATCGATTTTGTTTCGCTTCGGAAGTGCCGGATTATCGTCCCAATACTTTGCGAGCCTTGGATATTTCTCGCTGTATGGAGGCCGATTGTAATTAATTTTGCTTAATCGCTGGTCAATCACACCACCTTTTTCAATCATCGGTATTGCCCAGTCATACGCCTGCATTCGGTTGTCAACTTTTATTCCGATGGGACAATCAATAAAAATGTTATTGGTGTACATATTGTCACTTCCCCCTCCAATTAGCGAAGGAATGGTTCCTGCTTTGTAAAAAACATTCCCGTAAACTTTCATTCCACATGCGCCATCGTCGTGATAAACAGCAGTTGTGCGATACTTATTTCCAAGATGATGAAAGTAGTTAAACCGGGCTACATTCCCCCTCTCCGAAGGATTTCGACCGTAGTAAAGCGCACCAACATCGTCAGTGGTTAAGCACACATCATGAATTTCGTTGTACTCAATCTGGTGATCATTCCCCTTCAACAAAATAGCAGCGTGGGGAGCATCGAAAATTTCGTTGTTAGAAATGCGGTTTCCCACTCCGTAAATTCTGATGCCCGGGCAATACGTGTTTGCAATTCGATTGAAATTATGGATTGTACAATTAGAAACATAGTCACCGGATCCCTCAAGGGTTTCCCTATTGCCCCCACCCAACCTGATTCCACCCAACCCGGTTTGAAAAACAGAACAGTTATCGATTCCATTATTTTTTCCCGTAACTGTTTTTTCTCCATTTAACGCTCCGGATTTGTCATTCTCAATATTTACAGCATAACCGCCTAAGTTTTTAAAAGTACAATTTGAGAACAGACAGTTTTGAGTTCCGGACATTTCTACTGCAGACCACCTTGCACAATCAAAAGTAATTCCCTTAACGGTGATACTTGATGCTCTTTTCATAGAAAGGAACGGATCTTTAAAAACAGACACTTCGATTGTTTCAGTTTCTTCAGGTGAATAAAAGTAGAGTATCCCTTCTTTGCGATCAACATAATACTCGCCGACAGTATCAACTTCTTCGATTAAATTAAATGCATACCAGCTGTTCCATGGTTTCCCGGAACTAAATCCGTAAATGTGCGATTGGACTGTGGTAAACGTTTTTTCGGTGGTATCAATTGTTGCCAGTTTTACAGCATCGTCAGCCCAACCGTAATTGAAATATCCAAATATCCAGATATCCTCTGAATATCTCCACTTCGACGGGCGCTCCACGCTATACTTAAAAGTTCCTCCTTCTTCTCCATTGTTTTTTTCAGCCTCAACAGCCCCACTGTTTATTACTTCTCCTATTTGTATTGAAGAATCGTTTGGCCACCTCGACAAATGATACGGTTCTCCGTTAATAAATACCTCCATCCACGATGGTTTTTCAGGCCGCAGGAAGCCAAACGGATGAAGCTCGCCATAATCTGTTATTCCGAGCTTTTTCAGATGAACCATACAAATATGTTCGCGACTCTCTCTTGAAAAATATTTTTCTTTGTCTGTTCCCAAAACCGAAACGGCTTTTTCCGGTTCAACAGATATTCCACCTGTAAACCGAACTTTTTCGCCATTATATGGAGCAATAATCAAATTACTATCTGAATCGGCAAATTCAAGTGTTTCAGCAAAATAGTAATCGCCTTCCCTCAGCACAATGTTGAACGGTACATTATTCCCTGACATCCGCTTCTCCCTGACCACATCCAAAGCTTTTTGAATGGTTAAAAACGGTTTTTCCAGGGTACCACTATTTTTATCATTCCCTGCAGGAGAAACAAAAACACTTGTGCTTTCAGAACATGAAAACAATACAAAATAAACAGGAAGAAGGAACAGGGTTCGTAGTTTACTCACTTTATCAAAATTAAATGTAAAAAACAAGGACACACCACCGTCTAGCATTTTTCGTTTCATCTGTATAATATCTTTTGGTTTCTGAGTATTCAAAAAAGTTGAAGACATTCAGGAACCCGCATAAATTTCAGTCATTTCTTTTTGTGAATTTTGAATAACAAAAATTCATGTTCGTTTCATATTTAAATGCAATCATGCAAGCCCTTAGTAGTTTATTTAAACCGTTATGGCAGGATTACTTGGATGCTTTTAACTTTTTCCCTTTTGAGTTGACAGAGCCCGAAACCGAAACATTTTTTGAAGTTCCTTTTGAGCTTAGTTCTTCTCCCAAAGTCTCAAAATAGGAATCGTTAACAGCAAATCCGGTACAATTTGAAAACACAATTCCTTTACTTTCGAGAACTGATGTGCTTTTTACGGTTACACTATTCACCTGAACATTTTTGCAACCTGAAAAAACCTGGACATCACCACACGCATCCTGCAAAATAACACCTTCTATTGTTACGTTACCGCAATCGTTGAAATTTGCCAACACCGGTTTTGCCTGCTTTGCTGTTTTTTCAAGATTCCCTTTTTCTATTTGTTCGTCTATACTTTTTAATACGGCACTGCTGTTGCCTTCAACAACTCCCTTCCCACTGATGCCAATGTTTTCAACGCTATCGGCCAAAATAAGGCCATTGGTTCCATTCACCTCAAAGTAATCGTAAATTGAATGAAAAGCGACTAAAACCGCGCCTTCCTCCAGTTGAATAGTTACATTGGATTTCAGGTAAAAACTTCCGGTAAGATATCGGCCCACATAAAAAACCAGGCGGCCTCCTCCATTTTCGCTGATGTAATCGATGGCATACTGAATAGACCCTGTGTTTAAAGTTACCCCGTCTGATTTCACTCCGAAAAGTGATGCTTTGTAGTCTTTAGCCGAAAGGCTCAGCGCAAACAACAATACGAAAATACTGATTATAAATATTTTACATTTTTTCATTGTACTCTGCTTTTATATTCTTTCTGTAAAAATTCTGAAATTACTCGATAACAACGTTGGCAGATCTGTTTTGAATGATCTGATCCTTCCCTTCACTTCCGGGTTCAACAAATTCTACGTCGTTAAAAGTTGCACCTTTCACATCGTCAATCACAATCGACGGACGATAATCTTTCTCTTCGGCAACCAGTTTTACATTTTCGAATTCTATTCCGTCGGCATGACGTACATAAAAACCCCAGGCGGGCAACTCCTTCCACTGCGAAAACTCGGGATACCTTTTTCGCATTTCAGGAATGCTGTCCAGTTCAGCAGAAGTTATTCCACGATAAGCGTACAACGGATTTCCTGCTCCCGGATATACAATTTCGATGTTCTTCAGTTTTACGTCCTGAATTCTGTAATCTGGCAATCCGACAATGCTTGCCGGGGAAATGTTCCTTGGGTTATCTTCAACAGGCCCTTCGTAATTATAACCCGCATCGGGTTTTGTAATCGGCACTTCGGCATACACATTTGAAATACGGATGTTTTTCATACTCGGTTTTTTCCCTTTACTCCACCGGTCGCCAATACGAAGAAAAATTACATTTCCGGTATTTATTGAACGTACACTGTCTACTTCAATGTTTTCAACCAAACCGCCATCTACGGCAGCAAATGTAATTGCAGACCGGAATGTATCGAAAATGGTTATATTTTTAATTTTGAAATTGCGAAAACCACCACGTGAAACCGTTCCAAATTTCACTCCGTTTGCACTTGAACGCCCTACACAATTTTCAACAACCACATTCTGACAAATGCTGTTTGCATCGTGCGATTTGAAACAGATTACATCGTCGGCAGCATCGAAATAGGAGTTCTTCACTACAACTCCGTCGCAGTCAACAATATCAATCCCATCATTATTCCAATACGACTTGCTGTCTACAGTAATTCCATCTACATACAAATTTTTGCACTGGTCGTAAGTCTGATTCCAGCTGGCAGGATCGCGCAATGTAATACCGGTGATTACAATGTTTGTACATTCTCTGAAATTAATGTTTTGCGGACGCTTCCATTCGCGGGGTCGGTCCAGTTTTAACTCATCCTCATAAATTCCGCGATGAATATATTCAACCAGGTTATTGGCCGTGATGAAACCGCGTCCGTTAATGGTTCCCTTTCCGGTAATTCCTATGTTTTCCTGTTTAACCGCAAAAATCATTGAACACCACTTTGTGGTGGGGTCAATCACATAATCGAACGGATTGGTTGAGCCTAAGATAGTAGCACCTGGTTCTAAATGGAGTGTAACATTCGACTTCAGATAGATGCTCCCTGTTACATAATTTCCCACCTGAAAAATCAACCGGCCTCCTCCTTTTTCGCTAATAAAATTAATGGCGCTTTGTATGGTTCTTGTATTTAGAGTTGTACCATCAGCTTTCGCTCCAAAATCAGACACAAAATAATCTTTGGCCGATGCATGAAAAACAAAAACTGCGGCTACTACTGTTATTAATAATTTCATCTTATTCATGGTTCTATTGTTTTGTTATTGAATAAATTGGGCTACGTATTACTATTTCTGAATAATACCCGTTGATTTATATTTCACCAGTTTTTTGCCTTTTCCCAGAAAATCATATTCAACACTCTTCAGAGCAGCTCCTTTTACATCGTCGAATACAACCGAAGGGCGATAGTCTTTCTCTTTTGCTCTGAGCGTAACATTTTCAAAAGTCAGATTTTTGACATGCCGCACGTAAAAACCCCAGGCAGGCAGTTCTTTCCATTGCGAAAACTCAGGATATCTGTCGGCCATTTCCGGTATTCCGTCCAAATCGGCAGGTTTCGTTCCTCTGTATGCGTACGCTTTGTTTCCTCCGCCGGGATACACAATTTCAACATTTTTTAGAGTTACATTGGTAATATCGTGTCCGGGAAGACCCACAATGCTTGCCGGCGAAATATTTCGGGGCAGATCTTCAACCGGGCCTTCGTAAGGATAGCCGGCATCGGGTTTTGTAGCAGAAATTTCGGCATACATATTCTGAATGGTAATATCGTTCAACGACCCCACGCCTCTTTTTCCCCAACGTTCTCCAATCCGAAGAAAAATTGCATTACCGGTATTGTAGGCAAAAAGACTATCCACAAAAATATTTTCAATTACACCTCCATCGGAAGTAAGAATAGCAATGGCAGACCGATAGGTGTCGTATACCTTGTTATTCACTATTTTGAAATTTTTGTATCCTCCGCTTGTCACTGTGCCAAATTTAATTCCGTTGGCACTCGACCGTGCAACGCAGTTCCTCACCTCCACATTTTCACACATTTTTGTTGCATCGTGCGATTTAAAACAAATAGCATCGTCAGAAGAATCGATAAATGAATTGGCAACCAGTACATTTTTGCAATCCACAATATCGAGACCATCATTATTCCAAAAAGCTTTGCTATCAACGGTAATTTTATTGATTTCCAGGTTCTCGCACTGATCATATACCTGTACCCACTCAGCGGCATTTTTTATGGTTATTTCTTCTATTTTCACATTCTTACATTCACGAAAATAAATTCCTTTCGGGCGCCGCCTTGCCGGGCGGTCGTATTTCAATTCATCTGTAATAATACCTTTATGAACCTGGTCTGTTAGGCTGTAAGCCACTTCTCGTCCTTGTCCATCAATAACTCCACGACCTGTTATTGAAATATTATCTGCATTTTTCGCATACACAAAAGCTGTGTTTGGAGTTTCGATATTGTAATCGTAAATATTTGTAGAACCGACTAAAATTGCACCTTCATGCAAAACAACATGTACATTAGATTTTAATTCAATAGTGCCGGTCAGGTAGCGCCCCACATAAAAATGCAGATGCCCGCCTCCTTTTTCATGAATAAAGTCGATCGCCTTCTGAATTGCCGTTGTGTTTAAGGTAGTTCCATTTGATTTAATGCCGAAAACCGATGCATTGTAATCGGCGGCAAAAAGTTGGATGCACGAAAACAAAACAGCAGTTAGTGCAATAATTCTTAATTTGTTCATAATTGAAATTTAAAATATCAGTTAATACAAAATGCTTTTAATAAATGGTCACAGGGCCAAGTATTCCCATGGATTGAATGGGCTGGTTTTTAGTCCTCAACATTGTAAACCTCTGGGCAGTGCGGTTCTCGGTGAGCGTTTTTACATAGTTCCCCATTGACGTAATTACGTGCACTTCTATTTCATTTTCTCCTTCCCTGAGTATTCCTGAAAGGTTGTAAATCCGGTTACCGTACCATTTTACGCCACAGGATTTCCCGTTGACAAACAGTTCTGAAACTCCCCAGACTTTTCCCAGGTTCAGATAATTCGAACTCTCTTTGTTGAAATTAATTGATTTCCGATAAACAGCGGTTCCTGTAAAATTCACGTAATCTGTTTCTTTCAAATCCTGTAGTTCAAACATTTTAAATGTTTGAATGGAGTTTTCACGGCTGTGCCTGAGTTCTACTTCCCAATCGTTGTTGATAGTTTCAACATTACCGCCACTTACCGGCAGGGGTTTCCATTCCGCCCCGTTTTTCTCTTTACTGAAAACAATAACTCGAGTTTCTGCGGGCCCCAGGTCTATTTCAAAACTATTTTCGCTTAAATAAATGCGGAAGCTGTTACCGGTTTCCGGATCCCAAACCCATGGATACCGGCTCCTGGCAAGCGATTTTGGAAACGAAACCCTGGTTTTATAACTGTCGTGCTTATGAACATTTTGGAAGAAAAACATTTCGCTTCCGTCGTCTGCCTTATGGCGGGTTTGCATGAAAAAACGATTTGGCTTTTCAATTGTCAAGTAGTGAGGCAGATTGTACTCTTTCATCAGGGATTTGTACCACTCCAGAAAACGGTTGTCTTCGGGCTTTGAGATAAGAATAAACCTATCCTTAAATTTTTTCATTTTTTCAACCAATTCCGCAACCTGTTCATCGCGCTGCTTCCAGTTTTTCAATCCCAATGATTTTTCGGGATATTTTTCAATACAGAAAATGCGCCCTCCGGTAGCAACAAAATCATGCAATTTCTGTAAGGTAGAAATTCCTATACTTGTAACTTCAGGCAGGAAAAGGGTGCCGTACTCCTTTGGCCCATAACAGAGTTTACCGTTTTTCACCCGGGAATCGTTAATAATTATTTCTGTGGTATAATCGGCTGCTCCGCCATTTTTGTTAATCGATTCCCAAATTATCGAGGTGTACGAGATATTCAACCTTTCGGGGAAGGGATCGGTTTGTACGCCCATTTCGCCCCACATGTCGTAATTAGCCGGAAGAATAGCCATATCGGTGTACATATCGGAATTCTGCAAAAGAGAAGAGAGGCGTGCTTTATATTCGTTAAGGTATTTAAAATATGGCCACCAGTTATTTTTTTCGCTGTAATACGAACCGTACTGTACCCATCCCGGAAATGGGGCTTCTGCCGGAGAGTAATTAAAGCCGTGCCATACTGAATGCGTAATGCCTGACATGATACTCATGTCGGAACCAATCTTCAACTGTTCGAGTGTGATGTTGAAAACGTTGTATGTATTGGTCATCTCCTCGCAACTCACCACTCTCTTTCCGGTGAGATGAGCTGCCGAAGAAACGTATTTATTAATCATTGTATATCCGCGCCCGCGACGGTAGTCTTCGTCTGACATTTCTTCGCCTACGCGATGTTTCAGCCAGTTGGTTGTCCACGATTCTCCTTCAGGAATGTCGTACCCCAAGCTGCTTTCTAATGGAAAAAATCCCCGACCGTAAGCCTGTGCCCGCGACTTAACGTTCAAATCTTTACACCACTGAAGATAAGTTTTAGTAAACCGTTCGTACAACAATTCGGCTTTTGTCAATTCAAAGTCGAAACGAACCCGTTTGATTTCCTCTGCAAAATCACCGGCTTTTGTTACCCCGTAATTTGGATCAATTACGGCGCCCAAACGCCCCACTTTAAACATCGTAAACGGAAGATAAGGCATTAAATCATAGCCGCGGCGTTTCTTAAATTCGTCGGGAAGATCCTCATTCCAATTACAACCTTCCAACTCCATAGAATCAGAAAACAACGCACGCAAATGGTCAGAAAGCGGGCCTGTCCGTTTTTGAATTGTATCAGACATATGATTGAGGTATTTGCGAACAGCATTGCTGTCCATATGGTTCAGGATAGGTCCTGCCGCTCCAGGAGCGCCATTGATTACATTAGCGAAAGAATCAACCTTCACCAATGCGTAAAACACATATTTGCCCTGCGGAATGTCTACTTTTATTACCTTTTCATTTCGCATTTCCGACAGATCGATCACCTGATTGAGGCTGCTCATCGGCTCCGGAACCAGTTTTAACGACAGGATTTCAAAAGTACGGCTTGGGCACGGGTCGGTAACTCCCGGGTCTACCGTGTCAAAAATATTAAATTGAGAGGTTTCAAAAGTAGTCGGACCTTCCAACGTTTCAGCATAAATAATTGCTACCTGCGCCCGTTCGTTGCGCGGTAATGACTCGGCGCCAAAGGGCCAGCCTGAACCTACTATTAAGTCGCAGACCATATCCAGCTTCTTCGCTTCATCAAAGGCAACCTGCAGCATGTCCATCCATTCGTTGCTCAACCATGTCAGCGATTTAATGCCCAAATCATCGCCCGATGACGGAAATGCTATCGGATTAATTTCTACTCCTCCAATGCCTGCTTCTTTTAACAAATGTAACTCCCGGATAATTTCTTCTTTTTGAACTTTATCGCCGTTCCACCACCACCGAACAAACGGATGATACTTCGACTCCGGATTTCTAAATGCATTTGATAAATTCACATTATGGCTGGCATTATCTGCTAAAAGTGAATCTGTTCCCCACGCGGGGATATTTCCGATTGCAACACATCCGGCGGAGAGTGCCGCACCTCGAATTATAAAAGTTCTTCTTTTCATTCGTCTATTATTGTTTATTCTAATGGTGACTCATGCAACCAGCACGTTAGTTATACTCCTTTGCGTGATAAAATTCCATGCTTGTTTCATCAGTGTGATTTTCAATTGTTTCTTGTTTATTCCGAGACAATATTCAATTGCTGTCTCGAACTTCTATTTGGGCGAAATCGGCTCTAAAAATGCATTACGCCCCAGACTGTTCCATGGTTAAAAAAGGCCAAATGGTTATACCAAAAATTGATATAAAAAAAGTGGCTGTATTTAAGGAAACTCTTTAAAACAGGACTCACTCGTCAGGTAAAATTAATTATAACAGCAGCTCACGATGTGTTTAACACCGTTCATGTAACCAGAAAAAAACGGGCGGGGCAAGCAGCTCCGCCCGTTAATAATTTCACCTTATATTAAGAATTGATTGTTTTAGTACTATCTACTCAGTGAATTGAATAAACTCATGTTTAATTATTCCAATTCCCGTTTGTAGATGTTTCTTCAATTGGAATTTCATACGTCATATGATCTACACTATATGTTTTTCCACTTGACCAGTGTGTGGTCGAACCAGTTCTGTCAATATTAACGTTCCAACGTTTACTATTGCTGTACTCGGTTCCATTTTCACCCCACATTTCAATACGCCACTGCAGTTTCACCATATCTAACGCTGACAAGCCAGCCATTGCCGGGTAATTATCGCAGGTTAATGTTGGTGTTCCGTCTTTTGTGCGGGCGGCCAAAAGAATATTCAACGTTTCTTTGGCTCCTGTTTCATTGCTGCTGTTTGCCTGAGCCTCTGCTTTCATTAACAGAACTTCTGATGAACGGTAATAACAGAAATCGCAATTTAGCTGATTGTTACGTTCCAACTGCTGCAACGAAATAGTTGCTGCCCATTTCAAGTTAGTGTATTTAGGAATAAGCCTGCTAATACCATCTGTCGGATAAACATAGGTTAACGTATCATCAAGAAAAACAGTTTTACGATAATCGTTTTCTGCGATTTTGTTGTATAACCTGTCATCAATCCGCATGAAATAAGAACTTAATCCACCAGAACCTTCGCCAAAGCAGTTAAAATTACTGTATTGGTATGTCTGAGCTCCGTTGCCATCAACCCATCCCAATATACATTCAGGATTTTTTTCAAGACTGGCAAAAGCATTGTTTAAAGCTTCTGCATCCTGGGTCCCTTCGGCCAAGGCACGTTTACTTGAAGTAGGAACACCATACGCACTTTCCTGGATCAATTCCGGATATTTATTTAGTATTGCATCACACGAAGAGATACAAGTTTCATTATCGCCGGTCCACAATGCGACACGTGCCAGTAAAAACTGTGCTACAGCGCAATCAATATCGTTCGTAATTTCCATCGTATAGCCGTCTGCGCCTTCGCCAATTTCTGACTCAGTAAACAGATTAACCGCTTCTTTCAGGTCTTTTTTGATGAAATCGTAGGTATCTGTTGCAGAAGCAGGAGCCAAAGGAGTGTTGATTCCATACTCGGTATAAATCGGCATTCCTTTACCGTCCTTTCCTCCGTGCAAATACGCTTTTTGGTAACGTTCCATCAACATCATATAACCATACGCTCTAACAGTCAGGCAACGAGCACGATAATCCTTCAATGTATTGTTTGCACCTACGGTTTCAGTATCCAGATATTGTAATACTTTGTTTGCATTAATGTGAGGAGTGGCAGCCAGTTTCCACCAGGTGTAATTGAATGTTCTGTCTGTCGATCTCCAGGGTTCAAAGCTGGAATCAATATTATAAAACGATTGATAATACCCGCTTGCTCCCAATTCGGATTCACCCATTACGATATCATTACCGCGCAAATTTCCGAATAAATCCTGATTCTGAAGCGGATTTAAAGCATTGCCGCTGAATCCTGAAAAATTACCGTTCAATCGAAAGCTTGCATCTAAATCTGAAGCCAAACTATTCATTACAAGCTCAATATCATCCTCATCTCCGGAAGCCAGAATTTTCAGAATTTGCTCATCTGTCAGATTATTAGGAGGTGTAACATCAAGTTTGTCGCTACAGGAAAATAAAAATCCCCCTATGATAACAATGTATATTAAATAAAAATACTTTTTCATGTTTCAAACAATTTTAAAATTTTACAAGTCCAGATTTATTCCGAAAGAAATAGTACGCATCGTTGGATAAGTGTAAGCTCCAACTTCCATACCACCGGTTAAAGACATACTGGGATCAATTCCCTTTGCAGCAGAAATCATAAACAGGTTGTCTCCTGAAGCATAAACTCTCAGGTTTCCAATACCAATTCTTGATAGTAAGCGTTTAGGAATGTTGTAGCCAAGTGTAATATTTTTCACCCTCAGGTATGATGCTGAGAATAAAGACAAATCGGTATATTTCCAAGAGCCAAAAGTAGCTCCGTCATAATTGTCTGCATCATACCACTGCATCGGGTATTTTGCATCTTTGTTTTCGGGAGTCCAGGTATTGCCAATCAAATCTTCAGCAATAGCTCCCGGGCTATACGAGAGCGAAAAACTGCTACGATACAATCCGTTTCCATACTCTACACTATAAAATTTACCACCCAATTGGTAAGCCAATACAGTAGACAAATCAAAATCTTTGTATTTCAAAGAAGTCGTAAGACCGCCAATCCATTTCGGAATAGCACTTCCTACCTCGTATTTAGACGCCTGGTTGTAATTTTTCACTTTTACATCGTCACCCGCCTTCGCTCCTGAATATGTTCCGGCAGTAACATCTTCGTCGGTTACACGATGATAATACAAAGGAAGCCCTGTTTCCTGATCTACTCCTGCGTATTTGTATATCCACAGGTTATACCAGTCTCTACCCTCACCACGCAAATAGTAGGCTCCGCTGGCTGCATTTCCAGAACCAGTTGTGCTCCAGCCTTCACCGTTTGCTTCGTATGTGTTATCAGGAAGTCCTTCTGTTTTCTCAGGAATAGAACCTGCCGGGACATCGATTAATACAGTGGTAAAATGCGTTCCGTTTAAAGAAACATTCCAAACAAAGTCCCTGTTGCGTATAATATCTGTTCCTAACTCAATTTCAATTCCCTTGTTTTGCAATGTAGCACTATTGGATTGTAACGATTCCTGACCTACTGCCATATAACTAACAGGTTGATTGTAGAAGGTATTATCAGTTACCCTGTTGTAGAAATCGAATGTTCCATACACCCTGTTAAACAAAGAAAAGTCGATACCGCAGTCGAAGGTATTTGTATTTTCCCATGTTAACGCGTCATTCACCATTCCTCCGGGACTCAATGTGTAAGATGCTGGAGTTCCTGTACCAGCCGAAGTTGTAGTATATTTTGCTCCATAACCCCATGTACGGTAACCGCTGTATCGTCCGATGGCGTTTGCATTACCGATCACACCGTAGCTGGCACGCAATTTCAAATTATCCAGCCAGTTTTTTGTGCCTTCCATAAACGGTTCGGAAGTAATACGCCAGCCTGTGCCAACAGACCAGAATGTTCCCCAGCGATCTTTCTTGAATTTTGAAGAACCATCGGCACGTACTGAAGCTGACAGGTAATATTTCTCATCAAAAATATAGTTTGCCCGGCCCAGGTAACTTTCCATACGTTCAATGTCTTCTGAATAATACGGAGTTCCCAACCCTCTTACATTTACATATTTTCCAACAAAATTCGCAACAGACATAAACCCGGGAATCAACTCATAACTAGATCCCCAACGTATTGCTTCCTCGTGCCAATCATTGTATTCATGAACAGCAATTGCATCAAAATGGTGCTTATCAACATCTTTATTGTAACCCAGTATAGACTGAGTATTGATAATCATCCTGTCGTACATATTCTTGTACATACCTCCATGATATGCCCTGCCATAATAGCTCGCAACACTACTCAAGTATTTTGTCTGATTGAAATCTTCTTTGTCCAAAGAGAAATTAAAAGTAAATTTAAAATCTTTCAGAAAACTAACTTCCATATACGACCGAGTATTTAATACATCCATTTTTTCGCGATAGGTATCTTTATCCATTGCATAAATAATGGGAGTACTTGCGTAGGTTGCTCCTGTAGTTCCTAGTGGAGAATATGTGCTGCCTTCGTATGCATTATAAATTGTGCCGTCGTCTTGTGTTCGGTAACTTCCGTCTTCGTTATAAGCATACACCGGAACAATCGGAGATGTTCCATTAATGTAACGGAAAACGTTTCCAGGATTTGAGCCGGGATTACGTCCCCAAGTGGTTGTCATCAAATCGGTAGAAGTACGAGTATAGGCAACATTTGTACCCACTTTCAACCAGTCATAGAGTTTTGCATTCAGTTTGGCTCTCCCGCTGTAACGGTCAAAGCTGGAATTTCTAATGTACGAAGGATCTTGAAGATAGCCTGCAGACAGGAAATAATCAACTTTTTCATTTCCTCCGTTGGCTGCAACATTATATTCTTTCCGGAACGCATTCTCGAGCAGTTCATTGCTATAATTATCGGAATATAACAAGCTGGCTGCAGGATTTAGTCTTCCATCCGGATTTACTAGATATGCCCCCGTCATTGTTGCGCTTGCTTTTGTTCCTGTCCCATCAGGGGTAAAAACGGCCCCCGGAACATTATATGCCATATAATTACCTAGTTTATTACGACCAAAAGCAGTTTCGGAATTAATATAATTGAACAGGTGTTGACTTGCAAATTCAGCGGCTTCTTCGTGCGAATAGTTGGGGTTATTCACATTTGTTGTCCAGTCTTGTGGTTTTCCTGTTCCGTCAACTCCGTAACGGTAAGAATTATAAATTGATCTCCATGCAAATTCATAATAATCTTTCGCATTATCAATCTTTCCGAGTTTATAGGGGCCTACTGAGTTCACACCAATACGCGAAGAAAAAGAAATTTTAGTTTTTCCCTGATCTCCTTTTTTTGTGGTAACCAATACAACTCCATTGGCTCCCCTAGAACCGTACAATGCAGTTGAGGCCGCATCTTTCAATACGGTAATGCTTGCAATATCAGAAGAATTAAGGGTTGATAACGGATTATTGGTCTGAGCAGGTACTCCATCGATAACAACCAAAGCACCGGAACTGTTGAGGTTTGCTGAACCAACCCCACGAACACGGATTCCCATATCATAACCCGGCTGTCCGTCAACGGCCGACACCTGTACCCCAGCAACAGCACCTTCGAGCATGCGTGTTACCGTAGAATTTGATTGCTTTTCAATAAGCTCAGCACTAACGGTAGAAATGGAACCTGTTAAGTCCTTCTTTTTTACTGAACCATACGCAATAGCTACAACCTCCTCAATTCCTATTGTTTCTTCAGCCATTTTCACATCAATTCTGGTCTGGTCTCCAACAACCACCTCTTCGACGCGCATTCCCACAAAAGAAAACACAAGCGTTGACCCGGCAGGAACGTTAGGCAATGTAAACTCTCCGTCTGTATTGGAAACTGTACCGCGGGTAGTACCTTTAATCACAACTGACACGCCCGGCAGAGGCAGGCCTCCTGAGTCGGAAACAAGCCCGGAAACAGCGCGCTGCTGAGCACTTTTTACCTCTTTAATTCCGGTTACTTCGGGAGTAGATAGCACGATTAACCGATCTTCAATTGAATATATTACTTCAGTTTCAGCAAAAAGTGTATTCAGAACCGTTTCTATATTTTTTTCTTTTAAGTCAACTGAAACTTTCCGGTCTACATCAACCACTTTTTCACTATAAACAAAAAAATAGAATTCACTTTGCCTTTCAATATCAGACAAGACTTCCTCTACCTTAGCATTTTCTATTTTCAAAGTAAGCTTTTTCTTTTGTGCATATGACTCTCCGGCAAAAATGCTTAAAGTAGAAACCAAAATCAATATAAGTGACAGTTTCATAACCTTTAATAGTTTAAAAAAGCATGGGAAACAGCTCTCCCGTGCCATCTTCTTTCTTAATTTTTTCATACTTTTGTAATGTTTTTAGTTAGAAAATCTCCTGTTGGATTTCGGATAACAGGAGTTTGTTTTTCACATATCACAGGGAAGTGTTGGCGCATTTCCCTGTTGTTTTTCCGCTTCAATTTTTCTCCATAGGCAAATTCATTTTGTTAGAAGTTAATTAGTCTCTTTTCCATATTATAATTTTTTGTTTGGAGTATGTTCCGTCAGGCAAGCGTTTACGAGGTACTTTTTCATATTCGATAGGAGCTGCATTCTTCAACAAATCAAGAATGTGCCAGAGAGGTTCGTCAGTAAAAGTTGCGGTATATGTATATTCTCTGGCATCGTTATCTGCCACATCAATATCTACACTGTACCATCGGCTAAGTCTGCTTGCTATTCGTGCTATACTATCTCGCTTAAATATCAATTTCCCATCCTTCCATGATATATATTTTTCTATATCACCGATAGTGCTGTTAATGTTTCCATTCTCTGTATTATATTCAACATGCTGACCGGGAACCATGGATCCTATTGGGGAGGGAGTTATCCCGGGAGCCTTTTTCTCAAGGATGACTTTGCCTTCGACTAAAGTTGTTGCGATGGTTTTTTCGTCGGGATAAGCATAAACGTTAAAAGTTGTACCAACAGCCTTTACATTGACACCTCTAGTTTTTACAACAAAAGGTTTTTGAGGATTATGTGCTATTTTAAAATAACCTTCGCCACTTAACACAACGCCTCTGGTTTCTCCTGCAAACTTTTGTGGATATTTCAGCTTGCTTCCATGATTTAAATAGACTTCTGACCCGTCGGAAAACTGGACAAATGTTTTAGAACCGGTTGGTGCAACTATTTCAAGAGAATCAACACTAAATTCCTCAAGTTGCGAAATTGTGTCAGGTTTGGATGTAATTGTATAAATGTATAATGCCAATACAGGCAATAGCAAAACAGCAGCGACTCTTGTCATCCATTTGGTGAAAAGGGCAACTGACTTCTCACTTTTATAATGTTCTTTTACATTAATTTTGTGATGTATTTGATCCAGTAACGACTCAAGTTTTCTTTCTTCCGGCAATTCTGCATCTGATTCATAATCATAATTATTCCATTGACCATATCCCATTTCTTTCGAATAGTCAGTATATGAATCGAATTTTATCCAATGAATTACATCTTTTAACTCATCCTCTGTACATTCGTCGTTCAAAAATTTTATGAGTAATTCCTCTCTCATCTCTCTAAAAAATTGCACGAGCAGTAAACATTTCTGTTTGGCACAACACTTAAACTAAGCCCCTGCTTTTTATAAATTTGAACAGTTATACGCACAAGCCTGAAAACAGGACTATAGAAAATGTAACTTTTTAGAAGAAAAGAGAAATAAATAATAGTTTTATCATCAAATCTCCTTTCAGTTTCGACTTCAGAAACGCCAAAGTAGCTACCAGATGATTTTTTACTGTATTTGAAGAGATGCCTAATTTCTCTGCTATTTCGTCATGTGTCAGTCCGTCCTCCCGGCTTAACACAAACACTTCTTTTTGCCTCGGGGTTAACTCGTCTAACAATACTTCCACCTGCCTGCTCATTTCTTTGAAGTGAATATCATCAATTATATTTTCCGCATTATTGACCTGTTGCCGACTTTTTATGTGGTCGAGATATTTTTTTTCGTTAACCCTTTTTCTTAACAGGCTGATGGTACTGTTGTATGCTATTGTAAAAAGAAAAGAATCAAATGACGTATACAAATCAATCTTCTTCCGAGACTCCCATATTTTCAAAAAAACTTCCTGAACAATTTCTTCTGTATCGTTATCCTGTTTCAAGTATCGAAAGACAAAAGCATATAACCTTTTAGAGTACTGTTTATAAATAGTATCAAAAGCGAGCATATCTCCTTTTTTCAACAGTATCAGCAAGTCAGTTTTTAGTTTTTCTCTTTTCAACAGTTTATGTATTAAACAAAAATATTTTTAACGCTCCAATCGAATAATCTATGGGACGCGTTCCGGTAGCATTTATGGTTATTAAAGCTCAATACAGCAAAGCTCTACTGCATCACAAAGTTCTAATAATCTTCCACGAAACAGATACTAAGCCTCATTTTTCGTTTCCATTCTCCAATTTCTGACATAAAAGCAACAATAAAAAAAACATCGCGCTATTAGCACGACATAAAACCTATACTGAAAAAAATGAATTAAAAATCCTTTTTTCAGTTCCACACTTTCACACCAACAAACTACTCTGATTCAATTATATTACTTCGATTCTTCCCAATAAAAACACAATCAGAGTAATATAACTTAAAAACTATTCCTCAGTATTAACAAAAATAACTCTCCTAATATAAAAAGCAGATGTTTAAAACATCCGACAATTATTTAGCTAATAAAGTATAAAAAATTTAAAAAATCAAAATAAACGAAGTGGTAATTTTCAACACACCCCTCCAACTTTATATTAAATTAAAAGAGAACAGTTTCATGTTATAGAAAAAGATGGAACAAAAATTCGTAAGACAAAACGAAATGTTTTTTCTCCAACAGAAAACAATAACTATTCAAATACAATTAATCGCCTAAAACCGGAGAATCTCTTCGTAAAGCTTCTGAATGGGGAGCCCCATAACGTTATAAAAAGACCCTTCAATATTTGTGATTCCGATAAAGCCAATCCATTCCTGAATTCCGTAGGCACCTGCCTTATCAAAGGGTTTAAAGGTGGTCACATAATATTGAATTTCACTTTCTTTCAACTCTTTAAAACGAACATTTGTTTCTGCATGAAAAGCAACTTGTTTATGAACCGACGACAAACAAACGCCCGAAATAACCTGATGCTCTTTTCCGCTCAGCTTTTGCAACATTTGTATGGCTTCCTGCTCGTTTGCCGGCTTACCCAAAACTTCACCTTCAAGGTAAACAATAGTATCGGCAGTAATCAGCAAATCATTTTCCTGAAGCTCTGGCAAAACGGGTTTCGCTTTCAGTAGGGCAAGAAACTCGGGAATTTCACATTTCGATAATCCATCCGGGAAAACTTCGTCGGCTTCTTTTATCTTCACGGAAAACTCTAGGCCCAACAAACGGAGCAGTTCCTGCCTGCGTGGCGATTTTGACGCCAGAATATAATTGTAACGGGGCAGCCAGTTCATCAGAATGCATTTTTAATTGTTGCCGTATCAATCAGCCATTTTTCCTGAGCCCGCAGAGTTTGCTCAATAACGTCGCGCACACAACCTTCGCCACCATTTTTGTGAGAAATGTATTTAGAAACACTTTTTATGTCATACACTGCATCGTGCGGACACACCGGAATTCCGACCCGAAGCATAACATGATAATCAACCAAATCGTCGCCCATAAAAAGTACATTTTCGGGGGCAACTCCGGTTTTCCGGCAAAAATCTTCAAGGCTTTCCACCTTGTCGTGTGCATTTTCGTAATAAAATTTCACGCCCAAATGCTCATGCCGCAGCCGAACCCGCTCCACAAAACCTCCGGTAATTATGGCAACCGGATATCCGGCGGCAATTGCAACCCGCATGGCAAACCCGTCTTTTACATTTGCTGTTCTTACCGGCTCTCCTTTTTCATTGAGGGGCGACGTGTCTTTCGACAATACGCCATCAACATCGAAAACAAAGGCTTTTACATTTTTGAGCTCTTCTTTAAAAAATGACATGAATTATTTATTTTGATGAAATTTAAAAATGCTTTCCGAAACTATCTCATATAAATTCCCAAACTCGGGAAACTCTCTTAACACGTTCAAGTGTTTTGCAATAACATTCTTATCAAAACGCACAGCAGGCCCGGTTTGGGCAAAAGCAGGCTCCATTGCCTGAACTTTCTGCGAGGTTTCAAGAATTAATGGGTGCAACACGTCGAACGAAATGTTTTTCGATTTCAGCAATTCGCCGGCAATTGTATAAAAATGATTTACAAAATTACAGGCAAATACCGCCGAAAGGTGCAGATACATCCGGTTTTCAGAATCCAAGACCGTGGCTTTTTCTGAAATTGCGCCTGCAACCTGAAGCAACTTCTTTTCGTTTTCGGGAGAATTGGCTTCAACAAAGACAGGGATTTCCGAAAAATTGACTTCCCTTTTTTTGGAGAAAGTCTGAAGCGGATAAATTACGCCAATGTTTTCAGAATACGCTTCAAGCGAGGAAAGCGGCATGCTTCCGGAGCAGTGAACCAGCAGTTTATTCTGAATATCCAGTTTTGGAAGGACCTCTTGAAAAGCGGAATCTTTTAACGCTACAAAGTAAATATCTGCATCTGAAATAATATCTTCAGGTGAGGTTGTGTAAGCTGTTTGGAGCCGGTCGGCAAGTGCTTTAGCGGAATCTTCAGTGCGACTGTAAACCTGTTCGATGGAAAAGCCCTTTTCCTGAAACCGGGTTGACAACCGGGTAGCCAAATTACCTGCGCCTATAAAAACAAAACGATGGTTCATTTTTTTGATTTTGAGACCTCAAAAATAATGCGCCACCGCTAATGTTCCAATTAAATCTCAGGCTTTCGCCAAATCGAACCTTTTTTTAACAACGTCCCAGTTTACAATATTCCAGAAATTGTCCACATAGTCCGCCCGTCTGTTTTGGTAGTTCAAATAATAGGCGTGTTCCCACACGTCGAGCGCCAACAACGGAGAACCTTTTTTCTCTGCAACATCCATTAACGGGTTGTCCTGGTTCGGCGTTGAAGTGACAAACAGTTTTCCGTCAGTACCGGCCGCAAGCCACGCCCATCCACTTCCGAAGCGCGTTTTTGCAGCTTTTCCAAACTCTTCCTGAAATGCCTCAACCGAACCAAAATCATTTTCTATAGCCTGTTTCAGCTCCGCCGAAATTTCAGTTTTCGAAGGAGTCATATTTTCCCAAAACAACGAGTGATTGTAAAAACCTCCTCCGTTATTTCTGACTGCTCCGGGTTGCTGACTAATTTTCGCAAAAATATCTTCCATCGGGGTGTTAAGCAACTCTGTGCCTTCTGCGGCTTTCATAAATTTATTAAAATATCCCTGATGATGTTTTGTGTAATGCAGCTCCATGGTTTGTGCATCAATATAAGGTTCCAATGCGTTAAAATCATAACCTAATTCGGGGAACTTGTGTCCTTCAAAACTTTTTGTTTCTGACGCACAAGAAGTGAAGCTTCCGATAAAAGGCGAAGCAACAGCAACGGCACCAATGGCGGCAATAAATTTTCTCCTTTCCATACTTTTTTGTCTTTTTTCTTTTAACCCAGAACAATATTAGCACTAAAAAGTTCGTATTTTTTTGTCTTCTCGTTGCAAAAAAACATGCGCCCTACTCGCTCTAAAAAATGTGCAATTATTTTTACTAAATGAGAAGCAGTTGCTGAATCTGATTATTTTTACCGAAAGATTCTGTAAATTATGAAAACGTCACTTATCATTGTAACATACAACCGCCCCGGAGCCCTTTCTTTAATTTTGAAAAGCATCGAAAGACAAACGGTGTTGCCGACAGAAGTAATTATTGCGGATGATGGTTCAACGGATGACACATTGCAAATTATTAACACATTTCAAAAAAAATTTCCGGTGCCTCTTCTCCATGTTTGGCACGAAGACAAAGGATTCAGAGCTGCGGCCATTCGGAACTCGGCCATAAAATCGAGTTCGGGCGACTACCTTATTTTTTCTGATGGCGACCTGTTCTTCCACAAAAATTTTATTCGGGATTTTAAAACCCATGCCAGAAAAAACGAAGCGCTCATTGGCTCCCGGGTTTTTCTAAAAAAAACAGCAACAGATTCAAGAATAGCAAATCAGCGCGCGAATGCTGTATTTCCGCTATTGTCAGAAGAAATTGAAACGAACCGTTTAAATTCGCTTCGATTCCCCCTTATAAATAAATTTTTAAAACCGTTAAAATATTCATCGCGACTGCGAGGAGGATTGCTTGGCGTTTGGAAGAAAGACATTCTGGCGGTAAATGGCTGGAACGAGGATTTTCAGGGTTGGGGAATGGAAGACACTGAACTGGTGGCCAGACTATTTAACCAGGGACTCATTTTCAAAAAAATAAAATTTCAGGCCATTACCTATCACCTTTGGCATAAAATTGAAAGCAGAGAAAAGGTTTCAACAAACCAGCTTCTATTGGAAAAAACAGTAACCGAAAAGCTGAAATGGTGCAGTTACGGATTAAAAAAAGAACCTGCCCATCTTTCCTAAAAACAAACAGAATCTTCCGCAAATCGTCCCTGTCACTGGAGAGGAAAAAATCAGGTTCCTAACACAACTGTACATTTTCAATTATGTTATGAACCTTCCCTTTCTTTCCAAACGATGGTTAGTTAACCCAACGCCGAATTTCAAACATTAAAAACGAAAAACAACCAATTACTGAATAATTAGTTTTTTAGTTGCCGAGTACGCATTGTCCGTAAGACGAATAAAGTAAACACCGGATTTAAACTGATGCACAAAACGATGTGTTCCGGCTGGCAGTTGGTTGTAAGACGATACAACTTTTCCACAACTGCTTACAATTTCCATTTTTTCTGCAGGTTTTGATATTTCCAGTGTAAATACTCCATTGCTGGGATTGGGATACAATTCCACCCGAAAATCGTCTAAAAGACGCTGTATTGCAGTGGCATTTTCTGCGTGAATTTCCAAGTCGATGCTCTCCCCGTTGTAGCATTTAAATAAAAACGCCGACTGATTTTTTATTTCATCATAGCCGGCAAATATCGCCGAAGGATGTTCTTCTGCAATAGTCCATTTGCCACTTAAAATTACCTCAACCGGTTGTTCCTGTGGTTTCAGCCACCGATTGCCGTCGTTAACACTCCAACACTGATACAGGCTTTCATCTTTATCCAGCCACCCCAAATCGGGATGTGCAACACTTATGTTCAACGTGTTATTATCAACCTGATGCGTCATAATCAGACAATCGTCAGACGTGCTGTAAATATGCTTCTTGTCGATTATTTCATTGCCTTTAAAAATGGCAAAACCAGTCATTTTCTTTTGATGATGCGTTACAATGTGCGCCACGTCATCTTTCTGATCCACAGAATAATATTCTGACGGATTGGTTGCAAGTTCCTTAATTCTGCCGTCCGGAGCCTGAACCCACAACAGATATTCATAGCCGGCGCCATCAGGTTTTCCGTGATTGATCCACGCTTTAACAAAATTACCTTCGGTATCATTCTTATCCCGATTGTCGCGCGATGTTTGTAAAGAGCGGGTCACATTCAGATTGGCTCCGTTTTTTACAAAATAGGCGTTGCCGGTAACATCAGTCAGATACACCGGATTACTTTCGGGTTGAACATAATTGAGGCCAGTGCCTGTGCTTTCGTTCCCATTTATTGCAGAAGGCGTTGAAGTATCCTCCAGGTAGTTTTGGAACAAGGTTGTATGCACCTCGTAATCCGGATGAATGGATTGGATGTCAGACCCCAGGCAAACAACCTGGTCATCAAAAAAAAAGTAAGACTTGTTGGCATTCAGTTTATAATCACGCTTTACCCAGCCGGTTTCTCTCACATCTACATACTTGAGGGCAAAAACTCCATTCTGCTTATTTAATGACACCCCGCCTACAAAAGATTCAGGCGAAAATTTCGCCCAAATATACGATTTGTCATGATCGGTCCAGTTTGGAAGATTGAACGTGGTTGTTCCAGCCACATGATTCCAGTCATACCCAGCTTCGGACCAACCACTTGCTTCGGCTGTAACAATATCAGACTCAGATTCACGGGTTGCAAAAACCTCAAGAGCACCTGCAGACTGATTGCGGCCAAACCAATTCTGCTCACCATTGTTTTCGTAATCCCAAACATATTTACTAAAGCCTTTCACACTAACCATCCAGTTGTTTCGCCGATGAATTTGCAAGTTTCCATACGGAAAAGTTCTGTTCCCTTCCGGGGAATTTTCAGCTTCAGTAGCAGCATACAATTCAACAACTTTCTGTAAACCGCCTATTCCTCCTCTAAACTGAATGTCTGAACGTACATCGGGAGCAAGGGTATTAATCAAAAAACTCTGAGGAGCCGCCATTAAGCGATTGAAAGCTCCTTTTAATTCCACTGTTTTTTCGCTGTTGATATCCGACTCAGCCAGGTAAGCAAATGCAGGAGTGTGCAACAACAAATTGCCCTGATTAGCAGGAAAGCGCCCGCAAATTCCAACGGGATTATCATATGTATTGCAATAAAAACGATACGCTAACATTGCTTCACTCAGGTTATTTAGGGCACTTAAGCTAAAAGCATAGGGTGTATCTTTTGTAATCATGCTCATTTGCGACGATACGTGGAGCGCTTCTGTAACGTAGGCACTTCCCCAGATTCCATGATGATGATAGCCGGTAAAATCAGGCTTTATATAGCCACCCCAGCCGTACGATATTTCGCAGGACTCATTGTAAATATCAGACAGGAACAACATTTTTGAATTTCGATCCAGCTGATGGTCTGGCAAGGTTAAAATGGTCATTAAATGATTGTTGTAAAAGGTTCTGACATAATCAGCTTGTTTGAGAGCCGACTTTTGTTCGTACGACCATGGCTGAGGCGCTATTTCTAACAATTCCCAACGCGTCCACCATTGCATATTCTCACTAACCTGCTCCAGAAGTCCGGCTTTATCAAGCTCTTGTTTCATCAGCATTGATGCATAAAAATAGCCGGTTAAGCCAAGATAAACACCGCCGCCTTTAAAATTGCTGTTGCATCCTTCTGCAAAGCCGCGGGCGTTGAGGTAGCGGAACAAGTCCATCAATTGTCGTTCTGTGTCCGGATTTTTATAATACGCATTTGTAAGATTAACCGAACCGGGTGTATTGTATAACAATGCCAAAGGGAACAGGGTTTCGCGAATCAATTCCCTGATGTGTTTTATATCGTCGCTGCTATTTACCAAATCGTAAACATTCCCGGGATTGTTAACATCGTACAAATAGAGATTTCCCAAAGCCTTTTCGCCGGCAGCAACAATAGCTCGGTAACGCGCCTGAATCAAACTATTTTCATAATCGACTTCATTATCTCCCACACACCAATAACGATAGCGTTGCAGCATCTTTTCAAAATTATTGAAGGTGCTAAATACATAATGGGAAACCTGCGTTTTCACATCGTTTTCGCCTTCAATAAAATATGAAATGCGGTATATTGATGCTTCAGACAAATTATTAATGCTTAATTCAATATCTTTTCCGGCATCTGGATAATTACACCTTTTCCCGTCAGGCGAGTTTTTGATTTGGTTGGAAGTAGTGTACGCAGGCTCCTGCCCCGAATAAGATTCGATAGTGTACCAAACTGTACCCACCATTGAAGCATTAAGTGCTAATTTCACCGAAGTAACATTCTTCTCCAGGCTCACTAAATGGTTAATTTGAGCCGTTGTTGAAAACACGCTGGAATTAAAACGGGATGAAGTATTGCCTGCTTCATCAACCGCAATGTAGTAAATGGTGTAATCTGTATTTGTACTGAGATTTCCCTCGGAATAGTTTATACTTTGATTGGGCGTGCGACAAGGCACCTGAAATGCTATTTGTTCAGTTGTTGGGTTACGAATTTCTTCTATTTCGGGCGCTGACAGAGAAGTTTCCTGAATAATGCCATATAACGTGCCTGCTTCGTTTAACGAAAAAGAAAAAGTGACACCGGTAGTTGAATTATTGATTATATTAAAACTCATAAATTCAGGGGCATTAACATCAGTGGCTTCCCATATCTGAATCCGACTGTTGCTGTAATCGGCAATGTAAATGTTGTCATTGCTGTCAATGTCAATACCAACAGGAGCCTTGAAACCGTCGTTACTTTCAGTTGCTCCGGCAAAACCAATTCTGTCAACAAACAGCCCCATCCTGTTAAACCGATACAATCCCTGGTACAAGCCATGTGAATCATTATCGCCGTTGCTGGTTACAATCATTGAGCCTTGCGATGAAAAAGCACAATCCTCATTTCTGACGAGAACTGTTGCGCCGTCTTCTTTTTTAATCAGTTGACTTACATTTGCCTGTTCATTAGTAAAAGAAGATACTTTAATGATGCCTGTATTTCGATCCACTATGTACAGCTGACTATCAAAAGTAAACCGAACTTTTTTAGGATTTCTGAAGCGATCGGTTGAAAGAGTAGTAATATTTTGTTCGAGAATCGATTCATTATAAATAGCCAACCCGACTTCACTTCCTGAATAACAAATATACAGTTTGCCATCGGGGCCAACGGTAACTCCTTCCGGAGCTTTAGTACCAAGCTCTAACTCTTCGAGGTACGTTAAATCAGCAGAGAATTTTGCAATGCGAAAGTTGCCTTTGTCGGCTATGTAAATATTGCCCTCACTGTCAGTATCAATATCTGTTGGCGTATCTAATAATGTGGCGCTGCGCCCCGGTGTATCAGCAACTCCTACCTCAGCTATCACAGAGGCGTCCTCGATATTTATTTGTAGCACCTGGTGAGTAAGAGGATGAGTAACAAACAGAGTTCCGTTAGCGTCAAGCTTAATACGACCGGGTTTAGAACTTTGGGGTAAAGTTGATTTGTAATTATACTCCTGCCCGAATAATAATATCCGGCAAATCAGAACCAGGAATAAGAATATAGAAATCCGTTTCATCGGTATAATTTTTTTGATTTATGAATGTTCAAAAAATTTGAAGACATTCAGGAACTCACATAAATTTTAATCATTCCCTTTTGTGAATTTTGAATGAAGAAAATTCATGTTTGTTTCATACGCTCTACTTTTAACGAGAAAGAGGCACCCCAAAAAGCGTTAGTCAAAACAGAAGAACTTACAAATTACAAGTAACAACATAGTCGCCTCTTACATCAACCACAGAAGCCTTTAAACCTCCCATTTTACAGGAAGGTTTAAAGGGATTCGCAGGTTACGGGCTACAAATTGAAAGTACTAGTTCAACGCCAGTTCTCTTTTTGGCAACCTCTTTATCTCGTTAGGACTATTACTGTTTGACAAATTTGGAAGTAGTCACTTCATTACCTTGCGTTACCGTAATAATGTACTGACCATTTGTTAAGGCTGAAACATCTATTTGCATTGGCTCGCCAGCAGTTTTTTTCACCAGCTGCCCGGTAAGGTTATAAATATCAATTTTACAATGTCCTACCGTAGTAATGTTCAGAACATCTTTAACCGGATTCGGATATATATTTAACGTTGCAGATTTGTGTTGGTCAATGCCTGTAGTTGTGCCCTCTTCAACCGTAAAGTTGTTAACGCGAATTTCGTTTTGAGAGTCTCCTGCTTCTCCAAAAGGTGCATATTGAATAGCAAAGTGAGCAACAGCGGCTTCAAGTTCTATTGTTTTGCTATAACTATACATTGATGACACTCCCAACCCAAATTCGTGTGCTTCAGGAATAATGTTCTCATCAACTTGTACCCAGGTAGCACTTTCGAAGTCGCCATCATAATCAACGGAATAATACAACGATATGTTTGACGATTGGGCATTGTTCCACCCCGCATTGAAAGAGATAACTTTGGGGCTGCTGCTGGCGCAACTAATGGCAGGAGAAATTAGCCAGCCGTTGTTCTCTTTTTTACTGTCGGTAATACTAACAGTAGAAGATCTGTTCCATTTCCAAACTCTCCCGATTGTTCCTCTGTCTTCAACAGTCCAGTCTTCCAAATCAGAAGCCCAAGCAGCAACATAAGGTAATTCCCACTTGTCGACACTAGCCGAGGTTGTTACTGCAAAATTTCTTATGCGAATACGATTTTTATTGTTGTCTACTTCATCAAAACCGGTTTCAGAGTGGTATTTAAAAGCAATGCGAACCGAAGCAGAAGAACTGCTAATCTGCTTTGTATATTCACGGTAACCGGCTCCACCGTCCCATCCAACCGGCAAACCGTTTGTAATATCCTCGCCAATCAGTTGCCAGGTTGCTGTAGAAACATCACCGGTCCAGTCTTCTGCAAAATATACATCGAGAATTCCGGCGGGAGTCGGATTATCGGCCTGTGCCCTGTCGAAAGTCAGCGAATAAGCTGAACCGTCTGAGAAATCGAATTCAGGAGAGACAATCCACTCTTCACTTCTGGCATTTAACTCATTATCTACCTGTAGTCCGTCGGTTGAGCCCCTGTGATCCCACGTTTTTGAGTCTTCTTTGTCGTTAATTACTGTCCACCCGTCAAATGAGTCGTTCCAATTTGTGGAATAAACGGTTGTTTGTGCTTTGGTTACAAATGTGGCTGCCAGCGTTAATAATAGCAGCAATGCTGATTTTGTAATGTTTGTAGTTGTAGTCATTGTATGTTTAATTTTAGTTATAATTATTTACCAGCCACTTTAAAGCGCCTGATACGAATTTCATTTTGAACATCTTCAGGAGAATTGTTAGAATGGTACCTGATGGCGAAATGAATTTCCTTTCCGCTAACTTTTACATTTTTACTGTATCGCAGGTAGTCATCAGACTTAAATCCGTAAGGATGGCTGTCAGGAATAATATTATCTTCCACCAAAATCCATTCAGCCGTATCGAAATTACCATCATAATTTAAAGCGCAATAAAGCCCGATATTTGATGATTGAGCTTTGTTCCAACCGGCATTGAAGGTTACTTTAAGAGATTTCTTACCTGAACAATTAATGGCCGGAGATATTAACCAGTCGTCATTTTCTTTTTTACTATCTGTAATTGTGACGGTTTCGCTGGCTTTCCATCTCCAGGTTTTCGATTGATATTTTACATCCACCACCTGCCAGTCTTCAAAATCCGTTTCCCATCCAGCTTTGTAGGGCACGTTTTGCGGTTTTTGGGCAAAAATACTAGTCGACATAGCCATAATACATACGGCTAAAACGAGTTTTGTTATTTGGTTCTTCATATTGATTAAAAATTAATAGATAATGTCTGAGTTGAATTAACTGAGTATTGTGGTTCGAAGCTTATTCTTTTAAATATCTAATAGATGTTTTTTGCCGTTAACGACCAATTCAACCTGCTCTTTATTGTCTTTTGAAGTAATAAAGGCAGCTTTTATTTCAGGAGCTTTTTGCCCGTCAAACGGACAGATTACGGTAATGAACTTTACTGTTTTTCCGTCCGGTTTCGGTTGCCTGAAAGCCACAGCCGGCCGTTCAATTTCCTTCCGGTACGAATAGGAAACTTTACCCTCTTCTTCAATCAGTTCCATTGTTTTTGGCCCGAAGCACCGGATGATTACATTGTTTCCATCATCAAATGTTGTGGCAATGCTTTTTGCTTTGGCATTTACATTTGCATTTCCTTCTATTAATTGGTAGTGCAAATCAACTTGCCCGGTACCTTTTCCGATGGCTTTATCAACAAGTACAAAAAATGATTGGTCGACAAAAAATACGTTTCTCTCATGGTCCAGATTATCATAGCTGGGATTGCTGTACTTCAGTTCATCCAAATCAGGAGATACCGACCAGCGAATTTGATGTGCATCAACATTTATGTTTTCATTATTCAGCGTTAATGTCTGATGTACTTTCGTTTGACGATACCAGTTCCGAAGCTTCATAATCTCGTCGTCGCCACTATATACATAACAGCCGGCATCGGGCATAAAATTCCGGCCTTTAACCCACAGCTCAAAAGTTCCATTGTCGGGCTGGCTGTGCCAAAATGCCGGCGGAGAAGCCTTTAATATCAGTACGGTCGCATCTTTTTTCCACCCGTTTCGAAAAGTATAAATTCCGCTGTTAGTAAGCCCTTTGGAAAGATGGCCAGGCGCATTCCCGTTTTTTCCTTTGGTTGCGAAATAACGGATAACCTCATTATCAGGAAAAACTTTCAGCCAACTCTGATAATTTTTTTGCATGCTACCATCTGAAACTCTTTTAGCATCGCTAAACATCGGGTAGGTATAATCGGGGAAAGATGCGTTGGCAATTGCGATTATCATATTCTCGATACAGGCTGAGTAGCTTTTGGGAAACTCGTCTTCCATATTGCACAACTGAGCCATATACAGCGCCTTTAAAAAAATGTTGATGGCGGCAATGTGGTAATTCAGCGAAAGCTCGTATTGCATGCCATCGGCGTAAACCTGCTTTTCAATTTCGGTATTCAGAATGTCAATTCCCTCTTTACGCCAGGTACCGGCGTTAATGAATTCAGGGAAAAAGCCACCGGCGTAAATCAACCGTTGAGCTTCAAATAAAAGATGGTTGCCCCTTTCTGAATAATTTTGGCGAATGCATTCAGCATGCACGTAATAATTAACCAGGAACTCCACTAAAAAGTCAGCCGTAAAATTAGGAGAATCGATAAAGTAGTTAAACAGATTTGTCTGATCCTGCACTCTTCGTGCTGTTTCCAGAGGCCTCCAGGCAAAACGGTCGTTTTCTTTAGATAGCCCGCGCGGATTATCTTTAATCCAGTCACGCATTTGCCAGACCCATTCTTTAGCATATTTTTCGTCGCCGGTTGACCAGTAGGCCTCTCCCATCGGAATCCACCAGTACATTCGGTTCAACTGCCAGCGTATTTCGTTGTCTTTCACCGGCCAGTATTGCCAGTTAATAGTATCGCCAAAATCAAAATAACCATACCCTTTATGAACAAAGAAATGGTGTTTAAGTCCGTTATTGGCTTTTTCAAGGGTCGATTCATCAAGACGTTTACCCTTCATTTTTTGCTTATCCTCACGATTTACATCCGGATGTTTGATTGAAGTTCGCTGCCGATAATAATCGAGCAGTGCTTCCTGTGCTTTTGTATAATCTTTATTTTCGACGTGCTGTTTTACTTTTTCAAAACCAGGAAAATCGAGATTAAGTATCTCATATACTTTTGGAGTATCACCGGCAAAAACCGGATTTAAAAAAGCAGTTGCGACCAGAAGTGCAGTTAACAGAATACCTGTTTTCATCTGTTTTAATTTTTAAGTTTTTTATGGCAACAGACGGAATTCGCATGAGATTTTAATCATCTCGTTTGGTGTGTAAATTCCATTCTCATGCTCATTTTTTTCGTTTAGATTTTTTTCAGGTTTTTATAACGAAGAAGTGATTCGATGTAATAATAGTCTGCGTAATTAATAGGTGTGTCTATTTCCGAATTATTCGGCAATGCGCCCACACTGTGTTTTAATAGGAAAAATTCATTTTCCCCCGGGTTAGCTAAATATTCAGGCGATGACAAACTCATTAATACCGACTCTGCATAGTCGAAATAGGGCTGGCCGTTTTTGGTGAATTCAGACAATTCCAGAAGAGCGCTTGCTGTAATAGCAGCAGCAGAAGCATCTCTGGGGGCGTTCGGAATATCCGGTGCGTTATAATCCCAGTATGGAATTTTATCATCTGGCATGGTTTCGAGGCTCATTATCAGCTTAGCAATATTCTCTGCCATTTGCAGGTAAGCAGGGTCTTTGGTGAAACGGTACATCATTGTGTACCCGTACAAACCCCATGCCTGGCCTCTTGCCCACGAAGATTCATCTGAATATCCCTGGTGCGTTCCTTTTTCTATGGGTTTGCCGCTTAAGGTGTCGTAGCTAACAACATGGTACGAACTAAAATCATCTCTAAAATGATTGGCAAGCGTAGTATTAGCATGGTTAACAGCTATCTCTGAATAGACTTTATCGTGGGTCGCTTCTGCAGTCCACATCAGGTACTCCAAATTCATCATGTTATCTACAATAACCGGGAATTGCCATTCACCAAAATCCCATGAGCGAATGCTTTGCACATTGGAATTGTACCGTGAAATAAGTGAGCGGGCACCCGTCTTAAGTACATTTTTGTAAGATTCATTTTTAGTTAAACGATATGCGTTGCCGTATGAGCAATACAGCATAAACCCAAGATCGTGAGTATGGGTCCAATATTTAATAGAATCCAAAACTTCAGTGTACTTAACGGCCTGCTCTTTTAACGAAGCATTTCCGGTTAATTCATAGGCGTACCATAAAGAACCGGGAAAGAAACCAACAGTCCAGTCTTTTAGGTGACACAAGCGAACGGTACCATCTGGATAAATCGACCGTGGATTATTTTCGGGAGTATAATGCTCCGATGCTAATGACAGTTGTCTGTCGACAGTTTTCGAAGCATTGTCAAACCAGTTTTCATCTGTTTGTTGACATGAAATTATGAAAAAGGCGAAAAGGAATAAAGTGCAATTGCGAATAGTACTCATCTTCATTTGTGATATCAGTTAATTCTTAGAAATAGGATACAGAACAAATGTATCGCCTCAACAAATGAATGTGTTTTGGTTTTCTGCATATTACTTACAGAATTGGAGCAAACACTTTAAGTTATGTTGAAAAAAATTATGAAATTGTTGAAAGCACAAATGCAGCCAGAAAGGGCAGTATTCTTAATCAATAGAATACCAGCCATATAGTTGTATTTAGCTGTAATTGGAATTAAAGAATAGATTTCTTCATTTCGCTGGTGGAATTCCACAAGAATAGACTGTAGAAAAACACAAAAAATGACAATCCCATGTGTGATTCAAGGTTGGCATCGCCAAGGTTGGCAAACGCGTAAGCAATCAGAAACAAAATAAATGTAAAATTAGTGCGATGTCCTAATCGAAAAACCGGGTACAGAATTGCGAAAATAATCCACAAAAAACCAATAAGGCCAAACTTAACCAGGTAATTCAGATACTGATTGTGGGAAGGACCACGCTTCTCGGGCAAAAGCTTCGTTTCCATCCGGTCATAAACCTCATTATACTCTTTCACCCAATTTCCCGTTCCAATCCCGAAAAGCGGGTTTTCTTTAATTAGAACCACCGACGCCTTTACAAATTCGATACGCTGAGCTAATGTTTTTTCGTTGGGATCGCCTGTGCGGGTGTAGTAATCCAACTCCCAAACAGTTTCATAAATCCGTGGGTAAATAGAAAACGAATAGTTTTTAAACTTGTAATTGGT
This sequence comes from Mariniphaga anaerophila, assembly GCF_900129025.1. Lineage (GTDB taxonomy): Bacteria > Bacteroidota > Bacteroidia > Bacteroidales > Prolixibacteraceae > Mariniphaga > Mariniphaga anaerophila. Next base: position 1,239 of record NZ_FQUM01000016.1, on the reverse strand, counting down.
AACCCCTTCAAGCACAAGCTGAATATCATTTTCGGTCAGCTTACTCATGCCTACACTGTCTTTCCGGTATCCTAAACTAGTTAAATATCGAATAAGCGTTGCGCCAAGCATGTATCCATTCAAATCGTCGTCGTATTTTATTTCACTGCGCTTGTTCCACTCCTGCCGAAGTTCTTTCTCACAAACATACACATTAACAAGATGTCCATTTTCCCGTGTGCCATCTTCAAAATTATGACTGTAGGTGTTTCCAGAAGGGGTGTATTTTTCCACCTCGCTTGCGTCGATATTCTCAAAGTTGTAAAAACCCTTCACCACATTAGCAACAAAAACCGAAGGAATTAGAATAACCAGCAACACAAGGGCAATCAACAACAACTTCAGCTTTCTACGCTTGGTGTAAAAAACCATAAAAACAAGAAAAACCAACAATGTTCCGATGAATGCGAGAATCCCCAACAACGACTTCAAAAAGAAAAGAAAAAAGCCTAACCACAAAAACACCCCAACAAAAACTAATGGATGGATCTTAATTGGAATCTTACGGCTATTAAGGGCAAACCACGAAACCAAAATAAGCGATAGTATAACCTGAAACGAAAATCTGATGTGTGAAACCATACTATTTGAGCGAAAATCGCCAATTTGCAAATAGTCATTTAATACAACTTTCCCTACAGAAAACAAACTGGCAACTGTAACCGAAATTACGAATATCAATAAAACCAAATAAACTCTCTTATCCGAAAGCCGGGGAGACAAATAAAAGGCAAGTGGTATAATTAGCCAAAAGGCAACTTTTTTCAGTTCGTATAATGCGAAAGAAAAATCCAGTGTGAAAATTGTACCGATTAAATAAACTCCAAATATCGAAATTGGATACAGTATAATACTTCGGTACTGTAGCTCTTTATTTCTATTCTTACTCAATTGGAAAGCCAGAGACTGAAACAAGAGCAATCCGGCGGAAATACTAACCAATGCTTCGGAAAAAGGAAAAACTGAAGCCGCAACTATCAGAGATACGAAAAACACGTTCTCTCTCCATTTATTGTGCAACACAGTTTTTTGCTCCATATTTTACCGGGTTAGTTCAAGAAATGAACGAAAAAAAACAAGAATAATTATCTGATGGAAAATATTAAACAATAAAAAAGCCCATGCTCAAAGAACATGGGCTTTGGATAAATCCGGCAGCGGCCTACTCTCCCACTTTTACGCAGTACCATCGGCGCTGGC
>NZ_FQUM01000008.1 GCF_900129025.1 Mariniphaga anaerophila | reverse complement strand
TGCTTGTCTTTTTTCTTTTCCTTTCTTGTCTTTGTCTTTTTGCAATAGGTTTTTATTTGTTAATCGGTTCCTTTTTCAAATGCGCTGGTAACGGTGGCGGTATGAAACGTTGCGCATTTTGAAACACAAACTTATCAGCCTGCTAAGCCGTTGATTAATTGTTATTTCGTTCAAATATAGCACTATCCGCGCAATGTTTTATGACCGCGTGTTGTGCGTTCGTTTATTTTTTAATATCAATCCTAATGTTCAAATCCCAAAACTTATCAAAATCTATATATAAGTCACCTTCTTTCAAATCTATCGTCAATTTCTCATCGTATTTTTTCTTTTCATGGTCCGCCTCGCATCCATAAAATTCAACTTTATCATTTTTATTACATAAACCAGTAATCAAGGTATAAAGCTTTTGAGTATCCTCTGAGTAGTCTTTACTTTCTTTAACTGTAAAATCAATCTCATCAATTGTACTTTCATATTCAAAGAATTGCCTAATCTTATCGGTTAGTTCTTTTTTTGCATTGATTAGTTGTTTTGCTTCATTAATAATTTCACTCGGAATTTCTTGAATCCCAAATTTGCATCCACAACCTTCTCTAGTTCCAATATAATAGATGTTATTAGTTGAAAAAGTGTCTTTGTCAAAATCCGATTTATCAACTTTCACAACACAAAATTCAGGATTGTTCCTGTCAAATTCTATTTCTTTCAATTCTGAATCTGTCCCTATGTAGCAATTAACACACATATTTTCTTAAAAATCAAGTTATTGTTTATCCCACCAATTTACGATTTCCTCTGTCAATTTAAGAATATCCTTATCAATAGGGTCTAAACCGTAATAACTTATTAATTCACTTTTTAACACGTTAAATAACTTCTCATTATCTGAACCCTTTGTCAAATGAATTAGAATTTTATGATTCAAAGCATCGAACTCGTCAGATGGTGCCCCTGGTATGAAATCCCAACAATTTATCAGTTTTCTTAAATCCTTTTCCCAATAATAAAATTGACTCTTCATATCTTATGCTCAACTTGGTTTAGATGCACGATGTTAAATGACGCACAACGGATTGGTGCAAGTGCCTCTCGCCAACCGCCTAAATTAATTAGAGGCACATAACCAGCTAACGAGATGGAACTGCCGTAAAAGCTAAGAGGCGAGTGGCATTTGCACAGTGTTAGCGCAAGTATTTTGTCTTTTAGTCAATTTGCTTGTTTTAAGTTTTAACAGTATGACTTGCTCATGTGAACACAAACAGTTGTTAAGTAGTCTTTCTGACAGCGTTGATGGATTAAACGATGTTTTATATGAACTACGCAAATGCGGGTACGAGATTTCAGTAAACACAACTATTGTTGATGTCAATGATGCTCGTGCAGTTAGACACCCCATTATCAAAATCAGTGCAAATTTTTTATCAGACAAGGTTGATATGTAGTTTTTTTGCCAGTTGGTGTATTAAGGTTGGAGTATTGAAAAAGTCTTTTACTCCTACCACACATCCGCAATTTGAGCAACGAACAAACATTAGTCTGTAATTTGAGTTTTTGACAGGTGTTTCTGCGATTTCAAATGATGAAGAATCGCATTTTGGACAAATAGATTGAAGTGCCATGATTTTTTGTTTTTAGAGTGAATTAATAATTTATAAAATTTAAAAGTTAATGTTGTCTTGGTTTAAAAAAACTATTGAATGTGATTTTGATAAAAGATTTTCTCATTTTTTAAAAGCAGGCTGGTTTACCAAACAGGAATACAATCGCATTAAGAATCTTTTTTATCAGCTTCCAAAAGAGCGTCAAAATAGCTTGCTGTCTTGGGGAGATAGCGATTAACTATTTCTTTTCTTAATTCTTTTTTTGTTCCTGATATTACAGTTGTTGCAAACAGCATTAATTCAGCAAATTCTTCATTTACTTGTTTTTCTACTGTATCTTCAAATTTTTTAATATGTGGCTTTAAAATGTCATTTATAAATTCTTCGTCAACCTCGAATTTTAACATCATTTTCTTTATTTGCATTTCTGCAATTTTCTTTTCGATTGAAGCGGCTTCTTTAAATTTTTTTAAATCGAATATCGGCAGCAGTCCACTGAGCATTTCGTTATGAGATTTAAGTGCTTTTATTTGATTTTGTTGTATTACAGTTACGATTAAATATACGATAGTAAACAGAACGATTAGTATTAATTGTAATTCTTCCATGACAAATAGTTTATTGGTTTTTTATGAATATTTTGTTTTTACAAATGTTCCTGCTGATAAGTCATGTAATCCCTGCTTGTTTTTGGTAAAAGCAATCATAATGAAACCAATACCAAGTATTAAACCTGAAATGATTTTTGCAAAGAAACGTCCAGATGCCTTTCCAAAGGAAATTTTATTGCCGTTTATATCTACGACCTTTAATTTTAAAATACTTTTTCCAATTGTGGCTTGATAGTATGGATTGCTTTCTAAAATTGCGAAGTATAACCAATTTATAATTATATAATATGGGTGTGAGAAGAAATAAATAGGATACCACACCTCTGATTCGACTGCATATTCGACATTGAAAATTGTAATTATAACAACGTTTAAAATTGATATTATTACAAAATCTATCATAAAGGCAATAAGTCTTAATAAAAATCCTGCATGTACTTTCGGTTTGTTCAAGTTGAAGTACATATTTAAAAAGATGTCGTTGAGTTTCATTTTACTGCTTTTTTATAGGTTTTTTTTTGTGTTGTAATTTTGTGGTATGAAAAAAATAAAGACACGTTTATACAATGTTTTGTTTGCGATTAAATGGATGACTTATGGTTGTGTTACTTATTTATTACTTGAAGCATTATTAAAATATCTTTCCAGTTAGCAAGAACAAAACCGATTATACCACCTATTATGGCGTAAATCAATTTGTTTTTTAATAATTTGTTTTGTAGCCTTATATTTTCAATTTGTAAATTTTTAATTTCATTTTCTTCGTCAAACGACACAAATCTGTCTCCGCGAGGTGTTATTTCATAAACATCTTCACTTCGTTTGCTGATATAGTTGCCTTTTTCAAGATAATTTAGATGCGATTTTAGCTTGTCGCTATATTGTCCTTCTCCTATTTGTTTACCAATATCCTTCCTGTTTGCAGTTCTGCGTGCTTTTAAAAATGTTATTATTTGTTCCATTTGCTGTTTATCCATTTCCTTGTGTTTTTTCATCAATATTTGCGCTAACTAGTTTGTATGTATAAAAAAGGTATACTATATTTTATATTTGCGGTGGTATTGTCAACCTTTTGTACTTTATATTCATAACCAAAAAATGAACAATTGATTGACTTTTTTAATGTGCTTTCAGAGATTTTACGAATCATAGGAAACGGTTTTTGTATGTTCCCTGTAAAAGTAAGTATATTGTAAATAATAACCAACGAGCCAGCAGATAATTAGAGCACTAACCGCCTATAAAAACCGTCCATCTCCCCTATTTGCCATTCCAGACCAAAATGCGCATTTCTTCTGAAAGCTGAAAAACACTTCACAAAGAGCAAAAATAGAAGCATTTTTAAAGTCCGATGATGGCATCCGTTAAACTGTCATTGACATCAAGCTCCAATTTCTTTCGTAACCGGTAACGATGATTTTCCACTCCGCGCACAGAAATGCCCAACATGGGAGCAATCTCTTTCGATGACAAATTCATTCTCAGAAAAGCACAAAGTTGCATGTCACTGGGCGTAAGAAGCGGGTATTTATTTTTCAGCTTTTCAAAAAACTGTTCGTGTGCCCTTTCAAAATTAGTCTCGAATATTTTCCAGTCATCGTGGCTCGAAATGTTATCGTCAATTTTCTTCGACAGATAATTATAGTATTTATCGGGATACCGGGATCCCAGCTCCGCCTTTTGCTTCTGAATGATTGTTTTCAGGTCTAACAAAAACTCATTTTTTTTGATAATCGACATGGTTGAACTGGCCAGTTCTTTACTTTTAAAACGTATCTCTGCCTGTAGTTTTTCGTTTCTAAGCCGAATCAGCTCTTTCTCCTTTTTCTCCTGCTGCAGTTGTATTTTTCGCCGGGTCTGCCTAACACCCCAGTTTCTGAATATCAGCAACGAAGAAATGAGCACCAAAAAATAAAACAATTTTGCTCCAAACGATGCATAAAAAGGGGGCAAAACTTCAAAAGAAAATTTGTAAATCTGACTCTCATTTCCCCACGAATCAACAGCTTTCACCTTCAACACATAGTCGCCTTTGGGCAATCGCACGAAAGAAAACACCGGCCGACTCGTTTCTTCAGACCACTCATCGTCAATTCCTTCCAAAACATATTGATAATAAACCGGAAGCTCATTAATCAGCGGGAAAGAAAAATTAAAAGAAATATTATTGAAATTATGGCTTAACTTGGTTCCTTCTGACGCACCCAGAGGCAACAACTTTACTTTCCCTTTTTTATTGCGAACCTCAATCCTGCGTAACCCGGGCGTTTGCCTCTGAATTAAATCAGGAGAAGCTCCTTTTTGCGTGGCATCAAGATATGCAATGCCGTTTTGTAACGACAGGATAGCATTGTTGCTACTGAGCGGCAAAATGTTTTCGTAATTTTCAATAGGCACCGGATCGTGAAACAAAGACATCGGATACTCTTTTATCAATTCGATATTATCGTTTAAAATAGAAAACAGGCCGATGTACTCTTTGCCGATAAACCAGTAGTGATGATTTGGAGCGCTAACAATTCTGTGTGATTTGGAATATTTCCCAACGCCCTCATTTAATGTATTGTAAGGAATAATACTGTCATTCAGGTCGTCATACGTAAAAAATTTCTCACCCGTAGTAAAAACAATTCTGTTCTCTACCTTAAAAACATGAACGAAATAGTCTTTTCCGAAAATCTCTTTCCCGTAATAAATTGCCTCGCGCACGCTATCTCTCTTACTGTCAACTGCAATTTTATAAATTCCACGGTGCATGTGGCTTGCCCACAAATTTCCACGATGATCAAATTCAATATAGCGTATCAAATCGATGAAGCCACCAATTCGATTTCTGAAAACAATTCCATTTGTAGTTTTCTCAAAAACGATTAAACTATTATAAGTTGATTGGAGAATCAAATTTGGGTTTGCCGGATCCTCAATAAAATTGAAGCCGCCGGATTCGGTAGATATTTGCCTGACAGAACCGTCTTTTAGAGAGAATGTCCCCAGGTTATGACCAATAAGCAACTGGTCGTCAAAAACTTTCAAATCCCATATCTGTTCACTCAATTTCGGAACCATATTCAATTCATGCTCTCCGGGCTTTTCAGATTTTACAAAAAGCCCCTGGTTGGTTCCCAGGTACAGCTTATTCTTATAAATTGCCGTACTGTAAATAGCGCCTAATCCCGGAAGTTTCTCTATTTCAAAACTTCTGTCCTGGTTTCCCGAAACAAATCCAATCCCGTCATCCAACGCCAGCCAGATATTATTCAGCCTGTCGGGTTCAATTCCCAGCACCGTATTATTAGGCAGTCCGCTGGAAGTATTTATTTTGGAAATCATATTTCCATCCGTGTCGAACACCACAATTCCGTCAACCAAAGTACCCACAATCACATGATTATCACTGGTAAGGTACCCCCGGTTCAACTCGTTCTCCACAAAGTAATCGTTCCACGCCTTATTCCACGGGGTTAGTCTTTTCCCATCCCACAACAAAATCCCGTGCGAGATGGTACCAATCAGAATTTGATCTTCATAAAACGGAATAATAAACCTGACGTATTCATTTTCAAGCAGTTTATCCTGAATAACCGGAACAGCATTCAGCCCCGAAATTTCAAAAATACCTCTGCCGCTTACCGCAACAAGAACTTTATTATGAACATTATTCATAACCGATATTTGCCCGTGCAGGTCGACCTGAAAAACGGAATCGCCCTGATAGGCCAAAATTTGAGAAAACGACTGAAAGTAAACATTATCGTCGGTTCGCGCGATGTTCCAGAATTCAATATTTTTCGAAAAATACTTACTTGCCTTCGGAGTTAACGAAAAATAATCCAGCTCGCCGGTACTATTCTTTTTCCAGTAACCGAGCTCCATATATCCGCCAGTATAAATCAACGAATCTGAAGCAGCATTAACTGCCCTTAAAATGGTTTCCACAGGAAGCCGGTTCAGTTTCCAGCTTGTTCCGTCGAACATTAACAGGCCGGTATGGTTGGCAAAAAAAACGAACCCGTTTTCGGCAGCACTTACGCTCCAGTTTTGCCGAGATCCCTTAAAAGTAAGCTGATCAAATGCAATAACTCCTTTTTCGTGTTCGCTGGCGCCTGCACAAAAAATTAACATTGCATTAAAAAAAAGTAACAAAAAAGTAATTCGTTTATTCATTGCTGTATCTGATCGTTCCAAAAAATCACCCGAAAAATAGGAAAAATCCCAAACTTATCTCTCCTTTCCGTTGTTTTATTCCTTGAAATCGAGTTGCCATTTTTCATTTTTCACACATTAAAACATCAACATAAAATCCATATAATCAATCAGATATTTTATCATCGCAAAAATTGGTGTAGTAATTATGAGGTAGACTTTACGGCTCACGGCGACATGAGAGTCAGAAGTGTGTATAATTTTTTCTTAATCTATTAAGTCCAATCTATTTTTACAACACAAAATTAACCAATTCATAATAATTATGCGAAAACTAATAATCAGTTTATTCTTCCTGTTTTCAGCAACAGTGCTTTTTGCACAGGAGAAAGTAAATCTTTCCGGGAAAGTTGTTGACACGAAGGGAGTGACATTACCAGGGGTGTCTGTTTTAGAGAAAGGCACAGTTAACGGCACGGTTTCAGACATTGACGGAAACTACACGTTAGAAGTACGCAAAGGTTCAACCGTAGTATTTAGCTTTGTGGGATTTCTCTCTCACGAAGTTGACGCCAAACAAACTGCAACAGTCAACGTCACACTGGAAGAAGATGTGATTGGACTGGAAGAAGTTATAGTTGTAGGTTACGGTGGCATGAAAATGAAGGATCTTACTTCATCAATAACAACCATTAAAGCCGACGAACTGGTAAAAACACCTGCCGGACAAACTATGCAGGCATTGCAGGGAAAAGTTGCCGGTGTACAAATTGTAAACTCGGGCTCGCCCGGTAGCGAACCAACTGTTCGCATCAGGGGTATTGGCTCATTCCCAGGCAGCAGCAACTCTTCTCCGTTGTATGTTGTTGACGGAATGTATTTCGGTAACATCGACTTTCTGAACCCTTCTGACATAGAAACTTTATCGGTTTTAAAAGACGCTTCGGCATCTGCTATTTATGGAGTAAGGGCTGCTAACGGTGTTGTTCTTATCACCACTAAAAAAGGTTCTTTAAACTCCAAGTCAACCATTACTTACGAAGGATACTACGGAATACAGGTTCCGCAAAATGTATTACAAATGGCCAATTCTGAGCAATTTGTAAACTACATTACACAAACAGGTTCTGCTGCTGATATGACCTTCATTGAAAATGCCATGCAGCGTTACGGCAGAAGCCGCATCAACCCGCTGGTACCGGATGTAAATACCGATTGGTATGCCGAAATCATGAAAACATATGCACAACAGCAGAACCATTCGTTATCAATTTTGGGTGGGAATGAAAAAACATCGTACTCCCTGGGATTAAGCTACTACAACCAGGAAGGGTTGCTTGAAAGTGACAACTCGTACGAACGACTAAACATTCGCTCTTCGATTGATCATCAGGCAAACGAATGGCTAAAAGCAGGGGTCAATTTTAATGTAAGTAACGGTGTTCGTTACATTGCCAACGATGCTGCCTGGTTTAATGCATACCATGCCGTACCTATTTTACCGGTGTACGACGATGAAAACTATCAGAGCCTGGTTACTGAAGGCATATCAAATGCCAGTAACTATTCCAGCGCACAACTGCTCGGCTACAGAGGAGCACAAAACCCTTTCCTTAGCCTGGCTTATAACAACAACCGGCAGGATATTCGCAAAATATTAACTGGAATCTACGCTGAAGTTGAACTGATTCCCAACACGTTGAAATTCAAAAGTAATTACAACGTCTCCATGATGTTTCTCAAAGCACGGGATGTTGGAGTACCATACTTTATTACCAATTCAACAAACAGGCAGTTATCAACTATTTCGTCAAGCCGCACAACCGACGTAAATCAGTTTATTGATAACACATTGACATTTACCGACAGTTACGGGAAACACAACATTACTGCAATGGTTGGCCAGTCGTTCCGTGATGAGTGGTATGATTATCTTAGAGGCTACGCAGAAGATATTCCACTTTCTGAAAATTCATGGTATATCAACCAGTCGAATTCAGCCGCTTCTAAAACAGTTAGCGACAATGGCGAAAGGCTTTACGGGCTTTCGTATTTCGGCAGATTAAATTACAACTTCGACAACCGATATATTGCCTATTTCACCCTGCGTAGAGAGGGCACATCCAAATACCAGGAAAAGTGGGGAACATTTCCTGCCTTTGGGCTGGGATGGGTTGCTTCCGAAGAAAATTTCTTCCAGACTATAAATTTCATCGACTACCTTAAAATAAGAGGTGGCTGGGGTAAATTAGGAAACGACAAAATTGCTCGTCAGGATGGAGCAAATACAACCAACCCTATATACGTAGCCGTTGACGACCAGCAGATAAACGGAACCACAACAACAAGCACATTCGGATACCTGGGATGGGAAACCGTAACCGGCACAAACTTCGGATTTGATGCCGACTTATTCAAACACCGGTTGAATATAACTGCTGATTATTACATTAGAGACACAGAAAATGCAGCAATACCGGTTAGCCTTAAACTGCAATCGGGAAGCATTTTAAGAAATGTGGGCGAAATTCGCAACTCTGGGTTTGAACTGGCAGCCAGTTGGACACAAGAAATTACCAGAGACCTGAAATTCACCGTTGGCGGAAACATTGCAACACTGAAAAACGAAGTGCGTGACTTATACGGACAAGAATACCTGAACAGCGGAAGCGCAGAATTCAGGCAAAGGTCTGAAATTGGACAGCCGCTCCTCTCCTTCTACGGATATCAGGTTGCAGGCGTTTATCAAAACCAGGAAGAGATTGATGCCGACCCGATTGCTGTTGCCAACAATCTTGTGCCCGGAGACTTCAGGTTTGTTGACCAGGATGGAAACGATGCCATTGACGATGACGACAAAGTTTTCCTCGGTTCTTATTTCCCGAATTTTACTTACGGTGGTTTAATCGGAGTTTCATATAAAAACCTCGAGTTCTCGATGAACATTATGGGACAAAGCGGAAACAAAATTCTGAATCGTAAACGAGGCGAAATTATCTGGACCAATGACACAAACATTGATGCCGAACTTGCAAAAGGATTATGGAACGGAGAAGGAACTTCAAACACCTACACTTCAGCATCAGGATTAAGAAGGGGCTGGAACCAAAACTTCAGCGATTTTCTGGTAGAAGATGGTTCATTCTTCCGGATTCAGAATATTCAACTGGCGTACAATCTGAAAGGTAAAACCCTTTTAGGCGGTGACATGCCCGATGCGAGAATTTTCCTTACTGCGGAAAAACCGTTAACAGTGTTTAAATACAACGGTTTTAGCCCAGAAGTATCTAACGGTATCGACCGCCAGTTCTACCCGGTACCTTCAGTTTACACCATTGGTCTTAATCTCAAATTTTAAATTCGAACACCATGAAATTAATACAGATAAAAAATTATACCACACCCCTGCTACTTAGCGGATTGCTCCTTTTTTCAGCAATAGGGTGTACCGACAAACTGGACGCTCCGTTTGAAAACGAAGCTTTTACAAGCGATGTAGATTACACCATTGGAAGTAACATGAAGCTTCCGCTGCTGGGAGCATACTATGGTGTTTACACCCGCGCATGGGAAGAACCCGTAACACTGGGATTAAGGGGCGATGATGTAAATGCTGCCGGAGACCAGGTTCCCATGCAGGAACAGGATGAATTCAAATACATTGCCAGCCAGTGGAACACCAATTCAATTTGGCAGCAACACTACAACGATATCGTAAATATTTTTACTGCGATGGATGAAATTGAAAAATATCGTCCGGCTGCGAATAACGATGCTCTGGCCGACCAATACATTGCCGAAGCCAGGGTTCTCAGGGCATATTTGTACCTTAATTTGGCCAGGGCATTTGGCGGTGGTATTGTCATCGACGAGCTGGACAACATTCAGAATACTCCGGTAAGCAACAAAGCTGCAATTATGCAATACGTTGTTGACGAAACAAGCGCTGCTATACCCGATCTGCCGGCCATGCACCCGAACAAGCGTACCGACATTCGCGGAGGGGTAACCCGGTATACTGCTCTGGCTATTCAGGCTCTGGCTTACCAGGAAATGGGAGACTACCAGGGAGTTGCCAGCGCCACCGGTGAAATCATCAGTTCAGGAGAATTTGCGCTGGCTTCCGACTTTTACCACCTGTTTAAAAAAGCAGGAAAACTGGATAACGAAAACATCTTCGAGTTTCAGTATTCCGACTTCAACCAGGGCGAAGGCGACAGTTTTAACTTTCTGTGGGCACCTTTTGGAATTGGAGGCTGGACTCCCGCAGTTACAGGTTCAGATGCAGGATGGGGTTTTTACGAACCTACCATGAAATACATCACCTTTATGCTCGACAGGGGTGAAACGGTAAGGCTCGAAACAAGTGTGGTTTTCACACCCGACGGAATAAATCAACTGCACAACGAATACGGAAACATTCCGTCGTGGATTACCAACACAAACCGCGAAGGCGACATTTTCAACAACAACGCAAGAATGAATTTTGCCAGCGGCAAACATATTCAGCCATCAACAGAGTTGATTCCCGGAAGAAAAGGCTTCGGAAGCAATAAAAACTTCATTGTAATTCGTTATTCCGAAATGCTACTTATGTATGCAGAAGCACTTACCAGAGGAGCTTCAGAAAGCATTTCGATGACCGCTACTGAAGCTGTAAACATGGTACGCGCCCGTGCAAAAATTGGCGCATTGGGCACGGTTACAACAGAAGATGTGCTGAACGAAAAATTTGCTGAACTTGCCATGGAATGGGGTACCCGTTACTACGACATGGTACGCACAAAAAATACTTCGGAACTGAGCCACGAAGGAAAAACATTTACAATGGACAAAGCCTACTTCCCTTTCCCGGCAGACCAGGTTGCTGATTTGCCTCAGTTAGGCGAAGGCGTTGTCAATGAATAATATAAATCTCCGAAAATATTGTTACAACAAACAATTTTAATAAGATGAAAACATATAGTAAATTAATCATATTGGTGCTGAGCATACTCATGTTCAATGCCTGCGAAGAAAAATTCATTGACGACATTTCCCGTGTTGAGCCGGGGGTTGATGAAACCGCACCGCAAATTAAAGTAAACTTTCCGCCCGACGGATACGAATTGCAAACCAACGAAGCAGTCGCTTCCATCACAATCGATTTTGAAGTAAGAGACGATATCGAAATTGCCGATATTTCTGTTCAGATTGACGACGAAGAAATTGCCAGTTTTAATGATTTCAAAGATTACCGGATTGCATTTAAGAAAATCACTTACGATAATGTAACAACCGGTCTACATACCTTGAAAATATCTGCAAATGACCTTGAAGGTAAAAACTCTGTAGTTAATGTAAACTTCACTAAAGCGCCGCCTTACGTACCTAAATATGGCGACGAAGTATTTTACATGCCGTTTAACAACGAATACCTCGAAATGAACAGCCTTCAACTGGCTACAAAAGCAGGAATGCCCGGATTTGCCGAAGGAATCCAGCACGGAACCGCTTATGCTGGTGCAGCAGATTCATACCTTTCGTTCCCGGCGGCAGCGCTTCAGGAAGCAACTGAAGTAAGTGCCACCTTCTGGATGAAAGTTGGCAATACCCCGGATCGGGCTGGTGTTTTGGTTGTAGCTCCGCCGGCTGAAAACAATAACGACAGAACAAAAGGATTCCGCTTCTTCCGCGAATCAACTAACGGTGGTACTACCCAGCGTTTTAAACTCAACATTGGTACAGGAAGCTCCGACTCGTGGATTGATGGTGGCGCTGCTGCCGATGTTACTCCAGATACAGAAGAATGGACTCACTTTGCATTTACAATTTCACCCACCAGTGCAGCAGTATATATTAATGGTGAATTGGTAAAAGAAGGCGATATTGGCGGTATTGACTGGACAGATTGTGATCAGATTTCAATTATGTCGGGGGCGCCAAACTGGACCGGATGGGATCACTTGTCAGATAACGGTCTGATGGACGAACTCCGCATCTTCACCAAAGCACTGACCCAGGACGAAATAAAAACCATTATGCTGAAAGAGCAGTCATCATTATATATGAATTTCAATGGAAAATTCAGAGATGAACTCACCGGAACAGAAGCCACAGTAGTTGGTGCTCCCGGATTCAGTTACGGCGGTGGTGTTAAAGGCGACGCCTACCAGGGAAAAGCTGATTCTTACCTGACATTCGCAAATCCGGATGTACAGAATAATGAATTCAGTGCAAGTTTCTGGTTAAACATCAACGATGTTCCGGACAGGGCAGGTATTTTGGTTATGGGTCCTGAAGACACCGAAAACCCGGAAAAACAAAACAACAGGAAAAACGGATTCCGCTTCTTCCGCGAATCAAGTAACGGAGGAACAACCCAACGTTACAAACTAAATGTGGGCAACGGAACTGCTGATTCGTGGATTGATGGTGGCGCCGCTGCCGATGTTGACCCGACAACGGGCGACTGGGTACACTTTGCCTTTACCATCACCGATGATGCTGCCAAAGTTTACATTGACGGGGCAATGGTTAAAGAAGGCGACATCTCAGGCATCGACTGGACTGGCGTTGACCTGTTGTCAATCATGTCAGGGGCCCCCCGTTTTAATGGCTGGGATCACAAATCAGACGAAAGTTTAATGGATGAGCTTTATATATTCAAAAAAGCCCTTTCAGAAGAAGAAGTAAATCTGATGAAAGCTGATGGATTACAGTAATTAATAAAAAACATTCTAAGTTTTAAAGACCCGCCGGAATATCCGGCGGGTCAAAAAATTTCGGCATGCGATATTCTCTTGTACTTCTATTGATTTTCGGCCTGTTGTTTTCCTGCAAAGAGAAGGAGCCAATGGCAAACCCGGAAAAACTAAATATCACTTATGTGTATGTTGGTAAAACAACACTAACCACAAATGAAAGCAATAACAATATTTCAATTGACGAATTAATCGAAATCCGGTTCAACAAACCGGTTAATCAGGCATCGGCAGAAGACAACATCCGCTTGGTTGACGAAAACAACCAACCTGTTGAAACAGTTTTGTCTTTTTTCAGCCAAAACAGCCTGGTGAAAATCGAGCATCCTGCTTTTTCGGAAAATTCAACCTACCGGTTAATCATTTCAAGCCATTTAAAAGGAGAAGAAAACGAATCGTTTGTAGAAACTATCTACACTTTTTCGACCTTAACAAGGCCGCTTGTTTTAGAATCAATAACCATTGATGAAAAGCCGGCACGCGAGTCGGTTAAACTACAGGAAATTTCTTTACAGCCTGAAATAAAAATGGTGTTTTCTCATCCGCTGTCTCTGGAATCGTTAAAAAACAACATTCAGTTCAAAAGCCGCGGAGCAGTGCTGGACATTCAACTTACAGCCGAAGAAGAAAATATTTTCGTTGCAAAACCCGTTGCAAATCTCGAAGGATTTGTCATCAATAATTTCACCATTTCAAATAAATTAAAAACAGCGGACGGAAGCCTTTTCGAAGGGTTCGAAACAAATTTTTATACGCAGGCTGATTTAACTCCAAAGTTCCCTGCTATTTCCGACGACGAACTGCTCACGCTCATCCAAAAACAAACCTTTAAATATTTTTGGGATTTAGCCCACCCTGTTAGCGGGCTGGCCCGTGAAAGAAATAACTCAGGAGAAACAGTAACCATCGGAGGTTCAGGTTTCGGACTGATGACTATAATTGTTGGAATAGAACGGGGATTCATCACCCGAAGCGAAGGAGTTGACCGCCTGAAAACCATTGTCGATTTTTTGGGAAAAGCCGACAGGTTTCACGGTGTGTGGCCGCACTGGCTCAACGGAACAACTGGAAAAACCAGGCCTTTCGGCACAAAAGATGATGGCGGCGATTTGGTGGAAACATCTTTTATGGCCGCCGGGCTACTCGCAGTACGCCAATACCTGGATTCTTCAAAAGAAGATGAAAACGCCCTGATTGGAAAAATTAATGATTTGTGGAATGGCATTGAATGGGACTGGCACACCCGGGGAGGACAAAACGTACTTTACTGGCACTGGTCGCCAAATTACGGCTGGGACATGAACATGAAAATCTCGGGGTACAACGAAGCGCTGATAACCTATATTATGGCTGCTTCGTCTGAAACTCACACCATAGGTGCAGATGTTTACCACCAGGGATGGGCACGTAACGGAGCCATCAAAAATGGAAAATCGTTTTACGGAATTCCTCTTCCTGTTGGATTTGACTACGGCGGCCCGTTGTTTTTTGCTCACTACTCCTTTTTGGGCATCAACCCCCACAATTTGTCCGATCAATATGCAAATTACTGGGAACAAAATCGCAACCACACGCTCATAAACAGAGCGCATTGCGTTCAAAATCCCAACAACTTTGTAGGATACAGCGAAGAGTGCTGGGGACTAACGGCCAGTGACAACCACAACGGTTATCTTGCGCACTCGCCAACAAACGATATCGGGGTAATTACTCCTACTGCAGCCATTTCATCCATCCCGTTCACTCCCGAAGAATCAATGGAAGCCATTCGATTTTTTTACTATGTGCTGGGCGACCGGCTGTGGGGAGAATACGGGTTTTATGACGCGTTCAATGTAACAGAAAGTTGGACAGCAAGCTCATTTCTGGCCATCGACCAAGGCCCGATTATCATTATGATTGAAAACCACAGAACCGGCCTAGTCTGGGATTTGCTGATGTCGGCTCCCGAAGTGCAGGCAGGTCTCACAAAACTTGGTTTTAGCTATTAATAAATGAAACAACCATGGCATCTAGCATTTTCACAAAAAGAAAAAGCTAACGGGAATTCCATGAGTTGACTATATAATAAACGATTTACACGAATGATACGATTAAGAAACAACATATTTTCGCTCCTGGTAATTGCTGTTTTATTTGCAGCGTGCAGCTCTCAAAACAGAACCAGTGAAAATGCGGAACATACAGCCAAATTAACGCTGGAAGACTCGTTGCTGAATGTGGTGCAGCACCAAACATTCAGGTATTTTTGGGACGGGGCAGAACCCGTTTCGGGAATGGCACGGGAACGAATTCATATGGACAATATTTACCCGCAAAACGACCAGGAAATTGTAACCCTTGGCGGCGGAGGGTTTGGAGTAATGGCCATTCTGGTAGGTGTAGAACGAGGGTTTATTACCCGCGAACAGGCGCTCGAACGCCTTCAGCACATTGTAAATTATCTGGGTAAAGCCGACCGTTTTCATGGTGCCTGGCCACACTGGCTCAACGGGCCTACCGGCAAGGTAAAACCTTTCAGCAAAAAAGATGATGGCGGCGACCTGGTGGAAACTGCGTTTATGGTGCAGGGACTCCTCACCGTAGCCGAATATTTCAGAGACGGAAACGAAGCAGAACAAAAACTGGTTAACGATATCCAGAAACTTTGGGAAGAAGTGGAATGGGACTGGTACACCAAAGGGGAAAACGTTTTGTATTGGCACTGGTCACCAAATTACGGATGGGACATGAACTTTCCGGTGGGAGGATACAACGAATGCCTGATTATGTACATTCTGGCAGCCGCCTCTCCTACTCACACCATCGAACCTGAAGTTTACGACAAAGGCTGGGCACTTAACGGCCAAATAGCAAATGACACCGTGTATTACGGATTACCTACCGTGCTTAACTTCTACCAACACGGCGACGATCCTACCGGCCCTTTGTTCTGGGCACATTACTCTTACCTGGGATTAAACCCCGAAGGGCTGAAAGATAAATACGGCGACTATTGGAAGCTGAATCAAAACCACGCGTTAATTCATTACAAATACGCTTTGGATAATCCTAACGGATACAAAGGCTATGGCGAAAACCAATGGGGCTTTACATCAAGTTATTCCATGAAAGGATACGCGGGCCATCGCCCGGGAATGGATTTGGGTGTTATTTCACCTACTGCAGCTCTGTCGTCGTTCCCTTATACGCCAAAAGAATCCATGCAATTTCTGAAATACCTCTACCTGGAAGCCGACTCGCTGATTGGGGAATATGGGCCGTACGACGCCTACAGCCAGGAAAACAACTGGTTTTTACCCCGCTACCTGGCTATCGATCAAGGGCCAATTCCGGTAATGATTGAGAATTACAGAAGCGGTTTATTATGGAATCTGTTCATGAAAAACAAAGATGTTCAGAAAGGGCTCAAAAAACTCGGATTTGAAAGTCCGTTTCTAAACGAAAAATAAAAACACTTAACCATGATTCAGTCCGGAAACAGAATTTTTCTTGCAGCATTTTTTCTTTTGATTCTGTCAAAAGCAGCTTCCTCGCAGGAATATATTCCGCCAACATATTGTAATCCGCTTAATATCGATTACACCTACATGGTATACAATTCGGATAAGGACTGGTCGTACCGCTCTGGTGCAGACCCTGCTGTTGTTGAATTCCGCGGAGAATACTACATGTTTGTTACCCGCTCGTTTGGGTACTGGCATTCTACTGATTTACTGAATTGGAAATTCATCACTCCCGAAAAATGGTATTTCCAGGGCTCCAACGCACCGGCTGCATTCAATTATAAAGATTCTGTGCTCTATGTTGCAGGCGACCCGTCGGGTTCAATGAGTATTCTTTATACTGAAAACCCGAAAAAAGGAGATTGGAAAGCCGCTCCTTCCATCATCAACAACCTGCAGGATCCGGCATTATTTATCGACGACGACGGACAGGCTTACATGTATTGGGGCTCGTCAAACACCTATCCGCTCAGGGTCAGAAAGCTGAACAAAAACAAACGGTTTGTTGACACAGGCGAACATTTTGAGTTGTTTAACCTGAATGAAGAAGAACACGGCTGGGAGCGTTTCGGAGAAGACAATTTTCATCCTACCCTAAAAGAAGGATATATGGAAGGTGCCTGGATGACAAAACATAACGGAAAATATTATCTACAGTATGCTGCACCGGGAACCGAGTTTAACGTGTATGCCGATGGAGTGTACATTTCTGACCATCCGCTGGGGCCTTTTGAATATATGCCCAATAATCCCATTAGCTTTAAGCCGGGAGGTTTTATGAATGGTGCCGGTCATGGGTCAACCGTTTTGGCAAACGACGGACAATATTGGCATTTTGCGTCCATGGCGCTTTCGTCAAATGTAAAATGGGAACGGAGGTTATGCATGTATCCTACCTATTTCGACAACGACGGGTTAATGCACAGCAACACCCATTACGGCGATTATCCGCGCTTCGCACCCGGCGTTCCGGGAAAAGCAGGCCAGCCAACCGGATGGGTTTTGCTCTCGTATAAAAAACCGGTTACTGTTTCTTCTTCACTTTTACAACAACGAAGTGTAAGCACAGGAGACAAGCCTGTGGTGGAAAATTTTCCCGTTGAGAAAAACGAAAATGGCGAGATAACATCCGGTGTTTTAAGCGATGAAGACGCCAAATCGTTCTGGGTTGCCGAGGCAAACGATACCAACCAGTGGGTTACAATCGACCTGGAAAACATCTATAACATCTATTCATTCCAGATAAATTATCACGATTACAAATCGGATATCTACTCCCGGGAAGATGGACTTTATCACCGGTACACCATAGAAATATCGCTTGATGGGATAAACTGGAAAATGGTAACCGATAAAAGCAAAAACTTTAGCGATGTTCCAAACGATTATGTGCAATTAAACACGCCCGAAAAGGCCAGATACTTCCGTTACAACCATATTCATTCCCCCACCCCGTTTTTTGCCCTGTCCGACCTGCGAATATTCGGGTTGGGAGATGGGAAAAAAGCCGAAAGGGTAAAAAAATTCAAGGTCGAACGCCAGGATGATCGTCGCGATGCCCTGATTTCATGGCAAAAATCTGCAGATGCATTTGGTTATAATATTCGCTGGGGCATTGCTCCCGACAAACTTTACAATTCGTGGCTTATCTACAACAACGACAGTTTGTTAATGCGCAGCCTCGATAAAAACACAACCTATTACTTTACAATTGAAGCATTTAACGAAAACGGGATTTCTGAAAAAACCAATCCTATAAAAGTAAAATAGACAACTAAGAAAAAACAACCACCGGGAAAAAATAATGAAGATGAAAAAGTTAGGAATTATACTTTTAGCTATTGCCCTGCTGGCAGGGTGCCGGAAAGAAAATACAGATCCGGCAAAAAAAGAGATGGACAAATTCGTTTCTGAAATGATGTCAAAAATGACAATTCAGGAAAAAATTGGTCAGTTAAACCTGGTAACTCCCGGAGGAGGAATTTTAACCGGTTCGGTAGTAAGCACCGATGTAGAGGCTAAAATTAAAAACGGACAGGTAGGAGGAATTTTCGGCGTTTATGGCCCTGAGAAAACACTTCAGGCGCAAAAGCTGGCAGTTGAAGAAAGCAGGCTGGGAATTCCCATGCTTTTTGGCTCAGATGTAATTCATGGTTATAAAACCACATTTCCTTTACCCATCGGCCTTTCGTGTTCGTGGGACATGGAATTGATAAAGGAAACTGCGCGTGTTGCTGCGCGGGAAGCTACTGCCGACGGAATTTTCTGGAACTTCTCCCCCATGGCAGACATTGCCCGCGATCCGCGTTGGGGGCGTATTGCTGAAGGTGCAGGAGAAGATCCTTACCTTGGTTCGATGGTAGCACAGGCAATGGTAAAAGGATACCAGCAGGATGATCTCAGCAGAAACAACACCATGATGTCAACAGTAAAACATATGGCTCTTTACGGAGCATCAGAAGCAGGCCGCGATTACAATACTGTTGACATGAGCCACCTCAGAATGTTCAACGATTATCTGCCCCCATACAAGGCAGCAGTTGACGCCGGTGCAGGTTGCGTAATGTCATCGTTTAACGATGTAGACGGTGTTCCGGCCTCCGGAAACAGATGGCTGTTAACAGATTTACTGCGAACCAGATGGGGCTTCGACGGCTTTGTTGTTTCAGACTATACTTCGGTTAACGAAATGATTGCCCATGGCATGGGCGACTTACAGCAGGTTTCTGCTCTCGCACTTAAGGCAGGTCTGGACATGGACATGGTGGGCGAGGGATTTTTAACTACGCTGGAAAAATCGCTGAACGAAGGCAAAATTAACCAGGAAGATATTGATTTGGCATGCCGCCGTGTGCTGGAAGCAAAATACAAGCTGGGGCTTTTCGAAGACCCATACCGGTATTTCGACGCCTCAAGGCCCGAAAAAGATATACTGATTGATGAACACAGGTCGCTTGCCCGTGAAACGGCTGCCCGTTCTATGGTGCTGTTGAAAAACGAGAACCAATTGCTTCCCCTAAAAAAATCGGGAACAATTGCGCTGGTCGGGCCGCTGGCTGACAGCAGGAACAACATGCTCGGAACCTGGGCGCCAACCGGAGACCACAACCTCGCCGTTACAGTACTCGAAGGGTTCAAAAATGTTGCAGGGAACACTGCAAATATTCAATATGCAAAGGGTGCCAACATTTGCGATGACCCAGAGATGGCAAAAAAAGTAAATGTATTCGGCCCGAAAATCGAAATTGATAAACGTTCTCCGGAAGCCATGTTGAAAGAGGCTTTGGCTGTTGCCGGAAAAGCTGATGTTATTGTTGCAGTAGTTGGCGAAGCCTCAGAAATGACCGGAGAATCAGCAACCAGGTCAGATATTTCGTTGCCAATGAGCCAGAAAAAACTGGTAAGAGAACTGGCAAAAACCGGAAAGCCACTGGTAATTGTAAACATGAGCGGACGTCCGATGACCATCGGCGAAGAGGTTAACCATGCAGATGCGTTACTGCAAATGTGGCACGCCGGTGTGGAAGCAGGAAATGCGCTTGCCGATGTGCTCTTTGGCGATTACAATCCTTCAGGAAAACTAACGGCAACCTTTCCGCAAAACGTTGGGCAAATACCTATCTACTACAGCATCCGCAACACCGGAAGGCCCCAGGAAGGCAGCAATTTTGAAAAATTCAAATCGAACTACCTGGATGTAACCAACTCACCGTTGTTCCCGTTTGGCTACGGACTGAGTTACACCAGTTTTCAATACGCCAACATCTCAACCGACAAAAATGAGATGGCACAGGATGGAACTATTCACGTATCGGTAGAGGTAACCAACACCGGAAATTTCGATGGAGAAGAAGTAGTTCAACTTTATATCAGGGACATGGTAGCCTCAGTTACCCCTCCCCTGCGCCTCCTGAAAGGGTTCAAAAAAATATTCCTAAAAAAAGGCGAAACCACTACAGTTGAGTTTGCAATTACTGCCAACGATCTGGCATTTTACCATCCCGACCTTTCGTTTTATGCGGAACCCGGAGATTTTACAGTTTTTGTGGGAGGTGATTCCAATGCTTCACTTTCTAAAGTATTTACACTGAAGTAAATGTATCATGATCAAAAACAGACGAACATTATTTCTGCTTTTTGCCGGCCTGGCTCTCTTACTCCTGGTTCAATCCTGCCAGGAAAAAACAGAAGAAACTGCAAGGCCTAACATCATTTTTATAATGAGCGATGACCATGCTTACCAGGCCATCAGCGCGTACAGCGACAAACTGATTCGCACGCCAAATATCGACCGGATTGCCCATGAAGGAATGCTGTTCACCAATGCCAGTGTAACCAATTCGATTTGCGCCCCGTCAAGGGCAACAATACTCACAGGAAAACACGCCCATATTCACGGGAAGGTCGACAACAACTTTCCGTTCGACACCACTAATGTGACTTTTCCGCAGTTGCTGCACCAATCGGGCTACCAAACCGCCATGTTTGGAAAACTGCACTTCGGAAATAACCCGAAAGGATTTGACGAGTTTATGATTCTGCCCGGACAGGGAGATTACTACAATCCCGAATTTATTACAAACAAAGGCGACACAACTATCGAAGGTTACTTTACCGACATCATTACCGATTTAACCATCGACTGGCTCGACAACCGCAAGAAAGACGATCGGCCGTTTTTGCTGATGTACCTGCACAAAGCGCCACACCGGGAATGGATTCCAGCAGAACGCCATTACCGCGAATTCACGAAAATGACTTTTCCTGAACCGGAAACGCTTTTCGATGATTACAGCGGAAGGGGAACCGCCGCGAAAGAAGCCGAAATGAACCTGTTGAAGCACATGACTATTTCAGCAGACAACAAGATTTATCCTGAACTTGCAGATAAACTGGGAATAAAAGAGCCAAGCGACTGGGGGAAAAATGTATTCTACCAAAAGTATAAAAGGCTGAATGAAGAACAGAAAAAGAGTTGGGATGAAGTGTATCAACCACTGAACGACGAATTTGAAAAACTGTATCCAACCATGAATGATACTGCATTTATGCGATGGAAATACCAGCGTTACATGCAGGACTACCTGGGCTGCATTGCCTCTGTTGACGAAAACGTAGGCCGACTTCTCGATTATCTCAAAAAAACGGGACAAGACAAAAACACCATTGTTGTTTATACTTCAGACCAGGGATTTTACCTGGGCGAGCATGGCTGGTTCGATAAACGATTCATCTACAACGAGTCGTTTAAAACTCCGTTGTTAGTGAAATGGCCGGGCACAATTGCACCGGGCTCTGTGTCTGACGAAATGGTACAAAACCTCGATTTTGCGCAGACTTTCCTCGAAGCAGCAGGAATAACACCACCCGACGATATGCAGGGAGAAAGCTTAATTCCGCTTTTAGAAGGCAACGAGAATTTATGGACACGGGATGTCGTTTATTACCATTATTACGAATATCCGGGGTTCCATATGGTTAAACGCCATTATGGTATTGTAACCAAAAATTACAAACTGGCTCATTTCTATTATAACATTGACGAATGGGAACTGTACGACAGGAAAAATGACCCGATGGAAATGACGAATGTGTACAACGACCCGGCCTATGCCGATGTAGTAAAGGAAATGAAAGAAAAGCTGACTGAAATACGTGCCAAGTACAAAGACACAAAGGAGTCGGATCAAAAATATATTGACAAATACAGAGAAAGAGGATTGATCAAAGAGTAAGGTCCAGGGAAGTGCAAACTTCCCGGCCTTTACTTTTTTTTCAAACATCTATTCCTCAATAACTTACAAATACAAATATCAAAAGAGATTGTATTTTGGGCTTATAAAACACAAATTTATTTCCGAGGCTTCTTCAAAATACGACTAATGTGCAGAGGCAGATTTCGATAGAAAATTGGAAACTCTAACCTTATAAATTTTTTGAACGTCTCAATATTTTTACGATTCGATTGTATATAATTTCTGACAAACTCCAGGTATCCCCGCCACTGGTATTCACAAACTGCACAACAACAGCATCAATATCTTTGCAATATCGCGCAATACTCTGATATCCTGGCAATAACCCCGTGTATCCGTACTGATAAATGGAGGAATAAATGGCTTGTTCATCGTCGCTTAGCAAAGAGCCATCATTTAATGCGCGCAAAAATATGCCCACGTCTTGTGCGCTGGCAACCATCGATCCTCCCGGATGAATATAATCATTCAGTTTTATGTCCTCATCATAACCTACAAAGTAACCACTCATAACATCGTCTGAATCTACTTCTTTAAGCAAACTGTATGTATTGTTCAGACCAAACGGCGTAAGAATTTTCTGTTTAACATATTGATGATGACTATACCCAAGTGTTTTATCGAGAATTTCGCCAATCAACAGATAATTGGTATTTGAATAGCTGTACTTTTCATCAGGCTTAAAATCGGCCGGCATATCCAGCACCAGCCTGTATACTTCGCTGTTGCTGTTGTACGGATTGGCCCACGGATAATCAGGATGATCAGCATAATTAGGAATACCACTTCGGTGTTGCACCAACATTCTCAGGGTAATATAATCTGCATTTTCAATTCTTCCGGCAAGTTCGGGCAGGTAACTGGCAAGCGTTTCATCCAAAGACAGGCGTTTGTCGTTCACTAGTTTGGCAACTGCAACAGCAATGTACAACTTGCTAATGCTGGCAATTTTAAATAGCGAATTTGGATCTGCAGGAACCTTATTTTCCCTGTTTTTCCATCCGGCAGAGTAAAAAGCCGGCATGCTGTCCGCCTGATCGACATAAACAATTATTCCATCGAGTCCATATTCGATGGCATCTTCAACCTGTTCCTGTACAGTATTCGGCAACGGAGCTATCCACGCCCTTACAAGTAACCAGGGAACAAACAAAATAATGCACGATATTGCCACTGCCGGCATAACTATCCTGAGTATTCCTATTATTCTTCTTTTCGTCCTATTTGTCGATCCTGTCAAATCAATATCTTTTGGGTTCAATAACTCTTGAAAAAACGACAGACCTATAATACTAAAAATGTGCGATTTTCGCTTAATATACCGCTCTCTTTTTTTATCACAAACGACAAAAAAAATATTTTTAACGCGTTTAGAATTCAATATTTACTCTGAATATTCTATCGTACCCCATTCAACTACATGCCCGACATTTTGTTTTAACAGGAAACAAATTACAAGAGTCTGACTTTTTCACAAACCTATCCTGCGCCGATTGTTACTCAAGAATGACGCCCCATTCTGTTACAAAATATCCGTCTCTCCTGAACTCGTCGATTGCCGGTTCAGTTAAATTATCTTGAAACTGATTACTCCCTTTAATAACATAAAAGAGCCTCAGAACATTTTCAGGTTGTTTCGAAAATTCGATTTGTATCACACGTTTAATAATATCTTTTGTTTGAGGGCAAATTGAATACACCTGATAACTGTTTAAGCGGGGAATCCAATAATCGATAAAATCCTGAATTTCGGCACTATTAAACCCGTAATCTTTCATGTTATGCCTAAAAAACGCATCCAACTGGTCGGCCTCTACTTCCCAGCCGTAATTTCTTTGCCAAACATCAGGCTGCTTACTTTCGTAAAACAAAAATGAATAAGCATTATCTATTACCCCTGAAGTGTCAACGTTAATATTCCATCCATTCCCATATTCCGGAATTGACGTAACAATCTTTCCGCCCAACGGGAATTTAAGTCTGACCGACAATTCCATTTGCTCTTCAGGATAAATGTAAATATTGGGCTTGTAAACCATTGAGCATGTATCGCACTCATTAATTTCGTCATCGGGCTCACAACTCTGAAAAGGAACTGAAACCACTAAATAGACGAAAATCAATAGCGGTAATCCCAAAAATTTTGTCGTTTTCATTTTTTATTTTTTGTTTTTTATTATGATGCACTATTAACTTTTCTGGTTGCGTTTACAATAGAAAACAAACAACAAAATGAAACATGCCTGATTTTGGCACTCCATCATTATTCACGTTGTAAACGTTTGAGGGGGGTAAAATGATAAAATTCGCTAAAACAGAGATGTATAATAAATCAATATTTCCGGATAGCGTTTATTGATTGTTGTTCAGGCATATTATAAAGACGATCAGTCGATAAACCTATTTAATTCGCCCCAATCGTGCGGTAACCCTTACAGTTTGTTTCGAATAAAATACAGGAACAATAAACCGCTTTGTTTCATACTGAGGGTAAATTACCACGTCGTACCCCGGGTTGTCTCTCATTAAATTATAAAGTGCATATCTGCTTGCCTTTCCCTTCCCATAATCTCCAAGTACCGGAATAATGGCAGAAACTGCTCCTATTGCGGACAATGATTGTTCAATGGGATCTATCATGAAGTTTCCGGTTATACCAACATCGTTTGACTGAGAACCAGAATGGTCTGAATTAATCTCACCTGAATTCCACTTAAACAATCGCCGCCAATCTATTCCGAACACACGAACCGATGTAGCTTCGGCTGATACTTGTTCAGAATAGTCGAAATCTGATTTATAAAATTCAATGTGATAATTCGGGGTTTTCATCGAATGGTTAGAAACCGAACAACTATTCATCAGCACAATCAGTCCGATAAAAAGCAAGTAGGCAAATCTTTTCATTATTATGATTTTTATTTAATAGAGATAATACAACTTAATATGGGTTAGCGGTAGTATTTTTCCCAGTACTTATTAACTCCGATTATTAACTTAATTGTGAATGTTTGTTCCGACTTTTGCCGGGCTTGGGTGGCCGGTTTCCATTTTGGCATTTCATAAAAAAGTTTTTCCAATGCAGCATCAACACCATAATTTAGCGCTTTCGAAAATGCCACGTTTTTCAACTTTCCGTCTTCAGCAACAGTAAACGAAACATTTACCGTATCGGCATACCCATTTTCGAAAGCGATTTTGGGCAGCACAAATTCCTGAGCGGTATAATTGTCAAGACATTCATATCCACCATTAAAAACAGCCATTTCAGAAACAAAAAAGTCTTCCACTTTAAAAACGGCAAGCTGATTCTGCCTGGGTTCCTGCCAGTCCTGGAAATTGCAAACGCTTTTCTTAAAAGGAAGTTTTTTGGGAAAATGTTGGGTTAAATCTACAGTTTCAAGTTCGTACACAATGTTCGTCAATTTAATCTGAAACGAACTTGTATTTTCAGGCGCATTAAAACTAAATGACTGATAATTAATATGAGAAATTTCTATTTCGTCTTTTGCATCACAATAAAATTCAATTTCTCCGTTCTGATCCGACAAATAAAAGCAATCGTTATATTTTGCAGTCAACCGAACATTTGACACCGGAGTTCCGGATTTTTCATCCGTAATTTTACATTTAAACAACTCCCCTTTCACCCTTTTGCATTTTATTGGAATGTCCAATTTGTTATTCGCCATTCTCACAGACGTGGTTATTTGAACATTTACACTTTTGCCACGATGCCTGCCGGGAATCCATCTGAATTTGTTCAGTTCATTTTCGAGTATTTTGTAGAACTGTGTCAATTCAGAATTTGTTGAAGTAATAACAGCCTCTCCGTTGCATGTTACCCGAAAACCAATATATGTGTTACTGCTCTTCAACACCGATTTGGTTTTGGCATCAATTTGTTCCGACACATTGTCCAAAAATGTATCGTAATCGCCAAAATATAACGGCATTTGTGGAACCACAAAATAGGTTGTAGTATCACACTCCGTTTTTTCCCGGCTAAAAAGTACGTGGGAAACAGCTAGCAGAATCGTAACTAAAATAATTTTTTTCATCTGTATATTCTTCTGTTAAAAAAAGGTTTGTACATATTACTGACCAAAACTAAAAGTGCGTTCCTGCCCGGGAAACCTAAACGGCAATGAACAATTGCCAAATATTACATTGCCAAGCCCGGCAATCAATTCTAAAATTATTGTATATCGTTTTTCATCATCTTACTCCAGGGAAATAATCAACATACTTGATCTTAAAATCCGGAAAATTTTCGACTATTCTTATCCTAAAATCAGGAAAATTCTCAACAATCTTCCATTTTCCTGGTGAATCGGGGAAATGCTCTACGATTTTAACATGCAAATCAGCAAAGTTTTTTACAACTTGTACATCGTAGTCCGAAAAGCTGTCTACAATCTTAATCTTTCCATAAATCTTTGATAAATCAGGTTTCGCCATTTTACAGTAATCAAATGCTATTCTTAGAAAATTAACTCGTTATTAATACAATAGTGTTTATTCTGTTGTATTTAAATCGTCATCTTCTGATTTTTTTTGAACTCCCGCTACATGAAAAAGTAAGTGTCTGTTTTTTCAATTGCATTTTGGGAGAATGAACGAATCATAAGGTTACGATTATGGTTTTGCTTTTTTGTTTACCTGTAAAACTAGCTAAAAAAAGTAAAACGAAACTGCTTAGGAGTTTATTTCCCTTGAAATTTAGGAAGAGTTTTCTACAAAATTCTTCTTTTTTTTGCCTGCTCAATGGCTTCAACTTTTGAATGCACCTGTAATTTCCGGTAAATGTTTTCGATATGCCGGCGAACAGTAGAGGGAGAAATAAACAGATTTTCGGCAATGGAAGTGTACGGAAGCCCGGCAGATAATTGTTCCAGAACTTCAATTTCCCGGTTGGTTAACTGCACCAAATCGTCTTCGTCGTCGGGAAGCGACGCCGGCGAGCTACGCAAAAGGTTGAGTGCTTTTAGCGCGATAGACGGCGTCATCGCGGCACCTCCTGCCATTGTTTGAATAATGGCGCTGTACAAATCCTGCGGAGCGGTTTCTTTCAGCAAATAGCCGTCGGCACCCGACTGAATTGCTTTAAAAATATTTTCATCGTCATCAAAAACAGTAAGCATTAACACCTTAATTTGCGGATATAGTTTTTTCACCATTGCTGTTGCCCTGATGCCATCCATTTCTGGCATTTCTATGTCCATTAATATAAGGTCAGTGTTTCGCTTTTCTTTCAGAATATTAAGCACCTGCCTGCCCGAAGATGCAGTAAATGCAACAGTAATATCGTTGTAAAAAGAGAGCTTATCTTTTACTGCCCGGATGAGAAAACTGTTGTCATCCACAACGGCAATTTTTATAGGTTGCTGCATTGCTTATGTTTTTATGGGAAAATTACATGTGATGCAGGTACCGGTATTCGAGCGAGACACAATTTCTAACTCACCATAAATTGCGCTGGCCCTGTTCTTCATATTCTGCAACCCGTTTCCGTCGTACAAATCGGTTGTAACAAATCCTTTTCCGTTGTCCTCCACACACATCCTCACCAGATCATCTTGCTGTTCAAAACTAACCGTTATGTGAGTTGCCTCTGCATGCTTTAAGGCGTTGTTCACGGCTTCCTGAAGTATGCGGTAAATATTCATTCCCGTTTTAGAATCGAACAACACTTCATTGTCGTTTTTCATCCGCGAAGTAAACGAAAGTGTGGTTTTGCCGGCAATCTGGTTTGCTGAATTTAAAAAATTGGCAATGCGTGTTTTGAGGTCGGTAATACCAATGCTTTGCCTGTTCATTGCCCAAATGGTATCGCGTAGCTCCCGTATGGTGTCTTTGGCAAACGAACTCATGCTGCCCAGCCTGTCTATCATTTGAACATCGCGGTTTGCCACAAACTGTTTCAGGGTGTCAATAGAAGAAATAATGAACGTTAAGTGCGCACCAATATTATCGTGTAAATCACGCGAAATAGACAGCCGTTCTTCCTGTATTCTGTTTTGGTTTTCTATCTTTTCCAGTGCCAGTTTCATTTCATTGTCTTTTTGTTGGCTTGCATTTTTCAGCAACTGCTGTTTATACAGCAAAAAACCTGTCAGCCCAATAAGAATAGTTAACGAAGAGAGTCCGAAAATCCAGAAATTTCTGTTTTTTAATGCCAACTGATTCTCCGTAATTTTGTTTCGTTGTTGCAGAATAAGGTTCTCCTTTTCTGCTGTTTCGTATTTTGTTTGTAACCTCAGCACTTCCTTCGCCTGTTCGTTGGTTTGCAAACTGTCTTTCAGTTGTTGGTTGATTTTTAAAAACCGAACAGCCTGAGCCAGTTCCCCTTTTTTTTCATGCATCTCAGCCAGCAATGCTGCCGACTGTTGCGCTTCCAGCGCAAACGATTTTTCCGTGGCCATTCGGTAATTCTCATTCACAAGCGCAAATGCGGGTATTAAACGATTTTGCTCCATATAAAGACCGGCCAACTCATTATTGGTAATTATCAAATCCTTAATATCTCCGTTTTTTGTTCGAATGGCAATTGACTTCAAATAGAACTTTTCCGCCTCATTGTAATTTACTAAACCTTTGTAGGCTTTTCCGTAGTTATGATACAGATAGGCCATCAAACGTTCGTTGTTTTCTTCATTCCAGTATGCAGATGCTTCTGTAGCATACTCAAGTGCTTTCAGATATTCTTTCAGATGATTACTGTAATTTGCCATGTTATTCAGCGCAAAACCCTGGTAAAAATTCTGACCGAGTTTTCGATAAACCTGCCGTGCCTTGTTGCAATAATCAATCGCTTTTTCGTACTCTTTTATATAATGAAAATCGCTTCCGATATTGATATACAGATTTGCCATTGCCATAGAGTCTTTAAGTGATTTGGCATAATCGAGAGCTTTCAGTTCATATTCGATGGCTTGTTTATGGTCATTCAACAGCCCGAAAGAGTTTCCGTAAGTCTGGCAGAGTTTCAGCAGATACCGCTCGTCGCCCAACTGCTCGGCCAAAGGATCTATTTCGCGAAGTTGCCCAATAGAGCTTTCGTATTCGCCTTTTTCATATAAAATAATGGCATTTTGTATGGCTATATTTACGGTCAAATGAACTGATTTTATTTGCCCGGCTAAAGCCCTCGCTTTGTTTACATAAAGTACAGCACTGTCGCTGTTCAGAAAGCGATACTCTTCGGCAATCCGGGTCAGCAGTTCGCACCGTGCCGAATCGGTACGTGCTTTTCCTACTTCGTTGTGCAAACTGTCAATCTTTTCTTTCGGCTGGGCTAAAACTACGGAAGAGGATACCAGCAGTAATATTGCGAAAAAAAAGTTAACAGAAACAGGAACCGTAAAGCAGTTATGATAATCAGAATTGGGTCGACTCATAAACAGATATTTGTTACATAACCATAACAAATGTTCTGCTTATTGGTTCCTGCTCCTGTTGTTAAAAGAACACCGAAAAATTAGTTAATAGTTACGCTTGTCAGACTGTAAGACGCTTGCCTCACAAAATAAACTTTTTTACCACCCAACGTTTTGTTCGTAATTGTGTAGGCATTTGCCTGGATGATTCCGTTTTTAGTAGTGCCCAGCTCCTCAAGTTCTGCGGCCGTAAACGTACAGTTTGTGCTTCCGGCATCCATTTCTTTCAGCAGGTACTTGTCGGCCGATGCATAAATAGCATAAAGCACTTTTTGCGACGAAGATGCAAAATTGTTGGTAAGCGAGTACCCTTCGGATCGGGTAATGATTTTAGCACTTGTTATTTTAGGGGTGCCGGGCAGGCTGCTCAGCGTTTCGTTAATATCCGGATTCTTCACATCCCAAACAATACTTCCGCCAAGGTCAATCCCGGTTAACGAAGAAAGATCAGTGAAGTTGGAAAAATCGGGCATCCAAACATGTACGCCGTTCTCAAATTTCAAATCTGTGCCGTTTAATGTTACTTTGTCTGCTTTGGCGTTATCTTTAAAAACAGCAACCCCCATTCCAACATCGATGATAAGGTCGTCTCCACTATCCGACATTCCGGGAATAGAAGGCAATTGCGCGGGCGAGGCGGATGAGGATCGAACGGCAACCAACACGGCATCTGCGTCGTCGGGCTGAGGGTACGCAGGAACCGGAAACGAGCCACTGTCCTGAAGCACATCTGTATTGTTCTTTTCACAACTGGTAAACAGAAAAATAGCAAAGAGATAGAATAAGTACTTTTTCATTTCTATAATTTTTTTTGATTTCTGAATGTTCAAAAAATTTGAAGACATTCAGGAACTCACATAAACTTTAATCATTTCTTTTTGTGAATTTTGAATGAATAAAATTCATGTTCGTTTCATAACATTCATAAATAATTATTAAAAAAATTTGGTTTTGAATTCGTTAACATGATGGCTCAAAAATGTATTGAGTGCCTGATTTACGCCATTTTCGTATTTAGCAGCGTCGGCTTTAATCAAAGCCGTATTTTCTACCGAAATATTATCGGCCCGGTACATTTTTCCGAAAGCGGTTTCAGTGCCAATAAAATCGTGATCAGTTTTTGCGTACGATTGAATTTTTTCTTTCCCGATAACTCCGGTAATGTTCAAATCTTTCTTTAACACACCGCAATACGTCCCCAGTGGCGAGCCGCCAATTTTGTTTCTACCCTGAATGAAATCGATGGAAGAGACACACTGAAATGTTTGCTCTTTTGTTGATCCGGTGAGACCAAGTTTGGTAGTTGTTGAATTGTTGGCCACCCTGCCTGTGATGTGTTCGTTGGCAGAGAGGCACAAGTTGGTGGTTGCAGTAACTTTTGCACCATTTCCCTGATACGCCTTTTCGTCGTTCAGAAATAACACGTACAAATCGACGTTAACTATTGTTGCATCATCCAACTCGGCAGAAAGCTTCGGGTAGGTGCGTATTTCATCAGCTCTAGCATTGTGTGCATCGCCTGTCACGCGGTCAATACTACCCAAAAAGCCACCTTGTTTTTTCTGTCCGCCAGAGGTAAATCCCTTCACAAAAAACACGGTATTTTGCGGATAAACAGTTACAACTCCCGGAGCTTCAGCCAGGCTCATTTCCATGCTTTCAAAGCGCTGGTAGCCCTCGTAATAACCAGTATTGGCAGCCGCGTCTCCGTTGAGAACGTTGAAACCTTTGCTTTCCAAATCCTGAACAAACTGCCGGTACGCATCGTCAGTAAGCTCTTGCAAAGTATTTACAGGAATATCCAACCCCACAGCCAACGAAGCTTTTGTGTTACCGGATAACATTCTACTTCCGAGGCCACCCTTGGTAGTACTCGTTCTCAGGTTATAAAGCTGATAGTTCACCGAAAAGTTTGCGATATAAACATCTTTGGAGGTGAATTTTCGCGGTCCTCGGGCACCCCGGTTTTCTTCGGGATTAAACTTACCTAAACTCTGTGCGCAAAGGACTGTTGAAAGCCCCAAGAAAAGTGCAACACAAACCATTAATCTTGTCGTCCTAGTCATTGTATTCTTTTTTTAATGTGATTGAAATACAAAACTAGTAGCTGGCTGCATGCCGTTAAATAGGGCAAATGCCCCATTTTGTTTGGGGAGGGGAAGCGGTAACAAGCTAAGGTTTATAAACCGCCTCTGCGACAGATACCATTATCTATAAAATCTCTTTCAAGATATGCATCTAGGATTATATATGTTACTCTAGCATTCATTAATCTTAAGATTACTTCAAATTTCATCCCGAACTGTAAAGAAACCCTGCCAACAGTATGAATGTGAACTATCCCCCAAATAATAAACTGAACCCTGATATTATTAAACCCGATGGCATGCAATAAGAAAACCGTCTAAAAAAACTAAGACGGTCTTCTTTTCTCTCTACAAGCACATACATATAAGCTATTGTATATTCATTATTTTAAGCCAACATTAGCAACAAACAACAATAAGATGGTAATCAAATACATACAAACAAACAGCATAAATCACTACCCAATACCTTATTCTCTAACACAACGAATAGATAAAGCCCTCGCCCTGGGTGCTCCATTAACTGCAGCTGTTCCGCCAACGCCAAAAGAGGGAGAAAATGCAGCGCCTACTCCTGCTTCTCCGGGTATAACTGAATTCACCCAAAAAGTGCCATAATTTGCCGTTGCATCCATATTTCCCATAACTTCCCGATATCCGGTATAACTAAAAAAGTTAGACTGGTCGTTATAAATAAGATTGTGTCCTCCTTCAATGTTTTTATCAAAATGCTCATCAGCCAGACCTGCGTAATCCTCGAGTGCGGGCACTTTCCAACCGGCAGGACATGGATCGTAAGCAGTTTTACTCCCATCTTCGCTTTGCCACCAATTTGTTACAAACTCATCACACCAGTCAACCCATTGGGATTTCACAAAAGTATGAGGATTTGAAGTGACAAAAGCCAGGTTTTTTGATCCATCGACTGTTGCAATCTCAGGGGTGTTTCCTTCCAAATCATACAGCAACACTTCAGAAGGTGTCCCGTAGTCAGCAGAAGCAGTAAACGGATCTTTACGTCCAAACTGAAACTGAACGCCAACGGTTCCAATTTCGCTTACTGTTTTAGATGTAGCGCCAAGATTCCGATCCATTAAAATGGATCCTGAGGGCATTGTTACCGTCCCAATTGACACAGGGTCTTCATCCACCCAAATGTGCCATGACCACCTGACATTGTTATTAACTTTTACAGCAACAACAGCATTTCCGGAAATATTTCCAGTTGTTACCACAACATTGCCCGATGACCCTGTTCCGTAGGTAAATATATCTTCCACAACATCCAGGTTATCCATCCAAATTAATTCGGCAGAAATATCATCATTAGAAGAAATTTGTGTTCCCAACGCTGAACTATTTGCTTTTGAAACAGGGATAATAACCACATCGTCTGTTCCAACCAGGTAACTATTTGATTCTGCCAACGGTTCTGCCGAAGGAGTAAAAAAACTCACTGCATTTCCATAAACCACATCTTCGGAAACAGCAATGGCATACGCGCGAACATAGTATTCTGTACCCGGCTCTAAATCAACTATTTTCAAAGTAAATTCACCATCCATCGGGTCTATATCAGCCAATGAATTATCATCAATGGTCGGCTCAGCTATTGTTCCCCAACAAATACCTCTTTCGCTGATTGTCACAGAACCTGAAATAGTTCCGCCGCTTTTCGCGGTGAATGCAGTCAAACTGCCCACCGAGCTGGTTGTTACCTGCAGATCGATGGTTTCTTCATCGTCTTTGGTACAACCAATCACCGCAAGAATAAAACCTGCAACTACTAACAAACTTTTCATTTTATAACTCATAACTTTTCAGATAAATAATTAATATTAAATGTACATCACGCTTTTCTGTGCTCTTTATTTATTTTTATGTTTATTCTAAATATTATTCCGATTTTTGTTCTTTTACAATATGATATAAACGTCCAATTATTTCCTCCGGCAAACCATCCTTAACAAGTACCCGTTTCTCTTTATCCAATAAATAAAGGCAGGGGATTGCACGTAAATCATAAAGGTTGTTGGTAACAATGCTTTGGCTGCTGTTAAATGCAGCTATCCAATTTTCGGGGCAGTAAGATTTTCTCCATTCACTTTCATTGCTATCCGGAAAAACGGAGAGGACGGTCACCTTTTCAAACACAGTAAGCTGGTTGAGCAAAACGGAATTCTTCAGTTTCGATGTTGTATTCAAACAACGACTGCACTCTGGATTATTAAAATAAAGCACAATTAATTCCGATTCTATGTCAGTCAACTCACTACTTTCGCCTTTTGACGTAATAAAATCAAAGTTACGGGCTTTGCTGCCAACCCTGTTTTTATTCAGGAGCTGTTGCTGAAACACAAATCTGGATTTATTCCACTGACTTATCTGTTCGTTTTTTAAAACAGACTCCAATACAAACAGATAGCTTTCGTCATTTCGGTGTGGAGACTCAGGACGAAACAGGTATTTCTCCAATATTTCATCGATCATATACCGTATTATCAGAGTATCTGCTACAAGTGTTTTTTCCATCAACGAGGCAAGAGCCGCTTCTTTTTCTTCCGGATAATATTCCAGTAAGCTCAGAAACGTTAGCGCAGGTTGTTTTAATAGCTCGGGGCTGGCAATATAATTTGGGTCGGTAAAATCAAAGCTATCCCAGAAAGTGTGAATACCGTTTTTATCCGATGCAGTTGAAATGGCTTCACGTTGTTTTTTCTCAGAAAAGGCATCGCGTATCCATGTTTTGTATGCCATAGCAGTAACACGCTCGTTATTTTTTCCATTTGACAAAGCACTATCTGAATTATGATCTGGCTGGCTATCAAGATCAAAATATTTATCCGTGAAAAACACAGCCGCGCCCCCAAGCAAACCGACGGCAAGCACCACACTCCATATTATCGGGACTTTTTTCATTCAGATGTTATTAAAACTCAACTAATACTGCTTCTCCGTCAGCAATAAATTGTGTCAATTGCTGGTTATTTACTTTAACTCGTTTCTCTTTGGTTCCCTCTATCAAAGTTACATACTGAACATTTTCATCCAAACTCACCTTAACTGTTGCGCCTTTTCCCGGCAACAATGCCATTAAGAGCACCCGATAATTTCCAATTTCATCTATAAAACAGCCTGCTATGCTATCATCTCCACTTACGGACTCCACAGGCCCAAAGCTTTTGATTGGTTTGCCATAAAGAGGAAATGGCTCTTGAGCTGTTTGAATGACTCCAAAAGCATCACAACCAAGTAAAATCTCCCCTGTTTTTTTTATATCTGAATTAAGACGTTTTACATAATCGTATTTTTTTGTCTTTTCCCCTTTCTGTGTTACCAAGGCATTGCTAAATGTTTCTTTCCCGTTTCCCGGAGACCAGTAGCAAAAATACTGAATGCCTTTTGCTCCAAAAGCAAGGTTTGACCAAACCTGCCACCTGATTTCTTCTTCATTTGGTTCTCTTTTATCAGGAACACCGGGAGTTCGGGCAATAGAAAGGGTTTGGATAAATGTCCAGAAAGGAATGTTTTTGTCCAATGTTTTTTTTCTGATTAAATCCAGGTTATAAAAATAATCCGTAACTATACCTCCTGATTTTAACAAAGGATAACTGTCATACGATAAATACCGAGGCTGAATTAATTCAAGCCACGAATCGATATAATCTTCGTAGCTATGGGTTTGTATCCCCCCTGTTGCGTAAGTCGGAAACAGATTCACATGCCACATTTTTTCGGGGTACAAACTTTCAAATTGTTTGGTGAATGCAGCTACTGCCTGAAATAATGGTTTCCCTGGCTCGTCCATAAGCAACTCTCCGGCATAAGCCGGATGATCCTTATAGCGTTTGGCTGCGTTCAACATATCATTTACCAGATTCTTGTCAGCTTTTTCCGCATACGACAAAATTGCTTCGTGTACAATTCCTCTATTTACAAAATATTTCATTCCATACTTTGCACATAAATCAAGAGAAGAGTTGATATCTTCCACATTGTTTTCATAAAATCCAAATCCATTAACGAAGTTTATCCCGCTTTTTGCAATTCGTCTGTATTGCTTATCATTTCGAAATTCATCCGGCGGTGTAACCCACAATCCAACCGGCAGCTCTCCAAGGCATAGAACATCATATCCATCAGCATTTGTCGCCCTGATTTGTGCCATTGAGTTTATAAAACACATTATCCCCCCCACTAATATCAGGGTATATTTAATTTCAAAAAACCTGTTCATTTTAACCAATTTTTTTTCATTTTTTTAAAATTCCACAAAAACAGCTTCACCGGCATCAATCTGAAATACTATCTGGTTTCCACTCACCAGTTGTTTTTCAGAACCGCCGTTATTCCAAACCTTTACTTCGGAAACCTTGTCTGAAAGGTGGAGGATAACACTGGCATCCTTGTCAGGGGTTAGAGTTGTTATCAACACTTTCTTTTCCCCATCTTCATTTTCAAAACACCCCATAATATTGTCATCACCTGTTATTGACCGGATTTCGCCAAAATCATTCAGACGTTCATACATTTTATAATCTTTAACTGAAGTTTGGATAACTCCTTCCGCATGGCAATTCAAGAGAATCTTGCCGATGGCATTTATATCGCTGTTAATTTTTTTTACGTAATCATACCTTACTGTTTTCTCTCCGCTTAGTCCGATGAGTGCTTCGCCAAACTGCTCGGTCCCATTCCCCGGCGACCAGTAGCAGAAATACTGAATCCCTTTAGCGCCAAACGCCAAGTTACTCCAAACCTGCCAGCGTATATCGGCTTCACTGGGTTCTCTTTTATCCGGCACCCCTGGAGTTCCTGCAATTGACAAGGTTTGTATAAAAGTCCAGAAGGGGATTTTCCGGAACCTCGATTTTGAACGAATAATATCCAGATTATAGAAGTAGTCATCTATTATTTCGCCGGTAGAAAGCAATGGATAACTGTCATATGAAATATGTTTTGAAGGAACGGTCATCAACCAATTGTTAATATACTCGTTGTAGCTGGACGCCTGAATCCCGCCTGTGGCATAAGTCGGGAACAGGTTCACATGCCACATTTTGTCCGGGTAAGCTTCGTCAAAAGCTTTGGTAAATGCAGAAACGGCCTCAAAAAGGTTTTTCCCCGGTTCATCAATCATCAATTCCCCGGCAAAAGCCGGATGATTGGCATAAGGCTCAATCTCGTTTATAAATTTGTTCAGTAACGACACATCCGGGCTTTTTGAATAATTTACAATTCCTGAGGCAACAGAAGCCTTATTGGCAAAAAATTTAAGATCGTTCTCTTCGCAATAATCAAGAACTTTCAGTATTTTACTATGGCTGTTTTCGAAGTAATGAAATCCGTTTACAAAATTTAAACCGCATTCCTTAATTCTTTTATATTCTTCGCTCGTTTGATAACCGGAGGGGGGAGTTACCCATAATCCGGTAGCTATTTCACCTAGGCCAAGCACATCGTAATTATATTCTGTCCTGTCCGGCTTTTCGGGTTCAACGTCGTCTTTCTCACAACTTACAAACAACAGAGAGAAGCAAAAATACAATACCAGAAACTTTTTCATAAAACTAAAATTGTTCATTTATTAAGGTATTACAAGCATCCGGCTTGGACATTTAATCCGCTTTCTGGACGATAACCATTGCCAGGATCGTTTCATATTAAGTCACTATTTATATCTTTTCGTATCCTTTTCATTCCGGCTCAAGTCTGTTCGTTACAGCATTATTTTCATAGCACATTTTATTGATTTGACATATTCTTTTGCCCTAAGGCGTCTGAATTTCCATCGCCTTTTTTCAAAACCGGTACAGCACGGTTTTGAAAAAAACGGTTGAATTGGGAAGTGATCCTATACCTCGTTAATTATATCCCGGATTCTCAATCAGGTTTGAATTTTGCCCTATTCTATGTTTTGTAATCGGAAAGTAGTAACACCTTCTAGGAAAGTTTGGTGTTTGATCACCATCAATATCGCTATGGATTAAAACTTTATACTTGCCGGTAGAATAATCAAGGACGTACTGCAAGCCGCTAAAGGAACGGGTCAGTTTTTCTTCTGCTTCTCTCCAGCGCCTAAGATCCCAGTATCGGTGTCCTTCAAAAGTCAGTTCAACTCTCCGTTCATTTCGAATTTGCTGCATTGATACTGATGAAAGTTTTTGTATTCCCGCACGTTCCCTGATTCGGTTAATCGCCAATAAGGCTTCATTGGGTTTGCCTATTTCAAAAGCTGCTTCGGCAAAATTCAGCAATGTTTCTGCAAATCTGAAAATGGAATAATCCGTTCTGGATTCCATCAGCCAAACCATGTTGTCGGCATTAGGATCAAGATACTTCATAATTCCAAAACCGGTATTTACAATTCCTGTAGAAGCATGAAAATAGGATTGGTCTCCCACTACCGGCATTCCGTTATATGACTGGCTAAAAGAAGTCATCATTGTTCCGTCTGATGTTATCAGCCCTCTGTGAAAATTAATTGTGTCTTTTCCAAAGTTACTGGGCACTGCATCACGCCAAGGTGTCCCGTTGGTCCAGATAGAAGCATAAAAACGGGGATCTTTATCGACCCACAGTTCTTCCATAGTCCACAACCTGGATTCAACATATTCACGATCAAGCGTTCCGGGCCTGCCATCAACATATTCAAAAGCTTCTATTAATTCAAGATAAGGAGCCTGGTAATTTCCCTGCCCCCATACCGAAGGGCGAGGTGCGTGGCAAATATCCCACGACCAGGTTGTTGTGCCTCCGCCCGGATCGAAACTTTGTCCGCCATGTTGCTTGGCAAAAATGGTTTCAACATTCCGTTTTACAAGAAAAACATTTTTATAATTCTGTATTCTTGAATGAATGTCGCTATTATCAATGTCCTCCTGGTATAAATCAAAAGGCCCTTCGTTTTGTATTTTGGCAGCGGCAGTATATGCTTTTGTATAATAGTCATTAGCTAAATCAGCCGGGATGCCTGTTAATTTATTTCCCGAAAGTTCTCCATATTTAGCAACACTGCCGGCATATAAAGCAGCCCTTGAATACAATGAAAGAGCGGCCCAACTGGTTGCGCGACCGTATTCATCCTGAACATCAGGCAATATTTTTGCTATCTCCCCGGTTTCATTCAGCACAAAATCCCATATTTCCTGTTCAGTATTCCTTGCAGGATATAACAATTCTTTAGGAGAATCCAACTGCGGGACAACAGTTAAAAGAGGCACCCCACCATACCTTTTAACCATGGCAAAATAGCTAAATGCCCTTAAAAACCTGGCTTCTGCTACACGAATTACTTTAATGTCTTCGGACAACGGGGAAGAAGGAACTTTTTCAATAAATTCATTGAGATTCCTAATCACATAATAAGCATTTTCCCACCACTCCATCATTCCACCGTCAGAAGATATTCCGTTAGCTTTTTCAGAGACCACATTTGCCCAGGCTCCGGAAGTGTATTTGGCCTCATCGCTAATTTCGATAGAAAGCCCGGGGCCAAATGTTTGAGCGCTGTTTCCAAACCAATAGCGTAAATTACCGTCGGCACGGGGGTCTCTATTCATGGGAGAACCATCCCAGCTTGAAAACATAGTAGTTGCATCATTTACCATCACCGGAGTATAGGCGTATTGCGATAATAAAAAAGAATTAATAAGCAATGGATCTTCCCAAACTACTGCATCTGTGTATCTGTCCAATGGTTCCTTTTCCAGAAGGTCATCAGTACAGTTAAGTAATAATAAACCAAATAAAATCACTATTATGTAACCTGTTTTTTTCATATCTAAAACTTTTACAATTAATAACTTACAGATAAACCTAAACTAATTGTGCGCTGCTGTGGGTAATAATATGCCGGTGTACCTTCCGGTGCTTCTGGATCTACCCCGTATTTCGACAAACTGCTAATAGCAAATAAATTCGTTCCAGCTACATATACTCTCAGGTTACTCATTTTAAGTCGATCCAGTAAATTGCTATTCAAGGTGTACCCTACCGACATATTCTTGAGCCTCACGTAGGAAGCATTATGGTTTCTGTAATCTGAGTACCACCAGTTTGCGGGATTTTTACTTCCCGGCCTCGGCACAAGTGAATTCTTGTTATTTTCTGTTTCGGTCCACCGATTTTCAAACTTCAATACGGTTGGAGCTGTTTCAAGGTCAATATATGAGGTATAACCAAAAGCTCCCTGGAATAACATATTAAGATCAAGGTTTCTGTACAAAATGCCCAAATTTACACCATACATCCAGTTTGGCATTGTTCCTTTACCGATTTTCACCTGGTCTTTCCAGTCAAGAACTTTATCTCCGTTAACATCTATGTATTTTACATCGCCTGGTTTTATAGATTCATTTCCACCAATGTCTTTATAAATATAATCCAGTGCACTAATCTCTTCCATTGAAGTAAATACGCCGTCGGAAATATAGCCGAAGCGCTCGTCTGTCCATTTTCCGGTCACGCCGTAAATCCGTTTCTGATCTGGATCTTCATATTCAGGTTCGTCATATTTTACCCATTTGCTTCTGGCCCATGAAATGTTTCCCGAAACGCTGTAACTAAATTCAGCCAATTTGCCGGATGTCCCTATCTCTACCTCAAATCCCCTTGTATCAATACTATTCAGGTTTTCAAGCGGCAGGGCTGCACCAAACGTTGAAGGAAGGGATTCGGTGCGGTAGCCCGGGATGCCATCGCGCGAGCGGTAAAATCCTTCTACTGTCCCGTAAACATTTCTATCTAAAAAAGAAAAATCAACTCCCATGTTATATATTGAAATCCTTTCCCAGGATAAAATAGAATTGGCCAATCCGGTTGAATAAAGGCCTTGCGAAATTTCATTGCCTAAAATATAAGCCATATCATAAGAATATCCGGCATAGTACTGATAGTTTCCAATACCATCATCACCCGACTGTCCAAAACTTCCCCTTACTTTCAGGTTATCAAGCGCTGTAACGTCTTCCAAAAACCTCTCTTCTGAAGCCATCCAGCCAACGGAGACACTTGGAAAGAATCCCCAGCGCCCATCTTTAGGAAATTTAGCCGATGCATCCGCCCTGAAAATAGTTTCGACCAGGTACTTGTTTTTATAGCCATAATTCACACGGCTAACGAAGCTTGATCTGCCCATTTCTGACGCAGTAGCGTTGTTCGATGCAGTTGTAGGATCACCTGCAAACATTTGGTCGATTACGCTTGTTTTAAAATTCCCCCGTTGCGTATCAAATCCTTCATTTTTATAGCTTATTCTCTCATGCAATGCCAATACAGACAAATTATGGTCATCATTAAAAGTATTCCGATACGAAACAGAATATTGCTGCGTTAAATCATCGCTATATGAAGAACCCTGAGAAAGTATGGTTGCATCCTGTGCTTTTCGTTCAAAAGAATACTCATCGGTTCCGGCGTTATAAGAATAAAAATCAGGCTGTTTTTTGAACATTTTACTTAAACCGAAATAGCTATTATAGTGAACAAAAGCCTTTAATTTCAAACCTTTAATACTTTGAAAATTATACATAACCGAACCATTAATACGGATACTTTGATTGTTACTACGACTATAACCGGCCAGGTTTCTGCGGGAAACAAACAAAGCATTACCGTATGAACTGCCAGCGTATGAAAGTTTTGTTTCATCAGGAAGATGCAAATGATATCTCGGGTCGCTATCATAAAGGGCATAATAATAATTAGAATGGAACAGATTCATTGCTGTAAAATCTCTCAATTCTTTAATATAATTTACACTGGAAGACAATGAAAGCCCTTCAATAATATCTGCATCCACATTACCTTGAAAGTTTATTCTGTTATAGCCTCCGCCGTCGTGGCGCGAAATTGTTTGTTGATTATTGTACCCAAGATATGACAAAAACCGCACTTTTTCGTTTCCTCCGCTAACGGACAGGTTATGATTCTGTTGTGGCGCCCATGGTCTGACAACAGAAGAAAACCAATCAGTATTTAAATATTCGGGATCACCGCCATCGAAAAATTTCTGAATTTCAGTTAGTGTCCACGGTATTTGAGATGAAGGGAGATTAGCATTAATATGTGCTTCTCGCTCCCACTCTGCTCTTTGGCCAGAACTTCCCGATTTAATTAGATTCGTGGAATTTTGAAAGGTCACCGAACCATTGGCAAAAACTGAGATCTCTGATTCACGTCCGCGTTTAAGGGTTACCAGCAC
Source organism: Mariniphaga anaerophila (assembly GCF_900129025.1). Taxonomy (GTDB): domain Bacteria; phylum Bacteroidota; class Bacteroidia; order Bacteroidales; family Prolixibacteraceae; genus Mariniphaga; species Mariniphaga anaerophila. Next base: position 129,838 of record NZ_FQUM01000008.1, on the reverse strand, counting down.
AACACCGTTTCCGGCACGAGCGCCGTAAATAGAAGCAGCTCCGTCTTTCAGGATTGAAATTGATTCAATCTGCGATGCGTCAATATTATTAAAACTGGTTTCTACCCCATCTACAATTACCAGCGGAGAATTAAATCCCCGAATACTCAATTTTGCGCCATCAGATCCGGGTATGCCGGATATTTGTTTTGTTTTTAATCCGGCCAGTTGCCCACCCAATGTATTTGTAACGCTCGTTGTAGGAGCTACTGTTAATTTATCTGCTTTAACTGATGCTACGGAACCAGTAAGGTTCCCTTTTCTTTGTGTGCCATATCCAATAGCAACAATTTCATCCAACCCAATAGCATCTACTTCCATTACTATATCAATCAGTGCTTTCCCTAATACTGAAACTTCTTGTGTTTTCATTCCCACAAAAGAAAATACCAAAATTGCTTTTTCTGGAATATTTGTCAATGAGTATATGCCTTCCGCGTTAGTAACCGTACCTTGTATTGCACCCTTCACAACTACGGTTACACCAGGCAGTGGAGAGCCAGAAGAGTCAGTAACTTTTCCGGAGACCGACTTTTGTTGAAAAATTGCCACCTTAGTCATTAAAATAATATTATTGCCAACCATGCCAAATGACACATTTGTTCCTTCAAAAAGATTGTGAAGGACAAATTCCACAGGCTTCTCTTCAACGTTAACATCCACCCTCCGAAGCAGATCAATTTCATTTTTATCGTAAACAAAAAGGTAATCGGTTTGATCCTCTATAGAAAAAATCACCTGTGCGACAGTAACATTCCTCAATGCTATGTTAACCTTAGCATTTTGTGATTTAACCTCATTGGCAAATAGCGCCGATACACAAAAGAAAAGCAATAAAGCTGTTATTTTCATTTTTCGCAGTAATTGTTTAGTTGTGTCAGGATATTTCCCCAACAATTTTTTTTTCATAAATTTGTTTTTGTACTGTTAATACTTGAAATGTTTTTTGCAAGAAAACCAGGTATTGACCTATGTACCGGCAGGTGCTGGAACACCTGCCGGTTTTTTTATTTATTTCAATCAGTCATGGGCAAAGCTTTTAGGTTGAATTAATTATTTATTCTATTGTTATTTTACTTCTTTTTTCATCAATTTTGTAAATAAACTCATTCTTCAATTGCAGCACTTTAAGAATGTGCTCAATCCCGTCTTTGGTACGGAATTTTCCCGTAATTCGGGAATTTGCCATTCTGATTGTTTTAACCTCAATTTCAAGATCAAAATAGAGTTCTAATTTGCTGACCAGCTCAGTAAAAGTTACGTCGTTAAAAGAGATAATTCCTTCCTTCCACAAAAAATGGTCACTGTGAAGGATAGAACCATGTACAAGTTTATTGGCACTAAGAAAAACCCGTTCTCCGGGATTAAGTTTAAACCCCTTGGCAATGCCCGGTTTTAACACTTCAACCGAGCCATTAAGCAGGGACAGTTCAAAATTTTCAATTGATGCATAAGCCATAAGGTTGAATTGTGTACCCAGTACTTTCACATTGTAACTATTGGTTTTGACAAAAAACGGTTTTGACTCATCATGTGACACATCGAAATAACCTTCGCCATCCAGTTCTACTTCTCGCGTTTCACCCTTAAATTGGGTTGGAAAATAAAGCGTAGATTGGGCATTTAACCATATTTTAGTACCATCCTCAAGAATAAGCTCGGCACGCTGTCCTGCCGGAACATGCAGTGTCTGCATTACAGGTTCTGAATAGCGGTCATTCGGATAGAAAGGAAAATACTGATATCCCAGTATAGCAATGGCAAAAATTGCAGCCACTTTAACGGCTTCAATAAGGATTCGGTTTTTACGAAAAAGATTGACTCGTTTCTTTGGCTTCTCAGAAATTGAAATTTCCGAATCTGCCTGCCAGATGGTTATATCATAGAGTTTCCGAAGAGAAAGATACTCCTTCATATTTTCAGGAGCAGAATCCATCCACTCTACAACTTTTACTTTCTCCTGCTCAGAGCAGTCACCTTTAATGTATTTTAAAAGAAGTTTATTCACTGGTTTTAAATTATGCATACATATTAATAACGACCAAGGATTAAGTTTCCCTAGTAGTTTTTTCATTTTTTTCAGAAATATCTTTTTATTTAACCAATTTACACTGTCATGTTTGGAAAACCATATCTAAAGTTGCTGACGTTACTACTTTAAATATTTGAAAGGTTAATTGATCGAATCGACTCTTGACTTGCCTGTATAGAAAGCTTCAGACAACGTCAAACACGAAAATTCAACCAACTACTAAGAAATATGAACGCAAAAAATAGAGTAAAGAACTATTAGAACGCTGGACATCGTATTTAAAAATATTGGATGATGTCTAACAGGTGTCTCAATAATTCAAAAACGATAAAAAACCGATAAGAGGCAAATAATCTTTTAACGAAATCCGCAGTTGCCTAATCGTCTGAGCTATGTGATATTCTACTCCTTTCATCGATATATCAAACAAGTCAGCTATTTCTTTATGCGATTTGTTTTCAAACCGGCTTTGTATAAAAATTTCCCTTGTTTTTTGGGGAAGCGACTGTAATGTTGAATGAATAATTTGATGTATCTCTTCTGAAAAAATCTCTTCAGGATTACTCATTTCAAGTGACGTTTTCCGCATCTCCAACTCCCTGACCAGAGTATTTTGAATAACATCGCGGACATCTCGTTTTATTTTTTGGCGTTTCAAGTAATCAAGTGTCCTGTTTTTTAGCATGGTAAACAAGAACGGAGCAACCGGATCAATTTTTCCGAGTTTCATCTGCTCCCACAACTTTATCATCGTTTCGGTTACGATATCTTCGGCAGCCATATCGTCATGAACATATGACTTCACATACAAAAACGATCTCCTGTAAAATATTGTATAAATCTCATTAAAACTATCGGTTTGATTAAAATTCATCTCAAAAGTTTTGAGGCCATAGTTAGATGAAACAATTTTTCATATTGAAAGCTTCCTTTTTATCAATTATTCCTTCAAATTAAACAAATTTTTTTTACTATACAATTGACCGCACAGAATTTAGATTACACTCCCTTTTTTCTATTAACAGTTTATCGTCATCAAAACACAAAAAGACTTGTTCTATGTTTCCAACCAACAAAAAGCCCCCCACGAACACTTCGTGCGAGGCTTTTATTTCCAATATATTGTAGAACCTAATCTTCTTCTGATTGATCCATTTCGTCGATAACCCTGATTTTATCTTTCAGGGATTCTATTCTTTCCCTGGTTTGTTCAATCTTCTTTTTCACATCTTCTATCAGCGACTCTGCATTTTTAGATTTTGCAAAAAAACCGATGTTGTTATCCAGAAGCACCAAATCATTCTCCAGTTGTTTCAGCTTGTTCATGTATTTATCGCGTTCAAGGCGCATTTTATTCTGCCCGCGCGACGACTCAGAGAAAGAAGCCATTTTAGTTCTAAACTTAAGCATATTGCGCCTGGATTCATCCAAATTCAAATCATCAAACAATTTGTTAATGGCGTCTCTGAACTGCTTTTGAACTTCATCTTTCTTTTTAATCGGAACATGCCCAATCTCTGTCCACCTTCGTTGAAAATCTTTTAACATCCGCAGATTTTCATCGGCATCATCAGTCGGCTCAAAGTTTCTGACATCCGCTATCAGTTGTTCCTTTTCTTTGAGGTTATCTACCTGCTCTGAATCGACACTGGAAAAGTGTTCTGACTTCTTATCAAAAAAGAAATCGCAGGCAGCCCTGAAACGTTTCCACAACGCGTCTGAATGTTTTCGGGGCACCGGGCCAATTTCCTTCCACTGCTTTTGAATATTAATAAGATCCTGCGTTGTTTTACGCCAGTCGTCACTGTCTTTTAATGCTTCGGCCTGCATGCACAGATCAATTTTCAGCTGAAGGTTATTTTGCTGAAGTTCTTTATTCTTTGAATAAAAATCGCGTTTTGCATCGAAAAACTTATCGCAGGCTTCGCGAAACCGCGTGTAAATTTTGTTGTTCTCTTTACGCGAGGCAAAACCGATTGTGCGCCATACTTTTTGCAGGTTGACTACTTCCTTCGATTTTTCGCCCCAATCTTTGTGAGACTCAAACTCCGTTTCATTTATTTCCTCTACCTGCTCACAAAGCGCCCGCTTGGCTTCCAGATTTTTCTTCTGCTCAGTCTTCCTGCTTTCGAAATACTCCTGGTGTTTTTTGTTGATTTTGGCAGTTGCGGCTTTAAAGCGCTCCCAAATATCATCTTTGTTTTCACGCGGAGCAGGACCAATTTCACGCCAACGCTCGTGCAACTTCTGAAGATGATTAAACGCTTTTATGGTATTGGTTTCCAAAAGCAACTCCTCGGCCTGCTCGCACAACCTGATTTTCATCTCAAGGTTCTTCTTCAAATCAAGGTCGCGAAGCTCTTTGTTGATTTTTATGTAGTCGTAAAAATTCTCTACATGAAAATGGTAGGTGTCCCACAAATCTTTCATTTTGCCTTGCGGAACCAGGCCAATTTCGCGCCAGCGCTGCTGTAGGTCTCTAAATTCCTGAAATGTTTTATTAATGGACTCTTCTTTATGAATCAGCCCTTTAATCTCCTCAATAATATCGTATTTAATCTGGAGATTCGTCTCTTTTTCCTGCTCCAGTTTTTTATTGAATTCGTGCCTGATTTGACGGTAGCGTTTCAGTAAATCTTTAATGTCCTGTTCATAAGGATTCTCCTCCGGAACAAACTCTTCCTCGTTTCCACCTTCTTCCAGAAACTGTTTTTTCTGCTGCTCGTGTTCTTCTTTCACCTGTTTATAGAAAGCGCTTCTAATGGCTTCCACCTCATCACGGATATCGTATTCCTCATCTTTTTCGAGAACATCGCGCAGAGCGTTTACCAGCTCAATCTGTTTATATGTATTATAATCAACCTTTTCCCTTTTTGGAGGAGCAGGGGCAGGTTCAGCTTTTTCCTTCACTTCAGGGGCAGATTCGGTTGCAGCATCTGCCTTTTCGTCGTTCTCCGGTTCTTCCTCTGCTTCGGCAACAACCTCAGCTTTTTCCTGAGAACTTTCTGTTTCCTCACTAAGATCCTCTTCTTCTGAAACTTCTTCGTTTTTAGGCTCTACTTCCGAATCTGATTCGGCTTCTTCTACCAATGATTCAGACTGTTCGGAAACCGTAGTTTCTTCTGCAGGCTCTTCGCTTTCATCATCAGTTTCTTCTTCGGAAGGAGCATCAACAGGTGCTTCCTGCTTCACCTCAGGAACAGATGATTCTGCTGCATCCTGATTTTCTGCAGATACCGTTTCATTGCTATCAGAAACCTCATTGGTTTCAGGCTCATTTAACTGATTGCTCTCTTCTGACTTTTCAGTTTTTTCAAGATTTTCAGTTTGCTCAGTCGAAGCAACAGAATTGCCTGATTTTTCGTCGTTGGCATTCTGACTGCTCTCCAACCCTTCAGGTTTTTTTAGATCTTTAGGTTCCATTTACAAAATTTTAAATACCATAAATTCATGGTGTGCATAAAATAACAGACTACGAAAATAGGGAATTACACCTTAATACTCAAAGAATTTAAAATCAATTTAAGTGGATTATTCGGGACATTTTTGGGAAAATATTTAATATAATCCGTTGTATCTGCATTTTCAAAGAAAACCCACAACCAAAAATTATGCTGAAAAACATCTGTAAAACTTTAGTTTTCAACAAAATCAATCAACCTTAAATTTTGAAAAATCCGTTTTTAATTATACTTTATCGGCAGAAATGTGAAAGAATAGCCAATAGAACTATAAACCAAAAACCGCGGTCTGATGAAAATATTTTTTTTAAGTAATCAAAATTCCTGCAGAAGCCAAATGGCCGAGGCAATCCTTCGCAGTTACAATAAAAATATTGAAATTTATTCTGCGGGAATCAAGCCGACAGATCATGTTAGCCCGATTGCAATTGAGGTGATGGCAGAAATAGGAATCAGTCTGAAACCACAAGTTCCGCAGCACTATTCAAAATTCGATGATATGGAATTCGATTACCTGATTACGGTAGGCGACGGGACAGTGGAACAACTGCAGGTTCCGCCCATTAAATGCAAGCGAAAAATGCATCTCGGCTTTCATAACCCCTACCAATGCTCCAACGACAAAGAAGAAATAAAACAAAAATGCCGGGAGATAAGGGATGAAATAAAAACCGAGATGGATTATTTCTATTATCGGATTTTGAAAAAACAGATTGACAAATCCGCTTAACCAGCAACAACTTTTGCCACTTCTTCCGGATCAATCGGAACCCTCTTTCCAATAACTTCGCTACCTGTTTCTGTTATCACGATGTCGTCCTCAAGCCTGATTCCCCCAAAATCACGGTATTCATTTACTTTATCGAAATTAATGAAATCAGCATTGGTTTTATCGCGTTGCCACTGGTCAATAAGTGCTGGGATAAAATAAATTCCGGGTTCGTTGGTAACTACAAATCCGGGCTGTAACCTACGCCCCATACGCAATGCAGAAGTCCCAAACTGAGTAGAAGGACGAACCTCATCGTCGTATCCAACATAAACCTGTCCCAGGTCTTCCATATCGTGTACATCAAGCCCCATCATGTGGCCTATTCCGTGAGGGAAGAACAAAGCGTGAGCCCCGTTTTTAACAGCTTCCTTAACATCGCCTTTCATAAGTCCCAATTCTTTTAAACCGGAAGCAATTACCTCAGCGGCTGCCATATGAACCGATTTATATGTTACACCCGGGCGGGAGAGTTCTGTTGTCTTATTGTTTGCAGCAAGCACGATTTCATAAATTTCACGCTGCTTCTGCGTAAACTTTCCGCCAACCGGAATGGTTCGGGTGAAATCTGAAGCGTAATGCAACAACGATTCTGCGCCGGCATCCACCAGCATCAATCCGCCTTCACGCAAAATTTGTGAATGGTCGTGGTTGTGCAGTGTTTCACCATTTTGCGACAAAATTACCGGGAATGAAATAATACCGCCACCTGCGGCCGCAATGCCTTCGATGGTTCCTGCTATTTTTTGTTCCCAGGCGCCGGGTTGAGCCATTTTCATGGCAGTAACGTGCATTTCGTAACCGGTTGCACAAGCTTTTTTTATCTCTTCAAGCTCTTCCGGACCTTTAACTGAGCGCAAATCCACTACGGCTTTTATCAGTTCAACCGAAGCATAATCGCCAATTCTCAGCGAAGAAATCCCCAGTAGTTGTTCCAGCCAGATTTTATTTTCGGCGCGGTACGGGGGCAAAATATGTACTTTCCTGCCTTGTTTAATTGCTCCGGAAATAAAGTCATTCAGTTTTGCCAGCGGAGCAGTTTTTACAACACCTACTTTTTCAGCATTTTCCTGAATGGAAACTTGTGGCCCCATCCAAATGATGTCGTCCATGTCCACATCATTTCCAAAAATGTAATCTTCACCATTGTCAAAATCAATTACACCTGCCAGTCCCGGAAAATCGAGTCCGAAAAAATATAAAAAAGAACTATCCTGTCTGAAATAAAACGTATTGTCCGTACAATTCATGGGAGAATCAACATTCCCCAAAAATAGGGCTACGCCTTTATTCATCTTACTTTTAAGGCTATTTCTTCTGCTTGTGTAAACTTCTTTATTAAACATATCTTTCTTATTTTAATTACCTTAATAACCTACGAATATATAATTTTTAACCTGTTTATTTTTTAATTTGCAGTATTATTTGTCGTAACAAATAATTAGTTTAAAAAACCAAAAGAATTAAAACCGAGACAATGAAAAAACTATTCTTTGCCATTTCCCTCCTTTTCATTTTTTTCTCCGCCGGGGCGCAGGAAACCAATTCTGAAAACTTTTTAAACCTGAACAAACCCGAGCGACTGGAGTGGTTTCGGACTTTAGGATTCGGAATGTTCATCCATTTCAGTTTCGACAGCCAGCTTGGGGTTGTAATCAGCCATTCGATGGCCGGTGCATCCGATGATTATCTCAACCGGTTTGTTAACGAATTGCCCAAAACCTTCAATCCGAAAGACTATTCGGCAAAAGAAATAGCCGCCCTCGCAAAACTGTCCGGCATGAAATACATTGTATTCACAACCAAACACCACTCCGGTTTTTGCATGTGGGATACCCAAACCACTTCGTTAAACATTATGAATACTCCGTACGGGAAAGACATGCTGGCCGAGTATGTCGATGCAACGCGGGAAGCAGGATTGGCAGTTGGATTTTACTATTCTCCGGAAGATTTCAATTTTCTGTACGAAAACGGACTGCAGGTTCGCAGAAGGTTTCCAAATCCGTTGCCCGACAGCACAATGTTGAAATACCTCGAATTGTTAGAGCTTCAGTGCATGGAACTGATGGCTCAGTACGGCGATATTGACATCATTTTTTTTGATGGCGGAGAAGGACCGTTGCAGGAAAAATGCAAAAAAGTGGTGTGGGAACTTCAGCCCGATATTGTTGTAACGCGCGGCGCCATAAAAACGCCGGAGCAAACCGTTTTGGGAATTTCGTCTGACGAGCCATGGGAATCGTGCATCACCATGGGAACGCAATGGGCATACAAACCAACAAACGAAGCGTACAAAACCGGGAATCGGCTCATCGAAATTTTAATTGAAACCCGCGCAAAAGGAGGGAATCTGCTTCTGAATGTCGGGCCGAAACCAAACGGCGAATTGCCCGAACAGCAGGAAGCCAATCTGCGGGAAATAGCTGCGTGGAATTTCATTAACCACGAAGCTGTTGAAAACGTGGCTCCGTGGATTTTACCCAACGAAGAGAACATTTGGTTCACCTGGAATCCCCGCGAAAAAACAGTGTACGCATTTCTTACCAAAATTCCGGATTGGGCTAGAGGCGAACGAAAAAATTTTCTTATCAAATCGGTAAAAACAACAGAAAAAAGCGAGGTGAGTGTGCTGGGACAATCAGGAGAACTGGTAGAGTACCAGCCCAAAACAGATGCAAAAACCTACTTCGAACAAAAAAAGGACGGACTACATATTTCCTGCGTGCGCGCCCAGCGAATTTACAACAACCACAAGTGGCCAAACCCGATTGTTTTAAAAATTACTCATGTGGAACCCGCTCTTGAACCGCCTGCAATAATTACGCTACCTGCATCTTTTTCTGAAGGAAATAGCAAGCTGACTTTTCACGGCCAAATAGCAAAAACAGGTGATTCCAACTTATTGAAAGCCGGTTTTCAGTATCGGGAATACGCTGGCTTTGTGGAAGAATTGTATTCGGATGAGTGGAAGGAAACCGGAACTATTTCAGTTTCAGAAACCATGGAGTTTTCCGTAAATCCAAAAATTCAGAAAAAAGGAAAAGAATACCAGGTCAGAGCATTTGCCGACCACCCAAAACTACGAGTCTACGGAGATATTACAAGAGTCAGATTTTAATCAGCACTTGTCAAAACAATCAGAAAAACTATCTTAGTGCTACTAAAAACAAGGAAAGTGAGACTTTTGAAAATTAAACTGCACTGGCAAATCCTCATTGCTTTTATTATAGCTGTACTTTTTGGTTATTTTGTTCCCCACGGAGTTCAATATATTTCGTGGATTGGCGATATTTTTCTCAGAGCGCTAAAAATGGTTATAATTCCGCTGGTATTCAGCTCTATTGTAAGTGGTGTTACCAGCATGGGCGACGGAAAAAACCTGGGAAGACTTGGGGTGAAAACAATGTTTTACTATTTGGCAACCAGCACACTGGCAATTCTAACAGGACTTGCAGCTGTTAACATAATTAGGCCCGGAGTCGGAATCGACCTCGGATTCTCGAAAACAGTGGAAGGACTAACTGAAAACACCAGCTCTGTTAAAGATATTTTATACCGGCTGATTCCTGAAAATGTAATCGATTCAATGGCGCGCGGAGACATTCTCCCTGTAATATTTTTTGCCATTCTTCTCGGTTTTTTCATTACCAAAGCCGGAAAAGGACACCGCCAGTTGCTAACAAACTTTTTCGATGCCTTTTTTGATGTAATGATGAAAATTACGCTCTTCATCATCAAATTTACACCGCTGGGAATTTTTGGGATTGTAGCTACTGAAGTCAGTCGAAATTCTGAAGAGCTGGCCAGTATTGCAGGCAGCCTTGCCGTTTACAGCCTCACGGTTGTAATAGCGCTTCTTTTCCATGCGCTGGTGTCGCTTCCGCTTATTGTTCGCTTCATCGGCAAAGCCAAACCATATTCTCACCTAAAAAACATGGCAGCGCCGCTTTTAACTGCTTTTTCCACTTCATCGTCAAGTGCAACACTGCCACTAACCATGGAAGTACTGGAAAACAACAGTGGCATTTCCAACAAAGTTTCCAGTTTTACTTTGCCTTTGGGGGCGACAATAAATATGGACGGAACCGCACTTTACGAATGTGTTGCGGCCATGTTCATTGCACAGGCATATGGCATCGACCTCTCTTTTGGACAACAGATGCTGGTTGTATTCACTGCACTTCTTGCGTCAATCGGAGCCGCCGGAATTCCAATGGCCGGCCTGGTAATGATGACCGTCATCCTCTCTGCAGTGGGGCTTCCGTTGGAAGGAATCGGGCTGATACTGGCGGTTGACAGGATTCTCGACATGCTGCGCACATCGGTTAATGTTTGGAGCGACAGCTGCGGCGCCGTAACCATCGCAAGGTCTGAAAAAGAAAAAACAAATGTAGCAATTTGATTCTTTAACTTTTATGGAAAGTTTTTCTCAGGATTCTCTATTTTTGCGCCTTTTAACAGCTATTATTTAACCAAAACAATATGAACGTGAGTAGAATTATACGGTATTCAATTTTAATTGCGATTCTGTTTTCCCTTTCCAACTGCAAACAATCCAAAACCGATGTCCTTTACGATCGGAAATACATTGACCAAATAAAAGCTGCGCGAACTGACGCCGGTTTTTACCTGTCGGCTAATCTCGTTCCGGGAGGCAATTTTGCCGTTGCCAAAAACGGTAAAATTATTTATTCGGAAGGAATGGGACTTGCCTCTGAAGATTTAAACGTTCCGGCAACTCGCAATACCAAATTCAGAATAGGACAGGTTTCTGAGGTTTTTACGGCTCTTATTTACCAGAAAATGGTAGAAGAAGGAACGCTTCAACCCGACTCTGTTGTACAATACTACTATCCGGGTTTTCCAGAGAAAAAATTCCCGCTGCCAATTCATCACCTGGTTTCTCAAACTTCCGGAATAAGGGAACCGAATGAAAACGAAAAAGACTGGAGAGGACTGAATATTTCGTCAGAACAGGGGCTGGATAGTTTTAAAGCAGATTCGTTGTTGTTTACCCCCGGAATGTACATGCTTCCCTCCATGTTCAACTACAACCTTTTAGGGGTAGTTATGGAAAAAGCCACCAATAAAAAATTTCACAGCATTTTAGAAGAGTATGTTACAGATACGCTGAATTTGAAATTTACCGAACCCGACAATCCGCTTGCCACCATAAAAGGGAGAAGCGATTTTTTCGACCATAATTTTATTGCCCAGGTTGTAAAAGCAACTACCCGGGACATGCGCTACAAAGCGCCGTCAGAAGGATTACTCTCCAATGCCGAAGATTTGGTTAAACTTGGAAATGCAATACTTTATTCTGATTATTTCACAACCGGGTTTAAAGAAAAACTGTTTGAACCGGTTCTTATTTCAGGAAGCACGCCTTCGCGCATGGCAAACGGCTGGATTCTGATGACCGACAACAGCGGACGGAAAATATACGGCAGAAGCGGCACGGTAACCGGAGGAGGCGCTGCATTGCTAATTTATCCGGACGAAAACCTTGTTGTTGCATGCGCTGTTAATGTAGGCTCGTTATCTGACGATTATCCGGTTTTTGCAATGGCACAACACTTCTTTTCTGAAAACGAAAAGCAATCTAAGGAAAACACGCCTGCCGAAAACAAGGAAGAGGAGGCACAGCCGGACAAAAAATAATTTGGTTTTTGCCCATAATAAAACAAGGGGGATACTTAATTTAAGCATCCCCCTTGTTTTGTTATCATTTAAAAAATAGGCTAATTCACAGACGGAGTAATCACAATTTTCCGAAATTCAACCGGGCCATGGTCTCCCTGCAAAATAATTGGTCCGGGGTTGCCTTCCTTACTGTCGAGCGAACCACCTGTTATTCCGGGAATAATCCGGTTAGAAATAATTTCAACTCCATTGTACACAACGGTTACATGCCTTCCTACCAGCGTTATTTCATAACTCTGCCACTCGCCTGCCTTTTTTGCAACGTTTACCGAAGGTTCAATAAAACCGTAAATACCACCAACGCCGGTGCTGCTTACGTCAGTTCCGTAGTCGTCCATAATTTGGAGTTCGTACCTGCCACGCAAATAAATTCCGCTGTTGCTTCCTTCCGGATACCTGAATTCGACACTGAGTTTAAAGTCGTCGTACCTTTCGGTTGTTACCAGATTTCCTCCGGCTTTCGCATTAACCAAAACTCCGTCGACCATGCGAAACTCGTTTTTTGCCGGGACAATCCAGCGCGACAAGTTATCGTCCAGCAGATTTTTCGGATTTCCCCACACCGGAGGTTCTTTTCGTTCGAGGCTCGGCGCCCTTACACCTGTCCAGTAGAGTTTATGGCCGTCCAGTATTTCATAACCGGTCAGCTTGTCATCCTCCAGAGAAAACTCAAAATAAATATCTTCAATATCCATCCACTGTGGAGGAATGGTGAAATGGTATTTACCGTCTTTAGCAGAATAGGAAATTTTAGAAATCGGACGGGCGCTTCCCTCGTACCCCACATAGTAGCCAACAAGCGTAGAAAAACCGGAACGTTTTATTTCCAGCCATCCGGGAAAACCATCGGCATCCATCAGTCCGTGGCGGAAAAGTCCCAACTCTTCCATGTCATCATCTTCAATAACCACGGTAAGATTCCACCTGCCAATCACTTCAGAACCATCGCCGGGTGATTGCGCAGACACGAAAACGGGAGCTAATAATGTTAAAACCAGAAGTAACAGAATGTTTTTGTTTTTTTTCATCGCAATTAATAATTATAGAATAATACAAAGTTTCCAATAGACAGAGTAAAATCGCCGGAGCGAATCTATGCAAAAAGGATTTTAAAAGAAATCTCTATTAAAATCTCGTTTTTATATCCGGCAGGTAATTATTGCGCCAGCCGGCAATATAATTGAATTAGTTTTCCGGCCGATCCACATAAAGCTGGGCCGCTTCCACTTTTATTACAACAATTTCGTCGCCTTTATCAATAAAACCACCTTCGGTAACAGCGTCGTAAACTTCGCCTTCGATGAGCACTTTTCCTCCCGGACGAAGGACAGTTTGAGCGATTCCTTTTTTTCCTTTTAAGGCGATAAATGACGAATCCACATTCAGATACCCATCTTCTACATCCTGAACAGTATTTAATGCCAGATTTTTAAACGGGCCGGAATGGGCAGAAAACAACTTATTGCCGAGATACAACGACAAAATAAATCCGCCGAAAACGCCTGCAACAACAGTCATTATTGCAACGCCAAGCCGCTGGGTATTCACCGGTTCAAAATCGAACACCACATTTTCAATCAGGCTCAACACCAAACCTATAAAAACAAGAAGAACACCGGAAACGCCAGCAACTCCAAACCCCGGAATAACAAAAACTTCAAGGGCAATTAATATCAAACCAACAAGGAAAAGCAAAATTTCCCAGTGTTCGGCCAGTCCTTCGAGGTAAAGCGGGGCAAAATAAAGAACAGCAGCAAGAATCGCGACTCCCAGAGGAAATCCAATTCCGGGTGATTGCAACTCAAAATAGATACCGCCAATAATGGCCATTATTAAAAGCCCCGAAATCATCGGATGAACCAGAAAACCAATTATCTTTTCAATCCAGCTCGGCTCATACTCCACAATTTTGTATTCATCGATTCCCACTTTCTGCAATACCTCCGGCACATTCTCGGCAACTCCTTCGCAAAAGCCGTATTCAATCGCTTCGCGAGGTGTAAAAGTCAGGACCTTTCCCGTGTCGATAATTCCTTCAATAAAAACTGAAGGGTCAACCATTGCTTCCGCAATTTTGGGGTCGCGACGCCACTTGTAAATGGTATCATTTTCCGAAACAATTGTATCCTTTCCGTGCGACTCGGCCGTTGAGCGCATTGTTGAGCGCATATAACTCTGGTATTTATCGGGCATGGCCTGGCCGGTTTGATTAACTACAGTTGCGGCTCCAATACTTCCTCCTGAGCGCATGTAAATGCTGTCGCAGGCAACCGAAATTAACGCCCCTGCCGACGCGGCGTTGTTATCGATAAAAACATATACGGGAATCGAACTCTGCAAAATTTTTGTTCGAATGGAATCGGCATCCAAAACTGTTCCGCCATAGGTGTTCATATGAATCAGAAACACATCTGCGCCCAACGAATCTGCCGCTTCAAACGCCTGCTTTGTCTGCCGCCAGGTTGCTTTTGTAATTTCTTGTTTAATATTGAGTTTATACACCAGTTTTTCGGCCTTCTCCTCTCCTTCTGCAAACAAAAAAAGCGGGAAAAAAATCAGTACAAATAGTAAATTCCAAAATTTATTCATTGTTCAAGTTCTTTCGTATTGACAAAACGATTTAACCTGATTACAGGTTCTGCAGCGAAGTTATAAATAAATCAGCCACATCAAGCGAAAAAATAACGCCCTTCAAAAAAAAACCTAATTCGCCTAAATTGCTACCTTTGCGATGCATTTTTTAAGAAAAAATAAAATGAATCAGAACAGTTTGACAGCCATTTCGCCGGTTGACGGCAGATATCAGAATAAAGTAGAAAACCTTTGGAAATATTTTAGCGAATATGCCCTGATAAAATACCGTGTGTTTGTAGAAATCGAATATTTTACGGCGCTTTGCGAAATTCCGCTGCCCCAGTTAAAAGATATTACAAAAGAACAACTCCTTAAACTCAAGGAAATACACCAGCAGTTTTCCATTGAAAATGCAGAACGCATAAAAGAGATTGAAAGCGTAACCAACCACGATGTTAAGGCTGTTGAATATTTCATCAAAGAACAGTTCGACAAAATAGGATTGGCCAAATACAAAGAGTTTATTCATTTTGGACTCACTTCGCAGGATGCCAACAATACAGCTTTGCCTTTAACCATTCATCATGCTTTAACCGAAGAATATTATCCGCTTTTGCAGCAACTAACGAATAAGCTCGAAGAATTATCAGCACAGTGGAAAGACATTCCGATGCTAGCAAAAACTCACGGGCAACCGGCATCTCCAACCAAGTTGGGAAAAGAAATCAGGGTTTTTATTGAACGGATTCAGGTTCAGTTGGAACAGCTAAAAAGTCTGCCCTGTTACGCAAAGTTTGGTGGCGCAACCGGAAATTTCAACGCACATTTTGTGGCATACCCAAATATCGACTGGCAACAATTTGCCAACTCTTTTTGCAAAGAAAAGCTGGGGCTCGAGCGCTCTCAGTTTACTACTCAAATTGCGCACTACGATAATTACGGAGCTATTTTCGATGCCATAAAACGCATCAACAATATTCTGCTCGACCTTAATCGCGACATGTGGAGTTACATTTCGATGAATTACTTTAAACAAAGCATTAAAAAAGGCGAAGTAGGTTCGTCCACCATGCCACACAAAGTAAACCCCATCGATTTTGAAAACTCCGAAGGAAACATCGGAATTGCCAATGCCGGATTCGAACAACTCTCGTCGAAGCTTCCGGTATCGAGGCTGCAGCGCGACCTGACAGACTCTACTGCAACCAGATTTATCGGCGTTCCTTTCGGGCACACAATTATTGCCATAAAATCAACACTAAAAGGGCTGGGAAAATTGCTTCTGAACCCGCACACCATTGAAAAAGATTTGGAAGAAAACTGGGCGGTTGTGGCCGAAGCCATTCAAACCATTTTGCGCCGCGAATTTTTCCCGAATCCATACGAAGCGCTGAAAGATTTGACCAGAAAAAATGAGGTAATTAACAAACAGTCCATTCACAACTTTATTGATACATTAAACGTTGATGACGCTGTTAAAAAGGAATTGAAGCAAATTACACCGCAAAATTATACCGGAATTTTTTAAATGAAAGACTTTATACATCTCCTTCGACGGTTTATCCCGCCCTACAAATGGAAACTGGCATGGAACATTGTTTTCAACTTTCTGAGTGCCATTTTCGGAGCCTTTTCATTTTTGCTGCTCATCCCTTCGCTCCAGATTCTTTTCGGAACGCAGGAACTGGTAACAATTAAACCGGAATTTACTTACAGCATTTCTTCGTTTTCAGAATATGCGAACTACCTGATTAGTCAGGTGATAATAAAATACAACCATGAAAAAGCATTAATTTTCATCGGAATTTTCATTATCATCACCGTTTTTCTGAAAACAGGTTTTTATTACTTGGCCAATTACATGATTGTTTTTATTCGTAATGGCGTGGTACGGGATATTCGATCCAGAATTTATAAAAAAATACTGAAGTTGCAGTTGGGATTCTTTTCTGACGAACGAAAAGGAGACATAATGGCGCGCATGACCGGCGACGTTACCGAGGTGGAAAATTCCATAATGAACTCGCTGGACATGATGATTAAGAACCCGATTCTCATTATTGTTTCTGTTGCGGTTATGGTTTACATGAGCTGGAGTCTCACTCTGTTTGTGTTTGTGATGTTTCCCATTGCCGGCTACATTATCGGGCGCATTGGCAAAAGCCTGAAGAAAGAGAGCCGCAAAGGACAAAATAAAATGGGTGAAATTCTGTCGGTAATCGAGGAAGACCTTTCCGGGTTGCGAATTATCAAAGCATTCAACGCCGAAAACAAAGCCGAAGAACGATTCGAAAAGGAAAACGAAAGCTACTTCAACATTATGAACCAGCTGATGTGGAGGCGTTTTCTGGCTCACCCTATGAGTGAATTTCTTGGCACAGCCGTTATTATTATTGTATTGTGGTATGGCGGCCAACTTATTTTAAACCATAAAAGTTCGCTCGATGCAGCCGCATTTATCGGATACCTTGTTTTCTTCTACAACATAATAAACCCGGCAAAAGCTTTTTCAACGGCACTGTACAGTGTAGAAAAAGGACTGGCTTCGATGGAACGAATTGACAAAATTCTGAACACGCAGGAAACAATCGTCGAAAAACCAGAGGCAACACCAATTAAAGATTTTCACTCAGATATTTCTTATCAAAATGTATCATTTGCATACAATTCTACTCCGGTTTTAAAAAACATCTCGCTGAATATTAAGAAAGGTGAAACAGCCGCGTTTGTGGGACGTTCTGGAAGCGGAAAAACCACACTGGTTGACTTACTGCCACGTTTCTACGAAGTAACGGACGGAAAAATAATGCTCGACGGGACAGACTTACGCGATCTGAAACTGAAAGACCTGCGCAACCTCATTGGTTATGTAAATCAGGAACCAATTCTTTTCAACGATTCGTTTTACAACAACATTGCGTTCGGACTTAAAAATGTTACCGAGGAGCAGGTGATAAATGCCGCGAAAATTGCCAATGCACACGATTTTATCATGGATACTGAAAATGGTTATCAAACCACAATCGGCGACCGTGGAGACAAACTTTCAGGGGGACAAAAGCAGCGAATTTCCATTGCACGTGCCGTAATGAAAAACCCGCCGATACTTATTCTTGATGAGGCTACTTCGTCGCTCGACACCGAATCGGAAAGCCTTGTACAGGATGCGTTGGTCAAGCTAATGAAAAACCGGACGTCACTGGTAATTGCACACCGGCTTTCAACCATCAAAAATGCAGATGTTATTTACGTTCTGCATAAAGGGGAAATTGTGGAACAAGGCACCCACGACGAGTTGCTGGCTTCAGATGGGCGTTACCGAAAGTTGCACAAAATGCAAATGTTTTAAAAAGATGTTAAAAGGCTGCAGAGATGCAGCTTTTTTTGTTTTTCTACGGAGACAGGCTGAAGTAAAACTGTACATCATTTTATATACGACCACAAAAAACAAGCGAGGCTCTGCATATTGCTGAACCTCGCTTTTCGCTTGCACGGGAGGAGAGACTCGAACTCCCGACACCTGGTTTTGGAGACCAGTGCTCTGCCAACTGAGCTACACCCGTGTTTATTTTGCGAGTGCAAATATAGTAATTCATTCTAAATTACCTAAAACTTTTTTTGAATAGCAATGGCCATTTTCTGCAATTATCTTTTGAATAGAAAAACATCTGAAAAAAGAAAAATTATTTCATTCTGAATGACAGCTATTTTAAAGAAAAACAATAGCCGAATTCCCAGAAACTATTCTCCCAAAAGAATTTCTTCGGGATACTCCACATCAACAAGGAAAAGCCCCTGAGCAGGAGCCGAAGCGCCTGCAGCACCTCTGTCCTTTTGTTCTATTATTTTTTTGAAGCCTTCCAGAGAGAGCTTCCCTTTGCCAACTTCCAACAGGGTTCCTACTATTGCGCGAACCATATTCCGCAAAAAACGGTCGGCTTTAATTTCAAAACACAACGTACCATTTTCCTTTTTCCATTCGGCCCGATAAATTTTGCAAAAATTGGTTTTCACATCTGTGTGCAACCTGCTGAAACTTGTAAAATCAGAATACTCAAAAAGGCTTTTTGCGGCGTCGTTCATCTTATTAACATCCAGCTCTCCGTGAAAGAAAAAAGAAGTCTCGGTTTGAAACGGACTTTTTTGCGTTGTAATATAGTATTTGTATGTGCGCGAAAGGGCGCTAAAACGCGCATGTGCTTCCCGGTTCACGCTCCATATTTTCTGAATGGCCACATCCGGCGGCAAAAATCCGTTCATCCGAAATACCAGTTTCTGTGTATCTTCAATCTTTTTCGAAGCGTCGAAATGCAAAATGTAAAACGAAGAATGAACTCCGGTATCCGTGCGGCCGGCGCCTGTAACAGATATATCTTCACGTAAAACGGTTGAAAAAGCCTTCTCAACAGTTTCCTGCACAGAAAGCGCGTTAGGCTGAATTTGCCAGCCATGATAATTGGTTCCTTTAAAACTAAGTTGAACAAAGTAGCGTTGCATTCCGACCTTTTAAATAAAAACAAATTAACAACTTTAATACGAAAATCGCCCAATAATAAAAACCCGTTTTACCTTTTGATTCGCCCAAAAAAGCCAATATTTTCCGAGTCATAAAAAAAGGCTGGAAAAATCCAGCCCCTAAAAATTCTTATATTCAAAAAAACTATGATCTCGGGTGAAATTGATGAATTGTACTTTTCAGGTAATCACGGTCTAAATGCGTATAAATTTCCGTAGTTAAAATTGACTCGTGCCCCAGCATTTCCTGTACTGCACGCAAATCGGCGCCGCCATTAATAAGGTGGGTTGCAAACGAATGTCTGAAAGTATGCGGACTAATCTTTTTATCGAGGTTTATTTTCTGCGCCAAGTTTTTAATTATGGTAAACACCATTACCCGACTCAGCTTTTTCCCCCTCCGGTTCAGGAACAGAACATTTTCACTTTCTTTGCTAATCTTCAACCGTTTGCGATAGCCATTCATATACTTTCCAATCTCTTCAACTGCGCGGCTACTAACCGGCACCAGCCTTTCTTTATCGCCTTTTCCTTCTATTTTGATAAATCCCTGTTCGAAAAACAGGTTAGTCACTTTCAAATTAACAAGTTCGGAAACGCGCAGCCCGCAACTGTAAAGCGTTTCCAGCATTGCTTTATTCCGCTGGCCTTCGGGTTTCTCCAAATCAACTGCATCAATAAGCGTATCAATTTCTTCCATCGACAGTATGTCCGGAAGTTTGCGTCCAATCTTTGGCGACTCCAGCAATGCAGTGGGATCGCTGGAAATTTTTTCCTCGATTAACAAGTATTTATAAAACGATTTTATTCCAGAAATAGTCCGCGCCTGAGTACGTGGACTCACTCCTTTTTCGTTGAGCCATTCCACAAACTTCTTCAGGTGATTCAACTTTACTTTCTCCGGCCCTATTCGTTTAAAGTTTTTACCCAGAAACTCTATCAGTTTATTTATGTCGTTTATGTATGCTGCAATGGAATTTTGCGACAACGACTTTTCCAGTTTAAGGTAATTCTCAAACCCCTTTTTGCTTTCCTCCCATTTCATATCTTTCAATTTTTATTTTTTAAATCCGGTGATTTAAATAATTTTGAAACAACTATTCCTGAATATAGATAATTTAAATCAAACTACGTTTAAATAAACTTAAAGTTACTATAAAATATATTAAAATTGAAATAAAATGAATTTATTGATTATCAACGGTCCTAATTTAAATTTGCTCGGAAGAAGAGAACAAAATATTTATGGTTCAGAGCAATTTGAGGATTATTATGAAAAGTTAAAAACTCTTTTTCCAGATGTCAATTTCAGCTATTTTCAGTCGAATATTGAAGGCGAATTGGTTGATAAAATTCACGAATACGGTTTTTCTGCTGACGGCATTATAATTAATGCAGGAGCATACACACATACATCGGTAGCCATAAGAGACGCAATTGCCGGGGTTACAACGCCTGCAACAGAAGTACACATATCAAACACGCTTACACGCGAAGACTTCAGGCACAAATCGCTTATTGGCCCCGTGTGCCGTGGTTGCATTATGGGATTCGGACTGGATTCTTACCGGTTGGCTGTTTTAAGTTACTTGCTCACCTGAAATCGATGACTTCAACATCGTCGTAATCACTGGCGTTAAACATAAAAAATGAATCGGGCAGTTCGGTTTGAGTATCCATCTTTTTAACTTCAACTCCGTAGATATTCCCGTCGGTTCCGTACAAAAGAGCCGATTTAATCATCTTGTCCGATTTACCCAGAGAAAGTAATATTTTGGAAACCTGAAACTCGTCAGAGTCAGGAAAAAGCTCTATCTGCTCACAGGCGCTGTTTCCTACAGTTTTTTCTCCAATGTATTTCGATTGAAATCCTTTCTCGTAAATCGTAAACACAGTAGAAGGATCCATCAGGTCGCTTCCCCCGTCTTCCATGTTCGAAATAGTAACCTGGTTCCCGTCTTTCATATAATTCCATATTGTTTTTCCGTCAGAAAAAACCTTCACCCCAAGTTCGGGCAAGTCTACCATATACTTTTGCCCTTTCAGTTTTATGGAACCTTCGTTTCGTTCGTCAATGTCCATTTGCTCATTTTGCATAGAAAAAACAAAATCAGCAGAAATTGATTTATACGAGCGCGTTTTTTCGCTTACTTCTTCCAGAATTTGTTTGGCCCGAAGATCTTTCTGTGCGTTACTTAAAAGAAAAGAAGCCAGAAACAGGCCAAAAAGAAAAATACCCTTCATATTAAAATTTTAATTAAAGCTATTCAATAATTGTTCCAAACTGTATTCGTCCTGAAGCAGAACCTGGCGAGCCTTGCTTCCTTCGCTGGGGCCTACCACTCCGGCAGCCTCCAGTTGATCCATAATTCGTCCGGCGCGGTTATATCCAATGGAAAATTTCCGCTGAATCATGGAAGTAGAGCCCATTTGATTTGCAACTACCACTCGTGCTGCGTCGTTAAACAGTTCGTCCCGGTGGTTCAAATCCACCTCACCCGGACCAACCTCATCTTCGCTCACATACTCAGGCAGCAAAAATGCGCTCGGGAAACCTTGCTGTTCCGAAATAAACGTACAAATATTTTCCACCTCGGGAGTGTCAATAAAAGCACACTGAACACGAGTCATATTACTTCCCTGGGCAATAAGCATGTCTCCTTTACCAATTAACTGATTGGCACCGGGCGTGTCCAAAATTGTGCGGGAGTCGATCATCGAAGCCACTTTAAACGCAATTCGCGCCGGGAAGTTGGCCTTAATTACCCCGGTAATAATATTGGTAGACGGACGCTGCGTAGCAATTATCATGTGAATACCCACTGCCCTTGCAAGCTGTGCAATACGAGCAATCGGCAATTCAATTTCCTTGCCGGCAGTCATAATCAAATCGGCAAATTCGTCGATAACCACAATTATGTATGGCAAAAACCGATGCCCTTTTTCCGGATTCAATCTGCGGCCGATAAATTTCTTGTTGTATTCTTTTATGTTACGGGCATGCGCCTTTTTCAGCAAATCGTAACGCTGATCCATCTCCACATTCAACGAGTTCAGAGTGTTTTTTACCTTCTGAATATCGGTGATAACCGGCTCCTCTTCGTCGGGCAATTTAGCCAGATAATGTTTTTCCAGCACCGAATAGAGGTTCAGTTCCACCTTTTTCGGGTCGATAAAAACAAACTTAATTTGCGACGGATGCTTTTTATAAAGCAGTGACGTAATAATTACGTTAATGCCTACAGATTTACCTTGCCCGGTTGCACCTGCCACCAGTATGTGCGGCATTTTTGTAAGGTCGAACATGTAGGTTTCGTTAGAGATGGTTTTCCCCAGAGCAATGGGCAGGTCAGCTGTGCTTTCCTGAAATTTCCGTGAGCTGAGAATAGACCGCATGGACACAACCTCGGGTTTCCGGTTTGGCACTTCAATACCAATTGTTCCGCGCCCCGGAATAGGTGCAATTATTCGAATTCCCAACGCTGCAAGGCTTAAAGCAATATCGTCTTCCAGGTTCTTTATTTTTGCAATACGAATACCCGGCGCCGGAATAATTTCATACAGCGTGATGGTAGGGCCAATGGTTGCCCTGATTTTTACAATTTCTATTTTATAATGCCGAAGGGTTTCAACAATTTTATTTTTGTTGGCAAGCAGCTCCTCGTTACTCACCTCCGCGTTTCCCGAACTGTGCTCTTCAAGCAATTCCAAAGAAGGAAATTTAAATCTGGAAAGCTCCAGGGTCGGGTCATAATCTTCCATTCCTTCGCCTGTAAAATTCGCTTCAACTTCCTCTTCCTTTTTATGGTGAACGGTCAGCTCCAAACCTTCCTCTTCTTTTTCTTCCGGCGCCGGCTTAACTTCCTGATGAACCTCCTCTTCTTCAGCGCGCTGAATTTCCATGGGTTCTTCATCTGCCACATCCGGTTCAAATATCGCCTTTATATTATCTTCCTCGTCAATCACTTTTGAAATCGAATCATCAGAAATCAAAGGCTCTTCTGCCGGGCTGTCTTCTTCTGAATCTTCTTCGGCCACAATCTTCTCCCGTCTTTTAAATATATTTTTTACTGCAGAATATACTTTTTCGAAACGGACGACGAGAATCGACAAACCGGAAATAAAGAGCAGCAACAATAAACCAATTTTACCGATCAGCGTGCTTAGCCAGCTTCCTAACACAAAACCGTACTGCCCCCCGGGATAGATAAAAGAGGATGCACTGGTTTTTGGAAAAACGAATCCTAGAAACACAGAAAACCAGATGACCGTCAACAGTGTATAAATTACTGTTCGCCTGTATTTCACCAAATTCCTTCCCAATATTTTAAACCCGCTTACCACAAACAGATAAATAAACAGGAACGACGCTATGCCAAAACCGCGATTCATTAATTTTTCAGAAAGAAATGCGCCGGTTTTTCCGGCTTTGTTTTCAACTTTCACATCGGAGTTAAAAACCAGTTCTTTCCACGACAAGTCGAGCTTGCTCTGGTCGGCAGCGCCAAAAAACAAAAAGGAGATAAAGGCAATCAGCAAATAAGCCGATATGAGCAAAATGAAAATTCCCAAAATAAATCTAAACTTTTCATTCAGAAAAAAAGGCTGCGTTTTTTGTTTCTTCTTCTGCTGCTTCGAATTTCCGGGCTTTTTTGCTTTAAATGCCATGTTGCTTCGCTTGTTTTTATTAGTCGGCAAATTTAACCAAAAAAATGAGGTTCCCGGTTTCTTCCTCGTTCAAAAAAGGAACAGGTAAAAATTAAAATTAAAAACAAAAGCCGCTCTTTTCTTTCGGATTAACAACCGTTTGCCACTCATTTTTAAAATTTATAAGATACTGTTTTATAACCACATATAAAACAAAAAAAGCTGACTAAAATCCATCTATTTATTTTATCCTTTTTTTATGTTTGTTTCCTATCAAATCATAAAACCATGAATAAACTGGCAGTGGTTGCATTGGGCGGAAATGCCCTGTTACGCAACAACGAAGAAGGGACAATAGAGCAGCAGGAACAAAATGCTGCCGACACGGTTGAAAACCTTGTTCACCTTATTAAAGACGGATACGAATTGGTAATTACACACGGCAACGGGCCACAGGTTGGAAACATTCTGATGCGAAACGATGCCGGAGAAAAAATGTACAGCATTGCACCCATGCCACTGGATATTTGTGTGGCAGATTCACAGGGAGGAATCGGGTACATGATTGAGCGCA
Source organism: Mariniphaga anaerophila (assembly GCF_900129025.1). Classification (GTDB taxonomy): domain Bacteria; phylum Bacteroidota; class Bacteroidia; order Bacteroidales; family Prolixibacteraceae; genus Mariniphaga; species Mariniphaga anaerophila. The sequence goes on along the minus strand of NZ_FQUM01000008.1, from coordinate 105,521 downwards.
TTCTCCGAAATGTGCTGAACAAACACGGCATAAAAAAGAATGTGATTACCATGGTAACCCTGGTAGAAGTAGACCAAAACGACCCGGCATTTGAGAATCCTTCGAAACGGGTTGGAAAAACATACAACAAAGCAGAAGCTGAGCGTTTGGCCGAAGAAAAAAGCTGGATATTTAAGCCGTCGACCAAAGAGAAAAACGGATTCAGACGGGTTGTCCCCTCCCCCGTTCCAATCGATATTATCAACAAAGAAACCATCGAACTGCTGGTAAACAACGGAAACATCGTAATAGCAGCTGGAGGAGGTGGAATCCCGGTTTATTACGACGAAGACGGCAACGTACGAACAGTAGATGCAGTAATAGACAAAGACCGGGCATCGGGGCTACTGGCAAAAAACATTGGTGCCGACGAGCTGTACATTTTAACCGACGTACCTTTTATTTATAAAGATTACGGGTTACCTACTCAAAAAAAGCTGGAATTTCTGAACTACGCAGACACCTTAAATTACCTCGAAATAGGTACATTTGCCGAAGGTACAATGGAACCGAAAATAAAAGCTTGCCTGGAGTTCATAAAAAACGGAGGCAGCAAAAGTGTGATTACAGAGGCAAAAAAACTGGAAGACAAATCGTTCGGCTCCAAAATAACCATGAACTACGACCAAAAAGACATTGAAAAACAAAAATATTAAAACTGAAATACGATGGCATTCAATCTAAAAAACCGGAATTTTCTGAAGCTTTTGGACTTTTCAGCAAAAGAAATTAATTATTTACTCGACCTGTCGGAATCGCTAAAAAAAGCAAAATATGCCGGCACCGAGCAGCCAACATTAAAAGGGAAAAACATAGCCCTCATTTTTGAAAAAACATCAACCCGTACCCGGTGCGCTTTTGAAGTAGCGGCACTTGACCAGGGCGCACATGTGACTTACCTGGGGCCCTCGGGTTCGCAAATAGGATACAAAGAAACCATGAAAGACACAGCGCGTGTTCTGGGGCGCATGTACGACGGAATTGAATACCGCGGATTCGGACAAGAAATTGTGGAAGAGCTGGGCCGGTTTGCAGGCGTGCCGGTCTGGAACGGATTGACAAACGAATTCCATCCCACCCAAATTCTGGCCGACTTTCTTACCATGAAAGAACACTCGGACAAGCCGCTGTCTCAAATAAAATTCTGCTACCTGGGCGACGCGCACAACAACATGGGAAACTCATTAATGGTGGGAGCAGCTAAACTGGGAATGGATTTCAGGGCCGCTGCGCCAAAGGAATGCCAGCCAACTGCAGAATTGCAGGAACAATGCAGGCAGATTGCAGCCACAACCGGGGCAAAAATTTCAATCACCGAAAACGTGGAAGAAGCCGTAAAAGACTGCGACTTTTTGTACACCGATGTTTGGGTTTCGATGGGTGAACCGGCAGAAGTGTGGGCAGAACGTATTGAATTACTGAGACCTTACCAGGTAAATCAGACGGTGATGGATCTCACAAAAAATCCGGACGTTAAATTTTTGCATTGTCTTCCGGCTTTTCACAACCGCGACACCAAACTTGGCGAAGAGATTTACCAGAAGTTCGGCATTGAAGCCATGGAAGTCACCGAAGAGGTTTTTGAAAGCGATGCTTCAGTTGTATTCGACCAGGCAGAAAACCGGCTTCACACCATAAAAGCAGTTATGGTTGCCACGCTGGCATAATATAAACTATTGTAATAACACTTCAAAAATCCAGTTCTTAAGGCATGAAAAAATTTGTAATTGCCTCGCTGCTTGTTTTGGTGGCAACAGTTGTTTATTCGCAAAACGATCTGTTAAAAGAAATCATGTCCTACTCCGACAGTACGGAAATGATGATTCGAAACGGAAAAAAACTCATTCTCGAAAAAACCGTTTCAGGAGATCACCAGAGCGCCAACAGCACGCTTAACTATATAAAATCGAATGCCGACAAAAGCTACGTCGTACTATTTCCGGTTGAGGAATTGCTATTTTCTTTGGCAACACGAAATTTCCAGTTGTTTTTGTACAACGCGAAAAATTTTGAAACACTGCTCGAAGACAAAACAAAAACAGTAGCCGGCGTAAATATAACACCCGGACTGAACGAATATCTTACCAACGAAATACCCTTTATTTCAGAAGATTTGGATAATACCCAGCTTGCGGAATATGACAAGGAAGTTATCAGCATGTACATCAGGTACTACACCGGCGAGGATCCAACCGGGCTTCGCCAGTCTGTAAAAAAATACCAGAAAACCTACCCTGATTCTGAATACTCCTATTTTATAAATGGTATAAAAAGAACGACAAACAACGGCAGGATGAACTTTACCTTTGGGTATGGCAACGAATTTCTTTCAGGCGACATTTCCGAGACATTCACAAACCGACTGCACGTATTAAGCATGGAGATGGACGGATTCATTAACCAGTTGTACCTTTCGCTTTTCCTCGACGGAAGTGTAAACCGCGTGTTTTCCAACATCGATTTGCCAATAAAAGACACCGACCTTACCCACACAAAAGACCAAAAAGTAAGCAGCCTGAAATACGGAATAAAAATCGGGCGCACCGTGTTTTCAAATAAAAGGCTGGTGGTTTATCCGTTTCTCACTATCGGCGGTTATCAGATGAACTCTCAATCGGACATAATCGATAAAAACGATTCAAACAACACGAAAAACAACCTAACCAGTTCCTTTCTTGCCGGGGTTGGTGCTGCAAGCGACATTATGCTAATAGAATGGAAATCGAAGTCTGCGTACGAACCTGACGGGTTTCTGTTTATCCGACCGCAAATCGGATACGACCAATTCCTTTCGGGCAAGAAACATACGCGAGGCAGTGATTTTTATTTCATGATTTCGCTGGGTGTCAGCTTGGGATCGTTGTAGAAAACTGACTTCAAAACAAATAAGTCATTTTCCATTACGATACACTTCGTAAAGTAATTTTTCAATTTCAGCAATTGCGTTTAAATGCGAGCCCGAAAAATGGTTAACCATAACAGAAAACGAATACCGCTTTCCAGGTTCGGGCGAAATGTAACCGATGTAACAACGGACACGCGTCATGGAACCACTTTTTGCGCGGAGTGAATTTTGAGGAAACAACCTGGGGTCGAAATAATGAAGAGTTCCGTTGCCTGCAGATGGCAAAGACTTCCAAAAATCATCGGAATATCTTCCGGATTGATCCATATAATTCAACACTGACACAAGAAATGCAGGAGAAACAGCATTGAAATGAGACAAGCCGCTGCCATCTTCCATAATAAGCTGTGAAACATCCAGCCCTTTGCTTTTCCAGAAATCAACGATGAGATTCAATCCTGATTCCCGCGTGCCTGTTCCGTTTTTTTCTGCAGCAACTTGCTTCACCAGGTGTTCGGCAAACAAATTTACACTTTCATGATTCAACACTTTCACAATCTCGGCAAGCGAAGGAGATTCCGTCACGTAAATCAACTTAAAATCTGCAGGTTCAACTTTATTTATTTCTGAATCTCCCGACACAAAAATTCCTTTGCGAGCCAGGTGAGCCAGAAAATCATCGGCCAAAAGCTTTTCGGGGAAAGGATTTGAAGCTCGTATTGTAAAGCTTTTCCTGTTTTTGGGGATAGTGCCTCTCACTACCCGGTCTCCGTCAAACGGACTTCCAAAAACATAAGCCAAATCCCGGTTGCTGTCTGACGACAGAACTTCGTTTCGCATTGTGAGTCCTTTTATCTGAGGGCGCATTGCAACAATTTCTGTGGGTAGACCGGCTTTCGGTTGCGAGCGAAAACTGATTCGAAAAAGATTGTCGTAAAACGTAAGTGCACTGGCACCTGCACCGTAGTAATTTCCCATGTCTTCCCAAATCCAGGTTGGCGGAACCGGTTCGGTGTCGTACAACGAGCAGTCCAAAACAAGGTGCCCTTCAACTTTTTGTATGCCGGCAGCCCTCACCTGCGCGGCCCACGTTTCCAAAAATCCCGACGCCGGATAATAATTTCTAAAATATTCTGAACCGAGGCTCGGATCTCCCCCGCCAACAATTACAAGATTGCCTTTCAGCACTCCGTTTTCAATTTTTCCGGAATAACCGAGCTTGGTTTTAAAATGGTAATCGGCGCCAAGAATTTCGAGTGCTGCAGCCGACGTAACAACTTTCAATACCGAAGCCGGGATAAAAAGCTGTTCGGGGTTGTGTTCAAAAAAGGTTTTGCCGGTAGCCGATTCAACAACCTGAATTCCAACCGAAGCATTTCTGTATGCTGGTTGCTCCAAAAAATTCTGAAGTTGTTTTTCGAACGATGTCTGGGTAAACGCCGGAGCCCAGATAAAAAGAAAACCAATGGCCAAAAAAAAACGTACTTTCATTTTTGTTACTTTTACCACCCAAAAATAACAGAATACGAGAGATCAAAAAACAACCGCATGTTAAGAACAATATTATTGGTAGGTAGTGGAGGATTTATTGGAAGTGTGATGCGCTACCTGGTGCAGTATTACGTAGAAAAAACGCTTACCAGCACTTTTCCGTGGGGAACTTTTGTCGCCAACATTGCAGGTAGTTTTATAATAGGAGTAGTATTTGCCCTTGCCGAAAAAGGAAACCTGCTGAGCGCTGAATGGCGGATTTTTCTGGCAGTGGGAATTTGTGGCGGTTTTACCACCTTCTCTTCTTTTGCCTACAATAACTTCTCTATGTTAAGCGATAAGGCGTGGGGCTCGCTGCTCCTGAATGTGGGAGGAAACTTATTCCTCGGAATTTTAGCCGTATATCTTGGAGTTATTCTCGTTCGTTTAATCTTTTAAAATTCAAACTATGAAAATAGAAAGCCAGGCCGGGATACTAAAAATTTACGTAGGCGAATCAGACAAAATACACGGGCGCCCGTTGTTCGAAGAGATTGTGTTTGAAGCCCGAAAAACAGGCATGGCCGGCACTACTGTTTTTAAAGGAATTATGTCGTTTGGCGCCAGTCATTCGGTACACACCATGAAAATATTTGCACTTTCGAGCGACATGCCGGTTGCCATAGAAATTGTTGATTCGGTTGAAAAGCTGACCAACTTTGCAGTCCGAATAAACGAAATGATGGACGAAAGCCAAAAAGGCGGACTGATTACCTTACAAAAGCTGGATGTACTCCGGTACGAGGTAGGACAAAAATACAGAAAATAAAAACACAGGGTTATTAACTATTCTATCAAAATTCAGGTTAACCCTATATGAAATATAACAAACCTTATGCAACGAGAAGATAATGGAAACAGAACATTTTTCTTATCTTTGAACGGCATTCTGAAAATCTATGCAACTTATTGATTTTCTGACTAAAACAAGTAGAAGTTAAACAATAAAAAAACAAGTTATCATGTTAATTAGCGACATTAAGGCAAGAGAAATTCTGGACTCACGTGGGAACCCGACAATTGAAGTAGAAGTGCTTCTTGAAAGCGGAGCATTTGGCCGTGCAGCCGTTCCGTCCGGAGCGTCTACAGGTGAAAACGAAGCGCTTGAATTGCGCGACGGCGACAAAAGTCGTTACTCAGGAAAAGGTGTTCTGAAAGCAGTTGCAAACGTAAACGATATTATTGCCAAAGAACTGGTAGGAATGGATGCAACCAACCAGGTTGCCATCGACAGCAAACTGCTGGAAATGGATGGTACAAAAACCAAATCAAAATTAGGCGCAAACGCCATGTTAGGTGTTTCACTGGCATGTGCCAAAGCAGCTGCCGAATATTCAGGTCTGCCTTTGTACCGTTACATTGGTGGTGCAAACGCAAAAACTTTACCTGTTCCAATGATGAACATCATCAACGGCGGTTCTCACTCTGATGCTCCTATTGCATTCCAGGAATTCATGATTCGTCCGATTGGCGCTTCTTCTTTCCGCGAAGGCTTGCGTATGGGTGCTGAAGTATTCCACGCACTGAAAAAAGTATTGCACGACCGCGGCTTGTCAACAGCAGTTGGCGACGAAGGTGGTTTTGCTCCTGCTCTCGACGGAACAGAAGATGCTTTGAACAGCATTATCGAAGCCGTTAAAAAAGCTGGATACAAACCAGGCCGCGCAGAAGACGGTGGCGATGTTTCCATTGCCCTTGACTGTGCTGCTTCTGAATTCTATGTTAACGGAGTATACGATTACACAAAATTTGAAGGCGAAGGCGCTGCAAAACGTAACAGCGAAGAACAAGCTGCTTACCTGGAAGAACTGATTTCTAAATTCCCTATCGATTCTATCGAAGACGGAATGAACGAAGCAGACTGGGACGGTTTTGTATTGCTGAACAACAAAATTGGCGACAAATGCCAGTTGGTTGGCGACGACCTGTTTGTTACCAACGTTGAATACCTGAAAAAAGGTATCGAACTTGGTGCTGCCAACTCTATCCTGATTAAAGTTAACCAGATTGGTACTTTAACCGAAACATTAGATGCAATTGAAATGGCACACCGCGCTGGTTATACTTCAGTTACTTCACACCGCTCAGGCGAAACTGAAGACTCAACCATTGCCGACATCGCAGTTGCTACCAACTCAGGACAGATCAAAACAGGTTCATTGAGCCGTTCAGACCGTATGGCTAAATACAACCAGTTACTCCGCATCGAAGAAGAACTGGGCGCAAGCGCTATTTACGGGTACAAAAAAGTATACAGGAAATAATGAATATTCCTTCACACGCATAGTGTGATTACCAAATAAAAAGGCCGTCTTAAAATTTGTTTTGAGACGGCTTTTTTTATACACTTTTGGAATAATGCTCAAATACGATGCTGTTATTGCATAAAAAAAATCTGCTGCAAAAGAAAGTTCGACAACTATTGGTCACCTATTTATGGCTTTAATGAGCTTCTTGCGGTTGCATCGAAAAAAACATTTCTTTGTACAAACAACCTCTTCCCAATAAAACATTCCTGCATGCACCGGCCTCGCTAAACAGATAAGAATAATAAAGTGGCACACTAACAAAAGTCGGCTTTCCAGATTCCGACACACAGCTTTCGAAAAAGCATTTGCCACATTTCTAAAAACAAAAATCGCGGTAAAAAAGTATTTCACCGCGATTTTGTGACGTATTAAATACGTTGTTAATCTCTATTTATTTGACTTCCTCAAAGTCTACATCGGTTACTTCGCCATCGTCTTTTGAACCGTTGTTCTGTGACTGCCCGGCATTTGCATCAGCCTGTGGGCCTTGCTGAGCACCACCTTGTTGTGCGCCACCCTGAGCCTGCGAAGCATTGTACATTTCCTGCGATGCAGCCGAGAACACTGTATTCAGTTCATTCATTGCTGTGTCAATGGCAGCTAAATCCTGACTTTTATGTGCTTCTTTCAGTTTTGCCAAAGCATCTTCAATTGGTTTCTTTTTATCAGCCGGAATCTTATCGCCATACTCTTTCAGTTGTTTTTCTGTCTGGAAAATCAAACTGTCAGCCTGGTTCATTTTATCGGCTTTTTCTTTGGCCTGTTTGTCGGCTTCGGCATTGGCATCAGCTTCCTGCTTCATTCGTTTGATTTCGTCTTCTGACAAGCCGGAAGAAGCTTCAATACGAATTGACTGTGATTTGCCGGTTGCTTTATCTTTAGCATGAACATTCAAAATACCGTTGGCATCGATGTCGAATGTAACTTCAATTTGCGGTATACCACGTGGGGCTGGCGGAATTCCATCGAGGTGGAAACGTCCGATGGTTTTATTGCCCGAGGCAATTGGCCGTTCACCCTGCAACACATGAATTTCAACTGAAGGCTGGTTGTCGGCAGCCGTGGTAAATGTTTCAGATTTTTTTGTAGGAATGGTAGTATTGGCCTCAATCAATTTGGTCATTACACCACCCATGGTTTCAATACCTAACGAAAGCGGAGTTACGTCAAGCAACAAAACATCTTTAACTTCACCGGTAAGAACACCACCCTGAATTGCAGCACCCACGGCAACAACTTCATCCGGGTTTACACCTTTCGACGGGCTTTTACCAAAGAATTCTTTTACTTTATCCTGAACAGCAGGAATACGGGTAGAACCACCCACCAAAATCACTTCGTCGATGTCGCTGGCTGTTAAACCTGCATTTTTTAACGCTTTTCTACATGGTTCGATGGTGGCGTTAATTAATGTATCAGCCAATTGTTCAAATTTTGAACGAGTCAGTGTTTTTACAAGGTGTTTTGGAATTCCGTCAACCGGCATAATATATGGCAGGTTGATTTCAGTCTGAGTTGAGCTTGACAATTCGATCTTAGCTTTTTCTGCGGCTTCTTTCAAACGCTGCAAAGCCATTGGGTCACGTCGCAAATCAACTCCTTCGTCTTTCAGAAATTCGTCTGCCAGCCAGTCAATAATAACGTGGTCAAAGTCGTCACCACCAAGGTGAGTATCACCATCGGTCGATTTCACTTCAAACACACCGTCACCTAATTCCAGAATAGAGATATCGAATGTTCCTCCACCAAGGTCGAACACGGCAATTTTCATGTCTTTGTCCATCTTATCCAAACCATAGGCCAACGATGCAGCGGTAGGTTCGTTGATGATACGGCGAACTTTCAATCCGGCGATTTCTCCGGCTTCTTTGGTTGCCTGACGTTGTGAATCGCTAAAATATGCAGGAACGGTAATAACCGCTTCACTTACTTCTTGTCCCAGGTAATCTTCGGCTGTTTTTTTCATTTTCTGCAAAACCATAGCAGAAATTTCCTGAGGCGAATATTTGCGGTCGTCAATCTGAACACGCGGCGTATTATTGTCTCCCTTTACTACTTTATAAGGTATACGTTGAACTTCTTTGTTCATTCTGTCAAACGATTCGCCCATGAAACGTTTGATTGAAAAAACCGTTTTTGTAGGATTGGTAATCGCCTGCCTTTTTGCTGGGTCTCCGATTTTACGTTCTCCATTTTCAACAAAAGCAACAATTGAAGGTGTCGTGCGTTTTCCTTCGCTATTGGGTATCACCACAGGTTCGTTACCTTCCATAACTGCCACACATGAGTTGGTAGTCCCTAAGTCGATTCCAATTATTTTTCCCATTTTAATAATTTATTTCGTTACTGTTTAAATTTTTCTTTTCAGAAATTTCACTAAAAACTGAACCCTGAATATCAATGACTGTGCCACCGGAGAAATTGACAAACGATCCGAAAATATGACACAACCAGATAAAAATTAGCGAAAACTTCTGTCAAAACCCGGTGACAAAAAGGCAGAATTGTATTTTAACCCCGTTGGCCGGAAAAGCAGACCTATTATTTCAATTACACAAAAAAGTTTGCTATTTTCGGACTTTCAATCATCAATAATATGACAACAAAACCTACACGTACCGAACCCCGGAAACGACTCCATTCTCTTGATGCTCTTCGCGGATTTGACATGTTTTGGATTACAGGCGGAGGCCTTTTAGTAGTAACACTCTCGCAAATAACTGGTGCCGACTGGCTTGAAAGTCAAATGCGCCATGTTAAGTGGGACGGATTTCATTTCTACGACCTGATTTTCCCGCTGTTCATGTTCATCTCGGGCGTGGCCATTCCATTTTCAATCATTTCAAAACTGGAAAAAAATGTTCCTCAGCGAAAGCTTCTTGTCAAAACATTTAAACGTTTCATTCTGCTTATCGTTTTGGGTATTTTATATAACGGAACTTTTCGTAATGGTTTTGAAGACGGACGAATTGCAAGTGTGCTCGGACAAATCGGTACTGCATACTTTTTTGCAGCTGTTATTGTCATCTATTTCCGTTCAATCCGCAGCCGATTAATCTGGCTGGCTAGTATTTTAACCGGCATTGGAATAATTCAGTTGCTCATTCCGGTTCCGGGAGTTGGAGCAGGAATTTTAACGCCCGAAGGATGCATAAACGGATACATCGACAGGATGCTTCTTCCGGGACGGCTTCACGGCGGAACTTTCGACCCTGAGGGGATTCTTTGCAGCCTCTCGGCAACAGGAATTACTTTGATGGGAACTTTTGCCGGAAGTATATTACGCAGCAAAAAAACCAACGACTGGCAGAAATTGGGATATTTATCTGCTGCCGGCGTTACAAGTATTGTTTTGGCGCTTATTCTGTCTACATTTTATCCGATTATAAAAAGCTGCTGGACCTCCCCGTTCAATCTGCTTACAGGTGGCATTAGTTTTTTACTGATGGCTTTATTTTATCTGATTATTGATCATTGGGGATTCAAAAAATGGGCTTTTTATTTCCAGGTAATCGGAATGAACTCTATCTTTGTCTATCTTTTTGCCCGCATTGTTGATGTTTCACGCATAACAGGATTTTTCCTCGGATGGCTGGCAAAACCACTAGGCGAAAATGGCAACGTGCTTTTGATTGTCGGTAACCTCGCGGTAATTTGGCTGGTGCTCTATTTTATGTACAAAAAGAAAATCTTCATACGGGTTTAAAAGGCACATTTAACAATTAGACAAGTATGTTAGACAGAGAGTTAGAAACAAAAATCATAGATTTTCTACGAGAGAGGTTTGATAACCTTTCCGGACTATACGTTTTTGGAAGTTACGCAACAGATTTACACACTTCTCAGAGTGACCTGGAATTGGCATTTCTGTCCCCTGATAAAATTTCAGTGGCAGACCGCAGAGATATGCAAAAAGCACTGGCAACGTTGATCGATATTAATATCGATCTGATAGATTTAAAAGAAGCATCTGTTGTTTTACGGGCAGAAATTTTAAAAGCCGGAAAACAAATTTACTCTGGCAATAGTTACGAGTGCGACAAATTTGAGATGGTTACCTATTCTATGTACGCAGATATTAGCGGAATTAACCTGCGGATGACAGGCTCAAAATAACAAACAAGGCAGCTAATACCGGCTTCTGTATACCGAAACACTTAACTCCGGCCCGGGCAGAATAAATTGTTCAGTGGAAGCAATGCGCCAGGCCAGTGTTGTTTCAATTCTAATTTTTGAATTGACCTGGCTGAAGTGTTGTAAATAAGGAATAAAATTATGCCTGATTGGCCCCATCTCATCAAGACTGGGAACTGCCACTCCCGGAAGATATTTCAATCCGAATCCGTATTCTGCCCTGAGATTGGGATACCAGCTCCAGCCCAAATCGGTTTCCAGCAAAATCCAGTCGGTTCTTTTGTAGCTGTTATAGCTTAGTCCGGCACTTATATTCCTGTTCCATTTATGGCTGCAATATTTCTGATTTTCGTACCTCACGTAACCTCCGTAAACAAAATCGGGTTCGCGGTTGAAATAGTTAAAAAACGGTCCAAACTCAACCCGTGAACCACTGAAACGCGTTCGAATCTCCGACAATTCCCAATCGGCCAAACTGGCTTCGGGTCTTTTCAAAAACAGTTTTTCTTTCAGAAAATCGGAAAACTGCTCCCATTCCTGGTCTGCAAAGTGCCCTGCACGCACATCGCGTTGGTGCTTAATCCGGGCAATTTCGCGAGCCACTTTCATAATTTCGGCATCAGAAAAAAGCCTTCCCGGATAGTACTTTTCCAATAACCAGGCGGCAGTCATGTAATGGTTCATCGGCACTACCCGTCCAATTCCCCAACCGGCTTTTGCCCGAAGGCCATACCGTAACTTCGAGAGTTCTGACTCCTGATTATATGGAAATATTGCCTGATTTGTATCAGTAAGAGAACCTTCTGTTTTCCGTTTAAACAAATCATAAGTTCCCCACGCGTTCACACTCACCAGTGTATAATTTTTTCGGTCGAAATAAAATCGGGCGGTATAATTTGCCTGAACATTTGTTCCCACTCCTACCAGTTTTTGCTCCGCATCAATCGACTGAACAGCCGAACTGTCAATCCAATCTCCTTTTCCCAAATAAGGGCCGGCTTCAAATGCAATGTTCCAGGCCTCCTGACGGTATGGCAAAAAAATCCAATTGCGGCTCTCCCACCGGAAACTGGCCATTCCTTTTGTGAGTTCTTCAAAATTCCGAAACTTTTCGGTACGGTACTCTTCCCTTCCGGAGTCAAAGGAAAAAACAGCACCGGTATTCAGTTCACGCTTAATAAAAAAGTACAAAGCAGAACTGTCAGCAAAACTTTGTGCCTGAGTTTCCACAAAAAACATGAATGAACCAATAATTACCAAAAGAACACTTGCCAAAAACTTTCTCATATTCTGAATCATTATTAAAAGACAAATTAAAGAAACTTCCTGCAATCCCAAACCAGCTGTGGTTAATAAAAGTTAAGTGAATAGAATTCATTGCAAAAAAACTATTTTGCAGTGGCAAATCCTTTGGCTATTTTTGTAGCCAATTCTGAATTAAAGAAAAATGTCAGTACAAAGCCAAATAAAAAGGGTAACCACGCACCGGTTATCAGAAATGAAACTGAGGGGTGAAAAAATAAGCATGTTGACATCTTATGATTACAGCATGGCCAGTTTAGTAGATGAAGCAGGAATCGATATTATTCTCGTGGGCGACTCGGCGTCCAACGTAATGGCCGGGCACGAAACCACATTACCCATTACCCTCGACCAAATGATCTACCACGGCTCGTCTGTGGTACGGGCGGTAAAACGCGCGTTGGTTGTAATTGACCTTCCTTTTGGCACATACCAGGGAAACTCACGCGAAGCACTCAATTCTGCCATCCGAATAATGAAAGAAACTGCTGCAGATGCTGTAAAACTCGAGGGCGGGGCAGAAATTATTGAATCTACAAACCGAATTTTATCGGCAGGAATACCGGTTATGGGGCATCTCGGATTGATGCCGCAATCCATTCACAAATACGGAACTTATACAGTAAGAGCCAAAGAAGAAGAAGAGGCTGAAAAGTTAATGCACGATGCCAAATTACTGGAAGAGGCAGGTTGTTTTGCCATTGTACTGGAAAAAATTCCGGCAGCACTGGGAAAACAGGTAGCCAGCGAACTTAAAATTCCCGTTATCGGAATTGGCGCCGGAGGAGGCGTAGACGGACAAGTACTGGTTCTCCACGACATGCTGGGGATCACCCAAAAGTTTTCGCCACGTTTTCTGCGTCGCTACCACAACCTGGCAGCCGAAATTAAGGGTGCGGTTGGCAATTACATTGAAGATGTAAAGTCGATGGATTTTCCCAACGAAAAAGAACAATACTAAATCCGCCTGAGCCTTGTGCTCGGCGCTTAAACTGTGAAGGTGGAAATACTTTACGAAGACAACCATATCATTGCCGTTAACAAAGCCTGCGGAGAGCTGGTTCAGTCTGATATTACCCGGGAGCGAACGCTGGTGGATGACATGAAAGACTACCTGAAAAACAAATACAACAAGCCGGGCAATGTTTTCGTTGGTCTTCCCCACCGCCTCGACAGGCCAACCAGCGGCATTGTGCTGCTGGCAAAAACAGGAAAGGCACTGGAACGGCTCAACAAGATGTTTTCGGAACGTGATTCTATTAGCAAAACATACTGGGCCGTGGTAAACAAACGTCCGCCAAGACACACCGACACGCTGGAACATTATCTCAAAAAAAATCAGGAACAAAACAAAAGCTACGCTTATTCCAAGCCGGTGCCGGGAGCAAAGTATGCGCGACTAACCTACCGCCATGTGGCAAGCATCGAGCGATACCATCTTCTGGAAATCAGTTTATTTACCGGCAGACATCACCAAATAAGGGTGCAACTGGGAACAATAAATCTGAAAATAAAAGGCGATTTGAAATACGGATTTCCACGTGCCAACAACGACAAGGGAATTCATTTGCATGCCCGGAAGCTGGAATTTATGCATCCGGTAAAGAAAACGCCGATAACTATTATTGCAGAACCGCCGGATGATAAAGTCTGGAACGAATTTGTAAAGCTTTTTCGCGAAAACCAGTTTAGTCCAGTGATTCCGGTTTAAAGGCAAACGGAAGTAAATTATCAATCCCGTCGAAAATCTGAATTTTTTTCTTACCGTCTAAAATAATACGGATGGAATGTTTTTGCCTGATTTCCGTCTCAACCATTGACTGGCGGCAGGAACCGCAAGGTTTTACCGAATCATCTACCAATCCGCGGTCGCCATATGCAGTTACAGCAATTGCTTTTACAGCTACATCAGGAAAAGTTGCCTGCGCATAAAAAAGCGCAACGCGTTCTGCACACAGTCCGGACGGAAATGCAGCATTCTCCTGATTATTTCCGGTAACCACCTCGCCATTTTCCAAAAGTAACGCTGCTCCTACATTAAAGCGGGAGTACGGAGCGTATGCCCTGTCGGAAGCTTCGCGTGCAGCCAAAACAAGCTTTTGATCGGCCTCGGGTAACTCCGAAACCGAGGAATATTCATATACGAAAATCCGCAATTCTTTCGTTCGCATATTAATGATTTTGTTCAAAAGTACAATTTTATAATGTAGTGCAGGAGCAAAAAGCAAAACAAAAGCAGCACAAAAGTGATATTCACGTAAAGATGTTCATAAAACATTGGCATTTTACTACCACAGCAATCAGAAACCGCCTATTTTAGGCATCAAAATCTGAAAAACAAAGTAGCAATGAAGCAGGGATTCATCATATTTCTATTTATTACAATCGTTTTTACGGCACAGGCTCAAATGTCAAGGGAGCAGTATATTCTAAGATATCAGCTACTTGCCATTGAAGAGATGGGTCGCAGCGGAATTCCTGCAAGTATAAAAATGGCCCAGGCCGTACTTGAGTCGGGAAACGGAAACAGCGAGCTTTCCCGAAAATCCAATAACCATTTCGGCATAAAGTGCAAAAGAAGCTGGACGGGGAAACGGGTCTATTACGATGATGATGAAAAAGGCGAATGCTTTCGCAAATACAAATCGGTTGAAGAATCGTACATCGACCACACCAATTTTTTGATGAGCAACCCGCGTTACGCATTCCTGTTTACCTTGCCGCCTACCGATTACAAAGGCTGGGCAAAAGGGCTGAAAGAAGCGGGGTACGCAACCGCACGTCATTACGACAAGTCGCTTATTAAAATAATTGAAGACAACCAGCTTTACAAGCTCGATCTAAAACAAACAATTCGTCCGTTAACAGTAAACTCCCGGAATACTCCGGTTCACAAGGGCATTTCAAACAAGTTGGTTATCAATCCGTACGGAGGACGCCAAATTATCAAAATAAACGACCTGAAAGCAGTTGTTGCCCGCGAAGGCGACACCTACGAAATACTGGCACAATCGCTTGGAATTGAAACATGGGAGCTGTACAAATTTAACGACCATGGAGCTGGATACCGCCCGCAACCCAATGAAGTAGTTTACATTGAAACAAAACACAGAAAGGCGTCAAAAGATAAATTATACCACACGGCGTCCCAGGGCGAAACGATGCACTTTATTTCGCAAATGTATGGATTGAAACTGAAGCCGCTTTACCGCCGCAACAGAATGAAACCGGGAGAGCAACCGCAAGCCGGAGAGGTTATTTATTTGCACAAAAAAAGGCCTGCACGTTAGAAACTTCTGCTGCAAAAACAGAAACAACACCTAAAAGCAACGCATTAACCGACGTTTTTGTATTTGAACGGGTTATGCTTTTTTCGCTTATAAAACGGCATTAAAAGAACAATGTAAATCTTCTTTTAAAATTCATGCTCCGGGTAAAAAACAACCTGGCAATTTGAATTTGGTTCACAAAATTCTTTCTACCTTTAGCGCATGAAATGGGGGATAGAAGTTTTAAGAACCATCCTAAAACTCCCGAAAAAGATGTTTCCCGCACTTGTTGCAGGAAATATTTTCCGTTTGGTATCACCGCAACTTTCTCATCAAAAAGTCACAAGACAGTTTCAACACCCTGCAAAACAAAAGTGGCCCGACAATGAATTTTCGGGCAATTCTAAAACTCAAATCCAGAGGGGTGAAACCGCAGTCTCGATTCTTTCCCGGCGGTGTCTTTTTCAGTCCATACAAACAATTGAACAGCATTTCTTTTTGAAAACACATCCGGAAGGAAGCGAAAAAAATAACGCTTCATTCAATACAAACAGAAGCCTTCCCCATATCAACACACACACTCGTTGGACAAACATTGCGTTTAAAAGAATCAGGGTAAAACTTACATTTGAACATTTTTCAATTTTAAAGTATTGTTTCACTTAAAAAGCACGAGATGAGGGTAGCTGTTATTGACTTGGGCACAAACACTTGCAATTTATTAATAGCGGAAGTTAACAAACCGAGGTTCAACATATTGCATCAGAGCAAGCAATTGGTAAAAATTGGCGACAGCAAGATAAAATCCCATCAGATTAGTGAAGAAGCCACCGCTCGTGTTACCAAAGCAATTTTAACACAAAAAAAAATTATAGAAGAACATAGGGTCGAAAAAGTGTGCGTGTTTGCAACATCAGCCGTTCGCGACGCCGTAAACAAAATCCCGTTTCTCGATGAAGTAAGCGAAGAATCGGGATGGATAATAAGGGTGGTTTCCGGGAAAAAGGAGGCCGACCTCATTTTCAAGGGAGTTCTGCTGGCCCTTGGTAATTTAAGAAATCCGTCTGTCATTTTAGACATTGGCGGAGGCAGCAACGAGCTAATCATAGCTCACAAAAAAGAGCTAAACTGGAAAGAAAGTCAGCCTGCGGGGATGTTCCATGTTGTTACACAACTTGCCATATCCGACCCCATAAAACCGAACGAAATTGAAACCCTGAGAAACTTTTATTTCGAATGGCACAAAGCGGCCTTTGAGCAGTGCAGCCTTCACAAGGTAAAAACACTTGTTGGATGCTCGGGTACTTTTGATACAATTGCAGATATCATCGATCAGGTTAATCCGGAAGAAAAGCCACGAAAAAAACAGGAAATAAGGATGGCAGACTTTTGGAGGGTGTACTACTTGCTTGTGGAATCAACCCGGGAACAACGCATGAACATAAAAGGGATGGATCCGGTTCGCATCGACCTCATTGTCCCGGCAATGATTTTAATTGGGTTGTTGGTTGAAGCCTCAGGCATTTCGCAAATTATCCAGACGAATTTCGCCCTTCGAGAAGGTGTGCTGTTTGAATTAATGGAATCTGACGCCAATCCGGTTTTTTAGTCAGGAAAAAACTATTTCATTAAAATGTTCTGCCATTCGGGTTAGCGTAAAAGCAGATATATTTTTCATTCATATAAACGCTCTCCTTTTTTCTTGCTATTTTTACCGCTCATTAAAAAAAAAGGAATGATTAACGGGAAAAAAGTTGTAGTTGTGTTGCCAGCATACAACGCCGCCAAAACACTGGAAATTACATACAACGAAATTGATTTTACAATTGTAGATGATGTTATATTAGTAGACGACCTTAGTAAAGACGAGACCGTAGAAGTGGGCAAAAAACTAGGGATAAAACACATCATCGTTCACGAAAAAAACACCGGTTACGGCGGAAACCAAAAATCGTGTTACAACAAGGCTCTCGAAATTGGTGCCGATATTGTAATTATGCTCCACCCGGATTATCAATACACCCCGAAACTTGTTCCTGCCATGGCCAGCATATTAGGAAGCGGACTGTACCATGTTGTTCTCGGCTCGCGTATTTTGGGGAAAGGCGCTCTCAGAGGCGGAATGCCGCTTGTTAAATACGTTGCAAACCGTGGACTAACATTCATTCAGAATATATTAATGAATGCCAAACTTTCGGAATACCACACCGGATACCGCGCGTTTACCCGCGAAGTATTGGAAAATGTAAACTACAACGCCAACTCCGATAATTTTGTGTTCGACAACCAGATGCTTGCCCAGATTTGGTACGCCGGATACGACATTGCAGAAGTTACCTGCCCCACCAAATATTTCGACGACGCATCGAGCATTAACATAAAAAACAGCAGCATTTACGGCATTGGCGTTTTGCAAACGTCGTTGCAATTCAGGCTGCAAAAATGGGGGCTTATAAAGAATAAGATTTTTCAACCCAAATAACAAAAATGAAATTAGCGAAATACTTGCGATATTGCATTCTCCTGATTCCTGTTGTTTTCTTGTGGGGCGGATTCCACATAACGCATGCGAAATACGGAAACGACCCTAACTACGTTTACCTGGCTAACGCCACCGCCATTTGCGACGGACAAAGCGTGGGATATATCGATCATCCGGGAACAACTGTCATGCAAATTGGAGCATTGACTATTTCGTTTAAACACCTGTTTTCAAACCCAGAAAATGTAGACCTGGTAACAAATGTTCTGAAAAATCCACTCAAGTTTATGGATGCCATTCAATATGTACTGGTAGTCCTGAACTCGTTAGTGTTGTTGCTGCTCGGCTGGATTGCCTACAAAAAAACAAGATCGTTGTGGGCTGCGCTTTTATTACAAGCTACAACATTAATCAGCGCGAATACACTTGACCATATATGGACAAAAGTAGAGCCCGAACCCCTTCTGTTTTTTATCACCTGCATATATGTAATTACAATACTCTATTTCACTGCTTCTGAGAACAAAAGCTCATACAAATTTGTATTTCTGTTCGCTTTAATCACCGGTTTCGGGCTGGCAACAAAAGCCACATTTCTTCCTCTGGTACTTTTTCCGTTAATACTATTCAAAGGTGTTAAAAAGAAAATGATTTTTTCAGGCAGTACTGTTTTGTCATTTCTATTGTTCATAATTCCTGCAATTCCCGAATACAAACATATGTATTTCTGGTTTAGAAACTTAATAAACAGAACCGGAAAATATGGCCACGGAGAAAAGGGATTAATTGACTTTTCCTCCTATTTTCATAACATGCTGGAAATATTCAAAAATAATCCGATATTTTTTGTTGTCACCGTAATTGGTGTACTATCCGTAGTTCTGTACTATATAAAACGAGCTGAAAGCAAAAAGCTAAATAAAGACAACTCTGACGTTCGTATCCTTATTGGGTTAGTTGCTTCCAGTATTCTGGGCGTTTTAATTGTTTCCAAACATTATATTGTTCACCCAAACCACTATTTGATTCCGGTGCTCCTTTTAACAGGTATAACCATACTTTTTATTCTGAAAGTATTGACGATACCACAAAAAATCGTATTGCCGGTAATGACAATCTCTCTACTGCTATTTCTTTCGTTCAGACAACCGGGAAAAATTGAATATGCAGATTATGGGTACAAAATAACAAATGAAGAGATTGACTCTACCGAATTAATGCTGACAAAAAATTATGCAGATTACACACGGATATACTATTATCCATATTCATTAAATAAATTCTCAGCCCTCAATTTTGGAGATGTTTATACAAAAAACAAGATGCTGCCTTACCTGAAAGAATTGTATCCGAATACATATTTCTACAATTCTCATTATGATTTTTTTCAGCATTGGAATGCAGAGATACTCTTGGAAGATATTATTCAGCTTAACAGCTCTAAAATAATTCTGGTTGGTGGCCCGATGGATGAAAAATTGGCGGAAGAAATGACAGAAAAAGGATTTCCTCTAAAAAAAATTTACAAAGGGCGTATTCAGGCAGTTTATGAACTCGACACCCTGGCATATCAGCAAATTGCGCGAAAAAAAACAACAGAAGAAATAGCGTCCTGTGGATTTGAAACAGTGGATAAAAACCAAACCTTCTCAGGTCTGAATAATGAATTATTTGGTAGCGCTCTGTCTCGAACCAACGAAGTTGCAAAATCGGGGCAATATTCCATAAAAATGGACAGCAATACAGAATTTGCCATGGAATACCTTATGGACAGCTTAAAAAGAGACGAATTATATGAGGTGAAAATTTGGCGGAAATCTGATAATAACAGTGCACGTCTGGTGATAGGCTCCACCGCACCCAATGTTTTTTACAAGTCACAAAACGACTATATTACGTCTTCTGGCGACGGTTGGGATTTACTACGAATTAATTTTCAGGTAACTTCTGAAATGGAAAAAACGTCACTTAAAGTCTATCTTTGGAACAAAGACAAAAAACAGGCTTATTTTGACGACTTATCGATTGAACGCGTTTCATACAACTAAAATCGAAATACACAAAACGAATTAAACCGATGAAAATAAGTGCTATAAAACTCAAGAACTACCTATTTATTGTTCCCCTGCTTTTTGTGGTAATTGTAAAATTTCCCCATCTATATTTACCATATTTTTGGGATGAAGCGTGGTCTTATTTTCCGGCAGTATATAAAATGTATGAAAATGGACCGGGATTGCTTCCAGGAGCACTCCCCCTATGGGACGCCAAAGGACACCCGCTATTCTTCTTCTTTCTGTCATCACTTTGGATGAAACTAGTGGGCACTTCTGTTTTTGCAGTGCATATATTGCCTTTACTTATTTCTTTGGGAACGTTGACTGCCACTTTCTTCCTGGTAAAAAAACACGCCGGTTTGTGGGCAGCCAATATTGCAGTGATGTTGTTTAGCGTACAATCACTTTTTCTGGCTCAGGCAACTATGCTTCTTCCCGAAATGTTAGTTACACTGCTACTGCTACTTTCTACAAATGCCTATTTAAATAAAAAATTAGCGTTGTTTGCTTTATTGGCTTCTCTGATGGTACTAACCAAAGAGACCAGCATTATTTTTATTGGAGGATTCCTCCTTTTTCATTTTATTATTTCACTGATTCAAAAAGAGAATCTGTCCAAATTTGTAAAAGAAAGCTTGTGGTTGGTCGTTCCTATTTTTATTTACGGAGCTTTTCTAATCCTTCATAAAAAAGAATTTGGCTCGTACTTTTTTAATGAACATCTTAACTATGTTCAGGCGGATTTTACTACTATTCTTAGAAAATTGAAAATTGCTGCCGGAATTATTTTTACCCGGTATGGAAGAATTATAATACTGGCAGCGGTCATTTTTGCCCTGGCTTCTGTTTTAATCAGGAAGAGAAAAATTGAGAATGGCAAATTACTGGCATTAGCAACTTTGCAAATTATTGTTTTTGTATTGTTCTCGGCCCTAAATTTTTACACCCAGCGATACATGCTAAGCCTTTTAGCACTCTTCATGGTTATTGCCGGAGTTATTCTCTCTCAATCTAAATTTGAAAACAGAATTGCAAACAGAATAATTCTTGTGGTTATTACAGCGATTCCTCTTGTCTATACATTTACGCAGAAAACAAATGCAGACAGCGATTTAGGCTATGCAGAAGTAGTAAAAACACACCAGCAGATGGTTGAATTTTGCGAAGGACAGGGCTGGCACGATGAATCAATTGCAACAAGCTTCAACCTCATATTTTGTTTACGAAATCCCCATTTGGGATACCTTTCTTCTGAAAAGAATTTTAAAAATGTCATGATATTAAATAAATATCGTGATGCTGAGATCTTTTTAAACGAATGCACATCCTACGGAGTTACTGCGCAAATGGATACGATTAAAAATGAAAATAAACTTATAAAAGAATTCAAGCTAAAACATGCGTGGGGAGAGATTTACACCAACAAAGCCCTGAAGTAATATTACGTGCAGACAATTTTTCTGAGTAGGTTACTTGTTTCTACATGAATTTGATTTTAAACAAAGCAAACCACCACATTTTCAGCAGTAACAAACCGTGTTTAAACCTCGAAATGTTGGTATCGCCATAAATACGTTCCTGGTAGCGGATGGGCATATCAATTATTTTGAGATTCAGCTTGAACGCACCAAAAAGCAAATCAAAATCACCAAACGGGTCAAAATTCCCAAAGTACGAACGGTTTGCGGCCAGCCTCAGATAATCTTTACGGAACATCACTTTGGTACCGCACAACGTATCTTTTACCGGTTGTTCCAACAGCCAGCTAAAAGCCAGACTAAAAAATTTGTTTCCAAGCGTATTTAAAAACCGCATGGCATTTTTTTCCATCGGATAAATTAGCCGAGTGCCATTTATAAAACCACCCTTGTTGGCAGCAATGGCATTGTAAAACTTCGGCAGTTGTTCCGGCGGCACTGTCAGGTCTGCATCCAAAATCATTAATATATCACCGGTTGCAACGTCATAACCTGCACGAACGGCATCTCCTTTTCCTTTTCCGGGCTGCTGAAGAATTTTTATGTCGTGGGTATCTTTGTACTTTTGCTGAATCTGTTGAACTTTCTCCCAGGTATCATCGGTAGAATTTCCTTCCACAAAAATGATTTCAATGTGGTTCCCGAAATCAGGCATACGCAAAATGGCGTTTTCAATGTTGCCGCTTTCGTTACGCGCCGGAATTAACACAGTTGTCGAATACTTACGCTGTACCTCTTCTTCACTAACCTTAGCAACGGGCTGGGCAAAACTGTACTGGTTAAGCGCAAACCAGTTAAACACAGGTAGCCGCGACAAAAATTTGTTCAGAAACGAAGACAAAAGCGGAACATAAAATGGAAACAGCATGGACGAATTCTGCTTGTAAGTTTCAAAACCCGCAAGGTAAAGCAGGTTGGCCAGGTCTTTTCTCGAAATCCAGCTTTGTTTCGGGCCTCTTTTCTTAATTCCTATAAACTCAGCGAACTTAATAAGCGGTTCCCAAAAAATATTGTAATAAGTAATTACAATTTTTGTTTCGGCATGACAAACTTTATGTATCTCCTCAAATACCTGTTGTATATCAACCAGATAACCTATAACATTGGAAAGAACAACTACATCAAATTTTTTATCGAGTTCAATGCTTTCAGCAGGGCAACAAACAAACTTTATTTCGGGAAACTGCTTCTGCGCTTCCTCTATCATTTTCTCGCTAAAATCAATTCCGGTCTTCTCTTTTCCTTTTATTTTGTTTAGCAACTCACCTGTTCCGCACCCAATTTCGAGTACTGACGATTCGTCGTCGATAAAAAAATCCACGTACCGGGTAATACTGTCCCAGTAATAGCTTTTACTTCTACGGTACTTTATTCGGGTTGCTGCCGCCTTGTTGAAATAATCTTTCAGGTGTTGTTTTTTTTCCTTGTAAATATCCATAGCTTTAAGTTAAACAGGTATTTCCGGCCTGAAATAGCTCACCCCGGAAACATATTTAGAGTTTTTATCCAAACGGAAAGGAATCTGATTTGTTATCTGTTCCGCATCATCTTCCCAGGTTTGATCGTATTTTAATTCAATTACCGATTTCCGGTGTTCACTGTGCTTGTGTAAAAATTGGTTCCAGGTTGGCCGCAGGTTGTAATACTCCAGTTGGTCGTCAACCGTAATTCTAAACCTTCGGTCATGCGACTCGAAATAACTTCTTTTGTATGCATTTAGCAATACCGGCTGCAGGCCTGAAAGTTTTATCAAAACGTCGTCGGGCAGGCCGGCACCCGAAAAATAATCCTTCCACAAATCTACGTTATACTGCTTTTCTTCGATTTTAAACGAAGGCAACTTAAACGACTTCTTCGTCCCGGTGAACCCTTTTTTTATTTTGAATTCCAAAACAGGAGATACCACTTCGCCAAACAGTTTCCCGTACCACCTTACACGAACTTTCGAGCGCTGTCCCACTCCAAAAATATTGGCGAAATAGCAATCCATCCCGGTCGTGTCAAAATAGATGTTATTAACCTGCCGGGCAGGAAAAGCAGTTGCAAAAAATGCACTGTTTTGCTTTACGATGGATTCGACCACCTGTCGCGGCACTTTCTCCGCCACAAATTTCCGCTCGTAACGATAAGTATCTAACCGGGTGTATCCTTGCATTTGTTAAAAGGAGTTGTTGTCAACAAACGAAACGCGCGTCTCCGGGCTAATCTCGGTAAGGCTGTTTTTAAATTGCTGAAGGTCATCTGAGCTTTTTATTTCAATCCAAAAACCCGCTTCAATTAAATCTGAAGTTTCGTCAAACCTAACCAGTTTCGATGCTTTAAAAACATGCTGCACCAACTCATCAATTTTACCGAGAGACGGTTTTTCGGTGCCCGTTCCGCTAACGGTAAGAAACAAGTTCTGTTTTCTTGTTTTTTTTGAAGTTAAATATCTTCCCCATATTACTGCCAAAAGAATTAAAGCGGCAACAACTGTTACCACCCGCTGATTTGCGCCAAAGCCCAAACCAATTCCAATGGTAAAAAACAGGTAAGCCAGCTCTTCTGGTTCCTTTATTGCCGAACGGAAACGGACAATTGACAGTGCACCTACCAACCCCAGTGACAGCGCTAACGACGATTTCACAATGGAGATAATTAGCATGGTGGTAAATGCAATTAAAAAAAAGTTGGCCGCAAACGCTCTTCTACCCGAAAGGCTTTTGGCGCATTTGCGATAGGTCCATTCGAGAATAAACGACAAAACCAAAATAATGACGGCATTGATTAAAAATTCCCAAATGGAAATTTGTGCGTTTTCGGTTATTAAAAACCGTTGAAACAGGTTCCACTTATCCATGTTAAAAATTTACTTTTATTGATATAATTTTAATGCTAACTTTTTCTCTCTTCCAAATATTTCAGTCCCATTCACTTTAAGCAACGAGCCTTCTTCAATTTTATGAAAGGTCAGGTTTCCTTTTAACCTGACATTCTCGGCTGAAATGCTTGCCGACCCGTATTCAGGCTTTTTCTTAAATGCCACAAAAGCATAAACTGTTTTCCGAATCTCCGAGCCCTCTATTTCAACCGAAGAAAGATCTTTGGCGGCAACACCAATTGTAGCCTTATTCACTTTACAGTTTTTCACGGTTAGCTGCGAATTTTCGCCACCTGAAATTGCTTTGTCGCTTATTTCAAACATTGTGCATCCCGAAATAAAAACCCGGCTTCCTGAAAAGTCGATGGCATCGTTCCCCATATTCACAAACTCACAATCCAGTACTCTTCCGGTACAAAAATCCGAATCGAACGCGTCGGCAAATGTATCGATAAACCGGCAGTTTTTAGCAAAAAAGTCGGAGCGAACCACATTTAGTGCATCATCGCAATCAACATTCGCCTCAAACGTGCAATAAGAAAAATCTACATCGGCCTCGTAAAAAGTAACTGCCGAAGGCGTTTGCCAGCCGCCTTTTCGAATGCTTCCCAACCGGTAAAAACGCGTATGTTTTAATATTGACCGTTCTGACGCCTGCAAAACATGAACGCCCTGAGAACTTTTGTCGCTGGAGAAAAACTCAACCGTACGCTTTTCTTCTCCCATCGAATAAAACGCTGAAAAGGAGAAAAAGCCGGCTCCGTTTACCAAATCAATTTGTGTTCCGGGCAAAAAAACAACTTTCTTATTGGCAGGAATATAAACATCGCTGTTAAAAACATATTTGCCGTCGAAAATGATGGAATCGCTACTTTCGGTCAATTTTGCCTCATTCGCACTATTCATTAAACGTTGCCTCGAACTGATTTCGTCGCTAAATGCCCAGTGGCTCACATCAGATTCCAGCATCTTTCCGCCTGCATTAAAAAGTATTTTATTAGGCTCGCCCTGCACAGAAATAGTTGCTTTTCCCGGGTTAACCCCGTCGTAAGCAGGCAGTTTCACATTAGGCGAAAAACTCTCGGGCAGATTGTCGGCGACCAAAACACCAACAACAGAAACTTCCCCGCCATGATAATTCAGAACGTCCATTGTTCTGTTCCCCTTGTTGTAAAAAGCCTGAACCAGCCACGGAGTAATATTCGAACCGACTTCAGTAGTATATTGGTTTCTGAATTTCTCGTAATTGATTTGCCTGAACGCACTGTTCAGTCGCTGAACATTATTTTCAATATTCGACAGGTTCTCCCTGACCAGTCGCGCCTGACTGCGAATAAAATCAAAATTGAAATGATAATACGGGAACTCTTGTCTGATTAATCCGCTCAACGAATCGGCCTGATGAGTATATTGCCGCACCACATTTTCAACATACAGGGGATCAGAATACGCCTTCAAATTTTCCAGGTATTTTCGATTAAACGAACTATCGGTAAAAACCTGGTAAAGCATCAACTCTTCTTTATGAAATGTATTCAATTTGGCAGGATCCAAAAGCGAAATCATCGGCTCGTCAATTCGCTTAAAAATACCGCCTTCAATGTACCCATCGAACGCAATCGGTTCCAGCAGGCAGGTTACCGGATTAAAATAAAACCGCTGGTTGTGCCATGTAAAACCGTGGTAAGCCTGGGTAATATCCATTAACGCGTAATACCTGGCCAATACATCAACATCGAAAATTTCCGATACAGGCATCGAACAGGTTTTGTATTGCAGCATCAGCTTTTGAGCTTCTTCGGCCTGCCTGGTTTTTAAAGAATCGGAAGTTACCGAGCCTTCCTTAAACGGAGTAATTTTAGCAGCACCGAAGTAATCTACATCCCAGGCCTTTTTTGTTGTGTTGGCTTCCATAACACGGTTCCAAAACAGGGTTTCGTCGAAACGCACAATTGGGCCTTCACGCCGGTCTCTGTTTTCTATCAGGTGCTTTTCGAAGTGTTCTTCCCATGCATAAATACCTCTCGACCGGTTGTTCAGCACCACCGGAACAAAACCGTAACGGGTGGTAAGCACGTCTTCGCGGGTAAAAATCTGATGAGCCAGCCATTCGTGCAAAAAATTACGGGTTGCCGGGTCATGCACCGAAAACGTACGAACATGGTTCCATGCAAAATCACTTTTCAGCTTAATTCTGAACGACCATTTGTCGCCCTGAATATGATCCATCAGATCGCCTTTTAACCTGACCTCACCGTTCAAAAAATCATTCCCGTCAAAAATAACAGCCCCGGCATAATCTTCATCTTCGTTAACCAGAACACCATTATCAAATGCTTCAATTCGTTTTTTATTGAAATAGTTCAGGTTATTATCCTCCACATAAATGCTCAATGCAGAAAAACGATCATATTCCGGATAATCTTTGTGCTGGCGATGAACAATCTCAAGGTCATCAAAATAAACGGTATCCTGACTGTTGTTCCAGACAAATATTCTTACTTTCCCAAAAAGAAAGTGCGGCGGAGTATATGCTTCCAGGTATATTTTCTGCCATCCGTCTTTCCGCTCCTCTACCACAAATTTCCCGGCATGGTAATACCCTTCGCCACAGTCAATAACAATAACCCCGTTATCATCATTGCTTTTTCGCCAGGCAGTAACTTTAAAATACTCGTCTGCTCCTGCAGTAAAATCAGTAGTAAATCCATAGGGAGTTTGAGGAGTCAATTTCGAGGCATATTCGCCGGAATAAGCTTGTTCTGAAGTGCGGGTCTCAACATTCCCGAACTCCATGGATTGATTTTTTTCGTCGACAAACTTTTTCCCGCTGTTATCCAGTTTCTCGGCGCTGCACTTAAAAATATTTTCAAAATCATCTTCTTTTGTATTGTTGCCGGGAGTACACCCAAAAACAACAATAACAGATATAATTAGTGCAATTATATTTTTATCCGTAACAATCATGCAAATCCATTAATAGGCGGCTAATTTAACAAAAAAGATTCGTTGGCTAAGTGAAATAACGCAGTCTAAACTAAAATAGTATAGAGCATATATCCACAACTACCCCCCGATTCCTTCAACACCTTCTTTTTATTAAAATCGAACATTAAACAGCCTTCTTTGCAATACTGCAATTCAAGTCCTGTTATTTGTATATCTTTTTTGCAATACTCATAAAAATCAGAGATACTTAAGCTTTGCCAGTTTTGTTTGTAACAGCAAGCTACCCCATCAAAAACAATATGCTTAAATTTTAAATCTTAAACAATATTTTAACTTTGTAAAAGCTTTTACATCACATCATGAGAAATAGGATTAAACACATTTTATCAGTCTTTTTTGTACTGCCTTTAGTTTTTAACCTGTATGGGCAAGATGCAATATTTGTTGGCAGCACCGAAGAAGACATTGCAAATTCAATAGTGCAGTATGAAAACAGCTTTTATATTTTGGGCACTTCCAGAAAAAACAGTAAAAGCGCAACAGATTACTTTGTTATTGTACTTGATGAGAACGGTCGTTTGGTAAAGGAATATTTATTTGGCGGTGTTCATGGTGACATAGGAAAAGATATAATTGTAGATGAGAGTGGAATTTATCTGCTGGGAAAAACCTGGGATGGAGGCTATCCGAACAACGATATGTTTTTGCACAAACTGGATTTTGATCTAAATCTAAAATGGTCAAAATTTTATGGCGGGCAAAACAACGATTTGGGACACAAATTCATAACGACTAAAAACAATGGTTTTGCCATGATCGGATTTAGCACAGGAGTTGATTTAACCGGCGATGTTTATTTTGTAATAGCCGATAAACAAGGAGAACTATTGTGGGAAAACCATATGGGAGATAAATATGTAGACCACGGTTTTGATGTAATTGAAAATGAATTGGGGGAGTTTATTATTGCCGGCACCATGGGCGGTTTTTATAATCCGACAAGCACAGACTACCATAATCCGGATGCAGATATATACATCATTAAAACAGACGCAGAAGGACAAGTGATTTGGAAAAAAACTTACGGAGGAGAAAAACACGATTGGGCAAAATCAATTATTCATGCCCCCGGAGGAGGATACTATATATGCGGCTCAACCCAAAGCGAAGGTGCCGGAAATTTTGATATGTTCCTGATGAAAATTGATGACGACGGAAACCAATTGTGGTTCAAAACATTCGGAGGAAATAATTTTGAATACGGAGAAAGCGTTCAGCTAAGTACTGATAATACACTGTTTTTACTTGGAACAAGTGCAAGTTATTCAGACAACAAAAAGCCAGACCATTTTCTGGTTAAAACAGATTTAGATGGGGAAGTTATTTGGGAAAACACCTACGGAGGAGAGGGTTCTGATTACAGCAGTTCAATGGTATGCACAGACGACTCCGGCTGTGTTTTTACGGGCTGGACAGACAAAGGAGCTTACGGAAGAAAAGATATTGTATTGTATAAAATAACCAAAGAAGGAGATGCAAAAACATTTTCAGAAAATATTCCTCTCGACAGAGAAACCCTGGTATATGTCTATCCTAACCCCGCCAGACAGACAATCAATGTAGAAGTAACTTCAGACAACAACAATCCGCTGTCTTTTTCTCTTTTTGATCCGCTCGGAAGAGTGGTGATGCAGAAACAAATTGAGGCGAATGAAAAAAACACAATTCAGGTCAGAAAAGAAAGCGGACTATACTTTTACAAAATTGTAGAGAATTCAGGCATTGTGCACGCCGGGAAAATAGTTATTCAGAATTAATATTGATATCCGGAAAGGATATCGAGGTCGACAAATTCCCAGGTTAGACTGCCTGTTGCCGGAACATGTTTAAAGATTAATACATAATCGGGATCTGCCTTTTTTCTTTCTTCCATGTCTTTGTAATAGCTTTTATGCAACCCTGCTCCCAAAAAACGAATGCCATCATCAGAAGTATAATCGATTTTCCTGTTTCCCATATCTCCTATAATGCAAATAACATCAATTCCCCTGTTTTGCACCTTCACCAGTTTCGGGTAAATTTCATCGAGGAAAGAACTTTCGTCAGAAAAACAATTGAATTTGAAATAGGTGAGATTGCTTTGAGCGTAGGAATAAGGAGATGGCGGCAATCCGGGAACATTTTGCCATATACCATGATGCATTAACATTATTAAATGTGAAGAGCTTTGGATAGTATCGCAAACATTCATAATCATTTGATACTGGTCGTCCAATTGTTCACAATCGTATGGTGTAAGTGTTGTATTTAATACGATGTAGGAAATTCCCTTGTAATGACTCGTATTATAAGTCTTCTTTCCTGTTAATTCTTCCAACCAAATCCAGTTCCCGTTTCTTGCATCATGATTTCCCATAGTCCAGTGAGAATTTGGATGAGTCAGATTAAACAGACTATCAATGTACTCTAGAATTCGGTATTCTAAAAGGCTTTCAGAACAAACGTCTCCCCCCAACCAAACTCCGTCATATTGCTCCAATTCAATTTCATGCAAACGTAAATCAGCTTTATAACCGGGCACATACCATTGATAAGTATGCCCTAAAAAAATATACTTTGTTGTATCTTCCTGGGCTGAAATATTTAAAACTCTAAAAAGAAAGAAAAAAAGAAAAAAAGAATTCCTTAGCATCACATCATCATTTAATACATTGCAGGTTACAAAATCAGCGCTTGCGAGAACAAATAGTTGACTTTCATTTCCAAAGATACGTTTTTTCGTTAATCATGAGGAATGGAAAGAAGAACAGCACAAATTTCAAAGAAAGGAATAAGAAAAATTTTTATGTTTGCAACACAATTAATCTATTGAATACCATTTATGCAAATGAAAATCCGCAATAATCATATTCCGTATTTAGTATTAGCTTTATTTGGAATTCTTTTTCTTTCAATAGGTATTTTGAACCACTATTTTTTCAGAACTTTTACCCACGATTACGGTAACTACAATTTTGCATTCTGGGATTATTCTCATTTTAGGCTAAGTCCCATTCCAACATTCAGGGGAAATTTTTTGCAAGACCATTTCTCTTTTACGCTGATGTATTTTGCACCTACATACTGGTTATTCAACTGGTTAACGGGTTCTTATACACTAATCATAATTCAATGCTCTTTCATTTTAATAGGAGCTTGGTACACCTATAAACTAATCAAACTTAAGACCAATAATATATGGTTGAATACAGGAGTACTGATCTACTATTTCGTTTTACTGGGGAGATACACTGCTTTTTCAAGTGATGTCAACCTGGCAATAATATCGTCGTGTTTTATTCCAATATTTATCTACTATTTTGAAATCAGGAAATACCTTGTATCGCTGGTTATTCTGATCCTTTCCCTGCTATCAAGAGAAAATATTCCTTTATGGTTCATTTTTATTTTCATAGTTCTTGCTATCGAACACCGAAAAGAGAGTAAGGTAGTTCTGTATTGCCTGGCAGGAATCGCTATTTCGACTGTTTATTTTATACTTCTATTTAAAGTGTTTATTCCTGCCATTGAAACTCCCGGAGTAAAATATGCTCTGTTCAATTATTCGGCATTGGGCTCAAGTCCCGGCGAAGCATTGTTGTTTTCAATTAAAAATCCTCTCGAAGCATTCAAGCTATTCTTCATCAATCACCTTGACAACCCTGCATACGATGGTGTAAAAACTGAATTTTACTGGGTATATCTAATCTCCGGTGGATTTGTACTATTGACCAGGCCACAATACCTTATTTGGTTCATCCCGATAGTTGCACAAAAAGTATTAAACGATTTACCTTCTCGCTGGGGAATTGCCACTTATTACTCTATCGAAGTGGTGACACTACTCCCTCTCGCTGTATTTTTAGCTCTATCCTCATTTAAATCAAAAACAATACAAAACATACTTGTTGTAATGGTATGCCTTTTATCGGTAACAACAACAATTTATAAATTAGATAAAAAAAACAACCAAGTTCCCAGACTCCTAAATACAGCGAAGGTGAAATTCTATGACAAACAATTTTTCATCCCTCCTTTTGATGTAAAAGAGGTAAACAG
This sequence comes from Mariniphaga anaerophila, assembly GCF_900129025.1. Taxonomy (GTDB): domain Bacteria; phylum Bacteroidota; class Bacteroidia; order Bacteroidales; family Prolixibacteraceae; genus Mariniphaga; species Mariniphaga anaerophila. The sequence goes on along the minus strand of NZ_FQUM01000008.1, from coordinate 74,169 downwards.
ACTTCTAAAAAAAATTCCACCAAAGGCAAAAGTAAGTGCATCTAATGTTCTGTTACCTCATATTGCACAAAGGCAACATATCTACTTTTTCCCAGTTGTTAAAGATGCTGAATACCTCATTTTTTCTGTATTCGACAATAACTATCTATATCCTCATTCTCTTAATGAAGAGAAACGAAACGAATACTTATCAGATCCCAACTGGGATATTATTGCCAAAGAATTCCCAGTGTTTTTGTTGAAACGAAAGGACTTGTCAAATAGACCTTTTAAAAAGAAGAATTTATTTGCAACCATTGACTCTCTTTCCTGTAGCTTCGAGGGGCTTAATTCAACTGAGGGTGATACGCTTCTTTCAATGAAAGAAAAAACAGAAACAAAAAAGTATCTCTCAGAAGAAAAACCGCTTAGCGGATTGCACAGCATTAAGCTTACCAATAAAAACAAGTATAGTACAAGAATATACATCGACGATATAAACCGGATAAATTATCTGGAAATTAGTGCATGGTACTACGGTTCTGAAGAGAAACAATTAAATATAGTTGCAGATTACGGAAAAGAGGTCCGCTTTCATAGCAACGTGTGTGATTCGATAAATCCTGCCGGATGGAAAAGGCTGATCTTGAAATTTTGGGTACCAAAAACTCAAAACAAGTCTGACTGTTCTTTCTATTTTGTAAATAGTGGAACTCAACCTGTGTATTATGACGATTTGCTCGTCACAAAAAAGGAAGTTGGTAAATAATCCAAAGTGAAACAGAAACAATACAGGCTCCCCAAAATGCAAACATTGTTAGTAAATTCCTTTCGTTTTAAGAGTTGAATCAAGATCATGGAATTTCCAGTCGAGCCATCGATTCTCCGGTACATGTTTAAACTCAACAACCCAATCGCGGGCAGAATTTTCCCGTTCGACCGGATCTTTATAATAGCTACGATTCAGCCCGGTTCCCAAAAAGGTAATCCCATCTCTGTTCGTAACCTCAAAGCGTCGAGACCCCATATCGCCCATTATCAGAATCACTTCCACACCGCGTTTTTCTACTTCCAACAAACGCGGATAAATATCATTTAAAAATGAAGCCCCGTTATCGTCACAAGTAAAACTGAAATACTTCAGATTACTCTGTGCGTAACTATAAGGATGCGGTAAATCTGGCACATCTTCCCAAATACAGTGGTGCGCCAAAAAAATTAAATGCGATGAATTTTGAATGGTATCACATAAATCGGTGATTATTCGGTACTGGTCGTCAAGTTGCTCACAATCGTACGGAGTGAGTGTTGTATTTAGAATCATGTATGTAATTCCCTTGTAATAACTAGTATAATATGTTTTCCTGCCGGTCATCTCCTCCAGCCATATCCAGTTGCCATTACGGGCATCATGATTTCCCAAAGCAAAATGTGTATTTGGATGTTTAAGGTTAAACAAACGATGCAGATACTCCAACGTGGTGTATTCAAGTAATGATTCGGAACACACATCACCCCCCAACCAAATGCCTTCGTATTCCGAAAAAATCCATTTTCTCAAGCCGCTCATCTACTTTATCTCCTGCCGTATGCCACTGATAAGTATGCCCTCCGAAAAAATATTTTATGGTATCAGGTTGGGCATAAAGTGACTCACTCCTAAAAATAAAAATATAGATTACAAAAATCCACGTTATATTTACAATATGCATTTTTATTGGTCTATTATGTATTTAACAGTTTGACTACAAAAACTTTTTGCAAAAAGCACTTACGACTCCTATTTAATCACAAAAAAAAAAAGAGACTGTGCAGAAAAAAATATTTTCACCCAAAATTCAACTGCTCTAAATTACCATATTAACAAATTATATTTAATGATACACCAGAAAGCACGAAACCCGTCGCGCCAGCCAATCTTTTTTCCTTCATCGTAGGTCCTGCCGTAATAGGAAATACCAATTTCATAAATCCGAACACCGCTAACGCGCGCCACTTTAGCAGTAACTTCGGGTTCAAATCCGAAACGTTTTTCCTTTAAGTCAAGGCCTTTGATGATGTCTGCCCGGAACAACTTATAACAGGTTTCCATATCCGTCAGATTCAGGTTGGTAAACATATTGGAAACAGTAGTCAGAAACTTATTCCCTACAGAGTGCCAGAAAAACAAAATGCGATGCGGGTTTCCGCCCATAAAACGGGAGCCGTAAACCACATCGGCATTCCCCTCGGCAACAGGTTTTAACATATCGTTGTATTCGCGCGGGTCATATTCCAAATCTGCATCCTGAATAATAACATAATCGCCGGTTGCCTCCTTTATTCCACGGTGCAAAGCAGCGCCTTTCCCCATGTTCACAGGTTGGTGAAAAAGCTTCATGTTTCCTTCCGGATGGCTTTTTATGTATTGTTCGATAACATGTCCCGAGTTATCAGTGGAGCAGTCGTTTACAACAATTATCTCCTTCTCGAAACCGTACTTTAACGAAACAGATAGCACTCGGTCGAAAATTAAATTTATAGTATTTTCTTCGTTATAAACCGGGATTACAATGGACAATACCATAAGTTTCATTCATTAAATTAGTTATTGATACCGAAGGATATTTCCAAAAGTACCACAAATCAAGAAAAGTGCTCAAATTTATTGTTTATATTTCAAATTACCCGATAAAAAACAGAACCAAAATAACATTGAATATCTTATCATATAAAGTGCTCATCGTTTTTTTAGCTGAATACCAACGAACTAAAAATTTGGCACATCCAGAAACTTCCTATCATGCAAAAAATACCAGCCTGTTATTCTGATGTAACTTTAACATCCATTGATTTTATTTCCACCTGCTTCCCGGTTTTATTCCAGATGTAAAAACTCAAAAGTGCTCCGGGAGGTAAATCTGCGGTAAACTCTTCCGTAAAAATAGCTGTTTCCCAATTCCGGCTATTTCCTGTCCATTGCAGAGGGAAAATCCGGTACAACAAATTCTGCTTCTCTTTTTCGACGGACATGACCAGAACCACATCTTTTTCAGCAAAATCAGTCTGACCGCGATACTCCAGTGCCAGCTTAAATTCAAGTTGATTTCTTTTTCGCAATCCGTCCAACGGAATAATCACAGGAGGAGTGTACTCATCTTTCCTGTTAATATGAAGAGATTTTATCTCCTTTCCGAAAAAAAACTCATCAAAATAGGGAGAAAAAAATCCCATTTTTCGAGATAAAGAGTTTGCCAACGAATCAACATTTTGACTGCCCATTGCTTCTACATTCCTTTTTAGTCTCACCAAATAATTTGCAGAAAGCGATTTATCTCTAGATTTCCGGGTTAAAAAATCTAATGAAATCCGATTCATCCCCCTCTGCCTTATTTGGTAAACAGTATCAATTGGCAATCCCAAAAACAACATCTCAACAAATTTATCTTCCTCCGTGTAAACCCACTTACCGGCTTCATTCCGGCTTTCGTACAACTCTCTCCAGCTAACTATACTAATCACCGAATCTTTTGCATTGAAAAACAGTTCATATTCCTCCAGTCCGAAACTGTAAAGTTGACCGACGGCCTCTCCCCTGCCCTCAAATATTTCCAGTACCTGCCGGTGCCCCTGATAACTGTACAAAAAAGGAATTAGTTGCGTGTTTAAATACAAATTGAACACCACTATAACCGTAACAGATGAAAATAATAGCCTTTTCAGACGGCTTCGTTCTGCCAACATAAACACCCCAAAAAGCACAGCAATTGCCAGCAAAAACAGCAATGACATAACAATACCGCTTTCCAGAATTGTAACACCCGCAAAAACCAACAGCGCGCTAATGAGTATTAATACCGATACCTGGACATAAAAAAGCCCTTTTGGCAACGGTGCCTCGCGCTGCAGCCATACTTGCATCCGTCCGCTTGTTATTACTGCAATAAGCGGAACAAACATGAGCACATAATTAGGCGCTTTCCCTTTTGCAATGCTGAAAACGAGCAGTAAAACAAGTATGCTGCACAACAAGGCAGCATTAGTTTTATTCATCGTATTTTGGGTGAACCAACTTTCTATTTCGCCTGCAATTGCAAAAATCACAAACAACGTCCACGGCAGAAATGCCCAAAGCAGATTGTATAAATAGAAAAACGGGTCGGTACTCGAACCGGCCACTTTTCCCGTAACGCGACCAATATTATTGTCAATAAAATAAAACCGGAATCCTTCGGCTCCGAAACTTTTCCACAAATGGTACAGCGTTGGCGAAATGATTATCAAGACCAACAAAACGCCTAAAATCCATTTGGGATGAAAAAGCTGCCGGAAGTCTTTTTTCAGCAACAAATAAGAAAGCACAAACAGAAAAGGCAAAACTGCACCAACCGGTCCTTTGGTTAACATTGCAAGGCCAACGCCCGTAAATCCCAAAACAAAATGTATCGAATTGCCTTTTTTCAGGTATTCGGCCAACTGCCAAACAGCAAAAACAACCGCTGCCTGCAACACCGAATCGGTGTGAAAATCCAGCAGGTAAAGAAAAAACATTTGAGAGGTGCCCGTAATTAACGCGGCCAAATTTCCTGCATGCTTTCCGAATAACAACTTTGCCAGCCGATACGAAAAATAAACACTGCTTACCGCAAAAATGAAAGGTAACAATTTAAATGCCCAGTTTGAATTGCCAAACAACTGAATACCCAAACCGGCCAGCCAGAAAAAAAGATGTGGTTTTTGTTCGTATGGTTCCCCGTTAATCTTTAGATTCAGCCAGTCGCCCGATTCCACCATCTGCCGCGAAATAGCTGCATACAAACCAGAATCCCCGGTCAGGTCTATAAACAAACCGAAAAACCACGCTGCAAATCCCACAAGAAAAGCAACCGTCCACAAACTTCGTTTTAAAAGTGAATTCAAATTTTAGTGCAAAAAAAATCAGTACAACAAAATAAACGATTTGACCGGACATCTTGTGCAAAAAAATCTAATTTGAAAGAAATTCGGTTTTTGGTAGCATAATTTTCGATATTTCACCAAATTTACCCTCTGAAAAGAAACTATTATGGCTAAATCGCTTGTAAATACACATGCCAAATTTGGGACTTTACCTGTTTTTTTCACTGCGCTTTCTACCATTTTAGGAGCTATTTTGTTTCTACGGTTTGGCTGGGCGGTTGGTCAGGTTGGTTTTTTAGGAATCATCGGAATTATCATACTCGGACATGTGGTAACTATTCCCACGGCTTTTGCCGTAGCAGAAATTGCAACAAATCAGCGGGTTCAGGGAGGCGGCGCTTACTATATAATCAGCCGGTCGTTTGGAATGAACATTGGCGGAGCAATCGGGATTGCGCTTTATCTTTCGCAGGCAATCAGCGTTGCATTTTATGTAATTGCTTTTGGCGAAGCGTTTGAACCGCTTATCGACTGGATTGGGAAACAGTACGGTTTTTTTATTCCTGACCGGCGATGGATTTCACTCCCTACAATGGCACTCCTTTCAGTAATAATCCTCACCAAAGGGGCGAACTTTGGAATGAAAGCATTGTACGTTGTAGTTGTCATTTTATTTACTTCAATTCTTTTCTTCTTTCTGGGCGATTCGCCAATAAAACCGCAGGAAGTTAATTTACATGCCCGTGTAGAAAACCACGAAAATTTCTTTTACGTATTTACCATTATTTTCCCTGCATTTACGGGGCTGGCCGCAGGACTTGGCCTGTCGGGCGATTTAAAAGATCCGCAAAAATCCATTCCACGCGGAACGTTATGGGCCACATTTGTTGGCATGATTGTTTACATTGCAATTGCCTGGAAATTTTCAACTTCTGCCAGCCCGGAAGATTTGGTTAGCGACCAACTGATAATGAAACGAATCGCACTGTGGGGGCCGATTGTTCCGGTAGGACTTGCTGCCGCGTCGTTGAGTTCAGCTCTGGGCTCAATAATGGTAGCGCCCCGAACGCTCCAGGCGATCGGATTTGACGATATTTTTCCGCAAAACAATATGAACTCGTGGTTTGCGCGGGGGAAGAAAAAAGATAATGAACCGGTAAATGCGTCTCTTATTACCGTAATAATTGCATTTGCGTTTGTCGCTGTTGGCGATGTCGACTTTGTTGCCCAGATAATTTCTATGTTTTTTATGGTAACCTACGGCGCCATTTGCCTCGTTTCGTTTTTAGAGCATTTTGCCGCCGACCCTGCGTACCGGCCAACCTTCAGATCCAATTGGCAGCTTTCTCTGGTAGGTGCACTATTTTCGTTCTGGCTCATGTTTAAAATGAATGCGCCTTACGCTGCTGTTTCGTTGCTAATTATGGGAATAATCTACTACATCATCATGCTTGGGAACGAAGACAACCAGGGCTTGAACAAGCTTTTCAAAGGTGTAATTTTCCAGATGAGCAGGCAACTGCAAATAATACTTCAACGCGCCGATAGTTCGGACAAGCAAAACAGTTGGCGACCGTTTGGAGTTTGCATTTCGCAGGATACATTCAACCGCCGGTCTGCTTTCGACATTATGCGGTGGATTTCCTTCAAATACGGATTTGGAACTTATATTCATTTTATAAAAGGATACCTGAATGCAAAAACCACGGGAGAGTCTAAAGAAGTACTCAACCGGTTAATACAACTGGCACACGGAAGCAAGAACAAAGTTTACCTCGATACCATTATTTCTCCGTCGTACACCTCGGCAATTGCCCAGGTAGCCCAGCTTTCAGGCATCTCGGGCAAAGGGAACAACCTGATTTTATTTGAATTTTCGAGAACAGATCCGCAAAACCTGAAAGAGATTACCGCCAACTATAAAATTGTTGAGTCAGCCGGATTCGACGTCTGCATACTCAACTCGTCGTACAAAAACTTTGGGTACAACAACGAAATTCATATTTGGATCAGACCGGATGATTACCGAAACGCCAACCTGATGATTTTGTTGGGGTACATTATTTTAGGCCATCCCGACTGGAAAAAAGGAAAAATCAAAATTTTTGCCCTTTACCCGAAACAAACGATGGACGAAAAACGGAAACAGTTACTCGAGCTGATAAAAGCCGGCAGGCTTCCAATCAGTCCGTCTAATGTAACAATGATTTCGTTTGAAGAAGGCCACCGAAAAGAAGTAATTGCCCGTTACTCGGCAGATTCTGACTTAACGCTAATTGGCTTTACTTCGGAAATGCTTGAAAAAACCGACTATTTTACAGATGGTTGGGGAGACCTTGGGAACATTCTGTTTGTGAACGCCAACCGCGTAAAAACAATAAACTGATGCAACACGCCGTTTGTCGGCAAGCAAGGTTTTAATAAATATGTTCTTATTTTTACAAGAAATTAGTTAATCGTAATAATGAAAACAGCCATATTTCCCGGATCGTTCGATCCGTTTACCATAGGACACGAATCGATTGTGCGCCGCGCCCTGCCAATGTTCGATAAAATTATTGTAATGATTGGTTTTAATGCCAACAAAAAATCGTTTTACCCTTTGGAGAAAAGACTAAAATGGATCAATCAGGTTTTTAAAGATGACGACAGGGTTGAAGTAACTGTTTATGAAGGCCTCACCGTTGATTTTTGCAAACAGGTAAATGCCAACTACATTTTACGTGGATTGCGCACGTCTTCCGATTTTGAATACGAACGGGCCATTGCGCAGATGAACAAAAAAATGCATCCGGAAATTGAAACATTCTTCCTGCTAACATTGCCGGAACACACTCCGGTAAATGCCACCATCATTCGCGATATCGTTTTCCACGGCGGCGACGCCAGCATGTTTCTGCCCAAAGGATTAAACATGGACGAATTTAAAATGAAAAACAAAAAATAAGGTTTTAATGCTCAGAGCAATTTTAATTGCGTGTTTCATTTTTGCAGGTTCTGTAATCACTGCGGCCCCAACCATTATTAAAGGAAATCAAAAAGAATACGCCGGGCGGCAGCTCCGGTTTTTCAGATATTCCAATCCGGTTACACAAGAAAAAGTACCGGTTTTTAGTCTGGACGTGCTCGAAAACGGCAGTTTCTCAACCGATGTGCTGGTAGAACAAACCACATTTGTTTTTGCCGACTTTGGTGTTTACCACGGCATGCTGTTTCTGGAACCCGGAAAAACATTCAATCTGTTATTGCCGCCGCTCAGGGAAAAATCATTTGCCGATAGCAAAAATCCCTATTTTCAACCGGTAGAATTTTGGTTTGCTTCAGAATCAGGGGAAACACTAAACGACCACATTTCGGCATTCGACAGTCGGCTGAACCAACTTACTGACGAGCATTTCAATTCGCTCTATTTTAACCGGTCGAAAACTGTTTTTGATTCGATTCAAATCTCTCTGGAAAACCAGTTTGCAGAAATTAAAAACCCTTTGTTTTTATTGCATAAAAAGCTAAAACTAAAGGCAGTTGAAGCTGATGCACTCCGTTTAGAGGCCGACAAAACAGCTCCGGTATTCCAGGGAATAGAAACACAATTCTGGAACTTTCCGGCTTTTATCCAGCTTTTTGATAAAACATTTGGCAGCCAGCTCAGCTTCGAAGCGAGGACACTGGAGGGCAGTTCAATCAGACAGGCGGTTGCATCTGGCAACATCACCTTCCTCAAAAACTTTCTGGAGAAAAAATACAACGTAAAAGGTTCGTTTTCAGAGCTTGCTTTACTGAAAATGCTACACGATGCTTTTTATTCGGGCGATTTTTCACAACAAGATATTTCGAAACTGGCTGGTTCGGCAACGTTCCTCGAAAACAAAAACAGTTTTGTTCGGGAAACGGCAAAAGCGGTTTTCGAAAAACTGGAATTCCTGAAACAAGGAAGCAAGGCTCCGGTCATTTGCCTGAAAAACACAGATGGCAACCGGGTTTGCACAAACGAAATTCCGGAAGGAAAAGGAAAATTTAAATACCTGATTTTTGCTGATACGGAAATGATAATCTGCCGCGAGCACCTGAAATACCTTGCACGCACCGAAGAGCAATTTCAAAAGCACCTCCAAATTATCGTAGTTCTGCGCAAAACCGATCCCATTGAAACGAAAATATTCCTCGACAAAGCCAATGTTCCCGGAATACATCTTGTGGATGAAAAAGGCGAGTTTATTGAAAAGTACCGGGTAAAATCGTTCCCCACCTGTTTTTTACTGAACGAAAATCACGAAATTGTTTTTCAGCAGACAAAGGCTCCGCTGGATGGTTTTGAACAACAGTTTGGCAAATTTCTTCAGCAAGAGCTTTTTGAGCGCCAACGAAATCAATCGCGGTAAAAAAGAATTACCTGTTTCAAATTTTCATAAGTATTGGCCAGCACTTCGTCCAGTTCGTTCCGATGGAACCAGCGCACCTCGGTAATACCTTCTTCCTGCTGCGGAACAAGCTCGCCATCGCCATATTGCATTTCAAACCAAAAAGTTTCTTTTACTACCCATTGCCCTTCTGTTTTTGGATAAGGCGACTGGTAAATATGAAAAGTAGAAGGCAACTGCCGCTCAATTTGATGCCCTGAAATTCCGCACTCCTCGCCTACTTCGCGCAATGCAGTGTCGCGTGGCAATTCTCCTTTTTCAATTTTACCTTTGGGCAGATCCCATTTTCCGTTTCGAAAAATAAAAAGCATCCGGTTTTCGGAAAGTATTACCCCTCCTGCCGCAGGGTACTCCAAAAACGTAGAACGAAAAAGCTTAAAAAAAAGCTCAGGCTGCGGAGTGGCCAGAAATACGTCTTTTAAATCTTCGTTAATAAAAGAAGAAAACCAGTTTTTTATGTTTTCTGCGGTGGCCTTTTCGTCAAATTTTACCACCAGGTTATTTTTTAAACTATTCTCGGGAGCACCAATTCTTATCAATCGGTCATTCAGAAAAACTTTATACATTTGCTTTAATATTCAATATTTGATTAAAATATACATCAGATTATGGAACAAACACAAATCGAAGTTACAAAAAAACTCCTCGAGATTGACACTATAAAAATTCAACCGCTGAGCCCTTTCACCTGGGCATCGGGATGGAAATCACCCATATATTGTGATAATCGCAAAATCTTGTCGTATCCGGAAACCCGGTCGTACATACGCGACAAATTTGTTGAACTCATTCGGCAAAAATATCCGCAGGCCGATGTAATTGCCGGAGTGGCCACGGGTGCAATTGCACATGGTGTTTTGGTTGCCGACAAACTGGGTCTGCCATTTATCTACATCCGGTCGAAACCAAAAGGACACGGCCTGGAAAACATGATTGAAGGCGATCTGAAACCCGGACAAAAAGTAGTGGTTATTGAAGACCTTGTTTCTACAGGCGAAAGCAGTTTAAAAGCAGCCGAAGCTGTTAATAATTTCGGAGGCGAAGTAATAGGTATGCTTTCCATTTTTACCTATAATTTTGATTTAGCAAAAGAAAAATTTGCAAAAGCCAACATTGAGTTGACTCCGCTCAGCCGCTACCAGGTTTTAATTGATACAGCACTGGAAACCGGTGAAATTTCGAAAGACCAGGTTGAAACGTTAATGAAGTGGAGAAAAGACCCCGCCAGTTGGGGGAAATAGAAAAATTATGGCAGTCACCAAATACGTAAGCGAAACTAAAATAGTAGAACACAACCAACAGATTGTTTTCGATTACCTTTCGAATTTCGAGAATCTTTCTGAATACCTGAATTCGGGGCTGATTGAGAAAATTACGAAACAGATTCCTCAGGTAAAAATTACGGACTTTGAATCGGATCGCGACTCCTGTCAATTTAAAATTACCGGCATGGGAGTCGCACAAATCCGCATTGTAAACCGCGAACCTTACAAAACAATTAAGGTTGAAAGTTCGGGGGGACTGCCACTTAGTTTCACTTTCTGGATACAACTGATACCCACAACGGCATTTCAAACTAAAATGCGCTTAACATTGCATGCAGAATTAAGCATGATGATAAAAATGATGGTAGGCAGCAAACTGGAAGAAGGGGTCAACCATTTGGCTGAAACGTTAAAAAATCTGCCGTACAAATAACAGGAGCTAAAAAGCTCCTTCCGGGTCAGAGCACAAACTCAATCTCCTTAAACAGGTGCTCCGAATAATTTTCTGAACGGTCTTTCAGTATCAGCTGTCCGAATTCCCCGATTCCGGCAATACGCGCTTCCAAAAGCTTTCCGTCTTTTGCATACTGCGACCATTCGTTCCTGCGGAACAAATGCTGCAGATATTGAGCGTCTATTTCTGAAACCAATCCTGCCTGCAATTTTTCATACCACCCCATTAAAATGTTCCGAATTTCAACAACTGCCGTTTCCGGATTGTAATCAAGCCCTGTCAGTTCTTTCAACGACACAGGATTTGGCAGTTCCTTTGAAAAAACGGTCTGGTTTAAATTCAAACCGATTCCGGCAACCGCCGAATGGAAAAAATTACCCTGAATAGTCGTCTCAATCAGAATGCCTGCAATTTTCCGCTTTCCCACATAGATATCGTTTGGCCATTTAACCGAAACCCCTGACACCTTTGGATCTAACCAGTTGAATAACGCCAGGCTGACAATTTTCGAAAGGTAGAATTGCTTGCACGGAGGGAGAAATTTCGGGAACAAAATAATACTCGACAACATGTTCATTCCCCGGTCGCTTTCCCAGTAATTACCCCGCTGGCCTCTGCCCCGCGTTTGGTATTGTGACAAAACGACAGCACCCTCTACTGCCTTACCCGCCGTAATAAGGCTGTTGGCATAGTTGTTGGTTGAATCGGTTTCGCTTAATACCACAAAATTTTGGTTTTCTGCCTGCATTTTTTCTGAATTTGAAACTTTGTACCAATTTTTTGGTTTATAAAAACACAAAGTTGACGATTTTTTTATCGCATTCAGCAAAAACAAAAGGCTAATTGGGAAATAAAAAAAAGAAGTAAGGCAAAAAATATATCTTTGTAGGGTTAAAAATTATTTATGGACAAACACGAAGAAATTACAAAAAACCTGAAAGACGCGATTCTTGAAGGAATAGATAAAACAAAAGGAAAAGACATAACAATAATTGACTTAAATACAATTCATTACACAGAGTGCGGTTATTTTATTATTTGCCACGGAACATCCACTACACAGGTGAGTGCCATTGCACAATCGGTAGAGGAAACAGTTGCAGAAGAAACAGGTGAAAAATCTTGGCATGCAGAAGGTTACAAAAACTCCACATGGATCTTACTTGATTACGGAGAAATTGTAGTACATGTTTTTCATGAGCAAACACGAAATTTTTACAACCTCGAGGGGCTTTGGGCAGATGCAAAAATAATTAAAGCAGATTCGGAAAATTAGTAACAATTATGGCAGAAATCGACAAAAATAGAAAAGAGACACCGCCTCCGCCGAATAATCCATTCATGGGAGCAAGTAAAAAAACTGACAAGAAAAATCCCAAAGGTCCAAAATTCAACGCTTATTGGGTGTACGGACTAATTGCTCTTGTCTTTATTGGCGTTCAGTATTTCATCAGTTCGACCAGTGGCCCCGTTGAAACCAACTGGAGCGAAGTTAAATCTACCATGTTGGCTAACAATGACATTGAACGCATTGTGGTAGTTAACGAAAAAAATGCCAACATATACCTGAAAAAGAACAGCCTTGAAAAATACAAGCAACAGTTCGAAGAACATTTCGCCAAGCCGTCTGACGCAGGCCCGCATTTCACCTTTACAATTGGTTCGGTTGAAACATTTGAACGCAACCTGAGAGAAGCACAGGAAGGTTCGTCCGAAGAAATTCTGCCGGAATATAAAGAAGAGAGAAACTGGGCTGGCGAGCTTATCTGGACAATTGGCCCTTTTGTACTCATTATTTTACTGTGGCTCTGGATTTTCAGAAGGATGAGCCGTGGCGCAGGTGGCGGTGCAGGAGGAATATTTAATGTTGGAAAATCACAAGCCAAAGTATTCGATAAAGACCAAAAGGTAACCACTACTTTTAAAGATGTAGCCGGTCTGGCAGAAGCGAAACAGGAAGTAGAAGAAATTGTAGAATTTCTTAAACAGCCGGCAAAATTCACCAAACTCGGTGGAAAAATCCCAAAAGGAGCGCTACTTGTTGGCCCTCCCGGAACCGGAAAAACCCTGCTCGCACGAGCTGTTGCAGGGGAAGCCAGTGTGCCGTTCTTCTCCATGTCGGGTTCCGACTTTGTTGAAATGTTTGTGGGAGTAGGCGCCTCGCGGGTTCGCGATTTGTTTAAACAAGCCAAGGAAAAAGCGCCTTGTATTATTTTTATTGACGAAATTGATGCAATTGGCCGCGCCCGAGGAAAAAACCCCAACTTCGGTTCAAACGATGAGCGTGAAAATACACTCAACCAATTGCTTACCGAAATGGACGGATTTGACACTAATAGTGGAGTTATCATTCTGGCTGCTACAAACCGTGCCGACATACTCGACCGTGCGTTAATGCGTGCCGGACGATTCGACAGGCAAATTCATGTTGAACTTCCTGACCTGAAGGAACGTGGTGAAATTTTCAAAGTACACCTTCGCCCACTGAAGTTGGGAGAAGATGTAAAAGTTGAATTCCTTTCGAAACAAACCCCTGGATTTTCAGGTGCCGACATTGCCAATGTTTGTAACGAAGCTGCTCTTATCGCAGCCCGCAGAAATCGCGATGCCGTAACCAAACAGGACTTTCTGGATGCAGTTGACCGGATTATCGGCGGACTGGAAAAAAAGAATAAAATCATTTCAAAGGAAGAGAAAAAGACCATTGCATATCACGAAGCAGGACACGCCACCATTAGCTGGCTGCTGGAGTATGCGCATCCGTTGGTGAAAGTAACAATCGTACCCCGGGGAAAAGCACTGGGTGCTGCGTGGTACCTGCCGGAAGAGCGTTCCATTACTACAAAAGAGCAACTGCTCGACGAAATGTGTTCTGCTCTTGGAGGCCGTGCAGCAGAAGAGCTAATCTTTAAAAGAGTTTCTTCGGGCGCGCAAAACGATTTGGAAAAAGTTACCAAACAGGCTTATGCCATGGTAAGTTATTTCGGAATGAGCGAAAAGGTAGGTAATGTTAGTTACTACGATTCATCTGGCCAGTCGGATTACTCTTTTACAAAACCTTACAGCGAAAAAACAGCTGAATTAATTGACGAAGAGGTTAAAAAGATAATTGACAGCCAGTACCAGCGTGCGAAAAAGGTATTGACAGAAAATGCCGAAGGCCACAAAAAACTGGCTGAAAAACTGTTAGAAAGAGAAGTGATTTTCAGCGAAGACCTGGAGCTCATTTTTGGGAAACGCCACTGGGAGCAGAAACTGATCGAAAATGAAAACGATCAGGAAAAACCTGTACAAAAAGAAGAACAAGCAGCAGAGCCTGTTAATAACACAACAGAGAATAAAGAAAACCAAGCTATTTCAGTGTAATTTCAAAAATATACATCTATGGAAAAAGGTTGGAAAGAAGTATTTCTTACTGCGCATGAATACAAGGCCACTATGGCCAAAGATATTCTTGAAAATGCGGGATTAAAAACAGTTGTAATGAACCAGCACGACAGTGCGTACCAAATGTTCGGCGATTTTGTTATTTATGTGGAAGAACATGACGAACAAAAAGCGCTGGATTTATTAAAAGAACTGAAGCATTGAAAGAGATAGAAAAACGATCGTTAACGGGGGTTGTATACATTTTTTTAATGCTGGCCGGGGCGGCAATTCATCCGTTGATTTTTGTGGTGGTGTTTGGCGCATTTTTGTACCTTACCCAGTTTGAATTTTATAAGCTGGTAGAAACAGCAGGTAATTCACCCAGAAAAACAACAGGACTCACGCTGGGGCTGCTCCTGTTCCTCATTAGCTTCGGAATGGTAAATAACATCATTCCTACCAGATTTTACCTGATTTTCATTCTGGCATTAATGGTTATTTTCCTGTTTGAGGCATTTAGTAAACGCAGAGGAATACTTCAGAACAGTGCGGTAACACTCACCGGTTTTGTTTACGTGGCAATTCCCTTTAGCCTGTTAAATTTCATGGTTTACCCGGGGTATCCTTACTCGCCGGAATTTAATGCCAAAATATTAATCGGAGTATTTTTTATTGTATGGATGTACGATTCGATGGCTTACCTGTTTGGCTCAAAATTCGGGAAACATAAGATTCATAAAACAATTTCGCCCAATAAATCCTGGGAAGGTCTTATCGGCGGGGCAGTTTTTGCTTTGGCAATGGGAGTTGTCAACGCGCTGATTTTTGGCCAGCTTTCTATGCTCAACTGGATTTTGGTTGCGCTGCTTTCAGTCATTTCCGGCACTTTAGGCGATCTTTTTGAATCCATTATTAAACGACGACTGAAAGTAAAGGACTCGGGAACAATTCTGCCCGGACACGGAGGACTGCTCGATCGATTCGATAGTTTGCTTTTTGTGATACCAGTTGTTTATGTTTGGTTAAATTTGTCGGGAAATTTATTATAGTTAGTTATGCAGATTCACAACGAAGGAAAAAAAATAATTCCGGTGGCCTTTTTCGTTTTGGCCGTTATAGACGCAATCATCTATTTCACATTGCGCGACTACCTCATATTTTACGTTTTAATGGCCGCATCACTGTCGCTTGCAGTGCTGGTTGTCTTCTTTTTCAGAGTACCGCAACGCGAAATTGTGCGGAACAAAAAACATGTACTGGCTGCCGCCGATGGCGAAATTGTTGAAATAATAAAAGTATACGAAAAAGAATATTTCAAGGACGAGCGGTTGCAGGTAAGTATTTTTATGTCAGTTTTTAACGTGCATCAAAACCGCGCGCCAATTGGCGGAGAGGTGGTTTATCAGCACCATAAACGGGGTGCATATTATCCGGCCTTCGTAAAAAAATCATCAGAATTAAACGAACGTTGCTCTACTGTTTTTAAAATGGATGATGGCACCGAAGTTCTCTCGCGCCAAATTGCAGGAACAGTTGCCCAACGCATTGTCACTTACAAAAAACCGGGGCACAAAATCGAACAGGGCGATGAATACGGTTTTATCCGTTTTGGTTCGCGGGTTGATTTATTTCTGCCTCTGGATTCCGAAGTGCAGGTTAAACTTCATCAAAAAACGGTTGGAGGACAAACAGTTGTTGCGTTGTTAAACCACTCCAAATGAATCGGATTGTCAAACAAATACCCAACTTTATAACTTCTCTAAACTTGGCATCAGGGTCAATGGCCGTTATTTTTGCACTCGACGGGCATTTGGTATGGGCCGGGATATTTATATGCTTGGCCGCGGTATTCGACTTTTTAGACGGGTTCTCTGCCCGGCTGTTAAAAGCTTATTCCGAAATCGGAAAACAACTTGACTCGTTGTCAGACCTGATCTCTTTCGGGTTGGCTCCGGCAGCAATTCTTTTCACATTGCTGGAGTTTTCGATGTTTGAAAAAAATCAACCCATTTACCAGATTACAGCAAGCTGGGATCAATGGTTAATCCTCTTTTCTGCATTAATAATGCCTGTTTTGGGCGCTGTTCGGTTGGCAAGGTTTAATGTGAGCCAGGCCGATGAACCATTTTTCAGAGGGCTGCCAATTCCGGCCAATGGCATTTTCTGGGCATCGGTTGGGTTAATGCTTGAAGTTCCTCGTTACCAGGAACTCTTCCAGGCAATTTTTTCTACCCGAACATTGTGCGTTTTGGGGCTCTTTTTTTCAGGAATGATGGTAATTACAATGCCGATGTTTTCGTTAAAAGCAAAAAACCTGAATATTAAAGAAAACTGGTACCGCTATGTTTTTCTTTTTATCACCCTTATTTTGCTTGTTACGCTAAATGTTTACGGACTGGCAATTTCGATCTTAACTTATATTCTTCTGAATATTGGTTTTTACCTGGCCGGAATCAAGTACTAATTTACGTGGTACCCCGGGCCGTTTAATTCCTGCATTCTAAAAATTCTGTACTGTTCTTTGTCCAGCGGATAATCCCAGCATCCCATCCGGTGAATCATTTCACCGCCAAAACCACTTTTGAACCTATACAGCCCGTGCATAGGATGAGATGAGTTAGGGTTGGGGGCTGCACCAAACATGTCGTATTCGTCACAACCGGCCTGTTTTGCCAGCTGAATGCCCTTCCACTGAACCGCGTAGGTAGCCATCAGATTTCGCTTATTTCCAGACGAAGCTCCATACATATATGTTCCCCTCTTTTGTGAAAGCACCAGAAACATGGCAGCAAGGTACTCCCCGTCGTAATCAGCAACCAGCAATCGGGTATCTACGTCTCCGCTGTTCTGCATTTCAAGAAAAGTGCGAAAATTTTCTTTTTTATGAAGCGTAAAACTATTCCGGGCAGAAGTCTCTTTGTAGAGATCATACCACGTATCAATCATACCTAACCCGTAACTTTCCACGCGCACTCCCTTTTTTAATGACAGCCTGATATTGTAGCGGGTTTTCGGTTTCATTTTCTTCAGCAATGCGTCCTCTCCTTGAGCGAGGTCTAAAAAGATGGTGTTGGAGGGCAGATTATCGCTGGGACTTTTCATGAGATTCCAGTTGTGAGTATTAAAATTCACGCGGAACTCCTGGTTCTGGTGAGAAGGGGGCCCCATCCAGTTCCCCTGATTATCGAAAAAATCTTCTTCGCGCGCCCATTGGTTCTCCCAGGGCAAATCGTACCGGATTAAAATACAATTTTTGGGAAGGCACGAACGCAGAACTTCAGAAAGCTCTTCCATAAAAACACCCTGGTTTTCGCCCACCGGCTCCTCTTCCGGTCCGTATGGTATATAGGCAATACAATGCTCTCTGTCGACATAACGAAGAAGCACAAGCAAATCATCCTGAATCGTTTTACGGCCTGTTGAAGCCGGAAATAGCAAATCGTCTGAAATATGATATTCAAAGGCAACAGGGTCAAATCCCTGCCTGTTTTTAATTTTTCCCCAAAACGAAGACTGTTGCACAATATTGGTTGTTACAATATCATGCAAGTCTTTTCCTTCTATTTTACAATGCATTTTTCGGTTTTTAACCGGCAAAGGTACAAAGTTTACTGAGGTTGTAAAATTTTAATAATCAACAAAAAAGCCTTTTCAGGATTGCATTGAAAAAGCAAATTTATAAGCATATGACAAAAAAGGGACAACAGCCTGAGATTGACACTGGTTAAAAGCTGTAAAAAGAAAAAACCCCTGAAAAGAGGAAGATAATTTTTTCCCGAGGGAAAGATTAATAATACGCCATGACAAATTGTTTCTTCCATTTTCAGAGGCAATAACTAAAACACGTTATGCCCGAAAATGTTTTAAATTTCATTAACAAAAATCAATAGGCGCGTTCATTCTTGCCTTCGACGTAATTAATAAAAGAAGAATTTACAACTCTGTTTCCTCCTGGTGTCGGGTAATTTCCGGTAAAATACCAGTCTCCGGTGTCGTTCGGACAGGCTTTGTGCAAATTCTCAACAGACTGGTAAACAATTTCCACTTCTGCCTCGCAATCGTCGGGTTTTAAAATTTCCGCAATCTTTTCAGAAATCTGCTCCAGCGTAAATAATCTGTAAATATCGCGAACATAGTTCACCATTTCCTCTTTGGGAAGATTCTCCTGCTCTTTACACTTCTTATAAATCTCATCAATGACTCCTTCTTTTCCGTGATCTTTCAGCAGTTCGATAACGGCATTGAAAGCAATAAATTTATCGAGGCGGGCCATGTCTATCCCGTAGCAATCGGGATACCGAATTTGCGGAGCTGATGAAACAACCACTATCTTTTTGGGATGCAACCTGTCCAGAATTTTCAGAATACTATTTTTTAATGTGGTTCCGCGCACAATCGAGTCGTCAATAATGACCAAAGTATCCGTTCCGTTTTTTATTACGCCGTAAGTAACGTCATAAACGTGTGCAACCAGATCATCGCGACTGGCATCGTCGGCAATAAACGTTCGCAGTTTGACATCTTTTATGGCAATTTTTTCCACCCGCGGCTCCAACGAAATTATCTGTTTAATGTCATCGTCAGTCATGCTGCCGTTACCTTCTTTCAGACGTTCAATCTTCCAATCGGTAAGGTACTCGCGGATTCCTTCAATCATTCCGTAAAATGCGGTTTCCGACGTATTAGGGATATACGAAAAAACAGAATTTTTGAAATCGTAATCAATCGATTTTAAAATTGCCGGACTCAGCAAGCGTCCCAGCTCTTTTCGTTCCTTGTAAATACTCCGGTCGCTGCCACGCGAAAAATAAATACGTTCGAAGGAACAGGAGCTCCTTTTATGTGGCACCCGAATCATTTGCCGGCTTACATTTCCTTTCTTTTTGACAATAAGCGCTTCTCCCGGTTCAATTTCGTGAACCTGGTCCCAGCCAACGTTCATCACAGTCTGAATTACCGGTCGCTCGGAAGCCACCACCACAATCTCGTCGTCGTAATAATAATGCGCGGGCCGGATTCCCCAGGGGTCGCGCACCACAAAAGCATCGCCGTGCCCCAGCAAACCTGCCATAGCATAACCGCCGTCCCAATCTTTGGTGGCTCTTTCCAGAATATTCTGAATATCCAGATTTTCCTCAATCAGTGGAGAAATTTCACTGTTTTTGTAGCCTTCATTTTTATACTTACGGAAAAGCAATTGGTTTTCTTCATCGAGAAAATGACCTACTTTTTCGAGAGCAGTTACCGTGTCGGTATATGCTTTCGGATGTTGCCCCAATTCTATCAACACCTCAAAAAGTTCGTCGGTATTGGTAAGATTAAAGTTTCCGGCAAGCACCAGGTTTCTCGATTTCCAATTGTTTTGCCTCATTACGGGGTGCACAAAATCGATGCTGTTTTTACCGAAAGTACCGTAGCGGAGATGTCCCAGGTAGAGCTCGCCTGCAAATGGGTAGTGTTGATACGCCCAGTCGCAGTTTTCAACATCAATACCTTTGCGCATTCCCTTTTTCAGCGGCTTGTTTACTTTATCAAACACATCGAGAATAGGATTCTGTGCAATTGACCTGTACCTGTTAATATATGTACTGCCCGGAGAAAGATGATCTTTTACACAAACCATTCCGGCGCCATCCTGGCCACGGTTGTGCTGCTTCTCCATAAGCAGATATAACTTGTTCAGGCCGTATCTCCACGTGCCGTATTTTTCTTTATAATACGATAAGGGCTTAAGTAAGCGAATTAATGCAATGCCACATTCGTGCTTAATCTGGTCGCTCATAATTTTCTGATTTCAACAAAGGAAAATCAATAATATCCGGGACAATAAAAGCACCGGGATAATCTATCTGAATTTGTTTAAGTAGCTTTAACGCTTCGTTCTTTGTCCGGAAATCACCAACCCTCACCCTAAAATTGGGCGCGGTGTACTTTACATGTACGTTGTAATCCGGATATTTCGATAAAAATTCTTTTTTTGTTTTTAACGACTGCTCTTTGGCGCTTAATGCCGAGCTGAAGAATATTTCAACCCGATAACCTTTTATTCCGTCGCGTTTTCGGTTGTTCTCCACATGCAACTTCACAATTCTTTCGAGCCTCGAGTCCTGATTTATATTTAAATCATCGATAAACTGAAGGGAAACGGAATCTGCGGGTAAAGAATCTACCGCATTAATTTCGGGCGCGGCGGGAAAAGTGACCTGCGCGGCCAACAACTGACTAAAAAGTAATCCCAGTATAATTAAAAACGGTAGCCTCATCTATCTCACAAATTGAAGATGCAAATATAATTCAAAAAACCTTTTAAATGTAACGGTACCGACTTCACTCTATTGTAAAGCAAAAAAAACAGGCACCATTTAAGTTTCAGGCAACAATCAGTTGTCTTCTTCCAGGGCAGTTTCCAGTTCCGGAGTAATTTCAAGCGCATGGTACACATTCTGCACATCATCATCTTCTTCGAGACGCTCTACCAACCGGAGTACTTTTTTTGCCTCTTCAACATCCAAGGCGTTTGTTGTATTCGGAATTCGTTGCAGTTCCTGGCTCTCGGCTTCAATACCAAGCTCTTCCAGCTTTTTCGAAATGCTTCCGAAATCTTCCATGGCCGAGGTAACTTCAATAAAGCCATCGCTTTCCTCCATCTCTTCGGCACCCGCCTCAATCATTTCAAGCTCAAACTCTTCGGCGTGCGTCTTTGCACTTACCGGAATCACAAAAACTCCTTTGGAATCGAAAAGGAAAGCCACTGAACCGTTGGTTCCAAGGTGTCCGTTGTGTTTTGTGAAATACGAACGCACATTTCCCACCGTGCGGTTGTTGTTGTCAGACAGGCATTCTACAAATATGGCAATCCCTCCCGGACCATAACCTTCGAAAGTCATCTCCTCAAAATTGGAAGTGTCTTTCTCTGCTTTATTAATAGCACGTTCAATCACATCTTTGGACATGTTTTGTCCTTTGGCATTCTGCACCGCCAGCCGCAGCCGCGAATTGGCATCAATATCGCTGCCTCCCATTTTCGCTGCAACGGTAATCTCTTTTGATAATTTTGAAAATATTTTGGAACGCTTTGCGTCGAGCGCTCCCTTTTTTCTCTTAATAGTTGACCACTTACTATGACCTGACATTATTTTGAAATTTTTAAGTTTCCGTTAAAAATAGAAAAAGTAAAAGAAACAGAAAAAAAGGAAATAATTTTTCAAATCCGGCATGTTTGGGAAAATGAGCTAAATTTGCAACGAATTTTTAATATGGAAACAAAAAAACTTTACATTGAGACCTACGGTTGCCAGATGAATGTTGCCGACAGCGAAGTGGTGGCAGCCATTTTACAGGAAAGGCAATATGAGCTGGCACAAACTGCAGATGAAGCAGATGCCGTTTTTCTGAACACCTGCTCGGTTCGAGACAATGCGGAACAACGTATTTGGGGACGATTGAATTATTACAACTCCCTGAAAAAAAAGAATAAAAACCTGGTAATCGGCGTACTGGGATGCATGGCCGAACGGGTTGGCGAAGCCTTTCTGGAGAAAGGAGTGGTTGATTTGGTTGCCGGGCCCGATGCTTATCGCGATCTCCCCTACCTCATCGACAAAGTGGAGAACGGAGAAAAGGCACTGAATACAGAGTTATCGACCATTGAAACCTACGACAAAATTACACCGGTTCGAATGGGCGACAAAGCTATTTCAGGCTTTGTAAGTATCACCCGGGGATGCAATAATTTCTGCACATACTGCATTGTACCGTATACCCGCGGGCGCGAACGCAGCAGAGATCCACAGGACATTCTGAACGAAGTGCGGGATTTGGCGCAGAATAATTACAAAGAGGTAACACTGCTTGGGCAAAATGTAAACTCGTACAACTGGTTACCGCCGGAGGAACGAAAACCTGTTCGGTTTTGGGACTTGCTGGAAATGGTTGCACGAACCGCTCCCAACCTGAGAATTCGGTTTACCACATCCCACCCCAAAGACATGTCGGACAAAGTGCTGCATAAAATTGCGCAATACCCGAATATTTGCCGGCACATTCATCTCCCGGTACAATCAGGCAGCTCTAAAATTCTAAAACTGATGAACCGAAAATATGACCGTGAATGGTACATGGATCGGATTGCAGCTATCCGAAGCATCATTCCAGACTGCGGCCTCTCTACCGATGTGTTTACAGGGTTCTGTTCTGAAACGGAAGAGGATCATGCCCAGACCCTCGCGCTGATGGAAGAGGTGAAATTTGACATGGCTTTTATGTTTAAATACTCGGAAAGGCCCGGAACATACGCGGCAAAGCATTTGAAAGACGACGTGCCGGAGGAAGTAAAAATAAAGCGGTTGAACGAAATTATCCACCTTCAGAATAAGCTTTCGCTTGAAAGCAATAGTAACGACATTGGAAAAACAGTTGAGGTGCTTGTTGAGGGGACGTCAAAAAAATCGGACGAAATGCTTTTTGGGAGGACTTCACAAAATAAAGTGGCAGTTTTTCCGAGGTACAGTTTCAAAAAAGGCGACAAAGTTGAAGTAATCATTGAAAAGTGTACGCAAACCACTCTTATCGGAGATGTAAAAAAATAAATCATGGGAAAACTGGTTGAAGATTTCGATGCTTACCGCGCCAAAATGAACGAAAAAATACTTGGCGGCGGCAACAAAGTAATGAAACGAATTTACAGTTTGGATACGCTTACCTACCAGGATGGTGCGCTGAGCGGAAAAACAAAAGAGATGCTCGGATTAGTTTCGTCAATGGTGCTTCGATGCGACGACTGCATTAAATACCATTTGGGAAAATGCTTTGAATACGGAATTACAACCGATGAAATTTTTGAGATTTTCTCGGTAGCAAATGTAGTGGGCGGAACCATTGTTATTCCGCACACCCGACGGGCACTTGAATATTGGGAAGAATTAAACAAAGGATTAAAATAAAACTTTCGGGCTCAGAATTGTTATATACAACACATCAAGTTTCAATATTATGAATAAAATCTATGCTATTTCTTCAACCGGAAAAACTGAAAAATCTTTTCTCGACCTGCGTTTTGGGAAATGCGAAAATATAATAATCTACACTACTGCTACCGAAGAAGTTAATATTCTCGAAAATCCGTTTAAAAACGAAGACCACAGCGGCATTCATCTGGTGAAATTTTTACAGGACAAAGGTGTTTCAACAATTATTACCGGAGAAGTAGGCCCCAAAGTAAGCAACCTGTTGGAGCAGGAAAAAATGCAACTGGTGCTTCTGCACGAAGAAAAAATAAAAATTGAGGAAATTATTGAGCGGATTAAAAAGAAATAATTTTCCGCAGCCTTTCTCAAGCCACAGTTTCTAGTACAAGCCCGAATTAACAAAAGGAATCAGCGCCAGAATAACGCCCTGCCGGTAAAGTTCGGTGCGGTCAATCTGATTGTGGGTTAGCAGCCCAACTGCACCGCTTTTCTGCTTTGAATTGGATTCGTGGAAAACCATGTCGTTGGCAACGCCCAGCTCCACTCCTCCGGCAACAAGGTGAGCTACTTTTTGAGGCAACATAAAAGCAGCGGTACGTGCTTCTCCGTTTTTTCCTGCGCCATTTATTACAATCCAGGCAAAGGCAGCCAATCCATTTTCTTCGGCCTGAACACCGCCTTCTATTCCCACCCAAAAATCGGCGTCGCGTATTGTCTTTCTTGCTTCAGCCACCCGGTTTCGTGCGCCAACCAGCGTCTCCTTGTCGGTAAGAGGCTGGTCAGAAACTCCTGATTCAACCTGCACACTTTCAAACTCGGCATCGCCAAAAAATGTTTTAAACCCGCTCTCAACGGCTTTCAATTTAACCGGATTTTCAGAAGCAACCACAATTTTCATTTTTCCCCTTTTACCTGTTACTCCGGCAATTCAACATACAATTCAATATGTGAAACAGAATTTTTTCTAACCGGAAAATTTAATTTTGATCGTATAAAATTGAAAAATGCTAATCAGAAAAGCAAAAACAATGCGTCCAAATTGGTTAACGTAACCATATATTAAATTACGTAATAACGCATTTTGCACTGCTGTTTCATTTTAATCGGGAAACGATTCAGTTAATCCGGCAAAGAAACAACAATGCAAAATGGAGAAAATCCACAAAATTTTATTCTCCCAACAACAGCTTTTTCATTCTGTCGTGTATGTCCGTATTTTTCATGAACCCGGTAAACTCTTCGGCTCCGGGGCCCCAGGAGAGAATAGGAACCATAATTCCGGTATGGCTACCGGTTGAGAACTCACCCTTTACCATTCCTGTTTCAAAGTTGCCGTCAAGAATAGCCATTCCGCCCGTTTCGTGGTCGGCAGTAACAATAACCAAAGTTTCCCTGTTTTTAGAAGCAAATTCAAGCGCTTTTCCAACAGCGCGGTCAAAGTCGAGCATCTCCTGAACAACCTCTACGGTGCTCCCTGCGTGCCCGCCCCAGTCAACCTGAGAACCTTCTACCATCAGGAAAAAACCTTTTTTGTTGTTGTCTAAAATATTAACGGCAGTTTTAGTAGCTTTTGGCAACATATCGCCACGTTCCGGCATCGCTGGATTGTGGACAGGAGCAGTAAGTCCGGCTAACTTTCCTTTTTTTACCTTTTCAATTTTATTGATGTCCTGTTCAACTTTGTATTCTTTCTTTTTCAGCTCTTTAACCAAATTACGTCCGTCTTTTCTTTCAGTAAAATGATCGCATCCTCCGCCAATAAACACATCTATATCTGTACTTAAAAAATCGGCAGCAATCTCTTCGTACATATTTCGTTTTGGCTGGTGTGCAATAAACGACGCCGGCGTTGCATGTGTTATTGCAGAAGTTGACACCAAGCCGGTAGCAAGGCCTTTCCCTTCAGCATCTTCCAAAATAGATTTCACGGGATTGTTATCCGGATCGACACCCAGTGCACCATTGTTTGTTCTAACTCCTGTGGCAATTGCAGTGCCGGCAGCAGAAGAGTCGGTTGTGTACTTGTTTGCCGATTGAGTTTCAGCAAAACCAATGTGGTGAAAATTTCTCAAAAAAAGCTGGCCTTTGTTAGCCACAAGCGCAGCATTAAGGTGTGTCAGCCCCATTCCGTCCGAAATCATCAGAATAATATTTTTCGGGGTTTTTCCTCTGAATTTCTGAGGGAATATGGTAACGTCGTATGCTTCGCCTCCTGGATAAATTTTATCACTTTTTTCAGCTTCCGCATTCAGATATTCGTCCTGAGCAATAGATGACAAGCCCAATAAAAGGGCAAACATCAGAGAAATAAGCTTTTGCATTTGTTTTGTTTTTTTTATGATGAATTTCAAAAATAAACAGAAAAACAGGAAAGATGTTTTTTAAAAAGTGAAAAATAATCAGGTTTTACAATGATGTAACAGCAACATTATTTAAACCCGGAAAACTGTTCTGTATCGAACTCGTTATCTAAAGAAAAAAGTGTCCGTTCTTTTGTGGTGTGCATTCGTAAAACACCCATCAATACAAAATTGCTGAGGATTTCTTCGGCTTCTTTTCGGGATGTGTGAGCTACGCGAATAAACTTTGAAAACGAAATACTCTTGTTATGCTGCAGGTAATTCACCAGGAATCTTTCATTTTCAGAAAAAGAAAAATGAATTCCTGTCGGGCTGCTTTCTTTCCTCCAAACCAACAACTGAATTTTATGAGCAAGTACATTTTCATCTTTTATGCGAACGTAAGCAAGCCATTTTCCGCTCTCGTCCTTGGCCAAATGCGGTTTCTGTTCGCTCGGATGGACATCGATTTCCAACACCGTTTTGCCATCCACGTGCCACTGCTTTGTAGAAAAATCAACCGGCGGATTACTGTAAATTTTGGCAGCAGCCTCAATCATGTAAAACTCCTCGTCGGTACTAATACCGGCAACTTTGCCATTATCTTTTACGCCAATGAGCAACCGTCCGCCATCGGTATTGGCGAATGCTACCAGCGATTTTGCAATTTTTTTTGAATCGTTAATACAGAATTTAAAATCCTGCTGCTGGTGCTCTCCTTCGTCAATCAGTTTATAAAGTGCTGTGCTCAAAACCCGCTATTTTAACCACTCAAATGTAGTATAATGATCGGGATTCATTCCCAATCTCCGATACACATTCTGCGCCTTTTCATTTGATTTATCGGCATACAACCTTATTCCTTTAAGCGCTGAATTATCAAGCACCTTTTTCTGCACGTATTCGTAAAGCTTACTGTAAACTCCCTTTCTCCGGTGGCCGGGGAGCACGTATACAGATTGAATCCACAGTACTGTGCCGTTGCGCCAGTCGCTCCACTCGAAGGTAGTTAGCAAAGAACCAACAACCTGTCCGCCAATTTCTGCCACATAATACTGTCCTTTTCTCTGATCTTCCAATACAGCTTGAACCCCAGATTTTACAGTGGCGCGATCCAACTCAATATTTTCGGTTTCGCTGGCCATTTTCAACTGAAAATCCAGTATGTATTCCAAATCCTCCGGCTTTGCTTCTCGTATTAACATCTTCCTAATTTTTTATTTTGAAAAAAACAACAGGAAATCCATACTTCCTGAATGTTTTCAATCTTAACCCAAAAGAACAAACTACTTTTTTATTCAGCTTGAAATTCACCCCTAAAAACTAAAAAATTCGTCTTTACTAATAATGTCTGTTTGTTCCGACAGACGAAAATAACAATTCTTGTTAAATGCCGGAACAAACTTTACCCGCGAAACAAACAGGAGCACTTTGTGAAAATCCCCTCCAACGCTGCATTTCTGTGTGGCAGAATCGGCCTTCTGCTTTGTGTAACTGATTCTTATTCGTAAATTTGCTCGTGTTCGGTTTTAATGCCGAACATTGTTCAACCACACCATCAATTAAACTGAAACCAAAATTCCTTATAAAATCAACAGATAACCTATATTTAAAACACAATTTGAAACAACAGATAATGAAAGAGAGTTCAGGCAAAAGAAACAGCGCACAAAGGCATCGGTTTATTTTAAATGAAATGGAAAAGCAAGGGTATGTCCGCGTGCAGGATATCAGTGAACAGATAGGAGTATCGGAAGTGACCATCCGCAAAGACTTAAAAGAGTTGGAAAGCAGAAAACTGCTCGTGCGCAGCCACGGTGGAGCAAGCCCGCTGAGTTCGCTGATAAATGACCGCCATATTGACGAAAAAGAAAAAATTATGGTGGAAGAAAAATTGCGAATTGCCGATGCAGCAAACTTACTGGTAAAAAAAGACGACAGAATAATTATTGCATCGGGCACCACACTTTTGTATTTTGCCCGGAAAATTTCCATGACAGAACCTCTTACTGTTATAACCCCCTCTGTTAAAGTATCATTAACGCTATGTTACAACCCAAACATCGAAATTATTCAGCTGGGCGGAGCAATGCGAAAAAGCTCTGCCACAGTTATCGGGCCTTATGCCGAGCAGTTTTTAAGCGGACTAATGTGCAATAAACTTTTCATAGGAGTAGATGGAATCGACATCGATTTCGGATTAACAACCAGCAATATTGGCGAAGCTCACCTGAACCAATACATGCTGGATGCCGCCAAAGAAGTTATTGTTCTGGCCGACTCTTCTAAGTTTGGGAAACAGGGATTTGGCAAAATTTGCAATATCGACAGGATACATCATATTATTACAGACAAAAATGCTCCGGCCAGTGCGTTGCAAATGATCAGAGAAAAAGGCATTAAAGTTACCTTGGTTTGATAAACTGCCATTCAGAGTAATTTTATTCCAAGCCCCGGAGTTTGACTCGGCATACCTTGAATGTTTCGATATAAATTAGTTAAGCACAAGCGTTAGAACAACGTAACCGTTAATGAAAAATCTGACTATTACGAAGAAATAACCAAAACTCTCTACAATTGACATTTCCTTTTCAACTACAACAATCTGACTTTTGACTACATCTGTTTCTTGCCTTGTACAGACCTTTGTACTAACAATAAACAGTAATAAAATGAAAGTATTTGTAACAGGAGCTTCGGGATTTGTAGGCTCTGCTATTGCAAAAGAGTTACTTGGTGCAGGACATCAGGTAATTGGTTTGGCTCGTTCGGAAAAATCGGCGAACGCAATTAGCCAAATAGGTGCAGAAGTATTAAAAGGAGACCTTGAAGACTTGGAAATATTAAGACAAGGTGCTAAAAATGCCGATGGTGTTATTCACGCAGGATTTTTCCACGACTTTACTCAATTTGCAAAAGCAGTAGAAATAGACAAAAACGCAATAAATGCAATGGGTGAAGTTTTGATTGGAACCAACAAACCAATTGTGGTAACAGCAGGAATTTTGGGCTTGCCACTCATCAATGGAAACGTTACGGAAGGAAGTAAATCGACGGGCATTCCACGTTCTTCCGAAACAATGGCGCTGGTTCTGTCAGAAAAAGGTGTAAATGCTTCTGTAGTTCGTTTGTCCCCATCTGTTCACGATAAAGGCGACAAAGGTTTTATCCCGTTTATTATTGAGCAGGCAAGTAAAAATGGAGTTTCCGCTTATCCCGAAAATGGCAATAATCATTGGCCAGCGGTACATCGTTTAGATGCAGCAAAGATTTTTCGTTTAGCCATTGAAAAATCTGCAAAAGGAGCATTGTACAACGCGGTAAGCGATACAGGAGTTGAAATAAAAAATATTGCAGAAGTGATTGGCGAGAAACTAAAGTTACCAGTCGTTTCATTATCCGCAGATGAAATTGAAAAACATTTTAAATGGATGAGCCGCTTTATTTCAATTGACAGCCCTGCATCAAACTTAATAACACAAGCACAACTGAGTTGGAAACCGACACATATTGATTTATTGGAAGATATGCGTGAAAATTATTTTAAACAATAAAAAACAGAAAATGAGTATGAAAAATAAAATCGCATTAGTAACAGGCGGAAGTCGTGGATTAGGCAGAAATATGGCACTCTCAATTGCTAAAAAAGGTCTTGATATTGTTCTGACCTACAACAACAATAAAGGAAAAGCCAATGAAGTAATTAAAGAAATTGAAAACTTAGGACAAAAAGCCATTGCAATTCAATTGAATGTTACAGATTTCGGAAAATTCGAAGAGTTTTTCGATAACGTTCAGCAATCAATTCAATCTCAATTTGGTGTTGATAAAATTGATTATCTCGTAAACAACGCAGGAATCGGGATTCATACACCTTTTTCTGAAACAACCGAAGAACAATTGGATACACTCTATAATATTCAATTTAAAGGAACATATCTATTAACTCAAAATGCACTGAAAATTTTAAATAACGGAGGCGGAATAATCAATGTTTCTACCGGTCTTACAAGGTTTTGTTTAAATGGATTTTCGGCATATGCTTCAATGAAAGGAGCCATTGAAATTATGACAAAATACCAGGCGAAAGAGTTGGGCGAAAGACAAATCAGAGCGAATGTAATTGCACCCGGAGCCATTGAAACAGATTTTGGTGGTGGAGTTGTAAGAGACAATCAAGATATGAACAAATTTATAGCATCCAATACGGCATTGGGACGAGTTGGACTTCCCGACGATATCGGGAGCGTCGTTGCTTTTCTTTGCACCAAAGATGCATATTGGGTAAACGGGCAACGCATTGAAGTATCTGGCGGGCAATCTTTATAATTAAAATTATCTTTGCAATATGGCAAATCAAAAACTTATTCGTATAAAAACAATCAGTGAATTTCATCAGTTGAATGGTTTGCCTAAACCCGAACATCCGCTTATCAGTATTGTGGACTATGCAAAATTGCATCGCACGACAAACCAAGAGTCAACAACCTTACTTTTTGGTTACTACACCATTTCATTAAAGCGTGGTGTGAGTAAGATGTTTTACGGACAACAGCAATACGATTTTGATGAAGGGGTATTGTATTTTATGGCACCAAATCAGATTTTAAGAACCAATAACAGCCTAAATGAAAATCGTTCGGGTTGGTTATTACTGATACATCCCGATTTTTTGTGGAACACGTCATTGGCAACAAAAATTAAGAAATACGAATACTTTGATTATTCGGTCAATGAAGCCCTCTTTCTTTCTGAAAAAGAAGAAGATATTTTAAATAACATTGTTCAAAACATCCAACAGGAATACCATAGTAACATTGATAAATTCAGTCAGGACATTATCATTTCACAAATTGAAACCTTGCTGAATTATTCCGAGCGGTTTTATCAACGCCAATTCATTACACGCAAAATTTCAAATCACGAAATTCTTGCCCGACTGGAGAAACTACTTGCCAACTATTTCAATCAGGAAGAATTAATAATCAAAGGATTACCCAAAGTTCAAGATATAGCGGACGCATTACATATATCACCAAAGTATTTAAGTGGATTGTTAAAAACGTTGACAGGACAAAGTACACAGCAACACATTCATAACAAACTGATTGAAGTGGCCAAAGAAAAACTATCTACAACAAATCTTTCTGTGAGCGAAATTGCTTACGAATTGGGTTTTGAGCATTCACAATCATTCAGCAAACTTTTCAAAACAAAGACAAACATTTCACCTTTGGAGTTCAGACAATCGTTTAATTAACTATTTTATCATTCCTTCTTGTTATTTTGTCAACGCGGGCAATAACTCAGCAACAACTGATAACAATGAAAGACAAAATGCCAGCGCTTAACAATGTGCATATTGCATACCGGGGTTAGCGGTTTGCCAGCCGCAACATGCACCCGGCCGATGGCATTGTATTTGAATAGAAGCATGTTTTCCAATAACACATTCTTTAACAATCGGTTAATTAAATCAACACAGTCATTCGTCTGAAATATACTGTTTGTAAACGATTTTCCGATTCGTCAAGCTTTCTTCTCGTAAATTATTCTTTTCAAGTTGGCTTTCTGCAATATAAAGAATAAGCAGAACCAACTAGAAACAACAAAGAGGCCACCCAAAAGATATCGGGCGGTCTCTCTGGTAATCCGGCAATTTGTTAATTAGCCTTTACAAGTTTAATATTATCGAGGAACCAGCGATTGGCTGTAGATACCTGCCATTGAGTCGCATGGATCGTAATCTTAGTATCGTTACTAATCGTAACACCGGTGAGCTCTACTTCGGCTCTGACCCACTCTAGCACATGACCACTCTCGAAACCCGATTCGGGTATCTCGAATGTTACTTCATCGCTTCCGTTAGTAACAATGACGACCAGGTTCACGGGATCTATTTTGCCCGATCCCTGCCTCATCGGGCACCAGTCGAACGACAGAACGGTTGTTACACCAGAAGGAATATCTTCAATTTTTGGTAAAACGGCACCGGCCTGGTAACCCGTTTTTCCGAACTTAAGGTAATTGTTCTGAAGATAAATACACTCTCCCGCATCGGTACTTGTAGGAGTAACACGGAGGAATTGATAACCTTTTTGGAGAAGCGCATCATTGGCGGTAATGCCGTCAACAACTGTAGACGAAGACGATATCTGAGGTGCAGTCGCGCTAAGATTGTCCGTCTCAACTGTTTGCCCGGCTGAGCTTGCTTCAGCCCAAGGGTTCAACCACTCAAAATCCTCAGCAAAATAGATAATTTCCACTACGCCGAGATCTTCAACAGCAGTAGCGTTTAGCTTAACAACGGGAGCGGCCACACCTGCAAAATAACCAGTAGCTTTTACTTTATGCCCATTCAACGGAGCAAGGTCAAAATTTTCCGGAGCATCTGTTATTGCAACAGAATAATCAGCGCCTTCCACTGTTACGTTATTACCATTTAGTATACCGTTGACCGTAATAAAAGTTCTCGAGGTGGAGGTGTAAGTATCCAGCTTATCAGTAATATCTACTGCGGCAGGATAGTTTACCTCGCCACCCGTAGCATTAACAGTCGCTTCGTCGCATTCTACGTATGAAAGCGAATGAGTGTCGTAGAGCTTTGTTCCTTTTACCGAAACGTTGTCGCCAACGCCTACAACAGAGGAACTTTGCATAAAAATATTTACAGTTCCATCGCTTACAATGAAGCCTTTTGTTGTGGCTGCCGTTACAGTAACCTGCGGAACAATAACAACCGTTTCGTTTTCCAATTCGGCCAATTCGGCAAGCGTGTACTCTTCACAGTCGCGATACTTGTCTCCTTCCTGAAAAATTACCACTTCGGCGCGGCTAGCCAGCGTGCCGCCCTTGAATACAAGCGCAGCCTTGCGGGGATTGTCAACAGAGCCTTCGCGAATATTTTCCGTTACATTAATTGTAACATCCATGGTTCCTGTACCGGAAGTGGGCGTGACTGTTACCCATTCGGGAACTTCCGTAATCCAGTCGGCATCAGCATAAACAGTGATGATTTTCTCCGATGTTCCGGTCGCTTCAAAATTTAGCGTAGCGGCGCTCGCCAAAACAGCCTTCGACAGTCCGCTCTCTTCATCGTTGCAGCCCTGCAAGAGGCTTGCAAACACCAGTAGAATAGAGAAGATGATATAATTTGTACGTTTCATGATTTTGCAATTTTTTATCAATTACCATTTTCAGTTAAAAAGAGAGTCCATCGTTCCAACCCGGGTTTTGCGTAAGATTGTGGTTGAGCGAACGCTCGTTAATCGGAATCGGGTACAGATAATCGCGCCCCTCGTTGAAAGGAGTGCGTTCAATACTTTTGTGGTAGTAAATATAACCTTTATCGCCTCCTGAAAGAATAATTTCACTTCCTATCTCATACGCTACTCCGGAAGTAACGTCAGGTTTAGGTGTTCCATTGGCATAAAGTGTTACATCAGCCTGTCCGTTGCCACTCAAATCGTATGCTCCCGGACCGGGGAAATACATGCCGTAAGTAGACTGGTCGATACAATAACCGGCTTTCCAGCGTGTCAGGTCGTCGAAGCGAAATCCTTCCTGATTCAGTTCAATGGCCCGTTCGCGACGAATTTCGAGGATGACACCTTTGTTTGCACCCGTAACATTCGGATATCCTGTTTCTGCGTCAGAAAGATATCTGTCGGGATTAGCGTTGGCAACGTTCATATCAAGGTTAGGCATTCCTGCACGCTGACGGATCAGATTGACAGATTCGTCGAGGTCGGACTGCATCAAGGTACCAAGTTCTGCCTTTGCTTCAGCATAATTGAGAAGCACTTCGGCATACCGGTAAACCGGCAAGTCGCAAGTAGAACGGTCGTTACGATCTACGTTGCCACCCGATGCTTTTGGATCCTGAACAAACTTAATGGGCTGATAACCGGTAACACTTATCGAAAGGTCGGGTGCCAGCACTGTTGTTTGCCCAATGCGTGTATAGCCCGGTGTACGGATACTTTGAGCCAGACGAGGATCGCGGTCTGTCATTTCTTCGAGGAATGACATCTCCTGCCAGCCCGACTGATTGGTGAATGCCGTACCGTCTTTTTTCAGATAAGTATTCACCATCTTGCGGGTTAGTCCAGGTCGTCCCTGTGTTGGTACCAGCGTATGGGCTGTAGCATTATGGTATATATTAAGCCCGTAGTCGAATTTAATAGCGAGAATATACTCGTTCGGATCAGCATTTTCTTGTGCAAAAAGCGTCAGGTAATCGCTTTCCGGATGATTAGTACTGTACAGGCTGTATGCGCCATCATTCATTAAGTTCTGCGCCGCTGTTACCGCTTGTTCCAGATAATAATTATAGTCGTGTCCTTCCAGATTGAGGGCGTGATATTTCCGGTATGTACCTTCGTACAGGCAAAACTGAGCTTTCAGCGCCATAGCGGCATATTTGTTAACACGGTACGGACTACTTGTTTCATTTGCCTTGCTAGGAAGATTAGCAATGGCGTAATCAATGTCCTCAATCATTTTGGTCATAACCAATTCGCGCGAATCGCGGGCATTGTAGAGTGCTTCATCTGCCGAACCCAGTTCAACTTCGTACCACGGCACATCGCCGAAGCGTTTTATCTTTT
This sequence comes from Mariniphaga anaerophila, assembly GCF_900129025.1. Lineage (GTDB taxonomy): Bacteria > Bacteroidota > Bacteroidia > Bacteroidales > Prolixibacteraceae > Mariniphaga > Mariniphaga anaerophila. The sequence continues at coordinate 39,892 of NZ_FQUM01000008.1, read as the reverse complement.
CGAAATAGAAAAAAGCACGGAAGAATCGGGTTAATGCAGTGTATTTAATAACAGCATTCTCGTCCTTGCACTGATCGGCATAGGCTATCAATGTATTCATCCTGCGCAAGTCTGTCCACGACCATCCGCCACCCGAAGCGGGAACGGTGCGCTTGGTGCCTCCCAACATTATGTCCGACAGATTTTGGCAAACATAAAGGTCGCTCTGCAAATCGTAGGGTGATTTGTCCAGCAAGTTATTGTAGAAAGGGTTGCTGAAAAGCTGAAGATCTGTTTCCGTCTGGAAATAATCCGCCTGTGAAATCTGGCTCAAAGGCTTCAGATCAAGAAGATCATTACAAGCCGAAAGCCCCATAAGCAATGTTATGGCTATTATAGTAAAACGTTTCATCTTAATCATAGCTTTATCGTGTTAAAAAGTAATATCTACACCAAACATAAAGGTCTTTTGCCAGGGATAAAAACTGTTGTTGTAAGCACCGCTTCTATCAAGTGCTCCTTCGGGATCAATGTATTTCGTACGTTTCTTAAGGGGCGACCAATAGCAAAGATTTTCACCCGAAAAATAGAAACGAACCACATCAATGCCCGCTTTATTCGTCAAACCAGACGGAATAGTGTAACCGATGGTCAGGTTTTTGAAACGCAGATAGCGCAGATTCTGGAGATAACGGTCGTTGACTTTACTCAAAGGGCCGGAAGTAGCTGAATAAGCCATTGGTCGCGTGAAGTACGCATCCCGGTTATCTTCTGCCCATACATCTTTCAGAAAATCTTTCTGCAAATAAGTGAGATAAGGATACGAATAAGGTCCCCAGAATGGCATTGACTGTCCGGTAGGATACCAGTAATGGTTTCCGGTTCCCTGGAAGAATGCAGATACATCGAAACCATACCAGCGAATGCTTGTATTAATACCATAAGAAAAACTCGGAAGCGAGTTCCCCAGAATTTTCCGGTCGCCCGGATCGTTAACACTATTGCTGCCGATACCCAGTATTTTATCCCCGTCAAGGTCTAAAAACTTAAGGTCACCTGCCTGCCATCCTCCGGTGATCCGGCTGTTGATAAAACTTAAATCAACCTCTTGGGCATATGCCTGCGCTTCTTCGGTGCTCTGATACAGTCCGTCGGTAACAAACCCCCAAATCTCTCCAAGGCGCATACCTTCGTAATAGCTTTTGGCAAAAGTTTTATCGGCATTATCGTACTTAGTAATGGTACTTATGTAGTTGCTGACGTTTACCCCAATACTGTACTCCAGTGGTTTGCTGATCACGGTTAGCTGGTCTCTCCAAGAGGCAGACAACTCGTAACCTTTTGTGCGCAAATCGGCCGTATTCATTTTCGGAACAGAAGCTCCGTATACTGAAGGCAATTCAATACCGTCGGTCAACATGTTTTTGGTATCGCGAATATAGACGTCGGCCGTAAAGTTCAGCCGGTTATTAACCATGGTAAGGTCGAAACCGACATCCCACTGCGCTGCCGTTTCCCAGGTCAGGTCGGAAGCCACAGGGGCGCCCAGCGACGAATATTTGCCCATAGTGCTGCCTTCGTTGAATGAATATCCTGCGAAGTCATTGATAGACACCAACCGCAAATAGGTATAATAAGAAGAAACATTTTGATTACCCAGGCTTCCAAAAGAGGCCCTCAGCTTCAGGTTGTCGATCATGTTCCGAGCCGATTCAAAGAAAGACTCTTCAGAAATACGCCAGCCTGCCGAAGCAGAAGGGAACCATCCCCACCGGCTGTCGGCGTCAAAACGCGAAGTTCCGTCGTAACGGCCGCTGACCTCAAACAGATAGCGGTTCTTATAATCGTAGTTGATACGACCGAAAACACCGGCCAAAGCGTATGCATTTTGCCCGCCTCCTACACCTGTAATTGTTTGCCCCTCAGAATTTTGCCCAACGAGATTCAAATCATCCAGTGTTGAAGAAGACAGATATTCGCCGTATGCTGACAGATTTTTCAGTTTCAGGGTTTCGTAATTGACCCCGACAACACCCGACAAATTGTGCTCGCCAAACGTTTGGCTATAATTGGCAAACATATTTGTTGAGTAGTAATTACGCGTATTAACCGATTCGTCGAGCCGGTTGGCGCCGGCGCCGGTTGCATACGAGTCAAGCGGCGCATCCGGATACTCCCGGAAAAAAAGGTTATTGGAACGACTTGTATTACGTGTCTGGTACTGACGATAAGTAAAGTCTGCCGTAATGCTCAACTGTTTTATCGGAGTGAGTACAAGACGGGTAGTGTTAGAAAAATCAGATGCCCTGTTTACGTTACGGTGCGACCCTTCGCCAAGCATAATGTGACGACCGTTACCTACTTTATAGTTCAGATATGGGGTACTGTAAAGCCATGAACCATCAGGGTTTTTCATCGGGAAATTTGCAAGTGCATGCCTTGCGCCATAGGCAATCGTATTCTCAACGCTGCCATCTCCCTGAAAGTTATATTCAGAAGCGAAGAACGAGGTATTATTTGTCATCGTCATCCACTTGTTAATCCGGAAATCAATCTTCGAACGCAAATTGTATCTATTAAAAATATCAGGATGAACTTTCAGAATACCCTCCCGACGATCATAAGCACCCGATACAAGATACTTAACGTCCTCCGTTCCTCCACTGATGGAAATATTCTGTTGTTGCACAGGATGGCTATCCCGATATTGCATGTGCCACCAGTCGTAGTTACCGTAATAAACCCACTGGTTCCGTCCGTTTCTCACTTCTTCGACTACCCAGGGACGGTCGGGATTCTCGGTCTTATCATTTACACGGGCTAATAACTGCTGCATATCGCGGTCAGTATAATTGACGTAAAGTGTTCCAGAGTCAGCTTTCCAGAACTTGTTGACGGTATATACCGACCAATATCCGGTAGTTTCATACTCGGTAGAAGTTGTTGGGCTTTCCCATCCATAGCGGCCGCTGTAACGAACTGTCGCTTTATTCTCTTGCGCCGCCCCCGATTTTGTTGTAACCAGGATAACCCCAAAAGCCGCGCGCGCACCGTAAACAGCAGCAGCCGACGCATCTTTAATGACCGAAATTGATTCTACGTCGTTTGCGTTAACACGGTTCAGGTCGCCAACAGCACCGTCGATCAGCACCAACGGCGAAGCGCCGTTAATGGAAGTTACACCACGAATATTGATGTTGGGCGAACTGCCGGGTACGCCCGAAGAAGTAGTGATGTTAAGACCCGGAACTGAGCCTTGCAGCATATTGGTCACCGAATGGGACACACGGTTTTCAAGCCCTTTGCTATCTACCGTTGTAACTGCGCCGGTCAGGTTAACCTTTTTCTGTGTTCCATAACCGACAACTACCATTTCATTCATTAAAATGACATCTTCTTCCATGTAAATCTCGATGTCATTTTGATCCGGAGCCACACTGACTTTCTGAGCCATGTAACCCACATAAGAGATATTCAAAACAACAGCCTCTGATGGAACCGTAATGCTAAAAGATCCATCAGTGGCAGTAACAGTGCCTTGAGTGGTACCTTCGAGCTGAATGGTTACTCCGATAAGAGGTTCTTGCTGGGTATCAAAAACTTTTCCCGATACCGTTCTGTTCTGAGCGGAAAGAACCGAAAAGCCCTCCAACGCAAATAACAGTAGCAACAAAATAGAGAATTTGATTGCTTTCATTGATTCATAAGTGTTTAAATTAATTTTTTATTTTGTTTTATAAGAATCTGTAGAGAAGACTTTGGGACGTTGCATGTTTTCCGTCCAGATGTGCCCAAACTCATCTTTAACGGTAATGATCATATCTGTATCGGGATTATCGGCTTTCACCTTAAAAAAGTGAGTAAACTTTTCGGTAATAAAACTGGGAGTAGACTTCAGACTAGCCGAGTTGAAGCGCTTCACAGAAAGGGCTGCAATATGCAGCGGGTCGTATGCCCAAACTTTTTCAGGAGTCAGTCTCTTTCCGTATTCGTCAGTTACGGTCAGCGTCCAGTTCGGATTCCAGTTCCAGATGTTTATCAGCAACTCGTTGTTATTGTTTGCCGGGTAGGCATCAACATACTGCATATACTTATTCTTAACCGAAGCGGGAACAGAGGATGGCATCAGCGGAACATCTGCCAGCGAAAAATGTACATTGTTCAGGTCGTAACTGCGGAATTGGTAGTCTTCCGACCATCCGGTGGCCTTGTAAACATATTGCAAATCTTTCCCCGAAACATCCCAAATCGCATATCCGCCCGGCGTACCGTCGGGGCTGATGTGAATACCCGGCGTTAAATTTCCGGACCACCACCACGAGGCGCAGACAGCTCCTGTGTTATGTTCGTAGAAATCATTTCCGCCTGTAACCGCTGATTCCGGCGTAACGTTGAAAGTCATGTGTGTATGCCCCGTCACAAAATGCACTTTATAACCGCTCAAAATGTTGAATAGTTGCTCGGTACTGGCTATGTCGTGGTCTATCCTAAATTCGCCAGTTTGCAAAGGATAATATACTTGTGCGTGCATTACAACAACCAAAGGCGTTGACTTGTCGATATAAGAGAGATCTTTTTCAAGCCAGCTCAACTGTTCTGCAGAAGTCAGTTTTTTGTATTTGCGGGAAGTTGTTCCGTCGTACTCACTGCAATCGATATCATCCATCACAACATAATGAATTTCACCTATATTAAAAGAGTAATAGGTAGGGGCAATGTAGTTCATATATTGGAGCTCCGCAGTAAAATCGGAAGTCGCTTGGTAATCGTAATCGTGGTTGCCGATGGTGTGGAATATCTGCAAATTTTTCACCTGACTGTTTATGGTGTTCAGGTATTCGGATAAGCCAAAATTATTTGAATACCAGTACAAATCCCAGGTCATGTCTCCCAGGGTAATTGCGTACATTTTTTTTGAAGCGTTGGCGTTCCTGTAGTTGTTCAGGTCAGTAGTAAAAGCCGAAAACTGGCTAAGGTCGTTTGTTCGGGCAGCCAGGTGCATGTCGCCAAGCATAAATACTTTGTAGGCATCCTGTCCGGCAACCTTGTTAAGCGTAAAGTCTACCCGTTCTACCGTGTTGGCATTGGCTTTTAATGTTTGAAAAAACTGAGGAAGCACACCCGAAGAGGGCGCTTCGTAATTGCTCGGAACAGAAATAAAGACATAATTTCTTTTCTTCGCAGACTTGAGTTGATAAATGCCTTTTTCATCGGTGGTGGTCACTTCCACACCGTCTGAAACCACGACGCCTTTCACGCCGCCTTCTTCCGATTTAACAATGCCATATATTGTAGTGCCTTCGTCAGGCGTAAACAAAAAGTCAACAATATTGATGTATATTTTCCCAACTGGCTTCTTCCGTAAATCCCGTTTAACGGAAACATTGTATTCGCCGGTTTTACATTCATTGGAAATCTGCACCGTGAATCCTGTGGAAGAAACAGCGGTGACAGGGCAAACGTAAGAAATGCCTCCCGACTCCAGAAGGAATGAATCGGACATTTTTAGTCCGCCTCCACCTTGCGCCGTAAAAACATATTCGCCCCCCTGGGTTACGTCAATTGCAGAAGGAAGACTAATCTGTATATTGAAATCATCTACAGGTTCTTCGTGGTCATTCCCTCCATTGCAACCGTAAAGCGATAAAATTACAGCCAAGACCAAATACAATAGAATTTTATTGTATTCCAGTATATTTTTCATTTTTCTCATTCGTTTAAAATCTATCTATTCTTATTCCGCAAGCAATTTCTGTAAATGTTCCGGATAATTCGTTGTAATATAATCCACACCCATTTCGATAAAATACTTCATGTCCTCTTCTTTGTCCACTGTCCAAACATTCACTTCCAATCCCAGTTTGTGCGACTCCTCTATCCATTCGGGATGCTTTCTCAATGTTTTGACCGAGTAATCAATCCCTGCCAGCCCTAATTTTTTTATTTTCTTCGGAGACAAATCGCCATCCAAATAATAAATTTTGGTGTCGGGAATCAATTTTTTGAAAGCCAAACAAGCATTTATAGAAAAGGCTATAATATCAGTTCTGTCCAGCAGTTTATGCTTTTTCAGAGCTTTTACAATTTTTGCTGCGGACTCGTCTTCTCTGGAGAGATCGGTCAGCGATTTCATTTCCAAAACAATACGCGTTTCCGGTTTACCTGCTGCCATTTTCAGATATTCATCCAGAGTAGGAATTTGCTCACCATTATCCAAACGCACTTTGCGGATTTCGGAAAACGGTGTAGTTTCCATGTTCACCCCTTTAAACTGTTTATCATGATTAACAACCAATTTTCCATCTATCGTCATCCAAACGTCAAACTCGGAGCCGAATGCTCCAACGGAATCCGCTTTAGCGAAGGAAGACAACGAATTTTGAGTAGATCCGGGCGCCTTCCAGTACCCGCGATGAGCTATTACCTTCACTTGCGCATGCATGGTAAAAACTGTTAGAAATAAAAACAACGCAAAAAACAATATTCTTCTCATAGTCAAACAAATAATCCGTTAAAATAAAATTAAAAAAATAATACCTCTTTACTTAGGATTCGGCCTGTTCTGCCTGATTTTCCATTTTGTTGTATGAAAATCCATTTTGGGATCGGCTACGTCGTTGCATTTTACAATTAGCGCCCCTTCTTTTTCCCAGTACGACTTTACCGTGTGTCCGTTCATGGGGCCGTCTTCCGGCCCTCTTACTGTTTTGTCATCAGGATTAACCACGATTTGCAGCCCGAAAGATTCATTTAACATATCCATGTCGCCCCGGCTATTTCCACCAACAATAAGAGGGCGCGCTTTTATGAATGTTTCGATGGTATGTGCTTTGCCATCGTCCTGCGGAATTGGCGGAATTATTTCGCCCGTTGTTTTTCCGCCTTCAATTACACATTTTGCACCTAAAATATTAATGGTGGACAAGCCAAGTTCTTCGGCTACAAATTTCTGGTAAAGCAACTCAGGAGATGCCGTTAATATCCAAACCTCAAAGTCATATTCCTTCAGGTTTGCAATCAGCTCTTTCATTTCAGGATAAAATTTCCCTTTATATGATTTTCTGTAGCAATCGTACCCAATTGTTTCAATCTGCTCCGGGGTGAGACCGGCTAAAAAATGAATCCGATCTTCCACATAAACCTTTCCAACATTGTTTCCATTCTTTACCATGCGATCCAAAATATCAAGCTTTTCTTTGGACGCTTTGTCGCTTCTTGTTTTCAAAACATCGTCGGCATACTGGTACAATGCCTCATCTGCCAAATAATGCGGTACCTGACCAAAAGTTGTTCCGTCGCAATCGAACACCGCAACTTTTCGTTCTTTCATAACAATGGTTGAGTTCAGAAAACTCTCTAACCGATTGTTAACGTCATCAGACCAACCTTTAATTGTTCTGAACGTTTGTGCATGTGTTGTTTGTGCCAGGCAAAACACAAAAAGAGAAAAGGCAATTAATATTCGTTTCATCTGTTCAAGCATTTTAATTTTGATTTTTTGGTTTAAGCCAATAAACGTTTTTTCTCGGTGTTCCAGGTGAGAGCAGTAAACAAAATTGCAATAACACAGGCTACCAACATTAATATAAATGCGGCATCCCATCCCATGTGGTCAACAATAAAACCGATGGCGATATTTGCGCCGAGCGCGCCTCCCAGGTAACCAAATAGCCCGGTAAGACCGGCAGCGGTACCTGCTGCTTTTTTGGGCACCAAATCGAGTGCCTGAACTCCAATTAACATTACCGGTCCGTATATCAGAAAACCGATTGCAATAAGTGCAATATTATCGAGCATCACGTGTCCGGGAGGGTTCTTCCAGTACACGTAAATTGCCGCCATTACCAATACCATGTAAATTACAATGGCAGGGGCCCTCCTTCCTTTAAACACTTTATCCGATATCCATCCGCAAAGCAGAGTTCCCGGAATTCCTGCATATTCGTATGCAAAATATGCCCAGCCAGACTCTTGCACCGAAAAATCTTTAGCTTCTTTCAGGTAGGTTGGAGCCCAGTCGAGTATGCCGTAGCGAACCAGATACACCATGATATTTGCAATGGCAATCAGCCACAAAAATTTATTTCTGAAAACGTAAGTGAAAAATATCTCTCTGGGAGAAAACTCTTTTTCGTACTTCTCATTATAGTCTTTGGGATAATCATTTTTATACTTTTCGATATTGGGCAGCCCGCAAGATTGCGGTGTATCCCGAATAAGCAAATAGGCAATAAATGAGATTAAGATGGCAATCATTGCCGGGAAGTACAGTTTACTGTGCCAGTCGCCAAAAATTGCAACCCCCAACACTGCCAAAGGACCGATAAGTCCGCCGCCAACATTGTGAGCGACATTCCAAATCGACATTTTTGTTCCTCTTTCTTTTGTGGAAAACCAATGCACCATTACGCGACCAGAGGGCGGCCACCCCATTCCCTGAAACCAACCATTTACCAGCATAACCATAAACATAATGGTAACTGATGAGGTAAGCACCGGAATAGTACCTAGACTAAATATTGTGATTCCGGACAACAACAGTCCCAGGCTTAAAAAAATACGGGCGTTGCTTCTGTCCGAAACACCACCCATTAAAAATTTGCTGAGGCCATATGAAATTGAAACTGCCGATGAAATAATACCCAGAGCACCTCTGGAGTATCCTTGTTCTATTAAATCGGGCATTACCAGGGAGAAGTTTTTCCGTACCAGGTAATATCCTGCGTACCCGACAAAAATGCCCATAAAAACCTGAAAACGAAGTTTTTTATATTCAGGGTCTATTTTTTCTTTGGGCAATAGTTCTTTGTGAGGTGCAGGTTTTAGAAATTTTATCATTTTAATTCATCTTTTATTTAATCGGCGGCAAATGTATGCAGCCAATATTATTTTCGAGTAAAGTATTTGTTACATTTCTATGACAAAAAGTAGCCTTTTGCCAATTCAGTAAACTGCTGAACCTGGTCTTCTTCCCAGGCTTTATCTTTATTAAGTTCCTTGGCCAAAATAGCGGCAACAGCGGGCGCCATTTCAATTGAAGCCCTGGCATCCAAATACAAAGCCCTGACTCTGCGTGCAAGCACATCGTCAACAGTAAGAGCCATTTCTTCGCGCACAGCCCAAACTACTTCTGCTGCAGTAAATTCCAGTTTATCGCTCAGCCTTTTCGCATATTCAGGATTGCTTTTTTGTAGTTGAACAACTTTTTCCTGATCGCTACCATATATATATAGATGATTATTTCTATCGGGACTTTGTAGATATCCGTGTATTTTCAGATGCTTTGTTTTGCAAGGCTTAAACGCGATAGCTTTGGTTTTTATGGCAAGGTCAACCGTCTCTTCTGCCATTATTCGGTAAGTCGTCCATTTTCCGCCGGTTATAGTAACCAACCCGGAATCTGAAGTCACCAATTTATGACTGCGTGAAATCTCTTTTGTTTTTGCTTCTTCTGAATGTTTTTTTGGAGCGGCTAACGGGCGCAGACCGGCAAAAACGCAAAGGACATCTTTCCGCTGAGGTTTTTTAGCCAGGTACCTGCCGGCGGTTTCCAATATAAAATCGACTTCCTGCTCTAATGCTTTCGGCTCAAGCACAAACTCATCAACAGGTGTATCGGTAGTTCCCAATATTACCCGATTGTGCCAGGGAACGCCAAACATCACCCTGCCATCACTGGTTTTTGGTACCATAATAGCATCGTCTCCACCCAAAAATGATTTATCAACCACAAGATGAACGCCCTGGCTTGGACGCACCATCGGTCTTTCTTCCGGGCTATCCATTTTTATGATGTCATCTACAAAAATTCCAGTCGCATTTACAATACAACTACCTTTCAATTCGAAACTTTCTCCGCCAATTTTATCTTCAACAACAACTCCCGAAACTTTTCCATCGGTATCCTTTAAAAGCTGTGTCACCTTGGTATAATTCAAAATTGTGGCACCGTTCTCAACAGCTGTCTGCATTAAATTAACCGCCAGGCGGGAGTCATCAAACTGTCCATCCTGATAAGATACGCCACCTTTTAAGCTATTTTGCTCAATCTGCGGAATGTGTTTAATTACATCTTTCTTCCCCATCGGGAGCGAATGCCCCAGTCCCATCCGGCCTGCCAAAACATCGTACACCGTCAGACCAATTGTATAAAAAGGCTTCTCCCACCATTGATAGTTCCCAATGATAAAACGCTGGTTTTTTACCAGATGCGGAGCATTTCTACTCAGGTAACCACGTTCACGCAGAGCCTCGCGAACCAATGCAACATCGCCTTTTTGCAAATACCTTACGCCGCCGTGAACAAGCTTTGTACTTCGGCTCGATGTTGCTTTTGCAAAGTCAGCCTGCTCCAGCAAAATTGTTTTGTACCCGCGGCTCGCAGCGTCAACTGCTGTCCCCAGCCCGGTGGCACCTCCACCTATTACAATGAAATCCCAACTATCCTTTGAGTCTCTCAATTGTTGAATATCATCTTCCCGTTTCATATCTGATATTAAGTTATTTGTTCAAAATTAAAAAGTCCCGACAACAAATCAAAACAAAATCGAAATTTTCTGAAATATATCGAAACAAATTTTATAACAACCATAACAAACGACACTCTCTCCATCCAACGCAAAACATAACTCTCTCCACAACACAACGCAAATACAAACCTCAAAACCAAATCTTTTAGAACAAAATTATGCCGACAGCAAAAGCTCCTGATATTTAAACTTCGACACGAAACCAATAAATATTGAAAAAGGATAGACGATTCATTTTATTCAGCCACTTATTTCACAAAAAGGCAAACGAAAAATTAATACCTGTTTTGGAGGCAATACAAGTAAAAAGTCCGGCGCCATCAGGAAAGAACTAAAAGAATGCAGGAAAACAACTTACAGAAAATAAAGTAAATTTTTCAAATCTGTATACACCAACTTTTGTTGTTTTCAAAGAAGGCAAAAAAGGAAGTATGTCTAATTTCAAAAAATCGTTTCATTGTCATTCCCATTTGTTTTTCTATTTTCGGGGTTAGTTTTTAATGAAAATGTTATGAAAGAAGCGCTGGAAGTCCTCGATCACGTCCGGTTAAATTTTTCCCCTTCGGGTCTGTTTGCATTAAATGTCACCATCGCCTTTATCATGTTTGGTGTGGCTTTAGATATTAAGATGGAGCATTTTAAAGATGTTATCATGAAGCCCAAATCGGCTATTATTGGAATGATATCACAGTTTTTTCTACTACCGTTTATAACCTTTCTTTTGGTTTTGGTACTCAACCCAACGCCAACAGTTGCACTTGGTATGATTCTGATTGCATCGTGTCCGGGCGGAAACATTTCAAATTTTATGAGCGCCATGGCGAAAGGGAATATTGCCCTATCGGTGAGTCTGACCGCAGTGGCCACGCTGGGGGCAACATTTATGACGCCGCTAAACTTTGCCCTTTGGGGAAAACTATTCCTTAAATATTACAACAAAGCCGGAGCCGGAAGTTTTCTCGTTCCTATTGAAATAGATTTTTTTCAGATGGTGCAAACCGTCGTTATTCTGTTGGGAATCCCGGTGATTCTGGGACTTTTCTTCTCGCAGTATTTCCCGAAACTTACAAAAAAGATAAAGAAACCGATCCGACAAGCATCCATCATCATTTTTATCGGGTTTGTCATTATTTTATTGTCGGCTAATTTCAGCAACTTTATTAAATACATCCACATCATTTTCCTGATTGTATTAGTCCACAACGGGTTGGCATTGGGAGCAGGTTTTTCGGTCAGTTCTCTGGCACGGCTGCCCCGGGTTGACAGGCGAACAGTTACGCTGGAAACCGGTATTCAAAATTCGGGACTGGCATTGGTATTGATGTTCAATCCAAAGATTTTTCCGCCGGAACTGGAGTTGGGAGGAATGACTTTTATTGCGGCTTGGTGGGGAGTTTGGCACATTGTCAGTGGTCTCACCCTTTCAGCTTTATGGGCAAAAAAACCGTTATATCAACCCGCAGTAAGATGAGTTACGAAAAATGGTCATGGGGGTACTGGACACTAAAACAGTACATCAAATTTGCGGATTGGGCAACTCACAAAAAGACGATTATTACCGGTGAAGAAAAAATTCCGGATAATAAACCGATTGTGTTTGCGCCCAACCATCAAAATGCGCTGAGCGACCCGATGGCTATTTTATTGAACACACATTTTCAGCCGGTTTGGCTGGCACGCGCAGATATTTTCGGAAAGTCGAAAACGATAGATGCCATTTTAAAATTCCTGAAAATTATGCCGGTTTACCGACTGCGCGACGGCATGGAAAACCTCGAAAAAAACGAACAAACTTTTGCTAATTCCATAAAAGTACTTGAACACAACTCAGCTCTGGCACTTTTCCCGGAAGCTGCTCACTCGGCCAAACGCCAAATGCTGGTTCATAAAAAAGCAGTGCCGCGGATTGTTTTCATGGCAGAAGAAAAAACCAACAACCAGCTTGACATTCAAATTATTCCAACCGGCATTTATTACAGTCATTACTGGAAGTTCAACGGAACAGTGATTGTTAATTTTGGTGAACCTATTTCTGTAAAACAATTTCTTGCCACACACAAACAGAACCAAAATGCCGCGACAATTGCCCTGAAAAATGAAATTTACGACGCTATTTCGCCGCTGACCATTAATATCAAAAGCAAAAAATATTACGAAGAGTTTGAGCGTATCAGAGCAGTTTATGGCAGACATTTTCTAAAAAGAGACAATATTAAATTGTCTGCATTAAACCTTTTTAACTCCGACCAAAAACTAGTAAATGGATTAGACAAACTGGAGGCAGCTCATCCGGAAGAAGCAGAAAAAGCAGTTAACAAAGCAAAACAGTATGCAAAACTTCTGCGCAATTACCGACTGAAGAGCTGGCTGCTTGATGAAAATCAGAAGCATATCATAAAATTTCTCCTTAGCTCAATCATCTTATTGATTGGATTCCCTCTGTTCTTATATGGATTTATTTTCAATGCCATTCCTTTTTTTCTTATTGACAGGGTAACCCGAAAGAAAATAAAAGATCAATCGTTCTGGAGCACCTTCTTTCTGGTGGCAGGAATTGTCCTGTTCCCCATTTTTTACCTCCTCGAGCTACTGGCAGTATCGTGGCTCATCCCGGGGTTCTGGCTAAAAGCAGGATTTCTGGCAAGTTTACCTTTTACGGGGAAAATTGCATTCAACTGGTACATTCTGTTACGGAAAAACATTGGCCGGTGCCGGCTGCTTGTCTTAAAATGGTTCAAAAAGAAAACCTACAATCAAATAAAAACGAGTCAAAAAGAACTATTCGACCTTCTGGACAAACATATTTCGAATTAAAATTGAGCGAAAAACAGGAATATGCTATTTAGAAAATTCCAACTAACCACTCCTTCCCTTTTGAATTCAAAAATATAGTAAACACGAACACCCCTCATCAAAAGACACAACATTTATTAGTTGCATCCCGGGCAATGACTATCTTCTTCCTTTTTGCTTTTTCTGCTTGGGCTTGGTACGCTTAAATTTATCTTCGAACGACCTTTTCGACTGAATTTTCCTTTTCTTTTGATGAAAAGCGCCCTGATAGGAAGGATCATCAATCTTACGCTGGCGGTCAATCTCACGCAATTGCTGCTGGCGTTCATCAAACTCAGTGTCAACTATTTCCGCACCTTCCGGCATTTCCTGAAGCGGAATTTCCATGCGCACCAGTTCCTCAATTTTTTTCCAGTGCCACTCTTCCGAAGCATCAATTAAGGTAATTGCATCACCACGATTTCCGGCGCGTGCTGTTCGTCCAATCCGGTGAACATAGTCTTCGTAATTTGGAGGAACGTCAAAATTTATAACGTGGCTCACCATGCTGGCATCCAGTCCTCTTGCCGACACATCGGTTGTAATTAAAATACGGACTTCGCCATTTTTAAACGCCTGAATAGCATTTATTCGTGCATTTTGGCCTTTATTGGAGTGCAGAATTCTTTTCTCCCCTTCCACCTTCCGCTGAATAACCTTGAACACCCCGTCGGCATGCTCCTTGGTTTTCACGAAAATGATGATTCGCGAAAATGTCTCCTCATCGGCTAACAAATATTTAATCAGGTTAAGTTTTGTGCGGTAATTGGGCACTTTGTAAGCAACCTGATTCACTTCCTGCACCGGAGTAGCAGAAGGCGCAACTTCAAGCTTGTCATAAAAATCGAGGAACTCTTCGGCCAGTTTTTCAATTGCCTCAGAAAAAGTAGCGGAGAAAAGAAGATTCTGCCTTTTACTCGGAAGAATTTCAAAAAGCTTACGTAGCTGAGGCTGAAACCCCATGTCAAGCATTCGGTCGGCTTCATCAATAACCAGGTATTTTACCTTTTTTAGCGACAACGCACCCGCCTGATACAAATCCATTAATCGGCCAGGAGTTGCCACCAGAACGTCAATTCCGGGAGCTAGTAATTCGGCATGTTTGGTCCAGCCAATTCCGCCAAAAACTGCTGCATGGCGTAATTCAGACCACGAAGTGAGCTCGGCCACATCCTCCCCTACCTGAATAGAAAGTTCGCGGGTCGGAACCAACACAACCACCCGGGGATCTGTTCCTTCCGGCTTCTTCAGCTTGGTGAGCAGAGGCAGAAGGTACGCCGCTGTTTTTCCGGTTCCGGTTTGCGCAACTCCCACCACATTCACCCCCGAATTAATTTTCGGAATGGCCTCCTGCTGAATTGGGGTAGGCGTTTTAAAACCGATGTCGTTCAACGACTTTAATATTGACTTGGCAATTTTGAGATCCTCAAATGTTTTATTCATTGTGCAAAAATAGGAAAAGTTGGTTGATACTAACTTCTATTGGTTACAGGTTTAATTTTTATCTTTAGCCCAGAATACAAAAATATGCCAAATTTATATATCATTGCCGGGTGCAACGGCGCAGGAAAAACTACGGCATCGTTTACGGTGTTGCCGGAGATGCTTAAATGCGACATTTTTATCAATGCAGATGAAATTGCACGTGGACTTTCACCATTAAATCCGGAATTATCTTCCATCGAAGCAGGTAGAATAATGTTAAAAAAGATTAATGATTTCTTCCCTCTTCAGAAAGATTTTGCCTTTGAAACCACGTTATCTTCCCGAACATTTCGGAACACAATTTTCAAATCGAAGAAGTCGGGTTATGAAACTACGCTCATTTTCTTTTGGCTAAACTCAGTTGAGCTGGCTTACGAAAGGGTTGAAAACAGAGTGCTTGAAGGGGGCCACCATGTACCCAAGCATGTTATCGGCAGGAGATATTATGCAGGCATAAAAAACCTATTTGACATCTACATTCCTATAAGTGACTATTGGATGATTTTCGACAATTCACAAAAAATGTCATCGGAGCTGATCGCCGAGGGGACAAAAAGCAAGTCGTCGATTATCAAAAATATTACTAAATTTGGCCGCTTAAAATCTTTAGTTAATGGAGATGAAAAATAAAAATGAAATTCGCGAGAAAATTTTAAAAGGACTTGAGATCTATCAGGAAAAACTCATTCAGACAAAAAAAGCACGTAACCTGGAACTGGTAGTTTCAGACGATGAAGGAAGGGTAGTGCGTATTCCTGCATGCGAGCTCTAATCCGTTAATTTGATTCGAAATATTTATTTTTGAACTGATACCAAGTTATTTCAACTTATACATTTTCCCGGGCAAAACCACGAGCAAACTTTTAAACTCCATGTTCAGCAGCAATGCTGAAACTTTGCTCCCGGGCATTCTTAGTTCTGAGGAAATCTGATCGATAAACAATTCACCTTCCCTTTGCAGAAGTTCTACAACCTTTTTTTCGTCGGCAGTTAGTTCCACAAAAAGAGAAGGTTGCACTGTCTGTACTTTTTGCTGAGTTTCCCATCCCATAAAAAATTCGAGGTCATCAATATCCTGAATTAGGCTTGCGCCATTAAGCCGGATAATGCGATTGCAGCCTCGCGAATAAGTTTCATCTACCCTCCCCGGGAAAGCAAATACGTCACGGTTGTATGACGATGCAATTTCTGCAGTAATTAACGCACCACCTTTTTCTGCAGATTCAACAACAATAGTAGCATCGGCAAGGCCGGCAATTACACGATTGCGCCGAACAAAATTGGACGGGTCAATTTTAGTTCCGCTGGGAAAATCGGTAATCAATCCTCCGTTTCCCATCATTTTCCGGGCAGTTTCAGCATGTAATGACGGATAAATTACATCCAATCCGTGACCCACCACGCCGGCTGTCGGCACCCCGTATTTCAGCGCCATTTTGTGCGCCTGAATATCTATTCCGTAAGCCAGCCCGCTCACAATCAGTATCGGGTAATTGCGTTCGGCAAACTTAGAAATCAACTGTTCGCAAATCATTTTGCCGTAATCAGTTGCATTTCTGGTACCCACGATACTTACAACCCGTTCTTCGTCAGCATTTACATTTCCTTTGGAGTACAAAATAACAGGTGCATCCGGACAGGCTTTCAGTCGGCGCGGATAGCATTTATCAGTATAAAAACGAACATCAATATTGTATTTTCGGATAAACTCAAGCTCCTTCTCTGCTCTTTCAAACACAGCACTGTTTTTCAAGCGTTTGGCATTCACCTTTCCAATTCCCGGAATTTTTATCAGCGCTTTGTCCGGCTCTGAAAAAACGTTTTCGGCACTGCCGGTGTACGCCACCAGATTGCGTGCCAAAACTCCGCCAATGCCGGGAACCATTGAAAGCGCTATTTTATAAAATAATACATTTTGTTCCATGTGTCCGGAGAAAAAAAATTAAACACCTAATATTTGCAACAACCTTTCCTGCAAAAATCTTCGTTGTTCTTTCGTAAGCGCGGTTAAACTTACCGAAGGGTACTCGGCAATTCCTCTTCGGGTTTTAACCACCAGCGTTAAATCCGACATCCGCCCAAAAACGGAATTATCGAAATGCGCACTGTACAACATTGACTGGGGAAACTCTATCGAATTAAAACTTACTTTCCCAAACCTAACCGCTTTGTAATAGCGCAGTAACACCTTTCCGTTGGCATCGTCAAATTCAATAAACTGATAATCGGCCACCTGAAAGTAAAGAAACCACAGCGCAAAAACTCCTATTCCTGCCAGCCCGTAAAGTGTGTAGTCCAATAAAAAAAGCGCCAGTATTATTAATGCGATAATTAAACTAACCAGAAAAAAAATGCGGCGTAAAAAAGCAATCTTTTGTTTATTCGAAATGGTCATTATCCTAATTTTTTATGAAAACCCGTGGCCTTACAGCGCAAAAAAAAGTTGAGAACAAATTTATTGTAACTTTGCCGCAATTTAGCAGGTAACTATGGAAAATTCAAAAGTATACTCGAAAATAATCTACACTGATTCTCCGGAAATTGAACTCACCGATTGGGCAGCCGGTTACGACAAAGGGAAAGTTTTTCTGGTAACAGAAGAAAATGTGGATAAATTGTGGCTGCCAAAATTCAGTAAATTCATCGAATTTCAATCCATAAAAAAAATAGTCCTGCCGGCAGGAGAAAGCAACAAAAAGCTGGAGTCAGTAATCAAAATCTGGGAGTTTCTGTCAAAAAACGGAGCCGATCGTAAATCTCTGGTAATTAACATTGGCGGCGGAATGCTAACCGACCTTGCAGGGTTTGCAGCGTCAACATTCAAACGCGGAGTCGATTTCATTAACGTCCCCACTACCCTGCTTTCTCAGGTAGATGCATCGGTTGGTGGGAAAACAGGCATCAACTTTAACGGGCTGAAAAACGAAATCGGCACATTTAAAAATCCTGTTGCAGTCATCATTAACACCGATTTTCTGGAAACCATCGACCACCCCAACTTCTTGTCGGGTTTTGCCGAAATGATAAAACACGGGCTGATTAAAAGCACCGACCATTTGGATGAACTAAAAGGCTTTAACCTTAATGACATCGATTACAAAAGCCTGCTTCAGATTATCCAGCACTCGGTTGACATAAAAGAATATTTTGTTTTTAACGACCCTACCGAAAAAAACATTCGCAAAGCGCTGAATCTCGGACACACTGCCGGACATGCGTTTGAAAGCCTGGCAATGGAACAGAACCGTCCGGTATTGCACGGTTTTGCAGTTGCCTGGGGAATGATTGTAGAACTGTTTCTGTCAGTAAAAAACTGCGAACTGGACGAGACCTACAGCAACGAACTAACTCAATGGCTGTTAAAAATTTATGGGAAGTTTGAAATCAACGAAAGTGATTTTGACAGGTTGTTTGAATTAATGACCCACGACAAAAAGAATGAATCGGGTAGAATCAATTTCACACTGATTTCTGAACCGGGAAAAATGAAAATTAACCACAACTGCGAGAAGGAACTCATTTTCGACGCCTTAAAATATTACAGCGAACTTTAATTTCATGAAATACCAGGTAACCGCAACTCGAACTGAAATAAACGGATGCATTAACCTTCCTGCATCCAAAAGCATCAGCAACCGCGTACTAATTATAAATGCGCTTTGTTACAATCCGTACGTGGCAAAAAACCTGTCAGACTCCGATGACACCCGTGTTTTGGAACAGGCACTGTTCTCCAACAGCAATAAATTTGATATTGGGCACGCCGGAACAGCCATGCGTTTTCTCACAGCTTTTCTCTCTAAAATTGTAGGCGAATGGGAAATTACCGGTTCGGAACGAATGAAACAGCGCCCCATAGGAATTTTGGTGGATGCACTAAACGAGTTGGGTGCGCGAATTGAATACATCGAAAAAGATGGGTTTCCGCCACTGAAAATATTTGGGTCGCATCTAAAAGGCAAAACGCTGGAACTGGATGGCAGCATCTCCAGCCAATACATTTCGGCGTTGCTATTAATTGCACCAACCATTGAAAACGGACTGACTCTCGCTTTAAAAGGAGAAATAACCTCGCGCTCGTACATTGAACTGACCCTGAAATTAATGGCGCGTTTTGGTATTCAATACAAATGGGAAGGGAACACCATAACGGTTCCCGAACAAAACTACCTGCCCGGAGAATTCACCGTTGAAGCTGACTGGTCTGGTGCCTCGTACTGGTATCAGATGCTGGCGCTTGCCGAAAAAGGAGAAATACTGTTGGAGAATCTGCAAATCGACAGCCTGCAGGGCGATGCAAACATTGCCGGATGGTTTAAACAACTGGGCGTTCAATCAACACAAAAAAGCGATGGTATTTTGCTTTCAAAATCCACGTCTTCGCTCCCCGCGAAACTGGAGTTCGATTTTATTGAAAACCCAGATGTAGCGCAAACAATGGCATGTTTGTGTGTGGCAAAAAAAATTCCGTTTTATTTTTCAGGGCTAAAAACACTGAAAATTAAAGAAACAGACAGGATTGCCGCATTACAAAACGAACTGAAAAAATTCGGCGCCACCGTAACAGAACCGGCTCACGGAGAACTGGCTTGGGACGGCACAATCGATGCGTCAACAGCAGAAAAAATTCCGATCATAAAAACATACCACGATCATCGTATGGCGCTGGCTTTTGCTCCAATGGTACTGGCCGGTTACAATCTCGACATTGAAGACCCCATGGTTGTTACCAAATCCTACCCGTCGTTTTGGGAAGACCTGAAGCAAGTGGGATTTGCCGTTAAAGTTTTATAAAAATCTTTTTCTTGTAAAGTATCCACGCGGGAATAAAATTGAAACAGATAAACAGAAGGGCAAAAAGCAAACTTCCAAATTTCAGACTCCATCCGGCAGATTCAAACATATCAAGAAAATGTACATTTAAGCTGTTTCCGGCAATCTTTAATTGATAGAAAAAAAGTCTCCACACATCTGACAGCACGTAAACTGCAATGGCATTTGAGCCGAAAATAATCCCCGGTTTGGTGAAGCGGGTACGTCCCATCACATCCACAAAAAACAGGCTTATTGCCAGCACCATGGCTGCTAACCCCGAAGTCACCATAACAAATGAGCTGGTCCAGATATTCTTGTTAATGGGAAAAATAAAATCCCACCAGTAGCCAATTACAAAAGCAAAAAAGCCAAAGGAGAACATGTAAATCACTTTCCTTTCCTGTGGTATTTTGCTCAGAATCAAATGGCCGGCCAGCATTCCTGAAATAGCCGTGGCAATGGCCGGAAGTGTACTAAAAAGTCCTTCGGGATCCCAGGTTTTCTGCCACATATAACCGGGCAATAATTTTGTATCTATCCATGCAGCAAGGTTTGCCCCCGGCTCCAGCATTGCCTCTCCGTAACCGGGAGTCGGAATTAAAACCATCGCCAGCCAGTAGCCTACAACTAATACGGCGGCAACAATGGCCTGAGTTTTCCATTTTGAGTTGAGAAAAAGCAGGGCAGAGAACAAAAACACTACGGCAATACGCTGTAAAACGCCCGCATACCTGATACTTTCAAAATCGAATTTCGGGAACAGCCACAGCAACACGCCCACCACAAATATTTTTAACGACCGGAACACGATTTTTTTGTACATGGGCACTTTAGGAACACCTGCCTGCAACCGTTTAGTGTATGCCAGCGTAATAGAAACGCCCACTATAAAAATGAAAAAAGGAAATATCAAATCGGTTGGAGTCAGTCCGTTCCACTCAACGTGCAGCAGCGGTTTGTAAACATGACTCCAGCTTCCGGGGTTGTTTACCATAATCATTGCAGCAATTGTAAATCCGCGAAATGCGTCCAGGGAAATCAGTCGTTTTGTCTCAGCCATTTTATTTTAGGTTAATCAACATATTCAAAATGAAATTCCTATCTTCCTCAAAATTTGAGGATGTCAAACTTAAATAAAATGTCTAAAATGAAAAATAATGTAATTGCTTTTTCAATGGTTTTATCACTTTTATTTAGTTGCACACAAAAATTTCCCGCCCCCGGCGAAATAAAAATGAGTTGGGAGCTCGTTAGTAACGAGTATTCCGATACGCCAAAAGCAATGGCTAAATTTCATATAGAAAACAACAGCCGTTTTACATTAAATGACAAGAACTGGGCACTCTATTTTAGCCAGATGTCACGAACTCCGCTCTCTGCCGACAACAACGTAAAAATCCGTTTCCTCAGTGGCGACTGGTTTGTTATGGAACCCAAAGATAATTTCAGGCTCAAACCCGGAGAATCAGTTGAAATTACCACTGAACATTCAGAATGGATAATAAAAGAAACTGATGCTCCGCTGGGATCGTACTTTATTTTTTACGATAAAAAGGGAATGGAAACAGATACTCTTCCGGTTGCCGATTTTACCATTCTTCCGTTCACCCGCCCCGAACAGGCCAACCGCCATAAAAACGATTACGAACCCATTCCCACGGCTCAATGGAATTTCGAGAACAACCAGTCACTCTCGCTGCTGGGGAAAGAAGAACTTTTGCCTTTCATTCCTTCGCCGGTTAGTTACAAAGCTACCGGCAGCAAAGTAATTTTCGATGACATGGTGTCTGTTTTGCATAACGAAGGGCTGGAAAACGAAGCGCGTTATATTGCCGGCTTCCTGGAAAAATTAGCCGGCACTTCGCCGGTTGTAAAAGAAGCGCCAGAACCTGCGCCGTACAGCATTTTTCTCGAAATCAAAAAAATTCAGGTAAACGAAAAAACGGACGAAGCATACCGGCTGCAAATCAAACCCGACAGGTCGATTCAAATTACAGGAAGCGACCCCGCCGGAGTGTTTTACGGTATTCAAAGCCTTTTGGCCATGTTGCCGGCAGAAGTGTTCAAAGGGAACAATGCCCAAATTTCACTGGACGAGGTAGTGATAGAAGACGCGCCCCGCTTCCCGTACCGAGGGCTGCAAATTGATGTTGCCAGAAACTTTCAGACAAAAGAAACCATCAAAAAAATGATAGATATTTTGTCGTTTTACAAAGGCAATTACCTGGTAATTTATTTAACCGAAGACGAAGGCTGGCGTATAGAAATTGACGGTTTGCCCGAACTGACCGACATTGGGGCAAAACGCGGCCACACCACAAAAGAAGCAAATGCGCTCCACCCTTCCTACGGTTCGGGGCCATTCGCATGCGAAGCGGAACATTACGGATGCGGCTACTATACTAAAAATGATTTCATTGAAATACTCAAGTACGCCCAATCCCGGCATGTAAACATTATCCCGGCGGTCAACTTTCCGGGGCATTCGCGTGCAGCCATCAAATCGATGGAAGCCCGATACGAAAAATACATGGCGCTGGGCGATGAAGAAAACGCAAACGAGTTCAGACTAATCGATCCGGACGACACTTCCAAATACCTTTCGGCCCAGTGGTACAACGACAATGTGGTGAATGTAGCGCGCGAATCGGTTTACAAATTTTACGAAACAGTTGTTGACGCCATCCTGGCAATGTACAACGAAGCCGGAATAGAACCGGAGTTCTTTCACACAGGCGGCGACGAAGTTCCGGAAGGTGCCTGGACTGCTTCTCCAATGTGTGCAGAACTGATAAAATCGTTGCCGAAGATTACAGACCCCAAAAACCTGCAAGCCTACTTTTTTGAAAGAATTGTGGAAATACTCAAAACCAAAAATTTGAAAATCGGAGGTTGGGAAGAAGTAGCTTTGCTAAAAGAGGCGGATGGAGAATACGCTCCAAATAAAAAATTCATCGGAGAACAAGTGTATCCATATGTTTGGAACAACCAGGGGAGCAATGCAGATTTGGCTTACCGACTGGCTAACGCCGGTTATCCGGTTATTTTGTGCAATGTTTCTAACTTCTATTTCGACCTGGCCTACAACAAAGACCCCCGCGAACCGGGACACTACTGGCCGGGATTTGTCAACACCCGCAACGCGTGGCAGGTTGCTCCATTTAATGTATTTTACACCACTACTCACGATGCCATGGGAAAAGAAATAGACATTGAAACAGACTACGCAACCCTGGAAAGACTCGACGCCAACGCACGCAAAAATGTTGCAGGAGTTCAGGCACAAATCTGGAGCGAAACGGTAAAAGGAAAAGAGATGCTCGAATACTACCTGCTGCCCAAACTAATTGGTTTTGCCGAAAGCGCCTGGTCGCCCGAACGAACCTGGGAAACCACAAAAGACCGCAATCTCCGCGAAAAGGAAATGAACATCGGCTGGAACACCTTTGCCAATACACTTGCCCAAAAAGAACTGCCTCGCTTAGCCGGAATTTTCGGAGGATTTAACTACCGCGTGCCTGCCCCCGGAGCAAAAATAGAGAACGACAAGTTGGTGGCTAATTCAGCCTACCCGGGATTAATCATCCGATATACTACCGATGGTACTGAACCCACAAAAAATTCAACGGTTTACTTCGAACCGGTTTCAGTCACTGGAAAAATAAAGATAAAAGCTTTTGATGCAGCAGGAAAAGGAAGCCTGACAATGGAAGTAAACTAGCGCACTACCGCTTATTCTTAAAAAAGTCCTGCATCAATTCTGCGCATTCGGTTTCCAAAACTCCGCCCGTTATTTCAGTTTTAGGATGCAAAGCATCGGGTGCAAACTTCCGGAATCCGCGTTTTGAATCGGATGCCCCGTAAACAACTCTGCCAGTTTGTGCCCAGCCCAGCGCGCCGGCACACATTACACAGGGCTCAAGCGTCACATACAGCGTGCAATCGTTCAGATACTTTCCGCCCAGCAAATTTGTGGCTGCAGTAATCGCCTGCATTTCGGCGTGGGCAGTCACATCGTTAAGGGTTTCTGTTAAATTATGTGCACGGGCAATAATTTTGTTGTTGGCAACAACCACTGCACCCACCGGAATTTCGCCTTCGGAAAATGCCTGAACAGCTTCGGCAAAAGCCCTTTTCATAAAATATTCATCGCTAAACGGCTCAATCATATATCTCAGTTTGAGGCCGTGAAATTGCTAAAATCTTCTTATTTTCGCAACCAAATTTAAAAGAAGGTATCATGTACAGAACACATACATGCGGAGAACTACGGGCAGACCATGTTGGAGAAGAAGTAACTCTTGCCGGATGGGTACAAAAAATCAGGGATTTTGGTGCCATGTCATTTGTTGACTTACGCGACAGATACGGCATTACCCAGTTGGTAACCAACGAAAACACATCGGCAAAAGTGACCGAAACACTTCAGCAATTGGGCCGCGAATTTGTAATACAGGCAACAGGAACGGTAAGAGAACGTTCCAGCAAAAATAAGAACATTGCAACCGGCGAAATCGAAATTGAACTTTCAGGGTTGAAAATTCTGAGTCCTTCTGCTGTTCCGCCCTTTACCATTCAGGATGATACCGACGGCGGCGATGATTTACGAATGAAATACCGCTACCTCGATTTACGAAGAAATGCCGTGCGGAAAAACCTGGAGCTTCGCGCACAGGTAGCGCATTCGGTGCGTAATTTCCTTACCGAAAACGGTTTTATTGAAACAGAAACACCGGTACTTATAAAATCAACCCCGGAAGGCGCCCGCGACTTTGTAGTTCCGTCGCGCATGAATCCCGGCGAGTTTTACGCACTTCCACAGTCACCCCAGATTTTTAAACAACTGTTGATGGTGGCCGGATTCGACAAATATTTTCAGATTGTTAAGTGTTTCAGGGATGAAGATTTGAGGGCAGATCGTCAGCCTGAATTCACCCAAATCGACTGCGAAATGTCTTTTGTTGAACAGGAAGATGTGCTGAACACTTTTGAAAAGCTGGCCAAATACACGTTCAAAAATGTATTGGACGTTGACTTAGACGACTTTCCACGGATGCCGTACTCAACAGCCATGGAAAAATACGGTTCTGACAAGCCCGACATCAGGTTTGAAATGTTGTTGCACGACATTACAACGACAGTACAGAACAAAGGATTCAGCATTTTTGATTCGGCAGAATATGTTGGTGCAATAGCAGCAAAAGGCTGTGCCGAGTACTCAAGAAAACAAATTGACGAGCTTACCAATTGGGTAAAACGCCCGCAAATTGGAGCAAAAGGATTGGTTTACGTTAAATACAACGAAGACGGAAGCTTCAAATCTTCTGTAGATAAATTCTACTCAGCCGACGATTTAAAAGGTTGGGCAGAGCAATTAAATGCAAATCCGGGTGACTTAATTCTGGTACTTTCTGGAGACAAAGCACACACGGTAACTGCGCTGGGCGAATTGCGCCTGGAAATGGGAAACCGGCTGGAATTACGCAAAAAAGGTACTTTCAAACCACTTTGGGTTATCGATTTTCCACTTCTGGAATGGAACGAAGAGAGCAAACGCTTTTTTGCCATGCACCATCCATTTACCTCGCCAAACCCGGAAGACATTGTTCTACTTGATTCTGACCCGGGGAAAGTGCGTGCCAACGCTTACGACCTTGTAATAAACGGGGTGGAAATCGGCGGTGGTTCAGTGCGAATTTTCAATTCTGAATTGCAGGCAAAAATGTTCGACATACTCGGGTTCACTCCCGAACAAGCCATGGCTCAGTTTGGATTCCTGATGAACGCATTCAAATACGGAGCACCTCCGCATGCAGGAATTGCATTTGGGTTCGACCGACTGGTTTCTATGTTTGCCGGCCTGGATTCCATCCGCGACGTGATTGCATTCCCAAAAAACAATGCAGGCCGCGACGTAATGAATGATTCTCCTGCGCCAATTGCTAATGAACAACTGGATGAACTTTTCCTTCAATTAAAAAAGCTGGATTAAAAGCCGTTCATCAATTCCGAATGGATTCTACTAAACTGTAGATTCTTCAGAAAGCCCAAAGTCGTTACTGATTTTGGGCTTTTTGGTAAAAAGAAAAAAGCTGTATTTGTATCGTTCACTCCCTTCACCGTAAAAAAATGTGCCCCAACAAAAAACACTCAAGAAATATTCGTCAACTAGTTTTTGCTACTAAAAAATTCGAAATCAGAAAGCATTTCGGGATAACAAGCAGATTATCTGCGCCTAATTTAATTCGCCAATAATTTTGTTTACTTCCACAATTTGTTTTTGAACAAAATCATTTTTACATTTAGCCACGGAATATGCATTTAAACCATCAGTAGTTTTATGTTGAATTTTAAACAAAAAAGGATGAACGGTATGTACAGTTGGTGCTTTGATTGCATCGACGTTAAAAACCAGAGATACACCGT
Organism: Mariniphaga anaerophila; assembly: GCF_900129025.1. Lineage (GTDB taxonomy): Bacteria > Bacteroidota > Bacteroidia > Bacteroidales > Prolixibacteraceae > Mariniphaga > Mariniphaga anaerophila. The sequence goes on along the minus strand of NZ_FQUM01000008.1, from coordinate 13,826 downwards.
CCTACATTCAACACAAAACATTTTTTCAGCAATTGTAACTCTGTTTTCGAATGAATCCAAAAATTAGAAAAAATAAAAACCGCTATTTCCATTATCAGAAAGAAATTCTGAACACAATTTCAGAACCTGCCTCTTTTATTGATAGAAATTTCCGGTATTTATTTGTAAACAGTGCATTCAACAAAACCTATGAAAAAGAAACCGACGAGGTAATCGGAAAAACTGTTGGTGAACTTTGGGAATTGGCAGACTTTGAAAATAAAATTCAACCTTCGATTGAAAAATGCCTGAAGGGGAAACCGGTTTTTTTGCTGTATGAGGGAATAACGCCCAACGGTAAAGAGAAAATTCTGGAAATGAATTACTATCCACACCGCAATGCCAGCCGGAGAATTGACGGGGTAATTTCCACAGCGAAAGATGTGACCGAACATAAAAAGGCAGAACAGGCATTGAAAGAAAGCGAAGCCCGGCTGAAGGAGCTTAATGCAACAAAAGACAAGCTGTTCTCCATTATCGGACACGACCTAAAAGGGCCGCTAAACAATATACTTGGCTTTTCTGAATTGCTTGAACAGGGGTTTGACAGCTACTCATCAGACGAGATAAAACACTACAATAAATTAATTTACAAACTTTCGCAATCGGTTTCCGACCTGTTGGAAAACCTGCTTACCTGGTCGCGCGCGCAAAGAAATGTACTAAAAGTATCGCCCAACAATATTGCGGTTTGTTTTACCGTGGAAAAATGTTTCGGCCTGCTCATTCAAAACGCATTGCATAAAGAAATTCGCCTGAAGAATATTGTTCCGCCGGACACCGTAATTTTTGCAGACGAAGAAATGATAACTTCGGTTATCCGAAACCTCGTGTCCAACGCCATTAAATTTACGCATCGGGGAGGCACTATTTCCGTTGGTGCCCGCTCTTCTGAAAAAGAGGTGGTTCTTGAAATAAAAGATACCGGAATAGGAATTGCGCCCAATAAAATTCCGAACCTGTTTCTTCCCAATGAGAATCAATCGAGCGCAGGTACCGAAGGCGAAAAAGGAACCGGGTTGGGGTTGATTATCTGCAAAGATTTTGTGGAAAAAAACAACGGGAAAATCAGTATTGAAAGCGAGTTAAATACGGGAACAACCTTTTTTATTTCGTTGCCCAACGAAGTAAAAAAATAGCGCCGTTTTACCGCAAATCCAATCGGCAAAAAATTCATTTTGAACGCAAAAACCAGCGTTTGACTATTGCTCCTACTTCAAAATAATATCCGCAGATATAAAATAATGGTCGCTCGGAAAAAAGCCGTTTTCATTATCGCGAATTACCTGAGCACCCAGAGTCTTAGCTTTTCCCCGGGTGAGGATAAAATCAATGCGTCCTTTGTTTTTTCCGTCGTACTCTTCTCCCTTAAAAGCATGGTAAGTAAAACCAGGGTCGGAGTCTCCGTGCACAGATGAATAACTGTCATTCCACCCGGCACCAACGGCCTGTTGCAAAACCGGACTATTGAAACCGGTATTAAAATCGCCTGCCAGTATTTGAGGAAAATCGGTTTGATACTGGGCACTTTCTTCCACAATCATTTTCATCTGGGCCTCACGTGCAGCCTCCGAAATATGATCGAGATGAATATTCACCACCCGGAACTCCTTTTGTGTTCGGCGGTCTTTTAAACGTACCCAGTTCGCATGCCGGGCTCGTGCGGTTCCCCACGACATACTGCCGGCAATGTGAGGTGTTTCAGAAAGCCAGAAACACCCTTCTGAAACCAGCTCGTACCGTCGTTTTGAAAACAAAATTGTATTCTTAGCAATTCCGTGATACCCCTCAGAAAAACGATCCATGTCCGGCCCCTGAAAACCAAACGACACGTATCCGGGGAAAAACTCACGCATATCGGCATCCTGAATTTTAAGCACTTCCTGAAGACAAATAATATCAGGATTTTGCCGCTGAATAACCCGTCTGCAAAGCTTCTTCCGTGCATCCCAGCCCAAACCTTTTGCATCGTCAACAGGCAGAGCCACACGAATATTGCAACTTAAAATTTTATGCGCCAGCCTTTCCGGCATTTCTGGTTTCCCGGCAATCAAATCATTTCGAAAAAAGAACAGTCCTGCTGATGCCAAAGCTGTTCCCCTGAAAAATTCCCTGCGTTTCATTTTTGTTTAAACTATTTCGGTTCCTGCTTTTTGAAAATTCAGTAAAACTCCCGTTATTCTTTCAACTTAAAAGACGCCCTAATCGGAAAATGGTCGGAAGGATAGTATCCGCTGTAACTTGTTATAATTACGGTAGCATCCATCACGTCCAATTGGTTGGAATAAAAAATCCAATCGATTTTTTTACTTCCGGTGCCAGTCCATGCATGATACGTATTTCCCTTTTCTTGATGGGCGCACGCAAGTTTAATGCTTCCATTGTTTTTTAATGCCAGTATTTCGGGCGTATTTGGTTTTGCATTAAAATCACCCAGAACAACAACCGGCAACCCGGCAGAATTAGTTTTTACAACATTCGAAATGATGTTTGCCGTAGCAACCCTATCTTCGGACGAAGCAGTTGTCCAGTGACTGTTACAAAAGAAATAACGTTCCTTTGTTTCATTATCCATCAAAATCGCCCACGTTCCTGCCCTGTTGTCAGAAAACTGCATTTGAAAAGTACCTTGTGCCTTTCGGGAAAACCGGGATCGCCTGTAATAAATAATTTTTGGAGACCCATACTGTCCGGACGAGAGATACTTGTCGTAGCCGGCATTGTTCAACTGCTCGCTCAGCCAGTCCGACATCCAGTCAGCAGCCAGTTCCTGAACACCCAACACATCCGGTTTATTGTCCAAAATCACTTTGCGGATATTCTCTTTTCGCAGATCAAGAGATTGCGGATCACTATCCTTTTGATTTCTGAGGTTGAATGACATAACACTGAATTCCATGGAAACCGGTTCTTCCGTGTCCGGTTTATCCTCTTCTTTTTCGGGAATTTCCTGCTCTTTTTCACAAGCAAACAGGAAAAACACTCCGACAACAATTGTAAAAACTTTAACTAAAAATCTATCTGACGAATACAACATATTACTTTCCATTTTTTTTGAAATTCAAAATCAAGTCACTCCGGCACAAAAGGCTGCAATCCGCAATCCTAACGGGGCTCATTCCCCTACTCTACTCTCTGTTCGCAATCAGGGACGAAGGTACGCGCCCTGCTCCAGCAGTTCTTTTTGCAATTTTTCAACATTAACTTCCGATGGAAGAACATTGTCTTTAATGGCGATTCTGGCCGCCCTTCCGGCAGCTTCTCCCATTGCCATACACGGCGCCATAACCCGAATGGCAGACATGGCTTCATGAGTAGTGGAAATACTTCTTCCGGCTACCAACAGGTTTTCTACATTAAGCGGAACCAGCGAGCGATACGGAATATCGTAGCAGTCGCCACTCCATTCGAGCGTGCAATCGCCACCTTCCGGATGGTGAATATCCAAAGGATAACTGGCCACAGCAATGGCATCGTCAAAACGGCCACGGCCTAATATGTCATGTCGGTTCATTATATATTTCCCGACAATACGCCGGCTTTCGCGAATACCAAGGAATGGTGCAGTGCGCAACATTCGTGCATTTTCGAACCCGGGAACGTATTTCACCAGATATTTAAACACAGAATCAATTTGCTTTCTCGAAATCAGTTCGCCTTCGGTAAGACTCACCGGATCGGTTCCGTCCACTCCGTTAACGCGGGTCATGTTTATCCACGCCTCACCTTTCCGCAGTCCGGTAATTACAATGGTTCTGTCGGTTGGCAGCGACATGCCATCATTCTTTGCTTTCTGCATAATATTTCTCAATCCTACCAGAATAAACTGGTTGTTTTGTCCAAAATATTCAGCAGGAATAAAATCGGTAAGGTAGGTACGCGGTTCTTCCGCAATGCTCATGCGCAGTTTATCGGTATCCACGTCGCCAAGGCTGAACATTAGCGTTGGCGGTTGCATGCCACCGTTTTCGTTTCCTTTTTCACAGGGAACACCAGCCTGGTATGCCACATCGGCATCGCCGGTACAATCGATTATTACTTTTGCAAGAATGGCTTCGCGACCGGCCTTGCTTTCAATAATAATTCCTTTCAAATTGTTTTCTTCTTTGATTATCCCGGCAAACATGGTGTAAAGCATTACATCAACACCTTTTTCCTTGAGCATGTTAAATGCTACTGATTTCACTGCCTCAGGTTCTACCAACGTAATTCCCATATGCAGCGGACACGGACGGTGTTCGCTTGCGGCTTTCAACTCGGTTAAACGGTCGATGAATTTTTGTGGCAGCCCCTTAATAATCTGATTTCCTTTTTGCCCGAGGAAACCGAGAATAGGCAAACCGATTGTCATATTTCCGCCGAGGAAACTACGACCTTCAATCAAAGCTACTTTCATTCCGTCTTCGGCAGCAGCCTGGGCAGCAATAATTCCTGACGGGCCGCCACCAACTACCAACACGTCAACATCCATTCGTACCGGCAATTTCCTTTCCGGTTCCACAACGTATTTCATTTCTTCTCTCATCTTATTATTATTTGTTATTAAAGGCTTAAGATGAAACTCCCATGGTGCTTATATTTCGCGTTTGTGTGAATATTTTTCTCATGGTCGTTTCATTTGCATGTTTTTTTTTATTAGTCTATTTATCAATCCTATTTTACCGGGATTACCAGTTCCTCCCCGGAACGTCCGGGAGCAGAAACAAAAATTTTATCTTCGGTAAGACGAACAAGTCTCCAGTTATCGGGTCCTTGCACCAAAGAGCCGGTTTGCACCTGAACCATTTTCGAATTGTCCCCAACCGGGAAATAATCCACCAGGTTTTTGTGACGATGCCCTGCCAGAATGAGTTTTGCATTGGGGCTGCTTTTCAATACCGAATAAATCTGGTTTGAATAATTCTCGTCGGGAGTAACACTCTTCATGGGAATATGCATAAATACAATCTCGATATCGTCGTCCGATTCATTTAACTGAGCGCTTAGCCAATACCGCTGAGCATCATTAATACATGGCACTTTGTACTTTTCGTCTTTCTGAAATTTATAAAATGCATTGTCGAGAAAGATGAACCGGTAGGTGGTTGTTCCTACCTGAAACAGTTCGCTGTAATAAGTTCCGTTTTTAAAACAGTGAACATTGCGAATCCAGGCCGCGCGGGCACTTCCCGAATTATTCTGATGATGTTTCAGCTTATTGTTTGCCCAGTTAAAACTAAACAGGTCGTGATTACCCAGAGCCAGAAAAACCGGAGTACGGTAGTCATCCAGCAAGCGGGAAAACTGCACGATTTGGACATTTAGATTTTGTTCCGTTGCAGTATTTGCTTCGAAAAAATCGACTAAATCACCGGTTGCAATAACCATATCACTACCTGTCTTTTCGGGCATTGTTTGCAGAAAGTTCCTCAGACGATTTTCCCCCTGGTCGTACAGCTTTAGTTTGCGCGACTCAATCATTTCATCCAAATAACCCGGCTGGTTAAAAATTGTATGCAAGTCGGTTATGTGCAAAAAAGAGAGCGTGTCTGTCTGCGCATCAACAGTGCCATTAAACAGAAAAAAAATGATACAAATTGCATTGAACATTTTTGATAAATACATATTTCCTTTGGATTTATTGTTTTGCAATTGCGGTTTCTTTCGGAATTTCCGGACGAATCATTTTCCACAAAATGAATAAGGTTAACGGGTGAAGAACCGCCATTACCATAAAAATCCAGCCGGTCCCGACCGAGGTCATAAAATGCCCAATTAAGTAATTAAAGATTACGGCACCGGCAGCTCCAAAACCACCGGCAATTCCTAATACACTGGCAACATTATTTATGGGAAACGTTTCGGCAATAAGTACGCTTTCGGTGTAAATCCAGCTCAGGGCAACGGCTGCCAAAACACTAAATTTGATGATGGTTACTGCCACGCCCCAGCTATCGGGTAACAGAATAACCGGAGCCAGAAAAGCAACGTAGCTCAGCATAACCTTACGCGAACGAAGAGCGGGTTTTCCGCGACGCACCATCCAGTCAGACCAGGCAGAAGAAGCGATTCCTCCCAGGCTGGCAGCCAGAAAAGGAATCCAGCCAACCATTCCAAGTTGCGAAAGGCTCAATCCTGATTCTTCCATCAGAAAACCGGGCAACCAAAACAGGATGAAATACCACACCGGGTCGGTAATAAAACGAATCAGCACAATTCCCCACAAACTTTTCCGGGTCCATAGTTTTCCCCAGCTGAACGCCGGCGAATTTTCGCTAACGCTGTCGCCCGAAACCGTATCTTTAACATATCCTTTTGGCGGTTCTTTATAAAGGAAAAACCAGACTAAAGCGACAACAATGCCCACAATTCCGGGAATGATAAATGCTGAATGCCAGGTAAACGTAAGTACCAGCCAGGCTATAAAAGGCGGAGCAATTACAGAACCGATTGTACCACCGGCCACTGAAATAGAATTTGCCGTCGCACGCAATTTTCCTGAAAACCATTTAGTCACCACTTTTATTTGCGCCGGATATGTTGTTGGCTCTGCCAGTCCCAAAAGGCTTCTAAAAATTGCAAACGGAAACAACGTTCGGGCCAACCCGCTACCAATTGAGCTGAATGACCAGGTAAGCACACCCCAAAACATAATTTTACGCGCACCGAACTTATCTACCAGCCAGCCGGAAATGGGATACATTACTGCGTAACATATGGTAAACACATTTATGATTAACGCATACCCGGCATCGTCAAGCGAAAACTCTTCTTTCAATATCGGTTTTAAAATCGATACAACCTGACGATCCACATAACTAAAAACAGTAATTACAAATATTATTGCTACTATAAACCAACGCCTCTTCTCTGGGCTTATGAATGATGACATAATCTCTTTTTGATTAGTTCTATTTAATTTTTGACTACTTCTTTTTCTCTACAAATCTGTTAATCGGTTTGCAACAATTCCTTCTGGTCACACCCGCCGCCACTGAGTTCTATAACCGATAGCGACTCTGCAAATCAATTCTTCGCCAACCTTCAAACGCATTGCTTTTTCAGGTAGAACCCGACAAAATTAATTTCATTGCTCAAAATATATTTTATAAAATTCTAAATATTGCATTTTAATTTATTCACCTTTTAAACGAAGCAATTCGGAATACACAGTTCCAAAACGGTCGGTTACCTCTACTCTTATTTCTTTAGCATTTTCCGATGGTTTTGCAGAGAAAACATGCTCTGTGCGGGTGGGTTCCAGCGAACCTTTTTCTTCGGGCATTTCGCTGCCAAACATATTTTTGTAAGCCTGCGGATCGTAACCCAGATAGCGTTCCATCTCTCCTTTCCTCACACCGTCTTCAAACCAAATAACCCGCCAGTCGTCGTCCCAGTTCCATACATTTGCAACAATATTCTCAGGGCGTTCAGGGCTCTCCCCTTTCGGATACAATCTGAGCTGAAAAGAGCGCTCAATTCCAGTAGGTTTATAGTACCACGAAATGTCATCTCCCGAAACCTGATAAACTGCGTATCCACCCGGTGTCCCGTCGGTGCAAATATTTCCGATCCACCAGGCATTACAGGCCGAAGCATGGTTATGTTCCATCCAGTTGTCATTCTCTGCTGTTTCGTTGTAATGCGTGTGCCCCGACATAATATGCACCCGATAAGGTTTTATTATATCGTAAAGCTCATTCCGGTTACCAACCGTTGCTGTTTTTAATTCGTTCCGAACCGCGCTTTTCAGAAAGGTAATTTCAAAAACCGGAATATGGAGAGAAACAACAACCGTGCTTCCCTGCGGAACATACTGAAGGTCTTTTTTCAGCCACCGGAGCTGTTCGCCGGCAATATGTCCCATGTATTTTCTCCTTTTGTTTTTATATGCTTCGTCGTCGCCTTTAAAAAACACATCGTTCAGCACCACATAATGTATTTTACCGCGATTAAACGAATAATACGTGGGACCAAAATTTTCTTTAAACTGATGTGTTGATGCTTTTGCTGTGAGAGCCGAATAATCGATATCGTGATTACCTACCACCTGAAAAAAAGGAACATTCATTTGCCTGACTGCCTTTTTGTAATCGGCATACAGGTTGAACTTTTCGAAAACAATGTCGCCACATGTAATTCCATGCACAGGAATATTTCCCAGCTCGCCAATGTGAGCAGCGATATCTGGTACAGATTCGGTCATCATCCGTTGCACATCTCCCGTGGTTTTCACCTGCGGATCGGCCCAGACTATAAAGGCATGGCGGGTATCATCCAGCGCATTCCGTTGCAGTTCAAAATTAATCTTCCGGCTACTCATACCGGCAGGTAAGATTTCGTAAAACTTAGCAACCCCGTTTTCGTTGGGAAATTTATAGCCAGAAGGCACCGAAATAAAAATGAATTCGGCTTCCGAATTTACTTCCAGCCTGTAATTTCCTGAACCATCGGTAAGCGTTGTTTCAAAACCGTCACTCACCACTACTCCCTCAATGCCGGCACCATTCTCTGCAACCTGCCCGGAAACAATTCCGGACACCTGTTTTTCCGCACTGTTTTCTGCAGCAAAAATGCCGAATGCAAAAAACACGGAAAGAAGGAACAACCAGCCTCTGAGAGAAAAATACTTGTTTGCCATTTTATTGGATTAAAATAAAGCAGCATGTTGAGTTACCCCGGATTTACCGGAATAACTCAACAGCTTACATTTCCAGAAACAATCCTTCGGATTTTAATATCCGGGGTTTTGTTTCAAATTATCGTTTATCATAATTTCTTTTGAAGGAATCGGCCACAAATATTGCCTGGACTCATCAAAGTTTCGTTCGACCAAAAGCTTTATGAGGCCGTTTTCGTACATGGGTTCAAAATCAGGAATGCCATTTTCGTCAATTTCAGGTACTCCCGGAAAAAACCACAAACCTTCATCTACAACTTTATCTTTTAACTCTGCAACATCAAGCAAACCATAAATAGGCGTACCTAATGCTTTCCCTGCAATTTTCCAACGAATTAAATCGAAATACCTGCGGTTTTCCCAGGCGAGTTCAACACGTCTTTCCATTCGCAAAACAGTACGCATTTTGGCCTGTGATTCTTTTGCTACCGCTGGATAACTTTGTACATCAGATACATTAACACCATAAGCGCGGGCACGAACCTGATTAATGGCATTAATTGCCAAATCGTCGATTTCATTCAGCTCAATTTTTGCTTCGGCATACATCAGCAACACATCGGCATACCTCATAATAATAATGTCGAAGTCTGATTCAGTGTCCCCGGCCCAGTCTTCATCCACTCCTTTTTTCAAGCTCAATCCGTTATAAGAAGCGTACCTGTCAACACCGCGCGAATCTTTGTTTTTAACCATTCCGCCTGTTGCTACGTTCAGTACCTTTTTACTGTCCGGATGAGGATCGTAAACATATCCCAGGAACTCTGTTCCGAACTCAACAATGGTCATTGCACAACGCGGGTCTCTGTTTTTGAACGGCTCTCTTGGATCGTAGAGGGGCGACTCGTCAATTGGCAGCCCGTCGGTACATAGAAATGAGCTGAACAAATCCCATGAAGGTTGTGCAACAGCCGAACCTCCGGCAGTTCGTGGAATAAAGTTTTTCGTTTTCCAGGTAGATCCCAATTCTGCCAGGCGAGGCAGCGCAAAAATGGTTTCTTCTGAATTTTTCGTTTTCGATAAAAAGTAATCTGCAAAATCGGGATGCAGAGAATAAACTCCAAGATCGATGCAGGCTTTGGCAGCATCTCTGACAATTTCCCAGTCGGAAAAGCACAAGGCCGTTCTTGCTTTAAAGGCCAAAGCAGCGCCCCTGGTTGCCCGGCTCAATTCCGTTCCTTTATAAGAAACCGGTAACTTTTTGATGGCTTCATCAAAATCCTGATACACTGTTTCCAGAATGACGTCTTTATCGGTACGCCCCATTGCAAACGCTTCCTCAATTGTTATATCATTTGTAAAAAAGGGCACGTTTCCGAAATAAAACACCAATCTTGAATAAAGGGCAGCTCTTACAAACATTGCTTCACCGGTAAATTGGTCAAACATTTCCTGAGGAATTTCGCCTTCAACCTTATACAAATTATTCAGAATTTTATTGGCACGCGCAATTCCTTTGTAGGTACTTAACCAAAGATTTTCAATGGTGTTCCATTCGCTGGTAACAGTCCCGTTTCGAACTGGATTTGTCGCCTGACGCTGACTCCAGTCATCGGTAAAGCGATCCATCTCGAAATTAGTTTCCATATCCCATAAATAGGTGCGATACAAATCGTTCAGCGCCATGTTTATTTCAACTTCATCGGAATACCAGTTTTCGCTGGACCCTTCAGATAGCGGGTTTAAATCCAGCTCTGCGCACGACATGAGTAAAAATATACCCAGAAAGCCTATTATAATTTTATTAGTCATTGTTTTCAGCTTTAAAATTTAACAGAAAGTCCAACATTAAATGATTTTGAGATGTAAGAGTTGTAGGAAACCTCAGGGTCCCAACCTTTTGGATAATGGTTAAACGAGAACAAATCTGAAGCCGATGCAAAAAGGCGAACACCGTTTAAACGAACTCTTTGAACCACCTGTTTTGGCAATGTATAACCCAGAGTTATGTTTTTTAGCCTGAAATAAGCGCCGTTTATTAACCAGAAGTCTGACATTTCGTAGTTATTATTTTCGGCGCCTACGTATGATAAACGCGGGTATTTTGCGTTGAGATTTTGCTCTTCGGTATTGTAAAGACTCCAGTAATTTCCGTCAATTATTTTCGGGGCATTTGTCCACCCGCTGTAGAACGGTTTAACCATTTGAGGCACAACCCTGCTGTTCTGTTTTCCAACTCCCTGAACAACAACAGAAAGGTCAAACCCTTTATAATCAGCACTAATATTTCCTCCGTAAACAAAACGGGGCAACGAACCGCCAAGCAACACCCTGTCATAATCTGGGGTAATTTGTCCGTCAGGAACGCCGTCGGGGCCACTTATGTCAATATATTTTACATCGCCCGGTTTTACAGAAGAGTACAAAAGCGGCGAATCGTCAATTTCTTTCTGGGTCTGAAATAACCCGTCAGACAGGTATCCGTACCATTCGTTGTACTCACTTCCTTCTCTTTTAATTATGCTTCCGTCAAAAACAATTCCGCCAAGGTCGCCCATTTTTGAAATATAGTCGGACACATTAAAAGAAGCAGCATAGTTAAGTTCGCCAACCTTATCTCTCCACGACAGCTGAATTTCCCATCCTTTGGTGTCCATTGTCCCGGTGTTCTGGTCAGGATTTTCATATCCCATGAAATCCGGAACTTCCAGCTCCAACAACATATCTTTGGTTTTCTTCACGTAATAATCTCCGGAGAACAATAATCTGTTATCGAAAAAATTGGCATCAATCCCCACATCCCAGGTTTCTGTAGTTTCCCAGGTAATATCGGGAATAGCGTATTGATATTGAGCAGCAGTTGTTGACGAAACAATTGAGCCGTTCTGATAAAACAACGCATTAGAAAATCCGATTGAAGCCTGGTACGGATAATTTCCAATTCTTTCGTTCCCCAGTGTTCCCCATGATGCGCGAAGCTTCAGAAACGACAAAGCAGAAACATCTTTCATGAAATCTTCTTCGGAAATTGCCCATCCGGCAGAAAAAGAAGGGAAGGCGGCCCAGCGGTAATCGGGATGAAACCGGGAAGAGCCATCGTAGCGAATATTTGCCTGGGCAAAATACTTGCTTTTGTAGTCGTAAATTACCCGTCCAAAATAAGATCTGTATGCAGATTCCAATGCAGAACCCGAGTTTTCCTGATAATCTAACGGCCCCAAATCGAGATAGGGGAAATTTGACAATAAATACTTATCCCGAAAAGCAGAAAGCGATTCGTTGAAAAGCTCAAAATCTTCGTAACCGGCCATTAAGTTTACATTGTGTGCATCGTTAAACGAATTCAAGTATTTTACCAACAACTGTTTGGTCATGGTTTTCTTGTCGTTTCGTTCCTCTTTCAATGAAGTATTTTCGTGACCGGCAATATATCCCAAAAACGTTGTCGGGTCGTCGGCATCGTAATAAGGGATTTGTTTTACAAACTTTTTGTTTTTTGCAAAATGTAACGTAGGCGCCACTACTCCGGTAATGGTAAGGTTTTTTACGGGTTTAAAATCGAGGGCAATTTTACCGAACAATTTATTGTTTCTCAAATTATTATACCCGCCATAATTTAATGCAGCGTATTCATTTGAGCTACTTTTCCCTTCTGCAACTCTACCATCAGACCAAACTGCAGCATAAATCGGAGCATAACGCAAAGCGTCGTAAACCGGGTTACCTACCGGATTTTCAGACAAGGAGGAGTTAAAAGAAAAATCAATTGTTCCGGATAAATAGTCGTTAATATTAATGGTGTTATTCACCCGGGTAGATATTCTTTCGTAACTATTATAATCGTACAATGCTTCGCTGTACTCGTAGTTAATAGAAGCGTTTGTTTTCACTTTTTCGCCGCCGTGAGACAACGAAAGATTATGCGTTTGCCTCGGTGCGTAATCGTTTAACAAAAGGCCAACCCAGTCGGTAACCGGGTATTCATTAGGATTGGTTTTATTCCATTCCATCCAGTTTTCTATTTCGTCTTTTGAATAAACTCCGTACTCGCCGCCTTCTTTATTACCGGCATCATTCCAGGTTTGTTCGTTCGACATTTCCATGTAACGAACTGCATCTACCACCTCAGGAAATTCCGTGGGCTTTTCTATTCCGAAGCTGGCGCTGTACTCCATATTTATCTGGCCTTTTTTCGCTCTCCGGGTAGTGATAAGCACAACTCCCGACGCTGCCCTTGCACCGTAAATTGAAGCGGAAGCCGCATCTTTTAAAACCGAAATATCCTGAATATCGTTGGGGTTTATATCGTTGATATTACTAACCGGGACTCCGTCAACAATAATCAGCGGATTGCTATCGCTAATAGTTGTAATCCCGCGTACACGAATAGTTGCACTTGCTCCTGGTTCGGAATTGCTCCTTGTGATGGTAACACCGGGCATCGAGCCCTGTAATGCCTGCGAAAGTTGAGTTGCCTGCCTTTTTGCAACCAAATCGCCATTAACCGTAGCAACCGCTCCTGTTAAATCCTTTTTTCGCATTGTTCCATAACCAATGGCAACAACTTCTTCGATGGCAACATTTTGAGCCTCCATTTTTAGATTAAGCTCTTTTCTGCCATTAACACTGATTTCCTCAGTCTGCATCCCCACAAAAGAGAATACCAAAACAGCGTCACTATAAATACCTGAGAAAGAATAATTTCCGTCAAAATCAGTAACTATCCCATTTGTTGTACCTTTCTGAACAATAGTAACTCCGGGTAAAGGTAACCCGGCAGAATCAGTCACTTTTCCTGAAACAGACCAATTTTTTTGTTGTGCTGTTGCAGCTTCGCCTGTGGTTTGGGCTACAGCGCCGGATGTGATACAGGTAAAAAGCAGTGTTGCTAACATACTTACCGCCAATCCTGACTTTATTGAGTTTAGAATTACCCATAAAAGGTATCTATGGACTACGCCATCTCTTTTCATAGATATTAAATTATTAGTTATTAATTGTTTGAATTTCACTCGATTTTAGCCGAGAGGTATTAGTTTCTATCCTATTTTTCAGAGGCAACAAGCGGCCACACTTCCACCGGCCGGTCAGATTCCACAATGTCAGGCTTTGCGGTTAACGCTTCTGCATATGCCTTCCGGCGCTCTTCTTTTGTTTTCAGCTTATCAATGGTGGGGGCATAAGAAAC
>NZ_FQUM01000002.1 GCF_900129025.1 Mariniphaga anaerophila | reverse complement strand
AAAGGAATTTCCTCCTCCTTTCTTATTCTTACCAAGAAATGAAAATGATTTCTCATCAAAACCCACGCAAATGTATCGGCCACTGGCGAAACATACTTATCGTACAAGTGAAGAAAATACTCGTAATTCTCATTTTCCCGGAATAGGTTACAACCATTGATTCCGCAGTTATAGATATGATAAAACTGTCCGTATTCGAGTGATACTGGTCCCATTTATTTGCATTTAAAAACGTTCGATGTTTTCGGAAACGCTTTCGGGTCTGTTAGACACCGAAAGGTTTGTTGGTGACCGCGAAGTGTCTTTCCGACCTTCGGAGTCTGAGTTCCCATGAAAGATATTTCCTCCTCCTTTCTTATTCTTACCAAGAAATGAAAATGATTTCTCATCAAAACCCACGCAAATGTATCGGCCACTGGCGAAACATACTTATCGTACAAGTGAAGAAAATACTCGTAATTCTCATTTTCCCGGAATAGGTTACAACCATTGATTCCGCAGTTATAGATATGATAAAACTGTCCGTATTCGAGTGATACTGGTCCCATTTATTTGCATTTAAAAACGTTCGAGATTTTCGGAAACGCTTTCGGGTATATAAGACACCGAAAGGTTTGCCGCTGCCCCCGAAGTGTCTTTCCGACCTTCGGGAGTCTAAAAAGCATCTTTTTTTATCCTGCAAAGCACCTAAAAAGTTGTTACTAACTCCGTAGTACTTTTTAAACTAAACCTTCAAGGTCTTAAAAACCTTGAAGATTTAAATCCTTATAAACAGGCTATGCTTTTACCACAATACCCAGTTTTTCGAGCAACTGGGGTTTGTCGGCCAGAGCAATGCGTGCGATTACTTCATAGTCGTTAATCCAGTCCACCAGTTCTTCCAGCTTCATGTCGCGTTCGAGCGTGGCATTCTGGGCATCGCCCATCTCCTTTTTAATGGCTTCAGAAGCTGTGGCAACCTCTTCAATGGCCGTTACCTGTGCGCTGAACTTCTCTTCCGGCTGTCCGTATGCTGCCATTGCTGCCTTCCACTCGTCGTTGGCCAAAACAGCACGATAAAACCCCAGCGTTTGTTTCAGCCAGCCGCTAAGGGTGCGGGCACGTCGCCCGTCAAGGTCGAGGGTAGTTATTGCTTTTACATCATTTTTTAAAGCTACCCTGGCAATCCGCAACATATCCATATAGGTTTGGTTTGCCGTTTTGCGTACAGCCTCATAGCCCGACTGGGCCTCATCAACTTCGCCGTATTCCTTTTTCTGTGTTTCCACAAGAGTGACAGTTTCCTCGAGCAATGCGGCTCCTTCGTTCAACTTTGCTTCAGGATATCCCATGGGCGACACGGCATCGAGTATTTTCCGGTCGCTGAGGCTGTTGTTAATTCTCAATCCTGAAGCATACAAAATTTCTTCAATCGACATTTTTGAGGCATTCATAAAAATAAATTTTAAGTTTTTGAAAAATTAATGAAAATATCCTGCACTGACGGCAGTATAAGTGCGAACATGAAAGACACTCAAAATACCGGGGATAATCCGGAATTTTTTGGGATGTGTCCGTTGTTCAGGGTCATTAACCAACCTGTGGTTAAACTATTCGGTATTATTTTTATGCAGATCCATAGCGGATTACTCCGTACCGTTGCGGAATGCCTCTGTACAGGGTACAGTGCCATTTCGCAACAGAATTTTGCATTCCGCAGCCGTACAGCAGCGTTTCGCTGTGGTACGGAGCCACTATGCTACGGTACAGCGGCTTTCTGCAACGGGAAACGGCATTTCGCTCCCGTACATTGGCTTTTCGCAGGCGTACCCGGCATGTTGTGATGGTTTTTAACATGTTGTCTCGTTTTATTGGTGGTTATCAACTCCCCTCTCCCAAAGGTTAGAAGCTTCGAAAAAGGGGAATGAATTTAGTTTATTCGCTTGATGTTTCCAAGTGGGTCAATTTTAAAATCGACACCTTCTACTAATGCGTTAAATTGGTTATGATTCATTTTCCTCTGCGCTTTATATGATTCATTTTTTTCAAATTTTCCATCTGATGTTTTTAAATCAGAAGCTGATGATGCTTCTTTATGATGGCGCATTACAATCGTACCAAAAAAGTATTTTCCTTGAATTATTTGCTGAGATAACCCTACAATCTTATACAGTCTCTTATTAATTTCAGCCACAGTCAAATCCCAAACTTCTTCCGGTGAGTTTTCCCAAAGAACAACCATTGTCCCTATTTTTAATACGGCTTTAAAAGATAACTCTGCCTTCCCTTGAACTATCTTGTCGGGAACAAGATTGTGTATTTGATTAAGGTTTTGTGCTTTTAAGTCTTTTTGAACAGAAAATTTAAAAAACTCACCAGCCTGCATATTATTCAACAATTGAAAATCTCTTTTAATTTTTCCTTTTGCATCTTTACCCTCATAAATAGCCATGGCATAATTACTGTCGTTTGCCACATGAAAAAATTCTTTGTGCGATTTTAGCTTTTTTTTCGACTTATCGCGCTGTTCTTTTATATGCAACGGATTTGTTACTGAAGTTTGATAAATTCTTACCTTCTTTATTGGAATAGGAGCGCCATTTTTATTTGGTAACGTATACAATTCTGATATCTGGCTATTCAGCCTTTCTATTTCAGTGCAAATGCTATTCTCCTCTTCTTCCTCAGCCTTTTCCAGCTTCTTTTTTTGAACCTCTATTTCTTTTTTCAGCTTTTTTTCTTCTAACCGGGCATGTTGAATTATTTCTCTTACTCGTTCGTCAACAACATTTTTAATACTGCTGTCTTCTAGACTATCAAGTGACTTTCGAACAACATACTTTATTACTTTTTCCGATTCCCCTTTCTTATTAATTACTGCTTTTTCAATTGCGCCATAAAACGTTTGCTGATGCAAACTTCCTCTTACTGTATCTCCGTTTTGATAAATAGGATTGCCATTTTTATCTTTTTTAATCCGCCCTCTATCCCGAAGTTTCTTCCTGGTTTGTTTTGGCAGCACATCCGGAGTATAATGAGAAATAAGAACTTCATCCTCTATAGCCTTTACATCTTCAGCAAAAGTTTTCCAAGGCTTCTTAACTCGCGGTAATTGTTCCACTCCTTTTATTTTCAAATCTTCAAAGTCATGATAAAATTTTGCCAGATTATCATAGTTTTCTTTCGTAATACATGCAATGGTAATAGCATCTATACAATGATGGATGTGGTTTACCCGTGCTTTCTTTTCATATTCGTCCTGCAAACCCCATAGCTTCCTGAAATCGGCGACTGTGCTCCCTTTCACAGTATATACTTTATCGAACAAGGTATTGAGATACAACCGGGAATATTTTGTAATGATACCGGTATCAACCAGCTGGCTATTTTTAAAACCTTCCGGCACATCCTCCATGGTAAACCTTTCGTATTTATTTTTCCAGTATCCAAAATCAAGCTTCAATTTATGTCTTTTTTGAATTGCCCTGTCTTTCGACTCTTTATCGATGGCAACTCTTGCCTGTCGAACCGAAGCTGCAATTTGTTTATCCAACTCTTCATATTTCTCTTTCCAGCACTCTATCCTGGCAAGTATTTCTAGATGATTAGATAGCTCATAAGGTATTTTATTCTTTTTAACAGACCGGTTAAAAGTGTTCTCACAAAGTGTTTTATTTACCTGCGAGTTATCGAAAGAAATACTACGCGGAATGGTGTGCTCAATGTCAAAAGAAGGATTAGCTCCTAAAAATTCAGACAAGGCTATCTCTTTTCCGGTATAAATACATTTGTGGTTTTGTTCCTCCCAAAGCTGATATTTCAAGATATCGGTTTCCGAAGGCTCTGCATCCGAAGATAAATGTTCCTTTATTTTCAGGGCGTACTCTTTGCGAAGGTTTTCCCGGTCTCTTTGCCAGCTTTGCCATGCTTTTCGTTCGTTGGAATTCATCAGCCCCCGAGCCATTTCAATATGAATATGGGTTCCCGAATCAATAACATCGGTTTTTATTAGTTCGTTAATGACTTTTCTCAATTGGTGGAGCGCACGCATTGCCATCGGGTTACGAATGGAAGAAACCATTGGGCTGCCTAAGTATAGTTTGCCATCGTCCTTCCTTACAGGCGGTTTATATACTTCGATGGCAGAGGGATGGTAAATTTTAGCCAGCGATTTTGGCTCAACATCAAAATTATCGGAAATAAATGCTTTTACTTTATCATCAATACGATGCACAGGAACGAATTCGCCCCTTCCACTATTTTTTTGCATCTGCTTTTTCAACAGTTCAAAAGCGCTGATTTCAACCCTGTTTTTCTTTTCTTCCGAAAAAGCATTATAGGTCTTCTCGCCAAAATGAGCTTTTATTTTTCTCAACAAATCTTTTTTGAAAATTTCTGAAGCAGCTTCACTCCATACTGCTTCATCTGTATGATTTATTTTAATTATCCCGTTAACAATTTCGCAAATCTGTTTTTCTTCTTTCTGATTAGCTATTATGTTTGCTATTTCTGTTCTTATAATATTCCTGTTTTCTTCTATTTCCCATATCTCTTTGGGGATAGCATCTTCCATATTTGCCAGAAAAACGGCGTGGGAATAAATCAGTCCTTCTTTCAAGAAAGGGACAATCTTTTTTATCGCTTTCAGGCTTAACGAAGCATATTCTTTTCTCAATCGAATTTTCAAAAAATCCTTGACTTGATCTTCCGTTAATTGCAAGCGTTTTTCAGCAAATTCTTTCAATTTATCTTCCGAATCATAAGAAAAAAGCACATGCCATATATCGTCTATATCAATTACTGATTTCTTTCCGTCTTTTTCTCTTATATATGGTATATTAAATGCCATAATATCTTCACCAAACAAATCTTTTAACCGGGTAGAAACCGGGCATCCGCTTACAATTGTCTTCATGCTGTAATTAAACAACCAGTCTTCCGGATACTTGTCTCTTCTTTTATAAAATTTATACTGATGTTTTGGCGCCAATTGCTTTGCCAAATCTTCGAAATCGAAATAATCTTTGCTCTTTCTGAAGAACTGAGGCATTATTTTCTTTTTTTCTTCTTCTGTCAAAAAACGAAGGTGTTCATCCGTTGGAGTCTTTATCTTCATGTTATTAACAAAGCACAACATTCTGTATTCTTCAAATTCAGGGCGAGAAACAGAACAACGCGGTTTGTTCGGCTCAAAGACACATTTACCAACCAGACCTTTTTGCGATTTTAAAGGCCGCTGGTAAAAAATGGCTTTTCTGGCTTTAGCTGTAAATTCACTATCCAGTTTCTGAAACTCACAAATCCGTTTAAACTCATCCAGGTAATGTTCTTCCCTGTGTGTATATGTATTTCTTATTTTTTCTCTTTTCCTGTATTTTTCATAAAAATATTGCCCAAGCGTTTTATCCCCCTTCAAACTATTAATCTCCGAAATTGATTTTTTTACAGCACCATCACTTTCCTTCGTTCCCTCCAAACGGTTACTTAAAAAACCACGACGTTGTGCAATATGATAAAATGCACGTCCGATTTTAAATCGGTCTTCTTCCTTCTCTAAATCAAACTTTTGCTCCACTGCCAAAGCCCGGTAATGATATGGATTTTTTGAGCTTGCCTCGTCAGTTGACTGCCAGTTTAGAAAAGCTTGGTTTCTAGGATAAACTTTTTTATAACGCCAGTTCAAAAGTTCTTCATTTGTAAGCGTTGGACAATACCCGTATGCCGATAATACTTTTAAAAGCTCTATTTTTCGAAGTTTACGGCGATACTTCAATCTTCGAGCGCTGCGAAAACCGGTTCTTTCAGCTGCTTTCGATCCCTCAATTCCTTTTTCAATTTTTACGCCTTCCTGAAAAATACGAACGCCTTTATCTGTTAATTGAAATTCACAATCGCGTTCTTTCTCCACAACAGCCCATCCGATGCTGTTTGTTCCGAGGTCGAGTCCTAAAATTTTTGCCATAATAAATTGGTTTCAACGGGTTAATCCTCGTTCAATGTTTGTACAAAATAATCGATTGTAAAAATTATGTATTGTAGCCGGAGCCTTAACTTTTTCAGCCATGTTGACGGGGATTTAGATTCCGATTCGTTTTATGTTGTTAAATATATAAATATTAATCAGAATATACCTACCTTAGCCCAATAGAAAGACAGACCATCTGTTCAATAACATTGAAATCAATTTTGCATCTTATCACAATAAGGCTATATGCCGAAGGAAAAAAATTCCTGTACTCCTGCTTCGGTGGGAGTTTTTTATTTGGCTAACCTGAAGCCTCTATTTGTTATTTTTTCACCAATTGAGCGGCAATATTTCTGAAACTTTTGATGTTAAACACTGATCTCTAAACTTCTTTTTTAATTTTGCAGCCGCAAAAACAAAACGATAAAGAATGGCATTTCAGGATGAGATAAACCGCCGGCGGACATTTGGAATTGTAAGCCACCCCGATGCAGGAAAAACCACATTAACAGAAAAACTGCTTCTGTTTGGCGGTGCCATTCATATTGCAGGGGCAGTAAAAAGCAACAAAATTAAAAAAGGAGCCACTTCCGACTTTATGGAAATCGAGCGCCAGCGCGGTATTTCGGTAGCCACATCAGTTATGGGGTTCGAATATAACGGGTACAAAGTAAATATTTTGGATACACCCGGGCACCAGGATTTCCAGGAAGACACGTTTCGTACGCTCACGGCTGTTGACAGTGTTATTATTGTTATTGATGCTGCAAAGGGAGTAGAGCCGCAAACTGAAAAGCTGATGAATGTTTGCCGGATGCGTAAAACGCCGGTTATTGTTTTCATTAACAAAATGGACCGTCCGGCTCAGGACTCGTTTACCCTGCTCGACGAAATAGAAGAACAACTAAAAATTAATGTGAGGCCGTTAAGCTGGCCAATAAATAA
Source organism: Mariniphaga anaerophila (assembly GCF_900129025.1). Lineage (GTDB taxonomy): Bacteria > Bacteroidota > Bacteroidia > Bacteroidales > Prolixibacteraceae > Mariniphaga > Mariniphaga anaerophila. The sequence goes on along the minus strand of NZ_FQUM01000002.1, from coordinate 719,117 downwards.
CGGCCCCGATTTTAAAGGTGTTTACAGCATTTACGACCGCAGCTTAAAACTGTTCGATCCCAGCATTCAGGCCATTGAACAGGGAATTGACTTTGAAGATATTTCGAATCCGGAACTGGAAGATCACATTGGCGACGATGCCGAAACACTGCGCGAAGAACTGGAACTGGTAGAAGGCGTTTACCCTGAGTTTGACCGGGCGAACTACCTCGAAGGAAACCTGGCTCCTGTATTTTTTGGAAGTGCATTGTACAATTTCGGAGTGCAGGAACTGCTACACGCTTTTCTGGAAATTGCCCCGAAGCCACAACCTGCAACTGCTGAAGAGCGGGTGGTGAAACCCGAAGAGTCTGGCTTTTCAGGATTTGTGTTTAAAATACACGCGAATATCGACCCCAACCACCGGAGCAGAATTGCATTTATAAAAATCTGCTCGGGAACATTTGTCCGTAATAATGTTTACAAACACATGCGGCTGGGAAAAAATGTAAGAATCTCGAGCCCCACGGCATTTATGGCCGAACAAAAAGAAATAATCGAAAAGGCTTATCCGGGCGACATCATTGGCGTGCCCGACAATGGCAGTTTTATTATTGGCGACACCATTACCGAAGGAGAAGAGATCCATTACAAAGGGCTTCCGAGTTTTTCTCCGGAGTTGTTCCGCTACATTGAAAATGCAGACCCGATGAAGTCGAAACAGCTTCATAAAGGAGTCGATCACCTCACAGACGAAGGCGTAGCTCAGTTGTTTACCAGCCAGTTTAACGGCCGTAAAATTATTGGGACCGTTGGGCAGCTTCAGTTCGAAGTTATTCAGTTCAGACTGGAACATGAATACGGTGCAAAATGCCGGTTTGAACCGCTGCAAATACACAAAGCCTGCTGGATTGAATCAGATAACAACCAGGCTCTTACGGAATTTAAAAAAAGAAAACATCAAAAGATGGCTAAAGACAAGCTGGGGCGCGACGTGTTTCTGGCCGACTCCCAGTTTATTTTGCAAATGGCACAAGACGAATTCAAAGACATTCGTTTTCATTTTACTTCGGAATTTTAATGTACTTTTACTGGAAATTTTGAAAAGATGATGCTTGCAGCTGATTTTGCTAATACTGCATTTTTCACCTATTTTCTGCTTCCATTCCTGATATTTCTCTCCAGGATAATGGACGTAACCATAGGCACCATACGTATTGTCATGGTTTCGAAAGGGCAAAAATACCTGGCTCCACTGCTTGGTTTTTTTGAAATTTTAATTTGGTTAATAGCCATCTCCCGTATTTTTGAGAACCTCGACAACTGGGTGTGCTACTTTGCCTATGCAGCAGGATTTGCAACCGGAAACCTAATAGGCCTGTTGCTGGAAGAACGCCTGGCCATGGGAATTGTTAAAATCCAGATTATTACCCGAAACAGTGCTACAGAGCTAATAGCCAACCTAAAAGATGCGGGGTACGGAATTACCTACCACGAAGCCAAAGGCAGCACCGAAAATGTAAGCATCATATACAGTATTATTAAAAGAAATGAAATTCAGAAAGTAGAAGACCTGGTTAAAACAACCAATCCGAAAGCTTTCTATTCCATTGAAGATGTGAAATCGGTTAGTCACGGGGTTTTCCATGTAAAAACGGTAAGCCGCAAATGGCGCCGCTGGCGAAAAGGAAAGTAAAGGGGAGCAAAATTCTCCTGAACAACATAGAACAACTTGTTATCAATAAACCTATTATTAATTGCTTAATAAAGCTAAAAAAATCTCGAACGATGAACAAAAATTTTTTGATGACTACCTTAGCCGTGGTTATTTTCGCTATTCCTTCCTTCGCACAAAAACTGAATCAACTCTCTAAAAAAGAAAAAAAAGCCGGATGGGAATTGCTTTTCAACGGTGAAAATTTTGATGGATGGCGGCAATGTAATGGCGACGCTATGCCTGCAAACTGGACGATTGAAGACAATGCCATGAAAGTGCTTATTGGCGAAGGCAAAAAACCGGGACAGGGAGCCGGTGGTGACATCCTTTTTGGCCCGAAGAAATTCAAAAACTTTGAACTTTCCATCGACTGGAAAGCCAGCAACATGGCCAATTCAGGTATTTTCTACTACATCAGAGAAATACCCGGCAAACCAATTTATTACGCTGCCCCTGAAATTCAGGTGCTCGACAACAAAAATGCCACCGACAATAAAATTGACAGCCACCTGGCGGGTTCTCTTTATGACATGCTTCCGGCCGACCCAAAAACCGTTAACCCGGCAGGCCAATGGAACACGTGTGTTATTAAAGTTGAAAACGGGAACGCAACAGTAAAAATGAACGGAAAAGAAGTGGTTTCCTACACGCACTGGACTCCCGAATGGGATAAACTCGTTGAAAACAGCAAATTCAAGAACTTTCCGGGATTTACCGAAGGAATTTCAAAAGAAGGATACATCGGCCTGCAAGACCACGGATACCCGGTTTGGTTCAGAAACATAAAAATCCGCGAATTGTAACTGAGGCATAACTCAGTCCGAAATAGATTTTTATAAAATTACCAACAACGCCAACGCAGATTCTCTGAGCGTTGGCGTTGGTTTTTAGTACGGTTTTACTCCGTTTTCATCTTCTTTTTAATTGAATGCAGATTATTGGTACTTTTGTTACATCGCATTCATATTGAAAACTAAAAATCACTGCCGTGCTTAAATATGCTCTGCTACTTTCCATGTTAATCCAGCTGGCTGCAACAATTTACGCCATCAGTCTGATTAAGCGCACCCGTTTTAATGTATCATGGATTCTCATCTCGTCGGCATTTGTTTTAATGGCCGTCAGGCGTCTATTCGATTTTTCGTCATTGTTCTGGGATTCAAAATTATTCCCGAGCGATGAAATCAACGGTTGGGTAGGCGTATTAATCTCGGTGTTAATGCTGGTTGGTGTCATTTTTATCCGCGAAATATTTAACCTGCAATACCGCATCGAAAAAATCAGGAAAGACAACGAACGTAGAATTTTATCGGCCATCATAAAGGCTGAAGACAAAGCCAGACAAAATTTTGCCCGCGAACTGCACGACGGGATGGGGCCGGTTTTGTCTTCAATAAAAATGTCGCTGAGCGCAATAAACCCCGAAAGCCTGAACTCGCTAAATCAGAAAATTATTAAAAATGCATACAACGCCACCGACGATTCAATCGCTACTCTGAAAGAGATTTCCAACAACCTGAGCCCACACATTTTGGTGAATTACGGCTTAAAAACTGCCATCGAAGATTTTGCCGAAAAGCTTTTCAGCTCTTCAAACATAACCCCCGAGCTTCAACTGGATGTGGATGAAAAGCTTCTGTCTGACGACTTAAAAAACAGCAGTTACCGCATAGTTACAGAGCTGATGAACAACAGCCTGAAACATGCAGAACCAAGCGCTGTTTGCCTAAAAATGATGGTGTCCGGAAATTTGTTCGTCATTCAGTACAGCGACGACGGCAGTGGAATAAACAACCCCGAACTGCTACAAAAAGGGAAATTGAAAGGAATGGGGTTCAACAACATTATTTCCCGGGCAAAATCGCTCAACGGAACGTTCAGCATAAACAATCAGGACCAAGGCTTTTCCATTGACTTTTACTTTCCGCTCCAATGAAAAAAATTTCAGTATGTATTGTTGACGACCACCTGCTCTTCAGGCAGGGGTTGAAACTGCTCTTATCTAACCTCGATTACATTAACAAAGTGTGGGAGGCTGAAAACGGACAGCAATTTATTGAAAACCTTCCGCACAATAAAGTGGACATTGCTCTGCTCGATTTTGAAATGCCGGTAATGAATGGAATCGAAGCGGCTCGAAAAGCTGTTGCAATCCAACCTGACATCAAAATTATAGCATTGTCGATGTATTCTGACAAAAACTATTACCTGAGCATGGTAGAAGCCGGCGCTTGTGGTTTTTTACTGAAGAATTCCAGTTTCCAGGAAGTGGAAAAAGCCATTGTTGATGTGTATAACGACAAAAGCTACATTTCCATTGAAATGCTGAATGAGATTCTTAAAAATCCACCCAAAAACAACAGTTCACTTCTGGATGAATTAACCGAACGGGAAACCGAAGTACTTGTTCTGATCTGCAAAGGATTAACCAACAATGAAATTTCGGAAAAGCTAAAAGTAAGCAAACGTACGATTGACAAACACCGCGAAAACCTCTTACAGAAAACCGGTTCGAAAAATACGGCAAACCTTGTGGTTTATGCGATTAAAAACGGTTACCTGAATTTGTAATGCCCGTTATACGTTTTTATACGTAGTCTCAAATTACGTTTTTAAGCTGTTGTGAGCCTCCTCCCCTCAAAATACTTTTGCCAAAGTTTTCCGGCAACGGGAACACGCGGTTTGTATTAATCAATCAAAAAATGAAAATAAAATTTCTGTTTACCACAGCTTTTGTAATCTGCATAGCATATTTTGCACTTTCGGGCACGCCAGTTAAAGGGACTATAACAGACACTGACGACATTTCTATTGTGTCGGCCACTGTGCTGATAAAAGGAACACAAAACTATGCAGTTACCGATTTAAAGGGGCGGTTTCAACTCGAAACAGAAATGAACTTTCCCATCTTTCTTCAAATACGTTCCGTGGGAATGATCCCCCGTGAAGTAAAAATCGCTGCTCCGACAGACGAGCCGGTAAAAATCGTACTTCTGTCCGACAACACCGTCGAAGAAATTATTGTCACCGCCCGACGAAGGGCAGAATCATTGGCAGAAATTCCGGTTCCGATTTCGGTAATTCTGGGCACTCAAGCAGATAATGCCCATGCATTCAATGTAAATCGGGTAAAAGAGCTCATCCCTTCCGTGCAATTATACTCTTCCAACCCCCGAAACACAACACTAAACATTAGAGGACTAGGGTCTACTTTTGGCCTCACAAACGACGGTATTGACCCGGGAGTCGGCTTTTACGTCGACGGGGTTTATTACGCCCGCCCAGCTGCAACTACTCTCGATTTTATTGATGTGGAACGCATTGAAGTACTTCGCGGCCCCCAGGGAACGCTTTACGGGAAAAACACCACGGCCGGAGCTTTTAATATCACCACACGAAAACCGGAATTCACGCCTACCGGCAAATTTGAAGTCAGCTACGGAAATTACGGCTTTATTCAGGCAAAGGCATCGTTAAGCGGTCCTTTGGGAAAATCGGTTGCTGCGAGGCTTTCCTTTTCCGGCACCCAGCGCGACGGAACAATTTATAATGTAGCCCGTCAGGAACATGTAAACGATTTAAATAACCTCGGAGTGCGCGGACAGTTATTAATCAAGCCCTCATCGGTAACTGAAATTACTTTTGCGGCCGATGTAACGAGGCAGCGCCCTAACGGATACGCGATGGTTTTTGCAGGAGTAGCCCCGACTCTGCGCCCCGAATACAGACAGTTTGAACAAATTATTGCCGACTTGAAATATGAACTCCCATCCCGCAATCCTTTCGACCGGTTAATCGACCACGACACTCCCTGGAGGTCGAAACAGGATTTCGGAGGTGCGTCGGTAAACGTAAATATTGAAACCACAGACGGCATGTTAACAAGCACTTCGGCCTGGCGTTACTGGAATTGGGGGCCTTCAAACGACAGAGATTTTACCGGGTTGCAGGCGCTCACTCTTTCGCAGGCTCCATCGAAACATCAACAATGGTCGCAGGAAATACGATATGCCGGCGACTTCTCCCGAAAACTAAGTGGTGTTGCCGGTGTGTTTGCCATTTACCAGAAACTTGCACCCGACGGTACCCACACCCAGGAATCGGGGAAGGACCAGTGGAGATTTTCGCAGAACTCGGAAAGCGCGCTTTGGCAAACCCCCGGATTGCTCGAAGGTTACGGATTAAAAACTTACCCCAATCTCGAAACCTTCAGCGGTGCCTTATTTAGCCAAATTGACTGGGCAATTACCAGAAAAATACACTTATTGCCCGGGCTGCGAATTAACTTCGACCACAAAAAAATTGATTTCAGACGAGAAACCTACGGCGGACTCCAGACTGATGACCCGGAATTAATAGCCCTTAAAAATTCAGTTTATAATGAACAGGCATTCAACGCAAACATCAACAAAACCAATATATCGGGCCAACTGACAGTAAACTTTAAGGCAAATAAAAAGTTAAATACTTTTGCCACAGTGGCAACCAACTTTAAACCCGTTGGCTTGAACCTGGGCGGCCTGCCCCGCCAGAACGGAGAAGCCATGACCGACCTGGCGGTAATAAAGCCAGAAAAAGTTATTCATTATGAAGCAGGACTGAAATCATCCCCGTTTGCTTCTTCCTTTTTGAATTTCACAGTGTTCAGCACGTCAATTAAAGACTACCAGACCCAGGTGCAGGCAGCCGATCTGTCTGTAAATAGAGGATACCTGGCCAACGCAGAAAAAGTTCGTGTTGCCGGTGCAGAGCTTGACAGTAAGTTCAGAATCAACAGTCTAATTTCTATTAATGCCGCAGCAGCTTACACCGATGGCAAATACGTTTCGTTTAAAAATGCGCCACCGCCACTCGAAGAAACTGGAGGCCCTTCTTTCAAAGATGTCTCGGGGCAAGAGTTACCGGGCATTTCGAAATGGGCATTTTCCGGAGGGATTGATTTCTCGAAAAAGGGAACTTTCTTCTCACGCGACGGGAACTATTTTATGGGTACTGAACTGTTCTACCGTTCAAAATTCTCTTCAAGCTCCTCCCCCTCCAAATACCTGGTCATCAATTCTTACTCACTGATTAATGCACAGGCCGGATTCAGAGATTTCCACGGATTAACCGTTTATATTTGGGTACGTAACCTGGCCAACACCAATTATTTTGAACAATTACTGCCCGCAGGAGGAAACGCCGGGCACTACGCAGCGGTACTCGGCGACCCGCTGACTGTTGGTCTCACACTCCGAAAGTCGTTTAAACTTGAGTAAAGAAAAGTCTCCTTTCCTTCAATTTACTACAAACTAATTCAAAAAAAAACCGGTAACTTCCAGAGCTGCCATCACCACCAATATAATGCTTCCAGCCATCTCATCCAGTCAAGTACTGCTTAGCTACCGGTTTTATTAAACATCCCGGCGGTAAGCTATTTAAACATAATTTTACCCGCTGCGCTTTCTGCTGCTTTTACAAGCGGATAACCTGCAGGAGAAGCCGTGAGTAGCGGATGCGTCCCGAATTGCGCTGTAAGCAACGAATTCAGGGTCATGCGGTTTTGTACAATTATTCCGAGAGTGTTGGTTAGTTCGCCTGCCGACAAACCACCGTAAACTTCGCCCCCCAGAATAACGCCGGACTCGCGGCCTACTACCAGCTTAACAAATTGTTTGTGGGTATCTTCAAGGGCACCGGGATGCCGATCTATTCCTTCAAATGTTCCGGTAACAAAATCAAAGTTCTCAGCTTCAGCCTGTGTTTCGGTAATTCCGGCAACACCAAATCCGGTAGTGCCAATTGCGGTTGAAAAAATCGAAATTGTTCCGATAAATGTTTTTATAGCAGAAAGTTTAAAGAGGTTCATGCCGGCAATTCGGGCTTCGGCGCATGCGGTAGAAGCCAGCATTACCGGAGAAGGTTTCCGGGTGATAAAATCTCTTTTTTCTGCGCAGTCGCCCACCGCAAACACATCAGGATCTGTGGTGCGCATATAGTCATCTACTTTTATAAAACCACGGTCGCTAACAGGTAATCCTGCGCCGGCAGCCAGTTCCGAATTGGGTTTATATCCCATGGACAGAATTACTGCGTCAGCCTCAATTCGTTCTCCGTTTTCCAAAACAACCCCGTCAACTTTTCCATTGCCCGAAATTTCGGCAACAGAAGCGCCGGTAAGAATTTTAACGCCACGGTTTTTCAGCAACTCCTCTGCCCTTTCCGAAATATCACCATCAAAGGCAAGCCCTAAAATTCGGGGAAGTTTCTCAACCAGAGTAACATCTTTACCCGCTTTTCTGAGTTCATCTGAAATTTCGACGCCAATAAAACCAGCACCTATGGTAACTATTTTATTTGCTCCTTTCAGTTTTTCGTGCATTTCATCGAGATACACTTTGTTTTTGGGCACGTTAAAAACATTCTCCAGGCCGGCTCCTTTAAGCCATTGGGGCTGAATAGGAAGCGAGCCCGTTCCTATTACAAGTTTTTCGTAACCAATAACTTTTCCCGACTGAAAACGGACTGTTTTTTCTTTTAACTGTATTGATTCTGCTTCGTCAACAAGCATATCAACATTGTTGGTTTCAAACATTTTTTCAGAAGGAAGGATATCTTTGTCAGAGCTTCCTACCGAGCCGAAAATGTAAGGGATTCCACAAGGAATTAGCGTTTTCGGGAATCGTGTAACCACGGTAAATTTCCTTTCAGGATAAACTCTCTTTCCTGTTAGCGCACTTACCAAACCGGCAGCACTGCTACCAATCACCAGAACGTCGGTCTTTAATTTTGTGTCTTCCATCGCAATTCGATTAAACTTTTGTTTAAAATAATATCTCAAAGCTAAAGAACAAATGATTAAAACAAAATGATTTCGAAAATATTTTCAAAATTTATTTTAGCGATTTCATCTCACCCAAAAGTACTTACATAACATAATTTCAGCACCGAGAAAACAAGAATACCAAATAGCCTTTAAATGTTATAAAACCATTTCGCCAATAAAATGGACATCAAAATGCGGGAATATTCTGCTAAAACAATTACTTTTAATCCCAAATGACAAACAAAACACCAAATATCATCCGACAAGTCTGGAGTTTCTATGTCAATGGTTTCCGGAATATGGGGACTTGGGGTAAGCAAGTCTGGCTAATTATCCTAATCAAGTTATTCATTATGTTTGCTATACTCAAAGTATTCTTTTTCCCCGACTTTTTAAAAACCAATTTCGAAACCGACCAGGAACGGAGCGATTATGTATTGGAAATATTAACTGAACCAAAAGAATAATTATGGTTGAATTTGCAGATTTATCATTAGTGAACTGGTCGAGGGCACAATTTGCCCTTACGGCTATGTACCACTGGTTATTTGTGCCGCTTACACTGGGCATCACATTTATTATTGCGTTTATGGAAACGCTGTATGTGAAAACCGGAAAAGAAGAATGGAAACGAATAACCAAGTTTTGGATGACCCTTTTCGGGATTAATTTTGCCATTGGAGTGGCAACAGGTATTATTCTGGAATTTGAATTCGGCACAAACTGGTCGAATTATTCCTGGTTTGTGGGGGACATTTTCGGCGCCCCGCTCGCAATTGAAGGCATTCTTGCCTTTTTTATGGAATCGACGTTTATTGCCATCATGTTTTTCGGATGGAATAAGGTGGGAAAAAAGACCCACCTGCTGGCCACCTGGCTCACGGCAATCGGAGCCAACCTCTCGGCGTTGTGGATTCTGGTAGCCAACGGATGGATGCAAAAACCAGTGGGCATGGTTTTTAATCCGGACACCGCACGTAACGAAATGCAAAACTTCTGGGATGTGCTCTTCTCGCAGGTAGCAGTAGACAAGTGGTTGCACGCCACATCGTCCGGTTTTGTACTGGCTTCGATATTTGTCATTGGTGTTTCAGCCTGGTTTATCCTGAAAAAGCGCGAACTGTTGCTGGCCAAAAAAAGTATTCTTATTGCCAGCGTATTCGGACTCATTTCATCGCTTTACCTGGTAATGACCGGCGATAATGCCACTCGAACCATTGCGCACGATCAACCCATGAAATTTGCTGCCATAGAAGGATTATACAACGGCAGCGAAGGCGCAGGCCTGGTGGCAATCGGGTTGTTTTCAACTTCAGAAACCGACCCCAACAACGAGAATCTGAAAGATTTTTCCATGAAGATTGAAATTCCTAATTTCCTTTCTTACATGGCATTTCTCGACTGGAATGCTTTTGTTCCCGGAGTTCACGATTTGATTGACGGAAATGAAAAATACGGTTACATGTCGGCAACCGAAAAAATAGAACGGGGGAAATTGGCCATTAGTAAGCTCACTGAGTTTAAAACGGCAAAAAAAGCCGGGAACGAAGCTTTGGCAGGCTCGTTGCGCGACGAGCTAACCAGCCAAGATTTTCAGGAAAACTATTTTAAATATTTCGGATACGGTTACTTTGAAGACCCCACCGATTTGATTCCCAACGTGCCACTCACCTTTTACAGTTTTCACATTATGGTTGGACTGGGATTTATGTTTGTGCTGCTTTTTGTTTTTTCATTGTATTTTATTTTGAAAGGACAGCTAACTGAAAAACGCTGGTTTTTACGGCTGGCAATTATTTCCATTCCGCTGGCATACCTCGCCAGCCAGGCAGGCTGGATTGTTGCAGAAGTAGGTCGCCAACCCTGGGTGGTGCAAGACCTTATGCCAACAATGGCCGGAGTCACCAGAATCAGCGCCGGATCGGTACAAACTACGTTCTGGCTGTTTGCAGTTTTGTTTACAGTTTTACTGATTGCCGAACTGAAAATTATGTTCAGACAAATTAAAATCGGTCCGAAACACTAAAAAAGGAGGAAACAAATTATGTTTGAGAATTTATCATTTTTAGCATTGCAACAATACTGGTGGGTAATCATTTCGATTCTCGCCGCACTGTTTGTTTTTCTCACTTTTGTGCAGGGAGGGCAAACGCTCATTTTCTCTATTGGAAAAACAGAAGGCGAAAAAACCATGCTGTTAAATACACTGGGCAGAAAATGGGAATTTACTTTTACTACGCTGGTAACCTTTGGCGGAGCGTTTTTTGCATCTTTCCCGCTGTTTTACTCCACCAGTTTCGGTGGTGCGTACTGGGTGTGGCTGGCAATTCTGGCTGCATTCGTCATTCAGGCGGTCTCCTACGAGTTCAGAATGAAACCGGACAACCTGCTTGGTGCAAGAACATTCGAAATATTTCTGTTTATCAACGGCTTGCTAGGCACAATTTTAATTGGCACCGCAGTGGGCACTTTTTTTAACGGAGCCGATTTTGCTCTAAACGATATGAACCAGGTTCTTTGGCAAAACCCGGCGCGCGGGCTTGAAGCCGTTTTAACATTTCATAATGTTGCCCTTGGCCTGGCCGTATTCTTTCTGGCACGTGTTCTTGGTTTGCTGTACTTTATTTTTACCATCGACAATGATTTAATTATTGCCCGTTCGCGTAAACACCTGTTTGTAACAGCAGTATTGTTTCTCGTGTTTTTCCTGTACTTTTTAGTAGCGCTTCTGTTTAAGGAAGGATTCGCTGTAAATCCGGAATCAGGCGAAGTATTCATGGAAAAATACAAATACCTGAACAACCTGCTGGCAATGCCGCTCGTACTGGTAATTATGCTGGTTGGCGTGGTAGGTGTACTCTGGGGAATTATTTCTACTCTTTTTATGCACGGCAACAAAGGATTTATTTTTGCCGGCACCGGAACAGTACTGACTGTTTTGAGTTTGTTCCTCATTGCCGGATTCAACAACACATCGTTTTACCCGTCAAACTTCGATTTGCAGTCGTCGCTGACTATACAAAACGCATCGTCGAGTAAATTTACGCTTACGGCAATGAGTTACGTTTCGCTTTTAATTCCGTTTGTTTTTGCATACATTGTTTATTTCTGGAGAGCAATGAACAAAAAGAAAATTACGAGCGAAGAGATGGAAGAAGAATCGCACGTATATTAAACGAAGTTTCAAACGGAAAATCGAAGAAGAAGGAGTTAAAATTTAAAATTAAAAAATTATGTACACCACACCAATATTATGGATGCTAAGCTGGCCACTTCTGATTATTGTCTCATATTTTCTCGTAAAATGGGTTGTAAAAAAATATGAGGCTAAATTGGAAGAAGAGGAAAACGAATAGCAAAGAAAACTCTATACTCAAAATCCGGGATAATCTAATTATTCCGGATTTTTTCTTTCTGCACCTTTACAAAAGTCAGGAAGGTACTCTCAAAATGCATTAAAAACTGCCATTTTTAGGCCAATTCTACCAAAATTGAAAAAACCAAAACCAAAACCAAATATCATTTTCAATAAAATACCTAATTTAGGTGATTATTTTTTAAACCAACTTTTTTTACAATGGATGAACAAAAACAAATACCCAGAAGAGACTTTATTAAATCCACAGCAGTAGTTGCTTCAACAGTGGCAGTATCTGGATTACTGGCAGAATCGTGTGCCGCTCCGGTAGCGGAACAGGAGAAAAAACAGTGGCCCGAAGGAAAGCTGAATATTGCTGTAATCGGAGTCGGAATGGGACACAGCAACATGAAAAATTGCATGGATGAAAACATTGTTGCGCTGTGTGATGTCGATTTAGATCGGCTAAAAATAAGAATTGACTCATTTAAAGAGGAATACCCCGACAAAACAGTTCCATATCAGTATCAGGATCACAAAAAAATGTTTGAAGAAATTGGCGACCAAATCGACGCAGTTATTATTGCAACGCCCGATCATACCCATGCCAACATTACCCTGGATGCAATGAAACTGGGGAAACATGTTTATTGCCAGAAACCTTTAACACATTCGGTTTATGAATCACGCATACTGACACAGGCAGCCGAAAAATACAATGTAGCAACCCAAATGGGAAATCAGGGAGCTTCAGGCGATGATACCTCGTGGGTTTGCGAAAGCATCTGGAACGGCGATATCGGTGAAATAACGGAAGTTCACGCCTGGACAAACCGCCCAATTTGGCCGCAGTGCCTCAACCGGCCCGAAGATACGCCGGCGAAACCAAAGGGACTTGACTGGGATCTTTGGATTGGACCCGCCCCGGTAAGACCATATTCTCCGATGTATCACCCGTGGAGCTGGCGTGGCTGGTTCGACTTTGGTACCGGTGCGTTGGGCGACATGGCGTGCCATATTCTCGACGTGGTAATGCGAAGCTTACGTTTAAAATACCCTACCGGAATACAGGCCAGTTCGTCAAAATGGACGCTGGAATCACCTCCTGAATCAGAAAAAATCACATACTATTTTCCTGAACGGGAAAAATACAGAAACGTGGAAATGCCCGAAGTTAAAGTTACATGGTACGATGGCGGGTTAATGCCCGAACGTCCGTTCGAGCTGGAAGATGGCGAAACTATGGGCGACCGCGATGGCGGCGTTTTGTTTGTGGGAACCAAAGGAAAAATTGTGTGTGGCTGCTACGCAAAAAATGCAAAACGGCTTCCGACCAAAGAGTTCAAAGACTACTCTCCTACTATTAACGAACGGCTTGTAGAAGGTGGTATTTCAGGTCATGAAAAGGATTGGATAAGAGCCTGCAAGGAAGATCCGGCAACAAGAGTAAAACCAAAATCGCATTTCGGATTTGCCGGGCCTTTTAACGAAGTTGTTGTAATGGGAACAGTTGCTGCCCGGTTATCGGGATTGCAGCGAATTTTAAAATGGGATGGCGAAAATATGCAGTTCACCAATATCGAACCCGGAGAACAGGTACAGGTTCCCAAATCTGTAAAACTCGACACCGATCGTCCCTCTCCCCGGTACAAATCAGAATATGAAGTAATTGATGCATATGAGTATGCAAAAAGCCTCATTAAAAGAAAACCACGGGAAGGCTGGGAATTGAAATTGTAAGAACCTCACACTAAACAGCCGGCGAAGTTATTGGCAAACAATGCAAATAGCTTCGCCGTTTTTTTTCACATCAGCGCAGCAGGCTGTCTGCAATCAGAAATAACATCATAAATAAGTAGAGGAAATTCAGCTTGTAAAAAGCAGGCAGCACCTTAAATTCCTGTTTTGAAAACACACCACGGGTAAGCGCATACATCAGGTAAAAAATATACAACAAAAGCAGCGCAGAAATAACCCGTCCGGCGATTACAAAAACGAGCACAAGCAATGCAGAAGCAATGGTTGTAAGCACCCACGTGTAGGTAATCCGTTTTATCTGCAGAGTCGAAAAAATATCAGTTAAGCTCTGAAGTCCGGCAAGTTTGTACTGGTCGCCAAAAAGAAGAAGCAACAACCAAAAATGCGGAATCTGCCCAATAAAAAAGAAGGTTGCCACAATCAGAATCGGTTCTGCAAAAACATCTCCCCCTGAGGCAGTCCAGCCAATCATTGGAGGCAGCGAACCTACTAATGAACCGGGAATAACCGCAAAAGCAGTAACCCTTTTTAGCGGAGTATAAATTAAATTGTACGAAACCAAAGTTACCCAACTCAAAAACAGGGCAATTAGCGGGTTAGAAAAAACAAGAATCAGTGAGCCTATTGTTGTGTAACCGAGCACCACAAAAAAGCCCTGGATAGCGGTAATCTTCCCTGACGGGATAGGCCGTTTTTTTGTTCTGGGCATCAATGCATCGGTACGTCGCTCCTGCCAATGATTGAGCGCCCCTGAGCCACACGACATAAAAAAAACACCCAATGCCATCAGCAGCCCCTGTTCGTCAATCCGCCCGGAATAAAGGGTATAACCTGCCAGTGCAGATAAAGTAACGGGCAAAGAGATTCGGACTTTACCCAGCTCAAAAATAATTTTCAGGAAATTCTTCAAACCCTTTAATGTAATGTTTTCAGGTACTCAATGATGTTCTCCACATCCTCTTCGCTGAGCTGCCCCTCGTACGACAACATCAACCCTTTGTTAAAGCCATCAACAATGTCGGCGTTCGGGTCGAAAATTGAACGACGAATGTACTCTTCATCCACAAGAACCTGCCTTTTTTCTCCGCCGGTAGTTACGGTCACCTCTTCTCCCCAAATACCTTTAAACGATGGGCCAACCAACTTACTTCCGTCTACGGTATGACATGCAAAACATCCGATATTTTGCATAATCCGCCGACCGGTGGCAGTTGGAGATTCGATATTTTCTGCCACTACCTGGGTTGTATCTACCATCCACGATTGAAACGAGGAATCTTCCATCACCTTTACATACGAATACATGTAAGAGTGCTGAAGGCCGCAGTATTCGGCACAAAAAAGCTCATAAGTCCCTTTCTTTTGCGGTTCAAACCACATGAAATTATTTTCCTTTCCGGGAACCATATCCTGTTTTACCCTGAATGCAGGAATATAAAGGCTGTGCAATACATCCATCGCCACCAAATTCAGTTTAACCGGCTTATCTTTGGGAAGGAAAAGCGTATCTGTTCTTTTCCCGTTTTCGTACTCAAACATGAAATTCCACATACGACCGTAAACAGTAACTTCCATGGCGTCGTCAGGAGCTTTGAGCATGGGTTTGTATCCGGCCCACCCGAAATAGAACATCAACATTGTAAGCAGAAAAGGAATTACTGTCCATAAAACTTCAAGCTTGGTTGACCCTTCAATTTGCGTTGCTTTAGGATTTCTTTTCCGGTTGTATTTGTATATAAATACCAACATCAGAACCGTCAAAAAAATCAGGAAAAAAAAGGATATTCCCAAAATAATAAGAAACGAGGTATCTACCCCTTTCACAAAATTGGATGCCTGTGTTATTTCAGAACTATACATAGCTTTCTATCGGTATAAATAATCTAAAAAGGTGACTATTACTGTAACTATAAATATGGCGAATACAAAAACTACCATTGATACGATGTATGGTTTGTCGTATTTTAGGTGCATAAAATATTTTAGCACCAAATATGCTTTTATTGATGCAAGTACCAAAGCACCTGCAACAGTGAGACTTCCCAAATCGATTTCGGTTATTGCAATCGATAAAAATGTAAGCGCCAAAAGTGCAACCAACACGAATAAATACAGACGGTACGGCACAATATGATGTTTTTCGTTTTCCATAGTAATTTGGGTTTAATGAATAAGGTAAAATAACGGGAACAGAAAAATCCAGATAATATCTACCAGGTGCCAGTAAAGCCCTGAGTTGTCGAGCAACGCAGCTCTTTCTGCATAAACTTTTCCGGTATAAACTTTCCACATTACTACCACAATAAGAACTAATCCGATAATAATGTGTAGTGCGTGCAAGCCGGTCATTATAAAATACAATCCAAAAAACAGAATTTCTCCCTGGCTCAGATTTTCAATTAAATACTCTGAGCCCGGCCAAATTCCGTGTTCAAATTTAGAACCCCACTCAAAATACTTATTAACCAGGAATACAACTCCCAAAACGAGTGTAACCCCGGTTAACAGAAGTGTTAGCAGTTTATTCCTTTTCTGGAGCGAGGTAGTCGACATCGCAATAGTCATACTGCTTATCAGCAAAATTACCGTATTTACAGCACCAACGGTAGTATCCAGCTCTCCGGCAGCCAGCAGAAACGCATCGTGGTTTATGTATCGGTAAACCGAATAAATAACGAAAAGAACGCCAAACAGCAGCAGTTCGGTAAAAATGAACAGCCACATTCCGATTTTCGAAGCCTCGGCGTCGTAATGATCATGAGCTACATGTTTTGCCTGTTCCATTTGGTTTATGGTTTTAGTAATTATATGGTCCGTCGTTTTCTTCTATTACGGGAATCTCATCGAAGTTTTCGAGTGGCGGCGGAGAAGGAACTGTCCACTCCAGCGTTTTACCGTGCCAGGGATTCATTTCCGCCTTGGGGCCTTTTCTTACCGAACGCACCAGGTTTACAATTACTATAACAAACCCGGTTACCAGCACCCACGAGCCGATTGTACTCAAAATATTTCCGCCATGAAATTCCTGAAGATAATCGTAGTAGCGGCGCGGCATTCCCATCATGCCTAAATAAAACATGGGCGAATAAAGCGTTACAAAACCGATAAAGAAAAGCAGCCACCCTGTGTTAGCCCAGGTTTTATCGTACATACGTCCGAAAATTTTCGGGAACCAGTAATGAATGGCAGCAAAAAAAGCAAAGCCTGTTCCGCCAAAAACAATGTAATGAAAATGGGCTACCACAAAAGCAGTATCGTGAACATAAATATTTGCAGCAAGCGCTCCAAGCACCAGTCCACTGAGTCCGCCAATCATAAATACAAATATAAAAGAAGCAGCCCAGAGAAATGGCGTCTGTACATTTATAGAGCCTTTATACATGGTTGAAATCCAATTAAATACTTTTATAGCACTGGGAATAGCAACCAAAAAAGTAAGCAGCGAAAAATAATACTGAGCAGTTCCACTCATTCCGGCGGTAAACATGTGGTGGCCCCAAACCAGGTACCCCACAAATGCAATAGCCATTGTTGAAGCAATTATTGCCTTGTATCCAAAAATATGTTTTTGTGCAAAAGTCGGAATGATTTCAGAAATGGCACCCATGGCAGGCAAAATCATAATATAAACTGCCGGATGCGAATAAATCCAGAACAGGTGTTGGTACAAAATCGGGTCACCACCCAGGGCCGGGTCAAATACCCCGACTCCGAAAATTCGTTCTAAAGCCACCAAAACCAGAGTAATACCAACTACGGGAGTTGCTAATAACTGAATCCAGGCCGTGCCATAAAGAGTCCATACAAAAAGTGGCAATTTGGTCCATTTCAGTCCTGGGCAACGCAACCGGTGAATGGTTACCAGAAAATTCAACCCGGTTAAAATAGAAGAGAATCCCAAAATAAATGCGCCAAAAATAGCGGGAAGCAAATTGGTTCCGGTTTTAAAACTGTACGGTGCATAAAACGTCCACCCGGTGTCCGGTGTTCCGGGGCCAAACAAAATTGCTGACAATACTAAAAATACACCTGCAACGTAAAACCACCACGACAATAAATTCAATTTTGGAAAAGCAACATCCTTG
This sequence comes from Mariniphaga anaerophila, assembly GCF_900129025.1. Classification (GTDB taxonomy): domain Bacteria; phylum Bacteroidota; class Bacteroidia; order Bacteroidales; family Prolixibacteraceae; genus Mariniphaga; species Mariniphaga anaerophila. The sequence continues at coordinate 701,415 of NZ_FQUM01000002.1, read as the reverse complement.
GCGCCAATCATTATTGGCAATAAAAAGTTTCCGAAAACGGCTGGCAACCCCGGCACCACAACCATAAAAATCATAATCACACCGTGCACCGTAAAAGTTGCATTGTAGGTTTGAGCCTCCATAATGGTTTTGCCCGGGGCAAGCAACTCCAGCTTCATAGCCAGCCCAAGCAACAGGCCTACAGAAAACATGGTAGCCATTGAATAAAGGTACAATAAACCAATCCGCTTATGATCAGTTGAGAAAATCCACCCCAGCAAACCCTTGTATTTTCCTCTGTACTTTAGGTAGTTTGCCTCGTTTGCAACGCTTGTCGAATTCATCTTCTTAAATATTGTTAGTTTAAAAGGTATAAATTACTTCTCCAAATAGTCAAAGAACCTGAATGTGTTAAAGCTAATCCGGTTAGAATAGTTTTGTTCATATTCGTTTTATTTTGTTTAGTTAATTGTTTTTGCCCTCCTTTTCGGTTTTAATACTAAATACAACAGCAATATGGTTGCAAAAAACATAATCATTATTCCTCCCAGTTTTGTAATATTCAAAACATAAGCCTGCCCCACCGGATCGTAGGTATAACAAAACCGCAGTACTTTATTGAGGGTTGGCCCCGACTGCCCTTTCGATGCTTCTACAATGGCCATTTTCCACTCAAAAGGGAGAAAGAACATCCCGTTCAAATAACGTGTAATTTTACTCTCCGGACTTACAACAGTAAGCGATGCAGCATGTAAATAGTCGTTTCCGGTTCTTTTGTATTTAAATCCTGTTGCATTGGTGGCTTTTACAATACTGGCGCTGTCGCTAACAAAAAAGAGCCAGCCGTTTTTTGCCTGTTCTGCTTTTTCTTTTGAGAGTAGTCCCAAATAACTCTTTTTCTTACGAATGCCCAAATCGATTGTTTCATAAGGGTCGAAGCTTATTGTCAGCACCTGATAATCTTTGCCAACCACCAGTTCAGATTTATCCATTACGCCTGCAACTGCTTCCATTAGCGGGCTGCAAATTCCGGGACACCGGTAGTAAACAAAATTAATTACCGTTGGCTTATCAATCACATCCGCAAGCCAAACCTGTTCCCCGTCTTCATTTATTAATGAAATACTGTCGGGCAAAAAATCGTCTAAATGTTCAACTATGCCAATTTCAAGATTATCGGGATCCTGTGCCGGATTGATTACTGCCTGCCCCTGCATTTTCGAAGTAAAACCCAGAAACAACAAAATCAAAAGTAAGCCTATTCCTGATGATTTATCAAACAGATATAATTTCATAAAAATATATACTCCAAAATTACACTTAAACAAACCATCAAGTTGAATGAAAGTTTAGTGAACAGGAGAAAAAATACACTTGAAATTACAGGGGGTACAAAAAACTGTCGCGAATCAACTTTTATTTAGCCTGATTTTCGCCATTTGCCGGGTAGCTGAAGTAACTTTAAACCGGTTGTCGATGCGGTGTCCCACCACCCACACAATTTTTTGCCCACTGCAAAGCAACCATGTATTTTCTTTTTCGTGAACAGGAATTTTTTCGTCGATAAAAAAATCACTCAGCTTTTTAAAACCGGTCATTCCCAGGGGCTGGAAATAGTCGCCATGCTGCCATTTTCGAATAAGCAGCGGAAACTCGAGTTTATCCAAATCCAGACAAGCAACATCAGGGGACTTTTCCAGTTGAAAATTTTCTGCCGGCATTTTTTCCACAACCAGATTAAGCGGCTCAAACAACCGGGTTTCATCTTCTTCAACATAAAAAACCTGTTTCCCATTTTCGGGGAGTTGTGTAATAAAAAGCTGCTCCCGGTCTTTTACCAGTCGGTGGGTTTTGGAAAGAAACTGTTTTCCCGAAAAATTATTCAGGCTTTGAAAAACCTGCGAAATCACCTTCGGATTAAAACCGTAGCCTGTCAAAATTTCAAATAGCAGAACGCGCGGAAACGGCGAACTCAGCAAACGTTCGATCTTAACAGAGGTTTCTGTGCCTTTAACCGATACTGCTTTTTTCTTTTCCTCCTCAATAAAAAAAGTATAAACCTCTTCTGTTTCCCGAAGGTTGCTGATGGTTTCGGAAAGGTTGTTGCTAAACGCAGGGTTTAACGACTGAAAAAGGGGAAGAATCCGATGCCTGATAAAATTACGCTGGTAAACCACTTCGCTGTTGGTACGATCCTCTCGATACTCGATGAAACTGGTGCGGGCAAAATCGTCAATTTCCTTTCTGTTGGCAAACAGCAACGGGCGAATCAGACAACCCGATTTCTCTTTGATTCCGGTTAACCCGCGGATGCCGGTCTTTCGCGACAGATTCAGAAAAAACGTTTCCAGCAAATCGTCCTGATGGTGGGCGGTTGCAATAAAATCGTAATTGTTATTTGCGCGAATCTGCTCGAAATAGTTGTAACGCAACTCGCGCGCCGCCATTTCAATGGAAATCCCGTTTAAGCCGGCATATTCTTCTGTTTCGAAACGTGTATTAAAGAAAGGCACCCCGTGGCTGCACACATGCTGTTTAACAAAATCCTCATCCTTGTCGGAGTCTTCTCCCCTAAGTTGAAAATTGCAATGAACCACGCCATACTGAAATCCCGATTTTTCGAACAGATGTAAAAGCACCATGCTGTCGATGCCGCCACTCACAGCCAGCAACACTTTCTGGTGCGGTTCAAACAGTTGTTTTTTGTTAACATAATCGATAAACCGGGTTTGCATTTTTTAGCGTTTTGAGACCAGTTCTGCAATATTTAAAATTACTTCTACGGCTTTTACCATTGAAGGCACCGGCACAAACTCAAACGGCCCGTGAAAGTTATGTCCTCCGGCAAATACATTGGGGCATGGCAACCCTTCGTACGAGAGCCGGGCACCGTCAGTTCCGCCGCGAATAGCTTTTACGTTGGGCTGAATACCGGCTTTTTTCATCGCCTCTTTAGCCATTTCAACCACATACATTACCGGTTCAATTTTCTGTCGCATATTATAGTACTGATCCTTCATTTCCAGGGTAACCAGTTTGCGCCCAAGTTCGAGGTTTACCAACTGCACAATCTCTTGCAACAATTTCTTTTTCTCTTCGAATTTTGCGGTATCGTGATCACGAATAATAAACTGCAACTCGGCTTTTTCAACGTTTCCGTTAAACGAAATCAAATGGTAAAAACCTTCGTACCCGTCAGTGTGCTCAGGCCGCTGAGTGGGCGGAAGCATTGCAACCAGTTTGTGCGCCACCAACAGGGCGTTAACCATTTTGTTTTTTGCAAACCCCGGATGAACGCTTCTTCCCTGCACTGTAATTTTTGCACCGGCAGCATTGAAGTTTTCAAACTCAAGCTCGCCAATTTCTCCGCCGTCGAGCGTGTATGCGAAATCAGCACCAAACTTCTTCACATCAAATTCATCGGCTCCCCGCCCAATTTCTTCATCGGGGGTGAAACCAATTCGAATTTTTCCGTGTTTAACGTCGTTTGACTTCAATAAAATTTCAGAGGCAGTAACAATCTCTGCAACTCCGGCTTTATCGTCGGCTCCAAGCAACGTAGTGCCGTCGGCTGTAATAATCGATTGCCCTTTGTATTGTTTAATTTCAGGAAATTCTGCAGGATCGATGGAAACCCCGTTTTTCAGCCGGATGGTATTTCCGTCATACTTTTCAATGATTTGAGGCTGAACGTTTTCTCCTGAAAAATCAGGGCTGGTATCTACGTGCGAAATAAATCCCACAACCGGCACCTCATTGTTTATATTCGCCGGAATGGTTGCCATAAGGTAACCATTTTCATCAAGAGTTACTTCTTTCAAACCGATTTCGATTAGTTCGGCTTCCAGCTTTTTCATAAAAATCATCTGCCGCTCTGTACTTGGGCAGTTCCCGTTTTCCGGGTCTGATGTGGTATATTCTTTAGCGTAACGAATAAATCTCTCTACAACTTTTTCCATTTTCTGTATTTTATCTGAATGTTTCCTTTTTCTGAATTCAACAATTTAAACATCATCCGAATTAAATGCAAACCCCAGCCTTTTGCCGGTGGTCATTTTAGAATGGACAATTTTCTCCTGCATTTGTTCTACGGTTGCCAGTTTCACGTTGTCGTAAGGAGTAACCAGCAAATCAAATTCGATGCAGTACCTGATGGCAGTTTCAACAATTTGCCGCAAAACCCCGGGAGAAATGGTGTCGATGGCAAAACTTTTCACGTTTTCGTCGGTCTGCCGTTTGCCTTCCACAAAAAAATGGTTGTCCTTATTCACAAAAACTCTTGCTACCAGGTACCCTAAATCCTGTTGCCGATTGTATTTAAAAGAATCAGCCAGAAAATTATAAATGTTTATAATGCCACAATAAGAACGTAACGGATCCTCCTGAATATATTCTGAGCTTAAAATGGGGTGTTTATTATCAAACTCAAAAACATTGGAGTGCATGCTAAAAATCAACAGGTCGCCTCCTATTTCAAACTCTGCTTCAAATGGCCCGCGTTCTCTAAAAACCGGAAGCACAACATGAGGAACCTTGTCCTCAAGCCCGCTTACATACTCTTTTTCAAGTATTTTTAAAACTTTCTTCAAAATTTTAAAGGTTTGAACGGTATTCGAATAAACCTTTTGTTTTATTGTGGATTTAATTACAAATGCTTCCAGTAGGGAGGCTCTGATTTCCTTCTCATCCATTACGGCAAATTTTTGAACTAAAAATACACAACCTGCAGAAATATAAAAAAGAAAGCAGCCCAAAAGAGCTGCTTGTCCAACAATATTTTTTTCGAAAATTAATAAGCCAGTGCAAACAACACCCGCTGGGTTGACGGTTTACCGGAGTAAACACATTTCCCTTCTTCCTGCTCATTTTCGAGCGGAATACAACGAATGGTAGCTTTTGTTTCGCTTTTAATTTTTTCCTCTGTTTCAGTAGTGCCGTCCCAATGTGCAGAAATAAATCCTCCTTTATTTTTAAGAACGTCTTTAAATTCTTCCCAGGTATCCACTTTGGTAATCATGTGAGAGCGGAAATCAAATGCTTTCTGAAAAATGTTCTGTTGAATTTCGTCCAGCAGTTTCTCAATATATTCTGAAACTCCTTCGATTGGAACTATATTTTTTTCCAAAGTATCACGTCTGGCAATTTCCACGGTACCATTTTCCAGATCGCGCGGACCCATTGCCAACCGAACCGGAACGCCTTTCATTTCGTACTCAGCAAATTTCCAGCCTGGTTTTTTATTGTCACTATCGTCAAATTTCACCGAAATACCCTTTTGCTTCAGGGCAGCCACAATTTCATTAACTTTTTCGGAAATAGCTCCAAGTTGTTCTGTCTTCTTGTAAATTGGTACTATTACAACCTGAATAGGAGCCAATTTCGGAGGAAGCACCAAACCGTTGTCGTCAGAATGTGCCATTATCAGCGCCCCCATCAAACGGGTAGAAACACCCCATGAAGTAGCCCAGACATACTCTTCGCGGCCTTCTTTATTGGTAAACTTAACGTCGAATGCTTTGGCAAAATTTTGCCCCAAGAAATGAGAGGTACCTGACTGTAATGCTTTTCCATCCTGCATCAGCGCCTCAATGGTATATGTATCCAGAGCGCCGGCAAATCGTTCATTTGCTGTTTTCACCCCTTTTATTACAGGAACCGCCATAAAATTCTCCGCAAAATTGGCATACACATTTATCATTTTTACCGTTTCGTCAATAGCTTCCTGCTTAGTAGCGTGCGCAGTATGACCTTCCTGCCAAAGGAACTCGGCAGTTCGCAAAAACAAACGGGTACGCATTTCCCAGCGCACAACATTGGCCCACTGGTTTATTAACAACGGCAAATCGCGATGCGATTGAATCCAGTTGCGATAAGTATTCCATATAATGGTTTCTGAAGTAGGTCGTACAATCAGTTCTTCCTCCAGTTTTGCGGCCGGGTCAACCACGACTCCACCGTTCTCCTCGTCATTTTTTAAACGATAGTGGGTAACTACGGCACATTCTTTGGCAAATCCTTCAACGTGATCCGCTTCTTTACTGAAAAAAGATTTCGGAATAAAAAGCGGGAAATATGCATTTACATGCCCGGTTTCTTTGAACATTCTGTCAAGTTCGCCCTGCATTTTCTCCCAAATAGCATAACCATAAGGCTTTATAACCATACATCCTCTGACTGCCGAGCTTTCAGCCAAATCAGCCTTAATTACCAGATCCTGATACCACTGGGAATAATTTTCACTACGTGGTGTTAATTCTTTCGCCATTTTTAATAAAATTGGTATAAATTTTGCTTTTTTGTCAATGACAAATTTGAGTTCACAAAGAAAGTAAATATTATTGACATTAAATAAACCGGGAGGACGAGTTATGAAATCAAAATTATTAATTTTAACACTGGCTGCACTGTTTGTAGGTGCATGCACCTCGGGGACTTACGTTACCAGTTCTTATACTGATGACATCTATTTTAACCCGGGAGATGTTCCCCCTCCAATTACCGTAGAACAAAAAACGATGGTTGAGGAACAGCCAGTCGAAAAGTCAGCACACAGAATGATTATTAGTGACATTCAGGAAAACGAAGAAGGTTCGCAAACAATGAACAACTACATTTTCCAGGGAAACGAAGACGATGCTGACGCACTCAGTTACAGTATGGATCAGTACGACATGTACCAAAGCGACACCACCGTTTATTACAACGAAGATGACGTAAAGTATGTAATTAATAATTACTACGACGGTAATGAAATTGACTATACCTATCGTATCAGAAGGTTCCACCGTCCGTACTTTTACGATCCTTACTACTTGGACAGCTGGTATTACGATCCTTATTTCTACGATCCCTATTATTCATCATGGTACTCTCCCTGGTCTTATGCCGGAAGCTGGGGATGGGGCTACAACTGGTATTCGCCATACTACAGTTGGGGATGGGGCTACTCACCATATTACAGCTACTGGAACAGGCCATACTCGTATTATGGATGGGGTTACCCGTACAACTCATGGTACGGCCATGGAGGCAACTGGCATTTTGACTCCGATAATTACCATTACGGACAAAGGAGATCTACCGGCACAAATGTTATTCACAGAAATACCACAACTGCCGCCGGAAGAACGTCGGCTTCTGCCTCACGTTCATCGGGCAACGTAACCAAAAGTGCACGAACAGGGAGTACACCCCGTACTGAACTGAACGGAAGAAGATCTACTTCTACTTCGGGAGTAAGAGCAAATTCTGCCACACGTTCGACAAACAGTAGTAGCGTTGCTGCCGAAAGAAGAAGAACCTCAACCGGGCAGAGCAGCCAGGTTAGAAGCAGCAGTACCCAGGCCAGAACATACACCAGGCCAGGCAGCTCATCAACAGTTACCAGAAATTACACAAGACCTGCAACTAAAAGTAGTACAACAACTACACCTAGGGTAGTTACTCAAAGCAGAAGTTCAAGCTACTCGGCACCAAGGTCTAGTTCTACCTATAACCGTACATACAGGTCTAGTTCAACTTATAACAGAAGTTCGAGCAACAACAGCTCTACCAGAAGTTACCGCGCACCTTCCAGTTCTTCCAGTTCGGGCAGCTCCTATCAACGGAGTACTCCCACAAGAAGCAGTAGCAGCAGCGGCAGTTACCGTAGCAGCGGATCATCTTCTTCATCATCCAGAAGTTACGGGTCCAGTAGCTCGGGTAGCAGCAGATCTTCGTCGTCTTCATCTTCATCAGGGAGAAGAAGGTAACAAGAAAAGTTGCCTAAAATGAGTATTAACGAAAAAAGCAATTTAGCCATGAAAAAAATAATAGCATTATTGACTTTAGCATTTGTTGCACCGTTTTTTGTACAGGCGCAGGGCCTTCTGGATGCATTACGGTACTCCGATTTGCAGGTTCAGGGGACAGCACGCTCCGGTGGAATGGGAAATGCGTTTGGAGCCCTTGGAGGAGATTTCACCTCTGTTAGTATTAACCCGGCAGGACTAGGCTTGTACAGAAGTGCAGAACTTGTTTTTACTCCGTCTTTCGGAAAAAATCAGGTTGAAACAAGCTACCGCAACAATTCAATGACCGACAGCAAATACAATTTTGCTTTTAATAATTTGAGTTATGTAGCAACGCTTTCTACTCAAAATAAAAGCGAAACCGGCCTGGTTAACGTGAATTTCGGAATTGGTTTTAACCGGCTGAAAAACTTCAACAGTACATCGTTGGCCGGAGCAGACAATATGGACAGGTCGTACCTGGATTATATGACAGGCAATGCAAACGCAGGAATTATGGATGAATTCTATGAAAACCTGGCCTGGGAAACCTACCTTCTTTGGAAAGATGACGAAACAAGTGAGTATTGGCACGATCTGGACGAAAACCATTCCAACTACGGTCAAAGCCAACGCAAAAGCATTTCGAGAGACGGATATGTAAACGAATACTCTTTTGCTGTCGGGCTTAATTTCAATCATAAATTATACATTGGTGCATCCATCGGTCTTCTGGATGTTAATTTTAAAGAATCTTACGAATTGCTTGAATGGGACAAACAAAATAAAATTGACTATTTTAACGAAATGCAGTTCAATAGTCATTTGGAAACTACCGGAACAGGATATAACGGAAAAATCGGTATAATTTACAAACCGATAAATGCACTCCGCTTGGGAGCATCGTTACACACTCCGACGTTTTACAACCTGCACGACTTCTTTAGAACTTCGATGTATGCAAACGTTGCTGACGAAAACGGAGAAATGGGTAATTTTGAGGCAAAATCCCGTTACTCTGATTACGACTACGATTTGGAAACTCCACTTAAGGCTACCCTCAGTGCCGCTTATGTAATCGGCAAAAAAGGACTGATTAGCGTCGATTATGAATATGCTGATTACGGATCGGCAAGTTTACGACGCGGCGGAAACGGCTACAACTTTGTTAATGAAAACAACGAAATAGCAGAAGCATACAGAGGCGTGGGGAACCTTCGTATTGGAGGAGAATTTATGGCAACAAGCAATATCAGTTTGCGTGCCGGATTCGAAAATTATCCGTCGCCGTACAACACCAACGCATTTGGAGCAAACCAGCCTAATGCCGACTCAAAACTGAATGTGTATGCTGCCGGCTTTGGCTATAGAACCGGAGGTTTCTTCTTCGATGTTGCCTATCGGTACTCGGTTCAGAACAGCTTTGACCTGATGTACCCGGAACCACCAACAGATTTCTACAACATGCCTGAAATGGTAGAATTCAACTCAACAAAAAACAACGTGATGTTTACGCTGGGTTTCAAATTCTAAGCATTATCACTCAAAATATTCAAAGAGGCGCAAATTAACGTTTGTGCCTCTTTTGTTTTATGCACATAATAACAAGCACTTAATCAGCCAACCAAAAATCAGTTCCTCCAAACTGAATAAAAAATATATTTTTGTAATCCTGAAAGCTTAAAAAACCAGTTTATGTGGATTACGGCAACATTAATTCTCTTTTACCTGTTAACTCCGGTTCTTCTCATATACTTGTGTAAAATATCTGACACATTAAAAAGAATAGGAGCTGTTGTACTCGCCTACGCCATCGGGCTAGTTCTCGGAAACATTGGGATTCTCCCCACTCCAAGCGAAGGCCTGGTGAAATTACTCGGCGGCACACGAAGCTACATTCCCAAAGAAGAACTTCTGGCGGTAATAAATGCTCCGGGCTTTTCTGATTCTGATTTGACCTACAATATGATTGCCCAGGTGCAGGAGTCCATTATGAATTACACCATACTTATTGCTTTGCCGCTTTTGCTGTTTTCGCTAAACCTGCGTAAATGGATGAAAAATGCCCACAGCACCATAATTTCACTGGTATTGGCAATGGTTTCGTTAATGATTTCGGTTTTTATTGGCTACTACCTGTTTGCGCACAATATAACCGAATCAAACAAAGTTACAGGGATGTTAATCGGTGTTTATACCGGCGGAACACCAAACCTTGCAGCAATTGGCACTGCGTTGAATGTAAGCCCAAATACTTTTATTCTGACCCACACCTACGACCTGATAATAGGTTCTGTTGCTTTGTTGTTTCTTATGACCATTGCCCAGCGCCTTTTTAACACGTTTCTACCAAAATACAATTTCATAAAAAAAGCGGAAAATGTAATGCAGGTAGAAATCGAGGAAGAGGACACCAACATGGAAAACTACGACGGGCTGTTCAGCCGAAAAAATCTTCCGGAAGTGGCAAAATCGTTATTGGTTTCCATCGTTATTTTCGCAATTGGCGGAGGTATTTCTTTTCTTGTACCAAAGCAGTCGCAGGTAACATGGGTGATTCTGACAATTACGACCCTGGGGTTGCTGGCATCGTTAATCAGGCCGATAAACAAACTAAAAATCAGCTTTCCCCTGGGAATGTATTTTATTATTGTGTTCTGCCTCGCGCTCTCGTCGATGGCCAACTTAAAAAACATGTTTCAGATAGAATTTCTGGAGTTGTTTTTATTTGTGCTTTGGGTTGTTGTCGGCTCCATGATTATTCATGTTGCGCTGGCCCGCATTTTTAAAGTAGATACCGACACCACTATTATTGCCATAACCGCACTCACCTACTCTCCGCCATTTGTTCCGGCGGTTGCAATGGCTCTGAAAAACAAAGAAGTGATTATCGGTGGGCTGACCATCGGTATTTTGGGTTTTGCATTCGGGTCGTACCTGGGAATTTTTATCGGTTCAATTTTGTAGCATTAAAACTGAAAATAGATAAACGGCTGCATATCTGCCGAAATGGACTGGTAAACGATAATAACCACCACTGCCGAAATCACCACTTTCAACCAAAGCGGAGCAGCAATAAAAGCATCCCTCAGCCGGTCTTTCCACTTCTGACTAACCCAGTGTGTAAAAAAGCCGAACAACATCATCAGAAAAACCCATTTATACGCTGAAACAACCTGCGGAATTATAGACAGTTCCATGTTGTTGGCAATCTGGTGCATCATTCCATTTACAATTTCCATGGATTCGGAACGGAAGAAAATGCGGGTTGCCGTAATGAAACAAAAGGTGATGGTAATCTTCCACAATGTTGCCAACCACCCGGTTTTCTTTTCCCACGGACTGATTTTCCGCCAAAATTTATAAACCACCAGGCCAACGCCATTCAGTCCTCCCCAAATAATAAACTGCCACGAAGCGCCGTGCCACAACCCTCCCAGCAGCATGGTAAGCATCAGGTTAATATTGGTGTTGATATGCCGCTTTACGCCCGGGAAAAAATGCGCTAATGCGGCAAACAGCAAAACAATTCCGGTAAAAACCGGAATTAAAATGAGTTTTCCGGCAAGCAGAACCACAATTGCCAAAATAATTCCAAGGCTCAGGTAACTAAACACCGAACCATTTCGGTTTCCGCCAATGGGAATGTACAGGTAGTCTTTCAGCCACGACGAAAGCGACATGTGCCAGCGTTTCCAAAACTCGCCCACATTTTTGGCTTTATACGGCGAATTGAAATTCTCAGGCAAACGGAATCCCATGAGCAGAGCCACCCCGATTGCGATATCTGTATATCCCGAAAAATCAACATAAACCTGAAGCGAATACCCGAAAAGCGCCATCAGATTTTCAAAACCCGAATGCGAAAGCGGAGCCGAAAACACGCGATCCACAAAGTTCACGGCAATGTAATCGCCAATAAATATTTTCTTTACCAGCCCTTTCAAAATGATGTAAATGGCCCAACCAAACTCCTGTTTCGACACGTGGTAATCTTCGTAAATCTGCTTTACAAAGCCCGACGCGCGCACAATTGGCCCGGCTACCAGCTGCGGAAAAAACGATACATAAAACCCAAAATCGATAAGGTTATTAACAGGTTTCGTTTCGCCGCGATAAACATCTACCGAATAGCTGATGGTTTGAAAAGTAAAAAACGAAATACCCACCGGCAATAGAATCTGGTTCACATTAAAATGGGTGCCGGTTGCTGCATTCACCCAGTGCGCCAAATAGTTTATCACATGTAAATCTGTACCGAACATAGCGTTCAGGCTTTCAGTAAAAAAGTAGGCATATTTAAAATAGGCCAGCAACGAAAGGTTGATAACAACACTTGCCGCAACCAGCATTTTACGCAGCGATGCTCGTTTTGAAGCATAAATCCACTTTCCGATAAAAAAATCAGTCAGCGTACTAAACAGCAGTATAAAAAAGAAAAAGCCGCTGGACTTGTAATAAAAAAACAAGCTGGCGGCAAAAATGTAACCCGCCCGCAAGGTTCGGTTCTTGTTATTGTAAACCAGTGAATATCCGGCAAGAACAATGGCAAAAAATCCCCAGAAAAAGAACCGGGTAAATATAAGCGGGCTCGATTCGTTGTACAGAAAAATATTCCGAATAAAACTCCCCCACTCTATTTGCTGAAAGAACTCCATATTTACTACTTATTCTGCAAATAATTATTGTACTCAAAAATCAGTGCGTTGTAAAACATGTTGGCAATAAGCCTGGCGCCACGCATCGAAAAATGCACATAATCGGGGCGTGCCAGCTCAGGGTCTGCATTTACCCACGAGGGCATACTGTTTTTACCCCCCATGGCATCAAACATATCCCAGTACCCGCAACCTTCAGAAAGCGCCACCTGCTTTAATGTTTCCACAAGCCCGGGCAGATGTTCGTATGTCACATAAAATTCTTTCTGCTTTGTGGACATATCGCTGGGGCCAATAACAATAATAGCTGCATGGGGGCAAGTTTTTTTCAACCGGGCAATTTGCGCCCTAAACCAGCGTCCGTAGCTGACTATCTTTTCGGCTTCGGTTAGGTACGGAACCGTGTTGCCGCCAAATTGCAGAATAAATAAATCGGGCATGAGCGCTTTGTAAGCTTTTTGACTGTGCAAAAAATCGTTCCGGGTAAAAAACACCCCCGAACTGCCCCGCAATGCGATGTTATCCATAATAACACCGGATTTGGAAGCCACTTCAAAGCCATAAATGTCGGGGCTGTCGTAACCGCTAAAATGCACAGAAACCTGACTGGTGGTATCGGGCAAATCGATTTCCAGCCGGGCAAAATCAACAGTTGGCAGAAGCGTATCCTGTGCGATAAACGTATCGTTTGAAAACAACTGCACAGAAACCGGCTCACTCGTGTTCCCGTAATACAGTTTAAAGTGCTTATAAACCCGCGAAGAATCCAGAGCCACCGAAGCTTTTTCGATGGCCAGCGACGCTTCATAATAAACAAGCGAATCTGTTGCAAGCGTGTCAGGCTGTGGAGGAGCAAACCGCGAAAAAGCAGCCATCGGACCATATTTGTTATGTTGAATGGTCGAGTCAATTCTTCCGTAAAGCGGATACCGCATCCAGTTGCCCGAATTTTCCTGAACGGCAGAAAGCACAAAATCGTAAGGCTGCAATGCCGGACGCAGGCCAATGCCGGTTCCGCCAAATTTTTTCTGCAGCCTGTTTCGTATAAACGCCGTCATACGGTCGCCTTCAATCTGGCTGTCGCCATAATGCATTATGCGAACCAACGTATCTTTTTCCAGCCTTTTGAAAAAGCCGTATAAGTTTTGCCTTGCGGTATCGTTCAGCTCAATCCGGTGAATTTTTGCAACCAACGAATCATAATTTGCTGCCAATATTTCCGGCGTTGATTCCTCATTTCCGGGCATCAGCACAGAATCAATGTCGAACTGCTCTTCAACAATATGCGAAACATCAACATATTGCGGGCCCTCATCCAGAAACATTTCTGAAAACGACGGCAGATGAAAAGTAAATGTGCCCACTTTTATACCGCCGGCAGGAGTAGCCCACATTGCCACTGCCAGCAAAAGAAACACTCCAATTAAAAAGAATACTGTTTTTATGGGCTTCATTCAATTTTATTATAGATTCTCGAAAAAATAGGTGCTCACCTTCTCCATCAGATGCACCCTGTCTTTTCCCCGTACGTTGTGCGGGTGTGTGGGATACGCAAAAAAATCGACCTGTTTGCCCAGCATTACACATTCGCGCAAAAACTTCATGCTGTGCTGCATTACCACGGTTTCATCCTGTACGCCATGAACCAGCATTAGTTTTCCTTCGAGTGCAGAAACATGATGCAACATGTTTGTTTCGTTGTATCCTTCCGGGTTTTCCTGCGGCGTATCCATGTATCGTTCGCCATACATTATTTCGTACATGCTCCAGTCGACAACCGGGCCGCCTGCCACGCCCACTTTAAAAACACCGGGGTGCCGCAACATCAGGTTGAGGGTCATAAAACCACCGTAACTCCATCCGTGCAGGCCAATACGATCTGCATCTACATAAGGCAGCGATTTAAGGTATTCAACACCTTTCATCTGGTCTTCTGTTTCCAAAATTCCAAGTTGCCTGTGCACGCTGGTTTCAAAATCCCTTCCGCGGTTAAGCGTGCCACGGTTATCCATGGTAAACGCAATATACCCCTGCGAAGCCATGTAATACTGCCACCACCGCGCGCTGTTGTGCCAGCCTTTGTTCACCAGTTGCGAATGCGGCCCGCCGTAAACGTAAACAATCACCGGGTACTTTTTGGCAGGATCGAAATCAACAGGTAGAATCAGCCGTCCGGTCAGTTCGGTTTTACCGTCAGCCGACAAAACAGGAACCAGTTTGTTTTCGCCCAACACGTAATCCTTCAGCGGATCATCAGCACGATGCAGGTTCCGCCTGTTTTTTCCGTTGGCAGCAATCACATCTGTTTGCGACGGAACCTCCGGGCCGTTAAAAGCATCAATCAGCCAGCTTCCGTTACTACTCAGCTTTCCTTTGTGGATGCCTTCGCCGTCGGTAAGTTTTTCTGCTTTCCCCGATTTGGTATCTACCCGGTAAATATGCAGTTCCAGCGGGCTCTCTTTGGTGGCTTCCACAAACAGGTATTTCTCTTTTTCGTCGAAACCCAAAATGTTGGTTACCTCCCACTCGCCTTTTGTGATTTGGCGAATAAGTTGCCCGTCGGTATTGTACTTGTAAACATGAAACCATCCGTCTTTGCGGGTCAGGTAATAAAATTCATTATCGTTAACGGTCGAAAACCGAACCGGATAGAGCGGTTCCACATATTTATTGTCGGATTCTTCGAAAAGCGTTTTTGCTTTCTCGCCGGTTGCTACATTGTAGCAGTTCATTTGCATGTGATTTTGCCCGCGATTGAGTTCGGCCAGGTAAATATGCTGTTCGTCGGGCGACCACGCCAGGTTAGTGAGAAAATGCTCGGGATCGCCGCCGGTAGCCAGAAAAACCGTTTTGCCCGTTGCTACGGAATAAATACCCACGGTTACGTGCTCGCTGTCCATGCCTGCCATCGGGTATTTCACCGGAGTGTATTCTGCCGCGCGTGTCATGTAATCCACCAGCGGATAATCGGTTACCATGCTTTCGTCTTTGCGATAAAACGCAATGTAGTTGCCTTTGGGCGAATTAAAAATTCCGTTGCCAATGCCAAACTCGTTCCGGTGCACCGTTTGTCCGTTTACAATGCCGGCGCCACCGTCGGAGGTAATCTGCACGGTTTTTCCCGACGCAAAGGATGCAAATAAATCATTGTCGATTGTATAAGCTACAAACCGCCCGTTGAAGTTGAAAACACTGTTTGTTGCATCAGAAGGCAGTTCTACCTGAAATTCAACTTTTTTGGCATTTACATTAATCGCAAAAAAACCATTGCGATTTTGAACCACCAGCATATCTTCTTTTGCCCACGAATAGGACGGAAACTGGCGAAAGGCCTCGTTGCCTGAATGGTTCAGCAATGAATTTAATTCATCCAGACTAACCACGGCAGTCCGCTCGCCTTTTTTTGCGCTTTCCTCCCAAAGCGTATTGTTTTCAATAAATGTAAACCGGTCATCAGATTTCCATTCAAGCCCGTTAACCGATTTCGGATTGAGGTAATAATACCGACCAAGAATAGCGTCTTCTAACGACATTTGCTTCTGCTGGGCTGCTACTGCTGCGGAAATAAACAGCAGTAAAATCACCAATATTCTCTGCATTTTATACTTCGTTTTTTGATTGAAATGCGAAAATAGCGAAAGCAATCGGGCTTAAAAAGAGTTGATGGCAACTCCCCCCAAAAAACTGATGCATTTGTTTCTTTTTCGGGATAAAAACGCAGAGCCAGCACACTTTCATACTATGGATAGCGCGGCTGTAATGAAAAATGAGTTATGATAATCAGAAACGGGAATTATAAAAATAATTTGTAAATTCGGTAGATTAATTGGGTTAAAACTGACAAACAGCACCCCGAAACAGAACTAAAACTGGTGAACTATGATATTCCTCATTCATCTGAATACAACTGAAAAGCAATGCATATTGCCTATCGACTATCAATACTACATTGGCGCATGGATATACAAAATAATTGGAGAGGCCGACCCCGATTTTGCCCGGTTTTTACATACTGAGGGCTACCGGAACGGGAATAAAAGCTTCAAATTTTTCAATTACTCCCCTCTTTTTTTCAACAAATATAGAATACACAAAGACCGGGCTCTTATTGAGGCGTTAACAGGAACGGCCACCCTTAAGGTTTCGTTTTTCCTGAACGATGCAGCAGAGAAATTTATTATTGGCCTGTTTAACAACCAACAGGTTTACCTGGGCGACAGATTCAACGGCACAAATTTTAAGGTTGCAGGAATTGAAAGGCTGCCCGACCCTTTTTCACATGGCAATACCACAGCCGGGCGCCCGGTAACCATCGGGTATCATGCCAAGTCGCCGGTAGTGTTCAGCAGTAAAACCGAGAACGATAAATATGCCCGTTACCTTTCGCCCGAAGATGAAGGGTATGCCGGGTGGGTAAGGCAACACCTGTTTCATAAATACCAAACAGTGCCGGGCGCGGCTCCTCTTGCCGAAAACACCGAAACAGCGTTTACCCTGTTAAGCAAACCTAAATCGAAATTAATTACGATAAAGCCTTTTACGGCACAACAAACCAAAGTAAGAGGTTACCTCTATAAATTTTCGCTGACAGCCCCCGAAGAAATCCACAAACTGGTGCTCTATTCCGGATTTGGAGAGAAAAATGCCAGTGGGTTCGGCTGGGTAGAAACAGGCTGATGCCGGCAACTTTGCCGAACGGTAGAATATACCGGTTTTTTGTTTGGAACAGACCCTTCCGAAAAAATTCGTTAAAAAAAAAGACGAATGAAAACGGAGCAAATGCGCACACCCGACAGTAATTAAACGGAAACAACTGCCGGCTGCACAGAAACAACGGCTCAACGCATGGAAATGCCTGCTCAATGCACCGAAATATTCGCTCAATGCACCGAAATATTCACTCAACAGATGGAAATAACTGCACAACACCCGGAAATACCAACACAACGAAAGGAAATATACACACGCCACATGGAAACGCACACAATACCCTCCGAAATAACCGCCCAACACAGGGAATTTCCAATTTCCGGGCATATTACTAATTTAAATTTAATGTTATGAACCTTTCTCAAAGTAACCGAAAGCACATGGTAGAAGCTACCCTGGCTTTCCTGAACGAAAACGCGGCCAAGTGGCAAAGCATTGCCAAAATTGGCGAAGTGGTGAACAAGCTAAACGATGTTAACCTGGCTATTGACGCCGCAGCAGGCGAACAGTTGGAGGCAAAGGTTTATGTGGGCGCAATTAAAGTTGCGCTAAAACGCACCATTTGCGAAAAAGCCGACATTGTAAACGACATTGTGGAGGTGTTTGCCATAATGAACGGCGACAAAAAACTGGCTCAAACCATGGCCGACAGCGCTTCTGACCTGTTTAAACTGAAAAACAGCGATATGTTGCGCCGGGTAAAACAGATTATCGATGTGGCCATACAAAACCAGACTCCGCTGGTTGATGAGTATGGGCTGACAGCCGAGCAAATTACCGGACTACAGGCCGACTACGACCATTTTCTGGAAATTAACGGGCAGCCGCGCGAGTACCAAATTAAATCGAGCGTGGCTACGCTCTCACTCGAAGAGCTGTTTACCGAAGCCAGTAACCTGTTGGCAAATCAGCTCGACAACCTGTTGAAGATTTTTAAACGTCGCGACCCCACCTTTTACAATGGCTACATAAAAGCACGAATGGTGGTCGATTATTAATTGGTATCAATATCCATAATCCCCGGCGGTTTTACGAATGCTCCGCCGGGGGTATTGGAAATAGAAGGAAACTTTTAACGATAAAACATGAAGCATACGCACAAAACAATTGATTACGAATGGCTAACGAAACCAACCGGCGACCCGTTTGCCGATGCAGGAGGTTATGTCATTCAATATCTTTCAGTGAAGGGAAAATATAAATAGATAATATATGCAAAATTTAGATTTATCAATTCTGGAGAAAGTACCGGAACAAAATTTAAAAGTAATTCTGGAAATCGAGCCATTGGCACCGCTCTCTATGGTGAGTGAGCTGCCGGGATCGTTTTATAAGTCTTTAAAAAGTCCTAGTAAAAAAATGATTTGCGGACTTTTTGAGAATGTATTGGGGTGGCATATCGACATTGTCGACAGGAAACTTATCCAAAAAGACTTAATCAAAATTCGTCAAAAAGGAGTTAAAGGGGGAGATGCCAAGAAAATTATAAAAAAGAACATTGAGAGTTTTCAAACTGGCTCAACCTATATCCCATTGTTATATGAGTATTTTGAAATAGAATTGCCTTTTATTCCATCACAACTGGCTCATTATGATGATTTATGGAGTAGAGCTTTTCGTAGGTCTGATTCACATCGCCATACTTTTGGCACAAGATATATGGATACTGATTTCATCGAAAAGTGGAATCTGATAAAAGCCAAGGTTGCTTCGGATACTAAAAGAAAGTCAACGGAAAAGAATACTTTACTTGACAAGTTATTTAAAAGATATATGGGGTATTTCCCAATGTATTACAGCACACCAACCAGAAGAGAATACACTCAATATGATGGAAATTTCCAGATAAAGCTTTCGATGGATGAAAGTCTGTTTGCACAGTTAACAAATAAACTTGTAAAAGAAAACATAGGTTATCTAGGAAGCAATGAAGGATGGGTACATTTAACGATTAAAGAATTTACTGTATGAATCATCCATTTATAAGATACGGGCAAGCAATAGTATGCGAAGATAACAATCTGTCAAAGGTTGATGAAATTACTAATGTCCACATAAAGCAAACACTGGAGGCTTGTATGGAGAAGTTTAGATGCATTCCGTCCGAAACGTTTGAAGAAAAAGAAAATATCAAGTTTAGCTATACAAATGAAGATTCTGTATCAGGAATAAAAAACAAACCTGATTTTGGAATTTATCTATCGCCACATGTCATAACTTCTGATGGGGCTGCAGCTACTACTTGGAAATATGCCAAAGAAGTTTGTGCGTTATTGGGAAAAGGAAAGAATAAAACTTTTGGGGCATTAAATGCCACCACCCCGATGGCGGGTGATTATATGAAGTTTACTGAAACAGGCGGGACAACAAAGGCAAATGCCGGTTTAAATTTGGTAGAAATAGCTTTCTCCCTTATTTCAGTAATGACATCCAACAAACCGTCAATTTATTTTTGGGATAACAGTTCTAACTTTTGTTTAATTCCAGACTTGTCAGAAAATAATGAGATAGTAGATTTTATACAGTTCTTTAAACGGATGTATTTAACTAAAGAAAAAGATTTTTTTATTGGTAAAGTTCTGCCACCTGAAAAAGGAAAGAGAAAAACTTACAAACCCAATAGGCCTAATTTATATGCAGGAAATTTCCCAAATGCGCCTAAAAGTTTTGCATTAGGAAGCGTAGCCCTGCTGGGAGCAATAGGTGAGTTTACAAAAGAATCCGAATACTCGGAACAGGCTAAAAGAGTTTTAGAAAGCCTCAAAAACGCTACGATGTATCAAATTGAAAGTGGAGGAGCTAAACCCTTTTTCTATAATCATTATGTTGTCGATTTGGCTAAACAGGGGAAACTAAAAACAATTGTTGATAGTCTATATTACTCAACATTATATAATCAGGGAAAAAGATTTGGGAAAGATGTTGAATACCAAAAATTCGATTTGTTTACAAGTCGTTTCCTCCAATTATTTAATCATGCCGCTTTTAAGGATTTCCTTGCATTCAGGGCAGAGTATCCTAAAGAAGTAACACTATTGTTTAACACATACTTTATTAAAATGGAAAAAATTGATCCACAAATTGTATCGTCAGCAAGGTCTTTAGGCAAATGGCTCAATAAGGTTGCCTATTTTGCTGCTAAAGCTGAAATAGAAGCAGGTTCCTCTAACTACTGGGAAAAACTGCGAGGAGTAAAATCAAAAGTCTTGGTAGAATTGGAAAGTTCTACTTTCTCATCAAAATCAGGAGATGCACTAATTGCCCAAGCCATTACAAGGGCTGGACGCTTGTCGGGTATGGATGCCCCGGAAGCTGCAGCTCTTTTCATGGAGAAAACGGCAAGTGGTGAACTGCCACTTGAGAACGCTAAAAACCTTCTGATTGCTTTTTCTCGATTGACAAATAAAACAGAGAAGCAAGAAACTCCAGAAGAGTTAAAAGGAGAGGATGATGAAATGGAATTACCAGACCAAAGTGAAATTTAAATTATAAATCAACTAAAAATAAAAACAATGGAAATTAAAGGAATTTTAGTAACAGCACTTGCCCCGTTTGAAAACCATATAGCCAACGGAGGCGAAAAATTATTGGGAAATGCATCTTCAATTAAAAGGCGACCGGATGGACGGGTTTATATTTCAGGACAAATGCAGCGTCATGTCCTTTTCTCGGCAATGGATCGTATTAATTCTGCTGATTCAGCAAAAGGAGAAACGTTTGTCTCAAATGGAGATGGTATCAGCAATTTAATTGAAAAAGATTTACGAGCAGATATGGGTGGATTTATGCACCCTTCAAAAGGCGATTATTCAGGAAGAAGAACTGCCCCGTTATCGGTAACCCCGGCAGTCGCCATGAAAGAAAGTGAAGTTGGTAGAGATTTATTGATTAGAATCCAGAATAATGTCAAAGGAGATAAAGTTTATTCGGATGGTTATATAATCCGTGATGAAGAAACAACAAAAGATGCAGCAGACTCAGACGGACAAAAACAGGCATTAGCTACTAAAGAATATAGTGAATGCGACCTTATGCATATGAATTTCTTTTTAGATATTAGTGCCTTGAGTATCTCCAAAGCATTCAAGTATGAAAGGAGCTTCAATCTTGGGACGAAGTATTTTAAACATGCAGAAGATACTGAACGGAAACGTCGCGCACGGCTTTATCTGGAAGCAACCAAATCGATGAACGATTATGCAAGCCAAGCCCGCAATGCAGTTAGTGGCGAACCGCAAAAAGTTTTGATCGTTTTCGATACCGTTTTGAGTCGCAAAGCAAGTCGGTATTTTGTTGTAGGAGAACAAGAGCAACAAAATATTTTAGATGAATTGAATGCACGAAAAGCAAAATATTTCATTGGCGATGATACAACAGTCGAAAGTGTTCATAAAGCTTATAAAGCCGCCTTGGAATTCTTAGCTTCAAATACATTGTACGATCCTTCAAATGATGCGGAGGTAGTAACTTTTGAACAAGCATTTGGTCGTGACTGATTATAAGTACCCCATATTGGCAAAACCTTCCGGCATTACCCTTGAACAACATACTCAAGGTGTAATGTCGGAAGGGAAATTGTTGCTAGAACAAACTCCTTTTGTCGTTCAGAAGTATAAGCAACGCATAGGTAAAAATTTATTTAACCGTTTAAAAGTGGTATGCGAATATCATGATGTCGGGAAAAAAGCAGAACCTTGGCAATCTGCTTGTCAGAAAGATTATGAGGCTTTTCTTGAATGGCAATCGCAACATGGTGGCTCATTTAAAGAATATGCAATTAAGGAAGATTCAGGGAAGCATATTCGTAAAGCAAACTTTAGACATGAATTGCATTCGTTACATATGGTAAAAAAGGCAAAGCTTCCATTAGCCCTTCTGGCTGCTATTGCTGCGCATCATAGAAAACTAGGATTTAATTTCAGGGAGCGTTGGGCAAATCAAAAGATGTCTGATTTCTGGAAGGTATTTGAAACAGAGAGTAACCGGATAATTGAAAAATATTCGTTAGAGATTAGCGCAAAAAATCATTACGAATTTGCCGGACCAAGAGGGTTGTTGCAATTGGTTGACCATCGTGTAAGCGCAAAAGAAGAAAAAGAAGAAGTTCCGGAATTTACAAAGTTCAGTTATAAATTTCCTTGGAATGAAAAAACAGGAGTTCAGAAGTTAGTTGATAAATATTGGAGAGATAATTTATTGTTGGTTCGTGCACCAACCGGTGCTGGAAAAACAGATGCCTCCTTATTATGGGCATCTTTACAGATAGCAAATAAAAGGGCAGACAGGTTAATAATTGCTATGCCTACCCGTTTTACTTCAAACGCTTTGGCAATTAATGTTGCGGAAAGCTTATCCGACACAGGGCTTTACCACTCAAGCGCATGGTTCAACAAATTTCAGGAACAAATAGAAGATGGTACGATTGAAAAAAAGAAAGCAGATAAACTTCACGAGTTTGCCCGGCTACTTCAAACTCCGATTACAGTTTGTACTATCGACCATCTTTTAATGGCATTGACATTAACCAGAGAAGACCATCATTTGATTGCATTCAATATGGCTAACTCCTGTCTGGTTATTGACGAAGCCGATTTTTACGATGATTTTACACAGGCAAACATTTTGGTGTTGCTTGAAATTCTGAAATACTGGAATGTTCCGGTTTTATTAATGAGTGCATCACTACCCGAATCCGTTTTGCCTTCGTATCAAAAAATCGGCTATAAAGTCAATCAAATAGTGGAGGACACATCGGATAATCTACGAAACAGGTTTGAAATAAAAGCAATTCAGAACTATACAGAACTTTCGGAAATAGAAAACTTACTTGAAAAGTGTGTCGAAAAAAGAACAGCTATAATCTATGCAAACACCGTTGATAAAGCTGTGTTGTTTTACGATTGGTTTGAGAAACGAAATGCAAATCCAATTCTTTATCACAGTCGCTTTACCGAGCCGGACAAAAAAGACAAAGAAGATGAACTGATTAATGCTCTAGGAAAAAAAGCGTGGAAAAAAGGGAGTGCAAAAGGTATAGCCATATTAACGCAAATCGGAGAAATGAGTATCAACATAAGCGCTGACTTAATGATTTCGGAACTTTGTCCTATTGACCGTCTAACTCAACGTACAGGCCGGTTATGCCGTTTCGATAAGTCAAAAATTGGCGAATTGTATGTGTTGATTCCTCAAAAAAATGATTTGGTTTATCCGGCTCCTTATGGTGAATATGATAAAAAGGCAAAAGCATGGGTTCCATGCGAGGTTTTTACAAAGACAGCAAAAATGCTTGAAACAACATTCTATAATGCGAATAAGCTTGTGGAAATGCTCAATCAAGTTTATGCTGCTGAGACATCATTTTCATCCAGAGCTATTTCTAATGCAAAAGATTTAAAAGAGTATTTTCAATATAACTGGCTCATTAATCCCATGCAAAAACCAGCGACAGATGATATCGATACTAATTTTTGGAAAAGCAGAAATATTGCGCCACAAGACACGGTATTTGTAAAAGAACCGGAATCGCTTCATTTCTACAATTATCTTGATTTTCAAAGCTGGAAGCTAAAATATTCATTGGAATTGCCAATTTATTTGATTGAGAAAGGCAAAAAACAACATAAAATCGATATTAAACATATTACGATAAAAGATGAACAAGAACCTATTTTTGTAATACGTAAAAATTTTTATAATAATACAATGGGTGTAACATTTGTTGAAGAAAACCAATTAATGTGATTTTTCTTCACGCCAACAGGTCTAACGACGCTGTCGGGTGACAGAAAAGAAGCTACAACCTGTCAACGTCCGCAGGACTTGACAGCGTTAAACAGATAAGGAACCGAACTATTTCGAAAGAATTTTAAATAAAAACCAACAACAATGACATTTCAATTTAAGATTCAACTAAAAGGCATTACAAAACCTCCTGTGTGGCGGCGAGTTACCATTCCCCGGGGGTACTCGTTTTTCGATTTCCATGTTGTTATTCAGATTGCTTTTGGCTGGCTGAACGAACATATGTTTCAGTTTTCGCCGCAGGGTTACGGCACCTATCCGCAGATAAAACTAAAATTCGATGATGACTTCGACGATAGGGGCTTCCTATATAGTGGAGAAATTCTGGATGCCGAAGAACTAAAGGTTGAAAAAATTTTCGATAGCGAAGGGCAAAAGTTCACCTACATCTACGATTTTGGAGACAGTTGGCTACACACCATTGTTCTCGAAAAAATCAGCCCGGAGCGAACCATGTATCCCCGGATTCTGGCAGGAAAAGGGCAATGCCCACCGGAAGACTGCGGGGGCGCCTGGGGGTATGAAGACTTGAAAGAAGTTTTGGCAAATCCTAAATCGGATGACTACCAAAGCGTAAAGGAATGGCTTGGCCAGGAAGAGTGGGATGCCAAAAGCTTTAACATCGAAGAAAGCCGCCAACTTTTAACTGAAGTTTTTTTAAAACAATAATCTGTTAGTCCGTTCAAAAAATAATAACCTGTATTGATTATGGAAGTCACCGGCACCCACTTCAACTATTACCTCATTTGCCAACGAAAGCTTTGGCTGTTTGCCAGCGGCATTAACATGGAACACACGTCGGAGGCGGTATATGAGGGAAAACTTATTCACGAAACCAGTTATAAACAACGCAGTGAGCGCTTTAAAGAAATTTCCACGGGAGGAATTAAAATTGATTGGTTCGACACGAAGCAGAATGTGGTACACGAAATAAAAAAATCAGACAAACGCGAAGAGGCACACATCTGGCAGGTTAAATACTACCTCTATGTACTGGAACAAAACGGAATTAATGCCAGCGGGCTGCTTGAATATCCGCGGCTTCGCAAAAAAGAAGAGGTGCTGTTGACTACTCCTGACCGGGAGTATATTAAAGAAGCAACAAAAAAGATAGAACAGATAATAGCCCGGGAACAAGCTCCCGAAAAGATTAAAATAAGCCGCTGCCGGGGATGTTCCTACTTCGATTTCTGCTATTCCGGTGAACTGTAAAAACTAAATCAGGCACGATACAACTCGAAAATTCAGCATCCTTCAACCATAAAAAACGCCAAACAATTATGAAACGCACTTATTACCTGTTTAATCCGGGCCGTTTGCAACGCCGCGACAATACGCTGAAATTTACGCCCTACGACGAAGAAGGGAACGAACAAAAGCCGCGCTTCCTCCCTGTTGAAAATGTTGGAGAGCTATACTGCTTTGGAAATCTTGATGCCAATTCGGCGTTATACAATTTCCTGGGTCAGCAGCAAATTCCCATTCATTTTTTTGATTATTACGAAAACTACACGGGGTCGTTTATGCCGCGGGAGGCTTTGCTTTCGGGAAAAGTGTTGTTGGCTCAAACCGATTTTTATAAAAACACGAAAAAACGACTGAATATTGCACAGCAAATTCTAACCGGAGCTGCATTCAATATGTTGAAAAATCTGCGCTATTACGATAATCGCGGAAAAGATTTAGCGGAAATTATTGAAGCCATAGAAAAACTCTCCGAAAAAATTCAGTTGACCACAGCTATTGACGAGTTAATGGGAATAGAAGGCAATATACGGCGTTATTACTACGATGCATTTAACCTGATTTTAAATCATTTTGAAATGGGAGGCCGCAGCTATCGTCCTCCGCTAAACGAGGTAAATGCGCTTATTTCTTTTGGCAATATGATGTGTTACAGCCAGTGTTTGCGAGCCATTCACCAAACACAGCTCAACCCGCTTATTTCGTTTTTACACCAGCCGGGGGAGCGCCGTTTTTCGTTGTCGCTCGATTTGGCCGAAGTGTTTAAACCGCTGTTGGTTGACCGTGTTATTTTTAAAGTAATCAACAAAAAAGAGATTCAGCCCCACGACTTCGAAACAGGCATCAACTCGGTTACTCTTACACCCAACGGAAAAAAGAAATTTGTGCAGGCGTTTGAAAACCGGCTTAGCGAAACCATTAAGCACCGTACTCTAAATCGCAACGTCAGCTATAAACACCTGATAAAACTGGAATGCTACAAATTGGTTAAGCACATTTTACAGATAGAAGATTACAAACCATTTAAAGTGTATTGGTGATGTACATTATTGCGGTTTACGATGTAGGGCAAAAACGAGTGGGCAAAATGTTAAAACTTTGCCGCCAGTACCTCAACTGGATTCAAAACTCAGTGTTTGAAGGAGAAATTAGCGAGGTAAAACTTGAAGAATTAAAAATACGGGCCAAAGAGATTATGGATGAAGAAACCGATAGTTTTATCCTGTTCAGAACCCGGCAGGAAAAATGGCTCGAGAAAGAAGTTGTGGGCAAAGAGCGCAGCAGTATCGACAATTTTTTATAATACAGGTTGTCGACCCCCAAATAAACGGAGAGGCTTTGTTCAACTACTTTCCGGCTTGCCCAACACCAGTTCTTTGACATACTGAATAACAATATTTTATGACAGGTTGTCGAAACCTCGGCTTTTTTACAGCATCACCCATCGACAACTTATCAGACAAAAAAGAAGAATATTTTAGTTTCTATACTATTTATAATCAGCTCTTTTTTTTTATAATTTTGACGGCTATTAATCGCACCATACTGGAATTGAAATTTTTTTTACTTGTTTTTAGTTTGTGAAAAAAGTTGCTATTAATCGCACCATACTGGAATTGAAATCGTTTGGCAAACTCCTGAATGGCTTTGCCTACGGACTATTAATCGCACCATACTGGAATTGAAATCGCGGCAGGTATACCACATATGAATGATTCGTGTTAACTATTAATCGCACCATACTGGAATTGAAATCTAGAGAAAAAACATACAACTTTGCAAATAGCTCTTCTATTAATCGCACCATACTGGAATTGAAATGACTTAGTACGTCGAATCTTACGGAAAAACCGCGCTCTATTAATCGCACCATACTGGAATTGAAATTAGGTGAGCTATTATTCAATGCCGTTAATCAAGTCCTATTAATCGCACCATACTGGAATTGAAATTAATGTATATTGATGGATTTAAGCTGTCGTTTTTGTCTATTAATCGCACCATACTGGAATTGAAATTTGTCTATAATGTTTTGGTCAGCCATCATCGGATTTCCCTATTAATCGCACCATACTGGAATTGAAATATAAAATTTACCGGATTTATGCTGAATAAATAATGACTATTAATCGCACCATACTGGAATTGAAATGGATATAGTTAACATCATAGGTGATAGATTGTATCTATTAATCGCACCATACTGGAATTGAAATGCATGTTTGGATGGTACCATATTACGCCGCCTTCGGCTATTAATCGCACCATACTGGAATTGAAATCCTAAAACAGACTGGCTATCAAACACATATTGATTACTATTAATCGCACCATACTGGAATTGAAATCAGGTATTTCAAAGCCAGTCGCTGGTTCAGATGGCTATTAATCGCACCATACTGGAATTGAAATATAAATAAACTTCCTGACAGTGTTGCACGTGCAATCTATTAATCGCACCATACTGGAATTGAAATGGATTATCGAAGAAATTATCAAGCCCGGTTGAAGTACTATTAATCGCACCATACTGGAATTGAAATCTGTCCGTTAGGCTTCATTCGCCCTCCTCCGGCGCTATTAATCGCACCATACTGGAATTGAAATTTTTGAAGAAATGGAGAGAGGGTTTGAACTGACATCTATTAATCGCACCATACTGGAATTGAAATAAGCAATCTGCAAAAAGCACAATCTGCAAATAAAAGCTATTAATCGCACCATACTGGAATTGAAATAACGATTTTAATATTGAAGGTCAGGCGGGGTATTTACTATTAATCGCACCATACTGGAATTGAAATAGAAAGAGGAGGAAGGATATTTGACGAAGTAAAAGACTATTAATCGCACCATACTGGAATTGAAATCGGCCACCTGTTCGATGCCGGAACAAAAGAAAGACTATTAATCGCACCATACTGGAATTGAAATACATTAAACGATTTCTAATGTCAGGGGGTAAGAGCTATTAATCGCACCATACTGGAATTGAAATTTGTCTGCCTTCCTTTTTCCAGGTCAAAACCGGACCCTATTAATCGCACCATACTGGAATTGAAATACGAGCAACAGGGCATTATCCCATTTTTGCTTGTTGCTATTAATCGCACCATACTGGAATTGAAATAGGCGTGCATATGATACTTGTAATTTAGCTACTTCTATTAATCGCACCATACTGGAATTGAAATTAATGTAGATTGATGGATTTAAGCTGTCGTTTTTGCTATTAATCGCACCATACTGGAATTGAAATTTTGTGATTTCATCAAATGACATTCTTCCATTTACTATTAATCGCACCATACTGGAATTGAAATGGCAAAGAGCGACATCGTCTTTATTAATCCGGCAACTATTAATCGCACCATACTGGAATTGAAATACGGTCGCGAGCTGCTTCGATTATCGTTAGTATAAGCTATTAATCGCACCATACTGGAATTGAAATTACTCCCTCATATCGCCAGTACTTGACAAGCAATGCCTATTAATCGCACCATACTGGAATTGAAATGTCAATATTTTGCTGATAGAGTGGACAGGTATTACTATTAATCGCACCATACTGGAATTGAAATGTTTAATAGCATCAAGTGTTGTCATGAGTTCACCAGCTATTAATCGCACCATACTGGAATTGAAATCTTTTTTAGTTGTCATAGATTTTGCCATTACACACCACTATTAATCGCACCATACTGGAATTGAAATTACGTTTGATTATTCTCTCTTACCACATCGGTTTCAACTATTAATCGCACCATACTGGAATTGAAATTGGGAACAATCGGCAAAAAATACATTAGGGATAACAGTCTATTAATCGCACCATACTGGAATTGAAATTCCCAAATCTGGTCTTTATTCAAACGAATGATTTCTATTAATCGCACCATACTGGAATTGAAATCGTAGTACTACTGCCAGAGCTAGCAGAACCCGGAGGACTATTAATCGCACCATACTGGAATTGAAATATGGCTGGTTTTGCCAGAAAATAAACGGGTAACCGTCTATTAATCGCACCATACTGGAATTGAAATGCGCTTTTAGCTATCGATGTTGCAATGCTTCTCATTCTATTAATCGCACCATACTGGAATTGAAATTTCCTCTCCCTCGTCACATACAAATGTCGTAAGTCCTCTATTAATCGCACCATACTGGAATTGAAATATCGTCTGAAAGGTCTTGCCCTGTCCTGGATCATCCGCTATTAATCGCACCATACTGGAATTGAAATTTTAGTAAGCTTACAGACAAGCAGGCAAAGGCGACTATTAATCGCACCATACTGGAATTGAAATAGATATCCACCGTGGTCGGTAAACATTACTATACGCTCTATTAATCGCACCATACTGGAATTGAAATCGGGCGCACAGGCGCTGGAAATTGTGAACGCCCTCACTCTATTAATCGCACCATACTGGAATTGAAATCGGGCGCACAGGCGCTGGAAATTGTGAACGCCCTCACTCTATTAATCGCACCATACTGGAATTGAAATTCGGTGCCTGTCAGCGGGTCGAGTGTCGACGCCAGCTATTAATCGCACCATACTGGAATTGAAATAACAGACTACCCTGATGAATTGGGGGTAAATAATTATACTATTAATCGCACCATACTGGAATTGAAATCACGAATGACACTTGTATTCAATCTCCTGCAATTCGACTATTAATCGCACCATACTGGAATTGAAATCTCAGCGCCTCTATTTCTTGCATAGCTACGAAAACTATTAATCGCACCATACTGGAATTGAAATGAACAAACAAGGCATTAAATTATCGCTTCACGGAAAGCTATTAATCGCACCATACTGGAATTGAAATCGATTGGTGCAGGAGATTAAGAACGGCGGAATAAATCTATTAATCGCACCATACTGGAATTGAAATACATAAAAATACAATTCAAATCAAAACGGTT
The DNA here is from genome assembly GCF_900129025.1 of Mariniphaga anaerophila. Lineage (GTDB taxonomy): Bacteria > Bacteroidota > Bacteroidia > Bacteroidales > Prolixibacteraceae > Mariniphaga > Mariniphaga anaerophila. The sequence continues at coordinate 671,306 of NZ_FQUM01000002.1, read as the reverse complement.
CATACTATTAATCGCACCATACTGGAATTGAAATTGGGCGGAGAGTTCAAACTCCCCTGGGATAATCCCTATTAATCGCACCATACTGGAATTGAAATCTGGATGAGCTGTACTCGAAGCGCCGATTTCGCGACTATTAATCGCACCATACTGGAATTGAAATACCTGACCTGCTTTGATGAAATTTCGCTCTTGGTCTATTAATCGCACCATACTGGAATTGAAATTCAAAATTCGTCTCGTTTGGCGTGTCCGTTTCGAACTATTAATCGCACCATACTGGAATTGAAATAGATATACCACATCTTTAAGGAAGATGATAATACCTATTAATCGCACCATACTGGAATTGAAATCGTTTAGTCATTTTAAGATTTAATACATCCCATACTATTAATCGCACCATACTGGAATTGAAATTATCAAGCTCTGTTACCTTGTCGCTATCTTCATAGTCTATTAATCGCACCATACTGGAATTGAAATGCAGTATCGGGGGCGTGACATTTTCAAGTTGGAACTATTAATCGCACCATACTGGAATTGAAATGCAAGCATGGATAGAAAGCAACAACGGAGGAGCGCACTATTAATCGCACCATACTGGAATTGAAATATAGTTCCAGAACATCTACAATAAACAGCATTTGCCCTATTAATCGCACCATACTGGAATTGAAATAAAGCAGCAACGATACGACCAGATGAATTGCAAGCCTATTAATCGCACCATACTGGAATTGAAATCTCGATTGAGGTACGTCGGAGATTAAGGGGGTTATTCTATTAATCGCACCATACTGGAATTGAAATAAATCAATGACAACGGAATGTGTTTGGACGTCACACTATTAATCGCACCATACTGGAATTGAAATTCGCCAACGACCTTACTAGCCATTTCGCCCGTTTCTATTAATCGCACCATACTGGAATTGAAATATTTTTTTTAAACTTACATTTATAACGCTCACACTTCCTATTAATCGCACCATACTGGAATTGAAATACTGTTGTGGCTAATCCGCAGTCGGATGCACAAACTATTAATCGCACCATACTGGAATTGAAATATTTGTCTCCACTCTCCGCAATATGAAATCAGCGGCTATTAATCGCACCATACTGGAATTGAAATTAGTTTTGTTTTTATCGGGTGGGCTTACTTAGAATTCTATTAATCGCACCATAGTGGAATTGAAATATGCAGTTTAATGACATTGTCTTTAACCCGGCAATAGCTATTAATCGCACCATAGTGGAATTGAAATCGCAGCCGCATAAGCAACTATCACAATTCTTTCAAGCTATTAATCGCACCATACTGGAATTGAAATAAACCAGCTGTACCAGGTTGGCGGCTCAATTTTACTATTAATCGCACCATAGTGGAATTGAAATTTCGTCGATAGTTTTCCAACGGCTGGCAATTTTACTATTAATCGCACCATAGTGGAATTGAAATCTCTCTCCCCTCTGCTCCATGCTCTCCGCCCGATGCTATAAACCTCACCATACCGTGTAATATGCTCATACCGTTCTCCTGTTTCCTGTTTCCTGTCTCCAGTTTCCTGTCTCCAGTTTCCAGCCTCCCCTAACTACTCACCTCCTCCAATTGTGTTACGCTTTAAAACATTTATCAAGATGCTGCTGCGAGAGCGTGCATTTTTTAACCAGTGCGCCAATGGTTGTTGCAATTACTGACGACGGAAGAGCTACAACTATCGGGTCGACCATTGCCAGTTTAGCCAAACCGGTTTCTTTCACCAGGGAAGTTTTATTAAACAAAGCCATACACAACTGCAAGCTGGAAGCTTCTTTTTCGTGAATAAAGAATATCCAAAAAATACCCACAACAAAACCGGTAACCATTCCCGCAATAATTGCTTCTTTTGAAATAGTGCGAATAAACAACGCAGAAATATACGCCGGCAGAAACGACGCCGCACACAGGCCAAAAAACATTGCCGTTCCGGTAGCAATAATCTGCATGCTTGTATCGAGCTGATTGGCAAGGTAAGCAAGAGTAACACTAATTAATATGGCCACAAGAATACCCGTTTTGGTTATCAGAATGGTGTTTCCTTTTTTGTTCATTGCTTTTTCGTACACATCGCGCCCCACGGCGGTACCCATGGCATGAAACTGCGAACTCAGCGTACTCATGGCTGCCGCCACCAGCGCCAGAAAAAAGATAACTCCGAACCAACCCGGAACATAGTTTTTTATGAACATCGGAATTATTTTATCGTTTCCTCCGGCGGCAATTGTTGCAATACTGCCCGTTTCCTCAAAAAAGAAAAGATTCGACAATGGGCCGATAATGTATGCCACACCTGTTGTAACCAGAATAAAAATCCCTCCGGACACCACTGCCCTGTTCAGCTCCCGGTTGCTTTTTACAGTCATAAACCGCACCACCAGCGGAGGCTGGGCAAGTACTCCAATGCCAACTCCCATAATAATTGTTGTAATAAGCGACCACCAGGTTGGCGAACCGGTTTTAGGCATCGATGTCCACCCCGCAAAACCTCCCTTCACCAATCCTGCTGTCTGCTCCTGTACATCGGGATTATCAAACAAATGCGTAAGTTGATCATGGGCGCTGGTAACACCTCCCAATTTTGAATAGGTATAAATAATCAGGAAAATCATTCCCAGAAACATAATTCCTCCCTGAAAAGCATCGGTGTACATCACTCCTTTCAATCCGCCCATCCACACATACAACGCAACAACAGCGGCAAAAAAGAGCAACGAAATTTCGTATGAAATTCCAAAATGCGTTTGAATGAAATCAGTTCCGCCTTTGAGCACTGCGGCGGTATAAATCGGCATAAACAGGAAAATAACGACTCCGGCAAAGCCCTGAATAAATTTTGAGTCGAAACGATTTCCCAACAATTCGGGAAAAGTATGGGCATCAAGACTGTAACCCATCCTTCGTGTTCGTTTCCCAAAAACCACAAAAGCGATAAAAATACCCAGCAAAATATTCAGGAAAGTAAGCCACAGCAACCCCATCCCCAACGTTCCGGCAGCTCCGCCAAACCCAACAATGGCCGATGTACTGATAAAGGTAGCACCATACGACAACGCCATAATCATCGGGTGAATCTGTCTGCCTCCCAGCAGGTAATCAGTTGAGGTTTTTGTGTGACGGTATCCCAAAAAACCAAAAAAACTTATGATAAAAAGATAGACCAACAAAGCGATTGTATTTCCCAGCATAACCTGTTCTCCTATAATGATTCTTCAATTTCAGACTCCTTCTTTTTCCAATCCGATTCTTCCTGAAAATCATCGGATTCACTCTTAGCGCCTTTATTCCAGTTTATCACGCCATAAACCACACAGGCAATTGTGCTTAAAGCACAAAGCAGGTACGCCAGCAAAATCCACGAGTCGCTTATTCCTATCATAACAAAAGTTTTAATTGATTTTATTCTGAACCCTAACTATCCTTTAATCCATACACTTCGTCATCCGGAACCAGTTGCAGTCCGGCTGCTTTAATCTTTTCCTCTGCGCCTTCAATATCTTCAACATCAACGGCCAGGTAAGCCATTACGCCTATTTCGATATTTCGCCCGTAGGCATTGGTAAAATTGATACCGGCAGCAGCAATTTTCTTCAGAAGTTCATCGAGCCCGCCGGGAATATCGCCCATTGCAAAAACAGCAATTTCCCTGAGCGTTGCCGATACTCCTTTTTCGGTGAGTGCCTCTTTTGCCTTTTCCGGGTTGTTTACCAGCAGGTTTAAAATTCCCCAACCCTGCGTTGTATGCGACAGAGTTATTGCACGAATATTTACGCCAACATCTTTAAGAATGCCGGTAACACGTTCGAAATGCCCTATTTTATTTTCAAGAAAAACAGAAACTTGATAAGCCATAATTCCAGATTTAAATTTTTACTCGTTTATCAATCACCCGCACAGCCTTTCCTTCCGACTGCGGAAGAGAACCCGGCTCAACCAGCTTAACAAACGGTTTCACCAGCACCTCATCCCTAATTTTACGGATGATGTCTTTTGTGAGTTTATCCAGTTTGTATAAATCTCCGGAAAACCATTCGCGTTTAACTTCCACCTCAACAATAAGCTCGTCGTTATCACCCACGGTATCCAGCGTAATCAGGTAGTCGTTACCCACTTCGGGAATTTTCATAAGAACCCCTTCAATCTGCATCGGAAAAATATTGCACCCTTTTACAATAAACATATCATCGGAGCGCCCCGAAATTCGGTCCAGCCTTCGGTGTGTTCTTCCACAGGGACAATCACCGGGCAAAAAACGCGTTAAATCGCGGGTGCGGTAACGTATCAGCGGCATTGCCTGCCGGTTGAGGCTGGTCATTACCAGCTCGCCTACTTCCCCATCCGGAACAGGTTCGAGTGTCACCGGGTCAACAATTTCTACAATGTAAGCATCTTCCCAAATATGCAGGCCGTCCTGATAAGTACATTCAAAGGCCACTCCCGGGCCATTCATTTCCGACAAACCGAATGAGTTGTATGCTTTCACGCCAAACATCTCTTCAATCCGGCGTCGGTGTTCTTCCGAATGCGGCTCTGCGCCAATAACAAAAGTGTGCAGTTTGGTGTCGCGGCGTGGGTCGAGGCCTTCTTCAAGAAATACATCGTAAAGCCGCGCCAGGTAACTGGGAATAGCATGAATAGCGGTCGTTCCGTAATCCTGCATCAGTTTTATCTGCCTGATGCTGTTTCCGGCGCCGGCAGGAATACTGAGGGCTCCCAGTTTTTCAATTCCGTACTGAAACCCCAGTCCTCCGGTAAAAAGGCCGTAACCACTAACATTCTGAAAAACATCGGTATCTCTAACCCCGGCTGTAAACAACGAACGGGCCACTAAATTGGCCCAGTTGTCCAAGTCGGCAGCCGTGTGAAATATTACGGTCGGATTTCCGGTTGTACCCGACGAACTGTGCAAACGAACAACCTCTTTTTTGTTGCACGCCAAAAATCCCCACGGAAAATTATCTCTCAAATTCTGTTTTGTTGTAAAAGGGAGCTTGGTTACATCTTCAATATTTTTGATATCTCCGGGTTTTATCCCTTTGCTTTTGTACAAATTCCCGTAATACTCCGACTGCATGGCAACGCCGATAATGTGGTTCAGTTTTTCTACCTGAACCTTGTTTATTTCACCACGCGGGAGTGTTTCAATTTCTTTTTCCCAATAATTCATTATAAATATCTCTTTTAAAAACTGTGAGTCAGCGAAATAATACCTCTGTTGTTTATTGCTTTGTGTGTGGAAGAAAACAGGCCGTTTGAAAAATCGATTGTACCGGTGCCGTAATTGGCAGCAGTCATTTCATACTCCCCCACCAACCTGAAGTTTTTAAGGTTAAGCGAAATATGCGGGGCAACGCGGTACATCTTCTGCATGTTCAGAAACGATCCGTAAGTTTTTGCCTTGCCGTCGTCACTATAAAGAGGCTTGTCGGTTCCCAGATTTCCACCGTAGCCACCAAACATTCCAACCCGCCATTTGCGGCCATACACAACGCTTAACGAAGTGGTGTAGGTTGTGTAACTGGTGTATGTTTCGCGGCCGGTTTGCGGGTCTAAAGATGCAACTCCGTAGCCACCGGGCATTACCAGATGCGACATGTTTTCCCCCAGATATGTTTTGAGCAAAAACATAAACTTATCTTTCTTGTATCGTCCGTACGCCATGTAAGTTGCACTGGAAAGAAATTCGTCGGCAACGGCGCTTTCTTCAGTACCACTTATGAGCATTCTGGGTTTTATTCTTTTATAACCGGCGCCGGCGCCAACAGTAACCGCTGCCTGGTTGTATTCAGTGGTAAATACCAGCTCGGGAACCAGCGCGTTTCGTTTTGCATGATTGGTAGTAAGCAAAAATGAAAAGTCAGCCATATCGGCCAACGGAGAGCAATACTGCATCTCGGAAACAGCCGCTGCCGACACGGAAAATCTGCCCAATGCCATGTTGTAGCGAATCATGGGCGAGCGGTTGAAACAACTAAAAGGTGCTCCGGTATTGAGCCCTGCTACCACAGGCACTGCGCTTCCTCCGAAAAACGGATGCCAGGTTTGCCCAACCAGCAACGACGATTTTTCCCACGAAAAAAGGGAATAGGCCTGGCGAATTCTGAAAAGTGTTGGGTCTGATTTCAGGTTCCCGGCAAAATCAAATTCTATTAAACCAGTTGCCTTGGCATTCAGTACTTCGGGGAAACTAACGCGAACACCCAGGCGCGACGCCACCGCCGAAATATTGGAGCTTGGCTGCTTGTTCACTTCTACCCCGTTGGTAACCACGTACAACGGCAGCAAATAAAAAATATCGTGCCCTGCATCAACTCCTTTGTATGAATCCACATAAGCGTCGACCCGCACAAATCCATAAATATCTACTTTGGGTTTTTCGTCAGATTGACTTCTCGCAGCGAAAGCACACAGCAAAGCTATCCCTGCAACTATAATCTTATTCATAAAATCTGGTTAATGATACGATTTAGCAAACACGGTTTTTTTGGCGAAATTGATTTTTAGTTTCACTTTAACAAATAAAGCGACTACAAAATTAACATTGCTAACTAATAAGGCAATTATTCTTACGATTTATCTGAAATATTTTGAAAAATATTTTGTCAGATTTCTGTTAATGAAGCCGGTGCAAAAAAAACAGGCCGAAAAATAGTTACTCCCAAAATCACTAAAACAGACTCCGCAGACCGAACAAAAAGATTCTTTTATCCACTAAAACCAATTTTGTACATCGGTGTAAAGCAGCGGCAAAAAAGGCTAAAAAAAATGTAAAACGGATTTATATTACAATCTGGGTTTGAAACAGAAATGCTCCCAAATGATCTGCGCCGTCGGCATTGTCAGACATCGGGCGGAGCGAGTACTGCACAGACAGTTTCAGTTTATGCCCGTTAACAAACAGGTTGGCGCCAAAATCGTGGTTGGAAAGTGCCCTGGGCAGTGCCTCGAAATTTTTGTGCGAATACGCATAAAAAAGCTGTAACCGACCGGCTTTTTCAAAAAGGTTCTGAGGAAAAAGGTACCCAAAAGTGCCATACAATATATTCCCTGTTCCGGTTTTAAATTCATTGTTTCCAGCTCCTTCGGCAAGAGTTCCGCCGTGCCAGTAGTTCATTGCCCCGGATCTTCGCAAATAGTTTTTCCCGAAATCGTAATCGTAAAAAACCGCGTAAACAGACACTGTTTGATTGTTTTCAAAAGGCAGCTCCATAAAAAAATCTGTTCCAAATAAAGCACGGTCGTTTAATGTCCGATTGCCTTCCTCGTCGAATTCAGCAATTGCATCAGGGAAAATATCAAAGCCGGCGCCAACGTTACAGATTTTTTTTGTTCCGAAATAAGTCATCGGAACATACGATGTTTGAAAATATTCCTTTTCCCAAAAATGCCAGGCAAAATATCCTTTGTACGCCAGGTTAGTAGAGGGAAATTCGTAGCCTTTTTCTTGTTCGGGATTTTCTGGAACGCTATTGTAAATCATCGGTTTTGCAACTGAAAACCGGTAATTAAGCTTTCCGGCAGTGCCTTTTGCAAAAATGCCTAACTGACGAATATTGAGATCGGTATGATTCACCGCGGGGATGCTAAACCCCGGATTATCCAAAGTCATTGTTTTCTGGTAGCTGGTGTTTGTTAACCGCGAAATTCCGTTCCAGCCATTCAATCCGATTCCCACACTGAAAGATTTTGGCACGAAATCGTACATTGCCCAAACATCGTGAAAAAAAAGTACTGACTTGGGGTTAGAAGCATTCAGATTATTAAATCCCAACTGCGTATAAAAGATGATGTTGTCGTTTAGTTTATTAAACATGGAAAAACGCGTGCGGCGCAATGCCAAATCGGCCTCAGCATTAACCGGGTCGCCACTTGCCGTTTTGCTGCCCGGGTTCAGTTGTGTCTGTCTGAACCAAAACTGCGATGCAAATGAAAACTTTGAGTAAGCAGATCCGTCTTCATTCAGTTTAATAATAATGCCTTTATTTTTTGTAAGGGATGAGTTGTTTTTGCCTTTCGCAACAGAACAGAAAAAAATAAGAACAATAAATGTAATAATTTGTGATGCCCGCATAATACTCCTTTTTACCGCTGAAGGGTTTTGGTTTTCTTTTATGTTTGCCTACAAAGTTAGCATAAACGAACCGGTTCAATTTTTAAATTGGCGGCCTTTAAAAAAAAGTTAACATAAAACGGTTTTGGCAAGGTGCCTTACCTGAAGCGTAGTGCAGACAAAAAACTATTTACTAAGCGGCATGAATTCCAACTCGTACCTCTGTTTAGTTAACGATTTCATACGCTGAGTAGACGTATTGTTGTGTGTAGCTTTTAACTTTTATTCAAATTCCAGTACAAACCCCATCTTGTCAGGATGGTCAGAAACATAAATATTATTGTCGAGTTTCCACAGCATAAACAGTGCAATAATATCTCCGCCAGCTGCCCAGGTAAAAAAGATTCCAAAAGCCAGAACTCCACCATGTCCGATTACGAATCCGATTATTGATGGAATTATACCCATGATAATTAATGGCATTGCTGCGCCAATTTTGTAATGTTTTACTTTTAGTGGTTCTTTACAATGGCAATACGGGGTCAGAAATTTCCATTTTACTCCAAAACGAATTGATTTGAATCCATTGTTTGCAAAGTATCCCCATGTTAATCCGTGTAGCAACTCATGTACTAGTATTCCAGCAATCAATACCAATAAGAAATAGTCATCAAATGCTTCTTTTCCAGCCTTAAATGTTTCGTACCCCCACACTAAAACAAATGGGTAAAGAATTACTGCTGTTATAGGAAAAGCCAATAGCACGGCAATCAAATTTACTTTTCCCATGCCCATCGTATAATCTTCTGTTTTTTTGCTCTCCGGTTTTGCTGTTTCTTCCATATTCTCAGTAGTATCTTTTCTTAACACGCACGCAACGGTAAAGTAAAAAGTAGTGCAAAATTAGTAGAACTTCACTTTCAGTTTACTCTTACATTTATTTAAATTCCATTTATTTAAAATCAGTGTTCTATCCCGCATTATGCTTTTACAATGTTAGCTACAGTTTTTTATTTTTTCGATGGCAAAATTCAGCTGAGTATCCTTGTTATTAATAAAATCTTCATAGGACTGACCAATTTTAAAATCGGGTATAACGCCATCGCCGAATTTTTCATCTGGTAATTCTTTAACGTCTTGTCTAAGGTCAACAACTGAAAATGTTAGTAGAAATTTAGAGTTTGGAAGCTCGTAAGTCATTGGCATATGTCCGGTATGACCGTAATAGCCTCCCATTGTTTCTTCGCCAATGATTATTGGAACTTCATCACTTTTCATCCAACTCGCAAAATGTGAACCTGCTGAAGCTACAATCGGGTCAATCAACAAAACAATCTTTCCTTGAAAAGCATTTGCGTTAGGATGCCATACTTCATTAAACTCAGGAGTTTGATAGTATTTATTGTTATTGAATACAGCATGTGTTTCTTTAAAGAAATTTGTTAAATCTTCCACGTCATCGTAAATGTAATATTCTTGAAAAGGTATCTCTTGAAATAACGTGTATGCTGAAATATTTTCCCGAAACGTTCTTTGTGTTAAATATGAATAGAGAAGTAGTATGTTTACACCATTTCCCCCACCGTTTCCGCGAATGTCAACAATTAGATTTTTTACTTCCTGATTTTTAATTGTTACGAATACTGAATCTAAAAAAGCAGCATATTTTTTATGTCCTTCCGTTTCTGATTCGCCCATCGCAAAGGATTTAACCGTTAAAAATCCTGTTTTTAAACTATCTATAAATGTATAGGAGTACTCTTTATTGTTCTGAATTTCTAATTCTTTAGAGTGTCTGTTATTGAAATTTTCATAAAAGTCGGAATAAGTTGTGCTTTCAACTTTTATTTTTTCAATTTCGTTTGAGTTATACTGTTTGTATTCAATAGTGTAATCATTTTGCTTTCCTAATGCAAAGTAAATGTATGAAGGCAAATAATCTGTTTCAACCCACTTGTATTTCCCCGATTTATTATTCCCGTCTGTACTTCTGTACTTAGAAACTTGTCTTAAAAAACTATTGGCTTTTATGTTGTTAACAGAAATTATTTCGCTTCCAGCAGGAATTTTTTCGCAGGCGAGATTTGTAAACAACTTTCCATCAATATATTTTAAAGGAATTGGAAAAAATATTTTCTCTTTGCTTAAACTATCAAATAGCGAATTTGAAAAATCGAGATGACTGTGGCAACTGCCTGTAAAGTCAATAACGTTCCATAGCAGATTATAATATTCTCTGTAGGATAAACTGTCTGTTATTTTTGCCTTATTTTCTGCAAAAACACTGTCAATTTGGTGCATTGAACGATACTTGTAAAGTCCGGCATTTGCTTTTTGATAAATGGCTTCAAATACCTCAAAGTCTTGAAGCATTTCTTGTTTTGATAGGGATTTATTCTCTTTTAAGTTTTGATTTTCATTTCCGTTTTTACAAGAAATCAATAAAATTAAACTTGATAAAAGGGTAAACTTTATAATGCCTTCCATTGCGTTGTTTGTAAAAATTGGGGCTAACTATCTATTAGAACTTCCACGATATTCTTGTTCCCAACATTCGGGGAGCGCCTGGAATACAGGTCGGGTTGCCAAACAGACTTCCGGTGTTTCCTGCACTCACAATGTATTCTTCGTTAAGCAGGTTGCTGGCCCAAAAAGCCAGTGTAATTTTTTGAGCCGGGCACTCAATCCCGCCTCTGAAGGTGAGTAACCCGTAGCCGTCCTGTTCCAGTCCTGGAGTATTGGCATCCTCAAAAAATATTTTGGTTTTGTACGACCACGACGGAACTGCAAATAGATTCAGGTTTTTGGTGATTCCGATGCGGCCGTTCAGCCCAACAGAAAAGCTGTGGTCCGGAGTCAGCCTGAACTTATTTCCGGCGTAAGCCTGTTCTGCGCCATCAGTATCTTTGTCGGCAAAAACAGCATTTATGTATGCATAATTTCCAAAAATATGCAGTGCATTAAAAATGGCATACCTGAGGTTTGTTTCAACACCAAATGCCGATGCTTTTCCGCCGTCTTTTACAATATAATTAAACTCCCCGGTGTTGGCGTCTGCTACCCATGCCGACGTCTGAAAATTCAGGTAGCGATGAGAAAAAGTGCCTATGTCGAACCACAACCGTTTACCGGCTGTTTTAAATCCCAAATCGAAACTGTACACCTTCTCTTCACTGAGAACCTGCTCCTCTCCTGCCGAAGTAAACTGAAGCACTTTTGGGCGGTGCCCTTTTGAAAAACCGGCAAACAGGTTGTTGTTTTCGTTAAAAGCATATTTAAAACCTGCACGCCATGTAAAAGCCGTTGCCGATTCCGAAATGATTTTCTCTTCGCTTGGTTTGAAAAACAGGTTGGGATAATTTCCAGAAAGCATTCCGAGAGTTGACGGTTCCCCGCCGGTCATTTTTGCTTCGCTGGTAAGTTCAAACCATTCCCTGATTAAACGAAACCCTCCGGTAACACTCAGTTTGTTGGTTAGCAAATATGTAGCATCGGCAAAACCTTCGAATGCCTGATTTACGGCGCTGCTGTTATTTTCTTCCTGATGATTGGTACCCAGCGGCATCCCGGCGAGCGGGCCTAACTGCGGGTCGTTGGGAAGATTGGGCATCGACGCCGGCTGCCCGTCGGGAGTAACAAGGTAACCCGTATCAAAAAACAGGTGAAACATATCCTGGTCGTTGGGCGAAAACCAGTAATCCTGACTGGCATGTTCATTCCAGTAACTTCCCCCAATGCTGCCGTTCAATCTGTTTTTAACAGAATAGTTGTACCTGATTTCCTGGTAAAACTGTCGGGCTCCGTCATCTTCACTCATATCAATGGCTGCTGCGGCCGTGCCATCTCCGTCCCACCGCGAGTAAGCACTAATTTTCCGAAAAGAGCTCACCGATGTCCAGAAATTATTTTCGTTTACATAATGCCGTGCCGACAGAGTAGCATCAAATATCTCTTTTTCAGTGGCGAGGTTGTCGCCCTGTTCGAGCGATGCGGTGTAATCAAAAGGATTTTTGCTCCCCTCGGTATTGGGATAATTCATGCTCATGAAACCCAGTCCGGGGTCGTCATCTTTTTGATAGTTAACCACCAAGTCAATTTTATCTTTTGCAGAAGGCAGGTAGCGCACCGAAAATCGTCCGGCAACAGTATTTTTTCCGTTCAAATTTCCGCCAAACGTATTTTTAATGTATCCGTCCCGGTAGTCGTAAATTCCGGCTGCCCGCACCAGCAATTTATTTTTCACTACCGGAATATTAATTGCGCCACTCAACTCTTTTCTGTTGTAGCTGCCTGCTCCGGCATTAACAAATCCATTCAAACTATTGTCTGGTTTTTTACTGATGAAATGAATAGCGCCAATTTGTGCATTCCGTCCGAAAAGTGTTCCCTGCGGGCCCTTCAGTACGTCTATTTGCTGCATATCAAACAGTTCTACCGCAGCTCCACTAATGCGACTGATGGGAACATTGTTGTAAAATACCGAAACCCGCGGCTGCGCAGTAGGGCTTACTTCGTCGCTGGTGAGTCCGCGAATTACAAAGCTGGGACGGTCTGTTCCCTGCATGCGTACGAGCAGACCGGGCACAAATTCCGACAGTTCGTTCAGTCCGGTAATATTATTATCTTCTATAAAACGCGAATTCAAAACACTCATGGTAATGGGAACATCAATAATCTGCTGTTCACGTTTTTGCGAAGTAACAGTTACACTTTCGAGCGTAATCTCCTGCTTTTCAAACACAAAATCACGAGTATTTTCTCCGGGCCCGATTTCAATTTGAACCGACTGGGTTTTATACCCCACAAACGAAGCCTGAACCGTTATTTCTCCCGCCGAAAGCCTATTAAACAGGTACTCGCCGGATTCGTTTGCATTTACTCCGCTGCCTGTTCCCAAAATAATTACGCTTGCACCGGGCAGAATATTATTGTCTGAATCGAAAATTTTTCCATGTAAACTACTGTTTTGAGATTTGGCGTAGAAACTAAATACCAACAGGAGCAAAATTGCAGATAAGGCTTTTTTCATAGGATTGATTTCTTTGTTTTAAAAGTGTTATGTGAAACTCTCAGCGGCATTAATCGTACTCTTTTCCAATTATTGTCATGCGCGCTTCATCACCGCTTTTCTAGTTTTTTTCGATATTTTGCGGCTAAAATAAGAAAAAAGAGAACATTACAGTGTTTTTTTCACAATGTTACAATTAATGCAACGGGTTCATAATTTAACTCACCGTTAAATGTTTAAGAGCAAAACATAAAAGATTTAAATCGTTTCGTCCCGCTGTTGCGTTTTACTAAATTTGCATAGGCAATGAGGTCTGCCATTAACTGCCGTAAAAAGCTGATGACTTCTACCAGCAATCACAAATTTAAAAGTTGTGCTTATGGTAAAGTCATTTATAATTGCAGGAATTGGCGGATTTTTAGGCTCGGGGGCCAGGTTCCTGGTATCCCGGTTCATTCAAATCTCATACACTTCGGTATTTCCCTGGGGAACGTTTACTGTCAACATTATTGGAAGCCTGCTTATCGGAATTTTCTTTGGAATTTCAGAAAGAGGGAACTTCATGTCGGCTGAATGGAGGTTGTTTCTGACCGTTGGTTTTTGCGGTGGCTTTACTACTTTTTCATCGCTCGCAAACGACTCTTTTCTACTTTTTCAAAGCAAAGAGTTTTTTCGTTTTGCAGGTTATGCATCACTCAGTTTTATGCTCGGATTGCTGGCTGTTTTTTTGGGTCGTACACTCATTAAACTTCTTTAATATGAAACGAATATGAACTTTCTTCATTCAAAATTCACAAAAAAAAATGATAAAAATTTATGTGAGTTCCTGAATGTCTTCAAATTTTTTGAACACTCATAAATCAAAAAATTTTATACAGATGAAAAACAATACCAAAGCGCTGCTGCTTCAGATTTTTATTGGTTCAACCGATAAAACCGAACACGATCTTTTATACGAACACATCGTTTTTAAAGCGAAAGAAGCAGGGCTGGCCGGAGCCACCGTTCATAAAGGAATACTCGGTTTTGGCGCCAGTTCAATTATTCATTCGTATAAGTTCTGGGAAGTAACTGAAAAAGTACCCACACTCATTCAAATAGCGGATGAGGAAAAAAAAATTATGGACTTTTTCGAGACCATCCGTCCAACGTTGGAATCGACCAGGTACGGATGCCTTGTTACCACTCAGGAAATAAACGTTCTGATGTATGAATCAGGGCAGAAAAAGTTTTTTGACTTTTGAATCAGTCAAAAGCGAAACCAGATAACTACCTAACAAACAGCACCGAAAGATTATCAGAAGAACAGGTTTTTTCGAAATAAACCTGCGATTTATATTGAATACTTTTACAAATTAAAATTAAATGAGATGAAAATAGGAAAAATTCGGGCGATGGAAATTCTTGATTCCAGAGGGAATCCGACAGTAGAAGTTAATCTGAAACTGGAAAATGGAACAACCGCACGGGCAATGGTTCCCAGCGGAGCGTCAACAGGCGAACGCGAAGCAACCGAGTTACGCGATGGCGACAAAAACCGCTTTGGCGGTAAAGGGGTTTTGAAGGCCGTTGCCAACGTTAACACAATTCTGGCTAAAGAGCTGGAAGGAAAATGCTTCAGCAGCCAGCGCGAACTGGATTACCGCATGATTGAACTGGACGGAACACACAACAAAGCCAAGCTGGGTGCCAATGCACTTCTTGGCGTTTCTATGGCTTATGCCAGGGCACAGGCTGCATCTGCCGCAATGCCCCTTTACCAATACCTCGGAGGAAGCAATGCCTACCTGCTGCCGGTTCCGTGCATGAACATTATTAACGGAGGAAAACACGCCGACAACAACGTAGATTTTCAGGAATTTATGATTGCCCCCCACGGTGCACCCACTTTTGCAGAATCAATTCGGATGGGAGTTGAAGTTTTCCACACACTGAAATCGGTTCTGAAAGGAAAAGGCTACAGCACCGGAGTTGGCGACGAAGGCGGATTTGCTCCCGACCTGAAATCCAACGACGAAGCAGTGGAAGTTATTCTCGAAGCCATTACCAAAGCAGGTTACAAACCGGGCGACGAAGTAAGTATTTGCCTGGATCCGGCATCAAGCGAAATGTGGGAAGACGGGAAATACAAAATGTTTAAAAGCACCGGCAAACTGGTGTCAAGCGACGATATGGTAAAACTTTGGGAAAGCTGGACTGACCAATACCCTATTGTTTTGCTGGAAGACGGACTGGCTGAAAACGACTGGGAAGGATGGAAAAACCTGACCCAGGCCATCGGCGGGAAAATAGAAATTGTGGGCGACGACCTTTTCTGCACAAACAAAGCTATTCTGGCTAAAGGAATAGAAAAACAGGTTGCCAACTCTATTCTGATTAAACTGAACCAGATTGGAACAGTTACAGAAACGCTGGAAACCATTGAACTGGCGTACAAAAATTCGTACAACTGCTTTGTATCACACCGCAGCGGCGAAACCATCGACAGTTTTATTGCCGACCTTACTGTAGGAATTAATGCAGGCCACCTGAAAACCGGAAGCGGTTGCCGTGGCGAACGCATCGAAAAATTTAACCAGTTAATGCGTATCGAAAACGAGCTTGGAAGCGCTGCTAAATTTGCAGGCAAAAAAGCGTTTAAAAATGCATAACAGAACTAATCCGTAAATGAAACGATTTAAAAAATCGCCCTGGGCATTTATTGTGCTTCTGGGGGTTGTTAGTTTATTTTCGGACATGACACATGAAGGGGCCCGGGGAATAACCGGGCCTTTTTTAGCCTCATTGGGAGCCACTGCCACTGCAGTTGGTTTTATCGCCGGGTTTGGCGAATTAACCGGGTATGCGTTGCGTCTGATTTCCGGCCTGATTAGCGACCGCACAAAAAAGTACTGGACAATTACAATAGTAGGCTACTTAATTAACCTGCTTGCTGTGCCCGCGTTAGCTTTAGCCGGAAACTGGCAAATGGCAGCGGTGTTCATGATTATGGAACGGTTGGGAAAAGCAATTCGCAATCCGGCACGCGATGTGATGCTGTCGCACGCCACTTCGTCTGTTGGCCACGGACGCGGATTTGCAATTCATGAAGCGCTTGACCAGATTGGCGCAGTTACCGGGCCGTTGATTGTAGGCGCTGTTTACTATTTTTCCGGCAGTTACAACAGCTCGTTCGCAGTGTTACTTGTACCGGCCGTTATCGCCATTTCCATATTACTTGTTGCACGGCTAAAATATCCTGCACCCGAAATTCTGGATGTGGAGAAACCGGACACTCAACAAAAATTCCCAAAAAAATTCTTCATTCTCTATCTAATTGCCCTCTCGTTAATTGCTGCCGGATTTGCCGATTATCCGCTGATTGCATTCCATTTTGAAAAGACAGCGCAGGTGCCAACCGAAATGATTCCGGTGATGTACGCCATTGCCATGGGAGTAGATGCAATTGCCGCCCTGCTTCTGGGGTCTCTTTTCGATAAACACGGAATTAAAATACTCATTGGAAGCACCTTGATTTCATTGTTTTTTGTCCCGCTGGTTTTTATGGGAAATTTCTACACGGCGCTTCTGGGAATGGTTTGCTGGGGCGTAGGAATGGCGGCACAGGAATCGGTAGTTCGTGCGGTGCTGGCATCCACAATTCCTGTGGAAAAGCGGGCAACCGGATTTGGTGTTTTCAACGCAGTATTCGGGCTATTCTGGTTTTTAGGCAGCTTTTTTATGGGATGGTTGTACGATGTTTCAATACCCTGGTTAATTGTTTTTTCGATGTCGTTCCAATTAGCATCAATTCCTATCTTTGTAAGGCTTTCCAACCGGAAAGCGTAAATTGCAGGAAAAATGAAAATTCTTCTGATTGAAGACAACACTGATTTAGCTTCCGGAATTGAGAAATACTTGTCGGACGAAGGCTACCACTGCGAACTGTCTCAAACGGTTGAGCAGGCGCTGGAGAAAATACAACTGTACGAGTACGACTGTATTTTACTGGATATTTCGTTGCCCGACGGAAGCGGCTTTGTAATTCTGGAGAAGTTAAAGCAGTTGGGAAAACAGGATGGCGTAATTATCATTTCTGCTAAAATTTCGCTTGACGACAAGTTGAAAGGACTCTCCATCGGTGCCGACGACTACCTTACCAAACCGTTTCATTTGGCAGAATTGTCAATGCGCATCAGGGCGCTCATCCGGCGACGAAAATTTAACGGAAATAACATCATTCAACAAGGAGGAATACATATTGACCTGGCCGAAAAAATTGTACAATATAACGGAAAAACAGTAGAACAGCTTTCGCCCAAAGAGTTCGAGCTGCTCATTCTTTTTATCTCGTCGCCTCATCGGGTTTTGTCGAAAGGCAGCATTGCCGAACACCTGGCCGGCGACAATGCCGACACGTTCGATAATTTTGATTTTGTGTACGCCCATGTAAAAAACCTGAAGAAAAAATTAAAAAATGCCGGATGCCCCGGATATATTCACACCATTTACGGCATGGGCTACAAATTTAAAGTTGAAGGACTATGAAGTTGTTTCACAAAACACTACAGATTTACCTCACTTTTTCCATAGTCGTTTTTATAATCAGCATCCCGCTGTTCTATTTTCTTGTTGAGAAGCTCTGGATTGAGGATGTAGACGATTCGCTTTTTTTTCATAAAGAAAAAATCATCGCTGGAATCAGCACTTCGGGCATCGACTCGCTGGCTATCGATAATTTCACCAGAGTTGCGCTCGACTTTGACTTGGGCATTTCGGTTTTCCCGTTAAATGAAAATGCAGCAGAAAAAGACTCTGTTTATTACAACAAATTTTACGACGAAACTCGCACCCACATCGAGCCTTTCAGAGAATTAAAATCTGTTGTTAATGTAGACGGCAGGTCCTACGAAATTTTAATTCGTAAAGATTTGGTGGAAAGCGCCGACCTTATCCGGGGAATTGCAATTACCCAGTCAATTCTGTTTTTTGTTTTGCTGGCCGGCCTGATTTTGCTGAACAACTATTTCGCAAAAAAAACCTGGCGCCCGTTTTATCACCTGGTTTCCCGGCTGAACACTTTTCGAATCGACAAAGAACAACCCATTGAACCTGAAAAATCAAACATTAACGAGTTTAATGATTTGGGCAATTCGGTTTCGGAGCTGACAAAAAACAACATCAGAAGGTATAAAGCGCAAAAAGAATTTACGGAGAATGCCGCACACGAAACGCAAACCCCGCTGGCAGTTATCAGAACGCAGACAGACCTTTTTGCGCAGGACAAAAATCTCACAAAAGAACAGGCCAGAATTGTGGAGAAGATGGACAAAAATATTACCTACCTGAACAAACTGAACCGCAACCTGCTGCTGCTGGCGAAAATTGATAACGACCAGTTTAGCCTGAACGAAAAAACAGATGTGTTTTTAGTTTTACAGGAAACCATTGATATTTTTTCGGAACAAATCGGGTTGAAGGGAATTCAACTAAAACAAAACCTCAATCATCATCCGGTTATTCTCTCCAACTCCTACCTGATGCAACTGCTTTTTACCAACCTGATAAAAAACGCAGTCAAATATAATGTTCACGGCGGGTTTGTTGAAATAGAACTGAACGCCGGATTTTTTAAAATCGTAAACAGCGGAGATGAACAGCCGTTGCCTGCAAACGCTATTTTCAAAAGATTTTACAAACAAGGAACCAGCGAAACAAGCTCCGGACTCGGGCTTGCCATTGCCAGCCGAATTTGCGAACTGCTTCAGCTTAAAATCGAATACAATTTTGAAAAGCCCAACCGGCATTGCTTCAAAATTATTCTGAAATAATATTTCGGACACTGCATCAAATTCAAAATCTTTTCAGAATTGGGCCGTTAATTTAGGCCGAACAATTTTATACCTGGAAAAATGAAGCACTTTTTTTCGTTGCTGTTTATTTGCATTTGCAGCATTCAAGTTTTCGCAAAAGGCGAAGGAGTAATATCCGGACGCGTTATTGACAGCGTAACCAAAGAGCCGTTACCTTATGCAACCGTTACCGTCAATTCGGAAGAACAGTTGGTTACCGGCACTGTTACAAACGTAGACGGAAGGTTCACAATCGACGGCGTGAACGAAGGCAACTACACGGTTTCCTGCTCGTTTGTGGGTTACAACTCAAAAGAAATTCCGCTGTTGATTGGCAGGCTGAATACTATTTTTGACTTGGGCAGGATTACGCTCGAACCTTCATCCGAAAACATCGACGAAGTAATTGTATCTGCAAAAAAGGAGATTGTTTCGTCGGGCCTCGACAAAAAAAGCTTTGATGTTGCCAAAAACGTTTCGCAATCAGGTGGTTCTGTTCTCGATGCCATGCGCAACCTGCCCGGGGTCACCATCGACCAGGAAAGCAAAGTGCTGTTGAGGGGCAGCGACAAGGTTTCGGTGTTAATCGATGGAAAACAGTCGAGCCTCACCGGCTTTGGCAACCAAAAAGGGCTGGATAATATTCCTGCTTCCAGCATCGAAAAAATAGAAATCATTAACAACCCGTCGGCAAAGTACGATGCAAGAGGAATGGCCGGCATCATCAATATAATTTATAAAAAAGAAAAAGAGACCGGATTTAACGGAGAAGCCGGGTTCAATTTTGGACTGGGAGAACTTTCGCAACGGAAATCCAACCTTCCCAACATCATGGACAAATACTCTTTCACGCCAAAATACAACCCTTCAATCAGCCTGAACTACCGCACAGAAAAAGCAAATCTGTTTTTGCAGAGCGACGGGATTGTCCGTTCAAAAGTGAACAGCAATGAGTTCTCAACGCGTAAATATTCCGACGGAACGCCTGATGTTATTTCTCAGTTTTTGGAAAACAGAACCCAGCAAGAGTACAACATAAAAGTGGGGTTCGACTGGTTTATGAACGACAAAAATACACTCACCCTTTTCGCACTATTTGAGGATGAATATCACATAGACCGCGGGCATGTTCCGTACGACTATCTGACGAACGGCAAACGGAAAAGATTCTGGACATGGGCAGAAGACGAAAACACACGCTTTATTAATTATGCGGCCAACTTTAAACACAAATTTGCGGAACCCGGGCACGAAATAGAAGCCGGATATTTGTACACTAAAGGAGGCGAAGACGAGCTTTTTCCGTTTACAGATTCCAGTGCCGTGCGTAATTCTACAGACGAAACCCACCTGAAGGTAGACGAAATTGTGTCCAATTGGAATGTCGATTATGTGAAGCCTCTTCGATCAGGAAGAGTAGAATTGGGCACCAAAGTTCAACTGCGAAGAATCCCCATTTCCTACAAAATTAATCCGGGAGAAAATTCTATTCTAGATCCGAATCTTGGCGACTGGTCTGAGTACAACGAAAACATTTACGCCCTGTATTGCAATTATGTTTTCGAATCGAAAAAAGTGGACATCGAAGGAGGAATGCGGTTGGAAAATACCGGCGTAAAATACGACATCGACCCCGAAAATATTTACTACACAACAAACGACGATTACAACTATCTCTCCCTGTTTCCGAATGTGCGGGTTACCTACAAAATCAACGTAGGGAACAAACTCTCTGCATTTGTTAACCGCCGCGTTGACCGCCCGGGAGAATTTGAACTTCGTCCTTTCCCGAAGTACGACGATCCTGAAATTTTAAAAACCGGAAATCCGTACCTTCGCCCGCAATTTACAAACACATTTGAGCTGGCTTATAAAACAAACTGGACAAATGGTTCGGTTTATTTGTCGGGATTTTACCGCACAATAACCGATATTTTCTCGCGCATTTACACCAACGGAAACACAACCGGCGAAACAATCATCAACACCATTCCGCAAAATCTGGGCAAGGGTTCAAACCTGGGTTTTGAACTGGCTTTTGACCACAAAATAACCAGCTTCTGGAATATGAATGGAAGTTTTCTGTGGTATGCCAACCAGATAAACGCTTTCTCGGGAACGAGCATTTACCCGCAACCACAGCCATTCCATTTTGAAGAGAATAAAAGCAACACCTGGAATCTCAAACTGAACAACAATCTGGAACTTCCGTGGAATACAGAAATGCAGGCAACCGCCATTTACTACGCCCCTGATATTATTCCGCAGGGCAAAACAGAAGATCGCTTTTCGTTTGACGTTGGCCTAAAAAAAATTCTGATGAACGGAAAAGCTGAACTCATGCTTTCAGCCGTCGACCTTTTTAATACCTTCGGAATCAGTCAGGTTATCGAGGGCGAAAATTTCACACTAAACACAGAAAACTATTACGAAACACAGGTAATTACGCTTGGGATAAAATACAAATTCTGACGCTAAACGTAAATAGTTTGCCAAAATGAGGCAACTCGATTAAACCAGAAATAAATTAGGTAGTCGATACATTAAGCCGGATCACTTTCCGGCTTTTAAATTTATCAGATTATGGAAAACAGAAAAAAAAGATCACTGGCCTACTACATGCGAATGCTTCACCGCGACATCGGTTTTTTTATGATTGGGTTTGTTTGTATTTACTGCTTAAGCGGCATTGTGTTGGTTTACCGCGATACTGACTTTTTAAAAACAGAACGGGAAATCGAAAAACAATTGCCTCCTGATATCCAAGAGTCGAAACTTGGCATGATGCTGCGCTTGAAAAATTTTCAGTTGGAGAAAACCGAAAATGGCATCGTTTACTTTAACCTGGGCCAATACAACCAGGAAACCGGTATTGCAAAATATACGTCAAAAGAGTTGCCTGGGTGGATGAACAAACTGGTCGGACTTCATAAAATTACAAGCGGCAGTCCGGTGCATTGGGTAGCAGTTGTTTTTGGCGTGCTGCTGCTTTTCCTGGCAATTTCTTCTTTCTGGATGATAAAATCCGGAACAAAAGTATTTCGCAGAAGTATGATTTATGTAGCTGTTGGCGTAACCGCAATGTTGCTTGTTATTGTGTTGATGTAACGCGGTAACAGCTTACATTCCCGGTTGCAGATTTCCTCGTGATTTCATGTTGGAAATAAGTCAACCGACGAACATTTTCAGAACAACTCCGGCAGGTTTTTGCTATTTAGGAAAAAAGAAAAACTACCGGTAACGTTTTGCGCCTCATTGTACTCAGCCATATTTTTAATAAATTGCCGTTAAGTACCGGAAAAGCTGCATTGAACCTGTTTCAGGTTTGTGCGTTTTTTCTTTGTAACGGAAACTTTGTCAGAGACAGATTTCCGGAACCAGAAAGAAAAAGGATGTTGCAGTTATACAAAAATCGGGCTTTCGATGAAGCAATTTATATGTTGACTATGAAGAAAATATTCGCGAAAATATTGCCGCTGTTTTTAGTGTTGTGGAGTTTTGCATCTTCGGGACAAGTTGACAGCACAACTCAAACAACGGATTCTGTTAATATTGCTCAGTTTCAGGAACAGAACCAAAAACTTATTGAGGCCGAAAAACAGCGGATTGCAGACTCGCTTCGGAAAGCAGAACTGGAATCGGAGCTGGCGGCACTAAAATCGGCAAACGATCTCAGAAAAGAGAGCCTGGAAAAACAACTGAAAGAAATTGAAGAAAACAACAAAAGCAGAATTGCGTACAAAAAAGCGCACATCGATTCGTTAAGAAATTCGAATGAAGGATTTCCTGTAATTGGAGTAAAAAAGGACACGTTATTCCTGATTTACTCAAAAATCGGCGCTTTTGTTCCCGGCGAAAGAGCCACAAACATCAGCAAAAAAATAGAAGCGCTGTACGACGACAATTACTTCAAAGCTGATTCCATACTGGTGCAAAAATCAGACAACACCTACGATATTGTTTACGGCGAAACAATAATTATGAGCGTTTCTGAAAACGACGCACTTTGGTACGGAAAAAGTATGCCGGAGTTGGCCGGCGATTTTAAAAACACCATCAAAGAATCGGTTGTAAAAGCCCGGAAAGAGAACAGTTGGCTAAAGTTTATCGGGCGGATTGGACTGGTGATACTTGTTATTATTATTGCTCGGCTTTTTATCTGGTTGATCGGAAAAGGTTACGCAAAACTTTTAATTGAAATTCAACTAAAAAAAGACAAGTGGCTTAAAGATTTGTCGTACAGAGATTATACATTTCTGGCGGTTGAGCAGGAGCTGCAAGTCATTCTTCTGCTGCTGAAACTGCTCCGGTGGTTTGTTTACGCCGTCCTCCTTTACATTACACTGCCCATTATTTTCAGCATTTTCCCTTTCTCGCGCGACTGGGCAGATGCCTTGTTCCATTTAATTTGGTCGCCTTTTAAAGGGGTACTGGTTGCAATATGGGAGTACCTCCCGAAACTATTCAGCATTCTGGTTATCTACTTTGTAATGAGGTATGTAATCCGATTTGTAAAATACATATTCGGCGAAATTGAAAAGGAGAAACTTAAAATTTCAGGTTTTCATCCCGACTGGGCCATGCCAACGTACAGCATTGTTAGGTTTTTGCTGTATGCATTTATGTTTGTGTTGATTTTTCCCTATTTGCCCGGCTCCGATTCTGACATTTTTAAAGGAGTTTCTGTATTTATCGGAATTCTATTTTCATTAGGTTCGTCATCGGCAATCGCCAACATAATTGCCGGACTGGTTATTACCTACATGCGTCCGTTTAAAATTGGAGACCGCATAAAAATTGGAGATGTTGCCGGCGATGTGGTTGAAAAAACACTTTTGGTCACGCGAATCAAAACAATTAAAAACGAAATTATTACCATTCCCAATTCGTCTGTTCTCACCGGAAATACAACAAATTACACCATTGTATCGCAGCAGGAAGGATTGATTGTCAACACAAAAGTTACTATTGGGTACGACGTTCCGTGGAAAACGGTGCACCAGGCTTTAATTGATGCTGCGCTGAAAACAGAAATGATTCGTCCCCAACCGGCGCCATTTGTTTTACAAACCAGTCTCGATGATTTTTACGTATCGTACCAAATTAACGCATACACAAAAGAAGCGAGTAAACAGGCATTAATTTATTCGATACTGCACCAAAATATTCAGGATGTGTGCAACGAACGGGGAATCGAAATCATGTCGCCCCACTATCGGGCGGCAAGAGACGGAAGCACGTCGACAATTCCGGCCGACTATTTGCCAAAGGATTACAAAGCTCCCGGCTTTAAAGTAGAAATTGACAACGAAAAGGAAACTCAATAAAATACTGAAGCGAATTCTGTTTTCGTGTAAGCAGAAATAAAAGCCTCGTTTAAAAAATCAAACATTCAGTTGCTCAACAAAAAGCCGTTCACACACCTCTCTGCTAAGAGTTACCGAAGTTTCTTCGCCATAAGAAATAGTCATGCTGCCATCAAAAGATTCGATGTGAGTGATTGTAATTTCGGCGCCAAGCTCCAGTTTTTTGTTGTTCAGGTACATTAAAAAATCGCTGTTACTATGCAGTAATGCGCGCAATTTAACCTTATCCCCCACCTTCATTTCCGACAATTTCAGGCTATGCCTCAAGTGTATTTTCCCTTGCCTGTCAGGAATTGGCGAACCATGAGGATCAAAAACCGGATTCCCCAGCACCTCATCCATCCGCTCAAAAAGTGCTTCGGAATGAATATGCTCCATCTCTTCAGCAATTTCATGCACTTCCTCCCAGCCGAAATTCAGCTTCTCAACCAAAAACATCTCAACAATCCGGTGTTTCCGAATAATTAACGCGGCCTCTTTCCGCCCCAGGTTCGTCAACTTAATCGGTTTGTATTTTTGGTAAACCACCCAGCCTTCGTCCTGAAGCCTTTTTACCATGCTATTAACTGTTGGCACACTTACGCCCAGCCTTTTTCCAAGTTCCGAAGCTGCTATAGTTCCCACATGCTCCTCAATCAGGTACATGCTTTTCAAGTAATTCTCTTTCGTTTTCAAAGGCATCTATTAAGAATTTCTTACAAAGATAAAAGAATATCAAAACAACAAAGTTAGAATCATCTAAATTTATATATTTGCGTCAACTAACAATTTAGAATTTGAATCCCGGTTTCGAATCGGATCATAAATAATTATTGAAAAATTATGGAACCTTTTTTCAACCCGATAATAGCAATATTGCTTGTGCTTGTTGCAATAGCAATTATTTTCTGGCTGCTGTGGCCGCAGAAAGGCCTCTGGGCAAAGCTGAGCAAATTAAACATGAACAGCCGCCGGGTATTACTGGAAGACACGCTTAAATTTTTGTACGATTGTGAATACAAAGGAGTGGAATACAAAATTCAGGATCTGGCCAAAAATTTAAATACCACAAAAGAGAAATCGGAAAAGTTGTTGAAACTGCTTCAAACAATGGAGCTGGTTTCAAAAGAAGAAAATACGTATCGATTAAACGATGCCGGGCGGTCGTATGCATTGCGCGTGGTTCGTATGCACAGAATCTGGGAACGCTACCTGGCTGACGAAACAGGGCTGAACCAAACAGAGTGGCACACAAAAGCAGATTACCTGGAACACAAAATGTCGGATGACGAAATTGACAAGCTTGCTGCACAAATAGGCAACCCTGTTTTCGACCCGCATGGCGACCCGATTCCGACATCAAATGGCGAACTGCCCGACCACAAAGGGAAAGCGCTGAGCGAACTTAAAAAAGGAAGCATTGCCCGTATTATTCATATTGAAGACGAACCGGTGGAAGTATACCAACAGCTGGCCGCAGAAGGACTGTACCCCGGAATGCAGGTGTATGTGCTTAAAGCCGAAAAGGACAAAATTACTTTTGCCGCCGACGGACAGGAATGCACTCTGATTCCTCAATTTGCTGCAAGCATAACTGTTGAAGCCATCGATAAGGACAAATTCACTTCGGAAAAACCGTTGCAGTTGTCGTCTCTCAATATTGGCGAAGAAGCTGAAATTGCCGGAATATCACCCAACTTCAGAGGACAACAGCGCCGGAGGTTAATGGATTTAGGCATTGTTCCCGGCCGCCGGGTTGCTGCCATCATGCAAAGCGCTTCGGGCGATCCGGTGGGGTACCGCATTATGGGAACCACCATTGGCATTCGAAAAAGCCAGGCCGACCAAATTTTCATAAAAAACAAAGTAAGCTAAAATGAACACTCTAAATAATTGCGCAAACTGCCCCGTACACCACAAAGAAAACCTGACTCGCTTAGGTGTGGACATGCAAAATTCTGATTTTGTAATTACACTTGCCGGAAACCCCAACACCGGGAAAAGTACCGTGTTTAACAACCTCACCGGCTTGCGACAACATACCGGAAACTGGCCGGGAAAAACGGTAACACGAGCCGAAGGCGGTTTTTCGTACAACGAAAAACGTTACAAAGTAGTTGACCTTCCCGGAACATACTCGTTGCTTTCTACCAGTACCGACGAGGAAGTAGCGCGCGATTTTATTTTGTTTGGCCGCCCCGATGTTACGGTAATTGTTGCCGATGCCACCCGGCTGGAACGCAACCTGAACCTTGCCCTGCAAATTTTGGAAATAACCGACCGCGCCGTGCTTTGCCTGAACCTGATGGATGAAGCCAAACGCAACGATATTGAAATTGATGTACGCGCCCTTTCCCGAGAACTGGGCATTCCGGTAATTGCAGCCTCGGCCCGCCGCAGACAGGGCATGCAGGAGCTGTTGGCAGCCATCGAAGAAGTAGCTTCAGGAAAGTATGTTTGCAAGCCCAGGCGCGCAAAAAACCAGCCTGCCAAATTAAAACATGCCGTATCAGTAATTACAGAAAAACTGAACGAACAATTTTCTGATTTACCAAACATAAACTGGGTGGCACTACGTTTGCTCGAAGGCGACCAGAGTATTATTGACGCCATCCGTTCGGGCGATCTGGGGCTTTTAAAACAAGATCTGCCTTCAACGGTTTCAGAAAAAATACAAGATAGTAACACCCAACAGCAAGAAAGAGAAAACATAATTTCCACAGCCAACTCCCTCCGCTGGGAACAGGGAATCGACTTTCACGATTCCGTTATTGAATCGATTTATGAAGAGGCTTCGGAAATCGCAAAAAAAACCGTTTTCCAAAAAGGAAGCAAATCCGCTTACGGGCTGGACATAAAAATTGATAAAATTGTAACCGGAAAATGGCTGGGATTCCCAATCATGTTTCTGCTACTGGCAGGAGTTTTCTGGATTACCGTTTCGGGAGCCAACTACCCTTCGGGCCTTCTGTTTAATTTACTCATAGACAAACTGCACCCGGTGCTTAAAGAAGCGGCAACAAGCATTAACATGCCCTGGTGGCTCAGCGGTGTTTTAATCGATGGCGGCTACATGTCAATGGCGTGGGTAATTTCTGTAATGCTACCGCCAATGGCTATATTTTTTCCACTTTTCACCTTGCTGGAAGATTTGGGTTACCTGCCCCGCGTGGCGTTTAACATGGACAAAATGTTTCGAAAAGCCGGGGCACACGGCAAACAGGCACTTACCATGAGCATGGGGTTTGGCTGCAATGCCGCCGGCGTTGTGGCTGCACGTGTAATCGACAGTCCCCGCGAACGCCTGATTGCCATTATTACCAATAACTTTTCGCTGTGCAACGGGAGATGGCCTACACAAATTCTGATTGCCACCATATTTATCGGGGGAGCAGTTCCGGCAGGTATTGCAGGGCTTGTTTCTGCCGGGGCAGTTGTGGGAATAGCTTTGTTTGGTATTTTCATGAGTTTGGTTGTTTCGTGGGGGTTAAGCAAATCTGTACTGCGGGGAGAAGCTTCGGCATTCAGCCTCGAACTGCCTCCCTACCGTCCTCCACGAATACTGCAAACACTTTATACTTCACTTATCGACCGTACTGTTTTTGTGTTATGGCGAGCTATCGTTTTTGCGGTGCCGGCCGGTATTGTAATCTGGCTGGTAGCCAATCTAAAGGTAGACGGACTAAGCATTGCCGAACATTTCATCAATTGGAGCAATCCGTTTGCACTTATTTTCGGTCTGAACGGTGTTATCTTACTGGCGTATATTATTGCCATTCCGGCAAACGAAATTGTTATCCCGACAGTACTTATGTTAACTGTACTATCCAGCGGATTAACAGGAATTGGAAGCGGAAACGGAGTTATGTTCGAACTGGATTCGATAAACGGAACCGGAGAAATCCTTCGTGCCGGAGGCTGGACACTTCTCACCGCCGTAAATCTCATGTTGTTTAGCTTACTGCACAATCCGTGTTCAACTACAATCTACACCATTTACAAAGAAACCAAAAGCTTAAAATGGACATTGGTATCCACATTCTTACCCATTATTTTGGGATTGATGATTTGTTTCCTGACCACACAAATATGGATGATACTGATTCACTAAATAAACTATAAACCACTAACAATTTTTGCTTTCTTCGTGGCTATGCAAACAGCATTCATAAACAGGATAAAAAAGGCTGATGGCAGGAATACTGCTGCTGTCAGTCGGATTATTCATTGTAAATAATGTTGTTTTTCTACACGCTCACAAGTTGACCAGCAGTGGAAAAATTCTGGTTCATGCCCTCCGCTAAAACAAATTACTTTGTAGTTGCCGATATTTTATTCTCACACGATAATCATTTTGGCAATGAAACTGAGATGCAGTTTTATGCCGGGGATAAAAAATATTTTCAACCAAAAACAAAAAGACTACGACAAAGGCGAGTATTGCAATGCCGCATACATTTCCGGCCCTTTGCCAATTTTCGTTTTTGCAACAAAATCAACGGTTCAAGCGCAGCTCAGCAACCTTACTTTTTAATTCTGACATATCGAATCCATACTCTCTTTTTAGCCGTCCGATTCGCTCACCTGATTTACCCTGAGGAATTCCCATTGCAGTTGCCAGTTTGCTTTCAGAAATTGCGTATTTTTTTGAAACATCAGTCAACGTCATACTTCCAAAAATATCGAGCTCAGAATTCGAATGCTCGTGGCGAACCCCTGACTGATTCTTGCGGCGTTTTTCTACTGCCTGTTTTTCATTCGACAATTTTCCGGTGTTTACCGAAGCAGAATGTTGCGATAACGAACCTTCCAGCAATATTTCGTTTCGTTGCAGCATCTCCTGCCTATGGGAGTATTTTCGTTCCACCGGAGAGACATCTGGTTTTATCAGGAACGGAGCCGCCAGCAAAAGCAAGGTCACTACTCCAACGCAAACCGAAATTGTTCTTCGCGACGATTGCCGGCCAACCATCTGTTTAAAAATGCAGCAAATCATTTTCCAGTGCAGAACAATATGCAGCAACATCAGCAATAAAAACGCAAAACTGAGATATAAATGAATATCTCCCCACTGGTGCCGGTCGAGCCCGAACAAATTAAGTTCTACACCGCTACCATACAGTTCATTTCGTTTGAATCCGGGTACCAACACATATTTTATTAAAAAACCTACGCCGGCAATCAATGCCAGCAGTATCAACATAATTCCATCCAGAATAAGGTTGATTTGAGGTTTACTTTTCTTGCTCATAAATACTGTTTCCTTTCTGTTACTTTCTTTTTAAAATGCACTCGAAATAAGAATACAAAGCAAAATTAATTAAACTTTTGCTCAAAATACAACATTCTGTATTATTAAAAACAATTCAATAAAGAAGAAAAAAACACGGACTTTTAGAAAACAAAAAAATCGACGATCATGAATCGTTCTGAACAAAAAAGCACTTCAAAAGGATACAAAAACAAAGAGCTGCAAACCGAATCGGCGCAGCTCTTCTCAACTATTAATCACCTTCTTACCTCATACTCCCATGTAAAAAGTACGAACTCGCAATTCGCACTAATATCGTTGAATACTATTTCTTTTGTTATCAAACATTTGGCGCATCTCGTTAAGTGTTTTTCGGGATGCAGTGTTACCAACCAGGTTGGTTAATTCTTCCGGATCGTTTTCGTGGTTGTACAATTCTTCGTTTGTGCCGCCCGCTTTTTCTCCCCAGCGCGTGTACCGCCATTTATTTGTCCGGATGGTTGCGGCTTTTCCGCCGTAACTCACCGTATAAGCGCATTCCTTTTCTGTCACTTCGCCAGTGCCTTCCAGAAACGGAGCCAGACTTGTTCCCTGAAGAATTTCAGGTTGCTCTTCCGAGAATCCGCAAAATTCAGCAAACGTCGGGTAAAGATCGATGAGCTCTGTAATACTGCTACAAGTTGTGCCGTGTTTCTCAGGAAATCCCGGATGAGAAATAATCATCGGGGTTCTGACACTTCCTTCCCACAGGCTAACTTTCGACCAGCAATCGTGTTCACCGAGATTATAGCCGTGGTCAGACACAAAAACAACAATGGTATTTTTGCGGAGATCCATTCGATCCAGCGCATCCAGCAGTCGCCCCACCTGTTCATCCATAAAACGGACACTTGCCATGTAAGCGCCAATGGCTTTTTTTTGCTGAAGTTCGCTCATTCCCCATCGTTCATTATTTCTGCGTTGCAACGCGTCCTCCGGAACATTCTCTCCTATTACTACTTCGGGCAACTCCATATTTTCTGTGGGATAATGCTCAAAGCACCGTTGAGGCGCAATCAGCGGAACATGCGGTCGTACCAATCCCACAGCCAGAAAAAAAGGCGCATTTTCTTTCAGCCGGTGTTTATCCTGGGCATCGGAAATCAGTTTTCCTGCCCGTCCTTCCAAAATGGCGATTGCCTGGTTTGCCGCCAGATAATCGGTTTGTGTATAATCCAGATTATTGGGAATAATCATCCTGGCGAAATTGGAGCCATAATGCGGGTTTTTGGGAGAAAGCAGTTCCATATTTCCGGGGCTGTTTTTTTCCGGTCCCATTACGTTGTATGCATAATCCCACGAATCAGGATCATCAGGACCGGCTTCTCCCCGCTCAATTCCTCCGGGAACTCCCATGTGGTATATTTTTGAAACCCTTGCCGTAAAATATCCCTGCTCCCGCAAAAAGCCGGTCATCGACGGGTGCTCTTTCAGGTTGGAATTCATTGCCCGGTAATTGCCGTAAACGTATGAATTGGCCAGCACACCATTACTTTCGGGATACAATCCGCTCATTAACGACGTCCGTGACGGGCCACACAAAGGATACTGGCAATAGGTACGCGAAAACTTAACCCCTTCCTCTGCCAGGCGGTCGAGGTTAGGAGTATGTTTTTCAATGTCCATGTAAGGCCCAATCCGGGTATTCAAATCGTCTGAAATAATAAACAGAACATTGGGTTTCTGTGCCTGGATGCCCATCGACAAAACGAGCAACAATATGGGTATTAAAAATCCTTTCGCCTGTTTCATTGGAATAATCTATAATTTCCGATTCAAAATATATTAACCATTACCGAAGAAATTTGTAGTCTCCCGCTTCGCCTTCGAAATACATCACTCCGTCGTCAGAGCAAACCGGAATTCCGGGCAAATAAACTTCTCCGTTTCTTTTCACCTGCCAGGTTCCGGCATCCAGGTCAGTCAATACAAATTTAAACGTTCCGTTGCCGGTTACCTCCAGCTCAAACGGACGGTCAATAATCTGCCCGGTTTTGCTGAATGTTACAACCCGGTTAGCCAGTTGCGCACCAACTATTTTTTCGTTTTCAATACTCTTCACATCATGCAGGTTGTTCTGCCCGGTTTCGGTTACCTGCATCACATTCAGAAAGAGATCTTCAGCAGCAGGTTTTTTCGGCAAAATCTCTACCCGCCAGGCTCCGCGTTCGTTGGCTTCGTCGGCGGTCCGGGTCGATTCGTTTTCGTAATTGGTGCCAAACACCCAAAACTCTTTTCCTTTTCCTCCCACCGGAACAATATCACAATCATCAGCAGCCGGAAGCAGCGCTGTATTGACCAACATTCCGGTGTCGCCGTTTTTGGTTCGTTTTATGGTTATCCTGTTCCCTTCAATTTCAGGCTCTTCAATACTGTGCAACAGCCAGTATTTCTGAAACTCCGGATTAGATGCCACCACTTTATCGAAAACAACAAATGCTGCCGGTATTTTTTCCTCTTTCAGATTCAGAAAAACGAATGAACGTTTTACCTCATTTACTTTCTCCGAATATGCTTTGGTGATGTCGCCCTTCAGATACGAGTAATCGGGCATCTGAAAATCAGGGCCAAAACCGTGGGCAAGTATTTTCCCGGTTTCATAATCCTGCGCAAGCAACGAATCCAGATTTTGCGGCGGAAACCAGCCGTACCCGGGCAAACGCTGTCCACCGTCGTTTTCCACATATTCTGATTTATCAGCTCCACCATAACCAATGGAGTGGAATTTTTCGTCCGGATCGAAAATCAGCAAACTGTTGTGGGCAATTGTTCTTTTAAAGAAGTTTTTGTTATGCGGGCTGTTATAACCGCCGGATGAGCCCTGATAAGTACCGGCATCGATAGCCAGCGGCCCTTTGTAATAAATCTGAAAAGCGCCGGCATCGTGATGCATGTGATTGAGAAAATTGTACTCATTTATTTTCATCTCGGCAATCACACTGTTTGCATCCCAGCCCGTGCGTGCAATCATCCATCCAAATGGCGACCCCGAATATTTAGTCAAAGGCAGGTCGTCCGGACTCTTGGTTCCCAGCTCGGTGTCGCGCCAAAGCAAATCGTACAAAATGTTATTGCTGTCAATATTCGGATTCATTTGATACTCGTAATTCAGGTATTCATCTTTGTAGTAGCTGGAAGCCAGCATCATGGGAAGACTGTAATATTTTGCAGATGCCCGGGTATGATTTACATCTCCGCTCGGCATAATCTGCCCGTCGGGGCGGCGTTTGTAAATAAGATCGTACGCCACGAACTGCTGCGCCGGGTTGTACACATTTCCTGCGCCCATCCGGTCGAAAATCCAAAGCGCAAACAGGTCGCACGAAAAACGAACGTTAAAATACGATGTTCCCTGATGGTAAGCATGCCCCGGATAAAACCAGTTCCGCACTGGCAAATGTTCTTTAAAAAATCTGCCCGCAGCCAGGTTGTACATTTCCGGGAATTCATCGTAAATGGCAACCCCGGCCGAAATCATATCACGCATAATCATCCATTCCGACGAGTGTCCAGTTACCGAATTTTGTTTCACGGGAGGGTACCCGCATTCCATCATTTTTGCCAGCCGGACCTGTGCTTTTACAAAACGTTGTTTCTCTGCATCGGTCAACAAATCGTAGCACCAATCGTACACAATAGCGCCAGACACCATCATCCGGCCCACAGCCCGCGATATATCGCCGGTGTGTGGCCACGAAGCTGTTTCCAGCGTATCGATAACCAAATTTATCGCTTCGCGCCCCAGCTTTTCATCTTTTGTAACCAGGTACTTCAGCGCATTGAGTTCGGCACGCACGGTAATCCCTTTTTGCTGCACGTAAAAACGCCAGCCTTTTTCCTCGGGAATATCTTCGGGTTTCCAGTCTTCCTGCATTTCAAGCAGTGTATTCCACGCATCTTTCAATGCCGGATTTTCCAACCGCATTTTTAGTTCTGGTATTTGGTGTGCTCTTATGTATAGGCGGGGATGCTCTTTAGGCGGAATAGGAATTTCAACGCCGTTAACGCTTTTCCATTCGCATTTTGTCACCTGCGAAAAAGCAAATACATTCAGGGCAAACAGAAAAAACATTCCACAAATTATTCGTCTCATTTTATTGTATTTAATTATGAACAAGTATTTTATCGCTTTGAACAGCGTCCTCTGTTTCTACTTTTACCATGTACATTCCGGGAACCAGTCCGCGGGTGGAAAATACATCTACAGAATCTACCACGCCGCCACCTCCAAAAATTCGTTTTTTCTCCAACAACTGCCCCGCAAAACTGTACAACGAAACATCCATTGTTCCGTCGGAGATTTCGGCATTGAGCCGGATTTTTTTGCTGGCGCTATTGAAATACACTCTTACTTTTTTTTTTGAATATTACCTGGTTGAACGTCAGCTAAAAACCGCCCTTCTGTTTCGAAAAGTTGCACAACCGGTTTTCCGGCGTAAACTTCTTCCGAAGAATGAGTAACTGCAACACTAGTCAGGCTGCTGGTTTCATCAAAAGCTTCACCTTTAAATTTTATGTTTACATCTAAATTGATGGTTAACGCTGTGGTTGAATGGCACGGATCTGTAACAGAAATCTCCAGATTCTTTCCATTGTCTTTCATCATTACCAAAGCGGGACGGTCAACTGCAAGACAAACATTTTCTCCTTCTGAGTTTTCAAAAAGAAGCGTTCCCGGCTCGTAAAAAGCTGCTTCAACAATTTGCAACTCCTTATTGTACACCGCCATCAGTTCAGGTTCATTTTTCAATACTTTAATGTTGCCTGTTTCTATGGATTGGGCAAAGGCCTTGACTTTCTCGACACTCGTGGCCGGCAACACAATGTACTGGTACGAATCGTCGGTCACTTTCGGGCCGTGGTTTATCGCCAGCTGAAACATTTTCTTTGGGGCAGTTGCATTTGTCCAGCGGGGAGCCCGTGTTTCGGCAGCCAGCTCAACATTAACTTTTTGCCCTTCCCCGGGAACTATTACGTAGCCAACCCTGTCGTGATAAACCCAAAGCGGGCGCTGCTCCACAGCAAAATGTTCAACGCTATTTTCATCAGAAAAAGAAACCGTTTCAGCATGATCCTCTCCTGCCCTTCCAAAAACTATATCGCCTTTCCATTCCAACTGGTTCAGGGTAGTCAGAATATCAGCTCCGTCGCCCGGGCGTACGCGCCTCACGTTGTTTCCAAGAGCAACAATTTCGTTCTCAAAAAAGAAATAGCCTTTATTGGCATTTACCGTTGAATACAAAGCCGCTTCGCTCTGGTGATTGCGCTCGTACCGGAATGCGCCAAACCCGACTGAGCCGTTGGACACAACCCCGGCAAAAACATTGGTTCCGGGTGCTCCGGGATAAGCCGACACCGCCGAAGGAGGCAAGTCGTCAGTCCGCTGCTCGGCAGAGGTTCCGGGAATTGCATGCCAGTTGTAATAATTCTGAATATTGTTGTAATCGTCGGGATTCACCCTCACGAACAGTGCGCCGTCACCCAAATAGTAATACGACCGTTTTTCAATTCCCCGTTCCAATCCTCTGGAACGTTTCGAAATCATTTTTGCAGAGGCAAAATAATCGGGCCGGCGCTGCACAAAGTAATCGATATTCCAGAATGCTTTGCTCATTGCCAACGGGTCATCATACCCTTCTTTTTCCAGATTGGTTTTATAATCGAGCAGTTCATTTTCGCGCGCAATAACCGTTTCATCACTCTTTGCCTCAATCAATCTTTTAACAGCAGAAAGCAGTCGGCTTCCCCATTTTGCACGGTCGGGCTCCAAGCCGCCAACCGACATGTCGAGATACCCGTAAAAGGTTAACGGGCGGTAAGCATCCAGAATTCGTTCGGCAATGGTATTGTAGGTTTTATCCTGCGCCTGAAAAGGAGTATTTTTAAACTGATCGGCCAGAGGAATACTCCACTCGGTAAGCCATTCCCAACCATAGGCGTCGGCAGTAAA
Source organism: Mariniphaga anaerophila (assembly GCF_900129025.1). GTDB lineage: Bacteria > Bacteroidota > Bacteroidia > Bacteroidales > Prolixibacteraceae > Mariniphaga > Mariniphaga anaerophila. The sequence continues at coordinate 635,789 of NZ_FQUM01000002.1, read as the reverse complement.
CTGGATTCCCACAGCCGGATGATGACAAATGGTTCCGTCGGGGAAAAACCCGTTTTTGTTGTTGTAGGTATCTGAAATAACAAAACCTGTTTCAACCAGTTCCATTAAATCGTCCAATGCACCTGTCGGGTAAAATCCCGGGATACGGACATCTTCCTTGTCGTACCACAAATCCCAGTCGGTAAGCGCCCGGTTGTAATCGTACGAAATTGCAGCCCTTACGGCCAGGCTCCGCATCCGGTGGTTGCGGTTTGCATTTCCAATAGCAGGCCGTTCGTCCATGCGTTCGGCAAACAAATTGTCGCAATTATCAATAATCGCATCATAAACTTCAACAGCCCGTTGCGCAACTTCAGCGTCCTGGCTTTTCATCTCTTGCTGAAGTATTCTGAAATAGTTGAGACCAATTCCGGCAATGTAATCGGTATTTCGCCACAGGTGTGTTTCATACCACTCGGTCCGGTATTTTGCAAACTCGTTAGCATTAAAAATAATCGCGGTATAAACCTTTTCCTTCAATGCTTCATCTTTGTAAAACGACGATTTCTCGTCGAGATAGGCCATTGCCAGGTTGTTGATTCGCAAAGCACCAACATTAGCGCCTTCCCAGCCTGCCTTCGACAAACCGTAGGTTAAATCCGAAAAAGAACCATCAGCATTAAACTTGGAGAGGAACTCTTCCAGCTTGGCATCTTTTTCAGGATAATACAACCGGCGCGCCCGGGATATCCTGTCATAAACAAACTCAAAGTACTTCTCGGCAAGAGATGTTTCTACCTTTGTTATTGTATATTCCTGCGTATCGGTTGCACCGTTATTAAAAGTTGCTTTTACCTGCAGCGTGTATTTGTCGCTACTAAGCGGCAGTTGATTTACTGTCAGAATACCAAAGTGTTTTCCGCGGGAGTTCACAAATTTTTCAATTCGAAACAAACTCGCACCGGTTCCTCCGGTTATTTCAAAATCGGCTTTTTCGAACGAATTGTTCGCCAGATTTACCCTTCCGATAACTTCGTCGCCCGGTTGAGCCGATTCTTCCACTTCAAAATAACTATCCGCAGCACTCAGCAACTGCGTTTTGGGAAGAGCGGTGTGAACCACTCCCAGTGCATCCTGCCATTTATTTTGTGCAAAGCCACAAATTCCTGTAAATAAAAACAGAAGCACCAACAAAAACTTTCTGTTCATCATCCGGGTAATCTCTTTTCTGTTAATTAATTGCAACATTGTTTGTGTTTTTATTGGTGAACTGAAGGTTGAATATCAGGAGGATAAACAAACGTACGCCCTTTTTTATTGGCTTCGATGCCTTTTTCGCGATCCTCCTCGGTATAAAGTTCAGACAGCGGCAATTCGCCCAAATTCACCAAAATGGAACGCACTTTAACGCCCAGCCCCATTCTGTCCTGAACTATTTGTTCCTGCTTTTTATTCATCGATATAAACTCAGGCAGGTACTTCATCATCATTTGCCTTTGCTCCGGATACCAGGTTAAAGTTTCCAACGAAGAGTACGCCAGGTTAAAATTATTTTCAAACAAGTGAATCAGTTTTTTCACGCCTTTATCGAACTCACCGAGATAGCAAAGCGCCTCGGCAGCAGCGGTAGCAACCTCTTTGGTTTTGTCGTTGGCAGCCTGAATCAGTTCTTCGGGGCACTCACCCGTCTGTTTTTGTGAGCCCAACGTGCAAAAACCAATGGCTCCCCAGTAGCGAAATTCCGGATACGGACTTTGAAGCAATTCCACCAATTTTTCGGTATCGGCGGCAGTGGGCGAACTGGCAAGTTCGGCTGCCTCATACAACTTTTCAAGCGGAAAATTTTCTTCTTTCACCCAGCGATACAAACCACCCGGCTTTTTCCGCAGTCCCCTCACAAACAATCCCAGGTCGTTACTTTCGCGAATATGTTTTGCTGTTTCTTTTCTGAAAAACTGTAGTTCGTTATTGTATTCCGAATCTCCGGCCAGGTTGTTCAGCTCCCAGGGATCATTTTCCAAATCAAAAAGCATTTCCGCAGATTTTGGCTGAAACGGTTGCAGCCACTCGGGGCGGGTACATTTGCCCGACATAACGTATTCGTCCCACGCCAGATTTGCAGGCATTCCCCACTGATAAAGATTCCGCAGGCAAAACGGCTTATGTGGAATGTAGTTTCGAATGTATTTGTAACGCCCGTCGGTAACAGTCCGGCAAGGATCGTAATGATAGTTTTCCTGATTCGCCCTGAACCCGAACTGTAGTTTACGAGGAGCCTCGGCATATTTTCCCATGAAAGCTTTTCCCTGCATAAAATCAGGTGGTTCTACGCCGGCGAGGCTCAAAATGGTTGGTGCAAAATCGACAAAACTTACCAGCCGCGGATCTACAATTCCCGATTCAACACCCAGCTTTTCCTGCCAGGCCGGGGGCACATAAATAATCAGAGGCACACGCAACCCGCTTTCGTATGGGAATCCTTTTCCCCGGGGCAGGCATCCTCCGTGGTCGCTATAAAAAAACACGATGGTATTTTCAGCCAATCCTCTCTTTTCCAAATCATCTAAAAAAACCTGTGCCCATTGACTGGATTCCTGACTGGCTTTCAGCTCATACGCTTCATCCGACCGCATTTCCGGTAAATCGGGAACATGAGGCGGCAGGAATATTTTATTTTCATCGATTCCAAATTTCTTAAAATCGGGGCGTCCTTCGGTGGTTATGGTGCGCACCAGCCCCATGTGCGTGGCCGTTGTATTAAAAATTGCGAAAAACGGCTGTCCGGGCTTGCGAGCAGGACTGTTGTACGAAGCCTCGTGACTGCATTCATCCCAAAGGCTTTTGTCGTCTATTGTAGAATTGTAATCAGTTTTGGCGTTGTTGGTACAAAAATACCCGGCCTTCCGCAGGTACAACGGATAAAAAATATCTTCCGGAGTTTCATATTGTTCGCGGTGAATATCCATTCCGTAGGTGGTGGCGTAGCAACCGGTAATTAAGGTTGAACGGGCTGCCGAACAATGCGGTGCATTTGATGATGCGTTGGTGTAGCGTATTCCTTTGCCGGCAAGCGCATCAACTTCCGGCGTTTTTACGTCGGGACTGCCATAGCAGCCAAACTGGTGAGGACTGGTGTCCTCCAACGTAAGCCACAAAATGTTTGGTTTTTCCTGAATTGTCGTGGGTTGATTATCCGAAAAAAAAGCATTCGGAAATAATAAAGTAATAAATAGTAACAGTTTCATTTCTAATCCTATTTTATCTGTTTCTGTTTCAGCTAAATGACCTAAAAGCCAGTTTCAATAAAAACTACTTCAGCGCAAAAAGCGGTTTTCCGTTGGTCAGCTTCAAATACCTGAGAAGCCCTTCAACAAAATAGTAGTCGGCATAAATTAAAGTACCGTCTACTTCACTGCCACGCAGAAAATTTCCGGTAGCGTGGCGTAAAATATAGTTGCCATTGCACACCGGGTCAGCGCGGTATTCGTCCGAAGCCAGGCTTTTCAGCATTTTTTCGCCGGCCTTAAAATATTTTTCTCCCTGGCTGGAAAAAGTACTCAGTTCGAGCAACGCCGAAGCCATGATGGCACCAGCAGAGGCATCGCGCATGGTTGGAATTTTTGGCGACACATAATCCCAGTACGGCACCAAATCTTCGGGCATGTTGGGATGATTCAACAAAAAATCCGCAATTTTTTCAGCCTGCTTCAGGTATTCCTCTTTATTGGTTTCGCGGTACATCATTGTAAATCCGTACAATCCCCAACTTTGGCCGCGGCTCCATTCGGCAATTTCCGGATCTGAAAAACCATTGTTCCAGTCCATCTTCCTAAATGCCCCGGTCTCCGGATCAAAATCAATTACATGCGGGCAGGAGTAGTTCGGCCGGTACTGATATTTTATGGTCTGATCGGCGTGCGAAATGGCAACATCTTTCAACCTTTCGTCACCCGACAATTTATACGCTTCGTAAATCAATTCCAGGTTCATCATGTTATCGATAATAACCGGGAACTTCCAGTCACGCCTTTCGTTTGGATTCCACGACATAATTGTTTTTGTTTTGTCGTTGTACCTGGAAGCCAATGACCTGGCTGCCTGAACAATTACTTTTTCGTATTCTTTATTACCGGTAAGCAGCCAGCCGTTTCCATAGCTGCAAAATATTCTGAACCCCACATCGTGATCACCTGTATTGTATTGTTGTTCAGCCAAAAATGACGTTACTTTCTCGGCATTACTTTTCCAGAAATCGTCACCGGAGTACTCGTACAAATACCATAAAACTCCGGGATAAAAACCGCTTGTCCAGTCATCGATTTCACACAAGCCGCGCTCAAAAGAGCGGGGTAACTTTTCAGTTTTTAACACCTCGGGCAGCATTTTTTTTGCCTGCACCTGGGCATATTCCATTGAGTTTCGCACCCAGTTCGGGACAACATCCTGCTTATCTTCAGCCTTTAAAACCGGCATAAAAAAACCTGCAGCTATCAGGCATAGCAATATTCTAAAGGGTTTCGTTCGTATTTTCATTTCGCTATTATTGGTTGTTTTATGGTGAATCAAACAATCTGCGGCACAATGGTCACGCTTCGTTGTACGAATAATTCACCATACACGTTTTATACTAATTTTCCAGTGTTTCTTTTAATTCCTGGTACTTTTGGTTGTACTCAGTCTCTCCATACAGATTCTTTTTCTCCACATTTTTCCCGTCCATAAAATAGAGCTCAGGTTGATGCGTATCACTCAGAATCAATTTCCAACCGGCAGTGCGCACCATTGATGTTCTCCAATCGTTTTCCCAGGTAAGCCTCTCAATTCGCGTGTGAAACGGAACGTCGCTGTCGGGCTTAAAATAAGGTTCCGGGTTGTTCCAATAATTTTCGGGCAACTCGCTGTAAGTAGCATGTGCAAATATTTTTCGTTCGGCAGGAATTTCTGCTTCCTTTTTCACAAGCACATTTTTTAACGACTGCCCTGCCAGAAAACCCGGAACTTCAATTCCGGCGAGGTCGAGCAACGTTGGAAAAATATCTACATTCTGGCTCATTCCGCTAACCACTTTACCTTGCTGTACAATTCCCGGCGCATACCAAATCATTGGCACATGCAGCAATGCGTCGTACAGGAACATTCCCTTCCGCACCATTCTGTGCTGCCCCATAAAATCGCCGTGGTCAGAAGTAAAAACAATAACGGTATTTTCATCAATCCCTTTTTTCTCCAACAATTCAACCAGTCGTCCAACCTGCTCGTCCACGCCCCACTCAACAGAGGCGTAATAATAACGCATGGTTTCTTTCAGGTCAGTGTCAGTAATTTTATCGTAGTGCAATGCTTTTTGCTGAGTAGCGATTCGCGGCCCCAACTGTTCGGGATCGATGTATTCGGGTAGTACCATTTCTGAAGAGCAGTACCCGCTGGTATATTTTGAAGGTGCCATATATGGCGGATGCGGATCGAAGTAGCTAACCACCAAAAAAAACGGCTGGTCGTCATCGGTCTGTTCGATAAAATTTATTGCGTCGCGGGTGTTTTTCCCGGGATTGCAATCCTCTTCAGGCCAAAACATATCTGAGTGCCAAAAAGGAGGAACATATTTTGAATAGCTCCGGCACTCTTCCCTTCCACGGATAATAACGTCGTCAAAATTTTTCAACTCTGCCCGCTGGTAAGTGTGGTTCTTTCCGACATAACCGGTACGGTAACCGGCCTCTTTGAAATACCACGGCAACGAATTTCTAAATACCAGATGTGTTTCCTCAGGATACCTATTGCTGAAAACCCCGGTTTCCGAAGTGTATTTACCGCTGAACATGCTTATCCGGGAAGACAAGCATACCGGGCTGTTTGAAAAATTGTTGGTAAACATGGCGCCCTGTTCGGCCATCCGATCGAGATGGGGCGTGTGAACCACACTGTTGCCTGCCGCACCAAACGCATCTGCGCGCATTTGGTCGCAAATAACAAAAATGACATTTGGTTTGTCGCCTTTGTCGCGTGCCCCGGCATTGAAGCACAACAACAATAAAAGCAACGACAAAATCAAGCCCGGGGTAAACAACTGGTAATTAGTTTTATTCATTGGGACCTTCTTTTACTGGTTTTTACTACAACTTCTTTATTTTGATATTTCTGAAACGAGTCAGACCGCCGTGGTCCTGGAGCCCCACATGGCCTTTCTTTGCCATGCCGTAATAAGGCTCGTCTTTCCATTTGCTTTTAGCCTTGCGCTCTTTCCAGTCCTGGCTCCACAGTTCGTACTCCACTACTTTCTTCCCGTTTAGCCAGTGCTCCACATGGGCGCCGTTAACCACCAGCCGCGAGGTATTCCACTCTCCCGGCGGGTTTATCGCTGCTCCTTCGGTTTCGTACATGCCGTAACAGGCGGCTGTAAACTGGTATTTCTCGCGTTTACGCGTTATGCCAATGTCATCGCTTAACTGGTACTCCGGAGCTGTTTTGTAAATCGTATTTACAATGTTTTCCTGCGCACGGATGAAAATCCCCGAGTTACTCAGCGGCGAGATGTTCCACTCCAGCGACAACTCAAAATTGTCGTACTGTTTTTTTGTAATGATGTCTCCGCCGTGGTCGCTGCCTTCGCCCGAGTTGTACAATATGCCATCAACAATTTTCCACCCTTCAACTTTCTTTCCCCCGTTAAAGGTCTTCCAGTTTTTTATTGAAACCCCGTCAAAAAGAAGTTTCCATCCTTCCTGTTTCTCCTTTTTGGTCAGCGTATTCAACGCTTGCTGTTCCTCGCCGGCCACTGCATCGCCTTTGCCGCCATCTGCTGAATAGGCATTAAAAGAAAGGGCGAAAAACAGGGCTGCCAGTATTGTTATATGGTTCATCTTTTTCATTCAGTAAATATTATTTGTTCTGTGCCATCTTATGTAGGTTGCAGCAGGACACGCCTGCCACAACCTTAGCTTTTGCTGCAAAACTATGCAGGCATATCGGGCAAGCGCCATGGCTCGCGATAGGTATGACTGATTATCTCCTCTGCAAATGCTTTGGCGCTGATCGGCTCCGTCCAGGTTTTGTCGAATGTCGGGTGACCGTCAGTAATTTCAAAACCGTCTCTTACTACTGTTTTGATGGTTTCACTGTCGGTGATGTTGGTAAACTGCATGTTCTCGCCATCCCAGGCCAGCTCTTTAAACAGCGACTGCAAACGCACTGCTGCCGTACCAATTACCACCATTTCGTTAAACGGGCCGGCTTCTGCAAAATCTGATAACGTGGGAACCCGGGTTTCGGGACTCTCTTTACATGCCCTGACCCAGTCCATCTCGTGGCTGATTTTCACCCTGCGCCGTGTGGGAGCCACCTCCGGTACATTACCCGACATCAGCCAGGGATCGCTGCCCTTGCTGCCGGTCACCAGAATGTCTTTCTCCCCGTGATAAATAACGCCACCGCCTTTGATGTTCATCTCTTTGCCGGCCGGCCACCCTGCCGGTACCATCGGCCGTAGTCCGCCATCGTACCAAATCACTTCTACTCCGGGTTGTTTGCTCTTTTTCATAACCGTGCTTTTTCGCTCCGGGAAAACCATTTTTACGGTTTGTGCAGACGGCGCACAGTCGTTTAACAACAGTGTAGAAATGGCCTGTAAACTGGTAGGATATTTTAAATCGAGGCCAAAATAGACCGGGTGCAGTACGTGGCATCCCATGTCGCCCAGTGCTCCAACCCCAAAATCCCACCAACCGCGCCAGTTCCACGGATGGTAAAGGTTGTGGTAGGGACGCATTTTTGCCGGGCCAACAAACAGATCCCAATTCAGGTAATCAGGCACCCACATTCCCGGCTCAGGGCGGTTCAGGCCCTGTGGCCAGATTGGGCGGTCGGTAAAAGCTTCCACTTTTTTTACATCGCCCAATATTCCGCTTTGGAGCCACTCAATGGTGATGCTGGCATCGTCGTCAGAGGCGCCCTGGTTTCCCATGCTGGTGGCTACCTTGTACTCTTTGGCCAATTTGGTCAGCAACCGCGATTCGTAAACCGAATGGGTAAGCGGCTTTTGCAGGTAAACATGTTTGCCCATGGTAATGGCATATGCACCGATAATGGCATGCGTGTGGTCGGCTGTTGCAATCATCACCGCGTCAAACGAGTCTCCAAGTTCGTCGTACATCACACGCCAGTCTTTGTATCTCTTCGCTTTTGGAAAATAATCAAACACCCGCTGGCTGTATCGCCAGTCCACATCGCACAACGCCACAATGTTCTCGCTCTCCAGTTCACGCAGGTTGCCAAAGCCTCTTCCACCTACGCCAATTCCCGCAATATTGAGCTTATCGCTCGGGGCTTTATGCCCCAGCCCGGAAATGACGTGGCTGGGAACAATGCTGATTCCGGCCGCTGCAAATGTTCCGGCCTTTACAAAATCCCTTCTGCCTATTTTATTAGATTCCATGTTGTTATTTGATTTGATTGCCTTATAGTTTCTTTCCTTAACCTATTCGTCTACCAGTGAATATTCTTCTTTGAGGCCCAGTTCACGGATTGCCTCTTCACTCGGGGTAGGGTATTTATCTTTTTCTGCATAGTACGGAGCATTCAGCCATTTCATCGGCGCTCCGGTTTCACGCGGGTCTCCCTGCTCTTTCAGGTAATTGGTTAAAGTAGTTGCCAACTCGTCTTTTACGGCTTTATACTCTTCGCTGCCTGCCACATTGTTCATCTGGAACGGGTCTTTGTTCAAATCGTACAACTCTTCTGCCGGACGTTTTCCAAAACCTAAGTCGAACAACTCTGATACGCCTTCTTTATCGCGATTTTTCAGAATATACATTTTGGTCGGACAAGGATATTGCAACATGTGGGCATCCACGTCTCCAAACAACGGTGGATCTCCTGCCGGCCAGTATTCCGGGTTGTAATTGCGGATGTACAAATAGTCGTGCGTACGGTACGAACGGGCTCCGTAGCCGGTTCCGTTTTTGCGGGCAAAGGCATGACGTTCTCTTGCAGTTACCACAAAATCACGGGTGGCATCTACCTGTCCGTCTTTGTCTGATTCCAGGATATTTGCAAAGCTCCGGGCATTCATCTCTTCCGGAATCTCTACACCGGCAAGTTCCAAAAATGTAGGAGCAACGTCGTTCAGGCTTACAAAATCATCGACCACTCGTCCGCCTGCAAAGCGCTTGGGCATGGAAATTACAAACGGAAGGCGCGTGCCAAAGTCGTAAAGATTACCCAAACCACGCGGCATCTGCCAGCCATTATCGCTGCAAACCAATATCAGTGTGTTGTCCAATTGGCCCATCTCTTTCAGCAGCTGAATGTATGAAGAGACATCGCGGTCAAAATTCTCTATCTCGGCATAGTAATCACCAATGTCTTTGCGCACATCTTCTACGTCGGGCAGGTAAGGCGGAACAACCAGCTTGTCGATATCAATTTTGCCTTTTTTCCAGCCGTCGGCTTTGAACGGACGGTGTGGGTCGCGGGAGCTGAACCAATAGAAAAAGGGTTGTCCTTTTTCACGGTCGTTATAAAACTCTTCAAACGAATAGTATTTGGTACCTGCCGGATTTTCCGTGCGGCCGCCAGCTTCCCAGTCTCCGGGGCCCCAGCCCTTGCCTTCGTGCCCAACCAGGTAGCCCGATTCTTCCAACAACTTGGTGAAAACCTCAAACTGGGGTGGAAAATCGCCCCACAGATTGGCAGCTTCATCCAATCGCCAAATGTCCTGACCGGTGAGCATGGATGCTCGTGCAGGAGCGCATGATGGCGCTGAACAGTAAGCCTGTGTAAAACGAATGCCTTCGGCAGCCAGCTTGTCGATATTCGGCGTCTGGATTACCGGATCGCCGTAACAACCCAAATGATCCCAACTGTGGTTGTCGGACATCAAAATGATAAAATTAGGACGGCGTTCTTCTTTTTTCTTTTCAGCCTGGCTACAACCCAACTGGAACAGAAAGGAGACCAGAAGCAGTGACATAAAAATTCTACGGTAATTTAGTTTCATCTTATATTAGTTTTTCAATTAAACATCTTTCCTGCGTAACGACCGGGTTTGAAGCGATGCAAAAATCTCCTTCACAGTCGTTGTTTTATTATTAACTAACGGGCGGGCCCAAAAAGCAATACTGAAAATATACCCCATGGTGAGCAGTAAAAACAGCATGGCCAGCCTCAGCCCGACAAAATCGCCAATCCAGCCGATTATCAGCGGAACCAGCGCCCCACCAAATATTCCCGAACACAATATTCCGGAGAAAGCACCGTGGTGTGCCTTTACCGAATTCAGCGCCAGCGAGAATATGATGGAAAACATTACAGAGATAAAAAACCCAATGGCCGGGAAGGCAATGAGCGATACACTGCTGCTGCCGAACAACGCCAGCAGTAAACTTATGACTGATAGCACTGAAAATATTTTCAGAACGCGGCGGGAATCCATCAGTTTTAATAAAACCAACCCCACCAGGCAACCGATTGACATCAATCCCCAAAACCAGGAGATGGCGTGTGCACCTGCCCCTTCGGGACTAATTCCGTGGTAACTGTGCAAAAACTTGCTCATCCAGTTGGCCACTCCCTGCTCTGTTCCCACATAGGCCATTATTCCGGCAAAGTAAAGCAGCACTTTACGCTGGCGGAAAAGAGAAAGATACGATTGCAAAGCTTCTACCTTTTCATCGTCTTTCAGCTCAACCTTGGGCAGTTTTACAAGTGCAATTATCAATAGAACAACCACAAACACGGCGGTAAATATCCAGTACAGCGAAACCCAGGGCAATCCTTCGGGAATCACGCGGCTAAGCATATCAACCAGCGCATTGCCATCGCCACCGTAGTTGCTCAGATTTCTCATTAAATAGGTAAAAACAAAAGGGCTGATAAAGGATGCGCCCCCGAAAACCAGCTGCCCCATTACAGAAAAAAACGCGAAATTTTCTTCACCTCCTGCAACGCGCATCAGCGGGTTAATAATAACCTGCAGCATGGCCATACCAATTCCGATTATGAACAGCGAAAAAAGGGCAACTGTGTAACCGGGGAACAGCGCGAACAAAAACGAACCCGCCAGATTCAACCCAAAAGATATGAGCATTGATGTTTTTTCCCCGTACCGCTCAACCAGAAACCCTGCCGGAATAGACATTACCCCGTAGGCCAGGAAAAAGGAAAACGGCAAAAAGGCGCCCAGAGTTAAACTCAAATTGTAGTTGTCGATGATTACCGGCATTAGTGGCCCCAAAATGTTAGTCACAAAGGAGATCACAAACCAGATAAACAGAATCAAAACAACTACTAAACCATTCCTGCTATTCATTTAATTCAATATTTATTAGTAATTAGAACTATTAGTTTTCTACTTTTTCGCTTTTTTTCAGGCTGTCAAAAACCAAGGCAGCAGCACCAAACATTCCGGCTTTGTTTCCGAGTTCGGCCCTGCTTATTTTGGTAAAAACCTGCGTCTCTTTCATGGCCATTTTCAGAGTTCTTTTCCTTATTTCCCTGATGTAAAACTCGCCGGCTTCAGAAATACCTCCGCCCACAACAACGCGCTGCGGACTGAAAATATTAATCAACCCTGCCAGTCCGGCAGAGAGGTAATAGAAGTGGGTTTCGAGCGCCTGCTGCGCTTCTTTTTCTTTTTTCAGATAACGCTCCACAATGTATTTGCCGTCCACCTTTCCGGGAACCCTTTTTCCTCTTTCGATAAGAGCGTTTTTGTAATCGCGGATTAGCGCTGTTACCGAAGCGTGAGCCTCCCAGCAACCGATACCTCCGCACGAGCATTTTTCGCCGTCGGGGTTTATAATAATATGCCCCAGCTCGGCTCCCCTGTTTCGGTGGCCGCCATACAATTTTCCGTTTAACACCATGGCTCCTCCGATTCCGGTTCCAACGGTTATAAAAATGATATCGGTATTATGAGTTTTTGAACCGTAATGAAATTCACCCAGTCCCATCAGGTTGGCATCGTTTTCAACAAATACCGGAAATCCGAAACCCTTATTTAAAATACCTGCCAGCGGCAAACTTTCCCACTCCGGCAGGTTTTCGGCTCCGCCGAGAATTAGCCCGTTATCGATTATCCCGGGAGTTCCGATTCCAACCCCGGTTATTTCCAGTCCTTCCGATTCGGCCAATAATTTTGCTTCAAGTATCGACTGTTTTAGCGCACTTATTAAATGATCTCTTCCCTTCTCAACTTCCGTGGGTTTTTTCGATTCAAATTTGATCTTCCCATTTTCAGTCACCAGGGCATATTTAATGTATGATCCTCCTAAATCAATTCCTATAGCATGTCTCCGTTCCTTCATTGTACTTTATCTTATAAAAGGGATTTTATTAAAACCATTTTACTTCAAAAGTAGGAGATAAAAAACACAACTTCCTGTAAACAGGTTTTTCGTAATATTACTTTTGTTGAAGTGAATATTGATTGTGTTGAAATCTGTTATTTTTTTGATAAAACAGAGCGTTTTTCACTGCGAAAGTGCTGCTTTTTCCAAAATACTATTTCCGCATCTGATCCAGGTGACCCGTAGGAAGATAGCCAAAGTACTTTTTAAAACTGGTGGTAAAATACGACGGAGAACTGTATCCTACCATGTAACTGATTTCGGAAATAGAGTACTTGTTTTCTTCCAGCAATTTTACAGCCTTTCCAAGCCTGATTTTTTTGATAAAATCGGTTGCAGATTCGCCCGTAATTGCTTTCAATTTCAAGTGAAGGTTCGACCGGCTCATTCCTATTTCGCGGGCAAATATTTCTACCGAAAAATCGGGATCGGAGAGGTACTTTTCTATTATCTCCTTCGACTTTTCCAATATTTCCTGATCCAACGAATTGAATGCAATCTCTTCCGGATTCACATCAATTGATTTGGAGTAATAATCCTGCAACCTTTTCCTGCTTTTTATCAGGTTGAAAACTTTCTTTTCGAGCACCCGGACAGAAAACGGTTTGGGAAGGTAATCGTCAGCGCCGGAATCCAGCCCTTCCATCTGATCTTCCACCGAAGTTTTGGCAGTGAGCAAAATCACGGGAATGTGACTTGTTTTGATGTTTTGCTTTATTTTTTTACAGAATTTTATCCCGTCCATAACCGGCATCATCACATCCGATATAATAAGTGCAGGATTGCTTTGCTCAACAACTTTCAGCGCCTCTTCGCCATTCGGGGCTGTGCAAATATTGTAGTTCACCGAGAAATTGTCTTTTAAATAGGCAACAATATCAGCGTTATCTTCCACAATCAGAATGGTGTCTTTTTCGTCAGCAACCAGCATTTCTGCGGGCTCCTCTTCGTTTTCGTCGGAAATTACTTCGGTTGCTTTTTTATACCTTCCCGTTTCAACCGAAATGGCGGAAATTTCGCTTTCGGAATACACGCTCTCCGAAATTGGCAGCGTTACCACAAATTTGGAACCTATCCCCTCTTCGCTTTCAACCCTGATGCTTCCGTAGTGCAGCTCCACCAACCGTTTGGTTAAAGCCAGGCCAATACCCGTGCCCATATTTACGTTGCTTTCGGTTACGCTGTAGTACCTTTCGAAAATAAGCGACAGTTTATCTTTGGGAATTCCTTTTCCGGAATCTGTTACTTCGATAACCACAGATTTGCTGTTTTTGTGAAGGTTGATTCCAATTTTTCCGCCGTTGGGAGTAAACTTAAATGCGTTGGACAACAAGTTGAAAAATATCCGTTCGATAATATTTTTGTCAAAACAGATTTCCAGTTTTTCTTCTTTTGAATTGAAAGAATATACAATTTTGTTTTGCGCTGCCACCGATGCAAAAGAGAGGTAAATATCGTTAACAAAACCAACCAGCTCGTTTCGCGAAACGTTCAGCTTCAATTTTCCGGTTTCCGATTTTCTGAATTCCAGCAATTGGTCGATTAAATCGAGCAGCCTGCTGGCATTTTTGTTGATTAACAAAATCTGCTTGCGCAACCACTCATCGTTTATCGGTTTTTCGAGAATTTTTTCCAGAGGCGACAAAATCAGGGTAAGCGGAGTTCTGAACTCGTGGGAAATGTTGGTAAAGAACTGCAGCTTCATCTGGTTAATTTCGCTTAACTTCTCTTTTTCAAGCCTTTCAACACGCAAATCGTGCAATGTTCTCATCCGCTCCATGGCAAATTTATAAACGAAATGAGCGGCAACTGCCAATAGAAAAATATATAAAACCAGTGCCCAATTTCTCAGATACCAGGGTTTTAGAATAACTATTTGCAGGGAAGTTGGGGCACCGGCAATTTCCCCGCGTACTGCTTTTACCTTAAAGGTGTACTCTCCGGGCGGCAATTGCGAAAATGTAACAGAATTATCGGAGCGCCACCATTGTTTATTAAAATTGTCGAGTTTAGTAAGGTAGGTTATATTCTCGTTATCTACGTAATTTACAGCAGAATAGTCCAGCGTAATTGTATTCTGGTCGTGATTCAGAATAATTTTGTTCGTCTGGTTAATGTGATTTTCCAGTATTCCTGTTTCATCATCGGAGTTTATTTTCTGACTGTTGATGCTCAAACTCGTTAAAAGAACTTTTGAGTTAAACGGAAGTATTTTAATGCTATCGGGCCGAAACATGGTCAGCCCTTTTATTCCGCCAAACAAAAAGTAGCCATCGTTAAGTTTTGCGTATGAAAAATTGTTGAACTGCGTGTTCTGGATACCGTCGTGTACTAAGTAGTTTTTCATGGATTTCCCCTGATGATCCAAAGAGATAATTCCCTGATTTGTACTAATCCACATTCGATTTTGATCATCTTCTAGAATTCCAAAAAACACGTTGCTTTCCAACCCGTCTTCGGTGGTAATCCTTTTGAAATTTCGTTCAATCTCATTAAAAATATTCAGCCCGCCATTGGTTCCAATCCAGATTCTCTTTTTGCTGTCTTCGTAAATACAGTTTACAAAATCGTGGCTCAAACTGGTGGAGTCTCCGGGATGAGTTCTGAACGATTCGAACAGACGCTTTTCGGGATAAAAAATATTTAATCCTTCGAAAGTGCCAATCCAAATTCTGTTTTGCGAGTCTTCAAACAGCGAGGTAATCTGGCTGGATGTGAGCTGCTGCCCTTTTGAATCGGAACTAATCAGTTCGAAAGTTTTTGTTTTGAGGTTAAACTTCTCCAACCCGCCCCAGGCACCTACCCAAATTTGCGATTTGCGGTCTTTCAGCAATGCGTAAACGCTGTTGTCGGAAATTGCTCCGGGAGCTTCGCTGGCTTTAAACCGGATATTTTTCCCGGTTTCCGGATCAAAAAGATTCAACCCCGATTTGTGCGTTCCCACCAATAACTTCTGGTCGTCGGTAAAAACAAGTGATTTTATATTGTTTGAGCTGATCGTATTCGGATCCGACTCGTCAAACATAAAATATTTAACGGTGTTGTCCTTCCGGTTCCAGCAGTTAACACCTCCGTCGTTGGTGCCAATCCACACTTTTCCTTGGGCATCTTCTGTAATGCAGCTCAACACATTGTCGTTCAACGAAAAAGTACCGCCGTTTTGGTTTATCAAATCAAAATGCAGGTTGTGTGGATGATAGAAGTTTATACCTCCGTAAAACGTTCCGAGCCACATTCCGCCTTCTTTATCTTTGTAAAGTGAACGCACCGAGTTCTGACTCAACGTATAAGGCCGTGTATAATCCTGGTAATAATTGGAAAAACTACCGGTGTTTTTGTCCAGAATGCTTAATCCCACAAAAGTTCCTATCCAGAGGTTGCTGTCGTTATCAAAAGAAAGGGAGCGCACATTGTTATTACACAGCGAGTTGCCATTATTTATTTTATGAAGATAGTTTTCTTCGATGTCAAAATTGCGGTTCAATAAAAGAAGCCCGTTTCCTTCGGTTCCCACCCAAATACGCCCGTCGGCACATTTCAGCATCTTCCTGACTTTTGGGTCCTTTTCAAACAGATCTATTTTTTTTACGGTTTCATTTTCAACATCCACCGAATACAAACCGTATTCAGTACCCACAAGCAATTCATCTCCACATGCGCAAATGTCGTTAATGTAATAAAGCCGCTCTCCGTTGTAGGAAATTTTGTATTCCGAAAAATCGTTGCTGTCCGGGTTGTATTTATACATATTCCCGCTGAATGATCCGGCCCAAATCCTGCCCTTACTGTCTTGCTCAATGTCTGAAATAAAGCGGTCGTAGCGCTGGTCGAACAACGGGTAATTCCTAAAGTTGTCGTACTCGTAATTGTACTTGCTGATTCCTTTGTTTCCACCAATCCATAAATTCCCTTCGTCGTCGTTAAACAACACCCGAATATGGTGCGAAATAACAGTTGTTGAATCACTGTTATCATCACGAAAAACCCGAAACTGAACTCCATCGTATCGGTTCAAACCGTCCTGGGTTGCAAACCACATGTAGCCCAGGGTATCCTGAACAATGGAGAAAACTGTACTTTGTGAGAGTCCCTGACTGTTTGAAATATTTTCGAATAATATATCTCTGTTGCCAGAAGTTTGTTGTGCTTGGACGGCAATGTTGAATCCTAACGAAAGCAGGATTGCTGCAATAAAGCTTCTCATAATGCCATCATTCATAATTTAATACGCCAAAAATAGTATAAATAACCGGACTGGTAGTTTCTAAACCAAAAAAATGGGGCAGTATAACTACCCCATTCGTTGTCAAATCTAACTAAACTTCTATCTGCTAAAAATAAGGATTCTGAAATAAGTTCGGATTTTCATCGATATCAACAAGCGGGATGGGCCACAATTCGTCTTTGTCTTCGTCAAACAGGTCGCCAGCAACGTATGGAAAATTGCTTCTGTGCTCTTTCAGGTCGGCTTGAGCCTGCCTTAATGTTTCGCCCAAAATATTCCAACGCACCAGGTCATCTTTCCGCCATCCTTCGAAGCAAAGTTCCCAAACCCTTTCCTGTTTAAGCGCTTCAAAAAATTCGTCTTTCGATAAACCGGAAGGAAGATCTTCCAAGCCTGCACGGTCACGTACTTCGTTAATTGCTGCGTAGGCTGCTGCATTTGGGCCTTCATTTACTTCGTTTTCTGCTTCGGCCCTCATCAGCAATACATCGGCATAACGTAAATATACCCAGTTGAGGTCGGTATTGTTGGGATTTTTGGCTGCCTGAATGTGCCAGTTACGGCGCCATTTTCCGGGTGACCACATGTGATCATTGTTTTTCGGATAAACCTTCAACGTACCATCGGCCAAAATCTGGAAATCGGTAACGGCAACTTCTTTTCTTAAATCTTCATCGGCAAAAGATGCTTTAAAAAGCGGAGTTGAATTTAAGAAACTGTTTGCCCTGCCGTAAATGTAATCTGCCGCTGCAGTAGGCCCGTTGTAAGAACCAATAATACCGGTATTGGCCGCACCACCTTCTAGGTTAAACATCCCGATTTCGAACATGCTTTCCTTCGGCTCTACCTTAAATTCACAATAGTTGCGGAATACTTGCTCGTAGCTCGGGTTAAGAGCATGCTCGCCCGACTCAATAACTTGTTTTGTAAGCTGTGCTGCCTTTTCGTAATAGTCTTTGTAATTGCTTACCCTTGTGCGTTGTTTCTCGTATACATCGAGATAATATCCGCCACGGGCCAAACAAACGCGTGCATGCGTTCCCAGTGCAGCACCTTTACTGGCGCGTTCTCCGGCTTCCGGAACGTCCGAACGCCAGGGCAGTAATTCTGCTGCATCGGTCAAATCTTTATCAATCTGATTGTACAACTCTTCGTATGAAGCACGGCTCACAGACATATCGTCGCTTGCCTTTGTGGGCTCTGTTTTTAACGGAACGGCTCCCCAAATTCGTACCAGGTCAAAATAAATCAGTCCCCTCAAAAATTTAGCTTCACCCAAGTAGCGTTGCAGCATTTTTATTTCATCTTCAGTTCCTTCGGTGTACAAATCCATTTCCGGAATTTTCTGAATAACCATGTTTGCACGGTCAATTCCTTTCCAAAGCATTGTCCAGGTATTCTGAACCCACCCTAATGAAGGATCTGCATTGTAATGGCACATTTTCCGTCGATCGTTATCCAGGCCAGTTCCGCGCATTTGCATAATATCGGTGTCTGCACACCAAATCATAGAAAGAGTTCTGCCATAGGTATCCAACTCTGCCAACACATCATAAATGCCAAGAGTAGCCATATTTGCCTGCTTCACAGTTTGGAAAAAAGTTTCCGCAGCATAATACGATCTGGGTTTTTCTTCCAGCAGGTCTTCACAGGCGGTGGTCGTAACAACTAACAACACCACCATCATTATCCACTTTGTATATTTTATTTTTTTCATAATTATTTTCAGTTTGTGTTTTATAATGAAAGATTTACACCAAATACAATGGATCTGCTTTTTGGATAAGCGCCGAAGTCGACACCGGGTGTTACGCCACTGCTTTCCCTGGTACTTACTTCAGGATCGTACCCTGAATAATTTGTAAAAGTATGAATATTGTAAACCGTTGTATAAACTCTAAGGTTGCTGATACTCAATTTCGTCAGCACCGATTTCGGCAGTGTGTAGCCGAGGCTAACGTTGTTAATCCGCAGGAACGAGCCATCTTCAATTCCCCAGCTATGGAGCATATTGTTAGCTCCTGAACCATTGTACACAGGCATAATTGCCCCCTTATTCAGTTCTGCAAGTATTGTTGGGTCAGTAACCCTGTTTCCATTTCCATCGATGCTTATCCAGCGATCTTTTACATTTGCCAGAGTATTTTTACTGGGGCCTGAATAATTTGTGTAGTTAATTTTATTGGCATTATATATATCATTTCCGTATGACCAGTTCAAAAAGACGCTCAAATCGAAATTTTTGTAGCTGAACGAGTTGGTGATACCACCATAATGTATCGGGCTGGCATTTCCAATAATCGAACGATCGTTAGGATCAATAATTCCGTCGGGTTCTCCGTCAGGACCAGAAATATCTTTAATTTTCCAGAACCCCGGTTCCGGGTACCAGTTCGGATCGTACGGAATTCCTTCTTTCAACGTGTATTTTCCGGTTGCTGCATCGTAGTTAAAATCTTCTACCTGGAAAAGCCCGTCGGTTTGGTATCCGTACATACTTCCTATCTGCTCACCTACTTTTACTATGTAGTCGTTCCCAACTAATCCCCAGTCAGATGCGTAAAGGAATGAATCAGAACCATCGGTTAATGCTACTACTTTATTCTTATTGAAAGAGATATTAAAATTGGTTCTCCACTCGAAGTTACGCGATGAAACATTCACGGTATTCAAATTCAATTCAAAACCTTTGTTTCGCGTTTCTCCAACATTCAAAATCATAGACGAATAACCTGAAGTAAGAGGAATTTGCGCCCGCAATAACAAATCTTTTGTATTTGTTTGATAAGCTTCTGCTGTTAACTGGATGCGCTGATCGAGGAAACCAAGGTCAACGCCAAAGTTTCTGGAAACAGTTGTTTCCCATTTCAAATCTGGGTTGGGAAGCACAGTAGATGCTACGCTAATCTGAGGCGTATTCTGAATGGCATAATAATCGGAACCAAGTAATGCAAGCGACTGGTAGTTTGGAATCCGGTTGTTCCCGGCTATCCCGTAGCTTAAGCGGAATTTAAGGTTCGAGAAAAGATCCAGCGATTTAATGAACTCTTCTTCAACTGCCCGCCAGGCTATTGATGCAGACGGGAAATACCCGTATTTATTACCCGAACCAAATTTCGTTGATCCATCAGCACGCATTGTTGCTGTAAACAGGTATTTATCCTGATAGGCGTAATTTGCACGTCCGAAGAACGAAAGCAGTCGATCGTCTTCTTCGTATGAGGCAGGAATTCCCGGCAGGGTTCCCAGTGACAAATCAGCCAAACCGATATCGTCATTCGGAAACTGGTTTGAACTGGCTTCGAACCAACGTCCTTCGTTATACACCTCTTCCTGGCCAACCATCAAATTTATTTTGTGTTTTTTCTGAATTCTCTTGTTATAATTTAAAACATTAGAATAGCTATATCCCCTTCTGTCTGTATGGCGCAGAGAGCCCGACGGCCCGCCTGATCTTTTTGCTGTTACCGACCTGGCTCCGTTAAAAATTTCGCGCCGCTGGTCGCTTGTGCGCATACCTAATGTTAACGTGTAGGTAAGCCCTTTAAAAAGATTGTAATCGAGTTTTGCATTCATAGAAAGCACTCTCGTTTCAGTTTCTTTATGTTCGGCTTCTGCTGATGCCAACGGGTTTTGCATAACATTACCGGAATCATCCAGATAAATCGGATCTTCATCCAGGTTCACCAAATCCTCGTCAGAACCTTTTATCCCGATTGTGGGCCGGTAACGTACAATGTGCTCCAGTTTATTAAAACGAGACCCCTGCGATGATGTACCCATTCCGTAGAATGTCTGATCGGTATACCTGATTGATGCAGAAGCCTTCAATTTTTCGCTTACTTTATGGTCAAAATTAAAGTTGGCGCTATTTCTTTTGAAACCGCTGTTTACCATAATTCCCTGGTCGTCGTTTACCGAGTAGGAAAGATTGTACTTGGTGTTTTCAGTTCCACCCGAAATACTTACTTTATGGTACTGGTTGTTTACCGGGCTTCCAAATACTTCATCCTGCCAGTCGATACCCGGCCGGTTGGCGTAGTTTGACTGAATGTCGGCGAAACTTCCGTATCTGTTAAACCACGATTCCATTACACTTGCATCGCCTAAGTTTCTTTCATAATCCAAAAGAACAAACTCATACGGACTTAAAACATCCAGCTTTTTAGCCAGTTGTTTCACCCCAAAATAGGCATCGTAATTTACTCTGGTCTTTCCAACTTTACCACCTTTGGTAGTAATAAGAATTACACCATTGGCACCGCGCGCTCCGTAAATGGCAGTAGACGAAGCATCTTTCAACACATCAATGGATTCAATTTCCGACGGATCCAAAAGGCTTAATCCTCCTTCGGTGGGAAACCCGTCTATAATATATAATGGTTCGTTACTTTGTGTAATTGAA
This sequence comes from Mariniphaga anaerophila, assembly GCF_900129025.1. Lineage (GTDB taxonomy): Bacteria > Bacteroidota > Bacteroidia > Bacteroidales > Prolixibacteraceae > Mariniphaga > Mariniphaga anaerophila. Next base: position 614,836 of record NZ_FQUM01000002.1, on the reverse strand, counting down.
CCGCCACCGCGAACGCGGATTTTTACTTCGGCACCGGGTGCTCCTTCTGTGGTTTGCACCTGTACACCCGACACACGGCCGTTTAATGCCTCTGCCAGATTCGATACCGGTGCTTTAGCCAGTTCAGCAACATCTGCAGAAGCTACCGAACCGGTAAGATCTCTTTTTCGCACTGTACCATATCCAATGGCAATAACCTCGTCCAACTCGTTGTACGAAGTTTCCATTACTACATCGATGTTCGTTTTTCCGGCAACTTGTATATATTGAGTTTCGAAACCGATAAAAGAAAACATCAAAACATCTTCTGCGGGGTTGGGTACATTAAGAGAATAATTGCCATCAATTCCGGTAACAGTTCCTGAAGTTGTTCCCTGAACAACCACGTTCACGCCAGGAAGAGTTTCTCCCTGTTCGCTTGTTACAATCCCTTTTATAATAAGCCCTTGTCCATATCCCGGAATGAACAGCGCAATCAAAAAAAGATTTATTAGAAAAAATCTGATGAACTTTGATTTAGTCATAATTTCGATTTTAAGATTTAATTAACTTCAAATTTCTACCACAAAATTGACACTCTCCGGTAGTAATAGATTGCAACGAGGTTGAATATGCTTTCAACCATAAAAAAAAAGTTTCAGTGTGGTTGAATCAGCTTTAAAAATCGTTGAATTTATGCCCAAAAAACCAAAAATTACGTCTAAAAAACTAATTATAAAATACTGAAAACAAATAGTTTGAAAACAAAAACAGGTCTCTTTAAACATTTTTAACTCATTTTTCGCGTTACATTACTTTTTTTTCACGACAGAACTGATAAAAATCACCTATTCGTCTGTTCATTGCTATTTTTTAAAAATAAAATCGCCATAGGAAAGCGGAAAATGACATGAAGGAGGCAGCCACGATGATTTTTTTAAGTCTCCGGCATTTTCCGAACCTTCTCTTCGGGTTAAATCCACCCGCCATACATCTCCACTTTGTGGCGGAATATTGGGAGCAGATTCAATCTGATCGAACGGAATAGCAATTTCAATTCCCCACCCTTTGTCTATATCGTTAGAGTTTTGAATAGTCCCTTCAACATAAGTTTCCGATTTAATTCCCAGGCAGTTCCAATCCCACCACTGGGTAATTTTATCTCTGGAATATCCCGGATTTAAAACATACAAATCGAGCAGTGTATTCAGCGCATTCCACTCAAATTCGTAATAGGTTTTCGGATTACAATCAGCGTCAATAAAAATCTCCACCACCTCTTCGTGCCAAAGGTGTGCGTCCCGCTCGGTCATTGTACAGCGTATATCATCATCCTCCATCCAAATGTAGAAATACAAATATTTGTCGTCCCACGCTGCTTTAAAAAACGTTGTTGCGCACGCTTCGCCTTCGGTATTTGAAATAAAATAAACGGGCTTTACGTTTTGCCAGAATTTTTCCAACGGCTGTCCGTCAATTTCAATTTTTTCCTGAATATAATAGCAGTGATACTCTTTGCCCTGAGCAAAAGCAAAGTTTACAGTTATTAAAAAAAACAATCCCCAGAACAGTTTTTTCATTGATGATCTATTTTTAAGAGCAGGTTACCTTAACCAAACCGGAATACTATCCTGAACCTGCCAATGATAAATTAACTCGTCGAGCTTGTCTCCCCTCCAACTTTTAGCACCGGCCGGCAACGCCGGATTTTCAGGTATTGCCTGTTTCAGGCGGGCTTTTATTGTTTCGTATTGTTGGTTATCGGCCAAATTAAAATGTTCTCCCGGGTCTTCCGAACGATCGTATAATTCTTCCGTTCCGTCGCGATACAAAATATAACGGTAGTTTCTGTCGCGCACCGAGTAGTTTTTATACATCCAGTTGCTCAGCACAACGTGAGGCCACTCCGAACCGGGAGCTTCGAGCAACGGTTGCAGGTTCTGCCCATCCAGATGTTCCGGAACCGGCAGGTTGCACAGATTAGCCAAAGTCGGATAAATATCAAGCAGGCTCACCGGCTCGTCGCAAACCTGCCCGTTTGCTTTATTGCCAGGCACCAAAATACAAAGCGGAACCCGGGTTGACTCTTCCCAAAGGCACATTTTTCGCCAGTGCTTTTTCTCGCCCAGATTTTGACCGTGGTCGCTCCAAAGCACAATAATGGTATTTTCAGCGTACCGGCTGTTCTCAAGCGCTTTTAGCACGCGACCAATCTGGTCGTCCACAAAAGAAATGCAGGCCAGGTAAGAATAAACCAGGTACCTCCAGTAGTCGGGCCCGACTCCCAAAACCGCCTGATGGTCGCCAAAATTGGTTGCTCCGTAAGCAATTGCTTTTCCCATTATCGGAATATCTTTCATTTCGTCGTCCGGAACGTCCGGAATTTTCACCTTTTCTTCGTCGTATAAATCGAAATATTTTCGGGGAGCAGTGTACGGAACATGCGGGCGCACAAACCCAACCGACAGAAAAAACGGGTTATCGTGATTTTCGTTTAATTTCTGAACGGCATAATCGGCAATTAACTCATCGTACATTTTTCCACCCGGAATATCCTCTTCATCCAGCGGCCCGCCACACAACGAATGCCCCGACCCCAGCTTGTCTCCATAATGCCGTTTTAACTGGCTGCCGTTTTTAGGAAACGGATAAAAGAAAAGACCGCCATACCCTTCGCCGCGCTCCAGAAACTTTCCGGTAACTTTATCGGCATAACCGGGCGCAACATCATCCCACAAAGAATCGAGCAGAAACGGGTAATCAGTTGCTCCGGAATGAAATATTTTACCGGCACAAAATGTTTTGTACCCGTTGTCTTTAAAAAATTCGGGAAGCATTTTTTTCCCTTCCATCACTTCGTGATAGGATCGAATCATGGCCTGCCGCTCGCCCACTCCGGTGTACCAGCCGGTTGTAACCGGATGCAGGCCGCTCAGCAACGAATTGCGCGAAGCCACACACACCGGCATGGAAGCATGCGCATTACTGAACAAAACGCCCTGCGTAGTCAGCAAATCCAGGTTGGGCGTTATGGCCTGGTTGTTTCCACCCATTGTGCCGGTCCAATCATTAAGATCGTCAACTGCAATAAAAAGAATATTGGGTTGTTCAGGAACAGAAGTTCCGTTTTTGCACCCTTGAAATATGAGTTGCAAGGATAAAATAAGTAAAATAAATATTCCTGTTTTCATTTAAAATAGATATCTGAAAAGTTATAAAATATGTAGTTTCTCCTTGGTAATTTTCTGTTGCAATACGGTCCTTTAAAAGAATAACACCGTCCATTTCCTACGTGCCATCTATAAAAATGAACCTTTTGCGCATCCCGTTTTTCGATGCGCTAATCATTTAGTATTCGCTCAAATCAAAAATTTTAATGTTGTCATATTCTCCCTTTGCACACGCCATTAACCGAAATCCCCAGTACCCTCCGTTTAACGGGTCGTTATCGCAAAAGGTTAGGATTGTATCTCCATCTACGCTGTAGGTTATCTGATTACCCACTTTTTCTACCCGGCACAAATGCATTTTACGCGGCGTTTCAGAAACGGCATCTCTGCCTTCGGCAACCAGCTCTCTACCGGGCGCGCGGCGCATGTTTGCCGTTTTTCTGGAAGGATGGAAATAGGAAATGCGGTACTGCACCATGGGGTCATACATTATCTCCTGCGCCAAACCGTATCGCACCGGCATTGACGGGGCAAAAATGCTTTCTCCGTTTTTTCCGCGTGCACAAAACATAATCATCTGTAGCGGAGCGGGCGACAAGCTTACAAACTCAAATTCTATTGCAAAATCATCTGGCGTGGGATATTTTTTATTCCAAAAATTGAAATGTCCGCCACGAAAAACCGAATTGCCATCTTCTCCTGTTATATAGTATTTTTCGATGTCTTTCCCGTATTTTTTGGTCATGGCATCAACCAGCCAGTGCTGGTATTCTTCCTGCCGGTTTTCTAAAGAAAGTTTCCCTTCGTCTATGGCCAACTTCAATAGCGGATAGTAACCCGGTTCAAGAATCAGCTTTCCGTTTTCCACAAACGCTTTTCCCTCGCCTTCAATTTTCCAGTCGGCTAAACTGTCGTTTTCATCAAAATTGTATTGAAAAATTAACCGGCCCTGACCCAAACACACCAATACAGAGAAAAGCAGGAGGATGGAAAATATTATGAGCGTTTTAATTCGCATTGCTCCGGATTTGATTAAACTTCGCTTTTAAAGGACTGATTTCGACCCTTTCAAAAATAGAACAGCAACCCGTATAATTCTATTAGTTACGGGCATCGTTCTATCATAAATGTTTAATTCTTTATAACTTTTGTTGAAATACCCGATCTTCAATATAACATTCCGGGTTCCACGTCAAATTCATTTCAAAAAATCGGTTCATTTCCAAAACCATTTTTCTACTGCGAAACAACAAACCGGCACACACAAAAACCTTCTTTCAACCATTTTAATATAAAATTCAATAGAAATTAAATATTCGCTCCCCCTGCCTAAACTTTTAAACACATTCTTAAAATCTGCTTGTGCAACGATTAGGTAATTTTGAAATAGAAATTAAAAATGAATCAAAAAAATACAATACCATGAAGCTTTTAACCATTACCGGTTTATTAATTATTCTTTTCGGTTGCAACGTTGCCAGCAGGCAGGAGCAGGAAGAAAAACGGCCGAACATTCTGTTTATCATGTCTGACGACCACACGACCCAGGCTATGAGTTGTTACGGAAGTAAACTGATAGAAACACCCAACCTCGACCGCATTTCAGAAGAAGGGATGCAATTTGAGCATTGCTATGTAACCAATTCCATTTGTGCACCGTCGCGTGCGGCCATACTTACCGGAAAATTCAGTCACCTGAACGGAGTAACCGATAACGCAAAAATTTTTGACGGCACGCAGGTTACCTATCCAAAAATATTGCAGAAGGCCGGCTACCAAACTGCCGTTATCGGCAAATGGCACCTCGGCTCCTCTCCCACCGGGTTTGATTACTGGAGCGTTCTTCCCGGCCAGGGCGATTACTACCAGCCCGAGTTTATTGAAATGGGCGACACAATTACTGAAACCGGTTATGTTACCGATGTAATAACCGATAAGGCCATTAAGTGGCTTAGCGAAAAAAATCAGGACAAACCGTTTGCATTGGTTTATCAGCACAAAGCGCCGCACAGAAACTGGATTCCGGCTCCGCGGCACATGGGTGTTCTGGAGAACAAAGAATTTCCGGTTCCAGAAACGCTTTTCGACGATTACAAGGGACGGGGAAGCGCAGCACGCGAGCAGGAAATGGAAATTGCCAACCATTTGTGGGATGCGTGGGATTTGAAACTTGCAAGCCGCGAAGAGTTGGAAGAATTCGGAAAAAACAATGTGCTGAAAAAAATAACAGACGCCAAACAACACGATGTGGAGGGCGCTAACAAAAGAAGCGAAGACCTGAAAAAACTATACCGGGTTTACAGCAGGCTAACTCCCGAAGAGAAAAATTTGTGGCACAAAGCTTATGCAAAACGCGTTGACAAGTATAAAAACAACAAGCCCACTGGAAAAGAACTCGTTCAATGGAAGTACCAGCTTTACATGAGAGACTACCTGGCCTGCATCCTTTCGCTGGACGAAAATGTTGGGCGGATTTTAGATTACCTGAAAGAAACCGGCCAACTGGATAATACTATCGTTGTTTACACATCTGACCAGGGCTTTTTTCTGGGAGAACACGGATGGTTCGACAAACGGCTCATGTACGAAGAAAGCTACCGAATGCCGTTGCTCATTCGTTATCCCAAAGCCATTAAGGCAGGAACCGTTTCCGACGCATTTACCATGAACGTAGATTTTGCTCCCACTTTTCTGGACTATGCCAATGCGCCAATTCCCGAGGAAATGCAGGGAATATCGCTTCGTCCGGTTTTCGAAAACAACGGTAAAAAACCGGACAACTGGCGGAAAGCCACCTATTATCATTATTACGAATACCCGTCGTGGCACTCCGTAAAACGCCATTACGGAATACGGACCGAACGCTATAAACTGATTCATTTCTACAACGACGTTGACGAATGGGAGCTTTACGACATGCTGGAAGACCCGCAGGAAATGACGAATATTTACAATGATCCAAAATATAAAGATGTTGTAAAGGAGCTGAAAAAAGAACTGGCCGAACAGCAGAAACTATATACTGACCCTATCGGAAATCAGCTGAACTGAAACCGCTCGGAGCTAAAATAAATGAAGTAACTTAACCAGGATTTTAAATAATTCGAAATGGATAAAACAGTCAACCGTTCTCCGTTAAAACAGGAAAGCACCCCGGGAAACAGCCTTTTTTCCCGCAGAAACTTTGTAAAAGCAATAACTGCGTGCAGCGCCGCGGCAGCAACGGGTGTTTCGTTTATGAAACCGTTAAGTGCCACACCTTTGGCGGCAGACAAAACATTAACAGACATCGGTTACAACCTGCTGAAAACCTGGTGCGACACGCTCATCGGTTATCAGATTAACGATTCCGGAAAACCGGGATTACACGGAGGAATTCTTTGTCCTGCCTGTGCCCGGATTCACGGACGCTGTGGAGATGCCATTTACCCGATGTTATTTCTTGCACGAAAAACCGGCGACGAAAAATACATCAACTCAGCCCGGTTACTTTTTGAGTGGATGGAGCAAAACGTCAGTATTCCCAACGGCTCGTGGGTAAACGATGTAAACGTGTCGAAATGGAACGGAATTACTGTTTTCGGCGCCATTTCCCTTGGAGAAGCGCTTTTAAACCATGGCGATTTACTGCCGGCAGAAACCAGAAAACAATGGCTGGCGAGGCTGAAAAAAGCGGCAGAATTTATCCATAAAACATTTCACATTGAATACTCCAATGTAAATTATCCGCTCACCGGAACTTATGCTTTGTTTCTGATGGGAAAGATTTTCAACGATAATCGGTATTCTTCCCACGCAAAAGAACTTGCCGACGAGTCCTTTCGCTTCTTCACCGAAAAAAACACGTTCCTTTTTGGCGAAGGCGGAGGTGATCGGTACACGCGCAGTCCCAAAGGATGCCTCCCGGTTGACCTCGGCTACAATGTGGAAGAATCGCTTCCGGCACTGGCGTTATACGGAATTGAAACCGGAGATGAAAAAATTCTGAAAACAGTAACAGAATCTCTTGAAACGCACATGGAATTCATGCTTCCTGACGGAGGCTGGGACAACAGCTGGGGAACGCGCAGCTTTAAATGGACATACTGGGGAAGCCGCACCAGCGATGGTTGCCAGCCGGCTTATGCTTTCTTGTCCGGCAGAAATCCTGTATTTCATAAAGTGGCTTTACAAAACACGCTTCTGTTGCAAAAATGCACCCACAACGGACTACTGCACGGAGGCTTGCATTACCACACGCATGGCGTTCGCCCGTGTATTCATCATACATTTTGCCATGCAAAAGCGCAGGCAGCAATTCTCGACCATGGATACGCACCAGTACCCAATGCAGAAAAACTAACATTACCGCGGGAAAAACAGTACGGAATTAAACCGTTTGAAGACATTCAGACCTGGCTGGTTTCAAAAAATAACTGGATAGCCACGGTAACCGAGTACGACCGGGAATACAAAATACAAAACGGTCACCCGTCGGGCGGGGCGCTAACATTACTTTACCACAAAATATTAGGGCCGGTGCTGGCATCGAGCATGAATGAATACCAACTGGTTGAAGCTACAAATATGCAGGCGCAGTACGACCCGTTTTCCACAACCTTAACTCCACGACTGCAGACAAAGGACGAGAAGTACATGAATATTTCAGATCTTGCGGCAACTGTAAACACCAAACAATCGGAAAATCGCATTGCCGTTTATACAAAATCGAAACTGGTTAACGGCGAGCAACAGGCACCTCCAACCGGAGAATTAACCTGCAACGTTAACTACATTTTTTCGGATGAAACGGTGAAGATTGAGCTCAGGCAAAACCTAAAAAACGAACATCTCACAGAATTCATTCTTCCGGTTATTTCCAGTTCAGAAGAGAGTATCCAAAAAATTTCTGACCAAAAATACTTGGTGAAGAAAAAGGAAGGAAACCTCCTGATTGAGGCAGATGCTCCGCTAAAAAAGCTTCCGGTGCTTGAAGGAAACAGCAGAATTTTTAATCATGTTCCGGGAATGGAAGCCATTCTTTTTGCCCTCGAAGGGAAAGAGATAAATATAACACTGACACGCAAAGGTTGATGGCAAAAAATAACAATAAAACGAACATCTAAAATCAGCAACAGATGAAATTTAAACCGGTTCTATTCATTACAATTTTTGCGCTTTGTGCTTTTGCTACAGTCAGCAAAACAGATGCGCAGGAAAAAATATTTGCATCCTATTTCGACATTTCCACCAACAGTTCCGAAGGCACAGAAGTTATCGGACGAATCCACCTCGAAAGAAACAAAGATGTACTGAAATCTCCTGTTCCCAAAGGATATCATTTTGAAATTGAAAATCAGGATGGAAATCTGTTTGAAATTGAAACCCGGTACGATTTGCATCGCCGGATAATGGGAGTATTAACAGTTAGCGAAGGACAAAACACCGGAGAAACAGAAAAAAGTCATCAACTTACTGTTCTGCTGAAAAACGGCAACGAGATTTTAAACCGTTTTCCTGTTGAAGTACGAATTGTTGAAACTCCCCTCTGGAACGTTTTATTTGACCGGTACAAAGATTTTACCGTGAGCTCAAAAGGAAGCAGAATGTATGGGCGCACAATTTTTTCTGACAAAGAAACAGCAGCAAAAATTATCGAACTGGAAAACAATAACGGCCGCTTTAATGGTTTTAAATGTTACACCCGGCATCCTGAAGATTATTTGGGAGAGACCAACGTTGATCCGCTTACCGGAAGAGTTTACGGCACAATTGAATACGAATGGGAACAAGTAGCAAAACTAATTGGCGGACTGGGATATGCCTATGCCCGGTCGGAAAAGTACGGGCCGTCAGGAGATGCTGCGTCCCGTGAGCGATTGAAAAAAGCTATGTACAAAGCTATAATTGCTTACACCGCGTGTGTGCCCATTGAAGGAAACGATGTTTACGTAAACGGAAAGCCCATTGGGGAATATACCGGCGACGGTTTTGCAAACCTTGTGGAGCACAAAATGATGGGGCACCAGGTATGTACTCATCAGTGGGTAATTTCAGATCCGCTGGTTGCTCCCGCGGTACATTTGATGCCCGATTTACTTGCGGAAATGAAGGAGGAAAACAACGAAGCCACTGAAGTTTACAATGCACTGGTTCAGTTCTACCAGGTGTTCACTTCCATCATAAAACAACGACGGGCCATTGATGATCCCTCGCAGCGTTGGGGCGAAATTCAGGATACCATCTACTCGGAAGGAGCCTGGGCAGATGCCAACCTTGGCCATCGCCTGCGGATTATGCTGGCATTGCCAATTATATGGGCAGACTACAACCGCCCGATGACATATGTGCAATACTGGTACAGCGATTTTTACAACGATAAGCCCTTTAAAAATTTTAGTTTTTCGCCGGGATGGAGTCCGCATGGCGTAGTTCCCGACGTAAGAAGGTGGATGACAAAATTCGATGTTCCGGCGCATGAATTCGCACAGTCTGGTTTTCAGCCTGACGGAACGGTTTCTCACCATATAGGTAAAGGAACCGACGCCCCGATGATCGCTTACGGTTTTGGCTGGCTGACCGAACCATTCGTAGGGTTTCATCAGTTTAAAGACACGCCGTTTCGGCTGGAAGACAAATATTTTCAGTTTCCGGCAGATCGTCTGCTCCATGTTTACGGCCGGCTGATTTACAAAAACAGATTCGATTTTACTATTGCCGGGCGGTCGTATTTATCTGACATGGAAAAATTTGTCACCGTTCAGATTGCGGATGCTATCGACGAGCTTCTGGAATCAAAAAGCAGGGATAACAAAATTGAAAACGAAACCGAATTATTGGCGCTCAAAAACAACATCCAAAACAATTCTCATCATTATTCGGGAACAGATGCCTACTGGGTTAATGAATTTCTGGTACATCGTAGAGAAAATGAAAACAATTCATTTTACTCCTCGGTTAAGTTGAAATCGGAACGTGCTGTTGGCGCCGAAGATTTCGACCGGGTACGCAAATCGTGGCACAGCGGAAGCGGCGTTTTGCAGTTGCGGACAAAAGGCGATGAGTATTCGCAACAGGTATTAAAAAATATGGACTGGCACATGTTGCCCGGAATCACCGAAGAATGGCGAACCGATCCGCTGCCTGCAAAAGGCGGCGCACAGGCGTGTTTGCCCGGGCTAAATAAAATTGCAGGCGTGCTTTCCGACGGGAAATCAGGAATGGCCATGTACCATCACCTCCCCCGCGAAACATACAGCACGGCAACTGCACTGAAAAGTTATCACTTTATCGGCAACAAAATAATTGCACTGGGAAGCAACATCCAACGCAACAGAGCCGGACAGGGAAAAGGAATATCTACCTGCATCGATCAGGCCGGTTTTACCAGCAAACTCACGTGCTTTGTAAACGGAAAAGTCGCGAAAATCGGCACAAATCAATCTGTTGACATCCATGAAAAAATTACGCAGCCCTGCTGGTTTCATACCGGCGACAGAGGATTTGTTATTTTCCAGAAAAAAGAGTGTGAACTGGTAATAAAAACAGGGAAATCTGTCAACACTACCGATACCCGGATTTCAAACAATGCTCCCAATTACATTATTGCCGTTGGGCATGGCGTTAATCCCGGTGAGCAGGAGGATAACAACTATTTCTATTTGCTGCTGCCCAATGTTTCTGCGGAAGATATGCCCGGGCTGGTTTCACGATTAGCAAACGAGCTTAATTGCACGCTGCAAAACGATTCTATCCACTCGGTTTATGCGAAAGCAGACAGCATTACGCAAATTGCATTTTACGCACCCGGAAAAATAAAAGTGAACAAGAAAACCATCGAGTGCGACAATACGGCAATGGTAATGCTGAAAGAGAACCAAAACTCGTGGACAGTTTCAGTGGGCGATCCGACTGCCGATGTGCATAAAGAACAAATCACCCTTCGTTTTTCAACTCCTTTAAAGGAAGGGAAATATTCGTACACTGTGCCTGGCATTTACCCGAGAGAAGGAGAATTTGCCGAGGTAAAGAGAGAGGGCAACAATTCTGTAATTACAGTTGAAATGCCCGACGCAAGAGACGAAGCGTATTACAATTACCAGTCGGTGCTCTACTCCGGAGTACCCGTGGTTTTAAATATACCTAAAGGGAAATAGTTTTTGCAAGTATTACTTTCACATTTTACTCATACGCGGGAGTGTTGGTCATTTCAAATGTTAATGTGCCACCTCTCAGGATATCGTCGTGCTTAAAAATGAACCCTTCCAATGGCTTTCCGTTCATTGTTACACATTTTACATACTTGTTGTTTTTATTCAGGTTTTTTGCCTCGATAGTGAAGGTCTTATCACCAGGCAACGACAGAATTGCTTTTTTGAGTTGCGGAGCTCCCAAAATATATTCACCTCCTGCCGGATTGAGCGGATAAAAACCCATTGAAGAAAAAACATACCATGCAGACATTTGTCCGCAATCATCATTGCCACATAGCCCATCCGGTTTTGCCAGATAAAAACGATCGAATATTTCTCGCACCAACTGCTGGGTTTTCCATGATTGTCCGGCATAATTATACAAGTAAGCAACATGGTGGCTTGGTTCGTTGCCGTGCGCATACTGGCCAATAAGCCCTGTCACATCAGATACGAAGCCGACGTTTTCTTCATTTGATTCAATAAAGAACAATGAATCCAGCTTGTTTGCAAATATTTCTTCGCTTCCCATCAAATCTACAAGCGACTCAATGTCATGCTGTACATGCCAGGTATACTGCCATGCATTACCTTCAGTGTAATCACCTCCGGCAGTAGTCGCATGAGACAATAATAAAGAGTTGAACGGTTCACGCCAGTTTCCTTCCGAATCTTTTCCCCGCATAAGTTTTGTTGACGGATCAAACAAGTTCTTATAATAGTCAGCACGTTTTGAAAAATATTCAAAATCGTTTGTTTTACCCATAGCCTTGGCCATCTGTGCCACACAATAATCATCAAAAGCAGACTCCAGTGTTCTGGATACAGATTCAACTTTTACTAGATCGAAAGGGTAATAACCATATTTGGTGTATGTTTCCCAATCAGAATTTAAATGGCTGGTCGTTGCAGATGCCCTTACTGCTTCATATGCCAATTCAGAGTCAAATCCATCAAACCCTTTTAAATAGGCATCAACTACAACAGGAATGGCGTGGTTTCCGATCATACAAAAAGTTTCTTTTCCCCATAGAGCCCAAATTGGAAGAAATCCTTGTATTTTATAATGATTTAGCATTGTCTGTACCATCCCATTTACTTTTTCAGGAACCATAATGGTGTACCACGGATGAGCAGCCCGATAGGTGTCCCATAATGACAGAGTAGAATAGTATTCTTTTGTAGGAGAAGTAAACAGGCTATCGTTCAACCCTCGATATCTGCCATCGGTATCTGCCAAATTATTAGGCTGAATATAAAGGTGGTACAACGATGTATAAAAATTCACTTTTTCATCGTCAGTTCCAACTATTTGCGTACGTGACAGTAATTTGTTCCATTCTGTTTCAGTTTTCTTCCTTACCTTGTTGAAATCCCATGCAGCGTTTTCCTTATCAATAGAAGCCATAGCCCCATTTACGCTAACGCCCGACAGCGCAACTTTTACCTGCAACGACTCACCCGGCTGAAGGTCAAAAGACAAAACTAGTTTTTGAGCCTTTTCTTCCGGAGATGCTTGTAACTTTTTTTCTAACGTAAAAGGTTTGTCAAACTTTATTGCATAAAAATAGTGGCGTTTAACCCATGCGTCCACTTCGTTGTGCCCTGTTATCGTTTTATTATCAGGCATGTTCATCTGGGCTGAAATAACATGGTTTTTAACGGTCTTTCCCCATCCTGCAATTCCATTTTGTAAATCCACCATCAGCCGAGCTGGTTCATTATTGTTATAGGTATATTTATAAAATGCTGTTCTTGCAGTTGCGGTAACTTCTACATCCACATCAAAGTCAGATAAATTTACAGCATAATAGCCGGCAGATCCTTTTTGAGTAGCTTTTTCAAATTTACTTTTATAAATTCCACTATCAATTTCACCGCAAAATGGGAATAGAAGAATATCACCTAAATCTGGTCCCCCTGTTCCGTTTAAATGAGTCTGGGCAAATCCGATTATCGAATCATCTGCATAATTATAGCCGGAACAATACTTCCATCCATCATTCCCCGTTTCGGGACTTGCTTGTACCAGGCCAAAGGGTGCGGTTGCCCCGGGAAAAGTATGCCCATTATCTGCGGTTCCAATAAATGGATTGACATACTGAGCATAGTTGATTTGATCTTTTTCTTTGTTCGCATAAAAGCATGAGGTACAAATAATACCACCAATGAATAAGACAAATAATATTTTTTTCATGAGTTTAAAATTTTTGTTCTTGAGCAGTAGCAAATGAGACTCGTTTTTGTGCATTTTCTTTCAAAGAAGAAAATTGGATATACTCGTTCATTCTGGATTTTTCATGGACTCTTGTTGGAGAAATTGGGTTGCTATTTCTTTAAATTGCGTACAAATTGTGCCGGAGTTTCCCCATATTTTTTCTTAAAAATACTTGTAAAATATGATTGACTTTGAAAACCAATTCTGATAATAACCTCTGAAATTGACAAGTCTTCTTCTGCCATAATTTGTATCGCTTTTTGTAAACGGATAGTACGTACCAGTTCTTTTATAGGCATGCCAGTTATTTGCTTTACTTTTTGGTATAAACGGGTGCGGCTATACCCCATCGTGTTACTAATGAAATCAACATCAAGGTTAACATCTGAAATATTTGACTCTATTAACTTTAACAGATTATCGTAAAAAGCTTTGTCCTTACATTGCACTGTATCTTCAATGGTGTCTGATAAATAATTCGAGGAAATATATTTTTTTATCCTTTTCTTATTATCAAGCAGGTTCCGAATTGTTGAGTGGAGCAATTTCAGGCTTACTGGTTTGCTAAGATAAGCATCGGCTCCTGCGTTGGTGCCTTCAATACGAGCCTCCAAAGAATTCTTAGCCGTCAGCATAACAAAAGGTATCTGATTATTTTTCGTGCTGTTCTTCAGTGTTCTGCACAATATGTTTCCATCCATATTGGGCATCATCATATCACTCACTATAATATCAGGCGTGTTATCCTGAATTATTTCAAGAGCATCCATGCCGTCAACCGATTGTATAATCTGAAACTGGTTTTGTAAACAACCGGACAGAAATGTTCGAACCTCATCATTGTCTTCTACTAAAAGAAGCAGCGGCTTTTCGTCAACTCCAAATTCGTTATCGCCATTTTTCTTCTCTTTGAGAAGCAATTCTTTTTCCTGCCTGTCGAGTAATATATCTCCTGTTGACGCGTTTTTTTGCTCTTCTTTGGCCAGGAGTCCTATTCCTCCATAATCTTCCCTGCGACAAGGAATCGAGATAAAAAAGTCTGTACCTTTATCACGCTCACTGGAAACCAAAAGGCTACCTTTATGAAGCTGAATAAGGCTTTTCACCAGCGCAAGCCCTATTCCCGAGCCCAGGTGCGGATCGTATTCCGAATCATGAATACGGTAATACCGGGTAAATATCTTATTTATAGATTCTTTTGAGATGCCTGTCCCTGTATCGCGTATATAAAACCGGATGCTATCCTTTAAAGGTTGCTTGGCTGAAATTTCGTATCTATTATCAAATGCAGGTTTATACTCATCTTGTTCAGTTAACATTTTAACTTCAATTGCACCTCCCTTTTGTGTATATTTAAATGCATTATTTAATAGATTCAGGAATATTTTCTCCATAATTTCAGTATCAAACCATACTCTTCTTTCCTCCTTCGGAATATCAGTTATGAGTTCGATCTGCCTAACTGATGCCAAGTTATAAAAGTCTTTAGATAGTTTATGCAAAAAAAGGTTAACGTCCTCCTCCTGTAGTGTAAGCTCAGGATTTTCTGTTTCTGTTTTTCTGAAATCCATCAGGTTATCTATCATACACATTAGTCTTCTTACATTTTTCACCAACACCTCTCCGTAAGAAGCATTCCATCTGTTTTCCTGAGAAAACTTTTCTACTGTTCCTAAAATCAATGTTAATGGAGTTCTGAATTCGTGGGATATATTTGTAAAAAACTCAAGTTGCAGTTCATGAATACGTTCATTTTGGACTTCGTGTATCTCTTTTATTTTCAACTGTTTTTTCAGGTTTATCCATCGCAACAGGTAGAAATATATTATATAAAAAGACAATAAGAACAAAATTAAATACATGCCCTTTGCCGAACCAGACAACCACCATGGTGGCTGTATTTCAACAGGTAAAGAATATGTGTCAAAGCTCCATATTCCATCAGGATTAGATGCCTGCATTTCAAAAATATATTTTCCGTAAGGGAGGTTGGTGTAATAAACCATATTAGAATGGGAAGGGCTTAATTTCCACTTTTTATCGTATCCTACCAGACGATACAGAAACTGGCAGTTTTTAGGGCTTGCATAATGTGTAGACGTCAGACATAATGTAAGATTATTTTCTTTGTAGTTTAGCTTCAATTTATCTGACAATACTTTTCTGTGGTTATTAACCGCTATTGCAGAAACCCTCGGTTTTGCTACCAGCATGTTATCCAGAATATTTTCTGGGTTAAAATAAACAACACCTTTAATACCTCCCAAATATATCAATCCATCCTTTCCAACGCAAGAAGCTCCAACCTTGTAACTATTGGTTGTAATCCCGTTAACAGGTCTGTACGACTTAAAAACTCCTGTTTTTTTCTGGTATCGAACCAATCCATTTCCTCCTCCCCAAATATTTCCCTGATTATCGATCTCGATGCATTCAATGTCTCTTTGGTTTATGCCTTCCTCCGAGGAAAAAATTTCCGCTTTATAGTCCCCGTCCGGAAGTAGCGTCATCCTGTTTATTCCGCCTCCTATGCATCCGACCCACAATATTGAATCATTTTCACGACGAATGGAACATATGTAATTAGAGCTTAACGAATGTTCCTTTTTTTCATCTCCCTGATAAATATATGCTTCTGAAACATCTCCCTTCTTGTCCAAAAACAATCGGATGATTTGTTTTCCTGACGAATAAAAAACTTCAGGGCGAAGAGAATCTGCATAAACGGTAATAATTCTCGAAGGAGAAAATGCAGGATAATTAGAATTTAAAGTTTTAAAGGCACTGGTTTCAAATTGCCCGTTTTCGTTTTCGCGGATACGGCAAATACCACTATTCCAAGTACCTACCCATATTTGATTAAAACAGTCTTTGGCAATGCATGATGCTTCGGACGACGGAAATCCAGCCTCTGCGTCCATATGTACAAAACGCAGTTGTTTTCCGGAAGTAGAGGAAACCATATCCAAGCCCTTGGTATGTCCTATCCACAAGTGTCCGTTACCATCATTCAGCAATGCTCTTATACCGTCGGCTCCGATGCTTTCAGATTCGTTTACGTCATGAGTGAATGCAGTAAAAATTCCGGTTTCTTTATTCAAACGATTTAGTCCCATTGAATTCGTACCCAGCCAAAGATAATCTCCATCGTCTGCTATTGCCCTGACTATTTTTTCTGATAATGTATTTTTAGAAAAAGGCAAATGCTGTATCTGAAGAAAAGGTTTCTGGTGTAAATCAAAAATATTTACCCCTCCTCCATAGGTAGATATAAAGAGATTATCGCTTCTGTCTATAAACAAATTGCTAATAAAATCGGAGTTCAGGCTACTATTCAAATTACCTGCATAAATGGGTTTACAAGAATATTGATTTACTTCATTATGTAAAAAAAATAAACCTTTTAACGAGCTTACCCAATAATTTCCCTGGCAGTCTTCAACAGCATCAGTAATCAGTCCATTCGAAAAATCCACGGGCATTCGTTTCACTTTACTCAATACATTATTGTCGTTTCGAAATAACGTATTCACATCTTCTTCACAACGAAACAGGCTTTTTTCGGTGGCGAATAACAGGTTATCGTTTGAATCGATTAATGAAAAACGAATTGTCCCTCCTTCTGTCTTACTTAGTGACTCTGCCAGCTTTAAATGAATAAACTCACTGTTCTCCTGCCAAACATATAGTCCTTCATCGGTACTTATCCAAACACGGTCTTCATTGTCGCAAAACAGAGAAAAACATTTGGCATTCAAGCTAAAGGGCTCACGCGTAAGAACGTTATTGTCATGTTTTTTGTACACAATGAGCCTGTTCCTGTTATTCTTTACAAACAGATAAAATTTTCCTGCTGCTACTATTTTTTCTATTTCATAGTCATCTTCAAAAATTACTTCATTTCGAACAGTCAGAGGAACGAAACATTCACGGTTTGGGTCAAATAGCTGAACGCCGGCAAACGTAGCCAGCCATAACATTCCATCAGTATCAACCGAGATATCAGTGATACGATTCAGGTAGGAATTGTTAATTTTACTGAGTTCGTTATAAAAGTTGTGAACTTTGTAGCCGTCATAACGACTTAATCCGGAATAAGAACCAATCCAGATATATCCATGTTCGTCCTGAACAGTTACATTGGCATCTGAATGAGGCAGCCCGTCATCTACTGTTAAATGCCTGAAACAAAAATTAGACACCTCCAGTTTTTTGTTTAGCGCATATGTGTTTTGAACAAAATTTATAGTTGTTAAAAGGAGAATCACCCAAAAACGCATATTTTCATCTTTAATCTTCAATGCCCGCAATGTACAAAAACGAATGTTCACCCCGCATGCCTTTTTCGTTCGTTTATTTTGCTCTATTGTACAAATCATAATAAAACATAGAGGATAAGTATTTTTAAAATAAAAAAACAAACGATTTTAATAGCTTATTTGTACACCCGGCTCCTAAATTTGTGCGCACAAATTAAAATCTGAAACTATGGGATTAAACAAAAAATCTGGTTGCTTACAAAATTTCACCTGCATAACTGCACTTCGGTTTATGCTCAAATGGGAAAACTTAAAATTATCTGTTAACGAAAAATCTCATGCTTATGGAAATAACAAAATTCATCCTGTTTAAAAGGGGTAAAAGGTCATCTTTTAGCATTGCTTTTAATGTTAATCAAATTCTAATATTCAGTCATGAAGTATAAATTACAAAATCAACAAAAAATATTTTCTTACCGTTTAAAGAGGATTATTCTAATCGGTTCTCTTTCTTTATTTCACATAATTACTTCACCCGGCACAGTTAGTGCAATCCCGGATAAAGTCAGTATTGAACAGCAGAACGAAACCATAAAAGGGACAGTGGTTGACGAAAGCGGAGAACCACTTATTGGGGTAAATATTGTTGTGAAAGGCTCGACAAGATATGGAGTAGTTACAGATATTGACGGCAATTTCTCCATTTCTGTCCCCATGCCTGTTACTTTGGTATTCTCATACATAGGGTATCAATCACAGGAAATAGAAGTTACCGGCAACAAAGCCATCAGAATCAAAATGGTTTCGGATGTAGAAACTTTCGATGAAGTTGTAGTAGTTGCTTACGGAGCTCAGAAAAAAGTAACTATAACAGGATCTGTTGCATCTGTTACCAACAAAGACCTACTCAAGACACCTACAACCAATGTTGCTTCGGCGCTTGCAGGACGGCTTCCCGGCTTAACTACTATTCAAACAAGTGGAGAACCCGGACGTGAAAATGTAAATCTCTTCTTAAGAGGTGCGGCTACCACTAACGGAACGAGCCCCCTTATTCTGGTAGATGGAGTCCCGTATGATAACCTTTCCAGTATCGACCCACACGAAATTGCCAATATTTCGGTATTGAAAGACGCCTCTGCTACAGCAGTGTTTGGTGTGCGCGGGGCCAACGGAGTAATACTTATTACTACAAAGAGGGGGGAGAAAGGCGAAGTTGAAGTTAATGTGTCTGCCGAATATAGTATGCAACAATTTGCCTTTCAACCGGAACGCATCAATTCATGGGATTATGCGGTATTGCGCAATGAAGCAAGGAAAAATGAGGGGGCCGGCGACTATTCTGAATTTTCAAAAGAAGATATAAGGCTGTTCGAAACCTGGGAAACAGGAAACCCGGAAGATCCGTATTGGCATCCCAACCAGAACTGGCAAAATATACTGTTTAAAAAGTTTGCGCCTATGGTTAAAACCAACGTAAACCTTTCGGGAGGAAGCGATAAAGTTCAATATTTCATCAATACAGGCTATGTTAACCAGGGAGGTATATTTAATGTAGAAAATAAGGAGCAGCTAGGTTATAATCCTCAATCTTCTCTTGACAGATATAATTTCCGCTCAAACATTGACTATCATTTTAATGAAAATATTAAAGTCTTTGCGAACTTATTCAGCTATGTTGAGAAAGTAAATTCTACCAAAGAATCTATTTCCGAAATTTTCGTAGGGTCATTGACCCACCGTCCCACCTCGGCCGGTCCGTTGTCCAATACCGACTACATGTTACAATTCAATAATGTGGTTAGCCCGGCATTACCCAACCGGGTAGTTTGCGATCCTAATGATCCGCTGCGTTCTGCATACGCATTGCTAAACCGGGCAGGATACAGAGAAGATACCAATTCAGGATTAAATGCTGTTGCGGGCTTAGACATTGATTTAGGATTTATTACTCCTGGCTTGTCTACCAAAGCCCAGGTTTCTTATGACAGCCATGCCAGATCTACAATAGTAGGCGATCATCCCTACGTTCGTTACCGGTGGATAAGAAACGGCGACGATGACTACATTTATACACTTGAAGGAGGAGATGACGATTCAGAAGGACCGATTTCTGTAAGTAAAGGTACTGCTTCGGGCTATTTCTTAAACTTACAATGGCAAGTTAACTATCAAAAATTATTTGGGGAAAAACATCGTTTGGGAGGGCTGGTTTTAGCCCAGAGAGATTACAAGGAAGCCTCTCAGGATGACAATGTAACGGATAAATACCTGCCTTTTAATGTAATTGGACTTTCTGTCAGAGGCACCTATGCTTACGATGACCGCTACTTATTTGAGGTAAATATGGGTTACAATGGCTCCGAGCAATTCTCGCCAAATAAACGTTTTGGTTTTTTCCCTGCGGTATCCGCCGGATGGGTTGTCAGCAATGAGGCCTTTTTGAAAAATAATGACGTCATCACAAACTTAAAAGTAAGAAGTTCTTTCGGGAAAGTTGGTAATGACAAAATTGGCAATGCCCGCTTTTTGTACCTCGACAAAATTAATCCAAACGGATGGACAAATGCCGACGTTTTGGTACTGCCTGTTCCAAGTTTAGGCCATGGAGGAAAAATAGAGGAAAATTATATTGGAAATCCTGACATCACCTGGGAAATTGCGGAGAAGCAAAACTATGCCCTCGATTTAAGTTTATACAGAAATTTCACTCTGGCATTTGACTATTTTGTTGAAGATCGAGATCAGATTCTGATTTCCCGCGGAATTATTCCTGAAATTCAGGGCAGGCCTCAATATACTTTGCCAAAGGTGAATATGGGGAAGGTGAATAACAAAGGGTTTGAAATTGAAGCAGGATACAATAAAACAATCAATAAAGACTTCTCACTGGGGGTAGGGCTTAATTATAGCTACAATAAAAATAAAGTATTGTACGCTGACGAAGCTCAGCTGCCCGAAGATTATGCTTACCGTTATCGGGCAACAGGATTCGCCCTCGGCCAGAACTGGGGGTACCAGATAGACCGTTCGGTAGATGACGAAAAAGGGAAAGACGGAAGCGGCTTCTTTAATAGCCAAGAAGGTATTGAGAAAAGCGGGTTGAAATATGAAATTGGAACTCCACTTCCCGGAGACTTCATTTATATTGACCAAAATAACGACGGGGTAATTAACGACAGGGATATCGTTCCTATCAAATATTCAAGTTTATTACCTCAATCAACATATGGCGCCAGTTTGAATCTTCAGTTTAAAGGACTTGACTTTTCTTGTTTAGTTCAAGGGATTGGCAAGTTCAGTAAATATTATGCAGATGCCGGTATTTTCGAAGAATTGAGTGCTAAGGCATATTTCGATATGCACATGGACAGATGGTCGGAAGAGCGTTATGAACAAAAGCTAAATGGAGAGGATATCAATATTTCACACCCCCGCCTGGCAAATACTACATCAACCAGCCACGTTATGAATGACTATTATATTATGGACGCTTCGTTTGTGCGGTTAAAAAATGCCGAGATAGGCTACACTTTCCCGGCAAGGGTTTGCCGCCTTATAGGTTCCGAAACTATTCGTTTGTATATCAATGGGAATAACTTATATACCTGGCACAACCTGAAGACAAAAGGTTTTGACCCGGAACAGACCGGACCTACGCAATATCCAAATATGAGAACATTTAATGTAGGATTAAATGTAATCTTCTAAATAAAACAAATGAAAATGAAAAAGAAATTCATAATATTATTAATCGCCATCGTATCTTTTTATTCGTGTGAAGATATACTCGATGTTACACCTGACGGGCGTGTTACACTCAACGAAGTATTTCAGGATCCTGAATTGACTGCGAAATACTTAAGTAACTGCTACAACAATATTCCAAAAAAAGGATTCTGGTATTACTTCTGGGCAAATATTCCTACAGGCATTTGCGACGAAACCTGGGATTGTGATGATGGTCAGGGATTGCAAATAGCAAAAATGTACAAAGGAATGACCAGCTCAACAGGACATCCGCTCGAAGAGCCTAACATTCCTTCTATGGATGGCCTTTACTGGAGTAAATACTGGACTCAGATACGTACTATCAATGTTTTTTTGGAGAGAATCCCTTCCGCTGTTGTAGAGACAGAAGCGATTAGAGAACGCTGGACGGCAGAAGCTCATGTGTTAAGAGCCTACTTTTTTCTCCAACTGATTAAATGGTATGGAGGTCTTCCTATTGAAACAGAAGCAATACCGCTGGACTACGATTACTCAAAAATGAAGAGAAATACTTTTGTGGAATGTGCAGAACAGATTGTAGATGACTGTGACTTCGCGATTCAATGCGAGACACTTCCCTGGAGAATCAAATCTGAGGCAGAAATTCACCGAATGACCAAAGCCATAGCTGCTGCTATTCGTTCAGAGGCCAGTCTATTTGCAGCAAGTCCGCAAAACAATGGTGGCGAAAACATTTGGGAATGGGCATACAAGGTTAACAAGGAGAGTTTAGATATGTTACTTGCCAATGGCTACGAATTATATACCAAAGTACATAATACAAACCTGTATAACAGTGCGTATGAAGAATATTTTGTTGAAACAGCCGATTTGAACGAAAACCCGCGTGACCGTGAAACCATATGGCAAAACAGGCATAAAGCTGCCGGGCACTTTGTTATCAGGGGCTTTCCTATTGAAGGGGGTTATATGGCAGGATGTGTACCTACCCAGGAACTTGTAGATGCTTTTGATATGGTTACCACCGGCAAACCTGTTCTGAATTTGGCTAAACCATACAAAGATGAAACAAAACTGCAACCCAATTACAATCCTGATTCAGGTTACGATCTCCAAAACCCCTACAAAGACCGCGACCCACGTTTTTATGCTACAGTATTTTATAACGGCAGTTATAAATTAATGTCGGGCATTTCAACAAAAATTGAAACTTATGTGGGAGGGAATTGTGGAATACACCCTAATAACCGCTCACATACACGTACCGGTTACTATTCCAAAAAATTTATGCACCCGGAATCAGGGCCACTGCGTCCGCAAGACGACGGAACATGGAAATACTATCGTCTGGGAGCTGTTTACCTGAATGCAGCAGAGGCAGCTGCCGAATGTGGCAAAACAGATGAAGCAATGAAATATGTGAACACAATCAGGCATCGTGCCGGATTTCCAGCATCTGTAGATGTAAAAGCATCTTCAAAAGAAGAGGCTATACTGTTGGTTCGCCATGAGCGCAGGGTTGAATTATGCTACGAAGAACATCGTTATTTCGACACCAGAAGATGGAGCATGCCTGACGAAGATAATATAGTTGAGAAATTCAGTACAGGAATGGAGATTACTAAAAACGCAGATAATACATTTTCTTATAAACGAATTCTTGTAGGTACTCTAGACTCAAGCTCCCCCAGCAAAATGTCATACGAAAGAAAATATCACTGGATGCCAATACCGTTGGCTGAGGTTTCCAAACTGGAGACTCAGACCGGTCAGAAATGGCAGAATCCTGGATGGTAATATTTTATAACAGATTGAAATTATGATAACAAAACAATATTCTTTGAGAAAAACAATCCTCCTCTTATTAGCCGCATGCTTATTGGGGTACAATACCTTTGCCGGGAACAATTATTCGGCAAAAAACCGGATGGAGCAAACAGCTTCAAAAAAAATTGTATCCGGGGTTATTATTGATGAGACAGGAAAACCTATTGTTGGTGCTGTTGTTTCTGTTCCTGAAACAGATTTCTCTATTTCAACCAACAGACAGGGAAAATTTGCGGTTCCTCTTACTGGCGACGTTGCCGAACTTCTGGTAGAATTCACAGGCTACAAAACCAAACTATTATCGGTAAAAAGTGGCGATGATGTTACCATCTCCCTTATACCTGATGCACACAGGCAAGATGAATACATACCTGTTTCAATGCTTCGAAAAGAAAGAAGAAAAAGTATAACAGGGGCTTTTTCAATAGTTGAAGGCAGTGAGCTGGAAAAATATCCGTCTGGAGGTTTTGCAGGCTCTTTAACAGGCAAACTTGCCGGCCTCACTATTCTCCAGGGAAGTGGCGAACCCGGATATGATGGTGTTGGAATGTTCATTCGTGGCCGTAATTCTACAAGTGGTAACCATCCGATTTTTGTAATTGACGGAGTCCCCTCTCCTACTTTCGACCTGAACATGCTTGACCCCAAAACAGTAGAATCTATAGCTATATTAAAAGACGCCGCGGCCACTGCATTATACGGGTTTAATGGTTCTGCCGGTGCTATTCTTATTACAACCAAGCGCGGTTATAACGGAGAATCACAAGTATCGGTGTCTGCCGATTTCTCCCTGCAGGAAGCTACTGTCAGGCCCAAAATGCTTCATAGCTGGGAGTACGCGATGTTACGTAATGAAGCTGCCAGCAATGACGATATGGACATGCCTTTTAGTGAGAAAAAAATTAATGCATACAGAACTGGAGAAAATCGCGAACTTTTCCCCGATAACAATTGGTACGATGCTTATATGAAGGACATTGCCCCCATGCAGCGTTACAATGTTAATATAAGCGGAGGGAATGGACGTGTCAAGTATTTCGTTAATACAGGATTTATAGAGCAAGACGCTTTATTGAAGGTACAGGAAAAAGAAGTATGTGACCCGTCAAAATATATGCAGCGATTTAACGAAAGAACTAATATCGACATTAAATTGCTTTCA
Organism: Mariniphaga anaerophila; assembly: GCF_900129025.1. Taxonomy (GTDB): domain Bacteria; phylum Bacteroidota; class Bacteroidia; order Bacteroidales; family Prolixibacteraceae; genus Mariniphaga; species Mariniphaga anaerophila. The sequence goes on along the minus strand of NZ_FQUM01000002.1, from coordinate 590,318 downwards.
AATTTGCGTGCTTTCTTAAATCAGATGGTGGTTGTAAAAAGAATTAATTCACCTGCATATTCGACAAGTGATATATTAAGTGGCATATTTAGCATGCCTGCTACAGAATACGGCCCTCTGACTCCTGATGGCAACGTTATTGCCACACCATGGGATACCAACCCCATTTATGGCAAAATAAACCGCTCGGGGTCCCAAAAATATACAGAAACAACAGTGAATGTTGCGTTGGGATTAGATTGGGATATAGGTTTTATAACCAAAGGGCTTAATATGAAAGGTATTTTTGGATACGAATCACGTCATCAAAGTGGAATATTCGGTTCGAGGAGTTATGCCCGCTATGTTAAAGACGACAGTAGTTATGATGAATTGGCTTTCAAACCTTTTGGCTCGTGGATTGATTCAGAGTTAAAACTAAACAAAGGCTCCAATTATCGTTACTTTATTAATTTCCAGGGATTTATCAATTACAAAAGAACATTTAATAAAGTTCATGAAGTTAATGCTTTCGTGAGCTATTTTAATCAAGATGTAATACAGGAAGGAGCTGGTTCACAACTGCTTCCTTATGATCAAATTTCATTTAACGGTCATGCCAAATATGGGTTCAACAGCAAATACTATATCCAGATGGATGCAAGCTTTATGACATCCGACCAATTCGGAGGGGAAAACCGTTACGGATTGTTCCCTACCATTTCTGGAGCATGGATTGCATCGAACGAAAATTTTCTTAAAAGTAATACCGATTCCTGGTTAACGCTGCTGAAATTTAAAGCTTCGTATGGAAAAGTTGGTAATGACCAGTTTACCGATCGCAGATACATGTATGAAGATGATATACGTTTAGGAAGTGGTGGATATATCAGCGGATTGTATTCCGGCGCTATCATTTACGAATCTTTATTGGGAAATCCGTATCTAAAATGGGAAGATTCCAGACAGCAGAACTATGGGGTCAGTATCGGTTTGTTTAACTCCCTTACTATGAATTTTGATTATTACATTCACAACCAGAGCGATGTACTGATTAAAAACAGCCAAATACCCGGATTGCAGGGTTTGCCCCTTGACTATTATCCGTATGAAAACAGCGGAAAAGTAAAAAATCACGGATTTGAAATTGAACTGGCATACGAGAAACAAATTGACAACGAGTGGCATATTAGCGCCTCCGGAAATATTGCTTACAATAAAAATGAAATTGTTGATATAAATGAGGTTAATCGCGCTTCAAGCAATTTTTTCTATCCATATCGCAGTACTGGCTATTCAATTGGGCAAAACTTCGGATTACTTGTTGACTATTCTAACGGAAACGGATACTTTAACAGTGAGCAGGAAATTATTGACAGTAACCTGCATTATGAGGGAATAGCTCCCCGTCCGGGAGACTTTATTTATAAAGACCTGAACGAAGACGGAGTTATCAACAATCAGGATAATGCTCCTATAAAATACAACACGCTTCCTCAACTAGCATACGCAGCAAACCTTAACTTAGCATATAAAGTCGTTGATTTATTTGTTCAGTTTCAGGGTATATCAAAAGTTTCAGGGTACTATTCAGGGATTGGTGTTAATGAAATATACAGCGAAGGCACATACAGCGAGCTGCATAAAAATGCATGGAGCGCCGAACGCTTCCAAAACGGAGAAAAAATTTCTTACCCGGCTTTGTCTACCAGTGCTTCTTCAAGCATACAAGCCAACTCCTTTTTCATTGGCGACAAATCTTATTTAAGGTTGAAAAACATAGAAATTGGATGCAATTTACCAAGTCGTTTGTGCAACAAAATTTCGACAGAAAAAATCCGCTTCTATTTGAGTGGAACAAACCTGTTGACATTTGACAATATGCAATTTAAGGATTTGGATCCGGAAACAAGCAGTTTATCAAGCTATCCCCAATATCGTACGTATAATTTGGGACTCAATATTATTTTCTAAAATAAAATCAAATGAGAGAAATAATAAAATATTCGTTGATTATTCTTACAGCTGCTTTGTTAGGCTCCTGTACAGAAATAGACATATACGAGGATGGAAGAATTTCCTATGATGAAATATTTCAGAACGATAAAAAAACAGCCGCATATTTGAATCGCTGTTATGCATATATCGAGCCATTAGGGATGCAATATTCTGACCACACTATGCTGGCTGCCTTTTCAGATGAAGCCCATGATGCCCGGGATGTATTAAACGGTAGTGCTTCAAGCTGGTATCAGGGCCGCATGACCCCTTACTATAATCCTATACGTAATGGATGGTGGGAGCACTATTGGGCCGGAATACGTCACTGCAATATTTTCCTGGATAACATTTATACCGCTCGCATTAACAACGAGATAAACCGCAACAGTTGGAAATATCAGGCTTATGCCATTAGAGCTTATTACTATTTACAACTTATAAAACGATTCGGAGGGGTGCCCATTGCCACCGAACCTTATCCTATGAACTTTGACTATTCACAAGTGAGAAAAAATTCTTTTGCAGACTGCGCAAAACAAATTTTTGCAGATTGCGACAGTGCTTTAACAGCAAAAGACAATGAACTCGGATGGATTGCTGGTAGTGCTGAAAGCGACAGGGGCAAGTTCACAAAAGCTGTTGTGCATGCAATTAAATCACAAACGGCTCTTTATGCTGCCAGCCCTTTGTGGAGTGACGGAACAATTACCTGGGCTGATGCGGCAATTATTACAACCGAAGCCTTAGAAGCTTGTGTTCAAAATGGGTACAGCCTGTATAAAAGTTACCCGGGTAGTACTGCCGGCTATTCTCCGTATGATGTGTATTTTTACACTCGTTCAGACGTCAACGGTGTTTCTGATAAAGAAACCATTTATGAGACAAAAAACGTGCAGTTGGCGATATTTAAATACTGTGGTTTACCAATTACCTCAGGTTCAGAAAAAGCAGGCATCTGTCCCTCTCAAGAGCTGATAGATTCATATGAAACCATTAATGGTAAAGCTCCTATTCTGGGATATAAAGATGCTAATCATTTAGAACCTGTCATTAATCCTGAAGCAACAGCATATAACGAAAACAACCCTTATGCGAACAGGGATCCCCGACTGAAAGCTTCTGTTTATTATAACGGAGCACCTTACAGGCTCGATGATGCAAACAGCAGGGTATGGACATATGAAGGAGGAAATTGTGAAATTTCAAAAACAAAATCCCTCAATACCCGTACCGGATATTATTTAAGGAAATTTTCCAACTACTCTTCCGATAAAAACACGAATAAAGACGGTTACTTTAAAGTGTTCCGTCTGGCTGAGTTATACCTTAACATGGCAGAAGCGGTTAATGAAGCGGCGGCAGCTCAGGGCAATGCCAATGTTCCCAAAAATGCGATTAACGCTGTAAATACGGTTCGCAACAGAGTAGGAATGGTTTCGGTTCCTGATAATATTACCTGTGACGAGTTCCGAAAAAAAGTAAGAAACGAAAGACGCGTGGAATTAGCATTTGAAGAACACCGCTTTTTTGATGTTCGCCGTTGGAAAATTTTGTCACAGACTGATAAAGTTGTAACCGGTATGAAAGCCATAAAAAACGACGGGAAATATACTTACGAGCGCATTGTCGTAGATAATGACAGAAAAGCTTACGATGATAAATACTTAATTTTTCCTATACCCGGAGATGAAGTTATTCGGTTGAAAGAATATACCGGGGAAAATTTTCAAAATCCGGGATGGAACTAATAATTAGCTGATCATTTTGTCTTTAATTGAAACGCCACCTTCTAAAAGGAAGGTGGTGTTGTTTTAAATATCTTTTTTACATATTATTGCTCTACATCTGAAAAACATGAAAAGAATACTATTTATTATTGTTGTTGTATTGACCAACATGACAACACTGCATGCAAATGTTATACTCCCTTCTGTAATTGGAGATAATATGGTTTTACAACGTGACGCAGAAGTTTGCCTGTGGGGAAAGAGTAACCGGCATACAACTATAGAAGTAACCACTTCATGGGATAACAAAGTTTACAAAACAACAGTCGACCAGGCAGGAAATTGGACTGTAAAAATAAAAACGATTCAGGCCGGCGGACCTTATTCCATATGTTTTGATGATGGAGAAAAAACTGTTCTTAGCGATGTTTTTCTTGGGGATGTTTGGGTATGCTCAGGACAATCGAACATGGAAATGCCATTGAAAGGCTTTACCGGCCAACCTGTAGAAAATTCGCTTAATGCTATTATTGAATCAGAACAGTATCCCGAAATTCGCATGTATACCGGAATCAAAACTCCGGCATTAACTCCTCAAGATGATGTTGAAGGAAGCTGGAAACAGGCGTCTATCAAAGAATCAGGGAAATTCAGTGCAGTGGGGTATTTTTATGCAAAAACCTTATATCAGGCATTGCACATTCCCATTGGCATGATTCACGTTAGTTGGGGAGGTGCCTCTATTGAGGCATGGATGAGCAAGGACATACTGAGAATGTATCCAAATATCAAACTGGACAATCTAAACCTGGATTCACCTCACCCGCAACAGGTTCCTACTCTTTTATATAACGGAATGCTTCGTCCGGTAAGTAAGTATACCATAAAAGGTTTTATTTGGTATCAGGGCGAAACCAATATTCCCAACTACGATCAATATACTTCTCTATTCCCTGACATGGTTAAAGAATGGCGTGTTTTGTTTGGCGATGAAAATCTTCCATTCTATTATGTGCAAATTGCTCCTTTCGTTTACAGCGGGAAAGACAAAGAAGAAAGTGCGTTTCTAAGGGAATCCCAGCTAAAGTGCACTACAATTATTCCCAATTCAGGAATGGCCATAACTTTGGATAAAGGAGAACAAAGCTGTATCCATCCGGCAGAAAAGGAAATCGTTGGCCAGCGTTTAGCCTATCAGGCTTTGGCCAAAACCTATCAGTTTGAAAATTTTCCATGTGATGGACCCAATTTAGAATCGGTAAATATTGAGCAGAATAAAATGATTCTTGCTTTTAAAAATGCAGAAATTGGCCTGTACCCCAGGTTAGTTGAGCTTGAAGGCTTTCAGATTGCCGGCAAAGATGGCAAATATGTTACAGCAAAAGCTGTGGTTAATAACTTTGGGAACACGATCGAAGTCTGGTCAGATGATGTAAAAGAGCCGTATTATGTACGTTATGGATTTAAAAACTTCTTAAAAGGCTCGTTATTTAATGCACACGGATTGCCGGCAAGTTCCTTTAGAACCGACGATTTCACACGTGAAAAATAATAGTATGGAAGGGATAAACCGACGAGAATTTTTAAACAAAATGGGACTTGCAACAACTGGTATGCTATCAGTTGTTATTGTCCCCAATAATATGCTATCAACGAATCATTCATTAAAAAAAGGAAGGACAGACCCCTCTGATATATATGAGTTTTTCCCTGAAGATAACGGCAAAGCATTGGTAAATCCGGATATGGGTTGGACCATGCATTTTTATTCGAATCTGCTGAGTAACTATGGTTCCAAATTAGCACCTTCAGACACCCTGGACGATTTTCCGGGGTTAAGTACTGTATATCTTCGTATTCCCTGGGCTTTTGTTCAACCTGAAGAAAACCAGTATACGTGGGAAATTCTGGATACGCCTGCCCAACGATGGATTGAAAAAGGGAAAAAAGTAGCGTTCCGGATTACTGCAACTGAAAACTGGATGCATCAGGGAACTCCTCAATGGGTGTTCGATGCAGGAGCTAAATATTATAAGGCTCACGATTATATTGAACCTGATTATGACGACCCAGTTTTCGTTGAAAAAGTTGAAAAATTTGTTGCGAAGATGGCCGAAAAATATGATGAAAATCCTAATGTTGCGTTCGTTGATGTTGGTCATTATGGCATGTGGGGAGAAGGACATACAATTGTTTCCACTCCTGTACACGGAAAATCATGGGGAATAAAAACTCAAAAAAAACATATCGATATTTATTGCCGCCACTTTAAAAAAACCTTGCTGTGTATTTCAGACGATTATGCCGGCGCATATACTCCGGGAAAACGTTTTCCTATTATGGATTATGCTTTTTCACGGGGAGTGACCATGAGAGACGACAGCATACTGGTACAAAAAGCGCCGAAGCAATGGTTTCACAGCGAAATGGCGCAGCTATTCTGGCCGTCGTTACCTGTTATTTTGGAACATGAACACTATGAAGGCTCCAAAGCCAGGGGGTGCTGGAATAAAGAATTGCTTATTCAATCGATAGAAGACTATCATGCATCCTATATGTCCATACATACCTGGCCAAGATTATTATTGAATGAAAATGAAGATGTAATAAGTCGAATCAACAGGCGTTTGGGATATCGGCTGCAGGTTACTCATTTAGTATACCCAAAAGAAATAAAAAAATCAGAATCTTTCATTATACAATCCGTTTGGAAAAATGTCGGAGTTGCACCATGTTATGCCGGGGGGTATCCTTGCTTTACATTGAAAGACAAAAAAGGAGGAATAGTTTCAGTTTTAGTCGACCCCTCTTTTAATGTAAAAAAGATGCAGCCAGCGCCTCCGGGAGAAGCAGCAGAATACCCATTGACTTCCTCATTCGTTGTGGCTCCTTCATTTCATGATATAAAAGGCCTTTTTTCAAGAACATGTCTGCCCGGAACGTATGATTTATATATCTCTGTAGGAACTCTTGATGGGACTCCAATATTCGAGCTACCCTACAACAATTCAGATTCTCATAAACGATATAAAATAGGAAATATTACTTTAGCTGAATAGCTAACTTCAACGGCTGCCAGTGGCGGCTTTATCATACAAAATCAGCATAAATATTGCGTAATCTTAAAAAAATACACAAATGAAAAAAATATTTGGCAAAACATTTTCAGCAACGCTGCTCCTAATAATATCTGCTTGTAACAATACGCCTGTTGATGAGGATGAATTCAACAACTCGAAATATTATAATCCTGTAATCGCTCACAATTGTGCAGATCCTTCGGTAATTGATGACCGCGACCGAACAGGGTACTTTTATTCATATTCAACTCAGAATGGAACCAGCGGCGCATCCGATTGCGTTTATCTTCCGATATATAGATCCAAAGATTTGGTAACCTGGGAATACATTGCAGACGCATTTGGCGAGGACAGACCGCAATGGCGAGAAGATAGCAGAATGTGGGCTCCGGATATAAATTACATCAACGGAAAGTATATTCTCTACTACGCTGCTGGTCTTTGGGATGCCCCCCAATGGAGTGCAAGTGGAGTGGCTGTTTCAAATTCTCCTACTGGACCTTTTGAAGACCAGGGAATGCTTATCGGATACGAAAACACGGGTGTGAAAAATTCAATCGATCCTAATTTTATTGATACAGGAGAAGGGAAATACCTTTTTTGGGGTAGTTTTGGTGCTAATTCCGGCATCTGGGCTATTGAACTGACAAATGACGGTTTGGCAATAAAAGCAGGAGCCAAAAAAACATTTATAGGCGCCAATAATATGGAAGGCGTATACATTCATAAACATTCCAACGGGTACTATTATGCATTCACATCCAAAGGGCTGTGCTGTGAAGGCAAAGAGAGTACTTACCATATTGTAGTAGCACGTTCAAAAAATATTTTAGGCCCGTATGTTAGTCCTGCGGGAGAGCCACTAACCAATGAAGGTTACAGCTACACAATACTTCAATCCAGTGAGGACAAGTTATTCACAGGAACCGGGCATAACGCTGAAATCATTACAGATGATTCTGGACAGGACTGGATGCCTTACCATGCGTATTGGGCAGAAAACGGCTATAACGGTCGGTGCATGAACATAGATAAAGTATTTTGGGATGAAAACGGCTGGCCTTACTTTAAGGGAAAGACTTCTTCTTCTTCAGACGAAAGCCCGAAATGGACAAAATAGCACTGTTTATACGTATCCCCTCTACCAACCCCGTCTTTCCAGTTGAATAACCGGGGCCTACCTTCGCGCCATGCGAAAAAATCAGAAGTATAGCAAAGAGGAGATGTACCTGGCCATTGAGTTATGGCAGGAAAGCGGATTGTCCCAGGTTAAGTTTTGTTCACGTGAAAAACTCTCAGTAAAGACATTCAGCTACTGGCTGAGGAAGTACAGAAAGGAAAAGGCGTTCCAGGTTAAGGGTGACAAAAAAGTTTCCGACACATTTATTCCTGTGGAAATCTCCAGAGGTGGAACTCCAACCGAAACAAACGCAAATTCCGGGCGGATAGATGTATCTTTTTCAGACGGGGTCCAGCTGAGTTGTCCGGTCGGGATTGATATCAGCCAGTTGAAAACCCTGATAAACTTTTAGCCCATGTTTGCCCTGTCATCTGAAAACCGGTTCCATTTGTACAGCCAGCCAACTGATATGAGAAAAAGTTTTGACGGTCTGAGCGGACTTATACAAAATATTCTTGCCCGCAATCCCTGTAATGGCGATGTGTTTATTTTCATTAATAAACGCCGCGACAAAATTAAACTACTGCACTGGCAGGGAGCGGGGTTCATCCTGTATTACAAACGCCTGGAGAAAGGTGCTTTTGAACTTCCCCGGTACGACTCTTCGGCCGGGAGCATTGTCCTGGATTATGCCAAGCTGGTGATGATTATCGATGGTTTGAGCATTGAAAACATTCAAAAAAGAAAACGTTACACTTCGCCAACCGGAGTTGTAAACGAAAGTTAGGAGCCAAATATTTACCCCATTATTTATCCGAATAATACCTTGATAACTCCCTCTGTTTTTTCTTCTGAAAAACCTGTATTTACAGTATTTTTGTCGTATGTCAAAGGCACTGGGAAATATGAGTTACGAGCAGCTTTTGGAGGCTAACAAAAAGCTGGAGTCTGACAAATCCATATTAGAATCGAAAGTATCTCAACTCCAGTTTCAGGTTGACCAAATGAACCGTTTGCTTTATGGTTCAAAACGCGAACGTTTCATAAAAAACGAGGATGAAAACCAGATGAAACTCCCCTTTGATGTTCCTAAAGAAGCCCAGCCGGAAAAACAAGAAGAAACCATTACCTACGTTCGTAAAAAAACAAAACGGGTAAACCACCCCGGGCGCATGGCGCTTCCGTCTCATCTTCCGGTTAAAGAAACTGTAATTGAGCCCGAGGAAGACACCACCGGCATGAAATGTATCGGACGCGAAGTAACCGACCAGTTGGAGCTGATTCCGGCAAAACTTTTCATTAGGCGGTTTATTCGCCCCAAATATATCAAACCTGAAGATGAAGAAACATTGACACAAAAAGGTGTTATTGCCCCGCTTCCGGTGTTCCCCATTGAAAAAGGGATAGCAGGACCCGGACTTTTGGCGCAGGTAATGATTGATAAATTCGTCGATCACCTGCCGGTTTATCGTCAAATCGAGCGGTTTAAACGCGAAGGCATCAAAATCCCGTCATCGACCCTTAACGGATGGCAGGAATCAGTCAGCAGTTTGCTTTGGCCGCTGTATGAAAACCTGAAACGAAGGGTATTGCAGCAAGGATATTTACAGGTCGATGAAACGCCAATCCAGGTACTTGACAAAACAAAAAAGGGAAAAACTCACCGCGGGTACCACTGGATTTATTCATCGCCACTGGAAAAAACCGTGTTGTTCGATTATCAGCACGGCCGTTCAAGGGAAGGGCCATCAAAACTATTGAAAAACTTTAAAGGCTACCTCCAGACCGATGGTTATACTGTTTATGATTTTATCGCCAAAAGAAAAAACATAACCCATCTCAATTGCATGGCGCATGCCCGAAGGGGGGTTGAAAAAGCATTGCCTTATGATGAAGAGAAGGCCGGGTATGCCATGGATATGTTCCAGAAACTTTATGCCATTGAACAGGTAGCCAGGGAGGAAAACTTTTCGCCGGAAGAACGGTATAAACTCAGGCTTGAAAAATCGCTCCCGCTGTTAAACGAGATGAGCAAATGGATGGTGAAAACCTGGAAAACATCACTTCCAAAATCGCCCATTGGCAAGGCTGTGGCTTATTGTCTGCCCCGATGGGATAACCTGATAAATTATCTGCACGACGGCTCGTTGGAAATCGACAACAACCTGGCTTATCCAAACTTTACCATTATCCAAATACTTAGTCCAATAGTCATATAATCAATATTTTACCTGTTGAAAGTTTGGATAATATTATTGTAAATTGTGTCCATAAACTAAATATAATATCATATGGATACATCAAATCTTCGGAAGATACATCAAAAGTTGATGGACTTCCTTATTAAAAACGGTTACAAGAAAGATTCTCTCCTGCAAACCAGAAAATGTATCAGGTTGGCTTTGGAAGCTGGTACATCACCAGAAATTAACTCGTATGAGGAACTTTTTTTTCTTGAAGTTAAGAAACGTGGCTATAAACCGGAAGAGGGAAGGTATAAACATTTAAGGACTTATATGGGAAATGTTAAACAGTTTGACTGTAAAGGCATATACCCAGGAGGAGTTGGCTCCAAAAATGGATTTCTCGCATCTCCATCTTTATATGACCAACTGAATACAGTTTTTCAATCAGCTATAGACAATCATTTTAGATTAGGCGGATTGCATGAAAAACGTGAAAAGACCGTATGGACAGAGGCTCGTGCAGCGATGAATTTCTTCAAACATTTGCAAAACTGTGGCGCTGAAACATTCCTTGATGTTGAAAACAAAATGGTTTATACATTCTTTTTCAATGGAGAACAACAAATTAGAGGCAAAGATTATTGTAACTTGATTAAGGCTGCATTAAAAACAGCTGTGCAATTATATGGAGAGCCGGCACTAAACATTCTCGAAATGTTGCCGAGTATAAAAGCCGGCAACAAGAATTTCCAGTATCTGACACCGGAAGAATCAACAAAAATACGAGAATGCCTTGAAAACGAGACCTCGGGACTGACACACCTAGAACGGAGTGTCGGATGGCTGTTATATTTTCTGGGACTAAGGGGAACTGATATCTCAAACCTTAAGCCAGAAAATATTGATTGGAAACATGACCGGATTCACCTTATACAATCAAAAACAGGGGAGCCATTAACAATGCCCATGAATGCAGCAATAGGAAACGAGCTGTTTGATTACATAACAACAGAAAGGCCTAAAAATGCCGCGCAGACTGTTTTGGTAACAAAAAGCCGGCCTCATGGTGAACTGAAATATCTTGGAGGCATAGCTCGGAAGCTTTTAAGAAAATCGGGAGTACGAACCGATGGAGAGCCCAAAGGATTGAGAGTACTGCGCCACCACCTGGTCACATATCTTTTAAGTCACGGTGTTGAATGTGATGTTGTTTCTTCGATTGCCGGCCATAGCTCTCCTGAATCCATCAAACCGTATGCAGATGCAGATATTGAGCATCTGCGTGAATGCTCAATAAGCGTTGCTGAATTTCCGGTATCAAACGAATTGTTCGAAATATGAAAAGGCCGTTTAAATCCTTTCTTGCGCCGCTTTTTGAAGAGTTTATCCTGAGCAGGCAGGCCGCAGGACAATGGTGCAAGACTTATTACGAGAACCTGCATTATTTTGACAATTACATTGCTGACAAATATCCGACAGCGGATATCATTACCGATGAAATGACTTCTTGGTGTAATCCAAGACCGACAGAAAATGGAAATTCTTGTAGGGTACGAACTACGGTCATATGGAACTTTATAGATTATGCTCGCAAGCGTAAATGGACGAAATCGAGATCGAAAAGAAATTCTGCAAGTGTTCCAAGTTCATATTTACCTCATTATTTTACACGAGAAGAACTGGTTTCCTTTTTCCATGAATGCGACATCTACTTCATGAAGCTGTCATTACGACAAAGGAGTCTCCATGCCCTGCTGAACCGCCTTGAACTCCCGGTATTCTTCCGCCTTCTTTTGAGTTCGGGAATGAGAACCTGTGAGGTCAGATGGCTGAAGTGCAGAAATGTTGACCTAAAGAATGGAGTGGTAGAGATTGAAAAGTCTAAAGGGGCCGGCCAACACCGTATCGCACTTCACCAATCAATGCTGGCTATTCTAAAAAAGTATAATGTAGCTATGTCAGAACTGATGCCGAGGCGCGAATACTTTTTCCCGGATAGGAATGACAATGTACATACTCCCGCATGGGAAGGATATCACTTCAGAAATATCTGGTACAGATTGAATACCGAAGCAGCACGTGCATATGATCTTCGTAGTCATTACGCAGTAACTAATATTACCAAATGGGAGGACCATGGGTATGAATTAAGCGGAAAACTTCTTTTTCTGTCCAGAAGCATGGGGCATAAAAGTATCCAAAGTACATATGGTTACTTCCATATAACACCGATGCTCACCGACAAACTGAAAAGGAATACCGAAAACAGTTTCAACAATGTCTTACCTCAATTATCAGACGATGAGAACGAAGAATAGTATAAAAAGTAGCATTCCCCAGCAAGCAAAGGATCTTGCACGTTATACATATGACTGGATTAATATCCATATTCCTTCACTGAAGACAAGCAGCTGCCATACTGAGCGGTCGTATAGATTATCCCTTTCATTATATGGCAGGTTTCTGGAATCCAATAAAGGTATCACACCATTCAATTTGAATGGTGAATGTTTCTCCGTTGAAAAATTGAATGAATGGCGGACGTGGTTGAAGCAGGAACGGGGAGTATGCAACGGAACTTGCAATAACAGAATGGCGGCAATAAAAAGCCTGTTGGAATACATCGGGGGAAGAAACCCCGCATACAGTTATCTTTATATCAGAGCCTCCGAACATATACATTCTCTCAGAGAGCCTAAAAGAAAGGTAAACGGAATGAGTAGAAATGCGGTACAGGCTGTATTTGCAGTTCCTGACACGACAACACGCATAGGCTTGAGAGACCTTGTCTTAATGATGCTGAGTTACGGAGTTGCTGCCCGTATTGATGAAATACTTTCATTGAAAGTTCTTGACATCCATCTTGAGGCAAAGGAACCTTTTGTTATTCTTCATGGTAAAGGGGGTAGGATTAGATCGATATACCTTCAAAAGCGACTTGTTGAATGGCTGGAGCGGTATCTAAAGTTGTTCCATAAAACTAATCCGAAACAGGATGACTTTCTGTTTTATTCCCCATGCCACGGAACACGAGGCAAACTGACACAACCTGCTATTAGCAAACGCCTTAAGTTATATGCAAAAAAAGCCCATGAAAGATGTAAGGAGGTTCCCCTCGACCTACACAGTCATTTATGGCGTCACAGTATGGCATGTCATTGGAGAGAAGACAACATCAATATCGTTGAAATAAAGGAATTGATGGGACACTCCAGTCTGCAATCAACAATGATATATCAGGATGTTACAGAAGAACAAAAAAAGGCTGCAATTGAAACACTAGAAGATACTGTAACCAAGTCCATGAGAAAAAAATGGAAACTACCCGAGAACAAGGGATTGGCTGCATTGTTTGGAATGAAAATCGAATAAAGGCAATAATATTATCCTAACTTTCCACAGGCAACACATTGTCTGCATGATTGTTAAAATGAAAGTTGGGATAATATAAAAGTTTGGATAAACTAAGTTATCCAAAGGTTTTGATAACTGGGCAGAAAATGCCATTCGCCCGATTGCGTTGGGGAGAAAGAATTACCTGTTCGCCGGTTCAAGGAGAGGCGCTGAAAGGGCAGCTATGTTCTATTCGTTTTTTGGCACATGCAAAAAGAATGATGTCAACCCGTATGACTGGCTCAAAAAAGTACTGGAAGTAATCCCGGAATACAAAGTGAGCAAACTGCATGAGTTATTGCCGCAGAACCTCGAACTCTAATCCCAGCATAAAACAAAGAAAAACTATATTCAAGGATTTTCTATGACCTGCTTGGTAGAGGGGATACGTTTATACGAACAAATAATTAGAATGAATATCAGAACTTATATATACCTAAATTAATCCCCAATTATGAATACAGGCTCAGATACTAACAAAAACAGGTAAACTCTAGAGCTATTCTGTTCACAGATAAAAAAAGATAACGGCAAAACTTTTCGATTGCCAAATTGAATATATCTATGTCAACAGCAGGAAAGATCAACCTTTTCCGTATAGATTACAAAACATTAACAGGAACAAACTCAAAATTTAAACACAAAAAAAAACCGGAAGCACATTTAGATGTTTCCGGTTTTTTTATTCTTCGGTTTTATAAAAGTCAGAATCCAAACTTAGCAGGCAGCCACAAGCTAATTTGCGGAAAATAGGTAACCAGCAACAAAACAACAACCATAGCCAAAAACATGGGCAATAACGGTTTTATTACTTTGTCGATACTAAGCCCCGCAACACTACAGCCGATAAACAGTACCGAGCCCACAGGAGGAGTACAAAGTCCGACACTCAGGTTGAGTACCATAATAATTCCGAAGTGAATAGGATCAACTCCCATTGCTGTAACAATCGGAAGGAATATCGGTGTGAAAATAAGTACGGCCGGCGTCATGTCCATGAAAATACCTACGAAGAGCAAAATCATGTTAATAATCAACAAAATTAAGAATGGGTTACTGGTAAGAGACAGCAAGCCCTCGCTTACATTTTGTGGAATATTTTCGTACGCCATTATCCACGACAAGCCCAAACAGGTTGCAACCAACAACATTACAATTCCTGTTGTTTTTACTGAGCGAAGAATAATATCAGGAAGATGTTTAAATGTAACTTCGCGGTAGATAAACGCCAAAATCAGCGAATACAAAACTGCAATGGCCGATGCTTCGGTTGCGGTAAAATATCCGGCTACAATTCCACCAATTACAATAACCAGCATTAACAAACTGGGAATAGCATCAAGAAATTTTTTCGTTCCTTCCAGTGCTTTTTTCTTGTTATTTTTGGTTTTGAAAAATCCCCAAACAGCAATAGCGGCAAGTATTACATATAAAAGAATACGATTAACCACAGGAGAAAAATTAGCTCTGGAGAAACTTATTCCCTGATAAATAAGAATTACTGCGGCGGCAACCAATGTAACCACGCCCAGCGCTTTTACAGCTGCTTTAAAACCATTTTTCTTATAAATAAGCATGGTTATTGCCGTAATAATTATTCCTACTCCGGTTAAAATTCCGGGCAGGTAACCCGCAAGAAACAGCGCAGTAATTGACACTCCGCCACTGGCCAGAGAATAAACAATTAGAATATTACTTGGCGGAATTGACAATCCCGTTGTTGCCGAAGTAATATTTACCGCAGCGCTGAAATTCTCAGCGTATCCTTCTTTTTTCATTTCGGGTTGCATAATACTGCCGATTGCAGAAGCAGATGCAGCAGCAGAACCGGAAATAGCACCAAAAAGCATATTTGCAATTACGTTTACCATAGCCACTCCACCGGGAATTCCGCCAACTAAAACGCGGGCAAAATCAATAAGGCGTATGGCAATTCCCCCGCTGTTCATTATGTTTCCGGCTAAAATAAAAAAGGGAATGGCAAGCAGCGCAAAACTGTCAAGTCCGGTTGCCATGCGCTGCGAAAAAGTAGTTAATGCAGGAATCATATCAATGCTAACTAGCATGGTTAAAACACCGGAAATTCCTATACCAAAAGCGATAGGGACACCTAACGCCAATAAAATCACAAAACTGAATATCAGAATGAATATTTCAACAAATTCCATAGTCTTAATTTTTCCGGTTTTCTCTAACCATTCGAACAATATTATCAATATCAAAGTAGGCAATCAGAATACCGCTAATGGGAAGAACCAGGTAAACCAGTCCGAGCGGCAGCCCTAGCGCTGCTGATTTTACTGAAAGGTAAAAACGGGTGTAAACCAGCCAGGTTCCACCTGCCAAAAGTACCGTAACAGCAAACAGAATAACCACTACACTAATTATCAGTTCGAGTTTAAACCTCCGCTGAGGAGTACTGCGCTGAAGCAATAAATCGATGGCCAGGTGCTCACGTTTTCCTGAAACATAAGTGGCGCCGAGCAATCCGACCCAAATCAGCAGAAATCCCGCCAACTCGTCGGTGAAGCTGCTTGGAGAGCTCATTACGTAACGACTGATTACTTGCCATAATACATCAATTACCAAAATACTCATCAGAAAAACGAGTACCCATTCCAAGGCTTTGTCAATGTTTTTTCGTATTGTCATAATTTCCGATTTTATTCAACAGCCTGAATTCTTTTGATGTAAGAATAAATAACCTTATTGTCGCGGTAGCTTTCAAGCAAAGGCTGAACCCGCTCAATAAAAGGCCCTTTTTCAGGATAGTTAATTTTAACACCTGCTTTTTGCACTTCCTCCAGCGATTCGATTTCCGATTCGGCCCAGAGTTTTCGTTCCAGAGTCGCGGATTCGTCGGCAGCCTGTTGCAGCCACTTCTGTTCTTGTTCAGAAAGCTTGTCCCAGATAATTTTACTTACAACCAGCACGTCAGGAATGGTAGTATGCTCATCCAAAGAGTAGTACTTACACACCTCATAATGCCTTGATGTATAAAGGCTGGGCGGATTGTTTTCTGCACCATCAACAACACCACTTTGCAGGGCAGTGTAAAGTTCACCCCACGAAATAGGAGTTGCAGAACCACCCAGGGCACGAATCATTTCCACAGCAGTAATACTGCGCATCACCCTTATTTTCAGTCCCGACAAATCATCAGGATGAGTAATTGGTTTTGATTTGGTATAAAAGCTACGCGAACCGGCGTCGTAATAACACAACCCACGTATCCATTTGCTTTCGGTACTCAGCAGCAAATCGTGGCCAATTTCGCCATCCATTATTTTAAAGGCGTGTTCCTTCGATTTAAAAATGTAGGGCAACCCGAATACTTTGTAATCTTCGGCAAAACTTTCCATTACTGCTGCCGAAACTTTAGTAATGGCCAAACTACCAATTTGCACGAGCTCAACGCATTGCTGCTCTGAGCCCAGCTGTTCTGCAGGATAAACCTCGATGGTCATCTTTCCGTCCGACAACTCCGCGCACCGTTGAGCCATAAATTCCATGGCTTTATGCACCGGGTGGTCGGTAGGAAGACCATGTGCCAGCTTCAGATCGGTAGTATCATCCGGACCGGCGCACGATATGGTCGCCATGAGGAAGATAACTCCCAGAAATTTAATTAGTTTTTGATAATCCATTAGATTTCAGTTGATTATTTTTTGTACTTGCTAATAATAGTTAGCGCTTCTTCGCATTTTTCGGTAATGTATGAATAATTTCCGTTTGCCAAAACCTCTTTGGGGAACAATTTCGACCCCATTCCAACGCAGGTTACACCCGCTTCAAACCACTCTTTCAAGTTATCTTCGGTGGGAGAAACGCCTCCAGTTGGCATAATGCTAGCCCAGGGCATCGGCCCTTTTACAGCTTTCACAAAACCGGGGCCTCCAACCTGCGAACCCGGGAATATTTTCACTACCTCTGCTCCCAGTTCATGCGCCTTTCCGATTTCGGTAACTGTTCCGCAACCCGGACTCCAGGCAATTTTTCGCTTGTTGCAAACTTTTGCCGTGGCTTCGTCGATTAACGGAGCAACAATAAAGTTAGCACCCAGTGCAATGTACATGGCGGCAGTTCCTTCGTCGACTACCGATCCCACTCCCATTATCATTTCGGGGCATTCTTGTTGTGCCCATTTATTTAATTCAGCAAAAATGAGTGTGGCGAAATCACCACGGTTGGTAAATTCAAAAAGCCTCACCCCACCGTCGTAACAAGCCTTTACCACTCTTTTGCAAATTTCTGCATCGGCATTGTAAAAAACCGGCACCATTCCGGTCTCTTTCATTTTCAATGCCACTTCTATTCTTGTATATCGAGCCATATTTCAATTGATTTTTAGTTTTTTTTTTATTTACCTGGCTACCCTGCCCGAGGCGTCGCCGCCCATCAGTTTTTCCACTTCGTCAACAGTAACCTGGTTAAAATCGCCGTAGATGGTATGTTTCAGACAAGATGCTGCAACAGCAAAATTCAGTGCTTTCTGGTCGTCTCCTTTGTAGGTCAACAAGCCGTAAATAAGTCCGCCCATAAAAGAGTCGCCGCCGCCAACGCGGTCAACAATGTGGGTAATCTGGTAAGTAGGCGCTTCAAACAAATTTTCGCCATCCCAAAGCACACCCGACCAGGTGTTATGGTTGGCATTTACCGAGCCACGCAGCGTGGTAATTACCTTTTTACACCGTGGGAAACGTGCCATAATTTGTTTGGAAACTGATTCGTAAGCAGCTCCTTCCACATGACCTCCGGTTACATCAATTCCTTCGGGTTTAATGCCCAAAACTTTTTCAGCGTCTTCTTCATTTCCAAGAACAACATCTGTTCCTGCCACCAATTCAGGCATCACTTCTCCGGCAGTTTTCCCGTATTTCCACAGGTTTTTCCGGTAATTCAAGTCACACGAAACGGTTACTCCCAACTCGTTGGCTTTTTTTATGGCCTCCAGACAAACATCGGCTGCATCCTGAGAAATAGCCGGAGTAATGCCCGTCCAGTGGAACCAGCCGGCGCCTTCAAAAACAGCGTTCCAGTCTACCATTCCGGGTTTAATCTCCGAAACAGATGAATGAGCGCGGTCGTAAACCACTTTGCTGCCCCTGCTTACCGCACCGGTTTCCAAAAAGTAAATACCGAGGCGTTCGCCACCCCAAACAATTTGTTCGGTGCCAACGCCGTATTTGCGCAAATCCATCATACAAGCGCGGCCAATATCGTTTTTAGGCAGCCGGGTAACAAAATCAACCGGGATACCGTAATTGGACAGGGAAACAGCCACGTTGGCTTCCCCTCCGCCATAAGTAGCTGTAAATTCATTGCTCTGTGAAAATCTTTGATAGCCGGGGGTGGCCAGGCGCAACATTATTTCGCCGAAAGTAACGACTTTTTTATTCATTGTTTAAAATATTTTGACATTTTGCAATCGATTGCAAAGATAATATTCCTATGGGAATTTAAAAATTACACGAATGTGTTATTCAAAATTAAAATAGGCTTTTGCATTATAAAAGCAGATATTTTCAACCATCTGCCCTAACAGTTGCATATCGTTTGGAACCTCTCCGTTTTCAACATCTTTACCAATCAGGTTACAAAGCGTACGGCGGAAATATTCGTGACGCGGATAAGACAAAAAGCTCCTTGAATCGGTGAGCATGCCCACAAAACGGCTCAGTAACCCAAGGTTCGACAAGGCATTCATCTGTTTTTCCATTCCGTCTTTCTGATCGAGGAACCACCAACCCGAACCATATTGCATTTTTCCAGGGACAGAGCCATCCTGGAAATTACCAATCATGGTTGCAATCAATTCATTATCGCGAGGATTCAGATTGTACAAAACGGTTTTTGTGAGTTTGTTCTCCATATCCAGCCGATCCAAAAATTTTGAAAGCGGACGTGCAATTTCAAAATCACCGATGGAATCCAGCCCGGTGTCAGGACCGAGCTTGTTATACAAACGCGTGCTGTTATTACGCAATGCTCCCATGTGGTATTGCTGTGTCCAGCCGCGAGAGTGATCCATAATTCCAAACTCGTACAACATACACGATTTGAATTTCCGGATTTCCGAATCGGTCAACTCGTTTCCACCCCTTATTTTTTCAAAAAGAACACTGATTTCTTCTTCTGTGTAATCCTCTGCAATAGCTGTTTCCAATCCGTGGTCAGACAAACGGCACCCGTTTTCATGAAAAAATTTATGCCGCTTTTCAATGGCTTCCATAAAAGAAGAAAAGCTATTTATGGTTGTTTGCGAAACTTCAGCCAGTTTATCTACATATTGATTAAACGCGGCAGCATTTTCCACGGCCATGGCTTTGTCTGGCCTCCATGCCGGCAACACATTTACTTCAAAACCACTCTCTTTTATCTGTTTATGATATTCCAAAGAATCAACAGGATCGTCGGTAGTACAAATGGTATGTACATTTGCCATTCGGATAATATTCCGCACCGAATATTCCGGGGTCTGCAATTTGGCATTGCATTCATCCCAAATTTCCTTTGCCGTTGAAGGGTTGAATATTTTATTAATTCCAAAAAAACGCTGAAGTTCCAGATGCGTCCAGTGATAAAGCGGGTTACGAAGTGTATTCGGAACGGTTTCCGCCCATTTCTCAAACTTTTCCCAATCGGAAGCATCGCCGGTACAATACCGCTCGTCAACGCCGTTGGTACGCATTGCTCTCCATTTGTAATGATCGCCATACAACCAAATTTGAGTCATATTCTCAAACTGCTTGTCTTCGGCAATGTCCTTCGGCGGAATATGACAATGGTAATCGAAAATAGGCATTTTTGCCGCGTGTTGGTGATATAGTTTTTGCGCTGTTTCTGTTTGCAGCAAAAAGTTTTCATCCATAAAATTCTTCATGATTTCAATTTTAAAGGTCAAATAATCTGGTCAGGTGGCGATCGTAAATATTTTCTTCCACACAACCACCCACAACATCAGCATATTTCTTTAACAAATCGGTGTATTTCGTTCCCATTTCTGCAGCTACTTTATAGCCAACATGCACAAGTTGCCTGAAATTGGGATTGTAATCTGCATGCCCCGGGATATGTCGCAGGGTATTTGCAAATTTTTCGCCGGTCCAGCCTGCCACTGTTTCGGGCGACGGAAGCAGCGATTCATCGATGTCAATCACATCGGCGTATGGAGCGCACAATTCCTCCTTGCGTTTCAATGCTCCGGCATAAATTTCTTTAGCAACAAGCAACCCTTCGTCTCCCGAAATTGAAAGGCCAATCACCTCTTCAAGCCAGGTTGTGCCGGCAGTTTTCACATGAAGTCCTTTGTCGTATTTTTTTATAATTGCGGCCATTATCGGATAGATGGTAAATTTATCGGAACCGGAATGAACGCTGAGTTTCAGGTTTGAAGGAAGGCCAAATGCTTTTACGGCATAATCGATAACCAGCACATCCTGTTCAAATTCTTTGGCAAACTGCTCTGCATCGCCCACATAATCCACGCCTTTATTAAACCGCCCGGTAAATTTCGGAGCGATGGTTTGAGCCGGTATTTTTTCATCGGCAATCATTTTCAAAATAAAAAACATGTCAACCGGAGTCTGAGGTGTTTCCACTTCGTCCATGGATACTTCGGTTACAAAATTGCCAGCGCCTTTTTTGGCCTCAATGTGCCGGTAAATTTTTCCGGCCTCTTTAACGGCCGCCAGATATTTTGTGGCTACTTCATCCAGTAAATCATCTGAAACAGTAATAGGCTCTGCAATTCCGGGGATGTTGACTTCTGTCCCCAGTGAGGTGCACGATTTTTTAAATGCCTCCACTTCGGCGGCAGGCGATTCATTTCCTATATACATGGCAACGTCAAGCGTAAAAAAATCGGCATGATCGATGAACCGATCCACGTTGGTAAGATTGATATGGTCGGCATCCACAAAATAAGGTCTTGTCCACCCCAACTTTTTCACAGCCGCGTCTGCTTCAAGGCGTGTGCCTTCCGGTTCGGAATGAATGGTATTGTGTTCACGGTTTGACTTATTCCATACCGGCGAAACCTCAACGCCTTTTTCATTTGCCTTTAAAATTGCTTTTAATTGAGCTTCTCCTTCGTGGTTAAAGCGGTCTCCCACTCCAAAACTGTACTTTCCCAATATCATGTTTTCAGTAGTTAAAGTTTTTGATTTAATACGGATTTTAGTTTCCGTGTACGAACACGAAAGTAGATATATATTTTGTACTTTCAAAGAAAAATCAAATGTTATGGGAAAAATATCTTCCGGTTCAGAGCAGAGAAACTAACCCGTAAAACCCTACTAAAAAGATAGAAACACAGCTTATCCACAACATTACATCGTAAAATTTTGAAGACTCCAAACCATACTGTTTCTGCCGATGCCGAAAGTGCAAACCGGCATACACAATAATAAGCAACATAAAAAAGGTGATGATTCCTCCGATAGTAACCATTAAAACCGGAAGCTTTACCCAAACCAGCGCAATAATCCACAATACCGGAAAAACCCAGGCTAGAATTGCAATGGTTTTTCGCCGTTGGTGCCGGTCGAAGAAATCAATCCAGCCTAACTGGCCGAACAAATCGGAAAAAATACGGGTGCGGGCGGCGAGCGCAGAAAACAGCGTAGAAAAAAGAACGATAAACGACCCGAAAAGAAAAAATCCTTTTGCCCAGGCTCCGTATGCTCCCGTGTACATTCTGGACAGCACTTCAATCATTTCAAATCCCCACGGAATTTCGCCTCTTTTGTACAACACCGCGGCGCCAAGCAGATAAAATGCAGCGGTAACAAGCGTGTAGATTATCAAAGAAAGAATGGCATCCATATTCATTACTTTTATCCAGCCCCTGGCGCGTGCACGCCATTCAGCAGTATCTTCAAACGGACCGGTAAATCTTGCGTACCCTTTTTCGAGGCACCAGTAATTGTAAGCAACAATCTCATCTCCGCCAACTCCGGTGAGGCCAAAGGCAGCAATTGCAAATCCAACACTGGCAGCAGGAAGTTTAAACTGCAGCCCTTCCAGTACTTCGTTGAAAGTAAAAGCGCTGGCCGTGTGCTGAAGCATAAATACCGCAACCACAGTAAAAATGGTAAACAACAACATGAGCACTACCGACATTTTTTCAATAAAAAAGTAGTAGCCTTTGAAAACAAGTGCGGCAACCACTATTCCAACCAAAATGGCAAACCAGTGAATACTTACCGACGGGAAAGCCATGTTTAACGTAATTGCCACCCCGCCAATTATTCCGCCCAACTGCAACGGTTTGAAAAGCCACAGAAAAAGCCATGTCCATAAACTCCAATTGGCATTTTGCTTACCAAACCGGGGGCCACCTAACCGGTTGAGCGATGTAAAAACCGTTTCGCCGGTGCGAATGGCTTGTTTTCCAAACTCAAGCTGAATGGCAACCTTTACGGCGCAACTTACCAAAATAACCCAGAGCGTAACAAACCCTGCCTGAGCACCAAGGGTAGTTGTGGAAATCAATTCGCCCGATCCGACAACCGAAGCCGACAAAATAAATCCCGGGCCAAGGTATTTTAGTTTTCCTGCAAAAGATGTGGGCGGGGATTTAATGCCTTCGTGGGTTCGAATATACGGATCGGCGTTCATAGTTTATTTGATTAAGTTTTATGCACCATTCAACTAAAATCCAGCAATACTTTCAGATATTTTCCCTTTTCTTTTTGAAGCAATTCAAAAGCCTGTTGGGTTTCGGAGCCGGGCATCACTTTCGAAATCAGTGCATCGGGTTTAAGGTTTCCCGCATTCAGGTGGTCAATCACCTCGGTAAATTCGCCATCGCTTACGCGCGAAGTAATTATCTGCCCTTCTTTCCAGATTAGCTCTTTAAAAACTATTGGTGCAGGTTCGTCTCCAAGCCCCAGCACACACACTTTTCCACCTCCGCGCAAACTTTGAATACAGCTTCGCACCGGAGTATTAACGCCCTCTATTTCTTCTGCATGTCCTACTGCCTCAAAAGCGATATCAACACCTTTTCCGCCGGTGTGTTTTCGAATTACCTCCACCGGATTTTCTTTTTTGGGATTAACAGGAATAACATTATCATAATTTCCGACAGCAATCTGCAACCGGTTTTCCAGCGGATCCACCATAAAAATAGTTCCGGTTGTTTTTGTTCGGGCAGCCTGCAAAATCACCTGCCCCACCCTGCCGGCTCCCCAGATGGCGATTATATCTCCCTCTGCAGTTTGAGCTCGATTGTTGGCATGAAAACCAATCCCGTAAATTTCTACCAGCGCCACGTGCTGATCGGGAATATGTGGAGCGGTTTTAAATAGCATGTGCGGAGGTACCGAAATGTATTCGGCAAAGCCGCCGTTCATGTCAACTCCCAGCAGTTTCAGACTGGTACATGCAGGGTAATGCTTTCTTTTGCAGGCCGGGCATTCGCCACACCAGATTATAGGATCAACAGCCACTTTATCGCCCGGGTTAAATCCCGACACGCCGTTTCCCACTTCGGCAACCACCCCGCCCATTTCATGCCCGGGAATAAACGGAACAGGCGAACGCGGATGAAAATCTCCAGGGAAAATATGCATATCGGTTCCGCAAATGCTGGCAAACTGAATACGCACCAACACTTCGTCTGGTTTTACTTTCGGGGTTTCAACATCTTTCCATACAAAATGGTTATACGACTCCAAAACTGCTGCTTTCATCAATTTCTTGGATTACAAATTAAGCTCCTAAAATAGAAACTTATTGCTAGTTACGTTGTTTCGGAATACATGTTGTAGAATATGACAAAAGTCAGAAAAGCCCAAAATCCGACCACAAGAAAAAACATTAACACACATTTTTCCGGCAGTCGCTAAAAAATATTTAACGGGTTTCTCCCAGCTTTTTCCGGCATTTCGCGCAAAAAGCTGCTTCTTTTTGGTCAACATCTTCGATGTATGTACTTGGCCGCATCACGCAGGCCGGCGAAATGCAATGCGTGAGTCCGAATGTATGTCCCAGTTCGTGAATAATTTCCTTTACAAAACGGTCAAACAAAAGGTCATCATCTTTTTTCAATCCGTACAACTCGCTTTTCAGGCGAAAAACAGACACAACGCCGGCATTGCCTTTGTAAATTGCCTGGCCGATAATGTAAGTTAAAATGGGGATGAACAAATCGACCCGAAAAAGCCCGATTGTTTTTCGGTGGTCTGCACCGTATTCTGAATGGATAAACTGAATGAGCAGGTTACCATCGTACTGCCGCCGGGCAGGATCATAAAATTTGGACAAATCGGCATAACCCGATTCCACCTCAACGGGAATCCCGAAAACAGCCTGCACCTCTGCCGCAATCTGCTGCAACAAATCCTGTTCAAACTGTCCGAAAGAAATCAGTAAAATTTGCTGTTTATCCAATTGAAATGCTTTTCAGGTAACACAACTATTCTTTATTTTACGGATGAAAAGATGCAGCAGAAAGCTCACTTTTCTTTATCCTTTTTCAGATTGTACTTTTTTATTTTGTTGTAAAGCGTAACGCGATCCACTTTTAGCAGCTTTGCCGAGCGGCTGATATTCCAGTCCAGTTTATCCAGAATTTGCTGAATATGATTTTTCTCCAGCTCCTGCAGGCTTTCTGCCGAACTAACCGGGACAGATGTGCTAATGGGCAAATCTTTCAGCCTTATTTCTTTTCCGTTTCCAATTACGATGGCCCGTTCAATCATGTTTTCCAGTTCGCGCACATTTCCCGGAAAATCGTACTGTTCCATTCGTTTTAGGGCAGCCGGTTCGATGGTTATCAAATCGCGGCTCATTGAATTGCAGTATTTTTTTATGAAATAATCAACCAGAAGCTGAATATCCCCGGCTCGCTCCCGTAACGGCGGAATAGAAATATTAACCACATTGAGACGGTAGTAAAGATCTTCCCGAAACGCCTTCTCGTCCACCATCTTTTTCAAATCGCGGTTGGTTGCGCAAATCACCCTAAAATCGGAATGAATCTCTTTATTGCCGCCCACCCTCACAAACTGTTTCGACTCCAGCACCCGCAGCAGCTCAATCTGCATTTTGCCGGAAATGGTACCGATTTCGTCTAAAAAAATGGTGCCTCCATCGGCAATTTCGAAACGTCCTTTTCGGTTAAACATGGCACCTGTAAACGCGCCTTTCTCGTGGCCAAACAGTTCGCTTTCGAGCAAATCTTCCGACAAAGCGCCACAATGCACGGTAACCAGCGGGAAAAATTTTCGCGACGAATTAGAATGTATTGCACGGGCAATCAGCTCTTTTCCGGTTCCGCTTTCGCCGGTAATTATTACCGATGAATTGGACTGCGAAACACTTTCCACATCTTTTAGAACTTTCATCATTTCGGGGCTGTTGCCCACAATATCTTCGATGTTTTCCAGCGAAACAATGCGGCTCTTCAGAACCTCATTTTCAGATTTCATTTCCACCTGCCTGGCTGCATTCCGAATCAAATGAGAAAGGTCATCCGGATCAAACGGTTTGGTGATGTAATCGAAAGCGCCGTCTTTGAGCGCCTGAACCGCAGTTTCAACCGATGCAAATGCAGTCATAATAATTACGATGGCGTCCGGATCGAGCGTCCGGATTCGGCGGTGCATTTCCATACCATCCATTCCCGGCATTTTGATGTCTGCCAGAATAATATCGAAATGGCCGGCTTCCAGCATCGACAACGCCTTTTTGGCGTTTTCGGCACACGCCACCTCAAAACCGTCTTCAATAAACCAGTTGTAAAGCGAATCCCGAACCGACTCCTCGTCATCAACGATTAACAATGATACGTTGTGTGTCATTTTCTAAAAATTTAATCTTTAACCAATGGTAAAATCACTGACATGGTTGTACCTTTTCCCGGCTGCGAATCGACATCCACACGCCCTTTGTGGCTCTGTACAATTCCGTGAACAATTGCCAGCCCGAGGCCTATTCCGCTGGCCTGCCGTTTTGCCGAATAAAAAGGTTGAAAAATCATCGGAATATCTTCGGCCCGAATTCCTGCACCATTATCAACAATTTCTATTTTAAAATGCTCTGCGTCGGGGTTGCCCGTTCGCATTAATATTTCGCCGTTTTCGGTAACTGCCTCCGAAGCATTTACCAAAAGCGCCACGCAAACCTGCTTAACCTGATTCTCGTTGCAAAAAACAAAGTCATTTGCCGCTTTAAAATCAGCATAGAAATGTATGTTTGCCATTTTCATCTGATGCTCAAGCAGGTCGAAAGTTTCTTTGAGTACCTGATGAAGGTGTATATTTTTAAAATCTTCCTGGCCTTTTCTGGAAAAATCCATAAGCCCTTTTACAATATCGCCACACCTTTTTGTCTCCTTTTCAATAACCGTTAAATGTTTCAGCAACGTTCCGGAAAACTTTTCATCCAAATCCATCCGGCTTATTTTTTTGGAAACCAGTTTGGCGTAAGTTAAAATGCTGGACAACGGATTATTAAGCTCGTGTGCAACCGACGAAGACAACTTACCCAGCGAAGCAATACGCTCAATATGAATCAATTCATTCTGAATTTCGGAAAGCTCTTCAGACTTTTTCTGTACTTTATATTCCAACTGGTGCGACCAATTTTCCAATTCCTTGTTTGCGGCATCAAGGTTATCCAGCATATTATTAAATGCCAGCGAAACCATTCTCATATCGTCCAGCAAATTCGGATTTATTTCCAGCCGGCGGTTCCTATCGCCTTTAGAAACTGCTTCGCTGGCGGTAATCAGCGCAGTAAGCGGTTTTCTGATTTTTCGGTTGGTAAGGAAAATTAGCACAGACACAAGAATTAACGTTGTTAGCGTTGCCAGCAGAAAAAACTCTGCCGACGACTGCGAAACAGCTTTATCCAGCGATTCGAGCGGCACCTTAATTATTAACGAACCCAGCACTTCCTCATCGGCGCTGTGGAAATGGCACGAAGCAGTATAACACGACGGTTCATTGAGAATCGGGGTGCGAATCATTAACTGCCGGTGGCCGCCATTGTTTTCGCTCATGTTACAAGCGCTTTGGTAATCTATAATTTTGTATACTTTGTCCTTGAGCGGAAACATGGTTCCGAAATCGGCGTGGCAACTGATGCAATCAGGATCGCTATTTCTTACCGTATCTGCAAAAATGGAAGAATGTACCAGTTCATTCTCGTGGTCGTAAAGGTTAACTTCATCAACGCCCGACATGTTGTTTATAATATCCAGGGTACTGTGCAGGGCGGCATCGTCGTTTTTCAACATTGAATAGTACAACGAACCCTCGATAATGGAACCGATGTCGTTCCCCCGCTGCCTTATTACCTTGTCGAGATATTCGCCATAAACCGAATTAAAAATGGCTCCGAATGCAATAAAAAGGATAAAAGACAAAATTGCGATTATGTAAACTACACGGGCGTAAATAGACGATTTAAAACGCAAATATTTGTATGCAAACGTCCTTATTCTTCCCAGGTTTTCCGGTCCTCCTGACAGCTTCATTTTGGTTCAATTTTCGTAAAAAGTGAATAAAAATTCAACAGTTATCATCTGCGTGCAAATTACAAAAAGAACTTATGTTTCAGGCAACTAAAAAGGTTCTTTAAAACATATCGGGGAAATACAGTTTTGGGAAAAATTCAGGAATCTGTAAAAATTTTCAACACTTACAACTACAAGTGCATTTTTCTCACATCCTGAAAACTGCCGCTTTCAACAGTTCTCACCTTTTCAATTGCTGTTGCAAATATCTCTGCTGCGTCTTTTGGCGAAGGCATTTCTGAAGTTCCTTTGGCTCGTTTCAATCGTTGAACCACCGGAAATTTCTCTTCGTTACCCAACGAGGAGATGTATTCCTGCATTCCGGTATCAACAAGTCCGGGCGCCAAAGCAGAAAAGTGTGCGCCAACAAATTCTTTGGCGTACAAACTGATGAGCATGTTCAGCGTGGCTTTCGAAAGCGAATAGGCATTCCAGCCCCGTGCACCACTAACCGCAGCCCCCGAAGAAACTGCAACAACCTGTTTAATCTCCGGTATTTCCTGAAACAAATTCTCAATAAGCACTTTATTCGCCCACACATTTACCTGCATCACTTTTTCGATTTCGTCGAGGCTGGTGTCTTTCAAATCTTTTATTTCGTTCAGCATTCCGGCGTTGAGAATAACCAGGTCAAGTGTTTTTACATCTTTCAGAAAGGAAACCAGGTTGGTCTGCATTTCTCTGAACCGGGAAATATCCTGAACCAAAAAATGAAAATTGGGAAAAAGGCTTAATTCCTCGTTCTTTTTCCGGCTGATTCCGTAAACGGTATGCCCTTTTTCCAGGTAATTTTTTGCCAATCCGAAGCCGAATCCGGAGCCTGTCCCGGTTATTAAAACATTCATAATTAATTCGTTTTTACTAATTTTAAAAACTAAAACAAATAACCGAAAAAATTGCTTACGCTGCTAATAAACAAATTACTTTTAAAGCGAAACCTCCGCAAACAAACCGCCTTCAGAATTATTCCCTACCGAGGATACGGAAACGAAGCAGACGTTTTTGTAACCGGCAGGGTAACAAGCAGAAAACAACCAATCAGGCCTCAGAAAAAGCACCACGCTATTAACAATATGCTGGCAACTATAAAACGTTATTCGTCCGCCGGCATTCGGGGAATAAAAGTACAAGCCGTTTTTATGGAGCAGACAAAAATTTCTGTTACCGATGAATACGGGTTCGTTTCATTTCATTTTCATTTTGAGAACGCCGCAGAAAGATTGCTTTCCGACAGGTGGCATACTGTGCATTTTGAACTGATTAGCCCAAACACAAAGAACAAAATTTCGTGCAGTGCAACAGGCGAAGTAACAATTATTCCGCACCAGCAAAAAAGAATTTTTATTTCCGATATTGATGATACGGTGTTGCTCTCCCACTCCACTAATACGCGGAAAAAACTGAAACTCATGCTCCTGAAAAACGCCTGCACAAGAACGCCGTTACAGGGAGTTGCGAATTTCTACAAGGCGCTTGCAAGCGGAAGAAACCAAATCGACGACAATCCATTTTTTTATGTTTCGAACAGCGAGTGGAACCTTTACGATTTTATGGAAGATTTCTTTGATTTCAATTCTATTCCCAAAGGAGTTTTCATGCTCAGAAAACTAAAAAATGGCGTATTGAAAACAGCCGCATCAAAGGATGAAAACTACAGGCAAAAACAAACAAAAATTGAATCCCTGATACGGTTTTATCCCAATCAGAAATTCGTGCTATTTGGTGATAATGGACAGCAAGACCCGCTGATCTACAACGAGCTTGCAAAAAGATATCCGAACAAAATTGAAGCTGTTTTTATTCGAAAAACCGATTCGCACTCATTTTCTCAAAAAATGGATTTTAAACGGGCAACCGGGCAGGCAGCCTCAAAATATTTTGAAATAGCCGATACGCAGGAAGCGGCTGTGATTGCAGAAAAACTTGGTTTAATTGGCAATAATTATTTTGATAAAAAAGGAAACCAACAGAAGGAGGAAAAAAAGGCGCGGTAAATTCAGAAGAAAACCTCCCGAAAAACCACGCCCTAAAAACACTATTTAAATACTTTGCAAATTATAAACGGGCCGGAGCAATTACAACGTTTGCCAGCGTGTGGCACTTCGGTAAACTGTTGCATATTCTTCTACCGGCATGTTGTTATTTTCGTCCGATAAATTTATTCCAATCACATCTTCACAATCCTGAGAAATATCATCTTTTGATAAATTAAAGAAATTTTTCTTTATATATAAATCCAAACAATTCATCAATTTTTTTAAAGTTTTCATTTCTCTTAGTTTTTTAGTTATTACAAATTAGCATCACTTAATCGCCGCAGTAACACAGCAGCGTAAGAACTCATTGAAGTATTTTGAACGATAATTTTTTCAGATAAACCCAATTTAGCCGAGGTGAAATTCCAAATGGCCTTTATTCCGCAATTCACCATATCTTCTGCAACTTCCTGCGCAACGTGGTTAGGCGTGGTAATAATGCCAATTTTTACATTCAGGCGATCAGACAAGCTGAAAAGCTTGTTGTATTCGAGGACATAAATTCCACCGATTGTTTTACCTATTTTCCTTTCGTCTACATCAAACGCAGCCAGAATTTTCAGTCCGAGCGACTGGTGTTCCTGGTAAGCCATTAAAGCGGCTCCCAGATTTCCGGCTCCAACTAAAAAAGCTTCATTCACTTTGTTGAACCCGAGAAAATCTTCCAACGCGTGAATTAACTCATACGTGTTGTACCCTACCCGCGGTTTTCCGCGCACGCCGGTAAAAGCCAAATCTTTTACAACCTGCGTTGGGTCAAGCCCAAGTTCCTTTCCAATGGTTGGCGCCGAAATATTAATGGTTCCGTCTTCTTTCACCTGCTCCAGAAAATACAAATAACCGGGCAGCCTTTTTAATGTTGGCTCCGGCGCCTGGCTTTTGGGTTTATATTTTCCTGTTTCTTTCATTTAGGTGAATTGTAACTTTCGTGATTAAATCCAATCCAAAAGTAGGAATAATCCCAATAGAGAAATATTTCTTTATTAAAATTATGTAAAAATTAACCGAAATTTAAAATTGAAGGAATTATTTCTTTTGTTCAACCCAAATAAGATTTCCGACATTATAACCGCGCTCTGCTGCTTTTTGCAAAACGATATCCAACTCCGGCTTATCGAGAGATGGCGTCCGGCTTAAGATCCAAAGATATTTATCAGAAGAGGAGCCGATTAAAGCCCACTGATAATTTTCATCCAGTTCCAGAATGTAATAATCGGCGTAGAAAAAGAGGAAGAATGCGACCTTCAGTTTTCCGGGAGACTCAGGATTTGGCTGCTTTGCTTTCCCCTTCGCTTCGCTGTATTTTCCGTCCAGCGAATTTTTATACCCGGCGTTAACAACGACAATTTTTCCATCAGGACGCAGCTGGTAAGTGGCAGTTACCCCAACCAGGCCGCGCTCAAACGAATGGTCGAACCGGGCAATTTCGTACCATGTTCCCATGTACCTTTCGAGATCGAGTTTCTGTATTGTTGAGAAATCCACAG
This sequence comes from Mariniphaga anaerophila, assembly GCF_900129025.1. Classification (GTDB taxonomy): domain Bacteria; phylum Bacteroidota; class Bacteroidia; order Bacteroidales; family Prolixibacteraceae; genus Mariniphaga; species Mariniphaga anaerophila. The sequence continues at coordinate 558,782 of NZ_FQUM01000002.1, read as the reverse complement.
TTTTGTTTTTATCATTTTGGCATCCGGCCGGCAAAAGCGCAAAAAACGAAGAAAACACCAGCAGGAATTTCAACACAATTTTTGACATATTTAATCCATTTTACCGGATCAAGGTATCAATTCTGCGCATCATTTCCAAGCACATCCTCCCGTTATGATAAGGGGCCTTCCATCCGTTTACTTTATCTGTAGTCAGCGGGTGCAAATCTTTTGACACCCCCCAAAACCATTCGCCATTTTTCTTATCGATAATACATTTCTGAATGAATTGCCAACTGCGTTTTGAGCACTCCAGGTATTCCTCTTTTTTGGTCAGCTGCCAGGCATTAAAAAAGCCCACTACGCTTTCTGCCTGCGGCCACCAGTCGAACTGCTCCATTAAACGGTCAGCCTCTTTTTCATAATACATTCCACCGTGTTCAGCAAAACCTTCGTCGCGTGTAACGCCGGCCATTTTTACAGCAATCTGTTCAACTTCTTCAATAACTTTCGGATCGCCCAACACCTCCGCAGCTTCGCACAGCAGCCAGCTTCCTTCAATGTCGTGCCCGTAAGAATCAATTTCAGAACGAACAGTCCAGTCGGCATCAAAAAACAGACGGAAATGCCACGTTTCCTCGTTTATAATTTTGTCTGAAAAAATTTGAATAAGCTGCCGCAACTTCTTTTCTGAATCTTCTGTTTTCCAAATGCGATACAAATTGGTGTAAGCTTCCAGAATATGCAAATGGGTGTTCATTGACTTTTTCACATCCAAATTCTGCGGACTAAGATACTGGTCGTCGGCACTTTTCCAATCTGCCGTTGTTACTTCGAAATACCCGCCAAAATCAGAATCGCAGGCAAACTTTTCCATCAACATAAACACGGATATTGCCAGTTGTTTTGCTTTCTCGTCGTGAAAAGCCAGGTAATATTCCGACAAAGCGTAAATAAAAAACGCTTGTGCATAAAACTGTTTTTTAGTGTCAACCGGTTTTCCGTCTGGAAAAATATTCCAATAAATACCACCATTCTGATTATCCCAAAAGGAAGTTTGCAGAATACGAAAAGCTTCGTCTGCCATTTTTTTGTAAGCTGCGGTAGAATAAAAATGATAAGCAGCCGAAAACGTCCACATTATCCGCGTAACAAAAACAGCCGAAAGCGGAGCTTCTGCAAATCGTTCGCCTTGGTTTGTAATGCGACCGAAAAAAGTACCCCGGGTTGCATCATAAACATTATCCACCCAGTAATTCAGCACATTATCTACCAATTCATTTTCAAACTGTTTTCTGAGATTATGCCAGTTCATATTAAATTTTGTTAGCGGCAAGGCACTCCTTGTCTGTATATTTTATTCTATCTGAACATGTTTTTATCCCGCCCCGGAAAAAATGCTCCGGCATCAATCCGAATACGATCCAGAACTTCCATCAGGTCGAGACTCATCTGCCACGGCATTCGTTCGCTCTCAATTTTCCCGGCATCGAGGCATTCCATCACATGACCCGCTTCGTACTGGTATCCGAATCCTTCTTTGTGTTCCGAAGGCCAGGTCTGCGTTTCCCCGCCCTCTTTCCATATTGTTATGTTGGTTGGCACAAACCATTTCGGGTTCAGCACCATGTATCCTTTTTCGAAACAATATTCAGTTTGTGTAGGCGAATACCCGGCAAAACTGGAGGTGAGACTGGCCATTTCCCCGCCGTTGTATTTGAAAATCATGTTCAGCGTTTCCTCGGAGCCGGTGGGGCTAAAATCGGCAAACGTTTTAATCATCTCCGGTTTTCCCAACGAAGTAAGTGCGGCAAACACCGGGTAAATTCCAATATCCAGCAAAGAACCGCCGCCAAGGGCAACGTTATAAAGCCGCCTTTGAGGATCGAAAGGCCCGTTAAATGCAAAATCGGAACGAACTATTTTTAGCTTGCCCAACTCTTCGGAGCGAATAATTTCCATTGCTTTTTGGAAACTCGGCTGGAACATCGTCCAAAAAGCTTCCATCAAAAATGTATTGTTCTCTTTGGCGCAGGCAATCATCTCTTCTGCCTCCTGTTTGTTCAGGGCGAAAGCTTTTTCGCATAAAACCGCTTTTTTGTGGTTCAGGCAAAGCATGGCGTGCTCGTGATGATGCGAATGAGGAGTAGCAACGTAAACCACATCTACATCAGGATCGGCAACCAACTGTTCGTAATTGCCATACGCTTTTTCGTAACCAAATTCCGCTGCAAAATCCTGTGCTTTCTGCAAACTGCGCGATGCAGCGGCATACAGATTTGCATTGGGCAGCAGTTTTAAATCTTTACTGAATTTGCTTGCAATATGTCCACAGCCGAGAACGGCCCAATTGTATTTCTTTTTCATTTTTAAATTTTCGGCAAAGTTAACGATTCCCTTAAGCTGAAACCGCGTACCATGCAAAACAACCTTTATCTCGTTACTGACAAACAGTTTTCAGAATTAGCTAACACCTTCTTAAATATCTTAAAACGATTAGCTATTCCTGTCAATCAGCTCATTGATTTTCTTTACACTTTCAGCGGAACGCAATCCATCTTCGGGCGTATTCAAACAATAATCCACCAATTGCTCAATGGTCGATGTGGCCACGTGCATTCTGGTGTCGGATGAGGCGTAATAAATAAAAACCTCATCATTTTCATTTCGAATCCATCCGTTGGAAAAAAGTACATTAGACACGTCACCCACACGCTCCTCTCCTTCGGGCGCCATAAAATAACCTCCCGGGCAGGCAATTACTTTCGAGGGATCATCCAACTCCGTCATAAAAAGGTAGAGCACATAACGCAATCCGGCAGCACAGCCACGAACGCCGTGAGCCAGATGCAGCCACCCTTTTTCCGTTTTTAGCGGCGCTGGCCCCTGCCCGTTTTTCAACTCCTTTATGGTGTGATAAATTTTTTCGTCGATAATCTCTTCGTGGGGCGCGTCAGCCTTTGTAATGTCATCAACCAAAGCCCAGCCGATACCGCCACCTCCGCCAACTTCGATAAATCCGTCTTGCGGGCGGGTATAAAAAGCGTACTTCCCTTCTACAAATTCCGGGTGCAGCACCAGGTTTCGCTGTTGCCCGTGGTGAGATACAAAATCGGGAAGCCTCTCCCACTCTTTCAAATCTTTTGTTCGGGCAATACCGCCGCTTGCCGTTGCCATAGAAGTGTCACCTTTTGGCGCCGACGGGTCTTTCCTTTCAGAGCAAAAAATGCCGTAAATCCAACCGTCTTCATGCTGTACCAACCGAATATCGTACACATTAATATCAGGCTCGTTGGTTTCGGGCATTGTAACCGGGCGGTTCCAAAAACGCCAGTTATCAATTCCATTCGGACTTTCGGCAATGGCAAAAAAGGATTTCCTGTCCCAACCCTCAACCCTGGCTGCCATTAAATATTTTCCATCGAGATAAATGGCACCACTATTAAATGCTGCATTTATGCCAATCCGCTGCATTAAAAACGGGTTAGTTTCGTAATTCAAATCGTATCTCCATTCCAGCGGTGCATGAAGACCGGTGAGAACCGGGCGTTTGTAGCGAAAATAAATTCCGTTGTAATTTTTGGTCACCGGTTTATTCTTCCTGGCCAACAGTTCTTCATGCTCTTTTTTCAGTTTCTTCAGCCTTTTATCAAACTCTTTTTTCGAAGGAGTCATATCGTATCAATTTATGTTTTTCTATTTTTAGTTTTGAACACACGCTATTTTTCCGGCAAGGTATCCCACCATGTTTTCTTCAGAATGAAACCACAAACAACCGTAATAATTATGGTAATCCAGATTGGAAGCACTTCTTTCAGCACAATATAAATGGGAAGCGCTACCAATGCGGTTTGGGTAATAGTGCCAATTACCACGTTAAACATATCGCGCTTAAAGTTTTTATTGGGTACAAAATCCGGATCTTCGGCCATCACTTTCTGTTTAACCGGCCCCCAGAAACCCCACGGCCGAACAGTCCGGTAAAACTCTTTTAATGTTTCCTCATCGGTTGGTTTGGTAAGGAAAGTGCCCAACAATGCTCCCGCTATTGAAATCAGAAGCAACCACGGGAAGTAGTACAAATCCAGAGTTTCTGAAAAAACATACGGAAAAATCAGCGCGGGAATCAGGCCGGTAACCATACCCCAGAAATAGCCGTAACCGTTAAATCGCCACCAGTACCATTTCAGCACATTTGAAACCACGTAACTTCCGTAAAGTGCAGAGACAATCCATTGCAGCATGCTGTTTACATCCTGTGCGAATACGCCAAAAATAATACTGATAATTACCACCACCACTCCGGTAATGTAATTCATATTCCGAACTTCGATGTTGGATGCCTCTGGTTTTACATGGCGCAGGTAAATGTCATTCACTATGTACGCCTGAGCAGCATTCAGCGTTCCGGCAAACGTAGAGTTGAATGCGGCCAAAAGCCCAGCCAGCAGCAATCCCATAAAACCCACTGGCACAAATTCGGAAATAGCAGAAGGCAAAATTTGCTCAAAATCAATTTGCCCGGCAACCATCAGATTCAGCCGGTCGTAATATAAAATTCCAAGAACGGCAAAACCGGCAATCATAAAATACCGGATGGGCATTAACACAACAGAAACAAAACCACTCATTTTAGCCGCATCTTTTGGCGACTTGGTCGAAAGTATTTTTTGCATATCGTAAGTTGGCGCCGGACCGGCAATTGACACCAGAATTCCTTTAAACACCATCATCATAAAAAAGATGGAAAACAACGAGTATCCATCGCTTGCAATTTTGGTGTTTACTTCATCAATTATTCCACGCCAGTCGAGGTCATCCAGCCGCCACCCGAAAAACGGCGAATGCCAGCCTTCCGGAACATTGAGCGTTTCCACAGACATGGCTTTCATTGCCAAAACGCCGATTAAAATAGCGGAGATAGTCATTATAATATACTGCAACACATCGGCCCACACAATGCTGGACATTCCACCCAAAACAGCATAAAACACAGCGAAAAGTGTGAATGCAATCCCGTAAATGTGCGGCACATATTCCAATGGAACTTCAAACGGCAGGTGTGGCGCTACAATATCCCAGGGGATGAATATCATCACGAATTTTCCCAGCCCAATAAATCCGTAGGCCAGGTACCCCAGACACATAATAAGTGCAAAAACCACAACCACGCCATGGGAAAGATTGCTGTCGCGACTGCGGCCAAACCGGGTGTTGATCCACTCGGCTCCTGTTGTTACTTTTGAACGACGCAGCCAGATACTGAGAAAAACCATCAGAAAAATCTGATTGAAAACCGGCCATAGCCAGGGAATCCAAATACTTTTCAACCCGTAAACAAAAAGCAATGTTACCAGCCACATCGTTCCGGAAATATCAAACATCCCCGATGCGTTAGACAACCCCAACATATACCAGGGAAGCTTGTTTCCGCCAAGCAAATAATTGGCTTTGCTTTTTTGTGCAACCTTTTTAAGAATAAGCCCGATAAATACAGTGGCAAGGAGATAAACGAAAATAATGACAATATCAACAGCAGTTAGTTTCATTGCTCAGATGATTAGTTTCAGGTTTTATAAAAAATACAGATTTATTCGTTGTTGTTAAAAGTACAATTTTACAACAAATAATTGGCTTCGTTACAAAATATTTCAAGAAAAAAAGTGAAATAAGCGCCCTTGTTACTGTAATAATTACAATCTAAAATCTTATCTTTAAGTATTCTAAATCAAAAGTGTAGTCAAATTAAACCGTAAGACCAATGAAACCAGTTTCTCAAAAAATCTCAGTCCTCGAAAAAATCGGTTACAGTTTAGGCGATCTTTCCGCGAACCTGATTTTTCAGACACTCATGACCTTTCTGGCCTACTTTTACACCGATGTTTACAAAGTACCGCCGGCAGCCGCTTCGGCAATTATTTTTGCAGGCGGAATGGTAGGTGCATTTTTCAATCCGGTAATGGGGGCAATCGCCGACCGCACCATTACCCGTTGGGGAAAATTCCGCCCGTGGATTTTGTGGACTGCTGTTCCATTTGGAATTTTCGCAATTCTGGCGTTCAGCACACCTCATTTCAGCGAATCCGGAAAAATTATTTATGCGCTGGTAACCTACATTCTACTGGTGCTTATTTATGCGGCAAACAACACGCCTTATTCTGCGCTCAGTGGCGTAATTACCGGAAGCATGGCCGAACGAAACAGCATCTCGTCATACCGGTTTACGGCAGTTATGATTGCCCAGTTTATTGTGCAGGTACTTTTACTCCCGCTGGTTCTCATTCTTGGCGATGGCGACAAAACTGCGGGCTTTGAGAAAACAATGACCATTTTTGCAGTTGTCGGGGTGATCTTCTTCATTATTACTTTTTTAACTACCAGAGAACGTATTGTTCCGGACAAAGAACAGGAGTCGAGCGTAAAGCAGGACTTAAAAGACCTGGCCCGCAACAAGCCATGGATTGCCATGCTCATTCTCACCGTTTTCGTTTTTATCACCCTCGCCCTCAAGGGCGGAATGTATGTTTACTACTTCAAATATTACCTGAGCGAACCGCACCTGGCCGCCTTTCTGGATGACTGCGGATTTAACAGTTTCATTAACGGGTTAAACAACGTGCTCGTAAATATGGGGTTTGTCGGGTTTCAGTGGCCCGAAGATGCACCCACTTCAGGATTCAGCGTGTTTAATGCTGCCGGAATTATTTTTATGATTGTGGGTATCGCCGTTTCCAAACGACTGGCCGACAAATACGGAAAAAGAGAAGTGTTTGGCATTGGATTGTTTCTTTCGGCTCTGAGCCTTCTGGCTTTCATTTTTTACTCACCAACAGCAATATTTCTCGTTTACATCAGCCAGATTCTACACGGATTTTTTTACGGCCTTACAATTCCGCTGCTTTGGGCAATGATTGCAGATGTGGCTGACTATTCTGAATGGAAAAATAACCGTCGTGCTACAGGAATAATATTTTCTGCCATGGTGTTCGGGCTGAAAGCAGGACTGAGCATAGGCGGGGCACTCGTGGCCGGAATTCTTGCAATATTCGGATACAACGAACAACTGCTCACTCAACTGCCCGAAACAATAAACGGAATTAAACTTTCCGTAAGTATTTTTCCGACGATTACGTTTTTGATTGGTGTCGCATGTCTCTTCTTTTACGAGATCAACAAAAAAATGGAAGACCGGATTGAGAAAGAACTAGTTACCCGCCGCGAACAGAAATCAGATACCTGAAATCATTTTTGAATGGCAATAACTTAATACTTTAACCAATGAAACAATTCATAAAAACTCAGTCGCTTTTCTCCCTGCTATTCTTACTTACCTTTTTCTCAGCCGCGGCATCGAACCCGGCCGGGAGTGATAAATCGCTAAAAGAAGCGCTCGAAGGCAAATTTTATATTGGCACTGCCGTAAATTCATGGCTAATAAACGGCGGAGATGCGAAGTCCCTTGAAATCGTAAAAAAACATTTCAACTCAATTGTGGCAGAAAACTGCATGAAAAGCGAAAACATTCATCCAGAAGAAGGAAAATTCCATTTTAAACAGCCTGATAAAATTGTTGAGTTCGGAGAAGCAAACAACATGTTTATTGTAGGACACACGCTCATCTGGCACTCACAGGCGCCCAAATGGTTTTTTATTGATAAAGACGGGAATGATGTCAGCCGGGACGTTTTAATTGAAAGGATGCGTTTTCACATTTCTGAAGTTGTAGGGCGGTACAAAGGCCGTGTTCACGGATGGGATGTGGTAAACGAAGCAATTAACGACGATGGCTCTTACAGGGAAAGCAAGTTTTACCAGATAATCGGAGAAGATTACGTTGAACTGGCTTTTAAGTTTGCGGCAGAAGCCGACCCCAATACTGAGCTTTATTACAACGACTACGGAATGGCTAACCCGGGAAGACGCGCCGGAGTTATAAAAATGGTTGAAAAACTCCAGGCCAAAGGAATAAAAATTGATGGAATTGGAATGCAGGGACACCTGAACCTGGAAAGCCTCTCTGTTGATGAAGTAGAAAAAAGCATTGTAGCATTTTCAAAAACAGGATTGCCCGTTTTAATAACCGAATTCGACCTTACTATTCTGCCGTGGCCCACCAACCGAAGCCAAACTGCCGACATTGCCATGCGGGCAGAATACGAACAGCGCATGAATCCTTACGCCGATGGTTTTACCAAAGAAGCCCTGACAGAATGGAGCGACAAATGCACCGAGCTTTTCCGAATGTTTTTGAAACATCACGACAAAATAAGCCGGGTAACAACCTGGGGAGTAACCGACAACCATTCGTGGAAAAACAACTGGCCAATTCCCGGAAGAACAGATTATCCGCTGCTTTTCGACCGCAATTACCAACCCAAACCGGTTGTTCAGACAATTATTGAAGAAGCTTCGAAATACTAGTTAAACAATCAAAATGAAGAAAAAAAGATACCTCGTTGATCACCTGTTTACTGCCGACCCGTCGGCCCATGTTTTCAACGGCAAAATATACATTTATCCGTCGCACGACATTGATGCAGGCATTCCCGAAAATGACCTCGGCGACCATTTTGACATGCGCGACTACCACGTTTTCTCCATGGATTCGGTGGACGGCCCGGTAACCGACCACGGCGTTGCGCTCGACGTTAAAAATGTTCCCTGGGCCGGACGCCAAATGTGGGCTCCCGATGCAGCTTACAAAAACGGAAAATACTATTTTTATTTTCCGCTGAAGGATAAAAATGATATTTTCCGTATTGGCGTGGCTGTGGGAGAAAACCCGGAAGGCCCGTTTATTCCTCTGGAAAATCCCATAAAAGGAAGTTTCAGTATCGACCCTGCCGTGCTGGACGATGGAGACGGAAACTTTTACATCTACTTTGGAGGTTTGTGGGGCGGGCAGTTGCAGCGCTACCGAAACAACAAAGCCATTGAGTGCGGCAACGAGCCAAAAGACGACGAACCAGCATTGTGTGCCCGTGTTGCCAAACTAACCGACAACATGACGGAGTTTGCAGAAGAGCCGCGCGACGTTATTATTCTAGACGAAAACGGCACCCCGTTAAAAGCAGGAGACCACGAACGCCGCTATTTCGAAGGGCCCTGGATGCACAAATACAATGGGAAATACTACTTTTCTTACTCCACCGGAAATACCCACCTGCTCTGTTACGCAATAGGCGACAATCCTTACGGGCCATTCACTTATAAAGGAGTTATACTGACTCCGGTTGTGGGATGGACAACCCACCACTCCATTGTGGAGTTTAACGGGAAGTGGTACCTGTTTCACCACGACAGCAAACCGTCAGGCGGAAAAACCTGGCTGCGAAGCATTAAAGTGGTTGAACTGGAATACAACAACGACGGCACCATAAAAACCATTGACGGTCTGGCTGAGTAAAAATCAATTCAAAATTCCGGGATTTCTTTCAAAAAAGAGTAGCTGTTTGTTGAATAGTTTACTTCGCAAACGTAGTGCTGCAATCCGTTTGAAACCACAACCCTTTCTACTTTTAAAGCCATGTTGTAGCGCACAACCTGGTCAAAAGTATCCTGCGATATTTTTACTGAAGGAGCTTTAAATTCTGCAATTAATAGCGGTCGTCCGTTTCTCCGGTAAACCAGCAAATCAAACCTGAAAAGCTTTCCGTTTAGCGTAATTTGTTTCTCCACCGCCATGAGTTGTTCCGGGTATTTTCGTTCTTCAATAAGGTATCGGATAAAGTTTTGCCGCACCCACTCTTCCGGTGTTAACGAGACAAACCGTTTCCGAACCGAATCAAAAATATACTTTTTGGCCCCCTCTTCTTTTATCCTGAATTTATAAGCCGGAAGATTTAACTCCTGCATCATTTAATATTCTTTTTAACTTCAACACAAATATTGCAGGCCAACAGGAAAAATGTACTTTTGTGTTAACCTGCTACTGTGAACAAAATAAACTATTCTGTTTTAATTTATAAAAAACATGAAGACAAAAAAGGAAATAGTTGATAACTGGCTTCCCCGCTACACGGGCAAACAGCTGGAAGAGTTTGGCGAATACATACTGCTCACCAACTTTTCCAATTACGTAGAAAAATTCTCTCTCCGTTTTGAGGTGCCCATTATGGGAAGTGACAAAAACATGCCTAACGCAACAGCAGAGGGAATTACAATTATTAATTTCGGCATGGGTAGCCCAAACGCTGCAACCGTAATGGACTTGCTGAGTGCAGTAAAACCCAAAGGAGTGCTTTTTCTGGGAAAATGCGGCGGGTTGAAAAAGAAAAACCAACTGGGTGATTTCATTCTGCCGATAGCGGCAATTCGAAACGAAGGAACATCTTCGGACTATTTGCCAAAAGAAGTTCCGGCACTGCCTGCGTTTAATATTCAGCGGGCTGTTTCCCACGTACTGCGAAACAGCGGACACGACTATTGGACGGGAGTTGTATACACCACCAACCGGCGCGTGTGGGAGTTCGACAACAAATTTAAAAAATACCTTACAAAAACCCGGGCAATGGCCATTGATATGGAAACGGCCACCCTTTTTACCGTGGGATTTGCCAACAAAATACCAACCGGAGCCTTGCTTTTGGTTTCTGACCAGCCCATGATTTCTGCGGGAGTAAAAACACGCGAAAGCGATAAACTTGTATCGCTCAAATATGTTGACGTGCATATTCAGGCAGGAATTGACGCGCTTCTGGAAATCAAAAACAACGGACTATCAGTCAAACACTTAAAATTTTAATATGGATTTTGAAGCCATTATTAAAAACCTCAAACAAAAGGTTTACCATCCCATTTATTTGCTTCAGGGAGAAGAACCCTATTTTATTGATCAGGTTTCAAACTACATAGAAAAAAACGTACTTCCGGAAGCAGAAAAAGGATTTAACCAGACTATTTTTTACGGGAAAGACACCGAAACACGGACTATTGCAGAAGCATCGCTGCGCTACCCAATGATGTCTGAAAAACAGGTAATTATCGTAAAAGAAGCTCAAAGCCTGAAAAAAATCGAAGACCTCACTCCTTACGCTGAGCATCCGCTTGCTTCAACCATTTTGGTTCTCAATTACAAATACAAAAACCTGGATGCCCGCACTAAACTGTACAAAGCCATTAAATCGAAAGGCGTTGTGCTGAGTACGAAAAAACTGTATGAAAGCCAAATACCTGCGTGGATTGGAAGCTACCTGAAAAGGCATGAATATACAATTACGCCGCAAGCCAGCCAAATTTTAACCGACTCGCTCGGTAACGAGCTGGGCAAAATTGCCAACGAGCTTAACAAGTTGGTTATTGCAGTAAAAGACACTAAGCAGATAACACCTGAGCACATCGAAAAAAACATTGGCCTGAGTAAGGATTTTAACCTTTTTGAATTGCAGGATGCTCTGGGCAGCAGAAACGTTTTCAAGGCGAACCAAATAATTAACTACTTTGGTTCAAACCCGCAGCAACACCCTATTCAGATGACCATTGCAACGCTATTCAGTTACTTTTCAAAAATATTTGCCTACCATTTTCTTAAAGATAAATCGGAACAGGGAGCAGCAAGAACCATGGGAGGGCACCCGTTTTACATCCGGAAAATTATTGCCGCAGCAAAAAAATACAATCCCACCAAGCTGTACGAAATTATCGGGCTTCTGCGTGAATACGATTTAAAAAGCAAAGGGATGGGCGTTTCTACCCTTACCGACACAGCCGAGCTCCAAAAAGAAATGATATACAAAATATTACATTGATGATTACCTACCTTATTATTGGAATAACTGCCATTGTATCGTTCCTAGCTTTCCAGAATGTTTCGCTCATGGAAAAGCTGCAGTTTAATGCTGCGCAGGTCATTCACCGCAAACAATATTACCGCCTCATCTCCCACGCGTTTGTACATATTAGCTGGACCCACCTGATAGTGAACATGCTGGTTCTGTATTTTTTCGGGAGAAACGTAGAAAACTATTTCAGTTACTTTTTCGGAAACAGAGCCGACTTTTCTTTCATTGCGCTGTACATTGGTGGCATTCTGGTTTCCAATGCCTGGAGCCTCATAAAACACCAAAACGATTACTACTACAATGCAGTGGGTGCCTCAGGTGCTGTTTCGGCGGTGCTTTTTGCTTTTATTTTTCTTGATCCGTGGGAAAAACTTTACCTGTTTGCCATCATTCCAATTCCCGGAATTGTTTTCGGGGTAGGTTACCTCATCTATTCCTACCAGATGGGCAAACGCAAATCTGACAATATTGCCCACGATGCACATTTTCTGGGCGCTGTGTTCGGGTTTATATTTCCAATTCTTCTAAAGCCGGAATTATTCAGCCGGTTTATCGATCTTTTACCAAATTTTTAAAATGAATATCGGTACAGATTAAGCGAAAATCCTTATTCTGAAAAAGCATTTTTAAATCGATAAAATCGTTTTCCATTTGAAAATAGTTTAAAAGAACTCACTAATTTTTGCACAAAAAGCAGATGAAAATTCTCAAAGGTTTATTTTCGACTTTCCTGTTTATGATTTGTATAATGCCGGCAAACTCGCAGATAAGCAGTACATCCGGGCTGGATTTTAAGAATATCTACGAGAACGAAGACGACGACACCGACCAGCAGGAAAAAAACAGCATAAAAATATACGCGGGGACATCACTCAATTCCGAAGGCCGCTTTTTCTCCGGTTTTTTGGGAGCTGAATATGAAATCAAAATGCACGACTTTCTCGGACTCGGACTCAACCTTAAATCAGGAAAACAATCGCTGAACGATGAAGAATTATGGGGAACCTCGGCCAGCTACGAACCGGTTTTTAAAGGATGGCAACTTTTCGATGCTGACATGACTGCACTAACTGTTGCGCCAAAATTCTACCTGCTCCTGGACAATGAAACGGGGCTTCGCCTTTTTGCAGAGGCCGGAATGGGAATTTATTTTATGAAATCGGAAGGAAAACTGATTGACGAAAACGAAAAGGTGATGTTCTCCGGAGAACAAAAATTCAACGCCCAATTCTATTACAACATCAATGCCGGAGTAGAAATGCGCTTATTAAAAAAGCTTTCCATGGGAGTTGCCCTGGGTGGAGAAAATGCTGATTTCAGCAACGCGTACAAAAGGTTAAAATGGAACGAAACAACGCAAAAATCGGGTGCTCCGTCGGCCGAACTTCAATATACATTCTACGCAAAATTTCACTTTTAACAGACTTCTTTTACAGGGTGCTCAACCACAAAAAAATTCCATCTTCAAACTGTTTTCTGCATCAAAACAAGCTTAAAGATGGAATTAACAGTGCGATTACACACTTATAAAATCAACTTCTTATCTCTAGACTACAGTTGTTTAAAGAAATCGTTTCCTTTATCGTCCACAATTATAAAAGCCGGGAAATTTTCCACTTTAATTTTCCGAACAGCTTCCATTCCCAAATCAGGGAAATCGATTACTTCAACCGATTTTATACTGTTTTTAGCCAAAATAGCTGCGGGGCCACCAATGGAACCCAGGTAAAAACCACCATGTTTTTTACAAGCCGCTGTTACCTGCAACGAGCGGTTTCCTTTAGCCAGCATAACCATTGAACCGCCGTGGTTCATAAACTCATCAACATACGGATCCATCCGGCCGGCAGTAGTTGGGCCAAAGCTTCCGGAAGCCATTCCTTTCGGCGTTTTGGCCGGACCGGCGTAATAAACCGGATGTTTTTTGAAATATTCCGGCATGGGTTTGCCTTCGTCAATCATCTTCTTAATCTGCGCATGGGCAATATCGCGGGCAACAATCAATGTTCCGCTCAGGTTCAGCCTTGTTTTCACCGGATGTTTTGTCAACTCCTTCAAAATATCTTCCATCGGTTGGTCGAGGTTGATGTCGACAGCAGGTTGCAAATGAGGTGCTTCTTTTGGCAGGAAGCGGGCAGGATTTTTTTCCAGTTTTTCAAGGAAAATTCCATCGGCGGTAATTTTTGCCTTAATATTACGGTCGGCACTGCAGCTTACGCCCAATCCAACGGGACACGAAGCAGCATGCCGCGGCAAACGAATTACCCGAACATCATGAACAAAATATTTTCCACCAAACTGAGCTCCGATTCCGCTCTTGTGGCAAATTTCTTCCACTTTCTTTTCCCATTCCAAATCACGGAAGGCCTGGCCACCTTCATTTCCTTCGGTTGGTAAATTATCGAAATAACCTGCTGATGCTTTTTTAACTGCTGACAGCGTTGCTTCTGCTGAAGTACCGCCAACAACCAGCGCCAAGTGGTACGGAGGACAAGCCGATGTACCCAAATCATTAATTTTTTCCTTCACAAATTTGGTCAGGTTTTCTTCGGTCAGCAACGACTTCGTCTGCTGGTACAAAAAGGTTTTATTTCCGGAGCCACCGCCTTTTGTAATAAAAAGAAACTCGTAGCTGCTGCCTTCTTCGGCGTAAATATCGATTTGTCCGGGGAGGTTGGTGCCGGTGTTCTTTTCGTCGAACATGCTAAAAGGCACAACTTGCGAATACCTTAAATTTTTGTTTTCGTAGGTATTGTAAATGCCCTGCGACAGGTGTTTGGCATCGTTTACTCCGGTAAACACGTTTTCTCCTTTTTTACCGATAACAATTGCTGTTCCGGTATCCTGGCAGGTAGGCAGTTCTCCTTCGGCAGCCACCACCTGATTTAACAACATGGTATGTGCTACAAAACGATCGTTGTCAGTGGCTTCCGGGTCTTCCAGAATTTTTGCCAGTTTTTCCAAATGAGAGGCGCGCAAATAAAACGAAACATCGGTAAAAGCCTCGCGGGCAAGTAACTCCAATCCTTCGGGAGCAACTTTCAACAACTTACGGCCATCGCATTCAACAACGGATACAAAATCTTTGGTGAGTAACCGGTATTCGGTATCATCTTTAAGTATTGGAAACGGTTTCTGGTATATAAAATCTGCCATTTTTTGAATTGTTTAAATTGAATTTGCTACAAATATATAAACTATTCGCTGGTTTGCTTTGAACATTTCTGCGACCAAAGAAGGGTTTAACAAAATTTTCTAAATTTGACAGGAATTCAGTTTTCCAATCTCCTGAAAAGTTGAATATGATAAAAACAGCCTTTCTTTCAATTGCATGCGTTTTCCAGCTCATAATACAAAGCCAGGCGCAAACAGGTTCGCTTACTGTTACAACAAGTGTTGCCGAAGAAGTATTAAAAGATTTCAAATCCGACGGGCGAATTTTCCTTTTTGTGAGCACCAGCCGGATGAGCCAACCACGCAAAAACACCTGGCCAAGCCACAACAACATGATTTTTGCCACCAACCTGAAAGGCTGGAACCCGGGCAAATTATTTACATTCAATTCAGAAGCACAACTGACCAAATCGGTTGATATTCCGCTCAACGAGATTCCTGCCGGGAATTACACGGTGCAGGTACTTTGGGTTCAGAATCGGGAAGAATCGAACATTAACGCGCCGGGCAATTTGTACAGCGAATCGGTTCAAATAAACCTGAACGGAGAACAATCTGTTGTATTGCCACTGAAAATCAAAACAGAACCTCAAGAACTTGCGGAGCACCCTCTATTAAAAGAAGTTAACATTAAAAGCAAAGTGCTTTCCAAATGGTGGAAGAAAGAAAAAAGGTTAAAAGCTGCAGTGTTGCTTCCCGCATCCTTTTATGACGAGCCCAATCGCAAATACCCGGTGCGCTACAACATTGCTGGCTACGGAGGACGATACACACGTGCCAACAGTTATGTGCAGTGGAACAAGTCATTTCTCGATTGGTGGCAGTCGGACGAAGCGCCACAAATAATAAATGTTTTTCTGGATGGAGAAGGCCCGTTTGGCGATTGTTACCAGCTCGATTCGGACAACAGTGGCCCCTACGGAAAAGCACTTACAACAGAACTGATTCCGTATATCGAAGAGCAGTTTCGCGGATGGGGAACTCCCGAATCTCGATTTGTTGACGGATGCAGTACCGGCGGATGGGTTTCGCTGGCGTTGCAGCTTTTTTACCCCGACTTTTTCGGAGGGTGTTTCTCGTACAGCGCCGACCCGGTTGATTTGGAGAATTTTCAGCTAATCAATATTTACCGCGACGAAAACGCTTACACAAATGAGTACGGCTACCTTCGCCCCATTGTCAGGGGAAATTCGGGAGAACCGGTTGTTTCGCAAAAAGACTTTATTCAGTTTGAAAATGTTTTGGGATGGAACGATACCTACACCACTTCCGGTGGACAATTTAGCGCATTTACCGCGCTGTACAGCCCTAAAGGAAAAGACGGATTGCCCCGGCCGTTGTTTCATCCGCAAACCGGAGAAATCGATCGTGAAGTAGCGGAGCACTGGCGCAAATACGATTTGAAACATTACGTAGAAGCCAACTGGAAAAAACTCGGGCCTAAAATCCGGGGGAAAATTTGGATATGGATGGGCGACATGGATAATTTTTACCTGAACCCTGCCATGCGGGCATTCGACAAAATGCTGCAAAAAATGGAAAATCCAAAGTCCGACGCAATTATTCAGTTTTCGCCCATGAGCGGACATTGTGACGGCTACAACGACCGTGACGTTTTGATGCAAATCAATGAAAAATGGAAAAGCTATTTTTAAGCTGAAGATGGTTTCTGCATTTCAAAAAAGGACGGAGTTTTCAAATATCCTCACTCCACTCCAGCTTCCTGTCAACACGGGTTACCACATTATTATTATCCAGCAACCACCTCAAAACTTCCATTGCTTTTTCGCGGTTTCCTTTCAGTTTTAACAAAAGCGTTTCATAGGAACAGGGAGTTTCCAGAACCTTTTTTACCTGTTTGCTTATGTCGGTAAACTCAAACGAACTCAGCCCAATTTTATGCATCGCCTTGCACACATCGCACGTGCCGCATTCGGGCGAATCATCTTCTCCAAAATATTGCAAGAGCAACTGGCTTCTGCAGGTGGTTGTGCTGGTAGCATAATGAATCACAGAATTCACCCTTTCCAGAAAATCTTTTTTCCGAAAATCGTAATTCTCTTTCGAAATCTTAAGCCGGCTCAGGCTGATTCGTTCTTTACTGAAATAAACCAGTGGCGTTCGGTTACGCGGCACATAATCAATTATTTTTGATTTGCGGAGGTGCTTCAAATAGCTGTAAACTTTTTCCTGATCAATTCCTGCCCATCTGGCAAGCAACTCTTCGTCAATATTTACATAGCCGTTAAAAAGGCCTGTGTATGAACGCAACACCAGTTTTATAAACGAATCGACAGCGGCATTGGCAACCTGAAATTTGTACAGTTCGTCGCGCGAAACCGCAAAATAAATGCGCGAAGGATTATCTACCTCTTCGGAAAACTCCACATAGCCTTCCCGTTGCAGAATTTTCAAACTGCTGTAAATCATCGTCTGCTGAAATTTAAACGTTTGGGCAAAATCCTGAATGCTAAATTCAAACGACTGCCCTTTTCCGTATCCTTCAGCAACCTGAAGGTAATTGCACAACGCCTGGTAAATTCGCTTAATATTATCTACCGCAGGAAAAGCAACCGAAACATGCTTTTTTAACTTGGTTTGGTCGGCCTTGTTAAACAACAACACCGCCGCAGCCTTTTTCCCGTCGCGGCCTGCCCTGCCCGCTTCCTGAAAATAGGCTTCCAAAGAATCGGGCGGATCTACGTGAATTACAAAACGCACATCGGGCTTGTCGATCCCCATACCAAAAGCATTGGTGGCGACAATCACCCGCGTTTTTCCGGACAACCACTCGTCCTGCTTTTCGCTACGCACCCATGAACTCAACCCGGCATGATAAAAATCGGCTGCAACACCATTCTTCTTCAATTCTGCTGCTATTTCGCGGGTACCTTTTCGGCTACGTACATATACTACTCCGGAGCCTTTCACATTTTTCAGGCTGTTGAGCAAATATCCCGCTTTATTCTCCCGGGAACGCACCAAATAGGTCAGGTTCTCGCGCTGAAACGACATGCTCAGCACGTTGTGTTTTTCAAACCCCAGCCTGTCCTGAATATCCTCTACCACTTTTGGAGTTGCAGTGGCAGTCAGGGCAAGAAAATTCACATCGGGTAACAGTTCGCGCAGCTGAACAATATTCAGGTAACTCGGCCTAAAATCGTAACCCCACTGCGAAATACAATGCGCTTCGTCGACTGCAATCAGGTTAACATCCATTTTAGCCAGGCGCTCCTTAAAATACTCCGAGTTCAGCCTTTCCGGCGAAACATAAAGAAATTTATATTTTCCCCACACGGCATTATCCAGCGTAACCCTGATTTCCATGTGCGACATACCACTGTGAATTTTCAGCGCCTTAATTCCCTTTTTGGCAAGGTTCTCCACCTGGTCTTTCATCAGGGCAATAAGCGGCGTTACCACAATGCAAATCCCTTCCTTCGAAAGCGAAAAAACCTGAAAAGTGATAGACTTTCCTCCGCCGGTTGGCATCAGCCCCAGTGTATCTTTTCCGGCTGCAACCGATTTGATAATATCCAGCTGCAACGGCCTGAAGTTATCATACCCCCAGTAACGGTTCAATATTTGCTCAAAACTCTCCATTTAATAAATCAGCATGCTTCTTTTTTAACTGAACCAGCTGCCGGTAAAATTAATATTTCCTGCTGATTAATAGGTTTAACAATTTTTATTATTATGAAAGTCGGCATTCTGCATCTATTTAAACAGCAATAACCTAATTTTTTGTAATTTTGCGCTTCAATTTTAATTAAAAAAGTAGCCCATGTCATTTCTTTCCGACAAAGTAATTTTTGAAGGCTTAACATTCGACGATGTTCTTTTAGTTCCTTCATATTCAGAAGTTTTACCCCGAGAAGTAGAGCTCACATCCCACTTTACACGCTCTATTAAAATAAATGCTCCTATTGTAACAGCCGCCATGGATACAGTTACTGAACACAAAATGGCTATTGCCATTGCCCGGGAAGGTGGTATTGGCGTTATCCATAAAAACATGGATATTGAAGAGCAGGCTCATCAGGTAACTACTGTAAAAAGAGCTGAAAACGGGATGATTTACGACCCAATAACCATTACTCAGGAAAAAACAGTTGCCGATGCGTTGGGAATTATGTCGCTCTATAAAATAGGCGGAATTCCGGTAGTCGACAAGGATAACCATTTGCAAGGGATTGTCACCAACCGCGACCTACGGTTCGAAAAAGACATGAAGCGCCCCATAAAACAGGTTATGACCAGTAAAAATCTGGTAACTACCACCGAATCTACCGACCTGGAAAAAGCAGCTGAAATTCTTCAGCATTACAAAATTGAAAAACTGCCGGTAGTTGACAAAAACAATAAATTAATTGGCCTGGTTACATATAAAGATATTACCAAAGCCAAGGACAAACCGCTGGCTTGCAAAGACGAAAAAGGCCGGTTAAGAGTAGCTGCCGGAATTGGCATTGCCGGAGATACCATGGAACGTGTGGACGAGCTGATTAAAGCACAGGTTGATGCGCTGGTTCTCGACACTGCACACGGACACTCCAGAGGAGTAGTGGAAATGCTGAAAAAAATTAAAGCAAAATACCCCGAAAAAGATATTGTTGCCGGGAACATTGGAACAGGAGAAGCTGCCAAAGCACTTGTTAATGCAGGAGCCGACGCAGTAAAAGTTGGAATTGGCCCCGGGTCTATTTGTACCACACGTATTATTGCCGGTGTTGGTATTCCCCAGCTTTCAGCAATTTATGCGGTATCAAAAGCCATTAAAGGCAGCGGAGCACCGGTAATTGCCGACGGCGGAATTCGTTATTCTGGAGATATTGTTAAAGCCATTGCTGCCGGCGCCAACTCGGTTATGGCAGGAGGCCTGTTTGCCGGTGTTGAAGAATCACCCGGCGAAACCATTCTCTACCAGGGACGGAAATTCAAATCGTACCGCGGAATGGGTTCTCTGGAAGCAATGCAAAAAGGTTCGAAAGACCGCTATTTCCAGGATATGGAAGAAGACATCAAAAAACTCGTACCCGAAGGAATTGCTGCACGTGTACCTTACAAAGGAACTTTATATGAAGTTTTGTACCAGCTACTTGGCGGACTGAGAGCCGGCATGGGATATTGTGGCTCAAGAAATATCGAACAATTGCACCTGGCTAAATTCACAAGAATTACCAGTGCAGGAGTGCTGGAAAGTCACCCGCACGATGTTGCCATTACCCGCGAGGCACCAAACTACAGTAGCAGATAAATGAATAACTGGTATGAAAGGGATATTTCTATCGCTTGTTTTTGCAACGACATTTTCTTTTTTCAATCTGGCTGAAGCGCAAAAAAAAGAAGTGCTTATTAAGATTGGCAACACAGAAATTACAAAGCAGGAATTCGAACGGATCTACCGGAAGAACAACCAGAATCTGTTGGATCAGGCAGACGTAAAATCGCCGAAAGATTACTTGGATCTGTATGTCAATTTTAAGTTGAAAGTGGTTGAGGCCATGGATTTGAAAATGGATACAATCAGCTCATTCAGAGAAGAGCTGGCCGGATACAGGAAAGAGCTTGCTGCTCCGTACCTTACCGACATGCAATACGATGAGCAACTCATTGAAGAATTGCATCGGCGTATGCAAAAAGAGGTGGACGCTAGTCATATCCTTTTCAGATTACCGGAAGATGCTACTCCGGAACAGGAACAAGCCGCTCGAAATAAAGCGCTTAATGTACGGGAAGAAATTCTGAATGGAAGGAACTTTGGCAACGCGGCCATTGAATACAGCGAAGATCCTTCAGCAAAATCCAACAAAGGGCATCTGGGATATTTCACGGCATTTCAAATGGTAACCCCGTTTGAAAATGCAGCGTTTACCACGCCTGTCGGTGAAATTTCTGAACCGGTGCGTTCGGCGTTTGGGTACCATCTCATACAGGTACATGATGTACGCAAAAACAAGGGCGAAATTCAGGTGGCACACATCATGAAAATGTTTCCGCAGGAAGAAACAGGGTTCGACAAAACGCAAATGAAATCTGAAATCGACTCCATTTACCGGGCGCTGCTCAACGGGGCAGATTTTGCAGAAATGGCTCAAAACCATTCAGACGACAAGCGATCGGCCGCGCAAGGCGGAAAAATGGCTTGGTTTTCTGCCGGAAGGATGATTCCGGAATTTGCAACGCCCGCTTTTGCCCTGAAAAACATTGGTGATATTTCTGAACCAATAGTGACCGATTATGGGTTTCACATCATAAAAAAGCTGGGCGAAAAACCGGTGCCTTCGCTCGAAGAAGTCCGTGCCGACATTGAAGCCCGGATTAAAAGGGATCCCGAACGGAGCAACAGCACCCGTAAAGTTTTTATCGACAAACTGAAAAAAGAGTACGGTTTTGAAGAGAATATCGACAATCTTCAGAAAATACAATCAGCAAAAATCGGAAAAGACCAACCGGAAAACCTGCTTCTGTTTTCATTTGCCGGCAAAGATTTTCTTACCGAAGATTTTACACGCTACCTTCAGAATAAAAACATTACAACCGGAAATTATTCGAACCATTTTAATGAATGGACCGACGCCGAAATAATTGCGTTTGAAGATTCGCAGCTCGAAAAAAAATATCCCGACTTTAACTACCTGATGCAGGAGTACCACGACGGACTTTTGCTGTTCAATATTATGGACGAAAAAGTGTGGAGCTTTGCAACACAAGACAGCACCGGGCTGGAAGCTTTTTACAACAAAAGCAAAGGAGAGTTCAAATGGGGAGAACGTTTTAAAGGGTTGGTTATTTCCTGTAAAAATGAAGCAGCAAGGCAGGAAGCCGAAAACTATTTTGAAGCAAATATGCCTCCGACGGAAATAGAAGATTTAATTAACAAAGAAGAGCAACTCATACGAATTGAATCAGGCGCCTGGGAAAAAGGCACTAACTCAACCGTAGATTATTACGTTTGGAACGGAACAAAACCGGCCGGGTTTAATCCCGAACTTACATTTGTAAGAGGCGATGTTTTCCCTCCTGAACCAAAAACGCTGGACGAAGCAAGGGGCCTTTACATTTCTGAATACCAAAATTACCTGGAGCAAAACTGGATAAAAGCACTACGAAAAAAATACAAAATAAAAGTCAACAAAAAACTACTGAAATCGATACCGAATGTTTAGGCGTTTTTTCAAATACTATTTTTTGTTTGTAGCTGCTTTGGTAGTTTTCGGGTGTGAACACAACAGACCCGACAACCAAAAAGTAGTTGCTAAAGTTGGCGAGAAAAAATTATTTCTCTCCGAGGTAGCTGCTGTAATTCCCAACAATCTGGCACCGGAAGACAGTGCTGCAATGGCCGGCGATTACATGAGAAAATGGGTAAGGCAGGAACTAGTTTTGCAAAAAGCAGAAGAAAACCTTTCGTCGGAATTGAAAGATGTTTCCCGCGAACTTCAGGAATACCGAAACTCACTAATTGTGTTCAGGTATAAAAACGAATTAATGGCGCAACGCATGGATACCACGGTTAGTAATTCGAAAATAATGGATTACTATTCGAAAAACGCCGAAAATTTCAAACTGGCAAAGGCCATTGTAAAAGCAATTTTCATGAAGGTTCCGGCTGATTTTGCAAACCCCGAAACGTTAAAAGACCTGGCCAGTGACACATCTGCGCCCGGCATTGACGAAATACGCGACTACTGCCTGCAATACGCTAAAAGTTTTGCAATATATGCCGACAAATGGATTGAACTGGACGCGGTAATGCAAAACATTCCGATTACAATAGAAAATCCGGAGCAGTTTCTGCCCCGAAACCAGTTTATTGAATATGCCGACTCCAGCTACTATTACCTGGTTGCCATTCAGGACTACATGCTGAAAAATGAACAAGGTCCGGTAGATTATGTGCAGGATAACATTAAAAGTTTAATTTTGAACCGTAGAAAAATTACATTCTTGAAAGAATTAGAAGACAACATCTTTCAGGAAGGAGTTAATAGAAACAATTTTAAAATTTATAATTCAGAAACAGATGAGACAAAATAACGCATTACAAATAGCAGTTTTTGCACTATTTGCCATTTTTGCAACAAACAGTGTTTTTGCCCAGGACAAAGTGGTAGACCAGATTGTTGCAGTAGTTGGCGGAAATATTGTGCTAAAGTCTGACATCGAAAAAATGTACATGGATCAGCAGGCGCAGGGAATAACTTCTGACGGCGACATGAAATGCGAAATCCTCGAAAATTTCCTCATCGATAAGTTGCTTGTTGCAGAAGCCGAACTGGATACGCTTATTGAAGTTACCGACAGCCAGGTAAACCAGCAGATGGACGGACAGATTCAAATGTACGTGGCACACTTCGGTTCAGAAAATGCCGTGGAGAGCTTCTTCAAAAAACCGATTGCCGACATCAAAGCAGAAATGCGACTGGTAATTCGGGATCAGCTGTTGAGTTCACAAATGCGTAACAAAATCATTCAGGACATTACGGTTACTCCGTCTGAAGTTCGCCAGTTTTTCCGCACCCTGCCCGAAGAGGAAGTTCCGATAATTCCGACGCAGTACGAATATGCACAGATTACCATGCGTCCGGAAATAGAGCTGGAAGAAGAAAACCGCGTAAAAGCTGAACTTCGTGAGTTGAAAAAAAGAATAGAAGGAGGCTCAAGTTTTGCTGCCATGGCCGTTCTGTATTCTGAAGGGCCGTCTGCAGGAAACGGTGGAGAAATCGGCTACCTGGGACGTGCCCAGCTCGACCCTGAATATGCCGCAGCGGCATTCAACCTGAGAGGAGACAAAGTTTCAAATGTGGTAAAAAGTGAATTTGGGTATCATATTATTCAGCTCATTGACAGACGCGGCGACAAAGTAAATACCCGCCATATTTTGATGACACCAAAAGTTTCTCCGGAGGCAAAAGAACTGGCCGTTAGCAGGCTGGACAGTCTGGCAAACCTAATCCGCAAAGAAGAAATTTCGTTTGCCCAGGCAGCAGCACGGTTTTCATCAGACAAAAACACAAGAAATAACGGCGGGCTGGCCATCAACCCAAATACATTGTCATCAAAATTCACACTGGAAGAGTTGGAAGGAAACGTAAGTAAGGTAGTTTCCACGCTCAAAATCGGGGAAATCTCCGACCCCATTGAAACCGTTGATTCAGAAAGCCGGCAATCAGTTTACACCATCATTAAAATGGTAGATAAAATTGAAGGGCACAAAGCAAACCTGCAAAACGACTACCAGCAATTGTCTGATTTATTTCTTGCTAAAAAACGAGAAGAAACACTGCAAAAATGGATTGCAGACAAACAGGCTCAAACGTATATCAGAATTGATAACACCTACGCTAACTGCAATTTCGAATTCGACAACTGGGTAAAATAATCCGATACCCCCTTTATTAAAAGTAATTTGTAAAAATGAACTTTAAAAACGATGTGGAAGCGCTGGATGCACTGCGCGGGAAGTACGACGAACTAAAAGCTGAAATCTCGAAAGTTATTTATGGTCAGGATGAAATAATCACTCAGGTTTTGGTGTCGCTGTTCAGCCGCGGGCATGTTCTGCTGGTTGGAGTTCCCGGGCTGGCAAAAACACTTCTGGTAACCACCATCTCAAAAACGCTGGGATTAAAATACAACCGCATTCAGTTCACCCCGGATTTAATGCCATCAGACATAATTGGTACCGAAATTCTGGACAAAGACCGCCAGTTCAAATTCATTCAGGGGCCACTGTTTTCCAATGTTATTCTGGCAGATGAAATAAACAGGACACCGCCCAAAACGCAATCTGCACTGCTCGAAGCCATGCAGGAACGCGCCATAACAGCGGCCGGAAAACGCTTCGAGCTGGAAAAACCGTTTTTTGTGCTGGCTACCCAAAACCCGATTGAGCAGGAAGGAACCTATCCCCTGCCCGAGGCTCAGCTCGACCGTTTTATGTTTTCGGTGTGGCTTGATTACCCGAAATACGAAGACGAACTTACCATCGTAAAAAATACAACATCAACGCTGCAGTTCGATTTAAATGCAGTAATATCCCGCGAAGAGATCATCTATTTTCAGAACGTCATCCGGAAAATACCGATAAACGACAATGTTTTGAATTATGCCGTTACACTGGCTGCAAAAACCCGTCCCGGAAGCGAAATGGCAGACCCCGTGTCCGACCAGTATCTGAAATGGGGCGCCGGGCCACGTGCATCGCAGTACCTGGTTCTAGGAGCAAAAACCTACGCAGCACTTCACGGAAAATATTCGCCCGACATAAAAGATGTAAAGGCCGTGGCACCGTCTATTTTAAGGCACCGTATTATTAAAAACTACAAAGCCGAAGCTGAAAATATTTCAGCGGAAAAAATTATTGAGAAACTGCTGTAAAAGCCCTGTTCAACCGCATTATTTATCGCAAAACAGAAAACTACAAATTTTGACATTCTGTAAAAAAAATAGAGAATCAGCACAACGGCAAACTCCCGTGCGGGTAGTCGGAACGCAAAAAATCCGGTTAACCGGGAAACTGGCAATTTTTGTTTTTTTCATTTTTGCTTCTCTCTTTTCTTCATCTCAGGAAAAAAGAAGGGTAGATATTGAACAGGCAGATTACCTGGAGGCCGACGAAAAAATTGCCGCCAATGCACAACGTTTGGTGGGCAACGTGCGCATCCGGCACAAAGATGTGTTAATGTGGTGCGACAGCGCCTATACATACACCGGGACAAATCGTGTAGATGCGTTCGGAAACGTTCACATCAACCAGGGCGATACACTGAACCTCTATGCAAAAAAAATCTTTTACAACGGAGATATCAGCCTTGCTCAGGCCTATCAGGATGTTAAACTGATAAACAAAAGCACTACCCTTTTTACCGACACCCTCGATTATGACATGGCCGCCAATATTGGGTATTACGAAAACAACGGGAAAATTGTGGACAGCACAAATATTCTGACCAGCGTTATTGGCAAGTATTTTTTGAACGATGATCTTGTTCATTTTTATAAAAATGTAGAAGCATACAACGACAATTACAACCTCGAAGGCGACACACTAATTTACAATACTGAAACCGGCCGGTTATTCATTGTTGGCCCCACAACCATTCGCGATTCGTCCAATACACTTTATGCCGAAGACGGATGGTATGACACCAAAACCGGCGAAGCAGAACTGGTAAAAAATCCGGTTGTGTATAACGAAACCCAGCAATTAAAAGCCAACTACATAAAATACAATGAAGAAGACGGTAAGGGGAAAGCACTGGGAAATGTCAGAATGGAGGATTTCGACAACCAAATAATTGTTACCGGAAACACGTCTGAATACAACGACAAGCTGGAAGTTGCCACGGTAACCGACTCTGCCCTTTTTATGATGTATTCTGAAAAAGATACGCTTTTTTTGCACGCAGATACACTCCGCACCGTGCCGGATACAATTGAAGGGGAAAAGCTCATTAAAGCATATTACGGAACCCGTTTTTACCGCTCCGACATACAGGGAGTCTGCGATTCTCTGGTTTATTTTACCAAAGATTCTGTTGTGCAACTTTATAACAACCCCATTATTTGGTCGGAAGCGCACCAGCTAAGCGCCGAAGAAATTGAGATGAAACAAAGAGTAGATGCCCCCGACGAGCTGCATCTCCGCAATAACGGGTTTATCATTTCGAAACTCGACTCCGGGCGATTCGACCAGATTAAAGGAAAAGAGATGGTGGGGTACGTTGTAAACGGCGAACTCAATAACATTGATGTGAACGGAAACGGGCAAACTCTCTATTATGCGCGCCAGGAAGAAGAAATAATCGGGTTAAATCGTGTTGAAAGCAGCCGGATTTCCATCAGGTTTCGCGAGGGTAAAATTTTCCGCATCTCATTTTTGCAGGCTCCGGAAGGAATACTCAAACCCTTATTCAGCCTCACCGAAGAAGAAAAAACACTGAAAGGCTTCGAATGGAAAATTAACCAGCGACCACTTTCGAGGCACGATGTGTTTAAAAAACCTGTTCCGCCTGTTGTAACCGACGAAGAGAATATTCTTCCTTTAAGCCGGAGAAAATAAATTCTGTTTTTAATCTGTTTCAGTAAGTTACCTGTCCGGCATAAAACCGGCAGACTCTTCTTCTGTTGCCCGCCCAAATTCAGACAAAACAATCCGTTTATTAATTTTTATTAATAAAAGCAACCTATTTGTTTTCATTTCAAAAAAATATTCTAATATTTGCAGCAAATCGTAAGACAAAAAGCAAATGAGTTTAAAAAACAACATCGCTCTTCTCAGCCTAATTATTGGTATTATTCTTCTAATTCAGAAGAAATGAGAATGGTGTGTTGTTAATTATAAAGCAAGAAACGGAATAGGCCATTCTCATAAAAGAGGATGGCTTTTTTCTTGAAAAAAAAGAGTAACAACTAAAAAACAAGCAAAAATGAGTGACAAGCTTTTCATTTTCGACACTACCCTGCGCGATGGAGAACAGGTGCCGGGTTGTCAGTTAAACACAGTCGAAAAGATTCAGGTTGCCAAGGCATTACAGGATTTAGGTGTAGATATTATCGAGGCCGGATTTCCGATTTCAAGCCCGGGCGATTTCGAATCGGTTGTACAAATTTCAAAAGCGGTAACATGGCCAACTATTTGCGCCCTCACCCGCGCAGTACAAAAAGATATTGAAGTTGCTGCCGAATCACTAAAATATGCCAAGAAAGGCCGTATTCACACCGGAATAGGAACCTCTCCGTTCCACATAAAATACAAACTAAACTCTACCCCCGAAGAAATTATTGAACGGGCAGTTGCCGCGGTTAAATACGCAAAAAAATATGTGGAAGATGTGGAATTCTACGCGGAAGATGCCGGACGTACAGACAATGAATACCTGGCAAGGGTAATTGAAGCTGTCATAAAAGCAGGGGCAACAGTTGTCAACATCCCCGACACCACCGGCTATTGCCTTCCCAATGAGTTTGGCGAAAAAATAAAATACCTGGTTGAAAATGTTACCGGCATCCATAAAGCAGTTATTGCCACACACTGCCATAACGATTTAGGAATGGCCACTGCCAACACGGTTGCCGGAATTATGAATGGCGCACGCCAGGCCGAGGTTACTATTAACGGAATTGGAGAACGTGCCGGAAACACTTCACTTGAAGAAGTTGTAATGACACTGAAAAGCCGTTACCAGGTTTTAGGCATTGAAACCGGGATAAACACAAAAAATATTTTCCATACAAGCCGGCTGGTTTCTACATTAATGAACATGCCGGTTCAGCCAAATAAAGCAGTGGTTGGGCGCAATGCATTTGCCCATTCTTCAGGCATCCATCAGGATGGTGTGTTGAAAAACCGCGAGAATTACGAAATTATGGATCCGGCTGATGTCGGCATCAACGAATCATCAATATTACTGACGGCACGAAGCGGGCGCGCTGCCCTGAAACACCGCCTGGAGCTGATGGGATTTGAGTTAACCAAAGAAAAACTGGATGAAGTTTACGAACAATTTCTGAAACTGGCAGACCATAAAAAAGACATTCGCGACGACGATATCGCACTTCTGGTTGGCGATGCAACTCACCAGGAAAGGCGCATCAAACTTGACTTTTTGCAAGTTGTTACCGGAAAGAAACTTACACCGATGGCGATTGTCCGGCTGGATATTTCAGGCGAAAAATTTGATGCCACTTCATCCGGAAACGGCCCGGTAGATGCTGCAATAAAAGCGGTTAAGCAAATCATTAAAAGGCAGGTTACCATTGAAGAATTTCTGGTTCAGGCAATTACCCGCGGCAGCGACGACGTAGGAAAAGTTCACATGCAAATTGATTACAAAGATTCCATCTTCCACGGATTTGGTGCGAATACCGACATTGTTACAGCTTCGGTTGAAGCTTACCTGGATGCCGTAAATAAACTGCCTGTAGTTCAATAAAACTTAACAAGTATAAATACGTAATAACGAAAAAAATAAATGGAAGCGAAAACACTATTTGATAAAATATGGGATGCCCACGTGGTGAAAGAAGTGGAAGGCGGGCCAAACGTTTTGTATATCGACCGTCATCTGATTCACGAAGTAACCAGCCCGGTTGCCTTTTTAGGACTGAAAAACCGGGGGCTGAAAGTATTCAGGCCAGACCAGACCACGGCTACTCCCGACCATAACGTGCCTACCGAAAACCAGCACCTCACAATTATGGATGAGCTGTCGCGCCACCAGGTAGAAATGCTGAAAAGAAATTGTGCAGAACACGATATTTTTTACCACGATTTGCAAAGCGAAGGCCATGGTATTGTTCACATTATCGGCCCTGAGCTGGGACTGACACAACCGGGGATGACAATTGTGTGTGGCGACAGTCACACTTCAACCCACGGTGCATTCGGAGCCATTGCTTTCGGAATTGGCACCAGCGAAGTAGAAATGGTTTTGGCCAGCCAGAGCATTATGCAGCCCAAACCGAAAAAAATGAAAATTACCGTAAACGGTGAACTCAAAAAGGGAGTAACCGCAAAAGACATAGCACTTTACATCATTTCAAAAATATCTACCAGCGGCGGCACCGGCCATTTTATTGAATACGCCGGATCGGCAATTACCAGCCTTTCAATGGAAGGACGCATGACACTGTGTAACCTCAGCATTGAAAGTGGCGCCCGTGGCGGAATGATTGCTCCCGACGAAACCACCATCAACTATGTAAAAGGCCGCAAGTTTGCACCCAAAGGCGAAGAGTGGGACAAGGCAGTAGCTCGCTGGAACGAATTAAAAAGCGACGACAACGCAGTTTTTGACACCGAATACACTTTTGATGCTGCAGACATCGAACCCATGATTACCTACGGAACCAATCCGGGGATGGGCATGGGAATAACTAAAAATATTCCGACCACAAACGGTATGCAGGGAAGCGACAAAAATACCTTCCTTAAATCGCTGCAATACATGGGATATTCAGAAGGCGACAAAATGCTTGGGAAAAAGGTTGACTACGTTTTTGTGGGAAGTTGCACCAATGGCCGCATTGAGGATTTCAGGGAATTTGCAGATTTTGTAAAAGGCCGCAAAAAGGCAGATAATATTACCGCATGGCTGGTTCCTGGCTCTCAAAAAGTAGAAAAACAGATTCGCGCCGAAGGATTGGACAGCATTCTGGAAGAAGCAGGATTTCAGCTTCGTCAGCCCGGATGTTCTGCCTGCCTGGCCATGAACGACGACAAAATTCCTGAAGGGAAATATGCCGTTTCTACGTCAAACAGAAACTTCGAAGGACGCCAGGGGCCGGGCGCACGCACCATGCTTGCCAGTCCGCTTACCGCTGCTGCAGCGGCAATTACCGGAGTTATTACTGACCCGAGGGAACTTTTTTAATTTTCAGTTTATTCAATGATTATTGACAATTTATGGCAAGCGGAAAACAATTCTCAGCCACGCCAAAAATACGTCGATAACAAACAACAAAATTATGGCTTACGATAAATTTTCTAAAATAACTTCTCCGGCGGTACCCCTTCCGGTTGAAAATGTAGATACTGACCAGATTATTCCTGCGCGTTTTCTGAAAGCAGTGGAGCGCAAGGGATTTGGCGACAACCTTTTTCGCGACTGGCGATACAATAAAGACGGAAGTCCGAAAGCTGACTTCCCGTTGAACAATGCAACATACACCGGAAAAATACTTGTTGGCGGAAAGAACTTTGGCAGTGGCTCCAGCCGCGAACATGCTGCCTGGTCAATATACGATTACGGATTCCGCGTGGTAGTTTCCAGCTTTTTTGCAGACATATTCAAAAACAATGCATTAAATAACGGATTACTTCCGGTTGTTGTAACGCCGGAATTTCTGCAAAAAATATTCGATGCTATTGAAAAAAATCCCAAAACCGAATTTGATGTGGATTTGGAAAAACAGACTTTCACCATTCAGGAAACCGGGGAATCTGCCGAATTTGATATCAATCCGTACAAAAAGCATTGCCTGCAAAACGGGCTCGACGACATCGACTACCTCGTAGCAATGAAAGACGAAATTGCTGCATTTGAAGCAGCAAAATAAAAAACCATACAAGCTGCCAATCAGATTTCAAACATGAAACTTCAAACTACAAAAAAGGTAAAATGACGGGTAAAACAGTTGAAATAGAAGGGAAACAACTTACCATAATGGACACTACCCTGCGCGACGGAGAACAGACCACAGGCGTGTCCTTCAAGGAAAATGAAAAGTTGAGCGTAGCCAAAGTATTACTTGATGATGTTCGTGTTGACCGGATTGAAATTGCATCGGCAAGGGTGTCAGATGGAGAATTCAAGGGCTCGCAACGGGTTTTTAAATGGGCAGCAGAAAACGGGCACCTCGATAAAATAGAGGTACTTGGGTTCGTCGACGACAAAGTTTCGTTACAATGGATTGCCGATGCCGGAGGAAAAGTGGTAAACCTGTTGTGTAAAGGTTCGCTAAAACACGTTACCGGCCAGCTGCGAAAATCTCCGGAAGAGCATTGGGCCGACATAAAAAAGGTACTTACCAATGCCGAAGAGATGGGAATCCGGGTAAATGTTTACCTGGAAGACTGGTCGAACGGAATGCGTAATTCCAAAGATTACGTTCATTTTATGGTTAAAAATCTGTGTAATGAAAATGTAAGCCGGATTATGCTCCCCGATACGCTGGGAATTCTCGAACCGGACGAAACCTACGAGTTCTGCAAGGAAATGGTAGAAACTTACCCTGAAGCAGACTTTGATTTTCATGCACATAACGACTACGATTTGGCAATAGCCAACGTATTTCATGCCATAAAAGCAGGCATCCGTTGCGTGCACACTACGGTAAATGGGCTGGGCGAAAGGGCTGGCAATGCACCTCTTTCGAGTGTGATCGCAACAATAAAGGATCACCTCAAAATGAAAACCAACGTAAACGAAAGCCAGTTGAATAAAGTTTCGAAGCTGGTAGAAATGTTTTCCGGAATTCGCATTCCAACCAACAAACCGCTGATTGGTGAGTTTGTATTTACCCAGTGTAGCGGAATTCATGCAGATGGCGACAACAAGAACAACCTGTATTTCAACGATTTACTACCTGAACGTTTTGGCCGAATCAGACAATATGCTCTGGGGAAAACTTCCGGAAAAGCCAATATTAAAAAGAACCTGGAAGACCTCGGCATTGAACTGGATCCCGAATCGTTAAACAAAGTTACCCAACGAATTATAGAGCTGGGCGATAAAAAAGAGACGGTTACTTCTGATGAATTGCCTTACATTGTTTCCGACGTACTCGAGAACGACATCATGGAACAAAACATACGGGTGATAAACTACTCCGTAAACCATACCATGGGATTGCGCCCCGTCGCCAACGTAAGTTTAGAAGTGAGAGGAAAAATCTACGAAGAAATCAGCGACGGAGACGGGCAGTACGATGCGTTTGTAAAAGCGCTGCACAAAATTTACAAACGGCTGGGAAAATCGTTTCCAAAACTGATAGATTACGTAGTTACAATTCCTCCGGGCGGAAGGACCAACGCCCTGGTAGAAACTGTAATCACCTGGAAAAATACAAGGGAGTTTAAAACAAAAGGCCTGGATCCCGACCAGAATTCAGCTGCAATAAAAGCAACAATTCGCATGTTGAATATTATTGAAAACGACTTTAAACCGGGGATCATGGAAAAGATGCTCAATGGAATTTTGTAACTTTTCTGTAAAAAATGAAAAACACTGACTGGTATCCGGCAAAGCCCGTTCAATCTATAAACGGTCCATAAAAAGTCAACTGCCAGATTTTTCGGGGGAAATACACAGTTCGCTAACGTCTTCTCCGCAAAAAATCGAACTATCTGAAACGAACAAACAAATTATCAATATTCTAAAAATACGATATTAATGAAATTAAAAATTGCCATACTTCCCGGCGACGGAATCGGTCCGGAAATTACCGAACAGGCCCTAAAAGCAGTAAAAGCTGTGGCCAAAAAATTTAACCACGAACTGGAATACGAATACGGAGTAACCGGCGCTGCTGCCATCGATCAGGTAGGAGATCCCTA
Source organism: Mariniphaga anaerophila (assembly GCF_900129025.1). GTDB lineage: Bacteria > Bacteroidota > Bacteroidia > Bacteroidales > Prolixibacteraceae > Mariniphaga > Mariniphaga anaerophila. The sequence continues at coordinate 525,785 of NZ_FQUM01000002.1, read as the reverse complement.
CCCCGAAGAGACGCACCAATTGTGTTTGAAGGCTGACGCCGTGTTATTTGGCGCCATTGGAGACCCCCGTTTCGATAACAACCCGAAAGCAAAGGTACGCCCGGAACAGGGGCTTTTGGCCATGCGCAAAAAACTGGGATTGTACGCCAACATTCGTCCCGTAGAAACGTTCGAATCGTTACTGCATAAATCTCCGTTGCGCCGCGAATTGGTGGAAGGTGCTAATTTCGTTTGTATCAGAGAACTTACCGGCGGCATTTACTTTGGCGAGAAAGGAAGGAAAGACGACGGAAACACTGCATACGACACAAATACATACACCCGTGAAGAAATAGAACGTATTCTGAAACTGGCATACGAATTTGCCGGCAAGCGAAGGAAGAAACTTACCGTGGTAGACAAAGCCAACGTGTTGGAAAGCTCGCGTCTGTGGAGGGAAGTTGCCCAGGAAATGGCTCCGCAGTTTCCCGATATTCAAACCGAATACATGTTTGTAGACAACGCTGCAATGCAAATTATTCAGTGGCCGAAAAACTTTGATGTAATGGTTACCGAAAATATGTTTGGCGATATTTTAACCGACGAAGCCAGTGTAATAACCGGTTCGCTGGGGCTGCTTCCGTCTGCTTCAATCGGAGTTTTCACCTCGGTTTTTGAACCAATCCACGGATCGTATCCGCAGGCTGCAGGGAAAGACATTGCCAACCCAATTGCAACTATTCTTTCGGCTGCCATGATGTTTGAATACGCATTTAACCTGCCCGAAGAAGGAAAAATTATTCGCGATGCAGTTGCTGCTTCAATGGCCGAAGGCTTTGTTACCGAAGACATAGCAGAAGGACAGGCGCAAAGAACATCGGCAGTTGGCGACTGGATTTCGCACTGGATTGAGAAGCAATAGACACAGAATATTATTAAAATGAGTTAATACATTGGTTTTTAACATTTTTCAAATAAATTAAAAAGGGCAGTTTTTTAATTCGTTAATAGACTGCTCTTTTTTATTTCAGGGGGTTACAATATTTTTCTAAATTTGCCTGGTTTGTAACCCATTTTGCACTATGACACGTTGGTTTTCTAAAAGAAAAATAAAAGAATCCCGGGAAACAAAAATCCTCATTGCAAACGAAGTATTTGAACAAAACGCAAGTCGCTTAGTTTATCTGGCCCTTTTGGGAATCCCCATTTCCCTAATCCACATTATTGTATTTGCATTAAAACTTCCGGAGGCCGAATCAGTAACACACACTTGGAGAACCGGAATTATCCTTCTGCACAGTGCAATAATTATAACCATTGCAACCGCCGCGCTAGCAAGCCTGTCTTACAAAAAAACCGGAATGCCGGGGAGAAAAACTACGTCTACTATTTTTCATTTGTTTTATTTTGCTCTGATTCTAATTGCTGTAGCAATAACAATTTCAGATCAGCTGGTAACTACCACAATTACTCCTTTTTTAGTTGTATGTACACTGCTTTCAGTTTTTTTTCTGATGAAACCTTTATGGGCAATCGTATATTTCGGCACGGGGTACGTGCTTCTTCTCCTGTTAATGCCCGAGGTTCAGGCAGATTCTGTAGTATTGTTATCCAATATTTTTAACAGCCTCACTGCAACGGCTGTGGCTGTGCTAATTTCGGCAATTATGTGGAACTCCTTTCGAGCAAAAACAATACAGGCATTTACCATACAGGAACAAACGAGGCTGCTCGAAGCAAAAAACAGAAATCTAAAAGAGGAGACAAAAAACCAGGTCAAACTTCTGAAAACACGAGATAAAATTTTGTCGATTGTTGCGCACGATTTAAAAGGGCCGATGACAGGAGTATTAGGACTTAGCGATATTTTAAACGAAAATGCCGATCAAATGACCGCTGACCAGATTAAGGAGAACACACAATTAATAAGGAACTCTACAATGCAGACATATTACCTGCTAGAAAATCTGCTAGAATGGGCACGGCTGCAACAAAACCAGATTCCGTTCTCTCCTGAAAATCAGAAATTGGGTTCAGCGGTAAAAGCAACTTTCCGGCTTTTTAAAGAGAATGCTTCAAGAAAAAAAATCAGGCTTGTTAACGAATTGACCGAGGAACTCACGATTTGGGCCGACAAAGCCATGCTCAGCTCCATTCTCCGAAACCTTGTTTCCAATGCAATAAAATTCACAGGCGAAGGTGGGGTAATTTCTGTCAGCGCTCAAAAAGAGGAGCGTGTTATCCAATTTTCGGTTACTGACTCAGGAGTGGGAATAACTCCTGAAAAATTGAACAATTTATTTGCTGAAGATGCGGTCAAATCCACATTCGGAACAGAAAACGAAAAAGGCACAGGACTGGGGCTGGTTCTTTGTAAAGAATTTGCCGAAAAGCACGGCGGAAACATTATTGCTGAGAGCGAAGTCGGAAAAGGCAGCACTTTCACTGTAACTATTCCCCTGCCTCGCACACACAAAGCATAATATGTTTTCCCAAGTAAAACATGCCGACAGTATTCCACCCCGATAATCTTTATCTTTGCAAAAACAAAAAGTATGAGTAAAACAACATCCAATTATTTCCCGAAAATTCAAGACATCACCAGAGCAAAAATCACGTTAAACGAAGTGGCTATTCACACCCCTTTGTCAAAAAACCAGGGGCTTTCTGAAAAATATAAAGCCAATATTCTGCTCAAGCGGGAAGATCTGCAAACGGTTCGCTCATACAAAATCCGCGGTGCGTTTAACAAAATAGCCCAACTTTCTGAAACAGAGTTACAGAAAGGAGTGGTTTGTGCGAGCGCAGGAAACCACGCACAGGGCGTTGCTTTTTCGTGCAGAAAGCTCAATATTAAAGGCAAAATATATATGCCAGCAACTACTCCCCGCCAGAAAATAACGCAGGTTGAAATGTTCGGAAAAGAAAACGTTGAAGTAGTTTTAACCGGCGATACTTACGATGCAGCCGAAGCTGCTGCTCAGAATGACTGCAAACGTTCGGGAATGGCGTTTATTCATCCGTTTGACGATCCTCAGATTATTGAAGGGCAGGCCACAGTTGGGCTGGAAATATTACAGGACACCACAGAACCCATTGATTATCTTTTTCTACCGGTAGGTGGTGGCGGATTGGCTGCAGGCGTAGGCAGCTACTTTAAACAAGTTAGCCCGCAAACAAAAATTATCGGCGTAGAACCCGACGGAGCCCCTTCTATGAAAAAGTCGCTGGAAGCCGGGCAGGTAACAGAACTGGAGCAGATAGACAAATTTGTTGACGGCGCGGCGGTAAAAAAAGTAGGCGAAACTTCTTTCAGTGTTTGTCAGCAGGTAATAAATCAAATGGTCACGATTCCGGAGGGGCGGGTTTGTACAAAAATTCTCGAACTCTATAACCGAGACGCCATTGTTATGGAGCCGGCAGGCGCCCTTTCTATAGCGGCGCTCGACCAATTCAAAGATGAAATAAAAGGCAAAAATGTGGTGTGCGTTGTTAGTGGCAGCAACAATGATATAACCCGAATGGAAGAAATAAAAGAACGCTCGCTTTTGTTCGAAGGATTAAAACATTACTTCATTGTACGTTTTCCGCAAAGGGCTGGTGCATTGCGAACTTTTGTGGACTTGGTACTCGGCCCGACTGACGACATTACACATTTTGAATACTCGAAAAAAACAAACAGAGAAAAAGGACCGGCAGTAATTGGTATTGAAATTCAACGGAAAGAAGACTTTGAAGGCCTGATACAAAGAATGAAAGAAAATGGTTTTGTGTTTGAGTACCTGAATGAGAAACCCGATTTATTTCAGTTCCTCGTGTGACAAAAAGCACACTTCTTCGCTTTATCAGCTTTAATGTCAGTTTTGCATCCTTTGTCATTTGCCTGTTTATACATACAAATGCAACAAAACGAATCGCACCAGTCTAATATTCTGCGAATACGAAAATTTTGGGTCGCTCTTTCTTTTTAGTTTTTGTGGCTCTTGTAATGAATTTTTCAATTGCACTTCAATAAAATTTTGAAGTCTGCATTGAAATAAAGGAAAAATCATTTACTTTGTAATTCAAAGTACTTTAAAATGAAAACCACTGAAAATTATTTAGCTGAGATTAGAGAAATCCGAAAAATGATGGAAGAGTCGAGTAGGTTTCTTTCGTTAAGCGGGTTATCGGGAGTACTAATCGGGTTCTATGCTTTGATTGGTACTTTTGTAGCTTACAGGCTAATCTACTCAACAGTTACGCCTCCGGCCTTTTTTAACGGGAACACAACTCTGCAGCTTACTGCAGTTGCACTGTGTATATTGCTCCTTTCATTAATTACCGCAGTTTTACTCACCTGGCGCAGAACCGTAAAAACAGGCAAAAGGATCTGGAATCCCGGCTCAAGGTTATTGCTGCTGAACCTGGCAATACCGTTGTTTGCAGGTGGAGTTTTCATTCTTCTGTTTCTTTCAAAGGGCACTTTTGAATTTGTTGCTCCGGGATGCCTCATCTTTTACGGATTGGCACTGGTTAACGCAGCCAAATTTACGCACCAGGAAATCTTTTTCATGGGACTGATTCAGGTAGCACTGGGAATTCTGGCTGCACTAATTCCATCGGCCGGATTAATCATGTGGGCAGTTGGATTTGGACTGATTCACATCGTTTACGGCATTGTTATGTACCGCAGGTACGAACGCAAAAACAACAACTAACAACGTGAAAAGCAGCATACATAATTTAAATAAAGCCTTCGAAAATAAAATTCGTTTGGGAATCATGTCAATTCTCTCGGTAAATTCGAGTGCTTCTTTTAACCACCTGAAAGAAGTGCTGGAGGTTACCGACGGAAATCTGGCAAGTCATCTCAAATCGCTCGAAAACTCAGGGTACATTACGGTTATTAAACGGTTTAAAAACAGAAAGCCAAATACTACCTACGAAATTACACCTGCCGGAACTGCGGCATTTGAAACCCATTTAAACGCGCTGGAACAACTGTTAAAACAATTGTAATTTTTTTTAATCATCAACTTTGAAATTCAAAGCTCTTTGCAAATAATCTAAAAAACAAGAAACATGGAAACAAAAGAAACTTTTCAGGACAAACAAAAATCAATCAACTGGCAGATCACTTTAAAAGTTTTTATCATCGGAATTATTGCCATCGTATTACTTGTTCCGAAATTTATGATTATCGACCTTATTCGGGAACGAAAAGCCACTGCGCAGGAAACATCCCACGAAATAATGCAGAAATGGTCGTTGGAGCAAACAGTCAGAGGACCGGTGCTTGCGGTTCCGTATATAGAGCGAATTTCCGACAGCAACGGCAGGGAGCTCAAAAAAGAAATCAAAACCTGCTATTTTCTGCCGAAGACGTTAAACGCAAAGTCAGAAGTTTTCCCCGAAAGGCGAAAAAGAAGTATTTACGAAACTGTGGTTTACGAGTCAAAAACAGAGCTATCGGGGTATTTTAATATCGACGGTCTTAACGCACTCAAAATTCCCCAGGAAAATGTTTTGTGGGAAAAAGCGCAAATAATGGTAGCAATTAACGATTTAAGAGGCATCAACAATAAAGTCGATTTTTCGTGGAACGATTCCACCTATTCTTTTTCCCCTGGAATGGAGAACAAATTGATTGGCGAAAACGGCATTTCATTGTCAATGACCAACCTCTCTCCCAACGATTTTCCTGCTGAATTCAACTTCTCCCTCAGTCTGAAAGGATCAGAATCTTTAAGTTTTGCACCGCTGGGCGAAACAACAGAAGTTGCCATGCACGCAGGATGGAGCGATCCGGGATTTATTGGCAGTTTTCTACCTTTAAAGCATTCGGTTAACGAAAACGGCTTTACTGCAAACTGGAAAGTACTCAACTTCAACCGAAACTACCCCCAACAATGGAAAAACGATGAGTACAGAATTACAAACACCGATTTTGGAGTGCGGTTAGTAACTGTTGCCGACCATTACCAAAAAAGCACCCGCGCAGCCAAATACGCCATTCTTATTATCCTGTTTATTTTCCTCTCCTTTTTTCTGAACGAAATAATAACCAAACAAAAAATTCACCCCTTTCAATACATATTGGTTGGATTTGCCGTACTCATTTTTTATCTGTTGCTGCTCTCCATCTCTGAGCAACTCGGGTTTAACAAGGCGTACCTTATTTCTTCAGTAGCAGTAATAGTTATGGTGCTGTTCTATTCCCACACATTTTTAAAGAAATGGAGCAGCGCAATTTTACAAACATTGATATTGACCTTCTCCTTCGGATTTATCTTTGTTTTGATGCAATTGGAAACTTACGCGCTTTTAGCCGGAAGTATCGGCCTGTTTGTAGTGCTCGCTTTAACCATGTTTTTTACCAGAAAAATAAATTGGTACAACCAGTAAAAAACGAGGTCTAATTCATTTATGATGCGCCTGGCAGGTGATGTTGCCGAGCGCATCATACAAATGTTTTCTACTCCCGGTTAATATTCGGTGGTGAAATTTTCGGGGAATTTTCCCTGAATGCCTTTTTCGCGATAAAAATCTTTCATCCGTTTCAGGTCGGCTTTGGAATCGTCGGTGAGTTCAAACTTTTCCCAAATAGAAATCACTTTCCTGCCCCAGTCGAAACTTCCGAGGTAAACCGGAATATCGGCATGTTTTGCAATGGTATGAAACCCGGCTTTCCAACGCACAACACGTTTTCGTGTTCCCTCAGGCGTCATGGCTAGGTGCATGTAATCCCGCGTATTAAAAAGATGTACCGTCTGGCGAATCACATTGGCACCCTTCGATCGGTCAATTGGAATTCCTCCCATTTTCCGCACGAAATACCCGAGCGGCCAGAAAAAAAACTCCTTTTTTACCAACACATTGGCTTTCCCGCCAATTGAGGTATAAAAAAGGTAAGAAATAACAAAATCCCACGCACTGGTGTGGGGCGCGCCAATTATAATACATTTTGGTTCGGGCACCACAAAACCGTTTACTTTCCAGCCAAGCAGCCGCAATAAAAATGCACTTAACTTCTTCATCTATTGTATAATTTTTAATTCGATATTACCGGCGTTTGCATATTTCCGGAGCAGCGAAACCGCCAGAGTGGTTGCTTCTTCCAGCTTTTCAGAAGAACCATAATCAATAATCACCATTAAAAACCGACCGGTTTCCTTTGTTACCGAAGTGCGAACCGAATCGCTCGTCGGAGTTCCGAAAGCACCTTTTTCATCACGAAAAACAGGCAACGATTCGATGTTCAGAACACCACGGCCAATTCCTTCGTAAGGTTCGTCTTTCTTTCCAATGCCGAAAACTGCACTCCCGGATATTTTCCCGGCATCGTAACCGCCAATTGAAAAGCCGGAAGAGACAGACACCAGATTGAGCAAGTCAACAACGTTATTTATCCGGTAAAGCCCTTTCCCCTGAACAACACGCCTCAAAAGCGCTTCAGCAGACAAACGGTAACGTGCAGGATCTTTTCCACAAACTTTATACGCCTGCCGCGATGCTGCTATTTCAGGTATTCGGCAAATAGCTTCCACTTTCAACGAAGCGGCAATCTCATCTGTTTTTCCCTTAATTTGTGTCCACAACGCATCAGTGTTTTCCTGCACCAAAACGTCGCACTCAATGCAGGAAAGTGTTAATTCCGGCACAAGCATTTTCAAATCATGTGAAATAGAAACAGGTACCATTTTTTTGCTTTTTCGTCGCAAAACTAACCAAAATGAAAGTAAAACCGGATTTTCATTCATTTTAATTTTCAGCATCAAAGCACTGTCAAACAAAGGGCAATCAAAAAAAAGCACTCATTTTCCAACCGGTTGCGATCTACAATTAATTGATTTGTTGTAATTTGTATCAGCTCAAGAAATAACCAACGGCCTGTGAACAACCTAAAAAAGTAGGCGTAAAACAATGAATTTTAAATACATAAACGCATCGCAAGCAGCACGAATTTCTGTTATTTTTTGTTCAATTTAAACACTTCTGAAAATGAAATTCTCAACTATCGCCAACCAGATATCAGAATTAGTTAACAAATGGGTTCCTGTGTTGGAAACCATTCCGGAAAAAATACTCACCGAAAAAAAGAACTGGCAAAACCGAACCATTAAGCAAGTAGTAGGGCATCTTGTCGATTCTGCATCTAACAACCACCAACGGATTGTCAGACTACAATACAACAAAAAGCTGGTGTTTCCCGATTTTCAGCAAGACAACGACTTATGGATTTCTCTTCAAGATTATCAGGATGAAGACTGGGACAACCTTGTTTTTCTGTGGAAATATTACAATCGCCACCTTTCACATGTTATCTGTTCGCTGAATCTGGACAAAATTGAAAATACGTGGAACAACTTCGAAGGTACTAGAGTAACTCTGGAGCAGGTAATCGAAGGTTATTTGTGGCACCTGGAGTTGCACCTGAAAGAAATTGAATGCGTGCTGCAACAGCATTAAACCAGCGTCCTCAATTTTCCGGTCCTGTGGTTTCTTCACAAACAAAAATACAAACACTAAAAACCGGGCCGGAAGCCCAATCAATAAAAGAAAACCCGTAAGATTGGTTCATCATTGGACTGATTCCCCTATTTTTGGGTTTCGGAACCCGCCGTGTTTCAAAACAGCAGAAACAGCATTGTTTGTTTTCTGCCAAAATAAAACAGGATTGGCCGGGTTACCTATATTTTACGCGACGAAATTAATCTGAATAAAATACCAAATGAAGAACAACCACTACATCATCATAAAAAAAGCATCCGGAGAAAAAGAAGCATTTGACGTTGAAAAACTAAAAGGCTCGCTGCGAAGAGCCGGAGCAGAAGAGAGCATTGTACACCAGGTTGCCGGCGAAATTGATTCGTGGATTTACGACGGAATTACCACTCAAAAAATTTACTCCCGCGCTTTCGGTCTGCTGCGGAAAAAGAAAAAACAGGTGGCCTCGCGTTATAAACTAAAGAAGGCAATTATGGAACTTGGGCCAACCGGTTTTCCGTTTGAACATTTAATGGGTAAAATACTCGAAAAGCAAGGCTACTCCACCGAAGTTGGCCAAATTATAAACGGACGGTGCGTGTCGCACGAAGTAGATGTAGTGGCAACCCGCGACAAAGTACAATATTTTGTTGAATGCAAATACGGACAGAGCCCCGGGAAAACAATAAGTGTGCAGGTGCCGCTTTACATTCGATCCAGGGTCGACGACATTATTGCAAAAAGAAAAGAATCGGGCGAATACGAAGGGTTCGAATTTGGCGGCTGGGTTGCTACCAACACGCGGTTTACATCAGACGCCATTGCCTACGGAACTTGTTGCGGACTTAACCTGCTCAGTTGGGATTACCCACTGGGCAACGGGTTGAAAGACATTATCGACCGCGAAAAAATTTATCCAATCACCGTTCTTCATTACCTCACAAAAGCCCAAAAACAGGCTCTGATGGAACAAGGCATTGTTATTTGTCGGCAGATACTGGAAAACCCAAAAGTGGTTGACCCCTTTGAATTAACCAGCAGGCAGCACAAAAATCTGATGAATGAACTTAAAAACCTGTTATAATTGATGAAACCCGGTTTTGCGTTTTTTCCCGGACTTCCATAAATTCGTCATTCAAAATAATCCAACATTTGTTGTTATGCACTTTGAAAATAACCCGCAACTAAAACTTGCTTTCGAATTTATAAACTACACCAACCAAAACCTGTTTCTTACCGGAAAAGCAGGAACCGGAAAAACCACTTTTCTGAAAAACCTGAGAAAAGTGTCTCCCAAGCGAATGATTGTGGTTGCCCCTACCGGCGTTGCTGCAATTAACGCTGGCGGAGTTACCATTCATTCCTTTTTTCAGCTACCGTTTGGGCCACAAATTCCGCAGAACGCTGTCAAAACCGATTTCTTCTCTTCCACTTCGGGAACAGAAAAAACCGGACGAATCAACCGTTTTAGCCGCAACAAAATTAACCTCATCAGAAGCATGGATCTGTTGGTAATTGACGAAATCAGTATGGTTCGGTCCGACGTTCTTGATGCCATTGATGCCACACTGCGACGATTCAAAAACCGCTACCTCCCGTTTGGAGGAGTTCAGTTGCTTATGATTGGCGACCTGCAGCAGCTTGCGCCCGTAATAAAAGAGGAAGACTGGAACATTCTTGGAAAATATTACGAAACCGGATATTTTTTCAGCAGCCACGCCTTAAAAAAATCTGATTTTGTCGGCATCGAATTGGAGCACATTTACCGCCAAAGCGAACAGGAGTTTATCGATTTGTTGAATAAAGTGCGCAACAACGAGATGGATTCAGACGACTTACAACTGTTGAACAACCAGTACCAACCCGGCTTCTCTCCTTCTGACGAAGAAGGGTACATTGCGCTTACCACACACAACTACCAGGCAAAACGCATTAACGACGAGCACCTGAAAAGCCTGAGCACCAAAGCACACAGGTTTAAATGCAGGGTGGAAGGCGATTTTCCAGACTACTCCTACCCTGCCGATGAAATTCTGGAGATAAAAACAGGAGCGCAGGTAATGTTTCTGAAAAACGACACTTCTATTGAAAAAAGATATTACAACGGGAAAATTGGTAAGGTAATCCAAATTGAAGAGAACCAGATTGAAGTTCTTTGCCCTGACGAAACCGAACCGATTATTGTAGAGGCTGACGTGTGGGAAAACACACGGTACAATCTGAATGAAAAAACCGGCGAAATAGTGGAAGATGTAGTCGGACGCTTTTTCCAGCATCCGCTAAAACTGGCATGGGCAATTACCATTCACAAAAGTCAGGGGCTCACTTTTGAAAAAGCGATAATTGATGCAAAACAGTCGTTTGCTCACGGACAGGTTTATGTGGCGCTCAGTCGTTGCAAAAGCCTTAACGGACTTGTTCTGAGCACTCCTCTTAATCCGGAGAGCGTTATTAACGACAAAACGGTTACCAGTTTCACCCACAGAGTGGAGCAAAACCAGCCAAATGACGAAGTGCTCGAAAAGCACCGAAAAGAATACGAGTTACTGCTCATTAACGAGCTGTTCGATTTCAAACCGCTCACCAGAACAATCGGTTACCTGTTAAGAATTTGGGAAGAGAATCAAACATCTCTCATGGGAAATCTTCAAACTGAACTCAAAAATTTATTATTGCCGGTACAGCAGGAAATGATTGATATTGCAGAAAAATTCAGGCCACAAACAAAGAAACTGGTTTCGGAATTTGGATTTGCCGACAAAAACCATCCACTTCAGGAAAGGCTGCAAAAAGCCTCCGCTTATTTTCTGGACAAACTCCAAAACCTGCTGGAAACTCCGATTGAACAGTCGGGGTTTGAAACGGATAACCGGGCAGTACGAAAACGAATAGCTGATTTGCTCGGACAAATCGAAACCGAAATAAAAGTAAAACGCGCCGGCCTGGAATTGGCATCCAACGAATTTTCTGTCGGCGGATACCTGGAAGCCCGCGCCCTCGCTTCCATTGAAAAGCCAGCAACAAAAGCCAGAAAACAGGCAGCCGCGTTAAATATTAGTCACCCCGCATTTTACAATCAACTGCTTGAATGGCGCGAAAAAAAGTCGCAGGAAACAGGCATGGAAGAGTCGCAAATATTGCGGCAAAAAGTGATGCTGGAAATAGCCGAATCTTTGCCATCCACAGCAGCAGAGCTCAAAAAAGTAAAAGGAATGGGCGGCAAAAAGATGGAACAATTCGGGCAGGATATTCTGGCGCTGATACTTGATTTCCGGCAGAAAAAAGGAATGGATATTCCGTTAAATGCCAAAGAAGAAGTAGAAATTGCCGGGCTAAACACAAAGGAAATTACGCTGGCACTGTTCAAAAAAGGACTCAAGCCCAATGAGATTGCCCAGAAACGCAATTTTGCAATTTCAACCGTTGAAGGGCATCTGTCGCATTTTGTCAGCCGGGGCGAGTTGGATATTTTCGAACTCATTGATCGGGATCGTTACGAAACTATTGCCCGGTGCTTGCAGGAAAAGCAAGAGAACGAAAATAGCGCCGACGTAAAAAACAAGTTGGGAAACGAATATTCGTACAGCGAAATCAGGCTTGTAATGGCCGATTTCTACAAGTAAAAAATCAGTATTTTAAACTCAGGTAACCTATCTCGTTTCCGGCCTTGTCCCAAATTCCTGCCTATTTCAATATCCCAGATTTTCACCTTTTTCCGAAGCCGGAATCCCTTTTTCCATCCATTCCGGCATTGGTTCTCCTTTTAGATAATGGTTAAAAAACTGGAACATGCGTTTGCTTAAATCGATGCGATTCGCCCAACTCGTGGCTTTCAGGTTGTGAGGCTCGCCGTTGTATGTAAGCAACCAAGCAGGCTTATCGAGCCGGCGCAATGCCACAAAAAGCTCAATGCCCTGGTACCACGGCACAGCCCCGTCGTTATCGTTATGCATCATAAGCAGCGGGGTGTTTACTTTCGGAGCATAAAACAATGGCGAATTTTCCACATACTGCATGGGTTTCTCCCACAAAGTTCCTCCAATCCGACTTTGCGTATGTTCGTATTGAAACATCCGGCTGATTCCTGTTTGCCAACGGATGCCGCCATAAGCGCTCGTCATGTTACTTACCGGAGCACCAGCCATTGCAGCAGCGTACATGTCGGTTTGAGTTATCAGGTACGCCGTTTGGTAACCACCCCAGCTCTGTCCCTGCAACCCAATTTTCTCCCTGTTGATGTACGGAAAAGTGTTTACCAGATATTGTGTTCCGCTCACAATGGCATCGTAAGCGCTCTGCCCGGGATAACCGGTTTTATATGTAATATCGGGCACAAAAACCACGTAGCCGTTGCTGGCGTAAAAAGTCTTGTTTATGATAGAACGGCTGGGTGAAGGTTTCGAATAGCGGTATAAATTTTCTGCGTTTCTTTCGTAGAAATAGACCATCATCGGGTATTTTTTCGCCGGATCAAGATTTTCAGGAAAGTAAAGCAACCCTTTCAATTTTTCTCCCGTGAAAGACGTCCATTCTACCATTTGCACTTTTGGCCAGATAAATTTTTTCTGTTGCGGGTTAGCATCCGAAATTTTTTCCGGGCGTGAAAATTTCAGGTCGCTGCTCCACAAATCAGGAAACGTTTTTACATCTTCCTTTGTCCAGATTAACCGGTCGGCATCTTTGGCTTTCTTAACCCCCGAGAAGTAGTTTTTGTCCATAACGAGCAACTTCGGTTCGGCCACTTCTCCAAAGCGGGCGCTAAAAAATCCGCCAGACATGGTTCTTTCGTCAAGGGCGCTTAACAAAACAGGTTTTTCGGCAGGAATAAACTCAATTTCCGAATCGAGTTTTACGTAGCGCAAACGGGTTTCGTTTCGCCGGCCAAAAGCTTTGGTAACATTTACCGGAACCCGTTCTCCTGAAAGATCGAGCTTCCAAATGTCGTAACGATCATAGGCATAAAGAAAACGGTCATCCTCACTCCATCCTGCAATTCCGTAAGGAAAAGGCTCCATCGGAACGTCATTTTGTTCGTAATAAAAATTCACCGGAAGTATTTTTGTCAGCGACACCGCATCCAACCGGTTAATATCAGTAGAACGTGCGTAGTAGCTACTGTCTGCAGGTTCCCACCAAACCATGTATTTCCCCTGCGGAGAAAGCCGCAAATACGATTTTTCGTGAGCGATTTCTCTTTTTATTCCCGACTTTAAATCCACTAAATAATAATCTCTATTGCGCTTGCCCGTCCAGCTAAAAGCCCGCAAATACGGAAGTTCGTTGGAACCGAGCGCCAGTTCCCCGTTGCCTTTTTGCAGCGTTGAAATATCTCGCATACCGGGATCTGCCAATTGAATAAAACGATTCAGTCCGATGTGGTAAACAGCCAGGTACGTTCTTTTCTTCTCCCGGTCCGCTTCAACATTTTGTTGCGGTTGCAATTTTAAATCCTTCCAATTCCAAACATCCAGCTTTGGTTTTTCATCATCAGGAATCGTATCCTTCTGTTCGGCTTTAGGTTGTTCTGCCGTTCCCAAAAACAATTTGGTACCGTCTTCCGAAAAATAGACACTTCCGTTTTCACTGGGTGCCCAGCTAACCGGCACGCCGCTCGTAAATGCGTCAACTATTTTCTCCGGCTTTCCATCCTGCCGGCCCAAATAAAGCGAGTACTGTTTGGTTTCGGTAGTATCCTGCGAAAATAGGAAAGCAACCTGGCTACCCGTTTCGTCAGCAACCAGCTTTTTCAACCAGCCTTTTTCCGAAAAGATTGATGTTACCTGTCCGGTAAAAGTATCGAAAGCATACAGCGAAGAGACAGTTCCGGTGGAGTCTTTCAATTCTTTGGAGAAATAAAGAGCATCACCTTTCTTGGCATAAAACCATTCCGACACATTCCGAAGTAAAACGGTGTCAGCGCCGGCAACTTCAAAAAGCGCCAGGTTGTTCTCTCCTTTATTCTCTTTTTTCGAATCGGTATTTACAGTGTCTTTCTGTTCGGGAGCCAACTCAACAGTAAATGCAATCCAACGTGCATTCTCTTCGGGTAATTTATACGATTTAAAATTCGGAAATTTCAGCACCTCCCGGTTATCAAAAACCCAAATTCCAAGGCTATCTTTGGGCATGTCGTCTTTCTTAACTTTGTCCAGTTTTGCTTTTCTAACAGTGTCTTCCGGCTGTTTGATGGAAAACACCATAAAATTATTTTCGGGGCTAAACGCAGGATTGCTTCCACGCGGAATGGTGTCAAACCCGTTTTTATCCCGTTTTAAAATTAAAAGCCCGTCGCCTTTCTGCAGATTTTGTTCAAACGCTATTAATTTGCCATTGTTTGAAATAATTGCACTGGGCAATGTATTCCATGTTGCAAAATCTTCAATGGCAAGTGGCTTTTTTACAGGTTGCTGTGCAAAAACCCCAAACGAAACAAAACAGATAAGTAAAAGTGCCGCTCTTCTCATTGTAACTCCCTTTTTCAAATTCAATATGAACTACCAAAGATAAAAGAAATAGCGTTGGAGCCACAGAGAAATATAACATAATACTGAAATACCTGTCCGGATAATTCAGATTTCGGCCTTATAAAATTCCATTATTTTGTTAAATTCTTCTGGCACAGGCAAACTGAACATTTGTCGGTTTTGAGCCTGCGGGTGAGTAAAATCCAACAACGATGCATGAAGCATGAGACGGTTAACCCCTGTTTTTTCCGTAATAATTTTATTCAGGGTAAAATCGCCGTGATGTGTATCGCCCACAATGTCGAAATGATTTTTGGCAAAATGCTGACGAATCTGATGCCAGCGGCCCGTTTCAATGGATATTTCCACCAGACTCAAAGAGACATCAACTTTTTCTTTGTACGAAATAGTTGTTTTAACTGTATGCAGCGTTTTATAATGTGTAACTGCAGGTTTCCTGAATTTCGACTTCTTTTTAACCAGCACCTTCTCGTTAAACGTACCTTCACCAGGATTTCCCTGCACCACAGCCATGTACTTTTTAACCACCTCTTTTCGCTCGAACTGCAAAGCCAGCTCCTTTGCCATTTCAGAAGAAAAAGCCAGCACCATCACACCACTGGTTTTTGCATCGAGCCGGTGCACGTTGTGAATCCATTTGCCGGTAGCATCTCCCAAAAGCTTAGTAAGATAAGGTGCGTCGTGCGGCATAAAATCATTTTTATGTACAGCCAGTCCAACCGGTTTATTTACCACAATAATATTTTCGTCCTGAAACAGGATTGGTATGTCAAAATTCTTTTCCACTGGTATTTTTTTGTTTATTGTCTGTATTGTTTCTCTATCTTTGTTCTACTGCAAGTACGGATTATGAGCCAAAGATCAAAAAATATTGTTATCCTGCTGCTTACAAGCCTGTTTTTTATTTTCGCATGCAACGTAAACAACCGCAAAAAGGCAGAAAAAATCATTGAAGATTTTGAACAGGCTTTTGTGCCGGACAAGCGTGAAACGGTATTCGAAATAGAAGCCGTTTTCAAAAACGGGCAAATAGCAGTAACGGGCGAAACCGATAGTCAGGAACTAAAAAACAACCTGTTACAAAAACTTCACTCTTTAGAAATTCTGGATAAAATTGTGGTACTCCCCGACTCCACCGTTGGCAATAAAATATTTGGACTTGTTAATAATTCTGTTGCTAATTTGAGAACTGACCCACGGTATTCGTCTGAACTTTCGACCCAGGCTTTGTTAGGAACGCCAGTTAAAATACTTAAAAAGAAAGGCAGTTGGAGCCTTGTTCAGACTCCAGACAAATATATTTCCTGGGCGCCTCCCGGTGCAGTATTTCCAATTAGTGAAAGCTCACTTAAAAAATGGAGAGACACAGAACGGGTTATTCTCAAAACCTCTTTTACAGAAATTTTCGAAACAGAAAAGATGGAAATTCCCATCGCCGATGCTTCAATGGGGGGCATTGTTGAACTGCTGGAGGAAAAGTGGAATACACTAAAAGTAAAACTCCCCGACGGGCGGGAAGGATATACAACACCAGACAACTGGATTTCTTTTTCGGATTTTCTGACTACGGCTCACCCCAACTCTGCGTCTATTGTGAGCCTGTCTCAAAAACTAACCGGCCGGCCGTACCTTTGGGGAGGAACTTCGGCACTTGCGATGGATTGCAGCGGATTTACCAAAACCGTATATTTTATGCACGGCATTATTCTGGCCCGCGACGCCTCTTTGCAGGCGCGACACGGACAAATGGCTGAGCCCGGTAACTCATTCGAAAAACTTGCTCCCGGCGACTTGCTTTTCTTTGGCAGAAAAGCGACCGATAATCAACCGGAGCGAATTACCCATGTTGCCATCTCTTTGGGAGAAACTGAATTTATTCATGCGTCGGCGCATGTGCGAAAAAACAGTTTCAATCCACCAAGCAGTCTTTTCTCAGAATACCGAAAGAACACGTTTATTCGTGCCCGGCGGGTAATCGGCTCTGAAGGGGAAAACGGTATCCGGTGGATAAAAGAACATCCCTGGTATTAAAAACGAACCAGAAAGCTTTTGCAATGAAAACCAACAGAAGAGCATTCATCAAAAAAACAGCACTATATACTGTGGGCGGTTTGGCACTGCCCCATTTAACTTATTCGAATATGAAAGGAGTATTGCCCCAACAGGGTTTAAAACTAACATTTGCACCTTACGACTTGCAGCTAAAACACGTATTTACCCTGGCAACCAGTTCGCGGACTACCACACCGGTTATGCTGACAAAAATTGAATATGACGGAATAACCGGATACGGAGAGGCCTCCATGCCTCCGTACCTGGGCGAATCGCAAAAAACAGCTGCACGTTTTCTTAATGCACTAAACTTATCTCAGTTTACAGATCCGTTCCGTATGGATGAGATTCTGGAATATGTGGACGAAGCCATGCCCGGAAATACTGCGGCTAAAGCATCGGTAGATATTGCGCTGCATGACTTAATCGGAAAAATAATGAGACAGCCGTGGTACAAAATATGGGGTTTTTCTCCGGAGAACACTCCCAACACCTCTTTTACAATTGGCATTGATAAACCGGATGTGGTGAGACAAAAAGTTGAGGAAGCCGCTCCATACCGTATTTTAAAAGTGAAACTTGGCGGGCTCAACGACAAAGAGATGATTGACACCATACGCTCGGTAACCAACAAGCCACTTTGTGTTGATGTGAATCAGGGTTGGGATAACAAAGAAGAAGCGCTGGAGATGGTGCACTGGCTAAAAGAAAAAGGAGTTGAATTTGTTGAACAGCCACTCCCCAAAAACAGAAAAGACGACCACGCCTGGCTGACAGAGCATTCACCACTCCCGATTATTGGCGACGAAGCCATCCAGAGGTTGGCTGATGTAAAGGATGCATTTGGCATTTATTCCGGAATAAACATCAAACTGATGAAATGCACCGGTATGCGCGAAGCCCACAAAATGATAAACCTGGCACACGCAAGCCACATGCGGGTTATGATTGGGTGCATGACAGAAACATCGTGCGCCATTTCAGCAGCAGCCCAGCTTTCGCCTCAGGCTGAATGGGCTGACCTGGACGGTAACTTGTTAATTTCGAATGACCCGTATGAAGGCATTAAAATTGACAACGGAAAAATTGAACTGGCCGAGAAACCGGGAATTGGAATAAAAGAGGTCTGAACCATTTTTGCTTCCCATTTGTCTTATTTGTATGGAATGAACATGAATTTTATTCATTCAAAATTCACAAAAAGAAATGATTGCAAATCATGGAAGTTCCATCGAAATAAGCTTTCGAATTCTATCGAATATCTTTGTGATAAAAGATAGAATGAGATAGATACATTTGAAAACGTACAATTTCAAAGAGATGAAAACAATTTTGGCCATGTTACTTTTCGCAGCCTCATTCACTGCATGCGGGCAAGCGACTGACAAGAAAAAAAATGAGACAAAAACAGAGGAGGAAACAAAAATGAAACAATACAAGCCGTTAACAGAATTCGAGGAGTATGTAATTATTCAAAAAGGAACAGAACGCGCGTTTACCGGAGAATACAACAAACACAAAGAAAAAGGGACATACGTTTGCAAGCATTGTGGCGCACCGCTTTACAAGTCGTCCGACAAGTTTGAATCGAACTGTGGCTGGCCGAGTTTTGACGACGAAATAGAAGGCGCAGTACACAAAACTCTGGATGCTGACGGCCGGCGGACAGAAATTACCTGTAACAATTGTGGCGGACATCTGGGCCATGTTTTTTATGGCGAAGGATTTACTCAAAAAAACACACGGCATTGCGTAAATTCCGTTTCACTTGATTTTATTCCGGCAGAAAAAAGTGACGGGGAATAGTTATTCGATTTGTTAAAGCGGTAAAGCCTGCAATTTTTACGGGGTTCTGACTTGTCAGTTTGCGCAACAGCAGACAACAAAAAATATTATTGACAGCGTCAGTAAAACCTGACTAACCACGTAGTAAAATGAATTGAACATTGCTGATTACTACGCCAAATCAATTTCAATAAATACATCTATTGACCTGCTGATTCAAAAAAATCAAGGTAAAAAAAATCCCTTCCCGCACGGAGCGGAAAGGGAACAGTTGTTTTTTCAAAGAGTAGTTTATATATCTTCAAAATCAATATCACTAAAATCTTTACCGGCTAATTCAGATTCCACATCAACAGAAATCTCTTCTTCATTTTTCTGCTCTGCCGGCTCCTCTGATGCTTTTGGCTCCAGCTCTGGCTGCTCGTCTTTAATGTATTGAATTATCTCTTCAAGCGTTCCTGCAAACTTCTCAAAATCTTCAGGATACAAAAACAACTTATGCTTTTCATACCTGAAATTTCCGTTGTCAATAAACTTTCTTTTGCTTTCCGTAATCGTCAGATAATACTCATTGTTACGGGTACTTTTCACATCGAAAAAGTAAGTTCGTTTCCCTGCGCGAATAGCTTTTGAATAAATACCGGGTTTGATGTTTGCTTCTGGTGAATTTTTTTCCCCCTTTTGATCTACACTTTCCATTCCTCCGAATTTTCGATTTTTTGGTTAGAGACTCAAAAATAAAAAAATTATTATAAAAAGTCTTCGGTTTTCTATTAAACTAAAATTTCTCTGATAGTTTTTCTATCCGTAAATTTCGCCGGATGCGGCCAAAAGTGTATTGTGCAATAACGATACGCGGGTCATTGGACCAACTCCTCCCGGAACAGGTGTAATAAATGAACACTTCGGTGCCACTTCGTCAAACAGCACATCGCCTTTCAGTTTCCAGCCCGACTTGGTTTGATCTGATTTAACACGTGTGGTTCCCACATCGATAACCACAGCGCCTTCTTTCACCATATTTCCTTTTACAAATTCGGGAACGCCAATGGCAGCAACCAAAATATCTGCACTTTTGCAGAGTTCCTCCAAATTTTTTGTTCGGCTGTGCGCAACGGTTACCGTGGCGTTTATTGCCTTCTGCGACATCAATACGCTTAACGGGCGACCTACAATATTGCTACGGCCGACAATCACACAATTTTTTCCGCTGGTTTCGATGTTGTAACGTTTCAACAATTCAACAATTCCGAACGGAGTAGCAGAAACAAACGAAGGCAAACCGATTACCATCCGCCCAACGTTTTCAGGATGAAATCCGTCCACATCTTTTTTAGGATCGATAGCTTCGATAACTTTTTGTTCCGAAATGTGCGCAGGCAACGGCAACTGTACAATAAAACCATCAATGTCGTCGTCCTCGTTCAGTTCCTGAACTTTGGCCAGCAACTCTTCTTCGGTTACGTCGTCTTCGTAGCGAATCAACGACGATTTGTACCCAACTGCCTCGCAGTCTTTTATTTTATATGCTACATAAGTTTCGCTTCCGCCGTCGTGACCAACCAAAACTGCAGCCAGATGAGGAGTTTTTTCTCCGCGTTCTTTTAACTCTTTAACCTTTGCAGCAATTTCCTCCTTCATTTCTGCTGCCACTTTTTTGCCGTCGATCAATATCATAAACTATTGGATTAAAATGTTCTGTTTCCGGTAAAACTGGTAAAACAAACCGAACTAGCGTCTTCTGCCCGGCTGTTTCATTCCGCCCATCATCCGCTGAATATTTTTCCCCTGCGAAACCATTTTCATCATTTTCCGGGTTTCAGCAAACTGTTTCAACAAGCGGTTTACTTCCTGAATATTGGTTCCCGATCCGGTGGCAATCCTTTTTCTCCTGCTTCCGTTAATCAGAGCCGGATCTTCGCGTTCAGCCGGGGTCATGGAATAAATAATTGCTTCGATGTGTTTAAATGCATCATCGTCGAGATCCATATTTTTAACGGCTTTTCCCATTCCCGGAATCATGGAAACCACGTCTTTCAGATCGCCCATCTTTTTAATCTGGTTAATCTGTTTCAGGAAATCGTTAAAATTGAATGTATTTTTTGCCAGTTTCTTCTGAAGTCTGCGGGCCTCTTCTTCGTCATATTGCTCCTGGGCTTTTTCCACCAGCGAAACAATATCACCCATTCCCAAAATACGGTCGGCCATCCTTGTGGGATGAAAAACATCAATGGCATCGAGTTTTTCGCCTGTTCCCACAAATTTAATCGGCTTGGTTACCACAGAGCGGATGGAGAGCGCTGCCCCACCGCGGGTATCACCATCTAGTTTAGTAAGTACAACGCCGTTAAAATCCAACCTGTCGTTAAATTCTTTGGCGGTATTTACAGCATCCTGACCGGTCATGGAATCGACTACAAACAAAATCTCATTGGGATTAACCGCTTTTTTGATGGCGGAAATTTCCTTCATCATCTGCTCATCAACGGCCAAACGACCGGCGGTATCAATAATCACCACATCGTGCCCCTGCCTTTTTGCTTCCTTAATTGCCGACTGTGCAATTTTTACAGGATCCATGTTGCCTTCTTCGGTATAAACGGGAACACCGATTTGCTCACCAAGCACTTTTAACTGGTCGATTGCAGCAGGACGGTAAACGTCGCCTGCAACAAGCAGCGGATGTCTGCCTTTTTTGCGTTTCAGCAGGTTGGCCAGCTTACCCGAGAAAGTAGTTTTACCCGAACCTTGTAACCCTGCCATCAAAATAATGGAAGGCGAACCGGTTAAATCGATATCGGCAGATGTGCCGCCCATCAGTTCAGCCAGCTCATCTTTTACAATTTTCACCATTAACTGGCCCGGCTTAACGGACGTAAGTACGTTCTGCCCCAAAGCTTTCTCTTTTACATCATCGGTAAAAGTCTTTGCTATTTTGAAGTTAACGTCAGCATCAAGCAACGCGCGGCGAATGTCTTTCAACGTTTCAGCCACGTTAATTTCTGTAATCTTCCCTTGTCCTTTCAGCAGTTGAAATGACCGCTCCAGCCTGTCAGATAAATTCTCAAACATGGATTTTAGTTTTCTTTTGAAAATGAGTCGCAAAAATAAAAGGAAAATGTGAAAAGGCAAAACATATTAATGCCCATATCACCCGTTTAAAAAGGAAAGCTGAATTTCGTCGGATATTCATTTTTACTGAAGTGACTTATTCAAAGTCCCGGCTCCCCCACATGGCGTAAAATCTAATGTTCTAAACTACTGCAACGCCTCCTTAATTTTCAACAGCCCTTCTTTTGCATCATTGTCGTTGGGTCTGAGCTCCAACGCTTTTTTGAACCAGAACCGGGCAACATTGTAGTTCCCGTTTTCAAGAGCATCAGAAGCATTTTTCATCTGATTATCAAACTGTTCTCCCGACCTGCCGGCCATCCGCTCAGCTATTAAATCGGCAATAGCCTGCAACTGTTCCTTCGGATATGTTTCGGCCGGTTTAATCGTCAGCGCGCGGTTGTACCATCCCCTTGCCACAGCCAGCTGATTATCACGAAAAGTTGAGTCGGCCAGGTTTACAAAATTCTGGTAGTCCCGGTCGCGCTGATTTAAAAGCAGTCCGCTAACCAGTTTATTAATTTCTTCTATACGCTGCGGCGGATAAGTCTCGTCAGGCTTCACATCCCAGGCTTTGTAATACCAGGCTCGTGACACGTTGTAGCTTTTTTTATCAAAGAACCCATCGGCCAACGCAATGTACTCTCCGTACAACTGGCTCAATCCCGACTCGCTCATCTCCTGGCGTTCGGTCAGCTGCTGCTGGTGCTGCTCTATTCCTGAGCGTCTGCGTTCCATATCCTCGGCAGCACGCTGTTCCGCCAGCACCCTCTCCTGCTGCTGCCTCAGCAAATTATCAATTTTCACAATCTGACTCTTGGGATAAGTTTCGTTGGGCTTCATCACCAACGCCTTTTCGTACGCTGTTTTGGACTCAACCAACGAGTCAGCACTAAAATATCCATCGGCAGCGAGGATTATTGCGCTATAATCTTCGTCGAGCTGCTGCTGAGCCAGCATCCGGTTTACCTCATCAATTTTTTGCTGCGGATAGCTTTCTTCCGGTTTTATTTGAAGTGCTTTTTCGAAGTTGCCTTTCGCATTACTGTAGTCCTTTGCGTTGAATTGCTGGTCTGCCAAAGCCACCGTTTCCCGATATTCACTTTCGATGCGTTCCCGCTCAGCAAGCACACCGTTGATTTCGTCAATACGCTGCTGCGGATAAGTTTCGTCGGGTTTTACCTGCAAAGCTGATTGATACGCCGTGCGGGAATTTTCGTATTCTTTCAGGTTGAACAGGCTGTCGCCACGGGAAACGGCCTGCGCGTATTGCTGATCTTGTTCGGCCTGCAATGCAGCCAGGCGGGCCTGTTCTGCGGCTGCGGCCTCTGCGGCAAGTTGCGCACGGGTTTCTACAATGCTGTCGATTTTAGCCAGTTGTTCTGCAGGGTAAGTTTCTGCAGGCTTGGCCTGCTGAGCTTCGTTGTAAGCAGTTTTTGCATTGTCGAAATTCTCCTGCCGGAATTCGTTATCACCACGACTGACAGCATCATCATAAGTTTCTTGTGCGGCTGCAAGTTGGTTCAGCAAACCGCCAATCTCTGTAATCTTCTGCTGCGGGTAAGTTTCGTCGGGTTTTACCTGCAAAGCCAATTGGTACGCTGTGCGGGAGGTTTCGTATTCTTTCAGGTTGAACAGGCTGTCGCCACGGGAAACGGCCTGTGCATATTGCTGATCCTGTTCGGCTTTCAAAGCAGCCAGGCGAGCCTGCTCTGCGGCTGCGGCCTCTGCGGCAAGTTGCGCACGGGTTTCTACAATGCTGTCGATTTTAGCCAGTTGTTCTGCAGGGTAAATCTCTGCCGGCTTGGCTTGTTGCGCTTCGTTGTAAGCAGTTTTAGCATTGTCAAAATTCTCTTGCCGGAATTCGTTGTCACCACGACTGACAGCAGCATCATAAGTTTCTTGTGCGGCTGCAAGTTGGTTGAGCAAACCGCCAATCTCTGTAATCTTCTGCTGCGGATAAGTTTCGTCGGGTTTTACCTGCAAAGCTGATTGGTACGCCGTGCGGGAGGTTTCGTATTCTTTCAGGTTGAACAGGCTGTCGCCACGGGAAACGGCCTGCACGTATTGCTGATCCTGTTCGGCCTGCAAAGCAGCCAGGCGAGCCTGTTCGGCGGCTTCGGCCTCTGCGGCGAGACGAGCACGGTTTTCTACAATGCTGTCAATTTTAGCCAGTTGTTCTGCAGGGTAAATCTCTGCCGGCTTGGCTTGTTGGGCTTCGTTGTAAGCAGTTTTTGCATTGTCGAAATTCTCCTGCAGGAATTCATTGTCACCACGACTGACAGCAGCAGCATAAGTTTGTTGTGCGGCAGCTAATTGGTTCAGCAAACCGCCAATCTCTGTAATCTTCTGCTGCGGGTAAGTTTCGTTGGGTTTTACCTGCAAGGCTGATTGGTACGCTGTGCGGGAATTTTCGTATTCCGCTAGGTTGAACAGGCTGTCGCCACGGGAAACGGCCTGCGCGTATTGCTGATCCTGTTCGGCCTGCAAAGCAGCCAGGCGAGCCTGTTCGGCGGCTGCGGCCTCTGCGGCAAGTCGCGCGCGGGTTTCCACAATGCTGTCGATTTTGGCCAGTTGTTCTGCAGGGTAAATCTCTGCCGGCTTGGCTTGTTGCGCTTCCTTGTAAGCAGTTTTAGCATTGTCAAAATTCTCCTGCAGGAATTCATTGTCACCACGACTGACAGCAGCAGCATAAGTTTGTTGTGCGGCAGCTAATTGGTTCAGCAAACCGCCAATCTCTGTAATCTTCTGCTGCGGGTAAGTTTCGTTGGGTTTTACCTGCAAAGCTGATTGGTACGCCGTGCGGGAGGTTTCGTATTCTTTCAGGTTGAACAGGCTGTCGCCACGGGAAACGGCCTGCACGTATTGCTGATCCTGTTCGGCCTGCAAAGCAGCCAGGCGGGCCTGTTCGGCGGCTGCGGCCTCTGCGGCGAGACGAGCACGGGTTTCTACAATGCTGTCGATTTTAGCCAGTTGTTCTGCAGGGTAAATCTCTGCCGGCTTGGCTTGTTGGGCTTCGTTGTAAGCAGTTTTAGCATTGTCAAAATTCTCCTGCCGGAATTCATTGTCACCACGACTGACAGCAGCATCGTACGTTTCTTGTGCGGCAGCAAGTTGGTTCAGCAACCCGCCAATCTCTGTAATCTTCTGCTGCGGATAAGTTTCGTCGGGTTTTACCTGCAAAGCAGATTGGTACGCTGTGCGGGAGGGTTCATATTCTTTCAGGTTGAAAAGGCTGTCGCCACGGGAAACGGCCTGTGCATATTGCTGATCCTGTTCGGCTTTCAAAGCAGCCAGGCGAGCCTGTTCTGCGGCTGCGGCCTCTGCGGCAAGTTGCGCACGGGTTTCTACAATGCTGTCGATTTTGGCCAGTTGTTCTGCAGGGTAAGTTTCTGCAGGCTTGGCCTGCTGCGCTTCGTTGTAAGCAGTTTTTGCATTGTCGAAATTCTCCTGCCGGAATTCATTGTCACCACGACTGACAGCAGCATCATAAGTTTCTTGTGCGGCAGTAAGTTGGTTCAGCAAACCGCCAATCTCAGTGATTTTCTGCTGCGGGTAAGTTTCGTCGGGTTTTACCTGCAAAGCAGATTGGTACGCTGCGCGGGAGGGTTCGTATTCCGCGAGGTTGAACAGGCTGTCGCCACGAGAAACGGCCTGCGCGTATTGCTGATCCTGTTCGGCCTGCAACGCAGCCAGGCGAGCCTGTTCTGCGGCTGCGGCCTCTGCGGCAAGTCGCGCACGGTTTTCTACAATGCTGTCAATTTTAGCCAGTTGTTCTGCCGGGTAAGTTTCTGCCGGCTTGGCTTGCTGCGCTTCGTTGTAAGCAGTTTTTGCATTATCAAAATTCTCCTGCCGGAATTCATTGTCACCACGACTGACAGCAGCATCATAAGTTTCTTGTGCGGCTGCAAGTTGGTTCAGCAAACCGCCAATCTCTGTAATTTTCTGCTGCGGGTAAGTTTCGTCGGGTTTTACCTGCAAAGCCAATTGGTACGCTGTGCGGGAGGTTTCATATTCTTTCAGGTTGAACAGGCTGTCGCCACGGGAAACGGCCTGTGCGTATTGCTGATCCTGTTCGGCCTGCAACGCAGTAAGGCGCGCCTGTTCTGCGGCTGCGGCCTCTGCGGCAAGACGGGCACGGGTGTCTACAATGCTGTCGATTTTGGCCAGTTGTTCTGCGGGGTAAGTTTCTGCCGGCTTGGCTTGTTGCGCTTCGTTGTAAGCAGTTTTTGCATTGTCGAAATTTTCCTGCCGGAATTCATTGTCACCACGACTGACAGCAGCATCGTACATTTCTTGTGCGGCAGCAAGTTGGTTGAGCAAACCGCCAATCTCAGTGATTTTCTGCTGCGGATAAGTTTCGTCGGGTTTTACCTGCAAAGCCAATTGGTAGGCCATTCTGGAACTATCGTATTCTTTCAGGTTGAAAAGGCTGTCGCCACGGGAAACGGCCTGTGTATATTGCTGATCCTGTTCGGCCTGCAAAGCAGCCAGGCGAGCCTGTTCTGCGGCTGTGGCCTCTGCTGCGAGACGCGCTTCTTCAGCAAAAATATCGTTGATTTTAGTAATCTGATTTTGTGGATACTCTTCTTTTGGCAGCAATTCGGAAGCATGCTGATACCCGGCCAGCGCTTCCTGATAATTCTTCCGCTGGAAAAAACGATCTGCTGACTTAACCAGTTTATCGTACATGGTTCGATTTGCCAGCTCATTCATCAATTCTTTAACCTCCTGAATTCGGCGGGTTGCCACCTCGTCTCCGGGTTTGTAACCAAGCGCGCTTTCATAAAAAGAAATTGCCCTTTCGTAAAACTGTTTTTCAAAATTCACTTCAGCCTGAAAAATAGCCTCTTCGTAACTTTTCAGCTTTTGGGCATTTTGCGACTGTTGTGCAAGAATACCATCAATTTCATCAATTTTCTGCTTTGGGTAACCCTCATTCTGCTTTAGTTCCAGTGCCTTTTGAAAGGTATTTTTAGCTTCGACATACAACAATTCTTTAAACGAATTATCTGCCTGAACAATTAAATTCTGATACTCCTGATCAACCTGCTGCTGTTTGATTATTGCATTTATCTCGTCGGCCCGCTGTTGAGCATGCGCATTATTCGGGTCTACCGACAAGGCGCGGTGGTAGGCATTTCGGGCGTCTGCATATTTTTTATTTGCGAACAATTCATCGGCTTGTTTCAATAGCGCTTCGAGCCGTTGCGCCAACGCCTGGTTCATTTCATCGGCAACCATCAACAGCCCCAGCAAATCGTTAATTTCGGCAATCCTGTCTTTGGGATACTGCTCTTTTGGGAAAACTTTGCTGGCCGCTTTGTAACCATCAAGCGCAGCCAGAAATTCTTCTTTTTTGTATTCGGTTTCAGCCTCTTTAATGTGCTGGTCGTACTCTTTTCTCAACTCGGCCAACTCGGCTTTTGTGAGCCCGGCCAGAAAATCGGCCTCCTGCCCAATCATTTTCGACTGCAAAATGGCCTGATCTATCAAACGTTTAATTTGTGCATCGTTGTAAAAAAGATCAGAAATAAAATTATCCACCTTATCGCTGTAATAAATTTTCTGAACGGTGTTCTCTGAGAAAGTGCGGTCAATCCCGGGAATTTCGGTAAACAGTTTAATATTTGCAGGAAAGGGAGGAAAAGAGGGAGCAGTCTGCAACACCTGCCGCGGCACGTTTGTGTTTACCACTATTTTTTGCGGGAAATTTCCCTGCCGGGAGAAAATAAGGGTGAATTCGTGATTATAATTCAGTTCAACTCTATAATTTCCATTGGTGCCAATTCCATAATTATCGAGTCTGCGCCCGTCCCGAAACATTTGTATTACGGCTCCGTCAACCGAACCTTCTTCCACAGAAACAGTTCCTTCCACGGCAAGACCGTTACTCCTTTGTGCCAGAGTTGTTGTAACAAATCCCAATACTAAAAAACCGGTTAATAATCCCAGATATACTTTTTTCATACAAAACCTAAATAAAACCAAAAACGAAAATAGGAACATTTAATTATTTGAGAAGCGTTATTTTAAATTGGTTTTTAGGTTGATCGATTTTTTTAAAATTAATTCCCGGTTTTTGCTCAAAATGTATTAGTTTGCCGACTTAACCGAGAAAAATTTTAAATGAAGCGGGAAGCAAGCTTGTTTGAAGCTCTGTTGCCAATTTTGGTACTGATTGTTCTTCTAACCTCCAATGTATTTCTTTTTGATGATACTCTTTCGGGTGCTAACCAGATTGCCCTGCTACTTTCGGCTGCTATTGCAGGTGTTATTTCGATTTGGCTGGGGTTGCCCTGGAATAAAATCAGAGAAAAAATAGTAAGCACCATTGGCTCGGCCATGCCTTCTATATTGATTTTGCTGCTGATTGGCTCGCTTGCCGGAACCTGGATGATAAGCGGAGTTGTTCCTGCCATGATTTATTACGGGCTGGACATCATTAATCCGAGACTGTTTCTGTTTACAGCGGTTGTGGTTAGCGCAATTGTTAGTGTTGCCACCGGCAGTTCATGGTCGACAATTGCAACCATTGGCGTTGCCCTGCTGGGAATTGGAGAAGCGCTCGGAATAAATACGTCGATTATTGCCGGAGCGATAATCAGCGGCGCCTATTTTGGTGACAAGATTTCCCCGTTGAGCGATACTACCAACCTGGCACCGGCCATGGCCGGAACCGATTTGTTCACCCATATCAGGTACATGTTTTATACTACCGTTCCGTCGCTTGCACTCACGCTCATCATTTTTCTGGTAATCGGGTTCAGTGGCGATCACTCGGATGTTTTTGAAAATGTGCAGGCAGTAAAAACCGCTATTGACGGCACTTTCAATACCAACCCACTTTTATTTCTGGTTCCGGTAATTTTACTAACCATCATTATATTAAAAGTTCCGCCACTGCCGTCGTTGCTGGCAGGAACATTACTTGGCGGCATTTTCGCCATTATTTTTCAACCCGAAATTATTACAGAAATAGCAGGCACAGCAGACAACTATGTTAAAGCGTCGTACATTTCTTTTATGCAAGCCATGTTTGGCGATATTTCGTTAACTACCACCGACGCGGCGGTAAACGATCTGCTCAGCACATCGGGAATGCGAGGAATGCTGGACACGGTCTGGCTTATTCTTTCGGCCATGGTTTTTGGCGGAGTGATGGAATCGGCAGGGCTGCTGCGCCGAATTACCCAACCCATTATAAAACGTGCAAAAAGCACCGGCAGCCTGGTTGCCTCCACCGTTGGAACCTGCATATTTTTTAACACCACTGCTTCTGACCAGTACATTTCAATTGTGGTACCCGGCAGAATGTACCGAAAAACCTACGAAGAAAAAGGCTTAAAACCTGAACTGCTCAGCCGTACACTGGAAGACAGCGGAACAATGACTTCGGTGCTCATTCCGTGGAATACTTGCGGAGCCACCCAGTCGCGGGTTTTGGGAGTTGATACGTTTGCCTACGCACCTTATGCTTTTTTTAATATTATCAGTCCGATAATGACTATTCTTTTTGCGTACCTCAATATTAAAATACGGCGGTTTGCAAGAAAAGAAGATTCCACAATAAAGCACGATGTAAAAGTTGACTAAACATGAAACTAAAATTATTTCAGGTTGATGCTTTTGCGGAAAAAACATTCAGCGGAAACCCCGCTGCGGTAGTGCCGCTGGAAGAGTGGCTCCCCAGCCATTTGATGCAAAATATTGCCCGGGAAAACAACCTCTCGGAAACAGTTTTTTTTGTTCCCCGCGGCACAAATTTCGAAATCAGGTGGTTTACTCCTACAACAGAAGTAAATCTTTGCGGACATGCCACGCTTGCTGCTGCCTTTGTGTTATTCGAACATATCGGGTTCAACGGAAAAGAAATCGTTTTTCATTCCAGAAGCGGTAAGTTAACCGTAAAAAAGGAAGAGAAACTAATTGTACTCAATTTCCCCACATCAGAAATAAATGCAATAAAACTCCCAGAAAATAGCGCTAAAGCTTTCGGGATTGAACCGCAACAGTGTTTTAAAGGACGGGAGAATTTGCTATTCGTTTTCAGAAATGAAAAAGAAATCCAGAATCTTGAACCGGATTTCAGTTGCCTGATGAAAATGGAAGAGCGTGGAATTATCGCCACTGCACCATCGGTTGACTACGATTTTGTATCACGCTTTTTTGCCCCGCGCGAAGGGATTGACGAAGATCCGGTAACGGGTTCGGCACACACCGTACTCATCCCCTACTGGTCTCAAAAATCAGGAAAAACAAAATTGGTTGCCCGACAAATTTCAAAGCGAGGTGGAACGCTGTACTGCAAAAATCTGGGCAATCGGGTCGAAATCGGCGGAAATGCAATTACCTATCTTATTGGCGAAATAGATATTTAACGGTAAAAACAAACGCTGACATGTTTTCAAAACAATGCCAGCGTTCAAAATATATAGTATTAAACAGCAAGCTCAGCTACGCCAGTTCGGCGGTAATTTCTTTCTCCAGAAACTTTTTGGTTTTTACGCCTACATAGCGGCGCACTTCCTTTCCGTCGCGAAACATAACAAGCGTGGGAATATTACGCACTTTAAACTTCTGGGCCAGTTGCTGCTGCTGATCAACATTCACTTTGCCCACGGTTACCCGGGTGTCAGATTCTGCCAATTCGTTTAATATTGGCGCCACCATTTTACAGGGGCCGCACCACGGAGCCCAAAAATCGACCAGGGTGATTCCCTTGCTGATTACAGGCTTGAAGTTTTTATTCCCGAGCACTTTAATTCTGTCACTGTCGGGCACCGGCTTCATATTTTTCATCCGGTAGTAATTGAATGTGATTAACCCGATAAGTACTACAAGTATTGCAATTATTACGATTAAGGTAGCTGACATAACTTCTATTCTTCAATGATTTTGATTTCGCTGGTGAGGCCGATTGCTTTGCGATACATGGCACTCACCCCGCAATAACGTTCTTCTGAAAGGTTAACTGCTTTTTGGAGTTTTTCCACCGGGAGGTTTTTTCCTTTAAACTCGTAAGTCACGTGCATTTGGCTAAATTGTTTCGGATGTTCTTCCGTGAGTTCGCCATCAACATAAACATTAAAACCATCTACTTCTACACGCATTTTTTTCAGTATTGAAACCACATCCATCCCTGTGCAACCCGCCAGCGCTGTCAGCATAAGCGGTTTGGGGCGCGGACCGCGATTTTCTCCTCCTACTTTGTCTGAGGCATCCAAAATAATTTCGTGCCCGCTGACTTCGGCCGAAAAAGCCATATTTTCCAGCCATTTTACTTTTACCTGTTCTTTTGCCATAATTTTATCCTTTCTGTTTTGTGCTGCCTTAAAAAGGCAAACAACCTCTGGGTTACCCGACTAATGCCGGGAGAAATCTCTCAACTCCTTGAATACTCTGCTGCGCTTAACGCGGCAATGGTTCCTTCTGCAACCGCTGTTGTAACCTGGCGGTAACGTTTCGCAATACAGTCGCCTGCCGCAAAAACACCATCCACACTGGTTTTCATTGCCGGGTCAACCATAATTTCGCCGCGCTCGTTCAGTTGTACAAACTCTTTTATGCTTTCGGTATTGGGCTGATATCCCACAAAAATAAAAGTCCCATCGGTTTTAAGTTCACTTCTTTTTCCCGAAGGAAGATGTTCTATTTCCACTTTCTGCAACACCCCGTTTCCGTAAAAACCTCTCAATTCCGATTCAAGAACAAATTCAATTTTCGGATTCTTTTGGGCTTCTTCCACCGCATGTTTAAAAGCCTGAAAATGGTCGAACTGATGTACAATCGTCACTTTGGTTGCGTATTGGGTCAGTGCCACAGCCTCTTCCAGGGCCGAATTTCCACCTCCAACCACAACTACTTCTTTTCCTGTAAAAAAGTCGCCGTCGCAGGTAGCGCAGTATGAAATTCCTTTCCCTTTAAACTGTTCCTCGCCTGTAATGTTCAACGAACGCGGTTTTCCGCCCGGGGTAAGAATTATACTTTTGGCCTGAAAACTCCGGCCATCTTCCAACTCCACAGATTTTACCGTTCCATTGAGTTGGTAGCGTACAATTTTCACATTCGATTTTATTTTGCATCCAAAGCTTTTGGCCTGCTGTTTCATGGTATTGGCAAGCATGTAGCCTTTGGTTGCAGGCACGCCGGGGTAATTGGCAATTTCTTCGGTAAGCACCATCTGTCCGCCAACTGCGCCTTCGTTCAGAATAAGTGTGGAAAGTTTGGCGCGCGAGGCGTAAATGCCGGCGGTTAACCCGGCTGCCCCCGCACCAATTATCATCACATCAAAAACTTCGTCCATTGTTAAGCTTTTTCTGCAAATTGTTTATCTAAAATTGAAGTTACCTGCTGCATGTTCTGAATGCTGCTGGTGGCGTCTGCAACTTTTCCGTTTTTGTAATACATAGTAAACGGCAATCCCATAAAACCACGGCATTCAGGAGCATTGCGAATAACAGCTGCTTCGGGATTATCGAACGCCATTACAGCAAATTTTACATTGCTACGGTCTTCTTCCAGCTCTTCCATTACATCGTAAACCGGAAGGCACATCGGCCCCATACGACCACAGCACACCATCACATTTTCATTTTCGTTGATCAGTTTTTCCAGCTCTGCTGCTGTTTCAATTTCGGGGAGATTTGTCTGTAAGAATTTCATAATTAATCTATTAATACGTTAATATTGTAAATAACCTTCTATATTGTTGAATAAGTAATTTCGCGGATAATTTTTTCATCTGATTCCAGTTTTCCCTGCAAATAATTTTCGATTAATTTTTGAGGCGAATCGATTGGAACACCGACAAACAGATTCACTTTTTTTGAAGCAAACAGTTTAATGATTTTGGAATTTACCCGGTAAACAATAACGTCGGTAATTCCTTTTTTCTCAAGCCACTCCGGAAGTTCGGCAGCAACAGTTCCTGCGGGAAACCTTTCTTCTTTTTTGCCGACAAGCTTCCCGTCAATTTCGAAAATTTCGTAGTGATTGCATTCACCGAAATATTCACTTAACTGTCCGTTTGTTACCGGAATGGCAACTCGTTTTTTCATTTCATTTAACCTGTTTGTTTTCACTAAAAAATCTTTTCGACAAAACTAGGCTGAAACCGTTTTCCCGACAAGAAAAGCACACAGGCGCAGGAAAGGCGGAGAGCTGAAATATTTCAGTTTTTTTCCTGTCGTCAGACTGCTTGGATTGTTTTTGTATTTTTGTACTGTTTTTTCAGCAAATAAAAATGAGCGACAGAAATTCAGCAAATAACAGTCAGCACAAAGGTTTTACAAGTCTTGAAAAAGATTTTCAGGGGGCATTGAGCCAGCTGGCACAAAACAAAACCCGTATTGCCTATTTGAAAGGCGAAACGATTTTTAAGCAGGGCGCCTTTGCACCGTACGTTTTGTACGTGGTAAGCGGTCTGATTAAAGTTTATCTTCAGACGGGCTACGACAAGCAGGTAAATATTAATTTGGCCAAAACAGGCGATTTTCTGGCATTCTCTTCCATTTTTGGCGAAAATATTCACACCTATTCTGCTCAGGCGCTGAAAGACTCGGAAATTTGCATGATTGAAAAAGAAAGTTTGAAAGATATTCTGCTGCAAAATCCACAGTTTGCTTTGGAAATCACTTCGAAAAATTACCGCAACGAACGCCACTTGCTGGAAATCATTAAAAACATCTCGTACAAACAAATGCGGGGGAAACTCGCTTCCAGCCTCATTTACCTGTCGCAGGAAGACTTTCTGAAAGAAAATGTATTTGAATTTCTCACCCGACAGGAACTGGCCGATTTTGCTTCCATTTCTACCGAAAGCGCCATTAAGTTTTTAAAGGAATTTGAAAAAGAAAATATCGTTGTGCTGGATGGGAAAAACATTTCGATAACCGATAAAAAAAAGCTGGAAACAATTAGCAAAACCAGTTAAAATGGCACTTTCTGATTTCGTAAAAACAAAACTGCTGGATGAAGTTCAGTTTTCGGCCAGCCGCAGCGGCGGCCCCGGCGGACAGAATGTGAACAAAGTGAATACAAAAATTGAACTGCGTTTTCAGGTTTTGGAATCGGAGGCACTTGACGAAATGCAAAAACAACTCCTCCTTTCAAAGCTCAAAAACCGGATAACCAACCAGGGCGAATTGCTGGTAATCTCTACCTCGGAACGTACCCAGTGGAGAAACAGGGAACAAGCCATTCTGAAATTTTTCGAGCTTATTGAAAAGGCGTTGGCCAAACCCCGAAAAAGAAAGAAAACCCTGCCAACTGTTGCCTCCCGGCTGAAGCGAATAGAAAACAAAAAGAAACAGGCTCAGAAGAAAATCTTTCGCAAACCACCGGATTACTAATTGTTTATTTCGGGTTAAAATCGTTTCTTTGCGGCTAAAAGGGATACTAAATAAATCTATGCGAAGCATTTTACATTTTTGCCGGATTGCAATTATCCGGGTAGTTGATTTTTTCTATTTTCCGTTCTTAAGGTTTATTCCCCTTGAAGTTTTCAGGTATGGTGTTACGGGCGGCGCCAACACTGTTTTTGATATTTTTCTCTACTTTATTTTTTACCAATACGTACTCGACAAGCAAATTCTGGATTTGGAAGTTATTGCCATTAGTCCGCACATTGCAGCCTTTTTGCTGGTTTTTCCCATAACGTTTACTACCGGTTTTTTTCTGGCCAAATATGTAACATTTACGGCGTCGGAACTTCGCGGCCGCATCCAGTTGTTTCGCTACGGATTAACTGTTTTAGGCGCTATTTTGCTGAACTACATTTTCCTGAAAATTTTTGTTGAATATGCCGGGCTTTATGCGACGTTGGCCAAAGCACTTACAACTGTTATTGTTGTTACCTACAGCTACATTTCGCAAAGGTATTTTTCTTTTAAAACAGCAAGAATTTCAAGGGCGGCACAATCTTGAAGTAAACAAAAAATTGCTTATTTTGTCTTGAATTTTGAATGATGCAACAATTCAGGCAAACATATTATCCTACAATACTCCAGGCCATTCACCTGATTATTCTGTACCTGTTCATCCAAACGGTAATAGATTTTCCACTGGCATTAATCGACTATTATAAAGGCACAGATTACTTGTACAATCCGGTAAAAAAAATTCTATTAAACGCAGGTTCAACCATTTTCATATTGCTTTACGGCCTCAAAAAATCGAAAGCCCGCGTTTTTGAAGTATTTCCGGTAAAAAAATTCAATCCACTTGTAGTGCTGCCCATTATTACATTCTTCTGGGGCGCCCACAATTTGCTCGATGTTGTAAATAATGCGCTAAACAAAGTACTTCCTGCACCGCCCTGGTTCTGGGAACTTTTTGGCAAAATATTCGACAGCGATTTTGGCTGGTGGGGAGCATTTTTCAAAGTAGCTGTTATTGCACCAATTATTGAAGAACTAATTTTCAGAGGATTAATATTGCACGGACTGAGAAAAAACTACCACGGAATAACAGCCGTAATTGTTTCGGCGTTGTTGTTTTCGCTTTTCCATCTGAACCCGTGGCAAATGCCTGCAACATTTGTGCTCGGATTATTGCTTGGCTGGCTGGTGCTCCGTACCAAAAGTATTCTGCTGGCCATACTCGGCCATTCGCTCAACAACCTTATGGTTTTGTTAACCATTACTTATTGGGAACAAATAAGTACCCACGCCATTTACTTAATGGAAAAACAAGAAAAACTTGTCCTTAGCGCACTTGTAGCCGGGTTGTCTTTAATTCTGATCTACTTCAGTATGTTGTGGCCTTCTAAAAAAAAGAAAGGAAAATAAGCTTCCCCGAAAGGCTCTGGCAAATTCAGAATTACTTAACATCAATATTGAACTTATTTTCATATAGA
The DNA here is from genome assembly GCF_900129025.1 of Mariniphaga anaerophila. Taxonomy (GTDB): domain Bacteria; phylum Bacteroidota; class Bacteroidia; order Bacteroidales; family Prolixibacteraceae; genus Mariniphaga; species Mariniphaga anaerophila. The sequence goes on along the minus strand of NZ_FQUM01000002.1, from coordinate 490,046 downwards.
ATGTTTACCTTTCTGAAACTTGATTAACAATTAATAGCAATACTAAAACATATAAAAAATGGAAGAAGAAAAAGTAATTACAATGCCTCGGATAGGCGACAAAGCCCCCGATTTTAAAGCGAATACAACTTACGGGCCTGTCCAGTTTTCCGAATTTAACAAAGGAAGCTGGGTGGTAATGTTCTCACACCCTGCTGACTTTACTCCGGTATGTACTACTGAAATGAGTGGCTTCGCAGTACGCCATAACGAATTCAAAGAGTTGGGCGCAAAACTGCTGGGGTTGAGTATCGACAGTATTCACTCTCACGTAGCATGGGTAAATAATGTAAAGAAAAACAGCGGCGTTCTGTTTGATTTCCCGATTATTGCTGATATCGATATGAAAGTATCTAAACTTTACGGGATGCTTCAGCCAAACGAAAGTGAAACTTCTGCAGTAAGGGCAGTATTCTTTATTGACCCGGAAGGAAAAATCAGGTTAATCATGTATTACCCGCTGAACGTAGGACGAAACATGGACGAAATTTTGAGAGTTTTAAAAGCTCTGCAAACTTCCGACAAATACAGTGTAGCTTTACCGTTAAACTGGAAACCGGGAGAAAAAGTAATTGTTCCTCCGCCAAAAACTGTTGACGACATGGAAGAACGTGAAAAAAGCGATTATGAAATGATGGATTTCTATCTCGCTAAAAAAAGCTTATAATTTTTAATTATTCTCTAAAAAGGTTCTGCAGTTTGCAGGGCCTTTTTTTTTGCCAACCTCATTAAAAAATAACAAACTGTCAAATGCACAAAACCAATATTCCTGATGGTACCTAATTCGCAATTCCGTATCTTTACAAATACAATTTCTGCCGGGCTTATTTCAGATAAAAAATGAAGTGTGCTTTGCGCCAGGTTACAAAAAACTCTTTTTGCTGAAATGGTTTAAAACTGCGTTTAGTCAGGAAATTCTAAAAAATACAATACAAATGAATAATCGGATTATTACTACAATTTGTGCATTTATTATAGCGCTGAGCGCCGGTGCACAAACCGGAAAAGTTTTTGACAACCTTTCTTTGAACAGCGAAATTCTCAACATGGAACGTAAGTATGCCATTTATCTTCCGCCCGATTACGAAACATCTCAAAGAAGTTATCCGGTTTTATACCTGCTGCATGGCGCCGGCGACGACCAAACCGGTTGGGTTCAGTTTGGAGAAGTGCAACAAATTACCGACAAAGCCATTAAAGACGGCGTTTCAACTGCAATGATTGTTGTAATGCCCGACGCCAACACCGGCCAGCGTGGATACACCAATGATGTTAGCGGAAACTGGCGCTTCGAAGATTTCTTTTTCGAAGAATTCATCCCTTTTATTGAAGACAACTACCGAATCAGAGAAGGGAAAAGCAACAGGGCAATTGCGGGATTGTCGATGGGCGGCGGCGGAACTTTCTACTACGCGCTTCACCGCCCGGATATGTTCTCTGCTGCCTGCCCGCTGAGTGCCTCAACCGGGCCGCTCACCCGCGAAGGTGTCGAAAATTTTATGCAGCGACGAGGAATGCCGGATGCTCCCAAAGAAAAAATGGACGCCTGGTATCAGAAATACAGCGTAACCGAAATGGTAAAAAATCTTCCGGAAGAAGATTTAAAAGCAGTTCGCTGGTATATTGACTGTGGCGACGACGATTTTCTTTTTGAAGGAAATTCTTTAGTGCACATCACCCTGAAAAAAAGAAACATTCCGCACGAGTACAGGGTTCGGGACGGCGTGCACAACTGGACCTACTGGCGCGAATCTCTTCCCGAGGTTCTTCGTTTTGTGTCTGCCGGATTTCACCGACAATAAAATATTTTTGAGCATTTTATTTTTCCGGCAATTCATTTTGTTTCGATTACAATAAGCGCTAAATTTGTTATTATTAACAAACTAAGCGTAAAATGAAATTCGGCCTTTTCGACGACCAAAACCGCGAATATGTTATTACCCATCCGCAAACTCCGTGGCCCTGGATCAACTATTTGGGCAACGATGATTTTTTCAGCCTGATATCCAACACGGGGGGCGGATATAGTTTTTACAAAGATCCGCGATTCAGGCGAATCACCCGTTTCAGGTACAACAATGTACCCATAGACGATAACGGGAAATATTTCTACATTAAAGAGAACGATACGGTTTGGTCGCCGGGCTGGAAACCGGTAAAAACTCCCCTCGACGGCTACCAGTGCCGGCACGGACTCGGCTATTCGAAAATTACAGGAGAAAAAAACAGCCTGGTGGCAGAAGTAACGTACCTGGTTCCACTGGGTGTTTCTGCCGAAATTCAGCGGATAAAACTGCAAAACCGGAGCACGGCGAAAAAAAATTTCAAGCTGTTTTCTTTTGTGGAATGGAACCTTTGGAATGCGCAGGATGACATGACCAACTTCCAACGCAACTACTCCATCGGCGAAGTTGAACTGGAAGGCGCTGCCATATTTCATAAAACAGAATACCGGGAGCGGCGTAACCACTATGCATTTTATGCTGCAAACCAAAATCCGGACGGATTTGATACCGATCGTGAAGCTTTCGTGGGGCTGTACAATTCCTATTCAGACCCGGATGTTGTGCGACAGGGAAAGGCTAAAAATTCGGTGGCGCACGGGTGGTCTCCCATTGCATCGCACTATTTTGAAATTGAACTTCAGGCCGGAGAAGAAAAAGAATTGATTTTCATTCTGGGTTATATTGAAAATGATGCGGATAACAAATGGGAATCGAAAGGAGTTATCAATAAAACAAAAGCCAACCAGCTGATACAAAAGTTCTCGACGTCAGAAAGCGTTGAGCAGGAACTTCAGCGGTTGAAAATATACTGGGACGAGCTGCTTTCAAATTTCCAGATTAAAAGCCACGACGAAAAACTTGACCGGATGGTAAATATCTGGAATCAGTATCAGAATATGGTCACTTTCAACATGTCCAGGTCGGCTTCTTATTTTGAATCGGGAATTGGCCGCGGAATGGGATTCCGGGACTCCAACCAGGATTTAATCGGGTTCGTGCATCTTATTCCGGAAAAGGCAAAAGAACGAATTCTCGACCTTGCAGCAACTCAACTTGAAGACGGTGGCGCCTGGCATCAATACCAGCCGCTCACAAAAAAAGGAAATGCTGATATTGGCGGAAATTTTAACGACGACCCGCTTTGGTTAATCCTGTCTACCACCATTTACATAAAGGAGACCGGAGATTTTTCGATATTGAACGAGATGGTTCCGTTCAACAACGATGCAACCAAAGCACAACCGCTGCTTGAACATTTAAACCGATCGTTTCTGCATGTAACCAATAACCTGGGGCCGCATGGCTTGCCGCTAATCGGGCGGGCCGACTGGAACGATTGCCTCAACCTCAACTGTTTTTCCAACAATCCCGACGAATCGTTTCAAACCACTGAAAACAAATCGGGTGACGTTGCCGAGTCGGTAATGATTGCCGGAATGTTTGTGCTTTACGGAAATGAATATGCAAAACTTTTAAATTTTATCGGCAAAACAGAAGAAGCCCAAAAAGCTGTTAAAGCTGTTGATGAAATGAAAAGTTCTGTTGAAAAATACGGATGGGACGGCGAATGGTTTTTGCGGGCGTACGACTTTTTCGGAAAGAAAGTGGGCAGTTGCGAAAACAACGAAGGGAAAATATTTATTGAGTCAAACGGCTTTTGTACCATGGCCGGTATTGGGGAGGAAAAAGGGTGGACCAGGCAGGCATTGCTGTCCGTAAAAAAGCACCTGGATTGCAAATATGGCATTGTTCTGAACAACCCGGCTTTTACCGAATACGACATCAGCAAAGGTGAAATTTCGAGCTATCCGGAAGGTTACAAAGAAAACGCAGGGGTGTTCTGCCACAATAATCCGTGGATAATGATAGGCGAAGTTTTGGAGGGAAACGGAGAGCAGGCATTTGAGTACTACAAAAAAATATGTCCTTCGTACCTCGAAGATATTAGCGACCTGCACCGAACCGAGCCGTATGTTTATGCGCAAATGATTGCCGGCAAGGATGCCTGGAAACCCGGCGAAGCAAAAAACTCATGGCTAACCGGCACGGCAGCCTGGAACTTTTTTGCCGTTTCGCAATATATTCTGGGAATTCAGCCCGACTACGACGGACTAATTGTTAACCCGTGCATTCCCAAAAAATGGGAAGGGTTCCGCGTTACCCGAAGGTTCCGGAATACCGAGTATCAAATTGAAGTTTTAAATCCCGACAGCGTTTCAAAAGGGGTGAAAATGCTGGTTGTCGACGGGCTTCAGATTGAAGGGAATAAAATTCCGGTTCAGAAAAAAAAGGTTTGCCAGGTAAAAGTTATAATGGGATAGCTTCGCGCTGCCACCACTTGCATGTCCCGATTTATTCTAAATTTGCAGCAAAATAGTTTTGTTATGCAGCTTTTTTTCGTACCCGGAGTACAAAACGATGAACTAATTTTTAATGAGACAGAATCGAAACACGCGGTAAAAGTGTTGCGGCTCGGAAAGGGAGATCAGGTACAGGTTATAGATGGAACCGGCGGATTTTACCTTGCAGAAATTGTTGACCCAAATCAAAAAAAATGCAGGCTTTCGGTATTAAAAACTCAAAAAGAATACGGGAAACGCAATTTCAATTTACACATTGCAATTGCGCCCACTAAAAATACCGACAGGCTGGAATGGTTTCTCGAAAAAGCTACAGAAATAGGAATCGACCAAATAACGCCGTTGTTGTGTGAACACAGCGAACGAAAAAGCATTAAGCCGGATCGCTTTGAACGAATCCTCATTTCGGCAATGAAACAGTCGGTAAAAGCTTACCTTCCGCAACTGAACACGCTAACTTCGTTTAGCGACTTTGTAAACACATGCACGGCATCTCAGAAATTCATTGCCCATTGCTACGAAGGCGAAAAACCTCATTTAAAAAATGTGGTAGCAGAAGGCGAAAGCGTTGTTGTTTTGATTGGCCCCGAAGGTGATTTCAGTCCGGAGGAAGTTAATCAGGCCAAAGCAATAGGCTTTCAGGAAATTTCGCTTGGCAATGCCAGACTGCGAACCGAAACGGCCGGTGTTGTGGCTTGCCATATTGTTAATTTAATGAACGAAAAATGACAAACCCGGTCTCTTGTTTATTGCTATCAGCATAAGAATTGTATTTTTCAAAAAATCTGAGTCAATGAAAGCATTGTTCACTTTATTACTCTTGTCCTTTCTAACGATTGGAATTCATGCTCAACCGGTTAGAATCGGACTGGCAAAATACGGAGGAGGAGGCGACTGGTATGCAGACCCCACTGCGCTTCCCAACCTTATTGCATTTTGCAATCAAAACATAAAAACAACAATTTACGCAGAGCCTTCTACTGTTGAAATAGGAAGTTCCGAACTGTTTAACTTTCCGTTTGTCCATTTAACCGGTCACGGCAACATTGTTTTGTCTGAAAGCGAAGCAATGAATCTGCGGAGTTACCTCGATGCAGGAGGATTTCTACATGTTGACGACAACTATGGAATTGACGAATACTTCAGGCGGGAAATAAAAAAAGTTTTCCCCAATAAGGAGTTGGTGGAGCTGCCTCCCTCCCACCCGATTTTTCACCAGAAATATACGTTTAACGAAGGATTACCGAAAATTCACGAACACAACAATAAACGACCTCAGGCATTTGCTCTTTTCATCGAAGACCGGATGGTTTGTCTTTACACCTACGAGTCGGACATAAGCGATGGATGGGAAGATGAAGCCGTTCACAACGATCCGCCGGAACTCAGAGAAAAAGCTTTAAAGATGGGTGCCAACATTATATCATATGTTTTTAACCAGTAAGCTAAAGGATAAACATTAGCTCATAATTTTTCGGGGCCTAAAAACATTAAAAGCCTTTAAATGTTATAATTACCACAAATATTAATTTAAACAAAAAGAAGATGAGAAAACTATTATTTGTAGCGACGCTTTTTTTATTTGCAACTTTTGCGGCCAATGCTCAGGATTACAATACCGGAATCGGTTTTAGGGGCGGCTTGTCAAATGGGTTAACCGTTAAACATTTTATTGGCAGCAACAAAGCCATTGAAGGATTGCTGTCAACGCGCTGGCACGGATTTCATGTTACTGGCTTGTACGAAATACACGCACAGGCTTTCAACACTCCGCGACTAAACTGGTATTACGGGTTTGGCGGGCATGTAGGTTTTTGGGGAGACAACTACAAAAACCACCCGTGGTTTGATGACAATGGTTCTTCGCACACCGTAGTTGGGATTGACGGAATTATCGGGATTGAGTACAACATTGAAGCGATTCCGTTTAATATCGGCCTCGACTGGAAACCCGGATTTAACCTGATTGGCTACACCGGATTCTGGGGCGATGAACTGGCATTATCCGTTCGGTTTATTTTCTAAGCCAGATTAAGAAGAAAAAAATACAATTGGCAATAAAAAACCCGAAGCTCAAAAATGATGCTTCGGGTTTTTATTTTTAGTGCTTTTGAAACAAAATCCACACTACCTATCGATAACCATAAACCGACATTTCTCCAAAAACAGCAAATGTTTTAGAAGCCCGTTTACAGGTTAACCTAACGTACCGTCCTTTTGCAGGTGTGGGAAGCGGATACATTTGTTCTCCTTCCTTACCCCTGTTAAATTCTATTTTAAGCTGAGGATCTGTTTGTGTGAGATAATAATCATACGAAGTATTCCAGTCTTCGCCATCCAGACTAACAGCCACGGTATTGTCCCATGAACTATGCACTTTATCTCCCCATTTTCTTTCCAAGGATATTGCGGTTACTGTAACAACCTCTTTCAAATCGATAACAACATAATGCGGGTATACTGCTGCATCGCCTGAAATACGGCTTCTCCAGTAAGTTTCAGGATTTCCATCAATAAGATTTACCGCGCGGCCGTCTTCTTCAACTGTTTCTTCGGAAGATGCACTAACCGTCCAGGAGCTTTTCTCCAACTTTTCGACCAGATGTTTCGGAGTTGCGCTCAATGTTTTTGAAAAAGAACTTCCGTTTTCGCCGTTTTTAACGCTAACGGTAAACACAACTTCTACTTCAGCTGCCAACCCGGAAATAACCATTTCTTTCAGCACAGAAGCTGCATCGGCAGATTTCTCTATACTGTTACCCGAGGCATCGGTATAGCTTACCAAAATTGTTGCCGCCCGGTTATCCGGATTATCCCAAATAACTTTTGCGCTGTTAGCTGCACCATAAATATTAACGGTTTCCAATATTGCATCGTAAACATTTCCCTCCGTTTCGTCAGGTACTTCAGGAGTTAACGCTTTTCCTTTTACCGTTTTTTCTTCGGAACGTTCTCCGGTGCCATTAAAAACGGTTACCCCGAATTTATATACTTTCTGATCAGCAACCGGAATTTCTACGGTACTTCCAGATTCGGTGCCCGGTTCAACTTTCAGGGTCTCTGTTTGGTCTTCCTTCTCAAACTCTACTTCCACATAATATGTTCCGCCATCAATTGACGGGTTTTTCCACGAAAGTGTAATCATATCTTCACCAGACTCGGCGCGAAGCTGATTAACCGCAGGCAAAGTATATACAGCAATCTCCTCTTCCTCGCTATCGGAACAAGCAACAAAAACCTGGCAGAACGAGGCTATTACAACAATGACAAATAATTTATATAATGACTTCATAATTTTTGAATTAATGTGAATATGATAGTTATTACCCAAAGAGAAAAGTGATTCCCTTCGAAAAAAATTCCAGTAATTCATTTTCTAGTTAATCTTTTCGAAATTCACTCGTAAGCTCTTCGTATCCAGCGAAATTTTGTAAGTTCCTGCCTCTTCGTCTTTCACTCTCCACTTAAAATCAGGACTTATGGCTACCTGAGCATCCAGATCTGTTACAATAGAACCGTTGGGAATCAACGGTCTGAAAGTCGGACACCAGCTGTTCTCTTCCGTTTCAAACTTAAGCTCCCCTGACTTGAGCTCCATTGTTACCTCGAAAACATCGGGGCGCGTAATGTTCCAATCCAGAGGCAAGTAACTTCCCCAACCGGCAGGTGTTGCGCTACCGCGAATGTAAACACGCTGAAAGCCGGTCTTCTCACATACAATTTTCAAATTACGCCGATAGACAACAACGCTGTAAATGCCATCTTCGGGCACAACAAAAAGGTTGTCTGGCTGCTCTTCTGAGTCTCTGAGAACCATTGTTCCGTCGCCCTCGCCTTTATTAAAAGATGGAAGCGCGTTACCAATCTCCTGCAAAATTTTAAAACTTCCGGCGTTTAAATTGCCACGCCAGCGGTACTTGTTTTTCGATTCCAACTCTTCCAGCTCAATGCCCCTATTCAAATCCCATCCGGAAGGAGTAGCATCGCCAACGAGAAACAGCGGATAAGGCTGGTGTTTATAACCTTTTACAACAAAATTTATCGTGGAGTAATCGGGTTTCAGAAATTTATCTTCGGAGTTAGCTTTGGCTATTACCCGCACCGAGAATTCGATGTTTTCGCCCAGGGGTTCCTTCCAATGATTTTCTATTAAATCGTTCAACTCCTTTGTAGTAAAACTTTTGAAGAATATACCCTCCGGCATTTCTTCTGTTTCCAAAGCAGTTGTAAAATCTCCGTTAGCTACATCCACCTTAAAAAGGTAAGTAAGCGAGCTGTTCAATCCACGATCGCGACCGGGCTCCCATGTAAAAAGTATGGCCTGCCGGTCGTCGTAATCCTGATCCAGAATAATTGTATCCTTTGATACTTCCAGCTTCAACGGATTTCCGGTTGTTATATTTGTTTCGTCAATACCTTCTAAATCATCTTTTTCGCACGAGAAACAAAAAAAGGAAATAAAAGCGATAACAGCGGGTATTAAGTATTTATGGTTATTCGTTATCATAATTTCTGATTTTATAATTCGGCTTTAATAAGTACAGGGAAATGATCAGATGAAAACTCCCCTTCTGTTATATCGTCATTCAGCACTCCGTATTCCAACACATCTATTTCAGCAGAAACAAAAATGTAGTCGATTCGATGTGTTGTTTTCCCGTCGAGGTTATACCCGTGGTATGTGCCTTCGGTTCCGTACACCGGAGTAGATGACACATTTCTAGCATCCCAAAGCATTTTCGATTCAGACAACAGAACTATGGACTCCTCGTCGGGTAAAGCATTGAGGTCTCCGCTAAAAAACGCTGGGGTATCTCCGGCAATCTCTTCAATCTTTTTCAACACCAGTTTTGAAGATTCTTTGCGGGCAATTTTTCCCTTGTGATCGTAGTGGGCATTAAAAAAGAAAAATACCTTTCCGGTTTCTTTTTCCCTGAACTTTCCCCAGGAACATACTCTTTTTATGGTAGCATCCCAGCCGGAAGAAGGTACTTCAGGCGTTTCAGACAACCAAAAATCTCCTTTGTCGAGCACTTCAAATTTCTGGTTCTGGTAGATAATAGCAGAGTGTTCTCCTTTAGATTGGCCGTCATCGCGACCTACACCAATATAACTGTAGTTTCCGGCTTGCAATACATCTTCCAGTTGATTTTTGAAACACTCTTGTGTTCCGATTATATCAAAATTATGTTTCTTAATAATTTTTATCGCCCACGCTCTTCTGTTTTCCCAGGCTTTCTCCTCCTGATCAGCAGAGGTCTGCATTCTCAGGTTGTAAGTAGCTGCATTTATTTTAAGCGTGCTCTCTTTCTCCGGTTTTTCAACATCCGGCTTTTCTTCTTCGATACTATTTATTGAACCTGCCCTGCAGGACAACAATAACGGTTCTGACGACAACAGAACGTTTAGCATCAAAATGTAGTAAATCAGATTTCTTTTTATTTTCATTACGTTGAATATTTAAAAGCCCTGGCAGTTCTGAAGGTCAAAACTGCCAGGCTGTACATTTGTTCCTACCAAAATTTATTCTGTACCAGATTGGGGTTGTTATCGATATAGTTTTGATATATCGGCCACAAATAATTTTTCTTTTCGAAAGGGCGGTACATATAAGTTGTTCGGGTATAAAAGTCGTTATTCGAAGAGCTGCGATTCATACCTGTAATGGGCTGTTTAAACAACTCAACTCCAATTTTCCACCTTCTGATGTCGTTGTATCTAACATCTCCTTCAATTGCGAATTCCACACGGCGCTCTTTCCTGATTACTTCTCTCATTGCTTCCTGTGTTGTCGGAGGAGTGACTTGCCCTGCTTCGTATCCGTACCCGGGAATTCCGGCTCTTTCTCTAATCAGATTAAGGTATTTAATAATATCAGGATTTCCGGGTTCTGATTCATTAAGCGCCTCTGCATAGTTTAGGTAGAACTCACCAAGGCGAAGAATGATTGACGGTTGGTACGGAACTTTTCCGTTCCTCGGATCAGATTCCGGATTTACTGCTTTTCTTGTTAAATAGCCACTCTGCGGGGAATCATGAGTCGGGCCACCGTCGAGTCCGTTATGTTTGAACTGGGTTTTTCTTCTGGCCTGTGGTATCCACTGGTTGTCGTGCCAAACAGTAATATAAAAACGAGGTTCGCGATTGGCGTACATATTAAATGTTCCTTCGTCTGAAACCAGCCCCTCGCGGGCACTTGCGCCGCCCATGTTATAAGCAGTGTTTTGGTAAATAATCTCCTTCGTGGTAAATCCCGATTCAGTATACCCCGATTCTGTATTGATTATCGGGTTTCCGGTTGCGTCGTATCCGTTTATGGGAGACAAACCATTTTTCATAAAAAACGCATCTACAAGATTCTGAGTAGAACCGTAATATCCTGAACCACCAACAAATCCGCGAGGATTACCAATCCCGTTGTACCATTTATAAGAGCTGGCTGCCCTGGAAAAAATAATTTCCTTGTTCTGGTTTCCTGTTGTGAGAAAAAGATTCTGGAAAGAAAGGAACGGGTCTATCTCACCGTTTTTATATTTTTCTGTATAAAGGCTGTAAATTCCGGTTTCTGCCAAATCCAAAAATTCCCGGGTTGCTGTTGCCGCCTTTTCCCATTTTTCGGCATTGTAAGTGGTGCTGAAAATAGCAGAACCGTCAGCATTTTTCATATCCGCAAAATCGGGATTTCCATTGAACAGCGGGCTGGCCGCATAAAGCCACATTCGTGCTCTGAGCGCCATGCAAACCCCTTTTGTTGGCCGCCCGAACATTTGGTCGGGGTTAGAGTATGTCGAAGGAAAAAAGCCAGCCAGTTCGAGATATTCTTTATCCAGCCATTCAACAATTTCGTCGTACGGTGTACGTGGCAACATCATGTCCATGATAGACGTGTTGGAAGGCACCAACTCGGTAACCAAAGGAAAAGGACCGTAGATTTCAAGCATCTTAGTATAATAAAACGCTATTAAAAACCGGGCTTCCATTTTCATTTGCTTTACACTTTCGGCGGTTAATCCCTGGTCTGGAAGAGTTTTCACATTATCTATAAAAAGAAGAGCGGATCTTACATCTTTATAGGTATTTGACCAAATATCAACAGGAGGCTTAACTGTTGGGTTAACCCCGCCCTGATTGTTTGCAACAATCCATTTCCAGTAATCGTTAAACTGCCCCATGGCAATGGCTATCTGGGCATCGTCGGAGAAAAAAGTGCAACCCCATTTCCGGGGATAATCCATAAGTGCATCTGGTACTTTATTGTAAATTCCGGCCAGCCACTCTTCTGTGCGCAGTTTGTCATTAAAGACCATTTCAAGTGTAAGGGCATCGTCCGGCTCTTTATCCAGAAAGTCTTCACACGAAGACAGCGACAACAGTATTACTAAAATTAATATTATAGAAGATGTATATTTCATAATGACTTTGAATTAAAAAGTAAGTTCAACACCTGCAGAAAATATTTTTTGAAGCGGATACTTCAGTCCGTTTTGGGAACCGATTTCCGGATCCCACAGTTTGAATTTGGAGAAAGTAAGCAAGTTACTCCCCCTCAAAAAGAAGCGGGCATTTCTTAACGATGCGGTTCTGAGCTTATTTTTTGACAAACTGTAACCTATCTCCATATTTTTCAACCTCAAATACGATGCATCTCTTATCCACCAGGTTGAATAGCGCATGTTATTTGCGCTTTCTATGTTTGAAAGACGGGGCCAGAATACGTCCTGACTGGGATTTTCAGGAGTCCAGCGGTCGTCAACATTCGCATAAATATTACCAACGCCGCCGCCGCCACTTCCGGGAATAAGAGTTGCGCCGTGTAACATATTGGTAAAGTTTCCTGCTCCCTGGAAAAACAGTCCACCATCGATATTTTTATACTTCATATTAAACCCGAAACCATACACTATTTCAGGCACGTAAGGCTTTCCGATGGGTGTTTCATCAAAAGAGTCTATCTTTTCGTCGTCGTTCAAATCCTTGTATTTTATATCACCGGGTTTAACCACTCCGAATTTAGGTTCGGGTAACTCCGGTTTCAAAATTCCTTTTAACGGATCTACAAAATCATCTTCGGTATAAAGACCTTCGGCAATTAACCCAAAATGCTGGTTCAGCGACTGGCCTGTTCTGGCTCTTGTTGTAGCTTTTAAAGCATCGGGTTCATCATACTCGGTAATTTTGTTTCGGGCAAAAGTGAAGTTTGCTTTTGCCGAAATAAACCAGTCTCTCCTAAACTGATGATTCACTACCAGGTCAGTTTCAATTCCCTGGTTTTCTACTTTTCCAAAGTTAGCATAGGGCATTTCGTTGTACCCGGCCAATTCGGGAATGGTTTTACGCTGCATAAAAATATTATCGCGGAATTCTTTAAACAGATCCACTTGCAGATTAATTGATTCCCAAAAACCGGCTTCGAAACCGATATTAATTTTTTCGGCAGTTTCCCAGGTCATGTTTTCAATTCCGAAATCGCCTTCGCGCCATCCCTGTCCATATTTAAAATTTTCTGTATAACCGAAGTTATAACCGCCTGAACTTTCAATTGTAGAAATGTATGCAAAACGCCTGTTATTCACAATCTGGTCGTTACCAACCAGTCCCCACGACCCTCTAATCTTCAGCTTGGAAATAAAGTCTTCAAACGGTTTCATAAACTCCTCACTGGAAACCATCCAACCAAGGGCAAACGACGGAAAAAATCCAAAACGATATCCTCGTTTAAAGTTTTCAGAACCATTGTATCCAAAGTTGAATTCAGCAAAATAAGTATCATTGTAACTGTATGCGGCACGGCCGGCAATACCGGTAGTACGGTATGGCAATGCCAATATTGAATTACTTGCATCCTGAACAACATGATCTCTCATATTGTAAAGCAAAAGCCCGTCGACATTATGTACGTGGTTAAAACGGCGTAGATAATTCATCCGTCCTTCGAAGTAGATTGTTCTGTCGCCGCCGGAGCTTCTGGAATATCCAAGAAACTCGCCGCCCTGATCAATCATGGTAGTAATCAACTCACCTTCTTCGTTTCTTCCGGTAGCTAAAAAAGAACGCGGAGTTTTGGTACGGCTCTGGGTGTGTCTGTTAAACGCATCGAACGATGCCAACATACTGGCTTTTAACCCGGTCAAAGGAGACCACAGCATCCCAACATCCTGAGTAACATTTACAGAAGTTTCCAGGTTACTGTCGAACCTTTTCTGGTAGCCGGTTTGAGTAGCGTCGGCCCAGGGATTGTAACGGGCAGCAACTTTTGGAATTTGCCCGTTTGAATAAATAACCGGGTGATAATTGGGAGGAGTGTCCATTGAGTGCGAAAGTATTGTACTTATGCCAACTCCTGGAGCATTACGATCTGTAATGTATCCACCGATACTTACTGCAATATTGGTTGACGAGGTAAGATCAAGGTCAACATTACTACGAACGTTGTATTTGTTCAACTTCAGCTGCGAATCGTAGTTCATTGCATCGTCTGTAACAATCATTCCTTTTTCAGAAAAATAGGAACCAATCAGACTGTACCTCAGCCGCTCGCTTCCACCATTTACATCTAAACTAATTCTGCCATTGGGGGCGTTATCTTTTGTAACAGCATCAATCCAGTTGACATTCGGATACAAATCGGTATCATACCCAATTCTTGTCCTTCTGATTGTTTCGTCAGAGTACAAAGCTCCCATCCCGGAAAGCTGCTGGGCATCGTTAATTACTTCCATGTATTTGGCAGCATCAACAAATTCCGGAAGCTTCGTCGGATTAGAAAAACCATAATCAGCCTTTACGGTAATAGTGGGCTTCCCTACTTTCCCCTTCTTAGTTTGAATCAGAATTACTCCATTTGCCCCTCTAACTCCGTAAACGGCAGTTGCTGTAGCATCTTTTAGTACCGAGAAGGATTCAATCTCTTCGGGAGAGATATTTCCGAGGCTGCGTTCTATTCCATCAATTAACACCAGCGGTTTTGCATTTGCACCAAAAGTGTTCATTCCGCGAATCCAAAAATCGGAATTGTCGTAACCCGGCTCGCCGCTGCGCTGAACAGCAATAACACCGGCAATCTGGCCGGCCATGCTATTGGTTAAAGAACGTGTTTGATTGGTCTGCAAAACAGTTGGTTTTACCGTTGAAATTGCCCCAATTACAGACTCTTTCTTTTGCTGTCCGTATCCAACCACAACAACTTCTTCGAGCCCGAGAACATCTTCATTTAAAACAACTTCAATGTTTTGTTGCCCGTTTACTTTTATCTCAACCGGTTTATAACCAATGTATGTAAATTTAAGTACCGAACTTTCTCCTGCAATGTTGTAAAGAGTAAAATTACCGTCAGCATTGGTTACGGTTATGTTGTTCGTTCCCAACTCCTGAACATTTACCCCGACTAACGGATAACCGCCGGAATCTTTAACAATACCGACCACCTTTAACGACGGCTGGTCGGCTTCTATCGAATTCTTTTTTGTGATGTAAACCTGCCTGTCATCAATAAGATAGGCGTTAGTGGTCCCTTCAAATAACCTATCCAATACTTCCTGAATAGGTTTATCTTTTACTTCGATGGAGATTTTACGGGTAGCATCTACAGTTCCATCGTAATAAAAAAACACATATTGACTGATACTTTCGATCTTCTCAAAAGCTTCTTCCAGCGTTTTATCATTAAGGTTTAATGACAATAATGTTGCCTGTGAATAAGATTTCGCTCCAAAACAAACACTCATTCCGACAGTCATGAAAAAAGCCATTAACTTCATAATTCTGAATAATTTTCTTTTATCAGCATGTAAGCTGCTGACAAATTGCACATTTATCATATTTTTGTAATGATTTTAGATTTTACTTTGGATATTAATTTAGAATCTCGACCGGGTGATACTGCAATATCATCCGGTTTTTTCATGCTAGTACTTTTTTCCTTCATTCATCCCATAGGCAAACTATTTAGTTAGATTTTCATTTATTTCATAAACATTATTTTTTAGCGACCACCGTATTGGAGCGGTTTTCGATAATCCGTTTAACACCCTCTCCAAATCCTCTTTTAAATCGAGCTTCCCCGTACATTTTAAAGCAGAGGCGGCAGGTGAAGCCGCTATTTCTTTTCCATAATAAAAAGCGAGGCGCTCCATTATTACGTCAAGTCTTTCTCTCCGAAACTGGTATAATCCATCTTTCCACAAAATGTAAGGAGATACATCTACCTGTTTTATTACATTCTCCCCTTTCTCGATAGAAAACATTTCCTGAGGTTTAAGAAGCGACTCGGTATTATCTGCCGTACTTATTTTCAACGCTCCCGATACCAGCACAACATCACGTTCTTCTCTTGTCTCGTAGGCATTCACATTAAATGAAGTGCCCAAAACAGTAATATCAAACGCATCTGTTTTAACAATAAAAGGGCGGGTGGCATCGCGAAATACATCCAGAAATATTTCTCCATCCACAAAAATTTCTCTTTTATCTGAAGCAAACTCGTCGGGATAAACAACCCGGGTTCTGGCATTTACCCACAGTTTTGTTCCGTCGGCAAGTGTCAGCTGTGTTCGCTTTCCTCGCGGAACAACTAACTGGCTGAATTGCACTTTTCGGGTAGGAGTCACCGCAGTCTCCTTCACGATAACGCTATCGATGGAGATACTTTTATTTTTCAGGTATTTTATTTCAGGGTTGTTCTTTTCAATAGGAATCCTTTTTTCTCCGGAAAGCAACAGTTCGATCTGCTCTGGTTCTTCTGCAGTTTTTATGATTTGGGCAACTTGTTTAACATCCGGCACTTCTTCTCTATGGTTGTAAAAAAAGAAGGACAAAACTACCAGAGCAGAAATGCATGCAGCAACAGCCGAATAGAAAATCCTTCTCTGCGAAATCCGATGATTTTTTTTATGGATTCTGACGTAGAGGTCATCAAGCTCCTTTTCTGTAAGCTCCGAACTATTTACGTTAATAGTTGTCAGAATCTGCCTGGCAAATTGATATTCGTTTTGATCTACTTTTCCATTCTGGAGTTGAGCGTTCCAGAAGGCATCATTTTTTTCTGAGGGTTTCTGTACAGACTGAATAAAAAAGTCGTCCTGAACAAAATCTTCAGCTGTATATTTCGAATAATCTCTACCTGACATTCTGCGTACTTTCCTTTATAAATGCAGAAATTTTACTTTTATACTCACCTACACAGAAAAAAATTAGAAAAACTGTAAAAAAAGAGTCCGCACACAACCGGAGACGCAAACTCAAGTCGCAATTTTTTTAAGGCCCGCTGTATCAGATTTTGTGCTGATTGGTAATTAATCCCCATCATTTGCCCAATTTCATCCAACGAAAGCTCTTCGATAAAACGATAATAAATAATCTCCTTTTGCCTGGGAGGAAGAACATTTAACATTCTCGCAATCTCTTCCAAACGGGCACGGGTTTCTTCATCATCTACGGCCTGGTTATTAACGGTGTAAGTCACCAAAAAAGAAGGGTTAAATTCAGCAAACGATACGTTTTTATCTTTTCGGAAAGCCTGGTAGAGCTCATTTTTCAGAGCCAGCATTAAATAAAAACGAACATTTGAGGTTGCTGCCAGATTTTTTCTGTTTTGAAATAT
The DNA here is from genome assembly GCF_900129025.1 of Mariniphaga anaerophila. Lineage (GTDB taxonomy): Bacteria > Bacteroidota > Bacteroidia > Bacteroidales > Prolixibacteraceae > Mariniphaga > Mariniphaga anaerophila. The sequence continues at coordinate 473,043 of NZ_FQUM01000002.1, read as the reverse complement.
CCGGACAAAAATATTCTGGATACAATCTTTTACCAGTTCCCTATCCGGAGAAAGCCGGCTGCCGAAAGAGAACAATTCATTCGCATACTTTTGGTACAACAGGGAATAGGCCTTCTCATTCCCCGAACGAACTTTATTCCAAAGCTCTTCGTTTTCTCCTGTTTTTGCTTCTGCTATCTCTTTCATACACTCGGCTCAACAAACTTTCACTATAACAAAGAAAATGCAATACAGCCAGGGGACACAACATTTTTCCCGTTTTACGTTTTGCACCGTCTATATCAATTTTATTATAATATTACTACAGCTATCAAAAAGCGCATTGTTGATGACGAAATACAAAAATACAAATATTAACCAACGACAAAAGAAAAAGGCCGTTCCGATAAACTCCGGGACGACCTTTTTAATTATGCTAATATTTTTATTAAGCTTTTTCGAGATTCAATGTTTCGGTAGGCTGATCACAAACATCTGCCGGGCCGAAATACTGAATTGGTCCCGGATAAATATACTGCGTTCCGTAGGCCCATTCGCCGCGTTTTGAAACGAAATATTTAAACGGTTTTCCATCCAGCTCAACCAGTGCTTTCTGAATAACCGGTTTCATGTGTCCGTGCCGTTTTTCCATGTTCATCATCATGGTAACCGGAACCCCGCCGGCAATCCATTTTTCTGCCGGAGCAGTCAAATTTCTTACCGATGACATGTAACCTGTTTTCCCTTCGGAAACAAGCAGTGACGCAGTGTAACCCAACGAGTAGCAATAATCGGCGTCAAAATTAGATGGCGCTGCACAACGTCCTTCGTAACCGAAGAAGTGGTACTGAGTGCTGAATTTTCCGGCAAATTCACCGGCTTTTTTCATGGCGCTCAATTTTTCGGCGACCATTTCTCCCAAAAGCTTTTCTGTTTCAATGAGCGAAACCTGAACGTTTCCGTGCGGGTCGCGGTCTAAAGTAAGCTGAGTTGCAATTCCTGCCGGTAATGATTTGAAAACGTTCGCTGAATCTTCACACAGGTGTGAGGCAACCCAATCCAAACGATGGCTTTTCCTCAGCATTTTAAATTCTTTTTCTGTATCTGTTCCTTCAGCCAGAAGGTCATTCAGTTCAGCAATCAGCTTTTTCATTTCAGGAACAAACTCAATCAATCCTTCGGGAATAAGCGCTACGCCAAAGTTTTCACCATTACCGGCACGGCGGGCTACAATAGCAGCCATATAATTCACGATATCGCTAAGTGTCTGTTTCTTTTCTGCTATTTCTTCTGAAATAAGGGTAATATTTGGCTGTGTTTTCAATGCACATTCCAGTCCGATGTGCGAAGCCGAACGCCCCATCAGTTTAATAAAGTGCCAGTATTTTTTTGCAGAATTGGCGTCGCGCTGAATGTTTCCGATCAGCTCTGAATAAACTTTTGTAGCGGTATCGAAACCAAAAGAAGTTTCAATCATTTCGTTTTTCAGGTCGCCGTCAATTGTTTTCGGGCATCCAATTACCTGAACACCTGCATTTTTCTGTGAATAGTATTCTGCCAAAACGCAAGCATTGGTATTTGAATCATCACCACCAATAATCACCAACGCATTCAATTTTAAATCTTTGGCTATTTCCAGCCCTTTGTCAAACTGCCATTCTTCTTCCAGTTTTGTACGTCCGGAGCCAATAATATCGAAACCGCCGGTGTTACGGTATTCATCGATAATTGCAGAGGTCAACTCAACATATTTGTGGTCTACCAATCCGCCGGGACCGCCCAAAAATCCGTACAATTTGCTTTCCGGGTTAATTTTTTTAATTCCGTCGAAAATACCGGAAATCACGTTATGTCCTCCGGGAGCTTGTCCTCCTGAAAGAATGACACCAACATTAACCGGTTCTCTGGATTCATCGGCTCCGCCTGCTTCAAAAGCAACCAAAGGCATTCCGTATGTATTGGGGAACAATTCTTCAATTTCTTTCTGGTCGGCAACTGATTCCGTTTTAGCTCCTTCAACCAGTTTAACTGCACCTTTTAACGATTGGGGAAGTTTTGGCTGATACTTGGCCCTTTCTTTCTGTAATGCGCTGATGTTCATATTCAAATGATTTAAATTTTTCAATAACTATTTCATCAAAAGTAATGCATTTTACCTGTATAAGCTATTGAAGAATTTTTTCCTCAGGCGATTTAAAGAAAACTTAAAAGGGGTCAGGATTTCAGACGCTGTTTATCTGTTCTTTTTTTCCATTTTTCCAGGGCCAGTTTTTGCATGTCTTCCACTTTGTCCGACTCATCAACGATTTCGAGCCCCAACAACGTTTCAAATAAATCTTCCATGGTAACAAGCCCTACCACACTGCCAAAATCGTCGGCAACCATTGCCAGATGCTCCCTGTTCAGAATAAGGGTGTCCATTAATTTGGCAACCGTAAAATCATCTTCCACAAACAAAATATCACGTTTAATTTCAGAAGCTTTCACCGAGTGTTTGTCCTGGGCAAGGTTTTCCAAAATATTGTCTTTCAAAATCAAACCAATAATATTATCGGGATGTTCCTGGTATACCGGGATACGTGAAAAAACCATTGGTTTCAGCTCCGAATATATTTCGCTCATGGTCTGCTCTTCGTCAATCATAATAATAACCGAGCGTGGCGTCATAATGTCGCGCACCTTCAGGTTTTCCAGTCGTAAAAGATTCTGTATTATCGATTTTTCTTCTTTGTCGAGGGCGCCGCTTTTCAGCCCCACATCGGCCATTGCAGCCAAGTCGGCCCGGCTGAATACACTTCGGCCTTTTTCGGTTTTTACCATGCGGGTAATTCCTTTGCTCATCCACACAAACGGAGCGAGAACAACCACCAAAACACGCAGTGAATTTACCGTAAAAGGGGTAAACTTCTGCCAGAAAATTGCCCCCAACGTTTTTGGAATTATTTCTGAAAGTATGAGAATCGACAGGGTCATTGCCGCAGCAATTATGGCTTCATAAGTGACGCTGAAAAATATCAGATCTACCTGATGTTTTCCAAACAACTTGCCAGCTTCCAGTCCAACTCCCAATGCACCAACAGTGTGGGCAAAAGTATTCAGAGTCAGAATTGCAGACAATGGCTTGTCAATATCTTCTTTCATTTTAGCGAGCAGGTTCCCGATGGATGGTTTTTCCGATTGCAACCTACTGATAAAAGACGGGGTATTGCTTAACAAAACCGCTTCCCACATCGAACAAAAAAAAGAAACAACAATGGATAAAGCAAAAAACAAAAATAGCGCTACCATATTATAGTGTTATGCTCCTTGGATGATACCTTTTTCGCTTTAATATTCAAACATATATTCATCTTCCGGCTTATATTCAAAGTACGAAAATATATATTTAATGCTTCATTTTAAAAACTATTTCCAAAAATCTGTTGTCTGGCTGATAATTTAATTTTAGCACCAATTTTTGTGTTAATTTATTACATTCGTACAAATTAAGTTACGCGACAAAAAACGGAGGCAGAGCGAATAAACAAACAGTATAAATGAAACACTTAAGTTCAAAAAGAATAAAAACAAATTCGCATTTGATCTAACTTTATTGGAGAATTACTGTTTAACAAAATGAGTATTCAACCAAAATATTACACAATGAAAAGAGTGATAAATTTGATTTTTTTGATGATGGCAACACAAATGATTATTGCCCAGGAAGCAGATCCTTATCAGTGGCTCGAAGAAGTAGAAGCCCCCAAAGCCCTTGAATGGGTTGAAGAATGGAACGACAAATCGATTGGAGTGATTTCGTCGCAACCCGGGTACAACGACATCTACGAGAAAAACCTCGATATTCTTAACTCCACAGATCGCATTGCGAATCCTGGAATATACGGGAAATATGTATACAATTTCTGGCAGGATCAGCAGTACCAGCGCGGAATATGGAGACGAGCCGAGTTAAAAAGTTACCTGAGCGGAACCCCTGACTGGGAAATTTTGCTGAACATTGACGAGCTTTCTAAAAAAGACGATGTAAAATGGGTTTTTAAAGGAGCAAGCGGGCTTTACCCCGATTACAACAAATTTCTGGTAACCCTTTCAAAAGGTGGCGGCGATGCAGCAATCGTTAAAGAATTTGATGTGCAGTCGAAAGCCTTTGTAGAAAACGGCTTTTTTCTTCCCGAAGCAAAGGGCGGAGCCAGCTGGATTGACGAAAACACATTGTTGGTTTCTACCGACTTTGGCGATGGAGTAACCACCTCGGGATACCCGATGCAGGTAAAAATATGGAAAAGAGGAACAAAACTGGAAAATGCGCAGGAAGTTTACAAGGGGCTGGAAACCGATATGGGAATCTGGGGATACGCACAACAGAACCCCGAAAAAGTTTACCAATTGATTACCCGTCGTACTTCTTTTTACTCTGGAGACTATTTATTTATTGAAAACGGGAAAGCAGTAAAACTGGACCTGCCCGACGACATTGAACTGAATACCATTTTTAATGGCCAGGTTATTTTTCAACTGAAATCGGCGTGGGATGTAAATAACAAGAGCTTTCAGCAGGGAGCGGTGATTAGCATTGACTACAATGATTTGCTTAACGGAAAAAGAAATTTCGAGCTGGTGGTTGAGCCGGGAGAACGTTCCAGCATCACTCAAATTTCTAACACAAAAGATCGTTTATTGGTAAATATGCTGGAAAACGTAAAAAGTGAACTCTATTCGTTCCGATTCGAAAACAAATGGGAAAAAGAAAAAATTAATGCTCCGGATTTTGGCAACATTTCGCTGGGGTCAACCGACGAGTTCAGCAACAAATTCTTTTTCTATTTCCAGAACTTTCTGGAGCCCAGCACCCTCTATTTCGGAGATGCTTCCTCAGGAGAAATCAGCAAGGTAAAATCGCTGCCGTCGTGGTTTCCCACAGAGAAATACGAAGTTCAGCAATTTGAAGCGGTATCGAAAGATGGCACACACATCCCCTATTTTGTGGCACACAGAAAGTCGATGAAACTTGACGGAAACAACCCCACGTTGCTTTATGCTTACGGAGGATTTGAGATTCCGCAACTGCCACGCTACTCTGCTGCTACCGGCGTTTCGTGGCTTGAAAAAGGCGGTGTTTATGTTCTTGCCAACCTGCGCGGCGGTGGCGAATTCGGGCCGCAATGGCACCAGGCAGGACTAAAAGAAAACCGGCAACTTGTTTTCAACGATTTTCATGCAGTGGCAGAAGACCTGATTGAACGCAAAATTACGTCGTCAAAAAAATTGGGAATTTACGGCGGAAGTAACGGCGGACTGCTTGTAGGGGTAGCGTTTACCCAACGCCCCGATTTGTATAATGCGGCGGTTTGTGCTGTTCCGCTACTAGACATGAAACGCTACAACAAGCTACTTGCCGGAGCAAGCTGGATGGCAGAATATGGTAATCCCGATATTCCAGAAGAATGGGAATACATCAAAAAATATTCGCCTTATCAGAATGTAAAAAAAGGCATGGATTACCCCGAAGTGTTCTTCACCACATCTACCCGCGATGACAGGGTTCACCCGGGACACGCGCGAAAAATGGTGGCAAAAATGAACGATTTGGGATATAAAATTTACTACTTCGAAAATACTGAAGGAGGGCACGCAGGAGCATCGACCAACGAACAACGGGCAAAAATGAATGCACTAATTTATTCCTACCTTCAAATGAAACTAATGGACTAAATCAGCAGTCAGCATTTCTGAAGCGACAATATCAGCAATTCTGACCTTACAAAATCAGCCTTTTGTCTAACAACACTTATTTGATTTTCGTGTATGTTTGTTTCATACAAATCTAGAACACGAAACCAGTTAGACGCTTAGAAGGTTATTGAGTAATCCCGGTATGACGCGCCGGGATTATTTTTTTGTCCGTTTTTTTACCTTACACTTTTCCAAAAATCATTTTAGAAATCTTTTTACATCTACCTCTTTATTAAGGCAATAATCGGTCGACATCAGAAAATTCATCATCTCCTTTGCGAAAAACGGCGCTAACATAACACCCTTTGTTCCCAGACCATTAAACACAAAAAGATTCGAAAAAACAGGATGCGCACCTAAAACGGGCCGGCGATCTGAAATGGTTGGACGTATTCCGGCAACATGTTCCAGAATAGAATAATCGACATTCACGAGCTTTTCAAACTTTTCTACAATCTGCTGCATCCCCTTTTCTGTGGGAGAAACAGACAAGTCGTTCCAGTCGTAAGTTGAACCGATTTTAAAGCACTGATTTCCCACGGGAAGGGCAAAAACATTTTTGTTCAGAATATATTTCTCTGACAAACCGGGAGCATGAATACGCAAAACTTCACCTTTGGCAGGAACAATTTTCACAAACCGAAAAAACGGATTCTCCAATAAACGGACTCCTTCGCAAAACACTATTTTCGCAGCCTGCACATTTTCCGTTTCAAAATACTTTTCTGCTGGATTTAAAGCATCGAAATCAAACACCGCTGGAATTAATAATCCGTTTTCCCTGAAATACTTGTCGGCGAGATTCAGAAATAATTTCAAATCCAAATAGCCGGAACCGTTTACAATTCCGTAACCGGCAGCAGGAACAAGGTTTTCCTCAGGGCCGTCATCTTCCACCGAAAGAATATATTTTGAAAATTCCGGTTCGGCTTTTCGCTGTATCCAAAGTGTTTTTTCCTCTTCCGACAACGGCTTTAATATGTTTTTACTAAATAGAAATTGCTGTCCCAGCAGCAACTCAATTTTCCTGTATGTGCTTTTCATAACAGGAAACAGATCGTCTACCAGCCAACTTTTTGTAAGCCGTTTAAAAACCAACGGGTTAAACATGCCGGCAGCAACTTCCGAAGAACGGGGTATTTCAGAAGAGGCAACAATTCTGAATTCCAGCTTGTTTTTCAACATTTCGAAAGCCAGTAGCGTTCCGGCAAGGCCATTGCCGACAATCAAAAACTCAACCTTTTTCATGCTCTCCATTTAGCAAATTGCGGGCATCTTTAACGTTTTCAACAGGCAACCGGCATGTTCCTTCACTACAAACATAAATCAGTGTTTTTCCGGGAACAAACCGGCCGTCGAACAACAACAGGTTGCTTTCCTCCTTTGCAAACGCACAAATTGCATGGGGCAAAAACCCTTCCTGCAATTCCAGAAATTTCTCATACGCATTTGCTCCGCTTAACACAACTTCATAAAAAGGCTCGGTTATTTTCAGCATCAGAGTTCCCCAGTTTGCAAAAGCCTGCGGATATTTGGGAAAGAGTGGCGTAACATGATGCAACATCTTTTTGGCCATAACCAGGTACTCTGCATTTCCGGTTAACAAACCGAAAGCGTGAAGATTATTGGACATCACCGAATTTGCCGCCGGAATTACATTGTCTTCATTCTGAAAAGAGTTGGATACAACTGCATTGGAATTTTTCGCCGAAAAGTAAAAAAGCCCGGACGACTCGTCGTAAAAGTGATTTACTGAATATTCCAGAATTTGCCCGGCACAATCGAGCCACTCCCGGTCGCCCGAAATTTCAAAAAGCGAAATAAAAGCCCGGGCAACAAGTGCGTAATCTTCCAAAAATCCGGCAATAGTGCTCTTCCCCTTTTTCCACAAGTGAAACAAATTACCGCCCTCTTTCATCATATTTTCTCTGATGAAACAGGCATTTTGCAAAGCCTGTGTTTTAAAACGTTCATCACCAAAAGCTTTATAAGCATCAGCCAGCCCTGTAATTGCCAGGGCATTCCACGAGGCCAGGGTTTTGTCGTCGAGCCCGGGCCTTTCCCTTTCCGAGCGCTGCTTCATCAGCAGTTTTTTCCACGCTGCCACCTTCTGCTCAAATTCTGAATACGTAAAACCTTTCTTCCGGGCAAACTCCTCCATACCCGTTTCACGCAACAGAATATAATTTCCCGTTTCCCAAAAACCTTTGGCATTCACATTAAAATATTCCGAAAACAGTTCAAAATCTTCCTTCAAGATTTCACGAAGCTCGCCTGATTTCCACACATAAAATTTTCCTTCCCCACCGTCGCTGTCGGCATCCAGCGAAGAATAAAATGCCCCTGACTCGTCGGTAAGTTCCCGCTCCAGAAACTGAGCGGTTTCATAAACAATTGTTTTAAACTCATCGCATTTAAAATACTGATAGGCTTTCGAATAAATACTGATTAACTGTCCGTTATCATAAAGCATTTTTTCGAAGTGCGGCACTTTCCATTTTTCGTCAACCGAATAGCGGGCAAAACCTCCGCCAAGCTGGTCGTAAATTCCCCCGCGCGCCATTTTCAAAAGTGACAATTTTACAAAATCCAGCACCTGCCTGTCTCTCTTTACAAATCCGAAAAACAACAGAAATTCGAGGTTCCCGGGCATTGGAAACTTCGGAAACCCCTGCCTTCCTCCGTTCTCCAAATCGAAACGTTCTTTCCAGTTTTCAACGCTTCGGGCAATCATCTGCTGTGTAGCCGGAATAATATTGTCAGCATTCGACGGCAGCAACGAACCGGAAATTCCCTGCTGCAAATTTTCTGCATATTCTCTCGTTTTATCCGGGTTCTCCTTCCAAAAACGGGCAACAGACAAAATGGTGTCAACCCAGGTTTCTTTCGGAAAATAAGTTCCTCCCCAAACAGGTTTTCCATCGGGCAGGGCTATCACATTAAGCGGCCAGCCACCCTGCAATCCCATCAGATGAACGGCTGTCATATAATACTGATCCACGTCGGGCCGTTCTTCGCGATCAACTTTTATGCATACAAACTCGCGGTTCATTGCCGCTGCCACCGTTTCATCTTCAAAACTCTCGTGCGCCATTACATGGCACCAATGGCATGCCGCGTACCCGATACTCACCAGCAGAAGTTTGTTTTCTTTTGCTGCATTCTCTATCAATTCTTCGCTCCAGGGTTGCCAATCAACCGGATTATGAGCATGTTGCAACAAATAAGGAGAGCTTGAATGAACCAATGCATTGGTATGAGACTCTTTCATTTTTTATCTGATTACCATTTTCTTATTTTCCAAACAATGCAAGCCTAATTAAGTTCTTTTGTATCGTCAGAACACTAGACACCGCTGTTCCCGGCAGGAGCATCAAAAAAAATAATTGCCGTTTTATTTGAAAGTCGTAACTTTCAGCCTGAATTTTAACTGCTAAAAATTATGTCAACAAAATCTGTATCATTCCTGTTTCTGGCTGTAGCGCTGTTCTTTTCCGCAGTTGTTTCATGTACTCCGGAAGAGGAACAGGAACCCCGAACAAGGGAACAAGAATGGGAAGAGCTGGATGCATGGATGAAAAAACTGGAAGCAGAAGGAGAAGATATCGACACCACAGATTTAATGGTTTTTTACACGATAAGAAAACCGGGAGAAGGCCCATTTCCGCAAATTGGTGACTCATGTAAAGTCTCCTACATCGGGTACAAATCGGACGGCGGGAAAATAGAGGACTCTAGTGAAATCTATCCGAAAGGAATATGGAGTTTTATATACAAGCCACAACATGACGTTGGCGGACTGATAGAAGGAATCGGGTACATGAATAAAGGTGCCGAGGTGGAAATGTACATCCATTCTGATTTTGCATTCGGAGCAAAAGGTGCGAGCGGAATTCCGCCTTTTACAACACTGATTTACCGTGTAACCATGAACGACATGACTCCTAAAAAATAGGGATCCCGGAACTGGTTGCTATTCATATTTCTTTACCACAGGCACTCAGCATACTACAAAACAGCTGCCTCTGGAGGCTTACCTGGAAAACAAAAATTCGAACTAAAAAACCCGGATTTTCCGCCTGAACAAATACTTTTCGGGCAGTTCTCCTATTTCTGAAATTGTTATAGAACATCTTTAAATCAACCTATTCTACAACATATTTTGTTTTATCTAAAAGATAAGATTGTAATTTCGACTATATAAAGTTGAACAAGCAATCAATAAACCCAAAATATGGAAGAATTTATTAAAAGTTTTATGAAAACCATTACCTGCTGTGATTTGGAAACGGGAGATTTTCCCGGGCCAATCGTTACCATTTCAAGACAATCGGGTTGTTCGGCCCAACGAATTGCAATTAAACTCTCAAAAATATTAACCGGATACAGTTACATGTCTGATACTAAAACTGATGCCGAATGGAAATGGGTGGATAAAAACATTTTTAAAGACGTGGTAGATGACATAATTGAAGAAGTAAAAAAAGGGAATTACGATGATGCTGACGAAGCTATAAAAATGCTGCATCAGGTTGCAAAGGCATTTTCCAACGAAACCATTTACGAAATTTCTGACGAATCGCTGATTGAAACATTCAAAGGCGTAGTTTGCCGACTGGCATGCAAAGGAAGAACAATTATCGTTGGCAGATCGGCCGGAATTATTCTCAAAGATATTCCCAATAAATTAAACGTAAGACTAGAAGCCCCAATGGAATGGCGTATTAACCGCATTATGCAGTTACGCGATTTTTCGCAGGCAGAAGCAGTTCGATACGTAAAAGAGATGGACGAAAAACGCGACTCGTTTATTGAGCGGATTATTGGAAGAAAAGCAAACAACGAAGATTTTGACGTTATTTTTAATTACGCCTCGCTGCAAGACGACGAAATTATTGATGCAATGGTAAATATTTTGAAGAACAAAAATATTATTGCACAACACGAGGAATATTGAACAGGTAAACTTATATTTGAACCAGAAGATAATCTAATTAAAAATTATTTCTCACCTTACAAAAGCTGCCTTGGTAAAACAGGGCAGTTTTTTTTATACCCCAAAACCTTCCGAAAAACAAATTGAAAGAAACACACTCCCCTGCCGTTATAACTTTTTAAACCACGCGTCGGCTTCACGGAGTTCAGAAACATCAGCAGTTTTCACCGCATAATTAAAACCCGGCTGCATACTGGCCGCTCCTGTTTCTCCTGACTTACTGATGGCGATATATCCGATCTGATGTTTTTCGTAGTGGGAAACTTTCTGTGTAATCCGCTCAACAGCTGCGGTACAGGCATCCTGGGGAGACAAGCCGTTTCGCATAAATTCAACAACCAGAAACGACCCGAGCGTTTTCATGACCAACTCTCCCGAACCGGTTGCTGCCGCTCCGCCAACTTCGCCATCAACAAAAAGTCCGGCGCCTATTATTGGCGAATCCCCCACCCGTCCGTGCATTTTAAAGGCAATCCCGCTTGTTGTGCATGCACCACACAATCTGCCACCCGCATCAATGGCCAGCATACTAATGGTATCGTGATTCTCTTCCGACTGATTTTCCACATTGATTTTCGCTTTGAATTCGCGTTCCTCCTTCTTCCACTTTTTCCAGCGCTTCCGCATCTCTTTCGTCAGCAGTTTCTCCTTTTTAAAGCCGTTTTCCAGTGCAAACTCCAGCGCCCCGTCGCCACTAAGCATCACATGAGGTGTTTTTTCCAGAACCAGCCTCGCAACAGAAATCGGATTTTTTATATTTTGCAGGTATGCTACGCTTCCGGCATTTCCTTTTTCATCCATGATGCAAGCATCCAGCGTTACTTTTCCTTTTTCATCCGGAGCGCCGCCGTACCCCACAGTCCTCACTTCAGGATCATCTTCGGCAACTCGTACACCGGCTTCCACTGCATCTAAAGCATATCCGCCGCCCGAAAGAATTTTCCACGCAGCATCATTGGCCGGGATGCCGTGTTTCCAGGTGGAAATTACAATCGGAAAATTATTGATTCGGAGCAAAAAACCGGCATTGGCATATTTTGATAATCCGAGTCCGGCAACGCCCAAAGAAACTTTTGCAAGAAACAATCTACGAGTTGTTAAAGCCACAATAACAATATTTTAGTTGTTTATTGCAAAGAAACAAAATTTTAATCGTGCGAAAAATCCTGTACCGTTTTTCTGTATTTCGAAAAGGCCACTGCCCGCGAGATAAAACCAAGATATTTTCCATCTTCAATAACCGCCAGATTGTAACGGCCCGAAGTTTCAAACTTTTCTACCACTTTCTCCATGCTATCGTCAGGAGAAATAAAATATTCAGGCATGTACATCAGGTCTCTGACAAATACCTTATCGTAGAGTTCCTGCTCGAAAATCAACGAACGCACGTCCGCAAGTTTAACCATTCCCAACAACGTCTCATTTTCGTCAACCACCGGATAAAGATTTCTGTGCGACACGGAAATGGCTTTCACAAGGTCGCGCAAAGTGGCATCCGGACGAAGAACCTCGAAATCGGTTTCAATCAATTTCCGCACTTTCATCATATGAAGAGCAACTTTATCTTTATGATGCGTGAGTAAATCGCCGGCCATGGCCAACCGTTTGGTGTAAACCGAATAGGGTTCAAACCGCATGATTGTAACGTAAGCCACTGTAGATGTTATCATAAGCGGGATAAACAAATTATATCCGCCAGTCATTTCCGCGGTCAGAAAAATACCTGTCAAAGGAGCGTGCATAACAGCCGCCATCATTCCCGCCATCCCGGCCAGAGCGAAATTATCGCCGGGCAACTCAATTCCGGAAACCATAGTGGTAAGCAATGCAAAAAAATAACCTGCAATTGCGCCCATAAAAAGTGTTGGAGCAAAAATACCTCCCACCCCGCCAGAGCCAGTAGTAGCCACCATGGCAATAACCTTAAAAATGAGGATTCCCGCCAAAAATATCAAAACCAGATATTCATTGCCTTTCCAGTTTACAAACAAGGAATTATTGAGTAAGTCAGCACCTTTTCCGCTAAAAATAAGCCCAATTTCGCGGTAACCTTCACCCCACAGTGGAGGAAAAATAAAAACCATAAATCCCATAACCAGGCCGCCTATCAAAAGCCGAAGCCCCCACTTTTTAATATTCTTGAACTTCAGCTCCAGAAACATCGTCATTCGGGTAAACCAGATGCCGACAAGCCCGGTAAAGATGCCAAGTAAAATGTAAAACCAAACGGTATCAAGCGAAAAATGATGAATTTGCATGAACCTCAGCAAAACGCCTTCGCCCAAAGAAAAGTAGGAAAACATAGTTGCCGTTACTGCCGAAATAAGCAACGGAATTAACGATGCCATTGTTAAATCGAGCATCAGCACTTCCAGTGTAAACACGATTCCGGCAATGGGCGCATTAAAAATTCCGGCAATGGCTCCTGCGGCTCCGCAACCAACCATCAGCGTAACGTATTTGTAGTTCAGTTTAAAAAGGCTTGCCAGATTAGAACCGATGGAAGCTCCGGTGAGTACAATCGGGGCTTCGGCTCCTACCGATCCCCCCAGTCCGATGGTTAACGAACTGGCCACCATCGACGTCCATGTATTGTGAGGTTTTATCCGGCTGCTTTGCCGTGAAATGGAGTATAGAATTTTGGACACCCCGTGCCCGATATCGTCTTTAACTATGTAGCGGACAAAAAGAACCGTTAAAAATATTCCGACCAGCGGATACACTAAAAACAGGTAGTTGGTAAATCCAACATCAATTAAGCCCGTTAATTTTTCCGCCACAAAATGAATCAGGCTTTTCAGCAAAAACGCAGCCAAGCCACTTAAAAGTCCAACAACTATGCTTAAAGCATATAAAAACTGTCTTTCCGAAATGCGGGCAATGCGCCAGGCCACCAGCCTGTTCAGCCATTCCTCCCATTTTCTCTCCAAAATTATTTTATAAGTACGAAACATCTTTTATTAGTTTGCGATACCAGGTAAAAACCTTCGCCCGGAAAAAAATCCTTCATCTTTCACATTCCTGTCGATAACAGCAGGGAGGTACGCCCGCCTCTGTAGTTTATTGGCCGCAATTTCCGTTCTGTCACAGGTCAATTATTATTCGGGCATTGTACACAAATCCACTATTTTTATTTTATCGTACAATTTTTTGTCCGGCTGCGCATTTTCTGCATTGTATAACACCGGTTTTCTGACCGGCTATGGCGACAATTTTATTTCAGAAAATGCAACAATTCTAACTGAGTGTAAAAATACGGATAATAATGTAAGAAACCGTTGCAGCAATCGCGAACAGAACGAAAAGTTTACATACCAACCCAATATTATCAGATTGAAAAACAACCGGCAACAACGCAGTTGGCACTTACACAACAAGTCAACCCACTACAACGGCCGCTAAACCTGCCACGTTAATTTTTTTTGAAAAAGCATACAAATCTTGTCCTTCGCAATCTTGAAACAACTCATTCGGCATGCAGGTCGAAAAAGAGAAACATTTTCAGAAAAAAGGCACCGGACTCAAACATGCAACAGATCTTCAAAAAATAAATAGATGTATTGAGCATTAACTTCATCAGTTTTAAATTGTTATTTATTCTACAGATTATAAAAGGCGGAGAACAACAGGCATCTGCACAAAAAAAAAGGGAACAATGGCACAAAACAACAGCACCACAAAAATTAAAATAGCCGGGGCTTCCGGATATCTCGGAAAAGTAATTGCCAATAAACTACAAGAAGAAGGCTACGATGTTTCCGGCATCCGGCGCGACCTGCTTTACGGGCCCGCCGAAAACCTTGCCGGCGAACTAAAAAAAAGCGACGTACTGATTAACCTCGCAGGTGCGCCGGTGTTGCAACGCTGGAATACCAAAAACAAAAAAATTATATACGAAAGCCGTGTTCAAACAACTAAAAATCTGGCCCGGGCATGCCAACTATTATTTCCCGAAGAACGCCCATCAAAAGTAATAGCCGCCTCTGCAATCGGAATATACGCACCGGGAAAACGGCACACCGAAGCAAGCGTTAATTTCGACAACGGATTTTTAGGAGAAGTAGTTAAAAGCTGGGAAAACGCCTGGAACAGACTTCCCGGCGAGATGCAACTTACTGTTTTCCGCATTGCCGTGGTACTTGGAAAAAGGTCGGCAACCATAAAAAAGCTGCTTCTGCCATTCAAACTGGGCATTGGAGGAAAAACAGGCAGTGGCAAGCAACCTTTCCCATTCGTTCACGAAACAGACGTGGCACATGCATTTCTGTGGGCAACAAGCAAAAATAATATTGGCGGAGTATTCAATCTGGTTGCTCCCCAGCAGATAACAAACCTTGATTTTACCCAGGCCTTAGGAAAAAAGCTAAAACGTCCGACTGCTTTTTCCACGCCGGAATTTGCGCTTAAACTATTATTTGGAAAGGCTGCCGAAATCCTCACACAAAGTCCGGCTGTACTACCTCAGAAACTGACAGAGGCCGGCTTTGAATTTAACTATTCCACCATCAACAAGGCTCTTTCTGAAATCTTTGGGTAGCGACTTTTCATTGCTCTTATTTTACGCTGGAAAATTCGGGCATTCTACTTTCAATTCAAAAACTAATACCTACTTTTAGCCCGCGATGTCAAGCTATTTACGGCTTTGCCAAAAATCAAAAAACCAATATGGAAAGAATATTAACTTTACTAATAATCTCAGCTTCTTTTTTGTTTGGAAAAGCACAGGCTCAGCAAGACAAAAACGCTACCGGCAGTTCGGTTTTCAGTAACGTGATTAAAGTTGGGGTGGCACCCGGAGGTATCGAATATGAGTATCGCACCGGAAACAAAACCAGCGTAAATCTAGCCATTCATTACAGTTACGCAGGACTGGCAAATCCGGATAATTACAACCTCCAGATTACTCCTGAGTTTCGCTACTATTTTTCAAAAAATAAAAAATGGGCGGAAGGCTTTTATCTTGGAGGCTATCTGTTCTACAAAGATTACCGGGTTGCAAGAGACATGGAGTCAGGCAGCAGTTCTGTGTACTCGAGAGATGATGTAAAAACCGCCGGAGTGGGGTTGAAACCAGGGTATCAATTTGTGTTGGATAAGCGGATTACTTTTGATTTCGGATTAGGACTGGGCTACAATTTATATTGCGATGTTACACACAAAGAAGGAGAAGAAATAATCAACGAATCCACTCATCATTTAAACTTTACCGGAGGAATGACCATCGGTTTTTTATTCTGAAACCGATTCTCGAAAAACAGACACAACAAAAAACCGAAAAGAAGAGCAAATGCGAACACTACTCTTCCCCACTCTGTAGCTCACTGATGATAAAATAATTAGAGGCTCAACCGGCAACACAAACACCTGCTGAACCTCCAATTCTTTTAGTAAACTATCGAAAAAAAGCCGGTCAGTTTTTCAGACCTTCAAAACGCTTTTAATAAATTCATCCCCTTTTAGTAAGCCCAAAGAACCTTTTTGAACATCAAACTCGTCGTAAACATTCACAGCGTCGGGTTCAATTCCGGGTTTATAAATTAAAAACGGAACCGGTTCGTGTGTGTGGGTTTTCAGCGCGCAGGGAGTAGGATGATCAGGCAACACTGCGATGGCCACCGGCTCTTCCATTTTGCGGGTTTCTTCCAGAATATATTTTACCACGCGCTGGTCGAGGTATTCAATGGTTCTTGTTTTGAGTTCCACATCGCCTTCGTGGCCGGCTTCGTCGCTGGCTTCAATGTGCAGGTACACAAAATCGTTTGTTTTCAGGGCATCCACAGCAGCCTGAGCTTTTCCTTCGTAATTGGTATCGTACAAACCGGTTGCACCCTCAACACGAATAACTTCCATTCCGGCGTAAACCCCGATTCCCTGAATTAAATCGACGGCAGAAATAACCGCCGATTTTTCGATGCCAAACATCTCTTTTAAAGTTGGCATTTGGGGTTTATACCCGGGCGACCATGGCCAAATACTATTTGCCACTGGCTTGCCCATCTGTTTTCTTTTTACATTTACCGGATGGTCTGTTAAAAGCTCCTGGGATTTTTCAATCAGACTGTTTAACAATTCCGCAGTATTTTCGGCGGCGTCCAATTCCGGTTTTATCAACACGTTTTTATACGGAGTTCCGGGAACGTCGTGCGGCGGCGTGCAGTTGAGGTGCTTGTTTCCGTTTTTTATTACCAACAAATGCCTGTACGACACTCCGGGGTAGAACTTCACCTGATCGTTTCCCAGCTTTTCATCCAGAAAATGAATTAATTCTGCAGCTTCCTCGCTGGAAATATGGCCGCCTGAGTGGTTCAACAAAATCTCATTTTCGATGGTGAGCAGGTTGCAACGCAACGCCAAATCGCCGGGTTGCAGCTCAACCCCCATACTGGCGGCTTCGAGCACCCCGCGGCCCTCGTAAACCTTCTCCACATCGTAGCCGAGAACAGCCATGTTGGCAATTTCGCTACCGGGATGCATTGCTGCCGGAACAGTAATCAACCTCCCTGACTGCCCGTTTTCTGCCAGCCAGTCGATGTTTGGTTTGTTGGCCATTTGAAGTGGTGTTTTCCCTCCAAAATCAGCCAACGGCTCGTCAGCCATTCCATCACCAAGTATAATTAAATGTTTCATCGTTTTCAAAATTAAATGTTCGACACCCTGATTAAATCGGCAAATACACCGGCTGCGGTTACCGAAGCACCAGCTCCGTATCCTTTTATCAGCATGGGAGATTCATGATACCGCTCGGTGGTGTACATTACCAGATTATTGCTGCCTTCCAAATCATAAAACGGATGATGAGAGCTGACTTCCTGAAGTCCGACATTCGCTTTTCCGTTTTCAAACCGGGCAACAAATCTCCATTTCTTATCCTCTGCTTCCAGCGTTTTTCGTTTTTCCTCAAAACCCGCATCGAGTTGCGAAATATTCTTCCAGAAATCGTCCAAAGAGCCTTCAAAAAACTCGTTTGGAATAAACCGATTGATTACAATATCCTCCATTTCCAGCGGGTAACCGGATTCTCGTGCAAGAATCAAAATTTTACGGGCAACATCCACGCCACTCAAATCCACACGCGGATCGGGTTCCGAAAAACCTTGATCTTTAGCCATTTTTATGGTTTCGCTCAACGGCGTTTCCTGCGAAATTGTATTGAAAATAAAGTTCAGCGTTCCGGACAGTACGGCCTCAATTTTTAAAACCTTGTCGCCGGAATTTACCAAATCATTCAACGTGTTAATTATAGGCAATCCGGCGCCCACATTGGTTTCAAACAAAAATTTAACACCTTTTTGTTTGGCCATATTTTTTAAGCCGATATAGTTATCGTAGGCCGAAGAAGCGGCCACTTTGTTGGCTGCCACAACCGACACGTTAGAGCCTAAAATCTCGTTATAAAAAGTTGAAACCTGTTCGGAAGCGGTGCAATCCACAAACACCGAATTGTAAATATTCATGGATTTCATCTCATTAATAAAACCGCTTAAGCTCGATTTAATTTCCGATTGGTCCAGTTCTTCTCGGAAAGAAACTAAATTGATGCCCTCGCGTTTAAAAGCCATTTTTTTTGTATTGGCCACGCCGGCGAGCTTAATTTTCAGATGTTTTTCGTCGAGTAGTTTTTGTTGCTGTTTTTGCAGTTGTTGCAATAAATTGCTGCCTACTGTACCAATTCCCATCAGAAAAACATTCAGTTCCACATTTTCCGAAAGGAAAAATGATTCGTGCACCACGTTCAGTGTTTTACGCAGCTCAGAAGTTTTTACGACCCACGAAATATTCAGTTCAGATGCACCCTGCGCAATGGCGATAATATTAACGCCGTTTTTTCCCATGGTAGAAAACAACTTGCCGGCAATACCGGTAGTCTGTTTCATATTTTCACCCACGATTGCCACAACCGAAAGGTCGCTTTCAATATCTATTTTGCTAACCAGGCCGGCATCAATTTCTTTTGCAAATTCCTCCCGAATAGCGCTTTCGGCCAATTCAACAGACTGTTCGCCAATAGCAACACTAATCGAATTTTCTGAAGAAGCCTGTGAAATTAAAATTACGTTCACATTAACGCTTGCCAGCGCGGTAAAAAAACGCATAGAAATACCGGTAACACCTACCATACCAATTCCCTGCAGCGTAACGAGCGTAATTCCGGAAATAGAAGAAATACCTTTAATTGGCCTTTCTTTTGGAGTTTTTGCCGTTCTTAAAATCAGTGTTCCTTCACTTTTCGGTTTAAATGTATTTTTTATTCGAATCGGAATTCCTTTCTGATAAACTGGCAAAATAGTAGGCGGATAAATAACTTTCGCACCAAAGTGAGAAAGCTCCATTGCCTCGGAATAGGTGAGTTCGGGAATGGTGTACGCTTTGCTGATGATACGTGGATCTGCGGTCATAAAACCGTCTACATCAGTCCAAATCTCCAGGGAATGCACTTCCAGCGAAGCGGCTATAATGGCAGCGGTATAATCAGAACCTCCCCTTCCGAGCGTTGTAAACTCGCCTTTTGCATTTTTAGCAATAAACCCCGGCATAACTGCAATTCCCGAAAAATCGCAAAACTGCTCTTTAAGCGCCCGGTTGGTTGCATCAAAATTCACCCGCGCCTTCCCGAAATTGCTATCGGTTTGAATAAGTTCGGCAGAATCAACTCTAACAGCACCTGGGATAACCTGTGCTACCAGGTGCGAAGAAATACGTTCTCCAATTCCTGCAATCCGGTCAAGGGTTTTGGCGGTCAGTTCTCCCACAAGAGTAATTCCGGTAAGAATCTGCTCCAGTTCATCGAGCAACTCTTCGGCAATATATACCATGGCTCCCGAGCCGTTAAAAAGGTCGGCAATGGTTTGTTTGTGCCTTCTTTTTATCTCTTCCAGAACCGGTTGAAAGTCGCCGGAACCCGCAGAAGCAATTTTCGCCGCGTTTAAAATAAGGTCGGTAACTCCACCCAATGCAGAAACCACAACAATAGTATCTTCCTTTTGCTGCAGAACAATTTCTCTTACCTTCCTGATATTGTCGGCCGACCCCACCGAAGTGCCGCCAAACTTTAATACTTTCATTTTTTTGTTTTTCAGATTAAAAAAAAACCGGATGAAACGACAGAATCGGATCATCCGGTATTATCTGCCATTTGTGATCGATCTTAAGCTGTTGTTTCTGTTTTTCCTGAAATAGCTTCCAGAATTTTTGTTTCCAGTTCCTGTGCCAGTTCCGGATTATCAATAATCAGTTTACGCACCGTTTCGCGCCCCTGACCAAGTTTCGTTTCCCCATAACTGAACCATGAACCACTTTTCTTTACAATATTAAACTGTACACCCAAATCAATAATTTCTCCGGATTTTGAAATGCCTTCTCCGTAAAGTATATCAAATTCTGCCTTGCGGAATGGCGGAGCCACTTTATTCTTCACCACTTTCACGCGCACGTTGTTCCCCATCACTTCATCACCGTCTTTAATCTGTCCAATACGACGGATATCCAAACGTACAGAAGCATAAAATTTCAGGGCATTACCTCCGGTTGTAGTTTCAGGATTACCGAACATCACGCCAATTTTTTCGCGCAACTGGTTAATGAAAATACAGCAGGTTTTTGTTTTATTGATATTGGCTGTGAGCTTACGTAAAGCCTGAGACATGAGCCGCGCCTGCAACCCCATTTTTGAGTCTCCCATTTCGCCTTCGAGCTCTGCCTTTGGTGTAAGTGCTGCTACCGAGTCGATAACAACAATATCAACAGCGCCTGACCGGACGAGGTTGTCAACAATCTCCAGCGCCTGCTCCCCGTTGTCGGGTTGCGAAATCAACAATTCTTCAATATCTACGCCCAACTTCTGTGCATAGTACGGGTCAAATGCATGCTCAGCATCAACAATGGCTGCAATGCCACCTGCTTTTTGTGCTTCGGCAATGGCATGAATGGCCAGCGTTGTTTTCCCCGATGATTCAGGTCCGTAGATTTCCACCACGCGACCTCTCGGATAACCACCAACACCCAGTGCAACATCCAATGCTACCGAGCCCGATGAAATGGCCGGAACATCTTCGGCTACCCTGTCGCCTAAACGCATGATTGAACCTTTTCCGTAACTTTTTTCGATTTTATCCATGGTAAGCTGAAGGGCTTTCAGCTTTTCCTTGTTCACTGTTGCTTTTTCTTCTTTAGTCATGTTCAGTACAGGTTAAATATTCAAACTTTTAAAAATCTGGTTTGTATGATCTTTGGTTTTTACTTTTTCAAAAACTTCCTGAATGACTCCGTTTTCGTCAATCACGAAAGTAGTTCTGATAACTCCCATATATTTTCTGCCATACATACTTTTTTCGCCCCACGCTCCGTAGGCCTGCAAAATCTCCTTTTCTGTATCGGCAATCAAATTGAATTTCAATCCAAATTTTTCTCTGAATTTCTGATGAGACGCTACACTGTCAGGACTAACCCCAACCACCTCAAAACCTTTTTCGAGCCACTGATTGTAATTGTCATTCAGGTTACACGATTCGGCTGTGCAACCCGGTGTATTATCTTTCGGATAAAAATAAAGTATCAGTTTTTTCCCGGCAAAATCGGTCAATTTAATTTCTTTTTCGTCCTGATTAATTCCAGTAAAATCAGGCGCTTTATCTCCTGCCTTCAATTTTGTCATGTTGTTTTTTCCTTTTTTTTCGAAGAGTTACAAATATACGTTATTTAATGATAAAAGTCAGGCTACTTCTCAACAGATTCCTACGGTTTGTAATCTGCTATTTGTAGCGCATTGCACATTTTTTGTAATTTTACGTTGCAGTTGAAATCAATATATTTTGAAACCATGCAGAACCGTACAAATATTATCAGATTAACATTTTTCATTTTTCTTTTGTTTGCTGTAAATGAAAGAATTTATGCCGGCCACCAAAACATTTCGGCAGTAAAAGCCATGCAACTTTTTGATGCAGGCAATTTTGCAGAAGCTGAAGCATTGTTTAAACATTTGCTAAATGAAGACCCGCAAAATCCTATGTTAAATTATTATTACGGTGCTTCGCGAACAGAAACAGGGCATTTTGGCGACAGCGATTTAAATTGTTTGCTTCTGGCCGGAGAGAATGTAACTCCCGACCGACTCAACTACTACAAAGGAATGCAATACCACGCCCGAGAAAACTGGGAGCAAGCCCTGAAATTTTACAACCAGTTTAGGTTGAGTGTCCCGGAAAACGAGCAGCAGGAAATGGGAATTGCAGAAAAAATACAGCAGTGTTTCGACCACGTAAACCCGTTTGAAAACTCAATAACCAAACAGCCCGAAATTAAGCAGGAAAAAATACCGGAAGCAGAATTGACAGTACCTGAAGTTACAGATATTCCGAAACCGGACTCCACTTTTGCAAACAATGTTTCTGTTAACACCGGAGAAAAAAACGAAGAAGAAACGGCCCCCGATTATGAAGTGGAAAACCAAACAGTACACAAAACAGGGGAAAGCGCCGCAGAAAACCCAGAAGAGTTTGCCGTTGAAAGAAGAGCCCTCCCCGACCTTCCCGGCGTGAAACCAACGCACGGGCTTCCTACCGGCGAACAAATAAATTTTCAGGTAAACAATCAGATTACCTACCTTTTTTCGTCGCAATTTAAAACAGATGATGGGAAAAAGCTTTTTGAACAGGGACGGGAACTGGAGCAGACTCTTGATAAAAAACTCCGCCAAGCTGATAAGTTGCGCGAAGACTACAAAAAAGAACCCAATCCGGAAATAAAAGCAACCCTGGGCGAAAAAATCCTGGCCATGGAAACAGACTCCTACAATCTTCAGGACGAAATAAAAGAAAAATTTAGGGCTGCCAGAACCGCAGAAAAAAAATTCTGGGAAAATGCCGGTTCAGTTGCCATTTACAATTTTCAGGTAGAAAATGAAAAAATAGAATCTGCACTGAGTGGCAACTCTCCCGAGGCGGAACCTACGCCAGAAAACAATTCAATTGTTCTGCTTCCCATGGCGGGTTCCGAATTGTACGAACCCAGCCCAAACAACGCCACGCAGCCGGCGGACCAGTTGGTTTACAAAATACAAATCGGCGCATACAGCCGCGCAGTTCCGGCATACAGAAAGCGATTGTACAACAAACTTTCGCTTATTCGAAAAATTGACAATTACACCGATGAGCAGGGAGTAGTAGTTTACACAACGGGTAATCTTACCAACTTTGAAGATGCTGAGAAAATGCGTAATCAGGTTAAACAGGAAGGGATAGAAGATGCGCTTGTTGTGCCGTATTTTAACGGAAAAAGAATAACTTTGGAGCAGGCAAAAAAAATTGAAGCAGGCGATGACATCTAAAGAGACAAAACGCAAACCGGATTCCGGCAAACAAAATGAAGCATGCGGCGGTTATTCGCTGATTCTTCATAACGATGACGTGCACAACTTCGATTACGTAATTGAAGCGTTGGTTGATATTTGCGATCACGATTACGAACAAGCCATTCAGTGTACGCTTATTACGCACCACAAAGGCAGCTGCGACATCAGAAAAGGAAAATTTGAAACACTGAAACAAATGAAAGACGCTTTGCAACAAAGGGAATTAAACTCCACCATTGATATTCTAACATGACAGCATTTACCATTATACTGCTCATTTTTCTGGGGCTTTTACTATTGCTCATTGAGTTCGCGGTAATTCCCGGCGTTACCATCGCCGGAATTGGCGGATTCTTTTTACTCGGATTTAGTGTTTACCTGGCTTTTACAAACTACGGAACCGGAATTGGTTTTCTGACGCTTACCTTTGTATTGATTGCGTCGCCGTTACTTATTTACTATTTTTTCAAATCGAAAGCCGGGAAAAAAATGGTGCTTGAATCCAGCATCGACGGGAAAGTAGAAACCGTTAACAACGAAAAAATACACATTGGAGACACTGGAAAAACCATTGGCCGTTTGGCTCCATCCGGAAAAGTAAAAGTAAACGGCGAAGTAGTGGAAGCCCAATCGGTTGGCGGATTTATCGACCAAAGCACAGAAATTAAAGTTGTTAAAATACTGACGAATAAAATTATTGTAGAACCTGTAAAATAAAAAAAATGGAATCAATAGGTACATTTGGACTAGTGATTGGTGTTGTTATACTACTTTTCATTATCCTTTATTTCATTCCCATCGGACTATGGTTTTCGGCACTGGTGTCCGGAGTAAAAATTTCGTTGCTTCAACTCTTCCTCATGCGTTTCAGGAAAGTTCCTCCGGGAGTTATCGTGCGCGCTCTGATTGAAGGCACTAAAGCGGGAGTTCCTTTAAACCGAAACGATTTGGAAGCCCACTACCTTGCCGGAGGGCATGTTGCCAATGTAGTACATGCACTGGTTTCGGCCTCAAAAGCGAACATCGAACTGCCATTCAAAATGGCCACTGCAATTGACCTGGCCGGGCGAGATGTATTTGAAGCTGTCCAAATGTCGGTAAATCCTAAAGTAATCAACACGCCTCCTGTTACGGCAGTTGCAAAAGACGGCATCCAGCTTATCGCAAAAGCAAGAGTAACCGTTCGTGCCAGCATTAAACAGTTGGTGGGTGGCGCCGGAGAAGACACCGTTCTTGCCCGTGTTGGCGAGGGCATCGTTTCTTCAATAGGCTCGTCGCACTCGCACAAAGCTGTTTTAGAAAATCCTGATTTTATTTCGCGCGTCGTGCTAGAAAAAGGATTAGACGCCGGTACAGCCTTCGAAATTCTTTCTATTGATATTGCAGACATCGACATCGGTAAAAACATAGGAGCAGGATTGCAAATCGATCAGGCCGAAGCCGATAAAAATATTGCACAGGCAAAAGCAGAAGAACGTCGGGCCATGGCAATCGCACTGGAACAGGAAATGAAAGCCAAGGCTCAGGAAGCCCGTGCAAAAGTTATTGAGGCCGAAGTTAAAGTTCCGCTGGCCATTGCAGAAGCCTTTAAAAACGGCAACCTTGGAGTTATGGATTACATGAAATACAAGAACATAATGGCAGATACTTCTATGCGTGATTCCATAGCCGGAGAAGACAAAAAAGCCAAAGAAGATTAAAAAAACACATTGTTAAGAAATGTTTAACAACATATTTTTTAACATTCGCTTAACTCAAAATCCAAAATCCGACCTTATCTTTGCAGCATAGTTTTAGTTCATAGGTTTAGGTTTGATTAGTTTTATTGGTTTAGTTAGATGAAAAGGATGGGTGTTGACCCGTCCTTTTTTTTATAACAAATCGAAACTGGGCGGAACAGCTCAAAACACCACACAAAATAAAAGGGACTCTTTTCTGAATACTACAATTTCTGCAAAAAGGAAAGATTAAACAACAACACAATCGCATTGTCAAATTCAGACTTTAGCTGGTTAACACAATATTTCAATTACACAGTCCAATTGCAAGGAGCTTTCATCGACTCAGACAAACGAAACCTCGTCGCTTCAACAGAATCTACTAAAGCGCACCCAAAACTTTCTGAGCGGCGCTAAAAGGAAATAATAACTGAAAACAGTTTCTGATTAAATTAGCCAAAACCTAATACCTGGTTTTTTAAATTCGCTGGAATTTCAATTTCAAAAAGTGCCCTCATATTAATTCAGTAAATTCTGAATTGGTACAGCAGCCAGAAAACTTTAGTATATCAGCTTTACAATTCAACGTAACACATGAAGATTATTTGATCTGCCAATCCAACATGCAGTGAAATTTTGAACAAACATCAGTTATTTCACAGACCAAATAACTCCTTTGACAAGCATATCAGCCAAAGTCATATTTCAACCTTGATCCAAAAAATGAATCTACATCAAAACAAACTCCCCAAAAATCAACTTATTTTACTCTTTCGGAAATTCAACGAGACAGACGACGACACGCCGTTCATACTGAAAATAAAGGAATTAACTCAAAAAGTTATCAACAGGTTATAAAACAAAAAAATCCATCAGAAAACTAATGGATTTTTGTTGCGGAGAGAGAGGGATTCGAACCCCCGGAACCTCGCGGTTCAACGGTTTTCAAGACCGCCGCATTCGACCACTCTGCCATCTCTCCAGGCGCGACAAAAGTAGAATTTTTTTTGATCTTAAAAAACCTAAAGGCAAAAAAAATTTAGAAATGCTGAAAAAAAAAGAAGGAATAGGGTTGCATTTTTGAAAGTTATTTCTGAATTTAGCTACACTATTGTAAAATGTTCTCTGAAACAGTTGATTTTACTGGCTTTCCGGAGTTTGACTTTAAGGAAAAGCCGGCAACAATAACAATTAGAAATAAACACAAATTACTTATTTACAACAATTTAGTTTTTCATTTAAATTTTTTAACTTATGAACAAAGCACAATTAATTGATGCAATTGCCGCAGGAGCCGGCTTGACGAAAGCTGACGCTAAAAAAGCTCTGGACGCTTTTATCGGCGCAACAACAGACGCCCTTAAAGGTGGTGACAGAGTAGCTTTGATTGGATTTGGAACTTTTTCAGTAAGCGAACGTGGTGCACGTACCGGTAGAAACCCGCAAACAGGAAAAGAAATTAAAATCCCTGCTAAAAAAGTGGTAAAATTTAAAGCAGGTGCTGATTTAGCTGATGCAGTATCCTAAGGGGACGACGGATACAAAAAAAATAAAGGGGGAAGCATTCGCTTCCCTTTTTTATTTTTGCCAATTAAACCACAAAAAATGCAAAAAGAACTTATTCAATATTTATCTGAATTTATTACTCCGGAACGGCTGACGCTGTTTGAGAAAACGTTGGAACAAAGAACTTCTTACCTGACTGTGGTGCTCGAAGATATTTTCCAACCCCAAAATGCCAGCGCAGTATTAAGAACCTGCGACTGTTTCGGAATTCAGAATGTGCATATCATCGAAAACAGAAATGAGTTTACAGTAGACACAGAAGTTGCAATGGGCGCCTCAAAATGGTTGAGCCTACACAAGTACAACAGAAAAACACAAAACTCCTTAGACGCCATAAAAAAGCTAAAAAAAGAGGGGTACAGAATAGTTGCCACTTCGCCACATTTAAACGATCATCTTTTACCTGATTTTGACCTTACTACAGGAAAGGCAGCCATTGTTTTTGGCTCTGAACTACCGGGGATCTCGGAGGCAATTCTGAACGAAGCCGATGAATTTCTAAAAATACCCATGTATGGTTTTACCGAAAGCTTTAATATTTCGGTCTCTGCCGCAATTGTTTTGTACCAGCTATCACAAAAACTGCGGGAGCACCCTTCAATTAACTGGAAATTGAGCGAACAGGAACAGGACGAAATAAAAACTGCCTGGCTGCGATCAACCATAAAAAAAAGCAGTCTGTTGGAAAAACGTTTTCTTAAAGAAAGAGGAATAAAAAAAGGGAGAAACAGTTAATGCTCTCCCATCATTTTTTTTAAAGCTTTTAAACGAATCAGTTCAACTCCCTTTTTTTCCCAGCCATCAAACGGCAAAGGAATATTCGGAAGTTCCTTTATGGCATCTTCAACCACATAAACTTTTTTTACTTTTCGCGATAGTCCTTTTACAGCAGCGTCAACACATACATTTGTTGTTACGCCGTAAACTACCACAGTCTCGGGATTCAGCTCTTTCAAAATCGTATCAGTTAACGGATTCCCGGTAAAAACATCGAAAGCATCTTTTCTGATAATCAGGTTTCGCAAATCTTTGCTTTCAAAAAGCTCGGGTGTAATCAAATATTCTTTATCCCAGTCAAAAACAACCGGGTCTTCGGGGTCTGTCTCCCTGATGTAATCAGCTCCCCGCGTTCCTGCCATGCAATGTTCCGGAAAAGTATTTACAAAATCAGGAGACGAATCTAACTCTGCGGAGTTAGCATAATGATAATCGGCTGTATTTACCACCTTGATTGAGTTTTCTTTTGCCAGCCGGGTAAGTTCTTTCCATTGGGGGCGCAATTTTTCGGCTCCCTGAACATAAAGCTTGCCTCGTGGATAAACAAAATCAATCTGAGTATCAACATTCCAAAACAGCCAGTTTGTTAAGTCCATTTCTGCATTTGTTAAAATTTTCTCTTAAAGATATCCAATATACCACGGCAGGGCATGGTTCGAATGTTAAAAAATGATAACAAAAAGCCCGGGGGCAAGTACCTCCGGGCTTAATAATTTACCTCAAATCAATCAACTATAACCTTTTTTCAAGGAAATCAACAAATTCATCCGCATCAAATGTTACCCCAAGTTTACGTTCTGTTCCGTCGGGTTCAATAACAACATGAAATGGAATGCTGTTGGTTTCATATTTTTCAATCTGAAAATCCAGATTCTTTTTTCCCATGGTTTTCTTTACTTTTCCATCCACTTTTGAAGTTATCCATTCATCTTCAGAAAGCGTAGTTCTATCGTCGGTGTATAGCGCAACAATTACATATTTTTCCGACAAAAGTTTCAGTGCCCGGGAATCAGCCCAAACGCCATTTTCCATTTTTTTGCAGTTTGCACAGGCGTGTCCCTTAAAAACAAGAAACACCGGTTTGTTCTGTTCTTCGGCGCAAGCCATCCCCTGTTCGTAGTCGAAATAGCCATTTAATCCGTGGGGCAAATGCAACTTATCTGCATATTTTGCCGGCCCGCACAATTCGTTTTGGGTATTTTGAACGGCTGACTGTCCACCTCCAACAAAAGAATGAACCTGGCTCGGCGGAGGCAGCAACGCCGAAATTGAAGTTAACGGTGCACCAAATAAACCCGTGAACAGGTAAATTACAAAAGTGAAAGTTGCAACCGATAAAAACAATCGTCCTGTTCCAATAAAAGGCACATCGCTATCATGCGAAAACTTAATTTTTCCGAGGAAATACATCCCCAAAAGGAAAAACAAAACTATCCATATTGCAAGATAAATTTCCCTGCTGATAAAATTCAATCCATAAACCTGGTCGATATTGCTCAAAAATTTCAATCCAAAAGCAAGCAAAACAAATGCGAAAACCACTTTAATTGAGTTGAGCCAACCTCCTGATTTTGGCAGTTTATTCAATGCTGAAGGGAAAATAGCAAGCAGGGTAAACGGCGCGGCAAATGCTAATCCGAAAAAGAACATGCCAATTAACGGACGCATTCCCCCATCCTGCACGGCCTCGATAATAAGTGCCCCGATAAACGGGCCGGTACACGAAAAAGAGACAATAACTGTTGTAAGCGCCATAAAAAAAGCTCCAATCATCCCGCCTTTTTCAGCCTTGGAGTCGGTTTTGTTAACCAGGCTGCTGGGCAAAACAATTTCAAACGCACCAAAAAAGGAAACGGCAAACACCAAAAACAACAGAAAAAATATCAGGTTAGGAATCCAGTGTGTACTTAATATATTTCCCACATTCGGGCCAAATAAGCCAAATGTAAACAGAGCGCCCAGCAATGAAAAAATCAGAACAATGGATACTCCGAAAAAAAGACCGGTACGAACTGCTCTTCCACGGTTTTCACTTCCCCGCATAAAAAACGAAACGGTCATGGGAATCATCGGAAAAACGCAGGGAGTTAAAATAGCGGCAAAGCCGGCTAAAGCAGATATTAAAATGAACAACCAAAGCGTTTGCCCGCTTGAAGAACCTGACGTAATGCCCGAAGGACTACTTTCGCTAACAGCAGGTGCATCCTGCTTTGCCGGAGCGCTTCCGTTAAACTTAAACGAAAACTCGGCTTCGTTGGGAGGTAGACACATTTCATCGTCGCATCCCATAAACAATACATAGCCGCTAATTTCAACCGGCTCATCGCTTTTTAATCTGATTTTCTGTGTTAAAGTGGCTTCATTGCTAAAAAACCGAAGGTTCATCTGAAAAGTATTGTCGAACTTTTCTACGGGCTGTGGGTTCTTCGTGAGATCTCCCGCAAAATCGAATAATGTTGAATCTTCAAAAACAAGTTGTGTGGCAATTGGACCGCCTTCCGGCAGGTAAGTATCGTACAAATGCCAGTTTTCTTCGATGGCAGCCTCAAAAATTAACTCTACATCTCTTCCATCTTGCCTGGAATCAAATGTCCATTTAATCGGTTCTATTATCTGCGAAAACACAGAAAACACCGCCAGAACCAATAAAGTAGTCAATGTCAGTCTCTTCATATTTTTTTATTATTTATTCTTTAAAAACATCTACAAATGTAAATATTTCAATACAACAAACCTTACTTTTTAATGTTTTGATACGCTAAATGTGTTTTTGAACAAACAAAGAAAAAGAAAAACGGAGAAGAAAAAAAGCCGGCTAAATAACCGGCTTCGTTTTTATAATATTATTTCTTCCATGTTTTCATCGAAGAAGTGATACTCCAGAAAGGAGAGAGCGCTGTTCGACTCGATGCGAACCCACTTTAAATATTGGTAAAACCACCTATTCCGATAACTTTTAAAACCTTTTGTTAAATAAGCAGCAATATAAGGGTGAACTGCTATATATAACTTTTTCTTGTTCAGGTCTTTCAGAATATATTTTACCTTTCCTTCCAATTCGTCGGCAAATAAAACCGTTGGCATTATTTTACCACTGCCATTACATGTTGGACATTTCTCGGCCGTTTCAATAATTTCTTCGGGACGAACCCTTTGCCGGGTAATTTGCATGAGGCAAAATTTACTCAACGGCAAAATATTATGTTTTGTACGATCGTCGGCCATTATCTCTTTCATGTGATCATAGACCTTTTGTCTATTGGCCTGCACATGCATATCAATAAAATCGATGACAATAATGCCACCCATGTCTCTCAACCTCAGTTGTCTTGCAATTTCATCACAGGCTGCCAGGTTTACGTCAAGAGCACTTGACTCCTGATCTCCGGCAGTTTTTGCACGGTTACCGCTATTAACATCAATTACATGAAATGCTTCGGTATGTTCTACGATTAAATAGGCACCATTTTTAAAAGAAACCGTTTTTCCGAATGAAGCTTTTATCTGTTTTTCGATGCTGTAATGCTCGAAAATAGGGCTGCGCCCTTTATAAAGCTTAACAATCTTTTTCTTGTCGGCTTGTATACTACCTATGTAATCGGTTATTTCGTTACATACCGATTGGTCATTTACAATAATACTGTTGAAATTCGGCGTATAAATATCACGGAGAAGCGCTGTTGCTCTGTCCATTTCACCAATAATAAGGGAAGGCGCCTGAGCACGTTTCAGTTTATGAAAAGTAGTTTCCCACTTGTCAACAAGTCCACGAAGTTCCTGATCGAGATCGGCTACTTTTTTGCCTTCGGCGGCAGTACGCACGATTACGCCGTATTTTCGGGGTTTGATGCTTTGCACAAGCTTTTTCAAACGGCTTTTCTCTTCGCTCGACTTAATTTTCTGTGAAACTGAAACCTTGTCGCTAAACGGCATCAAAACCATAAAACGACCTGCGATGGAAATTTCTGATGTTAACCTCGGCCCTTTGGTTGAAATGGGCTCTTTTGCTACCTGAACCAAAACACTCTGTCCGACCTTTAAAAGCTCTGTTACCCGGCCTTCTTTATTTATATCCGGTTCAGACTGAATTTTTGAAATGGAGGTGACTTTGCTCTTGCGTGAAGAAACAATTCGCAAAAACTTATTCAACGTAGCAAATTGCGGTCCCATGTCGAGGTAGTGCAAGAAAGCGTCTTTTTCATAACCTACATCAACAAACGCCGCATTTAAGGAGGGCATAATTTTCTTTACCTTCCCAAGGTAAATATCACCAACGGCAAATTTAGCGCCGCTCTTTTCTCGCGTTAATTCAACGAGTTTCTTATTTTCCTGTAATGCAATAACAATTTCGGAAGGAGTGACATCTATTATTAAATCACTACTCACAACCTAAATTTTAATACTGTTAAATTAATTAAATACACTGTTATAAAACAGACTAAACCTAAGGTGTAAATACCCTAGGTTTAATCTGATTTCGCTAAATAATCTTAAAAAATTATTTTTTCTTTTTGTGGCGATTCTTGCGTAATCTTTTTTTACGCTTATGCGTTGCCATCTTATGTCTTTTTCTCTTCTTTCCGCTTGGCATAATTTATTATTTTACATTGTTTTTAACTTTCGACACAAATGTTTTCGCGGGTTTGAACGACGGTATATTATGTGCCGGGATAATAATAGTGGTATTTTTTGAAATATTCCTCGCTGTTTTCTCTGCCCTTCTTTTTACTACAAAGCTACCAAAACCACGACAGTACACATTTTTACCGTCGGCCAGCGAATCTTTAACTGTCTCCATAAAGGCTTCAACTGTTTTTTGAACAGTTACCTTTTCAATACCTGTGTTTTTAGAGATTTCGTTTACAATATCTGCCTTTGTCATGTCTTAAAATATTTAAATATCAACAAATTAATCGGGTTAATACGGTCTGCAAAAATATAAATAATTTAATAACCCGAAAGCTTTTCAAATAAATTATTTTTGTTTTTTTAAAAGGGGGTAACAAATGATGAATGACTTTATAGAATCTATATATATATGGTATACAAAAAACTGTCGTCAACTGCCTTGGAGGGAAACTAACGACCCATACAAAATCTGGATATCTGAAATTATCCTTCAACAAACAAGGGTTGATCAGGGAATGTCTTATTACCATAAGTTCATAAAAAGGTTTCCTACGGTATCTGACCTGGCAAATGCAAACGAAGACGAAATACTAAAATTATGGCAGGGACTTGGATACTACTCTCGGGCACGCAACATGCACGAAACAGCAAAAACTATCATCAAGAATTATGGTGGTGTATTTCCAAATAATTACCAGAATATCATAAAATTAAAGGGCGTTGGCCCGTATACTGCTGCAGCCATTGCTTCTATTGCTTTCGGACTCCCCTACCCTGCAATTGACGGCAACATTTACCGGGTACTGGCCAGGTATTTTGGCATTTCAAATGCAACAGATTCAACCAAGGGGAAGAACGTTTTTGCATCGGTTGCAAAAGAGTTAATACCCGACAAAAATCCGGGATTCCACAATCAGGCACTTATGGAATTCGGGGCATTGCAATGTGTTCCGAAGTCGCCCAACTGTGCCGCCTGTCCGGTTGTAGCATCGTGCTTTGCAGCCGAAAACAAAAAGGTAGCCGAGCTTCCTGTAAAAACAAAAAAAACAAAACAGCGAGAACGTTTTTTCTACTATTATTTAATGGAAAAAGGAGATGACACATGGCTGGAAAAGCGCACTGAAAACGACATCTGGAAAAACCTCTACCAATTTCCACTGATTGAAAAAAGCAAGCAACTACCTGAGGAAGAACTAATTCATCTCGAACCGGATTTTCTTAACGGGCAGCCTTTCAAAATAAAATCCATATCGGCTACTCAAAAACATATACTCAGCCACCAGGTAATTTATGCCCGGTTAATTCATATAGAACTGGACAAAAGTTATCAACGAAATGACAGGTTTGTCCAAATTTCAACAAAAGATATTCATACCTTTGCGGTACCTCGGCTTGTTGAGAACTTGATAAAACAAACCGAATGGCTATAAAATCAATCAAAAAGAAGGAATCCTGAATTTAAATTCGTATTTTAAAAAAAGGTTAACCTAAAAAATTAAGAAAATGGCAGTAAACAAAGTTATTTTAGTAGGAAATGTAGGAAAAGACCCTGAAATCAGGCATTTAGACTCAGGAGTTGCTGTTGCAAGTTTTCCCCTGGCTACCTCGGAAAGCTACACCGCAAAAAACGGCGACAAAGTGTCTACAACCGAATGGCACAACATTGTAGCATGGCGTGGCCTTGCCGAAGTTACCGAACGCTACGTTAATAAAGGCCGGCAGTTATACATCGAAGGAAAAATAAAAACCAGGTCGTGGGACGACAAAGACGGCAACAAACGCTACACTACAGAAATAGTTGCCGACGTTTTGCAGTTACTGGGCTCACGCACCGACAATCAACAAGGCGATAGTCAAAAGTCATCGTCGTACAACACCCCGCAATCAGAACCATCTGGATTTCAAAGCGCAGGTGAACCGGACATTGCAGAGCCGGCAGACGACGATGATTTGCCGTTCTAACTGAGATACGGCGTAACAGAATCTTATTAAAAAGTTCACCAGCTGCGTATCGGTTGGTGATTTTTTTTGTTCGCCTGTGTTAAGTTATCCCGCGTTCGTTGCACTGAAAACAACCGTCTTTTCATAACCGGCAGGTACTTTCCAGAGCAGACAGATACAAATTCGACAATCGGCATCTTTCTAAAAAAACCATATTCCCGACAGGCGGCGGCACCTCCTTTATTCAAATTATCCACTTCTGGTACTGCCAATATTCAATAAAGCCCTTATTTTTGCGTTGTAATAAGGCAATACAAAATATGAATTACAAGCTGCTTACTTTTATTGTTGTTCTTCTGGTTGCCGGGTGCAAAGAGAAACACACACCCAGGCCGCGCGGATTTTTCCGCATCGATTTGCCTGCGAAGGAATACCATTCTCTTTCCGGTGAGTATCCTTATCAGTTTGAGGTTGCCGACTACACTAGAATATCTCCGGATAGGCAGAACCCGGAGCATCCGTCGTGGATCAACCTCGAATTTCCAGCAAACAAAGCGGCAGTGCATATTTCGTATTATAACCTGCAAGACAACCAGAAATCGCCACGGGAATTGCTGGCCAAATTCATGGAAGAAACCCGCGAGCTGGCCTACAAACATTCCATAAAAGCCAATGCAATAGAAGAAAGCATCTACGAAAATCCTCAAAATAAAGTCTTCGGAACGGTTTACCGCATCGAAGGAAATGCTGCATCTCCCATGCAATTTTTCCTGACCGACAGTACACAACACTTTTTACGTGGGGCACTCTACATCAGAGCAACACCCGACATTGACTCACTAAAACCGGTAATTCGATTTCTGGAACACGACGTTATTCGCCTTATCGAAACCACAAAATGGAAATAATGTCCGCTATTAATATTTTCGATATTGACGAGGGAAAGCTTGGAATCTGGAAGTTTAAGGAATCAGATGACGAGCTTTTGAACAGTTTTCGATTTTCGAAAAACGAGAAAGAAGAATTCCAGAGGCTTAAACACGAAAAAAGGAAAAGAGAATACCTTGCTGTACGGTTACTGTTGAACGAAATGCTTGGCGAAAAGACCGAGATTACATACAACGCCAGCGGAAGACCGGAATTACAAGACGGGTTAGTAAATATTAGCATTTCGCATTCTGCTGATTTGGCAGTGGTTGTACTGTCTGATAAAAACATCGGGGTTGACACGGAAAATATTTTTCGAAAAACAGAGCAGGTGGCCAACCGCTTTCTGTCAGAACAAGAGCAGCAAAATATTGAAGCATCGGAAAACCCCGACCTGTTGCGAATTATTTATTGGTGTGCAAAAGAGGCTGCTTTTAAATTTTCGAAAACACCTGAGATTGAATTCAAAACGCAAATTATTGTTCATCCGGTTAATTCGACACCTAATAAAGGAAAATTTACCGGAGAACTGCAAAAGACAAAACCATATACAGATTTAACTTTCACTTATATTTTTTTAGAAAACAATGTGGTTGTTTATTGTGTTGAAAAAGAAAAAATTGAAAAATGAAAAAACCAAAAAGCCATATTTTAGTCATATTTGGGGCA
Organism: Mariniphaga anaerophila; assembly: GCF_900129025.1. Taxonomy (GTDB): domain Bacteria; phylum Bacteroidota; class Bacteroidia; order Bacteroidales; family Prolixibacteraceae; genus Mariniphaga; species Mariniphaga anaerophila. The sequence goes on along the minus strand of NZ_FQUM01000002.1, from coordinate 437,759 downwards.
TCGGGCGATTTAACAAAACGCAAACTTGTACCTGCCCTTTTCGATTTATTCCGGCAAGGATTAATTCCTGAAAACTTCGCAGTTTTGGGAGCTTCGCGCACCCGGTTGTCAGATGATGAATTCAGAGAAAAAGCAGGAGAGTTTTTGCCTGCAGATCAGGATGCAGAGAACTTCAAAAAACTGTTGTTTTACGAATCAGTATCGCCCACAGAGCAACTGGATTACAAAAAACTAAAAGACAGGCTCGAAGATTTAGAGAAAAAGAAAAACATCACACCCAACTACATTTTCTACCTTTCTACTCCGCCATCGGTTTACGAAATTATTGCGAAAAACCTGGCAGAAAAAGGACTCAGCAAATCCGAAAAATACTTCCGGCGCCTGATTGTAGAAAAACCTTTTGGCACCGATTTAAAATCGGCTCAACAATTAAATATCGACCTGCTCAGTTTTTTCAACGAAAACCAGGTTTACCGAATCGATCATTACCTCGGAAAAGAGAGCGTACAAAATATGTTGGTAACACGCTTTGGAAATGGAATTTTCGAACCGCTCTGGAATCGAAATTTCATTGAAAGGGTGGAAGTTACATCGGCCGAAAGCCTTGGGGTGGAAAGCCGCGGAGGTTACTACGATCATTCAGGTGCTTTGCGCGACATGCTTCAGAACCACCTGCTTCAACTGGTTGGTTTTGTGGCGATGGAACCTCCTGTTGTTATTGAAGCCGATGCTATCCGAAACGAAATTGTAAAAGTTTTTCAGTCGTTACGTCCCATCAAAGAAAACCAGGTGTGCGAATTTGTAATCAGGGGACAGTACACCTCTTCTACCATAAAAGGCGAAAAAGTAAAAGGCTACCGCGAAGAGCCCGGAGTTGATCAGAACTCGCGCACCGAAACTTTTGTGGCCATGAAATTTTTTATTGACAACTGGCGCTGGGGCGGCGTGCCGTTTTTCATCAGAACAGGCAAAAAACTTCCGGCGCGGGTAACAGAAGTTGTAATTCATTTTAAACAGGTACCGCATCACTTGTTCAACCAGGTTGGAATTCCCGGGGCAGAAAACAATCAACTGGTTATCCGTATTCAGCCAGACGAGGGCGTTTTGCTAAAATTCAGGATGAAAACACCGGGCGCCGGATTCCAGGTGCAAACGGTAAACATGGATTTCCACTATTCGGATATGGCCGAAGTTCGTCTGCCGTCGGCCTACGAACGCCTTTTACTGGACTGCATGCAGGGCGATGCGACACTCTATTCGAGAGGCGATGCCGTGGAAGAAGCCTGGAAATTTGTTCAGCCTATTTTAAACGCGTGGGAATTCAATCCGGACATTCCGGTTTTCGGATATCCGGCAGGAACTTGGGGACCAGAGAGTTCAGACAAATTAATTAATAACGGACAATGGCGATATCCTTGCAAAAACCTGTCGAACGATGGCACCTACTGCGAATTGTAAAAACAAATAAATATCATATATTTAGCTACCAAATTCTAAAATTATGACAGCTTCAACAGAGGTAAAAATTTATCCGAAACCCAAAAAGGTGTGCAAAGCTGTGGCGCGCGAAATTCTGAAACTTACGCAAGACTCGCCGCAACAACGTTTTGATATTGCTCTTTCGGGAGGAAATACGCCAAAAAAACTGTTTAAAATTCTGGAGAAAAAACATAAGGACACAATTCCGTGGGATCGCATCCATTTTTGGTGGGGAGACGAACGTTGCGTTCCGCCAACCAGTGAAGAAAGCAACTTTAAAATGGCAAACGACTTTCTGTTCACCCAGGTGCCGGTTCCTCCTCAAAACATTCACCGGGTGAAGGGAGAAAACCCGCCGGAAGAAGAAGCAAAGCGTTATGCCGAAGAAATTGACAGCAGCCTGACGCACCGGGGAGAAGTTCCTGTTTTCGACTTAATAATACTGGGGCTTGGCGACGACGGACACACAGCATCAATTTTTCCGAACCGATTGGAACTCTTCGAGGAAAAAAGAAATTGTGTGGTGGCTCAACACCCGGCTAGCGGACAAAACAGGGTTACGCTTACAGGGAAAGTACTGAACAATGCCAGCCGAATATTTTTTCTGGTAACAGGCGAAAACAAAGCGATGCGCGTTTCTGAAATAATGAACAATGACGAGGCAGCGAAATTACTCCCCGCCTACTACATTGAACCACAGAATGGTTCGCTCATCTGGTTTATAGATGAACCAGCCGCGTCAAAAATCACTTAACGGGTTCTAACCCCAGAACATTTTCTCCAAACCGAATTGTCTCCCGAATTACTTCATCTACTGAGCCAGAAGTCAATTCGCAGGCAATAACATGCTCTCCGGCGTCGGGAAATGCCACCTTCATTTTTCTGTCGGGAGAAGTCCCCAGCAGGTTATACATTTTTAGCATGGCGCTTACTTTTACGGTTTCGTCCTGATGCTGCTCGTCTTTGTAATAATAACCCAGAAAAACCGGCGCCGTTACATTTCTAAAGGTTTCCTTTTTCATGGTGGCATCAACCAACTGCTGCAAATAAACCACAGCTTCCATCCGGTATTTGCAATTCCAGTACTGGCAATCTTTCGAATTGAAATCTTCGCTTGTAATCCGGTACTTTCCACCTTCCGACTTTCGTCCGATTTGCAACCCCCAGGGTTTTGACAGAAGAAATGCGGCGTTGTTATTAATTCGGATATTGGGAGAAAACATTATCAACCCATCTACATATTCAGGAAAATCTGCAGCAAGTTGCAAGCTGAGCGTTCCGCCGGTAGAAGTGCTCATTATTATCACCTTTTTCCCCAGGCTGCGTGCAATCATCAGGGCTTCTTTGGCCGACTCCCACAAATTATCCGGAGTCATGTCCAGCAATGCATCATCTGTTTCCAGCCCGTGCGAGGCCAGCCTTGGCAAATAAGCATTTAACCCGAAGTGTTTGGCAAAATCAACATTGGCAGGGTAGCCTTCGTACCACGATGCAGAGAAACCGTGCAGGTAGAGCAGGCAATAATCGGTGCGCTCTTTTAATGAATCGTTTGCCCAGACAACGCGCGATTCATTGTCGGGTTTTATATTAAATTTCGCTTCTTCTCTTTCAATATACTCATCAAGGGTTCGTACGCTGGCGGGCAGCGAAGGAAGATTTTTATCCAATTCCGGCTTGGGGGGTTTGGGACCTAAAAAATAACCGGCTACCAAAACCAGGAACAGAACAAAAACAAAACGTTTTAATTTTTTCATGCTGCAAAATTATTTTTTTGACTTAGGGAATTCATGAGAACAGATCAAATTTATTCTCATTAAAAATATGCTTAACAATTAATTTCTTCAAACAAATTAAAACATATTTCGTTTTCGGGGTGCAATTTTCACGTTTCAATAAATTTTGCAAATCAACTGCTAAAATTCGATGGTCAGCTGAACCGGCTCACTTCTGTCCTCGTCGTGTTGAAAATTGGAAAGCGTTAATCCCAGCAGGCGAATTCCTTTTTCAAATTTTTCTGCATGCAGCAACGCATTCGATTCTGCCACCAGCTCATCGTGTGTGGTAAACCAGCCCAAAAAAGTTTTGCTCCGGGTGTGTTGTTCAAAATCGGCATACTTGTATTTTAACGTGAGGGTTTTCGCCTTGGCTTTGGTGTGCTCGTAACGCTCCCACAAAACCGTGGCAATCTCTTCTGTTTTCGACTCCAGTTCTTCCATTTGAAAAAGGTCGGCAGAAAAGGTTTGTTCGGCACCAACCGACTTTCTTTCGCGCAAAGGTTCTACTGGACGATTATCAACTCCGCGACAAATTTCGTAGTAATAATTGCCCGACTTGCCAAAAGACCTGACCAGCTCAAAACGCTCCACCTGTTTGAGATCGCGCCCAAACCAGATGCCCATTTTGTTTAGCTTTTCAGCGGTCACTTTTCCAATCCCGAAAAACTTACGTACTTCAAGCTCATCAATAAAATTCTGCGCATTTTCAGGAGTTACCACAAAAATACCGTTTGGCTTATTTACGTCAGACGCCACCTTCGCCAAAAATTTGTTGTACGAAACTCCGGCAGATGCAGTGAGTCCCGTGTCCTTTAAAATCCGTTTTCGTATTTCCTGTGCAATGAGCGTGGCCGACGGTCTTCCTTTTTTTGAAAACGTAACATCGAGGTAGGCCTCATCCAGCGAGAGGGGTTCTACCAAATCAGTATATTCGAGAAAAATATTACGAATCTGCTGCGATATTTCTTTGTACCGGGCAAACCGCGGTTTCACAAAAATGAGGGCTTCGCATTTGCGTTTGGCTACCTTCGACGACATAGCCGACCGCACCCCAAATCTACGGGCTTCGTAGCTGGCAGCGGCCACCACTCCCCTTTCGCGCGAACCACCAACAGCAACAGGCTTCCCTTTCAGTTCGGGATTATCGAACTGCTCTACCGATGCATAAAATGCATCCATGTCAACATGAATTATTTTTCGGATGTTCTCCCAACTCATTTGCACAGATTCTACCGGCCAAAAATACATTTTATTGCAGCAATTTTACAAACCGGCCAGGCGAACACTGCAAACAGTTACTCAGCAATTAAAAACCAGCAGATTAACAATGAATCAACAAAAAAAGAAAGTCAGAATTCATTCCCGCATTCGAGGCATTTGAAGCGGGCGTTTGCAAAAATTTTGTCCATCGGCAGACTGGTAATAAAAAGTGCTGCTGCAATTACTGAAAAAAGCACTTGCACTCTCTTTTTGAAACTCAGTTTCATTTTTACTTTTTCGGAGCCACATTTGGGGCAAACGGTTTTGCCTGCACTTTCAGGAAGCTCTCCTGTTTCAACAAGAATTTGTTTAACCCTGTCGAGATCCGACTCTGCTACCTGCAGCTCAACCTGCATTGAAGGAATGTAATTTATCACCTGAGTTGTCAGCTCATTTTTCAAACGGCACTGAATCCCCTCAGATTCCAATCGTGACTTCAAAACGGCCAGGTCGGAAACATAGTGTGATTCTTTGATAGTTATGAATTTCATACTCAATTCGGTTAATCGTTAACTTCGAAAGCCAAATTAACAAAATTAGCCACTACAATTCACCTGCCTTTCAAAAAAAGGACGAATAATGCAGTTAAACATCATTTACTTGTTGTAACAGCAATTACCGAAAAGAAGAACTAATCCAGCTTAAAAATCCGCTCCATCAACTGCCATTTTTCATCGGCAGTAGCATCTGCCGATGTTTTCTGAAACCGGGAAACAAAAGCTTCCCATTCAGACTGCCTCGGTTTCTTTGCCAGTTCTGCCATTGCTTTCCCGTGGTCAAAGTCCGGAACAGTATCCATAATCATGAACAATTGGGTTCCCAGCAGGTAGATTTCCATATCGAGAATACCCACTTCCTTCATGCCCTGAGCAATTTCCGGCCAGAAACTTTCCGGAGAATGCACCTTTTTATACATTTCAATTAGCTGCGGATCATCTTCCAGTTTCAACGCTTTACAATATCTTTTAACCTGTTCCATCTGTTTAGAATTTTTTTCAGATTTAGAAATTAGTTATGCCTTTTCCGGATGTACCTTCCACGTTCGGTAGCCATACAAAGCAATAACCACAAAACAAATAAACGGCAAAATAAAAGAAAAATTCACCGCCGGCAACCAACCCACTGTTCCCTGGTCGATAATAAACCCCTGCAACGGAGGCATTAGTGCACCACCCACAATTGCCATTACCAAACCTGCTGCCCCCAGCGTGGCATCGTCTCCAATTCCTTCCAACGCAATTCCGTAAATGGTGGGAAACATGAGCGACATAAAAGCAGAAGTGGCTACCAGCAAATAAAGACCTGTTGTTCCGCCGATTAAAATAACTCCCGAAGTAGTTAAGATTCCACCAAAGGCAAACAGCATCAACATAAACCTCGAATTGAGGTATTTCATGAGAGCAGTGCTGATAAACCGGCTCGAAAGGAAAATGACCATTGCCACAATATTGTATTTCTGTGCAGTTGATTTCGGGATACCCAGATTATCGGCATAATGAATAATGAACGTCCAGCACATAATTTGTGCTCCCACATAAAACACCTGCGCAATAACCCCCTCGCGGTACCTGACATTTTTAATAAGCCGCTTAAACGAATCGCCGGCATGAACAGAATGGTCGGCACCTCCCCGCTGCGGCATTTTTGCCATGGCAATTACAACTAGCATTGCAATTACCACAAAACCCAGAATTACATACGGATCGCGAATTTCGGCAAGATCGTGCGTGCGGATTGCCGCTTTTTCTGCAGCCCCCAGCGTTCCGAAAATAAGGTTGCCTGCTGCATCCCTTTTATCGGATTGCAACGATGGAAGAATAACCTGCGAAGCCACTGTCATTCCCAAAAGCGACCCCATTGGATTGAAGGACTGCGCCAGGTTCAATCTCCGTGTTGCCGTTTCAGGTGACCCCATCGACAAAATGTACGGATTGGCCGTGGTTTCTAAAAAAGCCAGGCCAAAAGTTAATATGTAGAGCGAAACCAAAAAGAAACCGAAAATCTCGTACTGCGCAGCCGGAAAAAACAGCAAAGCGCCAACAGCGTACAACGCCAAACCAATGATGATTCCCAATTTATACGAATAGCGTTTTATTATCAGCGCAGCCGGAATGGCCATAGTTGCGTACCCCCCGTAAAAGGCAAACTGAACCAGCGCTGCTTTTGCATTCGAAATTTCCATTACGGTTTGAAATGCTGCCACCATCGGGTTGGTAATGTCATTGGCAAACCCCCACATGGCAAACAAACTGGTTATTAAAATGAACGGCACCAACACTTCTTTGGAAACCACAACATTTTTCTGGTTTTTCATAGTTCTATGGATTGATAAAGTTTTATTTTCCGGTTAAAGTTGTAAAAATATTTATTCACCATTAACCTGTGGTTTCCTGTATGCATTTCAATTTATCGGTACAATAGAAACGTCACCCAACAAACCGGCCTCTTTTACTTCCCACCCCGATGCATCAAATGGCGTGTACTCAATACTCACAAAATTGATGTCGTAAAATTTTCTCCAGTTTACGCCGCGGATATCCAAATCCCTGACACGATTAGCAGCCACATTAGTAACCTCAATTTCCAGCGAGTTTTTGCCCTGCTGCAGGTTATCTACTTTAACTACAAAAGAAGGCCCCAACAGTGTGCCAAAATTTTTCCCGTTCAGTTTTAAACGGGCACAGTCTTTTACCTCGCCCAAATTCAGCATCCCAAATTTCACATTGTCGTCCCAGTCAAATTCTACCGAATACTTTGCCGTACCTGCAAACCGGGTGGTTTGTTCATCGCCAATACTTGTCCACGAAGCAAGGTTCCAGGTTGTAATATTTCCCGGATAAACCGGCCCGCCCTCAACAAAGCTAATTTTCCACGAACCTTCTACGTCCCGCTTTTCTGCATTTTCTTCGAAATAGATAAAACCCGGCGCGTTTACGTTCTTATCCGTACAACGAATAAAAACCGCCCTTTCAGGCTCAAGTTGAATGCGCAAAGAATTGCCATTTGTTTCAGCTTTTGAAATCTCGCCGGTTTCAGGGAAGTAAAAAAAGCAGGACTTCAATTCCGAATTAAGCTCCACCCACTCGTCCAATGTCTGGGTGCCACAGTTCAGAACCATGTACCAGTCTTCGTTTCCCAGTTTCATTTTTAAATAATGAAAACCTTTTTGCGCAAGCATTTCCTCTCCGCGAACACCGTTATTCTGAAGCAATTCAAAAACATTACCTACATGCTTTTGTCTGTCCACTTCTGATTTTAACGCATCCAGCTTTTCTTCCCGCTCTTCCAGTCCAAAAATCCCGGGAACGCTTTCCGGCAGCTGTTTGTCAAAAAATACTTTACCTCCTTTTTCAATAAAACGAACCAGTTTCTTCATGGTTTCCAGGGGAATATATTTGGTTTCGGGAAGTAAAATTGCTTTGTAACGTGCTTTCCCTTCGGCAACAAATTCTCCGTTAACCAATTCGCAATTAGCCAATTGCTTGTCAGAAATATAGTCGAAAGTAAAACCGGAACGCAACAAATCTCCTGCTAAATTACTGAACGGAGTATTCCTGAGCCAGTGCGAACTATCGCCTTTATCAATATTCAGGCTGTTAAAAAGCCGGCCATCGCTGGCTGTAACATCGTAATAAGGCCAGTACACCAGCAAATCGTTTTGAGGCAACGACTGCTGCAAAATGGTTTGTGAACGTTCAATGTATTTAAACAGCGCGGGCATTTCGCGCCACAACGGATTGCGGTTATTCATCTGCGTTGACGCATAAAACAGCCATCCCGGCCATTCTGCGTCAGCGGGCGAGTAGCAAGTGCCATGAAAAAACAGGTGATTCACTCCTGCCAGAAAAAGCCGGTTGGAGGCCCGCATCATGTCTGCCGGCGTTACTGTCCAGTGTTCGTTCAGCCAGGTAAAACTTTCGGAAGAAACCAGTTTTTGTCCGGTTACATGGGCAGAAGAAGAGGCAAATTTATTAACGAGCACATTGACGGACCCCGGTGCTACTGTCCCGAAAATTTCCGTTTCGGGAATGTCGCACGCGGCGTACAAATCGAGAATATTTCCGGGCGAACCGTGCGCCTGGTTACGGTTCAGGCTTTGATGGCTGTTGGCCCACGACGTCATCGGTTGAATAAACGATTCCAGCACCAAATCCGACAGCGTCTCCCGGTAATCAGACTTCACTCGCGCCGCAAGTTCACTATCTTCAGAATCCCCTGCAAGAACATGCAGGTACTCGGCCAAATTGTATCCCCGCCGTCTTTTAAACTCATCGGTAAAATTGGTTGTAAAATCGCCTGAATATTCAAAAGAATCATGAAAAAAACAGCGAAGCTTTCCGTTGTCAATTCCCAACCGGTTCCAGAATTCATTTAAATACCATTCGGTAATATCTTCATTAAATGTATCGATTGCCCAACCTTTTCCGCCGTCGGAAGCCCGTTTCACCATATCGTGGTTTTTCTTTCGCTCGGCCACATAAACTTTCCCTTTAGCAGGAGCGGTAAACGGTTCGTCTGGATTTAATACCGCCACATCGCCTTTTTCATTCACAAACGACAAGGCAGCAGCCGTCTCAATTTCTGCCGGTATTTGAAACTGCGTTCCGGCGTTCACATCGAAAACATGCATTTTCAACGACCAAAGTCCTTTGTCTTCAGTAACAAATGGCCCGCCGCAACGCCAGCCGCTTCCCGGAGGAAGATCCACGCCCATTCCCAAACTTTCTGCCTGTTCAATGGTAAACTTCAACATTTCGGAAAATTGCGGCGACAAGTATTCGATGAAACGATCCTCTTCGCCTTTAACCCCGTAAATTGAAGTAATTTCAACGCCCCCGATTCCGGCATCTGCCATCTCCTGCAGTTCGCGCTGAATATTTTGACGATCGACCGCGTTACCCGGCCACCACCAACGGGTCCAGGGTTTTGATTCCTGCGTAGGTTCGGGCCAAACAGCACTTTCCTGTTTACATGCACCAATAAAAAGAATGGAAAAAAATAAAAGGATGATTGGTTTAGTTTTCATTTCAAACGAATTTCAGGTAAAAATAAAATATTTATGGAGGCCAGCTTCAACAGATGCAAAAAATCAACTCATTTTGAATCGTTTCACGCGCGGTTTTAGTAGATTAGCAAAATAAACCGGTTGAATTTCAGGTTGAATCTAATCGCAGCAAATATGAATTCAAGAAGAGAGTTTCTGCAAAAAACCTTGTTTGCATCGCCGTTGCTGGCCAGTCCAAATTCATTTGTCACTCTTTTTAACAACGAACTCCCAAACATTCTGCTTTTGGGCGATTCCATATCAATTGGCTACACTCCGTTTGTGCGGGAGTTGCTAAACGGAAAGGCCAATGTTTTTCGCCCGATGAAGGACAACGGAAAACCTGAAAATTGCCAGGGGACAACCAGCGGTGTTAAAAATATTGACCGATGGCTTGGCCAGAAGAAATGGGATATTATTCACTTTAATTTCGGGCTGCACGATATAAAACATGTGGACCCGGCTACCGGAAAAAACAGTCAGAACCCGAAACACCCGCAACAGGCCGATCCGGGGCAGTACAAGAAGAACCTCGAAATTATTGTTGAAAAGCTGAAAACAACCGGAGCAAAACTTATTTTTGCTACAACAACGCCCTATCCGGACGTTGTCAACGGGTCGCGGAAACCGGGAATGCCGAAAAAATACAACAAGGTTGCGGTAAAAATCATGAACAAAAACGGAATAGCGATCAATAATCTTTATGCTTTTATGATTCCGCGGATGAACGATTTACAACTGCCTAACAACGTACATTTCACCGAAGAAGGAAGCCGCGCCCTTGCACAAAAAGTTACAGAAAGAATAAACGAAATGCTTGACAACATGAGGTAGTTTCAATCAATCGGCAACAAAACCTATTTCAATAAAACGAACCATTTAAATACTTTCAGCATAATCATCTATCTGCGCTAACCATTTATTAAAATCCACAAAGTGCGAACAAAACAGCCCGTTTGTCTATTTTAATAGATTAGCTTTTGTATTGCCGGCAGGCATTAAACGAGTTTTAGCAGGAATGAAAATACTTCGATTATTGATTTTAATTGCATTTATAGTGTTCCGCCCATCCTGGATTGGAGCGCAGGAAAAGGATTTACTTAATTCTGAATCCATAGCGAAAAAAGACACCACCGCACTTTCCAAAAAAATCGACGAAGTTACAGTAACAGCATTTCGCAGCCCATACAATCTTTTCAACACTCCCGCTCCGATTCATTTAATTGCGCCCACCCAGCTCGAAACCGGAAGCGCATTTACTCCCGTTGAAGCGCTGAATCAGGTTCCGGGCGTATTTATGCACCATGGAACTTTGGCAACAAACCGGCTGACCATTCGTGGAATAGGGTCGCGAACGCCATACGCAACCAACAAAATAAAAGCCTATTTCGGGGAAATTCCGTTGAGCAGCGGCGACGGAGAAACAACACTTGAAGACATTGAAAACTCTGCTGTTCAACGCATCGAAATTATCAAAGGCCCTTCTTCGAGTTTGTTCGGAGCCGGGCTGGGCGGAACAATTCTTTTCCATCCGAAAAACACAAAAAAGAACTTTGCAAAACATCAGGCAACCGTGGCTTCGTTCAATTCCTACAAAAACACCTTCACCGCCGGATTCAAACAAAAAAGCCTGAGCATATTTACACTCGGCTCAGTACTGAACAGCGAGGGGTTTAGAGAAAACAACGCAACCAACCGGGCAAGCTTTGTTGTTTATCCCCAATATGCCATTTCCGAAAAAACGAACCTCTCTGCGTTGGTAAAAATTACAAAAATGAAAGCCTTCATTCCCAGCTCCATTGATTTGGAAACTTTCCTGAACAGTCCGGAAAAAGCGGCTGCAAACTGGAAAGAAATTCGGGGAAACGAAGACTACACCAAAGGTCAGCTTGGACTTTCGCTGGATGTAAAATCAGAAAGACAGAACAAACTGTCGATTGCCGCTTTCGGAAGCTTCAGAAATGCCGACGAACTGCGCCCGTTTAACCTTCTGAAAGAAAATTCTACGTACCTGGGATGGAGAAGTTATTACCAGAAAACCATCGCCAGTGCAACAAACAAATTTACTTTTACCTCCGGATTTGAATTTTTCCGGGAAAACTATTTCTGGTCAACCTGGTCGAATGACGCTCCACAAGAAGCGCTTTCCGACAATCACGAAAAGCGTTCCTACGAAAACCTGTTCGTGCAAATGGAGGCAAACTTTCGGGATAATGTTTTCCTTTCTGCCGGCGTTAACGGCAACCTGACCCGTTTCAATTACTCCGACAATTTTCTGGCCGACGGAAATCAATCGGGAGACCGTTCCTACAAACCGGTACTTTCTCCACGCATCGGGGCCAGTTACCATGTTTCCAGCACTTTTTCTTTTTTCGGAAATGCCAGCCATGGCTTTTCAACTCCGTCGTTTGAAGAAACACTGCTGCCCGAAGGACAAATTAATCCGGAAATAAAACCGGAAACCGGCTGGAACCTGGAGGTTGGTGTGCGAGCCAGCCGAAACGACAAACTCAGCGCAACCGTTAGTTATTACCGCATTTACATAAATAATTTACTGGTTGCCCGGCGCACCGGTGACGATGCGTACGTTGGAGTGAATGCCGGGAAATCGCTGCATCCCGGACTGGAAGCCGAAATAAAATGGGCAGCATTGAACCCGGGTTCATTCCCTTCGTTAACATTGAACGGAAATGCGACTCTCGCCAACTACCGCTTTCTGGATTTTGTTGATGAAGAACAAAACTATTCGGGAAATTTGCTTCCGGGTACGGCTCGCACCAACTGGCTGCTTGCCGGAGATTTTCGATTGACCAAAAACATTGGCACAAAAGCCTGGCACCGCTTCGTGGGAAAAATGCCCGTAAACGACGCCAACACATCATTCTCTTCTGCCTACGGACTTACCAATGCAGAAATTTGGTACAGTGGCGAAACAAAGGCATTTCGGATTGAAATAAAAACCGGTGTGCAAAATATTCTCGATATTCGTTATGCAGCAATGCTTGCTGTAAATGCGTCCTCATTTGGCAGTACCCCGCCCAGATATTATTATCCCGGGAACCCACGAAATTTCTTCTTGTCGATTCTTTTGGAGTGGCACAGTTTATAATCCGGCGTTCTCAATGAAACAAAAACAGATTTCATTCTAATCCAGCCTCACCACATCTCCGGTAAGATTTACCCTGCCGGAAACTGTTACAGCACCTTTTGCCCCGGGTTGTCCTCCACCGGCAGAAACGGTAACCCAGCCCGGTTCAATAATTCGCTCATCGTCCGTACCAATCATAGAAAACTGACGCGGCGACAATGTCATTTCCACTACTTTCGACTCACCGGGTTGAAGAAACACCCGTTCAAAACCTTCCAATTGCAGGCGGGGCCGCGGAGTAGAAGCCTCTTCGTCTGAAATGTACAATTGCACTACTTCCTCTCCGGCTAACAAACCAGTGTTTGTTACTTTCACTTTTACAATTAACGAATCGCCGGTTTTTATTTCGGCCGGCACCTGCAAATTTTCATATTCGAATGTAGTGTAACTCAATCCGTACCCAAACGGATAAAGCGGTTCGCCACTAAAATAGCGGTAAGTACGGCCGTTCATATTGTATTCTTCGAAAGAAGGCAACTGGTTAACCGACTTGTAATAGGTAACCGGCAAACGACCGGCAGGATTATAATCACCAAACAGCACGTCGGCAACGGCGTGGCCGCCTTCCTGTCCGGGATATCCTGCAGAGAGGATGGCATCCAGATATTCATCGGCCCGGTTAATGGCCAGCGCACTTCCGTTAAGCAAAACCAAAACAACGGGTTTCCCTGTTTTTTGCACGGCGTCCATCAAATCCCGCTGCAATTGCGGCAAAAGTAATTTTGTACGATCACCACCTTTAAAACCGTCCACTTCCACATTCATCTCTTCGCCTTCGAGGCGTTGCGACAGTCCCAGAACCAAAACTACGGCATCTGCTTTCTCGGCGGCTTCAACAGCTTCCTGTACCATATTCGGATTAGGAACAGCCCACAAAAACCGGGCGTCGCCATCGCCATGCCAGTTTTTATACTCGTAAACAAACTTATATTTTTTGCCTGCTTCCAGGTCAACAGCCGTCTCCTGATGGGCAGAATGGTGTTCGCTGTTAAACCTCAAAATTCTTTCCCCTTCCAGCCAAATTTCGAGAGTGGGCATTCCCCACGAACCAATTTTGTACTCTCCGGAAACCGGAGGAGCGAGATACCCAGTCCACCTGACGGAAAAATCGTCGTCGGGCAACACTGGCGACGGTGCTTCCGATTCCCAATAAAAATCGATATTGGAATCAATCCGTGTAAAAACCGGATTTCCTTCGAGATTGGCATTGCCAAAATACTCACCAACAACTCCCGGTTCGCCTTTTTCTGTTACCAGAAACTCGCCGGGAACAGGATGCAGGTTTGAAATTCCTTCAGCCAGATGACTCCCTTCAGCAAAAAGAATTTCGGTATTTTTGAGCTTGCTTCTCAGCCCCGCCAAAACCGTAACCGGATTTTTGGGGACTCCGTTGTAGTTTCCCAAAAGAGCTTCCCAATTGTCGGCATTGGGCCCAATTACCGCGAGCTTTTTTATGTTCTTTGAAAGCGGCAGGGCTTTGTTTTCATTCTTTAGTAAAACAATGCTTTTTTTTGAAGCTTCCAAAGCCAGCTCTGCATGTTTGCCAGATGCATTTACCGAAAACGGAATTTGCGAATAAGGCACTATTTCTTCGGGATCGAACATTCCCAATTTAAAACGTGCTTTAAAAAGCCTTTTTACGGCAACATCAATATACTCTTCATCAATTAAATTTTGCTCAACAGCCTTTTTCAGCTGCGCGTAGGAAATGCCGCAATTCAGATCAGTACCTCCTTTCACAGCAACAGCCGAAGCCTCGGCAGCATCTGCAGAAAACCCCTGAAAAGTATAAAAATCGGAAATCGCCCAGCAATCGGAAACCACGTAACCGTTAAATCCCCACTCTTTCCGGAGGATATCATCGAGATAGCGGTTTGCACAACATGGAAGCCCACGATACTGGTTGTATGCACACATTATTGAATAGACACCACCATCAACCACCAGCGAACGAAACGCCGGCAAGTAGGTTTCCCGCAAATCACGGTCATTCACCATCGCATTAAACTCGTGCCTCAATGGTTCCGGTCCCGAATGAACCGCGTAATGTTTTGCAGTGGCAATTGTTTTCAGGTAGTTGGGATTATCTCCCTGCAACCCTTTTACAAATTGAAGTCCCATTTGCCCGGTAAGAAACGGATCTTCTCCGTAGGTTTCGTGCCCGCGCCCCCAACGCGGATCCCTGAAAATATTAATGTTGGGCGACCAAAAAGTCAATCCCTGGTAAATACCTCGTTTTCCGCGGCGAATAAAATCGTTGTACTTGGCACGCGCCTCATCTGAAATAGCCGTTGAAACACACAACATCAAATCTTTATCCCAGGAAGCAGCAATGGTAATCGACTGAGGAAAAACAGTTGCATAACCTGCCCTTGCAACGCCATGCAGGCTTTCGTTCCACCAGTTGTACGCCGGAATGCCCAGTCGCGGAATTTCCTTGGAATCGTACACCATTTGATCCACTTTTTCCTGCAAAGTCATTTGCGAAACCAAAATATCCACTCTTTCATCCAGGGGAAGATTGTAGTCGAGAAAGTCAAAATTCACATATTGCGCCGCGGCAGGAACTCCGGCTAAAACAATAGCCAGGTAAAGTAAGATTTTTTTCATTGCTGTCCTTTTTTTAAACTGTTCTGTTCTGGTTCGTTGCGCACAAGATACTACTTTGTTCCTGTTTTCTGCGAAAATTTCGCGAATTTTGCCAGACAATCCAACGTAAATTATGGAAAAACATTTTATCGCATACAGACAGCTACGAAAAGAGATAGACAATGCGTCTGACAAATTATTGAAAGAACATGCCGGGAATATGCAATGCAAAAAAGGGTGCGACTTATGCTGCATGGACTACAGCATTTTGCCCCTGGAATTCTATTCGATTCTGGATGAATTAAAGACCCGGAATTTAAATACAGAAGAACTACCGGAAGAGGAAAATATGGAGGAAGGAGATTGCGTTTTCCTGAAAAATCATGTTTGTGCAATTTACGAATCGAGACCAATGATTTGCCGCACACACGGGCTTCCGTTGCTTTACACCAACGACGATGATGAATGGGAGCTCTCGACCTGCGAACTGAACTTTACGCAGTTCGATTTTGAAAAATTCACGCCGGAAAACACTTATCCTCAGGACAAATTCAACAGCGAGTTATTTTTATTAAACCGTAAATTCGTTGCCGAATTCAAAGAAGAAATACATTTTGGCGAATTCGATTTACTACCTTTGAAAAAACTAAAAAGCAAACTTTAAATTGTCATAATGAATTCACTATCCTTATTTAACCTGAAAGGGAAAACAGCGTTGATAACAGGCTCCGGAAGCGGAATTGGACTGGCCATTGCCGAAGGACTGGCGGGCGCAGGAGCCCGAATTATTCTGAACGGCCGTAATGAATCGAAGTTAACCGATGCAGAAGACAAACTTCAGAAACAAGGTTTTACAGTTGACAAACTGGTTTTTGACGTGACCGATTCTAATGCAGTAAACAAAGCAATTAGCGAGTACGAAAACAACACCGGCTCAATCGACATTCTTGTAAACAATGCAGGAATTAACATCAGGGGACCTTTTGAAGATTTTGACGAAGGCGACTGGAAAACAGTGCTGGATATAAACGTAAACGGAGCAATGATTGTTTCGCAGGTTGTGGGTCGTTATATGATAAAACGAGCAGCCGGAAAAATCATCAACATCTGTTCGATGCAAAGTGAGCTGGGCAGACCCACCATTGTTCCTTACACCGTTTCCAAAGGAGGAATAAAAATGCTCACCAGGGCACTTGCCACAGAATGGGGCGGGAACAACATTCAGGTAAACGGAATTGCTCCCGGGTATTTCGAAACAGAACTTACCCTTCCGCTAAAAAACGATCCGGAATTCGACAAGTGGCTGTGCAACAGAACACCTGCCAAACGCTGGGGACAACCGGCAGAATTGATTGGCGCTGCAATATTTCTATCGTCTGATGCCAGCAATTATGTAAACGGGAATATTTTGAGCGTTGACGGAGGATTGCTTGCCAGCGTATAACAAAAAAAAAGCAGGCTGTAAAAAACCTGCTTCTTCTCTATTTTTTTCCTGTTAATACTTAATACTCATCTTCATTGAAAAAGAAATCATCCTTACTCGGATAATCAGGCCAAATATCTTCGATACTCTCGTAAATTTCGCCTTCGTCTTCAATTTCCTGCAGATTTTCAATTACTTCAAGAGGAGCACCAGACCGAATGGCATAGTCAATCAGTTCGTCTTTGCTTGCCGGCCAGGGCGCATCTTCCAATTTCGAAGCTAATTCCAGAGTCCAATACATTTTTATGGATTTAAGCGGTTATTTTCGTTTTTTCAATGCCGCGAATATAATAAAAAAATGATATGAAAAACACCTGATGTGTTTATTTTTAAGATTGTTTCCACGGACTCTCCTCAATCCCGCTGTTGACGGCCAGTTTACGAGCCAACACAAATAAAAAATCTGACAGGCGATTCACATATTTTACAATTTCGGGTTGTACTTCCTCTTTTTCTGCGAACTCAAGTATTCGTCTTTCTGCCCTCCGGCATACTGTTCTGGCCACATGACACTGCGCTGCAGCAAAATCGCCGCCAGGCAAAATAAAATGCTTCAAAGCCGGCAATCCCTCTTCCATTTCATCTATGGCGTTTTCCAAAAAAGAAATATTTTGCTCTGTTATTGAAAGGCGCTCTGTAAAAGCCCTTCCTCTTTCATCTGAAGCCAAAAGAGAACCAATATTGAAAAGCTTATTCTGTATTTCGACCAGAGTTGCAGCATGATTTTCCGGCAATTTAGCTGAACGAATTACCCCTATTAACGCATTCAACTCGTCAACCGTTCCATAAGCTTCCAGCCTTATATCGTACTTTTTTACCCTTGAACCGCCCACTAGCCCGGTAGAACCATCGTCACCGGTTTTGGTGTAAATTTTAAACTCTTTAGACATAACGTAACATTTAATAAACCGGGTTGGGATTTATTTCATCGGTTTCAACTTCCCCGTCTTTCAATTTGATAATGCGGTGCGCATGTTTTGCAATATCCAACTCGTGGGTAACCATAACCAACGTATTTCCCTTGCGATGTATGTCCGCAAAAAGCTTCATAATATCCTCAGAAATTACAGAGTCGAGGTTTCCCGTGGGCTCGTCGGCCAGTAAAATGGAAGGACGATTAACCAGCGCCCTGGCAATTGCAACACGCTGGCGCTGCCCGCCCGAGAGTTCGTTTGGCCGGTGATGCATCCTGTCAGTAAGCCCAACATCGTTAAGTGTATCGGTTGCACGCTGTTTTCGGTCGTGTTTTCGAACACCCGCGTAAACCATCGGAAGCATCACATTTTCCAGCGCAGTACTTCGGGGAAGCAGATTAAAAACCTGAAAAACAAAGCCGATTTCCGCATTCCGGATTTCGGCAAGCTGATTGTCTGACAGCCGGCTCACATCTCTTTCGTTCAAAATGTAAGTTCCTCCCGACGGAGTATCCAGGCAACCAATAATATTCATCAAAGTAGATTTTCCTGAACCGGAAGCTCCCATTATGGCTACATATTCACCTTCATAAATATCGAGAGATATTGTACGAAGGGCTCTGACAACCTGCGTGCCTACCTTATAATTCTTTGTAATATTATCTAAGTGGATAATTTTTTTCTTCATCTATTCAAGTTTTAATTATTGGTAATCAAACTGTGCATTGTGTTACATTCCGTGCTCGTAAAGGTAACATTTCAAAAAAATAAACCGCACCCTAACTCACTGCATTTTGTGCGGATTAAGGGTATAACAAAAATCATACATTTATATGAATAACGTTTTGCTATTTTCCAGAAATTTACGTTCCAGACAATTGTCCCTCAAAATGAGTAC
This sequence comes from Mariniphaga anaerophila, assembly GCF_900129025.1. Lineage (GTDB taxonomy): Bacteria > Bacteroidota > Bacteroidia > Bacteroidales > Prolixibacteraceae > Mariniphaga > Mariniphaga anaerophila. The sequence continues at coordinate 419,169 of NZ_FQUM01000002.1, read as the reverse complement.
GAATAAATTTTCAATTGCAGACAAAAAGCCGGAAAAAACGGGTTCGGTTTCTGCATAACTCTTGCAACATTTTCGAACACAACAGTTAAAGGTTCAGTATTTCCGCAATGCACAAACAAACAAAAAAGACTATAATTCAACAACTTGCCGAATAATCAAGCATAAAAGACAAAAAAATATTAATATTCTTTTGGATTTAACATGCTTTGTTATTATTATTGAAACTGAGATTATTAAAACAGATTTTATTGTAAAATCCCAAAATTAGAAAAAGATGAAAAAAGTATTTTTTGTATTAGCATTAGTTATGGTTTACGGACTGTCGGTTTCTACTGCAAGTGTAGTTGTAAACAACAATGAAAAAGAGAATGTAACTGTGGTTGTTGACAAAAACGAAACAGTTCAGGACGAAGAAACTCCAAAGGCAAAAGCAACTAAAGGCTGCAGCGAAGCAAAAGCTGAAGGTTGTGCAAAAGCCAAGTCAGAAGGTTGTTCTGAGACCAAATCTGCTGCAAAAGCTGAAGGATGTTCAGGAACTAAATCAGCAGCAAAAGCTGAAGGTTGCGCAGACAAGAAAACCACGGCAAAAGCTGAAGGATGCTGCAGCGGTTCTAAAACAGCAACAGCAAGCAACGACAAGTAAAAACGACGAATTCCAATAAAAGAAGCTGTCTTTATTCATTTAAAGGCAGCTTTTTTTGTTCATTATATCCAGCGTTCCGGTAATAATTTTTGAAAGTTCTATTTTGTTGATTGATGTATTTCGTCTAAAAATCCACGTGTTCAATTTTTCCCAAACAAAAGCTCTACTTCAATATTACTTTCCCTTCTATTTCCATCAACAAATTTTCGCGGCAAATATCTGCAACAATATAAACCACCGGCAAGTTTCCATAATAACTTTTAAATGTTTTTTTGATGGCTGCAAAATCTTTCCGGTTTTTAACGTAAACACGTGCATGCCCGTACACCGGGCGAAGCGAATTTCCGGGAACGGCAGACAAAACATCGCGGGAGTACAAACGCTGCATGTTCTGAATTGTAACTTTGGTTTGTTCAACCGGGTCGTCAATTCCAACGGTCAGCTCTCCCCGAATGGAGGCAGTTCCGGAAATAAACACCTGCTTTTTCCCAAATAACTCCAGGTAGCGGGCACGCTCAAACTTTGGCGTTGATTTGCACGAATTTTCCATGCCGACCAAAACTTCTCCACTGTATTCGTGCGCAGAAACCTGTTCCGGATTATCGAGAGGTAAACTCAATACATTGGGGGCACTCACAGCTACAAACTCAATTATTACCCCACCCCTGTTCATTCCAATTCCGGTAGCTGCCGGATATCCGTTTTCATTAAAATGTCCTGCGTAAAAATCGGTTCGCACATTATTAAATTCCTGATAACGCTGGCTGGAGCCATCAAAACCAGTAATATTTTCGATGTAATTCCACTGCCTCACAACAGCGTCAAGCGGTATCCCTGACTTTTGGAGCAGTTCCCCAAAAGCTAAAAATGCCGCATCAGAACTGCCGTGGCAATCCGAAGCGTAATCAGCCTGGGCATTTCCGACCAAAACCTTTACATCGTCTCTTTTGAAAAGCATTGCAGAACCATTTTCAGTAAGGACTGAATCTGCTTCCCATAAAGAAAAATCAAAATAAAAAGCCTCTGCCAAAATGCGGCAGGTTAAGGGAGGTTGCGCAATTAAAGCACAAATAACAGAATGCTCAAAGTGCTCAGCCACCAACTGCTTCAACCCGCGTTGCAGTTTATTGTAATCATCTGCAGAAGTGGTGTCCGCAAAAAAATTCAACTTGAATATTCTCTTCCCTGAATTGATTTTTTTCAGTTGCCTAAAAATGTCTTGCACCTGCTCGTCCAGCAAAGCGCAAGTGCCTTTTGGCTTTATATAATCTCGATCCCCGTTTAAAAAATACATGTTTTCTCCTTTTCAGCAAGGATTACAAATATGCCGGTTTTATTTGAAGTATTAAAATTAATAGTTTCCATCGGCCTTCGCCCCGTTCAAAACTGCTTCGGTTGAACCAATTCCGAGCCGGTCGGCGCCTTGTTCCAAAAAAGCGACTGCATCGTCCCATGTACGTATTCCGCCCGATGCTTTCACTTTCATTTTATCGCCAACAGTTTTTACCATTACATCAATAACCTCGGGAGTTGCTTTACCCGGGCCAAAACCGGTAGAAGTTTTTACAAAATCGGCTCCGGCATCCAACGCAACCAGGCACGCTTTTTTCACCTGTTCAAGCGTTAAAAAACCGCTTTCCTGAATTACCTTAACCGGCACATTATGCTGGTGAGCAACATCTACAACTGCCCTGATGTCGTCTGTAACATACCGATAATCTTCGCTCAGAAATTTCCCGATATTCATAACCATATCGATTTCGTCCACACCGTCGTCGATGGCCTGCTTAGCCTGAAAAGCTTTTACCGGAGTAGCATCTGCTCCGTGAGGGAAACTCAATACACAGGATACTTTAACACCGCTATCTGCCAAAAGAGACTTCGTTGCTTTCACGTCGCAAGGTTTTACGCACATGCTAAAAACCTTATTTTCAATGCATATTTTTGCATGTTTTCGTAAATCCGCATCGGTAAATTCGGGTTTCAAAACCGCGTGGTCTATTGTTTTTGCCAATTCTTGTTTTGTCATAATTATCCTTGTTAATCTTCCATTTCTTTTAATATTTGTTCTACCTGCTCGTTTGTTTTTAGCAGTTTATCTTTACAAATTTTCAGCAGTGTGGATACCCGCTTTACTTTTTCTGCCAGTTCATCCACATCAAGCTCCTCATTTTCAATTTTCTCTAAAATTTCTTCAATTTCAGAAATCGCCTCGCTATAGGTTACTTTTTTTGTTGCCATTTTATTCCTTGTTTGTAATTTTACTTTTAACACTACCGTTGGCAAAACGGATTTCAATTTCATCATTCAAATGAAGCGAATTTGCCGACTTAACAATCTTTCCGCCTTTAAGTGTCAGAGTGTATCCGCGTTTCAACACATTCTCAGGATTCAGCAGACGAACCGTATTTTCACTTCGGGAAATCCATTCTTTCTCTTTTGCCAGGAAGCTGACAAAACGATGTTTCACCTGCTCCTTCAACCGGCCAAAATTTGCCTCTTCTTTTAATAATGATTCAATTACCACCCTCCTCAAAATACGTTTTTGCCGGTCGATGCTGCTTTTTTGCTCCACTTTCCAAACGGAAAGGGCAGAATTAAGGTTGTGTTTCAGGTTATTCAATTCATATTTTTTATTGAACGCAAACCTGTTAACCTGTTGTTGCAAACTGTTTCCGGTTTTAAGAAGCTGCTTACTCTTTTCGTCGATAAACTCGTCGACATTACGATGCAGGTTGGCTGCAAATTTCCCAAGTTGCTCCTGCTTTGTTTCAACAGCTTCGCGGGCAAGCTGAACCACCTCTGTTTCAAGTTCTGTCAGATGCTCATAAAACTGTCCGGCGCCGCTAATAAAAAATTCGGCAACTGCAGTAGGTGTTTTCAGCCGGGTGTGAGCCACCAAATCGATAACAGTATCATCTTTTTCGTGCCCGATTCCGGTAACTACCGCCAATGGAAACTGAGTAACGTAATAGGCCAAATCAAAATTATCGAAACTACTCAGGTCGGCAGTTGCACCTCCTCCTCTGATGATAGCCACGGCATCAAAAAAATCTTCGTACTCAAAAATCCTGTCCAGCGCAGAAATCACAGACGGAACTGTTTCGTTTCCCTGCATAAAAGCTTCGAAAATCTGAGTGTAAAACTTAATGCCGTACGAATTGGATTCAAGCTGTTTCATAAAATCCTGATATCCGGCTGCAGTTTTCGACGAAATAACCGCAATTTTCTGAGGCACCAACGGAAGTTCCAACTGTTTGTTCATATCAAAAACTCCCTCGCTTTGCAACTTCTCTATAATTTCTTTTCGCTGCAGCGCCATGTCGCCAACGGTATAAGCCGGGTCAATATCTTTAATATTCAGGCTCAGACCGTAAGCCGGATGATACTCCACCGAAACCTGAACCAACACTTTAATTCCGTGCGTAAAAAGCTGCCCGGTGGTGGTTTCGAAATAAGGTTTTAAAATTCGATAAGTGTACGACCAAATGGTTGCCCTGGCGCGGGCAATGGTTTCGCGTCCATCTTTCTCCACCAACTCCAGATAACAATGTCCGGTGCGGTTCTCTTTCAACTCGCTTATTTCGGCAACAACCCAAACAGTTTTTGGAATGGCGCTGCTCAGGGCATCTTTTATTTGCCTGTTTAACTCGAAAAGGGTCAGTTTCTGCTCCATCGTTTCACGGACTAATTGCAATTTTCAGTGTTTCCGTTTCGTCATCGGAAATAATCTGTAAAATTAACAATCCTCGCGGGAGTGAATATAAATCTTTCAACATTATCCGGGCGGCATCATTTTTTTCTTCTTTTTTCAATAGTTTTCCGTCGAGTGAATAAAATGCTATTTGCACCTTTTTATTCAAAGTTATTTTCTGCTTTTGCAAAACAATATAATCAGATGCCGGATTCGGATACACCAACCAGGTTTCAGACGTATCTCGGTCTTCGAATATGGCCGTTTTTAAAATCTTGTCTGCAATTTTCAAATCCGGAATTCCATATCCCGAAAGTGTGTCGGGAGTTAAATATAAATTTGCGCTTCGTTCAATGGCGTTTTTTACCTGCGAAGCGGTGGCCAAAAGATTTGCCTGCCACAAGCAGGCTGCGGCACCTGCAATTACCGGAGAAGAATAGGACGTGCCGTTTCCTGTTCCGATGGTGCCGCTGCTACGTTGAACAATGGTGTTCCATCCCATTGCAGATACGTTAGGTTTTACATCGCCATCGGAAGCCGGGCCACGCGAAGTAAACGGTGCCGGAATCCCGTCTTTGTTGACTGCCCCCACCGCAATTACACTGTCGCCATCCGATGGAGAAATAATGTATTTCCAGGGATTATTCTCCCGTCCTTCATTTCCGGCACTGGCAAATACCAGCATTCCTTTTGCCACAGCAATATTGGCCGCTTTTGCCACACGTGTTGTTTTCCCGTCCATATCGTCGTAGGTATGATCCATTGCCGGATCATCGAAAGTAAAGTAGCCCAACGAAGAGTTAATAATATCTACCCCCACACTGTCTGCAAACTCTGCAGCCGCCACCCAGTTATCCTCTTCAATTAAAAATTCAGAGCCCGGGTCTTCCGACCTGACAAGCCAATAAGTTGCCTTGGGAGCCGTTCCCTGTATTTTTCCGGCAATATTTCCGCCCATTATTGAAAGCACGCTCATTCCATGGTAATGCCCGTCAAAAAAGTTCTCTTTCGGAGCTACAAAATCTTTAATTCCGGCAATCTGTCGGTTAATCCATAAACTGTCGAAAGCAGGGTACTGATCGGCCTTGTAGAATCCTGCATCAAAAACGGCGATGTACATCTCCTCTCCCCTGAAACCGTTGTTATGCAAAAATTGTCCGTTGAGCTGAGCCACCTGATGAACAGACTCGCCATACACAGCGGTATCAATATCCAAATCACTACCGGAACATTCAGGTTCAGCAAACTTATTAAACGCACTTTTCATTTGGGTAGACCGTTTCGTGAGCTGAACTTCTTTAACAAATGGCAGCAACAAAGCTTCTTCCACAAAACTGTCAGCTGACGCTTTAACGGTAATCCCGTTCAACCATTTCGACGAGTGCTTCAGAGTAGCGCCCAACGCTAAAGTCTGCTGCACATAGTTTGGATTTACCGGCAAATCAAGTGAATCGATAGCAATGTTTTGATTTCTCCGCCGCTGAAGAGCCTTCGAAGAAAGAAACTCTTCGGGAAATAAAAGAGAGTATGGCGAATTATCCTTGTCGTGAAAAGCGACCCAGTAATAATTTTGGGCATCAATTTCCATGGCGCCAAACAAAATAGCTATTAAGATCAGAAAAAAGGGCACTTTCATAACGACTGGTTAATTTGCGTTTTTCTATCGTCCAAAATACAACGCAAATTAGTGAAATATCCTGACTATCATCTGTTTTTTTGCATTTCCATCATGTATTGTGTGGGATCCTGCATGAATTTTTCCGGGTCAGGAATGTTATGTCGCGTGTTTTCGAGGTTCTGAATTTGCTTGTTATCGATACTGTCACGCACTTCCGGGTTTAGCAGCCGCCCTTCTTCGTAAATAAGCGAATACAAATACGCACCCTGCTCGTTGTTAAATTTCCACTCACCGTTACGCAAATTGTTTTTATAATGCGCTTCCATCTCTACTCTCCCGTTCTGAAAGTATGAAAGGCACAAGCCATTTCGCTTGCCATTTTGAAATTTGCATTGCATATACGGACGACCGTTTTTAAAAAATACGCTGTAATTTCCCTGCTGCACTCCATTTTGCCATTCCGACTCTTCCAGTAATTCGCCCGAGGGATAATAGGTTTTGGAGCCGCCATGTTTAACACCATGAGCAAATTCTTCCTCGGCAACTTTCACCCCGTCTGCATAGTAAATCCACCGGCCTTCTCTTTTTTCGTTCAGGTAAACACCTTCTGCAACTTTTTTCCCCCATACATCGAAAAGCTGAGTATTTGCAGAGTCCGAATTTTCGACATAATTCATTTTTGCTTTCACCTGTCCGCCTTCATGAAAACGGGTCCACTCTCCCACCGGCTTTCCGTTTAGGAACTGCCCTTCGTACATTTTTTGTCCGTTGGAATAAAATTTCTCCCATTTCCCCTGACGCAATCCATTGGAGTCTGCATGGTTTACCTGGGCCAGCACAACAACAGGAACAAACAACGCCAAAAACAAAACCACTCTTCGCATACGTTACATTATTTACTATTGAAGTCAAAGATACATATTATTCCAAATTCAAATGGGCTGCCCGTTTGAAGGAAATGCTGGCTAACAATTAGCCCGAAGGAATAATTTGCATTCATCAACAACACAATCAAAATCAACAACTTGCTCTATATTCACACGAACACACTTGCGTTTTCAAGGGAGGCACGCCTTATTTCAACATGACACGTTGTTCCCGAAAAACAAAAAAGGAGTAAGACGCTAATCTGACTCCTTTTCCAATTGAGCGGGAAACGGGGATCGAACCCGCGACCCTCAGCTTGGGAAGCTGATGCTCTACCACTGAGCTACTCCCGCTTTTTTCAGGCATGCAAATTTATAAATTTTTGTGTTCTGTAAATCTTTTTACGATTTTTTTCTGCTAAAAATCTACGATTCCAATTATGCACAAAAGTCCGGTTCAAGCATCAATCAACAAATTCTAACCATAAACCTGCACCAGATTCTCTGTGTACTAATCGTTTTCGGTTTTGTCTTTCTGATGCCGGCCAAAATGAATGCGGGCAGAAAAAATCTTCCTGCCCGCATTTAATATATCGTAATCAAATTCAGCTAAACAACCGGGAGCTTCCATTTTTCGTTGTAATTCAACCGTGTAAGATTATCAGCTGCTGCTTCCTTAAATTTCTTGTTTTCATTATCCCAATGAATAACTTCGCCAACACGATAAGCGATATTCCCCATTTCAGAAACAATTGCTGTTTTTGCTCCAATTTCCACCGATGCATTTGGTGTACCGCCTTCACGAATACATTTCAAAAAGTTTTGTACATGCTCATCCAGCCCATCTCCGTAATTTGCTTGTTTTGAACCTTCGAAAAACGGTCCTTTTTTCGCATCACTTCTATCCGGAATTAACTCGTATCCACTCCGATCGACAACCAAAGTTCCTTTTTGACCGACAAATGCAACCCCGTGCCCTTTTCTGTAAGGCCCCATTCCGGGATTCAAGCCACATTCCCAAATCATGGTATGCTTCGGATATCCGTAAATGGCCTGCTGAATATCAGGTGTTTCAATAGCTCCGGGTTCATGGTAAAAAATTCCGCCGCCGGGAGCAATCTTCTGAGGCATATCTGCATCCATGGCATACATTGCAAAATCCAAAAGATGCACGCCCCAGTCTGTCATTGCGCCGCCAGCATAATCCCACCACCAGCGAAAATTATAATGAAAACGGTTGGGGTTAAACGGACGTTTTGGCGCCGGCCCTAACCACATATCGTAATCTACATAAGATGGAGCTTCTGAATCGGGCAGAGACGGGTAAGGCTCGTCGTAGCCTTTGTAAATCCATGCTTTTACAAGATGAACATCTCCCAATACTCCTGATTTAACAACATCTGAAGCTTCGAACCAATGTTTTGAACTGCGTTGCCACATACCCACCTGAACAGCCAACTTCGGATATTTCGAGCCCGCTTTTACCATGGCATTACACTCTTCAATGCTGTGCCCCATAGGCTTTTCAACATACACGTGTTTCCCGGCCTGCAGCGCCATTATCATCATGTCAGCATGCCAGTGGTCGGGAGTACCCACAATCACCGCATCAACATCGGGGCTATCGAGCATCTCTCTGAAGTCAGCATACAAAACCGGCTTTTTATTGGTCATCTTCTCCACATCGGCGGCTCTGGATTCCAAAATTTTCGAATCCACATCACAAAGAGCCACACAATCCACATTGTTTCCTTCCTTCAAAAAACTCTTCAAATCACTAAATCCCATACTTCTGCATCCGATTAATCCAACTCGCACCGTCTCTGCCGGAGAGGCACAAGCATTCATAATTGTAGGGAAAGTACTAATAGCAGCAGTAGCCAGTGCTGAATTTCTTATAAATCTTCTTCTGTCAGAATTCATAATATCGTTAAATTGATTTAAGTAATAGAAAAACGTAAATATAGAAGTTCTGAAAATCAATCGGAAATGCTTTACGCTAATTTTTGTAAACTCACCGTTCTAAAAGTTTGACTGACCAGTCATTCATAGTTAACATTTTTTTAACACACAAATTGAAGCTTTTTTATAAAAGCGTCTTAACTTTGACCAACCGTTCAGTCAATAAAATTAAATAATTGAAATAATGCCTCGGAGTCCGGAACAATTTGACAAAATAAGGAAACAGAAAAAACAATTAATTTTGGATACGGCGTTGGAACTATTTGCAGAAAAAGGGTTCCACGCCACTTCCATGAGCCAGGTTGCCAAACAGGCAAAAGTATCCAAAGGACTTGCGTACAACTACTTTGCAAGCAAACAGGAAATTCTTAGTGAAATAGTAAAAGAAGGGTTCGACTCGATTTATTCCAATTTCGACCTGAATCACGACGGTATTTTAACCCGTGATGAATTTGAACAGTTTATCCGCAAAAGCTTTCATGTAATAAGCGAAAACCGAAGGTTCTGGAAACTCTATTCTGCCATTGTAATGCAGTCCAACCTTACCGACTCATTAATGGATGAATACGGAGACAAATTTCCTAAAATAATGCAAATGCTTAATCGGTTCACCACTTCAATGGGCAGTAAAGATCCCGAGGGAGATTTACTTGTAATAAGTTCGCTGGTAAAGGGGGCATTGCTTATTGTTATTTCTGCACCGGACTTTTTCTCGCTCAAACAACTTGAAGACAAGACAATAGAAGCCTGTTTCAGGTTAATTTCAACTTAAAAAATATCTCATGAAAACAATCTTCGCATTTTCCATCCTTAGTTTTTTAACCTTCAATGCGCTGAGCCAGGATATTGCAGAAATAATCAGAAAAGCCGACGAAAAGCTCAGAGGCGAATCGAGCCGCGGCCAAACGACCATGATTATTGAGCGCCCGAACTGGAGTCGTGAAATTTCAATGAAGAGCTGGACGCTGGGCAATGATTACTCACTAATCTACATTACTGCTCCGGCCAAAGAAAAAGGACAGGTTTTTCTGAAACGGGAAAACGAAATGTGGAACTGGGTGCCCACCATTGAACGAATGATAAAAATTCCGCCATCAATGATGATGCAATCGTGGATGGGGTCTGATTTTACCAACGACGACCTGGTTCGGGAATCTTCGCTGGAGAAAGACTACAACCACAAATTGTTGGGAGAAGAAACCATAGAAGGGTACAACTGCTACAAAGTTGAGCTCATTCCAAAACCCGATGCACCGGTGGTTTGGGGGAAAATATTGATGTGGGTTTCAAAAAAAGAATACCACTGGCTAAGAGCTGAATACTACGATGAAGACGAAAAGTTGGTCAATATTGAGATTCTGTCGGACATCAAAAAAATGGACGACCGGGAAATGCCAACCCGGCTTGAAATGATTCCGGCAGACAAAGACGGACACAAGACCACTCTGATTTTCGACGAAATTAAGTTCAATGTCGCTCAGGACGAATCTTTCTTTTCGCAGCAAAACATGAGAAGGGTGAGGTAATTGCGCCCGGTTAAATTGTCGATTTTGTAAGTACAAATAAATAACAAACGGCTGACAAGGATGAAAACAGACATCAAACTGGCATGGAGAAACCTCTGGAGAAATAAAAGACGAACACTCATTGCTATCTCATCCATTATTTTCAGTGTGCTGCTGGCTTCCTGGATGCGTTCGATGCAGGAAGGGTCTTACGACAGCATGATCGGAAACGTAGTAAAATTCTACTCGGGCTATTTACAGGTGCAGGACACCGCGTACTGGGAAGAGCGGACGCTTGAAAACAGCATGGAAGTTCCGCCCGAACTCAAGCAGCAAATAAAAGGGATAAAAGATGTTACCCTTGTTTCGGATCGGCTGGAATCGTTTGCTCTTGCTGCCAATCACCAACACAGTAAACCCGCTATGGTACTTGGCATTGAGCCCGAAGCAGAAGACCAGATTACTGCAATTTCAAAAAAAATAAAAGAGGGCGAATTTCTTAAAACCGGAGACAACAGCGTGGTTTTGGGAAGAGAGCTGGCTAACTTCCTCGGGCTTTCGGTTGGCGACACCCTGGTGATGATTGGGCAGGGGTACCACGGAGTTAGTGCAAACGGACTGTTTCCTGTTAAAGGAATAATAAAGCACCCCAACCAGGATTTCGACAAGCGGCTGGTTCTTATGGACATTAATGCGGCTCGGGATTTCTATTCGGCATACGGATTATCCACGGCACTTGTGGTAATGACAGGTGACCACTACCAGGTAAATCACCTGAAAACAGACATTGGAAACTTACTTTCTCCAAAAAATACAGTTCTCACCTGGGCCGAGATGCAACCAGAAATTGAGCAACTGATACAAAGCGACAGAGGAAGCGGAATTATTATGCTGGGCATACTTTACCTTGTAATTGCCTTTGGTATGTTTAGCGTAATTATGATGATGGTGAAAGAACGCAGGCGCGAATTCGGAGTTATTCATGCCGTGGGAATGAGGAAACGGAAAATGGCTGTCGTAGTTTTATTCGAAACACTTTTTATCGGAATAATCGGGTGCAGTGTGGGGCTGATTGTGAGCTATCTGTTTTGCCTCTGGTTCTATTTCCATCCCATCCCGCTAACCGGAGAAATGGCTACTGCCACCATACAATACGGGATGGAACCTTTCATGTTTTTCTCCATCCAGCCTTCGCTGTTTTATAACCAGATGATTCTGGTATTCTTCATCAGCCTCTTTATTGCCATTTTCCCGGTTATTAGCATTTTCCGATTGAAAATAACCTCCGCTTTAAGAGCCTGAAACAGCATTCGTTTTTGCAAAAAATCTGATAAAGACGAGGTATTGAAAACAAAGAATAAAAACAAAAAAGCATGGATAAAGCAGAAGTTAATAGGCAGTACTACTTCAGGTTTTCCGGCTTCCAACTAAAACTTTAAAATATGATTTGGTCAATTGCATGGAGAAACGTTTGGCGCAATAAACTTCGCAGCATTATTATGATAGCGGCCATTGCGCTCGGTTTGTTTGCCGGGGTGTTTACCATGGCTTTTATGCAGGGTGCGGTTGATGCCCGAATTCAGTCGGCCACAAAAACAGAACTGGCACATTTGCAGGTTCATGCACCAGATTTTCTGGCAAATAACGACATCGCATTAAAAATTGAAAAGGCCAACGAAATGGTTCGCAATATTGAGGCGCTCGATTCGGTTGTTGCAGCAAGCGAACGGTTGATTGCGGAGCCTTTTATTATGGCAGCACACGGAACAGGCGGCGGCAAACTAATTGGGGTTGTTCCCCAACAGGAAAAAAAGGTAACAGACATTTGGGAAAAGATAATCGACGGGGAATATCTGGAACACGAAAGCCGGATGCCTCCCGTAGTTATCGGGGAAAAACTGGCTAAACGATTGCGGCTGAAAGTAGGAACACGAATTAATGTGCAAATGATTGATCGCAGCGGCGACCTTTCCATGAAAGGATATCGCGTGAGCGGAATTTACCGCACAACCAATACTGCCTACGACGAATCAACGCTGTTTGTAAAATTCGACGATTTAAAAGCGCAACTGGGAATGGAAGACAACACAGCTCACGAAATTGCTGTTTTGCTCGACAACGGAAACGAAGCAACCGCTGTTAAACCTTCGGTCGAAAAGCTGGCCGCCGGATACAAAGTCCAAACCTGGAAAGAGCTCAGTCCTGAAATGTCGCTACTCACCGATTCAATGGACCAGTACATGTATGTTTTTATCCTGATTATTCTTCTGGCGCTCTGTTTCGGAATTATCAACACCATGCTGATGTCGGTTCTGGAGCGGGTAAAAGAAATCGGGATGCTAATGGCAGTGGGAATGAACAAGCGCAGGATATTTTTTATGATTATTCTCGAATCGGTAATGCTTACTGTTACCGGAGGCGCGTTGGGAATTCTGCTCGGATCGGCGGTTACAAAATTCTTTGAAACCCGCCCCATAAACCTCACCATGTTTTCAGAAGGGCTGGAGAGTTACGGATTTGCATCACAAATCTACACTTCGCTGCGTGGCGACACCCTCGTAACCATCGCCATTCTGGTGGTAATAACCGGATTACTCTCGGCACTGTGGCCTGCCCGGAAAGCGTTAAAACTAAACCCGGCAGAAGCAACGCGGGCAGAATAAAAAAAAATAAAACTGAAAAAACAAAAAATTAAAACAGATGAAAATAATAGAAATCAAAAATCTAAAGAAAACATACGAGGACAATTCCATCCCGGTACATGCTGTTAACGGGGTTAGTTTATCCATCGAAGAAGGCGAATTTACAGCTATTGTCGGGCCTTCGGGATCGGGAAAAACCACGCTGCTGAATATTATCGGCGGGTTGGATGACGCCTCCGAAGGAACGGTTACCATTAACGGGGTAGAAATCAACCGGCTTTCATCCCGAAAACTCACCGATTTCAGAATGAATAACATCGGTTTTGTTTTTCAGGCCTACAACCTGATTCCTGTTTTTACGGCAAAAGAAAATGTAGAATTTGTGATGCACTTGCAGGGCGCAAAAAAAGAGCATCGCGAAGCCCGGGCAACGGAGTTACTAAAAGCCGTTGGATTGGGAGAAATGATGGACCGCCGGCCATCGAAACTTTCGGGAGGACAGCAGCAGCGCGTAGCTGTTGCCAGAGCGCTGGCATCGAAACCCAAATTTGTGCTGGCCGATGAACCAACTGCCAACCTCGACTCCAAATCAACAGAAAATCTGTTGGATATTATGGAGCAACTTAATAAAGAAGAAAAAATTACGTTTATATTTTCGACGCACGACCAGCGCGTGGTTAACAAGGCAAGGCGTGTGGTTACGCTGGAAGACGGAAAAATAAAAAGCGACATCACAAAAAGCTAATTACATGATAACAAAGGTAACGATTACATTCATCCTGCTTTTTCAAGCCATTTCTGCAAATTTACCGGTGGAAAAAACAGCTCCCAAATGGGAAATATCTGCGCTTGACACAGCAGCCGAAGCAAGTTACCTTTCGTCGTTAGAGAAAGAAATTATTCTGGAAATTAATAAGCTGCGAACAAACCCGAAAGGTTACGCCGAAGCTTATATTTCGCCCCTGGCAAAACGCTACAATCGCCGTCTGCTCTATTATCCCGGCGATAAACCATTGCTCACAAAAGAAGGTGTTAATGCGCTGTACGAATGTGTTCGCGATTTAAAAAGGCAACAACCACTTTCAATTGTCCACCCCAGCCCGGGGCTTACGCTGGCTGCCCGCGACCATGTAAAAGACCAGTCGAAATCCGGTCGCACCGGCCATGTGGGCGGCGATAAAAGCAGCATGCGCGATCGTATTGAACGCTACGGAAAATGGGAAGTACGCATTGCAGAGAATATTGCTTACGGAGGAGTTACCGCACAACAAATTGTGGTTTACCTGCTCATTGACGACGGAGTGCGAAACCGCGGCCACCGTATTAATTTTCTGAACCCCGATTTCAGAATGGTCGGGGTAGCAACCGGAGACCATCCCGAATACGGCATTATGAGCGTAATGGACTTTGCCGGAGGATTCAAAAACAATTAAAAAATGAACCGATTAAAATACGTTTTACCGCTTTTCCTTCTGCTCTGGTTTGAAGGGAGTGCCCAACTGGAAAAAGTCACGATAAATGGCTATGTAAAAGACATGTACATGTATTACAATACAGGAAAGCCGATTGAAGGACTCGACGTCAGCCACCTCTCTTCCAACCTCATCCACAACCGGCTTAATTTCAGATGGTACGCAACAGATGAACTTACACTTGGCATTGAAGCCAGAAACCGAATATTCTGCGGACAACTGGTGCGAAAATTCCCTCTTTATAAAAATTTTGTTGATGCAGACCCCGGATATTTCAATTTATCGGAAGTGGTTATGTCGGGCAGTGGGTGGTTCCTGCATTCGATGATTGACCGGGCGTGGCTGGATTTCACCAAAGGGAAATGGCAGATTGTTGCAGGTCGGCAACGTGTAAACTGGGGAATCAACCTGGTGTGGAATCCCAACGATATTTTCAACACGTTCGATTATTTCGATTTCGATTACGAGGAGCGGCCCGGCTCCGATGCGCTAAAAGTAATGTATTACACAGGCGTTACTTCTTCGGCAGAAATGGTTTTAAAAGTAGACCGGAACAATCCTAAAGATGAAACACAGTCCACGTTTGCCGGGAGATACCGTTTTTCAAAATTCAAATACGACTTTCAGTTTATTGGTGGATGGATGCCCAAAGACTACGTTATTGGCGGTGGATGGATGGGAGATATCAAAGGCGGTGGTTTCAGGGGAGAACTCTCGTGGTTTATTCCAAAAAACAGCGACAGTCAGGAAGCTTTGGTAGCGGCTGTTTCGGGCGATTATACGTTTAAAAACAGTTTATACGCCCACGCTGCTGTGTTGTACAATAGCCTGGGTGTAACCGGAAATGCCGGTGGGCGCAGTTTTTTCGACCTTGACATTTCGGCAAAAATGCTTTCGCTCGGTCGTTGTAATGTATTCGGACAACTCTCCTACCCTTTTACGCCGCTGTTTTCGGGCGGTTTCGCCGGCATGTTAAATCCGTTTGACGGTTCGTCGTTTATGAGTCCTTCGCTTACCTACTCGCTGGGGAATAACCTGGAATTAATGCTCACCAGCCAGCTATTTCTGGGGAAAGAAGGAACGGAATACGGAGAATTGGGAAAGGCGCTGTATGGAAGATTGAAGTGGGCATTTTAATTCGCGTGTTCTTTTTCGACCTCTTTTTAAGTTGAACTTTCAAAAAAAAGCAAAAAAAAGCTGCCCCAAAAATTGAGACAGCCTTGCAAATTGTCATGCTATTACATATTATCCGAGGCACGAGCCCAACATCCAGATACGTTTTTCAGTTGAGCCAATTAAATCGCTCATGAGTGCCGAAGTGCCTTCATCTCCTTCTGCGAGCTCAAGAATTTCTTTAAAGCTTTTCAGCAAGTACCGACTGTTTTCCAGAACAAGTTCGATTCCTTCTTTACCATCCGATACATAACCGGCTTCTTTCAACCCGGCAGTTTTTAAATAATCGGCAAAAGTGTGAAGCGGTTTTCCGCCAATCATTAAAATACGCTCGGCAATTTCATCTACGGTTGCTGCTGCTTCGTTATACAACTCTTCGTACTTTTCGTGAAGCATAAAAAACTGACTGCCTTTTACATTCCAGTGCATGTTTCTCAGGTTCTGGTAAAAAATCTGGTAATCAGACAACAACACGTTTAATCTCTCTGCTAATTGTGAATTATTTGTTTTCATCTTATTAAATTTTAAATGGTTTTTTGTTTTTATCTGCTACAAATGTATCATAAAAATTATTTACTATTTTTATGGACGCATAAAACAAACTAATAATGAATTTCACTCAACTGGAATATTTGAAAGCGTTGGTTCACCATGGCAGTTTTTCGCTGGCTGCAGAAAAGCTAAAAATCACACAGCCTGCGCTGAGCCTGCAAATTGCCAAGCTGGAAGAAAAATTGGATTTTAAATTGCTCGACAGAAGGAAAAGGCCGATTCAACTCACTCCCGAAGGAGAAACCTTTTATGAAAAGACGATTGAAATTTTGAAATTGATGAATGAACTGAAACAGGTTTCTTTTGAAATGGGCGAAGAAGTTAAAGGATACCTGAAGGTGGGAATAATCCCGACGTTGGCGCCTTACCTCGTTTCATTGTTCACCGATAATCTGAACGCAGATTATCCCAATCTTCAGTTGGAAGTGTCCGAACAAAAAACAGAAGAAATAATCCGGCAAATAAAAATGGGAACCCTCGATTGCGGCATCCTTTCAACCCCGGTTTTTGCCGTTGGCGTAAAGTTCGAACGCCTGTTTTTTGAGAAGTTTTATGCCTACGTTTCGGAGAAACACCCCCAATTTAAAAAGAGAGAACTGAACATGACGGACATCCCGGAAGAAGACATTTGGTACCTGGAAGAAGGCAACTGTTTTCAGAATCAGGTGAATTCTATTTGCCAGGTAAATTTGCAAAAAGCAAAATCGCAGAGCCTGATTTACAGAAGCAATTCCATCGAATCGTTAAGAAGAATAGTGGAAAACAAGCATGGCATAACATTTATTCCGGAACTGGCCACCATTAATATTCCGTCGGAACAGGAAGAACTGGTAAAAAAGCTGGCCGGCCCCACTCCGGTTCGCGAAATCAGTCTGGTTACTACCCGTAACAACCCGAAGGAACGGCAGATTTCTGTGGTTAAAAACGCCATTATACAAAGTGTACCCAAACGAATGCGCCAAAAACCCGAAGGTGCAATTATTGATACCAACATCAGGATATAAAAAAAGCTGTCCAAAAATTAAATGGACAGCCTCTTTCAAAAAATCAAACTCTTACCTTCTTAATTCCCGGTAGCAAATATCAATCGAAATAGTTAATGTACCAATTGTTTTCGTCCAACAAAAGGGTATAAATCTCTTCCCTTTTCCCTTCCTGAAATTTACTGGAAACCTTTTCAGCCAGAAACGAAGGATCATTTCTGCGCCTGGCAACACGCATCAAATCGTAAAATCGTTCTCCTTCGAAGGCCAGTTCCCTTGCGCGTTCATCCAAAATTTGTTCTTCCAGATACAACTGTTTCCCCACCAAATCGCCTGTTAAATCAATATAATCTGTTACTTTGTTGCTAAAAGGGTCGTGAATATAATTGATGTTTCCAACTTTAATTCCGTCCACATTTCCACCAAAACCGACGCGCCCACGCACACCAAGCTGGTCGCGGTTTGTCTGAATATTATAATGAGCGCCGTTGTTTACAATATCCAGCGCCCGGGTAGTAAAGGTACTCACCGTATTGCCACGGTCAAACGCCCACCAAACATATACTTCGGCCAGCCACAGATGAATTCCGGCAGCGCGGTAAACAATAAAATCAGCATCCTGGTCAAAAATATTTTTGTAAAACGAATACTTCCAGACTACGGTATCTGCATCTGCAGTTAGTAATTCAGCCGTTCTAAAATCATCTTCAGCCTTCAGGTAAAGCATGCTTTGTATAAGTGCCGGAGATACAGCCTGCCCATTTACGGTGTATGCATAAGAAACCCCGTAACCGCGCGAAAAGTCGCCCGGAGTGCCTCGCACATCTATTCGTGTGCGCGATGGGATGGCTGTATTTTCTATTAATGTATAATTGTCCCAAATGGTTTCCCATTTCAAAACGGCAGCCCGGGTTGGCTTTAACATGTATTTATTGGGTTCCCGGGAGTCAAACATCATTTGAAAACTATTTTGCTGAAAGTTAGCTTTGTTAAACCACAACGTAAAAATATGTTCCCGGTTATCAATATTTACAAAAATGTTTTGCCAGTTTCCTCCTGAAAAAGAGTTATCTAACTGATAACGAAAATTATCTGTTACCAGGTTAGTAATTTTCTGAAAATAGCCGGCAGCGTTAACCAAATCGCCCTGTGTAAGGTACATTTGCCCCAGCAAAGCATTCATGGCATGCGTATTCCAGATAGACACTTCCCAGGTGTTGTCGTTGTTATCGATGGCATGATTTACCCCAACTGCCTTTACTTTGGCAACCAATTCGTTGGTAAAATAATCGATAATAAGTTCTTTGTCGTAATACTGTTTTTCAAGGGTAATTGGATTATTAAAAATGGTGTCGTTGTAATAACCGTCACGAGAAAACCTGATGTCCACACTATCGACATAAGGTGTGGTGGATGCCAAAAAGCTCTCCACCTCTTCTATGGTGGTAAGCGATTCGTAAATAAAAGGCACTTTGCCGTAAATGCGAACAGCATTGAAATACGCCCACGCCCTCATGCAGAGCGCTTCGCCATAAAGCCGATCGTAGTTGGTTACCGGGCTTGCCGAATTCGTTACCTCCGGATATTCCCGTTCGAGCACCTTGATAAAATTGTTGCAGGCAGAAATCAATTTGAAAAAATTGGTTGGAGAAGCATACTTGTTTTCTTTTGAAACATTGAAATTATAAATCTCGATCATATCCGCATCAGCATTTTCGGTTATGGTAAGCAGGTCGCCTCGCAGTTCTCCCAGAATAACCAGCTGTTCAACAAGCTTTTGCTGAAGTCCGTAAAGTCCCATTTCAATGGAACGGTATTCATACCAGTCATCAAAAAGCTTATCTTCAGTAATATTTATTTCCTGCTCGGGGTTTAAAAAATCTTTACACGATGAAACACCCAACAGAACGACAAATATCAAAAGAATGCCCCTGGTATATTTTCCCATTTTTTTCATACTTCAACTAAATAAAAGTTTATAAACCCAATTTAACACCAACGATAAATTGCCGTGGCTGTGGCGTTAATCCATAGTCGATTCCCTGCTCCATTTGCGCAAACGAGTAAGCAAATTCCGGATCGTACCCAAGGTATTTCGAAACGGTGAGCACATTACTGGCCGACAGATAAAACTGCGCATTTCTGAATGCCAAAAATTCGTTTGGAATGGTGTACGTCAAAGAAATATTTTTCAACCTGAAATAGGAACCATCTTCAATCCAGCGCGAAGAGAATGAACTGTTTCCAATTGGATCCTGCCACAATGCCCGTGGCACGCCGGTTTCCTGTCCGTCGTATTGCCACCTGTTCAAAACATTGGTGCTTTGGTTCTCCAGTCCGCTCATACTTTCATTTTTGTACCTGATGTAATTATACACCTCGTTTCCCTTCACAAACTGCAGGAACGTATTTAATCCCCACCGTTTATAGGTAAAAGTGTTGCTTATTCCGCCAAACTGCTCCGGCAAAGAAGCTCCCAAAACGGTTTTATCGTAATCGTTAATAATACCATCAGGGGTTCCGTTTGGCCCCGACAAATCGGCAAACTTTGCATCACCGCCCTGGTAGGCAATTAACCGCTCGTTTACCAGCCCGGCATCCAGGGCTTCCTGGTTAGATGCGTAAACACCTTCGAAAACAAATCCGTAAAAGCTGTTTGCCTGCTCGCCGGGCATATTTACAATTTCCAACCCTTCCATTTCCGTAACAAGTTTACCGCCTTTCATTTCGAGCACTTGATTTTTTACGGTTGAAACCGATGCCTGAACATCCCATTTAAACGACGGGCGGTCAACAATCCGGAAAAACAAGCTGAGGTCAATGCCGTTATTTTGCATCTTTCCTCCGTTTTCCGGCCTAAAATCGTAACCAAAATAGGCTTTAAGCGGATTATAAATCAACATATTTTCAGTTGTAGACTGATACACATCGATGCTGGCAGCCACTCTGTTTCCCCACAATGCGAGGTCGAACCCGCCATTTAACTGCTCAACAGTTTCATAAGTCAGCTCGTCGTTGGGAATCAGTGCCGGGAACAAGCCCACGGTTTCGCGGAATTTAACGGCATTGTAATAATTGGTGGCATTTGCCTCACCAATATCATCGTTTCCTGTTCTTCCGTAGGAAACCCTGAATTTCATCTCTTCGAGCCAGGCAAGGTGATTCATAAAAGGCTCTCCGGAAAGTCGCCAGGCAAGCCCTCCTGCGTAAAAAAGCCCGAAAGGCACGCCTCCAATTTTTATTGTATTTGCAGCATTGTCGCCAACTCTGGAAGAACCATCGAGCGACAAAGTAACAGAAGCCAAATACCTGTCTTTATAGCTGTAAGTTGCATTCTCGTAAAACGACAGCCAGGTCCAGTTTCGATTGGCTCCTCCAATTTCGCGCAAACTGTTGGTTCCGTCCTGTAACATGCGGTACTGGTCGTTTTCGTGCGCATTTTTTGTCAAACCCCAATCGTATTCATAATCGTTTGTCATTAAGTTAACCCCGGTATTTGAGGTGATGTGATGATCGTTTCCAATCTGTTTTTCAAACTTCAGGTAGGTGTTGTTGTAAAATGACGATAAGCTGTTATTCGAGCCTTTGGACACATTAATTGCTTCGCGATTATAATAAAGCTCCATTCCCTGATTTGGCATAAAAATCAATTCTTTCAACACATTGTAGGTCAATCCGAAATTGGTATTAATTACCAGGTTCTCTTTCAAATCTGCTTCGAACCCCAATGTTGAAATAAAATGAAAATTACTATTTTTGGCTTCGTAATTATCGATTACTGCCTGCGGGTTACTTACTCCCAACTCATCCACCGGCGCCAGCGTATTCAGCTCCCGTCCTTCTTCGTCGTATCGAAAAGGATTCAGCATCGGCGATTTTCCAAGGCTCGTAAGAATGGGATTAGTTGCCGACAGTTTTCCAGACTCTTTCAGTTGCGACAGGTTATAACTCATGGAAACGCCGGCATTCATTTTTAACCATTGAAAAATATTCAAGCGGCTGACAAAGCGGAGATTGTAACCGTCATACCCGGTGTTTCGAATTATTCCGTCCGCATTCATGTACCCAAACGAAAGGCCGTACCGCGCAATTTCGTCACCGCCCTTAACATTCACATTCAGATTTGAAAAAAAGGCGTTGTTAAAAATAATGTCCTGCCATTTTGTGTTGTGCTGATAATCTTTCCACCGCTCACTTCTAGGCGTTAAAAACAGGTTAGGGTACTCTTCCCGAATCCACTCTTCCTGCTTGCCCGACGAGAAAAGCACTTCGCTTGCCAGTGTTTTGTGCTGGCCTGCACTCAACTGCGGAATCTGGTTTGATGGAGCCAGCGAATAACCACTTCGTAAATCGAGATCTATTACTGTTTGAGTAGCGCTGGGGTCGAGTGTTTCAATTATCACCAACCCGTTAGAAGCTTTCGAGCCGTAGGCTGCAAGCAAAAGTGGATCTTTAATTACGGTTACTTTCGAAATATCGAGGTTATTAAGTGACAGCAGCGAGTTGTACGAAAAACCGTCGAGGATTGAGTTAAACACTCCCATTGACGAAACCGGAATACCGTCCACCACATAAAACGGCTCGTTGGAAGCATTCAACGAATTTACCCCGCGCAAAAAGGTGGCTGCCCCGCCGGCCGGATCGCCGGTCCGGTTAATTACATACAACCCGGAAACACGCCCCTGCATAAACTGCTCGACAGTTAATGCCGGTGTTTGTTTTATCTGGTCAGTATTCAAAACCGAAAATGTAGAAATCATATTTCTTTTGAGGCGTGTTTGATTAAGCACGGCAATGGGATCATCTCCGGCCGATATATCGGAGCTGGTCAGGTAAATGGTAATCTCAGTCCGGTCGTTCAGGAAAACCCTTTTTTCTTTGTATCCGCTCGATGGCGAAATGTTTAACCACTCGTTACCGAGCAACACGTTAATGGTAAATTCTCCGGCAGCATTTGTTACAGCAGGCAATTCAAACGAACCTTCCACTCCCACGGCCACGTTTGATACAGGCTGACTGTTTTCGTTCAAAACCTTGCCCCGAACCTGAAGTGTATCCTGAGCCCGGGCAGAATTAAATCCCCATAAAAACAGCACTGCGCCCCAAAATAGCACGTGCAAAATTTTTGTGAAAAATGCCTGGTTATTCATGCTGTATTTTTGCTTATTGCAGATAGCCAACCCCGGGGAGAATACATTCCGCGAAAAGAGGACGGCTCTACTGTCTGGTTTTTTCCGGTTCATTACAAACAATTTATTGTTGCAATAAAAAGATGTTATGTTGAAACTATTTTTCATCTTACATACTAACTGTTACCACAAAAATCCTTGCTCCTTTTTTTATCGTCATCTGTTTTCAATTCAATTAAACGGGATAAAATCAATGTAATCCAAAACAAGCCCGTTGGATGATAATCCGCTACTCGGGCCTTTGTACACAATTTTGACTTTCACCCTGCTGTACTCCGGAATGTTGTCAACAACCATATCGAAACTGTTGAACCGGCCTTTGGGAATGTACCTTTTACCGGGAATAACACTCGGAATAACTCCGCGATACCTTATAAAATCGTAATAATCAAAAGTTTTAACCAGCTCGTCGTTTACATAAATATCGTAAACACCTCCCACATCCATGTGCGTGGCCACTTCCATGGCGTATTTTCTCGGGAAAACGCTTTTCGTTAAAAATTCTACAGAGTAAGTTCCCTGGTAGCCTTTGGTAAACAATATCCGGATGATGCTGTCGTTTGACGCGGTACTGATGTATTCCTGCAACGGAGAATAGGTTGCCGAGCTGCTGACTTTCACAAAGTCGTACCAGGCATAACGGTTAATCCCTGTTTCATCGAGCAGCCACTCGGCTTCGTATTTAGATGATCCGGAATACAGAGAATCGGGAATTACAAAGCTTTCGTAATTGTATGCGTAACCGTTGCTGCAAATGGTTTTTTCTATCGGTTTATATAAAATCTGAATACTGTCGCCCAAAATATTTTGAAGTTTAAGTGTATCTTCTTCCGTTTTCCAGATAAATTCCTCGGGTTCCAGCATGTTCAGAAAAACGCCCTGATCCAGCAAATGCGGCAGCAAAACATCTTCCTGCCATTCAATAGGAATGTCGCTGTAATCGTTATAAGACGGAATATTCATTGCCAGCGCCATATCCGTCAGGGCACTTTCATAATCATCTTTTTTGGGAAAAACAATGGTCGCCGAATAGTTTCTCAACTCCTCGCTCACCGGAAAATATTTCGCTTCAAACTTGTTGTATACAATTTTTACCGAATCGTAAATGGTGTTTCCATTTTCATCAAAACCGATGGGTTTGCTTCGTTCACGGTCAAGAATAATGGAATCCTGTCCATCGATATAATCTCTTAAAACAGGGTTGTTTACTACAAAATATTCGTAGAGATTTGCCAGTGGTTTGGCAACTTCGTCGAGCACAAAATATTTTCCGTTCCGGTACAACGGACTTTCCTGTGTTAACGCAATACCATCCAGAGTCACTTTATTGCCATCCCTTGCAAACAAGGCATATTTTCTTGACAGTGTTTGTACTTTTCGTTTAGCGGGAATGCTTCCGGACTGAATAAAATGCGTTGCAATATGATAGTTCAACAAAGTAGTATCGATGCTTCCTTCGCCTGCAAACTGAGACAATGCACTATTTGACGGCGCAAATACGGTGTATGGCATATCGCTCTGAAACAGGGTGTCGTATTTAAATTCCTTCAGAATTTTTACAAATTCCGAAACCCGGTTGTCAGCCGACATGGCTTCCCAAAAATTCTGGTCAACGGTTTCGCCATAAACATCGTAATGATCCTCCCACTCTTTTGTACACGAAAAGAGCAACAAAAGGAAAATCACCGCATATATACCTGAAGTCAATTTCATCTTTCTCCAATTTTTTATTTTGGTATCTCAAAACGTATATAATCCCATAAAAACCTACCCGGTATTAAAGGCCTGATTTCTATTTTATGGGGCGCATAGCTTTTAAAATCCACATTCCCAAGTTTGATTTGCTGGAACGGGCTGTCTTCAGTTCCGAGCGTGGTTAAATCAATCAACCCGCCAATTTTCTTCCCGTCAATAAACACTTCCACCAACGCATTTTCGTCGTTAAACGCCTCTGCCCCCAGAAACACGGTGTACCTGCCGGCCACAATTTGCGGAGTGGTGTAAGAGATTGTAAAATCGCCATCGAGAATCAGGTAATCATTATTCCAAGCATTGGTTATTTCTTCGCCATCTTCTTTAATAATTTCGTAGGAAAGGTCAGAACCCGAATATTCTATTTTTGTCAACGACTCGGGGTCTTCAATGGGGAAGCTTCCTTCTCCTTCCTGGTAGAATTCCATTATAACAGGCTCTTCGTAAAATTGGTAAGTAAGATTGGCTCTCGACGGAGCCTGTTGTTTCATTAACTGATTAATGAAATGAATGGCTCCGCTTTGGGTAATCACATTGCTTTCGTCGTAAAGAACGCCCACGTAATCGACAAAAGTTGTGTCGCCCACCTGGTGAACAATGGTATCGAACATTTCTTTTCCGGGATTAATTTCGATATCAATCCCCAAGCCGTTAATGTTAAGCGGAATTTCAGACATGGTGTTGTAGTTGGTGTTTTCATCTACAAAATCGTCTAAAAAGTAGCTGCCCGTTAAAAAATGATAGGCTACAAAATTGTACAACCCGTTTGCCGAATTGGTAAAATCTGAATTATTGGGACTAACAACTGCCGCCAAATCATCAACCGAAAAAATACCGAACTTTTCGTAAATGGAATCGGGCTCGGCCAAAACAGTTACTGCCTGTTTTGTTTCTTCCTCTTTTGTATTAAAGTCAATCAACGGTTTTAGCCCGGTTAAGTCAATTGCCTGCTTAAAAATGGAAAAAGCAGCATTGTTTTCCAGCCACTGGTAACTTGTAAAAGTGATTGGAATTAGCGCAACTTCAAGGTGGTGCACATACCCGTTGGAGGTTTCTATGTTTGGTTTATTTACAGCAGCCTGGTTATTAATTTTATAGTAAGAGGTATCGGCTTCAATAACAAAACTAACGGTGAGGTAATCGCCGGAAAGTGTTTGTTCAGAAAATGCACCAAACGGAAACTCGTTGGAATGAACACCTTCGTTTACAATATGATAACGACTGAACGTAGCAGCATAAGATTCATCGCTTAGAATATCGTTAACCGACGAAAACTGATCTGATTCGGTTACAAACTGATTAATTGCGTCGTTGTTGGGAGCAAAAAGCGTGTACCCTATTCCGTTGGGATTATAAGCGCTTAATGTTTTTAACACACCGCCCTTTTCCAGAATAGAAATAAAGCTGGAAAAATCCTCTTCATTTTCCATCAGATAATCGTAAATGGTCAGCTTTTCCAGATCTTCAAAAGAAGCCTCCAAATCAGGATCGTTGCAGGAAAAAGTTCCGGCAGCAATCACCAAAATCAAAAAATATATTAGCTTTTTCATACTAAAAATCATAATACGGGTTTTGAACCAGGTTTCTGTTACGCTCTATTTCATCTTTCTGAATCGGCAGATACCATCCGGACGGGTTGGTAAGTTTGGCCGATAAAATTCGTTTTTGCGTAGATGGAACATTGCTTACAATAATCTCAATCAGTTTGCTTTTGCGGCTGAAGTTGTTGCGCCGTCCCATGCGGAGCAGGTCGAACCAGCGTTTCCCTTCGTATGCAAGTTCAAGCGCCCGTTCTTCCAAAATGGCATCTTCAAACGCGACCTTGTTAAACGGGATGGAAACGGGCTGAACATTTGCACGCTCACGAATTTCATTGATAATGGTTAAAGCTTCGTTGTAGCGATCGAGTTGTGAGAGCGCTTCCGCTTTCATGAGCAACACATCGGCCAGCCGGTAAACAACCCAGTTTGCACTGTACTGTTGTGCTCCGGCTCTTACCGACAACCCGTCGGGCGACTGCCCCACATATTTCCAGATGAGATAATTATCGTCGCCAATTTTTGCAATGGTAGCGCCCTCACCACGTACAATTTCTTTTGAAAACTCGCGTCCGAACATTTCAACTGACGCTTGGCTCGGATCGTACTGATAGGCATTTTGCTCTGTCAGGCCAAAAGTGTTGTTGCGCTGATTCCGGTTTCCGTCAAACTGAAACTCAAAAATACTCTCCAGCGAATTACCCGGGTAAAAAATCTGGAACCACCGTGAGCTGGGCATCATTTCAAACTCAATATTCTGCTCAATCTTCTGAATGTGAGTCAACGCCTCTTCGTATTGAAAACGCCACAGGGCAATTTCTGCCAACAAAGCATCAAATGCCGCTTTAGATGCTCGCCCCTTGTTCTCTTCGATGGTGGGGAAACTCTCGGTAGGCGCAAAATCACGATTTGCTGTCAGGTCGCCGGCAATTTGTTCAAGCACTGCGTCTTCAGGCGTTTGCGGCAAATAAAAATCGGTATCGTCACTTTCTGACGGATCCAACACCAAAGGAACATCCCGGTAAAGACGCACAAGATAGAAGTAGGCCAAACTGCGCAGGAAAACGGCTTCAGACACCAGGCTGCGCAACTGGAAGTCAGTAAAAGTATTATCGATTCCCTGCACCAACGGAGCATTTTTAATTACCTCGTTGCAGTAGTTAATTACTTTGTAAAGGTTAGACCAACTGGCAAAGGAGTTACTCGGATAAATATTGCTCTCCATTACATTCCGCTCATCGTCCGACTGGTTGACATCGCCCTGAAGCAGGTCTGCGCGTAATTCTCCATATAAAAACAGGTTACGATCCATGGACCCAAACGACTCGTAGCTGGCCATTAAAACAGCTTCCACATCTTCCTTCGACTTCCAAAACTCGTCCCTGATTAGTCCGCTGGGCGGAATCAATTCCAACCAGTCGTTACACGAAAACTGCATAAAGACTAATAAAGTAAGGACAACATATTTCATTTTTGATTTCATACCATTCAATTTTAAAATCCGACACCAATACTGAATGTATAAACCTGAGGAGGAGGAGTCCGTGCCTCATCCACACCAATCCAAAACGGGTCGCTGGCATCCTGTCCAATTTCAGGATCCTGGCCTGTATATTTGGTAAAAGTTATTAGTTTACGGGCGCTCAGGGCAAATGTAGCGCGGCGCACGCCAAGCTTGCTGCACAAATTTTTGCCGAGTTCGTAACCAATTTTCACATTGTTCAAGCGTAAAAAATCGCCTTTCTCCACGTACCGATCTGAGCCCAGGTTATTTGCCGGATGGTTCATGTAAGCGCGCGGCAGCATTCCTTCTTCGTCCTGTCCCTGGATACGCCAGCGGCGAAGCGTTGCTTTACTCTGGTTGTTCCTGTCGTTCATTCCTTCGGTTTGAAGTGCAATGCCGTTAATAATATCGAAACCCAGGCGGTAGTGAAAACCCAGGGAAAAATCGAAATTTTTATAACGGACACTCGTTCCAAAACCTCCGATAAAATCCGGATTGGAATCGCCGATATAAACAACATCGTTAAGATCTATTTTTCCGTCATGGTTTACATCTTCGTATATGGGATCACCCCCTTTAAAAATATAAGTATCGGTGTATTGCAGCGGAATCGGTTTCCCGTCGCCGTCAAACAAAATATCCCCTGCTGCGTCGCGGGCTACTGCATCTTCGTCGCTTGCCCAAACACCCAGGTATCTGAACCCGAAGAAAGATCCGATGGGTTCGCCCTCCATTACAATCTGCGGATATTCGCCATTTCCGATTGAAGTGGAGCGCTCGGTATTAAAATTCTCCGGTAATTTATTAAACTTGTTCACATTCTGCGAGACATTAAAATTGACAGAAACCAGTAAATCCTTTGTGCGTACCAGGCGACCGTCAATCATCAGTTCCCAACCGGTGTTTGTCATCTCTCCACCGTTAAGGTACTTCAAGCCGGAATAGCCGGAAGAAGTCGGGATTTGATAGTAGCTGGATTCATTGGTTCCGCCGAACAAAATATCTTGCGTAACCTTCTGATAAACATCGCCTTCAACGTACAGCCGCTCGTTAAAAAGGCTCACTTCCATTCCCACATTATACGAAGTAATGGTTTCCCACCTCAGGTTATTCAACTGAATGCTGGTTGGTGCGATGGCCGGATTCAGGATATAACTACCTGTTCCGGTTGATTCGTAAGAAGCGAAACGCGCATACACATCAGACGGCTGGCGGCCAGAAACACCCCAACTCAAACGGAACATGCTCTCGCCCAAAAAATCAGCACCATTTAAAAACGGTTCGCTGGAAAAACGCCATCCCAAAGAAACCCCCTTAAAAAGGCCCCAGCGGTTGTTTACCCCAAACGACGAGTGGGCATCGGCACGAAGAATGGTTTGCAAAAGGTAGCGATCCAAATATTTGTAATTAATATTTCCCATACCGCTAATCAGCCGGTTTTCGCCAGAGCCGGTACCAATCCAGTTAATCTGTGGATCAATTGCCGGATCTTTTATATCCACACTTGGAGTTTTGTTTCCCTGCAGGTTCATCCACTCGTAGCCCGACTGGTCGGTCAGCCAGGTCAAAGCCCCGGAAAGGCTGTGGTCTTCATTCTGAAAAGGCGAACTAAATGCCAACTGCGTTTCGGTACGGATAGAGTTGCTCAGGTTATTGCTCTCTTCAGCCTTGTTCACATTCCAGGCAAGCCAGTCGGCACCAATTGCATTGTATGGCAGGTAGTTTTTCGACTTAGAACCTTCGTACTGAAAAGAAATTGTTTCACGGAAAGTCAGCCAATCGTTAATTCGATATTGCAACATAAAAGTATTTTCCAAACGATTAGTAGTCTGGTCATTCATGCCAAGCAGGGCAACTGCAACCGGGTTAAAATAGGTGACGCCATCGCCCTGGTAGCTGTTAATCGGCGTAAAATATTCCCCCGTGTAATACCCTTCGTAATTGCGCTCCCACACGCTCATGTTCGGCGCTTTTATGTAGGCCATTTCCCGCACATTGCGCGCGCGCCAGTAACTTCCCTGGATAGAGACATTATTATCGCGAAAATTATTGATGTAGTTAAACTTAATCTGAAACAGCAGTTTTCTGGACAAAAAATAGTCGAGGTTTACACGCGATGAAAACCTCCGGGAACGAGTACTGATTGTAGTGCCTTCCTCGTCGACGTAACTAAACGAAGTAAAATACCTTGTTTTTTCACCTCCTCCGGATATGCTGAAATAATGGTCGTGGGTTGCACCATTTTGCGTAATTTCCTTTAGCCAGTCGGTATTTGCAGAGTAGTTGTAAAAATCTGAGTAATCGCGGTCGTAAGCAATCTCCGGAGGAATATCAAAAGCTCCCTGACTGTTGTGCCACTCTTCCAACTGCAACATAATATACTCGTCTCCGTTCAACATCGGAATAGCCGGCGGCTGCACATTCAGGTTATATTTGTATTGATAATCGAACTGTACCTTGCCCATTCTCCCTTTTTTGGTTTCGATGAGCAAAACACCATCAGCGCCCCGCGAACCGTAAATAGCAGTAGAAGCTGCATCTTTGAGCACTTCGATGGACTTGATGTCCTGAAGTGCAATATTAATAAGGTTACTGATATCTTCACTGTCGGCTGAGCTCAAGTCGAAATCGGTAGTTACACGAAACTGTGGAATGCCATCAATAACAATCAGAGGCTGGCTGTTTCCCATGGAACTCAACCCGCGTATTACCAGTTGTGAACCAGAGCCGGGGTCTCCGGAAGCGCTAATAATATCGAGGCCGCTCACTTTTCCCTGAAGGGCATCGGCGGCAGAAAGTACCCCAACATCCTGCATGTCCATCAAATCTACTTTTACAGAAGAAGAAGCACGGTCGCGCTCTTCAATATTTGTTAAACCGCCTGTTGAACGCGACTCGGCAGTAATCGTAACCTCGCCCAAAGCTACATCTGCCGTTTCAAGCTCAACCACAATTGTTTTACCCGGCTCTGTTGCAATCTCCTGAGCTTTGTATCCGATTACGCTAACCTTTACCGTATTTTCAGGATTAGCCATTTGTAAAACAAAGTCGCCATTCACGTTCGTAATGGTTCCGTTTACTACCCTTTCGTCGCTGTCGTATTCCACAACATTGGCACCAATAATAGTTGTTTTATCTCCTTTATCGAGCACCCTACCCCGAAGAATAATCTTCTCCTGGGCGTGAGTTGCAAAACAACCGGAAAGTGCAACTATAATAATTAGGACAGTTCTGATTCTTTTCATTTCGTTCACAAACCTTAGGTTTTATTCTAATTGCTTTGACTGATTTATTGGGT
The DNA here is from genome assembly GCF_900129025.1 of Mariniphaga anaerophila. GTDB lineage: Bacteria > Bacteroidota > Bacteroidia > Bacteroidales > Prolixibacteraceae > Mariniphaga > Mariniphaga anaerophila. The sequence goes on along the minus strand of NZ_FQUM01000002.1, from coordinate 388,778 downwards.
ATCCACATCGCCGAACGTTAACACCCGGTCTATTTCGTGAATTACTGCGTTGTTAAATATGTTGCTAAAAACATCGTTGCTTTCGCCAAGATTTACACCTGTCAGCAAATTCGTTTTTTCCGACTCTTCCACCTGCGTGTATGTTGCCCCTGTTTTATCTTTAAAGCGAATGTAATCGATGCCCGGCTCTACATAAAGCTGCGTGTAAACGGTGGAAAACGATGTTGATTTCTCATCGACGCGTGTTGTTTCGAAATATCCGGGAGATGAGCTGCCATCAGTAAAAATGAGTTCGCCCTGTACAAAATGAAGCATCAGCAACTTCTGCAACTCGTCCTGGGTTAGCGAAGAAACGTCAAGTTCATCAAGAGCCTGGGCACTCGGAACAAAAATTGAGTAAAACTCATTATCAGACAGAAAACTATATCGGAATTGTTTGTCGAGCGCCAGCCCGGCCTGCTGCAACAATGCATGAAACTTCGGATAGTTTCCCTGAATACGATTATAAATACTTGTAACCGAAAAACTAAACCAGTTATTTACTTCGTAGGTGATGCCGTTATCGGCAGTACTGCTCAATATCCGGGGAAATTCCACAACAGTTGAAGTTCCTTTGTAACCGCGCGTTGTGGGCGCTGTGCCCGATACTTCTCCGGTTTCGTTGTTGACAACAATATAACTACCTGCAAGATTCGGCAAAAACTCTTTTCGCGCCAGCCCCCGGGGTTGCTTCGTTGCAACGTGACTCATCAGTAATATCCGGAGATCGTTCTGCGATAGAGTAAAACGCTGCGGCGTGGTTCCCGGGCTAATTAGAAATACTGAAAAAACCTCGTTTAATTCATTATAAACCAACGATGAATCGACCCGCGTATTTGCATCTGATTCTACAAAAAACATGTAATCCCGATTCTGCCTTTTAAGCGCCGGCAACAAACCTGCACGTTCAATGGCAGCCATCACATTTCGAAAACCCTGCTGCAAATAAACCGGCCCGGTAACGCTGCTAAACGCCCTCGGAACAATGGCTTTGCTGAGGCCTATAAAAGTACTGTTGCTGCTAAACTCTTTATGAACAATATTGGAAGACTCCAGCTTCACCAGGTCGAGCTCCCCGTTGTAAAATCCCGCGGAAAAATCAGACGGATAAACCGGATTAATTGACAAATGCGTGTTGGCAATAATTCGTTTGATGTTATCGGGAGCACCGTCAAGCGTTCCCCAGCCGTTGGGTATTTTAATGTAAGTTTCGATTAATTCGTCAAAAGCATCATCGGTTGGGGCAACCATTCCATGATGATAACGGTAGGTAACATTTTCGGGGAGGCCAACCACTCCGGCCGGAGCTTTTGTCCGCTCGCTGGTAAGATTGAATGCAAGTTCCGGGAAAGTAAGGTTAAAAAGAGAATCCACAGCCAGCCCTTCTTTTGCTCCCGGTTGTTTATCGGTTTCATCCTGGTTGTACGAAAATGCCGGGAAGTGATTAACTAAGTCCATAAACTGTGCGTAACTCTCGCTGCCATCCCCTTCCTCAAGTATCTGATATGCATTTCTCAGCGGATCAACCACCTGGTCTACAATGTACACAAAGCCATTTTCAGAAAATATTTCAGCGCTTGAAATTTTCGCATTTCCGTAATAAAGCTCAGAAGCACCGTCAAACGATCGGTCAAAATAAAACTGGTAATCGTCTCGCTTTAAATCGTAAATATTAAGGTATTCGCTGAAAAACACGGGAGCATATTTTCTCGAATCGGTAATAACCCTTCTGGCCATGGGTGCTTTTAGTGTATCAATAATTATTGGCCGGGCCTTGTTTCTCACTCCTATTTGTGTCCATCCATATTTTCGGTCATCATCTTTCAAAAGAGTTTCCCGCTTAAATCCGCGCGGTTTGTTGTTGTTCAAATCGAGCGTATCAATCCAGCCAAATACATCGAGCGACCGCAATTGCTGCTTCGACCAGGCATTTTGAACAATATGATATTTCACCAGTTCCTGAAGTTCGTCAGCAGGAACATCATCGATGCGGCTAAAATCAGGATTTTTGGAAAACCAACTATCAAATGCTTCGTTAGAAGGAGCGAAAACCGTATAACTTCCTGACACATTAATAATGGTATCGTATCCGGTCAGTTCGAGACACTGTGCGAAAGTGCTCAATTCGGGGTGTTCCAGAATCTGCGAATAAACTTTCCCGGCCAGCCAGTCGGGTCTTTCGTATTTATTATCCAGATAATCGCGGCAACTTAGCACGAAAAGTGCCATACCTATAGTGAGTAGAATAGGTATTTTTGACCTAATCATTTTTGATAAGTTTTTAGCCATAGATTGCATAAATTTGTACATCAAAACTATGAAAATTAGAACTTACAACAGGTTACAAAATCAATCATGATTAACACAAATCATACATTGAGTCCCTTATTATTGTATTTTCTACAAAATTGTTTTCAAAATTATGCTACTCACTTTTTTCTGCATCCTTTTCAAGAAATCCGTTATCCCGAAAATTAGCCGGCGTTACCCCAAACTGCTCCCTAAAACACTTAATAAAATAAGACATGTTGTTAAACCCCGTTCGGTAACACACCTCCTTAACGGTGTTATTTCCAGCGCCCAACAGGCTATATGCCTTCTGAAGTTTCACAATGCGGATAAATTCTACCGGAGAATGATTGGTCAATTCTTTCATCCGGCGGTAAAGTTGAGTTGTACTAATGCAAAGCTCTTTTGACAGTTTATTGACATTAAATTCAGGGTCAGAAATATTTGATTCGAGAATTTTTCTGACCGTCTGCACAAATTCTTCGTCGCGCGGTTTTTTGTTACTCTCCACTTCAACCATAAAATTTTGTGTACGGTATTTTTCCCTGATTAATGCCCGGTTTTTTATGAGACGTTCTGTCTGAGACAATAGCAAACTCAGTTTAAATGGCTTGGTTACATATGCATCCACACCAACGCTGTATCCTTCTTCAATTTGCTCGGGAGAATCTTTGGCAGTAAGCATAAGAACCGGGACATGACAAGTCTCCTTACTTTCTTTCACTTTTTTGCACAACTCCAGTCCGTCCATCCGGGGCATAATCACGTCCGAAATAATGATATTAGGACAATTTCGCTGAACTATTTGCCAGGCTTCCCATCCGTTGGCAGCAAATAAGCAGTTATACTTCCGCGAAAAAATTCCCTTGAGAAATTCGCCTAATTCGGCGTTATCTTCAACAATTAAAACCGTTGCTTTTCCATTGCCCGAGAGTAAGACATCGTCATCAATTTCAGTTACAGAATTCTTTTCTGCCAGAGAAGTTGCCACGGATACGGATTCCTCCAACTGATTTACTTCAACATCCGGGATAGGCAGTATCACATGAAAAGCGACACCTTTTCCGGGCATCGATTCAACATCGATTGTACCCTTGTGCATCTCCACCAACGATTTCGAAAAAGACAATCCAATTCCCGCTCCTTCCGAGGTGTCGTCAACTTTGTAAAACCGGTCGAAAATCTTTGTTTGGTCCGCTTCGCCAATTTCTTTTCCTTCGTTAAAAACTGTAATCTGCAACTTTCGCTCCCCGTCTTCATCAGCAGGCAGAATATTAAGGGATACTATTATGGAATGGTGGTCGAATGTATGTTTAAACGCATTGGAAATGAGGTTGTACAAAATCTCTTCTATTTTTTGAATATCGGCATAAATTAAAATGGACTCAGACGGAACTTTTACCTGGAGGTTTATGTTCCGACTTGATTCAAACCCTTTAAAATTCATCACGACATCCTTCACTACCCTCACTATATCAATCTTTTGCGGATTAAAAGAGAGCTTTCCCGCGTGCAATTTTCTGAAATCGATAATTTGATTTATTAACCGCAACAAATAATTTGAATTCCGGGAAATTAACTGCAAATGATTTTTCCATTTATAATCTACATTCATGTGTTTCACCATATCGTCAATAGGAGCAGCGATGAGGCTCAGCGGCGTACGAAGTTCATGAGCAATATTGGTCAGGAAAAGCATCTTGTTTTCGTTACTGTCAATGGTAATTCTGTCAATTTTTTTCTGATAGATCAACTTTTGCCGGTTCACCAAAACATAAACAAGACCGTACGCCATTAATAGTCCGATTATTGCATAAAAAATCACCGCCACCCAGGTTTGATACCACGGTGGTCTAACCTCAATGAGCATAGTTCTTTCGGCGGCAGACAGAACGCGATCGGCACTTACCGCCTTTGTTCTGAACGTGTAGGTTCCCGGCGGGATATTTGAAAAATATACAAACTGGTTGGAAGCCGGCACCGTATACCATGTTTCAAACATTCCTTCCAATATGTAAATGATACGATTATCTTCGGGATACTGAAAATGAATGGAAGAAACGCCAATACTAAAATTATTGCTTTTGAACGGAAGCGTAATTTTCTCCACATCATTCAACACAGAACTCAAAACCTCTCCCCGGTACAACGTATCTCCTATTTCAACCACTTTGTTCCGAATCCTGAACTGAGTTAAAGAAACTTTTGGTTCGATTTCGTTGACCTGAATTTCGCGCGGATAAAAACAGGTAAATCCACGGTCTCCGCCAAAAAACACTTGTCCGTCAGTTGCTTTGTAGCACGAGTTTATCATAAAAATATCGCTCTGAATACCGTCGGCAGAATTAAACAATGTAAAGCCGGAGTCTGCTTCAAAACGGTTGTAACGAGCTAACCCGGCATTTGTTGCAATCCACAAATTACCATCCTCATCGGGCACCATAGAAATTACATCGTCTGACGGCAAACCATCTTCAGTGGTTATGTGACTAAATTTTTCGGTAACAGGATTAAAAATGTTTATTCCACCTCCCTGGGTGGCAATCCATAAATTGCCGTCATAATTTTCGTAGAAGCAGTTAATCTCATTATTATTCAGATAATCAGAACTACGTTGCGTTGCCACATATTGCAAAAAATGTAAGTCAGGCACACTTTTCCCTGACAGATCCAGGTTTTCGTAATTGTCTGTTAACCGGTTAAATCCGTTATTGGTGCCAACCCAAAACCGTTTTTTACTATCGAGAAAAATATCCAGTATTACATTATCAGATAAGGACTGAGGATTTGCAGGGTCTGCCTGGTATTGGAAGTGAATACCTTTTTCATTTCGTTCGGGATTCGGAATAAAAATCAATCCGGAGCCATGGCTACCACACCACAAATTATTGTTTGAATCGACAAAAATTTTTCTTACAGGAAAAGTAATTTCCGGATTTCCGGAAAAAGGTTCCATCTTCCAGCCCGATTTCCCTTTTAAAAGACGATAAAGCCCCAAATCAGTAGCCACCCAAAACAGAGAGTCTGACTGTTTTTCGATGTCCCACACGCCATCGCTGACAGTGGCAGGAGCGTTCTCCGGTTTTATTGACAGAGTTTCGTAAAAAATATCATTATCTATCGTTCTTCTTTTCTCCACAATATTCAACCCGTTGCTCCGGCAACCGATTATTATTTCGTTTTCTGTTCCGCAAAAACACATCACGGCATTCGAACTCAATGTGGTTTCCTGAAAAGGATCGCGCATAAACGAATAAAACTTTTTCCGGTACAAATCCATAATGCTAATGCCTCGCCCCTGGTGCCCAATCCAGAGGTTACCCGAAAAATCTTCGAAAAGTGAATGTATCTCATTATCAAGCAGGCTTCCTGCCTTGTGCGGATTAGATTCGTACACACCTGTTATTCCTGTATGCAAATCGATATACAAAAGCTTGGGCTGAGTTAAAGTTGCGTAGATATGATGATTACCCGCATAAAACACCTGCTGAATATTTTGTCCCCGAAAAAAAGTATTTTTCACAAAACGCCCCTGACTTACCGAAAAAGGCATAATTCCACCAGTGGTAGCAATATAAAATGTATTTTCAACCGGTACATATTCAATCGCATTTATCAGGTGGTTAACCTCAAACAGCGTATCGGCAGCCAACAGCCAAAGTCCATCTACCTCTTTCACCGTACCCAAATACAATTGATTAGCCACCGTACCATTACTTGCCAACATTAATTTATCACCAACCGAAGCCGAATAATCGAAATAGGCATTTACCTGTTCTCCCAGGTAAATTACAGGAAACCTTTTTAGTGTAATATTGTGGCTGCCAACATCGTTTAACGGGAAATAAAAAAGACCGTCGACTGTATGCACTAAAAGTTGATTATTGACTTCAGAAATATGAAAAATATTTACACTCCCATTGGAAATATCCTCAAACTGATATGTAGTAAATGTGTTGTCGTGCTTATTTAGTCTGCTTAAACTTTTAGAACCAACAATCCAGAGGTTATCGTGAGAATCGACTAAAAGTATCTTTATCTTTTTTTCCGGCAAGCTGGTTGTATCTCCCAGTTCGGGCCTGAAAATATCAAAGCGAAAACCATCGTATCTAACAAGGCCTGTCCATGTTGCAAACCACATGTAACCGTCACTATCCTGAACAATGGAATTTATCTCGCCGTCTGGCAAACCGTTTTCCGATTGCAGATAACGAAAATCGCGACCGACTCCGTTTATTGCAGCTAAAAGGATAATTAGTAACGAGATAATGCAAGTTTTCATACATACAAACATAAAGAATCGTTCATGTATGAAATATACTTTACAACATATCTTTCAAAAAATTGTCGATTTCACAATAAGAAAACAGACACAAAAAAGGCAAACAACAAACAACCAATAAAACACTAAATATCAACATTTCCGTTTGACAAAAATTCGATGCCGGAGTACTTACAAAAGGGGCTGCTCATTAGTACATTTCTTCCACACAGTGATTAATATAAGGGAAAGCAACAAAGGAAAACCTTAAACTCAATAGACAGACAAAAAGTCAAAAAAAGCCGATGTAAAAACGCTGTATAATACAACTCTCCAGAAATGGCAAAATCAAGATATTTGCTTTAAACAGAAGTAAAAATACTGAAAACTGAGTTTTAGATTTTCGATTGTTATTGCTAAAATTGCAGACGCAAATCGAAATGAATAATGAAATTTCCCGGATTGTCAGATGCAGAAATATGGGAGCTCTTCAAAAAAGGAGACAAGAGGGCGATTGCGCATATTTATTCCCTGTATTCTGAAAATGTTTATCTATATGGACTAAAAATCACGTCAAACCATGTTTTGGTTGAAGACGTTATTCAGGACATGTATGTACATTTAATCCAAAACCGAAAAAAATTGGGAGATACTGACAATATTCTCTTCTATTTATTAAAAATATTCAAAAACAGACTATTACGAAAACTGCAAGGAGAACAAAGGTTTGTTAATGAAGCTATTAATGATTACAGCTTTGATGTCACCTGGTCGGTTGAGCACAATATTATCCTTGAAGAAGATTCCGAACAAAAATTAAAAATGGTTCAGGACGCGTTACTGGGCCTAACTCCACGGCAAAAGGAAGCAATCTACCTAAGGTTTACCAGAGAACTGAAATATTCCGAAGTAGCAGAAATTATGGATATTAGCGTTGAAGCGTGCCGTAATCTTATTTCAAAAGCGATAAAGGGGTTAAAAAGTTCCGTTTCTGAAAAAGAAAATAATTTGATGGCTTTATTCGCATTGATAGTAAAACATGTGTAGACTGTGTTTCAACACACAAGCCTATTTAATATGCCTACGTCGTATTTAAATTCACAAATGGACATCAAAAAAAGTCGTGAGAATAATAGCGCAATAATTGTTATTCTCCAGTTGTTTCTGATTGATAAAATTGTTTTGAGTTCTTTTTTATTTCTCCTTCCAGTTACACCTCCGATTACTAAGAACAATTTCGTCTCCCTCATATAAACGTCTAGCAAACTGAATTTCAACAATCTAAAAAACGCCTCATTTTTCATGCAAAAAACTTAAGAAAAAATTGATGATGTTTTTACATTGAATGTATTTTCAATTAAAAAACTGAATTGTATGGACATTAATAATTATAAAAATTATTCCACCGAAGATTTCGTTCTTGACGACAATTTTATGGAGTGGGTTCTACACCCCAACCAGTCGAATGAAAAATTCTGGAATGAGTTCATAAAAAACAATCCGGATAAAAAACATCAGGTAGAAGAGGCTGTTTTTATTATAAAATCATTTCAGGTAACTGAACCATCTGTTTCGAATGAACGACTTGAAACGCTTTATAGAAAAGCTCCCTTATCTTTTAAGTCCGGCAGAATTATTGGGTGGCGCTTTGCAAGGATAGCTGCAATTTTATTTTTTATTCTTTCCATTGGTAGTCTGACGTATTTTCTTCAGCTAAACAATAGTGCTTTCCCAATTAAAGCAACAAACACTGCATCACTGGCAAAAGGAAAAGTTATTTTGCCTGACGGAACAGTAACAGAATTTGAAACGGAACAGACAAAAATCCAACAGATATTAGCGGGAGGGCTCACAATTAACAATGACACTGTTGTTATAAAAGGAACCGAAAAAAAGCCACTAAAACATTCACTAATACAAGTGGTTGTTCCATATGGAAAACGCTCGGAAATTACATTAGCCGACGGAACCAGGGTATGGTTAAATTCGGGCAGTCATTTCTCTTATCCAAGCAAATTTGATCAAAATATCAGGGAAGTATACCTAACAGGAGAAGCATTTCTTGATGTAAAAGCCAATCAAGACAGTCCCTTTTATGTGATTACAGAAGACGTAAAGGTGAAGGTGACTGGAACTCGCTTTAACGTGACCTCTTATGCCGGGGAAGACAACTCGCAGGTGGTATTGCTTTCCGGCAAAATTGATGCTTCCAGGAATAAACGATTTGCCAGATCTATTGAAGTGAATCCCGGCGAACGTGTTGTCTATAATAAAACAGATAATGACCTGGCGAAAGACAAAGTTGATGTTGAATTATACACCTCTTGGATTGACGGGTACATAATTTTCAACAACGAACCGGTGGAAAATATCTTAAAAAAACTGGAACGCTACTATAATGAAAAGATTTTTATCGGGGAACTCTCCAGCCATGTAAAGTTTTCAGGAAAACTCAATCTGGCCGACGATTTAGAGAAGGTTCTGAAGAACATTGGTTACTCAGCCTCTTTCTCCGTAAGATACGAAAATGATGCATTTTTCATCAACCAATAACTATGTTAAACTAAAAAATTGCTTATGAAATAGAAGAGACAAGCCAAAAGCATAAAAAACCGGGATGTGCGACCAACAGACCCCGGTTAAAAACGAATTCTTATTAATAATAAAAAGTCAAAACAAAATTATGAAAAAAAAGCAACCCGGCGGAGGGTTAGTATATGATCTCCGTAAAATAATGCGAATTATGCGATTAAGTATCTTTTTAATATTGATGAACACATTAATGGCATTTAGCTCTACTTCCTATTCCCAAGTAGCAAAATTCACACTGAACTTCGAAAACGCAACAGTGAAGACGATTTTCAACACGATAGAACAACAAAGTGAGTTTTTGTTTTTCTACCAGGAAGATCAATTGGATTTAAACCGAAAGGTAAGCCTGCATTGCTCAGAGCAAGACTTGGAGTCCATAATGAAACAGGTTTTTGCAGGAACTAAAAATTCATTTATAATAAGCGACAGGCAAATTATTATTGGATTAAAAAAAGACAAAAGGCTGGAAAGTAGAGCTACTGACCTCAACAAAAAAATTCTGACTGAAATCAAACAACCCCAGCAAAATTCTGTTTCGGGTCGGGTTATTGACTCAAGTGGTCAACCAATTCCAGGATTATCTGTAGTTGTGCAAGGAACTATGGAGGGGACAATTACAAATGACGATGGGCGTTATACTTTAACGCCCTCCAAAGCGAACGCAATACTAGTCTTCTCGTTTGTGGGGATGAGAACACAGCAAATACCAGCCAATCAAGTTCCACTTGAGTTGGTAATGAGAGATGAGACAACCGACCTGGAGGAAGTTATGGTTGTGGGATACGGAACACAGAGAAAAGCATCAGTGGTTGGTGCCATCCAGAACATCAATCCTGGTGAATTGCAAATTAGTTCATCAAAAAACATTTCAAACACCCTGGCAGGAAAACTCGCCGGAGTAATTGCAGTAACTCGCTCCGGCGAGCCTGGTTATAATCAGTCGAATTTCTGGATTCGAGGAATTTCTTCGTTCTCGGGAAGCACCAACCCGCTGGTTTTAGTTGACGGAGTTCAGCGTACTCTTGACGATCTGGATATATCAGAGATTGAATCATTCTCGATATTAAAAGATGCTGCGGCAAGTGCCATGTACGGCGTTCGCGGGGCAAACGGGGTTATTCTGGTAAACACCAAACGAGGGAAAATACAGAAACCGGTTGTAAACGTAAGAGTAGAACACGCGGTAACCGCCCCAACACAAATGCCATCTTTTATTAATGCTGCCGACCACATGCAGTTGCTAAACGACCTTGCTGCTGAAGAATTCAAGGTTCCTTACTACGAGCAAAAAACGATTGATCGTACTCGAAGAGGATACGATCCTGAATTATATCCAGACGTTAATTGGGTTAAATCAATTTCAAAAACGAATGCTTACAATACCCGTGCGAGCTTAAACGTAAACGGAGGGTCTGCGATATTGCGATACAACCTTACCGGATCGGTTTACTCGGAAGATGGTATTATGAAACGGGATGAATCACTCCCTTACGATACCGGCACAGGATTAACCCGCTATAATCTTCGCTCTAATGTAGATTTGAACCTGACAAAAACTACTTCCATGCGTTTTAGTGTTGGCGGGTACTTACAAAAACTACATAAACAGGCCAAATCAACTTCCTCCACATGGAACTATGCTTTTCAAACTCCGCCAATGGTACATCCTGCCGTTTATTCAGATGGTAAAATTCCGGTGCGTAGCGGACGTGTAAATCCCTGGGCCTATTTAACTCAATATGGGTATGGTATCTATACAAGCAGTAAAATTGAGTCGTTGTTTTCCATCGAACAAAAACTTGATTTCATAACCCAGGGGTTAAGTTCAAAGCTGTCATTTTCTTTCGACAACTACAGCTACAGCTCGTTAACACGAAGTAAAAGTCCTACCTATTATCTGCCAGCAACTACTCGTGATGACGAGGGGGGACTGATGCTAACCCTTCTCAGTTCCGGTTCGGAGTTCTTAAACTACTCTGAAGGAAGTGACTATGGGAACAATCAAACATACCTGGAATGGGTAACTAATTACGATCATACATTTAACGAAGTTCATAATGTTACAGGGTTATTACTTTATAATCAGAGAAGTTATGACAACGGAGGAATTCAACCATACAGAAATCAAGGAATTGCAGGCCGCGCTGCCTATTCATACAAAAACAAATATGTGGGAGAGTTCAACTTTGGCTACAACGGATCTGAGAACTTTGCCAAAGGGCAGCGTTATGGTTTTTTTCCTTCATTTGCAGTAGGCTGGTTGGTTTCCGAAGAAAATTTCTGGAAAGGAATGAAAGGGACAATTGACTTCCTGAAAATCAGAGCGTCATGGGGACAAGCAGGTAACGACCAAATCGGTTCCAACAGACGTTTTGCATACCTCACAACAATGAATTCGTCTGCCACAGGATATGACTGGGGAACCACAGGCAATTATTATAGAGAAGGTGTTACTGAAGGTGAAATTGGCGTAAATAACCTTACGTGGGAGACTGTAACCAAAAAAAACCTGGGGCTGGAACTTAGAATGCTAAATTCGCTGCGCATACAGCTAGATATATTTGATGAATACAGGAACAATATTTTTATGCAGCGGCGTACCATTCCTACTCAGGCGGGCTTATTATCTACACCGTACGCCAACTTTGGGAAAGTAAAAAACCGCGGAGGTGAAGCTGCGGTTACTTATAATAAAAAAATTAACCAAACCAACATATCCCTATTTGCCAATGTAAGTTATGCCAAGAATGAGATTCTGGAATACGATGTTCCAATCGGTCAGCAAGGAACGCATCAGGATATTACAGGTCATTCGATCAACGAAATGTATGGTTATAAGGCATTGGGCTTATATACTGCCGAAGATTTTGATACTGACGGAAATTTATTGTCCGATTTACCACAAAACGAATTGGCTGAAGTACGTCCGGGCGACATAAAATTCTTAGACTGGAACGACGATGGAGTGATTAACTCGAAAGACAAAGGATATATTGGTGGAACCAACGACCCTCGTATGGTTTACGGTTTCGGCGGTAATATTTCATTCCATGGCTTCGACTTTAGTATTTTCTTTCAGGGAATAGGCGATACTTATCGTTTTATTGGAGATGAAAGTGATTATTTTATACCGGGGTCAGGACAGGGAATCCTGGGAAATATTTTCACAAATTACACCGATAGATGGACGGAAGAAAGCCCTTCCCAAGACGTATTCTGGCCACGCTTGTCGTACGCCACAAATTATAATAATAATGCAAATTCCACCTGGTGGAAAAAGGATATGAGTTTTCTTCGTCTGAAACAGGTTGAATTTGGCTACAATATTCCGAAGTCGATAACAAAAAACAAAGTCAAAGCCTGTCGTATTTATATCAGTGGAAACAATCTTCTGACATTTTCTAAATTCAAATTATGGGATCCTGAACTCTCAACCTCCAACGGATGTAAATATCCATCCCTCAAATCTGTCATGCTGGGCGTTGATCTAATATTTTGATATAGCAAACAATAATAAAACATCTAAAAATGAAAATACAAATTAGATATATAATACTAGTTCTGTTAAGTACTCTGATTTCCTGTTCTGATTATCTGGATAAAGAAGCTGATACAGAATTAACCATGGACATGGTATTTACAGATAAAGACCGGATGGAAGGTATGTTGGCTTATGTATATTTCGGAATTCCAGACCCCTCCTGGGGATATCTATCAACTACCGGCTGGAGTGTTTTTGGCGACGACTGGACTCCTTCTGAACGGTGGCAACAGTGGGGATGGGATGCTATCCCAAAAATTACCGGGAATTGGAATACAGCAACCGCATGGAAAGGGAATTACTGGGCTGACCTTCCACGACGAATCCGTACTGCAAATATTTTAAGAAAAAATGCTATTCCAATCGAAGGTACAACTATAGATGAACAAGAAGTGACATACATAAAAGCAGAATGCCGATTTTTACAAGCTTATTATTACAGCTTGTTTCTGAATTGCTACGGCGTTTGTCCATTTCAACCCGATTACATTGCCCCCTCCGATGGTTCAACCGAGGAACTGCTTACCGGTCCTGTTCCTTACGACAAAATAATTGAATGGTGTGATAATGAAATGCTTGAAGCTTCAAAAGCATTGCCTGCGACATATACACAGGAAATTAAATACGGAAGAATAACTTCAGTTATGTGTCTGGCTGCACGTGCCCGTATGTTACTATTTGCAGCATCTCCGCTTGTAAACGGCAATTCTGATTATGCTGATTTTACAGATACAGAAGGGACGCCGCTTTTTAACAGTACTTATGATCAATCCAAATGGACCAGGGCTTTAAATGCACATAAACTGCTACTGGAGAAAGCAGAAGAAGCAGGCCACAAGTTATACAAAATGTATAATAATGATGGAAGTATAGATGCCTTCGCCTCTACAGCCTGGGTACATGCCCGTACTTATGCTGATGGAAATAAAGAAATCCTTTTCGCCCGTCCTCAGAATCACACCTCCTTGGACAAATTCACATCTCCATACGGTGCAAAAGGAAACGGTGGTTTGGGAATGACACAGTCATTGGTTGATGCATTCTTTATGAAAAACGGACTTCCTGCAATAGTAGGTTACGAAAATGGCGATAAAACCAAACCCGTCATAAATCCAGAATCGGGTTATACTGAAATCGGTTTTTCAACCACTGACGATGTAAGAACCGCCGACAACTGGAATTGGTACGATGGAAAAGAAGGAGTTGCTGCCAAGGCCGGAACATTTAACATGTATGTAAACCGCGAGCCCCGCTTTTACAATGCAATACTTTGGAACGAACGCTATTACATTTGGGACAAACGGAATGTGGATTTTTATAAATACGGAAAAGATAATAACTACACCCACGACGCTCCACAAAATGGGTATTTAGGATTAAAACGGAAACATCCTAATTCCGATTCAAAAAATAACTCTTATAAATATCGCCCGGGAATTGTTTACCGTTTGGCTGAAGCTTACTTGAGCTACTGTGAAATACTAAATGAAGTGCGTCCGGGGGATGCGGAAATTTTAACCTACCTCAACCTGATACGTGAACGGGCAGGTATTCCAGAATACGCTACGTCGCAAATTGAAGGTTATATAAAAGTAGACCTTAAAAACCAAGATGAAATGAGGAATCTTATCCGCAGAGAACGCAGAGTTGAACTTTGCGGAGAAGGCGTTCGTTACGATGACCTTAGACGCTGGAAAGAAGCAGAAGAAACACTTGATGGTGATTTCTATGGAATGAATTTTTCAGGTACCGAAAAATCGGATGACCCAGCCAATCCAAATGCCTTCTTTGTCCGTACCCAATACCAAAAAAGGGTTTATCAGAAGAAATACTATTGGTTCCCGATTTACCAGACCGAAATTGACAAAAACCCTAACCTGGTACAATCACCTTACTGGACAGAGTCAGAATAAAAACAACTTATCAATTTATTAAACAGAGATTCAATGAAAAAAATAAACATAAAAGCAATATTTTTTGTCATCAGTTTGCTAGTAATGGCCAGTTGCGGTGATGACGATGATGTCAACATTGTTATAGATACCGTTGAAGATGGAATGCATTTAACTGCCAATGTTGATGAGATATCTTTGTCGCAAGATTTAATGAATGAAACGGCCCTTACTTTCCGTTGGGATACGGCACAGCAACGTAGTAATAACGGACAAATAACCTATTATTTTAAAATGGGTTTGCCGGGATTAACCACAGCTATCGACAAAATTGAAATAGAAGAAGGAGTCTCAGAGTACAGCATCAATCATTTCGATTTAAATTCAATGCTATATGGTTTGGGCGTGAACTTTGGCAGTACCACTCAACTGGAAGCAGAAGTAATAGCCTGGTCGGAAGGAGATTATTTTGTAAAGCCGGAAATATCAACAACTAACGTTACTGTAACAACCTTCGAAATTGCACCGGTCAATCTTTATCTCGTCGGCTCCGCCAATCCTAAAGGACCGGAAACAACCAATGGCATTAAACTTACCGAGATTATTGAAGGCCGAAATATCGGGAACAACTACGAATGGATTGGAACTTTACAGGAAGGCACATTTAAGTTTGTAAATTCTATAACCGAAGACAAAGGCTCGTGGAGTAAAGGAGAAGACGAAACAACTTTGGTAAAAAATGAAACAGTAAGCAGTTCTGATGTTGAATTTACGGTTACCAAGGCCGGTTTGTATTCCATCATACTTGATAAAAATGACTTAAAAATTATTCACGGGTATAAAGGATTTAGTCATGTATGGGGAGTAGGACTGGGAATTGGTATTGCATGGTCAATGCCTTCGTCCGACGAATTTGCTTGGAACCCAAATAATCCGAATATTTTCACGCTGGAATGTACCACTCAGGCTAACCAGGATTTCAAATTGCCTTATAACGATCAGAGTGCCAAGTGGAGTTCTCCTTTCTTAAGGCCATTAAATGCCAGTGCCAATATCTGGGAAGACAATCAGTTACAGGCTACACCTTCAGGGTACTCTCCCGACTTAAAATGGGCGGTTACCGAAGAACAGGCTGGCGATTGCATCCTCACAATCGATGCCTATAATATGACCATCAGTTTGGAGAAGAAATCGAATTAAAAAGTAATTAATTTTAGAAATAAAAAACATACTACATATTAATATCTTCATACAGAATTCAACCGGAGGCTATTTTCTTCCGGTTGATTTTTTTTTTATACATTTCGTGAAGAATTCCGATGAAGTTCTTCATAAAAAAGATTAAAGTTCGGCAGAAAACAATTATATCAACAAATAGAAATTATAAAAATAGCATGTCAAATACTCCTATCAAAAGGAATGACAATCCATGCGAAATTCATTTAACACCTTTATAAACAAACATTTTTTAATCACATGAAAACACGCCTTTTTGCTCTCGCACTAATACTTTTCACTCTCTCCCTCAGTTCCTGCAATAGTGACTCGGAAAAAAAAGAAAAGCCTTCAAACGAAAACATAACCACAACCTATAAAAATCCTGTAGTTTCATCAAGTTTTCCGGATCCTACAATCATAAAAGCGAATGATGGTTACTTTTATCTGTATGCTACTGAAGATATCCACAACACACCTATCCTCCAATCGAAAAACCTGGTTGACTGGAAACTTATTGGCACTGCCTTCACAGAGGAAACTCGCCCAAACTGGGAACCAAATAGTGGAATTTGGGCTCCTGATATTAACTACATCAATGGACAGTATGTTCTTTATTATTCCCTTTCAGTTTGGGGAGGAGAATGGACATGTGGAATTGGTATTGCAACTGCCGAACAACCTGATGGGCCGTTTACCGACAGAGGACAATTATTCAGAAGCAACACAATTGGTGTTAAAAACTCTATCGATCCATTTTACTGGGAAGAAAACGGCAAAAAATATCTCACATGGGGAAGTTTCCGTGGCATTTATTGCATCGAACTGGCCGATGATGGACTATCAATCAGGTCGGGAGCTGAAAAAATCCAAATTTCAGGAACAGCGATAGAAGGTTCATACATTTATAAAAAAGGAAACTACTATTATTTATTTGGTTCTGCGGGCACCTGCTGCGAAGGAGCAAACAGTACATACAAAACCGTTGTTGCACGCTCAGAAAAATTAATTGGCCCCTATGTAGATAAAACAGGCAAATCGATGATGGAGAACAATTATGAAGTTGTTATTCAAGGAAACGATGTGTTTGTAGGGACTGGCCACAACTCTGAAATTATTACTGATGACGAAGGAAATGAATGGATCTTTTACCATGCTTATTTTAAAAGCAACCCGGACAAAGGACGGGTTTTGTTGATGGATCAGATTCACTGGATTAACGAATGGCCGGTGGTAACAAATCAATCTCCTTCTTCAGAAGCTACTGCTCCTGTTTTTAACTAGATAATAATACATTTTTCAAATTACTGTTTATCTTTACCAAATACAATGTAACCCTTTTTCAGTTCATATAACATATCAAAAAATATCTTACAGAATGAAAAATAACCAGATTTACTTGATTGTACTTGCAGCGTTATTCGCGTTAACAAGCTGCAAAAACAGTACTCAAACTAAAGAAAAAACTCCGGCAATTTGGACAGAAGAACAGGCTCAAAACTGGCAAACCGAAAACGAATGGTTGCGGGGCTGTAATTTTAATCCGAGCACTGCCATTAACCAGTTGGAGAACTGGCAGGCTGAAACATTTGACCCGGAGACCATTGACCGTGAACTGGGATGGGCTAAAAATATTGGGATGAATTGCATGCGTGTTTACCTGCATCATGTTGCGTGGCAACAAGACAAACAAGGCTTTAAAGGCCGCATTAACAAATACCTCGACATTGCAGACAGTTATGGCATAAAAACCATTTTTGTTTTCTTCGACGACTGCTGGAATGCAGAATACCATGCAGGTAAACAACCCGATCCAAAACCGGGCGTTCATAATTCGGGATGGGTGCGCGATCCGGGCGATCTACTATTTCAGGACTCAACGCTGGTTACCACACTGGAATCTTATGTAAAGGATGTATTATCAACCTTTAAAGACGACAGCCGCATCGTTTTATGGGATTTGTACAACGAGCCGGGCAATTCAGGGTACAAAAATAAATCGATGCCGCTTTTAAAGAAAGTATTCGAATGGGGATGGGAAGTTAGGCCATCTCAGCCATTGACAGCAGGAGTTTGGAGCGCCCCTTTAACCGATTTAAACAAGTTTCAACTTGAAAACTCAGATATAATTACATACCATAACTACGAAGGGCCGGAGCAACATCAGGCTGCAATTGACACATTGAAAAGCTACGGACGCCCGTTGGTTTGTACCGAATATATGGCTCGCAGAAACAACAGTTTGTTTTCGAATATAATGCCGATATTAAAAAAAGAAAATATTGGCGCGATCAACTGGGGACTGGTTGCCGGAAAATCGAACACCAAATACGCTTGGGACGAACCAATTCCAGATGGATCGGAACCGCCACTTTGGTTTCATGAAATTTTCAGACCCGACGGCACTCCTTACATACAGGAAGAAGTTGAGTTAATAAAAAGCCTTACCGGGGAATAAACAGGGACATCATTTTAAAAGATCATTCTATACATTCAAAGAGGGAGCCACATACTCCCTCTTTTTTAATGCCCCGTTAGCACGGGTTTTTGCCTCAACTCTTGATAAAAAAATTGGAATCTCTCCTGCTGAAGCAAAGTATAAACTTGCAGCAGCACAGGAACAAATATCAACTGTTAATTTACATAACTACTACCTGGCATCGGTTATCACAATCTCATTTTTCCCTTTTGTTTTCGAGTTATTTACGGTAAAAACAATTCGGGTAATGCCATCGGGCCAGTACCTCTTCAGACCATTATCTGTTACTTTAATAAACTCAATCTCCGGTGAAACACTTTTAGAATTATACTTCATTTCGAGCTTAAAACCATCGCCTTTCAGCAACAATACTCCGGGGTGTAATTCAGACACGTCGCAATAAGTTACAAAATTGATGGTAGTCGGTTCTTCCAATACTTTTTCCAGTTCGTAATCATCGCGCACTACAAACCGCTTTCCACGGTCGAGTTCATAAGAACGCACCCATTTCTTCACAGCAGCCTGCTCCGGATAAGCATTGAAAATATCGGTTGAAAAAACAGCCTTTTTTGCATCGGCTTTAAAATTAGTGTTGGTAGCCACATATTTTCTTCCCTGCATTTGATCTACCCCATTTATTTTGGGAAGATTATGAAACTGCGACTGCATGGTCCATATTTCGTAACGCCGGCTGCTAAATGTTTTTGCGGTGTAGGTTTCGCGGCCAATGTCCACCAGGCAGGGCTTTCCATCAAAATATAAAACGAAGGAACCTAAATCGTTATGATTATGGCTTTCGGCGTTGTGCCCACCTTTGGCAGCAAAAAAGAATCCGTCGGAAGAGCCCGCTTTGTCACGTGCGCCGGCAACCTGGGTTTGTGGCAACCAAAAATCACTAACAAGGGCATTCTCAGCATCGGCATTTTCTATCTCTTTCAGGTACATCAGCTGCATAATTTGCTCATCTACTTTCCCTCCCGGAGTTTTTTCTCCCCACGCTTGCTTTTGTGCCAAAAATGCGCCGAACTTCTGCATAACCGGATCGCCAATATCTTTTCCGTAGCTGTAGATTATTTGCGGGCGGCCTCCGGTAGTTGCATCGGCATCGGCAAAGTTGATAAAATAGGGATAATTGATGTAGGCTTTATAAATGTAGTTGCCCATATTTTTTATCAGCTGATTGTCGTACACATTAAACTTTCCGTTTGTGGCCCGCTTAAGCAAATCGAGGCACTGATAGAGCGATGCCCCTGCCCTGCCCCAGTACGAAGGGCCTTCGTCGCAGCCGCCATCATCAGGATAAACATTAACAAATTCATCCAGAGAGCGAACCACTTTTTGCACGCCTTTAATTTTTTGTTGCTGATTATCTTCAAGAATCAGAATAGCAGTAAGCATGTTGTGATTGGTCCAGGGGTTCCAGTTATTCACTTCACGTGTTCCGTCGAGCCCCTGCCACCAGAAATCATTTCGTTCATAGTACGGAACGACTGCCTTTTTCATAATCTCATCTTTCAACCGTTTGGCAATGAGCGGGTGGATTTTATCGAATTCATCTTTAAACAGGAACCAGGTCCACGAAAGAATATTGGCAATCTCTCCCACGCCAAGGTCAATCACCGGCTCGTCGGCATCGGGTAGTCCGTGTGGCGCCTTTTGCGCGGTAAGATGCGCCGACCACCCCCACCAGGTTTGTTCGCTGTAATACCAAACGCCGTTTACAATCTGGTCTGTAAACCGACCTTCGCCTTCGGTAAGTTCTCCCATTACCAAAGCGACCAACGCAGCTCGTGGCGCAGCATAAACTTCCTGCCGGCGGTCGCCGGAACGAATAATTTCCAGGTAGTCGGTTGCTTTTACTACCGGCCAGTTGTAGTCCAGATATTTCTCGGCCTGCCCAATATATTGGCTACGAACAACCTCGGGCAGAGCGTTCCAAAACGTTCTTTCAGCGTAATCAGGAAAGCCAATTTCTGAAAAATCAGCAATAAGCTCCTGATTCAGGTTACATGCTGCGGCTTCTTTTTGAAGCAAATTGCGTTTTTCGTAAGAAAATGCGCCTACGGAAAAACACACCATTAAAACGACAAGGATTATTTTTTTCATTTGACCAGTTTTATTTTTTAACAGTAATTATCTGAAATCAATTCTTTAATCATGAACTTTAGCGCATCAATTTGCGTGGTGTTTCATTTCAAATTAGTATTCTGTTTAAAATGAATTTATTCGAATTTCGATATCATTTTTCCCGGGATTCAGCCGTATGGAATCAAAAGCAGGAATTACAATTTTGCCGTTAAGCGTTACTACATCCTGTGGCGACAAGGCTATTTTAAACTCACCAAACACATTGCCCGGCAAATCAATCGAATACTTTGTTAGCCGATTATTTATACGCTGATACTCACCTGATATTTCGCCCCGAATGACAGGTACTTTTATTGAACAGCTTTTTAAATCGCCCATCTGCGGACTTATGGAAACCACTTCGAACCCCGGTTTTTTGGGCTGGATTCCCCACAAATAGCGAGCGATAATATTGGCCGGCACAGCTCCCCATGCATGATTCCAGTCGGAATTGGGTTTGTACTTCATATCCCAGGCTTCCATACTAATGGTTGACCCCACTTTTATCATGTTATACCAACTGCGGTCGTGGGTTGCAGTCATTAGTTCCAGCCCATAATCAGCTGCGCCTGCGTTGTAAACCGCTTCCATTAAATACTGAGCCCCGTAAACACTGCATGCCATTCCGCGCGATTTAATGTGTTCGACTACACGTTGTTTGTATTCGTCTGGAACAATTCCGAAGGCCAGCGGAAACATATTTGCATGCACCGAGCCGTGTTCTGTTCCCAAACCATCGGTATAATATCCTTTTTCGTGATTATACAATTGTTGATTAATCGACTTTTTCACCCTGGCAGCCCTCAGATTAAAATCAAGCTCATCGTCTGTCCGGCCCAACAAAGCGGCAAACTCCGCCATAATTTTCATGTTTTGATAGTACAATGAATTGATGACGGTATTTACCGGCTTAAACACAAAGCCGTCGTCTTCGCCAACCACTCCGCCAAACCCGCCTTTTTGCGGCCAGTCAACAATATCGCGCAGTCGCTTGGTTGTATCGGCAAATCCGAGGTTCATCATCAACTCGCCATTGTGAGCGGGCGAAAATGTGGAAATAAACCCATCTTCTACCTCCAACGCCATCAGCGTTTTATATTTCAATTCGTCGTAGTAATGTTCAATCAGCTCCGTATTTCCGGTGTACATGTAATCCTGGAAGAACAACATTGCCACATGCAGTTGCCATTCGGTTGGCCAGGTGGGCTTTTCCATGAAATACTCGATGGTTCTCCGCGCAATGGCATATTCGTTATCTACCGCATAATGGCTCAACTGATTCAGATAGGCGTCTGCTTCATAAGGAATCCGCTCGCGCTCGCCATCCACATAAAAGCCGGCAAAAGATGTTGCTTTCTGAGAATATTTACACAATTCCCAAACGCGGTTTAAAATGGTATCGGAACTTAAAAAAGCGCTTGTATTTTCCTCGAAATAGTTGAAATAAGCGACCTGTGTAACATCATCGGCAGTCAGGTTTTTAGCATTTTCAATTTCGACATAACGAAACGGCATAATCACCAGAAACGAATCGGGCAACGCCACTGCCATCTCGTTGGTATTTCTTTTGTCCGGCGTTAAACGAATCTGATAATTCTTTTTTCCGGGAGCGACTTCCAGTAGAACTTTTTGATACCGAATAGTTCCCCCAGGCGCACGATCGATTTTTCCGTCGAGCAGCTTTTCACCCAAATGAATGGTCAGGATTTCGGGAGTTGCCGCTGAATAATCAATTTCAAACGTTCCAAATGCGTCTTTTCCAAAATCGATAAAATAGCTGTCATCTGCCCTGCGGGTAAAATGTGTTGGTTTAATTTTTTCAACCAAAAACCAATTGGGCGTAGTAATTTGGCGCTGGTTAAAAGTTCCGGTTACAAATTTTTGAGGCGCTGAATATTCCGAAGTCCGGTTATCCTCATCAAAAATCCTCACTTTCCAGAAATATCCGGTATTCGGTTTTAAGGGGGCTCCGGCGTACTCAACATTTGTGGACGCTCCGGTTCTTACCTGCCCGCTGTTCCACATGTCTCCAATATTATTATCAATCTGCTCTTTTTGTGAAGCAACCAAAATCTGATATGCTTTCTGCAACACAGCTTTCCGGGGCACAATCCAGCTAAATTCGGGCTTGCTATCGATAATTTGTGCATAACGGGGGTCGCGAATATATTCCACCGCCAACCCCGACGGAACACCTGAAAAAGGATCAGCATACTGTTTCGTCAGCCTGTCCAGTTTATTCCTGAGTTTCTTTACCACTTCCGCGTATTCCGGCTTCGACACCAGATTTTCGATTTCCCCCGGGTCATTTTTCAGGTTGTACAACTCTTCCAACGACTTGTCGTTCACATACCTGAAGTATTTCCATTCAGACGTGCGCAGTCCCTCGCTCGGCGGAATGTTCTCAAATTCCCAAAGATGTTCTAGCAAAACAGTATCGCGCGGCAACGCTTTCATCTGCCCGGACACCACCGGCACCAGGCTCTTCCCGTGCCACGATTCTGGTTGGTCAACTCCGGCCAGATCAAGGAGGGTTGCCGGAATATCAATATTCATCGCCATATCATCCAAATCGCGATGCTGCTTTACCCGCGGATCGAAAACGATAAGTGGAACGCGCACCGAGTTATCATACATAAGCCATTTTCCGGCCAGTTGCCGTTCTCCCAAAAAATAGCCGTTATCGCCCATCAAAATAATAACAGTATTTTCATCCAACCCCTTTTCTTCCAGCTTTTTCCTGATTTTTGCAATTTCCAAATCGATGCCGTAAATCATACGGTAATATCCTTTTACACTGTGCTGATATTTCTCAGGAGTATCAAACCGCCACGTCCAGCGTAAACGGTTAAAGCCCTCCCGCACCGCGGCTGGCTGCTCCAAAAAATACTTTTCATCGCTCAAATCAGGCTCCGGCATCTCCATATCTTCATACAAATTGCCAGACTCTTTTTGCCAGAAATATTGTTCCGGAGCCCCGTCGTGAGCATGTGGTGCGCTAAAACTCAGCGACAGGCAGAATGGTTTTCCAGAAGGCGCATTGTCAATAAAATCGAGCGCCTGCTGCCCTGTATATCTTGTGAGATGAACAGTGTCTCCGTTAATCGTTTTATAAAAATAGCCACGATAATCGGGAAACCGGTTGTTCCTGTCGTAATCGTCAATCACATCAAAAAGGGCTTCCTTATCGGAATAGTTAACCCCGAATTTTCCGAAAAACCCGGTAAAATAACCGGCTTCTTTCAACAATTTCGGGTAAGATTTTTCCATAAATTCAGTTCGTATCGGGCCGGTTTGAAACGTGTATTTATGTGTGCGTTCGTGCAAGCCGCTAAAAATGCTGGCACGGCTGGCAGAGCAAATAGGGGTAGCTGCCATGCCGTTACGAAAATATGCGCCACTTTCGGCCAGCTTATCCATTTCAGGAGTCTGAATTATCTCATTCCCTGAGTAGCCCAACGCGTCCCAACGCTGGTCGTCGGTCAGAATGAAAATAATATTCGGCCTTTTTTGCTCTTTCTTTTTATGCGCTGCATTTGCAGCATTAATAGTTATTAAAGGGAGAAAACACACAAGAATCAGGACGAGATTTCTACGGTTCATATCGGTTGATTTAACTATGCTTTAATCCATTAAGAAAAGAATATTCAACAGTTTATTTATCCTGTGGTTACCTGCTTTGCTATTTTATTTTGATCGGTTTTTCAAAATCATTTTTCATGTGGTAGGGCAGTTTCCAGACATTCCCTTCAAAGTCGCCAAAATAGAGTTCCGATTTGCTGAATTCGTGCGAATTGCCATCAGCCCAGAAAAAACAAAACGGTGCTTTAAAATTTACCGGGCGGCGAACATACGAATGGCTTGCCAAACTATTTTGGGTTAAAACCCGGGCTCGTTTCCATTTTCCGCCTCCATCTCCTGAAGTCCACACAGCAAGTTCACCGCCAACGCCCCACTTTTGAGGCCCCGGCTCGGTAGGCCCCACAACACTCATTTTACTTCCGTCGATAAAAATACTGCCCATGTCGTAATTGTGGTCAGACTCCGTAACAACAGATGTTTTCCAAGCAGCCCCGATCCAACGTGTTACACACCATTCGTACGGGGCATTTCCCGGCCCGGGCTCGTGGCCGTTGCTTCGAATGTACAAGCAGGCGGGATTTCCCTCATCGTTAAAACCCATGTCTTTCACATAAACATTCTTCCCCTGCGAAACATAATCAGTTACCCGTGCCGGGTTCTCAACAGTGACCAAGGGCATTTTCAAAATTTCGCCCGATGCGTTGGTCCAGGTTTCGCCAAAGTCTTCGGTCTGGAGGTAATATAAATCAGTACGTTTATCTACATTCCCCTGCGGATGGCGGTTTAAAAACGTTCCCAGCTTTCTCCTGTTAAAAACGGCGCTGGTCTGATAATGGCCTGATTTTTCGCCTTCGTTAACAGGCATTGCAGCCAGCAAGCGGTCTTCAGTCCAGGTTACACCATCAACACTGGTTTCGTAAAACAGTTGCCGCACTCCGGTGTATTTTGTAAAAAAGTGGAAGAAGCCAAAACTGGTGTTCCAGGGCTGTGGGTAGGTCATCACCTCTTCAGTAACCTGTTCAAATTTTTCGATTGAAAAGGGCGCGCTACTTCTAAATTTGTAACCCATTCGCCGCACATTACGGCCGCTTATAAACACCCAAATGTAACCGTCGTCGTCAATCATCAGCGACGGATTATCGTGCGGATCGTTCACTCCCTGTTTGTCGAAAACCACGGTTGGTTTCGATACCATTCCGGTTTGATGATCATATTCGCCAATCATGCACAGCAGGTAGCGTTCATTCTCATTGGTTGTTCCGCCATAAACAAAATAGGTTTTATCGGCTTCGGCCGAATAAATAGCCAGTGGCACATGCTTGGCCGTGTAAGTTCCCAACGCACCCGAATATTTATCGCCGTACTCGTATTTCTGATTGAGTTCGAACCAAATGGCGCGGTAGCCGTCAAATTTCGTATTGTTTAACGAATTCTGACCAAATGCATAACACAGCATCATAAACAAAAAACCCGTGACCAGTACTTTCTTTCCCTGCTTCATTTTACATCGGTTTTACAACGGAATGGTTACAAACCACTCATCATTTTTACTATTGAAAACTCTCAACCTTATTTCATCATCGGTTTTCGAAACGATTTCTGCTTTCACATCATCCGCCACATTTTTCGATGGAAACAGAACCCAGACAAATTCATCGTCACCTTCAATTTTGGTTGAATAAACCGATGCAACATTGGGTTCGTATTTATTGTATTCTCTACTGTACCAACCTTGTATTTCAGGTTCCTCCTGGCCTTTCACCAGATTCAATTTCCACTTTTGGCTGCCCACCGGAACAATTTGCAAATTTCCGGTTTCATTTTTTGTAACCACTTTACTCCCGTTAATTTGGACATCACAGTCGGGATGCCAGTGCCAAAGCGCATCAATTTTTCTGGGGCGGTCTGTCTTAATCTGGTCAACCACCACCCACAAATCGCCGCGGGCGTAGAACAGCCTCCGGGTATGCTCACACACTCCTTCAACACCGGCAAATTCACCAAACGAACTCCAGGCATAATCGTACGCATCAGTTACACGCCAGTGCTTTTCAGGCACCGGTTGTTCTGCCAGCCGCGGACCGGGGCCCTGCCCCTTTCCGTCGATGAGCAAAACGTTGTGGCCGGCGCTTCCGCGAACATAATTCCGAAACTTTTCCGCCACTTCTCCGGTGTAGGCAAACCGGCCGGCGTCCACGAGCAAATCCCGCCCGTAAGCAGCAACAGAAATATGCAGTTTATCGTTATGCTGATGTCCGCTTCCCCAAGGGCCAATATCAAAAAACGACCAATGTGCATCGGCATCGAACCCGCTGCGGGAAATAAGATGGCCTGCCCAGGGAGAGAAAAAGGAAGGTCTGTTTGCGGGCGTTTCTCCGTTTTTTCCGTTTGAAGCAATAAATTCCCAATCGGGCCGGACATACGATTTTGCAGCATCAAGTATTCGCTGCCGGTTGTCATCCAAATCTCCATCGTTGTTTAAAATGCCGGTACCATTAGGCCGCATGGTGTAAGCCAGATAGTTCTGCATTTTTTCGAGGGTTTCCAAATAATAGTCGGGAAGCGTGCGATTGGCATTTTCGCAAATATTTTTGAAAAGCTCGAAATTGGCTAACGCAACAATATGGTAATGCAAAGTCAGTTCTGTTTGTACACCATCGGGATAAATCTGGCCTTTCATGCTTTCAACCATTGTGCCGACTGAATAATCCAACCATTCGGGCGCATCTTTGTATTCGGGGAAATTGGTTGCAACGGTTGCCAGCGCCGAAATTTCCATGGTGAGCCAGTTATTTTCGCCATGAAAATTACGGTTATAATGGGCATGGTCGGGCAAACTGCTTAACATCAGCAACCGGGTTGCCGGCAAAAGGTATTTACTGTCCATCAATCCATAAAAAATCTGCGACCAAACCTTCCCCCGGAAGCTAACTTCCAAGCCACGCCACACCGAAGTGCTGCTTTTCTTCTCCGGATAAGGCATGCTTTTGATAATAAAATCGCGTAAAAACAAATCGATGTAAGCAGCATACTTTGGATTCCCGGTTTTTAAATAGGTTGAAAGCACATAGCTAATCTGGCTGTGCCTGTTGGAAAGCCATGCCCACTCCCTATCGTTGTTCGGGCCTTTGTAATACCAGTCGCGGTGTCCGTCTTCCAAAAAAGGAACCTCACCCCTGACATTCTGAATTACAAAAACATTTTTCAAAATAGTGTCCGCTTCAGCATCCGTGCGATTCGACTCGTCAGGCAAAACGTTCCTCAAATGCCCGGCATTGCCGCAGTGCCGGTAATAGTTTAAAAGTTGTGTGCACGCTTTGGTAAGATTTCCCGAATCCCGGGCTTTTTTCACGTTCTCCATTCCCGGGTATTCAACATTAAACTGCCCCAGCATCTTTTCCATCGCTTCCGGATAAGCTTTACACACATCGTCAACCGTTTTAATTTGCTGCCAGTTTTGGGCAAAAACAGCTCCGCAAAACAGCAAAAACGAAAGAGACAACACAACAAATTTCATTGAAAGGCTTTTAAAGTTTGACAGTTGCACTGCTACCGGCATAATTTCCACCGGGAAGTTCAATGGAAATGTGTGTCATCCGGGTATTCTCATTCCAGCTTGCGGTAAAAGTCTCACCGCTCTTTTCAATCTTCGTGGAAACAGACAAATTGAACCGGCTCAATTCCCGGTTGGGATCAGCTACCGAGATTTCGGTTATGCTTCCGTTTTTCATTTTTAACATCACAATTCCCGGGTTGTCACTAAAAAGCTTCACAGTCGGGAAAATCTCAATTTCTCCGCCTTTATAAAACACAACCTGACAAATTTCCAGATTAGTATTTTCCACCGCCTGTATTTCGGGAGTATTCTTTAAAATAGTAATATTATTTTTTGAACGGTTCTCTTCCATCTTTTCCATTGATGTTGCAGGAACAACAATGTACTCATAGGCCGCGTCAGACGGTCTGGAACCGTGATTCAGCCAAAGTTTAAAAACATCTGCTGTAACTTCTTCTTTCGGTGTGGAAATTTGTTTACTGATGTTCCACCAAGAGCCGGTTGCAGCGCTGTTTTTTAATTCGACATCTGTCGGGTTTGGGAAAACGTACCCTATCCTATCGTGAAAAACCCAGTCCACATTTTCAAATGTTTTCTCTCCCTTTTCAACGGTTACTTTTTTGTTTTGCGAAGAAAGCGCCACCTCGCCCCGAAGCAGGCACTGATTAACAGTTGTTACCACCGGAAGATTCTGTTTACACGAAATTCCTGCGCCGAGACACACGTATTCCTCATCGAAAAAAAACCAGGATTTACGGGCAACCAACGGATCGTGCGGGCTTTTAAAATCGAAAGCCACAGCTCCGTAAATGCCATCGGTAACTGCTCCCACAAAATCGGTCAGCCCCAGTTTCTGAATTTGGTTTGGAGCCGGCAGCTCTGCTTTTTGCATAATAGTAGCACCGGGAACCTTCTGATAATCAAACACCGGAAAAATGTCATAATACTCGTCGCCGGTGCGGGAAATGTGGTTGGCCCCGTCGCCGCGATGGTGGTTCAATAATCCTTCGCTGTTGTATGGTTCTTCCATATTATGCGTTCGCGTAGAATACATTCTTACCGACGTAAACCAGTCGGGACGCTGGTAAGAAAAGTGTCCGGTATTCCAGAAAAAAGTAGCGTGGGAAACAGTTGGCTTAATTCCCTGATTTCTGATATCAGCTATTTCCTTCAGCTCTTTTCTTCGATACGCGGTAGCAAGCAACAAATTTTCAGCGGTTTTGGCGCTGTACGGGCGCAAAGTTCCACGACGGCAGACACTGCGATTTTTTGCTCCCGGATCGGGGAACTTTCCATAGATGGAAGTTTTACAGATTCCATCCAGGAAATAATCGACCAACCGTTCCTGTTTGTCATCGGCAAATGAATACCGTGTGTTTGCCGTATAAACAGCCCACTCCACAAACGCATCAGCATAACTCAATCCGTAAGAAAGAGTATTATTTACGCCATCGCCCCGATGATGAAAACTGTTTCCGTACTGAATCCCGCGCCCGCCGGCCGACCGGTTGGCAAACCCGCTGCTATTAATACGGTATGTATATCCATATTTCCGTCCGATCCATTCTACATATTTTATCTCATTTTCGATTACCCTGACTACCTCGTCAAAAGTTTCCCGGTCTCCGAGAAAAAGCAAATTTTTGGCCTGAATTCCTGCTATTTTAATTCGGTCTCCTCCGGGGCGCGCACCCGGCGCATCAATATTTGCCCGGTTAATGATGGGCTGCGCTTTTTCCACCAAATCTTTCGGCAACTCATCGCCGATAAGCAGCATCACATGCACAAGGTTGTTTGGGGTGCCAATCTGGTTGTGCCACCAGTTGTCGCAAATATAATCGTGGTCCACCCAGTTTTTCAACGCCAGTTCAACTACATTCTTCACTTTCGTACTTTTAAAAAACCGGGATGATTTTGTGTTGTAAGCCCTTGCCAGCGTTACAATATTTGCAGAGTGGCGGCTGTGTTGAAATCCCTCGCGCGACACATCCTGATAATTGATGTCGGGCCAGGTACCGTTTTCCTGAATGGAATTAAGCAGATTTGCCACCTCATTTTTGTCGACAGGCGTTTCCATCAGATTTTGGAATACGCGTTGTTTTATCAACACGAAATCGTCACTTTGTGCAGAATGGGCTAACAACAAGCAAAAAAGCAGGGCTACTGGTTTTAGATTGATAGTCATAAAATCCGATTTATTGATTTTCGTTTTATTGGTAAAAAATCTCAAATATGCTTTCTGTAAGAAATCTTGATTTTCTCTTTTTCTCCACGAAATAGAACTAACAGAGCGTAGAAAACAAGCGGTACAATCTGATGATTTTCTGTAGCAATATATAAAAAAAACAACGTGAAAGACAAGCCTTGTCTATTTAATACTTCTTTAAATATCATTTTCGCTTTACAAGTTTCGTCAATCCCGATAACAAAAAGAAGCAAAGGCACATACTGTTTAAAAACATACAAGGGACAACCAGGCGCGAGAATATAACATGATTTTTTTCTTGTCCTGTTACATGCAATAGCTTTAACTTGTCGACGCAAAAATGGAAATCAAAAAAAAATTGAAGCGCATGATAATTTTTTGACGCTAAAGGTTAATGATTAAAATGCACGTTTTAAAAGACACAGTTAATAACGAACAATTTTAATGGTATGAAAATCATCAAACATGTATCGGAAGCCGTTAATTCAGCAGTTTTAAAACCCGGTTCTGTAATATATACCGGAGGCAATGCCGCAAGTCCGCAAACTCTTCTGAAGCAACTGGCCAGCGATACGTCAATCAGAGATGTTGAGTTAATCAGCATTTTACTACTGGGAGACATCCAGGAATTGTTTAGCGAAGAATCCTGCCAGCGGATTAAACACCGGGTAATTTTTTCCGGGCCGTATTCCAGAAACGCACTTAACGAAGGAATGGCCACTTACCAGGTGATGCACCTCTCAAACGTGCCGTTTCAGATTAAAAACTTTCTGAAACCAAATGTCGTTTTCATTCAGGTCAGCGGCCCCGATAAAGGCGGAAATTACAGCTACGGAACAACGGTTGAAGGAATTCAGGCTGCTGTTAATACTGCAAAAGCCAACGGAGGGATTGTAATTGCCGAACGCAACAAACAAATGCCATTTATATTGGGAACCACCATCGACGAGTCGAACATCGATTTTCTTATTGATACAGACTACCCGCTTCCGGTAATTCCCTATTTGCGGCCGGATGAAACCGCACACAAAATTGGCCGGCTAATTACCGAGCTGTTTATTACCGACGGATGCACGCTGCAATATGGAATCGGGAAAGTGCCCGAAGCCGTTACAGATGCGGTAATCGACAAAGGAGTAAAAGACATTGGCATTTACACGGAACTTTTTACCGATTCGATGCAAAAACTGATTGAGAAAAAAATTGTCACCAACAAATTCTCTGACGTCAATTTTTCCACTTCCTCAATTTTTCTGGCAAAAGACAAAGCGGGCTACGACTGGCTCGACTACAACAGTTCCATACAAAACCGTCCGTGCAATTTCACCAACAATGTTTTACGCATTGCGCAACAACATAAAATGGTGGCCATTAACAGCGCCATTGGCGTTGACCTTCATGGAAACATCTGGGCAGACTCGCTAAAAGGACGGCAAATTTACAGCGGAATTGGTGGCCAGGCCGATTTTCTGCGCGGTTCAATTTTATCGAAAAACGGGTACGCAATAATTGCCATGGAATCAACAACCAACAACGGCATATCAAAAATTATTGACATGTGTCCCGAAGGAATTACAACCACTGCAATTGCTGCCGACCCGGTTGTAATTGCCACCGAAAATGGTGTATTCAACCCCATGGGACTGAACCTGGCGGAACATGCCATCGGAATCGCACACCTTGCCGAGCCGAACACAAAAGAAATGCTGTTGCGAAAAATATACGACAGCCCGGAATTTTACAAACCCAGAGAAGCTTTGAGCAACAAAAGCCCCAAAGGATTTGTTCCTTATGAAGCAATAGAAAAATAAAAATAATTTAGTTCGTTAAAACTTTATGGAAAATTACAAATTGGTTTTACCGGGAGACCTCAATCAAAACGGATATCTGTATGGCGGTCATTTATTAAAATGGATTGATGAATACGCGTGGATTGCGGCAACTCTCG
Source organism: Mariniphaga anaerophila (assembly GCF_900129025.1). Classification (GTDB taxonomy): domain Bacteria; phylum Bacteroidota; class Bacteroidia; order Bacteroidales; family Prolixibacteraceae; genus Mariniphaga; species Mariniphaga anaerophila. The sequence goes on along the minus strand of NZ_FQUM01000002.1, from coordinate 357,051 downwards.
AATATCCGGGAAGCAGTTTTGTTACTGTTGGCCTCGACAAAGTCACCTTTAAAAGAAGTGTGCGGAAAGGTGCAATTTTAAAATTCGTTATTGAAAAATCGCTTGAAGGAAATACTTCGGTTCAGTATTTTGTAAATGTTTATTGCCAAAGTAAGTGTCATGCAGATATGGATATTATTTTTTCAACACACATCACTTTTGTCAATCTGGACGAAAACGGAGCAAAAAAATCGCTCAATAGTATTTGAGCAAAATTGCAAATAGTATCACAAAAAAAATATCCCAGGCAGCGATTCAATTCATTGCCCGGGATTGTTTTTTCAGCTTCTGTTTTCCTTTATTTCACCCGCCACCAGGGCAGATAAAAACATCCAAATCCTCATCAAAAAAAAGCACTAAAAACCGGCATTTTAAAAAGTTTGGCATCCCCTAACGAACAAAACAGCGTGCTATTGACTTATTCTATATTAATAAATTAAGTCAAACTTTTTAAATCTATTCAGGATGGTGGATAAAATAACTAGTCTTGCAGAATATTTCCAAAAATACCAGGAAAGTGTTGCCAACCCCGAAGGCTTTTGGAGCAACATTGCCGAGAACTATTACTGGCGCAAAAAATGGGATCGTGTTCTCGACTGGAAATTTGATGGCGATGGCGCGCCCGATGTCAAATGGTTTGTAAACGGAAAGTTGAACATCACCGAAAATATATTTGAACGGAACATGTTCATGCGGAAAGACCAGACAGCGCTGATCTGGGAGCCCAATAATCCGGATGAAGACACATTGAAATTCACCTACGAAGAACTCTTTGATAAAGTAAAACAATTTGCCAATGCCCTAAAAAGCCTTGGCGTTGAAAAAGGAGACCGGGTTGCCATTTACCTTCCGATGGTTCCCGAGCTGGCCATTGCCATGCTTGCCTGCGCCCGAATCGGGGCTGTTCATTCCATCGTTTTTGCCGGTTTTTCGGCATCAGCTTTGGCCGACCGAATTCACGACGCAAAATCGAAAATACTAATCACATCCGATGGTGGTTTCAGGGGAGCCAAATCCATTCACCTGAAAAATATTGCAGACGAAGCACTGCAAAGCTGCCCCACTGTTGAAAAGGCAGTTGTTCTGCACCGAACCAACGAAGAACATATTAACTGGGTAGAAGGCCGCGATGTTTGGTGGCACGATTTAATTGAAAACGCAAGTACTGAAAACAAAGCAGAAGAGATGGATGCAGAGGACATGCTTTTTATCCTTTACACATCCGGCTCAACCGGAAAGCCCAAAGGCGTAGTGCATTCCACGGCCGGGTACATGATTTATTCTGAATACACATTTAAAAATGTATTTCAGTACAGCGACGGCGATGTTTACTGGTGCACCGCAGACATCGGCTGGGTTACCGGTCATTCCTACATTATTTACGGGCCGTTGCTGGCAGGCGCTACTTCAATTATGTTTGAAGGCGTACCAACGTGGCCCGATGCCGGCAGGTTCTGGGATATTGTTGACAAATACAAAGTCACACATTTTTACACCGCGCCTACAGCAATCCGCGCGCTGGTTGCCCAAGGCGACGAATGGGTAAAAAGCCACGATTTAAGCTCTCTTAAAGTGCTTGGAACCGTTGGCGAACCCATTAACGAAGAAGCGTGGCGCTGGTACCACAGCATGATTGGAAAAGGCAAATGCCCAATTGTGGATACCTGGTGGCAGACAGAAACCGGTGGAATCATGATTTCGCCACTGGCCGGAATCACCCCCACAAAACCGTCGCTGGCCACACTGCCGTTACCGGGCATCCAGCCCATTTTGGTCGACCCGGAAGGAAATGAGCTGAAAGGGAACAGTGTTGAAGGTATTTTGTGCATTAAATTTCCGTGGCCGGGAATGTTGCGTACAACCTACGGCGACCACCAACGTTGTTACAACACCTACTTCTCTTCGTACCGGGGCCTTTACCTTACGGGCGATGGCGCCAAACGCGATGAAGAAGGGTACTACCGCATCATTGGCCGCATCGACGATGTTATTAACGTCTCCGGGCACCGCATCGGAACGGCTGAGGTGGAAGACGCCATTAACCAGCATCCCAAAGTGGTAGAATCGGCAGTGGTTGGTTACCCTCATGATATTAAAGGCGCTGGCATTTACGCTTACGTTATTTGCGAAGAACTGACAGACAGAGAAATGGCCGGCATCGAAAATGAAATCAGGGAAACCGTAAATAAATTCATCGGGCCCATTGCCAAACCCGACAAAATTCAGATTGTAAGCGGGCTTCCCAAAACCCGCTCCGGAAAAATTATGCGGCGCATTCTCCGGAAAATCGGCGAAGGAGACGCCACCAACCTGGGCGATACTTCAACCCTGCTCGACCCGGGAATTGTTGACACCATAATAAACGGAGCCAAAGTTGAAGTAAAACGCTAAAAAAAAGAGGCTGTGTCAAAAATCTTTTAGGAATGAAATCAAACTGCAATTTGGAAGTATCCATTTAGTTTTTCACCCCTAAATCCCCTGCAGGGGACTTTAAGCCTCCCTCTTTATGGGAGGTTTGGAAGTAAAACAAAATTGATTATAAATTGAAAGTTTCATCCTAATTTATGTCACTTTTTGAACAGCATCTTTTATGCTTTTGCAGAAGTAGGTTATTTCAGACAGAGCTTCTCGCCCAATATTTTTCGGTTCAACGCTGTCAAGTCTTACGACGTTGACTTGTCAGCGTGCGTAGCTCCTGACAACGTCAAATACAACTACAACGGGAACCCCCACAAAAACAAATTTTATTAATCTGCCCTTTCAGGGCGTGATGGGTGGCTGTTCTTCCGGTTCCCGAGGCGTTGCCTTCGGGCTGAAATAAGTTGGGCTTTCAGCCCGAAAACGAACTGTCGTTTCAGTTTTCAACGCTGTCAAGTCTAGCGACGTTGACAGGTTTACGACTTCGACTTGTCAGCGTGCGCAGCACCTGACAACGTCAAATACAACTACAACGGGACCCCCCACAAAAACAAATTTTATTAATCTGCCCCTTCAGGGCGCGACGGTCGGTTGTTCTTCCTATTCCCGAGGCGTTGCCCCGGGCTGAAATAAGTTGGGCTTTCAGCCCGAAAACGTTCTTCGTTTATCTAAACGCTGTCAAGTCTAACGACGTTGACAGGTTTCCGACTTGTCAGCGTGCGAAGCATCTGACAACGTCAAATACTATCATAAACACAAAGCAGTTTCCCCGGCCTCGGCTGGTGAGCCGAAAAACAAGTGCAGACGGCGTAAAAAATCTTTGCTTGTTTGACGAGAAGGAACGACGAGGAGTTTCAAAGATTTTAGCCGGCAAGCGTAGCTTTTTCTTGCGAGGCAGACGCAGCCTTGATTTTTTGGAACTTTTGCATCAAGGCAAAAGTGCGTAGATACAATACGAAAATCGGTTATTCAACGCTGTCAAGTCTGGCGACGTTGACAGGTTGGTGACTTCGACTTGGACTTGTCAGCGTGCGAAGCTCCTGACAACGTCAAAACACTTTTGTTACCGGTTAACAAACTTTACGGTGGCTACCGAACCATTGCCTATAAAACTTATGGAATACACGCCCGGAACAAATTGAAGAAAACCCGAATAATTGATTTGTCGTTCTTCTCCGGGCATTAAGTCGTTTACTCGTAAGACATCGATTGTTTTTCCGTTCATGTCGTAGATGTAAATTTCTCCTTGTCTTAGGTAGTCTTTTGTTGATACGACTAATTTTGAATCACCCCAGAAGTCTAGGTCAATTTTTTTGTTTTCTGTTTGGAGTTCTTCTATTCCTGATGTTAGGTCGACTGTTACTATGTATGAGGATGTGTCGCTTAGGTTTTTTAAAAAAGTTGGGGAAGTGGGGTCTGTGTTCCAACGTCCGATTTTGTATTTTGCAATGTCTGTTACTTTGAATGAATAATAGTTTGGGCTTGTTTTTATTGTGTCGGACAATATTCTTTCTAGTGTTGGTGAGTAGTGTTTTATGTTTGTTTCGATTGCGGGGTCTTCAAAGTAGATGTCTTCTTTGTCTGTGAAGATTTTATTTTCTATTTGGCTTAATTTTACTTTACTTTGGTGGGCGTTGTCTCTTAAAATTCTTGGATCATATCCTTGTTCGTTTCCAGGTTCTCCGAATGTTTTGTTTAAAATTCCCACTCCATTTTCTAATTTAAAACTTAAAATTGGATTAACACTAAATAAATCCGTATGAGGTTTGTAAATTAATTGCATAATTTCACAGGGGCCATTTGGATCCATTGGTCCATAAGCTGGAACAATTTTTTCTCCATCTTCAAAATTCCAAAAACTCCATTGGTTCCATTTTGTTGCGTCGTGTTCTATTCCTTTTTCTTTTGGTCCCGTATATGCCCCCACAATCATGTGTGGCCTTCCGTCACTTGTTGTTGTACCAATTAAATAAAGAGGTAAATTTTCTTTTCCAAGTTCAACTAAGGGGTTATAATAATCGTATCCCTCATAAAGCCCATCCTGATTGTCATCAACTCCCCCAAAGTTAGTAAAATTTTCTAAGCCAGTAAAATTTAATTGTAACACTTTTGAATATATTACACAATCATTGTAATACCCATTATTTATTTTTCTAACATTTGCTTTGATTCGGGATTGGAAGAAATCTTCTTTTTGTTGTGCGTCCATGTTATGGAAATCTGCTCCACCGTAGACTCCTCTTGTTGGGTCAACTACTGAATATGGGTCCATTACAGGATGAATTTCATAGTTGAATGGTTCGGCAGCAGTGGAATTCCAGGTAATTATTTCTAGGGTTTCCTGAGAATCATTTTTTACAGAAGCGAACTCCTGCGCACCGGCAGACAAAACAGAAAAGAGCAAAAAAACAGGCAACGCAGCTTTGGCAGGAAAAAGGAATGATGGTAACATGGTGTTTGACTTTTAGTTGCTTAAAGGTAATCATTTTTCGGAATCGTGCTGTTAATTCAACGCTGTAAGAACTATGTGCCAGATGGTTGAAGTTTTAGTTAATTCAACGCTGTCAAGTCTGGCGACGTTGACAGGTTGGCGGCTTCGACTTCGACTTGTCAGCGTGCGAAGCTCCTGACAACGTCAAATACAATAGTAAACACAAAGCAATTTCCCCGGCCTCGGCTGGTGAGCCGAAAAACGAGTGCAGACGGCGAAAAAAATCTTTGTTATTTGACGAGGAGGAACGACGAGAAGTTTCAAAGATTTTAGCCGCCAAACGTAGATTTTCGTGCGAAGCAGACGCAGCCTTGATTTTTTGGAACTTTTGCATCAAGGCAAAAGTGCGTACGTTCTATACAAAATCGGTTATTCAACGCCTAACAGCGCAAAAACAAATCCTGTTAATCTGCCCCTTCAGGGCGCGGAGGCCGGTTGGGCTTCCGGTTCCCGAGGCGTTGCCTTCGGGCTGAAATAAATTGGGCTTTCAGCCCGAAAACGTTCTTCGTTTATTCACAATTATAAACACAAAGCAGTTTCCCCGGCCTCGGCTGGTGAGCCGAAAAACAAGTGCAGACGGCGTTTAAAAATCTTTGTTGTTTGGCGAGGAGGAACGACGAGAAGTTTCAAAGATTTTAGCCGGCAAACGTAGCTTTTTCGTGCGAAGCAGGCGCAGCCTTGATTTTTTGGAACTTTTGCATCAAGGCAAAAGTGCGTACGTTCTATACAAAATCGGTTATTCAACGCTGTCAAGTCTAACGACGTTGACAGGTTTGTGACATGGACTTCGACTTGTCAGCGTGCGCAGCACCTGACAACGTCAAAATACCACTGGGAGCAGCGGGCGTTTTCCCGCCGGCAGTCTCCATCTTTTGGATCCCCCGAAAACGCGACAAAACAGGAGCACGGATTCACTTATTTCCACTCCTCCGGAAAAAAAGAATAACGCAATTTCACAAAAGCGGAAAGACATTCAAAAACAATGTTATGAAACAGGTCATTGCAGGATTGTTTTTAAACATATAATCACAAATTTTGCAAAAAAGGGCAATCCGCTTAAAGAGTAAAACACATCTTAACAATTGCCCGTGATTCAGATAAAAAAGACTGTAAAATTTTTTTACACGACTTTTTTTAAAGATTTTTGCAAAATATTCTAAAAAACTTAATTATTCATTAAACGACGTTCAAATAATTTAAAAATATACCAATGGCCATCAAGAGTTTAGACAGTATTTTTAAGCCAAAGAGAATTGCTTTAATCGGAGTTTCCAACAATCCTGACAGTGTTGGAGGAATTACTTTGCGTAATTTGGTTAGCGGAGGATACAACGGAGTTGTTTACCCGGTAAACCCAAAACGCGAAGCTGTATTAGGTATTCCTTGTTTTCCGAATGTAAAGAGTTTGCCGAAAGTACCTGACCTCGCTGTGATTATGACTTCTGCCAAATTTGTTCCTCAGATTGTTCGCGAATGCGGAGAAGCAGGAATTCGCGGAATCATCATCATGTCGGCAGGCTTTAAAGAAGCCGGGAAAGAAGGGAAAATCCTGGAACAACAAGTAAAAGACGAAAGGGCTAAATTTCCCGACATGCGGGTAATTGGGCCAAACTGCCTGGGTATTTTGGTACCTGGATTAAACATGAATGTAAGTTTCGCTGCAGGCATGCCTAAAAAAGGTCATGTTGCTTTCATTTCACAATCGGGTGCACTTTGTACATCAGTACTCGACTGGGCTTACGAATCAAACATCGGGTTCTCCAATTTTGTATCCATCGGTAACTCCATGGATGTAAGTTTTGGCGACCTTATTGACTATTTCGGACAAGACCCCGAAACAAAATCGATTGTACTTTACGTTGAATCCATTGCCGATGCGCACACATTTATGTCGGCTGCACGTGCATTCTCCAGGAAAAAACCGATTATCGTTTACAAATCAGGACGTTTCCCGGAATCGGCAGCAGCAGCAGCATCCCACACCGGAGCAATGGCTTCTGAAGACTCAATTTACGATGCAGTGTTCCGCAGAGCCGGACTTGCAAGGGTTTTCGACTTTGGCGATATTTTCAACTTTACCGACCTGGTAGGGCGTAAAAGAATGCCTAAAGGAAACCGTTTGGCCATTGTTACCAACGCCGGAGGTCCCGGAGTTATGGCAACCGACTCACTCATTTCGCTGGGCGGAAAACTGGTTAAACTTTCAGACAAAACCATGGAAAGGTTGAACGAATACCTTCCTCCGTTCTGGTCGCACGGTAACCCGATTGACGTACTGGGTGATGCTACTCCTGAAAGATTTGCCACTGCAACCGAAATCGTTCTTGACGATGAAAACGTTGACGCAGCTCTTATTCTGCTGACACCGCAGGCAATGACCGCTCCTACAGCAATTGCAGAAGCCATTTCTGAACTGGCTTCAAAAACAACAAAAACAATTATGACAGCCTGGATGGGTGGCGCAAGTATGCGCGAAGGAATGCAGGTTTTCAACAACGCAGGAATATCCAGTTTCCAGGCTCCGGAACAGGCTATTAAAGCATTCATGACGCTTTCCGATTACTCGCAAAACCTCTCTATGCTTTATGAAACACCGAAAGAAGTTCCTGTTTCTTTTGAATACGACCGCAACGAGTTGCGTAAAAAATACCTGAAAGACGTTTTCCCGAAAGCAAGAATTTTGAACGAAGACGATTCAAAAATGCTTGTTAACGATTACGGCATTGATACCACAAGCCCAATTCCGGCAGCCAACGAAGACGAAGCTGTTCGCGTTTCGGAAGACAAAGGCTACCCGGTGGTAATGAAAATTTACTCTCCCGATATTACTCACAAATCTGATGTTGGCGGTGTAGCGCTTAACATCAAAAGTGAAGAAATGGTACGTGCCGCTTTCCGTAACATGATGAAAACCGTTTCGGAAAAACAGCCCGACGCACGGATTGACGGAGTTACCATCCAGAAAATGGTAGACACCAAAGGTGCCATCGAATTGATTGTGGGAATTAAAAAAGACAAAGCATTTGGTACTGTAATGCTGGTTGGTATGGGTGGCACAACAGCCGAACTGTTTAAAGACAACAGGCTGGAATTCCCTCCATTGAACGAAAAACTGGCGCGCCAGATGTTGGAATCGCTGAAAATTTATCCATTGCTGAAAGGCTGGCGTGGCGATGCACCGAAAAATATCGACAAACTTATTGAAGTGCTCATCCGCATGTCGTACCTGGCAGCAGATTATCCGGAAATTGCAGAACTCGACATCAACCCGTTGATTGTTACAAACACCGACGTTATTGCACTGGATGCACGTATTGTGGTTGACGAAGAAATCATGAAAAACCCGGTTAAAGATTACGACCACCTGATTTTGAAACCTTACCCGGAAAGCATGGTAAAAACATGCGAATTGAAAGATGGTCAGACAATCACACTGAGGCCCATAAAACCGGAAGATGAACCGATGTGGCAGGAAATGCTCGAAGGTTGCTCGAAAGAGTCAATTTATCACCGTTTCAGAAACGATTTCTCTTTCGAATCTCACCAGGTAGCCACTCAATTCTGTTTTATCGATTACGACCGCGAAGTGGCAATTGTAGCAGAAATTGAAGAAGAAGGCAAGAAAAAACTGGTTGGTGTAGGACGCCTTATTGCCGACCCCGACTTGGAAACAATGGAATATGCTATTTTGATTAACGACAAATGGCAGAAAAAAGAGTTGGGGAATATGATTACAGCGTATTGCGCAGAAATTGCAAAACAAAAACAGATAAAAACGCTGTTGGCTGAAACTACCCAGGACAACAAACCTATGCTCTCTGTATTCAGAAAACTGAATTTCAAAATTCATTTTAACGAAGACGGAAGCGTTTCGGTTAAAAAAGACCTGACAGAAAATTAACTTTTTAATTTCTGAAATGTTAATACTCCCGGCAGCTGAAACCAAAGCTGCCGGGAGTTTTTATTTACAGGCAAATGGATTTGAAAAAAATCAGCGAAGCGATTGAACTAATCAGAAAATCGAAATACATGGTGGCTTTTACCGGCGCAGGAGTTTCTGTGGAAAGCGGAATTCCGCCGTTCAGAGGCGCCGGAGGATTGTGGAACACCACGCATCCCATTTTTCTGGAAATTGAGTATTTTCAAAAAAGACCGCTGCAATCGTGGAAAAAAATCAAAGACATTTTTTATGATAAACTAAGCGATGCCTCTCCCAACATTGCACACGAAGTTCTGGCAAAAATGGAAAAGCGCAGTTTTCTGGAATTCATTATTACACAAAACATCGACCACCTGCACCAAAAGGCCGGAAGCAAAAAAGTGTGCGAACTGCACGGAACATACCGCCAGCTTGTTTGCACCAAGTGCAGCTCTGAATACGACATGAGTTTTGCCGATTTGAACTTTCTGCCGCCAACCTGCTTTGTGTGCAAAGGAGTTTTAAAACCCGACATGGTATTTTTTAACGAACCCGTTTCCGATTTCGCCAAACGCCATTCTTTTAACGAAGCAAAAAAAGCAGATCTTCTTCTCGTTATTGGCACCAACGCAGAAGTGCTGCCGGCTGCTGAAATACCGGAAATAGCAAAAAACAGCGATGCGAAAATCATCGAGATAAACATTAAGCCGTCGCCATTCACAAACACCATTACCGATATTTTTATTGAAGCGAGCGCCGCAGATGCCATGAAGGAAATTGGCGAAATGCTCTATCTGTAACAATCCTTCTTCCTTTCCCCAAAAAAGCTACTTTTGCATAAAAATTTGCTCATATGCGTATCGACATCATAACTGTACTGCCCGAAATGATTGAAAGCCCTCTTGATCATTCCATTATAAAACGGGCGCGGGAGAAAGGGCTGGCCGAAATTTATCTGCACAACCTGCGCGATTTTTCAGACGACAAACACCGCCGGGTTGATGATTATTCCTTCAGCAAAGGAGCAGGAATGGTAATGGCAATTCAGCCCATCGAAAAAGCCATTGAAACGTTGAAAAAGGAGCGCCACTACGACGAAATTATTTTTACTACTCCCGACGGAAAATTATTCGATCAGCAGGAGGCAAATATGCTTTCGTTAAAAGAAAACATAATTATCCTCTGCGGGCATTACAAAGGTGTTGACCAGCGGGTGCGCGACCTCTTTATTACCAAAGAAATTTCCATTGGCGACTACGTACTTACCGGAGGCGAGCTTGCTGCAGCAGTAATTACCGACAGTGTTGTGCGGTTGTTGCCCGGCGTGCTCTCTGACGAAACATCTGCCCTCACCGATTCTTTTCAGGATAATTTGCTGAGCCCGCCGGTGTACACCAGGCCGGCAGAGTACAAAGGAATGAAAGTGCCGGAAATATTGCTTAGCGGCAACGACAAGCTGGTTGACGACTGGAAACAGCAACAGGCCATTGAACGCACAAAAACACTGCGCCCCGACTTGTACAAAAAGTTTATGGGAGAACAGGATTAATACCGCTGGCAAATTTTGTTGTACGGGCAGTACTGGCAATATTTTTCATGCGGCGTTTGATAAAACCGTCCGGTTTCCGAAAAAATTTCAGAAATTAAAACCTGAAGTTGTTTCGTAAATTCTTTTTCCAGCTGATGAAACGCAACAGCATGCCTGTCTTGTTTTATCTCCGGAGAAAACTTTTCATCGAAAAACTTCCGCAGACTGTAAATCGCCGGCTGAATGTCTTCTGTTTTCCCGGTTTCTTTAACGTACACCAGACAATAAATCAGCGCCTGCAGAATTTCCTTTCTCGGTTTTTCTTTGTCTTTTTCGAAAAGCTCGCCCAATTCTTTAAAAGAAAACGACTCCACATTTCCTGTTTTGTAATCAATAATTCGCAGCTTTCCGTTTACCCGATCCACCCGGTCGATTTTGCCACCAACAGGAACCTGCAAAGTTTTTTCGCCAACGTTAACTTGCAATGTGGTGTAGTAACCCCCTTCCAGCGCAACCAGTTCAAAAGGTGCCAGTTCCAAATCAATTTCAAGCAACCGCTGAATAAAGGTTTTTATATTTTCGTAAATCAGCACGGTTTTCCCCTCCAGCTTCACCGTTTTCGCAGCAGGATCTTTTTGCCTGAAATAGTGTTTTCCGATGGCCTTGCGTATTTCATTTTCAATGAGCACCTTGTTTTTTGCAATTCCTTTTAAATCCTCCGGGTTTATCGTTTTCCCTTCAAAAGGTTTGTACAAATTTTCAATCACCTCGTGAAAAATGCTCCCAAACACCGGACTGTCAATTTCGTCCTTCATCTCATCGGGCTCGGGCAAATGCAAAATGTAGCGGAAATAAAACCGCAGGCTGCACATTAACCAGGTATTTATTGCCGTTGGAGAAAGCGGGCTACTGCCGGAAACGCGTTCCAATAGAATTTTTGTTTTATCGGAAGAACCCTGAACTTCGACAGGCGGCACCGGCTCATTTGAAAATTTAAAATCGAGCGTAGTGTTCCGCACATCCAACCCCGAGTCGTAAAGCAGTTGAAAACCGTACCGGCTCAGTTCGCCGGTTCCAATTCCCTCTTTTAATGTGCTGTAAGTTGCCGTAATTGTTTCGGCCCGCTGTATCAACCGGTAAAAATAGTAAGCGTACATGGCGTCCTGCTCGTCGATACCCGGCAGGCCAAAACCCTTGCGAAGATTGTAAGGAATAAACGACGGCGCCGTAAAAGTTCGTGGCCACTTGTTCTCATTCAGCCCCAAAACAATCAGGTTTTTGAAATCGAGACAGCGGGTTTCCAGAATTCCCATCACCTGCATCCCGCTAAGTGGTTCTCCTTCAAACGAAACAGAAACCTGACCGATGTACTGGCCAAACAACCTGAAGTAAACAGCATTACTGATTTCGCGCCCCTGAACTGCAACAACATCGGTAACCACAGCGCCCAGTTTTTCCACAGACTGATAAACCGAATAAATTAACTCGCTCAAAAGTTGGTTGTTCCGGTCTTTTTTTACGGTGTCGTAAAAATATCCCAATATTTCAAGAAACCAGATGCTGTACTGTTCCACCTTCTCCGGCAGCGAAAAAACAAGCCGGTGAAATTCCGAAAAGTCAACCTCTTTTAAAGGTACGGTAATGCGGTTGTTTTCTTTAATATCAGCAAGAAATTCGGCCGTTTTTTGGGGTTCAATATTTCCAAGCAACTGGTGGTTTAACACATCGGTTACGAAACGATGATAAACTACCGTTTCGCCTTTGTCGTTCTGCCGTCTGTTTTTCAAAAGATTTACAAGAAGCAGCAAAAATCCGTACACCACCGAATTCTTAACCGGATATCCCATGGTAACATTTACGGTTCCGAAATTCTGGGGAATAGCACCCAGCGCCGGGTAAAGCAACGATTCGTCGGCCAGAACAACTGCAGTGTTGTCAAATTTATTTTTGTAACTGCTCCTGATTTCTTCCAGAAACTGTGGAATTTCCTGGGCCTGCCCGTAATTGGACGAAACGGCAACCAGGCGTATTTTTTTTTGTTTTTCAGCAAACTGTTCGGTGTTGAAATCAAAATCACCGGGCGACGGAAATTGCAGCAGGTTTTCGCGAATAAAACGGCCGGCTTCATTTTTATTGTCGTCGAGGTAAAACCGATCGTAATCCCACAAAAACACAGCTTTCTGTTGTTGATCCAACAGTTTAAAAAATCTTTTCTCGCAGTTGTTCAGCGCGTTCAGCCCGATTATGTAATATTTTTCGAATTCAAAAACCGGATCTTCATCCCTGAATTTTTCAATTACCCGGCGGTCACTCATTCCTCCGTATGCAAGTCCGCGTTCACTTAAATAACTTCTAAACTCAGAATAAACAGGGTAAAGATTTTGCCAGATGGAGATGAACTTTTCCTGGTGCGCTTTCTGTCCCGGGCCTGAAAGGCTTCCCCAAAACCGCTCAATTGCAGTTTTTTGCTCAGGCGTAAGGTAATCAAACAGCTGTTCTATTTCCTTTAAATCGGCCAGGTTGGTGAACAGATCTTTCGCATTTACAAGGTAACGATCAATATCGTTGAAGTCTGCCAGCAACACTTCCCCCCAAAAATAAAATTCGTCGAAACTTTCTGCCGAGTGGGTGTGCTTTTTAAAAATATCGTACAAAATGGAAATCAGATGAAGCTTTTCTCCCTGATGAAGGCTGGAATATTCAGAAATAAGCTCGTTTATGGTTTTTATCTGCGGCCCGATAACCGGCTGTGAAATTTGCTTTTGCAAGTAAGAAATAAAAAAAGTGCCGGCCCTCCTGTTCGGAAAAACCAGGCAAAGTTTATTCAGCTTATTACCGTGTTTTTTATAAATATAGTCAGCGCACCGGGCGAGAAAACGTTCCATTTCTTAAATTTTCCCCGAAGATAAAGAATGGATAGCAGAATAAAAACGAAATTATTTTTCAAAAAAGAAAAAAGTCCCGGCTCAATAACCGGGACTCCACCTATGTAAAAAACGCAACACAAGTGTTGCATTGTTCAACGCCTTTTTTGACCGGAATTCAAAAAAAAGGTTTAAAGCAGGAACGGAAAAAAAGCTTTATGAATTCATACAATAGCGGTCAAAAATTGCTGGTTCCAATATTTTTGTTGATTTTTACGGCATCAAAAATGAATAACTCTGATGAAGAAACTGATTCTGAAAAACCGTTGGTTTTTGCTCTCGTATTCAATTTTTTTCACAACGTGCATCATCTTGCTTTCAATATATTCCAAACCCGATTTGCACATTTTGCTGAATAAAGCAAACGCTCCTTTTTTCGATTTCTTTTTTAAAAACATCACCCACCTGGGAGACGGAACCATGATTGGCGTTCTCGGTGTTGTTTTTCTTTTTATAAAATTCCGGAGCGCCATTGCTTTTCTGCTGGGGAGTATACCGGCAGCCATTGTTGTAAACATTTTCAAAAAAGTGTTGACGCACGATATGTACCGCCCGTCGAAATATTTCGAGTTGTTTGAATCGTACAAACTTCACCTGGTGGAAGGGGTTAAACTGCATAGTTTGCAAAGTTTCCCCTCGGGGCACACAGCAACGGCTTTCAGCGTATTTTTAATGCTGGCGCTGGTAACAAAAAGTAACGTCGGAAAATTGTTGCTTTTCTTCGGGGCAGTTGTGGTAGCTTACTCGCGGGTTTACATTTCGCAGCATTTTATGGAAGACATTACGGTGGGCTCGATTATTTCTGTGGTTCTGATGCTGGCCGCCTTTTACTGGGTGCAAAGATGGCACAAACCCTGGCTCGACAATTCTGTTTTAACAACACACACACAATCGAAATGAACGAAAAAATTAACCGGATGAACACTGTTGTCATCCGAATTTTTATTGCAGTTGTTGCGGCCTTGCTGTTTATTCCGTTTTTAGGTGCAGTGCATTTATTCGACTGGGACGAAATTAACTTTGCCGAATCGGCTCGCGAAATGATTGTAAGCGGAGATTACCTGACTGTGCAGATTAATTTTCAAACATTCTGGGAAAAACCGCCTCTTTTTATCTGGATGCAGGTACTCTCCATGAAACTCTTCGGAATAAACGAGTTTGCAGCCCGTTTTCCCAACGCCATTTGCGGAATTATTTCGCTGCTGGTTATTTTCAACATTGGCCGAAAAATCAGAAATAACCTGTTTGGACTGCTTTGGGTGCTGGCATATGTCGGGTCGGTTTTGCCGTTTTTCTATTTCAAATCGGGAATTATTGACCCATGGTTTAACCTGTTCATTTTTCTCGGCATCTACTTTTTAATGCTTTACGCTTTTCCAGAGAACAACCAAAAAATAAGGAACATAGTTCTTTCAGCAACGTTTGCAGGACTGGCTGTTTTAACCAAAGGTCCCGTGGGTTTTCTGTTGATTGCCCTTACCGGCGGCGTATTTTTAATCTGGGTAAAATTCAGAGTAAAAGTACGTGTAGTGGATGTAGTGACCTACTTTGCAGTGCTGGCGCTGGTGGGAGGCTCGTGGTTTATCGTGCAAATTCTGGCCGGCCATTTTGATATGGTTGTTGAGTTTATTGTTTATCAAATTCGACTGTTCCAAACAAAGGATGCCGGGCACGGAGGATTTTTCGGATACCATTTTGTGGTGCTGTTTTTCGGGGTTTTCCCTTCATCCATTCTGGCGCTGAAAGCCTTCGGGAAAGAGCCTTCAGATGAAGCATCTTATTCGTTCATGAAAAAATGGATGGTTATTCTTTTTTGGGTGGTGCTCATTCTGTTTTCCATTGTAAAAACAAAAATCGTCCACTACTCTTCCCTGGCCTATTTTCCCCTTACGTTTCTGGCAGCCGCGTTTGTTTACCGGGCACATCAGAACCGGGAAAAATGGAGCAAATGGATGTCAGCTACAATTATTTCATTGTCGGTACTAATTGCGCTGCCGGTAATGTTGCTGCAATTTGTTGACAAGTACAAAAATGAAATTATTAACAGCAACCTGATTCACGATGCATTTGCCGTTGAAAACCTGAAAGCAGAAGCCAACTGGATCGGTTTCGAATTCTTGCCCGGACTGCTTTTCCTGCTGGCAGTTGTTCTGCTGTTTTCCCTCACAAAAAAAAGCGAACCGCTGAAACGGGCAGTTATTTTGTGGGGAACCACCATGTTATTTACACTTTCTGTTGTTCTGATAATGGTTCCGCGCATTGAAAAATATTCGCAAAATGCCCTCATCGAATTTTTCAAATCGAAAGCAGGTAAGAATGTTTACGTAAAAAACATCTATTTCAAATCATACGCCACCTGGTTTTACGGCGAAATACAGCCGCCTGAAAATCCAGGGTATTACGATGAAAACTGGCTGCTTTCCGGCGACATCGATAAAGATGTATGTTTTGTGACCAAAATTCACAGAGCACCGTTACTCGAAAAATACAAAGACATAAAAGAGACAGGCAGGAAAAACGGATTTGTTTTTTACGAAAGGAAAGCAAACAAATAAAAGAAAATTGCGTTTGACAAATAAACGTCGGCCATCGGCTGTTAAAAAAGAGACAACAGAAAAACACAGTTCGGAAGAAAAATAAAAACGTTTACCGAAAAAACGATACCGTTTACAGATAATATTTCTCCGTTTGTTCTAAAAGTCATAATTTGCTGATGATTTATTACTTAGTTTTAAAAGTTGAAAACAGAAATTCAAAAACATGAAAACAATTGTTGCCTTTTCTTCCATCTTTTTTCTTTTAGGATTAAAAATAAGCAGTTTTATAGACCTTCGTGGAAAAGCACAGGCTGTTGACACCATTATTACCAACAAAATAATTCAAACAAAGCCGGTACAAGCGCTTCCCCTGTTTAACGATTCGGAAAAAGAAGACACAGAAGTACAAAAAAGCGACGAGGCAGAAAAGCAGGAAACCACAAGCACCCAGATCACAATTAAAGAATCAAACAGAATCTGAATCCTATTTTCTTTTCCTGCCGCAGATTCATTCACTTTTCGAAGTGTTTTATCTGCCAACGCACTGAATTTTCTTCCCCACAACACTTTTAGAGAAAACAACTTTCTTGAATTCAATTTATTACTATTTTAGAGGAGAATTACTAAACAATCTCCGGTAAAAAACTCCGGAGGCACAAACACGAACGTTGGTTCTGTTGTTCTCCTTAAAATAAAATGGTTATGGAAGACAGGAAAATGAATATGCACCGCCGGAATTTTGTCCGTGCCCTTTCCCTGGGAACAGCCCACTTACTTTTTTCTAACACGCTTTATGCCGGGCAATCGAGATACGCAAGCTCCAACCCGCTGCAAAAAGTTAAACTGGGAAAATCCGGTTTGGAAACCACACTTTTGGGAATCGGAACCGGCGTTCATGCAGGAAACCGCACTGCATTTTTAACCCGTCAGGACAAAAACAAAAGCCTAGATCTTCTTTATCACACTTACCACAAAGGCATTCGTTTTTTTGACTGTGCCGATTCGTACGGAACGCACGGAATTGTGGCAGAAGCCATGAAAAAAATGGATCGCGAACAAATCACGCTCTCTTCGAAAATATGGGTACGAGGCGGCGGAATTCCGGAGCCGGAACGCCCTGATGCCGACATTGTGGTTGACCGTTTTCGGAAAGAACTGAATACCGACTACATCGATTTGGTGCAAATCCACTGTATGGTTGAAGAAAACTGGACAGAAACCCAGAAAAAGCAAATGGATATTTTGGAAAACCTGAAAGCGAAAGGAATTATTAAAGCACACGGAGTTTCGGTGCATTCGCTGGAGGCGATGGAAGATGCGGCCAACAGTCCGTGGGTAGATGTTATTCACGTAAGAATTAATCCGTACGGAATTGCCATGGACAAGCCGGAACCAGAGCAGGTAGTAAAAGTGATTAACAAACTTCACAGCGCCGGCAAAGGAGTTATCGGAATGAAGCTGGTAGGCAACGGAAAATTGCGCGATCAGAGCGACAAAATAGATCATGCACTGCGGTTTGTACTTGGGTTGGAAACTGTAGATATGATGATTATCGGTTTTGAGGAAAACAAACAGATCGACAACTACCTGGCACGCACAACAAACGCGCTGAAGGAGCTTCGAGGGTAACAAAAAGCTAATTTATTTTTTTAGCTGAACGCCAATTTTAAACCGCCACTCACAAACATCTGGTTGCGTTGAGGACAATTTGTCCCGGTTTATATGTTTTACAATATATATGTAAACCAGCACAGCTTAATTTCCGTATATTATAGCGGGAAAGATCAAAATCAACGCGCCAATGAGATACAGGTCTAATAACATTCTAACCCTGATTCCTCCTACCGAAGAAGGAAAGTCAATTTTGCAGCAGGCTCTCTTTTTCAGGCAGCACCTCGGAATGCGACTTTTCATTTACAATATTATTGACAAACCTTCATTTTTGAAAAAACTGATTGCTCCCAAAAAACTAAAAAACAGAAAGCACGACTACCAGAACACACTTCAAAATTTTGTTGAGGGAATTACCGATACAGAAAACCTGCAACACATAACCTACCGGATAAAGGAAGGCTCTCCGTTGCCCGTTCTGCTGAAGCAGTCAAAAAACTGCGGTTACGAGTTTTTAATTGTTGGCAAAAATGAAAACAACAGTGGCATGGATGCCGACGATCTGGACAAACTAATCAGCCGTTCCTGCTGCCCGGTAATGGCATTTGAGCCGGGGCATCAAATCAAAAAAATAAACAAAATTGTTATTCCGGTTGATATTTCACAATCGACCAAAAAAAAGCTACTGTGGGCAACCTATTTCGCTAAAAAATTCAATGCAAAAATAACTGTTGTTTCTGCGCTGGGCATTAACATCAAAACAAAACAAAGCCTTGCTTGGCGAAATGCAGAAAAGCTAAAATACATGCTCGTACAGCGTGGAATTAAATGCGAAGTAAAAATTTTGAGAGCATCGGGACAACAAAAGCATGTTGCCATTCTGGATTATATTGAAAAGGAAAATCCGGGGATGGTTATTTTACGAACGCACCAGGAATCCAGCTTAACGGGAGTTGAAATTGGCAAATTCGTTTCTGAAATAATACACGGATGTAAAATGCCGGTATTTACAGTTACACGATTCATGGATTCCATTCCGGTTGATTTTGACCTTTAGGAGCAGTCAGAACCCGCTTGCTTTCATTATTTCATCCAACTCTTTCCACTTCTTTCCTTTGCTAAAAACTGCAGCATCTTCCGGTTCTGCGTTTTCTATCAGCAGTTGAAACATTCCAAGCCGCTTAATTCTTTTTTTCAACACAGCATTTTCCTTGTTCTCTTCTGCAACCATTCCTGCGTACAAAACATTCAACCAGATTTCCATTTCAAGTGAATCGTCTTCGTAATGCCTGCTCAATGCTGAAATGACCGCCAGAACGTTTTTATCGACTTCAGCGCCGGTGCGGTTATATATCACTACAAAATCATTATAAATTGTGCGAGCCCCATAAATTTTGGCTAAATTCTTCAAGCGCGAAAAATATTGAACATCAGTCGGAGCAAACCGATCTCCGTTTGCCCGTGTTACAAAAACGCACCAGTTATCAAAACTACCTTTATCAAACTCAATAAAACCGCCGTGACTAAAATGATTGATCTTACAAGACATCATATCAGCATATTAGATGCTGAAAGTTAGCGAAATTTAAACGTTAAAAGAAAAAAAACAAAGGAGAAGTATGGACAAAAAAAAGGATTAAGCTGATTTGATACAACTTAACCCTTAAACTGTGGGAAGAGCAGGATTCGAACCTACGAAGGCGTAGCCAACAGATTTACAGTCTGCCCCGTTTGACCGCTTCGGTATCTTCCCAATATTTTGAGCCGAATCTCAGATTCGAACTGAGGACCCCGAGATTACAAATCACGTGCTCTGGCCAACTGAGCTAATTCGGCTTATTTTTCAATATCTCTAGAACGTTTGCTTGTTTAAAACAGCGGCGCAAAGAAAGGAATTAATTTTTAATTCTGCAAAACTTTTTTCAATCTTTCACACCTTTTTTTTCTTTCAAAAAAAGTGGGTAAGCTACCTGTGTCGCACCGCTACAACCGCCTACCCTTGCTGCCTTCCGACCCTGGGGGAATTCAGCAGGAGCTGGTCGCACAGGACTTACCCGGCTGCAAAAGTAGAAAATTTTCGTTTCCCAACAAATTTACGGTCAAATAAACATATATTTGCATCATTCTTTACCGTTAACAAAAACAATTCATCATGGAACAAAAACCCGTATCTCTCTGGAAATCATCACTTACATATGGAATTTATCTGGGACTAATTTCAATCCTTCTTTCAGTAATAATTTACATTACGGGCCTTATTGAGAAGCTCGGATTGATGGGAACTGCATTAATTGGCATCGCTTCGCTGGTGCTTACATTCGTATTTCTGCTGATATTCTCAAAAAATTACCGCAAAGAAATGGGGGGTTACATTAGTTTTTCTGATGCTTTTCAGTTTGGATTGCTTGCTATTTTGTTCTCAGTAATTCTTTCAACGGTATATAATTACATTTTTCATACTCTAATTGATCCGGAATACACAAAAAATATAATGATGGTGATGCAGCAAAAAACCATAACGTATATGGAAAATGCAGGTGTACCGGAAACCCAGATTGATAAAGCAATTGAAAAGTTTGAAGATTTACCTTCTTTGTGGGATACGTTGAGACAAGGCATCGTTTCAGGATTAATTTCAGGAGTTATCCTATCACTTATTACCGCAGCAATCGTAAAGAAAAAAGAAGAATTCAGCACAGAAATTTAATTTAGAAAATGGATATCTCCGTAGTTGTCCCTCTGTTTAATGAAGAAGAATCATTGCCAGAACTGGTGGATTGGATCCGAAAAGTAATGGACCAACACCAGTTTTCTTATGAAGTTGTTATGGTAGACGACGGAAGTAAGGATGATTCGTGGCACGTAATCGAAAAACTAAAAAGTGAAAATCCGAATATAAAAGGAATCAAGTTCAGACGTAACTACGGAAAGTCTGCAGCTCTTTTTTGTGGTTTTGATGTTGTACAGGGAGATGTGGTAATTACAATGGATGCTGATTTGCAAGACAGCCCCGACGAAATTCCGGAATTGTACAGAATGATAAAAGAAGAAGGGTACGACCTGGTTTCTGGCTGGAAAAAGAAACGTCATGATCCGGTGCTAACCAAAAATCTCCCAAGCAAACTTTACAACTGGACTGTAAGACGAATGAGTGGCATTAAACTCCACGACATGAATTGCGGCTTAAAAGCTTACCGAAAAAACGTAATAAAAAGCATTGAAGTTTACGGGGAGATGCACCGATACATTCCGGTACTTGCTAAATGGGCCGGGTTTAACAACATTGGCGAGAAGGTGGTGGTACACTCAGAACGAAAATACGGCGTAACAAAATTCGGATTGGAACGCTTCATCAGGGGACCGCTCGACTTGCTTTCTGTGATGTTTATTTCGCGGTTTGTAAAGCGCCCGATGCACTTTTTCGGGATTCTGGGAATATTAATGGTTTTGATTGGCCTGGCAGCAGCAGTTTGGCTGGGGATACAAAAAATAATTCAGTTGAAACACGGCATTGTGGGCAACCTGATTACCGACAGCCCTTATTTCTACATCGCACTTACCGGCATGATAATCGGGGCGCAGTTTTTTCTTGCTGGATTTTTAGGAGAACTCATCTCACGCAGCTCATCAGACCGAAATAAATACCTGATTGACGAAAAGACTTTCGATTAGCTTTTCCTAATTAACATTTGAGTTTTCGGACGAAATTGCCGGTCTTAGAAATCAAATTTACTATTTCCGGAAACAGCGGCAATACTTGCTTTGTATCCGGAAATGAAATTTTCCATAATTTTTTCTACCGGCAGAATTTCTTTAATCTGGGCAGAGACCTGTCCTATTTCCAATTCGCCGTCTTCCAAATCACCTTCAAAAATTCCCTTTTTTGCCCTGCCTTTTCCCAACAAAGTTTTTAACTCCTCTGCCTGTGCACCGCGCTTTTCTGCCTCATCAACCGATTCAAAAAAGGCATTTTTAATTAAACGAACCGGCGCCAGTTTTTTCAGTGCCAGCTTGGTTCCCCCCTCTCCCAACCCGGAAACAAGCTGTTTAAATGCCGGATGTGCAGAAGATTCTTCAGAAATGGCAAATCCCGACCCAATCTGAACGCCATCGGCACCAAGCACCATGGCCGCGTGTATTGCTTCGCCCGAGCTGATGCCACCTGCCGCAAGCAATGGCAACCCGGTTGCTTTTCTCACAGAAGGAATCAACGCAAATGTGGTAGTTTCCTCCCTTCCATTGTGGCCTCCGGCTTCAAACCCTTCTGCAACAACGGCGTCGACCCCGGCGGCCTCACATTTTTCTGCGAATATCGAACTGGAAACCACATGAACAACGGTTATTCCTCGTTCTTTCAGCCAGCCCGTCCACTTTTTGGGGCTGCCTGCCGAAGTAAACACAATTTTCACCCCAAGCCTTGCTACGACATCCATAATCTTATCTATCTCCGGATAAAGCAGCGGAACATTCACCCCAAAAGGTTTTTCGGTTGCGGCCTGTGTTTTCAAAATATGCTCTTCCAGCATTTCGGGGTGCATGGAGCCTGCACCGAGCAATCCCAAACCTCCGCAATTACTCACGGCCGAAGCCAGTCGCCAGCCCGAACACCAAACCATTCCTCCCTGAATAATTGGATAACGAATGTCAAATAAGTCACAAATTCGATTCATAAAACCTGAGTTTTTCTGTTGACGAAATGAAGTGTGGCAAAATCAGTTTTGCAGGTTCAAACTTTCTTTAAGCAATCCGATGAGTGTTTCCCTTGAAACCCGCTGCTTTATTTTTCCGGCAGCAACGAATGAAACCGAGCCACGCTCTTCTGAAACAACAATTGTTACAGCATCGGTATTTTCTGTAATGCCAATAGCAGCCCGGTGCCTCAGCCCAAGTGCTTTATCCACTTCGCGTTGTGTTAGCGGCAAAATGCAGCCGGCAGCAACAATCATGTTATCTTTAATAATAACAGCGCCGTCGTGCAACGGGGTATTTTTAAAAAAAATGGTTCGAATAAGCGATGAAGAAATTTTAGCATTCATAATTTCACCCGTTTTAATCTGGTCGGCCAATTCCGACATCCGGGCAATTACTATTAATGCTCCTGTTTTTGATTTCCCCATTGAAAAACAAGCATCTGCAAGAATTTCAATCTGTTCGTTTTCAACCGATTTCACACGGTTCACCCCAAACAGTTTATCAAGGGATAAAACCTTGTTCACATTGTAATTGGTTCCAATAAACACCAGAAATTTTCTGATTTCGGGGTGAAACACCACAATCAGTGCCAGCACACCTACCCCGATGAACTGCCCCATTATTGACCCCAGCAGCTGCATATTCAGCGCTTTCACAATCAACCAAAGCAGGTAAAGCGAAAAAAGGCCAATCACAATATTAAACGCAATGGTTCCCTTTATCAACCGGTAAAGCTGATAAAGTAATAATGCCACCAGTAAGATATCGAGAATGTCCAGGAACCTTATCGTAATAAAAGTTAACATTAGACTACTGTCGATTTTAAAACCTTCAAAATTTTAACGGCTTCCACTGCCTCCTTCACGTCGTGCACCCTCAGAATATCTGCTCCTCCGAGCAACGCCATAGTGTTTAAAACAGTAGTTCCGTTAAGAGCTTCTTGCGGGTTAGTACCCAAATATTTCCAGACCATTGATTTACGGCTTACCCCAACCATCACCGGCAACTGAAATACCTTAAATGAATCGAGTCTGTTCAGTAAATCATAATTATGTTCTATCGTTTTCCCAAAGCCAAAGCCGGGATCAATAATTATGTCCTTTACTCCATACTTCGTAAGCCGTTTCACGCGCTCGCTCAACCACGAGGAAACGTCTTTTACAACATCATCGTAATGCGGGTCTTCCTGCATATTTTGCGGGGTTCCCTGGATATGGGTGAGTACGTACGGAACATTCATTTTGCCGATAGTTTCAAACATTTTTGAGTCCAGAGTTCCTCCGGAAACATCGTTAACAATAATCGGCCCTATTTCATCAATTATCCGAACAGCCACCCAACTTCTGAAAGTATCTATAGAAAGCGGGATCTCGGGGAAATTTTTTCGGATGGCGTGAACGGCCGGCAATAAACGTTCAAGCTCTGTTTTTGTAGAAACAATTTTCGCCTTTGGTTTTGTCGAAATGCCCCCCACATCGATAAACGACACGCCCTCCTTTACCATCTTTTCAACGGACGTAAGCAACACTTTTTCATCTGTAAGTTTTCCACCATCGTAGAAAGAGTCGGGTGTGACATTTATAATCCCCATAACCACCGGTTCAGAAAAATCTATCAATTTGCCGTCCAGATTAATAGAGTTTTTCCTTTTGAGGAACTTACCCGCCGACTGGGTAATCAGCATAAGCAAAATGTTTTATGGTTAAACAATTCAGTCCTACAAATGTATAACAAAACCCTGCAAGTTCCTCAATTTTTCCTATTTTTATCCCTCTTTTTAAAACTAGCATGGAAAAGACAAATCAACAATACGACAATGTTATTATTACCTGCCGTTCGGTTTTCGAAAAAAAAATGAATGACTACGGAACTGCGTGGCGAGTATTGAGGACAACTTCAATTACGGATCAGATTTACATAAAAGCACGCCGAATCAGAAGCATAGAAGAAAAAGGCGTTTCCAAAATAGATGAAGGAATAAGGCCGGAGTTTATTGGCATTATTAATTATGCAATCATGGGTTTGATTCAGCTGGAACTCGAACCTTCAGAAACTGAACTGGATAAAGAAAGCACGCTCGGGCTTTACGACACGTATTTTCAAACTGCAAAAGAACTGATGCAAAACAAAAACCACGATTACGGCGAGGCCTGGCGAAAAATGCGCATCAGTTCGTACACCGACCTGATTTTAATGAAGTTGAAACGAACCAAGCAAATTGAAGATCATGACGGAAAAACAGAGGTGTCGGAAGGAATTGACGCCAATTACCTCGACATGATTAATTACGCTGTTTTTGCCCTGATCAAAATCGATTTCGAAAATTCAAAATAACGGCATCTCTATGAAAATTGTAAAACATCTTGCCCGGATACTGGTTGGACTTACATTTATATTTTCAGGTTTTGTAAAAGGAATAGACCCGTGGGGTTCGGCATACAAATTCACCGACTATTTTAATGCCATGCACCTCGACTGGTTGTTGTGGGCAGCATTTCCGCTGGGCGTTTTGCTGGCATTTACGGAGTTTGCAATTGGCGTAGCACTGCTTTTCAATACTTTTCTTCGTTTTTTCTCGTGGCTCTCGCTACTGTTTATGGTATTTTTTACCGGGCTGACGTTGTGGATTGCCATTGAAAACCCGGTAACCGACTGCGGTTGCTTTGGCGATGCGCTGGTTATTACAAACTGGGAAACTTTTTATAAAAACCTGGTTTTAATTGTACTTGCGCTAATTGTATTTATTTATCGGAACAACATGACAGGAGCGCCGGGCAAAAAAGCAGGTTTTGCTCTTTCGCTAGTGGCGGTTGTGGCATACTCGGGTTTTGTTATTCATTCTTACAATCACCTGCCGGTTTTCGATTTCAGGCCGTACAAAGTTGGGGTAAATATTCCCGAAGCAATGGCAATGCCCGCCGATGCGCCGCAAGATGTTTATGAAAACACTTTCTTTTACAAGAATAAAAAAACAGGTAAAATCGAACAATTTACCGAAGAAAACTACCCATGGCAAGACACCATTAATTATGAGTTTCACGATACAAAATCGACTCTTGTAGAAAAAGGTTACGAACCGCCTATTCACGATTTCACCATAGAAACTCCCGAAGGCGAAAATATTGTTGACTTTTTTCTGTACGACGATAATTACGTTTTTATGCTGATTGCTTACGATTTAAAAAAGTCCAGCATAAAACCGCAGGAAAGAATTAATAAACTGGCTGACTGGGCACTGGAAAACGGAATGCCTTTTATTTGCCTGACTTCGTCGTTGCAGGACGACACCGATGCTTTTGCCATCACACGCAAAGCGCCTTACGAATTTTTCAATGCCGACGAAATTACGTTAAAAACCATAATCCGCTCAAATCCGGGTTTGTTGGTGGTAAAAGACGGAACCATCGTGGCCAAATATCATTACAATGATATTCCTTCGGCTGAAACATTTCAACAGGAATTCATCAATAAATAGTTAATTATAATTGAGCACCAAAAAGCGATGCTGGTTATCCGGCAGAAGCAATTAATTTTGTAAAAGAGATTTATCGTAAAAAACTAAATACCAGAAAAATGAGAAAGAAAATAGTAGCAGGAAACTGGAAATGCAACACCAATTTACAAGAAGGGGTTGAACTGGCCAAAGCAGTTGATACACTTGTGGCAAAAGAAGCTGCCGACGATGTAGTAGTTGTTTTGGGAGTTCCGTTCACCCACCTTACAAAAGTAGCTGAAACGGTAAACACAAACCGTATTGGTGTTTCTGCCCAAAACTGCGCAGCCGAAGCTAAAGGTGCTTTTACAGGTGAGGTTTCTGCCGAAATGGTAAAATCTACTGGCGCCAAATATGTTATTTTGGGTCACTCCGAAAGGCGCGAATATTATGGCGAAACCAGCGAAATTCTGAACAAAAAGCTGGCACTGGCACTGGAAAACGGATTAACTCCAATCTACTGCTGCGGCGAACCACTGGAAGTACGCGAAGCTGAAGCTCAAAACGAATTCGTAAAAAAACAGCTGACAGAAACAATTTTCAATTTACCGGTTGACGAATTCAAAAAACTGATTCTCGCTTACGAACCAATCTGGGCAATCGGAACCGGCAAAACTGCCTCTTCTGAACAAGCACAGGAAATTCATGCATTTATCCGCTCAATTATTGCTGAAAAATTTGGCAACGATGTAGCTGAAGAAACTTCAATACTTTACGGCGGAAGCTGCAAACCCGGAAATGCTAAAGAACTTTTTGCAAACAAAGACGTTGACGGAGGTTTGATTGGCGGAGCAGCGCTCAAAGCCGAAGATTTCCTTGGAATTATTAAAGGATTCTAAAATAGCGTTCTTTTTATTTAAAGGCTTTTTGAAAATTCATAGTTTGTCGTGGGCAACTATCTTTTCAAAAAGCTTTTTCTTTTCCCTTAAAAACAACCCTTAATTTTTTCCCGATGGATTATTATAAAATTGAAATTGAAATTACCCCTTTCGAAGAGTGGCTGCGCGACGTTTTAACAGCTCAACTGGGAGAAATTGGTTTTGAAAGCTTTATTGAAACCGAAACCGGTCTGGAAGCATTTATCCCGGTTGAAAATTTCAACGAAACAGAATTAACCAAACAACTCAACTCGTTTAACGAGCATTTCTCTTTCCGGATAAAAAAGGAAGTTATAAAAAATCAGAACTGGAATGAGGTGTGGGAAAAGAACTATTTTAAACCGCTGGTTGTTGCTGGCGAGTGCCTGGTCAGAGCGCCATTTCATACAGATTACCCCAACTGCAAATACGAAATTGTTATTGAGCCGAACATGGCTTTTGGAACAGGAAACCACGAAACAACATCCATGATGCTGGAAGCCATCCTGAACGAAGATGTTTCCGGCAAAGAAGTTCTGGACATGGGATGCGGAACAGGTATTTTGGGCATTTTGGCTTCGATGAAAGGAGCCGCACAAATTACGGCAATTGACATCGATGAATGGTCGGTATCAGGCACACAGGAAAATTCGGCACGGAACAACATTAAAAACCTGAACGTTTTTAAGGGCGACGCTTCGTTGCTGGGCACAAAAAAGTACGACATCATTTTTGCCAACATTCACAAAAACATTCTACTGCAGGATTTGCCTTCGTACAGCGCATCGCTGAATCCCGGAGGAAAACTTTTTATGAGCGGGTTCTATTTGAACGACCTGGACGACATAAAAAGCAAAGCCCGCGAAACGGGCTTAAACTTCGCTAGTAACCTGGAGAAAAAAAACTGGGTAGTCGGCATTTTCGAAAAGCCGTAAAACCTTTTTCAAAACATTACGCCAAATCTTATTCCTCCGACCATTAAGGTTCCGGAATAGCCTAAATCTGCCCACCAGTCGTTGTAATACCCGTGCAGCCCGGAGGTTTGATTATCGTAACTGAACCGGATGCCGGTTCCAACGTAAGCATCCATGTAAAGGTTATCGAACAAAAAGTAGTGAAGCCCCAAAATAATGTTGCCACCAAATTTAAAAATTCGGGTGGTCATTTCGTCCTCAACAAGCCCAATATAATTTCCTCCGTCTTCGTTGTATGAACGAGCCGTTAGCCCGTCGTCCTGCACCGAAAAATAATTAAACGTAGGACCGTAGGCAAAATAGGGATTCACCGTTTTGAATTCTTTATTCAGAAAAACCTTGTGTTGAAGTTCAATTCCGAAACCAGTCATGCTGTTATAATCCCAGGTAAAATTCGGATCGCTGCTCAGGTAAACCTGCGGAGCAACCACCAGCCATTGGTTTTTATCATTCAGTTTATAATCGAAGTCGATGCGCATTCCGTTTAAAATTGCGTACTGCGGCACAACTCCCACACCAAAAGTTAACTGCTTGGTTTTCTCTTCCGTTATATTCTGAGCCGAAATCAGCAACGGGAAAAATAAAAAAAGGACTAAAATATTTTTCATCTTATTTCAATTGTTCAGATTCGACATTTATCTCGCTAAGTTTCTTTATTGTACCATTTTCAAGTTTGTATTGCACAAACCCCGATTCTCCGATTACCAAGGCACGATCTTCATCCAGAATAATATCGTACGCCACCAAATCGTTAAATTGATAGAGTTGCTGAATATTTTCTTTCTCGGAAATATCGAAAACCTTCAATCCGTTGTCGCACACCCACAATGTGTCGTTTCTCACAGCCAGACCTCTCGGATTTTCCATTGAATACCCCCTCAGCAGCTTCGGATTTCTCAAATCCTGCAAATCAATAATCTGGAGTTCGTTGATGGAACGCCAGCAACCGGATCTGCCGGTACTCAGCGTAACGTACGCATAATTACCATCCGAAACCACCGGGTCGCAAGCAATAACATGTTCGTAAAACGAAAGTTTTTCGGGAACACCATTGTCATTAATATTATAGATGTACATTCCTGAACTGGTGCCCAAAAAGAGTTTATTCCCCAACGGGAAAATGGTTTCAACACCGAACCCCACATGACTCTCCCTAGCAAATTCGGGATCCTCAACCGATGAAATATCAAAAACATTCAGGTTTTCATGGTCAACCGTAAACAAGTGATCGCCAACAATGGTAAAACGCGCCATGGAGCCGCCCGTTCCACTATCTGCATTGCTGCTGCCAAAGTCGGAATCTTCGTAGCTGCAAGCGCTCCAAAAGAAAAACAGCCCAACCGAAAGCATGTATTTCAATAAATTATTTTTCATCTGTATAATTTTTTTTGATTTCTGAATGTTCAAAAAATTTGAAGACATTCAGGAACTCACATAAATTTTAATCATTCCTGTTTGTGAATCTTGAATGAAGAAAATTCATGTTCGTTTCATATTCAGGTTTTATCTATGTTCCCATCTAACAACAATTGCATCGTCGGGCACGGCCTGCTTTTCTTGCCAGCTCAGCCCCCTTCCGTCGGGCGAAACCGGTTCGGGAAAAACATTTTTCACTCTTTTTACCACATTAACGGCAGTCAGGTTTTCATCAAATTTCAATGCAATTAAATCCACCGCATTATCGGCGTACAACACATTGTTTTTCACGGCGATGTCGATGCAGCCATCAATTTTCACAAACGCTACATTTTCAGGATTTTCAGGATTCGAATTGTCAATAACGTGAATCCCTTTGTACTTTTCGTTGATAAAAATCAAATGGTCTTTCAGGTAAATCTTTCCGGGATTTTTAACACTTCGGGGCTCATCAAGCTGAACGTTTTTTTCCATTTCCGAACGCAGCATAAAAACCGGTTCGTATCCACTTGGGGGCAAAACATCAAACCCCACCACAGCGGCAAAAATAATCAGTAATAGGAATGAATACGGCAGTAGTTTTTTCATCTCATTAAAATTGTTTGTTTATTAAGGTATCATATGCAACTCGCATAGTTTAATCATTTCTTTTTGTGAATTTTGAATGAAGAAAATTCATGTTCGTTCCATATAATTAGAATTAAGTATTATCAACGGCATTCACTAAAACGCGCACTTTCGTTGTTAATTGTTGCGTTAAAATCGTGCCTGTTTCAGCAACAAGGTCGTTTTAAAGATGCGACTAAAGGAAAAAGGTTGCTTCTTTTTATCCTGTTTTTTGATTAAACTTTTATTGCAAAAAAGTAACAGAACTATTTATTTTGGGGGAAGCACGATTCCCGCGGAATTTCCCATACTTCCAAATCGCTGATATTTTTTTTATCGATGGTAAACCTGACTGCGGTACACACTTTATGAAACCCTTTGTAACCAGCGGCGCCGGGATTTATGTGAAGCAATTGCAGTTTCTTATCGTAAATTACTTTTAAAATATGCGAATGCCCGCTGATAAACAGCCCCGGAGGATTCCGAAATATTTCGGGTTTTACGTAGCGCTCGTACCGCCCGGGGTAACCTCCAATATGCGTCATCCAAACATCCACTTCCTCGCACATAAAACGCTGGTGCTGCGGATAAACTACACGAACATCCTGCCCGTCGATATTTCCGTAAACACCTTTTAACGGTTTAAAAGCAGCCAGTTCGTCGGCCACTTCAATTGAACCAAAATCGCCGGCATGCCAAATTTCATCAACCTTATCGAAAAAAGAGAAAAGCCGTTCGTGTACAAAACCATGAGTGTCTGACAATAATCCAATGCGCTTCATAAAAAGAGTTTCAAATCTGTAATTTGTTCCTTCAAATTAAACTAAATTTGTTGGGAAATGGGATTAGCAAAGAGGTAAAATTAAAATCAGAAAAATGAAAAGAGTAGTGATTGTGCGGCATGCCAAAGCCGTTCCGTACGGATACGATGATGATTTTACCCGCGATTTAACTGAGCGCGGAAAAGATGATGCAGCTCTTGTAAGCGGGGAGTTAAGAAAAAGAAATATTGTACCGGACAACATTATTTCGAGCCCGGCAAAACGGGCATTAAAAACGGCTCGTATTTTTGCCGACAACCTGAAAATTGACAGAAACCGGATACGCCAAATTGATGAAATTTACGACGGGCTCACCACTTCCGATTTTTTGGATCTCATCTATTCATTGTCGGAAAACACGGAATCGGTCTTCTTTTTCGGCCATAACCCGGGCTTCCATTACCTTGTTAATAACCTGTCGGAACACAATGTAAATGAAATGCCAACCTGCTCAACTGTAGGCATCGATTTTAATGTAAATTCATGGAACGAAGTTGAGGCTCGCATCGGACAGATAGCATTTAGAATCACCCCGAAAATGCTAAAATAAAAACAACCTTCATCACAATTTATTTATCAACAAAAAGTTGATACTAAAATTGGTTTGTTAGTTTTGTGCCGATGATAAAAAGACTACTCATTTTTGCTTTCCTGATTGTTGCCTTTCTGCATGGCTTCTCCCAAAGCAACAACGCAACCCTCAGAGGTGTGGTGCGCGACAAAAGCGGGCAACCGCTTGACATGGTAAATGTTGCCCTAAAAGACTATCCGTTGGGAACAAGCTCCAACCGGGAAGGGAAATTTCTGTTACGTATTCCTGCTGAAAAAAAAATTGTAGTCGTTTTCTCCTCGTTGGGCTATGCAACTTTTGCAGACACGCTGAACGCGAAACCGGAAGAGAGCATTTCTCTTGAAATTGAATTGCCGGCAACCGATTTAGAACTCGCTGAAATTGTGGTAACAGAGCAACGCCGCATTGGCGGAAACGTTACCCGCATTGACCCGCGTTTTATGGAGGTAATTCCGGACGCAGCCACCGGTGGTGTGGAAGCGCTCATTAAAACACTGCCGGGCGTTTCAACAAACAACGAGCTAAGTTCGCAATACACCGTGCGCGGAGGTAATTTCGACGAAAACATGGTTTATGTAAACGACATCGAAATTTACCGGCCGTTTCTCATTCGTGCAGGGCAACAGGAAGGGTTGAGCTTCATTAACAGCGACATGGTTTCAACCATCGATTTTTCTGCCGGTGGTTTCGATGCCCGATATGGGGACAAAATGTCTTCGGTGCTCGACATAAAATACCGAAAACCCAGTATTTTCAGAGGTTCTGCTTCCATGAGTCTGCTCGGAGCAACTGCTCATTTCGAAGATGTTGCATTCAACGGAAGGCTGGCTCACATTTCGGGAATCAGATACAAAACCAACAGCTACATGCTTAGCGGTCTTGACGAGAAAGGAGAATACGATCCGAAATTCACCGATTTTCAGACATACATTACTTATCGTTTTTCTGAAAAATTTGACCTCTCGTTTCTGGGAAATATTGCCCAAAACCAATACCGGTTTATTCCGCAAACCAGGGAAACAACCTTTGGCACCTGGCAAACTCCGCTGAGTACAAAAATCTATTTTCAGGGACAGGAAGTTGATAATTTTAAAACTTACCTCGGGGCTTTGTCGGGAAACTACCACCCCAACCTGAACCTGAATCTGAAATTTATTCTGTCTGCTTTTAACACATCAGAAAAAGAAGCATACGATATTTTGGGGCAGTACTACCTGAATCAGTTGGAACGGAATATGTCGTCTGAAGAATTTGGCGACAGCGTGCTGAACCTGGGTGTTGGTTCTTTTTTAAATCATGCCCGCAACTACCTCGATGCCAATGTTTACAGCTTTTCACACAAAGGAGCTTACAACTCCGATAATCACCTGCTGAACTGGGGAATAAAATTTCAGCACGAACAGTTTAACGACAAAGTAAATGAATGGATTTACCGCGACTCCACAGGTTATTCGCTGCCTTACTCCGATAGCGAAGTGTTGCTTTATTACACCCTGAACAGCCGCAATAAAATAAGCTCGAACCGGATTACCGGGCATTTTCAGGATACATGGAGCGTGCCTGTAACCAGTGGCGATTTGTATTTTTCAGGGGGAATCAGGTTCAACTACTGGGATTTCAACGACGAGTTTCTGGTCAGCCCGCGGGTTTCCTTAAGCTATTATCCTGAATGGGAAAACAAAATTTCGTTCAGCCTTTCCGGAGGAATGTACCACCAGTCGCCATTCTTTAAAGAGCTAAAAAAACGCGACGGCTCCATAAATTATGATGCAAAAGCGCAGCGATCGTACCAGGTAGTTGCCGGGAGCGATTACCTTTTTACAGCCTGGGATCGCCCCTTCCGGTTCAGTGCCGAAGCGTATTACAAATACATGAAAAGGTTGATTCCTTACCAGGTTGACAACGTAAGAATACGATACATCGGAGAGCAGGAAGCCGTGGGCTACGCCACCGGAATTGACATGAAAATAAATGGTGAATTTGTGAGCGGCGTTCAATCGTGGGCAAGCCTTTCGTTAATGAAAACCAAAGAAGATATTCTGGGCGACGGGCACGGATATATTCCGCGGCCGACCGACCAATGGATGAATTTTAGCCTCTTTTTTCAGGATTACCTGCCCGGAAATCCTTCCTGGAAAATGCAGCTTTCAGGATTTTATGGCGCTCGCCTGCCGGTTGGCCCGCCTAATTCAGAACGTTTTCAGGATATTTACCGAATGCCGCCCTACCGCAGAATAGATCTGGGTTTTTCAAAAGTACTCATCAGTTCTTCCAGAAAAGCGGAAAGCAAAATATTCAGTCACATTAACGACATGTGGGTGAGTCTCGATGTTTTCAACTTACTGAACATAAATAATACAATTTCTTACTTTTGGGTCTCGAGCATTTACGGAGATGAATTTGCGGTACCCAACTACCTTACCAACCGAAAAATTAATCTGAAGCTTACCGTGAAATTCTAATCCGTTTTCAATTTTTAATTTCATAAATCCGCTGCTTAACATTTTGGGCGTTCTTTTTTCAGAATAGTTATCTTTGTTTCATGGCCGTTTTTTTGGATCAGGATATTAAATTTTTACCCGGCGTTGGGCCCAAACGTGCCGAATTGCTGGCAAAAGAGCTGAAAATAAAAACCTTTGGCGATCTGGTTTATTACTTTCCGTACAAGTACATCGATCGCACCAAATTTCACAAAATATCAGAAGTTCATGCCCAAATGCCTTACATTCAAATCAAAGGCAAAATCCGTTCAATGGAGACAGTGGGCACAGGCCACAAGCAACGGCTAACTGCGCGTTTTTACGATGATTCGGGAAGTCTGGAGCTGGTGTGGTTTCAGGGAGTAAAGTGGCAAAAAGAGCACCTTGTACTGAACAAAGATTACATTGTTTTCGGGAAACCGTCTGAGTTTAGCGGGCACATTAACGTAGTGCATCCCGACATGGAAACCGAAGAGGAAAAGCAGTTGAAACCGTCGGGACTTTTTCAGGCTTTTTATGTGACCTCCGAAAACATGAAGAAAAAGTACCTGCACTCCAAAATCATCAACAAGTTTCAATTAACCCTCATTCAGCTGGGCAAGGGAAAAATACGCGAAACCCTCCCCGCTCATATTATCAACCGACTGAAACTTGTTTCGCTGGAAGAAGCGCTCACCATTATTCACAAACCCGAGAACACTACCGATTTACGAAATGCCCGTTTCAGACTGAAGTTTGAAGAACTTTTTATTATTCAGCTAAAAATACTTGCGCTGAAACACAACCGGGAAAACAAATTCAAAGGCTTTCGTTTTGCAGAAGTGGGGTTCAGCTTCAACAAATTTTACAATGATTTTTTACCGTTTGAACTCACCAACGCCCAAAAGAAGGTGTTGAAAGAAATAAGGCGCGACGTTAATCGCAACGTGCAAATGAACCGGTTACTACAAGGCGATGTGGGAAGTGGAAAAACCCTTGTTGCCTTAATGACAATGCTTTTGGCGCTAGATAACGGTTACCAGAGTTGCCTGATGGCGCCTACCGAAATTCTGGCTCAACAGCATTTTCAATCCATTTCTAATTTTTTAAGCGGAATGGGAATTAAAGTTGGACTACTAACCGGTTCAACCAAAACAAAAGAACGTAAAGTATTGCACAAAGCGCTGGAAGAAGGGCAAATGCAGATACTGATTGGAACGCATGCGTTGATTGAAGACACGGTAGTATTTCAAAATCTTGGCCTGGTGGTAATTGATGAGCAACACCGGTTTGGAGTGGCACAGCGGGCAAAACTGTGGCAAAAAAACGATCTCATTCCTCCGCATGTTCTGGTAATGACGGCCACTCCCATTCCACGAACCCTGGCCATGACGGTTTATGGCGATTTGGACGTGTCGGTTATCGACGAACTGCCCCCCGGCCGCAAACCCATAGAAACGCATCATTTTTTTGAAAACCGCAGAAAACAGCTTAATAATTTTCTGCAACAGCAGATGGAGAAAGGACGACAAATTTATATTGTTTACCCGCTAATAACCGAGTCGGAAAAAATGGATTTAAAAAATCTGGAAGAGGGATTCCGGCAAATATCCGAAGCTTTTCCTGATGTAAAAGTAGGAATGGTGCACGGGCGAATGAAACCGGCCGAAAAAGAGAACGCCATGCAACAATTTAAACAGGGCGAAACACGAATAATGGTTGCCACAACGGTAATCGAGGTTGGCGTGGATGTTCCTAACGCATCGGTAATGGTAATAGAAAGTGCCGAACGGTTTGGGTTGTCTCAACTGCACCAGTTGCGCGGACGCGTAGGTCGAGGTGCGGAACAGTCGTACTGCATTCTCATGTCGTCATACAAAATAAGCACCGAAAGCCGCAAACGGCTGGCCACAATGGTGCGCACCAACGACGGATTTGAAATTGCCGAAGTGGACATGAAACTCCGCGGCCCGGGCGACCTGGAAGGGACTCAACAAAGCGGAGTGGGATTCGACCTGAAAATAGCCAACCTGGGAAAAGACGGCGAAATTCTGAAACTGGCCCGCGATGTTGCCCAGGATATTTTGGCGGGAGACCCGTTCCTTCAAAAAGAGGAAAACCGGGAGTTGCTGACAACTTTAAAAGCGACAAAACATACCGAATTTGACTGGAGCTCAATTAGCTAACTATTAATAAACAGATGAACCGGAACAAAAAAAAATTCGACAAAAAGAAAACAAATAAGCCAGGCGCACCCAACAAAAAATGGCTTTGGGGAGGAGTAGTACTGGCTGTTTTCACGTTTTTGCTTTTTTCTCCGTCGTTAAAATACGATTTTGTCAATTGGGACGACGACGTAAATATTTACGAAAACAAAAACGTTACTGACCTAAATATAAAAGGTATTTTTACCGAGCATGTAATTGGCAATTACAACCCATTGTCAAATTTAACTTTTGCACTCGAATACCAGTTGGTTGGCGACAAACCGTTTTTATACCACTTTAATAATCTGCTTCTGCACGTTTTGTGTACTCTGCTGGTTTTCCTGCTGATGCGAAAAATGGGGCTTTCATTTTTAGTTTCATTTTTAGTCGCCCTGCTTTTTGGAATTCATCCTATGCGAATTGAATCAGTGGTGTGGGTTACCGAACGAAAAGATGTTCTTTTCGGAACGTTCTTTTTACTGTCGCTTCTTTTTTATACCACCTATTTAGAAAAAAGAAGAAGCCTGTTTTACGTGTTATCGCTGGGCGCTTTTACACTTTCACTGTTATCCAAAATTCAGGCAGTTGCCCTGGCTCCCACACTTCTTTTAATCGACTACTGGTTCTCCCGGAAGATTGACAGGAAACTCATTTTGGAAAAAGTACCATATTTTATTCTGGCGCTGATTACCGGTGTCGCAGGAATCTGGTTTTTAAAGCAGCAGGGATCGCTCCATTCCGGCACTCATTTTCCTTTATTACAACGCCTGTTTATTGGAAGCTATTCTTTTGTCATTTACCTCATTAAATCGGTTGTGCCCTGGGAAATGTCGGCCGCCTACCCCTACCCCGAACAAATTTCAACTGTTTTTTATCTGAGCATGATTCCGGCAATTGCTGTTGTTGCCATTCCTCTTTCCAGGTTTAAAAAGAATAAAAATCTCACCTTTGGAATTCTGTTTTTCCTGTTCAATATTGCTTTTCTGTTGCAGGTTGTTGGCGCCGGGCAGGGTTTTCTGGCCGACCGTTTTACCTACATTCCGTACATCGGCTTATTTTTAATACTGGCCAAACTGGTAGAAGGTGCTACCGAAAAATATTCGACAAAGCGTTCGTTTGTTTACACCATTGTTGTGGTTTACCTGGTTTTATTGGCTACAGTTACGTTCAACCAAATGAAAGTGTGGCAAAACAGCGAAACGCTCTGGACGGATGTCATTGAGAAATATCCCAATACTCCGCTGCCGTACAACAATTTGGGGCATTACCTGCGCCAGCAAAATCAACCTGAAAGAGCACTCGAAAATTACAATCGTGCCATTCAACTGGCCCCCGAAAAAGCACAGCCGTACAACAACCGGGGAAAAATTTATTTCGACCGGGGAGAAATGGATAAGGCGCTGGCAGATTATAACAAATGCATTGAAATTGAACCGAATAATGTAAGCGCTTTGGCCAACAGGGGAGCTGCTTTAGGGTCTACACGGCAATGGAAAAAAGCCCTGAAAGATTTAAACAAAGCGCTCCAGCTCAATCCGCAACATTCCAACGCGCTTTCAAACCGGGCATTTATTTGGTTTCAGGAAGGCGAATACGAAAAATCGATTGCCGATTTCAATAGATATTTAGTTATTCATCCAAACAACGCTGAAGTGATTAACACCATTGGATTGTGCCATTTCAGAATGAAAAACAATGAAAAAGCGTTGGAAGAATTCAACCGGTCGATCCGCATTGACCCGTCAAAAGGAGTATTTTTTGCAAACCGCTCGCTGGCGCTGAATGCCCTCGGCGATAAAACAAATGCGCTGAAAGATGCGGAACGCGCGATACAGTTGGGCGTTAATGTAAACCAGAACTATTTGAATTATTTAAAGCAATAAAAGAAAAACAGAACAGGCTGAATTCGGGATTGCATTTCACAGAAATGGTTGTAAATTAGCAACTAATAACATTCTTCAATAAAACAATTCAGCATGAAAAAGAAAGATTTCACACGGAGGGATTTTATAAAAACAACCGGAGCAATTACTGCCGGCGCTGTTCTTGCCCCTTCTGCCGCATGTTCTTCTTCCCCTTACGATGCAAAAGGATTGCCCACTGCCCTGCTCGGAAAAACCGGAGTTCGCATTCCCCGCCTTATAATGGGACTTGGAAGCCGTTTTATGGCAGTTGACGAAGAAAAAGGATTGGAAATCTTAGAAACGGCACTCTCCCGCGGATTGTATTACTGGGACACTGCCGCTTCGTACAAAAATGCTGAACAGACCAGCGAAGAACGGCTTGGTAAAATTCTGAAATCAGTCAGAAACAGGGTTTTCCTTTCAACCAAAGTAAGCGAACGAAATGCCGATGATGCCAAACGAACCATCGAAAACAGCTTAAAACAACTGCAAACCGACTATATCGATTTGTACCAAATACATAGCGTTACAAACGAAGAAGAAGTTCGACAATTTGGAGCAACGGACGGTGTGCTTCCGGTTTTGCGGAAATACCAGGAAGAAGGTGTGATAAAGTACATCGGGTTTACCGGCCATAAATCAGCAAAAGCAATGAAACTTGCTGCCGAGATGTACGATTTCGATACAATGCTTATCGCACTGAATCATCAGGAAAAAGGCAAACAACCTTTTGAAGAGCAGCCGGTGCCTTTTGCGGCAAAAAAAGGAATGGGAGTATTGGGAATGAAAGTCATCAGGCCACGAGAAACCGTAACCAGCCTT
Organism: Mariniphaga anaerophila; assembly: GCF_900129025.1. Lineage (GTDB taxonomy): Bacteria > Bacteroidota > Bacteroidia > Bacteroidales > Prolixibacteraceae > Mariniphaga > Mariniphaga anaerophila. The sequence goes on along the minus strand of NZ_FQUM01000002.1, from coordinate 318,762 downwards.
TCCGCCGACGATCTGGTCAAATATGCTTTAAGTCTGAAAAATATTACAGCGGCAGTTATCGGACACGACAGCGTTGAGGTGCTCAACAAAAATATTGCGACGCTGCAATCGTTTAAGCCGCTTTCTGATGAACGGATGCAGGAACTCCGCGTAGAACTGGATCCGTTTTACCGGAACAAAAATCTGCCCTGGATGCAGCCCGGTTATTACGATGGTATGTATTGGGCTTAATTCCCGGATTATACGAAAAGAGGCAGTCAGATTTTACCGACTGCCTCTTTCTTATTCAACTGCCCTCAACCAGGCCTCGGCCATAAGTTGGGCTCCAGCCATTGAAGGATGAACTCCGTCGCCTGTCCAATAGGTTTCCGGAGCGTATTTTATCGCTTCATCAAAAACATCCTGAAACGGTACCCAAATGGTATTAAACTCGTCGGCAAGCTTTTTGGCAACCGCCTGGTATTTCTTCATCGGTTCAACCCAGGTTTCGTCAACTGCCGAAGTATTTAAAACGTAAAACGGCTGGCAAATTACCAGTTTTACATTGGGCAACTCTTTTAACGTACGTTGCAACAGCGCCCTAAAATCGTTTTCGTAAACTTCGATAGTGCCGTCGTATTTTCCGTTACGCATGTGCCAGTAATCATTTACTCCGATAAGAATGCTCAGCACGTCGGGCTTCAAATCGAAACAATCTTTCTGCCAGCGGTCGGCCAGCTGATAAACTTTATTGCCGCTGATTCCGCGGTTGTAAATTTTCAGATCCAATCCGGCCAGCTCATTCAACAATTCAGAGGCAGCCAAAAATGCGTATCCAAAACCGAATGACCGCGCAGTATTAGGCAGCTCCTTTTCTTTTTCGCGGCCTGCATCAGTAATAGAATCTCCCTGAAAAAGGACAGTATTTCCTTTTTGAAAAAGGGAATAGTTTTTCTGCTTTTCTTCTTTTTCAGGCGAAACACATGCTGAAACAATGGCAGGAATACTTGCCAATGCAGCTGCTCCTGCTGCAGAGCGACTTAGAAAACTTCTTCTGGAAAAACTCATAGGAAATAATATTTTAAAGGTTTTTTAAATGGTTTTCCGTGCCTAAAACGGCAATCCGTCGCTTCCATCGTTTTCGGGTTCCGGCGGAATATCTTCAGCCCTGAATTCTGGCGGCGCATCCTGGAAATTTCCCTGGTCTGAAACTTTATCAATTTTCCAGGCATTGATATTGTGGTACCACCTTCCGTTAAACTCCCTCGATTCGAGGTTAAAAGAAACTTCCACTTCGTCTCCTTCTTTTACTTTTTCCAGCAGCGAATTTTTGTCGTTAAAAAGCGTGAAACACACTTTTTTAGGAAACTGGTCTTCAGTTTCGATTACAAACTCCTGTTTCTTCCATTCTTTGCCAGCCCTGCTAACTCCTGACTCGGGCTGGAGTATCTGTTCTATTTTTCCTTTTACCTGTAAACTCATGTGGCGAAAATAAAAAAAAGAAACCCTTTGCAGAGAAATTGCAAAGGGTTTTTTATCCAAATAATATCAACTTTTATTCTTTTACAATTTCCAGAAGTTCTACTTCGAAAATCAAAGCTGAGTTCGGGCCAATGTCGCCACCGGCACCGCGTTCGCCATACGCAAGATTAGCAGGAATAAAAACTTTCCATTTTGAACCAACCGGCATAAGCTGCAAAGCTTCTGTCCAACCCGGAATAACCTGGCCAACGCCAAAAACTGCAGGTTCGCCACGATCTACAGAACTATCGAAAACAGTTCCGTCGATTAAAGTTCCGTGGTAATGTACACGAACTCTGTCTTCTGCTGTTGGTTTCGGGCCGTCGCCTTCTGTAATAATTTCGTACTGTAAACCACTGTCAGTAGTCTGCACTCCTTCGCGTGATTTATTTTGTTCCAGGAAAGCGTTACCTTCTTCGAGGTTTTTCTGTCCTTCTTTTTTTCCGGCAGCTTCAAAATACCTTCTGATCATCTGATCGGCTTCTTCTACTGTCATAACACCTTCTTCGTCGTTTGTTGCAGCGTTAAAAGCAGCAACCATTGCTTCCAAATTGATATCTGCACCACCGGGTGCATTTTGTACTTGTTGTTTGTTGTTTGTTCCAACCAAAATACCAATTGCATAGCCTGCTGAGTCTGCTTCAGTTTCGAGTTTTACATTTTTTACCGAACCAGATTGCTGGCAACTCATACCGATGATTACCAATAACACCACCGGTAAATAGATTAAGCTTTTTCTCATAATAAAATAACTAATAAATATTTATACGATTTCCAATAATTCGACATCGAAAACGAGGGTTGCGTTAGGACCAATTACGCCGCCTGCGCCCTGCTGTCCGTAACCCAACTCCGACGGAACGTAAAGCTGCCATTTGGAGCCGACCGGCATAAGTTGCAGCGCTTCTACCCATCCCTGAATAACCCCGTTTACCGGGAAAACAGCAGGCTGTCCGCGATCAACCGAGCTATCAAAAACAGTTCCGTCAATCAAAGTTCCGTGGTAATGGCATTTTACCTGATCGGTTAATGAGGGTAATTCCCCATCGCCTTCGTTAATAACCCGGTATTGAAGTCCGCTGGGGAGTTCGGTAACACCTTCTTTCGAACGATTTTCTTTTAGAAATTCAAGCCCTGATTCCAGGTTGTTTTTTGCCTCTTCCTGACTTGCATTTTCCAAAAAACTCTCCAAAATTCCATTGGCCTCATCGGGCATAAGCAAAGGCATTTCGCCCACAAAGGTGTCATTAATCGCTTTTACAAATGCTTCCGGATTTATTGTTTTTACTCCAGACTTAATGAGATTGGACGCAACACTCATGCCTAACGCATAGCTAAAACGCTCCAATTCACCGGTCAATTTCTTTTCCGTCATTACGTTTTATTTGTTCATTTAAAAGATGCGAAGATAACTTAATTTTTTCTCAATTAAATTTTTGAAAGCACTTTTATTCCCCTCAGCATTTCCATTTTTCCGGGAGGACCGGGAAGCCGCTCAACATTGTAACCGGCAGTTTTCAAACGTCTTCTCACTTCTCCTTTTGCACTGTAAGTTACAAAAACGCCATTATCGGAACTGAAATTATAAAGCCTTTGGAGATTCTCCTGCGACCACATTTCGGGTTGCTTATCGGGGCCAAAAGCATCGAAATAAATCACGTCGCATTTTTCTGGCAAAGCCCAGTTTTCTGTATTGAAATCAGCCCTTAATTTCAGTAGTTTAAATCCGGGAATAATTTCCGTTGGGATATTCCATGTGCAACTATGAATTTTCTCGAAAAGCGTACTGCCGTTCTCTCCAACTAATTCGCCATAATTCAGTTGATTAATCAACTCCTGTTCAAGCGGAAATTTTTCGATGCTAATGTAAAAAGTCGGCCGGTTTTGCTTTTGTGCCTGAACCGCAGTTAACAAGCAGTTTAACCCTGTGCCAAAACCCACTTCAAAAACAACAGGGTTTGCCGAAGCATGGTAATTAAACCCGTTGCCAAGATAAACGTGGTTCGATTCGGTAATAGCACCATTCATTGAGTGGTACTGCTCGTTCATCTCCGGAACGAATAATGTTGCCGAACCATCGCCTGTATTTTTTAATATTGGATTCATGCCCCAAAATTGTTCAGAAATACTGGAAAATGAAACTAATTTGATAAATTTACAACACAAAATTAGCATATGTTTATTCGTCTTTACAATGAAAATCCAAATCCCCGCGACATCCGAAAAATAGTGGATGTTCTCCATGACGGCGGAATTATTATTTACCCGACCGATACAGTTTATGGTTTGGGATGTGATATTACCAGTGTAAAAGCAGTTGAAAAAGTGGCACGGTTCAAGGGCATTAATATTGAAAAATCCAATTTCTCTTTTATTTGCAGCGATCTGAGCCATTTATCCGATTACACCAGACCCATCTCCAACAGTGTTTTCAAACTCATCAAAAAAAACCTGCCCGGCCCTTTTACGTTTATTCTAGATGCCAACAATAACGTTCCCCGCTATTTTAAAGGAAAAAAGAAAACGGTTGGAATCAGGGTTCCCAACAATAACATTATCCGTGAGATAGTTGCAGAATTGGGAAATCCGATTTTATCTACGTCCATCAGAGATGAAGATGAAATAGTTGAATACACTACCGATCCGGAGCTCATTTACGAAAAATACCAGGATATTGCCGACATCGTTATTGATGGTGGTTACGGAGAACTAATCCCCTCCACGGTTATTGACTGCACCGGCGATACCATTGAAATTATCAGAAAAGGGAAAGGCGTTTTGGATTACTAATTTTCACTCTCCGGAAAAAACAGCACATTTACTCTTTCCAAAAAGAAGGAGAAAACAGAACAAGAACCGTAAAAAGCTCCAACCTTCCCAGAAGCATTAAAAAGGACAAGAACCATTTCCCCAAAGGTTTAATGTGCAGGAAATTTTCTGCCGGACCAACATTGCCAAGTCCGGGACCAATATTTCCCAATGAAGTTGCTACCGCTCCCATTGCAGATTCCATATCGGGTTCAATAATCGAAAAAATTACTGTGCTGAATCCGAAAATCACAAAGTAAAACATGAAAAATGCCAGTACATTGGTAATTATTTTAGGGTCGATAGAGCGCTTATTAAACTTAACGGGAATAATAGCGTGCGGATGCACCATCCGACGGAGTTCGTAATAACTGTTTTTCAAAAGCAGTACAATACGCATAATTTTGATGCCGCCTCCTGTTGAACCGGCCGAGCCGCCAAAAAAGAACAGCAGGAAAATAATAACCACTAAAATGGGGGGCCACAGTAAATAATCAGCCGTAGCAAAACCGGTTGTGGTAATTATTGACACCACCTGAAATAACGAATCGCGAAATGCTTTCTCAACTCCAATGTTTGACGAAATCAGGAGTCCGGCAAATATGAACAAGGTAAAACCAATGACAAACAATCCGTAATATTTGAATTCCTCATCAGCAAAAACATGACGAAAATTCCCTTTCATGGCCATGTAAGAAAGCGTAAAATTGGTTCCTGCCAGAAACATAAAAATAGTAATTATATACTGCACTGCGGGCGACGACCAATAGGCAACACTAGCCTGTTTGGTAGAAAATCCGCCGGTAGCCATTGTGGTAAAAGAGTGACAAACAGAATCATATAAGCTCATTCCGGCCACCCACAACAACAAGGTTTCAGCAACGGTAAAAATCAGGTAAATTCCCCAAAGCGTTTTTGCAGTTTGCCTAATCCGCGGGCTTATCCGGTCGGGGGTTGGGCCGGGTACTTCTGCCATAAAAAGCTGCATACCTCCAATTCCAAACACCGGCAAAATTGCCAACGACAACACAATAATTCCCATACCGCCCAGCCATTGAGTCATGCTTCTCCAAAACAAAATTCCGTGAGGTAAAGATTCAATATCTGCCAAAATCGACGAGCCTGTTGTTGTAAACCCGGAAATGGTTTCGAAAAAAGCATTTGTAAAACTGGGAATAGCGCCGCTAATAACATAAGGCAGACTTCCGAACAACGAAAAAACAATCCAAACCGACGATACAATCAGATAACCTTCGTGGCGTCCGATGTCTCGTCTGGCTTTTCGGGTAAAGTACAAAATTGATCCTCCGAGCAAAATATTAATCCCGGAAGCTATTAAAAAAGCAGATTGATCATACTCCTGGTACAAAATTGCAACCAGCAGGGCCAGTAACATGGCTACTCCTTCAATTAAAAGCAGCAAGCCCAGCACCCTGAAAACTATTTTAAAATTCATTCTCTCGATAAAATTTTGGTCAGGCTATTTAAAGAACTTTTCAAGTTTCTTTATTGCCGACGGAAGAGTAAATACAACAACTTTATCACCCTCCTGAATCTGGGTGTCTCCGTGGGCTATGTATCCATCTTCGCCTCTGATTATTCCGCCTATTTTAGCCTCATCCGGAAAATCAAACGCTTTAATTGGTTTTTGGGTAATTTTAGCATCGGCTTTGGCAATAAATTCAAAAACTTCGGCATCGGAAGCAGTGAGGCATTTAACTTTTGAAATGGCTGCATTTAGTGTAAACCGGTAAATGTAACTTGCAGCAATAAGCTTTTTGTTTACAATACTTCCGATGTTCATATTCTCGGCAAGCCCCATAAAAGCAAGATTTTCCACTTCAGCAACAGTTCGTCTTACACCTAATGTTTTTGCCAGGTGACAGCCCAAAATATTCGTCTCAGAATTTCCGGTAGTAGCAATCACTGCATCCATTTTTTCCAGTCCTTCATCCTTAAGCAATTTCAAGTTTCGGCAGTCGCCATTTATAACCAAAACATTCTCGTGGTTCTCAGCAACCTGCTGGCACCTTTCAATGTCTTCTTCAACAACTTTAATACGGTACTGGTCGCCCAGTTTCTCAATTGCTTTTTGGGCAATGCGACTTCCACCCAAAAACATAATATTTTTTACTTCGAATGTTTTTTTAGCAGTAAGCTCAAAAACGCGTTGTTGTTCTCTTCGGGTAGTCACAAAAAATACGATGTCGCCATCCATAATACAATCAGAGCCCTTTGGAATAATGGTGCGGCTGTCGCGGTTAATTGCCACAACCAGGATATTCTCATTCTCTTTTGCCAGTTGCTCAAAACTTTTATTCAGAATTGGTGCATTTCCGCGTACTTTCACGCCAAGCAAAAGCAATTTTCCTTGCGAAAATTCGATGAGTTGCCGGGTTCCCGTTTGTTTAATGGAAGCAATAACCTCTTTTGCGGCCAAGCTTTCAGGATAAATAAGCTCATGGATTCCCATGTTATTCAATTTTGCCCGATAGCTTGGTTGCAGGTACTCTGAATTATTAATACGGGCGATTGTGCGTCCTACCCCCAAATAAGAAGCCATGGCACACGCCAGAACATTTCTTTCTTCGAATGGAGTAACAGCAATAAACAGATCCGCTTTTGCCAGTCCGGTTTTTTTCAAATCCTGAAAAGAATGAGCAGAACCGGTAACCGTCAGCAAATCTACCTCTCCACTAATTTTTGCGAGTTTTTCAGGTGAATCGTCAAGTAGCACTATATCATGGTTCTCACTACTCAACATACGAGCCAAATGGGTTCCAACTTCTCCTGCCCCGGCGATTACAACTTTCATTTCTCTCCAATTAATTTTTAAAACGTGTGCAAAGTAAGGTATTCCAACCCGATTTCCAGCACTAATCATCCATTTTCATCCAAATTGGAACGTTTCTAAAATTCCGATTAACTAAAATTACCATTTTTTACGAAATGCGCCTTCTTTGTTAAGATAAAAAACATTGAAATCTTCGGCCATGTGGTTTTCAGAATAACGTTCCGACGAAACTATTACTCCTGCCGCTTTTCCCCGGCGTCCTGCGACCCCGTTAAAATCAGAATCTATTGCGATTTCAGGCGAAGCCGTTTCAGGGAAACTGCCAGGTGCAACCTTAAATGCAATAACCTTTCCGTTAAACACTATCCTCCCGTTTTTCAGATAGAAAAAACTGTCGTGAAAATTATCTATTGAAACCAAAAATACAGGTTCTTCCAGCCTCATTTTTTGTACTGTATTCTGTATTAAATTCAGAGCAAATGTCGCTTCATTTAATTCCCGGTCAGAAACAACATAATTTTTTTTACCATTAATAAAATGAGCCAACGCAAAGTCTGGCTGGTTGTAAACGATTATTTCTTTTCGGGTAAAACCGGTTACCCCGGCGATGAATGAAAAGGCTGCAAACACAGCGAAGATCAGAAGTGTTAATTTAAAATATTTTTTCAGCTTCGTTTCCATAAAAAAGGAAAGGGCAAACAACGCTGCAGTTAAAATCACCACGCCCGAAACAGACATCGAAAATTCAGCAACCGACCATGGCATTTCTTCAACAAGGCGTAAAAACCGAATAACAGTATTTACTGTGCAACCGGCCACACCTGCCAAAAGTTCAGAAAGCACAGGCACCCAATGAAAAATGAGTAATGTCAGACCCAACGGAATAAGAAACATAACCGCAGGAATTACCACTAAATTTGTCAACCAAAAGTAAGACGGGAACTGCCCAAAATAAAACGCAGTTAGCGGAAACGTGGCTACCTGGGCAGCAACAGAAACAGTAAGCAATTCCCAACCATATTGAAAAACTTTCTCTTTAAAATGAAATAGCTGAACCAACTTTGGCTGCAAAAAAACAATTCCGAAAACCGCAGCATAAGAGAGTTGAAACCCTGCTTCGAACAAATTATTCGGGTTCAGCAACAACAGAAAGAAAGCCGAAGAAGCGAGCGTATTGTAAATACTCGATTGCCGCTTGATATTTTCGCCCACAACAACAAAAGAAAACATGGTAGCCGCCCGCTGTACCGAAGGTGATAACCCGGTGATAAACGCAAAACACCAAAGCGCCAGAATAACAATAAAAACATAAATTACACGTCCGGTTTTGTGTAATGTCAGGAAACGAAGTAAAAACGAAAGAACCAAAAATACAATCCCTACATGCAAGCCAGACACAGCCAAAACATGCATTGCCCCGGCCGATGAAAAAATTCGCTTTATTTCAGGATCCAAGCCCCGCTTGTATCCCAACGTCAGCGCCGAAAGAACATGCAACTCATCCTCTCCAAAATCATATTTCTCATATACTCTCAGAAAGTACAAACGCGTTCTTTCTGCCAAAACAGAAAAAGCAAATTTTGCTCTACGGTCTGTCTTTTCCCAACTTTCATCGGGAAGATAAACCTGGCGGTAAATTTTCCTTCCGGCTAAATAACCCTGGTAATCAAACTCAAAAGGATTGCCTCTGTTTTTTATTAACTGAGGAATTTTACGAAAGAGAATCGTTTCACCAGGCTCCAGCTTTTGCGCGTTTTCGTTTTTCCCGAAATACGCCATCACCTTTTCGTCGGTTTCAACTACTGACTTGCCATTCTTTACCGCACGAACACTGAGTACCGATTGGTAAGAGTTTGGTTTTTCTTGGAGAATTTCCAGTATTTCAGCATAAAAAACTCCCCGGTTATAAAAAACAGGTTTTTGGTTATACACCGTAAAAACCGTTATGCCGATACCAACAAAAATCAAATGGATCAACATCCCAAAAAAAGAATTGACCCGAAAACTGATTTTACGATTAACCAGAAATGCAACTGTTGTCAGAATAATCAATAATATAATTAAAACAACAGGCATTTCCGGGAGAAATTTCCCCAAAACAATCCCCAGAGACAAAGCTGTTACCAGCCTCAAAAAGGGTATTTTCTGAACTATTTTCGTCAAACTTTCCCGTGCTTTGGAGGCGTAAAACGCTTATTTACGCCCGGTTAGACTTGTATGAACGGAAAAGCAGATGAAAGGTTACACCTATTTTACGGGAACGTTGATACGGTAATGTGTTTTTACTTTTCCGGTTGCGATATTCCGAAGCTTACTTTTTAATAATCTTTTTCTTAGCGGCGACAAATAATCAATAAAAAGCACACCTTCCAAATGATCATATTCGTGCTGAATAATACGCCCGGCATAGCCTTTGAATTCCTCTTCGTGATGTTCAAAGTTTTCGTCCTGGTATTTTATTCTCACAACATCTGCACGGCTTACATTTTCTCTTATATCCGGGAGGCTAAGACAACCTTCGTTCATTTCCCACTCTTCGCCAAAGGTTTCAATTATTTCGGGGTTAATAAAAACCTTTTTAAAGTCTTTTAATTCAGGTTCTTCGTCGGCGCCAGAAGAAGCATCAACAACGAAAAGTCTGATGGACATTCCGACTTGCGGGGCTGCAAGTCCAACCCCATCTGAATAGTACATGGTTTCCCACATATTTTCAATAATCTCACTCAGGCCCTCATGGTCTTTATCTATTGATTTGGCTTTTTTCCGCAACAACGGATCGCCGTACACAGTCACCGGATATTTCATATCTATTATCTATTCTTTTATTCGCCCAAAAACAAAAATACAATTAAACAGCTTCTACATTCTGTTGCGTTTTTGTTCCATATAACTTTGCAAAATAATGGTTGCACTAATGGCATCCACCATTGCTTTGTTCCTTCGCCCCGCTTTTTTTACACCTCCATCAATCATAGTCTGAAATGCCAGTTTCGAAGTAAACCTTTCGTCTGCCATTTCGAGCGGAATTTCAGGATATTTTTGTTTAAACTTTTTGATAAACGGATTGATGTAGACAACAGCTTCCGAGGCAGTGTTGTTCATTTGCAACGGATAACCTATCACCACTTCATCTACCTTTTCGTTTTTAAAATAAGTCTGAAGAAAATCCCAAATTGTGTGCGTTGCAACAGTTGCCAGCTTATTGGCAATAATCTGCTGAGGATCAGAAACTGCCAATCCTACTCGCTTTCGTCCATAATCAATCGCTAAAATTCTTCCCACGCTAAATTTCTTTCGGGGGGCAAAATTATAGAGAAATAATGAAAAATAAAAAATTAAACCGATTGATAGTCAGTCTATTTTTACAAGCAACCTTCGCACTTCCTCGACTTGGCAAACACTTTACAATTTTGAAGACAGCAGTTTGGTGTTCAGAAAAAACGATAAAATAGAAGCTATATATCTAATATTTAAACAAATGAAATCGACATCTAACAATTTATTATCTTTCATACCCGCACAAATTTCACAAGTATTATTGCCGTGCCGAATTCAAAACATTTAACACGCATGTTTTAATACCGCACTGATTTTTTTGTGCACAACAGAATTCGATATTATAACGAATAAAAAAGATGAAAGCAGACAACCGATCCGAAGGTGAAGGCAGGCTGCAAAAAATAAAAAGCCTGAAACTAGCTACGTTAAGCCAAATTTGCTTATTTTTATAATTCCAAACGATACATATATTACAAGCATGAATTCAAACTTAAAACGAGACCAGATTCCCCCGGTGCAAGCAGAAAACTGGGTTTTAAACATGGGTGAAGAAGAAAAACTCACCTTTAACCTGATGGTTCCGCCGATTGTGCTGCAGAAAGAAACCTATAAAATTCTTACCGGGGAAAACGAAAACAGAATCAGAGTTTACCTTGGTCTCGAACCGGAAAAAGAAGGCAGTAAATTTGTTTTATGTGCATACGCGGTTTCAGCTTTTTTGATGGGCAGCGGAGAAGTATTCAGAGATTATGAAAATCCGGTTTTCAAACTTCAAAAAGAAAATCAGAATAAATCCGTTGAAACAAAAACTGTTATTGACAATATAAAACGTTACCAAAAATGGCGTTCAGGGGAGCTTGACGAACAAAATGAATGGGCCAGATTCAGAAAATTTATCTATCCCAAAGCTTACCTGCTCAGTAAATACGAACTGCACGAAATTTTTACCATGCAGAATAAAGAGGAAGCGCAAATTAGTTTCGGCATTTCCAAAACAATGAATGCAATGGTTTACCCCACCGTAGAGGAAGAACGAGCTGCTAACCAACAAACTATGGTTTTTGATTTTAGCGCTCCGTGCCCACCTATTTGTGACGAATCAAGCATTTACAGTTCCGAAAAAAATGTTTCTGATTAAACACATCTGGCTGGTTAATTTTGTTCCGCTTCTTATTGGCAGTTTATATTATCGAAAATTTGACAAGTCGCTAAAGGTTTTTTTCCTCTTTGTAGTTTTCGGAACCCTCACAGAAGTAGCTTCAAAAGTAGGCATTTACTTTTTCGATATTAAAAACACAATGCCGGTGGGACATATATACATTGCAGGCGCCTGCCTGTTTACGGGCTTATTTTACCTGTATGAACTGGGTACTTTCATAAAAAAAGGAATAACTATCGGGCTCATTGTTTTTGTCGAAAGCATAGTTATTCTCAATTTTCTTTTTTTACAAAGTCCACACTCGTTTCCAAGTATTTCGGGAGCTTTTGTAGCAACGCTGCTGGTTACGTTTTCGGTACTGCTGTTCTCAAAAATAATGGTGGAAGGAAAAATAAAGAAACTCCATGAAGAACCTGTGGTGTGGCTAAATTCGGCCATACTTATTAATTATTCCAGCAACTTTTTCTTCTATATTCTTTACAATGTGATTTTAGGATTTTCGCGGGAGTTTTCTATTCGAACAATCAGTTTCTTTACACTAATCAATGGTATTTTTTACATTTTAATAGCCATTGGATTTAGCAAAGCAAAGAAGAAGAAAAAACAGTAATTTAGGAATTCAAATGCAGCAGCATGGCAAGTTTTTCCATGCTGAAAAATGTTGTTGCTTCCAACTTTTCAAACTCGCGCCGGTTGTTTTCTTTTGCAAAGGCGAAAACATTGAATCCGCCATTTTTGGCTGCTTTTACCCCGGCAATGCTATCTTCTATTACCACACATTCGTGCGGTTTAAAACCCATCTCACGTGCCGCATACAAAAAGATTTCAGGGTCGGGTTTCCAGCTGCCAATATCGTACGAGCTAAAAATCCGACCGGAAAAAAAGCCAATAAGCCTGGTAGCTGTTAAACTCAGCTCAATCTTCTCCCTGGGACCACTTGAAGCCACACAAAACGGAACAGTCAGTCGTTCTAATATTTCTTTGACTCCTTTAACCGGAGCCAAATCAGTTTCAAAAGCTTTATATGTTTTTTGGCGAAAATGCCTCTCAAAATCTTCGGGCAAATTACACCTGCCCTGTTTTTCGATGTATTCCATGATGCTTTTCAACGACTCTCCCGAAAAATGTTCCATGGCATAATCCAGGTCAATGAGAACTCCCAAATCCTTTGCCATTTCAACCATCACTTTATTGGAAATGATTTCACTGTCTATCAGCACGCCATCGTTATCAAAAATAACACAATTGTACTTCATGATTCAATTTTTCAATAGCCACAACTTTCAATAAGTGTAACTCACAAACGCCACTTTTTTGGAATCGGGACTCCACGAAGGCACATTAATGGTGCCCTGCCCTCCGTATAGAAATGCAACAGTTTTTATATCCCCACCGCGTGCAGGCATCAACCGAAGCATTACGCGCTGGTTGTGTGGATGCGACCCCGCAGGAACTTCCGGCAGATAGGAAATCATAATCAACCACTTACCGTCGGGCGACGGGTGGGCAAACCAATTCTGAAACGCATCATTGGTCACCTGCTCCTGCCCTGTTCCGTCAGGGTTCATTCGCCAAATCTCCATTTTGCCGCTTCTTACCGAATTGAAATAAATGTACTTTCCGTCAGGTGAGTACTCCGGACCATCGTCCAATCCGTCTGCTGTGGTCAGCCGAATCTCTTCTCCGCCTCCTGCCGAAATTTTGTATACATCGTAATTTCCATTTCGCTCGGCACAATAAACCAGCCATTTATCATCGGGCGACCAGCCGTGCCAATAAGAAGGCCCGTTCGGGGTAATCCGCCGGGGAATTCCTCCTTCAAGAGGAACGGTGTAAATAATCGACTGCCGGCGTCCGTTTTCTTCTGTGTGGTGACTAATCGCCATCGTTTTCCCGTCGAAAGAAATGCCATGGTCGTTATTGTTGGAAGAGGCAAAATCCGTGTCTATCTCTTTGGGCACTCTCTTCTTCAAATCAAAATGGTACAATTTCCCATCCGAATTGTAAACCAGAAAATTTCCATTGCGCGACCAATTGGGGGCTTCAATGTGTTGATTTGTTTCGAAAACCACGTTGCGATTACCGGTTTCAATATTAAGTATTTCGAGGCGGCTGGGAGAAGGCGACTGGTAACCATCGACATCCTTTTGGGCTGGTTTTTCAATGCGCACATTCCAAAACATTGCTTTTTCAATCACGTCTTCGTTGTGAGAACAGATAAACATTCCGGCAAAAACCGAAGATGCCATTTCCAGCGTTACTCTTCCAACCTCCACCAGAGGCCGGCCATTGTTCGAAACTCTGAAAATAAACTCGTTCCCTGCCCTTTCTACCTGCACAAACTGCGGTGCTTCTATTGCAGAGGCAATCTCCCGGGTTTCTCCGCCCTTAGTCGTCCGGTATTGCAATGAAGCAAGCCCGTCGCCATGAATTGCACCATCCATATAAACAGCGTCTTCGTTCTTCGAGTTGCGAATCATCAACCCTATTTTTCGGTGAGGATCAGCTCCTTCTCCCAAAAATTTCAGATTAGCTGAAAGGATAAAATCACCTTCTGCTTCCTGCGAAACAAAATAAAATTCATCCCGCTCGAACCAGGTATTGTATCCGGCTCCTTCCAAAATAAACTGCTGATTCTTTTTATCAAACTGAAAATTACCGGTCAGCTTCGGATTTCCCACATCGACACCAGAATAGTTTTGAAACATTTGTTGCGCCTGCATTGAGCCATTTATTAAAATGAAAAGTGCTGCAAAAAACCAATATTTCTTCATAGCGAATAGTTTTATTGGTTTGTTTCGTCTACTTCAGCAATAATTACAAATGCCTGTAAACGATTTAAACCGATTCCCTCAAAATTAAAGAAGTTGGCAAAACCTTCGCTATTTTTTGTCTGTTTTTTGCAAAAGAAGCAGCCAGGCTCCCCATCTCCGAGAAGTCGGTGGTTATCACCGAAATTCCGTTGCCAACAATTTGTTTCATGGGCGTGTCGTTGTAGGAAAGCACGCCAACATCTTTCCCGAGAATAAACCCGCGGTCGCGACTGAGTTTTATCACTTCAACCAGGTCGGAATCGCGAATGGTGAACCAAACCTGACCTTTTTGAAGTAGTGCTCCGGAGACATTTGTTACGTTTCTGAAATGCAACTTTGTTTTCTTACAAAACCTTTTTACTGCAGCAACAGTATCTGAAGGGTGAGGTGTTTCCAATTCATCGTAGACCAAAATAAATTCTTCATATTTTTGAAGTTTTTCCACACCTTCTTCCAGGCATTTTTCCACGGCAAAGTCAAAATCCTGAATTACGTAGCTCACCTCGTCAGACGCAGGATGGCCCATATCCAGAATAAACAGTTTTTTGGGATCAATTTTCTCCAGCACTGGCTCCGTTCCGCCATGATTGATATTCATTACAACATAAGCGCTGTATCGTCCCAGACTGTTCTGTACAAGCTGATTAAAAACATCGGGGTTGTAATGATGAAACAGCAAATCGACAGTGAAATTCTGCGGAAGGTTTTCCCGGAAAGACTTATACAACTGTTCTTTAAAAGCGCTAAAATCGTCGAGCAACACAAAAATCCGGAAGAAGCTGCCTTTCACAAAATACCCCCGGGTTGGTGCCGATTCAATGATATCTCTCTTTTTTAATATCCGGTAAGCTTTGAAAACAGTATCGCGCGAAAAACCACTTTCGTGGCTCAACTGGTTTACAGAAGGAAGAGAATCTCCGTCTTTTAGTGTGCCATTACCAATCGCTTCGGTAATGGAAAAAACCAGTTGCTGTATTTTTGTTTGCCCTGACTGGTCTGTTTTTTTTAACGGAATTTTTGGCACTAAAAAACGTTTTTTACTTCCTCCAGCGAAACATCAAAAATCTGTTGGCAAATTGAATTAAGCTGTTCTTCTGTTCCTTCGAAATGATACGTTGACTGAATGTACTGCCCGGTAGAATCGGGAGCCAATGCCAATGCCGGCGAAGAAGACTCCAGCTCGTAAAAAGGCCCCAACTGTCCGCCATCAGCCAATGGTCCGTCGTTGTATGCATTTACAGCATCTCCTTTGTAAGGATATTTTTGGTGTTCCCACGCCGAGTTGACATAATCTGTAGCCCCCTGGGGCACATCACATTTCACAAGCGTAAAGACTCTATTTTTTGAATCGTAGCTTCCCATAAAAGGCATTGCCCGATGGGGAGGAATCCCCAACTTGCCGCGCTGTTTTCCATCGCCCTTAAAATAAATAAGGCCATCACTTATTTTCAGCCGATCATCCGGAATCTTTCCGAAATAATCATCTTTTACAACCGGGCCATTTACTCCTGTTTTATATGGAATAATCATTGTTACCGACGGCGACGGGTTAAACATGCCAAGCAACCAGATGGAAACCAGCCCTGTTTCCTTTTTCCAAGGCTCCTGTCCGGTATTTTTTACCATGTTGGTTGTTTCGTATCCTACCCATTTTATGTTTTCCGGAACCGAGATATCAAGTTTTTCAGCAATCTGATCTTTGCCCATCAGTTCCACTTTACGGGTAAGATCGAAATTAAATTCAAAATTACTGTAGTTCTTCACGGTCATCGATTTAAGAAAAACAGCTACCGAATCGGTTGCCAAAAAAACCTCAAAAGGGTCAGTGTCAATGCAGGCAGGAGTAGACCAGTTTTCAAAATCGAATGAGCTTCCGGGTTCAAAAAACAAAGAGTACTGACCACTTTCAGGCCCCAGCCAGAAACGTTCTTCTCCTCCTACCGGATTAAACTGGGAAAGTGTTTTTTCTGAGGAGATCAAATCGTGATTAATCCATCCGTAACTTCTTCCTCCATAACCGTCAGAAGAACTTGTCATCACCCTTCCCTGGTATTTCAGGGAAAGAATCAACTTTGAATTTCCGTTTTTCAATTCGACTGTAGCAGGGTATTTCTTAAGAAAATTAACATCGTATCCGTAAGTACCTTTTTCATACTTCTCCAACGATTCTTCTTTTGGGGCTTCAATTTCAATTACTTCCTGCTGAATTTCCCCATCTGTATTTTTCTGCCTGTTTATGTTCGAACATCCCAAAACCAAACTGGCAAAAATGAAAATGATTATATTTTTCATTTTAACTGGCTTACTAAGCTTAAAAAATTTAGGATGACGAAAATACATGTATTACCCCAGAAAAAAAAGCCATACTTTGTTTTCAGGAAAAGTATGGCTTAATATTTAATATATTCTGTTATTTATACATCGGCCCAAAGTTTTGGCAGGCACGGTAGTCTGCTCCTTCTTTGTCTTCGCCAAATGCATTCCAGACACTCGGTCTGAAAATCTTGTCTTCGTCAACATTATGCATGCAAACGGGAATACGAAGAATAGAAGCCAGTGTTATCAGGTCGGCCCCAATATGCCCGTAACTGATTGCCCCGTGGTTGGCACCCCAATTTGCCATAACCGAATATACGTCTTTGAAAGCGCCTTTTCCTGTCAAACGGGGAACAAACCAGGTAGTTGGCCAGGTTGGATCGGTACGTTTGTCCAGTACTTTATGAACAGCATCTTCAATATCTGCGGTGTATCCTTCGGCAATCTGAAGCACAGGCCCCTGCCCTTTTACCAAATTAAGGCGTGACATGGTTACCGGCATTTGTCCGGCAGTTTTAAACTGACTTGAATAACCGCCTCCTCTAAAATAGCCTTTACTTCCGGGGCAAAAGCGCGTATTATCCAAACAGCGTTTCACATCTTCATCGTCAATTTCCCAGAAGGGTTTCATTACAGAATTTCCGTCTTTATCGAGGTGTTGCCCAGTAGCGTCGAGAGTTGTTGCTCCGGAATTTATCAGGTGAATAATGCCATCTTTAGCGATGCCAGTCAACTCTTTTCCGGTAACACGTTTTACTGCCTCCGCGCTCCAAAAGGTTCGCACATCTGAAAATATTTGGGCGGTATTCGAAAGCAAATGCCCAAACAGCATTGGTACAGCATTTAAACTGTCGTTTTCAGTTGCAAAAACAAATGCTTCGCGAATCCCGTTCCAATCGAACGACGTATTCATAAACACTTCCGAAAAATCTCCGTTGGGATAGTAGTCGGTCCACTGACGCTGCCCCTGGAAACCTCCGGCGATTGCATTTCTGCCTAATGCTTCTTCTCCAAAGCCGGCCTCTTTCAATTTTGGATTTCCAATCATCAAATCACGGAAAATCAGGGTCATTTTCACCACAGTTTCCCATTCCCAGTCTTTGCGAGCTCTGTCGCTCTGCATTTCCGGAGCATTGTGGTCTTCTCCTTCCACGCAATTCTCACGAGTCCAGGCCAAAGCCTTTTCATATTCTTCCTTGTCGTAAATTTCCTGATCGATACGGCGTTTCACTTCAACCATATCAACAAACTCAGTACGCATTCCCAGGTAATCCTGAAAAAAGTCGGGATTTACCATTGAGCCTGCTATTCCCATTGAAGTGTATCCGATGGAAAGGTACGATTTGCCTTTCATTTGCGCAGCGGCCAAAGCAGCTTTTACAAAGCGGATAATTTTTTCCTGTACATCTTCAGGGATGGTTTCGTCACCGGCGTCCTGCACATTGCGGCCATAAATTCCGAATGCAGGCAACCCTTTCTGTGCATATCCTGCCAACGCAGCAGCAAGATAGACGGCTCCGGGGCGCTCCGTGCCGTTAAATCCCCAAACAGCTTTTGGAATCGACGGATTGGAATCCATCACTTCTGTACCGTAGCACCAACACGGAGTTACGGTTAACGAAACTGCTACACCTTCGCGTTCAAACTGATCGGCACACATTGCCGCTTCGGCAACTCCGCCGATGGTTGTATCAGAAATCACACATTCAACCTTTTCTCCTCCGGGAAAACGCAGGTTTTCTTCAATCAAACTGGCAGCTGCTTTTGCCATGTTCATGGTTTGTACTTCGAGCGATTCGCGTATGCCTCTTTCCCTTCCGTCAATTACCGGACGAATTCCAACTTTCGGGAGCCTCCCTATCAATCTGTTAGCCATTTGTTTATTGAATTTAATATTTGTATAAAGTTTTAGAACATGCATCAGAAAGACTGTGCTGAACTGTGCTGCAATTTAGAAATTAGTTTCCATTGCAAAAAATGTTGTTGAGCATAAATCAGTGTTTACAGAACATGCAACGAGAGACACGACAAATCGTCTCCGGTACATATTTTCTACTGTATTCAGGACTAAAGAAGATGAGCCGCAATCTCTTATCTAAAAACACCAGATTTCGTTTTTTTGAAAAAAAAAGTACTTTTGAAACGATCTATTGATCATACTTGATGACAAAAGTTGTAGATAGGAGATATATCGAAAATAAATTATTATTTGACGATGAAAAAATGTTTGAATTTGTTTTCAAAGCATATTTTCCTCGTCTGATGGCTTTTGCCGGTAAATTTATAGCAGACAAAACTGAAGTGGAAGATATTATTCAGGAAGCATTTCTGAAAATCTGGGAAAAGCGGAACGAAATAAAAGCAGACACTTTTCAATCCTATTTATTTACTCTTGTCCGTAATTCCTGCATTAACCACATTAAACATCAAAAAATAGTAAACGGGCACAGCATTGAAACATGGAAAACGACTAAAGGAGAAATGCTTTACTACGCAGACTTTTTTGATGATCCTCATTCGCTGACAATCTACAATGAAATTCAGAAAGAGATTGAAACGGTTATGAATCAATTGCCGGAACAAACCAGAAAAGTTTTTCAACTCTCGCGTTTCGATGGATTAAAAAACAAAGAGATTGCAGAAAAACTAAATATCACTTTAAGAACAGTCGAAAAGCACAATACAAAAGCATTACGGCAATTCAAAACACACTTTGCTTCTGCATATCTTCTGGTTGTTACTTTATTCTCACTGATGAAAGGACTCTAATTTTTTAATAAAGGGGGGCGGTATTTTCACCCTCAATTGTATTACTATACAGAAACCAATAATATGAACTACGACGAACTTGATAAACAACAGTTGTTTCATCTGTATCTTCATGGGAAACTAACAGAAGATCAGGAATCGATATTGATTGACTGGATAAATTCGTCAGAAAAAAATCTTTGTTCATTCAAAAAGTATATATCTGACAACCAGTCCTCACAGGCATCTTCTGACGCTACAAATGATGCGTGGCGAAGATTACAGCAAAAATTGCAATCAAAATCCGTCGACACCACCACCAAAAGAATAGTATTCCCCGAATGGATAAAAATGGCAGCCATTTTCATTCTGGCTTTTCTTTTAGGAGGCACCGGGCACTACTTTTTTAACAATAAGCCGGAACCAACAAAATCTCCTCTTCTTGTTGAATACGTTGCGCCACTGGGGTCGCGTTCATTCGTAAAAATGCCTGATGGAAGCAAAATATGGCTGAATGCAGGAACAACGCTGGCTTATGAAAATAATTTTGGGGAAGAGAACCGGGAAGTTAACCTTTCCGGAGAAGCTTTTTTCGAGATTGCGAAAAATCCCGATATTCCGTTTACTGTAAAAACAAGCGACATTAATATTACCGCACTTGGCACCCAATTTAACGTAAAAGCTTATGCCGAAGAAAAAACCATTGAAACAACATTAGTTGAAGGCTCGGTAAAGCTGGAAGGGAATACGTTCAAACTAAAAGAAGATGTGATTCTTACCGCACAAGAAAAAGCAGTATATACGAAACACGATCAAGATATAGATCTAATTGACACGAATAAGAAATCGGCAATGGCAAGTGCTACTACTCAGAAACTCAAGTCTGAATTTAAAATTGTCACGTCAATTGATCCCTCTCCAATTATCTCGTGGAAAGATGAAAGATGGATAATTAACAATGAAAAGCTGGGAGCACTTTCAAAAAAACTGGAACGCAGATATGCAGTAAATTTCATTTTTGACAACGAACTGTTAAAAGACTATTCATTTGGTGGCACACTTGAGGATGAAACGCTTGAACAGGTTCTGAATGCGATTCGAGCCAGTTCTCCCATAAACTATATAATTGAGGGAAAAACAGTTTATATAATGCCTGACAAACAAAAAATGGAGAAATTTAATCACTTGCTTATGAAATAAAAACATCAAACCAAAAAAATGGGAGATCCAGAAAGACCTCCCAAAAATCTCGTGTTAATTCATGTTGCATCATATTGGCAGTATATGCAACACATTTTCAACCTTAACGATTCAAAAGTATGAAAAAAAATTTGAAGGGATTGTCTCTTCCTTGTAAACGAGACGTTAAAAAGATCTTGCTTATGACTAAACTAACATTATTTCTATCTGTGTTCCTGGTGTTACAATCATTTGCCAGCGCGTATTCACAAACGCGCCTGTCTATTGATTCACGGAATAAATCAGTTAAAGAGGTTCTTTGGGACATTGAAAACCAAAGCGAATTTCGTTTTTTTTACAACGAAGACTTTGTGGATATGAAACGAAAAGTCGGATTTGATATCGAAAACGAAACAATTTTCGAGATTATGGATCGCCTTTTCGATACCTCTAAGGTTTCATACAAAATTGCAGAGAACAACCTCATTGTAATCATTCCGGCAGAAAGCCAGCAATCAAATTCGGTGCAAGGAAAAGCAACAGATCTCGACAATAATCCTCTGCCGGGAGTAACGGTAATTATCAAAGGGACATCAACAGGAACAGTAACCAACATGGACGGAGAATACAGCTTATCCAGTATTCCCGACAATGCGATTCTGGTTTTCTCATTCATTGGTATGCACACACAGGAAGTTAGTGTTAACGGCAATTCAACGATTAATGTTGTTATGCAGCAAGATGTGATTGGAATTGAAGAAGTTGTTGCTGTTGGATACGGTACGATGAAAAAATCTGACCTAACCGGCTCTGTTGCCCAGGTAAAATCAGAAACCCTGGAATCTGTTCCTGTGTACAACATGGAACAAGCACTGAAAGTAGGTGCTGCAGGAATACGGGTCACCCAAAACTCAGGGATCCCGGGAGGAAGAATTGAAGTAAGAATTCGGGGGGGAAACTCCATGATTGGCGACAACCAACCACTTTATGTAGTCGACGGATTTCCCGTTACAGGAGGTATTGACTTTCTAAATCCGTCCGACATAGAATCTGTTGACATACTAAAAGATGCTTCTGCTACTGCAATTTACGGTTCAAGAGGTGCCAACGGAGTTGTAATTATCACCTCAAAAAGAGGCAGACAAGGGCAAAAAAGCAAAATAGAGGTGAACAGCTTTCTCGGAATGCAACAGGAAGTTAACAGGTTCGATGTTTTGAACGCAAAAGAATACGCTGTAATTGCCAACGAATGGCTTAAAAATCAGGGATTAGAACAGTACTTCAATGTAGACCAGGTACAAAACCCGGGCACCGACTGGCAGGACGTGGTATTCAGAACTGCTCCGCTTCACAACCATACAATAACTTTTACAGGAAGTTCAGAGAAAACACAATATTCTGTCTCGGGGAACTATTACGACCAGGAGGGAATTTTGCTAAATTCAGGCGTAAAAAGAGGCTCTGCAAGAATCAACCTCGACCACGAAATGAACAACTGGCTAACCATGGGAGTTAACATGCAATTATCCAGACGTGAAAGATTCTCTGTATATTCAGATAACGGATATCGTGGGCAGGGTTTATTATCGTCAGCAGCATCAGCTCCTCCAACTTTACCTGTTTATGACGAAGATGGATTACCATATCAGATTGAACAGGAATACAACTTTGGCTCTGCCGATATGAGAAACCCAATGGTATATGCAGCCAATAAAAGCCGTAGCTTCTCTAACAGTGTTTTGGGAAATGGAACGTTTAATATCAAATTCACCCCTGAGCTATCGTTCAGAACGCTGTTGGGTGTCCAGTATTCTTATGGTCTGGGAGATAACTTCACCCCAATAATTTACTCCAGCGATAGAGGCTCTGCTTCCGTAAGCAATTCGTACTCCAACTCATTTCTTAACGAAAATACACTGAGCTACATAAAAAAATTCAATGATATTCATAACCTGAATGTAGTCGGGGGATACACATACCAGACTAGTATGTATCGCAGCTCATCTATAAGTGTTAATGGTTTCGCCAACAATACTACAGAAAATTATGATCTTAGTGCTGCTGAAAATATCGGGAACCCCGGTTCCAGTTTTTCAGAATGGACTCTGGCATCGTTTCTCGGAAGGGCCAATTACTCATACAGGGATAAATACATGGTAACTGCGAGCATCAGGGCGGACGGATCATCACGCTTTGGAGCCGACCACAAGTGGGGATACTTTCCTTCGGCGGCACTCGCCTGGCGTATTTCAGAAGAATCTTTTATGCAGGATGTTACTGCAATAAACAGTTTGAAACTGAGATTTAGCTACGGTGTTACCGGAAATACAGCACTGAGTGCTTACCAATCGTTAAACCGGTTATCTTCTGTTAAATACATTTATGCAAACCAGGCCGACGTAATTGGTTTTGTTCCAACAGGTATTTCCAACAGCAATCTAAAATGGGAGTCCACCGGGCAGTTAGATGTTGGATTTGACCTGAACATCGTAAATAACAGATTACGATTTGTTTTCGATTATTATAAGAAAAACACCAAAGATCTTCTGGCATCAGTTCCGCTGCCTCCATCGGTTGGATTTGGTTCAATTCTGCAAAATCTGGGAGAAATTCAAAACCAGGGAATCGAGTTTAGTGTGAATGCTGACGTACTTCAACGAGAATTTAAATGGATTGCCTCAGCTCAAATATCTGCCAACAGAAACAAGGTTATTAAAATTGCCGGAGACAGCGACATTTTTGGTGCCGAACAGGGAGCTGCCTGGCCGAGCACAAATATTGCCCGCGTTGGTGAACCGTTGGGTGCTTTTTACGGACTACTTGAAGATGGCTTAGATGAAAACGGTTTCATCAAATATCAGGACATTAGCGGGCCTGACGGAGAACCGGACGGTGTTATCAACGCGTTAGACAGGGTTATTCTCGGAAGTTATTATCCTGATTTCATCTACGGTTTCACTTCAGATTTCAAGTATAAAAATCTCGAACTAAACATTATTCTGGAAGGAGTTTACGGAAACCAAATTTTCAATGCAACAAAAGGTACAAACCTGAATTCATTCCAACGCGGGAATAACCAGTTTAAAGATATTATCGGCAACTACTGGACAGAAGAGAATCCTGACCCGAATGCCAAATATCCAAAAATCAGTGCTGCAACACAGGTCACTGCGTCTGAACGCTTTATTGAAGACGGAAGCTACCTGAGATTGAAATCACTCAGATTCGCTTATAACCTCCCGGTTACTGCTATGGGAATGGGATTTTTCGACGCTGCACAACTGTACGTATCGGGAACAAACCTTTTTACTATCACTAAATACTCGGGACTTGACCCTGAGGTAAACACCAGGGGTTCTGACAGTGGTAATGTAGCAAACCGTTTATGGATGGGAATTGACCAGAATGGTTATCCCAATGCAAAAGTATATGCCATTGGTTTAAAACTTAGTTTCTAACCCTAAAGAAAAACAATTATGAAAAAGACAACACTATTTCTTTTAACAATCATATTCTTATCTGCATGTGAAAACATGCTGGATGAGGTCCCCAAAAGTTTTGTTTCAAAAACCAATTATTACCAAAACGAGTCTGATGCCGAAGGAGCAATAGCAGGAGCATATAGCGGGCTGCAAACAGATTTCTTTGGCATTACTTATTACCTGATGGTAGAATTACATGGCGATTTTTTAAATGGCAGGGGGTCACAAGCGCCAATTACTATTTGGAATCAGGTTTTAGATCAAACAAATATTGGCAGGTGCGCTTCCAACTGGTCTACTTTATATAGTGCAATTAACAGGGCAAATGCGGTGCTGGATAACGTTCCTCAAATAGAGGATATTAATCCGGATACTCAAAGCAAAATCATTGCAGAAGCGCATTTTCTTAGAGCCCTGTGCTATTTCGAACTGGTGCGAGGATGGGGACCTGTTCCTATTAAATTGACTGAAACAATTGATTTAAATACTGTTGAAGCACCCAGAGCTTCAGAAAGCGATGTATACGATTTGATAATCGCAGATTGTACAACTGCAGAAAGCGGGCTGGGAGAAGTAGGAGCACAAACCGGACGAGCATCTAAATGGGCTGCTAAAATGTTGCTCTCCCACGTTTATCTAACAATCGGCGAATGGGAAAAGGCTGCAAGTAAAGCGAATGAAGTTATAAACAGCGGCCCCTTTGCTTTAGTAACCGTAGATGAGCCCAATGATTTTTACAAAATTTTTGCTACTGAAACCAGTTCTGAAGACATCTTCTCAAATCATCATTCAGACACAAGGAGTTCTAGCATTCCAACGTATCTTCACAGGGCTAATAATCCGCCGTGGAACTATAGCACAAGCGGTTACTTCGGATGGGTTCCGGACACAACGACCTGGATTGGCAAGGCATGGGACGACAACGACTTCAGGAAAAGTTTTAACCTTTATACAGAGTATCAGAATGACGAAGGAGAATGGATTTCATTGCCTTCTACTGCGCCGGTGCTATTCAAAAAATTTATCACAAATACCGACGGGCTTAGAGTATTTACTGTGCCAATTTACCGGTTCACAGAAGCATTCCTCTTTTACGCAGAAGCTTCATGTATGGCAGAAGGAAGTCCTTCTGACCTGGCTTTGGAAAGGCTGAACATGATAAAAAGAAGAGCTTACGGATATGACCCTACATCACCGTCTCCTGTTGATTATCAATCAGGTATGAGTCAAATTGAATTCAGAGATGCTGTAATTCAGGAAAGAGCATATGAATTTATGATTGAAAGAAGAAGATGGTTTGATGTTAAACGAATTGGAAAAGTACAGGAAATATATGCCAAAGCAGGCAGAAATGTTCTTAACGAACGCTTGTTGTGGCCTATTCCTGAAAACGAAATTAATAACAATCCTGCCATAAACCAGGCAGATCAAAATCCAGGTTATTAGTTTAGTGTAGTTAGATAGAATCCCGGTCGTATATATTACACTGGGATTCTTTTCTTAATAACAAAATCAGGTAGTATCAAATTGTAGCTGATACCATTTTCAGCGGAAAAGACAAAATCAGTTGTTTTTGTAAACTATTTTATTTTGAGCTTAAAAATCTAAAACGATACCACAAGGCGATTCGTATAATCCTAATTCTCTGCAAATTACAAGAGACAAAAAGGAGAAGCAAGCTTACTGAGTTCTTAATAATTCTGATAACAAATTTCGTAAAGTAATCCATTATTGGTTGAACTCGGCCATGTTTTTTCAGGCGATACTCCAACACTAGCCTGAATAACGGGAGCAAAAAGTTTGTCTAAACTACAAAAGAAGGGAATCAGCGTGAAAAGACTATTAATTTCGATTATATGCCTGTTGGAAGTGGCCATTATGAAGAGTTCTTTTGCGTCAACAACTCTGGCAGGAAAGACGACCGACCGTCCGAATATCATCGTTATTTTGGCTGATGATCAGGGCTGGGGCGATCTCAGTATTAATGGAAATACAGCATTGCACACGCCCAACATCGACAACCTGGCGCGTAGTGGCGTTAGTTTTAACCGCTTTTTTGTAAGTCCGGTGTGCTCTCCAACGCGGGCTGAATTTCTGACCGGACGGCATCACCTCCGCTGCGGAGTGTACAGCACGTCTGCCGGAGGAGAACGTATTAACGCTGATGAAAAATTGATTTCCGAAGTTTTCAAACGTGCCGGATACAGAACAGCAGCATTCGGAAAATGGCACAGTGGCATGCAATACCCGTATCATCCTAACGCCCGCGGGTTTGACGAATTTTACGGATTTTGTTCGGGGCACTGGGGAAACTACTTCAGTCCTATGCTCGAACACAACGGGCAGATAACCCAGGGCAATGGGTTTATTATCGACGACTTTACAGAACAAGCCCTTAATTATATTGAAAAACACAAACATGAACCTTTCTTTATTTACTTGCCTTTCAACACTCCACACTCACCCATGCAGGTTCCTGATCGTTGGTGGAATAAGTTTGAGGAAGTAAAAATCCCGAAAGGAAATGATGATAACCACACGCGTGCAGCACTTGCTATGTGCGAAAATATTGACTGGAATGTGGGGCGTCTACTCGCTAAACTTGATGAACTTAAACTGGCGAATAATACAATCGTAGTGTATTTTAGTGACAATGGTCCAAATGGCAATCGATGGAACGGTGGAATGCGTGGAATAAAAGGCTCAACCGATGAAGGGGGTGTACGTTCTCCATTGTTTATCTGTTGGCCAGCAGGTATTGAAGCGGGTACTAAAATTCCGCAAATATGTTCTGCAATGGATTTAATGCCCACTTTGGCCGACATGGCAGGAATTAAAATTGCCAACAACAAACCTTTAGATGGAATTAGCCTGACACCCCTACTGTATGAAAATGATGACATTTGGGAAGATCGAATACTGGTGCAACACTGGAACAATCGTCTTTCTGTGCGAACACAGCAATATCGACTGGATTATTCGGGCAACCTCTATGATATGAATAATGACCCGGGACAAACCAAAGCAATAAATAACCTGAAACCGGAGCTCACTAAAACCTTACAGAAAACTGCTGATGATTTCAGAAAAAACATGCTCGAAAAATTCGGAAAAAAATTTGATAAACGGCCGTTCGTTATTGGGCATCCCGACGCAAAACACACGCAAATACCTGCCCGCGACGGATTTGAACACGGGAATATAAAACGGTCCAACCATTATCCCAACGACTCGTTTTTCAATAATTGGACGAGTATTGACGACTCTATTACATGGAACTGCGAAATTGGCAAAACCGGAACTTATAAAGTAGAATTGTTTTATACCTGCCCGACGGCCGACGTGGGGTCAACCATTGAGTTAAGTTTTAACGACAATAGACTTACTGCCAAAATAGTAGAAGCACACGACCCGCCATTAACAGGAATGGAGTACGACCGTTTTCCGCGAATAGAATCATATGTAAAAGATTTCAAACAAACAACGCTCGGCAATATCGAACTCTCAAAAGGGAGAGGAACCCTGATATTAAAAGCGCTGGAGATACCCGGCTCCCAGGTGATGGATTTTCGCCTGATGTTACTTACCCGAATTGATTAAGGATATATCATTTAAAAAGAAACTGACGCTAATTCAATATGGACAAAAAGAAAATGAAAATATCAAGAAGAAAAGCAATCGAGAAAACAGTAATTGCTGCGGCAGGTTCTGCTCTTTTTACCAACATGGCTAAAACATCGGGGGGGGCTGAACTCTCAGAATCAAAAGAGACATACTCGCTAAAACGTGAAATACCTGTTTCCCAAAAATATGATATTGTAGTTGCCGGAGGTGGCCCTGCTGGTGTTGCTGCCGCAATTTGCGGCGCCAGACTCGGGGCTAAAGTACTGTTAATTGAAGCAACAGGATGTTTGGGAGGAATGGGGACTTCAGGGCTAGTTACAGCATTTGATCCAATGGCCAACGGAGAACATCTTTTGGTTGGTGGATTTATGAAAGAGATACTTCTCGACATGCACAAACATGGCTATCTCGGCCCTCAGGAAAAGCCTGAAATATTCACCAAGGCTTATCACCACTGGACACCTTTCAACGCTGAAGGATACAAACTTCTCCTCGACGAAAAAGCGGTTGACGCGGGCGTTGAAGTAAGGTTTTTCACGAAAGTAATCGACGCTGAAGCCGACAAAGAAAGTGGTAAAGTAAAAGGTGTTATTATCAATAACGTCGAGGGATACGAATTCATTCCTTCTAAAACTTTTATTGATTGTACAGGAGATGCAATCATGGCAAATTTATGTGGTGCCGATTGCAGGGAAGCTGGCAGAGATACTCAAAATATAATGCCGGCAACGCTTTGCTCATATTTTTGCAACATCGACTTCGAAAATAGCATCAGGGTTGGAACTGAGCATCCGATTTTACTGAAGGCTATTGAAGACGGACATTTTACGCAAACCGACAGACATTTGCCTGGGCTGTCGCGGGTTGGTGACACAATCGGATACCTAAACGGCGGACATGTGTTTAACCTGAATGCGCTCAGATGCGACAGCTTAACAAACGGGATGATGCTCGGAAGAAAAATTGCAAAAGAATACCTGTCTTTCTACAAAAAATATGTACCGGGATTCGAAAATGCAGAACACGCAACCACAGCATCGGTAATGGGTATTCGCGAATCAAGAAGAATAACTGGGGAGTATGAACTGAATTTTGAAGACTACATATCCAAGCGCGAATTCCCGGATCAAATCGGCATTTTCAACAAATCTGTAGATATACATGCATACAATGATTCGCTGGAAGAATTCAACCGCTTTAAAGAAGAATATCACAATACAGGGCGGCTAAAACAAGGCGAACACTTCGGCATACCCTACTCCATCTTAATTCCTAAAGGATGGTCGAATTTATGGGTTGCAGGATGTTGTAACTCAAGCGACATAAAAGTCCACGGCTCCATCAGGGTACAACCGGCTGCATCAATGATGGGACAGGCAGCCGGCACAGCTGCTGTACAATCAATAAAAACGGGGCAACCGGCAAACGATTTGAATACCGAAACTCTGGTTTTAACATTGAGAAACGAAGGTGCCATATTACCTCAGAAAAGGCTTTCTAAAAAAATGACGAGAATCTAACAAAATAATCAGATAAAATATATGCGCGGAAAAATAATTCTAACAGTATTTCTTCTTATCAATCAGCTAATCACAAATGCCTCTGCCAACAACCGGCAGTTTGTCTGGCAGTCGCAACGAGAAATAAAGGTTGTTAAGTCTGTTGATGTTATAATCATTGGAGGTACAGTATCTGCTGTTGCCGCAGCTGTTTCTGCTTCTAAAAAAGGAGCCGATGTATTTCTAGTTGCTCCCCGCCCATACCTTGGCGAAGATATGTGCGCCACACTCCAACTCAAAACAGAAAAAAACAGGAAGCTTAACTCCTCGCTTGAAAAGAAGTTGTTTGGAGATACCAGTGAAGTTACTCCTCTAAAAGTAAAGTCAATTTTGAATCAGGCGCTGGTAGACGCCAATGTAGATTTCATTTTTAGCTCTTATGTTACAGATGTTCTACGAGACGGACAAAACAACCCTTCCGGGGTTATCGTTGCTAACCGCGCAGGCCGGCAGGCAATTGCCGGAAAAGTTTTGATTGATGCGACAGACCGGGCCTGGGTAGCGAGGATGGCCGGGGCCGAGGCGTATGAATGGAGTGGAAAGGAAATTGAGTTCCAACGCACCGTTGTTATGCCCGGCAAAGAAAAGAACACCCCCCAATACGTCACGCACAAACTGAATATTCCTATGCCCAACCTTCATTTTTCCTCTTTTGCCCGAGCAGAACAAATCGCCCGAAAAAACACATATACTTCGGGGCAGCTCAGGGCTTCTGAATCGCTTTTCTGCATTCCTCCTGATCCGATTATTTGTGAAAAAGATGCAAAAAAATGGAAAGAAAAAGCAAGAAATGACCTTCGCCACTTCCAACCCAAAAAAATGGAAACCTTTTTCGTTTTAAGTGGTTGTGCCGACATTCCCCGTGCTGTTGCCGATTCGCTTCTTAAACCGGCAGCAATGGCTCAAATAGCAGAGGAAATTGGTATAGAAGCAGCCGAAAAAGCAAAACAAAAAAGTAACACGCTGTCAACCCTTTCCATAAAAAGCACACCTCCGGTTCAAAAATCAGCCGGCGATGTAAAAGAATTATTACAAGGGTTAAGGCCTGTTGATAAACCGGCAAATACAATAGTAAGTCACGCCACAGACGTCCCTGTTCTGGCAGATTACGATGTAGTTGTTATCGGTGGAGGAACAACCGGAGCACCTGCGGCAATAGCTGCCGGATGGTGGGGAATGAAAGTGCTCGTAGTTGAGTATCTGGAAGGGCTTGGAGGAATCGGAACTCTTGGATTAATTGGCAAGCCCTGGCACGGATACAACATCGGTTTTGCTGCCGAGGTTCCTTTTCCCGACGGGAATGCAGAGCCCAAAATGGAGTGGTATCGCTCGCAAATAGAAAAAGTAGGTGGTGATATTTGGCTTGGAGCAATAGGCTCCGGAGCATACACAGAAGGGAACACCGTAAAAGGCGCGGTGGTTTGTACTCCCGAAGGACGGGGAATTGTCAGGGCAAAAGTAGTTATTGATGCCACAGGAAGCGCAGAAGTTGCTATTGCAGCAGGGGCAGATTATATGTTTGGAGATATCGAAACCAATCATATTGCCTTGCAGGGAACCGGAATGTCATCAAGACCATTGGAAGGAAATTACTACAACAGCGATTACCTTTTGGTCGACGAAACCGACGTGGTAGATATTTGGCGTTCGCTGGTAAGCGTGCAAAATATCAAGGCTTCCGAAAATATTTACGATGCCGTCCCCATCATCCAAAGCAGGGAACGCAAAAGAATAGTCGGCGATTACATCATCAGCTATCTCGATCAGGTTGCCGAACGGACATTCCCTGATGTTATCGTTATATCCAGCAGTACTTACGATTCGCATGGATACCCAAGTTCGCCCTATTTTGCGCTGCTTCCGCACGACAGTATTTCAAGAAAGATGAATCAGCCTGCTCCGGGGGGAACTTGCTTTACTCCATATCGATGTTTACTACCCAAAAATTTTGATGGCATTATAGTTACCGGACTTGGAATTAGTATGGAACGAGATGCCACTGCAATGATTCGAATGCAGCTCGATTTGGCCAATCAGGGCTATGCAGCGGGAGTTGCAGCGATGCTGGCAATTACAAATGAAGTTCAGCCCAGAAACATTAACATCAAAGAATTACAAAAAATACTGATAAAGAAAGGGAATCTGCCTGACTCTGTGCTAACCCTTGAGGATTCCTTTCCTCTTCCAACAGAAAAAATAAAAGAAGCGGTAAAAGCTTACGGAAACGCGACAAACCCTACAACCGCAGGAAAACCGCTGGCAATAATGCTTTCACATAAAAACACAGCATTGCCAATGGTGAAAAAAGAATATAAAAACACATCAGGCCGGAGCAAACTTCGCTATGCACTTTTTCTGGGCATTTGTGGCGAAAAGGAAGCGGTTCCCACCCTTCTGGCAGAGTTGGAAAACTTCTCAGGCTGGGATGAAAAAATTTACCAGGGCTCCATGGCAGATTATGCCCACCTGCCGACTCCCATTGACGCAATAATTCTTGCCATCGGATACAGTGGTGACAAGTCGGGACTGCCGAAACTTCTTGATTTAACAGATAAGCTGGACTCAAGCGTTACATTGTCTCACCACCGCTCCATTGCTTTGGCTTTGGAAAAAATGGGAGATAAATCTGCTGCAGTACATCTCGCCAAATTACTGAAGAAACCGGGAATGCAAGGGCACGCTATGCTGTCCCTGGACAATGCCCTTACCGAACTCGACAACGACGGGAAAGGACCAAATCCCGTAAAAAACTCATCCTACGAAAAGCGGACAAGAGCTTTACGGGAAATTATATTAGCCCGGGTTTTGTACGAATGCGGAGATTATAACGGACTTGGAGAAAGCATACTGAAAAACTATCAAAAAGATTTGAGAGGTTTGTTTATCCGGCATGCAAATAAAATTTTAACTGATGAATTATGAAACAACCATGTAGCTTTGGTTCACAAACAAGCATAATTAAAATCATGGGAGTTCCATCGAAATGAGCTTGCGAACTCTATCGAGCACTTTTGAGATAAATACATTTGAAAACGTACAATTTTAATGAGATGAAAATGAGAACTAAACTACCGGCTTTAATTTTTCTTGGAATCACTTTTATATTGGGTTCCTGCAAAATGGAAAAAAATACTCAGGAGAGCAATCCACCCAATGTTGTATTAATATACTTAGACGACATGGGATATGGAGATTTATCGCTTACAGGATCAACTGGGTACAAAACGCCCAATATCGATAAAATAGCCAATAACGGAATGTTCTTTACTCACTTCTACTCCCCCCAGGCGGTTTGCTCTGCATCCAGAGCAGGGCTTCTTACCGGTTGCTACCCGAATAGAATAGGAATAACCGGTGCGTTAAGCCACAAATCGGAAATCGGAATTTCAAGCGACGAAAAAACCATCGCCGGTGTACTTAAACAAAAAGGATACAAAACGGCAATATACGGAAAATGGCACCTCGGATTTCAAGAGCAATTTCTTCCTACCAATCACGGGTTCGATGAATTTTGTGGTATTCCGTATTCCAACGACATGTGGCCTCTCCATCCCACAGGAACATATCCGGAGTTGCCGCTTTTCGAAAACGAAAATATAGCTAACCCGGCAATAACTCCGGAAGACCAATCGCAATTCACGACATTATTTACTTCACGTGCCATTGATTTCATCAAACGAAATAAAAACAGTCCGTTCTTCGTCTATCTTCCTCAGCCAATGCCACATGTTCCGTTGTATGTTTCAGATAAATTCAAAGGAAAATCAGAGCAGGGCCTATACGGAGATGTTTTAATGGAAATTGATTGGGGTGTAGGACAAATCATAAAAACACTCGAAGAAACCGGATTGATAGAAAATACACTTGTTATTTTCACATCAGACAACGGCCCCTGGCTCAACTACGGAAACCACGCAGGAAGCACTGGCGGACTAAGGGAAGGGAAAGGAACCTCTTTTGAAGGAGGGCAGCGTGTTCCCTGCCTGATGATGTGGAAAGGAGTAATTCCCGAGGCGACTATCTGTAATAACCTTGCTGCAGGAATTGATATTCTTCCAACGCTTGCTGAAATTGCTGACGCCCCACTACCTGACAATAAAATTGACGGGATAAGTCTTTTGCCTCTTCTCAAAGGTGACTTTGAAGCCAACCCTCGTCAGGAGTTTTATTACTACTATCGGAAAAACGCCCTGGAAGCCGTGAGGAATAACACATGGAAGTTGGTATTTCCACATCCAGGGAGAACGTATGAAAATTTTCAGCCGGGAAACGATGGTGCGCCGGGAAAGGTAGATGGAAATCATCAGTTTGAGGGAGGATTGTACGATCTGCGCAGAGACCCGGGAGAACGCTACGATGTAAGCAAAACATATCCCAAAATAGTAGAAGAATTAAAAAAGCTTGCCGAAAATGCACGCGAGGATCTCGGCGACGAATTAACCGGATTTCCAGGCAGAAACAGAAGAGAACCAGGGAAAATCAAAAACTGATAAAGAACTTATGCTAAACATTTCATCAAAAGAAAGAGTATCGTTTTCAACAGAAAATCGTAGTTTAGAAAACCATTGATTTTAAACAATAATTTTCTTAAAAACATGTATACTTTAATCATCTCTTTATTCATTTTAGTAGTTGGATACCTTGTCTATTCCAAATACATCGAACGCGTTTTTGGTGCCGATGCAAGCCGGGCAACGCCGGCAGTTACCATGACTGACGGTGTGGACTATATTCCCATGCCATGGTGGAAAATTTTCCTTATCCAGTTTTTAAACATCGCCGGGCTCGGACCCATTTTCGGAGCGGTGGCCGGAGCCATGTGGGGGCCGGTTGCATACCTGTGGATTATCCTGGGATCGGTGTTTGCCGGTGCGGTCCACGACTATTTTTCCGGAATGCTTTCCATTAAACACAACGGACTCAGCATTACAGAAATCACAGGTATTTATCTGGGAAGTGCTACCAAACAAATTATGCGCGGTTTTACTGTGCTGCTTATGGTTATTGTTGGCGCGGTATTTATTATGGGACCGGCTAAAATTCTGGCTGGACTAACGCCCGATTTTGCCAGCATGACTTTTTGGGTTTGGATAGTTTTTGCGTATTACGTGCTTTCCACACTGCTTCCTATTAATAAAGTAATCGGACGCATCTACCCGGTTTTTGGGTTTGCACTTTTATTTATGGCCGTAGGATTAATAATTGCACTGTTTGTAAAAGGATATCCTGTTCCTGAACTCACAACCGACAGTTTAAAAAACTTCCACAGCAGCGCCGATGAGTTTCCCATTTTTCCCATGCTGTTTATCACAATTGCCTGTGGTGCCATTTCCGGATTTCATGCAACACAGTCGCCGCTGATGGCCCGGTGCATAAAAAACGAAAAACTGGGACGGCGGGTGTTTTACGGCGCAATGATTACCGAAGCTGTGGTAGCGATGATTTGGGCAACCATTAGCATGAGTTTTTTTGGTGGAATACGCGAGTTGAACGATGTAATGAACGAACACCAGGGAAATGCAGCCTGGGTTGTTAACGAAACAGCCAACGTTTTACTGGGTAAATTCGGGGCTTTTCTGGCTATTCTTGGTGTGGTAGCTGCCCCCATTACTTCGGGCGACACGGCTTTTCGCAGCGCAAGGCTAATTGTGGCCGACTTTCTCAACCTGAAACAGGGGCCGCTAAAAAACCGGCTTTTCATTAGTATTCCGTTGTTTGCCATTGGTTTTTTCCTCACGCAAATAAACTTCGATGTTATCTGGCGTTATTTCGCCTGGTCGAACCAAACACTGGCAACCGTGGTCCTTTGGACAATCACCGTCTTCCTGGTAAAATACCGGAAAAACTTTTGGATCACGCTCCTCCCTGCGTTATTCATGACATCGGTTATTTCAACCTACCTGTTCCTTGCTCCAGAAGGATTTCATCTTTCAAAAGCAATTTCGTACACCGTCGGGTTCGGAATAACTCTTATTTCACTCCTGCTTTTCATTATTTATTTCAGAAACGAAAAAAGAAAAGACCATTATTAACGAATAAAATATTGCTATGTTTTCTACTAAAAATTTCCTGACTATTATTCTTGCATTCATTGCATCATCAGTATTTCAGCTTGATGCCCAGGGGCAAACAAAGGAATACGACATTGTAATTTACGGAGGAACATCAGCCGGGATTGCCGCCGCTATCCAAAGTTCGCGCATGGGCAAATCGGTAGTGGTAATTGAGCCAACTTCGCGTATAGGAGGGCTAACAACCGGTGGCCTTGGTGCAACCGACATTGGCAACAAACAGGCCATCGGCGGCATTAGCCGGGAGTTCTACCAAAACATCAAAAAATATTACGAAAATCCGGAGAACTGGAAATGGCAAAAACCGGACGAGTATCGGCAAAGCAGAAACCGAAAAGAAGAAGATGCCATGTGGACATTTGAACCGTCGGCTGCAATGAAAGTCTACGAACAGATGATGGCTGCCGAGGAAATTGACGTAGAATACAAACAACGGTTAAACCGGAAAACCGGTGTAAAAAAGCAAGGGCAAAAAATTGTTGAAATTGAAATGGAAAGCGGAGAAAAATACCGCGGAAAAATGTTCATCGATGCCACTTACGAAGGTGATTTAATGGCAACTTCGGGCGTGACTTACACATACGGCCGCGAGTCGAACAAAGAATACGGCGAAACGCTGAACGGCGTTCAGGCAAACGACATCGGAATTACCTTAAAAAGAACCGTTTCCATGAACAGCGTTCATCACAATTTTATTGATGGCGTTGATCCGTACATTGTTAAAGGCGACCCGTCCAGCGGATTACTTCCGTTTATTGTTGAGGGCGGCCCCGGAATTGACGGGCACGCCGATAAAGGAATTCAGGCCTACTGTTTTCGCATGACGCTGACTGACCATCCCGAAAATCGCATCCCGTTTAAAAAGCCGGCCAATTACAACGAGCTGGAGTACGAACTCCTTTTCAGAAATTACGAAGCTGCCGACGGACCGATTGAAGAGATGTACAGTTACGGCGATCCGCTTGTGCCGTGGATCAATTCACAAATGCCTAACCGAAAAACGGACACCAACAACCAAAAAGGCTTTTCAACCGACTTCATCGGGCAAAATTACGATTATCCGGAAGCCGGGTACGACGAGCGGGAAGAAATTATAGAGCGCCACCGCAGTTATCAGCAGGGATTAATGTGGACACTTGCGTACCATCCGCGTATTCCGGAAAAAGTAAGAGACGTGGTTTCGCAGTGGGGAACATGTAAAGACGAATACGAACGGAAAGACGGCTGGCAACAGCAGCTTTACATCAGGGAAGCCAGGCGAATGATAAGCGATTATGTGATGACCCAAAAAAACTGCGAGGGACTTGAAGTAGTTGACGACCCCATAAGTCTGGCTGCCTACGGAATGGACTCGCACCAGGTGCAGCGGTATGTAGATGCCAACGGTTTTGTTCAGAACGAAGGCAATGTAGAAGCACATGGATTTTCGCCCTACCCTATCAGCTACCGGTCAATCGTTCCGAAAAAGGATGAGTGCAACAATCTGCTGATTCCGGTTTGTGTAAGTTCAACTCACATTGCGTTTGGATCCATCCGTATGGAACCCGTGTTTATGATTTTAGGACAATCGGCTGCAACTGCCGCAGTTTTGGCCATCGAAAACAAAACAGACGTGCATTCCTTAAATTACAATTCACTTAAAGAAAGATTACTGAAAGACAAACAGATACTCACCCACAATCCGTAAATCTATTTTAGCAACTATCAAATCCAATAAAATGAAAACAAAACCTATTACCCGATATTTGTACACCGCTATTTTCGCTGCTGTTCTTTCGGCAGTGCTGTTTGCGGGGTGCAAAAAACAACCTAATGTTTACAAAGCCGACGTGGTTATTTACGGAGGCACCTCTGCCGCTGTTATTGCAGCCGTGGAAGTAGCACAGTCGGGCAAATCTGTAATTATGGTTTCTCCCGACGCGCACCTGGGCGGGCTCACGGCCGGAGGATTGGGCTGGACAGACACCGGAAAAAAAGAGACCATTGGCGGACTGGCCCGGAATTTTTACCACCGCGTGTACAACCATTACCAGCAGCAAGAGGCATGGAAATGGATGAAAAAAGAAGAATATGGCAATACCGGGCAGGGAACTCCGGCGATAGACGGCAACATGCGCACCATGTGGATATTTGAACCGCACATTGCCGAGCAGGTTTTTGAAGAACTGGTGAGGGAAAACAACATTCGTTTGTTCCGGGATGAATGGCTCGACCGTGAAGCAGGCGTGGAAAAATCCGAAGGAAGAATCACTGCTTTTGCTACCCTTTCAGGAAAAAAATTTGAGGGGAAAGTTTTTATGGATGCCACTTACGAAGGCGATTTAATGGCATCTGCCGGTGTTAGTTACCACGTAGGGCGCGAAGGGACAGACGTTTACGGCGAAGAATGGAACGGTATCCAGACCGGAGTTTATCACCACCGGCATCATTTTATGGTGCTCGATAAACCGGTTGATCCGTATAAGATTCCGGGAGATGCTTCCAGCGGACTCCTTCCGCGCATCAGCCCCGATCCTCCGGGAGAAAAAGGAAAAGGAGACCACCGGGTGCAGGCCTATTGTTTCAGGGTGTGCATGACCAACCATCCCGACAACCGCATCCCTTTTCCAAAACCCGAAAAGTACGATTCAACTCAATACGAGTTGCTGGTACGCATTTTTGATGCCGGGTGGCGTGAGTGGTTCCAAAAATTCGACATCATTCCCAACCGGAAAACCGATACCAACAACCACGGGCCGTTTAGTAGCGATAACATCGGGATGAACTACGATTACCCGGAAGCCAGCTACGAACGCCGGAAAGAGATCATCAACGAACATGAAACCTACCAAAAAGGACTTCTGTGGTTTGTGGCCAACGATCCCCGGGTGCCGGAAGAAATTCAAACCGAAATGCAAAAATGGGGTCTTCCAAAAGATGAGTTCATTGATAACGGACACTGGCCGCACCAACTGTACATTCGCGAAGCCCGAAGGATGAAGGGCAAATTTATTATGACCGAAAATGAATTACTGAAACGCACCCCGACCCCCGAATCAGTTGGGATGGGTTCGTACACCATCGATTCGCACAATGTGCAACGATACGTTACTAAAGAAGGGCACGTGCACAACGAAGGCGATATCGGAGTTGGGTTGCCCGGCCCGTACGAAATTGCTTACGGATCTTTGGTGCCCAAAAAAGTGGAGTGCAAAAACCTGCTCGTCCCTGTCTGTGCATCGGCCAGCCACATTGCTTTTGGCTCCATCCGCATGGAACCCGTGTTTATGATTTTAGGACAATCGGCTGCTGTTGCCGCCTGCATGGCCATCGACGAAAAAATTGCCGTGCAGGACGTAGAATATGAAAAACTGAAAAAACTGCTGCTCGAAAAAGGGCAGGTTCTCACAATGGCAGACGCCATAAAATAATAGCATTTACCACGACAGAAGCAGCAAAAAAGAACTACCATAAATGTGTTGTTTTCCCCTCATCTCACCCGATGATTGAATTGTAGAAAACAAAATACCAATAAAATGAAACGACGTAATTTTATAAAAACCACGGCAGCCGGGTCTGCCCTTTTTATGACTCCCGGGGCATTTGCCTTTGGAAAATCCATGAACGAGCGGAATAAATTCTGCTACCAATCAGAACGAAAAATTCCGGTAGCATACAATGTCGATGTAGTAGTAATTGGCGGCTCATTGGCTGCGGTGGCTGCTGCCGTTGAAGCAAAAAAAGCCGGTGCAAAAGTATTCCTGGCAGCACAGGAGCCCTACTTGGGCGAAGATGTTTGCGGTACGTTCAGGCTGTGGACTGACGACACGAGCATTTACAATACAAAACTCGGCAAAGAGATATTCGGCAACGGGCTTCCCACGCCTATGCACGTAAAACGTACACTCGACAATGCGCTAATCGACAACGATATCGATTTTCTGTACTCCAGCTATGTAACCGATGTACTAAGCGACAAAAACGGACAGCCCGCCGGAGTAGTGATATCCAACCGTTCGGGCAGGCAGGCTGTTATTGCCAAAACAATTATTGATGCCACACCGCGGGCTATGGTTGCCCGGATGACCGGCGCCCAGTTTGGCAATTATCCTTCAGGGAAACAGGACTTTAAATTTACGGTAGTCGGGAATAAACTGAAAGAAGCTCCCGGCCTCTCAGGAATGATTCACAAAACTCCGGTTCAGATTAAATTTGCATCCACCGGGTCCACGCAGGGAAGTGGTTTTTCCGAGTCGGACATCCGCTACAAGGCCATCGAATATTCCATTCTGATAGATATGAAAGACGGAAGCTGGGACTCTTTTGCTGAGGCAGAACAGGTGGCGCGCGATTTAACCTGGGATGCCGACCAGGTAGAATCGGCCGACTTGCTTTTCCAAAATCCGCCTGACAAACTCGTAGGCCAGAAAAGATGGAACAACGAAAATGTTGATGCTGAAAATATCAATCTGAAAGTTTTCCTGCCCCGTAAACTGGATAACCTGTTTGTGTTGGGCGGAAGCGCCAACCTAAGCAACGAAGCGGCAGAAACTCTGCTTCAGCCGGGAAAAATGATTAGGATTGGAGAACGAATAGGAAAAGAAATTGCCACGCTGGCAAATACCCTTGAAATACCAAAAAACGCAAAAATAAAAGGAATCAGCGGCGGCGAACTCGTTGCCGGAGATGTTGGTGAAATTCTGGACGGATTGCGCCCTTCTATGAATATTGGAGAAGTTGTTGCAGAAGAAACCAGTCTGCCGGTTCTGGGAACATACGACGTGGTTGTAATGGGTGGCGGAACTGCCGGTGCACCAGCTGCCGTGGGAGCAGCACAGCAGGGTGCAAAAACGCTGGTGCTCGATTACATGCACGGCATGGGTGGTATGGGCACCCTAGGAATGATTGGACGATATTACCACGGATACCGCGAAGGATACACCAACATTGTTGACCTCGGAGTTAAAAACATGGGGCCCGATAATCCGCGGAAAAAAGAGTCGCTGGCAGCATGGGTATTCGACTGGAAAACAGAATACTTCAGAAAAGAAATCCGTAATGCCGGAGGAAACATCTGGTTTGGTGTACTGGGTAGTGGCGCGTATGTCGAAAACGGCCGGGTTAAAGGCGTGGTAGTAGCCACTCCCGAAGGAAAAGGCGTGGTGCTGGCTCACACGGTAATCGATTCCACAGGAAGCGCAGACATCGCCATTGCGGCAGGTGCTCAATATCATTATGCCGACGGGCTTTCTGTTGCCATGCAGGGTTCCGGGCTGCCGTTCAAAAATCCGGACGACTTTTACAACAACACAGACTGGACCTTTATTGACGATTCTGACCTGCTGGACGTGTGGCGCGCTTTTGTTGTTGCAAAAGACAAGTTCAAAGACCAATACGATATTGGAAAAATACCACAAACCCGCGAACGCCGTCGCATGATTGGCGATTTTACGGTGGGAGTGCTCGACGTGTACAACGGCCGTACTTATCCTGACACCATTTCTGCCCACTTGAGTTCTTTCGACACACACGGTTTTACCGAAGACCCGTTCTTCTCACTAAAACCTCCGGCTCACAGCGGAGTAGATGTTCTGGCTTTTGTTCCGTTCAGGTCGCTGCTTCCCAAAGGGCTCGAAGGAATAGCAGTTACCGGACTGGGTGCCAGCGCTCACCGCGATGCCATGCCGGTTATCCGCATGCAACCCTGCCTGCAAAATCAGGGTTACGCAGTGGGAATTGCCGCAGCCTGGGCAAAACTGGATAACAAAAAAATACGTTACGTCGATATTAAAGCGCTCCAGAAAGAGCTGGTGAAAATCGGCAGTCTGCCCGAGCATGTGCTAACCGATGTGGACAATTACCCGCCTTCGTACGAAAAAATTCAACAGGCAGCAAAATCAGTGGTAAACGATCTGGACGGGCTGGAAACCATACTCTGGGATAAAGAACGGGGAATTTCGGCGCTGAATGACCAGTTCCACCTCACACAAAACAAAGCGGAGAAACTGGTTTATGCGCGTATTTTAGGAATGTTGGGCGAACCAACGGGATGGCAGGAACTAATTGACGCACTGAATGAATACGACGACTGGGACGAAGGATGGAATTACACCGGAATGGGACAGTTCGGGCGCAGCATCAGTTACCTCGACAGCCTGATTATTGCAGCAGGAAGGACAAAACGAAAAGAGGTATTGCCCGCTGTGATCCGCCTGATGGAAAAACTAACGCCAGAAAGCCACTTCTCTCATTTCAGGGCAGTGGCCATTGCGTTGGAAACCATTGGC
Source organism: Mariniphaga anaerophila (assembly GCF_900129025.1). Lineage (GTDB taxonomy): Bacteria > Bacteroidota > Bacteroidia > Bacteroidales > Prolixibacteraceae > Mariniphaga > Mariniphaga anaerophila. The sequence continues at coordinate 277,164 of NZ_FQUM01000002.1, read as the reverse complement.
GACCACAGAGGTGCTGAACCAATTTTCAGAATTCTCGAAATGCCGGGCGTTCGCGGGCATTCCATGCCCGATATAAAAACAGCAAAACGATTAACTCCTGCTCATAAAAACGATGTTTCAACCCGAAACAACTCGTTGCGGGAGCTGATTCTGGGACGGGCGTTATACAAATGTGGCGACTTTAACGGCGTTGGAAATCAGATTCTGAATGAATATTCAAAAGACCTGCGCGGCCACTATTACCGCCATGCAAGCGGTGTTCTGCAAATGTTTTCGGGCCAAAAAGAAGTAGATGTAGAATTGTAAAATACAATTGCCGGAACTTTTAATAAGAAGCCGTTTCGAAGTACAATTTGAAACGGCTTCTTACTTTTATAGAATCGCCAAGCAATTCCAATAAAAGCGGGGTTGCCTTGGGTTCTTCAAACATGCGTTGAGTAATTTGAATCTGCTAAGCACAGACTGGTGCTAAAAGAAATAATTTTTCACAATGGCGTAACAAACCGATAAAATTATAACATTCTATATATAAACACATTAAAACAAGACAAGAACTCCCCGTCCTAATGCCGCTGAGTTATATTGTTGTATCCGGGAAAATCCAGTATATTTGCCGGCAAAACACTTATTGACCCTTTTCTGATTTAACCTCTATTTTCTAGAAAAAAGCGTTTGAACAATTTACTGACGGCTCAATACCAGAGCACGATGTTCGTTGTTATATAAGAAGGAAACAAAGCAAGAAACAAAAACAATTAAAACAATTAAAAATGAAAATTAACTTAATTCTTCTGTCGCTGTTCTTAATGTTTGCGGCATGCAGTACAACAAAACAAGTGCGAACCTCACAAAGAGGGCTCAAAGGAAGTTGGACTCTTTCCTCGGTTTCAACAGACCGTGGAAATACTGTTTCCATCAAAACCTTGTTTAACCAGGCATCTCCAAGTTGTTTTGAAAACAGCAGTTGGAACTTCGTGAGCAACAACAATTCGGGGACATACCGTTTTAACAATGGTAGTTGCGACGACTCAACTCATTCCATCAAATGGTTTATGAAAGACAATGGCGACGAAATTTCCTTCCTATGGAAATTTATTCCGGAAGGAATGAAGGCCAAAGATGTAAAAGCCGGCTACGAATTAAAGCTGATTTCTGAATCGGAGTCTGAATTCTTTTTGGCACAGAACGCCATATTAGAAGGCAGTACCATTACTATTTATTATCAGTTTGTAAAAAATCAGGAATAACTCACGAAGCGAAACGAAAAAAAATCACACAAAAATGATAGCAATTATCATTAAAAATTAAAACAGATGAAACACATTACAATTTTAGTACTTGGGCTGTTCATTTCCAGCCTGTTTTTAAATAGTTGCACATCCATTCAGAATGCAAACAGTTCACAAAAAGGAACCGGCATTGGCGCTGCTGCCGGAGCCGCATTGGGATATTTAATAGGCGGAAAAGACAACAGAGCCGCAGGAGCATTGGTTGGCGCTGCTGTTGGTGGTGGAGCAGGTGCAATTATTGGGCACAAAATGGACAAGCAGGCCGAAGAAATTGAAACGGTTATGCCGGGAGCAGAAGTAATACGCAGCGAAGAAGGAATACAGTTGATTTTGGATGAAAACGCCGATGTCCGCTTCGAATTTGACAGCTCTGACTTAACAAGCGAAGCCCAGACCAACCTCAATAAATTAGTGGAAATACTCAGCAGATACGCCGATACCGACATAATGATCAGCGGACATACCGACAGCGATGGCAGCGAAGCATACAACCAGACATTGTCAGAAAAAAGAGCGGCATCTGTTGTTCGCTTCTTAACATCAAACGGAATTGCAGACGCACGGTTAAATTCTGTGGGGATGGGCGAATCTGAACCACGGGTTTCAAACGATACAAAAGAAGGAAAAGCGCAAAATCGCAGGGTAGAATTCACCATTACTGCCAACGAAGACATGATTAATGCCGCAAAACAAGAAGCAGGCGAAAACTAGTTTTTTTCGAATTTACGTTCCAATAGAGAAGCTTAACTACTCCTGAAAAATCAGGTAGTTAACAAATAAATCTCATACAATTAAAAGGTGGAGTTCTCTTTTCGGGGAACTCCTTTTTTGTGAATACAACACCGTAAATTCTTTACATGCGCCGGCCTCTTTGCTGAGGTTTTGTTCTTCTTTCGCAAAAAAATAATACTTTTACACCTTCTCGTTAGGGGTGTCTGTTGCAAAAAGCAGGCTGAGATTATACCCTGAAACCTGATATGTATAATGACAGCGGAGGGAAACGAAGAGTGCATTTGAATTTTATAATAAATTAGGATACAAGCCGTTTCGCTATACTGCGAAGCGGCTTTTTTGTTAAAGCAAATTAAATTATGAGTACAAGTATGAAAAGTGGGTTCGACGAACATGCATCAGAATACGATGCATGGTTCATGAAAAACACAAATGTGTTGTATTCCGAAGTAAAGCTGGTTGCGCATTTTCTTAAAAATTCGAAGGATGTTTTTTCGGTGGGTTGCGGCAGTGGTCTTTTCGAAATGATTCTGGAAAAAGATTTTGGCATCTCCATAAAAAATGGTCTGGAGCCGTCAGCCGGAATGGCAAATATCGCCTGCAAACGCGGAATGACAGTGGATATAAATCCTGTAGAACAAGCTGACCTGGGCATCGACAAATACGACACCGTGCTGTTTAACGGCACCCCCAGTTATATTACCGACTTGCAGGCTGCATTCAACAAAGCTTTTGCAGCACTCCGCCCGGGAGGTAAAGTTGTAGTAATTGACGTTCCTAAAGAAAGTTCGTACGCACTGTTGTACAATCTCGCAAAAGCAGTTGGCACCTGGGAGCATCCATTACTCGAAGGGGTTCATCCGGAAGACCCTTATCCCATTGAATTTGTAAAAATAGCCAATTGGAGAACCACCGCAGAAAAAGTGGAGATGCTAAAAAATTCAGGATTTCACAATTTAGAATTTGCGCAAACACTAACACGGCACCCCATTTATTCCAATAACACGGCAGAGGAACCCACCGAAGGGTACGACCGCGGAGATTACGTAGCCATTTGCGCCCGGAAATAAATTCAGAACGATAAAAAACGAATACAATGATAAACGCAAAATCAATTTCGACAGATTTAGCTGCATTGAGAGCCAACAGTCCGTTGGTGCACAACATTACCAATTTTGTGGTAATGAATAACACGGCAAACGCATTGCTGGCCATTGGAGCATCGCCGGTAATGGCGCATGCTGTTGAAGAGGTGGCCGACATGGCCGGCATCGCATCTGCACTGGTTATCAATATTGGCACCTTAAATCCTTTGTGGGTAGAAGGAATGATAAAAGCCGGAATAGCGGCAACGGCAAAAGGGATTCCTGTAATTTTCGATCCGGTGGGAGTTGGAGCAACGCCCTACCGAAACGAAGTTGCCACCCAAATTATTGAAAAATGCAAGCCCACGCTAATTCGCGGAAACGCTTCTGAAATAATGGCGCTGGCCAAAGAAAATGTGGCTACCAAAGGTGTAGACAGCACCGTATCGGCCAATGCCGCTTTAGATGCCGCAAAAAATCTGGCCGTTGAAACTGGAGCTGTTGTTGTAATCAGTGGTGCAGAAGACTTCATTACCGACGGAAAACAGGTTCTTACCATTAAAAATGGTTCGCCGCTAATGCCCAAAGTTACCGGCATGGGATGTACTGCATCGGCTGTATTGGGAGCTTTTGCAGCAATCAACAAAAACACGTTGCTGGCAGCAGCCCACGGGATGGCAGTAATGAGCATTTGTGGAGAAATTGCCGCAAAAAAATCGGCAGGTCCGGGAAGCTTACAAATGCACTTTATCGACACGTTGTACAATCTTTCCGATAAAGATATTGCTGATCTGTTTATTGCTTAAAAAGAAGGAACAATGAAATCATTTGATTTAGGCTTGTACCTGGTAACAGACCGTGACTTGTCGCTTGGCCGCCCGCTGGAGTTTATTGTGGAAGAAGCAGTAAAAGGCGGCGTTACCATGGTGCAATTACGCGAAAAAGCATGCAGCTCGCTGGAGTTTTACCAACTGGGAATCCGGTTGAAAAAGCTACTTAAACCCTACGCTGTTCCGCTTATTATTAACGACCGGCTTGATATTGCCCTGGCAGTTGATGCCGACGGACTGCACATCGGACAAAGCGACTTGCCCTGGGAAGTTGCCCGCCGGCTGTTGGGAAAAGACAAAATATTAGGGCTGTCAGTAGAAACGATGGAACAGGCCGAGGAATCCAATAAGCTGGACATCGATTACATCGGCATTTCTCCGGTTTTTGCCACGCCAACTAAAACCGATACTTTTCAACCTTTTGGGTTGGAGGGGGTAAAAGCAGTTAGTTCTATTGCCCGCCATCCCAATGTTGCAATTGGCGGTATTAATATGAATAATGCAGCGCAGGTTATGGCTCAGGGAGCAAACGGAATTGCCGTGGTTTCGGCTATCTCTTCTGCCGAAAACCCGCGGCTTGCAGCAGAAGCATTAAAAAACGAAGTGACCGGATAACACCACAAAAATTAGCGGCACAGTTTTGTCCACTGCCTTCTTCACAAAACGAGGATTGGGAAAATGGCTGGTATAAACGCCGCCAATTTGTTTTCTTTGTAAGTTAAATCGAAAAAAAATGGAATTAAAGGAAATAGGCGAGTTTGGTTTTATCGAACGTTTTGCTCCTGAATTTAAAACGCTGTTATCTAAAAATGTGATGGGCATTGGCGACGATTGTGCCATTTTACCCATGAATGAAAATTCTGATTTGCTGGTAACAACCGACATGCTGATTGAGGAGATTCATTTTCTGCGCGATAAAATTACGCCGTGGCAACTGGGCTATAAATCTGTGGCAGTAAACCTGAGCGACATTGCCGCAATGGGTGGAACGCCGCTGGGAACTTTCTTATCCATTGCTATTCCGCCGGGCATTTCGGTGGAATATCTCGACGAATTTATGAACGGGTACCATGCAATTTCCGATAACTATGAAACCCCGCTTTACGGGGGCGACACCACCCGGTCTGTAAAACACCTGGCAATTAATGTGTGCGCAATCGGGAAATGCCCAAAGGGAGAAGCCCGGTTGCGCCGGAATGCCAAAACAGGCGATTTAATTTGTGTGACCGGAAACCTGGGCGATTCTGCGGGCGGTTTGCAATCCATGCTAAGTCAACTGAAAACTTCCGAAGATATTGAGTATTTGCTGCAACGGCACCATCTGCCCGAACCGCAAATGAAAGCGGGGCAAACCCTGCTTGGTTTTTCCGGTGTTCATGCCATGCTGGACATTTCCGACGGCATTGCTTCGGATCTGGTGCATATTCTGAAAGCCTCAAAAAAATCGGCACACATTAATTTGGAAAAATTGCCTTTATCCGATCCTCTTAAGCGGGTTTGCGAATTGCAAAACTGGAGCCCGGAAGAGCTGGCTTCGGGAGGAGGCGAAGATTATGAACTGCTTTTCACGCTGGCTCCTGAACAATTAAATGATCTGCAAAAGGCATTTAGCAGCCGGGTTGGTAAACCTTTTTATGTTATCGGCGAAATAGAAAACGGAGAGCCGGTAATTCAGTGGTACAAAAACGGACAAAAAGTGGCTTTTTCAAAAGCCGGATTCAATCATTTTCAAGAATAAAAAATAAGAATGAACTACAATCGTGTTTTAAGCATTGCCGGAAGCGACCCCAGCGGAGGCGCCGGTATTCAGGCCGATTTAAAAGCCATATCAGCATGCGGTTGCTACGCCGCAACTGCCATTACTGCTGTTGTTGACGAAAATACTGTTGGGGTTTTCGGAGTACATCCAATTCCCATCGATTTTGTAAAAGGACAAATCAAATCGGTGCTCGACGATATTGGCGCCGATGCAGTAAAAATAGGCATGTTGCACTCTTCGGAGTTGATTCGGGCAGTAAAAAATGCATTGCAACCCTACGGAATCCGAAATATTGTTTTTGACCCGGTAATGGTGGCAACCTCGGGCGATAAGCTTCTGCAGGACGAAGCCATTGAAACGCTCAAAAATGAGCTGATTCCCATAACACGTGTAATTACGCCCAACATTCCCGAAGCAGAAATACTTTCCGGGAAAAAAATCTCCTGCCAGGCAGACCTTCCGGCGGTTGTAAAAGATTTGTCGTGCAACGGAACTGTTTCGGTATTGCTTAAGGCCGGCCATTTAACGGAAGACGAGCTGACAGATATTTTTTACAACGCCGAAACAGATGAAACTATTGAGCTGCGTTCAAACCGAGTAACAACTAAAAACACGCACGGAACAGGTTGTACATTTTCTTCGGCAGTGGCATCATTTCTGGCCAAACAGTTGCCGCTGAACGATGCTGTACGCAGCGCCAAAAACTACATCAACCGGGCTATTGTTGAAGGTTCGGGCTATGAAATAGGAAAAGGGCACGGTCCCGTTCATCATTTTTATCAATTTTGGAAATAATGCGGGTTACGGCACAGGGCAAATTCACACAGGAATTATGGAAAGCCACGGTTCCTGTTTTCCAACAAATTATAAACAGCCGGTTTATTACGGAGCTGGCCGGGGCCACCCTTCCGCTAAAATGTTTTGCTCATTACCTGTCGCAGGATGTGCTTTATTTGCGACAGGATAATGAAGCGCTGAAGCTTTTATCACAACGGGCACCCAACGAAACTGAAAAGGACTTTTTCCGGCAGTTGGCTATAGATGGAATTGCAGTGGAACAGGCTATGCAAAACGAATATCTGGTACATTTTAACATTCGGGAAGCCGAAAAACAGTCGCCGGTATTTGACGGATACGGGCGTTTTGTACTTGCTTCGGCGCAACACTCCCCCTACCCTGTTGCTTTAGCTGCGCTGTTGCCATGTTTCTGGCTTTACGGCGAAGTTGGACAGCACGTCATAAAACATCAGACGCCTGATAATCCGTACCAGATGTTTATTGATACCTACGCCGGAGATACCTACGATAATGTTACGGTTCGGTTTATTCAACTCATTGAAAAATACGGACAGCAAGAATCTGCCTCGGTAAAACAGGACATGAAAGAAGCTTTTCTCAAAAGCTCCGAGTATGAATTCATGGTTTTTGAGGAAGCGGCGAATGTGCCCCTCTGAATGCAAAACAAACGGCAACTACTTTCACTTTGTTCGGAACAGATGCAACCTGCAAATTAAATAGTAAACTCGCAGCTATATTTTTTGTTTTCGACTAAATCAAGGTGTATTACGGCGGCTTTCCCCGAAGGATTCACGCTTAGCTGACTAATGCTTTGGGTGATAATATCCCGCTGGTATTCTTCTATATAAGCGACATCCAGATCATCAATTTTATGGCTGGCATGAAAATCAATTACATCAGCGGCACCTGGCTTTTTGTACTTATCAATAAACTTATGAAAAGCCTCCTTTTTGTATTGACGAATAATTTCGGGATAAAGCGTTACCGACGACCAAATATAGTTACCCAGAGCATTGAGTTTGTTTGTTGATTTTTGCAATCCGTCCCAAATTAACTCGTATAGTTCTCCACGATTAAAAACAACAAGAGTAAAGGGTTGAATATCGGCTAAATCAAGTTCCTCCCATGTGTTAATGCAATTATCGCTGCTAATAATGTCGAGAACTATCAGCCCGCGACTACGCCGGTAAAATGGCTTTACCTGATGCTTTACCTTTGCACCGTTTAGCAAAACTACCATCTGCCCTGTTTTACGGTAAGCGAACCATGTGCCACCCGCATGCGAATCTTTCGGAAAAAACACTTCTTTTCCGTTAATAGTATAAGGCATGGGTAAAAGGGCTTTGGAACGCAACTGTGTTTCGTCGCGGTTTGATGTAATAATTACCTGCCCGCCCGTATTTATATAACTTACTGTGCACATTTTTTCCGGTATTCGATGGTAGCAGGGGCAACTCCAAACCTGCTGTTGTACTTAACAAACGGAAAGCTGTACAATGCAACTCTTATTAGCGCCTGGTGATGAATGGAGTGTTCCAGGTTGTACAACAACTCACGAAAATAACTGCTTTGCAACATGGTTACTTCACCCGAAATGGTATGTTTCAACACCAGCAGTTTATCTTCCTCCTGAACAGAGCCTATTAAAATATCCAGATGTTTAACGGCTTGTTCAACATGTTCTTCAATTGACAAATCCCGAGGCCGATCGTCGTAATTAACAGTACCACTGTTATAACCTTTGAGCAAACACTCGTAAAGTTCGATAATGTGCCGCATATGCTGACCAATTGTAGCGCCACCCAAATTAGGAACCGGTTGCGCATAATCTTTATCCGACAGTTGCTCTGCCACAGCTTTTAAATCAGCGAAATTTTCAATAATCGATTGGAAATTCATAATATATGTCATTTAAAGTTCCTATAAAACACTTTTTCTGAGTTCTAATAAAATTTAGTGCTGTCGACTGCGTGTGTGTTTTAAACCGGCAATAGCAAACCGCCACGCAGAATCGGTTTTTGCACCGTTTCTTCTGTTTCTCCGGCTTATTTCAAAAATAATGTTCATGTGCCTAAACACATCCCGATAGGCTTGTCGCAAATTGTATTCGGGGTCGTAAATATGGGTCGGTTCAGAATTAACGCCGTTTATCTCTATAATTTTCATATTGTTACCACTCTTCAAATCACTGGGAGTATGCACCTTAACATCGAATCGGCCATAATAAAACCCGGGATATGAGCGGGCAATTTGGTCGAATGTATTTGCAATTTCATCACAAACCAGGTAATTACTATTCCTGAAGATTGTACCCCTGTTGTGATTTCCCACCGGCTCGATTAAAAGCTTTTCTCCTTTAGGTAACACACTATTCCATTTATCGGCAAAGCGTTGTTGCAAATAGTCTTTTCGATGATTTATACGGCGATTATTACTCAGTAACTCGGCCAACGTTTGCCGACCATCACCCTCTGCATAAAAAAACTCTTTGGAAGTTATTGAGGAAATAACAGGGTTTTCGGTTCCAGGCATCCGGTAATAAAACACACCGTATTCCAGAGGGTAATCGATGTACTCCTGAATAAGCAACGGGGAGTGTTGATGAGTATAAATATATTCAACCAACTCTTTTTTTGAGCGAATAAGCTCTACCCCGATTCCGCGCTCGCCCACATCGGGTTTCACAATAAAAGGCAGAGGAAACCTGCACTGGTCAATGCTTTTTAATGCTTTTTCGGGAGATAAGCCGGAATCAACAAAAAAAGTTTGAGGCCTGTATTTTTCGGGAATAAAATCTGAATAGCTGTGTTTGGAAAGGTGGAAAGCTCCTCCGAATTTCATTCCGGGGTTAGTTGCTGAAAAATAGACAATTCGGAACCCCGATCTAATAACCAGTATAAAACTATATAGTACAGCAGGCAAATAGAATAGCCACATCGGCCAAAACTCAAATTCGCTGATTGCTTTCAGTCGCTTTTTATTCATAATCTAATTAAAATGACATCCATTCTTTAACTCTTCCTTCCAATAAACCTTGCTACATATTGTTTCAGTTCTCTGGTTTTAATTTCTTTTTTGAATTTCAGATAATCAATAACTATTGATTTTAATTCGGGGTCTTTTCGGAATTGTTCTCTGAGGATAAAAACAAACCCGACATAAGGCAATGCAGCAGCCGTAATTGCCCACAAAGGGATTAGCCGATTTAGCCGACAATAGATATAAACAAATTTCGCGATAAAGTTTAATACGAAAAATAAAACCGGAATAAGCGCCGCTATTTTTAAACTATTTGTAACGTAACCAACATAAATTGTAAGCCCCGGCATTGCAATAAGATCTATCCAAAAAACAAAAATGCTCCAGAACGTAAGCGACACACACACGTAAAGAGAAAATGCCAGATGATTGTTTAAAACCAGTTGTGCCAGCCTGTCTTTTTCTGATGCAGCTATATCCTCACGCCCCATAACATAGGAGCAGAAGGCGTCGCGGCTACAATTACATTGGTATGTATTTTCTACTTCCCTATCCACAAAACTTTATTTAGTGTTTTCCTTTCGAACTATTGTTCTTCCATTGTATTGTGGTTCAATTTCATAATCACAACAAAATCAAGATTGTGTTTATTTGCAAGCTCATCTGCCTGTTTCGGAAAATTGGCAAAAATGTTCATTGCTTTTTAAATAGAAGAGTAGGGATAATTTTACTTGTATTTCTATGAAACAAAATAACATAAACAACAGCCATTAGAAATGAACTTAATGCCAGAGTAAACAGCAATCCGCCATCGCTGTTACCACCCCACTGAACAACTATGCCCAGCGGAGTGAACAGATGCGACCCGATTGCTCCAATCATTAGTCCGATGGTTAACAATGCACCGTGCAGCGAGGTGCGTGGCAAAAGCAATAAAACGGCTGTTACAAGTTCCATGATACCAACGAAAATCCGGCCAACGGGCTCAGCTCCCAAAACGGTAAAAATATGCACCGCTTCTGCATGACCGGTAAACTTAAAATACAGGGTTTGCACTAAAATAACGGCAATGGCTAAACGTAAAATAAAACTGATGTACTTCATGGTTCTCTATTTTAATTAAACTTTAGTTTAGTTATTTTTTCCAATCGGTATTTGCTTTTTTTACCACAAACAGGCAATGGCTTTTTGAAAAACTCAAGTGTTACTGAATACTTTCATCCAGGAGTTCTTTTATTTTACCATACGCCATAATTCCCTCTTTCTTAAAAACATTCACTCCACTACTGAATAACATAAGAGTAGGAACAGACTCAACATGATACCTGTGTGCCAAAGCATTATTGGCTTCTAAATTAGCCTTTACTATTTTTACTTTTCCGGCATATTCCTTTTCCAGTTTTTCGATATCCGGCATCATTTTCTTGCAGGGAGCACACCACGGTGCAAAAAAATCGACAAAAACGATATTATGTTCTTTAAGAATTTTATCAAAATCGTCGGTCGAATAAATTATGTCCGTTATTTTTTTTGCATTTTTTTCTTTTATGAGCGGGTAACCTAACAGCCTCCATTCAATTGTTCCACGCCTTAAGTTGTAAACTTTGGCATAACCATTTTGGGTTAGTACACGAGCGACATCACGGCTTCGATCTCCCGAAAGACAATAAATATAAATGGGTACTTCTTTGGACAGTAGCAGAAGCTTTTTTTTGAGTTCTCTACTTTCACTATCCATATTTGTAGCCCCTTCAATATGTCCCCTCGAAAATTCATCGGGCGTTCTTACATCCAAAATTATTCCGGCATCCGTTTTTATTAACTGTGAAAATGTTTTGGAGCCTACATTCTTAAATTCTTGCGCATCAACAGAAAAAACTATTCCCACAAAAAATAATATTAGAAACAATTGTTTTAAAATCCATTTTGTGATGGCCTCAGTAATTACATTATTGCTATTTAGAGCTAATTTCATCCTTGTTCTTTATTATCTTCCTTAACACTGGTTAACTCCTCTTAAAGGCTGATTAGATTCAGATATTACGTTAAGCCCGCAATTTTTTTCAAATGAAAATATTTCCATCCCCAAATTTCAAAACCGGGAGCCATTTCAAATTCCCGACCGATTTGCAAAGTTTCTTTCATGCTCAACTTTTTGTGTATTGCATTATAAAATCGACTGGCAGTCCGGAAAATCGTATAGCTTTCAACATAGTATTAGTTTTCAATTATTTTGTCCCAATTGACATTTGCCTGCCTTAACAGGTTTTGTTCATCTTTATCCCATTTGGTTTTAGTATTATTAAAAAGAAAGTCATAGAAGAGGTAGAGTTTACCATTAACGATTTTAAATGTTTCGGGATTAATTTTTACTTTCTCGCCGCTGTCCCCGAGAGCGTATGCACACCAACCCCCATATTGGGGTTCCCATTTTTCGGGAGAAGCCACAAACTTTTCTCTGTTTTCCTGATTGGCAAAGTTGTAGAGCACGCCTTTGTATTTATAATAAATTGCAAGCTTCCCTTTTACCGCCTTATTCTGAGTAAAATAACAAACAGGGTCATAACCGTCTATCGCTAACCCATCGCGCCCTATGTTATACTGTGCAACTCGTTGTTTTTCTGTAAAGCCTTCATTGGGCTGTGCAAAAACGCTTATCGAAAAAAAGACCGAAACAATGATTAAGAATGATGTTTTTCTCATGTATTTGCACGACATTTTTGGCATTTGGATGTGAGTTTTAAAAATTAAAAACCGTTGTCATTTGTATATGTTACGGATTACTATGATTTAAAAATAATTAAAAAAAATAAGTACAGGGCAAAAAAGCCGAATAAGATTCACCACTTATTTTACTGTGGCATACCCCGTTGGGATTACATTTCAAATTTCAACACGAACTGAGAACACCCTGTGGTCAGACAAAAAAAGCCTTCAAAAGCCTCACTGACACCAAAAGGCAATCAAATTAAACAGCAACTGCACTTTCCCCAAAAAGCTCATCTGAGTCCTCCGGGTGAGTCGCGCCTTCAGCAGGCAGTTCCTTTTGTGCCGGGCCACTTTGCCAAAATCCCAACATATAGGGATTGTCACTCCTTGCAGCACATTTAATTTTGCAACTTATTTAGTTTAAATAAAAATAAGACAAAGGCAGGGTGGAAAAAATTATCATTATAGTTATTGCATTGTGTTTGTGCTTCGTGGGTAAATCAGTGGCACAAAGCAACCAAAAAACAATTAGCGGCACTGTTCTGGACAGCAATGGAAATGCATTGCCTTTTTCAAATATTTCTGAAAAAAATACATCAAACGGAACCACCAGCAATGAGCAGGGCGAATTCATGTTGAAAACCAACTCCCCAAATAAAGCGGTGCTGCTTATTTCTTACCTGGGATATACCACCAAAGAGGTTACCATTGAAGATTTTTCAAACGCGCGCAATCTTGTTTTTCAACTTAAGCCCAAAGAACATCACTTAAACGAAGTACTTGTGGGCGGGAAAAGCGTTGCAACAAAAATTGAACAGCAAGGGTTTGTTGCCACTTCTATTCCGATAAAAGAATTGCAAAGCCAATCTGTGGAACTCAACCAGGTACTTAACCAAAGTGCCGGAATTGTGGTTCGGGAGCAGGGAGGATTGGGCTCGCGGGTTAACTACAGCATTAACGGACTGGAAGGAAGTGCTGTCCGATTTTTTCTGGATGGCATTCCGCTGGATTATTTTGGTTCTTCTTACTCGGTTAGCACCATTCCTGTTTCGCAAATTAACCGAATCGACATATTCAAGGGCGTGGTTCCGGTAGAACTGGGAAGCGATGCTTTGGGCGGCGCCATTAACCTGGTTACCAAAAAAAATTTAAAAAACACGCTCGAAATTGATTACACCTACGGCTCTTTTAATACCCACAAAGTTTCGGCCTCCGGCTACGGACGCGCCAACAACGGCCTTACGGCAAAGGTTTCTGCATTTTACAATTATTCAGACAATAACTACAAAGTCTGGGGCAGCGATATTTCGGTTACCAACCCCGAAACGTTTGAAGTAATGCGGGGAATTACAGCAGAACGCTTCCACGATGCATACCAATCAAAAGCAATAAAGACCGATTTTGGGGTAACCAACAAAACGTGGGCAGATCATTTTTTTGTGGGGTTGCTAACGTCTTCTATGGACAAAGAAATTCAGCACGGCGCAACAATGATTGTCCCGTTTGGTGAAGCCACTTACAGTCAGAACTTGCTAATGCCGTATCTCGACTATTCAAACCGGCAACTGTTAAAACAAAAGCTGAAGGTAAAACTGTTTACCTCCTATTCGGGATTAAACCGCGCCCGGGTAGATACTTCAAAAAACATTTACAACTGGCTGGGCGAAATTGAACCGGTGCAGCGCGTACTTGGAGGCGAGCAAAAAAGAACGCTGAACAAGTTAAAAGAAGAAGTGTGGATGAACCGGGTAAATCTGAATTACACATTTTCTTCGATGCACAAACTGGTTGTTAACCACGTTTACACCGACCTTACCAGAACCGACAGCGACCCGCTGGTTACTCAAAAAACCGAAGGATATTACGCGCCACAGTTTTTTAACAAAAGTGTTCTGGGAGTTTCATGGGAGAATTTGTGGTTTCAGCACAAATTGCAAACGACACTGTTTTACAAGCGTTACAACTACTCGGCAGCAATTAAACTGGCAGAAACCGTTGCCGGAGAAACAAACTACGAAACAGTTTCGGCCAAAGAAAAAAGTAACGGATTGGGATTTGCCATTTCGTACACGCCGGCGAAGAAAATAACCCTGAGCTTTTCGGTGGAACAGGCCAGCCGCTTGCCCGAAGCCAATGAGATTTTAGGCGATGGATTAAATGTTTTGGCAAACCCCAATCTAAAGGCAGAATCGAGTCTGAATACAAACCTTGGGATTGATGTGAGCCTGTCCGAACAGCGCAATTCCCGTGTGCGAATAAACGGCAACGTATTTTTCCGAGATGTAAAACAGAAAATGAAATTGGTAACGGCCAGCGACCCGGCTCTGTTGCAGGTGGTAAATTTCGATAAAGTTCAAATGTCCGGCATCGACGGACGAATTCAATATTACTATAAAGAGTTCCTCAGCATTTTTCAGTCATTGGCATTTCTGCACCCTGTTATAAAAACAGACAGCGATGAATTTGGCAACAACAATGGACTGGATAATACGCGCATGCCCAACACTCCGTTTTTCCAGGCCAATTCAGAAGCGCGTTTAAATTTTGGAAACTTGTTGCAGAACAAACCCGCTGTTTTTGTCTATTGGCGATACGGTCATGTTGGTTCTTTTTACCGGCATTCAGAAAAATACGGGAGCGAAAACAAGGATCACATTCCGGCACAAAACATTCACAGCGTTGGCACCGGATACACGTTTCCTAAAACTAACCTCACCGCCAGCGGAGCAATCAATAATTTATTCAACGCCCAGGCTTTCGATAATTATGCGGTGCAGAAACCGGGAAGGGCTTTTTACTTAAAACTGACATACAAAATTTTCTAAAAATGAATATTAATTTAAAAGTGAAATAGTTATGAAAACCCATTATTCCGGGCTATTGGCCCTTGCACTTGTAATTCTTTTCTCTTCTTGTTCAAAAAACGATGACCCGACTCCAACTCCCGAAAAAACCAGTAACTACTCTGTATTGGGAGTAATCGACAATGCGTATTACCTGGCACAGGCAGAAAGTTTAAGCGAAGGAACGCTAAGTTTTGTAAACAACGGAACTCAGCTCGACGCCGACCAGGCGGCTCGCATAATTTCAGCCGGAGACTACCTCTATTCGCTGGATTATGGCACCGGACTGTTAACACAGCTCGAAGCAAACAGCTCCGGCGGTTACGATGCGGTAAATGAAATTAACGCCGGTCTGTCGGTAGGTACAAACCGCCCCCGCTATAAACTGGCCGACGAAAATACAATTATGGTGTACAATGTTGTGGTTGAACCTGTTTATAACGAAACGAACACCGACATTGTTGATAATGTTTGTACACTGCGCCTGACCTCTGTTAGTATTCCTTCGCTCACAATCTCGAGTCTGACCGAATTTGTAATTCCGCAAACCGAAAATGCCAAACAAGGCGCCACCATCGGTTATCATCCTATGCGGGTTGACGGGCCCGTTATTGCAGGCAACAAAGTTTATTTCGGGCTCATGCATCTCGACATGTCCGACCCAACCACTCCTCCCCCGTTCCGCAAGCCCAAACAAACCGGTTTGGAAACGCTGGTATTTGATTATCCTTCGTTTGAAAACGGCACCATTATCGAATCGGACGCAGCAGCAGGCCACACAGGTGGTTATCGCGCACCATCAATGCATGTCGACGAAAAAGGCGATGTTTACCAGGTAAACTGGTTCATTTCCGGCAATTCATTTGACCTGTCCAGTGGCGACAAAACCGTTATCACCCGCCTAAAAAACGGGACTTACGATGCTTCCTATCTGTTCAACATTTCGGAAACATTGGGCCTGGATACCAACATCGGAGCAAACGGATGGTTTTATGTTGGAAACGGAATTGGATACATGCCCATTTACCTGGAGGACGAAGGTGCATACAGCGGTGCAAATACCTGGACAGTTGCCAAAATCGACATCTACAACAAAACAGCAGTTAAACTGGACTTACCACTGTCCGGATTGTTCAGCTACGAAAACGGGATAGTTGCCGATGGCAAATTCTACATGGCCATTAGTCCAATTGGCGGCGAATCTTATGTTTACGAATTTGCCCCCGAGTCGGCCGGCGCCACCGGTTTTACCCGGGGATTAAAGCTCGATGGCGGAAACGTAATCGTTGAGGGCGTGTATTAATATACAAATGAACAAATTCCTTTATCACAGGCCTCCGGCAACCACCGGAGGCTCTTCTAACTAAAAAGAAATGAGACAATTATTATTGCTATTTTTTGTTACAGTTTTGGCCGCAGCCTGCTCAGAGCAGCAAAAGCACAACGGCCCTCCGTACGAAAACCTGAAACCGGAGTTAAGCCTCACGTCGAAACAGGAAAAACAATTCGATGAAATCACGCTTCGGTACAACAAAATCAGGGCTGAAGAATTTGCCGCTGCAAGAGCCGGCGGAAAAATGAACCGGGAAGCAATGCTTGCCAAAATGAGGAATCTTTTTGAAAAACAGGCAGCAGAAGTAAAACCGCTGTTAAACGATGAGCAGTTTGCAGTGTACACCGAATGGATTGAACACAACATTCCGGGACGAATAGGTTGGTCGCCAGAACTTATCGAAAAGATAAAAACCAACCTCAACCTTACAGACGATAAAGCCGCCATTGTTGATGCAGTAAACGAAGCATTTATAGAGGCTTACTCGGGAGCACACGATAATTACCACGGAAATGCCGAAGCAGCAAAATCCTATTGGACTGAATTTAACAACAACCGGAATGCTGCTTTAAAAGAGGCATTCAGTGAAGAGGAATACCAAAAATTCCTTGAGATAACAAAGGATGTACGCTTTAAAGGGGAACACGGAAAAGGGAAATAAATTGATTAGGTTTAAACAAGTATATTTTATGTTGACTGTGGCTGTTGCATTATTACCTGCAATGGCCACTGGTCAATGTAACCAGGTGGTAACGCCAATAATTCAGTCTACGTTTCTTGGTCAGAATCGCCAAATATGGGTATCACTGCCCGAGAAATACGACAGCCGCAAATCCTATCCGGTATTGTATGTTTTAGATGCCGAAACACATTTTAAGCTGATTCAGGGATTGGAAAACAGTTTATCGAACAGCAAAAAAATTCCTGAACACATTGTGGTTGGAATACCGCATGTAAACAAAGAGAAAGAACGCATTAAAGACCTGACATTCAGTTTATCGAAAGTAAACCCCTACGGCGACAAAATTCTGCCACCGTTTTTTAACCGACAAAATTGCGGCGGAGGGTATCGGTTTCTGGATTTTCTGAACAAAGAACTGATTCCTTTCGTCGATTCTGCGTATGCCACAACGGGGTTCAATATTTTGTGCGGGCATTCGCTTTCAGGCTATTTTGCGTCTTACATGCTTTCGCTACCACACTCATTTCAAGCCGTTCAGCTGTACGATCCCAGCGTTTGGTATGCCGAAGGGGAAGCTACAAAACAACTACAGAATGGCATTTCAAAAAACAAATTATCGGTGTTTCTGGCGTATCAACAAAATCCTGATTTTCATTTCCAGCAGGTAAAATCATTTGGCGAGACGCTGGATAAAACGCCAATCGATAATTACAAAAGAGAGGTGTTTACCGACGAAAACCATCATTCCATTTTTTTGATTGCTTTTATACACGGGATGGAGTGGTTGTACAACGATTACAAACGGAAAAACTTTAAACTAAAAAAAGAGCGCCCCTATTCTATTCCTCAATAAACAGTAAAAAAAAATGACAGGTTGGTTTAAAAAAAGTGTCCGATTGCTTCACTTATGGGCAGGATTACTCTCGGGAACAGTAATTTTTATTGTATGCCTGACCGGAAGTTTATACGTTTTTCGTGCGCCAATAGAAAACAGCATCAATTATAAAACGGTTTTTGTTGAAGACGAAAAAAAGCCGTTTGTTTTACTCGACAGTATCCAAAACAGGCTGGCGTTACAGGGGTTTACAATAAACACCATAACTATTTACGGAAAGCCAAACAGAAGCCACGAAATCGGTTTCACAGCAACCGACGGCTCCGATGCGGGAACGTTCTACGTAAATCCGTATTCTGGCAAAATACTGGGAAAAAGGAACACGACACTCAGTCCGGCCTTTGAGTTTATCCTTGCGCTCCACAAAAACTTATTGCTCAGCAACACCGGCAAACAAGTGGTTGGAGCGTCTGTGCTAATTTTCGTTTTCATGCTCTTTTCCGGCTTTGTGCTGTGGCTTCCCCGAAAAATGAGGGAGTTTTTATCTGCACTGCATTTCAACCGGAAATCAGTAAAATTAATCGATCTACATAAAATTCCGGGATTTTATTCGCTCGCACTGTTATTCGTCATTGCCGTAATGGGGTTGTACATTTCGTATCCGTGGGTAAAAAGCGCGCTAATCGTATCGTTTGGCGGCAACCCGGTGTTATCAAAAGCTTCGGAAAAACAAGAAGCCAAAATAAAAGCAGAGCTGGCAAGTTCGTTCTCCAACCTTCTAAAAAAGCAACTGGCAAGTAAATCAGAAGAAGTTAATTCTGGAAAAATGGCTTCTTTAGACAGCGTTGTTTCAATTACAAATAACGAATTGCCTTACCCGGGTATCACAACCATAAACCTGCCCACAGCCGAGAATTCGTGGATAAAAGTTCGGAAAATAAATCGAAACAACTGGGTGAGAGCCATTGTTTTTGACGAACTTGAGTTTAACAAGCAAGGCCAAATAACAGCAAAAAAACTATTCGAAAATAAAACTCCCGATCAAAAATTTGTGGCTTTATCGTTACCGCTTCACACCGGAGAAATATTGGGATGGCCCAGCTTAATTCTCTATTTTATTGTGAGTTTAACCGGTACTTCACTTCCCGTTACGGGCACCATATTGTGGGCTAAACGAAAACGCGCCCGGTTAAAGTTCAAGCGAAAAACCGGCACCCGGCCAATTAGCATACCCGATGCTGCTGAAATGAATACAGACAACTGGCTGATTGTGTACGCCACCCGCTCGGGCAATGCAAAAATGATAGCCACAACTTTACAGGCGCAATTCAAACGGCTGGGACTACCTGTAAAAACCCGAAATATTTCAACACTTACCTCAGCACAGCTAAAAAGCATTAAATATTTGTTTATTGCCATCAGCACCGACGGCAACGGAATTCCTCCGCCATCAGCAAAAAATATTTTTACAGAACTCAAAAACTCCGATTATCTGCTGAATAGTTTAAATTATTCGGTTTGTGCATTGGGCGATTCGGCCTATGACGCATTTTGCCAAGCCGGAAAAAATCTGGATAAATATCTTCGAAATAAAGGAGCAAACTCTATTATTCAACGCGTGGACTGCGATGCTGATTTTTCGGAGCCCTCAACAAAATGGATCAACCAAAGCATCAGGGCCGTTTTACTAAACGAAAAAATTGAGCTTACTAAAGAGTTAAAAACCAACGTCGAAATAACAAAAAAAGAATTCAGGCAATTACAAGTAAAAGAAATCGCCAAACTCAGCAACGGAAATTTGCAGAAGCCATGCTATCATATTGTTCTTCAATCCGATGAAAACCTGAGTTCCATAAAGCCGGGCGATTCCATTGAAATATTTCCGCAAAACCCGGAGTGGCTGGTAACCAACATACTTAATGCGCTGCAATTACCGTCGAACAAAAAAGTAAGGGACTGGTTGTTGAATGAATGTGAAATTACTACGCTCAATAAAACAACCATTGAAAAGTACAACTACTTTGCAGAGAACCGAAATCTTACCCGGCTTTTAAACGATGGCGCCTCGCTGAGAAAATACCTGGCAAAAGCAAATTTTCATGATCTGATTGTTGATTTTCCTGCGGCAATAACCGAAAAGCAGCTAAAGGAAACAGTACCCGGGAAAAAAGGACGGTTATATTCGGCTGCTTCGAGCACGGCATATTTCCCCAACGAAATACATTTAACCGTAAAAACAATTCGGTATACTTTTCAATCGCGAAAGCACGAAGGTGCAGGCTCGATTGAGCTGACCAACAACCTAGTTGCCGGCGATACCATTCGATTCAGGCATTATCCAAACCTGGAATTTCGACTGCCGGAAAACACAAATGCCCCGCTAATACTAATTGGCATTGGTACCGGCATTGCGCCGTTCAGAGCATTTCTGCAGCAGAACGAATTCGACAATTCCAATCGGGAAATCTGGTTAATATGGGGAGACAAAAACAGAGAAAACGATTTTTTGTATGAAAAAGAGCTCCTTGATTTTAAAGAAAAAAACAGCTTAACTAAACTGGATACAGCGTTTTCAAGGGACGGCAACCCAAAAGTTTATGTTCAACATCTGGTGGAACAAAACGAATCGGATTTTATAAGATGGATGAACAAGGGTGCGCACGTATTTGTGTGTGGTAGCATCAACATGGCCGAAGGCACAAAAACGGCAATCGAAAAAGTACTTAATAATCATTCTGCTTCAACCATAACATTCCACGAACTTATAGAACAGCAACGCTATCACGAGGATACTTATTAGAAAAACTGCTCCGAAATTGGGTTCACAATCATTACAAAATTAGCAGGAAATAGCGCATAGAGGTTAAAGGCTGGCACCGGGAAGTTTTCCTGAAACTGGAATACCCGCTGTGGAAGTTTTAAACTGCTTTCGGGTACTTGCTGATGGTGATAAAAATTGATGGTTCAAACACTGCCCGAACGAATTTATACAACTACAAAACCTCTCGCCAAAAGGGCAGCAACACATCTGATAATATTATAGCCCAACAGGTTTCTGTTGAAAAAGAAGGATAAAAAACATACCAGCAAAAATGCCGTCAAGCACTAAAATAAGGTGCAAAAAAAACCAATCTCAGGCTTGAAAAAAAGACACCAGATCATAAAAAACAACGAAAAACACAGAAACGAAAAGTAATTTTTTTTTAATCGATTGTTCACTGTAGCGTAACCCAATCCATCTAATATTGAGCTCTCAAAAAAATGAAAATTTGGAGAGTATTCCAGCAATATTAAAACACAAAAAAGACTTAAATCAAAGCTTTGGCGTGCATAGTCAAAGTTTATTGGTTACGGCTTGCCTACACACCGGTCAGGCTGATGCAGGAAACATTGCACAGAACATTTTTGTAAAAATCGGGAAAAAACACTACTCTAAAAAAGTTTGTTTATTCCACGACAGCTATCTTTTGCCCCAACTAAAATACCAGACACATCGGGGTTGGGATGGAATAAAACAAAAGAACCCGTTTTCTGCACAGACTTTATTAAAAATCAGAAACACAACGGATGCGCTAAGCCTTGAGCAAATCCACAAAAAATCAGTTTTAACGCGTTATTTCCCGGTACCAGAGATGGCGTTCCGGAAACCTAACAAATGCCATGAACGGAGCAAACAACATGCACAGTAACGCCGGGCATTGCAACCTTTTCCGGAACCGGGGTTCTGCCAACAGCCCTGCCAACGATGATTTATTTCAACCATCCCCTAAAAATAAACCGGTTGTTTTCCGCAAAACACAAAAAGGAATTAATCGGCTTAAACAAATTGAATTTGAGAATGATATGACATCAGCAAGATTCAGGTACGACACTTTTATTTTAACAATAACAAACTAACGCTCATTTATTTTTAAATCAAAAACAAATTACAAATGAAGAAACTTACTTATTTACTATTTGCACTTTTCGTCCTTTTTCCAACGATTGGATTTTGTGTGGGAGATGATGAAGATGCAGAGAAAAATGGAATCATCACTGGTCGAATAATCGACTCCGAAAACTTTCCTTTACCTGGTGCCACAGTTTACATTTCATCAATAAATAAAGGAACCGTTACCAATGTTGATGGCTACTATACTATTGTCGGCATCGACGCCGGAGAATATCTTGTTCAGGTATCTTATGTGGGATACAAAAAAATTGAAAAAAACGTTACAGTAACTGATGGTGGCTCAGTTTCGCTTGATTTTCAACTTTCTGAAAATGAAATTTTAGACGAAGTTGTAGTTAAGGGAAATGCCGGTGGCGTATTAAAAGCGCTAAACCAGCAACTCACTGCACCAAGCATTATGAATGTAATTTCCTCTGATCAGGTGGGGAGTTTCCCGGACCCTAACATTGGAGATGCTCTTAAACGTATTCCGGGCATCCATGTTCAGTACGACCAGGGCGAAGCAAAACTGATAAGTATTCGCGGAACAGATCCGTCTAAAAGTACTATCTCTATTAATGGTGCTGCAATGCCGGGTACCGGTAACGACCGTGCCGTTGGTGTAGATGCCATTCCGGCAGACATGGTGCAGGCCATAGAAGTAAGCAAGGCCATTACACCTGATATGGACGGCGATGCAATTGGTGGTGCAGTAAACCTGGTTACCAGAAAAGCTCCTTACAGCAAAAGGCTTTCTATTTCGGGCGCCACAGGTTATAGTGCACTTACCCAAAAGCCACAATTTAACGGGAACATTATTTTTGGTGATCGTTACTTCAACAACAAGTTTGGCGTAATTGGGTCAGCATCAATATACGAACAGAAGTTAGGTTCTAACCGTCACAACTCATCATGGGAAACTACCATGGTCGGAACCGATGAGTATTTTGTTCCCAAATATCTGAATATCGAACAGACGCTTATGGAAAGATTGCGCCAGAGCTATACACTGGGGCTTGATTTCAAGTTCAACCAAAAACACAGCATTGCCTTTACCGGAATTTTTAATGACTACAAAGACTGGCGAGAAACCTACACTTTGCGTATAGACGATATTGGCGGCGGATATAAAGGCAACTGGAAAATGAAAGACGACTATTCAGGCATAAAATGGTTTGAACAGGTTTTTGATGACCCGGAAGATTTTGCAGATGAAATTGACGGAGACATCGATGCCGATGGAGATGGGGTAAACGACAGCACAGGAGAAGTCTACATCGTTCTTGACGAAAACAACGACGGGATTGACGACAACACCGGAAACATGTATGTTGACTACGATCCCCTGCATCCGTCGTTCCATCCGGAATTGGAAAGGCATGTTTTGGCCGGAGGAAACGACAAAGGCGGAGATTTAACGCATAAAAAAATATTTAACTGGGCATTTGAAGGAGACCATGTATTTGGCGCGCTGAAATTTGATTGGGATTTTGCGTATGTAAAATCTATCGAAAATCAACCCGACTCACGTGATTTTGAGTTACAAAGCTACAACGAAAAAACTGTGCTTATGGATTTCTCCAATCCCAGATACCTCGGGTTGGATAAAGGATTTGGAATAGACAACGTGGCCCAGGAAATTGCAGGAAGAACCTCAGCTGATATTGACGAAAACAGGGTTGACACATGGGAGTTGGACGGTTTTAAAGGTAAAGACAGCCGGTCGAATGTGGATCAGTTTCTCTATTCTGCAAATTTTGAATTGCCGTTAATCGATGGGAAATTTGAGAATAAAATCAAGTTTGGAGCTAAAGCCAAAACAATGAGCAAAAGCAAAAAACTTCTTGGCCGTGTAAAATGGAAACCTGCTCAAAATGACCCGGAATCTCCGGAAACGTTTAACTGGGGTTGGATGTGGAACGAATTTGCACAGAACATGGAAGATGTTAGTTCCAACTTCAACAACTCAAATTACAATGTAGGCCAATCGGTTACGGCACAGTGGGTAGGCTCGCAAGTTACCGACTTTAACAACACAACCGACCATTGGATGGTAAATAACGGGTACAACAAAGAAATTGCAGACGGTTACACTGCCTCAGAAGATGTGTATGCAGCCTATTTAATGTCAACCCAAAAGTTTGGTGAAAAATTAAGCCTGATGGGTGGTCTTCGTGTTGAACAAACAAAAATCGACTACCATGGATGGGAATATTTTGAACGGGCTGAAGTATTTGAAGAAGTAAGTGCATCGCAAAATTATACCACTTTACTGCCAGGCGTGCATTTGAAATACATGCCAACAAAAAGGAGTGTTTTCAGGTTGGCCTATACCAAAACAATCAGTCGTCCTAACTATCGGGACATTGTTCCCTATGTAAAATGTGATATTAAAGATGACGAAATTGAATTCGGAAATCCGGACATCAAACCAACATTAGCGCATAATTTCGATTTACTGGGCGAGTACTATATTGGTTCTACCGGACTTATATCTGCAGGGTTATATTATAAAAACATCAAAGACTTTGAAACAACAATGATGGAAGTTCTTCCCTGGGAAGACGTTGTTCAGTATGTTCCTTCGCCGGAGCAGATAAGCGCCCGCACAGACATAACCGAAGATCAGAAAGAAGACTATATTAAAAGGTACAATAAAGCTGAAGGACACGATTTTGAAAGTTTTACTCCCGGAAACGGTGGCGACGCTAACCTGATTGGTATTGAACTGGCTTTTCAGAAACGCCTGGATTTCCTTCCCGGTTTTTTGCGTAACTTCAGTGTTTATACCAACTACACGCACAACTGGGTAGACAATAAAGATAAAGAACACCAGTTATCCGGCACTGCAGAAGACATTATTAATGCATCGCTGGCATACGACAATAAGAGACTCAGCGCAAGGGTTTCATACAATTATACTTCTGATTTTCTGACAAGCAACGGCTCAACTGAATTCACCAATGTTTACTACGACAAAGTTTCTTACCTTGATGCAAACATCGATATATTTATCAGCAAAAAAATTGTTCTTTTTGCCTCTGCCAACAATCTTTTAAACGAGATACAACGTACTTACCAGTGGAAGCCACAATATACATATTCGGCATTGGAAAATGGAGCACGCTTTCAGGTTGGACTGAAACTCAACATTTATTAGCCCGGCCGGCTACAATTTTAAAAAGCATGACGATGGAATTCACACCAAAAGCGATGGCTAAATATTGGTATGAATTCCATCCGATTCCTTAAAAAACTAAAATTTTACAAAAATGAAATTACAAAGCATTTTGGCGTCACTACTATTAAGCTTGTGTTTTAACGTTAGCATGGCACAGCACAAAAGTATTGTTTATAAAACGCCCAAATACGAAAAAGAATGGATGCAACCAACTGTACATCCAGACCGGATAATACTGAATTACGGCGCCGACCCGCGAACAACGGCAAGTGTTACCTGGAGAACGAGTGCAGATGTAAAAACCGCTTATGCTGAAATTGCAAAAGCTACAGCAGCTCCAAAATTTTGGCGCACCAGCGAACGTTTTGCCGCAAACACAGAATTGCTGGATGGAAGCAAAGTAAAAGACGCCGGCATTGTTGCAAACTATCACTCGGTAACATTCAAAAATCTCGAACCAAATACGCTCTACGGATACCGGGTAGGCGACGGAGAACACTGGAGCGAATGGATTCAGTTTAAAACGGCATCCGACTCAAACGACAAATTTTCTTTTTTGTATGTTGGCGATGCCCAGAACTATATTCTGGAACTTTGGTCCCGCTTAATTCGCCAGGGATTTTTACAGGCACCAAACGCCCGTTTTATTGTTCATGCAGGCGACCTGGTTAGCACAGCTCACAGCGAACAACAATGGGAAGAATGGTTTAAAGCCGGAAGTTTTATTCATGGTATGATTGCTTCTTTCCCGGTTCCCGGAAATCATGAATACGAGCCGCTATACGAAGGACAAGACGATGATCTGGAAAAACTCAGCATTCAGTGGAGGCCGCAATTCACATTGCCCGAAAACGGATTAAACAATATCGATGAGTTAAAGGAGACAGTCTATTACATGGACTTTCAAGGAGTTCGGATGATCGGATTAAATTCGAGCGAACATCGTGAAGAACAGGCAGAATGGCTGGAAAAAGTACTGGCCGACAACCCCAATCAATGGACTGTGGTTACTTTCCACCACCCTCTTTATTCAGCATCAGAGGGGCGTGACAACAAGAGCTGGAGAGAGCTGCTGAAGCCCATTTTCGATAAATATCATGTAGACCTTGTTTTGCAAGGACACGACCACACGTATGCCAGAGGCCGTG
This sequence comes from Mariniphaga anaerophila, assembly GCF_900129025.1. Taxonomy (GTDB): domain Bacteria; phylum Bacteroidota; class Bacteroidia; order Bacteroidales; family Prolixibacteraceae; genus Mariniphaga; species Mariniphaga anaerophila. The sequence goes on along the minus strand of NZ_FQUM01000002.1, from coordinate 251,030 downwards.
TTTCTCCCAAAGAATACAACCTCACTTCCGGAGTTAATAAACGCGACCAGACAGGTACTGTTTACGTAGTTTCTGTAAGTGGAGGAAAAATGTATCGGCTGCGCAAAAATGGGTGGAAAAACTGGGGCGCAGAACAAAATCGCGATGGAGAAAACACTCAACTGGTTCAGGTAGTAACCGTAAATAAAGATACCATTCACTATAAATCGTACACGGCTACCGGCGATTTATACGACGCTTTTAACTTGATCAAAAATAAAAAAGGTCCCAATACTTTTGTCGACCTCAAAGATGAAGCAATAGCGGCAAGATATCATAACAACACTATTTCTTATTTTGACGAGCTTCCGTTGGATATCAAAAAGAAGGTGTTGGAAAAATACCCGGGTTTTAAAATTGATAAAGTGAGTATCCGGGAAGGAAAAGACGCCTCAATTTATTACGATGTCGATCTCGAAAAAGGAGATGAAGAGTATGAGCTTAAAATTGATGAGCAAGGTGTAATTTTTTCCGAAGAAAAAGACAACTAAAATAATTCAACAAAAATGAGGCTGCTTCAACAATTTGGCAGCCTCATTTTCACATATAAAAAAAGCAAATAATGACTGGCACTAAAACATTTACAATTATTCTTTTCCTGAACATTGTACTTTTTAAAACGGGGTATTCCTCTATTTTAAAAGTTCCGGAACAATACAAAACAATACAAGAAGCAGTTAAAGCAGCAACCCAAGGAGATACCGTGTTGGTGGCGAATGGTGTTTATCACGAAAATTTTGAAATAGCACAAAAAGACCTTACACTTACCTCAAATTATATTTTTTCGAACAACAAGCAAGACATACGTAATACAGTAATAAATGGCAGTAAAAACGATTACGTTATTAATGTTACCGGACCAAATACAACCATTACAGGATTTACTATTGAAAATGGCAGTGATGGTGTTTCCGTGAGGGAAAAAATGAATTTCACACACAACATTGTCAGACATTGCAGCGACGGATTGGATTATGAAAGTAACAGCGGCGGATTGTGCCAAAACAACATTTTTGAGCTAAACAGCGATGATGGTATCGATTTGGATGACGATGTTGATATTGTTATCGAAAGAAACATTATCAGAACCAATAAAGATGATGGCATTGAAATACGCTTGCAGCACTATTCCGGAGATACGCTGAATTATGAAATCAGTCACAACCTGATTGTTAATAATGGCGAAGACGGCATCCAACTGATTGGCTATCCGGAAGAGTCGGCCCGCGTAATCACAATACAAAACAACATTATTGCAAACATCAGCATGGCGGCAATTGGCTGTATGTCTGACGGCAACACAAAAGAGAATTTTGAGGCCGCGCCATTAACCGAGCGTATTTACATTTACAACAATACAATAGCTAGTTGCTCTTATGGAATTTGCGGTGGAGGAAACTCCATTGTGCTGAATAACTCCATTTCAAATATTCAGCATATCGCACTGAAAGGAATCAATCAAAAATCGATTGTTGCATACCAAAATGTATATATTGCCGAAATACCTTTTTCTGAATGTAACCTGGTTGAGAATACAATACTAAGTTTAAATCCGATGCTGAATACTGACTATAGTTTATCCGAGAAAAGCCCGTTAATAGATCGTGGAATTTCAGAATTCACTCACAAAAACGAGCATTTTTACATTAAAAATGAGATGCATGGAAAATCTCCCGACATTGGTGCTATCGAAACGGGTTTACCCAATTGGGCAAAAGCGATTGGTTTTTAAACAAAATAGCTTGTCTTCCTATTTATCGCTCCAGCCAAAAATTTGCGATGTGCATGAGTATAACAATAACTATTGACACATATATAATCAATGAAATGATTGACATTTTTGATTCATCTTTTTGCATTGTGACTTGTTTTTAGTGGAGTTTTTTATTTTATGCTTAATCCAGTTTCTGAATCGATTTGTTAAGTTAAGTGCTGTACCAGCCGGACACAAAAAGCGACAATAAAAGCGTTTCCAAAAGAATGAGCTGAACAGTACCACAGGAAGTATGAACCATATTAAGCCATAACCATCTAAATTAAATAATGCTGCAAATGGTTCATAATTTCCACTCGAAGTATTTCGAAAATAGACCATTGTAACGACGGCAAAAAAGGTTAAGAGATAAAGAATTTTAGGGCCGTATTTTAGAACCATAGGATGAATAGGAAGTTTAAATCCACTAATCTTGGCAATTAATTCCTGCATCGCTCCAAATGGGCAGATCGAAGAACAATAAAGATTTTTTCCAGTAATAAAAATTAAAGCCAATGCACCACCAACAACCACCCACCAGGCAGCATTTGTATAAATACCAGGTACATACCCAAGAAATATAGATGTAAAATGAGATATACTAAATGGGAAGTTATAAACAAACCCAATGGCAATCAAACTAATTCCAAGAGTTAAATACCTTAATTTTTTAAACCTCAAATAGCTTCCAATCAATGCAAGTAAAAAAATACAAAACAGAATAATTTCTTTTGCGCCAAAAGAAAAAGCTGCGGTGCTCGTTTGTTTTTCATTGCCCAAAACAAAAAAAGCAGCTTCTTGCATACCTTCTTTGATAGCATTGGTAAAACCAGTTGATGAAATTGTTGCGCCTGTAACTGCGCTCAAATCATTCCCCAGTGTAAATGCTGACGTAGCAGGTAAAAAATTAAATTGTTTAAAAAATTCGTTTTTTTGAAGTTTTAACATGTAAGATGGTGTTTCGCAATGATCTAACACCTCAATTTTATTAATTTTTATTGCAGTATCAAGTTCTGCCATTACAATAAAAGGACCTCCCCACCCCATCCCTTTTTTAAAAATCAAATAATGGTCAACTTCATGTTCATGGTTCTTAATTTCATATAACAATGGATTTGTTTTGAGAGGTTGCAAATCCTTCAACTCTGGAAAAGATGTAGCAACGATACTTTTTAATTGTTGCTCTTGTCTTTTTAGCCCTGCTATATATACAATAACAAGTATAAGAATTGCCAAAATTGCGGATAAGCGTGAATAGCTTACCCGCTTTAAAGCATTAATTTTAATCATATTATTAAAATATCAGAAGATCTTAATTTTTTGTTGGAGCTCATTTATTTTTGAACTTCACCTGTTTTTTTTGTAGTAAACCTGGTAGCGATAGAGAAGCATACCAATGAACTTCCTCCAAAAAAGAGCATTCCAACTCCGGCTGCCTGGTTCTCAAATTCAATCAAAGAACTTATAGTCCATGCTACAGCAAAAACCAACAAACATATACCAACAACAATAAGCAAACGCGCCGGTAGTTTGAACGTATATTTTTTCTTCAGTTTTAAAATCTGAATAACAGCGAGGCAACTCAAAAAACCAAGTAAAAAAAACATCAATAGCATTAAATTTATATTCATGATTATATCCTCCTTTTCCAATAAGATTTCATTAATTTTTCACTTCCAGCCTGACCATATCCAAAGATTTCATCGAATGACCGCGCCAAATTTCTTAACCCTGGTATTTTTGTTATTGACCGGGCAGCTTCATGGTGCCACATATCAATTTTATTGTATGGGCAAACGGAAATACATACCGCACATTCGCCCCAGTTTTCTCCCCAAAATGATAGACATTTCTGATGGTCGTTATACCATTTATCAATTCCTTTTCCATTACAATCGTTCATGGGTTTATTCTCCGGATCGGTAGTTTTAACAGCTTTAGAAATGGCTTTGCTTGGGCATGCATCTGCGCATTTTCGACAAATTTCACAAAATTGTTTTACGCCAAATGTTTTCGGAGCATCAGTTGTAATATCCAAATCAGTATAAACTTTTGCCAACCTTACTCTCGGGCCAAATTCTTCAGTTATTAAAAGCCCCATACGAGACGATTCTCCTAACCCAGCCTGAATTGCTAAAGGTACACTAACTCCAACTGCGTTGCCTGCATGAACTGTATTATAACCAAGTCGTCTTAACATAAAAGCTAATCTCACAGATGTTTCCATCATTTTAGAATATCCCATACTGGTTGCTGCGGCACCAATAGCAGATGGTTGTGTTTTGTATGATTCATAATCCATTTCAAAGCCCAAAACAATAACTGATTTAGGCTCAAAATCGAATTCTACTTTTCTGAATATATTAACTTCTTCTTTAATTGGCTGCCCATTAACATCAAATGGTATATATGCTTCTGTATTATATACCCAACGTTCTTCGAAAGGTGCAATCCCAACTAAATCGGCCCCGTATAATTTAGCTGCTTTCTTAATAGCATATGCAGCATCATCAGTTGTCTCGAATTTATATTTTTTTGGAAATTTTTTAAATTGACCTGGTAACGGAACATCTTGTTTGTAAAGAGACAGAGGCATTAAAGTTCCATCCGGCAGTGATATAGCCGTACCACTCTCATTGGCCATAATTCTGGCAAATGCAGAACTGGTGAAGTTTTCCATACCAAGTGCTCCTGTATCTAATGCAAGATCAAGATCTGTGTGCCCGGGCTTTTGTTCTTTCAAATGCGGATTTTCCAGACCAGAAATGGGATTAAAACCATCAGACGAAAAAACCACATTCATAAAAGCATTCTTTAATTGTGGATTATCATCTGGGTTTAATGGTTTTATTCCAAAATCATTGAGAACTGATTTGCAAAAAGCTGTATTTGCTTGATCAAATCGTCTCATATTTGGATCTATTTTGTAGATGTCATCAATAGTGGCATGTCTTTTTGCGCTGCTACCTTCAACGCTTTTGTTTAAGGTTTGAGCGAGTGTTTCTTTAGGAGAAACAATTGCTGTTGCAGCAACCACCGCTGTTGTAAGAGATCCAATTTTAATTGCATCTCTTCTCGTAATTTTTTTGTCTAAGTTTTTAGTTGAATTCATAATCAATTATTGTTGATAAGTATATTGTATCCATTTATATCAGCACCAAAACATACACATGTGTATGTTTTGGTGCAAAAAAATTATGTCGCCAATTGCAACACAAATTTTTTGTATACATAATCCTTTATTTCCATCCTATTTTGTTTTGAAAAAAAACGTATTTTATTCGTATAATATCCCCAAATGAAATTATACATTACTCTTGCTTCCAGTTCAGTATTAATATCAGATTTTAACTCACCGGTTTGTATTCCTCTTTTTAATAAAGCGTTGTGCCGCTTAAACAATTCGTTAAACAATTTATCAACTCGCGTAATGATTGGCTGCATTTCTTCCGGGTGCTCAATTACCAGACCGTTATAAAGCAAGGCTGATTTATAATTAATATTAAAACGATCATCTAAAAGATAGTTAATGACTTTTTTTATAGTATTTACAACAGGTTCATTAGAATCTAATATAGCGTAAATATCATGCATCCCAGTATCAAAAGATTCCTTTAAAACCTGATCATATAGATCAAATTTGTTTTTAAAATTCCAATAAATAGCTCCTCTTGATAACCCAACTTCATTTGCAACATCTTGCAATTTTGCACCCTTATATGATGTTTTGCACAAAACATTAAGTGCAGAATTAATAAGTGATTTTTTGGTTATCTCGCTTTTAGAAATTTTCATATCACAAATATAACATACACACGTGTATGTTCCAAGAAACTTTTAAATTTTACTTATGAGTATAATCAACAACGTAAAACATATCCGCAAAAACATTGTTTTTCAACACAATTCAGACTTTGCATGCATGTTTGTTAGCACATATCCATTGCCCTAACTACATATTTACTTTGCAGGAAATATAAAAACAGATAAACACCCCATTGCGGGGGTTAATTTGTTAATCAATTATTGAATAACTAGATGTAAAAAACTGTCACCCAATTCCTTTTCTCAAAACGGTTCTATCTTTACATCGAACACACAAAAGCCCCGCAATAACTATAATTACGAGGCTTCTTCTTTTTGTGATCCCCACGGGATTCGAACCCATATCGTCAGAACCGGAATCTGAAATTCTATCCATTGAACTAGGGGACCAGATTCGGCTGCAAAAATAACAAAATTCTATAATTCGAAAACAAATATTTCAGTTCATTAAATAAAGGCTTCTGCTTTCTGAGCAAATAATGGCGAAAAAGCACCTTTTTGTTAAGATGTTAATAAAAATTGAAGGTATGGAATGCATCCGACCTGTAGTTTGAGTTACATTTGCACCTATTAAAGCGGAGGGATATATGGTAGAAAAGGTTAACCAGGCACAGTCAGACTTTAGTGCATACTATAGTTCATTTTCAGAATTAACAGAGCAGCAACGGAAAAACTTCGAAATTAAATACGAACATTCTTTGCGAGTTGCCCAATTGTGCCAATCAATAGCTGAAGAATTGGGATGGGAAGAAGACAGCCAGAACATTGCTTATATAACAGGCTTGTTTCACGACATTGGGCGCTTTAAGCAACTGGTGGAATTTGGCTCTTTTAACGATACTCAATCGGTTGACCATGCGCAGTACTCTGTGGAAGTGTTACAAGAAAAAGGCTTTTTAAATAGCTTTTCAGAAGAACAGCAAGCCGGTATTCTGGATGCTATTTTATACCACAACAAACGGGAACTGCCCGGCTCTCTTGCCGGAAATGCACTGGATTACGCCAAATTATTAAGAGATGCCGACAAGCTGGACATACTAAAAGTAATTACCGATTACTATGGCAATCCCAAAGCAGAGCCCAATCATACACTAACCTGGGATTTACCTAGGGGATCTGTTGTTTCGCCCGCTGTTGCAAAACAAATCATTGCCGGCAAACTGGTCGACAAAGAGCTGGTTGAAAGCGAACTCGACATTAAAATCATGCAGCTTTCGTGGGTGTTCGATCTCAACTTTAAACCCTCTTTTAAAATACTTATGGGGAAACGATTCCCCGAAAAAATTTATGCCACGTTATCGAAAAACGATACCGTAATACAAATTTACCGAACAGTAAAAGTTTATTCTGAGAACAAAGTTGTAGGTTAATGCAGAATACAATTAAAGTTTCCACACACAAACACAATGTTTTGGTTGATGTAACAGAGCAGGTGAAAGAAATTGTTCGCCTCGCCAATGTTACTACCGGACTTGTAAACGTTTATGTACAGGGAGCTACTGCCGGAATTATGATTCAGGAAAACTGGGATGAATCGGTACAAAACGATGTGGTTTCGCTGTTCAATAAATTAGTCCCTTCCGGAGTATGGGAACATGATGCTCAGGATAACAACGGCGATTCTCACCTGAAAGCAGGCATTGTTGGCCCGGGCGAAACCATTCCGATTATTAATGGGAAAATGGGACTTTCGACCTGGCAAAATATTTTTTTGTGCGAATTTGATGGTCCCAGAAAGGAACGAAAAATTGTTGTAACAGTTATTGAAACCGAAAAATAATGGCCAGAATTGTATGCCTGTGTAACTGGGTCGATAAAAAAGAGATTGAAGCGGCTTTAAAAAAAGGGGCAACAAGCACCGGAGAAATCCAGAAGCTGACCCTTGCCGGCACGTCGTGCGGCCGCTGCCTTCCCGAAATTGACCAGCTGGTTTCTGACTTTATAAACAAAAAGCCAAAAGACCCGCAAAAAAAGCTGGATTTTGATTTTTGACCCTCGCGAAAAGTTGGTTTTAAGCTGACAGACACAATCGCAAACAGCCCAAACATTGCTGCTATTCTCCGCCGGAATTCTTCGAAATTTGCCTGACTTTTCCTTCCAGCTTTCGAATTGCCTCCAATATCGTGGCCATCTCTGGGCGGGCTTCCGGAAACTTACGGCTCGTGTATGCATAAAAACGCCAGATCTCCATCACCTCCCCCGCTTCAACAGAGTAAGGGTTATACTCAGTATTAAGCGATTTCAGAAGAACAGCACCCTCAGCGTTCAGCGTAACCATTTTAAAAACAAAATCCTGCTGACCTCTCAAAATAACAATGCAGGGAGTATCCGGCTTTAAAGCAGTCCAGTCCGGTACATATTGCGCAACAATATCGCTGCCTTCAGGAACCGGCAGCATCGAGTCTCCCGTTGATGGAAAAATGCGAAAAGTCCCCTGCTTTGGTAAATTCGGAATCGAATATTTTGGCAATGCCGCAATAAATTCCGGATCATTATATCCGGCCATATACCCGGCTTTTGCTTTCACCGGCACATACTCCACATTTTCGTTGTTCGAACGGTCTACCGAAATGGCCAGCACCCTCAGGTTTCCTCCCCTGATGTACACATCATTCCCGGCTTCCAAATCACGTATTTTCAACTCCCCCAGTTTCGACAAATCTATTTTCAATAACGTATCAATGCTGATTTTGAAAAAGCCTGAATAATTGATGTAATCTTCCGGCTGGGGAGACTTTGTATTACCGGCTTCCAACGCAGCCAGTTTGGCACGGGTAAGCCCCAGTTTTGCAGCCAACATCTCCTGACTCATTTTTCTGCGCTCACGAAGGAATTTAATGTTTTGTGCAAAAAATATTTTTTGAAATCCCTGACTCATTTGTTATATTTAAAAACATCACATTGTTACTATTCATAACAAAGTTAAGAATATTTTTGAGTTATGGGAGAAATTGCGAAAAAGAAAGAAGTTATTAATCAGCTGAAAAAGAAGATTCTTTTAATGGAGGGGCTCAGCAAAAAGCAAGACAACCGGCTTGGCGATTTTGGCCTGGGGTCGGTAAACGAAGCTTTTCCCGGAGGGGCGTTCCCGGTTGGAACAATTCACGAATTTGTTAGCACTACCGAAAGCTGTGCCGCTGCAGCAAGTGGATTTCTTTCATTTTTGGTAAGTACATTTATGGGCAGAGACGGCTTCTGTTTGTGGATTAGCCCCAAACGCCAAATATTCCCTCCTGCACTCAGCTTTTTTAACATCAAACCACACCGGGTTATTTTTATTGATGTAAAACACCCCAAAGAAGTGCTTTGGGCAATGGAACAAGGTCTAAAAAACAAAGCCTTGTCGGTGGTTGTGGCCGAATTGCGTGAAGTGAGTTTTGCCGAATCACGCCGCCTGCAACTTGCTGTTGAGAACAGTGGGGCAACCGGTTTTCTGCATCGTATTCGGCCTCTCACAAAAGGCGCTTTGGCCTGCATTTCGCGCTGGAAAATAAGGCCACTCCCGAGCCGGGCAAACAACGGACTTCCCGGCGTTGGATTTCCTCGCGTGGAAGTAGAGCTGGAAAAAATTCACGGCGGCCGCCCTGGAGTCTGGCAGTTCGAGTGGCAAAACGGAAAATTCACTCCCGTTGCTAGTCAAAAACAAAGCAATCATGCTTCCTCTTCAATCCCTCAAAAGCCTAAATATGCATAAACGATATCTGTATATCTGGTTTCAATGGCTGGCAACCGACAGAATGGCTAAAATCAATCCGGAACTCCGGAGTAAACCGTTCTTGCTGCATGCCCCCGAACACGGGCGAGTGGTAGTCAGGGCAGTAAACCCGGCCTTGCAAAAAGAAGGAATTACATCCGGCATGGTGCTGGCCGATGTGCGTGCCATCTTTCCCGAAGTGGCCGTTTTTCCGTCAGAACCAGAAGCAGACAAAAAGCTGCTGAATAATCTGGCAGAATGGTGCTTCCGTTACACTCCGGTTGTTGCCACCGATTTACCTGACGGCTTGGTGCTCAACATTTCCGGATGTGCGCACCTTTGGGGAGGAGAACTCCCTTACATTAAAACCATAACCAAACGGTTATTCAGAGGCGGTTACTCAGTGCGTGCTGCCATTGCCGACACCATCGGTGCAGCCTGGGCTGTATCTCGCTACGGGAGCCAGCTTATTGTAAAACCGGGGCAACAACAAGAGGCTCTTCTTTCCCTTCCTCCGGCAGCATTGCGGTTAGAAAAAAACACTCTTCAGCGCCTGAACAAACTCGGATTCAGGCAAATCAGCCAACTCATTTCCATTCCGCACACCAACCTGCGCCGGCGCTTTGGCACCAACTTACTTTCAAAATTAGGACAGGCGCTGGGAACAGAAAGAGAACAGCTAATCTCGGTTCAACCTACGCCGGTTTACCTGGAACGACTCCCCTGCCCCGAGCCCATCCGAACGGCAAAAGGCATTAAAATTGCGCTGGAGCGACTGCTCGAAACACTGTGTGAACGATTTTTCAGGGAAGGGAAAGGCATGCGAACCGGCATTTTTAAAGGGTACCGCATCGATGGAGAAATTGTACAAATCAGCATTGGCACCAACCGGGCCTCTCGCCATGTAACACATCTGTTCAAACTTTTCGAATTAAAAATACCAGAACTGGAGCCGGCACTTGGAATAGAATTGTTTACCCTCGAAGCCGCGCTGGTCGAAGATGTCAGCGAATCTCAGGAAACGTTATGGAGCATAAGAAGCAATAACCAAACGGCAATTGCCGAGCTGCTCGACAATATTGCCGGAAAGCTGGGCGCGCAAGCCATCCACCGCTACCTGCCACAGGAACATTACTGGCCTGAACGTTCGGTAAAAGAAGTAATTTCGCTGGAAGAACAGCCCGAAACCCAATGGCGTACCAACAAACCACGCCCTCTCCTACTGTTGCCTAAACCAGAGCCGGTGGAAGTAATGGGTGCATTGCCCGATTACCCGCCGTTACATTTTATTTACAATGGGGAAATTATTTCGGTCAGCCGGGCAGATGGTCCGGAACGAATAGAACAGGAATGGTGGCTCCAGAGTGGCCCGCCAAGAGACTATTATCGTGTTGAATCAGAAGACGGTGCACGCTACTGGCTTTTCCGGTTGGGGCTGTACGACAAAGACAGGCCGCAATGGTTTCTGCATGGTTTTTTTGTTTAATCCAAACTACTTTTCAAATGCAGTATGCAGAGTTACAGGTAACATCAAACTTCACCTTTTTAAGAGGTGGCTCCCACCCCGAAGAACTGGTTGAACGCGCCGCTGAACTGGGGCACAAAGCCATTGCCATTACAGATAGAAATACCCTTGCCGGAATTGTCCGCGCCCACGTGGCAGCCCGCGGAAAAAATATTCGTTTTATTCCCGCCTGTCGCCTCTATTTACTGGACGGGCCAAGTTTGCTGGCTTACCCGACAACGCAGGCTGCTTATGCCAATTTATCGGCATTATTAACCGAGGGCAACCTCCGGGCAGAAAAAGGGCAATGCCACATTTACCGGGCCGATGTTTTCAACCACGCGAGCGGAATAAAGTTTATTGCAGTTCCCCCAACATCGCTTAATCCTGATTTAAATGTTCAACCTGAAATTATTACCGCGCTAAAAGAATACAAAGAAGTGCTCGGAAACAACCTGTACCTTGCTGCAAGTTTTTCGTACCAGGGCGACGACCAGAAAAAACTATTTCGGCTTGCCCAACTGGGAATTCCTCTGGCGGCAACCAACAATGTGCATTACCACACCCCGGAACGCCGCGAGTTGCAGGATGTACTAACCTGCATCCGGGAAAAATGCACAATTCAGTCTGCCGGGTTCAGACTTTGCCAGAATGCTGAGCGCCATCTGAAATCAGGCAGGGAAATGCAACGGCTTTTCCGGCAATACCCCGAAGCAATTCGCCATGCCTGCGAAATAGCAGATGCCTGTCATTTTTCTTTAGATGAACTAAAATACCTCTATCCCGAAGAAATTACCAGCAAAGGACGAACCCCTACCGAAGAACTGGTGCATCTTACCTGGAAAGGAGCCAACGAACGTTTTAACGGCGCCATTCCACAAAAAGTAAAGGAAACCATTGAAATGGAACTGGAATTCATCTCAAGAAAAGATTACGCGTCCTATTTTCTGACGGTGTACGATTATGTACGGGAAGCCCGGTCGCGGGGCATTCTCTGTCAGGGGCGTGGTTCAGCTGCCAATTCGGTAGTTTGCTACTGTTTGGGAATTACGTCTGTCAACCCGTCTAAATTTAAACTGCTATTTGCCCGTTTTATGAGCGACGAGCGCAACGAACCACCAGACATTGATGTGGATTTTGAACATGAACGCCGGGAAGAAATCATGCAGTACATCTACAAAAAATACGGGCGCGATCGGGCAGGAATTGTTGCCACCGTTACCGAAGTACACTGGAAGGGTGCTGTGCGCGATGTGGGAAAAGCCATGGGACTTTCGACTGATGCCATTAACGTACTTTCAAAATCCGGCTGGGAGTTTACAGAAGAGTGGTTCGAAGGCAAAAAATTGCTGGCAGCAGGGTTCAACGCCAACGATCCGCACCTGCGAAAAACACTGGAACTAACCATGCAATACATCGGGTTTCCGCGGCAACTGGGGCAGCACACAGGCGGCTTTGTAATTACACGCGGAAAACTGCACGAACTGTGCCCCGTTCTAAACGCACGCATGGAAAACAGAACCTGCATCGAATGGAACAAAGACGACATTGAGGCGCTGGGGTTTATGAAAGTTGACGTATTGGCGCTGGGGATGCTTACCTGTATTCGAAAAGCTTTCGATCTGGCAAAGCAGCATTACAACCTGAACCTGACTCTGGCCAACATTCCGCAGGACGACCCGAAAGTTTATGAAATGATTGGACACGCCGACACTCTGGGCGTATTTCAGATTGAAAGCCGGGCACAAATGTCGATGCTGCCGCGACTGAAGCCCCGCAATTTTTACGACCTGGTAATTGAAGTGGCCATTGTGCGTCCCGGCCCCATTCAGGGCGACATGGTGCACCCGTATTTAAAACGACGCAATGGCGAAGAACCGGTAAATTTTCCGTCGAAAGAGCTGGAGGCCATTCTTGGGCGCACCTTGGGGGTTCCGTTGTTTCAGGAGCAGGCCATGGAAATTGCCATTGTTGCTGCCGGATTTACCCCTGCCGAAGCCGACGGACTTCGCCGGAGTATGGCTACATTCAAATCCAAAGGAAAAGTGAGCTGGTACCGTGACAAGTTAATTGGTGGAATGATAAAAAAAGGGTACAAGCAGGAATTTGCAGAACGCGTGTTCCGACAGATAGAAGGATTTGGGAGTTACGGATTTCCGGAAAGCCACGCCGCCAGTTTTGCGCTGCTGGTTTATATTTCTTCGTGGATAAAGTGTTATTACCCGGATGTATTTTCGGCAGCTTTGCTCAACAGTCAGCCCATGGGGTTTTACCAACCGGCACAAATTGTTACAGATGCACGAAAACATGGAGTTATCGTCCGCCCTGTTGACATCAATTTTTCGCATTGGGACAACACCCTCGAAGAAAAAAACGGCTACTACTGCGCAATGCGACTAGGGTTCAGACAGGTAAAAGGAATTCGCGAAGACGACATGCAGGCGTTGGTATCCGGCCGGATTACGCCATACAAAAATGTGAACAACCTGCTGGACGCCGGAGTCTCCGCCTCATCGCTTGAGCGACTTGCCGATGCCGATGCTTTCCGTTCTGTAGGCCTCGACCGCCGGCAGGCATTATGGGAAGTATCGGCATTGTACGATCATCCTACCGGCATGTTCACCGGAACGCCTTTGCCCAAAGAACAAATTGTTGAGCTGCCCGCAATGACAGACAGCGAACACGTAATACAAGATTATCACAGCACTGCATTATCGTTAAAAGCCCATCCGGTTAGTTTTCTTCGGCAACAATTGGAGAACCTGCAAATTGTGCCGGCTTCTGCGCTAAAAAAAATGAAAAACGGCCAGGCTGTAAAAGTATGTGGATTAATTACCGTCCGGCAGCGCCCCGGAACAGCAAAAGGAGTATTATTTATCACCATCGAAGACGAAACCGGTTTTGCAAACCTGGTAGTTTGGGGCAACACTTTCGAAAAATACCGCAAGGTAATTCTGCAATCGCGACTGCTTATGGTGTCCGGAAAATTACAAATAGAAGGCGAAGTAATTCACGTGGTGGCTAACGCTTGCTTCAACCTGAATAATTTGATGAGAATGGAAACAGAAGGACGTAATATTGGGGCCATGAAAAAAACCGGAAGCGACAAACAAAACAGCTCAATAGAAAATGAAAAACAATTTTCAGAAAAAGCTGTGCAAGGTGAACTATTTCCGTCCCGGGATTTTAAATAACGAATATTTTGCCTTATCAACCGTTTTTCTGCATTCCGGCAATGTTGGTTGAGAATAAAAAGAAAATGAGCCCGGAAAACCCGACAGAAGCAGTCTGAGTACAAAATAAAAGCGAAAATTGAAGGCGTATTTCTTAAAATTTATAACTTTGATGCTGTAAAACATGTTATAAGGCATATATGTTAAATTCAGAGATGGGAATTAAAGATATTCTTGACAATCCAAACTCCATTTTTTGTCTGTTGAACCGGGAAGAAAAAGAAGAGCTGGAGCAACACATTTCGCTGGCTCACTACAAAAAAAATGAGTTTGTTTTTAAAGAAGGAGACAGACCAACCGGTTTTATGATGCTCGTAAGTGGCAAAGTAAAAATTTTTAAAGAAGGAGTTGGAGGTCGGGAACAAATTATCCGAATGGCCCGGCCACTTGGAATAATTGGGTACCGGGCCCTGTTTGCCGAAGAAAACCACATTGCCTCGGCAGTTACCATCGAAGAATCGATGATTTGTACCATCAGTCCCGATTTTGTACTGAACAAAGCATTAAAGAACAATCATTTTTCATTAAATATCATCCGTAAACTTTCGAAGGAACTGGGCTTTTCAAATGCCCGCACGGTTACTTTAACACAAAAACATATTCGCGGAAGACTGGCAGAGTCCTTACTTTTACTGAAGGACAAATATGGATTTGAGCACGATGGAACCACGTTGAAAGTGTACCTTTCGCGTGAGGATATTGCCAATTTGTCGAACATGACAACATCAAACGCCATTCGTACCCTTTCAACTTTTGCCAACGAAAAAGTGATTGCCATCGACGGAAGGAAAATCAAAATTCTCGATTCCAACAGACTGGACAGAATCAGCAAGCTGGGCTGATTATTCGTGAATATATATCCTCTTCACCCGTTGCGAAATCCCCGTTAATATTTCGTATGGAATAGTTCCTACTTTTTCTGCGACTTCGAGGATTGATATGTTCTGGCCAAAAAATTCCACCTCGTTACCGGGCTGAACCTCCAGTCCGGTTACATCCAGCATAAGCATGTCCATACAAATATTCCCGATTACCGGAACGCGTTTCCCTTTCACAAAAGCTTCCCCGTTTCCGTTTCCGAGTTTCCGATCCATTCCGTCGGCATATCCCACAGGAACTATGGCAATTTCAGCATCAGACGTAATTTTTCCTCTGCAATTGTAGCCAACCGTTTCTCCGGGTTTTAATTTTTTCACCTGCGAAATAATACTTTTAAACGTACTGATAGTTTGCAAAGGCAGGTTGGTTAAAGAAATACCGTAAAGGCCGATTCCCAGCCGCGCCATTTCAAACTGTTTTTCGGGAAAGCGCTCAATCCCTGCAGAATTTAATATGTGCCTGATTATTTTGTACGGAAAACCTTCGGTTATTATGCGCGAGAGCATTTCAAAACGACTAAACTGTTGTTGTGTAAATGCATCCATTTGCGGGTCGTCGCAGGCAGCCAGATGCGAAAAAGTTGAAGCAACTTTCAGCCGATCTGTTTTTTGCAAAAATGCAACCACCTCTTCTACTTCTTCTGCGGTTTTAAACCCCAGCCGGTTCATTCCGGTATCCAGTTTTATATGAACAGGAAATGCTGTAAGCGCATTTTCGGCAACAGCTTTCTCAAAAGCTTTCATTAAATCCTTGCTGTAAATGTTGGGTTCCAGCCTGAAGTCAATCATATTCTGAAAGCTGTGCTTTTCAGGATTCATCACAACTACCGGAGTTTGAACTCCTGCCTGACGGAGATCCACCCCCTCGTCGGCCACGGCAACAGCCAGGTAATCCACATTCTGAAACTGCAACAATTTGGCAATTTCCACATCTCCGCTTCCATAAGAAAATGCTTTTACCATTGCCGTTATTTTTGTTGCCGGATTGAGCCTGCTCCTAAAAACATTAAGATTGTTAATGAGTGCATTCAAATTAATTTCGAGCACGGTTTGATGCGCTTTTTTCTGCAACAAATCAGAAATTTTTTCGAAGGTAAACGTGCGAGCTCCTTTTATCAAAACAGCAGAATTTTTAAAATCATTCCGCATAAAACTTTTTTCGAAAGCTTTGGTCGACAGGAAAAACTTCTTTTCTGCGGAGAAAAGTTCGGGATGTGCAGAAATTTCTTTTCCGACGCCAATCAGTTGGCTGACTTTCCATTGTTCCAAAAGCTGATTTACCTGTCTGTAAAGTTCGCCTGAGGGAAGTCCGGTCTGCCGGATATCAGAAAGAACAACAACTTTTTTGAGATGGCTTTTTTGCGCCTGATGATGCAATACCGAAAGAGCAATGGACAACGATGCCAAATCAGAATTGTAATAGTCGTTAATTAACAGGCAATTATTGATGCCTCTTTTTATTTCGAGGCGCATGGCAACCGGAGCAAGCTGACTAAAGCGGGGCAGTATTTTTTCCGGATGCTTTGAGAGTGTCCACACCGCAGCAAAACAGTGACAAACATTTTCAATGGAAGAATCATCGGTAAACGGAACATCAAATTCAGCGGACTCTCCATTAACAGAAGCTTTCAGCCGTGTTGTTCCATTTTCTGCAGTTTTACTGAAACAGGCAAACGCATCGCGGTTTTTCATCGACCAGCTTACCGGATCTATATTATATTGTATACAAAACTCCCTTACAAGGCCGGCTGTATTTTCGTCATCGGAACAAAAAATCAGTTTTTTTGAGTTTCGGAACAATTTCAGTTTTTCCGCTGTTTTTTGCTGTTTCGATTGAAAATTTTCCTGATGGGCATCACCAATATTGGTTAAAATGCCAACCTCGGGAGAAATAACCGGGGCCAGTTTATCCATTTCTCCGGGCTGTGAAATTCCTGCTTCAAAAATGCCCAGCGTGTAATTGTTCTCCATCAACAAAACAGAGAGTGGCACCCCAACCTGCGAGTTGTAACTTTTGGGGCTGTGTACAATTCTAAACTCTTCAGAAAGCAACTCGTACAACCACTCTTTTACAATGGTTTTTCCGTTACTTCCGGTAATTCCGACAACCGGATAATGAAACCCGGCGCGATTGTGAGCTGCCAGTTTTTGCAGTGCTTTGGTGGTGTCTTTCACCAATATAAAAGCAGCTTTGCCGGAAACAACTTCAGATTCAGAAACCACAAAAGCTTTAATTCCTCTGTTTTGCAGTTCAGTAATGTATTCGTGACCGTTGTTCCGCGGCCCTTTTAATGCAAAAAACAGATTGTCGTCGTCTCCAAAAAAGGTGCGACTATCGGTTACAATGTGTTTAATTTTTAACGCAGAAAATGCGTCCGGCAGAAAAAGTTTTCCATGAACAATTTCTGCGGCTTCTTTTATAGAAAGTTTTGTCATTGTGCTTTTTTTGTTTTTAAATAGCAACTGCGGCAGAGGGGTTCGTACACTTCTTTCTCGCCCAGCAACACTACTTGTTCTTTTTCGGAGGTACGGTGCGAAAACTGGGCAATACTGCCGCAACGCATGCAAATGGCGTGTACTTTTGATACGTAGTCGGCCACAGACATAATTTCCGGCATGGGGCCAAACGGTTCGCCTTTAAAATTCATGTCCAACCCAGCAACAATTACTCGCACACCCATATTGGCCAGCTTTACAACTACGTCTGTCAGTCCTTTATCGAAAAACTGCGCTTCGTCAATTCCAACCACATCTACATTCCCTGACAGGAGTAAAATATTTGCAGAATTCTCAACCGGAGTAGAACGAATGGCATTCTCGTCATGCGACACCACTTCTGTTTCGGAATAACGCACATCAATTGCAGGTTTATATATTTCAACTTTCTGTTTTGCGAATTTAGCCCGCTTCAAACGGCGAATCAATTCTTCCGTTTTTCCTGAAAACATGGAGCCGGTTACCACCTCAATACTCCCCTGTTTTTTATGGCTGTTTACATCTCTTTCAATAAACATTTAGCGTTCGATGAATAAGAAATTAAAATTAGTACTTTTACAAAATTAATCTTTAAAAATAAGAATAGCCGGGCAAAGAAATGGAAAATAAAAAACTCATAAAAATATTAATAAAGGATATGTTTGAACTGGAAGATCTGATTGCGGAAATAAAAGCAAACAGGCAGTTCGACGACCTTGAAATGGAATTTGTCCACACTCGCGCCAAAGGAATTTTGCAGCTGTTACAACTGCTCGACAAACGAGACGAAGCAGCGCATACTGAACTCCAACCAACTGCGAGCGCAGAAAAAAAAGAGCCTGAAAAACAGGTCGAAACAGAAGTTTCTGAAATAGAAATTTCTGAAACAAAAGCAGAAACCGAAAAAGAAATTACAGAACAAATCCAGGTAAGCAAACCGATGCAACCAGAATCGGCTCAACAGGAAACTGAAATTGAAACCACAGTTCAAAAAGAGGAAAAAAAAGAACAAAAACCGGAGACTCCGGAAATAGCAGTTCCGGAAGAAGCAAAAATTTCTGCACGCACAAACGACATAGAAGACGACGATGACGACGTACTGGAAGACGACATTGAAAAGAAGGAAGTGATTTCGAGGTTGGGCGACAGCTTTCTGAAAGGAAAATCGCTGAATGACATAATTCCCGACCATGCCAATCTTGAGTTCAAATTATCGAACCGCCCGGTAAGCAGCATTCAGTCTGCCATTGGCATTAACGACCGATTTCAGTATATCCGTGAATTGTTTGACGGCGACAGTCAAAAATTTCAGGAAGCGGTAAAAACGCTCGACTCCAGACAAAACGGAAAAGAGGCGGTAGAATACCTGCGCACCAATTTTAAATGGAAAAAGAACGAAACCAGCCTCAAATTTGTAAACCTGGTAAAACGTAGATTCTCAAATGACTGACTCCGGTAAATTAATTTTGGTTCCCACCCCCATTGGAAACCTCGACGATATTACGCTGCGCGCCATTAACACGTTAAAAGATGCTGATGTTATTCTGGCAGAAGACACCCGTGTTTCTTTCAAATTAATGAGCCACCTCGGCATTGAGAAAAAACTGATTCCGCACCACAAATTCAACGAGCACAAAACCCTTGGAATGGTAATTTCCAGGCTGGAAGAAGGAAACACCGTGGCACTAATTTCAGATGCCGGCACTCCGGGAATTTCAGACCCCGGATTTCTGCTCGTGCGGGCGTGCGCCGAAAAAGACATCCGCGTGGAATGCCTGCCGGGGGCAACAGCATTAATTCCGGCACTTGCCGTTTCGGGCTTGCCCACAGAAAGGTTTGTGTTCGAGGGCTTTTTACCACAAAAAAAGGGCAGACAAAAACGTCTGAAAGAGCTTGTTGATGAAACGCGTACCATTGTTTTTTACGAATCACCTTTTCGATTGGTAAAAGCGCTCGGGCAATTTGCAGATTTTTTTGGAGAAGACCGCAATGCATGCGTTTGCCGGGAGCTTTCAAAATTTTTCGAAGAAGTAAAAAGAGGAACTGTTGCCGAACTCGAACAATATTATACTGAAAACCAACCCAAGGGGGAAATTGTGATTGTTGTGGAAGGCCACACAAAAAAATCAAAGGAGCAACAAGAAAATTAAATCGACTCAACAGCGCACGAAAAAAGAATATTTCTTTTCTGAAAGTCTGAGACATATTTTATGCTGAAAAAAAAATATACTCACCTGTTTTTCGATCTGGATAACACCCTCTGGGATTTTGAAAAGAATTCTTTTTATGCAATGCAAAATACCTTCTCTCATTTTCATCTTGAAAAACAAGGCGTTGATTTTGAGGACTTCTTTCGGGTCTATTCAAAACACAACGACCATCTCTGGAGTGAATACAGAAAAGGAAACGTAATAAAAAGAGACTTAAAATTATTACGATTTCAATTGACGTTTGACGAGCTGTTATTGTCCGGCATCGCTCCCGATGAAATGAGCTCGTTCTATCTCACAGAAATGCCGCTGCAAAAAAGACTGGTAAGCGGAGCAATTGAACTACTCGACTACCTAAAAGCAAAAAGCTACAATCTAGCAATTATCACCAACGGATTCAGCGAGGTTCAGTTAAAAAAAACCGAACAAACCGGACTAAGCAAATACTTCTCTAAAATTTATATCTCCGAAAACGTAAAATGCCCGAAGCCGCTACCCGGAATATTTGAGCATGCGATAAAATCATCCAACGCACCCAAAAAATCAAGCCTGATGATTGGGGACGATTTTCAAACAGACATTATCGGCGCACTCAGATACGGAATTGACGCGGTCTGGCTGAACCCCTCAGGCGATAATCTGGAAACAAAACTTATTGAAAAAAAAATACAAACACCTCAGGCATATTCAGTTTGCCTGTTAAACGAACTAAGACACATCCTCTAGCTTTCAAGCAGCACAACTCTTGTTTTTTTTACCGACGAAAAGAAATATTTTTCTTTTTTTATTCAATTCTTTTTTTAAAATTTGTGTTTAATGTTTTTTAACAAAAAATTAATGCTTCTTACAATTTTATTTATAGCAACATTGTTTTTTATTAAAATTAACTATAATTATGGAATATAAACTTAATTTTATAAGAACAAACACAGATATGATAAAAGATAAAAAGATCATTTCGCGGCCAAACGGAGCTATTTGCGCAGAAAGCACCTCTATTTAACATTAATTTAATAATTAGAAAAATTTAGAAAATATCTAGAAAGTATTTCAAGCCAGGAGGAACTCACTCTTCTTATTTTTACAATTACCCTTCATAGATTTTACATATCCTCCTGGCTTTTTAAAACTTTCTAATTCGAATAACAAATAAAAAAAATCAGTTTCAGCTCAGTTTACGAAAGTCGATTTTATTTAGAGGGATTCACTTACCGGGAGATTTTAACAACTACCGGGTTTTACGAACACTTTTTCACACAAACAACTTACAGGACAATCATTTTTGGGGAGAAATGATAAAAGCAACAACAAAAAGAAGAACTTAATTTTTAGCTGTTTAATTAATAACTTAAAACTATTTCTATGAAAAAGATTGCGTTTTATTTCTCGATTCTCCTTTTCATGGGACTTTCGGCAGTCAACGCTCAAACGAGGATAATTACCGGCAAGGTAACCTCGGGCGAGGACGACATGCCAATCCCGGGAGTTTCGATTCTGGTACAAGGAACCACCCTCGGGTCCGTCACCGACATAGACGGTAATTACTCACTTCAGGTTCCTGAAAGTGCCCAGGTTCTGGTGTTTTCATTTGTAGGAATGTCAACACAAGATGTCGCCATCAACGGAAGAGCAGTCATCAACGTTGTACTTCAACCACAATCAATCGGGGTTGATGAGGTTGTTGTTACTGCATTAGGTATCAGAAAAGACAAAAAAGCCCTCGGATACTCCGTCCAAGCAATAGCAGAAGAAGACCTGGTGCGCACCGGCAACTCCAATCTACTCGGAGCAATGCAAGGAAAAATTGCCGGAGTAGACATTAAACCATCAAGCGGCATGCCGGGTGCATCATCACAATTAGTAATCAGGGGAGCCCGATCGTTTACCGGAAACAACACCCCTCTTTATGTTGTAGATGGCATGCCCATCGCATCAACTTCCCCGTACTCTACCGGAAGCAGTGTCACAGGAGCAGATGTTGCCAACCGCGCCTTAGATATTAATCCGGCAGACATTGAGAGCATCGACATTCTCAAAGGCCAGTCAGCCGCCGCACTTTACGGAATTCGCGCCTCAAACGGCGTAATTTTAATAACAACAAAAAGCGGCCGCGGAATGGCAGTCGGGAAACCGGTTGTTACAATTAACCACAATAGCAGTTTCGACGTGGTTTCTCGCACTCCAGACTACCAAACAACATGGGCTCAGGGCAGTTACGGAGTGTATTCGCCTACTGCTTCTTTTTCCTGGGGACCAAAAATCAGCGAGCTTCCCAACGATCCTGCACGAGGCGGTAACACAGACAACCAATACACTGCAGAGTGGGGAAAACAAGAAGGAAAATTTTACGTACCACAGCTAGCTCAGGCGGGCCTGAATCCATGGAAAACCCCTCAGGTTTATAACAGCTGGGATGACTATTTTCAAACAGGATACACAAATTCGAATAATATAAATGTATCACAGGCCACCAAGGAAGGAAATTTCGCATTAGGACTTAGCGTCACCGATCAAAGCGGGATTGCTTTATCTACCGGAATGACACGCTATAACGCCAAAGCTGCAGGCGAAAGAAATCTGAATAAGAATTTCAAAGTAGGTTATAGCGCTAACTATTCCAAAAGTAATATTGACAAACTATCCGGTGCTAACGACGGTTCATTAACAGGTGTACTTGCTGCCCCACGCAGCTACGACCTAAAAGGAACCCCATATCATTATCCGGGAAACCCCTACAGACAGATATATTTTCGTGGAGGCTCATTCGACAACTCATATTGGATTCCCGACAACAATACTTTTAACGAAAAAAACGAACGTTTCTTTGGGAATGGCTATGTTAATTTCATTACAACCCTGAGCGACGGAATGAACCTTAGCTTGCGCTACCAGGCAGGTACAGATACATACACAACACATCTTCAGGATATTTTCGGTTATGGAAGCCGCGGAAACTCAAAAGGTGTAATTGACAATTACGGAACTACTTACGCCTTGTTCAACTCAACCGCAACAGCCAATTTCGACTGGATCATCAACGACGAAATGGAATTCAACGCCATGCTGGGTAACGAACTCAATCACAGCACATCCAAAACCTATAGCCAAACAGGTACTGATTTCAATTTTGGCGGCTGGAACCACATTGGAAATGCCAATATCGTTACCGGAAATGAATCCCAAAACTCTTACCGCGACGTAGGCGTATTTGGCAGTTTATCTTTCTCCTGGAGATCGATGCTGTTTTTGAATGCAACAGGAAGAAACGATATTGTTTCGCAAATGCCGCGTGGAAATCGTTCTTTCTTTTACCCTTCAGTATCTCTAGGATTTGTATTAACAGAACTGGAATCTGTTAAAAATGCGGAATGGCTTTCATTTGCAAAAATCAGAGCATCCTACGCAGAAGTAGGACAAGCCGGGCGCTATTATCAAAACTATTACGCCACACCTTCCTACGGTGGTGGGTTCTGGCTTTCAGATCCTGTACAATACCCCATCGAAGGCATAAATTCTTATGTACCGAATACCACACAATACGACCCGAATCTAAAACCACAGAACACACAGTCATACGAACTGGGTGCAGATTTGAAATTTTTCAACAACAGGTTCGGCATCGACTACACATATTCACAACAGGAAGTTACAGATCAGATTTTCGCAGTTCCGCTTGCCGGCTCAACCGGTGCTTCATCCCTCGTAATGAACGGCGGGGCAGTTAAAACTGAATCTCACGAAATTATGATGTACATCACCCCTGTTAGAACCAGAGACTTCCAGTGGGACATGAGCTTCAATTTTGCTTCTGTTAAAAACAACGTAATTGAATTGGCCGAAGGCGTTGAAAGCATCTTCCTTGGTGGTTTTGTAACACCCCAGGTTCGAGCAGGCATCGGGAATACCTATCCTGTAATATACGGGGTATCTTTTGCAAAGGACGATGCCGGTAATATTATCGTTGAAGACAATCCGGGAGCATGGAATCATGGTATGCCAAAAACAGGAGAACCTGGCGTAATCGGAGAAGTTTCTCCCGATTTCATTTTGGGAGCCACCAACACCTTCTCTTACAAAAACGTTTCGTTAAGTGCTGTTTTTGAATGGAAGAACGGCGGCGAAATGTACTCAGGCTCCAACGGACTAATCGACCTTTACGGAGTATCAAAAGTCACTGAAGACAGGCAATCTACATTTATTTTTAAAGGTGTGAAACCAGACGGAACACCGAATGACATCGTCAGAGGTGGAGCAACTGATCCCGACGCATTGCAGGATCTATACACCAATGTACTTTCCAACATCGATGAATACTACATTCACGAGAACTCATTCGTCAAATTGCGCGAATTGTCTTTGAGATACAAATTTGCCAAACCGATATACAAAACACTGAACGTTGGAGTTTCTCTTTACTCAAGAAACATATTGCTTTGGACTGCTTTACGCAATCTGGATCCGGAAACTTCTCAGGGGAACAATAATATGGGTGGCTCTTTTGAACGGTTTTCGTTGCCGCAAACCACCAGCTATGGATTTGGCTTTGATATAACATTCTAATTTTAAAAAGTAAAAATTATGAGAAAGATATTAAATATTCTGTTGACCAGCCTGCTGTTTTTTGGAGCCTGGTCGTGTTCAGAAGATATCATGGATGACATCAACAAAAATGTCAACGATCCTACCGATGTGGGTTCTCACCTAATCATAACCGACGCGATAGTAACTTCTGCATTCAGCATTACCGGAAGCGATTTGGCATTTTATGCTTCAGTATACATTGAACACAATGTGGGCATCTGGAACCAAAGCTATAACGCAGAAATCCGGTCTGGTGAACCTACAAGCGCTACCACTTACAATAATTCATGGAATTCGATTTATCAGAATTTATACAATTTAAAAATCATTATCGATAAATGTTCCGAGGGTGGCGCTGAAGAAGGAAATTACCACACATTAGGAATTGCACAAGTTCTTACAGCCCATAACCTGGCCACTCTTACCGATTTAATGGGCGATGTACCATGGACCGAAGCACTCCAGCCAGGCATCATTTATAAACCCATCCTTGACAGCCAGGAATCGATTTACACAGAAGTAAAAAGATTGCTTGATGACGCAATTGCAAACTTTGGAAAAGAAAGCGATTTTGCCGCGCTAGGAACCCAGGATTTTATTTACGAAGGAGACATTGAAATGTGGCAGAAATTTGCATATGGATTAAAAGCACGTTACGCAATGCGATTATCTCTAAAAACTCCTGCATACAATGACGTAATTAGCTTTGCAGACAACTCTTTTAAATCGAGCGACGAACAAGCCCAGTTCAATTACAATGGAAGCACTTCAATTAGTCCATTTTTCAAGTTCTTCACAGACAGAGACTATTTTGGTGCCAGCAACAGTCTACACGAAAAACTGGCTGACAGAAACGATCCTAGGGATGAAATATTTTGGAAAATCAACCCGAAAGGCGATGAATTCATGTTTGCCCCTAACGGAACACCGGTTCAGGTTCAGGGAACTTACGCCGTTTCAGCAATTAGCAATTCAACAGCACCCACGTATTTGATGAGTTACCACGAGATTGAATTCCTGAAAGCCGAAGCCTACGTAAGGTTAAACAAACTAGACGAAGCAGAAGATGCACTAAAAAATGCACTTATCGCTGCGTTCCAAAAAGACAACATTGGACTTACCGAAGAAGATGCGGAAACTTACTTTACCGATGAGGTTTTGCCCAAGTTCGGAATAAATCCACTTTCTGAAGTAATGAACCAGAAATACATCGCGTTTTTTGAAGAAGAAGCCGTGGAGGCATACTGCGACTACCGCCGTCTTACTGCAATGGGAAACAATGTAATAAAGTTAGACAACCCAAAGAATGCAGCAAATCAGTTTCCGCAGAGATTCACCTACGGAAACAGCGATGTAACCACCAACGAAAACGTACGAAACGCATACGGAAACGGCGAATATATTTACAGCGAAAAGGTATGGTGGGCTGGTGGCACCAGGTAGTAAAAAAGGTACAATCAAAAATTAATTTAAAGAGATATGAAAAAAATTAAAATATTTGGACTTATCGCTATTCTGGCTCTCGCCTTTGCTTCTTGTGAAACAAAGGTCGAAGACCCTGCAGGTCCTCGCGACAAAGGGGTAATCCCGGAAATAAAGGATTTGAAACCGGCCGTATACGACTCCAACGATCTGGAAAATACATTTATTCAATTTACAGTTGGAGCAGAAGACTCACGTATAAGCGAAGTTATTGTAGTTGCCTCCTACAACGGAGACAACAAAAGGACTGAGGTTGCCAGATTAAGCAGCTTCCCGTCGGTTGTTAACTTACCTTTATCGGAAGTAGCTTCAAAAATGGGAATGGAATTAATGTCCATCAAAGCAGCAGATGTCATCACAATAGAATTAATAACCGTCCAGGGAAGCGAATCCTATTTCTCTTCTGCAGCATTTAGAGCAGGAGTAGTTTGCGGATATGATGTTAATATTGCAACGGGCAGCTTCCATGCGGTAAGCGAAGGCTGGGGACTTGACGGCAATGTTACCATCACTTCAGATCCGGAAAATGAATTCATTTTATATGTATCCGGCCTGGCTGCCATCGAAGGACTTAACGAAACAGGTTCTCTTAAAATGGTAGTAAATGAAGATAACTTTTCAATTATTGCCGAAAAATCAGTACTAGCTCCTGATGTTGCCCCATGGGGGTTGCCATATACAGGATACAACTATCAGGGATTTGGAGAACTCAACACCTGCGACGGAACCTATACAATGACATTCACTATCGGTATCGACCAAGGAAGTTGGGGAGCTTTTGATTTTGTCTTTACAAAAAATTAAAAGTGAGCTAAACATAAAATTGAATTACGATAACGCTAACTCATAAGTTGCGCAGATGAAAATACCGGGGTAAAATCCCCGGTATTTTTATTATACACTCGGCATCACACCACGCCATCAAAAAAAAAAAAAAAAATTCCCGTTTTCTATTTTCAGCAACAAGAATTTTAAAGCGCAAATAAAACAAGCTCTTCCTTCAATCAAATCAATAGAAAGAGACTGAAACATCAAAACAAAAACAGCCACACGAACAACACCCACCCCACACATTTCACCTCTTTCAAAACACCAATACCTGATTTCAAAAAATCATTAACAATAAAATAGCAATGCGGGTTCTCAATCTTTCCCTGAACAAAAACGGAATACACGACAATAATCTCCCTTAAAAACAGACGACGAAAAACCAGCATTAACGTTCCACTTTTTTTTTGAGAACAAAAAACATGATTTATCGCATTTGCCACTAAGCATTATTTTATTTTTTTAACATTTTTTTAAGGCTGATTATATATTTATTTATATTTGAGGAATATTTGATAAAACTAATCATAATTATGAACCATAAGTTGATTATTGAAAGAAGAAACATAAAAGAAGTAAAAGACAAAGGCTATCCATCAACTAACACAGAACCATTTTCATAAGGAAGATTTTTATTTAATATAGAATTAAGAATCGGGATAATTCAGCATACATTTTGAAAGATATCTAAGCCAGGAGGAACTCACTCTTCTTATTTTTACAATTACCCTTCGTAGATTTTACATCTCCTCCTGGCGTTTTTGAAACTTTCAATTTAATGTAAAAAATACAGTATTCATTTCAGATTACCTTTTGAAAATCGATTCTTTTTATAAATTTGCGCCTACTGGGTAATTTTAACATATTTTAGTTATTATGAACATATTTTATGATACATTTTTACAGACCATTATTTTTGGGGAAAAAGTAATGCGCGTAAACATATAATAAAGACTTAATTTTTAGCTGTTTAATTAATAATTTTAAAACTATTTCTATGAAGAAGATTGCGTTTTTTTTATCGATTCTCCTTTTCATGGGAACGCAAGCATTAAACGCCCAGACGAAGGTGATAACCGGTAAGGTTACTTCGGCTGAGGACGACATGCCAATCCCGGGAGTTTCGATTTCGGTACAGGGTACTACACTAGGTACTGTTTCCGATATGGATGGTAACTACTCTTTACAGGTACCAGAAAATGCCAAAATTTTGGTATTCTCGTTTGTGGGAATGAAAATGGAGGAAGTTGCTATTGGTAATCAAACTTCAGTAAACGTACAATTGCAATCAGAAACGATTGGCGTTGGTGAAGTAATTGTTACGGCTTACGGTACAACTAACAGAGAAGCCAAAACCGGTGCAGTAGGGACAGTTACCGGCGCACAAATTGCCGAAGCTCCCGTTGTTTCGGTAGACAAGGCTCTGAACGGAAAAATCGCCGGTGTTTCGGTAACATCCAATTCAGGTCAGCCGGGCGCACACTCTGATATCCGTAT
Organism: Mariniphaga anaerophila; assembly: GCF_900129025.1. Taxonomy (GTDB): domain Bacteria; phylum Bacteroidota; class Bacteroidia; order Bacteroidales; family Prolixibacteraceae; genus Mariniphaga; species Mariniphaga anaerophila. The sequence goes on along the minus strand of NZ_FQUM01000002.1, from coordinate 223,031 downwards.
CCGCGGAACATCATCGATTAACGCAGGCAACAATCCATTATGGGTAGTTGACGGTATTCCGGTAGTTACTGGCAATGCTAACGACTTTTTGAACACAGGTAACGCTTTGGCTTCGTTAAACCCTAACGATATCGAAAGCATAACTGTGCTGAAAGATGCTGCTGCAGCTTCTATTTACGGAAGCCGCGCTGCCAACGGTGTAGTTCTTATTACTACAAAAAGCGGAAAAGACGGAAAAACCAGTTTTACCGCACGTGCAAAATTTGGTACGTCGTGGCTGGCAAACGACAACGACTTCGGGATTATGAGCGCGGATCAGCTCCTTCAATACCAAAGGGATGCTATTGTCAACGCAGGCAAAAACCCTGACGATCCGATGGACAGTTACTACCGTCCCAAAGAATTACTGAGCCGTCCGCTTACCAACTGGATGGATCATATGACACGTTACGGAACAATTCAGGAATATGAAGTTAACGCAACCGGCAGTAACGCCAAAGGGAAATATTACACCTCGCTAAACTACAACAATACCGACGGGGTATTTTATGGTGTAGGTTTAGATAAAATCACAGGGCGACTCAATGCAGATTACAAACTGACAGATGCTCTGGAAAGCGGAGGCCGCGTAAACCTCTCTTATCTTGAAGGAATGGACGTACCAATGCAAAGTCTTTACTATTCGAACCCTGCTTTTGCCGGGATGACAATTTTGCCATGGACTCCTGCATACACCGACGAGGGTAAACACAATTGGGAAATTGCTGAAAACAGTAATCAAAACCCGAGAGCAACGGCAGAATACGATGATCAATGGGGTAAAAACTACCAGTTGATGGGAAATATCTATTTGCAATGGAAACCTCTAAAGCAGGTAACCATGAGAACTACCAACGCCATCGAAACCATTCATGGCGAAGGCCGCCGCTTCTGGTCAGCCGAAACAAGATCCTCGGGTGCAACGCTGCAAACAACCATGAGTAAATACCAGCGGCTGACAACATCCAACACCATCGAATACAAAGATGTATTGTTAAACGACCACAGTGTGCGTGTGTTGGCAGGACAAGAAGCAATGAAACACACGAGTTCATATCAGTACGTTTATGCTCCCGGCGTATCCATGGATATTCCTTATGTTCAGACAGGAACACCCGGATCCATTGAAGCAGAACAAGGGTACGGAGCTCGCACGCTGCTTTCATTTTTCGGAATGTTAGACTACAATTATTCCGACAAATATTTTTTACAGGCATCCATTCGTATGGACGGAAGTTCGCTTTTTGGCAGCAATACCCAATGGGGTACTTTCTATTCGGTAGGTGCATCCTGGAACATACACAACGAAGGTTTTATGGATGGACTTTCATTTGTTGACCTGTTAAAACTGCGCGGAAGTTACGGACTTAGCGGAAACAACAATATTAGCGCTTACAGAGCTTTCGGTGTTTATGCAAGTTCAGCATACAACGGAACAACAGGTATGCGCCCCTCGCGCCCCGAAAATCCAAACCTGTCGTGGGAAAAGAACAGTTCATGGAACCTTGGTCTTGATTTTACCCTCTTTGAAAACTTAGATGGTAATATCGATGTTTATAAGCGTAAAACTACCGATATGCTTCTGGATAAAAACGTACCGCAAACCACCGGTTTTTCTTCCAACTTCCTGAATATCGGATCGCTCGACAACAGGGGAATCGAACTTCAGTTGGATTATAAAATACTGAATACCCGCGACCTGGTTTGGAGTGTAGGTGGAAACATTTCTTTCAACAAAACCAAAATTCTGGAGCTGGGAGACAACGAAGAAATCGCTTATGCTGATGATGGTCGGTTACGCCATATAGTTGGCAAATCGCTTTTCACATATCGCTTGTTTGATTATGTTGGAGTTGACCCAACCAACGGCGAAGCTTTATGGCGCGACGATGCCGGAAACATCTCTAATGACTACAACAAAGCAGGCTACACTTATGACTATTCCCCGGAACCAAAATTCACAGGTGGTTTCAATACCGACCTTGCATGGAAAGGGTTTAGCCTTGGAGCTTTCTTTGAATTCAAAGGTGGCAACCATGTACTGCTGATTGAAAAACGTTATCTTTCATCAGACGGTGCATCAATGAACTTAAATCAGTTAAGAGAAGCAATGAACTACTGGAAAGAGCCGGGAGATACGGGAGTAAACCCAAAACCTGTTGCCGGAAACGGAACCAACAGCAACAGCTTCAGTTCTACCCGCTTCCTGCAGAAGGGCGACTATCTGCGTGTGAAAGACGTTACATTATCGTACAACCTCTCTTCAAAATTAGTTGAGAAAGCAAAAATTGGCGGGATGAAGTTTTATGTGAGCGCACAGAATATTTTTACTTTCCACGATGTGGACTGGTGGGATCCTGAACGCGGTACCGACGGTATCGGATACGGAATTTATCCTATGACTAAAGCAGTGACAGGTGGAATTGAACTGTCGTTTTAATCATAATCAGTTTAACACTTGAAAAACAATGAAAATGAAAAAATTACTCATATTAAGTTTTGTAGCAGCAACCCTGTTGTTTACGAATTGTACGGATTTTCTTACAGAGGAACCCGTTATGTCGCAAAGTACGGAACTTACTCTTGCCAGCTTCGACGGGTTGAACAATGCTACGTTTGGAGCCTATTCCCCGCTTGTTTCGGTAAACTGGTATGGAGCATCCTTTGTACTCGATGCTGAAATGCGCAGCGGTAACGGATACCGAGATGTAAATAAAAATTCGGGACGTTACACTGTACCTTACGACCTGAATTATACATCTACAGCTACCCCGGCTCTTTGGGGAACTGCCTATTATACGATTTCTGCGGTAAACAACGTGTTGGCAAACCTCGACGATAAAGCAGGAAAAGATGGCGTTACCCAGGAACAGGTGAACAACCTTAAGGCTGAATGTATGTTTTTGCGCGCATTTGCCCATTTCGACCTGGTACGTACATACGGCAAACAATACACTATTGATAAAACCGCGCTTGGGGTTCCTTACCTTTTTGTAACCGACCCTGCCGGGAAACCGGAACGCGACAATGTGGAAACCGTATATAACAACATCGAAAAAGATCTTACCGATGCAGAAAAACTCATTGCAGCCAACTACACCCGAGACGGAGTAGCCAACTCAAAATCGGTAGTTAGCAAATTGGCTATTCAGGCTCTGCTTTCACGCGTTTATTTGTACATGGGCGAATGGCAAAAAGCCGCCGACTACGCCACAACTGTAATTAACAGTGGTGAGTTTTCAATGTGGACAGCCGATAAATATGCCGCAGCTTTTAAAGAAGACACCCGCGAAGGAGGCGAAGTGATTTTTGAAGTTTACGGCTTAAAAAGCAATGAATATGACGGGTATTGGGATGGCATTAGTTACATGACGGATCCTGACGGGTACTCCGACTGTGCTGCCAGCAACGACCTGATATCTCTTTACGACGAAGGCGATGTAAGAGGAGAAATGTTTATGAATAATCCTGACAAAGCTCCAACTACTTACTGGACAACAAAATATGCAGGTAAAGACAAAGGGAATCCGGACGTGAGCAATACCATTGTACTCCGCCTGAGTGAAATGTACCTTAACCGTGCCGAAGCAATGTCGCGCGGGGCTTCTATAGCAGGAACTACACCAATGGCTGACATCAACACTATTCGTGAAAATCGTGGTGCTACTCCTTACGACAATCCGTCGCAAGTAGACGTTATGTTTGAGCGCCGCCTCGAACTCGCATGGGAAGGACACTTCTGGTACGACCTGGCTCGCACCGGCGGCAGCATTACCCGTACCCACTTCAGCGGTTCAGTAACCAACCAGAATGTACCATCAGACAGCAAATACTGGGCTCTACCAATTAATAAACGCGAGATGGATGTAAATGAAAATTTGGTTCAGAATCCCGGATACGACAATTGATAGATTAATGCGTAAAATAAAATAGAAATGAAAAAAATAACAATCTATATCAGCGTTTTAGCAGGCATTGTCCTTTTCTTCAGCGCGTGCGAACTGAATGATTATCCTAAATTCGACGATGCCGAGGCATTTGTAGCATTCAGTTCAGAAAATATGACGGTTACTGAAGATGCAGGCACACTGGAAATTCCGGTGCGGTTGACCTCGTTGTCGGGGTTATCGTCAACTGTTTCTTTTGATTTTATAGACAGTACTGCAGTAAAAGGCCGCGACTATAGCTTGAAAGGTGGTGCCTCGGTACTGAATTTCGACGGGAATGAAGCGGTACAAAATATTGAAGTCGATATTGTAAACCATAACGGAGTATTTACAGGCGATATGAAATTCGGTGTTCGCATTACCAGCTCTGGCAGCGTAAATGCCGGAAGCATCGATACCATGTGGGTAACCATTGCAGACCTCGACCACCCTCTGGCTTTTATTCTGGGTGAATTTACCGCTACTGCTACAAGTTATTTCAACGACAAAGAAGAATGGACAGTTACTCTGGACAAAGACATTTCAGACGTAAATAAAGTCTGGATAACCAACCTGGTAAATCGTGGCTCTAGCGCCAAATCTCCAGTCTACGGTATTGTCAACGAAGAACAAACAGAAATAAAAATTCCTGTTGGTCAGGTTACAGTTCTAAGTGATACGTATGATGTCCTTCTTAAAGGATTCTATGGGCCTGATGGTGAAACAGGAATCGAGGATGGCGGAGCAATTACCGGCTTAATCGATCCCGACGGAACCATTCACATTCAGGATGAATTTGGAAGTCAGGCTTTTACAAAAGGAACAACAAACTCTGCCGGCTGGTATAATATTTTCCAGGCTGACGCAGTGCTTGTTAAAAAATAAATTGATAACTGTAAATTAATTTCAAAGAAATGAAAAAATATTTTGCATATATAATAGCTTGCGTAATGCTTGTTGCCGCGGGGTGTACCGATTTTGGGGAGGAAACCCAATTGACCCTTCCTGGAGCTCCGGCAGTTGAGATTACCGGCATCACTCCCGGAGACAAAGGCGATGATGTTACATTCACAGTTAAACCTGCCGGAACAGCAGGTTACTACTCGTGGGTAATTATTGAATCCGAAAAGGTTGACACAACAATACTTGAAGCTCCTGACCGTGTTTTAAAACAACAAGTAACCGGAGTAAAAACAGGTATTACCGAGTATGCTAAAGCAGCCGAAACATCTGTTACTGTTGAAAAGCTTACTCCCTTTACCATATACCAGATTTATGCCGTTGCATCAAGCGTTGACGGAGTAGATGGGGAAGTTAAAAATGCTCAGTTCAGAACTCTGGACGACGGCAGCAAACCTACCCCGCAAAAAATAGCAGTTGCTGACACTACAGTTACGCTTACTTTCCACGAACCGTTAAACCTGGGAACAGGGAAGGTTTTTGTTTCTTACTTTGCTAAAAATACAGTTTCTGGCGACAAGCCGCTGGTGATTGAACCCGGATATGAAGAGTTCAATCCGCAGGATATTGAAATACCTGCAGAAGGCCTGTCTGTAAGCGGTAACGATTTAATGATTGAACTGCCCAATGCACCTGCTGGCGCTTATGCCAGTATTACTTACGAAGAAGGTGCTGTTCTCGACCTCGAAGGCAACGGAAGCAGCGCATACACAGCCAAAGCTGATACTTTAATCAGCGGCGCACCGTCGCGTGGGCTCACTACACGTGTAGCAGTAAAAGCATGGAATCTGCGCAGCGAATTTGAAGATCTCAATCCCGATACTGTAGCAACTTTTGCCGAATGGGAAGACTTGGTAATTCCTGCTTTGACCGACGAAGGAATTGTGGTAGCGAAAAAAGTAGCCGACGCAATCCCTACAGTTGTATACAAACAACCCGGGAAAGTAGTTACGCTGGATGTTGCAATGTGGGGTTTAATGAACGGCGTTCCCGTTTTCTTACTGCCCGAAGAACCTGCCCGTGGAGCAACTGTTGATATCGCCATACCGGCTAACGCATTCGAAGACGTTTATGGCAACACAAACATTGCTTTAGACATTCAGGACAACTACCTGTACAGCTACGGTTACACGCTGGACGATATAGTTGGTACCTACCGCCTTGACGGATATAATGCCAGCACCGGAGCACCAATCGTCGAAAATGATATTACTATTGTAGCAGACGAAGAAAGTGACGACGAAAACGCAGTGCTCATCAAAGGACTGGGCATGAATCTTTTCGGAATAGAAGAGACAACAGTTGCAGCAATTTTTGACCCGGTAGGCGGAACATTAACTGTTCCCGACTGGCAAGTTCTGGCAGTTGACTGGATACATCCGTCGGTAGGAACTCCTGCAGACATTTTTTTCTCTACTTATAACTCTCCGGCTATCATCTTTGCTGTACCGCAACCCGGCACAGTAACATCAGCCAACGATGTTTGGGGGTATTATTTAGCAAAAGATGAAACAGCATATGGAGCATTGAGATGGTATGATCCTTCATCCACTTTCGTCCGCACTGATTCAAAATCTGCAACCATCAGGGGGCAGGTTTTACCCGAAACAGATTTTCCTATACTGAAAGAGAAAAAAGTATTCAGTAAATAATCGCAAGATTTTTTTGACTATCCTATAAAAAGGGCGTTCTTTCCCGGACGCCCTTTTTTAATTCTCTAAACTCTAACAAAAAACCAAACAATTGTCTTAAAATAAATTGCAAATTTGTTTGATATTTATCAAAAATAAAGGTCATGAAACAGAAACTCATTTTCAGCATCGTCGCACTGTTCTGTGCATTTACAAGTCAGGCTCAAAGTGTAACAACAATGTGGCCCTACATCTATCCCGATTTTCAGGAAGGCACAGTTTATTTTAAAGATCACAAATCACTACAGGCACCACTTAACGTACACCTGGTAAAAAGTACGTTGCACTATCTGGAAAAAGACAAAATTAAAGAAGCTGACTCAGGCGATATCGAATCGGTACATATTGGAAGAACTCAATATTATGTATCCGATAAACAGTTGATGCATGTTATCAGCGGCGATAGCACAAAATTTCTGGCAGAACTGGTTGTGGCAGACTTCAGTGCAGCGAAAGAAAGCGGCGGCGCCTATGGTTCTTCGTCAAACGTACAGGCAACCCGCAAAGTAACATCAATGGATATTGGCGGTGTAAGCATCGTCAACCACATGGAGCTAAAAGAAAAAAAAGATGCCGGAACCCTCCTTCCGTTAACACGGAAATATTTTATTGTTGCTAACGGCAAAGAATACCCCGCAACGCGTAAAGGCATCGAATCGCAACTGGAACCAAACCAAAAGGCGGCGTTTAAACAATTTGTAAAACAGAATAAAATAAAGTGGAAACAACCCGACTCACTGGTGTTGCTTCTGAATTTCTTTAAAAACCATTAATACCGCATGAAATATTATTATTTACCGCTTTTAGCGATTTTGCTTTTCTCCTGCACAAACGACGTGTTGTTGCAAAGTGAAGAAGTAGAGCCGGCATTGGCCGATCTGCCCGAACAACAGCAACAAAGCAAAATGTACACACAGGGTCATGTCCGCATTCTTTTAACGGAAGGGCTTTCCGACAAAGTAGAAACTGCGGTTCGCAGCGGAAAAAGGCAACTGGATGCACTACCTTCCAAGGAGGTCGTCACAAAAACAAAAATACGCTCAATGAAACGCACCTTCCCCGAAGCAGGCCGATTTGAAGCGCGAACCAGAAAAGCAGGGCTGCATCTGTGGTACGATGTAGAGTTCGATACAGAGGTGCCACTCGGCGAAGCCCGGCAGAATTTATCGGGCATTCAAGGGGTAAAAAAAGTAGAATACCGTCCGGTCGCCACCTGGTTTCGGGACGATAATACAACAGAAATCGCTAATGAAATTACAAACAATATAACCAAATCAGCTACAGCCGCAGTTCCTTTCAACGACCCACGACTGCCTGAACAATGGCACTACCAAAACGAGGACGGCTATTCCAGCATCAATCTTTTTGGAGCCTGGGAATATACAACAGGCTCACCCGATGTTGTAGTGGCTGTGATTGACGGCGGAATTGACTACGAGCACGAAGATTTAGCTGCCAACATGTGGATTAATGAAGCCGAAAAAAACGGAACTTCGGGACTCGACGATGACAGAAATGGTTTTAAAGATGATATCCATGGATATAATTTTGTTTCCGACGTCGGAAAACTGGTTCCGCACAATCACGGCACTCACGTAGCCGGAACCGTTGCTGCAGTTAATAACAACGGAAAGGGTGTTGCCGGTGTTGCCGGAGGAAACGGACAAAGCAATTCGGGAGTCAGGCTCATGTCGTGCCAGATTTTTGTGGCCGAGGATGACCCTTATGTAGGAAATACCGGAAGCAAAGGAGCACAGGCTATTAAATACGCAGCCGACAATGGTGCGGTTATTTGTCAAAACAGTTGGGGTTACGAAACACTCACTGTAATCCCAGGTTCCGACAAAGCTGCAATTGACTATTTTATTGAATATGCAGGGATTGACGAAAATGGACGGCAAACAGGCGCCATGCGAGGCGGTATTGTAATTTTTGCTGCAGGAAATGAAAACAGAGCAGAAGCACCGCCTGCCAATTACGAAAAGGTAGTAGCAGTTTCAGCACTCGCGAGAGATTTTCGCAAAGCAAGCTATTCAAATTATGGTGAATGGGTTGACCTGGCTGCACCGGGCAACAGCATACTCAGCACTGTGGTAGGCGGCTACGGATACAACCAAGGAACCTCCATGGCATGTCCTCACGTTTCGGGAGTTGCAGCGTTGGTGCTTTCCCAGTTTAAACGCAGTGGATATAATGCAGACATGTTGCGGGCGCGGTTAGAAAACAGCGCTGTTAATATCGATGACTACAATTCAAGTTACAGAGGAAAACTGGGAAAACTTGTAGATGCAGTGGCAGCACTTGCCAGCGGCAGTACCACCCCTCCTTCTGGCGTAGGAAAAGTGACCGGCGATGTATATTCCAACACAGTCACTCTTCGCTGGACTGTTCCTTCTGATCCTGACGACGGAAAGGCTTCAGGCTTCAACGTGTATTATAGAAAAGCACCGATAACAGGAATCAATGTAAACAACCCGCCGGAAGACGTAATGATTAGCAGCTTTTCCACGGGCAACCTGAATGCCGGCGATACATACGAAGCAGAAATAGAAGATCTGGAGTTTAGCACTCAATATTACTTGGCAGTAAATGCTTTCGATTTTTCGGGCAACTTTTCTCCGCTGTCGGCACAGGTAACTCAAACCACCCAGGCAAACAACACCCCTCTGATTATTGCGGAAGACGGTGTTGACGTTACAATGCAACAACACCAAACAGTTGCTTTACGTTTTTCGGGGAGCGACCCCGACGGCCACGAATTAAACTGGAGCCTGGAACCGGCAAACGATGGAGTAGAACTTGTTGATTTGGGCAGCGGAAAAGCTCAGGTTACCATCACCGGAACAAAAGTAGAAGCAGGAGCATACACTATGGTTCTTACGCTGGCAGATAAATATGGTGCAGCAACCACAGAAACAATCAGCTACAAAATTTTCCCGAATCACGATCCCGAAATTGTGAGTGAAATTGAAAATTTACACCTCGGGGCAATCGGACAGCAAAAATCATTTGCAATTGCCGACTATTTCACCGATCAGGACAACGAGATACTGCGATACTCGTTTACCAACACCGCACCTGGTGTAGTTAATGTAAACGAAAACAATGGAACTTTATATGTGGTATCAATGGCTTACGGCCTGTCACAGGTAACAATAACCGCAACTGATGCCATGGGAAAATCAGCCGTTCAGGAGTTTAGTGTTCTGGTACGCGACGACAACCAGATTGTAGACGTCTATCCCAACCCGGCAAAAGATTTCATTTGGCTGCGCACAGGTGAAGCCCAGCGCGCACAGGTAACAATCAACAGTAATTCCGGCGCCAAAGTATTCGAGGCCGAAATGGATATTTCTCCGTTTGAACCGGCCAAAATTGATGTGTCTGCTTTTAGTGGCGGCGTTTATAATGTGCACATAAAATATGACGAAAAAGAAATAAAAAAACAGATAATCAAGTTATGAGGAAAAGATTTTTTATCAGCATTCTGTTTTTAACAACTTTTGCTACCCTGTCATTCGGACAGGCAGTTCCGTTTTTAAACTACATGTCAGACACCCGGACAGCGGCAATGGGAAATGCAGGATATGTTTTACAGTCGGCTTTTGCAGCTCAGCGCAATACTGCTGCAATATTTCAAGACACGCTGCACCCGGTTGCCATATCGGCTTCGTACCTGTTGTGGCAGCCGGAGGACGCAAACAATAAACTTATAAATATTGGCGGCTACACCACATTCAATAAATTAGCCATTGCAGCCGGCGTACATTTCAATAATATGCCGGAAGTAGAAAAAACCAGCGACAACGGAAATGTAACCGGCTCCTTTACTCCTTCTGAATACGCGCTGGAGCTTGGTTTCGGATATAAAATTAATACTGAAATAGTGGCTGGAGTTGCCGTACGCTACCTCGGCTCCGATTTGGGGGGCACAAGCAAAGCATCGGCAGTAGCTACTGATTTGTCAGTCTTATACAACAAAAGGAGCGTAAGTGTAGGAGTAGGACTTTCTAACCTGGGAACAAAACCAGATTATGGCAACTCAACATACAACTTGCCAACACGCGCTAAAACAGGTTTTGGCTACCATTACACAGTTTCAGACAAGCACTCGTTCACTGGAGTTTTAGACGCAGCTTACCAATTATCATCTAACAATACCGGAATTGCAGGTGGTATTGGTGCTGAATACGAATACAACAATTTGCTTTCTCTGCGAACAGGCTATCATTTCGAAGATGAAAAAATCGGCGCTTCCTACGCAACTGCCGGTTGTGGTATACATTTCTCCGGAATTGCAGTCGATTTTGCATACGTTATTGCCCCGACAGACAACGTAATGAGTAAAACAATGCTCTTTTCGCTGAAATGGGGAAAATAGATCTTAACATGTAATTATTTTTATTGAGTATCCACTAATTTTTAAAAAATTAGAAATGAAAAAAACAACTGTTCTCTTTTTATTTTCTCTGTTTTGCCTGTTCTCAAACAGCCTTTTTTCACAAGAGTTTAAAACCTATAAGTTGGATAACGGGTTAACGGTTTATTTATGGCCGGACTCCAACCAACCGGATGTAACAGGCGTTGTGGCAGTGCGTGCCGGGTCAATAGACGAACCCGCAGAATATACCGGGCTGGCTCACTACCTGGAACATGTGTTGTTTAAAGGAACTCATAAAATCGGCGCATTAGACTGGGAAAAAGAAAAACCACATTACGACCAGATAATTAAACTTTACGACGAATATGCTGAAGCTACCGATCCGGCTGTTCGCGTTGAGTTGGAAACAAAAATAAACGAAGAATCGCTGCTGGCAGCTCAATATGCCAATACCAGCGAATTTTCAAACCTGGTGGAAGGAATGGGAGGCGAAGGCCTGAATGCCGGAACTTCTTACGACATGACTTTTTACTACAACAACTTCCCAACTTTTCAATTGGAGAAATGGCTCGATTTGTACTCTGAACGCATGATCAACCCCATTTTCCGCTCTTTCCAGGCTGAGTTGGAAAATGTTTTCGAAGAGTATAACATGTACCAGGACAATAACAACACGCACATCAGCCAGTTTTTATTTTCCAATTTATACAAGGGCCATCCTTACGAACGCGATATCATTGGCACATCCGACGACCTGAAAAATCCGCGGTTAAGTAAACTCATCGAATTCTACAACACCTGGTATGTTCCATCAAACATGGCATTGATACTGGTAGGTAATTTTGATGCAGAAAGTGCAAAGCCACTGATTGAAGAGAAATTTGGCCGGCTGGAAACAAAAGAGATACCCGAACGTCCCTCCTATCCCGAAACAGATTTTTCGGGAAATCCGACCCATAAAGCAAAACTGGGCTATTCGCCTTCTGTAATTTGGGGATATAAAGGAGTACCGGTGGGACATCAGGATGAACTCCTCCTCGACTTCTGCGCAAGCCTGTTATCCAACTCCATGAATACCGGATTGCTCGATAAAGTGACACTCGATGGCGATGTTCAGTACGCTGGTGCATCTGTCGATTCGCGGCGCGACCAGGGGCGTTTCCTTATTCAGGCGGTACCATATTATGATGCCAACCAGAGAAGATACGATTCGGACAAAGCCACCGAAAAAATAGTAATGGAACAGGTAAATAAGCTGAAAGCCGGCGATATTGAAGACTGGTTGATTGAATCGGTTAAAAATGCAGAACTGAGAAATTACGAATTGACTATGGAGAACCCGACCAGCAAAGTTGCAATGTTGAGGATGATGTTTATCTACAACCTGCCGTTGGATTACTTCACCAAAATGCCCGAAAAAATTAAAGCCATTACAAAAGCAGATATCCAGCAAATTGCAAAAAAATATATCGACGCAGGGCACCTTACTGTTTCCATTGAAGTAGGAACTCCGAAGAAAAACAAGCTGAAAAAACCGGATATTAAACCTATTGAACAGCCCAAGGGAAAAACATCTGCTTATGCAGAATACCTGAAAGCAATTCCTGTAAAACCGGTACCTGAAATTTATAATGACTTCGCGGACGTAAAAACCGTGAATTTGTACGACAAGGTAAAACTCCATTGTTCGGAAAACCCCATGAACGACTATTTCTCCGTTACGTTGAAATATGGCGTGGGAACGAAAAAAATGCCCAAGCTCAAATACGCTACCAGTTTGATGAACTCTGCCGGAATTATGCCCGACATGGATGCTCAATCCGTGCGCCGCGAATTCAGTAAACTAAATGCCACGTGCACATACCGGGTTACCGACGATTATTTCTACATCAACCTGTTGGGACTGGAGTCTAATTTAGAGGAAATTTGTCAATTGATGACCCGTCAGACATTAATGCCAAAACTTGATGAAAAACAGTTAAACCGGGTGGCCGGGAACGAAATATCCAGCCGTCTGATGTTTGAAGCAAAAAGTGCTGACATACTTGGTAACGCTTTGCTGGAATATGCATTGTACGAAAAAGAATCGGATTACATTGATCGTTTAACGCTGGAAGAGGTGTTCTATCTGACGATAAGTGAACTCACCGGCGAAATAATCAGGGCAACAGACTACACGCTGGATATCCACTATGTAGGGAAACGGCCGGCAGCAGAAATTACAGAAGTACTAAAGGCAAACCTGCCACTAAAAGAGGGAGTAAAAGACAGTGAATCGCCTGTTATTCAAGACCGGGTAAAGTATGATAAACAGACAATCTATTTCCTTCCTAATTCTGATGTGCAGCAGGCAAAAATTTATTTCTATGTAGAAGGTTTCGATTACAACATTGCCGACGAAGTAGAGATAGACGCATTTAACCAATACTTCAGCGGAGGATTCAACGGATTGGTAATGAATGAAATTCGCGAAAACAACTCAATGGCTTATACTGCAGTTGGGTATGTTTCAACGCCGCCGGTTCAAAATAAAAACACCTACTTCCTCGGATACGTAGGCACGCAACCCGACAAGGTTGCCGATGCTGTTGACCTTTACATGGAATTGCTAAAAAAAATGCCACTACATCCGGAACGCATTGACAACATCAAAACTTACCTGAAACAGAGCGCCTTGACAACTAAGCCAACTTTCAGGTTAAAAAGTCAGCGTTTTGCCGATTGGGAAAAACTCGGGTACACCGATGATCCGGCCAAAGTGAATATGGAAAAAATAAACAACCTCACTTTTGAGCAGATCCAAAACTTTTACGAACAAAAAATTAAAGACAAACCGATAACCATTATCATTACCGGCGACCGTAAATTAATAGATACCAAACAGATTGAGCAAAATCACGGTAAAATAAGGCGAGTAAACGCAAAACAACTGTTCAGCGCAGAATAATGATTCGGATAGGTCTGGGAAATAAATTCATAAAAAAGATACAACCGACAATTCTCTATTACACAAAAAAGCGATTGTATTAAACAGACGATAAAAAGAACACAGAATAAGCAAAGAGGCTGTCCGTAATGGTTCAGCCTCTTTTTGCAAAAATACGACACAAAGTTCCCCGCTGGCGTAAAATCCTTTTTGTACAAACACACGCGCTAACATTTCCGGGGCCTCCCTATTATCCGCACCTTCTGCCAACCAAAATGGCATGTTTCGTCAAAAAAAATTACTTTTGCTCACAATTCTTTAAGAACAAAAACTCAAAAAATAATACCCAAAATAATGGACAATTCATCCATAGAATTCAATACAGACTGGCGTAAGGTCGCCTCATCAATTTACCGCAAACCACGCGATTCCAAAATTTATGGTTCAGTAGAAGTAGATGTTACAGAGCTGGAAAACTTTGTTGCAAAAAAACGAAAAGCGGGCATAAAAACCACCCTCACTCACCTGATGACACTTATTGTGGGCAGGGCTTTTAGCGAAGAAGTTCCCGAACTAAACGCATACATACGGCGCGGAAAAGTGGTAGGCAGAAAAAGCGTAGATGCCATGGTGAGCGTACTCCTGAAGGGAGGAGAAATGGGCTCGGTAAGAATCCCGGATGCCGACCGGCTTACTGTTGCTGAATTAACGGAAAGCATCACAAAAAAAATAAACGAGTCGAGATCGGGAAAAGAAAACAGTGCAATGCAATCCAAGCACATGTTGTCATCAGTGCCGTGGCCTTTTCGTTCCTGGTTATTCAATATATACAAAGTGGTAACCATCGACTGGGGAATTTCATTCCCATGGGTTAATCTCTCGTCCGACAGCTTTGGCTCTTATGTTATTTCCAACATAGGCACGCTGGGGCTCGACAGCGGGTTTGGCGCACTACTCCCCTCCTCCAACGTATCCATCGTACTTATTATGGGAAAAGTTTATAAAAAACCGGTGGTGGTCAACGACGAAATTGTAATTCGTAAAATTTTAAACCTGTCCGCAACAATCGACCACAGAGTGGTCGACGGCTCACATGGAGGAAAACTATTCAGGTACATCCGCAAACTGGCAAGGCAACCCGAATTGCTCGACATTAAGCCCGAATAAAAATAAACATACGCCCCCAAACACAACACTGAGCGTTTTGCATAAAATTTCCGTGTACGAACACGAAAATTTAATTTTTTTCTTTAGCTTTGTATTTATTTAGTATTGAATTTATTATAAACCTATTTAAAATCAGGCTATTATAGAAAACAATAAACAAATACGGATTAAGGATATAGCAGAAAAAGCAAAAGTATCCATCGGGACGGTTGACCGCGTGTTGCACAACCGGGGTGAAGTAGCTGAAACAACCAAAAAGAAGATTTTACAAATCGTAAAAGATTTAAACTATCACCCAAATATTTTAGCCAGTACACTGGCCTCTAAAAAATCGGCACTGTTTGCAACCCTGCTTCCCGAACCCCCTTCGCCCGACGGCTACTGGACAAGGCCGGTAATCGGCGTAAAAAGGAGGGTTTCTGAACTTCGTCAGTACGGAATCCAGGTTCAGCCATTTACCTTTAGCCAGACCGATCCAAAGTGTTTTGTCGAAAATTCCCGGAAAATTATCGAGCTGAAACCCGACGGAGTGGTGTTTGCCCCTTTCTTTAAAAAGGAATCGGTTGAATTCATCAACAACCTGAAGGAGCTGGATATCCCGTTTGTTTTCATCGATTCAGAAATTAAAGATGAAGGGCAACTGGGATACATTGGGCAAAACTCCTATCAAAGCGGCCTGGTTTCAGGCAAGTTGCTCGATCTTATTCTTCCCGAAGGAAATATACTTGTTATTCATTTTGCCAAAGAAATGGATAACCAGAACCACCTGGTGCAGCGCGAAAAAGGATTTTACGATTGGTACCACAAAAACAAACGCGAAATTCACCAGCTTTTTACCACCGAAGTGCCCGATACATCAGACGAAAAATGGATGGACAGGGTAGCAAAAATCATTCGTGATAAAAACATAAAAGGAATTTTCGCCACCAACTCAAAGGTTTTTAATGTAGGCCGGCTTATCGAAAAGCACAATTTATTCGGATTGAAAGTAATTGGGCACGACCTGTTAAAAGAAAATGTTGCCTACCTGAAAAAGGACATCGTTCAGTTTTTAATTTGCCAGCGCCCCGAAGAACAGGGTTACAGCGCCATCGATAAAATATTCAGGTACGTGGTTCAGAAAAGAAATACTGCCGCAAAGCAGTACACATCCATTGATATTGTAACAAAAGAAAACGTTGATTATTATAAAGAATTTAAAAAAGAAATATGATGAAGCCAATGTCATTTGACGATTTAAAAGGTAAAGTCTGTGTTATTACAGGCGGTGCCGGAGTTTTGGGCAGCGCTATGGTACGCTCTATGGCGTCGGTGGGAATGAAGATTGCCATTGCCGATATTAACAAAGAAGTGGCCGATAAAGTAGCCGCTGAAATTTCCGGCGAAACCGGTGCTCAGGTAGTAGGAATTGCTGCCAACGTACTCGACAAAGCATCGTTGGAGCAGGCAAAAAAAGAAATTAACCAGAAGCTTGGTGACATCGAAATTCTGGTGAACGGTGCAGGCGGAAACAGCCCGCAGGCTACCACAAAAGTTGAGCAAATGCAGGAAAGTGACCTCGACAACCTGGCCGACACATTTTACGGATTGCAGATGGAAGGTTTCGACAAGGTTTTTGCACTCAACTTTAAAGGAACCGTGCTCCCCACAATGGTTTTCACACAGGATATGTTAAAGAACAAAAAAGGGGTTGTACTGAATATTTCTTCCATGAATTCGTACAAACCGTTAACTAAAATTCCGGCATATTCTGCAGCCAAATCTTCCGTCAACAATTTTACGGAATGGCTTTCTGTTCACCTGGCAAAAGTCGGTATCAGGGTAAATGCAATTGCCCCCGGATTTTTCATCACCCACCAGAATCGCTTCCTGGTAATGGACGAAAAAACCGGAAATTTCTCACCCCGCGGCCAGAAAATTGTGGACAATACGCCCATGGGAAAATTTGGCGAGCCCGAAGATCTGCAGGGTGCTACACTTTTCCTTCTGTCTGATATTTCAAACTTTATTACAGGAATTGTAATTCCGGTTGACGGAGGCTACAGCGCTTACGGCGGCGTGTGATCCAAAAACTGCAACTTAAAACTAAAAACTAAAATACGATGAAACGAAGAGACTTTCTTACAACGACTGCCGGTGTAGCTGCCGGAGCATCTTTACTTTCCAGTCCGGTAGGCGCTGCTGTTGCCGGCCAAAAGAAAAAAAGGCTGGCAATGGTGGGAACCGGAGTCAGAGGAATAGGATTCTGGGGAAAACGGGTGGTAGACAACTACAGCGACATTGTTGAATTTGTAGCCCTTTGCGACATCAATCCAGGAAGACTGGAGCTGGCAAAATCGTACATGGATGTGAAGTGCCCGGTTTACACCGACTTCGACAAAATGATGGATGAAGCCAAACCCGACATGGTGATTGTAACAACGGTAGATGCCACACATCACGAGTACATTATCAGGGCGATGGAGCTGGGAGCAGACGTTCTCACCGAAAAGCCAATGACCACCGACGAAGTAAAATGCCAGGCCATTCTGGACGCGGAAAAACGCACCGGCAAAAAATGTACGGTCGGGTTTAATTACCGCTACGCCACGCTTCCCACTGCCATTAAAGAGCAGTTGGTTAAAAAGCCGTTTGGAGAAATCACTTCGGTTGATTTCCACTGGTATCTGAACGTGTATCACGGTGCTTCTTATTTCCGGCGCTGGCACGGCGAACGCGACAAAGGCGGCACTCTTTGGGTGCACAAAGCCACGCATCACTTCGATTTGCTGAACTGGCTTATCGATTCTGACCCTGTGGAAGTTGTTGCCTACGGTGCTCTGGAACACTACGGAAAAAACAACAAATTCAGGGGCGCCAACTGCCGCAACTGTGCTTACACCGACAAATGCGACTATTTCTGGGATATTACCAAGGACAAGCATTCGATGGATTTGTATGTGAAAAACGAAAAATACGACGGGTATATTCGCGACAATTGCCTGTGGAGAGAAGAGGTTGACATTTACGATAAAATGTCGGCACAAATCAGATATGCCAACAACGTAATTGTAAACTATTCGCTTACAACATACTCGCCATACGAAGGCTGGCGCATTGCTTTTAACGGAAAAGAAGGGCGCATCGAATCGTGGGAAGACATACCATGGCGCAGGCAGGAAAAAATCAACCAGGCGCAACTCCACGCTGCTGAAATGAACCAGAGTGGTGGCGATGCAACCCGGTACGATGAAATTTTTATGATGAAAAATTTCGACCGCGACTATGATATTCTAAAAGTGGAAGCAGCGCGCGGAGGACACGGAGGAGGCGACTCGCGGTTACAGGATAAAATATTCCGCGACCCGAACATGGCTGATCCGTACAAACACTCGGCCGGCACCCGCGACGGAGCCATGTCGTGCCTCATCGGTATCGCAGCAAGAAAGTCCATTGAAGAAAAACGTCCGGTAAAAATTGAAGAACTAACAGATATTGTTCCTCACCCTACAAGAGGAGTTTAAAAGAAACGAAAGGGGAATGGTTTCAAATTCCCCTTCTTTTCAGACCGCAACCGTGAACGCAAACGAAATTGTGATTATTAACTCAAAATAGAAAAAATGTCACTGGAACAAACATGGAGATGGTATGGTCCCACCGACCCGGTTACCCTGCAAGACATCAGGCAGGCCGGCGCAACGGGCATTGTTACTGCGTTACACGAAATTCCCAACGGAAAAGTATGGGATTTAAAAACTATTGAAGAACGAAAACGATTCATCGAGTGGGATGACAATCAACCGGTGCCAAAGCCCCGCGGCCTTACCTGGTCGGTAGTTGAAAGCATTCCCGTTCACGAAGACATCAAACAAGGCAAGCCTTCACGCGACGAATACATCGAAAATTATATTGAAAGTGTACGTAACATGGGAAAAGCCGGAATTCCGGTATTGTGTTACAACTTCATGCCGGTGGTCGACTGGACCCGTACCAACCTGAACCTTAAGCTGGAAGACGGGGCACGTGCACTGGCCTTTGATATGATTGATTTTATCGCATTCGACGTGTTCATCCTGCGCCGGAAAGGTGCGGAACTGACTTACGACGCCCAGCTGCTGAAAAAAGCAGAGCACAGGTTCGAAGCCATGAGCAGCGAACAACGGTACGAAATTGAACACACCATTCTTGCAGGTCTGCCGGGTTCTGAAGAGTCGTGGACACTGAAACAGTTTCAGCAAAAACTGGACGAATACAAATACATAGACGACAAACAGTACCGCACCAACCTGGAGTACTTCCTAAAAAAAGTAGCTCCGGTGGCCGAAGAGAGCGGCGTAAAACTGGCCATTCATCCCGACGATCCGCCGTTTTCGCTTTTTGGGTTGCCGCGGGTTGTCAGTACTGAAAAAGATATCGAGTTCATTTTGAATATTTACGACAGCATTTACAACGGTTTTACACTTTGTACAGGTTCTTTGGGCGTAAGGCCCGACAACGACCTGGAAGGGATTGTCATCAGGCACGGTGCAAAACTGAATTTTGCCCACCTTCGCAGCACCCAGCGCGACGAATACAACGGTTTTCATGAAGCCGGCCACTTGCGCGGAGATGTGGACATGTACAAAGTAATGCTGGCTATTTTAAAAGAGCAGAAAAAAAGGCAAAGTGTCTACCGCCCCGACCACAAAATCCCGATGCGCGCCGACCACGGGCACACCATTCTCGACGACCTGAAGAAAAAAACCAATCCCGGCTACTCCGCCATCGGACTCCTTCGCGGAATGGCTGAGCTTCGCGGGCTGGAGTTGGGAATTGAAAGAAGCGGCGCAGTATACAGCAACTAATAACTTTAAAATTAATTGATATGAATTTAGAATTGAAAAAAGACGCGAAATACGCCATGCTGGTTCCAACAAGTATGGGGATTCGGATTATCCCGGATAACGGCCAGCCGGTTCATGCAAGCGACAAGTTTACCATGTATGCAACAAGTGCAGAAACAAACGTTGCAAGCATTGCATCTTACCTCGGATTACCCGTAAAAGTGCTTACCACATTTGTAAAAGGCAGCCCAATTGCGCAATTCATTAAAAGCAACCTGAAGAGCCGCCACATGGATTACGAAGGGCCCGAAGTAGAACAGGGCGATCCGTGGGGATACCGTCATCAGATAAATATTGCCGACAGCGGATACGGACTGCGCGGCCCCAGGGTTTTTAACGACAGGGCCGGTGAAGTTGGCCGCACCCTCAACGCAAAAGATTTTGATCTGGAAAAAATATTCGGAGAAGAAGGCGTTCAAATTGTGCACCTCTCCGGGCTAATTGGCGCGCTTTCTCCTGAAACCAGCCAGTTCTGCCTCGAAATTGCACGCGCTGCAAAAAAACACGGCACAAAAATTTCGTTCGACTTAAACCACAGGGCATCCTTCTGGAAAGGCCGCGAAAAAGAACTTCGGGAAAACTTTACCGAAATTGCTTCGGTTGCCGATATCCTCATCGGAAACGAAGAAGATTTCCAGCTTTGCTTTGGCATTGAAGGCCCTGCAGCAGGCGGAGAAGGCATTAAAGCAAAAATTGAAGGCTTTAAAGGATTAATTACGAAGGTAAAAGAAACCTTCCCAAACGCCTCGGTTTTTGCAAACACCCTTCGCGAAGTCATCAGCGTTAACAGTCACCTCTGGGGAGCCATTGTGCTCGAAGGAGAAAACTGGCACGTGATAGAACCCCGCCCCATTGTTGTGCTCGACCGAATTGGTGGAGGCGACGGATTTGTAGGCGGATTGCTTTACGGAATTCTGAAAGGATGGGATTCGGAAAAATGGCCGCAGTTTGGCTGGGCAACCGGTGCAATGGCCACAACATTCCTTACCGATTATGCACAACCGGCCGACGAAGACATGGTTTGGAGCATCTGGAAAGGAAACGCGCGGGTAAAACGGTAATTTTTCGCGCACAGGTTTGTTATTGAAAAAGAAGAACAAAGCAACTTTGTATTGTTTTTTCTTCTCATTAAAAATATAATGCGAAGGTAGATTCATGGATTTTTCGTTCATGTATTTTACCTTCGCCTAAAAAATACGGTTATGATTTATTACGAAATCGGCTCTAAAGATACCAGCCTCTCGGCCGAAGATCTGAAACAGGGTTTATTTGAAGCTTTGTCGAAGATGGGGGAAAAGAAAAAAGTATTGGCTATTCCTCCCGATTACACACGGCTACCATCGCATGCGGGCGAATTAACTGAGTTTGCCTGGCAATATTTCGGAGAAAAGCTTACCGACGTTTTACCGGCTCTGGGAACCCACACCCCAATGACTGACCAACAAATCAGCCACATGTTTGGTAAAACGCCCCGCCATCTGTTTCGCGATCATGACTGGAGAAACGACGTGGTTACCCTGGGAACGGTTCCCGAAGAATTTGTAAAAGAAGTTTCGGAGGGCGCGGTGGTTTATCCATGGCCGGCACAGGTAAACAAACTGCTTGTTGAGGGAGGATTCGACCTGATTCTTTCCATTGGGCAGGTTGTTCCGCACGAAGTGGTTGGAATGGCCAACTACAACAAAAATATTTTTGTGGGCACCGGTGGTTCGGAAGGAATCAACAAAAGCCATTTTATTGGCGCAGCATACGGAATGGAAAAAATGATGGGGCGCGCCGACACTCCCGTCCGGAAGGTTTTCAACTACGCATCGGAACATTTTTCGGCACACCTCCCCATTGTTTACGTTCAAACAGTTGTTGGGCTGAACAAGGCAACAGGCAAACTGCAAACATACGGACTGTTTGTGGGCGATGATTTCAGCGTATTCGACAAAGCGGCAAAACTCTCGTTGCAGGTAAATTTTGAAATGGTTGACAAGCCGTTGAAAAAAGTAGTGGTTTGGCTCGATCCTACCGAATTTAAAAGCACCTGGCTGGGCAACAAAAGCATTTACCGTACGCGCATGGCACTGGCCGACGAAGGCGAACTTATTGTTCTGGCCCCTGCCCTGGTTGAGTTTGGCGAAGACAAGCAAATCGACGGGCTCATTCGCAAATACGGATATTTTGGCACACCTCACACCTTAAAAATGGTGGCAGAAAACGAAGAGTTGCGTTCCAACCTCGGAGCTGCAGCGCACTTAATCCACGGGTCGTCAGAAGGCAGGTTCAGTATTACATATTGCCCGGGGAAAGGAGAAAAAAACCTCACAAAAGAAGAAATTGAAAGCGTTGGGTTTAATTTTGCTGACATTGATGAAGTCACCAAAAAATACAATCCGGAAACATTAAAAGACGGGTTTAACACCATGCCCGACGGTGAAGAAATTTTCTACATTTCCAATCCGGCAATCGGGCTGTGGGCCTACAAAGACAGATTTGCGTATTAACAACAAACAAACCGGTTAAAGCATTCAGAATGAAAAAATTTGATACCGTCCGCTGGGGAATTATCGGGGTAGGAAATGTTACTGAGATGAAAAGTGGTCCGGCATTCAATAAAGCAGAACACTCGAAGCTTGTGGCGGTAATGCGCCGTAATGCAGAAAAAGCTGCCGATTACGCCAAACGCCACCATGTTCCGAAATGGTACAACAATGCAACCGAACTCATTAACGATCCGGAAGTGGATGCCGTCTACATTGCTACCCCGCCCGATTCGCATGCAAAATATGCCATTGAAGTGATGCGCGCCGGGAAACCGGTTTATGTGGAAAAGCCAATGGCAAAAAACTTTGCCGAATGCCTTAAAATGCTGGAAGTTTCGGAAGAAACAGGAATGCCGATCTGGGTGGCTTATTACAGAAGGTCGTTACCCGCTTTTCTGAAAGTGAAGGAAATGGTAAATAACGGAACCATCGGAAAACCATTAACGGTAAACGTAAAACTTCATAAACCGCCACGCCAGAACGATTTAGTAAAAAAAGAGCAGAGTTGGCACGTATATCCCGAAATAAGCGGCGGCGGATATTTTTTCGATTTGGCCTCGCACCAGTTCGATTACCTCAATTTTGTTTTTGGCCCGGTTACAGAAGTTCACGGCATTGCAGCAAACAGAGCCGGCCTCTACCCTGCCGAAGACACGGTTGTAGGAAGCTGGAAGCACGAATCAGGGGTCACCGGTTCGGGAAGCTGGTGTTTTGTCGCCGACAAATCTTCGGCTGCCGACGCCATTACAATTACCGGCGAAAAAGGCGAAATTATTATCCCGAGTTTTACGCACGAAGCCGTGAAACTGATAAACGAAAACGGAGTTACCGAAATGAAATTTGATAACCCCGGACATATTTCGCAGAACCTGATACAGATGGTTGTAAACGAACTCAGAGGCACCGGTAAGTGCCCGAGCACCGGCAGCTCAGCAGCTATGGCCAGCCGGGTGTTGGACGAGATGGTAAAAAATTATTATACTTAGCCGGAACATTCTTTCCACCGGAAAACGAAGTTCCATAAGTAATACGAAAAACATGAAAATAGTAATTGACGATAAGATACCATACATTCGGGGGGCATTTGAGCCCTTTGCCGAAGTAGTTTATCTGCCCGGAAGCAAAACAACTCCTGACGTTGTAAAAGATGCAGATGCCATTGTTACCAGAACCCGGACAAAATGCAACCGCGGATTACTGGAAGGTTCGAAAGTGAAGTTTATTGCAACGGCAACAATCGGTTTCGATCACATTGATACCGACTATTGCCGCGAGGCCGGCATTGAATGGACAAACGCCCCCGGCTGCAATGCCGAAAGCGTAAACCAGTACATCGCCTCAGCGCTCTTTTCTTATGCACAAAAAAACAAATTCGAACTCAGCGGCAAAACCATTGGGGTTGTAGGCGTGGGGCACGTCGGTTCAAAAGTTGCACGGTTGTGCCAAACCATTGGCATGAAAGTGCTGCTGAACGACCCTCCCCGCGAGCGTGTTGAGGGCCCGGAAAAATTTGCATCGTTAAAAAAAATACAGGAAAAGGCCGACATGATTACCTTTCATGTGCCGCTGAATATGAAAGGCGAAGATGCAACATTTCATCTGGTAAACGACGAGTTTATCGGGAATCTGCAGAAAAAACCTTTGCTTATTAACTCGTGCCGGGGCGAAGTATTCGACACAAAAGCGGTAAAAACCGGCTTAAAAACAGAAGCAGTTTCTGATGTAATTATCGACTGCTGGGAAAACGAGCCCCAAATCGATCCGGAACTGTTAAGCATGGCAGCTTTCGCAACGCCGCACATTGCAGGTTATTCGAAAGACGGAAAAGCCAACGGCACAAAAATGAGTGTTCAGGCCATCAGCCGTTTTTTTAAGCTGGGAATTGACAACTGGGAACCCGAAAACGTGGAACTCCCCGACGAAACCGTGATTGAAATCGACGGCAGCAGGCGAAGCGGGTTTTCCGTCCTGCAAGAGGCGGTTCTTGCAACCTACAGCATCGAAAGCGACAACAATGCATTGAGGAAAGATCCAGCGCAATTTGAAAAACTGAGGGGCGACTACCCCGTCAGAAGAGAGTTTCCTACCTACCTGGTAAAAACGAAAAATGTAGACAACGAAACAGCCGACAAGCTGGAAGAATTGAAATTTAACATATTAACAGAATAGAGGCCGCAAAGGCTACAGGCGCAAATACTTCAGGTCAAACGTCTTTTGCGTCTTTGCGACCCGGCGGTATAAACAAACTTAAAAAATAATAAAATGAAAAAATTAGCTGACATTGGATTAATCGGGTTAGCCGTAATGGGCGAAAACCTGGTGTTAAACATGGAGAGTAAAGGCTACACCGTTGCGGTTTTTAACCGGACAGTGGAAAAGGTGGACAAATTTGTCAACGGACGCGGTGCCGGCAAAAATTTCATCGGGGCGCACTCCATTGAAGAATTTGTGGCTTCTCTGGAAAAACCACGCAAAGTAATGATGCTGGTAAAAGCAGGAAAACCGGTTGACGATTTCATCGAAATGGTTATTCCGCACCTCGAACCCGGCGATATTATTATTGATGGCGGAAACTCTCATTTTCCGGACACCATCCGCCGTACCAAATATGTGGAAAGCAAAGGGCTTTTGTACATCGGAACCGGTGTTTCGGGCGGCGAAGAAGGCGCTTTAAAAGGCCCGTCAATTATGCCTGGAGGTTCTCCGGCTGCCTGGCCACACGTTAAAGAAATTTTTCAGGCTGTTTCTGCTAAAGTTGATGGCGAAGCCTGCTGCGACTGGGTTGGCGAAGGCGGTGCCGGACACTTTGTAAAAATGGTACACAACGGAATTGAATACGGCGACATGCAAATCATTACCGAAGCTTACCAGTTGATGAAAGACCTGCTGGGAATGACAAACCAGGAAATGCACGAAGTGTTTGCAAAATGGAATGAAGAAGAACTCGACAGCTACCTCATCGAAATTACCCGCGACATACTGGGTTACAAAGATGAAAATGGCGAAGAAACTGTCAACTTTATTTTAGATACAGCCGGACAAAAAGGAACCGGAAAATGGACCGGAATTTCTGCTCTCGACCTGGGTATTCCGCTTACACTTATCGGCGAATCGGTATTTGCAAGATGCCTTTCGGCTCAAAAAGACCTGCGTGTACAGGCATCGAAAGTGCTTAACGGCCCGAAACCACAGTTTGACGGCGACCGCGAAAAATTCCTCGATGATTTAAAAATGGCGCTCTACGGTGCAAAAATCATCTCCTACGCTCAGGGCTATAACCTGATGATGGAAGCTGCCAAAGAGTTCGGATGGAACCTGAACTACGGCGGAATTGCGCTGATGTGGCGTGGCGGATGCATCATCCGGTCGGCATTCCTCGGCGATATCAAAAAAGCATTTGAAAACAACCCGGAACTCCCGAACCTGTTGCTCGATCCTTTCTTCAAAGAAAAAATTGAAGGTGCACAGGCAGGTTGGCGCAGGGTTAGTGCTGCAGCACTTTCAAACGGCATTCCGGTTCCGGCAATTACATCGGCACTTTGCTATTTCGACGGATTCCGTACCGAAAGGTTGCCCGCAAATCTGTTGCAGGCACAGCGCGACTACTTTGGTGCGCACACTTACGAACGTACAGACAAACCGCGTGGCGAATTTTTCCACACCAACTGGACCGGCCGCGGAGGCAACACTGCTTCGTCTACTTACACCGTATAGCTTTTTTCATAACAAATAAAAAAAGGGAAAGGCACTTGCTTTTCCCTTTTTACTTCTCCCCTTAACAATCAAAATAAAAACTTAATTATCGTTTAGAAGAACTCCTTGCCAGAACGTGATCCACAGAATATTTGCCGCCTCCGGTTAACGCCAGCACCACAAAAATAGTAAGGTACAGCAAGGCCATCTCTTTGCTGGCAAACGGGTCGCTGCCATGGGCATAAAATGCAGCCACTGCCATGGTTATAGCCAGCGGAATAGCCGACAACCTGGTGCCCAGGCCCAGCAACACTAAAATAGAACACAAAAATTCTGCAAACACGGTAAGTACAAACGACAACGTAACGCCCAGCCCCGGAACCGCCGGAAAAGTAATCGGTTCACCCGAGAGCAAATGCATCAACTTGGGGTAACCGTGTGTTAGCATCATTAATGCGACTCCTGCACGCAAAAGCAACAAAGCAAAATTTACATTGGCAAGAGGAAGGGTGTTTATTAAAAGCTTTTTCATCTATACAATTTTTTTAATATTCTAAATAAAACAGAACCCCTTTAACAACTCTAACCCCCATAAAGTTCTTAAAACATAACGCAGCCAAAGGATTCAGAAAATATCCAACGCAATACTTTCTGGAAATTTCATTAATTTTATTAGAAAATGCACCTTTTTTATAATGAACGCCATTTCGCTATCAGTCAGCCTTTTCTGCACTCACAGAAAAGAAGAACAACGGAGAAAAACTTCGCATTTTATACTCGCAAGCACTATTCATTCAGGCAAATACAGCCATCAACAGACGACAAAAAGCATTCCCCGGCAAACCTTTTTTTTAGGAAAAATTAAAGTACAACCTTGCACTTTTACGCCAATTGATTTATATATTTGCAAATAATTATTGAGTAAAATAAATGCTCAATTATTATTCGTCGTTTTTTTCAAACACAGAACATTTCCAATGTAACTGAGGAAGCGGAGCTGTGCAAAGCAGAAACTTTTTTCAACGGTTTCTTTCTTCAGTTTAAATCAGATTTGTATTTTTAATTCATGACATTTGAAGCCTGGATTGTACTGATTGTTTTTGTATTTCTGGTGGTTGCCTTTTTAACCGAGGCAATGCGCCCGGGACTCATTCTGCTGAGCGCCGCGGTTATTTTTATGGCAACCGGCATCATTACCGACAGGGAATTAATTGCCGGTTTTTCAAACGACGGGCTGGTTACCATTGCCGTGCTGTTTTTGGTGAACGAAGGCATCCGGCAATCGGGGCTGATGGCGTTGCTGGCCAGGCGCTACCTGCCGCACAAACGAAATCCGATGGCATTTATGCTGCCCCGGATAATGATTCCGGTAGCATTTTTTTCGGCGTTTTTAAATAACCTGCCCATTGTTGTCAACTTCGCCCCCATCCTCATCCGGTGGTCGGAAATCATGAAACTCTCGTACAAGAAATTCCTGATTCCGCTTTCGTATGCTGCTATTCTGGGTGGGATGTGTACGCTCATCGGCACCTCGTCGAACCTGGTAGTGCACGGGTTGATGCTCGACAGTGGCAACCAAGGATTTCATTTGTTTGAACTGGGGAAAATTGGCCTTTTTGTGGCATTCTTCGGATTTGTTTACATGGCCGTTTTCGGCAACTGGCTGCTGCCCGGCGAAAAAATAAAATTTGCAGGGAAGCCTTCCGAAGGCAAAGACTACAACTACAACCTCCAACTGGTGGAAAACAGCCAGTTGATTGGCAAACAGGTTGTCAACAATAAAATTGAAGGCCTTACAGGATTATACGTTAATTCAGTGGCGCGCAACAATAAAATACTGACTCCCGGCAAACACGGCATCCGGTTGCAGCCCGACGATGACATTCTGGTAACAGGCAGTTCCGACAGGCTCAACTATATTCTTTTTCATAAAGAAATAAAGCTCAAAGGGATGGAATACCTTGGGCATGTAAAGCCTGAAAACCTGAAACAGTACGAAGTGGTGCTTTCGCCCCGTTTCCCGTGGCTGGGACAAACCGTTACCCAGTTTAGTTTTTTCGAACAGTTTCATGCCGTGGTGCTGGCCATTCATCGTAACGGCGAACGTATTACCGACAACCTCAACAACCTGCGCCTGAAGGTGGGCGATAATGTAGTGCTGCTGGCAACCGAAAATTTCTACCAGACATGGGGCTCATCGCAAATGTTTTACCTGGTAAACTACCTGCGCGACCTGCATCACGACAAAGGCCCCCGCGTAAAATGGATGGCGCTGATTATTCTGCTGGCCATGGTAATTGCCATTGTTGTTAACGAAATTGTTTCTTACGGATTCGGTATGCGGCTCAACATTTTCTTTTATGTGGCTTTTGCCGCGCTGTTGCTTATCTGGCTGAAAATTCTGCCTCAGCAAAATTATACCAAGTCGGTGAGTTGGGATCTGATAATTTCCATTGCGTCGGCATTTGCCATTAGCAAAGCCATTCAAAACTCAGGAGTAGCCAACATGCTGGCCGAAGATACCATTAATGTGGTACGCTCCATTGGGCCGGTGGGAGTATTGGCAATCATCTGGCTGATAACTTCTGTTCTAACCGAAATTATCACCAATAATGCTGCGGTAGCACTGGTTTTTCCGGTGGCAGCCGTTGCCGCACAACTGCTGGGTGTTGATGCCCGGCCATTTTTCGTAGCCATTGCAATTGCCGGGGCTTCCAGCTTTATGACAGCTCGCGGATACCGCGCCAACCTGGTTATTAAAGCCATCGGGAAATACTCAGCGGCAGATTTTTTGCGCATTGGGGCTCCCATGCAAATTATTGCATTCATTTTAAGCGTTTTACTCATCCCCTTGTTCTGGCCATTTTAAGTTCACACGAAAAAAATCATGTAAACAACAGTTACTACAGGTTAACCTCACATTCCGGAAAACATTACTTCCGCTAAACCCGTGGTTATTCCCAAAAGAAAAACAATGGCACAAATTGCAACCGAAAACATTAAAAGAACAGCAACCGAAAAAACGAACTCACTCTTTTTCAATTATACTTTTTTAGCTTATTTAATTTATGCTCGATATTATTATTTCGTCAAAAACCCGCATTAAACTCCTCATCAAGTTTTTTCTGTTCGATGGAAACAAAGATTACCTCCGAAGCATGGAAAGGGAGTTTAATGAGTCCACCAACGCCATTAGGGTGGAACTGAACAGGTTTATTGATGCCGGATTGCTGACTTCTGAATTTGAAGGGAAGAAACGTCTTTACATGGCCAATCAGAAACACCCTCTGTACTCCGACCTGAAGCGGATTGTGCGTAAAACAGTGGGGATTGACCAGATTGTGGAACGAATTATCAACCATGTTGGCGACCTGGAAGAAGCCTACATTACCGGCAACTTTGCCAAAGGGGCCGACGCGGAAACGGTAGAACTTGCATTAATAGGAAACGACCTGGATAAAAAATACATCGACGGACTGGTAAAAAAGGCCGAGCAACTTATTAACCGCAAAATTATGTACCTCACATTCACCAAAAACGAGATGAGCTATTTTTACAAAGACAAGCCCGCGCTGCTTATCTGGACGAAATAAAAAGCGTTGCATCCCATAAAAAAATGCTGTAACTTACTACAACAAAAAACAAACAGTAAACAAATCCTTTATCAAAATATTTTCTCAGAAATAAGGAGAAAAAAAATTTAAAAACAGAACAATATTGTTATGGACTACAAATCACAAATTCTGAATAAAATAGCCGAGAACCAAGAAGTTGTCGGTATAATCGGCCTCGGATACGTAGGCCTTCCTCTGGCAGTTAACTTTGCCGAAGCCGGGGTTAAAACCATCGGGTTCGACAAAAATCCCGCAAAGGTAGACAGCATCAACCACGGAAAAAACTACATCGACGACATTCGCGATGCCGTACTCAGAGAGGTTGTTGAAAAAGTGGCGCTCTGCGCTACCACCGATTTCAGCCGGATGGCCGAATGCGACGCATTGCTCATTTGCGTTCCCACGCCGCTCGACCGCTTTAGAAAACCCGACATGAGTTACATCGAAAGTGCCTGCATCGAAATAGGGCGCCACATGAAAGCGGGAACATTCATCAGCCTGGAAAGCACCACCTACCCCACAACAACAGAGGGTTTCATGCTTCCTATTATCGAAAAAGAGAGCGGGCTGAAACACGGCGATGATTTCTGGCTTGCCTACTCTCCCGAACGGGTTGACCCGGGCAACAAATCGTTTCATACCCGCAACACGCCAAAGGTACTGGGCGCCCTGTCGCCCGAAGGGCTGGAAATAGGAGAAGCGCTTTACAAAAGAGCCATCGACCATATTTACCCGGTAAGCTCGCCACGCGTTGCCGAGATGGTAAAAATTCTGGAAAATACTTACCGGCTGGTCAACATTAGTTTAATTAACGAGTTGGCACTGCTGGCCGGAAAAATGGACATCAATATTTGGGAAGTGATTGATGCCGCCAAAACAAAGCCATTCGGGTTTCAGGCGTTTTATCCGGGGCCGGGAATCGGAGGCCACTGCATTCCGCTCGACCCGTTTTACCTGGAACACATTGCCAAAAAATACGATTTCGACCTCTCCATGATTCACGCGGCGGGGCACATTAATATGCGAATGCCCCACTACATGTACATTAAAATTGCCACTGCCCTTAACCGCCACAAAAAAGCAGTTAACGGAAGCAGCATCTTGTTTCTGGGGGTAGCTTACAAACCAAACATCAACGACGAGCGCGAGTCGCCCGCACTGGAAATTATGGACACCGTGCTCCACAAAGGAGGAGTTGTTTCGTACCACGACCCATTTATCCCCTCGGTTAAAACCAACGAAGGCAACCGGTTTGAATCGGTAGATTTAAACGCCCAAACATTGGAAGCTGCCGACGCCGTGGTTTTAACCACAAACCACTCGGCATTCGATGTGAAATTCATTCAGCAACATGCAAAAATGGTTGTCGACATGCGAAATATGATTAAGGAAAGTGCCGAAAACGTGTATAAACTGTAAAAACCGGTTGAACTGTTGCCGCTGAGTTGATTAGATTTACCGTTCGTTTTTCCGGATTCATTCGACGTTATCAGGTGCTGCGCACGCTGACAAGTCGGAGGAAGCCCCTTCGCTGGTGCGGATTTGTAATCCGTACCTCAGCCGAAAGGCTGAAAAAACTACGCTGTTTAAATAATGAGTAGGAAATACAAATTTTATAACCCAGATGGTGTTTACTTCGTTTCCTTTGCGGTCCAAGGATGGATTGATGTTTTTACTCGAAACAAGTATAAAAATATTTTAGTTGATAACTTAAAATACTGTCAACAGCATAAAGGATTAGAGATTTTTGCCTGGTGTATAATGACCAATCATATCCATTTAATTATACGGGCGAAAGATGGATATCTATTGCAAGATATTCTTCGTGATTTCAAGAAGTATACCAGCAAAACCATAATAAAAGCTATTGAAGAAAATATTCAGGAAAGCAGAAAAGAATGGTTAATGCAGCAATTTAAAACTTCTGAAGGATATCGATTTTGGAGAAGCGATAACAAACCAGTAGAACTGTGGAACAACAAAGTGATTGACCAGAAAATTGATTACGTCCATAAAAACCCGGTAGAAGAAGGTATCGTTTTCAGGGCTGAAGATTACTTGTACAGCAGCGCTGCCGATTATGCCGGAGGAAAAGGGTTATTGGATGTAATCGTAATAAAATAGTATTGTCTGTCAGCAATGGCACAGATTGCAAATCTGCGCCAACGGTGGACAAGTCGGAGGAAGCACAACCTGTCAACGTCGATAGACTTGACAGCGTTGACGGAAGCAATGCAAAATTGAATTATTCTTTGGAACACATCGCTGGTGCGGATTTGTAATCCGTACCTCAGCCGAAAGGCTGAAAAAAAAACGTTGTTTAAGTAATGAATAGGAATTACAAATTTTTAAACCCGGATGGCAAACACAGGGTTAATCAATAAGAGACAAAAAACTTTTGTTTTTTCAAAACAAGGCACAGATTACAAATCTGCGCCAACCGGAGCAACAATCAGGTGGATAAAAAACATCAACTCTATTGATTCTATGTTAATTTACACAATCAATATTCAGAAGTCACAACTAATAACTATTTTTGAATATGCGGCTTAGCGATTTTGAAATATCAAGTATTAAAACCCTGGCAAAACATCATTTTGGAAACGATGTTCAGGTCTTCCTGTTCGGTTCCAGAACGAATAATCAGGAACGCGGAGGTGACATCGACTTGTTCATTAGTAACCTCAATGGGACGCAACTAAAAACAGGTGAAAAAATCAACTTCATTACCGATCTCATTCTCAAAATCGGGGAACAAAAAATCGACGTGGTGCTGGATAACCCTGCTTTCAGAAATTCGTATTTCTTTAAAACGATTCATAAAACAGGAATACAATTATGCTGACCGACGAACTGAAAGACAAATTGAATGAGACGCTTTCTATTTGCGAATTACACCACCAGCGGATGATGTTTGCTTATAATAATATTGCCAGGCATTTGCCATTAACAATGTCCGGGTTCAATCAAATATCCCCGATAGATCTAGCGTTGTTTGACCAGTTAATTTATCGATTTTCCAAGCTTCAGGACAGTATGGGAAACCGATTATTTAATCAACTCCTGGAGGTTCTCGAAGAAGATGTTTCAGGACTTCCTTTTATTGATGTTCTTTCCAGAATGGAAAAACTAAACCTCATAGATAGTGCGCGGGACTGGATAAAACTCAGGCAAACGCGGAACGCCGTTTCGCATGAATATCCATTTTACCAGGAAATTCAGATTGAAGAATTAAATTTGTTACCCGATGAAATCAAAAAAATATCAGCCATTTGGCTTAGACTAAAAGAATACACGCTTAAACGACTAAACTAAAAACTTTTTTCCCTTTATACTTGACGTTGTCAGGTGCTGCGCACGCTGACAAGTCAGAGGAAGCACAAAACCTGTCAACGTCGACAGACTTGACCTTCGCTGGTGCGGATTTGTAATCCGTACCTCAGCCGAAAGGCTGAAAAAAAAATACCTTGTTTCAATAATGAGTAGGAATTACAAATTTTTAAACCCGGATGGCAAACAGAAGGTTAATCAATAAGAGACAAAAAGCTTTTGTTGTTTCAAAACAAGGCACAGAATACAAATCCGCGCCAACAGGTGCTGCGCACGCTGACAAGTCGGAGGAAGCACAACCTGTCAACGTCGATAGACTTGACAGCGTTGACGGAAGCAATACAAAATTGAATTATTCTTTGGAACCCATCGCTGGTGCGGATTTGTAGTCCGTACCTCAGCCGAAAGACTGAAAAAAACTACGTTGTTTCAATAATGAGTAGGAATTACAAATTTTTAAACCCGGATGGCAAACACAGGGTTAATCGATAAGAGACAAAAAGCATTTGTTTTTTCAAAACAAGGCACAGATTGCAAATCTGCGCCAACGGTGGGCTGCGCACGCTGACAAGTCGGAGGAAGCACAACCTGTCAACGTCGATAAACTTGACCTTCGCTGGTGCGGATTTGTAATCCGTACCTCAGCCGAAAGGCTGAAAAGAAAATACGTTGGCTGAATAATGAGTAGGAATTACAAGTTTTATAACCTGGATGGCAAACAGAAGGTTAATCGATAAGAGACAAAAAACTTTTGTTTTTTCAAAACAAGGCACAGATTGCAAATCTGCGCCAACGGAGAGATAGTTATATACAAAGAGACAGACCATGCCGATTTTCAGCTTGACGTGCGTGTTGACGGCGAAACAGTTTGGCTTAATCGTCATCAAATTGCGTTGCTGTTCAACAGAGATATTAAAACCATTGGAAAACACGTTTCAAATGCATTAAAAGAAGAATTGCAGGACATTGCAGTTGTCGCAAAATTTGCGACAACTGCATCCGATGGAAAGGTATACCAGGTTGAACATTACAATTTAGACATGATTATCTCTATTGGATATCGGGTGAAATCAAAGCGGGGTATTCAATTTAGAATTTGGGCAAACAGAATATTAAAAGAGTATTTATTAAAAGGTTATACGACCAATCAACGCATTGAAAGAATAGAAAGCGATGTTCACCAGTTAAAAAGGAAAGTAGATGAATTTGATTTCCATATTAGAACAAATTTACCTCCCAGCGAAGGAATATTCTTTGACGGCCAAATATTTGATGCCCACAAATTTGTTTCAGAACTCATAAAATCAGCTACCAGGTCAATTGTGCTGATCGATAATTATATTGATGAAAGTGTATTCATTTTACTCTCGAAAAAATCGCCAGACGTTTGTGTTAACATATACACAGCGAATATTTCCGAACAATTAAAACTCGATTCGAAACGGTTTAATGCCCAGTATCCACCCATTGTCGTACATAAATTTAATAAGGCACACGACCGGTTTCTTATTATTGACCAAACAACGGTGTATCACATTGGAGCATCGCTGAAAGATCTGGGCAAAAAGTGGTTCGCATTCTCGAAGATAAAACTTGATGCACAACAAATACTCGCAAAACTGGAGCAAACAAAAAGCAAATAATCAGTCTATTGTAATTGACGTTGTCAGGTGCTGCGCACGCTGACAAGTGGTTGGAACTCCCAACCTGTCAACGTCGGCAGACTAGACAGCGTTAACGGAACCTTCGCCGGTGCGGATTTGTAATCCGTACCTCAGCCGAAAGGCTAAAAAAAGCTACGTTGTTTGAACAATGAGTAGAAAATGCAAATTTTTATACCCCAGATAGCAAACGGAGGGGTAATCAATAAGAGATAAAAAGCTTTTGTTTTTTCAAAACAAGGCACAGATTACAAATCTGAGCCAACGCTGAATAACAGGCAATTATGAAGCCATGGACAAGGTTTATGGATGGCATCATGGAAGATTATCGAAGCAAAAAAATAATAAGTAATATTCGTGATTATCAATATAAAGAAACTTTGGAAGTTATCATTACAGAATAAGTCTTTCCAAATAGTAATACACATGAAATGACTATGTTAAAATCCATTCAAAATGATTTAACCAGACACATTGGGCAAAACAGATCATTTACTAAATACTTAAAAGCCTATTTTTCAATACCTGGTTTTAGATATATGTTTTGGTTCCGAACTACAAAAACCTTTGCAAAAAAAAAGAAACACCTTCCTTTATTTGTCTATTGTCGATTAAGACTACGACACTATTCCTATAAATACGGCATCGACATTACTTATTCTACTGAAATTGGAGAAGGATTTTATATTGGCCATTTTTCAACCATTATAATATCGCCACGTGCAATTATTAGAAAAAATGTCAATATATCGCAAGGAGTTACAATTGGAATGGCCAGCAGAGGTTCCAAAAAAGGTGCGGCAATAATTGGCGAAAGTGTTTACATAGGGCCTGGAGCAAAAATTGTAGGAAAAGTTGTTATTGGTAATAATGTAGCCATTGGAGCCAATGCAGTAGTTACAAAAGACATACCCGATAATGCCGTAGCCGTTGGAATTCCGGCAAAAATAATTTCATACAAAGGTTCCTCCGGATACATTTTAAACAAGGTATAAACGAGTGAGTAATAATTCATATAAAACAATTGTTAAAACCACTGGATTAATTGGATTTGTGCAAATTTTCCAGATGGTATTTGGTTTAATACGCAACAAAGTATTGGCTATCATTGTAGGAACACAAGGAGTTGGAATCTGGGGACTCTACAAAAACTACATTGACATGGCCACCAAAATATCGTTGTTAGGTCTTGATCAAAGTGGAGTAAGACAAATCGCCCAAAATGCAGAGCAAAAGGAAGTTGTCGCAAAAACTATTTTTATTCTAAAATACTCAATTCTTATATTAAGTATCCTTTTTACCGCATTATCCTTTATTTTATCGGAACAAATCAGTGAATTTATTTTTGAAACGAATAAATATACAACAGGAATTAAAATAGTATCATTTGCCATTCTTTTTCATGGAATATCTAGAGGACAATATGCCATATTAAATGGGTTTCGGTATATAAAAGAACTCGCCATAAGTCAGATTATTGGAGCAATAGCAGGTTCACTTATAGCGATATTATGTGTTTATCTTTTTAACATTCAGGGAATAGCTTGGTATGTTTTAGCAATACCGTTAATTGCTGCAATTACAACCGGATGGTTTGTAAAAAAAATGAATATTAAAGTGCTGATACCAACTATCAACGAAGCAAAAAAAGAGTTAAAACAACTACTTGAAATTGGGTTAGCATTTAGCATAGCTGGCATTGTAGCAACAATAATGACATTATTATCAAGAATATTCTTAACCAAGTATTTTGATATTGAAACAGTGGGAATATACCAGGCAAGCTGGACAATTTCAAATATTTATGTTGGTACAATATTAACAGCAATGGGAGTCGATTTAATGCCCCGGCTAATGAAAGTTGCAGACAATAATTTTCAGATAAGAAAATTAATAAATGAACAAATGGAATTAGGAATGCTGATTGCCAGTATTGGAGTGGTCGGAATTCTTATATTTTCACCAATTATAATGAATGTATTGTATTCTTCCGAATTTATAGCAGGTACAAATATTATTCGTTGGCAAGTATTGGGTGTAAGTTTAAGGGTACTTGCGTTCCCATTCTCGTATGCTATAATGGTGAGGGGAAAGGCGATAATTTATATAACGATTCAGGCTGTATTCTGGATAGGAGAATATTTCCTTTTAATACTATTCTCTAATATGTTTGGATTTGATGGATTGGGAATTAATTATTTTATTGGGTATATCGCTTATTTTCTAATGAGTTTAATTGCCTGCAAATACATTTATCAATTTAAGTTCTCAGCCCTATTAAAAAAAATTATTGGTATTTCTTATGCATTTATCGGCTTGGCATTCTTGTTCTCGAATATTTTTCCTAATGCAGGGAGTATTATTTTAGGCATTATCTTGCTGCTGGCACATGCATTTTGGATAAACTACGAGCTTAAGCATAAAATGAACATGAACATATTGAAATTCATTTTCGAAAAAATAAAAAAGAAAAAGTAGAGTGAAAAATAAAAAACCCATACTAGCGAGTAAATCAGAGTGTACCGGGTGCATGGTATGTGCCGACGCTTGCAATTTCGATGCAATTGATATCAAGCTACAAAAAGATGGCCATTATTATCCCAAAATAAACACAGATATTTGTACACAATGTGGCCTTTGCACAAAAGCTTGTCCTGTCGTTTCAAACTTCGAATACAAAAGCGAAAAGGATATCTCTAAACCATTTGCAGCATGGGCAAAGAATGATGAAATTCGCATAAATAGCGCATCTGGAGGAGTATTTGCTGCCATTGCGGAGGCAATTATAAAAGAAGGCGGGGTTGTAGCTGGTGCAACCATGGATGGTTTAAATGTTAAACATATTCTAATCGATAATATTGAAGACATAGAAAGATTACAAGGCTCAAAATACCAGCAAAGCAATACTGTCGGGATTTACCGCGACACATTCAATTATTTAAAAAGAGAAAAAACAGTACTATTTTCAGGAGTTCCATGCCAGGTTGCAGGTATACTTAACTATTTAAAAAATAAAAAATTTAGTGGCAAACTTTTTACTGTTGACATGGTCTGTGGTGGAGTCCCTTCTTTTTTACTTGTAGATTCATTTATAAAGTCTCACCCAAATGTTGAAAAAATAATTTCTTATAGAAACAAAAAAAATGGTTGGCATAGTAAAAATTATCGTTATGAACTTACATTTTACTCTGATAAAAATAGTTGTAGCG
The DNA here is from genome assembly GCF_900129025.1 of Mariniphaga anaerophila. GTDB lineage: Bacteria > Bacteroidota > Bacteroidia > Bacteroidales > Prolixibacteraceae > Mariniphaga > Mariniphaga anaerophila. The sequence continues at coordinate 185,041 of NZ_FQUM01000002.1, read as the reverse complement.
ACAAAAATAATTTAATAATAAAAGGTTTTAGTTCTGCTTTAACCAACCGCGACAGCTGCTCTCAATGTAGATATTCACATCATAACCGAAAATCTGATATCACCCTTGCCGATTTCTGGGGGTTAAAAGATTATCCGGAAGAACATTACAAAGGAGTATCGCTGGCTATAACACACTCTGTAGAGGGGAAACAACTTTTAGCCAATAGCAATATTACTTTTCACAAAACAGCGTGGAAAAAATGTATTCCTTATAACCCTAGAATAATATATGGCAAACGACCTTTTCACAGGATACACCCTGCACGAATTTTTATGCCATTTTTATTTAAAAACTTAAAGTACCAAACACTCACTAAAATATATGCAGGAAATATTTCAGGAAAAAACGTGCTCTGGCTTCCCTACAAAATATTCAATTACATCAGCTATAAATTGGGGCAGATACTTTTAATGAAAAATATTAAAAAATCTTTGATACAACTACAACAAAAAAATGCTTAACATTAAAATCCTCACCTTTGTTAAGGTTAATAATTTCGGAGCTCACCTACAATTGTATGCGCTTTCGAAAATTTTAAAAACGATGGGGCATACGGTTCATGTTTTTAACTTTAAGCTTAAAACAAAAAAAATTAGTTTGCCTGGAAGATTAGCACAGATAGTAAGCACTTTTCATTTCTATTGTTTTCGGAAAAAGTTTTTACCATATTTTACGAAAGAGTGCAACACCCCAAAAGAACTTGCCAATGCAACAAAAAACAGTGACTTTTGTATTGTAGGCAGCGATCAGGTTTGGAATGCAGAACTAACTAAAAACGACGAGCACATCTTCTTTTTTAATTTTTTACCCGACAAGGTAAAGAGAATAGCTTATGCTGCAAGTTTTGGTTCTCCTGAGTGGAAAGGAACAGACCTACAAACTACCAAAGCACTACTAACAAAATTTACGGCAATTAGTGTACGTGAAAAATCCGGAGCTAAAATATGTAAGGAGAAATTTGAATTAGAGGCTAATGTTGTACTCGACCCTACATTGCTTATAGAATCATACGATGAGCTGAAAATTAAAAAACATAAAACCAACGAATTAATCTACTTCAAATTTTTATCGAATGCCAAAATAGAAAAAGATGTAAAAAGAATTGCGGAGCAACTAAAATTAAGGCCAGTTGCTTTGAATGCAAACAGGCTAAAAAAAGGATTCATTTATCGGCCTTTCCCTTCGGTGAGAGGATGGCTTTCATCTATAAAAAACGCAGAACTCGTTATAACTGATTCTTTTCATTGCATGGCATTTGCAATATTGTTCCACCGCCCGTTTATTGTATTACCTGGGCATGGCAAAAGATACACACGTATTATTAATTTATTAACGGAACTTGGAATTGAAAACCGTTTTTTGATAAATCCCGATGATTTGTTTACCTCTAAACTTTGGCACAGTTCTATTAATTATAAAAACGTTGATGCCAACCTGGTGGTACTACGTAAAAAATCAATCCATTTCCTTGAGCAATCATTAAAAAAACAATAACCATTGGATATCCTTCTTCTATTAATTGGCATTGGCTGTTTATTTTTTAACAAGCAGCACTTAGTTATTGCCATTATTATTATCCTTGCTTCGTCGTACTTACAACTGGCACTCGAAAACGGGGGATTGTCGACTTTCCCTTTTCCTCACAATGTCAGCGACTCAGGATTAGTGCTGTATTTTTTATTCTTTATTTCAATTCTGGTTAAAAACAGCTTACGTGTTTTGAAAAGCCCTGTTTTGCCTTTTATTGGATGGTTTTTACTATTTCTCCTAATCAGCAGTTGCATTGATATTTTTATAAATCATTATACTATTGGTGATGTAATTCGTCAATTACGGCATTGGTTATACTTGAGCATCATTTTAATTGGGAAATATATTGGAAAGGATACAATAAAAAAAGCAATAAACACTATTATATGGGTAACAATTCTCATGTGCTTGGTGCTAAGCTTCCAACATATTACAGGAATACACCTGATTGGCGCCAGCAGGATTTACAATATGGATGGCACGATAATTAACCGTGGGGTTAAGCCGCCCGTATATGTAATTTCAGCAATTATGCTACTGTTTGGAAATTATAACAATAAAAATAAAAAAATACGCATTGTTTTAATTTTCATTCTATTTCTACCTGTAATACTATCATTAAAAATAAGTTACACCGTTGCAATTATTTTAGGATGTGCATTCATTGCTCTTCGGTTAAAAATCAGTCTAAAAAAATTAGCATATACTTCAGCTGTAGTGGCAGTATTAGCTCTTGGCATTTTCTATTCCAGTCCGGTACTAAAAACAAGGTTTTTAGAAACGACACAACAAACTCAAGGCATTAAACAGGGCGAAGTTGATGGAAATTTTTCATACAGAATTCTTCATTTCTATGAGCGTTTAATTTATTGCATTCAAAAACCACAAACAGCAGTATTTGGGATTGGAAGTGTTTCTGAGCAAAACTTCAACAAAACTGTTTTTGCCTTGGGACAACCCGACCAAACGACAGGCAAAATGGCACAGCTAAATACAGCTGATATTGCTTGGTCAATACTAATTTTACGTTTGGGAGCATTAGGTATAATTGTATTTTTATTTTTTTATATAAAAACGTATCGTCAGTTAAAAAAATATGCTAAAAACGACAAGCTTTCTCTGGTGCTGGCTTCTTATATGCTCATGAACTTACTCTTTTTATCCTTTGGAAATGCCATCATTGCATATTCTGATTTTTTCATACTTCCACTCCTATATTCTAGTGCAAACAATCAGAACTCACTCAAGAATTATAAGCTATAGGCTATACGCAAAAAAAAATCATTAAAATAAAACAAATGAAAATAACCCACATTATATACTCCTTAAATACAGGCGGAACAGAAACCATGCTGGTTGATATTGCCAACGAGCAGGCAAAAACAGAAGATGTGTCGGTAATCATAGTTAATAAAAGTATCAACGAATATATTGCTGGCAAATTTCATGACGGTATAAAAACATACAGAATTGAACGAGAACCAGGTAGTAGAAATCCATTAAAGTTGGTTAAGTTTAATCTGTTGTTAAAAGAAATAAATCCTGATGTTATACATTGCCATAATCATACTCTAATTAATCTTATAAAATGGCCATTAAAAGGAGTAAAGTATCTTACTGTTCATGCGTTGAATTACCCTATTGTAAATTTTAATAAATATGATAAACTATTTGCAATATCTGAAAGCGTAAAAAAGGATATTCTATCCAAAGGAAATTATAAAGTACAAGTGGTATACAATGGTATTCATACCGAATTAATAACACAAAAGAAACATTTTAAGCCTGATGCACCATTTAAAATTATTCAGGTTAGTCGACTCAACCATACCCAAAAAGGGCAACATATATTAATTGAGGCGCTGTCTCTTATCAAAAAGAATAATCCGAAACTTCAATTTACTGCAGATTTTATAGGAGAAGGAGAATCTCTTGATTATTTAAAAAAATTAGTCGATAAAAACGACTTAAGTCAAAACATTCGCTTTTGGGGAAATCAAACGCGATCATTTGTTTACCAGAATCTTCACAAATACGATTTACTTGTACAACCATCACTATTCGAAGGATTTGGCTTAACCGTTGCTGAGGCAATGGCAGCAAAAGTTCCGGTGTTGGTTTCCAATATTAATGGGCCTATGGAAATTATTGGGAACGGGGAATATGGAGCTTATTTTAAATCTGAAAAGATTGATGATTGTGCAGATAAAATAGAGCGAATTATAAAGAAGTATGAATTCCAAAAAATTACTACGCTAAAAGCATATAATTATTGCTTTGCTAACTTTTCAATTGAAAGCACATCTGAAAAATATTTGAATAATTATTAGTAAAACTATGTACAACACAAAAAATATACTTTTCATCGGTCCATATTCAAAAACGCCCAAAGGTGGTGTAGCTTTTGTTTTAAGCGAGTATAAAAAACTCTTCCCAGATGCTTATTTTGTGGCATCAAATGTACCTGCTAATTATTTTTCAAAACTAATTAGTTTGGTTTTAGGACTTATACGCTTTATATTTTTATTGTTTATTCACCCTTGCATTAGAATCGTTCATATACATAGCGCATCTAGAAATAGTTTTAAACGCAAGTATATATATTTTAAAATTGCTAAGAAATTTAATAAAAAGGTTATAGTCCATATTCATGGTGGAATGTTTCATGAATTCTATTATAATGCTAAGTTAAGTTTGAAAGACAAAATATCTGATTTTATTAATAATTCAGATACTGTTGTATGTCTATCCTCTAGATGGGAAAAATTCTTTACAGAAAACTTTGAACCTAGACATATACTAACTATTCCTAACATAATAACAACACCCACAATAAAAGATATTCGGTTAAACGAAAAGGGAATAGTGTCTTTTTTATTTTTAGGCTTGATTGGTACTAATAAAGGTATTTGGTTCTTATTGGAAACCCTTTCTAATTATAAGGTTCATTTGAAGGGTAAAGCAAAGTTTTATTTAGGAGGAAATGGCGAAATAAAAAAACTACAGGAATTAATCAGAAGATATCAATTGGAAGATATAGTAAGTTTCATTGGTTGGGTGTCTAATGAAGACAAACAGATGTATTTTAATGGGGCAGATATTTTCATACTACCATCATACAACGAAGGTCTACCTATATCGATTTTAGAAGCAATGTCACACTCTCTACCTATAATATCAACAAGAGTTGGAGGAATTCCAGACATAGTTGATAATAGCAATGGGATTCTTATAGAACCAGGAAATCAAAAACAACTATATGATGCAATTAAATATTTTATTGGGGGAAACAAGAATTCTATTAATGCTATGGGAAATCAATCATTCAACAAAGTAGAACCATACCTACCCACGCAGGTTGAATCATGTTTGACAAACCTATATTCTAAATTATAATACATCAACTATAAATTAATATTAATGAACTTTAGAATTAAAATACTTGACTTGGTTCGCAAAACGAATCAAAATAATCTTTATAATTCTTTTATTGAAAATCAATTCAAAAAAACTGAAGATAGCATAATAGCATATCAAAATAACGCAAAAGAAAAAATCTTACAACATCATATTAAGCATAATAAAAACTATAGAGAATGGTTGATTTCGAAAGGTATTGATTTAACTAAAAAAATTGAATTTGACGAAATACCGATAATTAATAAAAAGGATCTTTTAGTTATCCATCCATTTATTGAAAAATTTATACATCAAATATATCATACGGGGGGTACAACTGGTACACCATTTAAATATTCTTTATCAAGAGAATCTGTTAGCTCTCTTTGGCCAAATCTGTGGCGTGCCTTTAATACATGTGGAATTAAGCCATGTACCCCAATAATAATGATTGCCGGCCCATCTTTATACAACAATAGGAGCATACCAAGAAAAATCTTTGATTGGATAAATCGTTTTACAGTAATTTCTGCTTTTGACTTAAATACAGATAAACTTCAGAATACCTATGATATAATTAAACAAAAGAACATAAAAGGAATATATGGATACACATCTGCGATATTGATTTTTTTAAGGCATCTTGAGAAAAACAATTTATACTTAGACCTAAGAGGCATATTTTCAACAAGCGAAACATTTATCCCAAAAATCAGAACATTGGCAAAAACATACTGCAATTGTGATGTCTTCGATATCTATGGAGCCAATGATGGAGGGATATGTGCATTTGAATGTCAAGAACACAACGGGTACCATATATCATACGAAAGAACTTATGTTGAAATAATTGCCCACAAGATAATACTTACAGACTTAACAAATTTATCTTTCCCGTTCATTCGGTATGAAGTGGGTGATGTATCTAACTCAAACGAAATAATTTATGAGAAATGTAAATGTGGAAGCTCCCTGCCAAAAATATCGAGCATATCAGGAAGGGTTAATAGCTACATTACTGATTCTAACGGGAACAGAATACACACAGAGTTCTTCTCTCACCTTTTCAATAAAGACGAAACAATTATTCAATTTCAAGTTTCAGAGAAATTTAATATTATTAATGTAAACATAATATCAGATAAAGAAGATATAAAATATTACCAGACAAAATATAATGATGCTTTTAATAAGAGATTTATTAAGAAAATCGGAATATCCGTAAATTCGAGAATATATAAAAATGGGAACGAGAAAACACCAATATTCATAAAACTCGATTAACACCTAAAGGAGTCATAACTTTAATTATACACTATGATAAATCTAAATTGTCACAAAAAATGAAGAGAATTAGAGAAATTGCCAGACTTATAATTATTTATACCAAACACATGTTTTTCACATTAGTATATGGTATGGATATTTCAAAATCAGCAAGGATTTCTTTTGGTACAAAATTGGATAAAACTTATGCCAAGGGGATACATATTGATGATGAAAGCTATTTAGCATCAGGTGTTGTTATGCTAAGTCATGATTTTTCTAGAAATATACACACAGATACTTATATTGGTAAAAAATGCTTTATTGGAGTCAATGTAATTATATTGCCTGGTATTAAAATTGGTAATGAAGTAATCGTTGGTTCAGGATCAATTGTCACAAAAGATGTCCCCTCAAATTCAATAGTTGCAGGTAACCCTGCAAAAATTATCAAAACGGATATTCATACAAAACGTTTTGGACAATTATTAAATTAAAAAAAAGCATTAGCTCCAAAATACCATATATGCGTTGGAGCAACGCTTTTATGTTTTATGCCCTATCGTTTTATTTAATAAATACAGCTTCCAATGAATGACACCCTGATTAACAAGGTCAAAGTCTATTCTTTTTCATCACGAAAAGAGCTAATAGATTTTGCCGAAAAACAGAAAAAAAGCCTGATTGCCATTAACGCCGAAAAAATATTGCACGCCAACGAGCAAACCCGCTCCTTAATCAATCAGAACATTGGCTATTCTGATGGTATTGGGGCAGTTTGGGCGCTGAAAAAGAAAGGGTTTAAAGGAGTTATAAAAATCCCGGGCTGTGAGCTGTGGCTGGATATTGTGAAAGCCTTTTATCAAACAAAATCTTTTTACCTGGTCGGTTCAAAAGAGGAGGTAGTTACCGCCACAGTTAAGAAACTTCAACAGGAATTTCCGGGAATTAATATCCTCGGCTACCGTAACGGATACATCAAAACCGACGAAGAGCAACAACAACTCATTCAAACTATAGCCAATCAAAAGCCCGATGTTGTTTTTGTGGCCATGGGCTCCCCAAAACAGGAGATGCTTATGCAGGAGATGCAGCAACACCACACCGCAATTTATCAAGGACTGGGAGGCAGTTTCGATGTATATGTGGGCAATGTGGAACGTGCCCCCCAATGGTGGCTCAGAAACAACCTCGAATGGGCCTATCGCCTGGTAAAACAACCTGCCCGAATAAAACGTCAGATTCACCTGGTAAAATTTTTATGGATTCTGCTGCTCAACCGGATTTAACGAAAAGCCCTACTACACAGCTATCGATACTATTGCTACAAAAAACACCGGAAAACCGGCTAAACGCTGACAGGTTCGCAACCTCTTCAGACTTGTCAGCGTGCGCAGCTCCTGACAACGTCAAACAAACAGAGCCACAGCCTTGATTTTTTGAAACTTTTGCATCAAGGCTAAAGTGCGACAACAAATTAAAAATGAATCTGCCCATTGCAGAAGGCGCTTATGTCCTGCGCTTCCCTCCAGAAAACCGGCTAAACGCTGACAGGTTCGCAACTTCCTCATACTTGTCAGCGTGCGCAGCTCCTGACAACGTCTAACACAATAATACATAATACCCGCACTGATGTAAATTTATACCGCATGCACATAGCGTTGAAACCTACATCAAACAAAAATGCTCCGCGTCCGAAGGGAACAGCTAAAATATACCCGGGGGAAGTAAGAATCAGCCGGGGGACGGCTTCCGGTAACCGATTAACTCAAAAAAACAGGTGATGGGCGGCTTCGGATGCCCGATGACCTCAAAAATATTGCCGATGGGACCGAAATTTATCCGGTTGGGACCAAAAAATGAACAAGGGGAAGGTATGGCATGCCAATGGGAATAAAAAAGCCCCGCGGGAAGGGGTAACCCTGCCGGGGGGCCTTTAAAATCAAGCATTTTGAGCTTACTACTTGTAATACCTTTCGCGTTTGGCTTCGTCTTTCCAGAACACATAACGGCCATATTCACGAACGATGCCGTCTTTTTCAGCCAGCAAGGTAAAGGCCTTGTCGCGCAACACCTTGGTCTCGTTGCCTTCGCCGGCAGCACCGTTGGCAGCAGCCAGCAACTCCGACATACTGTGCGACAGAGCGCGTGCCTCTGTAAGTTTTCCGGCGTCAAAATTAATGGCAACAAGCGGTTCCGGGTATTTTTCACCCAAAATGGCGAGTTCTAACAAATCCTGCACCATGTCGGCATTCGTGTTTCCCTCGCGGATGCGCATCACTTTTCTTTTCACATCGTCCATATTACGATAAGCAAAAGAAAGACTATGCAACAGTTCGTCACGGAATTCATAGGCCTGCGGCGATTGCTCTTTCCATTGTATCTGGGCTTCTTCGCGTGCCCTGAAAATACTCATCCACTGTGCCTGGCAATAGCGCAATGCGCCACTGAGAGACGTTAGCTCATCAATAAGCGACATATCCATGCCTGCACCGGCCAGTGCGTCGCGGTCTTCGTTGGCATTAACAGCCAGGGTTTCGGTACGCGCCACAAAATCATCCACCGGAAGATTAGGCAGCTTAATCGTGTCTGTTGGAACATTTTGAATTTCATCGCTCCATTGTGCGAAATCATCTGAGTAAGACATAATTTTCAATTTTAAAAGATGAAACATAACCCGTCGTGCGGGAAAAAACTAACACACCGGCAGGCCATACAGCATACCGTATATTTTGTCCACCTTGCGTTTGGGTATAAAAACAAAAAGGCATTGTGCCGGGGCTGCTTTTAATCGTGCAGGGCGAATGTCTGTGTCTTTGTCAATCTTCAAATTACAAAATATTCACATAAAAATCAAGCAGTTATAAAAACTACGCTTTCCCGGAATAGATTTATCGTCCATGCCTCAACCCGAAAACGACAAAAAATACTGCGTAATATCGATAAGTCTGATCACTTTCGACAGGTTCGCAACCTCTTCAAACTTGTCAGCGTGCGCAGCTCCTGACAACGTCTAACGAACAGAGCCACAGCCTTGCTTTTTTGGAACTTTTGCATCAAGGCAAAAGTGCGTCATCAAATTAAAAATGAATCTGCCTTTGCAGAATACGCTTGTATCCTGGGCTTCCCTCCAGAAAACCAGCTAAACGCTGACAGGCCTATCGACACTGACAGGCTGCAACCTCTTCCGACTTGTCAGCGTGCGCAGCTCCTGGCAACGTCGAATGAACAGAGCCACAGCCTTGATTTTTTGAAACTTTTGCATCAAGGCTAAAGTGCGACAACAAATTAAAAATGAATCTGCCCTTGCAGAAGGCGCTTATATCCTGGGCTTCCCTCCCCGAAAACCAGCTAAACGCTGTCAGGTCTAACGATGCTGACAGGTTTGCAACCTCTTCTGACTTGTCAGCGTGCGCAGCTCCTGACAACGTCAAACAAACACAGCCACAGCCTTGCTTTTTTGGAACTCTTGCATCAAGATAAAAATACACCATCAAATTAAAAATGAATCTGCCCTTGCAGAAGGCGCTTATATCCTGGGCTTCCCTCCCCGAAAACCATCAAAACGCTGTCAGGTCTAAATACACTGACAGGCTGCAACTTACTCAGACTTGTCTGCGTGCGCAGCTCCTGACAACGTCGAATGAACAGAGCCACAGCCTTGATTTTTTGGAACTTTTGCATCAAAAGGCAAAAGTGCGACAACAACACAAAACATTAATCTGCCCTTGCGGAAGGCGTTTATATCCTGGGCTTCCCTCCAGAAAACCAGCTAAACGCTGACAGGTTCGCAACCTCTTCCGACTTGTCAGCGTGCGCAGCTCCTGACAACGTCTAAAGAAAAAAGAGATACTAAATACTGTATTTACGCCCGGATAAGAAGTAGTCAACTTGAACTAAAACCCAAAAGGCATTATTTCGAAGAATGGAAAAATCGTATCTTTATAAAAACAATTGCAACATGATTGATTATAAACAGATAATAACCATAGAACCCGGCAAGCGTGGAGGAAAAGCCTGCATTAGAGGTATGAGAATTACAGTTAGCGATATACTTGGCTGGCTCGCAGCAGGAATGACCATTCAGGATATCTTAGCCGACTTTAATGAACTGACAGAAACTGATATTTTTGCGGCGTTGAGTTATGCTGCAGACAGGGAAAACAAAATATATCAACTTGCAGTATGAGATTTCTGTTCGATCAAAACATCTCACACCGAATTTTGAAATTACTACCTGAAAATTATTCCGGTTCTACCACGGTTAAGCAGGAAGGGCTGACTAATTCCCCAGACAAAGAAATTTGGGAGTTTGCAAAAACAAATAAGTTTATCATCGTAACTCAGGATTCAGATTTTAATGATATAAACTCCTTATATGGATTTCCGCCCAAAATAATTTGGATACGGACAGGAATTTGAAAACACAATTCATCGTTAACATCCTGGTTGACTACCACAAAGAGATTACAGCATTTGTCAATAACAGCAAGTATGGTTGTTTTGAAATATTCAACCTGAAATAAAAAATATTCTTGCATCAACGCAAAAGTGCAACAACAAATTAAAAATGAATCTGCCCTTTCGGAAGGAGCTTATATCCTGGGCTTTCCGTCCAGAAAACCAGCTAAACGCTGACAGGTTCGCAACCTCTTCCGACTTGTCAGCGTGCGCAGCTCCTGACAACGTCAAACAAACAGAGCCACAGCCTTGATTTTTTGGAACTTTTGCATCAAGGCAAAAGTGCAACAACAAATTAAAAATGAATCTGCCCTTGCAGAAGTCGCTTGTATCCTGGGCTTCCCTCCAGAAAACCAGCTAAACGCTGTCAGGTCTAACGATGCTGACAGGTTCCCAACTTCCTCAGACTTGTCAGCGTGCGCAGCTCCTGGCAACTTCAAAAAATGAATAAAAAACCGTTACTTTGTTGTACAAAACAAAAAACAAACACAAAATCATGAAAATCATCTCGGTAGTGGGCGCGCGGCCCAATTTTATGAAGATTGCCCCGTTTATCAACGCCATAAAAAAACACAACGAAAAGCTTGAGCCATCGGGGTCGCAGCCTGTTAAACACCTGCTTGTGCACACCGGCCAACACTACGATGTGCGCATGAGCGAATCCTTTTTCCGGTCGTTGGGAATTCCAAATCCTGACATTAACCTGGAAATTGGTTCGGGAACCCACGCCGAACAGGTGGGCCACACCATGATCGCTTTCGAGAAAATATGTATAACGGAAAAACCCGACTGGGTGGTGGTGCTAGGCGATGTAAATGCCACGCTGGCCTGCTCGGTAACCGCCAAAAAGCTGAACATAAAAGTATGTCACATCGAGGCGGGGCTTCGTAGCGGCGACATGGCCATGCCCGAAGAGATAAACCGCCTGGTGACCGATCGCCTCAGCGATTTACTGCTCACGCCGGACAGGCTTTCCAACGAAAACCTGAAGAAAGAAGGTGTCCCCCCGGAAAAAATAGAGTTTGTTGGTAACATAATGATTGACACACTGGAGGCCAACCGCGAAAAAGTTGCGGGGCTAAGTATTGCCGCTATCCTGGAGAAAAACCGGTTAGATGAGCAGCAAAAGAAACCGGCTCCGAAGCTCGATTCAGACAGCCGTTATGCCGTGCTCACCATGCATCGCCCTTCCAATGTTGATCAGAAAGAAATACTGGAACCAATTCTCAATTTCCTCACTGAAGAGGTCTCTAAAGATATGCCTGTAATCTGGCCCATTCACCCGCGCACACAAAAAATGCTGCAAAAATTCGGGTTGTGGGAGAAGGCTGTAAACGCAGAAAACCTGGTTCTCCTCTACCCAATCGGGTACCACGAAATGCTGCGTTTAAACATGGGCGCTGCCATTATGCTAACCGACAGCGGCGGCCTTCAGGAAGAGTGCTGCGTGCTGGGAACACCCTGCCTCACCCTGCGGTGGAACACCGAACGCCCTGTTACATTAAAAGAACACGGAGGCGCCAGCGTGTTGGTAGGCAACAACATCAGCCGCATCCGGGAAGAGTATCAAACAGCCCTGCAAACCGGAAGAGTTCCGCAACGCCCCGAGCTGTGGGACGGACAAACCGCACAGCGCTGCGTAAAAGCAATTCTCAATTACGGCAAATAGTTTCTCTTTTCCGCCCAATAGGGCGGAAAAGAAACCCAAATAAACATTGAAATATCGTTGACTGAAAAAGAAAGGAATGATATTTTAAGAGAAATTTATCCGGTAAATTTTGACTTTAAACAGCATATAAAAAGGGCATACAACATCACATATATTCGGTTGTTGTGCGTAATATTAAATCGAACTTTCGTACGGAAATTTACAGTACAAAAACAAATTCATTACGGATAATTTACGTACATTTGTAAAAAACATAAAATTATGAGTACAACGACAATAGAACAAGCAAGATTTGATGCCAGACTTCCAAAAGAACAAAAACAATTCTTTGAGAAAGCTGCGTATTTAGGGGGTTATAGAAATCTTACTGATTTTGTAATTCGGGTAGTCCAAGAAAAAGCAAAAGAAATAATAAAAGAAAAAGAACAAGTCATTGCTTCAGAAAGAGATAGCCAAATATTTTTTGATGCAATAACAAATCCGAAAAAACCTTCAGAAACTTTAAAGAATGCTTTAAATGATTACAATTCTTTTATCGCAAATTCAAAATAACATGATTGAGCTTTTAGACAAAAAACATAATCGTAAGGAATTTGATTGCGGAAAAGAACTATTAAACAATTATTTAAAAAACCAAGCAGGACAGGATGTTAAACGCAAATTGTCTGCTTGTTTTGTTTTGGTTGACAATGAAACAAATTTAATTCAAGGATTTTATACACTTTCAAATTATAGTATTCCTTTAAGTAGCTTTTCAGAACAAATTAGAAAAAAACTTTCCAAATCATATAAATCAATTCCTACTACTCTTCTCGGTAGATTGGCAATTGACAAAAAATACCAGGGAAAAGGAATAGGAAAAATTTTATTAATTGATGCATTAAAAAGATGTTACCATATATCTACAGAAATTGGTTCTTTCGGAATAGTTGTTGACCCCATTGACAATGAAGCAAAAAATTTTTACGAAAAATATGATTTTATTGAACTTCCTGATAGTAAAAAAATGTTTATTGCAACTAAAACTTTAAAAGAATTATTTGACTAAAAATTAAAATACTACGCACAACAATATGCAAATGTAATGCGGGCGGGCGCAGTATTCAAGCGTAAGCGCCCTGTTCAACCACCGCCAATCCGTCTTTGACGGATGACGGTTAAAAAATGATGTTTAATTAAAAGCCGGCTTGGCTCAGTGGCAGATTTGGCTGGACACCGTTTCAAAATCCCGCACTCCACTTGCACTAACCGTTGTTTTGTCAACCTTTGTGTTTTATAGTTCCAGATCGTCAAACGGGTTTTTAATGTTCTTTAAACTCTCATTACTTACATGGGTGTATATTTCTGTGGTGCGTGACGACTTGTGCCCCAGCAATTCCTGAATGTATCTTAAATCGGTACCATTTTCCAACAGATGAGTTGCAAAACTGTGTCTTAAGCAATGTATGGTAAACGGCTTGCGTATCGAACTTACAGCAAGTGCTCTCGAAAACACCTTTTGCAAACTTGCTGCGGTAATGCTTCGCCCCGGAAACTGCCCTTCAATAAAAAATGTTTCCGGTCTGTAAATCCGGTAATAAACCTTCACATTCTCCAGCCAACGCTTGCTAATGGGAAGCGACCTGTCTTTCTTTCCTTTTGCATTTACCACCGAAATCATACCCCGTTTAGTATCTATGTGCTGCAACTTGAGGTTAAGCAACTCGCCCCTTCGCAATCCGTAGGCATAAATGGTTTCAAAGGCCATTTTGTGTTTCAGGTTCTTTATACTTTCAAAAAACTTTTTCACATCCTTCCGGTCCATCACCTTCGGCAAGGGGCGCGTTTTTCGGGGGCGCACAATATTTTCCATATCCAAATCACGATTGAAACGATTTGAATAAAACTTTTTCAATGCGCTGATCGTCTGATTTTGGAACGTAGCGCTCAGCCCATTTTTCAAAATAAACTCACTATTAAATGCAGTCATGTCTGCTACTGTTATTTCTTTCGGGATTTTATCAGTGTAATATCCGAAAAAAATTTCCAGTTGATGAATGTAAGTTTTCACCGTATTTTCTCCGTAACGAGCCTGTTCGAGCCACTTTTTAAAAGCACTGATTTCGCGCCTGGCTTCCGCCTTCATCTGTCCTTTCATCGAAATTGCGCTGTATTTTTTGCCCGTATCGGAATGAACCTGTACCGCATTTTTACTTTTCAATGCAGAATAATCGAGATAAGCCAATGAGCTCATTGTCTTAAAAAATTCTTCCAGCACAAAACTGTTTCTGAAAATATACCAGCAACTCATCGTTGCGCTCCAGCGGGCATTGGTTCTTGCTCGTAACGCGTCAATTACTTCCCTGTTAAAAAGGAATTCAATCTTCACAACGGCTTGGTTACGATGAATTGCTGGACTGAGCGTTATTTTAACTTGTTCGTTCAATGTGGCTTATGGATTACCGTTTAAAAATAGGACTTTTTTCAACAATTCAAACAAAAACCAGATTCTGAGTTCAAAGTTTTTCAGCAGCAGAATAACCATTTACGCTAAAATGCTTTTCATCCTGATATCTTTTTTATCCTAAAAATTCCTCCCGGGAATAGCCACCGGCACCAATAAACGACAGAGAAAAACCATCAAACAAAAAGGAACTTTCACCCACTTCTCTCCTACTCCACGGTAACCGATTTTGCCAGATTTCGGGGCTGATCAACATTGCAACCGCGCAAAACAGCAATATGGTACGCCAGCAACTGAAGCGGCAGCACCGCAAGCAAAGGAGCCAGAGCCGGTTGCGAGCCCGGAATTTCGATCAAATCATCGGCCAGTTCTCCCAACCCCGAATCGCCTTCGCTTATAATCGCAATCACATTTCCTTTTCGGGCTTTAATTTCCTGAATGTTACTGACAATCTTTTCGTAAAAAGCATCCTGTGGCGCCACTACCACAACCGGCAAATTATCGTCAACCAAAGCAATTGGACCGTGTTTCATTTCGCCGGCAGCATATCCTTCTGCGTGAATGTAAGAAATCTCTTTCAGCTTCAACGCACCTTCCAGCGCAACCGGGAAAAGACATCCTCGTCCCAAATACAGTGCATTTACAGCATCTTTATACTTCGCTGCAATCTCCTGAATACGATGATTTTGTTGCAAAATAACTCGCCCCTTCTCCGGAATTTCTGCCAACTCTTTTACCAGAACATCAAACTCTTTGGCCGAAATGGTACTCTTTTCTTTTGCCAGTTTCAGGGCAAACAGAGTTAAAACCGTCATTTGAGCAGTAAAAGCTTTGGTAGAAGCCACCCCTATTTCCACTCCGGCGTGCGTATAAACACCGGCCTCGGTTTCCCGCGCAAGAGATGACCCAACCACGTTGCAAATTCCCAAAACCAGTGCGCCTTCGTTTTTTGCCAGCCTGAGGGCAGCCAGCGTATCGGCCGTTTCGCCGCTCTGGCTTATTAAAATCACCACATCATCTTTATAAATAACAGGTTTTCGATACCTGAATTCTGACGCATATTCCACTTCAACCGGAATGCGGGCGTACTCTTCCAGCAGGTATTCTGCAATAAGCGCAGCATGCCACGAAGTTCCGCAACCAATAATAATAATTCGACGGGCGTCAACTATGCGCGGAAAAACATTCTGCAGGCCACCCAACACAATTTCTGAGTATCCCGGGTTGAGCCTTCCTTTAAAAGTTTCTTCGATGGTTTGCGGCTGCTCAAAAATTTCCTTGAGCATAAAATGGTCAAAATCGCCTTTTTCTGTTTCCCCAATTCTGTCTTCCAGACTGGAAACAGTAAGAGAAACGGGGTTGTTTTCGATATTTTTCAGGGTGAAGTTGCTGCGCTGCAAAACAACTAAATCGTAATCATTCAGGTAAACCACATGGCTGGTAAACTCTGCGATTGGAGAAGCATCGCTCGCAACAAAATATTCGCCGGTTCCCAAGCCAATAACCAACGGACTTCCTTTGCGGGCTGCAATTATTTTGTCCTTTTCGCTGCTGCACAAAACGGCTATTCCGTAAGCCCCCACCACTTTTGATAAAGCGAGTTGAACGGCTGCCTCGGCCGAATTTCCGCTATTTTGAGTGTAGAAAAATTCAAACAAACAGGCCAAAACCTCAGTGTCCGTCTCACTCACAAACCGATATCCGTGAGCCGTCAAATCGCTTTTTAACTGCGCATAATTTTCAACAATTCCGTTGTGCACTACAGTAAAATATCCGTTCATCGATTGATGCGGATGAGAATTCTCATCGCTGGGGATTCCGTGCGTTGCCCAGCGGGTATGTCCAATCCCGATGCTTCCGGCGGGGTTTTTAGCGGCGGCAAAACTTTCCAAATCGGCTACCTTTCCCTTTTGCTTAAACACTTCGAGGGAGCCATTTAATAACGCCACCCCGGCGGAATCGTACCCCCGGTATTCAAGCTTTTTCAACCCGTTTATCAGAACAGGAAAAGCTTCCCTGTTTCCTATGTATCCTACTATTCCACACATATCGGTTTTGTTTTTCAATTTTGATTTTTCCGGATAGAAATAAACGCCGGATTAATAAAATGAACCTGCACAAAACAATTCTAGTTCATTTTTACTTTTGAATTTGTAGTCTGTTTCATCCGCGCAATCAATTCATTGCCCAACTTTTCTTTCGCCTGCATATGTATTTGAATGGCTTTCACCGTTTCATTTTTCTCGAACTCACCGGTCACTTCGGCGAAATCGAGCTCCCTGTCGCCGTTCTGCCCGTCCACTCCAAACCCGGTCATTTTTGTAAGCGAAAACTCTTTTTTTGCATCTTCGTACAACAACCGGTCTATCTCCAATACACTCTCTTTCCATTTTTCCACAACCGCAATTACATCGGCAGCAGAAAACCGGGCAATTGTTTTGCCGTAAAAACGGCCCAGCACATCGGCGGCCCAGGTCCACTCGTAATTGTAATAATTATTATGAAGCATCAACAACGCAGCGTTCACCTCTTCAAGCGTAGAAATTTCGCCCGTTTCAATGGATTTAAGCAATTTATCAAGCGCTTCAAACGGGCAAATCAATCCGGACAAATCAACCCAATATCCTTTTCCTGCAGAAGTATCGGGCTGCAGAGTTTCCCTGATTTCGGCATCAGAACCAAAGTTTTTGCCCTGCAAGCGTGTAATTAACGAATTGCCCAGGAACTTCCAGATGGCCATTTCGTAAATAAGAATGCCGCGGTCGAGCGCTCGTTTTTCAATTTTCATTTTATTAAAACTGTACGCGCTGGCATACTCCCCCGACGACTTTCGAATATCAATCAGTTTTTGCCTGCCATTCAGCATTTTTTGTACGGTGTACGGACTTAACAAATTAAAGTTAATCAGGTCGAGCAAGTTGGAGTCTTTCCGGGTGTCGCGCCGGGGCCATTTCTGCGAATCGCGGACAGTACCAATGCTTTTCAGGTTAATTCCTGGCACCAGAATACTTTCGTCTTTACTTTCCACCAGATAAGAAAAAGGGAAGTCAGCCGTATCGCAATGTTTGTAGTGCCTTCCCATTACCAGGGAAAAAGCGCCAATTCGGGACGGCCAAAGCAAATACGAATCGCTGGTGGTTTTTGCGCCCCGCTCCATTATTCCCTGATGAATAGGCCCCAGTTTATACAGATGGTTGCTCTGATTAGACCCGCTGCCGGCATTTAAAAAAGAAAACATTCCGGCAATGAGCAACGTCGATTTATGATGTGTTACCGTGTAAGGCCCGGCAAATATGGAACATGCCTCGCCATGAAACCCCTGGCAGTTGGCAAAAAACAAAGAATTTACGGCAGAATAGTGTTTGTCGAGAACACACCCCTGCCCTACAAAACACTTGGAGACAAGCGTGGCGTCGGTAATCCGGCTTCCCGAGCAAACAATAAAATCGTCCATAATAACGCCTTCGCCAATTACTACAGGAGCTTCGTGTGTACTGTTTATACTTCCGTTACGTAACTTTTTTGCTCCGTCGATTAACGCAGCCGGCCCCACTTTTACGTTAAGCACGGTGTTGCAATTCAGTATTTTGGAATTGGCACCAATTGTTCCCGTGCCCGAAAGAATGCTTGCAGTATAAGTTGCAACCATACTTTTTATTCCGGAAATCAACGCAGGCCGGTGCCTGTAAAGGGCAAGAATATATGCCACATGAGTAGACAAATAATCATAAATAGGAATGGCACGGCCACCGCCTTCGTTTATGGCTTCAACCAAAACGCCGTTTCCAAAAGCAGTTTCGCCATCAACCGCAATGGTAGTTACATTGTGAATAATAACGCCGTCTCCAATTTCGTAATTGGCGATGTAATTTCGCACGTTGTGAATAAGCGCGTCTTTCCCCACCGTACAGTTATGAAGCCAGGCGCTGGAAATTCCGGTGTGGCAGGTAATGCCACCTATCAGGCAAACCGATTTATTAAAACTATTCAGGCGAACATGCCCGGTAAACTTAGCGTCGTTTATGTGATCGGGACTGAATTCGGGAGAAACTTTTACCAGGTTCCAATCCGGAGACGAACATCCCTGGTAAATCAGTTGTCCAATTTCGTCATCCCGCAGAGGCCGGTAAAATTCATTTTTTGATGTTTGAGTCATCTTAATGTTTTTGTGATTTCAAATATACGGTGATTGAAATGGAAATCAAGTTTTTAATACCTAACAAAAACATAAAACAAATACTCAAAAACACATCATCTATTTATTAAAATAAATATATACAGTTATTTAAATACACAATCGACCTATCAATTAATTTAGAACACAAACAAAAAACCTAATATCTATGTGAATATACCGAGAGAATCAACATTGCAAAATGCTTGTTCCCTGTCCGAGATTGCGTTCTCCAATAACCCAAAATCTGAATCGGTTATGATCTCTGCTTGTTTCTACCGGACCATTAAATTTCAGAAAGGTAATTCACCAATCTGATTTCATGAGGTAATTTCAACTTCTTTCGAAGCCTCACCCGGGCAATTTCAACACTCTGCGGTGTGTGGTTTCTCAAACCCGCAATTTCTCTGCTGGTAAGCCCCAGCCGCAAACATGCTGAAAGCTTATTGTCGTTCCGGGTAAGTTGAGGATGCCTGGACTGCAAACGGCTCAGAAACCCGGGATACACTTTCTCCAACTGAACTTCTACCATGTTCCAGTCTACCAGATCGCCAGACGACTTCTGAAGAAGATCAAGCACATTTTCAATCTTCTTTTTGCTGATACTGGCATTCGCGGCTGTCATCTCCTTCAACTGCCGGGATACCCTGTTTATCAATTCATTTTTCTGCGACAATTGCAATAAAAACCCGACCAGTTCGCGCTCTTTAATCTCCAATTCAGATTTCAACCACTGGCGATTGCGGGTTCCCAATTCATTCCCTGTTGCTAATTCATTGATGTGCCCCAATGCCTTTTTTAATTTGGTGATGTCATGGATTGCAGCACGGATACCCAGGTATCTCCCTTTGCGGTCGTATACGCCCCGCACATTTATGGAACACCACCTCAGTTGGCGACTCCGCGTTAATATTCTGAATTCATGCGAAGGGTTTACCAAAAGCTGATGAAATGCTCCGGAAAGAAATTCATCAAATTTTTCACGGTCAGCGCCAAAAACCAACAGCTCAGCAACAGAGCCGGCAGAAATTATCTGGTTCGCAGTAAAACCGGTCAGATCGTTACACGAAGGCGAGCAGTATTTAATTTTACCGGAAGGTTCGAACCACAATTCCCAGTCAAAAGCAAAGTCGGCAACCAATTGATAAAAATTGCTCTTCTCCTGCTCCTCTGCCAGTTGGGTTCGCAATTTTTCCAACTCAAATTTCTGAGCAGAAATCTGCGTTTCTAAATCTCTTATGCGGTTTTCATCATTTTTCAACTTGCCATCCTGTGTCATTTTTTGCCGGATTTAAAATGTAAATGTAAACATTCCAACTAAAAACGCACCTCTTATTAACATAACATTAAACAAAAAAGCAAGAAAAACCCCGGGACCTCATCCCGGGGAAAAAAACCAAAAATCAACTAACCTTTAAACCGCCTGGCGACTTCATCCCAGTTGATGAGATTCCAGAATGCATTTACATAATCCGGACGTCTGTTTTGATAATTCAGGTAATACGCATGTTCCCACACGTCGATACCCAGAATGGGCGTTCCCTGAACATCGGCAACATCCATCAACGGATTATCCTGATTGGGCGTAGACGAAACCACCAGTTTATTGTTTTGAAGAACCAACCATGCCCAACCTGATCCAAACCGCGTAAGCGCAGCCTGAACAAATGATTCCTGGAAATTTTGTACTGAACCAAAAGATTCGTTAAGTGCATTAAGAAGTTCACCTTCCGGATTAGTTGCTCCGCCCGGTGCTATCACTTCCCAATACAAATTATGATTATAATATCCTCCTCCGTTATTTCTTACAGCGGTAGAGTGTTCTGAAACTCCTTTCAGAATTTCTTCGATGCTTTTTCCTTCAAGTGCACTGCCTGCAATAGCATTATTCAAATTATTTGTATAAGCTGCGTGGTGTTTTGTATGATGGATTTCCATTGTGCGCGCATCAATATGTGGTTCCAGCGCTGCGTAATCGTAACCTAATTTTGGTAATTCAAATGCCATATCTTTTTATTTTCTCTTGTTAAAATTATTAAAATACTCTTTTGTCTTTTATACAAATATAGGGTGCGTTTTTTGCCCCTGCAAATATTTTAGGATAAAAACATATTGAATTCCCCTATTGTTCATAGAGAATGCATTAATTTATTCTTTCTAATTCTCTTACCTTTGCCGTTTCTAAAAACTCAACAATGAACCGCGATATTCTCAGGCTTGCCGTACCCAATATTGTCAGCAACATTACAGTTCCGTTGCTTGGCCTGATAGACCTTGCATTAATGGGACACATGGGATCCGAAATATATATTGGTGCCATTGCTATTGGCGGTGTAATATTCAATTTCATTTACTGGGGATTTGGTTTTTTACGTATGAGTACGTCGGGGTTTGCGGCACAGGCATTTGGAGAAAAAAACAAAACCGAAACCATAAATATTCTGGCACGGGCACTGGCGGTTGCCATGTTTACCGGACTGGTTATTCTAGCGCTGCAGCTCCCCGTTGCGTGGGCCAGCTTCAAACTAATTGGGGGAAGTGAAGAGGTGGAATTACTTGCCCGCGAATACTTTCTCATCAGAGTTTGGGCTGCCCCGGCGGCGCTAAGCCTTTTTGTTTTCAGCGGATGGTTTTTGGGGATGCAAAATGCACGTTA
Organism: Mariniphaga anaerophila; assembly: GCF_900129025.1. GTDB lineage: Bacteria > Bacteroidota > Bacteroidia > Bacteroidales > Prolixibacteraceae > Mariniphaga > Mariniphaga anaerophila. Next base: position 163,401 of record NZ_FQUM01000002.1, on the reverse strand, counting down.
CCCAATGATTATCGCCATTTCTGCCAATGTGGCCAATATCCTGTTGAGCGTACTTTTCGTTTTCGGGTTGAACATGAAATCAGAAGGAGTGGCGCTAGGAACTGCGCTTTCGCAATACATTGGATTATTGATTGCCATTTTCCTCTTCCTGAAAAAATACAAAAGCCTCCTCCCCCGCCTCGAGCTTAAAACGGTTTTCGGAATAAAACAGTTTTCCTCGTTCTTCAAAGTAAACACCGACATATTCATACGAAGTTTCTGTATAATACTGGTGTTTACATTTTTCACATCAAAATCGGCCAGCACAAACGACACAATACTTGCTGTTAACTCGCTGCTTATTCAGATGCTGCTTTTCTTTTCGTTTTTTATTGATGGCTTTGCCTTTGCAGGAGAAGCTTTGGTCGGAAAATTTTTTGGAGCCAGACAAAGAGACAAACTTATTAAGGTAGTAAAACTGCTTTTTGTGTGGGGACTGGGACTCGCACTGGCATTCACGGTTGTCTATTTTGCCGGTATCAATTTTATTTTAAGGCTGTTAACCTCGCAGGAAGATGTTATTCAAAGTGCGCAACCATTTATTATCTGGGTGATTTTTATTCCGCTGGCCAGTTTCAGTTCATTTATTTGGGATGGAATTTATATTGGCGCCACTGCTTCGGCAGCAATGCGAAACACATTGATTGCTGCAACATTGCTGGTTTTTGCGCCTGTGTATTTTCTCCTGAATCCGGTATGGGAAAACCATGCATTGTGGCTGGCCATGGTACTTTTTATGTTTGCCAGGGGAGCATTTCAAACGCTGCTGTTCAAAAAGGCGATATTAAAATGACGAAGTATATTTTTAAGCTTTCACAATTTTATTCAATCACAATTTCCTTTATCACATTCAGCTTTCCTAACCAAATTTGGCCATTATTTTGAATAATATCCTTCTTGTCAACCTGAAAACTTAGTCCGGGAAATTCAAAAGTTGCGCTGTATTGTCCTTTGGGAACATCTTCAAAATTATCATAAACCAGTGTTATTACCTTACTCTCATTTCCATTAATCACTGATAACCAATCCTTACTCCAGGTATTCCAGGGATCTGCTGAAACTATATCTGTTTTATGCGTATAAGTTTTCTTGGCATTGAAATTTCTGAGAAGTAGTCCATTTGTGAAATAATGGAACAGACCAATTCCGGTTTTTTCAGGATCTATATAGTGATAATTGAACGAGTCATTATTTGTTAGCAGCAGCTCTGCTTTTACGTTAGCTCTCGACAAATATTGAACTGATTTGATTTCACAACCCAATCCGGCATGAAATTGATTGTACCTTTTTAATACATCAATAATTCTTTCATCTTCACGCGGGTCTGGTAAAGAGTTACCCAATGTGTCGAGGTACAGAATAAATCCAATTGATACAATATTATCGTTATAAAAAGAAGGATGTGTCCCAATTACCGGCCCGGAGGGCAAAAACGACGAATATCCGGGAAGAGTCTGACCGCTGTAAATTTCATCTCCACCGGCATAAACAGTAAAGTCTCCAATACTTTCAATATCATCGGCAAACGATTTATTATCCTTTAAGTAAATCAAATGAGTTGAGTAATCGTAGTATTCAAAATCATTATGATTCAAAACGACTTCGTTATTTGATACAATACAAAATCCATCGGTAAGATTTTTATCTGTATCAAATTGGTCTTTATCGCATCCTGTCAATAAAATAACAATAACAACTAAATTGGGAATTATGGTTTTCATCGTGTTTGTTTTTCCAATTAGATGTTTTCGATCTGAATTAGGTTGCTTTTCCTTGACACCTAACGTACTATTCCTTTACTAACAAATCAGTTTGCCAATTTTCTGATTAGCCCGACCAACCCAAGTAACGCCACTGCTCCAATTACGGCAGTTAGCAAATTCCCAAACAATCCGCTATTCACAAAAATACCCAGCTCATGAAGCAGCCAGTTTCCAAACCATGCTCCAATAACCCCGACTACTATATTCAGCAGGCAGCCGTATCCTTTTCCGCGGACGATAAGCCCGGCAATGGCGCCCGCCACCAAACCAACAAGTAAAACGTACAACATAATTAGCTATTTTGAATTCTGTTTCAAATTACAAAAACATCACTTCAAAAAAAAAAGAAGCTGCTACAAAAACCGCAAATAATGACTCCGGCGGGTTTCAGAGCAGCTTCCTTTGATAGTGCAAACTGAATCTTATTCAGCTTTTTGGTTGTGCTTTTTCACGATTAAAATGAGGGCGATAAAAGCCACTATTAATATTACCGGCAAAACCGACATGTTGCGCAGGGTAATATGAGCACCTGCTGTTTCAATTGATTTTCCCATAATCGGCAATACCATTGACGTGGCAACAAAACCTGCTCCGCCAAGTATCGACATGCCCAAAGCACCGCTTTTGGGAATATATTCAGAAGCCACACCAATCATGGTAGGCCAGAAATAACAAACGCCAACTGCAAATACGGCTGCCGACAACAGCGTCATTACCGCACCGGTTGAAATACTCAAAAGCAGCAACCCGGCGGTTGAAATAATTGCGGAGCCGAGCAGCACTCCCGTAGGATTCAGACGGTGTACCAGGCCACCGGCGAAAAACCGGCCAACTGCCATAATTCCGGTTACCACCACCAAAATAATCATCGGGCTTATTCCGTTCTCAGCAAGTAAAGCGTTAATCCACTGGGTAGTTCCCAATTCTGTTGACGCAGTTAACAACATGCAGAAAAACACCAGCGGAAAAAGCAATGTAATTTTATTGACCACTCTCCCTTCCACCACAATCAACAGAATAATTGCTGCTACAATAATAAACGGTAAAGCGCTGTCGAACGAAACTGAAAGCGAAGGAACGGTTGCTACCAGAATCATAATAATTACAGCAACGGTAATGGTAACAGGCGCGCCCACATTGCGCATCATTTCTTTGTAAGAAACGCCACTTGCAACACGTTCAGTCTCCGGAATTTTTTGTCCGAGAAACATAAATCCGTAAATCGCCAGCGGGATAAACAGCAACCCAACCAGGATTTCCCAACGCAGGTTCAAAGCATCCATCAGCAACCACGCCAACAGGCCGCCGATTACAATGCCGCCCGGGAACCACACATGGAACCGATTCAACATTTTCGTCTTCTTGTCAGGAAACAATGTAGCCACCAACGGATTGCATGCAGCCTCCACGCTTCCGTTCCCCAGGCCGATAAACACGTTGGCAATAAACAGAGATGTGTAATCTTTTGCCATAAGCAGCAAAACAATCCCAACCAGGTGCATGGCAAATGCCATCCAAACCACGGTTTTTGTTTTTACAATATCGATAAAATAACCACCGGCAAACATAGCCACGGCAAAGCCCCAGAATGCCGGTCCAAATGCACGTCCGACTTCCTCTTTGGACAACCCGTAATCATCAGTAAAAACACCTTCGATACGTGCCCTAATGGCAAAAGTAATTGCGGTTACCAACAAGGCCAGGCAACTTGCGATAAACAGTCTTTTTCTGTTCACATTTTCCATAATTTGATTAATTTTTAATTGGTTATCAGAATTATTTTGATTTAAGTTGATGCCATATTTCTGTGTACAATCAATTTTCAGAAGCAAGGTACCGGATTGCCTGTAAAAGCAATTGCCGGTAGTCGGGGGTTTCGTAGGTACGTTTGTCGTGCCCCGGCTGGAGATAAATTATTCTGGAATTGTTAAACCGGTTTTCCCAACCTATTATCTGGTTGCTCTGCGGATGGTTAGTTATTAAAACAGGCACTACATTGTCAGAAACGCGATAGTTTCCATACACTTCATCAAAAAAACGAAGGTTGCCCAAGCCGCTTGTCACCGGATGGTTTCGGGCAGGCTGAACGTAAACCCAAACGTCGTGTTCGTATGTGGAAAGTTCTGCCTCGGGAACCCCTTGTCGCTTCTGAATGTACCGCCCTCCCAAAAATTTTTCAAACTGAGGCCAGTCTTGATACGAAACCAGAGCGTGGTGTAAAAAAAGCATCGGCTTCCCCTTTTTTGTTAAATCGATATAGGCGTTTTGCTCCCTTTCGGAGATCTCTTTCCACATGTCGTAAAAAACCAGTACATCAAAATCGTCGGCAATTCCCCGTGAAATTACATCATTTGCGCGGGGTTGTGCAAAGTGGATGTATTCAATTTCTTCCAGTGCATCGAACATCTGAAAAAACTGCAACGTGTCGAACGAATGTCCGCCGGTAACCAACATAATTTTTACAGGTTGCGCATTCAGGGAGAAGAAAAGAAGAGAAGTAACGACAAAGGCCAGAATTAGTCTCATGGTTACAATCATTAGCAGTTTGAATACATAAAAATATGAATTTTATTGATTTACAAAACAATATCGTCGGCAAAACGCCCTCGCCTGCACAAAAAAAGTATGCTCAAAAACAGGCTGAGTCCACGTCCGTGTGGAATTCTTTATCTTGTAAAAAATTCCCATTTTTACCAAATGACCGGAAGAAAAAGGATACAGAAGATTGGAGCAGCGACAGCTTTGGCTATTGCAGTACTTTTGCTGGCCGCCGTCACAGCAGCATGGGTTTTCATTCCGGGTTATTTAAAAAACAGTGTTTCAGAATTTATCCAGAAAAAATCGGGCGGAATTTACGCGCTGACAATCGATAAAATTGATTTCCGGGCTTTCCCGTTTTCGGTTCAGTTTAGCCGGGTACACCTGCTGCCAAACGACAGTCTGGCCGTTAAACAAGAAGACTACCACGAAAAAACCTTCTACACATTTGGTGCATCCGAAATAGAAATGGAAGGAATTGAACTGAAATCTTTTGTTCGGCAGCGCAAATTCTTCTGTCGGGAAATTCGAATAAAAAACCCGACCATTAAGCTGGAAGGCGAAGAACTCCTGAAAACCGATTCGGCAAAAATAAACGCCAGCCTGACGACAGACATCAGACCGCTTTTCGAAGAGATTAAGGAAGTTGGTGTAGAAAGGATCAGACTGGAAGACGCCAGTTTCGGCTTTTACGGAGCGCCCGGAGATACCGGGTTTATTTCGCAGGCCGAAAAAGTTTCAGTGGATGTGCTCGGGTTCAAAACCAATTCAAAAATAATAAAACAAAATACCGGTTTTTTTGAAACAGAAGACGTGCTCATTCGGATAAATGACTTCAAAAATGACATGGGCGACAGCATCCATATTCTGGTTGTAGACACCCTGTTGTATTCGCTGAAGTCAACAGATATTAAGGCACTTGGGTTCCAGCTTTACCCCCGATTTCGCCCCAAAAACAAAAACCTGTTTGAAGTAAACGTGCCGGAGGTGAACGTAAAAAGCCGCAGCATTGCCCGGTTTGCGCTCGACGATTCGCTTAAAATCAGTTACCTGGAGTTTAAACATCCCAACATCAAATTTTTCGAAAAAGAAAATTCGCGACAACTGGAGTTGGAAGACATTAACAGCTTTGAACTGTATTCACTGGTGCAGAACCATTTTAACAAGCTTCAGGTAGACAGCTTCTACCTTCATGGCGCGCAGCTCGAAATATTCAGACAACCAGACACCACCGCATTTCAACAGCAATTTAAATCCATCGATATTATTCTGAACGGTTTTGACCTTGATTCCACTTCTGCCGGGAACCGGGAAAAGCTTTTACACTCTGATGAGTTGGAGATGAAAGTTGCCGGGTACTGTCTGAAACTGGACGACGACGAACACCTGTTCAGGGCAGACTCGTTGTATGTTTCTACTTTTTCGGACCGGATTGGCGCTAAAAAAATTCAGCTTCAACCTGTAAACAAAGGCAAGGCAAACAGCCGGGCCGAAGTAAATGTGGAATGCGATGCGCTGAACATCGAAGGAGTCGTTTTAAAAAACCTGTACCACACCCGTTCAATGCCGTCAACCCGAATCGAAGTTATTGAGCCGGAAGTGCACCTGCTTTATCATATGGAAAAACAGAAACAAAAAAAGCAGGAAGAGCAGGGGCTTTTATTCGAACTGGTAACCGACTACCTCAAGGGCGTTTATTCCAACCTCGTTTATATAAAAGGAGGAAGGTTGGAAATTGAAAACAGCCTGAATGGAAACCTGCACGGTTATTTTGAAACCAGTTTTAATTTCAGCCTTACCGATTTCAGTCTGGACTCGGCCAGTGTGGAGCGAACCGACAAATTCTTCTATGCAACCAATTTCGACCTCCAATTTTCAGATTACAACATGCGGCTGATTGATGACCTCCACCAATTGCAGGCTGACAGCGTAGTCATTTCGAGTTTAACCAGGCAGGTGCAGGTCGACAATTTCAAACTGCAGCCTGTTATTAAAAATGTTTCAATGGACGACATGAAACGTTTTAACCGCTCGGAACTGTTCCGGATTTCAGTACCTAAAATAAAAATTACAGGCGTTGATTTACGCAAGGCCTTTTTCAATAAAACACTTCGCATTTCTGATTTTAACATATCCGAACCAAAAATCTATTTCGAAAACTTTGGCGCCCTCCGAACCCAAAAGAAAAAAATCGACATATCTGAATTTTACCAACTCATTTTTAGTTATATCGAAGATTTTAACATCAGGCAATTTGCCATAACAAACGGCAACCTGGCCTGGATAAATCACACCCGCAGCGGGAAAACCACATCGTTTGGCAACGACTTCTCTGCATCACTTTACAATTTCAGGCTGAATGAAGCGGAACTCTCAAAAAAGCGACTGCTTTTTTCTGACGATTTTGAAATTACCATCAGAGACCAGGAGTTCGGATTGTCGGACAGCGTGCATGTACTGAAAGGAAACGAGATACAACTATCGTCCGCAAAATCCTCCATCCACCTAAAAAACGGGCTGCTTTTTCCGCTTATCACTTCAAAGAAATACAAAACACTGGGCACCACTTTCCAGATAGCTATCCCGGAATTAAATATCGAAGGATTTGATTTTCAGAAAGCGTGGTACTCTCAGGAACCAAAAATAGACCTACTGGAATTGGTATCTCCGCGGTTCCAGATTTACACCCGAAAAGGCAGCGCAAAATCGCTTGAATTGAAAGCCTACATTTTTCCCATGCCGGCGTTTGTTGAGTCATTCCGATTAAACGAACTAAAAATAACAGCAGCAGAAGCAACTACTTATCAAACTTCGGAAAAGGGGCAGGAGCAAAAAGCAAATTTCGGATTTGATTTTTCAGTGCCGGGAATTGTTTTGAAAAACGACAGCAACCACCACGCCCGGGTTCGAAGCAGAAACATACTGCTTAACATTTCCGATTTCAGAGCGCCCATTAACGAAGCTCATTCAATTTTAATCGACAAAATCAACTTCAACCGAAAACAAAAATCCATTGGAATACAACGATTAAAAGTTAAACCCGAAGCTTCTGCAAACAACCAGAACAGTTTTTCCATTCTGGCTCCCGAAATTAATTTTTCTGGTTTTGACCTGAAAACCGCTTTCAATAAGAATAATTTTGATTTTGACGTGATTGAAATAAACAAACCGGAAGTTGACATTCACATCAAAAAACAGATAAAAGACACCCTTGAATTTCTCAAAACGCTCGATCTGTACCCTTATGCAGAGGAGTTTGTTAATCAAATTAAGGTGAAACGACTGAATCTCAACAACGCATTTTTGCACTTTAACTGGCTGGAAAAGAAACTATTTAAAGACGAAATGAATGTCTCTTTTAAAGATATTCTTTTAAGTGAAAACCAACCGCCGTCCAACCTTTTGAATTCGAGAGAATTTTGCATTTCGACAACCAATCTGGCGCAAACAGACAAAAACGACATGTACCAGTTTTCGGCAGATTCACTAATATACAACTCGGCCAGACACAACGTTTTGCTGAAAAATATTGCAGTAACTCCTTTGCGCGAAAAAGAGAAATTTCCTCAAATGAAAGGATTCCAAACCGATGTGGTTGAGGCCAAAATCGATTTTATTGAAATTAAAAACATCGATGAAAAACGTTGGCTCCAGGAAAATGTTCTGGATGCAAAAAAGTTACAAATCGGCTCTTCAACGCTGGAAATTTTCCGGAACAAAAAGTATCCTTTTAACCACAATCAACGGCCACCATGGCCACAGGATTTAATAAAAAACATTAAACAGAATTTTGTATTCGACTCTGTAAAACTTATGCCTTCGTACATTAAATACAGCGAATTGCTGGGCATTTCAAACGAGCCCGGGTACATTACTTTTAACGACTTAACATTTTCAGGAGGACGAATTTCGAATATCGAAAAGGAAATCAGAGGAACCAAAAATTTTGAACTGGCTGCACAGGCCCGGCTTCTGAACGAATCGTGGTTGAAAACACAATTTAGTTTCAATCTTGCAGACCCCGGCTACAACCATTCGGTTAAGGGATTTTTGTCGCCAATGCCATTAAAAGTGCTCAACACAATGGTTGCAAAATCAGCGCCGTTTGCCATTGAAGATGGCCAGCTAAACAAATTTGAATTTGACATCAGTTTCGACAAAGACCGGGCACAAGGCGAACTCAATTTTGCGTACGACAACTTAAAAATAGCTGTGCTTCATTACGACAACGACGAAGTCAGAAAAGCAAAACTTGCTTCGTTTCTGGCCAATAGAATGGTTATCAATTCCAAAAACCCCAAGGGGAAAGAACTTCTTCCGGTTCGAATTCAGTACTCCCGCAACCAAGAACGTTCTATTCTGAACTACTGGTGGAAATCGTTATACTCGGGCGCAAAAGAGGTGCTCGAGATAGATCAGTAATGCCGAACGGTTGTTAACCGTTCCTACAAACATTCATATTTTTTGTACATTTGGGAAAAAATTTTTATGCAGATTCAAATAAAAAATCTCCTACGCGGGGTTATCATTTTTCTTTTAGTGATTAGTTTTTCGGCCTGTCACAACCTGTTTAATAACGAAGAAGAAGAACCGGAAACCACGTATCTGGTAGGCTACGAAATGGTACGTTCCTATTTGCCGGTAATGGTCGAAACCATGTTCGACCAGATGGTTAAACTGTATCCCGAAATGGCAGTAGTGCAGGAACGGGTAAAACACGGCATTATCATTTACAAAATTTCATACAAAACCACGTTCAACGGAGAGTCTAAATTGGCTTCAGGATTGGTTTGTGTGCCGACCGGCGAAGGTTCATTTCCCATAATGAGTTATCAGAACGGCACAAACACATTGCACAGCAACGCCCCTTCGGTAAATCCAAATTACGAACTGTACCTTTTGCTCGAAGCAGTTGCTTCCACAGGATTTGTGGTTTCGCTGCCTGATTACCTGGGATTTGGAGCATCGGATAATATGTTTCACCCGTATTTGCATAAAGAATCTACCGTTCAAACAGTTGTTGACATGCTAAGAGCTGTGGACGAACTTGCCGATATCCGGAATTTCTCGCTGAACAAAGATTTATATCTTGCCGGCTATTCGCAGGGAGGCTGGGCTACTTTACAGGTACAAAAAGCCATCGAAGAAAATTATTCAGGCGAATTCAACCTAAAAGCAAGTGCCCCCGGCGCAGGCCCATACGATTTGAACTTTGTTAACCAATACATTTTAGGCCAGAGCACCTACCCGATGCCATATTTTGTGGGTTATATGTTCGACAGTTATTCGCACTTCGAAGAGATGACCACTCCCATTGAAGAAATATTCAACGAACCTTACGCCGCAAAAATTCCGACTCTTTACGACGGCACCAAGTCGGGAGTAGAAATCAACGCCGAACTTTCGACCAACATTTCAGAGCTTTTTACCGAAAACTACCGGACGAATTTCAACACCGATGAAAGTTATTCTTCATTAATTACAATGTTGGAGGCGAACAGTATTGAAGCCTGGAATACATCTGTTCCCACAAAGATAATACACGGAACAGCAGATACATTTGTTCCTGCTCAGGTTTCAAACAGTATTCAACAGGATTTCGTCTCAAAAGGCGCGCAAAATGTAGAGTTCATTCCAATTCCAAATGTGGATCACATCGACGGCATTGTACCTGCCGGGCTTTATTCCATTGGCTGGTTTCTTGAACTGACCGAATAATATGGCGAAGAAAAACAACCCGATTACAGGTTGTTCTTTGCTTTGAAATCGTCAACTGCTTTTTGCAGATTGGCGTTTTTTATTGCCTTTGGGTAAACATCAAAGAGGTAATTGATTTGCATAAAATCCTGCTCCATGGCGGTTTTAAGCATTTTAACGGCTTCCTTCTCCCGTTTATTTTCAAGCAAAAGGCTCACCATGCGGTATTTCAACAGCGGGTCGTCGTTTTTCTTTATGCCCGATTTTAAAACTTTAAGCGCATTTTCCTGATTTCCTTCTTTCAGAAAAACCTCTACCCAGGTCAGCCAAATCTCGGTGTTATCTGACTCAAGTTCGGCAGCTTTCTTCAGTGCGCTCTCCGCCTTTTTGGGGCTGTTATAATCGTTGTAAACCTTTGCAAGTGTAACCCAGTATTCAGAGTTTGAATCGTCAATTTTTAAAGCCTTTTTGATGAAAACGATACTTTCTTCCCACTTTTTCTCCAACCACATTATCAGCCCGACTCCAAACCAGGCAGCATCGTTTTCTTTATTCAATTTGATGGCTTTCTGGTAATACGACTCAGCTTTTGCATGTTCATCAAGATTGAGATAGCACTCACCAATGTAACACCAAGCATCATCGTTTTCGGGCTCGAGCTCCAGGTACTCAATATATTTGGAAATCGCCTCCCTGTATTTTCCGGCATTGGCATACGCGTTGCCAATATTAAACAACGACTGGTCAAACTCATCATTTAAAGCCAGTGCAAATTCATAAGCTTCAACAGCCTTTTCAAAATTCCCGGATTTGTTGTAGGAAACTCCCAGGTTAAACCAGATGGAAAAATTGAACGGGTCGATATCGAGGTACCGATTATAATAATCTATACTTTTCTGATACTCCCCTTCCTGGTCACTAAAAAAGCCAAGATCGTAAAGCGCCATTTCATTTTCGGGGTTCACCTGAAGAGACTGCTCGAAATACCCGATGGCCTTTTTTATTTCGCCCGATTGCACATAAGAAGAACCAACATGGTAAAGAATATCGTCTTTTTCTCCACCGGCATTTTTTATAGCATTACGAAATGATTTATCTGCTTCGTAGTTGTCGCCCAGCATCAGGCAAGCCGAACCTTTTATCAAAAACACATCCGGATTACCGGGCTCGAGCTGCTCTGCCAGACCAAGGTATTTTAACGCATTCTGATATTTTCCTTTACTAAGTAAAACCTGAGCATATTTAAGTTGAAGAGGCACTGCTCCGGGGTGAATCTGCATTCCCTGGCGTGCTGCAATCTCAGAAGCATTAATGTCTCCCTCATCTAGCAAAGACTCCACAATTCCCTCAAACTCAGAAACGTCAAAATAACTTTTCCGGCCTGAAACAAGTGACCGTTTAAAACGGCTCAGTGCCTCGCTAAAATTCTCTTCGTCTAAATAATTTCGTTCTTCTCTGTTCATTCAAGCAATAAAAATCAAACCGCGAAATTAGCAATTCACTCCGAATAAAGAAATACGCGCCCGTTATTGATGTTGCTCCCTTAACAAATCGTTTACGGTTTTAACCGGGTTAAAGGTTTCAATCGGAACCTCCACAAAAAGCGTATTCCAGTTGCTCATTGCCCCATTCCACAAACCGGGCAATTCCTGCGCTTTTAAATCCTTTCCGTCTTTCGATTTCTTTGAAATAAAACCGGTTGCCGGATCGGTAAACTGGGTCAGGTTATATTTTTCGCCTTTATAATTTTTTACTGCACACACCAAATCCACCGGGTTAAAATGCGTTGCATTTTTAGCAATGGTTTGCTGCTGCATGTTGTCCGGATCAATCTGTGAACTCTCGGCAATTTGCAACGAAACAGTCCCGTCCGGATTCGTTGCCCAGAAAGGCCCGCCGCCCGGTTCGCCTTCGTTTTTCACCATGCCACAAACCCGCAACGGGCGGTTATACTTTTCTTTCAGATAATAATACAACTGTTCCTTTTCTGTGTAATACTGATTTTCCTGCGGCCGTGTGTTTAACGTATTTTCCAAAAAGTTGGCAGCTTCTGCAAGAAATGCGCTGTCGAGACTTACCGGATGCCGTTCGTTTAATATTTTTTGATATTGAAATACTTTTTCCTGATATTTCAGCAACACGCCTGCCAAAGCTTTTTTATAGTCAACTGTTGTATCTTTCAGGCGGTCGGGAACCACATTATCAATGTTTTTTATGAAAATGATGTCGGCATCCAAATCATTCAGGTTTTCGATAAGTGCGCCGTGCCCTGCAGGACGAAAAAGCAGACTGCCGTCGGCTTCGCGAAAAGGCTCGTTTTCCATATCAACCGCAATGGTATCGGTAGAAGGTTTTTGTATGCTGAACGATACATCGAACGTAACACCCCAGGTTTGCTCATACCTTCCTTTTACTTTTTCAAAAAGCTCCTGAAAAACCTGTTTATGCTCCGGGGAAACGGTAAAATGAAGGCGGGCTGTATTTTCGTTGTCTTTCGCATACCGGGCTCCTTCAACCAGATGTTCCTCAAACGGAGTCCGCTGGCCGTCGTCATACTTATGAAATTTCAGCAACCCTTTTGGAAGCGCACCGTAATTCAACCCTTTTTCGTACAACAGGTACTCAATCCAGTTTCCACAGAACTCATTATCAACATCTTTCCCCGCAACTGCTTTTTTCAATTCATCAAAAAAAGCAAACTTCTCTTTGTTTATCAAGAAATTACGGGCAGCAGCATTTTTAGCAAGCGCTATTTCCGGATTTTTATCGTCTTTGCATTTATCCAGCGCTTCAAACAGTGCTTTAAACATACGGCTGGCAGCACCCGAAGCGGGCACAAACTTAAGCGGTTTAACTCCGGCACCGACCTGTTTTTCATACCTTTCGCCACTTTTCCGAATGCCTGTTTCGTCAAGTTTTATTATCCCGTTATTTAATGTAGCTGCATCAGTCAAATTCAAATAGGGGAATCCTTTTTTGAAATTTTCTATTTGTTGCAGAACCACATCCAGCTGGCTTCCGCGCTGTTCTATTTGAGTTTTATCTTTGTGAGTAAACATATTTTTCGTTTTTTAATTCCATTTTAAAAATAGAAATAAGATTCCGTTTTAAAAATTATTCAGCGCCTAGTTAAATCAAAGTTTTCATTTATTTTTTAACAAGTGTAAAAAAGAATATTGTAATTTGGCCGCAACTATTTCAGACTGACTCCTTCAGGCTGACAGAAGTTAATATCAGAGGCGACAAGCAAAAAAATTCCGTAAAAACAGATGCAAGAACATATTTTTTCATGGGGACACACAAAACGCTACAACGACTTTTCGAGCTATTTCCGGAACCTGTTTTCGGAACGGGTTCAAAAGGTTTCGATTGACGCCGGTTTTTCGTGCCCCAACCGCGACGGGACAACAGGATACGGCGGATGCACATACTGCAACAACAAAACGTTTAAACCGACCTACACAAACCTCAAAAGTCCGGTCGGCCAGCAAGTGCAGGAAGGAATTCGCTTTTTTGAAAAGAAGTATAAAGCCATGCGGTTTCTTGCCTATTTTCAGGCGTACACAAGCACCTGGGCGCCGCTGGAAAATCTAATCCCGTTGTACGAAGAAGCATTGCAACACCCAAAAATAGTGGGACTGGTAATTTCCACCCGGCCCGATGCCGTAACAGAAGAGCTCCTGGACTACCTGGCAGAGCTGAGTAAAAAAGTGTACATTATGGTGGAATTCGGGCTTGAATCGCACCTCGACGTTTCTCTTGCAAACATGAACAGAGGCCATAATTTTGCGAAATCTGTTTGGGCGCTGGAACAAACCGCAATGCGAGGAATTAACAATTGTGCCCACCTTATTCTGGGGCTTCCCGACGAGGACAGAAATGACTGGCTCGAACAGGCCCGAATAATTTCACGGCTGCCGTTAAACAACCTCAAACTACACCAACTGCAAATCCACAAAGGAACCGTAATGGAAAAACAATACTCCGAAAATCCGGAACAGTTTCATCTTTTTACGCCGGAAGAATATGTTGAACTTGTGGTGGATTACCTCGAACTGCTCAACCCGAAAATTGTTGTGGAACGCTTTGTCAGCCAGGCTCCGGACGACATGCTAATTGCACCAAAATGGGGGATAAAAAATTTTGAATTTGTTGCCAAAGTCGAAAAAAGGTTGAAAGAACGCGACACCTGGCAGGGCAAAAAATTCGGCAGTTAAAAAAGCCAAACGCCTGCAAAAGGAAAAGCCGCCGGGCTCAATTTTACTTGAGTAATCCGGCGGCGAACCTACCTCAGAGTCTTTATTGTTAATGATTTTGATTCTGCTGATTAACGCTTTTGGGTTCTGTCGTCCACTACCACCAACCGGTATTTCAGACCCTGCATTACCACGCGGTGCGCATCGAAATGCAAATGTTTGGTTTCCATTCTATTATTGATATAAAAATCGCGTACCAGTTCCAGCTCCGACAAATTAGAGCCCGACAACAACTCCCGAATCCGGCAACGCGCGCAAAAACTATCTTTGGCGTCTATTTTTTTTCCACGTTGGGTGCAGCCAAATATTTCACAAAACTCATGCTCCAGCACATCTCCTTTGTCGCTTTCCGAAAGCTTACGAAAAGCATCGTTGAAATATTTCACCTTAAAATTTTGATCGGTAAGAAATATTGCCTGGGGGTGGTGTTCGATCAACTGATTCACCAGATCGTTGGCTTCCTCGATTCTTTGAAATTCAAGTTTCATTCTATTCAGTTTTAACGGTTTATATAGTTTGCCCGGGGAATAAAATCCGAAGAGCACTTAATAGTTCATATTAATAAAAAGCGAAAGTAAAAGAAGAAGCCTTGCCCAACCTGTATCCGAATAAAACTTCTTCTTTTTGTTTTCTATGAGTCAACCGATCCAAAAACTCTTTTCAGCAGGGCACTTGCACGCGCTGCCGGGTCTTTCCTGATCAATTGTTCTTCGGTTTCAATTTTAGTGAAAAGCCCGTCCAGCGCTTTTCCGGTTAGGTATTCGTCCAGTTTTGTTTCCACCGGTTTCAGTCCGGCAATTTGTCCAACCATTGAGCCTGCCACATCGTTCCACTTGGAAGTAAGCGTGTTCCAACTTTGAGAGGTAGAAACATTTCCAACCAGCTTTTTATCCAGCGAAGCCTGAATTTTAGGCCGGTACAACTGAAACAAATCGTTGTAAGTAGTTCGATGCAAATAGGAAGTGGCTGCATTATTTTCGCCCCGCAGAATACCAACGGCATCGGTAATTGTCATGCTTTTAATACTGTTCACAAAAATTGGCTTGGCTTCAGAAACGGCATCTTCTGCAGCACGATTAATGCGCAGCAAAACATCTTCCAGAAGTTTCTCGCCACCGGGAACGCGGCCAATATTATTAACGATTACATCTGCTTCCGGCGGCAAAAGAATTTTCACCAGCTCATCTTTGTAATAACCGTCAGTAACGCCCAATACGTCAACAGATTTGTTAGTGCCAACCACCAACGCCTCTTTCAGCCCGGCAATTATTTCGGTCTGATTGAGCGGCCGTTCCTCGTCGAGTGCCTGTTGTGCAATTTGCATTACTTCTGCACAAGACGACAGAAAAAGCAGTAGCAAAATGCTCAGGGATTGTTGAATTTTCATTTTTTGATTTTTATATAAAGTAACAACTATTTAAACAATTTATCAATCATATCTTGCCGACCTTTGGCTTTCAGCTCACTAATGATTGATTTTCGGTATTCGCGTTTGTACCAGAAGAAAAACTTACGCTGCTCGCGTTTGTCATTCTGGTTTCGGGCGGTGTATACCTTTTCCATGGTGTAGGGATGATATCCGGAGTAATAAATTACCGTTGCCAACGTCATCGGGGTAGGCGTAAAATCCTGCACCTGCTCCAACCTGAAATCCATATTTTTTGTTTGAATGGCTAGGTTTGCCATATCTTCCGATTTGCTGCCCGGATGGCTTGAAATAAAATACGGAATCAGTTGTTGATCCAGTTTTTCTTCTTTGTTTATCTTTTTAAACTCTTTATTCAGTTCCTCAAATAATTTAAAAGACGGCTTCCGCATAAATTTCAACACTTCGTCCGATGTATGTTCGGGCGCCACCTTCAGCCGCCCGGACACGTGGTGTTTTATAACTTCACGCAAATATTGCCGGTTTATCTGGTCGGTTTCTTTGTTGCCTGTTTTTTCAAGAATCATGTCGTAACGGATACCACTTCCCACAAATGCTTTTTTAACCTTGGGGTTCTGCCTGACTTTCTGGTACAAATCGAGCATTGGCTTATGACTGGTATCCAGATTTTTACAAATCGAAGGAAAAATACACGACGGCCGTTTGCACTTCCGACAGATTTCCTCATGAATACCTTTCATTTTATACATGTTGGCAGAAGGCCCTCCCAAATCAGAAATATATCCTTTAAAATCGGGCATCTGAGTTACCTTTTCCACCTCTTTTAACACCGACTTCTCTGAGCGGCTGGCAATAAATTTTCCCTGATGCGCCGAAATGGTACAAAACGTACAACCGCCAAAACAGCCTCGGTGAATGTTTATTGAATGCCGAATCATTTCGTAGGCGGGAATGGTGCCTTTTCCGTTATAGCGTGGGTGAGGCAGCCTGGTGTACGGCAAATCATATACGCGGTCGATTTCCCGTTCAGAAAAAACCGGCCACGGCGGATTAACCACAACTTTTTGGCTGCCGACCTGCTGCACCAGCTTTTTCGCTTCAATTTTGTTCGACTCTTCTTCAATATGCATAAAGTTCCGCGCGAACTTTTTCTTGTCTTTTAAGCACTCCTCGTGCGACGAAAGCTCAAATTCGTCCCACTCCTTTTTGGTCGCATATTTTGCATCGTTACCGATTAAAAATGCGGTTTGAGGAATTGTAGTAAGATTTTCCACCGGAACACCACGCTGTATCAACCGCACAAACTCTTCAATCGATTTTTCACCCATCCCGTAAAACAACAAATCAGCGCCCGAATCCACCAGAATGGACGGCATTAACCTGTCGGACCAGTAGTCGTAGTGAGTGACGCGCCTTAATGAAGCTTCAATGCCGCCAATTACAAGTGGCACATCGGGAAACAGTTCCTTCAGTATATTTGAATACACAATAGTTGCATAGTCGGGCCGCTGCCCGGTGCGTCCACCCGGAGTGTAAGCGTCGTTCGATCTTTTTCGTTTGTTGGCAGTGTAGTGGTTCACCATAGAATCCATGTTACCGCCGGTTACCGAAAAGAACAGCCGCGGTCGGCCAAGTTTCTTAAAATCGCGCAGATCGTCCTGCCAGTTGGGCTGCGGCACAATAGCCACTTTTAACCCTTCAGCCTCCAATATTCGCCCGATAACCGCTGCGCCAAAAGAAGGGTGGTCAATATAAGCATCCCCGGTAAAAAGGATGACATCGGGTTGCTCCCAACCCAGTGCTTTCATCTCCTTTTTGGAAGTGGGAAGCCATTTTTCTGTATTATCCGGATGCATTTTCATCATTTATCTCGCCAAGAATAACAAATAATTTCCTGAATTGACAAAAAACACCTTATTTTGTTTTGAGTTTTGCCAGGTTTTCAATTGAAACCTTAAAAAATTATTAATGGAAATACTTAACCTGAAGGATATTTTTAAAGCTCCTCCCGCCCTTTCCCTCTTCGGAGGCGAATATTTTGCCAAGTTTCTTACCTACATTCTGCGTTTTCATAAGTTGAATAAAATTTATGAAAAAATAGCATCGAAAAAGGGAATTGAATTCATCGATGAAATTATCCGAACACTCGAATTTAAGATAGAATTTGATGAAACCGGATTAAAAAGAATTCCGGAAACCGGGCCTCTGATTATTGTGGCAAACCACCCGTTTGGCGGATTCGACGGATTATTGCTGATAAAATACATTTCGCTTGTACGGCCGGATGTTAAAGTTATTGGCAACTTTCTGATGCAAAAGGTAGCCCCTGTTTCAGAGTATTTCATTAGCGACATTACGTTGAATAGTTCGGAAACGACAGCAGCTCTGAATCACCTTGAAAACGGCGGGATACTCTGCCTTTTTCCGGCAGGAGAATTAAGCACTTACGATACATTTGAAACTATTACCGATCAGGTTTGGCAGTTTCCGATGGTGAAATTTGTAAAAAATGCGCGGGTTCCGGTGTTGCCTGTATATTTTCAGGGAACAAACAGCCGGCTGTTTCACCTGATGGCAAAAATTCATCCGTCGCTCCGGCAAGTAAGGCTGCCATCTGAGCTGTTGAGCAAAAAACACAAAACCATTAAAATGCGAATTGGCGCTCCTATTAAAGTGGCGGATCAGGACAAAATTTCCGACGTGTACCAGTTCGGCCGTTTTATCAGAGCTAAAACGTACGGAATGGGCTCGCCCATCGAAGTAAAGCGTTTTTTCAACTACAACCTGAAACCCCAGCCAAAACCGGAACAAATTATCGACCCGATTTCAAAAGAATTAATTCTGGAGGAGATTCGGAAAATAAAAAACGAATACACGCTTTTCAACTTAAAAAACTACGTTTCGTTTTGTGCGCCGGCAAAAGAAATTCCAAACATTCTAAACGAAATAGGCCGGTTGCGCGAAATTACATTCAGGGAAGTAGGCGAAGGGACAAACCGCAGCATCGATATTGACGAGTTTGACCTGTACTACCACCAGATGTTTATCTGGGACGACGAGGAAGAAAAAATTGTTGGCGCCTACCGAATCGGGAAAGGACAAGAAATTATTGAACAGTATGGCAAACGAGGGTTTTACCTGCATTCGCTGTTTCGTATTTCCGAAGATTTTAAACCGATTTTAAATGAGAGTTTGGAGCTGGGCAGATCGTTTGTTATTAAAGAGTACCAACGCAAACCAATGCCATTGTTCCTGCTTTGGAAAGGGATTCTGTACTTTTTGCTGAAAAATCCGGAGTACCGCTACCTCATCGGACCGGTTAGTATCAGCAATAATTACTCGAAAATATCGAAAGACCTTATTATAAGGTTTATTATGCAGAACCACCTTAACTGGAAAATGGCGCAGTTTATTAAACCACGAAACAGTTACAAATTTAAAAGCGATAACCCGGATTTTAATGTTCTGATGGAAAACATGGAGCACGACATTAACAGGCTGGACAGAGCAATTGGCGACCTGGACGAGTTGAATTCGGGGCTCCCGGTGTTACTAAAAAAATACATTAAACTGAATGCAAAAATTATAGCTTTTAACGTTGACCCCAAATTCAACAATTGCCTCGACGGGTTGATTGTTCTGGACGTAAACGATGTTCCTAAAAACACCATCGAATCGTTATCGAAAGAAGCAAACGACGGCTCCATTCTGGAACGTTTCTATTCCAACCGGGAATAATCGGCGTGCCCGTTTTTCGGAAGGAAACAAATGATACACAAGGAGAGTAGTAATCGAAAACCAGCCTTCTGAAATTTGTATTGTTTTATTTTTCGTTACCCGAAAATGCAGAATTAATTGCCATATTTGCACGGCATGTAAAAAACAAAACGTAACATATTATTATACGGATTATGAGTTTTACAGGATGAAAACACCGGGCAGTAAACGGCCAGCTATTCATTTAATTAGCAGGCATTTTTTCTCCTGACGCTAGTTTTCCGGCTCCGGCTGTTAACCCGCCTGAACATTCAAAATCCGAACGTATAACAAACATTTTTCAAAAATTAGAAATGAATAGAAAAACAAATGACTACCTGCTTTTAACGCTCAAAGGAATGGGAATGGGAGCCGCGGATGTGGTTCCCGGCGTATCTGGCGGAACAATAGCATTTATAACCGGCATTTACGAAGAGTTGATTGAATCCATCAAGTCCATCAACCTGAAAGCGCTGAAAATTTTATTCTCCGGAAAAATTGCGTTATTCTGGAAAACAATAAATGCCAACTTTCTCTTGAGTGTTTTGCTCGGAATCGGCATCAGTGTTTTTTCGCTGGCAAAAGGGCTCGAATACCTGCTTCACCACTACCCTATTTTAGTCTGGTCTTTCTTTTTCGGGCTAATTGTGGCTTCGGCCATTTACGTGGCGCGCACCATAAAAAAATGGAGTGCCGGCACTATTATCTCCGGCATCATCGGAATTGTAGTTGCCTACTTCATTACAGTAATTTCTCCGGCTGAAGCCAACACCACCTGGGCATTTATTTTTATTTCGGGGGCAATTGCTATTTGCGCCATGATTTTGCCAGGCATTTCGGGAAGTTTTATACTTGTACTGCTGGGCATGTACAAATTCATTCTATCGGCAGTAGGCGATCTCAATATCCCCGTAATTTTGGTATTCTTGGTTGGTGCAGCAGTCGGAATAATCATTTTCTCCAATTTACTTTCGTGGCTGCTCAAAAACTTCCACAACCTCACCATTGCTATGCTTTCGGGCTTTATGGTAGGCTCGCTCAATAAAGTATGGCCATGGAAACAGGTTACAGAAACTTTTGTTGATCGCCACGGCGAAGTAAGGCCGCTTGCCGAAACAAATATTTTGCCCGGCACATACGAACAGATTTCAGGCCACCAATCGTGGCTTTTGGGCGCCATTCTTTTGGCATTGGTAGGATTTGCAATTATTTTTGTGGTCGAAGGATTAACAAAAAATAAAAAATGAAGAAATACGGTCTGGTGGGATTCCCGCTCACGCACTCTTTTTCCAAACGCTTTTTTACGGAAAAATTCGAACAGGAAAATATTGAGTCTTCGTACGAAAACTTTGAAATTGAAAATATCTCCAAATTCCCGGATATCATCCAAAACAATCCGGAGCTGATTGGGCTGAACGTAACCATTCCTTACAAGCAACAGGTCATCCCATTTTTAGATGAACTGGACGAAGCAGCAGAAAAGGTTGGAGCAGTAAATACAATAAGAATCAGTCGCAGCGAGGGGAAAACTCATTTAAAAGGATTTAATACTGATACGTGGGGATTTGAAACATCATTAAAACCTTTTTTGAAAAGCCGGCACAAAAAAGCGTTGATTTTAGGAACAGGCGGTGCTTCCAAAGCAATTAAGTACGTACTGAATAAGTTGGGAATTGATTTCATTTCGGCAACAATTGAAGAGTTGAAAGAAAAAGAAATCAGGTACGACGAAATTGACAAAGCAGTCATGTCAGAAAGGTTACTCATTATTAACGCCACGCCGCTGGGAACCTATCCGAAAGTAGAAACTTTTCCTGCTATTCCATACGAATATATAACTGAACAGCATTTGTTATTCGACCTGGTTTACAATCCTGAAATGACACAATTCTTGCAAAAAGGTAAAGAACACGGGGCTGCAGTAAAAAACGGTTACGAAATGTTGTTGCAACAAGCACTCAAATCTTATGGAATCTGGAATCGATAAAAGCATGAAAGAGAAGAAAAAAGTATTGTTCGTTTGCCTGGGAAATATTTGTCGCTCGCCCAGTGCAGAGGCCGTTTTCACAGGAATGGTTAACAAAAAAGGGCTGAACAACAAATTTGAAATAGACTCTGCCGGAACAGGCGGATGGCATGCGGGCGAACAAGCCGACAGACGCATGCAAAAACACGCTGTAGAAAGAGGATACGATCTCACCAGTATTTCACGAAAATTCAATCCGGAAACTGATTTCGACCAATTCGATTTTATTATTGGGATGGACGACGAAAATATACATGCACTGAAAAGCATGACGAGAAACAACAGCGACGTCAAAAAAATCCACAAAATGACCGACTTCAGAAAAGAGTGGAACTACGATGAAGTTCCCGATCCGTACTACGGCGGCGAAGAAGGTTTTGAACTGGTACTCGACCTGCTTGAGGACTCGTGCGAAGGATTACTGGATAAATTGAAAAGCTAATCTGCTTTTATGTTTATTGAATAATCTCCACTGAAACGGAAACCGTCCCCGGTAATTGTTCCAGCAGTTCAACCAGCTGCTGGATATCCATTTTCCGGGTGACGCCAACCAAAAAAGTCAGTTTATCGGTTGCTTCATTAACATTTCTGTCAAAGCCGACGGAACTGACGTGCACATCCATTCTCTTCAGCACATCGTTAACCGGCTGAATTTTGGAATGCTTCTTTTTCACGGTTAACTCAATCCGGCGTAAAGTCCGTTCTTTAAAGAATGTCTTTTCAAACAGATCCATTGCTGTAAGCGCAAAAAGAACCACAGTAACTCCAATAAGGCTCACGGTGTACATTCCGGCACCAACAGCCAGCCCAACAGCTGCCATCACCCAAATGGAAGCGGCAGTAGTCAGCCCACGCACATTGGCACCAAATTTCATAATTGCACCCGCGCCCAAAAATCCAATTCCGGAAATAACCTGCGCCGCAATTCGTCCGGGGTCACCATTCTGAAATTCAGTAAATGTCTGTGGAATAAAAATGGAAATAAGCATTACCATTGTTGAACCGATACTGATAAGAATATGTGTGCGCAAACCCGCAGGCTGATTATGAGTTTCGCGTTCGAGGCCAACAAGAGTTCCCAGAAAAAAGCTAATAAGAAACCTGGCCAGTGCTGTTTCCCAGGTTATTTCATCCGACAATAAAATCTGATTCAGATATTCCATGATTCCGCCATTTTGCCACGAAATTACGAAATAAAAAGATTCAGAAACAATAGACGAAAATCAGAACAAACAGAAGAGTCCGCCTAATTTTCGAAATGATAAAGGAAGGTCACCAGGGCATCGTAAGCCGGCTTTTTCTGTCCTTCAATCTCCACTACAATTTTAACCTGAATTTTCGCAATTCCCCGCAGGTTGCGGATATCTTCCAAAGAAACAACTGCTCTAATTTTGTCGTTTACCAGCACCGGCTGCTGAAACCTTAGGTTTTCAATCCCATAGTTAACAATCATTTTTACGTTCCGAACATCCACTATCGAATACCACAGGTAAGTCAGCATCGACAAAGTAAGGTACCCGTGTGCTATTGTGCTTTTAAACGGAGACTCATTGGCTGCCCGCTCCGGGTCGGTGTGAATCCACTGGTAGTCGAGCGTGGCATCTGCAAACTTGTCAATTTGTTCCTGGGTTATTTGAACATATTCGGATGTACCTATTTCTTTACCAAGAAAAGCGGCAAATTCGTCGTAACTATTAATGATTGTCTGTCCCATTATTAATTTGAATTTTAACGCTGCAAAGAACGTTATTTTAACTGTATCGAAGAAGAAAAAAACCAAGTAACACACATTTCCGGAAAATCTCCGGGTGCTTCTTCCGAATATTAACACTTGGTGTTCCAAACTTAAACAAACCCGGTTTGTTTCGATTTATTTCACACATTTGCAACTGATTTATTCGAGAATGAACAACTTACTAAAAAACACAACTTTTCTGGCTATTGTTGCCACATGGCTTTGGTCCACCGCATTTGTAGGAGTAAAAATAGGATTAGAATACCAAACACCGCTGCAGTTTGCCGGGGTTCGCTTTTTTATTTCCGGCGTTTCTATTTTCCTTATTCTAGGCCAATTCAAAAAATTCATTCGGGAAGTAAAAGCCAACCTGAAGTTGGTGGTTTGGGTTTCCCTCATCCAGGTTTCTGCACAATATGCACTTTTTTACAGCGGATTAAACCTGGTTCCCGGGGCGCTGGGGGCAATGCTTGTGGGCTCCTCTCCTCTTTTTATTGCCGTTGTTGCCCATTTTTCTTTCCAAAATGATAAAATGACCCTCCCGAAAACATTTAGTATTCTCATCGGAGTTATCGGGATTGCAATTATTACTCTGGGGCGTACAAAAGTTGAGATGCGCGGAGAGATGGAGCTTCTGGGAATCGGGTTGCTGCTAATCAACAACCTGGTTGCCGGCTATGCAAATGTTCTTGTTGCCAAATCACCAAAAGAAATTTCTCCGTTTGTACTCAGTTCATCCACGTTAATGATTGGAGGATTAGTACTTGGGCTGATTTCTATTCCTGTAGAAGGAATAAATCTCGGGCCATTTCCTCCTAAATATTATGTGGCTTTGGCGTGGCTCAGCTTTTTGTCGGCGGCTGCAATTTCCATATGGTACATTCTATTGCGACGACCGGGAGTAAAGGTTTCCGTTTTAAATGTCTGGAAATTTCTCATTCCGGTTTCCGGAGCAATTTTAAGCTGGATGATTTTAGAGGACGAAGAACCGGATCTTATATCAATTTTGGGAATGCTGGTAATTGCCTCATCATTAATTCTGCTAAACTACACCAACCGGAAATCAATAAAAAAGCCGAACCTGAAATGAGGTCCGGCTATGGAAAGTTATAATTTGTAATTTTATTCCTCGTCCAAGATTAGCAGCTCAATTTTTCTAAAATCAGTCGGATGACTTTCTGCCTGAAGAGAGATGGTTCCGCTGGTTATCATGATGTCGCCATATTCCGACAACAGTTTTTCGTAATATTGATCGCGCGGATCAAGTTGTGGTTTTTCATAACTCATTACCTCTTCTCCCTCAACAAAATGCCGGATAATTTTTCCACCATGAACTTCCACTTCTACCGACACCCACTGGTCGCCATGAAAAGTTTTTGAGCCCGAATTCATACAATGCTGTTCTACCAGTATGTTATCCATCACCACATTGGTTCCGGGAGTACAAAGATTCATGGTTGATCGCTCGTCTTTTCCGTTTCCACCCAACAACTGCACCTCAATTGAAACCGGAAAATCCTGATCGAGTTCCATCGACTCTGCACTTTGCCCGTGCAACATCAGCCCATTATTCCGATAAGCCCAACCGGGACCGCCTTTTACCTGCTCCCCAACAAAACGATATTCTACCCGCAGCCGATAATGAGAAAATTCCCCTTCGTAAAAAATATGGCCGAACTGATTGTTCCAATCCTCCCAATCGTTGTAGCTAACACGCAACAAGCCGTCTTCCACCCTGAAGGTGTTGTTCAGATTGTACCCCAATTCGTAACCTTTAAACTTTATTTGCCAATTATTCAAATCCTTGCCGTTGAACAACTGAATCCAATTTTCGGTGTTTTCGCCTACGGCTGATTTTTCAACGTTCTGTTTGGATTTTGATCCGGATCCGCATGCGGAAACAACAACTGACAAAACAAGGATTAACACTTTTAAACTACCGGAATAAGTCTGCATAAAAATACATTTAGTCATTTAACATTAATTTAATAGAACTCAAAGTTAGAATAATAAACTGAATTTCAAGCCAATAAACACCATTTAAAAATCGCTGCTTTTCACAACACTCTAGCCTGCAATTCCTTCCAGAATGCCTGAAAAATCGGGATTTTCCCAAAAACCGTCAGATATAAAAAATGAGTTGAAAGTCTTACCTGACACTACAAAATTGATAATTTTGCAAAACAGATTATTGGACGCGACGACATATTTTTCTTATTCGGAATAAAACATTTGTCATATTTTTCCATATTTTTGAATAAAATGTTTAAAAACCGGAGCATAGAATTATAATTACGCATGCAAGCACCCTAAATTGCGAAGAAATGTTATTTACCGAACTCTTTCTAGACATACTGGCATTTACACTTGGATTTTCGATAGTAATACTTACTATTCCTACCATTATTCACATTGCCAAAGAAAAAAAATTATACGACTCTTTTAACGAACGGAAGATCCATACGAAAACCATTCCTCCGCTGGGCGGAATAGCGATTTTTCTCGGATTCATTTTAAGTACAATTATTTCAACGGGAGGTTACTCTTTTGGAGCCCTTAAATACATAATAGCTGCAGTAGTTATCATGTCTTTCATCGGATTAAAAGACGATTTGCTAAACATCTCGGCCAGGAAAAAGTTTATCGTACAGATTATTGCTTCAATGCTGCTTATCAGTTTAGGGAGCTTTCATCTTTCGAACTTACATGGGTTATTTGGGTTCTACCATATCAACGGAGTAGTGGGCGGAATTATCACCCTTTTTGTAATGTTATCTGTTATTAATGCGTTTAATCTGATTGACGGGATCGACGGGCTTGCTTCCGGACTCGGAATTCTTGCTGCTTTTACTTTCGGTACATGGTTTTACATGGCCGGCTATATCCGATATGCAATAATGTCGTATGCGCTTGCCGGTAGTTTATTCGGGTTCTTCCTTTACAATGTATTTGGAAACAAAAACAAGCTGTTTATGGGCGACACCGGTTCTTTAGTTTTAGGTATCATTATTTCGGCGCTTATTATAAAGTTTAACGAATTCAACATTGAAAGGACATCGCCGTTTAACGTCGGGGCTGCTCCGGTTATTTCTTTTTCGATTGTAATCGTCCCGCTAATCGATACGCTCAGGGTTATGACAATTCGTATAAAAAACGGGAAATCACCTTTTTCCGCCGATAAAAACCACATACACCACAGACTGCTCGAACTGTATCCCAGTCACCTTAAAGTAACCATGATTTTGGTCTGCTCAAACATTTTGCTAATCGGGCTTGCTCTTCTTTTCGACAGTCTTGCCTTTGATATAAACTTTCAGTTTTTATTCGTTTTTGTTGTTGCAATCGGACTCTCTTTTATTCCTTCGCATCTGGTTCGGTTCAAAAACAAAAGGACATGGAGAAAATTTTCGCTGGCAAGGTATTACAATTGGTTTATCTAAGCGCTTTTCGTTTTAATAAACGTAATTTCTGCTTAAGCTCTCTTTTATCAGAAACACAATATAATGCTGCTTTTACCGCGTTTGTGCAACGAGGGAATTACCTCGGTCGTTCGATGTTTTAAAAAGGAGTTGTGTATATTTACGACCGCTAACGCTAAAGGAAATTACATTGATCTCATTTGGAATAAAATATTGGTTCGCATACGTTTTAATTCTCCTCGTTTCGGCCGCTCTGGTTACACTTTTTTTATATTTCAGAAACAAAAACACCAGCGAATTAACAAACAGGCAACGGGCATTTTTAATGTTCCTGCGCTTTGCTTCGTTTCTGTTGATTGCTTTTTTTCTGTTGTCTCCTTTTCTGAAAAGTCTGAAAAAAGTGGTCGAAAATCCACTGATAATTGCTGCGTGGGATAACTCAGGTTCGATCACCGCAAACAGCGATTCGGTGCAGATTTCCAACGAAGTAGTTGACATAAAAGAAAAACTGGCAAAAGAATTTGGAGGCGACTACCATCTACTTGATTACACGTTTGGGCAAAAAACAGAGCTGAACGGCAATCTGAATTTCGCTGAAAAAAAATCGGATTACAGCAACCTGATATTCACGCTGACCAACAATCATTTCAACGAAAATATAGGGGCACTTATTCTGGTAGGCGACGGAATTTACAATCAGGGAAAAAACCCGGTTAACTTGCAGCAGGATATTGCTTTTCCGGTGTACTCCATCGGATTGGGAGACACCACTGAAATTACTGATGCGCGCATTCAGGGAGTGAGGGCAAACCGAACCTCCTTTTCCGGAAACCGTTTCCCGGTGGAAATCGACTCCCGTTTTTCCAAACTAAAAGGCCGTGCGTTGCGGTTAACCGTGCACGAAGGGAAAGAGGAAGTTGCACAGACTGTAATTACGCCTTCGAACAACGACTACTTTCAATCTCAACAATTTACGCTGGATGCAGGAGAGCCTGGGCTCAAACATTTTTCTGTTACAATTGAAGTAGCAGAAAACGAACAAAACACCAGAAACAACACCACTCATTTTGTTGTGAACGTGCTGGATAACAAGCAGAAAATATTAATCCTTTCAGATGGTAATCACCCAGATATTGGCGCCATAAAAAATACCCTGGAACAACAAAAATCGTATGACGTTTCGGTGTTTACAGAAGAACCTTACCCTTCCAATTTTGCAGATTTCAATCTGGTAATTCTGAACCAGCTGCCAACCTCAGGAAAATCGATGGCAAACATTGTCGAAAACGAATCCAATCAGCGTGTTTCTTTGCTTTTTATTGTAGGGAGCAAAACATTCCTGCCACAATTAAATGCACTGGCACAGGGAGCAGTTATTAATCCGCTTGCTGGCTCGGCAGAAGAGGCACAGGCTAAATTTAATCCTTCTTACGCCAGTTTCAGTTTAAACGAAAATTTCAGGGAAGTGGCCGAAAAATTTCCGCCATTAATGGTTCCGTTTGCCAATTATCAGCTGGAAGCCGAATTCAATACATTGTTGTATCAACGAATAAAAAATATTGAAACAGGAAAACCGCTAATCGCCACAGGAGTATTAAACGGGAAAAAAATCGGATTTATTTTTGGCGAAGGCATTTGGCGGTGGAGGCTGAATAATTACTTCCAAAACCAAACACACACTCAGTTTAACGAGCTGATTTCGCAACTGATACAATACCTTTCCCTGCGCGAAAACGAGGACAATTTTATTATGAAATTTAACCCGGTGTATTCCGAAATTGACCCGGTAGTTTTAAACGCAGAAGTTTACAATGATGTTTTTGAACGAATAACAACGGAGGAAGTAACAATAGCTATTCGGAATGAGCAGGGCAATGACCTGGATTTTACTTTTGATATTCGCGGAAACGGGTACCACCTTAACGCCGGAAACCTGCCGGTTGGCAACTACAGTTTTGTGGCGGAAGTTACCATCGGCAACAATAAATATACTGAAACCGGCAATTTTGCAGTAACATCGGTAAATATCGAAAACATCGAAACCCGGGCCAACCACCAAATGCTGTATCAACTTGCTTCCCAAACCGGTGGAAAGTTTTTCACCCCGAATCAGGTCGACCAGGCAATTGAAGAAATTAAAAAAAGCAATAAATTAAAACCGCAAAGCCATTTTCAGGAAATGGTTACCGAATTAATAAACCTGCGCTGGATGTTTTTCGTAGTGTTAGTGCTGTTAAGCGTGGAATGGTTTTTGAGAAAGTACTGGGGCATTTATTAAAAGGATTTTCAACCGATGAAAAATACATTCAAAAATATAGCAAAACCGGGACTTCTTTTACTGGTAACCTTGTTTGCAATTTCATGCATTTCAACCCGCACACTGGTAATGGATATCCCGCAACCTGCAACAAGCGAGCTGCCACAATCCATACAAAGCGTCACCCTTGTTTCGCAGGCAGTCGACGGAAGATTCACTAATTTGGAAGAAGACTCCCTTCAGAAAATTTTCTACAAACAACGTTTCAATCTCGATACGGTTATTTACGATTTTCAGGTAGCCGACACCACCGTAAAAGCACTTGGCGAATTGCTTTTTGAATCTGGAAGATACGATTACGTAGTTCCCGAAAAACGATTTCTTGAAGCTCCCCGAACATCTTTCCTGGCAACAGAAATTCCCTGGGAAAAAGTAGAAGCGCTCTGCGACACCTTTCAAACCGATGCAGTAATATCACTCGATTATTTGAAAACAAGAGTGATTACCGATTACGATAACGAAACATTTTTCGATCCTTTTGAAGGCGGATTCAGCTCTGCATCAAGGGCAGAAATGAAAATTTCTTACGAAGCACTGTTCAGAGCCTACGATCCTGCACAACGAAAAATCTTGTTCCGTGAGTTTATCACAGATACGTTGTACTGGGACGATGCCGATGTTTCGACCCGAAATTTATTCAACCGTTTTACTACGGTAAAACAGGCGCTTAACGAAACGGGAATTGTAATTGCACTCGAGCTTTCTGACAGAATTGCCGTTAGATGGCGGCCGGAAAGAAGAACATATTTTATAAAAGGGAATTCAGATTTTCGGAAAGCTACCCAGGTTGCCGATTCGGGAAACTGGCAGTCTGCCGTTGAAAAATGGAAGGAAGTTGCCAGCAATGCAGGTTCCAAAACACTAAAAAGCAAGGCTCAGCTTAATATTGCGCTAGGATACGAAATATTAGGCGACATAGATTCTGCTATTCAATGGGCTTTAAAATCGTACGAAACAATGTACCGCCCGTTGACATACGACTATCTGGAAACGTTGAAACGAAGAAAAAAAGAGCAAAAAAATACAGAATGAACGCAAAAAGTTACCCGGTAATTTTTCTTGTACTGTTGTTTGCTTCCTGCACGGTTTACAAGGAATACCCCATTGAAATATACAATCCCGGGGAAGCCAGTGTTCCTGCCGAGGCAAAAAGCGCGGCACTTGTCTATCGTAACTTTAAATTTGAAGAAGACACTCTTCAGCATTACTACAAAAGCAACTATCAGCTTTTCAGGGCGAAAAATGACCCGGCCAATCTCGACAGCATTCTGGTAACTGCATGTTTAAACGAACTGGCTGCAAATTTAAAAGCAAACAATGCTTTCCAGAAGCTTTTCGTTTTTCCGTTCTCTACTTTTGACAAACATTCTGCAAAACACCTGTCAGAACTGACACCGGAGCTGACAGAAAAAGTTGCAGGCGCATCAAATGCAGACGTGCTAATTGTATTGGAAACTTTTTCGTCATTTTTCTCCACCTACCCCGAAGAATTCGAAACACCCAAATCAAACGAAGTGATCACTGTTGCTGTTTGGGGAATTTACGACCCGGAAAGCAGAACAAATATAGACCGAAAAACTATGATTGACACCGTTTTTTGGAACGGTTACGACACAGAAGGAAATTACCAAAGAGGCTACAATCCGCCGCCGCGGCTAACAGCACTGGAACTTGCATCTGCACTGGCCGGAGAAAATTACGCCAAGCGTTTTTATGCCTCCTGGCAAACGGTAAATCGCATGTATTCTGTGCCTCCGCTTCCGGATTTTTCAACTGCAGCGCAATACCTGGAAGAAGGAAAATGGGATGAGTCCATTAAGCTTTGGGAAAAATATGCCGACCAAAGTAACGGGAAAATGGCCATTCATGCGCGTTACAACCTGGCGCTGGCTTATGAGATGAAAGATGATTTGGAAGCCGCACAAAAATGGCTCACGGCAGCTCTGGATCTGGCTTTAAGTTACAACAGCAAAAGTGATTTAAAAATGATTCTTGCCTACAAGAAAGTACTAGCAGCCCGCCAAAGCAAAATACTCAAATTCAGTCAGGATGAAAAACTCCCTTAAACTGGCAGTGCTGGCTTTTTTCGGAGTTTTTTTTTCAGCATGCAACACTCTTTACAGTTCAAAAACAACCCAACTCGAAATTTTCGTACCTGCAAAAATCTTTTTCCAGGAAAAATACGACACAATTGCCATTCGTTACAATAATATTAATGCCGGGTACAATCCTAACTTTGCCGGTTATTACCAAAATAATGAATTAGTAACCGACACCAAAAATACAGACAGCATTGCCTCTGAAATTTATTACAACAGTTTTCTTTCATCGTTAAAAAACAGCCGCTTTTTCGACTCAATTATTGAAATCGAGCGCGGAAATTATTCAAACGTTCTTTTTTCTGACTCCCTCCTCAGGGCAGAAACTGATGTTCCGAATGACTCTTTGGAAACTTCTGACACTCATCTAATCACCGCACCGGTTGCCAACTTCTGGTCGCTGGCCGGTCACTTTCAACCTAAAAAAGAGCACGCAGATATCAGAACTATTGATCCTGAACTGGCCACTTACACAAAAGATGAATTAGCCCGGATGCGGGATTCAATTGGAGCAAAAATGCTTCTATCACTGGATTACTTTGCAACAACTGAAAACGAACTGGCAATAAGCAACGAAGAGGCAATCGGGGTTTTTGATGTATTTGTAGTTTCGTATTGGAATTTTTTCGACCTCGAAAACCTGCAACTGACTTATTTTTACGACCGGGTGGACACAATTACCTGGGATTACGTTGATGGAGTAGTTGTACATCCGCCCCGAGAAGAGGCCATAAAAGAAGCTGCAAAAATTGCGAGCAACAACTTCACAAACTTTATTACGCCGCACTGGGTTGACGTTCAACGGCTATATTACATCTCCGGGCAGGTCGAACTAAAACAAACAAATGCACTGGTTGCCGAAGGAAAATGGCTGGAAGCAGCAGAAATATGGAAACGGCATGTAGAAAACCCCAACAAAAAAATTGCAGCTAAATGTATGTTTAACATGGCACTGGCCTGCGAAATGCTTAATCAGCTGGATGCTGCTGTTGACTGGGCCGTAAAATCCTACTACGTTTTCGGGCAAAAAAATGCAGTGCACGAACACAATTGCAAGGAATACATAAATATTTTAAACCAGCGAAAACTGGATATTAAACGAATTGAACATCAGTACAACCCGCAACCACTCAGACCGGACAAAACAGCCGGGTAGTTCAACAAAAGAAGAACCATTTTAAACATATTTTATTCCTGTACCGGAATGTGGCTCACCTGCCGGATATCCATCAAGTCAGAATAATCGTACTGGTAAAAACCATCTTTTCCAATCATAAAAAGGTAGTCACTAAAAGGGATTACATCAAACGCATTAATATTCCCAAATTGTGCAATTTTTCTGTTCCCGATTGACTTCAGATCCGAAGCATCATAAACAAGTAATCCGTCTTTTCCATCGCACACAAAAAGAATTTCGTCATCAATTCCCAACCCGTAGGGTTCGCGCATGGAATATGAATACAACAAAATAGAATTCTTGTAATCCTCTCTCAATTCAAGAATATCAAGTCTGCTTACAGTGCGGCCGCACTCGTTCCCTCCCCTTAAGGTTACGTAAGCAACGTGGCTCTGAACCACAACCGGATCGCAACTGCGCACATGAGTGTAACTGTGTATTTGCTCAGGATTTTTTGGGTCAGCAAGAGAATAAACCAGCATGCCGCTCATTGTTCCCAGAAAAAAATGGTCGTCGTGCACAAACATGGTTTCAATGTCTTCGCCAGCCTCTTTCTTATTTACCAGCACCGGCTTCACACTCTCGGTAACATCAAAAACATGGAAGTTCTCGGAATCCACTATGTACAAATAGTCGCCATTCAGACCGAACCTTGCCATTGAGCCGCCAATGCCAAACGAGTTACCCTGCGTACTACTGGAATATCCACCAATACTTTGCGAAGAAGACGAACCTGAACTCACATTGGAATACGCATCGGTAAAGTACTCATTTTTGTACCAGCCGCTCCGATAAATGGGATAACTTTTCCGCTCAACTTTCAAGCGGGCATAATCAATCTTCCAGTCAACCACCACTCCTTTTTTTTCATCTACTTCCGCAGTGAGCAAGCCGGGGTCTTTTGCCTCGGGAATTGTATAAGGAAAAACTCCGTTGATGCGCTCCACCTCTTTCGGGTTAGCCACGTCAGAAATATCAATTAATGGCTAAAAACACGGCAGGCAAAAGCAGGCACAATTTTCTCATAGGTATAAGTTTTCAGGTTAGAAGCGAAAAAAGTTTTGGAGGTTGCGTAATGCGCAAAAAAAATTATCGCAGCAGTCTCATTTCCAAAACAAACTGCAAAAACAGGCTTTAAAATGCATAATACAGTCCGGTGTAAACACCAACCCGGTAAGGTCTGAAATCCACTTCAGGATTACGATTTATGGAATTCAAGTAGTAATTGATTCGTGGTTCAACAGCAACAGACAAATGCTTTCCGAGTGCATAATTTACACCAACACCAAGGGTTCCCGAAACATTTACTTTGGAAATGTCGCGCGTTCTTCCGATGTCCTGAACACCATACTCATTTTTCAGGTAAGCACTGTTCCCGACCACCAGTCCGGCATTAATGCCGCCAACCAGCTCCAGGTCTATTTTCTGGTCAACAACCAGGTAACGCAAATAAAGCGGAATTTCCACAAAATCGAAAACCTGTGACAAATCGCCGCGGGTAAGCAGCGAATTGGGTGAATCCCCCGCCGACTCGAGGTTGGCAGAAATATTTGCACCTTTCGGCATATTTTTAAACTCTATAATTCCGGCAGTGCTATTCATAAATAAATTGTCACCCGTCATTTTTAACGCCGTATTAAAGTAAGTACGATCGGGCGGTGCTGCGGCATAATCGGCTTGAGCCGACTGGGAAAAAAGCCCCGGCGTACTTCCGGTGCGCTGTCCATTTTGCGCGTAGTAAACACCACTTTCCACACTAATTCTTTTTCCGGTTTTATACTGAACGGAAATTCCTCCTCCCACGCTGGCATTTCCATCATCGCTCTGGTAAGTCATATTTCTGGCATAGCCCGAGCCGTGGCTAACAGAATACGACGAATAACCGGGAGAAACATTCAGCCCGAGCTTCCAGCCTCTGTCATCGCTTTTGGTAGTATTATTATGAACGCGAGCATTTTCAGCGATTAAAGTCCGTTCCCACGAAACAAATTCAGGCACAATTTCCTGTCCTTCGTTTTGCACTAATTCATCGTTTTGCTCCTCATCCGATACCCGCACATTTACCGATGCAATATGTTCTATTTCAGAAAAATCTGCCGAAGCAGCCGGCAAAATTCTTTCTTCTGTTTCTGCTTTATCCGAACCTGCTAATTCTTTTTGCCGAACAGTTTTTTTGCCGGTTGCATCTGCCAGCAGCGGCATTTTTTTGCGGGAGTCTGTTTCCGCTGCTACGTCGGGCAACAACTGAGCCGGGGCTTCCGTCCGAACTTTTTCGGGCTCGTCCTCCGTTTTTACCGTTTCAGATTTAACTACACGAGGTGCTACTTCTTCTGCATTCTCGCTAAAATACCAACCCGACACAAACGCCAGAGCAAGCAGTACGGCAGCTGCCGACCAACGATACCAGGCCATCCGTTTTTTACGGCGCTGCCCGGCAAGTTCTGCCTGAATATTTTCCCACAAAAATGCAGGCGGTTCTTTCGAGAAATCATCAAGCTTTTCCCGAAAAATTTTATCCATATTTAAGTTTTCCTTCATTATGCAAGATAATTTGCATTTGATTCTACTTCTCCGTAAAGCTCAAGTACTTTACGTTTTAAAATATCCCTTGCCCTTGCAAGGTTCGATTTCGATGTTCCCACCGAAATGTTCATCTCTTCTCCTATCTCCTGGTGGTTCATTCCTTCCATTACGTAGAGGTTGAAAACCATCCGGTACCGCGGAGGCAACTGCTGAACCAGCTCGAGCAAATCTTCCGCTCCAATTTTTGCAAGAATATCGTCCGAGACCTCAGCAGAGTCATATTTCGTCATATCTTCCACCGGGTACAACACATTCTGTTTTCTGAATTTTCCCAAAGAAACGTTCACCATAATTCTTCTCATCCAGCCTTCAAAAGAACCTTCGTGCCTAAAATTTTTAACGTTCGAAAAAACCTTAATAA
Source organism: Mariniphaga anaerophila (assembly GCF_900129025.1). Taxonomy (GTDB): domain Bacteria; phylum Bacteroidota; class Bacteroidia; order Bacteroidales; family Prolixibacteraceae; genus Mariniphaga; species Mariniphaga anaerophila. The sequence continues at coordinate 128,248 of NZ_FQUM01000002.1, read as the reverse complement.
ATCCGTCCTGAAGATTGTCTTCAGCTTCGGTTCTGTCTTTTGCATAGCGCAAACAAACCCCGAACATTTTCGGCGCAAACATCCGGTAAAGTTTTTCCTGCGCATGTACATTACCCGACGCACACTCGTTTATAATATTTTTTAGTTCTTCCAAATCAAGCCTGCAAAAGTTCCTTCAAAAGTAAAGATAAATTCCGCTTTCCTGCATTTATCTCTAACTTGCTGCCAATTGGTTTCCGCAACTTTTTTCAATTGAAAACACTGGATAGATGGAACAAGAAATAAAAAGGTTGCGTCGGCCCAAATTTTTTTTTTTTGAATTCTGCGCAACCTTTTTATTTCGCACGCCATCTTAAATAAAAAATGCGCGACAAATTAAAAGTCAAACAATGAAAACGATATCGATTCTTATTCTTTCAATAATCATTTTTACTGCAGGCTGCGACCTTCCCAACAACACTCCCGATGAAGAACTGAGAGTTACTGAAAAAACAGCCAGCCTGATTAAAGCCGAAAACAACTTCGGATTTGAACTCTACCGGAATGTTTTTGCCTCGGAAACCGACTACGAAAATATTATGGTTTCGCCATTGAGTGTGAGCCTGGCGCTGGCCATGACATACAACGGCGCCGATGGCGAAACAAAAACGGCAATGGAAAAAACGCTGAAAGTTTACGGATTGACTCCGGAAGACATCAACACTTCGTACCGCGACCTGGTGAATGCACTCAAATCGCTCGACCAAAAAGTACTGCTGGAGATTGCCAATTCCATTTTTTACAGCGATGTTTTTCCAGTTGAAAAAAGTTTTATTTCAACCAATAAAAATTATTACGATGCGGAAGTTTCTCCTCTCGATTTTGGTTCACCTCAGGCCGTGGAAACAATTAACAACTGGGTAGCAAACAAAACACACGACAAAATCGATAAAATTATCGAACAAATTTCCCGCGACCATGTGATGTTTTTGCTGAACGCCATCTATTTTAAAGGAGCCTGGCAAAAAGAGTTTAACGAAAAAAGCACCGAACAACTTCCTTTTTATCTCGATAACGGCGGAAGCATTCAGGCTGAAACCATGCAGCGGCTCGATACTTTACCTTACGCGTCGAACGATTTGTTCAGCGCCATTCAGCTTTCCTACGGAAAGGGAAATTACAACATGTATGTTTTTCTGCCTCAAACGGGAAAAAACTTGCAGGAAATAATAAACGAACTGAACGAAGAGAACTGGAATACGTGGATGAAAAGTTTTACCGAAACCAGAAATATTGACATAAAACTTCCGCGCTTTAAATACAAATACGAAATTACATTAAACGACGTTTTAACAGAAATGGGAATGAAAATTGCCTTTACCCGTGCTGCAGATTTTACAGGCATTAACCGGGATGGCCGCTTAAACATCGACTATGTAAAACACAAGTCGTTTATTGAAGTAAACGAAGAAGGAACTGAAGCGGCAGCAGTTACCATTGTTGCCATTGAGCGCACAACCGTTGGCGGCCCAACCAAAATACCTTTTAATGTAAACAGGCCCTTCTTGTACGCAATTACTGAAAAAAACACAGGTGCCATTTTGTTTATGGGAACAGTAAAAAATCCGCAGGCCCACTAAAAAAACGACCCGGTTTATGATTAGCGAGAACAGAAAACTAAAGACATTATAAAAACGAACATGAAAATTATTTTATTATTTCCCCTGGCATTTATACTCACGTCAGTTAATTCGTGCCACAAAAACGAGTTGAACCACGGCGAAAACAAAGTTATCAGACTGGATGAAAAGTCTGCCCGGCTGGTGGAAGCCGATAATACTTTCGGAGTGGAACTTTTTCAGAAAATCAGAGAAGAAAGCAGCGAAGAAAACCTGATGGTTTCGCCGCTGAGTATTTCAATAGCGCTGGCCATGGCGTATAACGGTGCCGACGGTGCCACAAAAACTGAAATGGAGAACGTTTTAAAGCTGAACGGACTTTCTGCGGACAACATAAACGCTTCTTATAAAATGTTTATCAGAGCTTTGCAGTCGCTAGACGAGGAAGTGGCACTTGAAATTGCCAATGCCATTTTTTATGCTGAAGGTTTTTCGGTAAAGAAAAGTTTCGTTTCTGTTAACGAAGCAACCTACGGGGCAGAAATCAGCGAACTGAATTTTGGCTCTCCCACTGCTGTAGAATCCATTAACAACTGGGTGGCTGAAAAAACCCACGACAAAATTCAAACAATTATTGACCAGCTTAACCCGATGGATAGGATGGTACTTCTGAATGCCGTCTATTTTTATGGAACCTGGACCAATAAATTTGATGAACAGGGAACCCACAATCTTCCGTTTCATAAAACCGACGGCACAACTAAACAAGTTCCGATGATGAGCAAACTGGAAAATTTGCCCTACACCTCAAACAACCTTTTCAGTGCCATAAAAATGCCATACGGAAACGGCCAGTACAACATGGTGGTTTTATTGCCAGCCCTAGAAAACAACTCGCAGGATGTAATCGACGAGCTGTCGTCGGCCAACTGGGAAAGCTGGATGAAAAACTTTGAAATGACAGAACGCGTTCGGGTTACCATGCCCCGATTTAAATACGCCTTCAAAACCGAACTGAATAAGGTATTGCAGATAATGGGAATGCAAAACGCATTTAATCCGGACGCCGCTGATTTTTCAGGTATTACAGATGATGAATTATTCATCAGCAGCGCCATTCATAAATCATATATTGATGTTAATGAAACCGGAACCGAAGCAGCAGCAGTAACCGGAATGACATTTTCTACCACCAGTATGGGCACAGAGCCGCCTACTGTCCCATTTTATGTGAACAAGCCTTTTGTTTACGCCATTATAGAAAAAGATACAGGCGCTATTTTATTTATCGGAGAGGTAAAAAACCCAGAATACAACTAAAAACAGAGCATTATAAAAACAATATTGAAAACTAGTAGCATAGTATTTTTCCGCTACGGAAAAATAATAGAAAAGAGAAAACGTTCTTAAAAGAAAGCCATGAGAAATTTATTTATATTATTCGTTTTATTCACCGTCTTTTTTGTCAGTTGCCAGGAAGAGGAAGATCTGACATTTCAGGAAACCGGCGTGGTTGTAGACTATTCCGGAATGAATTACTGCGGTTTCGTAATTGAACTTGACAACGGAACAAAAATTCAGCCGCACAACTATCCCAAAGATTTTGAATTTGTTCAGGGACAACGTATTCTGGTAGATTACGTGATGCTTCCAAACATTATTTCGACTTGCGATAAAGGAACGGCCTGCGATATTCTGAATGTGCAGGAATTAACTTGCGGCTCTCCGGTGACAGACTTGTACGCTAACAATTACGACAGCCTGGCCAACGATCCGGTTCAGGTGTACGAAGCCACTGCCAATGCAGGTTGCCTGCATTTAAAACTTTCGTTTAGCGGGGGATGCCGCGAGCATGTTGTTAATCTGGCCCGAATTCATCAGGAAAACCAGGACGGGAACAACATTCCGGTGCTGGAAATACGGCACGACGCAAAAGACGATTTGTGTGAGATGTGGCTCACCCGGGAGATGCAGTTTGATTTATCGGCGCTGCAAGACGAAGGAGCAAAGCAATTCTACCTGAAAGCATTGCTCACAAACGGTGAAACTTATCTAAAATTAATTGATATAGAATAAAATTTCCAAATCTCCAGATTTTGCTGCAACAGTTAGTTCTTTAAAAACCGTCTGGCCAATTTCAGGCGGTTTTTTAATGCAAAGCAGTGGCATTAAAACGCTTCAGCCCTTAAAATTAAAATATCTGTTTTGTGGTCTGAAATTCAACGGCATCAGCCGTTTTTTACGAATTCATCCAAAACACCCTGCGAATATGTTTTTGATACCGGAATTATCATCTCGGTGGGCGCATCAATTTCCAGTTTTAACCCGTCCTTTTCTTTGCGAATGAGTTTTACTTTTTCAAAATTGACAATAAATGAGCGATGACAACGAATAAACGAATATTCAGAAAGGTATTCTTCCAGATTTTTCAGACTATTTCGAATTAAATAGTGCGAAACTTTTTGTTTGTTCAGGAAATAGATGGTAACATAGTTATCGGCTGCTTCGAGATAAAAGATGTCGCTGGGAAACATCGAAAAACGCATCACCCCTTTTTCATCAAAAAATGGCAATAATTTAGTAGCCTTTGCCGGATTTTCATCCTTTTGTTGTTCCAGGCTTTCCAGTTTCCGGGTTTTATCCTGCCACGAGAAATACAGCGCAGCAATAATATAAGGAATTATTACAACCAGAGCAGTAATCTGAAGGGAGTTGACAAAGTCATCAACCAAATCATTTTTTTCGTGCAGAAAAAATATTTTCAGCGAAGTGTAAACCAATGCCATAATGGATATTTCGGCAATTTCCCAAACACCATACTGTAAATAATTCAAACGCATTTTCCGGCTAATTTGGAACATGATTATCCGGCTAATGACCATTACCAAAATACCGGTTAAAATAAGTCCGCTGGAATACAGGAACAACTCGAGTTTAGTTACATTAAACCAGGTGTTCACTCCAAACGGAGCATAAATATTAATAAACACCAAAGCAAATGCAGCGGTAAAAAGAATCCGGTTGACAATGTTCTTCCGGAAAAGTAAAAACTCAGGTATCTTTTTTTCCCAAATCAGCATAAAAGAGAATTTGTGCAAAAGTACGTTTTACGTTAAACAATACAACCTTATTCGTAAAACTGACCGTAAAATTTCACCCCTAAATAGCGAAAATCCCCCCACAAAAGAAAGTCTTGTCCCAGTTTTTTGGCTGTAACACCAATATTTTGCAGATGTTTTTTCGGCCTCTTATTTTCGTGAAAAAAATATCGCAGATGAATTACTCGTATCAATACCAATTACTTAACGAACTCTTCTCAAAAAACGAAGAGGCTTGTATTATTCCGGACTCACAAATAACCATTCACAATCTGGAATTTAATTCGATATTTTATCAGCAGTATTCAATAACCGGCAATGCTGATGTTAATTTTAGGCAGGAAGACGCGGGGATTCAGGAAAACTGGAATTTTACTTATCCCGTTTTTGCATACGGAAAAGAAAAAAACGACAAGGCTATTGTGTTATTACACGGGCTTAACGAACGAAACTGGTCGAAATATTTAACCTGGGCCTACTACCTTGCGGAAACAACACGTCGGACAGTCATCCTTTTTCCTCTGGCTTTTCATATGAACAGGGGGAAAAAAGACTGGAGCAATCCACGGTCTATGACCCAACTTGTTCATAAAAGAAAGGACAATTACAACGATGTTGTTCAATTAACATTTGCCAACGCAGCACTCAGTAGCCGTTTAACCGAAGATCCAAACCGCTTTTTCCGTGCAGGGCTGCAATGTTCTCACGATTTGGTTCGCTTACTGGAACAAATAAAAAGTGGGGACTACCCGCTTCTTGCAAAAAACGCCCAGGTCAATTTTATGGGGTACTCCATTGGCGCATTTCTGACACAGATTTTCTTTATGGCCAACCCGCGTGACTTAGTACAAAACTCCAAAGCAGCGCTTTTCTGTGGCGGAACCACTTTTAATCACATGCTCGGAACATCTCGGCTGATTATGGACAACCTGGCATACAAAAATTTAAATGAATATTACTTACAGCATTTCGGAGACACTGAAATACCCGGATACGAAAACCTGAGCAAAACGCCGCTACACAAAGTTATCCAGTCGTTTAAAGCGATGATTCCGCTACCCGATTTCAGAAAACTGAAAGAACGTGCACTTTCAAAGCTTGCTGGAAAAGTAACCACCATCGGGCTTTTAAAAGACCAGGTGATGCCAGCCAAAAGTATTGCCGAAACATTGGCTGACCAAAAAGGGAAACTAAAGCTGGCACTCCGTGTGGAAGATTTTCCCTATACTTATTCCCACGAAAATCCGTTTCCGATTCTGAAAAACGGCGAATCGAAACTGGTCGACCAGAATTTCAATAGAATATTCTCTCAACTTGCTTTTGCACTGAAATAAAAAAAAGCTGCCCTGAGAAAAGGACAGCTTTCTAAATTATTTCTTTATATCGTTAGAAAATGCTGTAAGAAATTCCAACAGCAAAATTCAAGGTTGTTTTCCCGAGTGTTTCGTTATATGCTCCTATATCCGGGTCAGTAAAGCTCACTTTCTGATCCTGGTAGAATGTATTCAGAACACCTGCATCCAGAGTCAGTGCATCAGTTAGTTTCCATTCAATACCGGCGCCAGCAGTAATCGACGGGTTACTGTAGCTAAAGTCGCTCTGGTAACTGTCTGCAATACCCATGTGCCCTACTAATCCGCCTACGCTGAATCCGAAATTATCCAGCACATTGAACTGCAGGCCAAGTCCGAGCTCCATCCCGTTGCGATCAATCTCACGAGTACGAATTTGAGAAGGGTCAACCGATTTCCATGTGGACAAATCTCTAATATTTGGTCCCCAGGCAACACCTTTATTGAAATAGTGATTGTAGGAAAGTTGTGCTTCAACCATTCCGAATTCGTAGCCTACGCCAACGCCCAAAATTGCGGGAATGTCGCTGCGCGACTTCGCTCCGTCGGGGAATAATCCCATATCATCAACCTTAGTCTTATTTGTAAGCTCCAAAATCGTTTTCATTTCGTATTTCAAAGCAATATTCAGGTTTTCAACCGGAGAAAAATTAATTCCAATCATTGGCGTGAAACCTGCACCGGTTTGTTCTGTGTCAACCTCTTTATCGCCAAGCTGTCCTGCGGTACCATTAAGAGTTTCTGCTGTCGCGTTCAATGTTTCAGCCTGACCATTCAGCGTAGTTGCCACTTGCGAAAAAGCGCCGGCTGCAACTGAATATGTAAATCCAGTCGGGTCAATCCCGAATTGTTGCAAAGCGCCAATCAACTGAGGGTCAGAAACAGGGTCGTTTCCGTTTACCAAACCCCCATTAATGGCTGCAGTAACCTGACCAGACAACCCGGTAGCAGTGGTAGCAGCAGCAGTAGCCTGAGCAGCAACTCCGCTAACGGTTCCTGCTGCTCCTGTAATCCACTCAGCAGCGGGATAATATTCATCGTTAACTTTTAACTGTACATTTTGAATAGTTCCATTGTAAGAATTTCTGGAAGGGAGATAACGCACTCCTCCGTAGACCGAAAACATATCGCTTACACGATAAGTTGCACCTAACTGTATTCCCCAAAAAACCGAACTTCCGTCAAAAGAAAGGTCGGCACTGTAGCCGGTAACGTTTAATGCCGGATCAATCTGAGTCAGACCGGCCAGGCCAGGGACTACTTTTGTAATTGGAATTTCGAACGAAGGAAGTCCCCTGTCGAAAGTAGCAGAGCCACCGCCGGCATTCGGACCTAATCCCAACGAAAATGCCCAATTATCCATTTTATACACTGCAAATGCCGTTGGAAAAACAGGCACATTAACTGCTCCCTCATAATAGCCGTCGTTTAGCAAAGGAAACTCACTGTCTACCGGTTTCGTCTGAAAAATGGTCTGACTATACACTGCGAAATGCCACCCGTCTTCCATTTTAATTAATCCGGCCGGGTTAAAATAAACCGCATCTATGTCGGTTGAGGCATTCCTCGAAAGCATGCGGACAAACTGTGCACTTTGGTTTGTGTTGGTTAACAATCCTCCGGCGAAAGCCAGTTGAGCAAGCATAAAGAATGCTGCAAAAAATATTGATTTCTTCATTTAAATAAAATTTGAAATTCGATTTTAGTGTATCTCTCTAATATATTGTTCAAAACAGGAAAATCATCGGTTTTGTAGCTGAATTCGGGGAGCAAATTTAAAATTAAAAATATTACAACAAAACATTCTTATTGATTTTCAATCTTTTATAGAATTTTAGAACAGATAGATGTTTTTTTCGATTTTCAACACAACATAAAAAACCCGGAAGATTTCTCCCCCGGGCTTTCCTGTCTTATTCAAATAAATCGTGAAAATCTAAATATGAATTACCTCGTCGTAGGCAGCAGCTGCTGCTTCCATAACAGCCTCGCTCATTGTTGGGTGAGGATGAATGGTTTTTATCAGTTCATGTCCGGTAATTTCCAGTTTTTTTGCAACTACCATCTCGGCAATCATTTCGGTAACGTTGCCTCCAATCATGTGTGCGCCCAGCAATTCGCCGTATTTGGCATCAAAAATCAACTTCACAAATCCGTCTTTTTGCCCGGAAGCACTCGCCTTTCCGCTGGCTGAATACGGGAATTTACCAATTTTTAATTCGTAGCCGGCTTCTTTTGCTTTGGCCTCTGTTAACCCAACCGACGACACTTCGGGGTTGGTGTAAGTACATCCGGGGATATTACTGTAGTCAATCGGATCAGGATTTTTCCCTGCGATTTTTTCGACACAGGCAATTCCTTCGGCCGAAGCAACATGTGCCAGTGCAGGTCCTTCCAGAATATCGCCGATGGCATAAACACCTTCAACATTTGTACGGTAGAATTCGTCAACTTTTACACGGCCTTTTTCGGTTTTAATACCCATTTCTTCCAGCCCGATGTTTTCGGTGTTGGGTGCAATTCCCACGGCAGAAAGAACAATATCGGCTTCAACAATTTCTTCGCCTTTCTTGGTTTTAATGGTCACTTTACATTTCTCGCCAGATGTATCCACTTTTTCTACAGTGGAGCCGGTCATTACTTTCATTTTCATTTTTTTGAAAGAACGCTCCAGTTGTTTGGCTACTTCTACATCTTCGTTAGGAACTACTGTTGGCATAAATTCCACCAGTGTAACTTTTGTACCGATAGATTGATAAAAATAAGCGAACTCGCTGCCAATAGCACCCGAACCCACAACCACCATACTTTCGGGCTGCTTGTCCAAAGTCATTGCTTTTCTGTAACCGATTACTTTTTTGCCATCGATATTCAAATTAGGCAACTCGCGCGACCGAGCCCCGGTTGCCAGAATAATGTGTTTTGCTTTGTATGTAGTTTTCTTTCCGGCATCGTCGGTCACTTCCACGGTGTTTTTGCCCGCAAGTTTTCCAAAACCTGAAATGGTTTCGATTTTATTCTTTTTAAAAAGAAACTGAACTCCTTTGCTCATTCCGGCTGCCACGTCGCGACTGCGTTTTACCATGGCCGGATAATCAGCCTTTACTTCACCGTTGATGGCCACACCGTAATCGGCAGCATGTTTTGCATATTCGTAAGCCTGTGCACTTTTTAAAAGTGATTTTGTTGGGATACATCCCCAGTTCAAACATATTCCGCCAACGTTTTCTTTTTCGACCACAGCTGATTTCAAGCCAAGCTGCGATGCTCTGATAGCGGCAACATATCCTCCCGGACCACTCCCTATAACTAATACATCGTAATCCATACTATTATTTTTAATGTTGATTTTAATCTAATTTAAACAGGGCTGTGCCTGAAAAGTTTTCAAAGATTAATCTTCCAAAATTAATGAATCTTTTATTTCAATTTCGAATAGTTTTCGAGCAACTTGCCGGCAGCCACAAAAGAACTCATCTTATTGTTTAGCACCAGTTGTTCAAAATCCTTTATCTGTCCCTTCATTTCGGGATGATTATAAAACTTCTGTTTCAGTTGTTCCTGAATTGTTTCGTGCATCCAAAATGTTGACTGGGCACTCCGTCGTCTGGCGAAATATCCGTTTTCAACCGTCAGGTTTCTGTACGTTTCAATTTTATCCCAGATTTCTGTCACTCCTGTTTTGCTGATTGCAGAACAGGTAAGCACCTCGGGATCCCAGCCTGAATCTTTTTGTGGAAAAAGGTGCAATGCGTTTCGGTACTGTACTCTTGCCATTTGTGCTTTTTCGCGATTACTTCCGTCGGCTTTGTTAATGGCAATCAAATCTGCCATTTCCATAATACCCCGTTTAATTCCCTGAAGCTCGTCGCCCGCGCCGGCAAGCATGAGTAAAAGGAAAAAATCGGACATGGAATGAACTGCGGTTTCACTTTGTCCCACGCCAACTGTTTCAATAAAAACATGATCGAACCCGGCGGCTTCGCACAATATTATGGTTTCGCGGGTTTTTCGCGCCACTCCGCCCAGAGAACCGGCTGAGGGACTTGGTCTGATGTATGCGTTCTTATTCCCCGAAAGTTCTTCCATGCGGGTTTTATCGCCTAAAATACTGCCTTTGGAACGCTCGCTGCTTGGGTCGATTGCCAGCACGGCGAGCTTATTTCCGCGCCCTGTTATATAACTTCCGAGTGCTTCAATAAATGTACTTTTTCCAACTCCTGGAACACCGGTTATTCCAATTCTGATGGAGTTTCCGCTGTGAGGAAGACATCTCACAATAATTTCCTGGGCAATTTCCATGTGTTCGGGCTTGGCGCTCTCTACCAAAGTAACGGCTTTACTTAACAGGGTAATATTACCAGAAAGGATTCCATCTACATATTCGTCTACCGATAAAAGCTTTCTTTTCTTCTGCAAAAAACGCCGGACTGAATTGTCGCTGTATGCTCCGGGATGCGCGATCCCTTCATTTACCTTCAATCCTTTAAATTCTGGGCTATTTTCAATATGTTTATCTTGGTTTGCCATTTTTTCTGCTTGTAGAGATTTCTCACAAAAGTATCATATTTATTCTGTTTGGGGCAAAAAAAAGTGCCGCAAGTACAACCTGCGACACTTTCTATTATTGACATTTATAACTTTCGAATCAGGTTGTAATATTGCAGGAAATACGCAACATACTGGTAGGTGTTTTTGGGTCGTTTGTAATTACAGTAACCGATTTGCTCTGGCGGCCACGTTTTCCCCGTGAGTCAAAAGTTACTTTAATTGGAGCAGATTCTCCGGGTGCAATAACTTTTTTACTTGGGGCAACCGCAGTACAACCGCATGAGGAACGAACGTTACGAATAATCAGATCCGTTTTACCGTCGTTGGTTAAAGTAAAGGTATGATCCTTTTTATCTCCTTGTTTCATTTCTCCAAAATCGTGTGATGATTCTGAAAATTTTGCCACCGGCGCTTTTGCAAGCTGGTCTGCAGAAAGGGCAGAGAAATCTTCTTCGATGGTTGCACTAACACCAATAGAAGCCCTGTAGTCGTTACTTCCGTCCAAAGTCAGGTAAAGACGATGTGATGCAAATCCGTAGGTGCCGGCTTTTTTTGCATCATATGTTACAAAAAGTTTCCCTTTACTGTGTGCCGGAATTGTTTCGGGCTCAACTTTAGCGGTAAGGTGAGGTGGCACGGTACGGAAACCAACCTTTATTGGTTTGTCGGTATCGTTCACCAACTCCAGATCCTGTGTTTTTTCTTCATTTTCTTTTATCCGGGCAAACGAAATGTGGTTGGTTTTTACCCGAAGGCTTCCAACTTCACGCGGATACAATTCGGCAAGTGTTCTTTCGCGTTCTTCAACACGACCGGTAATACGCAAAACAGTAGTTCCGTTTTCGGCATTGGAACTTACCATTACTGTTTTGTTAAATGAACCGGGCCTGTTTTTTGGATTGTAGCTGACATCAATTTGTCCGGTACCGTTTGGAGCAACCGGCTCGCGTGTCCATTTCGGAGTAGTGCATCCGCACGAAGCCCTTACATTGCTTAAAACCAACGGAACATCGCCCTTATTTGTAAACTTAAAGGTGGTGGTCTGAACGCCATCAGCTTCTTTAAACGACCCGAAATCGTGCTCCAGATTTTCAAAAACTATTTGCGGTTTTTGTGCCATGACAGACAAAGTCAGAGCAACGAAACCAAATGCGAAAATCAGGCGTAACATCTGTTTCATATTTGTTTATTTTTAATATTATGGAATTAATCGCTTATTTTGTTGAGCAAATGTAAGCAAGCATTGGCCGCTGCGGTGTTAATCAGGCTTAATATTTTGTTAACGAAGTGTTAATTGCTTCAAAAAAGCTGAGTAACCGCAATATTTCTAACCGGAAATCGAAGCATCCATGAAAGGAAAAACCTTAAAATATATTGTTCTTCTTGCAACAATTACTGTGGCAGGGGTGCTGGCGCTGCAGTTTTTTTTCCTGCGGAACTCTTACGACAATTCGGAAAAACAATTCAGGGAAAGCACAACCATTGCCCTGAAAGAGGTTGCCTGGCAGCTACTGGCGGCCAACGGTGCTGTGGCTAATTTCGATAGTATTGCGCCGGTAGAGCTGATTACCAACAGCTATTATGTGGTTACCACCGATGCGCTGATTGATTTTGAATTGCTCAAATTCCACCTGATGGAAGAGCTGAAAAAACATCAGATTTATACCGATTTTGAATTTGCCGTAAACAACCCGGTTACCGGACACCTGGAACAAAAAACACTGATTACCGCGCGGGGGGAAGAACAACCTTCGAACTACACATTTCCGGAAGGAAAAAACCCGGACACTTTCTATTTCGCGGTTCACTTTCCCGACCGTTCTCCGTATTTCCATTCCAGGCTTTCGGTGTGGTACCTTTTTACAGGATTGCTGGTTGTTGTCATCCTGTTTTTCGGGTACACCCTTTCGGTAATTATCCGCCAGCGGCAACTGTCTCAAATTCAAAAAAATTTCATCAATAATTTAACACACGAGCTCAAAACGCCAATTTCTTCCATTGCACTTTCGGCCAAAGTAATTTCCGATGAGCAAATTCTGAAAACCCCAAAACGACTTTTTGAATACGCCCGGATAATCCAGGATCAGAACGCCCGCATGTCCAAAAATGTAGAAAAAGTATTGAACCTGGCTTCTCTGGAAAAAAGCAAAGTATTTCTGAACCTGGAAAAAATCGAACTCGAACATTTTTTTGAAGAAGTAACAAAAAGCTTTAGACACACCAATGCAGGGAAAAAGGCAACAGTACAGCTCAACCTTCCGCATCAAAAAATATTTCTGGTTGCCGATAAGTTTCATTTTACCAACCTGGTGTTAAACATTCTCGAAAACAGCGTAAAATATTGCGAAAAAAAACCAATCATTCACGTTGACACACACCAACTTAAAAACAAACTACTGATTCATTTTACAGACAACGGAATTGGCATTTCAAAAAAATACCGAAAAAAAATATTTACACGTTTTTACCGAGTACCAACCGGAAATGTACACAACGTGAAAGGTTTTGGTTTGGGGCTCGACTATGTCCGGAAAATTGCGAAAGCCCACAAATGGAAAATTAAAGTAGATGATAATCCGGAGGGAGGCAGTATATTTACACTGATAATTTCGAAAAAAATATGAACGAGGCGGTAAAACTTTTATTGGTAGAAGATGACGATGCCCTGCGCTTTATCGTTAAAGATAATCTGGAGCAAAATAATTACCAGGTGGATGTTGCAGAAAACGGACAACTGGCCATCGAACAATACGAGAGAAACAAATATCACCTTATTATTTTAGATGTTATGCTACCAAAAGTAGACGGTTTTAAGGTAGCGGAGCACATCCGAAAAACCGACGAAAACATTCCTATTATTTTTCTCACTGCACGCTCCATGACCGAAGACAAAATTACCGGGCTTACCATCGGCGGCGACGATTACATTCCAAAACCATTTAGTATGGAAGAGCTGCTGCTAAAAATTAAAATTTTCTTAAAACGAAGCAATAACATTGCCGGAGGGAAGCCGGAAACATCAAAAGTCAAAAAAATTGGCCGATTTGTTTTTCTGCCCGAAGAGCTAACATTGTCGTTCGAAGGGCAGGCACGAAAACTCACCATAAAAGAGATGGAGCTGATTAAACTCTTCTCTGGAAATGTGAACAAAGTACTGAACCGAAATGAAATTCTGGAAAAGGTGTGGGGGTCGAACGACTATTTTCTGGGGCGCAGTCTCGACGTGTTTATTTCCAGGTTACGCAAATACTTTAAACCCGACCCCAACGTTAAAATTGTGAACCTGCATGGCATCGGATTCAGGTTTACTGTTAAGAAAGAAGAAAATTAGCAGTCAAAACAAAAGAATTTTCCATTGTGTTTGGAAGAAATAAAAAAACAACTATTTTTGCAGTCCGAAAATTTAAGACCATTTAATAAAAGAAAAAATATAGCCAGATGAAAAGGACATTTCAGCCATCAAACAGAAAGAGAAGGAACAAACACGGTTTCAGGGAAAGAATGGCAACCGCTAACGGCAGAAAAGTATTAAAATCTCGCCGTGCCAAAGGCCGTAAAAAGCTGACAGTTTCTGACGAACCGAGGCATAAAAGATAATTTATACCTTACATTCTAATGACCGAAAAGGTAAAGAATAACTATTCTTTACCTTTTCGTGTTTATGCAAACACGAACTTTCTCGTTTTTCCGTTACTTTTGTTGGGAAAATTTGTAAGGATAAAAAAATATGAGTTTCACCAGATTTCTTACCAGCCGGGCATTTCTGATTAACCTGCTTATTGCAGTAGTCTTGCTGGCAGCTATCATTTTTGTTACCATGACCGGGCTAGGAAATTACACCCGCCACGGACAGTCAACTCCGGTGCCCGATTTTACGGGATTAAAACCGGCTGAGGCGCAAAAAATAGCGCAACAGTTAAGTCTGAAAGTACAAGTGATGGATTCGCTGTTTCTGGACGATGCAGCGCCAGGCGCGGTGGTTGACCAGGTTCCAAGGCCGAAACGCGGGGTAAAGCAAAACCGCACCATTTTTCTGACCATTAATTCAACACAGCCTGAAATGGTTACCCTGCCCCAATTAACAGATATTTCTTTTCGGCAGGCCCAGGTGCTTATTGAAAACTCGGGACTCAGAATTGGGAATATTTCTTATCAACCGTCAGAATTTGACAACCTGGTTCTCAACGTTCAAATCGATTCGACGAATATCAGACCGGGAAAACAGTTGACCAAAGGAACTGCAGTCAACTTAATTGTAGGAAGGCAGGTTGGCAACCAAACTACTCCCCTGCCCGACCTTATTGGGCTCACAGTTGAAGAAGCCCAGTCGGCATTAACCGCAGCCATGCTTAACACAGGCGTAATTATATACGACGAGTCAATAACTACCTCAGAAGATTCGCTCAGTGCCCGCATTTGGAGACAGCGTCCAAATCCCCGCGCAACAAGCAGTATTCTGCTTGGCTCATCGGTGGATTTTTGGGTAACGGCTGACCAGTTAAAAATGGATGAGGCACTGCAATTCTGATCGACAAAAACGCTCTTTTTTTCTGTTGGTGGAAAAATTAAGTTGAAAAATCAGTATTTTTTCACACAGCAACAGAAGTAAAAAACAAGTGCGTTTACACCAGATGTTTTAAGCAAACAGCAATTTAAAAACGAATGAAATTAAGATGATGGAATACCTGTCTGAAAACGTAGAGCCGGAAGAAGGTGAAATGTACGAGCATTACCGGTTAAGTGTTGACCCGGGACAATCACCTGTTCGAATTGACAAGTTTTTGGCAAACCGAATTGACAATGCTTCCCGGAGCCGAATTCAGGCCGCCGCCGAAGCAGGAAACATTCTGGCAAACGAAACTCCGGTAAAAGCCAACTACAAGGTAAAACCCAACGACGAAATCCGAATTTTAATGGACTACCCACGTCGTGAGTTAAAAATCATCCCCGAAGAAATTCCTTTGAATATTGTTTACGAAGACGACCAGGTTATTGTAGTAAACAAGCAGCCCGGAATGGTGGTCCACCCCGGGCACGGAAATTATACGGGCACCTTGGTAAATGCGCTGGCATGGTATTTCAAAGATCTTCCGCTGTTCAACAGCGAGGATCCGCGCCCCGGGCTGGTACACCGCATCGATAAAGATACTTCGGGGTTGCTGGTTGTGGCGAAAACCGAACGTGCAAAAAGTAAACTGGCACTGCAGTTTTTCGAAAAAACTACTGAAAGGCGCTACCAGGCACTGGTTTGGGGCAGCCCGAACGACGACGAGGGAACTATTACCGGCAACATCGGGAGAAGCCTGAAAAACAGGCAGGTTTTTACCGTGTTTCCTGAAGGAGATTACGGCAAACACGCAGTAACTCATTACAAAGTATTAAAACGAATCGGGTATGTAAGCATGATAGAATGCCGCCTGGAAACCGGACGGACACACCAGATTCGCGTACACATGAAATACATCAACCATCCGCTTTTCAACGATTCGACCTACGGAGGCGATCAAATTTTGAGGGGAACAACTTTTAGCAAGTACAAACAATTTGTTCAAAATTGTTTTAAATTGCTGCCCCGTCAGGCACTGCATGCCAAAACCCTGGGCTTTGTGCATCCAACAACCGGCAAAAAAATGTTGTTCGACTCAGAACTACCTGAAGACATGACAACAACAATTGAAAAGTGGGAAAATTATATTGCGAACAGAAATGACTAAGAAACCAAATATTGCGGTTATTGCCGGCGGAGACTCATCTGAGTTTTTCGTATCGGTAAAAAGCGGCGCCAACGTTCTGGCTGCCGTCGACACTCAAAAATTCACTCCGTGGCTGGTGCAAATGCACGGGCAGGACTGGAACGTAATGCAGGGCGAAAATAAAATTGCCCCGGTTGACAAATCCGATTTCAGTTTTACAATAAACGGAGAAAAAACCGCATTCGATTATGCGTACATCACTATTCACGGCACTCCCGGAGAAAACGGAGTTCTACAGGGATATTTCGATTTGCTGAACATCCCTTATTCGTCGTGCGATGTTCATTCATCGTCGCTCACCTTTAACAAATGGTTCTGCAATAATTACCTGAGAAGTTTTGGGATAACAATGGCACGTTCCATTAAAATTAGCAAAGGAGAAAAAATTAACAGTGCCGAAATTATTGAGAATTTAGGATTGCCCCTTTTTGTTAAACCCAATGCCGGAGGTTCGAGCTTTGGAATAACCAAAGTAAAATCTGAAGACAAACTGATTGAGGCAGTGGAAAAATCATGGGAAGAAAGCTCCGAAGCATTAATAGAAGAATTTATTGACGGGGCCGAATTTACTTGCGGACTGGTTAAAACAGGAGGCAAAAAAATAGTATTCCCGGTAACCGAAGTGATTCCTAAAAACGAATTTTTCGATTACGAAGCAAAATATACTCCGGGCGCCACTGCGGAAATTACACCTGCCCGGCTTCCCGAAGATTTATACGAACAGTGCCAGCAACTCAGTTCCGAGATTTATGACCTCTGCCAGTGTTCTGGAATTGTACGAATCGACTTCATTCTGAAAGACAAAAAATTCTATTTTCTCGAGGCGAACACCACACCGGGGATGACTGCTACCAGCTTTATTCCCCAACAAATTAACGCCATGGGAATTACTTTACAGGAAGTTATTACCAAAGTAATTGAGGATAAACTGGGTACGCATCAATAAACATTTGTGAATAAAATTGGTTGACAACTAATCGGGCAAAACACAACCTGCCCTGTGCATTATTTGTAATTTAGTTGCTTCAATTTAAAATATATTATCAGGAAAACGAGGACTGAAAATGGCTGCTGAAAAGAAGAGAAACACAACTAACCAAAACCGGCGGCAAACCGGAATGACCATTGACGAAATAAACGCACAATACGGAAAACTTCCACCACAGGCAGTTGAAGTAGAAGAAGCAGTTTTGGGTGCACTAATGCTCGAACGAGACGCATACGTTACAGTTGCCGACCTCCTCGATACTTCAAGCTTTTACAAAGAAGAGCACCAAAAAATATTTGAAGCCATAAAAGAGCTGTCGGCCAACGAAAAACCGGTTGACTTGCTTATGGTTACCCAGGAACTAAAAGACCGCAACGAGCTGGACGAAGTTGGCGGCCCGGGGTACATTACACAACTTACACGAAGGGTTGCTTCGGCAGCTCACCTGGAGTTCCACGCACGTATTATTGCCCAGAAACACATTCAGCGCGAACTGATTCGGGTTAGTACCGAAATACAGACAAAAGCGTACGACGATACAATGGACGTGGATGATCTGATTGACTACTCCGAATCATCCCTTTTTCAGGTAGCTGAGCGAAATATCAAAAAGGAAACCGTGCCAATTAAGCCGGTGTTGAATGAAGCAATCCGGCAGATAGAAAAAGCCCGGCAGCAGAAAGACGGGTTGAGCGGTGTGCCATCGGGTTTTACGTCGCTCGACCGTATTACCTCGGGCTGGCAGCGAACCGACCTGGTTATTATCGCCGCGCGTCCGTCAATGGGAAAAACTGCATTCGTACTGAGTATGGCACGTAACATGGCGGTAGAACACAACAGGCCTACTGCAATTTTCTCGCTGGAAATGTCATCCATCCAGCTGGTAAACAGGTTAATTGCTGCCGAAACCGAACTGGGCAACGACAAGCTGAAAACCGGCCGGCTCGAGAACTACGAGTGGGAACACCTGAACCGGAAAATTTCTGCGTTGGAAAAAGCGCCTATTTATATTGACGATACTCCTGCACTTTCTATTTTTGAGTTTAGGGCAAAATGCCGCCGGTTAAAAATGCAACACGATATTCAGGTGGTTATTGTCGACTACCTTCAGTTGATGACCGCCGGCTCTGACAACCGCGGAAGTCGTGAACAGGAGGTAAGTACCATTTCGCGTTCGCTTAAAGCTATTGCAAAAGAGTTGGACATTCCTATTCTTGCGCTTTCGCAGCTAAACCGTTCGGTTGAATCCCGTGAAGGAAAACGCCCGCAGCTTTCCGACCTGCGTGAATCGGGGGCGATTGAGCAGGATGCGGATATTGTAACATTCATCCACCGTCCGGAGTATTTCGGTATTACAGAAGATGAATCCGGAAACTCGTTAATTGGCGTGGCCGAAATTATTATTGCAAAGCACCGTAACGGTGCCACCGCCGATGTGCATCTGGCATTTAAAAAAGAACTGGCCAAGTTCAGCGACATGGAAACCAACTTTGGAGATGGTTTTGGAGGCGACGGCGGTTCACAGACTTTCAGTTCAAAAATGAACGAAGACGAAGAAGAATCTGTTGGCGCCGGAATATCTCCCAACAGCGACTTCGACAAGTCGGGTGCGAACAGCGACATACCGTTCTGATTTCTTCTAAACTTATTACCTTTGCTAATTGTATTGTTACCGTAAACAAAGGGAAACGTAAATGAGAAACAAAATCATATTAACAGTCGGCTTTTGGATTTTTGTTGCGCAGGCATTTGCCATTCAGTTGCTCATTCCCATGGACGATGCGCAACGAAACCACCTGAAATCGTATGGAATTGCCTACTGGGTGCTTCAGCGCGATATCGAAGTAAAATGGCTGCTCAATTACCGCGGAGGAAGCTTTCTCATGCAGCATCATTCTGATATTGAAAACGAATGTGTTGTCAGAGGGGTCTCTTTCGAAACCATTACCGACGCCCAGGCCTCCGCTATATTAAATGAAATTGCCCGTCCTGAAGTTAATCAGGATGCGGTTAGCATGAACAAAGCGCCTAAAATTGCCGTTTACACGCCGCCCAACAAACAGCCCTGGGACGACGCAGTAACACTGGTGCTTACTTATGCTGAAATTGAATACGACCAGATTTACGACGAAGAAATACTAAACGGAAAGCTTTCGGAATACGACTGGCTTCACCTGCATCACGAAGATTTTACAGGCCAGTTTGGCAAATTCTGGCGAACATACCAACACATGCCGTGGTACCAGCAGGAAGTATCAATTAACAAAGCCATGGCCGAAAAACTTGGGTTCTTAAAAGTCTCAGAGATGAAATCATTTGTCACGCGCGAAATCAACAACTACGTAGCAAATGGCGGATTCCTGTTTGCCATGTGCGCTGCCACCGACACCTACGATATTGCCCGTGCAGCAACCGGATTAGACATTTGCGGCCCCATGTTCGACGGAGACCCGGCTGATCCCCACGCCCAGGAATATCTGGATTTCTCCAGAACATTTGCTTTTGAGAACTTCCACCTGGAAAACGACCCCAATGTTTATGAGTTTTCAGACATTGACGTTACCAACACCAGGCGAGTTTCCAGGGAAACAGACTATTTTACGCTCTTCGAATTTTCAGCAAAATGGGATCCCATTCCTACCATGCTTTGCCAAAACCACCGCAACATGATAAAAGGTTTTATGGGGCAGACTACCGCTTTCAGAAAGGAGCTGGTAAAACCCAACGTCCTGGTTTTGGGAGAAAACAAACCCGCCAGCGAAGCCCGCTATATTCACGGAGAACAAGGAAAAGGTTTCTGGACATTTTACGGTGGCCACGACCCAGAAGATTACCGCCACCTGGTTGGCGATCCTCCCACTGACCTGAATTTGTTCCCCAACTCTCCGGGGTACCGGTTAATTCTGAACAATGTTCTTTTTCCGGCAGCAAAAAAGAAAAAAAGGAAAACATAGAAAACAAAATTGTTCTCCGATATTTTCCTTTTTTGTTCGAACTTTTTGCATTCGGGGCAACTGCCACTTTTGAAAAGCTAAACAGCAACCTAAAAACAAAATCTCACTTTACGGTTGTTCCGCCATTTCAAACACAATTGTTCCGCCGTTTACAATGTCGTTATGTTGTAAATTATTCCCTTCAATAACTTTCCCATTTAAAGAAACTGATTTCACATATTTGTTTTCGGCAGTCTGATTGCGGGCAACTATTTCAAGGGTTTTACCGTTTTCGAGATGGATGGTTGCATGCTTTACAAGCGGGCTTCCCAATGCATATTCGGCAGAACCGGGAGTAACCGGATAAAAACCCAGCGCACTGAAAACATACCACGCACTCATTTGCCCTGCATCGTCATTTCCACAAAGCCCTTCCACGCCGGCTCCATACATCGAATCCATAATCATCCGCACCCGTTCCTGGGTTTTGTAGGGTTTTCCGGTCCAGTTGTAAAGGTATGGAATGTGATGCCCAGGCTCGTTTCCATGCACATAATTCCCGATAATTCCGTCGCGGGTGATGTCTTCATTCTTTTCGATGTACTTATCTTCGAGCTGCATTGTAAACAGCGAATCCAAATGACGGCTAAACTGCTCCTTCCCTCCCATCATCGCAATCATCGTATCAATATTTTGCGGCACGTACAATCCGTAATTCCAGGCATTCCCTTCAATAAATCCCTGTCCGTGGGTATCCAGCGGACTAAAGTCTTTTCTGAAAGTCCCGTCTGCCAACTTCGGCCGCATAAATCCAATTGCCGGGTCGTACACATTTTCGTAATATTTTGAACGCGAAAGGAACGTTTTTTCCACCTCCTTTTCGCCGGTCAGCCCTGCCATTTGGGCAATGCACCAGTCGTTGTATGCATACTCCAGTGTTTTCGAAACAGATGAATGAGATTTATCATCCGGAACAAAATGAAAGTCGATGTAATCGCCCAAGCCGTCGAAGTACCTCACGCTTGCTGTTTGCACCGATGCATCCAGCGCCCGCTTGTGGTCAAAATCGCCCACACCTTTCACCATAGCATCAGCAATTACAGAGGTAGCATGATAACCAATCATACACCAGTTTTCGTTGGCATAATGGCTCCAAACCGGCAACATGTGATGAACACTCTGAGCCTGGTGCGCCAGCATCGATTTTATCATGTCGTTATTTCGCCGGGGCTGAATAATATTGAATAGAGGATGCAATGCGCGGTAAGTATCCCAAAGAGAAAACACAGTGTAATTGACAAAACCGTCGGAGGTGTGGATATTCTGATCAAGCCCGCGGTATTGGCCATCTGCATCTTCGTAAACAATTGGAGAAAGACACGCGTGGTACAATGCTGTGTAAAAAGTAACCTTCTGCTCGTTGGTGAGTGTTTCTGCTTCTATTTTTGAAAGTTCGCGGTTCCAGGCCAAACGGGTTTCTTCGCGCGTTTTGTCGAAATCCCAGTGAGGAATTTCCGTATCGAGGTTTTTAAGCGCTCCGGCCGCACTAACCGGCGACAAGGCAAATTTTATTTTTACTTTTTCGCCCTCTTTTGTTTTAAAATTGAAGTAAGCCCTCAGATTTTTTCCGGCCATTTCCGGAAAGTTTTCGGTCTCGTTAAAGCGATCGTAAAATCTGTTATAAATAATTTCATCGTACTTTTTGTGCCCGTAACTTTCAAACGGTTTGGAAAACTTCATGGCAAAAAATACTTTCCGGGTTCTTCCCCAACCTTTGGTCTGACGGTATCCGGTTACCAGCGAATCGTTTTCAACCCGAATAAAAGTCCACACATTTTTATTGTTGTGATAATAAATATTGTACACCATATCGAGCACAATGTGGGCACTGTCGGACTCCGGGAAAGTATATTGATGAAAACCGACCCGTTCTGTTGCAGTAAGCTCTGCCTTAATATTGTAACTGTCCAAATCCACTTTGTAAAACCCTGGAGACGCCTCTTCTTTTTCGTGAGAGAAAACAGAATAAAATCCCTTTCCGCCGGCAGAAACAGGCAAAGGATCGAGCACCAGGCTGCCGGTGGTTGGCATTACCAAAAAGTCGCCCAAATCGGAGTGGCCCGTGCCACTCAGGTTGGTGTGCGAAAAACCGATGATAGTTGAGTCGCGGTACTGATACCCTGCGCAGTACTCGTACGTCTCTTTATTGTAGTCACCATTTTCGTCAAACATTTTCACGAAATTGGTTTGCGGGCTCAGTTGCACCATACCAAAAGGAGCAGTTGCTCCCGGATAAACATGCCCCATTTTGCTGGTTCCAACAAACGGGTTAACAAACCTTGTGAAGTCAGTCTCCGCTTCGGTGACCTTCTCCGTTTCGTTTTCTGAACAGGAAAACAAAGCAAGTGCTCCTGCCAGAATTATTGTTGCAATAAAAAAATTTTTCATATCCCTGAAAATATTTGTTTTAATGATTCAGAGCCCCGCCTTTCAACATCTTTTTCAGCATCAAAAGCGCCCTTATTGTTTGAGCGATTTACGTTCTGCCGTTAATTCAATTGAACCTTTTGGGAACAAAAACTCCGAGACAGAACAATTCCCACTGGGTTACTCAGCGTCTTGGTTGTAATTAATTCCTGCCTTTTTCCAACGATTAATAAAGAAAGGAAGCGCCTCTGTAAAACGGGTGTAATCTTTCTGTTCTGTTGATGTCCAGCCCACCTCGGCATACGCTGCAATGCGCGGAAA
This sequence comes from Mariniphaga anaerophila, assembly GCF_900129025.1. Taxonomy (GTDB): domain Bacteria; phylum Bacteroidota; class Bacteroidia; order Bacteroidales; family Prolixibacteraceae; genus Mariniphaga; species Mariniphaga anaerophila. The sequence continues at coordinate 105,227 of NZ_FQUM01000002.1, read as the reverse complement.
AACCCGCTGCTCCATCGATTCTTTGGTAGGAATCCACTCTCCCCACATCTGGCATCCCAAACCAAGTATTTTATTATTCAAGCCGGCGGGAAGCCCTTCGGGAACCGGGTTAAAACTGTATGCCTTTTCGAGCGGAATTCTTTCGTAATCATAATCCAGGTATGTAAACTCGTGGTATGAATTTACAATTTCGTGCCCGGCAGAGACAGCCTGTTTTACCAAATCCAAATCGCCTTTCCAAAAATGCACAATGGCGCTTTGAGCAAGTTTTTCTTTCACTTGTTCCTCTTTGTTGTACTCGTGCAACTGCACGCCCATAATGTCGTTCCATCCCATCATCCGGTGTCCTTTGGATTCGATGTATTTCGACATCCGGTTGGTGAACCACACCTGCAAGTCGGAGTATGATTCGATGCCGTTTTCCTGCATAAATTTGTTTATCTCGGGGGAAGACTCCCACTGATCGTGGCGCACTTCGTCTCCTCCAATGTGAACTATTGGCGCAGGAAACAGTTCGAAAATTTCGTCGAGTACATCTTTTAAAAAGTTTTCTACGCGGCTGTCGGTAAAATCGAATACATCGTAATGAACGCCAAATTTTGCCGGAACACTAATTTTCTTTTTAGAAACGCCAAGCCACGGGTACGAAGCAATTGCAGCACAAGCATGCCCCGGCATTTCAATCTCGGGAATAACCTGAATGTGACGTTCTTTTGCATATTTCAGAATCTCGCGAATTTGCTGTTTCGTATAAAATCCTTCGTGCGGCGTAGTGTCGTAAACCGTGCTGCTCCAACCACCAGGCCAAACGCCCGACTGTGTTGAATCGCGCCGTGCACCTATTTGTGTGAGCAACGGATATTTTTCTATTTCGATGCGCCAGCCCTGGTCGTCGGTTAAGTGCCAGTGAAAAGTGTTCAATTTCAGCAACGCCATTTCATCGAGCAGCTCTTTAACCACTTTCATTCCTTTAAAGTTACGGCTTTCGTCGAGCATAAAAGCCCTCCAGCTAAAGCGCGGGCTGTCTTCAATTTCTACGCCATTGACAAAACAGGTTGACCCCGAACCTTTTTCAATAATCTGCCGCAGCGTCTGAATACCATAGAAAACTCCACGCCCGGTGGCTGCCTGAATAACAACCTTATTGTTTTTCGCATCCAGCAGGTAACCTTCTTCGCCAAGACGGGTTAGCAGCGACGGATTTTTCTTCAGCAAAACCACCGCTCTTTTTTTGTTGTTTTTTGTTGTAATTGCAAAGTCATTTTCGAGCACCCGGCTCAAATAAATGCCTTCGGCAGTAAGATCATCAGAATAACTTACAACCAGTTTTTTCTTGAGAACCACTTTGCCCGAAGATTCTGAAACCTTCGACGGGTAAGGGATAATGTTTACTGCTGAAACGGAAAGAAAAGCGAAAATGCTAAAAAGCAAAAAAAATAAAGTCTTCATATTATTGGGTATTTTTAGTTCAAATCAATTACAAATTCGTCCCATGGTTCTGTTCTCCATGCGTGTTTTTTAGTGGTTGGAGAAATGCCGAAAAACGGCGAATAGGTTTTTACCTGAATGGATTTTCCATCGGGCATAAATTCGAGAATACGAAGCCAGCCGTCGCCCCCGTTGCCGTGCCAGCCTCCACCTTCGGTCTGTGCATTAAACATCATTTGAAAAACCTCTTTCCCATCACTATTTCTATCGATGCGGGAGCTGACATTTTCCTCAAAACTTCCGATTGTACAATAGTGCCCGCAAATGAGCATTCGAATATTTGAAGCCGGATAAAGCAGCTTTTCCCAAATGTCGTTGCCGTAATTTGCCGGCGCAAGTTTGTAGCTTTCTTCTGCAATGCGTTCGCCATCGCCATCGAGGTATGAGTGAGTCAGAAATATCACCTTATGATCCTGATATTTTTTTTCTGAAGAAAGGTTTTTTGCCCAATTAAGCACCTCGTCGCGCGGAGTAAATTCGGTGGTAATCACAAGCAGTTTTCCCCAGTTTTCATTTTCGAAAACATAAGCTGAATTTTCCAGTGTGGGCATTCCGTGGCGGTTATTAAAAACACTAACCAGGCAACTGTCCCATTTATTATTGCGTTCCACCGGAAAATATTCGGGAAAGCGGGTCAGCGCATTTTCCGATCTTTTATACCCATAATCATGATTACCGGTGCTGATGATATATGGCACTTTGTTGTCGAGTTTTTCAAATGCCCGGGAAACGGCAATCCATTGTTCGCGGGAGGTCTGGTCTCCGTTTATTCCGTCGGGAAGCAGGTATTCGTTTTGCTCAACCAGGTCTCCCGTGCAAAATACTGCTTTAATATTCAGCTTGTCAATATTGTTTTCCACCCAGGCGGTCATCAAATCAAATATGGGCTGATTAACACCAAACTTGGTGTAACTCTGGGGATCGGGTAATACGATTATAGAAAATGAATTTTTATCGGAAAGCGTGGGTTCATTTTCGACGTTGCCACGGCCATATCCCACAAAAAATGCGGTGACAAAAATTAGAAGAAGAAACGCGTGTTTTGACATGATTATGTATATTAAAAAAGCAGGGAGCTGATTTGTCCGAGCTCCCTGCAATGTAGGTTAAAAATTTAAAACTACATTAATTACCCCATCCTGTATGGTTTTGTGTTATCTTTTCATTAGCATTCAATTCGTCTGACGGAATTGGCAGGTTGTACAATTTGTCGTTCCACAGGAAGTTACCAACCCTTGACCATTCTTCCGACAATTTGCCCCAACGTTTGAGGTCGAAATAACGGATGCAGTCTTCGGCAAAAAACTCAACCCTTGCTTCGTAATTTATGGCTGCCATTGCATCTTCTACAGAAGCGATGGCTGGCGCCGGCAAAACCTGCTCGGGAGCGAGGCCTTCGGGAACATATTTGCTGCTGTTATCCAAAGCAAACCGGCGGGCGCGGCTTCTTACCTGTTCAACATATTTTGCTGCATTCACAAAATCGTTCTTTTGGGCGTAAGCTTCAGCCATTAAAAGGTAAACTCTCGGAAGCCTCATCAAATGAATGTCTGTTCTTTTGTTCCAGGTATTATCGCCATACCAAACCCCTCTTTTCTGAATATCGAATCCGGTTGGTTTATTTACCAGCCACTCGGGATTCCATTGGAAAACTTCGCCGGTGGTAGTGGTAATTTCATCCATTTCGGTAAAGAAAGTACAGTCGAAACGCGGATCCCTGTTTTTCCAGGTTACATTTTCATCGTAATATTCAGAGCCTTCTTCAACGGATTTACCATCAATTGTCTGGAAGAAATCAACAAACTCTTCGGAAGGATAAAAATAGTCTCCTGAATAAGTATCTCCCCGCATAATACGTCCGTCTTCTCCCAGGTCTTCTTTTGTTCCAAAGTAGTACTCGCGGTATGTTTCAACACCGTTTCCGAACGCAACCGAGAAAATTATTTCAGGAGAAGCTTCGTAATCAACACGCAACACGTTGCCGGGATTTTCGATAAGAGAATATCCCTGTTTCAATACTTCCTGACCGGCAGTAATTGCTTCGTCGTAGTTCCCCAGGTACACATTCACTTCTAACAAATAGGCTTCTGCCGCACCCACTGTGGCGCGGTTGTAATAAGCATCGTTCCATTTTTCGGGAAGATTTTTTGCGGCAAAAGTAAGGTCAGGAATAACCAAATCGGTAAGCACTTTTTCTTTTGAAGTTGCAGCCATCTGTACCACATCATCGTTTGTAGGATCAGTTACCGGTTCGAGGCGCAACGGAACATCTCCGTAAAACTGAACCAACCTGAAATACCAGAAAGCACGAATAAACCTCATCTCAGCGAGGTACTGATTTTTATCTTCTGCATCGATAATGCTTTCATCCATGTTTGTAACGCCGGCAATGTTGTTATTACATACAGCGATACCTTCGTACGCCCGTTTCCAGATGCCTTTTACCACGTTGCTTTCGTTTGGATTAAAAGACCCCACGTAAAACGGTTGCGCGTCTTTAAAACCGGCAGAAGAAAAATCGCCAGTCATTCCCAGTTCCAACTGAGCATCTGCCCAGTGGCCGTTGAGTTTCTGCAAATTTTTGTAGCAAGCCATTGCTGCTAAATCAGCATGTTCTGCTTTCGTAAAAAATGTATTTTCATCAATGGTTCCGTATGGATTTCTTTCCAGAAAATCGTCCATACATCCCGTAAGAATACTGATAAACAGAATGAAAACTACTATATTGAACTTTTTCATTTTCTTATTTCTTTAAAATTCTACATTAACTCCAACAATAAATATTTTAGCTGTAGGATAATCGTACCCCCAATTGGTGTAATGGCCAACGCTGTTCCCGTTTTCGGGGTCGAAACCATCAAAATCTTTGTGGGTAACTGTTAGCAGGTTTTCGCCTGTAACATACATCCGGGCTTTGAAATCGCTAAAAGTGTGGGAATAACCGAGAGAGATTGACCTCATTTTCATGAATGAAGTATTTGAAACCATCAGGTCAGTCATTTCTTCGTACGATTCCGACTGAATTATTGCAGGATATTTTCCTTCGGCATCTTCACCTAAGACCCAGCGGTTGTCGTACCATTTGCGACTCATATTTCTGTTTGGCATACGGTTTTGGAACGACATTGGGGAGTGTTGTTTCCGACCCAAAACTGCTGAAAAAACAGCATTAAAATCGAAGTTTCTCCAATTGGCAGAAAGTGTTGTTCCCAGTGTTACTTTCGGAATATAACTTCCCAGAATTACCCGGTCGTCGCCATCGATTTTTTTATCGCCGTTTGCATCAACATAAGCCAGGCGGCCTACTTTGGCATTCCCCTGCCCCATGTCTTTCATCTTCTGAGCTTGTTCCGGGGTAGTTATCAAGCCATTGGTTTTGTAACCGTACAATGCGCTGATAGGCTCTCCCACGCGGTTGATGGTGACACCTCCGTACGAACCAATTGAAATTACTTCTTCATCAATTCCTTCGCTCAGCTTTTTAATCTGGTTTTTCAGGAAAGAAGCATTTGCTGCAATGGAGTATGAAAAGTCGTTTACCTGTCCTTTGTACGTAAGATCAAGGTCTACCCCACTGTTTTGTACCTGTGCATAATTTACGTTGGGCGCTCCCATACCTACAGACAGCGGAAGTACCATTGTGCGTAAAATTCCGTCGGTGTTTTTGATGAAATAATCAGCGGTAAAGAAAATTTTGTTTTTGTACAAACCAAGGTCGAAACCGATATTGGTAACAGAAGTTGTTTCCCATTTCAGGTTCGGATTTCCAAGTACAGTCTGGCTGTAACCAGAATAAAGCTGCTGGTTGTTGCCGCCGGCACCCAGAATAACATTTTGTTTTGCAACCGGTGCAATAGTCGGATACCACGAGCCAATTGACTGGTTACCCAACTGCCCCCAGGATGCTCTCAATTTTAATGAATTGACAATAGCTGAGCTAAAAAAGTCTTCTTCTGAAAGTCTCCATCCACCGGAGAAAGACGGGAAAACTCCCCAACGGTTGTCTCCTTTAAAACGTGAAGAGCCGTCAGCCCTCAGGTTGAAAGAGAACAGGTATTTCTGTTTATAATCGTAGTTAATTCTGCCAAAGTACGATGCCAGCGCCAATTCACTTTTGCCGCCGCTCAGGTCGCGTTCCACAGAATTGGTTCCGCCGTCAATCACCTGCATATTATCTACTTCAGAAACAAAATCTTTTACTCCACCGTAAAGGTTATCCACAGAAATTAACTGTTGAGAAAAACCAGCCATTGCGTTCAACGTGTGGTCTCCGAATTTTTTATCAGCATAAAGCAGATAGTCTGTTACCCACATCAGGTTTTTTTCGCGTTCGTTAACCAGGCTGTTCACGCTGTTGGTTTGCCCGCCGTCGTTGTATAAGGGAGAAAACAGGCTGTATTCATTGTAAACCATGTCAACTGCACCGTTGAACCTGAACTTCAACCAATCGGTAAAATTCATTTCCAGAAAGAAGTTGTCCATTACCCGGTAGTTGTTGTTTTCCGGAGTTCTCCAGGCTACCTCTGCAATTGCATTTTTCGAAGCAGTCAGGCTTCCAGGCTCTCCGTACGAGCCGTCTTCGTCGTAAGCATCAGTAATCGGAGCATTAAAAATAACGTCGGAGTAGCGGTTGTCCGAACTTCCTGTGGTGTACATATAAGCAAGGTGAATGTTGTTACCCACGGTAACTTTGTCGCTTACGTTTCCTTGTACATTCGCCCTTAAAGTTCCTTTTTTGAAACCGGTGTTAATTCCAATCCCGTCCTGGCTTAAGAATTCGCCCGACATGTAATACAGCATATTTTCGCTGCCGCCGTTGATACTTGCATTTACATCGTAAGTTGGTGCAGATTTATAAATATAATCGCTCCAAACAGTGCCTTTTCCGAAATCAGCCGGATTCAGGCCATCGTATTTTGTTGTTGGATTTCCGCCGTCAATGGCTTTTTTGTTGGCTGCCATTTCCTGAATTGCAGAAACAAATTCCTTTGCAGAAAGCACGTCAATAATATTAGACGGCGATTGCATACCGTAGTGTGCATTGATATTTACCTTGGCTTTTCCGGAAGTACCTTTTTTGGTAGTAACCAGAATAACACCATTGGCTGCTCTCGAACCATAAATGGCTGCCGAAGAAGCATCTTTTAATACGTTAACACTTTCGATATCGGTGGGGTTAAGTGTTTCAAAACCGTTTTCTACCGGAATACCATCAATTACAACCAACGGGCGATTGTCGCCACTTCCGAATGTGCCTACTCCACGGATGTTGATTGAAGTTTCTGATCCCGGAAAACCACTTTTACTAATGATTGACAATCCGGAAAGTTTTCCCTGCAAAGCACCACCAACAGAAATATTTGAACTGGTAGCCAGCTCATCGCCGCTTACGGCAGCAACTGCTCCGGTAAGGTCGCTTTTTTTCTGAGTGCCGTATCCAATGGCAACCACTTCTTCAATGCCAATGGTTTCTTCTTCCAACCGAACATTGATAACGTTCTGGCCGCTTACTTCTACTTCCTGGGTGCGCATCCCTACAAACGAAAACTGAAGGGTAGCATTTTCAGGAACATTGTTCAACGTGTAGTTTCCGTCAAAATCAGTAACAGTACCGTCCGAAGTTCCTTTAATTATTACTGTTACACCGGGCAAAGGCTGTTTCCCTTTGTCGGTAACCGAGCCGGAAACAGCGTGCTGTTGCTGAACTGCTGCTCCATTTTTTGCATTACTTCCGGCTTTGCCTTTCAGAATAATGTAACGGTCATAAATTTCGTAGGAGATCCCGGATTCGCCAAACAGCTTATCCAACACTGTTTCGATGTTCGAGTCTTCAACCGTTATCGTCATTTTTTGTGACAAATCAAGACTGCTGCTGTCATAAAAAAAATGGAAATCAGAGGTCTTTTCTATTTCTTCGAAAAGAGTTGCCAACGATGCATCTTCCATGTTGAGCGTCAACCTTGCAGTTTGCGAGTAGGTTTCAGCAGAAACCTGGATGAGCGCAAATATGAAAAGCAAACTTGTCAATTTCATAATTCTTATAAATTTAGTGACAGGAAGGTTTTCCCTACCCCCCCTAAAAATTCTATTTTTTTTCATACATTTGATTCTTTAAATGTGGATAATTAAGCCTTTTAGGCTTGTTATTAATTTAGAAACCGGAAAACATTCGCGTGTTTTCCTGAGAGGCGGAAATTGCTGGCGGGCAGTTTCCGCTTTCGATTAAATTCAAGGTTCTTTCATTGGCACATTCATTTAATAGTTTTTATATAGATCTTGTCTTTCTCAATTTTATATTCAAACGGGATGTTCGACGCCCGCCTGAATGTTTCGATTATTGTGTAGATATTTGAATCAATGTAGAATACACCTGTAAAAGTGCTGTTTGCAATGGCATCGTCTTCGAATATGATTTTTACGCTGAAAATGCGCTCAATCTTTTTAGCCAGACTGGTAAAAGATTCATTTTTGAAATCGTATTCGCCTTTTTGCCAATATTTGTAGAAATTGTCGGAAATGGGTAGCTTTTTCAGTTTTCCCGATTTTTTGTCCAGAATTAAACTGTGCAGAGGTTCTAACACGTACGACTCGTACCTGCCGTTTCCTTCGGCAACATCCATCTGCACCCGTCCTGAAACCAAATCAACGCGCACACTGTTTTCTTCGGGATAGGCAGAAACCGAAAATTCGGTGCCGAGCACTTTAATCCGGTTAGCGCCGATGTTGACGAAAAACGGACTCTTCTTATTGTGCTTAACAGTAAAAAAGGCTTCGCCTTCCAACCGGATATCCCTGGAGTCTTCTGCAAATTTACCGGGGTAAGTAATTTTAGAACCGTTTGTCAACAGTGCTTTGCTTCCATCCGGGAAAACCACCAGACTTCTGTTTCCGTTAGGAACCGAAATTTCGTTCAGTACCACGTGCCGGTTCGCTTTCATGGTAGTAAGTGAACGCACAAAATATCCGGCAACAAACACAAAAACAAGTATTGCAGCGTAATTTAAAAGCTGGCGAAAATCGAACCTGTTTTTAGTCAGCCCGATTTTTCGTTTTACCAGTTTTAAATCTTCAGCAACAAACTTTTTATTCATCTCTTCGCCGCGCTGAAGTAATGCCCAGGTATTTTTATAACGAATGTATTCTTTTTGATTTTCGGCAGATTGCTGAATCCAGGACGACAGTCCTTTTGACCGGTGTAGAGGTTTTCTGTTAACTAACTCGTTTATGATTTCTTTCTTTTCCATTTAGCTTCTTCTCTGATATAAAATGATTGAAAAAGCAAATACCCTACGCCGGAAACTATTTTTTTTCTTTTTTATTTTAATGTTGAATTGAAATAGAAAACGACGCACGAAAATACGAGAGCAAACCATCTATAACACACTACAATACAACATTTCACTTTTTAATAAACTAAAAGACACATTAAAAAAACATAAGGTGCTCAACAGAAAATCCCATCAACGAATTCACAAAAAAGCATCAATTTTTTATAGAAAACACATACTGCCCAACACCACAAAAACGCTAAAAAGCACTTACAATTTTGTGCTTAGCAGGTAGGCCAGGATCGGAAGAAAATCTCTGAGTTCGATACGAAAAACCTTGAGTGCTTTGGTAATTTGCGCCTCCACTGCTTTAACCGAGATATTCAGTTCCTGCGCCACTTCATGGTTTTTTTTGCCTTCCAAACGGCTCAGCACAAACACTTCTCTGCAGCGGGGCGGCAAATCAGAAAGTGTTTTTTCGATGATTGTTTCAATCTCCTGAAAAGCAATTTCAGAAGTATCCAATTGTTGCAGCGCTGAGGAGTAAACCTGGTTTTGAATCCTGAGCTCCGCCTCGTTTACGTATCCTTTTTCTATTTTTTCGTGCCGCAAACGCATTAAACAATTGTTTTTTACAATGGTGTACAAATAACTTTGCAACTGTGACTCGGTAGATACATCGGGGTTCTTTTCCCAAAAAGTAATAAATGCATCCTGAACAAGGCTTTTTGCATCTTCGTAAGGAACATACTCCTTCGCAAAATAGACCAGCCGGGGATAATAAACGCTAAACATCACCTCAAACGCGGCTTCCTGTTTGCTGTGTACAAGTTCTATTATTTCGCCGGACAAAGTGCTCATAAAAAATACCCGATTTTACTTTGCAACTGCATATTCTTTTTCAAAAACCTGAAAGCATCTTTAACACTTCAGCCATGAATATGAGTTTATTATTTCTCCTATCGTGCGCACAAAGTTAAAACTAAGGCCGAAATTTCAACTGCATGTAACAAAAAATTAATCTCGATAAAAGGCAAAAAAGGGGCTGATTTCAGGCAAAAATTTGTATAAAGTGGACTAACTAAAAACGGGAAAAACCGGGCGTTCAGACCAAATAAACCGTTTCTTTTTCCCTGCCAAATGTATTTTCCATTCCCTACCCAAATTTGTATATTGTGCCTCTCGAAAATTATTTGATTAATTATTCAGTACTATGAAAAAAATAAAACAATTTGTAATTGCTGCTCTCCTCGTTGCAGGCACAGCAATACATTCAACACAAGCTGCCGAAAACTCCAGGCTGATGCGTTACCCCGACATTAACGGGAACCTGGTAGCATTTGTGTATGCCGGAGATATCTGGACGGTAAATTCTAACGGAGGAGATGCCAAAAGGCTGACTTCCCACGAAGGGATGGAACTTTTCCCAAAAATATCGCCCGACGGTAAATGGATCGCCTTTTCTGGTGAGTATGCCGGAAACAGGCAGGTTTTTGTTATGCCTTCGGAGGGAGGAGTTTCCAAACAACTAACCTGGTACAATTCCGTAGGACTGATGCCGCCGCGTGGCGGGTTCGATAATGTAGTTCTCGGATGGACTCCCGACAGCAAAAATATTCTGTTCCGTTCCAACCGTACAGAATTTGGCGAACGCAACGGCAAGTATTTTACCGTGAACATTGAAGGCGGGTTTGAAAAGCCGCTTCCGATTGTAAACGGGGGGATTGCTACTTTTTCGCCCGATGCAAAAAAAATCTGTTTTACTCCGGTCGATCGCGAATTCCGCTCGTGGAAAAGATACAAAGGAGGACGGGCAACCGAACTTTGGATTTACGATCTCGAAAAAAACACATCGGAACAAATAACCGATTTTCCGGGTTCTGACCAGTGGCCTGTGTGGCATGGCGATAAAATTTATTTCGCTTCAGACCGAAACCTGAAATTCAACATTTTCAGCTACGATACTTCTACAAAACAAACCGAGCAAATCACCCGGTTCACAAAAATGGATGTGCTTTGGCCGTCGGGGCAAAACGGGCAACTGGCATTTGAAAATGACGGATACCTGTACAAACTGAATATGCAAACTGGCAAAACCGAAAAAATATCGGTAAATATCCATTTCGACAACCCCAACCTGGTTTCCTACTTCAAAAATGTAAAAGAAAACATCCACAGTTTTGCCATATCTTCTACCGGCAAGCGAGCATTATTCGATGCGCGGGGAGACATTTTTTCTGTTCCGGCAGAAAACGGCTCTGTGGAAAACTTGTCGCAAACACAGGGAGTCCGCGAAATTTACCCGGCATGGTCGCCCAACGGAAAATACATTGCCTACTTCTCCGATGCCACTGGCGAGTACGAAGTTTACCTGCTGGAAAACCAAAAAGGCGCCAAGCCGGTACAACTGACCAAGGGCTCTGCCGCATGGAAATACCAAAGCGAATGGTCGCCCGACAGCAAATACCTGGTTTATTCCGACCGTACGTTAAACCTCAAATTGGTTAACATCGAAACAAAAAAAGAGACAATTGCCGACCATGCTACCGAATCAGAAATCAGGGATTACTCATTCTCTCCCGATTCGAAATGGATTGTTTATTCCAAAGAATCTGCCAACGGGCAGCCGGCAATTTGGGTGTACAATATACCCGAAGCGAAAAAATACCAGCTTACAGATGCTACGTTCAGCAATTTCTCTCCTGTTTTTTCCGATGACGGAAACTATATTTTCTTTTTGTCCAATCGCGATTTCAACCTTAGCTTTTCAAGTTTTGAGTTCAACTACCTGTACAACAATGCAACACGCATTTATGCAGCAATTTTAAAAGCCGACGGTCCGGAACTGAACAAAGACAAAAACGATGAAGAACCGGTTAAAAACGACGAAGTTGAAAAGAAAGAAGACGACAAAAAACAAGAAGAAAAAGAAGTTAGTGTATCTATCGATTTTGAAGGCATTAACAACCGGATTGTAGCACTTTCTCCCAGTACCGGAAACTACCGTAACCTCGTGCCGGTAGAAGGCGGCCTGCTTTACATCAACAGCGGGAAAATGGAAATGTATGATATCAAAGAGGAAAAAAGCAAGGAGATAGCAAATAAGATTTATCAGTTTACGGTATCTGCAGACAAAAAAATGATGCTCTACCGCTCCAACGACGGCTTTGGCATTACTGCCATTAAACCGGGAGTTAAACCCGACGACGGGAAACTCAACCTCGAAAACATGGAGATGAAAATAGACCCTAAAAAAGAATGGGAACAGGTATTCAACGACGGTTGGCGAATATTTAGAGACTATTTTTACGTAGATAATCTGCATGGCGTAGACTGGAAATCGATAAAGAAAAACTACAGAGAATGGCTTCCATACGTAGGTCACCGCGCCGACCTTGATCACATTTTAAGCGAAATGGTTTCGGAATCGAACACCGGCCACGCATACGTCAACTGGGGCGATTTCGAAAAAGTAAAACACATTGACGGCGGTTTGCTCGGAGCAAAAATTGAGGCCGATGCAAAAGCAGGCAAATACAAAATCGAAAAAATTTACGACAGCGAAAACTGGAATGCTTCACGCCGCTCGCCGTTAACGGCTCCGGGAGTGGATGTAAAAGAAGGCGATTACATTCTGTCTATCAACGGAAAAGAAATTACCACTGACGACAACCTCTACATTTTTCTGGAAAATCTTGCCGGAAAGCGCACTGAACTTACAGTTTCTGCCAACGCAGAAGGCGACAACCCGCGCACTTCGGCTATTGAACCTGTAAAAAGCGAACTGGAACTGATGTACCTGACCTGGGTAAACGAACGGCGTGCCTTGGTTGACAAACTGTCGAACGGACGAATCGGATACATCCACGTTCCGAACACAGCACTGGAAGGAAACCGCGAATTGTTCCTCGGGATGTACGCCTACCACGACAAAGAAGCGCTGATTATTGACGACCGATACAATGGCGGAGGTTTTATTCCGGCTGTAATGGCCGAGCTGCTTGAGCGAAAAACAATCAGCTACTGGCAACGAAACGGATTAAATCCAATGCGCACGCCCGGTGTTGCGCACGACGGTCCAAAGGTGATGCTCATTAACGGGTACTCATCTTCCGGCGGCGATGCGTTCCCTTACTTTTTCAGAAAAAAAGGACTGGGAACACTGATTGGTACACGTACTTGGGGCGGATTGGTAGGGATTTCGGGCAACGCTTCCCTCATCGACGGAACTGCAATTTCGGTTCCCCGCTTTGGCGTTTACGACGAAAATGGCCAATGGATAATTGAAGGTGTTGGCGTTTACCCCGACATTGAAGTAACAGACCGCCCCGAACAGTTGGCAAAAGGAGAAGACCCGTCCATTGAAAAAGCAGTGGAAGTTCTGCTAAAACAACTGAAAGAAAAACCGGCTAAAAAAGTAACCACTCCTGCACCGCCAGACCGGTCGGGATGGATAGAAAAAGATATTGATTAATCAGAAATCAATCATCGCTTTAATTGCACCGTCTTTGTATCCTTCAACGATATCGAAGGCGGTGCTTGTTTTTTCCGGCGGAAAATGATGCGTTACCATTTTCTCCACGTCGGCCTTACCCGAAACAACCAATTCGATAGCCTCTTCAACGCAATGGTTCTGACGGCGCACATTTACAATCGAAAGCTCTTTTCTTCGCATTAAATCCATATCGAAAGTATATTCTGCCGATGGCGGAATGCCCACCAGCACCAGTCTTCCTCCGGGCTTAAGAATTTTTACGGCATTAGTCACAGCCGCCTGTTCGCCGCTGGCATCGAAAACCACATCAACCAGCAACTCCTCAAACTTCTCCACTTCCGTTTTTACATTCTGCTTCTCCGGATTAACAACATACCTCACGCCAATTTCCTTTGCTTTTTCCAACCGATATTCCAGCGGTTCAATCATGCCCACATTGGTTACTTCATCGGCCAGCAGTTTGAGCAAAATACTTAAGCCGATTGGGCCGGCGCCGAAAATTCCAACCGATGTTTGTCTGTTTTTAATTTCAGCCAGCTTAACCGAATAAACGCCGATTGTAAACGGTTCAATCAGTGCCGCCTGAACCGGATTCAGCTTTCCCGTAACAGGGAAGCATGTAAACGAAGGCATCACAATATACTCCGAAAGGCATCCTTCCAACTGCCCCGGGCATCCTAAAAACCTGTTGTTTCTGCACGTGTGCGGCCTCCCTGACAAACACTGGTCGCAGTGCCCGCAATGCACAGAAGGATCAACCACCACCAGGTCACCCACCTTCACATTGGTAACTTTGCTGCCAACTTCCACAATAGTACCCGAGCACTCGTGCCCCACCGCAAACGGGTACTTAACAACCTGAGTTCCGATTTTTCCTTCGGAATAGTAATGAATATCAGAGCCGCACACTCCAATGGAAACCAGTTTAATTTTTACGTCGTCAGCATTCGCTATTTGGGGGACAGGAGCGGAAATCATTTCCATCTCACGAATTCCGGTTAAAACAACTTTCTTCATTTTTGCCTTTTTTGCATTAAAACCACTTAAAACCACCAAAACACTTTAAAAACCCCGGTTTCGGAAAAACCTTTCCTCCTTTTTTGAATCGTGTTTTCCTTAAAAAAAACTTTAAAAAACAGGCCGGATTCATAATAAATTCATCTGAAAATATCTTCCGACACTTCTTCTCCGGGGAAAACCGGTTTATCCCTTCTCAGAAGTTTTCGAAATTTGACCAAAAAGAATGACATCAAAAAAAATTCTTGCTTTTTCCAAAAACATGCGAAATACACATAAGACACTACTAGCCACAAGATTAAACAAAAGGACACAAAACTCCGTTAACACTTATTAATATTTTTTTAATTTTATTTCACATTTAACCCAATTTTGTGTTATATTAGCACAGTCTTAATTCAATGTAAATTGAATGTTATTTGAAACACTACCTTTTCTCTGTTAAACCAATATTTTTCCAGGTCTAACTAAACTAAACTATGAACAATCGGGTTATCGCCACCATTGATAACCCGTTTTTTTATGCCCTGCCCCGAAGTTTATATTTGAAACGAAAGAAGAATAGAATGCCTGCTGTTCCCAGCCCCACAAGGTATCCGTACCAGATTCCCTGAGGCCCTGAATTTAACACAAACGCGAACAAATAGCTTGTGGGTAACCCAACCAGCATGTACGCGGCAAAAGCCATCAACATTGGAATTTTCACATCTGCCATACCACGTAATGTACTAAGCATAATAACCTGCAACCCGTCAAACATCTGAAAAATAGCAGCAACAATCAGCAATCGGGAGGCAATTGCAATCACGTCTGCATCGGTAGTAAAAATCAACGGCAAATAGTTTCTGGTTAACACAAACAGTGCCCCCATGCACATCATAAACAGCAGTACCAAATGCGTTGAAGCAAAGGCCGCCATCCGCAAAGACTTATAATCGTTTTGCCCCAATTGATGGCTAACCCGTATTGTTGTTGCCTGCGAAATACCCAACGAAATCATGTAAGAAAAGCTGGCCAGACCGATTGCAACCTGGTGCGCTGCCAACGGAATTTCTCCCAGCCATCCCATCATAATTGCTCCCAGGCTGAAAGTCAGACCTTCTACAATTATCTGAAAACCAATCGGAATTCCAATCTTCAAAATTGAAACAATCCGCTTTTTCGAGAATTGTTGCAAACGAGCAAGTATAAAATATTGTTTAAACCTTGAAATGTTGACGATGTAGATAAAAAACAACAAAGGCATTGCAATGCGTGAAACAAGGGTTCCGATACCGGCTCCCATCAGCCCCATTTCCGGGAAGCCCAGTTTCCCGAATATTAATACATAGTTTACACCGATGTTAATTACATTGGAAATAAGTGTGATTTGCATCGCAATTTTGGTATTCCCGATTCCTTCGAAAAACTGTTTAACCGAGAAAAAAAGCATAAACGGAAGGTAGGACGCACACAGCAGCAAATAATAAGGGCCAGCAAGCTCCTGCACGTAAGCAGTTTGCCCCATATACGGCAATAAAAAGTAAGTACCAAACATTATTGCAGAAAGCACAAAAGCAGCAATCAAATGAGTAAATACTCCGTTCTTCAACAGCTTCACAACTTCCCCTGACTCGTTATTGCCGAATGCTTTACCCACCAGTGGCGTCAGGCCAATGGTAACTCCCATTCCGAAAAACATACCGATTATAAACACATTGTTTGCAAATGCAGAAGCAGCAAGTTCGAGGGTGCCCACGTGTCCCACCATCATATTATCAACAAGAGATACAGATACTTGCCCGATCTGTGATAAAACAACCGGGATAGCCAGATGCAGGTTTCGCCGGTAAAAAGGTATGTATTGCGACAAATTCATGCCGCCAAAGATACACTATTGCCTCAAATGGAAAACCAGAAGCTCACCTTCAGCATGAACGCGTTTTCGGCCGTCACTTTGTTTAAACCTTTAAGACTTTGGAAAACCGATGGTTCGTAAAATTGCTCGTACCGCGAACGGGTGTTTGTCCACACAAAATAAATGGTGGAGCCTGTTTTGTACTCCCAGCGCGCAACGAAATTTGAGCGAAATTCCTGAAAATTAAAGTCCGGATTTCTCGATGACAGGTTTAACACCGGATTATCGGTTGCAGTGTACAACCAGCTTTCTCCGCTGTCAAAATTTCGTACAAACAAGGGCAAAAATCGTTGGTCTATATTTGTTGATTTAGAATCGGCTACAATTCTGTAATCAGAATACTTTCCAACAGAAGCGTAAGGATTTCCGTAATATTGAAATGAAAGCTCGGGTGTAACAAAAAACTCAGCCCTGAGCGTAGACGAAATTGTTTTTCGGTCGATTTTGCCCACGATGTAATTCGTGGCATCGTTCAATATGGTTCTGGTAACATACTGATTATTGTCGGTTACAACATTTAGCTTATTCATTGATGAAAGCGTAAACCGGCTTCCAATCTGCCACTGCACATAAAACGTGTAGTAATTCCCGGATGAAACCTTGTCGTCATTTTTCATCAACTCCACTCCTCCTGCAAAAAACAAATCTTTGCTGGAATTGGTCTGCAAAAAAACTTCGCCCGAAATTTCCCCGTCTATTCTGAGCGACGGGCCACCCCACAGTTTTCGGGTGTCTACCTCGTAAAAAGAACGGTCGGCCACCAAATCGAGTTTCCACAAATTTTTAAACTGAAGCCGCACGTGCCCCATCAAATCGCCACCCAGGTTTTCGCCACCGTAACTCCAGTTCTGTCGCTGATCCAGTTCAAAATAGTAACTGTTCAAAATCCCTTTAGGTTTGCTCACCCAGTATACCGACGACAGCTTTTGCGTTACATAATCCGCCTGCCGGAGATACCCCACATCGTTCAGCTCCACCCCGGGAGAACGCCAATCAAGCGAACCGACCAACCTGAATTTACCGCTGCGTTTTCCGCCTTTCAGCTCTCCTCCCCACCCCTGCATAGAAGTGAGGTTCTCATTAAAGCTGAGGTGGCCGGCATCGGAACGCTGAAAATAGTGCCTCGAATCCAACTGAAGCAAAGAAATTGCTTCTTCGCTCCCTGAAACTTTAGAATAAAACCCCTTAAAATCCACAAAGTATTTCCGGTTCAGCCAGTTGTGCTGAAAGTCGAGGCCACTAACCAACGAGCTTTCGGGCAGGTACTCCAGATGTGCGTCTTTAATGTTTCGGATTGTGGAAGTTACCATTCCGCCCAAAACGGTGGAGCCATTGTTAAAATCCTGCTTCACCCTTCCAATAAAAAAATTGGTAAACGGCTCCACAGCCTCTTTCCGCTCCTGGTTATCGGAAGTAATAATAGCATTTTCCCGGGCAGTCATGCTGTTGATCACTCCCAACGACAAGCCCGACCGGTTTTTTCCCGTAAGTTTCAGTGCATTTAAAATGGACGTTTGATCCGGCATTGTAAGGGTTTCGTCCATCCCGTAATCGGGATAATATCCGGGAGCAGCGCCAATACGCCGCGAGTAAAAAAGCAGGTCGCTGCCGGCTTCGTATTCCAAAATGCTGTTTCCTTCCAGAAAGAAAGGTCGCTTTTCATCATAAAAAACTTCGTAAGAAGTAAGGTTCAAAACAGACGGGTCAGCCTCCACCTGTCCAAAATCGGGGTTTATCGTGTAATCTAAGGTAAAATCAGAAGTCACACCAATTTTCCCGTCAAGCCCGAATCCGGCGGTTGGATTTTTTTCTGCGCCGGAAACGTATTTCGACTTGGCGTAAGGGAGCAATTCAAAATTTCTTTTGTAGGGAATATCTTTTATTCCGTGCAGTTCACCAAAAATATAGACCATTGCCGGTGCATCCACCGGGATCAGTTTCCACTGATCTTCCTCTTTTAAGCGATCAATCCAGCGCCACACATGCATTCCCCAGATGTGCTCTTCTTTATTTGCGTACCTCAGTTGGCTAAAGGGAACACGCATTTCAACATACCAGGCAGAATCGCCCACCGAGGCTTTTCCATCCCACACCGCATCCCAGTTAAAATCCCAGCCGTATTCGCCCAGGTGCATCAAATCCACCTTTTGCCCGGCTGCCGTAACATTAAACTCAAATGCCGACTGTTTATCGAAATAACTATCCAGGGCAATGCCTGCCATGTCGCCCATGTTTTCGTCGCGCCGCCCCAAAATCGAACGTATTTTTTCAGGCTCGTCATCGTAACAAATAATTCCCATATACAAATAGGTATCATCATACAAAATTTTCAGTTTGGTTTGTTGCGAAGGCTCCTTTGCCTGGTTAGGCTGTTGCTGAATAAAATCACCTTGCCAGGTGCCAATCTCCTCCCAGCACAAATCATCCAACTCCCCATCAATTCTGGGTTTCAATTCGGTACGGGTGGCATAATATATTTTTTTCTGGCTTGCGTGGTAGTTAACCAGCGAATCATCAGACAGGGTATAGTTTAAACTCTGTGCCTTTGTTCCTGCTACAAAAACAATTATGGCTAAATTAGTCAATAAGAATATGCGCATCATTCAGGGTAAAAATATGGCTTAAAAATAACAGAACCAATTGAACAAAAAAATATTTTACGCGTTTTTAGTATTTTTTGAACTGCTCCTTCCATGATTCAAATAAATACCGGCTTTTTAAGTCTAATTTGAGCCGTTTAGCAAACATTAACACGTACCAATTTGCACAGGAACACCCTAAAAGTAATTTCGACCTCGCAATAAAAGAGAAAAAGACAGATTAAACATTTTTTTAACAGCCAAGTTATTTATAGTTGTGTTTTTAAAAATTGAAATTTTTAACAATGAATCACATCAAAAAAATTCTGATAGCCAATCGTGGAGAAATCGCTATCCGTATTATGCGAACATGCAGGGAAATGGATATTTCGTCGGTTGCCGTTTTTTCGGAAGCCGACCGGACTTCGCAGCATGTCAGATACGCAGACGAAGCCTACTACATTGGTAAAGCCCCATCGGGCGACAGTTACCTGAACATTGAAAAAATAATTGAAGTTGCTAAAAATTGCAATGCCGACGCCATCCATCCCGGGTACGGATTTCTTTCTGAAAATGCAAAATTTGCCCGGCGATGCAACGAAGAGGGTATTATTTTCATAGGGCCCTCTCCGGAAGTTATCGACCAAATGGGCGATAAAATAAAAGCGCGGGAAACGATGATAAAAGCAGGTATTCCCGTAGTTCCGGGAACCGAAGGAAGCATCAATTCCGAAGAAGAAGCGCTTAACGCAATAAAAGAGATCGGACTCCCGGTAATGATTAAAGCCTCTGCCGGCGGTGGAGGAAAAGGAATGCGGCTTGTGCATACCAAAGAAGACATTGTTTCTGCCGTACGGGCAGCACGTTCCGAAGCAAAATCAGCTTTTGGAGACGACTCTGTTTACATTGAAAAATACATTACTTCGCCCCATCACATTGAGTTTCAAATCTTGGGAGACCAGCACGGAAATGCTGTTCACCTTTTCGAACGCGAATGTTCTGTGCAACGCCGTCACCAGAAAATGATTGAAGAAACACCCTCGCCATTAATGACTCCGGAGTTGCGATCAGAAATGGGGCGTGCTGCCGTTGATGCCGCCAAAGCGGTAAATTACACCGGCGCCGGAACCATTGAATTTTTGGTTGACGACGACCTGAACTACTATTTTCTGGAAATGAACACGCGCCTCCAGGTGGAACATCCCATAACCGAACGCGTGACCGGAGTAGATTTGGTGAAACAACAAATAAAAACAGCCGAAGGCCATCCGCTGGAAATTCAGCAGGAAAAACTTTTCCAACGGGGACATGCCATCGAATGCCGGATTTATGCCGAAGACCCCGATAATAATTTTATGCCCAGCGCCGGAAAAATCTACAAAATTACAGAGCCGCTCGGACTTGGAGTACGAACTGACGGATACGTGTACGAAGGATACGAAATTCCGATTTACTACGACCCGATGATTTCAAAACTTATTGTTTGGGGCGCTAATCGCGACGAAGCCATCAGAAGGGTGCGAAGAGCGTTGTACGAATACAAAATTACCGGTGTAAAAACGTCCATCAAATTTCTGGAGCGCATTATGAATACTCCGGATTTCATCGATGGAAAATACGACACACACTTCATCGAAAAAAACAAAGAGTTGCTGCTTGCCAAAGACCCGTGCGACAATTGTAACGACATGGTTGCCATTGCTGCATACATCGACTACCTGAGCAAAATAAACAGAGTGCAGGAAGTTAACCAGGGATTTGCCCCGGCTCAGAGCAGATGGAAAAAAGTTCCTTACATCAACCACTTTTAATTGATTAACATGGCAGTTGAAATAAAAATTGACAATAGAACTGTTTGGGTAAACCTGCTCAAACAAAACGGAAATCTTCTTGAACTGGACGTGGATGGCAAAGTCTACCAGGTTGATTTGCTGCACACTCCGGGAGGAACATTCTCCATTATTGAAAGCGGGCGTTCTTACAACATTGAACTGGTTCCGCAAAATCACCCGAAAAAGTACACAGCCCACACATTGTACAATACTTTCGATTTAGAAATTATTGATGCCGAAACGCGCTACCTCATCAACAGGGGGTCGAACGGCACAGCCAGCAACGAAAAAAATATTTCGTCGCCCATGCCGGGAAAAGTAGTTAAAGTGCTGGTGAAAGAAGGCGATGCTATTCAGAAAGGAGAGAATGCCATAATTATTGCTGCAATGAAAATGGAAAGTGAATACAAAGCTCCCATTGACGGCATCGTAAAAAAAGTAAATGTAAAAGATGGCGACACCGTCGAAGGAAATCAAATTCTTATTGAAATCGAATAAATACATTCAGACATGAACATAGAAGACAAATACAACCAACTCGATAATTTCAATTCACAGGCCGAGCTGGGAGGAGGAGAAGAACGTATCGGGAAACAACACAAAACAGGCAAAAAAACAGCACGCGAGCGAATATTACAATTGCTCGACCCGGGAACTTTCAATGAAATTGACAAACTGGTTACCCACCGAAACCACGATTTTGGGATGCAGGAAAAAAAATTCCTTGGCGATGGCGTAATTACCGGGTACGGGAAAATAAACAGCAGGCTGGTTTATGTATTTGCCCAGGACTTCACCGTTTTTGGAGGTTCGTTAAGCCGCACCAATGCCGATAAGATTGTAAAAATCCAAAACATGGCGTTGCAAATGGGAGCACCGGTTATCGGGCTAAACGACTCAGGCGGCGCCCGCATACAGGAAGGCGTGGAAAGCCTTGCCGGATATGCCGACATTTTTTACAACAACGTTACCGCATCGGGAGTCATCCCGCAAATTTCGGCAATACTCGGCCCATGTGCCGGCGGAGCAGTTTACTCCCCTGCCCTCACCGATTTCATTTTTATGGTGAATGAAAAAAGCCACATGTTTGTTACCGGGCCCGAAGTAATAAAAACCGTTACCCACGAAGATGTTAGCAAAGAAGAGCTGGGCGGAGCACAAACCCACAGCACCAAAAGCGGAGTTGCCCATTTTACCGGCGACGATGAAGAACAAACCCTGATGATGATTCGGGAACTCTTCAGCTTTTTACCTGCCAACAACATGGAAGATCCGCCAGTAAAATCTACCATTGACCCGTCGGATCGGGTTGAAGAAAAACTTCAGGAACTGGTTCCTGCCGACCCCAACAAACCGTACGACATGCACGAGATCATCCAAAGTGTAATCGACAACAATCACTTTTTGGAAGTGCAGCCCCAGTATGCAAAAAATATAATCTGCGGATTTGCTCGTTTCGCCGGACAACCCGTTGGAATTGTAGCAAACCAGCCGGCACACCTGGCCGGCGTGCTCGACATCAATTCGTCGGCAAAAGCTGCCCGTTTTGTGCGCTTCTGCGATGCTTTCAATATTCCGCTGGTTACTTTTGTTGACGTTCCCGGATTTTTACCCGGCACTGCGCAAGAGTTCGGCGGAATTATAAAACACGGTGCTAAATTGCTTTATGCATTTTCTGAAGCAACTGTGGCTAAGGTTACTCTCATTACCAGAAAGGCTTACGGTGGAGCATACGACGTAATGTCGAGCAAGCACATTGGCGCCGATGTAAATCTGGCATATCCCACCGCCGAAATTGCAGTTATGGGGCCCGAGGGCGCCATTAATATACTCTACCGGAACAACAGCGCAGAAGAAAAAGCAAAGGCAGTGGAAGAGTACCGCGAGAAATTTGCCAATCCATACAAAGCAGCATCACTGGGTTATATTGACGAAATTATACATCCCAGAGACACCCGCAAAAAAATAATTGGCGCGTTGGAAATGACACGAAACAAACGAAAAACCAACCCACCCAAAAAACACGGAAATATTCCATTATAAAAAAGAATAAAACCGGCTATCTGTTTCACAAGAGATGTACCGTGGTGCATCTCTTTTTTTTATGGTTTTGTTTCCTTTTGATTAATATTCTTCAAAAACGCCCAAACTGTTTGAAATCTATGAATTTATTCCTACTTTTGCGCCTCGAAAAATTAAAATTGTTTAATTAAAATTTTGATGTTTATGTTGAATCAGTACGAAACCGTTTTCATTTGTACTCCCGTTTTATCTGAGCCACAGGTAAAGGAAACGGTAAAAAAATTCAAGGACATCATCGCTTCCAACGGAGGTGAAATGATCCATGAAGAGGACTGGGGAATGAAAAAACTGGCTTACCCCATTCAGAAAAAATCTACAGGCTTTTTTCATTTATTTGAATTCAAAGCCAACCCTGAGTTCATTTCCAAACTGGAAATCGAATTCCGCCGTGAAGAACGCGTCATTCGTTTTATGACCGTAAAACTCGACAAACATGCTGTTGAGTACAGTGAAAAAAGGAAAAGGCTTCAAAAAGAAAAAACAGAAAAGGAGGCATAAAAAATGGCACAGAATTCAAGCGAAATCAGATACCTGACTCCACCGTCAGTAGAAATTAAGAAGAAAAAATATTGCCGTTTCAAGAAAAACGGGATCAAATACGTAGATTACAAAGACCCGGAATTCCTGAAAAGGTTTCTGAACGAACAGGGTAAAATTTTACCCCGCCGCATTACCGGGACCTCTTTGAAATACCAGCGCAAAGTTGGACAGGCTATCAAACGTGCCCGCCAGATTGCTTTGTTGCCGTATGTAACTGATATGTTGAAATAAAAAGGAGGTACGAAATGGAAATTATTTTAATACAGGATGTCGAGAGACTGGGAAGCAAAGACGACATTGTAAACGTAAAAGACGGCTATGCCCGTAACTTCCTTATCCCTCAGAAAAAAGCAGTTGTCGCCACTGTATCTGCAAAAAAAGTTTTGGAAGAAAACATCAGGCAGCGTGCACACAAAGAAGCCCGCTTAAGGGACGAAGCACTTGCAATTGCCGAAAAACTGGCGAACAAAAAAGTATCAATCGGAGCAAAAGTAAGCTCAGCAGGTAAAATTTTCGGTTCAGTAAATACCATTCAGGTTTCTGAAGCTATCAACAAAAAAGGCTTCGAAATTGAACGCAAACAAATTTCCCTGCCAGCAGACAGCATAAAAGAAGTTGGTACTTACGTTGCTAAGATCAAACTTTACAAAGATGTTATTGTTGATCTCGAATTTGAAGTAGTTGGCGAATAAGCCATTATTACAATATTTAAAAAGCCCGGGTTTTCAATCCGGGTTTTTTTGTCCCCTACCCAAAACAAAATCCAGAAACCGGCAAACACCACTACCCTTTTGCTTTCCATTTGTTTCTATTTTCAAAACGAATACACTTCAACATCTAGAAGAAGCAATGGGGTGGCAATAATCCGGACAAGCTTCCTCGCATTCTTACCATTGACGATTGCTATGCTTTATATTTTCCGTTTATTTCGAAAGTTGTTGGGATTGAACAAAGACATAGGGAAATTGCTTCTACTAAAAAGAATCTATAAAAAACAGCGACATGAAATATCCGGGATTCCTTCTAATAGTACTCCTTCTTTCGTGGGAGAAAACAGCACAGGCACAATCGCCGGAATTCTATCCTCCCACTGTACCCGAACCCGTTGAAAACCCGGTTCTGTACATTATTCTAGCAGTGGCGATAATTGCCATTTACGCTATTTTCAGAAGACTAAAAAACAAGCGAAAGAAATAACATCCGGGGAACAAAAAAAACACCGCGATAAGTGTATTTCCACAATTACTTTACGGCAATTGTTTCAATTTCGACTAAAACACCCAGCGGAAGATCTTTTACGGCGAAGGCAGCACGTGCCGGCGGATTCTCGGGATAGTACTGGCCGTAAATTTCATTCATATCTTTAAAATGCCCCATGTCGGAAAGCAGACAGGTAGATTTCACCACGTCGGAAAAATCGTAGCCGGCAGCTTGCAAAATGACTCCAATATTTTCCATTACACGGCGGGTCTGTTCTTTAATACCGCCATCAACAACCTGCATGGTTTCCGGGTCGAGCGGAACCTGGCCGGCAACATACAACATACCGTTTGCTTCAACTGCCTGGCTATAGGGGCCGACGGCTTTAGGCGCTTTGTTTGTGGAAATAATTCGTTTCATGGTTATCAGTGTTAGAAGTTATCGTAATGACTTTGGCGTTTCTGAATTTTGAGGTCCTTCAGCATCGATGATTTTGCATTAATAGTAAAACTGTAGCTTTTCATGTATCCGAAAGGAACAAAGTTAAAGGCCATTGACCAGCAGTGCAAATCGCGGTTCACATTAAAAGTGGTAAACGAAAATTCGCCGGCCATAATATCGTAATTGGTATTGGCGCTAATTCGCCACTTGTCGGTAAGATTCAGATTTCCACGCACTCCAATGGTCTGGGTTATTTTCCCTTTTTCGGAGGGTTTTCTGGGGCCGGAGTAATTAAAACTGTAATCGAACCCAAAATCCCAGGGAATATTAAAATCAGAATACTGACTGTAATCGCCCGGCAACACTTTCTCGTTGTCTATTAAATCCTTATTCCGTTCCGCTTCTTTCTCGCCTTTTTTCGATCTGAAATTCATTCCAAACGAAAGGTTTGCACGGGTTAGCCGGCCCAGTTTTCCCAACCCCGACTTTTCATTCCAAACATATTTATGAATTTTAACACCATCTTCATTCACCATATACGGATCAAGTACCCCGCCCATGTTAATACTTACACCAGCCACTGTTGTACGCGCCCTTAAATTTATGGGAGAAAGATTTAACGAATCGGCAATCAGGTTGTAGGATGTTGACATACTCAGGTTGTCAATTATTTTCACTTTCTTAAACTTTTGCTCCTCATCGGTTTTAGTAGTATCCTTTGCCGTATCCAGCACTTTTGCTTCCAGGTTGTTGTTCAGCGAAAAAGAAACAGCGCCCGACGCCCCCCTTCCTGGAGAACCTCCGTATATACCACCGTTATTCACATCCAGGTAGGTGCTTTTCCCGGTTTCATCAACCTGAACCTCTTGCCAATACCCAAACTTTTCGGCTCCAAAATCCGGACGGTAGCTAAAACTAACCGATGGTGTCATTTTATGACGAATTCCCCGGATTTTCGATTGTGGATTTCGGGGCAAAAACATTCCGTAAATATTCGTTGAAGCACTTACACTGTAAGAATAGTCGTAAACCCGGTTCAACCCTGTCAGAGTATCAATTCTAACAGATTGCGGAACTGAACTGGGGTTGTCAAATTCCGCTCCCTCCACATAGGTATAGTCGTATTTTTTGAAGTACCACTTTTCGTTGTAACTAAAACCCGGGCTAAAATTAATGTGATTCAGCAGGTTAAAGCTGGGTAACGAAATGGGTATATTATGCCGGATACCATTTTTCCAATCGCGTGTAAACGATTTTTTCAAAATTTCTGATTCGTGTGCCGTAATCGAATTTCGCAAATTACCCGTATAGTTTATTCCGAACTTTTCGTACCATTTTAGCGCACCCGAACGAACCTTTTTACGCAACGGATAAATTTTCGCCATACTAAAAGTCATTTCCGGAAGCGAAAGAGTAAGAGAAGAGTCGACAGAGTTTTGCGAATGCCGCATGTTAACAGACAAGTTATACGGTGTATTTTCAAACTTTTTCGAGAACGAAATACTTGACGATTTTTGGCTGCGAAGGTAATTTTCTGCTGAAATAGAGTTTTGCTTGTCGAAACCACTGGTTGAAAAATTCACGCTGGCAGAAAAGGTCTGGTTCGGATTTGCTTTCGCATCCTGGCTGTGGCTCCAGGTAATGGCAAATTGTGGAGAAGGAGTGTAATCCTCATCTCCTTTTTCACCGTAAACATTTACATTATACCTAAAATCAAACCCGCCGTTGTATTTATATCTTTTCCGGTAATTGGTGTGCAGTTTTGCTCCCCACGAGCCCTTGGAATAAATATCGCCACGAACAGCAAAGTCAAAATATTCGCTGGCGGCCCAGTAGTAACCTCCGTCGCGCAGGAAGAACCCCCGGTTATTTTCTTCACCGTAAGTAGGAATAAGAATACCCGACGAGTAGGTTGGAGTATTTGGGAAATACCCAAACGGAAGTCGCGGGAAATAAATGGGGAAATCTTCGAGCACCATGTACGCCGGACCGGTAATAATCTTATTATTCGAAATCACCTTTGCTTTGGTCAGATGCAAATAAAAGTGCGGATGTTCGGCATCGCAGGTTGTATATTTCCCGTCTTTCAGCACAAATGCGTCCCTCGATATTTTTTTGGTGCGGTGGCTGTGCACAAATCCCTCCCCCTGCTCAGTCACCACATCGGTAATAATTCCTTTTTCAGTTTCGAAATTATAGCGCAGCGTTTTAGACTCGAACTCATCATTCCCGTCTTTAAATATAGGTTTTTGCACCAATGTTCCTGTAGAGTCCTGAATTCCTTCAGCATAAACTTCTTTGGTTTCCAAATCGAGTTCAATATAATAAGCGGTAAGCTCAATTTGCTGATAAGTTACCTTGGCATTATTATATAAATAGACTTTCTGTCCGTCGAAAGATCCAATAATAGAATCCTCCGCATTGTAATCAATGGGCGCTTCAATTACCGGTGGTTTTTCCTGCACGAGCGAATCGGGCTGGCTACCTGAAATTGTATCACTGGAGATGGAATCTGCTGCAAAGTAGTAGTTATTAAGCGAATCCTTAAAAACAGGCGAAAAGTCGGCAGTATCAAGCACGGTAATTTCCGGCTTACTTAGCACACGCTCTTTTTCCTGGCTTAAAACTATCAGGGGCAATACAGCAGCTAAAAGGTATGTTACTATTAATTTGTACAAAATGTTTTCTGACTTTAATGCTTAACCTGTTGGCTCGACGTGCAAAAATAAAAATAAGGGTTATACCTGCACCCTAATAAATGCAAAATAATTCTAATATTTCTATTTTTGCTTCAGAAACGGGAAACAACATGAAAAAGAGAAAGAAGTATACCTGGCTGCTGCTCCTTTTTACAAGCTATTGGATTTTAGGAAGCATTGCAGCGCATGCAAAACCGGGAGGCCCCGGGTCAACTATTAAAACAGTGGTGATTGACCCCGGGCACGGAGGCAAGGATTCGGGAGCTGCATACGGAAATGCAAAAGAAAAAGATATTGTTTTGGACATTGCGCTGAAGCTCGGAAATTACATTCAGGCTTCTTTCCCCGATGTAAATGTTATTTATACCCGAAACCGCGATGTTTTTGTTCCGCTGTACCGGCGGGCTGCAATTGCTAATAAAAATAGTGCCGACCTTTTTATTTCGATCCACGTAAATGCTGTTGCGCGGGGCGTGGTGCAAGGAACTGAAACTTATATTTTAGGGCAACACCGCACCGAAGACAACCTGGAAGTAGCTAAAAAAGAAAACGCCGTGATTCTTCTGGAAGACGACTACCACACCACATACGAAGGATTCGACCCGAACTCTTCTGAATCGTACATTATGTTTGAACTGGTACAGGATGAATACATGGAACAAAGCGCCATGCTGGCATCGGCGGTTCAGGATCAATTCCGGATTCATGCCAAACGAATTGACAGAAGTGTTAAACAGGCCGGATTTCTGGTACTCAGGCAAACCACCATGCCCAGTGTTTTAATTGAAACGGGTTTTCTGAATCATCCGGCAGAAAGACAATTTCTTCAGAGTAAATCGGGACAGGAACACCTGGCATCGGCAATATTTAAAGCATTTAAAGAATACAAAAAGAAGGTGGAGGCGCGGAGCAGTTTCAATATGGTAACCGAAACATCCGGCAGAAACTCCCCTATTTCCAACAATTCTCCCGACAATAACGTGGAAACAACCTCGCAAAATTCAACCAACATATATTTCTCTGTTCAGATTGCCTCGTTGTCAAACAATGTTGAACCCAGCGCAAAAAATTTCAAGGGAGAACATAACGTTTTCATGCAAAAAAAAGGGAAAACCTACCGTTATTTTTGTGGCAGATTCAACGATGTTCAACAAGCCAGAGAAGAACAAAAAAGGCTGAAAAAGAAATACAGCGGGGCTTTTGTTGTCGCTTTCGAGAACGACAACCTGGTTCCGGTAGAAACGGTTGTCCGGAAACTATAAAATACACATACCGGTTTTTACTGGTATTTTTTGGGCAATTATTGCAGGAATGCCTAATTTTACGTGACTTTTTGTTTCTAACAAATAAAGCTCGAAAATGAAAGTTTCTAAATATACAAAGCTTGGAATTTTAATCGTACTCTCTGTTACTATTCTGATATGGGGACTTAGTTACCTGAAAGGAAATGACATATTTAAAAAGATAGATCAATATCACGTTGTTTACAACAGAATAGACGGACTCTCGGCATCGAACGATGTATTACTGAGCGGTTACAAAATAGGACAGGTAAAAAAAATAAGCTTTTTGCCCGACCACAGTGGACGGTTGTTGGTTACTTTCACCATCGATTCTTCCATTAAATTACCGAAAAATACTGTAGCACAAATTGTGAGCAGCGACCTGATGGGAACCCGGATCATTAAAATAAATCTGGGAACCGGAAGTGAATTTTATTCGGCAAACGACACTATTCCGGGCGATGTGGAGGACGACCTGAAAGAACAGGTTAGCATGCAGGTTCTCCCCATAAAAAACAAAGCCGAAGAATTGCTGGGCACTCTCGATTCTGCAATCACGGTTCTTACCGTTATTTTTAATGAAGATGCCAGAAAGAACCTTTCCGAAAGTTTCAAGAATATTAACCAAACCGTTTACAACATTGAAAAAACAACTGCCGACCTGCAGGAGATTGTATCCACAAAGAAAGGAAACGTAGAACGAATAATCACAAACCTGGACACCATTATTACTGCACTTAACAGCAGCATGGACAATTTCGAAAACACCCTCAGTAATATCTCCGCCATCAGCGACACACTCGCCCGGCTGCCTCTTTCGCCAATAGTGCAAAGTATTGCCGATGCCACGGCAAAAGTCAACAATATATTAGTACAACTAGAAAGCACCGATAACACAGCAGGATTACTGCTCAACGACGACCAGCTTTATGCTTCAGTCAGCCTGCTGGCCGACAACCTTAACCTTTTAATGAACGACATCAGGGTAAATCCCGAACGCTACCTCAAATTTTCGGCCCTCGACCTGGGACGAAAGGTTTACGTTAATGCTACCGGAGACGTTACCGGCAAAATTATTTTCAAAGTACATCTTGTCTCAACGGAAACTCCCATCTCAACAGACACCGATCGGTTTAAAGGACTCGGCGAAATTGAAGAGTACATTGCAAGCGAAGCATACAGTTATCTAGTCGGCTCAACCAGCTCTTTTACCGAAATCGTAAAATTGCATGAAAAAGCGCTGAAAAAATTTCCGGATGCATCTATCGTTGCTTTTAAGAACGGACGGTTAATAAAATTAGAAAGAGCGCTAAAATCGTTAAAGTAATTAACGTTTATTTGTTAATAGAAAAACTTATGAAAACCCCAACCCCACCACTACCAACCAGATAGCTGACTACTAATCAAAATATTAAACAGAATCGACTGATTTTCAACACATTAAAAAAAAGAAAAAAAACATGTTTATTAATCCCCTCATAACGATAACAATAACTGATTTTCGTAAAAATCAAGGGGCGTTAAGTTTTTTTTTAAACTTTTTTTTCGCAACTTTTGCTTTCGGGAATTAAAAAAAGGAATTTGTAGAACCTCAAAATCCGGCAAATATAAAAATGAACAGCGAACATCAAACTGCATGGGAGAAATGCCTCGATATTATTAGAGATAATGTTCCCGGAAGCAGTTACAAGACATGGTTTGAACCAATTAAACCCGTAAGAATCGAGAACAAAGTGTTAACGATACAGGTACCGAGTGCTTTTTTCTATGAGTACCTGGAGGAGCAGTTTATCGATATTTTACGGAAAACACTTCGGATGGTGCTGGGCAATGGGGCAAAATTGGAATATAATGTTGTAATGGGGCCTGCGAACGGAAGCTCGCAAGACAACGGCGATACCCCTTACACGGTAAGCTACCCTACAAACAACAACACGAGAATCCAAAATAAGCCACTCACCATTCCGCTAAAAGCCGATGAAAAGAAATCCATAAAAAATCCTTTCATCATACCGGGAATTCAAAAATTGCAGATAGACCCACAACTAAAGGCAGACAACACGTTTGACAACTTTGTTGAAGGAGATTGCAACCGGTTGGCACGAAGCGCAGGATTTGCAGTAGCCCGGAATCCCGGGGGAACAGCATTTAATCCGTTAATGATTTATGGAAACTCCGGGTTGGGAAAAACTCACCTGGCACAAGCCATCGGCATTGAAGTAAAAGAACAAATGCCCGACAAAGTGGTACTTTATGTAAACGCCAACAAATTTCAGACGCAGTTTACCGAGGCTACCAGGAACAACAACAGAAACGATTTTCTGCATTTTTACCAGATGATTGACGTACTGATTCTGGATGACGTTCAGGAATTTGCAGGGAAAGAAAAAACGCAGGAAACATTCTTCCACATTTTCAATCACCTGCACCAAACCGGCAAACAGTTAATTTTAACTTCGGATAAGCCGCCCATTGAACTGAAAGGAATGGAGCAGCGCCTGTTATCGCGATTTAAATGGGGACTGACTGCCGATTTGCAAACGCCTGATTTTGAAACGCGGATGGAAATTCTGCGGCGAAAAGTTTACAAAGACGGAATTGACCTTACCGAAGAAGTAATGGAATACATTGCCTCGCACGTTACTAATAATGTAAGAGAACTGGAAGGTGCGCTGGTATCGTTACTAGCCCAGTCGATGCTCAACAAACGGGAAATTACACTCGACCTTACCGCCAAGCTGATTAACAAGCTGGTGAAA
Source organism: Mariniphaga anaerophila (assembly GCF_900129025.1). GTDB lineage: Bacteria > Bacteroidota > Bacteroidia > Bacteroidales > Prolixibacteraceae > Mariniphaga > Mariniphaga anaerophila. The sequence goes on along the minus strand of NZ_FQUM01000002.1, from coordinate 73,647 downwards.
AACTCGAGGCGCGAACTCTCCATCGAATACATTTCGAAAGTTGTTTGCGACTACTTTAACATGCCGGTAGAATCGCTTCAGACAAAAACCCGGAAGCGGGAAATTGTACAGGCAAGGCAAATTACCATGTATTTCTCCAAAACGCTCACCAAATATTCACTGGCAAGCATTGGAGCTCAAATCGGGAATAAAGACCATGCTACGGTGCTGCATGCATGCAAAACCGTAAATAATCTGAAAGACACCGACAAAAACTTCAGACAGTACGTTGAAGACATTGAGAAGAAACTCACTCTATAAAAAATAAAAACCAGGTTTTTACCTGGTTTCTTTTTTTAATGGTACCTGGTTATGATATTTCTTGCAGCAAGTATTATTTCTTCCACAGCCATTTATATCATTTTCAGATGGGCAAAAAATTACTCCTGCCCGCTGCAGCACCTCATCACCATCAACTACCTGACAGCAACATTACTTGGTTTCAGCTTGCTGATGAACTTCAACCTCCAGGCATTCTCACAAAGTAATTCGTGGTTTCTGCACGGAATAGTTCTTGGCATTTTGTACATCGGCATGTTTTTTCTAATTGGAAAATCATCACAAAAAGCCGGAGTAACAATTACCACCCTCGCCAATAAGTTATCGCTTGTTTTTCCTGTCCTCTTTTCCATCTGGTGGTTTCACGAACCGCTAACACCCCAAAAGCAAATTGGAATTGCACTGGCACTAATTGCGGTGCTGCTAACAATCTACAAAAAAGGGTTCAGGCAAACCAAAACACTTTGGTTCTACTTTCCTCTTTTCATTTTTGCCGGAAGCGGATTAATTGATATTCTCATAAAATTTGTGCAGGCTACGCGACTAAACGAACAGCATTCGGCAGTATTTTCAACCTTCGTTTTTTTGGTAGCCTTTATTGCCGGCGTCGTCATTTCTTTTCCAAAAATCAGGAAGACTGATTTTAACCGTCCCACAGTCCTGCTTGGAATGTTACTTGGGATTGTAAACTTCGGCTCGCTTTACTTTATTCTGAATGCGTTAAACAAAAGCCAGTTAGAAAGCTCAATGGTTTTTGCCGTAAACAATATGTCTGTTGTAGCCATGTCTGCATTGGCAGGATTTTTTATCTTTAAAGAAAATCTGAACCGAACAAACCTGGCCGGGCTGATTCTGGCTCTAATAAGTTTATTTTTTCTGTTGTAATGGATGACACATACAAAACCATAAAAGTGAAAAGCGAAGGTCTTTTTAAAGACAAGGGGAGCAAATTTTTTGCTTACGCTTTTCCGGTCAAAAACGAAGATGACATAAAAGAATTATTAACCCGTATAAAAAAGGAGCACCACAGCGCCCGACATCATTGCTATGCATGGAGGCTCGGGACCGAAGAAATTGCCTTTAGGGCGAACGACGACGGAGAACCTTCGTCCACCGCAGGAAAGCCAATTCTGGGGCAACTACTAAGCTTCGAATTAACAAATGTATTAATTGTGGTGGTTCGTTATTTTGGGGGAATTTTACTCGGCACAAGCGGGCTTATTAACGCTTACCGCACTGCAGCTGCAGAAGCCATTAAAAACGCAAAAATTGAAACCCGCACCATCGAAAAAATATTCACACTAAAATTCACCTACAAAGAGATGAACGAAGTGATGCAAATAATAAAACAGGAAAACCTGAACATTACCAACACCCGCTTCGAGCTGACTTGTGAGCTCGACTTTACCGTCAGAAAATCAGAGGCAACCAGGATTTCAGAAATTTTTGAAAATTTTTACGGCGTTGAAATTTCAGGAGGAAACAATGCCTGAGCTGTTAATAAATCAGGTGAAAAAAAGTACTGCATTTAACACACAATTACAGAATTCATTGTAATTTTGGCACATTATGCAATGCCTACAGATTCATCGACACCATTACTGTAGCGGCAAATCCTGCCGAAAATCAACGATTTTTTATTTACGACGCTATATAAAACGAATATTTGTTTGCTCCGGCATTTATTTCAAAGAAAAAGACTTAATACTTTTTCAGCCAACGAAAGGCCAATATTTTATTTTTTTAAAATATTGGCTTTTTTTTGAACGCAAGAATTTGACATTCAATACATAAATACAATGAAACGAGATTTAATTTCCATTACCGATTATTCGAAGGACGAATACCTGAGGATAATGAAACTCGCGGCAGAGTTTGAAGCCAATCCAAATCAGGATTTGCTGCAGGGGAAGGTAGTTGCTTCCCTTTTTTTTGAGCCGTCAACACGCACAAGGCTAAGTTTTGAAACGGCCATCAGCAGGCTGGGCGGGCGAATTATCGGCATTGCCGACCCGGGCAGTTCAAGTACCTCGAAAGGTGAAACCCTGCACGACACCATTAAAATGGTGAGTAACTATGCCGACCTTATTGTAATGCGTCACCCACTGGAAGGAGCCGCCCGCTATGCAGCCGAAGTTTCGCCTGTACCGGTTATTAATGCAGGAGACGGAGCAAACCAGCATCCTACCCAAACCCTGCTCGACATGTATTCCATCAAAAAAACCCAGGGCACGTTAGACAACCTCAACATTTTTATGGTGGGCGACCTGAAATACGGACGCACAGTACACTCACTGCTCATGGCCATGTCTGAGTTTGAAAATCCAATTTTCAATTTTATTGCTCCGCCTGAGCTGCAAATGCCGCAGGAATACAAAATGTTTCTCCGCGAAAAAGGAATTCGTTTTTTTGAACACCGCGAATTTACCGACATCATCAGCGAAGCCGATATTATATACATGACCCGCGTACAGAAAGAACGCTTTTCTGATCCGATGGAGTACGAACAGGTAAAAAACGTTTATATCCTGCGAAATGCAATGCTAAAAAATACGAAACCCAATATGCGCATTTTGCATCCGCTGCCCAGGGTAAACGAAATTCATACCGACGTAGACCAAAACGAAAAGGCATATTATTTTACACAAGCCCGCAACGGGGTTTTTACCCGCGAAGCCATCATTTCACATAGCATGAACCTTAAATAAAAAGCCATGAGTGACGAAAAAAAGAAAAAACTCAAATTAAAAGTAAGTGCCATTAAAGAAGGTACTGTTATCGATCATATTCCGGCACAGAACCTGTTTAAAGTAATTTCAATACTCGGATTAAATAAAATTCCCAACCAAATAACATTCGGCACCAACCTCGAAAGTGAAAAATTAGGAAGCAAGGCAATTATTAAAGTGTCTGATAAATTTTTTGAGGACGACGAAATAAACAAAATTGCATTGATTGCTCCCCATGCCAAACTAAATATCATCAGGGACTACGGTGTTGTTGAAAAGAAAGTTGTTGAGATTCCGAAAGTAATTACTGGAATTGTTAAGTGCTTCAACCCGAAGTGTATAACCAACCACGAAAAAATAACGACCTGCTTCGATGTAATAAGTACTTCTCCCATTGCGCTGAAGTGCAAATACTGCGAAAAGCATACTGTTGGAGAACAAATCAACATGCAATAAAAAATTCGTCAGAAATTGCGCTGACAGTGGCGTTTTTTTATATATTTGCACCGCGAATTTAAGCAAGTGCGACAATACGAATCGCAGCTTAATGAGTTCTTTCAGCAAATGCCCAGTTGGCGGAATTGGTAGACGCGCTAGTTTCAGGGACTAGTATCCATTTGGATGTGAAGGTTCGAGTCCTTTACTGGGCACAAAAATCCTGTAATTCGATGAATTACAGGATTTTTTTTAACAGGAAAGTTCCAAGAAAAAATAGAGTTTCTTATCAAATTAACTTGAGATATTTATATAAGTTCCAAATATCCGGAATAAAAGGATTAAAAATAAACCTCCAAATTCCATTCGGAACAGATTCAATTTGGCTTACTGAACCCTATTCCTAAATTGCAGAGGACTACATAAATAGGTTATCTTCATATAGAAATAGAAAAAACATTAGATTTTCTGTTGAAACAGTTTATCTAAATTTCCCGAACGCTCTTCAAACAACCAAAATTCCAGCAAAAGTAGAAGCTTTAGAAAACAAAATTGAAAAAGGAATTGACATATACCTATCAGATTATAGCCAAAGTGACACACCCAAAACCGATAAACTCAATTAAAAAATTACCCAATCAGCAATTGCTAGCTCTAATGCTAACTTACCCATTCGTGTAAAAACTACTGGATAACGAGACTGCACACCCCTTAACATGCGCTAATTACATATACAATCACTGATTGGATAATTCACGCTTCAGAACAGAAAAAGTTGTTATGTTTACTATTTTTCTGCCTTTTTAATTAACATTCAGTTGTCCTTTGGAATCTACTTTGTTAATGTTTCTAACGCCTGTTGTTCCCCCAACTTCCATACTTAGACTTAAAGGTTTATTTGTTTTCCATGCACCGCGGGTAAAGTCAGGAATTTCAATAGGTTTTGAACCATTTGCAATCGACCATTCACTTAGTGGAGTAATACTGCTCCAGGCAGCTGCATCATATACGTCCATATCCATAGGTAATCCGTTGCGCAGTAAGTCAATCAACCGCCAATCCATAATAAAGTCCATTCCGCCATGGCCTCCAACTTGTTTTGCCATTTCGCCAACTCTGCGAACTATTTCAGGTGTGTATTTTTCCTGTAGTTCTTTCATCTGGGCTTCATCGGCCACAGCATGTCCAAAAGCAATTTGCTGAATCGGATATTTCTGCGCGAAGCATTTAGTGCCGCTAAGCATGTGTATTCTTGAATAGGGTCTGGGAGATGAAATGTCATGCTGAATCATTATCGTCCGGCCTTTAGATGTTTTAATCATTTGCATATCCATATTTCCACGCATATCCCAACCCAAAAACTGTTCAAAAAAAGGATCTTCCTTTGCTTTTTCCTCAATCCTGCTTTTCAACGTAAAATCGTCAGAGATCATCGCAGTCAGATAATCCATTTTATCGCCACGATTAATATTCATTGCCTGGCAAATCGGCCCCAAACCGTGCGTAGGATAAACATTAGCTTTTCGTTTATTTTCATGTAAACGCCACATTTTATAATATGCGCCGTCCGTCATTTTAGCATCTTTTGGCTTATTAAAATGCCAGTAATCGAGGTCGTGAATATAAGCTCCTTCACCGTGAATTAAATCGCCAAAAACGCCTTGCCGTACCATATTTAAGGTTAATAATTCAAAGAAGTCGTAACAGCAATTCTCAAGAATCACACAATGCCTTTTTGTTCTTTCTGAAGTCTCTACCATTTGCCAGCACTCGTCCATGGTTTTTGCTGCCGAAACTTCCAGCGCAGCATGAGCGCCACCCTCCATGGCTGCAATTCCCACTGGCACGTGCCATTCCCAGGGTGTAGCGGTATAAATAAGGTCGCAAATTCCATCTGCGCATAATTTCTCAAAAGCAGTTTCACTACCAGTGTATTCTTTCGCTTTAGGAAGTCCGGCGTCATTTAGAATCTTCTGAGCACCATCAACAGCCGCCTGTCGAACATCGCAAAGTGCAACAATTTCAACACCTTCGATGTGAGTCATACGTTTTACGGCACCTGAGCCACGGTCGCCAATTCCCACAAAACCAACCCGCACCTTATCAAGTTTAGGTGCAGCATACCCACACATATTGAAAGCCATTTTGGGAGCACGTTCGGCTGATTTTCGAATGTATTTTGCTTCTTCTTTTGTTCCAGCGCTAAAAGAAGTTAACATTGGCGCAGCTGCTGCTGCACCCGTTCCCAGTCCAATGTTTTTGAGAAAGGTTCTTCTATTGGAAGTCATTTTAATATTGTTTTAAATTTTAGGTAAACTTATTGATATTTTTCAAAACTCGCCTGCAAAAGACAATTGTTTTTATTCTTCACAAAACAAATACAGATATTCTGAATTTACAACCCGACTCTTAATGCGAGCAAAACCATTTCGTTTTCTTTTGAGATTAAAAATATTATTTCCTCAGGAAGCAATAATTTCCGATACCAGTTCCCTGGTTAGCTTTCTTCCGGCGGCTTTTTCGCGAATGGTATCGAATGTAATTTTAAAATCGCAACCTTGTTTCCAGTTGCTGCAACCATAAGCTGTTTTTCCTTTTAGAATAGTGCCGCCACATTTCGGACATTTGGGTGTCGAATCAATTACTTTCTTTTTTACCGGAGTTTTATTTACAAACTCCACGTTAAAATCAGCAGTGAGCTTCAGTACTCCATCCACTTTTTTGTCGCCCATTTTAAAGCCTTTTAATTTTGTGGTAGCACCCTTTGCAAGCAGTCGGGCCACTTGCTTTTCGGTAAGCTTTTTCTCCAGAAAAACAAAGGGAAGCCTGAAATCGCAACCATCTTTCCACCGGCTGCATCCGTAGGCATTTTTCCCTTTCAGAATTTGCCCTTCTGAACATTTTGGGCATTTCATTTCATTACCGGCAGTGGCATTTGTCGTTTTTTTCTTTGCTGCCGGTTTCTTTGATTTCGACTCGGGAGCAGCCAGCCTCACCGTTGTTCTATCGCTGAGCACTTCCACCACCAAATCGTAAACCATCCGTTTCATTTCGTAAATAAACGTCGATGCACTGTATTCCCCCTGCTCAATTTCACGCAAACGCTTCTCCCACTGCCCGGTTAATTCGGCCGACTTCAGCAGCTCATTCTGAATGGTATCAATCAACTGAACTCCCATTTTTGTGGGATGAATTTGCTTTTTCTTCCGCTCAATATATTTTCGCCTAAACAAGGTTTCAATAATGGCCGCTCGTGTTGAAGGGCGCCCAATTCCATTGCCTTTCATCAAATCGCGCAACTCCTCATCGTCCACATTTTTACCGGCAGTTTCCATAGCACGTAACAATGATGCCTCGGTGTAATAACGCGGCGGCTTGGTTTCTTTCTCGGTAAAGGCGGGCTCGTGCGGACCGTGTTCTCCCGTTTCGAATACAGGAAGAATTGTGTCGCCATCGCCGCTTTTGCTATTTTCATCCTGAAACACAACGCGCCAGCCCGGTTGTAGAATTTGCTTGCCGTTAGCCACAAACTGCACCGTGTCTACTTCGGCTTTTACCTGTGTTTTGGCTACAGTGCAATCGGGGTAAAACACCGCCAGAAAACGGCGCGTAATAGAGTCGTAAACATTTTTCTCGTTGCCACCCAGCAATTTCTCTTCACCTGTCGGAATTATGGCGTGGTGATCGGTAACTTTTTTATCGTTAAAAACACTGGCCGATTTCCTGATCTTTTTCTCCAAAAGCTTCCCGGTAAATTGCGTGTACCCTTTCAGTCCTTTTAAAATTCCGGGTATTTTAGGATATAAATCGTTGGGCAAAAACGTGGTATCAACACGCGGATAAGTAACGGCTTTCATTTCGTACAGCCGCTGAATAATTTTTAAGGTTTCGTCAGCAGTCAATCCAAAACGAGTATTGCAATACACCTGTAAACTGGTCAGGTCAAATAGCTTGGGCGCATATTCTTTTCCGTCTTTCTTTTCCACATCGGTGATAAACAAATCTTTGCCCAACACCTGGTTCAACAATTTTTCACCGTCTTCTTTTTTGAAGAATTTTCCTTCGGTGTTGCTAAAAACCGTATCGCGATAAGTGGTTTGTAACTCCCAGTATGGCTGCGGTTTAAAATTTTCGATTTCGTAATGACGGGTTACCAGCATGGCCAGCGTTGGCGTTTGCACCCTCCCAATGGACAATACCTGCTTGTAACCGCCGTATTTCAGGGTGTACAACCGGGTGGCATTCATTCCGAGCAACCAATCACCAATGGCACGTGAACTGCCGGCGTAAAACAGGTTATCAAAATTAGTTGCAGGCTGTAGCTTTTGAAACCCGGTTTTTATGGCCTCGTTGGTCAGCGACGAAATCCACAAACGTTTCACCTCGCCTTTGTAACCGGCTTCTTTCATCACCCAGCGCTGAATAAGCTCCCCTTCCTGCCCGGCATCACCGCAGTTAATCACCAGTTCGGTTTTACTCAGTAATTTCTTAATCGTATTAAATTGCTTGGTCACCCCGCCATCGCCCTTCATTACTTTGGTTTCGAAATGTTTGGGCAACATGGGCAGGGTATGTAAGTCCCAGCGTTTCCACTGGGCTTTATAATCCTCGGGCGGCCACAACGTACAAAAATGTCCAAAGGTCCAGGTTACCTGGTAACCATTTCCTTCGAAATAACCATCTTTCCGGGAACCTGCCCCAATCACCTGGGCAATTTCTTTGGCGACACTTGGTTTCTCTGCAATACAAACAATCATAAGTGTTGCGAAGATACAAGGAATCCGTTTGTAATGAAAAAGAGAGTTATTAACAGCACCTGAAAATCCGCACCTAAATCCGGAGAATAATCGAGATATTTACCCTTCTGCCTCCTGCAAAAAAGCATTCAATAAACTCCGTTTAAAAATGTTGAGACTGTTTGAAATCATTTTCAAGATTCAAAATCAGACACAGTCAATTCTTTCTTTTCGCCTTTTTTAATATTGAAATCCAAGGTTTTTCCTTTATAATTAATTTTACACTCAGCCCCGTATTTTGAATAGACAACAGCTTTTGTCAGTTCGTTATTTTCCCATGCCATATCAATCTCAAAACCATTTCTGGCAACTAGTCCTTTTACTTCCCCTGAGGACCATTCGTTGGGTATTGCCGGCAAAAGGTGAATTGCCCCTGCGTGACTTTGTATCAACATTTCGGCGATTCCCGCCGTAGCTCCAAAATTAGCATCCATCTGAAAAGGCGGGTGCTGCCCAAACAGGTTATTCGATATACTCTTTGCAAGAACAGTGTTTAAACTTTGTTTTGCCATTTCTCCATCGTTTAACCTGGCATACTGGCTTATTAACCAGGCAGCGCTCCAACCGGTGTAACCGCCGCCATTGGCAATCCGGTAATCCAACGATTTGCGGGCAGCTTTCATCAATTCAGGTGTATCTTTCCTGTTAATCTGTGCCCCGGGATGCAGCGCAAATAAATGGGAAATATGCCGATGACCGGGCTCCGTTTCTGGAAATTCCTCGGGCCATTCCATTAACCGACCATCAGAGCCGACTTTACTTCCGGCCAATCTTTCCCTGGCATTAATAACCTGACCTGTAAATTCATTCTGAACACCTAGGATTTGCGAAGCCTCAATATAATCGGAAAACAACTGCCAAATCACTTGCTGGTCATGGGTAGGGCCCATACTGATTTGGCAAAGGCTGCCGTCTGGTGCTTCAAAAGTATTTTCAGGCGACACTGCCGGGCCAGACACCAACTTGCCTGTTTTAGGGTCTTCGGTCAGCCAGTCCATGTAAAACTGCACAGAACCTTCCAATACGGGATACATCCTTTTCAGAAACTCCTTATCAAGTGTAAAAGCATAGTGTTCAAATATGTGAGTACTAATCCAGGCACCACCTCCCGAATGCAGTCCCCAACTGGCCTCCTCACCGGGCGAAGTATATCCCCACACATTGGAAACCGGGTGAACCACCCACCCATCCATCTGGTACTGAACAGATGCCGTTTTTTTGCCGGGTTTTGCCATTTCCTCTATTAAATCGAATAGCGGAAGGTGCATTTCTGAAAGATTAGTTACTTCAGCAGGCCAGTAATTCATTTGTACATTCACATCGGTATGGTAGTCGCCATTCCAGGGAGTTTGAATTTTGTTGGCCCAAACTCCCTGCAGGTTTGCCGGAAGTGTACCAGGACGCGAAGATGATATCAACAAATAACGGCCGTACTGAAACAACAATTCGTCTAAATGTGGGTCTGATTTACTCTTACGAAACATTGCCAGGCGTTCATTGGTAGGAATTGGCTCCAATTTTCCAGGAGTTAAATCCAGGCTCACCCGGCTAAAATATTGCTGGTATTCGGTCAGGTGTGCTTGCAACAAATTTTGATACGGCCTGCTAATGGCTTTTTCGATATTTTCAAGCGTTAGTAATTCACAATTTCTGCCTGTGTATGAAGGGTATTTGAGGACATAATTTGTAGAAGCAGTTAAGAAAAGAGTTACCTCATCTGCATTTTCTACAATGAGTTTCGAGCCGGAATATTTCACGTCCCCGTTTTTGTTAACCGCCTTTAGCCTTGCTATATACTTAAGGTTTTCGCCTCCTTTTCCATCATTTAAAGCGCCCTTCATAATAAGCTGTCCGTTTTCTGAATAGGTATGAAAACGTTCGGGGCGGTCGAGGGTACATGAAAACGATATTTGCCCCGGTTTGTCAGCAGTAAAACGGGCTACCATTACCTGATCGGGCTGGCTGGTAAATATTTCGCGTTGGTAATTTACTCCATCCTGAGAATAGGAGACCCTGACAACTGCATCTGTTAAATCCAGTTCGCGGTAATAATTATCGTAGGGAGAGTCTTTCCCATTGTCAATCCAAAGGTTTCCCAATGTCTGAAAACACCCAAAAGGAACATCGGCTCCATTACCCAGACCGGTTCCAACTCCTTTGCACACCTGGGTTTTATTGGTCAGCTCTGTTGCTTCCTTATACTTTCCATCAAACAAAAGCTGACGTATTTTCCCCAAATGTTTATGAGCCTCGGGATTGTCATTATCGGCCGGACTGCCCGACCACATGCTTTCTTCACTTAGCTGGATGCGTTCTTTGTTCACATCGCCAAACACCATTGCCCCCAAAGAACCATTGCCTAATGGTAATGCATTTAACCATTCCGGGTCATCTTTCCAACCATCGGGATCATCGGCAACCGAGGCGTCGGCAGGTTGATTGTACCAAAGGTTAAGTTCAGACTGAGGACTTTGTTTGTTGGTACATGCAAAAGCCAGGGCGATTATCATGAAACCAAGAAATTGAATTTTAATTCTTACCATTTTAATGAGATTTTGATTTACGAGGGATTAAGTTAAAAGCTATCCGGAAAGTAAGGCTTTAAATCCAGTGGGTCACCCATTTCCTTTTGCTGTTTTTTGAGTTTTGTAATCAGTTTCTTTTTAACTGAACGAAAGGTTGGTTCGTTCGCCAGGTCATTCATTTCCAGAGGATCGTTGGCCACATCAAACAATTGAATTTTTCCAACTTTCGGATAAACAATCAATTTGAACTTTTGAGAACGTACCATTCTTTGTAAATCCTTGTAAGCCCCCAAAATATAATCCTCCCCTTTTGCCTGCTCCATGGTCATTAATGGTTTGAGGCTTTTAAAATCAACTGTTTCCGGAATTTTAATCCCAGCCAGGTCGCAGGTTGTGGCAAACATACTCTGCATGTACACCATTTCTTCAACCTTTTTTCCCGGCTTAAGTCCGGGGCCTGCAATAACCAAGGGCATTCGCACACTATGGTCGTATTGGTTTTGTTTTCCCATTAAACCATGCTGCCCTACTGCTAAACCATGGTCAGAAGTAAGAATTACGTACGTATTTCCCCCTTTACCAGACTCTTTTAAAGCTTTCAATATCCGTCCGATTTCACGGTCGGCATGTGTTATAATAGCATAGTATTCACTTAGATGTAACTGCACGGCATCTTTCGAGCGGGGAAAAGGAGCTATCTGTTCATCGCGAATTTTGCTGTCGCCCTGGTCAAAAGGATGTTCGGGCAGGTAATTTTGCGGAATAGTGATAGTTGCCGGAGGATACATATCAACAAACTCTTTGGGCGATTGGCGTGGGTCGTGAGGGGCATTAAAAGCCACGTACATAAAAAACGGTTTATCGCTGCTTTTCGCCCTGGTTTGAAGGTAGTTTATTGCATTGTCGGCATACAATTCTGAAGTATGTTCCTGCACCGTGTAAGTGGCACTTATCTTTTTCTGTCCGTTTTCGTCATATAAAATATCTTTCACATGAGGAGTCCACTGTCCGGTAAATTCAGGAGACCACGGCCTCCAGGGAGTATCATCGGCCTTTTCGCGGTGGTAGCCGGGTTGGTTGTCCCCGTTTTTATCAAAAGTTTCGTACATACCTTCCCCAATGGCGTGGGCAAAATCGAAACTATTAAGTACCGCTGTGTCAGAAAGATGCCACTTTCCCGAGAGGAATGTTTCATAACCATTCTCCCTTAATACCTCGCCCCATAACGGAACGCTGGTCTTCTCTCCTTCTACTCTCCCCCAGTTGGGCAAGTAAGAAAAATTGTGAGCCGCCCGAAATACCGACTGCCCCGTGTTCAGCATACAACGGCTTGCCAGGCAAACCGCACCCGACCACGACCCCTGGTTAAAGGAATTGGTAAACGTTACGCCCTCTTCAACCAGCCTATCCATATTAGGAGTTTTTATGTCGCCGTTTCCCATTGCATGGATTGCATTGTATGTTTGGTCATCGGTTAAAATAAACAGGAAATTAGGCTGTTGGGCATTTGTAATAATCGCCAATAATAATCCTATCAGAAAAGTGACGTACTGTTTTGTTTTCATCTTTATATTTTATGAATTCATCTATATTGAAAATTTTCGGCCTTTCAAATTTAGGGCTTTTACCATATATAGTTAATATTTTCAAACTCTCATAATCATGATAATATGCAGGGGTCAAGACATAATCTCATGCTTTTTTAGAGTGATTAGCCTGACCCCTTATGAGAAACAAGTGGTGTTATCTATTCTTTCTTATCAGCCTGATTGATTCTTCGGCAAAGCGTTTGCCCATAATCACATACCCTTCTGCTGACATGTGTAAATCGTTGTTTATCTCCTTCCCTGCACGGTTGTAACCGTCATTAAGATCGTCAGTATTCACCCATCCGAAGCGGGGATTCGACTCAGCCACTTTAACCTCAATGTCCCGTATCATTGTCCAGTGGGGATATTTTTCATCGGTCATGTCGAAATCGCTTAACCTCCCAATCACAAAATTAATGTCATTTCTTTTTAAATCACCTGAAAGTTGATGATAAAGCCCTGTTAAGCTGCGTTCATATACTTCCCCCAATTTTTCTCTTGCGTCCCGCTCTCCCTGCATCCAGATAAATGTTACAGTTTTGATATCCTGACTGCTTATTGCCGTATTGACTTTTACCATTAACGAGTCGTATAAATCGGGATTTGCCTGAGGTTCATCGCCTGTTAAAGGTTTCCAGTTTTTGTACCAACGCCTGATTGGTTGGCCAGACAATGCATCCCTTATGATAATCACATTTTCTTTACCGAATTTCTTTTCAATCGCAGGCGTAAAGGATTCTTCGGGCCTTAAGGCAGCCATATTGGATTGTCCGGAGAGTATAAACAAATGTTTTCCTTTGTTTCTTTCCCCACATGAACCCCAAAGTGACACAAATAATAGCAGTGTCACAACTAATTCTATTTTTTTCACTTTCTAATTATTTATTAAAATTTTTGGTCGATTCTTTTCTTATTCTTCTGACATATTAGAATCACATTTTTCTATTTGCTTTTACCGGCGTTTCCAATTGAATTTGTTGCCGGCACTACCCGGTATTTAAAAATTGATTTATTAACGTGTTTCATGTTTATCAATTTATCATTATAAGTTACCGTTGCATCTTCAACCGGCAAATCATCTACGTTAACTCCTTCGATAATGGCATTCAGGTTTTTCAACCCAACGAGTTCTTTGTTAAACGAAAAAGAATCGAAGTCTTCGGCAGGTATAATTTCCCATCCGAATTTTTCTTTCTTAAAGAATATTTTCCCTTGTGCTTCGAAGTTTTCCGTTTTAATGGTTGTTCCGTAAGTGTCGAAATAATATTGTTCTGGGCTTACCGCAAAGTCGACTCGATAATTTTTATCTGAAGAAACAAAATCATCGCATTGCCCGGACAGAGCATAAGTTTTATGGTCTTTTGTATAAGCAAGTATTCCGAAATGAGGCAATGTAAATGTTTTATCCATTGCATTTATTCTCCAGTCACTGTCAGAGAAATTAATGAAAACCGTAAATCCGTTTTGATATTCGATTTTTAATCGGGCTTTCTCATTAAGTCCTTTTTTTATTGATCGAGATGAATCGAATTCATTATTTCGATTATCAAAATAACTTATTTGCTTTACGGGTATCATCGAGTAATACTCCTGAAGAGGCTGGAGAAAAGCGTAGCGTTTAATCATTTCCGATATTTCGCCATCCAATTTTCCGATATGCCCGTATGCAAGGGTGTATGCAAGGTATTCTGCCCCGTCTACAGGAAGGTTTCCGGCATCCATTTCAAGAGGGTGTATTTTGTAAAGTTGAAATTCAGGCAGTATCGGAATTGTATTTATCCGCGGAGAAAAATTACCATAATTGCCATCGACAAGTCCGGCATACCACCAATGGTTGGCACCCTCAGAATAAACAGGCCCCCTGTAAGCTTCTTTTTCATTCAATAATAACAACCCAAAACATTCAAAAGTACGCCTGAAAGTTCCAGCCCCGGGAACCCGGTAGTCGTAATCGACCCGCGACATTGGAGAAACTGCCGTATGCACATCGCAATAGCTGTGATTCGAACCAAATGTTTTATGAATGTGTGGAGCGTATATGGCTTGCTGCTCCCAGGCAACCATCGGTTTGGGAGCGTAACAGCGCGACCAGCTGATATTCCAGGTTCCGTCGGCATTACGAAGTATCCAGTCGGGGTTCCAGTTTTTATTTACAGGCGCAAAATCGGTATAATTCGAATATAAGCCTACCCGCCAATCCTGGTCTTTTATTTCCTTTACAAACTCTTTTACCGCGTAGTTTCCGCCTCTCCCCGGAGCCGTATTTTTCCGGAAGGTATAACTTTCTCCACTATCGCGCCAAAAGCCTTCGTGGTAACGCACAGTAACATTTTCGAGCCCCAAGGCCCGGTACTTTCTAACCTTTTTTTTGTTTGCTTCATAATCCGGACTACCATCAATCATCCACAAACGATTGGCCTGGTACGAACGCATTGGCGAAGCCGGATTATCTATTGTCGGTAAAACCTCAAGAACATCTTTCGATACATTAATGAACAGTTTTTCCCTTATCGGATTACGTTTGCCATCGGTTTTTGGGGTGTATTCCACACCTTTGTTGTAGTCAGCCCAGCCATCAGCTAAGCTATTGTCTGTTGTAAAAACAGAGGCATCTGTGTAATACCAGTCAAATTGTTTAAAGAAGAACAAATCATCGGCATACAACAATTTGGGATGTCGGGAATAGTTATATGGCATAAAAGGAAGAGTAACCAGTTTGCCATTTTTGAGCTTTCCTGTTTTTCCCAGGGTTATCTCCTTAACGTGGCCTACCTCCGAAATCTCGTGAATGCCAACAATTAATGATTTCTGGTTGATGGTGTACCAACAGGAGAAATCATATTCCTGCGTATTAACAGTAGCCGTAAAATCGACAAAGAGTGTGTCGTGGCGCTGTACTTCATTTTTTACAGTCCAAACGGCCTGCTCCCCTGATGTGAAGCTCACTTCAGCCCCTTTGCACAAATCGTAACCTCCGTTTTCCGGGGCCAGTTTAATTCCGTTCAGAATTCCAGCAGCAGGATTAACGGAATATTCAAGTTTCATGTCTTTGCCTTTATAGCTCAGGCGGTAGATTGTCCCGTCTTTTTGAAGGCGATTCTTAAAAACCGATTCTTTGTTTACAGGTAAAATTGTTTCTTTTCGTAAAGGAAAAGGAAGTTTCTCGGGAAATTCTTTGAAGGACAAATCTTCCAACAATTCGTTATAAATGTATATCGGTCCCAAAAAGATGTTAACAACTTCTCCCGGAATAGCATTGTCGCCTTTAAGTTTTATCCCGATGAATTTGGCAGGCCTTGCAATTTCCTGGTTCATTTTAATATGGCTTAAAAACCAATATTCGTAATTTAAACCTCCAAAACCATTTTGCGAAAAATCCAGTTCGTGCATTGTTCCATCGGCTCCTTCAATTATTGCATAGTGCCTGAATGCCGGATTTGGTTTGGGGTGTTCCCATGGGAAATGAGCGGCATACGTCCAAAAATCGATGCAGTCCCAGGGTTCGTTTATTGTAATAGGCGTTTCATAAAGTAAGCTAACCGAAGCCTGTTTGTTGGTTGTTTTGTAAACCAGTTTGCCACTAGTTTCCCGATAGAGCCTCTGCTCAGATGTTAAATAGAGGTTGGCGTCACAGTTTTCAGTTTCAATTATCCATTTTTCGCAATCGTTAAAAAGAACGAAGGGAGTTTTGTCTTCCTGACGCGAAGCCATTTCATAAGGTTTAGTGCCTTTGGCATTTGACTCCGGGTCGAAATTTACACCTCGCTTTTGCCCATATCCAAAAGTTGAAATTAACAAAAGGAGAATCGTCAACTTGTTTTTCATTCGTTTATATTTTTATTTTCTAATGGTAACTTATGCAACTCGCACGGCAGTTATTATCTTGTGTAACAATAACTACCGTGCTCGCTTTGTTTTGCTAAATATTTCTTTTAGCAGAAGGCGCCATTCAAAACAGTACCCTCTTCTTTTTATAGCTGGCAACAAACGAGGTTAAAATGCTGGCTTTTAAACTGCATCAAACATCTGACTTTTAACTAAGCGTTTACATTATTTCTCGTCGGCATCGTACAAAATCCGAAAGACATAATTCAACCTACATGAACATGCTTTGCTTAATTGCTCCGCCGGTTCTACTCAGCTAAAAGTTTGTTGCTCCTTTCTTTTTACATTTTTATAATTTTAAAGTTTTGAGTGCTCTCTGCATCCCTTACTTTAAATAAATACATGCCTTTACTGCAAGTGCTCATATCTACTGTTTTTACATTGTTTACTGTTCTAATTAATACACCTGAAGCATTGTAAATCTGAACCTCCTCAACTTCTTTATTAAAGCTGGTATTCCCGGTTGTAGGGTTAGGAAAAACAATCAGTTTTGCCGTTCTTTCGTCTAAATCATAATTGGAGATTTTGGTAGTCATTGTACTTTGTGTTGATACTCTGACTATTTTCACCTCTCCCGCAGCAACATCAACCGAAAAAGCATCATCAGCACTGATAATGTTTTGTCCGTCAATTAATTCTGTTACACTTAAAATATCTGCATCGGCTTCCTGCAAGGTAATACCTATGTTCTGGTCGAAACTGTGGTCTATTGTTTCCAGCGTAGTATTTGTTTTGTTTACCCCTTTGTTGTTGATTAACGTAATAATCCATTCGTTGGGATTGTAGGTATATGAATATTGTATATCGCCATCAATATTAAAAGGAACAATGCCAGGGCGTTTCACCAGATTTTTCAAAATGAGTTTCCAGATAAGGTCATTACGCAAATTGGTAAATGCCACGCAAAAAACTTTTCCGTTTCCAACAGCATTGCTGGAAACCAGCAGGTAATCCGATTCGGAAGAGCCACCAGTAATAAATGAAGTGGCGCTCTGGGTTGTCTGTAATGGTTTTAGTTCTATATTCTGACTGGCGAATGATTCCAAAACACCGTCTGCCAAAACCTGGTTAACCTGCGTTGTTATTGCAGAGGTATGATTTACCCCGGCCATGGTTTTAATGGTGCTGTTTGCATCGGCATATTCTACATTAACAATAAGGTTTCCCCCGGCATTAACGTAGTCCGCTAATTTCTGAACCAATGTTGCATTAAGATTGAGGTCTCCGGTTAGTACTATCATCGCGTATTTCTTCAATACATTCAATGGAGCATCCTCCAGCAAAACATCAAAAATTTCACCTAAATCATTATTCTGAAGGAATGGATATTCATCACTCGTTTTTTGAGGAACTAAGCTACTTCCCCAAATCGATTGCAATAAAGATTTGTTCATATAGTCTTTATCGTCCATCGGAAGGCCTGAAAATATTTTATTATTGCTCCATGTTCTTAGGCCTAATCCATGTGCCCGGTTCATTAATATTGCAACAGGAACCCAAGGCACGCCCCGTTGTTCCTGATTTAAAGAGTCGTGCGAAAACGCATAAATATCCTGTCCTACGCGACCCAATGGAGAGAGCATAAATTTTCCCTGATAATCGTGTTCACTGGCAAAATAATTGGCACTTGCAGCCTGCGGATACAAAAGGTTTGCCCCCGACATATACGAATTAAAAAAGGTGCGTCTCGACAGTGAAATGCCATGCCCGCGGGATGGGCCACCATCTTTCCAAAGTTGTGCAACTTCTGGTTGTATGGACATCAATTCGTTATCCCTCCCGAATAACGTTCCATCATCCCACATTGCCACTATTCTGGTGCCTTCAAGTTCATACTTATCCGTAAAGCCAAACATTTCGTAAAAAGCTGAGGCAATTGCGCCATCGTTAACAAACAAATTTTTTCCGGCATCAACATAAGCCACCCGGCTCGAGGTCATTTTGAAACTTATTGCTTCATCTGTTATCTCATCTCCCCAGCTTGAACTTATATCTCCTTCTTTAATGAATAATTTTCCGTTTTCTATTTTTCCAATGCGCAAATTTTCCACATCGAACGCAGTAACATTACTCCCCACATTCGTGAATTCAGAGGTAATGGGACCTTCGTTGATTAACAGGTCGTTATTCTTTTTCAATATAATAATCCGATCTCCGGATATATCGAAGTCTGCAACACCAGAAGAAACAGAGGTGTACCATTGCTTCACAGGGTCAGCCCCGTCAATCATTTTCAAAGTTCCGTTTGGTTCCAACTTTGCAATTCGGTCGCCGTCCATTAAAAACTTCTGACTGTTGCTTCCCAAATTCGAAAAAGCGGTAGTTAAATCTCCTTCTTTGAATTTAATATATCCGGTGGTTTGAAGGATTGCAATAATCCGGTCTCCTTCAAGTACAAATTTATCTACACCTTTGAGTTGAAGAACCCAGGTATCACTAATTTCCCCTTCGCTAACATAGAAATCGCCATTGCTTTCCAGTTTCCCAATTCTATCTCCGTTCAGTTTAAAAGCAGTAACATCTGAACCAACTGTTGTCCATGAGGCATCCAAACCTCCCTCTTTCACTTGCAAAGTCCCGTCTTTAAGCAAAATCCCAATTCGGGTTCCTTCAACTTGCACATCCTGAATATCATTTCCTAATTTAACCCATTGGCGGGTATAATCTCTTATTGCAGGTCCCCACCACGAAGAAAGATTAATTCCGAAAGGCTTGTTGTACTGCCTTGCTGCCCCCCGGGTAAACGCAACATGGGCATTAATACTTGCAATATTTTCGCCCACTTCGCACGCAATAACATCTACATCATTATAACAGCCTGCTCCGTAATGATGGTAGAAATAGTGTGCATTTTTAGTAATGAAATGCGTATTGGGAGTATGGAAATTATCTATTTGTTTTAAGAACCATGCTTCTGTTTTGCTCAGAGCATCTTCGGGAGAAGAGGGAACCCCGTCGAACCCAAAGTCTGGTCCGCTGACAATTAAATTACCGGCACCGTCTATTTTATTATGCAAGTGGTGCATTGAATAGCCCCATTCTTTGAGCCCTTCAAAATAGGTTTTAGCGTACGAGTCTGCCAAACCATAATAATTTGAAGAAGCTTCCTGAACGGTTGGGTTATATCTGCCGGAAATATTAGTTAACGCAATATTCCATTTTTTTGTGGTTGAAACATTCCTGTCAACACCATCTGAAAGTGTTAAATAGTCGAATTTATTCTCATGACGGTTAACGAGAGCATGGTCGCTTACCAATTGTGCATCCAGCTTTTTAGCCTGAACGATTATGCTTAAAATAAGCAGGGTGATAAATGAATACTTCATAAATTTATTAGTATTAGATCGCGCAGCGAGCGGCACAGATTATCAGTGCTTTGGCACCACAACCATTTCTTCTAATGAAGAAGCAATCGCCACGCAACTAATCCCCCCGCCGCAGTGCGGCGGGGAGTTTATTTATTTGATTAGACAAAATGTTTTTTAAGATTACACTATTGGCTCTACCTTCGAGCAATTCCGGTCAGCAGACCAATATGTAGTTTTTCAGAAATTGTAATCTTAAAACAACGCAATATTTTTTAATTGTACCCCGGATTCTGGGTCATATTAGGATTGGCATTTATTTCTTTTTGAGGAATTGGCCACAAGTAGTCAC
The DNA here is from genome assembly GCF_900129025.1 of Mariniphaga anaerophila. Taxonomy (GTDB): domain Bacteria; phylum Bacteroidota; class Bacteroidia; order Bacteroidales; family Prolixibacteraceae; genus Mariniphaga; species Mariniphaga anaerophila. The sequence continues at coordinate 53,713 of NZ_FQUM01000002.1, read as the reverse complement.
GGGTTGGAACAAACGCCCTCGTATCAGATATTTTCTCTACATAATACCAAGTTGCAGTTATGCCGTTTCCGTCGCCCGGATATTTATTTTGTTTTAAGAACCTGTTGTCGAGTCCTATTGCATCGTCCATAACTTCTTCCCCAATTTTCCATCGTCTGATGTCGAAAATCCGTAAGCCTTCAAATGCCAATTCCACTAATCGTTCGTTTCTGATTACTTCCCGCATTTCATCTTTTGACAAACCGGGCATGGCTTCAGAAAGAGTAGTCATTCCAACCCTGTTGCGCAATTGGTCGATAGCATCATATACAGTTGCATCGGGGCCAACAGCTTCGTTTTGTGCTTCTGCATAATTAAGGAGAATTTCTCCATACCGCATAAAAATTTTATTCTCTCCTTGTCCTCTCTGCAGATTACTTTGTTCCAATTCTTCATCAACAAACTTCCGGCATTTAAAACCTGTTTGGCCGAGCATATAAAAATCAAAAACTTTTAGGTTTGGCATTGCGGCATATTTGAAAGGTCCTCCGGGATAGTAAATGGACATAGCAAACCTCGGGTCTCTGTTAATAAAAGGATTTTCCGGATCATATCCTGATTCCGGATTTGTAATTGGTAATCCATTTGCCATGTAATACGAATTAGCAGCTTTTAGTGTGGGACAAAATGACGGCCACCAGTTCATAAGCATCATGTTTTGTGCACTGGGACTAGTTGTAGCAGTGTAGTAAACCTGGAAAATAACTTCAGTATTGCTAGCTTGTGCTTCATTCTTTTCCAGAAACAAGCCGTTGTAATCAGGAAATAAACTATATACTCCAAGGTCCATAACTTCTTTTGCGGCAGCTGCGGCGCCGGCCCATTCTCCGCCATAAAGCAGTATTCTTGATTTTAAAGCTAAAGCTGCTCCCTGTGTTACCCTTCCGGCATCTTCGGCATTGGGATAAGTTTTAGGAAGATCCGGGATAGCTTCGTCCAGATCTTTTAACATCTGTGTCCGCACCTGGTCTACCGGAGTCCTTTCCGGCGTGCTGTTTTCCAAGTCGCCAGGAACAAGCAGCAATGGAACATCGCCGTAAAAACTAATTAAATCGAGGTAAAACCATGCTCTTAAAAATTTAGCTTCGGCAATCCCTCTTTTTCTGATGTCCGGGTCGAGTTCAGTTTTTTCTTCAATTGCCAGGAGAAACGAATTTGCTCTGGCAATTCCCTGGTAGTTTCGGTCCCACTTCCATTCAACTCTGTTACTTTCCGAGTTTCCCTGCCCCCTGGCAAACTCGGTCCACCCTTGCCAGGGCTGTGCCCCATAAACCAGGTCGGTTAATGCTTCATTGTAATAAGGGTTCATGTTCTTAAAATGGGTATTTGCCACGCCCATGAAGTCAACTTGATTGTAAATTCCATTGACCATCATATTTAGCTCTTCTTCGTTATTCAGGAAGGTTTCAGGTGCAACAAAACCCAGAGGCTCTCTTTCAAGAAATTCATCACTACAGGAGAATAATAATAGTCCTGTAAATAGCATTAAAATATTTTTAATAGAATTCATAAGATTAGAATTTAAGATTAACACCGGCTGAAATAATTCTGGTTTGCGGGTACTGAAGTGTAGTAGTGGTTGCTGACGGCTTTTCAGGATCAAAGCCATATCTCATTTTTGTCCATGTTAAAGCATTCTGAGCATTAACAAAAACACGTAGTTGCGCGATTCCAATGTCTGAAACCATTCGTTTAGGCAGCGAATAACCCACTTCTATATTTTTGAGCCTTAAATACGATCCGTCTTCAAGGTAATATTCAGAATCAGTTTCACTTCTGGTAAGGTCAACATTTAGTCGTTGGATTGTTTCACTTGGTTTATCTTCTCTCCAGGCATCTTTATACCAGGCGCCGGTATTTGCATTTCCACTTACAAATGGCACGGTTACAAAAAAGCGGTTGAGATAATTAATGCCTGTTACTCCCTGAAAGAATAATGAAGCATCAAAATTTTTCCATTCAAAATTAAATGTTGAAGAGAAAGTCCAGTCGGGGTAAGACTGACCAATGATTGTTTTATCTGCTTCGTTAATTATCTTATCACCATTCTGGTCGACAAACCTAATGTCACCGGGTTTTGGAGTAAGGCCAATGTAAGGATTTATACTATTGCCATCCTCATCGGTAAATTTCAAGTGACTGTCAATTTCGTTCTGCGACTGGTAAATTCCTTCGGTAGCGTAGGCATAGAATGATCTGTACGGAGAACCAACCCTTGATATTATATTACCACTAACTATTTCGTCCTGCCCGCCCAAATCGGTTATTTTATTTGTAGTACGGCTGGCACTAAGGTTGGCATTGAAATTTACCTTACCTAATTTTTTTGCAACATTTAACTGAAACTCAACCCCTTTATTTTCCATTTCTCCTACATTTTGGAATGGAATTGTAGTTAACCCCAGTGTGGATGAAATAGGAATTTGTGTTAATATATCAAAGTTCTTCTTTTCATAGTATTCAATAGAACCGGAAAGAACATTGTTGAGTACCGCAAAGTCTAAACCGTAATTAATCTGTTCTGAAGTTTCCCACGAGGTTTTTTTATTGGCCAGTTTTGTAATGGCTGCTGCCTGTTGCAGTGTGTTTCCAAAATTTGTAACCAAAGCAAGGGAGAGTTCGTCGTAAGCGGCATAGTACTGATTGATACTTTCGTTTCCGAGTTGTCCCCAGGAAAAACGCAGTTTCAAATTATCAAGCCAGTTTACTTTTCCTTTCAGAAAGTTTTCTTCTGAAATTCTCCACCCAAAAGATACAGAAGGAAAGGTTCCCCATTTTTCCTGGAATCTTGAACTTCCATCTCTTCTGACTGTTGCGCCAGCCAGATACCTGTTTTTGTAATTCAGGTTAAGCCGGCTAAAGTATGAAAGCCATGATATTTCATCTGCAGTACCGCTGTTTTTTTGGCTGTCGGGATCTCCATTGTCCAGCACAGGTAACTTGAGCGTATAATTTTCTCTGCTTACCTGCATCCTGTCAAGATGGAATTCTCTGGCCTCCATAGCGACCATTGCATTCATGGTAAAACCGTTGAATATTTTTTGATTATAATTTAATCTGGAAGTAAATTGCTTACTGATTGATTCGTTATTATTTATCCGAAGGCCTGTTGGCGAAGTAGAGTAATAAGCCTCAACTTCTCCACTTTCTCCATATTGATAGAGTTGAACAGCCGGGGCAAACCTTTCTATTTTTGTTTTTCTTTGATTAATGCCGTAAGAACCTGTGAGGCTAAGGCCTTTCAGCAAATTCAGGCTGGCAGATAAACGCAGATTTATGGGTGTTGTTTTTGTGTTAAGATACCCTCCTGCTTCTGATGCTGCAAAATTATACCCATTACCAGTGTAACCGTATCCCGGTATTTTAAGCGGAGTTGTCGGGGCTCCGAGGTACACGTAGTAAAGAGACGAGTTCATTCCATTAACCATATCTTCGGTTGACTGTTCGTGCCCAGATGCAAAAAGGTCGACTTTCAATTTGTCGTTAAGGTATTTTGAACTCAGGTTAATACGCATACTCAATTTTTCGGTCTCGTTTCCCACAATAATTCCATCCTGGGTTAAATACCCAATAGATGCCGAATATTGAAATTGATTATTTCCTCCGGTTAAGGTCACATGGTTATCAATAATATCAGCAGGTTGAAACAGTACATCGGCCCAGGTTTGATCGGTAGGATATCTCTGAGGATCGACCTTATTCCTGTAGTTATTCATATATTCTTCATTCAGATAAAAATCCGGATATGAGCCGTTGGTATTGTAATACGCTTCTGCTTTCAATTCGAGATAATCAACGCCTTTTAATAAATCGGGCATGGTGGTAACCGACTGTACGCCATAATACCCGGTATAACTCACCTCCATTTTATCTGATTTTCCTTTAGTTGTCTGGATAAGTATTACACCGTTTGCAGCCCTGTTACCGTAGATTGCAGATGACGCAGCGTCTTTCAAAATAGAAACCGATGCAATGTCTTTGGGGTTTACATCATTAAGTTCCCCTTCCATTCCATCGATAATAATTAACGGAGCACTATTACCAAAAGTACCAACACCACGAATAAGAATTGTAGCATCGTCACTTCCGGGCTGCCCCGAGTTTTGGGTGATAAACGCACCTGCTACTTTTCCCTGAAGTGCCAGACTGGCATTGGTGAGCGGGCGGCTTTTCATGTCGCTCACCGAAACGGTTTCAACAGCCCCGGTAAGGTCTGCTTTCTTTTGTGTACCGTAGCCGATGGCAACAACTTCTTCAATTCCAATTGCGTCAATTTCCATAGTAACATTAATGGTACTACGTTCATCAACTTTAATATCCTGTGTTCGCATACCCACAAAAGAAAATTGCAGGGTAGTTCCTTCTGAAATACCGGAAAGCGAATATTCCCCATCAACATTAGTAACCGTGCCGTTGGTTGTACCTGTTATTAGCACTGTAACTCCGGGGAGTGGCAGACCTGCTTTATCTGTAACAGTTCCTGAAATCGTTTTCCGCTGTTGGAACACCTTAGTTTCTCCGTTACGAACTTTGGAGGTTGTTAACACGATAATACGATCGCGGATAGAATAATCAACGTCGGTATCTTCAAACAATAGATTCAAAACCCGCTCTATCTCTTTATTTTCGACAGTTACGCTAACCTTTCTTGTTATATCGATAAGGTTTTCACTGTACAAAAAATAAAATTCACTTTGTTCTTCTATACTATTTAAAACCTCTTTAATAGTGGCTTCATGCATATTTAGGTTAAGCTTTTTGCTTTGCGAATAGCCTTTATTGGCTAGTGCCCCAAAAACAGAAACCAACACCAGAAAAACCGTTAACCTCATTACTTGTAAAAGTTTAATTAAGCCGGAAAACTTGCGCTTCCGATTAATACAGAATTTTTTTTTCATACTTTTGTATTGTTAAGTTAAAAATGTCCCTGTAAAGTGAAGCGTACAGGGTAGTTTTTGTAATCTTCGGGGAAATGTTAGTCGCATTTCCCTGTTGTTTTTTAGTAATTAGTCTTTTAAAACATTATTATTCTTTTTTTTATCAATTAATATTTTCTGCTTTGAAAAAGTTCCATCAGGATTTTTGATGCGCGGCAATGCCTCGTACTTAATTGGTGTTGCCACCGATAATAATTCAAGGATTTGAAAGAGTGGCTCGTCCACAAAGGTTACGGTATAATTGAATTTCTCTACCCCTTCGTCAACCTGAATATCCACATTAAACATGCGGCTTAACCGTTGGGCAACCCCGTCTATGGGTTCATTCTCGAAAACCAGTTTTCCATCTTTCCACGCTATGTATTTATCAACCTTTACCAAACTTGAGTTTATCTCTCCCGTTGTCTTATCGAATTTTACATGCTGCCCCGGCTTCATTTCTGACACTGTTTCTACACGGCCGCTGTTCATTATTTCTTCAACCAACACTTTTCCTTCTACCAGGGTAGTAGCAATATCATTATTTTCGGGATATGCATTAACGTTAAAAACTGTTCCCAATGCTTTAATATCAACACGACCTGCAGTAACTACGAAAGGCTTATCAGGATTATGTGCCACCTCGAAATAACCTTCTCCCGATAAAGTCACACCACGTGTCTGTCCCCAAAAATTCTGCGGGTATTTCAATCGGCTGCCACAATTCAGATGAACCACCGACCCATCGTTTAACTCAACAACCGTTCGAGAACCAACCGGCGCAATTATTTCCAAAGAGTCGACTGATACCGTTGCTATTTGATGGGTTAGCTTTTTATTTTCAGAAATTGTATAAAACAAAAAAGCCAGAACCGGAATTAAAATAATAGCTGCAGCTCTCGACATCAGGCTAATAAACCTGTTGCTTTTTAAATGAATAGTACGGGGCTCTTCAATATTTAATTTGTGATGGATTTTATCAAGTAGCGTATCCAGTTTATCGTCTGAAACAACACTGTCCTTTTCGTCAAACTTCGCCCAATCGCTCTTTCCCAGCTTTTTACTGTCAGCAAAAAAAGATTGTTGTTTCATCCACCGGTTGACCTCCTCCACCTCTTCCGGGGAACAACAGTTATTCAAATATTTCTCCAGTAATTCTTTTGTCATTCTTTTTTTTATCAACGGGCTCTCGAATTATTTAGCCCACCTACAACTATTTTCACAATCAAATAAAGTTCGTATTCTAATAGTAATACAACATGGATAACAAGAAGGACTAGTAAAAAATGACTTTTTTTTACTAAAGGAACAAACTAACAAATAACCCACTAACTATTAATCCATTATCAAGATTTCTTCTAAAAAAAGAGAGTGTGGTTACCAGATGATTTTTTACGGTATATACCGAAATATCTAATTTTTCTGCTATTTCTTTATGAGTCAGCCCTTCTTCCCGGCTTAATTGAAAAACCTCTCTCTGACGAGGAGATAACTCATTTAACAGACTCTGAAACTTATCTTTTAATTCATTATAATGAATTTCATCGGTAAGCTCGTAGGTTTCATCAACGTGCTGAAGAGATTTTACATGTTCCACATATTTCTGTTCTGTTGCACGTTTTTTAAGCAGATTCACCGTTGCATTGTGGGCTACAGTAAACAAAAAAGATTCGAAGGATGAATAAATATTTATTTTGTCGCGACTCTTCCAGACTTTAATAAAAACCTCCTGAACTATTTCTTCAGTATCTGACTCTTGTTTTGTATACCGAAAAACGAACCCGTATAATCTTCTGGAATATTTTTTATAGATAATATCAAATGCCGACATATCATCGTTTTTGAGGAGTTTTACCAGCTCAGCATTTGACTTATTTGTATTCAACTCAAATATTGATTTAATATTAAAACAACAAAAGTATTAAATTAATTTTACACAAAAGTAAAAGTTAGTTTCTTCTATATCGTTCCTGTGATAAAACAGCCAAGCCTGTGGACGCATTTTCTTTTCGTAGAGGAGAATAAAAACAAATCGCAAAAAGAATTTTTTGGGAACGAATCAGGTTCATCTCTTTTTACCCTGACATTCGAAAAAACTCATTATTTCTAAAGGAATGAGCAACTACATAAAAGTATTGGAAGCAGCTCCCATCAATTTTATCGGCTCAAGAAAGAATTTCATATAGCAAAAAAATATTCTGCCTCTTCTTTCGCAACAAAAGCTATCTGTTTAGTCAAAAAAAAACTTTGTCTAAACCCAACAAAAAAAGAAGCTGTCTGAAAAACAGACAGCTTCTTCCTTATTTAAAAGGACACTATTTAAAGCACTTCAAAGTGCGAAAAGCATCCCCTTTGAAATTTCGAGGTATTACATTTTTACGATTTGTTTTGTCCACGTTCCTCGTTTATGCGTACCTTTTACAAAATACACACCCGGCTCGAAAGAAGAAAGGTCTATTTCGTATCCGGATTGAACCCGAGGCAAAGACAATACAAGTTTTCCCCGCATATTAAATACAGACACGTCGCTTTCGCTTATTTCGGTTAATTCGAGTGTAACCAATCCTTTTGTCGGATTTGGAAATAAATGAACCAGGGTTTCTGCAATTTTATTTTCATTAATACCCACAGTTGTTACGATAAAGCATTCTGAAGTATCTGCACAACCACTCTTATTCGAAACAACTACTGCGTATTCGCCATTTTCGTTTGCAACAAAAATGTTTGAGTTTTCTCCTTCAATGGGTTCGTTTGTTGCGCAATTAATCCATTGATAGCTTTCCGCGTCGGCTTCTGCCAAAAGCGTTATCCCGTCGGTAGAAGACACAGTAGAAACAGGTTTTTCTGCAATAGTCAGAATAAGCTGCTGTGTCGAATCACAACCATTTTCGGTTGTCAAGTTCTGTATATATGTACCGGAAGAAGTATAAACTTTTCCGTCGGACCACGTGTAAGAATCACATGCCTCTACGGTTTCACTTTCAAAGTAGCTTTTATTAATTGTTAAGTCGATGGTGATTATCGAATCGCACAACACGGCATTGGGAACAGTTTGTGTGTATATACCCGATTCTGTATAAGTTTCGCCATTCAACGAATAACTGTCACATGCTGTTTCTACAATGGTTGATGTTGTACTATTCAGAATCGTTAAATCTATTACCAGCGTACTATCGCACCCGTTGCTTGCAGTCAAATTCTGAGTATAAACTCCCGTAGCATTGTACGTTTCGCCATTCAAAGTGTAGCTTTCGCACGCTGTTTCCATAATGTAAGAGGTGATGGCATCTGGCTCTGTAATATAAAACCTTACAGTGCTACTACAATTATTGGCATCTGTTACGATACAAGTCCATGTACCTGCCTCAAGGCCGGTTGCCGAGTTTGTTCGATCTCCCTCCGGAGTCCCGGGAGTCCAATTATAACGATATCCGCCAACTCCGCCCGTAGCATTAAAAACACTTGCAGCCCCATCTGCTCCTCCGTTACATGAGACATTGGTTTGTTCATCAACAACAAGAACCAATGCAGTTGGCGCGGTAATATTAATATCAACAGTAGCTATACATCCATTAATGTCAGTTACCATACACGTCCATAGTCCAGCGCTTAATCCTGTTACTGAAGCAGTTCCGTCACCTGCAGGATTACCTGGTGTCCAATCGTAGGTAAATGGTCCTTCCCCACCGGAAACCGATACCGAAGCAACGCCATTTGATCCACCGTTACACAAAACGTTGGTCTGGTCGTCAGCGGTTACTGAAAAACCACTCAGCTCAGTAATTATAAAGTCAACTGAAGCCGTACAACCGTTGGCATCAGTTACGGTACAGGTCCATGTTCCAGCACTTAATCCTGTCACCGAAGCGGTTCCGTCACCGGTTGGTGTTCCAGTCCAGTCGTATGTATAATCAGCAGTTCCTCCTGAAACCAATACAGAAGCTGCACCATCTGATCCACCGTTACAAGAAACGTTGGTTTGGTCGTCAGCTGTTACCATAAGAGCGACTGGCTCAGTTATAGTGAAGTCAACAGAAGCAGTACAACCATTGGCATCAGTTACTGTACACGTCCATGTTCCTGCACTCAATCCTGTTACAGAGGCAGTTCCGTCACCGGTTGGAGTTCCAATCCAGTCGTATGTATATGTGCCTTCCCCTCCTGAAACCAATACAGAAGCTGAGCCATCTGATCCACCGTTACACGAAACGTTGGTCTGGTCGTCAGCTGTTACCGTAAGAGCGGCAGGCTCAGTTATAATGAAGTCAACAGAAGCAGTACAACCATTGGCATCAGTTACTGTACACGTCCATATTCCAGCACTCAATCCTGTTACAGAAGCAGTTCCATCACCGGCTGGTGTTCCTGTCCAATCGTAGGTATATGTGCCTTCCCCTCCTGAAACCAATACAGAAGCTGAGCCATCTGATCCTCCGTTACACGAAACATTGGTCTGGTCGTCAGCTGTTACCGTAATCGCATCTGGTTCAGTGATAATAACATCAATCGAAGCGGTACATCCACTTGCATCAGTGACAGTACAGGTCCATGTTCCAGCACTTAATCCTGTCACCGAAGCGGTTCCGTCACCGGTTGGTGTCCCAGTCCAGTCATACGTGTAATCAGCTGTTCCTCCTGAAACCAATACAGAAGCTGCGCCATCTGATCCACCGTTACACGAAACGTTGGTCTGGTCGTCAGCTGTTACCGTAAGAGCGGCTGGTTGCTCGATTGTAAAGCTACGAGTAGCTATACAACCAATATTATCAGTTACAGTTACGGTGTATGTTCCGGCAGCAAGACCAGTTGCTGTATTTCCTGTTCCTCCGGATGGTGACCAGCTGTAAGAATACGGAGCTACTCCTCCTGACGGTGTTACTCCTGCTGCTCCATTAGCTGCTCCATTACAGGTTGCATCACTTTTTGAACCTGAAACATTAATATTAGAGACGGACAGAGTTGCTCCATTTGAATTTGCTGAGCAGTCAGCAGTTTCGTTTATGGCTACACAACGGTAATTATAACCGGTCATTGCAACCGATGCACCTGTAATTGTTAATGTCGAAGTAGTTACCCCTGAATAAGTTCCTCCATCAGATACATTTGCAAATCCGCCTCCTGCATCTACCTGCCATTGGTAGGCTGTTGCACCTGTTGCACTAATTTCGAAAGTAGTATTTCCATTGTAACAGATACTCCGATCCTGAGGATTAGCTGTTACTACAGGAGGAACACAAGCGTCTGCAAGTAGTTGAAAATTGTCTAAAGCCATTTCCTCATTGCCCGCATTTGAAAAACAAAGTACTCTTAAGGTTAGCGTTGTACCCGTACCTGCTATTGCTTTAGTGAATGTTGTGAAATTCTTAGTCAGCAATGCTCCGTCTCCTATACCATCGCCATTTGTATCTTCTGCAAGCGTTTTGTTATCGACTCCACTTGAGGTATTGTTGTTGGAAAAAAAGCGAAGAAAAGATTGGTACGCACCACCATCAATACTATATTCGACAATGATGTAATCACTATGAGAGTGCCCAAGTAATTGATTTTCGAACGCTGCCCCCTGATTATTCGCCGCGAAGAGACCTTTGAAAGTCAGTCCTGTTTTTCCACTGATGTCAATGCTGGAAAAGACAATGTTCTGTTCTTCGTTACCAGCCCCAAAAAGTCCTCCATGATTTTCTCCGGCCCAAAAATACGAGCCACTCTGACCCGTGTAGAAATCAAAAGATAAGTTGATTTCGCTATTGGTTGTTCTTTTGAAATACATGGAAGAAGGGTCACCTAAACCTATATTGTTCGAGGGGGTTCTTACTCCGGAAGATGGAGATCCAGGGGCCTCAAAGTCATCAGACCAAAACTGAATCTGACCGAACAATATTCCGGACATAAGCATTCCCAACACAAAAAATAAAATGTGTTTTGTTGTCATAACTAATTTGCGATATATTTATATGTGTTTATGAATAACAATTCAGCACACAATAGTAAACAAAAACCATTAAACGATTTAATAGTTTTTTGTCTTTTTGTGATGGTATTTTTCTGGAATACTAAATAGTTTTCTAAAACACACTAAAACTAAAGGGAAATAGCAATTACATTATCTCCTTTATTTTCTAATTATTTGACAAATTTTATGCGATTGATCAGTCCTTTATTTTCCAGAAAAAGCACATAAATACCGGGGAGCAAATATTCCACATTTACTAATGCCGTTTTCTGATTTATTATCTCAGCGTTAAATAGAACACACCCGGTTATATTAGAAATTGAAACATGATTCGCACCAACCGGCAGGTCAATCAAAGCCAGGTCATTTCCGCCATTTTGAAGAAACACGTTCAGCCTATTTCTATTGGCATTGTTTACCCCCACTGTTTGCAAAGACGCCTGATACTGCTCCCAAAGAGACAGAACAGACTCATCATACTCCCGCATCAAAAACCCATTAATAGACCAAGGATCAATCTGAAACGCTGACCGATTTATTTTTTTTAATAAGTCGGGATCTTGTTTGGTTTTTTTGAATCTAAAAATAAAGGCCACGCCTAAAAGACGTGGCTTTGAACTTCAAATTGCAAAAAAAACGTTCAGGGCAGATCCTCCTAAATTCCTTCTTATTTTAAGGGCGCGCATACCTTCTAATTATTTTCTTACACAGACCAATCTTCTATTGAAATAACCTTTTACCTAAGAGTGGTTGTCCGAAAACTTTTGCTTCACAGCTAAGGACGAAAAAATAGAATACCGGAAGCGACCAATATTTCCATTTACTCAGTCTAAAAATAATTTCTACTAACTATTCAATCAATTTAGCCCTGAAGAAAGAAGCAGTTTTGTCCATTGTATATTCAAACCATTCTTCATAATTCCAAAAAGCGTGAGGTGCATTAGGGATCAAAACCAGTTCTGTATAAATGTCCATTTTTGCAAGTTTGTCAATAGCCAATATTGACTGCTCGTAATGCACCACAGGATCGCTGGAGCTGTGTATTAATAACATCGGGGGAGTATCTTTATCAACATACGAGATGGGAGATGCTGACTTCCACAATTCGTAATCTACAACCAAAGGTTTTCCCAGCCATTTGACTATCCCTTTATTATCAGATAGTTTTGTAAAATCCATGAGTGGAGCTAATCCGACAACTGCCTGAATAGCAAAACCTTCATCCCGGGCCGAAGGATTCAGCGAATTAATTTTACTTGTAACTCCTAGTAACGCCGCTAGATGAGCTCCCGCAGACCCTCCAACTGCTCCGATTGAATAAGGATCAAATCCATATTTATCGGAATTACTCTCAATCCACTGAACAGCTGATTTGAGATCCATTAACGCAGCAGGGAACAGCGCTTCAGTAGATGTTCTATACTCAATACAAATTGATGCAAATCCTCTCTGAGCCAAGGCAGCAGCCATGTGACCAAACCCCTCCTTATCTCCCCTCGCCCAGCCGCCGCCCCTGACAACGATCAAAACCGGAAGCTTTTCATTTCCAACATTACTTGGTCGATATATATCAAGGAACAACTGTCGGTTATTGTAACTCACGTAATTAATATCTTTCTCCACTACAACTCCACTCGGCACATTACGCTCAACCGGAGTATAATTTTGACCCGAGCAACTAAAAATAAAAACGAAAACTGGAATGATAATGGATATAAAAGCTCTTTTAATATTCATTTTCTATTTGTTATTCTCTTTTTCCGAGATATTCGTATCCTTCTATTAACAAACTAAATATTTAATAAAGCCCAAAAACCTTCTTAATTATTAAGCATTATCTTGAAAAAATAGAGTGATTGCCCATCAATATCATAACTAAAATGACTCTGCTCCTTGGCCGCAAACTTACTTTCGGCACCCGAACGCGGCAAATCCTTTTGCCACTTAACAACGTCAATTATTTTGCCAGAGATGTCCCGATTCGCCAGCTCGAAAACAACATCATCAAGTTTTTTTGAACTTTTATTCAATATCCACAAAGACAAAGTATTTTCTTTAATAAATGCTGCGGTAATTGCATTTTTGGAAGGCATGCTTACCTCGACATACTTACCTCCATTGGCATTATTTACCACTTGCTTAAAAATTTCATACTTTCCACTCTTTGTGATCGAACGATTATTCCAATGAGACCAGATCATTGTGTGCCCCTTTCCCCCGTCCGGACCAAAAAATAACCATGTGTCTATTCCTGAGAAACCGGCTCGTATATGCTCCCAAAAAATTGCGGAATTTAATATTTCATCCTGTAACTCTACCCCTATCCACCCATGCAGTTCGGTATTCCATGCAGCTTTTCCCCAGCTGTTTGCAGCACGGGTAAACTCCTCTAAAACTCCCCCACTACCAGTATTGTGGACGGAGGCAATATCAAACCCATTTTGCTCACCCGATACAGTATTAATGCTGTCTAACCAGTTTATTCCGCCCTGCACATTCCAAGTTGAAGGAGCGATGAGCAAAGGCATATTAACCCCGGGAGCTAACTTCACCGGGAGGCTATCTCTAAGGTATTTACAATAGCTCGGAGTAATAATTGTCTGTTCGTTTGATGCATCAAGATATGTAATATCGAAACCTTTCTCCTTCATTAGATTGAGATAATTGGCATAATATTGCACCAGCTTATCCACATGAAAATTCCCTTTTTTCCAGCGAGGCACATCTATGCCATCAACTTTTTTAGTTCCATCCGAATACCATTCCTGTATCCAAGCCGGGTAGGGCGACCAAGGCACATTTTTTTCATGTCCCCAAACCTCCTCCTTTTCGCTTTTACTATAAGCTTCGTCCAACGGCCTTGGACTGGCGAAAAAATTTATGTCGGGATTTGCTGTTTTCATGGCATTCATCATTTCTAGTTCCTGCTCATAGGCATTCTCATTATAAACCCCTTCTTCTGGCTCATACGCACATGAGATAGCCACTCGTATATATTCAGCATGGAGTTCTTTTACAGCCAATTGAGCCAACTCTTCTTTAATATTACTACGCCAATACCATAAACGTTCAGCATCAATACCCAATTTAATCTGTTGCTTTTCTTCTGAAGAAACGATGACTTTCGGAGATTCCTTCGGAACAACAACCTCTTCTGGAATTTCGTCAGGAATATCAGGTTCACTTATTTGCTTCTCACAGCTACTGCAAACCAAGCTAAAGGCAAGGATTTGAAAAAATAAAAAAATACGTTTCATCTGTTTTTTTCGTTTGTGGTTTAATAAAAATTCCAAATTGATTAACTTAAATCTCTTTTCTTGAATAGATTCGCAAGAATATCATCTCTCATAGTCAGGGTTAGATGTCGGCATCTGAGCATCAACCCGATTCTTCCATTTTGCCATATCCCTCTTCAAATTCTGAACTTTCTTTGGGTACTTTGATGAAAGCTCTGTGGTTTCACCGATATCTTTTTTCAGATTAAATAATTTATATTCATCTGTTTCCATAATATGGATAAGTTTCCAGTCTCCCTTTCGCACTGAACTGTATGGCGTTGCTCCCTCAATATGATAATGTGGATAATGCCAAAATATCTCGTTCCGCCCCAGCTTAGCTGAAGAATTTCTTAATACCGGAGAAATGTCAACACCATCAAAAGAACGCATTACTTTGCGATCAACATCCAACTTTGCCAGCTTGATTAAGGACGGCATAAAATCCGGAGAAATAATCATTGATGTTGAATCAATAATGCCGGGACTAGTTATGCCAGGAACGCGAATAACTAAAGGGACTCTAACTCCACCTTCGTATATATCACCTTTACCTGACCGAAGAGGGTAATTGTTGGTTACCGGCTGCTTGCCATTTCCTATTAATCCTCCATTATCCGAGGTGAAAATGATGATGGTATTTTCATATAACTCCAAATCTTTTAGCTTTTCTGTAATCTTTCCAACCGCATCATCCATATGTTCAACCATAGCTGCATATACCGGATTATCTTGTCGATTTTCCGAAGTCAAAAGAGACTTGTACTTTTCTACTTTTTCTGCTGTCGCCTGCAACGGGGTATGCACATTATAAAACCAGAGGTTCATAAAAAATGGTTTTTCCTGATTCTTTTCCAAAAAAGAACAAGCTTCATTTGCCAAACGTTCCGTAAGGTACTCATCATCTGAACAATCAGTCAAACGTGGATTTCCAAATGGTGGAAAATATCCATTATATCCCTGTTTTTTATTTCTATTTGGAGAGCCTTTTGCCCATCCTCCAATATTCACATCAAATCCATGATTTTCAGGCCAGTGCTTTTCTTCTTCGCCCAGATGCCATTTACCAATGTGTATCGTTTTATATCCATTATTCTTAAAGACTTCAGCTAAGGTAACCTCATTACTATCGAGATACATGGTCCAATCTGGTACTTTCAATTTAGCCTTTGGATATTTCCATCCTTCAATCCAGTCTGTGCAGCGCAACCTGGCCGGGTATTTTCCTGTCATTATACTTGCGCGAGAAGGAGAGCAAACAGTACACGCAGAATAGGCATTAGTAAACATTACCCCATCACTTGCAAGGTCATCCACATGGGGAGTTTGATAAAAGTCACTCCCAAAGGAACTAATATCCTTCCATCCCAAATCATCTACTAGAATAAATATTACGTTTGGGTGCTTTTTGTCTTTGGCATTTAACCATAAACAGCCAAATACCAGCAAAAATATTGTTACAGCTACTTTATTTAACATATAAATTCTTTTTTATAAACCTATTTAACTTGAAGTTTTGCCTCTGCACTATTTAGCCAATTCGCAGAAAATCTAACCATTACCTCTCCCTGTTCCATTCCTGCTTTGATGTATGCAATCAATCGCCCGTGGAAAGCACGATGAACATTATCGGTATAATCAGTCATATCCTTATTATTACTAGCTTCTATTCCCAGCAAATGAGCATCCCCATAAATCTGACATTTTATTTCATCCTCAGAAAGCATTACAGGGACATTCTGATCGTCTACTATTTGAATCGCCACCTGGGCAACGCCTCCTTGTTTGATCTCTTTTTCATAGGGCAGTATTTTAATTTTATACGGTCTGCCGGAAGTCTGTATATAAGATCTACTTGTTTCTAAGTTTTGAGCATCCATCGCAATCACTTCAAGCTTTCCGGGCGTATAAGGAATATCCCAAAAAATAATCCCATTCTTTTTATCATAATTCTTTGTTTCTCCAACAGTCTCATTATTCAGTAACAACTTCGCTTTAGCTGCATTTGTGTAACAAACCACCCTGATTAGTTGACCGCTCCGATAGTTCCATATTGGCCATGCATCCATCGACGGAGCTTTCTCCTTTTTCTTTGTTGCCTGGTTTTCATCTTCCAATTGAGACCACACATCTTCCATATTACTAGTGCCGCTTTCTCCCGGTACCGGATAAGTTCCCAGGTAAGCCATGGGCTCTTCGGACCACAGAGATCTACGAAAATAACCTCTGGGCTTGATAAAACCGCCGAAATCTACCAAGCCGGAGTAAAAGCCACGCGATGGCCAGCGGCCTGACTCTCCCAGATAATCGATGCCAGTCCAAAGGAACTGTCCAAAAACAAATTCGTTGTCTTCTACAATGTTCCAGGATTTCAAGTCATGTCTATTTTCACTTCCAAATATTACTCTCTCCGGATATTTCACGTGGTCGCGCTCATATAAACTCTCCGTATAATTATATCCGGTAATATCCAAAGCAAATGGGTAATCGGTTTTATTCGACATTGCCACTCCTGCCAATCCGGCTGTGGTTGGCCTTGATTGATCATATTGCTTCACTACTTTCACCAGTCGTTTAGCAATATCTCCCAGGCGACTGGCATTCGGAGCATCTTTCTTGTACCCACCAAAAACAGGTTGAGTAAAACCTGATTCGCCGCCACCATCCAATACCGGATGAGAATACGGATCATTAGGATAATCGACTTCATTTCCAATACTCCAGGCAAAAACAGAAATGTGATTTCGATCTCGCCTAACTACGTCCGCCAGATCTATTTCTCCCCATTCATCAAAATAGTCGAACGAACCTTGAAAGCCGGGAATGCCAACATTCCAGCCCTTGAGCCATTTTCGTTTAGGAAATTCCCACTCGTCAAATATCTCATTCAAAACAAGCAGTCCTAATTCATCACACAACTCATACAAATCAGGGGCTTGCGGATTATGACTTGTTCGGATTGCATTTACCCCGATTTCTTTTAAAATTAAAAGTCTTCTTTTCCATACCTCGCGAGGAACAGCTGCCCCCAATACTCCACCATCATGATGAAGGCAAACTCCTTTCACCTTCATCCACTCATTGTTTAGAGCAAACCCTTTGTTCGGATCAAAAGAAAATGTTCTAAACCCAGTATTTGTCTTCACCTCATCAACGAGCTCTCCCTCATTATAGACCAAGGTTTTTAATGTATACAAAGTTGGATGGCTAAGGCTCCAAAGTAAAGGATTTTGAACACGTAGGCGAGTATTTATTGTTCCTGAAGATTCTCCTTCAATAGTTATTTTTTCTAAAGATTCAGCCACTAGCTTGTCTTCCCGATCAAATAGTTTATTTCTAACAGTTAATTTGGAAAGCGTGTTCTTTCCATTCTCGACAGACACTTCAACATTAAGGTCGTATTCGTCGCCAACTTTCTCTGGATAGGCATAAACTCCCCATTGTTCGACATGAATTGAATTAGCATACACGATCCAGACATTACGATATATGCCTGACCCCGTGTACCACCGTGAATCTGCAGATTGACTATGATCAACTTTTACTGCAATAACATTTTTTTCTCCATATTTTATGTATGGAGTTGCATCGTACATAAACGACACATAACCATTGGGACGTTTTCCCAAAAGCACTCCGTTTAAATAGACCTCACTCCTGTTGTAGACTCCCTCAAAATACAGATACACTTTTTTACCATCATTGTATTTAGGAATCTCAACATATTTTCGATACCACCCGACACCTCCTGGCAAATAGCCACTTGCACTGGCATTATCAGGACTTAACTGTTGCTTAATACTCCAGTCGTGGGGCAACTCAATTGTACTCCATTTTGAATCGTCTAAATCAGGATCTGCTCCGCTTTCAACGTCCTTTAACAGGAATTTCCAAGAATCATTTATCTTTTCAGGATTTCCAAACGACACCTGAGCGACACTACTATACGCCAGACATATCGACACAAAAAAAACACTTAATAGTTTCAATTTCATAATACTCTGTTAATAACATTAATAGCCTCCATTTCAAAAAAACTCTCACTATCGCAAATCAAATACCTACGTCTTTCAATTATTTTGATCAATTCTGTCATTAAAAATTCAAACCTGCGCTATTGAAATTTCTCCGGTTTTTATCATTAACCCACGCTTCCAATATCCTCTTCAATTCATTCGTCTTCTCGGGGTAAACAACAGAGAGATCATCATTTTCGCCTATATCATCCTTCAGATTAAACAGTAATGTTTCTTTGCTTTCAAGAGAATAATGAAGTTTCCAATCGCCTAAACGGACAGAAGCCTCCGATTCCTCATCTAATAGTCGATCTAGGCATTCACCCTTTTCATTAGTCTGTAACACGCCTGGGGAATAGAACAATATTGGTCGCTCCTTCAACGCTTTGTTATCCAGTAGAAATTCTGAAATATCTGTGCCATCAAGAGCCTGAGCATTGGGATGGGTTCCTTGAGTCAAATTCATAAAAGTTGGAAAAAAATCAAGATTTACCACCGGCATATCAGACCGACGAGGCTTTATTTTGCCTGGCCAGCGAATAGCCATTGGAACCCTTACTCCCCCTTCAAAACAGGACCCCTTGGCCGCTCTTAACGGATTTTGTTTGCTAAATGCAGAAATTCCTCCGTTGTCAGAAGTAAAAACAACTAATGTATTTTTATATAATCCCAACTCATTAATTTTATTAAGAAGCCTTCCGATGTTGTAGTCCACAACTTCAACCATAGAAGCATATGAAGGATTATTCTGATTCTCCTCTTCTCTCTTTTGCCGATACTTTTTTATAATAGCTTGTTTACCTTGAATTGGAGTATGAACTGCGTAAAACGGTAAATACAGAAAAAAAAGATTATTCTGGTTATTTTCAACAAATCTTAATGCTTCGTCTGTCAGTCTGTCTGTCAAGCACTCGCCTTCTGGAGCCTGAATATCAAGGTTCTGATAAGGAGCAAAATAGCTTTTTGGAGAGCTTTCAATTCCTCCACCTACATTTACATCAAATCCCTGCGTCGTAGGATCGTGACTTAGTTGCCATTTCCCGAACATTCCGGTGACATAACCTGCATCTTTTAGCATCTCAGCCATGGTATAGGCACTATCCTCCAAAAATGTAAAATTGGATACTAAATCTGAATCACCAACTAGCTTTTCTATCCGTAATGATTCTGTTCGGTTGCGTACCTCTGTATTTAAATCATACATCCCCGACATCAAACAAATTCTGCTTGACATACCATTAGGGGCTCCAGAATAGGCATTCTCAAAGACAATACTTTCTTTCGCAAACTTATCCAAGTTCGTAGTTTCAAAATAGCTGCTCCCCATGAAGCCAACATCGTTCCATCCCAAGTCATCAACCAGAACAAAAACGATGTTGGGTCTTTCATGAACTAAATGCTTTTTATGAATAGAAAAATTGTCACAACTAAACCCTGTTAATAAT
Organism: Mariniphaga anaerophila; assembly: GCF_900129025.1. Classification (GTDB taxonomy): domain Bacteria; phylum Bacteroidota; class Bacteroidia; order Bacteroidales; family Prolixibacteraceae; genus Mariniphaga; species Mariniphaga anaerophila. The sequence goes on along the minus strand of NZ_FQUM01000002.1, from coordinate 34,072 downwards.
AAGATTACCCACAAAACAGTTTTTCTGTAAAAACCATTCTCCATCCTCCATCTACTTTCCATTACCGCCTGTTGAGTTTACACTTTCCTGTGCCTGTAACTTTGTCATTCCAGTTCCCAACACTAGTACCACATATAGTATGCATCTTGTTAGACTACTTCGTGCCGACTTCATCGGGATTAACTGGGGAAATTGTTTTTTTCTCATCTTTGACCTCCTTTTTTAGTTTTTTACTACTACTTAAATATCTACAATGATTTATTTATGCCGGTTTTTTACTCTCAGGAGATAAGGCTAACGCCATACAAACATGCCCAATAATGTTAGTCAACTTAATTCTCCTACTGTTCTATTGACTCTGGAATGGCGTATTCCGATAACAAAGCAATTTTCTATATGATCTTCCGGACTATCTCACGTTCCACACTAAAAAACCACTAAGAAATCGTTTCCATCATTCCTGAAATCAATCAGCTATTCACTCAAAATCAATCAACGCTATTCAATTTCTTTTTTCAAAAAATTAGAGATTTGTTTTCCTATCTCATCGTAGCCCTCTTTTGAATAATGAACATCGTTAGTATCTCTTCCGTGTCTTTTATGTACCGATACTGACTTTTCGAAGATGTCATTAATTTCTACTCCATTGTTTTTCATTACTTCTATTGCCGCCTGATTATACCTTATCACATCTTCTTGATATCTTCCTGCCTCGTTTTCGGGGACATAAGTAGATGTCACAAAAACTAATTTGGCATCCGATTTCTTTTTTATCAGCTTAACAATTGAATCAAGATTATTTCGATATTCATCTATGCTGAATGTAATCGTTCCGTTTATTTTATCTCTTTTTCCCTGTTCTTTTGAATCCGGATGCCGATAACATAAGTCCCAAAGCCCCCAGTTAAACTGTATAATATCCCATTTTTCATCGCCAATCCAAGCTTCAATATTTTCGAGACCTGTTCCGGTATGCTGAGCATTGCCCGGGTTATGAAACACGTCTGCAACCTCTTTTAAATCTTCTTTTACAAAAGGAGTATATCCCAAAGAAGTAGAGTCACCAATTATTAAAATTTTGGGATTACCTTGCTGGCAGCTCACTAATACGATTAATACAAATAATGCTGCCACAATTTTGCTACTAAACTTTTTCATTCTACTTAATTTAACTATTCTATTTATCAACTACTTACTTATTAAGTTCCTAACAACCGACCCACTTAATCACATTTAAACAAACAATGCATGTACAGGTGACAATAAACACGTGCACTCAAAGTCATTTCTGACAGTATGCAACAACGTTACAAATCAACATCCGTAATTAATTTGAGAAAACTTGTTTTTAGCTTACTCCTTTTATGATAAGATGCGTACAAGAGAGAAAGCGGTCTTTTTTTTACATCGTTTTAGGTTCTCGATGTTACCATTCCTCATAACGAAGATCAAACTCAGGCTTCTGGCGCAAAATCAGAGTATCTGTCACATGATAGTTTATTCCGTCATCTGCAAATAAATAATCTAAAAAGAATTTAGAGTTTTCAGAATTGTATGTTCCGGAACTATTTAGTAACGTGATAGAATTATTATCTACGACATCAATATCAACAGAATAATCGTCGTTGACAGAGAGTTCCAAGTTCCCCTTTCTTCCGTTATTAAGACCTGACGTGGAGATTTCGTTTAAAGAAATGGTTTTATATTCTTTGGAAATGTTTTGACTTAGATCTTTTTCGGAATATACCACCTCTGCTACAACGGTACCATCGTCATTAAGCGTTTCTTCAATTCCTTTCTGATAATAAACACCATGATAGGGACTGACATATTTTACCACTATGATCGTGTAATCTCGAGCGGCAGTTGAGGCATCCCCTTTTAAGATACTATCGGCCGATGTTTCATAAATTTCTATAGGCAATGCATAAGTATTTTGAGTTGCCAACGGATCTGAAGTAAATAATTCTCTGTTGAGAGTTAATGTAACATCTCCTATAAATTCCCCTGCAGGAATTTTAAAAAGTTCACTGTTACTGAGAGTATAATATGACTCAGGTAACAACTTGAACTTATTGGCACCCTCTACCACATTTAACAAATCAGGCTCGATTCTATACTTCACCCATTCTTCCTGAGTATTTTCTCGTACCCCGCCAAGCACAACTCCGAAACGAAAAGTCATATTTTCACGAGCCACGATTGTGCGCAAAGGTTTCTGACTGGCAAAATATACTGCAGAATAATCATAATCTTTAATGTATTCCTCATATTCTTCACAAGCATTAAGCAGCGATATTAAAAGGAATGCTAGAATTAGTACTTTACTTATTTTCATTGGTTATCATTTTTTATATCCGTACTTTATTTATTCCACCCTCGGTTATTTTTCAGATGAGGATTTCGAATCAGCTCAGCATATGGGAGAGGCGAATAATAATACTTCTCTCCATTATATTGTCTCTTTTCAATTTCAATCAATTCTCCATCAGGGTTGGTTCCCAGAAACTGAATACCGTCAGATGTTTTCTCAATCTTAACACCTCTTACTGATTCATTTAAAGGCATTTTCCATCGTCTCATATCGAAGTACCGGTGATTTTCAAAAGCAAATTCGATACGCCGCTCGTTTTGAATGAGCTTACGAAATGCTTCTTTTCCCTGGGCAACTACTTCATCCAAATACGGGTCAGTACTAATGCCCAGAGTCTTTTTCCTAATGTCCCGTATAATATCGGCAGCACTTCTATCTGTTCCCGGTGCAATACCTTCTGGTCCCACAGCCTCATTTGATGCTTCTGCCCAGTTGAAGTATATTTCAGCTCTTCGTAGTAACGCATGCTGGTGAAAATCATTTTGTAATTCACCCACCTTCAGCATCTCCGGCTTTCTTGATAACCATTTTCGCAAATAATATCCTGACCTAGTATTTTGATAGTTGTAGCCGGGAGCATCAAGCCCGGGCTTGCCTTTTTCAACATCATAATAAATTTCCAAAGGTCGCCCGTCTTCTTCGGCAGGAATACCGTTATAATACACTGTTAATAATAATCGTGGGTCGCGGTTAACATACGGATTCTGAGGATCGTAATCAGCCTCTTCCCGGGCTATAGGATAACCATTAGCCGCAGGGAAAGCATCTACCAAGTTCTGAGAAGGACAGGTGCGTCCGGCTCCCAACAAATAAGGAGGCAAATTTCTTAATTCCAGAGTTCTATTGTTGTGATATTTACGAAACAAAAATTCATCAGGAGTAGTCGCTACATCATTATATAGTTTTTCACTCAGGGCAGAATAGTCGCCGAGCTGACCCTCAACTACTGCTGTATAACCAGCCAGTGCTGCTCGAATCCACTTTTGTTCAACAGATAAAGCAGACTCTTCAGATTCAGGCTGAAATGCAGGGCTTGCAGCATAAGTATAAACTCTAGACCTCAGAGCAAAAGCAGCTTTTTGGGTTGCACGCCCGACCTCAGCGTCGCTATAAACGGCATCGCCTTTTAACGTATATGCAAATGGGAGATAAGCAATAGCAGTATCCAAATCACTAATTATTTGCGCAACACACTCTTCGTAAGTATTCCTACTTTGGGATTCTACATCCAGTTTATCACTTTCTCCAATGCTACGTGTTATAATTGGGTATCCTAATGCCTCACCATCATCTGTCAGACCGCCGTAAACTTTCAGTAATTCCATCCCCCACCATGCACGAAGAAAATGTGCTTCGCCTTTCAAGCGCATTCTAAATTGCCCGTCTATCTGCTCGTCTGCGAGATAATAAATTATATTTTCACCCAGGCCATTCTCCAGAAAAAGGTTTATATTACGGAACTGATTATATGCAATACCCCAGTTCTGTAAAGGATTTGAGAAGGCGGTAAGGCCACCTTGAGACATGGTATATAAGTCAGATCCAAAATCATTTAAAACGGCATTATCGGTTGCTACATCCAAAAAGTTACTTCCACTATAATGGTCAAATTGTCCAGGAATATCTGAATAAGCATTCATTAAAACTCCCTGTGCTTTACTCGGCAGTGTCCATGTCCATTCATCACCATAAGAATTCTCTATTCTAGGTTCCAATACATCTTCACAAGAACAAAAGCTTATTATGAAGAGTATAACGAATAATATTTTATATGTTTTCATTATTGTATATTTTGTATTAAAATGATACCGCAATTCCAGCAGTTATGGTTGACAGTACTGGGTAATTTGATACCCCGGCGTTGATTACCTCCGGATCCAGATCTTTTACTTTTGAGATGCAAAATAGATTTGTACCCCTGGTGTATATTTTCACGCTGTGAGCAACCGGTATTTTAGACAGAGTATAGCTAAGTTCAACATTTTTCAATCTGAAGAAACTTGTATTCTCAATCCAAAAATCAGAATTGTTCATATTGTTGTCAGCTCTTGTCGTAGTTAACCGCGGATAAGTTCCTTCCGGATTATTTATGGCGTGATATCGGTCTGAAGCAAGAACCGAATATTTCCCATTTCCATAGTTGGCATAATAACTATTTTTAAGCCATTTATATACACCTACCTGTGCCGTACCAAGCACATAAAAACCCCAGCCTTTATAATTTAATGAAATATCAAAACCTAAAACAGCCCTTGGAAATGAATTTCCCAACGCTTTTCTGTCCAGATCATTGATTTCATCATCTCCGTTCAAATCTTTATAAGCAATATCTCCCTCGCCATAAAAGCCCAATGTCTGGAGCACTTGTCTATTCAAATCAACATCTTTACCAAATAGTCCTTCACTAACATACCCAATCATTACATCAGATGATTTTCCTATCGTTCTGCGATAGTCCTCAGAATATAGAATTTCATCCTTTTTCTTCACCTCATTTTTGGACCAAATAATATTACCACCAATTTGATAGCTGAAATCTCCCTTGTTTTCTCCCCAGTGTACTTCTGCTTCAATCCCATTATTAGCAACTTTGCCCCAATTCATATATGGGTACAGCCCTCCATAAATACTAGAATACTCCGAATTAACTTTTTGTATTATTCCATCGCGCAACTCGTTAAAGTAGTTGACATCAAATGTCAGTCTATTGTTGAAAAGCAATCCTTCCACACCAACATTAAGCTCACGTGAAGTTTCCCAATCCAGATTAGGGTTACCAATCCAATCTAGCGAAATTCGAGTTTGATCTGTCCCTGAATTTTTTTCTCCAAACTGGACGTTTCCATTATCATACCAACGATTTGTATACAGGTAATAAGGAGTAGAGGCATCATAACCTAAAACACCGTAGCTTGTTTTTATTTTCAGGTAATCAACCCAATTAATGTCAGAAAACAAGTCCTCTTCTGAAATAACCCATCCTAATCCGGCAGCGGCAAAAGTTCTGTATTTGTTTTCTTTATTAAAACGATTGCTCCCCATTAATGAAGCATTAAACTCAGCAATATATTTATGTTTATAAGAATAATTAGACCTAAAATATACGTTTGTATTTTCAACATCCTGCGATGCTCCACTAATCTCTTTTCTATAATAAAAATACCCTAACGAAGAATTCAAGTTATGATTATCGAAAGCTCTGCTATAATTTAGCTGGCCAGTCCAGCCAACATTTCGCACATTATTATTACCCCCAAGCGTAACATTTTTGTTTATTTTTTCATCCTGTACTTTTATAAAAGCAACAGAATCGGAACCGGTATGCCCGGTGAGCCAAAGCGGAGAATAGGTCGCAGGGCGTTTGTCTAATACCTCCTGACCATAAAAATAATTATCAAAGGTTATAAAAGCTTTAGCAGAAAGGCCTTCGGCAACAGCCTTTAAATCCATATTCAATCCAAAATTCATTTGAGCATTAATGTTTTCAGACTTAGCATAACCACTATACAAAAAGCTGCCTAACAAATTATTCGGGGAATCTGTGCTTCCACCCAACGCAGGAACACCTTTATTGGTTGCTTCTATATAGTCTTCAGAAATCACTAAGGGATATTCGTTTGGACGATGTGAGCTTAGTCGGCTAAAGGCAGTAGAGTGATTAATTGCACTTCTTTTCGCAGAGTTTATTTTACCCGAAATATCCATAAACCCACTTAAGTTCTCTGATATTTGGACATCAAGATTTCCACGTAATGAAAAACGATTATTGCGTGGGTTGGTTCCAATCTTTTCTAATCCGGTAGACCCCACATAACCGAGTATCATGGCATATTGAGTCTTTTCATTCCCCCCTGAAAACTCCGACGAAAACTTTGAATATGTCGTATAATCCCTCAAAAAATAATCGTAATAATCTACATTCGGGTAACGCAAATCGTTTTCCCCCTCACTGTTCTTATACCCTTCCAAAGCGACATCACTATATATCGGACTTAACCCATCATTAACCCTCGCTTCGTTATATAATTTTGCATACTCATACGAATCAAGAAAACTCGGAGTATTGGTAGGAAGACCAATTCCACTCTCGAAACTTGTTTCTATAACTCTCTTGTGTTTTACTCCGCGTTTTGTTGTGACAAGCAAAATTCCGTTAGCAGCTCTGGCTCCATATAAAATCTTTGCAGTTGCATCTTTCAACAACTGAATTTGTTCAATTTCTTCAGGCAAAACATCATCAATAGGACGCTCAATTCCGTCAACAATAGTCAATATTTCATTGCTTCCGCTACGATGTATTCCTCGCAGATACAACGTTGAGGAATTATCGATCACTCCTCCTCCATTCATTATTGAGACCAATCCAAGCCCCTTGCCTTGCAAAGCATTTGACAACGCGTGGTCTGAATACGACTCCAGTTCTTCTCCTTTAATTATGCTAACTGCCCCGACAATGTTTCTTCTTTCTTCTGAAATTTTCATTGGTAATTCAACCGCCGAATTTTCCCCTGTAAAAAGGGGTATTTGTTTCATAACAATGGTTCTGTTAGGCAATGTTGTTGCTATTTCCCACACATAGGTTTCATAACCGAATGCTTCTACTGTAATAACCGAATTTTCTTTTAAGCTCACAGAAAACCAACCATCTTCTGATGCTGGGGTTATTATGTCTCCTGCATTAGAGAAAATCTTCACATTCTTTAACGGCATATTATCTTCCCCGACTACTACACCCGAAATGTCAATCATTCTTGCTGACTTTTCTTTTGCCTGATTCTGAGCAACCAATGTACTGGTGAGACAAAAGAAAAGTATTAATACATATTCTATATTTTTTAATATCTGTTTCATTATGACATCATTTTATTTGATTTTTTATTTACCATCCTGGGTTTTGTTCCAAATTTCCCAAATGATCAATATGATCTTTTGCAATTGGATACCAGTAATGTTTACTATCAAATGCCCTTGTCTCAGTGGTTACATCCATAGGAAAATAGGAAAATTGTTTATCTGGAACCGTTTTTACGCGTGGTGTCTGGTCAATCACGTGAATACCTTTAATTGGATATGTTTCATTGAACAAATCCTCTGCAATCATCCAGCGGCGGATATCAAACCAACGATGGTTTTCCCACATTAATTCTATTGCTCTTTCATTTCTTATGCGTTCTCTGAATAATTCCTTTGAAGAAGTAAATTTGCTATTTACCGGAACCATTCCCACACGGGCTCTTACGCGATTTATTGCTTCAACTGCCGTCATTCCATAGCCTTCCGGATCTAAATTCGGACCGTAAGCTTCATTCATAGCCTCAGCATAGTCAAGAAATATTTGAGTCGTTCGGATGTAAACTGTATTGTAATAATATTTAGAAAAGCCGGCATTATTGTAACCATTAGCTTCGGGCCACCACCATTTAACACACATATAACCGGTAGGAACAGTTCGTAAGACATTAGCGCTCAAGTCTGCTCCACCATCCCATGTTTCAAGATACATAGGAGTACCATCTTTAAATAATCCCCACTCTCTTCCGGGGTATAAAATATTGTTGTAAAAACGGGGGTCGCGGTTATTATAAGGATTACTCCAGGAAAAGCCGGAATTTGGATCATCGAATGGATAAGCCTGTCCATCTGTGGTATTGATGACTTCAAACATATCTACAATATTTTGAGAAGGAGTTGTTATTGCCCAACCGTAATTCCCTGTATTTTTAGAAAAGCGCATATTCTGAAAATGAATAATCATATCATTTTTTCTACTTTCTCCGGTTGAATTGAGATACCACAAAGACTCTTCGCTTACAAAATTTGGATAATGATAAAAAACGAAACGATATGCGTCTGCCTTCTGATCTTCCGGCAAATCTTCTCCCATCATTTTTTTTGCCGGCAACTCATTATCTATATATTGTAATACTTCGTTTGCATATTTAGCTGCCTTTTCTGCCCATTGTTGATTATACCCGCTATTCTGAACCGTGCCAATTGGATTATTCATAAGCGGACTAGCCGCGTATAAACTTGCCATGGACTTAACGGCCATTGCAGCAACTTTTGTTATCCTTCCGGTATTTGCTTCCGACCATTCATTGGGGAGTAAGTCAATGGCCAGATCTAGATCCGAAAGCATCCACTCAGTTGACTCCTGGTATGTTTTTCTGGGAAGATCAAGCTCCTCATCCCCAACAAATACATGATCAAACAGTGGCATTCCTCCCCACCTCCTTATTATTTCAAAATAATTCCATGCCCGAAAAAAATAGGCTTGCCCAAGCAACTCTTTTTCTTCTGCATCGGAAATGGTATTCATTTCCGGCACATTTTTTAAAATTTTATTTGCAATTCGAATGCTGTAAAATGCATTGGAAATGACGTATCCTTCTCTGTTCCCAAGACTTCCATCGCCATAACCTACTTCCAAAGCCTCTGATTGGTTAAACCAATTGCCTGCATTCATAACATGTACAAGTTTCGAATAGATATAGGTTGTTGCGGCTTCATCCGACAATGCCGCAATATGTGGCCTGTTTACTGTCTGACTTTTCCAATACATATAGTCATTCAATGCTCTGTAGCAATTATCCAAATACCCTTGCGCAGACAAATAATTTTCAAAAACATCCGGTTCGTCAATATCCAGTTCTGGGGCTAAATCCAGATATGTTTCACATGCTGAAAATATCAATGCAAGTAGTAGTATATTTATTCTTTTCATCATATCAATTGTTTGGTTTATTTAAAAAGATGCACGTACACCGATATTCATCCGCTTTACAACGGGATACACCCCGGAGCTTTTTGATTCCGGATCGATGCGTTTATCGAGGTTAGTTAAAGTTATGAGGTTGTTGCCATTCCCATAAATTCGAAAATTTTTTACCCCAAATTGCTGAAGAAACTTCTTATTGAATGTATAACTGATCTCCACATTCTTTAACCGAATATAAGAAGCGTCGCGATTAGTATAAGTGCTTGGCATCATACTAAATGAAGTGTTTACAGAGTGAAGCACCGGTTTGGTTGCAGAGTCTGCATTTTCAGGCGTCCAACGATTTGTTGCGTCCGGACTAACTTTATAGATTACATTTCCTCCGTCAACATTATCCCAATAAATAAACTTGTCGAGTTCTTTTGACATATTGGTAACACCATACCATGTCATGTCAATATTCCAACCCTTATAACCACATCCTAAAGTTAACCCATATGTCTTCAATGGATAACTTAGTTCCCTTATAACCACTCTATCGCCATCCTGATCTATAACTCCATCGGCATTATAATCGACATACATAAAATCACCGGGAACAATTTGTCCTTGTAGTGTAGTATTATTTGGTGTTGAATAGATAAAAATATCATCCAGATCTGAATAAAAATCGTAAACAAGATAACGGGTTTGAAAACCAATTGGCTTCCCTGCCTGTCTTTGATACTCAGGTGTATTCACTCCGTCACCCCGAGCAACAATCCGGTTCTCGTTGAAAGCGACATTCCCTTTAATTCGGTACTCCCAATTAGACCCAATTTTATCGTTCCAAGCTAGCTCAATCTCTGTTCCCTGGTTTTTTGTTTCACCGATATTCGCTTTAGCCGCTTTTTGAACATACCAGATAGGCGACCACAAATCCATCAAAATGTTGGTACGTTTCTCATTATAGATATCAATTGCGCCACTAAGTTTTGACCACAACGTAATTTCCAAACCATAATTTTGTTTTATCGCCTCTTCCCAGGTTGCGTTTTCATTGGCTGCATTACCTTCGGTATAAAGCGGGCCATAACTTGTAGAATTTGTTTCTCCAAATTGAACACTTCCGCCTGTATTATACGATTGTTGGTAACCAAAACGATTTGCTCCGTTATCCATACCCGACATTCCGTAAGAATATTTCAGTTTCAAGTTGGTTAAAAACCCCTCTGCAAATTGTTTAACAAAGGGTTCTTCTGAAACACGCCATCCGGCAGAAACAGAAGGGAAAAATCCAAATCGCATACCCGGTGCAAAATTCTCTGACCCATTATATGCGCCGTTTATTTCAGCTAAATATCGTCCGTTCCAATTATAGGTAACACGTCCAACCCAATCTTCCTGTCTGTGGGGTATTCTAAAGGTTGTTGTTCCAGACAGTCCTTCGTTTTCACGACGGCTGAATAATGCTAAAGCAGAAACATTATGATCTCCAAAGGAACGTGCATAATTTAAAGCAATTTCGTAGTACAAAAACTTTCGAAAACCATTACCCAACATATAGTCGTAAGATGCTGATGGTTCGGGATTTTGCGCATTATCACTAGGCCATCTCTCTTCTTTTAGTAGCGGATAGGTACCGTTACTATTTGGATTAGCATAATCATATTTTCGATGATACGAAATAGCGTTGGGTCCGAAATTTCCGCCAGAATAACGCTGTATTCTAGAGGCATTTGCTGATTCAGAATCAAAAGACACTGTACCTTTAACAGACAGTCCCTCAGTTATTGCATCTAATTTCTGTTCTAATTTAAAATCGACAAAACCCTGATAATATTTATATATACGTTGACCTTTATCAAAAGCAGTCATCAAATTGCCTTCCCCATTTTCTGCTGTTCCCCATTCTCCGTCAGAATATTTTATAGGGAAAGTATTTTGATCTGATCGATATAATGCCTGAAAGAACTGTTCCTGCCCCCAACCATCTTCTCCGTTACCGTCAATTCGATAACCTGCCTGGTTTCGATAACCTAACTTCCCTGCAATGTTTACTGACAGCACCGTTGTTTTCGTCAGGTTAAAATCGAAGTTAGATCGCCAGTTATACCTTTTATAATTAAAAGATGGGTCGAATAATTCATTTTCTTCTGAATTAAAAATATCTCCGTCGTATAAATATCCAAGAGACGCAAAATATTTCACAAAACTTGTCCCACCGCGGATATTAACATTATAATTTCGTTGATAACCGACGTCAATCATTTCATTCCACCAGTCAATCTGAGGAAAATAATCATTGTAGGCTCCATAGTTACCAGTAGAATATGCTTTTCTCCAAGCATCAATTGTGGATTCAGGAATCAACTTGTCCCATTCTTTGTCGTTTATCAAAGCCTCGTTCCATAGCTCCATGGCGGTTACATAATCACCGTATTCTGGTTTTACTGTTGGCATTTTAAACCCGAAATTTGCAGAAAAACCAACATCCGGGGCAGAAACCTTTCCTCGTTTTGTAGTGACAAGAATAACTCCATTACCACCCTTCACCCCAAACACAGCTGTTGCAGAAGCATCTTTCAAAACTGACAGTGTTTCTATTTCATTAGGATCGATGTCATTCATATCACGTTCTACACCATCAACCAGCACCAATGGAGAAGAACTTTGCCAACTGGCCTTGCCTCTAATGAAAATATCTGCTGCATCTGCACCAGGTTTTCCATTATCTACAATTGCAGTAACACCAGGCAACATCCCCTGTAAAGCCTGCGAAACAGTTGTTACGTTTCCCGCCCTCAACAGTTCTTCGCCGTCGGTTTGCGATATTGATGCAATTGATGATGCTTTTTGCTGAACACCGTAACCTACTACAACAACTTGTTCAAGTTCTGTGAAGTCTTTAGTCAGGTTAATTTTAAAAAATGTCTGTCCATCAACTTGAATTTCTTCAGTTTTATATCCGACAAAGGATATAATAAGAACATTGTCAGTCTCGACATCAAGACTAAATCTGCCTTCAAAATCAGTTACTGTTCCTCTTTTTTGATCTGCTAATGCATTTTTTACAATAACTGTTGCCCCAGGCAAAGGCTCGCCGTTATCAGAAACGATGCCTTTAACTGTAAGTTTTTGAGCCCAACCCACTGCAACAATCAGTAGCGTAAAAACAGTTAATTGGATTTTTTTCATAGAATTTAGATTATTTATTAATTCATTGATTTGGCACATTTTAAATACATGCCTAGTTCTGATTCCAAAAGTATTGAACATGGATACGATTTGTTATGGATATCTAATCATTGAATATGATAATTCTGACAAAACCAGATAAAAACAAAAAGCATTGACTACAAGCACATTGCATATAAATACGAATAATATATTGCATTATCTGATTAATAATTTATAATATTGATTATGTTAGTTATTCTTATTTGGCATTAGAGGGGTAATTAATATAAAAATACAGATAACCTACATGCAGTTTTTTCGCTGTATATTTATTGAGCAGGGTCTTTAGCAAAAAACTTTGGTATGGGGACAACACTCATTCCAAATTTATCCGTGTTGCATTGCTCAAAAAGGCACAATTTTTCATAGAGTCCATAGCTACTCCGAATAAGTGCCTTTCTGAAAATAAAATGGGGACAAATAGAAACAAAAGTATTCTGGGCGATTAACATGCTCCTATCTAATAAACATTCTTATTACTATTCCTTTTTTGCCAGACATATGACCAATCATAATTATACTACCTTCCAATTCAAAACTGCTTTTGACCATTTTGATACTCACTTGGTGTAGCTCCATATTTCTTTTTAAAACAACTCCCGAAATAACTTAGATCATTAAAGCCGCAGTTGAAAGCTACTTCAGAAATAGTGAAAGAACTATTTTCCAGCATTTTGGCTGCATTTCCTAAACGTATACTCCTGATAAACTCATTTGGATTGAGTCCCAATACATTCTTCATCTTTCGATACAACATAGAATTACTTGCGTTTAAACCTTTGGACAAATCCTTTACAGAGAACTCAGTATTCGATAAATTTTTCTCAACAAGTCTCTTCGCTTTTTCAATAAACTGTTCGTCAATCGGGGTTATTGCTATTTTATCCGGAACAAGATTTAGCCCGGTAGAGAATGCTTGCTTCAACTTTTCACGCTGCATTAAAAGAGAAACGATCCGCACTTTTAGCAATCTCATATTCAAAGGTTTCTCGATATAAGAATCAGCTCCTACCTGATATCCTTCAAGTCTGTTTTCGTCACCTGTTTTTGCAGTTATTATAATTACTGGAACGTGACTAATTGAAAGATTAGATTTAATCGATTGACACAACTCCCATCCGTTGAGTTTAGGCATCATTACATCTGAAATAATCAAATCTACATGAGTAGTCATTACAGTTTTTAAAGCGTTTTTGCCATCTGCAACCTCCAAAACTTTAAAGTTATCCCGAAGTGAATCTACTAGAATTTTTCTAAAATCATCATTATCATCTGCTACTAGAATTGTAAAAGGCTCATGGGACTTTAAAAATTGTTGAATTCTTTCTTCTTCGACGACATATATGTCATCTCTACCGGACTCCATGCTGTATGCGAGATTAGTTTCATCTTTATTCAGACTTGTTGCGTCAATTAGTTCTTCTGAGACAGGAAGTTCAACTAAAAACTCGGTTCCTTTTCCAAGTTCGCTCTTTACTGTTATATTTCCACCTAACAAATCGACTAAGCTTTTAGTTAGATTCAGTCCAATACCAATACCTGAATCCTCTGTTTTTCCACTTGTACTCGAGCTATAAAAGCGTTTAAACAGATTTTTCATTTCATTTTCACCAATTCCTTTACCTGAGTCTTTTATTACTATTGTTACATAATTTTTATCTTCTGACTCTTTGAGCACACAACAAACCTCTCTGCCAGAGTCGGTATATCGAAAAGCATTTGACAACAGATTATGAATAATTATCTCCAGTTTTTCCCGATCCATTATTCCTTTTAGCCCCTTTTGCACATCAACAACAAGTTTCATTTTACGTTTTTCTGCCAATATTCTAAAGTTCCCTGCGCAGCACTCTACAAACTCGCTCAAATTTATTGTCTCAAGCTGTATCTTCATATGTCCGGTTTCCACCTTCCGAAATGACAATAGCTGACGTATAAGCCTGTTCAAATTAAGAGTGTTACGTTTCATCATACCGAACAATTCAGCAGAGTAGTCCTTTCTTTCTTCTATTCGTTCAATAACAGATAATAGTATTGATAGTGGAGTAAGCAATTCGTGTGAAATATTAGTAAAAAACTGCAGTTTAAATTGATGGAGCTTTTCTGATTCCGTCTTTTCTATTTCTCGTATATCGAGCATTTGCTTCACCCTGATTGACTTAAGTCGCTGCCAATAAAAAACAAAAAGCACTGACAGCGCAAAAATTATATAAAAAGCTATCGCCCACCACGTTTTATAAAATGCTCTGACCACTTCAACTGAAATCTCGACCGGTGTATCGTTCCATACTCCCATACTATTTGAACCTTTAACCTTAAAGACATAATTCCCTGGCGAGAGATTACTGTAGTTTGCACTTCTCATGTTCGCCTCTACGTATTTCCAACTCTTATCAATCCCTTCCATCTTGTATGCAAAATGATTTCCTTCGGGAAACAAATAAGAAAGAGATGAAAAGACAACATTCAAATCGTTTTTCAGATGAGTTAGTTTTATTGCGTTGCGTTGCCCCTGTACATACGGATATTTTTCTCCCTCAACTAATACTTCAGTAATTACAACTGACGGTTTATGCTGATTTGTTGTAATTTTCAGAGGATCAAAACGATAAACACCATTAAAACACCCTATACTAAAAATACCGTCAGAATCTTTAAAAAAGGCTCGTGGAATAAACACATTACCCTGAAGTCCATTTAGATAGGAAAAAGATTTCACTGACGTATCACCCTCCTTGTAACTCAACCGGGCCAGTCCTTTGTTGCTTGTCAACCAAATATTTCCATAATTGTCTTCATTAATAGCGTAAATGACATCTCCAAGTAAAGTAATATTAGCGTCATAGGGATTTATTAAACTATCATTAGAATCCAACAACATTAATCCATTTCCACACGTTCCGACCCAAACACGACCTTTGGAGTCCATATATACAGTATTTACTTTTAAGTCCTTATCTCCATTCCACCTTTTTATCTCAAAATCGCCTTTATGAGGTGACAGTAAAAAAAGACCGGCTGCTTTACTTCCGACAATATAATTATCATTTCGCTTAATGATACCGGTAAAGTTCATTGGGCCAAGAACCCCCAAATTAGATTCTGCAAAATTTACCTGTTCAATAAATATTTCATTATTATCTCCCTGATGGATCCTATGCAGTCCGTTCTCTGTACAAGCCCATACGGTACCATCCGGCTCTGAGTACAAGCAGGAAACCTCACGCCCTGTAAAGCTTTCACTATGAACAGTAGAATTTATAAAGGTCACTTGACCTGTTCTAGATTCCAATTTCAAAATCCCGTTGTACCTGGTTCCAATCCATAGTGCTGAATCTCGATCCCACAAAAATGCTCTCGCGGTATTTAAATCAATATAATTAGCTATCGTTTGGTACTTAGGGAGTTGTTTATAAGAATGAAATTTGCTCGTTAATGTATTATAGGAAACAAAACCTAAACTCGACACACCAAATAAAAAACAATTTTCATGGTCAATCGCGATGGCATGTACAGCCTGTTTCTTTACTCTGGAATCTATATCAGGAATTTCAATATGCTCAATGTCATTCGCTTCTATGTGGGTATAATAAACACCTCCTCCCTTAGTACATAGCCAAATAAGTCCTTCTCTATCGCGATATACATTCTTTATCTCATTCACTAGTATATCTCCTGGCAATTTTGAGTACTGAAAACGAATAATTTTTGAATTTTTCGTTAATGGATAACGAATTACAGCAACACCTTCGGGCGTTCCTATCCAAATGCCATTGTATTCATCTTCAATCATACTATGAATAATATCCCCGGGAATAGTCCGGCTATCATCTGGAACTGAGTTAAAACGTTTTATTACTCGAACTTCATCCGGCGAACCAATATCCAGCACATAAATCCCTGAAGACCATGTCCCTGCCCACATATACCCGTGACTATCGATCATTAAAGAAACCACTGTGTTTTTATAAACAGCAGCGCTCTTATCATTAAAAATTTTATATGCAGTGAAAGATTTTTTATCTGGGTTCAATTTAAGCAACCCGCCCTGCCAGCTTCCTGCCCAAATTCTACCTTCATTATCTTCTTCTATTTGCTTAATAATAGCTGTGGTTAATCCATTACCTTCCTTTGGCACTATCGAC
The DNA here is from genome assembly GCF_900129025.1 of Mariniphaga anaerophila. Classification (GTDB taxonomy): domain Bacteria; phylum Bacteroidota; class Bacteroidia; order Bacteroidales; family Prolixibacteraceae; genus Mariniphaga; species Mariniphaga anaerophila. Next base: position 17,616 of record NZ_FQUM01000002.1, on the reverse strand, counting down.
TTTATCTCTGTATTATTTGCATTTAAAATATAAAATCCCTGGTCGGTAGCAATATAAATATATCCGTCGTTACCCAGATGGACATCTGAAACAACAACTCCATTTAACATACTTGTCAAATTTTCGAAAATCGGTTCCAACAAATTATTAAAAGCGTAAAAACCATAGTCTGAACAGATATAGATTCCTCCGTTTTTATCGGATTCTATTGCATTTATATTAAGCCCGTACAACTTACCGATATCTGGATAATTCTTATAACTCTGAAATTCATAACCGTCGTATCTTACTATTCCCTCTGATGTTGAAAACCACAGGAACCCATTTTTATCTTGATGAACAGAATTTACAACATCAGAGTTCAGTCCGTTTAAACTATTTAAACTATTAAAAAATAAATTAGAATAATCCTGCCCTTGGGCGTAACCCAAAAGAACAAAATTACAATAGATAAAAACTATGAGATATGGAGTATTCTTCAATCGGACCATATAAAATTAGCTAACTGGCTTATAAAAATTGAAAGTAAAAAAAATTATCGACATTACAACTCCACTAATTTTTTCGAAATGCAATTCTAATAAAAAGGAAAAAACAAAAAGGCTCTCTCAAATGGGTATTTCATTTACGTGCTAAATACATTACGTGCTAAACACATAGAAAAGGTAGAACCTTTTCTTCCGCACACCCAATAAAGAACCTCATTAATACTGCTCGAACTAATGCAATTTATGTGGTTATTTCTGTCTCATACCTGTTTAAAACACTGTTATAAAAAAGCAACTAACAACAATATGCTTTGGGCTTTTTATTGAAAAAAGGGTTAACAAGAAAAAATAATTTGTTTAATAATGTGACAAAAAAAATAGAGAAGAGAAACTTTGCAAAAAGTCCTCTTCTCTATTTTTGTATACATTTTAATAGCAGCTACAGATGTGCTATTTGCAGCAAAGTTTCGCAAACATTAGTTTGCCTGGGTTATCTGCAAAAAATAAAAAAGCAATTAGTTATTGACATAATGTTCCAGTAATTCTTTCCACTTCAAATAACCCTCTCCCATCAAATGGAGTCCGTCATTGGTGTAGGCAGGATTCAATTTTGCGCCCGATTCATCTGTAAAATGGCTAAAAAGGTCGATGTAGCTTATCCGTTTCTCGCTGGCAAGAACCACTAGTTTCTTGTTTATTTCGGGCACCATCATCCATCGCGAAGCATGTTTTTTGTAGTTATCGAATGCATCATTTACCGGCAGCACGCTTTGCAAATAGAGGCGCGTTTTGGGAGATTCCCGTTGAATTTGTTCTATAATCAAACGAATGTTACCGACAATTGAATCAACAGAAATGCCACGCGAAGCATCGTTAATTCCGATTAAGAGAAATATTTTAGCAGGGGTTCCTTTAACAATGGGATCCAGACGGTTCAGAATTCCACTGGTAACATCACCGCTAATTCCCCGGTTTTTCACACGAGGGTTATCAAAAAGCTCCGCCCATTCTGCTCCGTCGGTAATGCTGTTTCCCAAAAAAATAATATCCTTTTTGCTGGTTGGCAAATTTTCAAACAAACTGGCTCTGCGTTCCCAGTAAACAGAATATTTCCGTTCTTGTGCCAATGTCGTTTTTCCCCAGGCAAAAACAGTCAAAAAAATCAGCAGATTAATAACTCCTGTCTTCATTGCTATTTCGTTTTAAATGATTAATGTTCTTCTAACTAAGCTGTCTTCTCTTCAATATAACCTGAGTTCCAGGTAAAAGCGAAAAAGACGGTAGCGGCAACTCCGGATATAACCAGAAGCAGGAATCCAAGCGACCACCCGTGGTGAGTTACCAGGTAGCCAAGTCCCCAGCCCGACAAAACCGTACTCAGGTAAGCAAACAACCCGGTAAGCCCGATTGCTGTGGCAGCCGCCTTTTTAGTAGCCAGGTTAGCAGCAATAATTCCGACCAGCGCCTGCGGACCGTAAATAAAGAACCCGACAACGCAAAGTAGAATTCCGTAGAAAAACGGACTTTCGTTGGGCAGTTTCCAGAAAAAGAACACTGCTACCGAACAAATGGCCATATAAATAAGAGCAGCACGTCCTCCGCGGCCTTTAAACACCTTGTCCATCATCCAGCCGCTGGAAAGCATTCCCAAAATACCGAACCCTTCGTAACCGGCTACCAGCCACCCTGCTTTCTGCAAATCAACTCCTTTCATTTCTGTCAGAAAAGTTGGCCCCCAGTCGAGAATGGCGTACCGGATAGTATACAAAAAGAAATTAGCCAGACAAAGAAACCAGATTGCCGGGTTCCCAAATACATGTTTCCTGACAAAGCGCTTGAAATCGCCTTTTTCTTCCTCTTCTTCAACGCTCACCTCTGCTTTCTCGTTTTTATAAACTTCAACAGGCGGAAGCCCCAGTGATTCGGGGTTATCGCGATGCCGGTTCAGAATAAAAAGCACACCAACGAATGCCAAAGCCGCCGGAACAATAAAGCAATAACGCCAGTCGTAAACCACCAAAAAACTATTGAGCAATAAAACCAAAGCTGCACCAATAGAATGCGAAGTGTTCCACATGGCAAATTTAACGCCGCGTTCTGAAGGCGAAAACCAGTTGGTTAAACTGTTGGCACAGGGAGGAAATCCCATCCCCTGGAACCAGCCATTCAGCAACCAGAAAATACCAAACGCCAACACGCCGCTGCTTAAACCGAACAGCAAACTCATTGAGGCCGAAAGGAACAACCCCAACGCCATAAAATACCGCGGATTGGTCTGGTCTCCAAAAAAACCGTTAACGAATTTTGAAATGCCGTAAACCACTCCGTGCAAGGTCAGAAAAAGCCCAAGGTCAGCCTTCGAAATTCCCAAATCAGCCTCAATGGCAGGCATTGCAATCGAAATATTTTTCCTCACAAAATAAAACATCACATACCCAATCATCGTTGTGTAGAGCACACGTGTCCGCCAATATTTGTATTTCGATTTTAACTCACTTTGGTCGGTAATGGTTTGCTCCCTTTCGGGAGCCGGCTTTAGAAAACTCAATATATTCGTCATCGTTCTAATTTTATTTTTTATCAGATTTGTTTTTTCTTAAATACTGCAGCATTGTTTTATTGCATTCAGGAACAAGCCAGTAATTTTTCCTGATTAAAAACGTTTGTCCCCATGAAGCCAAACTTTTCATCCAGCACTTCACAGGGTGCCGAGTAGCCGAAAAAATTCAGTTCCTACACTATCCGTCGGGTTCCAATCAGTTTTTCAAACGTAATTAGCAAGCCGGCCGTCAATCCAATCGCCGGGCAATCTGTCAACATTACCTCGTCTGCGAATATTGTCTGCTGCCTTTTTCACTATTTCAATGTTATTCACTGTTATCCCTTTTTCCTAAGTTTACAATTCTTTCTTTATTCTTTTGCGCCCGATTTCTCTGCCAGTTACTTTTTGTATTTCAGGTATTCCTGATATCTTTTCTGATGAATCGCTGCAAATTCGTTTCGTGGGTAATATACTTTTGAAAATCCCTGCCCCATCGCTTCCTGTGCTTCCTCCACGCTTCTATAAACTCCGGTTGCTACTGACGCAAACATTGCAGCCCCCAGTGCACATGATTCTTTTGCATTGGTAATTTTAACCGGTAGCCCCAGTACATCGGCCATGGTTTGCATAACAAACGACGACTTCTGTGCAATTCCGCCGGCACCAATCACTTCATTCACTTCCATTCCATTTTCGGAATAGCGATCCACAATCGCTTTTAATCCGTATACCGAAGCATCTACAAGAGCTTTAAAAACACCTGGTGCATTGCTACCCAAGTGCAAGCCGGTTATTGTTGCTTTTACCAATTCATCTGCGTCAGGCGAACGACGCCCGTTAATCCAGTCGGTTGCCAAAACCGCATTGGAATCAACCGGCAATTTTTCGGCTTCGGCCGTCAGCCAGGGGATCATCTGCTCCCGTATTTCATTTAATAAACGTTCGCGAGAATTTTCATCCAGCCAGCCGGAGTGAGGCAAGAGCTGCTCCAACGGACCAACTAACAACTCCTTAAACCAGGCATACAAATCGCCAAAAGCAGGTTGTCCGGCTTCAAAGCCAATCAATCCGGGTAAAACAGAGCCATCTACTTGCCCGCAAATTCCCGGAACTACAGAAGCACCTGTTTTTTCTTTTTCGGCCACAAGAATATCGCAAGTTGATGTTCCCACAACACTCACCATAAAGCCGGGTTTTATCTGAGCGCCCACTGCTCCTACATGGCAATCTACTGAGCCAACAGCAACTTTAACATTGGCGGGAAGCCCGAGCTTTGACGCCCATTCTTCTGTCAAGGTTCCAATTGCGGTATCGGCAGTGTAGGTTTCGCGATAAGGGCAAAACAAAAACCCGGGAAAGTCGGGCGCCAGTTTCTGCATAAATTCCGAAGAAGGAAGGCCTCCCCACTCTTGGTGCCACATTGCTTTATGCCCACCGGCACAACGGCTGTATTTTCGTTTTTCGGGATTATTGATTCCACACAATAAATTAGGCAGCCAGTCGCATTGTTCGATCCACGAAAAGGCCTGTGCAGCAACTTCTTTATCGTTTCTCAACAGATGAAGTACTTTCGACCAGACCCATTCCGAAGAGTAGCGCCCACCAATGTATTTATTATAATCAACCGGCCACTGATGCACCAGTTCATTTATCTCTTCTGCTTCTTTTACCGCGGTGTGGTCTTTCCACAAAGCAAACATTGCATCCGGGTTTTCGCGAAACTCAGGCAATAAAGCCAGCGGAATGCCGTTAACATCGGTCAAACAGACTGTAGAACTAGTTGTGGCAAAAGCAATTCCGGCAATGCTATCTTTTTGCTCACGGGTTGCGTTTTGTAGCATTTCTTTCACCGCTCCTTCGAAGGCTTCAACATAATCAGAAGGATGCTGACGATACCTGTTTTTCTCCGAATCGCAGTATTTGCCCTCCATCCATCGCGGATAGAAACGCGTTGCTGTTGCGCAAATCGTTCCGGAATGAGCATCAACCAATATTACCCGGCAAGAATCCGACCCAAAATCAGCTCCAATAACCCCTTTCATTCGTCAATAATAATTTAGTCTAATGGTTACTACGAACTCACGCTTTTTTTTTAGATGTAACTCTCTTACACGTTCGTTTCATAATCTCGGCTAATTGCCCGCGACCGTTTTAAAAGTTCTCCAAACGTCTCAATGGTAGGTGTAACCAGGTTTGGCCTGGGCACAGCCTTCATTGCATCTTCTTTGGTTGCTTCTCCCGACAACACCAGCACACCTAAACTATTGGCACGGTGCGCCATCAGAATATCTGTATAAATCCGGTCTCCAACCATTGCCACTTCTTCATTTTTCAGGTGATGAAGTTCCAAAATACCATTAAGCATCTCGGGCTGAGGTTTTCCCAGAACAACGTCGGGCTCGCGGCCAACTGACTTTTCGATGGCAGCACAAATGGAACCGCAGTCAACCAAAACCACAGGCTCATCTGTCGGACACACATAATCGGGATTGGTAGCGACATACAATTTATTTTGCGATACCCACCACGCGGCGCGTGACAAGCGGTCGTAGGCCAACGTTAAATCGAACCCTACAACAACAGCGTCAGGCTCCTCCTTCGGATCGTTGGGAACAGATACGAAACCTGCCAGTTCAAACTCTTCAATCATACTGGGGGTACCCAGAATAAAAAGCCGTTTTACTTCAGGATGATGTGTTTTTAAATAAGCAATCGTGGCCTGCGCTGTGGTATAAATCTCTTTTTTTGTCGCCACAACGCCCATGCTACCCAAATGCTCCAGGTAACCTGCGGTGCTTTTCGACGGGTTGTTGGTTAAAAACGAATAACCAATTCCCATTGTAGTTAAATCGGCCAAAAACTGCTTTGTGTAGGGGAACAACGTATTCCCCTTATAAATAGTGCCATCCATATCCAGAGCCACATGCTTAATATTTCGCAAGTGAGCGTACAACGCCTGCTCATCCGGAAAGGATGATAAAAATACTCTCTCGTCAAACATAATTACTATTCAAATATTTCTTCCTGCCACTGCTCCAAGTAGCCTGTTCTTACTGCAATGTCTAAAATGGTGAAACGGGACCGGATATGCGAAGCCCTGATAAATGAACCTTTCATGCGTTCACGGGAAATTCCTATTTGTTCCGGTTCAACCGGTGCACCAACAGCACGCAGTCTTTTTTCAACTTCTTCTGAAGGAACCAACTGTTCGCTTAAACGCTTTTTCAACTCGGGCCAAACAGTTTTCAGTTTCGTTAACTGTTCTTTTAAAGCCTTTTTGTTGATGTACTTATTTTTTGTTTGCGTTAATGCTGTTTCCAGAAAATCGGTATCCTTAAATCTCTCTGTTATCTTCTGTTCCCAAACCGGCCATTCGCACCACTGATTACAGCATGCATCCACATCCAGCGTTTCGAACGGAGTCTGAAGCATTTTCTCATACAAGCGGGTAATTGCTAAAGTGGCAATGCCAACCTGAAATCCGTGAGACGGCGTTTCCCCATTGTATGTATGATGTTCCATATTCCACAAATGGCTGAACTGATGTTCTGCTCCGGATGCCGGCCGGCTCGATTGAGACCATTGCATGGCAAAACCGCCTAAAATCAGCCCTTCAACCAGCGGAGTAATGGCATTTAACTCACCAGCTTTTGCGCCTATCGGATCGGCCAATGCTTCTTTCAGCCCATCCTGAACAATTGACCAAGCCCGTGCATCGATTGGTTCCACGCCTAGCGCATCGGCAATAATCCAGTCAGCTCCGGCTGTTACTTTTGCAAATAAATCGGCGTAGCCAGAGGCGGTCATTACCGGCGGTGCCTGCCTTATTACTTCAACATCGGCCATAACAGCCTGGGGAGCCGGGCACGAAAAAGTTTGTTTGGCACCCTCAAATGTGATGGAAGCGCCAAATGCAGTGTATCCGTCCATTGATGCAGCAGTTGCAACACACATGTAGCGCCTTCCGGCACGACTAGAGGCCAGCTTGGTCAAATCATTCAATGTACCGGAACCAACGGCAACCGGAATAGCATCGTTTTTCTTCAGAAATTCTTCGAGCTTCTCTACTTTTCCAAATTCCGCATAGGGCTTGGGCTCATCGTAAATAAACGGCTCCATTTCTGTTAATCCATCCTTTTTCAGGCATTGGTACACCTTTTCTCCTGCAACCTTAAAAGTGGTCTGGTCGCACACCACAACAGCCTTCCGCCCTTCGAAATTTGCCCTAAACAAATCGGAAACCTGCGCTATAATATTCCGGTCAATAATTAAAGCCCGCGTATCCCGGGCCGATTCCAACGCTTCTTTTACATTCAGTTTCATCTCTCTTAAAATTATTTAATTCTTTCAGCAACAAACAAAATCCACACACTCTTCACAATCCCATTTCAGTGAAATCTATTCTGTTGCACACTTCTATTGAAATATTATATACTAAATTGTTTTTGCATTATTCGGTAATGTTATAAAGCGGGTGAGCACGGCACTCAACAAATAGAGTCCGGCAAGCAGCCAAATCACACCCTCACTTCCGATCAATTTATAAAACACACCCACCAGCAGCGGGCCGACAAAAACCGGAAGTCCCGCTCCTAAATTCAAAACTGCCATTGCAGCTCCTTTATCGTCTTTAACCAGAGACGGAACCAATGCTGAAAGCGGCACGTAACCGGCGAGTAAAGCTCCCCACAAAGTTCCTGCGGCCATTACAATCCAAAAGTTTCCATTTCCAACCAAAGGAGAATAATAAAACAGTACCGTGCTTATTGCGCAACCAACTCCACCAAACCAGATAATGGTATTACGCCACCCGACACGGTCGCCAACAAACCCAAAAATCAGGTTAAAAATGATGTTACCAGTAAAAATGGTTCCCCAAATCTGCAACCATTCGGTGGTGCTAAAACCATGCTCTGCCATATACATAGGAAGGAACACAGGAAAAGCAAACTGCGCCGTTGTATTGATCACCCGGACGATTCCACCCAGTAAAACTTTCGGCTCGTCGCGCATGATGGTAATTCCTTTCATCAAATCTTTCATTTTTGAATCGGCTTGCTTTCTCTCCAACTTTTTGGATTTATTTAAAACCAATGCAAAAAAAGCCCCTATTAGCGCCCAGAATATACTTGTCCACAAAGTTGAAATATGACCAAACCGAACAATTGCCCAACTGGAATAATAGGCGCCTAGCACATTGAGCCCCCCGGTAAAAACAAACCAGAACCAGCCAACAGCACGCCCCAACTGCTCTTTTGGAGTGCCATAAGTTATCCACACCAAAAAGGCGTAGGCAAACAAAGGATATCCAAAACCACGAACAGCATATGCAATCAACATAACAGAATAATTCAAATCAGGAATTCCAAGTCCAACAAAACCGACTGTTCCGAGCAGATAAAGCAGCAAGCCGTAAAACATAGTTCTTCGGGCGCCATAGGTTTCGGCCAACACGCCTGAAAACCACGAAGAAATGGCGATTGTTATCCCATATACAGTAAATAAAGCGGCAGAAGCTTCTAAAGTCAATCCCCGCTCAACCAGATACGGACTCAGCCACCCCTGTTCAATCCCATCTCCCATCATGAAGATTAAGACCCCAAGGTATCCCCACGACAAATGCCCGGGCAACCCAATATGATTAAAAAACGCTTGTGATTTATTTTTCATCTTTTTAATTGAAAGTGATGATTAATTCATCAAATCGATAAACTATTCTGAATCGATACTGCAATTATTCCAAATCCCCCCAACAAAATTAAAGCTCAGAAAAGATTACTTCTGTACAAAAGAGTTTGCATCCTTATTTTGATTGCTATTTCTTTCGAAAAACAAAACTACAACCTCCCAAAATCAGTTATTCCTAAAACTCTCCCATCCCACATTTTCACCACCGAATCAAAAGGAACAGAGCAAACTTTTTAAAAATTTCCTTTTCTTTCTTTTCATACACTTATTACATGCAAACATACATAAAAAGAAATCAAAGACAATCGTTTTTATGCTTTTTTATTAAATAAGTCCTTGAAAAATCAGACAAAAATATCACTCCCACATAAAAGAAACCGCCCGGATATAGTTACACTCCGGACGCAAAGGAGTTATACAATTGCTGCTCCTATATCGATACAAAAAACATTTGATATAAACCCAATAAAAAAATTCGTTCTGAAAAGCGTTTGTATTGATGCATCGTTTTAGACAATCATATTTTAATGACAACAAAAAAAAAGCCTAACCAAAATCGCATCTTACCTGTAAACGAGAATATTTGCCTTTCGCTTATCATCAGTTGACTTGGAGGCAAAACCCAAATAAACTCCGTCATTTTTTACTTTGATCCCTTCGGCCTCCATATACCCGGTAGCGGTAATCCCATATTTTTCCAAATCATTCAAATCTGATATGGCCTGAATCTTCGTTTTTATTTTTACCAGGGTTCCGTCCATGGAAAATACCGAAACAAATGCATTTGACGGTCCACTGGAAACAGTATTCTCATTTCCCTCGCCTTCGTAGAAATACAAATAACCATCAGCAACATCAAAGCCCTGAAAAGCATAATACCCAGTTTTTTCAGGACTAACAGATTGCGACACCTTAAAAAAACTAACCGGAGTTAGTTTGCCAAGGTTCTTTACTTTTAATGTTCTTTTTTCGGTTTGCTCCATTGGCCCTCCTGCCTCTTCGCCACCAAAAGTCAGTGCAGATAAGGTAACCTGCTCTTCGGCCAACGCCTTTGCCTCACTTAGTTTATAAAAATAAAAATAACGAAATGGGTCGCCCCCACCAGAGGTGGTAACGGCAAGCAAATCATTTTCCACGTCAACTGCCGGATGAATGTTTGTTTTTTCAGGCAGATAATAAGTTTCTCCTGAATATTTTTCAGCAACTCCGCCGGCCTCATATTTTAACCGCGAAAAAGTTTGATTACTCCCGTACGAGCCGTCACTTTTTTTGGTACCGTTACTGTTTATCCAAACATACGCGTTGCTTCCTTGTTCTTCGATAGCCATATTTGTTCCGTGCCCAAAATATTTTAGTTGCATGTAGTCGGAATACGGCTGGTTTGCCTGGCCTCTCACCACAAAAATAACGTGCGGCAGTCCCCCTCCGAGCTGATCATAAAAAACAGTGCCGTCTTGAGCAATATCAAAACATTGAATTACCGTATTGCGAACCAAATATGTTCCCTTACTGTATATCAATTCGTTTGAAAGCTGACTCCCAATTTTATCCAACGCTTTTTTTAACACAAATACATTAACAGAAGAAGTAACTTTACTTTCAGACAGCAGAACCGTAATTTCAGCAAAACCGGCTTTTTTAGCCGAAACAACTCCGTTTCTATCTACAGAAGCTACTGATTCATCAGTTGATTTCCATATCAGTTTCATCTCAGCAGGAACCGTTTCTTCCAACACAAGCTGAAAGGCTTCTCCTTCACTTACAAACCAGTTTTCCCGAGTAAAAGTTAAAGCCTCCAAATCGGAGGTGCTATTCTTATCACATGAAATCAGCCACAAAAACGGGAGCAGAATAACAAAAAACCCAAAAATTTGTCTACACATAATCATATAATTTTACACATCAGATCAACCCATAAATGAACGACTAACCAAAACAGGAAATGCAGGACAAAACTTGCCTGCATTTCGGGATAGCAATTCTTATGAACCTGATCTTGCTTTCCAATATAAATTTTAACTTATTATTCCCATCCTTCATTTTGAGGCAAAAGGTTTGGATTAAGGGTAATTGCTGTTTGCGGAATCGGGCGCAAATATTTTTTGTCCGACCAGCTACGATCAACGCCCCACGCCCAAATTAAATGTCCTTTATCTCCTTCTGACAACCTGATATTTGTTCCGAGTATGACATATTTCACTCCGCTTGTAGTGGTAGATGGTTTCGCATCAACAATGCAAACATCTGGTTTTCCGTCGCCGTTCAAATCATAGTTTACATCTTTTGCAGGAATATAAATTCCTTTCCAAAGCATATTTTCTGACGCCAGCAAATCGCCACGTTTCCATCGCATTAAATCCTGATAACGGAAGCCTTCGAAACACAATTCAATTCCTCTTTCCCTTCTGATTTCCAAGAGATACTTATCTGAAATTCCGGGAAAGAAAACACTTTGTAAATAATCATCGGCTACCTGCGGTTCAGCGCCCGAAACACCGGCACGTTCTCTCAGAATCCTAATGGTTTGATTCCACTCCGCCGGACCAAATTCGCCCAATTCAGCTTTGCCCTCTGCATAATTCAGAAGCACTTCTGCATACCGGATAATTGGTATATTATTGGTGCACTGCCCTTGTCCGTCGTGCCAGGAATCATCTAAACTCCACTTTTTAATATGATAACCGGTAAGTGTCACTGCAAAATCAGGAGGAGCAATTGTTCCGTCTTCCCTGAAGTACCCTTCGGTACGAATAGTCTGACTCAAGCGGTAATCCCGGTTTTTCATCTCATCGTAAAACTCAACTTCGTCGTAATTTGGCTTGTCAGTAAACCGGCTGCCATCCCGCATCAGGTAGGTATCAACAAACTGTTTAATCAACGACCAACGACTACCATTTGTTGGAGAGTTGAAATTCCAGGTTAATTCGTGCCAGACCCTCGACTCGGTATTCATGTTACGGGCGAGAATTACTTCCCTTGCAATTTTGGGCATTCCGGCTAAATCTTCTGCAACAAACAGCGCACGGTAATCACTCTCAGGATTTCCGGTGTTGTACAAGCCATATTGGCCCGACTCAATCAATTCTTTTGCAGCAGATGCAGCTTCTTTCAGCCAGGTATTGGCATCGGAAAGCCCCAGCTCCGTATGGTATTTCCGGTAAGTACCTTCATACAAACAAATTCTCGATTTCATTGCCAGGGCAGTAAACCGGTTCACCAGACTGCTGTATGTATCTTTAGTTTCCCTGATGTGCGTAGCGGCAAAAGTAATGTCTTCCATAACTTTATCCATTACAAATTCACGGTTATCCCGTGCTTTTTTCAAATCAGGGTCATCCGGATTTAGCGCTTTATCGTACCACGGAACTGCCCCAAAAGTCTGAACTTTATCCAGGTAAAATACAGCTCTCCAATACCTGGCAATACCGATGTAGTGATTTAATACCTCTTCAGAAACAGGAGTTTTCGGTGCATACTCCAAGAAATAGTTGATGTTACGCAACGCACTCCAGTTTCCAACTCCCCACCCCGACTGGTCAATAGAACTCCAGTCTCCGGAAAGAAAAACAGAAGGACTGTTAATGGCGGCATAATCAGAAGTTCCGTCGGCCTTTGCAACGCCATTGGCTGTTGGCAAATTATCTTCATAAAATGAATACGAATAAATTTTCAGGTCGTTTTCTGAGCTAAAAAACGTAGAAGCATTCAACTGGTGTATCGGCTCTTTTTCCAGCATATCTTCACAAGCAGCAAACACACCACTCATGAGAACCAACATATATATTATACTTTTTTTCATAAGGCACTTATTTAGAATATTATGTTAACTCCGAATGTGATGCTTTTCAACATCGGATAACTATAGCCATTTTCTCTATTGGAATTACTTGCCTGATCAGGGTCGCCAGACTCAATTACTTCAGGGTCGAAATTAGTGGTATGCTTAGTCAAGCCTGTCCATGTCCACAAATTTTCACCTGTCACATAAAATTTCACCGATGTCAGTTTTATGTCAGAAACAAAATCAGCAGGTAAAGTGTAATCCAGAGTTACTGATTTTAAACGGACATAAGCAGCATTCTGCAGGTACCTGGTATTTTTGACTCCCATTGGTTTGCTGGAAGAATTTGCCATATAAGACCTTAAACGCGGCCAATAAGCATTGGGATCTTCATTTACACCTTCAATCCACATATTTCCAACTTGGTCAGTCGGATAATATCCATACTGACGGTTGTACTGTCCCCAGAAATATCCCGATTCGATGTCGGGGTACCAATCTTTTTTACCAACTCCCTGAAAGAATGCATTCAGACCAAAACCGCAGTAGTTTCCTCCCAGGTTGAACCCAAACTGATACCGTGGCAATTCGTTGCCGATTATGCTTAAATCACCGTGATCATCAAGAGTATTGGCTCCTCTATAAATAATATCATCATCATCAAGATTTTTAAACTTCAGGTCACCCGGAAGCAACATTTTCCCTTTTGAAACCGGTATTTTTGACTGGTCGGCATGAGCGGCAATTTCTTCTTCACTTGTAAACAAACCTTCAACAGTGTATCCCCAAATGTCGCCCAATTTTTGGCCTTCGTAATAAGAACTCAGCAACATATTCTCGTTGCCAAGGTATTTTGTTATCCAACTCTGACTGTCCCAAAGCATGAATTTGGCATTGTATGCAAAGTCTCTTCCAGCCAGTTTAAAACGATTTTTCCAGCCTATTGTCAATTCCCATCCCAGGGTTTTCAAATCGGCATAATTACCTTTCGGGGCATTTGCTCCGAGCGTTTGCGGAAGCTGAGGCCCGGTAACATACATATCAGTAGTATTTCTTCGGTACCAATCGAACCCTAAATTAAATCTGCCTTTAAAAAGGTCAGCATCAAGACCGACATCATAAGTTGTTGATTTTTCCCAGGTCAGATTATCCGGAATGAGTGTTGGCAAATCGGTATAAGTTTGAAAACCCCCATCGAGCAAAAGAGATGTTTTTCCAACATCCATCAATTGCAGGTAAGAATACGGGCTTACATTACCGTTACCCAGAGTACCGGCGGAAGCTCTCAATTTCAGATTATCTAACCAATCTTTGGTGCCTTCCATAAAACCTTCGTCTGAAATGCGCCAGCCCAACGATGCCGAAGGGAAAATACCCCATTGTTCGTTGGTCGGGAATTTGGAAGACCCATCGTAGCGACTACTTACCTCGAAAAGATATTTTCCTTTATATGCATAATTTGCCCTGAAAAACACTCCGATAAAAGCCCAATCGATACTTCTTTCTTCCATCACGTAATTTATACCATCCATCAGAATGAAGTTTGGTTTATCTGGATACAAATACCCGTCGCGCCTATTGTAAATATTTCTTCGTGTAGAAGACTCCACATTGCCACCAACCAAAATATTCAACGAATGATTTTCACCCAGATTTGGAGTATAGTTACCGGTTAAGTTCGAAGCAAAATAATTTGTTTCCTGATTCCACATCCTTCTCAACGACTGTCCTTTTTCGGCATTTTGCCCGGGGCCTTCACTATAGGGAGCGTAGCGGTTAACACGGGTACGCTGGTAATCTTTGTAACTGTAGGTAAAATCGCCTTTAAATGTCAAAACATCTTTTACCGGCGTATAAGTAGCCCCAACAGTATTCCGCACGTTCAGCGTATTATCATCCTGAAAAGATGTTTCATTATGAAAATCTCCTACTCCGTTATAAATAGAAGAATAAGTATAAGTACCATCGGGATTGAACATCAGCGCCATGGGATACCCCTGGTGTTCGAGGTTTCGCTGCACCAATTCGTCGGCATATGACATCAGCGGGTAATGGTATTTATTGTTGTCCATTGAAAAGTTATTATCAATGGTCAGTTTCGGACTCACCTTAATTTGTCCTTTTGCCCTAAAATTATAGCGTTTCAGATCGTCTGAATTGTAACGGTAAATTCCGTCCTGGGCGAAAAACCTTCCCGAGACGTAATAACTTGCCACATCGTTTCCGCCATTAATACTCAATTTGTGGTCGGTTCCCTGCGTCCAATCTTTGTACAACAACTGATTCCAATCTGTATTTCCAAAATATTCGTAATTCCCGTCGCTATTCACCCTTACACGCGGAAGCTCCGGATTATCGTTTCTCCGCTTTAATTCTTCGTACCACGACCGGGAAAACGGGAAAACATTATTGATTGATGTTGGGTCAGATGCAGAATAATCGTTGTAGCCATAATATGCATCTAAAAAAGAAGTTGTCCATTCGTAACCGTTGGTTACAAACGAAGGCTTCACTGTTCGCGTTAAAAAGGATGCGCTTCCGTCGTAATTTACGCTGAGTTTTCCTTTACCTGCTTTTTTTGTTGTAATAAGAACAACCCCAAATGTTCCGCGGGCGCCATAAACCGCCGCAGAAGAAGCATCTTTCAACACCGAAACACTCTCAACATCCTGAGGGTTTAACGTACTGGGGTCACCTTCAACACCATCAATCAAAATCAGCGCATTACCTCCGGCTCCAATGGAAGTTTCCCCTCGGACGTTGTAACTGGTTTCCCGGTTAGGTTTTCCATCCCTCATGCTGATATTCAGGTTTGGAATTTGCCCCTGCAAACTACGTGTTATACTTGGCGTTGCACGACTTTCAAGCGTTTCGGAAGTAACCTGATCTACGGCGCCAATCAAATCTCTTTTTTTAGCTGTTCCGTAACCAATAACAACAACCTCATCGATGTCTGACATCGTGCTTTCAAGTGTTACGTTAAGACTCGACTGGCCATTAACATCAACAGTAACGGCTTTGTAGCCAATATAAGAAAATGACAATTTTGAATTCTTTTCAGGCACCTGAATGCTGAACTTCCCTTCCCAATCGGTAACAGCTCCAATGGTAGTACCCACAATCTGGATCGACGCGCCAACAAGCGGCTCTCCTTTTTCATCACTGATTACTCCCGATACTGTTAAGTCTTGCTGAGCAACGGTTGCTGACGGGAAAGAATACCCGTTCCCTTCCGCGCGCAGAGTCAGGCTCCCCATCAAAAAGATGAAAAAAGCCGAACTCAATATTATACAATTAGTTTTATGCATTAATTTCATGATAATCAGAAATATAATTTTATTGATATTACTTATCTACAAAGACGGTACAGTCTGCCGAATTTTCAATATCAGCAACCGATGCTCCGGGGTAATCCTTCATATTAAACAGAAAAACGGCACCACTTCTTGGAGTAAGCCATTCGTTCGGAGTAACCTTTCCTCCCAGCTTAATAAAAGTACCTAAATCCTGAGCTCCAACTGGGAACAAATAAGTATTGGAACCTTCACCGAACAAAGCCTGTTCCTCTCCGGTATCAGAGTTCGTCCGGCTGTATATATCGTTATTAGGCATTTGATATGCCTGATAGGTAACAGATGTTCCGTAAAAAACGGCATCCATCGGAACAGTGTTCTCATCCACATTTGTTCCCTTAAATACAGCTATTCCATCCGGTGCACTTTTTGTTACAGAAGACTGTGATTTTCCGGTGCCATTTCCCATAAGGCCGCTTCCGTTCTTCATAGCTCCATTGCCATTTCCTCCGGCTTGAGCAGCATAATCAATGCCCCAAAATACGTCTGCGCTCAATTGAGGACTAAGTGTTAGTTGATAATAGCTACAAATAGCCCGGGCGCTTCCGCCAACATAGAAATATTGTCCTTTTTTTACCGAACCGGTCGTCAGGTTTATCTGATATACTTTTTTGCTTGTTTCATCGTATAACCCTGCAGCCCATCCGTATTCTGTAGGAGTAGTGGTATTTGTAAAAATAATACTGTAATTATTTTCGGCGAAACTAATGTCTTTCAGCGCCATCAGTTGTACATATTCGTACTGTCCGGGATGAACAAGACCATCCCCGGAAACAGCTCCGGCTTTAGGACTATCGGAACCACGCGGATCATGCACAAAACCTGTTATCACAATATCAGAGCTATGGAAAATTTTCTGAACAAGGAAAGTCTCAGTATTTTTCTCTGCAGCACCAACGGTTGACTCTGCCTGATCGAAAACAGACAAATTATCGTCGTCGTAAACATAAACCAAATATGTTCCTGCAACGGTCTTTGCAAATTCAACTTTCCCCTCAGTATTCGAAAGTCCTTCCTTCAATGTAATGAGGTTATCTCCATCTCTTGTCAGCAATTCCACTTTGCGACCAGAAATCGGATTCCCCTTATTATCAACCACAACAATAGTAAAAGTATAATTAGCAATACTTACGTCTAACGACCATTCTACATTATTGGAAGCATCTTCGTTTGTAACAACTATGTTTGTTATTCCCAACTCTTCTCCGTTTGTTCTGAAAGCTTTGAATGTATATTCTCTGGGCTCCAAACTCTGGAGGCTCGCCTTTCCAAGAACAGAAGTAAATGTAGAATCCACTACAAAATCAGGTTTTATATCAGAATAATAAACCTTTACCCAAACATTTGATAACGGAATTCCCTCCGTATTTGTCAAAGACAAACTGCAATTGTTGATCTCCGGAATTGCCGGATCTTCAAAATTATCGCAGCCGTAATACAGTAATACTGTAGTTAACATTAGCAATGCAAAAATTTTCTTCATAAAATGATTTGTTTAAATTCTATTAGCAAGATTATTCAAAATCAATTGTATATATACAATGCCGGGCTTTATACCAGACCAATTGCATATTAAAATATATCTAGAGCGATGTAACACTTCAAAAACCACACATCCCCTCATAATCATTCACTTAGCACTTCATAGATTTCCACCGGCCGGTCAGACTCCACAATGTCAGGCTTTGCGGTTAACGCTTCTGCATATGCCTTCCGGCGCTCTTCTTTTGTTTTCAGCTTATCAATGGTGGGGGCATAAGAAAC
>NZ_FQUM01000038.1 GCF_900129025.1 Mariniphaga anaerophila | reverse complement strand
TTAAATTGGCGGTAACGGCCGGGTGCATGTTTGCGAAGCGGATTCCGAAGAGATTTTCCGTCCGGCAGGACGAAGAAAATCGAAACGAGAATCCGCAGCTGGCAAACCGCCAAAACCGCTATGCAATATGCACATTGTTACAGCGCGTTTTTGTCTTTATTTTCTTGTCAATTTTGTCAAGTTGTAAAATGTTGTTTTGGGGTTGCTCCACTCCTACTCCGTAATTTACTTTTTCCTATTTCCTTTTCCTTGTCCGTCTTGTTTTGCAAAAAAAGTCGGTGTCTGGTCGATTTCGCTCATTAATTGTCAATCGATTTTTGAGTTAAATGTATTCATTTTCCTGCCAATCTGGGCAACCAAAATTCGATATTCTTTCACTTTTTTCAAAGCTCCGCTTCCTCAGTTACATTTCATTTGTCGTTGAGGAATAATCTTTTCTGCTTTGCTCTTTTCTTTGTTTTCTTCTTTTCTTTCCAAAATCTGGCTGACTGTCCAGAAATCCTGTGTTTGTCTTTTCTCTTTTCCTCTCTTGTCTTTGTCTTTTTGCAATAGGTTTTTATTTGTTAGTCCGTTCCTTTTTCAAATGCGCTGGTAACGGTAAATTGTATGTTGTCGTTGCGGATTTGCGTGTGATTGTCCGTCCGCAGGACGAAAGACAATCATGCGGGAATCCGAGGCGACAACCTGCACCGAACTCCGCAATGCAATTTACAAAGTGTTAGCATTAGTTATTTAGGTAAAATTGTAAAATTTATTTCCATACAATCCTCATTTTTATATTCTGATTCTGGAGTTTCAGCCATTACAAGAATATATACATTTTTTCCTACCATGTCAATTGTGATTTCAAAATTAAATCGGTTTGATTCTTGAGTCATATCAATCTTCAAATGTGAATCTAAACGATATAAGATTTTCCTATCTTTTGGGTCATTTGCCTCAATTGTTAATTCATAATTATCCCCAGCTCTTAATATTGGTATTGGTTTAGGCATACTACGATTCCATGTGTTCCCTAAATTATCTGTTACTCTAATAATCTCGATAAAAAAATCATCTTTCATCTCATTCTTATTATGATAAATCGTTATTTGGTTTTTTAAGTCAGATGTTATTCCTTTTAATAAATACTCCTGAGATAATGTTAAGTTTCTCCCATGAGCAACTGAATTTCTAAAGTTCTCAATTTCGTTATGGAAAATTTCAAATCTCTTTTTATTCTTAAGTATTGGTAGGAATATTTCCCAATTTTTGAAAATTATTGTTTTTAGGTCATAAAAATCAGAATAATATATAATCCTATTTTCAGTTAAAATTCCTTTGTACTTTTTAAGTTCAATTTCTCTCTTTTCTATCCATTTTGAAATTCTTTCGTCAGAAACTTTATAGGGTGCATTATCATCGTCTCCAAGTTTGGTGATTATTAAAAGTCTTAATGTATTTTCATATTCAATGGTCATATCACTTTGAAGTTTAATGTCAATCAAAAACTAGTCTTAATTCTATAATGCATGCTGTTTTTTATAATTAATGCTAACGGTTGGTACATGTTGTCGGGGCGGATTTCGGAGAGCGTTCCTGTCCTAAGGACACGGAACTTCGATGCGAGAATCCGCAGCTGACGTACCACCGAACCCCGCCCTGCAATATGTACATTGTTATAGCCTGGTGTTTATTCAATTTTCATGTCCTCCCAACCTTTGTCATAATATTTTGAGTTTGGTGAAAATTCCGCCACTCCAATATCTAAATC
>NZ_FQUM01000040.1 GCF_900129025.1 Mariniphaga anaerophila | reverse complement strand
GGGTCTGTTCAATTAACTGTGTCATTCTATAATTTTTCTTTTCCAAGGCCCTCCCAAAAACACAAGGGTTTTGGAAAAGAAAAATTTTATCTTGTAAATCGTTCATCAAAAATAATTGATAATTGTGATTGTATCGTATTCCATCCAAACATTGGAGTTTGCCAATTGTCCTCTACAAACTGTTTTTGAATCAGGAACAGAAGTTTCATCAGGGCCATGTCACTACTAAATACCCGTTTTGTTTTTGTTACTTTTCTTAGACGGCCATTGAAGTTTTCAATTACGTTGGTCGTGTAAATCAACTTCCTGATTTCCGGTGGGTACTTGTAAAAATTACTTAACCTTTCCCAATTCGATGTCCAACTCTTTGTGCTGTATGGATATTTTGATTCCCACTTGCTGCAAAATGCATCAAGGGCTGATTTTGATGCTTCGCTGTTGGGAGCCTGGTAAATCTGCTTCATGTCTTTCACTACAGCCCGGCTTTCTTTAAAGGGGACAAACCGCATCGTATTCCGTACCTGATGGACTATACAAAGCTGAACATCTGCCTGCGGAAAACTGGCTTCAATGGCTTCGGCAAATCCTTTCAGGTTGTCGATACAGGCAATGAAAATATCCTCTATGCCACGCGAACGTAAATCAGACAATACGCCTAGCCAAAAGCTTGCGCCTTCTGAATGGCCAAGGTACATGCCCAAAATATCTTTTAGCCCATCCCGGTTTACACCGATAATGCAATAGACTGCCTTGCTTACGATCCGGCCTTCTTCCTTGACTTTAAAGTGAACTGCATCCATCCAAACAACCGGATAAACCGATTCCAACATGCGGTTTTGCCATTCTTTCACATCTTCAATTACCTTATCGGTAACAGAGGTTAAGGTAGCTTCGGAGGTCTCCAAACCATACATTTCGTGCAAATGCTTACGGATGTCACTGTAACTCAAACCAAGGCCATAAAGTGATATGATTTTCTCATCCAGTTCTTCGTTTAAAACACGCTGCCGTTTCTTAACGATCTGGGGCTCGAAACTGCTGTTCCTGTCTCGGGGCGTTTGAAGATCAACAGCGCCAAGGCTGGTCTTTAATGTCTTTCCTATGCTGCCATTGCGCCGATTGGAAACTACATCATGTTCCAGATGACTGTCAAGTTCGCCTTCAAGACTTGCTTCCAAAATCCGCTTAATTAGTGGGGTAAAAATACCTCCTTGCCCCGACAATGGGGCTCCTTTTTTGAGACGCTCGATGGCTTCCTTCTCAAATTCTTCAAAATCAAAACTTGATTCTCTTTTCATTTTGCCAAACTAAAAATTTATATCCTTCTAACTTGACACACTTATTTGAACAGCGTC
>NZ_FQUM01000022.1 GCF_900129025.1 Mariniphaga anaerophila | reverse complement strand
GTGGTTCGCCAACTGCGGATTCTCGCATCGCAGTTCCTTGTCCTTCGGACAGGAACGCTCTCCGGAATCCGCCCCGACAACATGTACTAACCGTTACAGCGCATTTTGACGAAAAAAAGATAACTAATTATATATAGACCGAAACAATAAAAAACAAACACTGCATTTCCAGACAATTAAGCATTCAGAAAAACAAAAACAAGACAGAGAACAGGAGAAATTTAATCCTCAAAAACAAGCTAATTGTAATTGAGAAAGCGGAGCTTTGAAAAAGAGTTCTTTAAAATAATGAGAGAATTTTGCACCACGGACAAAAATCTTGGAGATAAAAAAATGTAAATCCAATTAACTGGGAAAAATTAAACCGGACAGACAAAGCGGAAAAGTTGTTTAATGTAAAATCCCCTGGATTTTGTTGGTGCTTTTGGACAGCAGTTTTTTAAAAGTCCCGCTCATTTTGAGACAATCCCCGGTTTGCGGACTGACTGCAAAAATAAATTATAAAACAATCGCAGTAACCGGACAATTTTACAAACAATAAAAATTTCGCAGACAAATTAAAATGTGTTGGGGGGGTAAAACCCGTTGGGTTTTGTTGGTGTTTTTGCCCACCGTTTTTAATCAACGCCCTGCAAAACTGACAAGTACAAATAAAAAGGAGAAGCCGGAGGATTTAAAATTTTAGAAAAATCTGTTTTCCGACTGACAAAAATTTTGTAAAATTAAAAACCAAATAAAAAGCAAAAATTACTGACTGGCTGGAAACCGGAAAGTCAATGATAGTCTTCCAAAAGACAATTTTCTGCTCCCGGACAAAATCAGTAAATAATGAAAAAAAAAATAAAAATAAAAAACGCGCTGTAACACAGTGTATAAAACATGGCAGGGGCACTGCAAACTTGGAACGTCGCAGCCCGCTCCTACCGTCATTGTCGTGCCGACAATGACGCTCTACGCAGACTGCCACGTTCCATACACTAACCGTTACCACACATTTTGAAAAAGAGGTACTTACAACTAATATTTCAAAAGCATGATTAAACTAATAGACTACTATAAATTAAAAAATGGGAAGATAAAAATTGACTTCTTTCTACTTGGAGTTTACGACTTATTAAAAAATGAGCTCGGATTTAGATATACAAAAATCAACAAAAAAGGATATTATTTAAAAGAGTCAAATGGATTTTATACAGTTGTAGGTTTCCATAAACTCAAAGATGAATTTAAAAAGTTTATTGACGAGAAATTTGATAAATTGGAATTTTCAAAAGAAATAGATTATCACGACTTTATGGAAGCATATTTTGAAAAACCACCGATAAAAAATGGAAATTATGCTAGAGAATATTTAAGTGAAGATTTTGAACTTTCTGAAAAAAATCTTCATTTGATAATGCTTGAAATTGACCCAAATTATAATCGAGAATATAAAAGAAATGAAATAATAAAGTTTTTAGAATCTGAAGATTTTATTGAGACGAAAGGTAAAGGAGGAAACTTTGCCAAAGATTGTCCTTTATTTTTTAAAAAAGTCAAAGAGAACAAGTTCCTAATTTTTAATAATCCATTTTATGACGGCAAAAATAATAGCCCGACTTTTGATTTCTGGAAGATAAATGCACATTCTGAGAAGGAATTTCTCCAAGACAAAAAAGTGAATGTCATAAAGATAAAATTGGAATTTGACTTAAAAAATGACATAGAATTATATGAAAGAGAAAAAAACGTGTGGTAACAAATTGTATATGGCAGGCGGGGGTTTTAGCGGTCTGACAAGTCAGACCTTGCGCCCACTTTCCTGCGGGTCTGACACGATTTCTTCCAGAAATCCCGCCCGACCACATACAAGTGACCGTTAGGCAAAATACTGAAGAAACGAATGAACAATATTAATCACTAAACAAACTCATAAAAGAGAAACTAATGAAAAAACTTAAATTATTCTTGGGAATTACTTTCCTTACAATCTTTTGTTCTTGCTCACCAAGAATTTCTACAAGTCTAAGTAAGAATTATCCTCCTTTAGACTATAGACAAAAAGTAGTCGTAATTGACTTAGACCAACCCAAACCGAATAATTCGGAGGAACTTGGACAAATTAAAGTCGGTGACTCTGGATTTAGTACAAAGTGCAATTATGAAACTGTAGTTGACAAGGCAAAGCTTGAGGCAAGAAAAGTTGGAGGAAACGCAATTAAAATCACTAAACATAAAACTCCCGACCTCTGGAGTACTTGTCATAGAATTACAGCTATAATTTTAAAGGTTGAAGACATTGAGAATCTCGAAACAAACTAAACCGATGAAAAAAATAACGACTTCCCTACTTCTAATATTATTCTGCTATTTATCTGTTTTGTCACAGGATTTGATTGTTACCAATGATAATGATTCTATAAACTGTAAAATAACGAAAGTAGAGCCCGGCAATATTTTCTTTACATTTAAACAAGGAGAAGAGTACAATAGTACATTGATTCCAATTTCAAGCGTTAAATATCATCAGCTTGAATATTTTCAACAAAGTGAAGTTCCGAAAGAAAAACTAGTTGGTTATCAAAATTACCAACATTTAAGATTTGGAATTAGTGGTGGCTTTAGTTATATAACAGCAAAGGTTGGAGAAAGCGTATTTCCTGATTTAGTTGACTATGTAAAGGAGTTAAAGTCAGGAGCTCATTTGGGGGGGGACTTAACGTACTATTTTGCAGAACAGTTTGGATTCGGTTTAAAATATTATCTTTTCAGTTCATCAAACAACATGGACAATATTTATATTGATGATAATGAAGGTAATAGAAGATTTGGTAAAATGAGTGATAAATTGAAAACTTCATTTGTTGGACCTACTTTCTCAATGAGAGTTTTTAATCATAATAAAAGCAATGCCTTTTTAATGAATCTATCCTTGGGTTATATGGGATATTCAGTTGACAAAGTAATTATTGATAATTACAAGATGACGGGAAATACAATTGGTTCATCTCTTGATATTGGCTATGACATTGGATTATCGGAGAATTTATCACTTGCATTTCAAATTTCATTAATTGCAGGAACATTACTTGAATATGAATGGGATGATGGGACAACAAAACAGACCATCAAACTTGAAAAAAATGAATATGAAAGCTTAAATAGAATTGATTTATCAATTGGCTTAAGATTTAATAAATAAGTACTTTGCCTAACACAGTGTAAATTTAATAGCGGGTTCGGTGGGTGTTCCAACGTTGGATTCACGCCCAATTATCCGTTCCTATCGGACGGATAACCGCACGTAAATCCGCTACTAAACTTACACCAACCGTTGTGTGCCATGCTGAAAAAGAAAGACAGTGCAGAGAATTAATGAAATAATAGATATAAATTGCCAACGCACATTTGGCACATTTGCAAGCTCCATCTCACAAGCAGACGCTTCAGCTTGCAAAAGAGCCAAATCTTGCCAGCGCACCGCCGAAAATTGACACTGACTGACTAAGTAACTAATAGAAAATGAAGACAAAAAAATATTTACAGATTTTCAATTATTTACTTGAGTTTTCAAAACTTAGAAGTAAACCAGTTAGAGATATTGAAAACTCGAATAATTATCTTGAAATTCTTTGGATGTCAAATATTCCCATTGACGAAAAGATTGATTGTATTATTCAGGATAATTATTCAAATGAATCAAATTACTGGCTGAAAATTTCAAAACCTATTGAACCTGAAAAGCCAATTTTCCCCAAGCCACCTAAAAATCTGCAAAATTGGATTAATGAAGAAAGCTTATTAAACAGAGACGATTTGCCAGAGCTTATTGAAGAAACAGAATCAGAAGAAAATGAAATTTTGAAATTACAAGACCATCCAGAAATTGAAGAAGAATTTAGCAAATACTGCGAAGAAAAATGGTTTGCAGATTCTGAATTGTATTGGTCTAAAAAAGAAATTTATGATGTAAAGTTTGCGGCTTTTGACAAAGTAAACTCCATTTACAAAAAACTGTTTTCAATTTATAATAAGTCACAGCAATTTGGCGAAGAATATGAACTTATTGCCGGAATTGGATTGCTCAATTTTAAGGAGAATGATGAAACACCGCTAATTTGCAGACACATTATTACTGCGAAAGCGGAAATTCAGTTTGAATTTTCCAAAAGGGATTCAAGTGTAATTATCAGTCAGAGTTTGGAAAATGGATTGCAAATTGAAACAGATGCAATAATTGACTTATTTGAGCAATTTGATTCGAACGATATTATTGAAAGTGAGAAATCAGCAAAAGAGCTAATCAAGGGAAAAGAATTAGTTAATCCTTTTGATGAAGACATTCATGAGGTACTTCAACTTCTTGCAGAGAGAATTAAACCAGGCGATGGCAATTACAAGGAGGTAAAAAACAAATCAAAAGATATTCCAAATAAAGAGACCATATTTTTTGCGCCCGCAATTATTTTAAGAAAACGAGATACAAGAAGTTTCACTTCAATGTATGAAAAAATAATTGAGGATATCGAAAGTTCTGAGAAAACTGAAATTCCAACTCTTGATGACTTAATCGACCTTGAAAGGACAGAGTTTTTAGGTGGAACACAAACTGACAATATTGAGTTGCGTGGTTCTGATACGATTTATTTTCCCAATAAATTCAACGATGAACAGAAAACAATAATTAATAAGGCAAGATTTAACAACAAAGTGTTGGTTCAAGGTCCTCCAGGAACTGGGAAATCACATACTATTTCAAATCTGATTTGTCATTTATTGGCAAATGGCAAGAAAGTACTTGTTACTGCATACACAAAGAGAGCTTTAGAAGTTCTCAAAGACAAACTTCCTGATGAGTTTAGAAATCTAACAGTTAATTTATTAAGTGGCGATTCATCCTCAATACAGGACTTAGAAGCAAGTGTTAATACAATTAATGATGAACTATCTAATACAGATATTGAAGTCCTTCAAAATGAAATTGATAAATTAGAATCAGATTTAGCGGACTTAAAGAAAAGAAGGGCTTTTGACACGAATGAGCTTTTAAAAATTAAAGAAAAATCGTCACGAAGAATTGACATAAATCCAGCATATCAAGGCAATTTGACTGAGATTGCCAAAGCATTAGAAGTTGATAAAAGTAATTATGACTGGTATAATGATGACTTTAATGATTATACAGACAATGAAATTTTAGAAAAATTAAAAACTTATATTTCATTATTTCAGCAATACATAAATATTGATAAATCAGTTTTTGAATATCAATTACCAGAAACCACTGAATTATTTGAATTTGAGGATTTAGAAAATTTTAAAAATCTTGTTTCAATTGCGGAAAAAGAAAATCTTTCAATAGAAACTGCTGAAATTATAAAATGTCATGATTTTGAATCTCTTGAAAATTATTTGGATGAACTTCAAAAATTATTTGACAAAATCTCAATCAATCAGCACCCAGATAAAACGGAACTTGTTACAGACTTCATAAATCACAATAATAAAGTTTGGTTTAACAAGGTAGAAAAATCCAAGCTAGTTCTTACAGAGTTAGAAAAGATAGACTTACGGTTTCTTGACCGGAATATTGAAATTACTTTTCCCAAAGGGAAATCACTAATAAACCTAAAAAACGATGCTAAAACTCTTTTAGATTTTCTAAATGCAGGAAATGTTTTATCTGGTTTAAGTTTTAAGCTTAAAAAGCCTTTCTTGCCGACAGAAATAAAGGAGAAACTGTATTTTATTGAATCAGTAAAAGTTAATGGCAGTCCTTGCGACACCAAAGAAGAATTCGACAAAGTAATCAGTGACATTAAAATCAAACAGAGTTTTGAAGAATTAGCTGAAATTTGGGATAGTTCCAGTACTTCAAATTCTTACAATGAGAAGTTTAATTTTTACCAACAATTGAATAATGAAACGCTATCATTATTTGAAACTATTTCAAACACTCAAACCAAAATAAAACTCATTCAGAGTATTTCGGACATTTCTTTTAATGGCTTTGACCTTAAAGAATTACAGCAAGTGATTCATAAAACAAAGAATACTCTGATTCTAAACAAAATATCTGATTACAAAAAGAAAAGAAATATTATTCAAGGCTATTTATCCCGCAACAACTTTCATCCAATTGTGAAAGATATTTACCAGTCAATATCCAATTTAGCATTAAGTGAATACAAAATTCTATGCAAAAATCTTTCTCAACTCCAGAACGATTTTGAAGAATATGCGAGGTTTACTAATCTTCGCAATGATTTAACCCAAAATTTTCAGAATCTGATTGAAAAAGTAGAAAACAACGAATTTTCGCATTCTCAAATTTCAGATTTAAAACAAGCAATTCTTTATCGGCACGCATTCGATGAATTAACAAACTTATTAAGCAGCGATTTTGAAAAAGAACTAAGCGAAAAAATTAAATCTTACGATTCAAGAGAAGAAAAATTAATTGCAAAAATTGCCGCAAAAAAATCATGGATTTACGTTTTAGTCAACCTAAAACAAAATAGAAGCCTTAGACAACATCTTGAAGCGTGGGTTCAGGCAGTTAAAAAGATTGGAAAAACAGGGAAAGGCAAACGAGCTTTGAAATTTAGAAAAATTGCACAGGAAGAAATGGAATATTGCAAAACCTCTGTTCCTTGCTGGATTATGCCTCTATATAAAGTAACTGAAACCATCCAACCAGAAAAAGGCATTTATGATTATGCCATAATTGATGAAGCAAGTCAGCTCGGTCCAGACGCTATTTTTTTACTTTACATTTCAAAAAATATTATAATAGTCGGAGACGACAAACAAACGTCACCTGAATATGTGGGAGTGGACGCAAATGCGATGACTCCATTTATAAACAGACATCTCCAAGGAATTCCTTTCAAAAATTTTTACGGAACTGAATACAGTTTCTTCGACCATGCAAAAAGATTCTGCGAAGGAATTACAGTGCTGAGGGAACATTTTCGTTGTATGCCTGAAATAATTGAGTTTTCAAACAAATTATTTTATGCTCCCGATGGAAAAGGTCTTTATCCTTTGAAACAATATTCTGAAAACAGGCTGGAACCGTTAATGCATGTTTATTGTCAAAATGGATATGCGGAAGGACAAGGCGCAAGTATTCGCAATGAACAGGAAGCAATCGAAATAACTAATAAAATTTGTGAATTAGTAAACGATGAAAGATACAAAGGGAAATCGATTGGAGTAATTTGCTTACAGGGAAATGCTCAAAGTGCATTAATTGAAACTCTACTCGTAAAGAAGATTGGAGAACCCGAATTTAAAAAGCGTAAAATAATCTGTGGTAACTCCGCAAGTTTTCAGGGCGATGAAAGAGACATCATTATTTTGAGTTTGGTCACTGCACATAATCATAACAGAAGTGCCTTAACACGTCCCGAGGATGAAAGACGTTTTAATGTTGCTGTAAGTCGGGCAATTGAACAAATCTGGTTATTCCATTCCATCCTCCCAGAAGATTTAAGCAACTCAAATGATTTAAGATATAAGCTTTTAGACCATTTCATAAATTACCAGCCTTCAACACCTCCTACTCCAATTCCAATTGAAAGAACTATTGGAAATCAACCAGAACCATTTGATAGCTGGTTTGAGGTTGATGTATTCAATGATATTGTAAATAAAGGCTACAGTGTAAAACCACAGTACGAAGTTGCAAAAGGGAAATACCGAATTGATTTAGTTGCCTTCTTCCCTGATGGAACCAAAATAGCAATTGAATGCGATGGTGATAAATGGCACGGAGCAGAAAAATATCAGGATGATATGATGCGCCAAAAAGTTTTGGAACGTTGCGGCTGGCAATTCTTTAGAGTTCGAGGGGGAGAATATTATTCAAACAGGGGAAAAACTTTAGAACCACTTTGGGGCATGTTTAAAGAACATGATTTGAAAAGAGAAAAACATACTAAACCTGTGATTAATAATAATCCAGCTTCAAATGAGAACTCTTTTATTGAAAATACAGATATTGAAAACGAAACAGAATTCCCAAATGATGCTGAATTTAAAAACTTAGATAATCAGTTTACTGAAAGACCGGTTCTAAAATTAGACTCCGGAGATTCAGTGCCGAAAGACCTCTTCACTAATAATCCAGATTTAATTTTAAGATACTTCAATTTGTTTAAGAATGGCACTTATGTTTTAACCACCGAAAATCCATTAAAAGCTGATTACGTTTTACCCATTCAAACAAGTCAAAAAAATGGTTTTCTGCTTCAATGTTACGAATCCGGTCACATCAATAAAGTTTATGTTTCGACTTTACTTTCGCGTAAGATTGGAAAGGAATACATGAATGGATTAAATCAAAATGACAATTTGGTATTTCTGACGATTATTGAAAATGAAATGATTGTAGGAATTTACTTTTATGAAAATGGCATAAAAAAATTCAAAGCTCACTTAACCGAAAATATTTCATGTAGGGAACAACTTCATCTTCAAGGATACAAGGTTATTTATAATGAATTTGGCAAGATTGAATATAAATTTTTCCCATTAAGGATTCAAGATGAAATTAACAGACTAATTTATCAGAGTTTCACTGCAAACGGTAAACCGGTAAATAATGAATACTATTCGAATGAATGGAGAATTTTACAATCATATTTGCGAACTTCTATTCCAGAGATTCGGGTTGATGAACCAAAATTAATTGAAGAGCCATTAATAAATTCACCTCAAAATGGTAATTCTAATTTTCAGTTCATGTCCCTCAATGAATTAATAAAATATTATTTTGAAATCATAGAAACACGAAATGAAACAGTACTAAATATAATTGACCATTTGCCTCCACAAACAACCCAATTTTTCCCAATATTTGGCTTTAGTGCAGTAAATAAAACTATTAGAATTGCTGACAAACTAAAAAAGCAACAAAAAGAAAAACTATTTAATGCTGTATCAAATTTTGAATCCAAAAAGGAGTTATACAATCATAATACAATTCAAGAAATTTTAGATGATTTCAGAATAGCACAATCTTATGTTGCTGACCATATCACTTGGAATATATTACGGAAGAATATCCCATTGGAAGAAATTAAATCCTACCTAAAATCTTATGGTGAAAAAGATTCAACGGCTTACAAAAAAATGCTTTGTGCATACGATTTTAAAAAGTACCAAGATTTGATATTAGATTCTAAGGTTGAATTAATTTCAAATCAAAAAGTTAAACTGAATAGCATAGTCAAATTAAACTACTTAAACGAAACCAAAGAGATTGTTGTTCAACTGGTTGAGAATCACAAAGTAGGTATTGACAAAGAAAATGGAATTCAAAGAATAAATATGAATTCTCCGCTTGGATTATCAATTAGTGGTAAATCAATTGGAGACAGAGTTAAAATAAAAAACACAAATAGTTTAATTGAAATATTGGAAATAGTGAACTAAAGCCAACGCAAAAGCCATACACATTGGCAAGTCGCACATGCCGACCCGCAAACCAAAACTTGCCAAAGAGTATGTCTTTCCTGCCCACGGACTGACAGAGAAAAACAAAGCACGGGCACACAACAATGTGTATAAATCATTGGGCGGCAAGTGGTTAATTTGAATGTGAGAACTTTTAATAAACATATCAGCGGTTTGACAGTGAAGTGCTTCGAAATGCCCAACGCTTCATACACCAACCGTTAGGTGTTATTTGAACAAAAACCAAAAACAAGAATCATGCTTCAAGAAATAATTCAAAAAATTAAAGGAGATTTGAAAATTAAGCACAGTCTCTATTTTGTACTTTTTATATTACTTTTTGCAAATTGTTCAAAAGAAAGTCCGATATCAGCCGTTTACCAAAGTACTGAAGACCACTTGTCCGCAACTATAATCGACAGTACACTTTACTTGATGATTGGTTTGGACACAGCAATAATTTATAATCTTCAGATTCATACAGAACTTCAAATTGAAGAAAATACTTATAGAATTTATAATGTAGTTTACTCAAATTCTCTAAACAGACACGGTTACACTTCGATTGAAATTCCTCTTGAGTTTGTTTATTCAAAAGATTTTGGAGGTACATTAATAGCATCTTTCATAAACAATGATTCTTTTACTTTAGGGGGCTACAGTTTTAAAAGAGCCGAGAGTGACAGAGCAAAAAGAATATTTGATAATTGGTCAAATCTAATATTAAACAATACACAAACCAGACTTTGGAATGAATTTCAAGAGTAATTAATTTTTTTTTAGAAAATGGAAAAATGATGGATTTCAATTTGGATAAATACAAAAATCACAAGGAATCATTAGTTAGAATCCATAAAGAATCTTATGACTTTGATTTTCTTTTAAACCAAATAGATATTGACTATGCAAATAAAATTACTGGGAAATTGGGAAATGAAACCACAAATCAGTTTTTAAAGGCAATTTCATATCGCATGGAAAGTGTATTATTTCATTACAATCTTCTTTATAATATTAATCCCAAAGAGTGTAAATCATCTTTTCCAGAGGAGGAAATATCAATTCGGCAAAACTGTCTTTTTGATAGTATCATTTTTAATACTGCATCATTATTTGACTATTATAGTTGTT
Source organism: Mariniphaga anaerophila (assembly GCF_900129025.1). Lineage (GTDB taxonomy): Bacteria > Bacteroidota > Bacteroidia > Bacteroidales > Prolixibacteraceae > Mariniphaga > Mariniphaga anaerophila. The sequence goes on along the minus strand of NZ_FQUM01000022.1, from coordinate 2,613 downwards.
TTATTTGGTACATTATTGGAGAAAGCAAAACCGAGAAAAAACTTTGGAATAGTCTTGCAAAATCGACAAGACATGACCATCAAATTAAGAAGTCAAAAATTGGTATTCTTGTTGACTTTTACGATAGAGAATGGGTTACAAAACTGTTTGATTACAGAGCAGAACTAATCCACTACAAAGACGACTGGGCAAACGAGACATATACTGTTGACAATAAGAAATTAATTGTCCATTCACCTGATAAGATTTTAAAATATTTCAAGATTCATAAAAAAACTGACATCCAAGATAAAGTAATTACAATCGAACAGATTAGCCTTTGGGTAATTGAAAATTCAATTAATATATGCAAAGAGTTTGCGAATGCCTTGAAAATATTCATTCAAGACAATAAAAAGAGAGAATCAGATGTAATTCAATTCCTGGACACCAGTGACCCAGAAATAATGAAAGAAATAATTAAGAAAATAAAAAACAACACCTAACACGGTACATATTGCAGGGCGGGGTTCGGTGGTGCGCCAACTGCGGATTCTCGCATCGCAGTTCCGTGTCCTTCGGACAGGAACGCTCTCCGAAATCCGCCCCGACAACATGTACCAACCGTTAACGCCAAGTGAAAAAAGCACCATAAATAACAGATTATGAAACTTGAAAGGGCATTATTTAAGATTTCAGTTAAGGAGACAATATTCCTTGCGATTTTTCTTCTCATTGTATTAAACGGAGTGATTTTTATTTTTTCTGTTGTCATAGGTAAACCGAGTATTTCAATTTCCGGATCAGGATGGATAAGTCAAATAGCCCTTCCAATTGTTCTTGCAATGACTCAGACTTTAATAAACCGAAACGGAGTCCTTAAATGCGAAGAATTTAATGATGCAGCGACTTTAACAAAAAAGATTAATTCTCTGATTTTAAAAAAAGGATATATATCTTCTGACTCAGAATTGGATAAAATCAAATATGTCAGAAAAACTAAATTGGCTCGACAGCTTAATTTTATCTTCAGAGAAGAAATTAATGTACGGATTATTGATAATAGTATCTCGATTTTTGGAAAGAGAAATGTACTCGAATCTCTCAGAATGAATCTTAAATATGACAGGACAATTTGATAAAAATTAAAAAATAAACACCAGGCGTTAACATTTTATAAATTGCATTGCGGGGTACTGTGCAGGTTGTCGCCTCGGATTCCCGCATGATTGTCTTCGTCCTGCGGACGGACAATCACCCGCAATCCGCAACGACAACTTACAATTTACCGTTGTGTTTAATTTTGAAAGAGAAGCAACCATAACTACAAAAAACAATCATAAAAGAAAACCTTCGTTATAAACCAAATAGTCATGAAGACATTAAAAATTTTACTTTTCGCTTTCATAATCACATTAACAAGTTGTATTAAAATATTCAACAATGATGATTATGATTTTACTTACGAAACAATTGTAATTGAACTGCCTGTGAATCTGGAAAATATTAATTCTTCCTTTGACGATTACAATTCTGATTTACCCTTTCCAGCATTCAGACATGGAATTTATTTTTCGACAAATAGAAATAGTTCAGGAGACAATTTTGATATTATCTATAAAAGTATGGATATTTCATATCATTCAAAAGATGACATATTAGATGTTTCATATGTTAGCGATGCTAATAGTTATAATAAATATGCAAGCAAGGTTCTGGAAACTATAAATACAGACTTTGATGAATATGGTCCATTTTATCATTTTGGAGATGAAACTTATGAATACTTTTTCTACGCAAATAACGAATCGGGAAATTTTGATATAAAATATGCATCTTCAAAGAAACTTGATTTTGGAACATACAATGCACAGGAGATAATAAATACTCCAGAATCTTTTGAATCCATCAACTCAGAGTATGACGATTACTACCCTTGCATATTTAACGAGAATAAAAGTCTTGTATTCTGTAGTAACAGAGAAATGGAAGTATTTAGCATTTATGAAACAGCATTTGTTGAAGACGAAATTAATCCTAATTACCTTGTTGCCACTGAACACGAAATTGTTAGAAATGCTATTTTGTCAAGTGACAAAAATGATAAATGCCCGTTTGTTGTAGGGAATATAATGGTCTTCACATCAGATAGAGAGGGAGGTTATGGTGGATTTGATTTATATTTCTCACAGTATTTGGATGGGAAATGGTCTCAGCCACAAAATTTGGGGGATAAAATAAATTCAGAATATGACGAATATCGTCCGATTATTGTTCCATTTGGTGAATTTGATGATACAATGTTGATTTTTTCATCGAACCGACCAGGAGGGAAAGGAGGTTTTGACTTGTATGCTGCAAGGACAAAGAAATTGCCAAAAATAGAATATTAAGTAATTGAAAATTAAAAAACTAAACACAACAAAGTACATATTGCAGGGCGGGGTTCGGTGGTATGCTAACTGCGGATTCCCGTTTCGCAGTTCCGTGTCCTCCGGACAGGAACGCTCTCCGAAATCCGCCCCGACAACATGTACTAACCGTTACCAGCGCATTTGAAAAAGGAACCGATTAACAAATAAAAACCTATTGCAAAAAGACAAAGACAAGAAAGGAAAAGAAAAAAGACAAGCA
>NZ_FQUM01000005.1 GCF_900129025.1 Mariniphaga anaerophila | reverse complement strand
AAATCAATGATTTACAAATTGCTAAGCATAGTATCTTTTCAATTTACTTTCGTCTTTCCAGAACACATACTGCCCATATTCGCGAATAATCCGGGGCTAATTGATTTGTTTGTCTATACTTATGAACTAAACTTTTACGGAAGCGGAGAATAGTTGTTAATCGAAAAAGAAAGCTCGAATTTACATTTTATTGAATTTGGCAGTTAGCTTTTATAAGCAGATTCGTATATTTAGTATCAAAAGGAGCTACTATACGAATGGTTGACGTCAGTTCATAATTAGGGCATCATTTCATATCAGTTGTAAGTGATGATAGAAAAGAAAGGGTGGCTGTTTTTAGGGTTGAATCTGTGTTGTTTGTAGCTTATACAATTTTTGAAATAGTTTTTTTACTGCAACTTATAAAACAATTAAACCTTATCAATACTAATGAACCGAATAATTTTGATTGCTTTTTTTTCAACCTTGTTTGTAGTAACAGGCAAGGCTCAAAAGCCCAATGTGCTTTTTATTGCAGTAGATGATCTGCGCCCTGAGCTAAATTGTTATGGCGCCGAGTATATGGTTACCCCAAATATCGACAGGTTGGCAAAGGAGGGTGTGCTATTTCATAGAGCCTACTGTCAGCAAGCTGTTTGTGCTCCTTCCCGAAACAGTATGATGACAGGCTTACGCCCGGATGCAATAGGCATTTATGATCTGCAAACTTTTTTTCGCACAAAAATACCTGATGTGGTAACCTTGGCTGAACACTTTAAAAATAACGGGTATCGAACGGAAACCACGGGGAAAATATTCCATACCGGCCATGGGAATAAGGATGATCGTAAATCCTGGTCGGTGCCTAAATGGGAACAGCGCGAGATTCTGAATAATATTCAAAAGATCACCAGAGGAGATACAGCTAATCTTCAAAGTGATTTTCCGTCAATAGATGGTCAGCGGCTGCCATATTATTGTTCTGATGAGCCGGAGGAAAACATGACTGACGCCGCGATTGCAAAGATTGCAACTGACCGTATAATGGAGCTGAAGGATAGTACATTTTTTTTGGCGGTAGGGTTTATAAAACCTCATTTGCCTTTCGTCTCGCCCCGAAAATACTGGGATTTATACGACGAATCCAAAATTAGTGTGCCGGCGAGAAAGTCGCCCGATGCAATGCCAGATATTTCATTGGCTACATTTGGAGAGCTCCGAAAATATCATGATATCCCGGCAACCGGTTATCTTGATGATGAAACCTCCCGCAAACTTATCCATGGTTATTATGCCGCTGTAAGCATGATTGATTCGCAAATAGGAAAATTGCTGGATGCTCTGGAAGAGAACGGGCTTGCCGAAAATACAATTATTGTTTTGTGGGGAGACCATGGCTGGAAGCTGGGCGAATACGGAAGCTGGTGTAAACATTCCAATATGGAGCTCGATACAAATGCCCCCTTAATTATTGCTGCTCCCGGAATGGCGAAAAACGTACAAACAAGGTCTCTGGCAGAGTTTATTGATGTTTATCCTACTTTGTGCGATCTGGCCGGATTAGAAAAACCACGGCATTTGGATGGACAGTCACTGGTTCCTGTGCTGAAAAACCCTGAGGTTGAAATTAAAGATGCTGCCATTAGTCAATATCCGAGGGGTAAAAGTCTTGGGTATGATCGAAAAATGGAGATCATGGGATATTCCATGCGTACAGAGAATTACCGTTTTACCCGCTGGCAAAAATATGAGAATCCCGAAGAAGTTGTGGCCATAGAATTGTACGACCACTCCGGCAGTAAAGTGGCGACAATGAACCTAGCCGGCAAATCGGAATATAAGCAAGAAGTAGAGAGGTTGAATAAAATGCTCACAAAAAAATTAAGCAATGCCAATTAGTATAAATCAAAGCAATGCCCGGGTAAGTTTTAAAAATTTAATCTTTCGGTTAATTGCGGTGAGTTGCTTGGTGGTACTTTTTTATGCCTGTGCGGAAAACAAAATGGAACAAGTGGACAAGCGTCTCAATGTGCTGATGATATGTATCGACGATCTTAACGATTGGGTGGGATGTATGAATGGCCATCCCAACGCCAAAACCCCGAATATTGATAAGCTTGCTGCGGCAGGGGCGCTGTTTACAAATGCCCATTGTCAGGCTCCTTTGTGCGGACCATCGCGCGCATCGGTAATGACAGGGTTGCGTCCATCAAGTACAGGTATTTACGGGATGATTGACGATGACAAAATAAAGCAGGACAATCCGGTTACAGCAGATGTCGTTTTTCTTCCCGAGTATTTTAAGAATAACGGCTACCACACTATGGGAATTGGTAAAATTTTTCATGGGCACGCACCAGCCAATATTTTAGACGAATCAGGCGGCAGAATTCCCGGATTCGGCCCTTCTCCACAAAATAAATTTGTATGGAATGGCAGAATAAATAAAGCCGGATATGGAAATACGAGTACCGATTGGGGAGCATTTCCGGAGTCAGATACACTTATGCCTGATTACCATTCGGCGCAATGGGCAATCGATAGGCTAAAGAAAGATTACCAACAGCCGTTTTTTCTTGCTGTAGGCTTTCTTCGCCCACATGTCCCGTGGTATGTTCCCCCAAAATGGTTTGATTTACATCCTTTAGCGGATATTGAAACTCCACCTTATCTGAAAGAAGATTTGGACGATTTGCCTGCCATTGCGCTCGAAATTGACGATATGCCCATGATGCCTACTACTGAATGGGCTATCAGAAGTGGCGAGTGGCCTAAAATGATACAAGCTTACCTGGCATGTATCTCTTTTGTCGATTTTTATATCGGTGAAATATTAAATGCTCTTGAAAACGGACCAAATGCTGAAAATACAGTAGTAGTGTTGTGGAGTGACCATGGTTACCGGATGGGAGAAAAAAACACGTTTGCCAAACATTGCTTGTGGGAGGAGGCAACCAATGCCCCTCTGATTTTTACCGGGCCGGGAGTGCAAAAAGGTACAGTTGTAAGCGCTCCGGTGGAAATGCTTTCGATTTATCCAACACTTCTTGAGCTTTGCGGGATGGAGTCTAATCCGCAAAACGAAGGTGCCAGCCTGATTCCTATGTTGGCCGGAAAAGCGGATGGTCTCCCTCCTTCATACGCAATTACGACCTATGGCTGGGAGAACCATTCTGTTCGATCGGAATACCTCAGGTATATTCGTTACAACGACGGCTCAGAGGAATTTTATGATCATCGCAACGATCCCAACGAATGGAACAACCTGGCAACCAAAGAAGGACAATTCCGGAAAGACATGGATGAATTAAAAGCTTTTTTGCCACAGAAGAAAGCGCCTTATGCCGTGCATTCATCATACAGTTTTAATCCGTATTTTATTGAAGATAAAAAGAAGCACTCAGAAAACTAATGCTCGATAAGCAGGTAGATTTGCCGGATTGGCTTTCCTGAAAATGCTCTGCTGTTTGCGTTGTTTCAGTAAAAGTCATTGTCCTGCAGCCCCATTCTTCGTCCTGCGCCACTTTTTGTATTCCCTGCGGGCTTTTTTCCCATCCTGCAGCGTTTTTGATGATTTCTGCTCCACTTTTACCCGCCCTGCGGCAATATTTTGTAATCCTGCGCCGCAGGGATGCCTGAAGTTTATGCAGGACGGGGTGAAAACAGGCAGGGTGTCCTATATGCCTGCAGGGCGCCTCAAAAGTATGCAGGGCGCAGATATTAGAATATGTTGCTCTGTTTTGAGCAATTTTCTCCAATTGCCGAAAACCTTCAATTCATTGGAATTGGTTTTACCAAAAAGTGGCGAACAAACTTTTTTTAGGTTTGATATAGGTGTAAACAGGAAAAAATTCGTCATTAAAATGATATGAGTGGATTATGTTCGGTACGAAAAAAGTTGATTGTTTCTAAATTAGCGCTGAAACAATAATTTAGTCTGCACTCCTTTGATAAATTATTATTTTTGGATTTTCGAATAAATCAATCTTCTTTTTTCTAACACCTTTTTAGAATGTTTAAAAAATTTGTCCATCACCTGAGAAAAAAATTGCTTCTGGTACTCTTTATTGGTTTTGTACTGGGACTGCTTGTCACCATCTATTCTAATAAAGCATTGGAATATACATCAACCAACGAATCGTGCGAAGTGTGCCATGTCCACCCGCATGTTTTTGATTCCTGGAAACTGTCCACTCATTATGATAATCCGGCCGGATTTCGTGTGGGGTGTGTCGACTGCCACCTGCCGCCAAAAGGACAGGGGTATCTGAAAGAAAAAATGATTGCCGCTGCCCGCGATGTTTACGGGCTGGTTTTTAAAGACAGCGCCGATTTCAATTGGGAACAGAAGTCAACACTGGAATATGCAAAACACCACGTTTTTAAAGAGTCGTGCCTGCATTGCCACCAGAATTTGTTTCCGCTGACCCTTAGTAAAGAAGGACAGGATGCGCACTTGTATTACAGCCAGAACGAAGAAGAATTGCGATGCATCAACTGCCACTTAAATGTAGGGCATTTTGATCCTAACGCTATTCATGCAGCCAATGTCGATTTTGGAATGGGCAGCGACGAAAACCTGGAAGTTTTTACCGAACCTGCTGCTGTTTCAGCCCACGAGAGTTTCACCGAAACAATTCCCAATACAACAATATCGTTTAATATGAAAGCCATTCCCGGAGGCTCTTTTAAAATAGGAAGTCCCGCGGATGAACAGATGCGCGATGCCGATGAAGGTCCGCAGAAAGAAGTAAAAATCAGCCCGTTTTTTATGGCAGAAATTGAGGTTACCTGGAAAGAATACCTTGCTTTTTACGAAAAAACTGCCGCAGAAGGGCGTTCAACCGATACTGAAGGCGCGCGCACCGAAGATGACGTAGATGCTATTTCCGGGCCTACACCTCCGTATGGTCAGCCCGACCAAAACTGGGGAATGGGAGTTCGCCCGGCAATTACCATGTCGTTTCATGCTGCCGAAACCTATTGCAAATGGTTGTCGAAAGTAACCGGTAAAACCTATCGCCTTCCTACCGAGGCTGAGTGGGAATACGCAGCTCGAGCAGGCTCAGAAACGCCTTACTTTTTCGAGGGCCAGCCTAAAGATTTTGGCGAAAAAGGTTTTATTGGAAGTCTTTTCGGAAAAGAAAGTGACATTATTAATCAATATGTTATTTACGAGAAAAACGGGATGGGAAGAACTCAGGAGCCAGACATGGTCGAAGCCAATCCGTTTGGCTTGAAAAACATGTTGGGAAATGCGTTGGAGTATTGTTCTGACTGGTATGCAGAAGATGCGTTTACCCAGCTTGCCGATGGGGCAGTTGACCCGAAGGGGCCTGCTACCGGAGAAGAACATGTGGTAAAAGGAGGTTCGTTCCGCAGTCCGGCGGGAGACGTAAGAAGCGCCTGGCGCGATTACACACGCACAGTAGACTGGCTGCGTACCGATCCGCAGATGCCCAAAAGCATTTGGTGGCTCTCCGATTGCAACTATATTGGGTTTAGAGTTATTTGTGAATTTGACGAAAATACAGGGAAAATTAACTAATTTAGAGTCCTAAATTCAACTAAAATCATCGATTATGAGTAGTAACAATTTTTCAAGACGGAAATTTTTATCCAGTGCAGCTGCAGTTGGAGCAGTGGGCGCCATGGGAGTAGGAACATTATCATCCTGTGCCGGAGGAGGAACAGCAGGTGATACCGGTATATACGATTTCAAAAAAAGAGAATATAAATTGCCTCCGATGCTCGATACAGCTCCTGACGGACAGGAACTGAAAGCAGGGATTATCGGGTGCGGAGGACGTGGTTCGGGTGCTGCCATTAACTTTTTGGATGCCGGCCCAAACCTTAAGATTGTTGCCCTGGGCGATGTTTTCCAGGATCGTGTTGACAGCCTCAAGGAAAAGCTGAAAAACGAAAAGAACATGGAAGTTCCTGACGAAAATTGTTTTGTCGGGTTCGATGCTTTCGAAAAAGTTCTTGACGCCGGCGTTGATATCGTTATTCTGGCAACTCCGCCAAAATTTAGGCCCGAACATTTCGAAGCCGCTGTAAAAGCCCGTAAACATGTGTTTATGGAAAAACCTGTTGCTGTTGATTCTGCCGGAATCCGTCAGGTTATTGCAGCAGCAAAAATGGCCGATTCCCAGGGATTGAAAGTTGTTACCGGAACACAGCGTCGTCACCAGCATAACTATGTTAACCTGTGGAAGGAAATTAACAACAATGCCATTGGCCAGATTGTATCGGCAAATGTTTACTGGAACGGAGGTAAGTTGTGGCACCGCGATAATAACCCGAGCTGGAGCGAAATGGAATGGATGATTCGCGACTGGGTGAACTGGTGCTGGCTTTCAGGTGATCATATTGTAGAGCAGCATGTTCATAATATTGATGTGGCAAGCTGGTTTATTGGCGAACATCCGGTTAAAGCAGTTGGGTTTGGTTCGCGCCAACGCAGGGTAACGGGTGATCAATACGATAATTTCAGTGTGGATTATGTTTATGAAGACGGCCGTCATGTACACAGCATGTGCCGCCAGATAAACAGTTGTGCCAACGGTGTTTACGAAATATTCCACGGAACAAAGGCAATTGCTACTACTGCCGGGGGTAAAAACCAGATTGTTGACGCTGCCGGAAATCAGTTGTTCGAAGCTCAGGGTTCTGAAACAAGCCCGTATGTACAGGAACACATTAACCTGGTTACCTGCATTCGCCAGAATATTCCGTTTAACGAAGCTGAACAAACAGCCGAGTCGAACCTGGTTGCCATAATGGGAAGGGTTTCTGCATACACCGGAAAAGAAGTTACTTTCGACGAAATGATGAACTCAGATATGAAACTCGGTCCGACAACCTACATTATGGGCGACATTGGTTATATGGAAAAAGCCACTGTTCCGGTTCCGGGAACGCTTGAAAGAAGCTAATCTGAAAATCCTTTTGGACGATTTAATATATTGATTTCAAGTAAATCAAACTACAAATCAATCAACTAGGCATAAGCCATTCGCGTACTAACGAATGGCTTTTTCTATTTTACTATTTCTTCAGATATCGAAAAATTCAACACGTACGGGACTAAAAGTCATCATAAAGATTTACTTTTGTACCCTTTAGCTTATTTAGTGTTACAGCAGATTAAACAAAGCAGTAGAGTAATGAAAAGATTAAAAATAAAAGAAGTTCTGACGAACGGAAAAACGGAAACCCAAACGCTTGTAAAAGGATGGGTAAGAACAAAACGCGGAAGTAAAAACGTGAATTTCATTGCCCTGAACGACGGGTCGACCATACACAATTTACAAGTGGTTGCCGATGTTGCTAAGTTTGACGAACAGTTGCTTCACGAAATCAACACAGGAGCATCCCTGGCAGTAGAAGGAACCTTATCTAAATCTCAGGGATCAGGCCAGAATGTTGAGCTGTTAGCTGAAAAAATTGAGCTGCTGGGGAAAGCCGATCCCGATAAATATCCCATTCAGCCGAAAAAGCATACACTGGAATTTTTGCGTGAAAATGCACATTTGCGTTTTCGTACAAACACTTTTGGTGCGGTTTTCCGCATTCGCCATGCCATGGCTTTTGCCATTCATAAATACTTTAACAAAAAAGGGTTTTATTACCTGCATACTCCCATTATTACAGCAAGCGATGCTGAGGGCGCCGGGCAAATGTTCCGCGTTTCTACGCTCGATGCCGTGAATCCTCCACTTACCGAAGAAGGTAAACCGGATTTTAGCAAAGATTTTTTTGGGAGGCCAACCAACTTAACGGTTTCCGGGCAGCTGGAAGGCGAACTGGGTGCTTTGGCGCTGGGCGAAATCTATACATTCGGTCCAACATTCCGTGCCGAAAATTCAAATACAACACGGCACCTTGCCGAGTTTTGGATGATTGAGCCCGAAATGGCTTTTTATGATCTGAAGGACAACATGGATTTGGCCGAAGAGTTTCTTAAATATCTCATCAGTTACGCACTGGAATACTGTAGCGACGATCTTTACTTTTTGGCAGACCGGCTGAAACAGGAAGAAAAAGGTAAACCGCAGGACCAGCGCTCAATGGATTTGGTGGAAAAACTTCAGTTTGTACTTAACAGCAGTTTTGTCCGGCTTACTTATACCGAGGCCATTGATATTCTGAAAAATTCGAAACCGTTCAAAAAGAATAAATTTCAGTTTCCGGTTGACTGGGGAATTGACCTGCAAAGCGAACACGAACGCTACCTGGTAGAAAAACATTTTAAATGCCCTGTAATATTAACCGATTACCCGCGCGATATAAAGGCATTTTACATGAAACAGAACGACGACGGCAAAACCGTTCGCGCAATGGATGTTTTGTTTCCGCAAATTGGCGAAATTATTGGTGGCTCGCAGCGTGAAGAATCGCTCGAAAAACTGGAAACCCGCATGAAGGAGATGAATGTTCCTGCCGAAGAAATGTGGTGGTACCTGGATACCAGAAGGTTTGGCAGCGTGGTTCACAGTGGTTTCGGATTAGGTTTTGAACGTTTTATTCTGTTTGTTACCGGAATGGGCAATATCCGCGACGTGATTGCTTTCCCGCGCACGCCCAAAAATGCAGAATTCTAGTACGCCGCGTTTGAACTCCATAGAAAAAAGTAGTAAATTTACGGAGTTTAAATCAGGGAAATGGAGCAGAGATTAACATTACAACAGAAACTGCTTCAAAAGCTGTCGCCTCAACAAATACAGGTGATTAAGCTTTTGGAAATCCCTACTATTCAGCTCGAACAACGCATAAAAAAAGAACTGGAAGAAAATCCGGTGTTGGAACTCGAATCGGATAGTCCTGAGGAAATTGAGGAACCGGATAACAGCGATCAGGAGCAGGAATCGGACATCGATAACGACGAGTTTTCGTTTGACGATTACCTGAACGATGATGACGAAATTCCAACGTACAAAACCACAACAAACAACTACTCGAAAGACGATAAATACATCGATATTCCTTTTTCGGTGGGTATGACTTTCCACGAAAGCCTTTACGACCAACTGGGTATGATTACTCTTTCGGAAGAAGATCGGCAACTGGCCGAGTACATTATCGGAAACATTGATGATGACGGCTATTTAAGACGTGACCTCATTTCTATCAGCGACGATTTGGCGTTCAATCTGAATCTGGATGTGCCAGAGGAGAAGCTGGAAGAGATTCTGAAAATTATTCAACAGTTCGACCCCGCAGGTGTGGGAGCACGCGACTTAAAGGAGTGCTTGCTTTTACAGCTCAGCCGAAAAGGCAACGGGAATCATAAGCTGGCAAAATCGATTGTTTTAGACTTTTTTGAGGAATTTACCAGGAAACATTACGAGAAAATAAAGAAAAAGCTGGAGCTTTCTGATGAGGAGCTGAAAGACGGGATTGAACAGATTCTGAAACTGAATCCCAAGCCGGGCAGTTCATACAGCAATCCGTTGAATAAGGCTAACCAGCATATCATTCCCGATTTTATACTTGACAATATCGATGGGGAGCTGAATCTCTCTTTAAACCAGCAGAATGTTCCGGATTTGAAAATTAACGACACTTACCTGGAAATGCTGCATGCGATGGTGAAAGAGACCAAAAGTAAAAACAAGAACCAGAAAGATGCAATGGTTTTTGTGAAACAAAAGGTCGATTCAGCCAAATGGTTTATCGACGCCATCAGGCAGCGGAACCAGACGCTGCTGCTGACCATGTCTGAAATTATCAATTTTCAGAAAGAGTATTTTAAGGAAGGCGACGAAACCAAAATGCGCCCCATGATTTTGAAAGATATCGCAGAAAAAACCAATCTTGATATTTCCACTATTTCGAGGGTTTCTAACAGTAAATACATCCAGACTCATTTTGGTATTTTTCCGTTGAAATATTTCTTTTCTGAAGGGATGCAGAAAGATGACGGCGAAGAAGTTTCAACCCGAGAAATCAAAAAAATATTGCAGGATTGTATTGATAATGAGGATAAATTGAAGCCGTTAACCGACGAGAAACTGACTAATATTCTCAAAGAAAAATCGTATAACATTGCCCGCCGGACTGTGGCAAAATACCGCGAGCAACTTGGTATTCCGGTAGCCCGCCTGAGAAAGAAACTTTAGCATGGCAAAAAAAATCGCTCAGATAATTTCCGTGATTTTCCATCCGGTATTTATACCGACTTTGGGATTTCTGCTTTTCTTCAATTCCAATTTTTACTTTTCGTTTATCACTTGGGAAGCCAAGCGTTTTGTGTTGCTGGTGGTTCTGTTTTCTACGGGCATTTTACCGCTTTTAATGATGGCTTTGCTCGCATTAAACCCGAAATTCAAATTGTCCTTCGAAACCGGTAGCCAGCGTGCATTGCCCCTGATAATTTCATCGGTATCTTATTACGCGGGGTATTTTTTATTAAACAGGATTAACGCTTATCCGGTATTTAAATTATTGCTGGTTGCCTCGGTTCTAATTATTGTGTTGTTGCTTATTCTTTCGCTTAAATGGAAAATAAGCGGGCACATGGCTGCAATTGGCGGATTAACGGGCGCTCTGCTGGCACTCTCTTTCCGTACCGGAATTAATCCGGTTTGGGCAATTGTGACGGTAATTGTTGTTTCGGGGCTGGTTGCCACTTCACGCCTTATTCTCGAAAAGAACAGGCTTTGGCATTTGGAAGCCGGCTATGCGCTCGGCTTCGTAACTCTTTATCTTGTGGTCTATTTCGTCTGACCTATTCTACAAATTTATACCCGATACCTTTCAGGGTTTTAATGTGTTCGTTGCCAATTTTTTCGCGCAGTTTGCGAATATGTACATCAATGGTACGGTCACCAACAACCACATTTTCTCCCCATACTGTGGAATAAATTTCTTCGCGGGTAAATACTTTCCCTGGTTTTGAAACCAGTAACGAAAGCAACTCAAACTCTTTGCGGGGCAAAACCATTTCTTTGTCGCCCATGCGGATGAGGTAGCGTTCTTTATCAATAACAAGGTTACCGATTGAAACCGTGCTGGCATCGTCAGAATAGGCAACAGGGCTGGCTGCTTCTCCGGTGCGCTTAAGCAAAGCTTTTACGCGGCTGATTAATACTTTTGGTCGAACAGGCTTGGTGATGTAATCGTCGGCACCCGCTTCAAAACCTGCAATTTGAGAATAGTCTTCGCCACGTGCTGTCAGAAATGCAATTACCGTGTTGTTCAACGACGGGATTTTGCGAATCTCTTCGCAGGCTGCAATTCCATCCATTTCGGGCATCATCACATCAAGGATAATAAGGTGAGGCTGGTTTTTTTCGGCCTCTTTAATTGCTTCAACTCCATTTTGTGCTGTAAAAACAGTGTATCCTTCTTTCTCTAAATTATAGCTGATGAATTCAAGAATATCGATTTCGTCATCAACCAGCAAAATTTTGAATTTATTGTCGCTCATCGGTATTAAATGTTATAATTGACAAAGGTATAAGTTATTTCTTTCTGACCACTTCACAAAGAAGAAATCACACAAAGGTATCTCTATTATTTTGCTTTTTCAAGGGTGAAGTTAAATGTGGTCCCCTGGTCGAGCACGCTTCTGACGTTAATAGACTGGTTGTGTGCTTCGATAATGTGTTTTACAATGGAAAGTCCAAGCCCGGTTCCGCCTTGCTCACGCGACCGCGATTTGTCTACCCGGTAAAAACGTTCGAATACGCGGGGCAGGTTTTTCTTCTCGATTCCAATTCCGTTGTCAGATATTTCAACCATAATATTGTCGTCCAAATCGTGAAACGAAATATGAACAAAGCCACCCTTCTTTCCGTATTTAATGGCATTTACCACAAGGTTTGTCATCACTTCCAGAATACGGTTTCGGTCTGCTCTTACAAAAATTGGTTTTACGGGCGGAGTTACTATTTCGAGCGAAATATCTCTTTCCTGAGCCTGCCATTGTTCCATCTCAAACACGTCTTTTGCGGTTTTTACAATGTCGAACTTCACAGGGTTCAGCATCAGTTCTCCCGATTCGAGTTTGTTGATGGATTCCAGATCTTCCACGATGGATATCATTCGGTCGATGCTTTTTTCTGTACGTTTCAGGTAAAGCATGTTAATTTTTGGATCCTCAAGTCCTCCTTCAATTAAAGTAAGAATGTACCCCTGTATATTGAAAATAGGAGTTTTCAGCTCGTGAGAAACATTTCCCACAAACTCTTTGCGGTACCGTTCCAGTTCCTTCAACCTTTCAATTTCTTTCATCTGGGCTTTGGCCCACTCTTCTACTTCAAACTTTACATTGGAAAGGAGGTTAGTGGAGTCGGATGATTTTTCTTCCAGCTTTTTACCGCTTAGAGGCAGGTCTTTTATTGTTTTATAAACCGGTCGTATTTTGTCGGAAATGTATCTGTTTATGATGTAATTCACGTAAAAGAATGAAAACAGGAAAAAGACCGCGGCGAAACCAATAACTACAACAATTCCCGGTGAAAACCGGCAAGCAAAAAAAAGTATAAGAACTACAAGTACTGTGAGTAGCACAGAAATATAAAGGGTCAGTTGCCGCGAAGAATAAGTTTTCATATTTACCTGTTTTGAGATTCAAAATTAAAAAATAAGCCAACAGCAAGGCTTACTATTTTAATTATCTAATAATTAGGCTGCAAGTTGATTCATTTTTCGACGAACCCGGCAGCCCGGCTTAAGCGTTAATAAAAATTTGATGGATAGTTAATATTTTTTTAATATTTTAGTCAGTGATAAGAACTTAATTCAACTTTATATTTGCCTGCCCTAAAAATTAGATAATGGAAAATATATACCTTATCATTGTTGTTGTCCTCTTCGCACTCGCTATTTCTGATTTGGTTGTTGGAGTTAGTAACGACGCAGTGAATTTTCTGAACTCGGCTTTTGGTTCGAAAGCAGCTCCCAAATGGCTTATTTTTCTAATGGCCGGACTAGGTGTACTTATTGGAGCAACATTTTCAAGCGGTATGATGGAGGTTGCCAGAAAAGGGATTTTCCATCCGGAGATGTTTGTTTTTTCCGAAATCATAGTCATTTTTCTGGCAGTTATGATTACCGATGTTATTCTGCTGGATATGTTTAATACCTTCGGAATGCCAACGTCAACAACGGTTTCTATTGTGTTTGAGCTGCTTGGGTCGGCCGTGGCTGTTTCCATTGTAAAAATACAACAAATAGGAGGCTCTCTCGGAGAGTTGTCTAATTACATTAACTCCGAAAAGGCGCTGGCCATTATTACGGGGATTTTGCTTTCGGTGCTTATTGCATTCACTATTGGTGCTATTGTGCAATACATTACGCGGCTTATTTTTACATTCAACTACCATAAAAACATGAAATATTTTGGTTCTGTATTTGGCGGTTTTGCCGTAACAGCAATCACTTATTTCATTTTAATTAAAGGAATTTCTGGTTCTGCCTTTGCCGAAATTGAAGTGTTAAACGGGCAGAAACTGGGAGAGTGGGTAGCCACACATACCGGTAAATTATTGATCTACAGTTTTGTGGTGTGGGTGATTTTTATCCAGCTATTAAAGTGGCTGTTCAACATTAAAATACTTAAAATTACGGTTCTTATCGGGACGTTTGCCCTTGCAATGGCTTTTGCAGGTAACGACCTGGTTAACTTCATTGGTGTGCCGCTGGCCGGGTATAACTCGTTTAAAGCGTGGATGGCGGCAGGAGCAACTGCCCCGGATGCTTTTTCGATGGAGATGCTGGCAGGGAAAGTCGGTACGCCAACATACATGTTGCTTATTTCGGGGTTGGTCATGATTTCCACCCTGATTTTCTCGAAGAAAGCACAGTCTGTGGTAAATACTTCGCTGGATTTATCGAGGCAGAACGAAGGAAATGAGCGGTTTAATTCCAATATGGTGGCGAGGGTTATTGTGAGAAGCTCAACCAGCTTTCAGAAAAATCTGAAAAAGATTGTTCCTGCATCGTTAACCGATAAAATACAGAGTCGGTTCGAACCTGTTGAGGCAGCTTCCGTAAATCCCGATGCTCCGTCATTTGACAAAATACGGGCTTCGGTAAATCTTTTGGTGGCAAGTATTCTTATTGCAATTGGTACATCGTATAAACTTCCTTTATCTACCACTTACGTAACTTTTATGGTTGCTATGGGAACTTCGCTGTCTGACCGGGCGTGGGGCCGCGACAGTGCCGTTTATCGCATCTCCGGTGTGTTTACCGTTATCGGCGGATGGTTTTTAACTGCGATTATTGCATTTACAGTGGCAGCAATTGTGGCATGGATTATCTCTGTTGGAGGTATGATAATGATTGTGGTTTTTGTTGGAATTGCTGTAACCATGGTTGTTCGTACGCATATTCTTTTCAAAAAAAGAAGTGCAAAAGACGCGATTGAAGAAGATGATACCATTACCGAAAAAGACGAAACGGAAAAGGTAATGGAAAAATGCAGGAAACAGGTGGTGAAATATGTTAACACGGCCAACCAGGTTTATTCCGATAGTATTGGCAGTTTTCTGAGCGAGGACCGATCAAAACTGAAAGAGTCGCTGAGCCTGAAAGACACGTTGAATAAAAAATCGAAAAAACAAAAAAATAAGGTGTTGAGCACAATCTCTAAAATTGAGGAGGATGTGGATTCCGGACACTTTTACGTGCAGATAGTTGACTACCAGAGAGAGTTGGCGCATTCGCTTAACTTTCTGGTAAATCCGCTTTACGAACATGTTAATAACAATCACAAGCCATTTGTACAATCACAAATCGACGAGTTCAGTAAATTGGTAATGGAGATAAGCAAGTTTTTCGACTTTGCCGTGAACCTGGTGAAAGAAGATAAATTTGAATGTACGAATGATTTGATAAAGCAACGGGATGAAATTCTGGTTCTGCTTGAAGGAATGGAAATCACCCAGATAAAACGTATTAAAGCACGGGAAATTAACACCAGAAATTCAGTACTTTTCTTCAACACCATTTCAGAAACAAAAAATATGTTGTTGCATGCGATTAACCTGATAAAAGCGCATCGCGATTTTATTATGGTTACGCAGGAAGCAAGCAAGCTGAAATAGTTTTAACGTCTCTTTTGCAAAAAAAAACGGAGAACAAGTAACTCCATTCGGGTTATAATTGTGTGGAATATTCTGACGGTTGTGTTTTTCGGGAAATGCCAAAGGGAGTGTTTTAATAAGTTCTTGTAGAATTAAATGCTTTTATGAAATAGTAACGAGAGGCCTGCTTTTGCTTAAAGCAAGGCTTCCGGTCTGTTTTTTCTGATAACCTTGAAGTATGAAGTGAGCATGAGCCTGGAACTTACGCCAGGTGAGATGATTAAAATCTCATGCAAATTCAATCTGATGTCATAAAAAATTGAAATTTTAACCCGATGAAAATTAGTGTAAAACACCCGTTTTTTATTGTTCTGCTTTTTGTTTCTGTTATATACGCTTGCAACCGGCCCAGCGAAGGTTCGCGCATTGCGGGAAAACATATCAAAAATGCAGTTGCTGCAAAATTTGAAACTACGCCTGTGCCTCAAAACAAAAATGAGGATGCCGCTGACGACCCTGCCGTTTGGATTGATTCTGAAAATCCGGAGAAGTCGGTAATCATCGGTACCGATAAAAAGGGTGGTTTGGCCACATACAATTTGTCGGGCGAACAATTGAATTACTATCCTGCCGGAAAGATGAACAATTGCGATTTGCGGTACGGTTTTACATTAAACGGAGAGAAACTAGACATTCTGGCTGCCAGCAATCGTTCTTCCCATTCCATTTCTTTATTCCGCGTTCGAGAAAACGGGGTGCTCGATTCTATTCATGCGCGCACAATCGTTTCAGAAATGAAGGATGAAGTGTACGGACTTTGCATGTACAAAAGTGCAGTAACCGGGAAGTTTTTTGTTTTTATGAACAGCAAAGATGGCGAAGTGGAACAATGGGAACTGTTCGATAACAATGGGAAAGCAGATGCCATTCTGGTCAGGGCTTTTAGCGTAAACACGCAAACCGAAGGCATGGTTGCCGACGATGAAACCGGTCTGTTTTATCTGGGAAAAGAGGTGGCAGGTATTTGGAAATTTAATGCTGAACCAACAGGTTCTGACGAGGGCGTTTTTATCGCTAACAGCTCCGAAGAGAATACGAACATAAAATACGACATTGAAGGGCTTGCCATTTACGATTCGGGCAACGGCAACGGTTACCTGGTTGCTTCGTCGCAGGGAAATTACTCGTATGCTGTTTTCGAGCGGCAGGGCAGCAATAAATACCTTGGCAGCTTCAGAATTGCCGATGGTGAAGTTGACGGTGTGGAGGAAACGGATGGGATTGAAGTTGTAAGCACACCGCTTCCCGGCTTTCCTAAAGGGCTTTTTATCGCTCAGGATGGTTACAACTACGATGGCCGCAAGAAACGAAGTCAGAATTTCAAACTGGTTTCCTGGGAAGAAATTGAGGTGTTTTTCAAATAAACACCGTTTGAGTACCGTCTTTCTTTAAACAACAACATACCAGACAACCAATGTTGTTGACCGCCGGGTTTTGTCTACACATTCCTGACCCGCCTTCTGCTTGTTGATAAACGGCTATCAAACAGTGATGTTAGGCAGTCTTTTCCTTTTCCTATTTTATTCAAAGCGTAATAAAATTGCAACAGTTCATTCATTTCATATTCAGAAATTTGTGCAACTGAATTTTAGCATCATGGAAGGAAGAGAATTGGATGTTGCTGTTATTTCCGACTTGCACCTGGCAACGTATGCCAGTAAACCCAAAAAGGTATTAAAGTACCTGAAATCCATTTGTCCTAAAGATCTTGTATTGAATGGCGATATCATAGATTCGTGGCGTTTCAGCCGGAATTATTTTCCCAAGAACCATTTGAAAGTGGTTCGGCAAATCATAAAAATGATGGAAAAAGGCGTTCGGGTTCATTATATTACAGGAAATCATGATGAGTTTTTGAGGAAGTTTGCACCAAGTAAATTTGGTAATTTAGAGATTGTGAACCAGCTGGTTCTGGAAATGGACGGATTAAAAACACTGATTTTCCACGGCGATATTTTCGATTCTTCAATTCACCGGACAAAGTGGCTTGCCAAAGTTGGTGCGGCAGCCAAAGGGTTTTTGTCCCTGTTCAATAAACTTTTGAATCCGGTTTTTCAGCTTTTTGGAAAAGATGAAGTCATTCTGTACAAGAATATAAAACACCGTTTAATCAGAGATGAATTTAACCTCTCAGCAACTGAAGCAAAAATTCTGAAAGCTTCTGCCATTCAGGGATACGATACAGTGATTTGCGGGCACACTCATGTTCCTAAAGATAAAGAGGCGGAGATCGAAGGAAAACCAATTCGCTACATTAATTGTGGCGACTGGGTGGAGCATTTTACCGCAGCCGAATATGCAGACGGAAGGTGGAGTCTTTTTTCTCAAAGCGAGGAAGAAAAAGATGAAGAGCAGCAGTCTGATGAGTTGGAAATACCCGAAGGACGCCAGCTTTATCAGAAAATTGTTCGGGAGTTTGCATTTGCCAATTTAATTTAAACAGCAATTTTTCATAGATTTTTAGTTATTCACGTAGAAAAGAGCTCGCTCCGGCGGGCTGTTTTTTTTGTATTATTTTGTGGTGTAAGCCGGCTTATTCAGCAAGCAGCGTCCACCCTTCAATCCAGTTGTTTTCGCCGAAAGCACCTTTGAAATCTACCTGCTGAAACCAGGAGTCGGGGTATTCGCTCAGGTGGCCGGTTATTTTGGGGTCTGGCACAAAGTTGCCTGATTCGATGTCGATTCCCGGATCTCTGAATTCATTTTTTCCGGCACTGAAATATGCGGCCCACTCATTTTCCATCTCCGGGCTAAAAATTCCGGAGAGCTTAAAAATCGGACTTTCTCCTCCTGTCGGAACATTGTAGAAAAGATTGTTTTTAATTTCGAGCTTGCCGTTTTTCCACTGGCTGAAACTATCGTTGTCACCGTTGGTTGTTTGGAGCAGAATTCCTTTCGAATCGTTTATTAATATTGAGTTGGCAATTATTCCACCGGCAAACCGGTCGAATAACGCCAGTGCGCCGTTTCCTGTTTGTCCGTTTCCAACAAGCGTGGCGTTGTAGATTTTGGGCAGCGAATGCGGAAATCCGATAACGGGCGCTGTTCCGCCTCCCGCCTCAATCAGGTTATCTCCTGTATAGTTGTTTTCAACACCAAGCCAAAATTGTCCGTTTCCGTTCCAGCCCAGGTCGTAATCGAAAGAGTCGTCGCCACAGCCGGAAATCACCATATGCCGCAGGTTTACAGTTCCGCCAAAAATTTCAACGCCGTCATCTTCATTGGAAATAATCTCCACAAAATCGATCTCGGTTTTACGTCCAACCCCGCCAAGGGTTAACCCGTTAATTTCGTTTCCGGCACCAATGTTGGTTCCACCGTGCCGGATCGAAACATAACGCAAAACTCCTGAATTGTCGTCTTCGTCAACTCCTCCGTAGTATCCCCGGGTTTCGAAATAGGGAATTCCTTCAACCTGCGCTTCGCCTGAACTTAGGTTAACAGGTGCATTTCCCAGAATAATAAGTCCTCCCCATAAACCGCGTGCGCTTTTTTCGACGGACCCCAGCAAATCGTCGCTTTCCGAAGTAAAAATAATGGGTTCTTCTTTGGTCCCCCGGGCGATAATTTTCCCGCCGCGGGCTACCACCAGGGCACTTGCATTTTCTGCCTGGCCGCTGCGAAATCGCACCACTGTGCCCGGTTCAATAGTAAGGGTCTGCCCGTCGTTTACAAATACGAATCCTTCTAAAATATATTCATTTTGCTTGGTCCAGGTAACGGTTCCGGTTCCGCTTCCGTCATCTCGAAAAGTTCCTGTGTTTCCTTCAACAAAATAATCGCTTTTACGGCATCCCGCAAAAAATATGAATAAGAGTAAAACTGTAAGTGTTATGCGACTCATGGTTGTTCTTTTACATTTTTACTTCCAGGTCAAAAAATATGAAACCGCCACCTTCCATGTTGGCTGCCCACGGGTACCAGTCGTGGTAATTCAGTGCCATGGTTATTTTTTTTAAGGGCCTGAACTGGATTCCTGCAACAATTGCCGTTCCGTCGTTTGAGAGGTGCCACGGCAGTGTTTCGCCTTCCAGAATATTTGATTCTACTTTATCGTACCGGGCAAATAACTGGTATTTTTCGTTCAGGTTATATTTCCCGTAAAAAGATAATGCCAGTATGTTGTAATCAGCCTTCCAGCCGTTGTTTTGTCGGTAAACGACTTCCCCTGCCAGGTTCCATTTCGAACGAAAATCGTACGAAGTAAAAAACAGCAGCGTGCTTTCCGAAATTTTTTTCGGCATGATGTCGTAAACGATTCGGGAAGTGAAGTTTCGTGGTATTTTAAATGTCGATCCCACACTGTATTTAAACACATCGTCCATTTGCAGGCTGCTGTATCCTTCTCCGTTCATTATCGTTAAATCGGCATCTAACAGCTCGTTAAATTTGTAGTAGAAATTAACTCCCAGGTCGGCCGAAGCCCCCAGCCGGTGTTCGTCTGCAATTGTTTTCATCAGGTAACGGCGTTCCCATATCTTTTCCTGTAATTTATACTGTGTTGTACTAATGAGTCCGAATTCAATTTTTAGCTGGTTTTGGGTGTATCGCAGGTATGCGTTTTTGAAGTAGGCGTACCTTCTTATTTTCGATACGGGCGATAAATCGTCGGGACTGCCCACATCAACATTTATTTTTGCGTAGAAATCGGGGCTGAAATTGTATTCGTAGCCAATGTATCCACGCACCAATTCAAATGCTCCTTCGTCTACTGCGCTTCCTGTTATGCCGCGATGAAAATTGGCATAAATGGTAGCAAACGGCTTTCCCGTCGGGACAAATTCACCTTCCTGCGCAAACAGCAACTGCGGAAGAAAAAAGAAGAATAAGGACAGTTCTTTTAATTTCATGTTCCAAAAATAATCAGGGCTTAGTACAAATATATATTAATAACAATTAATTTTTCTGTAACTGAATTGTAACAACTTTGTTTTATTTATACCATTTTACCGGTGAAAATGAGATGCAAATACCCAAAAAAAGAGCTGACGTCCTTCAAGATAAAACAAAATGACGTTGTATTAACAGTTTCTTAATAATCAGGTGTAAAAAAATTTACATTAACTTTAACAGAACAAGAACAAAAAGGAATATGGAAGAGAGTCAAAAAATTTTGATTGTTGACGATGAAAAAGACCTGTGCGAAATATTACAGTTTAACCTGGAGAGTGAAGGTTTTTCTATTGATATTGCACACTCCGGAGAAGAAGCCCTGGACAAGCCGATTGAGGATTTCGATTTAATTTTGCTTGACATAATGATGGGAGGAATTTCGGGGTTTAAAACAGCCAACATTATTCGTAAAGACAGGGGTTTTCAGGTACCCATTATTTTTCTGACGGCAAAAGGTGAAGAAAACGACGTGTTGACCGGATTTAACGTGGGTGCCGATGATTATATTTCAAAACCGTTCTCCATAAAAGAAGTGGTTGCCCGCATTAAAGCCATTCTGAAGAGAGGGAAGAAAAAAGCCGATGAAAAAACCAATATTGTTTATAAAGAGCTAATTGTAAACCAGAAACAGAAAGAAATTTTTCTGGATGGACAAAATATAAGCCTCACACGCAAAGAGTTTGAAATATTGCTGTTACTGATGAAAAACATGGATCAATACATCAGTCGTGATGAAATTTTGAAACGAATTTGGGACGATGACGTAATTGTAACTGAGCGCAATGTTGATGTAAATATTGCCCGGCTGCGAAAAAAAATAGGGGCTTACGCTACCAACATTAAAGGAAAGTCGGGGTATGGCTACTGCTTTAAAGACAAAAATTGAAAAACGGTTGCTGCCACATGAACTCACGTTCGTTTTGGAACCGGCAAATAAAAACTGATTCAGACTTAATCAACAGATAAAAGATGGAAAGTTTTTGCGTTAATATTTCAGTCATTAATTCAATTCCCATGACTTTTATTTTTACTTTTTGGTTGGCATCAACAGGCTTCAGGTTTTTAATTTTTTTGTTGTTGCCTGCTGCCGTATTTTTAACGCTGCACTTTCGCCAACACTATAAGAAAAAAGAGTTGGCGGTTGTTAGCGGCGAACAGATTCCCGCCGGAAATGAACATGCGGCTGAACTCATGAAAAAAAGCAAGGAGCAGTTAATTGATTCGTTGCAAAAAACCAATGCCATTTATTCCCTCGGGATGTCGGGTTTTTTGAATGAAGATTTAATCAGCCTCCGGGATGCCGAAAACCTC
This sequence comes from Mariniphaga anaerophila, assembly GCF_900129025.1. Lineage (GTDB taxonomy): Bacteria > Bacteroidota > Bacteroidia > Bacteroidales > Prolixibacteraceae > Mariniphaga > Mariniphaga anaerophila. The sequence continues at coordinate 427,684 of NZ_FQUM01000005.1, read as the reverse complement.
AAAAAAATACTGAGCAAAAAGCTGGATAAAAACAAAGTTTATAGTCCGGAGTCGGTAATCGATTCGGACTCAAAATCGGGGCACTACTACATTCAGTTAAAAGATTACCAGATGAGAATGGCGGGTTCGCTTACGCTGTTTCTCGACCCTTTGTACGAACATTTGAGCAACACCCACAGGCCGTTTGTCAAGTCGCAGGCAGAGGAGCTGAACAATCTTATTGTAGATATTAACCTGTTTTTAAGCCACACCGTTCATTTTATTAAGCACGATGATTTTGGGCAGACTGAGCGTTTAGTCCAGTTTTGCGAAAACCTGAACAAAGGCCTTGAAAGCATGGGGATTTCGCAGATCAAAAGAATTAAAACGAAACTGGTAAATAACCGGAATTCTACTTTATTTCTGAATACGTTAACCGAAACCAAAAACATGCTTAGTTACACGTTGAGCCTGATAAAAACTTACCGTAAACTTGCAACGGTTTTGCAAAAGGCGCCGTTGGAAAAGCAACCAATTTATTCATTATAATACTTTAGCAACACGTGATACGCAAATCTTTCAGGGGCGAAATATTTTTCTATTTCATAATTGTATTTATCCTTTTTACCGTAGCAATTCTGACATTTCAGTACCATCGCGAAAAAGAATACCGCACATCTCAACTCGAAAATACACTCGATAATATTGCAGAGATAACACATCGGTTTGTAAATCGTTATGATTTAATTGAGAACAACGAAGTTGGGCGGATTGCAGAGTTGCAGGAGCTGCTGCCGCAACCCAACATTCGTATTACGTTGATTTCGAAACAGGGCAAAGTGTTTTTCGACAGTTTTGTGGAAGAATACACCGAGATGGAAAATCATTTGCTGCGGCCCGAAATACAGAAATCGGCCCAGAACGGTGCTGGTTCCAATATTAGGCACTCAGAAACTACCAACCAGGAATATTATTACTACGCCCGAAATTTTCCCGACTATTTTGTGCGCACGGCGGTTGTTTACGATATTCAAATAAAAAACTTTCTGAAAGCGGAGCAGGCTTTTATCTTTTTCATTTCAGCTGTTTTTGCGGCAATCGGAATTATGCTCTACTTTTTTACTTCGAGGCTGGCCGATGCCATTACCAAACTAAAAGATTTTGCCGTGAGAGCAGGGCGAAATGAACTGGTGGAGCCCGGGACGCCATTTCCCGACAACGAACTGGGAATTATCGGCGGCCAGATAATTGGTATTTACAATAAGCTGAAAAAAACCAAAGACGAGCTTTCCAACGAAAAAGAAAAACTGTTTAATCACCTCAATGCGCTGAACGAAGGAATTGCTTTTTTCTCGCCGACGAAAAGGCAGTCTCTTTCAAACAGCCATTTTATACAGTACATTAATATTATTTCGAATAAGAATATTCAGTCCACAGCATCCATTTTCAGAATGGAAGAGTTTCGGAAGCTCAATAAATTTCTTCGAAAAAACAGAAAAAGGGCAGCCGTTTTCACTCCCGAAAAGCTCCCAAAACTAACCTTTACTATTTCGGCAGGAGAGAAATATTTTAAAGTGCAAAGCATTATTTTTCCGGATGGCAGTTTCGAAGTAATGCTTATTGATATTACCCGCCTTGAAAAGAGGAGGCTGATGAAGCAGCAACTTACGTCGAACATTGCCCATGAGTTGAAAACACCACTTGCGTCCATAAAAGGGTACCTCGAAACCATACTGAACAACTGGCCCATTCCGGAAGAAAAGCAAAAGTATTTTCTGGAGAAAGCATTTTTGCAGTCGGAGCGCCTTACCGGCTTAATTAACGATGTTTCGTTACTTACAAATATTGAAGACGCCGGCGATCTTTTTCGGTTTGAATACACCAATGTGCATTCGATTGTTAACGAAGTGTATGAGAATTTTGCCAACCGGATAAATCAAAAGAAAATTGTGTTTGTCAATGATGTTCCGAAGGAAGTTGTTATTTGGGGAAACGAATCGTTGTTGCATTCCATTTTTCAAAATTTTATTGAAAACTCAATTAATTACGGAGGCGAAGGAATAGCGATTGAAATAAAAATGTACCACGAGGACGACATTTTTTGCTATTTCTCCTATTCCGACACAGGAAACGGAATTCCGGACGAGCACCTGCCACGGATTTTCGAGCGTTTTTATCGTGTTGACCACGGGCGGACGCGGGAAGCCGGCGGAACCGGACTTGGCCTGGCTATTGTTAAAAACGCCGTTCAGTTGCACAAAGGAGAGATTTCTGTAAAGAACCGTCCGACAGGAGGGATCGAATTTTTGTTTTCCCTGGCAAAAAAATAGGCATTCTCTTCACATTCTCTTAAGAAATAAGGTTCACATAAAACCGCATTTTAGTGCGTCGGAAGTTGCAAAACCTTTCGGAAACCTGCATTCTACATAGGCTTCCCGGTGCTTTGTGTAATTGTTACAAATCGATTAACAAAATGTAATTATACTTTAAAGGAGTATTAATTCACTTGTAATAATTATGGCTTTGCTTTGGCAGCGTAAATTATTACAAAAGTCATAAACACTGCATTTTTTTAAAGTATGAACAGATTTGTTATTAGCATTTTACTGCTAATTCAGACCATTTCAGTAGTAGCTCAAAAAGGGAGTATTAAAGGAATGGTAACTGATGCAAAAACCCAGGAATCATTAATCGGAACTACCATCTTACTAAAGGGAACCAGTCAGGGGACCATCACCGATTTTGACGGAAACTACCTTCTACCAAACATTAATGCCGGCAACTATACGTTAGTCGTTTCTTTTATTTCATACGATCCACAGGAGTTCGAAATTGAAGTAAAAGCAAACGAAGAAATAGTATTGAACGTGGAGCTGTCTCCGGCAACCCTAGAACTTGCAGGGGTTGAAGTAGTTGCAAAAGCTAATCGCGAGTCGGAAAACATGTTGCTTGTTGAGCAGAAGAACGCGCTGCTGGCAACCCAGGCAATTGGTGCCCAGGAGATTTCCAGAAAAGGGATTAGCGATGCAGAAGGAGCTGTAGCCAAAGTTTCGGGCGTGAACAAACAGGACGGCGTTAAAAACGTTTTCGTTCGTGGTTTGGGCGACCGCTACAACTCAACATCGCTGAATGGCTTTCCGGTGCCGTCGGAAGACCCCGAGTACAAAAACATTTCGCTGGAGTTCTTTTCGTCTGACGTTATTAAGGCCGTTGGCGTAAAAAAAGCATTTAACTCAGAAATGATAGGCGATGTAGGCGGAGCTGTTATTGACATTTCGTCTAAAGAACTTGTTGGTAGCGGAGAGTTGTCGGCCAGTGGTTCGTGGGGAATGAATACCGCCACAATGGGTAAAGATTTCTTGGTTACAGACGGAAACAGCAGTCTGGGCTTCGCAAAAGATGCCGGTTCTGCAACGGCAACCGAGTATGGTTTTAAAAACAAGTTTAATCCTTCTGTGCAAAACTTCAGAATGAACCAGGCATACAACGTGGCCGGCGGTTCTTTACTTAGCAATGAGAAAATGAGCTTTTATCTGGTGGGTGCATACAACGAGGACTACTTCTACAACGAAGGAACGGTTCGAAAAACAGCAACTACCGGAAGAATCGACGAAGATAAAAAGTACAAAAAGTACATTAGTAATACTTCTCATTTGTTAATGGGAAATTACCTCTACAATCTGAATCGCGATAACGTGCTTTCGTATAGCGCTATGTATATTCACACCAATAAAGGGTATTTTGGCGAATATGTAGGGTACGACGCGGAAATTGAAAACCGGGGAGGTGAAGCGGGCGATCCGTCTATTACCCGCCGGCAACAGATTAACGACAATACGTTGCTGATAAATCAACTGTCGGCAGAGTTGAAACTGACCGATAAAATCAGATTCAATCCGGGAGTGTCGTTAAACTATGTAAAAGGCAGCGAGCCAGACAGGCGCGTGAATAACATGTTTCAGTCGCAAGACGACGGGTTGCTGAGGTTTTACACTTCGCAAACTTCCCAACAGCGCTTTGATTCTGATTTGAATGAGTTGGACCTCAATCTGAAAGCGGTTTTTAATTACAGCTTATCTTCAGAAGAAGGCAATTCATCTTCTATCGATTTTGGCTACAACGGACGCATTATCGACAGAGATTTTAAAGCCATAATTTACGGGTTGGAATTAAACAACAAGGCATATACTTTCAACCCGGAAAATCCGGATCTCGACCAGTTTTTTAACCAGGACGGGCTTGGCGGAATTCGGGAAGCGGGGACAAATTTTTACATCGATATTTACAACAATACCTACACGGTAAAATCATACGTACATACCGGGTTTGTAAATGCAACTTACCAGTTTACGCCCAAGCTTGTTGTGTCGGGTGGTGTCAGAATGGATCTTGTTAATACCACCGTGGATTACAAAACGGTAATTACCACTCCGGGAACTGCAACCATTAATAAGAATTACCTGCTGCCCAGCTTAAACTCAAGGTACAGTTTAGCCGACGATCATGCAATCCGGCTGGGGTTGAGCAAAACATATACATTGCCACAGGCAAAAGAAATGGCGCCTTTTGAATATGTTGGCGAAACGTTTAGCAGCCAGGGTAACCCCGACCTGCAACCTTCTGAAAATTACAACGTGGACGTTAAGTACGATTACTACATTTCGACTGACGAACTGCTTTCAGTAGGAGGTTTTTACAAACACATTAAAGACCCTATTTCGCGACTTGAAGAATACAGCGCTGCCGGGTACCTTACCTACAGAAATATTGCCGATTATGCAACTGCAGCAGGGTTGGAGGTTGAGCTGCGCAAAAACATTTTTAAGCAGGCTGTTGAAGAGCAAATGAACAAACTCTCGTTGGGAGTAAATGCTTCGTATATCTACTCGCTGGTGCAGTTCGATTTTACACCGAACAAATGGGGAGTTCCCGACATTCCTTTTACCGACAAAGAAAGTGCGTTGGAAGGTGCCGCTCCTTTTATTCTTAATTCTGATATTTCGTACAATTACAGAAAGAGTAAAACCAACCTGAATGCAACGTTGGTTCTTAACTATACAAGCGACAAACTTTACACGGTTGGAACAAGCGGCTTCAAAAACACAATAGAAAAAGCGGTACCAACACTCGACTTTATTTTCAGCTCGAAGTTCGCTTCCCATTGGGGAATAAACGCCAAATTTCGCAACCTGTTGAACCCATCTTACGAGCTTACAAGAGAGCCAGACGTAGACGCCGACCCGGTGGTTCTTTCGAACTATAAAAAAGGGTTGTCTTTGACCATGGGCGTTTCTTATAATTTTTAAGAAGAACATTAAAAACAAATGATATCCAGTAGTTTAATTAAAGTTTTTTTAATCATCAAAACAAAGAAAATGAGAAAACTATTTTATTTGCTAACCTGCGTAGCTATGCTTGCAGTAGCTTGTGACAAAAACGAATCAGAAGAACCTATTGTTGATCCTGAAGGAACTGAATTGTCTGGTTCCATTACTTCAGACAGAACATTGGTTGGACCTGAGTATTTACTTACCGGAACGCTTAGCGTAAAAGACGGGGCAACTTTAACCATCCCTGCCGGTACAGTAATTAAAGGAAAATATGGAAGTACTCCGGATGACAGATATTCGGTTTATATTATCGTAGAACAGGGTGGTAAAATCATTGCAGAAGGTACTGCAAATGATCCTATCATCATGATGTCAGAAAGAGGAGAAAACGGACAGCCCGGTGACTGGGGTGGCCTTGTAATTAATGGCGGTGCGTATGTTTCAGGTGCAGGAGAAGTTGGAACAAACAAAGGAAGCACCGAGGTTAACTCAAACATCCCCTACGGAGGTAATGTTGATAAAGATGATTCAGGAAGAATTAAATACCTGGTACTTGCTCACACCGGTTCAAAAAGTGGTTCTGACAAAGAACACAATGGACTTACTCTTAATGGTGTAGGTAGTAAAACAGTTATCGAAAACGTTTATGTTCCCAGCACTGCCGACGATGCAGTTGAATGGTTTGGCGGTTCAGTAAGCGTAAAAAACTTTCTTGCTGTCGATTCTGATGACGATATGTTTGACGTAACCCAAGGATGGTCTGGTACGCTCGATAATGCTTACGGTATTTGGACTGCCGGTTACACCAGTACCGAAGGTGACCCACGCGGTATCGAATCTGATGGTAACCTCGATGGAAATGGTTCTTCTCATAATCATCAGTCTAATTATACAATGAAGAACATTACCATTGTAACAAAAGCAACAAACACAGCAGATTCAAAAGAAACTGGCGACGGTGGCCTGATGCACGATGCAATAAAAGTTCGTCGTGGTGCAACTGCAACCATCACCAACTGTGTTGTTATTGCTGACGGTGGTACAATAAAAGATCTTATTGACTTAAGCGATGGCAAAGGTGACGCAACCGAAGAAACCAGCATAAACGTAACCTATTACGTAACCAACCCGCTTGCCGGAAAAGAAATCAACAAAGGCGAAGGAACAACTTATTCGTCTGTACAGGTTACAGAAGCAACCAGCATGCCTACAGGAGGTGCCGATGTTTCAGCATTTGGCTGGGTAAAAAGCCTGCCTTGGGGATTGGGATTCGATGTAGCTGCACAATAACATAAAAAAAGGAAGAAGGATTTTCTCCTTCCTCCTTTTTACCTGATAATGCTTAGAAATTATTGCTACGCAGTGTTTGATGACAGGGAGGTTGCTGACCTCTCTTTGAACTCCGGATTTTTGCCGGAGTTCTTTTTTGAGACAAGTATTGAGGAATATTACAAATTGTTGTTTTTTACTAACTTTGAGTTAGCGAAATAATGTTAACGTGAATAATAAAGAAAGGGAACTATCATGAAAAAGGTAGTATTATTTATAGGAGTTTTGTTGTGTACACTTATTGTTAATGCACAAAATTTAAAACAGATTGATGATATTTATTATCAGGGATCTGAGCTTTACTCTGGTACTTATAAAACCTACCACGATAACGGGAAGGTAGACACAGAGATGAAAGTTAAGCAGGGCAAAAAATGCGGGAAAACCAAAATCTATTTTGAAGACGGACAGCTACACGAAATTCGTGCATTCAAAAACAATGAGATGCACGGAAAATGGGAGATGTACAATAATAAAAGCATACTTATTTCCATTGCCCGATATAAAAAAGGAAAGAAGCATGGCAAGTGGATTATCTGGAACGACCAGGGAAATCTGCTATACAAACTTCAATACCGGAATGGCGAAAAAGTGGGGGTTTGGAAAAATTATGACGGCGAAGGAAATCTCGTGAACAAGAGAAAGTACTAACCTTTCTGAAAATGTAACTGAACTGTAATATTTCCTTAATTGCGATTTAACCCAGCCAACCTATTTTTGCATTGAATTCATTATAATTCAACGAAAAATGAAAAAATTATTTCTTGGCTTAGTCGTACTCATGCTGGCAGTAGCTGTTTCAGCAAAAGACAAAGGTGAAAAAACAAATACAGACATGGAGAGCACTGCTGCAGTTGCTCTTACCGGAACCGTTTATGATTCTGACTCGGGTGAAACTCTGGTTGGAGTAGAAGTACAGCTCGAAGGTACAACCGAAAAAGCATACACAGACTTCGATGGAAAATTCACATTTGAAAATGTAAAACCCGGCGATTGCAAAATTGTTGCAAACTACATTTCATACAATAAAGCCACCGAAACACTGAAGTTGGACGGCAAAAAAAATGAGGTGAAAATTCAGCTGAAGAACTCAAATTAATACGGATAAGTATTAAAAACAATAAAGCTTTGTTATTGAAAAAAGGTTGTCTATAGAAAATGGACAGCCTTTTTTTGTTTGAGTTTATTCATTAGCGATCATTGCAAAAACTTGCTATTTTCGCATATGTGTAAACTCAAACCTGTGTGCTTGAATAAACAACATATTAGTTTTTTTTGCAGGTGGGTTGTGTTGTGCCTTTTTTTAACAATTCAGGTTGAAAAGGCTGCTGCGCAATCTGAATACAGTTTCGATATTTTTACGCAGGAAGACGGCCTTCCAAACAATCAGATTCAGCGTATTTTTCAGGACAGCAAAGGCTGGATGTGGATCGGCACCAGCCAGGGATTGAGCCGTTTCAACGGGTACAACTTTGTAAATTTTTCCGCCGGCGATGATGATTCAACAAGTATTAAAGGTAGTCTAGTTCGTGTAATTAAGGAAGACAGTCAGGGAAATTTGCTGGTAGGAACAGAAAAGGGCGGGCTGAATATTTTCGATCGGAAGAAAGAAACTTTTTCGCAGCCGTTGCAGCATATTCCGGGTTTTCAATACCGCGAGCTTTCGGTGAACGATGTGCTCGAAGATGAGGACAAACGACTTTGGCTGGCTACTGATTTTAATGTGTTTGTTCTCGATTCGGCGAATAGTATTGCCCCTATAAAACCTGTTAATTCAGAATTTTCTGTTGAAGGAAAGTTCATCCGAAACCTGGTTTTCGACCGAAAAAACCAATTGTGGATAGGATCGAACGACGGGCTTTACATGTATAGTAGAGAAAGTGGCAGGCTGACTTATTATGATCTTCCTTTCGGAGAAAATGAAAACCGCGAAATTTGGGAAATTTACCTGGATGATGAAGGTGATATTTGGGTTGGAACGTATTCTTCAGGCCTTTTTATTATTGAGCCGGAAACGGGCAATTACACGAAAGTTGATTTGCTCCCTGCCGCATCCCGAACCGAAACCGTGAGGGCCATTTCAAAAGGTATTTTTGGCGAATACTGGATTGGAACTCGCGGCGGCCTTTTTAAATATTCAAAAGGGTTTGGTGTAACCGGGTTTTTCAGGCACAACCTGCAGGAACCGCGTAGTTTGTCCAATAATTCAGTGCTTTCTGTTTTTCATGATGCCAAAGGTGAAACCTGGATTGGAACCCGCGGCGGCCTGAATCTGCTGGCAAAAAGCAAGCAGGTATTTCATAATTTTACGGCGTTGCCAGGCAATTCGAGGTACCTGAACAGCAGCATTGTGTATGCAATCTGGATTGACGACAACGACAATATTTGGCTGGGAACCGAAGACGGAGGAATTAATATATATAATCCGCGTACAAAAACATATTCTTACCTGACGGCCGATAAATCACAGAAAAATTCGCTGTCGAAGAACTGTATTAAAGCTTTTCTCGACGATGGCAAAGGCAACCTCTGGGTGGCAACTTATATGGGCGGAATTGATGTAATTAATTTGAAAACCGGTGCAATTACCAATTATCAACACAATCCTGACTCAAAAAGCAGCCTCTCTGATAACCGGGTTTGGGATTTATGTTTCGATAAAAGCGGCCGGATGTGGATTGCCACAACCCGTGGAATCGACAGGTTTGATTCTGCTACCAACTCGTTTATTCATTATCCGCAACTTAGCGGAAACGAGCAAATCTTCTGGATAAAACCCGATTCCAAAGGAAATTTATGGATGGGCAGCATCAACGAAATAATCATTTTCAATCCCGAAAAAAATGCTACAACCCGGTATTTCGAGCACAGCAGAACAATGTACGAAGACAGGCTCAGCAGAATATGGATTGCAACCTTAGACAAAGGGATTGCTTTGTATTCGCTGGGGTCTGGGCCTTTAAAATATTATGGCGAAGAAAGTGGCCTCGCTAACAATCAGTCGCTGTGTATTCAGGAAGATGACCAGAATAATCTTTGGGTTAGCACTTCAAACGGGCTGTCGAAATTTGACCCCGATAAAAAGGTTTTTCAGAATTTTACAAGCAAAGATGGCTTGGGAAATAACCAGTTTTGCTACGGTGCAGCTTATAAAACAGAATCAGGCAATTTGCTGTTCGGAAGTGTTTCCGGCTTTAACATGTTTAACCCCGACGAAATTATTGCAGTCGATGTTGACGTGCCGCTGGTTTTTACCGACCTCAAAGTGTTTAACAAGTCGGTTCCAGTCGGAAACAGTAAAAATGATATTCTGAAGAAGAGCATTTCAGAGACAGATCATCTCGTTTTAAATTTCCGGCAGGATGTTTTTACCCTTGAATTTGCCGCTTTGAATTATGTGAATAGTCAGAGCAATTTATATGCCTATAAACTGGAAGGGTTTTACGACGATTGGATTGGCCCTTCGGCTGATCGTGTTGCAACTTTTACCAACCTGAATCCGGGAGATTACACGTTGCGCGTGAAAAAGGTTTTTCACGAAAGTGAGGAAGACGGGCCCGAATTGCAGCTTGGCATCACTATTTTACCTCCATTCTGGAAAACAAACTGGTTTATTGCGCTGATTGTAATACTGATTCTTACGCTGGTTTATGTAATCGTCCGCTTTTTTACAAATCGGGAAAAGATTAAAAGCCAGTTGATTATTGAACGTTCCAACGCACGAAAGCTCCACGAGTTGGATATGATGAAGCTGAACTTTTTTACCAATATTTCGCATGAAATCAGAACGCCGCTTACGTTAATTCTCGGCCCGCTGGAAAAACTTCTCCGAAAAGAAAATATTGACGGAGAAGTGCTGGAAAACCTGACGCTGATGCACCGGAATACCCGCAATCTGAATAAGTTGGTTAACCAGTTGCTCGACTTCAGAAAACTGCAAACCGGAAATCTTAAACTCGATTTAGCCGATGGTGATATCGTCAGCTTTATTCGTAACGTGGTTGATTCTTTTAATGATTACGCGATTGAGAAAGAAATAAAACTTACGTTTAGCACTTTAAAAGACCGGCTCTTTGTCGCTTTTGACCCCGATAAGATTGAGAAAATATTAAACAACCTGCTTTCAAATGCCTTTAAATTTACAGAGGCCAAAGGAGCAGTTTCAGTAAAACTGTCGTTGGTTTTTGATTCTGAAGGAGACGATTTTTCGGAGCCGGGAGAGGAAAAGCAGTTTATTGAAATCAGCATCCTCGACACAGGAAAAGGGATTTCGAATAAAAATACAGAGAAGATTTTTATGCGGTTTTTCCAGTCGGACGACAGCGATAAAGATGCGGGCGCCGGAATTGGGCTGGCTTTGGTTAAAGAGTTGGTGCACCTGCACAAAGGGAATATATTTGTAACCAGCAAGCCGGGAAAAGGGACAAAATTTACTGTTCGGATTCCTTACAAGGCTGCTATAGAAACCGGCTCGACAATTAAAGAAAAAACTCAGCCGGAGAAAGCAGCTGCTTCTCCCGATTCCCAGGAAGAAAAAATAAGCGAAAAAATTATGCTGATTGTTGAAGACAATGCTGATGTGCGCCAGTTTATTCGCAGTCACTTTGATGCTTTCTTCCAGGTTGTGGAAGCCGTTAATGGTGAAGATGGCTGGAAAGCCGCTCTCGAAACGATTCCGGATGTTATTATCAGCGACATTATTATGCCTAAAATTGATGGATACGAATTGTGCAAACGTCTGAAAAATGACGAGCGTACTTCTCACATCCCGGTTCTGTTGCTCACTGCAATACATTCGAAGGAAAACGAAATTCGGGGGCTGATTACCGGTGCCGACGATTACATTACCAAGCCTTTTGATTTAACGGTTCTGCAGGCTAAAGTTGAAAATATGCTGTCGATGCGCGACGTGCTGAAAGAAAAATATGCTGCAACAATGGTGCTGGAACCCACCAACGTTGTTCTTTCTTCGCCCAACGAGCGCTTTCTGCAAAAAGTTATTGATGTGGTGGAAGAGAATATTGCAGACAGCGACCTTCATATTGAAAAATTTGCGACCAAAGTGGGAGTGAGCCGGATGCAGCTTTACCGCAAACTACACGCGCTTACTAATATGACAGTAAAGGAGTTTATTCGTCATATCAGGTTAAAACGTGCCGTCCAGTTACTGGAACAGGAAAAACTGAACGTTTCGGAAATTGCTTATGCTGTCGGCTTTAAAGACCTTTCTCATTTTCGAAAATGCTTTAAACGCGAATTTGGCATGAGTGCCACCGAGTACCTTTCTAAAAAGGACAAAAAGTAACTATTAGTTTTTTTTTGAGTAATCCCAATTAATCTACTGTTATTCAGTGGTGTAGTAGCTTGTTTCTTGGTGTCGGTTAAAGCGATGAGAAATATAGCCCGCATTTTGGGAAATACACCGTTGTTAGGGAAACCGCACAACAGGATTTGGGAAAAACAGAACCCTGATTTTCCGTTTTTGCTTATAACTTGCTATCCTATGAATTAACGAACGAAAAACTATGGGAGAGATCCAAAAAAATCTAAAGAAAACCAATAGAATCATTTTATTTTCTGTTGTTTTTCTTGTGGTATTATTAATTGTTTTACTCAATTTGATATTAAGATAGCTACAACTAAATAAATAACATTTAAATCTAAGAATAATAAACTATGGCAAATTCTGACAAGACAAATCAGGCTCTGCGTTGGAAAAATCCTTTTCGATACGCAGGGATTTTGATTCTAATGCAACTTTGTTTTGCTTTCACTGTTTTTTCGCAAAACATTACGGTTAAGGGAAAAGTAATCGATGCCGCTTCCGGAGAAGAACTGCCCGGTGTTAATGTGGTGGTGAAAGGAACCACAACAGGCACCGTTACAATGGCAGATGGTACTTACCAGTTGGAAGTTCCGGCAAACGATGCAGTACTGTTATTTTCATTCATCGGTTTTAAACTGTACGAAGTACCTGTGAATGGAAATACTACTATTAACGTAGCGTTGGAAATGGAAACTACCGAGTTGGACGAAGTCGTTGCAATTGGTTATGGGACTGTAAAGAAAAGAGACCTGACCGGTTCAGTGGCATCTGTAAATGCCAAGCAAATTGCTGCAATACCTGTTTCTACCGCCGCAGAGGCAATGCAGGGGAAAATGGCCGGTGTACAAATTGTTTCAACCGAGGGCTCTCCTGATGCGGAAATAATGATTCGGGTGCGAGGCGGAGGTTCTATTACTCAAAGTAATGCTCCGTTGTATATTGTAGACGGATTTCCGGTAAATTCGATTAACGATATTTCGCCAAATGACATCGCATCAATTGATGTATTAAAAGATGCATCGTCAACAGCAATATATGGTGCGAGGGGAGCAAACGGTGTTATTATTGTTACAACCAAAAGTGGCGAGCTGGGAAAAATGACAGCCAACTACAACGGTTACTATGGTGTAAAGCAAATTGCCAAAACACTTGATGTTTTAGGCGCATCTGATTACGCCCTTTGGCAATATGAACTGGCTTTGCTACGCAGCGATTGGACGAGCCCTGACCCTGAAGAGTACTCCAGGTATCTCGGAAACTGGCAGGATATTGATATGTATCAGGCTTCTCCCGGAAATGATTGGTTAGGAATTACTTTTGGGAATGTTGGTGAGACTCAGAATCATAATTTCAGTTTGACCGGGGGTACGGAAAAAATGAAATACGCTTTCAGTTTTAACCACTACGACGAAAAATCAATAATGTACGGTTCTGATTATGTCCGCGATAATTTTTCGTTGAAATTAACAAATAATCCAAATGACAAGGTTCAGCTGGACTTTTCTGTACGTTGGTCGGATACCGAAATTAGCGGAAGCGGTGTAAACGAAGGAGGCGATGAAAAAGGCTCGTCTACAGAGGGGCGTTTGCGAAATGCAATGATCTATTCGCCAATTCCTCTTTCGGGCGGAGTAACTACAAATGACGATGATACCGATGCAGCGGCCAATCTTTACGACCCGATTACAAGCATCAAAGATAATGACCGGAACCGTGTTCAACAGCGTTTGAATCTTAACGGTGCATTCAACTGGGAACTTGTAAACAATATGAAATTTCGTTCGGAAGTCGGTTTAGATAATTACACCAGCAAGGATTCACGGTTTTATGGATTGACGACTTATTTTGTAAAAAACAATACTGACCCGCTGGGGCAACCGGCAATTATTTTTACGAATAGAATACGCGAGTCTTTCAGAAATACAAACACGCTGCAATATAACTTCAAAAGCCTCCTTCCGGAAAGCCATAATATGAATTTGCTGGTTGGTCAGGAAATGCTGGTTACAAAAAACGAAGCGCTGGTTTCTGAAGTTTACGGGTTAGACAAAAGTTTTGATCTTGCCTCTGCAATGGCGCTGAACATTGGCACCAACAAACAGGTGAAGAACAGTTACTCTGCTGATGATAAGCTGCTCTCTTTCTTCGGGCGCTGGAATTACGATTACGCCAACAAATATTTGTTAAGCGCTACTATGCGTGCAGATGGGTCATCTAAGTTTGCCAAGGGCAATCGTTGGGGATATTTCCCTTCCGCAAGTGCAGCCTGGGTTGTTAGCGAAGAGTCATTTATGGAAAGTTCATCAAACTGGCTGCATTTCCTCAAGTTCAGGGCAAGTTACGGTACTGCCGGAAACAACAATATTCCATCCAATCAAATGGTTCAGATTTTTGAATCGAGGCAAACAACATGGGTTTCCATTCTGGATAACTACTGGGCACCTTCTAAGTCCATGGCAAATCCCGATTTAAAATGGGAAACCACTGTTACCCGAAATTTAGGGCTTGATTTGGCATTTCTTGGAGGCCGCCTGAATGTGACATCTGAACTCTACCGGAATACAACAAAAGACTTGCTAATACAATTCCTTACTTCAGGTACCGGGTATGATAATCAGTACAGGAACCTTGGAAAAACAAGAAATCAGGGAGTAGAATTTTCTGCTAACTGGATTGCCGTTGAACAAAAGAAATGGGGATTGAGCTTCAATTTTAACATTGGCTTCAACAAAAATAAAATACTCGAACTTGGGCGCGACAACTTTTACGATGCCTCGGGATGGGCAGGTTCAGGAGCAGGAGGTGTTTACAACGATTATATTGTAGCAGTTGGCGGACAGGTTGGCCAAATGTGGGGTTACCTGAGTGACGGGCGTTATGAGGTTTCTGACTTTGAAGGTTACGACGAAGTTGCTGGAGCCTGGATTCTGAAGGAAGGCGTGGTAGACGCATCTGCCGTTGTTGGCGATTTGCGCCCTGGTAAAATGAAATTGAAAGATATTGGAGGGGCAGATGGAAAAGACGGGAAAGTTACCTATGGCGACGACTTGGACAAAACCATTATTGGAAACGCAAATCCGCTGCATACCGGTGGTTTTGCCGTCAATGCCAATGCATATGGTTTTGATGTGGCACTGAATTTCAACTGGAGTTACGGCAACGATGTTTACAATGCCAATAAGGTTGATTATACAATGACACATAAATACACCATGCGCAACATGTTAACTACAATGGAATCTGGTAGTCGCTGGACTGACCTGGATGTGGCTACCGGCGAGTTGGTGAATAATCCCGAACAGCTTGCAGCAATGAATGCAAATACAACCATGTGGAGTCCTTATGTTGCTAACTATGTATTTTCTGATTGGGCAGTTGAGGATGGTTCATTCCTGCGACTAAATACTGTTACTCTTGGTTACACTTTACCGGCATCAACATTGCAAAAGGTTAAAATTCAGAACATACGCTTGTACTGCTCGGCATACAACGTTTTCCTCTGGACAAACTACAGCGGGTTTGATCCCGAAGTTTCTACCCGGCGAAAAACCAATCTTACACCGGGAGTCGATTTTTCGGCTTACCCGCGGTCTAGCTCAGTTGTTTTTGGTTTGAACTTAACATTTTAATACTTAGAAGAAGATGAAACGAGCTCAGAAATTCTTTTTTACACAGAGACATATTCATGCGAGTTTCAAAAGTTCTTGTTGAAAATTAAAAATATAAACGAATGAAAAATATATCGATTAAAATATTTGTATTGGCTGGCGTGCTTGCATTTGCAAGCTGCGATGACTATTTAGACGCACCGGCCAAATCGACATTGGACGAGCAAACAATCTTTTCTAATGCAACATTTGCAGAACAGGCAATTGCCGGTGTGATACAGTCGTTTTGCGAAACAAATTCATACCGCGGGCGGTTTATCGCCTACTACGGAATAAATACCGATTTGGAAATTCGTAAATCGCTTAGTGGAAGTACTTCGGATGCTGCCCAAACATTGGCAAATTATTACACCACCCCGACCAATGGAAATATGGACGCTGCAAATAATGCCTGGGCAAAATTTTACGAAGGTATTGAAAGAGCAAACCTTGCCATCCGCGGCCTTCGCACCTATGGCGACGTGGAGAACCGTCCGGAAATGGCTCAGCTTTTGGGTGAAATGTTAACGCTTCGTGCTGTGGTTTATAATGATTTACTCAGAGGTTGGGGAAATGTTCCTGCCCGTTTTGAACCAATCAACAGCGAAACAGTTAACCTGCCTAAAGTAGACCGCGACGAGATATTGAAACAACTGCTTGCCGACCTTGAAGAGGCAGGAAACTATTGTGCATGGCCAAACGAAATAGGAGTTACAACATCTTCAGAAAGGATAAACAAAGCTTTTGCAAAAGGACTTCGTGCCCGTTTGGCGTTGGCGGCTGCTGGCTACTCGCAACACCTGGCCTCATCTCCCAATGGGTCTTCACAACTTACGCTGAGTAACGATCCTGATTTGGCTCCGGAAAAAATGTACCAGATTGTAAAAGATGAATGCCTGGATATAATTAACAGTGGAACGTGTCGTCTGTTGGATTTTGAAGAGTGTTTTAAAGATTTCTGCAGCGAAACATACGTAGCAGGAGGTGAAGTATTGTGGTCAATTCCGTTTTCATCTACCCGTGGGCGTGTTCTGTTCGATCTTGGGTTAACGCACACTACAGAAGATAAATATGTTAAGCTTCACGCCAACAAAGGTGGCTCAACGCTCATTATGCCAACGTTGTGGTACGATTACGAAAAAGAAGACGCCCGCCGGAGCGTAACAGCTTGTCCTTTTGTTTGGACCGACGGAAAACAAGTTCCTTCAAGCGCACAATCGTGGTGCATTGGTAAATACCGTTACGAGTGGTTGTCTCAGGCACGCTGGCGTAACGAAAGTTCAAACGACGACGGACTAAATTATTTGTACATGCGTTATTCTGATGTGTTGCTAATGGCAGCAGAAGCTATTAACGAACTGGAGGGACCGGGTGCTGCAGCGCCTTATTTCCGTGAGGTTCGTAACCGTGCGTATCCCGAAAACCCCGAAATGGTTGATGCATATATGAATAGTATTTCAGGCAGTAAAGATGCTTTTTTTAAGGCGATTGTAAAGGAACGGGGACTGGAGTTTGCAGGAGAGATGTTGCGTAAGGGCGACCTCATCCGCTGGAATATGCTTGGAAGTGCCATGGATGAAGCCGGGAGCAAATTGCAGGCATGGGACAACCGGCAAGACTATACAAGCCAGTTCGATGGGACGGTTTATCCGTATTCGCAATTGCCTGACCGAATTTACTACAAAACGGCGCTAGACGGCGAAAGCATCGTAATTCACGGTCTCAATTATGGCGATCCTGATGCTGCTCCTGATGCTTCCTATTCAGGAACAAAAGAGTGGAGCCTGAACGATGTTCCGTTGTGGGATTACATTGCACTTCGTAATCCGAATTTGCAGCCGTACTGGCCTGTTTGGCAGAACTTCATTAATACAAGCGAAGGTGCACTGAACAACGATGATTACAATATGCCGTAATAATATTGTTAGTTTTTTAAGTTTTCATTACAGAGAAAATATGGAATATGAAAAGGATAGAATCGGCTGTGTTAAAATCTCTTCATTTTAAAATAGTAAGCTGTTTTCTGGAAGAGAATAAAGCGGGTTCGTCCGTCACAATAAAAACAAACAACTTTAACAAAATGAATAAAAAAACATATTTAATAATGCTAATCGCCTTGGTTGTTGGGATAGCAGGATGTAAGGATTTTGCGGATGAAATAACTGAAGGAAGTTATCCCCGTCCGTTTTCTCCAACAAACATTGAGGCGAATCTGGGGAACCTGGATGACATTACCATCACCTGGAAGAAGGTGAATAATGCGAAGTCTTATATTCTTGAGCTTTACAAGAATGATTCTCTTAGTTTTAATAGCGAAAACCTGGCGCAAACGGTTTCCGATATTCTTCCGGAGGATATACCAGTTCATTTTAAAGACCTTGAGAAAAATGTTAAGTATTCTGCAAGGGTGAAAGCCATTAAAGAAGATGGAACGGAATCGAAATGGGAAGGTTACTACTTCCTTACCAAGGCAAAAGAGGTTAAAATAACCGAATGGAATTTTTCTGAAGGAGAGCTGGTGGCGCTTGCCGATGTTTCGCCTTTTACCGAAACGCTGGAAGTTAATGGATTGAAACTTCATGCTGCATCGGGAAAATCGATGCGTGTAGTATCCAACGAAGTTAGTACCGGCGATTATGACTTTACACATTATCTCGATTTGCAGGGTGGTGGCACAGACAGAATCGTTGCCGATGGCGATAAAAACCGTTGCGTTTCGTTCGAAGTAACCGAGCCTTGTATTATTATGGTTTACGCCAATGGTGGTGGCGCCGGCCGTACTCTGGAGGCGTACACTGCACAGGAAGTTATCGGTACTCTTGTTGTTCCTTCCAGCAAATCGGAAGAGCCCCAGCGGATGATGATCAACTGGACCGGCGGAAAAGAAACTGTTTACATTCGTTCCCAGGGCTCGGGCATTTATCTCTATCTTATCCGGGTTTCTATCGGAGAAGTGTACGAACCAAGTAGTGTATCCACGTTAACCAAGCTGTCTGTCAGCGAAGGCGACCTGGTTCCTTCTTTTAACAGCGACGTGATGGAATATACCATTACCGTTCCGCACAGCACCGGCAGAGTTGATTTTTCTCCTACTCTCGGCCATGCTAAACAAACCATCAATAGCGAACTTACCGCAGAACTTACTGCAGAAGAAACCGAACACCGGATTGAAGTTGTGGCAGAAGATGGAATATCAGTTTCTACTTATATTTTTAATATTGTTAAAGAAGCGCCCAGTTCTGATGCAACGCTAAAGAATCTGGTTATAACAGGTGGTGGAGAATTCGATCCCGCATTTTCGCCCGATATAACAGATTATATTTTCACCATTGATACTACAGTTACCGAGGTTACCTTTTCCGGAGTTGCCAACCATCCGTATGCAACGGTTGGGGGTAGCGACGCAACTTATAGTAACCTGAAATTAGGCAACAATGGTCCTTTTAGCATTACCGTTATTTCTGAAGATAAAGGCAGTGTTAAAAACTATTCGGTAACTGTACGAAGGTTTACCCCGTCAGAACCAAGCGCAAATAAGGAGTGGAACATAAGCCAGCTTGTTGCCGACGGATTTTTGCCGGCAGGTGATATTACAGAAGAAACAACTGTTGACGGGCTTACTATTTTCCCGACAGTTACCATCGATAACAACAATAAAACCGTGGATGCTTTTGAGTTTAATAAACGCTTGAAACTTAATGGCTCCGGAAGTACAACCAGCCGTGCCTTAAAATTTAATGTAACAGGAGAATGTACAATAACAATTTACGCACTTAGCTCAAGTTCTTCATCTGACCGTATTTTGAACGTAGACGATGGAACAAACGTAATTGGGACGATAAATGCTTTCGGATCAAGTTCGTCGATGGAGACGTTTAATTACACCGGTGGCGCCGGATCTTTGTATCTCTATTCGCCAAGCAGTGGTGTTAATATCTATTACGTAAAAGTTGTTTATCCGTAATACAGGATTTAAAGTTGGTTTCATGGGGATGGAACTAAGTTCCTCCCCTTTTTTTAGTTCATTGTGCGAAAACATCATCGGATGAAAAATAATTTGTGGGTATTTTTTTTGATGGCTTTTGTTTTTTCGGCAGGTGCGCAAACCCCTGCATTCCCGGGTGCCGAAGGAGGCGGAAAATACGTTACCGGCGGCAGAGGAGGCAAAGTAATTTTTGTCGATAATTTAAATGATAAAGGCGACGGAAGCTTTCGGAAAGCCATTGAAGCCGAAGGACCGCGAACCATTATTTTCAGGGTGTCGGGGACAATTAACCTGAAAAAAACAATCCACATAAAACATGGCGATCTTACCATTGCCGGGCAAACAGCTCCGGGCGACGGGATCTGCCTTAAAAACTACGGGATCAGAGTTGATGCCGATAATGTTATTATCCGATATATTCGTGTGCGACCGGGCGACGAAATGAAAGAGGAGAATGATGCCATTACCGGTATTCGGCGTAAAAATATAATCATCGATCATTGTAGCTTCAGCTGGGCGCTCGATGAGGTTGCTTCGTTTTACGATAACCAGAATTTTACAATGCAATGGTGTATCATTAGCGAAAGCTTGTACCATTCTTACCATCACAAAGGCGACCATGGTTACGGCGGAATCTGGGGCGGATTGAATGCTTCTTTTCACCACAACCTTATTTCTGATCACACCAGCAGAAACCCGAGGTTTTGTGGCTCGCGCTATTCAAGAAGCGCAGAAAAAGAGAAAACCGATTTTCGGAACAATGTAATTTATAACTGGGGATTTAACAGTATTTATGGCGGCGAAGAAGGAAACTACAACATCGTGAATAACTACTATAAAGCAGGTGCTGCAACCAAAAAAAGTGCAAGGCATCGTATTTTGGATCTTACCCAAATGTTTTTCAGCCCGTCGGTTAATCCTGATACTTTAGGGGCCGGGCTTTATTTTATTGATGGAAATGTGGTGGAAGGGAATCCCGGGATTTCAAAAGACAACTGGAATGGTGGTGTTCAGGGAAAAGGCGTGGACGCCGAATCTATCAGTAAATCGAGACTTTGCAAACCCGTTGAGTTTTCTTCGGTGCATACAACCGATGCGAAAACCGCATTTAATCAGGTGCTCGATTCTGCCGGGGCAAGCCTGTCGCGCGATGCTGTGGATGAAAGAATAGTGACCGAAGCAAAAACAGGAAAGGAAAAATACGGGAAAAGTTACGATGGAGGAGGCAACGGCATTATCGATTCTCAGAATGATGTTGGCGGATGGCCCGAACTTAAATCAGGGAAACCACCTAAAGATACAGATAACGATGGCATGCCCGACAGCTGGGAAAAACGGAATAACCTGAATCCGGAAAAAGCAGATCAAAACCTGTTTACACTTGACAAAGGGTATACAAATCTTGAAGTTTATCTGAATTCGCTGGTAGCGAAGAAAAAAGAGAATTGATTTGGCGGAAGGACGGTTGAGCCTGCATTGTTTAACTGAAGTAAAAACAAAAAAATGATAAGAAGAACATTATCAAAACTAACGTTGCTGCTGATTATTTTTTCGGCGGCATGCACAGAGAAAAGTTCCACAGAAGAACAACCTGCAACAATTGAGTTTAGCGGAATTGAGTTTAACATGCCGTCAATTCAGGAGCCGGTAATTCCCGACTACGCAGTGAGCATCACTGATTTTGGTGCGAAAAAAGGCGGAAAGGTGTTGAACACGCAGGCGTTTGCAGATGCCATTGAAGCGGTCAGCAAAAAAGGAGGCGGGAAAGTTGTAATTCCGGCGGGCATTTGGCTAACAGGGCCAATCCATTTAAAAAGTAACCTGGAACTTCATGCCGAAACCGGTGCGCTGATTGTTTTTTCCGACAATAAAGATCTCTATCCTCTGGTAGAAACAAGTTTCGAAGGGTTGAACACCTGGCGCTGCATGTCTCCAATTTATGGTGTTAGTATTGAAAACGTTGCTTTTACGGGCACCGGAGTTTGGGACGGTTCTGGCGATGCGTGGCGTTATGTAAAACGAAGTAAACTTACAGCATCTCACTGGAAAAAGCTGGTGGCTTCGGGCGGAGTTGTGAATGAAAAAGGAGATGAGTGGTACCCCTCTGAGCAGTTTAGAAGTGGAATGGAAAATGCAGACCAAAATATTCGTCATGACCTTACTACCAGGGAAGAGTTCCAGCAAATCCGTGATTTTTTGCGCCCGGTAATGGTGAGTATTCAAAACAGCAAACAGGTGCTGTTTGACGGTCCTACTTTTCAAAATTCACCGGCTTGGTGTCTGCATCCACTGGTTGTTGAAAACCTTATTGTAAGGAATGTTACAGTTCGAAATCCGTGGTATTCGCAAAATGGCGATGGATTGGACATCGAATCCTGTAAAAATGTTTTGGTAGAAAACTGTAACTTCGATGTTGGAGACGATGCCATCTGCATAAAATCGGGAAAAGATGAAGATGGCCGGCAACGGGGCATTCCGTGCGAAAATCTTGTAATTCGAAACAATACTGTATTTCACGGGCATGGTGGCGTTACCGTTGGAAGCGAGATGTCGGGCGGAGTGAAAAACATGCATGTTTCCAATTGCACGTTTATTGGAACTGACGTTGGACTGCGGTTTAAAAGTAACCGGGGCCGCGGAGGCGTGGTTGAAGATATTTTTATTTCGAATATTCAGATGAAAGATATCCCCACTTTTGCCATTTCTTTCAATCTTTATTACGGCGGAATTTCAGCCTCGGAGATGCTTGCTGCGGGAGGAACGGAAAAAAGGTCTGACATGCTTCCTGTTACAGAAGAAACGCCTCAGTTTAAAGATATTAAAATATCAGATATAATTGTGGACGGCGCGCTTCAGGCTGTTTTATTGCAGGGACTTCCAGAAATGAACCTGGAAAACATAAGCCTGAATAATATGATTTTGTCTGCCGATCAGGGCATTACAATTGTTGATGCCACAGGAGTAAAAATGACAGATATCAATATCGAGACGAAAAGCAGTGATGCAATTGTAATGTATGACGTTAATAACGTGGATGTTAACGGGCTGGATTTTTCCCAAAATGGAGGCGAAGGAATCAGCATAAATGGAAGTAGGTCTGCTCACATTTTCCTGAAAGGGAAGAGTGAAAAGCCGCTTTCTGATTTGGTGTCAATTGGAGATGAAGTTGATAAAAGCACCATTAAATTGAAATAGGGAATGAAACGACCATAAATTTTCTTCATTCAAAATTCATAAAAAGCAGTGATTAAAATGATGGGAGTTCCTGAATGTCTTCATATTTTTTGAACATTCAGAAAGCAAAAAATTTTATACAGATGAAAGTACCGGTTTTGCTGAAATGCTTCTTTTTTATTGCCCTGGCAACTGGATTTGCAACGCCGGTTTTTGCTCAAAACAGTGCTTTGCCTGCGTTCCCGGGGGCCGAAGGATTTGGTAAGTACACTGAAGGCGGTAGGGGTGGCAGGGTAATTTATGTAACCACCCTGGAGGATAGTAACAGCGAGGGCAGCTTGCGGTATGCCGTAAATCAGACCGGACCGCGCATTGTTTTGTTTAAGGTTTCCGGAACAATTCGGCTAAAGTCGGACTTGAAGATCAGGAATAGTAGGATTACTATTGCCGGACAAACGGCTCCGGGTGACGGAATTACGCTGAGGGATTACCCGGTTACCGTGCAGGCCGATGAAGTGGTTATTCGTTTTTTGCGGTTTCGCATGGGAAATGTAACCAACCAGGAAGCCGATGCACTCGGCGGGCGTTACAACAAAAATGTAATTATTGATCACTGTTCAATGAGTTGGTCAACAGACGAGTGTGTTTCGTTCTACGACAATGAAAACTTTACGCTTCAGTGGTGTCTTTTGTCTGAAAGCCTTCGAATTTCAGTTCATGATAAAGGGAAACATGGTTACGGAGGAATCTGGGGTGGAGCAAATGCTTCGTTTCATCACAATTTGCTGGCGCATCACGACAGCCGGAACCCCAGGTTTTGTGGCAGCCGTTACTCCAATAACGCGGAAAATGAGTTGGTGGATTTCAGAAATAATGTAATTTATAACTGGGGAGCTAACAGTGTTTATGGTGGCGAGGGCGGGCACTACAATCTTGTCAATAATTATTACAAAGCCGGCCCGGCTACATCGTCAAACCGCTCCCGAATTATTCAGCCGTATGCCGACAATGGTTCAAACAGCCAGTCCGCAGGAGTTTATGGAAAGTTTTTTATTGAAGGGAATTTTGTAACTGCCAGTTCGGGTGTAACCAACGATAACTGGGCAGGAGTAAATATGCACTCGTCGTTTACAAGTTATGCGCCGGGAATTGTTAAGAACGATATCAGGTCGGAAACAGCGTATAATGCGGGAGAAGTTACAACACATCCGGCTGAGCAGGCGCTTGAAAAGGTAGTTGCATTTGCCGGGGCCAGCCTGGCCAGAGACCCTGTTGATACGCGCATTGCGGACGAAACAGCTACTGGAACGGTAACTTATCCGGATGGTGGTTTTGGCAGTACAAACGGGCTGGTTGACACTCAGGAAGCAGTAGGAGGATGGCCTGAACTGAGCGCTGAACAACCGCCGGCTGACTCGGATAACGACGGAATGCCCGATGACTGGGAAGTGGCCAACAACCTGAATCCTTACAATCCGGATGATGCTCAGATGAAATCGGTTGACGGGGTGTTTCCCAACGTTGAAGTTTACCTCAATAGTCTGGTTGCAGATATTGTGGCGGCACAAAACGAAGGAGGTATTTCAACTTCTTCTGAAATTAAACAGGTGCCGACAAACGATAAAAAGGAAGTCAGTATTTATATTGATAATAAAATTGAAAAACTGTTTGTTGTGCATTCTAACCCTGTTCGCGAAGTGAAAGTTTATGCGGTTACAGGACAACTTTTGATAAGCAAATTGTACAATGAAAACAGCCTCAATGTGGACGTCAGAAGTTTGAAAAACGGGGTTTACATTGTGTTGGTTCGCGATGCTGAAAACCATATTTTCTCAGAAAAGATTCTGAAGCTGTAATCAGGATCAGTTTCTGATTTTTCGGGAAGATTATTTTATGAAACCGGCCTGTTCTTTCAGCAAGGCTTTGAAATCATCCATGCTTTTTACTCCGGAAGCATCCTGTTGCCAGGCCGCGCCAAAATAGTAAGTTAGCATTTTGCCTGTCGGTTTCAATACCACAACATGGCTTTTCCCGTCGTTGGTTTCTTCTAAAAGCTGCTCTTTTTTGTAGAAAATACACATCCCCAGTAAATCTTGCTGAAGGGTTTGTTTCCCGAAAGTTGCCAGACAGTCCCAGCCGGGTTTGATGTCCTCGAATATCATTCTCTCTGTTTCGGGAAGCACTACTATTCCGGTTGCCAGGTTCGGCATTTCTTCTGATGATTTAATGGTGTATTTTGTGAGGTAGGCGTCCGCTTCAATTTCAAGCGTTGTGTGCAAATCGGTTCTAGTATTGTTGATTTCCCAACCAAAATAGTCAATAGAAACGGCAGATTTTTCAGCGTAGTTTTTTACAGATGCTTTAATGCTGTCGGTTTTTTCCACGCGCACAGCTTTTTCGCCGTTCCAGAAAGCCACAGATCCCATTCCCAATGAACTTCCGACTTTTAATACGTCAACACCCCAATCCGCTATTTCGTGATAAGAATCGAATCCGTCGAGCCCGACACGGTGCAGAACCGGTGCTTCGGTTTTCTTCCCGAAAATATCGATGGCGTTGCGCCAGTCGAGATAAATACGATAGCCAATTTTGTCCGACTCCCACGCAGGGCCTTCCATTTGGATGTCAAAAGAATGATCGGTATGCTTTTCGTCTACTTTTAGTGCCTGAACCGGCTTGAATTCTCCGCCCTGGTATTCCCACTGTTCGTTTCCGTTTTTCTTGGTTACCCACTTCCATTCCCCGCCTTCAGCAAGGCCAAGGTAGGCTTGTGTTTTTTGAGGTGTAGATACTTCGTTTTCATTTTTCGACTTAGACTTGCTGCCGCAGGATGCAGTAAACAGTGCTGCTATGGCTAGCAGGAGTACAATATTTTTCATTCGTTTTAAAAATTTTTGTTCAGTATTGACTGATGAAATAAGTTTCGTTTTTTGATGTGAATTTTCAAACCGGATTTGCCCGGTGCCGCTATTTGTTTAATTCGATTGCAGCCAGAATAACCGGAGCAACACCTTTGGAATCGCTATCAACTTTTTTCTCTGAGATGTAATAGTTGTAATCGGCTTCGCGGTACGGTTTTCCACCAAGCCCGCAAGCTCCGCAGGTATTTGTAAGTACAGGGTAGCCGTCGTCTCCTTCAACCACCAGGTATTTTATGATGTTGTCAAATGCCCGGTTGGCAATCTCAAGGTATTTTTTATTTAACAGACCCGCTTTCGCTCCTTTGGCAAAAGCATAGACAAACATGGCCGAACCTGATGCTTCGATGTAATTTCCCTGGCTGCCTCCCATGTCAAGCACCTGGTACCACAGCCCTTTTTCTTTATCTTGAACTTTAAGCAGCGCTTCGCTTAAATCGTTCAGTATTTTTATAAGCGCACTCCTCTCCGGATGATCGGCAGGCAGGTATTCCAGCACATCAACCAGTGCCATCATGTACCAGCCGGTTCCGCGGCTCCAGAAATGTTTCGACTGGCCCGTTTCGGGCTGGCACCAGCGCTGTTCGCGGCTCTCGTCCCAGGCGTGGTAAACCAGTCCTGTTTCCGCATCCAGTGTATGTTTGTAAACTTCCTGTAGCTGGAATGCCACTTCATCGAACCATTTGGGCGCGTTAAACTCTGCGGCGTAGCGCGCCAGAAATGGGGAGGCCATGTAAAGACCGTCGAGCCACATTTGGGAAGGATATACTTTTTTATGCCAAAAACCGCCTGTATTGGTGCGTGGCTGTTCCTCCATCTGATGAACCAGCGTTTCTATCCCCAGCTTGTATTTCTCGTCGCCGTAGTCTTTGTAAAGTGAAATCATGCTGTTGCCCGGACGAACCCTGTCGATATTGTAATCGGAAAGCTTATGGCCTCGGATTGAACCATCGTCCTGCAGAAAATAGTCGATGTAGTTTTTTAGGTAGGTTCCGTATTTGGGATCGATATTTCTGAGTTTGTAAATGGCATCACCCAGAAAAGCATAATCGTATTCGTATTTTGGCTTTTCACGCTGATAGTAAATCAGGCTGTCGGTCTCGTGTAATGTGGCGTCTGCAAATCGGGTTGCCCAGTATAATTCGTTTGTTTTTGTGTTGGAGCTGCATCCCAGAATGATTGTAAACAGCAATAAAAAAGTAGTTTTCATCAGTTTTATTTTGATTTGCAACAAAGCTATATAACCAGTGGATGCAGGGGTGGTTTATTTGTATCAAATTGCGTGACGTTTTTCCCAACGGTGCCAAAAACATGGAAAAATAAAAAGCACCTCCATTTCTGAAAGTGCTTTTATTGCTGTGGACTCGCCTGGGCAAGTATCGAACCATTTATTCGAGGATTATAATGCTATATTGAATTTTATGAATGCTGAGACGCAGAAGAAAAGACTCAAAATATAGCTTTTATTGCTTTTCATCTTTTTTATATGTGCAGCTTTGCCCTTTTGCCTCCGAAGAAACTAGGATGGCAATGTTCTAATAGAGTTGGGATTATTAATCATTTAAGAAATCCATATCAAAAGCATTTCTTGAAAGATACTGCATAAACTTCTGTAGTAAATCACTTGAATAAGGTTCTCGATAATAAGAAGTTCGTTGAATATTAAGAGTGATTTTATTACCAGAACGAGTTAAAACATTTTCATTATTGATGTTGTAATTTTTAAATATTTCTCCGTAATAAATTAGGTTTTGTAAGTTTGTCTTACTTGCACTCCTCAACTTCCTATAAGTTAAAATGTTATTTCTATATTCTAAAAATTCTTCATGTAATTTCTTATACCTTAACTTCCAGGATTCCTGAATAGTTGACGAATCATTCTCTAATTTATTCAGATTTATAATGGCTTTGCCATCTTCATTGAAAACAGTTAAATCTAAAGGAGATAGGCTTACAGTTTGAAACATTTGAAATCTTACGATTGAATAATTATCCGATACTAAATCTGAATTTTCGAGTAGCCCAATCGTTGAAAGTTGTCCCCCTTTTAGTTTCTGAAAAGCTTCTTTTGATATAGATTCAATTTCAAGCAAAAAACCTGTTTCGTAAGTTTTTCCACGACCAATATCTCTTTTACCATTACTTCTCATTGCAAGATTACATGGCTGTCCAAGCAAAATGAAATCCTTATTATTAATTCGAAAAATATCTCCGTTAGAGATAGGAAAGTGTAATTGATTTAAAACTGAACTTTCAATATACAGTTCCTTGTGCCGTAGCTTTTGTATTTGTGTTTTGTCAAAAGGAGTTTCTCCCCCTGTTTTTATTTTCTCTAACTTTCTGATTTTAGAAAGGCTTTCATTAATCTTAGCCCGTTTTGTTTTAGATAAAAGAATATTTAATGCTTTGTCTTTCGTAATTATATTGTTTACTCTAATCAATGTTGCTATTTCCCAAATCCCTTCTTTTCTTGATGATTTTTGAATAACATGATTAAATGAATCAGGGTTTAATTCATCTATTTCAATTAATGAATTTTTAAATGAATGTCGAAGTATCTTTGAAGATTCATTTTTTAAATATTCCACCTCATTAATCCACAATGTATTTTTAATTCCTTCAGCTAGACCTGGTAGATAGGAATCGTTTTGAAATCTTTTCTTTGAAATGGTGTAGAACCTGTTTTTTTCAAATTGACGTGAATCGTGATATTCATTTCTCTTAGCATATTCCTCATTTACAGCGAAAAGATGTGAGAATATTCCACAATAAACAAAATCTTTAATCTCCTGGTTATTAAGCAATTCTTCGGCCAAATCAATTCCATTTCTACCACTTGGCAGTGGAGCGTGTTCAAATTCAATATCAAACAAAAAAAGAACTTTTGTTTCAGTGTTTAATTCGCTAATAATTTGGTCTTTTCGTTCTTCCCATTCAGAAGGAGAAAGTAAATCAATCTTATCATTGAGATGATTCTTCAAATTTAAAGGTGCAGTCGAATTTTCAATTTCATCTAAATTACCTTCGTATTTCAATATCTTTAAAAAGAGGTCTCTTTTAATTTCGTCCGTAGAACTCTCCCATAAGTCAGCTATTGCTTTCTCAAACCTTGGCTGTGGAGCATTCCAATCAACAAAATCAATCTCTAACGGTTTTGAAGTAAATTTTTCTTTCAATTTAGCAATAAATGCTTCTTTAAGTTCCTGTATTGAGCACCTGTCATCAACATAAATAATCTTATTAATGCCCAACTCCATGAGAAATTCAAGAATTGCATTCTTTGCTTGTCCATTAGTTCTGTTTATACGTCTCGTAATTTCAACTTCTGTTTCAGTAGTTGTCGGTTTTTCGTTACTTGCCATGTTTAAATTGTAATGTTAGAAAGGTTCAAGGCAAACATGAATTTTCTATTATGTTCGTTTTTAACGGGCTCTAAAGCAATAGAGCATCCTGAAGAATCTATCAATTGTTGAATAATGAATAATCCTAACCCTCTACCTTGTCCTTTGGGTTTGGTAGTAACAAAAGGTTCAAAAATCTGATTTTCGACAGCAGGAGCAACCCCAAAGCCATTATCATAAACATAAATCCAGGGAGCTTCAATTTTTATAAAAATCTTTGGCTGAAAGTCTTTTTCAATCTTTTTTCTTTCTTTTAACCAGTATTCTGAATTATTTAGAAGATTGTCAATGATTTGTGTTAGCTTCCCTCTGTTAACTTGAATAGAAAAATCATCAACAGTTTCTACCAAAAACTCAATGTCAAGCTTTTCAAAGCGGTTTCTATAATAGTCTTTTTCTTCATTTAAAAACTTTGATAATCTGAAACTTGTCTTTTTCTCCCTATTGTATTTCAACGCAGGGTCCAAATGCCTTAATTGCACTTTAAGCCCATTGACAGTTGTATTTATGTATTCTATCAAGACATAAATATCAGATTCTGTCAACTTTTTATTTTCAAGTTTGTGAGAATAGAAACTTGCTTTCTCCGATAATCTATCTGCAATTGAAGCAAATTCATGACTTACAGATTCTGTTATTAATCCAAGACTAGCTAACTCTGAGAAGTTATTTAGCTGGTCTTCCAGAATCTTAATTTTAGGTTCAAGAATATCAATTACTTCATTCAATTTATTTGCTTTAAGAATTACCTTATTAAGTTTAAAAAGTGTACTCTGAACTGATTCTAATTCAGTCAAAATTTCTTCGATTTGACTGCCCATTTCTTTTTCCTGGTCAGTTGCAAATAATAGATTGTTTTTAGTTTTATTTACGAGTTGTTTTGAACTTGAGATAGCTTTACCTGTAGTAGAAACAGCATCATTAAATTCTTGTATTACTTCTTCTGTCTGAAATTTCGTTTCTTTTAGTTGTTTAAATGCTTGGCTCACTGTTTTTATACCACGACTTTCCGTCTTATAGGTCTTTAAAAAATCGTTGTAAGCTCTTCTAATTCCCTCTTGGTACCGGTTTATTTCATCTTTAATGAAGAATGATAAGGTAAAAAAATTTCTTGAATAAGGATTAGAAACTAAACCTTCTCTATCGGTTTTATCTTTTAGATTATTATTAACTCCTTCATCAATTGCAATGTATCCAATAACATTAGCTGGTCTTAATGGGTAATAAGAACCTCCTGTTGTTTGAGATTCTCTCAACCTCAACCAATCATCTCCATCTATCCCAAAAGGTTTTACAGCAAATCCATTTCTGAATAATTTGATTCCTGCTTGACTCTGTGCAAAATCTCTATAACTGGAAAGTTTACCAAATATTTCTTTTATATTCTCATCATTTGAAAGCCAATTATCGTAGGTGAATTCATCTATTTTACCTGTAAAAGCTCCTGGATTTGCTCTTTCGCCTTCGTATATTTCTAAGCCACCAATATCTTTGTCAAATTCAAATTTTCTTTCAAATCCAAGAAAGAAATTTTTGTCTGATAGAAATTTTAGGTCTTTATATTTTTTCTTAAGAAACTCGAAGAATTTTTTTCCATTGTCAATCTCAACGTAATTATGAAAATCTTCTCGATTATTCCCAATGAATTTGGAAAGTTTAGTTTTCCCTGATAAGTTAATTACTTTTCCATCAAAATTAAAATCGAATCGAGAAATTGCTATATCACGTAGTTCTTCATTTGATTTATCAAGGTCAATATTAATTCCATTAATTTTAAGGTAAACTTCAAATGGCCTGTTTTCTTTGTAAGGAGAAATTATTTGGGATACTTGTCCCTTAAATTTTTCCAAATTTTTGCCTTCCCAAACTTCTGAGTGATTCAAATTTGCCAATACTAATGTCGTTCCCTTTTTCTTTTGAGGTTCATAAGATTCAGCCTGAACACTCACCTCACCTAATGCTTCTTCTTGTTCAAAATCTTTCCAGTTGAAAGCAATATGGGTTCCTTTTTTATCTTCTTCATTTGTGAAAATTTCACAAATGTCTGCTAACCGTTGAGTACTTAATCTACCCAACCCTTTGTCTCCAAGTGGAGTTCTGCCTCCAGGTGTTGTTTCTTTGGCTTCTTTCATGGCTCTTTTTTTAGAATATGAAATAATTAGCCATGATTTCATAATAGTTTCTTCACTCATACCGAAACCATCATCTTCCACCACGATAAATCCTTTATGAGCCTGATAAAAAAGCTGTTTTTTTTCGTATTTACCCGTTGCATTTATTTCGATAGAGACATAAGATGCATCTGCATCATAAGAGTTTTTGATTAGCTCTAATAAGGCCGTTATCTCGTCAGAAACAAGTTGTTCTCCGAGTTGCTTTACGATATGAGGGGTAATATCAAAGTGATATTTACTCATTATTAATAGGGATTTTAAAAATTAGAATCTTTTCTTTGCTCATAGTATTTGAGAAATTATTTCTCCCCGGCATTCTCTTACCTAAAATATCTCTTTCTAAATCCGTAATTAAATCCACTTTTTTCGATGATAACAAATCTATGAGAATGTTATCATTTTGAACCACTCGCTTATTCACATTTCTGTTTCCCACTGTCCAAACCATATAAGCTCCTTTATTTAATTTAGCCAATAAATTATCGATGGTTTTATCTAAATCGTGTACAAAATTGATGACCTTTTTGGCTTTTATTTGCTCATCTAAATTGAAGGTGTCAAAAAGTTGCCTAACAGTCTTAGATTTTTGAAATAGATTTTCCTTTTTTTGAGAAAAGTTATCAATCATTTTACCGCCTAAACTATTTGAATCAATTTGCTGGATGGTCTTTAGATAATCGAATGTTATTTTTTCATCTATATCCTCAATAGGAATCCATTGTAATGGCAAATATGAAAATTGCCCATATGTAACTGTTGTTTGATTATCTCCATATGGCGGTGAAGTAATCAATAAATCAAATATCTTTTTTGTATTTATAGCTTTTAACGAATCTCCCCAAACTACATCAACATCTTTAATGTATTTATTTTTTCTAATAAAATTATTTTCACTCAGCATTGAACAGAAATCATTTAAGTCTGAAATGCTTCTTTTTAGTATGGAGAAAAAATATTTTTGGGGAGAAAGGTTTCTGTTCACAATTTCATCCGTTGGACGAATGTGCATTTTAAAAGTTGATGTTCTATCATTGCTAGTTAAACGAATGACTTCTGCCAGAGTTACCCATAAAAATTGTCTTATCTCTATTGCAGATTCTTGCCTAATAGCCCTATAGAGTCTTGATAATTCAATTTGCACGTCATTCTTAAACCATTTATCAATGTTGTGAAAACTAACTTCTTTTTTGATTGAAGTATCGTTCTGTACTCTAATTTTTATAGATTCCTCGCTTGTCGATAAAGCATCTTTTGAATAATATCTAGTTTTAACTTTACTTAGTAAAACTGAGAGTGGATTAATATCTTGACCAAAGATGTTTAATCCATATTTCATTCCTGTAACTAGTGTGTTTGAAGCACCCATAAATGGGTCTAACAATGACACTTCTCCTTCAAATGTTTCTGATAGGCTTTTAATTATAGGTTCTTGTACAGAAGGAACCATCATGGCAGGATAGTTTAGAATATTTCTTGCATATTCACTCCTATTAAAATTAGCACCATTCAAGATTTCATTGCTAATTAAACTTAAGGATTCCTTTATTTTATTTTCAGTTACTATCATTTATTATTAGCTGTTGAAACAAGTAATTCGCGAACATCGATTTTCAATACATCTGCTATTTGAAATAGCGTTTCTACTCTAGGTTGCATTTCATTTCTACACCATTTGGAAACAGTTGTCCTATTCATTCCCAATTCATCTGCAAGCCAATTATTGGTTATTCCTTTTTCAGCTAAAACTGCTTTAATTCGATTATAAAACTGTTTCTCCATTACTATTTCACAAGATTTAAAGGTAAATATAATGACTTAATATGAAACGCTTTTGGCTCAAAATTATGCTTTAGAATATTCATTTAAACATCTTCAATGCCTTTGTTGTGCTTCTATAGCATAATAATATCCCATTAAAGATTATTTTGAATATCTTAAAGTTCATAAGCATGAATCACACAGACATCAAAATAGTCTTTGAAAAAATAGTTTCCGTTCAATTGGAAAACCTCAATATTACGCATAACCTTTAGAGTATTGTAAAAATTAAATAAAATTTCTGAGATTTCTTTTACATCAATTTGAGCCTGTTGATTATTTAATAATTTTGAGGGAGTTACGAGCACTGCTATACTGAATTATAAATCCCCAATGGATTTTTTGTTCTATGAATCGCTACTTTATTTACGCCTCACAAATCAACCACAGTTCGCAGGCATCTATAACGCCATATAGCATGTGCCTGTAAAATAGCAATTTAAGGAAAAGTCCTTAAGGCGGGTAATGGCTTAGAAACGAGCGAAGCTCTTTGATTTGCGTTGTTTTACATTCTTTCAAATAACTCTATTCCCCAAAATTAAGGATTAAAAAACAAACCCGGAACAGGTAATGTGTTAGAAAAGAGCAAAACTCTTTCTTCTTCTTTATTTTTCCATCTGTAACCTTACCCCTCAAGCCCAGGAATGTCGGTATACAACTTTATCATGCTTATGAATACAAGAAATATATCTCATTCAGTTATCATAAAGCTATACCTTTACGGTACCTTTTTATACATAGACGCAACTTTTATGGAGAAAGGAACATCTATACTAAACTATGAAAGAGTATATTTTCAATCACCCGAAACATCGTTTTACTACAAGGGAAGAGGATATAGCAACCTTAAATCATTTTAAGCAACTGCTTTCTGTAATTTCAAATTTATCCGATATTGATGCTTATGTACTAAATTACAAGGAAAATACATTTGAATACATTACCCCGGGAAGTCGGTTACTAAAATGTACCCCAGTAAAGGTACCAAATGCATTAGGTTTTGACTATTACAAAGAGATTGTCCATCCTAAAGACTTTGAATTCCTAATCAAGATAAATAGAACCGGGTTCGATTTCTTTTATAACTTACCGATTACCAGAAGGAAAAATGGTTATATAACTTATAATTTCAGGATAAAAAACAAAAATGGGAAATACCAAATTGTCAATCATAAATTGACCCCTCTCCAACTTACAAACGAAGGGGCAATAGTTTATTCCTTATGTGTCTTAAGTGAACCAACGAGTGACTCTCCTGGAAATGCCTATGTAAAGATGAATGATACTTTAAAAGTCTATGAATTTTTGCCGGATAAAATGAAGTTTGTGGAAGTTGTCACCCAAAAACTTTCTCAAAGATTATATGAACTTTTAAAGTTTGCAAGCCAGGGGAAAAAAGCAAAAGAAATTGCGGAACTGATGAGGATTAGTGTTAACACAGTTAAATTTCATAAAAAAACAATTTTTGAAAAAACCGGGACAAAAAATATTGCAGAAGCCATTCAGTGGATGAATAACCAAAAATTGATGATGCCCTCAAATGATCTGTAGATAAATCCGGGGCAAATTATTCAAATAAGAATCTTATTTTAGAAAAAATACTTAGTTGTATCAAGAGTAATATTTCCCATTCTTCCCTCAATTCTCTGCCCATATCATTCAATTTTTTGTAAGCAATAATCAATCCCTGAGTTTTGAGAACACAACCGTAACAAGGCCTTCAAGCCCTGGCTGGAGATAATGATACAAGATAAGAATGTAAGAAAATTCAGAATAAAATACCCTCGCATCTATCTCAATCCGAGGGCATTTTTTTAAGGCCTCCTATCGGGTTCTCCAAATTTTTGGTACAAATCCCAATAGGATTTCTTTAGAATTTCGTCCATATTTTTTAACCCGGTTGAGTCTATCATATGATTTGCACTTTTGAGGTCCTTCATTAATCTATCATAATAATGTTCAGAAAGTCCTATACTGACAAAAGAATCCTTGGTAATCGCAAATTTTAAATGGTTATCAACGACAATAAGATTTTCGGCAATTGTTTTTATTAATAACAACGTATCCCCTTTTAAGGAATCTATGCCTAACTGATGTATCGTTGAGGTGCCATCATTGGCGTCAATGGTTGTTGTTTGCTGAACACTTTTCGTTTCTCTCCTATTATTAAAACAAGATGATAAAGTAAAAGCACAAATAATAAATAGAACAACTTTCTTCATCGATTTGATTTGTTTAAAAAATTCCTTCATAAGTTGCAGTACCCTCATTTGAAACGGTTGTACTAAATGTGACCATAATATGGTCATTTGAAATATACAATGGAACACCTACTGTTGTATTTGCCCCCAAAGTTACGTGCAACTTGTTTTAACAGATTTAACCGTATTTCAGAATCATGTTTTATGAAAAGAAACAATTATATTCTCGTGATATTTTTCCCATCAAACAAAAACTCTTGACCATGTTTAAACAGACGATAGCTTTCTTCTTTAGATTGAAGCCCCGGTCCTTTTATAGAATCGTATTCAAATGGAATTACTATCTTGCCTTTGCAATCTATTATACCTGATTTCTTTTTGACTGTTACTATAGCCAAGCCGGAATAAAACGGATTAGCATAATCGTATTGGCAAGAGATAATTTCTTCTCCTTCGCTATTTATAAATCCATATTTCCCATTGTAGCTCCATTGTCCATTTCCTTCTGGTATAATTTCAGTTCCATCATTAACCCGTGCCAACCCGTTGGAAGCGAAATAGATTTCTATGTATTTCATTGGACAAACCTCCTTCCCTTCGGGGTCTATCAAACCTGTTTTTCCTCCAGAGTGATACCAAATTCTATTCATATCATTACCGACTTTTACAAGTGCTAATCCGTTAAACCCCATTTCTCCAAAACTTGAAGCCCAATCATATTGTAGAGGAATGACAATACTGTCTTTAGGATTGATAAAGCCCCATTTCCCTTTTTTCGATACGGCAGCCAACCCTTCACTAAATTGCCTTGCTTCGTTGTATTTAAATCGGATGACAATGTGGTCAAAACGATCCCAATAACCGAAAAGTCGCTCTCCCTGAGTAGCACGCACCCTAAAAAGCTCGGAACCAGTCTGAAAATAGAAAGGCTCTTGATTATTCTCATTGCTCTTGCAGCAAGAAAGAAAAATAAATAATAAGCAGATAAAGAAGAATTTTTGTTTCATAATAACAATCAAAGATAAGGGATCTGTGCTTAATCTAAGCACAGACCCCTTACAAATACATGTTAATAGGCAACACTTTCAAAGTCTGAAACACTTTCAGCTAACACGATAAACCAAAAATCTTGTCTAGGAACACCATTCACTCCCCAAATTGTATATACGTATCTGCGTGAGACAAATGTTGAACCAATCCAATTATCATAAGAAGTTGTCGGAACATCGGAGTACATTCTCAATTCATATTCACCACTTGGGTTGTTATTTCCTATGTCAATACCACTACATTGTATGGTTCTACCCTGTAATGTAACAGAAAAATAGCTGTCCTGATAACCTGCCGTTCCGATTGATAAATAATCGTTTATTCTAATAATCGTCCCATTTTGCTGTATTACCTGGCTCATCAGATTCTGGACATTGGTATTAACAGAATAGTTTGCTTTTGTACTCATTTTCTCTTTCATCTCCTTTTCGATCGATGCGACCAATTTAGGAGTTGAATACTTGTTTTCTTTAATTTTGTTGTTCATAAAGCTTACATTTTTAATTGAATTAAATGAATATTTGATTCTTGCAAGAATGTACTGAGTTGTTTTGCGGTTGCCAGAGCGATAGAACTATTTTCTCTTTACAAGCAATCCCACTAATTACTATGAGATTGTAAAAGGCTAATGCAAAAAACTAATCACTACAAATTTACCTATTCTAAAAACGAGATATCAGTGAATTTTGATAATTAGACCTATCCTTTTAGATAGTGTGTCATGGATAAATTAGCTGAATCATTAGATGTTACAGGGAAATAACTATAAACAGGGGACTAATAAAATATCAAAATCAGGAAATTTCTTAACAGGCCTATTCGTAGAAATATTGTATAACAAATTTGTAGCGATGCCTGCAATAATACAACTTCCAATTGCGAGTTGGGGAGGGGGAAGCCGGTTCGTTTCTTTAGAATATTTATTCAACGATTCTGTCAACCAATCTATGCTGATGTCTTTCTTCTTCAACCTATCCAAAACAAAAGAAACGACAGTCTTTTCTACATTTAGGTGGTTCTCTAAAATAGTTTCAAGCTGTTCTGAACCTTCATCTGTCACAAAAACTAATCCCGCCCAACCTAAATTGTATGGATGGATAACCGGAATGTGAGATATTAAACATATCCTATCAAAAAGAAACGAGATATCCGAACTAAAATCCAGTGTGTTAATAGCAATATTGTATTGTTGAATTTGTATATCATTTACATTCTCTGGAGTAATGTAATGTGTGTGGGATAAAATATTTGCCCTGGGATTAATTTCCAACAATCGTTTACGCAGAATTTTTGCTTTAAACTTGCCGATGTCTCTGAAGGTATAATTCTGCCGGTTAAGGTTTGATAATTCAACCTTGTCCCCATCAACAATACAAATATTCTCAAAACCCAACCTCAAAGCGCATTCCGCAATATTACTTCCTAGTCCACAGCCAGCAATCAGAATTTTGACTTGTTGTATTTTTTTTTGCTCTGAACCTGAAATATAGATTCTATTTCTACGATACATAGAATTGCATTTTCTTTGTTAGGTCACTGTTTGCATTGTAAAATTGCATTAAATCTTTTATTCTTATACAAGCCAATGAAGCATATGAACCGTAGAGCAGTCGAGGTTTTCCTATCTGTGTCATAACGATGTTTAATAAACGGAACTTGCGTAAAAGACAAATGTCAATTTCTGCAATAAGTAAATCCTGAGGATTGTTTTTTAAAAGACCTATCACTTCTAACATTAACAGTTTATAGACACTGTTTCGATAAGGTAAAAGATACTTATTCTTTGCAAATACTCTTGAATCAACAACAAATCGCCCTATTAACCAAACATGCGGAGCATCTAGGGTTACAATGTCTGTTTTTATGTTTCTATTTGAGAGAAAATCGGATAAAAGCACTTTGTCCATTTCAATAGCTTTAATCCCGCCGATTATTTCGTTATTTTGATTCTTGACTGCAAAATAATAGCCTAAATCATAGTGAATTATATCTTCTTCTATTGCCTCTGATAATTCTCTGTTTATACCAATCAAATCAACATTGCCCTGATGGGTATAATAATTTGTCATTAGAACAAACCGGATAAAATCCGGGATGGATTTTTTGCACAACTGATA
The DNA here is from genome assembly GCF_900129025.1 of Mariniphaga anaerophila. Classification (GTDB taxonomy): domain Bacteria; phylum Bacteroidota; class Bacteroidia; order Bacteroidales; family Prolixibacteraceae; genus Mariniphaga; species Mariniphaga anaerophila. Next base: position 389,235 of record NZ_FQUM01000005.1, on the reverse strand, counting down.
TAGATATATTTCTTTAAAAACAAAGAGTAGTTTGTCCATATTTATTATAGTCATTAAAACCACCTCCTTAGGGGATGGTCATGTTTAAATTGGGTTTTTCTGAAATATTTTGTTTTTATATTTTGTCAAATTCATTTTAATGCTGTTTATGTGTTCTGCCGCGAACAGGCCTCTTATAGGGGCTAATCAGGTTCACCTTCTTCGAGTTTTTTTAATAATTAATCATAATGATACTTAATTTTACGACTTAAATATTATTAACTACACCAAAGAGTAGGTATTTTTAGGTTTGAGTATATGAAAGAATTTTTTTTATTCACAATGCGACTACTCCCTTGGGGCGGAAACAATATATTTACCTAGCAAATTCCTTTTGTCCTATGTACCTTTTCGTTTAGTCTTCAATACAAAGAACTACTCCTTCGTATAGTTTATTTCGCCCTTCAGACTATTAAAAATATCTTTAAAATCCTTTATAAAAGGAAAACAATACGAACAAGTAATGATACTGTAATAACATGTTCCACATTTATTGGCATAAAACAAGACTTCAGTATGTTTTCAAAATATTAACTCTTAAATTTTATGCTTATGAATGATTTATTAAAAACGAAGTTGTTCAGCCTATTATCTGAACCTTCACAAGTAACAAAACAGGAAATGCAAAGTGCCTATGAAAAATTTGTAAGCCAGTTAACAACCTTTAATCAATCCGAAATGAATTTTACTGAAGCTTTTCGGAAATTGAATCTTTCCCGTATCGAGTTTGGTGCGCTGGGAGCATTACCGTTTTATGGGCAGGGGGGAAAATGTCCTTAAAAAGACATACCTTCAAAAAACACTGGCTTTTATTGATTCCGAGACAGAACTACTGCATCTTAAAATCCGGTATCCCGAACAGTTTTGCCAACCATCCAAACAAACTTTCAAATCAGACCTGTATATTATCCCCAAATCAAAAGGGCTGGGAATTATCGGGATGGCCGAAATTGTTGTCGGCCTTTTCCTTTCGGGCGAGGTGAAGGATAAAAGCGGGAAAGCCGTTTCCCTGACCCTCTTGGCACAAACATTTGAGCACGCTTTCAATTTTAGTTTCGGGAGTATCTACGATAAGCAGGATGCCCTGTTCCGGCGTAAACCCTTTAATCTCACCAGAACCCTGGACTTTTTAAAGTCTTTAATCCATCGGAAAGACAACACCATAAATAACAGGTAAACAATATTAAAAAGGATGATTTTGTAAAATACTTTTAATGAGGTGGTTATAATTGTTATTCAGAGGAGTAGTTAACTACTCCTCTTTTCCTGTTACTTCCATCTACCGTCCTTTGCTTTGTCAATGCATTGAAAACCGGAAATGTAAAACTTAAAAACAAAGCAAAATCATGTATATCAATAACGACGAATTTGAAAAGTGGATGGAAAAGCTCTCAACGAAACTAAACGAGATTGGACAGGACATAAAAGCAATGACAGGAAAAGGCGAGGTGAACATTTTGGATGAAAATGATAAATTACTGGACAACCAGGATTTGGCTTTTCTCCTGAAAGTATCTTACCGCACCCTGCAACGCTACCGTACAAGCAAAAAGCTCCCCTATTTTATGATAGGCCATAAAACCTATTACCGCACTTCCGATGTCCGGGCATTTGTCCGTGAACATATGGAACTACAACAATTCAAACAGTTTGAAAAAGCTACGCGCGGGGATAAATGATTCTGCCCTTTAGTCTAAGCAGAACGAAGCAAATGAAGGAGGTTGTTATTATCCTATGCCTCCTGTTTAATGGCTCCGCATTCAGCAGGAACAATCCTGCCCACCGGCTTTAATTATTCCGCTGAATTAAGCAAGAGGGAACTGGACAAGTCCTGTTCTTTCCCTCTTGCCCTTCGGGGAAAGCCTTCGGCTTTAGCGTGTTACAATAACACGCTGTTATAACATCTGTAATAACCGTTTTTTCTTATCGCTTATTGACAGGGTGTTAACGTACTAAATAGTCATAAAATAGTTATAACAGATGGGCAATCAATACCGGAAAACCCTATTCACAACTATCGGGATAGATAAAGAAACCAACGTTTTGGTTGAAAAAGTATGTAAACGCTATTCGCTGAAAAAGGGTGAAGTAGTGAAACTCGCTTTTCAATATTTGGAGAAAGCCCATATTAACCCGGCTGATGCCCCCGAATCGGTAAAATCGGAGCTTGCCAAAATCAACAAGCGGCAGGACGATATTATCCGTTTTATCCGTCACTACGAAGAACAGCAGCTTAACCCGATGATACGGACAAGCCATTCTATAGCCACCCGTTTTGACGATATTGCCAAAACATTGGAAAACCTCATCCTTTCCCAACTGGAAGCAAGCCGGGAGAAACAATATTCCATACTGCAAAAAATCAGCGACCAATTTGGCAAACATGCCGATGCAATAAATAACCAGTCCCGACAAATCAATGCCCTGTATCAGTTACAGCAAAAAGAAAGCTTGAAACTGTTGAAGATGGTTAGCCTTTACACAGATTTGGCAAATTGCGGGGTAATGGACGGCAAACGCAAAGAAACCCTGAAAACTGAAATCACTAATTTGATAAACAGCCAGTAAAAACAAGATTAAGAAAACCATGAATATCGACTTTCCACCGCCATCGAAAAACGGGGTGTATAACAATGCAGGCAGCAGCCGAAAGCTAGCCAATTACCTCGAACATGAAGATTTAGAGCGGATGCAACAAGGCATTTATACCGAAGGCTTTTTTAACCTGTCAGAAAACGGTATTTACAAATCGCAGGTTATAAAAGAAATAGACAATAACATTGGTCAGTTAATGAAAACCGATGCCAAGTTTTATGCTATCCATGTCAGCCCAGCGGAAAAGGAACTGCAAAGAATGGGAAACACCGAAGCGGAACAGGCAGAAAATATGAAACGCTATATTCGCGAAGTGCTTATCCCCGAATATGCCCGGAACTTCAATAAAGGATTGTCTGCGAAAGACATTAAATTCTTTGGTAAAATCCATTTCAGCAGGGACAGGTCAAACAATGAACTGAATATGCACTGCCATTTAATTGTTAGCCGCAAAGACCAAAACAACAAAAAGAAATTATCGCCACTTACTAACCACAAGAATACAAAGAGAGGCGTAATCAAAGGCGGCTTTGATAGGTCAAACTTGTTCCGGCAAGCCGAAAAAGGCTTTGACAGGTTATTTAATCATAACCGGCCATTAACCGAATCATTTGAGTATTACAACACCATGAAGAATAGCAGCATAAACGACCAACTTAAAATGCAGGAGCGGGAATCAGAAGCCAATGAAATACCCTTTAGCGGTGAAAAGAAAAATACGACTGAGGTACAAACAGAAACAAATTTAAAAGCAGGCTCAAATATCTCCAAGCCACAGCAAACAAGCGAAAACGTTTTATCTTCTCTATTTTCAATTCTTCCATTGGATGATACTTTTACCGAAACCCAGCAGCAACAACAGCCCCGAAAGAAGAAAAAACGCAGAAAAGGTTTTAAAAAGTAAAATTGTAATTACTGTGTCAAAAGTTATTTCCCGCACCTTACCGCTTATCTCCCGCTTAAGGCTACCCAGCCGTTTGAAAGGCGGCAGCCCACGGGGATAACCGGGGTGTGAGAATAACTTTCGCCAGTTTAACGGTGGCTTTTATGCCACTTTAAGACAACACCGGCCATTGCTGCTAATTTCCGGGAACAGGTTGTGAATCTGTTTTACTTCGCTTGAAAATCATTGCAATAAAAACAGTTTTAGTAAACAGTTAAACAAATTGAATTATGGATATAATCGCAATTGAAAGCAAAACTTTCGAACAAATAAACAAGTGTTTTGAAGATTTTTCCCGACAGGTCAAAAGCCTGTGCGGGGACAGCCGTGGCAGGGACAAATGGCTGGACAATGATGAAGTTTGTGAGCTTTTGCAAATATCAAGACGGACTTTACAGTCGTACCGGGATAACGGCATCCTTCCGTATTCCCAAATAGGTAGAAAATGCTATTACAAAGTAGCCGATATTGAAAATCTCATCAACCAGTCGCAAACCCCAAAATAACAGCAGCAATGGAAACAAAATATATCAACCTGGACAGGTTAACCGGAACCTGGGAAAGCGTAAACCTGAACCCGACAGTCCTCATTTACCGGAATGGGGAAAGCTATCTGTTAAGCATCATCTATATAAACGAAACCAGCAAACAGGCCAGTCCTGCAACTTATGAAATACTGGAAGATGAAGAAGGGTTTTTTATCAATTATAACCTGAAACGAACGGCTATCAGCTATGATGCGAAACTGGATATATTAAACCTCTCATTGTTGGGAGACTATTTAAGAAACTAAAAATTAGATAACCATGGAAATACTGGACAAAAAATCAACGGAAATCGTCTCTCTTTTTGAGGAATTGGATAAGGTTTTAAACACCATCCAGCAAGCCCTCAAAAATCGTACTCCGCACCTGAACGGCGAAAAATTCCTGACAAACCGCGATGTTTGCCGGATGTTGCATATTTCTTCGCGAACCTTACAGAATTGGCGGGATACCTGTAAAATATCGTTTATTCGAATTAAAGGGAAGATTTTGTACCGGCAATCGGAGATAATGAAGATGCTGGAACAGAACCAGAGACAATAAATTGTTTTAAATGAATATTTATGAAAGACCTGTAAAGTTACTTATAGGTCTTTTTTTATGAGTATTTTTATCTTAACAGGTTTCTTTCTCAAATTTCACTCGTTAAGTATTGAAAATAATATTAATCCAAAATTAGATGAGTAGGCTTCAAACAATAGAAAATGCTTTAGTTTCAATTAATGAAACCGTATTTCAAGAACTATGTGATAGTTTCCTTATTTTAAGAAATGATAATTATAAGGCTTTCTCAAGAACAGGAAGCCAAACTGGAAAGCAAAAAACAACTAAAGGAACTCCTGATACTTTTTTACAGCTTCCAAATAAGAAATATATTTTCGTTGAATATTCCACCAACGTCACACAAGGACTACCCAAACTGAAAGAAGATATTAAAAAATGTATAGATGTAAAAAAGACAGGAATTCCGTTAACGGAAATTGCAGAAATAATAATTTGTATCAACTTTAATCTTAAAGCAAAAGCAATAAAAGACCTGGAGACTTTATTATCTAAAACGAGAATTAGATTGACAGTTTATACTCTTGATGCTTTAGCTTTAGAGTTGCATTTGCAGCATAGAAATTTAGTTCATGATTATTTGGGATTGCCACTGGATACAGGGCAAATAGTTTCTGTTGAAAAATTTATTACGGAATATAATAAGGCTTCCAAAGGTATCGCAACGCCACTCAATAATCCCTTCCTTCATAGAGAAACCGAATTAAAAGATTTAAAAAACCTGATTTCTAAAAATGACTTGATAATCCTGTATGGTTCTCCGGGAGTAGGGAAAACTAAACTTGCACTCGAAACCATTAACGATTTTGTAAAAGAAAGCCCTACATATACACCCTTTTGCATTTCTTATAAGAATGCTCCTTTGTTAGAAGATTTATACCAAAATTTAAATACAGAAAAAGATTATATCCTATTTGTTGACGATGCAAACCGAATCGATTCTTTTAATCAAATTATTGGTTTTTATAAAGCTCAAAGGACTGGTAATTTGAAAATATTAATAACGGTAAGGGATTATGCTTTCTATATAGTAGAGATGCTATGTAAGGATTTTTATTTTGTGTCTTACACCATAAATAAGTTCACAGACGAACAAATAACAGATATTGTAAAAGAAGAACCTTTTGGTATATTAAATTCTCAATACCATAAAGAGATTATTCGAATTGCGGATGGAAATCCGAGAATCGCAATAATGACAGCGTTATTAGCAAGAGAAAAACAAAATATATATGCTTTAGCCGATGTTTCAGACCTTTTTGAAAAATATTATTCAACTTTCATTAAAGATGAAGGAGAATTTGCAAGTACCATAAATATAAAAACACTCGGAATAATCGCCTTTTTTTATGCAATTCCGTATAAAGACAGGGAAACAGTCCAACCGATTCTTGAAAACTTTGGGATACATTACAATACATTTTTTGATTGTATCGAAAAATTAGATAGGTTAGAATTGGTTGAAGTTCAATATGAATACGTAAAAATATCGGAACAAAATATATCCACCTATTTTTTCTACAAAGCCTTTATAAAAGATAGCCTGCTTTCATTTGAGGTTCTCTTTGACAAGTATTTTGATAATAACTCCGCCCGTTTTACCGATTGTGTTATCCCTGCAAATAATACATTTGGGTATGAAAATGTTATGGGGAAACTCCAACCGGTTTTACAAAAATATTGGAATACAATAAAACTTGATGAGGAGAGAAGTTTAAAACTATTGTCCGTATTTTGGTTTTACCTGCAAAATGAGGCTTTAGAATTTGTATATAATATAGTCGAAACACTTCCTGAAAGCACCGTTTCTTCTTATGAAGTTGAATATGAGACAAATGATTTTGCTTTTGCACAGAATAAGATAATAGAATTGTTAGGAGAATTTTTCCGCTTTCAGAATAAGTTGAAAGATGTTATTGAATTGTCTTTTGAATATACCCGGAAATTACCGAAACATTTACCTGAATTAATTCATAAAATTAAAGAGTCATTAACTTTTGACTGGGAAGATGAACAATATGGATTTTCAAGGCAAGATACTCTTTTCCAGATATTAATAAAGGGGCTAAATAACAAAGATTTACTTTACTCTAAGGTATTCTTTGAACTTTCCCAAACATTTCTTTCTTTTAAATACCGCCAGACCAAGGGAGGAAGGAATCATTCCATTATGTTTTATGAATATCCTATCCCGAACAATGCTAAAATTAGAAACTTCCGAAAGGCTATTTGGGAAAACACAGACAAGAATTTTTTGAACTTTCCAACAGGTGCTTTTTCGTTACAACAGAGTTATGCCCAAAGAAGCCCCGATGTCATAAAGGATATAATGGAATATGATACACCTTTTGTTGTTGATTTAATAGAAAAATATTTAACGCCGGATTCTTTTGAACATTGCAGATATGTACACGAGCAAATTATATGGTGCAAAAGAAATAGTGTCATTCATCCTGATTTTGATTTACTGTATTCAAAATTTATTAATCCTCTGTATGAATTGTTTTTGAAAGTCAATTGGGATAGATTGAGGGATAAAGAAAGCTATGATTTTGATAATCATAGAGAATATGAAAAACTGAAAGAGTCTGAAATAAGAAGTTCTTTAATCTTCAATTCTGTGTCAGAATTAAAATCATTTTATGAAAATTTCATTTTTCTGAAGAATGCTGAAAGAGAAAGCAATAGATGGAATTACAACAATGTATTCGATATAATAGTAGACGAAAATTGTACCCGGAATTTTGAATTAGGTTGTCAGCTTTTAAAAGAAACAATTGCAAACAATGTAATTGATTATGTACCAAGAATCACTTTTCGCAACCAATTAACAACAAAAGAAAAAGCTGACTTTGTATGGAATATTTTGCAAGAAAAAGACTTTGAAGGCAAATCTTCATGGGAATTGTCTTTTTATAATAATATTGCTGATGAGTTAATAAACAACAAATATACTCCTGCCATAAAAAGTAGTATTATCAGATTAAATCAAGGAAACTCTATTTATTTTGGAGGTTTGCATCGATTTATTAATGTTGAGCCAAAACTCTTTGAAGAATTGCTTCAAATTATTGTTGATAGAAATGCTGGTGAAGATAAGGTTTATATCTGGATGGACTTTTTCAATGATTATTTCGAGCATTTAGGTAATGATATTGATTTGATAAAGAAAGCTTACACCCAACAGGTTATAATGCAAAATCATTTTGACTATGAGAAAAAGGGGCTCTTAAAGATATTAGCTAAAGACAATCATTTTTTAGTTGAGTATATAAATGCTTTATACCTAAAGGAATCTTCAAAGCATTACCTTGACGATAATCATGAGTTAGGAATTGTTTGGCAGATTGACAATATAGAGCAACCCTTGGAAGAAGTTTTTGACTTAACCAATAAGAAAGAACCATATATGGGGATATTAAAACATTTTTGTAATTCTTTCTTTTGGAATATACAAGGAGAAGCAAAAATACGTGCAAAGCTATTTTTGTTAGATTACTGTAAAAGATACTATAGGGATTCCGACAAGATTAATATTGTTGTTGATATAGTGAGACATTCTCTGAAAGAATATTACAATGACATTTTATTACAATTTATATCAATAACACAAGATGTAGAACTGTTTTCTAAAATTTGGTGGAGAGGAAATGGGAGTGGCGTTGTAAGTGGAGATGTCATTTTGGGTGACTTGGAGGCATCTGAATGGAGAAATATTCTTTCAATTATAGAAAAATCTTCTTTAGGAATAAAATTGATACCTATAAAGCAATATATAAACTCTCGGATAGAGAGTGCATTAAAATATGCCGACTGGGAGAGAAAAAGAAAATTTATAGAACGTTGGTAAATATACTTCATCTCTTTAATTAATTCTCTATGAGAATATTGCCGAACGTCACTGATAATTTTTGTATTATTGTAATTAAGCCAATCTACTTTAGCCATGGAAGAAAAAAAAACCGTAGCCGAACTGACCATTTTTTATAAGAAGCAACGTTTAACAAGCCTTATCTTTGATAAGCAGGAAACAGCAGATAAATTTCTAGAGAGCATAACCCTTTTCTTCAATGAAAAAGGAAAAAAGAGATTCTCTTTTAGTGGAGAGATTAAGACTGTTTACACACCTGAAAGCATTGTCGGGCAACTTCATGATTATACCGAAGGGAACGCCAAACCCAAAGGCACTATACTTGAAATGATGAAGATAATCGACGGGCTGAATTGATGCTGTTCCTGCACATAAAAGTTGTGAAAATCTCTATGAAACTGCTACTAAATTTAGAATGAACAGAAATGGGGAATGACAAGTAAAGACAGGGAACGACACGACAACCGCTGTTCAACAGGCAGTTAAAGTGTTTAATAGGTTTGGAACTGGATAAAAGCCAGTTCAGCCTATGCAGAAGCGTGAAAACAAGGATATTGAAGAAGCAACCCAGAGGGTCAAAGAAAGGATGCCATTGGAAAAAATCCGGCGTATTCCCAAATATAGGGATATTACCCCCGAAGGTTACGAACGACTTATGAAAGATGCAGAAACCGTTGCCCTGCTAATTCTCAAAGCTTTCTTTTCAAAAAAATAGCAACCCGGTTGGTTCAATATTTGCACGGCTTTTTCATCCTGAATCTTTAATTTTACATATTTTGCTGCCATGAACGATTTAAGCCTTTTTAAACGATTTGCACCGCAAGCGCCCAAACAATTTCAGGAAGGGAATAATGCTGTTATATATACCCGTGTATCATCTGCAGAACAGGAAGACAATACCAGTTTGGCATCGCAGAAACGTTATTGTGAGATGTATGCTGACAAAAAAGGATTGAATGTAGTAGGTTATTTTGGTGGAACATATGAATCAGCAAAGACAGACGACCGCAAAGAGTTCAACCGGATGCTGACCTTTGTAAAACGTTCGAAAAACATCAACTATGTAATTGTTTATTCATACGAACGTTTTTCCCGTTCCGGTATTGCCGGGGCTTCAATTGCCGACGATTTACTTAAAAAATATGGGGTCATAACTTTGGCAACCACACAAGAACTTGACCCAACAACCCCTGCAGGTTCTTTTCAGCAAAAAATATTGTTCCTGTTCGGACAAATGGATAATGAATTAAGAAGGGACAAAGTCGTTACAGGAATGCGGGAACTGTTAATGAAGGGTTATTGGGTTTGGGCAGTTCCTCGCGGTTATGAAGATTTAAACAAGGGGAAAGCGACTGAACGTAATTTGGTCGTTAATGAGGAAGGCAGGCTATTGAAAAAAGCTTTTGAATGGAAAGCATATCAGCAGCTATCAAATGCAGAGATTGTACGTGAAATGAAGAAAATAGGTGTCAAATTATCCGAAAAACATATAAATAACCTGTTTACAAATCCTTTTTATTGCGGACTGATTACCAGTAAGCTAATCCCAGGTCAGGTAATTGAGGGAAAACATGAGCCTCTTGTCACGAAAGAACTCTTTTTAACGGTGAACCACATTAAAGACGAAAAACGTATTCATGGTTTTGTGTACGATAGGGAAAATGAGAACCTTCCCCTCAAGATTTTCACAAAATGTGATAAATGCGGAAACACAATGACAGGCTATTTGGTAAAGAAAAAAGGATTACATTACTACAAATGCAACACAAAAGGGTGTGGAGCAAACCGGAGTGCCAAGGTCATGCACGAAAAATTCAGGAGCCTGTTGAAAAATTTCTGGATTGAGAAAGAAGACCGGGAAATAATTAAGCTGCAACTGGAAGAACAAATGGGTGTCTTCTTCAAATCACAAATTGAGAATGCAAAGGCACTCAGATTAAAGCTCGGAGAATTGAAAGCGAAACAGGAAACGATGGAAGAAAGGTTTGTTATTGGCGAAATAGACCGCAACCTTTACAATAAATTCAAGCCAAAATATGAAAAGGAATGTTTCGAAATTGAACGGGAACTTAACAAGACAGGTGGGTATTCATCGAACCTGAAAAAAGTAATCGATTTAGTGACTAAAATATGTCTGAATCCCTTGCTATTATGGGATAGTTCAGATTTATATGGCAAACGTATATTTCAAAATTTGCTGTTTCCTGAAGGAATTATCTATAATCGTGAATTAGACAATTATCGAACCATGCGTGTGAACTCTTTTTTTTCTTCAATCCCGCAACTGGCAAGGGTTCTGGAAGGAGATAAAAAAAGGGATTCTATCAAATTTGATAAAATCCCCACTTGGGTGGGCCCACCTGGGCTTGAACCAGGGACCCCCTGATTATGAGTATTAATCAGTATCTTTTTTTATATTTTCATATCTTTATAAATATTTTCTTAATAGCTGCATATCAGATATTTGTGCGATTTACATTTTGCATGAGTAGTATTTATTTTCAAAGGATAGCTATATTTGTGTGCAAATTGTGTGCAAATCCCATGAAATTTGCACTCAAATAAATCATTTTAAATCTACCATTTATGTTTAACTATACAAATAGTGGGATTACAATTTCTTCAGTTTTAGATAACCGTAGGGCTACAAATGATAACTTATATCCTATCAAAATACGTGTAACATTTCAACGTATTCGAAAATATTACGCAACTGGAAAATATTTATCGATTAATGAATGGGAGAGTCTACCGGACAGCAAGAAGAAAGAAATGATTTCAATAAAAGTTGATATTCAGAATACTTTTGACACGGTAAAGTCTGTTATAAAAGCCTTATTATATGAAGGAGGCTTTTCTTTCGAGGCTTTAAACTCACGATTAAATAAATCTGCAACTGATACTCTGAATAACGGATTTAAGCTAAAAATTCAGGCATTAAAAGATAATGATCAGGTCGGAACATACCTTTTTTATCAAAATGCATATAGAAGCGTAGAAAATTTTTCAGGAGAGAATATTCTGTTTGCATCCGTAACGGTAGATTGGTTAAAACGTTACGAGAAATTTATGGAAAAAGAGGGGAATGCTTATACTACCATTGGGATGTATTGTCGTGCGATTCGTTGCGTTGTCAATGATGCAAAGAAAGCAGGCGTAATAAAAGAAAATCAATATCCTTTTGGTAGTGGTAAATTTGAAATCCCAACAGGTCAGGGGCGTAAACTAGCTCTTAATTTACAGCAGATAAAAGCAATTGTAAGCTATTCTGATGGAAACGAGACAACTGAAAGGTATCGTGATTTATGGTTCTTTTCTTACTTGTGTAATGGAATTAATTTTGCGGATATGTTAAAACTCAAATACTCCAATATTCGTAATGGGGAAATTTGCTTTATGCGTGCTAAAACAGTCCGAACATCTAAACTGAAGAAAGAAATTTGTGCAGTTCTAACATCAGAAATGAATGCTATTATAAAGAAATGGGGGAATAAACCCAGAAAACAAGACAAATATATTTTCCCTTATCTGAATGGAAAAGAAACTGTTTTTACTGAAAAAAGAATAGTAAAAGACGTAACTAAACGGTGTAATAAGCGATTAAAAGTAATTGGCAAAGCGCTGAAAATTGAAGGCTTAAGCACATATTCAGCCCGACATTCTTATGCAACAGTACTTAAAAGATCGGGGGCGAACATTGCCTATATTTCAGAAAGCCTGGGGCACAATGATCTAAAGACAACAGAAAACTATTTAGCATGCTTCGAGAAGGAAGAACGGGTAAAGAATGCGAGTTTATTGACTAACTTTGGAGAATAAGTCGAATAATTAATGGAAGAATTATTATATAAATTGTTGCAAAGTCCTGTCGAAACAGAGGTTTTGGAGTTTAAGGAAGCCAAAAATCAGTTTGATAAGGACAAGCTTGGCAAATACTTTTCAGCATTAAGCAACGAAGCGAACCTGACGGGGAAGCCGGAAGCTTGGTTGCTATTTGGAGTAAATAATGATAAAAATATTGTTGGAACACAAATATCGGATAAACAACTGAACGAATATAAAAAGGAAATTGCTACAAATACTTCTCCTACTCTCAGTTTTATTGCTGTTCATCGGGTTGCAGTTGCACAAAAAAATGTCCTGATGTTTCAGATTCCGGCAGCTCCAAAAGGAATGCCCGTTGCATGGAAGAATATGTTTTATGCCCGCGACGGAGAAAGTTTAACGGGATTAAACATTAACAAGATTGAACGTATTCGAAATCAACAAACGAATCTTGATTGGAGTGCCGAAATTGTACCCGATGCAACAATAAAAAACTTATCAGCAGAAGCTATAAAAAAGGCAAAAGAACAATTTGCTGAGAAACATCCTAAATTGAAGGATGAAATTCCAACATGGGATGACATTACGTTTTTGAATAAAGCTAAAATTACCATCAACGGACAACTAACGCGTGCAGCTATTTTGCTGCTTGGCAATCCGGAATCGGATACTTTTATAAATCCGGCATCATCAAAGATTACCTGGATATTACGCGACCGTGACAAAATTGAAAAGGATTATGAACACTTTTTTTGTCCATTATTACTTGAAGTTGAGAATGTATATGCAAAAATCAGAAACCTGAAGTACCGTTATCTGAAATCCGGCACATTGTTTCCTGATGAAGTCGATCAGTTTGAACCATATATTATTCGTGAAGCACTAAACAATTGTATTGCTCACCAGGATTATACTTTAGGAGGAAAGATTAATGTTGTTGAAAGGGAAGATGGTTTTCTTACATTTAGCAACTTAGGACACTTTATTCCCGAATCGGTTGAGTCGGTTATTACTGCAGATGCTCCTGAAGAACAATACCGGAATCCGTTTTTGGCAAATGCAATGGTAAATCTGAATCTTATAGATACCATAGGAAGCGGTATTAAGAAGATGTTTGTCATTCAGAAAAATAAATTCTTCCCGCTACCTGAATATAATCTCGATAACAATAAGGTAACTGTTACCATTATTGGGAAAGTATTAGATATTAAGTATGCGCAGAAATTGGCCTCAATGCCTGATTTAAGTCTTGACGAAATTATCCTTCTTGATAAAATTCAGAAAGGCAAACCTTTATCCGATGAAGAAATCAAGATACTTCGAACAAATTCTCTGATTGAAGGACGTAAGCCTAATTTGTATATATCATCTAAAGTAGCAGAGGCAACGGGTGAAAAGGCAAACTATATTAAACAAAGAGGTTTTAAGGATGACCATTATAAATCCTTGATAATTGAATTTATTAAGAAATATGGGGAAGCCACTAAAAAGGACATTGATAATTTGATCTTGGATATCTTACCCTCAGTATTGGAAGTTAAACAAAAGGAGAATAAAGTAAGGAACATTGTATATGCAATGTCAAAGAAGGATAAAACCATAATCAATACTGGGACAAATCGTTATCCGGTTTGGATCTTAAGTTTATCTAAAAATGAAAATGCAAGATAGGATTAGATAAACTTTTAGATAGATTTAGGTGTTCCGGAATTACTAGAATGCTGAATAAGAGAGAGTTGAGGCATTAAACAATAGATAAACTAGATATTCTTAGACAAAAAACAAGTAATATGCCCCGCCGCAAGCAATACAAAATATCAGCCAGGCAAACAGCAGTTTATGAAGCTATTGTCTCAGAACTTCAGAAAAACCCTGAACTGGTTGATTATGATATGGAAACCATAGAAATATCGGTTAAAAAGAAAATCACTCCCCGAATCCGGGATATAGACAAAGCAATAAATAACCTGAAAAGATATATTTTAGTAAACAAAGAATTTATCCAAATTGTCAATGGTGAGGCGATAGTGTCGAAAAAGGATATTGCCAAAATGCTGAAAATTTCGCGGCCAACGCTTGATAAATGGATAAGGGATGGATTTATTACTCCTGTTCAATCAAACGTTTTACCCAATGCGGAGGTGTTTCCTCCTGACCTGATTCTGGAACAACTTCAAAATCAAAAGAACAAAAAATAAAAAAGTTTTCAGCTTTACATTGTCGTCGTTTGTCATAGTTTGACTCCCCTGAGTAAATAAGATTCATAGAATAATACTTTTACAATCCGACATTTTATCACCATTGTCGTCGTTTGTTTTGTTTATGTAAAGTTATTTATCTGTTTGATTATCAATTGTATTTGATTTTATTTTACATCTGGATTCAGTTAAACATGGTGTGTAATAATAAAATTGAAAACTATGTCAAACATTATTGTAACCACGCCCGAAGAATTGCGGGCTATTGTAAATGAAGCGGTTTCCGGGGCTTTCCCCAAACAGGCTTCTACCCAACCTCAGATTGATACCATGACCTTAAAAGATACTTTGAAATTGCTAAAGGAACATGGCTATCCAACATCAAAAGCAAAAATCTACAAGTTGACCTCTGCCGGTAAAATCCCCTGTAAAACGTACGGGAACAAGCTGGTTTTTTCACGGAAAGAAGTACTGCTTTGGGCGGAAAACCAGACAAAACCCAAACATGATTCAACAAAAGTAAGCTTAGCCCTTGCCCGAAGTGCCAGACGTAAAAAATGAATTGGTAAACAAAAACTTTGTAACGATACTCTGCGAAATATGGATTATTAGCAGAGAAATTATCTCAATGAAAAGAAAAATAAGTATGGCACTTTCAGACATAAAACAAATAAGTATTAGGGAATATCTGAGGAATATGGGGATTCTTCCAAAGAAAGATTTCAGTTATTACGGGATGTACTTTTGTCCGTTTCGCGAAGACCACAATGCAAGTCTTAAAGTGGATTACCGCAAGAATCTCTGGTGCGATTTCGGTACAAATGAAGGAGGCTCCATTATCGACCTAGTTATGAAGATGAATAATTGTACTTTTCACGAAGCCGCAACTCAATTGGAGAAAGACTTTTCAGGTACCGACCTGAATCCATTTTCTTTTCACCGGGATAATACTTTGGATAAAAAGGGAAACAATAAGACATCAATAATCATTCATGATATCCACGCAATTTCGCATCCTAAACTAACTGAATGGATAAATGCGCGAAAAATTGATTTGTCGCTCGCAAATTTATATTGTCGGGAAGTTCATTACCCTGTTCGTGACAAAATGTATTTCTCAGTTGGGTTCGAAAATGACAAAGGCGGATATGAGTTGAGTAGTCCGCCGAGCTTCAAAGGTTGCATTCCGCCTAAAGAAATTACGACCATTAAGAACGGTCATGAAACCTGTTTAGCTTTTGAAGGGTTCTGGGATTTCCTTTCCTATTTAACTATACAAGAAACAGATAAGACGAGATACGATGTTGCTATTTTAAATTCGGTTGCCAATATTCAGAAGGCACTTCCTTTTCTGAAAGAACACAAAAACATTTACGCCTTTCTTGACAATGACGAAGGCGGACGGAAAGCATTTCAAAAGATAAAAACATCATGCTTCTCTGCTGAAGACATGTCGGTAAAATATGCGGAATACAAAGATTTGAATGATTGTTTGTGTGGCAAAAAACAGGTTCAAGGAATGAAGAAAAACCGGGGTTTCAGATTCTAAACGAAGGCCTTTTTTCAGCGGAGCAAGTTTGTGTTTCGGTCAGCCCGAAACCTTGCTCTGCGAGGCTAAAAACATCCCGCCGGTCTCATTAACGATTAAAATGAAAACTTACATGAAAACGATAAAAAACAGAAATATTAATGGCAGACCAGCCAAGAAGCCTTCTGAAAAGAAAGCATATAAAATAACTGTAAAAATGGCTACAGAAGAATACTATTCGTTGAAAGCCAAAGCTGGTTTGGTAGGGATTAACCGCAGCGAATTTATCCGTCAGTGCATCCGCTCAACTGTGATAAAACAGCGGTTGTCCCCAGGACTGATGGGACACATCCGCCAGCTTTCCGGCATGGCCAATAATGTCAATCAAATTGCGCGCACAGCGAATGCCGCCGGATATATTGAAGTGCACAATCATTGTCTTTTTATGAGTGAACGCCTGGACAGAATAATTAAACTCATAGAAGATGATTGCTAAAATTGTCCAGGGACGTGGTTTTAAGGGAGTGGTAAACTATTTGCTGGATAAAAAGGATGCCCGTTTGCTTTTTGCCGAAGGGGTACGTTTAAAAGACAAAGCATCCGTCATCCAAAGCTTTATTGCCCAGAGTAAACTGAAACCCAAAATCTCAAAGCCGGTGGCACATATCTCACTGGATTTTTCAGTACAGGATAAAGGCCGGTTAACCGATAAATTTATGGTTGATGTTGCGCATGAGTACCTGGATAAAATGGGATATGCTAATACACAATACATCATTGCCCGGCACCACGATACCGACCATCCGCATATCCACCTGGTGATAAACCGGATTGATAATGAAGGGAACCGGATTTCTGATAAAAACGAAAAATTGCGTAACACAAAGATTTGTATGGAACTGACGAAAAAGTACGGGCTTTACATTGCTTCGGGGAAAGAAAATGTGAAAGAACACCGGCTCAAAGAACCGGATAAAACCAAATATGAGATTTACAGGGTACTTCAAACCGCGATTCCTAAATGCCGAAATTGGAAAGAACTGGATGCCAAACTTCGAAAATCAGGAATTACCACTGAATTACGAAGAAACGGGAGTACAGACAAAATCCAGGGAGTACGGTTTGGCAAAAACGGATATGAATTCAACGGCTCCAAAATTGACAGGGCATTTAGTTATTCCAAAATTAGTTATCAACTTCAGCAAAATGACCGGAAAATGCTAATTCAACGAGAACCGACACACTGGAACAGTCAGGGCAATAATGAGGTTTTTTTTTCTGCAGTTGGAACAACGGTTTCTTCTTTGGGAGGTCTGTTCGACATACTGAATCCGTCATCTGGTTATGATGAAGACCGTGCCGAATATTTAAGACAGGAAGCCATGAAGAAAAAACGGCGGAAGAAAGGGCGCAGGTTATAAATATCAAAATCAATAACAATGGGTACAGGCAAAATGGATTCTTCAACAGTTTATGCCCTGTTCGAAGAATTAAAACAAAAAATAGAGCAGTTGGGCAAAGGCGGAATTTCAGATAATCAAACAAACTCAAATGTAGATTTTCAGGAAATTGTCGTATTGATGCACGAATTACGTAACCGTGTTAATCAAAAACAATTTTCTCAGGAGCAAATAAAGGAGCTACAGAATATTCTGGCACAGGTTGCGGGCTACTCTCTGGGGAAAGTCAACGATAAGATTGGTACTGTATTGACTGAATTAAAAACCATAATTGTTCCACTTAATGAAAAGCTTGACCATTTGCAAGCTCCAGCAAACGTGGTTATTCGCAAGGAACATATTTTTATTGTGGATTTTAGGAGAAGTAAAACTGCTATTACCATTATTACAATGGGCTTACTCATCTTACTTTCATGGGGCGGTAATATATGGCAATTCCGAAATAATAATCAACTAAAGGATAACGACTTAAAATACCGGTATATCAAAATGAAAGGAAAAGCAAGCTCACAGGAACTACTTCGGTTAGAAACAATCTTTACATACAGCAGGAACAGGGATAGTATTTTTGTTATCAGGGAGCAGGTTAAGATTAATGAACGGTTAGTTAAAGAGCAGGCTAAAAAAATAGAACAGGCAAGGTTCAATACGGGAACACCGAATAGTTACTAGGAAACATTAAGGTTATTTATTTTTTTGTTTTAAATAGCAAAGAATCTAATATCAATATGAAAATTACCGATGAGTATGATTGGGGTAATTAGCCCAATCATTTGACTAAAAGTTTGTAAATATAATTGAAACGGATTATCCAGAAGAACTGGATAAAGAAATGAATACATCTCTAATGATACATGGATAGACATACAGTTTTATGAATAGATAATCTCATATATTATACGATTGATAGAATAATTAATTGCGGTTATCAGATTAGTAAGCTTGATTTATATTGGCTTTGATATATGAAGTAGATGTATATGCCATTGAAATATTTTTAACATTCATTTATTTGTAATGTAATCTAACTGTATTTAGTATAGAATAAGTTTGTCTTTTTCGAAAAATAATCAATCCTGATTTGCAAATGATAAGGCATTCGGAAATACAAGTGCTTATAGAACAGTTAAATAAAGGGAGCGAACAGGCTTTTGACCGTCTTTACAAACACTTTAGCCCCCGGGTATTTTCGTTTGCACTTTCGCTTTCAAAAAATCGTGCGGAGGCTGAAGAAACAGTACAGGAAGTATTTCTTAAAATTTGGGCCAAACGCTATGAACTTTCTCCTTCCGGCTCTTTTGAGTCTTACCTGTTTACTATGAGTAGAAATACAATTCTCAATAATATTCGAAAAATGGACTATCATCGCATATTCCTTGAATATAAACAGTATAGTTCAGAACTAAATCCGGCGTCCGATCAGGAATTAAATTGTAAAGAATTAGAGGACGTGTATAAAAAGGCCGTTGAAAAATTAAGCCCGCGTAAAAAAGAAATTTTTGTTCTAAACCAAACGCATGACCTGTCTTATCCTGAGATTGCTCAAAAACTGGGAATCTCAATAAAAACTGTGCGAAATCAAATGGACGCTGCATCAACTGAAATAAAACACTTCATTAGCCGTCTTGGGATTACGGGAATGTTAATTCTGTCATTATTTATTAAGTAATTCTTAAATGGATGGGCATTTAGGGTGGTTCGTGTGTGTAACTAACGAATCAACATAAAATGTCCGATGCACGAATTTCAGGAATTATTGAACCAGCTCCGTTCGAATCCGGCAAACAAGGAGCTGAAAAAGAAAATAAGGGAATGGCTTTCTGAAAACCCCGGAAATGAACAAGTCTTGCAACTTTTGAAGGAACACTGGGAACTCATTAATACTGATTTATCTGAAAGCGACTTTTTCCGGCTTAACAGGGTACTTGCAAAGATTCATGTAAAAGCCAACATGAAATTGTCTGTTCAAAGAAACAGTAACCATAGGAGGTCTATCAATCGCAGGCAAATTATACAAATTGCGGCAACACTATTGATACCGGTGCTTACATATGTAGGAATTCATTACTTCATAAAAGCCGATAATACTGAAAATGCCAGTCAACTGATTGTTGAAACAACAGGGGCAAAAATCCGGCATTTTTTTCTACCGGATAGTACTGAAGTTTGGTTAAACTCTGAAAGCCGGTTAAATTATCCTGAAAATATTAACAAAACAAAACAACGTATTGTATCGCTTTCCGGGCAGGCATATTTTAAAGTTTATCATGATGCAGCCCGTCCTTTTGCTGTGCAAACTCTGCAAATGGATATTAGAGTATTAGGTACGTCATTTGATGTTTCGGCATATCCTGATGAACAAACCATATCCTCAACATTGGAAAAGGGCTCAATAGCTTTATTTAGCAAACAGGGTAAGCAGTTGGAACAGTTAGTTCCCGGCGAACAGGCAGTTTTTGATATTGTTAGCTCAACTCTTAAAAGGGAGAATGTGAAAACTACTGACTTTACCTCATGGACTGTCGGTAAATTGGTTTTCCACAATGCCGGAATTATTGAAGTTGCCCAAAAATTGGAACGTCGATTTGGATATACTATTTCAATTTCCTCTGAATTATCAGAAGAAAATCCGACTTATACGTTCACTGTTCAGCATGAAAGTATAAATGAAATTTGTCGTTTGATTGAACTTTCAACCAACGCCAGGGCAACGATTGACGGAAAACATATCCACTTTGAAAAAACAGAATAAAAAAGGGTAGTGTTGGAGCCACTACCCGCAAGCATTAATTAATAAAAGGAAACTAACACTTGTAAAAACAAAAGTATGAATTATTTACAGACATTGAAGTGCCGGCAGGAACATTTCGTACGAAACCGACGGCTTCTTAATTTGGTAACAATCTGCGTATTACTGATTACACTTTTCAATTTCTCTGTTAAAGCATCACAAGATTCTTCTTTTCAGACTATTAGTTTAAAAGTCAGGGAACAAAAGTTATCTAAGGTTCTTGAAATGATTGAAGAAGAAACGGACTATTCTTTTTTTTACAATTCGAAAGAACTTAAGCTTGATCAAACCATTAGTATTGATTTCAAAGGGAATAGTATTAACGAAGTACTTGACAAGGTATTTAAGGGTATTAAAATTGTTTACTCTATACAGGGAAGCCAAATACTATTAATACCTAAGGACAAAGAGGGAACTGAAACTCTACAACAAACTGTTTCAGGTAGGGTAGCTGACGAAGAAAATCTGCCGTTACCAGGAGTTTCTATTGTTATAAAAGGTACTTCTCACGGAGTTGTTACCGATATAAATGGTAATTATCTCATTGCAAATGTTCCTGCTAATGCAGTCCTCGTATTTTCATTCATCGGGATGAAGACATTGGAAGTAGCTGTTACAAATCAAACAACAATTAATGTAAAAATGGAAGAAGTAACTATCGGGATTGATGAAGTAATTGCTATTGGCTATGGGTCTATTAAAAAGGGCGAACTAACAGGAGCTGTATCCTCTGTAAAGGGAGATATGTTAGAAAATATTCCGGCAGCTCGGGTTGAACAAATGTTACAAGGCCGTGTAGCCGGTATACAGGTTACCCAGGTTGACGGAAGCCCCGGAGCAGCTAGTTTAATACGCGTCAGAGGGGGAAATTCTATCCAAGGGGATAATGACCCTCTTTATGTAGTTGACGGATATATTATGGGCATTGGCTATAATTTGAACAATATTAATACAAGTGACATTCAGTCTATTGAGGTGCTTAAAGATGCTACAGCTATTGCTGTATATGGTACCCGTGGTTCAAATGGGGTGGTTCTGATTACTACAAAAACAGGAAAAGACATATTTAAGCCATTGGTAACATTTAATGCATATCATGGTACTCAACAAATGATTAATTACATAGAGTTGCTTGATGGTCAACAACACGCCGAATGGGCAAACGAGGCATATGAATTTGTAGGAAACCCTCCTTCATTTACAGATATTGAAAATGTACCTAATACAAACTGGATAAAGGCAATCACTCGAGATGCTCCAGTGAGTAATGTTGATCTTTCAATAGCGGGTCAGTCACCGAATTCCAAAAGTGACTATTACGTTTCAGCTAATTATTTTAACCAGGAAGGTATAATCAAAAACTCTGGATTTAATAGATATTCATTTAATTCTAAACTTAACATCGAACTGTCAGAAAAGGTAAATGTAGGGTTTAAATTAAATGCATCCAGAAGTTTTATAGAAAATAATAAAGTTAATTTCAGCAATGTACTTATTCAGGGCTTAACTAGTAAAGCTATTTATGATGAAGACGGCAATTATACTGCATTAAATCCGGTAAGTGGTTCTGTACAAAGAAATCCGGTTGCTGATGTTGAATTAAAAGTAGACCATAGTATCAGAACAAATTTATTTGGGAACTTTTTTATTGAATACGAACTTTTTCATGGGTTAACTTTGCGATCAACGATTGGTCCAGAATTAAACTTCTATAAAACAAATGTATATAATCCTAGTACTCTACCTGATAACAGCTATACAAATGCAGGTGGCGATGGTAGTGTGTCGCAATCGAACAGGTTTGATATACTCAACGAAAACACTGTTACTTATGTAAAAGAAATGGGCAATCACAGATTAAATATGCTTGGAGGTTTTACGTGGCAAAAGCAACAAACAGAAAGCCTTGCCTCAAGTGCCTATGGTTTCTCAAATGATGCAACTACATACAATAATTTATCATTAGGTTCGGATCCGTTACGTAATGTTGTTGGTTCAGGTTGGAATGACCACAAATTAGTATCATGGTTGGCAAGGGCTAATTATACATACAAAAATAAATATATGTTCACTCTTGTAGGCAGGGTTGACGGTTCTTCAAAATTTGCTACCACTAAAAATAAATATGCATTTTTCCCATCAGCAGGTGTAGCCTGGCGTTTAGATCATGAACCTTTTATCCAAAACCTTAATGTGTTTGATTTAATAAAGCTGAGGGCTAGTTATGGATCATCAGGAAGTCAGGCAATAGGATCTTACAGGACTTTATCTGTGTTAAATGGTACAAATGTAGATTTTAATGACTTGCCTGTTACCGCAGTTGTAAGTGGAAGACCTGCCAATGAAGATTTAAAGTGGGAGACAACTGATCAGTTGGATTTAGGGATTGATTTAGCAATATTAAATAACCGTTTATCATTTGAGGTAGATTACTATCAGAAAGTAACAAAAGACTTATTATTAAATGTAGAGATACCTTATCAAACCGGCTATACCTCTAAACTTCAAAATTTAGGTAAAATTAGCAATAAAGGGTTAGAATTAACCTTCAATTCAACCAACATCTCAAGAAAAAACTTTAAGTGGTTAAGTACTCTGATCATTTCAGGAAATAGAAGTAAAGTGTTAGATCTGGCAGGAAGTGAATTTATTGATTTGGAATCTCCTATATCAGGCGGGGTAAGTTCTAGATTGATAGTAGGACAACCTGCTCCGGTTTTTGTTGGTGTTGAATATTTAGGCACATGGAACTCACAGGAAGAAATAGATGCAAGTAAACAAACAGGACAATTTGTAGGAGGCCCCCATTTTAAAGATGTAAATGAGGATGGTTTTATTGATCTTCAGGATTTTGGGATTATTGGAAACCCTCAACCTGATTTTATAGGAAGTTTAAACAACACTTTTATATGGAAAAACTTCGAACTGGATATCTATCTGCAGGGCACTTATGGTAACGATGTGTTTAATACGTTTACCCAACAGGCCTATTTTGGTCGCCCGGAAGGAAATAAATATGCTGAATTGGCAGATAGATGGACACAGGATAATCCAACTTCTGATATTCCCCGAGCAGGAACTATATTAACTTTAGCTACAGCACGAAGTAATACTGTTAATATTGAAGATGGTTCTCATTTAAGATTAAAGAATCTGCGTTTTACTTACAATCTTCCGGTGAAAAAATTAGGTTTGGACAAGTTTCAAAGTTTAAGCGTATATTTTTCAGGTTCAAATTTATTCTTGCTTTCAAACTTCCGTTTGGGAGATCCGGAGGTTAACAGATATGGTACTGACAATGTGGTTTATGGTTATGCCAGTGGAGAATATCCTCACGCTAGAACATTAACTTTTGGCGTGAAAGCATCATTTTAATTATAAGAAATTTAATTAAAAAATTATTAAAATATATACAGATGAAAAGAATATATAATATATTCATAATTGTTTTATTATTATCGGTTTTTACCGGTTGTGATAAATTTTTAGAGGAAGACCCCCGAGATATTATATCTCCACTAAACTACTACCAAACTGATGAAGAAGTTATGGCAGGAGTTAATGGATTATACAACAATTGGTACGATGACCAATTGTTTAATAACTATGGTATTTTAAGATTTTATAATTGGGGAACAGACGAAATAGAACCCAGTCGTGCAGGTACAGGAGGATTAGCACAGCTTTGCATGTATAATTTATATGAAGATCAGCAAGCATCAAGTGTCACTTGGCGAGTGCTTTATAAAATAATATATGATGCAAATGTTTTGATCGGTCAAATTTCAAATAATGACCAAATAAGTGAGGCTGTTAAAAACCAAGCACTTGGAGAAGCCTTATTTAATAGGGCTTTTGCTTTCTATCACCTAACTAATATATTTGGCGATGTCCCTTATTATAGAGAGAATTTACCATTAGATGAAATTCAGTTTTTAGGTCGTCATGATAAAAACAATATCAGAAATGAAATCGTGGAGGATTTGCAGCAGGCTCAAGATGTTCTGCCTGATATTTACACAGGAGATGATAGGGGAAGGGCAAGCAAATGGGCAGCAGCGACATTAATGGTAAAGATCAACCTTATTCAGCAAAACTGGAAAGCGGCAAGAGATAAAGCTGTAGAAATTATTAATAATTCACCTCACAAGTTGCGTGAAAACTACAAAGATGTTTTTGATCCGTTAAATGAATTTCATGAAGAAAATATTTTCCAGATTGTTTATACGAAAGATATTAATCCGCAGAAATTTGGAAACCACTTTAGCCCCCGGTTGCGGGATGAACCAGCAAAATCAAAACAAAGAGATGATTTGGAGGCAGCTCTTACGGAGCAGGGCGAGGTTTTTGATGGAACAGGTCTGGAAGTTGTAATGCAAGATCTTCGTGATAAATTTCCGCTTGACGATTTAAGAAGACCTATGACAATATGCGATAATTATTTGGGGTTTGATTTGAAATTCATATATATGCCAAAGTATTGGGCATTGGATTTTATTAATTCTCCACGTGGTAATCATGGAAAAGACTGGGTCATATTCAGATTGGCGGACGTTTATCTGATGGCTGCTGAAGCAGAAAATGAATTAAACGGGCCTGCTAATGCTTATCAATACATTAACAAAGTGAGAGAAAGAGCTTATGAGCCGGATAAACCCTTATCTGGATTGAGTCAACAAAAATTTCGTGAAGCAATGTACGATGAACGCAAATGGGAACTCGCAGGAGAAGGTCACAGGAAAATGGATCTTATACGATGGGGAATATTATTGGATGTTGTGCAAAAACTTGAAAATACAACTTATCCTATGGCTGAAAACATTCGGCCATACCATACGCTTTGGCCGTTACCGGCAGAAGAGTTAATGAAAAATCCTACACTGTTAGAGTCTGACCCAACCAACAACGGTTATAGGTAATATTCTATAATAGCGGAATTGATCTTTAAGATCAATTCTGCTAATTAATACCACTAAAAATTATACAATAATACTCTCCTGGGATGACCTTTAGTCCGATTCGGAGAAAAATAAAATCAATTATGGGAAAAATTAAAATTATTATAATGTCTGTGTTGTGCATGGGCACAATTGTCACTTTTGCTCAAAACAAAACAATATCAGGTTACACTTATATTGATTCAAATAACAATGGCATATTCGACAAAAACGAGAAACCGCTGATGAATGTATCCGTTTCAAATGGGGTGGACATTGTACAAACTGACAAATCGGGGAAATATACATTGCCCCTATTTGAAAATGCTTCTATATTTGTGATAAAGCCCAGTGGGTATATATCCCGTTTATCAGAAAGCAATATCCCCCAATTCTATGCTTTTAATAAGCCACAAGGTTCTCCTGCGTATATCAAAAACGGGATCGCTCCGTCCCAATTGCCTGAGATCCTAAACTTTGCCTTTTACCCTAACAAAAATGAAAATAATCTGAAAGTTGGATTATTGGGAGATCCACAACCAAAGTGTAAAGACGATGTTTTTTACATCGGAAAGTTGGTAGCTGAGCAGCTGATTGATGAACATTTTGATTTGGTTATTCCTCTTGGCGATATAGTACATAATGATTTGTCATTGCTTGAACCTGTAAAGCAAACTTTGGGAAAAATTGGTTGTGTTATCTATCCTGTAATGGGCAATCATGACCAGAACTATGAAGCAGAAAATTTATCGTTCAGAGACGAAGCATTTAAGAGAGTTTTTGGACCCTCGTATTATGCCTTTAACTATGGAGAAAACTCATTTCTTGTTATCAACAATATCTTTCCAGATACAACAACAGGCTCAACAAATTATATTGCGCGTATCGACGATGCTCAAATGAAATTTATTGAAAATTACCTGGCGACCTTGTCTCCTGAAACTCCCATTTTTATGTTTATGCACATTCCTGTTGAACAATTAGAAAACAAAAAAGAATTTTTAATGCTATTTAAAGATTATCCAAATGTTACAGCATATGCAGGCCATACTCATTCGCAATACTATTTAGATATTGAGAAAAAAGACGGCTGGCCTCACGAAACTCCTTTAACAGAGCTTGTCGCCGGTGCGATATGTGGTTCGCACTGGCAAGGTGAAAAAGATGTATTTGGCGTACCATATTCACTTATGAAAGATGGCACACCGAAAGGATATTGGGTTATGAATATTACAAATAAAGTCAAACCTGCTCCTGTTTTTAAACTATCAGGGAATATACCAGACAGACAAATGCACATTTGGGTTCCCTTTAATTATGTGTTTGAAAAATTCTCTCCTGATGATAAAGTAATTTATGCCAATATTTATGCCGGAAACAATAATACGAAAGTTGATGTCCAAATTGAAGGACAGGATAAGTGGATTCCAATGGAAAAGGTATTGGAGTACGATTCATATTATAATAGGATTATGGAGTTAAGTAAAATGGGGATTCCCATTAACAAGAATATCCATGATTACAAAATAAAAGAATACCCATCAAGGCATTTATGGAAAGCTGCTATCCCCGAAAATCTCCCAAAAGGAATTTACATAGTAAATATAAAGGCTACCGATCCATTTGGTTTAAATGCTAAATCTATGGCTTTGCTATATGTAGAATAAAAGTTCTCTAGCTACAGACTATAGGAGAATTAACCCTGTCGCGGTTAGATTTGATTAAAAAGAAACCTGCTTCGGCAGGTTTTTTGTGAAAATATGCCTCCTGAAGGAGTTTTGAGGTTCCTTTGATAGGAAAGGGTAATCAATGTAAAGGGGGATAAAAATTCAACAGGAATCGAAAATTATTTTAACAGGACGGGTACGAAAAAGTCTGATGGGAGATGAATAAAAAGCCAATAGGGGGGGAGTCACTGAATGTAACAGAAAGATGGGAATCATGTACTTAGTAACAAAAACTACATGGTACTCATATTTTTGTGCCCACTTGATAATTGTCTAAATTCATCACCGATATCTATAAAGTTAGACATCTACATTCGCATTAAACTTGTGTGCAATTTGTGTGCAAATAAAAAAATGAAGCAACTTTAGAAATCTACTTAAGTGCTTCATTTTCAGCCTGTGGGCCCACCTGGGCTTGAACCAGGGACCCCCTGATTATGAGTCAGGTGCTCTAACCAACTGAGCTATAGGCCCGGAAATATTTATTTCATCCGTTCTGACAATGTCAGATTTTCGGAGTGCAAGTTTACAACTTTGTACGAAAATACACAAGAGGAAAACCGAATAAAACAGATTATTTTTTTACCCGCATTAATTGCAAACCCTCATTTGCTGAGGCATCTCCCGGATTGTAGAGTTTTACCTTATTAAAAAGCACTGTCGCCTGTGTATAATTCCCGGTGAAATAGGATGTCCAGGCCAACATCAGTAGTCCGTCGTAATGAAACGGATACAAGTCTACTACCTTTTTGAAAAGAGGCAGTGACTTGTCGTAGCTTTTGTGTTGGTAATAAATTAGTCCCAACCGATACATTGCAACGGTATTGTTCTGGTTAATCTCCAGAATTTTGTTGTAGATGGCAATAACTTCGTCCCATTTTCCTTGCGCGGCCAGAGGCAAAATCAAACCAAATCTGGCTTCTTCGGAATAGGGCTTTAGTTTTTGTGCGGTGGAGTAAAAAGTAATCGATTTATCGAACTGCCCTGCATTGTAATACAACCATCCCAGCCGAAGGTTAATTTCGTATGACGATTGGTCGTACACTGTTTCTAATTCATTGGCTGACGCCAGAAAATCTTTTTCCTTTTCCAGTTTATAACTTTGGGCAAATGCCTTTTCCAATGCTTCCTGTGCGGTTTGCGACCAGGCAGATGAGGTTGACAAAAAGAGGATTAAGAAGACTGCTTTTATTTTTAGAAATTCCATGATATTCCTGCTGATAAAGTATGTTTTACATAGTTGTAATTTACCGAATTACTTTCGGTTAGATTGGTGTAAACCCTGTATTTTTCTGTAACATCCTGATTAATATAGCGCAATACAAACTGATATTTTTTGCCTGCCGGAAAATAAATGCTTCCTGCAATTTTTTGCTTTGAAGTGCCCGGAAAGTTGGAGACAAGATACCCGCCCGACTCGATGAAATTTTCCATTTCGCCGTTTATATATTGCCCATACAAATGAACCGGCCCCAGTTGAATTCCGCCCGAGACACCCAAAGCATAATATCCGAAACTGCCTTGCTTGTTGCGTTTAAAGTAAATGCGCGGTGTAATGTAGAACCCTGTGTTTGAGAATGGGTAGTATGTTGTCCATAACGAATATTGAGAAAAGGCCGCATTGTTGATATTTGCATAGTTGTATTCAGCTCCGGGAGATAAATTGCCGAAATGCGACCATCCGGAAACTGAAAAAACAAGGTCTTTGAAGTAAACAGTTGTGTTTCCAAAGGAGCGGTTATTTCCGCTGAGAACGCCATTTGCATAAGAGAAGTTGCCCCATATCAGGTTCAGCGACGGCGATAAATAAAACTTTCTTCCCAACAGCAAATTCGGACTCACGAAATACTGAAACTGCCTGGTGTTGGTGGAAAATAAATTTTTCTCAATCCAATCGACACGTTGTTCGCGGTTCAGGTTGATGTGCGTGAAATTATGATTCAGGCTGATTCCCGGAGAGATGCGATGGTTGAAATCAACCGATTCAAAATGGTAATCTTTTAGGTAGAAAGCCTCTCCGTAATTTTCGCCCACACTTGCTTGCTCTCCGTGTAGAGTTTGGGTTAATGCATCAAAATCGGGATTAAAAACGTACCCGGCTTCAATTCCTGCCCGTGTGATTTTTTTGCTGGTAAAACCGATTTTTTTCTGTGTGGCAGGAGAAAAATTTCCAGCCGCTTTGTAGGCTTCCTGAGCCCGTCCTCCCCAGAGCAAGCTGTAATAAAGATATTCCTGAAGCCAGTCAAAAGATTGATCGTTTTCCCAGGCATTCAGAAAAAATTCGCTTGCTGTTCTGTATTTTTTTAGGTTGTAATAGGCAATGCCGGTTCTAACCTGTAAATAAAAAAAATCGATGCCCTGTTGTCGCGCTTTTTTTGAGTAGTTGATTAGCTCATTCCATTTCCCTTCCTGGTAAAACTTGTACGAAGTGCTTTCTACTTCGGGGTAACTCATTGTTTGCTGCGCCCGAATTGTCAGCAAAAGCAACATAAAAATCAATGTTAATCCAATTCGTTTCTGCATAATATTTTCAGCTTTGCATCTTCCGTTTTTATTGAAATGTCAAAATCGCCCGCGCTGTTTATCGCAATTTCGTTTGTACTCTTTTTTATCATTTTTCCCGCAATTCGTTTCGTGATTTCCGCCTCCATTTTTACAGAATCCTGTGAAATAATATCCCCGGATTCTTTCAGGATAAGTTCGTAATCGGCTTTCAGAAAAAGAAAAAGAGGGGCGACAAAATCCTGCAGATATTTTAGTATTCCGCTAAAAAGCAGGTGCACCGGAAGTGAGTCTTTAATTTGACTGTTAGCCTGAAATCCGACCGGAACCTTAAACAGGGAAATATAAAACCAGAACAACGGCGAGTGTTTGCGTCCCGCAAAATTGGTAAAAAAGTGCATATCTCCCTGGTTGTACAAATAAGCAACCGCATTATCTTGTTCACACCGAATGGAAGTTGTGTTGTAAACATCGGTTTCAACTATCCACGTGAATTCGCCCGCAAGCTTTTTCCATTTTGCATTTTTTGAATCTACCTCAACTTTAATGTTTATGCGCCTTCCGGGGATGAAATGCAATGCTTTGTCCAGCACTTCATTTTTCGAGGGATTTACCAGTACCTGATTTTTCTGAGGAAACTCAAACGATTTTTGCAGGTATCCGTTGTCTTCCTTTTGCAGATAGTGCCCCAGCGGATAATCGAGGGTAGCCGAACCTACATGCGGACTGGCCTGAAACTGGAAATGCAGGTGAGGGTAGGGCGAGCGTCCCGAATTGCCACACTTCCCAAGCAACTGGCCTCTTTTTAACGCATCTCCGGTTTTTACGTCTATCGACTGAAATTTCAGGTGGCTCAGTTTTGAGTACAAATATTCGGAGTGCTTGATAATAATAGTATTTCCCCAGTTGTCTTTTGTGTTTACATCACCAATTGTATTGTCGGGAATATTATTGATTACCTCAACAACAGTCCCGTCGGCGGGAGACAGAACTGCTTTCCCGAAACAGTAATAATCTTCAGCAAAATCGCCTGAATTACAAAATTGTTCTCCTGTTCTGTCAGTAATGATAAAATCCCAGGCATGACGCCAGGCTCCTTTGTGGGTGTATTCTCCGTTGTGCGCCTGGCTTACTGTCCACTCCCCGAAAAAAGGCAATGCTGCCGAAACCGAATACGCCGCCGGAAAACGTTTGGTGTTGCCGGAATAGAGATACAGGTTTTTCTCCGGTTTGCCCATTTGCACCGGCGTTTCTATGAGGTAGTGAGGACGTTTTTCCCGCAATTTTAACGCATACAAAAAAGTTAAAACAATGGCATTAAAAGGGAGGGAATATGGCGAAATCCGGAACAGCAGAAATACCTGCTGTGCACTGGTTGTAATTAGAACCACTGCCGGAAGCAGCAAAATAATCCAGCCGAAACTGGCCCGCCCCGGCACAAGATAGTATCCTCCCAGCGCAATGGCTGTAAGAATGTAATTGAATCCGATAAACGTATATCCTAACGAATCGAACTCAATGCCGACCAGTTGATAAAACAGGAACGCCACCCCGTATCCCAGAACAGAAAGGGTAAAAGTAATTCTGGAATAAATAAGTAACCCAACGGCGATAATTATTCCGGCTAATAAATGGGACTGAAAAAAAATGGCTCCCAGCGAATGAAAATAGATGCGGATAAACGACGAGCGAATACTTGTTTCAAGAAAATTGTAAAAATCGACAAACTGTTTGTCGCCCAGCGAATAGAGTTCATTGTAAATAAAAATACCCCGCTCGCTCAGGTTGAGCGCCTGCAAACTGTTTGCCGAGAGTGCTACAATCCAGATAGTAATTAAAAAGGGGACGCTTAAAAACGGTAATCCGTATTTTCCCAACACTCCCTGAAAAACAATGGTGAGAAAAAAACACAAGATGGCAGTAACGGCAACCAGCACATATACTTCGGGCGAGGGCTGATAATACAATCCAACCCCCAGCCCCACAAGCAACGCGTTGAACCCGTATAATCCCGAGCGCAGATAATATTTGTTGTACCCCAGTCCCCAGGCCAAAGTGTTGGCAACAAGTACTGCAACCAGTCCTCCAACTCCGGCTCCGTAATCGAAAAAGCTGATGACCACCAGAAATACGGCCAGTGTTTTCGACGTGGAAAAAAACACCTGAGAGTAGCTGTTAAGAACAGAACTTAAAATCTGATTTCCTGCAGTATTCTTTTTCGTCATTGGCTTTAACTGATGTTTCCCTTTTTATAAACCGAAAGAACAAATTGCCGGGATATTCTGAATCATTTCTGGCTAATCTTTTGCTTCTGAATTTTTAAACGTTTCCAGGCTTTCTTTCTTCTTAATAATGCGCGTTTTGCCGTTTGAGTCAATCATTATTACATTCGGACGGTAGGTAATAAACTGCATCCACTGGGTGACATTGTATGCGCCTACCCGTTCAATTACAAGCTGGTCTCCGGTTTTTACGTGAGGAAAATTGATGGCATCGCGAATAACGTCAATGTTCATGCAAAGCGGTCCGTAAATAGTTGTTTCTTCCATGTATTCCGAAGTTGGTTGGCTGGGATGTATTCCCAGGTTGTACCAGAAAGAGGTAAAAAGCAGATTCACTCCGGCATCGATAACCATGTTGCGCCTGCCGGTAGACGAGCGCTTGTTGGCCAGAACCGTGGTAAGTAAATATCCGGCATCATCAATTAGCGCGCGGCCTGTTTCCAGAAATAGTGCGGGTAGGTTTTCGTGTGGAATTTCCGACGAGATGAGCGCATTGGTGATTGCTTCTGCATATTCATCAAACGACGGACAGGTTTCAGCTCCGGGCATGTAGGCGCCTTTCAGCGTGTTTTTCGAAGCAAATCCTCCGCCTAAATCAATGTATTTGAGCCAGTGATTGAACTTGCGGTGGGTTGCCATAAAAAGGTTAGCCAGTTTGGTAGCTGCAATGGCATATGCAGAAGCCGCCATTATGTATGTACCAATGTGCGTGTGCAGTCCAATCAGTTCTAATTTGTCGGCCAGCATAATACGGTTGATGGCGTTCCAGGCTTCTCCGTTTTCGTAGTTGAATCCAAACCTGTCCCACATGGGGTAAATTCCCGTATCCATATTTACGCGAATGGCAACCCGTGCTTTTTTGTTCAGCTTTCGGGCGGTTTCTATCAGAAGATAGAGTTCATCGAAATGGTCGATGTGAATGCAGGCGTTGTTGTTAATTGCCAGTTCCAAATCTTTAGCTGATTTTTCCGGGCCGTTGAACAAAATATGTGAGCCGTTAACGCCCAGTGCCAAAGCTTTCTCAAATTCAAAGCCCGAAACCACTTCTGCCCACGAGCCTTCATCGTGAAAAATGTTGACCACTGCATTGAGGTAATTGGTTTTGTATGACCAGGCAAACTGCACTTTAGGGTAACGTGTTTCAAATGCTCTACGGGCTTCGGCAACCGTGTTTCTGATTGTTTTTTCGGAGAACACAAAAAGTGGCGATCCGTACTCTTCGATCAGGTCAGAAACCTTAGTCCCGTCAATTTCAGAAATAATTTTCTGTTTGGCCGGCAGCCCGAATTTGCTGGGCACACCTGCAGTTATTTTGCTGATTACCGGCTTTTCGTATTTCAACTTTTCCATGTTTAAATTTCTTTATTCATTGAAATGGCGGCAAATTTTTCCAGATCCACAATCATGTCGTAGGAATAACGCACAAACATTTTTCCGATTTTGTATTGCTGCATTGGAGTAACTTCCATGCCCAAAGCGAGTTTTACCAGCGCTTCCGGAATGTTTTGTCCGGCGCCTACCGCCAGGTAAACCCATGCCGGGATGCGCGGATTGATTTCAATCAGGTAGTATTCGCTTGCCTTGGTTTTTATCAATTCCAGCTCCATTCCTCCTTTCCACTTGGTTTGGCGAATAAGCGAGCGGGTGAGCTCCATCATTTTTTCGTCGGCCAGGGTAATTCCTCCCCATGCTTTCCCTTTGTCGGTAATATACTGCTTTCGCATGGGAACGGCAGCCACTGTGTTGCCTTTCCCGTCGCCCAGTGCCACAACGTTTACTTCTGTGCCAGAAATAAATTCCTGCGCAATTACCGGAAAGCCCCATTTCCCTGAAATTTTAAGGAAAGCCGTTTTTACCTGTTCGTTGTTGCCCGATAAATAGGCATCGTAAAATTGCCCTTTCACCATTACCGGATAATCGAATTTTTCTTCCATTTCGGTAATTTGGCCGAGGCTGCCCAGGTTAAGGCTCGACGGTACCCGTATTCCATATTTTTTTCCGAATTCCGGCAGTCGGTTTTTTTCCCGTTCCTTGTACTGGTTCAACGTGGGCAGAAATGTATGTATGCCCAGTTTCAGCAGGCGTTCTTCGTTTTTCATGAACGAAAAAAGCTCAGCATCGAAATTGGGAATCAGCACATCAATTTTTTCCTGTTGATGGATGTATTCGATGCGTTCTATTAGTTCGTCGGAGCCGGCAGAAGGGTAAGGTATTTGGAAAATGCGGTCGCAAAGTCCTTCCATGTAAATTCCCGGTTCGAGGTTTTCGTAAACCAGCCCGATTACCCGCACTTCAAACTCTTCTGATTCTTTCACTCCGCGGATAAACGGAACTCCCGGACCCGGATTGTCAGTATTGTTAAGGCCGGTTACAGCCAGAGTAATGTTTCTTTTTATCATTTTGTTTCTAATTGAATTCAAGCGAATTGTTCTGCACCGTAATTTGGTGATGCTTTAATAAAGTGCAGAATTCATAGAAGTCTTTTTCGAAGGTAAGATCATCTACATCGTATTTTGAAAGAAATTCCTGTCTAATTTCTTCCATCTCTTTTTCTTCTGAAATCATTTTTATCAGCTCCAGTCCTATTGGATTCAAACTGAATGAGTCGCCGGTTTTTGAATTGAAAACAAAACCATTGTCGCTGATTTTCACTTCCTTTAAAATTTTCATGTTGAACTATTTTATTCCAGGGAATTTTCGGATTTGTCGTTGGATTTTCCCATCGAAATTAGAAATTTTCTGATAAATTATCATTGCCAATTAAATTTTCTGTAAGACACTTTTTGTTAACGTAACTTGCGCTTGATTAAAAAAAAAGCGCTGTTTTTTTTTATTGGCATCAATGTTGTTTTATTTTGTCATAATCTATTTTTAAAACTTGTAGCTATGAAAACAATTACAGGAATATTTTTAGTTTTTGCGCTGGGCCTTCTGGCTTCGTGCGTTGGAGAACCCGGCCCTCCGGGAAGAGATGGTTATGACGGACTGAACGGACAGGACGGCGAGTCTTTTTTTGGGTCTGTTTTTGAAATTGAAGGCGACTTCACCTCCGAGAATAATTACACCTTGTATTTCAAGTTTCCGTCGGATATTACGGTTTACGATACCGATGTGGCTTTGGTGTACATCCTCTGGGGGCAGGAAGAAAATGAATATGGCGATCTGTTGGATGTTTGGCGATTGCTGCCTCAAACAGTGGTTCTAGAAAACGAAGATCCCGAAACGGGAATTTTAACAAGCAGCGTTTTGCAGTATAATTACGACTACACCTACGAAGATGTGAAAGTTTTTTTAGAAGGAACCATCGATTTTGGGTCGCTTCTTCCTGCAGAAGCGTTGGGGCAGGTTTTTCGGATAGTAGTATTCCCGGCTGATTTTCTTGCTAAAAAAAGTTTTGATGCCAATGACTACAATATGGTGATAAAATCGCTGAACGTAAAACCGAACTTTGTTCAGAAGATTGATTTAGCCAACCAGATTGAGATATCAAGTCCAAAATAGACTGAAAAAAATATAGAAAGCAGAAAGCCGGTAACAAAAATTACCGGTTTTTTTGTGCCTCAGAGGAGCCTGTGTAATGTGTTAATGTCTATATTTTGCTTTTTATAAGTTTTATGCGTTGCCTGAAAATCGGTTTTATTATTACAGGTCGAAATTTTCTGCTAAAAAACGGGTGATAATGTTTTTTAGCTCAGCTACTGTTTCGTAATTAACAAACCTAAGATCGGCGCAGCCCGAGATCATTGCAGAGGGAATTTTTTCCGTCTCCGGGCGGAACAGACATAATACTTTCTTCCCGTCGGCCACGGCGCGGCCAATTTCGTAACCTACTCCCATCGAAGTGGTGGTAACTTCGGCAATCAGAACGTCAGCAGACAGTAGCCATTCCAAATCCCGGTCGTGAATAAAACGATCTGTTATTCCATCTTTGCCGGCACTTGTGAGGTTTGGGTCGCCAATGTGTTCGGTTAACACTTCTCCAAATGTTTTCAGAAACTCAATTATTTCGAGGTACAACGCTGCATCTGCCCGTCCGCCTCTGATTGATCCTGCAAAGTATATTTTCATTTTTCAGTCTGTTTTTCTGGGTTTTCGATTAAAACTCTTGTTTTTGGCAAACTTTCCGGGTAATTTTTTTGAAGGAACTCAATCATCTTTTCCCGGATAAAAACACGCAAATCCCAGGCGGTTGCCGAGTTTTTTGCACTCATCAGTGCGCGTATTTCAACGCCGTTTTGTTTGGCATCGGTTACCTGCAGCACGTTTACTTTTCCGTCCCACAGCGGCGTGCTTTTCAGCAGGCGGGTAAGTTCGTCCCGCAACGCATCAAAAGATACGTGGTAATCGGTGTACAGAAAAACAGTCCCCAGAATTTCAGATGTCGTTCGTGTCCAGTTCTGGAAAGGCTTTTCAAAAAAATAGGTGGAAGGAACAATCAATCGTCGTTTATCCCAGATGTGCACAACTACGTATGTGAGTGCGATTTCTTCGATTCGGCCCCATTCATTTTCAATTATAACAACATCATCAAGCCTGATTGGCTGAGTAATTGCAATTTGCAGCCCTGCGAGCACCGCCGCAATTACTCGTTGCGCTGCAAGTCCGATAATAATACCTGCTACACCGGCCGAAGCAAAAACGCTGATTCCGATTCTTCTGACATCTTCAAAAAGCATCAGAATAAGCCCGATAGCGACAATGACAATGAGGAAAATGATGACTCGCTCCAGAATGTTAAACTGGGTGTGGAGTTTCCTTGAACGCAGATTGTTCTCTTGCGAGATGTCGTATTTTTCAAGAAATATCAGCTTGAAAATTCGGAGCGTGACAATAAGAACCCACGCCAGGGAAACAATAAACAGGATTGAGCCCACAATGCTGAGAGTTTCGTGAAAATCGGCATCGATTATATTGTATTGTTTTACAACGTATTTTAAAAAGATGGCGCTTAATAGAAGTAGAAACGGAATAACAAAACGCTTGGTGTGTTTCATGATTGCAGTATACTATTGTTGCTGTTGAACCCAACCTGATTTTAGGTGCAAATCCCGTTGAGGGAAAGGAATCTGAATGTCGTTTTTCCGGAAGGCGTTGTCTATGGCGTACCGGATGTCGCTTTTGGTATTCTCAACCATAAACGACTCGCGCACCCAGAAGAACACCTGAAAATCGAGCGAGGAGTCGCCAAAATCGTTAAACCGGACAAACGGCTTTGGGTGTGTTGAAATATTTTTGTTTCCGGTTGCACATTCGAGCAACAGCCGGGTTACCAACTGCGTGTCGGAACCATAAGCAACGCCCACTTTAACCGAAAAGCGGGTGTTGTAGTCCATTTGGCTCCAGTTTATTATTGTATCGTTTACGAACTTGGAATTTGGAACAACCAGAATTACATCGTCCCTGGTTCTGAGTTTGGATGTTCTCAGCCCGATGTGAACCACTTTGCCAACTGTTTTGTCCTGCAACTCAATTACATCGTTAATTTGCAGGTTCCGTTCGAAAATAAGAACTATTCCCGACGCGATGTCGCTGAAAAGTTGCTGAATACCAAATCCGATACCAACCAAAAGTGCAGTGATGCTGGCCAGCAAAACAGACACTTTTACGCCCGAAGTTTCCAGTAGCAGCACAAATACAACTACCCAGATAACATAGCGCAGGATCAGGTAAACCGACCAGTATGAACGTCGTTCTGCCTCGTGTTTCCGAATAAATCGCTTAAAAAAGCCTTTGGTTATTTTTAAACCGACAAAAGTTGCCAGAAGAACCAAAATGATGATCAGAACGCTTAAAACCGTAATGTCAACGTTTTTTGTTTTTAAGAGCTGAAAACCAATTAGTTCTTCGAAGTTCATATGCTGAAAATATTTTTAGGGACGTTTCATTGTGATAATAATTCCCGGTTCGAAATGTGACGTGTACGAAATCTGCGACCCAAGTTCGTCAACGGCTTTTTCAATAACTTTATCTTCGTTCAGCGACGAGCGGATGGCTCCTTTTTGGTAGTAGTAGCGCGAAACAATTTCGTTTTTCAGTAAGCTTTTAACTTCATCTCCAAAAACATTAAGGTCTTTATCCAGATGAGGCTCAAGCCTTGTTTTTATCGCTTCAAATTCGTCGGAAGCCAAATCGTAATACTTTTCTTCTTTCGCTTTTTCTATTAAGCTTTCGAGTATGTGTTTCGACTGCGATTCGTATTCAAATTCTTTTGACTTCACAAAAGTTGAAAACTGATTGTAGATTTCGTCTGTAATTTCAAACTCTTCCGGTTGCGCAATAGACGCATTTTCGTTAGTAAAGCTGGTGGCAAAATCGAAAATCAGAAAATTAGTAATTAATACAGCGCTGAGGTTGCTTAGTTGTTCGGGTTTCAAAACGATGTCGGGAACAATGCCGCCGCCGTCGTAAACTTTTCTGCCTTTTTTTGTTGAAAATTCTGAAATCAGCGAGTCCGGAACAATGCCTACACTGCCGTCTTCATTGCGGTGCGAGTAATCGAGCGCCTGAATGCACCGCCCGCTGGGAATGTAATATTTGGCAGTGGTTACTTTAAGTTTTGAATTGTAGGCCAAATCGCGCGTGGTTTGTACCAATCCTTTTCCAAAAGTACGCGAACCGATAATCAGGCCACGATCCAGATCCTGGATAGCTCCGGCTACAATTTCCGATGCCGAAGCAGACCCCCCGTTGGTTAAAACAGCAATGCGGATGGCTGTATCGAGTGGGGCAGATGTTGCAGTGTAGGTTTTGTCCCACTGTGTTACTTTGCCTTTTGTGCTAACTATTTCTGAACCTTCGGGAACAAAAAAGTTTACAATCTTCACGGCTTCCTGAAGCAATCCGCCCGGGTTCGAGCGCATATCCAGAACAAGGCCTTCCGGATTGTTTTCCTTCAGTTCCAGAAATGCTTTTTTAACGTCTTCGCTGCAGTTGGCAGTAAAATTCGAAAGCCGGATGTACGCCATGTTATTGTCGAGCATTCCGTAATAAGGAACGGCATCGATGCTGATTTTCTCACGCACAACATCCACTTCAAAAGGTTTCTTTTTTCCGGGGCGTTGCAGTTTTATTTTTACCGGCTTTTTGGCAGGCCCTTTCAGTAGGTTACTCACATCCTGTGTTGTCATTTTTTCGGTTGATTTTCCTTCAACTTCCAGAATTACATCACCTGCTTTCAACCCAAATTTCTGAGCAGGAAAACCTTCGTAAGGTTCAGAAATTACAATTTTTCCATTTTGTAGCCCGATTAAAGCACCAATTCCGGCATATTCGCCGGTGGTCATAAAACGAAAATCTTCCATCTGATCTTCCGAAATATAATTGGTGTACGGATCAAGCGATTGAAGCATTTCGTCAATACTTGTTTTTACCAGCTTGTTCGGATTAACATCATCAACGTAAAACGTGTTTAATTCCCGGAACAGGCTATAATATATTTCGAGGTTTTTGGCAATTTCAAAATTCTTCTGATCGCGGTTAAAGCTGTAAAAACCCAATCCAGCAACCATTACAATCAACGTCCCAATCCAAAACTTTTTCCAACTCATGTCTTTTCCTTTTATTACCTAAATGAAATTCAATCAGATAAAATACTTAACTGATGTGACAAAATTAAAAATATTAAGCAAAACCAATGGTAAAAGGTCCAATTGCATTGCGTTAAAATGTATTAATGCAAAACGTTGTTTTTTGTTTATGATGTTTCGTCTTAAAAATTAGTTGGTTGACCGAAAAAATAGTAGCCTTTTCTGTAACTTGTGGTAATTTGGTTCGTCAATTAACTATTGGTGTAAAACTTTTGATTTACTGAAAACTTAAATATCGATTCATGATGAACACAAAAAAACACGTTTTATTTCTAATGCTGATGCTTTTTGTTGGTGCATTTAATGCTGCATTGGCAGGAAACAGTAAGAAAACAGAAATCAGGAAAGTGAAAAATTTTGATGCCGTTAGTGTTTCAACGGGCATCGATTTATTTTTGAGAATGGGCGACGAAAAGGAAGTTAAAGTTGTTGCAGACGAAGATGTTGTGGATAATATTATTACTGAAGTGAAAAATGGTACTTTGCGCATTTATTCTAAGAAAAGTAATTTCTTCGGCTTTTTTAATTTCAGCAGTTCCTCTCCCCGAAAAGTATATGTGACGGTTTCTGATTTGAAAAGCATTGAAGCATCGTCGGGCAGCGATGTGAAGTCTGAAAATACATTGAGAGGCGATGCTTTGAATGTGAGTTCGAGCAGCGGAAGCGATGTGGTTCTGGACGTAATTTACAAAGATGTGTCGCTCAGTTCAAGCAGTGGCTCCGATATTCGGGTGACCGGGAAAGCCAAAACCGTAAAAGCAGCAGCCAGTAGTGGAAGCGATATTGACGCCCGCAACCTGATTTCCGAAATTTGTTACGCAAATACCAGTAGCGGGGCTGATATTTCAGTGTTTGCAAAACAGGAGATTCATGCCGGAGCCAGCAGTGGCGGCGACATCCGCTACTACGGAAATCCTCCGGTGAAGAATATCGAGGAATCAAGCGGCGGCGATGTTTCCGGGCGATAAACCCCTGATTGAGCCAAAATTAGTCAGTCATAATTTTGGGACAGGTCTGAAATAACTCTTTTTTATTCCTGCTCTTTTCGGTTTAAAATTATTTTTGCATGTTTAAGCACTTCGATTATGCCGTTTAGAGCAAAATTTATAGCGATTATTTCTCCGTTTCTCATTTTTGGAGGATTGTTTTTTGGCGCTTCGGCCCAGGAATCCGGATCGTTGTATTATTTGCCGGGAATACCACAAACTTCAAAGGAGAACCCTGCTTTTCAGAGTCAGGCAGGGAAATTGGTCATCGGGATTCCTTTTCTTTCCGGTGTTTCGGCGCAATGGAATTCCAGCGTGCCTCTTAATTCTCTGTTTTCAAAAGGGTTTAGCTACAGTTTTCACCGGTTTTACGATGCTCTTGATGAAACCGGCCATTTTCAGTCGTCTGCAGGGGCAGCAGTTTTTTTCGTCAGTCTGAAACGCAATGAATATTCGTTTAACTTTTCGGTTTCAGAGCGGGCATTTTCCGAAGGTATTTTCGATAGGGAAATAGTGCGTCTGATTCGCGATGGTACCGAAGTTTTTTTCGGGAAAGAAGAAAACCTGGGCGATGCTACATTTTATCTGACTCATTACCGGGAGGTGGCAGCGGGCGTTTCCAAGCAGTTGTGGAAAGGAATGAATATTGGAATTCGCCCGAAAGTGCTTTTCGGAAAGTTTTATTTTGAAGGCGAAGATTTGAATCTCTCGGTGAGAACAGACGCGGCTGCAGCCCGCCTGCTTGTACAGCCTGAAGGCAGTTTTACTCTGGCCGGTCCGTTAATTCACGTAAGAGATACACTTCGTAAATCATCGTCGTTTTACGCTGACTTTTCGCCCGGAGATTATTTTTTTCAACCGAAGAACATGGGAGTAGCGCTTGATATGGGCGTGGTTTTTCAACCCAATAATTTTTCCGAAGTATCTTTTAGCCTGGTAGATATTGGTGTTGTGGAGTTTGAACACAAAACATACAATGCCCGCTTTAAACGGCCTGCCATTTATTCGCCGGAGAAAACATATCAGTCGCATGACCCCGCGGGAAACAATTACCTGGAGCCGCGCGAAGCCATAATTGCTTTTGCCGATTCTGTTGCTTTTTTGACCGACGTGGAAAAAAGCGACTCGCACAACTTTTCTTCTTTACCTTTCAAAATTAACCTGGCCGGTAAATATATTTTTTCTGAAAAACTGACTGCCGGGTTCAGTAACCAGTTTAAATATTACAGGGTTCAGCCGCTTAATTTGTTTTCGGTATTTGCTACGGCAACATTAGACCCTAGATTCGCATTTTTTGGCAGCCTCACTTTGCTAAATACACAAAGCTTATTGCCTGGTTTTGGGGCAAGTTACACCAATAATCTGCTTCAGATATACTTTACAAGTAACAATATTTCAGGGATTATTCAGCCAATGGCACCAAAACAATTAAATTTGTCTTTTGGCATAAATTTATTAATTGATATTCAGTAAATACCAGAGAAAATGAATCTTTTCGTTACACTTTATGTTGTTAATTTTTTTCGAACGCTGATAATTATTGGTGTTATCTATTTTGCCATCAGGCTTTTTACGAGGTATGTGTTGCCGCTTATTCTTGAAAATAAAATTAAGGAGATGCAGCAGAAAATGCAGAATCAGCAGAAACAGCAACAGCGCACCGGAAAGCATGAAGGTGATGTTACCATTGAATACGATCAGTCGAAAAGCAATGTGCGTAACCGGAACGAGGGAGAGTATGTTGATTTTGAGGAAGTGGAGTAACTTCCGGCATGCTTGGTTTTTTCTTCTTTTTACAACAATCAATTTAATTCTATTTTTGTCGCTTAATTCATTCTGAAATTTAAATAAATGGCACAGGAAGACATCTTTAAGAAATTAGTAGCACACTGTAAAGAATACGGTTATGTGTTTCAGTCGAGTGAGATATACGACGGGCTGAGCGCCGTTTACGACTACGGCCAGTATGGTGTGGAATTGAAAAACAACATAAAAAAATACTGGTGGGACAGTATGGTTCTGCTGCACGAAAACGTGGTGGGACTCGATTCTGCCATTTTTATGCACCCTACCATTTGGAAAGCATCGGGGCACGTAGATGCATTCAACGATCCGTTGATCGACAATAAAGATTCAAAAAAACGGTACCGTGCCGATGTTTTGATTGAAGACCAACTGGCAAAAATCGAAGAAAAAATAAACAAGGAAATTACCAAGGCAAAAAAACGTTTTGGCGATGCCTTCGACGAAAAACAATTTCGCGAAACAAATCCGCGGGTTCTTGCAAATCAGAAAAAGTTCGACGATTTGCACGAGCGCTACACAAAAGCACTGAACGATAGTGACCTGAATGAACTGAAGCAGATTATTGTTGACCAGGAAATTGCTTGCCCCATTTCAGGAACCAGAAACTGGACAGATGTTCGCCAGTTTAACCTGATGTTTTCTACAGAAATGGGCTCTACTTCTGACGGAGCCATGAAAATTTACCTGCGTCCGGAAACAGCACAGGGAATTTTTGTAAACTACCTGAATGTGCAGAAGAGCGGACGTATGAAAATTCCGTTTGGTATTGCCCAAATCGGGAAAGCTTTTAGAAACGAGATTGTGGCTCGTCAGTTTATTTTCCGTATGCGGGAGTTCGAACAAATGGAAATGCAGTTTTTTGTTCGACCCGGCACCGAACTGGATTGGTTCAAAAACTGGAAAAGCACCCGTATGAAATGGCACCAGGCACTTGGTTTTGGCGAAGAAAACTACCGTTTTCATGAGCACGAAAAACTGGCGCATTATGCCAACGCTGCGGTAGATATTGAGTACAAATTTCCGTTTGGTTTTAAAGAAGTGGAAGGAATTCATTCCCGCACCGACTTTGACCTTTCGCAGCACGAAAAATATTCCGGAAGGAAAATTCGCTATTTCGATCCGGAACTGAACGAATCGTACGTGCCGTATGTTGTGGAAACTTCAATTGGCGTAGACCGTATGTTTTTGCAGGTAATTTCGGCAGCGTATTGCGAAGAAGAGCTGGAAAAAGATTCGCGCGTGGTGTTGAAACTTCCGCCGGTTTTGGCCCCGGTAAAACTGGCTGTTTTGCCGCTGGTTAAAAAAGACGGGCTGCCCGAAAAAGCACGTGAAATTATTGATAACCTGAAATTTGATTTCAACTGCCAGTACGACGAGAAAGACTCCATCGGGAAAAGGTATCGCCGCCAGGATGCAATTGGAACCCCGTTCTGTGTTACCGTGGATCATCAAACTTCAGAAGATAATTCAGTAACAATACGTTACCGCGACAGCATGAAGCAGGAGCGGGTAAATATTTCTGAATTGGGAAGGATTATCGGCGAAAAAGTTAGTATGCGTAATTTGTTCGAAAAGTTATAACTTTATTTTTTTCCGCGGAGGTGATTCGAGGCTGAGTTTTATTTTTTTCTCTGCCTCCACTTTCGCGGTTTTCTTTTTATAAAGTTGTTTTTACAATTTGGTGTTTAAATGAAAAAGGTTCTCATTATAACTTATTACTGGCCGCCAAGTGGCGGGGGCGGGGTAATGCGCTGGCTGAAAATGTCGAAGTACCTGCCCGGGCTGGGGTGGAAACCGATTATTTACACCCCTGAAAATCCCGATGCATCGGTTGTTGATGAAAGCCTGGCAAAAGAAATTCATCCCGAAACAGAAATTGTAAAAACGCCCATTTGGGAACCCTACGAAATTTTTAGAAAGCTGACCCGGAAAAAGAAGGGGGAGAAATTTAAGGCCGGGTACATTTCAGAAGCTTCGTCGGGCGATTGGAAAAGCAAGCTTTCGGTTTTTATCAGAGGGAACTTTCTTATTCCCGACCCACGTAAATTTTGGATAAAACCTTCCATCAGATTTCTTTCAAAATACCTGGAAGAAAATCCGGTTGATCTAATTGTTTCTACCGGGCCGCCGCACAGCATGCATTTGATCGCACTCGAACTGAAGAAAAAGTTTGATACGCCGTGGATTGCCGATTTTCGCGATCCGTGGACCGATATTGATTTTTACAACAAACTCAGGTTAACAAAGTGGGCAGATAAAATACACCGGAACCTGGAGCTGGAGGTTCTCGAAAAAGCAGACCATGTTGTAACAGTAAGCCCCAATTGTGCGAATGATTTAACCAAAGTTCCCGGGAAGAGAGTTGAAGTAATCAACAACGGGTTCGACCCGGAAGATTTTGAAGGGCTGGCGACTTCTCCTGATGAACAGTTTTCGATTACTCATTTCGGGGCATTTAATCGCGACAGAAATCCGGCTGTTCTCTGGAAAACACTTGGGGCGCTTGCTGCCGAGAACCACGATTTCAAAGAAAAGCTACGCATTCGGTTGATTGGCCAAACCGACGATTCGGTTATCCAAAGCATTGAAGAGAACGGGTTGAAAGATAACCTGATTCAGATGGATCATCTTC
The DNA here is from genome assembly GCF_900129025.1 of Mariniphaga anaerophila. GTDB lineage: Bacteria > Bacteroidota > Bacteroidia > Bacteroidales > Prolixibacteraceae > Mariniphaga > Mariniphaga anaerophila. The sequence continues at coordinate 344,421 of NZ_FQUM01000005.1, read as the reverse complement.
CCCATAAAAAAGGATTGGCAGAGTTGGCCGGTTCGCAGGTTTTGCTTTTGCCCATTAACGATGCTCCCAATGCACGCGGAATTTTACCGGGGAAAATGTATGAATACATGGCATTAAGGCGGCCAATCCTGGCCATTGGGCCTACAGACTCTGATTTTGCACAAATTCTTGCAGAAACAAATGCCGGAGCAGCCATCGGTTTTAATGACTCTTCCGGCATGAAAGCTGTTCTGAACAATTATTTCATGCTTTTTCGTGAGGGAAAACTTCAGGTTCAATCTGCTTCGGTGGACAAGTATTCACGAAAGAACCTGGCTCAAAAGTTTATCTCTCTGGTTGAAAAATAGGTTTCAGGCTTTTTTCAGAAACGGATGGTAATCGCCTTTTAATCCAAGCGGCACTGCATTCCTTACATAGTCTGTTAATTCAATGCTTTCACGCGCATCGTCAATCCCAAAGCCGTTGCCATTCAGAATATTTTGGTAAGTCACAGTATGCAGGTCGGTAAAGCCCCCGCTGAACTCTATTTCTTTGCCGTCAACTGTAATGGAGCGGTAAGTGCGCATTCCTTTTTCCGTTGCCTGGGGCGGAAGGTCGGAGTAATCGAGGCTGAGGAACCATCTTACTCTGGCTTTTTCAAGCTGAAGAAAGCCGGCAGCTTTGTGTGCATCGTAGTGATGAACGATGTTTTCTTTGACCCCTCCGAAAATCCAGGTAATCATGTCGAAAAAGTGAATGCCGATGTTGGTTGCCACGCCGCCCGATTTTTTCACATCGCCTTTCCAGCTTTTCAGGTACCAGTTTCCGCGTGTGGTTATGTAGCTTAAATCAATGTCGTACATTTTGTCTCCGGCTTTGTCAATCTCTTTTTTGAGTGCCAGAATGGTGGGGTGGTAGCGGAGTTGCAGAACAGTGAAAACCCGTTTTCCGGTTTCGGCTTCAATATCTTTAATAATGTGCATGTCTTCAGGGTAAATAACCAGCGGTTTTTCGCAAATGGCATTTGCGCCGTTTCGCAAAGCAAACCGAATATGCGAAGGGTGCATGTAGTTTGGCGTGCAAATGCTCACGTAGTCAATGGGATTTCCCTGCCGGCGGATGTCGTCCATGTATTTGTCGAGGTTCTCAATTTCGAGGAAAAATTGAGCATCCGGAAAATAGCTGTCAATTCTGCCCATTACGTCGAACCTGTCGGTAGCACAAACCAGATCGTTTCCGGTTTCTTTTATTGCTTTCATATGGCGGTCGGCAATGTAACCTGCCGAACCTATTAATGCAAATCGTTTCATCTGTAAAATTTTTTTTATTTCTGAATGTCGCAAAAAATTGAAGACATTCAGGAACTTACCTAAATTTTAGTCATCCCTTTTTGTGATTTTTGAATGAAGAAAATTCATGTTCGTTTCTTATTTTTTAGCTGCGCTTTGTTTTTTATAAAGGTCTTAAAAATCCGTTGGTTAAACTATATTTCTCGCCGGTTTCGGGGCAGATGAGGTCGTCGCCCAGAATTGCTCCCGACTTGCTTACCCAACCTTTTTGCCGGGCAGGAACACCAACCATCAATGCAAAAGGTTTTACGTCTTTTGTAACAACAGCACCTGCGCCAACAAAGCAATATTCGCCGAGAGTGGTTCCGCAAACAATGGTAGCATTGGCGCCAATGGTTGTACCTTTTTTTACGAGAGTGGTTTTAAACTCCTCTTTTCGGTTAACAGCGCTGCGCGGATTAATAACATTGGTGAAAACCATGGACGGGCCGAGAAATACATCATCTTCGCAAACCACACCTTCGTATACAGAAACATTGTTTTGAACCTTTACATTATTCCCCAAAACAGTTTTGTTTCCCAGAAAAACGTTTTGTCCCAAAATACAGTTTTTGCCTGTTTCTGCCGTTCCCATAACGTGGCAAAAATGCCAGATTTTTGTGCCTTCTCCAATTTGAGCGCCTTGGTCAACAACCGCAGTTTCGTGGATAAATGTATTGTTCATGTTTGTATTTCCTTCCTTTTTATTGGTTTTTGCTTTTGATAAATTGGCAGGTATTGAAACTATTTTTTGAAGAATTCTTTAATTGAATCAGTAATGTGCAGCAGTTGCCTGCCGGTTAATTCGGTGTGCATAGGCAGCGAAAGTACTGTTTTTGCCAGCTTTTCGGCCACCGGAAAGTCGCCCTTTTTGTGCCCCAGAAATTTGTAGGCTTCCTGCAGGTGAATAACTCCCGGGTAATAAACCATTGCCGGTATTTCTTTTTCTTTCAGAAACTGTTGCAATTCGTCTCTCTGTTCGGTTTGGATGGTGTATTGGTGAAAAGTGTGTGTGCTGTATGTTGTTCTTTCAGGCAACCTGATTTCTTTAACTCCGGTCAGATGCTCGTCGTACCAGGTGGCTGCCTGCTGCCGTGCTTTAATATGCCGTGCGAAATGCTTTAGTTTTACACTTAATATGGCTGCCTGAATACTATCCAACCTTGAGTTAACACCTATTCTTTCGTACTGGTATTTTGCTTTCATGCCATGGTTGGCAATGGAACGAACTGTGGCAGCAAGCTGTTCATTGTCGGTAAAAACAGCGCCGCCATCTCCAAACGCGCCCAGGTTTTTCGACGGAAAAAAAGAGTTGCATCCGATGTGTCCCACGGTTCCGGCTTTCTTTTTAGACCCGTTATCGAAAATGTATTCGGTTCCCAGTGCCTGGCAAGCATCTTCAATCAGAAAAAGGTTGTGTTTTTTTGCCAGTTCCAGCATGGGCTCCAGGTGAGCGCATTGCCCGAAAAGGTGTACCGGAAGAATCGCTTTGGTTTTTTTGGTGATGGCCTTTTCAACTTCCGCTTCATTTAAATTAAATGTGCCGGGATGTACATCTGCAAAAACGGGCTTCAGTCCCAGCAATACAAGTACTTCAACTGTTGCAATAAAGGTAAACGGCGTAGTAATAACTTCGTCTCCCGGCTGCAGCCCCAGCGCCATAAAAGCAATTTGAAGGGCATCGGTGCCGTTTCCGCAGGTGATTACGTTGGTGTTCAGGTATTCGGAAAGTTCGGTTTCAAATTCGAGAACTTTTCCGCTTTTTATAAATTGGGTTGATTTTATAACTTCCTGCATGGCAGTGTCAATTTCCTCTTTCATGGTGAGGTACTGCCCGTAGGTGTCGCACATGTGAATTTTGTTCATAACATCTTTTTTAGCGCAGAGGCGCTGAATATTTTGATTTGCAAAATTAACTTTTCCCCGGCCTTCCTGTCTTTTTACGGCTACATTTCTTTTAGAAACGATGCAACCTTCTCTGCTGCATTGCCGTTACCGTATGGTTTCTCTGCAAAATTCAGGATGGAGTTTTGCAGTTCGGTTGCTTTTTCGAGAATTTTGTTTTTTTCAGCACCTACCAAATGATTGTATCCCAAATCAACCAATTCAGTCCACTCGGTTTCATCGCGGGTAACCAAACACTGTCTCTCAAAAAAGAAGGACTCCTTTTGCAGTCCGCCGCTGTCGGTAACCACAAATGCGCAGTGCTTCAAAAACTCTATCATGTCAAAATACCCCACCGGTTCCACCGGCTCGAAGCTGAGTTTGATGTTTTCGCGTTCCAGTATTTTTTTTGTCCGTGGATGAAGCGGAAGCACAATTTGGTATTGATTGCTCAATTCGTTCAATGCTTCGGTAATTGCTCTTAGACGATTCAAATCATCGGTATTTTCCTGCCGGTGAAGCGTAGCCAGTATCAGTGGTTTTGAATTCCGCTCGAGCGTGTTGAAAACAGTGGCGCGGTTACTTGAAATCCGGCTGTAATAGAGGGCAACATCGTACATCACATCGCCGATGTTTTCAATTTTTGCGTCGAAGTTTTCAAATCCCTCCCGATGCAGATTGTTCACAGCCGTTTCGGTGGGGCAAAACAGCCAACTGGAGATTCGGTCGGTTAAAATGCGGTTGATTTCTTCAGGCATTTTCATGTTGAAACTTCGCAGTCCGGCCTCTACATGTGCCACCGGAATATGAAGTTTAGCAGCGGCCAGCGCACCTGCCAGCGTGGAGTTGGTGTCTCCGAAAACCACAACTGCAGAGGGTTTTTCGGCTACCATCACTTTTTCTGTTTCTTCCAGCATGCGGCCGGTCATTGCCCCGTGGCTAAGCGAATGGATGCCCAAATTGTATTTAGGCTTGGGGATTTCCATTTGCCGGAAGAAAATTTCGGCCATGTTTTCGTCGAAATGCTGGCCGGTATGCACGAGCACTTCATCCAGATTATATTTTTTTAGCGCGCGGCTGAGGGCTGCTGCTTTTACGAATTGCGGCCGCGCGCCTACTATGGTAAGAATTTTTGGCATAAATTCAGAACTTTATTTCAAAGATTATCAAAAGTACTATTTTTGAGTATTAATATGGAGGGCAAAAAAAATATACTGTTTGTTTACACAACCTTTTCGACATTTGTTAGAACGGATTTTAATATTTTGTCTGAAAAATATGAGGTTGTCAAATACGGGTTTAAGCCACAAAAAGGACTTTTGAAAACTGCAGTTCAGATGGCGCGGCAATTTGTTTTTTTCCTTTTTAATATTTGGAAGTTTGATGCCGTTTTTATTTGGTTTGCCGATCTTCATTCTTTCCTCCCGGTACTGTTTGCAAAAGTATTGAAGAAAAAGTCAATTGTTGTGATTGGAGGTTATGATGTAGCACGGATTCCTGAACAAAACTACGGGGTCTTTTCTAATCGGTTACGGGGATTCTGCGCTATTTTTTCAATGAATAACTGTTCTCTTAACCTTACTGTTTCAAGTTTTGTGGATAGAAAAGTAAAATGGATTGCAAAAAAGTCAACCCGGAAATTACTGTACAATTGCGTGAATTTGCCGGTTTCTGGCTCTTCAGAAAAAAAGAAAGATTTGATTTTGACTGTTGGGTTGATTGATTCTGAGCGTACTTACTATCTAAAAGGCATTGACACGTTTGTTGGATTAGCAGCGCTTTTGCCTCAATACAAGTTTGTAATAGTAGGTGCTGAAAAGCGTGTTAAGGATGCGCTGTTAGGCAATTCGCCTGCTAATTTGCACGTTGCAGAGCCGGTAAATCATGGTGCATTGAATGATTATTATAAAGAAGCAAAAATATACTGCCAGTTATCACGTTCCGAATCGTTTGGTGTTGCTATTGTAGAAGCCATGAATCAGGGGTGTTTCCCTTTGGTGACAAATGTTGGCGGTATGCCGGAAATAGTTAAAGGCTACGGCATTGTCGTAAAAAGAGATCTGTCTGAAATATCCGGAACAATTGAGAAAGTCATTCAAAATAACACTCCCGTTAGTTCCGATTTGTTTAAGGTGGCATTGAAGCCCTTCCTTTTTGAAGCGAGGAAAAAACGTTTGCTAGGTGTTGTGAATCAACTAATAAAAATTGAGTAATGACGTTAGCATCTTCATTCAAAAAGAATTACATGCTTGTAATAAGTGCCCTTATTCTGCTTGTAACCGAAACAGCACATGCGCAAAAGTTATTTCGTTATAGCTGCCAGGCAGACCGGGTTAGTATTGAAGAGTTTGAATCATCGCGAACATTTGATAAGAAAGGGATTATTTTATCCGATAAGGAATATCATCCGCTGTCGATTGCCCGTTTTGGATTACTGGCCTACTACAAATTCGAAGACACGCGAGATAGTGCGTATTTTTATAAGTGTGTAACCCAGGCTGATTATTTTAAAGACGATAGAAAAGTACATTCATTATTTCAAGGAAAAGGAATTGGGCTGCCGTATAATTTTAAATTCTGGGATTTGGAAGCGCCTTGGTACTCCGGCATGACGCAGGGATTTGCAATAAGTTACCTGCTAAGGTATTATCAACTAACACACGATGAAACAATTTTGCCGGTTATAAAAAAAATAGCCTTTGTCCTTTTAGCACCACAGGAGGAAGGAGGTTCCATCTCAACCACAGAAGAAGGGTGTACTTGGATAGAGGAGTATCCCAATTCAAAGAAATCGAAACACGTGTTAAACGGATTTATTAATGGTTTAATAGGGTTATACGAATATTGCGCCTTCTTTCCCGAAGATAGTGTTGCCAAGCAAGTTTTTGAGGAAGCTTATGAGTGTATGTTAAAAAGTTTGGAGCTTTATGATACGTCAAAGTGGAGCTATTACGATAGAAGTAGAAGATCGTTAGCTGATAACTATATGTGGTATCAGATTTATGAGATGAAGCATTTGTATGAGATGTTTCAGGAGCCCATTTTTGATTATCAGATGAGGATTTGGTCAGTTATGCTTTCTGGTAGGATGGCAAACAGAAAGGCAGATCAGATAAAGTTTGTAAATCGTTACAATTCGGAAAAAGCAGAGAAAATGAACGATTCTTTGTTTTCTGTTTCAATGAAACCAGCGCAAAACCGCATGCCTGATTCGTTGGAGGTTTTACAACTGAAATCAAAAAAGGATATTCGGAGATTTTGCAAAGGGAAGGACATTAGGACAAAAGAAAGATCAAAGCTGTCATATATCCTGTTTTTGTCGTCTGTTTCCGATAGTGCCGATTATGTTAAAATGACTTTTAATGACAGTGAAATAAAAGAATATAAAGTGACGCTGCATAGAAGGGCTGCACGGGGGATCTCTGAAAATGATACAATTGGAGTAACCAAATTCTTTAATAACAATGAACTTTATTTGGTTTTTCCAAAGATGAGTATTTCTGAGATTGCACTGAAAGTTGAAAACAGAAAGCCGTTTAGCCTGGCTGTTTTGCAAACTGATTTTTTTGATACCTCGCGTAGTAAGAAGCCTTTTTTTGCGCATAGCACATTTCCGGGAATGAGGTTAAAAGAGGGGGAGAAGTATATGGTTTCCCTTCCTGTATTCAACACTGAAAAAACTGTTATTTTCTATAAATCTGCGCATACAGAGAAAGCTCTGGCCAATGCCAAATGGAAAGCTATAAATACAATAAAGCCCAATAGTGAATTCATTTCTCCGGAATACGGGTTTTATTCTTTTATGGTGGTTTACGATTGGAAAAATCCGCTTTCTATGGTGGGAAAACTACAGATTTCTGAGCAGAAATAAATCCGGTATTATTGCTCTTTTGTAAATCCCTCGGCAGAAACTTTTAATTCTTATATCTTTGTTTGTGTACGGCATTCAGTTCGAAAGGCTGAAAAAAGCAAAAAATATAAATTTATAAATGGCTAATATTCCGAAAGTCGTTGAAAAGGTTGTGAACCATGAAATGTGTACCGGATGCGGACTTTGTGTTTTTGAATGTCCGTCCAAAGCAATAGAGATGAGCTGGAATGAATCCGGCTTTCTGGTTCCAAAAGTGGTTGGCGAATGCGATGACAATGGCAGGTGCTTAACTGTTTGTCCATTTAATCCTGTTCCGGAAGAGGGAGTTAAAACAGAAGATGAGCTTGCCGAAAAGTTTTTGGCAGAAGATATTCATCATCATGCGAAAGTCGGAAAGTATAAGGGAATTTATGCCGGGTATGCAAACGAATACCGGCTTTCGTCATCTTCAGGCGGTCTTGCAACATATGTTTGTTCTGAGTTATTGGAGCAGGGGTATGTTGATCATATTCTTTCCGTTAAAGAATCGCAGTCGGAAGGCAGGTACTACGAATATGCAGTTAGCAGTAGTAAAAAGGAGATTGCCGCTTCTTCAAAAACAAGATATTATCCGGTTACTCTCGGAACAATTTTTTCTGAACTTGACAAGCTCGAAGGGAAAGTGGCAATTGTTGGGGTGGCTTGTTTTGTAAAAGCAATTCGTTTGTCTCAATACAAAAACCCTGTTTTAAAAGAAAAAATTCCGTTTTTGATTGGTATAATTTGCGGCGGATTGAAAAGCCGTTTTTATACCGAATATCTGGCGCAAAAAGCAGGCGCTTCTCACGGGTTTCAGCAGCCACAGTATAGAATAAAAAATGTTGAAACCAGCGCCGGAGACTATTCCTTCGGTTGTGACGATGTGAAAACACACGCACATAAAACGATTCGAATGAAGACCGTTGGTGATATGTGGGGAACCGGTCTTTTCAAGTCAAATGCCTGCGATTTTTGTGATGACGTTACTTGTGAATTGGCAGATATTTCGTTAGGTGATGCCTGGATAAAACCATACCACCTGGACGGAAAAGGAACAAACCTTGTAATTACCCGCTCCCACTTTGCAGATGGTCTTATGGTTCAGGGTATTCAACAAGGGAAACTGAGTTTGGAGAACCTAAATATTGAAAGTCTTTTGCTTTCACAGAAAGGTAGTTTTAATCATAGGCACACGGGGCTTTCTTTTCGTATGAGAAGTGCGCAAAAAAATGGGGTGATGGTTGCCCCCAAAAGGTTCGATCAGGAAAAAGTCTCGTTTGATTTTAAAATAGTTCAGAAACTCCGGATGAATACACGCAAAAAGAGTTTAGTCTTGTGGGAAAAATATTCCAATGCATCCATTTTTGATGAGAAAATGAGTTTCCCTTTAAAAAAGCTAAAACTTGCAACTGCATTTTACCATTACAAAAAAGCTGCACTGAACAAATTAAAACTAAATAGGCCTCAATGAAAGTTGGAATTCTTACTTTTCACCATTCTAATTACAATTATGGTGCTGTTCTACAGGCGTTCTCCATTTATAAGCTTATAGAAACAATGGGTTATGAGTCGCATATTATTAATTACGCGCCGGAGCCAACAACGTTCCGAAAAAGAGTTGCGGCAGGAGTAGTTGCAATGTTAGGAACTGAGTTTAGAAAGTTCAGAAAAAAATATATTCCCGGGATTCTTCAAAAGACAAATACCTTAAGTGAATTAAAGCAGCTTAATGAAAGTTTGGATGTGTTTATTGTGGGTAGTGATCAGGTTTGGAGGTTCAGGCGAGACGCCCAGTCGATGTTTAGGTATTACCTGGATTTTGTAGACGACCAGAAGGCCAAAATTGCGTATGCTGCAAGTTTTGGGGTTGATTACTGGGAAGCCGGAGATGAGGTTACCCGGGAGATTAAAACTCTGGTTGGGAGGTTTAGTGCAATTTCTGTTCGCGAAGAAACCGGTGTGGAGATTTGTAGAAATGTCTTTGGCGTTGAATCCGTTTGTGTTTTGGATCCTACCCTGCTTTTAGAACCGAAATTTTTTCATGAGCTGGCAGATAAGAAGACAGTCAGAAGTTCTGAAAAGCCGGCGTTGGTTTACATGTTTCTGGATGATTCTAAAGAGAAAGAAGCTTTTTTTAAAGAAACAGCAGCAAATCATCATTTAAAATTCGTCCGTATTAACGGGAAGAAGTTGGTTCCCAAAAAAGGATTTTTTCTTTTTAAAAGTGTGAATTCATGGTTGAGTAACATCAAGCATGCTGAGATAGTTGTTACCGACTCTTTTCACTGTACTGTGTTTTCAATCATATTTAAGAAGAAGTTTATTTGCCTTGCAAACAAACACCGTGGAGTTACCCGCCTTGAAAACCTTTTGAAAATGGTTCACCTCTCAAACAGGTTGATATTCGATGTTAATCAGTTGGATGAAAAATTATTACAAGCAGGAATCGACTACCAGCAAGTGGAGAAACTTTTATCTGAAGAGAAAAACAAATCTATTGGCTTCCTTAAAACAAATCTGGAAACGGTAAAACAAAGTATGAGCTAACAAATTGTTTTATTATTTCAATTTGGACAGCAATGAATCAACTACTTTTTTTACCGTTTGGTTGGCTTCTGAAGAAACGTTTAGCCCAATAATAATTGCTCCGAATACTAGGCTAAAAGCACAACTTTTTGCTAAAATATTCCAAACAAGAGGCAGTTCTGGTATTAACCCGCTTACAACGTACGCCGGGAAAAAAGCAGCAAAAACCAGTAAAAATTTGTAGTTGAATGGCTGAAGTTTGAATTTTATTCTTAAAAAAACGAATCGAATTAAATTGTTAATGGCAAATGATAATGCTATTGCGATTGCACCTCCTGTTATTCCCCAGATTTTGATAAGAAAGAACATACTGGCGACTACCAGAACAATAAGGATAAGAATGAAATACAACGCCACTTTGTAATACTTTGAATATGCAATAATATGTGCGTTTGCTCCGGTTGCCATGTCAATTAAATAGGCCAGCCCAATAAAGAAAATTACCCATTTGGCTCCTTCGTAATCAGGCCCGAGAATAGTGAGAATATTATCAATGTTAATCCAAAGTCCGCCAAAAAGGAAAGCGCCTATAATAAATTGGTTCAGGCAACTTTTCTTGTACACATCGCTAATATATTTGAGGTCATTTTTTTTCCATGCATCGGCAATTAGTGTTCCTGTAATGCGTAAAAGCGGTCTCGACGGAATAATGACCAACGTTCCGAAAAAGAATGCAATGGTGTAAATACCGGTGGCGCTTAACCCGAGCATTTGGTTAACCAGAATTTTATCGATGTTGAAAACAATGCTGCCGCCCAGTCCCGAAAGGATGCTGTACGCTGCCACACTCACCATCTCTTTTCGCAATTTAGGATAGATAAAGTTCAACTGTGGCCTGAAGTTGATTTCACCTCTGGCTAGCAGGTAAAAAAACAGTACAATCCCTTTTATGCAAACCGCACCAGCGTAGGCCAAAATGAGCTGATGAAGATTGAGAACACCTAGTACAAAGAGTAGCGTAATGCTGAAAATCAATATTCGTTGTAAAAACTCCTGCAAAAAAATGCCGAAAACAGCGTTATATAACAGCTTGTTAAACGTGTCGAGTTGAACAAATAACAATGAGAAAAAGGTTAGAGGAATCAGCAGATCGATGTAGTCTGAAAACATTTTTGATTTTTCCAGATTGCTTTCAACAAGGTAGGGTTTGAAAAAGTCGAAGAAAATGTAGAATAGCAGAAATCCGACAAGTATAACAGCAAAAGCAATAAAGAGATATCCGTTGTGTCCTTTGCTTTTATCTCTGAAATAAGGAAATAACCGGGAAGTTACACCATGAAACCCCAGCGATGAGAATTGGGCAAAAAGCAGGGACCACGACAGCAGCAATCCAAACAGTCCGATGGTATCAGTACTCAGGTAATTCGGGAAAAGGTAAGCAGTGGTAACAAAGCCGATTGCTACGCCTAAATACGACCAGATACTTCCTTTAATACTTTGTTTAATGATTATTCCCATTTATGCTGCCAGATTTTTTTTAATCCCTATTTTTGTTTGACCCATTTTTAAAGAAAAACAATTTCTATGGCAAAGATAAACGGCTTCCGTAATATTTTAATTAATCTGGGAATTATCCTGTTTTTTATTGTTTTAAGTTATGCATACCTGTCGCCTCTCCTCGAAGGGAAAGTGCTTCGTATGGATGATATTGAACACCACAAAGGCATGTCGAAAGAACTGGTCGATTATCGTGAAAAAACAGGCGAGGAGGCGGTTTGGACAAACAGTATGTTCGGAGGAATGCCGGGGTATATGATTTCTGTGGTTTACCCTGGAAACCTTGGGCGTTATGTTGCCAAGCCCATTCGAAAGATTTTTTCAACGGCTTCTTTTCTAATTCTTTATTTGATTGGTTTTTATGTACTGCTTTTAAGTCTGAAAGTGAACCGCTGGCTGAGTGTCGCCGGCGCAATCGCATTCGCTTTTTCTTCATATTTTCTGATTATTCTTGGCGCCGGACACATGTCGAAGGCCAATGCCATTGCCTGGCTGGCTCCGGTAATTGCCGGAGTATTGCTGGCTTTTAGGGGAAAGCCGGTTGCCGGAACTTTGCTGTTTGCGGCGGCTTTTTCGCTGGAATTGCTGTCGGGTCACCTTCAGATTACGTACTACGGCTTTTTAATGATTGCCCTGCTGGGGCTGGTGGAACTGATTTTTGCCATTCGTGAGAAAATGTTGCCTGCTTTTTTTAAGTCATTGTTGTTTTTGCTGGCAGGAGCTGTTATTGCCATTGGAATGAACTTTTCGAGGCTTTACACATCCTGGGAATATTCTAAAGAGACAATTCGCGGGCCATCGGAGCTTACCTCAAATAGTGAAAATAAAACAAGCGGACTCGACAAAGATTATGTAGTGCAGTGGAGTTACGGAATTGATGAGACGTTAACGCTTCTTATCCCTAATTTTAAAGGGGGAGGCAGCCTGATAAATCCAGGAGTCGATTCGGAAAGTTTCCGGGCTTTACAAAGTCAGGGAGTCCAAAATCCACGGCAGACCATTCAGGCAGTGAGCATGTACCACGGCGACCAGCCGGGTACTTCCGGGCCGGTGTACGTGGGTGCTATTGTTATTTTCCTTTTTGTACTGGGGCTTTTTGTATTAAAAGGGCGAATTAAATGGTGGTTGGTTTCGGCCACTGTGATTTCAATCGTGCTTTCCTGGGGAGGAAATATTATGTGGCTCACCAGTTTTTTGCTCGATTATTTGCCTTTTTACAATAAGTTCAGGGCGCCAAGCATGACTTTGGTAATTGCTGAATTAACCATTCCGTTACTCGGAATAATTGGCTTGAATGATATTCTTGCCGGGAAAGTTGACAAAAAAATCTGGCTTAATGGCCTCAAGTGGTCGTTTGTAATAACAGGCGGAGTTTCTTTGCTGTTTGCTGTAATGCCGGGTATTTCAGGAAGTTTTACCAATGCAACGGATGCCATGCGTTTTCCCGAGTGGCTGATGGATAGTGTAATTGCCGACCGGAAGAGCATGTTCCGTGCCGATGCATTTCGTTCATTCCTGTTTATTGCACTTGCTGCCGGAGCGCTCTATTTGTGGCAAGCAAAAAAAATAAAAACAGTGCCGTTGGTTGCGGTTGTCGGCGTTCTTATTCTCGTGGACTTGTGGGCTGTTGATAAGCGTTATCTCAATAACGATAATTTTGTTCCAAGTCGTCAGGCTGAAAACCCGTTCCCCATTACCCCGGTTGATCAGGCAATTCTGCAAGACAAGGACTTGTATTACCGGGTTCTTCCGTTGCAAAATCCGTTTCAGGATGCGCGCACTTCGTATTATCACAAGGATATTGGCGGTTACCACGCTGCTAAGTTGCGCCGTTATCAGGAACTTATCGGGCATCATATTCAACCCGAAATGCAGCGCATGGTTGCCGGGTTGCAGGCCGGTTCTTCCATTGATTCGGTGTTCGGTCAACTGCCGGTAATTAACATGCTTAATGCCCGTTACATTATTTTTGATTTGAAACAGGCGCCTATTCGCAACCCGCATCCGCTGGGGAATGCCTGGTTTGTTTCAGATTTCAAGATGGTTGGAAATGCCGATGACGAAATCAAGGCCATGGAAAGCTTTAATCCCGAACAAACGGCTATTGTTGACCAACGGTTTATGCAACATGTGCAAGGAGTTACAGTTGCTAAAGATGCGGCGGGGAGCATTGAATTGACAGAATATCAGCCCAACTATCTGAAATATAATTATAGTGCGGCAACCGAGCAGTTTACCGTTTTCTCGGACATCTATTATGATAAAGGCTGGAATGCTTATATCGACGGAAAGCCGGTTTCTCATTTCAGGGTGAATTATGTGCTGCGTGCATTAGTTGTTCCGGCCGGTAATCATACTATCGAATTTAAGTTTGAACCGAAATCGTATTACACCGGGAATAAAGTTTCGTACGCCAGTTCATTCCTGCTTCTCCTTGCTATTTTAGGATATGCAGGCGTGCAAGTCAGAAAACGTAAAGCGTTGTTGAAAGACAATGGCGAAGATGAGTAGAAGACTGCCGGCCTCCTTTTTCCGGCGTAGTGTTTTGGATGTTGCTCCCGACCTGCTGGGAAAAGTTCTTGTGCGGAAATTCGACGACGAAAATCTGACGCGGTATGTGATTACTGAGGTTGAAGCTTATAACGGGCAGGGCGATTTAGCCTGCCACGCCAGCAAAGGGAAAACACCGCGAACAGAAGTGATGTTTCGCGAAGGAGGCTTGGTTTATGTTTACCTTGTTTATGGAATTCATTGGATGCTTAATATTGTAGCCGGGCGGAAAGAAGATGCGTCTGCTGTTCTGATTCGCGGGCTGGAAAACATTGAAGGCCCCGGAAGAGTTGGCAAAGAACTTCTTCTCGACAAATCGTTTTACGGCGAAAATCTGTCTGTGTCGAAACGAATCTGGATTGAGGATTCAGAGGTAGAATTAGAGTATGCCACTTCTCCCCGCGTGGGAATCAATTATGCCGGAGAACCATGGGTGAGCAAACCCTGGAGGTTTGTTGCTACTTCCCTAAAACAAACCGGTCGTAAATCCACAGAAAAACAACAGCCATAACAGCTACGCCGGCATAAACCATCCAAATATCTGAAGGATTGTAGTTGGTCCACAGAAAATTCGTAAGTTCCTGTCCGGTCATCCCCATTTTTTCAGCAGCCATTGCAATGTAGTCGTTCTTTGTAAACTCGGCCGAGATTTCTGGCAGAGAGATTCCTCTTAGCGCCACTTCCTTCTTCAGCAGAAAAAGATCGTCGGCAATGCGTTCGTAAACTCCTCCCGACAGCCATCCTGCCAGCTGGTGTCCGGCAGCAATGGGTAAAAACGAAGTTCCCATGTAGAGCGCTTTTTTATCTTCCGGAGCAATGCGTCCAACGTATTCGGTAAATTTTGGCGAACTGGCCATTTCTCCTAATGCAAATACCAGAATGCCAAGTAAAATAAGCCAACTGCTTTGGTTGGAAAACATAAGGCCAAGGCCACCGGCCAGAACCAGAATCCCCCCCATCATTGCTGCCAGCGGGCGAAAACGCATAACAAATGCCGATACAACTAACTGAAAAACAATAATAAAAAAGGCATCCATACTGCCAAGTGTAACTGCTGTAATTGTTCCCTGCGGAGTTCCGATTGCCTCTGCCAGCCATGGCCAGACAGAATGTATTCCGTTGTAAAGTGCCGAAGTATCAATCCACTGGTCAACAAAAACCGGGAAGGAATAATACAACTGGTTGAATGCAGTCCAGAAAAGAACCATGATAATCAGAAATAAAACATATTTCCAGTTTCGAAGGGTGATTCCGATATTAACAAAAGCCTGAACAATACTTTTCCCCAACGAGCCTCCCTCTTCTTTTACAACCGGTTCGCGAAAGAAAAATGCCGTTACAAAATAGTTAACAGCCATTGCAATAATTGACATGTGGAAAACAAAGTCCCAAGATTTTTGCATCAACACACCGGCAATAAAAGGGCCGATGAACCCGCCAATGTTAATCATCATATAGAAAATGCCAAACCCGATTGACGAGGTTTCTTCTGTCGTGTTTCGGGCAACCATGGCCGAAATAATCGGTTTAAACAGTGCTCCTCCGATACATGTCCAAATAAACGCAAAAAACATCCAGCCAAAAGTTTCAAAGCTGCCAATCATGTAAAAGCCGGTGATGTAGATGGTAAACGACAGAAAGAGGATGCGTTTGTATCCTACTTTGTCGGCAATGGCTCCGGTTATTACGGGCAAAAAATAGAGCAACATCGAACCGGTTCCCATAATTATCCCTTTTTGTGCCTGGGTGAGCCCGAGTGCGCCAGTGTCTTTGGAATTGACAAGATAAAGGGCAAATGCCATGTAAAAACCGTACCAGGCCCAACGTTCAAACAGCTCAATAACATTCGACGCCCAGAATGTTGTATTGTATTTTTTTATAACCGAAACAAAACCCATTGTTCTTCACTTTTTGAATTGAAGCGCACAAGGTAGTTAAACAACGTAAAAGATTAAAACCCGTTGTTAAAATATTTAGGGAAAAATAAAGGAAGAGAGCCGTTAAAGTTTGAAATCTTCCAGGAAGATGGTCATTAAAATAATAATCATAATGGTAAGAAAAAGCATAATGAAAAAACCAACAACCCCAATCTGGAACCCTTTTTTTACTTTTTCTGATCGTGTTGAAGACACGATATATTCGATAGAGTGCAGCAGGTTTTGGGGTGCTTTCTCATTTTTTTCGATGTAGTCGGCAGCGCCCATTTTCATTATGTTTACAGCCACTTCCACATCGTTCTGTCCACTTAAAAATATAAAGTCGATTTCAGGATGATCCAACTGAACTCTTTTCATCAGTTCAAGGCCGGTAATCCCGTCGAAAGAGTAGTCTAAAACAATGATGTCGGGCTTACGAAAAATCTCTTTCAGACACTCCTCTCCTGTTTTGAATGTTTTTAAATTAGTGAACTTTTTTTGCTTGAGGTAACCAACTATCAAATCTCTGTAAATAACACTATCCTGGACAATGTAAATAAGCGGATTCTTCGTTTTTTGCATAGCAGCCCGATTAATTGTTGACGGTCATAAAAATACCACAAATTTTCTCAGAAATCAAACATACAGAAAATTATAATTGCAATCAATCAGATCTTTATGTATCTGAGAAAAAACGTAAATACCCCGGCGCTTCTCTATTTTGGTTGCTTTTTACATTCGGGTGGGAGATAAACCGCCCGGCTGAAACATGTTGTTGTTTTGTTGCTCGCCTGTGTTAAATTTTTGCTCGCTCTCTTTACGCGCTTTTTCTTCGGCTTCTTTTCTGCGTAGCTCTTCAAGCTCTCTGTCTCTGATGTCCTTTTTAAAATCAGGGGCAATGTCCAAATCCCAGTTCAGGTTGGTGTCAAAGTTCGACCTAATTTTTATTACTTCATTAATGTAGGCTACCCTTTCCGGTTGGCTTCGATCCTGGTAACTACCTGTGGTCCATTTTCCGTCGCCGTTGCTATCAAAAATTACCTTTATTTTATATTTATCCGGAGGCAGGTATTCGAAAACTACTTTGCCGTTTTCTGAAGTTATTTTTTCCTGCAATACTTTTTCACTGTCTTTGTTTTCCAGCAATTGAATCAGCACCTGTCCGTCAACATTGGTTAGCTCCAGGTTAATGGTGCCATAATAATCATCGGGCCGGGTTTTAAAAGATGAAGACAGCTTTTTGCTCGAAATGCCGTAAATGTTAATACATGCTGCCGAATCAATTTCAAGGGTGTAACTGGTTTCTCCTTCCCAGGGAAACGCAATTCGGTAAGTTCTCCACGCAACCGAATCCTGAATAAATTTAAACGGAAGCGTTTTTTTAAGCGTATCTTCCGTAAGGTAAACAGATATGGCCGCCGGATCGATGTATTTTATCGGGTGTGGCGAGGTGAGCAAAATATCTTCGTTTATATTGAACGCAGAACTGCTCAGGTTGGTTGTCCAGTTAAACTGAGGTACTGGTGGCGGGCCTTCCTCTTCTTCGTCGTCACGCGATCTTCTTCTCTTTTTCTTGTCTTCTTCTTTTGGCGCAAACTGCATATCAACAGTGTCCTTTTTTACATAAAGCTGCATTGCAGAATCAAGCTGAAAATAAGAAAGCTCCATTCTGATGTTCTCTCTTTTTGCCAGCGTGGTATCGGCAATCCACATGGTGAGCGAATCGTACTTCAGGTTGGGCTCCAGTACATACCAGTCTGGAACAACCGTGTCAACAAGTTGAATGGCGAAGGAATCGCTAACCGACTCGTTAAAAACAAAAGTGGCCTGGTAACGCGAATCTCTTTTGGATTTTTTCAGGTACTGGTCAAATATCTCTTCGGTGAATTGCTTCATGTAAATGGGTTGCGGCAAGAAATGGACATGACCCGCGATTAACAGCGAATCTGCTCCCGACGCCATTGTATCGGCTTCAGCATGGAAGTGTGCCGACGGAATTACCAGCGTGTCGTGAAATGCAATTTCTTCAGCTCCTTCGTTGTAACGCATGTCGTTGTTCAGGTCGTTAAACGAAAAAAGATGGTACTTCCCGGATGCAATATTGTCGAAAAGGAACAGTCCTTCTTCATCGGTTTTGGCAATGTAATTTGGTTTTACTGTATACACTGCCGAATCGTGCAGGTTTTTGTGAAGCAGAACAAGTGTGTTTTCAATCGGGTTGAGATTGAACCCGTTTGCGACTCTTCCCGCTACTCTCAACGTGTCGAGCCTGTCGCCGGTTGCAAACGAAAAACGCAGGCTTTCGTATGGGTTTCTTTCATTGTTGTCAACAATCGAATTCTTAAAATCGAGCGAATAAGTTACGCTGTCCTGCAATTCTTCGTTAAACTTTACAATCAGCGTTTTCGATTTGGTAAGAATCGTAACGCGTTTTTCCAGTGGCGGCGACACAACAAGCATTTCTGAAACCTGATCGGGGATAATGAACTCGTCGAAGGTTAGTCGCACTTCTTTCCCGTTAAAATTGAGGGATTTGTATTCGGGCTGAGTCCCGACCAATACCGGAGGAATTGAGTCTTTAGGGCCGCCGGTGGGCATTCCCTGGTTGGCACACGACGAAACAATCACGACCCAGGCAAATCCTGCCACAATAAAATATGGTAATTTGTCAAGTATTTTCATTGGTAAAAAAAACGTACCACAAACATACAAATTCCTGCAAACAATGCATGTTAGGTGTTGTTAAATAAACCAAAGACAGATTTGAAAAATTAAGAAAAGATAAAGTGAAAAGTTCGGTCTACTTGGAGGATTTAAGTTAACTTGGCACTGTTTTTTAATGAAAAACCAATGGTCAGGAAAAAGAAAAAAGAAAGCAGAAAACTGAAAAAATCAGTCACATTCAATAAGAAAAAATTAAAAAATGCCATTCTTTCGGCATTATACGAAGAGCCCGGCAGGGTGGTTAATTACAGACAAATATCTTCATGGCTTGGGGTGAAAGACACCGAAGGGCGCCATCTTATTAACGTTGTTCTCGAAGAGATGAAGGACGACGAATATCTCGAACAAATTTCGCGCGGCAGATACCGGCTGAAAGCTAAAACCGGAACAGTGTGTGGTATTGTTGAACTTCAGCCCCAAGGTTTTGCTTATGTAAACAGCGATGAGATGGATCGTCCGGTTCTGGTTTCATCCCGCAACCTGAAAAATGCCATGGATGGCGATAAGGTGCGGCTGCATTTGTATGCGCGGCGGAAAAAGCATGATTTGGAAGGCGAAGTTACCGAAATTGTTGAGCGGGCTAAAACCATTTTTGTAGGAACCGTGGAGATGTCCCGGAATTTTGCATTCCTTGTTCCGGCCGGGAAAGCCGGGTTCGATATATTTATTGCTAAAGAAAACCTGAACGGTGCAAAAGACGGACAGAAAGCCATCGCCGAAATTACCGAGTGGCCGCCAAAAGCCCGTAGTCCGTTTGGAAAAATTATTGAGGTGCTTGGCGATACCGGAAACAACGATGCCGAGATGCATTCGATTTTAGCCGAGTTTGAACTGCCGCATAAATTTCCGGAAAAAGTAGATAAAGTAGCAGAGAAAATTCCCTTCGAAATTCCGGAGGAAGAGTATAAAAAGAGGCGCGACTGCAGGGACGTAACTACGTTTACAATCGACCCTGCCGATGCTAAAGATTTTGATGATGCGCTTTCGTTGCGTAAACTGGAAAACAACAATTGGGAAGTGGGCGTTCATATTGCAGACGTTACCCATTATGTAACACCCAACTCGCTAATGGAGGCAGAAGCCCAAAGCCGGGCCACTTCGGTTTACCTGGTAGACCGGGTTGTGCCTATGTTGCCCGAGCGGCTTTCCAACGGCGTGTGTTCGTTGCGGCCCAACGAAGACAAGCTTTGTTTTTCTGCTATTTTTGAATTAACAAACGATGCCCGGGTTGTGAATGAATGGTTCGGTAAAACCGTAATTCATTCTGATAAACGTTTTGCCTACGAAGATGCCCAGGAAATTATTGAAACCGGGAAAGGTGAGCTCTCCGCAGAAGTTTTAACACTGAACGAGCTGGCGAAGAAACTACGGGAACAACGGTTTAAAAACGGCGCTATCGCTTTTGAAAGAGTAGAAATAAAGTTCAATATCGATGAAGACGGAAAGCCGCTTTCTGTCTATTTCAAAGAGGCGAAAGAGTCAAATCAGCTTATTGAGGAGTTTATGCTTTTGGCAAACCGAAAGGTGGCCGAGTTTATTGGTAAACCCGAAGGCCGGAAAAAGCCAAAAACGTTTGTTTATCGTATTCACGACAGGCCGGACCCGGACAAGTTGGAGTCGTTTAACTCTTTTATCCACCGCTTTGGATACGGAATCGAACTTCAGTCGGCAAAAGCCATTTCTAACTCGATGAACCATTTGCTGACCCACGTGAAAGGGAGAAAGGAGCAAAATGTGGTTGAAACGCTGGCAATCCGAACCATGGCAAAAGCAGAGTATTCTACCCGGAATATTGGGCACTACGGGCTGGCGTTTGACTATTATACCCATTTTACTTCGCCTATCCGTCGTTATCCCGATATGATGGTGCACCGGTTGCTGGAAAAATATCTGGAAGGCGGGCGTTCTGCCAACGAACAAAAATTTGAAGATTTGTGCAGGCACTCTTCCGACATGGAATCCCGTGCTGCCAACGCCGAGCGCGCTTCCATTAAATACAAACAGGTGGAATTTATGCAGGGGCATGTGGGCGAAGAATACCCGGGAGTTATTTCCGGAATTACCGATTGGGGAATTTATGTTGAGTTGGAAAACAAAATTGAGGGGATGATTCCTATTCGTGAACTGGACGACGATTTTTACATTTTCGATGAAAAAAATTATGCACTGGTTGGCCGGCATAATCATAAAAAATACCAGTTGGGCGATGATATTCCGATAAAGATATGGCGCACTAATCTCGAGAAAAAGCAGTTGGATTTCAGATTAGGAAGCAACGATAAAAATGTAGATAAGCAAGTGTAAGTGCGCTGAAATTAGTTTGTTGTGCTGTTTTTAGAGGTTGTTTGAGGCCGTCGCTTTTTTGAACCAATAAATAAAAAGGCGTTTCGGGTAAAATAAATATTTATATTTGTTTACATTTTTTATGCATCAAAAAAGGGAATTGAAAATGCAGACCAACATCGAAAATGGCACAAAAAGAGATCATAACCGGGAGAATATCCTGAAAATTGCACGCGAAATATTCAGTAAATACGGATACAAAAAAACAACACTCGACGACATTGCCAATGCCGTGCGAAAAGGAAAAAGTTCGCTTTACTATTATTTTGCCAGTAAGGAAGATCTGTTTCAGGCAGTTATTATGAAAGAGGTGGAGATTCTGGCGCACGAGCTGGAAATTGTGATAAACCGAAACACCGATCCCATTGATAAACTGCGCGATTACGTGCTTACCAAGCTGACCACTTTTCGCAGCCTTGCCAATTTTTATCACGCGATAGAAAGTGAAGTGACGGCCATTGAATTTATTGAGGAAGTAAAACGCCGTTACGAACAGGACGAAGTTAGAATGATCAAACGTATTTTGATTGAAGGCGTGCGCAAAAATGAATTCGAGATTTATGATTTTAACCTGGCTGCCACCGGAATAACAACTGCTATTAAAGGGCTGGAAATGCCTCTGACTGCCGGAAACTACGGCGCGGTAAACCTGGAGCGCAGCGTAGATATTATTCTTAAGATTATTTGCTACGGAATAATGAAACGTTAAAACAGAAGAAATTTAAAAGGGGGTAAAAAGAAAAAGGTCGGTTCATCAACCGACCTTTCCTCTAATCAACCTAAACCTAAACCAAAAACCAAACCTTCTGTGTGTTCTGAATTAAACTTGACAATAGAACACGATACTCGAAAAAAGGTTTAGTGAGTATAAAAAAAAATGCTTCTTTTTTTCTGATCGAACTTTGTGGCGTTTAATACTGCTGCTGATATTAATGTTTCTGTGGCTGGAGAGGCCGTGTTGACGGTGTTTCTTGAATCAAAAAAAGAGGCCATCCTCATCGAAGACAGCCTCTGTTCACTCTTCTTATTTTAGCTCAATAATCATTGCCGATTTTGCCGGAACCTGAATTTCCGACAAATCAGGAATTTCTGTTGAACTGATAATATCTTTTCCGGAAGAAAAGCCTTTTGTAATTTCTTCGAACCGTTTTGTCGAAAGCGTTTTGTCTTCTATATTTTTGTTCAACACCACCATTACAGTTTCGTCTTCATCGTACCTAAAAAATGTGTAAACCCCGTCTTCCGGAACAAAGTGCATCAGTTTACCGTAATGGATAACCGCTTTGTTTTTTCGCCAGTTCTGAATATTTGCCAGGTAACGTTGCATGTCTTTCTGGTCGGCAGAAAGCCCTTCTCCGGTGAATGCATTTACTTTGTGATCGGCCCAGCCGCCCGGAAATTCAGCACGAATATCACCATCTTCATCGCCTTCGTGTGTCATTAAAACTTCTGTGCCGTAATAGATTTGGGGAATTCCCCTGATGGTCAGAAAATATGCCAGAGCCATTTTAAGCAAGTCTTTGTCTTCGCCCAGTTGTTTGTACATGCGCGACATGTCGTGGTTGTCCGGGAAAACAACCAGGTTCTCCGGATCGGCATAAAGAAAATCGTTGGCCAGCGCTTCGTAAAGTTTTACCAGTCCGGTTTCCCAGCCTTCGTCTTCGCTAAGGCTGCGGCTTACTGCATCCTGCAGCGGAAAATCCATGAGGCAGGGAAGCGAGCAATGATATCCGTCGGTATTTATTTTTCCCTTTTGCCAGTACGAAACAATGGCGGGATTCAGGCTCCACTCTTCACCCACAATGTTGAAGTTCGGATACTCTTCAAGCACCCTTTCTGTCCACACTGCCATCATGTCTTTGTCGGGGTAAGGCCAGGTGTCCTGCCTTATTCCTTCCAGTCCGGCGTATTCAACCCACCAAATACTGTTTTGGATAAGATAGGTTGGCACAAACGGATTTTTTTGATTCAGGTCGGGCATGGTCGGAACAAACCAGCCTTTCGTCATGGCATCTCTGTCTGCTTCGGATACGTGCGGATCCTGGTTTACGGTGCGGCGGTGTGTTGTAATTTTGTAATCGGGGTAATTGTTAAGCCAGTCTGCCATGGGCAGATCTTCCATCCACCAGTGTTCTGAACCGCAGTGATTAAAAATCATGTCCATAATCAATTTCATCCCACGTTTGTCCAGCTCCCTGTTCAATTCCACGTATTCTTCGTTGCTGCCGTAACGGGCATCTACCCGGTAAAAATCAGTGATGGAATAACCGTGGTACGAAACCTGCGTCATGTTATTTTCCAGTACCGGGTTGAGCCATACTGCGGTAAAACCAAGGTTTTGCAAATAGTCCAGCGAATTAATTATTCCCCGGAGGTCTCCGCCGTGCCGCCCGTTGCGATCTTTCCTGTTGGGCTTTTCTTTCATCCCCTCAACCTGGTCGTTGTTTGGGTTGCCGTTTACAAAGCGGTCGGGAGTAATTAAATAAATTACATCCGAATTGTTGAATCCTTCTCTTTCTGCAGATCCATTTTTTCTGGCTTTCAACTCGTAGTTGTACTCTTCAACCAGTTTTCCGTCTTTTTTAAACTGAATGTCAAACTTTCCGGGGAGAACATCTTCTGCCAGTTTCAAGTCGACAAACAGGTAGTTGGGGTTTTGTACTTTCGATGCCGAAACCAACTCTACCCCGGGGTATTCCAAAGATACATCGGCCGATGAAATGTTTTCGCCATAAACCATCAGTTGCAGGCTGGGCGATTTCATTCCGGCCCACCAGAACATGGGTTCAACCCTTTCCAATTTAATGTCGGCCGAAAAGGCGTTGAGGGTCGCAAGAATAATGATTACAGAAAATATTAGTCGTTTCATCTGTATAAAATTTTTTGATTTCTGAATGTTCAAAAAATTTGAAGACATTCAGGAACTCACATAAATTTTAATCATTTCTTTTTGTGAATTTTGAATGAAGAAAATTCATGTTCGTTTCATTGTTTATTTTTTAAATTCTTTTTTACTGTTTCCTTTTACTGTTTCTGCCTGGTTCCAAACTTCCACACTGGCTGTTTGGTCAGAATGGTTCACAATGGTAAACTGTTTTTGTTGCATGGTAACTTCGAGGTGTACCCCTCTAAATTTGATGCGGAATGACCAACTGCCCCATTTCTCCGGTAAAAACGGATTAAAAGTCAGACGGTTATTTTTTACCCGCATGCCGCCAAAGCCCATAACAAAAGACATCCAGGTTCCTCCCATGCTGGTAATGTGCAGCCCGTCGTCGGTGTCGTTGTTGTAGTCATCCAAATCGAGGCGGGCGGTGCGCAGGTACATTTCGTAGGATTTTTTTTCGTACCCGATTTTTGCCGCCAAAATGGAGTGAACGCACGGAGAGAGCGACGACTCGTGCACAGTAAGAGGTTCGTAAAAGTCGAAGTGCCTTTTTAGTTGGTCCATTGAAAAATCATCTTCAAACCAAAATATGCTTTGCAGCGTGTCGGCCTGTTTGATGTAGCACGAGCGCAAAATATGGTCCCACGACCATTTCTGGTTAATGGGGCGGTGCTTTTTTGATAGCTTCGAAACCGGAATCAGTTCTTTATCTGTAAATCCGTCCTGTTGCAAAAAGAGTTGCCTTTTTGCATCGAACGGGAAATACATATTTTCGATGATTTTTCTCCAGCGGGTTGTTTCCGAAAGCTCATTAAACTTCCATTTTTTTAGCAGTTCGTCAAACAAAAACGGGAAATCCTTTTTGAGGTAATCGATTACCTCGAGGGTGTATTTTAATGTCCATACCGCCATGTAGTTGGTGTGGAAATTATTGTTGACGTTATTTTCGTACTCGTTGGGGCCGGTGACACCCAGCATCACAAATTTTTGTTTTTCTTCGGACCAGTTGACTCGTTGACTCCAGAACCTGCTGATTGCAAGAAGCACTTCAAATCCGTATGGCGCAAGGTATTCTTTATCGCCGGTGTAATTAATATAATTGAAAATGGCGTATGCAATGGCTCCGTTACGGTGAATTTCTTCGAAGGTTATTTCCCACTCGTTGTGGCACTCTTCTCCGTTTATTGTAACCATCGGATAAAGAGCTGCGTTGCAGTTGAACCCTAGCTTTTCGGCATTTTCAATGGCTTTCTGAAGGTGTTTGTGCCGGTACATCAACAGGTGCCTGGATACTTCGATGGAAGAGGTTCCTAAGAAAAAAGGAAGACAGTAAGCTTCAGTATCCCAGTATGTTACTCCGCCGTATTTTTCTCCGGTAAAACCTTTGGGGCCAATGTTCAGCCTTTCGTCTTCGCCGGTGTATGTCTGGTTTAACTGGAAAATGTTGTACCTGATTCCTTGCTGAGCCGCGGTATCGTCTTCAATTTTAATGTCGCTGGTTTCCCAGATTTGCAGCCACTTGGTTTTATGTTTTTCAAAAAGTTTGTCGAACCCGGCTTTTTGGGCCCGCGCAACCGCTGCTTTGGCTTTTTGGAGCAGGTCGGTGTTTTTGTAGTTGAGGCTGGAAACCGTTGCAGCAAGTTTTTCGATGGTGGCCTCGTCGCCCTCAGCAACTTCTATTTTTTGTGTTGCACCAACATACTTTTCATGGCTTGCGTTTACGATTTCTTCCTGGGCCGGCGTTCCGTTCCTGAAGCTCTGAAAATACATTCCGGTGGTAACCTGAAATTTTGTTTTCAGGGTTTCAAGAGTAAGGTAGCCTTCGTTTTTACTGATTTCGCGTTCAACTTCGACCCAGAATTTTTCGTCGTAGTTGGAGTCTTCATTCATTACATCTCCGTTGAGGTACGGCGAGAACGTGATAACTCCTGAAAAATTAAGTGCTTTTACCGAATACCGGATTGCCCCGATTTCGGTATCGTCGATGCTGACAAACCGTTGCGATGTCACTTTTACGCGGTTCCCGTTTGGCAGTTCGGCCTCGAAACTACGCGAGAGTAGTCCGTGCTGCATGTCAAGTTCGCGCCTGAACGAATGGATTTTTGCTTTGCCCAAATCCAGTTCCTGGCCATTCACCAAAACGTTAATCCCAATCCAGTTGGTGGAATTGATGATTTTTGCAAAGTACTCCGGATAACCGTTTTTCCACCATCCGACACGGGTTTTATCGGGGTAATAAATTCCGGCAATGTAAGCACCCTGGAGTGAGTCTCCCGAATATTTTTCTTCGAAATTGGCGCGTTGGCCCATCTTCCCGTTCCCGATACTGAAGATGCTTTCGGAGATTCGGTTGTTTTCAGGCCGGAATCCTTCTTCAATGATTTTCCATTCGTTATGAATGATATACTCTTTCATTCCTCTTTTTTTTATGTTCAAAAGTAACTTATGGAACTTGCACGACCGGATGATCAGCTTCGGCTAAATTATTAATCCTTTTGCGTGATGAACTTGTCATGCTTGTTTCAATTTAATTTTTTTTATTTTTCACCTGCGGCCACATCTTTGACAAACAGTACCGAGATGGCAGCGAGCAGAAGCGAAGCTCCTCCAAATACAAGTGCCAGAATGGACTCTCCTCCAAAAACATCCTGTACCAGAAACCCGAGAATTGTTGCTGCCAGAATTTGCGGAATAACAATAAAGAAATTGAAAATTCCCATGTAAATTCCCATTTTATGGGAAGGCAGCGACCCGGTTAGAATGGCGTAGGGCATGGATAAAATACTGGCCCAGGCGATTCCAATTCCAATCATGGGCAGTATTAAAAGAGTTGGGTTGCCAATCAGGTAAACTGATGCCATGCCCGCAGCTCCGAAAGTGAGGCAAATGGCATGTGTTATTTTTCGACTGGTGTATTTTGCCAGCACCGGAAGTAAAAATGCCACCAGGGCAGCTACTCCGTTGTAAACGGCAAAAAGAAAATTCACCCAGTCGGCACCTGTGTTATATTCCAGAGATGTGGGATCCGTTGTATGATAAATGTGGCTGGTAACTCCGGCCGTGGTGTAAATCCATAGGGCGAACAATCCCATCCACGAAAAAAATTGTACAACAGATAATTGTTTCATGGTTGACGGCATGCGTATTAAATCGGAGAAGATTTCAACCAGCGCATTTTCTTCTCGATTTTTTGCTTTTAAGAGATAAACAATCAGCATCAGAACAAAGAATGCAATAAGCAATCCTCCCAAAATGTATAGCTCATCTTTTAAATGAAAGCCCTTAGTTGCTCCGGCAATCAGCAAACCCATTACTCCGAAAATGATTCCCAAAGTAGAAAACTTTTGTTTGGGAACCGGAATTTCGTGGTACTCTGTGCCGGCCGAAGAATTCCCTTTTTCCGCTTTTTCGTATTCTTCCATTTTTTCGGGAGGATATTCTTTTGTGGAGAAAACCGTCCACAATACAGCCAGCAAAAAAACTATACCCCCGATGTAGAAAGACCATTTTACTGAAGGCGGAATTACTCCTTCTGGAGCGGTATTGGGAATGTTGAGCCAATTGGTCATTGCGTAGGGGAGGAGAGAACCTACCACTGCGCCGGTACCAATAAAAAAGCTTTGCATGGCAAAACCACGGGTGCGCTGTTCGTTGGGGAGCATGTCGCCCACAAAAGCGCGAAACGGTTCCATGGAAACATTAATTGATGCGTCCATAATCCAGAGCATTCCGGCAGCAACCCACAACGCCGGTGAGTTGGGCATCAGTATGAGTGCGAGTGATGCAAGAATAGCCCCAAATAAAAAGTAGGGGCGGCGGCGCCCGAAACGGTTCCAGGTTTTGTCGCTCATGTGCCCGATAATCGGCTGAATTACCAGTCCGGTAACCGGAGCGGCAATCCATAAAATCGGAATGTTTTCTACCTGCGCGCCCAGTGTTTCAAAAATTCGACTTACATTGGCATTTTGGAGAGCAAATCCGAACTGAATACCCAGAAAACCAAAGCTCATATTCCAGATCTGCCAAAAGCTAAGAGTTGGTTTCTTAACCATAACAACATGTTTTTAAATTAATTGGCTACAATAAAACATTGTAACAAACGAATGTTTGCCAGATAAGCAGTTGTGAAGTAACTTTTGATTTGCTGAACAAATATAGCGGATAAAAATCGGAAATTCCAAATTTTTTTCGGCTCTAATGTGTTGAATATAGGAGCATTTCATGCTGGAAAGGTTATTTCAAACGTTTGCGTAAAAAAATATTTTTTTTTGCTGATACAAATGGAATAGTGCATTTAGCGGATGCCCGTTATATGTGTAGGCAAAAATTAATTTTGCAAATGCTCAGGGTGAAAACACAGAAGAGCCTCGTATAATAAGATTGGCGTTTAGAACTTTGGTTTCACAAGGATAATCTTCTTTGGAATGAATTCGTTTCAGCAACAATTGGGTAGCAACCGTTCCCATTTCGTACCCGTGCTGATCAACTGAAGTAAGCGTGGGATCAGTAATCCCTGAAAACCGTCCGTCGGAAAAGCCCACTACTGCAACTTCCTGCGGAATTTTAATCCCTTTTTTCTGAAGTGTTTGCATGGCCCCAATTGCCGTTAAGTCGTTTACCGCAAAAAGGCCGTCTATTGCAATTCCACTTTCAAGCACTTTTAAAACCGCAAGCCGTGCTTTTTCAAAACTATCGGCATCAAACACCAACTCTTCTTCAACCGGCAGTCCCGCGTCTTCAAGTGCTTTTTGATATCCTTGTTTCCGATGTTGTCCTATCAGCAGATTTTTAGGGCCGGCAAAATGTGCAATTCTTTTTTTCCCGATGTCGATGAGGTGTTTTGTCGCCCGGTAAGAAGCGTCAAAATCATCGATAATAACCTGGTCGGCCTTAAACCCCGGAATAATCCGGTCATAAAAAACCAGAGGAACTTCACTGTTTTTTATCTTTTCAAGGTGACTGAAATCTTTTGTTGCTTTTGAAACCGACACCAGAATTCCGTCAACCTGGTTTGCCAAAAGGGTTTTTATGTTGGCTTTTTCGCGGTCGGCCATTTCGTTCGACTGGCAAATAATAACGTTAAAACTTGCCTCGTATGCAACGTCTTCAATACCACTAATAACCGACGAGAAAAAGTAGTGAACAATTTCGGGAATAATAACACCAATGGTATTACTCCTTTGACGTTTGAGGCTGAGCGCAACGGCGTTGGGCTGGTAGTTCAATTTTTCAGCCAATTCGTTTACTGCACGTTTTGTGTCCTCGCTAATGTCAGGATGATTTTTTAGCGCCCTGGAGACAGTAGAAGGGGAGACCTTTAATTCTCGGGCAATGTCTTTTATGGTGGTAAATCCTTTTTTCATTCACCTGCTGACAGTTGATTTAGATCTTAAATGTACTAAAATAAAATCATTTTCCGGCCATCAAAACAGTTAATCCGAAGCGGTTTTAAGACCTTTAATATTGGGGTAAAGATTCGCTTTTTTCCCTTGTGTTTGGTAATAAGAAAGTTAAATCGAGAAACGGTATTTTTCGAGACAAATGAAAATAAATACTTGTTTTTATGTTTTCGAGCAGCCGGTTTTTATTTCGGGGAGTAATTTGTTACCACAATTTCATTTATTGCCTGGCGCTTGTGTCCGGCAGAATTTATCGCACGCCGGGCCGGTACCCGAAAAATCTGAAAATCTTTGTACAAATCGTCAAAAAAGTTGTCCTGCGGATTATGGTTTTTGGGATCGGAGTTGCTAAGCATTTGTTTGATGCCTTTTTTATTCAGTTCATAAAAAAGAGAAGCCAGCGCTTTTTGTTCCGCGTCTTCAAATTTGTTTTTGCTGTATGCCGTAAAACTCGAAGTTTTGCTCAGCGGGCGGTATGGCGGGTCGTAATAAACAAAGGAATTCTTTTTTATTTCTTTTTTTAACTCCCGGAAATCAGCTCTTTTTATTTCTGCAACTGAAAGAATACGAGATGCTTCACGAAGGTTTTGCTCATCCAGTATTTTTGGGTTTTTGTACCTTCCCTGCGGAACATTAAAATCCCCTTTGGAGTTAAATCGGAACAACCCGTTAAAACAGGTGCGGTTCAGAAAAATAATCTGCGCTGCTCGTTCTGTCCATTGGGTTGAAAACCGCGAGTAGTTCATCCTCTTTTTTGCCAGGTTGTGTTCGTTTCTTGTTGTGTAGTAGAACGTTGTGCGGTCTTCTTCGCTCAGCTCAAGGTAGTATTTTTGGAGGTGCAATAACTTGTTAACCAGGTTTTCCACATCGCGTTGAATGACCAGGTACGTCAGAATAAGATCTTCGTTTGTGTCTAACAACGTGGCTTTTTTGATGCCGCAGTTTTGGGCAATGTCGAAAAACACAGACCCTCCGCCGATAAATGGTTCAAAATAGTGGTCAATCAGCCCTTCTTTTAATTCGGGCGGATAATAATTCCGGAAAGTTTGCAACAGCTGCCTTTTGCCGCCTGCCCATTTCATGAACGGTTTTGCCGGATTTTGATTTGAACTGCTATTTTCTGACAATTTATTTGCACCCATTTTTTTGTGATGATGCGGTAAAAATACCAAAACAAAATTCAGAAAGAAAATGAATTTTTTCTTCCGGTTTTGGTCGATAATTCACCCACCGGATCAGACCTGTTGTATAACATGTTCGGTGCAAACGAAACCGCAAACGTTTGCGGTTTTTGGCCTGTTAAAAAACGATAACATTTCTTAACAATTTGTATACATTCGCCTTCGGATTTTGCTTGGTGAAGCAGATTTGCTGTAAGTAACATATTGATTTTGTGCTGTTTTTAGACATTAATTATTTTTTAACTAAACAGGGTAAGTATTACAAATTAATAACATTAAGAAATGAGAATCATACGAAAAAACTCAAAGATGTTCTTGTTTTTGGTTGCATTCCTTTTTACCAATTTGGTGCAGGCGCAACAAAAAACAATTACAGGCAGTGTTGTTGATGCCGACAGTGGAGACCCGTTGCCTGGCGTTACTATTGCTGTAAAGGGAACAACCAGGGGGACAATTACCAATTTCGACGGTTTGTATTCTATTGATGTGGAAAAAGGAGAGACGCTCGCTTTTTCTTTTATCGGGTACACACCTCAGGAATTTATTATTGACAATGAGACTTCTCTCAATATTAAAATGGCTCAATCTGTTGTGGGGCTCGAAGAAGTTGTGGTTATCGGTTACGGACAGGTGAAAAAAGAAGATGCAACCGGTTCGGTAGAAGCCATTAGTGCCGACGATTTTAACGCTGGCGCAATTACTTCGCCACAGGAGCTTGTTTCCGGAAAAATTGCCGGCGTGCAAATTACTTCAGGCGGGGGTTCTCCGGGTGAAGGTTCAACCATTCGTATCAGGGGAGGTTCTTCACTTTCTGCAAGTAACGACCCATTAATTGTTATTGACGGGGTTCCGGTTGATAACGATGGAATCGACGGTATGAAAAACCCGTTGAACGCCATTCACCCTAGCGATATTGAAACATTTACCGTTTTGAAAGATGCTTCGGCAACTGCAATTTATGGTTCTCGGGCTTCTAACGGTGTTGTTATTATTACTACTAAAAAAGGACGCAAAGGTGCACCGTTGGCTGTTACTTACAACCAGTATTTTTCGTTGAGTACACACTCCAACCAAATTCATCCGCTTTCGGCCAGTGAATTCCGGTCGATTGTGAACGAACGTTATGCAAATAATCCCAATGCGCTGAAACTCCTTGGAAATTCAGAAACAGACTGGCAGGATGAAATTTACCGCGTGGCTTACGGACACGATCACAACCTCGGATTAACAGGCAACATTAAAGATATGCCGTTCAGGGCTTCAATCGGATATTCAAAGCAGGAAGGAATTTTGAAAACTGACGGGATGGACAGGCTGACCGGTTCGCTGGGACTTAATCCTTCGTTTTTTGATGACCACCTGCGCGTTAACCTGAATGTAAAAGGGATGTTAATTAACAACAGGTTCGGAAATCGTGATGCAATTGGTTCTGCATTCAGTTTCGATCCCACACAACCTGTATACAACGACAGTCCTTACGGAGGATATTTTACCTGGGTACAACAAAACGGAGACCCTATTCCGATTGCCAATATGAATCCGGTTGCCCGATTGGCACTGCAGGACGACCAGTCCACTGTTAAAAGAAGTATTGGAAGTGCCGAGTTTGACTACCGGTTCCATTTTCTTCCCGACCTGCGGGCTAACCTGAATCTGGGCTACGATATTTCGAACAGTGATGGTTACACGCTGGTGCCCGAATACGCTCCCTGGGATTACGACAAACAAAAAGGCGGTGGTACCGACAAACAATATTCTCAGGATAAAAAGAACTCTTTGCTCGATTTTTACCTGAATTACGTAAAAGAGTTTGATGGCATAAAGAGCCGTGTGGATGCGATGGCTGGTTACTCCTGGCAACACTTTTGGAGAGCCGGGCAAACAAAAAACACCAATGCCAAAGGTGATTACGTACATTCTGATACAGATTACGAAACCGAAAATTATCTGGTTTCCTTCTTCGGAAGGTTGAACTACACATTCAATGGTCGTTACCTGGCTACGTTCACATTGCGTAACGACGGGTCTTCCAGGTTTTCTCCGGAAACCCGCTGGGGATTGTTCCCGTCTGTGGCTCTGGCATGGCGGATTATTGAAGAACCATTTCTTACAGATTCCCGCACGTTGTCAGACCTGAAACTCCGTTTGGGATACGGGATTACCGGACAACAAAACATTTCAAATAACGATTATCCGTACATGGCTCGTTATACTTTCGGAGAACCTACCGCAAGTTATCAGTTTGGTGATTCATTCATTTCAACTATTAGGCCCGAAGGATATGATGCAGATATAAAATGGGAGGAAACAACAACCTACAATGTTGGTCTGGATTACGGTTTCCTGAATAACCGCATTTCTGGTGCTATTGATGCCTATTACCGGGTAACCAACGACCTGATCAATTTTATTCCGGTACCGGCAGGAACCAACCTGACCAATATGATTCTTACAAATGTTGGCGACCTGGAGAACCGCGGAATTGAATTTACTATTAATGCAATTCCGATTTCAAAAGAAAATCTGAGTTGGGAAGTCGGATTCAATGCATCTTTTAACGACAACAAAATTACGAAGCTGACTGCCGTTGATGACCCCAGCTACATTGGTGTGGAAACAGGCGGAATTTCGGGAGGTGTTGGAAACAACATTCAGATCCACAGCGTGGGGTTCCCGGCAAATTCATTCTTTGTTTACGAACAGGTTTATGATGCTGACGGGAAGCCAATAGAGGGGCTTTATGTGGACAGAAACGGAGATGGCGCAATAACCAACGACGATAAATATAGGTACAAAAAACCTGCGCCTGATGTGTTTATGGGCTTCTCCAGTAAATTGTACTACAATAGTTGGGACTTTGGTTTCAGCGGAAGGGTTAACCTGAATAACTACGTTTATAACAACGTTTGGTCTGGTCAGGCTACCTATAATAATTTGTACAATTCTGCCGGTTATTTGAACAACATCAGCAATAACGTATTTGAAACCGGTTTCGAAAATCCGAAATACTTCTCTGACTACTATATTCAGGATGCCTCTTTCCTAAGGCTTGATAATATTAGCCTGGGTTACACTTTTACAAACTATCTTGACGAAAGGATGAAAATGAGGCTCTACGGAACCGTTCAGAATGTGTTTGTAATAACCAGGTACGAAGGACTCGATCCTGAAGTTAGCGAAGGTATAGACAACAGTGTTTATCCGCGCCCGCGGACTTTTATGCTCGGATTAAGTGTCAATTTTTAACCGTAAAAGAAAGTAACAATGAAAACAAGAATATATAATATATTGATTGCGGTTGGACTGGCTGGTCTGGTAACCTTCTCATCATGTATCAACGATTTGGATACCATCCCGCTCGATAAAGATGAGGTGACTTCAGAATATGTTTATTCCAATCCGGAAAACTACAAAAAAGTGCTGGCTAAACTTTATGCCGGTCTCGCGGTCAGCGGTCAGGAAGGCCCTGCCGGGATGAATGACTTAAGCGGCCTTGATGAAGGATTTGGACAATACCTGAGGGCTTACTGGTATGCACAGGAGTTGTCGAGCGATGAAGCCGTTATGGCATGGAATGACGGCAACCTGCGCGACTATCAGGAAATGGACTGGAGCTCAAACAATGAGTACATTTCCAATATGTATTACCGCGTTTTCTACCAGATTTCGTTAACAAACGAGTTCATCCGCGAAACTTCACCGGAAAAATTGAGTGACCGGGGAATTGACGAAACGTACCGTACCGATATTGAAATGTACCGCAAGGAAGCGCGCTTTTTGCGTGCACTGAGCTACTGGCACGCTATCGATATGTTTGGAAATGTGCCTTTCGTTACCGAAAAAGACGAAGTTGGTTCTTTCTTTCCGGAACAGATTTCACGTGCCGAACTGTTTGATTACGTAGAAACAGAATTGCTCGACATCGAATCGCAGCTATCTGCTCCCGGACAGGTTGAATACGGGCGTGCTGACCAGGCAGCGGTTTGGACGCTTCTTGCCAAACTGTACCTGAATGCAGAAGTTTACATCAACCAGTCGAAATACACTGAATGTTTGACTTACTGTAATAAAATTCTGAATGCCGGTTACTCACTTGAACCCGAATACGAGCACTTATTTATGGCAGACAACCATAAATCAAATGAAATTATTTTCCCGATTACGCAGGATGGTAACTATACCAAAACTTATGGCGGAGTTACTTTTATAATCAAAGCAAGTGTTGGTGGAAATATGGATCCTGACATGTTTGGGATTGACGGCGGTTGGGCAGGTGCCCGCACCACTAAACAATTTGTTGGAAAATTTTTGGATTTGAACACGCTGAAAAGTGCACGCATTCCGTTGAAAAGTGTGGCCGATTACCCGGTAATTTACGTTCCGGGCGGATACCAGGACGACAGTGGCTACAGCGAAAATGAGTGGGCTCCGGAAACAGCTCCAACCCTGGCTTCTGTTAATTCAGACAATAATTACGAAGGGTACATCTATTTTGCAGAAGACAATTCCCAGTTCAAATTTACCGAAGGTCCCAACTGGGATGCAAACTGGGGAGACAACAATGCCGACGGTATTCTGGAAGAAAGCGGAAGCAACCTGGTTATTCCTGAAGCCGGCATGTACAAAATAAATGTGAACCTGAACAATTACAGTTACACTGCAGTGAAAACCAATTGGGGACTAATTGGCGATGCTACTCCCGGAGGCTGGGATAACAGCACTCCTATGGAGTTTGATGCAGAAACAAAAGTTTGGAGCGTAATTGCCGAACTCGGCTCGGGAAGCTTTAAATTCCGCGCAAACGACAAATGGGACATTAACCTTGGCGACAACGATGCCGATGGAATTTTGGAGTACGAAGGTAGTAATATGGCTATCAGCGAATCCGGAAAGTATTTAATAACGCTTTATTTGGGAACTCCCGATTATACTTATTCTATTGAAAGATACAGTTCCGACGGGCGTAATCTGCTGTACTCCGACGGCCAAACGCTCGACATTGATAACATGTTTGAGTTTACCAACGGTTATGCTGTTGGCAAATTCAAAAACGTAACCAGCGACGGGCAGACAGGCTCAAACATCGAATTTGTAGATACCGATTTCCCGCTGTTCAGGCTGGCCGATGTTTACCTGATGTATGCCGAAGCCGTGTTGCGCGGAGGTACCGGAGGCGATGCTGCTACCGCTCTCTCATACGTAAATATGCTTCGGGAAAGAGCTTACGGCGACCAGGGCGGAAACATTACCGCTGCTGATCTTACCCTGGATTTTATCCTGGACGAGCGCGGTCGTGAATTCTATTGGGAAGCTCAGCGACGTACAGACCTTATTCGCTTTGGCAAGTTTACCGGCGGCGATTATCTGTGGGAATGGAAAGGCGCAGTAAAAGAAGGAAGGTCTATTGACGATAAATTTAATATTTTCCCGATACCTGCTTCCGATGTGATTGCCAATCCAAATCTGACGCAGAACACCGGTTATTAATCCATCAAATTAAAATGATTTAGCAATGAAAAATATTAGAAATATAATTTACGTTTTCCTCGCTTTTTCGTTGTTGTATGCTTGCGAAGAAGTGGAAAGGGAGCCGGTTGTTGTTCTTGGCGATGCACCTGTTTTGTCAGCGCCGCAAGCAGGAACACAGCTTGTTTTCCAGAAAGTGAATGCAAACGACGAATCTGTAACATTTAGCTGGAGTACTGCCGATTTTGGTTTCCCCAGTGCAATAACCTATAAGTTGCAGGTTGATTCGGCAGGGAATAACTTTGCCACGCCAATGGATTTGGTAAATACTTCAGAGCTTACAACAACTATTTCACATGCAACCTTAAACGAAAAGTTGCTGACTTTTGGTTTGGAAACCAACAAGCCAACCGACGTGGAATTTCGTGTTGAAGCCACGGTGAATCCGGGTGTGCAGTCGCTTTATTCCGAAGCAGTGGATATGACTTTAACGCTTTACGCATCAACCTTCCCGCCAATTTATATGATTGGGGCAGTGGTTGGCGGCTGGGATCCCAGCAAAGCCGTAGAGATAGTTTCAACGGGAGAACCGTATGAATACATTACCGTTTGTAATTTCGATCCTTCTGCCGGAGTAAATTTCCGTTTCTTTAGCAGTCCCGACTGGGGCGCTTCTTTAGGCGGATACGATGTGTTTACCACTTATCCGACAGATCTTCTGGAACCGGCCACAGGCGACAGTGACCCGAACTTCAATTTTATTGGAACGGCCGGCTGGTACGAAATAAAAGTGAATGCCGACACCAAGGTAATTGAAATGACTCCGGTTGCCAAACCGGAAATGTTCCTTACCGGAGATGCTACTCACGGCTGGAACTGGGATGACCCGGTTACTGAGCTGCAGTACAAAACTTACAAAACCTGGGAAGGCGATGTGGACTTTACTCAGGGTGGCGCTTTCAGGTTGTTTGCCCAGAAAGATTGGGGACCGACAAGCTACGGGTACGATGTGGTAGTGAATTACAACACAGATTACATCGATATTATGGAAGGACACTCAGACCCCAACTGGGAGTTTCTGAAATCTTCGGGAACATACCATGTTGTGGTGAATCTGAGAACCAACACCATTGAAATTAGCGAATAAATGACCGGTTGCACAAAGATTGATTTTTGTGGAATCAGTCTCGTCAGGCAAATAAATTAAGATACAGAGCCATTGGAATTTTTTCTGATGGCTCTTTTTGCTCAAAATGCAACGCATGCCACTAACAATCACTTGTGTAGAGTTGTTTATTTGAGAAGATGTTTTTGCTTTTATATGTAATGTTTAGAAATAAAATGTAATGAAATATTTTTGGTTTTCTGTTTTAATAGTTGCCCTGTTAATTCCTTTTTTTGCCGGCGGCCAGATTACTACCGACCCCAAAATACCGGTTGCCGGAGAAAAAGTAACTATCACTTTCGACTCATCGAAAGAAACCCGGCTGGGCTATTTTACCGGAGATTTGTATGCCCACACCGGAGTGGGAATTGAAGGAAAAGGCGATTGGCAAAATGTGGTTGGTGGAGCAAACAGTTGGGGAAAAAACGATGTGCAGCCGAAGCTTACCAATAAAGGGGATGGAATTTATGAACTGGAAATTGCTCCCGACATTAACACCTTCTATTCTGTTGGTGATGCTGAAAAGGTAATTAACATGTCGTTTGTTTTTCGTTCGGCTGATGCGACTGAGCAAACTTCCAACCTTTCTGTAACGGTCTATCAGGAAGGATTGGTTGTGGAAATTACCGAGCCTGTTTCAAACTCCATTTTTATGAAAAATCAGTCGGTGAGTATTTCTGCGCATGCATCGGCAGAAGCAGATTTAAAATTGTACCTGAACGAAACGGTTCTTGCTCAAACTACCGGGCAAACGATTACTACAACACACTCTTTTTCTGAAAGCGGAAATTACCTGCTTATTGCAGAGGCCGGTGCGAACGACGAAATTCAGAGAGATTCGGTATCGGTTTTTGTACGGGAAGAGGCAGTTGAAGCAACGTTGCCCGAAAATTGCAGGAAAGGTATTAATTACCCGACAGACACTTCTGCCACACTGGTTTTGTTTGCTCCCTACAAAGAATTTGTATTTGTAACGGGCGACTTTAATAACTGGGAGCTTCAGAACGAATATCAGATGAAAAAGGACGGTGACTATTTCTGGCTTGAAATTCCAGATTTGGAAAAGGGGAAAGAGTATGCGTTTCAGTATTTAATTGATGGTGAAATTCGGGTGGCCGACCCGTACTCCGAAAAAATTCTCGATCCCTGGAATGATCAGTATATAAACAGCGAAACCTATCCCGGTCTGATTTCTTATCCCGAAAACAAAGCAGAAGGGATTGTTTCGGTATTGCATCCGGGGCAGGATGAGTATCAGTGGCAGGTGGCAGATTTTCAGGTTCCGGAGAAACAGAAACTGGTAATTTACGAATTGCTGATTCGTGATTTTACCGAACAGCACACATTTAAAGCGGTGCGCGAGAAGCTGGATTACCTGGAAGATTTAAATATTAATGTGCTCGAATTGATGCCGGTTAACGAGTTTGAAGGCAACAGCAGTTGGGGGTACAATCCTTCGTTTTATTTTGCCCCCGACAAATATTACGGCCCTAAAAACGAATTGAAAAAACTTGTTGACGAGTGCCACAAACGCGGAATAGCTGTGGTTATCGACATGGTTTTGAACCACAGTTACGGGCAAAGTCCGTTTGTGCAAATGTATATGGACAACTGGACGGTTACCGAAGAAAATCCGTGGTACAATGTTGAGTCCAATTTTGCAAATGAAAATCTGCGCTGGGGCTACGATTTTAATCACGAAGCAGATGCGGTAAAAGAGCTGGTGGACAGCATCAACAGCTTTTGGATGACCGAATACAAAGTAGACGGGTTTCGTTTCGATTTTACCAAAGGGTTCTCAAATACACCGTTCCCTTCATCGAGCTGGGGCAGCGAATACGATGCTGCCCGCATTGCCAATCTGAAACGCATGGCCGGTGAAATTTGGAACAGGAAGCACGATGCACTGGTTATTTTTGAACACCTTTCAGACAATCCGGAAGAAAAAGAACTGGCTGACTTTGGGATATTGTTATGGGGAATAATGCACGACAGTTACCGCGATGCAGGCCGCGGAAATACCGGCGCTTCTGATTTGAGCTGGGGTGTGTACGACAGCCGCAACTGGGATGAGCCAAACCTGGTAACTTATGCCGAAAGTCACGATGAGGAACGAATTATGGTTGACCTGCTGAAATCCGGGTTTATTGAAGGTGATTACAACGTCAGGCAACTGCCCACTGCGTTAAATCGGATGGAGCTTAATTCGGTTTTCATGCTGCCGCTGCCAGGGCCAAAAATGATTTGGCAATTTGGCGAGCGTGGGTACGATGTCTCAATTAATGATTTTGGCGGACGCCTTTCAGAAAAACCATCGCGCTGGGAATATTTAGGCGACGAAAATCGCACAGATTTGTTTCGGGTTATGGCGCAGCTCAATTACCTGAAACAAACTTACGAAGAGTTTTCTCCGGAAAATTTCGAGTACAATTTGAACGGACAGCTCAGATGGTACCGGCTAACCAGCAATGGCAATCATGTTTTTGCGGTTGGTAATTTCGGCATACAGGCAACCACCGCAACTATTACATTTCCTGAAACAGGGGAGTGGTTCGAGTTTTTTTCGCAAACCTCTGTTGATGTTGAAAATGCAACTCAGAACCTAGCTTTGCAGCCAGGCGAATACAAGCTTTATTCTACCAGAAAGCTTTTAAAAACAGATGTAATTACAGACACCGAAGAGGTAAAGCTGGGGCAGAAACACCTTAAAATTTTTCCTAACCCTGCAAACAGCGAAGTAACCATTGTTTCCGAAAAGCCATTTTCGCAATTCGAAATATATTCGTTAACCGGTAAGTTGGTGCAGCAGGTGAATGTTGCAAATAAAAACCGGGTTAAAATAGCAGTTGATAATTTTACACCGGGGGTCTATTTTATACATGCATTTCAGAACGATACCCGGATAACAGAGAAGTTGATAGTGTTTTAAAGGATGGCGCCGCCCTGTGCGGTGCCACCCTTTTTTTTCTTTACGAATTTCCTCCCCAAAAATTCTTGCTAACTTTCGGGCATCAAATCAAAATTTTTTTCAATGAGGAAATCGATCTATCTATTATTAGCCGTGCTTTTTGTGGGGCAGCTAAACGCAAAAGAGTATTCTGTTACGTCACCTTCCAACAGATTAACTATTAAAGTTGAAGTTGATGAGGATATCCGCTATTCTGTTCTGCTGAAAGATAAAGAGGTAATTTCGTACTCGCCTATTTCTTTAACGCTTGAAAATGAAACCTTAGGCGAAAAAGCGAGAGTGCGAAAAAACAAAGTAACTTCAGTTAACGAAGAAATTACTCCGGTAGTAGCACGTAAAAATGCTCGCATCCCCGATGTTTACAATCAGTTGATGCTTTCTTTTAAAGGATACAATTTGTGTTTCAGGGCTTACGACGACGGTGTTGCTTACCGTTGGGAAGTAACCTCAAAAGAGCCTGTGAAAGTAATGAATGAGCAGGCAACATTCACTTTCCCGGCCGACCATCATGTTTGGTTCCCTGAAGAAGAAAGTATGTTTTCGCACCAGGAACGCGAATACCTGAATGTAAAACTTTCGGAAATTACACCCGATAGGTTCGCTTCAACCGGACTACTTGTGGATGCAGGAAACAATGTAAAAGTTTATATTTCCGAATCGGATTTAGTTACCGATTATGCCGGTATGTTTTTGAAAGGCTCTTCGGAAAATCCGTATCGGCTCGAAGGAAAATTTGCAGGTGTGGTTCTTGAAGAAGATCAGCGTACCGACCGCGATGTTGCTCCGGTAAAATATGCAGATTACATTGCCGAACTGCAAGGCCCGAAAAATTTCCCGTGGAGGGCAATGGTTATTTCCGACGACGACAAACAACTGGTGGAATCGGAATTGATTTTTAAACTTGCTCCCCAAAATGTACTGGAAGAAACCGATTGGATTAAACCGGGTAAAGTAGCATGGGACTGGTGGAATGCATTGAATGTTTACGGTGTTGATTTTGAATCGGGAGTAAACAATGCAACCTATAAATATTACATCGATTTTGCTGCCAAATACGGCCTCGATTACATCATACTCGACGAAGGTTGGTATCATCTGGATAACATAATGAATGTAAAAGATGAAATTGATGTACAGGAGCTTGTTGATTACGGAAAAGACAAAGGAGTTGGTGTTATCCTCTGGGTGGTTTGGAAAGCGCTGGACGACAAACTCGCCGAAGCTCTCCAGCAGTTTGAAGCATGGGGCGTAAAAGGAATAAAGATTGACTTTATGCAGCGCGACGACCAGTGGATGGTTAACTTCTAC
This sequence comes from Mariniphaga anaerophila, assembly GCF_900129025.1. Lineage (GTDB taxonomy): Bacteria > Bacteroidota > Bacteroidia > Bacteroidales > Prolixibacteraceae > Mariniphaga > Mariniphaga anaerophila. The sequence continues at coordinate 303,351 of NZ_FQUM01000005.1, read as the reverse complement.
GAAAAGATTGCCCGTGAGTGTGCCAAACACAAATTGTTGGTTGATTATCACGGAGCATATAAACCCGCAGGACTGGAACGCAAATACCCGAACGTAATTTCTTACGAAGGCGTAAAAGGGCTGGAAAACAGCAAGTGGTCTGAACTGCCCGATCCGGAACACAATGTAACGCTGCCTTTTATTCGCATGGTAGCCGGGCCAATGGATTATACTCCGGGTGCAATGATTAATGCCAATAAAGAGAACTTTAGAAAAGTTTTCTACACACCAATGTCATCCGGAACGCGCTGTCATCAATTGGCAATGTATGTGGTGTTTGAAAGTCCGTTGCAAATGCTTTGCGACAACCCTTCGAATTATTACCGCGAACCCGAAACAATGGAATTTTTGGAAAAGGTTCCTACCGTTTGGGACGAAACCCGTGTGCTGGATGCTAAAGTAGGCGATTACGTATTAATTGCCCGTCGTTTGGGCGATACATGGTATGTTGGAGGAATGACCGACTGGTCGCCACGTACGTTAGAATTGGATCTTGGTTTTCTGTCTGATGGAAATTATACGATGAATGTTTGGAAAGACGGCGTGAATGCCGACAAGCAGGCAATCGATTTTAAACAGGAAGAACAACGCGTGAACAGTTCTTCTAAAATTAAAATTGAAATGGCTCCGGGCGGCGGCTGGGCTGCCATTATTTCTAAGTAGTTACGATTGTATCGTCTATAAAAAAAGGATGGTTTCTGTAATTCTGAAACCATCCTTTTTTTGTTTGAATGCTGTAGTTTTTATTTGTGAACGTGAACATCCATTTGTGGGAACGGAATATTCAGGCCTTCTTTATCGAATGATTTGTAAACCTTTTCGTGCATGTCAAAATAAATGCCCCAATAATTTGAAGCTTCGGCCCAAACGCGAACAACAAGATTAACCGAGCTGTCGGCCAGTTCGCTAACTGCAATAAAAGGTGCAGGGTCTTTCAGAATACGGTTGTCGCCGTCAATTAATTTCTGAATAACTGCTTTTGCCTTATCAACGTCGTCACCATAACCAATTCCGAAAACAAAATCTACCCTTCTTTGAGGCTCAGTGCTGTAATTGATCATTGAGCCGGTTGAAAGACCACCGTTCGGAATAATGATTGTTTTGTTGTCGGGAGTTTTCAGAATGGTGTTGAAAATTTGTATTTCACTAACCGAACCAGAATGTCCTTGCGCTTCAATAAAGTCGCCAGATTTAAAAGGTTTGAAAAGCAAAATAATAACACCGCCTGCAAAATTTTGCAGTGTGCCCGAAAGCGCCATTCCAACGGCAAGACCGGCAGCACCTAAAATTGCAATAAACGATGTCATTTCCACACCTGCCATTCCAACAACGCTTATTATAAGCAGTGTTTTTAGCAGAATTCCGATCATGCTGTTCAAAAAACCTCTGAGCGAAGGTTCCATTTCTCTTTTCTCAAAAGCTTTTCTTACACTCCGCTGGATGATTTTGATGAGCCACCAGCCGATAATAAGTGTGATAATTGCGCCAACCAGGCGCGGGCCAAACATCATAACAGCATCATGAAGTTTTTCCCAAAGTGTATTCAACGATTCCATTTGATATAAATTAAAATTTGTTCTAAAATTACAATTAAATGAGTGAACAAAAAAAGAGAGCAAATGGTTCTTGCCCTCTTCCTATTTTGTAATAAATAATCACCAAATAAAAGCTATGCCGTATGTTTTAAAAATTTTACGGTGTCGTTTACACTACCCAGGTTCAGTAACTCTTCGTCACGAACTGATATGTCAAAAATACCCTCCAGGTAGAAAGTGAAAATTTTCCAGTCAACCGAGTCAAAGTTCAAATCGTTATGATATGAAGCTTCCAGTTGAATGTCGTTTTTTTGTACCCCCGTTTTTCTCAAAACGCGGTAAAGATTTCTTCTAATTTTATTTTCTTCCATAGTTTTTGTAATCGAGAAATACTGTTGTAGTATTTAATTAAAAAACCGAATAAACGAATTAACGGGTCAAATATATGAAGTTTCTTCGAATATCAAATTTTTATGAATAGAGATTAACGATAAATTCATTTTTAAGAGATTAATAGACAGTTGAATAAGGCTTTTTTTGAGCATTTGTTTACACGAAAAAGTCTTCTCTCAGGCAGCTGTAAATTTCTAAATCCATATACTTTCCGTGGTGGAATTCTCCCTGTCGTTCAGTTCCTTCGTAACTAAAATTCAACCGTTTGGGAATTGCAGCGCTTTTGGCATTTCCGCAGGCTACTTTTATTTGAACCCGGTTCATTCCCAGTTTTGTGAAAGCGATTTTTGTCAGCTTGTTTACAGCGTTGGTAATTATTCCTTTCCCCTGCATTTTGGGTATCAGCCAATAGCCCAGTTCTGTTTTGTGGTTCACCCAGTCGGTATCTTTCAACCCGATGAGTCCGGCAAACTCCTGGTTGTACCAGATGGTAAAAACTTCGTCTCTTTTCTTACCCTGCTGCGAAACTATTCCTGCAATAAATTCCTTTGTGTGTTCTATTTGTTGTGTCTCTTCAATAAATGGCAGCCACTCTTTCAGAAAATTCCGGTTCTGATCAATGGCATCAAAAACGATTTTTGCCATAGAGAGTTTTATTGTTTCAAGCCGTAATTTTGAGTCAATTTGTATGTGCTCCATTGTGTTTTATAGTGTTGTTCCTGATTTTCCGGGTCAGGAAAGGCCGTAAAGAGAATAAAGTTTTTTGTCATCTTGTTATATTTACGGAAATTTTTAATATCAGTTAACAAAAGTTGAATGTGATGAGTAAACTGGGAATTTTTGTGTTCGCATTTTTTTTGATGGGAACGCTGTCGTGCGGAAATGCAAAACCGCAAAACGAAGAGGCTCAAATATTGATTAAAACGGAATATGGAGACATGAAAATTAAGCTGTACGACGAAACGAAAGAACATAAAAAGAATATAGAAAAGCTTGTTGAAGAAGATTTTTACAACGGATTGCTTTTTCATCGGGTTATTCAGAATTTTATGATTCAGGGTGGGGATCCCGAATCAAAAAATGCCGAGCCCGGAAAACAATTGGGAGGCGGTTCTTTGGATTACACGCTGCCTGCCGAGATTCTTCCCGGGTATTACCACAAACGCGGAGCAGTTGCAGCTGCTCGCCGAGGCGGCCCGTCAAATCCTGAAAAGCGATCCAGTTCTTCGCAATTTTATATTGTACAGGGAAAAGTTTTTTCTGAAGGAGCGCTTGACACTCTGGAAATAATGAAGAACCAGCAGCTGGCACAGGAAATGATGCGAGAGAAACTGACCGCCGCCCAGGAAGAGATAGAGCAATATAGAACCAATAACGACAGGGACGGTTTTAATAGCAGGGTTGCTGAAATAAGAGTTGAAGTTGACAGTTTAATTGAAGCCCGTGGACTTGGCTTTAAATTTACAGAAGAGCAGCGGAAAATATACTCTACAGTTGGCGGGTATCCTTCTCTCGATGGCGACTACACTGTTTTTGGCGAGGTGGTTGAAGGAATGGATGTTGTTGACAAAATTGCCGCAGTAAAAACCGATAAAAACAATCGGCCGCTGCAAGATGTGAAAATGAAGATTGAAACGATAAAATAGTAGAATGATTAGAGCAGGTATAGTTACACTTATAGTTTTTGTTTTTTCGCTGAATGCCTCTGCCCAGCAGAAGAAAGTGCGCATTTCCACCAATTTGGGCGATATGGTTTTTGTTTTGTATGACGATACGCCCAAGCATCGCGATGCCTTTTTGCAATTGACAGAGGAAGGTTACTATAACGAAACATTGTTTTACCGGGTTATTCAGGATTTCTTGATTCAGGGAGGTTCTAAAAGTTCGAAGAATGCAGCTCCCGGAAAACGGATAGGCTACGGCGATCCGGATAAAACTGTTGATGATGAAATTTTGCCGCACCACTTTCATAAAAAAGGGGCACTTTGTGCTCCGCGCCAGCCCGACGAGGTTAATCCGTGGCAGCAATCTGACATCTCACAATTTTACGTTGTAAAGGGCAGTGTTTACACTTCCGGGCAACTGGATACCATGGAGCTGGCTGTGAACCGGCCTATCCGGAACCGAATTGTAAATAAGTACCTGAACGACGAAGCTCGAGCTCAGTTGAAAGAGTTGAAAGAAGAAAAGAAAGTGGAAGAGTTTCGGGAACTTGCCAGTCAGATACGGCAGCAAATAGAAACCGATTACAACCTGCAAACAGATGTTCTGGAGTTTTCCGAAGACCAGCGCAAAGCATACGCTACTGTGGGCGGCTACCCCGATTTAGACGGAAAGTACACCGTTTTCGGTGAGTGTATTTCGGGGCTGGAAACCATTGATAAAATTGCCGCCCTTAAAACCGATGAGAATGATCGTCCTTTTACCGACGTAAAAATAACTGTAACAGTTTTGAATTATTAAAATGAGAACTTTTGTTGTCGCGTTTTTGCTGGTGCCCCTGCTTTTTTCGTGTAAAAACAAAGAACGAGGAACCGGTGAAAATCAAAAAGAACCCGAGCCGAAAAAAACTGAAGCCCGGGCACCCGAAGCTGGCTGGGAAGAACTCAGGCAGTCGGTGGTTACTTTCGACTCGTTTGACGGAACGCGGATTCTAGAGTCGGGCCAAGGTTTTTTTGTTACTAAAAATTTGATTGCGACCAGGTACTCTCTTGTAAATAAAGCCGACAATATCGTTTTCTCTCCTCTTGATTCTGATGAGAAATTTAAGTGCAGCAAGTATGTGGCCGTTGATCGTATAAATGATATTATTCTGCTTAAGGTTGACAGCATGGAACGTGCGCCTGTTGAGCTTTTCCAGGGAACAGCGCCCAACACGGCAAAAACAATGTACCTTTCAGCTTCGTCCGGAAAAACGCTGCAACTATTTACCGGTCAAATGCTGAACATGACCACGGTTCAGGGCACAAAACTTTATCGAATTACCAACCGGATTCGAAAATCAACTTTTGGTGCTCCTGTTTTTGTTTCGAACAGGCAAGCCATTGGTATTGCTTTTTCTGATGTGGTAAGTTACGAAATGCAGAGCTTTGCAATTCCTTCCATATATATTGTGCGTCTGCTCGAAAAACAGGACGAGCCGGTTAAAACATTGGAGTCGCTTCGTTCTTTTTCAAACGAAGAGGTAGCTGCTGCAAACCGGAAAATAAAGGGGTTGGTGCTGGAGACCGATATGGGAGATATTACAATCAGGTTGTTCAACCAAACGCCGGAATACCGCGATAACTTTATTCGTTTGGTAAAGGAAAATTATTACGACAGCCTGCTGATTCACCGGGTAATTTCAAACTTTGGCATTCAAACCGGAGCTGCAGACACCCGCTACGCCGAAGAAGGTGATTTGGTCGGGTGGAAAGGCCCGGGATACACGTTGCCTGCCCATATTGTTCCGGGGCTTTATCATAAGCGGGGGATGATTGGTTCGCCCAGGAAACCGGACACCCAAAACCAGCGTCGCCGCTCAGACGGTTCGCAGTTTTACATTGTAACCGGCCGAAAGTATTTCGATAAAGAACTCGATGAAATTGAAGAGGAAAACGGCTATAAATTTTCTTCCGAACAGCGTCAGGCATATAAAACCATCGGCGGAGCCCCGCATCTCGACGGTACATATACTGTTTTTGGCGAAGTGATTTCTGGAATGGAAGTGGCAGATCAAATTGTGCAGGTAGAAACCGACAGGCAATGGCGGCCTCTCGAAAATATCAGGCTGAAGAGAGTCCGGATTTTGAACTAAAACAGTTCTGAAACCTCCATCCCTTCTTCCAGCCACAAAGTTTTCAGTCCTGCTTTTTCAGCTCCTGCAATGTTCTCTTTCAAATCGTCAACAAACAGTGTTTCTGAAGGAATAATTCCGGCAAGTTTAATCACCTTCTGGAAAGAACTTAATTCCGGTTTGCGATCATGAATTTCGTGCGAGTAAAAGTCTTTCACGAAAAGCGAAGGAAATTCAATGTGGTATGTATCGAAAAAGTTTTTGTGCAAATAACTGATGTGAATTTCGTTGGTGTTACTAAACAGATATACATTGTATTGTTTTCCCAGTTGCTGCAACAGCTGAACCCTTTCAGAAGGAATATCGAGCAGCATGGCACACCATGCCTGATCAATTTGCAGATCGGTAAGACTTGGTTTTTTCAATACCTGCCGGATTCTGTTTCTGAATTTTTCGGGAGTAGTTTGTCCGGTTTCCAGCGCATAAAAAATCGGGTCACTGTATGCTTGCTTGTTGTTAACAACTTCGGCATTTAATCCAAGTTCTGTAAAAGCGCCGATGGATGCATTGAAATCAAGATTCAGCAGCACTTTTCCCAGGTCGAATACAATGTTTTTTATATTTGAGAGATTTGGTTTCATCTTTTTGCTTTAAGCCCACGAATATAAATATTATTTTTGCTTTCATTTGAATGCAAATTAACGGAAAACCATACCACACCATTTGGCTGAATGAAGCGGATTCTTCAGTCGTTCAGGTCATTGATCAGAGAAAACTTCCTTTTGTTTTTGAAATTCTCGATTTGAAAACGCCCGAAGATTGTTTTTGTGCCATTCGCGACATGGCAGTCCGCGGAGCCCCACTCATTGGAGTAACGGCTGCTTACGGCATGTACCTGGCATTGTTAAATTTTAGGGGAAGCAGTTTGGAAGAATACCTCGACGAAAAAGCTACCTATTTAAAAACAGCCCGCCCAACTGCGGTTAACCTTGCTTTTGCCGTAGATGAGATGCTGAAGTTTATGAAACTGAACATCGGGCATCCCCGGTTGAAAGAAATTTCGTTGAAGAAAGCCACCGAGTTGAAAGTTCGGGAAATCGAATTTAGTGAAAAGATTGGTGAGTTTGGATTGAAGCTCATTGAAGACATGTATGAAAGGAAGCAGGCACCGGTGAATATTCTCACGCATTGCAACGCCGGCTGGCTGGCCTGCATCGACTGGGGAACAGCAACGGCTCCGGTTTATAAAGCGCATCACAAAGGAATTCCGGTGCACGTTTGGGCCGACGAAACCCGGCCACGGAACCAGGGCGCGCGGTTAACTGCTTTTGAGCTGGGCGAGGAGGGAGTACCCCACACGGTAATTGCCGATAATACAGGCGGCCATTTAATGCAGCATAACATGGTAGATTTGGTAATTGTGGGCAGCGACCGAACCACGGTTACCGGAGATGTTGCAAACAAAATAGGAACTTACCTTAAAGCACTCGCTGCTAAAGACAACGGCGTCCCGTTTTATGTGGCGCTTCCTTCGTCAACATTCGACTGGCAACTGAAAAATGGTGTTCTGGAGATCCCGATTGAAGAGCGAGATCCTGACGAGGTGACATTAATTGAAGGGTGGAACGGAGAATCGATACAGCCTGTGAGGTTAACGCCGGAGAAAAGTCGGGCAGCTAATTTTGGTTTTGATGTTACGCCTGCCAGGCTGGTAACCGGACTGATTACCGAACGGGGAATCTGCCGTGCAAACGAAGAGAGCATTTTGCAGCTTTTCCCTGAAGGAAACAAACAATAAATTTGGTTTGCCCCCTGATTTCCTTTTTTACACAATGGAAGTTTGAGGCATTTGAGTGTTACCAACAAACTCTTTAGAAAATAGTAACTTGATACAAATGAAAATAGCAATCATTGGCGGTTCGGGCCTCGAAGACCCGGACATTTTGAAAAATCCAGGCGAAACCGAAGTTGAAACTCCTTACGGAAATCCATCTTCGTCCTTTAAAACAGGCCGGATTGAAGGAGTTGAAGTGGCCATTCTTTCAAGGCACGGAAGGGATCATGGCATTCCTCCGTCACAGGTTAATAGCCGGGCCAACATTTGGGCAATTAAAGAATTGGGGTGTTCTCATATTTTGGCTACCACTGCCTGCGGAAGTTTGCGCGGGGAAATAGAGCGGGGTGATTTGGTGATTCCCGATCAGTTTATTGATTTTACACGCCATCGAGAGATTACTTTTTTTGAACGTTTTGAAGCTGGGAATCTGCAACATTGTCCCATGTCTGATCCTTTTGACAAAAATCTGCGTCAAAAACTGATTGATACTGCCGGCGAATTGAATTTGGCTTTTCATCATAAAGGAACGGTTATCACCATTGAAGGGCCACGTTTTTCAACCCGGGCAGAATCAAATATGTTCAGAATGTGGGGAGCAGACATTATTAATATGTCGGTAGCGCCGGAATGTATCCTTGCCAACGAAATGCAGATTCCTTACGCAGCCGTTGCTTTGAGTACCGATTACGACTGCTGGAAAACTGATGAAGCGCCTGTTACATGGGAAGAAGTTTTAAGGGTATTTAATCAAAACGTAAAAAACGTAATTCGCCTTTTAAAACATACCATTGCCGGGTTTTAATAATTTTTCTATAACCTGCTGAACGGCATATTGTGACCGCGGCTTTTGGCATATTCTTTGCAATTTCTAATTCGTTGTCTTAAAGCCAAGAAATAAACATAAGACCGTTCAGTTAGTACTATATAGATTCAGCCATCAAGCTTCGTTGGCTTTTTAATTCCCGGCGGCATCTTCGAAAAAGGTGCCGCTTTTTTTTGCGGAAACTATTATCTTTGCACCTTCATTTAAAGGTTGAAACGCCATGTTAGATAAAATCAGTGCTTTGCAGCAGGAAATTGAAACAGCAACAGCATCGTCAATCGACGAAGTGGAAGCGTTGCGTATAAAGTATATTAGTAAAAAGGGAAAAGTGAATCAACTTTTTGCTGATTTTAAAAATGTACCCAACGAGCAAAAGAAAGAAGTAGGCAAAGCATTGAACGAGTTAAAGAACTGTGCTTTGGAGAAAATCAACACGCTGCGTGATTCATTTGAAACAAAGGGCTCTGAAGATGCCGGGACTGACTTAACAATGCCCGGAGAGCCGTTGAAACTTGGTTCACGGCATCCGCTGTCTCTGGTGAAAAACGAAATCATCAGCATTTTTGGAAGGCTTGGTTTTACAGTAGCCGAAGGCCCTGAAATTGAAGATGACTGGCACGTTTTTTCAGCATTGAATTTTCCGCCGGAACACCCGGCCCGCGATATGCAGGATACTTTCTTCATTGAAAAGGATCCTGATGTGTTGCTGCGTACTCATACTTCCAGCGTTCAAACTCGCGTAATGGAACATACCCAGCCGCCTATTCGTTCCATTTTTCCCGGAAGGGTTTTTCGAAACGAAGCAATTTCGGCTCGTTCTCACTGTATTTTCCATCAGATTGAAGGATTGTATGTGGATGAAAACGTGTCGTTTGCCGACCTGAAACAAACGTTGTTGTACTTTTCAAAAGAGCTGTTTGGCGAAAATACCAAAATTCGTTTGCGTCCCAGCTACTTTCCGTTTACCGAGCCCAGCGCCGAAATGGATGTAAGCTGCTCTATTTGCGGAGGAAAAGGATGTAACGTTTGTAAGTACACCGGTTGGCTCGAAATTTTGGGATGTGGAATGGTTGATCCGAATGTGCTGGAATCCTGCAAAATAGACAGCCAGAAATACACCGGTTTCGCATTTGGTATGGGAATCGAGCGTATTACCATGTTGCGTTACGGCATTAAAGACATTCGCCATTTTTTCGAAAATGATATTCGTTTCCTGAAGCAATTTGAGTCGGCTATATAGTAAAATAGTACTTTTAGTAGCATAATTACGTTCGTCTTTTCTTGAGAGACGTTCACCCCCTGGTAGGTTGTTTTCGTCGACATTCTTCTGTTTTGTGTAACTGTATGAGGACTTTAGGAGTCTTATCAGTACAATGAAAACAAAACAGAATGTCATGAAAACAAAGAACTTACTATTAACAATTTTGGCAATGTTTGTTGTTGCAACAGCATTTGCCGTTCAGCTCCCTGCAATGAATGTAATTCCTGTTCAGGATGATAAAGCGCTGATAGCTTTTGAAACGTTGTCGCCGGCAAACTTCGAATTATTAATAAAAAATGACCGGGGCGAGATTCTTTTTTCGAAAAAGTCTGACTCTCCGGTACAGGAGTTTCGGACGGTTTTCGACCTGAAGTTTTTGGAAAATGGAAACTATAAGGTTTGTCTGTGTCACGGAAACTGCAGGCTTGCCCGGGAAATTACTATTTCGGACACCCACCTCGCTGTGGGTAGCGAAACCAGGGCTTATTGTCCGTATTATGCTTTTGAAGACAATTTGCTAAAGGTTTCTTATCTGAATAACTTTCAGAAAAATGTTTTTCTGAATATTTACCGCGACGGAAAGTTTGTTACCGGTAAAAAACTAGGTAAAGAAGTGTTTATTCAGAAAGCACTGGATTTGTCGAAGCTCGAAAAAGGAACTTACGAAGTTGTTCTGAGCAATAATAATAATGATTATGAGTTTATTGTGAAAAAGTAAGAAGATTGAGTGTTGAAATAGATGTGAAGAGGCTCCGTGATTACGGGGCCTTTTTGTTGTTTTGAAGATAATTTTCCGATGATTTTTTCCGTGTTTACAAAAAAATAATTTTAAACCGGTTATATTTAAACTATTTCCAAGTGTTCAAGTCCAACTCATTGTTAATTTATCTGGAGGAAAAATAGTGCAAATAAAAATCGAAAACCTGAACAAAGTTTATCGAAACGGAAACTACGCTTTAAAAAATCTAAATCTGGAAATTCCTAACGGCATGTTCGGATTGCTTGGGCCAAACGGGGCAGGAAAGTCAACGCTGATGCGAATTCTTGTTACTCTGATGAAACCTTCGAGCGGACGTGTTTTGGTAAATGACCTTGATTTGGCTAAAAACCGGCGGGAAATAAGGGCCATGCTTGGGTACCTTCCTCAGGATTTTAGTTTTTTTTCGAAATTGAAAACCTACGAATTTCTCGATTATGCGGCGCGGCTGGCCGGGATGAAAAACAGTGCTGCCCGTAAATCGGCAGTTGAACAGATGCTTGAGGAAGTTGGCCTGTTTGAGGCCCGCGACCGTAATGCCAATAAACTTTCAGGAGGAATGAAGCGGCGGCTCGGCATTGCCCAGGCGCTTATTAATAATCCCAAAATTATTATTGTAGACGAACCTACCACCGGCCTCGATCCCGAAGAACGCATCCGGTTCAGGAATTTGCTCTCCAATATTAGTACCCGCGATGTTATTATTATTTTGTCAACTCATATTGTGGGCGATATTTCCAGTACTTGTGACGATATGGCGTTATTAAATAAAGGGGAACTCGCTTTTGCCGGCTCGCCCGAAGAACTTATAAAAAAGGCAGAAGGAAATGTCTGGCTCATTTCAGCCACCGAAGCGGAGTACATGGAAATTAACGAAAAGTACCCGGTAATTTCAACCATCCCAACCGATGGAGGTTGGGAAGTACAGGTAGTTGCCCCGGAAATAAACGGGTACTACGGGCGGCAGATCGAACCCAATCTGGAACATGCTTATGTTCATTTTATGGAGAACAAACTAAATCAGTGGTCCAATTCTTAATACCAAAAACCTGGAAAAATGATTTCATTGCATAATATATTTTCTATTGCCAAGTACGAGCGAAAAACACTGCTGAGAAGCTGGTTCTTTCGTATTTTTAGTATCCTCTCGTTGCTGGTTCTTTTCGGGTTGAATTTCGGGATGATAATTGAGGGAGGAGGCGACCAGGGATGGGCCGTTAGGAGTATTCCCGCAGCCATTCCTTATTTTAACTTGCTTATATTAAATGTAGCCCAGGCTATTATTGCTGTTTTTCTGGCATCTGATTTTTTGAAGCGCGATAAAAAGCTCGATACAACTGAAGTAATTTACATGCGATCCATGACTAACGGCGAGTATGTAATCGGGAAAACCTGGGGAAACCTTCAGGTGTTTTTGGTGCTGAATATTGCAGTCGTGGGCATGGCGCTTATTTTCAATATGCTTTCGCAGCAAACGGCCATCAACTGGGCATCCTACGGAATTTATCTTGTGCTTATTAGTGTTCCCACGCTGGTTTTTATTATGGGGCTTTCGTTTTTCCTGATGAGCGTTATCCGCAACCAGGCCATTACGTTTGTGCTTATTCTGGGGTACATTGGCATTACACTTTTTCTGCTCGAAGCCAGGTTTTATTATATTTTCGACTACATGGCGTTTAATATTCCCATGCTGATTTCGGACATTGCAGGAATGGGAAACCTCGAAAAAGTACTCATCCACCGCGGAATATATTTTTCATTTGGCATGAGTTTTATTTTCCTCACGATTTTTCTGTTGAAGCGGCTTCCGCAATCGGAAGGGATGACTTGGTTTTCCTTGATTTTTGCGCTGCTGTTTTTCGGTGCCGGTGGTTATTTTGCTTACGAACACATCAATCAGTTTAAAACAAGCGATAAACTGCGGAGTGAAGCAATTGCCCTGAATAATATCTACGTAAAGGAAAAACTGCCTGCGGTGTTGGAACACTCCATCAAACTGAATCACAACGGGAGTTTTATTGAGGCGACATCAGAAATTACAGTTGAGAACGATAATGCAGAGCCTCTGAACAAACTCATATTCAACTTAAATGAAGGTTTGCAGATACAAAGTTTTAAACTGAATGGGCAGGAAATACCGTTTGAGCGGAAAAATCATCTCATCGTAAGCGAAGATGTTTTATTGCAGCCCGCACAGAAAGCCGACATAGAAATTACCTACTCGGGAAAAGTAGATGAAACGCTTTGTTATTTGGATATTCCGGAAGAAGAACGTACCGAAAAGTACGGGAAGTTTGTGCTGAATGTAGATAAAAGGTATGCCTTTTTAACGCCTGATTATGTTTTGCTCACCCCCGAAAGTAACTGGTATCCGTGCTCCGGAGTAACGTACAGTACTGATGATGTAAGCTGGAATCATCCGGAGTTTGTCCGGTTTAGCCTCGATGTAAAAACCCGCCCCGGGCTTCAGGCAATATCTCAGGGTGAAATTACCAAAACTGCCGAAGGTGAATTTTCATTCAAAAACTCGGTTCCGCTCACCCAGCTCTCGCTTGCCATTGGTAATTACGAAAAGAAAAATATTGAAACAGATAGTCTGGAATATGGAATCTGGCACATTAAGGGGCACGATTATTTTACGGAATCGTTTCCGGAAACAAAAGATACACTGGCTCAGTTGGTAAATGAGCGAATGGGAGATTTCGAACGGGCTTATAATCTGGATTATGCATTCAACCGGTTTTTTTTGGTGGAAGTGCCGGCGCAGTTCAAAACATACGAACGCATCTGGTCGGGCAGGCAGGAGCTGATTCAGCCGGAACAGATTCTGATTCCTGAAAAAGGGTATTTGTTGAGAGAAGCTGATTTTGAAGGTTCCAAAAAAAGGATGGAACGCTGGGGTCGCCGCGGCGACAATAATATGACCGATAAGGACAAGGAAATCAGGCTGCTGTATGATTTTATGCGGATTTTTACGCGGGAGCAATCGGCCGACTTCCAGCATAACCGCGGAAATTTTACTGTTTCAGAAGTTCCCAACCCGTATTTTGCTTTTGCTATGCTGTACAATTTTCAGAATAATATTGTTTCTGACGAATGGGCCATTACCAATCGTATTTTCGAAGCGTACCTGAAGAGCCAGTCGACAGACATGCGTTCGGGCTGGATGCGTAATATGCAGGGAATGAGTGACGACGAACTTGCAAATATCGCTTTGCAGGATAGCACTTTCCAGGAAATTCTTGCCGATCCGAAACAGAAAAAAATTATCGATAATGTAATTAAACTGAAAGGTGAGGTACTGTTTTCTATGGTGCAATGGACAGCCGGGCAAGACGAATTTGAGGAGTTTCTGCGTAAAGTACTGATGGAGTACAGGTTTAAAAATATCACGTTTGAACAGTTTGATCAGACCATAAAAGAGAAGTTTGACATAGAACTGATTCCAATGATGGATGAGTGGTTTAAGGCAAAAACGCTTCCCGGTTTTTTGTTCTCGCCAATTGAGGCCGTTAAAGTAAAAACAGGAGATCGGATGCAAACCAAAATATCGTTTAAAGTAACCAACTTTTCCGATACCGAAGGAATTGTAAAAATAAGCTTCAGAATGGGAGGTGGCGGCCCGGGAAGAGGACGCCCGCCCGGTGGCGACGACATGGAAAATAAGCTGGTTTACCTGGGGCCGCAACAAACCAAAGATGTTAGTTACATGTTTGACACCGACCCGCGAATGGTAATGGTGAACACCATGACTTCCAAAAATATTCCGCAGGTGATTACAGAAGGGTTTCGCGACGTTAAAGAGGATCCTAAGGCTGTTCCGGTGGAAGGAGAGGTTGTTTCCGATACCCCGGTGCAAAAGCAGATGCCCGGCGAAATTATTGTTGATAACGAAGATCCTCAGTTTGAATATACCGTAACAGAAGAAATCAGCCTGTTGGAGAAATGGCTGGCAAAAGATACCGAAGGTGTTCAAAAATATTCGGGAATGAACTACTGGCGTCCTCCTATAAACTGGACTGCCACTACTAATTCCGACTTTTTTGGCGAGTATGTCCGCTCGGCATACTACATTAAAGGAGGAGACGGTTCCATGAAAGCCAAATGGAATGTTCCCATTGAGGATGCAGGTTATTACGATGTGTATTACCACGTTTACAAACCCCGAAGATTTGGACGCGGTGGAAACGAAGAAAAAGGCGACTACCAGTTTTTTATTCACGGCGACGACGGAACCGAAGAACAATTGCTCGGGATTCAGAGTGCAGATGAGGGCTGGAATCATCTTGGTTCGTACTATTTCTCTCCCGATACCGCACTTATCGAATTAACCAATAAAACAGATGCGCGCATTGTATTTGCCGATGCCGTGAGGCTGGTCAAATTGTAACAAATTAATGAAACACATGAATATGAAGTTGTATAAAAAATTGAATCCGATGCAGAAACCAATTTTTTTGTTATTACTGGCTTTTTTGCTTGTTTCGGGAGTCGGGGCGCAGGAAATTCTTACGCTCGACAAGGCGTTTCAGATTGCAGAAACGAGTAGCCCCGATTTGCAGCAATCGTTGTTAAATCTTGAGCGGTTCCAGAAAAACCTGGAAGCACAGCGCGCGGCTCTTAAATCGCGTTTTTCGCTCGATGTGGCTCCTGTAAATTTCAGTCGTAACCGCCGTTTCGATAACAGGGTTTCTCAGTGGTATACCAACGAAAATTTTCAGACCAATGCGTTGTTCAGGGTTGAGCAGCCCATTTTGTTAACCGACGGAACCATTTCTCTTACCAACGAGTTTGGCTGGCAAAGCAGCAATTCAGACGTTACCGAAATTGAGAGCCAGGTTTTTTACAACAATCTGTACCTTAATTTTAACCAGCCGTTGTTTACCTATAACCGGCAAAAGCTGGAGTTGAAGGAGCTGGAGCTGAATTACGAGAATGCAAACCTGGGTTATGTTATGCAGCGCCTGAATATGGAAAAGAATGTAACGCAGTATTTCTATAATGTGTACATGTCGCAGATGAACCTGAACATTGCAAAGGAAGAGCTGAACAACACTCAGAAAAGCTACGAAATCATAAAAAATAAAGTAGATGCAGGCCTGGCGGCAATGGAAGAGTTGTACCAGGCTGAGCTAAACCTGGCAACTGCAAAGTCATCGCTACAGGACAGGGAAGTGGCGTTTGAAAATGCGAAAGATCAATTGAAGCTTTATTTGGGAATGGATTTGTACACCGACTTTTCTATCCTCGCCGACGTGTCGATGAATCCTGTGCCGATTGATATGGAAAAGGCAATTGAAAACGGCTTGGCTTCGCGCATGGAGTTGAGGCAGCGGGAAATCGACATCGAGTCGAGTCAGTTCGAACTTATTCGTACCCGGTCGTTAAACGAATTCAGGGGCGATGTAAATCTTCGGCTGGGTATTTCGGGCGATAATAAAAACCTGAATCAGATTTTTGACGCACCAACAAACAGCCCTTCGGTTGGAGTGAGTTTTAGCATTCCGTTGTTTGATTGGGGAGAAAAGAAAGCGCGAATTGCGGCGCAGGAAGCTGCCATAGAATCGCAAAAACTAAATTACACCGACGAGCAGAACCAGATAATAATAGGAATAAGGCAGGCTTACCGTAATCTGCAAAACCAGCTCAACCAGATTCAAATTGCAGAGCAAAGCCAAACCAACGCACAGCTTACTTATGAAATTAACCTGGAACGTTACGAAAACGGAGACCTCACCGGGATGGATCTCAACCTGTATCAGACACAGCTTTCGGAACGAAAAATTGCCTATTCACAGGCGCTCATCAATTATAAAATAGAGTTGTTAAATCTGAAAATTCAAAGCCTTTACGACTTTCAAAAGAACGAACCAATTATACCGGCTGATTTATATTTAGAGCAAAAAAACTAATTCGGAAAAAACAGTATCACTATGAAAAATATTAAATTCTTCCCGTTCATCATTTTATTTGCATTAGCTGCCTGCAACCAGCAAACCCAGTCAGAGAGCAGCGAGCTGGCTGTTCCCGTTTCTGTTGAAGACATCAGGCTGCAAAGTATCGAGCAGTTTGTAAGCACTACCGGAACGGTAAATGCAACTTCTGAAGTAACGCTGAATTCGGAAATGGCAGGCGACTATTTTCTGCAAACCAATCCGGCAACCGGCAGACCGTTTAAACTGGGCGACAGAGTGAGTAAAGGCCAAACTATTATTCGGTTCGAAAATGAGGAATACGTGAACAACCTTGCCATCGATGCCGTGAAACTGAACCTTGAAATTTCGGAACAGGAATACGATAAGCAGAAATCATTGTATGAAAAAGGCGGCGTAACACTTCGCGAGTTGCGTAACTCCGAAGTTTCGAAAACCAACGCGCAGTACAACTATGAAAATGCGCAAATTCAGATGGCAAAAATGAGTGTCAGTGCGCCGTTTTCGGGAGTAATTGTTGAACTGCCTTATTACACCAACGGGGTAAGGATAGCTTCGGGGGCGCAAATGGCAACTATAATGAGTTACAGCCAGATGTACATGAGTATTAACCTGCCCGAGAAAAATATTGGCGAGCTTCAGTTGGGGCAGGAAGTGCTGGTTACAAATTACACGCTTCCGGAAGACACTCTCCGTGGAAAAGTGACCGAAATGTCGCCGGCAATCAGCACCGAAACCCGTACATTTTCGGGAAGGATTGACATCAATAATTCCGACCTGAAATTGCGCCCGGGAATGTTTGTAAAAGCTGATGTAATTACTGCCCGGAAAGACAGTACTATTGTTATTCCCAAAGACGTAATACTTTCGGGGAACCGTGGAAAATACGTTTTTATTGTAGGGCGAAACAGTGCTGCCGACGACCGCCGGATTACCACCGGGCTAGAAAACCAGGATTTTGTTGAGGTAATTGAAGGCCTTTCGGTGAACGACAGGCTTATTATTAAAGGGTTTGAAACACTCCGCGACGATTCGAAAGTTAGAATTATCCGCTAGGCGGCCTGCCGGAAAATTATTAGAAATTTTTTACGATGAAGAAATTAACCCAATTCTCAGTTAATTACCCGGTTACCATTCTGATGATAGTGCTTGGAGTGATTCTCCTCGGCTACATTTCGTTTGACAAGCTGGGGGTTGACCTTTTTCCCGATTTAAATTCTCCCCGCATTTTTGTGGAAATTACCTCGGGCGAACGGCCGCCGGAGGAAATGGAAAAGCAGTTTGTCGAGAATATTGAAGCGCTTGCCATCCGGCAGTCTGATGTAACTCAGGTTTCGTCTATCACCCGCGTTGGTTCGGCACAGGTAACTGTGGAGTACGCCTGGAATAAAGATATGGACGAAGCTTTTCTTGACCTGCAAAAAGCACTGAATGCGCTTACTCAAAATGCAGAAATAGATGAGCTGCGGATTACACAACACGACCCCAACACTGCGCCGGTAATGCTTATTGCGGTTACGCACAACGAAATTACCGACATGAATGAAATCCGGAAAGTTGCTGAAAATTATATTCGAAACGAGCTGGTGCGTTTAGAAGGTGTTGCAGAGGTGGAACTGTCGGGACAGGAAGAAAGCGAAGTAATTATTAATACCGATCATTACCGGCTGGAAGCCCAGGGGCTCACGCTCGATGAAGTGAGTTCGCGCATTCAGAATTTCAACCGGAATGTTTCGGGAGGGCGCATCAGCGAAATGGGGATGCAGTACATTGTTAAAGGCGTGCGGTTATTAAACAGCATCGAAGATTTTGAGAACCTGATTGTAGGTTATAAAGCGGTACGCTCGCAAACAGAGGAACGCCCCAGGGTAGAAATGGCTCCGGTTTTTTTGCGCGATGTGGCTTCTGTTACCATGGGAAACAAAGAACCTTCAAATATTGTACACTTTAACGGCGAAAGATGTGTTGGGCTTGCTGTTTATAAAGAAACCAAGTTTAACACCGTAAAAGCGGTGGACCAGATAAACGAGGCGTTGGTGAATATTCAAAGGGCGTTGCCGGGGTACACACTTCGGCAGGTGACCAACCAGGGGCGTTTTATCAGCAGCGCCATTGGCGAAGTTCAAAACACGGCGCTTCTGGGAATTTTGCTTGCAGTTTTCGTGTTGTTTCTTTTCCTGCGGAGGTTGGGAACTACGCTTATCGTAAGCATCGCCATTCCTATTTCAATTATTGCCACTTTCAATCTGATGTATTTTAATGACCTGACCATTAACATTATGACATTGGGAGGGTTGGCGCTTGGCGCCGGCATGCTGGTTGACAACGCCATTGTGGTGCTCGAAAATATTTTCAGAAACCACGAAAACGGAATGAGTGTTAAAGATGCGGCAATTAACGGAACGGCCGAAGTTGGCGGAGCAATTACGGCATCTACGCTTACCACTATTGTCGTGTTTTTGCCAATTGTATACCTGCATGGCGCCTCCGGAGAGTTATTTAAAGATCAGGCATGGACCGTGGCGTTTTCGCTGATCTCGTCGTTGTTTGTTGCAATTTTCGTGATTCCGGCTCTTTATCACCGTTTTTATAAAAACAAAAAGGCGCCTGCAAAAAAGAGCTCAGTAAAAATGGGCGGGTATAGCCGGTTTCTTGATAAGATTTTGAAAATAAAATGGGTGGTTGTAATTGTGGCTACACTAATTGTAATTGGTTCGTTTATGCTGGTGCCTTTAATTGGAACTGAATTTATGCCTAAAACCGAAACCCGTGAATTTACCATGAACCTGAAAATGCAGGAGGGAACAAAACTGGTTCGTACCGAATCAACGGTAAAAAATATTGAATCTATCCTTACTGAATATCTGGGCGAAAACCTGGATAGAATATATTCTCATTCAGGGCCGTCCACGAGCATTCTGGGCGATGCCTCTGCTGTTTTTCAGGGCGAAAATACTGCGCAAATAAGGGTTATTCTGACGGGCGAATCGAACATCTCAACCGGTCAGGTTATTGCAACCATGGATAATCTTACGGCGAATATTCCCGGCCTCGAAATCAGTTATGCCGAAGAGCAAAGTGCGTTAAAATCCATTTTGGGAACAGAAGAGGCGCCTGTTGTTGTTGAAGTACGAGGCGAAGAGCTGGATGAAATTGAGGTGATTCTGAATCAGGTGAAAGAACGAATGACGAATGTGGATGGACTGTTTAACATTCAAACATCTGTGGAAGAAGGCGCACCCGAGGTGGAAGTGCATGTTGACCGAATGAGGGCTGGAATGTACAACCTGGATATTAATACCGTAATTACCCAGATTCAGGATCAGTTGGAAGGAAAAAATGCCGGGCAGATGGAGAAGGCAGGCGAGATGCGCGATATTACCATTAAGGTTCCGGAAAAGGGATTGAACGAAATTTATGACCTCACGATTAACTCCGGCAGCCAGGTATTCAGGCTGAGTGAAGTTGCCGACATTTCATTTGGCGTTTCTCCCAAAGAAATATTGCGGAAAAACCAGAACCGCATCGGGCGGGTCACTGCACAAATGGATAAAGGGCTTGCCCTGGATCATCTTGCCAGCAGAATCAGGCAGGAGACAGCGGCTATTGATTTGCCCCCGAATTATCGAATATTTGTTACCGGCGAAGAAGAAAAAAGGCAGGAGTCGATGAGTAGTCTGGGGTTTGCACTGCTTTTATCCATTGTGTTGGTTTACATGGTAATGGCATCGCAATTCGAGTCGCTTATTCATCCGTTTACCATTTTGCTTACCATTCCGCTGGCAGTGGTAGGAAGCATTCTCATCTTTTTTGCCCTGGGAAAAACCTTCAATATTATGGCGCTTATCGGAATAATTATGCTGGCCGGGATTGCCGTAAACAACTCCATTATTCTGGTGGATCGAATAAACCAGTTGATTCGGGAAGGAAATTCAAGAAAGGATGCCATTTTACAAGCGGGACAACAACGTATCCGGCCAATTATTATGACCAGCCTGACTACCGTACTTGCCCTGCTTCCGCTTACTTTTGGGTTTGGCGAAAGCGCTTCGTTGCGGTCGCCCATGGCGCTGGCAGTTATCGGAGGGCTGGTAACTTCAACCCTTTTAACGCTGGTGGTTATTCCGTGTGTTTACGATATTTTGGACAGGATAAGAACCTTGTTTGCTAGAAAATAGAATGAATTTTATAATAAAAAGAAAAGTACTCATTAGTATGTTGTTTACAGGACTTACCCTTCTGGGGTATGTTTCCTATAAACAACTGCCGGTAGAACTTATGCCCAATGCAGAGCTTCCCATGCTTTTTGTTCAGATCAACTCCCGGATCGAAGTTGATCCTTCTTACATGGAAAACCAGGCTGTAATTCCCATTGAGGGTGCCATCGGAACCATGGAAGGAATTGAAAGCATGGAGACGTTCTTGAACAATCGGTCGGCATCCATTCAGGTTAACTTTAATCAGAATGTCAATTTCAAATACACCTTCCTCAAACTTCAGGAGAAAATTGAGCAGGCTGCCGACAATTTGGATGACAACTTTACCGTGTCGGTAAACCGGGTGGATGTGGAACAACTCACCAACCAGTTTATGGAATTGCAGGTGAGGGGAAGCGGCGGAACAGACCGGTTGCGGAATATTGTGGATGAAGAAATTGCTGCCGAGCTCGAAAATATTGATGGAATTGCATCAGTTACAGTTTTCGGCGGGAAAGAAAAATCCATAGAAATTACTTACGATAAAGCTGCCTGCGATGCCTATAACATTACTCCGTCGCAAATCAGAAGTGCAATTGCGTCCAATTCGGCAAACCGTACTTTTGCCGGTTATCTGCACGAAAATCAGAAGCAATATTTTGTGCATGTAACTGCCGAGTACGACAAGGTTACAGATATTGAGAATATTGTTGTTGCAGAAGGGCCCATTTATTTGAAAGACATTGCCGATGTGTTTTTTGGTGTGAAAGAGGAAGAAAGTATCAGTCGCGTAAACGGTCTAGATGCCGTTTCAATAATGTTGGTAAGCGATTCACAGGCTAATCTAATCGACCTTTCTCAAAAAGTACAGGAACACATTGGAAGGCTGAATGAAAAACTTGCAACGCAGGATGTGGAAATGGTAGTGCAGACCAACCTGGCCGAAACCATGGAAAAGAACATCGACCAGATAATGAATCTGGCGCTGGTTGGCGGGCTTCTGGCTATTTTCGTTTTATGGATTTTCCTGAAAAACCTGCGTATTGTATCTATTATTGCGCTGGCTATTCCGGTTTCGGTTTTTACGGCATTCAACCTGTTTTACGCGTTTAACGTTTCCATAAACAGCCTTACTTTGGTTGGGTTGGTGCTTGCCATCGGAATGCTGCTGGACAATAGCGTGGTGGTGCTGGAGAATATTTACCGCCTTTCCGGGAAACGGTTTAGTCCCGATACTGCCGTTGTTCAGGGAACCACAGAAGTTTGGCGCTCGATTGTTGCCGCTACGCTTACCACGGTTACGGTTTTCCTTCCGTTCCTGTTTTCTTCGGAATACATGATTAAACTGATGGGTTCACACGTGGGAGTGTCCATAATTTCAACATTAACTGTTTCGCTTTTTGTAGCGCTTTTGCTTATTCCCATGGCGGCCCATTATTTGCTGAAACGGGAAAACTCACACAACATTTTTTATGAGAAGGTAACAACCAACAACCGGATTATTCAGATTTATGTGTTACTTTTAAAAACAAGCATGCGTGCACCCGCAGCAACTGTGGTGGGGGCAATTGTGCTGTTTTTTATCACTGTTTTTATTGTGATGGCCATAAGTGTTAACACGCTTGAGGAAGTGGAGGAAACGCGGTTTTCAATTTATGTGACCATGCCTACCGGAGCAACGCTTGATGCAACCGATTTGGTGGCCGCCGAGGTGGAAAGCCGGCTGGAAGGAATTCAGGAGAAGCAGGACGTAATTGCGAATATTCAGGAAGAAGATGCAATTATTACCGTTGTTTTACAAGAAGACTATGAGAAGATTAACGACCGTACCATGGCCGAAATCAAATCGGAAGTGGAGGGATTGGTTAAAAGTATTTCTCATGCAGAAATAAGCCTTACTGCCCCAGCGTCCAGCTCGAGGTTTAGGGGCGGCGGTGGCGGCGGTGCCGGAATGGAGAATTTCAGCCGCTTTTTGGGTATTGGCACAAATCGCGAGCGGATTGTAATTAAAGGAGAAGACTTTGAAGCAATGCGCGGGGTGGCCGAAGACTTGGAATATTTCATTGAAAACCTTGAGTCCATTCGGAGTGTGAATATCAGCGTCTCCAGTAATCGGCCTGAACTGCATTTGTACTTTAAACAACTTTTGCTAACCGAGTTTGGCCTTAATATGAATAGCATCGCTTCCGAGTTGAGCGCTTTCACCCGGGAGTTTACTTCTGGTGTTAATTTTAAACAAGGCACCGAAGAGTATGAAATCATCATAAAAGAAAAGCTTACTGATGAGGAAGAGCAAAGGGAAAAAACCATTGACGATTTGAGGCGAATGAAAGTGAGCAACGGGCAGGGTGCGACCTACGAGCTTCAGGATATTGCCGATTTAGTTTATGCCGATGGAATGGCTAGTATTACCCGGGTTAATCAGGAAAAACAGATAGAACTGTTCTACCGTTTTGCCCAGGAAGCAGAGCAATCGAAAGACCTGCTGGAGGCTTATCGGCTTGAGCTGGATCAGGTGGTTGCCAGCTATAAAATGCCGGCGGGAGTGGCCATCGAGGTAATTCATGAGGAAGACCAGTTTTCAGAATTCTATTTTTTGATTGGTGCAGCATTTCTGCTAATCCTGATGATTTTGGCATCTGTTTTTGAATCGCTGACAACGCCCATCGTTTTAATGTTTTCTGTACCGCTGGCTGCAATCGGTTCTTTCATCGCTCTCATTTTTACAGGAAACAGCCTGTTCAACGCCAATACGCTTACTGGTTTTCTTATTCTGTTGGGAGTGGTGGTAAACAATGGAATTATTCTCATCGATTACACGAACATCCTCCGGAAACGGGGCTACCGCAAATCGCGGGCATTGATTACGGCGGGGCTTTCGCGCGTGCGGCCAATTTTAATAACTGCCATAACAACCATTGTTGCCATGATGCCGCTGGCCATGGGGCAGTCGGAGTATGTTGGGGCAATTGGCGCTCCTTTTGCCATTACGGTAATTGGCGGGCTTGCAGTAAGTACGTTACTTACACTGGTGTTTGTTCCTACGCTTTATTTCGGAATGGAGAACGCGGTAAATTGGCTGAAATCGTTGCATTGGGGCATTAAACTTTTGCAGTTGGTGCTTTTTGTGGTTGCCACTCTTTACATCTATTTTGAGGTGGATACTTTTGTATGGAAACTGCTCGGGTTTATGATGGTTGTGATACTCATTCCGGGGGTAACAGCTTTTGTGCTGACAAGCCTGAGAAAAGCCAGCTCGGATGTGGTTGACGAGAAAGAGCAAATACGGATTGTTGTCAGAAAATTAGTGAAAGTTTATGATCGCGACAGCCGCTTTGTTAGGGAATGGAAAGCTGGATTAAAAATAAGGGAGCGTGCCGGGCTGTTGAAAGACTACAGGCATATTCGCGATTTTTACGATTTGATCTGGCAGGTGCCGCTGTTCGGATTTTTGGTGTTTTTTACCTTCTTCTATCTGAACAGTAACTTCTGGATGTGGACGATGTCGCATTTTGTCTATTTCTTCCTTTTTGTACTTTATGTGCCTTTTGCCCAGGTGCTGTCCAACAAATTTGAAGCAACGCAAAAACCGTTTTATCTGAAAATGAACCGGGTTATCCGAGCCCTGATTTTCTGGGGAACTCCGGCGTTGTTCCTGTATCTATTTTTCAGGGAATGGAACAATTTGGGAATGGTCATTTTTGTGGGGATAATTTGGACACTTTTGCTGGTAATTTACAGTTCGGGCGAATACATTCATAAAAAGAATTTGAATATTGCCCGCATCGAAGGAAGATTTGGTGCTTTGCGCCGCTGGTACTTTACCATGGTACGACAGATTCCGATCATCGGAAAACATAAGGTTCCGTTCCGTGCATTGAATGGTGTTTCTTTAGAAATTAAAACCGGAATGTTTGGCCTTTTGGGACCTAACGGTGCCGGAAAATCTACTATGATGCGTATTATTTGCGGCATTCTGGAACAGAGTTACGGCAAAATCTGGATTAACGGACTTGATACTCAGAAACACCGCGAGGAATTGCAGGGGCTTATCGGTTATTTGCCACAGGCATTTGGGACTTACGAAAATATGTCGGCATGGGAGTTTCTGGATTACCAGGCCATTTTAAAAGGAATAAAAGATGTGCCCACCCGGAACGAACGCCTGGAATATGTGCTGAAAAGCGTGCACATGTTCGAACGAAAAGACGATAAAATCGGCTCTTTTTCTGGCGGAATGAAGCAACGGATTGGCATTGCGCAGATTCTGCTTAATCTGCCACGAATTCTGGTAGTTGACGAACCAACTGCCGGACTTGACCCGCGTGAGCGCATTCGGTTCAGAAATCTGCTGGTGGAATTAAGCCGTGAACGGATTGTGATTTTTTCAACCCATATTATTGAAGATATTTCGAGCTCGTGCAACCAGGTGGCAGTTATTAACCGGGGCGATCTGAAATATTTCGGGACACCAAATGATATGGTGAGAATGGGAGAAGGGTTTGTGTGGCAAATGACCCTGCCGGCCAGGGAGTTTGATAATTTTGCCAACAAACAGCTTATTGTGCACCACATGCGCGATGGCGAAAATATTAAAGTGCGGGTGCTTGCAAAAGAGAAACCTTCGGAAAATGCCACGTTGGCATCGCCTCACCTTGAAGATGCCTACCTGTGTCTTTTAAAAGACTTTGTAAAAAATAAGTAAAAAATGGAACAACGATTAGATATAGGAAACAGCCTGAGAAACACGGTCAAAATGATACGTTACAATTTAAAGATCATTTTTGCCGGACGGTTTTTCTGGTTTCTGCTGGCTGCATTTGCTTTTTTCCTGTTTTTTGCCATTCAGACTGTCTGGAATGGACAGGCGCTCACCGATGGTACGGTTTACAACCTGCTCATTTTCCCGGGAATATTACTGATTTTTTACCCTTCGGTTTTCGGCATTCAAAACGATGACGACTCCCGTATGCTGGAAATTTTGTTTGGAATTCCCAACTACAGGTACAAAGTTTGGCTGGTGAGGCTGCTGATGATTTATGTGCTTATTTTTCTGATAACAGTTTTGTTTTCTGCAGTTGCCTCGGTTCTGCTATACCGGGTTGATGCGTTGGAAATGGCTTATCAGCTGATGTATCCCATTGTATTTATGGGCTCCATGGCATTTATGTTTTCTACGTTGATTAAAAATGGCAACGGAACTGCGGTTGTTATGGTGCTGATAGGAGTGGCTCTGATAATATTGCAGGATGCAGTGGAACGTTCACAATGGAATGTTTTTCTGAATCCGTTTCAGATACCCAATAATTTCAATGAAATTATCTGGCAGGGGCTAATCACAAAAAACCGGGTTTTCCTAGGTGCAGGAATGATAGTGTTTGTACTTTACGGTCTTTATAATTTACAGAAGCGGGAGAAGTTTGTGTAGTCTGCTTGGGATGCAGCTAGTAATAATTTTGAAGCGCATAAAAAAGGCTGTCCTTTTGTTTTAGGACAGCCTTTTTTTATGATGATAGATGTAATATATTATTACAAGCTGTTTACTGCATTTAAGTCTTCAAAGGCTCTTTGCAGACGAGCAATCATTGATTCTTCTGCTTTACGCAACCATGCACGTGGGTCGTAAAATTTCTTGTTGGGTTTGTCAGCACCTTCGGGGTTTCCGATTTGTGCTTGCAGGTAACCACGTTTTTCGGCTTCAAATGCTCTTACGCCGTCCCAATATGCCCATTGAGTATCGGTGTCAATGTTCATTTTAATAACACCATATCCGATAGCTTCGCGAATTTCTTCGTGAGTAGAGCCTGAACCACCGTGAAATACAAAGTTAACAGGGAATTCAGTATCCAGGTTAAGTTTGTTTTTAATGTATTCCTGAGAGTTTTTCAGAATGACTGGCTGGAGTTTTACATTTCCGGGTTTGTAAACGCCATGAACGTTACCGAAAGAAGCAGCAATTGTGAAATTAGGGCTGATTTTGCTTAATTCTTCGTATGCAAAACAAACTTCTTCAGGTTGAGTGTAAAGTTTTGAGCTGTCAACATTTGAGTTGTCTACTCCGTCTTCTTCTCCACCGGTAATACCAAGTTCAATTTCGAGCGTCATGTCAATTTTGCTCATTCTTTCGAGGTATTTTTTGCAAATTTCGATGTTCTCTTTAATTGGTTCTTCAGAGAGGTCGAGCATGTGCGAGCTGAAAAGAGGTTTTCCAGTTTCTTTGTAGTGTTGTTCTCCGGCATCCAAAAGGCCGTCGATCCATGGGAGTAATTTTTTTGCTGCATGGTCAGTGTGAAGGACAACCCGTACTCCGTATGCTTCAGCTAAGGTGTTAATATGTTTTGCACCGGCAACAGCTCCCAATACAGCAGCTTGCTGGCCTTCAAGTTTCAATCCTTTACCAGCATTGAAAACGGCTCCACCGTTAGAAAACTGTATCATAACAGGAGCATTGGCAACTTTTGCTGCTTCCATTACTGCGTTGATAGAAGAAGAACTAACAACATTTACTGCAGGAAGTGCAAATTTGTTTTGTTGAGCTACTTTGAAAATGTACTGCAAGTCGGCACCTGTTACAACACCTGGCTTAACAACATCAGCTATTCTTTCCATAATTTTTATTTTTAATTTACTGACTTAATCTACATGTTTATACAAAGTTAAAAACTTTGATTCAGAGCCAACAAAAACACGTAGTTAATAAAGATTGAATTCTTCATTTTTTAATATTGGAGCTCTCTAAAACCGAAGATATTATTTAGAAAGATTATAAATTGCAATATTCTTTCATTTTGTTTTTAGTACATTATTGTTTAGTAAGTTTGTTCGCATAGCTGTTTTTATTTTAGATTTTCATGAAAATTCTAAAAAAGAACTTAATGCTTTTAATGGTAGTTTTTCTTCGTAGACGATATAAGTTTTCTATAGTAAGCTATCTTAATTTGAATCGGCATGTCAGAGAATGATTTTGTAATAGGAAAAACTATCTTTTTGATTCTTAAAAAACGCTGTATTTTCTAAATGACCTTTTTTTTGCCTCTATAAGAAGAGATGAATTTATGTTTAGTCTTTTTTAGTAGAACAGATTGAGGCAAAGGCTGGAAAACATATTAAAAGGCAATCAAAAAACAACTTTTTTATCTTTGTGAAGGTTTTTAGGTACGGTTTGCAAATAAAATAAAATACTACTGGACATATGGTTAATGTGTTGAGTGCCGGGTGTAATATGTCCCGGACTGGAGCTTTGAGAATCAGAAGCGCAAAGTTGTTGATGATTATTGTTTTTCTTTCGCTTTCTATTAGCGGTTATTCTACGGTTTATTACGTGAGCTCTTCAACGGGGAGTGATGAGAATTCGGGAACAAGTGAAAATTCTGCGTGGCGTAGTCTCGAAAAAGTAAATAGTTTTACTCCGAAACCAGGAGACCAGATTTTGTTTAAACGTGGTGATAGTTGGGTTGGCACAATTACAGTAAACGCCTCTGGCACTTCGGGTAGTCCAATAGTGTATGGCGCTTATGGTACAGGCGACAAACCAAAAATTTATGGTTCTGAAGTAATTACCGGCTGGACAAGGCATTCGGGGAATATCTATAAAGCTACGGTGACAGGAGAAATTACCCAGCTCTTTGTGGATGATGAAAGAGTAAGGGTGGCAAGGTATCCGGATGAAGGATATTTGTATATTGACAAGACAATTTCTCCGACTTCATTTACTTATGAAAACCTAAGGTATGCAATCGACTACTCAGGTGCAAAATGCCATGTTAGAACCAGACAGTGGATTTTGTCAACAAAAAATGTAATTGAATCAAGCTCTCAAACCTTAGTGTTAGACTCTGAGCCTACATATGGATTTTCAAGCGGGAAAGCTTTCTTTTTAAATAATAAACTGGAATTTCTTACTCGGGAAGGAGAATGGTATCTTGATATTAATTCGAAAACTGTTTATTTATGGACACCGGCAGGAGATTCGCCAGTAAATCATAGTGTGAGGGGTTCAAAAATTGATAATGGTGTATATCTGGAGAGTAAGGACTTCCTAACAATTAGAGACTTAAGTTTGGAACATTCGAAAAAGTCTGCTTTGTATGCAAATAAATCTGATTATTTAGTTATTGAAAACTGTTCGGTTAAAAATCCCGATTTAAAAGGGTTTGACATAAAACGGGGGTATTATAACGTTGTGAGAAGTAATTATGTTACCGGAGCGATGGATGATGCAATTTCTTACTCGAAAACATATTTAGATTCGAATAATTCAGGTTTGGTTATTGAAGGAAACGAAGTGGTAAACACCGGAGTATTCGATGCGATTGGGCTAACCGGGATTGGAAGTTCCAATGGAATAATTTCGAGAGCAGAAAATGCAATTATCAGATATAACAGAATCGTTAATACCGGTTATACCGGGATACAGTTCTATGGTAAAAATACTCAGGTAGAATTTAACTTTATTGATAATTATTGCACAACACTTAATGACGGAGGAGGTATTTATAATTGGGTGGGGGTGAGCGGAACGGTGCCTAATAGTATTAACTCGAAAGGTTCAGTAATTAGACAGAATATTGTAATTAATGGAAACGGGGATGGAACCGGGTATCTTGAAAACCATAACAATCAGTCAGGTGTTTACGCAATGTATTTAGATGAAGCGTCAGAAGGTATATATATTGAAGGAAATACGATTGCGTCAAGTTCCGGACATGCGTTGTTTTTGCACGAAACAATAGATATCGAGGCAGTTAATAATATAATTTTTGATAATCCTAAAGGCGTCAGAATTACGCATGATGATAATTTTTCCAGAGGGAATAGAATTACTAATAACATTGTATGTAATATCTCAACTTCTACAGATTGGTATTTAACTAAAACTCTTACCCCACAACTGGTCGTTACAAATAAACCCTTATCAGATTTTGTGTTAGACAATAATGTTTATATTGATCGTCATCGGAATTCTGTTTTCAGAAGAACTGACACATTTGAATTTCTTACATTTGAGAAGTGGCAAGCTGCATCAAAAAAGGATAATAATTCTGCTTTTATTAGTGATGGTTTAGTGTACGGAGAAGCTGAAGAGCTGTTTTTTAACGATTCAAAAGAGGAAAAGAAATATTTTGTGAATGATGCGACGGCAAAGGATATATACGGGAATAGTATCACCACAAGTTTTACGTTGCAGCCTTTTGCTTCAAAAATAATTGTTGGCACAAAGCTATCTTCAATACAAGAATTTGATAGCAGCTCTGACAATGTTCCACCCACAATTACTTCTTTTGTTGTACCAGCAGAATCAAGCTCCAAGAACATTGTCGTTAATAGTTTTGAAGCTATTGATAATATTGGAGTCAAAGGCTATTTACTTACCGGAACTTCAGCAATTCCAGATGTAAATGATTCAGGTTGGACTACAGTAGCTCCAGATTCATACACGTTTAGTGCAACGGGGTTAGTGACTTTGTATGCATGGGCAAAAGATGCCGCTGGAAATATCTCAAATAGTGTTAGCAAACAAGTTTCTATTAGTTTATCATCAGGTGGTGGTAATGGTACATTTGGTAATACTGAAGTGTATGCCCAACTGTCATATAATTCCAACCGACGCGCTCAGCCGGTAATATTTACTGAATCAGGGACTATCGAGAGTATTTCGGTCTACCATAACGGAGGGTCAGGAAATGTGTTGCTCGGGGTTTATTCCGATGATAATGGTTCTCCGGGGACACTGCAGGGCATTACGTCAACAACGGCCGTAAATTCAACGGAAGGGTGGCAGACCGTAAGATTGTTGAATCCGGTTTCGGCAGCATCCGGTGCTACAGTATGGTTGTCTTGGGTATTTGAAAAGAGCCCCGGGGTTAGATATTCAGTAGGTAGTCCTTCCCGCGCGCATTCCTTGGAGTCATGGTCTTCCGGAATGCCGGATAGTTTTGGGTACTCTAGTTTTGCCGATTATAAATATTCTGTTTACTGTACTTATAGTACAGAAGAAGCTCCTTCGGTAACGTCTAATAATGCAGGTAATACTGAAGTGTATGCCCAACTGTCGTATAATTCCAACCGACGCGCTCAACCGGTAATATTTACTGAATCAGGGACTATCGAGAATATTTCGGTCTACCATAACGGAGGGTCAGGAAATGTGTTGCTCGGGGTTTATTCCGATGATAATGGTTCTCCGGGGACACTGCAGGGCATTACGTCAACAACGGCCGTAAATTCAACGGAAGGGTGGCAGACCGTAAGATTGTTGAATCCGGTTTCGGCAGCATCCGGTGCTACAGTATGGTTGTCGTGGGTATTTGAAAAGAGCCCCGGGGTTAGATATTCAGTAGGTAGTCCTTCCCGCGCGCATTCCTTAGAGTCATGGTCTTCCGGAATGCCGGATAGTTTTGGGTACTCTAGTTTTGCCGATTATAAATATTCTGTATACTGTACATACGTATCAATTGCAAATGTTTTAAAGGAGGCGACTATTCCAGAATCTGAAAAAGGAGAGAATGCTTTTTTGGAAATAATTGAAAATTCCGGAAGTGCCTCGGAATTTGATGATTTTGATTTGTATCCAAATCCTGCCAGGTCTTTTGTGAATGTTCGTTTAAAGTATATTCCAGAAATCAAATCCAGAATTTTGCTTGTAGATGCTTCTGGAAAAATACTTAGCAATTATATGGTTAGTTCCGGCTCTGTAAAGCTAGATGTCGCTCAATTGTCCTCAGGGCTTTATTTTGTAAAAGTTGTAAATGCAGAGATGAGTATCACTAAAAAGTTGATCATTTTGAATGATAATCCTTTTTGAAATAAATTGATTTAGAAAATATTATTAGATAGCAGGTGAATATTTGTAAAAGTTCGTTGTGTGAGCTAAATGAAATGAATAAGGTTTCTGGTTGAGCAATTCTTATTAAGGATTGTTAATGTGAAACTTGAGTGTTCTTTTTGGTTGACTTCGCTTTTCAAGGGAAGTAGCATAAGAGAATTATTAAACAGCCAAATGTTAATGAAGTTTTTATTAAAATATATTATTCTTTTTGCCTTTGTAATATTGGCTTTTTCTGTTGATGCAACTGTATATTATGTGAGTTCTTCAACAGGAGACGATTCAAATTCTGGCACTAGCGAAGAACTGCCGTGGAAGAGCCTTGCGAAAGTAAACTACTTTTTTAGGTTGGAGCCAGGAGATCAGGTTCTTTTTAAACGAGGCGATGAGTGGAGCGGAACCTTGCAGGTAAATGGTTCCGGCACCCAAGGTAGTCCGATTGTTTTTGGTGCTTATGGAGCGGGAGAGAAGCCAAAGATTTATGGTTCAGAATTAATTACTGGCTGGACGTTGCATTCAGGAAATATTTACAAAGCGAAAGCAGTTTTTCCTGTTAGCCAACTATTTATTGACGAGGAAAGGGGAACTTTGGCCAGGTATCCGGATAGTGGATATTTTTATGTGGACTATGTGAGTACTCAATCAATATTTACCTGCAATGATCTAAATTCAGGCATTAATTATTCGGGGGCGATATGTCATATTCGTAATTATTTATGGGACATGAGCCATGATGAAGTGTCAACTTCAAATAACCGAACAATTTATTTGAGAAAAAGTCCATATGGAACCATAAAAAGGGGGAATCCTTTTTTCTTGAATAATAAACTGGAGTTTTTAACCCAGGCAGGGGAGTGGTATTTTGATAAGGCGACTTCCACGGTATATTTATGGACACCCGAAGGCGGCTCTCCGGAGAATTATCAGGTAAGAGGCTCCACGTTTGACAACTCTGTTTATATTGAAGGTAGAGATTTTGTTGTGATCGATAATTTAGAAATCCTTCAGACTAAGTCACATTCTGTTTATGCACGCTCTTCAAACAACCTGTCTATTAGTAATTGTGATATTCATGATGCTGATGGATATGGCATTCATTGCATTAGATGTGTTGATGCGTTAATTGATTCAAATATGCTTACCGGGAGTATGGGTGATGGAATATATGTTAGTAACGAAAATATTTCAAACAAAGGACCGGTAACAATAACAAATAATACAATAAAAGGGGTGGCAAGGTTCTCTGACATAGGCGTTGCCGGGATATATTATGGAAATTCAATATTTACCAAGTCAGATGATGTAGTAATACAGCATAACAGGATTTTAGACGCCGGCTATAATGGTATTCAGTTCTATGGTCAAAATTCAATAGTTGAATACAATTTTATTGATGGATATTGCCAGACGTTAGCAGACGGGGGCGGAATTTATTCGTGGGTTGGGCAGTCAAACAATGTTCCACTATCTGTAAATTCAAAAGGATCCGTAGTAAGGCGTAATATCGTAATAAACGGAAATGGGGACGGCACTGGCTATCAGGAAAATTATAATAACGATGCAGGAACATACGGAATATATTTAGACGAAGCATCGGAAGATGTATTGGTTGAAGAAAACACAGTGGCCAGGAGTTCTGGTCATGCGTTGCTATATCATCAGACTATTGGTATCGTAGCCAGAAATAACGTTTTGTTCGATAACCCTAAAGGTTTTAGGGATTCTCCTAACATAAGGTTCAGTAAAGACAATAAGTTTACAAAGAATACGGTTTATAACATTCACGAACGACAACATGATGAAAATTTTGTCGGGATTGAAGATCAGTTGGTTGTTGCTAATTCAGCAGTCTCGACAATCGTCATGGATAGTAATGTTTATGTTGATAGGAACCAGAGTAATGTTTTTTTTGATGTAAACAGTAATAGATCTCTAGAGTTCGAAGCTTGGAAAGGATTGGGTCAGGATGGTAATTCAGATTTTATTGGAATTCCTTTAGATGAAGGAGAAACCGAGCAATTGTTTTATAACGATACCAAGCAAAACAAAACTTTTAACCTGGGAACGGCAGTTTTTAAAGATATATACGGGAATGAAGTCACAGGGAAATTGATCTTGGAGCCTTTTACTTCCAAAATTCTAATCGGGAAAGATTTTTTAGGTATTAATCAAAATCCGGTGATTTTAGATCAATCGTTTAATATCAGCTCTCCTGTATTGCGTGATGATATTATTGGGAATGTGGTTGCCAGTGACCCTGATCCCGGGCAGGTTGTCAGATATTCAATTATTAATGGAGAAGAGACAGACTGGCTTTCGATTGATTCTATCAGCGGTGAGATTTATGCAAATACCGTTTTTCAAACGTCATCCGATATTTTATTCGAATTTCTCGTTCAGGCAAAGGACGATGCGGAGTTCGGTTTAACGGATACCGCAACAATAGTAGTGTATGTAAAAGGAGAGCCCTTATTAAAACCGCAAATAAATTCGTTTGTGGTTCCGGACGTGGTGATGAGATTAACAATTCCCGTTAATTCGTTTGTCGCTGAAAGTAGCAATGGGATAGCCGGATATTTGTTAACCGAAACCTCCCAGGAACCATCATTAGAAGATGCAGGCTGGACTTCAGTTTCTCCCGAAGAATACACATTTTCTTCCGCCGGTACATATAAATTGTACGCCTGGGTAAAAGATTCCGCCGGCAATATTTCCGAGCCGTTTGTTGTAACAGTAGCAGTTATTTTGCCTGATTTATCTCCGGTTTATTCCGAGTATTTATTTGAAGAAGGTGCCGGAAACGATGTAATTGATTCCGAAGGTTCCAACGACGGAATATTGGTAAACGAAGCAGTAAGAACATCAGGCGCCAGCGGTATGGGATTGCAATTTTCAGGGTCCGGCCATGTTAGTTTGGGAGAGTGCTTTGGGGAAAATGTTCAGGAAGAAGTAACCATGAGTGCATGGTTGAGACCTGCCGCAAGCAGCTCGGGTTACCAGGGCATTGTAATGCACGGAGGCCCAAATACAGATTCTTATGCATTGTACATATATCCCAATACAAAAACCATCGGTTTCAAAACAAGCGGAACAACTTCTTCGTGGTTTTCAGCAGGAGGTGTAGAAGAATTGTGGGATGGAAACTGGCACCACGTAGCAGTAACCTACAATGGTTCAGAAAAGGTAATTTACGTAGATAACGTAGCAATAGCAACAATTTCAGCCACCGGGTCTATCGATTCAGGTTACGGATACAATTTGCTGATTGGCGCAGGTCGCGACGAAGAAGTACCAACTCTTCTGTACGAAGGGATATTGGACGAAGTAAGAATATACAATTATGCACTGACAGCATCAGCAATTGGAGATTTGTATCATCCGGTAAACAGGGAACTGAATAAAATTGCTACAGAAGAAGAAGTAACCATTTGCGAAGGCAGTGAATACATGGGTTGGACCGAAACCGGAGAATACGAACGTACACTGCAACGTGTTTTGGCATCTGCTTCCGGAGCAGACAGCGTTGTAACCACTACACTTTATGTGACTCCTGGTTATACGGTAACAGAAACAGCAACTGTTTGCGAAGGCGAAACCTACACTTTTGGAGGCCAGACTTTAACCGAATCGGGCGAGTACACCGAAGTATTTTCAGCTCAGAGTGGTTGTGATTCAACAGTAGTGCTGACATTAACTGTAAATCCGATTTATAACATTGTTGAAGATATTACAATTGCAGAAGAGGGTAATTACAAAGGCTGGGATACTGAGGGTACATATACAAGAATATTGGAGTCAATTGGTGGATGTGACAGTATTGTTACCACAAACCTGTCGATAGAACAGAAGGTGACACAATTTATTGAGCTGAAGAAAGGCTGGAACATATTTTCTTCATATGTAATTCCAAATAACAAAAACATGGAATCCGTAACTGAAAAACTTCGTATGGAGGGTAATTTGGTTAGGGTTCAGGATGAATCTGGAAACACATATGAAGAATGGAGTTCAACAGAAGGTTGGAGTAATAAAATTGGCAATTTATTGGAAACAGAAGGGTACAAAATTTTGGTTCATTCTCCCTCTGTACTTAAAGTTGAGGGGAAAAAAGTAGCGTTCCCTTTGGAAATTAAGTTGAAAAAAGGAATGAATATTATCCCTTTTCCGTTCGAAGTAGAAGCTGATGCAGCGAATGTGTTTCAACCTTTGATTGACGCACAGATTTTGGAAAAAGTTCAGGATGAAAGCGGCCGGTCTCTGGAGTATTGGAAGTCGATTGGCTGGTTAAATGGAATCGGTAGTTTAATTCCCGGAGAAGGTTATATTGTGCACGTTTCTGACGATGGAAATATTTGGTTCAACCAGGCTCCTGTCAAGTTAGCTTATATTTATGCGGCAAACTCTGAACCTGTTTTTTTTAGTGTTGATTACGAGGATAACGGATTTGCTCATATGAACATTAATGTTATTGGTTTAAATGAATCTGGGTTGAGCGTTGGCGACGAGGTTGCCATATACGACAATACGGTGTGTGTGGGAGCTGTTAAACTGGCTGAGTGGAATTTCGAGTTGAATGTTGTGAGCATTCCGGCTTCATCGTCAGATAATTTTATGGAGGCTGGTTTTGATGAGGGGAATCCGATAATTTTTAAAGTTTGGAAAGGATGGAAGAACGAAACTGTTCAGTTTTCCCCTTCTGTTATTGATGGTGAGCTGGAATTTAGCAGATATGCCAGCTTGTTTGTTTCATTCGAGAATTTAATTAGTCTTTCTGAAGATATTGAGATATATCCGAACCCTGCCAATAATATTGTTTTTGTCCGATTTCCGGCTCTCCCGGAAGAAGGAGCCCAAATTTCCTTACTGGATTTGTCGGGGAAAGAACTTTCGAAACATATTGTCAGCTCAAATCTAGAGAAATTGAATGTCGAAAGTTTCCCTGCAGGATTATATTTTTTGAAGGTTTCTGTCAGGAACAGGACTTCTATGCACAAATTGGTTATTGCCTGACCGAAAATTGGCTTCTTTCCCTATCAGAAAAAATTACTTTCTTTAGTTGAAATGTTTGTTTGTGTTTCTTGTTGATATACAGTGTTATATGCTTCTGTTTAGAGCTCCCCGTGAAATGTTTTAATCTGAACCTGAATTGATCCCGTTTCTTTGAACTGCTGATTCAGTGTCAACGAAGAAAATGCCTGCACAAAATGCCTATTTATACTCCCTTTTTTTAGGCAAAAAGGAACAAAGTTCCTACCCCCTTTTCAGCATTTTACCTATTTCGAAACCAGCAACTTAAATAACAGATAAAGCAGGGCCCAGCTTTACTTTTGTCTACAGATTAACAAACAAATTTGTACGACAGTGAAAAATTTAATTAATTTAATTCAGGCAGGGAGGTCCAACAAATCTTCAGATAAGTTTGGACAATTGGGAAAAGGAAGTATTAAGTTGATAGCAGTAGTATTTTTTATATTATCAACGTTT
Source organism: Mariniphaga anaerophila (assembly GCF_900129025.1). GTDB lineage: Bacteria > Bacteroidota > Bacteroidia > Bacteroidales > Prolixibacteraceae > Mariniphaga > Mariniphaga anaerophila. The sequence continues at coordinate 266,493 of NZ_FQUM01000005.1, read as the reverse complement.
GTTGGTTACTCTACAACTTATTATGTAAGTTCATCAACCGGTAGCGATTCAAATTCGGGTACCAGTGAAAATTCAGCATGGCGCAGTTTAGAAAAAGTAAATAGTTTTACTCCAAAAGCTGGTGACCAAATATTATTTAAAAAGGGAGACGAATGGGTAGGCACATTGCAGGTCAATGGTTCAGGCACATCAGGCAGCCCTATTGTTTATGGAGCTTATGGAACAGGAGAGAAACCAAAGTTTTATGGTTCAGAAGTTATTACAGGCTGGACAAAGCATTCGGGAAACATTTATAAAGCGAAAGTAGGTTCTTCTGTTAGCCAGTTATTTGTAAATGGAGTAAGGGTTACCGTAGCCAGATATCCCGATAATGGATATTTTTATATCGACAATGTGAACTCACAGACCTCATTCACCTGTGACGACCTGAATTCTGGCATTGATTATTCGGGTGCATTATGTCACGTTCGTAATTATTTGTGGAGTATGGATGAAGAAATCGTATCTTCCTCAAGTAGTAAAACATTGAATTTGGGAGGCGACCCATATGGAACTATGGTTCAGGGAAATCCTTTCTTCTTAAATAATAAACTGGAGTTTTTAACCCAGGCAGGCGAGTGGTACTTTGATGAAGGAACGAACACGGTTTTTTTATGGACACCAAAAGGAGATTCTCCCTCCAATTACGAAGTGAGAGGCTCTAGTGTTGAAAACTCTGTTTATATAAATGGGAAGGATTACATTGTGATTAATAATTTGAATATACTTCAGTCAAAATCACACACTGTTTATGCTCGTTCTTCTGACTATCTAACTATTAGTAATTGCAATGTTGAAGATGCAGATGGCTATGGAATATACGGAGTTAGCTGCCTTAATGCGGTAATTGATTCCAACACATTAACCGGCAGTATTGGCGATGGAGTATACCTAAACAATGAAAATAAGTCTAACCAGGGACCGGTAACTATTACCAATAATACCATCAAGGATGTATCAAAATTTTCTGACATTGGCGTTGCCGGCATGTATTACGGAAACTCAATATTTACCAAAGCGAACGATGCGGTAATACGGTACAATCGGATATTAGATGCCGGTTATATAGGAATTCAGTTTTATGGTCAGAATTCAATAGTTGAATACAATTTTGTAGATGGATATTGCCAGACATTAACAGATGGAGGAGGCATTTATACTTGGGTTGGGCAAACAAACAATGCACCCCGTCCTGTTAATTCAAAAGGCTCAGTTATCAGAAAAAATATTGTAATTAACGGGAATGGAGACGGTACCGGTTATAAAGAAATTTATAATAATGATGCAGGAACATACGGGATATACTTAGATGAAGCCTCTGAGGGTGTATTGGTTGAAGGTAATACGGTAGCCAAAAGTTCAGGACATGCGTTGTTTTACCACCAGACTATCGATATTGTGTCTAAAAATAACATCTTGTTTGATAACCCTAAAGGCTTTAGAGAAAAACACAATAAATACTTCAGTAAAGGGAATCAATTTGTTGGTAATGTTGTATGTAATATTGAGACAACAACGGATTGGTATAATGATACTCCACTTAGTTCTCAAATGGCAACATTGAACCCTTCAACATCCGAAGCAGTTTTGGATAATAATGTTTATGTCGATAGACACAGAACTAATGTTTTTCGTGATTTGAATACCTTTACTTTTGTTAATTTTTCATCGTGGCAGGAGTTAGGAGAGGATGGAAATTCTAAACTTATAAATGCTAAGCTTTCAATCGGAGAAACCGAGCAATTGTTTTATAATGATACCAAGCAAAACAAAACTTTTAACTTAGGGACAACTGTTTATAAAGATATTTACGGGAAAGAAGTTACCGGGAAATTGGTTCTGGAACCGTTTACTTCTGCAATTTTGGTAAAAACTACAAAAACAGCACAAGTTAATCAAGCTCCGGTTATAAATAACCAGGTGTTTAGTGTTGCTGCTCCTTTGAAAGCGAATGACCTTATTGGTCAGGTTATTGCCAGCGACCCCGATGCCGGCCAGGTGCTTAATTATTCAATCGCACAGGGAAATGAAAAAGGGTTGTTTGTGATTAATACTTCTACCGGAGAATTGTACACAACAACTGAGGTTTCAACAACCAGCGACCAAACCTACAACCTGGTAGTTGAGGTTGTTGACAATTCAACCAGTCCTTTGACGGCAGGTGCTGAAATAACCATAACAATAATTGGAGCAGTGGTGGAGGAGCCGAAGGTTGATGTTACTTCACCTGTTATTTCTGCTTTCGGGGTTCCTTCCGAGTCAGTTTCGCTCTCAGTTCCGGTATTTTCGTTTGAAGCGTCAGATAATGTATCAGTTGCCGGATATTTGTTAACAGAAACCTCCCAGGAACCATCATTAGAAGATGCAGGCTGGACTTCAACTTCTCCCGAAGAATACACATTTTCTTCCGCCGGTACATATAAATTGTACGCCTGGGTAAAAGATTCCGCCGGCAATATTTCCGAGCCGTTTGTTGTAACAGTAACAGTTATTTTACCTGATTTATCTCCGGTTTATTCCGAGTATTTATTTGAAGAAGGTGCCGGAAACGATGTAATTGATTCCGAAGGTTCCAACGACGGAGTATTGGTAAACGAAGCAGTAAGAACATCAGGCGCCAGCGGTATGGGATTGCAATTTTCAGGGTCTGGCCATGTTAGTTTGGGAGAGTGCTTTGGGGAAAATGTTCAGGAAGAAGTAACCATGAGTGCATGGTTGAAACCTGCCACAAGCAGCTCGGGTTACCAGGGCATTGTAATGCATGGAGGCCCAAATACAGATTCTTATGCATTGTACATATATCCCAATACAAAAACTATCGGTTTCAAAACAAGCGGAACAACTTCTTCGTGGTTTTCAGCAGGAGGTGTAGAAGAATTGTGGGATGGCAACTGGCACCACGTAGCAGTAACCTACAATGGTTCAGAAAAGGTAATTTACGTAGATAACGTAGCAGTAGCAACAATTTCAGCCACCGGGTCTATCGATTCAGGTTACGGATACAATTTGCTGATTGGCGCAGGTCGCGACGAAGAAGTACCAACTCTTCTGTACGAAGGGATGTTGGACGAAGTAAGAATATACAATTATGCACTGACAGTATCAGCAATTGGAGATTTGTACCATCCGGTAAACAGGGAACTGAATAAAATTGCTACAGAAGAAGAAGTAACCATTTGCGAAGGCAGTGAATACATGGGTTGGACAGAGGCCGGAGAATACGAACGTACACTGCAACGTATTTTGGCATCCACTTCCGGAGCAGACAGTGTTGTAACTACCACACTTTATGTGACTCCTGGTTACACGGTAACAGAAACAGCAACTGTTTGCGAAGGCGAAACCTACACTTTTGGAGGTCAGACTTTAACCGAATCGGGCGAGTACACCGAAGTCTTTTCAGCTCAGAGTGGTTGTGATTCAACAGTAGTGCTGACATTAACCGTAAATCCGGTTTCTAACACTGTTGAAGATGTTGCGATAGTAGAAGGCGAAAGCTACAACGGCTGGACCGAAACAGGAGTTTACGAACGTACACTAGTTTCGGCAACAGGATGTGATAGTGTTGTGGTCACCAATTTGAAAGTGTATGCAACCGTAGTTACAGAAGAAGAAGTAACTATTTGCGAAGGCGAAACCTACAAGGACTGGACTGAAACTGGAAGTTACGAACGTGTTCTACAATCAGTTTCGGGAAGCGACAGCATCGTTGTTACTAGTTTGACTGTTAATCCTGTTTACAATGTTATAGAAACAGTTTCTGTTTGCGAAGGCGAAACCTACACTTTCGGTAGCCAGACTTTAACCGAATCAGGTGAGTATACTGAAGTATTTTCAGCTCAAACCGGTTGCGACTCAACAGTAGTGCTGACATTAACCGTAAATTCGATTTCTAACACTGTAGAAGATGTTGCAATTGCGGAAGGCGAAAGCTACAACGGCTGGATCGAAGCAGGAGTTTACGAACGTACACTGGTTTCGGCAACAGGTTGTGACAGTGTTGTGGTTACCAATTTGAAAGTGTATGCAACTGTAGTTACCGAAGAAGAAGTAACAATTTGTGAAGGCGAAAGCTACAACGGCTGGATTGCAACCGGCAGTTACGAACGTGTTTTGACATCGGTTTCGGGAAGCGATAGTATTGTTGTTACCCGTTTGACGGTGAATCTTGCTTACCATGTTACAGAAGCGGCTTCTGTTTGTGAAGGGGAAACCTACTTCTTCGGCGGTAAGGCGTTAGGCAAATCAGGCGAATACACCGAGGTGTTTGAAACGCAAACCGGTTGTGACTCAACAGTAGTGCTGACATTAACAGTTAATCCAGTTTCTAACACTGTTGAAGATGTTGCAATAGTAGAAGGTGAAAGTTACAACGGCTGGACCGAAGCAGGAGTTTACGAACGTACACTGGTTTCGGCAACAGGTTGTGATAGTGTTGTGGTTACCAACCTGTCGGTTGAGCAAGGCGAAGTTCAGACTATTGTATTGGAAGAAGGCTGGAACATCATTTCTTCTTACTTGATTCCTTCCGACGATAATGTTGAATCGGTAATGGAACCGTTAAGAAATAACGGCAGCTTGGTAGTTGTTGAGGACGAGGGTAGCAATACTTACGAACAGTTGGATCCGGCTACCGGATGGGTTAACAATATTGGCGATATCAAGAAAACAGAAGGGTATAAAATTCGCGTGAATTCCTCTACCAGCTTTGAAATAAAAGGAAAGAAAGTTCAGCTCCCTCTTACAATTGAACTGGAACGCGGATGGAACCTGGTTTCTTTTCCGCTTAGCGAATCAGTAGATGCAATGCAGGTGGTTCAGTCTTTGATTGATTCCGGAATCTTGAATAAAGTTCAGGATGAAAAAGGAAGGTCAATTGAAAAATGGCGTAGCCGCTGGATAAATGATATAGGTAATTTTAATCCTGGTGAAGGTTATATGTTTTACGCCAAGAAGAGCGGTTCCTTTACAATTTATGAAACAACCAAGAAATCAGCTCAGTTGTATACCGAAAATGCAAAATCGGATTATTTCCATGTTGATTATGAAGGGAATGGTGTTGACCACATGAACATTAATATTGGTGAATTAGATGAAGCGTTGTTGTCTGTTGGTGACGAGATTGCAGTTTTTGATAACAATGTGTGTGTTGGCGCTATTAAACTTACAGAGCAGAATTTCGATATGGATGCAGTTGGCATTCCTGCTTCTGCTTCAGAATACAACATGAATAACGGTTTTGCCCAGGGAAATTCCATCCAGTTGAGGATCTGGAAGAACGATACCAACGAAGAATTTGAATTGCCAACCGAGGTTGTTGAAGGAGAAATGGTTTTCAACCGCCAGGGGAGTGTGTTTGTTGCCATTTTAAATGCTACAACAAATATTGGCGAGATAGACGAGCTTTCTTTTGACGTGGATATTTACCCAAATCCTGCCAGTAATAATGTAAACATTCGGTTTTCTGAAATGCCGGACTTCGGCACAACCGTTTCGATTTTAGATATTACCGGAAAACAAGTTATGAGCGATGAAGTAACAGCAAGCCAGGAAGTGTTTGACATTAGTAATCTGCCTTCAGGAGTTTACTTTGTGAGGGCTGAATTCGATAAAAAATTCTCCACGCATAAATTAATTAAACAGTAGTATTTCTAGTTTTAGTATGCAAACCAAAAATGCCGGAGGCTGTGCTTCCGGCATTTTCTTTTTTTGTGTTGAAGTTGCATGAATATTTTAGTCGAACTTTAATGGCGTATTTAAGGTGGTAATAGTTTCTGTAACTGATTTCCCGTCTGAAACGGTAAGTAATAACTTGAAATATTCGTGGTTTTTCGGAATTCTGAGTCGCAGAACAGGGCCGCTGTCAATATCCTTAATGGCAAGATAATTTCCATATTGGTCACATTTTATAAGCGCCCATTCAAATGAAAGGTCGTTAAAGTCCAACCCATATTTCCAGCCTTCACCATCAATATAAAGCATGGAATAGTATTCGAGAGTTAAGTGGTCGTACAGTAAAACTGCAGGCTTCAAAATTCTAACAGTGGGCTTTGTGGTAATTGAATCAGCGTTTTGCAGCGAATGCAATAAAGTGAAATATTCAGTCTTGGTTCGTCCTTTTCTGTCAATAATTCCATCAAAAGTTAATTTGTTGCTTTCGTGCTGATCCTGCCACGAGGTTACAAAAAAGGAAGTGAGCGGGATTGAATCCGGATGCAGGCAGCTGACAAGGTCTTCTGTGTCTATTTCGCTGAAAAGGAATTTCATCTGCGATTTTTTCAGAAAGCTAATCAGTGAATTTAAGTATTCGTTATTGTCTGCAATTAATCCGAAATAGTTTATCCCTTCGACGTTTTGTGTTAGCAATTGAGCATGGTAAACAGAAAGCTGGCTAACTTCCAGATCGACTGTCATTGGCCGCTCAGGATCAATTTTTTTTATTTCAGAAACCAGATTTTTTAGCCAAATTACATATGCGCGGTTTTGGTAAAGTATTTCCGGTTTATGAAAAAAGTGCTGCTGGTTAAATAGCACATCATTCTGAATATTCCAGGAAATAATGTGGTTGTGTTTCCTGTTTTTTCTGACTTCGTTGATAATTTTCTTCTTTAGCTGGGTCGTTTTTTTTTTGTCATTCATAAAGTCGATGTGGGCCGGAATCCAGAAGCCAAAAGAAACATTGAGGTTAACCTCTTTTGAAATGTTTAAAATATTGTAATCGTAAATAGAATTCCCATCAAATTTAATGGAGTTTAGTCCAATACTTTTTATCCTATTAAAATCCTCAGAAAGTTTTCTCCTGTTCAAAACATGATAGTTTTTTTTCCAATCATGGTTTTGTTTCAGGTTAATGCCTTTTATCTCTTTCAAATTAAACCCGTTTGCTTGTTTTGTAATGTTGTTTTCGAGCGTTGGTAAGGGCGAAAATACATAAGCCGGCACTTCTTTGTTTTTTAAAGATGTTTTTATCACCTGGTTCCCGGGGATAGTCCAGTCAAGCAGTGAGTCTGCCTGAAGTCCTTTCGGCCAATTATTGTCTACCTTGCTGTCGAAATAAATTACAGACTTGATTTCTTCGAAATTATCCTGCATTGCAGAAAAAGCATTTTCGATCCATTGATTTTGATCTCCTTCGTCTTTTAATGTTCCGAATTCAGAAATTATTACCGGAGTTGGCGGCAGGTCTTTCATCTGTTCATGAAAAGGCTGGTACAAAGTTTCGAAATCATGCCATTCTCCATCCCGGTTTAATTTGCCGTAGTTAAGGATATTGATTCCTACCCAGTCAACGTATTCTTTTCCCGGATAAAATGTCGACAGGTTTTCGGGCTGCCAGGGATTCCAAATCCAGATTACATTGTGGGCATTTCCGTTTTTGAAGATTTCATAAACGTGGGTCCATGCCTTTTTAAACTGTGAAACAGCATTGTCGCCTGAAACGAACCAGGGGTAAAACGGATTGTCAAATTCGTGGGCAAACCTTAAGAAAACAGGTTTCTCCAGCTTTTTCAGCTTTTCTGCAAACAGTAAAATGTAACTGTCGAAAAAACCATTTTCAATCAGGCTGAAAACATGGGCGCTGTCGTTTATTTCCTGGCTAAACGAATTAAGCCAGGGTTCCCACGTAACCATGGGAATGGCGTTGTTTTGGTAAATCGAGTCAATAATTGCCCGGGGAAAACTCGCTTCAATGTTCTTTTCCCATGCAATGTATAGCGAAACGATATCAAAGTTTTCACCGATTTGGGCAGATACCTTTTTTACATTTTCGAGACTGGTAATTCCATCATCGTTTTGCGGAGTAAAGATACCGATGTAGTTAATTACGTTTTTTTCCTGTATTTCAGGTTTCACTCCTCCCCATTTTACATGTTCTTTTTGATAATAGAAACCACCGGATACGATGAAAATTATTAAGATTACCGGAAGTGCTGCTTTATGCCACGCTGCGTAAGCCACATTCTGAATAGTGTTGATAATCGATTGTTTCTGCTTTTTAAAATCCAGAGAAACTGTTACCTGCTTTTGCTTTTCGTAAGCTAAAACAACTGTAAAAAACATGAAAAACGCATTGAGAAGAGCAAACCCGGACATGAATATAGAAAACGGGGTGAAGTCAGCAGACAGCCCATAAATGACTGCAATAATTGAAAGCAACCCAACTACTATGTTCGGTATCAGTATTTTCCAGTTGGTGATTTTGGTATCTTCTTTTGGCGTGGGTAAATAAGGAACTTTTTTGCGAATGAGTGTGTACATTGCTCCAATAATGAAAATCCACCAGGTGCAAGCCAACAATAGTCCGCCCAGCAGGTGCGCTCCCCGTTCGCTTTTATCCATCACCCACTGCTGTACGTAAAAACGGATGCCCATTGTTGACGTTAAAATGGGAAGAAAGATAAGTCCGAAGTTTATTATGTTGCCTTTCCACGGGGTTGTTGATGTAAATAGTGCGATAACAGGAATTAAAAAACTCAATAATATGGTGAACCCGGAAAGGTAGTGGAGAGGAAGGATTCCGAAATGTATTTTCTGGCGCCATGTAAATTTCCTAAATAGTTTAGGGAAAACAGAACCCAACAACTCCAGAGTACCTCTCGACCATTTTAACTGCTGTTTGTAATAGGAAGTGATGGAAGAAGGGACAAGGCCTTTTGTATATATTTTGGGAACGTAAACAGATTTCCACCCTTTTGCATACAACTGCATTGCTGTGTGCATGTCTTCCGACAATCCCGGCGCGTGTCCTCCAATAGAATCCAGAGCAGCCCGTCTGAAAACACAGTTTGCACCAATTGCATTTACCGTGCCGTAGGAGTTCATCGTCATCATTACCGGACCGTAAAAATGAAATGTTTGCTCGGCCGAGCCTTTGGCTACCAACGATTCCTCAATGTTGTAATATGCCTGAACCGACTGAACAAAACCGATTTCTTCGTCTTCAAAGTAGGGCACAACTTCATCCAGAAAGTTTTCTTTTGGTACGTGGTCGGGATCCAGTATCAGGCAAATATCCCCGGACGCTTGTTTAAGTGCATTGTTTATGTTTCCTGCTTTGGCGTTAATTCGGTTATTTCTCGTTACATGTACTATCCCATTTATTTTGCAGAATTCTATCAGTTGAGGGTCGTTTGCTTCGTCGCATAAATAGGTGGTGTGAGGATATTTCATTCGCTGAATTGCCCGAAGCGTCTCTTTGACCATTTCATAAGGTTCGCCGGGAAAATATGTCGTAAAAACATCAACTGAAAAATTTTTTGTAAGTACAGGTTTTCGAGGAACAGAAATATTCCAGTAATGGTACCAGATATAAATAAGCCTGAAGCTGTCGAACAATAGCGGTCCCATCAGCATCCAGTAAAGAATCTTATTGTCAATTAATTCAGGTTTCAGAAACCAGTAGAAAAAATTGATGATGCTCAGCACCCCAAGGATTATCAATATCCTTAGAGTGACTTTCTTCTTTGGCGACGGTGCTTTTATTATGTTGATTTCGTTCATTTCTTCTTCAAAACGTAAAACGGGGTATTTGTGGTGGCAAAATAGCCATCCTTGTCGTACACATACGCAAAAATCCGGTATGGACCTTCATGCTCAGGTGCAAGGAATGTGACTTCGTTGTTTTTTATTTGTTCAAAACGAACCGATATTTTTTTTGTTATTTTGTGTTTGGCTCCTCCTCCTTCGTAGTTCCAACCTTCCTCGTGTATTTCCCAATGGATTTGTAAGGCTGAGTCTATTTTTGAGTTTAGCAAAACTTCTGCTTTATTTAAAGAGTTCGGAAGAAAAACCATATTGTCTTTCGCTCCTTTTTTGTTAACCAGCATGTATTTTATGTCAGGCGGCTCAAAGCTGGTTGAACTTTTTTTCCATATTTTTTGCAGTTCGCAGTATGCTTGCGATTTTCTACCATCTTCATCAAAAATATTGAACCATGTGTGCGTTCTTTCTTGTTTCTGCCCCCAGAAGAAGACAGCGCTGCCTAATGATTGGCTGTAATGATTTGTAAAGAAAGAATAATTGTCTTTGTATTGTTTGCCTTTGTTTGTGCTGGTTGTTTCTATTGGAGCGCCCCACGAAGTTTTTTCCTGAGCCCAGGGGCCTTCAATTCCCCATTCACTTATGTAAAATGGCTTCAGGTGAATTAATTTGGAAAGCTTATCCAGTTGGGATTTTATTATTTGAGGAGGTGCAAAAATGTTGTAGCCAATAATATCAATTTTTGGAGAATAGAGGTGAATGTTGAGCAGTTTTTTCCAAAACTTGTTTGTAGCAACACTGGTTGTGACAGGATGCTCAGGGTCTTCTGTATGAATAAACTCGATTAGTTCATTAAATGTTCTGATAAATTTTTTGCGTTGAAATAGCACTCGAAATATTTCTACAACATCATCTGTATTTTGAGCAATCCTGTTTTTCGCAAATACAACCGGATACTGAATTTCATTTCCCAGATTCCACATTAACAGTGCCGGATGATTTTTGTGCTGCTTAACAATTGCCTGGATTTCTTGCTTGAGAAGATCGACATCTTCTTTAATTAAATATTGATTGTATGAGGTTTCAAATCGGTATAATGGCAAATCAACAATTACAGCTAAATTGTATTTGTGAGCTTCATCCAGCTTGCTGGCAAGGTTGAGCGTATCATACAGCCTGATTGTATTTCCTCCGCATTCGGCCAGTTCTTTAAAATAGGAGTCTCCGCCGGCACCCTGAATAAAAAAGGGATTACCGTTTCTGAACAACTGATATCCGTCTCTGGTTTTTTTTATATAAACTTTTCTGGTTTCATCAACCGGTTTGTTTTTGTTTAAATTGCGCAGAGAGAAAAATCCCAATAAAATCAGGGTTAGAAATGTTAAGCTGGTATAAATAATCAGTTTAAATTTCATTCAAATTATATTGTTTAAGCAGAAAGAGACTCATTTAACTCGCCCGATAGTTTTGTCCGTTTCATCTGAAAATTTATTCGAAGTTTTGAGTAGTATTTTTTACTACTAGTCCGGTTTTGAGTTTATTGAAACTAAAATAAGACAATTATCTTGTGTTGCCAACTATTCGTTCAGAGCTTCTAAAAAATTGTAAAAAGTGTTTTTTGTGATGCTCCAGTCCGGAGGTTTGATTTCCCCCCATGCTTTGGGAGTATCTGACATATTGAAATAGTTGATGCCTTTTATCTGTGGATTATTGCGGATAATTACCGCAGCTTCATTAAGCCATTTGGTTTGATATTCTTCCGGTCCTTTTACCCCAAATTCAGTTATAAAAACGGGCTTGTCGATTAACCGCAGGCGCCAGATTTTTCGGTTGAATATCTTTTCAAAAGATTCCTGCTTCTCCGGATCCGTGATATTCTTGTCGGGAAGTCCGTAAATGGCAATGCTTACAAAATCCACCAAATCGTTGCCCGGCCACCATTCCAGTGAGCCTCTGTCGCCGGCGGGGCCCCAAATGCGTTTTATGTTTGAAGGCAACGGATTTTTAAAGGTCATAAAATAACGGTACGACGTAATGTAGGTAATCGGATCCTGGCTTTGCCAGGGGTAGCGGGTAATTGGTATTTCCATTTCGTGGGCGTACCTTAAATAAACCTGCAAATTGGTTGAGCAAATTATTGAGTAGAACCGGTTTATTTCATTATCGTATTTTCCATCAGTAATATTCTGAAGCACGTTCCGATCCTGTTCTTCGTTTGGACCTCTGAAAGGCTCAAAAGTCACAATAATACTGTTTCCCCTTTCAATCACTTTTCTGAATTCATTTTCAAATGTGCCGTCGTTAAGTTTGCGGAAATCTGCAAAAAGATGCTCTACGGTCACGGCCTCTTCGTTGTTGAGCCTTTCAAATTCATCAAATATTCCGATTTCAATTTTTTGTCTGCCTGTTATTTTTGTCTCCTGTTTTGGGCGCTCAAAGTTTTCCGGGGAATAAATGATTTTTCGTTCGTTGTCGATTTTTTTTGAGAGTGAAGAGATCAACTGTTCATTAATAGAATCACGATTAGCCTGCTCAGAACCTAAAATGAAGATGGTTTTATCGATAAACCGCAACCGGTGCACCCTTCTGAAAACATCGTATGCTGTGGAGTAATTTTTCGGGTAAACATTCAGCGGAGATTCCGATTTGCTATTAATTGTTACAGATGCAACATCAACAACATCGTCTCCCGGGTAATATTCCATTGCTCCCGGATACCCGGCCGGCCCCCAGATAAGCTTCGCCTGTGGAGCATATTTTTTGCACAACGTAGCAAAATGCCGAAATGCCGGAATGTAGGTTTGGCCTCCTGTTAGTTGCCATGGATAACGGTTTACCGGCACTTCCATGTCGGGGTTCAGCCGCAGGTAAACATTCGGGCGCTCACCAATAAAATCGGTGCATATTTTTTTGATGATGTCATCGTATTTTCCATTTGTAATAGCTGCAAGTACATTGTTTGTATAAGAAGGCAATCCAACTGTTTTCCATGTTTCAATGGTGATTATTATGGGAATGCGCTCCTCAATTTTTCGTATCTCACTATTTCTGATTTTCAGTTTTTTGGTGTTATGCAGCTTTACCGTATAATGCAGATACGAATCAAGAATTTTATTTTTTGCCCCTTGACGAAAGGAAAACACTGCAAGTGGCGCCTCGGAGTTATTTAATTCGATGGTGTTGCTTTTTTGAGGTTTGATGAGCCTGATAATATGCCTGTGATATCTGTACAGGAACAGGGCTAACAACAAAATTCCTGCTAACGTCAAAAAAAGAAGAAGTACTTTTTTCATTTGCCCATTTGTTTTTTGTCGTTTGTTTTCATCAGATTGGAAATGAAATTACCCTGAAATTGAACCCAGGCAGCTATTCGGTTTTTTGCAAAATCCAGTTCTTCTTCCGGAATTAGTTGAGCCAGATTTTTTGTCTCGTGTGGATCCGAAGCAAGGTCGAAAACTTCAACTGAATTAAGAGTTTCGTTAAAAATATATTTCATGTTGTTGTTCCGGTATCCGAAAAGATAGTCGGACCACGGAGCCAGAAAAAAGCCTTCGGTCGAATAAGTGTTTAAAAGATTTCGCCCCTGCCATGCAGAAGGGCAGTCTTCGCCGATAATGGGGAAGACAGTAGTTGCCAAATCTTTCATCCCGGCAATATCGCTTTTGCGTTCGCCCGAAAACAAAACCGGATTAATGAAATAGAGCGGAACCTTGATGTTTTCTTCGTACAACGAAGTTGCGTGGCCGTACTGTCCGTGTTGTCCAAAGGCTTCCCCGTGATCGCCAAAAACAACGACCAGTGTTGTTTCTGCAAGGTTTCTATCTTCCAGAATTTGCATTACATTCCCGATTACCTCGTCATTGTATTTCAGACAATTGAGATATCTGTTGTAATTAACTTCAGAAACATCGAAGTTTTCTTCTTCATCGCCAAAAAAATACGGGTAGTGACCCTGTACTGTCCACATCATCGAAAAAAAGTTTTGGGTAGTATCTTCATCCAGCCAGGAGGCCAGTCTGTCGGCAAGGCACATGTCGTCTTTCCCGTTACCTTCCAGGTAATCAGAATTATCCAAATGAAACTCCTCCGCACATTTTATATTGGCAAAATCCTCAATAACATCGAATCCGCGGTTAGAGAGGAACTGGTTGCAATTTTGGAAATTGAGATCTGCTGTTGAAAAGAATGATGTTCGGTAGCCTTTGGCTTTTAGTTCTGACGAGATGGTTGGAAGCTCAACTTTCGGCGCCTCTTGTGTCAGGCTTTTATACGACAAATAGGGATAAATTGAACCCAGTATCGATACAAGCGACCGGTTGGTTGCAGGTGCGTGCGCGTACATTTGTTCAAAAATGAGTGCCTGTTGAGCGTATTTGTTGAGGTTAGGACTGAGTTGAAATGTGCCGCCGTACGCATCAAAATATACTGCTCCAGCAGATTCTAGTACTACAAACAGTACATTTTTAACATTCTGATTTTTGGTACTGTCTACGAAAAAATCAGCCGGAACAGCCATCCTCGGGTCGAAAGGATTTGTGTTGGCAGGCAGTTTTGCTGTAAAAAACGAATTGTTTGAATTGGCTTTAAGTATAGAACCGGCCATTACTTTTATTGCGTTGCCCGATTGGCCTTTTGTCCAGCTTGCATCGGCTTTGTAAGTGAGCACAGCCAAAAGGATAGCTGCCACTCCGAGTACAGAGACAGTTGCAATTTTTATCTGTTTTCGTAGGGTGAAAATTTGGTAACCGGTTCGCAGTATTCCGGCAAAAAGAAACATCGCAATAACAATTGATGCCAGATTGAGTACTGTCCCGATATCCAGGTTTTCCTGAAATGCAGATTTCGCTTCGTTGCTCCCTAAAAAGTCAGAATAGTACAACCATTGGTAAGTAAACGGCTTTCCGAAATAAACAACCGTTTTAATGTTGATAAAAGCAATGAGCGTTGATAGTGCGGCAAGAGCAGTAAATGTAACGAATACTAGTTTTTTGATTTTTAGGATTTTGGGCCAGCGGAGGAGGAGGGCGAAAGTGAAGACAATCACCGCAACAACAACAAAATCATCAATGCTTCCTTTGAGAATTTGGGGAATAAGCCGCCAGTTGTAGATTATGCCGGCCAGGTTAATATTAATGATTTCAGACCGGGCGAGTGCATGAAAAGCGAACATGCTCGCGCCAATAAACAGAACGCTTTCTGTGGGGGAGGGGGCGCTTATTTTGCGAAGCCACCTTTTTTGACCCCACTTTAGCGGCAAATAAATGAAGGTGAATAGTAAGAGGATAAACCACCCGTTTTTTACCAGATTAATTTCTTTTTGCGCTTCAACTTTAGAATAGTTGGCCGTTTTAATTATCGCTACAGATTCGTTAGCAATCGTTTTTCCGCTCGAACCAATATCCCAAAAATCCTGGTAATGCCCCTGTTTATTTTTTGTGATCCAGAAGTAGAATTCGAGCGTGGAATTGTGCGGAACTTTTATTTTGATGTTGAAAGTGTCGCCAAAAGCTTTCATCGGATTACATAGAAATCCGTCTTTGAATTTGGTCTCGTCGTTCCACGAAACAGATTCTTCCAGCGGGTAGCCGTCAGTTTTCCACAGAAGATAAACTGATGCCGATTGTGGGGCATAATAACTAATCTGCTGCTCGATAAATCCTTCGGAGTAACCCGCAGAATCTGTTATTAATTCTTTATCTCCGGTTGTGTTCTGCCGGATGTTTTCTGAAGCGTTGCTCCATCCAAAAATAAACAGCAGAACCAGCAGGGGGAAAGATGAGCTTTGAACCCTCGTTTTCAAAATGATGATATTTACAGGTTTAAACCAAAAAGCCCTGACTTCAAATCAGAGCTTTTTTTGAGCCGCAAATGTTATATCCTTGTTTTTTACCGGCCGGTGTACCAGCGGTACATCTTTTCGATGCCTTCTTCGATTTCAATTTTGTGATGCCAGCCCAGTGAGTGCAGCTTTGTTACGTCGGTAAGTTTACGCAAAGTGCCGTCGGGTTTGGCAGTATTGAAAATTAAATCTCCGTTGAAACCGATTTTTTCTTTTATCAGAAAAGCAAGGTCTTTGATGCTGATTTCTTTTCCGGTGCCAATATTTATGTGCGTATTCCGAATCTCTTTTTTATCTTGACCGGCCACGTCTTCAAAATTTACATTTTCTACGATGTAAACACATGCATCTGCTAGTTCCTCGCTCCACAGAAACTCGCGCAAAGGTTTGCCGCTTCCCCAAATTTCAACGGTTACTTTATCGGTGCTTCCTTTCTGAACTACAACTCCGTATTTTGCCAGTAATTTAATAACGTCGCTTTCTGCGGCATCTCCGTTTATTCCTCCGGCAGGCCTTTGTTTGAAATCATTTCTAATGGCCTCCCAGTTGTTCTCTTCAATGCATTTTCCGAGATAAATTTTTCTCATTAATGCTGGCAGTACGTGTGATTTTTCCAAATCGAAATTGTCGTTTGGGCCATACAAATTGGTAGGCATTACCGAAAGAAAATTGGTATGATACTGAATATTATAGCTTTCACACATTTTTATGCCTGCAATTTTTGCAATAGCGTACGGTTCATTTGTGTATTCTAACGGGCTGGTTAACAGACAGTCTTCGGGCATTGGCTGCGGTGCTTCTCTTGGGTAAATGCACGTGCTGCCTAAAAACAGAAGCTTTTTTACATGGTGTTTATAGGCATTGTGAACTACATTGTTTTGAATCATCAGATTTTCGTAGATGAATTGCCCGCGGTAAGTGTTGTTTGCAATAATTCCGCCTACTTTTGCCGCTGCAAGAAAAACGTATTCCGGTTTTTCTTCTGCAAAGAAATTGTCTACTGCTACCGGATCCATTAAATTTAATTCATCGCTTCTTTTCCCGATGAGGTTGGTGTATCCTTTTAGTTGGAGGGTTTTCCATATAGCCGAACCTACTAAACCTTTGTGTCCGGCTACATATATTTTTGAGTTTTTATTCATTTGTACTTTATTGTTTCCCATTTTTTATTTGAGGGTTATTCAAAATAATTTAGTGTGCGATATCCACCGTCACGCAGATAAGCATCTTTTTTCATCAATTCAATATCTGATTGAATCATATCTTTTACCAGGCCTTTTAAATCGTATTTTGGTATCCATCCCAGCTTTTCTTTTGCTTTAGTGGGATCTCCAATTAATAGCTCAACTTCTGTTGGCCTGAAATATTGGGGATCGACGGCAATCATTGGTGTGTTATTGGCTGCCTGCAGGTTGTCTTTCTGAACCCGGGTTTTTAAAGCCTCAAAATATTGCATGCCAACTTTTTTAGTGAATTTTTTTTCATCAATTCCGACCAGGTATCCTTTTTCTTTTTCATTTTTACCGGTGAAAGCTATTTCCAGCCCCAATTCTTCGCTCGCCATCCGAATAAAATCCCTGATTGAGGTGGTAATTCCTGTTGCAATTACATAATCGTCCGGCTCATCCTGTTGGAGGATCAGGTGCATGGCTTTTATGTAATCTTTTGCATGCCCCCAGTCGCGGCGTGCCGATAAATTGCCCATGAAAATAGTGTCCTGCATACCCAGCGCAATACGTGCAATAGCCCGGGTAATTTTGCGCGTCACAAATGTCTCTCCTCTGATTGGGGATTCGTGATTAAAGAGAATTCCGTTTGAAGCGTGCATATTGTAGGCTTCTCTGTAGTTTACGGTAATCCAGTATGCGTACAATTTGGCTGCGCCGTATGGAGACCGCGGATAAAACGGCGTTTTTTCAGACTGTGGAACTTCTTGCACCAATCCGTAAAGTTCTGAGGTTGAAGCCTGGTAGATACGTGTTTTGTTGATCAATCCCAATAAGCGGATTGCCTCCAACAGCCTTAGTGTACCTATCCCGTCTGCATTGGCCGTGTATTCGGGCGTTTCAAAACTTACTTTAACATGGCTCATTGCTGCTAGGTTGTATATTTCGTCTGGCTGAACCTCCTGAATAATTCGGGTGAGGTTCATGCTGTCCGTCATGTCGCCGTAATGCAGAATCAAATTCCGGTTATCTACATGCGGATCCTGGTAAATATGGTCTATACGTTCGGTGTTAAACATCGAAGCGCGGCGTTTAATTCCATGAACGATGTAGTTATTTTTTATCAGGTATTCCGCCAGATAGGCACCATCCTGGCCTGTTATTCCTGTAATTAAAGCTACTTTTTTTGCCATTTTTTTTGTTTTTATGTGTGTATTACGTAATGCGTTGTGTTCATTTTTCTTCTTCCTTTTTTTCTTTATCCAATATCATTTCATAGATTTTTTTCCATTCGGGAATGCCCAAAAGGTTTCTATCATCAATGTATAAATCGGCATATATTTTTCGGCTGTAGGTGTTGTCGAATTCTTCGCCGTCAAAATTGTTGTTCACGGCGTGGAAATGCAAGCCTTTTTTCTCGCAATATTCCACGGCATCTTCAAGCTCTTTGCCTGCGCGGTAGGTCCATAATATGAGTTTATGCCCTTTTTTCTGGAAAAGTTTTAGTGTTTCAATGGCGAATGGAATTTCTTTTCCAATGGCAGGATATTTATGTTCTACAATGGTTCCGTCGAAATCAACTGCTATAATCATTATTTGTTTTTTAGTGTAATTTATCTGTTGCGCAACAAAAACTTTCTGAATTGATTGTACCAATTTATGAGAAAATCGATGCAAGATAAATTACAAATCGGGTTGGTGTGTTTCTCTGCTTCTTATTTTACAAGAATAATGGTTTGAAAAGTTGTTGTGTGTTCAATCGGAGCGGTGCAATAAACGGTTGTACACGGCTCTTTTATTTCTTTGGCGTTTGCAGATGAATTTGACATTTGGGAAATGATGAGACCTCTGATAAGTTTGGTTGTAAACTTTTTGTCGACTACCATATATAACACGTGGCCGTTTTCGTCTGAAGCCTGAAAATTAATAGGGTTGTTCTGCTTTACTGAAGTATTTGGGTGAAAGAGAAACGGAAGTTCGACAAAGAATTGGCCGGATTTGAAACATTCAACAGTGTCGTTTATCCATATTAGATTTTTCGATTTTTCAAAAATAAGCTCTCTGGTATGTTTCACTCCCAGGTTTTTGTATCCGTCGTGTTCGGCTTTTACCTGTATCGTCAGTTCATCAAATTTTGTTTCCAGAATGTTGCTTTTATAGCGATTCAGCCAGGTGGCAGGTCGGGTAATTTCGGATTGGACTTTTTGGTTGATTTTTATAGTATTATGAGAAAACATGGTTGCAAAGTGCCTCCTCCTGCCGGGATCGGATTGATAAGTAACCGCGGCGGGATCTACAAGAAAAGGGCTCTCCCCAATATTTATTGCGATGGAAAGCGCATCTGTATGTCCGTGGGCTGCTTTTGGAACATATCCAGAAGAGGCAGCATTAAAATGCAGGTTAATTTCTTTTTGCCGAACATTGGACCGGAAAACAAATTGTCGTCCTTTTTTGTGAAAACCTGATTCCGGTTTTAATTTCATTTTCCCCAGTATTTCTTTTTGTTTTGTCATTTTCTGCTTTGAAGAATTTAATATTGATCTTAGCTCTTGTATCTCAATAAAAGATTGATGGCAATTTTCATAAAGAATGTTTGGAGTACTCTGATTTCAGTTTTAGCTGACCCAGTTAATGTGGTGTTTTGTTGCTTAATGTGAGTGTGTGCAGGGAAAATTTTTGTTTGAAGGGTAGTAGAGAGGAAGGTTTTTTGCCTGTTGAGAAGTAAAAACGGAAGTTGAAAAAGTTGCAATTTATGTTTACAGGCGGTTTGTGAAGTCAATTTTTTTCGGACGAATCTTCTTTGTATTCAGGCTCTGATTTATTTATCATGCCATTTGGCGGGTTTTTTTTTTGAAGAGTTTTCTGTGTTCTGTCGGAGGAGGAAGCTTTTTTTCTCCGTTGCTGTAGTGCGAGTTCATCGATATAAATTCAGGAACAATGCGCATCATCTGTTCTACCAGTTCTTCTCTGCTCATTTCTTCCAGATTTACGAGTAAATCGGTGATTTCATTCACAATTTGCAGGTCGTGTTTTATAACCTTGCCAATCATAATTTTTTCGTTGTGAGTTGGTTGCAGTGCCTCTTTGTCGCTTAGCAACTCTTCGTAAAGCTTTTCTCCCGGGCGCAGGCCAATTGTTTTTATCTTAATATCAATTTCGGGAACGAAGCCAGAGAGTAAAATCATTTTTTTTGCGAGGTCATAAATTTTAATAGGTTCACCCATGTCAAAAACAAAAATTTCTCCTCCTTTTCCCATAAATCCAGCTTCCAGTACAAGCTGACAGGCTTCGGGAATTGTCATAAAGTAGCGCGTAATATCGCGGTGAGTTATGGTAATTGGGCCGCCGTTCTCGATCTGTTTTTTAAATAGCGGCACAACCGAACCGTTGGAGCCTAAAACATTTCCGAACCTCGTAATAATAAATTGTGTCGTAATTTTTTCTGATTGAACAAGGGATTGGATATACATCTCGCTTATTCGTTTGGTTGCGCCCATTACGTTGGTTGGGTTTACCGCTTTGTCGGTTGAGATGAACACAAATTTCTGAACTCCAAATTCGATTGACAAGTCAGCAAGAATTTTTGTTCCGCCAACATTTACATGTACAGCTTCGCTTGGGTACTCTTCCATCAGCGGCACATGTTTATAAGCTGCTGCATTAAAAACAATAGTAGGAGAGTGTTCGGTGAAAATTCGTCTGAGCTTCATCGGGTTGGTAACATCACCAACGACAACCACAAAATCATTGTGCACTTTTTTTGCCAGAATTTCCTGCTGCAGGTTGTATAAATCTGATTCCGCTTTATCGAAAAGAACAACCCGCTTTACCTTAAAACTAATGAGCTGCCGAACAATTTCAGAGCCGATGGAGCCTGCCGCGCCGGTTACCAAAACCACAGAATCTTTTAATCCTCCTTCAATTTTATTTCTGTCCAGCAGAATAGAACTTCTGCCTAACAAATCTTCGATACTTATTGGCCGAATAGATTTAGCCTGCAACTCTCCGTTTATCCAGTTCTTTACGGCAGGAACCTCTTTTATGGTGAGGTTTTGTTTTAAACATTCGTCTGTTATTTCTCTTTTTCGCTCTTTTGTAATTTTGGAGTTGTCAATAGCCAGAATAATTTCGGTTACTTCGTGCTCAGGAATAATTTTGCTAAAGGCATCTGATGGCGAATAGATTCGTACTCCGGAAATGTATTTGTTCGACAAAGAAGTGTTATCGTCGATAAAACCTATTACTTTGTTGTTCATGGTTGTGTCCATTAGCAACGTGCTTAAGGTTATTTTCCCTTTCCAGCCGGCGCCGTAAATCATTATTTTTTGCGGGTCTTTATGTGATTTTAGCCAATTCTGAAAAATTAGTTTTACCAGAAGTCGCATTATAACAAGCGAAGTAGAGACCAGTAGAAAATGAATAATTATTATTGAATAAGGTATGGCTAAAACTGGAGGAGCATTTAGTTTTCTGCTCACAAAAGAGATGAAAGTAATTGTTAAGGCAGAAAACAGAGTGGCTGAAAGAATATGAACAACATCCTCGGGAGTGCTGTGGCGCAAAATTCCGGCAAACGACTTTGACCTCCAAAAAGCAGTAATAAAAACCGGGAGGATTATGGCCAGGTGCAATATGGAAATGAAAGCTTCTACATCACCCAAATCAAAATTGAACCTTAGAAGAAATGCGATAAACCAGGATATGATTACCACAGTTAAGTCGAAGGCGAATACAAGCCACCTGGGCAAATAGTTTTTCGAAAAATAATGTATTATCCTTTTCATCTTTGCTTAGCTTAAATGTACGAAAAATGTTTGTAAATCATTGTGTTCAATGACAATATGTTCTTTCGTTAGAGGAGCAATATTGATCGCTTTTGACAAATTATCCCATATCGGGACGCAGATTTCTAATTGTTACTAATCGAATGGTTAGGTATACGATGGTTAAAACGAGTATAAATACAAGGCACAGTTGCAGGTTCATTTTATTGCCGGAGATGAGTATTAGTGTAAGAATATTTATTCCGGCCTGCGCAGTTGCATAAATTGCAGAAACAAAAACATGGGGCAATCTAACTTCGTTGCTCAGGTATTGATACAGATGCGTTCTGTGAGCCTGGAAAATATTTTCGCGCTGTAACAAACGGATTATAATTGTAACTGCTGAATCGACACCATATACAGAAACAAGGAGAATGTACTCCAGGCGCCCGGTTTTCATTATTAGTGAAATTATGAACCAGGCCAGAAGAAACGCCATGCTTACACTTCCTACATCTCCTGCAAATGTTTTTGCTTTTTTACGCGCATTAAAAAATGAGAAAATGAGTACAGAAAAGATAAGCAGGATAATCAGGTTCTGAGGCGCAAACTCCAGGGTTTTGTTTAACCATGCAATGGTGCCTAATGAAACTAATCCGTAAAATGCGGTTATCCCGTTAATGCCATCCATAAAATTGAATGCATTTATCCAGCCGATTACAATCAGGTAGATGGCGAAAATGCCATACCACGGCAACCCAAAAATGTGTAGTTGCCAAAACAGAATACTTACTGAAACAAAATGAATAAGTATTCTGATTTTTGAAGACAGCGTCAAAATATCGTCAAGGAAACTAACAACGGACATTAATCCCAACGCAAGAATTATAAACGGCTGATTGAATCCATACATCACGAACCATAAAAACGCTGCTGCCGGAAAAACAATTCCTCCTCCGCGGATAGTCAATTTGGAGTGCGAACTCCGCTCGTTGGGTTTATCAACAATATTAAAATGGGCAGCAATTTTAAAATAGACTGGCAATAGGATTGCCAGAATGATAAATGCAATAATAAAATTTGTCATTTTTTAGCGAAATGAGTTGAGTGTTTTTTTCATGCCGGCTTCTGCTGCAACAGGCATCTGTTCTATCCCTAAAGCGTTTTTTATTTTCTGGTTGGAAACAACATACGACTCGGTCAGCTTTTTCAACCTTTCTGTGTTTAGAGGAAGGTGAATAACATCGCCCAGTTTGGCAGCAGACTGTATTATTTTTTTGTTGATTCTCCAGATTCTGGGTTTTTTGCCAATTGATTCTGCAATTAATTCGATTAGCCGGTTGGTCGAAATTACTTCATCGTCGGCCATTTGGTATGTCCCCGGTTCAGTGTTGTTTGACAGAATTTGGTTGACAACAAACGACAGATTCTCAATAGAAGTAAAAGACCGTTGGTTGTCGAAACTACCCAGTGGCCATGGCATTCCTTTTTGAACCATGTTGTAAAGAAGGTTCAGATTCCCTTTGTTTCCCGGACCATGAATCATCGAAGGGCGCAAAATGTAGACCTGTTTTTCCTTTGTCAATTCATGCCCCAGAATATGTTGTTCTGCAGCGAGTTTCGATTTTCCGTAGGCTGTTTGAGGATTCGGTATTTCTGTCTCGCTTAGCTTTTCTCCGAAAACCTGGTCGGCAACAGCTTTTACAGAGCTGAAGAAGATGAATTTTTTTGCGTCAGAGCCTAAAAAATATTCGAATATGCGTTGTGTAAGTCCCAGATTGATGTCAAAATAATGCTTCTCGTCGGTCGTGTTCTTTGTGTCATGGGCTTTCCCTGCCAGGTGAATGACTGCATCTGTGTTTTCCCAATCTATAGAACCGAGAGATTTCCAGTTAAAGAATTCATCGTAAAGATGGACTTTTGGCTCTGCAATATCAACTGCAATAATTTTGTGGGAAGAATTTTCTTTTATCGCTTTTGAAAGGTTTGTGCCCACAAACCCAAATGCGCCGGTAATCAGGATGTTCATTTTTGAACCTGGTGTGTTGAGTTGCGTTTTGCGAAAGTTTAAATGTCAATTAGGGAAACTGTTTCATCTATATGTTTTTTAGATGAAGCTCCAAAAACTACTGACTGAATATTTTGGCGGTTTATAAATTCGTAAGCCTCTTTGGATGGAATAGCTCCTGAGGCCAGGGTCGACATGGCCATTAACTGGTACTTCGACGGGTCATTGGCCTTTACCGCACTGATATACGATTCCATGTCAGGAGACATCAGGTATCCTATTTTGTTAAACGAAGAACAGATTACTACGCCTTCAATTTCCCATTCTTCGAGTTTTGATTTTAGGAAAGGCATGTTTTGCGTAATCAGTCCGGGTAGCGCTTTGTATTTTTTTTCGATGTAATAACAGTATTCCTGAAAAATTTCTTTTACTCCAAAGCCGAGAAGTAGATCTGTTATAATGTTTTGAAGAAAGATGACTTTTGCATTTAACCCTTTAAACATTTTCATCTCAATGTCGATGAGCATTTTCATGAGTTTGATGGCGTCTTTGCCTAAAACTGCAGCACTCCCTTTGGTTATCATTCCGAGCACACCTAACGCGGAGTTGTTTTTGAAAAGTACTTCATTTAGCGTGGGAACAATTCCTTTTTCACTAATAAGGTTAGCATATTTGTGGGGATAGGGAATGGAAGGGTACCAGCTGATTTCCGGATAGTCAGTTTTATTGGATGTAAAGTGTTCACAAATGTCTTTTGCCCTATCGTTGCTGTTCAGCATTATTGCCCGTATCCCCGAGTCAAAAGCCATTCTGTATACATTAAATATGGAAGGGTTGTCGAAGAACTTTTCCGCCAGTTGTTGTGCTTTTTCCTGCGACATATGGTTGATACCAAAAAATTGGTTGTCGCCGAATATTACTTTATCAATTGGTTGCATCATTAGAATTTTCCGTTAAGTTCGTAATCATTAAAAATTGCTTGAATAATGTCCAGCGTGTCTTTTGCGTTACTAAACGTGCATTTGTTTTCGATTTTTTTATCGTTTATACACTCAACAAAATGATACAGCTGCGCTGTAAATTCGTTCCCCCTTACATAAAATGGCACAGGCTGAAAAACGTCGGTTATGTATAATGTATTCCAACCAACGCGCAGGTTTTTTTCGGGGCAGGCGTTCTTCATGAAGATTTTGATTCCATGTTGATCCGCCAGTATTTTTCCCTTAGAACCAAAGATTTCGATTTTATTGGTTGGCTTACGAAAACTCTCGTCGCTCCAGTTCACATTCAACGTCCCCGAAGTCCCGTTTTCAAAGAGAAATGTTGCGTTTACAGCGTCTTCTACATTTTTTGAAAAAATATTAGTAAGGCTTGACCCTGTCACTTTATCGGGTTTGCCTATGAGAAAGTTTACCAGATCGATGGCATGAGATGCTACTTCATAAACAGCACCACCTCCGTTTTCGCGCGAGTCTCTCCATGTGTTTCCATCTTCAGACTTTGTAATAGTCCGGCTATACATTTCCGATTTGAAACGGATTATATTTCCAATTACATCATCCTCAATGTATTGCTTTACTGTTTTAAAGATGTCGTTAAACCGGTTTACATAACCCACCTGATTGGTTAGTTTTTTTTGAGAAAAGAGTTCTGCTAACTCACCGGCTTTTTGGTTGTCGGTAGTAAATGGTTTTTCTGAAAAAACATGAATTCCCCTTTGGGCTGCTTCCTGCGCAATTGGGTAGTGCAAAGTAGGCGGGGTACAAACAATTATTGCATCTAAACTTTCGTTTTCAAACAGCTTGTTGTAATCGCTATAGGTGTTTGTCCCTTTCAAATACTTTTTTATCAGGTTTAAAACCAATGATGAAGTATCTGCAACTGCTGTAATTTGAATATCGGGATGACTATTGATTATGGAATAATGGGTGATTCCCATTCTTCCCATTCCAATAATTGCCAGTTTGATTTTAGAATCTGCCATATTTATATTTTTTTATTCCTATGATTGCAAAAAGAAGGTGTAGAAAAAAAATTCCAATATTTGGATAGCGTTTTAATATTTCCGGACGATCGATTGTTCGTTTTAGCCAGGCTAATCTCAGTTTCCACCAGAGTGGATGAATTTCTTTTTGGTTACCTGCATACCAGTCGAAAACAGCACCGATGCAACAAATTAGTTTTGTGTTTAATTTCGTTTTGTTTTGATAGGCCCATTTTTCCTGTTTTGGGCACGTCATCCCAACAAACAAAACATCAGGATTAAAAGCATTTACTGCTTCAATCATTTTGTTGGTGTCGTCAGCAGAAAAATCATTCTTGTAGGGAGGGGAATAAGTTTCTACTGAAATGTTCGGAAAATCTCTGGCTGCTCTTTCTTTAATTTTATCAAGGGTTTTAGGTGCGGCACCCAGAAAAAAAACTTTTCCGTGTTTCTCATTTGCTTTTTGCATAAAATGAAAGAATACATCAGGCCCCTGGTTTTTTCGGATGTTTTTCCTTTGCAGAATTATAGAAGACAGGGCAAAATATACGCCATCAAGAACCAGGTAATCACTATTTTTTAGCGCTTCTCTAAACGACACATCTTTAGTCGAGATGCCGTAGGAATTTGGGCTTATTGTATTAATTAAACTTGCTTGAGAAGTCTCAAGGTTTATTTCATCAAGGCTCGATGAATATACCCGATATCCCATTGTGGATACTGTTTGTGGCATTTGATGCATTGTTGTAAAATACGTTGGTAGAAAGAATCTATTCTTGTTCAGGAATTGCCTGAACAGTGCATAACTGTGACCTTCCCGATAATAATTTCGGGACTTAAACCGTAATAAAAGAGTTAAGATTAAAAGCTATTAGACGAGCTTAATTTCTGGTTTTTTGTCGCTGTAATTTCTTGGTTGTTAGCGAAATTGGATTGTTTTTTGAGGAAGCTTAGACAGAGCTTTTGGGTATCTTGTATTCGCCGTATCCTTTCTTCCAGTATTTTTTTCGGTATCCGTACCCATAACCGTACCCACTTTCGGGCGTGTCATTTAGTACAATAGCAGAACGCTCAATTCTATTAAAGTCAACTGCTTTGTTGATTTGCTTTATTTGGGCTTTATGGCTATAGCCTATTCTTAGAACGAACAAACTGATGTCTGAGAACTGACTTGTTAAAATGGCGTCAGGAATCAGCAATAACGGAGCATTATCTATTATGATATAGTCAAATAAGCTTCTTGTGTAGTCAATTAATTTTTCGAATTTTGAACCATCCAGTAAATCAGAAGGGTTCTCTATTGCCGTTCCTGTTTGAACAAAATTTAGATTGGGAATAGAGGTTGATGTAATAATCTCATCAATATTTTTTTCTCCTGCAAGGAAGTCGCGTAGTCCAATTGACTCTTTTACTTTGAGGAACTCGTGTAGGGTTGGTTTGTGAAGATCTGCTCCAATTAGCAATACTTTTTTATTGGTTTTGGAGAGAACTGCCGCGAGGTTGGCCGAGATGAAAGACTTTCCTTCGCCCGGAACTAGTGAATTGATAGAAATTACTTTTGAACCTGTTCCTTCTATTAGTGTATTTATATTTGTTTTTAATCCTCTGAAACTTTCGGCAATTCCCGAACGCGGATGCTGTATCACTGGTAATGTAGATTTGTACTTGTGTTTCATTATCCCTTCAAGAACCGGGATTCTGCTTCCTTTTTCAACTTCGGTTATGGTTTCAATTTTATTGTTGAATATTATTAGAAAGGTAATTAAAATGAATGGAAGGATGCCTCCCCCTGCTATACCTATTGCTAGGTTTAGAATCAGGTTGGGGCCGGTTTTTCTCGACGCTTCAACAATAGCCGGATCAATTACCTGTATTTCCGGAACAATGGAAGCTGTTGAGATAGATGCTTCTGTTTTTTTCTGAAGCATGTAGGTATAGATTTCATTGTTCAATTCAAATTCCCTTTGAATGCTAATCAGGTTTTTCTCCGTTTCTGGCAGTCGTCTCAGTCTTGCCTGTATTTCGAGATATCTTTGTTGTAAGCTATTCATTTTTGACTCGGTTGCGATCAACTGGCTTTTCAAAGATTCTTCCAACCCGTCGCGAACAACTTTTATTTCTTTTTCGAGTATGAGGATGGCGGGATTTTTTTCTTGTACAGTATATGATAGAACTTCTCGCCGGCTGTATAGTTCCATTAACTTCGACAGCATTCCGGAAAGGTTTGAATCTGTAATTCCTACAACCGAGGGATTGACCATTTCTTCAATCTTGTTTGCATCGTCAATATATTGTTGCAGGTTTTTGTAATAATCAAGCTGAAGCTGGGTCAGGTATTGCTCCTGCTCAATCTCTTCGAGCCTGGAATATACCGATTGTGCTTCCTGCCCCAGGTTCATAACCTGGTTATTTCTTCGGTAGTCACTAAATTTTTCTTCTGATGTAGTTAAAGAGTTTTTTAGCCTTTCAAGTTGCTCGTTTATAAAATCTTCAGAACTTTTCGATCTGGAGGATCTGGCTTCCATCCCAAACTCAATAAACACGTCTGTTAATTCATTTATAAAATCTGCTTCTTTTTGAAGCGCATTGCCTGTAATTGAAATAGTGATGATATTTGAGTTTTCCTGCTCCGTGAAGATTTGAGTTTTCCCCATGTAGTTTGCTGTCTGGGCATCAAGGTTGTTAAATAGCAGCATGTATGTTTCATCCACAACTGCATTTTTTCTATTGAGAGTAAAATTGTAAAACTCATTAGTAAATGGCTCCCCAAACTTTAGGTTTTTATCGATGTTAATTTCTTGTGCATAGCCATTTAAATATGTTTCGCCGGTGACCTGAATATTGTATTCTGAATCATTGAGCATAATAACCTCTATCACCCCGCCTTTTGCGTTTATTGCATTGGGAGGAATAACTAATTCGAAAGGATCATTGTTGTATAAATCTTTGTAGTAAAGAAGCCTTTTTTGATACCAGGAGTAATCCCAGTTTAGATTGGCAAGAGCCTTTTTGTACAACGAATATGACTGTAATATTCCAATTTGTTTTTCAATATTTGAACTACCTCTAGCGTCAGGTCTTGGACTATTAAATGCCTGCACTGAACTTAGTTCTGTCTCTTCATTTTTTACGAGTAACCTGCTGGTAACTTCATACGCACTAGGGGAATTTCTAAAAATGAAATATCCTACGAATGCCCCGAGCAGGCATAATGCTAAAAACCATGGCCAGTGTTTTAAATATTTCAAAAGAAGATTTTGGTTTTTCTCTTCTTCTTTACTGTCTATGAGTTTAATAATGTCGTCAATCTTCTCCATTTTTGTCAATTCCAGGATTATAAATTCAGAAAGAAAGCAACAGCTACAATAAGAGTAGAAATGGTACTTAGAAATCTGCCGTAAGTATCGCTGTTTTCACGTCTTCTTTTTAAACTATCTGGCGGAATATAAACCAGATCGTTAGGTTGCAAATAAAATACTTCTGATAAATATACACTATTATCGGTCAGATTTACTTTGTGAGTATAAATTTTATTGTCGTTTTGCCTTTTTACAATAACTTCCCTAAGATCAGCATAATCAGTAATCCCGTTTGCCATGCTTATGGCATCATAGATATTCAGACTTCCTTCGTAGTTGTAATATACTCCGGGGGTTCTTACCTCTCCACTTAAGTTAATTCTGTAATTCAGAAATTTAATTTCGACCGTTGGTTCGCGCAGAAATTCTTCAGCTCTGAGTCGCAGTCTCTCTTTTGCCTCTTTTATACTGAGTCCTGCAAAAGTTATTTTACCAAGGATTGGTAAAACAATTGTCGAATCAGCAGAAACTCTGTATCCATTTATATACTGACTGGTTGGGTCGCCAAAGTTTGAGGATGTTCCCGATGAATATCCGGACCCCCCTACATTGCTAGGGTTGAAAATTCTGTTCACCTCTTCATCCAGAGTTTTTATGCTAATGTAAAGATTGTCTAAGGGCTCTATTCTAATTTCAGGGGGTGCTGGCGGACTGTAGATTTCATGCGGAACGTCTCTGGTTTCCTGAAACATCTGGATGTTTTTTGTGCTGGAGCACGAGTTTTGGAGAAACGCTACTACGAGTAGTAAATAAATTGAATTAGATATTTTCATGCTTTAAAGTTTTTGTTTGCAATATTGATGAGATCTATTTTTTTGAATAGTTGAGGTCGTACATACGAATATGTTCTGCTTGTTGCTCTTCCGAATCAAACCTGGGACAAATCTTTTTTGCCGGATTTCCACCGTAGATTGAATAGGGCTCTACATCCTTTGTAACTACAGATCCTGCTGCAATAATGCTGCCTTTCCCAATAGTCACTCCCGATAAAATAATTGAGCCAACTCCAATCCATACGTCATCTTCGATAGTAATTTTGAGATGAAGTCCTTTCCAATTGTATTGATCGTCTTGTATTTGACTTGCAAGTCGTGTCGGAATTCCAATTTGTTGATAGTGGTGGTCATATCTGCCTACCAAGCAAACATAGTTGGCAATAATTACGTTGTTGCCAATTGTTGCATTGCTTTCAATAAACGAATATCGGCCAATGTAAAAATTGTCCCCAATCTGTAATTTGTCTTTTGCCCAAATAATTACATTGCGTCCAGCATGGAAGTTTTTCCCAATCTCGTACTTAGACCACCTCACTTTTACTAAGTAGAAATCTCTAATTTTTTTTAGGAGTTTTCTCATAAATCGCAATTAACGCTATCCGAAGTTAATGTTAAAATAGTTTTTTATTAAATGGATTTTATTCTTTTTAGATAGAATATTCTGATATACAAATGGTAAAAAGAAGAAAGATAAAAATACCGGATAATTTAAAAATTGTTCGCCTTGCAGCAGTAGTATTATTATAAAAAGCACTGAGAATGACGTCCAATAAGAGCGAGAGACCTTTAGGGCAAATTTGAATACACAGAAAAGCCAAAAAAGAAAAAGAGGAATTCCCCAGGAGGCCATAAAATTTGACATCCCGTTTCCGTGACCAATATCGCCGGTAACATTATGGTGAAACCTGAATCTGGTTTTTATATGTAATCCATTTCCAATGATTGGTTGTGACTTTATATATTTTAAATCCATATAAAAAGCACCCATTCTTGTGTTGGAAACATCGTTCTCATTCATGTTTTTGACTAATGAGTACTGATAGTCAATCTTTTCCTTCATGAAGTCTAATGAATAATAGGAGTAGTACATGATGATTATTGCTATAGGCATAAACACCAATTTTCCGAACTTGTAATTTTGTAATGAATTGATTGTGATAATCACTCCTAAGACAATAAATCCTGTTGTTGACATGGTCGTTAGTAATCCTATTAAAATCCAAGGAATTTCTTTTCTGTAAGGGCCAATTTGAAATTTTCTGTTTTTCAGGGCAATAAATAGTAATGCTAATATTAAATAGCCTGAAAATGCCCCTGGTTCCCAGAACATTCCGGAGTTTCTGGCAACGACCTCGCCTGGAAATGGATAAAATGAAGTGTATATTAGAAGTGATTTTGTCAGGCTTTTTCCGGTATCTAGCCCATATACTCCAAATTGGTTTAACAGGAAAAAGGGCAAGCTTAAAATAGCAAGAAAGGTCATTACCTTTATGTATGCATCTAAAAAATCAACTTTCTGATTTTGATATAAAAGTAATGTGGCCAAACCAAGAATCGTCTTTAAAATGATTCCCAAAACTCCCGGGTAACTTACAAAACCTAAAATAATTCGCTGGGAAAAGACAATTACCGAAAAAGAGAGTAATAACCCAATGAAAATACCGAGAGACTTTTTGAAAATTTGTAAATCGATTACAAAGAATACATAAAAAAGTAAAAGAACAGTATAGCCTATTAGTAAGCTATTTGAGTAGCTTTGCGAGGTAACCATTGGGTTTCCACTAAAGCAAAGCATAAAAAACATCGGTAAATTCTCTCGAAGAGAAAGCATTGTTTTATTCATTTTTCTATGGAAGAAAATTGGATATTAATTGAAGGTTTTAGTTAGCAAAACTATAGTTTGACTTACTCTCAGATTGCAACAATGAATCATCGATTATTTTCCGTGCGATTGATTTATAATTCAGCTTTTCTCGCATCTCTTCACATCCTTTTTCTCGGACAATAGAAGAATAATTTTCCATACAATATTTTAACCCTTTTAAAAGTTCGTTATAATCTTCAGAATGAAGGAATGCCCCGTTTTTTCTGACCAGATGTTCGGTGGTCCTGGTTTTTCTTATCAATATTGGAGTGTTAACAGATATTGCATCTTCAATTAGAGTTGTATGGTGAACGGGCCAAACTGCTGCATCGGATAGTTTGAGCAGGCTTAAAGACTCCTCATGATTACACCACCCCTTGAATATGGTATACTTTGATTTATTTGCCACTTCATGCGTTTCTGAATCATTGAATGCACCAAATAAGAGTAGAACTACACTTTGAGAACCTCGGTTTATTTCGTCTATTGCATTTATTAGTTTGACTGTACCTTTGTTTTTGCCCATTTTGCCTCCTGATATAAAAACAAATGATTCTGAGGGAATGTTGTATTTTTTTCTTAATTCAGTTTTGGTCTCTTTAATTTCATCTGCAGCAGCAACGTCTGTACCTATTGGTAAAAAATCAATTTTGTCTTTATTTATTCCATACACATTAGAGAGGTAATCACACCTCAACGGTGTTACTCCATAAAATTTTTTCACAAAAAGAGACGAAAAATTCGCGGTTAGCCTGACTAATATTTTGTAATAAAACAGTTGCCAGAATTTATTTTGATTCCGGTTGATATAGTCTGCATGGTTGTCTACAAACAATACTGTATTCTTATGCAATATGCGGTAAATTGTGCATACTAATAGTGAAGTGCTGTTTAAATTGTGATGAAAAACAACATCGGGTTTTTCTTTTTTTAGTTGTTTATATAAGCCAAATGAAACAATAAATTCATTTGTTAACTTATAGCTTTTTACTCGAATTACTTTTATGCCTTTGTCAAAGTAGTATCCAGGTTTTATCTTTTTCAAATTAGAATACTTTGGTAAAATATTGCTGCCTATAATAACTGGCTCTGTTCCTTCCATTAAAAGATATTTTGGCAGAATGTTTTCCTGGTAACTAAATCCTTCTATATATGGTGCAGAAATACAGATGTTTGCAATTTTCATGATACTTTTCATGTCAGTTTTTCAGCGAACAGCTGATAAGTTTTTGGCGACAGCGTTTTCAAGTAAACTTTTATTGTGGAAATCAGCCAGTTCTTTTTATGGTGATTTTTTAAAAAGACTATGTATTCTTTTATGTTTAGTCCTTTTGGCGAATATAAATTCTTGAACCTTTTCACCAGCGAGTATCTGGGATTACACCACGGAGCCAATTCATTCTGGGGGCAGGTTGCAATAAAGTTTTTAGAAACGAAACAGTTGTATCCGGCATTAATTGCTCGTAAGCCATAGTCGTTGTCGCCAATTGCATGCGTATATAGTGGGGATAAGTTCCCAATAGAATCGAAGATTTTGTGGTGAATCAATACTAAATTTCCATTTATAAATTTACATTTCTGTATTTTCCCATTGGGAATAATGGGGCCTGTTTCATCTCTTCCACCATAAGAAAATGTTTCATGTTCTATTTCATTTCTGCAACTACCAATAATAATTGATTCTGATTTTTCTTGGTCGAGAGCTTCTTGAAAGTCTCCGAGAAGTTCGCCTAAGAAATTTTTATCCAGTATCGTATCATCATTTAACCATAAAAAAAAGTCAAAGTTGTCGTCTTCTGCTGCCGTTTCCCAGGCTAGTCGCATCCCTTTATTCCAATACAAATTCCCATTTCCGGGTATTATTTTAATTTTGGGGAAGTTCTCTTTTATTGCTTCTGTGGTTCCATCGGTCGAACCATCGTCAACTAAATAAACTTTTAACCAAGTATCTTTGGGCAGAGTGGCTTCAAAAAGTGATTTTATGCAATTTAATGTTTGCTCCCTCCGGTTATGGCAGGTCATTAATGTTGCTATTTTCTTTTTCATTTAATTTTCGATAATGTTTTGGTAAATAGAAAGAAGCCTTTTTGTGTTTATTTCTTTGTTATGACGTTCCTGAGCAACTATTCTGCTTTTTTGGGATAACCTCGATGCTAATTTTTCGTCAGAAAATATTTTGCAAACATTTTCTGCAAGCATTTCAACTTCTTCGAAACGGTACAGCAGCCCTGTTTCTCGATGCTTGATCAAATCGGGGGTGCCTCCCACGTATGATGCAACGCACGGAACCCCTAATATCTGAGCCTCGCCGATAGAGTTTGAACTATTCTCAATTGAGGATGGATTGACAAATACATGAGAATTCAAAAATCTTTGTTGTATCGCATCGTTCGATAATAATCCGGTAAATATAATTTGGCGCTTCAGGTTATTTTTCTCAATAAATTTTTTTATAAATCTTCCATAGCCATTAATTCGAAATCCGCGGTTTCTGACGAAGTCGTTGCCTGCAACATAAACTTTTGTGTCAGGGAATATTTTTATGATTTGAGGCAGAGCTTTGAGTAACTGGTGAAATCCTTTTAAGGGATAATATGCCTGGCTAATAAAAATACTATACTTTTCGCAAGCTGAAATATCCCATTGTTTTTCGTAAAAGATCGGGCGCAAAATTTCATTACAAAAATGATAACTTAATTTGGGGTTTATCGATTTTACGTGGCAATAGTCCCAGGTAGTTCTTCCAATGACATGATTCACTTTTTTTAGTAATGATTTTTCTGAGTTGCCTCTTTTTTGTAAATCAAGGTGTTGGGAAAATATAGTGTTAACTCTTATGATATCTCTTAGGGAGGTTGATTTCATCAATTCTGACTTTTTTATTCCTCCTAAGTAGTACCTTTCAATTACACTAACCAGGCCTTGTATTGATACAACGATTTTTTTTAAATCGCTTAATTCCACGAAAGCGGATAAAAAGGGATATTCTGTCCCATGAATATGAATAATATCTGGTTTGAAATCATTTGCTATTTCCGTCCAATATTTTTTTAAAGATGACTTATTATTTCTTTGTTTTTTTGGTAAGAGATAATGTCTGATTCTATTTGCTTCAACAACATTAAATTCTTTCTGTGGATATAATGAGACTACTCCGAGGGAGATATTTTTATATTCGATTAACCCATAAGCGGCTGAGTTAACCCATCCTTTTGCATTTTCTTCGAGCCTTGTTCCTTTATATGCTTCTGAAAATGGAGAATTTGTAATCCAAAGAACATTCATAACTGGTTTGTTTTTCAATAGTAAATTAAGAGTTGAAAATATCTTTCATTCTTTGGACCATTTTTTTTGGGCTTATTCTGAGGTTAAAATAAATTAAAGTGTCCTTAATGTCTTTTTTTAATTTTTTGGAAAAGGGAGAAGGATTAATGGGTTCAGTTAACGATTCTGCCCACAAATTTTCAATTAATAATTTAAAAAAAAGATATTTTGGTTTTGAACGATACATTGGATTTAATGCTAACATTGTATCAATGATTTCTCTGTTATTGAACGGTGTAAATACTTCTTGAACAATATCCCATTCAAGTTGACTTTGAGCCTGCCAGTTTCCCATCCGATGTTCCCAGTAAAAGAAATCAAGAAGGTCATAGTTGTAGTCTGCTTCAATATGCTTTATCTCTTCATACCATTCAGATAACCTTTTCCTAATAAATTCTAATTCTATTCCATCATAAAAAGGATAAAACTGTTTAATAGAATGTATTTTTCTATGCTTTCCAATTTTGTAATAGGCACAGCGCCCAATCTCTACGCAATTACCTTTAATTGCAACTCTTTCTTGAGGATATTGTCCAGACATTGAATTTGCGATTTTTCCCCAGTCGTCCCAATGAGCCAAGTCTGAATTTTGGTGGTAAATATCAAAAAAAGTATTTTCAGCAGGGATTGTGCAATCGATAACATAGTGATTGAAAGATAATGTCTTAGACAATTTTTTAGGAATTAGGATGTCGGCGGAGATATCTGTTAAATCTCTATATTTTAGTGTGTAAACATATAGACTGTTTATTATCTCTTTTGTAGAAGCTAACATGATTCTGGAATCGTTCCCGGATGTCATTGATAATGATAGCTTAAATCTCCTGTTTGCTTCAAGGACAGATTGTTTGAGTAGGTATGAGATTTTTTTGATCGCTTCTTCTATTGAGACTTCTGTTTTTTTAGAATTAGGCCAAAACCTATATTGTTTACATTCATTTGCATCCAAGTAGTGATTAGGGGGCAGTTGAAAAACCCCGTCGTATAAAGAAATCCCTGCGGGGAGGTGATGTTCTTTATTTATTTTAACGTATCTTGATTTGTAGTACTTTTCATAATTTGGACTTTTCTGTAGTTTAACGGCCATGTTTAACAAATGTGGTTGAGAGGCGGCATAAAAACCACTTTCATCTTTTGTGTAATATAATTGCCTTAATCCGCAAGCGTCATTAAAAAAGTAGATGTTTCCTTGGTAACGAATCATTAAAATAAATCTACCAGACAAGCTATATATAAGATTAGGGACTTCGTTAATTGACGAAAAATCCGAAATATCAGTAAGAATTTGCAATGTGGTTTTCCCTATAGAGTAGGGATTAATGGAATAGCCAATTAATATAAGTTCTTTGTCATTTGTTGTTAATTTATTCAATTCACAATCAGGGTGAACATACAGAAAATTGGTTCCTAGCCTTTCTGTATTCCAACTGTTTAATTGTTCGCAAATAGTTGCTGACAATATGAATTGACGCCGATATATTAAAACTGACTTTGTTTCCACAACCGTTTTTCCTAAGTTAATAGTTCCTAGTTGTTACTTTCTTGTTTGATAATTAGTTGACTATTTCCCGTTTAAACACCTTGTTGTGATACTTATAAGGAATTATTAACCTTAAAAATATTATTACCCAGATAGTTTTAAAAGAAATCGTATTTAAATTGTTGACAATAAGATTTAACGCCTCTTTTTTATTCCTTCTGGAGTAACTGTTAATCATGGATACCTTTAATTGTCTCATCCTTTTTTTATAACCACCGTAATTTTTAAACCTGTTTATTGTGTCTAAATGTCCTTTAAAAAGAAAATCATTATTTTTTGAAGTGTTTGAACTGTGAATTCTGTAATAGGTTAGAAATTTATTTATGTGTTGTATTTTATATTTTTGAGCCAGTTTTAGAACCAGAAGATAGTCTTCCACGACAATTGATTCATCGAACCCTCCCACCTCCATAACAGCCTGTCGGGTAAACATGAACGAAGGTGCAGCAGGCCAAAATTTAACAAAAAAAAGTTCTTCAAAAATGAATCCTGATTTATATTTTTCTGTAGGCAAGCTTTTTATTACTTGCCCTTTTTCATCTATTGTTTTAGAACTGGTGTATGTTACTGCAACTTGACTGTCTGTTTGGAAAGCATTTAAACTTTCGCATATAAAGTCGGGCAAGATTACATCATCTCCTGCTATAAATTTGAGCAACGAACCGTGGGACTCATTTAGACCTCTGTTGCAATTTGCAGGAATTCCGGTATTTTTTGATACCGTAATTAGCTTAGTCGTCGTGAATCTGCTTTTGTTTTCTTCCAGCCATTTTTGACAAATTTCAATTGTATTATCTGATGAGCAGTCGTCTGAAATTATTAATTCAATGTTTGAATACGATTGCAACTTGATACTTTCTAAAGTTTCCCGAATAAATTTTGAACTATTATATGTAACTACAATTACACTAA
The DNA here is from genome assembly GCF_900129025.1 of Mariniphaga anaerophila. Classification (GTDB taxonomy): domain Bacteria; phylum Bacteroidota; class Bacteroidia; order Bacteroidales; family Prolixibacteraceae; genus Mariniphaga; species Mariniphaga anaerophila. The sequence goes on along the minus strand of NZ_FQUM01000005.1, from coordinate 229,439 downwards.
CTAGCTGATTTTTATTAATTTTTATGTTTTCGGTCATAGGTAATTTTGGGTTTAACTTTGTTAAGAATTGCTTTTAATTCATTGAGCTCTTCGAGCTTAAAGAAATAACATACAATTAGGTAGACTGTCAAGCCAGCAAGGCTTCCAATTATTAGCTTTGCCAAAAGATCATCTATTAACCGGTTTAGCCCTGCCACCAGTAACGCCATAATTCCTGTTGCAAATACGACGGGCAGCAGGTCTTTTAATTGCTTTAACCCACCGTAACCAAACATTTTTCCGGGAATGTAAGCATTGATAAAAAAGGCAATAAATGAGGTAACAACATGTCCAATTACTATTGCTTTTACTCCAAGAGGGATTGTTATAATAAGTGCTAAAACCGTTATCGGAAATTTTGATAAATCAACTTTCAGAAATAAGTCAGATCTACCTACCGCATTTAAAATATTCATGTTTATAACACTTATCGGATGAAAGATGCGGGCAAAACTCATCCATTGTAAAAGAACAACAACTGATATCCATTTATCTGTTAATAGCAGTCTTATTAAAGGTTCTGACATAAGAGAAAGCAAAGTCATTGCGGGGATAACGAAGAATGCAGCCATCTTAATTAAGCGGCTATAAACAGAAACCATTCTATCCTTATCATCTTGCAGCGAGGCAAGTATTGGAAAGGTAACCTGATGGAGAATCCCGGAAACTGTACCTGCTGTCATTTCTGCAAATGATTTTGCCCGTGTATAATAGCCTAGCTCAGACGCAGAATATGCTTTGCCAATTACAATATTGTAGACTTCATGCATGGTTTGTGCATATAGACCCGCTATTAGAAGTTTTGAACCGTAAGAGAACAAGCGGTTAAATGATTTTTTTGAAAACTGGATTGTAAATCTCCACCTGTTCAAGAACCAGAGCATCAGTGTAGATGTCAAAGAATATACGATTCGTTGAATTACCAGAGCCCAAACTCCCCATCCCTGATATGCTAAAAATATTGCAATAATTCCTCCCGCAAATACAGAGGTGACATTTACTTTTGCTATGGTTTTAAAATCAATATTAATCGTTAGTCTTGACCGCTGTACAATTGCTAAAGAGTTTATTATTATGTTGATCGCTAAAACTCGGGTTAGTATTACCAATTGTGGCATGTCGTAAAAACGAGCGATTGGCTGAGCTGAAAAGAACAGGGTTAAGTAGAAGAGACAACTTATAGCGAAGTTAAAAATGAAAACCGTTGAAAAATCTGTATTAGTCCTGCTTTTCTTTTGAATTAACCCTGACCCCATTCCACTGTCAATGAAGATCTGTGAAATGGCAATAAAAATTGATAACATGCCAATGAGCCCAAAATCTTCGGGCATTAACAATCTGGCTAATATAACCCCGATAATAAATTGTCCTGCCTTTGCGGCAAACTTATCAACCGCGCTCCACAACATTCCTTTTGTGGCTTTTGTCTTAAGCGTGGAGTCGGTCATTGAAAATTTGCTTTTTTATTAGGCAGATAAATGTGTTCTTATTGCGACACAGTATACTGTGTCTATAATAATTTCATAACAAACAAGAGATAGTGCTACTTTATTATTGGGAAAGAAATTGTTTTATAATTGACACGTAAATAATCAAGTAACGAATAGATGAAAAGAATGACGCCTGCCATTTCGAAGCTTTCTTCAATAGCGACCTCTGTATAATACCACCAATTATCGGTTCCTATTGTGTCTTTTATGTATCCACCAACTGACTCAATACCAACTGCTCCACCCACGAATAAGGCGGCAGACAAAATGAAAAGATTTTTTGTTTTTTTATCAAGACTCATCAGAAATTTGAAAAACAGTAGAATGAGAAAAGGTATGGTAAAAAGAAACGGTATTATCCATGCATGGCGCAGAAAACCACTGAATTGACGTCCTAAGATGATTCCATCTTTTTGTCCGAGGATAGTTTCATGCAGAATCATTGCTTCATCCATTGCGAGATAAAAGAACCCGAAAGAAAGTATTAACCAAATTAGATAGAACGATTTTGGTTTTTTCCATTTTAGCGCAGTAATTATAAAAAGCAGGGCAGACGCAACTATTAAGATAAATGCAGAAAATGCGGTTGGAATGTTTCTTTCTGCACCAACATAAAACATGTTAATTAAAAAGCCGAGTCCTTTTACTTGAGTATAATCTGTAAAGCAGACAATAAATCTTGTGCTAAAGCTAATAAGTTGTAATACAATCGCTACTAAACTTAATAATCGGATGATAGCTGATATTTTTATTATTAGTTGATGGTTTTGCATAAGTTAAAATTGCTGTGATTTTTTACAGTATTTTTTTGCTCAATTTTGAGATTGCATCCTTTAACATGGTGCTGGATGTATCTTCTGTATAAGGGAAGTATTTAACTTTAACTCCCAGCTTTTTTAATTCTGTTTTTAAAGTATTGCCTTCAGGACGTCCCTTCCAATCGCTGCCTTTTATTAGTACGTTGAATTTTAGATTATCCCAGTCTTCTTTTATGTCTGGAGAATTTTTGGGAACCACTTGGTCAACATATTTTATACTTTCAATAATTTTAACTCTCTCGTCAAAAGGAATTATGGGCAAACTGCCTTTTAGCATTAAAGCCCTTTCGTCAGTAGTAACTCCAACTATTAAATAATCACAGAGAGATTTCGCTTTTTTGATAATGTTTAAATGTCCAATATGAAACAGATCGAAAACTCCCATTGTATATCCTATGCGATATTTTTTCTTCATCCCTACTTGTTCGGTTAAACATGTTCTCCAAAAATTTCTAATTTCAAGTTGTTGAATATATTCTCGGATGCTGTTCTGTTATTGGGAGGCTTTATTACAGAGTTGAAGAATTTATCTCTTTCCTGCTGCCTAAAATCCTGCCCACCAATAATAGTCTCTTCAACGAATTTATGAATATTTTTTTGATTTTCAGCTGTGTAAAATGTTGACAATGCCATTTTCCCGATTTCATTGAGCCTGTACCAAACAGAGTCGTCATTTATTAAGAACATGACTGGCTTTTGTGTGTATAAATACTCAATAATAAATGAGGCACTGTCGTGTATCATTCCGTCAGAGGTGGAAAATAGATCGATATAATCTCCTTCATTTAGCTGTCCATTAGAAAGCTCAGCCCATTTGTTATAATAATTGTCTGTTTTTTCTTTTCCCCAAACTTGCTCTGAGGCTAATTTTGCTCTAAGCAAGGGGTGTGGTTTAAATGCAATTTGAATTTGGTTCTTGTATTTGTCCGCAATTTCAAACATGAAATTGTGATAATTTATAAAAGTAGAGTAATCTAAGTTTGCACCCATTCCCGGGATGGTATGATGTGGAGCCCAAATAATTCTTTTTATTGATCTGTCTTTAATTTTCCATACATCAAGAGGAACGTAATCTTTTCTGAGTAGTGTGTCCATTCCGGGAGCTCCTGTTACTACTGTATTCGCACTTTTGTTTCTGGAATATTTTATTGATAGTTTTTTGTGTACTTCTGTCTCAAGAAAAAATTTCCAAACCAGATTATGAATAGGCTGATTGTATTGGTCGTTGTACAAATATGAGTTCTTGAATCCATAAGGAACATAGCACGTCAGGACTTTGTCGTATTTGGAAATCAGATACTCTGATTTTGTGATGGGCCAAGGGTTTGTGAAAAAGATAATATCTGGTTTGATATCTCTTCTTACTTTTATCCATTTCCCTGTATGCTTGTCAAACGATTTTATTACGTTGTATCTTTTTTTTATAAATGAATTATAAGTTTGACTCATTTCACGATGCATCGCATTGTCACCAACACTTATGTATGGGCAAATAACTACAATTGGGTTGAATCTTATATCTTCTCTCATTAAATTGTATAACTCCTCATATTTCCAAACCGACTCGTGTATTAAAAAAAAGGCGACATTAATTTTTTCTTTCTCTCTTATTGCTTTTAATGCTTTACTGTGGTTCTTGTTTATTTGTTTTAATTGAGCTAGATACAAAAAATTGGAATATTTGGCTTTTATCCATTTTTTTAATTTTGAGGGTAAGTATTTTATTGGTGTCCAACCCATTTCAATGATTGTTCTATTTTTGATTAGTATTGTTTTTGTAATGTGCTCGGATGTTGTCCGTTGTGGCTTTTTAGCTTAATTCCGAAAGACCGAATAATTCAGTTCTAATGTGATTGTAAATGTTTTCTGATGCTGTTAAATTATTTGAAGGAGAAATTTTACTTTGAAAGAATTGTATTCTTTCATTTTGTTTTGTATCACATTCCTTTATTATAACGTTGTTAATAAACAGTTCAATGTCATTTTTGTGTTTCCCTATGTATAATTTATTTAACGCCATTTCACCAATATTATTCATCCTTTTGGCCACATCTTTATCTTTTTCCAAAAACATCATGGGCTTGCCGGTGTACAGATATTCTATGACAAAAGCACTGCTGTCATTTATCATACCGTCAGAAGTTGCAAAAAGATCAATGTATTCACCTTCATTTAATTGTCCGTTGGGTAAGTTGGCCCATTTTTGAAAGTATGTTTCTGTTTTTTCTTTTCCCCAAACTTCATTTAGACTCAATTTAGATCTTAAAATCGGATGCGGCTTAAATGCAATTTGGATTTGGTTTTGATACCTGGCTGCTAGATCAAACATGAATTCCGAATACTTTAGAAATGTTGAATAATTCAGGGATGCTTCATGTCCGTTAATTGTATGATGAGGAGACCAGATAATTCTTTTTACTTTACTGTCTTTAATTTTCCACGCATCAACCGGCTTAAAACTTTTTTGCATGAGTTCATCCATTCCCGGATAACCTGAAACATATGTATTGATGCCTCTGTTTCGTGCATGCTTTTTTGCAAGTTGTTGGTGAAGATTGGTCTCGAGGAAGAATTTCCAGACCAGATTCTGCATTTTTCCGTTAAAATAACCTTCGTAGAGGTGTGAAATTACAAATGTATAGGTTGAATAGCAGGTGAGAATTTTATTGAAATTTTGTATTTGGTATTCTTTTCTGGTTAAGTCCCAGTGCACTGAAAAGAATACAATGTCCGGATTAATCTCTTTTTTTACATCTAACCACCTGCCCGATTCTTCGTCTAAAGTTTTTACTACATTGTATCCATTGTTTTTAAAGTAAGAGTAGGCCTGTTTCATGTGCCGAAGCATGGTTCTGTGTCCGTATGAGTTGTATGGACAAATTACAATAATTGGTTCGAATCGGGTATCGTTTTTCAGTAATCTGTACAATACCTCAAATTTCCAGACAGAGCTTTTAAGAATAAAAAATGCGATTTTTATTTTTTCTTTTTTTCTAATTGTTTTTATTGCTTTTCTGTGATTTCGGGGCGCCAGTTTTATTTGAACCCTGAAACGTAGCTCTCTCAGCCAGTATATTATTTGTCTGACAACAATTAATGACGACAATTTTTTGATCATTATTTCTATTCAAAATCTATTTATGATGCCAGAAATTTCTTTCGTTTGGTCGTCTTGCATTATTTGACTCATTGGCAAACTCAACACCTCTTTGTGAATTTTTTCTGTTATCGGCAGGTTGATTTGATTCATCTCTTTGTATGCCAATTGTTTGTGTGGAGGTATTGGGTAGTGGATGAGTGTTTGAATACCTTTTTTGTCGAGGTGTTTTTTTAGCTCATCACGCCGTGGGTGACGAATTACAAACAAATGCCACACATGGGTCATTTGCCTGCGTTGATTTGTTTGAAAGTATGCACCAGATACAGGTAAAATAACTTCTGGATTAGTAATGTTTTCACAATACACTTTTGCAATATTTCCCCGCCACTGATTATCCGCGTCTAAGCGTTTCAACTTTTCTCTCAGAATCGCAGCCTGTATTTCATCGAGTCTGGAATTCAGCCCTTTAAAATCGTTTACATATTTGACGTTAGAACCGTAATTTGCAATCGCCCTTATGGTGTTGGCAAGTTGTTCATCATCAGTTGTAACAGCTCCTCCATCTCCCAGAGCTCCAAGGTTTTTGCCCGGATAAAAACTATGCCCGGCTGCATGTCCAATTGAACCTGTTCTTTTAGATTTATACTCTGAAGATTGCGATCCTGTCGGGATGAAGTTATTGTGGTTGTAATATGCACCAATTGCCTGTGCGTTATCTTCAATGAGCTTTAAGCTGTATTTATCTATTATTTTTTGAATTTCGGGAGACATGGCATTTTGTCCATACAAGTGTACCAGCAAAATTCCTTTGGTTCGAAGAGTGAGTTTTTCTTCGATTTTTTGTGGGTCAATGTTGTATGTGTTTATATCAGGCTCAACAAGCACCGGGACTAACCGGTTGTCGCTGACTGCCAGTAAAGATGCGATAAAAGTATTTGCCGGAACAATAATCTCATCTCCTTCTTGCATTTTCCCCATGGCGATATATGCTTTCAGTATTAACCGAAGTGCATCTAACCCGTTGGCGACCCCGATGCAATATTTTGATCCAATAAATTCAGCGTATTCTTTTTCAAAAGCTTCTGTCTCGTTGCCCAAAAGATACCATCCTGCGTCTAAAACTCGTTTTACGGCATTGGATATCTGTGGCTCAAAGCTGTCGTTAATTGCTTTTAGGTCTAAAAATTTGATCATTTTTTACAGCTTTATGTTTAAAAGTGTTGTCACTTTGTGTCGTCTCTTCAAAAATGCTTCTTTACTGAATTTGAAGTAGTAGTTCAGCTCATCTTCTTTTATAAGAACAGGATTGAATAATTTCAAATAGTAAAGTACATAAAGATTTTTTTTCCGGACGTCCAAAAAGCAGGTGTCAAATTTTAGCTCTGCAAAACCGAATTCAACGGCCAAAAGCCACGCTTTAACTGCAATATGGTCTTCGTTTCCGGGATAACAAACCCAGCTGCCAATGGTAAAACCTTCATCCGAAAAATTGTACAGGCGAATAACACCCCACGGGTTATTGGTTGAATCTTCGTAGACGAAATAAAATTCTTGTTGTTTTGCTTCTCTGTCCTGATATTCTTTTATCCAATTGATTTGGTCCTGAATCTCCGGAGAGGTTTGCGAAATGTACTGACTTAACCTTTTATCAGTTCGAAGGGAAAGGATGAATTCAGCATCCGATTTTTCCACCAACCTCATTGATATGCCTTCTGCGGTAATTTTACAGTCAGGATTTTTTTCAATTTTATGGTCTTTCCAGGTGAATTGCTGGCCTGTTTTTTTTGATTGCAGATTTTTATCCAGAACCTCTCCGTATTCTGTAACGTAACCTGCATGTTTGGCCGGGTTGCCAATCCATAATTCAAAATCGTTAATGTCTTTGGTAATTACAGAACCGGCTCCTACCATCGCATACGTCCCTATTGTTTTTCCTGCCAAAATGGTAGCGTTTCCTCCTATCGAAGCACCTTCTTTTACAATTGTTCTTACCAAAGGAAACTGGCTTCTTTTGGAGCGGGGATAAAGGTCGTTTGTGAAAGTAACATTCGGACCGATAAATACATTGCTCTCCAGGGTAATTCCGTTCCAAACCTGAACGCCTGATTTTACAGTAACATTGTTCCCAATGGTTACATCGTTTTCAATAAATACATGGCAGTTAATATTGCAATTGCTCCCGATTTCTGCTTCCGGAAGCACCACGCAATACTGCCAAATTGTTGTATCTACCCCAATTTTGGAAGATTGAACGTCGGCAGTTGGGTGGATGAAATATTTTATTTTTTTATTTTTTTCCATTCTGAAAATTGTTTGTATTCTCTGATGTAATCGTTGGCATCATATTTCTCGGAAGTCAGGACCAAGCAAATAGCGCCCGACGAAAATTCAAAAAGCTCTCTCCACAAACCGGGAACTACAAGTAGCCCGTAGTTAGGCCTGTTCAGCTTTACTATTTTTTTGTTTCTGCCATCATCCAGAAGTACATCAAAACTACCGCTGGCGGCTACTATGAGCTGGTAGAGGTTTTTGTGTGCATGGCCGCCCCTGCTTTCGCCTCCGGGAACATCATACAGATAATAAACTCTTTTGATTGGGAATGGAATATTGAGGTTCGACTCAATAACGGTAATATTCCCAGCCTGATTGTGAATTTTGTTTAATTCCAGTACGTTGCAGTCGTAAACGGTTGATGCTGTCATTTCTTGTTGGAGTATGATAAAAATTCGTTGTAGTCTCGGATATAATCTTCTTCGAAGAACTCTGTAGAGCTTAAAACCATGGCTAATGAATTTGTCGAAAAGTTTTCCATTTGGCGCCAGATCCCGGATGGGATGCATAGTCCGTAATAGGATCTGTTAAGTGAAAATACTTTGCTGTTTGTCCCGTCGTCGACCATTACATCCAGGCTTCCGGAAATGGCAATGATCATTTCATGCTGCTTCTTAAAGGCATGTCCGCCGCGAACCTGTCCTCCGGGGACATCATATATCCAGTAGGCTCTTTTAATTTCAAACATGAAATGTTTTTCTTCCTCTACAAAAGACAGGTTCCCCCGGGGGTCGTTAATCCTGGGTAATTCGATGATTCTACAGTTTTTGATATTTGCCATTTTTTGATGGTTTATCTACTCCAAATTCCTTTGGCTGTTCGGTTAAGCAACTTGTGTACCTGAATAATTTGTAAATACCAAACAGAGACTCCTGTACCAACAATGGCAAGGACAATCCCTGTGCTGTTGTCAAAAATTTTTCCAAAGAGGAAGACCAGAACCAGGTATACTACAATTTCAATAATGGTTGATATAACTGTTATTTTCAGTTTCCCCATTCCATTTATAAAGTTGGAATAAGGAGTTATGATAATGCGAATGATGGAATAGATGCTAAAAGCGATGGTTAATTCTAATGGAATTGATACTTTATCGCCAATCCATATATTATATGCCCAGTTGCTTATAATGGTCATAACAATAACACCAAATACAAATAGAATTGCCAATAAATTAGCGTATTTAAGAGTATTTTTTAGCCACACAAAATCTGCTTTTGCATATGCATCTGTTACTGCTGACCAAACGGGACTCATGAAAATTGAAAAAACCATTATCGGGATTTGAAAATATTTGTATGCAATGTTGTAAACGGTTACTTCTTCTGGTCCGTAAAATTGGGTAATGAAAATATTTGAAGTAGTGAACAAAACAATGAAAGCAGCTTGTAGAAAGAAAAATTTAGCACCTAGTGTAACAATATCTTTACTTAATTTAAAATCGATACTTTTTATTGACGGACGTATGTTTTTATACTTGGTGCCAAAAGAAATGAACGAAGCGACAATAAAAAGGGCAACGGGAACAACGCTTATTATAGTGCCTATTAATACGAGATTTCCATTTGTTGTAATCTTGGTAAGTATAAGAACTACAATAAATGATATGAAGTTTGCGGACGTATTTATGAGTTTTGTAAACGATGGAATTTGATCGGCTAGATAGATTACTGCAATGATTTGAACAACAAACCGGATGATAAAAAAAGTAAAAACAACAGACGTCAGCAGAAATAGTTCTTGTTTGTCAATCGTGTGGGTGTTAAGAATTGAATTCCAGTCTAAGAAAAAGTTGCTAATATGAAAAGCAATAAGAACTACCCCGAATATTACAAATAAAAACGCATAAGTTGTGCTAACTAATTTTTTGCCTAGTTTTAAATCCTTATGAGCCATGGCTTCTGCGAGTTTGTTTCGCAGTCCGTTGCCCATTCCAATATCAAAAAAACTAAACCATCCTAATATTGATGTGAGAGTAAGCCAAATACCGTATTTTTCCTGGGTTAGATAATCTAAAAGTAAGGGAACGTATAATAATCCAATAATTATGTTGAGACCTTGAATAAATATTGAGTATAAGACTTGTCTTTTTGCTTTTGCACCTCTCGTCTGACCTTTAAAGAAATGAATTATTGATTTCATTCGAAAATTCATTTTAATAAGGTTTTTTGAGTTGGTTTAATTTGGTATTTAATCTTAAAAATGTAAAAATTAGTTTAGCAAGACTTCTGGGCATATAGTATATTTTTTTCAGCGATTTTTTTTCTTTTAGTTTAGAGTTTAAGAATTCTCCAAATTCATCATTGGATGAAATGATTTTTTTTAAATCGTTGTTTTTGTCAAATGCTTTTATAAAAACAAGATTGCGAAATATGTGTTTGTCTATTTCCCTCGTAAGAGTAGAAATATTTTTTTTCTTTTTTAGAATCTTGTCGTAGATGTATGGTACTGTTAAAGTGTGTGCTGTCCAATCTCTTCTGTGAGTTTGGTTTTTGTGAATGCGAAATTTGTAAAGCTGTTTCGTGTCTCCGTAAAACATCAGGCGATCAGCATTGGAATATACCCATATCCAATCATATCCGGCTATCCAATTGCTATGCTGATAACTTATTTTGGCTTTGTTTTTTTTGATTGTACTTGACATGTACGGAAACCCTAAGTTATATTTTACACCATATTCTATTATTTTATTCCCATTTTTCATATACCCAAAAGGAAGCATATTTCTATGGTTTTTGGTTTTGTTGAGGGTTAGTAACACATAATCAGAAAAGTAGACGTCGATTTCTGGATACTGCTTCTGTGCTTCTACAAAAGATTCAATATAAGTGTCAGATAATATGTCATCATCGCCTAGTATTTTAACGTATTCAGTTTCTGCTAGTTCAAAGCATTTGTTTATGTTTGGGTACAGGCCTATGTTGGATGTGTTTCTAAAATACTTAATGTTGTATTCCTTACATTTTTTTTTGAAAAAGTCATGTGAAGAACAGTTGTCAATAACAATTATTTTGCATTTTACTGTCTGGTTTATAGCGCTCTTCAAGGCTTCTGTGAAATATTCGCTTCGTTCAAAACAGGGCATTGCTATTGTTACAAGGTTTGTGTGAGGCTTTTTTTGTATTGATTTGTCCATCTATAACGAGCTTTACATATATAAGAGAGAATCCTTACGCAGATTTTGCTCCGTACTTTTGTTTATAAAAGATAATTGGACTAAACGTCCTAGTGATGAGATGTGTGAGGAATTTGTGGACATGGCTATTGCTTGCCTGTATTCCTGCTGATATAGTTTTACAAACTCTCTATTTTAGTGAAGAATATTCCTGTTTATACCAATCTGCAGTTGCTGTTAAACCTTGTTTTAGATCGGTTGTTGGTTCCCAATTCAATTTATTGAAAGTTTCTTCAGTGTTCGCAATTTGGGTGTATTCACAAGCCCTGTCCGCCAGGTTTCCAAAGTTGGGGCTTAGCTTGGAGTTAAGGGTTTTTAATAGTAAGAGAACAATATTTTTGACTGACAAAGTCATGCCTGAACCGATATCTATTGTCTGTCCTTCTATTTGTGGATGATATGCCATTGATAATAGGCCGTTGATAACATCGTCAATAAAAATCCAATCTACTAACCTTGCTCCACTTGTATAGTTTGGATTCTGATTTTTTAAATGGGAGACAATCGTATATGGAATAAGCTTTTTTAAATCTCGTTGACCTGGACCGTAAACCATAAATAATCTTGCAACGGCTACTGGGGTTTTGTATAGTTCATGAAACATTTTAGCATAGATGCTCGATGAATATTTTGCAGCAGCGTAGGGTGAGGAAGGGATATTATTAGTATTAATTGAAGTCGATTCTTCCATAGACCCTGAAATTATTACTCTTTGGCAACCAATTTTTGTAGCAGCAGTCAAAATGTTTACGGTACTCATTAGGTTATTATGCAAAGTAGGCAATATAAGTTCAATGCTACGAGACCCTTCCACATGACTAGCCAGGTGAAAAATTAAATCCGGTTTTATGTTCTCCATGATTTTATGAATTGAGTCGGGATCTTTCAAATCACATTGCCACCATTTAATTTGCTTGTTGTGGTAAGGCTTGAGTTCGTGTATATGAATGCCGTGTACTTCTGCTCCATAGGCACATAAGGATTCGCACAACTTTGAACCAATGAATCCACTTGCTCCGGTAACAAGTACTCTTTTTCTGCTAAAGAATTGCTTCATCTGCTCGAGATTATTTTGAAGTTAACAGTCCGGAGGAGACTAATTTATCGGTTGCGAATTTTAGTATGCTAAAATCTATTTTTGATTTCTTCGCGATGTCCAACAGCGAATGCTCCCCGTCGGAAAAGTTAAGCACCCATAATAAGGCCATTCGAAAATCTTCTTGATTAGTCGCTCCTCCGATTGCCTGGTAAAGCCCTCGTTTGCCAAGCTGGGGTTCTCCTTTGGGTTTTCTGTTTATCCATTTCCGGTTTCCTTCAATTACAGATACGGCTCTCACTAGTAATTGCAGAGACTCACCCAATTTCTCAGCACTAATGAAGTCGAGATTGTCAGCGGAGGTATGATACTCGGGAAATTCACCAAAAGGCTTGCGCGAAATTCTGCCTACCGGAAGGTTGAATCCCGGTGAACAAAATTGCCTTTCATCGTATCCGTATGGCGAAAAGTCCAGTAATTTTGCCTCGTCTTCATCTTTTAACAAGTAGGCCATTATTTCGTCAATCTCCGTATTCTCACTTCTGGTTTTTTTATAATGAAAAGGTGACGCGTCGCCAAGCAGGGTGAGAACCAACCCGTGTTTTATCCTGCTTGCTTTTTCTTCGTTTTTGCTTAGCCAGGCTATTGAACCAATTGTTCCCGGAATGAACAAGAACCGATAAGAATAGCGCAAATCAAGGTTTTTTAAAAATTTTGCCAGCTCGGTTGCGATTACAATTCCCGACAGATTATCGTTGCAAAGCGATGGGTGGCAAATATGGCAACTAAAAAGTACTTCTTCCTCTGTTTCCCCGGGAATGATAAACTCGCCATAAGTTAGTGCTCCCGGTTTTATTTCCGAATCGATTTTTACCTGGTAGTTCCCTTCTTCCAGTTTTTCAAGTTGGTTGTGTGGCATGCAAAAGCCCCATTGCTGATTGTAGTATGATGTTCGATACGGTATCCATTCGGGGTGTTCAGGTATTGAATACAGGTGTTCTTTTAATGTAGCCAAATCAACTTCCTGGTTAACCGGCATGCTGTAATTTAGTACATGCAGGTTCGATTTCCGGAAATTTGCAATTTTTTCGCCTCCCGGAGTTTTTATCCATGCATCTCTGATGTTCCATTCGTTTGGTATTTCCCAATCGAGAACGTGGGTTCCGGACGGAATTTCCGTTACATCCAGAGGAACAGTTTCTTGCAGTATTGACAGTGTCTCGCGGACTCCGTTGCCAGTTATGCTTCGGCAAATCGGGAATAAACGTTCCGCCAGTTTGTACATCGATTCTCCAGATTGCCGGAAATTTATATCCCGGGTATTGTTTTCTAACATTGAGCAGTACGAATAATTTGGCCTCAAATAAATAGTTTCCTGGCGTAGAACGCTTCGGCAAATTGTGTTGCTGATTCTATTCCCCTTAACCGAGGCAATGCGTTGAACATATTTTCGTCGAACCAGTGTTTTGAACTTTGAGACTTAAATGTTTTTATTAAAATGCGATTGCGTGTTGCCAAATCTTCTTCATCTAGCGAAACATAAAAGTTCGGTTTCCCCAAATCTCCGTCATATTTCGGAATTTCATATTCCAGAATAAAGTGGCTTCTCCACGTGTTCCAGGTAAGATCGCTGACTATTCGATGGTCCTGGTGGCGGTCGTCGCGAAAGTGAGTGAATATAATGTCTGGTGAAAATTTCTGTTTAATTTCTTCGAAGTATTCTTTTATCTCAATGCCCTGAAATGGGAAAAAGCCATCGCGAAAAGAGTTGATTGCAATTTCCTTATTTGTCGTTTCTTTCAGAAAGAGGTCTGCACTTTTTTTGGCTTCTTGCCTTCTTATTTCATTTGAGGAAAAAACGACCCACACAACCTGCCCGATTTTATACTCTCGCTGCAGCTTTAAAATTGTTCCGCCGGCACCAATTTCAATATCATCGCAATGCGCCCCGAGGCAAAGGATGTTCAGCGGTTTTTCTTTATTGAACTGGATCTTCATTGGTGGTATAAGTTTTTTTTTCGCTCCGTTTTATTTTTCGTTCTTTTTTTGCTTTCTCTTTCCACACTTCCCAGGGTGGATTTCCTTTTTCGTAAATGTCGTCTATGTTTTTTTTGTCTTTGAAGGTATCCATGCTCATCCAAAATCCCTGGTGTTCCCAGGAAATTAATTGGTTTTGGCTTATTAGCCTTTTAAACGGTTGATCAACAAGTTCGTCGCCGTATTTCATGTAATCGAAAATGCTGTTTCTCAGAATAAAATATCCGGCGTTTATTAAAAGATGGGATGAGCCGATATGGCTTATTGCATTTACGGTTCCGTCTTCTTTTTTATCAACAAAATGATAGCTCTGGTGCGACGGAGTTGACATAAAAGCTGCTGTTTTATCTTCTTTTTGTTTGAACCAATCAATCATCGAAGGGAGATGAAGATCAGATAGTCCGTCGCTGTAGTTAGCAAGAAACATCTCATCATTTTTCAGATACTTCTGTACCTGCATGAGACGCATCCCGATATTTGCATTTAGGCCGGTATCAACAAAAGTGATTTTCCAATCGTGAATATCAGAATTTTGCAGCTCTATTTCTTTGCCGCCGTCGGTAAATACAAAATCATTGGAGATGGTTTCGTCGTAATTTAAGAAGTAGTTTTTAATAACATCGGCTTTGTATCCCAAGCATAAAATAAATTCATTGTGTCCGTAATAGGCATAGTATTTCATAATGTTCCAGAGAATTGGCCGGTAACCAACGTTAACCATGGGTTTTGGCACCTGGTCTGAATAATCCCGCAGACGAACACCCTGCCCTCCACAAAAAAGAACGACTTTCATAGTATTTAAGTTAATTGAGAATGGTTAATTCCGGAATCGGGATAACAAATTTGCCGCCCCAGTCGCGGACGTAACTATGTTGATTCATAATCTCTTTTTTTAGATTCCAGGGTAAAATGAACAGATAATCAGGTTTGTACTCTTTTATGGCTTCCGGGTGAAGAATTGGAATGTGGGTTCCTGGTAAAAAATTGCCCTGCTTGTGGGGGCTCATATCTACCGTGAAATCAATAAAATCTGTTCTTATCCCGCAGTAATTCAAGAGGGTGTTGCCTTTTCCCGGAGCGCCGTAACCGGCAACTGTTTTTCCATTTCGTTTGGCATCAATCAGAAAGTCGAGAATTTTCCGTTTGGTTTCCTTTACTTTTTCTTCGAATGCCGAATAATATTCGAGGGTTTCAAACCCCAGAGCAATTTCTCTTTTTAAAAGGGCAGAAACGCTTTTTGCTATTTCTTTTTTATCATCTTCAGCATGTTTGCCATATATCCGCAGCGAGCCACCGTGTGTTGGCAACTCTTCCACATCGAACAACGTAATGCCGTGATGTGCAAAAATGCGGTTCACGGCTGAAAAAGAAAGGTATGAAAAGTGTTCGTGGTAAATTGTGTCGAATTGGTTTCCTTCTATTAATCGTTGCAGATGAGGAAATTCCATGGTGATTACGCCTTCTGTGTTGAGCATCTCTTTCATCCCGGCAACAAAATCGTTAATGTCGGGAACATGCGCCAGAACATTGTTGCCCAACAGCAAATCTGCTTTCCCGTATTTGTTAGTCATTTCTATGGCTGTGCTCTTTCCAAAGAACTTTATTTCTGTGCGTATTCCTTTTTCTTTTGCAACTGCGGCAACATTCTCCGCCGGCTCAATTCCCAACACAGGTATCTCTTTTTGTACGAACCATTGCAGCAGGTAGCCGTCGTTACTTGCAATTTCGGTAACCAGACTATTGCTGTTTAAAGAAAAGCGGTCAATCATCAGATCGGTGTATTTTTTTGCATGGTTCAGCCAACTTTCAGAATACGAGGAGAAGTAAGCATATTCGTCAGCAAATATTTCGTCCGGGGTGGCGAACTCTTCCAGTTGCATTAACCAACAATGCTCGCATATGTATGCATGGAGCGGATAAAACTTTTCCATGTCATTTGCATTTTCAGGTTTCACATGCTTCTGGCAAAGTGGCGACATTCCCAAGTTAATCACACTGTGCTTCAGTTTGCTGTTGCAGAAGCGGCACCTGCTTGTTGTTTCTATTTTTTTCATCTGCTGTTAGTTGTGCATTGAATGCATCAAAAACTTTTTTGTGTGTATGGATTAGTTCAGATTGAAATCGGACTGAGATTTGTCTTTTTCTGACATAACAGTTGGTGTTAGCGGCCATTGAATATTGAAGAGTGGGTCGTTCCAGCGAATTGTCTCTCCTGCTCCCGGCACATAAAATTCTGACATCTGGTAGCTGATTTCGCAATTGTCTTCGAGCGTAATAAAGCCGTGGGCAAAGTCTTCCGGAACATAGAGCATTTTATAATTGTCTTGTGTTAATTCAACACCAATCCATTGTTTAAATGTTGGCGAATTTTTTCTTAGATCAATAATCACATCGAAAATGCTACCTCTGGAACATCGAACAAGTTTGGCTTCCTGATGTGGTGCTTTTTGGAAATGCATTCCACGCAGTGTGCCTTTTAATTTGTTGAATGAAACATTGGCCTGGCTGATGCCGGCATTTAGCCCGTGTTTCTTCATCTCTTTGGCGCACCACGAGCGGCCAAAAAAACCCCGTTCATCTTCCAACTTTTCAATTTTAATAATGTAAGCTCCTTTTAGCTTTGTTTCTTCGAATATCATGGCTTTTATTTCCAGATCCAGTTTAAACTGTCATTTAGAACTTTTTGCTGAATCAGTTTGCTGATTACGTTTAAGCGGATTAGTGCTGACTCTCTGAAATTTGCATCATCAAAACCCATTTCTGTAAAGTTTTCAACCAAGGCTGCTATTGTCGGTTTTAATTGAAAAACAGGCTGATGATTTGGAGCCAGTTTTTTGAACAGATCAAAATTGACTTTGTATGAACGTTTGTCCGGCGGTGCATCCGGATTAACCGATACTTTGCATCCATCAACCACCTCGGCAACTACTTCTGCCAATTCTTTAACCTGATAATTCCACTCGTTGCTCCCGGTGTTAACTGCCAGAAAGTTTCCTCCATTTTCGTTTTCTCTGGAAACAGCCCAGTCGATGGCGCGGGCCATGTCCAGCACATTTATAAGAGGCCGCCAGGGAGTTCCGTCGCTCAAAATATCAATGCGTTTTGAGGTGACCGCTCCAGCAACAAAATCGTTAATCACCAAATCGAGGCGTAACCGTTTGCTGAAGCCGCAGGCAGTTGCAAAACGCAGGCAGGTTACCGAAAAATCAGTTGCAGCGATTTTTTCCAGATCCTGCTCTGCGGCAATTTTAGATCGGGCGTACGCAGTTAGCGGATTGAGCCGGTCGGTTTCAACCTTGGCAAAATCGTCGGCTTCTCCGTAAACACTGCAACTGGATGCAAATACAAACGACTTGACTCCTTTGTTTTTTCCGGCTTTGGCCAGTTCAATTGCCGATTTGTAGTTGATGTCCATGGTGACTTCCTCGAAGCGGTTCCCCATGGGGTCGTTTGAAATTGCTGCCAGGTAAACAATTGCGTCAACTCCATTGAGAATATCGGGATTGAAGTTTCGTACATCGCCAATAATCTGCTGATTCAGTTTTACCTCGGGGAGGAAAGGGGAGTTGGTTAAGCAATGAGCAAAGAATCCGGTATCGAAACCAATAAGTTCAGCATCCGGATAGCTTTCTCTCAGCTGAGAAACAACGCCCGGGCCAACATAGCCCATGTTTCCTGTTATCAGTATTTTCATGTTTTATGCCTATTTTTGATAATGTTTAGTAATCCTGTTTTTGGTTTTTTGTGAAGGTTAATTGTTGTTTATGAATTCATGTTGTTTAGATGTTCTGAATGACTCCAGCTTTTTCAATGCTTTTGCGGCAACTGTTTCTCCTATGGCCAGCGATGCTGTTGCCGCAGGAGACGGAGCGTTTAAAACATTTAATATGAATTTGTCTTCGGTAATCAGGAAATCATCAATTAACCCTCCGGAGCGGTCACAGGCCTGTGCTCGAACTCCCGCACCCCCGGGATGAATATCGTCATGCTGGATTTCGGGAACCAGTTTTTGCAATGCCTTTACCAGTGCGGCTTTGTTGTACGAGCGGTAATATTCTCCAAGTCCCACTTTCCAGTATTTTCCCATAACTTTTCTGAATCCCGGCCATGCCAGTGATTCCCAGAATTCGTCGGCGCGAAAGGCTGTTTTTTTGTACCCTTCGCGTTGGAATGCCCAGACGGCATTTGGACCCGCCTCAATTCCTCCGTTTATCATGCGGGTAAAGTGGACTCCGAGAAAAGGAAAATTTGGGTCAGGCACGGGGTAGATCAAGTTTTTAACCAGGTGCCTTTTTTCTTCTTTTACCTCGTGGTACTCTCCGCGAAATGGAATAATGCGAACATTCAGCTCGGGCTGGTTTAACTTTGCAACTTTGTCGCTGTATAATCCTGCAGTGTTAATAATAAGTTTTGTTGTCAGTTCTCGGGTTTCAGTTAAAACGTTGGCCCCTTTTTTTGTTGGCAAAATTTCAGTGATTTTTTCGCCTAAAAAGATTTCTCCTCCGAATCTGGTTTGGAAAATTTCAGCGTATTTTTTACAAACTTCTTTATAATCGATTATTCCGGTGTATGGAACATGAATGGCTGCAACTCCTTTTGCGTGAGGTTCGTATTCGGAAATTTCTTCTCCGGTTAGCTTTTTTATTTTTGTCAGTCCGTTTTGCTGGCCTCGTTCCCAAAGGTTTTCAAGCCGTGGTAATTCTTCTTCTGATGTGGCTACAATTAATTTTCCGCAGAGGTCGTATTTGACCTTTTCGCGGTTGCAAAACGCTGTTAGTAACTCGTATCCACGTCGGCAATTTAGCGCTTTTAAACTGCCCGGTTTGTAGTAAACGCCGGCATGAATAACGCCGCTGTTATTGCCGGTTTGATGTGTCGCCAGCTCTTTCTCTTTTTCAACCAGGGCAATTTTTAAGTCCTGGTTATTTTCTTTGAGTTTCAGAGCAGTTGCCAATCCAACAATTCCACCCCCGATTATTAGAATGTCGTATATCATTTAGAATGAATGATTCGGTTTGAATTCACGAGTTAAGTGTCTTCACTTTTTTCCCGGCAGAGTTGATGTTTATTTTCTTTGAAAATTCGATGTGATGCGGAACTTTGTGTGGTGCAAGCTTTTCTGCACAATATGATTTTAATTTTTCTTCTGTGATGTTATTTCCCGGGTCTTCTTCAATTACCACAACTGCTTTTATGGCGTCTCCGGTGATGTCGTCCTGAATGGCTTTTATGGTGCAGTCAACAACCTGCGGAAACGATACAATTACCTCTTCAATTTCTTTTGGGCTGACTCTTTTTCCCGCCACTTTTATGAATTCTTTGTTGCGGGCAGTCAGATATATATAACCGTCACTATCGATTGTCCCAATATCTCCGGTGTAGAGCCATCCGTTTTTTATGGTTTGTTCTGTTAGCTCCGGTTCTTCGTAATATCCGAGCATCACATTTTTCCCTTTGGCAATAATTTCGCCGGTTTCTCCCGCTGTTACCTCTTCCCCTTTTTGGTTAACCACTTTTAGCTGAACAGATGGAATTCCTTTTCCAATTGAGCCCAGCTTGTTTTTTAGCTCATTTGGAGCCAGATAAGAGAGGCGTGCTGTGGCTTCTGTCTGGCCGTACATCACAAAAAAGTCAATTTCAGGAAAAGCATCTGTAAATTCCTCGATGAAAATTTTATGCAGTTTCCCTCCCGCTTGGGTAACATACCGAAGCGATTGAAAATTTGTGTTTCTGAAATTTTTCGACTTTCGTAAAAGTATCTGAAAATGACTTGGAACGCCAGCAAAACCTGTGCATTTGTATTTGTTGATGTCGTTTAAAACAGAGCCTATCAAAATGAAATTATTGTTTAAAACCATGGAGCCTCCAACCCTTAAGTGGGTGTGAAGCAGTGACAGTCCGTAACAGTAAAAGAACGGAAGAACCACTTCTATTATGTCGTGCGGTGTGAGATGCAGATACTGTAAAATAGAATCTGTGTTTGCAATAATATTGTTGTGGCTTAAAACTACTCCTTTGGGGAGACCGGTTGAACCCGAAGTGAAAATAATTTGAGCGGGCAGATTTCCGTTAAAAGGTTCTGAAAATGAAAATAAGGATTGGCCTGCTGTTAGTTGCGATAGTGTTTTTTCTGTTATTGCCTCTGGTGTTGCGATTTTTAGCTTCTGCTGTATTCTGGTTTCGATGAAGCAAAAATCGGCTTTGCTTTTTTGAATAATGTATTCGAAGTTTTTCTGTTCAGTTGTCGGGTCAAGAGGAATGCAAACATTCCCGGACATCATAATTCCCAAATAGCAAACGAGGAAAAAACTATTATTTTGGCTAACCAGAATTATATTATTGCTACTTCCGGTAGTTGCCGACAGGTAGGATGCAAGCCGGGAACTCTGTGCGAAAAGCTCATGGAAAGAAATGACCTCTTTATTCCCCAGAATAAAATTCTTTTGCCATTCAGCCGTATTTTCAAACAGGTATTGCGTAACGTTCATCGGACAGTGTATGTGTTCTCCAATAATAAACCCTGTTTATTTACTGAAATGAATAGGCGGCATTCTGAGATAATCGGTGGTTTTCATTTTTCGTTCGAAGTTGATGAAAACGTTGGAAATCTCTTCCGGTGAATAACCCATTTCTTTGGCCACTTCTTCTGCTGAATATCCGTTTTCCCAGCCGTACCACAAAATATCCATGGTTTCGAAAGGCAGCTGGTAAAAGAAATCTTCCTGAGTTTGTTCAGCAGGATATGTATCTGTTGTAGGTGTCCTGTCGATAATGGTTTTTGGTACCTCGAGAAATTCTGCCAATTCGTAAACTTGCGTTTTGTAAAGGTGCCCGATTGGCATTATATCTGCACCGCCGTCGCCATATTTTACAAAAAAACCCTGCTTTACCTCGTGTTTATTGGGGGTGCCAATTACTGCAAAATGATTTGCTTCAGCATGGTAGTACAGCATAGACATGCGGCTCCGTTGCTTAAAATTTGATGCGGCAACAATTTGTAAGTAGGCTTTCATGGGAAGCATCTTGCTTTCGGTAGTTTCATCTGCAAAATAAACTGTTGCATTAAATACCGGCGGCAATTTCATGTTGAGGATGCTTTGTTTGATTTCAATTTTGAATTTGTCGGTTTCGGGGTTGAATTTCGGAATTACGCTTCTTACTGCTTCATCCCTTCTTTTGTAACATCCAAAACCTTCCAGCGCCGGGGTCATGTTTTCTTCAATTGTTTTAACACCGAATTTCTCTGCAAGTTGTAACGCCAGGTTTTTGCTGTCGTCACTCGAGTCATTTTCCGGCATTATAATTCCAATCACTCTGTCGGCACCCAGGGCTTTTACTGCAAGAGCCAGGGTAACAGAAGAATCGATTCCTCCGCTAATGCCAACAATTGCGCCTTTTCGTCGCAGTATATTGAAAACATCATTTTGCAGCCTTTCTGTAATTTCAGAAATGACCTGTTCAATATTTTTGAGTTTTATAAGATCTCTGGAGAAATTGGCTTTTTGACTCATCGGATTAACAATTATAATTTGCTTCTGACCTAATTGTGCAATCTAGAAGCTGATTTTTATACGAATAGGCGAAGTTTTTGATAAACTGTTGATGAAGAAGCTGCGTGGAAATAATTGCCGTAAGTGCCATGTTGTCGATTTCAGAATATGCTTTTCCTGATTTCATTTTTACCAGCAACTTGTTTACAGAAGCAGGATTAAAAATGCCTGCATTCTCGAGCGATTGCGATGAAAGTACATCATGAATATATTCCGGCGCGTCTTCTCCTAAAAAACTGGTTAAAATTGGTGCCCGGTAAGCCTGTTTCGATCTGTTTAGAATTTCTTCCGGTAACCGGCCCTTCATCATTTTTTTTAGTAATACTTTTTCATTGAGGCCTTTTAGTTTGAAATCGGGCGGTAATGTTGCGCAAAACTCGATAATTCGATGGTCAAGAAAGGGGTACCTTCCTTCAACTGAATTGGCCATTCCCATTCTGTCGCCCTGAGACGATAACAAGTATCCCGATAAAAAAGTGCTTATTTCAATATGTTGTGCTTTTGCCAACGGATCCAGGTTTTTGAAATTTCCATTAAGGCTTGTTATTAACTCAATGTACGGATCAAATGCCTCAGTTTGTTTTTGTACTTCGCCGGACAAATGGTTTTTAATGTTGGACGTATTCTTCCATCGTAACAGGTGAGAGTAGATGGGCGAATCGGTATCTTCAAGCTTGTACCCGAAAAACATTTTTAGTGCATTCGGATTGGCATTTTGAATAGCGCTGATGTACGGATACAACCTTTTTAAAAGTAATGGGCGGAGCTTCGATTTTTTATCTTTGGCCCAAAAGTGCCTTATTTTGTTTTCTTTGAATATGTTGTACCCGGCCAGCAATTCGTCGGCGCCTTCTCCCGTAATTACTACTTTAATATTGTTTTTTCTTACCTTTTCTGACAGACTGAACATTGGGGAGGGAGAGGTACGCAAAAGCGGTGTTTCGCTGTGCCAGACTACCTTTGGAAAATTGTTTGCTATCTCTTTTGCTGAGCATTTAAATCCGGTGTGTTTTGTGCCGAAAAATTTTGCAGCTGCATATTGATAATCTGATTCGTCAAATTCGTTTTCTGTAAACCCGACCGAAAACGTTCGCAAAATGGCGGGCTCTATTTCTTTTATAAATGCCGTTGTGACACTGGAGTCGATTCCTCCGCTTAGGTAGGCTGCGACCGGAACATCGGCTCGCAACCGTATTTTGACAGCATCACGAAAAAGATTTTCAAACTCATGTTGTGCTTCTTCAAAAGTCCCGCTAAAATAGTTATTTGGTGCAGAGAAGCTGAGTTCCCAATATTTTTTAACAGATATATTGCCTTTTTTAACTTGGATGAAATGTCCCGGAGGACACTCTTTTATCCCTTCAAATACAGTTCCCGGAGTAATTGTTGTCCAAAAGGTAACTGTTTCGGATATTCCTTTTGCCGATATTTCTCGGTTCACTTCGGGATGTGCGAAAATGGCTTTTATTTCAGAACCAAAAATGAATAAGTCGGGCGAATGGTAGTAGTATAGTGGTCTGATACCTACCCTGTCGCGTGCCAGAAGTAGTTCTTGTTTTCGTTTGTCCCATATTGAGAATGCAAACTGGCCATTTAATTTTGAAAGGCAATTTTCTCCGTATTCTTCGTACAGGTGAACGATAACTTCAGTGTCGCTTTGTGTTCTGAAACGATGCCCTTTTTCTTCTAACTCTTTTCTGAGCTCGATGTAATTAAAAATTTCGCCATTAAATACAATCCATAAATTCAAATCCTCGTTTGGAATGGGTTGCCGGCCGCCTGCAATATCAATGATGCTTAATCTGACACTTCCGAGGGCTACATTATCTTTAATGAAAATACCGCACTCATCGGGGCCTCTGTGCCGAATCAACGTAAGCATACTGTTTACAATTGAAGGGCTGGCCTTTTTGTTTCTGTCAATGTAGCCCGCTATTCCACACATGAATTGCTATTCAAGTACGTTTTTCTTTTTTGAAATGAATGAGATCACCGATTTTATCGATTGGAAATTTTCTTCATTTAATTCGTCGTTTTCTACTTCAATCCCAAAGTTTTCACTGATGAAACTGATTAGTGAAAGAAATCCCAACGAATCGAAAACGCCTTCTTCAAATAATAACGTATCTTCTGTTATTTCGTCAATTTCTTTAAATGTTATTTCAGAAATAAATGATCTGAGCTGTTCTGTTTGAGTAATTATTGTGTCCATTATAACTGATTTTCAAAAACCAAATTATTTTCCGCCTGTAATATTCTATCCCGTTTGGGTAATTGCTCTCACCTCGTCCTTGTTGATGTTGGCATACAAATTACATCCCAGCGCATCAATTTTAAGAACAAGGCGGCTTTTCCCGTGAATTTGAGTGACTTCTCCGTGCATTCCTTTAAACGGACCAAAAAGCACTTCCACTTTTTTCCCTTTTTTTATGTTTTCGTGAGAAAGAAATATTTCTCGTTCCTGCTGCTCCACCAGAATTTTTACATCTTTTATTTGGTCCTCCGGGATTGTTTGGGGCTTCCCTCCGAAGGAAACATATTTGACAACTCCGGGGACTTCGAGTATTTTAAAAAACTCAATATGGCTTACTCTGATAAAAAGATAGCAACGAAAAACAGGCTCTTCAATCCATTTTTTTCTGTCGCTCCATTGCCTCAATGCTTTTTTTAGCGGCAGGTAGCTCTCAATGTCTTTTTCGTCTAAATAGTTTACAATCCTTTTTTCAGCGTTTGGCTTGGTGTAAATAGCATACCAGTTATATACCGGTTTTTTTAAAGTCATATTTTTTGTTTTTAACAGAAAAAAGTGAAATACAATTTACGACAACCACGTTGAATATTTTTACTCTGGTAGATAAATTATTGAGACTCTTTACTTTTTAGTTGTGTCTTCAACAATAAATTCTCCATGCTGAGGTCGGCAAACATCCTTTTCAACCTGTCGTGGTCTTCTTTTAGTTTATTAAACGACTGGATGTCTGCCATTGTGGGCCTGCTGTATTTAGCTTTCCAATTGTAGAAAGTGGCCTGGCTAATTCCGTAGTTATTAATAATCTGTTGAATTGGAGTGCCATCCTTGTACTCTTGAAGGATCCTTTGGATCTCTGATTCCTTAAACCTTTTCTTTGACATACAAAAATTTGATTAGAATAAAAACGTTAATTGATGTAGTAGACTGAATTCTTAGTCATTAAAAACGCACTGCTAGAGTAGTGTGGAAAATTATTGGTTGGTTAAATGCTCAAAAATGTACAGGGATTTATCTAATAGTTTTATCCTCCAATTTATAATTCAAAATAGAAATTTAGAAATTTCATATTTTAAAAGTGGTATTTATGTCTTTGATTGTCTGTGTGTTGGTGGTGTTTGTTTTGTGCTTTTCTTTGCTGGAAAAACAGAGGTTCCCTACTGTTACCCACATTTTGGATAAACCTCGCTGTCTTTTTTGCAAAGTTGGAATTCCACCAGTTGTTTCCATTTTTTTACAATTGAAAAGTTACAAAAAAAATGAATAACTATATTACTCAATATTGTGGCGAAAACCGGAATATGTATATCCAAAAATGAAACCAAGTTAATAAATTTCTTCTGTATTTATTTGTATATTACTGTGGGTGAGTGTTTTGTTATAACACAAAAAGAGCTTGTTGTCTTTAATAGTCTATTTGAAGTTTTTATCCAATCAGGACTTTCTGTCCGAAAGTGGGACATTTATGGCTTTTGGCAGTTTTTTCTATTTTTAAAATCTTATTTGCTATTTAGTGGTGATAGATTGTTTCTAATTTCGAATTTGTATGATGTTGAGCTTTAAAGGAAGTGTAGGTGAGGATGTAATTCTTTTTTAATCAAAAATTTACATTTGTTTAATTGCTTATTTGCACTTTGTTGAAAAAGAGGGAGAAATGGTCTGAAATAGAAAATTATAAAATGATTCTATCAGTTCATAGTTTGTTTTTATAAAGGTTGAAGGCGCGAGTGTAAATTTTGATGCTTTGCACTTCTTAATATAAAGAAGATGTGTTTTGAGGGCTGTCTTTCTGGGCCGCAAAAAGAGGTCCCGCTGCTTTTTGGTTAGGTTGCATGTTTTATGGCTGATAATTACATTGTTTTTTGAAACGATTTCCTGTATTTTCGGAGAATTAATTTTTGAATACCATGAAATCTGTTCTACCTGTTATTTTTGCTTTTGTCTTTTTGTGGGGGTGCAGCCAGAAAGCTGAAGAAACACCCGTCCAACAAATCAACGTTAGTGAATCCCATATAATGGAAGTGATTAAACAAATTACCGAAAAGTTTCCAAAAGCAGATTTGCAACATTTGGAAAAAGGAGTGCGTCACGCTGCTTCGCTTTGGAGGAATAGCGATGGAAATTCGGGTGAGTTCGTGAATTTCTGTGTCGAAAAATATATTGGCAATGAGGAGGAGAAACAAATTGTTTTTTCCCGGATGTCGGAGTATTTTGAGTCGCTTTTTGGCCATTTTAATAAGCTTTCAATTGATTTGAGAAAAAACGTTGATTTGCAGACCGGCTCTCTTCATCCGGTTGATTATATGTTTTCGGCATATAGCGCAGGGGCTCATCTGACTAACGATTTTTATGATAATAAAATTGCTTTTCTGGTTGCGTTGAATTTTCCGTACTATTCTACCGAAGAGAAAAACGAACTGGGGAAAAGCTGGTCGGATTTGGAGTGGGCGTATGCGAGAATGGGTGACGTTTTTAGCTCGAGAGTTCCGTCAGGGCTTCTGCAGAAAAGTGCAGCGGTGTCGGCAGGTTCGGATGCGTACATTGCAGAGTATAACGTTTTTATGGGGAAGTTGCAGAACCAGGCAGGAGAATCTCTTTTTCCTGAAAACATGGTGTTGTTGAGCCATTGGAATTTGCGCGACGAAATAAAGGCTAATTACGGAAATCATGAAAACGGTCTGGAAAAGCAAGACATTATTTATCGTGTGATGCAGCGAATTATCGATCAGTCTATTCCCGAAAAGGTGATCAATTCCGGGGATTTCAACTGGGAGCCATACGAAAATAAGGTGTTCCAGAATGGACAGGTTGTTGATGCAGAACCGGAGCTGGATAATCGCTATCAGCAAATAATCAATAATTTTAGGGCTTATAAAGATTTCGATTCTTATCATCCGGTGTTGAATACTGCTATTAAACGGTCATTCTCGGGCAATATGCAGATTCCGCAGGAAGAAGTCGAACAGTTGTTTCATGAGTTTTTAAGCGCCCCTTTGCTCAGGCAGGTTGGTGATATTATTCAGAACAGGTTGGGGCGAGAGTTGAAACCCTGGGATATTTGGTACGATGGATTTAAAGCGCGAAGTTCGATTCCTGAAGAGAAGCTTAACGCAATCACCCGCGCTAAATACCCCGATGCTCGTTCTTTGGAAGAGGATTTGGGGAATATTTTGAAGAAGTTGGGGTTCGATGATGAGAGAGCAGTGTTTCTTGCCTCGAAGATTGTGGTAGATCCGGCGCGTGGTTCGGGTCATGCCTGGGGTGCTTCCATGAAAGCAGAAAAAGCGCATTTGCGAACACGGATTCCGGACGGCGGAATGGACTATAAAGGGTACAATATCGCGGTTCACGAATTTGGGCACAATGTGGAGCAAACCATCTCGTTGCACGACGTCCCGTATTATATGATGAACGGTGTGCCAAATACTGCTTTTACTGAGGCGTTGGCGTTTGTTTTTCAAGAAAGGGATTTATTGCTCTTGGGAATGAAGGACGAAAATCCGGATGCCGAGTACCTTAAAACACTTGATAATCTTTGGTCGGTTTACGAAATTATGGGAGTGTCGATGGTGGATATGCAGATGTGGAAATGGATGTACGAAAATCCGGATTGTACTGCCGGCGAATTAAAAATTGCGACCATTGAAATAAGTAAGAATGTGTGGAATCAATATTTCGCGCCGGTATTTGGCATCGAGGATCAGACTATTTTGGCCATTTATTCGCACATGATAAATTCACCGATGTACCTGCCTAATTATGCATTTGGGCATCTGATTCATTTTCAGCTTGAAGAACATTTTAAAACACACTCATTTGCTCCGGAGGTAGAGCGAATTTTTTCACTGGGGCAACTCACGCCCGACGAATGGATGAAACGGGCTGTAGGAAATTCGCTTTCTGTTGAGCCGATTTTAACTGCGGCTGGCGAGGCTGTTGACCATTTGCGTTAGATTGTCCACTCTTCCGAAAGAATTTCGCCGCGGGTGCTGATTACGACCACTTTTACCGGAACTTTTCGTTCGGCATGTGCTACTGCGGTTTGTACTAAGTTTATTAAACCGCCGCAGCAAGGAACTTCCATGATAACAACAGTGATGGTGTTTACTTTGGTTTCATTAATCAACCGGACGAGTTTTTGGATGTAAATGTCTTTCCCCTGATCCAATTTTGGGCAGGCAATTACCATTTTCTTTCCGGAAATAAATCGCTGATGAAAATTTTCGTAGGCAAATGCAGCACAGTCTGCTGCAACAAGCAGGTCGGCACCACCAAAATAGGATGCAGCCGGGTTGATAAGATGTAGCTGAACCGGCCAGTGAGTGAGGGCGGAATGCGCTTCTTGCTGCTGCGGTGCCATTTTAAAATTGGTGGCAGTAAATGAAGATGAGGCCGAACCGGGGCACCCGCCCGCAACATGCTTGTGTCCGGGGGTCGATTTTTGTTCGCCGTGCAGCAATTCGTGTACTTCTGCGATGGAGAACGGCATGCTTTCGCGGTTGGTTTTAATGTAGGTCAGCGCTTCTTTGAGGTAGCCTGCTTCATTGTGGTCATGCAAATGTTTCAGATGCGCAAATACAGTGTTTTTCCCGCTTTTTATCATTTGTGAAATTACTGCTGTTTCGTCATATTCTTCGGCCTCACGTTTTTCTATTGCTATTGCTCCCTGCGGGCAGTGTCCGATGCAGGCGCCAAGTCCGTCACACATCAGTTCGCTAACCAGGCGGGCCTTCCCGTCAATTATCTGCAACGCGCCTTCGTGGCAGTTGGGAACGCAAACTCCGCATCCGTTACACAGTTCTTCGTCAATGTTAACTATTTCTCGTATCATAATTTTGTTAATTTTTTCTACAACAAAAGTAGGGGCGGTACGTTTCTAAATCTGTACCAATTGTTACAAAAAGCGCAGAAATGATAGACTACAAGTTGTTGGAGCAGTGTCCTGTTTTCGAGGGTGTTTCTGAATCTGAAATCAGAAATATTCTGAATGGAATTCATTATCAGGTGAAAAAGTACAAAAAGGGTGACGTTGTGGTTGTGGCCGGCGAACCGGTGGTTTATCTTTTCGTTGTTTTGTCGGGTAGTGTTAAAGGGGAAATGGTTGACTATTCTGGAAAAACAATAAAAATTGAAGACATTGAAGCGCCCCGCCCGCTGGCTACTGCTTTTCTTTTCGGAAAGAGAAACCGGTTTCCGGTTATTGTTACTGCAAACAACGAGGTGAGGATGTTGGCGATTCATGTTCCTGAGTTTTTGAAACTTTTGCAAAACAATGTGCAGGTTTTGAAAAATTACCTGGACAGCATTTCTTCACGAAGTCAGTTTTTATCGCAAAAGCTTCAGTTTTTAAGTTTTAAAACCATTCGCGGAAAAATGGCTCATTTCCTTCTGCAACAGGCCGGCGACAGGTTGCATTCTTTTCCGCTGAAGTCAACGCAGCAACAGCTTTCAGAGTTGTTCGGCGTGACCCGCCCGTCGTTGGCACGTGTTTTAAGCGAAATGCAAAAAGAAAAACTGTTTGCAATAGAGAAGCGGACAGTTACATTATTGGATAAAAAACGATTAAATGATATTTTACGAAATGGATGATTTGTTTATCTCGTACCGGCTTTTTGAACCGTTTGAAAATGTAAAAGCATTTACAACCACCAAGCGGGTTTTTTCTGAAAATAAAGCACCGCGTTTTACCGGAGATGCTGCCCAAAATGCCACAGAAAACAGGAAGCAACTTGCCGGGCTTTTGAAAATTCGGGAGAACCAATTGATTTTTCCGCGGCAAACACACTCCTGCTGCGTTGCAGAAGTTCAGACACTTCCCGAAAAAGAAATGCGCGAAACGGATGCTTTGGTTACCAATCAGCCCGGGCTTTGCCTGTGCATTCAAACTGCCGATTGCGTTCCTGTGCTGTTGTTCGACTCGAAAACAAAAGCCGTTGCTGCGGTTCATGCCGGGTGGCGTGGCACTGTGAAAAAAATTGTTGGCGAGGCAGTTCAAAAAATGGAGGCTTCTTTTGGTTCTGTCCCTGCAGATATTCTAGCAGTTGTTGGCCCGTCAATTGGCCCAGATGTTTACGAGGTGGGAGAAGAAGTGGCTGACGCCGCGCGGGGCGCTATTCCTAACTTCGAAAAAACACTGCGTGAGAGTTCTTCCGGAAAATACCATTTTGATCTTTGGGAAGCCAACCGGCAGGTTTTAATGGCCTTGGGGGTTTTGCCTGATAATATTGAAGTGCTGGCAGAATGTACTTTTAAGGAAAGCAACAAGTATTATTCTGCCCGCAGAGAAGGCATTGAAACCGGGAGGCTGGTTTCGGGGATTATGCTGGTTTAGGCCTGCGTTTTAAAAATCTTTAAATTGCAATTCTCTTCTTTCTGTTTTATGCAAAACAACTATCTTCGCAACAATTAACCGTTTACAAAAGTATCGGAAGAAAGAAAACATTATCAAATGAAAGAATACAGATTCATTAACAAGCTGACTGGCTGGGCCGTATTTATGGTTTCAGCCGTTGTTTATTTAATGACCATTGAGCCGACTACCAGTTTCTGGGATTGCGGCGAATTTATCACCACTTCGTTTAAAATGGAGGTTGGTCACCCTCCTGGAGCTCCTGTTTTTATGATTTTTGGACGTTTTTTTACGCTTTTTGCCAGTCCTGAAAATGCTGCTAAAATGGTGAATATTATGTCGGCGCTAGCCAGTGCTTTTACCATTTTGTTCCTGTTTTGGTCCATCACGCATTTGGCCTTCAGGCTTGTGGTTGAAAAGAAAAACGTTAACCGGGGAAACACCATCTCCATAATGGCAGCCGGAGTGGTTGGCGCATTGGCCTACGCTTTTTCAGATACTTTTTGGTTCTCGGCAGTTGAAGGCGAAGTTTATGCTTTTTCTTCCATGCTAACAGCCATTGTTTTCTGGGCTATTTTAAAATGGGAAAACATTGCCGATGAACCTCATGCCAACCGCTGGCTAATATTTATCGCATATATTATTGGCTTGTCAATCGGTGTTCACTTGCTGAACTTGCTGGCAATTCCGGCCATTGTGTTTGTGTACTATTTCAGAAAATATGAAGTTACCCGCAAAGGAATTTTCTGGGCACTGGTTGCTTCAGTTGTCCTTCTGGGCATTTTAATGTATGGAATTATTCCGGGCGTAGTAACCGTTGCATCGTGGTTCGAATTGTTGTTTGTAAATACATTCGGACTGCCGTTTAAATCGGGTGTGCTTTTCTACGTGGTGGCGTTGATTGCTGCCATTGTTTACGGCATCCGCTACACCATGAAAAAGAAAATGGTTTTGTGGAATACGATAATTCTCGGAATCACTGTTATTTTAATCGGTTATTCGTCTTTTGCACTGATTATTATCCGTTCATCTGCCAAGCCACCCATGGATCAGAACAGCCCCAACGACATGTTCTCGTTGCTTTATTATCTGAATCGGGAACAGTACGGACAGCGTCCGTTATTCCAGGGGCAGTACTACAATTCACCACTGAATCCGCAGGAACGGTATAAAGAAGGAAAGCCTGTTTATTCGCAAATCGATGGTAAATATGTGGAAACAGACAGGCGGGTAATTCCCAATTACGATGAAAAATTTAAAACCATTTTCCCGCGTATGTGGAGCAACATGGATCCGGTTCATGCACAGGACTATCAGCAGTGGGGAAATATAAAAGGCAAAAGAATTCAGCACAGAAATGAAGCTGGACAAACGGAGACTATTGTAAAGCCGACTTTTGGCGAAAACCTGCGTTTTTTGTTCAGGTACCAGGTGGGGCACATGTATCTCAGGTACTTCATGTGGAACTTTGTCGGGCGGCAAAATGATATTCAGGGGCATGGTGGCGTGCTTTACGGAAACTGGTTAAGCGGCGTTAAGTTTGTTGACGAAATGCGTTTGGGAAGCCAGGACAACCTGCCCGATCGGTTTGCAAACAACAAAGCCCGGAATACCTATTTCTTCCTGCCGTTGCTGCTTGGGTTGCTTGGTGCGTTCTTTCAGTATAATAAGGGTAACGAAGGCAAAAAAGGATTGTGGGTCGTGTTCCTGCTCTTTTTTATGACCGGCCTGGCTATTATTATTTACCTGAACCAGTACCCGCACCAGCCGCGTGAGCGCGATTATGCTTATGCCGGTTCTTTTTATGCGTTTACAATTTGGATTGGACTTGGCGTACTTGCTATTTCCGAAGCGCTTAGAAAGTTTTTGCCGGAAAAACTTGCCGGAGGTATTGCCGGGGTGGCAGCTCTGGTTTTGGTGCCGGGAATTATGGTGGCAGAAAACTGGGATGATCACGATCGCTCGGGGCGCTACACTGCCAGGGATTTGGGCGCAAATTACCTGGAAAGTTGCAAGCCAAACGGAATTATTTTCACCAACGGTGATAATGATACTTTCCCGTTGTGGTACAATCAGGAGGTAGAAGGTGTCCGGACTGATGTTCGCGTTTGTAATCTTAGTTATTTGCAAACCGACTGGTACATCGACCAGATGAAAAGAAAAGCCTATGAATCTGAACCGCTGCCTTTCTCGATGAACGAAGACCAGTACAGGCAGGGAACCCGGGACATTATTTATTTGATGGACAATCCGCGGATTTCGAGGAACGTAATTGGATTGAAGGAAGCCGTTGGTTTTATCGCTGACGATAATCCGGCAACTAAACTTCAGCAGGCCGACAACGCCGCGTATCTTCCCAAAAAAGTGCTGTCGTTTAAAGTGGATAAAGATGCGGTTATCAGAAATAAGGTGGTAAGACCACAGGATTACGACAAAATTGTGGATACAATTACCATCGATCTTTCCGACCGGAATTTCCTTTCGAAAGATGAAATGATGATACTTGACCTGCTGGCTACCAATAATTGGGAACGCCCTGTTTACTGGGCTATTACTGTGGGGAGCAGCAAATACATGAACTTGCAGGATTATTTCCAGGTTGAAGGTTTTGGCTACCGGTTTGTTCCCATTAAAGGCGAGTCGAATCCTAACAGGCTGGCATTTGGAACCGTAGCAACCGATATTATGTACGATAACCTGATGAACAAGTTCAAGTACGGGAATATGAATGATCCGGAAGTTTACATCGACGAAAACAACGGACGGATGATGACTAACATCAGAAACAGTTTTAACAGGCTGGCAACCGGCTTAATCTCCGAAGGGAAAACCGATTCTGCCGTGGCTGTAATTGACCGCTGCTTTGACTTGATTCCAAATTCTGTTGTTCCTTATGAGTATTTTTCGCTGGAACTGGCTGAAAGTTATTACCAGGCAGGTGCCCCTGAAAAAGGGAAGAAAATATTGGAAGAGGCTTACGAATCGTTTAACGACGAGTTGGGATACTTCCTTGCTATGAATAGGAGATTTTTGCAGACACAAAGTATAAACGAAGAGATTCAGCGAAATCTTTTCTACTTGCAACGCATTGAGCGGACTGCCCGTACTTTTAACGACTCGGAATTGTCGAAGAAAATTGGCGAAGCCATGCAGAAACATTTTGAAACGTATAATGCAATTTAATCGCATGAAACGAGCATGAATTTTTTTCATTCAAAATTCACAAAAAGAGATGGTTAAAATTTATGCAAGTTTTAAATGATACCGTAATAAAAACATTTTTAGTGATATGAATATTTTGGTAATTGGCTCGGGAGGCAGAGAACATGCCCTGGGGTGGAAAATAAAACAAAGCAAAAAAACAGAGAATCTTTATTTCGCTCCCGGTAACGCGGGCACCTCAGAGCTGGGTACCAATCTCGAAATCGGAGTAAACGATTTTGCAGGCATTAAAAGTGCCGTACTTGAAAACCAGATCAATCTTGTTCTGGTAGGCCCTGAAGTTCCATTGGTAGAAGGCATTCACGATTTTTTTGCTGCAGATTCCGTATTGGCGAATGTGAAAGTTGTAGGCCCCAAAAAGGCCGGTGCAATGTTAGAAGGGAGCAAGGATTTTGCCAAGGACTTTATGAGTAAACACAACATTCCTACTGCCAGGTATTTAACGGTGACCCGGAAAAATATCGAAGAAGGAGTTGAGTTTTTGGAATCGTTGGAAGCACCTTATGTTTTAAAAGCCGACGGGCTTGCCGCCGGGAAAGGTGTTTTAATTATTGAGAATTTACAGGAAGCCCAAAGTGCTTTGAAAGAGATGCTGGGGGGAATGTTTGGCCAGGCCAGCAGCAAAGTTGTTATCGAAGAATTTCTTAGCGGAGTGGAAGTTTCGGTATTTGTTATTACCGATGGTAAACACTACAAAATTCTGCCCGAAGCCAAAGATTATAAACGAATTGGCGAAGGAAATACCGGTCTGAACACCGGCGGTATGGGAGCAATTTCTCCGGTTCCGTTTGCCAATAAGGAGTTTATGGAAAAGGTGGAAGCACGCATCATACGCCCTACCATAAACGGGCTGCATGTAGATGGTATTGAATACAACGGGTTTATATTTTTCGGGTTGATCAACGTAAAAGATAATCCGTTTGTAATTGAATACAACGTTCGGATGGGCGACCCGGAAACAGAAGCAGTTATGCTTCGGGTAAAATCTGATTTGGTTGATTTGCTGGAAGGCGCTGCTGATGGAACTCTTGCCGAAAAAGATATTGAATTTGACGAACAAACAGCTGTTACCGTGATGATGGTTTCTGGCGGATATCCCGGCAATTATGAAAAAGGGAAAGTAATTTCGGGGTTGGAAAATGTGGCCGGCAGCACTGCTTTTCATTCCGGAACAAAAATGTCAGGGAACGATGTGGTAACCAATGGAGGCCGGGTTTTGGCAATTAGTTCGTTAGGCGAAACAATAACTGAAGCACTTGCCGCATCATACAGAAATGCAGAACTCATTCAGTTTGAAAAGAAATATTACCGCAAAGATTTAGGTTTCGACCTGTGATATGTTACTTAAAACATTAAAATCGAACCGTGCAGTTAACTTTTTTCTATTCCCTTTTATGGGAATACTTTTCTGGTTGAAAAGCCTGATTTCTCCTGAGGCATATCCATTTTATCGGGGCGAGCAGGATAATATTTTGTATGCGCCTATCCATAATTTGTTAAAGGACTACCTTTTGCTGCAAATAATTGTAACGCTTTTTCTGGTTGTCGGAATGGCGTTGGTTTTGCTTCAAATGAACAATAAGTACAACATTATTCGAATCAGGACAATGTTGCCGGCTCCGTTGTTTGTTCTGATTGTCAGCGGATTTATGAGTATTCATGCTTTGCATCCGGTCTATTTTGCAGCGTTGTTTGTACTTTTGGCTGTTTACAGGCTTTTCAGCGCGTTCGATCAGCTAAAGCCGTACTCTCCTGCTTTCGATTCGGGTTTTTTTCTGGGGATTGCATCGCTTTTTTATTTTAATGCTTTTGTTTTACTTCCTGCCTTTTTGGTAGGAGTCGGAATCCTTTCCAGGGAAACCAAATGGAGGGAACTGGCGGTTTGTCTTTTAGGGTTTACTTTGCCGTTTGTTTTTGCGTTTAGTTATGCATTTGTTTCAGACCAGGTTCCTGAGTTTTTAGGTGTTCTCGAATCGAATATCGTTACGCCGGTTAGCACACTTTGGACGAACATTCCGCTAATGATTTATCTCGGGTTGCTGCTTGTTTTGATTTTCTTCGGAACAGTAAAAATACTGCAGCAGTACGATACAAAAAAAGTAAGTACCCGAAGGTTTTTTGTTGTGCTGTTTCTTGTATTTGCATGCATTTTGGCGAGTTTTATTCTGGTGCCTGCCACCTCGGTAGAAATATTTGTGCTGGCTGCAATTCCCGTAACCTTTTTGCTGACCAACTTTTTTGTTTTTCTGAAAAGAAGGTTTTGGGGTGAGCTTTGGTTTTTTCTGCTGGTTGCTGCAGTAGTTGCTTTGGAATTTTTAGCGTAAGAGTAAATGGACAAGAGCAAACCAACGTTGGCAATTTACGGTATTCAGGACAGAGACGATTACGAGCATCCTTTTTACGTACACGATCATAACCTCGCGCTGATGGAAAACGGCAGGGTGAAGTGGTTTCTTCAGCAGGAACGCATTTCTCGCCGGAAAAGGGATAACACTTTTCATCTTCACATTAAAGAGATTTTGAAAGAAAAAAGACTGCTGGCAGGCGATTACGATCTCGTGTTTGTTGATAACGTGGTTGGTCGCACTTTTTTATCCCGGCAGGGCGATGCCCGTTTTGAGGCTCCGTTAACCTCAACACTGGCAACCGGCCTGGAGAAAGGTAAATGCTGGTGGTATGGTCACGAAAAAGAAGCCTGGTGTTTGAATCACGAACTGGCGCACATGTTTTCCTGCCTTCCGTTTTTCGGGAATTTCAGGGAGAATAGTTTACTGGTGCATTTCGACGGTGGTGCAAGCCTGAGTAATTTTTCGGCAGCGGTTTTCAAAGATGGCAAGTTAAACTGGGTTGAATACAACTGGGATTTGAAACCTTTTAGTACCATCTACAACGCAAATGCACTGGTGTTTTCAATCATCGGGGCCAAGTTGCCCGAACAAAATGCCGTGCCCGGTAAATTTATGGGGTTTGCCGGTTGGGGAGTTCCGCGGAAAGAACTGAAAGATTGGCTTTATAAACACAATTTTTTTCAGGATATCTGGGGAAAAACGTCGGTGTTTTTTAATCGGGCAAAAATTGATTTTGGAGTAGAGTTGAAGTCATTCAGTCAGAAGAACTCTTTTATTCGCGATGTGGCAGCTTCGTTACAGGAGATATTTATTGACCAAATACTGATAAAGTTGCGCCAGCTGGCCGAAAAAACAGGAGCCGAAAATTTGTATTACACCGGAGGCTCGGCGCTGAATATTGTTGCGAACACAAGAATTTTGGAGGCCGGAATTTTTTGTAACGTTTTTATTCCTCCATGCACCGAAGATAGCGGACTTGCCCTCGGCGCAGCAGCATTTGCCGAGTGGCAGAAACACGGTTCTGTTCAATACCACGAGAGCTATCTGAATAACTGGGATATTGAAGATTATAAGCCTTCTTATGATTCGGACACTATTCGAAATGTTGCAGAATTATTGGCTGGTGGCAAGGTTGTGGGAATTTGTAACGGATTTGGAGAGGCCGGGCCGCGGGCTTTGGGAAACCGGAGTATTTTGGCACTGGCCAATTCGAAAAAGCTGGCCCGGGAAATAAGTATGGAAAAGAAAGGGCGTGAGTGGTACCGTCCGCTGGCACCGGTAGCGCTGGAAGAGAACACCCGTTATTTTACAGGGAAGTCAGAAATTCATCCGCTGTCGAAATACATGTTGCTTGATTACTCTGTTTTGCCGGAAAAACAGCCGGAGATTGCCGGGGTTGTTCACTCTAGCGGAACGGCGCGTTTTCAAACACTTTTCAGCAGAAACGATAATCCGTTTTTATTCGATTTGCTTCGTTTTTTGAATGACGAATATGAAGTAAAAGCGCTGATTAATACCTCTTTTAACCGGCGCGGCGAGCCCATTGTTCATACAACAACCGATGCTTTAAATGCTGCAAAAGAGCTGAGCCTGGATGCTGTTGTTCTGAATGGCAATTTGCGCTTGTTTCCATTCGGTTAAATTGGTTTGTTGAATAAGCAAACTCCTGCCCGGCAACTGTTTTATCATCCTCCTTTACGATTCCTATTAAATTGAATTTTCGTGTTATTTTAAGAAACAGAACAGGTTGATTCTCTCCGCCGGGCAGACGACTTCCTTTTTTGAAACATTTGCGTACTTTTGCCCCGACATTTATTGAAACGTAAAAAATGGCAACCATTTTAAATATTGAAACTGCAACAGAAGTATGTTCGGTTAACCTGGCAAGAGACGGCAAAGTGTTGTTTGAAAAAGAGAGCAGGGAAGGATTGAACCACTCTCAGCTTCTGACGGTTTTTATCGAAGAAATTTTTAAGTCTGAAGGATTTGAAAAAGACCAGCTTGATGCAGTGGCCGTTAGTAAAGGTCCTGGGTCGTACACCGGTTTGCGCATTGGTGTTTCTGTAGCTAAAGGCTTGTGCTATTCGCTCGGCAAACCGTTGATTGCAATTGGTACGCTTGATGCACTGGGAAGGTACGCTGCGCAGAACAAAGAAGAGTTTTTGCCAGATTTTGTAAATGGAAAGGACGCGCTTTTTTGCCCGATGATTGACGCCCGCCGCATGGAAGTTTACACAGCTCTTTTTAATGCGAATGGTGAGAAAATTGAGCCGGTTGCTGCAAAAATTATTGACGAAAATTCATTCCGGGAAAATCTGGATCAACATCCGGTGCTGTTTTTTGGAAACGGAGCGGAAAAATGTAAAACTGCATTAACCCATGCAAATGCACTGTTCTTGGGCCCTCAGAAAGCTTCGGCACGGTTTATGGTAAATCTTGCTGAAGAAAAATACAACAAAAACGATTTTGAAGACGTTGCCTATTTTGAACCGTTTTATTTGAAAAACTTTATAGCAACGATTCCGAAGAATAAAATTATTCAATGAAAAAATTAGGTGCCATAATTATAGTTTTGCTGGTTTTCGCTCTTCCATCGCAAGCCAAAAAGGAGAAAATTATTTTTAACCTGAAGTTTGGTTTCATAAAAGGAGGCGAGGCAGAACTGGTGATATCAGATACTGTTTTCAACAACGGCCGGGCAATTCATTACTATTTGCAGGGCAGAACCACCGGCATTACCGATAAGCTGTTTGGTGTAAACGACATTTACGAAACAACTGTTAATGCTGAATCCAGGCTCCCGCTAAAATCGATTCGGAACATTAAAGAGGGGAAATACCGTTGGTATAACGAAACTCTTTATTACCATGATATTGATTCTATTAACAGCCAGAAATCGGGGTGGAAAAGCGCGCCCGACAACCTGGTTGATATTGTTTCTGTATTTTTCTATTTTATCCACAATCATTTGATTGACAACCTGGAACCCGGAAGGTCGACCACTTTGCCCACGTTTCATGCCGATAAAATAGAGAATGTGACTGTTACCTATTTTGGCGACAGTGAAATAAAAACAGATCTTGGAAAAATTGATTGTTATGTTTTGGTTCCTTCGGTAAATAAAGGAAAACTATTGAATCGTTCAGACGGTTTGAAATTTTTTATATCGAAGAAGACGAACCTGCCGGTTTTGCTCGAATTCGACATGCGGGTTGGAGCCTTGCGTGCAGAGTTAAAACAGTACGAGATTGACGGAAAAGCACAGAAAGCTCAATAAAATGGAATTTTTTATCCCGCAAATAACCGTCGAATACATTCATTTTTAACTGATTTGTTTATTTTTACAGCGTTTTTAAAAAAGTAAAAGGAAAATTCATGGCTACAACAGCAGATTTTAGAAATGGCATGTGCTTTAATTTCAAAGGCGATATTTACACCATCGTTCAATTTATGCATGTAAAACCCGGAAAAGGTCCGGCCTTTGTTCGCACAAAACTAAAGAATGTAAAAACAGGAAGAGTAATTGAAAACACCTTCTCCTCGGGAGTTAAGGTAGATGAAGTGAGAGTTGAAAGACGACAATATCAGTATTTGTATAAAGATGATATGGGCTTCAATTTCATGAATACGGAAACATTCGAACAGATTTCCATTCCTGAAAATATGATTGAAAATAACGACCTGATGAAAGAAGGACAGTTAGTGGAAATCCAGTTTCATGCAGAATCTGAAACTCCGTTAACAGCAGAAATGCCTTCATTCGTAGAACTTACGGTTACTTCAACCATCGAAGGCGAAAAAGGAAACACAGCAAGTTCAACAGCACTAAAACCTGCCACGCTCGAAACCGGTGCCGAAATTATGGTTCCGATGTTTATTGGCGAAGGAGAGGTAATTAAAGTTGACACCCGCGACCGTTCATACAGCGAACGGGTAAAAAACTAAAAGAATAGTAAAATACAGGGAATCCGGTTTGATTTTTCAGACCGGATTTTTTGTGCCTTTATTTTTGGGAGGGAGCGAAATTGCGTTGGCGCATATTGCTTTTAATTGGGCAGTATTAAAGGAACTTCGTTTTTTGGGGTGGCCTGAAAATGTGCAGGCGCTCATAAGAATTTTTGTCTTTATGGGAGCTGAATTGATTTGGATAATGGAGACGTTCAGTTACTCGTGTATCAAATTTGAGGAAGGAAATTTTCAAAGTAAGCAAATGAAAAACAGCAATATGGTTATTTTTTGAAGTGTTTGGTTGCAGAAAAAAGCCTTTCATTTCTCTTTTTAATCAGACATATATTTACCTTTTGTTTATTGGTTTTACCATATGGCAATCATTTATAATTGAGGACACCGTAAATTTGTTTAACAACAAACAAAAACCGATTAAAAGAGTGGCATACCGATGGGTTTTGTATGCCGATGTTACTTGCCACAAAAACTAACCAACATAAAGAATGAAAATATTTTTCTTCCAAACAGGTTTGACAAAGTTTCGTTTACAGGGAATGACCGCAGGGGAATGGTTGAAACTACTGTTTTTTTTAAGACGACACATCAAGAACCGTAAGGACACACAGCGACGCCAGCATTTAAATCACAGATATTTAGCAGTAACCGTAAATTAATAATAATGAAACCAAAAAAAATCCGAAGATTAATTCCCTCTCTACTGCTTCTCGTTTTTATTGCTATCTTTTTCTGCCAGTGCGAAAAACTATTTAAGTCGAAAGACGACGACAGCAATGTTGCCGAAGGCTCTTATATTGCAACGAATGCTTCAGATCCGGAGTTCGTTAAACTGGTGACGAAAGACGGTGAAATAATTAATGTTTTTGGCACCAGGGATGCAAATGGCATGCCCGACGAGGTGAAGCAAATTAACATTACCATTGAAGGGGATCAGGAGTATGTTTTCCTGTTTAATGATAACAAAGAAATTGAAACGGTAATTGCAGCAAACGGCACCGTTTTTAATTTTGAGTGGCTGAGCAGTGAAAAAGTGGCGTTGTTTATCGATTGCAATGACGGAGTAAATCAGATTAATACTGAAATTGATTTGAATGACCTGGATGCAGAAAAGAGCGCACGGGTAAATTACAACGCTCCCATTCGCGAAACGGGGAACTTTTGTTATGATATTGAATTTCATCCGTTTGTTGATGCCGAAGATTGGGAGAATGCAGGCATGTTGAAATCTGCAACTGCTAGTGGCACGGTTTATAGCTTGCGTACCACCTCGTGCGGAGCACCAACCAATCAGCAACCCTATTCTGTTGATGTATTTGATATTACCGGGCATGTGCATATAAAAAAGCTGTATGCTGAATATGTTTCAAAAGGGGTTTATTCCATAACAATACCCTCCGGAACAGCCCCGACAATAGACCCGCAAGGTGCAATAGAAAAGCTGACTGCAATTTTAGGCCCTATTTGCGATGCAGGTGGAATTTATGCTGCGACTTTGTCGCCCACCATGTGTGTTTATTTAGCAGCAAAGCTTGCTGCCACAGGAATTGGAATTAAAGTGGCGCCGGCAGTTGGGGTTGCATGTACAGGGGTTGTTGCAGCACTCTCTGTTTATTGCGCAACATTAGGCGCTTCCGGCCCTCCGGGATCCCCGTCGATTATGGATAAAATAAACGAGCAAAAGTTACTTGAAGATTTTAAGTCACAAGGAGAGATGCGGCTTTATGTCAGGTTTCATGGCCTGCCATCTCCAATTCTGAAAGCTTACACCGTTAGGGAAGGAGTGTCGGCTATTTTAAATGCGGAACTATCTGCCAACGCAAAGCCAAGTATCCGTTCGCTTAACTTGAGCCCTGCTGCACCTGCGGCAAAACAAAGCTACACAATAACCGTATCGGTATTTTGTTTGCCTGTTGGAAGCACGGTCTCCATATCAATGGTTGGAACCGATGGCTGGACGCAGAACAGCCAGTATACGGTGAGCAGCGCCGAAGAATCAGCCGGAACCTATAAAATGTCAGTTGTTGGTGCTGCAACGGGAGTGAGGGATGAAATTACTGTTGTTGTAAACACGCCCGACGGACAGTCAATTACCCGAAATGCTTCGCTTATTTTTGGCGGTTAAATAGAAATAGAAAGGTCCCGGAGTATCACATCCCGGGACTACTATTTTGTTATACGCCGTATTCTAGTTGGTTGGTTTTAACAGTTTTTCTTTGTCTTTAAACAAAAGAACAAAGGCAATTAATAGTGCTACCGAAACCAGTGTGGTAATTCCCCAAATAGCATTCCAGTTGTAACCTGCCTCGGTTTTATAATGATGAATCAGCCGTGCGCATAAAAAGTTGCCAACCAGCAGTCCAGCCCCAAAAGTCACCAGAAAAATAAATCCCTGCGCCTGCGATTTTAATTGTGCAGGCGCTTTTTTGTCGATGTAAATCTGGCCACCCACATAAAAGAATCCAAAAATTAATCCGTGGATTAAAATGCCGATATAGTACATACAGGGCTGACTAATCGATCCTCCCGTGTAAAACGATAAATAACGAATGCACAGTGCAACAAGACCCAGTGTCATTGTATTTCTTAATCCGAATTTTTTTATGGCTGCCGGCACCAGTAGTAAAAATCCCATTTCGGCCAACACGCCCCAGTTAATGGTGATCGAAATATATTTTGTGTTGATATTCAGCAGAAACTCCGAAAAGTAAGAGTAATACATGGCAAAAGGAATCATGGAAAGGAATGAAAAGAGAATGAACAGTGCAAAGTTCCGATCTTTCATCAGATGAAGCGAGCCCAGTCCAAACGCATCAACGAGGGGCGGCTTCTGCCCTTTTGCCAGGGGCGGAGTGTCGGGCAGGGTGAAACTCAGTAAAACTGCCGCCATGCTAACGCCCGCGCCGCAATAAAAAGGAACATGAGTGCCATCAAAATTGATGTTAAACACATGGATGAAAACCAAGCTGAACACACCTGAAGTTACCCATCCGATTGAACCAAATACCCTGACTTTCGGAAAATCTTCCGAGGGAAGGTGCGCCATGGCAATAGCAGACGAAAGGCTCCACGAAGGCATGTAAGCCAACATGGCCAGAAGCAGGCAAATAAACAACACGTCCGGATTATGCGTTACGGCTGCCCAGAGGAGCATAAGCGCGTGGATAAAGTTTAGTCCGGCTAACACCTTTTGTGCGGCAAAAAAGCGGTCGGCCAGCATTCCTACAAGTGGTGAAGCCATGCACCCGATGGCCATCGAACTTAATATGAGTGCTTTTTGTGTGCTCCCAACTTCCAGGTTTGTAAGGTATGCAGCAAGCGGAACCCACCAAACGGCATACATCATATATTGGAGGAACATCATTAACGAAAGCTTGATTTTTGGCATAGTAGTTTTTTTAGTTTCAGTATTGATTACTTACGGGAAATTAGTTCATTGTTCTTTGTTCAGTATTTTTTTTGTGAGGTTTCGTACGTATCCGTTTTCATCTTGAGAAAGGGTGCTTAAAATCCGGGCAATTTGTTCGTTTCCGGAAATATGTTCGGGCGTTACCAACCTTAAAATCAGATTGTATGTGCCGACACCCATTTCCTGGCTGGTAAACATGTTTAAAAGTTCCAGTACCACTTGCTCGTTAACTTTACCAAGGCCGATGAATTTCCAAAGAATTTCATATTTCATGTTCATGTAAGTGTCTGCCATAACCAAAACAAGCTGTTGCTGAATAACAGTGTCAGCAAGTATTTCTGGTCGGAAATAACTGAGCGCCTGGTTTGCAAGCGCAGAATTATCTGACTTTACAAGATGCATTATTTCAGGATAAAAGGCAGAATGGTATTCAGGGTGAGCGGCTACACATTTAATAGCCCGTGAAATGTACCCCTGGTTTTGGCTTGCAAACATATTTGCAAGGAATTTTTCGCTCAGGTTATTTTCTAAAACTGTATTTATTTCGTTTTGAACCGGGCCATAAACGGTATGCCAAAGGGTGTGGCAGGAATACACCGCATCTTTTACCACCACTTCGGCCAGCGTGGGCTGGGTAGCAGCGGTGTATCCGTCAACTTCGTATGGGTCGATGGAGTCGGGCACAATTATTAAATCCTCCTGTTTCAACGCTTTTAAAATGGATGCAGTGTCCCGAAGGATTCCTTCCAGTTTTACGTAATCTTCCTGCTGAAATTCTGTGTGGTCTGATTTGGTAAGCGGTTCTCCATCCGGTATTTGCATGCCAAGATAACTTCCTGTTCCATCCCAGAATAACCACAGGCGAATCATTTTGCATTCTCCGGAAATACATACATCTTTAAAAATATGCCGCCCAAACCAAATGGGAAGTCCGTTTTTATCCTGCAATTCGAACAACTCCGGCCCCGAAAGAGAATCAGTCTTTTCTTCGAAATAGTGGGT
Organism: Mariniphaga anaerophila; assembly: GCF_900129025.1. Classification (GTDB taxonomy): domain Bacteria; phylum Bacteroidota; class Bacteroidia; order Bacteroidales; family Prolixibacteraceae; genus Mariniphaga; species Mariniphaga anaerophila. Next base: position 185,322 of record NZ_FQUM01000005.1, on the reverse strand, counting down.
AATAAGCTTTCCTTCCATAGCCCAGAAGCCTGTTTTGGGGCGTTCCGGGAAAGTGTTGGAAAAGCTGACAAACAGGAAAAATCCTACGGTTGCTGTAACCTGAAAAAGGTATTTTTTGAAGTTTGTCATGTTCTTTAAATGCCTGTTTTATCAGCGTTAAAATAGAAAAAAATATGTACAAAGCTTTAAAAAGAGGGAATAAGCTTCCTTCGAAATTCACTCTTTCGGACCCAGAGTTGATCCTTCGTTGTATTTCTGCATATTTTCAGCGTTGTATTTTCCAACTCCTTTGTTCATGAGTTTTTTTAGTTCATCCAAATGATTTTTATACACGCCGCGCGGGGTAGTATTGTTTCTTTTTGCAACCAAAGCGGCCATGCCCACAACTTCGCCCATCATTCCCGTAGTTCGCATTACCCGGACAGTTCCCAACGCCACGTGGGTAACACTGATATTTCTTCCTGCCATAAAAAGATTGTCTACATTTCGTGAGTAAAAACAGCGGTAAGGAATGGGGTAGGGATGAATTTTTTTATGCACGGCAATGGATTTGAACTCCATATCCGGAAAATGCTCTGTGTTTTTCGGGGCGGGGTAGTGGAGGTCAATTGTCCAGGTGGTAGGCGCCGAAGCATCGGGATAAACCACGTAGTTTGTAATGTCCTGTTCTTTCAGAATCAGGTCGCCCAGCAGGCGGCGCGATTCGCGTTTCCCGGCGATGTATGCAACCCACTCCAGCCTGCGGTTGGTGTATTCATTTTTATTCGGACTGAAATTTTTCAGAAACGACCAATTGGAGTAAACCACCAGCAGCCCGTAGTCGCGGATGCGTTCAAAGTCATATATCTGGTCGAAATTCATACCTGTTTCCCAGGTCCATTCGCCCATGGTTACTTTTTCGGAATTGCTGCTGTTGAACTCAACGCCATACCGGAAAGCAGGAAATGCTACGGGGTTGCTTTCTTCCACTGAATACCATTGTACAGAAGAGCCCATGGTCATTTTATCGGCTATTTCTGGAGCTGTGGGTTCTTCAAACTCACTGCGCCCTTCGCGTCCCATGGCATAATCGGCCCCGGCCAGAAAGCCGATTGTTCCGTCGCCTGTACAATCTGCAAACAGCGGTGCCGAGAAAGTCAGCTCTTTTGCATTTTCAATGTTGCGTGCGTGTACTTCGGTTATGCGGGAGTTTTTTGTTTCTACTGCAAATGCCCGGTAATTGGTGAATAGCGAAATATTTTGTTCTGCCAGCACCATCTCCATTTTCTTTTCGTCTTCGTAATAATCCGCCGGCTGGGCGTTTCCTCCGCGCGTAGGACCAATCTCTTTCACCACATCTCCCAGCGCGGGGAACGGATTTACATTAATCCGGCCTCCGAGGTGAACGCGGACTTCCGAACTGTTGTTCCCTCCGAGTACCGGCCTGTCCTGGATTAGGGCTACCTGCAATCCCAGTCTTGCTGCTGATATTGCAGCTGTTGTTCCGGCAATTCCCCCGCCAACAACTACCAGGTCGAAGTGCCCTGCCTTCTCCGGCGTCATGGAAATTCCGAGGTGTGTTTTTCTGAACGTCTCCAAGGCTTCCAGGTCATTTGGCGGCGGGGTGTTTCCTTTGGTAAAGCAGATGGCATCCACCCGGCCGTTGAATCCGGTCAAATCGTGTAACCCGACTTTTACTTTTGTAGAAGATATATTCACTTTCCCGGCGTTTTGCCACAGCCATTCAGACCCCGAGGCGCCTAAAACCTGTTTTGTTTTTTTGCCATTTACTACCAATTGGAATTTTCCGGGACCTTCGCCGTCAAACCATGGAGATGTCCAGTTAAATGTACGTACGAAAACAGTGTATTCTCCGGTTGATTGAAATTCGACAGTAGTTTCGGCATCTGCAACCGGAACGCCCATGCCGTGCGCCATTAAATAGGAAGACCCCATTAAATCCATAAACTGCTGGTCGACTACCCAGCCTCCTTTATTTTGGAAATTTTCGGTTTCGAGAAAGACGGGATTGCTTGACTGCGAAAAAGACGAAAAATGCAGGGCTAAAGAGGTGATCAGAACGGCCAATTTTTTCATCTGTATTAATTTTTTTGATTTCTGAATGTTAAAAAAAATTGAAGACATTCAGGAACTCACATAAATTTTAATCATCCCTTTTTGTAAATTTTGAATGAAGAAAATTCATGTTAGTTTCATGCTGGTTTAAATCGAAGTTGGATTAAATATAGCGTTATTTATTTAAAAAGCCCGTTTCAAAGTAAACTTTAAAACGAGCTTTGTATTTGTCAAACGGTTCGTCGAAACAATCGTTTTTATTTGTCACTGTTTCACGAACGAGAAGTAGGAATTTGAACGATTCCCTGTTGTGGAGAATGGACTATAAATACCCAATTATCTTATCCATCCGTTTCGAAATATCTTCCAGGTGAGCTCTGTCTCCGCCGCTGACTTCGGCAGTTAACCAGCCTCCCCTGTGATTGATTTCGCTTACCGCTTTCATTACTACCGGCCAATTGTTGTCTCCATCCAGAAGATTAACTTTGAAGCCTTCCCACAATCCTTTTTCATTCATTAACTTACGACTGAATTCTTTGATGTGGAGTTTCATAATGCGCGAGTTCAGTGTTTTTATCCAATGCTCGGGCCATCCGTACCGCAGGATATTGCCAATATCGAAATACCATCCTATCAGCGGGTGGTTAATGTCATCTACAAAACGTTTAGCTTCCACCGGGCTGAGCAGAAAATTGTTCCATACATTCTCTAAGGCTACCTGCATTCCGGTTTTTTCAGCATACGGAATCAACTCCCGAACCGAATCAAGGGCCGTGTTGTAGGCCTGCTCGTAACTTACGTTCTCGTTAACCACGCCGGGAACCACCAGAACCGTGTCTCCGCCAAGGTCTTTTACATCTTGCAACGACTGGGCAACAGATTGAATACAAGCTTTTCGAACCTCAGGATCAGGGTCTGAAAGTGGTTTCTTCCAGTGGTCTTTATTCACAACACTCGGTAGTTCAATTCCCGATTTTTCTTTGGCCTCCAATACTTCCGATACATTCAGGTCAAGTGGGCTGTTGAGTTCAACCCCATCAAATCCCAAATCTTTTACTAACTTGAATTTATCTGTTAGCGAAAGGTCTTCTTTAATCATGCCAAATCCCAGGCCTTTTTTCAATGTAACTTTGCAGGTGTCTTTAGCCTGAGATACATTTGCTTTTAGCGTAGGAGGAGCAATTGTTGCTGCTCCGGCCACAAGGGCTGCTGATCGAATAAAAGTTTTTCTGTTCATGGTAACTTATTGAAATTTTGTAATTCCCGGAACAGCAACCGGAATGTCATATTTTGTCTTCCATGAAATTTTCTCGGGGAACAGTACTTCCATCGAAGAGAGTGCCTGTTCATAAGAAATGGTTTCTCCGCTATATGCAGCCATCCGGCCAGCCATTGCCAACAGGTTGGAGCGGGTCATCCATTCTCCGTCATTCATGGCCTTCCCTCCTCGAATAGAGGCAAAAAGCTCGTCGTGCTCCTGCTGGTACATGTTTTTTACTTTAGACTTTTTATAGGCATTTTCATCGGTGAATTTGGTATCATCATCGTATTTCCACGGATTTTTGCCCTTTATTTCATGTAGTCCTGTTCTGCAATCTACAATACATTTTCCATCTAACCCTGTTAATTCAACTGCATAAGATGGCGTTGTTCCTGTTTGCTGGCGGCAGAAGAAGTAAGCTTTTGTTCCATTGGAGTACTCATAGGTTATGCCGAAGTGGTCATAAATATTTCCGTACTTTTTATCTGTACGCTTTTGTCTTCCTCCGGTTCCGCTTACTTTTACAGGAGCTTCATCTCCCATTGCCCACGAAAGCATATCGATACTGTGAATAGCCTGTTCGATGATATGATCGCCTGAAAGCCAGTTGTAATAAAGCCAGTTGCGCAGTTTGTATTCCATGTCAGACCATCCTTTCTGACGTTCTTTGTACCACAGTTCTCCGGTGTTGTAAGTAGCTTCGGCAGCAACAATTTCGCCAATCTGACCGTCTAAAACGCGGTTAAATGTTTCACGTTTTGGTATGTGGTATCTCCAGCAAAAGCCTGAAACCAGAGATAATTGTTTGTCTTTTGCCTTTTTTGCAGCCATCATTACCCTGCGTAATCCGGGAGCATCAACAGCAAAAGGTTTTTCGCAGAAAATGTGCTTTCCGGCATTTATTGCCGCTTCCAGGTGTTCTGGGCGGAACGCGGGGGGAGTAGCCAGCAAGACTACGTCAACGTCAGAGTCAATCAGTTTCTGGAAGGCATCCAGTCCAACAAACTTTTTGTTTTCGGCAACCTGTATTTTTTCGCCAAATTTTTCTTTCAATGAGTTGTATGAGCTTTCCAGATGGTCTGAGAAAGCATCGGCCATTGCTGTAAGTATTACGTTAGGATCAGCGTTTAACGCTTGTTCTGCAGCTCCGGTTCCTCGGCCGCCACATCCGATGAGGCCAACTTTTAATGTGTTACTATTGGCCGCCCATACTGCCTTAGACGACACAATCGTTCCTACTGTTGCCAGCCCGGCAATCTTTGTAAATTGTCTTCTTGATAAGTCCATAGTATATAAAGTTTTATTGTTGTAAAAAACAGTTGATTGTATTTGCTACAGTTCTTTTAATTCTAAGTTTCTCCATAAGATTTTAATTCCTCCTCCTGAATGAATTTGCAAGGCTATCCGGCCGACAGCATCCCCTATTTTTGCGTCTTTTAAATGTACCATCTGGATTCCATTTAGCCATGTTGTAATTTCGTCTCCCACTACTTTAATTCTCATTGTATTCCAATCGTTTTCTTTCAGGATGTTTTCCTTCTCGTCTGGTATTTGTTCGAGCCATCCTCTACCGTACGATTCATAAATACCGCCTGTATCGTGATTCTTGGGTGCAACTTCAACCTGCCATCCTGCTATTTTTGTGCCTTCAATTGTAGACCGGATGAAAACTCCGCTGTTCCCATCGGCTTCCTGTTTGAATTCGAGTGATAAATCAAAGTCTTTATAATATCTCTCTGTTCCCAGATAGCCATATTCTTTATCGGGTCCGCTTTCACATATTAAAAGGCCATCGTTTACCCACCATTTTTCAGTGCCGAATATTTTCCATCCGGTAAGGTCTTTGCCATTAAAAAGGTTAACCGGTTCTTTCTTTTTTTTGGGAAGAGGCTTAATCTTGATGTTTTTGAACCAGAATTTAGCTCCGTGGTCTTGCAGGCAAATATGTCCGATTGGCGACAACCCGTATTCGGGCATGTTTTCCCATTTTCCGCTATTTCTGCGTTCGTACCAATCAGGAGTCCATGCTTCAAATTCAAGAATTTTTTCTCCGTTTAACCAATGTTCTACATGCCCGTTATCAAAAACAATTTTGCTGTTGTTCCATTTTCCGGCCGGATGTAGCTTTTTTTTGCTTAAATCAGGCAGGTGCATGGCATAATCGCATCCTGTTTTTTGCCATTCTTCTAACGGCTCTGAAAATCCTTTCTCGTCTATAAATTGGTATTCGGGTCCGGTGAGATACGGCGCATTAAAATTTTTGTTTTCCAAAACATGATACATTAATCCGCTATTTCCTCCAACTCCTGCTTTCCAGTCAACCGAAATTTCGAAGTTGTCATATTGTTTTTTCGTGATTATGTCCCCTCCAATATCGCCTCCGAGTCCGAGAGCAACGAGACAATTATCTTCAACTATCCATCCGGTTACTTCCCCTCCGTTATACATTTTCCATTGGTCTAACGACTGGCCGTCAAAAAGTAATTCCCAGCCTTCGGAAATTTCACTTTTCGAAAGGGTATTTGATTTTTGAGAGCAGGAGAGTGTAAGAAACGGGAGTAGTAGAATAAAGAAAAATCTGGATTTCATGTTATTATAGTTTATTATTGAGCAAAAAGGAGTATGGAACCAGCATTAATCTGAGAGACTATTAAGGAAGCACTCTGGATAAGTGCTAGTTCCATTCTACCAGAAATTGAAATACTAGATGTAATTCGGGTTCTGCCCTATATTCGGGTTTACCTCAACCTCTTCTTGTGGTATCGGCCAGAGATAGTCCCTGTCTGCCCTGAAGCTGCGGGTAAGTCCCCGGCTGAAAATGGTCCATTCGCCTGCATCGTTTTTATATCTGATCCCTTGCGCCGGATTTGCTTTTTCTGCGCCTATTTTCCAGCGATTCATATCAAACAAACGAAGACCTTCGAATGCCAGTTCTACAGTGCGCTCGTTCCTTACTATCTCTCTTAATTCAGCCTGAGTTTTATTTGCTGAAATAGCGGGCATTTCGACGGTTGGGCGTGTGCGTATCCTGTTGATGGCATCGTAAACAGAATCGTCTATTTCATTCAATTCTATTTTTGCTTCTGCATACATTAAAAGAACATCGGCATAACGAATTAAAATGAAATTTAATGTTGATTGGGTTGGGTTACTTCCGTCAGCAGCCCAGTCGATTCCTTTTCTTACGTTAAATCCGTATTGGGTAGCGTCTTCACTGGCTCCAATGCGATCTGGAGTAGTGCTGGTCGGAACTGAATTATAAATAGCTCCATTGGGCATAACAGCGCCCGGGTATAAAACATTGTATCCGAATCGTGGATCAAGCCCCGCATATTCATTCTCCGGGTCTGTTTCTCCTTTGTATTCATGTTTTAACAGAAAAGACCTTAACGGATCAATATATGAACCTCCGCCAAGAGAAGAAGCTGAGCGACTGATGTAGTTTGTATACGCATAACCTACTGCATAAGAACGGTCAAAAATAACTTCCTCGCAGCCTTGCCCTTCGTACCAGAATAGTTTTTCGTAATCCGGATACAAATCATAAATATTTAAATTCATTACGGCTTTTGCTGCATCGCGAGCAATTTCGTATCTGCCATTGTATAAAGCGACCTTTGCTTTTAATGCCAGAGCAGCCCCTCTTGTTGCTCTCCCAATATCATTCCCGGTATAACTTACCGGGAGTACTCCTGAGATAGCATCCAGTTCAGAGATAATGAAATCAACCACTTTCGATTTTTCGGTACGACTGACTTGTGCCTGAATGTCAAGAGCCTCGGTAATTAGTGGAACATCGCCCCATAATGTAGAAAGCATCGTATAGTAGTATGCACGAAGGAAGCGTGCTTCTGCTTTTAATCTTGATAATAAATCAGGGTCTCCTGTTTCAATTTTATCAATGTTATTTATCGGATCGTTTGCTTTCCTGACACCAACCCAATAGCGACTCCAGTAGTCGCTGATGCTGTTGTTGGTCGGATCAAGCGTGCCAACTGCCACGTCGTATAAATAGCCTGACGAAGAGGGAGCATGCATTGCAATATCAGTTACGGCGTCAAGAGTGACCATGCCGGTACCATCTAGTTCCCTATATGCTGCATTAACACTTAGAATCGCATCGTTTTCAGATTTCCAGTAGATTACCTCAGAAACTGAGCCGGTAGGTAGCGTTTCCAAAGCATCTTCGCATGACGTGAAAAATGCAAATATTGTTATTATTAATAAGAGAAAAATATTCTTTTTCATAATGTGTAGTTTTTAATATTAATAGTTAGAAGGTAATATTAACCCCTGCGCTTACAATTTTTGAGTGAGGGAAGAATTGACTCCTTCCGCGTGGGGTTTCCGGATCAAATAATTCAGAAGGTGTAAACGTTACGAGGTTTTCTCCTGAAACATATACCCTTAAATTAGAAATGTAATTTGAGGGTTTAATGGTATACCCAACTTGAATATTTTTCAATCTCATATAGCGCGAATCTTGCAGCCAGAAATCAGACTGTGCAAGGTTCCAACTGTTCCCGTATGTTACAAGAGGCCATGTTCCTTCAGGGTTTCTGGTTGGATGGTAGGTTTCTTTTGCCATTACTGCCGGAATAAAGTTCCCCCAGTTTGGCCCTTCCATAAGGGCTCCGTCAAGCGCATGCCACTTTTGTAATACTCCTTGCAAGAACATGGTAAAATCGAATGCTTTATAACTGGCATTTACATTAATTCCAAATTCATAGCGAGGATCCTCATTTGCGATTACCAATTGGTCTCCTGTCGGATACAGAGTCTGCGAAATAACTCCGTCGTTATTAAGGTCTTTATAAATAATATCTCCGGTTGTTACCTGAGGTACAAGTTTTGTTGGATATTTAGACCAATCTGATTCATTTCGATATAAACCGGGAGATACCAATCCACGCAGTGAGTTCATCGAATAACCCTCTTCCCAAACACTGAATTTATCAGGGAAATACGGTCCTGTTCCATGTAAATCTTCTATTTTATTTACAACATCAGAGAAGTTTAATCCTACAGAATACTGAAACCCGCCGTCATTTCTTTTTGGGCTGAAATACCTTACTGTAATTTCGTATCCTTTATTAGAAACCGAGGCTGCATTTTGGGTAGGTGCTTCAACCCCTACTGTTGGCGCAATTGGCAGGTCAAGCAGAATGTCAGTAGTTAAATTGTTAAAGTATTCGGCTATAACTTCTACTCTGTTGTCAACTAATCCAAGGTCAAAGCCAATGTTTGTCATGGTTGTTGTTTCCCAGGTGATTGAAGGATTTCCGGCTACTGTTATCGCAGCTCCTGAAACTGACTCACCATTGAATGCATAAGGCTGTTCCAGATTATAGGTATTTAAATACCTGTAGAGTCCAATGTTTTGATTTCCAAGCTGCCCCCAGGAAGCTCTTAGCCTTAAGTTGCTAATTGTTTTGTTATCAATCAGAAAGCTTTCCTGAGAAACGCGCCATCCTGCTGAGAATGAAGGGAAAAAACCCCATCTTTTTCCTGATGCAAATCTCGATGAGCCGTCATATCTGACATTTGCTTGAAATAAATATTTGGAATCAAAAGAGTAGTTTACTCTTCCAAAAAATGATTGAAGAGCCGACTCTTTTCTGCTACCTGTAGCGGTTTGCCCTGTTGCTCCACCTGAATTAAGGTCACGTAGTTCATTGTTGTAAAAGCCTTGTCTGTAGCCGACGACATTCAAGGTGTCGCTGGTAATTCCTTCATAACCGACAGTTGCTTCAATGTTATGTTTTTCAAAATTCTCATTAAAATTCAAATAGGCTCTTTGACTCCATTCTTTGGAATTTTCTTGTGATTCTGTAAGATTATTCACGGCAAACCAACCTCCCACAGTTACTAGTTCTCCTGTTTTATAACTTCTCATTCCAGCGAGGGAATTCATAAATGTGCTCTCGCTTTCTCCGTATGCTTTGAGAGTAACATCGCCTTTAAATGACAGGCTCGGTAAAATTTTATATTCGAGTCCAACCTGGCTTACAATTTCATTTCTGTCTAGTACTCTTTCTCCGTTATCCATCATGGCAACAGCATTCCATTGCCCGCTAATCAAATCCCACGTACCATCAGGATACCTGCCAACAATAGATCTGTTCATATGAAGCATAGCCTGTACTAACCTTTGGGCAGTATGACCAGGGCCTGTGGCCTTTTTATTCATATAGTTTAGGTTGAAATTAGCAGTTAATTTATCTGTAATAAACAGGTCTGAGTTTATTCTTGCAGACAGACGTTTGTTGTTGAACCTGTTAATTATACCGTCCTGGTCGAGGTAGTTTACAGATGCAAAGATTCTTCCGTTTTTCCCTCCTGATGTTAAAGAGATGCTGTGGCGTTGTTGAGGTGAATTTTTATGGAATAAGTAATCTTCGTAAACCGTAAAGGGGTAATTTATCGGGTCTGAGCCTGAAAGTACTTTACTGATATAATCTTGTGACCATAATGGTTGCCCTCCGGCATTTACCTGTGCTTCATTTTCCAGATTCAGCCAGCTTTCAATGTCGGCAGCCTCAGGGTACCCGAGAACATTTTGAAAACCAACGCTGTAATGGTAGTTGACGATGGTTCCGTCGGTGGTTCCGCGTTTTGTGGTGATGAGGATAACTCCGTTTGCTGCTCTTGATCCATATATTGCTGCCGATGCCGCATCTTTCAGAATAGACATTGTTTCAATGTCGCTGGGCTCAACAGTTGATAAAGATCTTTCAACACCATCAATTAATACTAAAGGGTCGGAGTTATTTAAAGTTCCATTACCCCTTATTCTTATTCGAATGTCTTCTCTTCCCGGTTCTCCTGCGAAATTTTGTATCGTCAGGCCCGGAGAAAGTCCCTGCATTGCAGCGGCAGTATTTGATACATCAATTCTTTTAAGCAGTTCTTCTCCCTGAACAGAACTTACTGCTCCTGTCAGGTCAGCTTTCTTTTGTGTACCAAATCCAACAACAATAACTTCGTCTAATCCAATGGCATCTTCTGCCATAGTAACATTGACTGAAGCTTGGTTTCCCACTCCTATTTCCTGAGTGCGCATGCCCACAAATGAAAAAATCAGAGTGGCGTCAGCAGGTACCTCTGACAACGTATAAAAACCGTTAGTATCGGTTATAGTACCTCTGGTAGTCCCTTTAATAATTACGGTTACACCTGGTAAAGGCTGCCCTCCAATGTCGGCAACTTTTCCGGAGATGACTCCTTGTTGCGCTGCTTCTGTGCTGCCGAGAACAGGTTCGTCTTTGGAGAAGAGGACAACCTGACGGTCTATGATTCTGTAAGCCGCGTCGGTTCCCCTGAAAATTCTGTCCAGCGCTTTGTCGATGGTCAGGTCGTTAAAATCTACATTTAGCACACGGTCGACATCCACAATTTTGCTGTTGAACAGGAATCGGAATTCCGACATGTTTTCAATTTCTGCCAGAACTTCGCGCACAGTAGTGTTTTCCATCTCAAGGTTTAGCCTTGTTGCCTGGGCGTAGCCGCTGAGAGCATAACTTTGTGCCGCGGTTAGAATTAGTGCATACAGTGTTAACCTCATGGTTCGAAACGTTTTTGTGGCCCATAGTTTAATGAGAGTAGGCCGGTTACTACATAAAATTTTCATAAATTTACATGCTTTTAAATTAATAAATATTGGTTATTAATGCATTGTCTGTTGGGCAAAACAGACAGAAAAGTAGAGAAGGGAGGCAGGGCAATGCCTTCCTTTTTTTAGTTTATTTTTGTTTGATTACGATTTCCATTTTGCTGAAAGTTTTATCGGTTTGAATTTTTCTGTTTTTAATAGAATAGTCAATCGGTGCAGATAACTTTAAAAGTTCCAGAATCTGAACGAGTGATTCATCTTCAAAGGTTGCGGTGTAGGTCCAGTCCCTGAGTTCAGCTCCTTGAAGTTGAATGTCTACGTTAAACCAGCGGTTGAGTCTGCGTACTACTTCGGGCATAGGATCGTCACGAAACATAAGAATACCGTTTTTCCAGGCAATATATTTGTCAGAGTTGACCTTGTCAACAATTAGCTTTTTTTTGTTGTTTTCGTAAAGTGCTTTTTCTCCGGGGCACAAACGGGTGATCTCTTTTTTTGATGTAAGGTAATTCCCCTTGAATAAATTTATTCCGCCTTCAATCAATACAATCTCGGTGAGTTGTTCGTGCGGGTAATTGGATGCAATAAACTCAGTGCCTGTAACTTCAATGTTTATTTTCCCTGTGTTTACAATAAATGGTACTTTTTTGTTTTTTGAGACTTCAAAATAGGCTTCCCCCGACAGTTTAACTTCACGAATATCGCTGCTGAAAGTTAAAGGATAACTCAGGCTTGTTTTTGAGTTGAGGTAAACTTTTGTGCTGTCGGGAAGATAAAATTCGGAACGCATACCGGCCGGAATTTCCAATGTGTGCCAGGCGATAAACGGTTTCTCTATTTCTGAATGGTCTAACGCAAAATACAACGAAGCTGCGATTAATGGAAAAATGAGAATTGCGGCTACTTTCTGGAAAATATAAAGTATCCTGTTTTTGTGTTGTTTTTCGATTTTTTTGTTTACCTGAAGAATGGCCTGTGCCGGGTTGTATTTTCTCATGGAACGTAACTGCTCCAGGTTTTCCCAGGCTCTACGAGAATCGGTATAAATTTGTTGATTCTCTTCGGTTGCCATTCTCCACTGTTCTACTATTTGTTGTTTTTCCGGGCTTAAAGTGCCTTCGAACAAAAGAGGGAGTAATTTTTCTATATTGCTGTTTTTCATTTATCGCTGTCTCCGCGTTTTTTCACATTTTATATTAGTTAGACGATCGGGGGGAGACAAACACATATTAGAAATTGATTTTTTTTGTGGCTTATTTTTTTCTGGAGAATAACTTGCTTTGGAAAATGAAGTTACATCCAAAAGGGGGATGGGAACTTGGTGTAACGTAGGAAGCCACTATTTGATCCAACGCTGTGCTTTATTTTAACAGGGAAACCAGCAAAAACAGAGGGAGGTAATTTTTTAGATCGTTGCGAAGCTGTTTAAGTGCCGTGCTGATTTGAAGCTCTACCGTTCGTTTTGAGAGGCCCAGCTTGTCTGCAATTTCCTGGTTTTTGAGGTCTTCGAACCGGCTCATTTTGAAAATTTCCCGGCAACGGGGCGGGAGCTTCGCCATGCTTTCTTCAATAATGGAATTTAGTTCAGATTCTGCAAACCACCCCGACGAGAGATTTACAGGAAGTTCCTCTTTTTCATGCTGAATTGATAGCTTCTGCGCTTTTTTTTGTTCCTGCCTGAGGTGGTCGAGCGAACGATTTTTTACTGCCGTAAACAGGTAATTTTTTAACGACGAACTTATTTGAATCTGCTCATGTTTTATCCACAGCGTAACAAACAGATCCTGCACAATATCTTCTGCAATCTGTTGGCTTTTGGTAATTCTCTCGCAGTAAGCGCATAACCCGGAATAGTAGTAGTGGAAAATGAAATCGAAAACGACTTTATTCCTGTTTTGCAACCCGTTTATGAGATACTGTTCTTCCAAAGTAAGTTAGGTTTCTATTAGAAAATCAAAAGTAATGAATTGGTGGTGAAAAGCAAAAAGAGACTCTCAGGTTGCCAGCCCCCGGGAGTCTCTTTTTTAAGGGAGGGAGGGAATTATTTTAAACCGCTCCGTTCCAGCAATGCATCTACTGTTGGTTCCTGTCCTCGGAATCTTTTATATAGAATCATGGGATGTTCGGTTCCGCCTTTTTCCAAAATATTTTTGCGGAATGCCCCTGCAACTGTTTTATTAAACAGCCCCTTTTGTTTGAAAACGCTGAATGCATCGGCATCGAGCACTTCTGCCCATTTGTAGCTGTAGTACCCGGCTGCGTAACCACCTGAAAAAAGATGCCCAAACTGGGTGCTCATGCAGGCTTGCTCAATTACCGGGAAAATCTGGGTTTTCTTCCAGGCTTTTTCTTCAAACTCTTTTACATTGCCATCGAAAGGTTTTTCCAGCGTATGCCACGCCATGTCCAGGTATCCAAAACTCAACTGACGAATAGAAAGGTATCCGGCAAGGAAATTTTCAGAAGCTTTGATTTTTTCAACCAGTTCAGCCGGTATTTTTTCTCCGGTTTGGTAATGTATTGCAAACCGATCCAGAAAGTCTTTTTCAACCGCCCAGTTTTCCATAATCTGTGAAGGCAGTTCCACAAAGTCGCGGTAAACATTGGTTCCCGAAAGGCTTGGGTAGGTTGTGTTGGCAAGCATTCCGTGAAGCGCGTGCCCGAATTCGTGCAGGAAAGTTTCTACTTCCGAAAAAGTAAGCAGCGCCGGCTTGGTTTCGGTTGGCCGGGTAAAATTCATAACGATGGTAACATGCGGCCGCGAGTCTACTCCGTTTTCTTTCCACTGCGCTTTAAAGTCGTTCATCCAGGCGCCACCCTGTTTGCCGGCGCGCGGGTGAAAGTCGGTGTAAAGAACAGAAAGGAATGTACCGTCGGCATCGTAAACTTCGTATGGTACCACTTCATTGTTATATACCGGAATGTTTTTGTTGGCTTTGAACGTGATGCCGTACAATTCGGTTGCCAGGCCAAAAACGCCATCCACAACTTTGTTGAGTTCAAAATATGGTTTCAGCATTTCATCGTTCAAATCGAATTTTTCTTCTTTCAGTTTTTCTCCGTAGTAGGTCCAGTCCCAGGGCATAATTTCGCCTGAAAAACCAGACTTTTCAGCAAAGTTTTTTATCTCTTCTTTTTCTTTTACTGCAACATCAAACGATGCTTTATATAAATCGTCAAGCAATTTGTAAACCCCATCGGCATTCATTGCCATTCGTTGTTCCAGCGCGTAGTCAGCATAAGTTTTGTACCCGAGCAGATTTGCCATCTCGAGCCGCAGGTTTACAATTTTGCGCACATTTTCCTGGTTGTCGAATTCGTTGCCTTTGAAAGCTTTCGACATGTACGCCAAATACATCTTTTCGCGTAACTCTCGGTTGTTGGCATATTTCATAAATGGCAGGTAACTGGGCATGGTAATATCGAAAACCCAGCCTTCTTTTTCCTTGCCTTTTGCCGTAACTGCTGCAGCTTCGAGAACGCTTTCTGGTAACCCGTCCAGTTTGCTTTTGTCGGTAATGTGCATTTCGAAACTGTTGGTTTCTTTTAGCACATTTTCGCTAAACTTGAGCGAGAGTTTTGACAACTCAGTACTTATTTCTCTGAACTTTTCTTTGTCGGAATCAGACAGGTTGGCTCCCCTGCGTACAAAATTCAGGTACGTGTTTTCGAGCAGAGTCTGTTGTTCCGCATTCAGATTCAGGTTTTCTTTTTCGCTGTAAACTTTTTTTATCCGTTTAAAAAGTACCGGATTCAGTGTGATGTCGTTCTGAAACTTAGTAAGCAACGGCGAAACTTCCTGTGCAATTTGTTGCAGCTCGTCGTTGGTTTCCGAGCCTGTAAGGTTGAAAAATATCCCGGCGGTGCGGCCTAGTAATTTGCCCGAGCGCTCAAGAGCCACTATTGTGTTTTCGAAAGTCGGTTCAGCTTTGTTTTCGGCTACTGCCTTTACTTCGGCTTCGCCCGCTTTAACTGCCTCCTGAAAAGCAGGAATAAAATGTTCGTTTTTTATTTCTGAAAAAGGTGCTGTTTGATGAGGTGTTTTAAATTCTCCTAAAAGTGGATTTGTTTGTGCATTTACCATAACTGATAAAATAAGAAATAATGTTGTTACTTTAAATTTATTCATATATATAACTTTTTGTTGCTAGTTAAACTGAAAATTTCGGAATTGGTTCACCGTTTGGCGTTCCCAATTTTGTTTTCGGAACAGGCAAAAGTACAATCATTTTAGTTATCCCGAACAATTTTTTAATTTTAGGCACCAACGATTAAAACTGAAAACAGATGTGGCATTTATTTTTTGTGCTTGTCTCTCTTTTTGTTATGCCTGAAGTGGGGCAGAATTCGAAAATTGAAGAGGCGGTTGCCGATGAATTGAAGTATTTTCCGGAAGCGAGGCTGAGAGATATTTACAAGAATTTTTTTCAGGACGCTTTTGGTCCCGGGCACTTAATTCCGGACACGCTGCACGCCGGTAAATACCTGAATTACGAGTTGAGCCAGCCCATTGGCGATACATTAAAGTGGCAGGCAATTGGTCCGGCTAACGATTATTACCGTATTAATTTGCTGTTGGTGAAGCAGGGTGTTTTACCCCGTTCGGTTTTGTTGGAAGCGATGGTGGAAAGCGCTGTGTTAGCGCGCAAGCCGGGTATCGATGTATGGAAAAAAGAGTGGGCAGTTGCGATGGACGTTATTCAAAAAATGAATCTCGGGCTGGTCGATTTCGAATCAGATAAAAAGGCAATTGAAGAAATACTTTCGAAAGGCGAATATGTAATGCACCACAGCGATTATTACAACGAAACTTACCAGCGGCATTACCGGATTGTGCATAAAACAGTATTTAACCGTTGGAAAGGGGTGTACTTTTAAAGCGATTTGTTGCCGGGCTTTTTGGCCTTCTTTTTTTTCTTTTGAACAGACCATCCAAACTTGCCGATTTTTTTGCCCAGGCCAAAGTAGTGCCCGTGGCTGTATACCAGAGGCCGGGCCTTTGCAAAACTAAAGGCATTTTCATCGTTTACGTATTGTTCGTCAACCGATACATTAACCACTTCGGCAATAAACATGTGGTGCGATCCTAGCTCCTTAATTTCTTTTACTA
The DNA here is from genome assembly GCF_900129025.1 of Mariniphaga anaerophila. GTDB lineage: Bacteria > Bacteroidota > Bacteroidia > Bacteroidales > Prolixibacteraceae > Mariniphaga > Mariniphaga anaerophila. The sequence continues at coordinate 169,284 of NZ_FQUM01000005.1, read as the reverse complement.
CACATTCGATATTTACCGGCGACTCGTCAATAACCGGCGCTTTTACAATTTTAGCAGGCGCCGGGGTCAGGTTCATTTCCTTCCACTTGTTGTATTTTCGGCCGGAGCGGCATCCGCACCAATCGGTAGCTTTGGCCAGTTCTTCTGTTGTAAGGTTAATAACAAACTCTCCGGTGCGTTTTATAATTTCGTAAGAATGTCTTCCCGGGCGCACGGAAATAGAGCACATGGGCGGTTCGCTGTTAATTGTTCCGGTCCACGCAATAGTAATAATATTGTACTCTTCGGGAGTATGCCCGCAACTTACCATTACTGCGGGCAGGGGGTAAATCATGGTTCCCGGTTTCCAGTTCGCTTTTGCCATAAAATGATGTGAGTTTTATTCCACGGGATCTTTCCAGTCGCCGTTTTCTCTAATCAATTGTTCGAGCTCATCAACAGCGTGTTCAAACTGAATGTGCCTTTTTACCGGTTTCAGTCCTTTGTAAAGCGTTACTTTCCCCTGGCTAACCCCTACAAATCCGTAGTCCACATCGCCCATTTCTCCCGGGCCGTTTACCACGCATCCCATTATTCCGATTTTCAAATGGTCGAGGTGTTTAAAGTGCTCTTTAATTTTTTTTGCGGTTTCCTGCAGGTTGTAAAGGGTTCTTCCACAGCCGGGGCAGGAAATAAATTCGGTTTTGGTCATGCGCATGCGGCTGGCCTGCAAAATGCCGAAACTTAAATCTTTTAGTTCTGTAAAAGTAATCCGCTCGTTATCGTTCGAGAGGCACAGTCCGTCGCCGTATCCGTCGATAAGCAACCCGCCCATATCGGCAGCGGCTTTTATTTGCAAATCTTCGAGCTTTCTTTCATTGTATCTTCCGTACAGAATTACCGGCACTTTCCAAATGTGCGACTCAAGTGTGGTGAAAAATGCCCTGAGTTCTGCCATCGGGTTTTTGTTGAAACTTTCGAGAATAAGTACCGTTTTACGGGTCTGTTTCAGTTTCATTATAATTTCCGGATTTCTGGACATAAACTGGTCGAATTCCATTTTATTTGTGCGGATGAACTTCATCCTTCCCCAACGGGTGCTTTCAAAAAGGTATTCTTCGAGTGATATAATAGGATAGCTTTCGCCGTTGATATCCATTATTTTATTCCCGGAAAGGAAATAATCTGGAACCAGCTTCCCGCGTATCGGAAGCATTTCGTTCAGACTGCGTTCTCCAAGGTCTGCAACTACAACCGGCAGGTTATCTCCTCCCATGTCAAGTACCGGACGGGTTGAGCGCCTTTCGTATTCAAACGGGTTGGTCTGGGCAATCAGTGAAGCCGTGATGGGCTCGTGATCGCGGTATGATTTAAAGTGATCTACCAGTTTTTGAGCAACCGGAACTTCGTTAACCGGGTCTTCGGTAAGCGAAACCCTGATGGTGTCGCCAATGCCGTCTGCAAGCAGGGCACCAACGCCAACTGCCGATTTTATCCTTCCGTCTTCTCCTTCGCCGGCTTCGGTAACTCCAAGGTGAATGGGGAATTTCATGTCTTCCAGGTTCATTTTGTAGTTGAGCAGGCGAACGGTGTAAACCATCATGCGCGTATTGCTCGACTTAATGGAAACTACCACATCGTTAAAATCTGCTTTTTTGCAGATGCGTAGAAATTCCAGCACCGATTCGGCCATTCCGGATGGAGAATCGCCGTAGCGGCTCATTACCCTGTCGGACAACGAACCGTGATTAGCGCCAATACGGAGAGCTGTGTTATTCTCTTTCAATAATTTCAGGAAAGGAATAAACTGTTCTTCAATTTTTTGAAGCTCTTCTTTGTATTCGTCGTCTGAGTAAATTTTCGCTTCGAAACGCGCCCGTTTGTCGTAAAAATTACCGGGGTTGATGCGCACCTTATCGAAATATTTGGCAGCAATATCTGCCAGCCGCGGATTAAAATGGATGTCAGCAACCAACGGAGTAGTGTATCCCCGTTTACGCAGTTCATCCACAATGTTTTGTAGATTTTCAGCATCGTAAATGCCTTTCACTGTGCAACGTACATAATCGGCTCCGGCCTTTGTCAACGCAATAATCTGTTCAACAGTGGGTTCTGTTTCTTTGGTGTCGGTATCAGTCATCGACTGAATGCGAATAGGGTTATTCCCCCCAACGCTTACTCCCCCAATTTTAACTTCCCGCGTCTCCTGCCTCTCGTACCGGGTTATGTCTTTAACATAATTGAAATGACGATCTTCCATGATAATCTGTTAAGCTGAGTTGCAAATTTAAGCTAATGGTTTCAATTTAAAAAGTTTCCTTTATTTTTGTTCTTCATTATAAATACATGGACCTAAAAATCAATAATGTAACAAAATTGTTTGGAACGCAGAAAGCTCTGGACGATGTCAGTTTTTCGGTTGGCAAAGGTGAGTTGCTCGGTTTCCTTGGCCCGAATGGAGCAGGGAAGTCTACTTTGATGAAAATTGTTACCGGATTTTTGCCTGTTAATTCGGGCGAGGTCCGGATAGATAACCGGAAAATTTCGGTTGCCAATACCACTCTTCGGAAGAATATTGGTTATTTGCCGGAACACAACCCTCTGTATCCCGATCTTTTTGTGAAGGAATACCTGGAAATTGCGGCAGGATTTTATAAGATGGACAACAAGAAAAGCAGGGTTGCTCAAATGGTGGAGCTGACCGGACTAGGAGACGAGCAGCACAAAAAGATTGGTGCTCTTTCGAAAGGCTACCGGCAGCGGGTAGGTCTGGCGCAGGCTCTTATTCACGATCCGCAGATTCTTATTCTTGATGAACCAACCACCGGGCTGGACCCCAATCAGCTGGAAGATATTCGTAGCCTGGTAAAAACCATAAGCCGCGAAAAAACAGTTATTCTTTCATCGCATATTATGCAGGAAGTTGAGGCTGTTTGCAGCCGGGTTGTTATTATTAATAAAGGGAAAATTGTGGCAGACGGCAGTATTTCACAAATCCGGAATGGAAAGTTGAAATCGTCGCAGACGGTTGTGGTGGCGTTTGACAGGCCTGTTGAACAAGAGAAGCTTCTTGCTGTGAAAAATGTAAAAAGTGCTGTATTGATTGACGGACAATGGGAGATCGAATCTGTTGGGAAACAGGATGTCCGTCCGGATATTTTTCGCTTTGCTGTGGAAAATGAACTCATACTGCTTACATTAGTTCAAAAGCAACAGAATCTGGAAAGCGTTTTCCATCAGTTAACCCGGGGAAATGACGCCTGATGTTTCGGTAATACTTCCCTTTTTTAATGCAGAGAACACTTTGGAGAAAGCTGTTGAGAGCATTTTGGAGCAGACTTTTTCTTCTTTTGAAATTGTGTTGGTAGATAATAATTCTACCGATAAAAGTTTGTCAATTGCTGATGCTTTTGTCCGGAAGGATTCCCGTGTACGCCTTTTGCACGAACCCCGGCAGGGCGTTGATTGTGCCATGAACTGCGGACTCGACCATGCCCGCGGCCGGTTGATTGCCCGAATGGATGCCGATGATTTTGCTTTGCCGCAGAGGTTGGAAAAGCAAGTGTGTTTTTTGAAGAAGAATTCGGAAATTGGTCTGGTGGGATCGGCAGTGAAATATGTTCCGCATAACAGCCGGGTTGCGGGTTTCCGGAGGTTTGTGAAGTGGACAAACTCGTTTTATGCGCTTGAAGAAATTGACCGGTACCGGTTTGTTGAAATTCCGGTGGTGAACCCAACCATCCTGTTTCGCAGAGAACTGTTTGAAAAGTTTGGCGGTTGTAGGTCGGGAGATTTTCCGGAAGATTACGAAATGCAATTGCGGTATCTGGAGGCTGGCGTAAAAATGGCAAAACTGCCTGATCAGCTTTTGGAATGGCACGATTTTTCAACCCGTTTAACCCGCACAAACGAGCGCTACACCGATGAAGCATTCTTCCGGATAAAAGCAAAGTACTTCAGAAAGTGGTCGGAACAAAATAATCGGTTTCATCCCAATATCTGGGTTTGGGGTGCCGGACGTAAAACCCGGCAGCGAGCCCGGTTGCTTGCCGATGAAGGCCTGGTGATAAACGGATATATTGATGTTGTGGCAGGAAAAACCACTAAAAAAATTACGCTGCACTATTCGCAAATTACCCCGTCTGCAGAAATGTTTATTGTGCCAATGGTGGGAAACTATGGCGTGCGCGATAAAATCCGGGAGTTTTTGCTGGAAAAGAAGTTTGCCGAAGGGGAAGACTTTATTTTCCTGGCCTGACCGTTTTTGTATTATTTAAATTGAAAAGAGAAAGCAGCGCGTCGAAAAGGGAGGTAGTATTTTTATTCTCCCATAATTTCAAGCGAGTGGCGTACTTCCTTAATTTCATCGCGCAATGTGAGAATGTCTGTTTCTCTCAGCGGAGTTCCAAGTTCTGAATCATACACATCGAAAAAGCTGTCGCCAAATTTTGAAATGCTGGCTTCGATATTTTTTATCCGTTCCTTTAGTGCCGAAAGCTCATTCTTTGTTTTTTCAGAATCAGGATTTTCCCCGGCCGTGTGTTTCCAGGTTTTCTCTTTGGTTTTGTATAAAAGCTTCACTTCAATCAGTTCATCAAAAAGCTCTTCCTTGTCTTTTTTTTGCGTAAAGTTTGTCATAGTTTCAGGTTCCGGTAAAAAAGATGAAGGTAAAAAAATGTGTTTTTTGCATTTATATAAAATCTCCCGGGCCAAATAAATAGGTTTTTCCGGCGTCAGTTTCATTTGCAATGGTTTTCCCTTTGTATCTTAAAAGGAGCTTGTTTCCTAGTAACGACTTAACTTTTACGGTGACCAGCTTTCCGTGTTCCCACGTGATGTCGAGTTCAAACCCTCCGCGTCCTTTGATTCCTGAAATTTTTCCGTCTTTCAGTTTTTTTGGGAGCGCCGGCAGTAAATCCTGAAAGTAGTTCCCGTCGCTGTCGCGTAAATGAGATTGCAGCAACATTTCTGTAATGCCCGAAGTTGCCCCAAAATTCCCATCAATCTGAAATGGCGGATGCGCATCGAAAAGGTTAAAATAGAGTCCGCCTTTGTCTTTGTAATCGGTTGCTTCACTTTTTGAAGGCACCATCAGGTTTTTTAACAGCAAAAAAGCATGGTCGCCATCAAGCAGGCGAGCCCAAAAATTAATTTTCCAGGCACGCGACCAACCTGTCCCGCCGTCGCCCCGGTGCGATAACGTTACTTTGCAGGCCTCGGCCAGTTGGGGTGTGGTGAGCGGATGAATTTCGTTTCCCGGGTGCAATCCCCAGAGATGAGAAACATGCCGGTGCTGATCGTTGGGGTCGTCCACATCTTCGAGCCACTCCTGAAGTTGCCCGTGCTGCCCGATTTGATTTGGCGCAATTTTTTTGAGCCTGGTCTCAAGTTCAGCGGAAAATTCTTTATCAACTTCTAGAATTTTTGCCGCTTCTATTGTGTTTACAAACAGGTTGCGGATAATTTGGTGATCCATGGTTGGCCCCATAACGAGGCCCCCCAGCTCAGGACTGTTGCTGGGGCCGCTTACCAGCCATTCAGGCTTTTGGGGATACGGCGTGAGGTAGTCTGCAAAAAAGCGTGAGGCTTCTTTTAACACCGGATACGCGCGGGTTTTTAGAAAGTTTTTGTTGCCGGTGTATTCGTAGTGCCACCACAAATGCTGGCTCAACCAGGCGCCACCGGTTGGCCAGATGCCGTGATTGGCATTGTTGATAGGTGCTGCTCCCCGCCATAAATCAGTGTTATGGTGAGTTACCCAACCGTTTAAATTGTAATGCTCTCTGGCTACATGTTGTCCGGTAACAGAGAGGTCTTCCACCATGGAAAACAGTGGCTCAGCACATTCGCTGAGGTTGGTCATTTCTGCCGGCCAGTAATTCATTTCGGTGTTAATGTTGATGGTGTACTTGCTGTCCCACGGCGGTGCCAGCCGGTCGTTCCATATTCCCTGCAGGTTGGCGGGTTGTGTTCCCGGTCGCGATGATGAAATAAGTAAGTAGCGTCCGTACTGGTAGAGCAGGGCCACCAGGCTGGGGTCTTCGTCTTCGTAAAATGATTCCAATCGCTCGTTGGTTGGGCGGTTGGATATTTCTGATGTTCCAAGGTCTAAACTCACGCGGTTAAACAGAGCGTGGTAATCGCTAATGTGTTCTTCTTTTATGGTTTGAAAAGGCTTTCCATCGAGTCGGGAAAGGTATTCATTGCAGCGCGCTGTCGGATTTGCATCAATGTTTTTATAATCAACAAAGCTGGTGGCAGCAACAAGGTAAAGTGTTGCAGCGCGCGCATTCACCACGGCAATAGAGCTGTCGTTCTGAACCAGCCCTCCGCCCTGATTTTCTACTTTCAGCCGTGCTTCAAAAGTGAGTTTGCTGTTGGGGTAGGGGTTGCCGTCTCGTCCCAGCTTTTCATGATAATTATTGGCTTTCCCTGTCAAAACTATTTCGTCTCCTTCAACAAAAACCTTGTAATCAGCGTGGGGGGAGTCAAGCCCTACATTGAAATTGAGCGCTTTATTTTCCGAAGATTCGATCCGAAGAATCAGTGCCTGGTCGGGCGACGATGCAAAAATTTCCCGCTTAAAATCTACTCCTTCAACTTCGTAAGAAACCGATGAAACTGCATTTCCCAGATCAAGTGTTCTCTGGTATCCAGTTGCTTTTTCATGCCCCGGAAAGTTTAAACGAATATTTCCAAAGGGAAGGTAACTCAACTGCCCGAAGGGTTCCGACATAAAATGCTTGTTACCCAATTCATGTGCTTCGGCCTGTTTCCCGGCCCAAAGCAGTTGCCTGAGTTTTTCGAAGTAGTTGTATGCACCTTTATGGGCGTAGTCGTGAGGCTGTCCGCTCCAAAGCGTTTCTTCATTAAATTGTATGGTCTCGGCTTTAGTTCCGCCGTAGATCATGGCGCCAATTCGCCCGTTTCCCAGGGGGAGTGCTTCTGTCCATTCATCTGCAGGTTTGTCGTACTTCAGCGTTAACGAAGGATCTGTGCCCTTTTTTCGAATAAAAGAGGAATTGCACGAGAACAGCAGACCGGTAAAAAGGAGGAGGAAAAGAAAGTTTGATAATTTCATGGAGAAACGGTATTGATTTAGATATTTCAAACATACAAAATATATGAAACGAGGGGGGCAATTTCAGGCACAAAAGTTCATGATTAAAACGAGATTGCGTTGAAAACGAACGGCCTTCAGAAATTAAAAACAGCTGTTGGCGTTTTGTTTTGTGCTGAAATTGATGTGCGCTACTTTTCACTGGTTGTACAAAAAGCACAACCCGGAGCACTGCCCCGGGCTGTTTGTTAAATTTGCTTTTTTAAGGTAGTTAAAGAGAAACCCCCAGCAGGGAGTCTTTTGTCATGGCATTATTTCATTTTGTATAATGGTAAAACAAAGTAGGTGTAAATGATGCACCCCACACAAAAACTAAAAGCGAACTCGAGCGTGGCGAACAATACGAGGACGCCGGCCACTACCATCGCAACGGTGTGGAGTTTCAAAATAAAAAGGATTGCAATTGCCAGTGTCATAATGAATCCCAGCCGTGCTGCAAAAACTTTTGGCGCTTTGTCAATGGGCTTCTTGCTTAAGTTCATTAATTGCACCAGCCCGGCGCTGGCAATGCTCAGCGGGCTGTACCTGGAATTGGCAAACGCCCGGATGAAAAAATCGGCAAGTAAAAATAACGGAAACAGCATCGAGTTAAATACGAATCCGGCTGTTATCACTAGAATGGTGAGAAGAGCATTCAGTCTGGTAAGACGTTCGTTTACCATTTCGTTTGAAATCGGACAAATTAGCTGTTTCATCAGTAACGAAATTTAAGTTATAAACCGATTAATGTCGACAAAATAAATACAAAAAAGTATTTTGTCTTGAATAATGACGGAAAGATCTAATTTCCTTACAATTAATTAACAGGAAATGGATGTCTGTTTATGGTATCCCGAAAAAAGCATCCTGAAGAATAAACAGAACAACCTCATTGGTATGGTTTTTTCCAACATGTAATTTAAAACCATTCAACCCGAAAAATCTGCTACTTTTGCATAAATTTCAAAAATGAGAAGAGCGTTAACAATACTTTTTGTGCCGGCTTTTATTATGCCGGCTTTTGCTCAAAACGAAATTGGTCCGGAAGGGCACAAGTTGGTTTGGGTTGCGGTTGTTATCGCAGTTGCCGGATTATTGGCTTTTGCATTAATGAAGGCAAAAAGCGGAAGTCTGCATTTTGGTAAGCCGTTATTTAAGCGAAAAAAAGTGAGGGTGGAACTGTACAAAGACCGGCTCTATTATCCGGATGCACTCGAGCTTACGGTTACCAACACGGGAAATGTTGACGTTGATCTTGACGCTCCGCTGTTAATATTTAGTAGTTTATGGTATAGCCGCAAATTCAGACTGAAAGGAACCAATAACAACCGTTTTTACCCGTTGTACCTTGGCGTGGGACAGGAGCACAAACTAAACATCGACTTGAATCGTTTTTACGGTTTTGATAAAACGCTGAAGCGAGCACCGCGGGTTAAAATAAGGGTTTCTGAGGTAACCGGAAAAAGCCTGGGGCACAGAAAAGTTTTGTTACGCAAGACGTTATTTAATGTTTAAATGAGAGACTGGAAATTTAATCATATCGATTTTTCAACTTATCCTGATTACACCGGAAGCGATTTGGGTGTTTTCTGGACACCGGAAAAAACTTCGGTGAAGATTTGGGCCCCTACGGCCAAAATAGTGGAGTTCAGGTTGTATAAAGACGGTGAATCCGGAGAAGCGTTCTACAAAACGCAACTGCTGGCAAACGGCGATGGAACCTGGTCAACCGTGTTAACCGGCGATTACGAAGGTAAGTTTTATACGCTTCGTATTAACGACGGAGAATGGCTGGACGAAACTCCTGATATTTATGCCCGGTGTGTTGGCGTGAATGGTTTGCGGGGAATGGTTTTCAGTCCGGAAAAAACTAACCCCGATGGATGGGAGAACGACTCTCAACCAAAGTTGACGCATTTTACCAATGCGGTGATATACGAAACCCACGTTCGTGATTTTTCCGTTTCCGAATCTTCAGGAATTCAGAATAAAGCGAAGTTTTTGGGAATGACCGAAGAAGGAGCCCGGTCGCCGGAAGGTTTATTTACGGGGTTGTCTCATTTAAAAGAGCTGGGAATTACACATGTTCACCTGCTCCCGGTTAACGATTTTTTTACGGTTGACGAGGAAAAACCGTCCGAGAAATACAACTGGGGGTACGATCCTCTTCATTACAATTCGTTGGAAGGTTCGTACGCAACAGATCCATACAACGGGGCCGTCCGAATAAAAGAGTTTAAAAAGTTGGTGCAGGCGCTGCATTCCGCAGAAATTGGGGTGGTGCTTGATGTGGTTTACAATCATACTTATTTTGCCAAAGAATCGGTTTTTAACCAATCGGTGCCCGGATATTTTTACCGGCAAAAACCTGACGGGTCGTTTGCAAACGCTTCGGGTTGCGGAAACGAACTGGCAACCGAGCGTTTCATGGTGCGTAAATACATTGTGGATTCGCTGAAATACTGGGCCGAAGAATTTCATGTTGACGGGTTTCGGTTTGATTTAATGGGTGTTTGCGATTTGGAAACCATGCGTGCCATAAGAAATGAACTGCCCGGTTTGTTGCTCTACGGAGAAGGGTGGACTGCCGATTCCAGCCCCATGGCAGAAGAGTTCAGGGCTGTGAAAAAGAACATTTCGAAGTTGCCCGGAATAGCTGCGTTTAACGACGATTTTCGCGATGCGTTAAAGGGAGACCACGGAAGTAAAAAGAGCAAAGGTTTTGTGAGCGGCCTCGATTTGCACGAAGAAGCAGTGAAATTTGGTGTGGCGGCGGCAGTGCATCACCCGCAGATTGTTTACGATTATGTGGAGAGTTCTCACGTAGCCTGGGCGGGGCAGCCTGCGCAGTGCATTAACTATGTGGCCTGCCACGATAATTATACGTTGTGGGATAAGCTGAAACTGAGTTGCCCCAAATCTTCGGACGAGGAGATGAGGAAAATGGTTAAGCTGGCCGGAGCACTTTTGCTTACTTCTCAGGGAATTCCGTTCCTTCATTCGGGGATGGAGTTTTGCCGGACCAAGGGCGGGCATCACAACTCTTACAAATCGCCTGATTCTGTGAATCAGATCGACTGGAGCCGTAAAAAGGAATATTACGATGTTTTTGAATATTTTCAGAAATTGATTCAGTTGCGGAAACAGCACCCGGCATTCAGAATGACTGACACGAGCAGGATTCAGGAAAACCTTAGTTTTTGCACCGAATATAAAATCGGTACGGTAAGTTACTGTTTAAACGGGGATGAAGTTGGCGATTTCTGGAAAAATATTGTTGTGCTTTTTAACGGAAGCCGGAAAGAGGTTTCGCATTCTCTTCCAGACGGAAAATTCAGAATAATGGTGAACGGCGATGAATTTTTCGAAGAGAGCCAGGGCGAAGTTGTGTCCAAAGAAGTTGTTTTGACCCCTGTTTCGATGACTATTCTTGTAAAAACAGAGGGTTAAAAAACGGCAAGCAGTAAATCAATGTCTTTTGCCGGAAGGTTGAATAGCCGGCCAATTTCGGGGTTGGTTAAAATGCCGTGGTAAATGTAAACTCCTTTTCTGAAACCTCTTGAGTGCTTAATGTAATTATCGATTCCGCCGCTGTCGCCAACTGCAAGCAAAATCGGAATCAGAATATTGCTCAACGAAATGGAAGCTGTTCGGGAAACAATCGACGGCGAGTTGGGAACACAGTAGTGCACAACGCCGTGTTTTGTGTAGGTAGGGTTGGTTAAATCGGTGCACCTGGTGGTCTCAAAACATCCTCCCTGGCTGGCATTCAGGTCAATAATTACCGAGCCCTCTTTCATTTGTTTCACCAGGTTTTCAGAAACTTTAAATTTGGGCGTGGTATTAAATTGCATGGCGCCAATTACGGCATCTGCCGAAATAAGCGCTTTCCGCAGTACTTTCGGGTAAAAAACCGAAGTAAAAATTCGCTGGTTCAGTTTGTCTTCCAGCTTTGTGAGGTCGTAAATTGATGTGTCAAAAACTTTTACCAGAATGCCCAGGCTGAGTGCTGCGCGGGCAGCGTATTCTGCTGCTGTGCTTGTGCCAATTATTACCAGTTCGGCAGGAGTAATTCCGGTAACTTCTCCAAACAGAACACCTTTCCCGTTTCGGGTATTGCTGAGGTACTCGCTGGCCAGAGTAATGGAAGTTACTCCGGCTATCTGGCTCATTTGGTGAACAAAAGGAGAGAAACCTTTTTCGTTTTCAATATTTTCAAAGGCAACGGAAGTTACCCTTTTTTTTATCAGTTTTTGAATGGATTCGCTGCAATGTGCCTGAATCTGCATGTTCGACAGGATTGTCTGGTTTCCGCGAAGCTGGTCAATTTCGTCGCAGTCGAACGGAGCCACTCTTAAGATTATGTCGCACTGAAAGGTTTCTTCTTTTTTTTCTACAATCTGTGCGCCGGCTTCCCGGTATTCTTTATCGGAATAACTGGCCATTTTACCGGCACCTTTTTCAATCAGAATTTCGTGTCCGTACGATGTGAGCAAATCCACTGCCTGTGGTGTGAGCGGAACCCGGTATTCCACTTTCGAAATGTCAGACGGAATGCCGATTTTTATTTTCTGCCCCTTGCTTTTTATTTCAAGCATTTCTTCCTGGGGCATCAGCATGGTTTTCGAAACCGGAATGTTCTCTTTTGTTCCTTCACGGGTAGTCATGAGCAATTGGATTTAAGCGATAAAATGGTTTAGCAAGTTACGTTGTATCGCGAAATTTTCAAAATTTTGCCGAAATAAGGCGGTCGCCGTTTTCCTGAACATCAATTTTTACTTCCACATATTTCTGCGGAAGGAGTGCCTCTACTTTTTCGGGCCATTCAATCAGGCAGTAGTTGTTGCTGTAAAAGTAATCTTCGTAGCCCATGTCAAATGCTTCTTCGATGTCTTTTATGCGGTAAAAATCGAAGTGAAAAAGGGAACTGCCGTTTTGTGTTTCGTATTCGTTAATCAGCGCAAATGTTGGGCTGGTTACGTTATCCGAAGTTCCCAGTGCCTTGCAAATGGCCTGGATGAAAGTTGTTTTTCCGGCTCCCATTTTCCCGTAAAATGCAAACACGCGCTGGTCGGGAAACTGTGCGATGAGTTTTTTGGCTGCGTTGCCAAGGTCTTTTATTGAGGTAACTTTTTCTGAATACATATTTTATTTGTTTTGCCGGTATTTGACTTTTTTCTGAAAAATTAGTTTTCAGACTGCAATATTACAAAATGAAACTTTTGGTTGGGAGGCGTGGTTTATAAAAATGAGACATAAATCAGGGTTTTGAAAGAGGATAACAATTTTCATTTCAGTAAAAAGTGTTAATTTTGACCAAAACTTAAAATGTTGAAACAATGAAAGTACCAGCAGAATTGAAATACACCGAAGACCACGAGTGGGTTCGTATTGAAGGCGAAACAGTTGTGGTTGGCATTACAGATTTTGCCCAGGGAGAATTGGGCGATGTGGTGTTTGTTGAAATTGAAACCGAAGGCGAAGAATTGGATAAAGGTGAAACTTTCGGAACAGTTGAAGCTGTAAAAACAGTGTCTGATCTTTTTATGCCGGTTGGTGGCGAAGTTGTGGAAGTAAATGAAGCACTTGCCGATGAACCGGAGTTGGTAAACAAAGATCCTTACGGAAAAGGGTGGATGATTAAACTGAAAATGAATGATTCATCACAACTCGAAAGTCTTCTTTCTGCAGAGGATTATGAAAAAATGATTGAGGCCTAACAGTAAGGTTTTATATATTTTTCTATTCTTTTTTTGAATAGAATAAAAAAGCCAGGTTTGAAATTCAAGCCTGGCTTTTTGTATTTAACGCTGGTGTCTATTATGGAAATAAATTATCATCCGCATTTTGATGATCCGCATGAAAGGCAGGTGAGACAGCCTTCCTGGTAAACTACTTCGTCTGATCCACACTCTCCGCACAAGGCATCTTCTGCCAGTGTTCCGTCGGGAATGTATTTTTTCAACGCTCTGGCAACTCCGGCTTTCCATGAGTTAATGGTTTCGTTGTCGAGTTGCAGGCTGGTTACCAGTTCCACTACTTTGTGGATTGGCATTCCGTGGCGCAGCGTACCTGAAATAAGTTTTGCATAATTCCAGAACACCGGGTTAAATTTATACGAAAGCCCTTCGATTGTGGTTTTGTAACCTCTTTTGTTGGAGTACTGAAAATCGTAACGCGAGTTTCCGTCGCTGTCGTAACTTTTAATAATGTATCCGTTGGTTATGGAACGTGGCAGCAAAATGCCATCTTCATCGTCCAGCAAACCGGTGAAAATTTCGTACGGTTTGTTGTCCATCAAGCCGATAAAGGCAATCCATTTTTCTTTGTTGTTCTGAAACCTGACCACGTCTGCATTTAGTTTTTCAGGACGTTTGGTCGGGAATCCTGTTTTCTTCTTTTCTGTGCCACCATTATTTGAAATCAACACGCCCGAGCGCGATCCGTCGCGGTAAACAGTTACGCCTTTGCATCCGCTTTTCCATGCTTCAAAATAAAGTTGTCCTACTAATTCTTCCGAAACATTCGACGGCAGGTTGATGGTAACGCTGATGGAGTGATCTACCCATTTTTGAATTCTTCCCTGCATGCGTACTTTCGACAGCCAGTCCACATCGTTGGAAGTTGATTTGTAGTAGGGCGATTTTTTAACCAGCTCGTCCAGTTCTTCCTGTGAATACTCACGGTTGATATCGTATCCGTTAATTTCCATCCATGTTTTAAACTTGTGGTGAAAAACGGTGTATTCTTCCCAGTGGTCGCCTACTTCGTCAACAAAGTCAACCCGAACATCTTTGTCGTTTGGATTTACTTTTCTGCGGCGTTTGTAAACAGGCATGAAAACCGGTTCAATTCCCGAAGTGGTTTGAGTCATCAGACTGGTGGTGCCGGTTGGTGCAATGGTGAGCAAAGCGATGTTCCGACGACCGTACTTGGTCATGTCTTCGTAAATGCTCGGGTCTGCTTCTTTTATTCTGTTGATGAACGGGTTGTTTTTCTCTCGTTCAGCATTGAAAATGGTAAACGATCCGCGGTCTTTTGCTAAGTATACAGATGAACGATAAGATTCTACTGCTACTGTTTTGTGAATTTCTTCAGAAAAATCAGTCGCAATATCGCTGCCGTATCCAAGGCCAAGAGCAGCAAGCATGTCGCCTTCGGCAGTGATACCGATTCCTGTACGACGACCTTCTTTTGCTTTTTTCCTGATGTTTTCCCACAACCTTTTTTCAACTGCTTTTATTTCTTCGCCTTCGGGGTCAGCATTTACTTTTGCCAGAATAGCGTCAATTTTTTCCAGCTCCAGGTCGATGATGTCGTCCATAATTCGCTGGGCATAATGAACATGCTCTTTAAAAAGTGTGAAGTTGAAATTAGCCTTTGTTGTAAAAGGATTTTCAACGTAGGAGTAGAGGTTGATGGCCAGCAGACGGCAACTGTCGTATGGGCAAAGCGGAATTTCGCCACACGGGTTGGTGGATACGGTGCGGTAGCCCAAATCGGCATAACAGTCAGGCACTGATTCTTTTATGATGGTGTCCCAGAAAAGAATGCCGGGTTCGGCAGATTGCCAGGCATTTTTCACAATCTTTCCCCACAGTCTTCCTGCGTCAATTTCTTTTTTATAAACTGGTTTTTCAGCGTTAATCGGGTAGGCTTGTTCGTATGTTTTGCCAGCTTCTACCGCTTTCATGAAGTCATCTTCAATTTTTACAGAAACGTTGGCGCCGGTAACTTTTCCTTGTTCGAGTTTGGCATCGATGAAGCTTTCTGAGTCGGGGTGTTTTATGGAAACCGAAAGCATGAGTGCACCACGTCGTCCGTCCTGCGCTACTTCGCGGGTGGAGTTAGAGTAACGTTCCATAAACGGAACAATGCCGGTAGACGTAAGAGCCGAATTTTTTACCGGCGATCCTTTGGGCCTGATGTGAGACAAGTCGTGTCCCACGCCGCCCCGGCGTTTCATTAATTGCACCTGCTCTTGGTCAATTTTCATAATTCCGCCGTAAGAGTCGGAATTGCCATCGTTACCTACCACAAAACAGTTGGAAAGCGATGCTACCTGGTAGTCATTTCCGATTCCCGTCATGGGGCCGCCCTGGGGTACGATGTATTTAAAGTCTTTCAATACTTTGAAAACTTCATCTTCGGTTAGCGGGTTCGGGTATCGTTTTTCAATCCTTGCAATTTCTTTTGCAAGTCTGCGGTGCATATCGTCGGGTGTGCGTTCGAAAATATTTCCGAAAGAGTCTTTGAGGGCGTATTTATTTACCCAGACCCTGGCTGCTAAATCGTCTCCCTTGAAATATTCCAAGGAGGCACTTATCGCTTCTTCCTGCGAATAGATTTTTTTACCGGTTGTAGTTTTTAAAGATACTTCATCAAATGCCATAATGTCCAGTTTCTATTTATTTCTTTTAATGTTTTTTTTATTTTTTTTTGGTGGAAGATATCATCTTCGAAATTGCGTAATGCAAGATAAGACAGAAACAAAATACTTGGGATACTTTTTATATCAAATTATTTAAAAGTTATCAACTTGCTGTTGTTATAGTATTGTGTGTTAGTGTATTGGCCTGTTACTTTGGTGAAAAAGTTCACCAAAACCGAAAACTTCACTTGGTTATGAAGTATATTTTTTTATCGAATTTTCGGTTGGGAAAAACTAATTTTTTAGGGATTGATTTAGTAACAAAATATGTGCAAAACAGTTCTAGTTGTTAAAAACTTTTTTTATGATAAAGTTTGTCGCTCCCACGTTTTCTTCTACGTAATTTTTGCAAACAGTTGATGCTTCTGTCATCTCGGCGGGGGTCTCCAAAAATGTGCCGAGAACCGATTTTAATTGCTCAAAATTTTTGATGGGATATGCTCCGCCGCGTTCTTTTAATTCTACCGCTTCTTTAAATTTTTTGTAATTGGGGCCAAACATTACAGGAAGCCCGAATGTAGCGGCTTCTAAAATATTGTGGATTCCAACGCCAAACCCGCCTCCGATATATGCGAGGTTTCCGTAGCGGTAAAGCGATGATAATAATCCAACCGAATCAATTATTAACACCTGGTAATTGTTTATCTCTTTTTCTTCAGCTTTACTTAACCTAATGTGCGAGGTTTTCAACAATTGCTCCAATCTGTTCATATTTGTTTCTGTTACCTCGTGGGGGGCAATTACTACTCTCAGTTGGGGGTGTTTGTTAATAAACGCTGCAAGCAGCTCTTCGTCGGGCTTCCAGGTGCTTCCGGCAATCAGCAGTAAATTGTTGCCCTTAAACTTTTCAACAATCGGAATTTCTTTTGCTCCGCGGGCAATGGCCGCAACCCTGTCGAAACGGGTGTCGCCGGTAACTGTAGAATTATTCAGCCCGATGGATTGAAGCAGCTTTTTTGATTCTTCGTTTTGAACGAAAAAGTGCTCCACTTTTTTTAACAATTGCCGGTACCACCTGCCCCACATGCTGTTTTTGAAAAACTGCTGGTCCTTTCTGAAAATGGCAGAAACAATGTACAGCGGAATGTTTTTCTTTTTCAGTTCATCAATATAAAAGTGCCAGTATTCGTATTTTATAAAAAACACTTTTTCGGGTTGCACCAGCCTGATGAGTTTGCGTGCATTATTGCGGGTGTCAACCGGAAGGTACATTATTATATCTGCCAGCTCGTAGTTTTTTCTGATTTCGTATCCCGAAGGAGAGAAAAAGGTGAGCAGAATCCGGTACTCCGGAAATTGTTTCCTTATCTCTTCAATCAATGGCCGGCCTTGCTCAAATTCGCCCAGCGATGCGCAGTGCACCCAAACGTAGCGGGCGTTGGTTTCAATTTTTGATGCGAGGTTTTTTGTCCAGCTTTTTCTGCCTGTTACAAACTGTTTGGCTTTTGTATTAAACAGCGCCGCAATTTTTGCAGAAACCGAGTAGAAAAAGATGCCTGTTTTATAGAGAAATTTCATTTTCTTTTACGTGTTATTCTATGAAAATTACAAAAAGAAGTGTTGCTTTTTCATGTATTCGTAAATGGTGGTATTCATTAATAAAAGCAGAAAAAAGCAGAAGAAATTTTCGATTGGGATGGTGAAAATTCTAACGCCCAGATTGTATGTGTCGTTGTATTCAACTATCGGAAGTGCGGTTAGCGTGCTGTAAATTATAGCGAAAGGAATCAACAAAATGAGCCAGGTTAGATAAAATTTGGTGTAATGTTGTTTGAATTTGTTGCGGAAAATGGTGTATCCAAAATAGATTGCGAGCAGGAAAAATGTGAAAAAAGTATACACTTTGGGGCGGAAAAAGTATGCAGCCAGGGCGAATGCAGCCAGTAAAACAAGGCTGATGGCCAGGAACAGGTTGGGTTTTTCAAATTTCGCAAATCTGACAGTCAGCACTTCGTAAACGAGAATGCTGAAGTAGGGAACAACCAGGTAGAATAACCACTCTTCGAGGGGTAAATTTAAAATGTAAATCCCAAGCAAATAGTCGGGGTTAAAACTCCAGATTCCCAGTTTTTCAAAACGGATGTCCCACAAAATAAAAATAGCGCCGGAAAAAAGGATAGCAGGGACAAGATGCCGCAGTTTGGTGTAAAAACGTACTTTTTTTTCGAAGCTGAAAGCCAGCGATATAACCAGCAATCCCAGCATCAGTAACAGGTATGTGTAGTTTTTGAATTCCATATCCGGCAATTTCGGGCAAAGGTAAAGGAAAATACGTTAAAGGATGGATTTTGGGAAGTGTGTTTTCTGTCAAAATACGATTTGTGTTTTTCGGCAAATTAAAAAGTGCCGGAAGTTTTTTGCCTCCGGCACTTTTCTGTTTTATTTTGAAGAGTATCTGTTGATGATACTTCCGGGTTTCCCTGTTATTTTACTTCCGAACCGTTTTTAACTTTTTGATCCGGCGTAACAATTGATAATGTTCCGTCGGCATTTTCTGCGCACAAGATCATGCCTTGCGACTCAATGCCTTTTAATTTTTTGGGCTCCAGGTTTACCAGAATGGAAACCTGTTTGCCAATCAGATCTTCCGGCTGGTAATATTCTGCAATGCCTGAAACTACTGTTCGTTTGTCAATTCCTGTATCAATTTTAAGTTTCAGCAGTTTTTTTGTTTTGGCAACTTTTTCTGCTTCAACTACAGTTCCTACACGAATATCCATTTTTCCGAAATCGTCGAACTCGATGCTCTCTTTTGCCGGATTGGCTTTGGCTTCCGATAGTTCGTTGGCTTTTTTAGTGTCCAGAAGTTTCTGTAGCTGTGCTTCAATTACGCTGTCGTCAATTTTTTCGAACAGCAACTCCGGAGTGCTTACCTGGTGGCCGGCAAGAAGCAAGTCTGTGTTGCCCAGTTTTTCCCAGTCCAGTTTTTCCATGTTGAGGAAGCCACGCAGTTTTTCCATGCTAAACGGAAGGAATGGCTCCAGGCAAATGGTCAGATTGGCTGTAATTTGCAGGCACACATTCAGAATCGTTTCCACACGTTTCGGGTCGGTTTTGAAAACTTTCCAGGGTTCTTCGTCTGCCAGGTACTTATTTCCGAGGCGTGCCAGATCCATTGCATTTTTCAACGCTTCGCGAAACCTGAAGCTGTCCAGGCTTTTTTCGGTTTCTGCTTTAATTGTTTTAATAGATGCCAGCGTTTCTTTGTCGTAGTCGGTAAGCGTTCCTCTTTCCGGAACTTTGCCGCCAAAATATTTGTTGGTAAGCACCAGCGCCCGGTTTACAAAATTACCGAGGATGGCAACCAGCTCGTTGTTATTTCGTGCCTGAAAATCTTTCCAGGTAAAATCGTTGTCTTTGGTTTCCGGAGCATTGGCGGTAAGTACGTATTTCAGTACATCTTCCTTTCCGGGAAAATCTTCCAGGTATTCGTGCAACCACACAGCCCAGTTTCGTGATGTGGATATTTTATCATTTTCAAGGTTCAGAAACTCGTTGGCCGGCACGTTGTCTGGCAGGTTGTATGTGCCTTCGGCTTTCAACATGCTTGGGAAAATAATACAGTGGAAAACAATGTTGTCTTTCCCAATGAAATGCAGCAGACGGGTTTCCGGGTCTTTCCAGTATTTTTCCCAGTCTGGCGTAAGTTCGCGGGTGGCCGAAATGTACCCGATGGGAGCATCAAACCACACATAAAGCACTTTCCCTTCTGCTCCTTCTACCGGTACAGGCACTCCCCAGTTGAGGTCGCGGGTAACGGCTCGCGGCTGTAATCCGCTGTCTATCCATGATTTGCATTGTCCGTAAACATTGGGTTTCCATTCTTTATGTTCTTCCAGAATCCACTCGCGCAGCCACGGTTCGTACTGGTCGAGAGGAAGGTACCAGTGTTTGGTTTCTTTCAGTACCGGCTGGTTTCCGCTAATCATTGATGTGGGGTTAATCAGTTCGGTAGGGCTGAGTGATGTTCCGCAGCTTTCGCACTGGTCGCCATACGCTTTTTCGAAACCGCATTTCGGGCAGGTGCCGATGATGTAACGGTCTGCCAAAAACTGTTGGTTTTCTTCGTCGTAATATTGTTCCGAAGTTTTTTCAATAAACTGTCCGCGTTCGTACATTTTTTTGAAAAATTCAGAAGCCGTTTTATGGTGAATCTCAGAACTGGTGCGTGAATACACATCGAATGAGATGCCAAATGTTTTGAATGATTCTTTTATTATTTTATGAAACTTGTCAACTACATCTTGCGGTGTAATTCCTTCGTTTTTAGCTTTTAATGTAATGGGGACACCGTGTTCGTCAGAGCCGCCAATGAGAAGCACATCTTCGTTTTTCAGACGCAGGTAGCGTGCGTATATATCGGCAGGAACGT
Organism: Mariniphaga anaerophila; assembly: GCF_900129025.1. GTDB lineage: Bacteria > Bacteroidota > Bacteroidia > Bacteroidales > Prolixibacteraceae > Mariniphaga > Mariniphaga anaerophila. The sequence goes on along the minus strand of NZ_FQUM01000005.1, from coordinate 149,403 downwards.
AAACCCCTGCCAGGTGCCCGATGTGGATTGGGCCGTTGGCGTAAGGCAACGCAGTAGTTATTAAAGTCCGTTTAAATTTACCCATATCGAATTTCTTTTTCTTGAAAAATGGTTCTTTTTGATTGAGGGCACAAAGATAGTGGAATTGAGGGAAAACACTGAACCTCAATGTTACCAATTTTACTCTTTTCTGTGTTGCAACGGGACGGTACTGGCCGGGAACTTCATTTCATTTACCTTTGTGGAAAAGAGAGAATACAATGAATAGTTTTTCCCATATAATATTTGATTTGGACGGAACGCTTACCGATAATACAAGAGGCATTGCAAGTTCTGTAAAATATGCACTGGATAAAATGCAGGTAGATGGTTTTGACGGGACACTGCCCGCCGGTTTTGTGGGGCCGCCTCTGCAACAGGGCTTCAAAGAACAGTTCGGATTAAATGAACGCAACACAAAGTTGGCCGTTGAGTATTTTAGAGAATACTACTCGGTTCACGGGTTGCTTGAGAACGATCCTTATCCCGGTGTTTCCGAAATGCTGGAAGAACTTTATTTTTCGGGGAAGCAGCTTTTTATTGCCACCGCTAAACTGGAGAAATTTGCGTTGCAGATTTGCGAACATTTTGGGTTTGATAAATATATAACTCAGCTAAAAGGTGCCGACTATAAGGGCGAAAATGCAACAAAAAGTACGATTATTTCTCATTTACTTCAGTCGCGGCAAGTGTCTTCCTCTAAGGAAATTGTGATGGTGGGAGATACTGTTTTTGACATTGACGGCGGGAAAGAAAACGGCCTTTCCACCGTTGCTGTAACCTACGGCTTTGGCAAGCGGGAGGATCTGGAAAAAGCAAACCCTGATTTTTGGGCAGAAAGTATTGAAGATCTTTTTACTATATTAAATGCCTAATTTTGAAAGAAAAACAAGCAATGATAATACCACCGTATCTAAATCCCGGAGATAAAATTCGCATTGTTTCCCCTGCCGGAAAAGTGAAAGAAGAGTTCGTGCTTCCGGCTGTTGAGTGGCTTTTGGACAAAGGATACCGTGTTGAGTTGGGAAGGCATGTTTTCGATAGTCATTTTCAGTTTGCAGGTACGGACCAGCAGCGTCTGGAAGATTTACAGACAGCCCTCGACGATTCTGAAACTTCTGCAGTAATTTGTTCCCGTGGCGGTTACGGAACGGTGCGCATATTCAATAAGCTGGAATACGACGGGTTGTTCAGGCACCCGAAATGGCTTGTGGGGTTTAGTGATATTACCGTTTTGCACGCCGGCTTAAACCGCAATCGGATGGCTTCGGTGCACGGAGTTATGCCGCGTTACTTTTTAAATTCGGACGGGCTGCCCGGTGAAAGTCTGCAGTCGCTCATGCAAATATTGGCTGGCGGTGGGGCATCGTACGCTGTGCCTGCATCTGCCGGCAACAGGCAGGGACAGGCAACCGGAGAGCTGGTGGGAGGAAACCTTTCCATTATTTCGGGATTGCAGGGAACCGGTTACGAATTGAATACCGATGGCAAAATTTTGTTTCTGGAAGATATTAATGAATTTCTGTACCACGTTGACCGAATGATGCTGCAACTAAAACTGAGCGGTAAATTTGAAAAGATGGCGGGGCTTGTGCTTGGAAATTTTACCGACATGAAAGACAACGATTCGCCCTTCGGAAAAACAATTTCCGAGATAATTCTGGAAGCAGTGGCAGAGTACGATTTTCCGGTGTGCTTCGATTTTCCGGCAGGACATGAACAGAAAAATCTGGCGCTTGTTTTTGGTAAAAAGTGGGAGCTTAACGTAACCGGGCAGGAGTCGGTTTTTAAGTGCCCGGCAGATCAGTAGAAATTTTCAACGTTCAATTTGGTTTCAACAAAAGAAATAGGGGAATTAGGCGAAAGGTTTGCACAGGAATACGTTTTGCAACTGGGCTATAAAATTCTGGATATCAACTGGCATTTTGGCCACCTGGAGCTGGATATTATTGCGCAGGACGGAAAGCAGTTGGTAGTTGTGGAGGTGAAATCGCGAAACGGAATTCGGTATGAACACCCTTCAGAAGCCGTTACCACAGCAAAAATGAAACGAATTGTGGAAGCAACCGAGGCCTATATTTTAGAAAAAGACCTTCATTTTGAAACCCGTTTTGATGTGATTACCATTATTTTTTTCAAATCAGGCCACGAACTGGAACACTTTAAAGATGCTTTTTATCCAACCCTGTAAAACAACAACCTGAGTTTTTGCCGGGGATGGATTTTTAGTTGAGAAAACTATTTTTGTTCAGAAAAAATTTGGATTATGAATATTGAAGAACTGAGAGAATATTGCGTGGGGAAAAAGGGAGTAACCGAGAGTTTTCCGTTTGATGAAACTACGCTGGTTTTTAAAGTGGCCGGCAAAATGTTTTGCCTCACCGATTTGGAAGGAGATTTATTTGTGAATTTGAAAAACGAACCGGAGAAGAACCAGGAATTGCGGGAGCAATATCCTGCCATTAAGCCCGGATATCATATGAATAAACAACATTGGAATACGGTTTCAATTGATGATTCGGTTTCAGATGAAATGATTAAACAGCTAATTGACGATTCGTATAAATTAATTGTATCTAAATTGCCTAAGAAAATTAGGGAAGAACTTAATAATGTGTAAATTTTGAAGATTATGAGATTGTTTTTAACGTTACTTTTTCTGGCCGTACTAAATTGTTTTTCTGTTTCTGCAAACGATGGGGCAGGAGGTTTTACCCTTCGGAAAGTGGTGGCTCATTCGCCGGTTATTAGCCAGGGGAGTACCGGAACATGCTGGAGTTTTACGGCTACCAGTTTTCTGGAGTCGGAAATCATGCGAAAAGGATTTCCTGAAACCGACCTTTCGGAGATGTTTTTTGTATACCATACATACCTGAATAAAGCGGAGAAATACCTGCTTTACCACGGCAACAATAATTTTGGACAGGGTGGCCAGGCGCACGATGTAATGGATGTGTTGCGTGTGCATGGGATGGTTACCAATGATGCTTTTCCCGGAAAAATGGAAGACGGGCGTTTTCAGCACAGAGCGCTCGCGAAAACAATGCTTAATAAGGTTGAAAGGTTGAATGATAACCAGAATAAATTTGATGTTGAAGACGTAGAAAAGCTCAATTCTGTTCTGGAAAAACACCTGGGAAAATTGCCTAAAAAAGTGAAAACTGCGGACGGCCGGTTTTCTCCGGTTAAATACCGCGAAGAGTTCGATATTGATCCTGACGACTTTGTTGAGTTGACTTCCTACTCGCACCATCCCTTTTATCAGCCTTTTGTACTTGAAGTCCCGGATAACTGGTCGCACGCGTTGTACTACAATTTGCCCATCGACGAACTGGTGCAGGTAATGGTGAGCGCATTGGAAAACGATTATACGGTTTGCTGGGATGGCGATACCAGTGAAAAAACATTTATGCACAATAAGGGAATTGCCGATTTGCCCGAAAAACAGCAGGGTAAAGTAACCCAGAAACTGCGCCAAAAAACTTTTTATAACCGCACCACAACCGACGACCATTTAATGCACATTGTTGGCCTTTCGGAAGGCGAAAACGGGAAAACCGGTTTCTATACAAAAAACTCGTGGGGTGCCGAAAGTAACGAATTTGGCGGGTACCTAAATCTCACCGAAGATTATGTCCGCCTGAAAACAGTGGCCATAATGGTTCATAAAAACGCTATTCCCAGAAGAATCCGACAAAAATTAGATTTGTAAAATGAAAGAATTTGTTCTGGAATCAGAATATATTGAACTTGTTAAACTGCTTAAACTAATCAGAATTGCCGAAACCGGTGGTTATGCCAAAATGTTGGTGGAAAGCGGCGAAGTTTTTCTAAACGGAGTGCCTGAACTCAGGAAACGAGCAAAGTTAAGGCCGGGCGACGAAATTGAAGTTGAGGGAGAAGTTATTCGAATCGTGTAATCGGAGTTGTGTTTTTTTGAACCCTCTTTTCAGGAGACAGAATACTGTGCCAATTACTTTTCTTTTTCTAGGGCATTTGGGCTGCGCAACCTTTTTGAGGGAATTGCATCTTTTGTAAAAACTAAATTTGAAAAACAGGACTGTGGTATCAGCATGGAGTTTACATCGGGCGAGATGACTTTAGTTTCATGCTAATTCCATTTTTAGGCATTCAAAATTTAATCTGAAACAAATGAAAAAAACGATTGCTTCATGTTTGGTGGTGTTTGTAGTTATGCTTTTTTGTCTCCCTTTAAATGCGCAAGAAAATACAGAAGTATCTCCTGTTGGAAAAATAGGGGTTTATGTTTCTCCGTTTGGTAAAAACCTCGTGTATTGGCCTTCCGGTTTGGATGGAACCGGAGGATACGATAACGACGGCTCTTTTTCTGTTGGAGTGAATTACATTTACGGGATAAAAAGTTGGCTTGAGTTCGAAACAGGTCTGGAGTATTCCGTGCATCATACTATTTTTAATCCCCCGTTTATTGGAGAAGAATACAACAACTCTCCGCGCAAAGAAAAGATGAACCTGATTTCAGTCCCGCTTACTTTGAGAATTAATTTTTTGCGGTATTTTTTTGTGAATGGAGGCGGACTTCTTGACTTTGATGTTTCCGGTGCCAATTCGATTGACGACCACACCGGGATCGGATTTTTGATGGGGCTGGGGCTCAATTTTGATTTTGGTCCCGGCTTTTCAGTTTATGCCAATCCGTATTTCAAAGAACATTCGCTTATCTCTTTTTCTCCGGAGAAATACCATCAACGTACGTGGGACGAAGGAATAAGAGTAGGGCTGACTTATAAATTGGGAAGGCAGCAGAAATGAAATTTTTAGAAATTACAGAGAATGGAAAAGGATTACACTGAAGGGAAGACGTTTAAAAATGATGATTTTGAAAACAGTCACCCTTTAAAAGGGGAGTACGAGGATTGCCGGTTTCTAGACTGTGATTTTTCAAACGGCGACCTGTCTGATTGTATTTTTGTTGACTGCGAATTTTTGGGGTGTAACCTAAGTCTGGCCAAACTGACAACCACCACATTCAGGGATGCGAAATTTAAAGAGTGCAAAATGTTGGGATTGCGATTTGATGACTGCAATCCGTTTGGTTTGGCGTTCAGTTTTGAGGATTGTATTCTGAACCATTCTTCGTTATTTGGAATAAAAATTAAGAAAACAATTTTTAAGAATACCCAGTTGCAGGAAGTTGATTTTACTGCATCTGATTTGACTGGTTCGCTGTTTGATAATTGCGACCTGGCAAGAGCAACTTTTGAGCGCACTGTTATTGAAAAAGCGGATTTTCGTACCTCGTACAATTATTCCATTGATCCGGAAAATAACCGGGTTAGAAAAGCAAAATTCTCAGTGCGTGGTATCGCCGGCCTTTTAGAAAAGTACGATTTAAATATTGACACCTCTTTTTAACGCGAATAGTTTCCACAAAAAAACTCCACCCGTTTTTGGAGTGGAGTATTCTTAAAATCTTTAGCACAGAACTTTATTCGAATGCTTAGCTTAATCGTTTGAATCGATACTGTCGCGTCTTACGCTTTCTACCAGCAGGTTTTGCGTTGAAATTTCAATGGCTCTTTGCAACGTGTTATCCAGTTGCCTGATAATTGGGTAGTACCCTTCTTCGCCAATAATATTTCGAGCAATGTATGCTTTCAGTTGGGTTTTTATGACTTTTTCCGAAAGTTTTAATCCTTTTGCATCGCGCGGAATTCCTTTTTCTCGGGCGTAATTAACAAATTCGTTCAGAATATTCTGTTTGTCGAGGTACATGTCAAAATCGTCAGCTGTCTCAAGTTGAGAAAGCTTTTCGCGGTTTTTATCGGCATAAGCGTAGGCAAAGGTATAAATGAGCCCTTTCCGATAAATTTTGTCAAAATATTCTGAGTTCCCGGTTGTGTCCAGCGGAACAAAAATGTCAGGCATAATTCCTCCTCCTCCATAAACGGTTCGGCCTGCACTTGTCTGGTATTTCAGTGAATCGTTCAGGTGGATGCTGTCGGCAAACAATTGTTCCTGATGGCTGAAACGGGAATAAAGGTCGTGGTAATATTCGTCGTTGCCGTTTTCGTACGACTTTTGAATGCATCGTCCGCTGGGGGTATAAAACCGTGCAACCGTGAGCCGGAGCGCAGAGCCATCCATCAGCGGAATTTGTTCCTGTACCAGTCCTTTTCCAAACGAACGCCGGCCAATTACCAGTCCTCGGTCGTTGTCCTGCATGGCACCGGCAAAAATTTCACTGGCCGAGGCAGAAAATTCGTCAATCAGCACATATACTTTCAGTGCCTCCCAGGTGTTTCTTCCTGATGCATTGTAGGTTTTCCGGGGTTGGTTCAGCCCTTCGGTGTACAGAATAGGCTCGCCTTTTTTCAGAAACTCGTCTACAATTTGCAAAACACTGGAGAGCGAACCTCCGGGGTTTTGGCGCAAATCAACAATCAGCTTTTCTGCTCCCGATTGTTGAAGCTTTTGTACGCCTTGCATAAACTCGTCGTATGTGGTTTCAGCAAAGCGGGTGACTTTAATAAAACCTGTTTCATCGTTAATCATGTACGAAACATCCACGCTAATAAGTGGAATATCGTCGCGTGTAATCTCAAATTCCAGATTGTCTTTATAACCTTTTCTTACAACTCCTACTTTTACCGAAGAGTTTTTCTCTCCGCGCAGCAGTTTCAGTACCGTCGAATTTTGAACATCAACACCGGCAATAAGCGAATCATTAACAGTAACAATCCGGTCTCCGGGCAAAATACCGACTTTGCTCGACGGCCCTCCGGAAATCACTTCAATAACCCGTACGGTATCTTCCTGAATGGAAAACTGAACGCCGATTCCGGAAAAGTTTCCGCGCATTTCTTCCTGTACTTCCTGCATGTTTCGAGCCGGAATGTAAGCAGTGTGCGGGTCGAGATTTTCCAGCACCTCGGGAATGGTATTTTCAATAATTTCGTTCATGTCCACACTATCGACGTATCCGCTCTCGATAAGCCGAAGAATGGAGGTGAGCTTGTTGGGTTTTGAGTGCCCGATGGGGTTGAAAATCGGCTGGCTGTTTTGCTTTAATAAATTTCCGATTACAATTCCTGCCGCTACAGAAATCGCAACAAGAAGCGGAATTATAATGATGGTTTTTTTATTCATTTAATCGTCTTCTAATGTGTCCAGTTTCACTTGCTTAACCTCGATATCTGCTCTTTTCAATAAGTTTATTCCGTCTTCCAAACGATAACTTTCAGTAAAAATAACGCGTTTAATTCCAGCCTGAATAATGAGTTTCGAACATTCGAGGCAGGGAGAGGAAGTAACGTAGAGGGTTGAGCCTTCGCTGCTATTTCCCGATTTTGCAACTTTTGTTATCGCATTTGCTTCGGCATGAAGAACGTAGGGTTTTGTTTTATTGTCTTCGTCTTCACACACGTTTTCAAAACCCGACGGCGTTCCGTTGTAGCCGTCAGAAATTATCATTTTATCTTTTACGATTAACGCACCTACTTTTCTGCGTTGGCAGTATGAATTTTGTGCCCAAATCATTGCCATTTTTAGGTAGCGCTGATCCAGTAATTTTTGCTTTTGTTCGTTTTTCATTTTACTGATACTAAAATATTGGTCGTCCAATTATTTATTGGGTTACAAATGTAATACTCATTTTCTAAAAAATGTTCATTTTCAAGGATGAGGCGAAAGTTGAGCGCAAAAAAAAGCCGCATTAATGCGGCTTTCCAATAATTTTTTTAGAATTAATCTTTAATCAACAACCAAACATCCGAATACTCCGGATAAGTCTGGCGGACTTGTGCTACCCGGGTACGAGCGTCGCTCTCGTTTTGATACGAGTTTACGCATACACGGTAGTAACCTGTTTCACTATGTAAAATTATAGGGGTGAACCCTTTGTTTAAAAGTGTTTCGCGATAGTTTTTTGCGTTGCTAAGCTGGCTGAAAGATCCGATAATAACAAAAAAGTTATTGGATTCGTTTTTTACTTTGTCTTCCTGGTTGGTAAAAGAAACCTGTTCTTTACGCATGGCAACATGTTCGTTGCTTGCTGCCACAGGTTCTGGTTTTGCCTGCGGTTGCGGTTGTGCTTGCGTTTGAGTATCACTTGCAGGCACGGTAAACACTTTTGGCTGTGTTGCAGGATCGGTTGTATATGGCGATTGAGCCAATTCTTTTTTCGACTTACATGAGGCAAAAGCCAAACCTAAAACAATTGCAGCTAATATTATCCGCTTCATCTTTTCTAATTTTTAATCGTACTTAATTTCTAATTTTCTGGTGTACTTATCTGTTTATCAGATAAAACATTTTGTAAAAGCCTGAAAAATTCAGGTGTTTTTATTAAATGCTGTGGCAAATATATGTAAAACCAATGCTTTATCACCCGTTTTTAAGGGTAAGTTTTGCACAGCGCACTGTTTGCAACAGGGGGTGGTGGTTAATAATTTTTATCTTTTCGATGAAGCCCCTCCACCGCCAAAAAAGATCATGGCTCCAAACAGAAATCCGAAGTCGTACCAACCACCGGCATTAGGAAAAGCGTAAATTCTGTAGTCGGTAAAAAGGCTCGCGATAAAGCTGAAAAGGATGATAAACCCGTGAAGCAATCCTTTCCAAAATCCCGGAGGATTTAAATTCTGTTCAGGATTTTGTGTGGCGCAACCCGCAGCAAAAATCCAAACGGCAATAAAGAGCAAAAGGTAAATTGAACGTTTTTTGGTACTCATGAGACGAGATTTTAAAAGTTATCATCTAAATTAATTCAAAAATGGTTGAAAATGAAATTCTAAGAGGCAAAATAGAACGTGCATTTTATGCCGGATAACGAATGCGATTGTTATATTTGTGTGGAAAATAACTGGCAAGAACTAACGTAAAAGAGTAATTTCGGCAAAAAGTGTACCCCTGCAAAAAAAAGAGCATTTCTTTGAATTGGTTTTTTTAGAAAGTTAACCGGCTTTGGAATGCGAATATTCTTTGACTTTGACTGACAAAAAAGGAAGATTGCTTTTTTACTTTAAACTGAAAATTTTCTAATTTCAAACAGACACGCAAATGAGGAAGAAACGTTACGAGCTGATGAAAAAAGAGATGCCAATAATTCTGATTGTGGATGATGTTCCAAAGAATATTCAGGTTCTGGGAATTTTGTTGAGAAAATTTGAATGCGAGCTGGCTGTTGCCATGAGTGGAGAACAGGCGCTGAAAACAATAGCTAAAGTTAAGCCCGACTTGATTCTTCTTGATATTATGATGCCCGGGATGGATGGGCACGAGGTGTGCCGCAGGCTGAAGAAGAATGTAGAAACGAAAGATATTCCGGTTATTTTTCTTTCGGCAAAATCAGAAGCTGACGACATTATTACCGGGTTTGATCTCGGGGCTGTTGATTACATTACCAAACCATTTATTGGCAGCGAACTGATTGCGCGTGTTAAAACTCACCTCGCACTCAAAGAAATGAAGGAAAGCCTGGAAGAAGAAATAGGCACAAAAAATAAATTTTTTTCCATAATATCTCACGACCTGAGAGGAAGTTTCGGAATAATCCTGAGTTTTGTACAACTGTTGCAGAATAACAGAGACAGCCTTACCTCCGGGGAAACAAATGAATTGCTTGATGACATTGAAAGTACCACGAAAAATACAATGGGACTGCTCGAAAACCTGTTGGAGTGGGCCCGGTCGCAAACCGGAAAGATTGGTTTTAACCCGGTAAAACTGGAACTTGAAGATTTGGTTGATGAGACCATTCGCACATCGTCAGATATTGCAAGAACTAAAAACATCGCTTTGAGTTCCTCTACAGATGTGCAGGAAATTTATGCCGATAAGAATATGCTGCTGCTCATTTTGCGGAACCTTGTATCCAATGCAATAAAATTTACCCCCGGCGGAGGAACCGTTTCTGTGGGCTCAGAATTATCTGATGGTGCAGTAAAAATTTCCGTCGCAGATTCAGGGGTGGGAATGGATTCGAAAAAAATAAGCAAGCTTTTTAAAGTCGATAACCGGATAACTACTCCGGGAACCAATAACGAACAGGGGAACGGGCTCGGGCTTATTTTGTGTAAAGAGTTTGTTTCGTTTCACGGAGGAAAGATTGGGATAGATAGTGTCCCGGATAAAGGCACAACTGTTTGGTTTACGCTTCCGCTAAATGGAAAGTCCTTTTCAGAAAATTAGTTTTTGTGATGAAAAACTCAGGGGAAGAAAAACGTCAAAACAGAGAACCCCGGTTTGCCGGCAAATTTTACCCGGGAACAAAAGCAGCTTTATTTAAACAGTTATCAGAACTTTTTTTGCAGGCAGGATCGGACTCGGGTAGAGAAAACACTCGTGCCGTTATTGTCCCCCATGCCGGCTACATCTTTAGCGGCGAAGTGGTAGCTGCTGCTTATGCCCGGATTTCTTCACCTGCATCATTTAAGCGCGTTTTTGTGTTGGCTTCGAGCCATCAGTTTTTATTTGGAGGAGCGGCTGTTTTCGATTCCGGAAATTACGAAACTCCGCTGGGCGAAATCACAGTGGATAAAGAGGTTGCCCGGATGTTGCTGGAGAGCGGTGATGTTTTTTGCCGCAACCCGGAGGCGCATGAACAGGAACACAGTCTTGAGGTACAATTGCCGTTTCTTCAGTATCTTTTTGGGGATGGCTTGAAATTGGTTCCCATTGTTTTAGGAACAAACAATATTTCTGATTGCGAGAAAATTGCGAAAGCACTGGCTACCTGGTTTTGCAGCGAAAACCTGTTTGTTGTGAGCACCGACTTTTCGCATTATCCTCAATATAACGATGCCGTGGAAAATGACTTGCGAACAGCAGAGGCAATTTGCAGCAATAATCCGCTAAAGCTGTTAGAGGTTCTGGACGAAAATAGACGAAAAGAAATTGGCCATTTGGCAACGTCTCTTTGTGGCTGGACTTCAGTTCTTACATTGATGTATTTAACTCGTAATGAAAAGGTGCGCTACCAGAAAATTGCGTATAGAAACTCGGGAGATGCCGAAATGTATGGAGATAAAGATCGTGTAGTTGGGTATTGGTCGATTGGAGTTTGTGACGAAAAAGGTTCATTTAATATTTCGAAAGAAGATCAGAAAGAGCTACTCGAAAAGGCGCGGAATGCAATTTTTCGCTTTGTGAAAACCGGGAGGCGTGAAGTTTTGGAACTTTCTGGTGTTAACGGAGCTTTGGCTCAGCAGGCAGGAGTATTTGTAAGTGTTTATATAAGAAATGAATTGCGTGGATGTATCGGGAGTTTTGCCAAAAATGAAATACTGAATGATCTGGTGCAGCGAATGGCGGTTTCGGCAGCATGCGATTTTCGTTTTGAACAGATAGAGGCTGATGAGATAAATGATATGGAACTTGAAATTTCAGTGCTGTCTACCCTTAAGAAAATTGAAAGCATTGACGAAATTGAGCTTGGGAAACATGGCATTCTTATAAAACACGGAATACAATCGGGCACGTTTCTTCCGCAGGTTGCACAAAAAACCGGGTGGACTCTGGACGAGTTTCTCGGGCACTGCTCACGCGACAAGGCCGGGCTGGGCTGGAGCGGATGGAAAAAGGCAGATGTTTTTATTTACGAAGCATTTGTTTTCAGGGGGTAAATATTTCGTGCAAAACGCTCAGCGACCTGATTTCGCCCAGACTTTCAAAATGCAATTGATAATATTCCGTCAGTTTTGATGTAAGGTAAGCACGCATTTCCCGGGAAAGTTTTAGCAGGCCTAGATCCTGAATTTTTAGCGAAGAAAGCTCGCAGAGTTTTTCGGTTGCTTCTTTATGAAAGAAGAACGGATGAGGAGGTTCGTGTGGTGTTACTGCGCCTTTTCGCATGTCGAACCAGCCTTCGAATCCGGTTTTCTCGGTGTTGGGTAAAAAACCCAGATATTCCGTCAGCCTGAACAGAAACCACAAATGAAAGTTAGCGACTCCCTTTTCTGCCAGATCCAGAAACAGCAGCGAATTTTGTATAAACAGAAACAGCTCTGGTGCACTTTCCTGCTCCCTGAGGGTTTTTGTAAGTATTTCAGCAATAAAAAGTGCTTGTGCCGATTTGGTTACATCAAACGGAAGGTTTTGGTAAACAGGCTGGTTTTTAATCTCTTTAATTCGCTGCACCTCGCGCGAATCTTTTTGATAGGTAACAAGGCTGACCAGAAAAAGAGGCTGTAAAATTCCGGTTTTATTTTTCGACTTTTTGCCTCGTGTAATATTTACAAAGTATGCCTGACGGCCAAACTCCCGGGTGTACATGTTAACAATAACTGAGTTTTCGCCGTATTTTATGGATTGCAAAATTATTCCTTCGGTTGCTGCAAGCATGATTAGTGAATGAATAGAAGCTTTTCGATGTGCGTATTCTCGCCATATTTATCGGAACAGAAAATCAGGTAAACACCGGTTCTTACACGGTTTCCGTTAAGGTTTTTACCATCCCACACTGCCTGTCCGCCCAGCGAGGTGCCCTGGTGTACGAGGTTGCCGCTGATGTCAGTAATTTTAACGTCGGTGTCTTCCATCAATCCGGTTATGGTAACCGGTCCGTCCCAGGTTTCGCGCACTGGGTTAGGGTAAACATAAACGTCGGTAAATGCTTTTTTCCCGCTGATTGCTTCGCCTTGGTATGAGATGAGCCCTTCGCTGGTTCCGAAGAATACTTCACCGGTATTCTGGTTGATGGCAATATCGGTAATGTTGTTAGAAATCAGCGGGCTGTTTTCTGTGGTGAAATGCAGCACTTCTTTTTCTCCGCTTTTTGAAACCAGGTAAACGCCCGAGTTGCTTGTACCCAACCATTTGCGGTTGGCGCCGTCAACAGCAATTGCTGTTACAGTTTCGGATTCAAGGAGCGGGTGGTAGAGCCCGTCACCTAAATCGAGACTGGGCTGAGTTGCATAAAACGTTTCAGAATCCCAGATTCGGTGAGGATTATTGTATACCGCAACCCCCATTGACGTGCCCATCCAGATTGCACCGTCCAGATCTTCTGCAATCGAATAAATATCGTTCATGCGATTAAAAATTTCCTGTTGCCCGTTATTGAAGTACGAAGTTACCAACAGCCGTTTTTTTGCAGTTCCCGATTTATCAACAACATACGCGTCGTTTCCTCTTGGAACGACAACCCATTTGTCGTCGTTTTGCGTAACCAGTACTTCTCCGATGTTAAATCTATTGGCAACATCCGGCAGCGAAAAAGTCTCCCACTTTCCTTCGGGAGTGAGTTTTAACAAAACTTTGGCTACTTCAGAGTTTGTTATCCAAAGGTTACCTTCAGAGTCGAAATCCATTCCTCCAATTCTGACGTAAGGTTCGTCGGGTTCTTGTGGTAAAGCTGTTTCCAGCGGGCTGTTGTGGTTGGTGTACCTTTCAACAAAGGCGTCGTTTTTAAATTCAAGAAGACCTCCGCCCCAGCTGGCAACGTAGAAATGGTTTTCATCGGCTGGGTTTACCGCAATGGAAAGAATGTTGAAAAAGCCATCCAGTTCAGGAATTTCATTTTTTGTGAAATGTTGCCAGGTGTTGTTCCTGTACCGCTGAAAAGTAGGGCGCTCCCAGCTTCTTTGATTCCCGGGGGCAACCCACAAATCCGATTTGTTTTGAAGAAGAGAGTAGACTTTGTTATCCAAGGGGCCCGGGAGTTTTACGGCTTCAAATTTTCCTCCGGAAACTTTAATCAGCGAGTTCTTACTGTCGGCAATCCACACCGAACCGTCGTTAGTGATGCCAGCGCTTCTCGGGTTGATGGGGGAGATTAACTGATCACCAAGTTGATAGCTGTCTATTTTTGTTGCTACTCTATTGTTGTTGTCTACAACGAAAACTGCTTCCCTGCTTGCAATAACAAGAAATTGTCCGTTGCTTTGCATGTCAAAAGCATATCTGATTTGCGCGGGATGAGGTTCCCATACGTCTCCGTTTAGCATGTACATTTCGTCAGAGTACCACTGCTCGGGCGTATAATTGGCAATAATTTTACCTCCGTGGTTTACCAGCAGATTGAACTTTTCCGTGTTTCTCGGAATGTTTTCAATGGGTGACCAACTGTTGTAATCCAACAAATTTGAGTTGTTTTTGTCGGCTCGAAAGACTCCTGTGTTGGTGGCAGCATATAAATAATCTGCATCAGAATCAGTGTCGTTCACGTTCAAAAAAGCTCCGTTTTCACCAATAATGTAGGTGTCCTTTACTTCCATTTTTTGCAGGTTCAGTGCAACAATTCCAAAACTACAAGAGAGGTAGGCTTCGTTTTCATAAAAAGAGATGTTGTTGATGTTTTTTCCGGCAATTTGTTTCCGTTTGATATCCGGCAGGTTCTGAACTTTATTGTTGTAAACCAGGTCGATGTTGCAGTTGTTGTACGCAATTACCAACACATTATTTTCGTTGTTGTACGCAATGGTTTTTATCCCAAAATCAGAGAGTTGCATAGCTCCTGAGAATCTGTTAACGCTGTTGTCTTCCAAATCGTAGTACATGAGTCCGCCCGTGGTGGCGCAATAAACTTTTGTAGGGCTAACAGCAATTTTTGTGGCATCGGAAAACGAGAGGTAATCCTGCCAACTGCCTTTCTCTCGCTGCGAGAAAGAGGTTAGAGTCCAAAGTAACAGTGTAATTGTAAGTACAATTTTATGCATAATCGCCTTGTTGAATTCAGTAATTAAACGTTGCTCCTTTTTATTTATTTTAGCAGGTAATCCCTGTTGTATCCACAAAAAAAATGCGTTATAAAAAACCGGAACGAATTTTTATCTATTTCCCGGTAAAAGTAAAAAATTATACACTCATTGCTATTTTGTATTTTCTACTGATTTGTTGGGGCAGAAAACAGGAAAAGCAAACCAGAAAAATTGTTTAAGGGTATAAACTTACTTCAATGTCTTTAATTGTGAAACTGCATTTATTCAGGTTCCACAAATAAACGCTGATAATGTCTTCATCTTTTAAATCGTAAAAGTTTCTAAAATATGTAATCTCGTTCCATGTGTTTAGTCCTTCTATTTGTCGTTCTATTTTTGCTGCCTGCCAGTTTTTGCCATCTTTTTGGGAGATGTCGCTCACAATTAGTGCTCTGGGGTATGATTCTGAAAATACCTTGGCGGTAATTACCAATGTGCCTTTTTTTAGCTGAAGTTTTTGATTCTCGATTGTTGCAATCGGAAAGTATTCATCGCTTGGCTTGATGTGTGCCGCTTCTCCTTTTGATATTTTCTGTTCGTTATAAACAGCTTCCTTTTTTTCTTTGATTCCGTGATGAATTTCCGAAGCGTTTTTGCTTTCGCGACTGCCTGAAAACTGTATCGGTATAAATACGGCAAGCAGGAGTGTCACAGCGAGAGGAATTCCCCAAAATAATCCGGGAGGATAATTTCTGTTTTTCATAGAATGACCGACCAGAAACAGTACAATTAAAATGAATGCCAGGTTGGAAATATAATAAAGAATGAGAACCTTGTTGTTTTTATATTCAAACTTAACCGAGTGATTCCCCTTGGGCAGAAAGATGGTTCTGTAGTTGAAGTTCGACGTGTAAATGTGCGCCGGAGTATTGTCAATATATGCTTTCCATCCTTTGTAATTGGTTTGCAGCATGGTCAGAAAACAGTCGCTTTGCGTGGTTGTTTCTGCAATTACTTTATTGGGAGAAAAAGCTTTAATGGTAACCGTGTTGGTACTGTCTGTATTCGTTGCTTCTTTTGAAAGTAAATCGTAGTCATCGTCAGAAAGATAGAGCCATTTTGAACTTTTTTGCTTGTCTATTTTGTTGTCGTCGAACAGACTCAATGGCAAAATTGTATCGGAAAAATAGAACAGGTGGTTGTTTATTGTGGCTTCTTTCAGGTTGGGGTAGTCGTCGTCAAGTTTATTAAAAGAATCCAATTCGAATGACGAAAAAGCATCGAAAGAAATTTGTTTCGAGAAAATATAAGTGTTTCTCCAGAATGGAGCGAAAAAAGCACTCCGCTTGTCGTTGAAAATTATTTTGTCGTCAACCGGAACGGGAAAATATCTGGGAGAAAGAGCCAGGTCTTTCTTCATGTGCGATGGTTTGTGGCTGGTGTCAACTACCGAAACAGTCATGTTTAACTGTGCTGACGCCATCATGTCAAAAATTACCACCGCAACCATCAGGTGAAAAGGGAACTTGATTTGTTTTCGCCAAATTACAATTGCAAGAAAAATTCCGACAATGAAAAACTGCAAAATGGCTTGCAGCAGAACGGTTTGAGAAATAGTTGTTGTAGCTATAAATTCATTCCAGCTGTTTAGGCTGAGTATATTTCTAATTTCGGTAATTGAGGTTTTGCTGTATGAAAAAACAATGGCGAAAAGCAACACGCTCCACAGCAAAACTCCGGTAATCAGAATTTTATTTTTTTCTCGTTCAAAATTTTGCTGAACGAAAGAAAAATAATTGGCAGCCAGTAAAATAAATGCCAGTAATCCGAAAATGCTGATGTAGGCTGCGTATTTAAAAAGATTCATGAGCGGAACATGCAAGAACATAAATTCTCTGACCGGAAGCTCCCGGAAAGACGACGCGAATATTACCAGTCCCCATGCAAGAATCAGGTACTCGGGAGCAGTGTGTTTTTTTGTAAGCGAAAGACTGAAAAAAAGCAGGGGGATAAGCCCGAAATAGTGGTTTATCAAACTGGTGTCGATATCTCCAAAGTATTCGTGTTTTAATGTTGAAAATGGCAGCAGAAAAGAAGCCAGTGTTTTTAGGCTTTGTCCGTAATGACTTATTTTTTCCGGGCTTATTCCGTCGGAAAGCCGGTTAACCGAGCCAATTATTTCGAGGGTGGCTGCAATAAGCGGCAATAATAAAGTCAGAACCACGAAAAACAGGAACAGGTTTGATTTGATTGCTTTGAAAATTTTCTTCGGGTTTTTTTGTGCAATTTCTTTTGCAATAAAAAGAACAAGCAAAAGTACCAGCAGATAAAACAGTGCTATTGATAATGCCTGGTATGCTCCCGAAACCATCAGAAAAACGAAGACTGCTGTTTTCAGCGTTCGTTTGGTTCCTCCTTCCTGTAAAAGCTGAATATAGTTTTTTACAACAAAAGGAATCCACGCAGCTCCAACCAACAAAAAGAAATGCTGCCCGTGGCTGACTACATATCCGCTGAAGGCATAAGCAATTCCTGCCATTAATGAAGCCAGCCTGTTTCGATTAAAAAAGAAGGACAGTTGGTACATACCCAGAGCCGCGATAAAAAGGTATGCAATAAACAGCAGGTGCATGGTGTAAATTCCATAGCCGCCGAACAAGCTGATGAGCGGCAATTCAGGGTAATAAACTGGCGCCTGCAGGTCGGCAAAGAACGGTGTTCCGGTTTGCAGATACGGATTCCAGAATGGGAAATGCCCGGAGCGGAAGCATTCAGAGAAATAGAAACGAAAAGGAAAAACAACGTCGATTAAATCCCATTTCAGTGCATAAAAAAGCAACGAAACCTGCCAGTATCCAATAATGACAACAATGAGTATAAAAAGAAATGGCCGTTGCTTTTTTATGAAATCAGTCATTTTGTACTATTTATGAGTACGCAGGAGCTCCTCTGAAATTAAGGAGTCGGTTATCTGTCAGCTGTTTCCCTTTTTTTGCGTTTTTAAATATTCCACGAGTTTTTCTACTGCCCTTGCCCGATGGCTAATTTTGTTTTTTTCTGCCAAAGTCATTTCTGCAAATGTTTTTTTGTACCCGGTTGGCAGGAAAACGGGATCGTAACCAAATCCTGAATCACCGCGTTTTTCTTTGGTGATTTCACCTTCCACAATTCCTTCAAATTGTTTCTCTTCTCCGTTCTCTACCAGTGAAATTACAGTCCGGAATTGCGCTTTGCGATTGTCGATATTCTCTAGCTTTTTTAACAGCTTCTCCATGTTAGCCTGAGAATTTTTGGATTCTCCTGCATACCGTGCCGAATAAACTCCCGGCTCGCTGTTCAAGGCTTCAGTCTCTAATCCTGTGTCGTCGGCAAAACATGAATATCCGTATTTCTCAAACACGTAAAACGATTTTTGTCTTGCATTTCCTGAAATGGTTGGTTGTTCTTCGGGAATGTCTTCGTAACAACCGATATCTTTCAGACTGAGCAACTCGAACGTATTGCCAAGAATGGTTTGTAATTCTTCCAGTTTGTGTTGATTGTTTGTGGCAAAAACTAATTTCATATTTGATTCGTTTGTGGCAAAAGTAGACAAAAATTCCTTCCCTGTGCTTAGCTTTTTCAGTGGTCATTTTGTTTTCAAGTTGTTGTGCCGGTATAAAAGGGCGCCCTCAGCAGGGCAAAATTTTATGTGCATTTAACGCGAAACTTGTTTTTTCCGGGTGTCATACTCTTTATTCACAATTTATTGTGTATAATTATTTGTGCGAATACGTTAAATAGAATTTTGTATTTAATAACTTCGCATAACACAAAAGGAAGAATTATGCCGTATCGTCGATTGCCAACCACAGACAAAGCACGGCTTCGTGCAATGGATGCCGCTCTGAATGCTACTGAAGACCGCGACTCCGGGAAGCTGGCATTCTCAAAAAGTCAGTTGTTTGATCTCAAAAATATCAAATCGAATTTTGAAAATCACCTCAAACAATATGAGTTTGATTTAAAAACCGAATCAGAGAAAAGCGGCCAGTACAAATTTGCTTTTGAAAAAGCCCGCTTGTATGTTTCCCATTTTATTCAAGTGCTGTACATGAATATCGAACGGGAAGAATTAAAAGAGGATGTGCTGTCTTATTATGGCCTTTCTGATTTGGATGGAAAAATTCCGTTGTTGAATGCCGAGCAGGAGGTTTTGGAGTGGGGCAACCGGATAATTGACGGAGAGCAAAAGCGGATGCAACGCGGCGGAAGCCCTATTTATAACCCGTCTATTGCGCTGGTGAAAGTGAAGGTGGAAGATTTTCGGGAAGCTGCTATTTTTCAACAGAATCTGAAACGGAATACGTTGCGTTCGTACGAAAAAATGCAGCAGTTACGCAAAACTACCAATGATTTTATAAGTCAGTTGTGGACAGAAATTGAAGAAAATGTAGGTGATGGTTCGCCTGAACAGAAAAGGCAGCGTGCCCAGGAGTACGGTCTTGTGTATGTATTTCGCCGTAATGAAAAGAAGAAATTACGCGCGCAGGGAATGCAGGTAGACCTTCTTTTTGAGTTCAGTTAGCGTTGTAATTTATGCCACTGTTTTTCTTCGGGGAAAGTGTTTTTGACACATTCTTTTAGAAATGCCAGACAAAGGCCGGTTTTTATTCATTCGGTTGTTTCTTCGAGCTGCAATTCATTGTTGCGGTTTTCCCTTTTTATCAGAAACATTAACAGGAACACCAAGATGAGGCTGATAATGGCTGAGTAACGGCTTTCCGGAGTGGCACCAACTTCTTCTACGCCCGGGTTTAAAATGTTTTTATCGATTAAATACATAGCGACTACGGCAAAACCGTTGTTGAAAAAATGGGCAACAACAGGGAGCCACATCGAGCCGCTCCAAACCAGCAGGTATCCGAATAAAACTCCCAGCAACATGCGCGGCACAAATCCGTAAAACTGAATGTGTAGCGCGCTAAACAGAATTGCCGAAATCCAGATGCCCCAGTGATGGCTTTTAGTCCAGTTACAAAAAATGCGCTGAATCACCCCGCGAAACAGCAGCTCTTCGCCAATTGCCGGAAGCAAAGCAATCATAAACAGGTTGAAAAGCAAACCGCCAATGTTATCAACTTTTAAAAACGCCTCGGTAAGAACTGCGGCATTTTCTTCGGCATTTTTCATCCAGCTTTCCATTCCCGAAAGCCATCCGGGAAGCTGCATCTGCGCATTCCATTCTCCAATAAAGTTGATTAGCGGCAACGACGACAGCACCAAAATCATCACAAGAAAAATGGATTTCGAATTGGATTTCCTGTTCAGAAGAAGGTAGTCGGATATTTGGCCCTGAAAAAGCCACGCCAGAATTATCGGAGGAATAATAAACAAACCTATTGATTGTATTACCTGGAAATATTTAAGTACGTTAATGCCCGAAGAGTCGGTTAAATCATTAATATTCGGGATGTCGAGAATAGAGGACAAACCAAAAATTGGAATTGCCAACAGCATGGAGACTAGCATAAAAGCCAGAAAACTGACCAGAATGATAAACGCTGAAAACATCAATTGGGGAAACGGTTTCATCCCGCGAAAAGCAACAGGAGCCATAACTGAATTTTTACAACAAATATAGTTTTTCTAGTCCGGACTTTCTTATAAACTTTATAAATCAAAAATACCGGAGAAGTCGTCCCCGGTATTTGTATTCTGTTTTGTTTGCTGAAAGCCAGCAACAGTATTTTATAATTCTTTAATTTTCAAATTTTTCCATTTTACTCTGATGCCGCCTCCTGAATGGATTTGCAAAGCAATAGAACCTTTTCCTTCCCCAATTTTTTCGTCTTCAATGTCAACCATCTGCTGTCCGTTAAGCCATGTTGTAATGTGCCCGCCAACAGCGCGGATTTTCATTTTGTTCCATTCGCCCATTTTCAGAATGTTCTCTTTTTCGTCTGGAATCTGTACCAGCCAGCCCCGTCCGTATGATTCGTAAATACCGCCTGTGTCATGGTTTGGAGGAGCAACTTCTACCTGCCAGCCGCTTACTTTTGTGCCTTCGAAAGTAGAGCGGAAAAATACGCCGCTGTTTCCGTCGGCTTCCTGCAAAAACTCTACTTTGAGTTCAAAATCGTCATAAAATTTTTCTGTGGAAAGATATCCGTACTCTTCGTCGGGGCCGCTTTCGCATACTAAAAGCTCGTCTTCCACAAACCATTTTTCGGTTCCGTGAATTTTCCAGCCATCCAGGTTTTTGCCGTTAAATAACGATTTCCAGCCACCATTTCCGGCAGATACGGAGAAGCTGCCAAAAACTACCAGTAAAAAAAATATAAACTTGTTCATATTCAGATAAATATTAATGAAAAATTAGTTTCCTCCTCCCAGCTCTTTTTTCAACAGGGTTACGTTGTTTTGCAACCTTTTTATTGTTTCATCTTTTTCCTGCAACTGGCCTTTCAACGCATTGGTTTCTTCCCTTATTTTCTGAAGTTGCTGTTCCAGTTCGGCGCGTTGTTTTTCGGCTCTCCCTCTTTCTGTTTCCATTGCAGTTATTTGGTCGGTTAACGCGGTAATGCGAATGTTCCTGTCGCTGAGGGTAGAACTCTGGCCAGACAGTTCTTTGTCCATTTCTGCAATTCGTCTTTCGAGCGATTGGATTTTACTGTCCTTTTCTCCAAGGGTTTCCGAAAGCCGCTCACGTTCAAAACCAAAAGTAAAGTTTCGTTCCTGCAACGATTGTTTCTGCTCGTTCAGTTTTTCATTTAGGCCGGCAATTTCTTTGTTCAGATTATCAATGTATTGGTCTTTTACGGCATTGCTTTCCATCAGCTCGTTTTTCATGCTTTTAAAGTCGTCAATCATTGTCTGAATCCGTGCGGCACGCGCATTGTTTTCCGCAGTAAGTTGCCTCACCTGCTCCTCGGCACGCAGTCGTCCGTCCTGCATTTCCACAAATTTCTTTTTAGAAACACAAGAAGAAAAAATTACCAGTGAAAGAGAAAAAATGAATATGAATTGTTTTTTGACCATACTTTTTGATTTTGAGCAAATATAACAAATAATAAAACGGTATTGTAACGTTATTATTGAAGAGGTTCATATCATTTTACTACTTTTATTGCAAAATTTGAAAACAATGAACAAATATCTGATAATATTGCTGACTCTATTCTTTTCGTACAATGCTTTTTCTCAAACAGAAACAGGAATTGCACAAAGCATCAAAGGGAAAGTAATCAATGATTTAACAAACGAACCGGTGGCGTACACCAATATTGGAATTGAAGGCACTTTGTATGGCACAGCCAGCGATGCAGACGGAAATTTTGAGCTTAAAATTCCCGTGGAGATGGCTTCCGGACAAATATATTTTTCTGCGTTGAGTTTTAAAAACGATACGTTTCCGGTACAAAAGCTGTTCGAAAAAGAGTTTGTAGTTGTTAAACTTGAGCCCCAGTCGTACGATATTGGAGACGTTGATATTGAAGCTCAATCGAAGGTTTTGTTACGAATTTTAAGGATGGCTTCTGAGAATACTCCGTACAATTTCCTTGGAGGACCATTCAATCTGGTGTGTACCTACAAAAATGAAAAAGTAACCGACGACACGTTAAAAACAACGAAAAATGCCAAAGTTCTTATTTACGACAGAACCGGTTACAAACAGCCTTCGAAAACTGACGCATTTAAAATGCGAAAATATGAGATAACAAAAGATAAGCCCGATTACAGTTTCTCGTCTGGCATCACCAATTTTGATGAGCTGCTTGAACTCGACTGGGTTCGGTCTGCTACTTCTGTTTTGAATCCAGGTATTTTGTGGCGGTTGAATTTGGCGTTGGAAGATGAGCCGGAAATTGACGGCGCCTCATATTGGGTAATTGCATTTAGTCAGGATGAGCCTACTGTTGGCGGTTCTCAGGATTTTCATGCCACCTCTTTCGAAGGAAAAATTACCATTGCAAAAGATGATTATTCCGTTAAAAAAATTGAAGGAATGGCAACTTCTGACAAGCAGAACAGACAAGGGAAATCACTGGCAGTAGGAAATTTGAATACCCATTATTTTAAAGATGTTTCCTATAGTTTTGAAATGACCTATTCTAAACTAAAACCGGAATCATTTCAGCTAAATAAAACTTACCTGTTTAACGGGAAAAAAGTGGAGGAAGCGTCGCAATTGACGGTTGATCAGGTGCAGACAACCGGGATAAAAGAGATTGCCACAAGAGATTATTTTGTCGAATAATTTATTTTTCTCCTTTAAATAGTTCTTCTTCGGAAACCACTTTAACCGCCATGCTGTCGTTTAAGGTTTTGCTAATGGCGTTGTAGGGCGCAATAATTACCTCGTCGCCTGTTTCCAGTCCGTCAACAATTTCAATGCTTACATTGTCTTGAATTCCGGTTTTTACTTTCACCTGTTTTGCACGGCCGTCTTTGTGCAAAAAAACCACTTCGTTCCGCTTTTCATTTGCTTTTACTTCCTTGTCCGAATCAGTGGTTTCTTCTGTTTTGTCGTCTTTAAAAATGCGGGTTGTAACAGACGCGATGGGAACAGAAATTACATCCTCGCGGGTGTTGGTGCGAATATCTACCGTTGCCGACATGCCGGGTCTGAACGGATAAAGTTTTCTTGCCGTAGAATCGATTAAGTCTGCATACGAATCGTGCAATAGCAAAACTTTGACATCGAAATTGGTAACCTGGTCGGTTGTGGTTCCCGATACTTTTGCCGAATTTGCAATTTCGGTAACCACTCCTTTGAATTTTCTGTTGAGGTAAGCATCCACTTCGATGAGCGCGGTGTCGTTCAGCGAAACTTTTACAATGTCATTTTCATTTACTTCGGCCTGAACTTCCATTTTATCCAGGTCGGCAACTACCATCATTTCGGTTCCCACCATCATGCTGGTTCCCACAACTCTTTCTCCTTTTTCTACATTTAAAGAAGAAATGGTTCCTGTAATGGGCGCATAAATACGGGTTTTTGTAAGTTGTTCCTGCGCTTCTGCAACAGACGCCTCTGCGCTTTTTACCGAAAACCGGGCTGCCCGAACCTCGGCCTCCGCTACTTTAAAGGCTGCTTCGGCGGTTTCAAATTCGGAAACCGGAATGGTGTTGGTTTGGTAAAGTTGCTGAGCTCGTTTAAATGCCAGTTCTCGCTCAATTTGCTGCGCCTCGGCTTGCGCCTGCCTTGCTTTGGATGAATTGAGAGCTGCTTCGGCACGGTTTAGCGCAGAAATATATATGTCGGGTTTTATAACACACAGCGGGTCGCCTGCATTCACCTGATCTCCTTCTGCAACGTACAGCTCTATAATTTCTCCCGAAACGTCAGGACTAATTTTTACTTCGGTTTCGGGTTGTATTTTCCCGTTGGCATTAATGTATTCCGTTATTGTTTTGCTCTCCACTTTCTGCGTGGCAACACTAATGGCTAGTTCTTTCCCAATCCAGCCGGCTTTTTTCCCCACAACAAGCAGGGCAATAATAACTACCAGCAATACAATAGCTAGCGGCAGCATTCTGTTCTTTTTCATGTCAGGCAATTTTGCTTCATTGGTAAAGTATATCACCCTAAAATTACACTAAAGAAAAACAATTTGAATCCGGTTACGGACAAAGATTTAGACCTGAACCCAAAAAAAATATTTTACTCTTTTACCAGCATTCGTGCTGTGAGCCTGCTGTGTTGTTCCAGGTAAATGTCTTTTTCTTTAACCATCCAGTCGAGCACCTCTTCGGTGTAGTGCCTGATTGTTATTAGGGTAAGCCCGGTGTTGTATCGAATTGTATAGTAGGGAGAAAGTTCGTCCATGAGCCAGTCCCAGTCGGCATCTTTTGCGTCGAGTACCAGGTTGAGGTCGATGGCCGACTGCTGCATTAATGTGACTTTAACTCTGTTTTCGGCCAGAAAATTTACCACGCGTTCGATGTCTTCGATGCTGATGAATGAAAAATCTTTGGGCGACAACGTGATCAAGACCAGGTTTTCGCGGAAAATAAAAATTGGAGGGAGCAGAATTTTATGGTCAATCTCGTGAATAACCGTTCCTGAATTGTCGGGAGCCAGAAATGATTTTACGTACAATGGAATCTGCTTGTTGTGCAGAGGTTTCATGGTTTTCGGATGGATAATTTTCGCACCCGAGTGGGTCATTTCCACTGCTTCGCGATAGGAGAGCAAATCAATTTTTGTTGTCCCTTCCATCTTTTTTGGGTCGGCACTTAAAACTCCCGGAACATCTTTCCAGAAAGAAACGCTTTCGGCATTTAGCACATTCCCGATAATGGCGGCAGTAAAGTCCGAACCTTCCCGCCCGAGAGTTGTGGTTAAGTTGGCCGGTGTAGATCCGATAAAACCTTGTGTGATATATAAATTGTGGCCGTTAAATTTGAATGTCTCTTTGCAAAATTCTTCGGTTAGTACCCAGTCGATGGTTGCGTCGCGGTACATGTCGTCGGTGCGTATTACGGTACGTGCATCAACCCAGCGGTTGGTTTTGCCCTCCTTGTTCAAAAATTCGCTTACAATACACGTTGACGTCAGCTCACCGAAAGAAACAATCTGGTCGTATTCGAAATTAAAGTCCAGCGAAGGTTTCTTGTCCAGTTTCTCCAGCAATTCATCAAACTGTTCTGATACAATTGGAGGAATATTTCCTGCACCGAAAAGGTCGTTGCAAATATCGGTATGGTAGTTTTTGAACTGACTAAAAATGTCTTGTATATTATCTTTCCTTTCAAAATAAGCTTTAGCCAGCGTTTCCAGCAAATCGGTGGTTTTCCCCATGGCAGAAATAACCACAACCAGATCTTCGTTGTACCCTGAAATAATTTTGGCCAGATTACGAACCGCAGCGGGGTCTTTAACCGAAGCACCACCAAACTTGAAAACTTTCATTCTATTAAATTTTAACTGCAGCAAAATAAAAAAATATTACTGAACCTTTTAAGAGCAATAACCAGATTCTGGTGATCTGGTAAAAAAATAGTAAATTGGAGGATCTTCAAAGCAAATAACTATGAATATTTCATCTGCAGTAAAATTGAATAACGGCGTGGAAATGCCCTGGCTCGGATTAGGCGTTTTTAGGGCTGAAGACGGGAAAGAAGTAGAAAATGCGGTTATTACCGCACTCCAAAACGGATACCGCAGTATTGACACAGCAGCAGTTTACCAAAACGAAAAGGGTGTTGGCGAAGGGATAAAAAATAGTGGTGTCCCCCGCGATAAAATTTTTCTGACCTCAAAAGTGTGGAACAGCGACCAGGGATACAAAACCACGTTGAAAGCCTTTGAGGAAAGTCTTAACCGGCTGCAAACAGATTATCTGGATTTGTACCTGATTCACTGGCCAAAGGGAAAGCTTTCGGTTGAAACGTGGAAAGCCATGGAAGAACTTTACGGGAAAGGTGCAATACGAGCCATTGGCGTAAGCAACTTTTTGGTGCACCACCTGAAGGAATTTTTACCCGAGTGCAATTTGGTGCCGGCCGTAAACCAGGTGGAATTTCATCCCGGGCTTATTCAGCCTGAGTTGTTGGATTACTGCCAGACAAAAGGAATTCAGACCGAAGCCTGGAGCCCGATAATGAAAGGGAAAGTAAACGATATTCCTGTATTGCAGGCGCTGGCAGTAAAATACGGGAAAACGCCGGTTCAGGTTGTGCTTCGCTGGGATATTCAAAAAGGAGTGGTGGCGATACCAAAATCGGTTAACCCCGAACGAATTGTCTCGAATGCCGACATTTTCGATTTTGAATTAACCGATGAAGACATGGCTAAAATCGACAGGTTGGATAATAATAAGAGGATTGGCCCTCATCCCGACCATATCAATTTTTAACATAGTAACTTATTTTACCAGAAAGCTTTCGTTTTTGTGAATGCGCCGGGCCCAGTAAACAAAAGGCGTGTCGGCAGCAGCAACAATCCATTTCAGAAAATAGGTGGTGATAAAAATTTCGAAAAGCACTTCTGTTTCAAAAACGCCGTAAAAGGCAATCAATACAAAAACAGAACTGTCGATTAGCTGCGAAACCATTGTGCTGAGGTTGTTGCGCAGCCACAACTGGTTTTCTTTGTAAAACCGTTTTTTCCAAAAATGGAAAGCCCACACGTCGTGCCGTTGCGAAAGCATGTAGGCTGCCAGGCTGGCCAAGGCAATTCGCGGCATCAACTTAAAGATCGTGCTCAGTGCATCGTGGCTGACCGTTGAAAAATCATCACCTTCCAACGGATGAAAAAACAATGCAAGGTTCATTAGCAGCGTCATGGAAATAAGGCTGAAAAAGCCAATCCAGACCGCTTTTTTTGCCTCTTGCTTTCCGTAGTTTTCCGAAAGAATATCAGTTACCAAAAATGAAGTAGCGTACACAATATTGCCCAGAGTTGCCGCCAGTCCAAACAGTTGTACCGTTTGCACAACCTGAATGTTGGCCACAATTACCGAAACGGGAATCCACATAATAAGGCCCCATTTGCCAAATAGTCTGTACGCCAGAATAATGAAAAGGAAGTTTGCCAGCAACATGGCCAGCCATAATAATTCGTTTTGCATTTTTTTAATTTTAGCCGCAGGGTGATGGAACCTGCGGGAATTCAACATTTGTTTCAGGCAGCAAAAGTAGGAATTTATCTGCGATTTTTAAATTCCTGTTCGGATGTGGAAAGCTGCCTGTGTAATTCGCGGACTATTACGCTAGTCCAAATTTACGTCTCGTTTAATGTAGTGCTCGTAATCTTTTAATATCGGCTGGTAGTTTTCGTGAAACAGCGAGCTCGAAACCAGAAAGTCTGCGGTAGAGCGGTTCGAAGCTGTTGGAATATTGTACAAAACAGTTATTCGCAACAACGCTTTCACGTCAACATCGTGCGGTTGTGGCTGCATCGGGTCCCAGAAAAAGATCAGAATATCTACTGCGCCTTCAACAATCAGGGCGCCCAGCTGCTGATCTCCTCCCAGCGGGCCAGACTTCAGCCGGGATACCGTTGGCGGAACCACGCTTTCTTCCAGGCATTTGACAGCCAGAGCGTCTTCTACCAGTTTCCCTGTGGTGCCGGTGCAAATCAGGTTGTGCTGTATCAGCTCTTTCCAGTTAAATTCAGCCCATTCAATAATATCTTTTTTCCGGTTGTCGTGTGCAACAATGGCTATGTTTTTCTTTTTTTTCATCGTCGGGTGTTTTTAATTGTTTTTGAAAATAATTTATGCGCAATGGCATTTTTCAATTTAAACTTGCCGCAACAGTCTGGTTTTGTTTATTGATGACTTTGGTGCGGCTCGTTTCATGGCTTTTAAAATAGTTCTATTTCTCTAATTTATAGCGAAATAATAATTGTTTTCAAAGACAAAGATATTCTAATTCCCATGTCGGGAATGGCGGGGTCAACACAACGGAACCGGGTTTATTGATTATTTAACCTACTTTCATCCCAACAGAATGTTGTTTTCTGAAAACAAGTAAGTTAAGGGGCTGTTTAAAGCAACCCCTTTATTTCGTCAATAATTCTTAACGCAAGCTGGTTGGCAGCTTCCGGAGATTTGGCCTCTGAGTAAATCCGAATAATGGGTTCGGTATTGGATTTTCGTAGATGAACCCATGAATCGGCGAAGTCAATTTTTACACCGTCAATATCATTAACCTGCTCATTGGCATACTTTTCTTTCATTTGGAGAAGAAGCCCGTCTACGTTAATTTCGGGAGTAAGCTGAATTTTATTTTTCGACATGAAATAGTCGGGATAAGTTTTCCTCAGCTCCGAACATTTTTTTCCGCTTTTTGCCAGAAAGGTAAGGAACAGTGCGGTACCAACAAGTGCATCCCGTCCGTAATGGCTGGCCGGATAGATGACTCCTCCGTTTCCTTCGCCGCCAATTACAGCGTTGGTCTCTTTCATTTTTGCAACTACGTTTACTTCGCCAACTGCAGCAGCGTTGTATTTCTGCCCGTGTTTTTCCGTTACATCGCGCAGCACCCTGCTCGAAGAAAGGTTGGATACTGTGTTGCCGGGTGTTTGTCCCAGAACATAATCACTAACCGCAGCCAAGGTGTATTCTTCGCTGAACATGCTGCCGTCTTCGTTAATAAACACCAGCCGATCTACGTCGGGGTCTACCACAAAGCCAACATCTACATTGTTCTTTTTTATGATTTCCGAAGTTTCCACCAGATTTTCGGGCAACGGTTCGGGAGTATGTGCAAAGTGGCCGGTGGGTTCGCAGTTAATTTCAATAATATTTTTAACACCCAGTGCGTTCAGCAGTTTGGGCATGGCAATTCCTCCAACTGAGTTAACGGCATCTATGGCAACCGAAAAGCCGGCTGCTTCGATGGCGGCTTTGTCTACCAGTTTCAGGTCAAGCACTTTCTGAATGTGAATAGCTGTGTAATCTTTTTTCACAACTGTTCCAAGGTCGTCTACCTCGGCAAAAGTGAAGTTTCCTGATTCTGCCAAATCGAGCACCAAAGCGCCTTCCTGGGCATTTAAAAATTCTCCTTTTGAGTTAAGCAACTTCAGGGCATTCCATTGTTTGGGGTTGTGGCTCGCTGTTAAAATCAATCCGCCGTCGGCATTTTCTTCTGTTACCGCTATTTCGGTGGTAGGAGTGGTTGCCAACCCGATATTTGTTACGTCGCAACCCATGCCAACCAATGTGGCAATAACCAGTGAGCTTACCATTTCTCCCGAAATACGGGCGTCGCGGCCAACCACTATTTTGAGTTTATCATTTGCTGAGTTCTGTTTTGCCCAGGCGGCATACCCGGCTGTAAATTTAACTACATCGATCGGGCTGAGGCCTTCGCCCGGTTTTCCGCCAATTGTTCCACGAATTCCTGAGATAGACTTTATGAGTGCCATTGTTTTATGATTGAATATGAATTGACAAAAGTAATAACCGATTGGGAGAGTAGGGTCTATTTTGGTGTTAATTATCGATTTCGTTTAGTTCCCGTAACGTTTGCCTGAGTTTTGCAATGTATTTTCCGTACAGTTTACGAAAACCCCAACGCCAAAGCAGGTAAATGCTTCCTACCGTAAAAATTAATACCCCCAATGCAAAAATCCATTTGTAAAGTGGCACTTGCGAAATATCTATATTCTGGTTTTCAATGCCGTAACTCATTCCGGAAATAAATTGCAGAACCATTGCAAAAGAAAGTGTTATAAGCGCCATGTAAAACAACTTCTGATAAATCTGCATGGCACTGATAATTTTTTCCAGGGTTTCTTTCATGTTCCCCGAAATGTCGTGCCGCTTTTTTATTTTAAAGTATTGTACCATAAAATAGATGAAAGTTGCAAAAATAAGCACGTTGCTAAAAGCGCTCAGAAAAGTCAGCCAAACAGGTATTTCAATATTAACGCTCATCTCTTTTATAAGCATGGGAGTGAGCACAAAGTCGTCGAGAAGAAACAATGCAATCAGAACAAACAACAAAACAAAACCAATGCGAACGTTTCGCTCAATGCGGTCGAGCAGGTTCCTCGTTCTGTGGCGCAACATCTCCCTCAGTTGGGTTTCGTCCAACTCTTTGCGGGGCGACAATTGTTCCCAGGTTTTTTTCAATTCATTAAGTTCCATATCGTTTATTCCTCCTTATCCATCAAAATTTTAAGTTTCTTTTTGATTCGGTTCATTTTTACCCGCACATAGTTTTGGGTGATGCCGGTTATTTCTGCAATTTCTTCGTACTTTTTGTTTTCGAGGAACAGCAGAATAATCGATTTTTCAATGCCTGTAAGTTGGGCAACAGCACGATGCAACATTTTTATGCTTTCTTCGGTTTCTGCCTCGTGGTTTTCGTCGGCTACCTGAAAGTTTTCGTAGGAAAGCCAATTCCTGTCGGGCCGCCGTTTGCTTTTTTTGAAAGTCGTAATGGCGGTATTTAATCCCACCCTGTACATCCAGGTTGTTACCTTCGATTCGTTTCTGAATGTTGGAAAAGACTTCCACAACTGGGCAACAATCTCCTGAAAAAGATCATGCCGATCTTCTTCTGCATCACAATACATATTGCAGACCTTGTGAATGATGCCCTGGTTTTCTCCAATTATGTGTAAAAATTTCTTTTCCAAAATCGGGTTATTGGTCAAACAGTCGGCGCATTTATTACATCCCGCGAAGTTATTTCTTTGTTTGCATTTTACAGATTGTTGCGCTTCAGTAAATTGCTGGCAGAATATTTTTTTACAACCTTTGCACCGTCATTCCGCCATCCACCATAACAACCTGGCCGGTAGAATAAGGCAGCATTCCGGTTGCCATTGCGGCAGCAACTTTTCCAACGTCTCCGGGCATTCCCCAGCGTTTTTGAATACTCAGCCCCTGGTCGAAAAGCTGGTTGTATTTTTCGGTTACTCCGGAAGTCATGTCTGTTGCTATTACTCCCGGCTGAATCTCGTAAACCGGGATGTCAAATTCGCCCAGCCGGGCGGCCCACAGCTTGGTAGCCATTGCAATTCCTGCTTTGGAAATGCAATATTCTCCCCTGTTAACAGAAGCAACAGTTGCCGAAATTGAAGAAACATTTATGATGCAGCATTCAAAATCGGGATTTTCTTTTTTGATGCCGGCCATCTGATTTGCAAATAATTGCGTTAAAAAGTATGGTCCCCTGAGATTGATTCCCAGTACTTCGTCAAAAATTTCTTCCGAAGCCTCAAGAATGTCTTTTCGTTCGCGGGGCGCAACCCCGGCATTATTTACCAGTACGTTTAATGCTCCAAACTTATTTGTGACCGTCTGAAACACTTTTTGCCGATCCTCTTTTTGGGAGATGTCTCCCTGCACGTAAATAACTTTGGTCCCAAAACGGGAAAGCTCGTCCAGTACGCTTTGAACCGAGTTTTCTGGCCTCACTCCGTTAATAACCAGGTTGAATCCTTCGTTCGCCAACTCGTTGGCTATTCCCAGTCCTATTCCGCGCGAACCCCCGGTGACAAGTGCTGTTTTTCTCATATCTTTTTAATGCTTGCTTTTATTTGCTTCTGCTATCTGATTTTAGTGTGTTAAATTTCGGGTACTTCCACCCATGCTTTTTTTGCCCAGCTTTCCAGTCCTTTTTCTGCCAGTTGAACGCCTTTTGCTCCTTCGAGCAGGTTCCACGGAAAAGGATCATTTTTTACCACGTGCTTCAGAAAAAGTTCCCATTGTGCTTTAAAAGCATTATCGTAATTCTCTTGTTCAGGTACTCTGTTCCAGCCTTCGTAAAAATCGATGGGTTGTTTGATGTCCGGATTCCATACCGGCTTTGGCGTATTTCCGTAGTGTTGTGTCCAGCATTCCCGCAAGCCGGCCACCGCTGACCCTTTTGTTCCGTCTACCTGCAGCGTGAGCAAATCATCGCGGCGCACGCGGGTTACCCACGAAGAGTTAAAATGGGCAATAACTCCGCCTTCCAGCCCAAACGTAGCATAAGCTGCATCGTCGGCAGTGCAAACGTAGGGTTGTCCCTGTTCATCCACCCGTTCGGGAATGTGGGTGGCGCCCATGCAAAACAGTCCTTTTACGTTTCCAAAAAGATTGTCGAGGACATACCGCCAGTGGCAAAGCATATCTACAATAATTCCGCCGTCGTCTTCTTTTCGGTAGTTCCAACTGGGGCGTTGCGCCGGAATCGAATGCCCCTCAAAAACCCAATATCCAAACTCGCCGCGCACGGAAAGAATTTTTCCGAAGAATCCGTTTTCCATCAGGCGTTTTAGTTTGATTAGTCCCGGCAGCCATAGTTTATCCTGAACAACGCCGTGTTTCACCCCGGCTTGTTCGCAAATATGGTACAGGTCCAGTGCGGTTTTGGTGTCGATTGCTACCGGTTTTTCACAATAAATATGTTTTCCGGCCCGGGCTGCCTTTTTTACTGCATCGGCCCGGCGGCCTGTTGTTTGTGCATCAAAATAAATGGAGTAGTACGGATCATTCAGAACAGAATCCAAATCGGTTGTCCATTTTTCAACCCCCGACATTTCTGCCAGTTTTTTTAGCTTGATTTCGTTTCTGCCAACCAGTACCGGATCTGGTAAAATGAACTCGGACGGACTGACTTGCACGCCGCCCTGCTTTATTATTTCTACAATCGACCGCATCAGGTGTTGGTTGGTTCCCATACGGCCGGTTACGCCGTTCATAATAATCCCTACTTTGTGAATCATGCTATGAATTTTTCAGTTGTTTTTGCTTTTCTTATTCTTTTGTCTTCAGCCAACCTGCATCGTTTGCTTTCGGCTTTAGGTGTGGTTTAAGTATGCATTTTTAATTTTTTCAAGATACGCCTTTTGGTCCATTGCCCAGTATTTATCCGAAAAGATTTCCACTTCGTTGTATCCTGAAAATCCGGTCTCTTCCACCCAGCTTCTTATTTGGGGAACATTAATGCACCCGTCGCCCATTAACCCGCGGTCGTTTAAAAAATCGGTAGTTGGCACGTTCCAGTCGCAAACATGAAAAGCAAACAGATTTTTATTTTTTCCGCATCTCTTGATTTCGCGTTGCAGGTTGTTGTCCCACCACAAATGGTAAACATCCACGGCTACTCCTACAAATTCAGAATTGATTTCCTCTGCCATCTGGTTGGCCTGCTCCAGCGAATTAATGGCAGAACGGTCGCCGGCGTACATGGGGTGCAGCGGCTCAATGGCCAGTTTTACGCCTGCGCTTTGTGCTTCGGGCAGAATCCGGATTATTCCTTCTTTTATTTGTTCCCTTGATTTTTCTAAAGACTGGCCGGGGTCTGCGCCGCAAACCAGCACCAGCATTTGGGCTTGCACCAAAAATGCGTCGCTAATTGCTTGCAGGTTGTCGTCAATGGCTGCCTGCCTTTTTTCTTTTTTTACCGATGGGAAAAACCCGGCACGAGCTACTGATACCACATTCATTCCCTGGTCGTTTAACATTGTCCGGATGCTGCTCGGGTCTTGCCCTTCCAAAACATTTCGCCAGATTGTAATTCCGTGAATGCCGGCTTCGCTGTAATGTTTTATACACTGGTTTAAATTCCAGGGTTTGGTGGTTAGCGTGTGTACACAAAGCTTTGATAAATCGGTTAATGCAGTTGCCATTAAAGTATTTTTATTTGCAATTTTTGTTGAAGAACAAAAAAGTTGTACGGTTTTTTCCGGGAAACGTTTGTCCCCCGATTGATTCGTTTTAACGATTTTGAAATTATTTATCCCCAAAAAGTGAGATATGGTTTGTTGTGAATTATGCGCTGCAAATACAGAGCCGCTTCCCGGGCATGGTAATCGCCCCACATGGATGATTCACCACAGGCAATTTTCTGTTTTGCCGGCACATGATCCCAGCCGTTTGGCTGGTGGTAAATGCTGTGAAGAATTAGTCCCTGATGCCGTGGATTAGTACTCATGTACGGATAGTCAAGCAGCGAATTCATCACAGTCAGCCCGGCCTGCCAGTATTTTGAGCCGGATTCCTGTTCTTCTTTTTCTTTTAGAAATTTTCCCAGTCGGAGCAATCCCTGTGCGCCAATTGCTGCCGCAGAACTGTCAATCGGTTCCCAATCGTTGTATGGATCTGCCGGCTTTTGCAGATAATCGCCCAGCCGGTGTAGGTTGGGTGCTCCGGTATCCCAATAGGGAATTCCGTCTGTAGGAGTATTTTCTATATAAAAATCGCAGGTTGCCCTTGCTGCTCTCAGCATCATTTCGGTTAACGGTTGTTCCCCTCCGAAAGGTTTCAGCTCCTCTGCCGTGAACTGTTGAAAGGCTTCCAGCTCTTCTGCAAAACCGAGCATTGCCCAAGCCAGGCCGCGAGTCCAGGTAGAAAAACCGGAGTATCCCTGTTGTGAATTGGGACACCTGAAGTTCCCGTCGTTTACATTGAAAATGCTTTCGTGGGCTGTTCTTCCCCAAACATCGTATTGGTCCCTTCCTTCGCCATAAAAAACAGAATATTTGGCTGTGGCAGAAATGTGTTGGATTGCCCGCTCCAAAAGTGAAATTTTTTTGTCGTTTTCGCCCTGCAAAACGTGACCCAGACGATGCGATGCAATCAGAATCCGGCACGACCGGAGCGTGTCCACAAACAGCGAGTGTGGTCCGTTAAAAGAGTAAATAAAACCGCCATCAGTTGTCTTTGTCCAGCGGCCTGCCTGCACCGCACCCGAAATTTTCAACGCCAGTTCATAAAAATTCTTTTCCCACTCGTTGAACGGGATTTTGCCTTCGTTCATCAGTCTCAGCAAATTTCCGTAAGTGCTCAGGTTATTGAACCCGTGGTCGTGAACGCCGGTGTGGGATAAGTGCGGAGCCATTTTTTCGAGAGTGGCTTTTTTCCCCGACTCTAAAAAATATTGATCTCCGGTGGCATCAAACTGTAAAATAGAAGAGCCAAACTGAAATCCCTGAGTCCATTCAGTCCACCCGCGCGTTGCGTATTTTCCTTCAACAGTAAAAACGGGAGAACCGTTTGATGCATCATAGTTTCTGTCGATACGTTTGATTTTTTCTGCCGAAAGCTCCCAGAACAGTTCCAGTTTTTTTTGCAAATCTTCCGGGCAAAGCTGAAAGTCGATTTGTAGCATTTTTATTGATTCTGAGTTTAGCACGTAAAATTAGCAGAATGGTTAAAAAAATGAGGGATTTTGAGCTAAATTTGCAGGATGTCAAATTTTCTTTGCACTTTACCGCATGCCAAAAACAAAAACTTACGAGGAAATTAACCAGAAACTCCGGCAGGGGAAAGCTGTTGTGCTTACTGCTGAAGAGGTAACCCAAATGGCTCAACACGCCAGTCCGGCCGAAATTGTCGAAAAAGTTGATGTAGTAACCACCGCTACTTTTGGAGCGATGTGCTCTTCCGGGGCAATAATAAATTTTGGCCATACCAACCCGCCCATCCGAATGGAAAAAATCAGGCTCAACGGAGTGCCCTGCTACGAGGGGCTTGCTGCCGTTGACAGTTATATTGGCGCTACTGCCTGCGATCCCGAAAACCCATCGTACGGAGGGGCGCATGTTATTCAGGATTTGCTGGAAGGGAAAGATGTGCTGCTGGAAGCCTGGGGAAAAGGAACCGACTGCTATCCGCGAAAATATATCCGGACGAAAATCAATATTAAAACCATCAACGAGTTTACTCTTTTCAATCCGAGAAACGCGTACCAGAATTACAACGTGGCGGTGAACACCACTAAAAAGATGATTCACACCTACATGGGGACGTTGCTTCCGAATATGCGGAATGCCACCTATTCCACATCAGGAGAACTCAGCCCGTTGCTGAATGACCCCGACTTGCGAACCATCGGAATTGGTACCCGCATTTTTCTTGGCGGAGCACAGGGGTTTGTGATTTGGAACGGGACTCAGTTTCATACCACCAAACCAAAAAATGAATATGGAGTTCCGGTTACCAACGCGGCCACCATTGCGGTTATCGGCAATCTGAAAGAGATGTCGCCGGAGTATTTGCAGGGCGTTTATTACGACAAATACGGAGTGAGCATGTTTATCGGAATTGGTATTCCTGTTCCCATTCTCGATGAGGATATGGCCCGCCGGGTTTCCATCGCAAACAGCCAGATTGAAACCTCGGTACTTGATTACGGAACCGTTGGGCAACCCAAACTCGGACAGGTTACGTACGAACAACTGCAATCGGGATCTATTAAAGTGAAGGGAAAGAAAATCAGGACAGCGCCGGTTTCGAGCCTCGCAAAAGCCCGAAAAATAGCAGATGAATTGAAAGCCTGGTTGCAAAACGGGAAATTTGAAATAACACAACCTGTACAAATGTTTCCGAAAAATACATCGTTGAACAGCTTAAAAGAAACGGAGGCAGACAATGATTAAAAAAAGATACGTGCTGAATTTTCCGCCCGACAGCGGAGACAAAGCGCTGAGTTACCATCTGGTCAGGGATTATGATTTGCGCATAAATATTTTGAAAGCAGAAGTTTATCCGGGAAAAAGAGGAAGCCTGCTGCTGGAACTGCAAGGGAAAAAAGAGAACATAGAAAAGGGCGTAGATTATCTTACTACCCACCAGGTAATTTGCGAGCCTCTGGATAAGCGGATTCATTTTCAACACGAAAAATGCATTGACTGCGGCAATTGCACTGCAGTTTGTTTTGCCGGCGCTCTTACCATGAACAGAGAAACATGGAAACTGCAATTTGATAAAGACAAGTGCGTGGTTTGCGAGCTTTGCATCCCCGCCTGTCCGTTGCACCTGTTCGAGATTGATTTCAGGTAGAAAAATTAAGATTGTCGGCCTCGAAACCGTTTTTTTGTTGAAAACAAGCAGATTGCTAATTGCGAAAAGCTGTTGTTAGTAACTGGCAAATCGCTTTTTCGTAATTCGTTTCGGACTGGTAATTTTGCAATTCAATAACACTGACATCATTTTAAAAAACACGAACGTAATTTGAAATACGAACAACGTTTTTATCGGAATAAATTTAATTCTCAGCGTTTCAGGGGATTTCAGGTGAGTCATCGGGAAACGGATCTTTGGATTGGCGTCGACCCGGATTCTTTCGAAAACGAAATGGAAGAAGTGGTTCGTCGGAAGATAGTTGAGTTAAGGCAAAAACTGGATGTTTATATTGAATCGGAACCGCAATTTGCAAAAAGCCTGATTCCTTATAATTCGGTAAATGCTGCGCCAGCCGAGGCAAAAGAGATGGCGCAGGCAGCTGCCAGAGCCGGTATCGGGCCAATGGGATCGGTGGCCGGGTTGTTTTCGCGCGAAGCAGGCCGGGCAATACTCGAAAACTTTTCGGTAAAAGAATTGGTTATAGAGAACGGTGGCGATATTTTTGCCCTGTTGAAAAAAGAACTCGTTCTTTCTGTGTTTGCTGGCAGTTCGCCGCTTTCCGAGAAAATCGGGATTGTAATTCCTGCCGGGATAGGAGAGGTCGGAATCTGCACTTCGGCAGGAACAGTCGGCCCTTCCTTTAGCTTTGGAAAAGCCGATGCCGTTGCGGTAATTTGCCGCGATGTGTTGCTGGCAGATGCGCTGGCAACAGCGCTGGGTAACGAAGTAAAGTCGCCGGAAGATGTGGAAAAGGTAATCGGGCGGGCAGAAGAGTTTCCCGAAATCCTGTCGTTGCTGATTATTTGTAAAGACAAAGTCGGTATAACGGGCGGGTTTGAAATTAAATTGTTAAAGTAGTTTGCCGCAGAGGTGCGAAGAAAAATAAAATTTCAGCACCTGATTTGTGCGGGTTAAGAAGAAAATATGCATAATAAAAAAGACATTCGGACTGAACTGAAATCCCGCGTGCTGGTGCTCGACGGGGCAATGGGGTCCCTGATTCAGGAGTACAAACTTACGGAAGAAGATTACCGGGGTAGCCTCCTGAAAGATTCAACATACGACCAAAAAGGAAACAACGATATTCTTTCGCTTACTTATCCTGAGATTATTTCCAAAATTCATAATGAATATCTGGAGGCCGGTGCTGACATAATACTCACCAACACGTTCAATGCTAACCGTATTTCCCAGGCCGATTACAATGCTCAGGAGCTGGTGTATAAAATGAACAGAGCCTCGGCAGAAATTGCACGGGCGGCGGCCGACCGATTTACTGAAATAAACCCGAAAAAACCAAGGTATGTGGCTGGAACACTTGGGCCAACTAACAAAACATTATCGCTTTCGCCAGATGTAAATGACCCTGGTTACCGGGCGGTTTCGTTTGACGAAATACGAACTGCATACCGCGAACAGGCAGAGGCGCTGATTGATGGCGGTGTAGATTTGCTTCTTATTGAAACCATTTTTGATACGCTAAACGCCAAGGCGGCTATTTTTGCCATTGAAGAGGCTCTGGACGAAAAGAAACTGCGGTTGCCGCTGATGATTTCCGGAACCATTACCGACGCCAGCGGACGAACGCTTTCCGGGCAAACGCTGGAAGCTTTCCTGAATTCGGTATCTCATATCGATTTGCTGAGTATCGGGCTGAACTGCTCGCTGGGAGCTACCGATTTGCGGCCCTACGTGAAAGAGCTTTCGCAAAAAGCGCCGTTCAACATCAGCGCTCATCCCAATGCCGGGTTGCCCAATCAATTTGGCGGTTACGACGAAACACCGGAAATCATGTCCGGACACATAAAAGATTACCTGGATAACAGCTTTGTAAATATTATTGGCGGATGTTGCGGAACCACGCCTGCTCATATCAGGGAGTTTGCAAAACTGGCAGAACATGCCCGGCCGCATAAAACAAACCCCAGAGATGAAAATACGCACCTGAGCGGGCTCGAGCCGGTAACGCTTACTGCTGAAACGAACTTTGTAAATATTGGCGAACGGTGTAATGTTTCCGGATCGCGAAAGTTTGCACGCCTAATTCGCGAAAAAAAGTACGAGGAAGCGCTTTCCGTTGCCCGTAAACAGGTAGAAGACGGAGCGCAGGTTATCGATGTCAACCTGGACGATGCCATGCTTGATGCCGAAACGGAAATGGTAACATTTCTGAATCTGATGATGGCAGAACCCGATATTGCCAAACTCCCGGTGATGATTGATTCATCGAAATGGAATGTAATTAAGGCAGGCTTAAAATGTTTGCAGGGAAAAGCCATCGTAAATTCAATCAGTTTAAAAGAAGGCGAAGAAAAATTTATAGCTGAAGCTGAAACCATTAAACGTTTTGGGGCAGCGGTGGTTGTTATGGCGTTCGACGAAAAAGGGCAGGCCGATTCTTACGAGCGGCGCATAGAAATTTGCAAAAGGGCTTATAAAATTCTTACCGAAGAAGTAGAGATTCCACCTCAGGACATCATTTTCGATCCTAATGTGCTGACCATTGGAACAGGAATGGAAGAGCATAATAATTATGCGGTTGACTTTATTGAAACAGTGAAATGGATCAAGGAAAATCTGCCTCATGCCAAAACCAGCGGGGGAATCAGCAACGTCTCTTTCTCATTCCGCGGCAACAATTTGGTGCGTGAAGCCATGCACTCGGTTTTTCTTTTTTATGCCATCCGGGCCGGCCTCGATATGGGAATTGTAAATCCCGGGATGTTGCAGATTTACGATGAAATTCCGAAAGACCTGCTGGAGAAAACCGAAGATCTTATTTTGAACCGGAGACCCGATGCTACCGAGCGGTTGCTGGAGTTTGCAGAGCAGGTAATTCAGGAAGATAAAAAGGAAACCAGAAAAGACGTTTGGCGGGATCAGCCATTGGAAAAACGGCTGGAATACGCTTTGGTAAAGGGTATTCCCGATTTTGCAAACGAAGATATGGAAGAGGCGTTGAAAAAATACCAGCCGGCGCTGAGTATTATTGAAGGGCCGCTGATGGACGGCATGAACGTGGTAGGTGATTTGTTTGGCTCCGGGAAAATGTTTCTGCCGCAGGTTATTAAATCTGCCCGCGTAATGAAAAAGGCAGTCGCTTATCTTTTGCCGTTTATCGAGGCCGAAAAGGCTCAAATGAAAGGAGTAAGCCGCCAGAAAAAAGTGTTGATGGCCACAGTAAAAGGCGATGTGCACGACATCGGCAAAAACATTGTTGGAGTGGTGCTGGGCTGCAATAACTACGAAATTATTGACCTTGGCGTAATGGTGCCAACCGAAAAAATTCTGGACACTGCACTGCAGGAAAATGTTGATGTTATCGGGCTGAGCGGGTTAATCACTCCTTCTCTGGAAATTATGGTAGATATTGCCCGGGAAATGGAACGGCGAAAAATGAATATTCCGCTGATGATTGGTGGCGCCACCACTTCAAAAATCCATACTGCCGTAAAAATTGAGCCGGAATATTCGCATCCGGTTGTGCACGTGAAAGACGCATCGCTGGCCGTAAATGTTGTTGCAAACCTCATTGCAAAAAACGAAAAATATATTCAGTCTGTAAAAGACGACTACGAGCAAATCAGGCAATTTCAGGGGCAGCGAAAACCCAAAGAGTATTTGAGGCTGGAAGAAGCACGAGCCAATAAGCTGCAACTAGACTGGGATAATGCTCCGCTTTACACGCCCAATTTTATCGGGGTAAAACATTTACTGGACTATCCGTTGGAAGAGCTGCGGAAAAGCATCGACTGGACTTTCTTTTTTCTTACCTGGGGAATGCGAGGACATTATCCGCAAATACTTCAGGATGAAAAGCAGGGCGAAGCGGCCAAAAAACTTTATGAAGAGGCCAACGAACTGCTCGATGAAATTATCGAGAAAAAAATGCTTCGGGCCAATGCCGCATTTGGAATCTGGCCCGCCAATGCCGATGGCGACGATATTATCCTTTTTGAGGATGAATCGCGTAAAAAAGAAATCGGGCGTTTTTTCCACCTCCGGCAGCAGGAGAAAAAGAAAGGTGGAGCGCCAAATCTTTGCCTTTCTGATTTTGTGGCGCCTGTAAATTCCGGAAAGCGTGATTATGTGGGCGGATTTGCAACTACCGCCGGCATTGGAATTGAACCGTGGAAAGAAAAATTCCGCAAAGACCATAACGACTACAAAGCCATTATGTTGGAAGCCCTGGCTGACCGGTTGAGTGAAGCTTTTGCCGAGGTGCTGCACCTGAAAATCAGAAAAGAATACTGGGGCTACTCACCCGACGAACATCTTTCGCATGATGATTTGCTGAAAGCAAAATACCAGGGAATAAGGCCGGCGCTTGGTTACCCTGCCTGTCCTGAGCACTCGGAAAAGGAAAGCCTTTTTGAGTTTTTAAAAGCAGATGAAATTGGCATCAAATTAACCGAGCATTTTGCGATGTATCCCAACGCTTCTGTGTCGGGCCAGTATTTTGTTCATCCGGAGTCGCGCTATTTCAGTCTCGAAAAAGTGGGGCGCGATCAGGTGGCAGATTATGCACGCCGAAAAGGAAAACCGGAGGAGTACCTGGAAAAATTCCTTTCGTTTAATCTGAATTACAAGTAAGAGGCAACTCGTTTTTAATGCGCTAAGCGGTGTCAGGCCGTTCAGCGCATTAAAAAGCGTTTTCATTTCGGGCTCACAAAAATGGCCTTTCAATTTTTTTGGATTGAATAGCAAGTATTTTCATTAAAAACGATATTTGCCGTATTTCGTATGTTTGGTTTTAGACGAACTTACAAAATGTTGAAAATCGGGCGAATGGCTTTCGTGTGTCGGGAATTCTCTTTTGGTTGCTTTTGTACGGAATAATCGTAAAATTTTGCAATCCTATTGTTTCTGGATGTGCTGGCAAATCTTTAATTTTGTACTGTTTTAAAACTCAAAAACAAAAATCGAAATGAAACACCTGATTTATTTTGTTATGTCTGCTCTTCTGTTGACTGTAGCAGGCTGTACACCGAAAGAACCCGAAATTAACACCTTAACCAAAAAAGAAATTGCAGAGGGATGGGAGTTGTTGTTTGATGGAAAATCGTTGAGCAACTGGAAAACTTTTAATGGCGGAGAAGTAACCGGATGGAAAATTGTTGACGGTATTTTGCATAATTCCGGCGTTGGAGCCGACCATGGTGGCGACATCATCACAAAAAAAGAGTTCCAGAATTTTGAATTGTACGTAGAATGGAAAATTGCTGCTGAAAGTAATTCCGGTATTTTTTACCATTGCCAGGAAGGCGTTGTAAATGCCATTTACGAATCAGCTCCGGAATACCAGCTTATTGACGACAAAGGCTGGCCAACCAAGCTGAAAGACAGTCAGTATTCGGGCTCTAATTACGACATGAATGCTCCTGTAAACGCAGAAGTTGTTCCGATTGACGAATGGAACAAAACACGTATACTTGTTGATGGCCCGCATGTAGAGCACTGGCTGAACGGCAAAAAAGTAGTAGAATACGAACTTTGGAGCGACGACTGGAAAGCAAGAAAAGAAGAAAGCAAGTGGCGCGACAAACCATACTACGGCATGTCTAAATCCGGGCATATCGGGTTGCAGGATCATGGCGGATTAACCATGTTCAGAAATATGAAAATCAGGGAAATAAAATAACCTGTTTTATTTTCTTTGCAGCGAGAATCTGCATCAACTCAAAAAATATTTCGGAAAGGGAAGGAGCGATAATTTCAATTACGTTTCTTCCCTTACTTATTTTTATCCTGTTTGAACATTTGGTAGTAGTAAACAATTGAAGCCCTCACTTCGTATTCGCTTGATGTGTATGGAAGTACATTTTTTGCATTGAACCAAAGCATAAATGTATCGGCTTCAGCTTCGTTTAATCCGGTCAGCTTCATCACCATTTCCTTGTTGTAGTTTTTCGAGTGCATTTCCCAGTTTTTCTGTATGGCCATAGCTTGTCGCACTTCGCGCTTGCGGCGTTCGTTGTCGCTCAGGTAATACTGTAAAAAAGAAACCGGGTTGAATAATGCCGCAAGAACAGGCGGTTTTTCATTGAATGCATTCCCGCGCAATTCGGGCGCAATATCTACCGGTTTTCCGGTGCTGACTCCCAAATCCAGACTTGGGCTTTCTCCTTTCACTTCTACCTCTCCTACTGCATAGTTAACTGGATTCATAACAAATGTTAGAACTTCCTGTCCCATGTAGCTGTGCGGAATATAAATCACCTTTTTCTCGTAGCCCACAGAGGTTGCAATAAGGCTGTCGATATTTAGCGCGTCGAGCGAAAAGTACCCGTCGTTGTTGGTGATGGTGCCCCCGCGATACCGGTTGTTTACAATATTAACGTAAGGAATACCCGAGCTGTCGGCAGCGCTCACAATTCTGCCTTTTAACCGAACCAGAATTGGATCCACAAGGGACAAGTCGGTTTGTGCCCGGCTTTGCAGCCCGGAGAAAAGCAACAATATTAAGCCGATGAAAATTGAACTTCTCATGCTTTTAAAATAAGATTCAAAAATATGTAAAAGATTTTT
This sequence comes from Mariniphaga anaerophila, assembly GCF_900129025.1. Taxonomy (GTDB): domain Bacteria; phylum Bacteroidota; class Bacteroidia; order Bacteroidales; family Prolixibacteraceae; genus Mariniphaga; species Mariniphaga anaerophila. The sequence goes on along the minus strand of NZ_FQUM01000005.1, from coordinate 105,941 downwards.
CTCATAAGAAACATAACAGTTTTTAACTGGTATTTTAACATGTTTTATGCCGGTTCTGGTTGTTTTGCATTGCGCAATTGTTTAAAAGCCAATGCGTATTTTCGAATGCCCCGGGTTACTTATCACCGATTCGGGGCCGTAAATTGAAATAACCTGAAAATCGATGGTGGTGTTTTTGTATTTTGTTTTGAATCCTGCCCCAATTTCGTTTTGCAAAAAGAGAGGATTGTTATACATGAACGGGTCGAAAAACGTACTCGGTTTATTGAGTGGTTTTGTAAGGTACTGCCCGCGCAGGTAGGTACTCGTTTTATCGTTAAAAGAGTATTCGATTTGCGCCTGTGAAATGAGCTGGTAGTTGGGAGCGTACAGATTCGATATTGTATTTTGAATGGCCAGTCCGGCAGCAAAGTCAACTGAAAAATTGTTGCCGGCATTCCAGCGGAGCTGATTGGAAAAATGGTTAACTGACCCTAGCCCGGGCATTTCCCATTCAATTTTATTTGGTGTAAACGTAAGTGTTTTGAATGCAGGTTCATTCTGAAAACTGAAACGATTCTGCAAATTACTAAACACCGGAAAAGGAGGCGACGAAATGAAAGATTGCCCCGGAACCCAAAGCTGACTTCCTGATAAATTATCAAGCAGGTTGTATCTGGTTGTCTGAACCGAATCCGGTTCGGGCATCACCGGCCGGAGCTCAGCCTGTGAGTACGCAAACTGGTAAAACAACAGGAAAATAAAAGCAGTGGCTACTTTCTGTGGCATGGTTTGTTGTGATGTTATTTTTTGTGTTTCAATTTCAATTCGGTTGTAACGCTCAAATACTGATCCATTTGAAATGGTATTCAAATTTAGGGGGAATTAATAACACAGGAAGCCTTGTTAATTTATTTTAACAGCGCTTTTAACATCATTTAAAGGGTACAATTTCCGGGCAGACTTTTACTGCAAGTTTATTTGCCCGAGAGGGAGAGAATGTTTTTCCCCAATGAGAATAACGAAAGAGAAAATAATTCAAAGGACGATCCGGAGACCATCCTTCGAATTTATTTTGGAGTTATTTTAATCCGGCAATTCGTTCTTCCAAAACCTTAATTTTGGCTTCAGCGTCGGATTGTTTTGCTTTTTCTTTGGCAACAACAGCTTCGGGCGCATTATTTACAAAGCGTTCGTTGCTCAGTTTTTTCATTACCGAGTTGAGGAATCCTTTTGTGTATTTCAGTTCTTCCTCCAGTTTTTTCAACTCTTCTTCCACGTCAATAAAACCTTCCAGCGGAACATAAAAGTTGGTAGATTTTACCCTGAAAGATGCAGCACCCTGAACTTCGTCGGTAACCATTTCCAACGACGAGAGGTGAGCCATTTTTATGATTACGCTGTTGAATTGCGGTTCAAAACCTTTGTCGCCCTGCTGAATGCATAATTCCAGCGTATCTTTATTCGGGATGTTTTTGTCTTTGCGGATATTACGAATTCCTGAGATGGCTTCTTTTACATTTTCAAATGCGGCAAGCATTTCGCTGTTGTAACTTTCCACCGGAGGCAACTGGCACATCATAATGCTTTCGCCATCTTCCCGGTTTTTCAGCAACTGCCAAATTTCTTCGGTAACAAATGGCATAAACGGATGCATTAACCGAAGCAACTGGTCAAACAAATCAACCGTTTCGTTGTATGTTTTTGCATCGATGGGTTGCTGGTAGGGCGGTTTAACAACTTCCAGCAGCCAGCCCGAAAATTCATCGCGAACTGTAGTGTATATGGTCATCAGCGCTTCCGAAATGCGGAACTGGTTGAACTGCTCGTCGAGCGTTTCCACAACCTGGTGCAATTTATTCCGGAACCATTCGATGGCCAGTTTAGAATGCTCTGGTTGTTCAATGTTTTCAGCAACCTCCCAGTTTTTTACCAACCTGAATGCGTTCCATATTTTTGTAACAAAGCCGGCGCCCTGTTGGGGCAGATTTTCATCGAAAAGAAGATCTCCTCCGGCAGGCGAGCAGAGCAGCATTCCCACGCGAACTCCGTCGGCACCATATTTTGCAATCAGGTCGAGCGGGTCGGGAGAATTCCCCAACGATTTCGACATTTTACGGCGCTGGGTGTCACGAACCATTCCTGTAAAATATACATTTTTGAAAGGAAGCTCGTCGCGGTATTCGTAGCCTGCAATAATCATGCGTGCTACCCAGAAAAAGATGATGTCGGGCGCAGTTACCAAATCAGAAGTCGGGTAGTAATATTTTATCTCTTCGTTTTCGGGGAAGCGAATTCCGTCGAACACCGAGATTGGCCACAACCAGCTGGAAAACCAGGTGTCGAGTGCATCTTCATCTTGCCGTAAATCGGCGATTGTTAAATTGGTATTTCCTGTTTTTTCTTTGGCCAATTCCAGCGCTTTTTCTGCTGTTTCAGCACAAACAAAATCGCCTTGCGGTAAATAGTAAACAGGTATCTGATGTCCCCACCACAATTGCCGGCTAATGCACCAATCCTTGATGTTGTTCATCCAGTGGCGGTAAGTATTTTTGAATTTCGGCGGATGGAAACTGATTGTGTCGTTCATCACATTTTCGAGAGCCGGTTTTACCAGCTCTTCCATTTTCAGGAACCACTGTGCCGAAAGTTTCGGCTCAATAATGGCGTCTGTCCTCTCAGAGAATCCTACCTTATTTGTGTAGTCTTCTATTTTTGCCATATTCCCGGCCTTTTCCAGTTCGGGAATAATTTTATCGCGAACATCGAAACGGTCTTCACCAACAAATAATTCTGCGTCTTTGCTCAGCGTTCCGTCATCGTTAAAAATATCGATGGAAGGCAGGTTGTGGCGCATTCCTATTTCGTAGTCGTTGATGTCGTGCGCCGGCGTAATTTTCAGGCATCCGGTACCAAATTCCATATCAACATAGTCGTCTTCAATAATCGGGATGGAACGGTTAACCAGCGGCACCAGTACCCGTTTTCCTTTGAGGTGGGCAAATCTTTCGTCTGCAGGATTTACACATACTGCGGTATCTCCCAGAATTGTTTCGGGGCGGGTAGTGGCGATGGTTACAAACCCGTCTTCGCCATCAATTTTATATTTCAGGTAATATAATTTCGACTTAAGTTCTTTATAGATGACTTCTTCATCTGAGAGCGCTGTTTTTGCAGCCGGATCCCAGTGAACCATCCTCACTCCACGGTAAATAAGTCCTTTGTTGTATAAATCCACAAAAACTTTAATAACCGATTCGCTGCGGGCTTCGTCCATTGTAAATGCAGTACGGTCCCAGTCGCACGACGCTCCCAGCTTTTTCAATTGTTCCAGAATTATTCCCCCGTGTTTGTGGGTCCAGTTCCAGGCGTGTTCCAGAAATTCTTGGCGCGTGAGGTCGTATTTGTCAATGCCTTCTTCTTTTAATTTGTTTACCACTTTGGCTTCGGTGGCAATCGATGCATGGTCGGTTCCCGGCACCCAGCAGGCGTTTTTCCCGGTCATTCGCGCACGCCGCACCAGAATATCCTGAATGGTATTGTTGAGCATGTGCCCCATGTGCAAAACACCGGTAACATTTGGTGGGGGAATTACAATCGTGTACGGTTCCCGGTCATCAGGCACTGAATGAAAGAATCTCCGTTCTGTCCAGTATTTGTACCATTTTTCTTCTATTTCTGCAGGGGTATATTTGCTCGGAATTTCCATGTTTTTTTATTTCAGAATTCTATAAAAATTGAGGTGCAAATGTACAAGGAAAACTTTAAAAGAAAAAGGGTGCCTCTGTATAGAGACACCCTTAAGAAAGAATTGATTAAAAATTTTTATTCGCCTTCGCCCCAAACGATTTCATCGGAGCCGATAGATATGAACTGAACGTTGTAGCCACGGTTAGAATCGGTAGCACCGTCTTCGTACAGAATTGCCAAAACTTCGATTCGGTAAGTTTCTCCTGCTTCTGCTTTTTTGTTATTGTCAGCCCAGCCGTTGTCGGCCAACCCAAATGCATATTCGGTTACTTTGCTTAGTATTGAACTCGTAAAAACGAGTTTGTCTGAACTGTCATAAAGCCTTACATAATAAGCGTCTGCATCTTCTGCTTCCAGCCAGGTTGTTTTTTGTTTCGAGTCTTTAAACACGGATGTTTCAATAGTAACGGCAGGCAGCTCGTCGGCTCCCAGTTTGTCTTTAAAAGTTATGGCAGCTTCGTCGGCCTGTGTACTTTTTACTGTGAAAACGTATTCTCCTTCTGCCGGCATTGTTTCTGTGTAGTCTTCGTCTTCAGGATAAAGGCTGAATAACTGGCTGTTAGAAGGTGTTTTTTCAAGTTTCCAGCTTTCATCGTTGGGGCCTTCTACTTTAACTGAATCGAGGTCTTTGTTGCCATATACCCAAAACGCAACGCTATACTTTTCTACATCATTTTGTACAATTTTTTGAACAAAAACATCGGTTGCAGCATTTAATGCAATCGGTTCGGGATCGTCAACACAAGAGGTTAATACTAATGAACCCATCATTAACGCGCCAATACTTCTCCAAATAACTCTCTTCGTCTTCATGTCTTTTTTCATTTTTAATTTTAAAGATTATGGTAAGAATTCTAACTAATAGAATTAGAATTTATTTTATGATGCGTGATATTCTTTATGGTTGCGTGCCGGTGCAAATATTTTTTTTGTTTTTTGCCCTGTTGATAAGGGTTTTGTTGATATGGTGTTGAAGATTAGGACTTAGAAAGGGTAGTGAAAATGAAAATATTTTTTCTTTTTTTTGATGAATTTCTTCAAATGAACTGAAACAACATGTTTCGTCCGGTGTTTTTTTTCGTCGGCTTTAAATATGGGAAGTACCGTCAGTTGCTGAAATGGCAAGTGTTTTTGTATTGTAAAAACGTGTGAAAAATTTTGATAAAAGCTTTGGAAAAGAGGGGAATAATATGTTAGTTTAATGCGCTATTTTATAAAAACCACAACAACACTTTCCCGATGAAAACGACACTTTTGATTTTGTTGTGCACCGTGCTCTGGGGTGCAACAAAGGCGCAGGATCGAATTATTACCATTCGGCAGGACACCATCGAATGCAGAATTTTATCTGTAGGCGAGGAACGAATAACCTACGAGCAAAATACTTCCGAAAATTACGTCGAAGGAAAATCAATTGCAATTTCGGAAGTGTTGCGTTATTTGAGAACCAACCCGGGCGGTGATAATTCTGGGATTCGGCAGCAGAAAGCTATCCTTCAGAAACGCGAGTACAGATTTATGATTACTTTGCAGGAAGGATTTGCGCATTCGTTTATCGATTTAACCGGAATGCAGTCTACATTGGAAGGGGCCGGTATTCCTAAGCGGGATGCCCGCGATTACACAAGAAGCCTTAAGAACGGGTTTTATGTAAACGTAGGAGGACACTACCTGCTGAACTCATATATTGGTGTTGGTGCCGAGTATTCTATGTATTTTGCTGATTCAGAGGGCAGTTTTTTGGTTGGCGGGGATAGTGGAGATGGACTTAATGTTCCGTATTTTGCCAAACTGAATCAAGAAGAAGAGTTTAGTACCCATTTTACTGGAGTTTCTGTGTTGTCTCAGCATTTTTTGGGGGAGGAGAAGAACATTAAATTTTGGGGAACAGTGTCACCGGGCATTGTCTGGTTGAGAAATGAAATCAGAGCTTTTGAACTTCAAACAATCTCATTTGAAGGCTACGAAGGAGAATATGAGCTGGTAAATTATTACGATAATTCGAACGGCCTGGTTAAGGGCACTACATTTGGGGTAAAGGGCGGTTTGTCACTTGAATATTGCTTCTCGTCAATATTATCGGCAGGTGTTGCAGTGAATTATACTTGGGCAGAGCTTAATAAAATAGGTTATGATAGTAGCTATGGCCATACAGAGCAGAAGCTTGCAGACGCTATAGTGGTTTCTCACCTTGATTATGGTTTTACGGTGCGTTATCAATTTTAAACAACTGTTGTTTTAATCGAAAAAAAGTATTCCGATGAAAAAAACTTGTCAAAATATTATACTCTTTTTTGCAGTGCTTTTACTTTTTGCATGCAACGATGAATTTTTAAATGAAAGCCTTGATGTTTCAGATGTGGGGGCATCAATGATTATTATTTCACCAACATGGACGGCTGGTGATTATATGTTTTCAATAAACGGAGCAGGGAGTGCCGATTTTGAAATTGTGAGCAAGCCGCATTGGCTGAAAGTTGACAGTAACACCGGAACGTTTATCAACGGAATGGCAATAATACATTGTGAAGCAGATGTAGAGCCACGTTTTTCGGAATTAGGCATTTATGCTGACCAGATGCTTGTTTCTGTAAACGATAAAAAATATGCAGTGCCCCTCTATTATATTACTGAAGGAGATCCGTCTGTTGAGGTGATCAAAACGCTTGAGGTGAATTATAGTGGAGAAACCAAACTGAAGATTTCTAACAAAGGCGATGGCATATTGGTTTGGGATATTGTTGACATGCCCGAATGGCTTGAGGTGAATTTGGATGGGTTTGTTCCTATGTCGGTATTTTTGGGCAGGGATGCCGATGCTTATGTGCCTTTTACTGTTAATGTGGAAAAGGCAATAAATAGTGGTCTGAGCGGAACAATCGTATTGCAGACAAATGATAGAAATAATCTAATGATACAGGTGCCTGTTTCTGTGAGTTTGGGGTCTCCACGTTTATCTGTTGGAGCCTATGATTCATCTGTTAATTTTGGCCGGAGTGGTACATCCTACTACTTCAACTTTACTAATGGGGGAAGCGGTTTACTCGTTTGGCATTTTGAAAATCTTCCGGACTGGCTTTCCGTTTCGCAGCAAAGCGGCATTTATGAAAGCAATAATTACCAGGGAGGAGTTGTATTTACCTGCGACCGTAGTAAGCTGAACCCTGGAGTAAACACTGCAACAATTTATCTGGAATCGAATGATGCCAGAACCTCTTCTTTTGCCATTGACGTTACTGCGCAGGGAGCAGTAAATTAATGTGTTTGTGGCGAGGCTGTATACATTGAAGTCTTATACATTTCTGGGAGTCAGCCCATTATCATACCAATGATTGTGGCGCTCATTAGCGAAGCCAGTGTTCCGGCCAGCAGGGCCGGCATTCCGTATTTCGACAGCAAAACCCGTCTTCCCGGAGCCAGGGCGCCAATTCCGCCAATTTGTATTCCAATGGAAGAAAAGTTGGCAAAACCACACAGAATGTAAGTGGCCATTATTACCGATTTCGGGTTGGAGAGAATTCCTGCGGTTTTTAATTCTGCCAGACTGATGTAACCGATAAACTCAGTAAGAATTAGTTTTTCGCCCAGCAGTCGTCCAACAACAATAATGTCTTCGGGGCTTACCCCAATTAACCACATTAGCGGGGCAAAAGTGTATCCCAGAATAAACTGCAACGAAAGTCCGTCGTATTTGCCGTTAGTGCCTTCAACTATTAAATCGTTTAGCGACGTCCATTCTCCGACTTTTCCTACTATAAAATTGAACATGGCAATAAACGCGATGAATGTGAGTAGCATGGCAGCAACATTTACGGCCAGCTTCACCCCCTCGCTGGTTCCGTTGGTAATGGCGTCGAGCACGTTACTGCCAATTTTATCTTTGCTAACTTCTATTTGTTTGTTGATGGCTTCGGTAGGCGGAACCAGCATTTTGGAAAAAACGATGGCTGCTGGTGCGGCCATAACCGATGCCGCCAAAAGGTGTTTGGCAAACTCGAGCCGCATCTGCGGATCGTCTCCGCCAAGCATTGCAATGTAGGCCGCTAAAACACCGCCGGCCATGGTGGCCATTCCTCCTGACATAACCAACAGAATTTCTGATTTGCTCATCTTCTCCAGGTAAGCTTTAATCATCAATGGCGATTCTGTCTGCCCAAGAAAAATATTGCCTGCAACCGACAGAGCTTCTGCTCCGGATATTTTTAGTGCTTTGGTAAACACCCATGCCAGTGCCCAAACTACTTTCTGAATGATTCCCCAGTAAAACAGCAGGCTGGTTAAGGCCGAAAAGAAAATAATGGTAGGCAGCACCTGAAATAGAAAGATGAATCCGTAGGTGCTGGAATTCATTAAATCTCCCAGCAAAAATTCACTACCGGCTTTTGTGAAGTCGAGTATTTTTACGAAAATCTGCCCAAAGAATTCAAACCCATGCCTGATAAATGGTACGTAAAGCACCCCTATTGCCAGTATCACCTGAATGAAAAGCCCTGTTGCAACGGTCTTCCACGGAATGTTTTTGCGATTGGTGCTAAAAACAAACCCAATTAGCAGCAGCACTGTCATCCCCAGCATTCCCCGAAGAAGTGTGGCCAGTGAAAAATTGCCTTCCCTTTCTTTATCGAGCAGAATGGCAGATGTTTCGGGGCTGGTAGTTTCAACCAGCTCGGGTCTGTCGTCTGAGATGATGTTTTCGGTTTCCTGGGCAAACGCCGGAGTGAAAAAGAAAATGCCGGTACAAACGACCAGCAGGGCGAGGATTTTATTCATCTCTTTGGTTTAATTCTTTTTTCGGTTATTAATTTCATCGCGCAGTGTCGAGGCTTTTTCATAGTCCTCATTTTGTACTGCTTCGTTAAGAATTTCTTCCAGCTCCTGCAGTGTGTATCTGGCAAAAGGCGAAGTAACTGAACCTCCTGTTTCTTCTTCAGAAGTTGTGGTTGATTCCTGTTTGCCTTCCTCTCCTTCCAATACAATTCCTGCTTTGTTTAATATCTCTTCGGTGGTGTATATCGGGCATTTGAACCGCAACGCCAACGCTACTGCGTCAGACGTTCTCGAATCAATTTTTACTTCCCGGCCATCCATTTCGCAAAGGAGTTCCGAATAGAAAATCCCTTCCTCCAGTTTATATATTACTACTTCGAGTAAAACAATGTTAAAAGCAAGGGCGATATTTTTAATTAAATCGTGAGTTAAAGGGCGCGGAGGTTTTAATCCTTCCAGCTGGATTGCAATGGCTTGTGCTTCAACCGGTCCAATTATAATTGGAATTCTTCTTTCTCCGCTTTCTTCTGATAGAACCAGCGCGTAAGCACCTGATTGTGTTTGGCTTACCGATAGTCCCAGAATATTCAATCGTATTTTTTGCATCCCACCAAAAATCTGGTTTTTATTGTGAAAACAAATATAACAATCATTTTGGGATTAGCTCTGAAATGTTAATTTGTTTTGTTTTTGTAAACCCCGGCTATATTTTTGGTTTTTTTGAGGAAAATATTAAGGCAACTCTTGCCAATGTGCTAAAAATAACTACTTTTGCAGTCCGAAATTTTGAACCGCTCAGGCTTAAAAAGAGGAATCCAACGGGAATCCCGCCTGCCGGTGTAACATTAAAAGTTGAAATTATGTACGCGATTGTAGAGATTGCAGGGCAACAGTTTAGAGTTGAAAAAGAGAAAAAACTGTTTGTTCATCAGCTGGAAGCCAACGAAGGCGACTCGGTTGATTTCGACAAGGTTTTACTTGTTGATAACGATGGTAATGTAGCCATAGGAACTCCCACTGTAAAAGGTGCGAAAGTAACAGCCAAAGTGCTGGGACATCTGAAAGGCGATAAAGTGCTGGTATTTAAAAAGAAACGGAGAAAAGGCTACAGGAAACTGAACGGCCACCGTCAGCAGTTTACGCAAATTCAAATTGAAAACATTGTTGGATAACTAAAAAAATAGATTACCATGGCTCATAAGAAAGGTGTAGGTAGTTCGAAGAACGGACGCGAATCGGAAAGCAAACGACTGGGAGTAAAAATTTACGGAGGTCAGTATGCAAAAGCTGGTAATATTTTAGTTCGCCAGCGTGGAACACAACATTATCCGGGCGAAAATGTGGGAATGGGAAAAGACCATACTCTCTTCGCTCTTATCGAAGGAACAGTTATGTTTCAGAAAAAAAGGAAAAACCGCTCGTATGTATCGGTTGAACCTATTGTTGACGCAGATGTAGCAGTTGCTGAAGCACCGGCTGCAGAAAAAAAAGCAGCAGTTGCCGGAACTGACGACCTGAAAAAAATTGAAGGTATTGGTCCGAAACTGGAAGAAGTATTAAATGCCGCAGGTATTGGTACTTATGCAGAAATGGCTGCTTCGTCAGTTGAAAAATTGCATGAAGTTTTGGCAGAAGCCGGAAGCCGCTACGCATCTAAAGATCCTGCTCCCTGGATTGAACAGGCAAAAGAATTGGCAGGTAAATAGTTGACTCAGGTTAAGCCTGCAAAAATATTACGGAAAATCTCCTGTCGGCAAAGGCAGGAGATTTTTTTTTGTGTTAGCTTTGCAATCTCAAAAAGTATGTTGATATGCTCAATTTGAAATTTATACAGGATTCTCCCGAGTTGGTCATCGAAAAATTGAAAAAGAAAAATTTTGATGCCCGGGAAATCGTCGACAAAATTGTTGACTTGTACCGTCAGAAAAACGATGCACAGCAAAAGGCAGAACAGGCAAAATCCGAAATGAATAAAATTTCGAAAGAGATTGGAGTTTTGTTTCGCGAAGGAAAAAAAGATGAAGCCGATGCAGCAAAAGCACGTACTTCGGAACTAAAAGATACGATCAAACAATTGGATAGTCAGTTCTCCGACATTGAAAACAAAGTGGCCGAACTGCAGGTCTTGTTGCCCAATCTTCCGCACGAATCAGTGCCGTTTGGTAAAGGCGAAGAAGACAACGAAATTGTAAAAACAGTTGGCGAAATGCCACAACTGCCTGATGGGGCAATGCCTCACTGGGAATTGGCGCAGAAATACAATTTAATAGATTTTGAACTGGGTGTAAAAATTACCGGTGCCGGTTTCCCGGTTTATCGTGGAAAAGGCTGCCGGCTGCAGCGGGCTCTGATTAATTTTTTCCTGGATGAAAACCGGAATGCCGGGTACGAAGAGATTCAGCCGCCGCTGGTGGTAAACGAAGATTCTGGTTTTGGTACAGGTCAGTTACCCGATAAAGAAGGTCAGATGTACCACGTTAATTTGGATAACCTGTATCTGATTCCCACCGCCGAAGTTCCGGTAACAAATATTTACCGCAATGTAATTCTCGATGCAAAAGACCTCCCTTTAAAAAATACTGCGTACAGTGCCTGTTTCCGTCGCGAAGCCGGTTCGTACGGGAAAGATGTACGTGGCTTAAACCGCCTGCACCAGTTCGATAAAGTGGAAATTGTACAAATCGCTCATCCCGATAAATCTTACGGTATTTTGGACGAAATGGTGCAGCATGTTGCCGGATTGGTCGAAAAGCTGGAACTGCCTTATCGTATTGTACGGTTGTGTGGTGGCGATTTAAGTTTCACCTCTGCTTTGACCTACGATTTTGAAGTTTGGTCGGCAGCACAGCAAAAATGGCTGGAAGTTAGCTCTGTTTCCAATTTCGAATCATTCCAGGCTAATCGGTTGAAGCTTCGTTTTCGCGACGAAAACTCAAAGAAACCGCAAATTGCACACACCCTGAATGGAAGTGCTTTGGCTCTGCCTCGTATTGTGGCTGCTCTGTTGGAAAATAATCAGACATCCGATGGAATAAGAATTCCAAAAGCGCTGGTTCCGTATACCGGGTTCGAAAAAATTTAACGGAGTTTTTATCAAAAAATTGACTTTTGTCGCTTCGGGTTTCCGGGAGAAATTTGTCCGGTAGGATAAATATAGTTTTGCGGAATCCCGAAACGGCAAATCATTTGCTGCCGGAACACAACTCGCAATTCATGCTGAATGACGAAAAATAGTAATCAGCGGGAAGGAGTGATTTCCAGATTTTTCTAGTCGATGTAAGTCTCTTTTAGAACCGACTTTACTTTTTGAATTTCAGAGTATTTTAATTCGTCGAAGGTTCTTGTTGATTTTTAAAATTAGGTTGGAACTGTTGATTAGCGAAGTCTGCCGTGGTAATTTGTAGGTTTTTCGTATTTCCCGGAATAATCTCTATTTTTGTTCAAACCGTTGTTTTTAATTATGGTTCAGAACATTGGGAACAGACTGATTCAAACAATTTCACATCAGGCTGAAAAGGCCGGTTATTTTTGTATCGCTGAAAATATTTCTTCAAACCAGAAGGTGCACGAATTGCGCCGCGGTTTTAAGCGGTTGCGTGCGTTGCTTCGTTTTTTTAAGGAGATACCCGACAGCCCTGCTATTCAGTTGAATGAGGACATTCGTAATTTTGGAAAGCTGCTGGCTCCTTTGCGTGAATCGGCAGTAAATGTAGAGCTTTTTGAAAAAGAAATTTCGTTGAATAAACTGCTGCCCGAGAGAAAAATCCGAAACGCCCGGGAGTTGCTGGTTCAGCAGAATAAATTGTTGGTGGAACGAGGATTTTTGGAAAATAACCTCAACAACACTATTCGCACATTCTTTGATGGATTTGAATCAATCCTTACTAAAAAAGGAAGTGAATTTCCGTCACGTGTCCAGCTGTTTCGCGAGGTAAGCAAATCGTATCTGAAAAGCAACTCTGTTTATCATCAATTGCCGGCCAGCCCTCATCCCGAAGAGTTGCACGAGCTGCGTAAAAAGCTAAAAAGACTTTGGTATCAATTCGATTTTATACGGTTTCTCCATCCGCGGTACTTCAAAATGAAAACCGACCAGCTGAACAAAATTACCGATCAGCTGGGCGACGATCATGATTTACATGTTTTTATTGAGGATGCAGTTGCCGAACGTCGCGACTTTAACGATGAAGAGATGCTGATTCTTACAAATCAGGTGGAACACCTTCGTCAGTTAAACCAGCAGAAACTTCAATTGCGGTTAAAGCAGTTTTTTGCTGCGCCTCCCTCCGAGTTTGATCAAAAACTGGAGCGTTTCTTTAAACTCTGACTATTTCATTTTTAAGAATTGCACTTCTTTTTGTGAAAGGAAGCGCCATTTGCCGCGGGAAATATTCTTTTTGGTCAACCCGGCAAAGAAAACACGGTCAAGCTTTTTTACCTTGTATCCGAGATGCTCAAAAATACGGCGAACAATGCGGTTTCGGCCGGAGTGTATTTCAATGCCGATTTCTGTTTTGTTGTCTCCGTCAATGTAGCTGACTGCATCGGCGGCAATAGCGCCGTCTTCCAGTTCGATGCCTTCGGCAATCTGGAGCATGTCGTGTTTCGTGAGCGGTTTATCCAGCGAAACCTGGTATATTTTTTTGATGTTGTGGCTGGGGTGTGTTAAACGGTCAGAGAGTTCTCCATCGTTGGTAAACAGCAAAACGCCAGTGGTCGATTTGTCGAGGCGCCCAACAGGATAAATTCGTTCGGGGCAGGCTTCTCTTAACAAATCCATTACAGTTCGCTCTGCATGCGGGTCGTCAGTAGTAGTTACAAAATCTTTGGGCTTGTTAAGAAGCAGGTACACTTTTTTTTCGGCATTCAGTTTCCTCCCGTCAAAACGTATATCGTCATATGTTTTTACTTTTGTGCCCAGCTCGGTAACAATATTTCCGTTTACGGTAACCAGTCCGGCCAAAATATATTTGTCGGCTTCACGTCGCGAGCAAACACCTGCATTTGCAATAAACCTGTTCAGCCGCATTTCGGTTGGCGCAGCTGATTTTCGAGGGGTTCTGCGAGTAACGGGAGCTTCTTGTTGGTACGGCAATTCAGTTCTTTTCTTTAACCGAATTATTTTTCTTCCTCCTGCTGGTTTGCGTCCTCCAGATTGAGCACGTTCCTGTCTTCCCTTGTATTTTGCGCCCGAATTGCCGGTGCGGCCCCTGTTCGAATTTCTGTTCATAATTGTCCCCTTTTTTTTGCAAAGGTCGGAAAAAAATACCGATTAAAACGGTGTTTCCATTCATTTCAAATTTATTTACCTTAGCATAAAATAAAATCTAAAAAATACATTTATGCAGTCGCACGAAATTGACTATAAGATTTTAGGGCATGATGTTCAATTGGTGGAAGTTGAGCTCGACCCGGGAGAAACCGTAATTGCAGAGGCCGGCGCCATGCTGTATATGGAAGACGGGATAGAATTTACTGCGCGAATGGGCGATGGTTCTAATCCAAACGCCGGTTTTTTTGACAAGCTGCTGTCTGCGGGTTCGAGGCTGATAACAGGTGAGTCGTTGTTTTTAACTCATTTTACCAATCAGGGGTGGGGAAAAAAGCATGTGGCTTTTGCAGCGCCTTACCCGGGCACCATTATTCCAATGAATCTGGCCGCATTGGGTGGACAAATTATTGTGCAGCGCGATGCCTTTTTGTGCGCAGCCATGGGAACAAAAATTTCTATTACGTTCAGTAAAAAACTGGGCGCCGGATTTTTTGGCGGTGAAGGATTTATTTTGCAGAAACTGCAGGGCGATGGCAATGCTTTTGTACATGCCGGCGGAACCGTAATTGAACGGCAGTTGAATAACGAAACGCTGCGGGTTGACACCGGGTGTATTGTTGGTTTTGAGCCGTCAATTGAATACTCCATTGAACAGGCCGGTGGATTGCGTTCTATGGTGTTTGGCGGCGAAGGCATTTTTCTGGCTACGCTGCGTGGAACCGGAAAAGTGTGGTTGCAAAGCATGCCCATCCGGAAGTTGATTCGGGAGCTTTCTCCTGTTGGCGGAAACACCCGGAAAGAAGGGCGGCCGGGGCTGCTGGATAGTTTATTGGAAAGTTAAACTTCGAATAATAATTTCAGCTTGCAGATTCAAATTAAAGCTGCAGGCTGAAATTGCTATTTGTTGCTGTTTTATACGACTCCCGGCAAACTGATACCTTTTATTTTTCGATACAAATCGAGGGCAAAAACATCAGTCATTCCCGAAATAAAGTCCACTGCCGACTGAATTTTGTGGTATAAACTTTCGCTTTGCGGATGGTACTGCTCCGGAAGTAACGACATTATTTTTTTGTTGTATTTGTTGTCTGGCTCCACAAAAGCCCCTACAAATTCTTCCAGCAGGGTGCCGATAATTTTAAAACCGGCTATTTCAATTTCTACCACTGTTCGATGGGCATACACTTCTTTAAACGAAATTTCCTTTACCTGTTTCATGGCAGTTGCCTGCGGGTTTTGCAGTGAGCCGATAAGCGTGCCATCGAAATTTCCGGACAAAATAGCATCGTAGTTTTCTTTGAAAATTCGGATGCTTTCCCGAATGAGTTTGCCGATAACTCCGGCACGCATGTAACTAATTTGTTCGTTTTTATCGGAGACCCGCCGCAGTGTTTCTTCAATACTTTTTAGCGCCCTGCTGTCTTCTGTCGGATCATAAAAATTAAGAAACAGTTCTTTTACCTTGTCGTAGCTGAGTATGCCCAGCTTGCAGGCATCTTCCAAATCCATTATCTGGTAACAAATATCATCAGCCGCTTCTACCAGGTAAACCAATGGATAGCGTCTGAAAGAAAGATGTTCATTTTCGGCCCGGAGGATTTGCAGCTCCTCTGCTATTTTTGTGTAAGCTTCTTTTTCTGATTGGAAAAATCCGAATTTTTGTTTGGTGGCGAGTGGCGATTCAAACGGATATTTTACAATGCTGGCCAGCGTGGGATAAGTGAGGGCAAAACCGCCCGGACGTTTTCCGCTAAACTGGTGGGAAAGAATGCGGAGAGCGTTGGCATTTCCGTCGAATTGCGTAAAGTCGTTCCATTCGCTTGGAGTGAGTTTTTCTTTGAATTCTTTGCCGGCTCCGTTTTTAAAGAAGTTGGAAATGGCCGATTCGCCTGAATGGCCGAAAGGAGGATTTCCCAGATCGTGAGCGAGGCATGCCGTGGAAACAATGGTTCCGATTTCCGGGATCAACGGGTTGTCCGGATTTTCGGCAACTGTTTTTTCTACGGCCAGATTGCCCAGCGAACGTCCAACACTGGCTACTTCGAGGCTGTGGGTAAGTCGGTTGTGCACGAAAATATGCTCAGGCAAAGGAAAAACCTGGGTCTTATTTTGCATCCTTCGGAACGGCGACGAGAAAATAATGCGGTCGTAATCGCGCTGAAACTGGGTACGGTCTTCCGGTCTTGCCGGGGTTTTCCATTCTTCCATACCCAAACGTTTGGTTGAAAGTAATTTGTTCCAATCCATTTTTATATTGTGTAAGTTGAATATTTTTTTACTTCTCCGGCCAGCTCGCGGGCTTTCCCGTTGCTCACCTGGTCGAGTTTTTTCCAGAATTTTTCGCTGTGGTTTTTTATTTCGGTGTGCACCAGTTCGTGCAGCAAAATGTAGTCGATAAGGTGGTCGGGCAGTTTCATCATTTGCAGGTTGAGGCTGATGTTGTTCTGAGAAGAACAGCTTCCCCAGTTGCGTTTGTTGTTCCTGATGGTAATTTTATTGAAGCTGAAATTGTGGGCCAGGGCCAGTGTTTTTATGCGGGGAGGCAGCAAAGTACGTGCTTCGTAGCGGAAAACCTGGGTGAGAATATTATCCAAAAAGACTCTGCCTTTTTCTGATTCAAAGTTATCTGAATATATTTTTACCACGTTGCCGGCAGTTTCTACATCATTTTCACTTCCTGACAGTAATTGAACGGTGTGAAGTTTGGTGCTGAACACCTCGCCCGACTCGTATTTTTTTCTGCGCTCGGAAACTCGTTCCTGTTGCGTTTTTATCCACGTTTCGTTTTTTGAAAGAAAGGAAAGTGCCTCTTTTTCAGAAATAAAATAGGGAAAAGAAATGAGTACTGATTTGTCCGGTTTTACACTAATCTTCATGTTTTTCGAACGCCGGTTGCGAAAAAAAGTAACCGGTCCTATGCTTTTAAAATGAACTACTTTGTTTGGCATTCGTTTTATAAAAATAAAACCAAATATACCACATTATGGAACAGAACAAAAAAATGGAAGTATTCTCCAACCTCACAAAACAAGTTACTATTGTTTCGGTAGAAGAGAAGGTGCTGCAGGGCAGTCTGGTATTTGAAGCACAGAATCAGTTCCCCGGGTATTATCACGAAACGCCCACCAAACCGAAGCCTATTTACATTTACCTTGTGCTCGACAAACAATATCCGCTGGAGGAAGTGTTGCGGGCAACGCAAAATATTGAGAAAGAATACGATTGGAAATTCGATTCGGGTAAAGGTTACATGCTAATTGGCACGCAACTGCTGAATGTCATTCGGTTAAGGCATCTTTCTGAAATAGATTTGGTGGAAAAAATTCAGGAAGCCTATCAAAAACAGGGCATTCAGTTTTTGATGAACAAAAAGCTGAAAGGAAAACTGGAAGCAGAAGTGAAAATTGTTAAGTTCTTGTCGCTGGAACAGCTTGCAGACGGTGTGTATCAGGAATTGCAAGACGATAATTTCGGCTACATCGAAATTCCGAAATACCTGAAGTACGATACTTTTGTGAAAGTTACCATGGACGTAAAATACAACTGGATGGGGCATGAATTTGACGCTGCATCCGGATCGTTTTACAAAGACGGAACCCTGGTTGAGTTTGTGAGGATACTTTCGAATAAAATAAATGCTGAATATTTGGTTAAGCTGAGAAAGCTGTTTCTTGAAAAAATACGGTAACCCTTCCCGAAAAATTCGACGATTTTTTTAATTTAGCCTCTGGTTAACAGAACCCATTTGCGAGCGGATGGGTTCTGTTATTATTTTTTGCCTTAACCAACGAAAAAGAACTATGGGAAAAAACAGTAAATTTCGAATTGCAGTTATTTCTGTTTTGGCGATTGCCGTAATAGCCGGAGCAGCTTATTTTTACCGCCTTTTTTTACCTTCTGCCATCAAAAAAAACAATTTAGTCTCTGAGGTTGTAGACAGAGGCCCGGTGATACTTTCGCTGCATGCCACCGGAGTTGTTGATTCAGAGAGCGAAGTACTTATTTTGAGCCCTGCTGCGGGGATAATTAAAAGCGTTGTTGCCGAGCCGGGGAGCAAAGTAAAAAAAGGAGATGTTATTTTGCAACTGAATACCGACGGGGTTACTGATGCCATTGAAAGCATAAAAGACCAACTCGAAGTAAGGCAGAATAATTTGGAGCGCACCCGGCTGAATGCACAAAGCACACGCCTCGACCTGGATTATAACGAAGAAGTGAAAAAGCTGAAAATTACCTCGCTAAAATCGCAGTTGGCCGATCAGGAGCAGTTGCTGGAAGTAGGCGGAATATCTCCGGCACGAATTGCGCAAACCAAGCAGGAAATCACGCTGGCAGAGAAAGACCTCCAGACTTTAGTTGAAAAAAATTCAATCAGATTGAAGCAGCTCAAAACAGAAGAAGCCGGGATTCTGTTGCAAATAAGAATGCAACAAAAGGAGCTGGAAGAAAAGCAGGAGCTTATCCAGAAAATGAGTATCCGGGCACCCTCTTCCGGAATAATTTTGTCCATCTCGGGCAGGGCAGGTGAGAAAGTTAAAACCGATGACCTGCTGGTGCGCATGTCTGATCTTACATCGTTTAAAATAATTGGCTCGGTTGAAGAGCAACATGCGGTTCAGCTTAAAACCGGCGACAAAGTGTTTGTGAATTTGGGCGAAGAACAATTGGAAGGTACGGTTGGAAATATCACTCCAATGGTAGAAAACAACAAAGTTCAGTTTAACGTGCATCTTCAGGAAAGCAGTCATCCGAAGCTGATTGCAAATCAACAGATTGAAATTCAGATTATTGTAAATTCAAAAGCAGATGCCCTGCGTATAAAAAGAATACCGGAAATTGAGAACGGGCAGAAACACAAAATGTTTGTGGTGAAAGGAGATAAGGCAGTTAAAAAGGATTTTACGTTGGGAATTATCGGGAACGATTACTGCGAGATTCTTTCGGGACTGGAAGAAGGCGATGTTGTTATTACCGACGGCCTCGGAGCATACAGGCAATTTGATGAAATTGAAATTGAAAAATAAACCCGGGGAAATGAAGCGATTGTTGTTGTTAATTCTGACGGTTTTTTTGTTGGCGGCGAATCCGCTGTCGGGGCAAACCGATTCTATCGGCTACAGCCTCACGCTTGACGAGGTAATTGAGATGGCACTTTTACATTCACCCACCGCAAAATACATTCAGAACCAAAATGTGAATTATTACTGGCGGTATCGAAATTTTAAGACCCGATTCAGGCCGCAGTTGACGCTTTCCGGCGATTTGCCCAACTACACTCATTCTACCCAGCCAATTACCCAGCCCGACGGGAGCATCGAATTTAAACAGGTTTCCAATCTGGCGGCATCAGCCAACCTTTCGTTAAGCCAGTCGATTCCTCAATTGGGAACATCTGTGTGGGCAAGCACTTCGGCTCATGGTATAAAAAACTTAAATAAAAACGAAATAGGTTATTCAGGAAGCCCGTTTGTAATTGGTTTTAGCCAGCCGCTTTTTGCCTACAACTGGATGAAGTGGTACCGTAAAACGGAACCTATGGTTTACGACGAGGCGCAAAAGCTGTTTGTGGCGCAAATTGAGCAGATTGCTTTAAACACAACCAGCAGGTTTTTTAACTACCTCACCGTGCAAACCAATTTTAAACTTGCTGAAAGCAATTTGAAAAACAGCCTGGACAATTTGAAAATCTCGCAAACAAAAAAGCAGCTTGGTCAAATTTCTGATAATGATTTTTCGCGCATTGAGCTTTCGGTATTAAATGCACAAAAAGCCCTTAATCAATCGAATATTGAATTGAAGAATGCTGATTTTGAGCTAAAAAGATATGTCGGTATCGAACAGGGAATGGACATTGATCTGATAATTCCGCTGGGTTTCACTCTTTTCGAAATTGACCCGGGGCTTGCTTTGGAAAAGGCCAAAGAAAACCGTAGAGAAACTTCCCTTTATCAGCGAAGGCTTATTAATGCCGATCGTGATTTGGCAGAAGCAAAAAACAGCACTGGTTTAAGAGCCACCCTCTCAGGGAGTTTTGGGCTGTCTAATAGTGCAGATGAGATTCTTGGAATTTACGAGCAGGCCGAAAAAGATAAAATGTTGCGGGTTTCTTTGCGTATTCCTATTCTCGACTGGGGAAAATCTGCGTCAACGGTAAAGCTGGCAGAATCTGAAAGGGAACTTACTATTTACAACGTTAATAAGGATATGGAAGAGTTTGACCGGGAAGTTGTTGTTCAGGTCGAACAGTTCAGTCTTATGAAAGATCAGTTGAAAACTGCGGATGAAGCGGACAAGGTTGCTGAAAACGGTTACCAAATTGCACTTCGCAAATTTCAGAATGGCGAGCTTAGCATTACCGATTTAAATATTGCGTTACAGGAGCGGGAGCAGGCAAAACGCGATTACATACGTTCGGTGCGAAGTTACTGGGTTGCTTTTTACCGGTTAAGAATGCTGACTTTGTTTGATTTTGAGAGAGGGCAAAATATTACCTACGGAAACCCAATGCTGGAGGAAAAGGTCGACCGGTTTGTTTTTTAACAGAACCGAGCGTTTTGCGATTTTTGTGGATAAGCGGTGTTTCCCGAAGAAGCAGTGAATCTTTTCAGGTGACACATAAAAAAGCAGGCACTGAGTTTTTTTTGAAATTTCAGTGCCTGCTTTTTATATTGTTTGGCTGTTCTATTATTTCCGTGAATTCCGAAGACGGGGATTTTTGCGCGAAAAGGAGTTCTCTTCAGATCTGAATTAACGTAATGTTATACTATTAATTTATATCCTTTCCCGTGAACATTGATAATTTCCACAGAGGGCTCGTCTTTTAAGTGCTTCCTCAGTTTGGTAATGTAAACATCCATGCTTCTGGCATTGAAATAGTTGTCGTCAATCCAAATCGATTTTAAAGCATAATTTCGTTCCAGAACTTTGTTGGCATTCTGACACAATAATTTAAGCAGGTCAGATTCTTTGGTTGTCAGTTTTACCGTCTCTTCAGCATCTGCCAATGTTTGTTTTCTTGTATCGAAAGTATATTTGCCCAGCGTAAAAACAGGCTCGTTTGCAACCTGCGATTCTGCCGATGTTCTGCGTAAAATGGCTTCAATTCTGAATATGAGCTCTTCCATGCTGAAAGGCTTGGTGATGTAATCATCGGCACCCAGTTTAAATCCTTCAATTACGTCGTCTTTCAGATTTTTTGCAGTCAGAAAAATAATGGGGATGTCAGGATTTACAACCCTGATATCTTTAGCAAGAGAAAAACCATCCTTTTTGGGCATCATAATATCCAGGATACAGATATCGTAATGCTCTTTCATAAAACCTTTATAGGCTATTTCGCCGTCCGGATAAAGGTCCGCGCCGAATCCTTTGGCAACCAGGTACTCTTTTAAAAGCACACCCAGGTTTTCATCGTCTTCAGCCAAAAGTAATTTTGTTTTCTGTTCCATGCTTATTTTTTTAATTTTGGTAACAATATACTAAACTTTGTGCCTTTGTTTACAGCACTATCTACTTTAATCTTCCCATTGTGCAAATCCACAATTTTCTTCACGTAACTAAGTCCAAGCCCAAATCCTTTAACATTATGTACATTGCCGGTAGGTACCCGGTAAAAGCGGTCGAAAATTTGTGCCTGGTGTTCTTTTGAAATACCAATCCCGTTGTCTTTAACTGAAATAATAATATTGTCGTTCTTGTTTTCGGTTCCCACGGTAATTTCAGGCTCTCCGTTGCTGTATTTCATCGCATTGTCGAGCAGATTAAAAATAACGTTGGTGATGTGTATTTCGTCACCTTTTATAATAGTATCTTCTGCTTTCAGATCAGAATGAAGTACGCCGTTTTTGCTTTTTACCCTCAGTTCAAAATTATTTAATACATTTTGAAGCGTGTTGTTTACATCAAACTCTTTGAATTTCAGTTTTAACCGGCCTTCATTAAATACTGCCATCTGAAGCACTTTTTCTACCTGAAAACTGAGCCGTTTGCTTTCCTGATTGATAACTCTCGAAATGTGCTCGATGGTTTTCGGAGTGTTTGTAATGCTTCCGTCTTCAAGCATCTGGCTCGCCAGCGAAATAGTAGAGATTGGCGTTTTCAACTCATGCGTCATATTATTAATGAAGTCGTTCTTGATCATGGATAATTTCTTTTGCCTGAAAATAACCATGATGGTATAAGCAAAGATGGCAATTAGCAACCCCGTTAAAATAACGGTGGGGATAATGGTAAAACCGGTTGCCCGTAAAATATACCCTGAGCGTTTCGGAAAATAAACATACAGATAGTTGGGCTGCTGCCCGTCAAAATCGTATGGAAAAAGCAGACTGTAATACTCTTTGGTTTTTGAGGGGTTGTACCCCTGGCTTCCGGTAATAAATTTGTCTGTGCCCTGGTTTGAACTCCGAACAGCATAGCGGTATTCCGGTTCGATGCCCGATTCCTGAAATACAGTGCGAATAGATTCGGCAAGGTAAGCCGAGTCAATTCGTTCTTCCAGCGGTCTTCCTTCCAGCAGAATTTTGTAGTTGAGCCAGTGCGTATCTTTTAGCCATTGTTCTCTTCTTCGCTCCAAATCCATGTTGAACTCGTGTAACTGATCAAATGAAGAAGCGTCGTTTGGCGGCTTTAATAAATGATCTGGCTGCTGAGCACTAATCGAGTCAGTTATGATAACCTGAAATTCTTCCTGAAAATTACCGAAAAAGTTTCCATCGGAGTAGCGGAACTGAAAACTGCCCGACAACTGACTTGCCCTTTGCCGCGGAAAAACACTCAGGTTTCGCTGAGGGTTATTTGTTCCCGGCAAACGGCCTAACCGTGCGCTTTCCCGGGCAACACGCTGTTCGTGCAGTTCCATCTGATCGACCACCCTTTTTAACGCACCTTTTACCATTTGGTTGAATTGCTCCTCCCGAATGTCAGATGCAGTTTTGATGAGGTTGGTCTGAATCAGGATTAACCCTGAAAGCACCAATGCCATTAAAACGATTAATGTCAATAACATTTTCCTGCTCATGCAGCAAAGATAATTTTAATGAAAAATCGGCAAAATTCCTCTTAACATTATTTAACAGGACAGCCTTCAATGTAATTATTATTAACCTCAGGGAGGTTCAATCTCTTTAAATCTAAAAACTTATTTCCCTTCCGGTAACAATATTTGCTCAATTACTACCGGAAAATGCTTGTATTCCAGTTCATGTACTTTTGTGGCTACTTCTTCGGGCGAATCGGTTTGCAAAACCGGGCATTTCGCCTGAAAAATCAGCTCCCCTTCATCATATTTCTTATTTACAAAGTGGATTGAAATTCCGGTTTCGCTTTCCTTGTTGTCAACCACCGACTGGTGTACTTTCATTCCGTACATGCCTTTTCCTCCGTATTTGGGAAGAAGCGCCGGATGAATGTTTATGATTCTAAAATTTTCCACCAAATTGTCTGGAACAAGCCACAAAAAACCGGCAAGAACAACCAAATCGATGTCTCGTTCCTTGAGCTTTTGTGCAATTTGTTCGGTTTCGTAAAACTGTTCCCGGTTAAAAACAAAGGTTTTTACTCCATTGGCTTCTGCCCTCGAAAGTGCATATGCTTTTGGTTTATTACTCCATAAAGAATCTACCTCAATGGCTTCATTATCTGAAAAATAGTGGATGATATTTTGAGCATTTGTGCCTGAACCTGAGGCAAAAATGGCTATTCTCTTAACATTCATTTTAAATTGTATTAATACATTGGAACATTTGAATAATTGGTTCAAATTTAGAATATTACATTTTTAATATACGGGCCTTGAATCATCTTTTTTATATTTTTTCTTTGAAATATAAACTGTAAATGTATTACTTTGCAGCGAATTATTTAAAAACACAAATTAGTATTAACTAAAATTTTAGAATTATGTCTGACGTTGCAGCAAAAGTAAAAGCAATTATTGTTGATAAATTGGGAGTTGACGAAAGTGAAGTAACCAACGAAGCATCATTCACCAACGACCTTGGAGCCGATTCACTTGATACAGTAGAACTCATTATGGAGTTTGAAAAAGAATTTGATTTGGCTATTCCGGACGATCAGGCCGAAAAAATTTCGACTGTAGGTGAAGCTATTGCTCATATAGAACAAGCAACTAAGTAATCCAGAAGATTAATTTCATGGAATTTAAACGGGTAGTTATTACCGGAGTGGGCACCGTTAATCCTTTGGGAAACACGGTTAACGATTTTTGGGAAAACCTAAAAAACGGGGTTAGCGGTGCCGCACCCATTACAAGGTTCGATGCCTCAAAGCATAGAACCCAGTTCGCCTGTGAGGTCAAAAATTTCGATGTGGAAGAATACGTAGAACGTAAAGAAGCACGAAAATATGACCTTTACACGCAATATGCAATGGCTGCTGCTACACAGGCAATGGACGATTCAGGACTTAATCTGGACGAAATTGACCACGATAGGGCAGGTGTTATTTGGGGTGCAGGAATTGGAGGCCTTCAAACCTTTTACGAAGAAACAAAAAACTACCGTGAAGAAAATCCCCGGTTTTCGCCTTTCTTTATCCCTAAAATGATTGCCAATATTGCCGGGGGGTTAATTTCTATCAAATACCATTTCAGGGGTCCTAATTTTACAACAGTTACCGCATGCGCATCAGCATCGCATGCCATGATTGAAGCTTTCAACATGATTCGCCTCGGGAAAGCAAAAATAATGATTACCGGAGGCTCGGAAGCTGCAGTAAATCAGGCGGGTGTTGCTGGATTTAACTCTATGCGCGCCATTTCAACACGGAACGATGACCCCAAAACGGCGTCCAGGCCGTTTGATAAAGACCGCGATGGTTTTGTAATTGGCGAAGGTTCAGGTGCTTTCATATTCGAAGAATACGAGAGTGCCAAAAAACGAGGCGCCAAAATTTATGCTGAAATGATTGGCGGAGGTATGTCTGCAGATGCTTATCACATGACGGCACCCGATCCTGAAGGACATGGCGCACAGCTTGTGATGAAATGGGCTCTGGAAGACGCCGGAATATTACCGGAAAATGTTGATTATATTAATGTTCACGGAACTTCTACTCCGTTAGGAGATATAGCCGAGTCAAAAGCTATTCAGAAGGCTTTTGGTGAACATGCATTAAAAATAAGTATTAGTTCCACAAAATCTATGACCGGACACCTGCTGGGTGCCGCCGGTGCAGTGGAAGGACTTGCCTGCATTCAGGCAATGAGGGAGGGGATTATTCCTCCTACCATTAACCACTTTACTGACGATCCGGAAATCGATAACAGGCTCGATTTTACATTTAACGTTGCAAAAGAGAGACCGGTTAACATTGCTGTTAGTAACACATTTGGTTTTGGTGGACATAATGCAACTCTCGTTTTTAAAAAATTTTGACATTCTGTGGTTAGAAAAATAACACAACGAATAAAGCTCTTTTCTTCTCCTAGAAAAGAGTTTTATTTGTTTTTAAAAGATTTACTTGGGTTTTACCCTTCAAATCTGAAATTGTACGATTTGGCTTTTGTGCACAAATCGGCTTCGGTTCACGATTCGCAAGGGAACCTGGTAAATAACGAGCGGCTAGAGTTTTTGGGAGATGCCATTCTGGGGGCAATTATTGCCGATTTTCTCTATAACCGCTTTCCGCAACAAGACGAAGGTTTCCTTACTAAAAACCGGTCGAAACTGGTTAATCGTGCCTTTTTAACACATCTGACCTTCGATATGGGGCTCAACGTTTTTATCGATTCCAACACAACAAAAAATATCGATAAAAGTCACATTTACGGAGATGCGCTTGAAGCCCTAATCGGAGCAATATATTTGGATGCCGGCTACCGGAAAACGAAATATTTCGTAACCAAAAGAATTCTTTCTCAATTTGTTAATCTGAATGAAGTTGAACAAAACGATACCAACTTTAAAAGTCAGCTAATTGAGTGGAGCCAGAAAAATAAGAAGGACATTAAATTTGAGACAACCGAAGAACCGGCTTCT
Organism: Mariniphaga anaerophila; assembly: GCF_900129025.1. Lineage (GTDB taxonomy): Bacteria > Bacteroidota > Bacteroidia > Bacteroidales > Prolixibacteraceae > Mariniphaga > Mariniphaga anaerophila. Next base: position 80,174 of record NZ_FQUM01000005.1, on the reverse strand, counting down.
GACAAATCGAAACAACCCCGGTTTGTTGCAAAAGTAATTGTAGAAGACAAAAAGCTGGGAACCGGGACCGGGACTTCGAAGAAAGAAGCACAGCAAAACGCAGCGCAGGATACAATTAAAAAGCTTCAGAATTAGAAATTGTACATGCTCTGCTTTGGAATTCATAATTGCTATATTTGCCCCCGAAAATAACAGATGAGCGACATTTTTATTTACACATTAGGTTTTTTATCGCAGGTGCTATTCTTTGCCCGGAATATTGCCCAGTGGTTTTTGTCTGAAAAGGAGGGGGAAGTAATTTCTCCGGTAGTTTACTGGCAAATCAGCCTGGCAGCTTCCATTCTGATGCTTACCTACGGTATTTTGCGTAACGATTTTGCCATTGTCCTCGGGCAGTTTATTGTGTACCTCATTTACATCCGAAACTTACAGTTGAAAAAAGCCTGGCGCCGGATGCATATTGTATCACGTATTTTGGCTGTTGCTGTCCCGTTAGCGTACCTGGGCTGGCTGTTCTGGGGCGAGTCCTATAACTTTAGCTCTATTCTGAAAAACGAAGAAGTTTCGGTTTTGTTAATGATTTGGGGAACAGCCGGGCAAATTATTTTTACGTTCAGGTTTATTTACCAGTGGATTTATTCTGAAAAAAGGAAAGACTCTTTTTTGCCTCTGGGGTTTTGGATTATTAGTACCGTGGGGTCGCTTATGATTTTTACCTACGCAATTTATCGCCTCGATCCGGTTTTGTTTGCGGCACACAGTCTTGGCCTTTTTATATACATCCGTAATATTTTACTGCACTTCGGATATGGCAGCCTTTTTTCGAAGCTTGAAAAAATTCCTTTTTTTAATAAGGTGATTGGAAAGATTGCAGACAAACTGAAATAGGTCAGTGCCAAAAGAACACCGACCTTTTTCACGGACTGATTAGTCGTTTAACTTTTATGTTTTACGATTTCCCGAAGCACCATCCAAATTGGAATGGAGATAATGAAGTAAAACATTCCGTACAACGGCGCAATCATACTTACGCGCAATCCGCCTGCAACCAGAGCCGGAGAAATGTCGCCGGCCCTCTGTATTGCAGCAAATGCTTCAACCATCCCGACGGCCTGCCCTAAAAGCCCCAGTATAAAAGAGAGGCTTCCGAACATAAGAATGTAATTGATTCCCCTGCCTGAATAATTCTTTTTTGCGAAAATTGCGATACATGACTTTGAAGCAAAGAATACCATTGAAAGGCCGGTTGCCGTTACAATGGTCATAAACAACGGTCCTCCTGTTCGGTAAGTTTCAACGAGAGATGCAAGTATACTCATGATTTCAAAATTAGTGTTATTTATTGGAACAAGTTTACGGGGTTGAATCATGAGTCGGAAATTTTGTCGACCAACAACATCAAATCGTGTTTGGGCCGCACGAAATTAATGACTTTGCTTTTTAGAACAGAATTTTTGTCGTTCTGCCTCGCCCCGTGGATGTTCGTCGATAAAAAAATGTTTTTGCAAAAAAGGATATCATTTTTGCTGAATGTGTAAATTGCAGTAATGATAAAGCGGCTACAGTTTAAATACCGGCGTTTTTTTATGCACCTTCTATTCTGGTTGGCGGCGTATCTTTTTTTTATAGTTTTCTACGGACGCTCCAGCCGCGATTATTCGGTGACCATTATTTTCGTTTCAATGCTGCTGCCGCTGTCAATAGCGACCACCTATTTTCTGAATTATTTTCTCATCCCCCGGTTTCTGTTCACCAAAAAGTACGGCAAATTTGCGCTGTTCGTGTTTTACACGTTGGTTGTGTCCATGTGGATTGAACTGCTTATTTCGCTGGGTGTTTTCATTTTAATTACCAATTACCAGTCGGATAAAATGAATCCGTCGTCGTTTGACGGGTTGCTGTTAATGGTTGGCCTTTATTTTACAATTCTTATTGCGGTTGCCATAAAAATGGTGCGCCGCTCATTTCAGATTCAAAAGAAAAATACCGATCTCAACAACCGGCGTTTAAAAATGGAGCTAAAACTAAAAGAAGCCGAGCTGAAGTTGCTGAAAGCCCAGGTTCATCCTCACTTTCTTTTTAATACGCTTAATAATTTGTACGGATTAACGTTGGAAAAATCGGACGAGGCCCCCAAGCTGGTTTTGCGGCTTTCCGAAATTTTGGACTATATTTTATACCGTTGCGAAGAAAAGGAAGTGGCATTGGCCGAAGAGCTCACCAATCTGAAAAATTACATTGAAATAGAAAAAATCAGGTATCCCGAAAAACTGAAGCTGTCTTGCGTTTTTCCGGAATCGCCGGGCGATCTGAAAATCGCTCCGCTCATTCTGCTGCCGTTTATCGAAAATGCTTTTAAGCACGGGGTGAGCCATTTTCCCGGAATGGCATTTATTAATATCGATATAAAAACAGAAAACGGAACGTTGTTTTTTCGTGTTGAAAATTCTAAAAATCCGGCAATGAAAAAGAGGTTGGGAAGCAGCAACGGCGTTGGATTGAGTAACGTTCGAAAACGTCTCGAGCTTATTTATCCCGGCACATATAATCTAAAAATAGACGAAGCGGAGGATGCTTTTTCTGTAATTTTAACCGTGAAACTACAATCGTAATATGTACAACTGCCTGATTATAGATGACGAACCGATTGCCATTCGGGTGATTAAAAAACACCTGGCGGCATTTGCCGGCTTTCATGTTGTTGCCGAATGCCACAATGCGCTCGATGCCATGCCGGTTCTGTCTTCAGAAAAAATCGATTTGATGTTTTGTGACATTCAGATGCCCCAAATTACCGGTGTTGATTTCATCCGTTCGCTTGCCCATCCTCCACAGGTAATTCTTACCACGGCGTACCGCGAGTATGCCATCGAAGCTTTTGAACTGAATGTTGTGGATTATCTGCTTAAACCCGTTTCGTTCGAACGATTCACGAAATCCATTGGTAAGTTTCTGGAGTTGCAGGCTTTAAAAGCTGAAAATGCTGAAATCACGGCGGACAGTTCGCCATTGGTTCCCAGCTTTATTTTTTTGAAGGCCGATAAAAAACACTACAAAGTAAATCTCGACGAAATACTTTATTTCGAAAGTTTGGGCGATTACGTGATGGCCTTCACAAAAGACAAAAAAATAGTAACAAAAGAGAGGCTCAGCTATCTGGCTGAAATACTGCCTGCAAGCTGTTTCCTGAAAATTCACCGGAGCTTTGTTGTTTCCATTCCGAAAATTGAATCGGTGGGACCCGGGTTTGTGGAAATAAATAAGAAAAAACTCCCCGTAGGAAGAAGTTACAAAGCGGAATTATTAAAGCTTATCGGAAGCAACAAGTCTTAGAATTACTACCTTTGCCGTTTATAAATGATACAATGTCAGAGAGTAAAAAATACATAAACCGCGAGGGATGGCTTTCCATTTTGGGAAACATCGTTCTTTTTGGCTTGAAATACTGGGCGGGAGTTGTTACCGGGTCGCTGGCCCTGATTGCCGATGCCTGGCACACGCTGTCCGACTCGGTATCTTCGATAATTGTATTAATTGGCGGTAAAATTTCGCGTAAGCCTGCCGATGATGAACATCCGTTCGGACATGGGAGAGCAGAGCACATTGCATCTGTAATTATCGGCGTATTGCTTGCATTAATAGCGTTCGATTTTGTAATAAATGCCGTTAGAAAATTTAGTGCACAGGAACAGACCGTTTTTGGAACTATTGCATGGGTTGCCACCATTGTTTCTATTTTGGTAAAAGAAGGAATGGCGCAGTATGCTTTTTGGGCAGCAAAAAAAGCCGACTCTTCCATATTGAAAGCCGACGGCTGGCACCATCGCACCGATGCACTCTCGTCGGTTGTTATTTTGGTGGGTATTGCCCTGGGGAACACATTCTGGTGGACCGATGCTGTTTTAAGTTTTATTGTTGCATTGATGATTGGCTGGGCAAGTTATCAGATTCTTGCCACGGAAATTAAAGCGCTGCTGGGCGAAAGCCCGTCAGACGACCTTGTGCTTTCCATTCGAAAGGCTATTCAGGAAGATTTTGATGAGCCGCTTCACCTGCATCATATTCATTTACATAATTACGGAAGGCATACCGAACTGAGTTGCCACATAAAACTTCCGCCCGACATGACCCTCGAAGAAGCACATGAAATATGTACCAAGGTGGAAAGAACCATCATGCAGAAATTTGGGTTTTATACTACGGTTCATCCCGAGCCTATTGAGTGGTAGTAGTCTTCTTTAGCTTTTTGAACACAATGTTTCCTTAAAAAAAGAGAGGAAAAACAGGAACGTTTGTTTGCCACCCCTGCCTTTCCTCTTTTTATCCCGAACAAAATGCCGGATTTTTGGCGGTCAGCCTCTTAAAGTTTTACATAGTTTGTTCCGTAAGGATATCGTTGCGGCCGGCTTAACATGGAATTGGCCAGATCGTTATTTGCAAACTTTTCGGCTTTCGGATCCCACTGCAGAATACCCGGTATTTTCATTGCAATGTGGCTGATGAGACAAACAGTACACGCACGGTGCCCGATTTCAACAGGCGAAATAGGCTGCTTGCGTGACTGGACACAGTCGAGCCAGTTTCCGTGTTGCTCGTTGCTGACATATAGGTGCGTTTCATTTTTGCCGATTTTCGATTTAAGAATTTCCTCACTACTGGCATCCAGCGCTTTTGTTGAGCCTTCCGGAATCGGATCGCTTTCTGTGGCACGGTATGCACCACGAGTTACGAAAATCCACCCGTCGGTACCTTCGTAACGGATTCCGTTGGGAAAACCGCCGCTTGTGTAAACAGTCATCCCGTTTTCGTATTCATGTTTTACCATAAAATCGCCATGCACATTCCAGTCGCCCGACTTGGGGAATTGAGCAACAGCCTCAACCGAGATTGGTCCTGTAAATTCGGTATCCATTCCCCACGCTGCCGAGTCGTAATGGTGCTGCCCCCATCCGGTAATCATGCCGGCACCGTAGTTTTCATGGCGAAGCCATCCCGGGCGACTGTAATCGTTTTGCGGATGAACCAGGTCTTCTTTATATTCAATTTCCGGGGTAGAACCGAGCCACATGTCAAAATTCAGGTTTTTGGGAATTGGCCCTGCTTCGAAAACCGGTCCGGAAGGGTCGCCGGGTAATCCTATTTTTACGGTGTGTACTTTTCCAATCCGGCCGTTGCGCACAAGTTCGGCAGCCCTCCTAAACTGTGGAGATGACCGTTGCTGTGTGCCTACCTGCAGAATAACGCCTTGCCGGTGCACAATGTCGCTGAGCAGGCGCCCTTCTTCAACGGTTAGCGACGTAGGTTTTTGCAGGTAAATATCTTTTCCGGCCAGCGCGGCCTCAATTGCAGGCTGCGAGTGCCAGTGGTCGGGGGTACTTATTATTACCGCATCGATATTCTTGTCGGCCAGCATGTCTTTGTAGTCGGCATACATTTTTACATCTATGGGGTTGGAACTGCCGGTTTTCCCTTTGTAGAAATCTTCAACCAGCTTTTTCCCGTCGGCCATTCGGTTGCTGTCAACATCCGAAACTGCTACCATGCGTGCTACATCGTACTTTAGCGTTTCGTGCATGTCGTGAACGCGTGCAATGCGCCCGCAGCCAATTTGTCCAATGTGTATTTTGTTGCTGGGTGCATTTTTGCCAAAAACCGACGAAGGAACTATTGTCGGTATTATCAAGGTTCCGGCTGATGCCGCAGCGGTGTTTTTAAGAAATGTTCTGCGTTTCATTGTTATAATTTTATTGATTGTTTCGTATTAGTTTTTCGAAATGAAAACAAAATTGCGTCATTAAGAATCGGCCTTTTTATTCTTCTTTATATTTTTCGAATTCCCCGGAAATATTGGCCTCACTGTAATCTCCGCTATGCACAATTACCCGGTACCTCAGTTTTATTTGCTCTCCTTTTTTTAGTTGGGTTTTTTCACCATTTTCAGGCCAATACATTGGTGTAGGCGAGAAAAATCCGTAGTCGCGGGTGAACCAGGGGGCCGGAAACCATTCGTTTGAAGGATGTTGCAAAATAGCTATTCCTTCGGTTTTTCCCATTCGTTTCCCTGAATAGTCCATCCAGGCTGAACGTTTTCCGAATGTGCCTTTTTCGCCGGAATCTCCTTCTGCATTTATCATGGTTCCTCCGTTAACCACAGCCAAATCGGGGTCAACCCGGCCGCTAAAAAGCGAATGGTTTGTTTTTTCAATGGTCACATCTTCCAGCATCTCCATAACGATGTCAAAATCAATTTGGAACTTGTCGGCGGAGGGAGCCGAAACGGTAATTTTTCGTTTGTCTTTAATGGGTGCATCAGCTCCCGGGCGGCGCCAGATGCATTCATTTTCAACTACGGCTTTTGCTGCTCCTGTTTCAAGAATATCAGCCCGCAGTGAAATAATTTGTCCGCGCTCCAATCCTTCCTGCCACCAGTTGCCGCCGTTCACACGGTCGCATCCGAAAAATAGCGAACTGTGGTGCGGGTAATTGGCATTTCGCATGGAAGTGACCGATGCTTTTGACGGGCCGTTTACCGGAAAAAAGAACGGGTATTTCTCAAATTCAGAAAGGATGTAGCTGGTAAATAAATTTCCGTCAACCCTGAATTCGATTTTGTCGCCGACTTTTTCTGCCGTGACTTTTGGTTGTGCTGCGGACGTTCCAATAAAAGCAATGCACACAATAATAATTAGTTGTAACCTTCTCATTTGTTTGAATTTTTATTCTTTTTTACCACATGGAATTTGCATGAGGTTGAATAACATGCTCACTTCATGTAGCATCATTTTGCTATTTTTTAATTTCTATTTTTGGCATTGATGAAAAACTGTTCCAGTACTTTTCAGCGGTTTCGGCATTCATTTCTCCGTCGAAAACAATCATTCTGTATTTCAATGTATAGCTGTGTAGTGGCTCCAGTTTCCAGTCTTCGTATCGTATAGGAACAAACTCAAAATACATGTCGCCCCTGTCCTCGTTGGCATTCAGTGGCCAAACCCGCATCGGCTCGGGGTGCATCCGGTTTGACGGGTGACTTAAAAAAAGTATTCCGGAACGGCCTTCGTCGGTGTCTGATTCGCCTTCAACAATGCACCAGCGGGCTAACGAACCGTCGGCATCGGCGCGGCTTTTTCCTTCGGAAGTAAGTACCGAGCAGTTGTTTTTGTGCCATTTTTCTGTAGCGCGGAAGCCGATTCCTCCGCCATATCGGTAGGCGTTAAGCATAATTCCATTGGGGAGAGGGCTGTTTAGCGAGGTAGTATAATCAATAACCCAGACTTTTTCTGAGATGTTCCAGGCCCTCACATCCAGAATTTCGTTCATGGCAACCTGGTCTTCTCCCTGCCCGCCAAAATCGATGTGCTGCTGAAGAGCCTTAAAACCACTGAAAATTTCTCCTTCAACTTCGGCTAAAAATGATTTGAACTTTACCGTTCCTTGTCCTTTGGCAAGGTTCCAGAAATCCACTTCGCGGTCGTCAATGTGTGTTAGTGTCCACGGGCCCCAAATGCCGTAATGATGATAGTGATCGGGCGCCTGAATGCGAGACAAAACTTCGCCTTTCGGTGACCACAACGGGTGAATGAACCCGGAGCGTTTGTATAACGGATTAACTCCTTCGGGCGGGAACGTGGTCTCAAAACGGTAACTTAAAACCGGTTTTTCATTAAAAAGCAAGCTGAGGTCTTTGTGTTTTTTTTGTATCCTGACTCCAGGCTGTTGGAAATCTGTGTTTTTTTCTGTTTTTAAAATGAAATTGCGTTTTGAGTTCTTTGCAGAAACTCCTTTCATAATAAACCAGAGCTTTGCCGAGTGGCCTGTTTCCAGCTGTGAGGGGATAGGTGTTTCGCCGTTTTCATCAACTTCAAAAAGCAACAAATCTCCGCTATCTGTATTGTAGTTTAGCCCGTCGAGAACAAGCGAAACCGGAGCATCAATCAGCTCCTTTTCAACCTGAACGGTAAACTTGGCCAACTCCTGGGAAACGAGATGAGAAGAAGCCAAAATCATTAGGGTAAGCAGTTTTAGTTTCATGTTGTGAAAAATTTATAGTGTTGGAACTACTTCATTAATCGTATTTTTAAAAGCCCTGATATTTTCGGTGGAAACATTTGGTGGCATTCCGCCGCCGCATGACCAGATAATCCGGTTTTTATCGCCAAAACTTTGTACCATTTTACGGGTTTCGACCTGAACTTGTTCCGGTGTTTCCGTGGCAAGAACGTCGCGGGGCGGCAGGTTCCCGATTAGCGCTATATCGGCACCGGCCAGTTCCCGAATCTCTTTCAGGCTATGTTCAAAACTGAAGTTAAACAAGTGTACACCCATTTCTTTCAGGTGGGGAGCCGAAACTAATCCGTGGGCGTCGTTGTGGAAAAAGTTTAGGTTGGAATCGAATGCGTTGAAAATTCGTTTAAAATAAGGTATTGCAAATTCCCTGCACTCGTCGTCGCCAACAAAGCCAACAATGTCGTCGAGCACGAAAATTCCTTCTATAGTCGGGAAGGTTTCTTTTTGATGCAGCAACCAGTTAATGATGAATTGAGTGATAGTCTCCAGCAGTTGATGGCTTTCTTTCGGATTCATCATAAAACTCATCATAAGTTCGGTGGTTCCCATTAAAAAAGATGCAATGTTCAGCGGGCCGCGAGCAACAGCAAATTTCACTTCGTGTCCCATCTCCATCATAGGTTTCTGGTAGTTCTGCAGGCGTTGAATAACAAATGGCAACAGTCCGTCAGTTTTTGGGTTGGGAGCTTTTAGTGTGACGGCTTCAGAGATATCATTAAAAATTTTTCCGGCGTGTGGTAAATTGTATTCGTCCCAAATCATTTTGGCTCCAAAAGCTGAAGGCTCTGTGCACATTCCAAATTCAGACCAAAAGCCAGGGAGGAAAATAATGTCGGGAAATGTTTCGATAACTTTTTTGTTGGCCTGAAACCAAACTTCTTCCGAAGAATAGAACTGGAGGATTTTTACTCCGGCCCATCCCGGAATCCAGGGACTGTCGATTATAAATCCTGTTACGGGTTTTTCAGGTGTTTTCCCCCGCACAGTTTCCAGCAATAGTTGCCATTGTTGATTTGTCATAGTTTTTGATTGATTCCTGTTTCCAAAATTAGGATTTACATAAATTATTTGACAGTATTTTTTTAACAAGGATTTGTACTGAATTAGCATTTTTGCTAATATTGAAACCTATGAAAGTGATGCAGGAGTATATTGATTTTCCGTTGCGTGCGGCCATGAAAGTGAAATGGCGGAAAATGCCTCATTTTACGTATCCGTGGCACTTTCATAGCGAATATGAGATTTTGTACATTATAGAAGGTTCGGGAACCAGCTTTGTAGCTGACAACATTGAGCAGTTTAATGCGGGCGACCTTGCCATGCTGGGTAGCAACCTGCCTCACTTTTGGAGAAGCGACGAAAAGTATCATTCACCAAACAGCGAAGAAAAAATAAATTACATTGTAATTCAGTTTCCCGACGATTTGTTTCGTGAGTCGCTGTTTGAATACCCCGAGTTTAGAGCAATAAAGGAGTTGCTTGACCGGTCGTCACGCGGGATTCGTTTTTCTTCTCTTTTTTCTGAAAAAGTGGCCGCACAGATCGTAAACATTGCACAAAGTTCAGGATTTGAACAGGTGATTTTGCTGTTGCAATTTTTGCAGGAATTGGCCAAAGCGCAGGATTACAGGTTGCTGGCGGGAGAGTTGTACAATTTGCAGAGGCATGATTTTACGGATGACCGCCTGACCAGGGTGTTGCATTTTTTAACCACCAGGTACCAGCAGAAAGTTGAGCTTGAACAAGTTGCTGAAATTGCACATTTGCATCCATCGGCATTTTGTCGTTTTTTTAAAGAGAAAACCGGGAAATCGCTCACCGCATATATAACTGATTTGCGCATAAGTTATGCGTGTAAACTGCTGATTGAAGGCAAACTTTCGGTTTCGCAGGTTTGCTTCGAGTGTGGATTTAATAATTTGTCGAATTTTAACCGCACTTTTAAGCGGCTGGCCAAAATGACCCCGACAGCGTATTTCCAGAAATTTCATGAGTGATTTATACAGGCAGATTTGAACGTTCATAAAGAATATTAAGTGGTATGTATAAACAAAAAAAACTACTGCAAAATGTTGCAGCAGTTTTTAAGCATCGAATTTCTATCTCCTGTTCTCTCTCTACTCTCTCTCTTTGGGTTTGTAATGGAAGAGTTTCTTTGAAGAAAACTTCCACATCGTATTTTAATATTTTTATGAACTTTTTTTTGTATTTCTTACATTACAAAGTAATGAATATATAACGGCAGATGAGCAATTTATACAACTGAAAGCTGAGGACAAAAATGCTGAATGTCGGGTTCAGATTACCTGAACAGAAGCTTCAAAATGAGGCGTTTTTTGCAGCTTCCATCAAGGAGACTTTTGAATACAGAAGTTGGCCTTCGGTTGCAGGCAGTTACCGGAAGAGCGATGTGGCTGTTCTACTTCAAAATTACCCAAAACAAAAAAATCCATCCAGTTCAGAAGTCCTCTGAGCAAAAGAAGCGGAGAAAAGAAATATCTTTTTTCTTAACGTATTAGAGTAATGCACAGCACTGTTGTATTCGTTACAGAATTCAATGGTGCTGGCGCTTTTTTAGTGCTTTAAGTTTGTGTGAATTTTTTTTCATTTCTGTCGAGTTTTAATTTTTTTTTTGCTTAAAAAAGCACTAACCTTGCTGCCGCATTTTAAAACCTATATCAACCCAATTAATAAATCAAAAAAAGATGACAATTAATAGGAGAAAATTTATTGTGTCCGGTGCTTTAGGCCTGGGTGGCTTAATAGTGGCCGAAAGGGCATACGACTTTTTGTCGGAGAGCAAGGTAAAAGGAAAAATCGTAATTGTTGGGGGAGGCGCTGCCGGTATTACCATGGCCGCGTATCTGTCGGACAAACTGAGATACGATGATATCACCATCATCGAGCCCAACGAAATTCACCATTACCAGCCCGGATATACATTGATCGCATCGGGGAATTTTACCCCCGAAGAGATACAGAAACCCACCAAAAGCCTCATCCCCAAAAACGTAAAATGGATGAAAGACAGGGTGCTGGAACTAAATCCAGACAACAATTATGTGATTACCGGAGAAAACGGAAAAGTTAATTACGACTTTCTGGTATTGGTCCCCGGGTGTGAAATGGATTTTAACCAGATTGAAGGTATTTCGAGAGGGATGCTGGGACAAAACGGCGTGCATTGTATCTACGATTACGAAGGCGCCATAAAATGCCACGACGCATTGGTTAAGCTGCCGGAGACCAAAGAGGGAAAGTTGGTTTTTACTGATACTTACACCAAGCTGAAATGTGGCGGGGCACCCAAGAAAATTTGCCTTATTACTGAAGATTATCTGCAACGCCATGACATGCGGGAAGGCTTTCAGATGGATTATTTCTGTAACTCTACCAATTTAATGACTCCGAAAGTTTTTGGCGATCGGCTGCAGGAAATTTATGACGAGCGAGGTGTGAAAACTCATTATAAACACCGGCTCGTATCGGTTGATACATCGGCCAGGAAAGCCGTATTTCAGCAGGTTGAAGAACCAACACGCGCACGTCTTCCGATTGATGAAAATTCAAAATTGGTAACTGTTGATTACGATTTTCTGCATTTTACTCCGCCCATGAGAACTCCCGGGTTTGTTCGAAATTCGTCGTTGGTTATTACTGAAGGCGAATTGAGGCACAACGGCTGGGTAGATGTGGATAACGAAACATTAATTCAGACCAAATACAAAAACATAATTGTGCTTGGAGATGTAGCCGGACTGGGTACCAGTAAAACAGGTGCGGCAATTCGTATGCAGGCGCCGGTTGCAGCAGCAAACCTGGTTTCGATAATGGAAGGTAAAGAACCTGTAGAAAAATATAACGGCTATTCTGCATGCCCCATTGTTACCGAATATGGGAAAGTGTTGATGTGCGAATTTGGTTACGGTAAAGAGTTGATGCCAACAATTCCATTTATCGATCCCGGGATTGAGCGCGGAATGTGGTGGATGCTTAAGGTTCACGGGTTAAAACCCATGTATTACCACGGCATGTTAAAAGGGCTGATGTAAATACAAACATAAATCCCCCTTTAACACTTAAATAGTAGAAGAAATATGGAGATTGAGGTCTGTTTTTACAGGCCTTTTTCTTTGAGTAGCATGTCCATTTCCTGCTGAATGGTGCGGGCTGCTTCGCCGGCTCTTTCGGCAAAATCTTCATTTGCAGAAGCGTAAATAATTCCGCGCGAAGAATTAACCAGTAATCCGCATTGGCTGTTCATCCCATTTTTTGCCACTTCCTGCAAACTGCCGCCCTGTGCGCCCACCCCGGGTACAAGCAGAAAATGGTCAGGTGTTATTTCCCTTATTTCTTTCAGCTTTTCGGCTTTGGTGGCGCCAACCACGTACATCAGGTTTTCTGCGGTTCCCCAGTTCTGCGAAGTTGTTAAAACCGTTTCAAAAAGCGGGTTTCCGGTTTTGTCATCCCGAATAAACTGAAAATCGAAGGCGCCTTTGTTGGACGTAAGCGCAAGCAAAATCACCCATTTGTTGGCGTAATTCATAAATGGTTTTACAGAGTCTTCTCCCATGTATGGAGCAACTGTTACTGCGTCAAAGTCCAGTTTTTCGAAAAAAGCCCGGGCATACAGGCTGGATGTGTTGCCAATATCTCCGCGTTTGGCATCGGCAATCAAAAATATTTCAGGGTATTTTTCCCGTATGTACTTCACTGTTTTTTCGAGGCTTTGCCAGCCCTGCCAGCCTAAACTCTCGTAAAAAGCAAGGTTGGGTTTGTATGCTACCGAAAAAGCAGCAGTGGCGTCAACAATCTCTTTGTTAAAAGAAAACACCGGGTCTTCCTCTCCCGTTAAATGTTTTGGGATTTTCAGCACATCGGTATCTAATCCTACGCATAGAAAACTGCGTTTTTTCTGTATCTGTTCAAAAAGTTGTTGACGGTTCATGTTCTTTATTTATAGTGAAAGGAAAAATTGCGGAATGCGTGTTTCACTGATTTAAATTTCGGCTTCTTTCATTTTTTCTGCGTTTTCTTCAATCATCAGCTTTTCAATAATTTCGTCTATTTCGCCATTGATGATTGCCTGCAGGTTGTAAAGTGTCAGGTTTATCCGGTGGTCAGTAACCCTTCCTTGCGGCCAGTTGTAAGTACGGATTTTTGCCGAGCGGTCGCCTGTGGAAACCATGGTTTTACGTTTCGACGAAATTTCGTCGATGTACTTTTGGTACTCCATGTTGTAAATTCTGGTTCGAAGCTCAGACATGGCCTTGGCCAGGTTTTTCAGCTGCGATTTCTCATCCTGGCAGGTTACCACAATTCCGGTAGGAATATGCGTCAGCCGGATGGCCGAGTAGGTGGTGTTTACCGATTGTCCACCCGGACCCGATGAGCAGTAAGTATCTTTTCGTATATCAGATTCTTTCAGTTCCACGTCAAATTCCTCTGCTTCGGGCAAAACAGCCACTGTTGCTGCCGAAGTGTGCACGCGGCCCTGGGTTTCGGTTTGTGGCACCCGTTGCACGCGGTGTACTCCCGATTCGTATTTCAAAATTCCGTAAACACCTTCACCCGAAACTTTTGCCACAATCTCTTTGTATCCGCCGGCCGTTCCTTCGTTGAGGTGAGTTACTTCAAGCCGCCATCCCTTTTTTTCACAAAATTTTGAATACATACGAAACAGGTCTCCTGCAAAAATACTGGCTTCGTCACCACCTGTTCCGGCACGGATTTCCAGAATAGCATTTTTGCCGTCTTCCGGATCGGCAGGAACCAACAAAAATTTAATTTCTTTTTCTTTTTGAGGAATCAGTTCTTCGGCCATTTCCATCTCTTCGCGGGCCATTTCGCGCAATTCCGGATCAGATTCTTCGTCCAGTATCTCTTTTCCCGACTCAATATTGTCAACCAGATTTTTATAGTCTTTGAAAATAGCCACCAGTTTCTCCAGGCTTTTGTATTCCTGGTTAAGTTTTACGTAACGTTTCATATCCGAAATTACTTCCGGATCGGTAATTTGCTGCTGAACTTCTTCAAACCGGTGTTTAACTGATTCGTATTTTTCGAGTAATGTATATTCTGCCATTTTTTATTTCTCCTTTTTCTTTTCGCAATTGCGATATGTTTTTGAATTTCTATGTGTTGTGTTGGGGAATTTATTTTGAAGGAGCTAATAAAAGTATGTCCCTTTGTCGGACTCAATGGTGAGCTTTTTGCCTTTGTGGGGCTCTACCTGCCCAATAATTTGAGCATCGATATTAAACGATTTTGAGATGGAAATAATCTCTTCCGCAATTTCTTTTTTTGTATAAATTTCGAACCGGTGTCCCATGTTGAAAACCTTGTACATCTCTTTCCATCCGGTTCCCGATTGTTCCTGAATAAGCTGAAACAGCGGAGGCACCGGAAACATGTTATTTTTTATTACATGAACATTGTCTACAAAATGCAGCACTTTGGTTTGCGCACCTCCGGAGCAGTGAATCATTCCCGAAATCTGATTTCTGAATTTGTCCAGTACTTTTTTTATAACCGGCGCGTAAGTGCGTGTGGGCGACAAAACCAATTTCCCGGCGTCGATGCCGAGGCCGTTAATTTTGTCGGTTAAGCGGCATTTGCCCGAATAAACCAAATCTGACGGAACTTCGGGGTCGAAGCTTTCAGGATATTTTTCAGCAAGGTATTTAGCAAAAACATCATGCCGTGCCGAGGTCAGCCCGTTACTTCCCATGCCTCCGTTGTAGGCTTGTTCGTATGTTGCCTGGCCAGACGATGATAGCCCGACAATAACATCGCCGGCAGAAATTTTATCGGCAGAAATTACATCTGTCCGTTTCATCCGGCAGGTTACGGTAGAATCAACAATGATTGTCCGCACCAGATCTCCAACATCGGCAGTTTCGCCACCGGTGGAGTAAATGCTGATGCCCATTTCGCGAAGCGAAGCAAGTAACTCTTCGGTGCCGTTAATAATGGCGGCAATTACTTCGCCGGGAATGTTGTTTTTGTTCCGCCCGATGGTGGATGAGACCAGGATATTGTCGGTAGCCCCAACACAAAGCAGATCATCCAGATTCATTATCAGGGCGTCTTGTGCAATACCTTTCCAGACAGAAAGGTCGCCGGTTTCTTTCCAGTACAGGTAGGCCAGCGCCGATTTGGTACCGGCTCCGTCGGCGTGCATAATATTACACCAGTCGGGGTCATTCCCAAGAATATCTGGCACAATTTTGCAAAAAGCTTTTGGAAAAAGCCCTTTGTCCACATTCTTTATCGCTTCGTGTACATCCTCTTTCGATGCCGAAACTCCTCTTGCGTTGTATCTCGATTCAGTAACCATTTAATTAATCCGGTTTTGCGGTGACAAAATTAACAAAATCTGCTCATATATGGGTAGTCCGGAGAAAGCGTTGTGGTTTATGGAGTTGATTTAATAAGAGGAAAGGCTGTCTCTGAACTTATTCACGAGGCAGCCTCTCCTTTTTTTGCGTTGCAAAGCGGTATTTACGGCAATTTAACAATCTTTATATTTCTGAATTGAATTTCTGCTCCTTCAGCTTCCAGGCAGATAAAGCCTTTTTTCTGGGAAGATTGGCTGATTCCGTTTACAAACTTCCCGTTTACCGAGAGTTTTACGGTGCCGTCAACACAAACCACATCATACGTGTTCCATTCCCCTTTGCCTTTGCATCGGTTTTCTATTGATTTACTTCGTTTTCCGCGAGGATTGTCGGGCACTATTTCAACGCCTCCAACACCAAACAATTCGCCATGTACATAAGCTATTGGCGGTTTTTCTCCATTGCGCATATTCTGGTTTACCCAATCGAGCTCCAGCATCTGCACTTCCACGCCATCGGGCAAACGGTTATCGCCGGGAATGGCTTTGCTCCATACAAATGTGCCCGAATTTCCTCCTGCTTCCATATGCCGCCACTCGATGTGCATAATAAAGTTTTCGTACTCTTTTTCGCTGCGGATGACCCCGATTGGCAACCCGGAGCAAATTAAAACTTCACCATCAACTTTCCAGGTTTCCGGTTCGGTATTTACCTGCATCCAGCTTACTGTATTGCCGGCCACATCTGAGTTATCGAGTACATTTTGCCAAGGCACTTCTTTGCCAAATTTTGCTACAAGTTTCTGTGCAGAAATATTAAAACTAAATGCTGCAACAAGCAGGCATAAAAGAACAATTGGTTTTCGCATGGGATAAGGTTTTTAGTTAAAAAAATCAGCTTGCCGTATTGGGAACACCTGCCAAAGGAAATTCCTCGGGAATGCCCGGAACCGGTCCAAATGCATAGGTTTTTGGGCCGAGGTACAAATCAGAATTCATCAGTTCTTCCCAGGTAACATCTTTTCCTGTGTAGGCTGAAATTCGCCCCATAATGGTAATTAATGTGGAATTTACCTGAGCAATCGCATCGCTGAATGGTTTTCCGGTGCGGATAGAAGTGACCAGGTTAATGTGTTCCTGCACGAACGGATTGGTTACATTCCATTCCGAAGCGGTGTCACCTTCTTCCGGATAGGGATATTCCCAAATAACATTGCCTTGCAAATCGTACAATTTTCCGGCAGCATCGGCATACCCTTTTGTTCCGTTTATTTGCTCAACTTTTTTATTGGTGCACCCGTTTATCTGGCGGGCAGCACAGTGAGTCCGCATTCCGTTGTCGTATTCATATTCAATACTGAAAAAGTCGTACTGGTCGCCGGTAACCCTGCGTTGGCGTCCGCCCCAGCCTACTGCGCGAACCGGAATTTTATCAACGTGCCAGTTCATTACGTCAATTTCGTGAATAAATTGTTCTGTGATATGATCGCCTGAAAGCCAGCAGAAATTTACCCAGTTACGCAGCATGTATTCCATGTCGGTCCATTGGGGTTGGCGGGAGCGATACCACAGCGCGCCGCCATTTCTGATAATACTGGCGCCTGTAATTTCCCCGATTTGCCCGTTGACCACTCTTCGTTGCGTTTCCATATAATCTTTCTGAACACGGCGAATTGTACCGCTGACCATGCTCAGCCCGGCAGCTTCTGCTTTTTTTGCTGAAGCCAGAACCGACCTTGCACCAACCGGGTCAACGGCAATTGGTTTTTCCATAAAAATGTGTTTCCGCGCATTTACTGCGGCCTCAACGTGTGCCGGGCGAAAATGGGGCGGCGTACAAAGCAGTACCATGTCTACACCCGAATCGATTACTTTTTCGTAAGCGTCGAACCCGATAAAACATTTTTCGTCTGCAATTTCAACGTTTCTTTCTTCTTTCAGCTTTGCTCTGCAGTTGTCTATTTTATCCTGAAAAACGTCGCCCAAAGCCACAATTTGCAAATTTGGGCCGGCATCCAGAAAATTAATTGCCGCGCCTGTTCCGCGTCCTCCGCAGCCAATCAGCCCTGCTTTTATGACTTTGCCGTCGGGCGCCTGATTTAATAACTTCGGAAGCTGAACTTCTGCTTTTTTTGAACCTGTGCCGGAACAAGAGGTTAAAAATCCGGCTGCGCCAATGGTTCCAAGCGCTGTTTTTGTGATGAATCCCCTGCGATCAATTCCAGGCTTACTTTTCATAATAATAACACGTTACAATTTGGTATCGAATAAAATATTGAATAGATTCTGCTAATTTATCAAAAACATTCTACTTTTGAAAATCCGTCAAAAATCGATTAGTTTTGTGCTTCAAAAAGAAAAATAAACTTCATTGGCCAACCTAAAAAATACATCGGATACTGAATTGACATACCTGATTAACGCAGGCGTAAAAGAGGCATTTCAGGAAATATTTGAAAGGTATGCCGGTCGCATTTACCAGTTTTCGCTTTCGTACTTAAAAAACGAACAGGATGCAGAAGAACTGGTGCAGGATGTTTTTCTGAAGATTTGGGAAAAGCGTGAGTCGCTGGATAAATCAAAGAACATTAAAGCGTTCATTTTTAAAGTTGCGGTAAATTCCATTTATGATTTTATCCGGCGTAAAAATGTTGAGAATGCATTCAGGGATTTTTCCCGGGCAAATTTTGAAAAACAATCCGATAATACCTGGCATCAGGTTATTTTCGACGAGATGTCTGATAATCTTGAAACGCTGATTAAACAAATGCCTCCGGAGCGACAACGGGTTTTCAGGCTGAGTAGGGAGGAAGGGCTGTCCAATGAAGAAATTGCTTCGAAACTAAATATTTCTAAACGAACTGCGGAGAACCAATTGTACCGGGCAACCACTTTTCTTAAAAAACATTTTAAAGCCGATTCTTTATTTGCAATGCTTTTTCTGTACCTCTGGTGCGGATGATGTTTGGCGTTGTAATAAATGGCCGGTCCGGTCGGAATCATCTTAAACCATAGAACAACTTTTTGACAACTTGTTTAGCGGGAAAATGAAGTTTTTTCGCTCATCTGAATGAGCTTATTCCGGATGACCAGAATGTATTGTTTCCGCTTTGTGCTAGAGCCTTTTTGAGGTTAAAAGAGGAGAATGCCAATAATATTTACGACCGATAACTATCAAAATGAAAAATCGGGTGAGTATATCCGATAACCTATTCGTATTACTAACAACCAAAAAAGAAAATGGAGAATCAGATTAAAAATATTCTGAAAAGAGGGAACACCGAAAATGCCGGAATAGAAAGCAGGCAGGAGATGTTGTCGCTTTTTCACCAGCCGGAGATAGAGTATGCGCTGAAAGATGAACTGGTAAAAGAGCTGGAAGGATGGAACGCTTCAGAGGCATCTTCGCCAAACCTGAAAAAAATATTTGCCAATATCTGGACTACTATAAAAAAACAGGAACGACAGAAAAAAGCGAAAATTCGCTATCTGAATATGGGAATGCGTATTGCTGCTGCACTTGTTATCGGGTTATTGCTGGGCGTTTTTGTTACTTCCCGCGTTACCAGAGAAGCGCCGGTTTTTTACACGGCACATTCTCCCCTGGGATCGGTTTCTGAATTGGAACTGCCCGATGGCACCACTATTTTTCTGAATTCGGGCTCCGACATAAAATACAGTGTAAACAGCAAAAGAAATCCACGCGAAGTTTTTCTTGACGGCGAGGCCTGGTTTCAGGTGGAGCGGGATAAAAAACGGCCTTTTGTGGTACACACTCCCCTGTACAATGTGCAGGTTACCGGAACGAAATTTAACGTGAAAGCCTATAAAAGCGAGAACAGGGTTACCACAACTCTTGAAGAAGGAGAAGTGGTTATCTCCTCAGATAAAAACAGTCAGATTAACCGCGATTTTGTTCTGAATCCCGGTCAGCAACTGGCCTTGTCGGGCGGTTCAGGCAAGCCCGAAATACAGCAGGTAAATCCGAAATGGTTTACTGCCTGGAAAGACAATAAGCTGATTTTGGTAAACATGCCGCTAAAAGAGCTGATTGTGTTGCTGGAACGAAAATATGGCGTTGAATTCGTGATTAAGGACGACAGCGTTCTGAATTACCATTGCGATGCTGCGTTTCAGGGCGAAAGCCTTATTGAGTTGATGGATATTCTGAAAAAGATGATTGCCATTGACTATAAAGTAGTTGGACAGACCATTGAAATAACAACGAGTGAAACTTCAAAAAAAGAGGGAAAATGAAATGATGAACCGGTGAAATTTAGTCTGATCCAGCTAATAAATCACCTAAAAAAGCAGGCCGAAAGGTGCTGTAACACCGAGCGGCCCGGATTGTTTCGAAGAAAATGGTGGGCAAGCCACCAGCAAGCTATTAATCAAAACAATTAAAAGTATGAAAAAATTCTGTGTTACGCCTTTTTCGCGTTGCGGAAAAGCAAAAAAAATAGTTTTAACCATGAAATTGACAGTCTTTATTCTGTTCCTTTCTCTAATGCAGGTGTCAGCCAGTGTTTACTCGCAGTCCACCAGGTTTTCGTTTAAAGCGGAAAACAAACAGGTTGTGGAAGTATTGCGGCAAATTGAAGAACAAAGCGATTTCCGTTTCTTTTTTCTGCGCGAACAGGTTGATGTAGAACGCAAAGTTACTGTTACTGCCCGCGAAGCTACCGTTGAGCAAATTCTGAAAGAGATTTTCAGAGGGCAGCCTGTAAGTTATGATTTTGCAAACCAGTCGTTGATTGTACTTACCCGCAACAATAATCCGCAGGAAAGTACCGGCAGCAGTTCCGAATCCGGCGTTCAGCAAAACACGATAACAGGGAAAATTACTGATGCCTCTGGCCAGCCGCTCCCGGGCGTTACCGTAGCCATTAAAGGCACAACCCACGGAACTGTCACCAATGCAGAAGGAGATTATTCACTCGTTAACATTCCTTCTCAAACAACTTTGGTGTTTTCGTTTGTGGGAATGAAAACGCAGGAAATTACTGTTGATGGAAAAACCAATATCAACGTTGTAATGGAAGAAGAATCCATTGGTGTAGACGAAGTTGTTGTGGTAGGATACGGCATTCAGAAAAAAGCGCATGTTACAGGTTCTGTGGCTCAGATTTCGTCAGAAGAACTGATGAAAGCGCCTAAAGCAAATGTAAGTAGCATGTTAACCGGAAAACTTCCGGGGTTAATTTCAAGGCAAACTTCGGGGCAGCCGGGCAGCGACCAGTCTACCATTATTATTCGTGGTTTCGGAACTTTCAACGATTCTTCTCCGCTGATTCTGGTGGATGGCGTGGAAAGGAACTTTAATACCATCGACCCAAATGACATTAAAAGTGTTTCAATACTAAAAGATGCTGCCGCTGCTGCTGTTTATGGAGTGCGTGCTGCGCATGGTGTTGTTTTGATTACTACAAAAAGAGGATCTGCCAACAAAAAGGCAACCATCTCGTACGACGGATCATTTTCTTTTTCGACCAACACCCGTTTTCCTAAGTTTTTAAATGGTGTTGATTATGCTTATTGGCACAATAAAGCCAGGGAACTGGATGGGGAAACCGGATATTTTGATGAATCGGATATTGAAAAAATAGCCAACGGCGACCCCGACGGCGTTCTGGGAAACACAGACTGGCTTGGTTCTTTGTTTAAAGACTACGGCGGAACCTGGAGACACAATATTTCTGCTACCGGAGGAAATGAAAAAGTACAATACTATGTTGCCGGCGGTGTGTGGGATCAGTCGGGTATTATTCCCAACACTGAATACAAACGATACAACCTGCGGTCTAATATCGATATGGATATTACCAAAGATATTAAACTTGCATTGAATGTTTCCGGAAGAAAGGAGAATACAATTAACCCGGGATTTTCCATTGCGCCAAATAACGAATTCAGCCCGATTACCCAGGCTATCCGTGCGTTGCCGGTTATTCCCCGCGAATACAACGGGCTGCCTACTGCCACCGGCGACGGAGCCGCTACTTTTAATGCTGTTGCCGCAGCTACCCAAAGCGGGTTCAATAAAATTGACCGGTACATTTTTGAAAGTTCTGCATCAATTCAGTATTCTGTTCCGTTTGTAGAAGGGTTAAACGTTAAATTCTTTTTTGCCTACGACCAGGATTTTCATGAACAACGCAATTTTCTTGACACTTATAATGTTGCAAAATACACACCGGCAACCGGTAAATATGTAGTAAGCCGCGCCTACGGAACATCTGAATATTCATCGCTGTTCCAGTCGGCATCAAACGGAAGCAGGCTTTTAACCCGTCCGTCAGTTGAGTACAACAAAAAGTTTGGCAACCATAATTTTGGCGCTCTGTTTTTGTATGAATACAACGAAGGCAACGGCTCAAGTTTTCAGGCGCAACGCAGGAGGTTTTTACTGAATGCTATTCCTGAACTTTCGTTTGCGCAGGAAGATGTTCCTAACTCAATTCGGGGAGAAAGCTCCGAAACCCAGGTTGCAGGGTATGTAACCCGTTTGAATTATGGTTTTGCCGATAAATACCTTTTTGAATTTGCCGGCAGGTACGATGGTTCATACAAATTTCATGAAGACTATCGTTGGGGATTTTTCCCGTCTGTTTCTTTGGGATGGGTTCTTTCAGAAGAAAACTTTTTTAAAGACGCATTTCCTAACGTAGACCGGTTAAAAATCAGGGCATCTGCCGGAGAACTGGGGCGCGACAATATCGACGCTTTCCTGTATAAAAGGTTTTTTAATTTAACAGATACACCGGCATACGCATTTGGCGAAACAGTTAGTCCGCAGTACGTTTTGTACTCAACAAACTCGGTTCCCAGTTACAATTTAACCTGGGAAAAAACACGTACCGTAAACGGTGGTGTCGATTTTGTTGCCTGGAAGGGACTGCTCTCTTTCGAATTTGATGCTTTCTATAAATACACCCACGACATTCTTCAGGAAGTCGGAGGACTTTATCCGCCATCAATTGCAAATAATTTCCAAACCATTGAAAACTCCGGAGCGGTAGCAGCAAAAGGGATGGAGCTGTTGTTGGGGCATCAGAATAGTATTGGAAAGTTGCACTACAACCTTTCAGGAAATGTTTCATGGGCGCGCAATAAAGTGCTGGAAAGAACACAGCAGGCTAATATTCCATCGTGGCAAAATATTATAGGACAACCAATTGGCGGAATTTACGGATTTCATGCAACCGGTTTGTATCAAACCGAAGAACAGTTGATTAATCGTCCGACCGGCCCGGGTGGTGTTCAGCGCCTTGGCGACCTTATGTATGAGGATTTGAACGGAGACGGTAAAATCGATTACTACGACCAGAAACGCATTGCCCGCTCGTCTATTCCTGAAATGGTTTATTCTCTTTCGGGAGATTTGCAATGGAAAGGATTTGATGCCAGCTTTCAGCTTCAGGGCGCTGCCATTTGCGATGTAATAATTTCTGGGTTGTACCCCAACGGAGTTATGGATCAGACCGAATTTGCCCGTGCATTTTATGGTGGAGGAAACTCTCCTTACTACCTGGTAGAAAATTCATGGACGCCGGAAAATACCAACGCCAGATACCCCAGGCTGGGTGAAGCATGGAACGGAAACAACGGCTGGACCAGCGACTGGTGGGTTGTTGACGGTTCGTACCTGCGTTTGAAACAGCTGACGCTCGGATACACTGTTCCAAAACGAATAGCTTCAACAATGAATATGGAAAGACTAAGGGTTTATGTTTCGGGAACCAACCTGCTTACCTGGGATCATCTGGATTTTATGGATCCGGAAATGCCAAGCAATACCAACGGTTACTACCCGCAGCAAAAAACATTTGACATTGGTGTAAATGTTACTTTTTAACCCATAACTGAAAGTATGATATCTAAAAAATTAAAGTTTATGACGATGAAAAAAATAGTTTTTTTCCTGAGCATATTGCTAATTGTAACTTCCTGCAGCGATTTGGAAGTGGAGCCTGGCGACCGCTATTCCAACGGTGTTGTTTGGGAGAACGAAAAAGCATTGGATATGTACGTAAAAGGCTTTTATGCAGCTCTGCGAGATAATGCGGAAATACACTCGCTGCAAATGTCTGACGGCTTGTCCGATATTTTGAAATACAGCGTAAATAATATTGATGGAAATACATTTCAGAATAAAGTTCTTTTGCAGGAAAATTATATTACTCCGAATAACGGGGCACTCAGCGAATGGGGAAACTACGACCGGATTAAACTGCAGAACGAATTTTTGCACGACGTGGAAACAATGGCCGGAGATTTTGACCCCGATTTTATTGCCGTAAGAAAAGCCGAAGTTCGTTTTATGAGAGCTTTCCTTTATTATCAGCTAATCAGAAATCATGGCGGCATTATTCTCAGAACCGAAAACTCGGGAGCCGACGGCGGTCTGGATAACGCCAAAGATGCCAACAAAGCGCGGATAAGCGAAAAAGAATCATGGGACTTTGTAATTAACGAACTGAAAGACGTTGCCGAAACTTTAGCGCCTCACAAATGGAGCAGCGAAAATTTTGGAAGAATTACCGCCGGAGCCGCTTACGCCCTGTTAACACGCTGTGCATTATATGCTGAACGTTACGATGACGTAATCTGGGCCGGGAAAAAGGTGGAAGATCTGGGCTACTCGCTGGAATCTCAATATGCCAACATTTTCAAGAATAAAGCGAGCAGCGAAATTATTCTGCCCGTATTGTTTAAGAAACCGGATTATGTACATTATTTCGATCGTTATTTCGGACCAACCGGAGACTTTGCCAACCGGGGTGGCTGGGCATGCCCGACTGAAGAACTGGTAAAACACTACCAAATAGAGGTTGACGGCAAATACGAAAACTTCGACTGGAATAACCCGGAACACAGCCAAAATCCTTACGCCAACAGAGAGCCACGGTTTTATGCGTCTGTTTTATATAACGGTGCTAACTGGAACGGCAGAAAAATTGAAACTTTTGTTGGCGGTGCCGACGGGTTTATGGAATATGATTTCAGTTCTAACAACACCGGCTGCGTTACCGGATATTTTATGAAAAAATACATGGAAGAAGGAAACGAAGATGTTGACAAAGGAAGTGACACTTATTGGGTTGAACTTCGTTTTGCCGAAGTGCTTCTGAACCTTGCCGAGGCACATGCTCAAAGCGGAGATATTGCCAAAGGTTATGAATACCTGAATCGGGTAAGAACCAGGGGCGGGTACCTTGCTCCACGCCAAAGCAACTCTTCGCTGGATATTTTTATGAGTGATTTGGAAACTGAAAGAATGCTCGAACTGGCTTTTGAAGGCCACCGCTACTGGGATATCAGAAGATGGAAACGCGCCGAAGAAATTATTAACGGAAAGCGGGCACACGGAGTAAAAATTACTAAAAACGAAGAAGGCAACTGGGATTATCAGGTTACTGAAATAGAAAGCGACGACCGCTATTTCCCTGAAAAATATTACAAAATACCAATCCCTCAGCTCGAAATCAGGAATAACTCGCTTTGCGAACAAACATTTCCGTGGTAATAAAAATGATTTTCAAAATTCAAAGAAAAATTACAACTATGAAGAATATAAGAATCTCATATTTAATTGTTTTGCTGGCCTTTCTGTTTTCTTGTCAGGAAGAGGAAGTTCTGTACAGCAACAAAGCGGAGTTTGCTTCCATTCAAATACAAAAGTTCGACTACGGAAGTTTATCGGGCCGCGGCCAGATTTACCAGGGAGTTTACTCCGAAAATAAAGATACTGTGTATTTTGATGTTACTTATTACCCGGATCAGGAAGCGCCCACTTTTACCGACTGGCAAATTTCGGCAGCTCTTCCAAGTGGCGCAAAACTGATTCCTTCAGTAACAGGAGTAAAAGACCTTACCGAACCAGTTGATGTTTCGATTGTGGCACCAGACGGAAAAACAACTGCTGAATGCGCGTTGGTTTTAAAAATATATCAGGTTCCTTTTGCCGAACTGGAAAGAGGATTTGGGCGATACGAAAAACTGTTTGAACTCACTAAAGATGAGTTGGGCGGCTGGACCAGCGGGAAACAACGTGCGTGTGCAGTTGTTGGCGACGAGCTTATTGTAAATGCTCTGGACGGACCACTTTTGGTTTACAATAAACTGACCGGCGAAAAAATCGAAAAAACAATTCCGATGCCCGAAGGCGAAAGCTTTTACGAAATATTTGCCGACGAAGACGGGGTGCTGTTAGCTACCACTTTTGTTAGTTTTTCTGCATCAACTACTCCAACGCTTAAAATTTACCGTTGGATCAACGGCCTCGCAGAAGCGCCGGAAATATATTACGAACTGCCAACATCCAAAATTCCGGCTACCGGAAATCATGGAATTGGGCTGAAAGCTTCAATTTGGGGGTCAACCAGTGGAGATGCCCAAATAATGCTCGACATCGACGGACGGGGAAGTGCCGACGACAGAGCAGTACGAATTTCGGTAAGTGGAGGTGTTCCGTCTGAAGAAATTGAGGTGTTCAACACAGGAATTGGAACAGTCTGGAGCGGAAAGGCAGTCGCCATGTCAAAAACAGGACGCACTCCTTATGTAGCTGCCATGTTGGGATTCCCTCCTAAAATTGCATATTCGGGAAAAGCCGGAACCACACCGTTTGTAACCGACCCCGCCAACTCCAACTTTTTCAATAAAATTATTGGAAACGCCACTTACTTCGAATTCAACCATTCAAAATACCTGGCACTTACCACCGCCAGCTGGCCCGGCAATTTCAGGCTGTTGATTTTCTGCCTGGACGATCCTGCATTAATTGGTGCCGGAAAAGCAGACGCAGAAAAATATGCAAAACTGAATCCGCTGGTGGAAGACGCTGTGTTTTTAAGCGCAGGCGATGCCGGAGACATTGCAGTACAGGTACAGGACGACGGGAAAACCGCACTTGTTTATGTATTGGGAATGAATACCGGAGTATTCGCTTACGAGTTAACCAATATCGGAACTTCAAGTAAATAGAAAAGAGCTTTTAGCAGAGGTGAAGCAGGATTTTTAACACTTGCTTTGCCTCTTTTTTTGTAATCAGAATTTCCGGGTTAAAAGCTTTTCAGAAAAAACTTTTATTCCGGATAAAATTTAAATGAATAAAATGAACAGAACGAAATTGATGTGCCTTTTTGCCGGTATTTTCCTGCTTTTTTCCTGTGCGGATAAAAATGAAAAAGTAGAAAATAAAGAAGACAAACAGAAGGTGGAAAAACCCAAAATTATGTGGTTTGACGCGGAAGCCAATTTTAAGAGATTTGGCAGTCAGGACAGCATCGTTTATTATCTCGATAAAACAAAAGCAGCCGGGTTTAACACAGTAGTAGTTGATGTGCGTCCGATTTACGGCGATGTGCTTTACTCTAAAACTACCCTCATGCAACCGCTGACCAAGGTTGGAAACACCAAAATTGAACGGGACTGGGATTACCTTCAGTTTTTTATTGATGAGGCAAAAAAACGGGATATGAAAGTTACGGTGTCTACCACAATTTTTCCTGTAGGGCGCCCGTCAACCAAAGAGGGGCCTGCGTTTAGGTCTGATAAATTTGATGGGTTGACTTCCATTGAATACACGCCAAACGGAATGATTGATATAAAAGACGACCCATCTAAAGTAGCTGTGTTTTTAAATCCGCTGCTGCCCGAATCGCAGGAATACGCGCTGAGTTTTGTAAAAGAAATTGTTGAAAATTACGATGTTGACGGGTATGTTTTGGATTATTGCCGCTACTCGGGAATAGAGAGCGATTTTTCAGAAGCTTCAAAAGTGGCATTCGAGAAATACATTGGAGAGGAAGTTGCGAATTTCCCGTCAGATATTTTCAGGTGGGAAGGCACCTCGCGTATTTTGGGAAAACATGCCAAAAAATGGTTCGAATTTCGTGCAATGGTTATTCACGATTTTATTGAAAGAGCAAAGAATACCATAAAAAAAGTAAACCCTGAAATTGAACTTCAGTACTGGGCTGCATCATGGCATCATGCCCTTTATCCGCAAGGACAAAACTGGGGAAGCAAAAGTTACGATCCCTCGATGATTTATACTTCGTGGGCATCTTCGGGGTATAAAAATGCCGGTTTTGCAGAGCATTTGGATGCTTTTATGAATGGCGCCTACCTGAATGATGTTTATGGAATGGATAATCCGGAGTCGATTGAATATGCCTTGTCAAAAGGGAAAACAATTATCGACGGTGCATGTAAAATGTACGGAAGTATTTATGCCCTAAACTACGATACAATGGAAGAAGCTGCCTATTTGTGTTTGAAAGATTCAGAAGGATTGGTGGTTTTTGATATTGTTCAGGTTATTGAATTCGACCTTTGGGACGAGTTGAAAAAAGGAATTGACAGGTACGAAAACGAGTAATTCGTTATTGATAGTGTTTATGCAAAATGCCGGGATTGACAGTTGTTAGTCCTGGCATTTTTGTTTTCGATAAGCAGTTAGGCTACAATTTCTACCCGGTTCCCCTCCGGATCGAGCACAACACTTTCGTAGTACCCATCGCCGGTAGTACGTGGTTCGCAGGCAACCGTAAACCCGTCGCTCCTGATCCGTTCTGTCAGTTTATCCACTTCGGCTTTACTGCCGACTTTTATGGCAAAATGAGCTACTCCGATGTAGTGCTTATGCGGGTCGTTTTTCGATTTGGCAACATTCGGCATTTCCATAATTTCCAGTCGGCAATCGCTGTCAAACAACAAAAAGTAGGACCGGAATTCTTTTGAGTGGTTGTAGTACACATCGGTTGACGAAGCATCAAAAAAACGCATGTAGAAATTTCTCAGTCTTTCAAGGTTGTAGGTCCATATGGCAAGATGATCGATTTTCATATTCTTGGTGATTAAAAATCAAATTTACGATAAAAAACGATTCTGTGTCTCCTCATTCTCGTACCATTCTCCAAAAAATTTATCCAGGAAAAGTTCCATAAACTGATGTCGTTTTAAAGCCATGCTTTTTGCCGTTTTTGTGTTCAGCCTGTCTTTTAGCAACAGCAATTTTTCGTAAAAATGATTGATGGTTGGCCCGGTGCTTTTCTTGTATTGGTCAAAGTCATCATGTTTTTCTGGTTTAATTTCGGGGTTGAAAATAAGTCTTCCTTTATTTCCTCCGTAAGCAAATGTGCGCGCAATTCCGATGGCGCCAATGGCATCCAGCCGGTCTGCGTCCTGCACAATTTTCGCTTCAGGTATTGTCGGGGTGGTGTCCACTCCTGCTCCTTTAAAAGAAACCTGGTCGATTATCTCGATAATTTTTGTGGCTGTTGCCGGCGATACATTTACTTCTTGCAGCCATCTTTTTGCGTTACCAGTATTTGTGCCGCCCGAAATTTTCCAGTCATCAATATCGTGAAGCAATGCAGCCATTTCAATCAAAAACAGATCTCCTCCTTCCATGCTTGCGATTTTTAGAGCCAGGTTTCTTACCCGAAAAATGTGCCACCAATCATGCCCCGAACCGTCGTTTTCCAGTATTTGCCGTACATATTTTTTCGTTTCTGAAATTGTTTTTTTTTGCTCCATTTTGTTTTTTATCAATGTTTTC
Organism: Mariniphaga anaerophila; assembly: GCF_900129025.1. Taxonomy (GTDB): domain Bacteria; phylum Bacteroidota; class Bacteroidia; order Bacteroidales; family Prolixibacteraceae; genus Mariniphaga; species Mariniphaga anaerophila. Next base: position 51,201 of record NZ_FQUM01000005.1, on the reverse strand, counting down.
TGCCAGAAAAATATATATTTAATCTCTGAAGTTGAGGTGTTAAAAATACTTTAAACGAGGTGGAAAACGTGAATTTCCCGCGTTAATTACTAATTTTGCAGGCTGAACATTATTCAACCTGCTGTTGTTAATTGGTTGGATTTTAATGAGAAACGATAGAAATGACAAATAAAGTTAAGTATACTATCCCTTCCATTCTTCAGGAATCTGTGAAGAAATTTGCTGACAATACATCATTAGTTTACGCCGGAGAAACAGATTATACCTACCGGCAAATGGGCAACGATGTGAAGAAAATTGCAGCATTGTTGAAAAAACTAGGAATTAAAAAAGCCGATAACGTGGCCATTTTGAGCACCAACATGCCCAACTGGGGTCTGGCGTTTTTTTCAATTTCGTGGGCAGGAGCTACTGCAGTGCCAATCTTGCCTGATTTTCACATTAACGAGGTGAAAACTATTCTTAAACATTCAGAATCAAAAGTGCTGTTCGTTTCCAAATTGTTATATCAACATTTGGATGAAGAAGCTATCCAAATGCTCGAACATATTATTTTGGTTGAAAATTTTGCCGTTATTCCAGCGGGCACACCGGCCAACGAGGTGCTTAAACTGGATAGCTCTCTTTCTGATTCGGAAATTCAGACAGAGCCGGCACATGTGGTTGAAAGCGATCTGGCTTCAATAATCTATACATCAGGAACAACAGGAACTTCAAAAGGTGTGATGTTAACACACAAAAACCTGACATGGACTGCCGAAAAAAGTTTCACGCTTCAGCAAATAGATGGTAACGACCGTTTTCTTTCGGTGCTGCCACTTTCGCATACGCTCGAAAACACACTCTGTCTTCTTTTTCCTGTGAAATTTGGCGCATCGGTACACTACCTGAGAAAACCTCCTGTTGCTTCGGTATTATTGCCTGCATTAAAAAAGGTTAAACCAACAATGATGCTGGTTGTGCCGTTGATCATAGAAAAAGTATTTAAGTCTAAAATTCTACCGAAATTTCAAAAGAGCCCGGTAACACGGTTACTCTACTCTTTGCCTCCGTTCAGAAAAGTTTTACACCGGGTGGCTGCAAAAAAATTGTACCAGACATTTGGCGGAGAGTTGCGCTTTTTCGGTATTGGCGGAGCAAAACTTGACTCTGCCGTAGAACAGTTCCTGTATGAAGGGAAGTTCCCGTATGCAATTGGTTACGGGTTGACAGAAACTTCGCCGTTGCTTGCCGGCGCTGTTGGTAAAAATGTGCGTATTGGTTCTACCGGCCTTGCTATGGACGGCGTGAAACTTCGATTGGGCGATGCCGATTTGAAAACCGGAGAAGGCGAAATTCAGGCAAAGGGGGAAAATGTGATGCGCGGTTATTATAAGTCTCCAGAATTAACCCAGGAAGTTTTTACTAAAGATGGCTGGTTTAAGACGGGTGATAAAGGCTGGTACGATAAAGAAAACTTCCTGTACATAAAAGGAAGAATAAAAACTATGATTGTTGGTGCCAGTGGCGAAAATATTTATCCCGAAGAAATTGAGTCTGTAATTAATAAAATGCGGTTTGTACTGGAATCGCTGGTGGTAGAGAAAAAAGGAAAGCTGGTGGCCATGGTGCATCTGAATATGGATGAAGTAGAGCAGCATTTTAAGTATCTGAAGGAAGGAGCACACCAGTACATCTCTGAAAAATCGGACGATATTCTAGCCGAAATTCAGCGAAAAGTAAATGCGCAACTAAATAAGTTCTCTAGATTGCAGGTGGTTGTATTGCAGCCTACTCCTTTTGAAAAAACTCCAACAAAAAAGATCAAGCGCTTTTTGTACGCATAATTTGATGCCGGTAAAATAATTTGGAGTTTTCCCTCCGTTTTCGGAACTGCATTTTGTGGTTAAACGAAGGGAAAACTCCAAATGTATTTTGTGTACTCCGGCAAAGGGTGTTTCTAACTCTCTGAATTGCTCGGAGGAAGCAATCTTGCCGTATAATGTCGGTGTTTTATTCGTTATTTCTCCAGAGGAAAAAGAAGCTGATTTTTCCGTTCAACTTTCATTCACAGCACTTTTTTTCGATGCTGAATTTAGTTCTTATTGATTAAACTGAAATCCTGTTAAAATCAGAAACTGTATCCGTTGCGGAGAGCCTGTTTAATGCTTTTGAAAATTTCTTGCTACTGTCTGTTTGTCAGACGGAAAGGTTTCAAAGGTCAGACGAGACGTAAGGCTCTGCTCCCCAGATCTTGTAGAAAATTATTCCCTCAGTACGCGAATTGAAATGTGCGACGGTCTTTCTGTGTCGTGATATATGCGTTGTGTGGCCTTTGTGAAGTCTTCTTCGCTGCATTTGTAAATGTTGACGAATTTTTGAGGATTCCGATCCACTAAAGGAAACCACGAATTCTGCACCTGAATCATTATTCGATGCCCTTTTTTAAACTTGTGGGCAATGTCTGCCATGTCGAAAGAGACACTTGTGATTTTTCCCGGGACAAATGGTTCCGGGTTTTCTAGGCTGTTTCTGTATTTGCCTCGTAAAACACTCCCTCGTACCAGCATTTGGTATCCACCGAGAGGAGAGGAGGTTTTTCGATTTTTACTTTCTGCCGGAAAGTCTTTTATTTGCTCCGGAAATACATCAATTAGTTTTACCACAAAATCTGCGTCGGTGCCCGAAGTACTAACAAAAAAGCTGACGTTAATCGGGCCTGTAATGCTGACATCTTCTGTGAGTTCGTCGGTTTTATAAACCATGACGTCGGGACGGCGACTTGCGAAACGCTGGTCGTCAGTCATGTAATTTTTTGTTTTTGCCATGTGAACATGCTCCGCATAAGGAACCGGTTTGTCCGGGTCGCTCACGTATTCATCAAAGTTTTCATCCACTGCCGGCGGGGTGAATTTAAGTTCTCCGTTTGGTTGTAAATACAAATATTCTGATTCAATATTTTTGGGAGGCCAGCTGTCGAATGATTTCCATTCGTTGGATCCCGACATAAAAACAAGTGCTTCGGGCGAATTCATCGAACCTTTTCCTTTTAGGTAGTAGTTAAAAAATAATAGCTGCTGTTCGACAAAGAGATCGGTAGTTTTGCTTCCCCAGTAAATATTGCCAAGCCAGTCTCCACCTCCGGATCTGCTCCATTGCCCGTGCGACCAGGGACCCATTATTAACCGGTTTTTGTTTTTAGGGTTTTGACGTTCTATGGCATTATAAACAGCCAGTGTTCCGTATAAATCTTCAGCATCATACCAGCCGCCTGCAACTAATACAGCAGGCTTAATGTCGGTTAAATATTTGGTCGGGTTTCTTCCCTGCCAGAAAACATCATAATCTGAATGATTCATCAGATTATTCCAGAATTTAATTGTGTCGCCAAAATATTGGGTCGTTACATTTTTTACCGGGCCAATATTCAAAAAGAAATTGTAATTGTCTTCAGAGTTATAATTGAAGCGCGTTGGAGATGTTCTTGTTTGTTGTGTCCTGGGTTGTCCAAACGACGAGAAAAAACCGAATGCCGGCATCAAAAGAAAAGCTCCGTTCTGGTGCCAGTCGTCTCCAATAAACCAGTCGGTAACCGGTGCCTGCGGAGAAACTGCTTTTAGTGCGGGATGTGCATTTGGTAAAGAAAGGGTTGAGTAGAATCCCGGATACGAAACGCCCATCATCCCGACTTTCCCGCTATTGTTATTGATGTTTTTAATCAGCCAGTCAATGGTGTCAAAAGCATCACTGTTTTCGTCTGTATCGTTTCCTGTTTTATCCGGATTAAAGGGCCTGATATCCATGAAATCGCCTTCACTCATATAAGTTCCCCTGACATCCTGAAAAACCAGAATATACTTTTCTTCAAACAGGGAAGTCCAGTTTAGTTTCGAGTTTATACCTTTCCATTCTTCTGCATGAGATTCGCTTCCGTAAGGAGTTCTCACAATTATTATCGGGTATTTGGTGAAATTATCGTTTGGTGAGTATATAGAGGTGAAAAGTTTCACTCCATCTCTCATGGGAATCATTATTTCTGTGCGGGTGTAATTTTTTTTGATTGAATCAACGTTGTACTCGTTAATTTTTTGAGGAACCTGGCCCCGGCAAAACAATGCAATAATAAGGGAAGCAACGAAAAAAAGAGTTTTTTTAGTCATAGGTGAAATTTTTTTGAAAACGTTTTTAAAGCACCAGATGTTTAATGTGTAGTGCGGCTCGATTTTCTGGCAGTTTCATTAATACTTTTGGTTTTAAAAATATAGTTTAGATAATCAGTATTTTATGGAATTTCAGGTTGAGTGAAACAACACGGTTGTTTTTACGTGCAGCCGTTTTTTCTAAAATCCGGGCACAAAAAAAGAGGTCGAAAATGACCTCTTATCCTTTTGGCTCCCCAGGTAGGACTTGAACCTACGACCTACGGATTAACAGTCCGCCGCTCTAACCAACTGAGCTACTAGGGAATTTATTTCTTGTTATTAGAACGCTTGTCCTTCAAAAGCGATGCAAAAATAATAGCTTTTCCGAAAAGAAAAAATATTTTCAAAAGATTTATTGTTTTCCGTGGTTCATTGTTAAAATAACCTTTCCCTTTTTACCAGGTAGGCCAGCAGTACGTCTTTAAAATCTTTGTTAATGTCGGCTTCAGCAAGGTCTATCTGGTATTGGCCGCATTTTACTTTCAAATCGTTGAAATAAGATTTAACGGTAGAGACGTAATGATTTTTAACTTCCCAGGGATTAAACTTTACCACCTGACCGCTTTCCAGATCAACAAACTTATGCGGTCTGTTACTAAACTGAAATTCCCTTTCCTGCTTGTGATCGGTTACATGAAAAAGCAGTACCTCGTGTTTGTTGTAACGCAAGTGCTGGAGGGCAGCAAATAGTTCTTCTGTTTTCTGGCTGTCAATCATGTCACTAAAAATAATCACGAGCGAGCGTTTGTGAATGTTCTCGGCTATCTGATGAAGTACGTCTGTTGTATTCGTGTTCTTTCGCAGGTGTGCATTCTCCGGTTTAATTAATTCCGAAAGCTTGCCAAGCATCAGTTCGGCATTAACCGATGAGAGTCGGGGAGAGGTGTGGAATTCTATTTCGTCTGAAAAAAGAGTCAGCCCCACGGCATCGCGCTGTTTTCGTAACAGGTACATAAGTGCGGCGGCTGTGTAAACCGAAAATGCAAGTTTGTTCTCCAGATGTTTTTTCCCTTTAAAATAGGGGAAAAGCATAGACGACGAAGTGTCGATTACCAGTTGGCAGCGCAAGTTGGTTTCTTCTTCGTATTGTTTCACAAACAACTTATCGGTGCGGGCAAACAGTTTCCAGTCGATGTGTTTAGTCGATTCCCCCTGATTGTATTGCCGGTGTTCTGCAAATTCTACGGAAAAGCCATGAAACGGGCTTCGGTGTAACCCGGTGATAAATCCTTCAACCACCTCTTGCGCAACTAACCCCAGGTTGTCGAACTGGTGAAACTGTTCTATGTCGAAAATGTTTTTCAAAACCGGTTGGTCTAAAATACCTGAGGCGGCACCAAACTGCTTGAAGCCGCCTCATAATTATATGATGGTAAAAATTTTTTACAGGAGGGCATCCAGTTTAGAGGCAAATGACTGCTTGGGTGCAGCGCCTACTTGTTTGTCTACTACTTCGCCATTCTTAACGAAAAGAACGGTAGGGATGTTGCGAATGCCGTATTTTGTAGCAACTCCCGGGTTGGAGTCCACATCAACCTTTCCAATTATAGCTTTGCCTTCGTATTCCTGAGACATTTCTTCCACAATGGGAGCTATCATGCGGCATGGGCCACACCAAACTGCCCAAAAGTCAATCATAACTGGTTTGTCTGCATTTACAACCAATTCTTCAAAATTAGCGTCGGTAATCTCTATTGCCATAGTTCTGTTTTTTATTAATGTTAATATTTCAATTTACAAAATTAGCTAATTAATTCTATAACCTAATCCCGGCGTTTCTTCAAAATAATCCAGAAACCCGTTGGTTAACTCAATCCTTGTATTTCGCGAAAACAAATGAATGAACATGTTGCTTTCAGGATCATAAACATTGAATTTTAACAATGCCTGCCCTTTATTGTTCTTTGCAAGATTTTCGATTTCTTCAATTACCGATTTGCTGAGTTTATCTAACGGAATGTTTACCGTGAGGCTTTTTACGTAGTTCTTTCTTGCTTCGGAAAGCAATTCAATCTGCGACGCTTTAAATTCGAACGTGTCGCTGTTGTTGAAACGCCGTCTTACAGTGCCTTTTACGAGAATAAACAATCCTGTTTTGCAGTATTTGGCGAAGTTGACGTAGTCCTGCCCGAAAAAGAAAAATTCCATGGAATCGGTGTAATCCGAAAGCGTTAGTGTGCTGAAAGGTTTTCCGTTTTTAGACGTTCCTTCGCGGGAGGCAGTAACCATTCCGCCAAAAGTCAAATCGCGATCCTTGTACTTTTCGATGTCATTTTTCAAATCTTTGAGCGAAACGTCACGCGAACAGAAGTTTTGAATTTCAACTTTGTAGTCGTCAAGCGGATGAGCCGTGAGGTAAATTCCGATGAGGCTTTTTTCCTTTTCAAGAAGAATAATTTTTGCCCATTCTTCGATATCCGGAACTGTGGGCTTTTTTATGTCAACACTGCCGCCAAGATCTCCAAACAGGCTTTGTTGCATGCTTTGGCTCTCAATCTGAATTTTATTTCCGTACTTAATTAATTTTTCGATGAAAGTTGTGCTGTCGTTTTCATGTTCGCCTGCAAAAAAACAGCTTCGTTTTAACTCGCCCAGATTGTCGAAAGCACCTGCCATTGCCAGTGCTTCCAGGTTTTTTTTGTTAACCGATTGAAGATTTACTTTTTCTACGAAGTCGTAAACAGATTTAAATGGTCCGTGTTCTTCCCTGGCTTTTATAATGTCTTTTGAAGCGCCTGCTCCAACTCCCTTAATTGCTGCCATTCCAAAACGAATGTTCCCGTTTTTATTGGCAGTAAACTTTGAAAAACTTTCGTTTACATCCGGCCCCAACACATTCAGCTTCATGCTCGCGCATTCTGTCATCAGCTTGGTAATGTCAGTAATGTTGCTGAGGTTTCGGCTAAGGTTGGCTGCCATAAATTCGCCCGGGTAATGAGCTTTAAGATAACCGGTTTGGTATGCAATGTAAGCGTAGCATACCGAGTGTGATTTATTGAATGCGTAAGACGCAAACGCTTCCCAGTCTTTCCAGATTTTATCGATTACATCGTCGGGTTTTTTGCCAACCAGTTTACATTCGTCCATAAATTTGAAGTTGGCTTTGCAACCTTCCACAAATTTTAATTTGAGCTTGTCCATGAGGGCGGTCATTTTCTTACCCATCGCCTTCCTTAGCGTATCTGAATCGCCTCGGGTAAAATTGGCCAGCAATCTGGAAAGTAACATCACCTGTTCCTGAAACACTGTAATACCGTACGTTTCGCTAAGGTACTTTTCCATCATTGGTACGTCGTATTCCACTTTTTGCCTGCCGTGCTTACGGGCAATGTACAACGGAATATATTCCATTGGGCCCGGCCTGTAAAGCGCGTTCATCGCAACCAGGTCCTCAAAACGGTTAGGCTTCAGGTCGCGCAGGTGCTTTTTCATTCCTTCCGATTCAAACTGGAATATAGCAGTGGTTTCTCCGCGGCTGAACAGCTCAAATGTTTTTGGATCGTCCAGCGGAATATTGTTGACGTCGACATCAATTCCTTTTGAAATTTTTATGTTGTCGAGTGCTTCTTTTATAATCGAAAGCGTTTTTAACCCGAGAAAGTCCATCTTTAACAGGCCGATGTCTTCTACAAATCGTCCGTCGTACTGTGTAGTAGGCAGAACGGCTTCGTCTTTGGTTGGCATCAACGGGATGTGGTCGGTCAGCGTGTCACGGCTAATCAGAATACCACAGGCGTGAACCCCGGTTTGCCGCACCGAGCCTTCGAGCGTTTCTGCAAACTTGAGGGTTTGTGCGATTAGCGGGTTGTCTGAAGTTCTTTCCTTTTTAAGATCCGGACTTTCTTTAAACGCTTTTTCGAAGGTCATTTTTGGCGCTTCCGGAACAAGTTTTGCCAAACGGTCGGCTTCGGGCAACGGGAGTTTCAAAACCCGCGCCACATCTCTGATTGCCAGTTTAGTAGCCATGGTTCCGAATGTGCAAATGTGGGCTACCTTATCTCGACCGTATTTTTTTGTTACGTATTCCAGCGCCTGTTGCCTACCGTCATCATCAAAGTCGATATCCACATCAGGCAGCGAAATACGGTCAGGGTTCAGAAAACGTTCGAAAAGTAAATCGTATTTTATGGGGTCGATGTTTGTAATTCCGGTGCAATAAGAAACTGCTGCACCTGCGGCAGAACCACGCCCCGGGCCAACCAGTACTCCCATTTCGCGGGAGGCGTTTATAAAATCCTGAACAATAAGGAAGTATCCGGGATATCCCATTAGTTTAATGGTGTCCAGCTCAAATTCGAGCCGGGTTGCCACATCTTCCGGAATCGGATCCCCGTATCTTTCTTTTGCTCCGTCCATTGTTAAGTGTCCCAAAAAAGAGGCTTCCAGCTTTACCCGCAATACTTTTTCGTAACCGCCTAACCTGTTGAAAGCTTTTTCCCCGAACTCCTTTAGTAGTTTGTCTTCGGGAAACTTTTCCCGGTATTCTTCCATTGTGCCAAATTCTTCAGGAATGGTGAAGAACGGCATAATGGGATCTGCATTTAGTTTGAAGTTTTCTACTTTATCTACCACTTCGGCAGTGTTTGCAATGGCCTCCGGGATGTCGGCAAACAGCTCGTTCATCTCCTTTTGCGTTTTAAACCATTCTTGTTTGGTGTAACGCATCCTGGTTGGGTCGTCTACATCTTTTCCGGTATTCAGACAAATGAGCAGATCGTGTGCATCGGCATCTTCGGCATTTGTAAAGTGCACATCGTTGGTGGCAATTAATTTCACGTTGTGTTTTTTTGCCAGCTCAATCAGCTTTTTATTTACAAGTACCTGGTTGTCGTAAACATTCTCGCGCTGTGCTGCCTCTTCGGCCGGGTGGCGCATCAGTTCCAGATAATAATCGTCGCCAAAAATGCCTTTGTACCATAGCAACGCATCTTCGGCTTCTTTTATCTTGTTTTTCATGATGCACTGAGCTATTTCTCCTCCAAGACATGCCGACGAAACAATGAGCCCTTCGCTGTGTTCTTTAAGAATTTTTTTGTCGATACGGGGTTTGTAGTAAAAACCTTCGGTGCTGGCCGTCGAAATCAGCTTGATCAGGTTTATGTAGCCGGTTCTATTTTTTGCCAGCAGAATCAGGTGGTGCCCGTAGCGGTCAACTACATCGGATTTATCGTGTAGACTGCGTTCTGCAACGTAGGTTTCGCAACCTAAAATAGGTTTTATTTCGGCTTTGTTGCATGCAACATGAAATTCTTTAATGCCATACATCATACCGTGGTCGGTTAATGCAACTGCAGACATGCCGTCTTTTTTTGCTTTCGCTACCAGGTCGCCAACGCTTGCTGCACCGTCAAGAATCGAATATTGGGAGTGTACGTGCAGATGTGTAAACGGAATCATTTTTTTTCGTGTTTTGTCAAATGAAACAACTTTTAAAAAGTTGCATAAAGTTAAATATTTTGAAGGGGCGAATGGGCGTTGTTAATAAAAACTGAAATAAAAAAACCCGGCGTTTTTGCCAGGTTTTTCAGTAACGATCAGTTTATTAAACTGTTATATTTCTTTGGAAATTTTATCCCTTATTTCTTCAAAATCTTCCCGGCTTAAACTTAGTTTGTTCGAAAAATTGAGTACGTCGGCTTCGCTTTGCATGGGAATTAAGTGAATGTGTGCATGCGGTACTTCAAGTCCTAAAACCAGCACACCGACTTTAATGCAGGGGATTGCTTTTTTTAGCCCGACTGCTACTTTTTTCGCAAACAGCTGAAGTCCGGTGTACAAATCGTCGTCGAGGTCGAAAAGATAATCCACTTCTTTTTTGGGAATCACCAGTGTGTGTCCTTTGGCAACCGGAGAAATATCCAGAAATGCCAGGTAGTTATCATCTTCAGCCACTTTGTAGGCCGGGATTTCTCCATTTACTATTTTCGAAAAAATGCTTGCCATGGTGTTAATTAGATTGAGATTTCAACAATTTCAAACGGAATCAGGCCGGATGGTACTGTTATTTCAACTACATCGCCAACTTTTTTGCCCATTAGCCCTTTTGCTATAGGCGTGGTTGCCGAAATTTTTCCTTCTTTCAGGTTTGCTTCACCTTCGGGTACAATTGTGTACTGCATGGTGGCATTGTTTTTTTTGTTTTTGATTTTTACTTTATTCAAAATCTGCACCTGCGAGGTGTCAATTCTCGACTCGTCTAAAATGCGCGCACTGGCGATTTTTGACTGCAGCCCGGCAATTTTTGCCTCCAGCATTCCCTGGGCGTCTTTAGCAGCATCGTATTCTGCATTTTCAGAGATATCGCCTTTTTCAATGGCTTCTCCAATCTGTTTTGAAATTGCAGGACGTTCAATATTGATAAGTCTTTCCAGATCTTTTTTTATCTTTTCTAATCCTTCTTTTGTTAAGTATGTAACTTGTGACATATTAATTTCCTCCTCATTTACTTTGAGCTATATAAAAAGAGAAAGAATTCCGGATTTCCGGAACTCTTCCTTTTGGCAAAAGTATATAATTTCCCTGATATTAAAAACAACTTTAATAAAGATTATTAAAAATGAACTATTTAAGAGTTGCTAGGTGTATTTCCGATTGAGGATTTCGCTGTACACCACAGCGTCTCTCAACGAAAACCGACCGCTTTTAACTGCACTCAATTTTTCGTTCGTTTTGATTTTCTCCACAGGCATTTTTTGTGCAATTCTTTCTCCTTCTGTTTTTGCGTTGAACTGATATTCCTTCCTCAAATTCTTTTTTAAATCTTCAGAATTCGGTTTTTGAGGTGTGTTTATATCTGCCTGTTTCGTTTTTTTCCATTCGTCATCGAGCATCTCCCAAAAATCGTCCTGCTCGGGCACGTTTTTTACTTCGGGTTGTGGAGCCACCCTTTTCTTTTTTGCCTGGCCAAATATTCCGGCGGCAATAAATATTAGTGTTAATATTAAAACTACAATATCATCCATTTTCTTTGCACTTTTGAGGCAATAAAATATTTACCTTTAAGTTTGTAGTAAAAATAAGAAAAATGCAGCAGGTGGTTTTAAAATGTTTGAAGTATTTCCTCTTTTTCCTTTTTCTCGCACTCTTTTCACCTTCTTGCGATAAAATAAATGATTCGCCAATACCTGACGTTTATGTGTCGTTTACGGTTAACCTGAATATCGTGAATGAATTGAATGTATCGGGAAATTCGGTTTATTTCCCAAATGTTGGTTACGGCGGTGTAATTGTTTATTGTGAAATGCCGGGGTCGTGGTATGCGTTTGATGCCACCTGTACTTATGAAGCCGGCCGCAGTTGTATTGTGAAAAACGACGGGGTGCTGGCTACCTGCCCTTGTTGTGAATCTGAGTTTGTATTGATAAGCGGCGCGTATCCGACAAAGTCGCCGGCTACATTGCCGCTAAAGCAGTATCATGTTTCTATAATGAATAGTTTTACCCTCAGGGTATATAACTAAAAACGGAGCCTTTTGGAAAAGACCCCGTTTTTATATGGTATTTAATTTCTTCGATTAGTACCTGTAATGTTCCGGTTTATACGGACCTTCTTTTGGTACTCCAAGATATTGCGCCTGTTCATCTGAAAGCGTGGTGAGTTTTACTCCCAGTTGTTCGAGATGAAGCCGGGCTACTTCTTCGTCAAGTTTTTTTGGCAGTCTGTACACATCTACTTCGTAATCGTTTTGCCAAAGATCAATTTGTGCCAGCGACTGGTTGGTAAACGAATTGCTCATTACAAAAGACGGGTGTCCGGTTGCGCAGCCCAGATTTACCAAACGGCCTTCAGCCAGCAAAAAGATGCTGTGTCCGTCTTCAAAAGTAAACTTGTCTACCTGCGGTTTTATGTTGAGCTTTTTAATTCCCTTCCATTTATGCAGCTTGGCAACCTGAATTTCATTATCGAAATGGCCTATGTTGCAAACAATGGCCTGGTCTTTCATTTTAGACATGTGGTCGGCAGTAATTACATCTCTGTTTCCGGTTGTGGTTACAAAAATGTTGCCTTCGTCAAGTGCATCTTCCATGGGTTTTACTTCGAATCCTTCCATAGAAGCCTGCAGTGCGCAAATGGGGTCAATTTCAGTAACAATAACCCTTGCGCCATATCCACGCATCGATTTTGCACAGCCTTTCCCTACGTCGCCGTAACCTGCCACTACTACAACTTTGCCGGCAATCATCACATCGGTTGCACGTTTTATGCCGTCAGCCAGCGATTCGCGGCATCCGTACAAGTTGTCGAATTTTGATTTGGTAACCGAGTCGTTGACGTTTATTGCCGGAAAAAGCAATTTCCCTTCGTCTTTCATTTGGTACAGACGATGGACGCCGGTTGTTGTTTCTTCTGAAGCTCCTTTTAGTTCTTTTACTGCATCGTGCCAGCGTGTGGGAGTTTCTTTCAGAATATTTTTCAGTGCTTTGTTTAACTCGTCTTCATCTTCTCCTTCTGCGGGGAGGTCAAGAATTGCAGCGTCGTTTTCTGCGTCGTATCCCCGATGGATCATCAGTGTAGCGTCACCACCGTCGTCAACAATAAGGTGCGGCCCTTTCCCGTCGCCAAAGTTAAGCGCCTGTGCGGTGCACCACCAGTACTCTTCGAGTGTTTCGCCTTTCCATGCAAAAACGGGAACTCCGGCTTCGGCAATTGCAGCGGCCGCATGATCCTGCGTGGAAAAAATGTTGCAACTGGCCCAGCGAACCTCCGCGCCCAGTTCTACAAGGGTTTCAATCAGCACTGCAGTTTGTATTGTCATGTGCAGGCTTCCCATTACCCTTGCCCCTTTTAGCGGTTTTTCGGGTCCAAATTTTTTGCGAATTGACATTAGCCCTGGCATTTCCTTTTCTGCAATCTCAATTTCTTTCCTGCCGAAATCTGCCAGTTTAATGTCGGCAACTTTGTATTCTAGTTTTTCATTTACAGCTATGCTCATCTGTTTTAATTCTTTTAATTGTTTAAAAAAGAGGTGCAAAGTTAATATTTTTCAGATTATGGGAAATTGCCGGCGAAATTGAAAATTGCGTTTAGTTGCCCATGTCGGAGAGAAATTTTATACGCATCAGCCTGATGTCTTCTTCCGAGTATTCATCTTCCCCGAGATCGTCTAGCGCTTTCTCAACTGAATCATCCTCTGCTTCTCTGAAATAATCAAATACTTCTTCCTGGTGCTCGTCGTCAAGCACGTCGTTTACGTAATAGTCAATATTCAGTTTGGTTCCGGAGTGCACAATTGCTTCTACTTCAGAAATAACCTCTTTTAAGGTTACCCCTTTGGAATCGGCAATGTCTTCAAAAGGAATCTTCCGGTCGATGCTTTGAATGATGAAAACTTTCATTTTTGACTTGTTGGCAACGGTTCTGACAACAAAATCATCGGGGCGTTCTATCTCGTTTTCTTCAACGTATTTTTTTATGAGCTCAACAAATTCTTTTCCGTACCGGCGTGCTTTCCCTTGGCCAACTCCTTGTATTTTCTGGAGCTCGTCAATGGACACCGGGTACTGGATTGACATGTCGGCAAGTGACGGGTCCTGAAAAATAACGAACGGGGGCAGATTTTTCCGCTTGGCAACTTTCTTACGTAAATCTTTCAGCATGCCAAATAATGCCGGGTCTCCACCCGTGGCTCCCGAAGGTGCTCCGGATGCTGCCGCAGATTCTTCTTCTTCCTCGTAGTCGTGGTTTTTTACCAGCATAAAACTGGTCGGGTTTTCCAAAAACTCGTGCCCTTGTGGTGTAACTTTTAGCGTTCCGTAATTCTCGATGTCTTTATTTATCAGGCCTTTTATCATCGATTGCCTGAATACGGCATTCCAGTAGCGTTCGTCGTGATCTTTACCGGAGCCGAATGCTTTTAGTTTATAATGTTTAAACGATTTTACTGCTGCGGTTTTATTTCCGATAAGAATGTTGGAAATGTGTTCGCCTTTGTATTTTTCGTTTACCTCTAAAATGGCTTTTAATGCTCTTACAACTTCGTCTTTTGCTTCGCCTTGTTCTTTCGGATTGAGGCAATTGTCGCAATTTCCGCAGTTCCCCGGGAAGGTTTCGCCAAAATAATGCAGCAGAATAATTCTGCGGCAAATGGCCGATTCGGCGTAGGACACCGTGTCCAGCAAAAGCTGTTTTCCAATTTCTTGTTCGGCAACCGGCTTGCCGTGCATAAATTTCTCCAGCTTTTGTATGTCTTTATAGCTGTAAAAAGTAATGCATTGTCCTTCTCCTCCGTCGCGCCCGGCACGCCCTGTTTCCTGGTAGTATCCTTCCAGGCTCTTGGGAATATCGTAATGAATAACAAAGCGAACGTCGGGCTTGTCTATCCCCATTCCGAAAGCAATGGTTGCAACAATTACGTCCACTTCTTCCATCAGAAATTTATCCTGATTTCCCGAACGGGTTGCAGCGTCCATCCCGGCATGGTATGGGAGTGCTTTTATTCCATTCACTTGAAGGGTTTCGGCAATCTCTTCAACTTTTTTTCGGCTGAGGCAATATATAATGCCAGACTTCCCTTCGTTTTGTTTGATGAACTTAATAATCTGGGCTTCAGGTTTTACTTTTGGCCTCACTTCGTAGTAGAGGTTTGGCCGGTTAAACGAAGCTTTAAATACCTGAGCGTCGAGAATTCCCAGGTTCTTCTGAATGTCGTGCTGAACCTTTGCCGTAGCTGTTGCAGTTAGCGCAACTACCGGAGCTTTGCCTATTTCTTCTACGATGGGTTTGATGCGTCTGTATTCCGGGCGGAAATCGTGCCCCCATTCAGAAATACAATGTGCCTCATCTATCGCGTAAAACGATATTTTTACGTTTTTCAGAAATTCAATGTTCTCTTCTTTTGTGAGAGACTCGGGGGCAACGTACAGCAACTTTGTGCGGCCTTCCAATACATCGTTTTTTACTTCGCTGATGGCGGCTTTCGATAAAGACGAATTGAGAAAATGTGCCACATTGTCTTCAGCTTGCATCCCTCTGATGGAATCCACCTGGTTCTTCATTAAAGCAATAAGAGGGGAAATAACTATTGCAGTTCCCTCAAGTAAAAGAGCCGGCAATTGGTAAATCAACGATTTTCCACCACCTGTAGGCATCAATACAAAAGTATTTTTGCCGTCCATAACACTTTTGACCGCTTCTTCCTGCTGACCTTTAAATCGGTCGAATCCAAAAAAATGCTGCAGGTGCTCGGTTAATGAAACACTTTTATTCATAAAACTCTTCTCCCTAACTTCCTTCTTTTTTTTATGGGATTCCTAAATTATTAAAAGTAAGAAAAATGGCAATACATTTTTGCTTTTTTTGTGATTTAATAGCAATCATTTAAATATTGATAGACGGAAAACAGATGAATAGCAGGAAGTATTTATATTTGTGGAGTTTTTTTAAAATCAGGATTGATGAGCGAAGATACAAACAAAGAAGTGCAAAGCGGAAAGAAAAAGAGAGGCAGAAGGAAAAAAGACATAAAAGGCGAGTATGCAGAAATGTCGTTTTTGGAACACCTGGAAGAACTGCGGTGGCATATTATACGATCTGCATTGGCTATAATGGTATTTGCAGTGGTTGCTTTTATAATGAAGGGGTTTATTTTCGACAACGTAATTCTTGCTCCTAAAAATCCTGAATTCTGGACCAACCGGATGTTTGAAAAGCTGGGAGAGCTGTTAGGCACCGATGCCTTGAAAATTAACCAGCGCCATTTGAACTTAATCGCCATAAAAATGGCCGATCAGTTTATGATGCATATAATGGTATCAATAATTGCCGGGTTAATAATTGCATCGCCGGTTGTTTTTTATGAGTTCTGGAAGTTTATAAAGCCGGCGCTTTACGATAAAGAAAAGAAGTACGCCAGCGGGGCAGTGTTTTTTACGTCTGTTCTGTTTCTTTTGGGCGTGCTGTTCGGGTACTTTTTAATTGTGCCTCTTTCCATTCACTTTTTGGGGTCGTATAATATAAGCGATGAAGTGGTCAATCAAATTAACACGCGTTCATATATAAGTACGCTTACTTCCATTTCGTTTGCTTCCGGGGTTGTTTTTCTTATTCCGATATTCTCCTACTTTTTGAGCAAGGTCGGTATTTTAACTCCCCAGTTTATGAAAACCTACCGGAGGCACGCGTATGTAGTTATGCTTTTGCTTTCGGCAATTATTACGCCTCCTGATATTTTTAGTCAGGTAATGGTCTGTTTTCCATTGGTTTTTCTTTATGAGATAGGGATTTTGATTTCGAAGCGTGTAGTTAAAAATCGTGAAAAAGAGATGGATGAAATTTAAGATTTCCAATAAATTACGTTATTTGTTGTCATGATTCTTCGAGCAGAAAATATTGTAAAGAAATACAGGAAGAGAACAGTTGTAAAAGGTGTTAGCTTCGATGTAAAACAGGGCGAGATAGTTGGGTTGCTGGGGCCAAATGGTGCCGGTAAAACCACCTCTTTTTATATGATTGTGGGACTGATTCGTCCGTTGTCCGGAAAGATTTTTATAGATAATGAGGATGTAACAAGGCTTCCCGTTTATAAACGTGCCCAAAAAGGAATCGGATACCTGGCTCAGGAAGCTTCGGTTTTCAGAAAGCTGAGTATTGAAGATAACCTTAAGGCTGTATTGGAAATGACCAAATACAGCAAGGAATACCAGCGGGAGAAGGTAGAAACGTTGCTAACCGAATTTGGGCTGCAACATATCCGGAAAAGTAAAGGTGTGCAGCTTTCAGGAGGAGAGCGTCGGCGGACCGAGATTGCCCGCGCTCTGGCTATCGACCCGAAATTTATTCTTTTGGATGAACCTTTTGCCGGAGTAGACCCGATTGCGGTGGAAGATATTCAGCAAATTGTGATGAAATTGAAGCAAAAAAACATTGGGGTGCTTATTACCGACCATAACGTGCACGAAACTCTTTCAATAACAGATCGCTCTTATTTATTATTTGAGGGCTCTATTCTGAAAGCCGGTTCTGCTCAGGATTTAGCTAATGATGAGGATGTTAGAAGAGTCTATTTGGGGCAGAATTTTGAGCTGCGTTAGTAATTAGGCAGTTATGAAAAGGAGCGCAAAAAGTGGTTTTGGAAACAAAAAATTAACATCAACCAGAAAAATTATCTCTTCGGCAAAAAAAGCTGAAGAAAATTTGGTGGATAATAAAAATGACGTATTTTTGCAATCCCAATTTCAAGGGAAACATTAAGTAAGGCCCGTTCGTCTAGGGGTTAGGACGCCAGGTTTTCATCCTGGTAGCAGGGGTTCGAATCCCCTACGGGCTACTTAAATTTTTAAAGATTTTAACAGAAAGAAATGGCAAATCACAAGTCAGCTTTAAAAAGAGTAAGGCAAAACGAAAAGAAACGAGTTAATAACAGGTACTACGCCAAAACAACTCGTAACGCAATAAAAGCACTGCGGAATGAAACCGAAAAGGAAGAAGCCGCAAAGGATTACCCGAAGGTAGCTTCTATGATTGATAAATTGGCAAAGAGAAATATCATTCATAAAAACAAAGCTGCTAACTTGAAGTCAAAATTGGCGGTTCAGGTGAATAACTTGTAGTATACATTTTTAACGATATACATAGCCTCTTCGGTTTCGGAGAGGCTTTTTTTGTGTCTAAAATATTGCTGCCTATTTCTCAATTTTTGAAAAATGCTTATTTTTAAGAAACTCCGAGAAAATGAGCGATTACAAAAAGTTGAAAATTAAGGAATGGGCAGCAGAAGATCGTCCCCGGGAGAAGCTTCTTTCTCTTGGAGCGCGCTCGTTGTCCGATGCAGAACTGATTGCTATCCTTATTGGCTCGGGAACCCTAAACGAAACAGCTGTTGAGCTGGGACGGCGTATTTTATCCTCTGTAAATAATAACCTGAATGACCTGGGTAGAAATGGAATCGGTTATCTTAAAACGTTTAACGGAATTGGCGAAGCAAAGGCCGTTTCAATTGTGGCTGCGCTCGAACTGGGCAACCGCAGGAAAGATGCCGAGGTTTTTGTGAAGAAGAAAATTACCGGGAGTAAAGATGCTGCCGATTTTTTTATGCCGTTGCTGGGCGACCTCAATCACGAAGAGTTTTGGGTGCTTTTGCTTGATCGGGGAAACAAAATTATCGATCATTTTATGATTAGCCGCGGCGGAATTTCGGGAACAGTCATTGATGTGCGGATTATCCTGAAAAATGCGCTGGAGAAAATGGCAGTATCGCTTATCCTCTCACACAATCACCCGTCGGGAACGATGAAAGCTTCGGAGGCCGATCTGAAAATCACCCGGAAAATTAAACAGGCAGCCGAACTGATGGACATTTCTGTTCTCGACCATATTATTATTGGACAAAACAACTATCTTAGCTTTGCTGACGAGGGAATGATGCTATAAAAACCAATACCTTTACCGCTATGATATTAATTTATACCGACGAATTGAATCCCCGTATTGAATTCATTTCAAAATTAATTTTCACTACTATTCTGCAGAACGAAGTTTCGTTCACCGGTAAGTCATCCGAGTTTTTAAAATCCGACCTGCCAAAGCTGAATTACTCGTATGAGAAATTTGGCGAGGAGTTTTACATTAAACCACATCGGTTTATTCATTGCAAGGCGCTTATTCAGCCCAATATTCAGCCGGTGAGGTACAATGGCGAAAAATATTTTTTTGAAACCTCAAACGATTCTGATTTGCCTTTCGATCCGCTGGCCGCATCGTTTTATCTGGTTAGCCGGTACGAAGAGTACCTCGATTTTAAGAAAGGCAGGCACAACCGTTTTCCGGCAGAAGCCAGCATTCTTCAAAAATACGGATTGTTGAAAAAGCCGGTGGTAAATATCTGGGCCAGGCTGTTGGGCGAAAAGCTGAAAGAAAGGTTTCCCGAACTTGTTATTCCCGAACCAAAATTTCATTTTCTTCCGACCATTGATGTGGACAATGCCTGGGCGTTTTCGAATAAGGGACTGGGGCGCACTGTCGGAGCGCTGCTCAAAGGAGTGTCTAAAGGAAAATTTTCAGACGCTGCACGGCGAATCAGGGTGTTGCGAGGGAAGGAAAAAGATCCGTTTGATACTTACAAATATCTGGATGAAGTTTATGCCGGAAAAGAAAAAAGAGTACAGTTCTTTTTTCTACTGGGCGATTTTACACGTTTCGACAAAAATATTTTCTGGAAGAACAAGTTACTGCAGAAACTTATTCAGGAAACGGCCCGGAAATATTCAGTAGGGGTCCATCCTTCTTTTTCTTCGAGCAAAAAAAGAGGAAGAAAACAACTGTTGAAAGAGATTGCGCGGATGAAAAAAATTACCGGTTCTGAAGTTGAAAAAAGCCGGCAACATTTTCTTCGTTTAAAGTTTCCGCGTACCTATCGGCGTTTGATAAATGCCGGTATTCAGGAAGATTACACCATGGGGTATCCATCGCGCACAGGATTCAGGGCCGGAATTTGTACTCCGTTCTATTTTTACGATTTAAAAAGAGAGGCAGCAACCTCGTTGAAAATAGTTCCTTTTCAGGTTATGGATGTAACTTTGCGAAATTATATGAACCTGAAACCGGAAGAAGCAACTGCCGAAATTGAGTCCCTGATGAATGAAATTAAAAAGGTTGGCGGTACTTTTTCTGCAATTTGGCACAACGAAACAGTTAACGACGACGGAAACTGGAAAGGGTACCGCGAGGTTTTTGAAAAGATGAACAAATTAGGATTTGAATTAGCTGATGTCTAAAGAAGAACTACGATATTTAAAGCATAACGAAATAGATTATAAAAGGTGGAACCGCTGCATAAACGAAGCTGACAACAGTCGAGTTTATGCAGCTTCCTGGTACCTCGATCGAACGGCGGTAGTTTGGAATGCCTTGGTGTGTGGCGATTATGAATTTGTGATGCCACTGCCTTTCAAAAGAAAATTTGGGGTGGATTATTTGTATCAACCTATTTATTGCCAGCAGTTGGGAATTTTCCCTCCGGCGCCTGCCAATATTGCGTTGGAGTTTTACGCTGAAATATATAAAAGATTCAGGTATTCCGATATTCAGTGTAATGCATTCAACCTCCCGCCCAAACAACTGGAAGAACTTCAGTTTTCGCCCCGAAAAAATTTTCTGCTTTTGTTGGACACCGATTATGAAATTCTTTCTGCGGCATATTCAAAAAATACTCATCGTAACATTGCCAAAGCCAACAACAATCGCCTGAACTACGCGGGAGGAGTGAGCCTGGAAGAATTTATGGCGCTAAAACAACAAAACCTGGCAGCTAACCTCCCGAAAAATACTTATCAGAAACTGAAAAGCATTATTGCCCATAGTCAGTACCACGGATTCGGTGAAATAAAAGGGGTTTATTCTCAAGGAAATGTATTGTGTGCCGCCGTGTTTTTTCTCCGGTGGAAAAACCGGTTAATTTATATGAATGCCATCTCAAGTGACGAAGGCAAGGAGATGCGGGCTATGTTTTTGCTGGTCGACCGTTTTTTGAAATCCTGTTCGGGGAAAAACCTGACACTCGATTTTGAGGGCTCCATGCTTCCGGGAGTTGCCCGTTTTTTTGAAGGGTTTGGCGCTACCCCCGAAACCTATTACCGGATGAATTTCAACCGGCTGCCGCTTCCCGTAAAGTGGCTTAAAAAACACATCTGATGAGAAAATTGGCCCGCAACGTAAGCAAAATATTAAGTTCAGCTTGTTCTGAACAGTGGCTGTTTAAACGAAACACGCCTTGCTTTTTGCCTTTTTACCATGTGGTAAGCGACAATAAACTGCCACACATTTTAAATTACCCGTACCGAAATATCGCCCGGTTTGAAGAGGAACTCGATTTCTTTTTGAAATACTTTGTGCCGGTTTCGCTGGAAGAACTGATTTCGGAAAAGAGTTCCGGAAAAAAGATTTTTCATCTTACTTTTGACGATGGTCTGAGGGAAAGTTACGATGTAATTGCTCCGATACTTCTGAAGAAGGGAATTCCTGCTACGTTTTTTGTGAACACGGCTTTTGTGGACAATCACGCGCTTTTTCACAAATACAAGGCAAGTATTATTTTGAACCGGCTGATGAAAAAAACGCATCCTGAAACACTGGCCTTTCTGAAAAAAAACGGGCTCGCGGTGGAGGAAATTCTCAAGGTTGACGTTTCCCGTGTTGGAATTTTAAACGAAGCCGCAACTATGCTGGGCATCGATTTTGAAGACTTTTTACACCGACAAAAGCCATATCTTTCTTCTTCTCAAATTCGAAGTTTGAACATGGATGGATTTACAATAGGCGCCCACAGTCACAGTCATCCTGAGTTTTGGAAAATCTCGGAAGAAGAGCAAATCAAGGAAATTAAAGAAAGCATGGCCCGGGTTGAAGAATTGGTAAGTCCCCCAATAAAAGCATTTTCGTTTCCGTTTACCGACGACGGTGTGCCGGCTTCGGTGCTGAGGGTTGTTAAAGATGAACATATTTGTGATGTCACTTTCGGAACAGCCGGTGTAAAAAACGATCCGTTCAGTTCTCACTTTCAGCGGTATCCGGTGGAGTTACCCGGCAGTTTTGTTCGAAATCTGAAAGGCGAATTTGTTTATTATGAGTTGCGAAAACTGGTGGGAAAGGCAACAATGAAACATTAAAACGGGGAGAAAACGATGAATCTCATTCAGAAATATTTTGAAGCATTTAACCGGTTCGGGAACAACGAAGCTTTTAGCCTGAACGATGAAATATACACCTATCGCGAATTTTTATTATTGGTTCAAGGAAGCCGGAAAGCTCTGGAGTCTCAGCCCGGATACGAGCCGCAAACTCCCGTTGGTGTTCTGTGCAATGAGCGTGTGGAAACTTACGCTGCTGTTTTTGCCATTTGGTTTTCCGGCGGTATTTTCGTTCCGTTGGATGCTGATGCGCCGAAAATGCTAAACGAAGAGCTGGTTAAAAAACATCAGATTAAATACCTTTTTTACGCTTCTGAAAACGCTGATTCGTTCTCTTTTGACAACGCAAAAATTATTTGCAATAGAGAAGTTTCCGTCAAAGAAACAGCTCCGCTTTTTCAGTGGCAGGAGAGCCATACTGTTTATGTGCTGAATACTTCCGGCAGTACCGGAGTGCCTAAAAGTGTACCCATTACATTGAAAAACCTTTCTGCTTTTATTGACGGATTCGTTGAAAAGTTTCCGGAGTTGAGCGCGTCGGATAAGTTTTTGCAGACTTATGAATTAACTGCCGATGCATCTTTTACCGGCTACCTTGTGCCTTTCCTTTTGGGCGCGACGGTTTACTCTGTGCCGCACAGTAATTTTAAACCGTTTGCGGTGGCTAAAATTCTTTCGGCAAAACCAATTACCTGGGTGAAGGCAACGCCAACGCTTCTGGCATGTTTGCGGCCGTTTTTTTCGTCGCTTCACCTCCCCGGCTTGAAGCATTTTCATTTTGGGGGAGAAGCATTGCCTGCCGATTTGATTAACGAATGGCGTTCTCACGTTCCCAATGCCGAAATATCGAACGGATACGGGCCGACGGAAACTACCATTACTTCAACCATTTTTAAATGTCTGCCTGGTCGGGTATTAAAAGAAAAGAACAATGTGGTGAGCATTGGGAAGCCGTTTAAAAATGTGCGGATACATATTCAAAAGATTGACGGGGAAGATGGCGTTGGGGAGCTTTATATTGGCGGAGCGCAGATGATGGAAGGGTATTGGTTTGCAGAAGAACAGCCGTTTAAAATTCTGGAGACAGACGGTGAGCAGCAACGGTTTTATCCTACCGGCGACAAAGTAACGATTGATGCGGACGGCGACCTTTATTTTATGGGCAGGCTGAACGACCAGGTGAAAATAAATGGTTACCGTGTTGATTTGGTTGAAATTGAAAATGGGGTGAGAAAAGTCGTTCCTGTAGGTGGAAATGTGGCTGCAATTGCTGCTGAAAAGTCGCCCGGAATGAAACAACTGGTAGTGTTTGTTGAGAATTTTAAGGGTGACGAAAAAGAGATTATGGAGAAAATGGCTTTGTTCTTTCCAAAGTTCAAAATCCCCGAAAAAATAGTTGGCATACCCGTGTTTCCGGTTAATCGTTCCGGAAAAACAGACAAGAAGAAACTGGCTGCAGATTTTTACTTAAATTCAAAACAATGAATAAAAGTTTAGTTAACCTGTTTGGCTTTTACCGTGCCACTGGAATCAGTCCTTCTGTTTTACTTCTGGACGAAAACGGATTTAGTGTGGTGTGCGGAGAAGAAAACAGATGGCCGCAAATGGTTTTCGGACTTGATTTTTCGGAAAATCCGGCGTATTTTCTTGATCAGGTGTTGTCTGAAACCAAAGCGCAGAATCTTCCCGGGTTTGCAGTGTGCAGTGCCGCTCTTTTTGGTAGCGACGAGTTGCAGTACCTGCGCGAAAAAGGGGTTTTCCCCATCAGAACCTGGACATTGATGGACGCGGTGCCCTCCATTCAACCCACAAAAATTTTTCGTGAAAATATTCAAATACGAAAAATAAAAGTTCCTGCCGAGATTGCAGTATTTACAAATTTGGTAAACACAGAGTTGATGCAGTCTGTGAAAATTGCAGGTTCGCTTTTGAATGAACTCAATAAAACTGAAGCGGTTAATATTTACGGGCTGTTTGTGGAAAACGAACTGGTTAGCGGGCTTCTGGCTTTTACCGAAGAAAAAACAACCGGGCTCTATTTTATTGTTACAAAACAGCAATGCCGGGGAAAAGGGTTGGCTTCAGATTTAATCGGGTATGTATTAAATTTGTGCCGGCAGAAATCGGAGATGCTGGTGCTGCAGGCAGTTCAAAAGGCAGTACCTTTATATTCGAGACTCGGGTTTTCTGCCCGGGAAAAAGTAGTGATTTTTTGGAAACAGTAAAAATAATGACACGAGAAGAAATTGTAGAAAAAACGTTGGACACATTCCGAAACGTTTTTGGAGAAGTTGATGGGTTAACCGAACAAACGTCTGCTGATGACATCGGAAAATGGGATTCGCTTAATCATGTGATTTTAATTCAGGAACTGGAAAAAGCGTTTGACATGAAGTTCGACCTTTTTGAAATTATTGAAATCAGAGATGTTGCAGGTATTGTGAATTACATTTTTGCAAACGGCAAATAATGAAAGTCAGGGAAATTACAGTAGGTGAGTTGCCCGCTTTTATTCGGAGTGATGAGTATGCCGGGCTGCAACCGAAGCCAATAAGCCCGCTGCGGGCAATTTCGCAGGCTAAAAATCCGGATGCCCGGGATGAGGATGTTGCGTTGGTTTTTGCCGCAGAAAAGAATACGCTTCTTGCATTTGCCGGAATTCTTCCTCACCGTGCAAAAGGAGTTGATGCACCTGTTTTTTCCAATTCGGGCTGGTGGGTTCACCCACAACTGGGTCGCAAGTTTGGGCTGCCTGTTTTTCTAAAGGCTTTTCAGTTTTGTGAAAGAAGGATGTTTTTAACCGACAGTACCGCACATACCAAATCAATTTTAGAAAGAACCGGTTTGTTTACAATGGATCCGGAGGTGAAGGGCAGTCGGTTTTTCCTGCGTTTTTATTTGGGCAATTTGCTGCGCAGGAAAGGGAAAAACCGGGTTCTCTCAGGCTTTTTTTCTGCGGCCGACAGTATTTTTAATATTGCGGTAGATTTGCGTTTTTCGTTCTTTTTTAAAAAATCCCATTTAAAAGCGTATTCATTGAATGCCGTTGAAAGGCTGGATGAACAACATTTATTGTTTATTGAGAAGCACCCCGGCAACAGTTTTCTGAGGCAGAATACTGAAAAGCTGAACTGGGTGGTTCAATATCCGTGGGTTGCCTGCAACGCACCGGAAGATGAAATTGAATACCCGTTTACATATCATGTGGCGCATTTCAGACAAGAGTTTCTGGAGGTAAAAAGAGACAATGAGTTGGTTGCATTGTTGTTGCTTTCGGTTCGCGACAAGCATGCTTCCATTCCTTTTATTTACTGTACTGAGGGCGTTTTGGCTGATGTGGCGCATCTGCTTTGGAAACATCTTTTTCAGATGAAAGCAAACAGTCTTGTTGTTTTTAATACGGAGTTGGAGAAAGCGTTTAGGAACAGCGGGAGAAAGTGGTTGCTTCGTAAAGAGATTATTCGGTTTGCCGGATATTCAAACGAGTTAAAACCGATTTTTTCTGAAAAAGAATATGCGTTTCAGGATGGCGACGGCGACGTGGCTTTTACCTGATGTATGATTAAATGAGATGTCGTTCAATATTAAAAACACGCTGTAAAAAGGTCAGCTTTTCTCTCTGCGCATCTGTGCATAAAGCTTGTTGGCAAAAATAAAATCATTCAGCTTTTCGTTTTGAGTTTGCAGAATTTCTTTGTTTGTTCCCTGCCAGCCCACTTCACCTTCCGCAATAAAAAGTACAGACTCACCAATTTCAATAACCGAATTCATATCGTGGGTGTTGATAATTGTAGTCATCTGAAACTCTTTGGTCAGGCTCTGGATCAATTTATCAATAACGGTTGATGTTTCAGGGTCTAGTCCAGAGTTGGGTTCGTCGCAAAAAAGGTATTTCGGATTCAGGGAAATAGCGCGGGCAATGGCTACCCGTTTTTGCATTCCGCCGCTTATTTCGCTTGGGTGAAGATGAAATTTTGTTGGTTCAATATTCACATGTTCGAGGCAGAATTCCACACGGTTTTGTTTTTCTTTTGCTGACATTTTTGTAAACATATCCAGCGGAAACCTTACGTTTGCCTGTACCGAAAGGCTGTCGAAAAGCGCGCCTCCCTGGAAAACCATGCCTATTTCTCTCCGCATTTTTTTTCGTTCCTTTTCGGGGGTGGCAACCAGGTTCCTTTTGTTGTACCAGATTTCCCCTTTATCAATTTCGTACAACCCCAGTATCGATTTTAGCAGCACCGTTTTCCCTGAGCCACTTTTCCCGATTATAAGGTTTGTTTTTCCCTGTTCAAATACTGTGGAAATATTTTTCAGGATGGGAACTCCGTCAAAAGATTTGTATATGTTTTTAACCTCAATCATGTCAATAAAAGTCGTGTTAAAATCAGGTCGAACAGCAAAATCAGAATGTTAGTATTTACCACTGCTTTGGTGCTTGCCGAACCAACTTCGAGCGCTCCCCCGTGAACGTAGTATCCATAGTATGCCGGAACAGATGCGACGATAAATCCGAAAACCACTGATTTGATGAGGGAGAAGGTTACATAGTACGGATAAAAAAGCCACTGTATTCCGTCGATATAATCGGGAATGGAAATAACGCCGGCAATGGGGCCTGTTACCAACCCGCCCAGTAATCCGAAAAATACACTGATGATAAACAGAAACGGAAAGATAAAAACCACTGCCACAATTTTGGGAAGAATAAGGTAGCTGGCTGAATTTACACCCATTATTTCCAGCGAGTCTATTTGCTCGGTAACCCGCATTGTTCCTATCTCCGAGGTAATATTGGAACCTATTTTCCCGGCCATAATCAGGGCCAGCATGGTTGATGAGAATTCCAGAATAAGCGTGTCACGTGTTCCCAGCCCGACTAGCGTATTCGGATAAATTGGGTTGGACATGCTGTACGCAAACTGGATGGTCATAATCCCGCCAATAAAAACAGAGATAATAATTACAATCCACACCGAATTTACCCCAAGGCTGTCAATTTCATGAAAAAGCTGCCTTAAATACATTTTGTGTTTTTCGGGCCGGCCAAATACCCTGCCCAGCAACTTAAAATATCTGCCTACATGAAAAAAGAATTTCATTTTATATTTGTTTTCTTTCAGAACACTTTTTGGTGTTTTATCCCGTTAAAAGAATTGGATAAAATTACAACATTAATAGCTGAAACAAAACTTTACTTGATTTATTGGCATTGGTCGCCTGATTTTTAATATCGTGCAGGATCAATCGATTCATTTAAAAAGTCTTATTTTTGCACGTAAAATTGGAACCCTATGAAAAACAATTATTGTGTTATAATGGCGGGGGGAGTTGGCAGTCGGTTTTGGCCGTTAAGCCGGCAGGCACGCCCCAAACAATTTCTCGATATTTTAGGAACCGGACGTACTCTCATTCAGCAGACATTCGACCGGTTTGCATCTTTTATTCCGGTTGAAAATATACTGGTTGTTACCAGCGTGAGGTATAAAGACCTGGTAAAAGAACAATTGCCGGAGTTGCAGGATACACAAATATTGCTGGAGCCTTTGCGCAGAAATACTGCACCCTGCGTTGCTTATGCTTCCTACAAAATTAAAATACAGAATCCGCAGGCAAATATTATTGTTGCCCCTTCTGACCACTTGATTATTAAAGAAGAAGAGTTTTTGCGGCAGATAAAACACGGTCTCGATTTTGTTGAACAAAACGACGTGCTGCTTACTTTGGGAATAAAACCCAGCAGACCCGAAACCGGTTACGGATACATTCAGGTGAAAGAAAAAGTTGGTTTTAAACAGCTCGATAATTTATACCAGGTAAAAACTTTTACTGAAAAGCCCAACCTCGAAATGGCCAAAATTTTTGTGGACAGCGGGGAGTTTTTCTGGAATTCAGGTATTTTCCTTTGGTCGCTGCAATCTATCCTTTCGGCATTTGATAAGCATTTGAACGATGTTTCTTCTTTGTTTGCCAAGGGGCTAAAGTTGTACGATACCGATGATGAAGTGCATTTCATCAATAAAACATATTCCGAATGCCAGGGCATTTCTATTGACTACGGCGTTATGGAAAAAGCACAAAATGTTTACGTGCTTACTGCCGATTTTGGCTGGAACGACCTTGGAACATGGGGCTCTCTGTACGACTACAAAGAGAAAGATGCGAATGGAAATGTTATTTTGGGAGAAAATGTTTTAACCTACGATCTGAATAACTGTATTGTAAATCTGAGTAAAGAGAAAGTGGCGGTTCTGCAAGGATTGGATGGATACATCATTGCCGAATCTAACGATACTCTGATGATTTGCCGCAAAGAAGACGAGCAGCAAATTAAGCAGTTTGTTACAGATGTGAGGATAAAAAAAGGTGATTCTTTGGTGTAGGCTCGTCAATCGGTTTTTATCTTTTTTGAAATAGTGTGCCTGCCATTTTTATATCGGCAGGCCATGTTATTTTTATATTTTCGCGGTTACCTTCCACCAGGTTGATTTTTGTCCCTGCTTTTTCGAGCACCGATGCATCGTCGGTAAAAGCGCTGGCGTACTCCTGTTCGTATGCCTTTTTAATTAGCGAAACCCGGAATGTTTGTGGCGTTTGCACCAGAAAATACCGCGAACGATCCACTGCACGATTCTGTCCGTTAAATACCTCCCTGATAGATTCTGAAGGTGCAATTACCGGAAGAGCATTTCCTTTGTCTAACGCAGTTTTGTAACAATTTTCGATGGTTTGTGCCGACACCAACGGCCGGACTCCGTCGTGTATAAAAACAATGCCTTCGTCGTTTATTTTTGCCAGCCCGTTTTTTACAGAATGAAACCTGGTTTCTCCTCCGGTTACTACTAAATGCTTGGTGCTGAATGCATATTTTGTGCACAGCGAATGCCAGGTGTCTGTTTCTTTTTCAGGTAAAACCAGAATAAACTTAAAGGCCGGATCTGCCTTTGAAAAAGCATCGAAAGTATGCATTAACAGTGGCCTTCCTTCTATTTCTATAAACTGTTTGGGAGTTGCCGAGCCCATGCGCGAACCGCTTCCTCCTGCTACTATAAGCGCAAACTTTTTCATAAATTTGATTACTTTGCTCAAAAGTAACGTAAATTCAAATAACGCATGGAAAAAGTGTTGCAATTTCTGGGTGAGCTGGCTGAAAACAATACCCGCGAATGGTTTGAAAAGAACCGGGATCGTTATGCAAAAAGCCGCGAGAAAGTGCTTTTTATTACTGAAATACTGGGCAATGAAATCAGAAAGTTTGATCCTGAAGTTCCGGTATTGAATCCTAAAGATTGCATGTTTCGTATTTTTCGGGATGTGAGGTTTTCGAATGACAAACGGCCGTATAAAACCAACTTCGGAAGTTTCATTGCAAAAGGGGGACGAAAGAGTCAGAATCCGGGATACTATTTTCATATTGAGCCCGGGAAAAGCTTTGTTGGCGGTGGAATTTATATGCCTGCTGCCGAGCCGTTAAAAGCTATTCGTAAATATATTGCGCGTTTTCCAGAAGAGTTAACAGAGTTATTGAATGCTCCTGAGTTCAAGTCGGTTTTCCCTGAAATGCTGGATGATAAGTTGAAAACTGCACCCAAAGGATTTCCTAAAGATCATGCGTACATTCATTTACTTCGTTATAAATCATTCGCTTTTTCAGCACCTGTTTCGGATTCGAAAATTGTAAGCGGCAGTTTTATTGATGAGGCGGTAAATGCATATAAACAGTTGCATCGGGTAAACGCTTATTTATACGATTCATTGAGGGATATTAAATAGAAGTGCTGGAACTCTGAAACTTTTACTTTTGAATAGACCGTTGAGGGGGCAATTCTTTGAAATAAGTTTTCTATTTTTACGCCCTGAAAATTTTTAAAAAAAACCAAAACATGAAAAGAGTTTTACTATCCTTGTTTTTTATTGCGATGCTATTTTCTGTAAAAGCCCAGAATGTACAGTTACACTACGACATGGGTGATGGAAGAGGATTTTTTACTTCCACTGTTGAGATGTTCAGGCCCGACAGTTGGGGAAGTACTTTCTTCTTTATCGACATGGACTACAGTTCTGATACACGTAACGTGGATAACGGAGTTTCGTTGGCATACTGGGAAATTGCCCGGAGTTTCAAATGGAACGAAACCCAGAAATTTCAACCCCGCGTAGAATTTAACGGCGGTGTAATGAAGCTGGATGGAGTAGAATCCGGTTTTATTCCGATTGAAAATTGTTGGTTGGGTGGTGTTGAAAGAACATTTGCTTCTGCCGACTTTTCAAAAATTTTAACCTTGCAGGCAAATTACAAGTACATTCAAGATAAGGAAGATGCTTCGTTCCAGTTGACTGCAGTATGGACCATACAAATGCTGGAAGGTAAACTCACCTTTACCGGTTTTGCCGACTTCTGGAAAGAAGATATGTTCTGGGGATCACATTACCGTTTTTTGTCTGAACCGCAGTTGTGGTTCAACGCTACCAAAAACTTAGCGTTAGGTGGCGAAGTTGAATTGAGCAACAATTTTGTAGCCAACGAATTCAAGGTAATGCCAACTCTTGGTGTTAAATACACCTTCTAAAAATAAGGATTATGGTTGAAAAGATTTTTAAGCTTAAAGAAAACAAAACTTCGGTAAAAACTGAAGTCTTGGCAGGGATAACCACGTTTATGACGATGGCCTATATTCTTGCTGTTAACCCTGATATTCTGAGCGCTACCGGAATGGATAAAAACGCGCTGTTTACAGCAACTGCGTTGTCTGCCCTGGTGGCTACCCTGGTTATGGCACTGGTAGCAAAATTGCCTTTTGCGCTTGCCCCGGGAATGGGCTTAAATGCTTTTTTTGCTTTTACTGTAGTTCTGGGAATGGGGCATTCCTGGCAATTTGCCCTTACTGCGGTATTTCTTGAAGGTATTATCTTTCTCCTCCTGACGGCTTTTAATATCCGGGAACTTATAGTAAATGCTATTCCGCTCTCTGTAAAACATGCTGTTTCTGCAGGTATCGGTTTATTTATTGCATTTATCGGGCTGCAAAATGCAGGTGTGGTTGTTAACAACGACGCTACGCTTGTTGGCCTGGGAAACATGGGTTCTCCGGCGGTTTTAATTGCTTTGGGCGGAATTGTTCTAACAGCAGTGTTGCTGGCTCTTAAAGTAAAAGGCGCGCTTCTTATTGGAATTTTTGCTGCAACAATTGCCGGTTTGCCGGTAGGAGTTACACATATGCCCGAAGGTAACCTGGTAACAGCACCACCTTCTCTTTCTCCCATCTTTTTCAAATTCGAATTTTCTGAAATTTTCACCCTCGACATGCTAATTGTGTTGTTTACATTTCTTTTTGTAGATATGTTCGATACAGTTGGAACGTTGGTTGGTGTTTCAGCAAAGGCCGGAATGTTGGATAAAGAGGGCCGGGTTCCGAGAGTAAAACAGGCGCTGTTTGCCGACTCAATTGGTACAACTGTTGGCGCCATTCTGGGAACAAGTACTGTTACCACTTATGTAGAAAGTGCATCGGGAGTTGCCGAAGGCGGAAAAACCGGGCTTACATCGCTTACAACCGCAGGGTTGTTTCTTGTAGCGTTGTTTTTTGCCCCGTTGTTTACCATGGTGCCACCGGCCGCAACAACTGCCGCTTTGGTACTGGTAGGCTTTTTTATGATGTCTCCGATTCTGAAAATTGATTTCGAAGATTTTACAGAAGCAATTCCTGCGTTTATTACCATTCTGGTTATGCCGTTAACTTACAGCATTGCAGAAGGTATTGTTTTCGGGATGCTTTCGTATGTTTTATTGAAACTTCTGACCGGAAAAGTGAAAGACGTTTCAGTGGTAATGATTGTATTGGCGGCATTGTTTATTTTGAAATTTTTCATTTAAACGATAAAAAAACAAGTTCGGGGTTTTGCATCCGAACTTGTTTTTTATTTTTGCATTCAGAAATAAGCGGGTTGTTAGCTCAGTTGGTTTAGAGCATTACCTTGACAGGGTAGGGGTCACTGGTTCGAATCCAGTACAACCCACAAAAAAGTGAGCCGGTTTTACCGGCTTTTTTATTTCCCCGCCAGAGATTCCACTTCGCTGAATACTCTGAAAAAATTGCCTCCCCACACTTTTTTAATCTCTTTTTCGGTGTAGCCGCGTTTCAGCATTTCGCGGGTAATGTTCGGAAACTGGCTCACATCTTCGCAGTCGGACAATCCACCACCGCCGTCAAAGTCGCTGCCTATGCCAACATAGTCGATTCCAACCAGTTGCTTTACATAGTCGATGTGATCAACCAAATCTGCTACCGTCGGAAGTTTTCTGGGGTATTTCGTTCTGATTTCGCGTCTTCTTTTTCGGTACTCGTCTTTTTCTTCGTTGGTCATCGATTCAAAATCAGTATTGTAAGATCTCCTCAATTCCTGCATTTTTTGATAACTGACCGCAGTGGTGTCCGGGTCTTTTACATAATCGCTAAGCAGGCAAATCTGGATAACACCGCCATTTGCAGCCAGTGTTTTAATCATTTCGTCAGTCATGTTTCTCGGATGGCGGGCAATGGCACGTACACTAGAGTGGGATGCAATAACCGGTGCGTTGCTTTTTGCAATTACATCGTAAAAAGTTTTGTCCGAAATATGCGAAACGTCAATCATTATTCCCAGCCGGTTCATTTCTTCAACCACCTTTTCTCCGAATTTACTCAGTCCGTTGTGTTTGGGGCCGCCGTTATCGGTTGACGAGTCGCAGATTTCGTTGTTCTTCGAGTGGCAAAGCGTTATATAACGCACCCCGCAATGGTAAAATTCTTCTACGCGGGGAAGGTCGGTTCCAATGGGAAACCCGTTTTCCATGCCAATGTAGATTGCCCGTTTCCCTTCCTTCTCCAGCCTTTTTGCATCAGCCGATGATGTGGCCAATTCTGCAATATTCCGGTACCTGTTGCAAACAGCCCGGGTGGAGTCAATCATTTGATGTGCTTTTTGGTAAGCTTGTTCGGTGTATTCCGGGGTACATTCGCGTTGCCCGGTAAAAGCCGCAAAAAATATGGCATCCAGACCGCCCGCTTTCATGCGCACAAAATCCACGCGGCTTACAGGGAGCTCATTCCTTTTCCCTACATCAAAATTATTATTTAGTAATGCCATGGGTGTGTCAACATGGGTGTCAACCGTTAATGCTTTCGAATGAATCTTTTTTACAATCTCCTCGGTGTTTTGTTTCGGCGAACACATTGTTAAAAGGAGGGCAAAAAAAACGGCTGGAATTGGTTTCATGGTTGCAGATAAATGTATGAATCTGCAATAATAAAAAAAGTATTTTTTGTAGTATCCTTCTGTGGATGAAAAAGATTAGGGATCGAGCTCTTTTTTGCCGAACCGGTAAATAATTGCTGCTTTGAACGTTTTGTAATGATAGTCTTGCAACCCGGTAACGAACTCCGCTTTGTAGTCAACGGATTTTCCTCCAAAAAGAAAATTTAACCGGTACACCAAAGGATCGTTACTCCCGGTTACCCCAATGAATTCATAAACATCGTACCCGAAATATCCGCCAATTTCGTTGGATAAAGTAAGGTTGTTTCGCCGAAACTGTACCCCTGCTTCAACCAGCGGCCCCTCGTCCTGCGCCATTTCCACCTTGTTGGTTTGCCACATGTAAAATCCTCCCAGTCCGGCAACTCTAATCTCATGTAAAAAGCCCGAAGCCGGATAAAAACTTTTTCCGATCGCTACATAAAAATAGGTGGTTCCCGCGTCGGAATAGCGTCCGTGCCTCATCAACCCCGTGGTATTTTTAAAGGAGTAGTTTAGTGTGATGTCGGGCAGAGAACGGTGATTTTTCAGTAACTGAATTCTTGTGCTTATCCACAAGTCACCCTGGTGGGTAGTCCAGCCGTCATCATCGTAATAAATTTGCCGCTGGTCTCTGATGTCGTTTGTCATTCTACACGTTTCAGAGGGAAAACCCCAGATTCTTACTTCCACTTTTTCGGGCACAACAACCCAGTTGATGCTTAGCCATGTGTTTACGGCTGTGTCGCCTATCATAAAATGTGAGTGAATGCCGGCCTCTACGCCCGACGAGCCCGCCACCCGCGCATAATCCATTTCGGGAACCGGAAGCGCATTTGGGCCTAAAGTGCCCGGAGCCACCTGCATCCATTTGTTTACATGACTGCTCCCAAAGTCAATCCAGTCTTTTGGGCTTCGCGACTGCCCCGGCGCTCGGCCGTAAACAGCCAGTGCGCTGACGGCCAGTAATAAAATTCGTATGGAATAAATTCGCTTTAAACGCATTGCATCGGCAGAGCTATTTGTTTTTATTCGTTTTTATCGGAACAATTTTTTTGCTTTAGAGTTTTCTATTTTTGAATAAAAAAGAAATATTGGTTCTTTTGACGCCTACCTGTAAATTGCAGGTCGCAGAAACTGGTAATAAATGACTACACAAAATAAAAAGATACGGAATTTGAGGTGGATTGCAACGCCTGTTTTTGCATTAATTACTTTTTTGCTGACTGAGTTAGCAGCGCGAAATCCTGCGTTTGTGGAGAGATACTACTCCCGTGGTATTTATCCGGTAATTGCTTCTGTTTTTTCTTTTATTAGCAGTCGGGTTGCATTTTCTCTTGATGATTTGTTTTACGGACTGCTGATTTTGTTGCCTCTGTTTCTTCTTCTGCTTGCAGTTCTGAAAAGGATGTCGTGGAAAGCGGCGGGGAAAATACTACTGAATTCTTTGGCCGGAATTTACATTGCTTTTTATTTTTTGTGGGGATTTAATTACTACAGGAGCGACTTTAACCAGCGGCTTGGATTGGCAGAACAGCGCGCAAATACTGACGCTTTTGTCGCTGTTTTGGATGGGCTTGCGGAAAAACTGAGTGCTGACTGGACCGGTTACGAAAATATGAAAAAGGAACATATTGATTCCTTAGTGGAAGAATCCTACAAAAGAATTGCGCCTGCGTTGAAGCTTCAATATCCGTCGGGAAAAAGGCGGGCAAAAAATATAACCGCCGGAATGCTTTTTGCGCAGGCCGGGATTTCGGGATATTACGGGCCGTTTTTTAACGAAGTTCATGTGAATCCGTATAATTTGCCTGTGGAATACCCTTTTGTTTTGGCGCACGAAAAGGCCCATCAGTTTGGAATAACAAGCGAAGCCGAGGCCAATTTTTATGCCTGGCTGGTTTGTACGCAAAGCAGCTCGAAACAGCTTCGGTATTCAGCTAATCTGGTAATTTTTCGCTACTTTTTGTTTCACGGAAGCCGGTTAGAGCAAATTCCCGGCATTGCAGGAAAACTGGATGAAAAGGTAAAAACAGATTTTCGCCGGATTCGGGAACACTGGGTAGAACTCCGCAATGAAAAAATAGACCGGGCCGCGTCCAAAGTAAATGATGCGTATCTGAAAAGCAATAAAGTAACAGGCGGAATTGAAGATTACACCGGGGTGGTGAAATTTGTAATGGACTTTTCTGCCGATTCGGCGTTTCAGTCCAAAGTGGAGTTGTAAAATTGGCTGAACAAAACGGCTTTTTCATCGTATGAAGAAAAGCAATAGAGTGTTTTCGGAATGCGACTAAAATATGAGGGGATGAATAAGCCCGGCGTTTTTCAAACTCAGTTTTAAGAGCATCGGCTTTCGGTTCGTTTAAAAATAGAATTTTTTATATCGATATATTTGAGGATTTTGAATAATGAAATCAAAAAAACAGTTGAATATGGAACGACGAGAATTTCTTAAGAACAGTACACTGGGGACTTTGGGGCTTTCCATCCCAGCTATCCGAAGCTTCGGAAATAACTTTTCTGCTGACTATCAGATTCCCAGAAGAACGCTGGGCAAAACAGGAGAAAAACTGTCGATTATCGGTTTTGGAGGGATAATGCTGAACGATAATCCGCAGGAATTTGCCAATGAGCTGGTGGCAAAAGCGTACGAGTTGGGGGTGAATTATTACGATGTGGCGCCTTCTTACGGAAATGCTGAAGAACGCCTGGGTCCCGCCTTAAAACCATACCGGAACAATTGTTTCCTGGCATGTAAAACCGGCAAACGAGATGCGGCAGGTGCACAGGAAGAGTTGGAGAACTCGTTGCGTTTGCTGCAGACAGATCATTTTGATTTGTACCAACTGCATGCGCTCAGTTCAGTGGAAGAGGTAGAAAAGGTTTTTGCCCCCGACGGTGCCATGCAAGTTTTTGTGAAAGCGAAACAGGAGGGGAAAGTGAAACATTTGGGATTTTCTGCGCACTCGGTTGATGCGGCTCTGCTGGCCATGAAAAATTTTGATTTCGACTCCATCCTTTTTCCCTTGAATTTTGCCTGCTGGAACGCGGGCGATTTTGGTCCGCAGGTTTATGCCGAAGCAGAAAAGCGGGGCATGGGTATTCTTGCATTGAAAGCGATGGCCTTAACCCGGCTGGCCGACGGGGAGGAGAAGTTCTACAAAAATGTGTGGTACAAGCCCATTTTGGATGAGGAGATTATGAAAATGGCGTTGAAGTTCACCTTGTCGAAAAACATAACCGCAGCAGTGCCTCCCGGAAAGAATACCCTGTTTTTAAAAGCGTTGGAATTTATGAACGATTTTGGGGAAATTACTGCTGAAGAAACCAACCGGTTAAAAGAACTTTCGAATGTAACCAAACCTGTTTTTATGCATGCCTGACCTCAGGCTGTATTAACCAAAAAAAGGTACACCGTTTATTTGCTGGTGTACCTTTTTTGTTGCCGAAAGGCTGATGTTATCTGAGTTCAAAAGTGGTTGTGCCGATGTTGTTGCCGTCGGCAAACAAGTCGACTGTGTATGTTCCCGACATGAGTTCCGGCTCGTTGGAATTGTCCCAGAAAATGGCAACCGGCAAATCGTGTCCTTCGTAAACCACTTCGCGCATGGCCGAATATTGAATTCTCAAATCTTCAAATTTGAAAAGGTTGTCGGCCGATTTGCTCATTAGCAACTGGTCGGGCCGCATAATTCGGACATAAATATCTTTGGTTCCTCTTCGGGCGGTAATATTTTCGTTTATGATAAAGTAAACCCGAATGCGATTTGCCCTGCCGGCAAAACGGGTTTCCTTGTTTCTCGAATTCAACGCTTCAGCTCGCAGTTCCCGTACCTGAAGAACGGCAGCTCTTTGGAGGTTGCGCTCCAGGCGTTCCTTTTCTTCGCTCAGTTGTTGTTTTTCTGTTTCGGCTCGTTTGTATTGTTCCTTAACTTCCAGATTTTCTGCCAGAAGTTCCTGATTCCTGCGGTTCAGCGAGTCGATTTGCACCACAAAGTCGCGCATAATGCTACGTAATGTGGTTACCTGTTTTTGATAAGAATTTATTTTTTCGACACTTACCTTCTTTGTCTGTTCAATTTCAATCAGTAAATCTTTTACTTTGGCCTGGGCAACAAACAGTTGTTCGTTAATGGTATCGTTCTCTGTCTGTAACGAATCGTAACCAACCACAAGTCCGCTCAGTTCCATCTGAATGGAATCTTTTTCGGCTTTCAACTCACTAACAATCCCCCGGTGCTCCCTGTTCTGCAGAAAATACAGTACTCCAACTACAATAAGAATTGCAGCAAGAGCAATTACAATAATGTTGTTTCTGCGCTCTTTGGCCTTCATTTTCTTAAGATCATCCATTTCATTCATAGTAAAATATATCTAAGTCATAGAACGTGACAAAATTAATAATCTTTTGTCTGCTACAAATAAAAAAAAGGTTGCCTGTTTAACAAGCAACCTTTATTGTTTTGTACAGCATGTTTACAAGAGGCTGCCAAATCTGAGTCCGAAATAGATTGTACGTGGCGAGGTAGGCCCGTAAATATAGGCCGGGTCGCGGTCTGCACCTAAATCAAAATCATTTTGGTAAGAGTTGAATATATTTTTCATGCCTGCATTTAATTCCATTTTTATGTAATCTGTAATTTTTATGGAATAGGAAACTTTTAGCCCGGCGTCGAAAAACGCTTGAGATTCTCTCAGCTCTCCTTCTTCAGGTTCTTCAAGTGCGGGGCCAAAGTACGGGACCAGCATTTGTCCGGTGTAGTTTCCGGTTGCGGAGATGTTCAGCCGCGGCGACGGCTGGTAATTCATGCTCAGGTATCCATAGCTGTCGGGCGATCTGAAGAAACGGGTTTCGTTAAATTCCTGCGGTTCTTCAAACTCACTTTTTTGCATGGTAAAACCCGACTGAAACTGCCACCTGTTCGATGGTGAGGCGTTAAATTCCAGATTCACACCTTGTACTTTAGCTCCTTTTTCGGCATTTTTTCGGGTGTAAATAACGGTTCCGTTTTCATCGCTATCACCATATTCATTAGAGAAAGGGTTGCTTAGCCTGGTGTAAAATCCTTCGGCCAGAAATTGATATTGCCATTTTCCCGATTCAAGCGTGTAACTCAGCGAGGCAGTATAACTGTTGGAGGTTTCCTGTTTCAGGTTAGGGTCGTTCCTGTGGAGTACCTGCCTCGATTCTGATGTTTCAATGTGCAAATCTTCGTCGAAAATCTGCGGAGCCCGGAAACCTTTAGCAAAACCAACTCTGGCCTGGACTTCATGGCTGAGGTTATAAAGTAAGCTCAAACGCGGGCTGAAAACATCTCCCGAAACTTTTTTATTTGAGCTGATATCATCGGTAATCTGGTAGTGGTCGTATCTTACACCGGTGGCAATTGTCCATTTTTTTTTGCTCCACTCCGATTGCAAAAAAGCGCCTTCTGTAGTAATGTGCTGGTCGGCAACGGGTGTATTTTCCATATGAACTTGCTTTTCAATATCATAATATCCAAGTTTTTTGTCTTGGAGCTGGCTCCCGTTTATTTCCAGACCTCCGGTTAATGTAGCGGGCGCAAAAATAAAATAGTCAAGCTGCCGCAGGTACTGTACTCCCGACGAAAATGTAAAGTCATTTGTCTCTCCATAAGCTGAAAGATCCTGGTTCGCTCCGTAATATGAGTTCCGGTCGACCTGCTGTGCCGAAAAGAAAACAGTCAGTTTGTCGGCTTCGCGCATCAATAAATCAAATGTTGCTGAGCCGGAGTTAATGGAGTGATCAACACTTTCTGTAATATCGGATTCGTGAAGCGGAAGGTCAAACTTATTTCCGCCTCTTCTGAATTCATTAATATGGAAATAGTCTATTGTGATTTTTCCGCGGGTTGCCACGCGCTGAAAAAAGCGTGCCCCCAACGTGTTGTTGTCAATGGCAGAAAGTTCGGAGTAGCCGTCGCCGTTGGCATCGTACGGATTTCTGTCCCTGTAAAACCCGTACATGGTTATTCCGGTGCGGTAGTCGTCGGTTACAAAAGAACCATTCAGGTTCAGGTTGAAATCTCCGGCAGGACTGGCGCCCATTCCGACCGAACTGTAATTGCTTGCAACAGAAAACGAATTGGCAATGGGATCTTTTGTAATCAGGTTAACAGTTCCGGCAATGGCGTTGCTTCCGTACATGGCTGAGCCGCCGCCCCTGATTACTTCCACCCGTTCAATCATATTTGCGGGGATTAGTTCGAGGCCATAAACACCGGCCAGCCCGCTGAACACCGGGCGGGAATTAATAAGTATCTGCGTGTATGGCCCTTCCAGCCCGTTCATTCTTACCTGTGAAAAACCACAGTTCTGACAGTTGTTTTCCATGCGAAGTCCGGGCGAAAAGTTCAGTCCGTCGCTCAGTGTCACACTCTGGGTACGCTGAAATAGCTTTGGATTAATACTGTTTACAATGGTAGGGGTTTTGCTTCTGCTTTTGGCATTTCTGTCGGCCGAAACCACTACCTGCTCAATCCCGATATTGTCGGGTTCCAGCTCTGCCAGAATAGTAACACTGCTGTTGGCTTTCATCTCCATCTCTTTTGAAAAAGGTTTGTATCCAACCGCAGAAACCATTACTGTTTGCATTCCCGTTGGCAAGTCAGTAAGTTTAAAATGGCCGGTTGCATCTGCCGCCGTGCCAATGGTTGTGCCTTTAATAGTTATTGAAGCAAACGGAATATGCTCGCCTCCTGATTTTACATCGCCAAAAAGCATCGCATCGGTATTTAGCCGTTTATCCGGCTCATCGGCGTTTAGGTTGCTTGTAATAATTAAATAGAAAAATAAGTTAAGAATTGCATAAAATCTCATCTGGTAAATGTTTTTGGTAAACGAAACTCGGTTTTCGTTTAAATTTTGGTTTTTTGAATTTTCTTACAGGCGTAAAAGTAGGTTGATGTAGTAAGTTGTAAAATCCCTAATAATTGTGATTTTACATGCCTGTTAAACGATGGGATTTAAAAATGCAGGAGGGCCACGCGTAAGGTGATGGCAGAAAAATAGTTGTTGGGTTGCTTTTTCTTCCGGAATGAAAATATTCTCAGGAAGAGGCTGAGCCTGGGGGGTGAAATGAATTTCGGGGGCTGTTACAAAATAACCGAATTGAACGAGGTGGTAAAAGCAAATCTCTGATTTTGAGTGGTCGTGGGCATTAATTGGCTCACTGTTGTTGTGATTTACAGGGTGTGAGTGAGTTATTACAATGCCATGGGCACTGATGTGTGTATGCCTGTTCTGAAGAGAATTTTGTGCGATAAAAAAGTATATCGGCACGAACAGTGCAAACAACAACTTGCTGTTTTTTCTAATAAAAACCACCTTCCTTACTAAATTGATATAAAAATAGTAGATAAAATTTCACAGGAATTCTTTTATTCACACCTTGAAATATTATTTAACAATGGCGAAACGTAAACCGGTGTTTAAAATGATTAGTTACGGAGAGTATTCCCAATGGGAGCGGGAGAGTTCCGATATTCCTAAAATATTGGATTTTACCACACGCATTGAGGCCGAAATCGGAACAGAGTTCGGTTACGTTTTGCACATTGCAGGAGGAAAAGGGGAGGCTGTGTCTTTTAAAATTGAGCATCCGCCATTTAAAAATGAGGACGGAAATACCGCGCCGCCCTTTGAAGGCGAGCAGTTTGTCCGTACCAACGATTTTCGTTTTTATTTGGGCGATTGTGTGTGGGAACCCCTGGACGATAAATTGGGTAACTGGGAGCTAACCACTTATCACAAAGGAAAAGTGGTTGCCCGCAAAGTATTTGAACTGGTCAAAAAGTAATTTAGGCTACTTTTTTTATTTCTTCCGAAAGCGAATCAAAAGCTTCGTTTGCAGTTTTTAATAAGTCGGCTACCAGCGCTTTATAGTATTCTTTTACCAATTTTGGGTTGTCTTTCCCGTCGGTGTGGTTGGTTCTGATTCTGAATTCGCGGTGTTTTTCAATAACATCGCTGGCAATTTTCATTACGGCCTGTGCATCTACTTTTGAGTTATATTCCAGGGCGTAAAAACAATCGTTCAGCACCATCGACATCAATAAATCAATATCTTTTTTTAAATCTCTTTTGCTTGCCATAGCTTTTGTAAATTACGTTATTTTGGCTCGCAAGTTAACAAATTTTCAAATCGGATGTCCTGAAAAAAAACATGTTCAGTAAATTCATCGGTTTTCCCGCCGTCCGGTGTTTGAACTGCAAAAAACGCAGTTTTGTTTTCTGCTGCCCAAAACGAATTTCCTGATTTTTTGTTTGAAGCAGAATCCCCGCTAAAGTAGTAACGTAACGAAACGAACGCGTATCTGTTTTCTTGTTGATGAAATGGCTTCATTGGCAGTCTCTGAATTTGAATCATTCAATCGGGTTTGCGAATGTTCTGTGAAAATGATAGTGAAATAAGCTTATAATCTGGTGGGTGCAACTTCAACCATTATTCTTTTTGAAACGAAAATGACCCGGAAAACCCGGGAG
Source organism: Mariniphaga anaerophila (assembly GCF_900129025.1). Lineage (GTDB taxonomy): Bacteria > Bacteroidota > Bacteroidia > Bacteroidales > Prolixibacteraceae > Mariniphaga > Mariniphaga anaerophila. The sequence continues at coordinate 9,617 of NZ_FQUM01000005.1, read as the reverse complement.
CGGAGAAACGCAGTTTCGCGGAAAAAGGCGAAGCGAAACAATAATTTTAAGTTTGTTTTCAGAAAAAGAAGGACAATTTTGCTTTGCCCTTTGCATCTTTGTAAGTAACAAACAGTATCATGAAATTTGTAGCAGATATACACATACATTCTCATTATTCGAGGGCGACCAGTAAAATGCTTACTCCAGAATACCTGGATTATTATGCGGGACTAAAAGGAATAAAAGTAGTGGGAACGGGCGATTTTACCCACCCGGGCTGGCTCAATGAGTTGAAGGAAAAAACCGAACCTGATGGAAACGGCTTGTTTAAACTGAAAAAAGAATACCGGCTTGATTCGCCGTTTGGCAATAACGAAACACGGTTTTTGCTTACTGCAGAAATCAGTAATATTTATAAACGGGGAGAAAAGGTTCGAAAAGTACACAATGTGGTTCTGGCTCCCGGGTTTGAAGATGCCGAAAAAATTAACCAGCGGCTGATTAACCTGGGCGGAAATCTTACCTCCGACGGGCGGCCAATTCTGGGACTCGACTCCCGCGATTTGCTGGAAATAGTACTCGATTGCAATGAAAACAACTATTTCATTCCTGCCCATATCTGGACCCCCTGGTTTTCCATGCTGGGATCAAAATCGGGGTTCGATTCGCTGGAAGAATGCTTTGCTGATTTGTCTCCTCACATTAACACCATCGAAACCGGATTGTCTACCGACCCGCCCATGAACTGGCTTTGTTCGTTTCTGGATAAAGTTACGCTGGTTTCCAACTCTGATGCTCATTCGCCCGAACGCCTCGGGCGCAACGCTAATATTTTTAATACAGATGTTAGTTACGGCGCAATAACCGACGCTTTGCGTACCGGAAATCCGGAGCAATACCAGGGAACCATCGACATGTTTCCGCAGGAAGGGAAGTACCATTACGACGGGCACCGGAAGTGTAACATTTGTTGGGATCCGGTTAACACGTTGCGTAACAACTATGTTTGTCCGGAGTGTGGAAAGCCGGTAACAGTTGGTGTGATGAACCGTGTAATTCATTTGTCTGACCGGGTAAATGTAGAAGAACGCCCCAACCGGCTGCCTTTTCAATCGATAATTCCGCTAAAAGAGATGCTGGCGGAAATTACAGGTGTGGGAGTGAACTCAAAAAAAGTGGATGGCAAGTACATGCAAACGATTCAGAAGCTGGGCAGAGAGCTTGATATTTTGTTAGAAGTTCCGCTGGAAGAAATCAAATCGAAGTCATCTCCGATACTGGCCGAGGCAATTCGCCGGATGAGAAATCGGGAAGTTTACATTCAGGAGGGATTTGACGGAGAGTACGGAGTAATTAATGTTTTTAAGCCTGGCGAGGCGAAAAGCTTTGAAGCCACAAATTCGCTCTTTCAGGAGGAAAAACCATTGCCTCCTTCGAAGAGAGCGCTGATTGATTTTGATTTGAAAGGTATCAGGAATCTGCTGCATCAAAAAGAGCAGATCCAAAATCAGGATGCTGAAAAAGATGAAGACAAAGCGATTTCTCCTTCGGAAAACAGTGTTTTTAACGATTTGAATCCTGAACAACTGGCAGCAGTGCAACACACCTGCGGGCCGTCGTTGATTGTTGCCGGGCCGGGAACCGGGAAGACCAAGACGCTGACTAGCAAAATTGCGTGGCTGGTGGGCAACCATATTGCTTTGCCTCAGGAAATACTGGCCATTACTTTTACCAATAAAGCCGCCGCTGAACTTAGAGAACGGCTGGAAACTCTCCTGAAAAACAGATTAAAAGCTGCAGAAATAGCTGTTTCTACTTTTCATGCATTCGGGCTTTCCATTTTGAAATCGTTTTATGGAGAGTTGGGGCGGAACGAAAATTTTCTGTTGGTGGATGAAGATTTGAAGTTGGAAATTATAAAATCGATACAGAAAGTTAACCGAAACGAAGCCAGGAAAATTTCCGCGGAAATTTCTGAAATAAAAAAGGGAAGCCATCTGGCAACACCGCTTTTCTCGCTGTACGAAACTCAATTGCAGAAGTTAAATGCGTTCGATCTTGATGATCTGATTGAGAAGCCGCTGCAACTTTTGTCGCAAAACGATGCAGCGGCAGGGGAGTATCGTCAGAAATTCCGGTACATTTTTGTAGACGAATATCAGGATACCAACGATACACAGTATCAGCTGCTGCGATTGCTGGCGCCCGATTCCGATTCGAACCTGTGCGTGGTGGGCGATGCCAATCAGTCGATTTACGGTTTTAGGGGAGCCGATGCAGGTTACATTAAAAAGTTCGCTGAAGATTATCCCGATGCCGGTGTGTTCCGGCTTACGCGTTCGTACCGTTGTTCGCAGACCATTTTATCAGCTTCTTCCAATGTGTTGAATCAAAGTTCCGATTTTCTCGAAGGGTTAAATGAAGGAGTAAAGATTTCCATCTCGGAACAGCCGACCGGCGCTGCCGAAGCCGAATTTATTGCCCGGAAAATTGAGGAGTTGGTTGGCGGAGTCAGCTTCTTTTCAATCGACAGTTCGGTGTCTGGTGGCGATAAAAGTGAAACCATTAACAGCTTGTCAGATTTTGCCGTGCTATGTCGCACCCGCAGCCAGTTTGAAGCTGTTGTAAAAGCATTGTGCGACCACCACATTCCGTATCAGGAAAGTGGCACAGACGCTTTTTTTCAGCGGGAGCCTTTTTCTGCTTTCTGCGACATGCTCAGTGCTTTTGCTTTTGATTCTTACGAACAGGCAGCTCCGGTTTTTCAACTCAGAAAACAGTCGATATCTAAAATGGAATTTGATTTGGCTCGCAATAAGATGAAAGATAGCCGGTTGCTTCCATTTTTGAATTTTGTTAAGGAAACGCATTTTTCGGCTGAGGCATTTAATCCGGAGGATTGGAACCGGTTTTTGCATCTGTCAGAAAAAATGAACTCTGCAGATGAATTGATTCAATTTCTGAAACTTGGTGCCGGAAGTGACACCCATGATAAAAACCTGGAAGCCGTTTCGGTAATGACGCTGCATGCTTCAAAAGGGTTGGAGTTTGAATGTGTGTTTATTCCCGGGTGCGAAGACGGGTTGCTTCCCTATAATTTGTATAAAAAAGAAGTGGACGAGGAGGAAGAAAAAAGGCTGCTGTATGTGGGAATGACCCGCGCAAAAAAACTGCTGTTTTTGACCAATGCGCGGAGCAGGGTTTTGCGGGGCCGGAAATTTGTTTTTGCAAAAAGCCCTTTTTTGGGTGCAATTCAGGAGGAGCTGGTTCAACAGGAGAAAAGCGGTTCGTGCCAAAAACCGGAAGAGAAAGACAATCAGCTGAGTTTGTTTTGAAGGTGAATTGAAAGGCCGATCAAAAAGTTTAGAAACAGGAAAAATTGCAGATGGGCGGGTTTGAAACAGGCAGGTATTAAAAATAATTTGATATTTGTACTTTGAAATTAAACAAGCGTATTATGTTGCTGGCAATTGACATCGGAAATACTAACGTTGTTTTTGGAATAAACGATAACGGCGAATGGAAAAATCATTGGCGTATTCAGACCGATCATCACAAAACGGCTGATGAATACGAAGTTATTTTTCGCTCGTTGCTTGCGGCCGGAAAAGTTTTCCGGTCGGGCGTGCATAATATTATTCTGAGTAGCGTTGTTCCGTCGTTGGTTCGCCCGTTTTCCGAAATGTTGCAGGGCTTGTTTGCCAGTGCTAAAATTACGGTTGTAGGTCCTGAAATTTATTCCAGGTTGCCCATTAAAATTCTGAATCCATACGAAATAGGCGCTGACCTGGTCGCAAATGCAGTGGCCGCTTTTCAGAAATATGGTGAGCTGACCATGGTAATTGACTTTGGCACTGCACTTACGTTTACAACCATTGGCAAAAATGCCGAAATACGCGGGGTGGCCATTGCTCCGGGGCTGGAGACTGCGGTGATTGCACTGGCCGGAGAAACAGCGCAGCTTCCGCATGTTCACCTTACTACGCCTCCGTCGGTTTTAGGGAAAAATACCATTCATGCAATTCAATCGGGTATTGTTTACGGCTATACCGGGCTGGTCGACTCGATGATTGAAAGAACCGAAGCAGAAATAGGCGAGAAAATTTCGGTGGTTGCCACCGGCGGGTTGAGTTCGGTGGTTGCCCCGTTAACAAAAAATATCCGGAATATTGAGCGCATGCTGACTCTGGACGGGCTGGTGGAGATAAACGCTTTTTGCACAGATCCAAAATAACAGAATCAGCCTTTTTGCTGAATTTTTATTGTATTCCAGAAACTTATTTGCGGTTAACAACCGGAGAGTCTTCTTGCACCTGACCGTCGATGAGGCGCACAATGCGTGTTCCATATCGTGCATTTTCTTCGGAATGTGTAACCTGTATGATGGTCATTCCTTCTTCGTTCAGATTTTTCAACAGTTTCATTATCATTTCGCCCTGCTCAGAGTGCAGGTTTCCGGTTGGTTCGTCGGCAAGCAGCAGTTTGGGATTACCGATAATTGCCCGTGCAATTGCCACCAGTTGTTGCTGTCCGCCTGAAAGCTGGTTCGGAAACAAATCTTTTTTGGCTACAATGTTGAACCGATCGAGCAGGTCGGCAACCAGCGCTTTTCGTTCTTTCGCTTTAATTCCGCGGTAAATCAACGGCGTTTCAATGTTCTCGTAAACATTAAGTTCATCAATCAGATGAAATGCCTGAAAAATGAACCCGATGTGGCTGCGGTGGTACTGTACTTTTTGTTTCTCTTTTATCTGATGAGCCGGAGCATCCCAAAAATAGTATTCGCCGGCGCCGGGCTCGTCCAGCAGACCGATGATATTTAACAGGGTTGATTTTCCTGCTCCGCTCGGCCCCATAATGGAAACAAACTCCCCTTGGTTCACTTCGAGGTTCACACCCTTTAAAACGAAAGTCCGTTGAAATCTGGAATCGTAGTATTTGTCGACATTTTTTAGAAGTATCATGTATAATCTTTTTTGCGTAGAACCGATTGACCAAATTAGGTTAAAATTACGCGGTTTCGCAAAAAGCGGGTCAATAACAATGCCTTTTTCGTAAATAAAAGATATACAGAAAAGTAGAAGGTAAGCAGAACAAATGAGTGTCAAAAAAATTGACAGCGCTTGTATGATATTTTGTCAAGCGGAGATATGTTGCGTTGTTTCAACTCTCCGTCCTCTAAAGTTTACATAGAGCTAACTTTAGATGGACAAAATGGCGTCAACCGCCTGTTTTATAATCGTTCTGCTATTTTTGTTTCAATAAATTGAAAATTATGAACGACCGCGTACCTGCTTCAGAACTGGAGACACGCTTAATCAAGTTTCGGGAAATAATGGATGAACAGTGTCCGGATTGGAAACTGGCTGTTGTTTTTAGCAAGATAAACCTGTTGTATTTTACAGGTTCGATGCCCGACGGAATGTTGATAATTGAGCGGGAAAATGCGGCTGTTTTGTGGGCACGTCATGGCTACGAGCGTTCGCTGGAAGAGTCGGAATTTCCGTTAATAAAACACATGAACAGCTATCGGGACGCCGCACGTGAATACTCTAAATTTCCCGGTGAAGTATTTCTGGAAACAGAGTTTGTTCCGTTGGCTATGTTTCAGCGTTTTCAAAAGCATTTCTCATTTGTTTCTTATAAACCCATTGATTTTCAGATTGCACAAACCCGCTCTGTAAAAAGCGACTGGGAGTTGAAGTGTATGGAAAAGGCTGCTGCCATACATCAGCGCGTGCTGGAAGAACGTGTTCCCGAACTGCTCAGGGAAGGGATGTCGGAGGCTGATTTGGCTGCTGAAATGTATCCGGTGATGGTGAAAGAAGGGCATCAGGGGAGTGTGCGCTTTGGAATGCTCGATACTGAAATGGCTCTTGGGCAGCTGGGATTTGGTGAAAGCTCGTTGCATCCTACCAATTTCGACGGGCCGGGAGGAAACCTGGGATTAAGCCCTGCTGTTCCCAGCTTTGGTAGCAGGCACCGGAAGCTGACAAAAGGCGATCTTGTTTTTATTGATGTGGCGGTTGCTGTAAACGGTTACCACTCCGATAAAACCATGACGTATATGTTTGGCAAGCCACTTTCTGACGAAGTGCAGCGAATTCATCAAAAATGTGTTGACGTGCAAAATCGGGTGGCTGAAATGCTTATTCCCGGAAATGTTCCTGAAACTATTTATGAAACCATAATGGGAGGACTCAGCTCCGAATTTTTGAAGAATTTTATGGGATTCGGCAGCCGCCAGGTGAAATTTTTGGGACACGGCATTGGCTTAACGGTTGATGAGTATCCGGTTTTGGCAAAAGGATTTAAAGCCCCGTTGGTAGAAAATATGGTTTTTGCGGTTGAACCGAAAAAAGGCATTGAAGGCATCGGAATGGTGGGCATCGAAAATACATTTGTGGTTGCTCCCGGCGGCGGAAGGTGTCTTACCGGTAATAACCCGGGACTGATTTTGGTCGAATAGAGCAAAAAATCAACTTTTTTCAATTAGTAATGTGTAATTAATAATTAGTAATTACGGAAATGTAGCGTTTTTGATTAGTAAACGATCGGTTATACTCTTGTTCCTTTTTTATTATTCATTACACATTCCCAATTATTCATTATTAACTCATTCATACCGCAACGCTTCCATCGGGTTTTTTGTTGCTGCCCGCTTTTTTTAATTAATAATGAGTAATGAACAATTAGTAATTACGGAGATGTAGCTTTCCGTTTTAGGTAAACGATTGGTTACAACGTTGGTCATTTCTTAAATTAATCATTACACATTCCCAATTGTTCATTATTAACTCATTCATTTCGCAACGCTTCCACCGGGTTCCTCGTCGCTGCTCTCCAACTTTGCCAACTCACCGTTAACAGTGCAATTCCCAGTGCCAACAAACCAGCTAAGGCAAAAATCCACCAACTCAGCGTAGTTTTATATGCAAAGTTTTCGAGCCACTTATTCATGGCGTACCAAGAGATTGGCGTAGCAATAACAAAGGCAACGGTTGTCCATTTTACAAAGTCCTTGTTTAGCAAGGTTAGAATTTCAGATGTTTTTGCACCGTTTACTTTTCGAATACCGATTTCACGTACCCGCTTTTTTGTATCGAACGAAGCAATGGCAAACAGCCCGATACAGGAAACAAACAGGGCAATAAGCGAACTCGTGGTCAGCAGCCGGTTAAATAGTCGTTCGTCACGGTACTGACTGGCAAAACGTTCGTCGGTAAACTGGAAGTCAGCGGTTTCGCCGGGGTAAATATCTTCCCACAAACGCCCTACTGCTGCCAACACATCGGCAGTGCGACGAGCTTCGTAGCGTAGCGTGTAGTAGCCTACCGAGTAATCCCATTCCAAATCCTGAGCAAGTATCATCGGGGCAATTTCATTTTTTAGCGAAAGATGATGGTAGTTGGCAAATACCCCGGCAATTTGCTTCACCTTACCCCTGAACCCGATGTACTGTCCTACTGCATCAGCAGGATTGGCAAATCCCATGGTTTTTGCAGCCAAATCGTTTATCAATATTTCGTTTGACTGCCACTCTTTTTGTTCGGAAAGATTGGTTCCTGCCAAAAGATTAAGTTGAAACACCGAAGTATAGTCCTCGCTGGCACTTACCAACTGAAAAACTTCGGGCAAGGGTTCGGCATTTTCGTCGAGTCGCAAGTCTTCGGCATAACGCGAGATTTCTTTGCCTGGAATCGACGAAGAAACAGCAAAATCTTTTACGCCCGGAATTTTACGCACTTCGGTTTTAAATGCCGAAAGACGTGAAACAATATCGGGCTTTCCGTTCATACTCATTGGTGAAAGCGAAAACAGGGTTTGCTCGGGCTGAAAACCAAGCGAATAGTTCGACATAAACGACAGTTGTTTATCGATCAACAGGGTACCTGCAATCAGGATAATGGAGATGGTAAACTGTAGCCCGACAAGTGATTTCCGTCCTTTCCAATTGCCGGGAAGCGTTTTTGTCTGCGTTTTCAAATAGTCGGGGAAACGTCCTTTTAGGGTTGAATAATACGGAATAAGCGTTGCCACCAGGGCAATTACCAACACAAAGGCTAGCAATAACAAATTATTTTCGAGATAAAAAATAAGCCCTTCCTGCATTTCTATCGTCCCCCAAACAGCCAGTCCCGAAGAAAACAGCAGTGCCACAAGACTCAACATAAAGTTTTCGAAAAATAGAATAAGGGCAACAGATAGTTCGCTGGCTCCGTTAATCATACGAATTGCAAATTGCTTTCCACTTTCCATGCAGCTAATGCTGCTCAGATTTATAAAATTAACAGTACTCACCAAAAGCACCACCAAGGCGATGAGGTATAAGAAATTAACCCGCGACTGGCTGCCGTTAGTCTGGTACTCGTGTTCGAGATGCGAACGTAAATGTATTTCGCTTACTGGCTGAAGTTCAAACTTTATGTCGGTATCAGCTAAATGTTTGGGGAGAGCTATTTTTTCCATCGCTACCGGAATTTGCTGTTCGACCGTGCGAATTGCTGTGTTTTCTGCCAGCTTCAGGTAACAATACGGACGATACTCGGCAGGAGCACTCCAGGCTCCCTGTGCATACGGATCGAGTTTTGACGGACGATATTCGGGGTTATCGTTTAGCTTCCCGGTTTTATTGTCGAAATGGCTCAGGTAGTACCACAACGAATTTACCCCCGCAATCACATCTACCGAAAGATGACTATTGGCAGGAATATCTTCGAAAACACCGATTATCACAAACTCCCAGCCTTCGTTCAGTTTAAAAACCTTTTGAAGCGGATCTTCGTTGCCAAAAAGTTTCCGGGCAAAGCTCTCCGAAAGCATTACTCCATGTATATTGCTGAATAAATTGAAACTGGATGCTTCAATTATTTTTCTTGGAAACACATTAAAAAACGTAGTGTCGCTCCACAGCCACTGCACGTCTGAAAACTGTTTCTGCTCGGTAAAAATGGTAATTACGTCTTTATAAAAAGTGCAAGCGGTTTCAATTCCCGGAATTTCTTCTTTTAAAAGGTGTACCGACCCCGGGAAATTTTTAGCCGAACGGGTCATTAATTCTCCGTTTTGCGATAAAGAAAGACTAGTCCGGTAAATTCTATCCGCATCTTCCCAAAAGCGGTCGTAGCTTTTTTCGCGGGTATTTAATCCCAAGATATACAGAAATACAGTAAAGCCAATTAGCAATCCTACGAAACGAAATGCTGCCAGAGTTTTTCTTTTTTTTAGATTTGACAGAATTGAGTGTATGGTTATGTTCATTATATATTGGTTTTTTGAGGTTTGATTATTTCCTGTGAATCGTTAGAGTCAGAAATTATTGTGTTGTTTTATAGACTTTTTCATCCTGATAATTTAAATATAGTTATATACTTCAAATTGCAATGCTTTAGCAGATTTACGGGCTGTAGCCTGCCTGTTTTTTTAATTAATAATGAGTAATGAACAATTGATAATTACGGAAATGTAGCTTTCTTAATTTGTAAACGGCCGGTTATACTTTTGTTCTTTTTTTTATTATTCATTACACATTTCCAATTATTATTAGTGATGCGTTAATCTAAATCTGTTTGATCGTAATTGTTTAATATATAATTTACTACGAGCGTTCTTTGATTTTTTGATTTGAAATGAGA
>NZ_FQUM01000012.1 GCF_900129025.1 Mariniphaga anaerophila | reverse complement strand
TCGCGTAGTTGCCCGAACCTATCTCACCCGAAAGACCTTCTCTTTTCATAAATCCCTATTCCCTTAAATTATCTTTAAAACGAAAGAAATATCTTGCTAACATTTCTTTTTCTTTCTTTTCACCTTCTTAAAACACAACAAACATATGTAAAAAGAAATAAATAACAACAAAAAATTAGCAAAAAATTAAGAAATAGACATCAACTAAAACTTTATCCCGAAACACCACTTCTACTACTTACTTTAATAAAAACATAACGGAAAAGGCTATATTTGCATAAAACAATAATAAATAAGCATCATGTTAAGTATCGCAGAAAGGCACAAGTACATCCTGGACATGCTCAATAAAAATGGGTTTATTAAAGTATCGGACATCTCTAAAGAACTCGATGTTACACCCGTTACAATACGAAAGGATTTAAAATACCTGGAAGAAAAAAAGCTGCTTTACCGGACTCATGGGAGCGCAAGCCCCGTAAACCCACATACTGCGGATATTAATCTGCAGGAAAAGGAAAAAATGAGAACGTCGGAAAAAAAGAGAATTGCGATGGCTGCCTGCAAACTAATCGAAGAAAATGATTCTATTATTATTGCTTCCGGATCAACGGCTCATACATTTGCCCAGGAGTTGAACCCCAAAGGAAACCTTACCGTCGTGAGCGCCTCCCTGAAAACATCTATTCTGCTTAACAATATTCCCAACATTGAAGTAATCCAGCTGGGAGGAATTGTCCGCAAAAACTCTTTCTCTGTAGTAGGCGATTTTGCGGCCCAGCCTTTTAATGATCTAACCTGCTCTAAACTTTTTTTGGGCGTGGATGGGATTGATTTTGAAAATGGAATAACCAACTCAAACATTGAAGAAGCAATTCTGAACAAAAAAATGATGAATGCAGCCTTGCGAACGATTATTCTTTCCGACTCCTCCAAATTTGGGAAAAGAGGTTTCGGCAGGATATGTCCGCTCGATCAGGTTGACACTATCATTACCGATTCTGGCATTCCTCAACAAACAGCCATTGCCATAGAAGAAATGGGAATTGAACTCATAATTGTGTAAAATAAAATTTCTTGTTACTAAAAAGCATCCGGCCATTTACAAAAGGGGACATTATCCCCTTTCTTTCTTTGCTGATTTTCTTTCTACGCACGGTTTTTCTGAATACTTTATCAATTTGAGTGGTCCAGCCAATCCTGAAACCCCCAGATTAAAACCTTTTCTTACACCGATATAAGAAGTCCAAATATTATTCAAATGCCCCTTTTCGCGAAGGTCTCCGATTAACCGGTTTCGGTTAGTTGTTGCTATTACTATTTCCAAACGATTATGTTTCGTCAATATCTCAGTAACCGGAATAGTTACACCCGGAAACCACACGTTTTCAAGAAATCGTCCGTTCAACCTTACTTCACCTGTGGTTCCAAAAATACCCAAATCGAGGCAGACAGAACTACGATTATCAAGATACTCCGAAGGAACACTAAAATCAATAACATATTTCATTTCACCAGAGAAGTACTTAATCTGGGACACATCTGATTCTGTTAACAATCCCAAGTTCGAAATAGTAACAGGCTCAATAGAATCTCCCCCAATCGATAAAAAACTTACACTTCCGCTGAAGTCAGATACATTATATATATCAGGAGATACGGCATCAAATGAAACTCGTTCTCCCAGATTTGTAGTAGTATGATAAACACCGTTAACATAGCCGGTTAACGACCAGTTGCCATTTTCCAGTTTGATTTCAGGAACTACATCAGACGAAACGCCCTCGGCTTGTGCAGGAAATATTTGACGTCCATCCAATTCGACCTTAGTAACAAAATTCTTTCTACTTCCTTTTTTGAATATAAAGAATAGAGATTCATTGGGCTGCAGCCGAACCGGAACAGTGGTTTCTTCATTACTTTGTATGTAAACCAGCTGGTTCTTACACTCTCCTGTCATCGGGTTCCAAATTTCAAGGCTCTTGTCACCTACTGCGAAATTACACTCAAAATTCAGAAGCTGATTATGTTGATTTACTACAAAAAACACATCTTCTTCTGGGGTAGTTTTGTGAATCGATAATACTTCAAGAGAATCGGGCAGAGTAGTTGAAAGAGCCGGTGCAACTTTTAACTCCTTCAACATGTCGTTTACAGAAGCTCCCCAACAAACCAATCCTTTTCCATGTGGATTTCTTCCGGTTTCACCTTTCTTGTAATCTCCCCAAAGCTCTGACATCAATTTTTCAAAGCCATTCCTATTTTCAGTCATGTCTTTTAGCGACAACAAATACTGAGGTTTTTCCCCAAAAACAACAGCGCCATCCCTAACCAACCTGTCGATTTCGATTAAAGTAGAATAATTTATGGAACGAACATTCGGCAAAGCCAATATTGAGAATTCAGCACCAGAAGGAAATGATATTTTTCCTTCTTTTACTACAGCATTTTGAAGCAGGTCGAAATTACACGGGATGGCATGAATATCTTTAGGAAGATTATTGACCAACTCAACATTTAAATCATGAGGCAGCTGGTCTCCAACAAAGTAAAGCACTTCTGCCGGAATAATTCCTTTTTGCAATACGTATTGAATACGTGCCTGATAATCGAGCCAACCCCTGGAGTAATTCCACCAAGGCGTATTTCTGTTAAAATGAGAACCAAAAGCATACAAAGTTAATCCCGGCTTCTGCTCATTGGGCTGATGGACATAACTATGAAGAACCATCTGGTTGATACCCGAACAGAAAGCTCTGTCACCATACAATTTTAAGTCGGCTGGTGTTTCACTGTGGCGGCAACTTGCAGTGAATGCTTCGGAAGCCAGCACAGGCTTGTTGTATAAGCCCGACAACGATGCCAAACTACTTAGCGGATTGTTTTTTAATGGACTATAAGTAATAACTCCGTCGTTGGCCAATGTCCAGAATTCAGTCATTGGCAAATCTGCATAACTATTTGCTTTTAATACATCCAAAGGAGGATACATTCCCCCTCCGTAAATTACTTCAGCGTGCATTTCAAGATTGTTTCGGTGGCAAAGTTCACTGAAATGCAAATAAAAATTTTCTTCAATCATCTCAGCTATGGTTTTTCTGAAGTCGTACAAAAATCCTTCAGATAAATCCATATCCCCCACAACATCACCACATAACACAGGCAACCAATCAATTAAACTATATCCCCGGCGTTTCTCAAATTCTTCGGGCATTTGAGCAGTCCAGTTCTGAAAATCACATTCCCAACTGTCAATCAACAAAAATTTGAAAGTACTTCCATTCAATCCTTTGGAGTGTTGAACTAATTTTTGAGGAAAATTAGAGAAGTGCACATTAAGAGCAGTCGTATCCATTTTATCACATTCAAGCCCTTCTCCTTCAACAGTAGAAGGAGAATTAACAACTCCGGTTGTTGTGTATCCAAATCGAAGAATAGTCCAGTCCCCATCGGGCAAATCAATATCAATTATTCCATCTGAATTCATCTGATTGGAAAGATTGACTATTTCGTTGCTTTTTATTGCTTTGTAACCACCCAAGTCAATTCCCTTCTCGTCAAGCTGCTTTACATCCAAAATATTTCCGGAAGCAGTTTTTTCAAATACGCGTGGAACGGCAGGAGCAAACCCTGAATGATCGCCGTCTGCCAACAACTCAACATGAGACAACAAATACTTGCTGTTTCTCCATGTTGAGAGAGAAAGTCCGTCACTAATAATCAGCTTGAAACGGCTGGATTTTGTCCTGGGGAAATTTATGATTGCAGTGTCGTTAAAGCACGTCAAGTTAAACCGGGTTATCTCTTTATAACTTTCACCGCCATTGTTTGAACTCATCAGCGTGTATTGACTTGATGTGTTTTTATTGATGCCTGAACTCCCAACTTTATAGCCCTGAAAGACTAAAATTTTGTCTGCAACAAAATCAGCATTAAAAATAAACTCGATTGAGTCTCCCTTTTTAGCCTCAAAAATTGTAGACGGAGCTATTTTTTGCTGGTTATTGATGATAATCTCCGGGTTGGCAGATTGAAACGAATTCTTTTTTAAACCACTATTTTTATAGGCAACAACAGCTACGTCTTTATAAAAATCGAAATTGTTATATGGTTTATCCAGTTTTATTTTGCCTTTGAATCCGGAGGGTATAATTGTTTTGGTATAAACAAACTTTTTCATCGACATCTCAGGTTTAATCCAGGGGCCACCACTTTCACTCCACCCATCACAATTATGCACTCCTATGGTAATTCCAAGTCGTTTGGCTTCCTGCAAAGCCCATTCAAACATTTCGTACCATTTGTCTGTAACGAATTTAACTTTCTCAATTTTATAATTTTCCGACGGAAGCACACTCGCATTTTGAGGAAAACCTAAGTTAAGGATTGTTGCCTGAGCAATACCAACCTTTTTCATTGACTCCAAATCTTTGGTGATTCCCTCTTTTGTTATCATTCCATCAACCCAGTGCCACCAGGTATGTATCCTGACTTTCTCTGCCGGTTGTGTAAATTCATACTGTTTAAAAACTTCCGGCTTGTCAGTTTGCGTACAACTGGAAACGGCTAAAAAAAGCCCAACAAGCCCCGCCAGGGTCAAACCTGTTTTTGCAAAAACCTTCATATTGTTCAATAATATGCGTTCAGACAATTATCTATATTTATTCTGGATCTTATTTTATAGTCACGAGTAGAAGCAGAGTTCTACGAACCTCCTTTATCACGGCCTGCGAATATATGGAAAAAACTTGTTTGTTAATTACTTTTTCAACTTGGAAACCTTGTTAAAGAACAACAATCTGACACAGCGCGCATAACCGACACTGAGAGTATAGACAAAGCTTTACAAAGAGGCTATCAGCATTTGAACGGTATAAAATGTCAACACCTATGCCGTTCCCGTCACTCAAATTTTCACCCGTAGGGAGCAATAAAAAAACAGCAACCTTTTATAACAAAATATAGAAGGTTACTGTTCTTTCATAAATTACTAGTAATCGGGATTCTGCTCAAGCAAGGGATTCAGATTTATTTCATTTTGAGGAATTGGATACAAAACATATCCGGGTTTTATCCCAGTCACTCCCTGAGACTCAGCTGTCGAAATAAACAGATTGTGCCGATTCAGATCATTTCGGCGTTCACCTTCACCAATAAACTCTGCAGCGCGTTCATCCAGAACTGCATTTCTAAAAGATTGCTGATCCAGTCCGGCAAGATCGGGATAAACAGATTCTGGCTGTTCAAATATTGTCCCAACTGCTCTTGCCCGTTGACGAACTTTATTAATTGCAGCAAATGCTTCTGCAGTGGGTCCGTTATTCAATTCATTTAGTGCTTCAGCATAAGTCAAGTACACATCGGAATATCTTAGCACTGTGAAATTCACTCCTGTTTGCAGATACCCGGTTGCATAATCAGGATGATAATACTTCACTATATTTATTCTCTGCAATTCGACTGTATCTTCAATCCAGCTAATGGGGTTTGCTCCGGTTATTAGATATCTAGGCATACGATCCCTAACAGACCACCATTTCCGGTATGTATTTGGAGTTTTTTGAAAGTAATTATCGTCAACCTGCCAGCTTCCTGCATTCCCATCATCAAGTGTAAACATTATCCCTGTTCCATCAGGAAGTGAGTAACCTTTGGGACACAAGAAAAACGTCATATGTTCACCATAGTTCGTAGTATTATCGCCTCCGTTATTATGTTGAACAGAGAAAATTTGTTCAGAACCGTTCTTATAGGCAGGATCCCATATCTGAGAATAATCTTTATACAAATCGTAAACTCCCATATCTATCACTTCTTTGGCTGTAATTGAAGCATTTGCCCAGTCACTCTTCTGAAGATATACTTTTGCAAGCAGGGCTTTAGCAGCTCCGCTAGTAGCATAGCCTTTACTATGTTTAGCGGCATCAAACGGTGACAAGCGTACATAAGCACTTTTTAGATCTAAAATGATTTGCGCATACACCTCATCTACTGTATTTCTTGTCTTGTTTACATCGGCCAAACTTTTAGTTGCTGTAATGTGTAAAGGAACGCCACCAAAATCTTTAACTAAATTAAAATAACAAAGTCCTCGTAAAAACTCGGCCTGTCCAATCGCACTATTCTTATAGACGTCAGTCACATTACTATTTTTAGTTCGTTCAATCACTTCGTTACAACGGTTAATCATTTTATAACTCGCTTCCCAAAGCTGGTCAAAATAATTGTCACTTACTGTCCATGCAAATAAATCCCAGGCGTTCTTGTTCGGAGTAGAGGTCATGATATCAGTAGGCATGTCGCCCAGTTGTACATAAGAGCCATCTTTATAAATATAACCATCCCAAAACATTGAATAAGCTCCATTTAAGGCTAATTCTATCTCTTCCTCACTTTTATAAAAGTCATCTACATTTTGATTGCTGTAAATCTCTTCATCTAAAGAGCAAGAAAAAAAGCCAACGATAATGAAAATTAGAAAAATATAATATGCATATTTTTTCATTTGTCTACTGTTTTTTTACTGTTACTTAAAAAATAATCTTTATTCCAAATCTTATAGATTTTGAAGCAGGGTATCCAAAAAGGTCTACTCCTTTTACTGAATTATTTGCTCCAAATGAATTTACCTCTGGATCGTATCCAGAGTATTTTGTAAACACTACAGGATTATCAGCTGACAAGGAAAGCATCACGTCACTCAGACGGTTCGACTTTACAGGTATTTTATATCCTAGGCTAACTAACTGTATCCTCAAAAATGATGCATCCTCCACATTATCAGTACTAACATAACCGGGATAGTTTGAATTTGCAGCCAATTCAGTTCCTTCAGGGTTTGTTGGCGACCAGCGATTCCGTCTAATAGCGCCATAATAGGTTCCCCCATCTTTCTTTACTTTAAGAACATTCAGAACATCCTGTCCAACTGCTCCGTATGTATTTAAAATAAAGGACCATTCTTTATATGAAATACTATTGTTAAATCCAAATGTAAAGTCAGGATTTGGGTCACCAACGTAAGTACAATCATTACCATCGAAAGTACCGCTTTTATCGTAATCTCGAAATCTGGCTGATCCAGGGGTAGCAGATTTTTGTGTTCCTGCCGCATCGATATCTTCCTGAGACAGCCATATTCCATCTCTTATGACTCCCCAAAATTTTCCAACAGGTTGCCCTGGAGTAAGACGAACTGCATTACTCCCATTTAGCCCATTTTTAGCACCACCTAACCAGCCGGTATATATTTCACTTGCACCCCCTAGGTCAATTACTTTATTTCTATTTAAGGAAAAAGTCATATCAGTAATCCAGCTAAAAGAATTGGAATTCCAATTAATAGTTCTGGCCGAAATATCTACTCCAGTGTTCTGCATTGACCCAATATTCTTGAGTACACTCCCGTAACCGCTTTCCCTTGCTAAAGAGACTTCAACGAGCATATCTTTTGTCTTCTTTTTATACCCATCGATAGATAGATTTATCCGATTTTCGAAAAAACCCATATCCAATCCAAAATTCAAGTCTTTTGTTTTCTCCCATGATAAATCTGGATTAGGTATTCTGCTGGGATATGCTATCCCCACTAAATCTCCCCCAAAAACATAGCCGGAGCTATAATCTTTGGCGGTTGAAATTGTCGAAATTGATTTATAAAGCCCTATTCTTTCATTTCCGACACTCCCGTATCCAGCTCTTAACTTCAAATTACTAAATACATTCAAATCTTTCACAAAACTCTCTTCGTACAAGCGCCAGGCTACAGCCACTGAGGGAAAAAATCCCCATTTACTATTTTTTCCAAATTTTGAAGAACCATCCCAACGGCCTGTAGCAGTAAGCATGTATTTGTCGTTATATACATAGTTAATTCTACTTATATAGGAAAGCAAAATCCATCTAGTTTTAGTAGATTTTGTATATTGTTGCTTTGCAATGCCCATATTATTGTATTTGTAATAATCAGAGGGAAATCCATAGCCTGTTGCAGTTACCAATTCATCATTTTCTGTTTGATTAGTAAAACCTGCCATTACATTAACGTTGTGCTTTTCTCCTATATTCTTTTTATATTCAAGAATGTTTTCATTAAGAAAATTAGTAGTTCTTTCACTTGTAATACTAGCTATTCCTGCTTTACTTTTTGCCGCTGCTGATTCAAGAGGGTAATAAGAATGATATCTCCAGTCCCTATAATCAAGACCACCTCGAACCCTCAACTCCAAGCCATCCATAATTTTGTAGTTTCCATAAATACTTCCTAAAAGTCTGGAAGTATTATCCTGAATATCATATTCTTTAGTCATATACACAGGATTATCCATAGAGCCTATTCCCTTTTTATAATCTTTAAAAAACGTATACTTTCCGTCTTCATCTTTCACTGGTATATAAGGCCATGAAAACAGCACATTAGAAATCACATTAGTTTGTGTCCCGTACCCTTTAGAATCTGTAGGCACCATGTCATTCATTGCATTGGAAAACATAATATTAGTTCCTATGTTAAACCTTTCAGTAATATTTGCATCAAGATTAACATTCATAGAATAACGTTTTAGATTAGAATTCACGACAATCCCTTGCTGATCCAAATAACTTCCGGAAAGAAGATAACGAATTGCCGATGTTCCTCCGGAAACCGACATCTTATAATTCTGAGTCAATGCTGTGCGTAAGACTTCCCTCTGCCAGTCTGTCCCCTTACCCATTTCGGAAATCTCGCCTTCTGTAAAAGTACGAGCAGTACCGTTTAAGTCATCCGCTTCATTAACCAAAACGCCCCATTCCTCGGCTGAAAGAAATTCCAAATAGTTTGACGGAGTATCAATTGAAGTTGAGCTCTCAAAGGTTACAATAGCTTTCCCCGTTTTTCCTTTTTTTGTAGTAATTAAAACTACTCCATTTGCTCCCCTAGCACCATAAATAGCTGTAGAAGAAGCATCTTTCAATACTTCGATAGATTCAATATTTGAAGGATCTATTGAATTTAATGGATTCTGAGAGATAGCAACCGCTCCGTCGACCGAACTTGCTGAGGTAAAATCATTTGAGATCGGAAAGCCATCAACCACATACAGAGGCTGACCATCAGCCGACAATGAAGAAGTTCCTCGTATTTGCACAGAAATACCTCCACCAGGAGCATGAGAGCTAGTATTTACTTGTACACCAGCCACTCTTCCTTGCAGCGCCTGATCCGGAGTTGTTAACATATTTGAACTTAACTCCTTAGAGTTTATTGAAGAAACAGCACCTGTCAAATCTCTCTTTTTCAATGTTCCATATCCAATCGCCACAACCTCTTCAATACCAACAGTCTCTTCTACCATCACTACATTGATTGATGCTTTTCCTGCCACAGGTATTTCCTGTGTTTTCATTCCCACAAACGAAAACACAAATACAGCATCTTCAGGAAAGTTAGAAACAGAATACTCCCCATCTGCATTCGTTACCGTACCATGAGTGGTACCTTTAATTATAACGGTTACACCGGGCAAGGGTGAACCTGAAGAATCAGTCACTTTTCCAGATACGTTTTTTTGTTGTTGTACAGTTAAATTATTTCCTCCTGCTTCCGGGGTCGTCAACAAAATATACCGATCCCGTACCTTATAGCTCACATTGGTATCTGCAAACAGCTCGTCAAGAATCTTTTCAACTTTTTTGTTACGGAAATTTATTGATACTTTACGATTTACATCAACCAATTTCTCACTATACATAAAATAGAACTCGCTTTGTTCCTCAATATTACGAAGCACTTCTTTTACCGTGCTATTTTTCAAATTTACATTCAGCACCTTGGTTTGCGAATATGTTTTCTCCGCAAACACACTAAACACTGAAACCAATAATAAAAAGACAGTTAACTTCATCATTCTCAATAATCTTCGTAATTTGGAAATATTACAATCCCCAAAGTACTGTAATTTTTTTTTCATACTTTTGTAATGTTAAGATTAGAAATTGTCCGGAGTAATTACCGGAGATAATTTTTAGATTTCACAGGGGAATGTTGGCGCATTCCCCTATTGGTTTTTAAGGGCTCATATCATAGGCATTTTTGTTAGGTTATAGTTTACTTTCGCTTATCTATCCATATTTTCTGTTTGGTAAAAGTACCATCCGGAAGTTTTTTACGTGGCAATCTGGTATAAGTAATGGGGGTTGTTTCTGTCATCAGGTCAAGAATCAAAAACAAAGGATCATCGGTAAAAGTAACCGTGTATGTCAAATCCCTAACCTCTTCGGCAACCTGAATGTCGACATTAAACATTCTGCCAAGTTTTTCTGTCACATCTATAATTGGAGTATTATCAAATACCAGTTTCCCCTCTTTCCATGAAATGTATTCATCAATATTCCCTGTTGTCGACATAACCCTGTCCGTTTCTGTATCATAGGCAACATGTTGTCCCGGGAGCATTGCGCCCAACCGCTCTACTCCACTTCCCGATAATACCTTCTCTATCTCTACTTTCCCTTCTACAAGTGTTGTTGCAATAACATTATCGTCGGGGTAGGCATTAACATTAAATTCGGTTCCCAGAGCTTTTACATTCAACCTGCCCGCTTTTACAATAAATGGTTTTTCGGGATTACGAGCCACGTCAAAATATCCTTCGCCCGTGAGTGTTACTCCCCTTATGTCTCCGACAAAATCGCGGGGATACTTAATTCTGCTTCCGTAATTCAGATTTACTTCTGTTCCGTCAGATAACTGAACCACTGTTCTGGAACCGATTGGTGCAATAATTTCAATTGAATCTACAGCCAATTCAGCAGTCTGATATAAATGAATATTTCGTTCTGAAAGCAAATAGAACACAACACCAAGCAACGGAATGAAAAAAACAGCTGCAGCTCTGGTTAACCATTTTGTTACTTTCCCTAAAGAAACAACTTTACTCTCCTTCTTTTCATTCTCCCGAAGATTTATTTCGTGATGAATTTTATTGAGCAATGCGTTGTATTTCTTTGCATCTCTGTTTTTCAATTCGGGTTCAAGCAATTGCCACTGATTGTAGCTCAAATCCTTTATGTTTCCAGACAGCACACCTTGCTCCAACCATGCAACCAACTCTTCAAACTCCTTGTCTGAACAATTATTTTTTAAATATTTTAAAAGGATCTCTTTATCCATTGCTATTTGAATCTTTATACCTCCCCAAATACGGGGAGGTACTGCTAACTAAACTAAACCTCTGAAAACTATATTCTGTTTTCATCAGATTTAATACTATTACGCATAAGCCCGCAATGATAACTAAGCGAAAACTCAATTTTTTTTCTAAAAAAAGAGACACAAAAACAAAGCATTGATAACCAAACTACTATCAACATGTAATTTTATAAATTTCAAAGTGGTTACGAGGTGATTATTTACAGTACTTTCGGAAATGTTCAGTTTCTCCGCTATTTCAGAATGTGTCAACCCCTCCTCTCTGCTCAAATGATAAATTTCTTTCTGGCGCGGAGTCAGTTGTGTCAACAAAGACTCAATTTTGTTATTTAACTCTTTAAACTGAATTTCGTCGATTACCTGTTCAGCTGCATCAATACGCTGCAGGGATCTTAAATATTCCCTCGATTTTGTTTCGCTTACCCGCTTGCGCAGCAAGCTCATGGTTGAGTTGTATGCAATTGTGAACAGAAACGACTCAAAAGAGGAATAGACATCAATTTTCGCTCGTGATTCCCAGATTTTTATAAAAACTTCCTGAACAATTTCTTCGGCATCCTCTTCCTGCTTAAGATACATAAATACAAACTGATGCAACTTATGGCAGTATCTGTTATAAATGGCGTCGAACGCAGCCATATCTCCCTTTCTCAGGAGCTTCACAAGCTCGGTATTTAATATGTCTTTCTTCAAGATTAAGTCCGATTTGAGTAGCAAAGATATTGAATCAGACACAAAAATCAACATTAAAAAACAACCGAATTGTACTATCCAGATATCTCTTACAAAAAACTAAAAACATATTTTATCGGAACCAATTAGAGACAACCAATAAAAAAGTCATCCTTCGACACTACTCACCACACGCCAGTTTAGTCAGCAGATCACGAACTTCTTCGAAGTTTTCAACTTTATAACCTGCAATAGTTTGGGCTATGCCTACTTTAATGGTAATTGCATCGTCGGGTAAATCTGAAAAAAGAAACTCATCGGTCCAGTCGTCACCAACGGCCAAAATTTTATCGGCCGGCTGAGAATGAAGTACTTTTAGTGCAGCACGACCTTTGTTTACACCGCGATTTTTTATTTCAACCACTTTGTTTCCTTCCAGTATTTCAAGGTTCAGATTGGAAACCAGGCTTGTCATTTCGTCTTTCAGCTCAATGGCCCGGTTCAGGCCCAACTCAGGGTCAGACTTTCGGTAATGCCAAACCAGGCTGTAGTTTTTCTCTTCGATGAACGAACCAGGTGTACGATCCACATAAAATTCAAGCGACGAGCGAATACTCTCTTTCCACGAATCGTCGAGCGGTTCAATCATTTCCCAGTCACTACCGGCAGAACGCGACCAAACCCCATGTTCCACAATTAATGTGTAAGGTTTACTTCCGAACCATTCTTCAAAGGTATTTTTGTCGCGGCCACTGATAAGAACCACCCTGTTTTTCGGATTTTCAGCCAATTTATCAAGAATATCGTACAGCTCTTTATCAGGCCGCGCGTGCATCGGATTGTCAACAAAACCGGTAAGTGTTCCGTCGTAGTCCAGAAAGAAAATCCGATTTTCGGAACTGCAAATTTCTTTTACTATTTTGTTTTTTGACGATGCAGTAAGTCTTTTGGCAAGGTACTGCTCTTCATTCTGACGTGCTTTATCCAGGCTACTCAAAAAATCAGTAGCCCACTTTTCCACATTATAACGCTTCAGGCGCTTTTGCAAAACGGTGTTCCGTTCAACCTGTTCGTCCAAAGGCATTTCTATTGCCGTTTTTATGGCAGTGGCAATTTCTGCTTTATCGTTTGGATTGATAATCAGAGCTTCGCTCATTTCCTTTGAAGCTCCTGCCATTTCACTCAAAATCAATACTCCGCGTCCATCTGTTTTGGAAGCTATGAACTCTTTTGCAACCAGGTTCATTCCATCGCGAATGGGCGTTACCAACGCTATCTCACAATAGTTGTACAAATCTACAAGGTTCTCAAAAGGCATTGAACGGTAAAAATACCAGACCGGCGTGCGGTTGATGGTAGAATACTCGCCATTAATTCGCCCAACCACCTCATCTACTTCGCTTTTCATTTGCTGGTACTGATCGACTCCAATTCGCGAAGGCACCGCCAACAATACCAAAGTTACATTATCACGGTACTGCGGGTATTCTTCCAGAAAGTATTCAAAGGCTTCCAACCTGTTAATCAGCCCCTTGGTATAATCGAGGCGATCTATTGAAAGTATAAACTTGGTTTCAGGATAAAGCAAATAATACCTCTCAAGTTCCTTTCGAACCTCCGATTTGTCTCTTACCGAACGCTTTTGCGATTCCATTGCCGAATCATGAAACTTGTCGTAATCAATTCCCATGGGGAAGTTGTCCACCTTAACAATTCGCTGCGGAAGACTAATTTCATTAATATTGATATCGTACCCCAAAAGGCGCCGCACCGAACTCATAAAGTGGCGTTCGTAATCGAAAGTATGGAAGCCGAGCAGGTCGGCACCAAGCATTCCGTTAATAATTTCGTCGCGCCACGGAAGTATCCTGAACAGCTCGTACGAAGGAAACGGAATATGCAAAAAGAAACCGATGGTCACGTCCGGAAATTTGTTCTTAATCATTTGCGGAAGCAGCAACAAATGGTAATCGTGCACCCAAATTTTATCAACCCCTTCCATATTTTCGGCAATTACATCGGCAAACTTCTGGTTCACTCTTTTGTAAGCCTGCCATTGTTCTTCCTCGTATTCAACAAATTGTGTAAAGTAATGAAACAAAGGCCAAATGGTTTTATTACTAAATCCTTCGTAGTACAATTCCACCTCTTCTGCGGTGAGATTCACATCTACACAACCTTCTTTTTCTAGGGCCTTATTTACTTTTTTTACCTGTTTTTCCGAAAGCTCTTCCCGATCGACACCCGACCAGCCAATCCACAAACTATCAAATGATTTGTTAACTGACATCATTCCGGTTGCCAGGCCTCCAACACTTGGTGTTACTTCAACATTATCTTCTGAAATATTAATCTGTACCGGCAATCGGTTTGAAATAATTAGAAATCGACTCATAGTTTTTCTATATTTGTTCGCCTTAAATAATAAGGATAATTATACCAAATTGTCAAAGTTAAATAAAAAGGATTACAATTAATAATGACAAATCTGGATTACGGAATCATCGGAAACTGCAGTAGCGCAGCACTAATTTCAAAATCAGGAGCACTAGAATGGCTTTGTTTGCCGGTATTTGACTCAGCTTCGATTTTTGCCAAACTGCTTGACAAGGAAAAGGGAGGAAGTTTCGAATTTATCATAAGCTCTGATTATCAGCATACGCAGAGGTATTTACCGAAAACCAATATTTTAGTAACGAAATATTCAAACGGGAACGACTGTTTCGAGGTGATTGATTTTATGCCCCGCTACCATTATCATAACGGAGTAGATCATCTGTATTCGCCTCCGGACGTGATTCGGTATGTGAAAATAAAATCGGGCACTCCCAAATTCAGAGTGAATTACAATCCAAAGCTGGAGTACGCCGAAAAACAAACGACCACCGAGGTACGACAAGAATTCATTAAAAGTTTCACCCGGTCCGGAGCATACGATTCGCTTTACCTTTACACCAACATCGAAAAAGAAAAAGTCGTAAACGGAGATGAAATTGAGCTGACCCAGGATGCTTACTTTCTGATAAGTTACAATCAGAAGCTGCTGGCGCAGTCCATCGAAAGGTCTTACCTGAAATTGCAGCGAACCAAGGTGTACTGGCTCAACTGGTCGGAAGAAACGCACCGGTTCAGGGAATACGACGAACAAATACTTCGTAGCGCCCTGGTACTAAAACTGTTGAGTTTCGACAAAACAGGAGCGGTACTTGCTGCGGCAACCACTTCGCTGCCAGAAACCATTGGTGAAATTCGAAACTGGGATTATCGATTCTGCTGGCTCAGAGACGCCTCGATGGTTATAAAAGTTATGACCCAACTCGGCCACTGGAAAAGTGCCGAACGATTTATGAATTTCATTATTGATGTGGTATCGGATAAGGATGAAAAAATCCAAATTATGTACGGCATCAACAAAGAAAAAAATCTGAAAGAGCGAATACTTTCTCATTTTGCCGGATACGAAGATAGCGCGCCGGTACGTGTTGGAAATGCTGCATACAAACAAAAGCAACACGATATTTACGGAATTTTGATGGATGTGATTTACCAGCAATTCCTGTTGTTTGAGGTTTCGTTGCAAAACAGTGAGGAACTGTGGACCATCACACGTAGTATTGTGCGGATAGTAAGCAAAAACTGGAAAAAGCCCGACCGCGGAATTTGGGAAATCCGCACAGAACAACGCCATTTTGTATTTTCCAAACTGCTCTGCTGGGTAGCCATCGACAGGGCAATAAAAGTTGCCAAACTTATCAGAAGAAACGAGTATGTGGACAAATGGAGCAAGCTCCGCGACACAATCTCAAAAGACATCATAAAAAAAGGCTGGAACGAAGAAGTTCAGGCATTTACGCAAAGCTACGGCTCGAAAAACCTCGATGCGTCTACCCTGCTCATGGAATCTTTCGGGTTTATTGATGCGTCGGATTATCGCTACATCAGTACAGTAAAAGCCACACAGAAAGAATTAAGCCGCAACGGCTTGATGTACCGCTACAAAAATCGCGACGACTTTGGTCTCCCAACCTCATCGTTTACCATTTGCACATTCTGGCTTATTCAGGCTCTTTATAAAATCGGCGAACAAAAACAGGCGCGCGAACTGTTCGAGCAGCTGCTTACTTACAGTAACCACCTCGGACTATTCAGCGAAGACATTGATTTTGAATCAAAAAGATTACTGGGGAATTTTCCACAGGCCTACTCTCATTTGGCATTGATTGAAACCGCCATGCTTTTTTCAACAGACATCGAACTAAAAAACAGATTCTGAACATTATTCGAAAAAAATCATAAGTCAATCCAATAAAAAAGAACCCCTAAAAGTTATAAGCACTTTTAGGGGTTTTTCTGTTACAGACTCCAGCCGTTCTGATAATTATGTTTTATCCATTCCTTGCACATTTCCTGGGCATTCCATTCTACCCTGCTCCTCGACTCGCTTTCCACCTTGTAGGTAACTACGTCAGAAGAAAATTGCGACAGCTTGGTAGTAACCAGTTTTTCATCAGGCGAAATGTTGGTTACTTTCATATTTTCACTATCCCAAAGCAATGTTTTCTGAAGCGACTGCATGCGCACCGCCAGGTTCCCCATAACAACCATTTCGTTGAAAGGGCCTGAATATTCGAAACGCGACGCAGGTTTGCCACCGTTTTTGCAGCAATTTACAAAGTGCATTTCGTGGCGGCCACCGCCCTGCGGATCGTCAGGAATCCTATCGATATTAACTTTCGTTTCAGGAACAATTTCCTGCCCGTTTTTATATACTTTCCATTTGGAGCCATAGGCTTCTGCAATAAGTGTTGCCTTTGACCCGACAAACATAAACCCGCCGCCCGGATTCATCGGGGCATCAACCGGCAAATCGTAAGGACGAGAAGGCATCAAACCTCCGTCGTACCATGTCAATTCCAATTCAGGCAATGCGCAGTAGGGCAAATTTTTCCGTGCCGGAAACAGGTAAGATACCTTGGCAGACACCGGCGCGCTTTCAGTATTCACCAGCGACGAACTTGCCTGAAAAGCTATCGGCGCACCCAATTGCAGTGCATAGTTGGGAACATCAAGCAGGTGGCATCCCATGTCGCCCAGCGCGCCCGTTCCAAAGTCCCACCAGCCTCGCCAAATCCACGGATGGTATTCAGGATTGTACGGCCGCATGGCAGCCGGACCAATAAACAAATCCCAGTCGAGCGTTTTTGGTACTTTCACCTCTTTCAACGGTTTTGGCATTCCCTGGCGCCAAATGGGGCGATTGGTCCACACGTGCGCTTCTTTTATATCGCCAAGACAACCGCTGTGCACCACTTCGGTTACTTCGTACACCTCGTCGTTGGAATGTCCTTCGTTTCCCATTTGCGTAACCACGCCTGTTCGTTTGGCCACCTCAGTAAGGTACCTCGATTCCCAAACCGAGTGAGTTAGCGGTTTCTGAAGGTAAACATGTTTGCCTAATTCCATTGCAGCAGCGGCAGGCAGCGCGTGAGTATGGTCGGGCGTTGCAATCATCACTGCATCAATGTCTTTTTGTTTTTCGAGCATCTTTCTGAAATCTTTCCACTTTTTTGCTTTCGGGTAGGTTTCAAAAACATGATTTGCATAATCCCAGTCCACGTCGCACAAAGCAACAATATTCTGACCGGGCATATTACGCAGGTTTGTGGCTCCTTTTCCGCCGATACCAATGCCGGCAATATTCAGTTTGTCGCTGGGCGGAGTGTGCCCCAACCCTGCCACGGCACGACTGGGGATAATACTTATTCCTGCAAGAGCAGTTGCTGTTGTTCCGATAAAGTTGCGCCGGGAGTACGCTGAATTAGTTTTTAGGTTCATTGTAAAAAATTTTGGATTAATAATTTCTCGTTCGGTTTAGTTCTGTCACCCGTAAAATTATTCATTAAATTTGAAAAACGGCTATTTTTTTCTTTTCAGATTTTCGACTTACTTTTGAAAGCTGAAAAAAGATAGCATGAACATCGAAAAATATCCATCGAAACTGCTTGAAAATGCGGTGAACGAATTTTCCAAACTACCCGGGATTGGCCGAAAGAGTGCACTGCGAATGGTTTTGCATTTACTCAGGCAGGAAAAAGAAGGAGTTACGGCATTTGGGCAAAGCCTCATTCAGTTGCGAAATGAGATTAAACATTGTAAAATTTGCCACAATATATCCGATACCGAAACCTGCCAAATCTGTTCAAACCCGGCCCGCAACAATTCGGTAATTTGTGTGGTAGAAAACATCCGCGATGTAATGCTAATTGAAAATACGCAACAGTACAACGGGCTGTACCATGTGCTGGGCGGCATTATTTCTCCAATGGATGGCATTGGCCCGAACGAGCTGGAAATAAATTCGCTTGTTGAACGGGCGGAAAACACTGAAGTTGTGGAAATAATTCTTGCCCTGCCAACTACAATGGAAGGCGACACCACCAATTTTTACATTTTCCGCAAGCTGAAACAGAAACCGGTTCGCGTTACAACCCTTGCCCGTGGGGTGGCGGTGGGCGACGAGTTGGAGTACACCGACGAAATTACCCTGGGGCGTTCGCTGTTAAACCGTGTGCTGTACGAAAATTCGGTGGGAAAATAATCGGACGAAAAAATCAGAAATCTTTCTGCTTTCCGTTATCCAATGGAAATGTTACATTTGAACCATTAAAGCCAGGCTGAATAAATGGAACTTTCGGTAATTATCGTCAACTACAATGTTAAACACTTTTTGGAGCAGTGCCTGCATTCGGTACTGAAAGCTTCCATTAATATTTCTGCTGAAATATTTGTGGTTGACAACAACTCGGTTGATGGTTCCACGCAACTTGTCCGCGACAAATTTCCGCAGGTTCATCTCATCGAAAACAAAAAAAACGTTGGATTTGCCAAAGCCAACAACCAGGCAATACGCACGGCACATGGCAAATATATTTTACTGCTAAACCCGGACACAGTAGTGGAGGAAGACACTTTCACAAAAGTTATCCGGTTTATGGAAGAGCACCCTGACGCCGGTGGACTGGGGGTAAAAATGATTGACGGAAAAGGCAATTTTCTGCCCGAATCAAAACGCGGGCTGCCTACTCCGTGGGTAGCATTCTGCAAAATGTCGGGGCTGGCTAAATTATTCCCTAAATCGAAAAGATTCGGAAGGTACCACCTCTCCTACCTCAACGAAAACGAAATTCACGAGGTGGAAATACTGGCAGGTGCTTTTATGTTAATGCGAAAGGATGCTTTAGACAAAGTAGGGCTGCTGGATGAAACATTTTTTATGTACGGCGAAGACATCGATCTTTCTTACCGAATTATACAGGGCGGATACAAAAACTATTATTTCCCGAAAACAACGATTATCCACTACAAAGGCGAAAGCACAAAAAAAGGATCGCTCAATTATGTAAAAGTGTTTTATAAAGCGATGATTATTTTTGCGCAAAAACACTTTTCCGGTGGAAACGCGAACGCTTTTTCGGTGCTGCTCAATCTGGCCATCTGGTTTCGTGCGGCACTGTCGGTGTTAAAACGAATTGTAGATCGTTTCTTTTTGCCTATTCTGGATGCGCTGTTCATATTTGCAGGTTTCCTTTTTCTTACTCCGGTGTGGGAAAACCTGCGCTATCACCCCGAATATTATCCCCCCGACTTTTTACAATGGATAGTGCCTGTCTACATTTTAATTTGGTTGTCCGCTATCTTTTTTTCCGGAGGGTACAAAAAACCGGTTAAACTGGCACATGTGGAACGCGGCATTCTTTGGGGAACAATTGCCATTCTGCTGATTTATTCTCTGGTTGACATAGAATTTCGGTTTTCCAGGGCATTAATTCTACTTGGCTCTGTGTGGACCGCCATTATTCTTGTTTTGTACCGGCTGCTTTTGAACCGGATTAAACGAAATGCATTTGGGCTTGACATTAAACGCTCCAAAAAAATTGCCATTGCCGGACACCCCGCCGAAGCCTCACGGGTAAGAGAAATTCTGAATCAAACCCGCATTAAATCTGAATTTACCGGCTATATTTCGCTGGACGAAACCGACCGCGGAGAACAATACATCGGCTCCATAAATCAGTTAAACGAAATTGTTCGCATTAACCGAATCGACGAAATTATTTTTTGTGCTGAAAACATGAGTTCGGCAAAAATCATCCATGCCATGCTCGAGCTGACCTCCCTTGATATCGACTTTAAAATAGCTCCGCCGGAGAGTATCAGTATTATCGGGAGCAATTCCATCCACACTGCGGGCGACTTGTATATTGTACAGATTAACGCCATTACAAAACCCGCCAACCGAATGAAGAAAAGAGTTTTCGATTTTTTTACGGCGGCGTTTTTTCTTGTAATCAGTCCTGTTTTTATATGGATATTTAACAAAAAGCAGCGTTTTCTGAAAAACGTTTTCCAGGTGCTTTGGGGCAAAAAATCATGGGTTGGTTATGCTGAAACTCCGGAAAGCAAAACCGAACTTCCTGCAATAAAACCCGGCATTCTGTCGCCGGTTGATATGTTCGGCGACGCCGCAACCGATTGGAAGAAAAACCACCGGTTAAACTCGCTCTACGCCCGGAATTACAGCGTTACAACCGATGCAGAAATCTTATTAAAGGGGTGGAAAAACCTGGACAGGCTCGTTATCAATTAGAATCACTAAAAAAAGTAAACGGTAATCTTTCTGAAATGACAAAAAAACTACTTCAACACGGAAAAATAACCCTTCGCCCGCTGGAGCCCGGCGATATAGAATTGCTTTACAAGTGGGAAAACGACTCGAGAATATGGGGGCTGAGCAATACCCGCACTCCGTTTTCAAGATACATTTTGGCAGAATACATTAAAAATTCAGACAGAGACATATACGAAACAAAACAGTTGCGCCTCATCATCGAAAAAACAGATAATCAACCTGTCGGAGCAGTTGATTTATTCGATTTCGAACCGTTTCACCTGCGTGCCGGCGTTGGCATTTTAATTCACGACGAAAAAGACCGCAATTGCGGTTATGCAACAGATACGCTGGAAGCACTTTCTGAATATGCCCTTCATTCACTCGGGCTCAAACAACTTTACGCCAACATTTCTGCCGACAATTTTCAAAGCATCAAGCTCTTTGAAAAAGCGGGATTCACCAAGGCCGGCACAAAAAAACAATGGCTGAAAACTTTTTCCGGCTGGGTAGACGAATTGCTTTTCCAAAAAATATTGGATTAAAAAACGATATCACACCCCTTATAAAAAACCATGCTTTTTAATTCAATCGAATTTGTCATCTTTTTTCCTGTCGTTCTGCTTTTGTACTGGCGACTTTTCAACAAATTCTCGGTTAACCTGCGGAATGCATTTTTACTGGCGACCAGTTACCTGTTTTATGGATGGTGGGATTACCGGTTTCTGGGACTAGTAATTTTAAGTTCGGTAGTTGACTTTTGGTGTGGAGCAAAAATTTTTCAGGCGCAAACAAAAAGGAAGAAACGTCGTTTTCTGATTCTCAGCCTGTCGGTCAACCTGGGCGTTTTGTTTTTTTTCAAATACTTCGGATTTTTTTCCCGCGAACTTATCGCTTTATTCGCCAATTGGGGATACCCAATCCACCCGGCTACTTTAAATATCATTTTACCTGTAGGAATAAGTTTTTACACATTCCAAACCCTCAGCTACACCATCGATATTTATCGCGAGCGGTTAAAACCTACCAACGACTGGCTGGCATTCTTTTCCTTTGTAGCGTTCTTTCCCCAGCTTGTTGCCGGTCCGATTGAGCGCGCAAAACATCTGCTTCCACAATTCTACTCAAAAAAAATATTTGATTACCTACTGGCTGCCAACGGTTTTCGACAAGTACTCTGGGGATTTTTTGCAAAAATTGCGGTGGCCGACTCTGTTGCCCCGATAGTAGATACCATTTTTGCACAATATGAAACAGCAAACGCTGCCACGCTGGCAATGGGTGCCTTTCTTTTTTCCATCCAGATTTTTGGCGATTTTGCAGGCTATTCGAACATCGCCATCGGATTGGCGGCAATGCTGGGTTTTAATCTGATGCAGAATTTTGCCACCCCCTATTTTTCACGCAACATCCGCGAATTCTGGTCACGCTGGCACATTAGCCTCTCTACGTGGTTTCGCGATTATGTTTACATTCCGCTGGGAGGCAACCGCCGTTCGCCGCTTCGTCATTCCATAAACATTATGGCCACTTTTGTGCTTAGTGGTTTGTGGCACGGTGCAAACTGGACATTCATAATTTGGGGAACCATCCACGGACTGTTTTACCTGGTTACCCAGCCGTTTTCCACAAAAACCCGCTCCGATGAAATCCGGCTAAATCAGGTACTTCCCATTATTGGCACATTTGTGCTGGTTACCTTCGCATTCATATTTTTCAGAGCTGAAAATATTGTACAGGCCGGTGGAATAATTTCACGCATTGGCGGATTAGCAACCGGAAACTCCATCTTTCAAATGATGAGTTTTTCCAAAATTATTCCGGCGCTCTTTTTTTCTGTTATCCTGATTGTAACGGAGTGGCTGCAAAAAAACCGGCAACACGGACTCGATATCACTTTTGTAAAACCAGCAGTAAGACACGCCATTTACTACTTTATTATTTTCGCTATCCTGTTTTCGTTTCAAACCAACCGGGTTTTTATCTATTTTCAATTTTAACCAATGAAACTGTTTTCGCGCATATTATCGGTTCTCGTTCTTCCGCTGCTAATCATCGGCAGTACAAACTACCTGATTGACCCCGACTACACTTTACGAAAAAATTATCTACAAAAAGCAGCGCTGGCGCTGGCAAATGGAAAGTTGCTCAGCGGCCCAATCAATGCCAACGGTCGCCTGCTAAAAAAAGAATGGATAGAACAACTGCAAAAATCGCCAGAGGTGCTTATTCTGGGTTCGAGCCGAACAATGGGGGTTAGTAAAAATCTGTTTAACGGCAAACAGATCTTCAATGCATCTGTCACCAATTGTACGTTTCAGGACATGTACGCTTTTGTTGATTTAATGGGAAAAAAGACTAACACTGTTCCGAAAAAAATTATCATTTGCTGCG
Source organism: Mariniphaga anaerophila (assembly GCF_900129025.1). Lineage (GTDB taxonomy): Bacteria > Bacteroidota > Bacteroidia > Bacteroidales > Prolixibacteraceae > Mariniphaga > Mariniphaga anaerophila. The sequence goes on along the minus strand of NZ_FQUM01000012.1, from coordinate 68,139 downwards.
ATCAATGGCTTTTGGGCAACTCATTTACAGAAAAACGCTGGCTTTATAACCGCAAAAATTTTATTAACCTGCTCAAAAAATCCGGCAACATTTCGCCCTCAGCATTTCCCCGTAAATGGGAACTTCAAAAAGAATGGATTAAAGAGCTTTTCTCAGTAAGGTATTTTATTCGTTCGATTAAACTGTTGGGGAAACCTGAAAAATTTGAAATCAGGAACACTGTTGTTGAAGGGAAAGCCATGCTACTGCCGGACGGATCGCGCATTCTCCCTTCCCAAATAGCAAATCCAAATCCAAAAATAGCAGAAGAAAAAGCCAAAAACTATTTTTACGCCAGCAGCGATGAAGTATTCACCCGATTAGATCCGGCACAATGCCAACTGTTCGAAAATCTCATTGGCTACCTACAGGAAAAAAACTGTAAAATCACCCTTTTTATTCCTCCTTACCATCCGTTAACGTGGCAATTAATGCACAACTCAGAAAGCCATTCGGGCATTTTTGAAGCAAACGACTACCTGCTGAATATTGCAGAAAGAAACAAAATCTGTGTAATTGGCGCTACCAATCCATCTGTTTTGAATCTCTCGCCTGCTGATTTTTACGACGGCGTACATCTAAAAACAGAAGCACTTTTTCGTTTGTTTTCCGTCACCCGATAATTATACAAACAAGCAAAAAAATACCTACTTATAGGGATTGTTTTTCTTTTTGAGTTCTGCTATTATTGCCGGCTAAAACAGGCCGCGGAATATGGCTGACAACCAATTGCCTGCCTTGGTGTTATTCTACTATTATGAAAGATACAATCGCACAATTAAAAAAAGGTGAAAAAGGAATAATAGAAAACTATTCGACCGATTTAATTCCCGTAAAACTACAAGAACTTGGTTGTCTTCCAGGAAATGAAGTTCACGTCATTCAACTCTCTCCGTTTAAAGATCTTTTCTACCTGAATATTAACGGCAGTTTTTTTGCCATCCGTAAAGAAACCGCTGCACTCATCGAAATTGCGAAAGTATTTTAACAATGGCAAAAACACTCCACGTAGCACTAATCGGAAATCCCAACACCGGAAAAACCTCCGTTTTCAATCAGCTCACCGGCTTAAACCAGAAAGTGGGAAATTACCCGGGAATTACAGTTGAAAAAAAGACAGGCACCTGCAAACTCTCCGACGAGATAAAAGCCCGGATAACAGATTTGCCGGGAACATACAGTCTCAATGCCACTTCTGCCGACGAGCAGATTGTTGTTGAGGCACTGCTTGACGAAAACCCGGAAGCTTCTCCTGATGTTGCCGTTATTGTAGCAGATGTAGAAAGTCTGAAACGAAACCTGTTTCTGTTTACTCAGATAAAAGAGTTGGACACTCCTGTTATTCTGGCTATAAACATGGCCGATAATATGGAGAAAAAGGGAATTTCGCTGGACGTGAAATTACTGGAAAAACAACTAAATACCCGCGTAGCATTAATTAGTGCCCGCAAAGGAACCGGAATTGATTCCCTGAAAAAGCTGATTCTCGAATACCAAAATCTTCCGAAAAATCCGGTTGTAAACATTTCAGAAGTTGACCCCGAATATTTTAAAAAGCTAGAGCAAGCCTTCCCCGGTAAAAACCGATACAAACAATGGCTCCGGATAACACAGAATTTCAGTTTTACAAACCGCAAAGTTAATCCGTCAGAAAACCTGGATAAAACCCTCCGAAAAGACAAAACGGAGTTAAAACGCATGCAACAAAAGGAAGCAATATTGCGCTACCTTTTCATCAATAAAACACTGAAAGAAACTTACCGGCAAGATGTTAACGCAGCGAAAGATCTCCGCAGCCGGTTAGACCAGATTTTAACCCACCGAATTTTCGGGTACGTTTTGTTTTTCCTGATTATACTGCTGGTTTTCCAATCGATTTACAGCTGGAGCAGCTACCCCATGGACTTAATCGACAGCCTGTTTGCGTCAATGTCTCAATGGGTAAAAAACACTTTGCCTGACGGCGCCTTAACAGATTTGGTTTCCGAAGGTATAATACCGGGAATAGGCGGAATCGTAATTTTCATTCCTCAAATCGCTTTTCTTTTCTTCTTCATTTCCATTTTGGAAGAAAGCGGGTATATGAGCCGCGTAGTTTTTATCATGGATCGCCTGATGCGCCGTTTCGGACTAAACGGAAAAAGTGTGGTTCCGCTCATTTCGGGAACCGCCTGTGCAATTCCGGCAGTTATGGCCACACGCACCATCGAAAACTGGAAAGAACGACTGATTACAATTCTGGTAACTCCGTTTATTACCTGCTCTGCCCGACTGCCTGTTTACCTTATTATTATTGCGTTGGTTATTCCCGACCAAACTTTCTTTGGCTTTAATTTGCAGGGGCTGACGCTCATGGGATTGTACCTCCTTGGATTTTTAGCAGCAGTAATTTCTGCATACATTCTGAATAAAATTCTGAAAATAAAAAACAGGTCATTTTTTATTGCGGAAATGCCCGACTACAAACTGCCGCTGGCAAAAAATATCGGATTAACGGTTTACGATAAAACCAGAGATTTTGTGGTGGGGGCAGGAAAAATAATTCTGGCAATATCCATTGTATTGTGGTTTCTGGCGTCACACGGATATTCAGAGCAATTTCATAATGCGAAAGAAATTGTTCTTGCACAACCCGATAGCAATCAGCTCGATGAAGAAGCGCTGGAAACCGCAATTGCCTCTTACAGGCTGCAGCATTCCTACATCGGAATTTTAGGGCACACCATTGAACCGGCAATCAGGCCACTGGGCTACGACTGGAAAATTGGAGTTGCGCTAATAACTTCTTTTGCGGCTCGTGAAGTTTTTGTTGGCTCGCTGGCAACAATTTACAGCGTTGGCACCGACGATGAAGAGACCATCAAAAACCGGCTGGCAGGAGAAACAAACATTACCACCGGGAAAAAGACGTTCAATCTCCCGACGGGAATTTCGTTGCTGCTGTTTTATGCGTTTGCCATGCAGTGCATGAGCACACTGGCCGTTGTAAAAAGGGAAACCAACAGCTGGAAATGGCCGGCAATTCAGCTCTTTTTCATGAGCGGTTTTGCCTACATTGTTTCGCTTCTGGCATATCAGTTTCTAAAATAATTCACACTGAAAATTCATGGAAGAAATACAAAATATACTGGTTTATTTAATTGTGGCAGCAGCACTGTTTTTCCTATTCAAAACGTTTTTTCGGAAGAAGAAAAAGCGAAACGCTGCCGGATGCAAATCCGACTGCGGGTGCCACTGAATACTTTTCATCCCGGAAAATTATAACGTTGAAAAGGCAGATGCCAAATTAATTGCAAATTTTCAACATCTTTCCCTACTTTTGCACCGGTTTTAAAATGAAACAATGCAAAACATCTGGCCACAAAATTTCGAAGAGAAAGTAGGATTTAACCGCGTTCGCGAAATGCTGAAAAACAAATGCCTCAGCACCATGGGAACCGAATGGGTTGATGCGATGCATTTCCACGATAATTTTGAAACCATTACCAGGCAGTTGGGCGAAACAAATGAGTTTTGCCGTATTATCCGTGAAGTAGAAAATTTTCCATCGGACCATTTTTACGATTTACGGAGCGCCTTAAAAAAGATACGCATCGAAGGCCGTTTTCTGGAAACGAGAGAGTTGTTTGATCTGAAACGGTCGCTGGAATCGATTCGCGCCATTGTTCAGTTTTTCAAAAAGCAAAACGAAGACACATTTCCCCTGCTGAAAGAGAAAACCGAGCCGGTACAAATTTTCCCGTACATCTACGATCGTATTGAAGCCATTCTCAACAAATTTGGAAAAATACGCGACAACGCCTCGCCCGAGCTGGCGCAAATTCGAAAAAGCATACTGGCGTTGCAGTCGAGCATGTCGAAAAGGCTGCATGCCATTTTAAAACAGGCACAAAAGGACGGACTGGTCGACGAAGACGCGTCGGTTTCCATCCGCGACGGAAGAGCAGTTATTCCGGTTTCCGCATCCAACAAACGAAAAATAAAGGGCATTGTTTACGATGAGTCGGCCACCGGAAAAACATCGTATGTGGAGCCCAACGAAATTGTGGAGATGAACAACGAAACCCGCGAGCTGGAATATGCCGAACGCCGGGAGATTATGCGCATCCTCATTGAGTTTTCAAACGATATCAGGCCCTACCTGTCCGATTTGGTTTACTCCTACGAATTTCTTGGTGAGATTGATTTCATCAGGGCAAAAGCACTGCTGGCGGTTGAGTTCGACGCAATTTTCCCGGTAATGCAGGAGAACCCGTTAATTCAATGGCAAAAGGCAGTCCACCCGCTTTTACAACAGGCTCTGAAAAGGGAAAACCGGAAGATCATTCCACTTGACATTCACCTCGACGAAAAAAATCACATTCTGCTCATTTCCGGGCCAAATGCAGGCGGCAAATCAGTGTGCCTGAAAACAGTTGGTCTTTTACAATACATGCTGCAATGCGGACTGCTTATTCCTGTTAACGAGGCCAGTACAACAGGAATTTTCCAGCAACTTTTCATCGATATCGGCGACGAACAGTCGCTTGAAAATGATCTGAGTACATACAGTTCGCACTTGCTGAACATGAAGCATTTTGCAAAAAACAGCAATGCAAATACCCTGGTGCTTATTGATGAGTTTGGAACCGGAACCGAGCCCATGCTGGGCGGCGCCATTGCCGAAGCAATTCTCGACGAGTTGAATCAGTTGCGGGCTTTTGGGGTAATCACCACCCACTACACCAATCTGAAACACTTTGCTTCGTCGGCAGACGGAATTGTGAACGGCGCCATGCTTTACGACGCTCAAAATATGAACCCTCTTTTTCAGCTTGAAATAGGGAAACCCGGCAGTTCGTTTGCCTTTGAAATTGCACGAAAAATTGGGCTCCCGGAAAAAATTCTGGAAAAGGCCACAGAAAAAATCGGAAAAAAGCACATTGATTTCGATCGGAATCTGCGTAAAATAAACAGGGATCAGCGCTACTGGGAAATAAAGCGGGAGAAAATCAGGAAGGTGGAAAAAATTCTGGACAACATGGCTGCCAATTACGAAACGGAGCTGAAAGAAACCCAGAAGCAAAGAAAAGAGATCATCAAAAAAGCCCGGGAAGATGCCGAAAACCTGCTTTCCGGGGTAAACAAACAAATCGAGAATACCATCCTCGAAATTAAAAAAGCACAGGCAGAAAAAGAAAAAACAAAAGATGCGCGAAAGAAGCTGGAAAAACTTAAGTCTGAAGTTGTAAAAAGCAGCAGTGCTGACGACGACCAAAGCATTTCCGCAAAAATGGACAAGCTTCGGCGCCGCGAAGAAAAACGGAATAAAAAACGCCCCGTTGATTCGAAAAAAGACATCGGCAAAAAGAAACCGGAGAAACAGGTTGAGCTGAAACCCGGCGACAAAGTACGAATTGCCGGACAGCAAACCATTGGCGATTTAATTGAGCTGAACGACAAAAATGCAGTGGTGGCGTTCGGACAACTGATTACTACCCTGCCCCGCAAACAGGTGGAACGGTTAAGCAACAACGAAGCAAAAAAAGTGGACAAAGAAAAACGGTCGGGAAACGGCACACGTCTGCTAAGCAACTTTTCAGAACGGCGGCTAACCTTCAAGCCCGAGATTGACATACGCGGGCAGCGTGCCGAAGAAGCCATTCCCAAAATTCAGGAGTTTATCGACGAAGCCATCATGTTTGAGGTAGCCGAACTTCGTATTCTCCACGGAAAAGGGCACGGTATTCTCAAAGAAACCATCCGCAGTTACCTTCGCTCAGAGCCAATGGTAAAAAGCATGAAAGACGAACATGTTGATTTTGGTGGCGCCGGCATTACCGTGGTAACCCTTGCGTTATAATTTTCTTCGTATAGAAAACTCAAACAAAAAAAGCACCATTTTGGGGACCGCACTACTGTTTTGCTGACTTAATCGTTTCCAGGTACAATTCTTCTACTTTTGCCCGGGCCCACGGGGTACGCCGAAGAAACTTCAGGCTCGATTTTATGCTCGGATCTTTTCTAAAGCAGTTGATCCGAATCCGCGCTCCCAATTTTTCCCAGCCGTAAAAACTTACCAGGTAAACGACCATGGCTTCGAGGGTTATTCCGTGTAACGGATTATTGGGTTGCATAAAATATAAATTTCTATTTCAGTAAATTTCATTTCGAAAAGCTGAAGAACAAGAACCGTCAAATTTTCAGTCCTTCAAGCATTTTTATGTACTGCTCAACTCCTGCAATAATTTCGCTTTTGTAAATATACTCGTCGGCAGAATGTGAACGCGCCGAATCGCCCGGGCCCATTTTTACTGAAGGGAAAGGAACAATGGCCTGGTCAGACGTGGTAGGCGAACCGTATAACCGGATTCCCATCTCCGCTGCTTTTCGGGCAAACGGATGGTCGACACTAATTCCGGAAGAATTTAGCCGAAATGAACGGGGTTTCACCTCAGACTGAATCAGCCCCGAAATAATTTTTGCTGCTTCTTTATTGGGGTAGTGCTCATTTGTACGCACATCCACCACAAAATGGCAAACATCCGGAACCACGTTGTGCTGCGTTCCAGCTTCAATCTGGGTAACCGTAACTTTCACCTCACCTAATAATTCCGAAGCATTTTCAAATTGATAATTCCGAAGAATCTGAATATCATCGATAGCTTTATATAGTGCATTTTCCCCTTCGTTGCGCGCTGCGTGCCCCGATTTTCCATGGGCGTAACAATCGAGTACCAAAAGGCCTTTTTCGGCAATGGCCAGCTCCATGCTTGTTGGCTCGCCTACAATAGCAAATGCAACAGGCACAATCTCGGGCAACACAATTTCCAGCCCCTGCTTTCCGGATATTTCCTCCTCGGCAGTAGCGGCATAAATCAAATTAAAAGGCAGGTCATCGCGTTCGTAAAAATGCATAAAAACAGCCAGCAGTGCCACTAACGGACCGCCTGCATCATTACTTCCCAACCCGTAAAGTTTATCGTCGTCTTCAACAGGCGAAAACGGGTCGAATGAATAACCTTTTGCCGGCCGCACCGTGTCGATATGCGAGTTTAGCAACAAAACCGGTTTCCCCTTGACAAAATGCTTGTTGTATGCCCAGGTATTATTCTTTTTAACTTTATAAGGGATATCTGCATCCTGCAAAAATTCCCTCATAATAGCAGCAGCTCTTTCTTCTTCTTTGCTGAATGAGGGAGTCGAAATCAACCGTTTTAGTAAATCAATAAATTTATCCATGTCTAATTTCAATTCCGAAGATGCAAATGTGGCAAAAAATTCCGGAATTCAATCCCGTTTAAAATACACTATCTCTGTATTTCAAAATCAAAATTACTGACGATGTCCAGTGTGGCGATGATGACAGGTTGACTTCCCTGATTCTTCAGTGTTCAAAACATCAAACAAAGCCGGATAAAACGGATTATAAAACTTATTTTCAGCAAATTAAAGACGAAACGTTTTAATTCACACAAATTAAGACAGTCTATCTAAAAACCGGACCGGATTAAAAATTACGCTTGGTTACGTATTAGTTACCAAAAAACCCAAAAAGGAAGAATGGCGCTCATTTGTGCCTTCTTTATTGAAAAAACGAATACTTTTGCACCACAAATTTTAAAGAAAAAATCATGGACGATGGCCCGTGTCATAGACAGAGAGAAGTATTAACCTGCTTGTAAGGAGGGCCGACAATGCCTCCGCGCGAGCATAAAGCATAAGGAGGCAAACCATGCTGAAAATTTTTAAAACATTCGGGGGTTACAACGAAATTCCAAATGTTGAAAAAGGGTGCTGGATAAATGTTTCAACGCCAACCCCAACAGAAATCAATCGTTTAACAAATGAGTTCAATATTCCTGCCGACATTGTTCAGGACATCCTCGATGCCGATGAGCGTCCGCGTGTGGAATTTGACGACGAATGGCAACTGGTAATTTTACGCATCCCGGTCAGCAGTCCCGACAACGGAGTTCCTTATTTTACGGTTCCGCTCGGAATTTTCCTGGCCCACAATTACACCATTACCATTTGTTCCCTTTTAAACGACGTTTTGCCATTTGAGCAGCCATCGGTTTACCGCGACATGAAACAACCAATTTCCGATGAACTCAATTTCATTCTGAAACTTTTTTTACGTTCGGCAACAACGTACCTGCATTACCTGAAACAGATTAACCAGCAAACCGCAAATATCGAACAAGACCTGGAAAAATCTATCCGGAACAAGGAGCTGAACAAACTCCTGAAAATGGAAAAATGCCTGGTTTTCTTTATTACTTCCTTAAAGGCAAACGAACTGATTCTGGCCAAACTCAGGAGTTCGAGAAAAAACAACATCAGCGAAATAAACGAGGATTTGCTGGAAGATGCAATCATCGAAAACAAACAGGCGCTGGATATGGCTCAAATATATTCGGATATTCAAAGCGGAATGATGGATGCTTTTGCTTCGGTAATTTCCAACAACCTGAACGTGGTAATGAAGCAACTTACACTCATTTCAATTATTTTGATGATTCCAACATTGATTGCCAGTTTATACGGAATGAATGTGCCAAACTACCTCGAAGGACACAGTTGGGCATTCCCGGCAATCATTGGCTTTTCCGGTTTCATGTCGTACCTGGGAGTTCTGCTTTTCCGAAGAAGAAAGTGGTTTTAAACTTCCGATTCCCTTAACTTTCTGACGGTTCTGATTAGAAACAGGAAGGCCAGAATTCCGGAAACAAAATTGGCCAGCAATGCAGCCCAAAAAACGCCGGGCAAGCCAAAATAAAGGCTTCCAACCCAGGCAAGCGGCACATACAATGCAAGCATTCTTAACACCGAAAAAAAAGTGGATGGCAGCGGTTTATTCAGTCCGTTGAAGCACGACATACTTACCATTACCAATCCCTGAAAACCGTAGCTCATACCTACAGTTTTCAGGTATTGCGAGGTAATATTTACCACTTCCTGGTGGTCTGAAAAAAGCGCAGAAACCGGTTCGGCAAAAAATACCAGCAAAACAAAAATTGCTCCTCCCCACACCAGCGAAAAATAGCCCGCATATTTCAACGCCTGAAAAATACGGGGGAACTTTTTCTGGCTGATGTTCTGTCCCATAAAAATAATCAGAACCGAGCCCAGGGCAGATATCATCATCAGGGCAAATGTTTCGATGCGCGAAGCCACACCGAATGCCGCCACAGCTTCCTTTCCAAACCCCGAAATAATTCGCGTAATCAAACCAATAGAAACAGGAGTAATTAAAAGTGCCAGACTTGCAGGGCCTGCAATGGAAAGCACATCCCGCCAGGTTTTCATAATCTCCTGAAAGCGTCCCAAGTGCAACGAAAGCAGCTTTTCACGGCGAATGAGAACAATGAGGATAAAAACCAACCCGGAACTTCTTGAAATTACAGTAGCCAACGCTGCTCCTTTCATGCCCATTTCGGGAAACGGGCCAATTCCGAATATCAAAAGCGGATCGAGAATCGCATTGATAATTGCAGAAATAACCATCAACATTCCCGGTGTAAATGTATCGCCGGTTGCCCGCACAATGTTATTTCCAATCATCGGAACCACAACAAAGGCAACGCCGTAATACCAAACACTCATGTAATCGTTAATGTGCCCCAGTATTTCGGGACCGGCGCCCAGCGCAATAAAAAGCGGACGAATGGTAAGAAGTCCTGCAACCACAAAAATCGCCACAATGATAATCCCCAGCAAAACAGCCCGGCTTGCCATCAGCTTTACCGTGTTACGATGCGTACTTACAATATTGCGCGACACCAGCGAAGAAGTGCCGATTCCCACACCGTGCGACAGACTATTTACAAACATCACAACCGGGAAGCAAAATCCCATGGCAGCCAACTGCTGAACGCCAAGCTTCCCGATAAAATAGGTGTCCACCAGATTGAAAACAACCATTCCTGTCAGCCCCAACAACATAGGCCAGGTAAGTTGCACCAATTGTTTTCCGGTGGGTCCTTCAGTGAGGTTTTTATTTATGTCGCGCATTTTGCAAATATTGCGGTTTAAAACGAAACACAACGAAGTATCGTACGTTTTTTATCAAGCTTTTTTAGAACAGGTCACCGTGGAAAGTCATACCTTTGTATAAACATTTTTCAAAAAAATGAAAACACAAAACCTTCCGAAAATCATTCTGTCGCTTCTGGTTTTACTACTTATCATGGGGTATTTTCTGAAAGACAACTTAAATAACTTCATTTCAGAAAAAATAAAAAAAACTTCTGGTACTGAAGCCATTATTTCCGGAGAACAATGGGTAGATTCTCTTTTTAACTATACAAAAAACGGAAAAAATTTTGAGTTTACCCTGCTTCAGTTCAAATCAAACGGATGCACTATTTGCAAACAAATGGAGCCCGAACTGGAAGAAATCAAGAGTATCCCCGAAAAAAATGTCAACGTTGTTGTTCTTAATATCCTGAATTCCAACAGTCAGAATGTAATGAGGTATTTTGGAATATCAGCAGTGCCCACCCATCTGATTCTCAATAAACAGGGTGAAGAAATTTACAGAAAATACGGATATGTTCCGGCAAAAAATTTGATGATACGCTTCAGAAAATAAGAAAAAATCTAAAAACCAGGTTTGTTCTCAAACTAAACCAGACTGCTTTCTAATTCGACAAGCCAGTGTTCCAATCGATCATTTCCCGGGGAATTACCTTTTTCGAATTTAACCATTCGGTTAAACTTTTCGGGTAAATTGTTTGGCTAATAAAATAAAGCTTCTTAATTTTGACCAACTGGTTAAATTAAATGGTTAAATAATGAGTCAAACTAAGAAAGACAATACAGAAGACAAAATTCTGGAAGCCGCAAAAACAGTTTTCATAAAAAAAGGGATGGATGGCTCACGCATGCAAGAAATTGCCGATGAAGCTGGCATTAATAAAGCACTTTTGCATTACTATTTCCGAACGAAGCAAAAACTGTTCGAAGCCATCTTCAGCAGGGTTTTCAAACAAATTTTTCCAGACCTCACAACTTTCATCCGCTCCGAACTGCCCATCGAAAAAAAGCTGGAAACTTTCATTGAAAAGTACATTACACTACTGATGAAAAATCCGTTTCTGCCGGCTTTTATTCTGAAAGAAATTCATCGCGATCCCACTTTTCTGGCGGCAGTAATTAAAAAGAACGGAATAAATCCTACTGAAGTTTTTGCAATGCTGAACAACGAAATGGAAGCCGGAAGAATCAGAAAAATGGATCCGCGGGAACTGCTTATGAATATACTTGCACTTAGTATTTTCCCTGTTGCTGCGCGCCCGCTTGTGCAAATTATGCTTTTTGACAACAACAAAAAGGAATACACCGATTTTCTGGAAAGGAGGAAGCAAACCGTAAAAGAATTCATTTTCAACTCAATTCTTATAAAATGAGAAAACTAATTCTGTTTCTGCTGTTGCCGGCCCAACTGGCTTTTGCTCAGGAAAATATTTCGCTTAACGACTGCTACGGCTGGGCACGCGAAAACTACCCGAACCTGAAACAAACGGAAATCAGAAAAGAAATTTCCGAATTGAACAAGAAAAATAACCAAACCGGGTATTTACCACAGGTTTCTGTCAACGGGCAGGCCACCTACCAGTCGGATGTTACCCACATAAATATCGACATTCCCAACATGGCCATTCCGTCGGTTTCCAAAGACCAATACAAAGCTTACGCAGAAATCAGGCAAACCATTTGGGACGGCGGGCTGGTTGCGGCAAATGATCAACTTGAAGAAGCGATGTTGCAAAGCAACCTCAGCCAGTTGGAAGTGGAGTTGTACAAATTAAACGAGCAGGTTGCCCGGGCTTTTTTTGCGGCGCTGGCCATCGACAAACAAAAAAAAGTACTGGAGGCTCAAAAAAAAGTGCTCCTTGAAAAACTGAAAGCAGCGCAATCAGGAATAAAACACCAGGTAGTGGAGCAATCGGCAGCACTAATACTAGAAGCGGAAATTCTGAACCTTGAACAAAGTAAAATTGAAATAAACGCAGCAGAAAAAGCAGCCTTGCAAATGCTCGCCATATTAACCGGGAAAACCATAGAAGAAAGTTCATCGCTAAAATACAGTTCATCGGGAATTTCTGAACAGCAAAGTTTTCGAAGGCCTGAATCGGCGCTGTTTGAAACGCAAAAAATTCAACTGGACAAACAATCGGAATTGCTTGAGAAAAACAGAAACCCCAGACTTTTCGGATTTGGACAGGCCGGCTACGGAAAACCGGGATTAAACATGCTAAACAACGAGTTCGACACGTATTACATGGTTGGGCTGGGGCTTTCGTGGAATGTTTTCGACTGGAAAAAAACGACACGCCAAAAACAGGAACTACGGCTTCAGCAACAATTAATCGACCGGCAGGAAGAAACCTTCAACCAAAATCTGGAAATACTGCTGGCGCAGCAAAACGAACAAATCAAAAAATTGGAGACACTGCTAAAAACAGACGTGCAACTGGTTTCGCTCCGCACAAAAATTGCACGAGCGTCTGCCTCAAAGCTGGAAAACGAAACGATTACTACATCCGATTACATTCAGGATATACAAGCAGAAACCGTTGCGAAACTCAATTACGAATTGCACAAAATTCAGTTCAACGAGGCTAAAGAAAAATACAACTTAATAAAAGGAAAAAACACTCGCTAGTGATTAACAGCACCATTTTCAGTTTTTAAAATAAAACCATGTAACGAACATGAATTTTTCGAACATTCAGAAATCAAAAAACTTCACACAGATGAAATACAAAATACTCATTGCCACTCTGTCCACCGTGCTTTTTGGATGTACCAACAACAACGACCAATCCGACGCATACGGAAATTTCGAGACGGAAACAACAATTGTTGCGGCAGAATCATCGGGAAAAATTATTCAGAAAAATGTAGAAAAAGGGCAAAAAATTGAAGCCGGTTTTATTGCTGTTATTACAGATACGGTTCAGCCTTTTCTCAAACTGAAGCAAATTGAAGCACAAAAGGCGGCAGTGGTTTCAAAAAGAGCTTCGGTAGCGGCACAGATTGCTGTTTTTGAAGAACAGAAAAGAAACCTGCAAATCAACGAAAAAAGGATTTCGCAAATGCTGAGCGACGGCGCGGCCACGCAAAAACAACTGGACGACATTACCGGCCAAATCAACGTTGCCAACCGGCAGATTGAAAGCACAAAAACGCAATTCTCATCCATAAGCAAGGAGCTGGAAGTTGTGGAAACACAAAAGGAAGCGACCGGCGACCTGCTCAGGCGTTGCACCGTAAAATCGCCTGCAAGCGGAACAATTCTGGAAACTTACGCCGAATTGGGAGAACTGGCAACTCCGGGAAAACCACTGTTTAAAATGGCCAACCTTGACGAATTGACATTAAAAGTTTACGTGAGCGGCGCGCAGCTTTCCAACATAAAAATTGGGCAGGAAGTAAGTGTTTGGGTCGACAAAAACGAAACCGACAATCAATCTTTTCCCGGGAAAATAACCTGGATTTCTTCTGAAGCGGAATTCACGCCAAAAATCATTCAAACCAAGGAAGAACGGGTAAAACTGGTTTATGCGGTAAAAGTGGCGGTAAAAAACAACGGCACGCTCAAAATCGGCATGCCGGGGGAAATCAGTTGGCAGTAATCACTTTCTGATTCAGCAATCAGCAGTATCCGAAAAAATGATAGTTATTAAAAACATATCGAAATCCTATTCCGACACGCGGGCATTGAAAAACATTTCCCTGCGGGTAAACAGAGGAGAACTGTTTGGGCTGATTGGACCCGACGGAGCCGGAAAAACCTCTCTGATGCGAATACTCACAACGTTGATTCTGCCTGATTCGGGCAAGGCAAAAATGGACGGGCTGGATGTAGTTTCCGATTTCAAAAAAATACGACAAATAGTAGGTTACATGCCGGGGCGTTTTTCGTTGTACCAGGATTTGAGCGTGGAAGAGAACCTGAACTTTTTTGCCACTGTTTTTGGAACTACCGTGGAAGAAAACTACGATCTGATTCGCGACATTTATTACCAGATCGAACCATTCAAAACCCGGCGGGCAGGCAAGCTTTCCGGTGGAATGAAGCAGAAGCTGGCGCTTTCCTGTGCGCTCATCCACAAACCAAAAATACTGATACTGGATGAACCTACCACCGGCGTAGATGCAGTTTCGCGAAAGGAGTTCTGGGACATGCTAAAAAAGCTGCAAACAAAAGAAATTACCATTCTCGTTTCTACCCCGTATATGGATGAAGCCACGCTGTGCGACCGGGTAGCGCTCGTTCAAAACGGGCAAGTTCTGGATGTGGATTCGCCCACTCGTATTACTGAAAAGTTCCCGCGAAAAATCATCAGGGTGCGTTCCGACGAAACTTATCGGTTAATCAATGATTTGCGCGCTTACGAAAAAGCAGAGTCAGTTTTTGCTTTTGGCCAGTTCGTCCATTTTGTGGGAATCAATGACGAAGTTGAAACGTCGGAGCTGGATATGTACCTCGAAAAGCGAAATCACAAAAATATACTGGCAGAAGAAATTCAACCCGGAATTGAAGATGTGTTTATGAATATGCAAAGCAATATCTGAAAGCGATTCTGTACAAAAAACGAATACCAGACGATGGAAAACGATAAAATAATAACCGTACAAAATCTCGTTAAAAAATTCGGTTCGTTCACGGCCAACGATAACCTGACATTTGATGTTTACCGAGGCGAAATATTCGGTTTTTTGGGGGCAAACGGGGCAGGAAAAACAACAGCTCTCCGCATTTTGTGCGGCCTCTCCTCTCCCACTTCAGGCGAAGTAAAAGTAGCCGGGTTCGACATTTATCGCGAAACGGAAAAAATAAAAAAGAACATTGGTTACATGAGCCAGAAATTTTCGCTGTACGAAGATCTAACGGTTTCCGAGAACATTCAGTTTTACGCCGGCATTTACGGAATTTCTCCTAAAAAACGAAAAGAAAAAGAAGCTCTGCTGCTTCAAAAGCTGGAAATGACCGGTGCCCGGCACAAACTAATTGCAGGGCTGCCGCTGGGATGGAAACAGAAACTGGCCTTTTCAGTTGCCGTTTTTCACGACCCAAAAATCGTTTTTCTGGACGAGCCCACGGGCGGAGTAGATCCTGTTACCAGGCGCAAATTTTGGGATCTGATTTACGAAGTTGCCAGCAACGGAATTACCGTATTTGTTACCACCCATTACATGGATGAAGCCGAATACTGCGACCGCGTTTCCATAATGGACGCCGGAAAAATTGAAGCGCTCGACTCGCCGGCAAACCTAAAAAAAACGTACAATGCAAAAAACATGGACGAGGTATTTATTCAAATAGCCAGGTAGTTTGCAACAATGCTGCACATTCAAAAAAAGCAGGCCATGGAAAAAACAAAAAGGGAAAGATGAAACAACTGAAATCATTCATAAAAAAGGAATTCTACCATATTTTTCGCGATCCGCGGACAATGCTGATTCTTTTTGGAATTCCCATTGCGCAACTGCTGATTTTTGGCACAGTAATAAAAAGTGAAATCAAAGATGTGCACATCGCCATTTTCGACCAGGCAAAAGACGAAACCACGATGCAAATCACCAACAAACTTTTGTCATCGGGCTATTTTATTCTGGACGAAAATCTTTCGAACACGGCAGGCATTGAAGATATTTTCAGAAAAGGGAAAGTTAAAGAAGTAGTGGTGTTTGAAAACAATTTCGAAGAAAAACTTACCCGCGAAGGCACTGCTGCGGTGCAACTGATTGCCGACGCTTCGGACCCCAACATGGCGCGGCTGGTTACTTCATACACCACCGGAATTATAAACGACTACATACGAAAACTTAATCCGAACCTGCAAATACCGTTACAAATTGAACCACAGGTACGCATGTATTTTAACGAAGAAATGAAAAGCGCTTACCTGTTTGTACCGGGCACCATGGCTCTTATTCTAATGCTGATTTCCGCCATGATGACCTCCATTTCCATCACCCGCGAAAAAGAACTGGGCACCATGGAAATTTTGCTGGTTTCGCCATTGCGGCCGTCGCAAATAATTATCGGCAAAGTGCTTCCCTACCTAATGCTTTCCGTCATCAACGCGTTTGTAATTGTGTTGATTGGGCACTTCGTTTTTGGCGTGCCGGTTACCGGAAGTTTCATTTTGTTGATGCTAGAAACAATACTGTTTATTCTGATGGCGCTCTGTTTGGGAATTCTAATTTCCACCGTGGCAAAAAGCCAGATGGTGGCCATGTTTATTTCGATGGTTGCCCTCATGTTA
Source organism: Mariniphaga anaerophila (assembly GCF_900129025.1). Lineage (GTDB taxonomy): Bacteria > Bacteroidota > Bacteroidia > Bacteroidales > Prolixibacteraceae > Mariniphaga > Mariniphaga anaerophila. The sequence goes on along the minus strand of NZ_FQUM01000012.1, from coordinate 51,835 downwards.
CCCACCATCATTTTGTCGGGTTTTATTTTTCCCATCGAAAATATGCCAAAAGTGTTACAGTTGCTCAGCCACATTATGCCGGCCCGCTGGTTTATCGCTATTATTCGCGGCATTATGCTAAAAGGAACCGGGTTGCTTTTTGTTTGGAAAGAAACATTGATTCTGGTGGGAATGACACTGATTTTTATTGCAGTAAGCGTAAAGAAGTTTAAAATACGATTGGAGTAAAAAAGCGAACGAAGTAACCACTGAAAATGAAAACAATTCTCTACATATTACAAAAAGAGTTCCGGCAGATTTTCCGAAACCGCACCATGCTTCCCATGATTTTCGGGGTTCCGCTGGTACAAATGCTGATTTTGGTTTTTGCTGCCACGTTCGACATGAAAAAAATTGACATGGTGGTGGTCGATAAAGATCTGTCAACCACCTCCCGCCAGTTGGTAGCAAAATTCGACGGAATTCCATTTTACCACGTTTCGCAGGCGGTTATGGACGAAAAGCAGGCAGAAGCTCTTCTTCTTAATGGCGAATCTGACATTGCACTGGTTATCCCGGCAAATTTCGAACGCAACCTCATCCGTAACAACAACGGGCAACTTCAGTTGCTAATAGACGCCGTCGACGGGAACAGCGCGCAACTGATTTACGCCTATTCAGGACAAATTATTTCCTCGTTCAATAAAAACCTGATTGCCCACTGGAAAGGCATTCCTGAATTTGCTCCGCCAACACAGGTAAAAATTTCGGAAACCTACTGGTACAACAACGAGCTGGATTACAAATGGTACATGGCACCGGGCATTTTGGCTATTTTGGTGACCATAATCGGGATGTTTATGTCGGGAATGAATTTGGTACGCGAAAAAGAAATCGGCACCATCGAACAACTTAATGTTACGCCGGTAAAAAAATACCAGTTCATTATCGGCAAACTGGTTCCATTTTGGGTGATTGCGCTTTTCGACCTTGCATTCGGACTGCTTATTGCCTGGCTCGTTTTCGATTTGCCCATTGTTGGCAGCCTTTGGTTGCTTTTCGGCTTTGCAGGAGTTTACCTCATTGGGGTACTCGGACTGGGGCTATTTATTTCAACCGTTACCGACACCCAGCAGCAGGTAATGTTTGTGAGTTTCTTTTTTATGATGATTTTTATTCTGATGGGAGGAATTTTTACACCGGTTGAAAGTATGCCACACTGGGCGCAGATTGCCGATCGTATTAACCCGATTTTCTATTTCATGAAAATTCTGCGGATGATTATTTTAAAAGGTTCAGGTTTTTCCGATCTGCTGAGCGAGTTTTTGGCGCTCTGTGTTTTAGGCGTTGTTTTTTTAAGTCTGGCCATCTGGCGTTACCGCAAAACAATATAGAAAAACCTGATTAATATAAATTGCCGGGCGGATTACTTTTCGGGAAATAATTAAATCAACTTTACAGCTGTTTTGTCCGCTTCACTTTAACGCACGCCAATTAGTATTTCAAAATAACAAATTCTGTCCGCCGATTCACCAGGTGCTGCTTTTCGGTACAAATAACGCCATTGGCACAATGGTTTAACAAACGTGTTTCGCCATAACCTTTCGCAACAATACGCTCTTTGGCAATCCCTTTCTGAACGAGGTATTCTGCCACCGAATCGGCACGTTTCTGGCTTAGCCACATGTTGTACTGGTCTTCCATTCTGCTGTCGGTATGCGCACTGATTTCAATTCTCAAAGTCGGATTGTCTTCCATCAGTTTCACCAGTTGATCCAGTTCCGGCTCCGAGCGCGGCATTAACCGCCACATATCGATGTAATAATCGATTGATTTCATCAGAAATTTTCGTCCAATTTCCTTCTTAAAAAGCCGGACAGTATCTGTTGTTTCAGTGCCCGATACAAACCGCCCGGGATCCAGGTTGAAGGTATCGTCAAAATATCCGGCTTTGCTTACCTGCACCCGGCAATCGAAAATACTATCGAATTTTATATTGATTTCACCCGCAGCATCAGATCTCCACTGCATTTCGCCACAACTCATTTGCGCATCATCCAGCGCATTTCCACTCTCAAAATCAGTAACAGTAAGCTGATAACTAATTATCCTTTTTAACCGCAACTCAACAAATTCGTTTCCCGAAGCAGACACCAGTTCCGACTCAGAACCTTCTTTATCAGCACGAATCTGATAGCAGCCTCCTCTGGGTACCTCAAATTCAAAATTCCCGAAATACCCGGAAAGGACCGATTTTATTTGATTTCCGTCGCAATCTTCCAGGTAAACGATTGCATCCTGAACCGCCTCTTCGTTATGATCGGCAATAACTTTTCCCCGGATATTTTCCATGGACCGAAAGAACTCCACAAGAAAAATATCGTCCTTTTTCCAGCTGTACCGATTGGAAGAAAAATATCCAAATTTCCCGGAAGGATGGATGGCCAAGCCAAAATCGTCGTCAGATGAATTTATCTTTTCACCCAGGTTAGCCGGCTCATTTTCACTTAAAAATATGGTATGATAAATATCCAGCCGTCCGTAGTTTGTCAGCCTCCCGTCCGAAGAAAAAAGCAACATCCCATCGGGGCCAAATGTCGGGAACATCTCATTCCCTGGGGTATTGATTTTATCACCCAAATTCACAGGCGTACTCCACTGCCCCTCTTTTCGGACTGACATGTACAGATCTGAATTTCCAAATCCACCATCCATGTCGCTCGAAAAAACCAGGGTATCGCCGCTCTGGTTTATTGCCGGATGCGCCAGATTATAGTCGTGGCTGTTAAACGGAAAATCAAAAGTAACCACCCACTCCCCGTCAATCTTTTTCATTATTCTCAACCCCAGTGTTACCGCCCTCTGCTTTGCAGATCGGCGCCGGGAGCCAATCGAAATATCACTCATTGTAACGAACATCTCGCCTGTTTTTTTGCACCACGCGGCAGGCCCTTCATGATACAAATTCCCAAATCCGGGAACCAGTTGACGCTCTGTTACAGGATTTCCCTTTTCATCAATTTCGGAACGATAAATATCGTAAAACAGGGCATTTTGCTCCTGCCGTTGCGCATCTCCGATAAACTCGTCTCTTATCGACGAAAAGAACAATTCGTTGTCCACAAAAAAAGGTGAAATATCACTTTCATTTGTATTAACCGACGCTAACGGTGTAATTCGAAAATCGAGATAATCGAAAAAATTCGAAGTCTGACTTTTCAAAATGTGCGGGAGTCCAATAAAAAGTAAAAATATCGTTGCTGAAATCCTAATCATATCGTATTCCTTTGACTTATTGGCTAAAACATTCTTGGATTGATCCATTTTCGACGAGACGGCAATTCGTAAGAAACCATTACTTCATGCGTTGCATTGGTGAACGATTTCAAGGGTGTTATGGAATAGTCGAATGCGTATCCAATCCTCAACTGGTTTTCGAAAATCCACTGCCCGATAAACCCGAAAGAATCACCTGTTCTGTAGTTTGCGCCCAGCCATACTTTTTCTCCGAGCAAAAAATTTGCGGTTAAATCTACCACAGAAGAGGCGCCCCAAACAGACCTTGCCAAAAAGGTTGGCTTAAATTTAAGGTTCTCTGCCAAGTCGAAAACGTAGCCGCCAATTAAAAAGAAATGGCGCAATTCAGCCCAGGTTGACATTTCGGAAGAGCTATTCTTAAAATCGGTTTTCAAAATTTTGGGAGACGAAATTCCGAGGTAATATTTCTCGTTATGAAGAAATGCCCCCACACCAAAATTAGGCATAAACCTGGTTTCTATGTCAGTCATAAAAACAGGATCCTCCGGATCCCCCGGATACCCCGTGTAGCCGGTAAAATTATTGGTGTACGCGGTTACTCCGCCTTTAATTCCCAAACGAAGGTCGGTAACGCCGGTGAGTCTTATCCGGTAAGAGTAATCGATGTCTGCGCCCATTCGTTTCTCCAGGCCAATTTTATCGGCAATAATATTCATACCCAGCGCAAAATTCTGAAATTTCACCGGCGTTTGAAAAGAAAAAGTATACGTTTGGGGTGCGCCTGACATGCCAACCCACTGGTGACGACCGATTACCATAAAACCGGTATTCTTCCAGGTTCCGGCATAGGCAGGATTAAAAGTCTGAATATTAAAATTATATTGAGTAAACGTGGGTTCCTGCTGCGCTTCAGCCTTAAATACCATAAACAAGAGAAGGAACAACACGCCCCGGTTCAGTCTAATTCTATATCTCATTATATCAGTTGTTTTCATCTTATTCAGTAGTTATCGGTTCAGGAATAAATAACCATTCAGCGGCTTGCTGCCATCTTTTAAATCGAGAATATAGAAATAGGTACCGGTTGGCATTTTTTCGTTTCCAAAGGTTAGTTTCTGGGTAGAGTAGCCATCCCACCAGGCATCGGTAGAGCCGTGAATATCTGTATTTCCGAAGTTGTCTTTTTCGAATACACGGTTTCCCCACCGGTTAAAAATTTCAATCCGCGCATTGGGGTACCGTTCCAAACATTTTATTCTCCAGGTATCCTGAATTCCGTCATCATTCGGAGAAAACCCGGTGGGAATAACAAGGTCGCACTGCTCAACAGAAACAGTAACCGAAAAAGAAGCGTCCACCTGGCTTCCACCTGATGTGTATGCGACAACAGTAGCCTCGTTATCAAAGTGCCCTTCGGATTCGTCTGCCGCCTGAACGACGTAACTGGTGGTAAAATTCAATAAGCCGCCCGGCTCAAGTGTTGGTGTTTCCTGTTCAAAACCGGTTAACGGATCTTCAACCAAAACATTGTACAATGTGACGTTTCCGGTGTTGGTTACCGAGATATTAAAACTGACTTCCTCGTTGAAAGCAACTTTCTCGGCATAGAGAACAGCCTCTTTTTCAATATAGACCGAAGGCTGCTGAACAATCGGGGTGACAGTTGGCTCGTCATTCTCCATATCATTTCCGGAGATATCCTCAACGGACTCCCCTTTTGCATTGAGCCCGCGCACCTTTGCAGTGTTAGTTACGCCACCTTCGTCGATGTCACTCTGCAAAATTTTATAAACAACACTGGCAATTCCTTTTGCCCCCGGAGTTAATGTTGCAGGCGTTACCGGCAGTTCTGCCACACCAATCCGCTCATCGCTTACGGCTAAATCGGAAACCGTTATTTCACCGGTATTTGTTACTTCAAACGTGTATTTTATGGTTCCGCCGGCAGAATTGTATTCGTCTGTTTTTACCAGCGCCACCGAAGTAGTAAGCACCGACTCGTCGTAGGAAACAGAAACAGTTGCCTCATCGCACAATCCGGGGCTGGCTTTGCTGCATAACCGGTAAGTCAGCGGAGTAGGATTGGCATAAAAATTATTGTTGGGCATAAACGTTAAAACGCCGGTTGCCTGATTCAAACTCCAGGTGCCCTCACCCTGAACTACCAATTCCGCCTGCACCCCGGCACTTGCTATATCGATATCCACCGTTACTGATTCCGGCAGCGCAGGAGAACCGTCGCTCAGTTTATCATTTGTCAGAATATTCAAAGCAACCGCACTTCCGGGAGTATTCTCCTCGCTACTGTCGTCTTCTGCAACCGGTGGTTCCTCTGAATAACCGGCAACAATGGTGGCAGTGTCGCTCAATCCGCTCAGATTTTCGATGAGCAAATAAACTATCGGAGTCGGGTTAGAAACAAATCCGGCAACGGGAACAAATGTAACAAGCCCCGTTTGAGGATTGTATTGCCAAGTTCCTTCTCCGGACACAACCAATTCCGTCTGAATTCCATCCGTTGTAACGTCAAGATCAACAGTAACCAATCCGCGCAAAGCGTTAGTACCGTCGCTTAACTTGTCGTTACTTAAAATGGCAATGCTGGCCGTCGCTCCGGGTTTGTTTCCCAAACTGCTGTCGTCTGCAGCAACCGGAGCTGTTTCTTCATACAAAACGGTAACCGTTCCGGTACTACTCAACCCCGTCAGGTTTTCGATAAGAATATATTCCAGAGGCGACGGAGAAACGGTAAAGCCCTCTGCCGGAGCAAAAGAAAGAACTCCTGTTCCTGCATTAAAGTTCCATGTTCCCTCTCCCTCAATAACAACATTTGATTGTATTCCATCGGTTTCAGCATCTATATCAACGGATACAAAACTCATTGAAGCAGAGGTGCCGTCGCTAAGTTTATCGTTAGCCAGTATATTTACACTCACAACGTCGCCAGGTTCGTTTCCGGAGCTACTGTCGTCCGTTGCCAACGGCGGTTCTTCGTCATATCCGATGGTAACAATTCCATCGTCGCTCAGCCCGGTAAAGTTTTCCTTCAGCAAATAAGTTAATGGCGAAGGATCTGTTGTAAAACCGGGGTTGGGGGTGAAAGTAACAAAACCGGTCTGTGGATTGTATGTCCAGCGCCCCTCGCCGGCAACAACCAGTTCATTCTGAGTGCCGGCCACCGATGCATTAATATCAACAGAAACCAAAGGAATTGACACCGGCGTTCCGTCGCTCAAACGGTCGTTTGCCAGAATATTTATGCTCACTGCATCTCCCGGCTTGTTTCCCGCGCTGTTGTCGTTAATGGCAAACGGCTCACCCTTATTGAACTGAACTGTAATGGTGGCATTATTGCTCCGACCGGTCAGCTTTTCCGTTAAAATATAGATAATTGGTGTAGGATCCGCAGTAAAACCGGCATCAGGATTAAAAGTTACTTCGCCGGTAGCAACATTGTACGACCAAACCCCTTCGCCGGCGACAGTTCTCTCGGTTTGGCGTCCGCTCACGGTGTTGTTCAAATCCACGTCAACCAGTCCCGGATTGGCAGAACTGTTATCGTGCAGTTTATCATTTCCCAGAATATTTATAACTACATTATTTCCAGTAATATTATCAGAACTGAGATCGTTGACGGCCGTGGGAGGCCCAAGTGCGTAAACAATTTTGGTGTCGGAAGCATTCTGCGAAGAACCGTCCGGTGCTTTCGCCGAAACCGTTACCGTGTTTGTTACACTTCCGGCAGCATAATCGGCAGATTTCACAAAATAGCTTTTTGTGTACGTGGCTTTTTGTCCCGGCACTAAAGTTCCCATTGATTCTGTAAGACTAATTAGCGCATCATTTATCGCGATTTCGGAAAGCGTTACGTTTCCTGCATTTTCAACTTCAATAGTATACGAAATTTCAGAATTAATATTGGCAAAAGTTGCAGGAGTGGCTTTTTTAACGACAGCCAGCGCCGGATTCTGAACGGCAGGAATCGTCTTTTCACCATCTGCATCGACTGCCTCTGCACCAGGCGACAATCCCGAAGCCGTTGCGGTATTTGTCAGGTTTCCGTTGTCCAAATCAAGCTGAGAAACAGAATATGCCTCGGTAAAGGTTTTTGATTCGCCCGGCGCAAGAGTGGAAATCTGTGTACTCAACTCCACCAGCGGATCGGTCAGTAATATATCGGTAACGGTTACATTTCCAATATTTTTCACGGGAATATCATAAACGACACTTTCGCCCGGAGAACTGTAACTTTCCAACGAAGCATCTTTTGTAACCTGCAGTGCCGGCTGCTGAACCGCCAATATTGTTAACTCATCGGAGGCACTAACATCACCACTCTGAGGACTAAAACCGGCGGCACTGGCCGTATTGCTCACACTCCCCAAATTCAGGTCGGCCTGCGTAATATTATAATTTTCGGAATAAGTTTGTTTGGCGCCGGGCGACAGACTCGCAATCGTAGTACTTAACCCGGTAAGCGGATCGGTTACTGAAATATTTGAGACAGTTACATTGCCCGTATTTTCAACGCCGATTGTGTAGGTTATTTGCTGGCCAACTGCGTTGTATGTAGTTGGAGCGGCGGCTTTGGAAACTGTTAACGCGGGATTCTGGCTTCCCGAAATGGTTTCGGTAGCGCTATCGGATATCGTTTCGTTGTCCGGGCTTTTTCCCGAAGCGGTGGCCGTATTTGCAACACTTCCTGTATTCAAATCATTTTGCGTAATGGAGTAGTTTTCGGTGTAGGTTTGCTTTGCTCCCGGCGCCAGACTGGCAATTGTGGTGCTCAACCCGGTTAAAGCGTCAACGACTGATATGTTTGAAATCGACACATTTCCAGAATTTTCAACCTCAATCGTATAATCTATCTGCTGACCAACCGTACTGTATGTTTGCGGAGAAGCCGATTTAGAAACAGTCAGCCCGGGTTCCTGACTTGCCGAAATAGTTCTTGTCGCACTTCCGGTTATGGTTTCGTCATCCGGACTTTTTCCCGACGCACTTGCAGTATTTGCCACACTTCCGGAATTCAAATCGTTTTGCGTAATAAAATAGTTTTCCGTGTAGGTTTGTTTTGCACCCGGCGCCAGACTTGCGATTGTTGTATTCAATCCGGTTAGCGGGTCAGATACCAAAACATTCGAAAGCGTGACATTACCAGAGTTTGTCACCTCAATGGTGTAAATTATCTCCTCTCCCGACGAAGTGTATGACGAAGGCGTTGCATTTTTCACTACCGTCAGGCCCGGTTCCTGGCTTGCCGAAATAGTTTCGGTAGCGGTTCCGGTTATGGTTTCGCTGGCGGGACTTGTTCCCGATGCATTTGCAGTGTTGGCAACACTACCTAAATTTAAGTCGTTCTGGGTAATGGTGTAATTTTCAGTGTAGGTTTGTTTTGCGCCCGGCACCAGACTTACTATTGTTGTATTCAATCCGGTAAGCGGGTCGGTTACTGAAATACCAGAAAGAGTAACATTACCTGTATTTTCCACTTCAATAGTATAAGTAATTTCCTGGCCCACCACGCTAAATGTTGAAGGCACTGCATTCTTTGTTATGGTTAAGCCAGGTTGCTGGTCGGCGGTCACGGTTTCAGAATCAGATGCGTTTACCGTACTATTGTCGGGAGCACTACCGGAGGCACTGGCGGTGTTGGTCACGCTGCCCGTGTTCAAATCCGGCTGTGTTACCGTATATTTTTCAGTATAGGTTTCCGTTGCTCCTGCGGCAAAAGCAGGGATGGTGGTATTCAATCCCGTTAGCGGATCGGTTACTGAAACATCAGAAAGAGTTACATTTCCGGTATTCGTAACCTGAATGGAATAAGTTATCTCCTGCCCGGATTGATCATAAACCGATGGCGTTGCATCTTTTGTTATTGCTAATCCGGGTTGCTGAATTGCCGTGATTGTTTCAGTATCAGAAGCCGTCACCGTTGCGTTATCAGGAGCTGTTCCCGAAGCGTTGGCAGTATTTGCCAAACTCCCCGAATTCAAATCTGCAGCGGTGACATTGTAAGTTTCCGTAAAACTCTGCGTTGCTCCCGGAACAAGGCTGGCAATTGTGGTATTTAGTCCCGTTAACGCATCAGTTACAGCAATACCAGAAATGGTTACATTACCTGTATTTTCTACTTCTACGGTATAAGTTATCTGCTGCCCTATCGAGCTAAAAGTTGCAGGAGTTGCACTTTCTGTAACAGTCAATTCCGGTAGCTGAATAGCAGTGACAACTTCATTATCAGACGCAGTGACCGTTTCATTATATGGATCCTTTCCTGAAGCGCTGGCAATGTTGGTAACACTCCCGGAATTCAAATCGGCCTGGGTAATATGATAAGTTGTTGTTTGGGTCTGTGTTACATCCGGCGCCAAACTGGAAATTGAGGAATTCAGCCCGGTTAACGGATCTGTTACGGTAATTCCGGAGATGGTCAGATTCCCTGTATTCTTAACAATAATAGTATATGTAATCAACTCCCCCACTGAACTGTAGGTCGAAGGAGCGGCACTCTTTGAAACCACCAGTCCGGCTTGCTGGCTTGCCGTGATGGTTTCGGTAGCAGAAGCATTTATTGTAGAATTATCGGGAGCTGTTCCCGAAACACTTGCGGTATTAACTACGCTGCCCGAATTTATATCTCCCTGAGTGATGTTGTAGGCCGTGTTGTAAGGTTGCTTTGCTCCCGGAGCAAGACTACTTATTGTTGTGTTCAGTCCGGTTAACGGGTCTGTTACCGAAACACCGGTCAGCGTTACATTTCCGGCATTTTCCACCTCAATGGTATAATTTATCGCCTCGCCCACAGAACTATAAGTAGCAACAGAAGCTGTTTTAGAAAGAGAAAGTTCGGGCTGCTGATTTACCACGGTAGTTGCACTGTCCCCAGCCGGGTCGGTCTGATCAGTATCAACTGACGCAACATTCACCAAATCTGTCCCTGCGTCGATGTCGCCCTGCGTCACTTCATAATCTGCACTGTAAATCCACGTCTCGCCCACATCAAGAACTGAGTTGGAATTGGTGTCGCCGCTAATAAGTGTGGCTCCTCCTGCAAAAACATCGGTTACGACAACATTCGTCAAACCTACATTTCCCACATTTTCTACTTCTATTGTGTAAGAAATCGTTTCGCCGGCGGAACTGACACTCGTTTTATCGGTATCCTTGGTAATAGTAAGGGCTGGTCCCTGGCTAATGCTCGTAGTTGCACTATTCTCAGCCGGGTCGGTCTGGTCAGTATCAACTGACGCTACATTCACCAAATCTGTCCCTGCGTCTATGTCGCCCTGCGTCACTTCATAATCTGCATTGTAAATCCACGTCTCGCCCACATCAAGAACTGAGTTGGAATTGGTGTCGCCGCTAATAAGTGTGGCTCCTCCTGCAAAAACGTCGGTTACGACAACATTTGTCAAACCTACATTTCCCACATTTTCTACTTCTATTGTGTAAGTAATCGTTTCGCCGGCGGAACTGACACTCGTTTTATCCGAATCCTTCGTAATCGAAAGGGCTGGTCCCTGGCTAATGCTCGTAGTTGCACTATCCTCAGCCGGGTCGGTTTGGTCAGTATCAACTGACGCTACATTCACCAAATCTGTCCCTGCGTCTATGTCGCCCTGCGTCACTTCATAATCTGCATTGTAAATCCACGTCTCGCCCACATCAAGAACTGAGTTGGAATTGGTGTCGCCGCTAATAAGTGTGGCTCCTCCTGCAAAAACGTCGGTTACGACAACATTTGTCAAACCTACATTTCCCACATTTTCTACTTCTATTGTGTAAGTAATCGTTTCGCCGGCGGAACTGACACTCGTTTTATCGGTATCCTTGGTAATCGAAAGGGCTGGTCCCTGGCTGATGCCCGTAGTTGCACTGTCCTCAGCCGGGTCGGTCTGGTCAGTATCAACTGACGCTACATTCACCAAATCTGTCCCTGCGTCTATGTCGCCCTGCGTCACTTCATAATCTGCACTGTAAATCCACGTCTCGCCCACATCAAGAACTGAGTTGGAATTGGTGTCGCCGCTAATAAGTATGGCTCCTCCTGCAAAAACATCGGTTACGACAACATTCGTCAAACCTACATTTCCCACATTTTCTACTTCTATTGTGTAAGTAATCGTTTCGCCGGCGGAACTGACACTCGTTTTATCGGGCGTCACATCAATCGTTACTGACGGCAATTGATTTATAGAAACAGTAACATCATCTGTAAATGTCGCTCCTTCTGTTGTAGTAACTGTCGCCTGATTTTCGATATCAGCGCCGGAATTTATATCTGCCTGTGTTACCTGATAGGTGGCAGTGCCGCTGGTCGTTCCGGCAGGAGCCAGTTGGGTCTCATCAAGTGCAACTGCACCCAACTGGTCGTCGGTTACTGAGATGCCCGTTAAAGTTACATTTCCGGTATTGGTAACAGTGTACGTGTAAGTAATCGTTTCGCCGGAGGAACTGACACTCGTTTTATCGGGCGTCACATCAATCGTTACTGACGGCAATTGATTTATAGAAACAGTAACATCATCTGTAAATGTTGCTCCTTCTGTTGTGGTGACTGTCACCTGATTTTCAATATCTGCTCCGGAGTCCATATCCGCCTGTGTTACCTGGTAGGTGGCAGTGCCGCTGGTCGTTCCGGCAGGAGCCAGTTGGGTCTCATCAAGTGCAACTGCACCCAACTGGTCGTCGATTACTGAGATGCCTGTTAAAGTTACATTTCCGGTATTGGTAACAGTGTACGTATAAGTTATGGTTTCGCCGGCGGAACTGACACTCGTTTTATCGGGCGTCACATCAATCGTTACTGACGGCAATTGATTAATAGAAACAGTAACATCATCTGTAAATGTTGCTCCTTCTGTTGTGGTAACTGTGGCCTGATTTACGATATCTGCTCCGGAGTCCATATCTGCCTGTGTTACCTGATAGGTGGCAGTGCCACTAGTCGTTCCGGTAGGTGCTAGTTGGGTCTCATCAAGCGTAACAGCGCCCAACTGGTCGTCGGTTACTGAGATGCCCGTTAAAGTTACATTTCCGGTATTGGTAACAGTGTACGTGTAAGTAATCGTTTCGCCGGAGGAACTGACACTCGTTTTATCGGGCGTCACATCAATCGTTACTGACGGCAATTGATTTATCGAAACAGTAACATCATCTGTAAATGTCGCTCCTTCTGTTGTGGTAACTGTGGCCTGATTTACGATATCGGCTCCGGAGTCCATATCCGCCTGTGTTATCTGGTAGGTGGCAGTGCCGCTTGTCGTTCCGGCAGGAGCCAGTTGAGTCTCATCAAGTGTAACTGCGCCCAACTGGTCGTCGATTACTGAGATGCCTGTCAATTCCTCATCTCCCTCATTGGTAACAGTGTATGTATAAGTTATCGTTACCCCGGCCGACGACACGCTGGATTCTGAAGGACTAATCTGAAGAGTTACTGCTGCCGCACCTCCAAAACTTTCAGTAAAATTGCGGGGGTACGAATTTGCCAGAGAAATTAGTGTGGTTGCAAAGAACACGAGGATTACCAACAATAGTTTCATTGCGTTTATATTTTTAAAGTACTTACATGGGGAAATCTTCCTGATGGGAAAAACAGAATGGGAGCTTGCTTCAAATTTCAAAATAAAATCCCTGAACAAATGCACTCTCATAAATCAGATATTAGTCTATTTCGTGTTTAAATACCATTTAAACCCTTTTTTGTTTACTAATTGAAAGAAGATATTTTGTTTTCTTCGTTAGAATTGATTCACCTCCACCAAATCCACATAAAAAATACTAAGATTTTCTTTGCCGAACAATCATTTTGAACCCGAATATCATTTTCCGGCAATTTATTTTGTATTGGTAAATATTTCAATATGTGATTGCTACAGACAAGAAACCGTTCAAGATAATTTTACGAACCGACAAAAAAACACCTGCATAATTTTTCATTTTATTCCCGTTACCGCCGCAAAAGACCAGTGGCAGAAAAATCCACGCATCTGAGCGGTTCAGCAGCCAGAGCTCCATCAAAAATAATTTATCTCCACACAAACACTTTTATCTGGGCTTGGGAAACTCCCTCATCGGGCTGTATCGAATATACGAATCAAACACTTCTTTGTCGGGACCGACAACCCTCGGGTCTCCCGACTTTTTCAATTCTGAAATCAATGTCTGTTTCAACTCTTCCTCAACCAGTGCAAACGCAGGCATTCCGGCCAGGTTATGCAAATTGTACGGATCATCCTTTATGTTGAAAAGCTCAAATTCGGGGCGTTTGGCATGGGCCAGTTCAAACCAGGGATGGACATATCCATCCTGCCAGTTTTCAATAATAAAGGATTTTGTTGGCGCGGCGTCGATATCGGTAAAAGCCCATTCAGAATGATGAATCCCGTTGCCGTCAATTCCAAACATCGGAAGAAGCTCATTTTCCGTTCCCGGTTTTATGCGCTGAGGAGCTCCGGCCGGCCAGCGATCAGGTTTCATGTTCCAAATCAGCAAATATTCGTGACTGCGAATGGCACGCTGCGGATACCCCCAGTTCAAATAACGCGAAGACGAATGCCGTTCACGCCCCGCAAAAACATACTTTTTCGACGCATCAACTACGCCTTCCTGTTTCGATTTTAAAATATTCAGCACACTTTTTCCTGAAATTGGCAACATTCCGTCAGTTCCTGTTTCGGTAATTTCTAAAATGGTTGGCGCCAGGTCTGCAAAGCTCAGCAAATCATTCACTACCCGGCCACCCGGAAATGCTTTGGGATAACGTACTGCAAAGGGCACGTGAATGCCGTACTCGTAACAGTTGGCTTTTACGCGGGGAAAAGGCATTCCGTTGTCGGAAGTAACCATTACAATTGTGTTTTCCAGTTCGCCTGTGCTCTCCAGGTACTCCAACATCCGTTGCAAATGCAGGTCAAACCATTCAATCTCCACAGCGTAATCGAGCATGTCACCCCTCACCACCGAATCATCGGGGAAAAACCCGGGCACATTCACGTCCTCCAGCTTTTTATCCGTCCTTTTCCATGCATCCTGTTCGTACGCACGGTGGGGCTCCTGTGCTCCATACCAGAAGAAAAACGGCTTGTCGCCACGCACGTTTTCCATAAAATATTTAAAATTCTCGAAATAGTTGACGTTACTGATAAACCTGGCCGGGCGCTCATCGCCATCAGTATTTTCGTTGTAACGCATGTCGCTGTGTGTAATACCGGCAGCATCGGTTGCACGCCACAGCGAATCATTTTTATCCTGCGCATAGCGAAAAGGAGAAACTCCTTTGCCGGTTCTTCCGGTGACATAACCGTTGGCATCGAGTAAATCGACAAACGGAATGTATTTTTTCATCCACGAAGAAGCGTGCTGCCCCGACTGTTCGTTTTGCCAGTGATAGCGCCCTGTAACAATTGTGCTGCGCGAAGGCGCACACCCCGGAGAACCGGCCATGCAACTGGTGAAATAAATGCCCTCTTTTGCAACACGATCGAAAGCCGGTGTATTTACAAATTTTGCCCCTGCAAAACTGGTATGTGCGAACGACTGGTCGTCGCTAATGGCAAACAAAATATTTGGCCGCTGAGTTGGCTCGGCTTTTCTATCTGAGTTACATCCGGGTAGGCTAAAAAGTACAATGGCAACAATCAAAAAAAATGCATTCTTCATAAGTTGAATTATTTAAAACTGAAAAAATTACCGGGTAAAAACTTCTTCGTGCACCACATTCCCGTTAACATCCCGATGCTGAAAAACAAGTGTTGTTTTTCCATTTTCGCGGGCTACTTTCCCATAAAGAAAACCTCCTTTTACGCGCAAAAAGCGATGTTCGGGCCTCACATCTTCCTGCCTCCAGCCACCGGCATGCATGTCGGCACCGGCGCCGCAACTGAACTCCCATAGATTGGTTCCCTCAAAATGAGTTACATATTGCCAATGCCGATCGCCATTGCACAAAAACACGTTATCGAAACTGTTCAGAAACTCTCGTATTTCATCGCCTTCGTATTTAAAATTGGAGTTGGAATAATTATCACTTTTGCTGTCGCGATCGGGACCAAGGACAGGATTTGCATTGATTATCACTTTAAAAGTAGCATCAGATTCTTCCAGCGTTCTGAAAAGCCACTCTTTTTGTTCCTTACCAAAAATAGTTTTTTCAGGCCCGTCGGGATCGGTATTTTCACTTCGAAAAACACGACCTTCGGTTAACCAGATTTGCAAATCCCTGCCCCAGCGAACCGTTTGATAGGGTTTGCCGCAAACCGGATTCTGTTCATCAAAAATCTCAAGGCCACGTTCCCAACTAACCGTTCCGTACGTCATTCCCGGAAAAGCGTCGTCTGTAAGCACATCGTGATCGTCTTTCATGAAATAGCTGGTAACCTGCCCCCAGAATTCACGTTGCAACGGCAAAGCAAACACACGGTCCCATTTAAAGCGCATTAACTCCTCTGTTAACGCGTACGGTTCCGGCTTGTCGTAGTATTCAATGTCGCCGGTGTGCACATAAAAATCAGGAAAAAGCTTTAGCATTGCATCATAAATCTTGTGCCCGCCAGTAGTGTCGCGCCTCCAGTAATCGTGGCAGGTGACCACACAAAAACCAACGTCTTCTTCGGTTTCTGCTGCCGGAGGGGTACGAAATGCTCCCTGAATACGATCAGACACAGTTGAATTTTTATGTGCACGGGCTTCAATTTCCACCACATATTTAGTTCCCGGCGATAAATCTTCCAGTTTCCATTGCAGGGTAAAATTTTTTAAAGGATCGACAGGAGTCCAGTCTTTTACCAACTTCTTCTCCGAATTGGTTAACGGATAACAAGTCAGCCGCACTTCTCCCTGAGCCCCCGGACAAGCGCCATCCATTTCGTCTAAATTAAAACCTTCGGGAATCTGAGCCTTCCATATTTTTGCGGAATCGGCTTCGCGATTTAGTTCCCGGTGTTCGTCGGGGTCTGGAACTAAAAACTTTTGACCGGCGACATTTCCTTCGGGATTTTGGGTCAGGCGTGTCCAGATAACCACGGAATGATGATCGGCGCACCCATTGTGAAAACCATTACCGAAATAGGGGCCGCCTCTTTCTTTCTTATTCTGACAGGAATAAAGCAGGGCGATTGAAAAAAAGCAAACGAACAACACAGAGGTCTTCATTTTTCAGACTATTGGGTTTCAAAATCGGGAAGAGAAGCTTTCCAGCTATTGAACAACGATATTAACTCATTTACTTTGTCGGGATGCTGCTCAGCAAGATTTTCCGTTTCAACCGGATCCGCCTCCAAATTGTACAAATCCCATGGTTTATCCAAGCCGTGCCGAACCATTTTCCACGAATCCCGGCAAACTGCCTGGCCATTCCGCCACTCCCAAAACAAAGGGTTTTTCCGCGCCGGGTTCTCCCCCCTAAAAACAGGCAAAAGACTTTGTCCCTGCATGGGAGTTATTTTCTGCCCATTTAACTCCTCCGGATATTTGGCGCCAGTAAGATCAACCAACGTGGACATCACATCAATAAAATGCCCGGGGAAATGAGAAAAAGTACCGGCCTCAATTTTTCCGGGCCACCAGGCAATCAACGGCGTGTTAATGCCACCTTCGTAACTGTAATTTTTATAATACCGAAACGGCGTATTTCCTACGTTCGCCCAGTTTCCGGCAAGCGACTCCCAACGTGTCAGCGTACCAATTTCGCCGTAGTCATCTTCAATTCGAACCACTTCCGCAGACGCGCCATTGTCCGACACAAAAAGGATAAGCGTATTATCAAGTTTCCCGGTTTTTTTCAGTGTATTAAGCACCCGCCCAATATTTTGGTCCAGACGATCAATCATTGCCGCATAAACTTCCATACGTTTTATTTCATCTGACTTTTCTTTTTCGGGCATCTCGTTCCACGACGTGTAAATCGGCTCAGACAATTTATAACGCTCATCAATTAAGCCCATTTCAAGCTGCTTTTTATATCGGGCTTCCCTGATTTTCTGATAGCCGGCATCGTACTTCCCTTTGTAACGGGCAATATCTTCGGGCCACGCCATTAGCGGGTCGTGCGGAGCAGTGTATGCCAGGTAAAGAAAGAATGGTTTTTCTTCGTTTTGATACTCTTCCAACCACTGAACCGCGTAATTGGTGAAATAATCGGTAGTGTAAAAATCTTTCTCTTCCGGGGTGTAAGGAGTGTACATCAAACTGTCGATGCACCACGCGCGAACCGTTTTGTTTCCGGGTACTCCTTTACGCGCAGGAGCACCCTCCCCGGGCCTCTGGTCTCCCGGATTGAAATAGTTGCAGGCCCCGTCTTTTAGACCATAATAACGGTCGAACCCTCTGTAAATGGGGTTTTCGAGTCCGTGATGTTTACCCGACCAAAGCGTGCGATAACCCGCAGTGCGCAGCACCTCGCCCAAAGTTACGGCGTTGGTTATCGGGTTTCGGTGCGTTTTATGGTAATTGCTTTGCTGAGCGTAAACACCGGTTATTAAACATGCCCGCGAAGGAAAACATTTTGACGTGTTGTGAAACTGTGTAAAGCGCATCCCTCCCTCGCCCAGCTTATCGAGGTTTGGCGTTTGTACTTCGCTGCCGTAGCAGCCAATGTCAGACCAGCCTAAATCGTCGGCACTGATTAAAATAATGTTGGGAAGTTCCGGGTTGCTGTCGTCCGGTTTTTGCGAACAGGAAAAAAGAGAAGTTACCAGTAACAGCAGAAAGACTTTCTGTAGCTTCATTTCTAAGGTTATTTGATCGTTCCTATCAATTTGATAAATGTAACTAAAATGAAGAAAAAGGAAGCATATTTTTACAAGAAATGTAAAACAAATTCACTTCAACCTCAATCCCGGGGAAAAACGAACAAAAAGCAAAGCAACAACTAATTAATTAGAAACTTACCCCTTACAGTTTCCGTATTTTTATATTCTTAAAAAATACTTTATCGCCATGGTCGGTCAGTAGAATGTGTCCGCATTTCTGCTCTCCGTATTTTTCAACGTTTTTGAATTTGGTATCTGCTTTTCGTTCCAGAAAATCTTTGCTGCCGCGTTTGTATTTTACAACTCTTACCCCGTTAAGCCAGTGCTCTACAGTTTCGTTTTTCGCCACAATTCGTCCGGTGTTCCATTGTCCGTAATGATTCAGCTTTTTATTTTCCGGTGCATACAAGAGATAAGCCGATGCCGTTGAGCTTAATCCGTTTGGATCATCTTTTACGTGAATATTATGTTCATCGTCGATTATCTGGTATTCGGGTCCGTTTATCGAGACACTTCCTGTTTCTGAATTCACCAGGGAATCAACAAAATATTTTATACCACTGTTTGCTCCTTCGGTAAGATTGAAGCTGAATACCAGTTCAAAGTCGCAATACTTCTCTTTTGTGATAATATCGCCGCCGCCGCTTTCAGCAAGAAACAAAAGGCCGTTTTCAATTTTCCATCCTTTTTGGGGAAATACGTGACTTTCTTTTCCCCTCCACTTTTCCACGCTGTTTCCGTCAAACAATATTTCCCAGCCGCATTTAGCATTTACGGCACACGCTTGTGTACACTGGGCTAAAAGCGAAGCAGAAACAAATAACGAAATAAACAATACAGAAAGTAAGCCGACTAACTTTTTCATGGTTCTATACATTTTCAGGTAAAACAAAAGGTTTCCGATATTCTTTAGTGAGCATCTGATTTGCTTCCGCATCATTCAACACCGTTAAAGTCTGCGGATCGATATCCAACGTTCGTCCGAGACGATAAGAAATATTGGCCAGATGGATGAGTGCGCAGGAGTAAAATCCCTCTTCAATGGGGGCAGTCAACCGTCTGGAATCGTTTACCCGAATGGCATCCACAAAATTCTGGTAGTGGTTTCCCAATCCTTTTCCCGATTCGCCGGAAGCCCGCTCCTTTCCCATAAAAGTCTGCCACCCGTCCACGTCTTTCAGCATGTAACCATTCGACCCATAAAAAATATTTCCTACTACGTTAGTAGAGCTGGTCATGTACGTATTGGTTAGCGGAGCACCCGAACCCAAATGGTTTCCTTCGGGGTTGGTCATCCAATGCCTGACCTCAAATTGAAGGATTTTCTTTTTTTCTCCGCCACCTTCCTGAGCGGGAAATTCAAACAGCGCCATCAGCACATTGGGCGTTTCCTGGGCGTCGTCAAACATCATGTGGCCGCCAATTGCACTAACTTTTGTGGGCAGTTTCACACCAAGCCCCCACCTGGCGACATCCATTTCGTGAACGCCCTGATTTCCCATGTCTCCATTTCCGTAATCCCAGTGCCAATGCCAGTTGTAGTGAAACCTGTTACGGTTAAACGGCCGCTCGGGAGCAGGCCCCAGCCACATGTTATAATCCACTTTATCCATATAGCTTTTTGTAAACGGGCCAATCCACGATTTACTGCCCACTGTGCTGGCGTATTTCTCTCCCTCCTGCATGTACCCGTCGGGATATTTTCCAATGGAATCGCGCCATTTATAGCACACACCTTTGGCTAAATACACTTCACCCAGCTTACCGTCGCGCATAAACTGAACTGCCGATTGCGCTCCCGGATTGCTGCGCTGCTCAGCTCCGTCCTGCACCACCACATTATACTTTTTGGCAGCCTCAACCAGCTTCTGCCCTTCTTTGATGGTATGACACGACGGTTTTTCAATGCTGGCATGTTTTCCGGCCTGAATAGCCCAAATACCGGCCAGCGCGTGCCAGTGAT
The DNA here is from genome assembly GCF_900129025.1 of Mariniphaga anaerophila. Classification (GTDB taxonomy): domain Bacteria; phylum Bacteroidota; class Bacteroidia; order Bacteroidales; family Prolixibacteraceae; genus Mariniphaga; species Mariniphaga anaerophila. The sequence continues at coordinate 31,882 of NZ_FQUM01000012.1, read as the reverse complement.
TGGGTGTTACAACAGACACGGCATCAACCGATTTATCCTCAAAAAGCTTGCGCATGTCCTGATAAAGTTTGGGTTCACGCAGGCCTTTATCGGTGAAATGCTTTTTCACCCGTTCGGCAAATAGATTTTCATCTACGTCGCACAACGCCGAAACTTCAACATTTTTCAGTTTTTGATATTCCTGAATGTGCGACTGCCCCATTCCCCGAATCCCGATTACTGCAACATTTACGCGGTCGTTGGCACCTTTCCAGTTTGAATTGGTAAGAATAAAAGGCGCAGTGCCCAGTGCTATTGTGCTTTTGGCTGATTTCTGAATAAATTCTCTTCGTTCCATAGTTGATTCGATATTTAGTTTTCTTGAAATTCAAAATTAGACAACAGAGCCGACTTTAGTACTTGCCAAATTCCCGAAAGGCTTCCCACATGGCAACAATATTTTCAGGCGGCACCTCGGCCTGGATGTTGTGCACCGTGTTAAACACAAAACCGCCACCGGGAGCCAAAGCATCAATGTTTCGACGAACACTGCTTCGCACATCATGCACTGTTCCCGAAGGTAACACTTTTTGAGTATCAATGCCTCCACCCAAAAAAACAATCTGATCGCCGAAGTCTTTTTTGAGTTGAACTGGCCTTTTCCGAAAAAAAAGGATCGAGCATGGCATTCTCCTTGCTGCGCAGCAACCTATTTTTTAATCTTTCACACACCTCAGCGAGAAACCGTCCATTTTGTCACGCTCAACTCGAACAATTCCAAATTCGCAACAATATACACTTCTGGTCCATACGGTTGTACCAAACAGACCGGGAGTGGCGGTCCAAAAAGTTGATCGTTCTCCTTCGTGCAAAAACCCAACCCCGCCAAACACTTCTCCGGCCGGAAGGGCTTTAAAACTAACCGAATCAATTCCATTCCCGTTGTTATCCCAACCGTAGTTCGCTTTTAACTGATACCCAAGAAAACCGCTGTTCCGCTGGCCAATCACCTCAACTTCGGCGGGATTCATTCCCAATGCTATTTCCAATGCCATCCATTCCTCATCTGTAGGAACATGCCATCCGCATGGACAAACTCCCCGGAGAGAGCCGCCGTCGGCAGTATCATCGTCGACCAACGCTGCCCAGTTATACATTACTCCGTATTTTTCGTAAGGCACAACCAGGCTGTCGTTCCACAAATATGTCTGAAATGTTTTTGCACTATCTGCTGAATCTCCTGCATAACCAAACACATAGTACTTTTTTTGCTCTAACGATGCTTCTCTTGCAGAATCAACTGACGGAAGGAATGCCAGATTTTCGGCCATCCAGATGTCGTCGCCTATTTTAATCCATTGATATTCTTTGCCATCTCTTTTGTCAACAAATGTTCCGTTGGTTTTAGCACACGCAACCACAAAGAGAAAAATAATTGAGAAGGGAACAACAAATTTCATAACACAGTCAGGTTTATTTAAGTTATTGATGCAAATTCCGGAATGCGGACGGTCAAATTTATATAAATACATTTTTCAGACAAAATAAACATCACCTTAAAAACAAGAAAAGAAGGATTGCATATACAATCCTTCTTTTCTTGTTTTTAAACTTCTATCAACTAGACTATTAATGTGATTGATAACCTGGATTCTGCACAAGATTAACGTTCGTATTCAATGCACGCAAAGGAATCGGACACAGCTCATATTTCGAGTCTGAATCCACACTTTTGTTCCACCATCTGCCTTTTGTATATTTATCAAAACGGCGCAATTGCATCCTGCGGAATCCTTCGCCAATATACTCCCGTCCCCACTCGGCAAGCAACTCATCCATATCCAGCAACTCCGGATTTTGAACATAACTGGCGTTCATCCAAAATTCATCTATATTGCCTGTTTCAGTTGTAGCTTCATACCAACTGTGCGGGGGCTCTCTGAGATCTTCAATCTCGCCTGCCTCGAACTTTGCCTTTCGAGTAGCGGCTTCATTTGCGCCAATTTGAGTAAAATATTTCACCCTCACTTCATCCAACAATTGAGCAGCTCGCTCCTTATTCCCCGCTCTTAATTCACATTCCGCAAGGGCATAATATACATCCGTAATTCTCATCGCCACAAAATCGCTATTGTAGTTCCAACCGCCTGCTTCAAACACATCCGGATAAATAGGATACTTATTTAATCTAAACCCGGTATTTTCTTCACCTTTTGTGATTCCGAGCCCTGGAGTTGCAACATCTGATGATATCGACTTTAATTCGCTGCTGGTTGCATTTTTAAGAACGTATTTAAAGTTATGCGAGTCAACAAATCCGGCATACCTTGAATCTCCTGCCTGCTGCCATGCCGAAACAATTTCAGAGAATCGTCCAATGCGATCGGGGAAATACAGTGTATCCTGATTACCAGAAAACTTCCACTCTTCCGAAGCAAAAGAAAAAGCCGGCTCTCCTGCCCATGTTGCTCCAGGTACACTCTGAGTTCCGATTAAGAAAATCCCCTGGCGCGTTCCATCATCTTCTATATGCATTGGCACTCTTCTTTCATCTCCATCGAAATATCTTTGATAGGGAGAACCCTGAGCATATTTGTCTTCAAAAAAGCTGCCATCAGTATCTTGAGAAGGCTGCAAATGAGGACCATTGCAAGAGCCGCCTTGTTCTGAGCGGAAAAAATACTTAGTTTGATAATGATTATTACACGGCATTGTTGTCCTCCTTAACCAGTTTTTCTCACCCGGAAAACACCAAATTATTGCTTTAGATAAATCATTGTTGTAATTCCATTGCAGTTGCCATGAATTATCCAACTCATAATTTCCATAATCGCCATCCAGAATTTTTTCACATTCGACTTTGCATTCAGCAAATTTTTCCTGCCCAATGGTCACATTGGCATTCAGGTATAAACGCACTAAAGCTGTTGCCGCTGTTGCCTGATCAACCCGTCCGTAGTAGTCATCTTTTGTTCCAGACACATGATTACCAAGCTTTCCTATGTTCTCTACAATCGTTTTTTCAATAAAATCGAATAAAGCAGTCCCTGTTTCTGATTCAGGGCGTTCATCGCCACCCATATCAGGAGTAAAAATCACACCTCCAGGACCAAATACTTCAAGTATATGCATGTGAAAGATTGCAGACAAAACCATCATTTCCGCTTGTAGTGTTTCCACATCTTCTGTCGTAATATTAAATTTTTCAACGTTTGGTTTAATCACATTTTCCAAGTCATTATAGAAGTTATTTGCATACCCTACCCCTTGGTACATTCCTCTCCAGATTGTATAAAAATCGCCAAAAATATAGTTCCAACTGTGGCCATGCAGTTTCACATAATTTCCTTCGTCGTACCAATGACGCCCTTTTTGTGTTATCGACATATTATCTGTTGTCAACTCTCCAACTTTCCATAACGAACCATCGTTACACAACGCCCAGGAAGTATGTTCATAAACCCGAGCAATGCCTGCGGCAATATCCTGATAGGATTGATAAAAGCTATCAGCATTAATTTGCTTGTACAATTCTTCATCCAAGTTAGTACACCCGATACTAAATAAAACCAGAATGAATGACAAAAGAATTGATTTATATTTTATACTTTTTTTCATAATCGTTAGTTTTAATTATTTCGAATTAGAATGAGGCCTGAACACCTAGGGTTAAAGTTCTGGACACCGGATAATAAGCCTGCGTTTCCCTTCCTGGTTCCAACCCGGTAATAGGAGCTAATTCAGGATCAATGCCATCATATTTCGTAAATAGGAACATATTTTTTCCTGAAAAATAAAACCGCAAATTACTGATATTCTTAACATTTTTAAAGGTATATCCCAGGGAGACAACATCGAGTTTCACATAATCTCCTTTTTGCAAAAAAAAGTCTGAGATTTTTTTTGCATCATTCACTTCGTATAGTTGAATTCCCTTGTCAGCCGGAAAATAAGCTTTTCTCAATAAATTTGCCCCCTCAAATGCTTTCAATCCAAAATACATGTTCTTTTCATTCAATATTTTGTGTCCAAAAGCACCACGAAAATACAGATTCAAATCAAAATTTTTGTATCTAAAACTGTTGTTCAAGCTTGCTGTTACTTTAGGTACAGCAGTACCTGCATGGTATTTCTGATCATGTTCCAGCCCCTGAATCAGTTGTTTTTCATCTGTAAACTCTCCATCGACCTTTTTATATGCCAGCAACATTCCGTTCTCATCAATCCCTGCATGTTTAAACATATACCAAGAGCCTATCTCTGAACCTTCTTCCAAAAGCATAGTAGGGCCAGGACTTCCGGGAGCAGGAAGCGTATTCAAATACACCTGACCTGCCTCGTAAATATCATTTGAAAAGGATACAAGCCAGTTTTTATTATAAGCTGCAACTGCATTTACATTATAACCAAAGTCTCTCTTATTTATTAGTATTGCATTTAAAGAAAGTTCTGCTCCTTCATTCTTAATTTTACCTACATTAACCCATGTCTGCGTGTGAATATTCGGAGGTACTGCCACATCATATTCGCCCAACAAACCATCAGATGTTCTGTTGTAGTACTCTAAACTCCCACTCAAATGATTATTCAACATCGAAAAGTCCACACCTACATTGAAATTTATTGAACGCTCCCACTGAAGGTCAGGGTTATAATTATTTCCCGGGCCAAATCCTTGAATCCACTGCCCCATAGTAAAATAATTACCAGCACCAGAATACAATTTTTGAGCCCGATAAGAAGGGAATCCTTGATTTCCTGTCACCCCATAATCCGCGCGTAGTTTTAATTCGTCAAATAATCTTTGAGTTTGCATAAACTCCTCTCCGGTCAATCTCCATCCCACAGATACACCGGGAAACCAACCCCATTTATTATTTGCTCCAAACTTACTTGACCCCTCTCTGCGCATACTACCAGATAGAAAATATTTATCCTGATACGACAAGTTTGCCCTTCCAAAAAACGCAATTATAGTTGATGAGTTTCTGTCTGATCCTATTTCAGCCCTTCCTTCTTTCAAATATAGCCCGGATCCTAAGTCATTATATGTAAGTGCATCCGACGGGAAATCATAATTTTTTGCCGAAAATGTTGAATAATGGAAATACTGATAGGAATAGCCGCCCAGTATTCTTGCTACAAAATCATCTGATTCATAGATATAATTTCCTAACCAGTCTAATATTTTGTTATCCCAATTTTCGAGTTCCCGAGATGCTTCTCCCCTCCGTGAATTATTTTTTGACTCAGTAGAATTACTGGGGCTAAAAAAATTATACTGCCTGTCATTTGATTCCACTGCGTACATTAAAGAAGTGTTCAAATTAGGCAAAAGATTAAGCTGAACCTTACCACTTCCGGTAAAATATTTGCGAGAAGCTTCCCTCTTTTCAAGCTTCAACTGCTCAACCGGATTCCATGTGTCATGCGCTACAATAAAATTGTATTCATTCGGATTATCAGGATCCATTACAGGAAGTGTTGGATTTAAATGTATTGCCTGATAAAAAGCACCGTATTCTGTAAGTTTTTCCTTAACAAACCTCGGAGCAATATTTAAATCAAATTCCAACAAATTTTCAAAGGCTGTATGATGAATATTCACACGTGCGCCATACTCCTCCCTCGCAGTTGCAATATCAATTCCATCGTAATCCCGGTACAACACAGAAGCCCTGTATTGAGTACGTGAATTTCCACTACTTAAGGCTAATGAATGGCTATGTGACATGGGAAAATTAGTAGTCAGTTCATCAAACCAATTTGTTCTGGCTCCTTCATCTTTACTTATACCCAGCTCAAGAAATTCATCCGCGCTCAACAGCTCCAGCTCATTTTTGATCATTTCGGTAGTGATGTAGCCACTGTAATCCACCTGAATTCTATCGGAAACTTTTCCGCCTTTAGTAGTAACAATAATTACCCCATTAGCTGCTCGTGTCCCATAAATTGCAGCTGCAGCACCACCTTTCAAAATATCGATTGACTCAATATCATTATTATCGACGTTTTTTAAGTCTCCTCCTGGAATCCCATCAATCACAACCAAAGGTCCAGTGCCGGCAGTTCTTGAACCTGCCCCCCTAATCTGGATACTTTCGCCTGCATTCGGATCCGAAGCACCGGTTCGTTCAATTTGTACACCTGCAACTTTTCCTTGTATCTGCATAATCGGATTAGTCGAAGGGATATTAAGGAAATCTGCCTCACTGATATGAGTAACAGAGGTTGTAAGTTCCTTTTTATCAACTGTCCCATAACCAATTGCGATTACTTCATCTAATCCAAAAGCATCCACTTCAAGAGTAACGTTTATATTACCTTGCCCTGAGTAGGTTACTTCCTGCGTTTTCATCCCTAAAAATGAAAACACTAATACATCTTGTTCATTCAGACCACCAATGGAATAATTGCCGTCAATGTCAGTAATTGCACCATTTGTAGTCCCTTTGACCAGAATAGTAACTCCCGGTAATGGAATATCTTTATCATCCGTTACAGTACCGGTTACAGATTTTTGCTGTGCAAGAACATTTGCAGAAAAAACAAAAATTGTAATTAATAAAAAATAGAAGTTTTTGATCATAAGTTTTAATTTAAAATTTGCAATTAAATTCAATCAAATATCCGCTCTACACTCACAAATTTGTGATTATAAAAGCATTAAGATAAAAATACTATACATTTAACATATCACAGAAATAGGGAGACATGCCTATTTCAACTGAGGTAAATATTCTAAGACAAAAGATAAATGGATTGTACGTTTTTTTCATAGGTGATTGTAGTTTTACATGAATTAACAGCGCATCATTTTTTGAGCTTTGGTAAATTTATTAAAAAAAAGTTAACAAAACATAAAAAGATGCCTCACAACACAATTATTTCACAAATTAAACTATGAAAAAAAATGAATCCATTCTTATTACAAATTTTTAGATCATTTTATTAAATACCCCGTTAAAAATAACTCAACCGCACCGCTACTCCATCCATAAACGCGTTCGATCCCATAGAGCTACTTTTCCTACTATTTCTTTTAAGTTTTCTCAACTTTTCAAAACAAAAACGGCCTCATTTCGAATTTCTTCTTACATTTGCATCAATGTTGCATTTAAAACAATATTGCACATGAAAGCAGTTGACATTTTAAATATTCATAATCTAAAACGAACGAGTTGTCGGGAAGGAATTATTGACGTGGTAAAGGATGCCAATCAGGCACTTTCTGAAAACGAAATAAAAAACAAGCTCTCAGGGAACTATGATCGAACCACCTTTTACCGCTCTTTTAAAACACTGGAAGAGAGCAAAATAATTCACAAAATTGTAGTAGACAGCCAATTGGTAAAATACGCACTCGATAATTCAATTACTCATAAAAAAGAACACGCACACTTTTACTGCAACCAATGTCATTCGGTAAAGTGTCTGGAACCTGTTTTACTGGAAGAAATCAAAATACCAGAGGGCTACCAAAAAGAAGAAACGGAGATTGTAATTAAGGGAACATGTGCCATTTGCAAAAACAAGACATAAAAAAGTGCCAAGAATAAAAAAACATATTGCACGGTTTTTATTCGGAATTTTCATTTTTCCGCTCACGTTTCAGTCCGTACATATTGTTTGGCACCATTCCTCGTGCCACCACGGGGCTTGCCATGCCCAAGTTGCAGATGACCATTTCACCGACGATATTGTAAAAATCGTACAGGACGAAGAGCACTGTCCCATCTGCGAATATCAGTTTGCGGTAAACAGCATACCTTCTGCCCCCGCTTTTCAATCGAACAAACCAACAACGACCGATAAATATTTCGCCCCCTATGCAAAGCAACCACACAAAAAAATACCCACGACAAAATCGCCACGGGCGCCGCCGCATCTGATTTAACATAGTGTTTTAGATTCAAAAATTCAGATAATTTAAACTCAGCTAATTTGTTATGAGCAAATTTATCATGCTCTTGTTATGCATGAATGCTATTTATGGTTTGTCTTTCGCTCAAAAGAAATACGAACTAAAAGGCAAAGTTATTGACGAAAACAATCAGGCTTTAGCGGGAACGTACGTGATGTTGTATCCCATAGAAAAAGGTTCAGTTGTTGACAAAACAGGTTCTTTCCTTATAAAAGATGTGGAAGAAGGGACATACAAAATCGAGATATCATTTATTGGTTATCAAACGGTTACCGACTCCATTTCAATACCGGAAGACCAACCATACAATGCCGCACTCAAAAAATCATTTCTCAATTTGCAGGAGATAGTTGTTACCGACAACTACGCCGAGAGACGCAAAAGAGAGGAGTCTTTAAATACTGAAATTGTGAATGAACGCTATCTCAGACAAAATCTTGGAGGAAGTCTGATGAAATCGCTGGAAAGGCTGCCCGGCGTAACCACTATCGACATCGGATCAGGGCAGTCGAAACCTGTTATACGCGGCTTAGCGTTCAACCGTGTTGTTGTTGCAGAAAACGGCATCAAACACGAAGCTCAGCAGTGGGGAGCAGATCACGGACTTGAGATGGATCAGTTTGCCATAAGCGATGTGGAAATTATTAAAGGGCCGGCCTCCATTTTATATGGTTCCGATGCCATTGGCGGTGTCATCAATATAAAACACAGAAAACTGCCGGCTGACAATTCCATTGCAGGCACTGTTAACCTGTCGGGAAAAACAAATAACGACTACCTAGGCACGTCAGTTTCATTGTTCGGAAGAAGGAAATGGTTCTTTGCAGATTTTCGTGTAACCTTGCTGGATTACGGTGATTACAAAGTACCTGCCGATAGTGTGGATATTTATTCTTACCGGGCAGCAATACACAAAAACCATTTGCGCAATACGGCAGGCGGAGAGAAAAATCTGCACTTCTCATTTGGGATTGTCAAAACGGCTTTTCAAAGCAGATTTTATCTCAGTAACGTAAGCAGCAAAAGTGGATTCTTTGCCAATGCACACGGCCTGGAGCCGCGGAATGTTGATACTAACCTGCACGACAAATCGGCACGGGATATTAATTACCCTTACCAGCAGGTCAACCATTTCAAACTGATAAACAGAAGCCGGTACCAGTGGGACAAAGTCAGCCTTGAAACTGATTTGGGATTTCAACGGAACTTCAGGCAGGAATGGAGCAAATACGTGAGTCACGGGTATATGCCGGCAATTTTTCCGGGTACGCTGAACTTCGACCCCGACCTTGAACGCCAGTTCGAAAAATTTGTCTATTCAGGAAACGTGCGATTGAGTTACCACGCCAACGAAAAAACACATTTTATTATTGGCGCCAGCGGCGATTTACAGGACAATAAAATTGGCGGGAGAGGTTTTATTATTCCTGCTTACAAACAGTGGAGTTTTGGTAGTTATGCTTTTTCAAAACATACATTTTCAGAAAAAAGCATCATCCAGATGGGCATCAGGTACGACCACGGCACTATTCACACTAATGAATACTCCGACTGGTTTACTTCGCCTGTTATTATCAACACCGACACAACATTCCACTACCTGAAAAGAGCCGGAAACATCAGCCGCAGTTTTTCCAATTTTTCGTGGTCGGTTGGCTACAATTACAACCAGGAAAGGTGGTCGTTTAAAACCAACGTTGGCAAAAGTTTCCGCATTCCCATTGCAAAAGAGCTGGCAGCAAACGGAGTAAACTATCACAATTTCAGCTACGAAGTCGGCAACCCGGATTTATCTCCGGAAACATCGTGGCAATTTGATGCCGGGGTGGAATTTAATGCGCCAAAATTTGCAGTGGAAACCACTCCGTTTCTGAACTACTTTCCCAATTACATTTTTCTCAATCCGAGTTCAGAACACGACAGGCTTTATGGCAACGGCAACCAGGTTTTCTATTACACCCAAAGCAAAGTATTACGTTTGGGGGCAGAAATTCATGCCCATTACGAAATACTGAACGCGCTGCAGCTGGGGGTTATCGGAGAATTCGTTTATTCAGAACAACTCTCCGGCGAGAAAAAAGGATTCACACTCCCCTTTTCGCCACCTGCATCTGCAATTTTCAACATAAAATACAAAAAGCCAAAAATGTATTTTCTTGAAAATCCTTATTTGACTGTTGATTTCAGAATTACAGCCGCTCAAAAAAACATTGTGCCGCCGGAAAAAACAACAAATGGGTACCATGTTATAAACATCGGATTGGGCGGCGATGTAAAGCTGCAAAATCAGAAAGTTAACATTTCGCTACAGGTTCAAAACCTGACAAATAACAAATACTTCAATCACACAAGTTACTACAGGCTTATTAATGTACCCGAGCCGGGACGAAATATTATAGCAAACATCTCGATTCCCTTCTCCGGTAAAATGAACAAAAAATAATGATGTCTAAAAAAATTAATTTCAATATTATGAGCACAACAATCAAAACAATTGCCCTGATTTTTATTACGTTGAATGCATTTATCTTTTCTTCCTGCGATAAAAACGATGACGCAGTTCCCAAACCTGTTATCAACATACTGGAGCTGGGCAAAGACAACAGCCGCGTTGCCTACATCGGCAAAGACCTGCACATTGAAGCCGAAATTAAAGCCGAAGGAAAAATAGATTTTATTACGGTGGAAATACACATGGAAGAAGGCGAGCATGAAGAAATTATGGTTCGATTCGATGACTATGCAGATTTGAAAAGCACCACATTCCACGAACATCTGGAAATTCCTGCAGAAACCGAAGAAGGCGACTACCATTTTCACCTTACGGTAACCGACCAGGAAGGGAATCAAACCACTGTTGAAGATGAAATTTCAATTGAAGTTCCGACAGAATAACAACCAAAACCTGTAATAATCAGGTCGTTTAATTTGAATTTATCGATTTCAAGTTTCAGGGGCAGGCTTCTGTCCCCTGATTTAAATTTATAAAACGAAACGAGCACAACAATGGAATTCGCATTGATTTAATCTCTCAGTAAATTCCATCTGTTGGCTCAAAAAATTAAGAACAATGAAAAGCGTAAAAATAATTTTAGTTGCATCGCTGCTGCTTTTGGTTTTCAATTTTTGTACGCAAGATGCTGAAATAGACAAGCAAGAGCCACAAATAGATCTGACCATAGAAGGAGCGTTTCCGCAAAATTGTGACACGCTCTATTTTGGAGAATCCTTCAAACTGAAAATGCTGTTCTCCGACAATGTTGAACTCGGGTCGTTCAGCATTGATGTGCATCACAATTTCGATCACCATTCACACAGCACCGAAGTTTCCCAATGCGACTTTCTGCCCGAAAAAGACCCGGTTAATCCCTTTTCGCTTATCGATGACTATAAAATTGAAAACGGGCTACAGAAATACGAAACAGATGAATTGATAACCATTCCATCGGGAAATGAAAATGGCCCTTTTGATGATGGCGACTATCACTTTTTTGTCCGGCTAACCGACAAAGAAGGCTGGTCTGTCCGAAAAGGACTCAGCATAAAAATATTTCACCGCTGACACATTTGCCGTCGTCAGCCGCCAAAAAAGAGCAGAAGCATCAACCTAAAATAAATGCGACTCAGATTGGCTCCGGTGATCAAAAAAATAACCTGCGGCCTATTTGTCTCACTTTTTAACAATTACAAAAATTCAGAAAACAGAATTATCTGACATCTAAAATTTTATTTTCCCCGGGAAGTTTCTTAAACCTAAATTTTTTTCGAATTTTGCCGCCGCAATTTACTATACAGGGGAAAATTACGATTTAGGTATGAGGGACGACAATAAAAAAATTGGTTTCGATAACGAAAAATACCTTCGGGAACAAACTGCCTCCATTCTCGAACGGGTAAACAGGTTTAATCACAGGCTATATCTCGAATTTGGCGGGAAAATTCTGTACGATTACCACGCAGCGCGAGTACTCCCGGGTTTCGACCCGAATGTTAAAATGAGGCTGCTGCAACAGCTCAAAGATAAAACAGATGTCATTCTGTGTATTCATGCAGGTGATATTGAACGAAAAAAAATACGGGCGGATTTTGGCATCACATACGATGTGGACATTCTAAAAACCATTGACGATTTCAGGGAGTGGGATATTGATATCTGTGCGGTAGTTATTACACGCTTTCAGAATCAGCCGCCGGCAATTGCATTCAAAAATAAGCTGGAAATGAGGGGAATAAAAGTGTACCTGCACTACCCCACCAAAGGATACCCGACTGATATCGATCTGATTGTAAGCGATAACGGTTACGGCGCCAACGAATACATCGAAACCTCCAAACCAATTGTAGCAGTTACCGGCCCCGGTCCGGGCAGCGGCAAACTGGCAACTTGCCTGGGAAACCTGTATCACGAACACAAAAGGGGAGTAAAAGCCGGATACGCAAAATTTGAAACTTTTCCGATTTGGGATTTACCGGTTGACCACAAGGTAAACATTGCCTACGAAGCGGCAACTGTCGACCTTAATGATAAAGTGATGATCGACGAACATCATTTACGCGCTTACAACAAAAAAGTTGTTAACTACAACCGCGATATAGAAGCGTTCCATTTACTGAAAAGGATAATTGAAAAGATTACCGGCGGAGAATCGATGTACCAGTCTCCTACCGACATGGGCGTAAACAGAGCCGGCGCAGGAATTACTGACGACCGAATTGTGTCGGAAGCAGCTCACCAGGAAATTATCCGGAGGTATTTCAGATGTGCAGTGGAATATGCAAAAGGCATGGTGGATAAAATCACTTTTGAAAGGATCAAAAGCATCATGGAAAAGGTGGAAGCAAAACCGGAAGACCGCAAAGTAGTTGAACCAGCCAGAGCAGCCGCAAAATGTGCAGAGGCAGAAGAAAAAGGAAATGCCGGAGTTTATTGTGGCGCATCCATTGAACTGCCCGACGGAACTATTATTACCGGAAAAAATTCGCCGTTGATGCACGCATCTTCAGCCCTTATTTTAAATGCAACCAAGCACTTAGCCGGGCTTCCCCACAGCATGTACCTGCTTCCTCAAAGCATCATCGACTCGGTTACCCATTTGAAAAAAAGTATTCTCAACAGAAAAATGACCAGCCTCGATGTGGACGAAACACTCATTGTTTTGTCAATTAGCGCTTTGTCTAATCCTGCGGGGCAAATGGCGTTGGAAAAGCTGAAATATCTTCAGGATTGTGAAGTGCATTTAACACACATTCCAACACCGGGCGACGAAGCCGGATGGCGCAAATTAAAAGTAAACCTGACGTGCGAACCACAGTACCCGGGGAAAAGCCTTTTCTTCAGCGATTAGCAGATATTTGGGGAAACGTTAATCCGTCTTTCCCAACGCGTTAAAAAGAGTTTTTCGTATTTCTGCAAACCGGGGAGCCTGCACATCCCGTTTTCCGGCGGGTTCGTTAATGCTTTCGTGGGCAACAATTTGCACCGGGGCCTGACTCAGCACAATTATTTCTTCCCCGAGCGAAAGAGCCTCATCAACATCGTGGGTGACAAAAATTACGGTGCGTTTATCTGCTTCCCAAATTTGCGAAAACCACTGAATGATGTTTCGCTTTAGCGCAATATCTAATCCTGAAAGCGGCTCGTCCATCAAAATTACATCCGACGGACTGGCAAAAGCCCGGGCAATGGAAACCCGTTGGCGCATTCCACCGCTCAACTGCGACGGATAGTGATCGGCAAAACCGTCGAGTTCTACCAGCCGGATAAGCCGGTCTACCTGCTCCTTGCGCTCGGCCTGAGAAAACTTTCGGCTTAAAACAAATTCAATATTGCCGCGCACAGTTTTCCACGGCAACAAACGGGGTTCCTGGAAAATATACGACGCCGACTTCCCTTCAAAACCAATGAGGACTCCGCTATCCGGCGAAACTATTTTCCCGAGAATATTCAGCAGGGTTGTTTTGCCACACCCCGAAGGCCCCAGAATGCAGGTGATAATTCCTTCTTTGAAATCAACAGTAAACCCGTCGAACAGAAAATTGCGGTTGAAACTTTTACTGATATTTTTAATCTGCAACTCCATTGTCATGCTTTCCATTTTACGATCTTTTGCTCGCTCCACCGAATAATCTTCTCAAAGACAAAACTAATCAGCACCGCAATCAGCGTCCAGGCGATTACGGCATCAACATTTAAAAAAGTTTGTGCCGACTGCATTTTTGTTCCAATTCCGTATTGAGGCTGACTCAGCACTTCTCCAATGATTATTGCCCGCCAGCCTATGCCCATGGCGCTGGATGCTCCGCTCATAATAAAAGGAACAATGGCCGGAAGATAAACTTCACTAACAATTCTGCGCTTTCCTGTTTTGTAAAACCGGGCCATTTCAATTAACTGAGAATCGACACTTTTTATCCCGTCAACCACATTGGTACAAATAAAAGGAAACATGGTTAGCATGGCAATAAATACGGGCACAGCATCGGGGCTGAACCAGATAAGCGCCAGCAAAATAAGAGCAATTACCGGCGTGGAACGGATAGTAACCAACATCGGATTTATAAACGCATTAAATCCGGGACTGATTCCGGCCATAATGCCAATTCCTACTCCCAGAAAAAAAGAAATGACAAAACCAATCAGCCCGCGCAAAACAGTAGTACCCACAACCGCCGCAAAACTGCTATCGGCAAACAGTTTCAGAACTGTTAAAAACGTATCTTCCGGATGCGGCACAATAAAATCTGAGTCGAAATACAAAGCCAGAAGTTTCCAGACTGCCAGCATTACAGCCACCGAAATAAAACCTATGTATTGCTTTTTAGTAATAGAAATTTTCATCAGGAAGTTTGCCTCCAATAATTTCAGGGTTCATACTGTAAAAAATGCTCAGGTATTCTTCTATTTCCTCTGAAATTCCCCGCGCTCTCACAAAATTAAGGTTCGACCGGGGAATTGACTGCGACGCAACGTTTTTGTCAGGCAGAATACCGTATTTGACAATAAGTGTAGCAGCACTGTCGGGATTCTGATTTACCCACCGGGTTGATTTATCGTAAGCAGCAATAAGCTGTTCTGCCATTTTGGGATTTTCCTGAAGCAGTTTCCCTTTTCCCAAAAATGCAGTTTGAGCAATGGGCGTTCCCTGCACGTTGTTCCACTCCTTGTTCAAATCGAAAATAGGACGCACCTTTTTATTTCGTTGCATCACCAGGCTGACCAACGGTTCCGAAATAACTCCCAATTTTGCCTGCCCCGCAGCAACGGCGTTTGCCAAATCAATGTGAGTAGGAAAACTGTAATCGAGCACAACGTCTTTGTCCGGATTGATGCCGTGCTTTTGCAACAGATAACGAAAAAGCACATCCGGAGTCATTCCCTTTTCCATCACATTTACACGTTTGTGCAGAAGGTTGCTCCAACCGGTAATGGTTGTGTCCTCGCCAAACAAATAAAGCGTGCCCCAAACCGGAACGGCAATCAAACGGTAATCCAATCCTTTATTATATAATATTGCAGCCATGGTTGTCGGCAGAATGGCAAAATCTGCCGATCCGTCGAGCATCATCTTCCGCACCTGTATCGGTTCGTTCAGAAATTCAACCCGGAAGTCCGTATTTTCTGCATTTTTCAAGCTGTCAATAAGCTGTATCATTCCCATCGATGAAGGCCCTCTGAGCGTAGCAATCGTATACGAAGCAGCACTTCCGGCATTTTTTTTCGGTCTGCATCCGGTTACGAGTACTACAAAAAAAATGATTATGAAAAATCTGATTCTCATCCTTTCGAAGCTTTACTCACAAAACTACCCAATTTAGGCAAATTAAAATTTATTTCTTCTGATATAAAAGAAAAATTGACTGATGCCGGATTTGGTTTGAAAACATGATATAGAGCATCCCTTTTCTTCGGGGAAACCAATAAATTTGAATCGATAATAAAAAACCGTAACTAACTGCGATTCAGACATTGTTCCCAATCAAGGTTTTACGAAAAAATCAATCATCTAATCCGGAGGCATTCTGATGGAAAAGAGAACAGGAACCGTACTAATTCAAATTGAAAACCGTGAAAACGTTCAACTCCTGAACGACATCATTTCAAAACATTCATCGATAATAATCGGGCGACAAGGATTGCCGCGAAGCAATGGCCTGAGTATTATTTCTCTTGTTCTAGAAGGTACCACCGACCAGATTGGTTCCCTTACCGGCCAGTTGGGACGATTAAAAGGAATTCAGGCAAAATCGGTACTTCTAAAAAACAGGACTCATGAATAAACTATGGCTTTTAACCACCGTTTTTTCCGTTTTTACAGCGTTTGGCTCCAGCGGTCAGACCGGAACAAAACAGGAAATTCGCAATGATTCAATCCCCCTGTCCGACAAAAATATCCGCATTGGGGAAGTTGTTGTATCCAGTCTCAGAATGAACAGAAAGATGAAGGAGTTGCCCACTTCGATGAGCGTTGTTGAGGCATACGACTATCAGAGGCAGTCGTCACTCACGCTTTCCAATGTATTAAATGCCGAACCAGGCATTTCCATGGGAAGCGACGGAGTATGGGCCACCAGCATCAATGTTCGGGGATTAAGCGAAAACCGTTTGGTTACCCTTATTGACGGGAACCGGATAGAAACCGCCACCGATTTGACAGCTTCGTTCAGCATGATTGATGTAAACGATATCGAACGTGTTGAGGTAATAAAAGGAGCCCAATCGTCGCTCTATGGAACAGGCGCCATGGGTGGCATTGTAAACATCATTACCAAAGACGGACATTTTTCAAACCGTCCTTATTTGTCGGGAAATGTTATATCGGGCTTTGCTTCGGCCAACAAACTTTTTTCGAACCATGCCGCCATAAATACCGGCGCCGACAAATGGTATCTGCGGTTAAGCGGAACATACGGCAAAGCCGATGATATTCGCACTCCGGAAGGAAAGCTTCCCAACAGCCAGTTCACCACCAGCAATATTTCTGCAAAAGTCGGTTTTCAACCAATTAATAATCATGTACTGAAAGTACAATTCCAGCGCAACTGGTCTACCGATGTGGGCATTCCGGGAGGAGCTGCTTTTCCCGGCCCGGCAGAAGCTACGTATTCAGACATTGGGCGGCAACTGCTAAATGCGAGTTACGAAATCACCAACATCAGCAACAAACTCACTTCGCTTAAGCTAAATTATTTCAACCAAAATATATTGCGCGATGTATTGATGAAACCCAACACAGTAGCAGAAGCAACGCTTCCAAACGGCAACACCCAGCGTACTACGCCGGAAAAAATTACGCCAACCGGAAAACACCTGACAAACGGGGTTCAACTGCAAAGTACCTGGAATTTAAACGACAAAAACGTTTTTATTGCGGGAATCGATTATTGGGGAAGGAAGCTCACCACCGAACGCGAAAAATATGTTACGGTAGAGGTTTTAAATCCAGAGGAAACAATCATTAAAACAAACAATATTGTACGCGGAGAGACACCAATTCCCGAATCGAATTTCAACAGTGCAGGCCTATTTCTTCAAAATGAAAGCCACCTGCTAAACAACCGGCTTACGCTTATTACCGGCGGACGAGTGGATGGAATATGGATTAAAAACGAGCAAGGCTTCGATGTTGATTACCTGATTATTAACGGCACCCAAAATGACTCACCACCGACGCAGCGCATTACATTTGAAAAAGGAACTGAAAACAACGTTTCGTGGAGCGCCAATGCCGGCCTTCTTTATCAGATTTTCAAAGACGCCGATATTTCGTTGAACCTGGCACGGTCATTCCGGGCCCCTTCGCTGGAAGAGCGTTTTAAATACATCGATCTGGGAAATTATGTTCGCCTGGGAAATCCTGCACTAAAACCCGAAAGTGGCTATTCTGCTGACCTTGGATTACGAATATGGAATCCGAAACTTTGCTTGCAATCGGGTGTTTTTGTTAACCAAATCAGCAACATGATAGTGGAAAGTCCGGGTGAATTCATCTACACACTCACGTCAGAATCAACTCCGGATACCATCCCGGCTCTTATTAATTCGAACGTAAGCAAAGCACTGCTTTACGGATTCGACTTCAAACTCGACTACAACTTTTACGACAACCTGGTTGTATTTTTATCAGGTGCGTACGTGCGCGGGAAAGACACAAAAGAGAACGAAAACCTTCCGCTAATTCCGCCGTTAAACGGACAACTGGGCATTCGCTATTCCAACAACAAGGCAGGCTCGGTTGAATTTTCGCTGGCCGGCGCAGCAAAACAGGATAAAATTGCCGATGGAGAAACTGAAACAGATGCGTACACACGTTTGGATATGACAGTAGCCACCAAAAAATTTAATTTGGGAGCTACTCATTTGCAAATTTTCTCGGGAATAGATAACATCACAAACACCAGTTACACCAATCACCTGTCAACAAACCGGGGAAGCATTAGCGTAGAACCCGGCCAGAATATTTTTGTGCGTCTGAACTTTTCGTTCTAACCTGATTTTCAAGTTCAAGCCTAACCTAAATGCCAATCATGCAAAACGAAAAGTTTGATCACGACCAGAAAGGTGCCCGTGTAATGTTCTAATTTCCGTAAAGAAAAAACGAGTGAGAAATTCACTCCTCACTCGTTTTACTTTTTGTCTTTCCGAATTCTGTCCAGTTCCTGTTCGGCGTTGGACAATTGGTCTTTCAGATTACGAATTTCGTTTTCCAACGAAGTTTCGGCTGAAGCATCAGAAAAAGAATTGTCATTCTGAAAACCGAATAAATTTCTACGCCGAAGCCCTAAGCCTCTGCCGTTTTGCCTTTCGTTCCTCCTGCCGAATCCACGGCCGGCTCTTCCGGCTCCGCGTCCTGCAAAATCTGTTTCATTTCCGGCACACCGGCCGCGTTGTTTCCCTGTTAGCGGACCTTCACCCATTGGCCCTTTTCTATTTAATCCTGGCATAATAACCTCCTTTTAATTTGGAATAATTTATTTAAAAACAAATAACAACACACAAATATATTAAACTTATGTGCAAAATAAAATATTTTAAATGAATTATTTTATTGACGAAAAACGAAGAAACTCTGCTGTAGAAAATTTAATCTGCCCAAATTGGCAACAAGAAAACTACAGCATTAAGTATCACCCGCCACATTAATAAGACCCTGCATTTCACATCCGTTCAGTAAAATGCAACATCACCCAAAGCAACAATCGATAAAGCAAAGAGAAATCAAAAAAGAAATTGGGCACCACTCCCCAATTCGAGTAAAAAGAGCAGCACTATTATGCTTGATACAAGCAACAAAAAACTAATAAAGATTGGTTTGAAGGGATACAAAAGTTCGTCAATCGTTTAGTTTTCTGACAGACTCCTTAATTTTCAATTCAGGCCGAAGCAACACCTGACTGGGTTCAAATTCAGCATTATTTATTTTTGCAAAAAGAAACTTAATGGCAATTTTACTGATGTCACTTACCGGCTGTGCCACGCAGGAAAGCGGGGTTGACAAATAATCGAGATACGGATGCTCGTCGAACGTAATCAGCGAAATATCTTCAGGGATACGAATACCTTCTTCTTTTATCGCTTTCATGCATCCCAGGGCAATGGTATTGCTCAGCGTTAAAATCGCGGTTGGCCGCTTACTTTGCCGGAGTAGAAGCTTCGTTTCCAGGTATCCGTTTTGAACCGTGAAATCGTCACCAACCACACTGTGCTTTTTTAATCCGGCGTTTTCCATTGTTTCAACAAAACCTTTTACGCGCAGCCTGTTTGGCGTAGACGACCGAACCCCCTGAATACATGCGATTGACTCATGTCCTTTATCAATAAGGTGTTGCGTGGCAATCTGCGCTCCCATAAAATTATCAGTTGAAACGTAAGGAATATCCAAATCTTCGAAGTAGCGGTCGAAGCAAATTACCGGCATTCCCCGATCATTTAACGATTTTATATACTCCGCCTGGTCTCCACACGGTGCAATTACCAATCCTTCGATATTTCGCCCCCTCAACTGCTCTAACTCCATCTTTTCAATGTCCGGATTCTCATCGCTATCACTAATAATGGCAATGTACCCAAACCTCCTGATTTCGGCATTTATTTCGCTGGCTATGCTTGCAAAAAACGGATTACTCAGCGAAGGCAGAATTAATGCAACCGTATTACTCTTTCCGGTACGCAGATTGGCAGCAAAATGATTTGGCACATAATGCATCTCCTTTGCAGCTTCTTCTACCTTTTGTTGTGATTTCTTCCCAATGCGGTATTGCTTTGCTTTTCCGCTCAATACCCGGGAAACTGTTGTGGTAGAAAGCCCTGTCTTTTGTGCAATATCAGTAATATTTACTTTTTGTGTGGTCATAGCGTCTGTGCAATCGTTAGTGCAAATATAATAAATCAAACCGTTTATTTATCACAAAAAGAAGGATAGTAATTTTTTTATATCATGCTATAACACAGCAAATACAATACTGGCCTAGGATAGAAAGCAAATTTCTTGCTTCCCACTTTTTTATTGAAATAAATTTTTTGCGCAAACGTTTGTACAAAATATTTCGTTTTCATATTTTTGTGTAGGAGAATTATCAATTTTATGTTTTAAACGAACCAATTATGAAAGAAAGTCAAACCGAGATGAGATGTAATTCCTTCGATAAAGCAAGCAGTTACATCTTTCAAAAAAGCCTGTGGATATTTCTCTGCACGGCATTTTTTTTCATGGCAGGGCCACCGGCTCTGCAGGCACAGCAAGGAAGTCGGGTTACCGGTAAAGTAACCGACATATCAGGCGCTCCGTTACCCGGAGTAACAGTTGCTGTAAAAGGAACGTCCATTGGCACAGTTACAAATGATGAGGGCAACTACTCTCTAACGAACGTTGCTTCTAATGCAACCTTAATTTTCTCTTTTGTAGGAATGGGAACTCAGGAAGTACCGGTTTCCGGAAAATCAGTCATTTCTGTGGAATTAAAAGAAGAAGCCATTGGAATGGACGAGGTTATTGTGGTAGGTTACGGTACCGTAAAAAAGAGAGACCTTACCGGTTCTGTATCTTCTATTAAAAGTGAAGACCTGATGCAGTCCAACCCTCAAGGGATTAACCAGGCACTGCAGGGACGTCTGGCCGGTGTTCAGGTGCAACAGGCAGACGGAGCTCCGGGTGCAGGCATTAACATCCTGGTTCGTGGAGCAAACTCCTTCACCACCAGCAACGAACCGCTTTATGTGGTTGACGGTGTTCCTTTTGAAGCGGGCGAAGCACCGGCTCCGGGAGCATACGGTGACAAACAGAGAAACAATCCGTTAAGTCTGATTAATCCGAACGATATTGCATCTATCGAGATTTTAAAAGATGCCTCGGCCACAGCCATTTACGGGTCAAGAGCTGCAAATGGCGTGGTTATCATAACAACTAAAGGACAGGGAGTATCCAAAGCAAAAATTAACTTCAGCACCAACTTTGGTGTTTCCAGCATTGTTAAACCCATTGACGTTTTGGATGCGGCTACTTATGCTGAATTTCGCAACGAACAGGTAATAAACGGGTATACATACGACGGAAAAGAATACGTAACAGACGACAACCTGCCGTTTCCCATAAACGGAAGATGGTCTTATTCAACAATAAAAGATCCGACTACCGGATTAGATGTAGTATTAGACAGCACGTACCTTCCCGGCCCCCAGGATTTCAGAAATGGTTACCAGAACGGAGGAACAAACTGGCAGGACCAGATTTTCCAAACAGCAATAACACAAGAATATAACCTTAGTTTTTCCGAAGGGAACGAAAAAGGTCACAGTCTGTTTTCTGCCGGGATGCTAAATCAGGAAGGCGTAATTGTCAACTCTTTCTACAAAAGATACACTGTCCGCTCAAACATATCCAGAAAAGTATCGAAATGGATTGAAGTCGGGAACAACCTCAGCGTAACAAAATCAATCAACCGACTAGCCAGAACAAACAGCGAAACTTACGGTGTAATTCCCTCCGCCATCGCCTTTAATCCTACCCGTCCGGTGTTCGATCCAACACGAGACTCGGGATACACAGAAGATACTTCCTCGGGGTTAGCCAACCCTTACCTTTACACACGCACTGCAAAAAACCTGGTGGAAGCGGTTAACATTTTTAACTCGGCATACGCCGAAATTACATTCACCGACTTTTTGCGGTTTCGGCAAAACCTCGGATACGGGAACAACAAAAATAAACGAAACGAATATTACAACCGCTGGGTAGGCGAAGGGCTTGCCCCCACAAATGGATATGGAAGACAAGCCGATAACTTCTACGAAAGCACCACGCTGGAATCGATGTTAAAATACGATGAAGAGTTCAACGAAATTCACCGGGTAAATGCCGTTGTTGCATGGACCTACGAAAATGTTAACTGGGGTGGAAAAACAATGAGTGCTTCTGGGTTTCCAAATGATTTAACAGAAGAGAACGACATGAGTGCTGCGGTTCATCAAAACACAAACACCAGCGACAGGGGCGAGAGTTCCTTGATGTCGTACTTAGGAAGAATAAATTATTCACTTTTAGACAAGTACCTGTTTACTGTTTCATTTCGTCGGGACGGCTCCAGTCGATTTTCCAAAACAAACAGATGGTCAAACTTCTCGTCAGTTGCATTTGCATGGCGACTTTCCGATGAAGGATTTATTAAAAATCTAGGATTCTTCGATGATTTAAAACTAAGAACGAGTTACGGACAAACAGGAAACCAGGGTGTTAATGCTTACGCTACACGCTCCAGAATGGTTGCCCAGAACTATCCTTACGACGGAAGTCTGGTGAGTGGCTATGCAGAATCCCGATGGGGAGGGCCGGCAAACCCCAACCTGAAATGGGAAACCACCACGCAGGCCAACCTCGGGCTAGATGTAACTTTCTGGGACAACAGAGTTAACATCAACGTTGACTTGTATCAGAAAAAAACAGTTGATTTGCTTCAAAACAGGTTTATTCCAGCCAGCACCGGGTTCTCCACACTTGCTTCGAACTATGGCAACATTGAAAACAAAGGGCTCGAAATTGCCGGAAGCATTTATGCAATTTCTCAAAACAGATTTAGCTGGAAAATTGATGCCAATGCATCCTTCAACGAAAATAAAATTGGAGGGCTTGAAGCCGACCAGTTTTCAGATGTAGCATGGGGATTGGAAAGTATGTTTTTACGCCGAAACGGAGAGCCCATTGGGTTGATTTACGGCTACCAGGAAGACGGCTTTTATGACAATGAAGCTGAAGTAAGGGCAGATCCCCAGTACATGAACGAGACCGATGCTAGAATAAAAAGCATGATTGGCCAGGTAAAATACAAAGACAACAACAGCGATAACACAATCGATGACCGCGACAAAGTCATCATCGGAAACACAAATCCGAAAGTACTCTATGGCCTCACCAATTCTTTCGCATACAAAAATCTTTCTATGAGCTTCTTCCTGCAGGGAACTTATGGGAATGACATTTTAAATGTAAACATCAAACAATTCGATTTGTCGGGCACCAGCAACATGCCTACGTTTATTTATGAAAACCGTTGGACCGACGAGAACAGATCGGGAGCAACCGCTCCCCGCCCCGACGGAACCTACACAAGAAGCATGAAAGCATCGGACAGGTACGTGGAAGACGGGTCATATATTCGATTAAAAAATGTAAACCTGAGTTACACATTCAGGAATCCGATAAAGGGGGTTGAATCCCTACAGCTGAATGCCAGCGTCAACAATCTTTTCACCATTACAAACTACAGCTGGTACGATCCCGATGTAAATACATTCGGAGGAGATGTCTCCCGACGCGGAGTAGATATGGCATCTTACCCAAGTGCCAGAACTATTTCTTTTGGCTTTAATATGGAGTTCTAAATTTCAACTTTATTAAAATGAAAACAAAAATTAAATACATACTATTTATCGCCATAAGCGTAATAGTATCGGCGTGTTCCGACTTACTGGAAGAGAACACCTATACTTTTATTGCCGGAGAAGATCTTGTTGACAACAAAAACTACGACCAGCTGGTTGCAGGCGCTTACAATCCGCTAAACTACGGTTTTGAATGGGGCAACTACCATACAATTGTAAATTTTGATTGCGACTACCAAAGCGGGCCAACCTGGGCTTTTGGAACAATTGGTGCCGGAAACTTTTACGAAAATAGTTCCAACACCAACTTTTACAACTACTATTACATTGCAATCCATCGAGCCAATTACCACAAATCGTTAATTGAACAAATGGATATCGATGAAAAAGTAAAATCCAACGCCATGGGAGAACTGGCCTTTTTGAAAGCATGGAGCTATTTCAATCTGGTTCAGTTTTACGGAGACCTGTGTTTGTATAAAGTTTCGATTGCCGAAGGAGCCGACCTTTACAAACCCCGCTCGCCTATTAAAGATGTTTACGAACACATTATCGAAGAATTAAAGTACGCAGAAGAAGCGATGTTCTCAACGCAAGATCCTCAATACACCATTGGGCACGTTTCGAGCGGAGCGGCAAAAGCGCTTCTGGCTAAAGTGTATGCAACCATTGCTTCTGCCTCAATGCCATCAGGGCAAATTTCCGTGATGGGCGGACCGGGACACAGGTACGATGAAGAAGGAATTAAAATATTCATCCCTGTTCCTCAAAAACTGACCTTCGAAAAAAGTCAGGTTGCCGGATACGAAAGTTTCAATTCGCAGGAGTATTTCAAACTGGCAATGGACAAGGCAAAAGAAGTTATCCAGTCCAACGACTTTTACCTGTACCCATCGCAGCAGGAATTATGGGCAGTGGCAAGCAAAAACAGAGGCGAATTTATTTTCACCTTGCAAACCATACCCGGGAGCACCGAAACCAGCAACTTTGTTGCCACAGACTACGCCGGGTATTACACCGAAAACGGAACCCTTTCGTCAGGCTATTATGTTCAACGCGACCATTGGTACCAGCTTTTCGACGAAAATGACGGGCGCGCAAGATGGGGAGTTATTCACCGGGTGCCAATTGATGTTGATAATGAAGGTAACCTGATTTACTCCTACTACCCGGCCAAAGACAGCGTAAAAGTAAGATTGGGAACAGACGGCTACTCTCCGTCGGACATATTGCGATACGACGCACACCTCTACGGTTCGAAACTCACCAAGTTCAGGCAGGTATCTGTGCCATTAGACGGAAGCAGAACCGACTTCAATTTCCCGTTTATGCGCTACGCCGAAGTAATTCTGCTTTATGCCGAGGCAGCCAACGAAGTAAATGGCGGCCCCACGCCCGACGCGTTGCTCGAAGTAGAAAAACTGAACATACGGAACAACAGCACAAAAGTGACCGACATTGGGCAAACCCGCCCCTGGACCCAGGAATCTTTCCGTTCATACATTCTTGAAGAAAGAGCTAAAGAGTTTGCCGGAGAAGGGTTAAGAAGATTTGACTTGTTGCGCTGGGGCATTTATCTTCAAACAATGAATGCCATTGATGTAGATGAAAAAGATGTTGTAAAAAGAAGGCAGGACAGGCATCTTTTACTTCCGTTACCTGCTAACGAAATCAATACAAACCCGTTAATTGAAACAAATAATCCGGGGTGGTAAATGAACTTAAAACATAAGAAAATGAATACAATAAAAAAATATTTCAAGCTTCTGGTTTTTGCAGCCATATTATTGCCTCTTGTTTCGTGCGAGAAAGACGATCCAGTTTACGAATCGCCAAAATTCTTAAAAATAACTCCGCTAAAACAGCCGGACACTTCCATATCCACAGGCGAAATGGGTGACTGGATTGCAATTCAGGGGAGTAACATTGAAACGGCAAAATCAATCTACTTTAACGATGTACCCGTAGACATGAAGGACGTTTACTACGAAAACAACATCCTTTATTTGCAAATTCCAGTTGTTATGCCAACCGAAATAAACAACAAAGTAAAAGTGGTTACAGAAGGCGGCGAGTTTGAATTTGATTTTTCGGTAGACATCCCGGAAATAAAACTGACCGGAATGTTTAACGAATACACGCCTCCCGGTGACACGTTACGGATTTACGGCGACTTCTTCCAGTTGTACGAAGTAGACCCGTCCAATACGGTAATTTCGTTTAACGGAACAGAAAACCCGGTTATTAACGTGGGAACAAACTTTATTACGGTAAAAGTTCCTGAAAACGTTGATCAAAACATTAAGCTGCAGCTGATAAATCAAAAATTTGACGCAACAGCCGAATGTCCCGGTTTTTATGCCGACAGACAGAACCTGGTAACCAACTTCGATGACGTGCCATATACCGGAGCCGACGGAGCACAATACGTAGGTTTATGGGACGACCCAAAACCGGTATCAGGGAAATACTCGCTACTGAATGTAGGTTCGGGAGGCAGCGGATGGGCATATATGATTGGAACCGGGTTCAACTATTCCAATGACATGAAAGATCATCCCGACAAATACGAAATAAAATTTGAATTGAATATGATCCAGCCGATTATGAATACCAACTTTTATCTTTATAATTACTGGAATCACACGCCAATGCAAATTACTGCATCCGACCTTGTGGTGCAAAAAATGGGACAATGGCAAACGATACGGATTCCTCTGGAAAGACTTATTCCAGTAGATTTTACAGGAAACAAAGATTACATCGGATCGTTTAACATTCGCATCGATTCTCCCGCCGGAGAGCCGGTTAAAATGGGCTGGGATAACTTCAGAATTTCGTTGAAAGATTAACTTCAAAAAAAAGCAACACCCTGCCTCGTGACGAGTTTTATACCACGGGGCAGGTATTTCTCTTTTTTCTTTCTATCTTCAATAACTATTGCATCAAACTTCGACATGGCTCATAAAAAACATCCACGAATTCCTTTTGCTTTCGCATATCTGATATTTTTGATAATCATCAGTTTCGGGTGCAACAGCGCAGAAAATACGCCTCCACAAAAAAGCCACCCGGTGGCAACAGGCACCTTCATTCAAGACAACTTAATTGCCCGCTGGGACGACCAACGATGGCAACAAGAATTAGCAATGCTAAAAGAAGTAGGAATGGAATACCTGGTACTCGCACCTACATTATATTCAAACACCGACAATATTCCCAGAACAATATACAACAGCGAAATTCCCGGAACCGTTAAAAAGCATAATTCAGATCTAGTTGAAAATTGTTTGAGAAATGCAAAAGAAGCAGGGTTCAAAGTATTTCTCGGTTTAAATTTCCACGAAAACTGGTGGACCGCTTCGTTTTCTCCCGAGTGGCTGTTCGCACAAATGGAGACAGGAAACCAGGTGGCAACAGAGTTGGTTAAAAAGTACAAAAACAAATACCCAAATACCATGTACGGTTGGTACTGGGTTTGGGAAGTAGACAACTTAAATGTAAAGACCACCGAAAGACAGGATGTATTGATAAATGCATTAAACATAAATATAAATCACCTGAACGAAATTACCCCCGAAATGCCATTTATGCTCTGTCCTTTTGTGAATTACCGCGTTGGCAACTCCCCCGAAAACGCCGAAATGTGGAAATATGTATTGCCCCGGGTTAATTTTCGCAAAGGAGACATTTTTGCACCTCAGGATTGCGTAGGTGCTGGAGGGCTGGAACTTGAAATGGTTGATGAATGGTTCAGCACAATGGCAGACGCCGTAAAACTGGTGCCCGGCCTAGAGTTTTGGTCTGATGCAGAAACATTTGATCAGCAATTTTGGACCGCTGCCCCACTCGACCGTTTTGTAAAACAAATGGAAGCTGTTTCGCCTTATGTTAGTAACATAATAACTTTTGCATACAGTCATTATTACAGCCCTTTTTTAAAAACCGATGAATTCCATAAAACATACATGCACTATGTACACGAAGGAACTTTCCCCGACAGTCAGGAACCGTCTCCGGTCAGAGCGGTAATAGCTAATAAATCTAACGGTGCAGTTACCATTAGTTGGGACGAACCGGAATCGAAACTGTCGCTTGCAGGCTTTTATGTTTTCAAAAACGACGAGCTGATTGCTGACCTGCAATACAATGCTCAGGGTAATTGTAAAACATTTTTTAATGATACCGAAACAAGTTCCGACGGAAAAAACATTTATAAAGTTTGTGCCTATTCTGCTGACGGAAAAATGTCTTCATCTGAATTTATCGAAGTAGAAAATTCTATTTATTAAAAATAATATGTAAAATAAAAAACCATGTTAGTTATTCATTCTTACGGATTAGCCGTTTTCCTGGCCTTCATAACCATGTTATGCTGGGGCTCTTGGGGGAACACCCAAAAAATGGCAGAAAAGAGTTGGTCTTTTCAATTGTTCTATTGGGATTACGCCATTGGCGTTTTACTTCTGGCTTTGATACTTGCGTTTACCGCCGGAAGCATCGGAACAGAAGGGCGCAGTTTTCTGGAAGACTTAGCTCAGGCAGACTTCCGATCAATTGGTCTGGCATTTTTAGGTGGCACAGTATTTAACATAGCAAACATTCTGCTGGTAGCTGCAATTGCAATTGCCGGTATGGCAGTCGCGTTTCCGGTTGGAATCGGGTTGGCGCTTGTCATTGGAGTTGTTTCCAACTACATGGCAACCCCACTGGGAAATCCGGTTTTATTGTTCGCGGGTGTTGCATTGGTAACCGTAGCAATTGTTCTGGATGCAATGGCTTACCGAAAGTTACCTTCTTCAAGTTCGGGTAATTCTACCAAAGGAATTATTATTTCACTTGTTGCCGGTTTTTTAATGGGATTCTTCTACCGGTTTGTAGCAGCATCAATGACCGCCGATTTTGTAACTCCTGAAGCAAACAAACTCACACCATACACAGCCTCCGTTATTTTTGCTGTAGGCTTGCTTGTTTCCAACTTTTTGTGGAACACCATTTTTATGTACAAACCTCTCGTTGGAGAAAAAGTTACGTACAAAGACTATATCAAAAAAGGAAATGCAAAATTACATATGGTTGGCATTTTAGGTGGTGCCATATGGAGTTTGGGAATGACGCTAAACATTATTGCTGCAGAACAGGCAGGTTATGCTATTTCTTACGGACTGGGACAGGGCGCTACTCTGGTGGCTGCGCTGTGGGGTGTGTTTATCTGGAAAGAATTTAAAGGGGCCAAAAATGTAAAAGGACTGCTGACTGCCATGTTCGCATTCTTTGTGGTTGGTTTATCCCTTATTATTGTTGCACGGTTATATTAATTAAAATGAAAAAACCCAAAATTGTAATAGTTGGAAGTTCAAATACCGATATGGTAATAAAAGTACCGCGTATTCCTATTCCCGGGGAAACAATCATTGGCAAAAATTTCATGATGATTCCCGGAGGAAAAGGAGCAAACCAGGCTGTGGCTGCAGCCCGGGCAGGAGCCGACGTAACTTTTATTACCTGCGTTGCTGATGATGCTTTCGGAAGGCAGGCAATTGAAAATTACAGGAAGGAAGGAATCAACACTTCATACATAAAAGTGGTAAAGGGAGAACACTCCGGAATTGCCTTAATTGCTGTTGCTAACGACGGCGAAAACAGCATTGCAGTTGCGCCCGGGGCAAACAATCTGCTTCTGCCGGAAGACATCGAACAGTTTGAAGACGCTTTTTCAGAAGCACAACTTATTTTAGCGCAACTGGAAATTCCGATACAAACAGTTCTATCCGTTGCAGAAATTGCCTCTGCCAAAAACATTCCCTTCGTTTTGAATCCTGCTCCGGCAATGCCGGTTCCTGTTGATTTGTTAAAAAAAGTGACACTAATCACTCCCAACGAATCTGAAGCAGGCATTTTAACAGCTCAGGAAAACCTTACCGGAAATAACATTCAGAAAATGGCCGGTTCTCTTCGTGAAATGGGAGCAAAAACAGTGCTGGTTACCCTGGGCGAAAAAGGAGTTTATCTGAAAAATGAAAAACACCAGGGAATGCTGGTCGGGTATCCGGCAAAAGCAGTAGATACCACTGCGGCCGGCGATATATTTAACGGAACTTTGGTACTGGCATTGGCCGACGGTAAAGAAATAAAAGAAGCCATCGATTTTGCCCAGCGGGCTGCGGCAATTTCTGTTACCAGAATAGGTGCGCAACCGTCTGCGCCAACAAGGCAGGAAATAGACTGTTTTATTTGAGTTTATCAGGAAAAACATAATAAATCAAAAAAATAACAATGAAAATCAATCTGTTCATCGGAATCGCAACCCTTCTCTTCGCTGTCTCCGGATGCAATTCCGGAACCACGGGAACAAAACCGGACACACCAGCGCAAAATCAAAAAATAAAAATATCAAAAGCTGATTTGCAGGACAAAATAAAAGGAGGTTGGGCCGGCCAGGTAATCGGATGCACCTACGGCGGACCTACTGAATTTAAATGGCTGGGCACTATGATTAACGACGAAGTGCCTATTCCCTGGGACGAAAACCAGTTGGAATTCTGGTACGACCAGTTCCCCGGCCTTTACGACGATGTTTACATGGATCTCACTTTTGTATCGGTTTTCGAAGAGCACGGCCTCGATGCTCCCGACACATTGCATGCACTGGCTTTTGCAAATGCCGGATATCCGTTGTGGCACGCCAACCAGGCTGCCAGATACAATATTCTAAACGGAATTATGCCGCCTCAATCAGGACACTATTTCAACAACCCGCACGCCGATGATATCGATTTTCAAATCGAATCGGATTTTGCAGGCCTCATGTCTCCGGGGATGATAAATGCGTCTTCCGAAATTTGCGACCGCATAGGCCATATTATGAATTATGGCGACGGCTGGTACGGCGGTGTTTTTGTAGCTGGAATGTACACGCAGGCGTTTATTTCCGATAATATGGAGTTCATCGTTACCGAAGCACTAAAAGCAATTCCTCACGAAAGTCGTTTCTACCAGATTATTGCTGACGTAATAAAATGGCACAAAATGTACCCAAATGACTGGAAACAAAACTGGTTCGAAATACAAAAAAAATGGTCGTTTGAAAAAGGCTGTCCCGACGGTGTTTTTAACGCATTTAATATCGATGCCAGTTTAAATGCAGCGTACATCGTTCTCGGCCTCCTGTATGGCGAAAGCGACTACGGAAAAACAATCGACATAAGTACACGTGCCGGACAGGATTCTGATTGCAACCCTTCCAACGCAGCAGGTATTTTAGGCACCATGCTGGGTTACAGCAACATTCCTGACTATTGGAAGCAGGGGCTCGACCGCGTAGAACACAGAGATTTCAGTTTCACTGAGCTTTCTCTTATCGACACGTATGAACTGGGTTACAAGCATGCTTTACAAATGATAGAAAATCATGGTGGACAACTTCACCAGGACTCGGTAGAAATAGCATACCAAACGGTGTCGCCGGTAAAAATGGAGCAGTCGTTTGAAAACCTTTATCCGGAAAAAAGGCTCTCTTTCGAGTGGCCACTGTCAGGAAAAGTAATTAACAATTCGGAAAAAGAAATTGAAATTCAATTTGAAGGCGCCGGAATCGTTTTAAGTGGAGGCGCCGTAAAAACAGACAGTTCGTTACCAGACCATAATTTAAAACTGGATGTATTCATCAATGACAAACTGGGCGAAACGATTTCTCTGCCAACCCAGTCGCTAATCGGAAAAACAAATGTGTATTGGAACTACCGGTTAGAAGACGGGCCTAATTCTGTAAAACTCGTTGCAACCGATGTTCCTAAAGGATACCAAGTGAACATCTATTCTGCACTTATTTATTCCAAAGAAAATTAGTATTAAAACTTAAATAATAGAATTACCATGACCAATATTAACCGAAGGAAATTTGTAAAAGCCACGGCCCTGGCAGGCGCCGGGCTGACCATTGTGCCCGGCACCGTGCTGGGCAAACGTTTCGGCCACGTATCGCCAAGCGACAAGCTGAACATTGCCGGAGTGGGCGTAGGCGGCATGGGGCGCAACAACCTGCGCAACATGAGTGCAGAAAACATTGTTGCCCTGTGCGATGTAGACTGGAATTATGCCGGGAAAAC
>NZ_FQUM01000037.1 GCF_900129025.1 Mariniphaga anaerophila | reverse complement strand
ATATCAAATTACAAACTTTGAAAAGTGTAAACTATGTCCCTTTAACTTTGTAACGGATGTCCCTTTATCGTACCAAAATTACATGTAACGGTTGGTACATGTTGTCGGGGCGGTCAGACGAGAGTCTGACCAGTCCGACCGAAACTGAGGTTGGGACGAGATTCGACGTGTCGAATCCGCACAAACCCAGCCATGCCTTATACCACGTGTTAGCCATAGTTTTTTATTTTTCTTTTAAAATTTCAATCATCTTGTCAATTTCTTCCTCTGTAAAATCTCCACTTATACTAGCTCTCCCTCCAATAATTTCGGAATTCACAATCGGCATCGAAACAATGTGCTTTGCAATTACAATTGGTATTGGTTTCCCAATATTCTCTTTTGTCAATAAGTAAAACTTTCTTGCACCGTCTTTTGTGAACACTATACTAATTTCAGCTCGGTCATTATAATTACTATAAGTCTTTTTTACTTCCAAAATATCTCTTGAAGTTAAGGACGGCTTATCAGCTAATTGTACTTTTTCATTTGTCGTAGAGTAGGAATAATTTACAGTTTCATAAAAACCATCTTCCTTATCAACTGGTATTGGTTCAAATTTCTTTGTTGGTTTTTCAACAGTTTCACTGAATTTTTTAGTTATTCCATCAATTTCATTGTCTATATCTTTAAACTTGGAATTGATTACTTTATAAGTCTCATTTGAATTAAAAAATTTTTCGAAAGCACTGGTCTGAATAAAATCATAGATTTCATTTATTTCTTTGTCACTAAAAATTTCATTAAAAGCAGAACTAATCCTTTTTGCTATTTCTTTATCTGATAATTGGTTCTCTATTTCTACGATTTTAATGCTGTCTTCTCCTGACGCTTGATATTTTAATGGCTCAATCTGAAATTTATAATTTGTTTTTTGGTTCTCAATCAGATTCAACTTATCTATAATTGCTGCGGTCTTTTCTTGTCTGTTTTGTCCGCAACTAGTCAAACTAAATGATATTAAAATCAATCCGATTGTAAGTATTCTCGTTTTTGTACTAATCATTCTATTTGTCATTGAGAGTCTTTTTGTTAAAATTATGGCTAACGGCCGGGTGCATGTTTGCGAAGCGGATTCCGAAGAGATTTTCCGTCCGGCAGGACGAAGAAAATCGAAACGAGAATCCGCGGTTGGCAAACCGCCAAAACCCGCTATGCAATATGCACATTGTTACAGCGCGTTTTTGTCTTTATTTTCTTGTCTATCTTGTCAAGTTGTAAAATGTTGTTTTGGGGTTGCTCCACTCCTACTCCGTCATTAACTTTTTCCTATTTCCTTTTCTTTCTGTTTTACAAAAAGAGAAGTCAATATTTAGTCGTTTTCACTCATTAATTGTCTGTCTATTTTTGAGCTAAATTTATTCATTTTATAGCCAACCTGGTCAACAAAAATTCGATATTCTTTCTCTTTTTTCAAAGCTCCGCTTCCTCAGTTACATTTCATTTGTCGTTGAGGAATAATTTTTTCTGCTTCGCTCTTTTCTTTGTTTTCTTCTTTTCTCTTCCAAATCTGGCTGACTGTCCAGAAATCCTGTGCTTGTCGTTTTTCTTTTCCTTTCTTGTCTTTGTCTTTTTGCAATAGATTTTTAGTTGTTAATCCGTTCCTTTTTCAAATGCGCTGGTAACGGCCGGGTGCATGTTTGCGAAGCGGATTCCGAAGAGATTTTCCGTCCGGCAGGACGAGGAAAATCGAAACGAGAATTCGCGGATGGCAAACCGCCAAAACCGCTATGCAATATGCACATTGTTACAGCGCGTTTTTGTCTTTATTTTTTGTCAAGTTGTAAAATGTTGTTTTGGGGCTGTTTCACTCCGTCATTTACTTTTTTCTATTTCCTTTTCCTTGTCTTTCTATTTTGCAAAAAAGTTGATGTTTAGTCGTTTTTACTCTTTAATTGTCAGTCAATTTTTGAGCTAAATTTATTCATTTTCCAGCCAATCCAGGCAACCAAAATTCGATATTCTTTCGCTTTTTTCAAAGCTCCGCTTCCTCAGTTACATTTCATTTGTCTTTGAGGAATAATTTTTTCTGCTTCGCTCTTTTCTTTGTTTTCTTCTTTTCTTTCCAAAATCTGGCTGACTGTCCAGAAATCCTGTGTTTGTCTTTTCTCTTTTCCTCTCTTGTCTTTGTCTTTTTGCAATAGGTTATTATTTGTTAATCGGCTTTTTTTTCAAATGCGCTGGTAACGGTCAAGTGCATGTTGCGAAGTGGATTCCGAAGAGATTTTCCGTCCGGCAGGACGAAGAAAATCGAAACGAGAATCCGCGGATGGCAAACCG
>NZ_FQUM01000003.1 GCF_900129025.1 Mariniphaga anaerophila | reverse complement strand
GGCTTCGCATACTCAGCCGCCCCTGACAGAACTCAAATCCCGTTCAAAAAAGCTTTTACGATTAATAATCCAGAAAATGAATTAATTTTGAATGAAAGAAAAATACCAGACAGAGTTTAGATTACACTCCCGAATTTAGTGCCCTCCGAAATAAAATCAATCCTGAACAGTAAACCCATTACTTCTGATTTTTTCGAATTGTAACTCTTCAAACGGTTTTCCCGCTCTGTTTTTCTCCGGATAGCCGATGGTTACAATACTCAGTACCCTGAAATGTTCGGGGATACGAAGCAGGTTCTGAATGTACTTTTCTGAGGAAACTGTTTCGGAGTATTGCCGGTTTCGTATTTGTATCCAGCAACTCCCCAATGCGAGCGATTGTGCAGTTAGCTGAAGCAGTATGGATGCGATGGAACAGTCTTCAATCCAAACATCGTTTTTGTTTTCGTCCGCACAAATAACAACTGCCAGAGGTGCCGAACGCAACGGTGTTGCGCCATGCGGCTTGCAATCTTTTAGCTCTTCCAGTATTTCGGCATCATCCACAAAAATAAATTCCCAGGGATTTATGTTTTTTGACGAAGGGGAACGCAGCAGCGCTTCTTTTAATGTTTCGAGTTTTTCCTGTTCAATAGGTTGCTTTGTGTATTTTCTGATGCTGCGGCGATTTCTGAGAATTTCAATCATGGCTTTCGTTTCTTCTGATGCAAAACTAACCAACTTTCTCGTGACTGTAAAACATAGCAGTTGATTGCCTGAACGTTTGCTGTTTTTTTTATCTTCGGAAAATCGATTAAACCCATTGAAAATGAAAAACCAGTACCTGTTTCTGTTTATCGCAGTTGTTGCAATTACCTCCTGCCAAAACAACAATTATTATGCTTCGAACGATTTTTCGAACGTTGAAAAAGTTGATGCCCATTATCATATTTATACCGATAAGGAAAGGTCGGTGGAGCAGGCTCAAAACGATAATTTTCGTTTGCTGAACATCAATACATTTTCCGACGGTTGCGAGCGGGTGGTTGAGGCGCATCACCAGATTCGATCGCTGAAACAGGAACACCCCGAGACTACCGGGTTTACCGCAACATTTTGCCTCGATGGCTGGGATGAACCGGGGTGGGTTGAAAACACCATTGCCTGGATTGACCGCTGTGTTGCCGACGGCGCTCTGGCCGTGAAGGTTTGGAAAAACGTGGGGATGGAATTCAGAAATAAAGACAGTGTGTTGATTATGATTGACGACCCGCAGTTTGATCCGGTTTTTCAGCATTTGGCCGAAAAAGGGATTCCGTTGGTAGCGCATTTGGGCGAACCCCGAAACTGTTGGCTTCCGCTTGAAGAAATGACCACAAAAAACGACAGCGGCTATTTTGCACGCAATCCAAAGTATCATATGTTTCTGCATCCAGAATACCCGTCGTACGAAGAGCAGATAGTTGCCCGCGACCGGATGCTGGAGAAGAATCCGGAGCTGGTGTTTGTTGGTTGCCACCTGGCCAGCCTGGAATGGAGCCTGGAAGAAATGGCGCTTTTTCTGGATCGGTTCCCCAATGCATCAATGGACATGGCTGCCCGGATGGGGCATTTGTTTTATCACACGCTGGAGAACCGGGAAACCGTGCGGAATTTTTTCATCAGGTATCAGGATAGGTTGATATACGGAACTGATATTATTGACCGTGGACAGGAGAAAAAAACGTTTCAGGCAAGAATGCACCAAACATGGCTACAAGATTGGGAATACCTGGTAACTGACAATAAAATGACCAGCAGCCTGGTTGACGGTGAATTTCGCGGGCTGAAACTTCCCAAAGAGGTGGTGGATAAAATTTACGCCGGCAACGCAAAAAAGTGGTACGGATTTTAGGTTGCCGGATTCACGCCAACAGGCTGGTTCCGGAAAAGCATCCTACAAATCGATGGGGATTCCGTTGTAAAAATCCAGAATTTTTGCCCGGAAAATATATTCGTACCTGGCCTGCAATAATTCCGATTGTGCGGTGGTCAGGTAATTTTTACTTTGGTTGTACTCCACTGAATTTACCATGCCCACGTTAAACTTTTCTTCGGTGTACCGAAATGCTTCTTCGGTTGATTTAACTGCTTTTTCGCTTGAAACATATTTGTTAAGTGCGGCCAGTGCATTGGTGTAGGCCTGTTCAATATCTTTTCGCAGAACGTTTCGTGCCGTTTGCAGTCTGTATTCGTAATCTGCAATTTGCAGCTTTGCGTTTGAAATACCGTTTTTAACCTGAAACCGGTTGAAAATAGGGATGTTCAGATTCAGCCCGAATCCATACCTGCTGTTGCTTCTTAATTGTTTCGAGAATGAAAGCTGCTCGTATTCGCTGTTCATAATGTTGTAGTACTGGTTGTTGTAATTTGCACCAACACTCAGGGTGGGGTAGCTATTTCCTTTGGCAATGTCTAGCTGCCGTTTTGCGCTTTCAACCCGCAGTTGGGCTGCTTTAATTTCCGGCCTTACATTAATGGCATTTGTAAAAACGTCGAACGAATTTGCCATGGTCACATTGGCCTTAATCTCTGGGAGTATTGGTTTTGCAACGGTAAAACTTTTTTCCACGGGCAGCTCCAGCAACTGAAAAAGGTTGAGGTAAGCAAGCTGAACCCGGTTTTGGTCGTTAACAATTTGCAGCTCCTCGCGCGCCAGTTGAGCTTCAATTTCCAGTAAAGAGCCTTTTGCGAGGCTACCGGCATCAACCAGTTTTTTTGTCCGGTCGATTTGCTGCCGGGTTACTTCAACCTGCGATTGGGAAATGAGCGCCAACTCTTCGGCAAAAAGTATTTCCAGGTAAGAAGCGGCGATGTTTAGAACCAAATCGTCCTGTGCTTTTTGCATATCCTGAATGGCAGCCTGTAAATTGAGTTCGCTTTGTTTTACCGAGTTCTGAAGTGTAAACCCGTTAAACAGCGTGAGGTTTGACTGAACATAGCCGTTGAGTTGTGTGGAGTTTACATTTTCGTACACATTGTCGTTGTTCAGCGAGCGCCCGAAACTGTAGCTGTTTGAGGCTCCTGCATTCAGGTTGGGCAACCTGTCGGATTTTGCCTGATTAACCTGGTTCTCGTTATATTGGGTATTCAGCTTTTGCTGTTTAATCTGGATGTTGTTCTCCAGTGCATAATTCACACATTCCTGCAACGACCACGTATTCTGAGCTGTTAACACGGTTGCCGAAAACACGCAGAATATTCCGGTTGCAAATGCTATTAGTTTTTTCATTTTCATCTTGTTTTATTTCAGGCTAAATTAATAAACAAACGTTTCAGACTATCCCTGGCTTGTTTTTTCTTCGTTCACTTTTTTCGGATCGATTTTTTCGCCTTTTACTTTATCTTCTTTATTCAATCCTGTTGTCACCTCTATGTTTATTCCGTCTGACAGGCCGGTCTGAACAAAACGTTTTTCGAACTGCTGTTCAGTCTGGGTCTGCACCTCAACATACGACGAGTCGTTTTCAAATTTCAGCAGCCCCTCGGGAATAACCAGCACGCTGTCTTTCCGGTCCAGCACAATGTTGGCATTTGCACTGTATCCCGCGCGGATAAATTGGTCGTCGAGCAACTGAACGCTGGCTTTTATTTCAAACTGAATGGCGCCGTTTTCTTCTACCCCTTTCGGCGAAATGTACTCCAGCATAGCCTGGAATTTTTCTTTTTCGATGGCTCCTATTTCCAGTTCAATAGGCATTCCGGCTTTTATTTTACCCACTTCGGTTTCGTCCACTTTCCCTTCAAAAATCATATCGTTCATGTTGGCCACGGTGGCAATGGTTGTCCCGTCGTTAAACGTGTTCGACTGGATAACCGAGTTCCCAACTTTTACCGGCACGTCCAGCACGGTTCCGGTTATGGTTGAACGCACAAGCGTATTAGTAGTGGTTTTCGCCTTTTTTGTTACACCGTTTTTAATCAATTCCAGATTATTTTCTGCGGCGGCCAGTTCTTCTTTTGCCGAATCGTAAGCTACTTTGGCATTTTTATACTCTTCGTACGAAATTACATTTTTGTCGAACAGGCCTTGCTGGCGCTCAAAGTCGTTTTGCGCATCTTCAAAATTTATTTTTGCGCGGTTCAGCCTGGTTTCGGCTGTGTTGAGCGTAACCATGTCTGGAATTATTTTTATGCGGGCCACTATCTGGTCTTTTTCCACTTTGTCGCCGGCTTCCACAAAAAGCTCGTCAATAATGCCGGATACCTGTGGTTTGATATCAATTTCGAATCGGGGAACAACCGAGCCGGTCGCTACTGTTTTCTTGACAACATCGCTTACGAACGGATTCTGAGTTTCAAAAACATCCGGTTTCTTTTTGGATTTATTGTAAAGAAAATAAAACGTTCCGCCGAATGCGCCTATCAAAATTACAATTCCGATAATTCTGAATACTTTCTTCATGACTTTTCTGTTTTTGTTTATTTTGTTTTCAGTTTATTTTTCTTCTCTCAAAGCATCAATGGGTTTTATTCTTATGGCTCGCCGGGCCGGAATCATTCCCGCAAAAATTCCTGCAAAAATGAGTACCGAAAGTGCGGAGACGGCCATTTTGAAGCTGATTTCCGGATGCCGGAAAAACATCTCTTCGGTGCTGGAATCGAGTACCATGCTTACCAGTTCGAGCAACCCAACCCCCAGTGCAAGTCCGATGTACCCGGCCAGGATTGTGAGGAACACACTTTCCATAACAATGTGCAGCATCACTTTGCCCGGGGTGGCGCCAATTGCCCGCTGAATGCCAATTTCCTGGGTGCGTTCTTTTATGATTACCATCATAATATTACTGACGCCAATGATGCCGGCCAGTAAGGTGCCAATGCCAACAATCCAGGTCAGAATCTGGATTCCGTTAAACAGTGAATTGAATTTTTTCCACTCGGTTTCGATGTTGAATGAACCGATGGCCTGCAGGTCGTCTGGCGCAATATGATGGCGGCTTTTTAGCAGTTCTTTCAGCCTGGTTTCTACCTTGCTGACAGGCACTCCGGGTTTTGAGGTTACCGAGAAAAAATGAACCACATCGCCCATGTTGTAGGTGCGCTGCATGGTACTGAACGGAATCATGATGGCTTCGTTTTTTTGTCCGCCGCCAATGTTAATACGGGTTTCGGGGTTCACAACGCCAACCACCTGAAAGTAGACTCCGTTAATTTTCAGGTATTCACCAATGGGATTTTCGCCTTTGTCGAACATTACTTCGGCTACACGCTCGCCAATAATGCACACTTTTCGGTTTTGCCTAATGTCAATTTCGTTGAGCAGCCTTCCTTTTACCGGAGTCCACGGGTCAATTTTAAAGTAATCCGGATAATCGCCGTAAATGTTAAAAGCCCCTGTTTTTATTCCTCTGATGGTGTTGTCTCCGCCCCTCGAACTCGGTCCGAAAAGCCTTGGCGAAAGGTATTCCACATCGTTGAGGTTGGTCCGGATGTATTGAATATCTGCATTTTTGTAATCCCATCTTCTTCCGCGCTGAAATCCTTCGTACGGTTTGCTGGTTCGCTCTGTCCAGAAAAAGGCCGAGTTGGTGGCGAATGCTTTAATGCCTTCCATAACGCCGTTTTCGAGTGCGCGGCCTGCCCCTGACATAATAATGAGCATGAATATTCCCCAGAACACCCCGAACGCCGTCATAAAACTGCGCATCCGGTTTTTTTTCAGCGCGTCTATTATTTCTTTCCAAAGGTCTAAATCAAACATTTGAGTGTAATGTTTCGTGTTAATCGTAAATGTCGTTCTGCATTTTTCTCGTTTCAGTCATGCTATTCATCGCGAAGCGCAACAATCGGTTTAATACGTGCTGCCCTTTTTGCGGGGATGTACCCGGCAACGGCGCCGGCAAAAACCAGCAGCATGGTAGCTGTTGCCGCAATATTCAAATCTACCGTAGGATTTCGGAATATGGTTTCGCCGTTTCCTGAGTTTGCTGCTGCTGCCGCTGCATATTGCTGCTCAACAAAAAAGTTCACGCCTTCCATCAGTCCTGTGCCCAAAACCAGCCCAACGTACCCGGCAATGGTGGTTATCAGAATCGATTCCAGCAAAATAAGCCCGACCACAGATGCGGGGCTGGCGCCAATTGCTTTTCTGATGCCAATTTCTTTGGTGCGTTCTTTTACCACAATCAGCATGATGTTGCTCACACCAACTATTCCTGCAATGAGGGTCCCTGCGCCAATTATCCAGATAAATATTTTTATGGCTTCGAAAATGCGCATGGTTTGTAAATAGTTTTCGAGCTTGTTGTACGAGCCCAGCGCGGCGCGGTCGGTTTCATCGAATTTATGTTTGCGGGCCAGGGCAGCGCGCACCCGGTCTTCAATGGCTTTGCTTTCTTCTATGGAGTTGGCATTGATTGTGAGTGCGAAGTTGTGCAGCCGGTTGGCGCCGTTAAATACTTTTTGCCCCGTGGTTACCGGGATGTAGGCGTTCCGGTGGCGGGTGCCGCCTCCTTCCAGGCAGATTCCCACAACTTTAAAGGGAACGTTATTGATTCGGACATACTCGCCAATGGCTTCTTTGTTTTTGAAAAGGGCATCGTAAATGTCTTTTCCCAGAACCACTGATTTTCGCGTTTCAAGAATATCAATTTCA
Organism: Mariniphaga anaerophila; assembly: GCF_900129025.1. Taxonomy (GTDB): domain Bacteria; phylum Bacteroidota; class Bacteroidia; order Bacteroidales; family Prolixibacteraceae; genus Mariniphaga; species Mariniphaga anaerophila. Next base: position 663,285 of record NZ_FQUM01000003.1, on the reverse strand, counting down.
TTGATAAAACGTCCTTTTTCAATTTCGATGGATTCCACCTTTTTCAACTCCGGGTGGCACGTAACTGCTGTGTATTCGCCCGACTCATTTCCGTAAGCAAAACGGTTGCCCGAAATGTAATACCTGCCGGAAGTAAATTCAACGCCTTCGAGGTGTTTAATCAGCTCGTAGTCGGCATTGGTGAACCTGATTTGGCGGTTCTCTTTCATTCCCTGGTAAGGCATGCTGGTGCGCCCGCTCCACAACCACATGGCATTTACGGCATCGCGCATAAAGTTTTCTGCTACACCGTTGCTCAGCCCGTTTCCTGCCCCGAGCAGAATCATTAGCATAAAAATTCCCCAGGCCACAGAAAAACCGGTGAGGAAGGTGCGCATTTTGTTTTTTTTGATGGTGGCAAATATCTCCTGCCATTTATCGATGTCGAACATGTAAGTTTAAGTTGGATGTTTAACGTGTTACTATGAAATCAGTGAGCATGACAACGGTTCTTTCATGAAAAGAAATGCTGTTTTCAGGCAATTTCCAGTTCTTTGTTGTACTGGTGTTTCCATTCTTTCAGTTCGCCGTTTTTAATAATTTCGGCAATCACGCCATCTTTTAACCGGATGATTTTCTGGGTCATTGCGGCAATGTCGTGTTCGTGCGTTACAATTACCACCGTAATTCCATCGTTGTTAATTTTTGTGAGGATGTCCATTACTTCGTACGAAGTGCTGGTGTCGAGTGCCCCGGTGGGTTCGTCGGCTACAATAATTTTAGGCCGGGTAATCAGCGATCGTGCAATGGCAACACGTTGTTTTTGCCCTCCCGACAATTCATTGGGCATGTGGTGCGCCCACGGAAGCAGTCCCAGTTTTTCGAGGTACTCAAGTGCAATTTTGTTCCGCTTTTTCCGGTTAACTCCCTGGTAGTACAACGGAAGCGCCACGTTTTCCATGGCGTTTTTAAAGGAGATGAGGTTGAACGATTGGAAAACAAATCCCAGCAGTTCGTTACGCAGCCGGGCAGCCTGCTTTTCCGACATGTCTTTTATGAGGGTGCCGTTCAGATGGTAGGAGCCTTCGTCGTAATTGTCGAGAATTCCCAGAATGTTCAGCAGGGTAGATTTGCCCGATCCCGAAGAACCCATAATTGAAACAAACTCACCCTGCTCAATTTCCAAATCAATCCCTTTTAGTACATGCAATGAGTTACTTCCATTTCCGTAAGACTTGTGTACATTGTTTAAACGAATCATAGTTTTCTGTTTTCATTGTCAGTATAAAAATCTCTGTTTTCTGTTTAAGTCTTTTATTTTTTTCGACCAACAACCAATTTTTTATGGTGAAAGCCAATTTTGTTTTGAATTTTGGGCGCTGACAACCAACTATTCTTTTTTTGCATTTAAGGTAAGACGACTGATTAAACCGGTTAGTTACACCGTCTGATAAAAAAGGTGAAGAGTAAATGCTGAATTTTATTCAAAATTTAGATTTATTTTTGCCGAATGGGATTCAAATCAATTACATTGAGATTACCCACCGGGTATTCAGAACAGCAGCTTCGGCACCGGATAGGCAAAATGTTGCGCATCCGGAATTTTTCGTTTCAGGTTGAACATAAAAGTCTGGATGCCCGGCAAAAACCGAAGGTCTCCTGGCAGTTGAGGGTAGGGGTGAGCTCTTCTGAAATCAGGGAAGGGGAGCCCAGAGAAGTAAAGGAACTTGAAATTCCGTTTAAAAAACGCCGGTTCCCGGTGGTGGTTGTGGGCAGTGGTCCTGCCGGTTTTTTTGCTGCATTGGTTTTGCAGCAGGCCGGATTTAGCGTAACGCTCATCGAGCGCGGCTCAGAAGTGAAAACCCGCAGTCGTGCTGTTTCCCATTTTGAACGCACCGGGTTTTTCGATGCAAAAAACAACTATGCTTTTGGCGAAGGCGGCGCCGGAACATTTTCCGATGGCAAGCTGACCTCCCGCTCCAAACATATTTCGCAGGAGAAGCAGTTTATTATTCAGAATTATATAAAAGCCGGCGCTCCGGAGGAGATTGCTTACCTGTCGCATCCGCACCTGGGAACAGATAACCTGCGAAAAATTGTGAAAAACCTGCGGTTGCATTTTGAAGATTTGGGTGGCCGGGTAATGTTTGAAACCATGCTGGAAGACATTGTGGTAAAAAAATCAAAGGTTACAGAAGTAGTGACTTCACAAGGAGTTTTGCCATCTGGAGCACTTTTTATTGCTCCCGGGCATTCGGCTTACGAAACGTACCGGATGCTAATTCGGCGGGGTGTTCCGTTCCGTACAAAAAATTTTGCAATTGGCAGCCGCATGGAACACCGGCAGGAAATAATTAACCTGGCCCAATGGGGACACGAAAATCTCCCCGGTCTGAAAGCGGCTGAGTATCGTCTTACTTCGCCGGCAGACGGCAATCATCCGGTTTTTTCGTTTTGTATGTGTCCGGGCGGAACAGTGGTGCCCGCCGCCGCTTACCCCGAAACCAATATTGTTAACGGAATGAGTTACTACAGCCGCAACGGACAGTTTGCCAACGCCGCGTGTGTTGCCGGTATTCACCCCGATGAACTGGCCGGAAAAACGGTTTCTCCGCTGGAGGCGCTGGAGCGGGTAGAACAGTTGGAAACAGCTTTTTACCGTCATACCGGGAATTACCGCGCGCCGGCCTGCAGCATCGAAGGTTTTTTGCAGGCACAGAACCGGTATTTTGCTTTCGACAGCAGCTATCCGCTGGGAGTTGTGGCGGCGCCATTGTGGGAGCTTTTGCCTGCTCCGGTGGTAAAATCAATGCAGGCCGGCCTGACCGATTTTGTCCGGAAAATGAAGGGCTTTGAAACGGGTAACTTGTTGGGGCTTGAAAGCAAAACGTCGTCGCCGGTGCAGGTGTTACGCCAGCCAAACGGAAAAAGCGAGGGGTTTGAAAACCTCTATGTTGTGGGTGAGGGAAGCGGCTACTCCGGAGGAATTATTTCCAGCGCGGCCGACGGAATTAAAGCAGCAATGGGGTTTGTGCTTGGGCAGTAGTTTTTTTTAATTCAGGAGAGCTGTATTCTGAGATTGTTCCTTCAAGATGCAGATAATAAGCTTGATAAGAGTTAAAAAAGCAAAGGTCTGTGTTGATATAAATTTGTATAACTATCCGAATAATTTCATTCCCTTTGGGATTTGTTGATTGCTTTGAGATAAGTATAAAAGCATAGCTTGATTCTTTTTTAGCTTAACAGAGAGAGAAGAAAGTTTTCCCAAAAAATGAGATAAATTGTGTCCCCATCGAAAAACAAAAGCAGAATCAAAAGGTACAATTTCACCAATAGTTATGTCTTTTTTTTGTTCATTCTCGCTCGTATTAAAAAGAAGAAAAGCATAGTCTCCATTAGGCAAATGGCGAAGTGCGTTTTTTATTTCTGCAGGGTGTTCCCAATTTAGGTGGGTTGTTGGTAGAAACTTACTCCCAGGCTGTAAAAAACGAAACAGTGATTGCATATTATCATTTACAAGATGAACACGATCGGAAGTTACTATGCAGTTTGAAGTCATTCCATTCCATAAAGCGAGGGATACTTTTTCGTCTGTATTCATAACCTCAATAGATGGAGAAAATCCGGTTACATCTTGCGCGCTAAGATGTTTTGTTTCATTATAATCACGTAAAAATACGGTATCCGGATCATTCAAAAATAGTGTGCCATTCATATATTGACAGGCTACTGTTTCGGGTATTAGGTTACTTATAGCACCAGGCATGCCAGTTACATCATTTGAATAGCGCATTCCATTTGCATAACCAACCATCTGCTCGTAGGGTGCAATGCACCCTAACCAATAACTTTCGTTACCTATTTCTTCCCGAATCATTTTCATGACGTCAATAAAGTATTGAGCTGATGTCTTTCCTGTTTTGTAACGCTTTACGGAAGTCGAGTCATTTAACCCCCAATCAAGGAAGTCCGTTTTAAAATATGAAAAGCCATAAGAACGTAATTTTCGAAACACATGTCTCAAATGGTTAAAGGCGTCGGGATGACTGGTATCAAGAATATAGTCATCGACTCCCCTGAATGTTCCGGCTCTGATTAATTCTCCATCTGTGTTTCTCAATAACCAATCCTGATGGTTTTTGAATACCTCGCTTGTTTTCATAACCATAAATGGCCCAATCCATATACCTGCGTTGTACCCGTTGTCAGTAATAATTTTTGCGGCGTATTCTAACCCATCGGGAAAATTTCGGTTAGAGGTGACCCAGTCTCCATGAACGGAGTACCCATCATCTATTTGAATCATCTCAAGTGGAATTGATGGTGTTAGTGTTTTTAGTCCTTCGATTGTTTCTTTTAGGATTAGTTGGTTGAAATTATGTTCAAATTCATACCATGAGCACCATCCATAAACAGTTTTTTTGTCTCTTTTTATTCCATTTGCCTGCCCTATTTCTTTTGCCAGTTTGCGAAAAGTCGGATATGCTGTTTCCCCCATAAAGAAATTAACAGTTGGAAGAGCTAATTCGCTAGAGCCTAAAGGTATGTTCTCAGTTGCAAATCCAATTTCGAATAAATTGATGTTGTAATCTAGATGTCTGTCTATTAGCCCTTTCCTATAGTTTTTGTTGTGGTGAGTGCTTCGACAAACATATTTGTCAAAATGAAAGGGAGCCACTGCTATAGTCTCTCCGTCAGGGGCAATAAAGCCCGTAGAGAGATATGAGTCGATACTCCATGATTCATTATTGTGTGGATATTCTCTTTTTTGAGGAGGCATACTATACTGAAATACGCCACTTGGCCCGCCAAAACCATTGCCTTGTTTAAAGTATCTATTGGCTCCAATTATTGTGCTCCCACTCATTGGCAGAAACCAGTGAGGGGCAGTATTAAATCCCTCTAATGAAGAATCAAGAGTAAGTCTGTCTCGTTTCTTGTTTAGTATCAATATTATTTTTCCTTTTGTAAGAGTATAAATAATGCGTCCCCCATTTGAGTCGGGCTCCACATCAATTTTAATTGGCCGAACTGGCTTGCCGTTAAAAGAGGGAAAGCTGTCTTTCAGGCTGATTTTTGAGGAGATGAGATCGAAAGAACCATTTTTGTGCAGTTTCCAGCTACCGGTAACCGGTACAAATGGGGTTTTCGCTTGTTCAATCAAAATAATTTCAGGTAAAAGTATAGCTTGTGTTGTTGCTAAAGAGCATGATTGAATGAATTTTCTTCGTTTCATCTGTATGAAGTTTTTCGATCGCTTAATGTTTATAAAATAAATATATTCAGTAGTTTGAGTGAATTGTAATCATTTTTTTTTTGTGAATTTTGAATGAAGAAAATTCATATTCGCTTCATATTTTCTAATCTGTCATTTTCAATGGTTCGTATGCTCCATACCAAGGAGATGGCGTGTACTTCCATTTATCATCGTTTTTTGGGCGAGGAATGTTGACAGGAACAAAGTCAAAAAAGGAACTGTTTCTATATTTGGGAGTTCCGATTTTATTTTCTGCAGGAATATACTCAATAACTTTAGCATCAAATTGTCCAATACGAACCTCCTTGTTTTTTGTCCCGGAAACCAGGTTGTTCTTTACAATTATATTTTGTTTCTCCAATGCTTCAGGTAATTCATTCTTTTTAAATCCAAATCCTATCTCGTAATCAAATCCTTTATCACAAATGTTGTTATAAATATATACATCCCTGCAATTTGTAGACAGGATATCAATGCTTCCCACATTTCCACTAAACCATCCTTCGGATCCACATTTATATAAAGTATTATTGTAAATATGGATGTCAGAGCGTAACCTGTTTTCACCCCATAGCCCGAACAAAATTCCAGCTCCCTTCATGTTGTAAACTAGGTTGTTGTGAATTCGTATATTCCTTGCTTCTGAATTTTTGCCCTCTACACTTATCGCAAAACCCCACGCTGAAGAATGAGCTATATTATTTCGAAATTCAATATCTTCCAGCAGGCCAAACCAGGCATCAGCGTAATATGCCTGACGAGGTACATCATGTACCAGGTTATTGCATATTAATCCGTGAGATGAAACCTCTTTGCAATCTATTCCTTCTTTATAACAATGGTGTACATGATTGTTGCTGATTATAAAATGCCGTGCTCCGCATATAGATATTGCTTCATGAGGAGCTTCATGTCCTCGTCTTGTTTCAGGCAAACAAAAATCGATGTCGTTAGCACGCGTTATTTCACATGACGTTACTATAACTGAATCTGCATACCAGACAGAAATTCCTGAATTAAAACTTCGGTTTACACTACATCCCTCAATTTTTATATTTCGGGTATTCCTTTTTTCTTCAGGCGCAGCTTCAGGAAGGTTGGAAGAATATCCTACAAGTATTCCAACAGAATAGGAGTTTCTGAAGTGAAGTTCTTTTACATGAATGAATTCTTTAGCCGTAATTTGAAATAGACCCGCGGACTGTGATGTGAAAAGTTTTTCGTTGGCATAGGTGATAAATTGTCCGTCGAAAATTACTTTTTCACCCGGCATGCTGCGAAATGTTATCCAAGCGCCGGCTTTTCCTGAGTTTTGCGGAATAATTTGTTTGTCGATGTAATATTCCCCCCCAAATACCGTAACTGTATCTCCTGCTTGTGCAACAATGCAGGCTTGATGAATGCTTCCAAAAGGATTTGTATAGGTTCCTAGGGCATCATCCAGTCCATAATGAGCAACAAAATATTCTTTTCCGTTTGTTAATAAGTTGGATGCCATGAGAATAAGATAAAGAAGAAAGCGTGTAGTTTTCATTTTCTATAATTTGTTTTTAATATAAGATTAGCTAATTTCTGTAATTCTCTATTCGTTATTTAAGATGACTCGAAAGAAATGCCAGCATCTCAATTACAGAACGTTCGTAGTAGTGTTGTAAATTATGCTCTGTATCTGGAAGAATTACGATACGCTGGTCAATTTTTTCTGAGGTCAGTATTTCAGAAAAGTCAGAGAATGCTTCAGGTCCATCTTTGTCTCCATTCACCAAATAGAATCCAAAGTTGGATTTTTTCCATGTAGGAATTGCATTTTCAATGGCAAGTTGCAAATGAGGAGCATCAAGTTTTAACTCTCCTCCCAAACTACCCGCAGCGCAAAAGAGGTCTGGGTATTTAATTGATAAATATACAGCGCCTTCTCCACCCATGGAAAACCCTGCCAATAACCTGGAATCGGCTTTTGGTGAAGTTCTGTAGTTTTTATCTACCAGAGGGATCAGCTCGTTAACAATCATATTTTCTACTGCTCCACGGTAATAACTTTCCCCTCCATTAGGAAAAACACAAATTGCCGGAGGAAAAATGTGCTCCTTTATTGCTTTTGACAGCCATCTGGAAAATTCTCCGGCGTCAGCAGCTTCAGTTCCTCCAACTCCGTGGAGAAAATATATAACAGGATAATGGCGAGTCGATTTTTCATAATTTTCCGGTGTCCATATTACATAGCCAACATCGGTGTTCAGAGCTTTGCTTGGGAAAATGTGATGACTTAAGCCCGGGGCCGTGCCTATCTCTGGATCTACCCATTTGGTTTTGGGCGAATTGTTTTTATCAAATTCTTCTGTAGACGACGAGACGAAGGATTTTTCCTGTATCTCATGTTTCTGGATTTTGCTTCTAAACTCTTTGGGAACTTCCGTAATCTCTTTTATTTTAATATATTCGACAAACTGCTCTCCTCCTTCACTCTGAATTTTTATTGCACCCTTGGTAAGTGGAATTAATTCGTTATTTTCTGTTCTGTATCTTGAATGATAGAGAACATTTACGACTACGCCATTCACTGCATGAATTATTGTATCTCCTATACAAACTAAGTCTAATTCATTCCACTCTCCACATGGGTTATCAGCAATAGGATTGGCAACACATATCTGCATGTCGGGTATCGACTCACCAAATGTTTTGGTAGTTCCGTCTTTATCAAAAATAAACATCGAGTCTTTCAAGCTTGGAACAACAGGACTAATTATGGGGATGATGTCTGTAATACTACCTGGTAGCTTTGTCGTTATTTTACAAGGAATGTTCCCATATCCTCCAAAACTCCAATAACTTCCAATGTCTCCATCATGGATATTAAATTCATGAGGAGATTTTTCTTTTTCTGTATTTGAATTTTTTACATGATAAAAGATTCCTCCGTCACGAGGGCGATCTCCTAGCCACTGCCATTTCTTTCCGAATTTGAATTTATATTTCAAATGATAATCACCATATTCTTTTTTGGTCGTAATGAAACCCAGTAACTCTCCTGATATATGCAAAACTTTTTTCCCGTCATGCATTTGATAATTGAAAGTACTTGATTCCGGGTCTTCAGATAAATAGACTTTCGGAAGTAACCATTCCGGCGGATTTCTCATCTCTGACTCCTCTGACCCTTTCTGTTCGGGAATTAAGACAAAGACATTCCAATTCGAAAAGTCTCTATAATTCAGGAGGTCAACCCAGTTTGTGTCCTCCTTTTTGCAAGAGAGAGAAAGGCTAATTAAAAGCAAAAGAAAAGAACTGAACTTTTTCATATCGATTAAGTTAAAATTATTTTACGCGGATGTTTTTTGCAAACTCCGAATGCAATTTGAAGCTTTTTAATGATGTGATTTTTTCTCCGTAAACTTTAAGATTTTCTATAGTTACACCATCTATAGCATGGCGCTCGTCGTAGCCAATGAATAGTGAAAAAGGGTAATTCCCTTCTAATAATTGAATGTTTTTAAACGTTATATTTTCAATGCGCCCTCTATATTGGGAGTGTAAGGCTTTTTTGCCTTCCGGAACTTTTAGTTCATTGTCCCAGATATCATGGGTTATATTTTCGTTTAAGTAAGTTTCATCAGACGATCCATCGGTGCAAAATTTCGATCTGAAGATGCCCAGATCTATAAATTTATGGCGTGCGTCTTCCACGCGAATATTTTCATAAAGAACATTTTTTACAGTTGCTTTGTCTGAATTATGTATGCTAAAAACGGCTCCTGCTTCAACGTGTATAATATCGCAATCGGAAAAAGTAATATTTCGAACTTCGGCAGCATGTAGCTCAAATCCTATTTCGAGAGCGTTTCCCCACGCAGCGTTCCAGAAAATGCATTGCTCTATCTTAACGTTATCAACAATAACATCTTCAGGATAATCGAGGTGTGCTTTTATGGCGACACAATCATCTTTTACGCGAATGAAACAATCCTTGACATGTACATTTCGGCTACGGACAATATCAATTCCGTCGTCACTTGGGTTATCACTGACTAGCTTTAACCCTGAGATAGTGACATTCTCACAATTGATGGGTACAACCTGCCAGGTAGTACTGTTATTTAGGATCAGTCCTTTGATTGAAATATTTTTAGAGTCGATAAATTCAATAAAACGCTGATACTGGCCTGCCGACTCATCCCCATTATCTACGGAAAAAATGGCAGCCGTCTGTTTCTGGCTCAACCGGTTATTAAGACTGCCATCCATTATACCATGGCCGGATACCTTTATATTTTCAACCCCCGTAGCTGAAATAGCGCCTATTACATAAGCGCCTCCTTCAATGTAAATTTGTTGTCCTGATTCAGGATGTATTATTCCGGGACGATGCACCTTCCCTGCTTCAAAAAAGAGAACATTCGGGTCGTTTTTGGATGGTTTTGCTTCTTTCGGATTAGCAAAAATAAAAAGGGGATGACTTAATTTCCCGTTTATCTCTACACTATAATTACCGGGTTTAGTTATATTGAAACAGATTTTATCATTTTGGATCACCGGCTTTATTCCAGCGCTTAAAGGACGAACATCAACCCATTTTACTGTTCTTTTGCTTTCAATTTCAACCGAAACTTCGTTTTCCATTCCAAAAGCGACAAAAGAACTAGGGACAGGATTGTCCAGAACAAAGTTAGATATGCCATTTACTTTTACTGAGTATTGTTTTGATGGCTCTATCTCGTTTGAGTACCTGTAAACTTGTACAGATGCAAAAAGCAATCGAGGGAAGAGTATGAGTAAAAATATGTTTTTTATCATCGTTATTTTTTAATAGTGATAATTGTTTGCTTTTTCCATACAGGAAATTGTATTTAATACTCTCTTTATTCGTGTGTTAAGGCTGTGAGAGAAGAATGTTTCTCTGTTGAGTTTTTTATTAAGAGCAGTTCCTAGTCGCTTGATTTCAGGAGTATTATCAATATTTGCTGCCTTGTTATCTGAAATGTTGCGACGGGAATAGGTTCTGCTGTTGAATATTTTATTTGTTATAATGGGGAGCCTCCGGACTGAAGTGTTATAATAGAATTTTCGGGAAGAATAAAATAGTTTTTAGCGCCGGACTTAATAGTTTCAATTAAGCTACATTTTTCTGGAAGCAATTCACTTGTGCGATACATTTCAAATTCATCCGGCAAATTGTTCCCTTCAATTGAAATCGACTTGGTTTCTCCAGCATTTATAATTACAATTGTGCTTGTCCGTTTATCTGTATGCTTGAATGAGGTGACAAACACTTCTTTTTCGTCTGAGGGCACTGTCGCTTCTGTTCTGATAGCTCCTGGTCTTATATAGCGGTAGTAGTGTTTGGATACAAAATATTTTTTCCCTGGCGTAGTTCCACTCATTAAATTATATTCTCCAATCCCATCTTTTTGACTTCCTTGCCACCAAATCCAGGCAGCAACGTTTCCATAGTTAAGAGCGGTCATAATATCGAGTCCTAAATTGAAAGCTCCGGGTTTGCCATCTTTTATCTCCCATGATTCCGTATAGCCGGAAGTTTCACTCATCCAGGTTTTCTTATTCAGAGGTTTAGCAAAATGTTCGGTGTGATTGTTCCACATTTTTACAAGCTCCGAGCCAGAGGTTGGCAGTATACCATCATTGTAGCCATGCACTGCAAGTATGTCTAAATTCGATGCTGCTTCATTGTTTTCCAGAATACCGGAATGGTAAAACCAGGGCCAGTTTTCATCTTTCCCTTCGGTTAGTAACATATTTTCTGACCCGAAAATTTTTGTGTCAGGAAAAATAGTTTTAACCTTGGGGACAACATTGATAAGTAGATCATTATACCAAGAAACTGTATATTGACAAGAGTTGAACGATTGTGAAAAAGCAGGTTCATTCTGCAGACTGAGCGCATATATGTCTATCCCCTCATTTTTGTATAGCTGAATATTGTTATTAAGCCAATCGGCATATTCGGTGTATTTGTGTGGGCTAAGGGTTCCCCCGTTTTTTGTGGTAACGTTTGAATCTTCCCATCTTGTAGCTTCTGTATCTCCGGCCCAAGCATGTTGTATTGCCCATTTAAAGTCAGAAGGCGGGCTCCATACTGTTGCCACAAATTTAAGAGGTACACCGTGCTGGTCTGCTTTTTTCTTTAGTCCGCGTACCGTAGGTAATTGTTTATTCCAGTCTGCATCTTGTTGTGCATGCCCTGTTTCCGGAGGATATATTTCGTTTCTCCAAATTGTTATGCCTAGATCCGTAATTACCTTTTCTCCCCAGGCATCATTCCACATGTTGGTGTCATCTCCCCACCAAACGTCATAAGCGCCAAAAAAACCAAACCCGTCTATAATCTGGAAGGTTTTATTGAAATTAATATGAATAGTTATCTCTTTATATTTTTTTTCAGGAATAGAATCGTCTGGCAATGAAGGCTCACTTTTAGTGCATTGTAAAAAGACTCCAGAAATAATTGCCAAAAGGTATATTTTTCTAGCTATTTGTTTCATTCTTTCGTGATTTTTATGGTTTGATACGGGAAAGTTAAAGCATCGTCTTTTCCAAAGGACGGCTTTGTTATTCGTTATGTTTTACTAATGGGTTGCTTTATAGTGAAATATGGGTGATTGCTGTTTTGTTTGTGCATTATTAAAACATGCTCTAATTTGAGAGTATTTGTATTTTTCAATAATTAAATTAATACCAAAACCTTATTTTAAGATTTTGGTATTAATTTGAAAAGTGCTTTTATTCATAGCCTGGGTTATTTCCTGCTGCTGCCATCAACGGATTGGTATTCATTTCTCCTTGTGGTATTGGAAATAACAAGTGTTTTGGTATTTCAAGTTCAAAGTTTTTCTCATCATAGTTATACCCAAAATCCTTTGCTGTCCATGTCGATAAATCAATAAAACCGGCAGCATGCCAGCTACGCAGGTCTGTCCATCGAATTCCTTCCTCTGCAGCCAATTCCAGGAAACGTTCATCCATAATGTTTTGCATTGAAACAGAGGTCAAGTCTGCGGGATATGTAGAAGTGCTGCCGTCGGTTGTTGAGCGACGCGCCCGTTCTCGAATATCATTTATCTCGCGAAGCGCTTCACCCTGGGCTCCTGTTTGTAAGTATGCTTCGGCGGCTAATAGTTTTATGTCTGCATACCGTATTAACCGCGTATTGTTAGTTGAAGATATTCCCCATCCTTTTTCAAACCAGCAACGTCCAGGAGTAACGTATTTCATTAACTGCTGGTTGTCGAACTTATTCCAAGGGTCTGCCGGTACAGTAACATCTCCGTATACATTTGTGGTATAATTTGCGAATGTATACTCTTTGCGAGGGTCTTCTTCTTCAAAAGCATTCATTAATTTTTGAGTGGGACCGTAAATCCCAGACATATAGTTTCCCCAATGACTGGTGTTGTAGTGGTACATAGCTCCCATTTGTCCTGCGCCTCCGCCAAAGTTGTTGTCCAGCCACGCGTTATCCTCTTCTGTTGCATGACTTGCTTGGAATTCAAACAAAGACTCGGCATTGTTTTCATATTGGAAATCAAAGTTGTCAGCAAAATGTACTAGCTCTCGTGTGTTAATTTTTTCAAAAGCAGAGATTGCTTTTTGGTAGTCGTCTGGGCTAGCGTTGTTGTACCTTGCGCGAAGCGTGTAGCATTTTACCAATAGCCCATACGCGCTTTCATTAAAGGCGCGTCCACGTTCTGTACTTGACGGCCAGTAATTTTCTTCTGGTAAAAGGGTTGCCGCAAGTTCTAGGTCTTCAATTGCTTTATCCAGCATTTGAAAGCCCTCTGAAGGAGGTAAGATCGCTTCCGATATTGTACGAATACGTTTGTCTTGGAGAGGAGCTTTTCGAAAGAAGTCCCACAAACGATAGAAGCACCACGAACGGAGGAATAATATTTCGCCCTGGTTTATCTCAAATAGTCCGGCTGTTTCGTACGCCTTTTTTACCTCTTCTTCTTCTATTTTTTCCAATATAAAATTACACCGGTATATCATTTGATATAATCGAGTCCACAAAGTGTTTACTTGTCCGTTAGAACTGTTTAATCCAGAAAAAGCTTCTGTAGCAGCTCTTCCTGCATCTTGGTGTGTAATGTCGTCTCCTGGTAGAAGCAGAATCTCATGTATTCCTCCACCGTCACCAAGTAAGGGGCCATACATATTTGCCATTGCAGCATAACAAGCGCCAATCCCTTCCTGAATGCGAATTTCTGTTTCAAAATATTCATTTTCCAGTTCTGCTGTGGGTTTGATATCCAGCTCCGACGAGCAGGAAAATATTCCTAAAACGCCCATTATTATGAGTATACCTATGCTTATGGATTTATAGAATTTCATATGTTTATGTTTTTAATATAAATATTGTTAAAACTTGGCGGATAATCCCATGTATACTGTTTGGGGTGCCGGGTATGAATCGTTTTCAGGGTCAAGACCGGTATAAGGTGTTAATGTAAAAAGGTTAGATGCTCCTGCAAAAATTCTTAGGTTGCGCGCATATTTTTTATTTGAACCAACCATTAATTGTGAGAGTGCATAGCCAACCTGTATATTCTGGAGGCGAAGATATGCTCCACTTTCATAGAAGAAGTTTGAACTTCTTAAATTTCCTGCCGGATCTCCAAATATAAGACGAGGATATTCATTTTGTTTGTTGTCGGTTGTCCATGCTTGATAAACTATTGTTGTGACATTGTCCCCTTCGGTCGGCATAAATGTCAATGCCTTTACCCTGTTGTATTTAACAACGTCTCCTACCCCGGAAAACTGTAAGCTGAAATCAAGCCGTTTGTAATCTGCATTAAAATTAATTCCATAAAAATAACCAGGAATGGATTTTCCTATATTTACCATATCATAAGAATCAATTTTTCCGTCTGCTCCTTCCGAGTAAAAGTCTCCTTCTTCTTTTGGTGCTCCCCTTAAATCTTCAAAATAAAAATCTCCTGCACCTACCTTACCTGATATGTAGTTGACGTCTTCGTATTTTTGCATCCATTCCTGCGCCTCTTCATTTGTTTGGAAGATACCCGCTACCTTATAGGCCTTGTGATAAAACATTGAATAACCTTCCTCAACTGTTCCTCCTGAAGTAGGAATATGTTTATAAGTCTCTAAGACTTTGTTGGCAGTGGTAGTCAAGTTAGCTCCGATGGAATAATTCAATTGTCCTATTTTTCCCTGCCAATCTGCAGTAATTTCAACGCCTTGATTTTGTACTTTTGCAACATTGGCAACGGGGGTTTCTACTACTCCTACGCTGGAAGGAATATCTATTGATTGTAATATGCCGTGAGTCTCTTTGTAATAGTATTCAGCAGAGAGAGTCAAATTGTTGAAAATCTGAGAATCAAACCCAATATTGAATGTTTCTGTTTTTTCCCAGGTTAACTCTCTGTTGGGAATTCCAAATATTGTTGCTCCCTCATGATAGGACCCGGATGATGGTCGATCATTTTGAGTCGCATTTCCCATGGCGTAATGAGGTGCTTTAGAAATTGCTGATAAATACGCCATGTCGCGTACTTCTTGATTCCCTAATTGTCCCCAACCTGCTCTTAGTTTAAAATCATCTAACCATGTAACCTGCTCCATGAAAGACTCGTTTTTCAGTCGCCAGGCAGCAGATAAAGAAGGGAATGTGCCCCATCGGTTTTCTGGAGCAAAACGTGCGCTGCCATCTCGTCGAACCGTTACATCGAGGTAGTATTTATACGCATAATTGTATCCCACTCTAAATAAGTAACCTTGTAATGCCCAGCGCATTTGTTCGCTTTGAACACTCGTGTAATTTCTCTCTCCTCCCAAATTGCGTAAATAGTCCTTTTTTGTGGTCATGTATTCAGTACTGGCACTTCTGTATTTTGCGTCGTACTTTTGGTTGGAAAAATTGAATAAGAAATCTATATTGTGAGCTCCGAATTGATTCGCATAATTTGCCATGAGCTCCTGCACCATATTATTATTATACGTGTCTCTTTCTCCGTATGAACCAACAGATTTGCCTCCTCCTAATGCTCGGGAATCTCCTGAGGTATAATCAAAGCCGTTTGCATCGTAATCCCGAAATGAATACCGGGTCGTTGTATATCTGTCAAGACTTATAGTTCCTTTTATTTTTAATCCTGACAAGGGCGTTAACTCAAGGTAAATACTTCCCATGTTTCTCCATGAATCATACTTCGTATCGTTGGTGTTGCTTCTCCCTACTTCATTAATGCGAGTGCCCGCCCCATAAAGTTTTTGATTGGCATATGAGCCATCTGGTTGAATTCCGCCAACGGCGTATGCATAACCGTTATAACCGGGAATTCCATCTGCCGAATAAATAGGTTGCCATGGCGCGCTTCGAACTAAATCCAAATAATTGTCAGGAGCTGCTTTCCCTAACGCATTAACTAAACGATAATTGACGCCAGTACTGATCCATTGGCTTATTTTTGTATTGATTTTTACAGCGCCTGAATACCTTTCTAGATTGTTTACCAATATAGTCCCTTCGGTGTCGCTGTATCCTAATGAAACATAGTAGTCAACATTGTCAGTTCCGCCTGATACCTTGATGGAATAATCTTTTGTAAGCGCGTTTTTGTTTTTTACTGCATTTCCCCAATTATAGGTAGGCGAATTTCCGAGATAAAGAGGACTGGAAGAATCAAAACGCCCCACATTGTCTTCACTTGGGTTTCTTTCCGGGTCGGAAGCGAAGACTCCTTGGACGAACTTTGTGTATTCTGGTGTAGATAACCACTCCAGGTCCTGTGTAATGTTTTGTATTCCAAATCGAGTAGTAAAATCTACGGTGGGTTTATTTTGTCTTCCCTTCTTTGTAGTAATAAGAACAACACCATTGGCTGCGCGTACACCGTAAATTGCAGCCGCTGAAGCGTCTTTTAGTACAGAAATTGATTCAATGTCGCTTGGATCTATCATGCTCATTATATTGAGAGGTCCACGTACGTCTTGTATCCGAGCATGTTCTCCTTCAATTCCTGCCCCCATTTCTGTTATTGGAATACCGTCCACAACATACAGCGGTGAAGAAACACCCCAGGTATTTGTACCGCGAATACGTATTGTCGGGCGATGCATCGGGTTTCCGGATGTCCCAGCAACCTGCACTCCACTCATTGTTCCCTGCATAGCGTTCTCCGCACTCATCGAGATTGTTTTGCTTATTTTCTCTTCTCCTACATTTGAAATTGCAGAAGTAACATCTCTTTTAGAGCGTCCGCCGTAACCAATAACAACAATTTCGTCGAGCGACTGATCCAAGGAAATGAGTTTAACCTGAATGTTTTGTCGCTCACCAACTTCAATCTCCTGTATTTCGTAGCCAATAAATTGAACCACGATATATGCAATTCTTTCTGTTGGTATTGACAGTGTGAATTTTCCGTCAATATCAGTTGCTGTCCCAATTGTGGTGCCTTTAATTACTACGCTGGCTCCGGGTAATGGTATGCCGTTTTCGTCGGTAACACGCCCTATTAGTGTTTTTTCTCTCGCTTGATTTTCAGTCGCTTTCGATTTTTCCTTCTGAACTGGCGGAAGAATAACAATTTGACGATCATAGATTTTGAAGGAATTGTTGGTGTCCAGAAATAGCTTCTCGAGAATGTAGTCAATACTCTTCCCTTTAATTTTAATATCAACCTTCCTATCAAGGTTTAAATAGGCTTTGTTATAGAATAGAACAAATTCACTGTTTTGTTCTATTTGTTCAAAAACTTCTCTGACTGTGACATTTTCAAGGTCTAAATTAAATTTAACCTGCTGTGAATAAGTGCTTGCAGAGACTCCCAGTAGACCGAAAAAAAAGAAAGTAATAAGTAACTTCACCTTTTTCCATTTTTTTAAGACGCCGTCAAATAGTCGACGCCTGTTAATACATTTTTTTTTCATAGATTTGAAATGTGTTAAAACGTTAATGTTAAATTGGCGTTTAGATTAAACCGAAGAGTGTTCCCGCATTCTTCGGTTATTTCTTTTAATTTATTTTCTCATTCTTAAATAGTTAAATTTATCGTAGATGTATACGCGGTTACCATCAATTGTGTATGTAACTGGGGCTACGTCCTGAATTACATCCAAAACATCCGGTAGCGAATCTTTCAAGTCGAGCTTTCCGGCCATTTGGTCATTAATATCAATACTTCGTTCTGTTATAAACTCTACGTTGTAGTATCTCGAAAGTCGCTTGAAAATATTTAGAATACTTTCTGATTTACAGTGTAGTAGACCATCCTTCCAGAAGGTGTAATAATCCAGGTCAACGTTGTTTACGACTGTTGTGTTGCTGTTTTTTCTGTTGTATATTGCTTTCTGTCCGGGGGTTAAAACAATTTTATTTGTTCGCAGTTTGAAATACTGTTGTTCTTCGATAATTATGCTTCCTTCTACCAAAACTGTTTCAAGTTCCTCGTCTGAACTATAAGCACTTATGTTGAACTCAGTTCCAAGCACCGTGACAGACACTTCGTTTGTGGCTACTATAAAGGGTTTTTCTTTATTTTTAGTAACATTAAAAAAAGCTTCACCTTCCAGAAAAACACTTCTGTTGTTTGAATCAAATATGGGAGGAAAAATCAGTTTTGATCCGGCATTAAGCCAAACTTTCGTCCCGTCAGATAACTCCAGACTAGCTCTTTGCCCAAATGGAACAACGACCTGATTCATGGTAGTCTGATTCTTTTGTTTTGCGGTCGACTGTTCAATGATACTATCGTTGTTTAATTTGATTTTCTCTCCTGATTTATCAAATTGAAGTTTAGATTCTTTGTCCTTCAGTCGAACCTCTGCACCATCGGCTAATATCAACCTTGCTTCTCCCTGATTTGGCTGTGATACTGTGATTTTACTATACCTCTTGTAATCTTGTTTAAAATAAAAATACGGAATGATTGCTCCAATAGCCAACGTAAGGATAAGTATAGCCGCATAACGGAGAATTTTTTGAATTTGGAGTTTTCGCTTTCGTTGGTGGAGCGTATGGAAGAGCTCTATATTATTCCAGACAGCGTACATCTCTTCTTCTGAAATATCAGCCTGTTTTGATTTGAGAAGTTCTATAATCTTCCGTGCTGTTTCTATTTCTTTCTTTTTATCCGGATTTTCTTGCAGAAAGTTAATCCATGCTAAATGGTTTTTCTTTTTTCTGACCCAAAGAATAAATGCCCGGTCTTGAGTCAGATCTTCAACGGTATATTTAGTATATTTTTTATCCACAGTAAAGGCTTTAATTGGGAATACATCTCCTCGTTTTTTGTGGACACCTTCGGAATATGCTATAAAACATATTTTCGCAAGGAGGTTAAAAAGAGCACGAACCCTGGACCTGTATTTTTGTGAATTATTTGTTTTATGCGGGTTACTGCCCTGTAAACCAGTTTTCTTGCCGAGTCGTTACTGATATTCATTAACTCGCAAATTTCGGAGTAAGACAAGTCACATTCATATTTCAAGAATATTGCTTCTCGCTGCCTTTCGCTTAGTTTTGTAATTGCCTGAAACAAAGCTGTCTCTTTTTTTGTGTTTCCCTCTTTTTGTATGAATTCGTCTTCCACCGAAAAAACAGACTCAAATTGAGGCAGCTTTTTCTTGTTTAAAGATTCTTTGTTTTTTGACGATAGCTCTCTGATTATTCTGTTTTTTACCGATTTTAGTAAGTACAGCTTAATATTATCGGTCTGTCCTAATTTATCTCTTTTTTTTATCAGTTGAAAGAAAACTTCTTGTATGCAATCCTTAACAAAATCAGAGTCATATTTTAGTTTCATTCCATAATTAAACATGGATTGAAAATTTTGAAAATAGATGAAGGATAATGCAGACTTATCCCCCTTTTTTAAGTCTTCCCATAATTTGTAATCTTCTTTTATTATTGGGGAATCTGACTGTTTCATAGTTAAAAACAAGTTCTAATCGGCAGTTTGACGTATATTGGTTCTGAAATTATTACTTAACAACAAAGGTATCAAAATCAAAGAAACCCAGATAAAAATAGAAAAATAAGTGATACGGGCCTGTATTAACTAGATGTAATTATCCAATCTAAAGTGATATGTGATTTGTCTGTTTTGATGCTTTTGAATTTGTTATTTTGATGATTCGAATTCTACTGGCGTTGCCAGAAATCGCTCTCTGATAAGTTGTTGAGAACCTGCCAGTGTTAATAGACTTGGCAGCGTTTATAAAATTTTTAGAATTATTTGGAACTCAGGCTAGTTGATTTTAACTCACTTTCTATTCTTCTTCTTCCAGTTCCAGGTGGGTCATTTTTTTCGTCACATCAAAATCGTAGTCCGGGTATTCGTACATTGGCATTCGCGGTTCGGTTTCTCCCATGGAATAACCAAAAACACCTTTGTATTCATCCCTTTTTTCTCCCATATTTTCGAGCTGGCGCAGGTATTCAGTTATCGATTTTGATTCGATGACAATTACATGCCCCATTTTGTCAATTATCGGACTGTGGTTCCTGGTGCGGTCGTGGCTGAATTGCAGAATGCGACGTCCGTAACGTGTAATTCCGATGGTTCTGAATGTAAGGCTTTTCCCTACTCCCGGAAGATTTAAAATGTTTCTGTCGGTTGCAAGAAAAGGGATGTTGTTTTTTTTGCGAAGGTTTTTCAGGTTGTCGGGCAGATTCTCGGGAGTGTGCATCAGGTTTTGTAATTCGCTTATTCCTGCTTCAGGCAGCCGTCCCAGGTATTTTTCTTCCAGCTCTTCCTGAACTGCCCGTGCATTTGGTGTAAAATTGGCGCTGTTCTCTTTGAATCCCTTTACGGTGAACGTGTAATAAGTGAGAATACCGATATCATTCAGTGCCTTACGCAGCTTGGCGGTGTGCCCGCGGCGCGAAGCCGGTGCCGTGAACACGAGCTGGTTTACAACGGCCCACCCTGCTTTGAGCAGCAGTTGAACTGCTTTTTTTGTTTCGGGAGTAATTTCCATGGGCGATTCAAAATGAGTCTGAATGACAAACTGTTTGATTCCGATTGCCGAAGCTTTCTTTTTAAACTCTGTCAGTATTTCAATAAGTTTTGGGGTGATTCGCATGGGCAGGTATGCCGGAAGACGGGTTCCGATTCGCACTCTTACTATTTCGGCATATTTTTCGTGTTCGGGGCGAGTTTTGTTGTCTTCTATTTTTCGGATAGCCATGTTGTACACTTCGTCCAGGATTCTTTGGAGGCTGCCGTTTGAACTCATCAGCGCATCGCCGCCGGTGAGCAGGATGTCCCGAAGTTGGGTATCGTTTCTGAAATAGTCAAGAAGTTTGGGCAGTCGCTGGTTCCACGATTCCTGTGGCTTTAATCTTTCCAGGTTAA
This sequence comes from Mariniphaga anaerophila, assembly GCF_900129025.1. Classification (GTDB taxonomy): domain Bacteria; phylum Bacteroidota; class Bacteroidia; order Bacteroidales; family Prolixibacteraceae; genus Mariniphaga; species Mariniphaga anaerophila. The sequence goes on along the minus strand of NZ_FQUM01000003.1, from coordinate 642,708 downwards.
AATTGTACCGTCCGGTTTGGAAATCGTACATGCGCTGGCAGCTTGAGCAAAGTCCACCGCATGCGCGCCCTACCGTGTCTGGAATAAAAATGGCAACCTCGGGGTAGCGGCGGTGAATGTTGTGCGACGGCAAAATCCATCCGGCGGCATTTGGTTCTCCCGGGTGTACTTTGTCTTCTTTTTCCCAGGCCTGAATCAACCCAAATTCTTCTACCAGTTGTTTGCTGTAAATTATGTAGCAGCGGATGGCCAAATCGCCTCCAACTGCAAAGCCGGGTGTTTGCACATTTAGCAACGAAAGGTAGTAGGGGTTTACAAAAAACGGAATCCCTTTTTCTTCTGCGGCGTAGAGAATATCCATGGTGTCGGGATCCAGCGAATAATCAAGCAATTCATTCAGCATTTCCGGGGAACGTACCGCAAAGTTCAAATGAAAACGCCTTTCGTTCCACCACTCGTTCATTTTTTGTTTTTTTTCTGCCAGGGTCATTCCTTCCTCAAAAAAGTATCGCTTGTTTTTTATTTGGCCGTTGTCAATTTTTTCAATAAAAATGCGGATAATGCGGTCGCGGTTTTCTTCACGCAGTTCGGCAATTTTAGGCTCAAGCCCCGACGGGTAGTGGCTCATCCACTCTTCAACCTGCTCTCGCGAGGGCGTTTCGGGTTTTAGTTTTCCATTTAGCTGCCTGAAAAGCTGAAGCATGTCGAGAAAAAAGTCGGGCTTGGCGCCGCCAATTCCGCGGTTGGCTGCCAGCCACATCATTTTTATGGGATTGGTTACGGCCAACTCGCCGTGGATATTTTGGTCAGGATAAGCTTCGCCGGCATGCCCGATGTAGTCCAGTAATCTGATGGCGGCAAAATCTTCCCAGTTTAACTGGCGGAAAAGTTCGTGGCTGTGCTCCTTTCTCAGATAAAATGCTTCGGCTGCCGGATTTTTTTTGAGCCGGGGAAGTATCCATTCCTTAATGGCGCGCATCGCTTCCACTTCCGAAACAGATTCGCGAAGAATCTGTTCCAGTACCGGGTTTTCGTCCAGTATTGTCAGTAAAATTCTGCGTGCATGAACATTAATAGCAATTTTATCGAGATGCCTAGTTTTCATAATAGATCTTTTGAGTAATATTGGTTTTTTCCAAAAAATACAGAAAAATGCTCACCCAGACAACGATAAAACGGTTTGGCTCAGGTTTTTTAAAAACTTTTAACAGGATTTTTGTATGTGAAATAATGCATTTTTGGTGTAAAATGCCCGGGCAAAAACAGCTGCCGTAAATCAAATCGATTATCTTTGCGCTGATTTTTAGCTATTTGAATTAATTATGGCGCATAAAGCTGGTTTTGTGAATATTTTGGGGAATCCCAATGTGGGGAAATCCACTCTGATGAATGCCCTGGTAGGCGAAAAGTTGTCGATTATTACGGAGAAAATGCAGACAACACGCCATCGGATAAAAGGGATTGTGAATGGCGAAGATTTTCAGGTGGTTTATTCCGATACGCCGGGAATTCTGAAGCCGGGATACAAACTTCAGGAGAAGATGATGAATTTTGTGGACACCGCGCTGCTGGATGCAGACGTGATTTTGTTTGTGACCGACGTGGTGGAAAAACCGGGCAAGAATGCTGATTACATCGAACGAATCCGCAAATCGAACATGCCGGTTATTGTGCTCATTAATAAAATTGACCTGTCGAACCAGGATGAGGTAACCAGGTTATTCGATTATTGGAGCGAAGTTTTTCCAGGCGCAACCGTTTTTCCGGTTTCTGCAAAGGAAAAGTTCAATATTGCCCCGGTTTTTGATCGCATTCTGGAACTGCTTCCTGACAGCCCTCCGTTTTTTGGAAAGGAGGCGCTGACCGACCGCAACGAACGTTTTTTTATGCAGGAAATCATTCGTGAAAAGATACTGCTGCATTACCAGAAAGAAATTCCGTACTCGGTGGAAATTGAGGTGGAAGAGTTTAAAAATAAAGGCGGATTGATTGAAGTGCGAGCAGTGATTTATGTGGCACGCGACACGCAAAAAGGAATAATTATTGGCAAGGCTGGTAAAATGCTGAAAAAAGTGGGCAGCGAGGCCCGGCAGGATGCCGAAGAGTTTTTCGGAAAGAAAATATTCCTGGAGCTTTATGTGAAAGTGGCCAAAGACTGGCGCGAAAAGGAAAAACAACTGAAAAATTTCGGATACGAAGCGTATTAAAAAGCAACATCCGCAATTGGAAAATTAAGTTTACCACTGGCGAAAAAAAGAAGAATTCCGTACTTGGAATGATTTCATTGTAAAAATTAAATTGAAAAGAAAGCATGAGCAGAATATTGGCCATAGTAGGACGGCCCAACGTGGGAAAATCGACTTTGTTTAACCGGCTTATCGAATCTAGAGAAGCTATTGTTGACGAAGCGTCCGGCGTTACGCGCGACCGCAACTACGGAAAATCAGAGTGGAACGGAAAAATGTTTTCGGTGATTGATACCGGCGGTTATGTTGTTAATTCAGATGATGTGTTTGAAGCTGAAATTAATAAACAGGTACACCTTGCCATTGATGAAGCCGACGTAATTCTTTTTGTGGTGGATGTGGAATCGGGAATTACCGATTTGGATGACGCAGTGGCTGAAATACTGCGCCGCAGTGGGAAAAAAGTTGTTGTGGCAGTAAACAAAGTAGACAATAATCAGCGGATTCTGGATGCCCAGGAATTTTACGGACTGGGCCTTGGTGAGATATATTGCATCTCATCAATGACCGGAAGCGGAACCGGCGATTTGCTGGATCAGGTTGTGGAAAGCTTTGGCGATACTCCGGACAACGACGAAGAGCACGAGTTGCCCTACCTTTCGGTTGTTGGACGGCCTAACGTGGGGAAATCGTCGTTTATAAATACGCTGCTGGACGAAGACCGCTACATTGTAACAGACGTGGCCGGTACCACCCGCGATTCAATACTAACCCGTTACAATAAATTTGGGCACGACTTTGTAATTGTCGACACTGCCGGCTTGCGAAAAAAAGGGAAAGTGCGCGATGATATTGAGTTTTACTCCGTTTTGCGCTCTGTACGTACCATCGAAAACTCTGATGTTTGCCTGCTTTTGATTGATGCAACCCGCGGCATGGAGGCTCAGGATGTAAATGTTTTCAACCTGATTGCACGAAACAGAAAAGGCGTGGTTATTTTGGTAAATAAATGGGATCTCATTGAAAAGGACGTTCATTCTACAAAAAAGATGGAAGCTGAAATCCGCGAACGCATTGCTCCATACACGGATGTGCCTATTCTGTTTATTTCTGCAAAAACCAAGCAGCGTGTTTACAAATCGCTCGACATTGCCATGCAGGTTCATAAAAACCGGAAGAAACGCATTAAAACTTCTGCATTAAACGAATTGCTTTTGGAGGCAGTGGAAGCATATCCGCCGCCATCGGTAAAAGGGAAATTCATTAAAATAAAATATGTAACGCAATTGCCTTCGCCAACTCCGGCGTTTGCGCTTTTTGCCAACCTGCCGCAATATATTCGCGAGCCCTACAAACGGTACATCGAAAACAAAATCAGGGAGAATTTCGATTTTAAGGGCGTGCCTATCCAGGTTTATTTCCGGCAAAAATAGAGTGCTTGCCGCATTCTGTTTTTGACGCTGAAAAAACTTTGAGCGCTGACTGCCGGTTTTATGCAGTTGGAGACGAAAGTTGGAATTTTTGGTAAAATAACGAGAATTCCTGCGTCTTTTTTAAGACTGTAAATTGCAGACGAATCAGGAAGAATCGAGGTGCTTTTACAATACTGATTTTCGCACTTGTTTATTCCGCAGGGGGTAAACCGAATTTCATTTCAGAATAAAACTTTATCTTTGTAAGATACAAAGATGCGATTATGATTGGGAGATTTTTTCATACACCGGCAGCTAAAAAGTTTCATGTTAATCCGAGGTTTTACGACCCGGATAAGGATGAACGAGATGAGCGGGAACGAAGGATAAAGGATGAACTGGGGATAAAAGGGAAAAAGAGCGAAGGGGGGAAACCTTTTCGTCCCAATGTAAGAGGACAGTTCAGACAAGCCCAGGAAGGTTTTGTCCGATCCTCGGAGAAAGGGCGTCGGGCCAGCAATACGCGGCTGATATTCCTGATCCTGATTTTAACGCTGATTTTTTACCTGTTTTTTTATTCTGATTTTTCTTTTTAGTGAGCGATATTATTCAATTATTACCCGACTCGGTGGCCAATCAGATTGCTGCCGGAGAAGTGATTCAACGACCGGCATCGGTTGTCAAAGAATTGGTTGAAAATGCACTGGATGCCGGGGCCAGCGAAGTAACCATTCATATTAAAGACGCGGGGAAAACCCTGATACAAATTACCGACAATGGCTGTGGCATGTCGCCTACCGATGCCCGTATGGCTTTCGAAAGGCACGCTACCTCCAAAATTAATTCGGCCAACGATTTGTTTTGCATCCGAACCATGGGTTTTCGTGGTGAAGCAATGGCTTCAATTGCGGCCATTGCCGATGTAGAAATGCGTACAAAGCGCGATGACGATGAGGTGGGAACACTTATTCGCGTTGTTGCATCGGAGGTGAGGAGCCAGGAGCCGGTTGCGTGTGCCAACGGAACAACTACCACGGTTAAAAATTTGTTTTTTAACGTGCCGGCGCGCCGTAAGTTTCTGAAAAGTAACACCACCGAACTGAAGCATATTATTACTGAAATTCAGCGGGTGGCGCTTCCTAATCCGGAAATCCGGTTTTCTCTTTTTCACAATAATTCATGCCTTTATGAATTGGGAAAAAGTAATTTACGACGACGGATTGTGGATGTTTTTGGAAAAACCATCAATCAGAGTCTGGTGCCGGTTGAGGAAGAAACCAGTTTGGTAAATGTTTCCGGCTTTGTGGGGCAGCCCAAATATGCTCGGAAAACAATGGGGGAGCAGTATTTTTTTGTGAACAGAAGGTACATGCGGCATCCGTATTTTCATAAAGCGGTAATGCAAGCCTACGAAAAATTGCTGCCGTCCGATTCTTATCCTTCCTATTTTCTTTATCTCGAAATAGACCCGGCCTCCATCGATATAAATGTTCATCCCACAAAAACGGAGATAAAATTTGAAGACGACCGCGCCATCTGGCAGGTTATTTTCGCATCGGTTCGCGAATCGCTGGGAAAATACAATGTAGTGCCGTCAATCGATTTCGATCAAAGCGGAAGTATTGATATTCCGGTAGCCGGTAAAAACGCAGGGGAAATTCATTATCCCGAAATTACCGTTAATCCGGCTTACAATCCGTTTGAAACGGAAAAAACGCCTTCTTTTAAAACACCGGGCGTTTCCAATACCGAAAAACGTAACCTTGAACGTTGGGAAGATTTGTACCAGGGAACCCAGTTGATTCTTAAGCCCGAAGAACAAACGTTTCAGTCAGCAAGTTCTGACGAGCCATTGTCTTCTTCGTTGCCTTCCGAAGGGGTTTCACAAAAGAAAATTCTTCAACTGAAGCAGAAGTACATCCTTTCTCCTGTGAAATCGGGTCTGATGGTGATTGACCAGAAACGTGCACATGAGCGTATTCTTTTTGAGCAATTTATGGAAGTACTCAGATCGGAATCGGTGGCCAGTCAACAGCAGTTGTTTCCGCAAACCATTGATTTGGAGCCGGGAGATGCCGAACTGCTGAAAAGTATTCGGGAGGATTTGTTGTCGCTGGGATTTGATATCCGTGAGTTTGGTAAAAACACCTTCATTATAAACGGTACCCCCGGAGTTTTGGATGTTTCTTCGCCTGAAATTATTGTGGAAAAGTTGCTCGAAGAGTATAAAAATTCGCCGGTGAATGCCAAGGCTAAGGCAAAAGAGCAGGTGGCAATTTCGCTGGCAAAAGCTTCTTCGCTTGATTATGGCACCGAGCTGAAACAGGAAGAAATCGATCACCTTATTGATAACTTGTTTGCCTGTGCAACTCCAAATTATTCGCCCGAAGGAAAAAAGGTACTTACCATTATTCCGCTGGAGGACATCGAAAAATTCTTTCATAAATGACAATATGTCGCTATATTATCGTTTTTAAACTTTGGTCTGGCGTTTGCCTGAAATGCATTTAAATTTTTGAATATGAATTACCGTCCCGTAATGAATCAGATACCACCGGTTGTAAAAAACCTGATTATTATTAACGTACTTCTGTTGTTCGCAACATGGGTATTAGGAGGAAGAGGAATAGACCTGGTGGAGTATTTGGGGATGCATTACCCCGGTTCCGATAAATTTATGCTGCATCAGATAATAACACACATGTTTATGCATGGTGGTATTACTCACTTGTTTTTTAATATGTTCGCCTTGTGGATGTTTGGCCGGGTGCTGGAAAGTGTTTGGGGATCGCAACGGTTTTTGGTGTACTATTTTGTTACCGGGCTGGGTGCCGTAGCTTTGCATACGTTTGTAAATTATCTCGAAATTTCGTCGATGCAACATACCATCGAAGCATTTCGCAACACTCCTTCTCCCGAAATTCTAGACCAGTTTGTGAGCAAACATTTGTCTAACGCGTCGGTACAGGTGCGCGATTTTATTAATACGTGGTACGGCGATGTTGCCAATACGGCTTATGCAAATGAAGGAATGAAACTGATGGATCGGATTCTTCAGATGAAGATGGATATTCCCACAGTAGGAGCTTCTGGCGCTGTGTTTGGTGTGTTGCTGGCATTTGGTGTGCTTTTCCCCAATACGCAGCTGATGTTGCTTTTCCCTCCAATTCCTATAAAAGCGAAATATTTTGTAATTGGTTACGGGGCTATTGAACTTTATCTGGGGCTGGCTCAGCCGGGAAGTAACGTGGCGCATTTTGCCCATCTTGGGGGAATGTTGTTCGGATATCTGTTGATTAAATACTGGAACAAAAGCACAAAGAATTTTTATTGATTGGTGGAGCTTAAGTCAAATTTAAGCTCACCGGAAAATGGTAAAATCGAAAATTTAGGAAAGTGGATATTTGGGCCGACATAAAAAATACATTTAAATATGGTTCTGTTTTAACCCGTCTGATATACATTAATCTGGGAGTATTTCTGGTTATTAAATTGCTGGGCGTACTTTTTTACCTGGGCGGGCAGCAGCTGCATCTGGTTGAGTGGCTTTCGGTACCGTCTAACCTGCAGGTGCTTTTGCACCGGTTTTGGACTCCCGTTACCTACATGTTTTTGCACGAAGGTTTTTTGCATCTGCTGTTTAATGTGTTAGGACTTTACTGGTTCGGAAAACTATTTCTTTATCATTTTGAAGGGGAGAAACTGTTGAGTGTGTATATTATGGGCGGATTATCGGGAGCATTGATGTATGTTTTGGCGTACAATATTTTTCCTGTATTTAGTTCGGTAAATGGAATTTTGCTTGGTGCATCGGCATCAATTATTGCCATTTTAGTTGCCGTTGCTGTTTACGATCCGCAACGCGAAATTTACCTTTTTTTTATAGGCAGGTTCCCGCTGAAATATGTTGCGCTGTTTTATGTGTTGCTTTCTGTTATTGGCATTTCCACATCAAACCCGGGAGGAAATCTGGCGCATTTGGGCGGTGCGGCGTGGGGATGGTTTTACATCTCGCAGCTAAAACGCGGGAAAGACCACGGAGCCGGAATTGTAACTTTTATTGGAAAAGTAGGAAGTTGGTTTAAGTCGAAACAGCGCATGAAAGTTACTTTTAAACAACAGGCACCTCCGCGCGACGATCACGAATACAATCGCCAGCAAAATCTGAAGCAGGATGAGATTAACCGGATTCTGGACAAGATTGCAAAATCGGGCTACGAAAGCCTCACAAAAAAAGAGAAAGAAATTCTTTTTAAGCAAGGCAAATAGATGAAAAAAGTCGGAGCAGTGTTTTGTGTCACAAACAGATGTTCTCCCTTTGTTTTATGCGTGAAAAACCAACAGCGGTGTATTGCTGTGGAAAACCATTTTACGGGCAATGCTCGGATTAAATAGGCGCGAAATCATGTTCCGCTTGTGGGTTGTCAGCGATATAATATCGATGTTTTCTTCCTTTATAAATTTGTCGAGCGTTTCCAAAACATTTTCGCCAACGAGCAGCCGGCAGTTAAAATCTTTTTTCTCGTATTTTCCCTTTAAAATATTTTTTAGGCCTTCGAGGCGTGCATGGTTCCAGTCGGAACTGTTTTCTTTTTCAACATGAACACAAAATACCTGCACTTCAAATGGACGCAGTATTCCAATCAGTTTGTCAATTGCAGAAAAGTCTTTTTCATCAAAATTGGTGGCGTATAATACTTTTTTGATGTCAAGAATTTCTTTCTCGGGCGACTCTTCCGGAATAACCAGCACCGGCACCTGCGCGTTGTAAATTACGTCGGCGGTAACACTTCCCATCACCAGGCCGGAGTCGCCTCCCGTTCCCATAACAATTACCCTCGAATTGTTTTCGTGGGCATAAGCCAGAATATCTTCGTCGGCATATCCCGGTTTTATGATGTATTCGGTTTTAACGCTTTTCCATTTTTCTTTGCCAATGGTAGAAGACAGTTTTTTAATGAATTTTTTGAAGTTCTCGTTGGCCTTTTTTTCCACGTTATCCATTCGTTCCAGCAACGTGGAGTCGTAAACGTACACATCGGCGTATGGAACGGAATGAATTACCGGGTTAATGTAACAATGAATAAAAACCAGCTTTACATTCAGAAGGGCGGCAATGTTGAACGCCATTTTGCAGGTTTTAAAAGAAACCGGCGAGAAATCCACCGGCACCAGAACATGGTCGTCGTACTTTTTCGGTTTTTTCTCTTTTTCGGCTTTTTTTCCCAGAAATTCATCCAGAACCGGAATGGCATTCCGAATGTCTTTGTCGAGAATTTTTACCTTTACCGAAGTTGCGGCGTCTTCCATCAGGTTAATGTCTTCCAGATCGCACTCAATATTATGTTCTTCCAGCCGCACTTTTAAAATTTGTGCTTTGGAATAAGGCAATACAATAATTGTAACCAGTTTTTCTTCCATGATTTCGAGGTTTTAATTAATGTTGTTCCTGTTAACTTATTCGTTGAACAAAAAAAGAGGTTACAAAAAAGGAAAAGAAAAAAGGGGTGAATCAAAACGAATTTTGAAACACCCCCGGAAAGCGTATTATTAACACTTCCTCCCGGAACTAAATTCCGAAAGCTTTTTTGACTTTTTCTACTGAATCAAGTTTTTCCCAGGTAAACAATTCTACCTCTTTTATTGAGGGAGAATGATCGTAGGGCGATTCAAATTTTTTGACAACAGTTTTGGGCTGACGTCCCATGTGCCCGTATGCTGCAGTTTCCAGGTAAATCGGATTCCGGAGTTTTAATTTTTCTTCAATTGCTGCCGGACGGAGATCGAAAAGCTCCTGAATTTTCTGTGCAATTTCGCCATCGGTAAAGTTTACGTTTTTGCGGCCGTAAGTATTTACAAATACGCCAACAGGACGCGCCACCCCGATTGCATACGCCAACTGAACGAGAATTTCGTCGGCTACGCCTGCTGCCACAAGGTTCTTGGCGATGTATCTTGCAGCATAAGCTGCCGAGCGATCCACTTTAGAAGGGTCTTTCCCTGAAAATGCACCACCGCCATGAGCACCTCTTCCTCCGTAAGTGTCAACAATAATTTTTCTTCCGGTAAGCCCGGTGTCTCCGTGTGGCCCGCCAATCACAAATTTCCCGGTGGGGTTTACGTGATAAATGATGTCGTCGCCGAAAAGTTTTTGCACGCGTTCAGGCAATTTGGCTTTAACGCGCGGGATGAGGATGTTGATTACATCTTCCCTGATTTTTGCCAGCATCGGCTCATCGGCATCAAATTCGTCGTGTTGTGTGGAAACCACAATGGTGTGTACTTTTTGCGGAAGATTGTCGTCGGAATATTCGATGGTTACCTGCGATTTTGAATCAGGACGGAGGTAGGTCATTGTTTTTCCTTCGCGCCTGATTACGGCAAGTTCTTTCAAAATTTCATGCGACAATTCCAGCGGCAACGGCATGTAGTTGTCTGTGTCTTTGCAGGCATATCCAAACATCATTCCCTGGTCGCCGGCTCCCTGGTCGTCTTTATCGGCTTTGTCCACCCCCCGGTTAATGTCGGGACTTTGTTCGTGAATGCCCACCATAACACCACACGAATCTCCTTCGAAGCGGTAAGCGCCTTTGGTGTAACCGATGTTGTTGATTACGCGTCGGGTAACTTCCTGCACATCAACGTAGGTTTTAGATTTTACCTCTCCGGCCACAACAACCTGTCCGGTGGTAACCAGTGTTTCGATGGCTACTTTCGAATTGTCGTCAAATGCCAGAAACTCGTCGAGAAGCGCGTCAGAAATCTGGTCAGACACTTTGTCCGGATGGCCTTCTGAAACCGATTCACTTGTGAATAAATAACTCATAATCCCAAAATTTTAGCCGAAATTAATCAGCGTGTTCAACATTAATTTACTGGCTGCGGGATATTTCGGATTGAAATAGTTGAAAAAAAAGCGATTGCTTTAGCATTTTTTTTCTGTGGTTGCAATCAATCTCAAATCTTTCCACGTAGCGGGTACAAAGGTAATATTCTTTGCGAAAACAGAAAAAGACTTTTTTGAATTTATTTAGCGAAGGTGAAACTCGTCGAATGCGAGGTGGTTATGCAGACGCTGTGTTTCAATAAAATGATTCATTTATTGTCTATGTCGAGTTAAATTTGTAGTTTGCCCGTTGGAAATTTGTCCGCAATACATGAAAAACCGGATTGGACGATTTGTTATATTAACCCTGCTGATTCCCGCGTTTTATGTAAATAGCTACGGGCAGGCGGAGCCTATTCTTACCCAGTATATGTTCAATATGCAACCCATAAATCCTGCTTATGCGGGCATGTGGGAAAAAGTCGGTTTTTCAACTTTGGTAAGAAAACAGTGGGCGGGCATTAACCGCTCACCGCTCACCCAGGTTTTCTCTTTTCACACTCCTACAAAAAACGAAAAAGTAGGGTTGGGGCTGAATGTAACAAACGACAGATATGCACGGCAAAACACCTTGAACATTTTAGGTGATTATGCCTATGAAATTGCGCTGACCCCACAAACCCGATTACGACTGGGGCTAAAATTCGGGTTTATTAATTATAAAAATCCGCTTACTCAGTATCAGCTTTATCCTGATGGCAAATACGACGAAGCATTTGCTGACGACGTGGACTTGAAGTTTATGCCCAATTTCGGGATTGGAGGATTTTTGTACGACGAGTTTTATTACATCGGGCTCTCCATTCCTAAAATGATTAAAAACGACTACAAAGCAAACATCAATAATTTTGATGTTGAAGCGCAGATTCAAACGGTTTATCTGATGGGCGGGTACGTTTTTCGGCTCATTCAATATAATTACCTCATTGTTAAACCAACTGCGATGCTGACTTACAACCGGGGATTGCCGGTGCATTACGATATTGGAGTTAATGTTATGTTACGCGAAAAGTTATGGCTGGGATTGATGAACAGATCCGGGAATGCGATAAGTTTTGTTTCGCAATTAATATTGGATAACAACCTGCGTTTGGGGTTTGCCATGGATATTACCTACAACGAGATTTTTCCCTATCAATATGGCACGTACGAGGTTACCCTGGGTTTTGATATGGACTTTTTTGGCCGTAGCTACATTAGGGAGAAATATTTTTGAGCGGATGGGTACTGCTTGTTTCCAGACAAAGAATGTTAAATACACGACTTTTATTTAACATTGAATTATTCGGTTTTTTTGATTGTCTTCTGTAAAAGTGCAACTTTCAACATGTTGTTTTACTGAATGTTGTTGTAATTGGCTGAGTCTTAAAATCAGTATTTGTTACTTTAGAATCAGTAGTTTAAATAGAGCCCCTGACTGTATTAAACCATAACTTTATCCCTGAAAAGTTTTTTTGTGAGAGGTGGATGGAAAAAAGGATCATGCAATTTCCCTTTTCTCAAAATAGCTTTTTTAACGCAGGTTCATTATTTATTAACAGTTAATAGGTAAATGGGCACTTGACATCTTAATAAATAGGTAAAGTAAATCGAGGTATTTGGTGAAAAATGCCTTAACTTAGTGAGTGAAAATGTCCTGCGGCAAAATTGGGCATTCGAAATATTGGTGATGGTAAAAAATAGGGGTTACATAACTCTTGTTAGGGCGGCTATCTTTGTACTTGTCCTGATGACTGTTGTTTTAGATCAAAAATCTGAAGCACGGGAACTTTTTTATTTTCACCCTAAAGAAATTCCGGTCGGGTTTTATGCCCACTCCCACACTCCGATAGAAGAAACGGTAGCACCTTATTTTTTATTGTCACCCAGTGCTGAAAAAAAAAGGTTGCAAAATTTTTGGGTTCAGTTGTCCTGTTGTCAGTATGTCGAAACTGCCTGGCAGAATGATGCTTATCGCGGATTTCCTGAATCTCCCGTTTATTTTGATTCTGATAAAATCAGGGGAATTCAAAGAATCAAACCTCCTCCAAACGAATTTGCCCCACTTGAAAACACAGAAAGTCAAAAGCTAAACTTAACCTCAGCTAATCAACTTCTGACAAATTCCGGCCCCCGGCTTCAAAAACACCATCTTCGGGATGAATCTGCCCCTTCGTTGTTGTTTGCTTCGCTAAGTAGCAATTATTCGGAGTTTTTTAACCTTTCGTACAGTGGCAGCGCGGGAATGGGAAGAGCTCCGCAACTGGAATGCCCCGAAGATATTTCTACGTATACCGACATTAATGAGTGTACAGCTTTTATTGCAAGCGGATTAAACCCCGGATTTGATGAAGCTGAAGTTGTTTTACTCACATGGGAAATGAGTGGAGCCACGTCAGACGCATCTCCTTTGCAGGGCATTAATTTAATTGATGATTATACATTTTCTGAAGGTGCCACTATTGTAACATACATTGCCACGGCTGCTGACGGCACAACAAATTCCTGCTCTTTCACCGTTACCATTTCCGATAATCAGGTGCCGCGCCTGGAAAGCATGCCCGCTGATATTACCGTTGAAACTGCCCCCGGATCTTGTTCTGCAAGGGTTTACTGGATTGAACCCACAGCAACAGACAATTGCACGCCGTCTCATTTGATTTTGAAAAAGTCGACAGCCCGCCCGGGCGATGAATTCCCCGTAGGAACCACTTTAGTACAATACACTGCCTACGATGCGATGGATAACGGAAGTGGCGTGCGGTCGTTTACCATCACCGTAAAAGATGCCGTGCCGCCGGTTCTTTTGCTTCCTGCCGGAGTAACTGTTCAATGCGAAGACCCCATTCCGGAGCCATGGCAGAGCTGGCAACAAATGGTTGCCGTTGGAGGAAATGTTTACGACAATTGCGAACTGGATGAGTCCAGCTTTACGTTGCTTTCAGAAAATGCAAGCAGTGCAACATGCCCCTACACCATCACCCGTATTTACCAGGTTGCTGATGCTGCCGGGAACCTGGCTACAGCCGAACATGTGATTACCGTGGAAGGAGAGGAAGAAACTGCTCAGCCGGACCAGCAGGAAGAAGTGACGTTGAAATCGACAATGGCGGAAATAATTTCTACTTCTGCTGGCGGAAACTGGAATGATCCGACCACATGGGTTGGCGGAGTTGTTCCGGGAATTGGCGATAACGTGACAATAGCAAGTGGCGCAACAGTAACAGTAAATACAAATGCCTTTTGTGATGATATTCTAATTGAAAGTGGCGGAATTCTGGAACATGGCGGAGCATTTACGTTGCAGGTAAACGGCAACTGGACAAACAACGGAACTTACAATGGAGGAACCAATGGCATTGTGGAATTTGCCGGAGCAAATAGTGCAACAATTATTGGAACCACCACCTTTGAAGAAGTTATTGTAAGCAAAGGAAGTTTGTCGAATCGTCTGAACATTAACGGAAATGTTACCATCGGAAGTGGCGGAAGTCTTACGTTAAATGGAGGGTTGATTACTATTGGCAGCGGAAATAGCCTGTCGCTCAATTACAGCAGTGGATTGACTATTCCTGAGGAAGCCGGTTTCGATGTAACGGGTGGTACACTCACAACGGGCAATTTTACCATTACCAACAACGGGCTGATTCGCGTGAGCTCGGGCACCGCAAATCTGGGCACCACTTCGGGAAATAGTGTTAATACTCAATATGACGGAGCTTTTGTTGTTTCTGGCGGAACGGTGAATATAGCCGGAAGGTTACACAACTCAGCAAGCGGAACGCTGAATCCGCCGGGAGTTTCATCGGGGATTCATGTAACCGGAGGAACAGTTACGCTGAGCACAGCAGGACAATCGCTGAGTAGTGTGGGGTCGTTAAATGTAACGCCCGCGGGAACCTTCATTTTTACTGGCGGAACCATTGTTTTTCAAACTCCGAGCAGTGCTTCTACCGAACTGGATTTAGGCCTTTCAGACGGCACCGGAACAAAAAATACAAATGGGGGGACTTTTCAATTTGGAAATGCTTCTTCTCCTTCCAATTCTACGTTTAATGTTTCCAGCGATGTGCCGTTGCATACGGTGACTACTGCCGGAAATGCCGATTTGGTTTTGGAAGACGACCTGGTTATTTCCGGACAGCTTTCCCTGAACGGAAGCAGTCAATTGTTGCTTAATGGCAATACAATACAGATTCCTGTTAGTACCGGAACCAATACACTCACGCTGCCGCTGGCAGATGATTCCGGGAATTCCATACCGGTAGTAATAACCATAAACGGAGTTACCTCTGCCGGCCATATTACTGTTTTCTCTTTTGCTTCTGCCGGTACAATTCCTGCCGGACTTAGCCCGACCAGGTTGCTGAATAGGTATTGGGAAATTACCGGTTCGGGGTTTTCTTTTTCGAGTTACTCGGCAACGTTTAATTATTTGCCGGGAGATTTGGCAGGAGGAGCAACATCCGGGCAATTGAAGATGTATCATACAGATATTTCGTCCAATACAACATTCCCTTTATTTACAAGCGGGAGTAATAGTTTTACTGTAAGCGGACTTACAACATTTGGCGAATTTGGAGCAGCAGAATGTGGCGGAATTACCATTTCAGGTGACTTGACGGATTTAACCTGTTTTGAATCCGGCAACGGTGAAATTGATTTGACGGTTTCCGGCGGGGCAGGAGCTTTAACTTATAGTTGGAGTGGCCCCGGAGGATTTAGTTCATCCATAGAAGATATCACGGGACTTGACGCTGGAACTTATTCAATAACTGTTTCTGATGAGGCGGGATGTGAGGAAACCAACTCATTTGCTATAACCCAACCGGCCATGCTTTCGGCCACAATTGGTTCAACCGATGTTAGCTGTAATGGTGGCAACGATGGTTCAATTACTGTAACTGGTGCTGCCGGAGGTTACGGAACTTTTGGGTACTCGATTGATGGCGGAACCACCTGGCAGTCGGGAACTAGTTTTACCGGCCTTTCAGCGGGAACGTACAACGTACAAATCCGGGATGGTGCTCATACTACTTGCATAATTGTGCTGGACGCTTCGTTTGAAATAACTCAACCGGCCATACTTTCGGCCACGATTGGTTCAACCGATGTTAGCTGCAATGGTGGCAGCGATGGAGCAATTACCATAACCGGCGCTTCCGGAGGTTATGGAACTTATGAATACTCAAACAATGGCGGAACCACCTGGCAGTCGGGAAATAGTTTTGCCGGCCTTTCAGCGGGAACGTACAACGTACAAATCCGGGATGCTGCTCATCCTGCTTGCATAATTGTGCTGGACGCTTCATTTGCAATATCCCAACCGGCCATACTTTCGGCCACGATTGGTTCAACCGATGTTAGCTGCAATGGTGGCAGCGATGGAGCAATTTCCATAACCGGTGCTTCCGGAGGTTATGGAACTTATGAATACTCAAACAATGGCGGAACCACCTGGCAGTCGGGAAATAGTTTTGCCGGCCTTTCAGCGGGAACGTACAACGTGCAAATCCGGGATGCTGCTCATGCTACTTGCATAATTGTGTTGGACGCCAGTTTTAGTATTACTCAGCCCGACGAGATTGCTTTTAATACTCCTTCAGTTTCAGAGGTTACCTGTGCAGGCGTAAACGACGGGGAGATTGTTATCTCTGCAAATGGAGGTGCCGGAACAATTAGCTATTCTATAAGTCCGGCAACAGGAACACAACCGACTTCCGGCAATTTTACCGGTCTTTCAGCCCAGGCATACACAATTACAGCCACCGACGCCAACAGTTGCACAGAAACAATTAGTGTAACGGTTGGCACAATAGACGATGTAACCGACCCTGTAATTTCCGGATGCCCTGCTGATATTACTTTTAATACCCAAGATGGCAATTCGGCAAATTGTGGTCAGGCTGTTAGCTGGACCGAGCCAACAGCTACCGACAATTGTGCTTTGGTAAGTTTTACCGGCAATTATAGTCCCGGCGATGTATTCCCGGTGGGCACAACAACAGTTATTTATACTGCTACTGATGCTTCGGGGAACACTTCAACCTGTTCTTTTGATGTTAATGTAGTTGATAATACTCCGCCTACATTCAGTGTTCCTGATGACTTAACTGTCAACGCCAATGCCGCCTGCGATCCGCCGAATCTTGATCCAAATGTGACATTAAGCAAGCCGTATAATCTTAGTGATAATTGCACTGCGTCAGGAAGCCTTACTACTTTATACTCTGATGGCGCCCGCATTCCAACCGGAGTTTGCGAAGGCAATTATACCATTGTCCGCACGTGGACAGTAACCGATGCCGCCGGAAACAGCTCCAGCCAGGAGCAGACGATTACAGTAGTAGATAATTCAAAACCGGTAATTAATGTTCCGGCGAATATAACTATTGCCTGTAGCGACAACGACGATCCGGATGTCAATCTCACCCTTGGAAAAGCTACCGCTACCGACAATTGTACTGCTATTGGAAATATAGTTATTGACTATACCGACAATATTACCCCCGGAACTTGTGACAGCCGTTATACAATAACCCGAACCTGGACTGCAACGGACGCCTGCGGAAATTTTAACTCCGGAACTCAAACGATTAATGTGACAGATATAATTGCTCCGGTAGTTACTATGCCTACATTAACAGTATCGTGTCCCAGTGATATTCCGGACGCGTATACAACAATGCCTGAATTTGAGGCTGATGGAGGAATTGCTCTGGATGATTGTGGAGGAACTACAATTGCTTTGCTTTTTAATAATGAAATTTCCTATGGGTTAGCAAATAAACCGGGTTATTGTCCGGATTATGTGGAGCGTACATACCGGTTTACCGATCCTTGTGGAAATTTTGTTGACGTGGTTCAAACCATAAATGTAGACGACGAATGTGGTTGTTCTCCCTGTGATAATAATACCGAGTTTGGGTGGGTCGATTTTCTGGGCGATCCTCATGGAGATACGATATTCTACAATGTGACCCGTGCAGGTAAATGTTGTGCAGACGATGATTGGTGGGCACAACCCGGAGCTAAAAACCTGAGATGTATTTCGTACAATGTCAGAATTGACTTTGATGCTGTTGGTGTTCAGATTACCATGGAAGGTGGAGCAACTCCCGAGGTGAAAGACTGGCGGGTAGATTGTGAAGAAGTATCGTTGATGGATGGTGATATTATTTGTTTGCCTTCCGGCGAATTTCATCTGTTTACATACTGCAAACAAGGAAATAATCCCAATGATATTAGTTTTCACTCTGTTCCCGGAATTGTTGCTTCTGACGATATTGTTACACGTGTTGATTGCGGAAGTCAAATTACCACAGACGGAGATTTTACTGATCCGCAATGGACCAGCATTTCTCCGGGGAACAGGGGCGACTGGGATCACTATCTGGATCTTACGGACCCATTTAATCCGTTTTTTGTTGCTGATGGCAATGCACCGCCGGTAATTGAATACGAAGTTTGCGGAACTTTTCCGAATTATGTGTGTAGCGCCACCGGTACAAATTGCGATACCATTTTGGTATATGTTTATGATGATATTGAGATTGATCTGAACATCAATCCGGATATGGTTTGTGACGATGATGCCCTTCCTTTGATAACTCCTGATGTTTCTCCGGCATCAAATACCTATGTGTTGGATTGGTACTCGGGATACGGTGCTACAGGAACATTGTTGTGTGCAGATTGTCCTTCGTTTCAGCCTCCGGTTGGAGGTGCCGGAGCATATTCCGTCAGGGTTACCGATGTCCGGGAAGGGATTCCCTGTAGTCAGGAAACATTCGATTTCGATATTACTTTTGATTATACCGGACCTACAGTCCAGGCTCCCCCCGATCCGTTGGTAATTATATGTAATGATCCTTCAGCGCCACAGCAGATTCAGGACTGGCTGGCACAGGCTTCTGCCGAATATACCGATCCTGCAGGGAATATTGTTCCGGCCGATATAACCCATGATTTTAGCGGTATCGACATGATTTGCGGAGAACAGGTAACCGTTACGTTTTCAGCGGAAGACCAGTGTGTGAATGTAAATACGGCCCAGTCAACCATTACCGTAGCCGACGACGTTGCACCTACATGGGTTACAACCGCCGCAGACGGTAATTCCGAGTGTTCATCCTCAAATCCGGATGATGACCCCGGGTATCAGGACTGGCTGGCAAACCACGGAGGAGCAACGGCAACGGATAATTGCGACGATGATTTGGCCTGGTCAGACAACAGTGCCATGCAGGCCTGGAGTGGCGACCCTGCAAACAATCAGATTACCATTACTTTTACCGTAACCGACGATTGTGGAAACACCGCTGAAACAACTGCAGCTTATTCGATTGTTGATACCCAGAGACCAACAATTACCTGTCCCGGTGACGTGGAGGAAATAGCGTCGTTAAACCAATGCTCCAAAACACTTGCTGCGCTTACCGACCCGGTTATGGACGATAATTGCTCGGTTCCGGAACTGACATATATTCGGCTTTTCCCCGACCAAACAACCGATAATGGTTCGGGTACGGTAACCGGGCTCGACTTCCCCGTGGGGGTAACAGAGGTAATTTATATTGCTACTGATGCCGCCGGGCTGAAAGATTCGTGTTTCTTTTTTGTAACCATTGTAGATGTTACCCCGCCTGTTATAGATATTGATGAGTGTGTTGATTTGGAAGAGACTGCGGCGCCGGATAACTGCTCCAAAACACTGGTGAATTTTAACGATCCGTCGTACACCGACACTTGCTGGCCAATCGATTCCCTTACCCTTTCGTGGAGAATGGAAGGCGCTACTACCGGCCAGGGAGAAGGTTCTATTGGCGGGGAGGTGTTCAATCTGGGAGTTACTACTGTTACCTTTATTGTTGCTGATCCCGACGGAAATAAAGATTCCTGCGAGTTTGACGTTACTATTATTCATAATGAAGTTCCCGAACGAACTTTTACCTGTCCGGAATCGCCGGTAGTACAAAATGTAGACCCTGGTTCCTGCGAAGCAACTGTTACGCTTTCAGCTCCGGTAATTGACGACCCCTGCGACGAAATAGAATCGGTGTGGAATAACTCTCCGTACCGGACTGCCCCCGATAATGCCAGTGGTGTTTACCCGATTGGCACCACCACCTTTAACTGGTATATTACCGATATATCCGGCAATATAGATAGCTGTGCTGTTGAGGTGATTGTGAATGACAATATCGACCCGGTTATCGGATCATTGCCATCGCTGACCGAATGCCCCGAGTTTGTTGTTCCTGTCGGGAGCCTTTTGCTGAATCTGGATGAACTGCTTATTTCGGATAACTGCCAGACCAACTGTTCTTTTGATGAATACACCATTCGCTGGCGCATCGATTTTAACGATGGTTCTTCTCTCCCTGCGGGCTCCGGCACGTACAATACCGGGCAAATTTCAGACTATGGCACCAATATTTTGTTCCCTTCCGACAGTGCAACACACACCAGTCTTACGCATGAAATTACCTATTGGGTAGAAGATTGCGGAGGAAATCTTTCTGATCCGCAAACCCGCACGGTAACTGTCCTTCCGCCTGTTATTGCCGTACCTCCGGGAGATACGTTATCGTATTGTCATTTGGAAACTGTTGATGCCATTCCGTTAACCGGGTATCCGTCGGGAGTAGTTTTTGATATCTCGGGCGGAGCTGCCCTGGGAGTGCCGAACCAAACGGGGGTAACCGAGATACCTTCGTTCTGGGCTTCCCAAACAGGAACGGCAGTAATAACCATCACGCCGCATGCCAATGAATGTACCGGAGCCCCGGTAACCTTCGTACTCGAAATCATTCCCCGGGCGATTCCGCAAATTACTCCGCCATTCGATGAAATATGCTCGGGAGAAACGACCAACATTAGCCTGTCCAGCAGTATTCCGGAAGCCACTTTTTCGTTTACCGTTAGTTCCATTACTCCGGCCGGAAGTGTAACAGGGGCTTTTGACGATACAGGGAACCTGATTGCCCAGCAACTGATTAATACCACTACAGAAGTTGCAACCGTAGTGTACCAAATTGTAGCCGAAGCCAACGGGTGTACCAGCCCGGGAACATCGGTTGCAACCGTTACGGTAAATCCAACACCGGAACTGGTGATTACCGATCCGGATGTGATATGCGAACCCGGCACCGTGGACCTTACTGACGCTGCGGTTACTGCCGGTTCTTCTGCCGGACTGACTTACACCTACTGGACTGATGCTGCTGCCACCTCACCGCTGCCCAATCCCGATGCTGTGGCAGCAAGCGGAACGTATTACATTAAAGGCACCTCTGCTGCCGGATGTGTTGCAGTTATGCCTGTGCAGGTAGTAATAAATCCGTTGCCAGAGCTTACTAGCCCGCTAGATCCGGATGGAATTTGCAGTAACGAACCGTTTTTTTATGAACCGGAAAGCAACATCCCGGGTACAGATTTTGTCTGGACACGCGACGCGGTTCCCGGAATTAGCAATCCTGCCGAAAGCGGAGTGGGGGTTATTGATGAAATATTGGTGAATGAAACCTCCAGCCCCATAGAAGTAACTTATGTTTATACGCTTACCGTAGACGGGTGTTCAAATACCCAGGAAGTGAAAGTTACGGTAACGCAGTCTCCGGTTTTGACCAGCACCGACCCACCCGGAATTTGCAGCGGACAGGTATTTAGCTATACTCCTACCAGCAATATTGCCGGTACTACTTTTAGCTGGACTCGCAATGCCGATAGTTTTGGGAACAGCACAGCTTCCGGTACCGGAAACCCGAGCGAAGTACTTGTTAATAATTCGAGTAGCCCGATTACCGTAATTTATTACTATACTCTGAGTTCCAATAATTGTACAAACCCTGAAGTATTTCAGGTGAAAGTAACGGTAACCCCGTCGCCGAATGTAACAGTGAATGCTTCAAGGATAGAAATTTGTCCGGGAGAGAGTATCAACCTGTTTTCATCATCCGATATTACATCAAATCTCCCGACAACTCTTTTAACAGACAATTTTAATAGTGGGGCAGGTAACTGGGCGGCAAGCGGCAACTCTACCTGGCAGCTGCAAGACGATGGCTATTCATATACAACACCAGACTGGTGGTGGGCGGAAACAACAACTTTTCATTCTGACGATAACAGCCGGTTCTATTTATCCAATCATTATGATACCGATGCAACATCATATTTAACGAGTACATCTATCAATACCGAAGGATATACTTCGGTAACACTGAGTTTTTGGCACTATTACCGGAGAGGGAGTACTAACGAAGAAGCTGTTGTTGAATACTCGACAAACGGGACGAACTGGATACCCTTGGAGAATTACACCGTTTCGCGGGGAACTTCTACCAACTTTGAGAACAGAACTATTTCCCTTCCTGTGGGGATAGCGAACCTGCTTATTCGCTTCAGATACCGAACTTATTCCGGTTGGTGGCAAAGTGCTCACTACTGGTGGGCCATCGATAACGTCAACGTTACAGGGGAGCCACAATCGCAGGCCGATGTTGAATGGACCGCCAATACTTCGTCGTGGACTTCAACTGAAGCCAACCCGGCCAATGTTTTCCCGGGGGTAACAACTACCTACACAGCAACCTATACCGACCCCGACACAAACTGCCCCGGTTCAAGCTCCATAACTGTTGTGGTAAGAGAAACTCCGAATGTTTCAATCGCCGCTGATTATTGTATTGTCCCTCCGAAGATCAGGTTGTCTGTTGGTAATTTTGCGTCTTACGAATGGAGTACAGGAGAAACCACACAGTATATTGATGTAGATGTAGCAGGGAATTTCTTTGTAACTGTAACCGATGCTTTTGGGTGCAGTGGAAGGGCCTCCTACAATACGGCTAACGAATTGGTTGTGAACGGCGATTTCGAAGCAGGGAACACCGGCTTCTCCTCCGGATATACTTATTGGCCCGATGATCCGAACAGTAATTCGGAATTGTTTTCAGAAGGAACTTACAGTGTTGGAACCGATGGGCAGAATTATCATTCAGACTTTTGGGGGCATGACCATACCAGCGGGCAGGGAAACTTTATGATTGTTAATGGAGAGAATAATTCGACAACAACCATTTGGGCACAAACGGTAACGATAGAGCCCAATACCAACTATTATTTTTCTGCCTGGACCATGAGTTTGAATGACAAGGGAAATGATGCGGAATTACAATTTTATATAAACGGGAGTCCTCAGGGTACATCCATAAGCCCACCTGCCGGAGTAAGCAATCCGTCGAACAATGGTTGGGTGAGGTTTTATAGTACGCCGCTGTGGAATTCGGGGAGTTTGAGCGGAGACATTGAAATACGTATTGTAAACATTGAACCTGCGCTCGGAGGCAACGATTTTGGCCTTGATGATATTTCTTTTGGCACGCTTGATCCGGCTCCGGCAACAATCGAAATCGTAGCAGAATCAAATCCGGTATGCGAGGGAGATTCGATTAAGCTAACAATGGAGATTACCGATGGGAGAGAGCCTTTTACGTATAATTGGACGGGGCCTAACGGATTTACTGCCAATACGCAAAGCATTATTATCCCCAACGCCGATGCCTCACATTCCGGCGAGTATGTTGCTGTTCTTACAGATGATTATGGTTGCGGCCCGGTTAGCGACAACATCGAAATAATTGTTAACCCGGCGGCAACGGTTGATGCAGGCCCCGATCAGGAGGTGTGCGCTTCCGATCCGGATGTGCAGCTGGCGGGTTCGTATGGCGGGGCAGCCTCCTCGGTTACCTGGGAAACTCTCGGAACAGGAACTTTTTCTTCGGTTAACGATCATCTTGCTGTTTATACCCTGAGTGCAGCTGACACTACTGCCGGGCTTGTAACACTGGTGCTTGCCACCGACGATCCTGCCGGCATTTGCGAAGCCGTTACCGATACCATGAATATTATTATTCACCCTGAAGTATATCTGGCTGTTGATACGTTAGAGAACCCGTTGTGCCCCAATGGCGCCGATGGTTACATTACGGTTGTGGCAAGCGGCGGAACAGCACCTTATACCTATTTATGGAGCGACGGGCAAACGCTGGCTACCGCAGGAGGACTGTCTGCCGGAACTTATTCGGTTACCGTAACCGATGCCAGCGGATGCCAGGACACCATTTCAGCTACGTTAACAGATCCTCCGGCGCTTGAGGTAAGCGATGTAATTACCACCACGCCTGTTACCTGCTACGACGGCAGCGACGGAACAGCTACCGTTACCGTAATTAGCGGCGACAATCCCACGTTTTCGTGGAGCAACGGCAGCACCGAGGCAACCGCCGAAGGCTTGTCGGCAGGGCAGGTGTATTATGTTACTGTTTTTGCAGAAAACGGCTGTTCGTCGGTTGGCCCTATCCCGGTAACCGTTACCCAGCCCGAACCTCCTTCTGTTGAGTGTCCCGAAGATGTAACCGCTTGGGCTGACTATGGAAAAGACTATGCCAGCAATGTGGAACTGGAAGCACCGGAGTATACCAACGACTGTCCGCTTGTGGACCAGGTATGGAAATTGACGGGTGTCACCGCAGGAAACTCTGCGCCAACCGGTATCGATACCTTAAAAGTGTACGATTTTAATGTGGGAGTAACCACTGTTACCTACACTTTTGAGGACGAAGCAGGAAATAAAAGCATCTGCTCTTTTACCGTTACCGTTGAATCGAAACCCGATATCGAATGCCCGCCGAACGATACATTGTATTTGGGTGACACAGGCTGTACTGCCGCTCTCGACCCCGGAGTTCCTTCGGTACTTAGCGGCGCTCCGCCGTTTGACTGGACATGGACCATGGAAGGCGTTACCACCGGCTCGGGGGTAACTAACGGAGCGGCATTGCCCGACCCGATAGGGGTTGTCGATTTTGACCTCGGGTTAACAACCATTACCTGGACGGCAGAGAACCTGTCTGGTGCAGATACCTGCAGCCACACCATCCTGGTTATTGATACAATTCCGCCAACTTTTACTGCAACACAGTACGAGAACTGCGTTGATCCGTTGCACTCGGCAGTTTACGATCCGAATAGTCCTAACCCCATTGTTAACCACGTGGATCCTAATCTGGAAAAAGTTCCAAGTCCCGATTACAGGACTTTCCCTGCCGGCGATACATCTTTGGATATACTGGATTTGCAAGACAATTGCTGCGACCCGCCCGCAATGGTTATTCAGTGGAGAATCGATTTTACCGCTGTGCCCGACCCGTTAACCGAAGGGGCAACAATATCGAAACCTTCGATTAGCGGAACCGGACAGCCTTCAGAATACGGAAATGTCATTTATCTGTGGGGCGACGGAGTTTACTATACTGAGAGAACGCATACAATTACATACTGGGTGGAAGATTGCAATGGAAATACGTCAGACGAGCTGGTGCGCGATATTGTAATTACCCCGCGTCCCGAAATCATTAAAATAACCGGACAACCATGAAAGAACTAAGATACATAGGAGCAGAGGGCAAGGCGCAGAGGGCAGAGAGCCGAGAGCGGAGAGCCAAGGGCAGAGTGCAGAGTGCAGAGCGCCAAGAGCAGAGCGCCGGGGGCAGAGGGCAGAGTGCGGAACGCCGGGGACAGAGGATTGGTTTGAGACGAACCCGGGGATTGGATGCCTTGTGGAGTGAGTGGTTTGTTTACAGCTCAGACTTGTCAGCGTACGCAGTACCTGACAACGTCGAACAAAGCACAGGCAACAAAAGCGGGTGTCATCAGATACCGGATTCAAGTTTTGCAAGGTATTCTTTTAACGCTGACAGGTCTTTTGACGCTGTCAGGTTTGGGAACGAAGCAACAGTCTTTGTATACGGCTCCGACTTGTCTGCGTGCGTAGCACCTGACAACGTTGAACAAAGCACAGGCAACAAAAGCGGGTGTCATCAGATACCGGATTCAAGTTTTGCAAGGTATTCTTTTAACGCTGACAGGTCTTTTGACGCTGTCAGGTTTGGGAACGAAGCAACAGTTTTTGTATACGGCTCAGACTTGTCAGCGTGCGTAGCACCTGACAACGTCGAACAAAGCACAGGCAACAAAAGCGGGTGTCATCAGATACTGGATTCAAGTTTTGCAAGGTATTCTTTTAACGCTGACAGGTCTACCGACGCTGTCAGGTTTGGGAACAACATCAAACAGAATTACGCAACGCAACCAAACGTGAAAATGGTACTTCAGATGCCGGAATATGGAAAAATGGCCCGGACGGATGCGAAAACGGTGCGTAAGGCGGCTGTTGTGCCTAGTACCGTGGCTGCTGCCCGGTGTACCATGGCGACGGGCCATTGTACCACAGCGGAATTACGCTGCACCGGGTGGGAGAGTCACTGCATCATATTGGAGACGCAATGTAACGCAACGGGGGCTCATTGTACCGAAATGGGAACTCAACGCATGGAAATATCGGCTCAATGCATGGAAATAACAGCTCAATGCACCGAAATATGTGCTCGATATATGGAAATAGAGTCTCGGTGTGCAGAAACAGGAACTTCATGCATGGAAACGGATGCTCGATGCACCGAAACAGGTACTCAACGGACGGAAATAAGTACTCAATGCACCGAAATTTTCGGCATTGCCGAACAAAAATATTCAACAGACAACCAAAACCCGGTGGCCGCTGGTTACCAGCCAACAGCTGCCGGCATAAAATATAAAGCTGTTCCCCTCTTGCCGCGGGGACGCTTTTATTCCGGCGATTGTCCCGGGGCTGCTACCATCACCATCATCTTATCTTTTTTTAGCAGCCCTTGGGTATCGCCAATTTTAGCAGGTTTTACACGCACTGTGCACAGCCTGCCGGTAACTAACCCAACCGTCCTTCTGCCGGAAAGCCAATTGGCCTCCTTTTTACCGGAGCGAAGCCCAGGGACGAATAAAGAGAAAGGAGGCTTGCCCGTGAGTTAAAGTAAAAACCACACCACTAAACCTGTTAGCGCTGGTAGGCCTGACAGTGTTTAAAAAGCTGGCACCGAACGGTTAAAATCGCTGCCGGCTGATGAGCCGACCCGGCTAATGTTGTTTGGTTAACGTCCGGTAAAACGGAAGTTGAAATAACCGGCAATGTTACCGACTCCGGCCTGACGCACCGGGAAACGTAAACCCCGAGAAATAACGAAATGCGTTCTTTAACAGATTGACGATGGAAAATGGAAATGAGCAATTGGTGTATTGCCATCCGGCCTTTTGAAAGCTGATGGTTCACTGCTTCTCAATTGTCCCGGTTCCCAATCTGATATTTTTTTTAACAATTTAATTAGTAACAATTTGAAACAAATTTTTATTCATTAACACGTCTCGAAAGAGACTCTAAATTTTAACAAAATGAAAAAGCAAATTTTAATTTTAGCGATGTTTACTCTGGCATTAGTTTTTGCCGGAATGAAATCTTATGGGCAGGGCGATATTAATTATATTGATGCTGCATCAACAGAATGCGTTACTCCAACGACATTGGATTGTGCCGATGATGATGCGCTTCATCCAATACCAGGGAAAACATACACGTACGGAGTGACTGTAAATCCTACTGTTACAACTGGATATATCAGATGGTTCGTTTACAATGCCACGGCGAATGGTGCTGACATCATCACTGGGGGTTCTATTGCCACAGCTGTAGGCGCAGCTGAAGCAGATGGCGGTGGAAGCCTATATTTGCTGGATGCAGAAGATAACGTTTATAATTCTGATACAAATACACAACCGACGATTGATATTTCTTGGCAATCATTTAATAGTGCAACAACTGAGATTTTGTTGGTTGCATACGTAGAGGGAGAAGCAGGTTGTTCGGATAATATTGAAGTGTATCGTATTCAACCTTCATTCTCTTTTACACTTGATATTGCAGGTTTGATGCCTGACGGTACCCTGCCAGCATCTGGAAGTAATGCTAATGAATGTGTATCACCAGTTCAAATTGCATCATACGATGGTACTAATTTGAATATGGATTATGGTGAGAATTATATATTCTTTGCAGTTAATGCAGCCAATTTTGTTCATTCATGGCAGCCAACATTTACAATTGTAGATAATGGAACAGAAACAACTGTAGATATATCTAATATTGAGTGGGCTTATCCTGATCAAGCCATCGCAAATGACGGAACAAATGCTACTGGGACTTGGAATGCTGCAACTGCTGTAGTTAATGCTCAGGATGCGTCTGGAGCTGTTGGGGATGCAGGTGAGTGTATTATTGTAAGAGTTCATTTAGATCATGGTACAGCGGAAAATGACGCAAATGCAAATCGTTACTTTACTCTCGGTGTTGATGGTGTAATGTATGATGCAGGTGCAACGACAGGAAATGAATATGCAAATAGTAATCTTGCAGATTTAGATCCAGGGACAAACTCTCCGTGTACGAATACCGAAACAGATCAAGCTACATATGATCTGACTCCGAGACCGGAAATTGTAACTAATACAGCTGTTGGTGTTGGTGATATGTCATTTGAACCTAAACCGTAAGGTTAGAGTTTGATTTTGCTTTTTCATTCCGCGCCGCATCCCGGTTGTCCGCTAATTTGAAAGGAGCCGGGGTGCGGGGTGCGCGGGAAGTCCGGAGGAAAACGGGGATTGGTTGTAATTGGCTTTTGCCGGCAGCAACAAATGCCCGCCACCAAAGGCGCCTGCCCGCTCCACCAAAAAGGAATGAAACGAGCAGTGTTTAAAAATGTAAAGCAGTAAAAGGTTGAAAACGAAAAGATGCAAAGCACTTCTTCTGTACCGCTGTTTCCGCAGCACGGGAACGGGTTTCCCGGCACCGAAACCGGGCGCGGGGAAGAGGCCTGAGTCTGACGTTTACAACATGAGTTTTGCAGTTATTAACGGATTTGGCAAATGAAGCAAACAACGATTGATATTTTTGCCGCAGCAAAATAGCGGTTGTGGTGCGTTTCATCAAATACCTTAAAAAATAGTAATGGTAGTATGATAGAAATACATATTCCGAAAAAAGGGCCGCCCGCCACACGAAACGGGCCTTATGCCAGAGGCATGCCCACCCTGGGGAAACGGTGTCTCCCTGCAACCGGGGCCGACGCATTTTTGCATCCCGGCAGCAGAACGATTCTGCGCATTCGCGACGGTACAAAGCTGCATATTCGTGACGGAACCGATCCGCCCGACAGGGCAAGGCATGGCCCCGCGAGACCAACAAAACGGGCTCCGTCAGAATATGGCAACGCTATGCCAATACGCGGACGCACGCCGCCGGGAAGGATGTTTTTGCTTCCGCGCGAAACAATTTTGGCAGCATCCCGGCCATGGGGCAACAACCCCGCATGGGATAAAGACTTGTCAGCATGCGCAACATCTGACAACGTCGGGACGAACAACAAGTCTTCGCATGTTTCAGCGGGTTTAAACGCTGTCAGGTCTGGCGACGCTGACAGGTTAGGGGAGTGCTATGCATTGTTTGACAATATAAAAATGAAACAACAGGAAATTTCAGCTTATCCAATTTGTTTGAACGGCGACAGGTTTGATTTGAATTCAGGCTTAGACTTGTCAGCATGCGCATCATCTGACAACGTCGGGAGAAGCAGAAAGACTTCGAACGTTTCAGCGAGCATCAACGCTGTCAGGTCTGGCGACGCTGACAGGTTAGGGGAGTGCTATGCATTGTTTGACGATATAAAAATGAAGCAGCAGGAAATTTCAGCTTATCCGATTTGTTTGAACGGCGACAGGTTTGATTTGAATTCAGGCTTAGACTTGTCAGCATGCGCAACATCTGATAACGTCGGGAAGAACAACAAGTCTTCGCATGTTTCAGCGGGTTTAAACGCTGTCAGGTCTGACGACGCTGACAGGTTGGGGGAGTGCTATGCATTGTTTGACGATATAAAAATGAAACAACAGGAAATTTCAGCTTATCCAATTTGTTTGAACGGCGACAGGTTTGATTTGAATTCAGGCTTAGACTTGTCAGCATGCGCAACATCTGACAACGTCGGGACGAACAACAAGTCTTCGCGTGTTTTAGCGGGTTTAAACGCTGTCAGGTCTGGCGACGCTGACAGGTTAGGGAAGTGCTATGCATTGTTTGACGATATAAAAATGAAACAACAGGAAATTTCAGTTTATCCGATTTGTTTGAACGGCGACAGTCTTGGTTCAGGTTCAGGCTTAGACTTGTCAGCATGCGCAACATCTGACAACGTCGGGAGAAGCAGAAAGACTTCGAACGTTTCAGCGAGCATCAACGCTGTCAGGTCTGGCGACGCTGACAGGTTAGGGAAGGCAGAAGTTTTGTGTGATGAATTAAAGGAATGGAAGGTAATGAAATGAAATACGAGAGATTGATAAACGGGAAATATTATCACATCTATAATCGTGGCAATAACCGGAGAGATCTGTTTTTGGAGCCGGTTCATTACGAGCATTTCCTGGCGTTGTACGACAAGTATATTTCGCCGGTGGCCGAGACTTTTGCCTGGGTGCTGATGCCAAATCATTTCCATTTGGTCGTTCGGCTAAAAGAGAACGTGGTTTATAAGTATGCCAATCCGGGGTTGCAGCAGAACACTTTTGTTCGGGATATTTATCGGCCGAAGGTTGATTCCGTAGATATGGCAGCGTCTGGCGATTCCGGCAATGCTGAAAAAAATATGGCTGACGTGAGCGTGGGAAAGAGAGATAAGGCCTGGTTTGAAGCCCATAAGTGGGAAACGGTTGAGATGTCGGAATGCGAAATTTCTGATAACGCGGAAATGAAAAAGCCGGTGTTACATCGTCATTTCTCACACCTTTTCAATGCTTACACCCGCTATTTCAATAAAATCACTGAAGGGACAGGTAATTTATTCGAACGTCCGTTTAAGCGGAAGCAGATACGTAATGAGGCGTATTTGAAAAAGGTCATCCTGTATGTTCATAACAATCCTGTTCATCACGGA
This sequence comes from Mariniphaga anaerophila, assembly GCF_900129025.1. Classification (GTDB taxonomy): domain Bacteria; phylum Bacteroidota; class Bacteroidia; order Bacteroidales; family Prolixibacteraceae; genus Mariniphaga; species Mariniphaga anaerophila. The sequence continues at coordinate 612,332 of NZ_FQUM01000003.1, read as the reverse complement.
TTCTGCACCCACCTGCTGGAGTATCCCTGGTCGAGCTATTTAACTTGTATTTCAAATAAACCTACAAAATTTAAACGCGAAGTTGTATTGAGCCTGTTTAATGAACGAAATAATTTTGAAAATCAACACACCCAAGAAATTGATGTAGAAGAAATGGAAGAATGGCTGGATTTGAATGCAGTCGATTATACAACCGAAATAGAAGTTCCCGGCAGAACAGACTTGTCAGCATGCGCAGCATCTGACAACGTCAACAAGAAGAACAAGGCTTTGAACGTTTCAGCGGGTTTAAACGCTGTCAGGTCTGGCGACGCTGACAGGTTGAAAAATTCAGAAGTAATTTCTGGAATCCAAAAAAAGGAGCCGCTGGAAACTTGTGTTTCTTCAGCTTGTTTAAAAGCCGATGCTTCAGATTCAGACTTGTCAGCGTGTGCAACACCTGACAACGTCAACAAGAAGAACAAGTCTTCGCATGTTTCAGCGAGCATCAACGCTGTCAGGTCTGACGACGCTGACAGGTTGAAAAATTCAGAAGTAATTTCTGGAATCCAAAAAAAGGAGCCGCTGGAAACTTGTGTTTCTTCAGCTTGTTTAAAAGCCGATGCTTCAGATTCAGACTTGTCAGCGTGTGCAACACCTGACAACGTCGGGAAAGAAGAAACGAACGCTAAGCTCACGAACTCTGATAAAGTAAAGGCGAAAAAAGTAATGCCTGATAACTTGGAACGGAAGTGATATAATTATTATTAGATGAGAAAACTGATTTACCATATGATGTGTCGGATCCCGGGAATTCTTCTGGGGGTTCTGGTTGTGGCGTCTGCCATGGCTCAGAAACCGGTGCAGCATATTATTGTAGATCAGTGCGACTCATACGAATTCAGCGTAGTGGAAATGCCCGGCGACCGGTACACCTGGCACCTGTACACCGAACTGGACTGGAATACGGTAAACTTTGCCACCAACGATGGCAATGTAGGGCCAACCCCTTATTTCGAAAATGGAATGTACCAGGGGTCAACGGTTCGTGTAAACTTCCTCGACCCGGGACGTTATTTCCTCCGGGTAATGGTTTGGGATGAAGTGGCCTGTACCAACAATTTGCTGGTATTCCTTATCGATGTTGAAGAATCTAAACCCGAAGCAACCATCGAAGCAGATGACTACTGTTACGGAGATCCGGCCGAGATAAAAATTATCCTCACCGGGCGGGGGCCGTGGGATGTCACGTACACCTATGGCGACGGAACCGCCCAAGTCAACCTAAACGGATTAACTGACCCTGTTTATTTCGCACCGCTGCCTGTGCTAGAGCCGGGAACAACCGATTTCTGGATTATGGAAGTAACCGACCAGTGCACGGTAAATACATACACGGTACCGCAAAAAATTGGAGTGGTTATTCATCCAACACCTGTTAACTCAAAAATTTACATTAAGGAAGATTGATAAATGATTGAAACTGATAATTTTGAAATCAATACCAAAACGATAATAAAATAGACTAGAAAAAAGTGAAACGGCTGGCATACATATTCATGATAATCCTTCTGGTGGCTGCAACAAAAGCTACCGGACAGGTATTTGATACCGTATGCCGGGGTGCAGAACGCACCTATCGTATCGACGGGGAGCCGGGCTCAACATGGGTGTGGCAACTGGAGGCCGAAGATGGTACCATTGTAACTCCGTCAAGGTTCGAGTGGTCTGATTTTACAGATACCCGCGACGGACTACCTATTCAGGGAAGTGAAGTTATTATTCTCTGGGATATTGAACCTGGAATTTACAGCCTTTCTGCCGAGCAAACCAGTTCGCACGATTGTGTGAACAACGAGCTGGGCGAGGTGGAAGTTGTTCCCGCTCCCGATGCCTTTGCCGGTAATGAAATTCTGGCCTGTGCCGGTCAGAGTATCTTTTTGGAGGAAGCCACGGCATCCAATTATTCGGTGTTGATTTGGACATCGTTTGGAGACGGGACTTTCAGTGACGCTAGCGCAGTCCGCCCGACCTATTTCCCCGGCGAAAATGATTTGGCTGCCGGCAGTGTTACACTTTCGCTCGCCGCCATCGGACGGGGAAGCGCCGGGAGTTGTGAACCAGCTATCTCAACGGTAGATGTCATTTTAAGTCAGCCTGAAATTGTTCTGACAGCAAGTTCCCAGTCATGCTACGGCGGAAATGCCGGCTCTGTTCTGGCAAGTCTCTCAGGAGGGACAGGAGTTTACACTTATGCATGGACCGGACCGGATGGATTCACTGCCGATACACCTGAAATTACCAATCTGGCCTCCGGAAGATATTATTTGTCGGTTACCGATGAACTGGGGTGTACCGCAGTAGATTCTGCGGATATCACACAACCCGATGAGTTGTTGGTCGAAATAACTCCGGACCCGGCGCAAATGTGCGAAAGCGATACTCTTGTATTAAATGGTTATTCAGAAGGTGGAACAGGAATTTATACCCATTTGTGGACTGGTGGCGGAATTGCCTTTCTGAGCGCAACAGACAGCGCTACTCCTGAATTTAGAGATGCTCCGGCAGGCAGTTACCAACTGGTGTATAAGGTGACGGACGAAAATGGGTGTGATAATTCTGATACCATTTGGGTGGAAGTATTCCCGGCCACTCGCGATACAATAGAGCTGATTGCCTGCGAAAACGAATTGCCTTATTTGTGGCAGGGACAGTCATTGAGTTTTCCGGGTTTCTATTCCGACACGCTTCAGTCGGTATCGGGCTGCGATTCCATCCTGACGGTTAATTTGGATGTTTCACCGATTTACCGCGATACCACTGATTACATAGCCTGCGAAAACGAATTGCCGTATTTGTGGCAGGGACAGTCGCTAAGCTTCCCGGGTTTCTATTCCGACACGCTTCAGTCGGTAGCGGGTTGCGATTCCATCCTGACGGTTAATTTGGATGTTTCGCCGATTTACCGCGACACCACCGATTACATAGCCTGCGAAAACGAATTGCCGTATTTGTGGCAGGGACAGTCGCTGAGTTTCCCGGGCTTCTATTCCGACACGCTTCAGTCGGTATCGGGCTGCGATTCTATACTGACGGTTAATTTAGATGTTTTACCGATTTACCGCGACACCACCGATTACATAGCCTGCGAAAATGAATTGCCTTATTTGTGGCAGGGACAGTCGCTGAGTTTTCCGGGTTTCTATTCCGACACGCTTCAGTCGGTATCGGGCTGCGATTCCATCCTGACGGTTAATTTGGATGTTTCACCGATTTACCGCGATACCACTGATTACATAGCCTGCGAAAACGAATTGCCGTATTTGTGGCAGGGACAGTCGCTAAGCTTCCCGGGTTTCTATTCCGACACGCTTCAGTCGGTAGCGGGTTGCGATTCCATCCTGACGGTTAATTTGGATGTTTCGCCGATTTACCGCGACACCACCGATTACATAGCCTGCGAAAACGAATTGCCGTATTTGTGGCAGGGACAGTCGCTGAGTTTCCCGGGCTTCTATTCCGACACGCTTCAGTCGGTATCGGGCTGCGATTCTATACTGACGGTTAATTTAGATGTTTTACCGATTTACCGCGACACCACCGATTACATAGCCTGCGAAAATGAATTGCCTTATTTGTGGCAGGGACAGTCGCTGAGTTTTCCGGGTTTCTATTCCGACACGCTTCAGTCGGTAGCGGGCTGCGATTCTATCCTGACGGTTAATTTGGATGTTTCGCCGATTTACCGCGACACCACCGATTACATAGCTTGCGAAAATGAATTGCCGTATTTGTGGCAGGGACAATCGTTGAGTTTCCCGGGTTTCTATTCCGATACGCTTCAGTCGGTATCGGGCTGTGATTCTATCCTGACGGTTAATTTGGATGTTTCACCAATTTACCGCGATACCACTGATTACATAGCTTGCGAAAATGAATTGCCGTATTTGTGGCAGGGACAGTCGCTGAGTTTCCCGGGTTTCTATTCCGATACGCTTCAGTCGGTATCGGGCTGCGATTCTATCCTGACTGTCAATCTGGATGTTTCGCCGATTTACCGCGATACCATCCCGATGACTGTTTGTGCGGGCGATGTACCGTTTGACTGGTACGGCCAGCAGATTAGTTCCGCCGGTTTCTACGAACACACATTAACCAGCGTCGCGGGTTGTGATTCCATATTGACCCTGAACTTTGACGTTACCCCGGAATATCGTGACACTATCCCGATGACTGTTTGTGCGGGTGATGTGCCGTTTGACTGGTACGGCCAGCAAATCAGTACTGCCGGTTTCTACGAACACACATTAACCAGCGTCGCGGGTTGTGATTCCATATTGACCCTGAACTTTGACGTTACCCCGGAATATCGTGACACTATCCCGATGACTGTTTGTGCGGGTGATGTGCCGTTTGACTGGTACGGCCAGCAAATCAGTACTGCCGGTTTCTACGAACACACATTAACCAGCGTCGCGGGTTGTGATTCCATATTGACCCTGAACTTTGACGTTACCCCGGAATATCGTGACACTATCCCGATGACTGTTTGTGCGGGCGATGTACCGTTTGACTGGTACGGCCAGCAGATTAATGCCGCCGGTTTCTACGAACACACATTAACGAGCGTCGCCGACTGTGATTCCATATTGACCCTGAACTTTGACGTTACCCCGGAATACCGTGACACTATCCCGATGATTGTCTGCGAGGGCGATGTACCGTTTGACTGGTACGGCCAGCAGATTAATGCCGCCGGTTTCTACGAACACACATTAACCAGCGTCGCAGGTTGTGATTCCATATTGACCCTGAACTTTGACGTTACACCTGAATACCGCGACACTATCCCGATGACCGTCTGCGAGGGCGATGTGCCGTTTGATTGGTACGGCCAATCAATCAGTGCCGCCGGCTTCTACGAACACACATTAACCAGCGTGGCGGGTTGTGATTCCATATTGACCCTGAACTTCGATGTTACGCCTGAGTACCGTGACACCATCCCGATGACTGTTTGTGCGGGCGATGTACCGTTTGACTGGTACGGTCAGCAAATCAGCGTTGCCGGTTTCTACGAACATACATTAACGAGCGTCGCTGGTTGTGACTCGATTTTGACATTTAACTTTGACGTTACCCCGGAATACCGCGACACCATTCCGATGATTGTCTGCGAGGGCGATGTACCGTTTGACTGGTACGGCCAGCAAATCAGTTCTGCCGGTCTCTACGAACATACATTAACGAGCGTTGCGGGTTGCGATTCCATATTGACATTGAATTTTGACCTTACACCTGAATATCGCGACACTATCCCGATGATTGTCTGCGAGGGCGACGTACCGTTTGACTGGTACGGACAACAAATCAGTTCTGCCGGTTTCTACGAACACACATTAACGAGCGTTGCGGGTTGTGATTCCATATTGACCCTGAACTTCGACGTTACCCCGGAATACCGCGACACTATCCCGATGACCGTCTGCTCGGGCGATGTGCCGTTTGACTGGTACGGCCAGCAAATCAGTGCTGCCGGTTTCTACGAACATACATTAACCAGCGTCGCAGGTTGTGATTCCATATTGACCCTGAACTTTGACGTGACCCCTGAATACCGCGACACCATTCCGATGACCGTCTGCGAGGGCGATGTACCGTTTGACTGGTATGGCCAGCAAATCAGTACTGCCGGCTTCTATGAACACACATTAACCAGCGTCGCGGGTTGTGATTCCATATTAACCCTGAACTTTGACGTTACCCCTGAATACCGCGACACTATCCCGATGATTGTTTGTGCGGGCGATGTGCCGTTTGATTGGTACGGTCAGCAAATCAGTGCTGCCGGCTTCTACGAACATACATTAACGAGCGTTGCGGGTTGTGACTCGATTCTGACATTGAACTTTGACGTTACCCCGGAATACCGTGACACCATCCCGATGACCGTCTGCTCGGGCGATGTGCCGTTTGACTGGTACGGCCAGCAAATCAGTGCTGCCGGTTTCTATGAACATACATTAACCAGCGTCGCAGGTTGTGATTCCATATTAACCCTGAACTTTGACGTTACCCCTGAATACCGCGACACTATCCCGATGACCGTCTGCGAGGGCGATGTACCATTTGACTGGTACGGCCAATCAATTAGTGCCGCCGGTTTCTACGAACATACATTAACCAGCGTCGCTGGTTGCGATTCCATATTGACTTTGAACTTTGACGTGACCCCTGAATACCGCGACACTATCCCGATGACCGTCTGTGCGGGCGATGTGCCGTTTGACTGGTACGGCCAGCAAATCAGTTCCGCCGGCTTCTACGAACATACATTAACCAGCGTGGCGGGTTGTGATTCCATATTGACTTTGAACTTTGACGTTACCCCGGAATACCGTGACACTATCCCGAAGATTGTCTGCGAGGGCGATGTACCGTTTGACTGGTACGGCCAGCAGATTAATGCCGCCGGTTTCTATGAACATACATTAACGAGCGTTGCGGGTTGTGACTCGATTCTGACATTGAACTTTGACGTTACCCCGGAATACCGTGACACCATCCCGATGACCGTCTGCGAGGGCGATGTACCGTTTGACTGGTACGGCCAATCAATTAGTGCCGCCGGCTTCTATGAACATACATTAACCAGTGTCGCTGGTTGCGATTCCATATTAACCCTGAACTTCGATGTTACCCCTGAATACCGCGACACTATCCCGATGACCGTCTGCGAGGGCGATGTACCATTTGACTGGTACGGCCAATCAATTAGTGCCGCCGGTTTCTACGAACATACATTAACCAGCGTCGCTGGTTGCGATTCCATATTGACTTTGAACTTTGACGTGACCCCTGAATACCGCGACACTATCCCGATGACCGTCTGTGCGGGCGATGTGCCGTTTGACTGGTACGGCCAGCAGATTAATGCCGCCGGTTTCTACGAACACACATTAACGAGCGTTGCGGGTTGCGATTCCATATTAACCCTGAACTTCGACGTTACACCCGAATACCGCGACACCATCCCGATGACGGTCTGCGAGGGTGATGTACCGTTTGACTGGTACGGCCAGCAGATTAATGCCGCCGGTTTCTACGAACACACATTAACGAGCGTTGCGGGTTGCGATTCCATATTAACCCTGAACTTCGACGTTACACCCGAATACCGCGACACCATCCCGATGACGGTCTGCGAGGGTGATGTACCGTTTGACTGGTACGGCCAGCAGATTAATGCCGCCGGTTTCTACGAACACACATTAACGAGCGTTGCGGGTTGCGATTCCATATTAACCCTGAACTTTGACGTTACACCTGAATACCGTGACACCATTCCGATGACCGTCTGCGAGGGCGATGTACCGTTTGACTGGTACGGCCAGCAGATTAATGCCGCCGGTTTCTACGAACACACATTAACCAGCGTCGCGGGTTGCGATTCCATATTAACCCTGAACTTTGACGTTACCCCTGAGTATCGCGACACTATCCCGATGACCGTCTGCGAGGGCGACGTGCCGTTTGACTGGTACGGCCAGCAGATTAATGCCGCCGGTTTCTACGAACACACATTAACCAGCGTCGCGGGTTGTGATTCGATATTGACCTTGAACTTTGACGTTACCCCTGAATACCGCGACACTATCCCGATGATTGTCTGCGAGGGCGATGTACCGTTTGACTGGTACGGCCAGCAAATCAGCGCTGCCGGTTTCTACGAACACACATTAACCAGCGTCGCTGGTTGTGATTCGATATTGACCTTGAACTTTGACGTTACGCCTGAATACCGCGATACTATCCCGATGACCGTCTGCCAAGGTGATGTGCCGTTTGACTGGTACGGCCAGCAAATCAGTGCTGCCGGCTTCTACGAACACACATTAACCAGCGTCGCGGGTTGTGATTCGATATTGACTTTGAACTTTGACGTTACCCCGGAATATCGTGACACTATCCCGATGATTGTCTGCGAGGGTGATGTACCGTTTGACTGGTATGGCCAGCAAATCAGCGCTGCCGGTTTCTACGAACATACATTAACCAGCGTGTCGGGTTGTGACTCCATATTGACCCTGAACTTAGACGTTACCCCGGAATATCGTGACACTATCCCGATGATTGTCTGCGAGGGTGATGTGCCGTTTGACTGGTATGGCCAGCAAATCAGCGCTGCCGGTTTCTACGAACATACATTAACCAGCGTGTCGGGTTGTGACTCCATATTGACCCTGAACTTAGACGTTACCCCGGAATATCGTGACACTATCCCGATGATTGTCTGCGAGGGTGATGTGCCGTTTGACTGGTATGGCCAGCAAATCAGCGCTGCCGGTTTCTACGAACATACATTAACCAGCGTGTCGGGTTGTGACTCCATATTGACCCTGAACTTAGACGTTACCCCGGAATATCGTGACACTATCCCGATGATTGTCTGCGAGGGTGATGTACCGTTTGACTGGTACGGCCAGCAGATTAATGCCGCCGGTTTCTACGAACACACATTAACCAGCGTCGCGGGTTGTGATTCCGTATTGACCCTGAACTTTGACGTTACACCCGAATACCGCGACACCATTCCGATGATTGTCTGCGAGGGTGATGTACCGTTTGACTGGTACGGCCAGCAGATTAGTTCCGCCGGTTTCTACGAACACACATTAACCAGCGTCGCGGGTTGTGATTCCATATTGACCCTGAACTTTGACGTTACGCCTGAATACCGCGACACCATCCCGATGACCGTCTGCGAGGGCGATGTACCGTTTGACTGGTATGGCCAGCAGATTAATGCCGCCGGTTTCTACGAACACATATTAACCAGCGTCGCGGGTTGTGACTCCATATTGACCCTGAACTTCGATGTTACACCTGAATACCGCGACACCATCCCGATGACTGTTTGCTCGGGCGACGTACCGTTTGACTGGTATGGCCAGCAGATTAATGCCGCCGGTTTCTACGAACACATATTAACCAGCGTCGCGGGTTGTGACTCCATATTGACCCTGAACTTCGATGTTACACCTGAATACCGCGACACCATCCCGATGACTGTTTGCTCGGGCGACGTACCGTTTGACTGGTACGGCCAGCAGATTAATGCCGCCGGTTTCTACGAACACACATTAACCAGCGTCGCGGGTTGCGATTCCATATTAACCCTGAACTTTGACGTTACCCCTGAGTATCGTGACACTATCCCGATGATTGTCTGCTCGGGCGACGTACCGTTTGACTGGTACGGCCAGCAAATCAGTACTGCCGGTTTCTACGAACACACATTAACGAGCGTGTCGGGTTGTGATTCCATATTGACTTTGAACTTTGACGTTACCCCTGAATACCGTGACACTATCCCGATGACTGTTTGTTCGGGCGATGTACCGTTTGACTGGTACGGACAACAAATCAGTACTGCCGGTTTCTACGAACATACATTAACCAGCGTCGCCGGTTGTGACTCCATTCTTACTTTGAATTTTGACCTTACACCTGAATATCGCGACACTATCCCGATGATTGTCTGCGAGGGCGATGTGCCGTTTGACTGGTATGGCCAATCAATTAGTGCCGCCGGTTTCTATGAACATACATTAACGAGCGTTGCGGGTTGTGATTCCATATTGACCCTTGATTTAACAACAATACCTGAGCTGACGGTTTCCATCACCATTGCTGCTGATCAAACAGATGTGATGGAAGGAGAGCAGGTCATTTTTACAGCAACTCCGGTTAATGGCGGTACAAACCCGGTTTATGCCTGGTTTGTAAATGATGTGCCGGTTACGGGTGAAACATCAATAACTTATACATATATTCCGGTTGATGGCGATGTGGTTTATGCAACATTGCTCTCTGACCTTGATTGTGCCGCACCGAAACCGGCAGAATCGAATCGTATTACCGTTACGGTAACAACAAAACCGGATGATCTTGAAGCTACGCTCACTGCTGTTTCAATTTTGTGTTTCGGTGAGAGCACCGGAGCAATTGACCTGAATGTTTCCGGGGGTACTGCTCCGTACAGTTTTACCTGGAGCAACGGGGCTACCACAGAGGATTTGACTAATTTGCCTGCCGGAACATACACGGTAACAATTACTGATAATACAGGATTGAGCGTGCAGCTTTCTGTTGATGTTATCCAGCCAACTGAAATAATTTTGTCGGCAACAAAAGTTGATGTCGGATTCTCTGCTGATCCCATTGGAAGCATAGACCTGACGGTTTCGGGTGGCACAGATCCTTATTCTTATGAATGGACTGGTCCGAACGGATTCACGTCAACGAGCCAGGATATTGATAACCTGGAAGGTGGCGCTTATATCGTTTTAGTGACCGATGCCAACGGTTGTGAAGCTTCTTATGCTCTTGTAATCGAAGCAAAAGATCCGCAATACTCGATGGCCTGCCCGCCCGACCTGGCGTTCGACTGTGTTGGCGATGAAGATCCTATTTTTAGAAATTATCACGAATTTGTAGCGGCAGGCGGCTCAGCCGTAAGCGATTGCGTCTTAAATGAACCGAGCTTCAGCGGAGTGGAAATTTCGAGAACAGGTACATGTCCCACCACAATAATCAGAAGGTACAGTATTCTGGATGGTTGTGGAAACGAGTTGGAGTGCTTCCAGACTATTATCATTGATGACAATGTTTCTCCGAGGTTCCCGCTTAACCCATATCCGGCGGTAGTCGATTGTGTTGACGATGTTCCTGCTCCGTTCCGCGACGGAAGACAGGGATACATCCAATTCCGTCAGCGATATGGCAGTGCAACGGATAATTGCGGCATCGACGAATCAACTTTCAGGTTTATTGATGGTTACCCTACAGACGAAGATTGCCCGAAGATTCAAACCGTACGAAGAGTATACGAGATAAAAGATTTTTGTGGAAATTATGCGCGATTCTATGAGCGTATAGAAGTTAAAGACGAAATTTCTCCGGCAATTGTTTGTCCTCCGGATGTTGCTTTCGAAGGTGAGTTAAGTGATTTGGTTACGCTTACCGGTTTGGCATATTCTGAAACGGAACAAAATATTCCGTTGTCAAATGCCGGTTCATTGGGATTGACCATATCGGATAATTGTGCAGTGGTATCGCTTTCTTACCACGACGTTGCAACCGGCAATTGTCCCGCAATCGTCCGGCGTACTTTCACCGTTTCAGATGGGTGCAACGAAAATAGCTGTACGCAGGTAATTACTTTGGATCACAAAATTATTCCTGAATTTGATCCTATCGGGCCGTTGTGTCAGTTTAGTAAAGCTCCTTCTCTGCATGATACTTCGAAAAACGGCATCACCGGCAAATGGACTCCGGCAACAATTAACACGGCAACATACGGTACAGGAATATATACTTTTGTTCCCGGCGCTGGGCAATGTGCCGTTGAGGTGACAATGGAAATCGAAATCACCGACGAAATTATTCCGGAATTCGATCCGATTGGGCCGTTCTGCCTGAACGAAACGCCTGCTGATTTGCCGACAGTTTCGGAAAACGGAATAACCGGAACATGGGATCCTGCTGTTATCTCAACGTCAAAAATCGGAGTTTTCTCATACACATTTAATCCGGAAGCCGGACAATGTGCTGCTCCATTTGTAATAGAAATTGTTGTTACCGATGAGATTGCATCCGTGTTTGATCCGATTGGACCGTTTTGTCTGAATTCTGTTCCTCCGGCACTGCCCGATGTTTCTGTCAACGGAATAAGCGGAACATGGGAGCCTATTACGATTAACACTTCCGCATACGGAGAGTTCGACTATACTTTCACTCCGTTTGAAGGACAATGTGCGGGCCCGGTTACCATAAAAATTGAAATTACCGATGAGCAGGTCCCGGATTTTGTTCAAATGGGCCCGTTCTGCCAGAATACAGTTGCACCAGATTTGCCAACTGTTTCAGAAAATGGAATTTCAGGAAGCTGGAGCCCGTCGACCATTGGAACAGCTGTTGCCGGCATGGCTACCTACGTGTTTACACCAGATCCGTATCTGTGTGCAACTTCAGTTACAATGCGTATTGAAATTATTAAGGAAGTTGTTCCGGTGTTCGCACAAATCGGCCCGCTGTGCCAAAACAGTGTGCCTCCTGAACTCCCCGATGTATCGACCAATGGAGTATCCGGAAACTGGAGCCCGTCGTCAATAGACACTGATGTTCCCGGTGTATTCATGTTTGTGTTTACACCTCAGGGGGAAACCTGTTATAAAGAGGACACGATGTATATCGAAATTCAGCAAGAAATTGTTCCTCAGGTTGCTCCGATTGGCCCGCTTTGCCTGGGCGAAGCACCACCGACACTTCCGTTAACCGACGTGAATGGAATAGCCGGAACCTGGAAGCCGTCGGCAGTTTCAACAGCGGCAACCGGCGAGTTTGAGTTCGTTTTCATACCTGATGCCGGTTATGCCTGTGCAATTAACGATACAATCATTATTGAAATTCAGGATAATATTTCGCCTGTTTTTGATGTTATCGGGCCTGTCTGTCAGCTTGATGTGCCGCCAGCGTTGCCAAATGCTGATTTGAACGATGTAACGGGTACCTGGTCTCCGGACACAATCGATACGTCAACGCCGGGCTTGTACGATTTTACGTTTACGCCTGATGCAATTTTCCCGTGTGCAGTGCCTGTTACAATTACCGTTGAAATCAATACGCTGATTATTCCGCAGTTTGCGCCAATCGGGCCACTTTGCCAGAACAGCGACGCGCCCGATTTACCGGAGGCTAACTTCAATGGTGTAACCGGAGTTTGGATCCCGGCTGTTATCAGTACCGATCAACCGGGGATTTTCCCATATGCGTTTACGCCCGACGATGGATTTAACTGCGCCCGACCCGACACGCTTTACGTTGAGATAATGCCATCGATAATTCCGGAATTTGCTCCGATTGGACCGCTTTGTATCGGAGAAAATCCGGTGACTCTTCCGTCAACAGATAAAAATGGTGTAGCGGGAACTTGGGAACCTGCAATAGTCGACATATCAACGCCAGGAGTATTCGAATTTGTATTCATCCCTGATGGTGCAGTGGACTGCGCGTTTAACGATACGATTCAGATAGAAGTGATTGATAACGCACCGCCTCTTGCTTTAAACGACAGCACGGTGACGCTGCAGAATCAGACCGTGATGATTGCGGTACTGGATAACGATTCGGATGCCAACAGCGAACTTGATGTTACATCAGTAAGGATAATTAAAAACCCGGAAAACGGTACGGCCACTGCAAGTCCGTTAACAGGTGTTGTAACTTATACTCCTTCTGTTGATTTTGTCGGATATGATACTCTTTTCTATGCTGTGTCAGACGACGGAATACCGTGCGATCCGTTGAGCGATACTGCCCGGGTTGTTTTTGAAGTGAAGGTACCGAACAATCCGCCGGTTGCAGTTAACGATTCGTTCTCGGTAATGTGCTTCCCGCTGATTGAATATGTTTTGCCAAACGATTATGACCCCGATGGAGACAATTTCCGAATTATTACCTGGCCGATGGTTGACGTACAACATGGAACTGTTAGCATTGCAAGCGATGGCGCCTTTGTTTATATGCCGGATGAAGAGTTTGTTGGAATAGACACATTCGTTTACCGCATCTGCGACGATGGATTCCCGAGTATGTGCGACGAAGCAACGGTATGGATTAACGTGTTGCCGTCGGTTGATTGCGACGGATTACCGGATGACGAAGAGGAAATTCCAACTGAATGTTCATTGTTTATTCCAGAAGGATTTTCGCCCAACGGAGATAATGTACACGACTTCTTCCAGATTTACTGTATTGAAAAATATCCGGATGCCATTATGCGTATTTTTGACAGGGCTGGTAATAAGCTATTCGAAAAACGTAATTATGGAAATCTCGACAAGTGGGGATCTGACCAGAATGCCTGGTGGTGGGGCAATTCAGAGCACACCTTTACTCTTGGCCGAGGTACCGTCCCGGCCGGAAACTACCTTTATGTTTTAGAGCTGGGTAACGGAGAAGTGCGAACCGGCACTGTAATGGTAGCCTACTAATTGCGCCGGTTTCGGGGAAGATTAAATAAAAAGAATAAGTTGAAAGTGAGCGATTTGATTTTGATTTGGTCTTGCTCTCTGTTTACGGTTTCCACGGCCATTTAACACAGTCTTTAATTTCGGGGAACAGAACAAAGTCTGCCTTTCCTTTCATCGCCAGTGTTTTTACGTCGAATCCTTTCAGTTGCTCCAGCGCCATGTTCATCGTTTTTCCGGAAACCGATACGTCGTCAACCAGTAAAATTCGTTTCCCTTCCAGTTGCCATTCGGGTTTGGCAAGTACTTTGGGTTCTTCGTATCGTGGATTATTTTGCTCATCGCGGTAATTCAAAACCATCACCTGCAATTCTGCATTTAAATAAAAAGCCACAAACCCTGCCGGAACGATACCTCCCGAACCAATACCAACAACTACATCTATTTTGGGAAGCTGCATTTGTTTGAGCCGTTCGGATATTTTGCGAAATGACAATGGAACCATATCTTTTGAATTTTTGCTAAACTAATTTAGAGTGCAAGATTAACGGAAATAGATATTATATGCAAATTGAAATTAGCCTTCCCAAATGGGAATTTCGATATAAAACGTGGATCCTTTTCCCTTTTGAGTTTTAAACCACACATGCCCCGAGAAGTTTTCCACAATGTTTTTTACGATGGCAAGGCCAAGTCCCATTCCACTTGATTTGGTAGTAAAACTGGGGCTGAAAAGCTTGTCCTGCAATTCTTCGGGAATGCCTTCTCCGTTGTCGGTTACTGCAATAACAGCCATGTGTTCGTGACGGCTGAGTTGAATTTTAATGGTGCCTTCTCGCCCGTCGGCAATGGATTGAATGCCATTTTTTATCAGGTTAATGATTGCCCGCGATAACTGATCCCGGTCGGCATTTACTTCGATGTACTCGAGCCCGTTGGTTTGAAAATCGATGGTTGCATTTTGCTGCGATTCAAACAGGTCAATTACTTTTTCCATCTGTTCTGTAAGCCTGAAAACCTGGTTGCGGGCGGTTGGGATTTTGGCAAAATTGGAAAATTCGGTGGCAATATTGGAAAGGTTGTCAATTTGCTCAATCAGTGTTGAAGTAACCCGTTTTATGTATTTGTCATATTCTTCGCCTTCGCCTTTAAAACGTTGAAGATGTTGAATGTTCAGCTTCATCGGGGTAAGCGGGTTTTTAATTTCGTGCGCAATTTGTTTTGCCATTTCGCGCCATGCCGATTCGCGTTCAGAGCGTGCCAGCAGGTCTGCACTTACCGCAAGTTCATCAACCTTTTTATTGTACTCTTTAACCAGGCTGCCAATCTCGTCTTTTCGGTTGTAATAGATGGGCTCATTTCGTTTGCCCAATTCCATCTTTCTAAAACTCTCCTGAATGAGCACCAGCGGCCGGGTAATCTGGTTTGCGATAAAAATGGCTACAATAATACTCACCAAAAATAACAATACATAGAGGTTAATAAACGCCACCACAATGGTTGACAACTCCTGGCTGTACTTATCCTGTTTTATAAAGTAGGGGAGGTTTATTGCGCCGAGGTATTCGCCGGTATTGTTAATTACGGGCCGGTATGCCGACAAGTATGAAAGCATTCCGATTTTCTCGGGTTGAAAATAACTGAGCTGGTAATTGTTGAAAATCTCGTTGTAGGCATTGGAATTCATTCGGTCTGAAACGAGTCCGCGCGAGAATACTTCCGGGCGTGAAGAGGCGATCATGTGCCCATCGGTGCCGTAAATATTTATGTCGGTCCGGAAAATGTTAGATAGTTTGGCCAGTTCGCGGTTCAGCCAGTCGACCACATCGCGGTTCAGCTCATCCACGTTTTCCAGCCGCATGTCAATTTCTTCGGTAATTGATTTCAGCTTTTCGTTCAAGTCGTTTTGGTGTTTTTCTTTGTACTCTCTTACGTTGTACCAGATAGTTGCTGCCGCCACTACCAATAGCGAAACAAAAACAATGGAGATGATTGCCGCCTGAATTCTGAATTTCAAATCGACTTTAACAGAACGCTTGCGAATGGCCGGGTTCCCGATAACCAGCAGAATTAATACCGAAATGAAATAAAAAACGAAGAGGTAAGGAAATGAAATAAGGTAATCGACAAATGTGAAAAGGTCGCGCGAAACAATAACGTAGTTGTCTTCGCGCGTGTGGTAAATCAAATGCTCCATGCCGTCCCAGCGGTTGTATTCAAACTCTTCGCCCGACGACAGGTACGAGTGAACGTAAAAATTGTAGTTGTAATCACCGTGGCGGTCGGTAAGTTCTCCGCCGTAGTATTTGGCATAATTAAACCGTTTGTAATTTTCTGGTTTAGCCATTGATTTGTCAATCAGCAATTCCGGAAAGCCAATTCCTTCAAAAAGCAAAGCGGAGTTCATTTCTATGAAAATAGAAACTCCTTGTCTTTCAGATGACAGTGGATAGTGAAGCAGGCCCGTGTACGAAATTCTTCCGTTCATGTTATCCATGAAGTAGAAATTCGTTCCCTGCACTTTTACGCCCTGTGCTTTTATCATGTCTTCAAAAAAATCAAAACACGGCGCCATCTGTTTATCCATCTCAATATAAAGGCTGTCGGCGCCCGAGCATTTAAAAAAGCGAACGTCGTATTGCCTGAAATAGCTGCTGAAATAAGTTTCTTTGATGTAGTTAATTACATGTTCATCTTCTTCTTCGATAAGCAGAGTCGGAATAACCGAGTCTTTTTCTATGGCATATTGAATTTCTGCAAGAAAAACTTCGGCCGCCGGGTCGCGCTCCAGAACAAGGGTTATTGCCATTTGTTTCTGCTCGTCGCGTTGCTTGGCTGCCGTGGTAGAATAAAATACTACCAGCGAATAGATTGATGCCGCAGAAATAAATATGATAAGGTAACTCAACGTGAATTTTTGCAGGTAATTTTTGCTGAACAACGTTGCCAGAATAGTTGCCGTTACAAATAGAACAAGCGCTTCTATTGAAATTGTTTTTACGGTAAGAAGTTGTATGAGGCCAAGAAAACCTGCTATTCCCAGCGATAAAAACACTATTTGCCCCAGCCTGAAATCATTTCGAATGTTATCAATAATTTTAATGGTCAGACTGAAAACCGCCAGCAAAAGCATTCCCACAGAAAAAATTGCAAGCACGCTTTGCGCCGAAATTTCGATAATGCGGTTGAGCGAAAAAGAGATGGTGGAGTTAAAAATAAGTTCTCTGATATGAAACTGAATCAGTAAATAAGTACTTCCCGAAAAAAGTAACAGCAGCAAAGCAATCATATTTACAGGCAATGCAGAGTCTTTTTGTAACTGTTCTACATTGAGGTGTTTGCCAAAATGGAAAAGCCAGAACAGGAAAAAAAGCGCCAGCAAAAAGAAATCTCCCAACGACGGCAGCCAGCTGTTTAAAGCAAAAACAGAGGGGCTGAAAAAGCGAAGAAGGAAAAATACCTTCGGGATATGAAAAATCAGGTGCAACCAGTAAACCAGAAAAAGGGCAACTGCCAACCCAAAAAGTTTAAATAGAAACGACGACTGGGATTCGATAAACTCGCGCCTGAAATAGACGAGTAAAATAAGAAGTCCTAAAAAGTAAAGAATGCCCGGCAGGTACAATTGGCGGGTGGTGCAGAGGTACGAGCCCTTTGGCTTTATGCTAAAAAGATAATCTCCGGCAATATCGTAAACGGCAAACAAATTGCCATTTTTGTTCTTTTCAATTTCAAATTCTTCAGGAAGTTTGTATTCCTTAAAAAAGTCGTTTTTCAGGTACTTGTTTTCGTAGTGGTATTTGTTTTTAATCAGGTGTAACCCAATAATCTCGAAATTTTCGACATGGTTTAATACTGAAATGTAATAACCGTTTGGCAACTGCACCAGCCCTTCTTTTTCTTGAAAATCAGAAAGCTCGTCATAAAATGCCAGCGACCGATCCGACCAGTAAACAAGTTCGCCATCACGATAAATTAAAAAGCCGTAGCCGCTCTCCTGCATGTTTTCGCAACTGAGATAGATGTTTCCCGAAAGATTTTCGTCGAAACTTTTTTCCTGCACCGACAACGCAATTTCGTCAAGTCGGTCAGTCAGTTCCTGCTCATGCTGCAAAAGCTGTTTCTGAAAATCTGCGATAAGGTGAGTCTCGGGGTGCTGTTTAAGTAGTCCGTTTTCGATAATTGCCGCCGCCACAAAAAAGCAAATGGCAAAAACCAGGAAACTGTATTTATTAATTTTCCAAAACACGTTAGTCGTGATGATAAGGTTCTCCTTTTAGAATTGTAAATGCTCTGTAAAACTGCTCGATACACAAAAGTCGAGCCAACTGGTGCGAAAAGGTCATTTTCGATAAAGATAATTTTGACTCGGCCTTTTCGTAAACCGCATCGGAAAAACCGTAAGGCCCGCCAATAACAAAAACCAGTTCTTTTATGCCGCTGGCCATCTTTTTCTGAAGGAACTCTGCAAATTGCCTGGATGTCATCTGGCTGCCGTTCTCGTCGAACAGATGAAACTCTTTGCCGGCAGCCTGTTTGGCCAGTATCAATTCACCTTCCTTAATCTTTTGTTGGGTGGTGTTCAGGTTTTTCGCCTTTTTTATGTCGGGTATTACTTCCAGCCTGAAATCGATGTAATGTCCCAACCGCTTTTTGTATTTAGCAATTCCTTCCTGCAAATACTTTTCGTCTGTTTTGCCAACCATCAATAAAGTGAGCCTCATTCTGCTTTTTGAATATATATTTTTTAAATTTACCAAAAATAAGAGCTTGAAACTGTTTTTGCACAGTTTTTGTAATGAAAATGGCGCTTAACATTTGAAAAATTTGAAATCATGCCGTCGATAAAAAAGAATATACTCATGATTTTTCTGTTTGCCGGGGTGCTAATGTGCAATCTTCCGGCAAATGCCCAAATTCCTGATGATATAATTCTTAGCCTGAAATCGGGAAATGCCAAATCGCTGTCTGAGTTTTTTAACCAGAACGTGGAACTGGTGGTTCCCAATAGTGACAATGTGTACAGCAAAGCACAGGCTCAGCTCATAGTAGGGAATTTTTTTAGCAGCCACTCTCCTCAGAGTTTCTCGGTTATTCACCAGGGAGGGAAAGAGGGAGCCCAATATGTGATTGGCAGCCTTGGAACGCAAAAAGGCACTTTTAGAGTGTATTTTTTGCTGAAGAAAAGTGATGGAAAGAACTACATTCACCAACTCAGAATTGAAAAACAGGAATAACCCTATGAATAGAGGGTTTTTTAATCGCGATAAATACAGGAATATTGGAGAACACGTAATGAGGCGGGCAGAAAAGATTTCGCTGCCTTTTTTTGATGGTGTTCCTTTGTACGATGTTGCCCTCTTTTTTTGGTACAGCATTGTAAGAGGTTCTATTGCTACCCGTGCGTCGGCCATCGCTTTCTCCTTTTTTATTGCATTTTTTCCGTTTATACTGTTTCTGTTTACGCTAATTCCGTACATCCCCATCACCAATTTTCAGAACGAATTGTTTGAGCTGATACAGGAGTTTGTGCCGGAAAGCACTTTCGCTACCATTGAAGATACTGTTACAGATATTATTATGCGTCCGCGAGGGGGGTTGCTCTCTTTGGGGTTTGTTATGGCTTTGGTGTTTTCCACAAACGGACTTGCTTCTATGATGAGCGCTTTTGACGCGACAATACACAGCATTAACCGTCGCTCGTGGTTGAGCCAGCGGCTGGCGGCAGTTTTTCTGCTTATTATTCTTTCGCTGCTGTTAACTGTGGCGGTGGGCTTAATAACAGGCGGGCAAATTGCCATTAGTTATTTAAAAGAGAATGAAATAGTCAGAGACAGTTTTATTGTGTTTCTGCTTACCTTCGGAAAATGGGTGATAATTGTAGCGTTGATGTTTTTTGCCAATTCGTTTTTGTATTACATGGCGCCGGCAAAAAAAACTAAATGGCGTTTCATCTCTGCGGGAAGCACTTTGGCAACAGTTCTCAGTATTTTCGCACTGGTAGGTTTTTCTTATTACATAAACAATTTCAGCCAGTATAATAAACTGTACGGTTCAATCGGTACGCTGTTGATTATTCTTTTTCTGATGTATGTTATGTCGTTTATTTTGCTGATTGGGTTTGAGTTGAACGCCAGCATTTACCAGGCACATACAAAAAACGACGATTAGAAATCTGTTATCTTTTTTTAGTGTTTTTTTGCGCTGAGCATGTCGCGTTTTAATAACGCACTGGTTTGCTTTATCGATTCTGAAATCGGCAAATATTCAAACTGAATGGAGCGGGTTATTTTGGAGCCGTCAAACAGGTTTTTTGAATGGGATGCAGAAGCCGTTTCCCGTGAAATGGCTGACAGGCTTTTGCTGAAAAGAGAAAGAATTGCTGCCCCACGCCATGCAAAATTGGTGGTTAGCGGAGATGCGTAGTACTTGGGGCGCGGTTTCTCCAGTGCATCGGCAATACTGGAAAAGAGTTCCCGGTAGCTGAGATTCTCCGCGTTTAGCAGGTATCGCTGATTCTTGGTTGCCTCAAAATTGTTGCTGTCTGTTAATTGCAACATGGCTTTAACAACGTCTTTTACATCCACGTAACCCGTTACTCCTTTGGTGTAAAAGTTCATCCCGTCCCAAATGGTTTTGAACAACCTTGAACTTCCCGAACCCCAGTTGCCCGGCCCTAGAATAATTGATGGATTTACAATTACTGCATCCAGTCCCTCTTCAATGCCACGCCACACTTCTGCTTCTGAAAAAAATTTGCTGTGCGAATATCCGGTTGCTTTTTTGCCGGGCACCCAATTGGTTTCTTCGTCAATTGCTTTTTCGTTCTGATTGGTTCCAAGGGCTGCAACCGAACTTACATGACAAAGCTTTTTAACTCCGTTTGCCAGTGCTGCATTAACCAGGTTGGCGGTGCCGTTTACGTTGTTCCCGACCATTTTTGCACGTTGGCTTTTGTTGAAAGAAACAATAGCTGCGCAATGATAAATCTCTTCAATCCCGGCGAGCAGGTTTTCCAATCCGAAATAGTCGAGAATATCGCCTTCTACCCATTCAATCTGGCTGAACAGTTTTTGTGCATCCCGGGTGTAGTACGAAAAAGTTTTCAGCACCTGCTGAAGGTTGCTGTTTTTACGTTTTAGCGCTTTTACTTTTTCCCCGGACGAAGTCAGTTCAAACAGTAAATGAGAACCAATTAATCCTGTGCCACCGGTAACAAAAATCATAAACGTAATTTTTCTTTGGATTAAACATTAGCTGTTCCACGGTGTCTCGGCTTTTGCTCCGAAATCTTTGCCCGAAATCGCCTCTATTTTTACTTTCATTACACCTACGTTTTTAACTGCCGGTGCGCTAAATTTGAATTCGCGGTCGCTGTATTGGGTCATAAAAAAATGCAGGCAGCGTTCTTTTTCATCGTAATCCTCAACAAATTCTACGGTGCCTTCCACCAGTATCGATTTTGATTTTACCCGGTAGCTGCAGCCTACCCGCACATCCTGCCATGCCAGCTCTTCACCAAGTATCCAGTTAATGCAAACTTTCGGGTTTTGTTGCAATGTGTCCCACATGCGGCCGCTTTGGGCAGAGTGGAGGATCACTGTGTCGCCTTCCAGCGCAAAGTTCATGGGTAAAACATACGGGCTGTCGTTTAACGACATGGCTACGTAACACGTTTTGCACGCCCGGATAACCTCGTAGATTTCTGACTGATTTTTTATTGGTAGTGTGCGCATAATAAAGTCAATTAATAGTTCGGCTGCCAAGTTTTTCTGACAAAAATTTTTCTACTCTTTTCAGGTTCATGTATTTCGATTGCTCCTCAATTACCTTGTCAAAATCCTTTTCTTTCGACGCTTCGTCAATGCTTTTTTCGATGTCTTCCAGCATCAGCATAATTCTCCGAAGCTTGTATTCGTAAACAATCCGGGGAACCAGGTAGTCGAGTATTTCTTCTTCTTTCTCTGTAAATGCTCCGGACTTGGTCCAGCGTTTACTTTCAGTAAATTTTTCGGAGAGCAGGTCGGTGGCCAGTTTGCTTACCTCGGCATCTGTATGATAAATAAAATGTTTCAGGGGATCGAAGTTTTCGTTGTCCAGGTTTTCTTTTACTTCGAAAAAAACTTTTCTGAACAGCGGATTCTTCGGAACAAGGTCATCGTTTTCCAGCTCTTCCACCATGTAGTCGCCCACTCTTACTTCGTAAACTTCATCGGGAGTTTCGCCTTCTTCCTCGAAAATTACAGTGTTGCAATGTTTCAAAAGAAAGCGCAGAAATTCCCGCTCTTCAACCAACATCTTTGGCGCTGCCTGCTTTTCTGGCAACGATTGGGTCGGTTTTTCAGGTTGAGTAAAAGTCTGCCTTCGGTGGTCGCGTATCTCTTTCTTTTTAAATTCTTCGTTTTGCCTGTATTTCTGCTTCCTGATTTCGGTGTAGAGAATCTCTTCGTCAACATCCAGCAATCGGCTGCACTCTTTGATGTACACCGAACGTGTGATGGTATCGGGAATAACAGCAACCGACCTGATTACATCCGTAATGAGCCGTGCCCGCGCAACCGGATCTTTTTCCGCATCTTTCAGCAACAGACGGGTTTTGAACTGAATAAAGTCGGTCTCATTCTCATTAATATACTCCCGAAAGCCGCTGGCGCCTTTTCTTTTAGCAAAAGAGTCGGGGTCTTCTCCATCGGGTAACAGCAGCACTTTTACATTCATTCCTTCTTCGAGCACCAAATCAATTCCACGCAGCGAAGCTTTTATGCCGGCAGCGTCGCCATCGTAAATAATGGTAATATTTGGCGTAAATCGCTTAACCAGTCTTATTTGGTCCGGAGTCAGCGCAGTTCCCGAGGAGGCCACAACATTTTCTATTCCGGCCTGGTGCATGGACAGTACATCGGTGTACCCTTCAACCAGGTAGCATTTTTCAGTACGCGAAATTTCACGTTTTGCCTGGTAAATACCGTATAAAACTTTGCTTTTGTGGTAAATTTCCGATTCGGGTGAGTTAAGGTACTTGGCGGCTTTGGGATCATCTTTCAGAATTCGGCCGCCAAAGGCAATTACCCGTCCGGCAAGGTTGAAAATAGGAAACATTACCCGCCCGGCAAACCGGTCGCGCACCCAGTCGTCGCGCTTAATGGAAAGCCCTGTTTTTTCGAGAAATTCCATTTTGTATCCCTGTTTTTGGGCTTTTTCGGTAAACGGTGCTTTGCCGTCGGGCGAGTACCCCACTGCAAATTTTTTCAGGGTGTCATCCCGAAAACTCCTTTCCCGGAAATAGCTCAGCCCGATGGTGCGTCCTTCATTTTCTTCCCAGAGGCTGCGCGAGAAATATTTTTGTGCAAAAGCCGATACAATCATCAGGCTTTCGCGTTCGTCTTTTAACTGCTTCTGCTCTTCGGTTTCCTCTTCTTCAACTACATCAATGTTGTATTTTTTTGCAAGCCATTTCAGTGCGTCCGGGTAAGTGAGGCTTTCGTGTTCCATAATGAAATTCACTGCATTGCCTCCTTTTCCGCAACCAAAGCATTTAAAAATCCCCTTTGCCGGGGAAACAGTAAATGAGGGTGTTTTTTCGTTATGAAACGGGCATAACCCCAGCATATTAACTCCGCGTCGGCGAAGCGTTACAAACTCAGAAACTACGTCGGTAATGTCCGCGGTATCTAAGATCCGTTGTATTGTAGAATAATCAATCACGGGTACAAATGTAGGTATTTTGGGTATAGTTTGGCTTAGGAAAAAGGAATCGATTTCAGATTTTCCTCTATCTTTAAGCCTGAATCTTTTGGATATGAAGAAGAAGCTGGTAATACTTTCAGGAGCCGGGATCAGCCAGGAGAGCGGGTTGAAAACTTTCCGCGATATGGGCGGTCTTTGGGAGCAATACAATGTTACTGAGGTAGCCAGCCCCGAGGCGTGGGAACAGAACCCGGAACTTGTTTTGCAGTTTTACAATGAACGACGGAAACAACTCTGGAGCGCTAAGCCAAACAAAGGACACCTTGGAATAGCGGAACTGGAGCGGTGGTTTGATGTGGATGTAGTTACGCAAAACGTTGATGACCTGCACGAACAGGCCGGGAGTACAAGTGTGTTGCATCTGCACGGGGAGTTGCGAAAAGCACGATCGACCGTTGAGCCTGACTTGGTGTATACGTTGAAACATTGGGAACTGAAGTGGGGAGATACTTGCGAAAAGGGAAGTCAGCTTCGTCCACACATCGTTTGGTTTGGCGAAGATGTGCCGGAGTTTGAGAAAGCAACCGCGATTGCCCAAAAAGCTGATATCTTTGTCGTAGTGGGAACTTCGCTGGTGGTTTACCCGGCAGCAGGCCTTGTGCATTACATCAGATCCGGAACTCCGGTGTTTGTGATTGACCCGAATAAGCCGGATGCTGTTATGCAGAATGTTGAATACATTCAGAAAAAGGCAGGGCGCGGAGTGGAATTATTAACAGAAAAACTTGAAAAGTTCAGATAAAATGGCAAAGAAATTATTTTTTACAGCGGCAATATTGTTTTTCGCTTACTGGGTTTCGGCACAACGCTTTGAGGGCGGTTTTCTTGCCGGTTTTAATGCCACACAGGTAGAGGGTGATAATTTTAAAGGGTATAATAAACCCGGAATTTTGGGCGGATTTTTTGTGCAGACAGATATTGCTCCCGCCATTTTTGCCGGGATGGAAATTAAATATTCACAAAAAGGATCCCGCAAGCGGATAAAAAAGAACGACCCCGACCCGCAAAAATACATCATGCGACTGGGATATGTTGATGTTCCTTTATTTGTTGGGTTTCGAACAAACGACAGGGGAGCTGTGGTTGCCGGTGTTTCTGCGGGGTATCTGATTCATTCGGCAGAATATGATGAATATGGAATGTTTCCGCCGGAAGATCAGCACGCGTTTAATAATCTGGATTTGCAACCGTTTCTGGGGTTTCAGTTTGATATGCTCGACCAGTTAAAGTTAGACCTTCGTTTTGCCCTTTCGGTATTGCCTGTTCGCGGGCAACCGGGCGATGAGGCAACTAATTATTACTGGCTGAATAACCAGTTTAATAACGTGATTTCGCTGGCTGCGTATTACAGTTTCGGGCGTTAAATTACCAGTGGTTTACCATCCACATCGAAAAAATATCGATGTAATTCCAAAACGACAGGGCTAAATCGTCGGGTAATTGTTGTTGCCTGATTGCCTGCGCGTAACATTCGAGCCAAACCTGACGGGCCTCGGGAGTTATTTTATGCGGAAGGTGGCGTTTGTACATCATGGGACGGCCACGGTTTTTGTTGAAATACATGGGACCACCGCAAATCTGTATGAAAAAATCGGATGAATTTTTTTTTGCTTTCTCCAAGCCAATGTTGTCTTGTGGAAACAGGTGCTTTATTCCGCTCTCAATTAAAAGATTGTAATGATCGTTTACCAGGTTGCGAATTTTTTCTTCGCCTAACGTATTAAAAATTTCGTGCGAAGGAAGAGGAACCTCGGGTTTTTGCCCGGAAGTATATTGGCTGATGTGAAATTCCATTTTTTTATTTTTTCAAACTAAAGATGAAACAAAGCAGAAGAGAAGAGGTTGAGGGGTTTTTCAAAAATCGGCAAAGGCAAGGGTGGCAATGCTCACTTTTGTCGCTTTAATTTTTAGCAGTTCAAAGGCACAGGCTTCAAGCGTAGAGCCGGTAGTAACCACGTCGTCGATTAGTAATATGTGTTGGTTTTCAAAAAGCTCCGTTTTTTTTACTCCGAAAATTCCGTCTACATTCTGCCAGCGTTCAAACCTGTTTTTGCGGGTTTGAGTAGCCGTAAAAACTTTCCTGAACAAATTGTCGGCCGATATTGGTTTGTGCATTACTTCTGCAATGCCGCGTGCAATCCATTCACTCTGATTAAACCCCCGTTTTTTTTGTTTTTTTGGATGAAGCGGCACCGGAACAATTACATTCACGCGATTGAAGTTCCCGTCTTCCGCCAAAATATCTCCAAACTTTTTTCCGGTTTCCTGCCCCAGCTCTTTCATCCCTTTATACTTTATAAAATGAATGAGCTTTTGGTACCTGCTGCCTTTGCGGTAATGAAAAAAAGAAGTGGCCTGTTCAACGTGAACCCTTCCCCAGAACAGTTGCGCAACTTTGTTTTCTTCGTCAGTGTGAAAATTGCTGACCGGCAGGTCGAACCAACATTTCATGCAAATGTATTTTTCCTGGGAAATAAGCCTTTCGTTGCAGGTGATGCAAAGCTGCGGGTAAAACAGGTCCGATAAGTCGTTTAGGATGTGTGTAAGTGTGTTCATGTTCCGTAAGTTACGGATTATTTCTAAGACATAAAAAACAAGTTGGGCAGCATGGCTGGCGGCTTTTAATTAATCTTTAACCGTACATTAAACGTAATGAAATAAAATGGGGCTTTATTTGTATCGGGTAAAAGAAAAGCATCATTTTTCATCACTGAGTTCTTCTAAAAGCTGTTCAAAACAAAATGATTTCTTTTCCGAATTACCTGAAACTCTCTCATCCCTTTTTGAAATTGTTCCCAGGTTGTCTTTCCCAAGGCAACCTTTTTTTTGATGTAAAGCGACAGAATCTGCAATATTAATTCGTCGTTGGTTATTGCTTCAAATCCGCATAACTAATCAGCTTAATTCCTTTTTGTTGAATGGTTTGTTTTACTTTAGGACTGGTAAAAACCCGTGTGACCCATTCACGATCTTCTCCTACATTTTCGTAACCGATATGCCCTACTGTTTCCATCTCCGCTGTGTTTTTTGCCGGATGTTCGATAAAAAGATATTTGCCGGGAGTGAGCTTTTTCAGGTTTTCACAGAATTTGTCAATCCTTTTTTCCGGGGGAATATCATTTCCCCATCCCGTAAAGCGTTGGAGCTCTTTTGTGTCGACTTCCAATCCATATTCTTTGGCGAGTTTATTTACCAGATCGTTTATTTTCGGGTCGAGGCCGGTAAATCCCATGTGACTGGAAAGGTGCGAAATGTGTGGCAGGTGCTTTACGGAAAGTTCTATTTGCGCCCTTAACTCCTGTTCAATCTCCTCCAGTTTCCAGTCCGATTCAGAGATCGAGGAATTTTGCGGAAAATTGGAATTCTTCCACACCATCGGATAAAAGTAGCCGTCTTCGTCAACCAGGCTGGGGCAGTGCGTGAGTGGCCTCCATTTTACATTGCTCCATTCGCTGGTTAACGTTAAATGAATGCCAACATCGTACCCCGGATTTTCGGCCAGCATTTCAACTGCTTCTGTAAACCACGCACACGGCGGCATTAATTCTACCGAGCGTGCAATTCCGTTTTTGTATACTTCGATGCAGCTTTTGTTGGCAGCGTGAAAAGATCCAATGTCATCGGCTCTTATAAGAAGCTGAAATTCCTCGTTTTGTTGGGAAAATCCAAAGGAAACAGTCAATCCAAAAATCAGGCTTAAAACTAAATTTTTCATGCGTATAAAATTTTTTGATTGCTGAATGTTCAACAAATTTGAATACATTCAGGAATTCGCATAAATTTTAATCATTTCTTTTTGTGAATTTAGAATGAAGAAAATTCATGTTTGTCCGTGTGTAAATATTGTGGTTGTATAAAGCAATTTTATGCGAAGTTTAATAAATAAATTTCTGTCAGCCAAACCATTTCCGTTTTCTTCCCTGAAGGTTATTTAATACATCAATGGTGATGTTTACGTCGTTTACAATCTGGAAATCGAACATGCCCACGCAGATAAAATCGGCTCCGTTTTGGAAAGCCCACTCAAAACCATTTTCAGGAGGAATGGATCCCGCGGCCAGAACTTTAAACCCCATTACCGGTACTTTTGCACGTTCTACGAATTCTGTCGTCCGGTCAGGAAAGAGGCAGAAACAGTTGTCGTGAAAACGATTGTGGTCGAGGTGTTTTTTGCCATCTACTTCAAAAGGCACGCGGTTTTCGCGCGGGTGTGCCGACCAGTACTTGTCGTGGTGCATTGTTTTCATGTAGTAGTCGGGGATAATTCCCTTTTCTTCGCAGGCAATCAGCGCATCAACAGTGTGCGATGCAAGCCCGGCGGTGTATCCTTGCGAGCGGATTCGATCCATCATTTTTTCAATCACCTCAAATTTTTTGTCGCGCACCAGCCAGTCGCACCAGTTCCCCTGCACCTGAATAATATCCATCCCCGAATCAATGGCCTTGTCAATATTCACAAAATAGTCGTTGTTCTCCATATCCGGATGAACCTGGGTAATCACTTTTATTTTGCTTCCGGTTATTTTTCGGTATTTTGACATTGTTTCAATGGTTGGGAAACCAATATTTATCGTGTCAATCCCGGCTTTTTCGGCCAGCATGAGCGTTTCAAAAATTTTCTTTTCGGTGTTGTATGCCCGAAACAGGGAGGGAACATAAATTAAATCGCGGGAATGTGCCCAGCCGCCAATAAGGTTTCCGCCCAGTACCAGCCGACTGATTATGTGTTTCCCTATTTTTCCTTTGGGCAGATCGCCTTTTAGTTCGTTAATGCCTGCGCCGCCAACCTGAATGGTAGCACCCGACAATGTGTCAACACCAAACTCCTTGCTTTCGCGGAATGCCCCCCAGCCGATAATTCCTAACGCCGGCAGTGTTGCCAGGTTTTTTAGCGCTTCCCTTCGCGAAGAAAAATTTTCTTGCGGCTCACCTTTTGTTGCTTCTGTAGTTTTTGGGGCAGTCGAAAAATATTTTAGCGCGTAAAGTCCAAAGCCTCTTTCTTTAGCGAACAGCAAGATAAGCAAGGCTGCTGCTTCAATAAAGTTTTTATTTACAATGTAGTAACTGCCGTCGGCCATTCCGGCTAGCGAGCCGCCAAACGGAGGGTAGGCAAAATAGTACAGCGTTAACAGAGCAAAGCCGGCAACCGAAGCCGTGCGAATAAAAATTCCCAGAAAAAGGGCAACGCCGATTAACAGCAGTGCCGCAATATTCACCGGATCAATAATAGTGATGATTCCTTCCGAGGCTGCCATCCAATGATAAAAGCCGGAAAAAGGACCGGTTGCATTTGCCAGATAACCTGCTGCCGACCAGTTTGAAGCCCACAATTTAACCAGCCCTTCGTATAAAAAATGCCAGCCAATGGCCACTCTGAGCAGGGTGATGATGGTTTTCTTTAGTTTTTGATTGTTCATGGTTTAAGTTGCTTCAGCGTTTCGTCTAAACAAAAATATCATTTTCGCTTTTTAAAAAGTGCTTTTGTGTGGTGAAAATGTTGTGTTTCTGTTATTTGGAATTTTTATTGATAATGCTTGGCGGAATGCAACAATAGCCGGATAATGAATATTTGCTTTCTTCAGGGAAAGGAGCCTCGGATTTTTTTATTTTTCCTGATAAATTTTTGTAAAATGTTACTTTTGTGGTTTCATCGAAGAGAATAACAATGAATAAAACTTTTACAAGAACCAGTTATCGGCTTCAATCTGTAAAATCGGGAAAAATTTTTAGTGACAAAGGATGGACACTTGATGCCCCCGGAGAAACCGAACCCTCGCTAATCAGGGCGTTATACGAAAAAAAACAAATTGATGTAAAAGACAACTCCTGGGGGTTGTATAAATTTTCAGATTGGCTGCCGCTAAGCCGCACGCTGAAAGGGTCGTCTGCTCCGGCAACCTACAAAAGCGAGGGGCTGGCAAAAGCCCTCGGGTTGAAAAACTTGTGGATTACTTTTAGCGGTTACTGGCCCGAAAAGGGTGCGAACATGACAACCTGTAGCTTTAAAGAAACCGAGGCGTTTTCTGTTTGTGGAAGAATGACTTCGGATATGAATGAGGTTTTGGTTGTGGCATCTGCCGGAAACACCTCGCGTTCGTTTGCCGAAGTTTGTTCGGAAAACAACATTCCGTTGCTGGTTTGTGTTCCTGAAGATAATATTGGAGCACTCTGGTTTGACGAACCGTTGAACGATTGTGTGAAGCTTATATGCAGCAGATCGGGAAGCGACTACTTCGATGCAATTCATTTATCAAATATTGTAGCCGGAATGGAAGGTTTTATTCCTGAAGGTGGCGCTAAAAATGTTGCCCGCCGCGACGGGATGGGCACAACCGTTCTCTCTGCCGTTACTGCCATCGGGAAAATTCCTGATTATTATTTTCAGGCTGTTGGAAGCGGGACCGGAGCTATTGCTGCGTGGGAGGCCAACATGCGGTTTATTGAAGATGGCCGTTTCGGAAAAAATAAAATGAAACTGATGGTTTCGCAAAACGTGCCGTTCCTGCCCATTTACGATGCCTGGAAAGCCGGTTCGCGTGCGATGCTTCCGCTGGATGAAACAACAGCACGGAAACAGGTTGAAGGAATTGACGCGAAAGTGTTGTCCAACCGAAAACCTCCGTACCCGATTGCAGGAGGCCTTTTTGATGCGCTTTCCGATACGGGTGGCGATGTTCTTGTTGCTACCAACGAACAGGCAAGGGCAGCTGCCCAGCTTTTTGAAGAAACAGAAGGATCCGACATTCATCCGGCAGCGGCAGTTGCTACTGCTACCCTTATCAACGCGGCACAAAATGGTGAAATTGACAAGGATGCTACAATTATGCTGAACATTACCGGAGGAGGAGAAGATCGGTTTAAAGCAGAAAAAGAATTGTTCTACCTGAAACCTGACTTGGTGTTCGATTTCAATCCTGATGTTTCGGAAGTTAAAAGAAAAGTGGCTTCTCTGTTTAAATAGAAGAAGAGTACAAAATAGTGTTGGTTTTTTGGGGAAAACACATTTTTTCCCCTGTTGAGATTTTATTTTGTCGCCTTTTGAATAGGTGAAATCAACGAATTTATCGTCCTTCAATAAAACAACGAATATTAAACACCCAATTATGGCTAATCGAAATTATCTTTTTATCGCTTTGGCATTTTTTGCTTCAGTAACGTTGGTGTCTTGTAATAAGTACTCCAACTATTCCGATGTTCCCTGGGAAGAACAGGAGAATCCACCCTGGGAAGATCCGGCAGTGTATGAAATTAACAGGGAAGTTCCCCGTGCTTATTTTGTCCCGTATGCAACGGTTGAACAGGCGCGAACCGAAGATAAATGGCAGTCGCCCATGGTTCAGTCACTTAACGGAATGTGGAAATTTCATCTGGCAACCAAACCCGCAGAAAGGCCCTATTGGTTTTTTAAAGATGATTTTGATGTCAGGGATTGGGACGAGATTAAAGTACCTTCAAACTGGGAAAGACAGGGGTATGATTACCCCATCTATGTAAATGTGAAATACCCGCACGAAAAGACTCCGCCTAAAATTCAGGAATTTTACAACCCGGTAGGTTCGTATAAAACAACCTTTAATATTCCGATAGGGTGGAACGAAAAAGAGATTATTTTGCATTTTGGAGCAGCAAGTTCCATGCTTAATGTTTGGGTGAACGAACAGTTTGTTGGCTACTCTGAAGACAGCAAAACACCCGCTGAGTTTAATATTACCAAATACCTGAAATCGGGTGAAAACACGCTTGCCGTTGAGATATTTCGATGGAGCGATGCCTCTTATCTCGAAGATCAGGATTTCTGGAGAATGAGCGGAATGACCCGCGATGTGTATTTGTTGGCGCGCAATCAGCAGCAAATTCAGGACTTTAGGGTTACTTCCGGGCTGGATGAAACTTATACCGATGGTGTTTTTTCGCTGGGAATAGACATAATGAACATTGGCGAAAAAGCAGGTTCAGGAGTTGTTGAAGCGGTTTTGTACGACCAGGGATTTGTTGTTGGGGAGTTCTCGAAAAAACTGAATACAGGAAAACAAAATGTTCATTTTGATGCGGTTGTCCCTAAAGTGAAAAAATGGTCGGCCGAATATCCGAACCTGTACGAACTGGTTATCACTTTAAAAAATGACGACGGAGTTGTTGAAGTTCTTCGTCAGGAAGTGGGTTTTCGTTCGGTGGAAATTAAAGATGCCACCTTGCGGGTTAACGGCAGGTACGTCTATCTGAAAGGCGCCAATTTACACGAGCATCATGAAATTACCGGGCATGTGGTGGACAAGGAAACCATGTTGAAAGATATTTTGGTAATGAAATCGCACAACCTGAATGCCGTACGTACTTCGCACTATCCGCAACCGGAATTGTGGTACGAGCTGTGCAACAAATACGGGTTGTATGTTGTGGACGAAGCCAACATCGAATCGCACGGAATGGGTTACGGAGATGAGTCTCTAGCCAAAGATCCTGCCTGGAAAGAAGCCCATCTTTTCCGCACAAGAAATATGTTTGAACGCGATAAAAATCAGCCGAGCGTTATTATTTGGTCGTTAGGAAATGAGGCCGGTAACGGTGTAAACTTTTATGCAACTTACGATTATCTGAAATCGGTTGATACAACCAGGCCGGTTCAGTACGAGAGAGCTGTGCTTGAGTACAACACCGACATCGTCTGCCCAATGTATATGCGCATGGAGGGAATGGAGAAATATGCACAGTCGAATCCCGAACGCCCGCTTATTCAGTGCGAATACGCCCATGCCATGGGAAACAGCGTTGGAAACCTGCAGGATTATTGGGATTTGATTGAAAAATACGACGTGTTGCAGGGAGGATTTATCTGGGACTGGGTAGACCAGGGATTGGTTACTACCAATGAAGAAGGTGAAGAATACTGGGCGTACGGTGGCGATTTTGGCCCTGACACAGTTCCGTCTGACGGAAATTTTTGCAACAACGGATTGGTTGATCCCGACCGGGGCGTAAAACCACATCTTCTTGAGGTGAAAAAAGTGTATCAGTACATCGGGTTCGAACCGGTAGATTTGAAAAAAGGCACCATCAGCATTAAAAATAAATATGCTTTCCGCAATTTGTCGGATTTCAATTTCGAATGGGAAATAACCGGCAACGGAAAGTTGATTAAGTCAGGGAAATTCGAAAATATTCAGGCTGAGCCGGGTGAATCAGTAATGGCAAAAATAGATGCTTCGCTGGATGCCGAACCGGGAGTGGAATATTTTGTGAATATGAAAGCTACGCTTAAAAGGCCTGACGGATTGCTGGAGGCAGGTGCAGAACTGGCTGCGGAGCAGTTAAAATTGCCTGAATTTGTAGTGGCGCCAAAATTGAATATTGCCGACATGCCGGCTGTGTCTACAAACGAAGCCGGAAACTCAGTAGTTGTTACCGGGGAAGGCTTTTCTGTAACTTTTGACAAAGAAGAAGGTGTTATTACCAGTTTCAAAAAAGGAGATGTTGAATTCATTCAGGAAGGGCCTGTGCCTAATTTCTGGAGGGCGCCCACTGACAACGATTTTGGCAACAACCTGCACAAGCGAAGCCGGGTTTGGCGCGAAGCCGGGAAAAAACGACAGGTGGTTTCTGTGGAGGTAAACGATAATATTAGCAGTTGGCAGGAGAGCGGGAAAAACACCAATATTTCTGTGGTGCCCGAAAAATCGGATAACCTTGCACAGGTTGCTTTCAGTTTTGACCTTGTGAATGAACAGGGAGAGAAAATTGCAAAGTACAACACTGTTTATACAGTTTTTGGCTCGGGCGACGTAATTGTTGAGAACCATTTTAAAATGACCAAAGAAGAGCTGCCGGAAATTGTTAGGATGGGAATGAATCTGATTATGCCGCGCCGCTTCGACCAGATGGAGTGGCTGGGACGCGGTCCGCAGGAAAGTTACCAAGATAGAAAAACAAGTGCTTTTGTCGGACTTTATAAAGGAAGCGTTGCCGATCAGTATTGGGCATATCTTCGTCCGCAGGAAAACGGAAACAAAACCGATGTGCGCTGGGCTGCTATTACTGATGAGGCCGGAAACGGGCTTTTCTTCCAGGGAATGCCGCTGGTTAATGTAAGTGCTCACCACAACCTTTTGGAGGATTTTGAGTCGATGGAGCGTACCGACGGACGGCAGATGGAAGGTGTAAAAGTGGTGAATCGCCACACCACCGATATTAAGCCACGCGACCTGACATCGGTAAATATCGATTTTATGCAAATGGGTGTAGGTGGCGACAACAGTTGGGGAGCTTGGACTCACGATGAGTACCGCCTTACCGAGAAAGAGTACAAGTACAGTTTCCGGATGAAAGCAATTAGCCCCGAAGAAAGCCCAGAAAAACTGGCGAAGGAGCGGTTATAAAAACACGATTTAGAAAACGTTAAAATGAATATATTAAAGGTTCGGCTGTAATGGTCGAACCTTTTTTTTGTGTCGAATTGGTTTTGATTTCCCTCGCATCTTGGAGCGATGCAGCGGGGGAGAGGCAATCCGTGATTTCCTGGCAAAAAGAAAGCCGGCTCTTTAACAGACATTGGTCTATAGCCCCTGAAAAACCCACCGAAGAAAAAAGAACCCTGTAGTTACGAAAAAAGGCCGCATATTCTGCAGCCTTTTTTGGTGAGCGAGAAACGGGACTCGAACCCGCGACCCCGACCTTGGCAAGGTCGTGCTCTACCAACTGAGCTATTCTCGCATTATTAATTAGGTACCCGGAGGGGGACTTGAACCCCCACGATCATAATGATCATTGGATTTTAAGTCCAACGTGTCTACCATTCCACCACCCGGGCCTCCTTCAATAAAAAAAGAGCGAGAAACGGGACTCGAACCCGCGACCCCGACCTTGGCAAGGTCGTGCTCTACCAACTGAGCTATTCTCGCATCTAATACTAACGTTAAAGAACCTACTTTTAAAGCGATGCAAATATATTGCTAATTTTTTGTTATCACAAAATATTGAAAAAAATTTCCCGTAAAATCACGTGACACCAACTGAATCAGCGCAATCCGGCCAGTTTTTTTATCTCGTTTAGCTTGTTTAACGCCTCAATCGGAGTAAGATTGTTAATATCGAGATGCGCAATTTCATCGCGAATCTGCTTTAACACCGGGTCGTCCAACTGAAAAAAGCTCAGCTGCATTCCTTCGCGGTTGGTACCAATCTCACCCAACGGCTTTGCCAAGTCTTCCTTGTCTTTGCTGCCCTCCAGCTTTCTCAAAATTTGCCCGGCTCTCGAAGTTACCGACTTGGGCATTCCGGCCATTGCGGCAACGTGTATCCCAAAACTATGATTACTGCCGCCACGCACCAGTTTCCGCAAAAAAATCACCTTATTGCCCACGTCTTTGATGGACACATTGTAATTTTTTACACGCGAAAAAGAGCTTTCCATTTCATTCAGTTCGTGGTAATGAGTGGCAAAAAGTGTTTTTGCTTTGGCACGAGGATGTTCGTGCAAATATTCTACAATAGACCATGCAATGGAAATACCATCGTAGGTTGAAGTGCCACGCCCCAACTCATCAAAAAGGATAAGGCTTCTGTCCGAAACATTATTCAGAATGCTGGCAGCTTCGTTCATTTCAACCATAAACGTGGATTCTCCCAACGAAATATTATCGGACGCCCCAACACGGGTGAAAATTTTATCTACCAACCCAATTTTGGCCGACTCTGCCGGCACAAAACTTCCCATCTGAGCCAGCAGCGTAATCAATGCAGTTTGCCGGAGCAATGCCGATTTCCCCGCCATGTTTGGCCCTGTTATTATTATAATTTGCTGGGTTTCCTGATCGAGGTGAACATCGTTGGTAATATAAGACTCTCCAATGGGTAACTGTTGTTCAATAACCGGATGCCGGCCTTCTTTAATATCCAGCTCTGAACTCTCGTTTACCTCGGGCCTGAAATATTTGTAGCTTTCAGCACATGTGCCAAACGACAACAAACAATCCGTTTTTGCGAGAATTAAAGAATTCATCTGAATGGCAGAAATGTATTCCGAAAGCGCAATAATCAGGTCATTAAAAAGCTTCGTTTCCAGTGTCTGAATTTTTTCTTCAGCACCCAAAATTTTTGATTCGTATTCTTTTAACTCTTCGGTGATGTATCGCTCAGCACTTACCAGCGTTTGTTTCCGAATCCAGTCCTCCGGCACTTTATCTTTGTGGGTGTTCCTCACTTCAATGTAATACCCGAAAACATTATTAAAGCCCACTTTCAGCGAAGGAATACCATACTTTTCCCCTTCCCGCTTTTGCAGTTGGGCCAGGTAATCTTTCCCCGAGTAGGCGATTTTTCTCAACTCGTCGAGCTCTTCCGACACACCTTCGGCAATCACTTTTCCCTTATTCACAGCCGTTGGAGGATCTGCCACAATTTCATTCTGAATTCGTTCGCGGATAATCTCGCACAAATTCAACTGATCAGCAAAACGGTTCAGGGTTTTATTATCGGCATCAGCGCAAATCTGTTTCATTGGAGCAATAGCGATTAACGCATTCTTTACCTGGGCCATTTCCCGCGGATTAATGCGTCCCACAGCAACTTTCGACACCAACCTCTCCAAATCGCCAATCTGTCTCAGTTGATTCTCCAGATTTTCCTTTAATTCCGGATTTTTCAGAAAGAATTCAACTGCATCCAGCCGCTCATTAATGGGGCTGATATCTTTTAAAGGCAGTGCAATCCAACGTTTGAGCAACCGCGCTCCCATTGGTGTTATTGTTTTGTCGATAACCTGAAGCAGCGATTTTCCGCCTTCATGAAGAGGCGCAAATAGTTCGAGGTTCCGAATGGTAAACCTGTCGAGCCACACGTAACGTTCTTCCTCAATACGACTCAGTCCGGTAATATGTTTTAGCCGGTGGTGCTGCGTTAAATCGAGATAATGCAACACCGCGCCTGACGCAATAACCGCCAGCGGCATATTCTGAATACCGTATCCTTTTAACGAGGTTGTTTCAAAATGACGGGTGAGCCGGTCTGTGGCAGCATCGGTGGTATAAACCCAGTCATCGAGATTATACGTATAATATTTACTTCCGAATATCTCGGTAAATTCCTTTCCCCTTCCCCGCTGAAACAACACTTCTTTGGGCTGAAAAGAGCTCAGTAACTTATCAATATATTCGTAGGTTCCTTCGGCAGTTAAAAACTCGCCGGTAGAAATATCCATAAATGCCACCCCGGCCATTTTCTTATCGAAATGAACCGATGCTAGGAAGTTATTTTCCCGGTTTTCCAGAATGTTTTCGTTAATAGAAACACCCGGGGTAACCAGTTCAGTAATGCCTCGCTTAACAATTTTCTTTGTCAGTTTTGGGTCTTCGAGTTGTTCGCAAATGGCTACCCGCTGGCCGGCTCTAACCAGCTTCGGCAAATATGTATCCAGTGCGTGATAAGGAAACCCGGCCAACTCCACATAACTGGCGGCACCATTTGCCCTCCGCGTTAGTGTGATTCCCAAAATCTCGGCAGCCTTTATTGCATCGTCTCCGAATGTTTCATAAAAATCTCCAACCCTGAAAAGCAAAACAGCATCAGGATGTTTGTCCTTGATTTTGAAATATTGCTTCATCAAGGGCGTTTCTACATATTTTTTCGATTCTGTCATTGGGAAACAAAGATAGTAGTTTGCTTCGCCCGATGAAAAGAATCAACAGCTGCTTCGGCCAATATTTTTCAACAAGAAATCAAGATTATCCGTATAACTTTTGGCAACTTTGCTGGTACTTTTCAAAAGTAACCTTCGAAAAACAAAGCCCAAAAGTCCTATCCCCTTCAATACATTTAATGCCAGGCTCCCAGAATTGCGCCCATAATAATATAAATCACAACGTAATACCCCAGATTTATAAAGAATAATTTCCACGGCTTCCGTTCATAAAGAACGTCGTTCAACCGGCTGGTGCCAATCCAGAATCCGGCAATCATTAATCCGGCAAAAACGCCAAAACCCGCATCCGATTCCGGACCGAGAAACATAGCGATAGCCAAAGCGGCCAACACTGTTGCCACGTAGTTTACAACCATTGTTACCGGCACGGGCAAACTCTCCTTTTTCAAATCATCTTCGGTAAAACCATTTAACTTCATCCAGGTTTTTCCAAACAGGGGACCATACCAAATCCAGCCAATAATAAACGAGCTGAAAGCAGCAACAACAACTGCCCAATAATTAATACCTGCAAATACTTCAGACGGTTCCATCATTTATTCTTTTAAATTTAGATTATTTAATTTACGACATTTCAATCTTTTTTTCGATCTTTGCCCGTGAAATATTAAAGCAGGGGAAGATATGAGTTGTGCAGGATGCGCGTTCAATAATACAGTTACTGAAGAAAAAGTTGACATATACAATTGGTTGAACGACCTACCGGATACGTCGGATCAATCAGATATAGTTGAGGTTAAGTTTAAAACAACACGGAAAGAATTTTACAGAAACACAGACGATATTCCACTAAAAAGAGGGGACAAAGTAATTGTTGCCACCTCGCCTGGCCATGACGTGGGAGAGGTTACTCTGACGGGATATCTTGCCGAAAAACAATTCGACCGGAAAGTAAAAAACAAACGTCGATACACGCTAAACACCATTTACCGCAAGGCTACCGAAAACGATTTGCAGGTACTGGCTTCTGCCCGAAAGATTGAAAAATCAACGTTAATACGTTCCAGACAACTGGCAGCAGATCTGGGGCTTGACATGAAAATTGGAGAGGTAGAATACCGAGGTGACGGCAAAAAGGCCATTTTCTATTACATTGCCGATGGGCGTGTTGATTTCAGGGAATTGATAAAACTCTATGCTCGCGAATTCCGGATTAAAGTTGAGATGAAACAAATCGGGGCACGACAGGAAGCCGGTCTGGTAGGAGGAATAGGCTCGTGTGGCCGGGAACTTTGCTGTTCTAGCTGGCGAACCGATTTTTCAAGCATTTCTTCAGACGCAGCTCAAAAGCAAGGACTTTCGCCATCAGCTCAAAAGATGGCAGGTGCCTGCGGAAAGCTAAAATGCTGCTTGCTATACGAACTTGATACTTACATGGAAGCGCGCCAGGAATTTCCGGAAGAACTCATGTACCTCGAAATGAGTAAAGGCATTGCCAAACCATTAAAAACAGACTATCTGAAAAAAGAAATCTGGTTTACCATTGAAGGCGATGCAACATCAGGAACTTTTGCTCTTTCGTTAAAAGAAGTAAAAGACATTATCCAGCAAAACAAAAGGGGTAAAAAACCGGAGTTGCCGAAAAAAGAGGTTCCCGGAGCTGACGAAATCGGATGGCAAACCATGAACAACGAAAGCATCGACCGGTTCGAAAATAAAAATCCCCGGAAAAACAAACCAAGAAAAAAGAAAAACAACTACAGAGGGCGCAGGCAAAAAGATAACAGGCAACGAAACCAAAAATCGTAGAGCACCACTACTGTAAAAAGTGCTTTATTTTCTTTTTCAGGTCTTTTAACAGAACGGGCTTTGCCAGGTAATCGTCGCAACCCGACTGAAATGCTTTTTCCATATCACCTTTCATGGCGTAAGCCGTCTGAATAATTACCGGCAGGTCAGGAAATTCTGATTTGATGATTCGTGTTGCTTCAAACCCGTTCATTAACGGCAACCGCACGTCCATCAAAACCAAATCAGCCTTGTTCTTTCGCAGGTACTCTATTCCCAGTGGCGGATTGTCAAAATTAACCAGGTTGTGTCCCAAAAGCGTTGCCATGCTTTTCATATACTCAATGCTGGACAGGTCATCTTCAAAAGAAACAATTCTCTTTTTCTGGTTTTCGCCCTCATTCTCTGATTGTTTGCCCACTGCTCCGTGGTCAGACGTAACTTTTTCTGCTTCAAAAGGAATATCCACAAAAAAAGTAGAACCTGCTCCCGCTGTTGAATCCACCCAAACTTTTCCGTGCAGGCGATTCACAATACCTGAAACAATGGCTAATCCCAGTCCTGTTCCCTCATACCTTCTGGAAAACCCCTCCTGTGCCTGTCTGAAAGATTCAAAAATAACATTCGTTTTTCCCTCTTCTATCCCTATTCCCGAATCTTTAACAAATAGCG
Source organism: Mariniphaga anaerophila (assembly GCF_900129025.1). Taxonomy (GTDB): domain Bacteria; phylum Bacteroidota; class Bacteroidia; order Bacteroidales; family Prolixibacteraceae; genus Mariniphaga; species Mariniphaga anaerophila. The sequence continues at coordinate 572,480 of NZ_FQUM01000003.1, read as the reverse complement.
TCATTTTCTCAGAAGACGAAGTATAACAGCCAAATTCGATGGTTCCTTCATCTGTGAATTTAAAAGCATTATCGAGTAAATTACGGAAAATCTGGAACACCCGGTTCTTGTCCGATTTAAATACTTTATGCTCCTGATTCTCACAATACCTTACCCGAAAATCAATTTTTTGAATTTTTTCACTCTGCTGCGCTTTATACACAATGTGCATCTCCTCCAACAAATCGTTAATATCAAAAAAGCTGTAATCTACCTTCAACTGATTGGCCTGAATAAGCGAAATGTCAATAATATCATTGATAACAGAAGTAAGCCGCTGCCCCGAACTTTCAATTATTTTCCCGTAATACTCCAGTTTTTCGTGCGGAAGTTTTCCGCTGCTTATAAACTTCGAAAAACCAAGAATTGCATTCAGTGGCGTCCGAATCTCATGACTCATGTTCGCCAGGAAAAGCGATTTAAGTTTATCGCTCTCTTCTGCTTTCTGTTTTGCCTCACTCAACTCCTCCACCATCTGTTTTCTGAGGGTAATATCGTGGCCGATTCCTACCAGTCCAATCACTTGTCCGTTAACATCACGCAAAGGAACTTTAGTGGTCAAAATCCAGCGTTTCGGTTCGCCAGGCAGTTCTTCCTCACGATTTATGACAGGTATTCCCTGTTCAATAACCAGTTGATCGTCTTTAAAATATTTTTCTGCTGCTTCCCGCGGATAAATATCGAAATCCGTTTTCCCTATTAATTCTTCCGGACTGCTCACTCCGCAATTTTCTACGTCGCCTTTATTCACAACGATTTTACGATAATTTACATCCTTCATGTAAACAGCGTCGGGCAAATTTTGAATCAAGGTCGTCTGACGGTTAGTCAAGCGCTGCAACTCAATTTCCGCCAACTTGCTCGACGTCACATCCTGAATGGTTCCGCGCAAAAAATGTCCATACTCACCTTTTTCCTTATCGGGTCTACAAATAATTTCCACCCATTTTCTTCTGCCGCTTGTCAGCTTAATGTAAAACTGATGTTCAAAAGGTTTGCCTACATGAATGGCCGACCTAACGGCTTTTTTAAACAAATTAAAATGGTCTTCCTCCGCAAACTCCCTGAAATCTTCAATTCCCGGATTACCCGGAAACGATTTCCTCTCCAGTATTTCGAGCAATTCGTCGGACCACTGTAAGTTCCGCTCTCCGGGGCGGTATTTCCAGTTCCCTATTTTTGCAATTTTTTGGGCAAGACTAAGATCGGCAAGGCTTTCGTGAAGCGCTTTTTGAGAGAGAATTACCTCTGTAATATCATTTACCACACCAAAAACCATGTTTTTATCAGGCCGGTATTCTGCAATCGCATGAATACACCTGAGCTGCCCGTCGCTGACACGTTTAATCTGATACCGCACATTGTAAGGGCGCTTTCCGGAAATTAAATTATCGAAAGCCTCATCCAATAATTTTCGATATTTTGGTACAGCGAGCCGCTTCACCTCCTCCAAAGAAAAAAAGCCGCCACTTCCGCCATAAATTTCTCCGGCGCCTCGGGTCGCAAATAAATCTTTTGTCTGCAGATCAATTTCCCAAGAACCAAACAGGGCAAGCTTTTCAGCTCTCTCCATTCTCCGGGTATTAATTTTCATTTCTTTGATAGAGGAAACCTCACGGGTGATTTCAGAATATGTGGCAATCGCCAGGTCACCCTCAAGTTTTTTAACGCTGGCACGGTATACTCGTTTATCTTTTCTTTGGCCGGACTCCAGCGTAAAACCGGCATCCAGGTTTTTCTCAATCATTCGTTCGCATAGGCACTTTCCATCCTTTTCGCGGCAAGGCGTATTCTGATCAAAAAGTTGTGCAAAGCACGGCCCTTGCTCAGGCTTTACTTTTGCGTCGTTGGTCTGAACTATTCTTTTCTTTTTCAGATCGATAACATAAAAAGGTACCGGAAGCGCCTTTAATATATCTTCTGCTCTCATTTATCTGTTCTGCTCTCTTTGGGTTTGTAAATCCTAAACAGCTATTCTCTTCCTGAAAAATCGACGATAAAAATACTGCATCTTTTGCAAAACACAAAAGCGAAAATCACTAAAAAAGGACAAAAAGGTTCGGATTAAAATTGCGGGTTATAAATACGCAAATCAGCTAAATTGAGCGAACATACTTTTCAGCCTGGAAAAATCTGACGACTGCAAAGTAACTTCTCCATATATCTCTTGGATGGTTCGGGAAGAAATTGACGAAAAATCTTCAGCCCTGGGGAGTACGAGAACTCCTCCCAGCTCAACAGCTGCCGGACTTACGACTATCTGTTTTTCACCTGTTTCAAAAAAATGAGATGGCCGCTGTTTGGCGCGAGGAAACACTAAAATCTTCCATGTTTCTTCTTCAAAAAAGCACAAGACATTTAACATTGGTTCGTTATTATCAACAGCAGGAAGTTGCTGATATAAGTAATTAAAGGCACGAACTACTTCACGCTTTTCTGAAGAACAAACAGCAACAAATTTTCGAAAATAGTTTTCAACAGCATAAACATGAAGCTGACTATTCTGAAAAAGCGTTGTTGAATGATTTTTCTCCAGCTCATCCAACTCTTCCTCAACAGGAAGAAACCCCCTGATTCCCGCCTGAAAATGGAAATGGTCGGGTGCAGAAGCGCCACACTGCGGCCCGTTGTAAAAAACAGTAAACCCCGGCAACGCCCGGGCAAGCTCCAGCATATCCGGAAAATAAGCCAGTATTTGCTGCGGTGTATGTTCGAAGTGAGGCACCGTGAGATGAGCAGGGAAAATTGGAAACGGATTAACCAGAATAAAAAACCTGTTCTGAAAAATTATCCCTTTTTGAACCTCAGGAAGATTTTTCGCACAAAGGAAACAAGGCCTTGCAGCAATGGAGCCGGCATCGGTTTTTGCCGCCGACGACCGGATGCGCCCCGGATTATGCTGAACAATAATTTTGAAGTGGCCAAAATCGAAACTCCGCGTCTGCACACCTGAAAGCGCTGCGTAGTTATTATGTGCAAGTTCCCATGTTCCCTTTTGCTGATTAATCAAAGCAAAGGCACGCTGATTCAGCGACTCTGTTTCTCCGAACTCTGCCAGCTCTTCCGTAGAAATAATTTTATTCTTATCCACTTACTCAGTAAATTAATAACGGCCAAAATCCACTGTTACTGTTTTTGTTTCATCCGCGCTTTCAGTTCAATTGTCCGGATGCGATCTTTGTACAAATTGTGCGCATTCTGTTTTTCTATATCTAACGATGCATCGGTGTTGTCTTCCCAGCGGCGGCAGAGGTACACCGGCTCGTAAATACGCCCGATTTTCCAGGTACGCGAAATAGCCAGCCCCAACGCGTAATCTTCGCCATAACTAACATTTGGCACTTTTATCTGACGCAGCACCGGCGTATAAAAAGCACGCGGGGCACCCAGTCCGTTGATTCGAAGTGCATTGTTCGGTCCGTTTTCCGGAGTCCACTCCCGGTGGTCAATAATTCCCGGAGGAATCTCTTCCAACGCAAAGTTGGTCATCTGGTACGTTCCCACCACCATGGCACATTTTTCTTCGTAAAATTTATCCACAATAGTTTGCAGCGTATTTTCGCTGGCATACAAATCGTCGCTGTCGAGCTGAACCGCAAACCTGCCACATTTTTCATGAAAAATTCCTTCGTTCCAGCAGCCGCCAATTCCTAAATCTTTGCGCTCGGGAACAACATGAATTAACATACCTTCTTTTGCAAACTCCTCTAAAATAGAAGTAGTTTCGTCAGTGGAGTAATTGTCCACAACAATCAGGTTAAACCAGAAATCAGTCTTCTGCATTAGCACTGATTCTACTGCGTCTTTAATTGTTTTTGCACGGTTGCGCACCGGAATAATCACCGATACTTCCACCGGAAACTCACTTTCTTCAAAATCGACTTCCTGAAACGGAGGAGAAAGGGAAGCTCCAATCTTTTTCAAATGCGCTGTGCATGCATTCTCCATTTCAATTTGCTTATCGCGGGCAGACGCGCTTACGTAATCAAATTGTATTTCACCCGATTTTCGGGTATCCGATTCAACCATCGAAAACAAAAATTCGGGAACACGAACAAGTTCGCCCATGCGCGAAGCGTGCAGCCTCAAAGCATAATATCCTGCAATTTGAAAATGAGCTTCGGAAAAGCTTTTCAAAATTCCGGAACGATAAAACTGAACCGGGCCAAAATTAAAATCATCGCGCAAACTTCCCTGTTGGTAATCAACTACCGGATGAAGCATCTCTTTCCCATTTTTTATTTCGCGATAATCGGCGTAAACCATTGCCGCGCCCGTATTTTCGGCCACCTGAAACAATCGCTCAATGCTGAACTGACCCAACTCAAGCGGCGTACTTCGCAAAGCAAGCAAACAATATTCTGATGTTGACTTTTGTGCAATTTGCAACATTGTTGCCGTAGAAAGAGGAGTTTCGGTTACCAGGGTTTCACTACCCGGAATATTAACTTTTTCGGGACTGATCACAAAAACACTGTTTACCAATGCATTTGCCTTTAATACTGAAACCAGATTTCGGGTTTCTTCCATCCCGGAGTAGGCGACAAAACAGTCAGTTCTATTCATATCGTATTTGATTAAGTTTTTCTTCGGGGAAGAATGAAGAGGCGATTTTGTCGGCCTGCAGGGATTCGAACCCTGGACCCGCTGATTAAGAGTCAGCTGCTCTGCCAACTGAGCTACAGGCCGATTTTTTCTGCAAATTTAGACAATCGTTCGAAAACTGAAAGAAAAATTACAGCTTTATTGTCACCGGCGCACTCAACCAGCTTTCATTATTCAACCGATCCAGCACAGAAACACGCACTTCATACTTTCTTCTTTTTTTGTTAATTTTTTCAAATTTGAACTTATCTTCTCCATCATTCAGTATAACATGAATAAATTTCGGGTTCTCCGGATTCAATTTCGTTCCTTCTTCATTCAGATAAATAACAAAACGTTTGGGCTGATCCAACTCCGAATCTGCCTTTTTGCTGTTCCATTTTACAGTACGTCCGCTTTTTTTGAACCGAGCAACCGGAAGCGGCGGCTGGTTGTCGATCCACGGCATGGGGGGCACCAGTGCCGGATAGCGAAACAAATCCTGCATCAGGCTGTCCTGAAATCCCATTAAATCTCTTTTAAAATGTTTACTGCTGTAAAAAGCCGAGCCGGTAATTCCAGGAATCTCTCTAAGCAACCTGATTTGTTTAGGTAATTCTCCGGGTTGTGCCCATTCTTTTACGTCGGCAGAAGAATCGCTTTTATAAACTCCCTGCCCAATATACATTCCTCTTCCGTAGTTATGTAAATTCCACCACTGGGCCAGTTTTTCAAAATCGGCCAGCGGATGGCCAATTTGCCAGTACAGTTGTGGCAACGTATAATCAATCCAGCCATTCTCCTGCCACTTGATAATGTTGGCATAAAGATGATCGTAATTGGTGGCTCCGGCTCGTGAATCAGACCCCCGGGGATCGTCAGCAATATTTCGCCAAACGCCAAAAGGACTGATGCCAAACTTGACCCACGGCTTGGTTGCTTTAATGGTTTCGTTCAACAGTTTTATAATAATGTCCACGTTTTCGCGGCGCCAGTCGGCTTTGTATGCAGGAGAATATCCACGGTTATACGATGCAAACGATGTTGTATCGGGAAAATCTTCTTTCAACGGATATGGATAAAAATAATCATCAAAATGAATGGCGTCTACATCGTAGCGGGCCACAATATCTTTTACGACGGTTGCTACAAAATCGCGTGTTTGTGGCAGCCCCGGGTCAAAATAAAGGCTGTTGCCATATTTCAAAATCCATTCCGGATGCTTAAAAGCGACATGTTCTCCCGCCAGCGATTGTTTATGGTTTAAAGCCACCCGAAACGGGTTCAGCCATGCATGCAATTCCATTCCCCGCTTGTGGCTCTGTTCAATCCAGAATTGCAACGGGTCGTAAAACGGTTCGGGAGCCTGCCCCGGAGTGCCCGAAAGATATCTCGACCACGGTTCCAGCGCCGAAGCATAAAACGCATCGGAAGTTGGTCGAACCTGAAGAATTATTGCATTCATTCCGAGTCTTTTGTGCATATCGAGAATTTCAATCACTTCTTTTTGCTGCTCTTCTGTTGACAAGCCCGGTTTCGACGGCCAGTCGATATTTGCAACCGTAGCCACCCAAACACCCCGAAACTCGAATTTGGGAGGGGTGGATTGCGAATGAACAGAAAAACATACGATAAATAGAATCAACGTCAATAAAATACTTTTCATCTGTTTGAAATTGTTTATTTGGATGGCGACTCATGTAACCCGCACGATGGTTATACTACATTGTGCTAACAATTTACCATGCCCGTTTCATCTCAAAAAATTAAACTCTTTTTGCTGAAGCAAATATATTCTTTTTAAAAGACCTGAACCACCACAAATGAAATTGTAAACATCAGGGAAATTGAATGGTTCTTTTGCTAGTTCTCAATTTTGAAAAAAAACAGTAAATAAGAAGCTGACCAAAATCAGTTTACGCAATTATTTTCCGGCCCGGGAGCATTCAGATAAAACAAATAAACTTTTATAAATTACCAGAGAGTCAACTTTCAAAATATACTTTTAGTTTAGCACAGTAAAATGCCCTATTTTTACGACCTGAACATGTAAAGATGAGCTAGGCTGAATTTTCGGACAGAAACAAAAAGAGTAAACCAATTACTTATTGAACAAATAAATACACATAAAATGATACTTATTGCAGACAGTGGCTCTACCAAAACAAGCTGGTGTTTTTCAGTGGCGGGAAAAGAGCCAGAACTGTTTAACACCGGCGGTGTAAATCCGTTTTTTCGCACAACAGAAAACATAGTTGCAGAGTGGAAAGAAAGTCGGATAGCCCACCTTCCGGAAGAGGTGGAGAAAATATTTTTTTACGGCGCTGGCATTGTAAACGAAGAAAAAGCAAACGTAATTAAAAAGGCACTTGAACCATTCTTTCCCAACGCCCAAAAGGAAGTGCACAGCGATTTGCTTGCAGCTGCCCATGCCACACTGGGCAAAAAAAGCGGAATAGCATGCATTTTAGGAACCGGCGCCAACTCGTGCCAGTACAACGGAGAAGAAATTACAGCTCATGTTCCGCCGCTGGGATTTATTCTGGGAGATGAAGGGAGCGGTGCGGTTCTGGGAAGAAAGCTGGTTGGTGATTTCCTAAAAAATATGATGCCCGAAGAGCTGGTAAAACTATTTGCAGAAAAATATCCCATTGAATATGCAGAATTTCTGAATCGGGTTTACCGGCAGGAAAAACCCAACAAATTTCTGGCGGGTTTTGTTCCTTTTCTAAAAGAAAATATTGAACACGAATATTGTGAGAACCTGGTGCAAAGCGAATTCGATTCATTCATTTTTCGCAATGTAGCTCAGTATTCAGGTTTCGAAAAGCAGCCCATTTGTTTTGTAGGTTCAGTGGCGTTCTTTTTTCAGGAACAGCTAAAAAACGTACTTTTGAAACGCAATTTGGTTCTGGGAATTATACTAAAGGAACCTTTATTAAAATTAATGGAGTACCACAAACAATTTTGAACTGATGAGTAGTATTACTGAATCGAGTTCGCAATACAACAATCTTGAAAAGATGAGTATTCGCGAGTTGTTGGACGGAATCCACAACGAAGACAAAAAAGTATTACCGGCAGTGGAAAAAACAATTCCGCAAATAGAAAAGCTGGTTTCAGAAATTGTTCCCCGGGTAAAAAAAGGGGGACGGCTTTTTTATATCGGAGCGGGAACCAGCGGAAGACTGGGAATTTTGGATGCCTCTGAAATTCCGCCAACGTACGGAGTGGGTTACGATTTGGTTATTGGCCTTATTGCCGGCGGAGACCAGGCCATCCGCAAAGCAGTTGAATCTGCTGAGGACAACGAAAACCTCTCGTGGCAGGAACTTCAAAAATTTAACATCAACCAACTGGATACAGTAGTTGGCATTGCTGCTTCGGGACGAACACCTTTTGTTATAGGAGCTGTAAGAAACGCCCGCGAGCAAGGAATCCTGACAGCATGTATTACCAGCAACCCCGATTCCGAACTGGCACGAAATGTCGACATTCCCATAGAAGCCATTGTTGGGCCTGAGTTTGTTACTGGCAGTACGCGAATGAAGTCAGGAACAGCGCAGAAACTAATCCTGAACATGATTACCACCACGCTGATGATTCAGATGGGGAGGGTAAAAGGCAATAAAATGGTTAACATGCAATTAACAAATAAAAAGCTGGTAGAACGCGGCACCCACATGATTATGGACGAACTGGGCTATACGGCAGAGAAAGCCCGCAGGCTTTTGCTTCTGCACGGGTCGGTGCAAAAAGTTCTCGATCAGGCCGGTCAAAGTTCAGAGTAAGCACAATAAGTAGAATATTTTTTAATATCTTTGCTCACCAAAGCAGAAAAGGATATTTTTAAATATCGGATTTTGCAAAAAAGTTGAAACAAAATATTGAAGATAATCATCAGGCCTGCTTTCTGGCAGGTTTATGGTTTATTAGGTTTAGTTGGTTTAGGTTTTCCCGGGAAACCGGGAGCAAAAAGGCTGTCAAAGGACAGCCTTTTCTTTTTATAGTACAATCAAAATTACTATCAACAAAATCAGCAGCATAAAAAGGACAAACTGGTTGCGGACAAACAATCCGAGCAGAATAAGAATTTCAACTTCGTCGTTTACCGCAGTAAACAGTTCAATCTCGCCCTTGTCTTTTGTTAAAAATTCATTGGACGTATAGGTAATCATCTCAACTCCGTTGAACTTCCACGACCAACGCGATTGCCAGAAGTTCTGAATCTCCAGTTCGAAACGCTTGCCATTTATCACCACGTCGGTGCGCGGATTAAACAGGTTTATCATCACCATTCCCAGTAGTGACTGGTCGTTGGCGTCGTAAATCTCAAGTTTTGAAAGAAAAAACTCACGATTCAGAATAAAAAGTTTCCCGTTAATTATTGCCTGTGCCTTCGAACTCATCATGCTCTCCCACCGGATACTGCCGATAAGTTCCTCGCCATGACTGATTTCCAGCTTAGGCCCAAAAATATCTTTTGTCCATTGCAACTTATCCATTCCCAACATTTCAAAAATGAGAATGCAAGTTAGAAAATTCTGATGAAAACCGAAGGTGAAAAAACGTTAAGGAAAGCAGAACAAGACCAGGTCGACTCGCCCGATTGAACCGAACAGCAGACAATACGAATTAACTATAAACCAGGCATTGCGAAATTTACTCTTCACTAAAAACTGGTAAGAATAATTTTACATATCCACCCTAAAAACATGATTTTTATTAATAATCCCTAAAATCCTCCTATTTTCTCATGCTCAATCTTTTAAATAGGCTAATTTTGTTCACCTATTTTTACTAAATTATTTTCAACATGACAGATCAAAACCAAAAGCTTTTCACCAATTTTCCACCCGTAACAACAGAAGAGTGGGAAGCAAAAATAAATGCTGATTTAAAAGGCAGAGATTATGAGAGAGCGCTGGTCTGGAGAACGCACGAAGGATTTAACGTGCGCCCCTACTATCGCCGACAAAACCTGGAAGGACTAGACTTCCTCAACGCACTTCCCGGAGAATTTCCGTATGTGCGCGGAAACAAAAAAACAGGCAATGAATGGCTTATCCGCCAGGATATTGCAGTGAAAGATTTCAGTGAGGCCAACAAAAAAGCGTTAAGCATCCTCGGCAAAGGGGTAAATTCGCTGGGCTTTTGTTTCGACTGCGCTACAAAAGTCGAAAAAGCCGATCTGGAAATCCTGCTAAAAGACATTTGCCTGGAAGCGGTTGAAATCAATTTTATTTGTCGTTGCGGCAACTGCAATTGTGCCCTGCCTTTTGCAGAATACATTTCAGAAAGAAAAGAAAACAAAAATAACATCGTCGGTTCATCTTCGTCTGATCCCATCGGCTCGTTTGTTCTTAAAGGAAAACTAAAGCCCGATGCTTTGGACGAAATAGCAAATGCAATTAATAAAACCCGGAAAATCCCCCACTTCAGAGTAATCGGTGTTAACGGGAAATTTTTTGCGAACAGCGGTGCATCCATTGTGCAGGAACTGGCATTTTCTCTGGCTCAGGGCGTTGAATACCTGACCAAACTGACAGACGCCGGGCTTAACATTGAATATGTGGCCGGCAACATAAAATTCAACTTTGGCATTAGCAACAACTACTTTATGGAAATTGCCAAATTACGCGCTGCCCGGTTGCTTTGGGCACAAATTGTAAAAGCATTCAACCCGAAAAACGACGAAGTTGCCGAGCTTATTTCCCATTGCGAAACCAACAGTTACAACAAAACTATTTACGATCCTTATGTGAATATGCTGCGCACCCAAACCGAGGCCATGTCGGCAGTATTAGGCGGAGCAGATTCCATTACCGTACTTCCGTTTAATGCCATTTTGGGCGACACCACCGAATTTTCGGAACGTATTGCACGCAACCAGCAAATTTTGCTAAAAGAAGAATCGCATCTCGACAAAGTTTCAGACCCGGGAGCCGGTTCATATTACATTGAAAATCTTACTGCTTCGTTGGCAGAGCACGCCTGGAAATTGTTTCTGGAAGTACAGAAAAAAGGCGGTTTCATTCAGGCATTTAAAAAAGGATTCATCCAGAATGAAATTAAAACGATGGCTGCTAAACGGAGCACAAGCGCAGCACTTCGTCGCGAAAATCTGCTGGGAGTGAACCAGTTTCCCAATTTTACTGAAACAGCCAAAACAGATTTCCCCGACTGGGTTTTTGAAGCGACAGACAACACAGAACAAGGTGCCGATGTGGAAACGCTGAAACCGTACCGCATTGCCCAACCGTTTGAAGCACTGCGTTACAAAACCGACATGTACGCAAAAGACAACAAACGTCCGGTTGCTTTTATGCTGACGATGGGCAACCTGGCCATGCGCAAAGCCCGGGCTCAGTTTAGCTGCAACTTTTTTGCAGTAGCCGGGTTCGAAGTGATCGACAATAACGGATTTGATTCGGCAGCAGCCGGCGTTGAAGCAGCCAGAGCAAAAAATGCCGACATTGTTGTAGTATGCAGCTCAGACGAAGAATATGCAGAAATTGCCCCGCAGATAGCCGGACTTCTGGACAAAGAAATATTGGTAATTGCCGGCGCTCCGAAATGTCAGCCGGAACTTGAAGAAAAAGGGATTACAAATTTCGTCCATGTAAAAAGCAATATTCTGGAAGACCTGAAAGCATATCAAACCAAATTGGGAATCTAAAAATCAAATAAAATGACACCAAATTTTAAAGACATAAATATAAAAACAGCCTTTCAGAAAAATCATCCCGCGGGGAAGGCTGCAAATAATAATGAGAAAAACTGGTTAACTCCGGAACAGATTCCGGTGAAACCCATCTATACCAAAGAAGATTTGGAAGGGATGGAGCACCTGGATTATGCAGCAGGATTACCGCCATTTTTGCGCGGTCCCTATTCTGCCATGTATGCCATGCGCCCATGGACCATCCGCCAGTACGCCGGTTTTTCTACGGCAGAAGAATCCAATGCGTTTTACCGCAGAAACCTTGCTGCCGGCCAGAAAGGGCTTTCGGTTGCATTTGACCTAGCAACGCACCGCGGGTACGATTCTGACCACCCGCGCGTGGTTGGCGACGTTGGGAAAGCCGGGGTAGCCATCGATTCTATCCTAGACATGAAAATTTTGTTCGACCAGATTCCGCTCGATAAAATGTCTGTTTCCATGACCATGAATGGTGCAGTGCTGCCCATTATGGCTTTTTACATTGTTACCGGACTGGAACAGGGCGCAACGCTGGAACAACTGTCCGGAACCATCCAAAACGATATTCTGAAAGAATTCATGGTGCGAAACACCTACATTTATCCGCCTGAATTCTCCATGAAAATTATTGCAGACATTTTCGAGTTCACTTCGAAATATATGCCCAAATTCAACTCCATTTCCATTTCGGGATACCACATGCAGGAAGCCGGTGCTACTGCCGACATTGAAATGGCTTACACTCTGGCCGACGGATTGGATTACCTGCGGACAGGAATTAAAGCAGGCCTCGGTGTTGATGCTTTTGCACCGCGCCTGTCGTTTTTCTGGGCCATTGGAATGAACCATTTTATGGAGATTGCCAAAATGCGGGCAGCCAGAATGCTTTGGGCAAAAATTGTAAAAGAATTCAACCCGAAAAATCCAAAATCAATGGCATTGCGTACCCACTCGCAAACATCGGGGTGGTCGCTTACCGAGCAGGATCCGTTTAACAACGTAGGCCGCACAGCTATTGAAGCGATGGCTGCAGCGCTGGGACATACGCAGAGTTTGCACACCAATGCACTTGATGAAGCCATCGCGCTGCCAACCGACTTTTCTGCACGAATTGCACGTAACACCCAGCTGCACCTGCAGATGGAAACTGAAATTTGCCGCTCGCTTGACCCGTGGGCCGGTTCGTACTACGTTGAATCGTTAACCAATGAACTGGCACATAAAGGTTGGGAACTCATTCAGGAAGTAGAAAAATTGGGAGGCATGGCCAAAGCCATTGAGACCGGCGTTCCAAAAATGCGTATCGAGGAGGCAGCAGCAAGGGCGCAGGGAAGAATCGACAGTGGAAATCAGACCATTGTTGGACTTAACAAATACCGTCTCGAAAAAGAAGATCCGATTGATATTCTGGATATCGATAACACTGCAGTACGGCAGGCGCAAATCGAACGGTTGAAAAAATTGCGTGCCGAACGCAACGAAGAAGAAGTACAAGCTGCACTGGCAGCCATAACAAAAGCTGCCGAAACAGGCAAAGGAAATCTGTTGGAGTTATCCATCGAAGCCGCAAAAAAACGTGCATCGCTGGGTGAAATATCAGATGCCTGCGAAAAAGTGGCAGGAAGATATAAAGCAGTAATCAGAACAATTGAAGGCGTGTACAAATCAGAAGCAAAAGACAAATCAGAATTCCAGGAAGCGCAGGAGCTGGCACAGGAGTTTGCCGAACTGGAAGGCCGCCAGCCGCGTATTATGGTAGCAAAAATGGGACAGGACGGACACGACAGGGGCGCCAAAGTGGTTGCTACCGGTTATGCCGATCTGGGCTTTGACGTTGACGTAGGGCCACTGTTCCAGACCCCGGAAGAAGCCGCAAAACAAGCCGTTGAAAACGACGTGCATGTTCTGGGAGTTTCATCACTGGCAGCCGGACACAAAACACTCGTTCCCGCTGTTATTGAAGAGTTGAAAAAACTGGGTCGCGATGACATCATGGTTATTGTTGGTGGCGTAATTCCGCCGCAGGATTATCAGTTTCTTTACGACTCAGGCGCAGTTGCCATTTTTGGTCCGGGAACCAGCGTAGCAGCAGCCGGCAAAAAAATTCTGGAGATATTGATTAAAGCTTACAAAGAAAGTTAATTGTAGTAGGAATAAACAAAGGGAAGCCGGTTCTGTTAAAGAGCCGGCTTTCGTTTTTTATTGAGCCGGAGACAGTTCATGGGACGGTTCATTATCCGGGGCGTTTTTCAATTTAAGCATAAATTTTAGTCAATCTAACCAGGAAGATTCTAATGTCTACAACACATCTTTGACTAGTCCTGAAAGCTTTTAGTCTAGCATTGAAGCTTTCAGTAGAATTGTTTGCCACTCGCCATAGAATGAAAATTTCAGTAATTTTAGATGAAATAAAAAATCCTTGTAACTTCATCAATTACAAGGATTTTATTTTTGACTTGGTTGTCCTGCCAGGGCTCGAACCTGGACTCTTCTGATCCAGAGTCAGACGTGTTGCCAATTACACCACAGGACAATTTTCAGGCTGCAAAAGTAATAAAAGTTGGGATGTTTTGTCCGTTTTTTGCGTTGATTTTTTAATAAATTTTAATCTTGCCTTCATTTTGGAAATGCACCTTTTTAGGGCGGTCCCCGTTTGTCTGTGTTGTTACAGTTGGTGTTGTCGGATGTTTGTTTCTTTTATTCTGCAGAATATTAATATCTTGTGCAGGTTTCGTCGCTTCTTTTTGTGTCGGAATCTTCCTGGTATTCCATCAGTTTGCCTCTAATATTTCCAGTACTTCATCTAACTTGGGCGAAAGAATTATTTCTGTGCGGCGGTTCATTTGCTTCCCTTCTGCACTTTCATTTGTTGCAAGAGGGACATATTCGCTGCGTCCGGCGGCAATAATACGGTCTGGTTTGAGCTGTTTGTTCTGGGTTAGAATTTTTGTGACAGCAGTTGCGCGCATTACGCTCAAATCCCAGTTGTCTTTTACGTCTCCCGATCCACGCATAGGCACGTTGTCTGTGTGTCCTTCTACCATAATGTTGATGTCGGTATTTTCGGCCAGCAGTTGGCTTAAATTGCTCAATGCCTTTTGCCCGTTAGGATCAACATCCCATTTTCCGGTTTTGAAAAGCAGCTTTTCGTCCATCGAAACGTAAATTTTTCCGTTTTTCTCATGAACTGTCAGCCCGTTGCCGGTAAAACCGGTAAGTGCGTGCATTACCTTATTCTTCAAATCTTTTACCGCCTCATCTTTTTTTGCCAGCGCATCCTGAAGTTCTATCAGTTTTGCATTTCGTTCTTCCAGCTCTTTTTCGGCTTCGCGTATTCTATCTTCGCGTTGGTTTAAATTGCGGCGGGCGGTTTGCAATTCGTCCATCAGCTGTTCTATTTCCGAGCTACTGCCTGTTTTCAAAATGTCCAGTTGCCGGTTCAGGTTTTGCATGTCTATTTCCAGCCCTGCATATTTTTGTTTTTGGGCGTTCAGGTTGTACAACGCGTCCTCCAGTTGTGCGGTCAAATCTTTGTTCCGCTCGGTAAGTTGTTTATTCACGCTTTCCATCTCGCGGTTGGCTGTTTCCAGCCTCAGATTCGACTGTTTTAGAACCTCATTTTCCTGAGCCGTGTTCTTGAGTTTATCTTGAACATCAGAGAATTGTTTCATGGAAACACAGGAAGAAAACAGGATAGTTGCAAATGTGAATATTAAGATATGTGCAGTTCTCATTTTTTTAAATTTTAATTCCGGCTAAATTTACTTCTTTTGCAGTTTGATAACAAATCTGAGTTCCCCAACAAATTTTTGAACAATACTGAGTACCCGATTTGTTGTATCTTTGAAAATATTTTCGCGAGAAATGGTTAAAGTTAAGGAAACGTTGCTTGATAAGATAAATAGCCCGGCTGATTTAAAAAAACTGTCAACAGAAGAACTTCCAGAAGTTTGTAAAGAACTCCGTGAGTTTATTATTGATGCAGTTTCTACAAATCCGGGGCATTTTGGTGCGAGCCTGGGTGTTGTAGAACTTACCGTGGCTTTGCATTACGTATATAATACACCATACGATTTGTTGGTTTGGGACGTTGGACACCAGGCGTATGGGCATAAAATTTTAACCGGGCGCCGGGAAGCTTTTGACACTAACAGAAAGTTTAACGGGCTCAGCGGATTTCCCAAACGTGATGAAAGCGAATACGATGCTTTTGGCGTAGGACACTCTTCTACCTCTATTTCTGCGGCGTTGGGAATGGCTATTGCTTCGGGGCTGAAAGAAGAGAAAGACCGAAATGTTGTTGCAATAATTGGCGATGGTGCCATGACCGGAGGTATGGCGTTTGAAGCGCTGAATAACGCGGGAGCTACAAAAGCAAATCTGCTGGTAATTTTAAATGATAATAACATGGCCATCGATCCTAATTCAGGGGTAATTGGCCAGTATCTTTTAAATATTTCCAAGTCGCAAACCTATAATAAGGTAAAAAAGGAAGTTTGGGAAGGATTGGGAAAACTTGACGGATTTGGAGAGAAAACCCGGAAGTTTATTCAGAAAAATCAGCATGCGCTGAAAAATATTCTGCTGAAAGAAAATAACCTTTTTGAAGCTTTTGACTTCAGGTATTTTGGGCCAATTGACGGGCATGATGTAAAGTATCTGGCAAAGGCTTTACAAGATCTAAAAAAAATATCAGGGCCAAAATTACTGCATGTAGTCACTAAAAAAGGAAAGGGTTTTTTGCAGGCCGAAAAAAATCAGACCAAGTTCCATGCTCCCGGGCTGTTTAATAAAGAAACCGGGGAGATTTATACTTCGGGGTGCCAGGTTGACAACGCGCATAAGTTTCAGAATGTTTTTGGTGAAACGCTGGTTGAACTGGCCGAAAAAAATAAAAAAATTGTGGGAATTACTCCGGCAATGCCGTCGGGATGTTCCATGAACCTGATGATAGCAAAAATGCCTGATCGGGCTTTCGATGTTGGCATTGCAGAACAACATGCAGTAACTTTTGCCGCCGGGCTTGCAACGCAGGGAATGGTTCCGTTTTGTAACATCTACTCCACCTTTATGCAGCGAGCCTACGATCAGGTTATTCACGACGTGGCTATTCAGAGTTTGCCTGTAATTTTTTGTCTCGACCGGGGCGGGCTGGTAGGAGAAGACGGCCCCACGCACCATGGTGTATTCGATATTGCATACATGCGCACGGTGCCTAACATGATTGTTTGCGCACCAATGGACGAGCCTGATTTGAGGAATTTGATGTACACTGCCCAACTGGGAGAGCTGAAACAACCAATTTCTATTCGTTACCCTCGCGGGTGTGGAAATGTGCCTGACTGGAGAAGGCCGTTCGAGAAAATTGAAATTGGCAAAGGAAGGCAGTTGTCCGAAGGAACTGATTTGGCCATTCTTACTATCGGAAAATCCGGAATTTTTGCACAGGACGCAATTAAAATGCTGGCTGATGAGAACATTTCTGCGGCACATTTCGACCTTCGTTTTGTGAAACCTCTGGATGAAGATTTGTTAAGATCGGTTTTCAAAAAGTACCGGAAAATATTAACCGTGGAAGACGGTGTTATTAAGGGTGGTTTTGGTAGCGCAGTGCTTGAGTTTATGGCCGAAAACGGATTCTCGTCGCAGGTTAAAATATTGGGTGTTCCCGACCGGTTTATCGAACACGGGGCGTTAAAAGAATTGTATAAGGTTTGCGGAATTGATAAGGAAGGGATTGTTAGCGCTGCACGAGATTTAGTTGAAAACTAGATAATATTTGTTTAGTCCTTTCGTTTTCTGAACTATAAACTAAAAGTCTTACCTTGGATATTTACCTTAAAAGAAAACGTGGAAAAATATTGCTGTTGCTTGTGGCAGTAATAATTGGAGTGGTGTCGTTGTTGTTTACCAACTGGCTTTCGGGGAAAATGGCCAACGAAGAACGGAAGAAAGTTGAATTGTGGGCCGAGGCAACCAAACGAATGGCCGAATCTGGTATTCAAAATGGAAATCAGGCCGGCGTAGAACAACTGAACACGGCTTACCTCACGCTTATCCAGTCAATACTCGGACAAAATACAACCATTCCGGTTCTGATTGTGGAACCCGACGGAAGTTTTAATTACAACGCCAACATCAATTTCAGTGAAGGGCGAAAAGAGCATGTGCTGAAAAAGGAACTGGAGAAAATGAAAGCTCATTCAGATCCCATCCGGATAGATTTGTCGGAAGAAGACGGCGATTATCTTTTGCTCTACTACCGGGAATCCAGTATTCTGAGGAACCTGCGTTATTATCCGCTGGTTCAGTTAATTGTTATTGTTGTTTTTATTATTGCGGCCTATTCGGCATTTATTGCAACGCAACGGGCCGAGCAGAATCAGGTTTGGGTTGGTATGTCAAAGGAAACTGCTCACCAGTTAGGTACTCCTATCTCGTCGTTAATGGCATGGATTGAAATTCTGAAACTTCAGGAGGTTGACCAATCGCTTGTGGCGGAGTTTGAAAAAGATACGTTGCGCCTGGAAAAAATTGCAGAACGCTTTTCAAAAATTGGTTCGAAACCCGAATTGATTCCGACTAATATTGTGGAAGTGCTCACCTCTGCTGTGAGCTATTTGAAAACCCGCTCGTCTGACAGGGTGAAATTTGAAACTGCTTTTTCATCCGAAGAACTTCATTTGATTCCGCTTAATGCTGCGCTTTTTTCGTGGGTAATCGAAAATCTCTGCAAAAATGCCATTGATGCCATGGATAATCACGGAAAAATTACGCTGGCGTTAAAAGAAAAAGAAAATACGGTGGTTATTGATGTTACCGACACCGGCAAAGGCGTGCAGAAATCGCAGTTTAAAACCATATTTCAACCGGGATTTTCTACCAAAAAAAGAGGGTGGGGATTAGGTTTGTCTCTGGCAAAACGTATTGTCGAAAATTATCACCAGGGAAAAATCTTTATTAAATGGTCAGAGCTTGGGAAAGGAACCACCTTCAGAATTATATTAAATAAGTAGGTGTCTCAAAAATGCAATTGCATTACCCTTGCAAATAATTTCTAACTTTGGGTGTTAATATTTAAAGACTACAATGGCATTACTTAATTCAGTAATAAATTGGATTAATTTTAAAAGGAATTACCAAATACAGCTTTACCGCGAACACCCGTTTGATATTCAGCACGAAACTCTGTTTAATTTATTGCGCCGGGCGCGAAATACGGCCTGGGGCGAAAAATTCAGGTACGATAAAATTAATTCGGTCGCAGATTTTCAGCGCGCTGTGCCGCTGCAAACCTACGAAGATATTAAACCGTGGGTTGAACGGTTACGGCAGGGCGAAACCGACTTGCTCTGGCCGGGAGAAGTAAAATGGTTTGCCAAGTCATCTGGAACGACAAGCGAAAAAAGTAAATTCATCCCCGTTACAAAAGAAGCTCTGGAAGATTGTCATTTGCGCGGGCCAAAAGATGTTTTTGCCATCTACATCAAAAATTACCCTGAAACAAAAGTACTTTTTGGGAAGACGCTGACTTTGGGCGGCAGCCACAGCATTAATAACTTCGCCAATAATTCTTATTATGGCGATTTATCTGCTATTCTGATTGAAAATGTTCCGTTCTGGACTGATCTAATGCGGATTCCTCCGGCCGAAATTGCATTGATAGAGGAGTTTGAAGAGAAAGTGGAGCGGATAATTGAAACGTCGCTTGACCAGAATGTTACATCGTTTGCCGGAGTTCCTTCGTGGTATCTGGTTTTGCTGAAAAGAATACTGGAGAAAACCGGAAAAAACAATATTCTGGAAGTGTGGCCAAACCTGGAAGTGTTTACGCACGGTGGCGTCAATTTTGAGCCTTACCGTGAACAGTATCAGAAACTTATTCCATCTGAAAAAATGCATTACATGGAAACATACAATGCATCGGAAGGTTTTTTTGCCATTCAGGACGACCCTTCCCGTCGCGACATGATGCTGATGTTGGATTACGGTGTGTATTACGAGTTTATTCCCATGAGTGAGTTTGGTTCGGAAAACCCGTCAGTGCTCACGTTGGAAGAGGTGGAACTGAACGAGAATTATGCGTTGGTTATATCTACCAATGCCGGTTTGTGGCGTTACATAATCGGAGACACCGTACAGTTTGTTTCTAAAAATCCGTATCGGTTGAAAATTACCGGCCGCACCAAACATTTTATCAATGCGTTTGGCGAGGAAGTTATTGTTGATAATGCAGAAAATGCGTTAAAAACAGCCTGTGAAAAAACCGGTGCGATTGTGAGCGAATACACAGCCGGCCCTATATTTATGGGCGATAACCAGAAAGGCGCTCACCAGTGGGTTATTGAGTTTGAAAAAGAGCCTGCTGACGTTAATCGGTTTGCCCTGTTGCTGGACGAAAGGTTGCAGCAACTGAATTCTGACTACGAGGCCAAAAGACACAAAAGTATTACCCTGGAAATGCTTCACCTGGAAGTTGCGCCCAAAGGCACTTTCTACCAATGGATGAAAAACCGGGGAAAAGTTGGCGGGCAAAATAAAATTCCGCGTCTGTCAAATGATCGGAAATACCTTGATGAACTATTGAGTTTATTAAAGAAATAATCTTTATTTTCAGCATTCAATAATTAAGAAGAAAATTATGCACATAGCCATCGCAGGAAATATCGGAGCCGGAAAAACCACGCTAACAGAGTTGTTGGCAAAGCATTACAGTTGGACTCCTCATTACGAAGACGTAGATGAAAATCCTTATCTGAATGATTTTTATAACGATATGCAGCGGTGGTCGTTCAATCTGCAGATTTTCTTTTTGAACTCCCGGTTTAAGCAGATTATTGACATTCGGAAGTCGGGGAAAACCATTATTCAGGACCGTACAATATACGAAGACGCGGAGATTTTTGCGCCTAACCTGCATGCCATGGGGCTGATGAGTACCCGCGATTTTAAGAATTACAAAACGCTGTTCGATTTGATGGTGAGCCTTATTCAACAGCCCGATCTGCTGATTTATCTCAGGGCATCTGTCCCAACGCTGGTAAATCAGATTCAGAAACGGGGACGGGAATACGAAAACTCCATTCGCCTCGATTACCTGAAACAGCTAAACGAGCGGTACGAAAAATGGATAACCAATTACCGACTTGGCAAACTGTTGATAATAAGTGTAGATGATCTGGATTTTACTTCAAATCCTGAAGATCTGAGCTCGATTATTGATAAAATCGATGCCCAGATTCACGGTTTATTTTAGGCTTCCAATTCCTTTACCGTTTTAAGAATTTCGTCCCATTTGCTTTCCGGGATTTTTGCGCCCATCACTTCAACTACTTTCCCGGAAACCAGCGCTGCAATTTGCCCGCATTTTTCAAGTGGCAATCCTTTAGCCATACCGTAAAAAAATCCTGCTGCGTAGTTGTCTCCGGCTCCCGTGGTATCAATGGCAGTTGCCCGAATGATTCCAACGTTGCACTTTTCACTTCCCCGTTGAATGAGTGAACCTTCTTTCCCTGTTTTTACCACGGCCAGTTCGCACAGCGCGGCTATTTCTGTTAACGCCTCTTCCGGTTGTTTGCCTGTAAAAGCCCGCGCTTCTTCTTCGTTGGCAAAAACAATGTCCACCTTTTCGGCAATGAGCTTTTTCAGAAAGTCGAGGTTTTGTTCAACAACATTAAAACTCGAAAGGTCAATCGCTACCTTCAATCCTTCGCTGCGCGCCAAATCCACCGCAGATTCAATAAGCGCGTGGTCTTGCACCAGGTAACCTTCAATGTACAAAATGGTAAAACCCTGAAATATTTCTGCCGATAATTCGTCGGGTTGCATGTCTGCCGCTGCTCCCAGGTAAGTAGCCATGGTACGTTCCGAATCCGGACTTACCAGCGCCATTACTCTGCCGGTTTCCTTCTCGCTCGGAAATAGAAATGTCGTAATCCGGTGTTGCTCAAATTCTTCTTTAAATGAAGTGCCCAGTTCGTCTTCCCCAATTTTTCCGATGTACCCACACTTTGTGCCTAGTTTTGCCAGTGTGTGTATTGTGTTGGCCGCAGATCCTCCGGTAGTAATTTGGCGTTTGTTGGATTGTGTGGCTTCATAAATTTTTCGCGAAAGCTCTGCATCAACAAGAGTCATGCTTCCTCTTGGCAGTCCGAAATCGTCCAGAATAGTGTCGTTTTCAAGAATGTTAATTACGTCAACCAGGGCATTGCCCATTCCAATTATTGCAGGTTTATTTTTATTCATTGTGTATGTTGTTTCCTTTTGATAAATCTGTTCTGAGTATTTTTTGTGAACAGGAGACAAATTAACAAACTTTTTTTGTGTAGTAAGAAAATCGAATCGATTTATTAAAAAGGTGTCGAACATACTTTTTTTGAAGAACTGAATCTTTTTTTTGGCATTTAAATCAAGAAAAGCCTGATTATTTGAATTTGATTGTAGAAATATTAAACACTGTAAATAATACTTACATGATAGGTATTCGTTTGATTTTCAATGTATAAACAAGTGTTGCTTGTTTAAGTGTTTAATAATTCAGCAATTCGGTGTTTTTGCGATATTGAAAGGAATGTGCTTAACTTGTTGATTATTAGTAGATTTTGATTGATTTTTTTTGTGGCACTCTATTTGGATTATTAATAGCGTATTTGTTAATGCTTTGTTTTTCAGTGTTTTAGTAAAATTATTAAAAAACTTAACATCAATATCATGAAAACAATTTTATCGTCATTGCTTATCTTGTTAGTCATCCCTTTCTTGGTTCGGGCAGAAGGGACTGATAATGAATCCCGGGAGCAGGCGCTGGGCAATAATGAAATGGCTGCTCAGGTATACAGCTCGCCGGAAACGGTGGAACTTGTGAAATATTGGATTTCCGGTTTTGAAGAAAGTAATCCCGACGCGAAAATCAACGTGGCAGAAATGTCTGACGGTTTGCGCATGTCCGATGATCAAATCTGTTTTTCCTCCGGGGTTTCAGAAAGCGACCCTTCCTGGAAAATAGTTGTGGGCCACGATATTATTGTGCCGGTATTCAATGCGGAAAATCCCTGGGTTAATGCATTAAAGGCACAGGGCGTTACTTCAAAAACGATTGGCAAAATGCTTTCTCAAAAAGCTGATTGGACAACCATCTTTGACGGTGCAACAAAAACACCAATTCGCGTTTTTATTGCGGACTCTGAACCTGTTGTTGCCAGGTTGTTAGGGTTTGCCGGAGTAGAGCGCGGAGGCTCTGAATTGTCTGTTTTAGTACCTGTTTCAGAACTTGTCTCAAAGGTGCAAAATGATAAATATGCAGTAGGTTTTTGCAGGTTGGCAGATGTACTTAATTCTGAAATGAATTCATTCGCAGGGCAGATTGCTATTTTGCCTGTGGATAAAAATGAAAATGGAAAAATAGACGGCTTCGAAAATATTTTTGGCAGTCCGCAGGCGTTAATTCGCGGGGCCTGGGTTGGGAAGTACCCACGGGAATTGTGCGCCGATATTTACGCTTTTTCGTCGGGGCAGCCGCAAAATAACGCTGCTTTGGAATTTTTAAACTGGGTGATTAACGACGGGCAGGAGTTGCTGGGAGCGCAGGGTTTCAGTAATTTGTCCGGAAGGGAGAAAGCTTCTGGGATGCTGGCTCTTACAAAACCTGTTTCCGGACCAGCTCCCGCCGGTTCTTCCCCCGGACTTCCTTCCGGAACAATTTTCCTGTTTGCCGCAGTAGCTGTTATGCTGGCACTTGCCATTATTTATTTTCTAAGAAAACAAAATACAAGCGTTCTCAACGAAGAGATCGAAGTTCCTCAGGCGCTGAATGTGAATTCGGTTGAGGCTCCGGGTGGTTTGTTTTACGACAAAACCTACACCTGGGCTTTTATGGAAAAAGACGGGCAGGTAAAAATTGGCATAAATGATTTTTTGCAGCACATTACCGGTACCCTTACTCAGGTGAAAATGAAAGCTCCGGGCGAAAAGGTCAGAAAAGGCGAAAAAATATTTTCCATTGTAAGAGAAGGAAAACAGTTGGAAATATTTTCACCGATATCCGGCAGCATAAAACAATACAACGAAGAGTTGTTGACATGCCCCGAAAAACTGAATCGGTCTCCTTATTCTGATGGCTGGGTGTATCAGGTTGAACCCGCTAACTGGCTAAGAGAAACCCGGTTTATGTTTATGGCCGACCAATTTAAAGAGTGGTTAGACGATGAGTTTGTGCGTTTGAAAGATTTTTTGGCGACCTCGGCAAATTCAAAAATGTTGGCATACAACCATGTTGTGCTTCAGGATGGGGGAGAGCTGACCGATAATGTTCTGGCCGAATTAGACCCGGAAGTTTGGGAGGATTTTCAGAAAAATTTCCTTTCATGAAGTAACAAGATTTTTGCTTTTGAAACTTGACAATAAAAGGATTGGGACGGTGCTCTTTAAGCGCCGTCTCTTTTTTTTCGTGGTAAGATGGAGTGTTAGAAGTGGCCGCTGTTAATCGTTGTTTTGCCTGGCAAAATCATATTGGTACGGGTTTTGCGTTATTGAGATTGAAGACTTGGTTCTTTTTAAAATTTAAAGCCATGAAAAATTTAATAATTACATCAATCATCGCACTGCTGGTAGCAGGCTGGAGCATAGCCGGGGCACAAACTTATTCGGGATTGCCAGGTGATAACCTAAATCTCTATGCGGTAATGAAACTTTTTCAGGAGTCGGAGACCCTTGAAGGTTTTGAGCGAAATCTTAATGATGAAAATTCGATGATTAACAACCTTGATTTGAACGGAGATAATCTGGTTGATTACATTATGGTGTTTGATTATGTCGACGGGAATGTACATACCATTGTACTTCGCACGGCTTTGGATCAATACGAAACCCAGGATATAGCGGTGTTTTCAGTTCAGCGTTTTAGAAATGGTTCCGTTCAGATTCAGTTAGTAGGCGACGAAATGCTCTACGGTAAAGACTACATTATTGAGCCAATGTATGCAGACGCCGGCGAAACGCCCAACCCGGGCTATATGGGGAATGTTGTACATACACCAAAAACAAAAGTAGTGCATACTACGGTTTACGAAGTTGCCACCTGGCCGTTGATAAGGTCTATTTTCTTGCCGTCGTATGTAGTCTGGCACTCTTCGTGGCGTTGGGGATATTATCCCGTGTACTGGAACCCGTGGCGCCCGTTCTACTGGCATACTTACTACGGATACCACAACCACTGGCATCATCACTATTATGCGCACTACCGCCATTGGAATCACTACAGGCATCCCCGGTATAAAAACTACTACTATACAAACATCAGAACCTATTCTCCCAGAATTAATGTGAACATTAACTCAGGGAAGTACAGAACAACATACTCCCGCCCCGATTTAAGAAGGAAAGGAGAGGTGATAGCAAGAAGAAGTTCAAGAAATTCAAATGCGGTAAAAAGTTCTTCTGTAAGCAGAGTGCGTTCTTCGGGTTCCACAACTGTTCGACGGTCTGGAAGCAACAACCGCAGTTCTGTTGAACGGCGTTCGACTACCGGGGCTTCCGCAGGTCAAAGGGCTGTTTCAACCCGGAAGTCAACCACAACGCAAAGTTCAGGAAGAGTTCAGAACTCTTCTGGAACGCGCAGCACCAGAACAGCCACCCGCAGTTCATCTAGCAGCACTCCGCGGAGTACAACAGTAACCAGGCCGTCATCTTCCAACAAAAGTTCTACGGTAAGGCAAAGAACAAATAGTTCAAACAGAGTAAATTCGACATCTTCAGGGCGGGAGCTGAAAAGCTCTTCTATACGCCCCAGTGTTAGTACCCGGCAAAAGTCGTCTTCAACTGTAACTAACAGGTCGTCTTCCAAGCCCCGGTCAACACCGAAAGTCAACAGTTCACGAAGCTCATCAAGGTCGTCTGGCTCTTCGGTAAACAGAAGTAATTCAGGCAGTCGAAGCCGTTCTTCTGAATCGGGAACCCGTTCGAGAAGTTCGTCATCAAGAAGTTCGGGAAGAAGGTAAAAGAGATGTGATTATTAGCTTTTAATGGATAAGTTGCTTTAATTGTTTCAACCTTCTCTGCAAAGTTGCAGAGAAGGTTTTTTATGTTTTTAAAATTCTGTTTTTGCTGATTTCAATAAAGAAACAATCAGTTTTTTGAATGATTTTTACTTGTTGCGTTTTGCTGCTTTTCGCTCTTTTCTGCCTTCCATCCAGTAGTAAATGTTAGGTAAAACCATTAGCGTTAGCATTGTTGAAGTAATTAACCCTCCAATTACCACAGTGGCTAACGGCCGTTGAACTTCAGAGCCGGGGCCGCTGTTGAAAGCCATGGGAATGAATCCGAGGCTGGCAACCAAAGCGGTCATTAGTACCGGGCGCAACCTGTCGGCGGCACCATCCAGAATTGCTGTTCTCAAATCGAGATTGTTGGTTTTCCGAATTTCGTTGATGTGGTCGATCAGCACAATTCCGTTTAGCACCGCCACACCAAACAGGGCGACAAAACCAATACTTGCCGAAACGGACAGGTACATGCCTCGCAGCCACAACAGGAAAACACCTCCTGAAAGGGCAAACGGCAGGTTCAGCAAAATCAGAATTGCATACTTCATTTTGCCGAAGTTGAGGTAGAGCAGGCCGATGATTATAAAAATTGAAAGCGGAACAACCAGTAATAAATGACGCATGGCGCGGCGTTGGTTTTCAAAAGTACCTCCGTAGTCAATAAAATAACCGGCTGGAATTTCTGCTTCCTCCCTGATTTTTTTCTCCAGGTTTGAAACGTATGAACCCAGGTCAATATCTTTTATATTGATGGCAACAATGAGCCTTCTCCAGCCGTTTTCACGCTGAATTTCACGAGGCCCTTCCTGAAGTTCGATGTTGGCAACACGCTTTAGGGGAACAAAATCGCCCCCGGGCAAATGCACCGGAACCTCCTGAATTTTGTACAACTCGTCACGCACGTTTTCAGGGTAGCGGACGACGATTTCGAAACTGCGTTGCCCTTCGTAAAGCACACCGGCAACACCTCCGCCTATTCCTGCTTCAATTACCTTTTGTACATCATTTACGTTAAGCCCGAACGACGCAACTGCCTCTCTGTTGATGTCTATTGTAAGGTACGGTTGCCCAACTGTTTGTTCTACGTAAAAATTGTTTGTGCCGGGTAACGAAGGCAAAAGCGATGAAATATTTTCGCCGATTTTAGTTAAAACATCCAGATCTTCGCCATAAATTTTTACTGCCAAATCTGATTTTACGCCGCTTGTTAATTCGTCTACCCGCATGGCAATTGGTTGCGTAAAGTTGTAAACCAGTCCGGGTTCTGTTTGCAGGTATGGTTCTATCTGGTCGATAATGTCTTGTTTTGTAACTCCCTCTCTCCATTCTTTTTCGGGTTTTAAAACAACCCAAACATCGGTCTGATGAACTCCCATCCAGTCGTTTGCCAGGTCGGAACGCCCGGTTTTTGGCACAACGGTTTTTATTTCAGGAATATTCTGAACGAGCATTCCGGCCAGCCAGTTGGCATTTTCAATGGATTGATCCAATGTTACCGACGGCATTCTCACCTGTTCCACCAAAATAGACCCTTCGTCCAGCTCTGGCAGAAACTCGGTTCCAAGTTTTGACATTAGAAAAACCGAAGCGCCAAAAATAACAACAGCGACTGAAACCACCAGCCACCTGCGATCCAGATATTTTTCCAGCGAATTGGTGTACCGGGGCCGCAGCCAGTTAATGAGTTTGTTTTTTCGCACCTTAACGCCTTTTCGGAAAATTATAGCCGAAATTGCCGGAACAAATATCAGTGCAAGCAACAACGAGCCAAACACAGCAGCTGCAACTGTAATGGCCATCGGGCGGTACATAATTCCTTCCATTCCGCTGAAAGTCATTATAGGTACGTAAACCATTAAAATTATCAGTACCCCGAAAAATATGGGGCGCACAACCTGCTGGGCTGCTTTTTTTATTACTTCAGTTTTGTCAGCACTTTTGTCGTTCTGAAGGCGGTGTACAATGTTTTCTACCATAACAACCGAGCCATCCACCACCATTCCAAAGTCGATGGCACCGAGGCTCATCAGGTTGGCAGCCAGCCCAAATTCCCGCATTCCGATAAAGGCAAATAACATAGAAAGCGGTATAACCATGGCAACAATAAGCGCTCCTGATATTTCACCCAGCATGAGCAGCAGAATCACAATTACCAGCATACCACCTTCAATCAGGTTTGTAGAAATGGTAGCTGTTGTTCGCGAAATCAGATCCGACTGGTCGTAAAATTTTTCAATTTGCACACCGTCCGGCAAACTCGCATTTATGGATTCAATTTTTTCTTCAATACCGGAAATCACTTCTCTTCCGTTTCCGCCGCGCAGCATCATTACAATCCCTGTTACCACTTCGCCTTTGCCATCCTGGGTCACGCCACCCTGCCTTATTTGTGTTCCGATTTCAACCGTGGCAATATCGCGAATGAAAACAGGTTTATTTGCTACATTTGTTACAACAATATTCCCAATGTCTTCGCGGGTGTTAATTTGTCCGAATCCCCTGATGATGTACTGTTCTTTATTATGTTCGATGTAGTTTCCTCCCGAAACGCTGTTGTTGTTAGCAATGGCGTCGAGCACTTCTGAAATTCCGATGCCAAATGTACGAAGCCTGCCCGGCTGGATTATAACATCGTATTGTTTTACGAAACCACCAAATGAGTTGATTTCAGTTACACCTTTTACAATTTTAAGTTGAGGGGCAATAAGCCAGTCCTGAATTTCCCGCAGTTCTGTAAGCGAATAGTTTTCGCCCCTGACAACATACTGGTAAATTTCGCCCAGCGCCGTAGAAATAGGCCCCAGTTGCGGGTTGGAAACATCGGGCGGCAATTCATCGGTAATGGACTGAAGCCGCTGGCTGACCATTTGTCGTGCAAAATAGATATCGGTGCCTTCGTCAAATTCAACGGTAACGGCCGACAGTCCGAATTGAGAAATGGAACGCACCTGTGCCACGTCGGGTAACCCGTTCATGGCTGTTTCGATGGGGTAACTCACCAGTTTTTCAACGTCGAAAGGCGAAAATCTTCCTGCCTTGGTGATTACCAGAACCTGCACCGGTGTTACATCGGGCAGCGAATTTATTGGCAGTTGCATCAGCGAAAAGTATCCTCCCACAGCCATTAAAACGACCAGGGCAAGGGCTACAAATTTTTGTCTGACACTAAATGTGATTATATTTTTAAGCATAAAAAATTCTTTTCAGTTGTTCGTTTATTCTTCAGCCATAACATCATACCGCGAAAGAGCTTTCAGACTGAATACCTTGGATGAAGCAACCTGCTCACCATCGTACAATCCACTTTCAACAAAAACATTTTGGACTCCGATTTCAGAAATAACAATCGGTCTTTTTTCAAATACCCCGGCTTCTTTTTCTACAAATACAATAGGCTGGTTGCCATCGTACGAAAGTGATTCAACAGGAATGGCAATGGTTTTTCTTGGCGAAGAAGACACAATTGCCAAACGCACATTTTCTCCCGGGCGTGGCCATTCGGCTGTTGTCGGGATGAGCATATTTACAATTACCGATCTGCTGTTTTCATCTACCCCCGGGTTTATTGATGAAATGGTTGCAGAAACGGTTGTCCCGAATTTTTCTTCCCTTCTCATTATTTTTACCGAGTCTCCCGTGTTAATAAGACGGGCATCGTCAGGAGAAACGTATCCTTTTACCATCACAATGCGAGTGTCGAGCACACGCGATAAATTCTCGAGTGCATTTACCGACTGGCCTAATTCTACAAAGTTTTTTTCGACCATTCCCGAAATGGGGGAGTGGACATGAAGTACCGGGTCAATATCGTCGCTGCTTACGAGCGCTTCAATTTCTTCGTCGAGCACACCCAGTGCTTTTAGTTTTGAATATGCGGCCCTGGAAGAGGCAGATGCCCGCTGATATTCAGCGGTAGCACGTTCCAGCTCGCTCACCGAGCTGATGGTTTCTTTTACCAACTGTTCCATTCGTTTTAGCCGGTTTGTCTGAAACTCCTCTTCGGCATAAGCCTGAAGGTACTCCGAAACCAGGGTTCCGTATTCAAGGCTTTGAATGTGGAACAGTACTTCGCCTTTTTGTACCCAGTTCCCTTCGTATTTATTTATTTCCCTGATTTGCCCGGCAATTGGAGCACTAATAATGCTGGCATGTTCCGGCGCGGGAAAAACAACACCGGGTGCAGTAATTATGTGGTTAACCAGGTTGCTTGCCACTGTTATGGTTTGCACTGCTAAGTCTTTTTGTTGCTGGCTGGTTAGTTTCACTACCGAAACTTTGCTCTCCGTTTTTAGTGATGGCGGCAACTCGGTAGGTTTAACTGTTGGAGCCACTTTATTTTCTTTCTTTTCAGCACACGAAAATGCTATAAAGAAAGTAACCAGGTAGATTGGTATTAAAATGCGTTTCATCTGTTATTTTTTTAAGTTTTTTATGGGAACAGACGGAATTCGATGAGCCTTCTATTGTTGCTCCGGGTCTGAATTCCATCCTCATGCTCATTTCATATATAAATTATTGTTTTTTAGTAAACAAGCTCTTGTCCGAGGTATTTCTCCAAAGACACCAGCTGAAGGTAATAATCGCGCAAAGCGGTTAAATACCGCAATTCACTGTCGAGAAAAGTTTGTTGTGCAGTTAACAGGTTTAACAGATCAATTTCGCCCAGTTGATATGCCCTGAGGCTTAAATCGCGCAACTGCGTTGCTTTGCTTTTCATGGTTTCATTGTACCGGTTTATAATGTTTCGGCTTACATCGTAATTGTGCCAGGCATATTCTATCTGGCGTTTAATTTCGAGGCCTACTTCTTTTTGTTTCCAAACAATCTCTTCTTTTTTTGCCAGGGCCTGGTTGATTTTTCCTTTCTGTTCGAAAGGATACCAGATTGGAATTTGCAGGCCAACTTCAAACCCTCTGAAGTTATAGCCGTCGCCAAGGTTTTGCTTGTACAGGTTTAAGCGGATATCCGGCAAAATATTGCTTCTGGCTTCTTTTAAAAAGTACTCGGTCGATTTTATTTCGTGCTCGGTTGCCAGTAGCCGGGGATGGTCTTTTTGGGTTAACAGCGTCTGTATTTGCGAAATTCGAATGTCGGAAGCCATTAATGTGTCGGAAAAAGTGATGGAGTACAACTGCTGCTCTTCCGGAAGACCCATGTTGTAAAACAAACCGTAGCGGGCTTTGTGTAAAATCCATTCGCTTTGGTCAAGGCCATTCTTGGCTTCATCGAGCCGCAATTCGGCGTTGGCCAAATCAATGCCGTTTGCCATCCCTGTTTCATATTTGGTGTACACCGCATTGTATAAATCTTCGGCAAGGGCTAATTGGTTTTTCCTCGACTTTTGCAACGATATTGCATAAAGCACCTCAACGTAGTAGCTTTTTATTTCTGCTGTAACTTCTTTTTCAACGGCGTCAAGTTCCAGCTTCATCGCTCCTGCCTCTTCTGACAGGCCTTTTAAACGGTAGGCGGCAGTAACCGGAAAATCAAATTCCTGCGAAACAGAAAATCTTTTTTCATCAAAAGCATCGCCCGGACCATTTCCAATGCCTTCTTTAAAGTAGCTGATTTCGGGCGCGGATATTCCGGTTTCCGATCTCCAGCTATTTTCTTTTTGTTTTAAGATAGCCCTCATCTGCTGTATTTTTGCGTTTTTCTCCAACGCAAATTGAACAGCTTCTTCTATCGTTAGCTTATTGTCTTGTGCCGTAGCCGGATAGAAAGAAAGGATGGAAATTATTAAAATAAGGTATAATCTATTCATTCTGATTAATTAAGAAATAACGTTTAAAATTAGTAAAAATAGCACTTCATTATAAAAGACATTAAAGTATTTTATTGAGAAAATGTTCATTATTTAATATTTGTCGAAAATTGAAAAAGAACTTTACAACTACCCAAAAAGGTTATTTGACACCAAACTTTTTAAAAACTTGCGCACTTGTGAATTTTTTTTGAGAAATATTTGAGTGGAACGATGTTGCAGGTTGCAAGCCCGCTTGTTATTTGTTCCTTCTGATTTTATAATTTAACTTTAACAGGCAAAAGCGAAGAATATGCAAAGGACACTTATTACTTTCTTTTTGTTTTTTCCTTTTTTATGTTTTGCAGGAGTGAAGGACATCGGTACTCCCCGGATTTACAATTACACAAAATCGGAATACAATGCAGGAACCCAGAATTGGTCCATAACCCAGGACAGTCGGGGGTTTATGTATTTTGCCAACAACGACGGAATTTTGCGTTTCGACGGTGTTAGTTGGAATTTAATTCCGGTTTCTCCTGTTTCGCCGGTGCGAAGTGTTTTTTGCGACAGTAAAAACAATTTGTATGTTGGTACAATTAACGATTTTGGAGTACTGGAGCGCGAGGATCCCCGTGCTTCCCGTTTTGTTAGTTTGAAAAATCTGCTTCCTGCCGACATTCAGAATTTCGATGATATATGGCAAATTCACGAAACAACGGACGGAATCGTTTTTCAGTGTTACAAATACCTGTTCGTTTATAATGGAAGGCAGATAAATGTTATTGCGGCACAGAACAGTTTTTACAACTCTTTTAAAGTTGGAGAAACACTTTTTGTGCAGGATAACGAGGTCGGTTTTTTTGAACTGCAAGGGCAGAATTTAGTTCAGTCGTTGGATCTGAAGGAAATTACGCGCAGGGACATTCGCGCAGTGCTTCGTGCCGATACCGGGAAACTGCTGATTGGCACTGAAACCGAAGGCTTGTTTTTCGCCGATGAAAAGGGAATCCGGCAGTGGAAGTCGCCGGTAAATGAGTTTGTAATTAAGAACCGGCTCTATTGCGCAACAGCTTTATCCGGAGATTATTACGCTTTTGGTACCATACTGAACGGGGTAGTTATTTCCGATAAAAACGGCAACGTTGTAAAAGCGTTAAACACACATCGTGGAATTCAGAACAACACAGTACTATCGTGTTTTGTGGATCGGGATGAGGATTTGTGGTTAGGGCTCGATAACGGCATCGATTTAGTGGAGCTGAGTTTACCGCTGAGTTTTATTGGTGGAAGAAATATCGGTTCCGGTTATACCTGCCGGGTGTTTAACGGAAACCTGTACCTGGGCACCAACCAGGGTTTGTATGTTTCTCCGCTGTCGGGGAACAACGAAAATCCTTCTTTCGAACTGGTTAAAAACACAGCCGGACAGGTGTGGTCTCTCGATGTTTTCGACAATCAACTGATTTGCGGACACAACCAGGGGACTTTTAATGTTGAAGGAAATTCTGCGTTCAAAATCAGCGAAAAGGAAGGGGCGTGGAAATATATTGAACTCAACAATAAAAAGGAATACCTGCTTGGCGGGCACTACCAGGGCCTTGTTCTTTTGAAAAAAGAAAACGGCGGGTGGAAATATGTTAAGGCCGTCAAAGGTTTTGATGAGTCGAGCCGCTACCTGTATCAAGATGAGCAGGGATACATTTGGATTGGGCATGGCGGGAAAGGCATTTACCGGTTGGCGTTAAACGAAAATCTGGACAGCGTCTCCGTGCTGCAGCATTATACTACTAAGCAGGGGTTGCCGTCTGATGCAGGGAATATTTTATTACGACTGAACAAAAAACTCTATGTTTCTACCGATAAAGGCATTTACAAATTTGACTACGAAACCAACAACTTTGTACCTACCGACGAACTGGAAGCGCTTTTTGGTGACTGCGGAAAACTGAAAACAGTGAGTGAAGACGGAAAAGGAAACATCTGGTATCTTTCTGATCTGGAAACGGGAGTAACCCGGCAAAATGAGGATTTAACCTACACGAAAATTACCGCTCCGTTTAGCAGCTTAAGAGGTTTGTTTGTAAATGCGTTCGAGTTCATATATCCGTACGATGAGGAGAATGTTTTTTTCGGCCTCGAAGATGGTTTTGTGCACTACTCGCCCAGCCTCACCCGCTCGTATAACAAACCGTTTCAATCGTACATTTTCAAAATCGAATTGCCTTATATCGATTCGGTAGTTTATCACAGGGTGAAAGAGCAGAAACTTGAATACGAATTTCCGTTTCGGAAAAACATACTTCGGTTCGATTTTGCATCGCCGTTTTTTGCCAACAGCACGCCGCTAAAATTCAGTTATTATCTGGATGGCTTTTCTGACGAGTGGTCGGCGTGGTCTGACGAGTTGTATGTTGATTTTACAAACCTGCGCGAAGGCGACTATCAATTTCAACTAAAAGCCAAAAATATTTATGGGGTAGAAAGCGATGTTTCAACCTTTTCGTTTTCAATACTACCTCCCTGGCACAGGTCGGCACTTGCCTATTTTATTTATGTTTTGATAGTTTCCCTGTTGGCATTCTTCGTTGTCAGGTACATTCTTTTTCGCATTGACCGGTCGAAGCGAAAAGAAGAATTGCGGCACGAACAGGAAATGCAAACCAGGGAAGAACAGTTTCATCGCGAATCGCTGATTGCCGAGAAGAAGATTGTTGAGCTGCGCAACGACAAGCTTCGTTCGGAAATGAAACACCGGGATAAAGAGCTGGCCAACCAAACCATGGGTATCATTAAAAAGAACAGATTTCTGACCAAAGTGAACGAAGAACTCAATGGTATTCACGACATCATTAATAGTGCGGCGGCCAAAACAAAAATCCTGAGCCTGAAAAAACGTATAAAAAAAGAGATCGATTCCAGGCAGCAATCACAGATTTTTGAGACCTATTTTGATGAAGTGCATGAAGAATTTTTCAAAAGGTTAAAAGCGCAATTTCCTGTTCTTACTCCAAGCGATTTGCGGCTTTGTGCTTTTATTAAAATGAACCTGACCACCCAGGAGATTGCCACAATCCTGAACATTTCGTACCGCGGAACAGAAATCAGTCGTTATCGGTTGCGAAAAAAATTGGGGCTCGACCGAAGCACTAACCTGTCTGTTTTCCTTTCGAATATTTAAACAGTTTTACTAAGGCGTACTGAGTTTCATTCGCGGCCGGCAAACGACAGCCCGGGGTTGAAGAGAGCCTCAGAAGTTTTCATCTGACCTGAATTATTTTGCAAAAAAAGGGAGAGTATTTACTCGTCGCAACTGTAAATCGTTTCTATAAATTCAACTTCAGAATTAAACGTTTCTATTTCGTCTGGTCCGCTGTAAGTTTTTATGGTGTCGCCCTCTATGTCAACAATCGATATCGAAAAATACATATCACACAAGGCTCCTGTAAAAAACGAATAGTAAACCGTGTCGCCTTTGTAAAAAGCTTTGTTAATTTTTAGCTTGCAGGTGGTGTTTTTATCACAAGGCGATTTCAGATTGATAAACCATTCTTTGTTTTCAACATTTTTGTTGTTGTCTGTGGAGGTTTCTTTTTCGCAGGATACAATAAAAGAAATGAGCAAAATGGCTAATACGGTTTTTTTCATTTTAAAGTGATTTGCAGTTGTAGTTTTTTTATGATGCATGCAACCGTGTTTTGGTTGCTTGGTTTTTGTCAAAAGAGGTTATAAAATAGAATAATGGTGCAATTTTTCAAGTACAGCAAGTTAGCTAATCTGAAAAACGAAACAGGAAGTCGACTTCTGGCCCCGGTTGAAGGAATGACCTTTTTTGAAAAAGAATTCAAAATTAAATATTTGATTATAAGATTGTTGGGTTTTTGCTGATGTGTTTTTGAAGTGCCTTATTTTTTGATTTGTAGGGTTTAAGCAGAGTGTATTCTTTTGATTCAGTGGGTACTGTTTTAGATTTTTGAGCAAAATTAAAAGCGGGCGCTAATTCTCGCAGTGAAAATTACAAATCTAAAAATTGTATGAAGAAATTTATTTATCTGATTCTTTATACTCTGTTATCTTATGGAGTATATGCGCAGGAAGTTACACTCAGAGGAACAGTAACTGCTGCCGATGACGGGATGCCTTTAATAGGCGTTACCGTGGTTCAGGAAGGAACAATAAATGGTACGGTTACCAATCTGGATGGCGAGTACCAGTTGTCTGTTCCGGCAGATGCCAGTATTCAGTTTTCATTTATTGGTTTAAAAAGCCAGGTGATTCCGGTTAACGGACGGACTGAAATTAATGTAGTTCTGGAAACAGAAACAACCGGTTTGGATGAAGTGGTGGTTATTGGCTACGGTACTCAGCGTAAAGAAGACGTAACAGGTTCTGTTGCGATTGTAAATTCTAAAACCATTGAAAACATAAAACCCGTAAAGGTTGAACAAGCCTTGCAGGGAACAATGGCAGGAGTAAATGTAACTACCCAGTCGGGTGCGCCGGGTGCCGGTCTCGATATTCGTATTCGGGGTATCTCTACCAATGGCGATGCTTCTCCGGTGGTTATTATCGATGGATACCAGGGCGATTTAAGCACCTTGAACCCGAGCGACATTGAAACCATTACTGTTTTGAAAGACGCGCAGGCTGCTATTTATGGTACGGTAGGCGCAAACGGAATTGTTTTGGTAACCACCAAATCGGGCAAGAAAAATGCTCCAACAAAAGTGACCATCAACAGCTCGTTAGGAATTCAGGAAACCAGCAAAAAGCTGGACGTGTTAAATGCAACTGAATATGCAGTAATCCTGAATGAAAGTTACGCTGCCAGTGGTCTGGATTTGCCTTTCCCAAATATTTCCGGACTGGGCAGAGGAACAAACTGGCAGGATGAGATTTTCGAAAGAGCTCCGATATATAATAACGATATCAGTATTTCTGGTGGTTCAGACAAGATGGTTTATTCACTGAGCGCTTCAGACCTGCGTCAGGAGGGGATTATCGGAAGAGACAAGTCTGGGTTCAACAGAAATACCGCAAGGGTAAGCCTGGGGAGCGATTTGAACGAATGGATTAAATTCAACACGTCGCTTACTTTTACAAACATCGACCGCAAATCGTTTAATGATTTTGGTCTGGGCTCTGTTCTTTTTAATGCGTTAAACATGCCGTCAACTACCCCGGTTTACGACGGAAACGGAGATTACACGTTGGCTTCTACCAATCTTGGAATCGAAATAATTAATCCGCTTGCCCAGATTGATAATACGTACAACGATTACAACCTGAAAAAGTGGAACGGAAATGTAGGGTTTGATTTTCAATTGCACCAGAACTTGAAAGCAACTACCCGAATCGGTTTTAACACAACCAATAGCAATTATAAGTCGTTTTCGAAAATTGTTGATTACGGCGGCAAAGTGTTCGATGTAACCAGGAGCAGCGTTTTTCAAAACAGGGAGTCGTTTAACGACTACACTTTTGACGCATTTCTTAATTACACGAACACTTTTAATGGTGTACACAATTTTACTGCAACACTCGGAACAACAGTTTATAAAACTTGGGGCGATCATCTGGACGGAACAGGTTTTGATGTTCCGAATAATTCGTGGGATTTTGCTGACATTGGCCTGGCCAACGGTATTCCCGATTCAAAAGTGGTTAACTCGTGGAGTTACGACCAGCGCAGGTTGTCTTATTTTACCCGCGTGCAATACGATTACGACAGCAAGTATCTGTTGTCTGCAATGCTGCGCCGCGATGCTTCCACAAAGTTTGGCCCGGATAATACCGTAGCGTATTTCCCGTCGGCAACACTGGGCTGGAACATTTCCAACGAAAGTTTTATGGACGATTCAGAAGACATCGACTTATTGAAACTGCGATTAAGTTACGGTATTCTGGGATCGGATAAAATTGCCGATTACCAATACATTTCTCAGTTGAACGGCGAGGCAACTTACGTGTTTAACGGTATTTTGGTGAACGGAACAGCAGTGGGCGCAAGCCCTAATTCATCCATCAAATGGGAGCAGTCAGAACAGTTTGATGTAGGTGCCGACCTGAAGCTTTTCAATAACAGGCTCGATATTAATACCGACTATTTTATCAAGAAAACCAACAACCTGCTTATCGGCAACATTCCGGTTTCGGGTATTTTGGGAATTGCTGCTCCTGGTGCAGCAGGGCCGACGGTAAATGCCGGTACAGTTAAAAACAGTGGTTTTGAGTTTGCCATTGGTTTCAGAGGGCGCATTACCAGCGGCCTGACGTATGATATCAATTACAATGTGACCACACTAAACAACGAAGTACTGGAAGTTAATAACGGTTCCGGTTTTATTGAAGGAGGCGATTTTGGTGTGGGGCAACCTGCTCCGGCGCGCATGGAAGTTGGTCTTCCAATCGGCTATTTCTACGGTTACAAAACCGACGGAATATTCCAGAGCCAGGCCGAAGTGGATGCACACCCGTCGCAGGCAGCACTGGGAGCGGCGGCGGCACCCGGAGATATTCGCTATGTGGATGTAAATAAAGACGGGAAAATTGATGCTTCTGACCGTACTTATATTGGCGACCCGATTGCTGATGCCGTTATGGGGCTGAATGTGACATTGAATTTCAAAGGCTTCGATTTTGTTGCTTATGCCTACGCTTCGTTGGGGAACGACATGGTTAGAAATTACGAACGTACCCAGCCCAATGTAAACCGGTTGAGCTATGTAATGGATCGCTGGACCGGCGCCGGCACAAGCAACGAAGTGCCCCGCGTTACAACAGCAGCAACTGCCAATACATTGTTCTCATCGTTTTATGTTGAAGACGCTTCTTTTTTACGGTTGCAGAATCTTCAACTGGGGTACACCATTCCCAAAAAAATTACAGAGAAAGCTAACATAGGTTCGTTGAGGCTCTATTCGAGTGTGAGCAACCTGTTTACTTTAACAAAATACAAAGGATACGATCCGGCTGCATCAAGCGGTTCTCCAATTGGCAGCGGTTTCGATTCAGGATTTTATCCGGCTGCACGGACGTACACATTCGGATTGAATCTTAACTTCTAAAAACTCAGAAAATGAAAAACAAAATAGCTAGAAAAATCATATTTACACTTGTTTTGATAATATCGGTATTTTCATATTCGTGCAAAGACGATTTTGTCAAAATTTCACCGGAATACTCCATAGATTCTGAAAACTATTTCAATTCGGAAGACGATTATTACAATGCGCTGGTAGCAGCTTACGACATGTTGCAGTCAACTTACGTAAATGTAATTGTTGGCGAAATTGCCTCTGAAAATACGCTTTGCGGAGGCGAAAGCGCTGTTGATGTTCCCGGCTGGCAGCAGATCGACGACATGATTCACACACCTGTAAACAGTAACCTCCGGGATATCTGGAACTGGATGTTTGCCGGTGTGCAGCGTACTAACTATTTCATGGAATTTAAAGATAAAATTGATTTCTCGGCAAAAGAGGAAATGATTGGGGAAGTCAGATTTTTAAGGGCTTACTACAATTTCGAGCTGGTAAAATGGTTCGGTCCGATTCCGCTTAAAATTGATGAGCGTTTTAAACTGGGCGACGAAACAACTATTCCGCGTTCGCCGGTTTCAGCAGTGTACGAACATATTGAAAACGATCTGCTGCAAGCCATTACCGTTCTGAAAACTACGCCGGCGCAAACAGGTCGCGTTACAAAAGGTGCCGCACAGGCGTTGCTGGGAAAAGTTTATTTGTACCAGGAAAAGTTTGGCGAAGCGGCTTCAGTTTTTGAAAATCTGATTAACGACGGCAATTATTCGCTGGTTGAAGATTACGATTCAATTTTTGAAAGTAAAGGCGAAAACGGCTCAGAATCGGTATTTGAAGTTCAGTACACCGATGTTGAAGGTGCCGGATTTGGTTGCTTGCAGTGCAGCGAAGGAAATGTTGCTGTCGGGTTTAGCGGTGTTCGCGGCTACGAAGGGCCACTGTTTACCGCCGGTTTCAGTTTTAATGTTCCCACCCAGGAAGCTGTTGATCAGTTTGAACCCGGAGATTTGCGTAAAGATGTTACCATTCTCGACATTGAAGCGTGGGCGGCAGAAACAGAAGCAAAATATACAACCGGTTACGAACATACCGGCTTCTACAACCGGAAATATCTTCCGCGGAAAAGACGTTCTGAGGCACAGGGCGATTTGAACTTGACCAACCCGAATAATTACCGCGCTATTCGTTATTCCGATGTATTATTGATGGCTGCCGAAGCCAATAACAGAGGAAATATTTCAGACGCAAAAGCTCAGTCGTACCTGAACGAGGTTCGTGCACGGGCATTTGGAGATGAAAATCATAATGTAACCCTCACCGGAGAAGCGTTAACCGAAGCGATTTATCACGAACGACGGGTTGAGCTGATGGGCGAAGGCCATCACTTTTTCGACCTGGTACGCACCGGAAGGGCTGCAGGCAAAATCGATGGTTTTGTTGCCGGGAAGCACGAACTGTTTCCGGTTCCGCTCGAAGAGATTGAATTCTCTAACGGGAACTGGACGCAAAATCCCAATTACTAAACAATAAAAAGTAGAAAAGATGAAAATACTAAAATACAATATCGCATTCATTCTTATTTTACTGGCAACAGTTGCATGCGTTAAAGAAGATAACCTGTTTTCGCTGGAGCATATTACTGCACCGGAGAACGTAAACGCTGTATTTGATGTCACGCAGGATAACACCGGGCTGGTAACGATTATCCCGAATTCAGAAGGAGCAACAAGTTATTCTGTCGATTTTGGTGACGGAACTTCTGCTGAACTCAAAATGCTCGAAAGGGTAACGCATATTTACACCGAAGGTGTTTATCAGGTTGAGATTGCCGCACACGGAATTACCGGCCTTACCACTACTATTACCAAAGAGCTGAACGTTACGTTTAAAGCTCCTGAGAATTTGGTTGTTACCATTAAAAAAGACGTGGTGAACCCCAGGAAGGTTTCTGTTTCGGCTACTGCCACTTATGCAACTGTTATCGATGTTTATTTTGGCGATGTGGTTGATGAGGAAGCAACGCATGTATTGCCGGGAGAAGAAGCAACGTATACATACGAAGAACCGGGCGATTACGAAATTCGAGTGGTGGCAAAAAGTGCCGGTTCTGAAACAAC
Source organism: Mariniphaga anaerophila (assembly GCF_900129025.1). Taxonomy (GTDB): domain Bacteria; phylum Bacteroidota; class Bacteroidia; order Bacteroidales; family Prolixibacteraceae; genus Mariniphaga; species Mariniphaga anaerophila. Next base: position 532,215 of record NZ_FQUM01000003.1, on the reverse strand, counting down.
CGAGTATACAGAAACGGTGACTATCGAAGCAGCGTCCGACCCGGTTAACCTGCCCGTTAATTTTGAATCGTTTACGGTGAATTACGCATTCGTGGATTTTGGCGGGGTTGTTTCATCTGTTGTTGACAACCCGGATCCGTCCGGAATTAACACCAGCTCAAAAGTTGGTCAGTCGGAAAAAACCGCAGGCGCCGAAACCTGGGGTGGAACAATTCTTACTTTGGAAGCGCCCATCGATTTTTCTTCGAAAAAGGAATTTAAAATTAAAGTGTGGTCGCCTAAAGCTAACGCCGTTGTAAAACTTAAAGTTGAAAATCTTAACGATGGAAATATTGCTCACGAAGTAGATGCTGTCACCACTGTAGCCAATGAGTGGGAAGAATTGACGTTCGATTTTGCGGCAATTGATGTTGCGCAGGAATATCAGAAAGTAGTGCTGTTTTTCGACTTCGGAAATGTTGGCGACGGAGCTGTTTATTTCTTTGATGACATCAGGCTGGTTAGCGCTCCCACAATGGGTTCAGGTATTGAAGGCATCTGGAAAGTTGCTCCTGAAGCCGGTTCTATGGGAGTTGGTCCCGGGCCCGGAGATCTGTCGTGGTGGGCAATTGATGATGCAGAAGTTTCCCGAAGAGCTTGTTTCTTCGACGATACTTACGTATTTAATACCGACGGAACTTTTAGCAATGTTTTAGGTTCCGAAACCTGGCTCGAAGGTTGGCAAAGTGGTAGCGCCGATGCATGCGGTGTACCGGTTGCTCCACACGATGGTACTGCAGCTGCAACTTTTTCTTACGACCAGAATGCCGGTACTGTAACGGTTTATGGCAAAGGCGCATATTTGGGAATCCCGAAAGTGATTAATGGAGGAGAACTTACTAATCCGCAGGATGCACCTGAATCCATTACATACAATGTTGAGTTGAATGAAGACAAAACGGAGATGATTATTGACATTGATGTTGATGGTGCCTGGTGGAGGTTTAAACTTGTAAAAGAGGCCGATTTTCCGTCTTCTCCAATTGAGGGAAGCTGGAGCATTGCTCCTGAAGCGGGCTCATTGGGCGTTGGCCCTAATCTTGGCGATATCTCGTGGTGGGCCATCACCGATTCCGAGCTTGTAGAGCGTGCTTGCCTATACGACGATGTGTATGTTTTTGGCGCTGACGGTTCTTTTAGCAATGTGCTGGGCGCTGAAACCTGGATTGAAGACTGGCAGGGCGGCAGTAATTCCTGCGGCACACCTGTTGCTCCTCACGATGGTTCTGCTGTTGCTACGTATACATACGACGCCGATGCAGGAACAATTACGTTGAACGGAACCGGAGCTTTCCTCGGAATACCAAAAGTGTATAACGGCGGAGAGCTTGGCAATCCGCTGGATGCTCCCGTATCGGTTACTTACGACGTTTCACTGTCAGAAGACAATATGGTTATGACATTGGATATTAGCACTGGCGCAGCCTGGTGGAGATTTAAGCTTGTAAAAAATTAGAAAAGCAATAATGAAACGACCATGAGAAATTTTTTCATACAAATACGAAAAATAAGAATCATGGGAGTTTCATCTTATGTCTTAAATAACAAACAATTTTAATAAGATGAAAAATCTAAAATATATATTGATACTCCTGCTCGGATTCCAATTGGTGTTTACCGGGTGCGAAGAAAAAAACTACGAGTTGGGCGAGTTGGTTACTCCTTCCAATGTTGAAGTGACCTTTGAAGTGGTCGGTGTCGACGAAGAAAACCCATACGGAGATGGCAGCGGAATTGTAAATTTTGTGGCAACTGCCGACAATGAGATTACGTTTAATTACCTTTTTGGTGATGGCAAAGACAACAAAGTCGCTCCCGACGGAAAAACTTCGCATCGTTTTTCCAGACCCGGAGTAAATACATACAATGTTACTGTTGCGGCAGTCGGAACAGGCGGCCTTTCTGCAAGCAAAACCATTCAGGTTGAGGTTTACAGCAGTTTTTCCGATGAGGAAGCTTTGGAACTGCTTACCGGCGGAAGCTCAAAAACATGGTACTGGGCTGCCGATCAGCCGGGGCACATCGGACTGGGGCCAAACTCAGATGTAGAAGGAAAAACTTTTGCTGACTGGTACAATGCCGCTCCTTACGAAAAGGAATGTATGTATTCTGCCGAGTTTGTGTTTACAAAAACAGGAGACGGAGAGATGACATTCGAACAAACGGTAGGCCCGTCTTATATACCGGGAACCTACGCAGGAAAAATCGGTGTTGGTGCTGATGCATGTTACGGCGAAGATGTAGTTACCAATATGTTTGGAGTAAAAAATGTTTCGTTTTCCCCGGCTTCTTCTATTGCTACTGAAGCAGGCGGTTACCGCGGAACCAGCATAACCATCTCTGACGGAGGCACATTGGGCTGGTATGTGGGAAAAAGCGAATTCGAAATTATACAGGTAACCAATAACATTCTGAAGGTTCGTATTGAAGAAGACTCGGAATATGCATGGTACCAGACTTTGACTTCGGTAAAACCGGGAACTGAAAAAGAGACCGTTGATGTTGAGTATTCCAACCTGGTTTGGAGTGATGAATTTGACACTGACGGGCAGCCTGCAGCGTCAAACTGGACTTACGATATTGGAACCGGCGATAACGGCTGGGGCAACGGTGAGGCGCAGTTTTATACCGACCGTGCAGAAAATGTTACGGTGGCCGACGGAGTGCTGAAAATTACAACGAAAAAAGAGGAGTACCAGGGAAGAAGCTACACTTCTTCGCGGATAAATACCAGTGGCTTGTTCGATTTTACCTACGGGCGTGTGGATGTGCGGGCAAAACTTCCCGAAGGCGGAGGAACCTGGCCTGCAATCTGGATGCTCGGTTCGTCTTTTGAATCGGCAGGATGGCCGGCATGTGGCGAAATTGATATTATGGAAGCAATCGGGAACAACCCGGGGCATATACAGGCCGCAATTCATACTTCATCAAGTTCTGGTGCAACCGAAAATATGGGCTCCACAACTGTTGAAGATGCGTCGTCTGCGTTCCATGTTTATTCGGTTAACTGGTCGCCTGATCAGATCTCGTTTCTGGTTGATGACGAAATTTATTATACCTACAAACCGGAAGTTAAAGATGCCGATACCTGGCCGTTTGATGCACCGCAGTTTATTATATTAAATGTGGCCATGGGCGGAAGTTTAGGCGGTCAAATTGCCGATTCGTTTGCAGAATCGACAATGGAAATTGATTATGTGAGGGTGTATAAATAGCAGAGCAAATTAATCAAGGGGGGTTAATATTCACTCTAAAAGCCTTGCTGTCTGGGGAAGTGTCTGTCGCTTCCCCGGCAAGGCAATTTTGAAACACTCACCTGAAAATATACTTTTAATAATCCTTAAGTTGTTATGGGAAAAGGAAATTTAATTTATGCCGTTGTGGTGTTGCTGGGCATGGCGAGTTGTGCCCCGAGGGGGAGTCAGAACAAGCATGAAGCAGAAGAAAGTGGGCACGGGAATTACGAACTGGTTTGGAGCGATGAGTTCGACTACCGGGGGCTTCCTGATTCCACAAAGTGGGGATACGATACCGAAGGAAACGATGCCGGATGGGGAAATCAGGAGAGCCAGTTTTATACCGAAAAGCGCATTGAAAACGCACGGGTCGAAGACGGAATTCTGAATGTGATTGCGCTGAAAGAAGATTATCAGAATCGGGAATATACGTCGGTTCGCTTAATCTCCAAAGAAAGCTGGCAATACGGGCGGTTCGAAATCAGGGCTAAACTTCCTGCCGGAAGAGGCACCTGGGCTGCCATTTGGATGATGCCGGGCGGGTGGTCGTTCAACGACGGGAACTGGCCGGATGTTGGTGAATTTGACATCATGGAACACGTTGGACACGATGTGGGAGTGATTCATGCATCAGCGCACTCAAAAGATTATCAGTGGCAAACAGGCACTCAGCAAACAGATACCATTCGGGTTGATGATGCTACAGAAGCATTTCATACGTATGTGTGGGAGTGGACTCAGGAAGGCGTAAAAGCGTATGTTGACGACAAACTTTTTTTCGAATACGATAACGAAGGACTGGGCGAAGCAAAATGGCCTTACGACAAGCCGTTCTACCTTATTTTGAATGTGGCGGTTGGTGGAGCCTGGGGGAATATGAAAGGAATAGATGATGATGCTTTTCCGCAGATAATGGAAGTGGATTACGTTCGTGTTTACAGAAAAAAATAGCAAGCAGTTTTTGTAGTAATTATGAAGGAGATTTTTTTGGGGAACACTCCCGTAAATGTGCTGCCGCAGCAGGTAAAAGGTGATTTTGTTGAGATCGAAAATGAAAAGTTCTACAAAATCAGCAATTACCATCAGATGCCCGATTTTTTCATGACTATCGTCAGTGCGTCAAATCATTGGATGTACATTTCCAGCAACGGCTCCCTTTCGGCAGGACGAAGAAACCGCGACAATGCGTTGTTCCCTTATTACACAGAGGATAAAATACACGACTACAAAGGGAAAACCGGAAGTGCAACCATTTGTCTGGTTCATTCAAAAAACAAAAAATATTTGTGGGAACCTTTTACCGACGAGGCAAAAGCGGTTTACAAAATCGAACGAAATCTGTATAAAAGCATTTACGGAAACAAAATTATTTTTGAAGAGCGGAACCTCGATCTGGAGATTAGTTTCAGCTATGGCTGGTACAATAGCGAGGAGTTTGGCTGGATAAAGAAATCGTTGTTTCACAATTTCGGAAAGTCCGAAGTAAAAATTGATGTACTGGACGGCATTCATAATATTCTGCCTTACGGTGCTGATTACGCTTTTCAGAACGAATACAGCAATTTGCTGGACGCCTACAAAAAGAATGAGCTGTTGGAAGGAAGTAACCTGGGACTGTTTTCACTCAGTTCAATTCCGGTTGATCGGGCCGAGCCGAGCGAAGCGCTGAAAACGACAACTGTTTGGTCGTTAGTGCCGGGGCGACGCGTGAATTGCCTGATTTCTGACAAACAAATTGATAAGTTTCGAAAGGGACAACCCGTTTTTACAGAACGGGACGTGCGTGCTGCGCGTGGCGCATATTACATAAATACTGAGCTTTCGCTTGGTAAAAATGAACACCAAAATATTTACCTGGTTGCCGAGGTTAATCAGGATGCAAAAGATGTAGCTAATCTCGTGCAATTTATCCATACCGAAGAAAACCTGGTTCAAAAACTGGAAAGCAGTATCGAAACAGGCACGCAGGAACTGGTGAAGATTGTGGCTAATGCAGACGGGCTGCAGCAGGGCAACGAGGAAATGGGAGTTGCAAGGCATTTCTCCAATACCCTTTTCAACGTAATGCGCGGCGGAATTTATTCCAACAGTTATCGGATTGAAAAGGAAGATTTTCTGCGTTTTGTAGAACAGACTAACCGCGAGATTTACGACCTGTTTTCAAAAGAATTCCAGTTGTTGTCTGCCGCTTTGAAGTATCGGGAATTATTGGATTGGGCCGAAAAAATGAATAATCCTGTTCTGGAACGGATTTGCTACGAATACCTGCCACTTACTTTTAGTCGCCGGCATGGCGATCCCAGCCGTCCGTGGAACAAATTTTCCATCGAAACAAAAAATGAGGATGGTTCTGACAAGTTGAATTACGAGGGAAACTGGCGTGATATTTTTCAAAACTGGGAGGCTCTCAATTATTCCTTCCCCGAATATATTGAAGGAATCATCGCAAAATTTGTTAATGCATCTACTGCCGACGGTTACAATCCATACCGGATTACACGCGGCGGAATCGATTGGGAATGTCCTGATCCCGACGATCCTTGGGCATACATCGGCTACTGGGGCGATCATCAAATTGTTTATTTGCTGAAGTTTTTGGAGCAGTCGGAAAAGTTTCATCCCGGGAAACTGGATGAACTGCTTACAAAAAATGCATTTGTGTATGCCAATGTGCCGTATCGCATAAAACCGTTCGATGCACTGGTGGAAAATCCGAAATCGACCATTATTTTCGATTCGGCATTGAACAGCAAAATACAGCAACGTTCCCGGGAAATGGGTGCCGACGGAAAATTGCTGTGTGATAGCAGCGGGCAGATTTACCGTGTTAATCTCATGGAAAAAATACTGGCCACGTTGTTGTCGAAACTCAGTAATTTTATTCCCGAAGCCGGCATTTGGATGAATACGCAACGGCCCGAGTGGAACGATGCAAACAACGCGCTGGTTGGCAACGGGGCATCAATGGTAACCCTTTATTACCTTCGTGGTTTCCTGGCTTTCTGGAAAGAGAAACTGAAGAAAAGCGAAGAGGATAAGTTTGAGATTTCGGAGGAATTGGCGCAATTGTTCGGGCGCATTTCTTTAATATTTCAAAGCAATAGTGCATTTGCCGACAGTGGTTTTTACGATGAGGATCGTTATCGATTTGCCGCATCTCTGGGCCGGGCCGGAAGCGAATACAGAAACGCAGTTTACAAAAATTCGTTTAGCGGAAAGAAAACAGTCCTTTTATCAAAGAGCATAATTCGTTTTATTCGGCTTGCTTTAAAATATATCGATCAATCCATCAAAAAAAATAGAAGGGAAGATGGTCTGTATCACGCTTACAACCTGATTGCGTTTAACGGCGAAAGTATCACCGTTCGTTATTTATACGAAATGTTGGAAGGGCAGGTGGCAGTGTTGAGTTCCGGCTACCTGTCTGTTGCCGAAAGTCTCAATGTGTTGGACGCGTTAAAGTCAAGTCTGCTGTTCAGAGAGGATCAGTACAGTTATATTCTTTACCCCGATCGGGAATTGCCGCGTTTTACTGAAAAGAACAACATTCCCGCCACCCGAATAAAAGAATCGGAGCTGCTAAAAGCGCTTGTGGCCGATAATCGCTCGGAAATAGTGAAGCGCGACGACACTGGAGGAACTCATTTTAACGGCGCTTTCCGAAATGCCGATGTGCTGAACGAAGCTCTGGATAAACTTGATAAAAATCGATACGGCGAGTTGCTTCGTCGGGAAAAGCAACTGGTGCTGGATGTTTACGAAGAGATGTTCGACCACCAGTCTTTTACCGGGCGCTCGGGAACTTTTTTTGCGTACGAAGGGTTGGGCAGTATCTACTGGCACATGGTTTCTAAGTTATTGATGGCCGTTCAGGAGTGTTATTTCAGAGGAGTAAAAGAAGATGCCGGAGCTGAAATTATCGGTTGGATAAAACAGCATTATTACGAAATAAAGGCGGGAATTGGGTTGTACAAGTCGCCTGATTTGTACGGCGCGTTCCCAACCGATGCATATTCGCATACGCCGGCCAATGCAGGCGCTAAGCAGCCCGGACTTACCGGACAGGTAAAAGAGGATTTCATCTCTCGTTTCGGGGAACTGGGAATTCATATTAAAAGCGGGGAGATTGTTTTTTTAACAACGTTGCTGAACAGCAACGAACTGCTGACTGAGCCGCAGGTTTTTCATTATATCGATTTAAACGGGAAGAACAAAAGTGTTGATTTGAAGCCCGGTCAGCTGGCTTTTACTTTTTGTCAGGTTCCTGTGGTTTATTCGGTGGGAGAGGCAGAAACCATTGCCATTTCATATAAAAACGGGCATGTTCAGTATTTCAACGGGCATGCCATTGATAAACTCAATAGTTCGAAGATTTTTGCCCGTAGCGGCGAAATAGAAATGGTCGAGTTTTCAATGAATAGTAACGGATAATTAATTGGAAAAAGATGTCATTTAGAAGTGAAAAAATATTGTCGCTGGCAGGTGAAGATTTTCAGCAGAAGTCGATTGGCGATTTAATTGCAATGTATAATGAGTTACTGGACAGCGGTGTTCACGGATTGTGTTTCAGCGCATACAAAGAGGGACAGGCACCCGGCTCAATTATTTCGGCAGACCAGATTCGGGAGCGGATTCAAATAATAAAGCCACACACGAACTGGATACGCACTTTTTCGTGTACCGACGGCAACGAGCAAATCCCGGCCATTGCGAAAGAATACGGACTAAAAGTTATGGTGGGAGCCTGGCTGAGCGACGACAAAGAAAAAAACGAGCAGGAAATAGAGAATCTGGTGAGGGTGGTGAAAGTTGGAGATGCCGATTTGGTTGCCGTTGGAAACGAAGTGTTGTACCGCGAAGAACTTACCGAGGAGGAACTGCTGGAGTACATTTTTCGGGTAAAGCAAATGATTCCCGGGGCAAAAGTGGGGTACGTGGATGCCTATTATGAATTCATAAACCGGCCGGCGGTTACCGACGCTTGCGACGTAATTTACGCCAATTGCTATCCTTTTTGGGAAGGGTGCCACATCGATTACTCGCACGTGTACATGAAAAATATGTACTACGGGGTGTTGCAGATTGCAAAGGGCAAAAAAGTGATTATCAGCGAAACAGGCTGGCCCAACAAAGGAACCGCTTTTGAGGTGTCGGAGCCTTCTGCTGAAAATGCGTTGCGCTATTTTATAAACACCCAGAAGTGGAGCAAAGAGGAGAACATTGAAGTGATGTATTTTTCTTCTTTCGACGAAAGCTGGAAAATTGAAGACGAAGGAGACGTTGGTGTTTATTGGGGATTGTGGGACAAAAACGGAAAACGAAAATATGGTTCGTAATACAATTTTAAGCCGGATAACAGGTGGCCTGCCGGTTCTGTTTGCAGTGCTTTTAATGGCATGCTCATCCGGTCGCGAAAAGGAAAAACAAATGCAAAATAAATCGGAAGATATGCAAATTAACCTGGCTCAAGAAAAAGAAAATCTGCTTGCCGGAATCCACTCTGCCGTGTGTTATTCAGGATTCAGATCGGGGCAGCATCCCGACAGGGGCGACGGTGCAAAAAATCCGAGTGAAGAAGAGATTTTGGAAGATCTGCAAATAATTTCCAACGAAATGAATTTCAGACTGATTCGTTTGTACGATTCCGGAGAAAACACAGCGGCGGTTTTGCGTCTCATTCACGAAAATAATCTGGATATTAAAGTGATGCTTGGTATTTGGCTGAATGCCGAACTGAGTGCGCACGAAACCTGTGAGTGGCTCACCGAACCTATTCCCAGTGAAACCCTTGGAAAAAACAAAAAGGCCAACCAGGACGAGCTGGACAGGGGAATGCATTTGGCTAATTTATATAACGATGTGGTTGTTGCAGTGAATGTAGGAAACGAGGCGTTGGTCGACTGGAACGATCACAAAGTAGATGTTGACACGCTGATTTCTTACGTGGTAAAAGTGAAAAAGGCAATTCAGCAGCCGGTAACTGTGGCCGATAATTATTTGTGGTGGGCAGAACATGGCGAAAAACTGGCAGAGGTTCTCGACTTTATTTCAGTACATATTTACCCGGTTTGGGAAGGGAAAGACATTGATTCTGGATTGTCTTATTCCATCGAAAACATTCAGAAAGTGCGCAGTGCGTTGCCAAATGCCCCGATAGTTATCAGCGAGGCCGGATGGGCAACCACAGCCTCGGAATTTGGCGCGCGTGCCGACATGGAAAAACAGCAGAGGTACTACAACGAACTCATGGAGTGGACAAAGAAAATGAATATTACCACATTCTTTTTCGAAGCTTTTGACGAAGACTGGAAAGGCAATCCGAATGATCCGCAGGGCGCAGAAAAACACTGGGGATTATATATGGTTGACCGTAACCCGAAATTGGTGATGCAATAATTAACTACAAAAAATAAAACTAATGGTGCATTATAAAACGCGAACTGAAGACCTGGTTCCATTCGGACAAAAAATTGCTTTTGGCTCAGGCCACCTGGCAAACCAGTTATTTCCGGCAGCCCTTGGTGTGTTTATGGTGGTGCTGGTAATGTCGTTAAATATGAATCCGGTTTTGGCCGGAATATTGGGCGCTCTGCCCCGGCTGTTAGATGCGCTAACCGATCCTGTAATGGGTTTTATTTCAGATAATACCCGGTCGAAATGGGGACGGCGTAAACCCTACATTTTATTGGGAAGCGTTATTACCGGCGTGTCGTTTATGGTGATGTGGCAACTGAATCCGGAAAATTCGCAAACCTACAACTTCTTCTATTTTCTAATTGTATCCATATTTTTCTACATCGGGTACACCATTTTTGCCACTCCGTTAATCGGGCTGGGTTACGAAATGACCCCCGATTACAACGAGCGAACCCGCTTAATGGCCGTTTCTCAGTTGATGGGGCAAATTGCCTGGATGATTGCGCCCTGGTTTTGGGTGATTATTTATGACCCTTCAATTTTTGATTCAGCACCCGAAGGCGCGCGGACACTTTCAATATGGGTAGGTGCAATTTGTATGGTGCTGGGAATTATGCCGGCCTTGTTTAACAAAGAAATTATTGTGCCCGACAAAGAAGAAAAGGCAAGCCTGTCGTTGAAAAAACTGGCTGCCAACACAAAAGAGTTTTTAAAGGGGATAAAACTGACCATTAGAAACAGATCGTTTATGCGGCTTTGCGGAGCTACCTTTTTTATTTTCAACGGGTTTCAGACCATTGCGCAGTTCTCGATGTTTATTATTGTTTACTACCTGTTTAACGGCGATAAAGTTGCGGCCGGAACCTGGCCGGCGTGGTTTGGCACGGTTAGCGCAATGGCAACGGCGTTTGTGGTTATTCCCATTGTTACAAAAATGTCGGAAAATTGGGGCAAAAAGAAAGCTTTTGTTGTGGCAACCGCCATTTCAATAATCGGTTATGCTTTAAAATGGTGGGGCTTCAATCCGGAAAATCCGTGGCTGATTTTTATGCCGATTCCTTTTTTGTCTTTTGGTATTGGCGGTTTATTTACCCTTATGATGTCGATGACTGCCGATGTTTGCGATTTGGATGAGCTGAATAACGGTAAGCGTCGCGAAGGAATGTTTGGGGCCGTTTACTGGTGGATGGTAAAACTCGGAACAGCTCTGGCTCTTTTAACCAGCGGCATTGTGCTGCATATGGTTGGTTTTGATGAGTCGCTGGATCAACAGTCGGCCGAAGCGTTGACGAACCTCCGAGTGGCAGACATTATCATTCCGATAGGCACTGCATTAATGGCAATTATCATTATCTGGAAGTACGATATTACCGAAGGAAAAGCTCATCAGATCAGGGAAAAACTGATTTCCGTAAGAGGAAAAATGCATCATCAGGAATAAAAGGAGGGCAATAATTATGGCGTTGGGAAACAGGCTTTCAATTAAAGAAAAAGTAGGTTACAGTTTGGGAGATACCGCGTCTCATTTTGTGTGGGACATGGTGGGTTTCTGGATACTGATTTTTTACACCGATACTTTTGGGATTTCTGCCGCAGCGGCGGGTACCATCATGTTAATTGCGCGGTTTTGGGACATGGCCAGCGATCCGCTAATGGGAATTATTGCCGACCGAACCAATACGCGCTGGGGGAAATTTCGCCCTTACATTTTGTGGATGGCGCTTCCGTACAGTGTGCTGGCAGTGCTGGCTTTTTCCACTCCTGATTTTGGCGAAACCGGAAAAGTAGTGTACGCAGGAATTACCTACATTTTGTTAATGACGGTTTTTACGGCCATCAATTTGCCCTATTCGTCGTTGGGCGCGGTAATGACTTCCGACTCGTACGAACGGGCAGGGCTGAATTCGTACCGCTTTATTTTTGCATTTGTAGGGCAGTTTATTGTTTCGGGAACTGCACTTTATCTGGCTAATTACTTCGGAAAAGGCGATTCGGCAAAAGGTTATCAATATACGCTGATTCTGTTTTCGGTTATCAGTTTTATTCTTTTTATGATAACGTTTAAAACAACCAGGGAAAGGGTGCAGCCGCCTGCAAAGCAAAACAGTTCGTTAAAAGAAGATTTTAAAAACCTGCTCAGTAACCGGCCGTGGATAATACTTTTTTTCGTGGGAATTATTTCTTTTGTGATGTTTGCCCTGCAAAACCTTTCCATCGCATACTATTTTAAATATTACATTGGCAAAGAAGAAAATGTGCAGTTGTTTAATATTGTAGGTACGATTGCGTTAATTGTGGCAATTCCTGCTTCAAAACCACTCTCCCGGCGTTTTGGGAAAAGAAATGTTTTTATCGGCAGTTCGCTGCTTTCCGGCCTTTTTTTCTGTCTGCTGTATCTGCCTGCAGAAAACGATGTGTACCTGTTGTACACGTTCAACATTCTGGCTAAAATGTCTTATGCTCCGGCCGTTCCATTGCTTTGGACCATGTTGGCCGATACGGTCGATTATTCAGAGTGGAAATCGGGAAGGCGCGCCACCGGATTAACTTTTTCGGCAGCAACTTTCGCACAGAAAGCCGGGTGGGGAATAGGCGGCGCTCTGGCGGGATGGCTGCTTAGCGCTTTTCATTTTGAACCAAACGTTGCACAAACAGAAACTGCAATTAACGGAATCAAACTAATGGTATCTGTCTTCCCCGGGATGTTATACATGTCCGGAGCAATTTTGCTGTTTTTCTATGGCATCGACCATAAAACCTGCGTTGTAATGCAGGCCGAACTGGAAGAACGACGATTAAAAGGAGACGGTTAGTAGTAGCTGTTGTTCTGCTTTTTTCTAAAAAAAGCTCTTCTTCAACTCATTATTTTTTTCGACCAGTATTTTTTTTACAAAGTACTGCCACCTTTTCGCTTTTTTGTATCTTAATATCAGTAGCTACTAATTTTAGAATACAGGGTGAAAAATATTACGGTGGTTGATTGGGGCACATTATACCAAAATGAAGCTCCCAAATTGATAGGTGTTTGCAGACGATACGTAGGCAATACTTCTGTGGCGGAAGATATTGTGCACGACTCGTTTCTTGCTGCCATCGAAAAAATGAACCAGTTTAAAGGAAAAGGCAGCGTGGAAGCGTGGGTTTACAGAATAACCCTCAACTCTGCTTTGCAGTATCTGAAAAACAACAAGCCTTTTTTGGTGGCAATGGAAAACGCTGCAGGTGAGTCGGACGAGAAAACGGCAGAAGAAGATGACCGGACGGCAAGGGGAGCGATTGAAAATGCAGATTTTTCGAGGAACGATTTGCTGGAAGCGATGGACCAGCTGCCGGAGCACCACCGCGTGGTGTTTAATTTGTATGTGATGGAAGAGTACAAACATAAAGATATTGCGAAAATGCTTGGCATTAGTGCCGGAACCTCAAAATCGCATTTGGCGAGGGCTCGCAAAAAGCTGATACAGATACTCTCGTTAAAAGCAGAAGAAAAGGAAAATCAACAAAGAAGGAGAAAGGTGTCTGCGCTCTGGTTTTTTCCGTTCTCCGATTTGTTTGTCGACCAGCTCTACCGGGAGAAATTTCGGAATTTTACTGTTGCTCCACAAAAAACATTTACCGCACCAAACAGCGGGGTTTCATTCAGCAGAGGTTTTTCTTTGTTGAAAAATCCTTTTACCTACGTTGTGACAACTGGTGTTGTTGGTGTTTCTCTGTTTTTTGCATTAAATAGTAAAAGCCCCGGACTGGCCGATGCAGAGTCTGTTGTTATTGAGAACGAAATAGAAACAGAACTTCCTGAAAAAGCTGCTTTTGAAGAGTCTCCGGAGAATGAGGGGATCGCAGCTTTTGAACAAGCTGAAACAGAAACTGAATCCGACACCATAAGGAGAATCGTTAGAAAACCGGTTTATATCAGAAAAACTATCGTAGTGAGGGATACCATCAGATAAATTGAAATGAGCAGAATATTATTCATCATTCAGGTAATGGCAGTACTGCTCCCCGGGATTGTTAAGTCTCAGGTAATTGAAACGATTGTTGTGTACGATACCATTTTTGTGTACGACACGGTTTACGAAGTTTTTGACGCAACAATTAAAATGGAAAGGCTGGTTCCGGTTGATGCGGAAATAAAACCGGAATTGGAATTTTTTCATTTAAAAACTGCCACCTTTCTTAAAAACAGCATCAGTAGTACAGAGACAAAAAGTACTGATGTAAATTTTGAAAAAGGAAATATGAATACTAAAACGAACGAAAAAACAACAGGAAGAAAAAAACGCAGTGCGGGTGCTTTGAAAACGAGCAACAGAAAAAGGCGCGGAGTGCCACGGATTGTTAAATATTATGCTGCTGCGTTTGCTATATCGGCAACCCCCATGCACCCGACTTCTGCAAATGCGCAGAACAAAGAGCCCGACAGGCATAAAACAGAAATCAGGGAAATAACAAAAAAAACACCCGGGCAAATCAGTTTTGTTTATCCTTTGGGAATCTCCGGAAAATCGAGCAGCGAAACGGCATACAATATTTCGCTGAATGTTTTGGCGGGCGTTTCCGGGGGAATAAACGGAGCTGAGTTCGGAGGAATTACCAATATTAATACGGTAAACATGAACGGAGCCCAGTTTGCCGGGATAAATAACCTTAATTTGGGAACAGTGCGGGGTGCCCAATTTGCCGGAATTAACAACACAGCAAGGGGCGAGGTGCAGGCTGCGCAGTTTGCAGGCATTGCCAATGTGGCTGCCGAAACGCTGAAAGGTGCCCAGTTTGCCGGAATATTGAACTACGCCGGAATTTTCAGCGGAGCTCAGATTGGTGTGGTTAATGTTGCCAGAAAATCGAACGGGTTTCAATTGGGAGTAGTGAATTATGTGGATTCGCTTGAGAGTGGCTTTTCTTTCGGCTTGCTGAATATCCACAAAAAAGGTTTTTACGATGAGTTTGAATTAACTTTTGCCGACTACGCCAACACTGCTTTGAGCTACAAAATAGGGCACAAAAAGTTTTATACCATTTTTACAGCCGGCAAAAATTATTTGAAAGACGAACTGTATTTTTTCGGAATGGGCTTTGGGCACATAAAAGAAATAAGCTCCCGGTTTTGGCTGCAGCCCGAATTGATTAGCCTGAACTACTTTCCGGATGATTTTAAGAATACGGAATACAACAGTACAAACCAAATCAAACTGGGGCTGCGTTACAACTTTTCAAATAGGGTGGCCGTTTCTTTTGCCCCCGGAATATATGCCAACATAAAAGATCTGACCAAGGGAGAACCTTACGAAAGCAGCGTTATAAAACCGATTTCGGTGATTGAAGGAACCGAGAACAATATTGAACTGGGGGTTGGTTTTAGCCTTGGACTGATACTTTATTAATTGAACCCTGCGCCACTGTTAATTCTGCTTTTCTCTTGGGTTGGTTGTTTTTATGTGTGCTGAAAAATTACTGACAGAAGTATAACTGAGTCGAATTATATAATTTAGTTTATGACCAGAATATTGTCGTAGCAGTTATTTTCTAAAACTATTCGTACAATGAAAATTCCTTTTCTATCCAGTTCTACTTCTTGTAGTTTTTTGCTGTCGAGGCATTTTACCAACTGTCCTGTCATTGTATAAATTTCAATTCTTTCCGGTTTTTTATGGCTGTCGATTTTGAATTTGCCACCGGAAGGGTTCGGGTAAAGCAGAATTTCAGGGCTGCGATTTATTTGTTCATGCACAGATGTGTTTAAAAAATAGTAACAGTCAGATGTGTAGGTGCATCCGTTTAACGTAATTCTTACGGCATATTCACCCGGTTCAGACGGATTGTAACTTTTATTGACGGCGCCGGACACCTCGCTGTTCCCTTTGTCGCACCTAATCCACTGATACGTTGCATTGTTAGTTTGAGAGGTTAATAATCCATTGGTTTCTTCGATTCCGGTATAAATATTTCCGGGATTGAAATCAAGATTATTAAACCAAACCAAAGCGTTTCCAAATACCCCGACTACATCTGAAATACAATTCCCGTCAATATCGGCAAGGACTATTGCTTTTGAACCGGTGGAATATTCGTCGAGGTGAAAAGCGGTAAATTTTCCGTTCCCGTTATTTTTGTACCAGGTAATCCCGTTGGACGAGTTTCCAATGATATCGATTTTTCCATCGCTATCGTAGTCGAATACCTCTACTTTTCTGCACATTTCTCCAGGAACCGTATTTTTCGTGAAATTGTTTTGTCCATCATTTTTGTACCAGATAAAGGCGTCCCCCGGATTTCTGTTGGTTCCGACAACATCGATGTCTCCATCGTTGTCAAAGTCGGCAGCTTTAATATCGGGAAGATCGACGGCTCCGGTTGTCACTTTTTCTATTAAATGAGCCGTAAAATTACCCTGGCCGTCATTTTTAAACCACGTAAAAGCCAGCGAAGGATATCGCGAACTTCCCAGAATATCAATATCTCCGTCTCCGTCTAAATCTACAGGAAATACATTGTAGGCACCATCAGCAAATTCCGGATTGTTGTTTAGCACATGTTTGGTGAACCCTCCTGTCCCGTTGTTTTCGTACCACAAGAAATTGTCACCAATTACCGCTGCTCCAACCACATCTGCATCGCCGTCGTTATCCAAGTCTGCAAAATCAATTCCTGTGGAGCCGTCTGCTGCTTTTGATGCATCAATGGAGTGTGGTGAAAAATTGCCGTTCCCGTCGTTTTCAAACCAAGAAAAAATACCAGTCCAGTATCCGGTCCCGATTACGTCAAGATGACCATCGCCATTTATGTCAACTGCTTTTACCGCTCTCGAATTTTTTGAATAACTGGTTTCCGCATTAATGATATGTGGCGTGAAACCGCCATGACCATTGTTTTTGAACCATACAAAGCGACCTGCTTCTCCTGCCGCCCCAATTATGTCGGTGTCTCCGTCGTTGTCCAGGTCCCCACTTGTAATGTCGAAAATACCGTAGCAGTTGAAAGCATCTTTTTCTAAAAGGAGCGGGCTAAACGAATTTGTGCCGTCATTTAACCACAATGAATATGCATTTGAGTAGATTGCAGCCCCAATAATGTCAACAAAACCGTCGTTGTTAATGTCGCCGGCAGAAATTCCATGCGCACCTGCCGATAAGCTGTTGTTTTTGCTGTCGGTAAACTGAGGTTGAAATGACTGGCTGCCATCATTGATAAACCATAAAAAGTGCCCAGATTCCACCGTTCCCAGTACATCAATATCTCCGTCCTTGTCGATATCGCCTGAAGAAATACACCTTGGCCCGTCTGAGTAGTTTGCATCGTCGTTTATTATATGGTAAGTAAATTTCCCCTTTCCATCGTTTTCATGCCAGGCAAAAATGTCTTTTGAATAACAAAAGCAGAGAATATCAATGTCGCCGTCGTTGTCCAGATCAACAATACTGTTTTGTCCGTTCAGGGCGAAGTAGATTCCTATTTTTATATTGTGTGTTGCTGAAAAAGACTGTTTCCCGTCATTTTCAAACCACATTAAAGAGCTTCCGGTGCTGCCTATAATATCTTCATCGCCATCTCCGTCAATGTCTCCTGCGGCAATGCTTTGTGCTGTATTATTTGCGGCATATATTTCGTGGTATTGAAAATCTTCTTCTCCGTTATTCTCGTACCAGATGAAAACTTGCGAGTAATATGTTGAGCCTAACACATCAATATCACCATCTTTATCCAAATCAACAGCAACGGTGCTCATCGGATAGTTAAGCTTGTTGTCAATAATGCGGGTTGAGAAATTCCCTTTTCCGTCATTTTCATACCATTGTATTGTATTGCTTTGCCATCCTAATCCTAAAATATCCATGTCTCCGTCACCATCCATGTCTGCAATATTCGGAGCCAAGGCTCCACTTGCTGTTGTGGCAGAATTATCTATTACATGGCATTCGTAGTTTCCATTGTCGTTTTCGAACCAGACAAACGCTTCTGCACCGGCACCAACAATATCCATATCTCCATCTCCATCCATATCTCCCAGGGCCACATCATTTGCCCCTTGTGAATTGAAGGACATTATTAAATGTGCATCGAACGTTTGTCCTGAAATATGAGTGAGAGGAAGTAGCAGTCCCAATGTAATATATAACCTAAGACTGATATTGCATTTCAGGCGTGAAATGACTTTTGTGCAAGAATTGTTGCGAATAATTTTTACCGAAGAACTTAGTGTTTTTGCAGAAGTTAGCTTTATCATAAATTTGGTTTTTTTGATATGTAAGTTAACAATAATTTTTATTGAACAGGCTGTTTTTTGAACATGGTTTTTTGCGCCGTTTGAATTTTTTTCACCTGAATCGAAGAGTCAAGCAGGTGCTACTATAAAAGGAAAGAATTATGAAGATACTATTTAGTTTGCTCGGTTTATTTTATTTGTTCCGAAGGTGAATCCCAAGAAGGCTTTTTGGGAAGAGGCGAACTACTAGGACAGTTCAATTCTGCATAAAAAGAAGAGCTGCATTTTTCTTTTGCAGCTCTTCTTTTGTGGAGCATGGGGGAGTCGAACCCCCGACCTCTTGACTGCCAGTCAAGCACTCTAGCCAACTGAGCTAATGCCCCAAGTGGGCGCAAATATAAAAAATTTTTATCAGCTTCAATAGCTGTGGTAAAGTTTTTGTTACTTCTATTAAAGTATTTTGAGATTCTCAAAAAAACAATTAAAAGATCATGAACTGTGTTCATAGCAGGAATTGGTTCTGCTCTATTAAATATCAAAAAAATTGATTTGCAAGTAACAATTATTTTCTATCTTTAGCCCTCTCAAATGAGGGACGGTCATTATTAAGGAAACTAATAAAAATAAGTACTATGGAAGTTAAAAAATCACCAAAAGCAGATCTGGAGAACAAAAGGAACCTGTTCCTGATGTTGGGTCTGGTTATTGCGCTGGGAGCAATACTCGCTGCTTTTGAGTATAAAACCTCGCCCAAAAAAGTAGATTCATTAGGGCAGGTTGAGATGCAGGCAGTTGAGGAAGAAATTATTCCGATCACCCGCGAACAGGAAGTTCAACCGCCACCACCACCGCCACCACCACAAGTTGTAGAGGTGTTAAATATTGTGGACGACGATGTGGAAATTGAAGACGAATTGTTTATCGAAGAAACAGATGTTACCGACGATATGGTAATTGATGTAGCTCCGGTAATTTCAACTCCTAAAGAAGAGGAAGAAGAAGACACCCAGGTTTTCTTTATTGTAGAAGATATGCCTGAATTCCCTGGAGGGGAGCTGGCATTGAGGCAATACATTGCAAATGCTATTAAATATCCTGTTATTGCTCAGGAAAATGGTATTCAGGGCCGGGTTTATGTAACTTTCGTAGTAAATACTGATGGCTCCGTAGCTGATGCAAGAATTGCCAGGGGCGTTGACCCGTCATTGGACAAAGAAGCGTTGCGTGTTGTAAACACCCTTCCTAAATGGAAACCAGGGAAACAACGTGGAAAACCGGTGCGCGTATCTTATACAGTACCAATTAACTTTGTACTACAGTAGAAAAAAAGAAAAAAATATTTTTGAGCTCCTGGTCCCGTTTGGGGTCAGGAGTTTTTTATGGTATTAACTCGTGTTTACAAAGAAACGAGATTTAGTAATAAAAGAAAACGACTTATATGATTGAAACCGCTCCGCAAACCGAAAAAGCTGTTCTTGTAGGATTAATTTACAACAACCAGGATGAGAGGCAGGCAATGGAATACCTTGACGAACTGGAGTTTTTGGCTGACACAGCCGGTGCGCATATATTGAAAAAGTTTACGCAGAAGCTCGATGTTCCGAATGTTTCCACATTTGTTGGCCCCGGAAAGCTGGAAGAAATCAGCAATTACATAAAAGTTATGGAAGCTGATACCATAATTTTTGACGATGAATTGTCGCCTACCCAATTGAGAAATATTGAAAGGCAGCTTGAGTGTAAAGTACTCGACAGAACCAATCTTATTCTCGATATATTTGCCCGCCGGGCCAAAACGGCCCACGCAAAAACCCAGGTAGAACTGGCACAATATCAATACCTGTTGCCACGGCTTACCCGAATGTGGACTCACCTCGAAAGGCAGCGCGGAGGTATCGGAATGAGAGGACCGGGGGAAACACAGATTGAAACTGACCGCCGGATTATTCTCGATAAAATTGCGCGTCTGAAAGAACAACTCAAGAAAATTGACAAACAAAAAGCTACGCAGCGGAAAAACAGAGGGAAACTGGTGAGGGTCGCATTGGTTGGGTACACCAATGTGGGAAAGTCAACTCTTATGAATTTGTTGTCGAAGTCGGATGTGTTTGCCGAAAATAAACTTTTTGCAACGCTTGATACAACGGTGAGAAAAGTTGTAATAGTGAACCTTCCGTTTTTGCTTGCCGATACGGTAGGGTTTATCCGGAAGCTTCCGCACGACTTGGTCGAATCATTTAAATCGACACTGGACGAAGTGCGCGAAGCAGATGTGCTGGTGCATGTGGTGGATATTTCGCATCCGGGGTTTGAGGAACAGATTGAAACCGTAAATAACACACTAAAAGAGATCGACTCGGGAGACAAACCCAATATTTACGTTTTCAACAAAATAGATGCATTTACCCATGTAGCAAAAGATGAAGACGACCTCTCACCAAAAACAAAAGAAAATTTTACGCTGGATGAGTGGAAAAATTCGTGGATGGCAAAAAACAACCTGCCGGCCATTTTTATTTCTGCAACTAAAAAGGAAAATATAGAAGCCCTGAAAAAAGTTTTGTACGACGAAATAAAAGTGATTCACTCCCAGCGTTTCCCGTTTAACGATTATCTTTTTGATGTCACTTGGGAAGAGGAGGAGTAAAAAAATCAATGTGTAAATCTCATTGCTCCCTGGCACGAGGACAGGAAAGATAAAAAATGCCCGGCTAAACCGGGCATTCTGTATTGGAAATATTTCGGATTCTGTCTATTTTACTTCGCCTGCTTTAATTAACCATTCGGCAATCTGAACGGCGTTTAGTGCGGCGCCTTTTTTTATTTGGTCTCCAACACACCAGAAAGTCAGGCTGTTGGGGTCGGTAATGTCTTTTCTTAACCTACCCACGTAAACATCGTCTTTGCCCGAAACAAACAGCGGCATCGGGTACTGGTTTTCTGCGGGGGTGTCAATTACCGAAAGCCCTTCTGTTGCAACAAAAGCATCTTTTACCTGGTCAACAGAAAGCGGTTTTTCTGTTTCAACCCAAATGGCTTCAGAGTGGGCACGGGCAACCGGCACACGCACACAGGTGGCGCTAACTTCTGCATTGGTGTGCATTATCTTTTTTGTTTCCCAGTTCATTTTCATCTCTTCCTTGGTGTAATCATTTTCAAGGAAAACATCGATGTGTGGAATAAGGTTTCCGGCAAGCTGGTATTGGAATTTGTTTACTGTGGCCTCTTTTCCTTCAGCTACTTCTTTCATTTGTTGTTCAAGCTCTGCAATACCCTGGGCTCCGGCGCCGCTGGCTGCCTGGTAAGTGGCAACACGCACCCTTTTAATTTTCGATAAATCGTTAATCGGTTTCAGTGCCACAACCATTTGGATGGTTGAACAGTTCGGATTGGCAATAATATTTCTGGATCTGATTTTCGAATCTTCAGGGTTCACTTCGGGAACTACCAGCGGCACGTCATCGTCGTAACGAAAAGCGCTGGAGTTGTCAATCATAATGGCGCCGTGTTTTGTAATGGTGGTTGCAAATTCTTTTGAAATACCAGCTCCTGCAGAGGTCAGAGCAATGTCAATATCTTTAAAATCGTCGCCGTGTTTTAATTCCTTTACCTTGAGTTTCTTTCCCTTAAATGCATATTCGTTTCCGGCACTTCTGGCCGAACCAAACAATACCAACTCGTCCAGCGGAAAATTCCGCTCCTCAAGTACGCGGAGAAACTCCTGTCCAACAGCTCCGCTCGCTCCTACAATTGCAACTTTCATTACTTAGATTTTTGTGTTAAACTCGTTTTCAATTAAAAATATTTTGGTAAAATTACTATTTTGCAATGAATAGCTGATAGATGGCCTGTTATATTCAAAAATTTTTAACAATCATTCTGTTGTGCTGCTTCACCCCGATTGGTGCACAGGAAGTATGGAAAGAGAGTTTTTCTGTTTCCGGGAAAGGAATTTGGGGCGACGGGAACGGTGGCATAGATGCTGATTTCGCCGGAATAACATCCTGGTTTCTGGAATACTTTGGCTTGCATTTGACTGATTCAGGAGATTATGCAAAAACAGCGGCAACATCGGGCGGAAGGTTTGAGGTTTGTGATATTGATGGTGAAATTACCTGGCGCTCGGCGTGGATTGATATAAGCAATTTCGAAAAAGTGAATATTGAACTCACTGCGGCAGAAACTGGGAGTGGCGATAATACCGAAACAAAATACCTGAAAGCTTTTTATCGTATAGATGGCGGCACTGAAACTCCGTTTTCTGAAAACAGCATTAATTCCGGGAATTGGGGACAGGGTATTGCCGCTGCTAAAAGCCTGGCAGGCGATTCGCTGCAGATTGTCTGCTACATTGCCAACCATTATTCGGCAGACAAAGTGATTTTAGATGAAGTAGTGGTGGCAGCAGAAGAAAAGTACTACCCGCCTGCCGAACCCGGAGAATTGCTTGTAAGCGAGGTGCTTTTTAACCCGTTTCCGGACGGAGACGATTACGTGGAAATATACAATAATTCGGAGCGGGAAATTCCCATTGGAAAATTGTTTCTTGCCTCGCGCGATAAGGAGTTGCAATTGGCACAGATTTCAGGCTTGTCGGGGAAAATATACCTGTTCCCACCAAAAAGTTACGTGGCCGTAACAAAAGACACTGCCGGAGTATTCCCCTTTTTCCCCATTAAATGCAGCGAATGTTTTCAGCAGGTGAGCAAACTTCCATCGTTTAACAACGATCGTGACCACGTGGTTTTGCTCAACGAAAATCTGGAAATATTAGACGAGTTGTATTATTCTGAGGAAATGCACTCCCCGTTTTTGGCCAACAACGAGGGGATTTCGTTGGAGCGCATTTCTTTTTCAGTGCCCACAAATACTTGGGAAAACTGGCACTCGGCTTCTTCGGATGCAGGATATGGCACCCCGGGGTACGAGAATTCGCAGGCAGGGAAAAAGCTTTCGAAAGAGCCGGCTGTAACTTTCAGCCCCAAAGCTTTTTCTCCAAACTCCGACGGGTTTAACGATGAGTTTGTTATCGGCTACCAACTGCCTGCTCCCGGCTATGTTGCCAATATCAAAATTTTTGATGCTGCAGGGCGGTATGTGATGTCGCTGGCAAAAAATGCGATGCTCGGAACCAACGGCGAATTTGTTTGGAACGGCGAAGACGAAACCGGAAGCAGGCAGCCCTTGGGTGCTTATATTATAATGGTAGAGTTGTTTAATACAACCGGCGATGTTTTTAGATTTAAAGAGGGCGTGGTGCTAACGGATATTCTGAAATAGACAGGCCTGAGTTTTTTTTGTTGCTGCCATTCCTGTTATTTCCCGAGATGCTTCCTTCCAACATGGTTTGTTTCGGCTATCTGTCCGTTATTAAAATCTGAAATATTTTGCAGGGTTGTTTCCGCAATTTGCTCCAGCGCTTCGCGGGTAAGAAAAGCCTGGTGTGCAGTAACCAGCACATTGGGGAGGCTAATGAGCCGCGCGATGGTGTCGTCGTCAATAATCATTTCAGAAAGATCTTTGAAAAACAGTTTTTCTTCTTCTGCATACACATCAATACCCAGCGACCCCAGCTGTTTTTTGCGCAGAGAATCAATAACCGCTTCTGTGTCGATGAGTTTGCCGCGGCTGGTGTTGATGAGCATTGCCCCTTGTTTGACATATTTCAGGTTTTGAGCGTTTATCATTTTATGTGTTTCGGGAGAGAGCGGGCAGTGCAACGAAATAATATCGGACTCTGAAAGCAATTTTTCAAGTGACACATACTCTACTCCTTCATTTTTAAGTTGTTCGTTGGGGTAGGGGTCGAATGCCAGAAAATGCGGTTCGAAACCTTTGAGCAGTTGGATGAATGCCCTACCAATTGCGCCGGATCCGACTACCCCGATAGTTTTGCCGCTTACATTAAATCCGGTGAGCCGTTCGAGCGAGAAATTTCCTTCTCTGATTCGGTTGTAAGCCTTGTGTGTTTTCCGGTTTAGCGTAAGAATAAGCGCCAATGCATGTTCTGCCACTGCCCTGGGCGAGTAGGCAGGAACCCGCAACACCGTGATGCCGTATTTCTCGGCAGCGTCCAAATCTACATTGTTGAAACCGGCGCAGCGTAACGCCAACAGTTTTATATTACGTTGACTCAACTTTCTCATCACGTGCGCATCGGCTTTGTCGTTAACAAAAATGCAAACTGCCTGGTAGCCTTTGGCCAGTTTTACGGTGTGAGCGTCGAGCCGCGTTTCAAAAAAATGCAGCTTGTGGTCAAAGGTTTTGTTTACATTGGTGAAATACTCTTCGTCGTATGATTTGGAACTGAAAAATGCTACTTTCATTGCTTCTGTTTTTATCGTTTTGAATGGCCTGCCGTTTCGATTGAATTAGGCATGAGGTGGTTACATGTTTAGTTTTAACTGCTCGTTTAGTAATCTGAACGATAACCTGTGATATTTTGTTATCCCGTATTTTGCGATAGCCTCGCGGTGTTTTTTAGTGGGATAGCCTTTGTTTTGCTTCCAGTCGAAATCAGGATATTCCAGGTGAATTTTCCCCATAAATTCGTCGCGCCATGTTTTAGCAAGTACCGATGCTGCTGCAATGGAATAGAAACGTCCGTCGCCTTTTATCATGCAGGAAAAAGGGATTTTGGTTTGCGGGCGGAACCGGTTTCCGTCGATGAGCAGGTGTTCTGGTTTTACTTTTAGTTTTTGCACGGCTCTGTTCATAGCCAGGAAAGAGGCATTCAGAATATTTACTTTATCGATTTCTTCGTTGGAGACCATTTCAACTGCCCAGGCCAGTGCCCCGGTTTCGATAAGTGGTCGGAGGCTGTTGCGCTGTTTCTCCGAAAGTTTTTTTGAGTCGTTCAGTATTCCGTAATCAAAATCGGGCGGAAGAATAACAGCCGCTGCTACTACCGGCCCGGCCAGGCATCCCCGGCCTGCTTCGTCGCATCCGGCCTCCAGCATGCCTTTTTTATAATAAGGTAAAAGTTCTGTCTTCATATTTTTGTGCTCCCATTCGGTTTTTGTTTATTCCGTTAGGTAGGCGTCATAATCGGTTTTGTTCACCCAGCCCGCCGGCACTTCTTCTCCTGACATGTATCGGTTGTAGTAATTTCTGACGGCTCCCCGATAGGGATAATTATCAAAAATATCACCGTTGCCTAAAACCCGGGGATCTCCCTGCTCCGCCAGTTTTTCAAACATTGCATCTTCCATGTCATTTTTTAGTTTTGAAAATGCCGAATCCTCTGCAAGATTATTCATGCAGAAGGGATCCTTTTCAATATTGTATAACTCTTCTGCTGTGCGTTTTCCAAAATTAAGCTGCCAGTATTCGGTGATGCCTTTTTTTCGCCGGGTATCCAAAATGTAGGTTTTAGTAGGACTGCCGTCACAATTCAGGTATCCGGTTTCCGGGTTGCCTTTTGGCCAGCGCTCCTGCTTAAAATTGCGCAAATATAAAAATCCGTCGGTAATAATTCCCCGTACCGGGTATCCCTGATCATCGGGACGGCCAACGTCATGTCGTTCTTTGCCTACCAAAATAAAGTCGCGTTCAGAAGTCACATTTCCTCCTTTTTCTGAGAAAAAAATGTCAGTCAGGCTTTTCCCGGTAGCCGGCTGCATGCCCGCCTTCTCGGTTGTGAGCCCGGCCAGCTCGAGGTAGGTGGGGGTAAAATCGATAAAGTTTACGAAATCGTGCACCACCCGTCCCGGATTTTTAATTCCGTTGGGCCACATGATTGCAAGTGGCAGGTGGTTGGAATATTCGTAAACCTGTCCTTTTATGCGGGGAAAAGGCATGCCGTTGTCGGCGGTAACAATCACCAGCGTATTTGCCAGTTCTCCTGTTTCTTCCAGTTTTTCCAGCATTCGCCGGAGGTGTAAATCAAAGTACTCGATTTCGAATGCATAGTCGAGCATGTCGGTTCGCACGGTGTCCACATCGGGCCAGAATTCAGGAATTTCGTCAATATCCTCGGTCTTTTTCCCTCCGTATTTTATTCCTGCTTCAAACTCGTATGCCCGGTGCGGTTCGGTGCTGCCATACCAAAAGCAGAACGGTTGCCCTTTGGGGCGCGCTTCCAGAAAAGCTTCAAAATTTTTTGCGTAATCGTTGTTGGAAATGTACTTCGCCGGCGGTTCGGTTTTAAACTCATCAAACTTGGGGCCGGTGAGTTCACGCTTTTTCCCGTTAATTTCTCCGGGGTCTCCCGGAGCCCAGCCCTTGGCAGTACTTCCAACCCAGTATCCGTTTTCTGCCAGCGCTTCGGCATAAGTTTTAAATTTTGCCGGGAACAGTGGCGAGTGGTTGGCAGCTTCTTCCAGTTGCCAGCTGTTGCGGCCTGTTAAAATGCACGAGCGCGACGGAGCACATTTGGCATTTGGCGTGTAGGCGCGGGTGAACAAAATACCTTCGCCCGCCACGCGGTCAAACGCCGGGGTTTTTACCCAGTTGCATCCGTATGCGCCAAAGTGTTTCCACGACGCATCGTCGGCAATGGCAAATAAGATGTTAGGACGTGGAGGTTGTTCGGGCTGGGGGCGGCAAGCTGCTGCAATTGCCAAAATAGTGATAAAAAGTACCTGATATGCTCGTCGCTTTTTCATGGTTTATTCTTTTTATTTAATTGACGACACTGTTCTTTTTCTTAGAAAATTACCCGTAAATTAGCGGCATCCTTCAAAAAACAAAAATAACCAAAATGAAACGACCATGAGAAAATTTTTCACACAAACACGAATTATTAAAATCATGGTAGTCCCAACTTATGCCTTTAATAACAAACAATTTTAATATGATGAAAAACTTAATACTGCTTTTAACAATAATTGCCGTGGCTGCATGTACGCCTCAACCCAAACAACCCGAGTTGATTGACGAAGAAACGTTTGCAGGAACGCTTGATGGAAAGGAAGTTGAGTTGTTTGCACTGAAAAATGTAAACGGACTGGTGGCGCAGATTACTAATTTCGGCGGGCGAGTAGTGAGCCTCTGGCTGCCGGATGCAAACGGTGCTTTTGAAGATGTTGTGACAGGTTACGAAACGCTGGAAGGCTACCTGAAATCCAACGAAGTATATTACGGTGCGTTGATTGGCCGTTACGGAAACCGTATAGCCAAAGGAAAGTTTGCATTAAACGATACGGTTTATACGCTGGCACAAAATAATGGAGAAAACCATTTGCACGGGGGAGTAAAAGGATTCAATAATGTGGTTTGGGATGCCGCTTGTCCCGACGGGCAAACGCTGGTGCTTACATACACCTCTCCTGATATGGAAGAAGGTTACCCCGGAACCCTGAAGGTGAAAGTGCAATACACGCTTACGGATAGTAACGAATTGAAGATTGAGTACTGGGCGACCACGGATCGCCCGACTCCGGTAAATCTTACACACCACTCGTTTTTTAATTTGAAGGGCGCCGGAAACGGAACCATCAACGATCATCTTCTGCAAATTAATGCAGATTATTATACTCCTGTTGATGAAGGTTTGATTCCTTCCGGTGAAATTGCCCCGGTAGATAATACGCCCATGGACTTTAGAAAACCAACAGCCATTGGCAAGCGGGTAGATGCTGATTTTGACCAACTCAAATACGGAAGAGGATACGACCACAACTGGGTGCTGGTTCCTGCCGAGAGTGGGCTTAACTTCGCAGCCAGGGTTGAAGAACCTGTGTCTGGCCGCACATTGGAAGTTTATACCAACGAACCCGGGGTGCAGTTTTACGGGGGTAATTTTTTGGATGGCAGCGACACCGGCAAAAAAGGAAAAGTGTATTCCCACCGCTCTACGTTCTGTCTCGAAACCCAGCACTTCCCGGATAGTCCCAACCAGCCGGACTTTCCGTCGACAATTCTTAATCCGGGAGAAGAGTATTACTCGGTTTGTGTGTACCGGTTTGGCGTAAAAGAATAGTTTTGATGCAGGCAGATAGAAGAATCAAACTTTTGTTTGTTTAATGTTGTCAGGTGTTTTATACGCCGACAAGTCTGCAACTCTGTTTTGTGATTAACGCTGTTAGTGTCGATAGACCTGGCAGCGTTAATTGTATTACTTAAGGTGGTTGTCAGCATGCTGGCCTGTGAAACATAAAAATAGCAAATCTGCAAAGTATTTAGTGGATCCAAGTTAATTGCGTGAATTTGAATCCGCCTGGGATTAATACCCGCCTTGAAAATTTCCTATATTTGCATGTTTTTTAAAAGAAGTAGCAGAATAAGAAGTTTTTCTATGACAAATAAATTTCAGGAATACAAGCAGCTTGATCTTTCTCAGATAAATAAAGAGGTTTTAAAACGCTGGCAAAACGACGACACGTTTCATAAAAGTATAACTACCCGCGAAGGGCATCCGACATTTGTTTTTTACGAAGGGCCGCCTTCTGCAAACGGGATGCCGGGAATCCATCATGTGATGGCCCGTACCATTAAAGATATTTTTTGCCGGTACAAAACCATGAAAGGGTTTCGTGTGCACCGGAAAGCAGGCTGGGATACTCACGGTCTGCCGGTGGAGCTGAGCGTAGAAAAGTCACTCAACATTACCAAGGAAGACATCGGTAAGAAAATTTCGGTTGAAGAATACAATGCCTCCTGTCGAAAAGAGGTGATGAAATATACCCGCGAATGGGAAGAACTTACCCGTATTATGGGGTATTGGGTGAACATGGATGATCCGTACATTACTTACGATAACCGGTATATTGAAACTGTTTGGTGGCTGCTGAAAAAGATTTACAGTAAAGGATTACTGTACAAAGGGTACACCATTCAGCCCTATTCGCCGGCTGCCGGAACAGGGCTCAGCTCGCACGAGTTGAATCAGCCCGGTTGTTACCGCGATGTAAAAGACACCACTATTGTTGCTCAATTTAAAACAGTTCGCAACGAGCGTTCTGAATTTTTGTTCGAAAACGTAGATACCGATTTGTATTTTCTGGCGTGGACGACCACTCCCTGGACGCTGCCTTCCAACACTGCGTTGGCAGTGGGGGCAAATATCAGGTACGTAAAAATCAAAACATTTAACCCGTACACAGGTGTGCCGGCCACATTAATTCTGGCAAAAGACCTGCTCTCTGTTTACTTTAAAGCTGAAAACGAAAACGCACCGCTGGAAGATTACAAGCAGGGCGACAAAAATATTCCATATAAAGTACTGGCAGAATATTCCGGAAAAGAACTGGCCGGAGTTCAGTACGAACAGTTAATCGACTGGGTAAAACCAAAAGGGAAAGCATTTGAAGTAATAACAGGCGATTTTATCACCACCGAAGATGGAACCGGGATTGTACATATTGCGCCTACTTTTGGTGCTGACGATGACCGCGTTGCCAAACAGAACGGGGTTTCGCCCCTGATAGTTGAAGATGCCGATGGGAAAAACCAGGCATTGGTCGACCGAAAAGGACGGTTCTTTATGATTTCGGAAATGGCCGAATCGTTTGTGAAAGACTTTGTGAATACAGAGAAATACAGCGAGTTCTCCGGGCGTTTTGTGAAAAACGATTACAACGAGAAACTTACTGAAAATGATTCTACGGTGGACGTGGATATTTCGGTAATGCTGAAGCTGGAAAACAAAGCGTTTAAAATTGAAAAACACGTACATAGTTACCCGCACTGCTGGCGTACAGACAAGCCTGTACTTTATTATCCGCTCGATTCGTGGTTTATAAAAACCACTGCCGTTAAAGAACGAATGGTGGAACTGAATAACACCATCAACTGGAAACCGAAATCTACCGGAACGGGACGTTTTGGCAACTGGCTCGAAAATCTGGTGGACTGGAACCTGAGCCGTTCGCGCTTTTGGGGAACACCGCTTCCTATCTGGCGAACAGAAGATGGCTCGGAGGAAGTTTGCATTGGCTCAACTAAGGAGTTGCTGACAGAAATCGAAAAGGCGATGAAAGCAGGATTTATGACTGAAAATCCGTACAAAGATTTTGAATCCGGCAATAACTCAAAAGAAAATTACGATCATATCGATCTTCACAAACCATATATCGACAATGTTGTGCTGGTTTCACCAACAGGGCAGAAAATGTTTCGCGAACCGGATCTGATTGATGTTTGGTTTGACTCGGGCGCAATGCCTTTTGCACAACATCACTACCCGTTTGAAGCCAGCGAACAATACAACCCGGCTACCGGCAAGGGCGTTTTTCCTGCAGATTTTATTGCCGAGGGAGTGGATCAGACCCGTGGCTGGTTTTTTACTTTGCACGCTATTGCTACCATGGTAAGTGATTCTGTTGCATTCAAAAATATTATCTCCAACGGATTGGTTCTCGACAAAAAAGGCAATAAAATGTCGAAGCGACTGGGAAATGCGGTCGATCCGTTTTCAACCATCGAAAAGTATGGCTCCGACCCGTTGCGCTGGTACATGATTACAAATGCGCAGCCCTGGGACAACCTGAAGTTTGATACCGAAGGCGTGGATGAGGTAAAACGTAAATTTTTCGGAACGTTGTACAATACCTATAACTTTTTTGCACTGTATGCCAACGTAGATAATTTCAGGTACGCCGAAGAAGATATCCCGGTAGAACAACGGCCGGAACTCGATCGGTGGATTATTTCGCTACTGAACTCGCTGGTAAAAGAAGTGGGCGAAAGTTATCAGAATTACGAACCTACCCGCGCCGGACGTGCCATTTCCGAGTTTGTTACCGAAAATCTGAGCAACTGGTTTGTTCGGTTGAGCCGTAAACGGTATTGGGGCGGTGAATATTCATCCGATAAAATTTCGGCTTACCAAACGTTGTACTCCTGCTTGGTGACAGTTGCCAAACTTATGGCTCCGATTGCCCCGTTCTATGCCGATTTGTTGTTTGCCGACCTGAATAGAACCACCGGAAAAGAAACAGACCAGAGTGTTCATTTAGCCGATTTTCCGGCTTACGATGATAAGCTGATTGACAAAGATCTGGAAGACAGAATGGACATTGCCCAAAAAGCTTCTTCTATGATTCTGGCGCTGCGCCGTAAAGAAAAACTGAAAGTGCGCCAGCCGCTGGCAAAAATTATGGTGCCGGTGCTTAACCCGCGTTTCCGAGAACAGTTTGATGCGGTAAAAGAGATTATTCTTACCGAAGTGAATGTTAAAGAGGTCGAATTTTTGACAGACACAGAGGGGATTATTAAAAAGAAAATAAAACCCAACTTTAAAACACTCGGCCCAAAATACGGGAAGTTGATGAAACAGATTTCGGGTGCCATTGCACAATTCGATCAGCATAAAATTGCAGCGCTTGAAAATGTTGGTTCTGTAGAAATAGAAGCAGGTGGACAAAACATAGTCATCACACAGGAAGATGTTGAAATTTTGACCGAAGATATTCCGGGCTGGACTGTTGCAACCGAAGGGCAGATGACTATTGCCCTCGATATTAATGTTACTGAAGAGTTGAAACAGGAAGGAATTGCACGCGAGTTCATTAATAAAATTCAGAACATACGAAAAGATAATGGCTTTGAAGTAACCGATCGTATCAGTTTGAAAATAGAAAAACACGAACAAATAAATGATGCGGTGTTAAATCATAAAAGCTATATTTGCGCACAGACTTTAGCAACAGATCTTCAATTGGTTGACGGGCTTACCGCCAATAACGCCAAAGAAGTTGAAATTGATAAGGATGTAGTAATAAAAATTATTGTAGAGAAACAATCCTGATATATGTTATGCGGCCTAAAAAGGGAAACAAAAAATTACTATTTTCGGCCAGATAAGATAAACCAGAGAAAAAAATTTAAATCCTGTAGCTATGGGAGAAAAGACGAGATATTCAGACGAAGAGCTGATGGAATTTAAACAGATTATACTTAAAAAGCTTGAAAAAGCTCAGGCTGATTATATGATGTACAGGAGTTCCATTACTCATGGCGATGGAAACGACACCCAGGATACTTCGCCAACTTTTAAAGTCCTGGAAGAAGGAGCTGCTACTCTCTCAAAAGAAGAAGCAGGAAAACTTGCTCAGCGGCAACTGAAGTTCATACAACATCTTCAGGCTGCTCTGGTGCGCATCGAAAATAAAACATACGGTATTTGCCGCGAAACAGGAAAGCTGATTTCCAAAGAAAGACTTCGTGCCGTGCCGCATGCAACTTTGTGTATTGATGCAAAAAAGAACCTGGGATAGTTAATAAAGAGTAAAATTGTGAACTGCCCGGAGTTTTCGTATGTGTGAAAATGTCCGGGAGTTTTTTTTAATACGTTATGAAGAATCGAAAAGGCAGGTTGCTTTTGATTATTTTTTTGGTGCTGGCAGCAGACCAGGTGCTCAAGATCTGGGTGAAAACTAATTTTTCGCTTGGCGATGAAATCGTGGTTTTTAAAAACTGGTTTATCCTCCATTTTGTGGAAAACAACGGAATGGCTTTCGGCTTTGAATTTGCCGGAGAGTACGGAAAATTATTTTTAAGCATCTTCAGAATTATTGCCGTAATTGCCATTGGATGGTATCTATTTAAACTGGCCAGGCACAAAGAAGTCCCATTCGGGTTTTTAGCATGCATAGCGCTCATTTTTTCCGGTGCAATAGGAAATATTATTGACAGCTTGTTTTACGGAATGGTTTTTAACCACAGCTACGGACAGGTTGCCGACTTCCTCCCTGAAGGCGGCGGGTACGCTACTTTTCTTCACGGTCGCGTTGTCGATATGTTTTTTTTCCCAATTATTGATACAACGCTTCCTGACTGGTTGCCCATCTGGGGAGGCAAAGAGTTTGTTTTCTTTCGCCCGGTGTTCAATATTGCCGATTCGTCGATTACCGTGGGAATTTTTTCTATTCTGCTGTTTTACCGGAAGCAGTTTAACAATCTGGATAAAAAGAAAGAAGCAGAAAAGAGTGCAGAAGATGAAGCTGTTGAAAGTAAAGACGAGGTTACGAATCAGTAGAAATCGTAGCATCTCTGAGCCTGAATAGCCGGTGTTTTCCTCCATTTTATTGTACCTTTGCGACTTCTGTTATTATCAACCGTTATGAAGAATCAACTAGTTATTTACAATACTTTAACCAGAAAAAAAGAGTTGTTTAAACCGCTTGTCGATGGCAAAGTGGGTTTGTATGTTTGCGGGCCTACCGTTTACAGCGACTCTCACCTGGGGCATGCACGCCCTTTTATAACATTTGATTTGTTGTTTAGGTACCTTACTTTTTTAGGGTACAAAGTGCGTTATGTGCGCAATATTACCGATGTGGGCCATTTGGAAAACGAAGCCGAAGAATCGGGCGAAGATAAGATTACCAAAAAAGCGCGGGTTGAACAACTCGAGCCCATGGAAGTGGTTCAAAAATACATGAATACCTTTCATCGGAATATGGAACAGTTGGATGTTTTGCCGCCCAGTATCGAGCCTCGTGCCTCCGGCCACATTATCGAGCAGCAACAACTTATCGATTCCATTTTAAAGAATGGGTTTGCATACGAAGTAAATGGCTCGGTTTATTTCGATGTGGAAAAGTACAACGAGAAGTACCATTACGGTAAACTTTCAGGTCGAAATCTGGAAGATATTAGAACCAACACGCGTCGCCTGGAAGGGCAGGATGAAAAGAAAAATTCTTTTGATTTTGCACTTTGGAAAAAAGCAGCGCCTGAACATATTATGCGCTGGCCATCTAAATGGAGCGACGGTTTTCCGGGGTGGCACCTCGAGTGTTCTGCAATGAGCACCAAGTATCTTGGCGATGTTTTTGATATTCATGGCGGCGGAATGGATCTTACATTTCCGCATCACGAGTGTGAGATTGCACAGTCAACAGCCAGCCAGGGACGAGATGCCGTGCGTTATTGGATGCACAACAACATGATTACCATTAACGGGCAGAAAATGGCGCGCTCGCTGGGAAATTTTATCACCCTCGACAGGTTGTTCTCCGGAAACCATGAATTGCTGGAGAAAGCGTATTCCCCAATGACCATCCGGTTTTTTATTCTGCAGGCGCATTACCGCAGCACCATCGATTTTTCTAATGAAGCGTTGCAGGCTTCCGAGAAAGGGTTGGAAAGGCTTTTTGCCGCTTTCGATGCATTGGATAAACTGCCTGTTTCTGCTGAGTCGTCGATAGATGTTGCCGGACTGAAAGAGAAATGTTTTGCGGCACTGAACGACGATTTAAACAGCCCGATTGCAATCGCCCACTTATTTGACGGTGTGCGGATGATCAACTCTGTGAAATCAGGAAGTGAGAAAATTAGTGAGTCAGATTTGGAAGATCTGAAATCGTTCTTTCATACCATGGTTTTCGAAATATTGGGCTTGAAACCGGACGCTGCCGCCGCGCAGGGTGCCGGAAACGAAATAATGGATAAA
This sequence comes from Mariniphaga anaerophila, assembly GCF_900129025.1. Classification (GTDB taxonomy): domain Bacteria; phylum Bacteroidota; class Bacteroidia; order Bacteroidales; family Prolixibacteraceae; genus Mariniphaga; species Mariniphaga anaerophila. The sequence continues at coordinate 497,981 of NZ_FQUM01000003.1, read as the reverse complement.
GTAATCGACCTGGTATTACAACTCAGGCTTGAGGCTAAAACCCGGAAAGATTGGGCTACTGCCGATAAAATCCGCGACGAGCTGAGTGGTTTGGGCGTGGAGATAAAAGACACGAAAGAGGGATTTGAGTGGAGCCTGAAATAAAAGGAGCTTCTTAAACAAGTGTAGTTTTGAATTAAAATTTGACAGATATGTTTTCAGGAATAATTGAGGAATTTGGTACGGTAACCGCCATCGAAAAGGAAAAAGAAAATGTGCATTTTACGTTAACCTGTTCGTTTGCCAATGAACTGAAAGTGGACCAGAGCCTGTCGCACAACGGGGTTTGTTTAACCGTTGTTGAGGTCGACAAAAATGCCAGAACGTATAAAGTAACCGCCATCAAAGAAACGTTGTTGAAATCAAATCTGGGGCTGTTGGAAGTCGGCTCAAAAGTAAATCTCGAACGTAGTATGATTATGAATGGCCGCCTCGATGGGCACATCGTTCAGGGGCATGTGGATCAAACTGCAGTTTGCAAAAAAGTTGAAGAAGCAGACGGGAGCTGGTACTACACTTTTGAATACGATTTTGATGTTGAAAAAGCCCGGAAGGGATACATGACTGTTGAAAAAGGTTCTGTAACGGTAAACGGAGTCAGCCTCACTGTTGTCAACTCAAAAGACAATTCATTTCAGGTGGCAATTATTCCTTTTACTCACGAAGTTACCAACTTTCATACTTTTAAAGAAGGCTCTGTGGTGAACCTCGAATTTGACATCATCGGAAAATACCTGAGTAAGCTGAATACTTACGCAAACATGTAGCTGTTTTCGGTAGCACGAAGTGGATTTTGTTTAATGCTTTTTGGTGAACTGTAAAACAAATTTGGGTCGTCGCTGTTTTGTTCATACAGATTTTGTAGTTTTAAAGAAACTTATTCTGCATGGATTACACAGCATTGATAACGGGCGCTTCTAAAAGGATAGGAAAAGCAATTGCAGAATTTCTTGCCGGTAAAGGATGGAATATTGTTATCCATTTTAATGACTCGGAGGAGCCTGCAAAAGAGTTGCAAAGCGCTTTGCGTGAAAAGTACCCTCAACAAAAGTTTGTACGAATAAAAGCCGATTTGTCTGTCGAAGGCGAAGTGGAGCAACTGACCTCTCGGGTAGTTGATGAAATCGGTGGCTTTAACTTGTTGGTTAACAATGCTTCGGTTTTTAGTTCGGGGTATTTGAAAGAGACCGACCTGAGTTTGTTTGATATGCAGATGAATGTGAATCTGAAAGCCCCGTTTTTGTTGATGCGCGATTTTGCAACACATTGTAAAAAGGGGAACATCGTCAATTTTGTTGATACCCGTATTGCAACAAATAAATCAAATTATGCCGCGTATTCACTTTCGAAAAAAGGCCTTTGGGAGTTAACCAAAATGGCTGCATTGGAGTTTGCCCCGGAAATCAGAGTGAATGCCATTGCTCCCGGAGTAACACTGCCCCCGGAAGACAAGGGTCAAAATTATCTTTTAAATCTGGCAAAAAATATTCCCATGAAAAGGCCGGGAGGACTAGAGCCAATTTTAAAGAGCCTGGATTTTATCCTGGAGAATGATCATCTTACCGGACAATTGTTGTTTGCCGATGGAGGCGAAAATTTGGGAATGAACCTTTAAACATCTGAATTATGGCAAGAATAAAAGTTAAAAACCTGTTACTTCGCACTTACATCGGGTTTAATCCCGAAGAGCTGGTAAACAAGCAGGATGTAATTATCAATTTCGAAATTGAAACTGAAATATCGCACGAGGCGCTGGAAGCCGACGAACCATTGGGGATTCTCGACTACAAAACCATCACAAAAAAAGTGATTGCGCTGGTTCAGGATAGCAAATTCAAATTACTGGAAGTACTCACCCAAAAAATTCTCGACCTTATTTTAGAAGACGAAAAAGTGAAATGGGCCAGGGTGGAAGTGGATAAACCCCATGCATTGCGTTTTGCAGAATCGGTTTCACTGGAGATGGAAGGCACCCGCAACGCCAATGATTAATATGACTGAAAATACTGTAATTATCGGCATCGGTTCCAATATCAATGCCGAGGCCAATATTGCCCAAATGCTGAAAATGTTGGAGAAGGAGGTGAAAATTTTAAAGGTTTCGTCGTTGCTAAAGACCAAACCTATTGGTATTGAAAACCAACCTGATTTTACCAACGGCGCGATTAAGTTTAAAACCGATCTGGGTAAAGATGCATTGAAGAAACGACTCAGGCGGATTGAAGATCAGTTAGGGCGCGACCGTTCCCTGCCAAAGTTCGGGCCGCGAACCATTGATCTTGATATTGTAGTTTGGAACGGTGAAATTGTGGATAAAGATTATTTTACCCGCGATTTTCTGCAAAAGAGTGTGAAAGAGGTCAGCTCTTCCTAAACTTTAAAAAGAGGTTATTCAGTCCGTCCACTCCATTGACTTCCTCCAAATCGGTAACCACATAGTCGGCTCCGTTTTTTTGCAGCTCATATGCATTTGCTTCGCGCGCAATTCCAAGTGTTAATCCGAAGCCACCTTTCGAGCCGGCCTGAACACCGGAAACTGCATCTTCCACAACGATTGAATTTTCGGGCTTGGCATCCAGATTTTTGCAGGCCGTGGTGAAAATATCCGGCTCTGGTTTTCCTTTTAGTCCCAGTTCTGCAGATACAATTCCGTCAACCCGCGTACCAAATACGTTAAGTAAATTTACCGCCTCCAGCACTGCTTTGCAGTTTTTGCTCGAAGAGGCAACCCCCAGCTTAACGCCGGCAGCTTGCAAATCCAAAAGAAGCTGTTTTGACGAAGGGTACACTTCGGCGCCATCACGTTTTAATACTTCGTTAAACGCTTCATTTTTCCGGTTTCCCAACCCGCAAACGGTTTCCGCGTCGGTGCTGTCTTCTGGTGTTCCCCAGGGTAAGCTTATTTCGCGTGACTGCAAAAAGGAAGCAACTCCGTTGTAGCGTGGTTTCCCGTCTACGTATGCCAGGTAGTCTGCCTGGGTAAATTCCCTGAATTGCTCGTTGTGTTCTTTCTCGCGCGTGCGAAGGTAGTCGTCAAACATTTTTTTCCAGGCAGCTGTGTGTGTAATCGCCGTTTTTGTGATAACTCCGTCCAAGTCAAAAACAACTGCTTCAAAGTCAAAAGATTGTTTCCTGTTCATGTCCTTTTTATTTTAAACCGTTTTTCATTTTTAGCAAATTAGAAAAATGCCCGTTAAACTGTTCAAAGTTCATCGGAAACTTTTCCCCTAAAGTGTTTTGATATTTTGTGCAAAAGGATTCGAAATGGAATCGGGCCTGGTGGATGTTGTGCATTTGCCGAAGTACCCAAACCTGTAACCAGGTAGCTTCTTCATTCAAATCATCGTATTCCAGAATTCGTTTTGCCAACGCTTCCATTTTTGGCAAGTCGTTGTCGTTATTGTAATAGGCAGCCAGTTTCAAAAGGTTGTCGATCACCTGGTTCCCGGTGTAGCCACGAATCTCGTCGAGCCAGGCCCAGTTTGTTCCTTTTAAGAACCGCCCCTTCTTTACCAGTTGGAAAAAGGTTTCCAGTTGCGTTTTATTCATTCCTCCCGGGAGCTGGCAAAGTTCGAATGCTTCAACATAATCGCAAAAAAAGGACTTTTCGAGGTTAGCAATTAAATATCCGTTTTGGGTAACTATCTCAATACCGTCAAGGTTTTGCAGTATTTTCCGGAGCTTATTCAGTGTAACTGCCCGGTTGTTGGATACTTTTCTGGCTGGGAGTCCGGGCCAAAGATGAGCGTCGATAATAGACACTGAAGCACCGTTCTTATTTTTTAAGGTAGCCAAAAGAACAAATAGAAAGAGCTCTTTTACTTTTGGCGTAAACTGCGTTGAAATGTCATTTTCCTGATTATCTACAGCGTTGAAATTTCCAAAGAGGCAAATCTGGTTCGCAGCGTTTTTTTTAGGCACCCGTGGTTTTTGATTGTTGACGAATTCTTTCTTTTTATGAATAAAGGTAAGAATAACAAGAATAAAGACCAGGATAGAAAGCACGGTTATCCCAAGTATTAGTCCGTATTTATTGAGAAAATCCCGAGGCGGAATTTTTTCGTTCCCGACTTTTATCTCTTCGTTCAGGGCAAGGCGGGTTATTTCTTCTGCGCCCAGCGGACGGTTCCAAAAATTTAAATCATCGATGTATCCCCGCATGCTTGCGCCCTGAGAAAGTGCACTCCCCAGATGGATATCAGCTGTGCCCGAAAAAGGCGGATGTCCATTGGAACTTCCAATATTCCTTCCATTCAAAAAAATGGCTTGTTCTCCGGTTTCGATAATGTACCGCCAAGCCATGTGGTACCAAACATTGGGTTCCAGCTTTTCTGTGGAGATGTAATCGTTGGCCCAAAGCCCAAAATAGGGGTGCCCCGAGCGTAAAATAAGGTGGAGCCCCCGGCGGTATTCCGTCTCGTAATTTCCAAGAACCGCGTTGTCGTTATATTCCAGAATTTCGCTGAATTTAACAAAGCAGCAGACCGTGAAACTACTGTTTCTGAGGCCATAAATATCCGGATTGCCCAGATTTACATTTGCATTTTCGGGAAGACGAAGTACCGGGCCGCGCTCGAAATCCCGGCTAAACGAGAAATTTTGGCCCGTGTAGCTTTTTTCCGGCGCCAAAACATTCCGGGTCTTTTCATCAAAAATAAAGCTGGCGGTAAGTCCCTGGGTGAGTTCTACCGGGCGGGCCATAATGTGATAGTTCTCCGGAACCTCCATTTCTCCGGTTACTATTATTTGTTCTGGCGTCATCCGGTATCCGGGAACAAATGGCGTAAGTGTGAGCTCGTCGCCTCCGCGGTACGGAAAACAGAATTTCCCTCCCGTAATAGAAACTTCAGGGTTTTTCCAGTAAATTTTGTCCAGCGTTTTACCCGATGCCCGAATGGTTCCGGTTATCCAGGTGAATGAGTTTAATTGGAAAATAATGAAGTCAAAATTCAGAATATTATTTCCAACGAATATGAAATTAGGTTTTTTCCCATACCTGGTCCAGTTCTCCAGCAGGTAATTAATGTAATCGGGAACCATGTTCTTAATGTCATTTCCTCGGGTACTATTGCTGACAGGCAGATCCCCAAAATTACTTATCATAAAAAGTTCGCGGTTGGTATTTTTGTCTGTCCCTGTGTTTACTCTGTTTGCCGATATTTCAAATATGTAATCATCGATATAATGAAGCGTTTTTCCTGAGTTTTTGACATCTCCCGAAATAAAAAATATGACCCGGCGATTGGCCTGAATAAGGTATTCCAGCGACGGCCAGGCTTCTCCCTGGGGAAGATAAAATATATGTGGAACAACACCGGAACTGCTAATAATTGAATCGAGTAATTGTATGTTCCCATCGAAATGAAGAAAAACGGGTAGTACTTTTGTCGAATCCGTTGTGATAATCTGATTTATCCGTTCCAGAATGTAATCGAATTTTCGCTCTGTTCCGGGAAGCATAATTTGTTCATCTTCTTTTGTTAGTTCGAATTCCAGCCCGGCGTTGGTGTCCGATTGCATAAAGTTCCAAAAACGCTGGCTGTTTATATTAGACGGTTGAACTTTTGCTATCAGAAAAGAAGTTTCCGAGAATTCCTTTGAGTAAGCTTTTCCTGTGAAAAACAAAAAGGCCAAGAACAAGCAAAATACGAATCGGTTGCAAACTTTTGTACAGTTACTCATGGAAAATTAATAAAGTCGATGCCTTAATTCAAAATTATTTTTGAGCAAAAATAAGCTTTTCCTGAGAAGATTCAGTCATTTGTTATTTTTTTATTATTCTTTTTAAATTTTTGGTATTCAGTAAAATAAAACTGAAATTAATATAGAATTAAGTGTTAGATAAGTATTGGATATAGCAAATATTAATAAATAGGTAATAAGCGGCTATTACTTTTAAGGAAAAAATAACAATTGCAATGGCTGAAAAGATTAAGCGAAAACACTATTTGATTTTTATTGTAGGAGGCCTGTCGGTTATTTTATTTTTGGCGCTTTCTAAAAAGACTATTGAATATACTTCAACAGATGAGTTTTGTGCTGCCTGTCATGTGCATCCTCACGCCGAAGCAACGTTTATGCTATCTGCGCATAATAGTAACCGCACGGGAGTTTCAGCTAAATGTGTAGATTGCCATCTTCCCCCCGAAGAACAAACCGCTTATTTTTTAACCCGAAAAGCTTATCACGGATTTCATGATTTATATGTATTCATGACAAAGGACATGGATGAAATAGACTGGGAAGCCAAAAGAACCGTTGAGGCTTCGAAGCGTTTTGTATATGAAGACGGTTGTAAGAAATGCCATACTAATTTGTTCCCTGCCGGGTTGGACGAATTGGGCGCAGAATCGCACCTGAAATATTTGAGAGACCCTGAAAACAACTCTTGTGTTAAATGCCATTTGGAAGTGGGGCATTACAGGGGCGAGAAGAAATTGGCCATGGAGGAAACCAAAGTTTCCCCGGAAGAATTATTTGACAGCCCGGCTGTTGTTGCCGGATTTGAAGATTATGCCGAGCAAATCCCAGGTACTTCGGTTTCATTTAAAATGAAAGCTGTTGATGGTGGACAGTTCAAGATGGGAAGCCCGGCAGACGAGCCTTATCGTAACTCCGATGAAGGCCCGGTTCGCGAGGTGGAAGTGAATAGTTTCTGGATGGCCGAAGTGGAAGTCACCTGGAACGAATATTTGGCTTTTTTTAATGCAACCAGTTCGCAGGGACGAAAAGAGGCAGAAGCAGAACAGGATGAAGATGTCGATGGAATTTCGGGAGCAACACCTCCGTGGGGCGCACCTGACCAGGGATGGGGAATGGGAACCAGACCGGCCATTACAATGACGCACCATGCAGCTCAGACCTATTGCCGCTGGCTGAGCAGTGTTACCGGAAAAGAATACCGTTTGCCAACCGAAGCGGAGTGGGAATATGCCGCTCGTGGTGGAACTTCGGGAGCATACTTTTTTGATGGTTCTCCCAAAGATTTTGAAAAGGACGGCATCTGGAATAAATTGTTTGGGCCGGATACTGCTGTAATTAATACTTACGTGGTTTATCAGGAAAACAGTCCTTACCGCACCCAGCCTGCTTTGGTTGTTGAATCCAATCCGTTTGGATTAAAAAATATGTTGGGAAATGTTGCAGAGTTTTGTCTCGATTATTACGATCCTCAGGTTTACGGGAAATATCCCAAAGGAGTTGTCCGAAACCCGAGAGGTCCGCGAAATGGAATGGAGCACGTTGTCAGGGGCGGTTCGTTTAAAAATACGGCAAAAGATTTGAGAGTTGCCCGCCGCGACTTTACGCGCACGCAGCAGTGGCTGGAAACAGATCCGCAGATTCCTAAAAGTATTTGGTGGTATTCCGACTGTAACCATGTAGGATTCCGCGTTATCTGCGAATATCATCCCGAAGAATTAAAATCAGAAACAACAAAAAAATAAAATACCATGGAAAAGAATCAACTTTCGCGCAGGAATTTTCTTGAGAGATCGGCGCTTATTGGTGCAGCAGGGCTGGCCGGAATAAGTGCGCTAAATTCCTGTAGTAAAAAGAGCAAATCGGTTGATTACGCCTTTCCTCCGCTTTTAGACAAAGCACCCGATGGAGTTAAAATACGTGCAGGCCTGGTTGGTTGCGGAAACCGTGGTACCGGTGCTGCCCTTAATTTTTTAGCGGCTGGTAACGATTTGGAGCTGGTTGCCCTTGCCGATGTGTTCGAAGACAAGGTTTGGGATTGCCACAGCAAGCTTGAAAAGCAAAAGGTAGAGGTGCCAAAAGGAAATTGCTTTTGGGGTTTTGATGCCTATAAAAAGCTTCTGGATGTTGATTTGGATCTGGTAATTCTGGCAACGCCACCGCATTTCAGGGCAGAACAATTCGATGCTGCAATACAGGCAAAAAAGAATGTGTTTATGGAAAAACCTGCAACGGTTGATCCTGTTGGTGCCCGGCGGATTATTGCCACGTCAAAAAAAGCCGAAAGTATGGGGCTGACGGTAATTACGGGAACACAACGCCGTCACCAGCGCGATTATCTGGAAACATACCGTCAGGTTGCTTCCGGCGCCATTGGTGAAATTACCTCGGCAAAAGCATGGTGGTTGCAGTCGCACGTGTGGTTCCGCACCCGCGAAGAAGGATGGAGCGACATGGAATATATGATTAGGAACTGGAACAACTTCTGCTGGCTTTGCGGAGACCATATTCTTGATACGCATGTGCATAATATAGATGTTGTGAACTGGTTTATTGGCAAACATCCCGAAAATGCTATCGGTTTTGGCGGACGGGTACGAAGGTTGACCGGTGATCAGTACGATTTTTTCAGTATCGATTTTGACTATGGAAATGGCGTTTGCTCTCACAGCATGTCCCGCCAGATCGACGGATGTGCAAATACTCTTGGCGAAATGGTAATGGGTACCGACGGGTACACCAACTGTAAAAATACTATTTTTAATCCTGACGGAACGGTAAAATGGCAATACGGTTACCCGAAAAATAAGGATGGCAAATCTACCGGAATTGTAGAAGTGTCTCCTTACGTGCAGGAGCATATTGATTTGGTGACGGCCATTCGTACCAACAAACCGGTGGTTGAGGCTGAGCGCACAGCTATTTCAACGCTCACTGCAATTATGGGCCGCACTGCTGCTTATACCGGGCAAAAAGTTACCTGGGAGGATATGATGAATTCAACCGAACGGCTGGGCCCTGAAGTGTACGAAATGGGGCCGGTAGATATGGAATTTCCAGTACCGCTTCCGGGAACGCAACATAAAGCTTAAATTGTAAACCATGATTTCAGTTGTTATTCCATTATTAAACGAAGAGCAGTTGGTTGAACAATTGCTCGAAGAACTCTGGACCGAGCTTCCCCAGACAGGGGAGGAGTTTGAGGTAGTTTGTGTTGATGATGGAAGCACTGATCAAACCCTGCATAAACTGTTGCGCTTTAAAGAAAAGCACAGTGGGTTGAAAATCCTTTCGCTTTCGCGAAATTTTGGGTTGCAGGCTGCAATGACGGCCGGCATTGAATATGCGAAAGGTGAATACGTGGTGATGATGGATGGAGATTTTCAGGATCCTCCGGATTTGGTTCCTGTCCTTTTCGAAAAAATAAAGTCTTCAGGAACTGATATTGTTTCCGCTGTGCGCGAAGCGCGCAATGAGAAATTTTCTAAAAGGGTGTACATTAATATTTTTCATCGGATTTTCGATAAACTTACCGGAGGGCAGCAAGTTGCCCAAACAGGAAACTTTTGCATCTTGAACAAAGAGGCACATCGTGCTATCTTACAATTTTCAGAAAGAAACCGTTACCTGCCCGGAATTCGGAATTTTATCGGGTTTAACCACGAGTTTATTTTATACGACCGCCCCGACCGGTTGAAAGGCGCCGCTAAAATGAGCCGCCGTAAACTGTTCGCTCTGGCAGCAGATGCTATTTATTCGTTTTCGAAATGGCCTATCAGAGTTTGTTTGTACCTGGGAATTCTCGGGGTACTTATATTTTTGGCAGCTATTGTGTATACTTTGGTGTCAAAAGTGCTGGGGTTGGCGCCCATCGGATGGTCGTCCATGTTCTTGGCAATTAGTTTTTTCGGCTCGGTTCAGCTTACATTTTTAGGATTAATAGGCGAATATATATACCGCATTTTTAAAGAGGTTCAAGGCAGGCCGCTCTATTTTGTTCAGAAAGTTTATGAATAGTCCGATACACATATTGACCGGGAAAAGCGCTTTTTGGGCACTAATGCTTCTGCTGGCAGTTGCACTGGCGGTATTAGCTCCGCATGCCGCTGTAAATGTAGACGAGCAATTGCATTATCCGCATGCCAAAAAAGTTGTAAATTGGTATTTCTCGCTTGGGGCAGATGAAAGCTGTTTAAACACCCCGAACACAAATTTGAAATATTACGGGCAGTCTGTTGATAATCTCACTGCGCTTATTAATCGGGCGTTCAGAATAGAAAATGAGTTTTTAACCAGACATTTTGCCGGAGCTTTTTTCTTTTGGTTGTTGCTGTTGTTTTCCGGATTTCTGGCACATAGAATCTCCGAAAACTGGAGCGTTGCAGTTGTGAGTGTGTTGGCTCTGGTGTTTATGCCAAGGCTTTTCGGACAAGCTTTTGGCAATTTAAAAGATATACCGTTCGCCGCCGGGTACATGGCCGGCTTGTATTTTATTATTCGTTTTTTAGAGGAACTTCCCCGCGTGAGCTGGAAAACAACAGTCTTGCTTGGACTTGCCATTGCATTTACCGTGTCTGTGAGAGCAGGTGGGTTTATCCTCTTTGCTTATTTAGGATTAAGTATCATATTATATTTTGTTTTGAAGCCTTTTTGCCTGAAACAAATAGTTTCAACTAGACCCGTTTTTGTGAGGCTGTTGGGCCAGGGTGCTGCAATACTGCTTATAGGTTATTTTGCAGGATTGTTGTTCTGGCCCTATGCCTTGCAAAATGTTTTTGTACATCCGGTTGAAAGTTTGAGGGTGATGGAACACTACAAAGTGAGCATCCGTCAGATTTTTGAAGGCGAGCAATTGTGGAGTACTCAACTGCCGTGGTATTATTTGCCCAAGTGGTTGCTGATTTCGACTCCTCTATTTGTGTTGGGAGGCATTATTGTTTATTTGTGGCAATTCGTTAAACAGATTTTTTTTAAAGATAAAGCTTTGCATCAGGCGTTGAAAGAAGGCTTTGTGCTGTTTGCTTTCGTTTTTCCTTTTTTTTATGTGTTGGCAATTGGCGCTAATTTGTATAGCGGAGTAAGGCAGATGTTGTTTATTTTGCCGCCTGTGACAATTCTTGCTGTAATCGGAATATCTCGATTAATAAAAATGGTGGAAAAGAGCAACAGAAAAATGTCTTACGCAGTGTATGCGTTTTTTTTTGTTTTGCTTGTTCTGCCGCTGAAGCATCAGGCAGTAACTTTTCCGGTTGATTATATTTACTTTAATCCGCTGATTGGTGGAAATAAAAATGCCTGGGGCGAATATGAATACGATTACTATTTTCACGCGGTAAAGTCGCCCGCAGAAGATGTGATAGATATGGCAAATGGAGAGAATGTTATTGTGGCCATGAATTGCAATTTGTCCAATTATTTCGAAAGACATTCCAATATAAAATATCAATACACCCGGTTTCTGGAGCGGAGTTCAAATGACTGGGATTACGCTGTTTTCGGTGTAAATTATCTCCATCCGTTTTTGCTAAAGAACAATAACTGGACACCGTCTGGTGTTATAAAAACATATTACCATTGTGGTAATCCGGTGGCAGTTTTAGTGAAACGACCAGAAAAAACAGATTTTCAAGGTATTTCTGAAATAAAAAACGGAAATTTGCAGCACGGTACAGCTTTGCTTGAAATGGCAATAAAACAGGAGCCGAATAATGTTTGGTTGTTTGTGAATTTGGCAAAAGCAAAGTTGGCAATGGGCGATGTGCCCGGATTTGAGACCGCTTTAAATGAGGGGCGGAAAATACATCCTTATTTTGAACCGTTGTTTTTGGTGAAGGCTACCTATTTATATAGTATCGGAGATTATAGTAAGTCTTTTGCTGAGCTGACAAAGCTACTTGCAATAAATCCAAGGTATCTTCCTGCAAAGCGTTTGCTCGATGATGTGAAAAGTAAAATGAATTGAAAAGTAACCATAAAGTATAACCATAATTTTGATTAGAGATGAAAGCATTTAAAAGATTTTTAGCAACAGTTGTTGCCGGTGTTTTGAGCTTTCCTTACTTGCTGATGGCGCAGGATGAAGGAACTTATATTGATAATCTGGGCGTTCAGGATAGTTCTTATATGGATCAGGATTTGCTCGCCGAAGGGGCTCAAAGTTCGGGCTCGGGAAATACCACTGTAATTATTATTGTAATTGTTGTAATAGTAATTGCAGTTGCCGGCTACCTGGCAATGAAAAAAAAGAAGAAATAAAAAAGCACTTTCGATTGCGATAGAAACCTGCCTTTACGGCGGGTTTTTTTATTTTCGGGGAAGGCCTAAAAAAAGGCAGCTTCTACAAGCTGCCTCAAAGCCATGAAAACAATTAAACAATGTTCAGAAAACAGAAAACTAGAAACAATTATATCGTCATAATGTCTTTTTCTTTAGCTTCCACTAAAGTGTCGACTTTTTTGCCGTATTCGTTTGTAACGGTTTGAACCTCTGCCTCAGCATCTTTTTCAACGTCTTCCGATAAACCGTCTTTCAGTAATTTCTTCAAACTTTCGTTTGCCTCTTTTCTTGCAGCGCGGATGCTGACCTTAGCCGTTTCGCCTTCCTGACTGGCTTGCTTAACAAGCTGCTTCCTTCTTTCTTCTGTTAAAGCCGGAATGTTTATACGGATAATTTCACCGTTATTATCAGGATTGAAACCTAAATTGGCTGCTAATATAGCTTTTTCTATAACAGGAATCAAATTTTTTTCCCAGGGTTGAATTGCAATTGTGCGGGCATCCGGGGTGCTGACGTTAGAAACCTGATTGAGCGGAGTAAGCGCTCCATAATACTCAACCTGAACACTTTCTATCATCGAAGGGGAGGCTTTTCCTGCCCTGATGCCAGTTAACTCTTTTTCCAGATGCTTAATAGCACCCAGCATTTTGTCTTTACAATAATCAATAATAAAATCTACTTCTTCTTGCATTGGTCAAGTGCTGTATGTATTCCATACTTTTGGTTCAATAGCAAATATAGAAAAAATATAGTTACACGAAAATTTTTTGATTTTAAATTGTGGGCTTCCCGTAAAAATCGTGTTCAATAAACTACCGTGCCTATATTTTCTCCTGTAATCACTTTTTTGAGGTTCCCTTTTTGATCCATGTTAAAGACCATGACCGGCAGGTTATTTTCTTTACACAGCGCTGTTGCCGTGAGATCCATAATGCGCAGGTTACGGTTATAAATCTCGTCGAAACTAATTCGATCGAACTTTTTTGCTTTTGGATCTTTCTCTGGGTCTGCTGTGTAAACGCCGTCAACACGGGTTCCTTTAAACATAATTTCTGCTTCAATTTCTACCGCACGCAGTGCGCTTGCAGTATCTGTTGTAAAAAATGGATTTCCTGTTCCGCCGGAAATGATTGCTATTTCTCCATTTTTCATTGCTGCAATGGCTTTTTCTTTCGCGTAATATTCGCCAATCGGCTCCATCCGAATGGCGGTAAACACCCGCCCTGAAATTCCTTTCGTTTTTAGTGCAGAGCTAAGTGCCAGGCTGTTTATCACAGTGGCCATCATTCCCATCTGGTCTCCTTTAACCCGGTCGAACCCTTTGCTTGTTCCACTGAGTCCTCTGAAAATATTTCCCCCGCCAATTACAATTCCAACCTGAACGCCCATGTTGGCCAGTTCTGCAATTTGTTCTGCATAATCGTTAAGGCGAACTTCGTCGATTCCGTATTTTTGGCCGCCCATTAGCGATTCTCCACTCAACTTCAGTAATATGCGTTTGTATTTTATCATGGGTAAAATCGATTTTATATTATTTCAATTCCTTTTGTTTTGCAAATTTCAGCACTTAGTTCGCTCAATTTATATTTCTGAATTTTTCCGCTGGCAGTCATCGGAAACTCATCAATAAAAAAGATGTACTTCGGAATTTTAAAACGAGCAATTTGTCCACGGCAGAAATCCTTTATCTCCTCTTCCGTAATACTTTGTCCTTCTTTTAGTCTGATAAAAGCACCTACCTGTTCGCCATATTTGGGACTTGGAACAGCGGCAACTTCTACGGTTTCAATTTGTGGAAGCCGGTACAAAAAGTTTTCAATTTCGCGCGGATAAATATTTTCTCCCCCTCGTATGATCATGTCTTTTATGCGCCCGGTAATTCTGAAAAAGCCATCTTTTGTTTTTACGGCAAGGTCTCCGGAGTGCAGCCATCCGTCTTTATCGATTACTTTTGCAGTGGCTTCCGGGTTTTTGTAGTAGCCTTTCATAACGTTGTAGCCACGACAACAAATTTCTCCCTGCTCTTCAGCCTGGCACTCTTCTCCGGTCTCCGGGTTTACTATTTTTACTTCCACGTCCGGGAATTCGTATCCAACAGTGGTGGCACGAACTTCGGGAGAGTTATGTGTGCGCGTGGCCGTCATACCGGGCGACGATTCGGTCAATCCATAAACAATGATGATGTCTTTCATGTACATCTTGGTCATCACCTGGTTCATGGTTTCGATGGGGCAGAGCGCACCGGCCATAATCCCAGTCCGCAGTGAACTCAGATCGAACATGTCGAACATCGGATGGTGCAGCTCGGCAATAAACATGGTAGGAACTCCGTAAAGTGCCGTGCACTTTTCTTTGTGTACCGATGCCAGAACCATGAGCGGTTCAAATTCTTCGTTAAAAACCATGGTAGCTCCGTGCGTGATAATGGCGCACAGTGCCAGCACGCACCCAAAACAATGAAACATTGGAACGCAAACCAGGAGTTTTTCATCCGAAGTATATTTCATGCACTCGCCGGTTGCAAATCCGTTGTTCAGAATATTGTGATGGGAAAGCATTACACCTTTCGGAAACCCTGTTGTTCCTGAAGTATATTGCATATTTACCACATCGTGGCAACTTATATTTTCTTTAATGTTTTCCAGATCTACATCATCAACATGGCTTCCCAGCAGGATGAGTTCTGCGGTGTTGTACATTCCGCGATGTTTTTCCTGTCCGATAAAAACAATGTTTTTCAGTTCTGGAAATATCTCTGTTTTCAGATCTCCTCGAGCTTGTTCTCTTAATTCGGGAACAAGTTCAAAAACCATTTTTACGAAATCACTGTCGCGGTAACCATCGGCAAGGCAAAGCGTATTTATGTCGGCATTTTTTAACAGGTACTCCAGCTCCGATAATTTATAGCTGGTGTTTACTGTTACCAGAACAGCTCCGATTTTTGCCGCTGCAAATAAAAATGTAGTCCAGTCGGGTACATTTTTTGCCCATATTCCGACTTTATCTCCGGGGCGCACCCCAATGTATAAAAGCCCTTTGGCCAGGTTGTCAACCCGTTTGTTAAACTGCGCATATGTAAAACGCAGGTTTCGGTCGGGATAAACCATGAATTCCTTTTCAGGAGTTTCAATGGCCCACTTCTCCAGTATCCCGCCGAGTGTATAATCAAGTAACTGCATGAAGTTAAAAGTTCAAAAGATTTTTGGTAAAAGTTTAAACAGGAGTATACACAACGGCAAGTAATTTTGCCGGTTGGTTGTTTGCTGCATGAACGTTGTGTTCTACAACAGAATCAAGGTAAATTGTATCTCCTTTATTTATCTGAAAAACATCTTTGCCGTAATTGACTTCGATGCTTCCTTCCAAAACATACATGAACTCTTCTCCTTCGTGCGACGAAAGTTTGTAGTCTGATTCTTTCGACGGTTCAATATCAACAATAAAAGGTTCCATGTGCCTTCCGGCTTTGTCCTGCGCCAATGAGAAAAAGTTAAGGTGTTCGCGCGTGGAGTCGTCTTTTGTTGAGAAACTCATGCTCGATTTTTCCTCTCCTGCTCTCATTATTGCAGGGCCAATTTGTTCCTGTCCGTCGAGAAAAGTACCAATACGTACGCCAAGCGCCCTGGAAATTTTTATGAGATGCCCCAAAGAAGGCATGACTCCTTTGTCTTCAACTTTTTCGAGTTGTTCTTCGTCGAGGTTAGCTTTTAAGGCGAGGTCTTTTCTGCTGATTTGCCTGAATTCGCGGTATTTTTTGATTTTTTCCCCCAGAATTTTCTTACTCATTTTATTGAATTTTTACAACCATTTCACGTATTTGAAATCTTGTCTGTGGGGGAGACCTTCATTTTTCGGATAAAGCCTGAGTCCGTAATTGAACGAACCCGGATGAACCGGACTATAATTAAGAATGTATTGACAAATAGAATTTTCGCAACTTTTTACGTTAAAATCCAGCCGCTCTACAATTTGAGGCTTTTCTTCAACGCCGTTTTCAACAACAATCAACTCCAGCCCAATATCGTTGCCCGACAATCCTTTCAGGTTAACCTCAACGTTTATGGGATATTCCCGGCCTACTGTCATCATATTGTTTACACCTTCGGCCACGTTAATGTTCAACACTTCAATTTCGTTCCATACCGAGCTTACCTTTTGTTTCCAGGCAGCCAGTTCTTTTGCCCATTTGAAGTTTTCGTTCTTAATATTATTTGTTCGTTCGAGTTGAGGCAGATAATACCGGGTGTGGTAATCCTGCATCATTCTGCCGGTTGTGAAATGGGGTGCCACCTGGGCAATTGTATTTTTAATGGTATCAACCCACTCAACCGAAACTCCCTCTTTATTTCTGTCGTAAAACGTGTGGATTATTTCTTCTTCAAGTATATTGTATATGGTTTCGGCATCCAGCTCATCCTGGAAATCCTGCACTTCGTAGGTGCGTTCGGCAGGAAGTGCCCAGCCTGAGTCTTTGCGGTAACCTTCTACCCACCATCCATCGAGGACAGAGAAATGCAACGTGCCGTTCATTACTCCTTTCATTCCACTGGTGCCCGAGGCTTCCAGCGGACGGGTGGGAGTGTTCAGCCAAACATCTACACCCTGAAGCAGCATTTTTGCCAGGTTGATGTCGTAATTCTGGATGAACAAAATTTTTCCCCTGAATTCAGGCCGTTTCGAAATATCAACAATGTATTTGATCAGGTCTTGCCCCGCTTTGTCTGCCGGGTGCGCTTTTCCTGCAAAAATAAACTGTACAGGCCGTTCAGGGTTATTTACTATTTTAGACAGCCGCTCGAGGTTTCTGAATAAAAGGTAACCTCTTTTGTAGGTAGCAAACCTGCGCGCAAAACCGATTGTAAGTGCATTCGGATTTAATTTTCCGATTACTTCTGTTATCAGTTTCGGGTTTTCGTTTCGTTTAACCCAGTTGTCTGAGAAACGTGCTTTAATATAATTTATGAGTTTTTTTCTCAGTGTATTTCTGAGGTTCCAGATTTGCTCTTCCGGAGCTTTGTAAATTCTGCTCCATACGTCAAAATCAAGCTGATTTCTCGGAAATTCTTCCCCAAAGTACTCATTGTGAATGGCTTTCCATTCTTTGGCAGTCCAGGTAGAGTAGTGAACCCCGTTTGTTACGTAGCCAATTTCCAGCTCTTCTTCGAGGTATCCTTCGTAAAGCGATTTTAGCACTGTTTTGCTTACGTCGCCGTGGAGTTTACTTACCCCGTTAATTCCCTGCGAGAGGTTGGACGCCAGATAACTCATGTTGAAATGGTCTTCGTGCACGTTGGCTTTGCCCAATCTCACAAAATCTTCCCAGCTTAGTCCCAGCCTTTTAGGGACAGGATCCATGTAATATTTGAACATGTTTTCGTGGAAAGAATCGTGCCCGGCAGGAACAGGCGTATGTGTGGTGAAAACAGTTGAAGCTCTCACAACTTCTTTGGCTTCGAAAAAGTTCAATTGGTATTTTTCCATGTAATTAGACAACCGTTCCAGCCCGATAAAAGCTGCGTGCCCTTCGTTACAATGGAATATTTCTGAATTGTAGCCCAATTTGTTCAGTGCCCTGATTCCTCCGATACCAAGCAGAATTTCCTGTTTTAACCGGTTCTCGTTGTCGCCGCCGTACAAATGGTGGGTAACCGACCTGTCTTGCTCCTGGTTTGCCGGATTGTCGGCATCGAGAAGATACAGTTTTACCGAGCCAACATTAACCTGCCATACGCAGGCAGTTAGTTTTCTTCCGGGAAGATCTACTTGTACTTTTATCCATTCACCGTTTTCGTCCAGCGCCGGTTGAACCGGAATTTTCGAAAAATCCTGGAATTCGTAGTTGGCCATTTGCTCTCCGTGGAGATTCAGCACCTGTTTAAAATATCCGTAGCGATAAAGCAAGCCCACCGCAGTAAGGTTTACTTTCATGTCGCTGGCTTCTTTGAGGTAGTCTCCGGCCAGCATTCCCAACCCTCCGGAATATATTTTTAACGAATCGTGCAATCCGTATTCCATGCTGAAATAAGCAACCTGCGGGCTTCCCAGGTTTTTTCTTTCATCCATGTAGTTTTTAAACTGATCGTAAACCTGGTGCATTTCAGTCATAAAATGCTGGTCGTTGTTCAGTTCCTGAAAACGTTTGTAACTTACTTCTTCCAGAAGCAATACCGGATTGTTGTCGAATTCTTCCCATAATTTTGGTTCAACGTATTTGAACAACTCGATTGCGCGTGAGTTCCAAACCCACCAAAGGTTTTTTGAAAGCTCGCGTAGCGGTTCGAGTGTTTCGGGAAGGTGCGATTCAACTATTATTTTTTTCCAATTTGGCTGGCCATTCTCCGGCCAATTGATATTTTTTTTGTCGTCTGTTTTCATGTTTTTATTTTGTTCTTGACCCTAATTTGTTGTGCAAAAATAAACTTTCTATTTACATCTGTCCTGTAACTGAAAAATATTTTGTATTGAATAGCAATGAAATAACATGCAGAAGCAGGTTATGCTTTTCGTTTTTTTGTCGTCTTTTTTTGTCGTGTCTTTGGTTTTTGGAGCCTTTGTAATTCTGCCTCCATCTTTTTTATTTTTTGTTCTTTCGAGGCAAGAAGTTTGTGCAGCGCTGCCACTTCCTGTTCCTTTTCGTTTTCCGGAGTTACCGCATTCAGCCGTATTTTAAAATCGCTTAAAACATTCATGTAATTAATAAATGCTTCGTAGGGCGATTCGAACGGATTGTAGTAACTGTGGGCTTCGCCGCTGGAAAAGAATTTTGTTGACATGTAATAAAAATGGTCGCTAATCTGGAGGTAATTCCAGTCTCTGATTAATTTCGGATCAGTGCATGAAGCCATTCTTCGCCGCAGTTCGTAAAGGTTTTCAAATGCCTCTTTCTGCATTTCGTTCCCCAGCCAGGCCGTTAAATCCCGCTCTTCGTCGGCCCACGAAATCGGGTTGGGAACACTTACCACCGAAACCGGCTGAAGCTCTTTGATGATTTGTGAAGGCGTAGCAAATTTCAGTGAATTGTCTTCTGCCACAAGCTGTGCCCAACGCTCCAGAAATTCAAAAATTCCACTTTCTTTGGGCTGGCGCTCGCCAAACGATTCATAACTTAAAAACAGATTTACCACCTCTTCGTTAGAATCGAGTTTTTTCAGCCACCCTGTAAATTTTTCAGCGGTGAGCGGATATTCCGACCAGTTGTTATTTGAGAAACGAAACGAAATATCGTCACTTAGTTTGAAATTGCGCATCAACACTTTCAGCCTCGGATTGCGGGCATTTACATACAAAAAGTTGGGGCTTTTCCATCCCAGAATATGGCGGGCTCCTTCGGTGAGCATGCCTTGGTATCCCATCTGACAAACCTGAGCGCCGATGTCGTCAGAATAGATCATTTCCGTGTTTTTGAATACTTTGGGTTTCTGACCAAACAGCTCAAAAATTTTCTGGTCGTGAAGCCTGACCTGTTCTTCAAAGACAGTTTTGTCCTTTAGCGATGCAAGTGAATGCGAATAAGTTTCTGAAAGGAATTCGACGCACCCTGTCCGGGTTAGTTCTTTGAATGAATCAATTACTTCCGGAGCATACAGTTCGAATTGTTCCATGGCAACCCCCGACAGGGAAAACGCAACTTTGAAATTGCCGTTCAGTTCTTTTGCCAGTTTCAACAAAACCCGGTTGGTGGGCAGATAACTTTTTTCTGCGATTTTTCTCATGATGGTTTCATTGGCATAATCGTCGTAATAGTAATGGTCGTTGCCAATGTCAAAAAACCTGTATTTGCGGTGCCTGAATGGTTGATGCACTTCAAAAAATAGACATATCGTTTTCATTCCTTATTTTATTTCGTCGCTTGGTTAAACATTTAATAAATTCTCGTAAATTTCCTGAACACGTTTGGCCGAATGGTGCCATTTTAATCCGCCTACTTCCTTCTTTCCCGATTTTTTCAGAAAGCCCGAAAGCGCCGGATAAGTAAGCAGCCCGTATATTGCATCGGCCATGGCGTAAGTATCCCAAAAGTCAATTTTTATGGCGTGTTTTAATATTTCGGATACGCCCGATTGGTTAGAAATTATTACCGGCACATCGGCTTGCATTGCTTCCAGCGGAACAATACCGAATGGCTCCGACACTGAAGGCATTACAAATACATCGGTCATCTGAAACATCTGGTTAACATCTTCACCTTCCAGAAAGCCTGTAAAATGAAACTTGTCTGCCATTCCCAAATGAGCTACCCGTTCTACCATTTCTGCCATTTTATCGCCGCTGCCTGCCATTACAAATCGCACATTATCTTTCTTTTTTAGAACCAGGTGGGCGGCTTCAATAAAATATTCGGGGCCTTTTTGCATGGTAATCCGTCCCAGAAAAGTCACCAGTTTTTCGTTTACTCCTTTTTTGATGTTTAAGTTGTGTTTATTTGTTTGCGGTTCAACAGCATTGTAAACCGTAACAATTTTTTCAGGAGGAATATTGTATTTTTCGATGATGGTTTGCCGGGTGAAGTTGCTAACGGCGATAATTTTATCGGCTATTTCCATGCCTTCACGTTCAATGGCGTAAACGGTTGGGTTTACATTTCCGCCGCTTCGGTCAAAATCGGTGGCATGAACATGAATGACCAGGGGCTTTCCGGAAGCTCTTTTGGCTGCAATGCCTGCCGGGTAAGCCAGCCAGTCGTGGGCGTGAATGATGTCAAAATCGTTTTCCCGGGCAATAATATCGGCAACAACAGCATAATTTTTTATTTCGCCAATGAGGTTGGGACCGTAACCGCCGCTAAAATCGACATTGAATCCTTCGTCGGTTTTTATGAACCTTGCCTTTTTATAGGTAGTCTGGTTTTTCAGTGTCCAGAACTCTTCTTCGGTTACATATGGAATTACTTCAGAATTTACTTCGAGATAATCGATTTTCGTCCCTGTTTCGTTAAATAGAAACTCCTTTTGGGCAATTGCCGTTTTGTTTGCTCCAATAAGTTGTATTAAAGACTGGTCTTCGTCGCCAAACGCTTTTGGTACGACAAAAAGTACTTCCGTATTTTTTAATGAGGCCAATCCTTTTGTCAGCCCGTAACAGGCTGTCCCCAATCCTCCTGAAATATGGGGTGGAAATTCCCAACCAAACATTAATACTTTCATAACCGGTAATATTTTTATTTACAGTTTTGCATGAGATGCAATGCATTAACTATTCCCGCAACATTCCAGGCCTGCGATGTTGCACCTTTGGCTTTGTGTGGCGGGTCTCCGTTGTATGTTTCAGAAAGAGTGCCAACGCAGTGTTCGGTAACTGTTTCTTCAAATCTTTCGAGTATTTGCTTTACAAAGGGCAGTCCTCCTCTTCCGTGAATTTCCAGGTATGCTTTTACGAAAAACTGTATGAGCCAGGGATAAGCAGCTCCCATGTGTACTGCCGATTCTCTTTGATCGGGTCCGCCCTGAATTATGCCTTTGTACCTGAGGTGGTCGGGCGACAAAGTGCGAAGTCCGCGTGGTGTTAATAACCGTCTTTTTGCTTCACTTAAAATATGTTTCCTTTGTTCTTTTGAAAGCGGCGAATAATCCATGGCAGCGGCAATTACCATATTGGGGCGCACTGCCCAGTCCCGGATTCCGTCCTTCACCACATCGGCAAGATGATCGTGCCCCTCGCTGCAGAACGTGCGCAAAAAAGCATCTCCCATCTTTTGTGGCATTGCTTCCCATTCTTTTATAAATTTAGAATCGTTGGAAATTTTTGCCATTTCCAAAGCAAAAACTATGGCATTGTACCACAGTGCATTAATTTCTGCAGCCAGCCCTGCCCGTTGCACTACCGGTTTTCCTTCCGAATAGGAATCCATCCAGGTGAGGGCGGTGTTTTCTTTTTCGGCACAGAGCAATCCGTCGCTTGTCATTTCCAGAAAATCCGGTAACGAATTCCGGTAAGCTTCCAGAATTTCTTTTACGGTAAAACTATAATTGAGCCAAACCCCTCTTGGTGAGCGTTGTGTTTTTGCATACTGCTGCACTGCCCAAATAAACCAAAGCGACGCGTCGGCCGAATTGTAAGTGGGCTGCTGACTGTCGATGGTGTCGGGGAGCAGTCCGTTTTTAATATGTTTTTTATAGGTAGTAAGAACATCTGCAAACAGGGAATTTTTGCCGGTGCCCAATGCCAGCCCCGGAAGAGCAACGAATGCCTGGCGGGTAATGCTGTTGTACCAGGGAAAGCCGGCAATAATGCTCGTTTCGTTTTTTTTCTGAAGGACAAATTGTTCGCAGGCATTTTTCAGGGAACTGAGAAAAGTGAATCGCCGGGTGCGTTTGTTTTGTTCCCTGGTAAAACGTTGCTTAAGTGTGTTCGGATTTGAAAGTTCTGTGCCCGCAGCAAAAATTACAGTCTCCCCTGGTTTCATCGAAAGCTCAAAATAACCGGGAACAAACAGGTCTTCCAGGTACTCGTATCCGCGGTGTAATTCTTTGAGGTACTCAATGTTGTAATACCAGTCCGGCACAGGAATGAAATCGTTTTTTTTGTTGAACTGCATGAACAGATCCGGATAGCCGTCGTAAAGACGCATACTAGCACCGTTGGATACCGATTGAAATTTTGAATTTACAAAGAGGTTGGCTTTGCTCAGGCTGTGAATATTTCTGAACGCCAGGAACGGTTTAAACCGTACGATTGTTTCTTTTGTGGTGTCGCTTAACGTGTAGCGAATCAGAATCTGTTCTTTCTTTTCCACCAGCAACCGTTCCATGGTTAACAGGGCATTGCCAATTCGGTAGCTTATTTTCGGCAGGTAATCGAGCTCAATGTTTTCGATGTAAATATGCCCTTTGGGATCGTACGAACCACCTTTGTACCGGTGTATTCCCAGCCTGAATTCTTCGTTATCCTGTATCAGCGATACGTCGAGCGACGAAAGCAAAACGTGTTTTTCTCCTCCGAAATTGTTAATCGGGCAAACCAATAACCCATGATACTTACGGGTGTTGCAGCCGTTTAATGTGGTGCTGATGTAGGAGCCTGCGCGGTTAGAGCGCAAAATTTCGCGGTTTAGCGAGTACTCCAGGTTTACCAATTGTTCTTTGTCAAATTTGAGGTAGCTCATAATTTGAATTGTATGTTTTTAATTTCAGTTAATTGCGTTAAAAAATAATCCTGTTCAGAGGCCAGGTTCAGATATGGAAATCTATTCTGAATATCCTGTGTCTTTTGCAGGCTTTCTGTTAAAAATTGCTGGTGCTCTTTTGTTTGCCTGTTAAACGGTTTATGATTCACCGCAGTAATTAAGTTTTTTACTTTTTTCGAAATATTCCGGCTCTCTTCGTCAATCAGCGCCATTTGAAATTTCTCCCAAATATGATTAATTGCCGAGTTCGAAAGATGTATCATATCGTCTGCATAAAACCGGTAATCGCGGAGTTCGTCCATCACAATTTCATAAGCCGGAAAATAATCGCAGTTTTCTTTTCCGAGTTCATTCACCAGTTGGTCGATTGCCAGCAGCAGGGTTGATTTGCTGCGCTGGTTTTCGATGGCTCCGTCTTTCCAGTGCCTGATTGGGCTGACTGTAAAAATCAATTTTATTTCCGGATTTATTTGTCGTATTTCAGAAAACAACTGCTTGTAATTCTCTGTGATTTCGTCGGGAGTCAGCCTAAAACGGCGGAACTCTTTTTCCGGAATTTTGTGGCAGTTGGAAACCGTTTGTCCGGTTTTATTGTACGCATAAACCCAGGCTGTGCCAAATGTCAGAAACAGAAACCCGGCATTTTTGAGAAATTCTGCAGAGGATTCAATTCTGTTGTTAATTGCATCGAGGGTTTCTTCTGCATCGGGCGACGAGAATCTGCTGTGGTGAAAAAAACTGTGCCACAGTCCGTTATTCTGAATTAAGTCGTTTTTTGCAAACTTCTTTTTTTCGAGAAGAAACCGCAGGCCGTTTGCCACAGAAACAGGGTTGTATAAAATTCCAAACGGATTAATATCCACCGGATATTTAAGTCCGGCCATTTTATTGCCCACATTTTCGGTAAAGCAGGAACCCATAAAAAGATTGCGTTTTCGGTATCCTGTTTTCCAGCAAAACTGCGGAAGTTCTATTTCTGTCTGGAATTTCATCGCCAATTACTTCACTTTTGGAAAATCAATCTTTTTTAAAACCATAGCCGTGCGCGCCGGTAGATAAAGTTTCAGGTAGTGCTGGCTGGTTAATCCTCCGCTGGGCAGGGTGTAGTATGGAATATCTTCGTCAACACGATCCTGCCCTCCAAACCGACCTGAATCGGTGTTCAGAACCACTTTGTATTTCCCGGCTCCCAGCGGAATTCCATAATCTGTAAACGAGTGCGTCGGATTAAAATTGAACACAAAAAGAAACAGTCCGCGGTGGTAAGCCAGTACTTTATCCGGTTTGTTTTCCATTACAAAATCAACGGATGGAATGGTCAGCAGCTTGTGCTCGCTAATGAAATGGATCATCTCTTTGTCGAAATCGTACAACCAGGTGTACTTTAATTCAGGGTCGTCTGCAATGCTCCAGAGCCTTCGGCAATGGCTGTATGACCATCCGTTTCCTTCGCGCGGAAAATCGATCCACTCGGGATGCCCGAATTCATTCCCCATAAAGTTTAAGTAGGCTCCCCCGGCAGTAGTTGCCGTAATCAGCCGAATCATTTTATGCAGGGCAATGCCGCGGTCAACCGTCAGGTTGGGCTGGTCTTTGCGCATGCTGTAATACATTTCTTTGTCGATAAGCCGGAAAATAATGGTTTTGTCTCCCACCAGCGCCTGATCGTGAGACTCGGCATAGCTTACCACTTTCTCGTCGAGCCTTTTGGATGTGAGGTTGTAAAAAATATCGCCTACTTCCCACTCGTCGTCTTTTTTTTCTTTGATGAGTTTGATCCAATAATCGGGCACGCCCATTGCCATGCGGTAGTCGAATCCCAACCCACCGTGTTTAACAGGAACAGCCAGTCCGGGCATTCCGCTCATATCTTCTGCAATAGAGATGGAATTTTTCTTTATCTGCTTTATTAATTTGTTGGCAAGGGTGAAATAGGTAGTGGCATCTGTGTCCACATTTCCTCCAAAATAGTCGTCGTAACCGGTGAAAGCCTTTCCTAGTCCGTGGTCAAAATAGAGCATGCTGGTAACACCATCAAACCTGAATCCGTCGAACCTGAACTCTTCGAGCCAGTATTTTATGTTGGAGAGTAAAAAATGAACCACTTCGTTTTTTCCGTAGTTGAAACAGTAGGAGTCCCATGCCGGGTGTTCGCCCCGCCCGCCTTCGTGAAAAAACTGGTAGCGTGTGCCGTCATATTTTCCCAGCCCTTCAATTTCGTTTTTTACGGCATGAGAATGTACAATGTCCATAATTACTGCCAGCCCCATTTCGTGTGCTTCGTCAATCAGTTGCCTGAGTTCATCCGGCGTGCCGAACCGCGATGAGGGCGCAAAGAAACTGGAAACATGGTATCCGAAACTTCCGTAGTAGGGGTGTTCGGGAATTGCCATCAGCTGAACGGTGTTGTACCCGTTGGCTTTTATTCGCGGCAGCATGTTTTCTCTGAATTCGTTGTAGGTATGCACGCATCCTTCTTCGCCCGACATGCCAATGTGAGCTTCGTAAATAAGCGGAGGACCGGTTACTCCTTTGAACTCGTTGTTTACCCATTCGTACCCGTTTCCGGGGTACCACACCTGTGCGTTAAAAACGTGGGTTTCCGGATCCTGAACCACATAATTTGCCCAGGCAGGAATACGCTTGCCGTAATCCAATGCCCAGTGCATCGAAAGTGCATAAAGGTCGCCGTGGCGCAATTCGCTATCTTTTAGCCGAAGTTCCCAAACTCCGTTTTGCAACGGTTCAAATGCATATTTCTTTTGTTCTTCCCAATTGTTAAATGAACCTATCAGAAACAGATAGGTAGCATTTGGAGCCCATTCTCTAATTGCCCAGCCATCTGTGGTTTTATGTAACCCAAAGTAGAGATGACCGCTGGCAAAGTCGTAAAGCGAAGTATCTCCTGCCAGTTCTTTTTCTTTTGTGCGGGCTGCCTTAATTCGGTTAACAATAGCATCTGTATAGGGTTGCAGCCACATATCATCCTGTACTAGTCTTGGTATGTTTTTCCCCATAATCTTTTTGCCTAAAGATAAGCAAAGACTTAAACTTGTTAACAAAATTGGAGTTAAATGAGGGGAATTCATGTTTTATTTAACCTGTTGGTGAGTTCTTTGGAAAAGAATTTTTTTTTGAAAGTTGGTTGTGTTGAAATATCCAACACTGTTTTTTTTTGGTAATCGGGAGAAAAAAACGAACATTTGCCGACTCTGAAACGATGAAATATGGAGAGAAAATTAGTAAGACAACGAATTTTTGGAAAGGAAGATGATTGCTTTGAAAAGGCCTGGCAGTTGTATGTAGATGCTTTTCCTGATGACGAACGCAGGATGTTGCCTGCACAACTTGAGTTGCTGGAACAACCGCTGTATCATTTCGAAACAATACTAAAAGATGATGCCTTTGCGGGGATTTTTTTCTGGTGGCATTTCAACGGATTGCGTTTTGTTGAGCATTTTGCAACCAGCCCGCAGGTTCGTGGTGGAGGAGTAGGCAGAAAGCTGCTCGAGAATTTTATTGAGGAAAGCTGCGAACCGATAATTCTCGAGGTAGAAAAGCCTGAAACGGAAATTGCCCGGCGGCGGATTGGTTTTTACCAGCGAATCGGTTTTCGTTTAAACGATTACTATTATGTGCAGCCTCCGTACCGCAGTGGAGGAAATCCGTTGGAGTTGTCGTTAATGTCCTTTCCGCAATTGCTGGATGAGCAAACTCATTCATTTTTTATGAAGGATTGTCATCCGTTGATTTACGGGATAGAAGTCTGAAGTGTAATATAATGGAGTCGATCTGCCGGCGTGCTATTTTTTCTTCTTTTTGAAAATGCCTTTCAACGATTGCCACAATCCTTTTTTAGTTTCTGCACTTTCGGGTTGCTGAATTTCCCGCAGTTTTTCTTCTTTGCTTTTTCCTGTGAAAATCCGATCAAGCAAATTGTCGGGTTTCTCAATTTCAAGGATTTCCTTGTAACGGGGAATATTCAGGTCGGCGAGTAATTCCTGATCCAGATTGGGGAACCGGGCTGCTTGCAGCTTTTTGTAACGCGGGTCATTGTACAGTTTATTGAAGAATTTTCCGACTATGGGGAGCGCGGCAAAAGCACCCTGCCCGTATGTGGTGGTACGAAAATGAACCCCGGGGTCTTCTGCGCCGGTCCAACATCCGGTTACCAGGTTTGGGGTGAGGCCCACAAACCATCCGTCGGAGTTGTTTTGGGTAGTTCCTGTTTTTCCTGCAAAATCGCCATGTATGCGGTACGACGAACGAATTTTTGTGCCGGTGCCTTCGTTAATTGCTGTCTCCATCATGTGCATAATAATGCGGCAGTTCACTTCGTTTAGCTGGCCCTTTTGTGTGGCAGGCCTTTCGAATTCGGCCAATAATTTTCCGTCGGCAGACGAAATGGAACACAGGTAGTAGGGCTCAACTTTTGTTCCGCCGTTTAGCATGGTTGCGTAGGCAAAAAGAAGATCTTTCAGACTGATTGAAGTGACTCCGAGCGCCAGCGACGGAACTTTTGGCAGGTCGGCTTCCAGCCCCAACTCCCGGGCAGTGGAAACGATATTGTCTATTCCTGTCTGCATTAACACATCAACAGCCACCGTATTTATTGATCTCGACAGTGCTCCTTCCATGGAATAGTATCCATCGCTGTGCCCGCCTGAATTGGCAGGAGACCAGTTGTCGTATTCTTCGTAAACTTTTTGTGTTGCGGGGAAATAATCAAAGGGGCTCAAACCGTTTTCGAGAGCCGACAAGTACACAAACGGTTTAAATGTGGAGCCTACCTGTCGTTGGGAAAGCACGTGGTCGTATTTAAAAAAGCGGAAATCGATTCCTCCAACCCAGGCTTTCAAATCACCGTTTTTCGGGTTCAGTGCCAGGAAACCGGTGTTGAGCAATCGCAGGTAATGTTTTACCGAGTCCAGAGGTGTTGTTTTTACTTGTTCTATTCCGTTCCAGGTGAACAACGAGGCTGTAATTTCATCGTTAAACGCTTTGTCGATTTGCTCCTGCGAAAAGCCCGCCTTTTTCATTTGTTTGTAGCGGTCGGTGCGTTGCACTGCTCTTTTCAAAATAGAAGGATTTCTTCGCCATGGGTCGGCGTTGCTCCAGTGTTTGTCGAAAATGCCCTGCAGGTTTTTCATGTGCTCGGTAACCGATTGGCGTGCGTAATACTGGTAGTCGGCATTCAGGGTGGTTGCAATTCTGAGGCCGTCGGTGTAAAGGTTCCAGTGTTCGCCATTTTCTTTGGTGTTGTTGGCGCACCAATCCAGCAGCTCGGGTTTTAACATTTCAACAAAGTAGGGAGCCGGCCCTTCGTTGAACGAGATGCGGGTGTATTTTATTCTCAGTGGTTTCTCTTTGAATTTTTGCCCTTCCTCCTCGGTGAGGTAGCCATTGGTAACCATGAGCGAAATTACGACGTTGCGCCTTGCCTCGGAACGCTCGGGGTTGAGGCGTGGGTTGTACGCACTGTTTGCCTTGAGCATGCCAACCAGAACAGCCGCTTCATCAACCGTTAAATTTTTTGGGTTTTTGCTGAAGTAGCGTTCGGAAGCCACCTCTATCCCGAAAATATTTTCGCCAAAAGGCACTGTATTCAGGTAGAGGGTTAAAATTTCTTCTTTGGTGTAAATGCGTTCCAGCCGGTAAGCAATAATTGCTTCTCTCAGCTTATTTACCGGCATGGACAGAATTCCTACGTCGTTTCGGGGAAACAGGTTTTTTGCCACTTGCTGGCTTAATGTGCTTCCACCTCCGGCGCTGCGATCTCTGAGTAAAATCGTTTTTACAAGTACACGCATTAGTGCAATTTCGTCGATGCCGCGGTGTTCGTAAAAACGTGCATCTTCGGTTGCAATAAGTGCGTGAATTACATTGGGCGAAATTTCATCGAAACTAACGTTACTTCTGTTTTCGGTGTAATAACGGCCAAGCAGTTTGCCGTCTTCCGAAATGACCTCAGAAGCCTGCGGGTTTTTTATTTCAATGAGTTGCGCAGATGTCGGCACATGCCCCGTGTAGCCCAAAAAGACAACAACAAACAGCACAGAAAAAGCCAGAATTCCGGCTGCAATTAGCCAGAGAATAAAAATGAACAGTCTGTTCTTTCCGTTCTTTTTAGTTTTCCTTTTTGTGCTTTTACGAGGTTTCCGTTTTACCGGCTTTTTATTTTTTGCCTTTTTTGCAACCATCTGCTGGAGTTTAAAATGCAAAAGTAAATAAATATATCTTTTCTTTCTGTAAACGAAAAGTGAAAACGCCAGGTATTAATTGATGTGAATTAACCTCGTCAGGAGTTTTAATTGAGGCGTAGTTTTTAACCGGCGTTGGTAGTTATATTCCTGTTTTTCCCGAATGCTTTTTGCGCAGAAAATCGAAGAAATGATTTATTCTCTCCACTTTTGCTTCGTCAGACTTGGGCTCTTCAGTGAATTCTTTCCACATCTTTTTTTGTGCCCAGGTGAGTGCATTGAATTCGTCGTGTAGATCCGGCTCATTTTCCAGCAGCCACAACAGATGCTCAGGAAGCTCTATCGTTGGCAGGTTTTTTACCTCTTGTACAGAAATAGAAACGGTATCTCCTTCTTCTTTTCCGATGGTTTCTCTGATTTCTTTTTTTACATGCAGCCAGTGTGTACCGTTTCCATGAGGAAGGAGGCTCATGTCGAACGTTACTCCGTCGAATGTTGCTTTTACCCGAACTGTTCTTCTTGTGCCGAACTCTTTTGCACTTTCAAAAGGGAACTCAGCAAAAATACCATTTGAAGTACCTTTTATCAGAGTTGTTTTGTATTGAAATTTTTTTGTCATTTGTTTTATTCTCTTTCAACAAACTCCAAATTTCGTTTTAGGCCTTTAAAACCGGTTCGTTTAACCGCCGAGTTTTTAAACAGCTGATTGAAAAGCGGCCTGTCCATATTGTGCCACTCGTTGTGGGTTAGTTCGAGCAATTTTGGCACCGGCGTAAACTCAGAAGTGTTGTTTGGTTCCGATTTTAAATTCCACGGACAAACATCCTGACAGATGTCGCACCCAAATACCCGGTTTTCAAACTGCCCTTTCAGATTTTTGTCTAGTTCTCCTTTTAGTTCGATGGTTTGGTAGGAGATACATTTTCGGGCGTCAATTACGCGGTTGTTTGCAATGGCTTTTGTGGGACAAGCATCTATGCAGCGTGTGCAGGTACCGCAATGGTCGGCAACGGGTTTGGGGTTATCATAAGGTAATTCCACATCGAGGATAAGTTCGCCAATAAAAAAGAAACTGCCGTAAAGTACTGAGATGAGGTTGCTGTTTTTTCCTACCCAACCCAACCCACCCCGGCGGGCCCACGCGCGCTCCAGAACAGGTGCTGAATCTACAAACGGCCTTCCGTTGCATGGTGTAATTTCTTTCCGGATGAACCGTAGCAGTTCTTTCAGCTTGTCTTTCATTACAAAATGATAGTCGATGCCATACGCATATTTTGAAAGAACAGGTGCCGAGTCATCGTTTTGCGTTGCTTTCGGAAAATAGTTTAGGAGAACAACAATTACTGTTTTGGCATTTTCAACAAGCAATTGGGGGTTGAGGCGTTTCTCGATATTGCGGGACATGTATCCCATTTCTCCATTCATTCCGGCATCCAGCCAGGAGTGGAAATGGCCGCTTTCTTCTTCCAAAAAGCCGGCAGGGATTATTGCACAATCCAAAAATCCCAACTCTTTCGATTTAGCCTTTATGGATTGCGATATGTTCATCGGCTGTTTTTGTAATTTGCTGTGCCTTCAGGCTTTTTGGTAAACACAGAGGTTGCCTGATTGTTCCTCCGGAAAAAGGTTAAAAGAACCCCAATTCGAGCCGGGCTTCTTCACTCATCATCGACTTATCCCATGGAGGATCGAAAGTGAGATCTACATTCACATTCTCAATTCCTTCTGCTGAGCGGGCAGCCTGTGTTACATCGTCCATAAGAATGTCTACCACCGGGCATCCCGGAGCAGTAAGTGTCATTACAATATTGGCGTTGTTTTTTTCGTCTACATCTACGTTATATATCAATCCCAAATCATAAATATTGACAGGGATTTCAGGATCGTAAACCTGTTTCAGGTTTTCGATTATCTGGTCTATTCTTTTATCCATTTATAGTACCTCCTTGCTTTTCCAACCTGTCATAAGCAACAGCGTAAAGCCTGATTTGTTTTACCATGGCCAGCAATCCGTTGGCTCTGGTAGGCGACAAATGTTGTTTTAATCCCAGGTCATCAATAAAGTGCAAATCGTTGTCCATTATTTCTTTGGGAGTTCGTCCGGAAACCACGCGTAACAGCAATGCCACCAGTCCTTTTACTATTACTGCATCGCTTTCTCCCCTGAAGTGAATTACGGCATTTTCTTTTTCTGCCACCAGCCACACCCGCGACTGGCATCCTTTTATAAGGTGTTGGTCGTTTTTATCCTTCGGGTCAAGTGGTTTAAGTTCATTTCCCAGTTCAATTAGGTAAGCGTATTTGTCCATCCAGTCCTGGTAAACTGAAAACTCTTCAATTATTTCTTGCTGAACTTCTTCTATGGTCATGCTTTTTCTCTCCTGAAATTAAAGGATACAAATGTCGGAATTTTTTAAATCCATACAAATTTCTCCCCTTCAAATTGCAGCGAATGTTGCCTTATTTATAATCCTCTTAACTTCAGATTTCTTTTGACATTTTGCGCGCCATTACACTAATGTAGAAGAGCTGAAAACTGTGGTAAATCATAATAGGGAGAAGGAAGATTCCGGCTCCGCTGATTCCGCTAAACAATACACTGGAGAAAACAGAACCGTGCACCAACGATTTTTTTGTGCCTGCAAACTGCAAAGTAATCCTGTCTTCTCTGGAAAATTTCATTTTGTGTGCCAACCATCCGGTAAATTTCAATACGAAAAAGAAAAGTAGGATAACCGCCAGCAAAAGCACTGAGAGTGCTACCCAACTTACAGAGGTGAAAATGCCCGACAGGAATGAGCGACTGAACGATTCGTAAACGATGAGGAGAATAATTGTTTTGTCGAATGTCGCCAGCTTGGGCAGGTGCCGGTTTATCCAGTACACAAAATACTTGTGGAGCATTAAGCCCGCTACTACTGGCACAATAATTTGAGTGAAGAGCTGAATCAGAACATGCGAAAAATCGAATCCCGCCTGCTGACCAGTCAGAAAAAGACCCACCCAGAACGGGGTTGCCACAATTCCGATAATTCCGGAAATGCTTGCGTTGAAAATGGCGCCGGGAATGTTGCCTCCGGCAATGGAAACCATTACAACCGACGAAGAAACAGTGGATGGCAATGCTGCCAGAAAAAACATTCCCATCCAGAATACTTCAAGGTTAGTACCTTTAATCAACGGGTAAAACGGCAAAACCAGCAACGGGAAAACCAGAAATGTTGTAAGCTGAACAGCAGCGTGCATGCGCCAATTGCTCATCCCGGCTTTCAGCCTGGCCGGATCCAACTTTAATCCGTAGAAGAAAAAAATAAGCACAACCCCGATATCGATAATTAGCCCCAGATGTATCGGTTGTAAATCCATTCCGATGCCGGGTTTCAGCCACGCTGTAAAAATCATCAGAAACAGGCCGGAGATGAACCAGTCGGGGAGGTATTTCTTCATTTTATGCTAACATTTGCGCTACTTTTTTCAGCGCTTTTATGAAGTTATCGATTTCTTCCTTGGTATTGTATAGAGCAAATGAAGCACGCACGGTTCCGGGGATGTTATAAAAATTCATCAGCGGATCTGCGCAGTGATGTCCGGTGCGCACAGCAACACCTGCTTTGTCGAGCATAGTTCCCAAATCAAATGGGTGGATTCCTGCAATATTAAACGAAATAACTCCTGATTTGTGAGGAGCTTCGCCGTAAATGCGTAATCCGTCTATCGCTTTAAGCTGTTCGGTTGCATACCTCAACAACTCCTGCTCCCATGCAGCAATGTTATCAATTCCGGTTTCCCTGAGTAACTTTATTGCTTCACTAAAAGCAATTACCCCGGTAATGTTCGGTGTGCCGGCTTCAAATTTATATGGAATTTCGCTGAAGGTGGTTTTTTCGAACGACACTTCTGAAATCATTTCGCCTCCTCCCTGATAAGGGGGCATTTGCTCCAGCCATTTTCGCTTTCCGTAAAGAACGCCTACTCCATTGGACCCATACATTTTATGGGCGGAAAAAGCATAAAAATCGGCATCGAGCGATTGCACGTCCACCTGTATGTGTGGCACGGCCTGGGCTCCGTCTACAAACACCGGAACGTCTCGTTTGTGGGCAGTTTCAATAATCTGTGCCACGGGGTTAACCGTTCCGAGAACATTGGAAACGTGTGCAACTGCAATTAGTTTTGTTTTGGAAGATATCAGTTCCGGAAGCAGCCCGGTTTGCAATTCTCCCGATTCAGAAATGGGCAGTTTAACAATTTTCGCCCCTTTTCTCAATGCATTAATTTGCCAGGGAACCAGGTTGGAATGGTGTTCCATTTCGGACACAATAATTTCGCTCCCCGGCGTAAGAAACTGTTCCCCGAAAGATGCAGCAACCAGATTGATGCTTTCTGTGGTTCCTTTGGTGAAAATAATTTCTTCTCGGTTTTCGGCATTGATGAAATTTTTTACCTCGTCGCGCGCCGTTTCAAAGTCTCCGGTAGCTTTGTCGGCCATGTAATGCGCTGCTCGGTGAATATTTCCGTAGTAATCATTTTGAAGGCGTTCCTGAGCCATTAATACCTGCACGGGTTTTTGTGTAGAGGCTGCATTGTCGAAGTATATTAACGGCCGGCCGTAAACTTCCTGCTTTAGTACCGGAAAATAACTTCGCATTTTTTGAATATCGTATTTCATCCGTCTATAATGTTTATTCTAATGGTGACTCATGTAACTCGCACGATAGTTATACTCTTTTGTGCCAGTGTTTTATCGTGTTCTTTTCATTTTGTCAGAAATTACAGGCGATAAAGGTAGAAAATCCGTTCCAAAAAAAAGAAACCCGCATTTTCCGGTGAATAAAAGGAAGGTGCGGGTTAAATATTGTATTAGCACCAGGCGCTAACAGTCGCAATTGTATGCGCACTCGTGACAGCGTGCGACCTCGCCTTTTAGGCGTTTGTCCACTAATTCGTCGATTCTGTCGCGCAACGGTTCAATAGAAATTTGCTGGACAACTTCGTGAGCAAAAGCGTTCATCATCATTAAACGGGCTTTGTCTTCATCAATACCACGCGCCCTCATGTAAAACAATGCTTCTTCATCTATTTGACCCACTGTTGCTCCGTGACTGCATTTTACATCATCGGCATCAATAATCAACTGAGGTTTTGTTTGCATGGTTGCTTTGTCGGTAAGCAACAGGTTGTTGTTACGTTGAAAAGCGTTGGTTTTCTGTGCATCGCGTATCACATGAATTCTACCTGCAAAAGCTCCGTTTGATTCGTCGTTCAATACATTTTTGTATATCTGGTTGCTCATGCAGTTCGGTTTTGCATGAATCACCTGGGTGAAATTATCCACATGCTGCTTCTTATCGAGGAATGCCATTCCGTATAAGTGAGCTTCAGCATTTTCTCCGTCGAGAATGAATCTCAGGTTATTTCTAATAACGCCACCGTGAAGCGAAGAATAAAGCGTTGTTGCTTTTGAATCCTTTTCCTGGTGAACAAAAACTGAGTTGAGGCTGGTGGTTTTGTTGTGCTCGTTTTGCAGCGTGTAATATTCGAAATTTGCATTTGCGCCCACAAAAACTTCAGTTACCGAGTTGCTCAGGTACGTATTCAGGTTTAGCGTGTGGTCGCACGAAACAATTTTTGCGTCTGCCCCCTCTTCCACAACAATGAAGTTTCGCTGTGTAACAAATGCGTCTTCGTTTGCCTGTAAAAAATTGATTAGCTGAATAGGCTTATCAACAACCGTATTTTTGGGAACGTAAAGAAAATAGCCGTCTTTAGCGAAAGCAGTGTTTAACGCAACCAGCGGGTCTTCCTCTGTTTTTGCCAGCGTGGCGTATTTTTTCAGGAGTTCCGGTTTTTCCCGGGCTATTTTTTCCAGGCTTTCGAGAATTACACCTTCGGGGAGTTGTCCAGCCTGTTTGTTATCCTCGTAATACCATCCATTGAAAATGAAAGCCAGGTGGGTGTCTAGTTGCGGAACATCGCAACGAAACGCCGCATGCAAATCCAGCTTTACCGGTTCGCGCCGGTGCATAAACCGGTATTCCGGGAAAAATTGAGGTTGAAGGTTGGTGTATTTATAATTTTCGTTTTTCCGTGTGGGGATTCCCTGCATTACAAAATCCTGAAAAGCTTTGTTGCGGGGAGCATTCAGTACGTCGGCCGACTCCTTTTGCAAGCTTTCTTTTACCTCGTTGTAATGCGCGGTATATTTTAATGATAAATCTGCTTTATCTACCAGTACACTCATTTTAATTTTCGTTTTCTTGTTTAATCCAGTCGTACCCTTTTTCTTCAAGTTGAAGTGCAAGTTCTTTGCCTGCCGATTTTACAATTTTCCCTTTGTACAATACGTGAACAACGTCGGGAACAATGTATTCGAGCAGTCGTTGGTAGTGGGTAACAACAATAGTTGCATTTTCTGGTTTGCGCAAAGCATTTACCCCGTGAGCAACAGTCTTCAGTGCATCAATGTCGAGGCCCGAATCTGTTTCGTCGAGGATAGCCAGTTTGGGCTCCAGCAGAGCCATCTGGAATATTTCGTTTTTCTTTTTTTCTCCGCCCGAAAAACCTTCGTTTACAGAGCGGTTGGTCAGTTGCGAACGCATTTCCACTAAATCCATTTTTTCGCGCATGAATTTGAGGAACTCACCAGCGGTCAGCTCTTTTTCGTTGTGGTATTTTCGGTGTTCGTTAACGGCAGTTTTCAGGAAATTTACCATGGGAACTCCCGGAATTTCAACCGGGTACTGAAAGCTCAGAAAAAGACCTTCTTTTGCCCGGTCTTCAGGTGCCATTTCCAGCAGGTTTTTCCCCATGTAAGTTACTTCTCCGTGGGTTACTTCGTATTCTTCCTTTCCTGCCAAAACATTTGCAAGGGTACTTTTTCCCGAGCCGTTGGGTCCCATAATGGCATGAATTTCTCCTGGCTTTACTTCGAGGTTGATTCCCTTCAGGATTTCCATTCCGTCTATGGAAACATATAAGTCTTTAATTGATAACATTTTTAGTATAAATATTTTGAGCATGGAATAAAGTGCCCATTACTCGTATTTAACAATGATTTTTTTGAAATTTCAATTTCGAAATTATTATCCTACACTTCCTTCTAGGCTGATTTGTAACAGCTTCTGCGCTTCAACTGCAAACTCCATCGGAAGTTTGTTCAGCACTTCTTTGGCGTAACCGTTTACAATCATGCCAATGGCCTTTTCTGTGTCTATTCCGCGCTGGTTACAATAGAAAATCTGGTCTTCCCCAATTTTTGAAGTGGTGGCCTCGTGCTCAACAATCGATGATTTATTGCCTACTTCAATGTATGGGAAGGTATGTGCTCCACAAGTGTCGTTCAGCAACAGCGAATCGCATTGCGAAAAGTTTCTCGAATTAATTGCTCCGGGCAGTACTTTAACCAGTCCGCGGTAAGAATTCTCGCTTTTCCCTGCAGAAATTCCTTTGGAAACGATGGTGCTTTTTGTGTTTTTTCCGATGTGAATCATTTTTGAACCCGTGTCGGCCTGCTGGTGATTATTGGTAACAGCAACAGAGTTAAATTCACCCACTGAATTATTCCCGATAAGAATGCAACTCGGGTATTTCCAGGTAATGGCCGAACCGGTTTCTACCTGTGTCCAACTGATTTTGGATGACACGCCTCGACAGATGCCGCGCTTGGTTACGAAATTGTAAATTCCGCCTTTTCCGTTTTTATCTCCCGGATACCAGTTTTGTACGGTGGAATATTTTACTTCGGCCCGGTCGAGGGCAATAATTTCGACTACGGCCGCGTGCAACTGGTTTTCGTCGCGCATTGGCGCGGTACATCCTTCCAGGTAACTTACGTAGCTGTCGTCGTCGGCTACAATAAGGGTTCTTTCGAACTGGCCGGTG
Source organism: Mariniphaga anaerophila (assembly GCF_900129025.1). Taxonomy (GTDB): domain Bacteria; phylum Bacteroidota; class Bacteroidia; order Bacteroidales; family Prolixibacteraceae; genus Mariniphaga; species Mariniphaga anaerophila. The sequence continues at coordinate 460,763 of NZ_FQUM01000003.1, read as the reverse complement.
TTGGCGGCGTTAATACGGAAATAAGTAGACAATTCCATCGGGCATCGTACTCCTTTCGGAATATAGCAAAAAGAGCCGTCGCTAAAAACAGCCGAGTTAAGTGCAGCAAAAAAATTGTCGGCAACAGGAACTGCCTGTCCGATGTATTTACGCACCAGGTCTGGATGTTCCTGCAGTGCTTCGCTAAACGAGCAGAATATAATTCCCTGCTCGGCCAGCACTTCTTTGAACGTAGTTTTTACGGAAACACTGTCGAGAACTGCATCTACTGCTACACCGGCCAAATGTTTTTGCTCTTCCAGCGGAATACCCAGTTTGTTGAAAGTATCCAACAGTTCCGGGTCAACTTCGTCCATACTTTTGAGCTCTTTTTTCTTTGGCGCTGCATAGTAGCTGATGTCCTGAAAATCGATTGGTGGTACTTTTAAATAAGCCCAGTTTGGCATTTTCATTTTTTGCCACTTTCTAAATGCACCCAGCCTGAATTCGAGCATGAAATCCGGCTCGTTTTTTTTCTTTGATATTGTGCGGACAACTTCTTCATTGAGCCCCCGATCAATAATATCGGTGTCTATGTCGGAGAAAAAGCCGTACTTGTATTCGTTTTGGGTTACTTCTGCTAATATCTTGTCTTGATCTGTCATTTTTTTACTCTGTTATGGATAAATAACAAACGTTTATCCAGACTGTTTACAAATAAATTGCAAAGATATAAAACTATGGGTAATTTTGTCCTTAAGGAATGCAATTAACACCTTTTAGTCTTTTATTAATAATGAGTAAAGAAAAGAAACAAACCAGAATAGCCGATTTGGGTGAATTTGGCCTGATTGAACGGCTTACCAAGAACATTAATATTGTAAATAAGAGTACACTGAGAGGAGTTGGAGACGATGCCGCAGTTATTGATTATAAAGAGAACTGCGTGGTGTTTTCTACTGATTTACTGACTGAAGGAGTGCACTTTAACCTGATGTATGTTCCGTTAAAACATTTGGGATACAAAGCGGTTGTTGTGAACCTGTCGGATATTTACGCCATGAATGCCCGTCCGCGGCAAATAACCGTTAATCTAGCGTTGTCGAATAAATTTTCGGTAGAAGCGGTGGAAGAGTTGTATTCTGGTATTCATCTGGCCTGCGAGCATTATGGAGTCGATTTGGTTGGCGGAGACACAACAAGCTCGTTAACCGGTTTAACAATTAGTATAAGTGTACTGGGCGAAGCAATCCCGGAAAACCTGGTTTACAGAAGTGGCGCAAAACCGGGCGATTTGCTCTGTGTTTCGGGCGATTTGGGCGGTGCCTACATGGGATTACAGCTTTTGGAGCGTGAGAACGAAGTTTTCAAAGTAAATCAGAATACACAACCACAATTGCAGGGATACGATTATATTCTGGGACGGCAGTTAAAGCCGGAAGCCCGGGCTGACGTTGTGAATGCTTTTGAAAAGCTGAAACTGAAACCTACTTCGATGATTGATATTTCAGACGGGTTGTCTTCTGAAATTTTGCATTTGTGCAAAAACTCGAATGTGGGGTGCCAGTTGTTTGAAGGAAGTGTGCCCATGGATGATCAAACCAAGAAGATGGCAGGCGAGCTGAACATTAATCCGATTGTGGCTGCGTTAAACGGGGGAGAAGATTACGAATTGCTTTTTACATTGTCTCCTGAAGACTCGGAGAAAATTAAAAATGATCCTGATTTTACAGTTATTGGAAAAATAACTGAGCCTGCAGAAGGTGCGAATCTGATTGCCATGGGCGGATCAAAAATTCCTCTGCAGGCTCAGGGATGGAATCACCTGAAAAGCTGATTGCTAATCGGGATAGTATCCTCTGATGATGCCTCTTTTTGAGTCTTTTACAAAAAGAAGAACTTCATCACGTTCCTGGGTTGCAGGCATTTCTGCTTCAATTATTTCTACAGCCTGAGCTGTGTTCAACCCTTTTTGGTAAATATACCGGTAAATGTCCTGAATTTCTCTTATTTTTTCGTTGGAATAAGTTCTGCGGCGCAGTCCGATGGAGTTAATTCCAACGTAAGACAACGGCTCGCGACCTGCTTTAATAAAAGGAGGAACATCTTTACGTACCAGAGAACCTCCGCCAATCATAACGTGCGATCCAATACGGCAAAACTGGTGAACTCCTGTCATTCCCGAAATAATGGCCCAGTCGTCAACAACAACTTCTCCGGCCAATTGGGTATTGTTTCCCAGAATAACAGAGTTTCCTACAACACAATCGTGTGCAATGTGCACATACGCCATAAGCAGATTGTTGTTTCCAACTACTGTTTTGCCTTTTGCAGCAGTGCCCCTGTTGATGGTTACATATTCACGGATGGTGTTGTTGTCTCCGATTTCGACAGTGGTATATTCTCCTTTGAACTTTAAATCTTGTGGTATAGCACCAATTACTGATCCCGGAAAAATGTTGCAGTTTTTTCCGATACGTGTTCCTGAAAGTATGGTAACACTTGACCCAATGCGGGTTCCTTCACCAATTACAACATCTCTGTCGATTGATACAAAAGGTTCTATTACAACGTTTTCTGCAACTTTTGCATCGGGATGTACGTACGCCAGTGGTTGTTTCATAATCTATACTGATTCTGTATTAATTATCTGTTTGTTTTACAATCTGAGCCATGAATTCGCCTTCTGCGACAATTTTGCTGCCCACATATGTTACTCCTTTCATGGTGGCAATACCACGTCTGATGGGAGAAGTTAAAATTACTTTAAATATGAGGGTGTCGCCGGGGACTACCTTCCTTCTGAATTTTACATTGTCAACCCTGATAAAGTAGGTTGAGTATTTTCCTTCAAGCTTACAAAGCACGAGCAGCCCGCCGGTTTGAGCCATGGCTTCAATTAGCAGTACGCCAGGCATTAGCGGTTCGTCCGGAAAATGTCCCTGGAAAAACGGTTCGTTGTGGGTTACGTTTTTAACTCCTACAATTTCTGTATCAGACATGGACAGAACTTTGTCCACCATTAAAAACGGATAACGGTGGGGAAGAAATTCTTTTATCTGAAGGGTATCCAGTACCGGCGCTGCATCCGGATCATATTCGGGTGCACCGGATTGCAATTTTTTCCATTTGTTTTTTAATTCACGGGCAAAAATCGTGTTGGGCCTGTGTCCGGGTTTTGTGGCAATAATCCGTCCTTTTATACGCTTTCCGCAAAGTGCAAGGTCGCCAATAACATCAAGAAGTTTGTGGCGTGCGCATTCATTGTCGAAATGCAGTTCCAGATTATTCAGTATTCCATGCTGTTTTACTTCAATATGGTCGTGGTGAAAAAGATCGGCCAAACGATCCAGTTCTTTTTGTCCAATTTCCCTGTCGATAATAACAATGGCGTTATTCAGTTCGCCACCTTTTATGAGGTTGTTGTTCAGCAGAAATTCCAATTCGTGCAAAAACACAAAAGTGCGGCAATTGGCAATTTCTTCGCTGAATTTTTCAATAGAATCGAGTATCGCGTATTGGTTGTTCAGTACTTTCGACTGGAATGAAATCATTACATTCAGACTGTAATCGTCGTCCGGAAGTGCAATGATATGTGAACCTGACTTTTCATCGAATATTTCTATTTTCTCACGAATTTCAAAATATTCGCGTTCGGCATCTTGTTCTTTTATACCGGCCTTTTTTATGGCCTCTACAAAATATTTAGAGCTGCCGTCCATAATCGGGGCTTCCTCGTTGTTTACCTCAATTAATACATTGTCGAGGTCCATTCCAACCATAGCAGCCAGTGCGTGTTCGATGGTGCCAATTCTGGCTCCGTCTTTTTCGAGCAGTGTTCCGCGTGAAGTATCAACAACCAAATCGACGTCTGCTTCGATAATTGGCTGGTTCTCTAAATCAATACGTTTAAATTTAAATCCGTGATTTTCCGGAGCCGGCAAAAAGTTCATGGTTACATGCACTCCGGTATGCAACCCTTTTCCCTCAATTTTAAATGAATTTGCTAATGTTTTTTGTTTTACCACCATACCTGAAATTTACTTAGAACCGGCTTCTTTTGCCTGTTTTAAGGATTCAACATCTTTTTGAAGCTGTAAAAATTCATTACGGAGTTTAGGTAAGTTTTTTATAATGGCGTATGTTTTAACGGCATCTTTGTAATTAATAGCCGGAGTAGAAAGTATGATTTCGTTATCTTTAACAGACTTGGCAACGCCTGACTGGGCTCCAATCTGAACATGGTCGCCAATGGTAAGGTGACCGGCGAGGCCAACCTGTCCGGCAAACCTGCAGTTTTTGCCTATTTTTGTTGAACCTGCCATTCCCGATTGCCCTGCAATTACGGTATTTTCGCCAACTTCGCAGTTGTGAGCTACCTGAACAAGGTTGTCGATTTTTGCCCCTTTCCTGACAATTGTAGATCCAAATGTTCCACAATCGACCACAGTATTGGCACCAATTTCAACGTCATCTTCCAGAATTGCATTTCCCACCTGGTGAATTTTTTTGTAGGTGCCATCTGCCTGTGGGGCAAAACCAAATCCGTCGGAGCCAATTACAACGCCCGAGTGTAGAATGCAATTGTTGCCAATTACGCAGTCGTCGTAAATTTTAACTCCCGCATATAATATGCAGTTTTCGCCAACGGTAACATTGTCGCCTATAAAAACCTGGGGAAAAAGCTTAGTGGTGTTTCCCACTTTTGCATTTTTACCAATGCTGGTAAATGCTCCAATGTAAACATCTTCTCCAATGCTTGCAGTTTCGTCTATAGAAACAGGAGACTCAATACCTTTACGGGTATTTTGTTTTGTTTGTACATATAAATCGAGAAGAGATGCAAATGCCTGATAGGCATCTTCAACCTTAATTAAGGTAGTTTTAATCTCTGCTCTTGGCTTAAACGTCCGATTTACCAGTACAATCGACGAGTCAGTATTGTATATGAAATGCTCATATTTCGGATTGGCAAGGAAAGAGAGTGTTCCGGGTTTTCCCTCCTCTATTTTCGATATGCCAGATACTTTAACATCGTTGTTTCCAATTACTTCTCCGTTCAGAAACAATGCAATGTCTGTAGCTTTAAATTCCATGCATTATTTTTTTAGCGGTGCAAATATAGGTTTAAACTAATTAATGACCAATTCTTTTGGGTAACAGGCAAAATATTTCCTGACTGTCTTGTTTAAAACAGAAAGGTTTATGTCGGAAGCTTTTTCCATGTCTTTGATTTTTCCGTTCTTTAATAGAATATTAATATTTTCGTTATGTCTGTTATACGCGCTGTTGGTAATTTCGCCAGTCATAAGAAAGTATTGAGAGAGTTTCGGGTTGTGTGTAATCTGGTTGGTAATTTGAACCAATGTTTTTTCTTTCCACTTTTTGGTAACGGGTTTGTCAATAAGCTGAATCCTGAAAAGTTTTCGGTTAAAAAGATTTGTAGACAGTGTGGAAAGAATCATATCGGAGTGTGACTGCCATTCTTTTATGCACGAGAAAATATCGTTGTCGTCCAGCAGCGCGTACCAATCGAGAACTTTTTTTCCTTCAACTACAGTGTTTTTTGAAAAGTCATCGTGGCTGAAGTTGTATTTCATAAAAATCTCGAGGGTGGGCGTTAGGAACAATTTTTCGCCTGTGGTATAAATTTCGTTTGCCCGTTTTAATACATTAATAAGTAAGAACTCTGCCGACACAACTGTTTTATGAAGGTACACCTGCCAGTACATCAACCTGCGCGCAATCAGAAATTTTTCGATGGAGTAGATTCCTTTGTAATCTACGGCCAGTTGGTCGTTCCAAACTGTTAACATTTTAATAATGCGGTCAATTCCTACAATTCCTTCAGCCACTCCTGTGAAAAAGCTGTCGCGGCTGAGGTAGTCGAGCCTGTCCATGTCTAACTGGCTGGCTACCAACTGGTGTAAAAACTGTTTCTTGTACTGGTTTTTAAAAATTTCGATGGCGAGCTGAAGTTTTCCGTCAAACTGTCGGTTCAACTCTTCCATCATCAGTAGCGAAATGGTTTCGTGAGGAATTTCTACCAGCGTGTTTTCCAGAACATGGGAAAAAGGCGCGTGCCCAATGTCGTGAAGGAGGATGGCCATGGTTACTGCGTCTGCCTCTTCTTCGGTTATTTCGTGGCCTTTTAGCCGCAACACAGAAATGGCCTGTCGCATCAGGTGGCTTGCTCCCAGGGCGTGCTCAAAGCGAGTGTGGTTGGCGCCCGGGTACACGAGGAATGAAAGCCCGAGTTGCTTGATTCTCCGGAGTCTCTGCATGTACGGATGTTCAATCAGATCAAATACCAGCTCCGATTGGAGATTGATGAACCCAAATACCGGGTCGTTAATTATTTTCTTTTTGTTTGTGAAATAATCGGTCACCTGTTTTCTATTATTCAGAGGCTAAAAATACAAAAGATTAATTAATTCGCTTTAAGGCATTTATCAATCTCTATATTTTTTGCATTTAGGAAAGAAATTACTATTTTTGCGCAGATTTTCAGAAAACCTGAAATAGGGGACCAGAGGTTCCCTATTTTGTTACAGGCAATTATGGTGGATAAGAAAAAAATAGTGGAACTGGTAAAAGAAAAGCTCGATGAAAATGCTTTTCTGGTTGATGTACAGGTAAACACATCGAATGTAATAAAAGTGTTTCTGGATAGCTTCGATGGACTTTCCATCGACCGTTGTGTGGAGATTAGCCGGTTTCTCGAAAACAGCCTTGACAGGGAAAAAGAAGATTTCGAACTACAGGTTTCTTCTCCCGGATTATCTGAAAGTTTCAGGGTGAAAGAGCAATACCTGAAGAACGAAGGACGTGAGGTGGAGATTGTAACTGCTGACGGTTTAAAACGAACAGGGCTCTTAAAAGAAGTAAAGCCTGATTTTATTTTACTGGAAACTTCGGCCCGTGAAAAAGTAGAAGGGCACAAAAAGAAGCAATTGATCGTAAAAGAACATCAGATTGATTATAGCGATATTAAAAGCGCAAAAGTTATAGTTTCATTTAAATAAAAAGAATAACGATGGAAAATATTAACCTTACCGATACTTTTGCCGAGTTCAAAGAGCTGAAGAATATCGACCGGGTGACCATGATGAGTGTGCTCGAAGATGTTTTTCGCAGCGTGCTGATTAAGCAGTACGGCACCGACGAAAATTTCGATGTAATTATTAACATCGATAAAGGCGACTTTGAAATCTGGAGAAATCGTGAGGTCGTAGAGGACAGCGAACTGGAAGATCCCAATTTGCAGATTTCTCTTACCGAAGCTCAAAAGATTGACAGCGATTACGAAGTGGGCGAAGAGGTAACCGACGAGGTGAAGTTAATTGATTTTGGTCGTCGTGCTATTCTGAACCTTCGGCAGAACCTGGCCAGCAAAATTATGGAGCTGGAGAAAGACCACATCTACGGTAAATACAAAGATAAAATCGGCGATATTGTTACCGGTGAAGTTTACCAGGTCTGGAAGAAGGAAATATTGATACTTGACGATGAAGGAAACGAGTTGATTTTGCCAAAGTCAGAACAAATTCCTTCAGACTATTTTCGTAAGGGCGATACCGTTCGAGCCATCGTATACAAAGTTGAACTGCGCAATAACAATCCGTTGATTATTTTGTCGCGTACAGCGCCGGTTTTCCTCGAAAGGTTGTTCGAACTGGAAATTCCGGAGATATTTGATGGATTAATTACCATTAAAAAGATTGTACGTGTTCCCGGAGAACGGGCAAAAGTAGCAGTAGAATCATACGACGAACGAATTGACCCGGTTGGAGCATGTGTGGGAATGAAAGGCTCACGTATCCACGGAATTGTTCGTGAGTTGAAAAACGAAAATATTGATGTAATTAACTATTCTGCAAACACCCAGCTGTACATAAAACGTGCGCTGAATCCGGCAAAAATTAACAACATCAAATTAAAAGAAGAAGATAAAAGGGCAGAAGTGTACCTCAGGCCCGAAGAAGTTTCGCTGGCAATTGGAAAAGGCGGTCTTAATATTAGGCTGGCAAGCCAGTTAACCGGTTACGAAATTGACGTTTACCGCGAAGTGGAAGACGACGATGATGACGTAAACCTGGAAGAATTTGCTGACGAAATTGAAGGTTGGGTTATTGATGCGTTGAAAGCAATCGGATGCGATACTGCTAAAAACGTATTGAGTATTCCTCGTAACGAATTGATTAAGAGGACTGATTTGGAAGATGAAACAATAGATAATGTACTGAAAGTATTAAAAGCAGAATTTGAGTAAATAAAAATTAAGCTTAATTTTAAGTTACTCTAAATGCTTTTATCTAAACTTGCAGAGACTTTTAATATTGGGTTAGGAAAAGAAAAAAAGAATATATGGCAGCAGGTAAAACAATAAGGCTTAGTAAACTTGCGAGAGAGTTTAACGTGGGAATTCACACCATTGTTGACTTTTTGCAAAAGAAAGGTTTTGACTATAATTCAAACCCGAATACAAAAGTTTCTGAAGATGCTTTGGCTTTATTGGAAAAAGAGTATAAGATTGATTTAAATCTGAAAAAAGAGTCAGAAAAAATAATTCTGAAAAGCCACCGGCCAAAGCAGGAGGTAATTAGTATAGACGACAAATCTGAAAAAGTAGTTGACGAAGATTTAGAAGAGGAAGAAGTTATAGAAACTCCCAAAGTAGCAGTTAAAAAAACACCTGCTCCTGAAGTCAAAAAGAAAGAAGAAGAGAAGATTATTGAAAAGCCAAAAATGGCTGACAAGATAAAGGTTGTTGGAAAGGTTGATTTAGAAAGCCTCAAAAAGCCTGTTAAAAAGGTTGAAAAGCCTGAAGAAGTTAAAGAAAAAGAACCAGAGAAAACTGTTGAAAAAGCAGTCGAAAAAGTAGAGCCCAAAAAGGTTGAGAAACCTGTTGAGCCCGAAAAACCTGTTGCAGAAAAAGAACCTGCTCCAGTAAAAGAAGAAATCATTCAACCGGAAAAGGCTCCGAAAGCGGAGGCACAACCTGCGAAGGAAGAAGAGAAAACCAAAGAAGAAATCATCGAAACAGAAGTTCCAAAAGTGGAAGAACTCAAAGTAGTCGGAAAAATTGATCTCGACGCGTTGAACCAGAAAACACGTCCAGCGAAAAAATCGAGAAAAGAACGCGAAAAAGAACGGAAAGAACGCAGACGACAAAAGGTTGCCTCGCTGAAAACAGAAGAACATGTTGCCGAAAAATCGACAGAAAAGGGTTCTGAAGGAAATTCCGAAAAAGAAGAAGTTGTTATCAGGGCCAAAGTCGGAAGACTTAACGGGCCCACAGTAGTTGGCAAAATTGATTTGCCTGAAAAAAAATCAGATTCGCATGGCGATGCGGCTTCCAAGAAAAAACGCAGGAAAAGGATCAAAGAATCCGGCCGCGTAAAATTCGAAGACAAAAAGCAGGATTCGAGAGGAGGAAGGACAGATCACAAACTACAGAAAAATACCGGAAAGAAGAAAAAAGTTCTGCTTAAGAAAGAGGTGAACGAAGAAGAAGTTCAGAAGCAGATTAAAGATACCCTGGCTCGCCTTACTTCAAAAGGCAAGTCGAAAGGATCTAAACACCGGCGCGATAAAAGGGCTGCGGCAAGTGAAAGAGCGCAGGCCGATATGGAAAAGCAGAATATAGAAAAGAAAATATTGAAGGCTACCGAGTTTGTATCGGTTAGCGAGCTGGCTAATATGATGAGTGTGAATGTAAACCAGATCATCTCATCGTGCATGAGCCTTGGCCTTTTCGTTTCTATTAACCAACGTTTAGATGCCGAAACATTATCTATCGTTGCCGAAGAATTTGGTTTTAAAGTCGAATTTGTAAGTGCTGACCTGCACGATTCAATTGATTCGGAAGTAGATGCCGAAGAAGATTTGGAACCACGTCCGCCTATTGTTACCGTAATGGGGCACGTAGACCACGGGAAGACTTCGTTACTCGACCACATCCGGAACACCAATGTAATTGCCGGAGAAGCCGGTGGTATTACTCAGCATATCGGAGCTTATAAAGTAAAGTTGAAATCAGGCAGGAAAATTACTTTCCTTGATACTCCTGGTCACGAGGCTTTTACCGCAATGCGTGCACGTGGAGCACAGGTTACCGACGTTGCCATTATTATTGTGGCTGCCGATGATAACGTGATGCCCCAAACAGTGGAAGCAATCAACCATGCCACAGCGGCTGGCGTACCAATTGTTTTTGCCATTAATAAAATTGATAAACCGGGCGCTAATCCCGACCGTATAAAGGAAGAGCTCGCCAATATGAACTTCCTGGTAGAAGAATGGGGCGGTAAATACCAGTCCCAGGACATTTCTGCCAAGCAAGGACAAGGCATTACCGATTTGCTCGAAAAAGTACTGCTCGAAGCAGAAATGCTGGAGCTTAAAGCCAACCCGAACAGGAGGGCAGTGGGTACCATCATCGAGTCGTCATTGGATAAAGGACGCGGGTATGTTGCTACCGTTTTAGTTGAAAACGGAACATTAAATGCAGGTGACATTGTTTTGGCCGGACAGCATTTTGGCCACATAAAAGCAATGTTTAACGAAAGGAACCAGCGTATTGAAACCGCAGGTCCTGCCGAACCGGTAATTATTTTGGGGCTTGACGGAGCACCGCAGGCCGGCGATAAGTTTAACGTGATGGAAAACGAACGGGATGCCCGTAACGTTGCCAACAAACGCGAACAGCTCGCTCGTGAACAGGGTCTCCGGTCGCAAAAACATATTACACTCGACGAAATCGGACGACGAATTGCCATTGGCAACTTCCAGGAACTTAACCTTATTATTAAAGGTGACGTTGACGGTTCTATCGAAGCTCTTTCAGATTCATTGATAAAACTTTCTACCGACGAAATTCAGGTTAACATTAAGCACAAAGCTGTCGGACAGATTTCCGAATCAGACATTTTGTTGGCCGCCGCTTCCGAAGCTATTGTTGTTGGATTCCAGGTACGGCCATCGCTTAGTGCACGTAAACTTGCCGAAAAAGAGCAAATCGATATTCGTTTATATTCTATTATTTACGATGCCATTAACGAGGTGAAAGCTGCAATGGAAGGGATGCTTTCTCCGGATATTAAAGAAGAAATTACAGGTACTGCCGAAGTGCTCGAAACCTTTAAAGTTACCAAAGTTGGAACAGTTGCCGGGTGTATTGTACGCGACGGCAAAATTTCCCGCAGTTCAAAAATCAGGATTATTCGCGATGGTATTGTAATTTATACCGGGAACCTCGGTTCGCTGAAGCGTTTTAAAGACGACGCCAAAGAAGTGAAGAATGGTTACGAATGTGGTTTGAACATTGAGAACTTTAACGACATTAAGGTGGGCGACCATGTTGAAGCATTCCAGGAAGTGGAAGTAGCTAAGCAATTGTAACCCCCGAGTTATTAACAACCGGTATTTCATTAATATTCAGAAAATCCCGCTTTTCAACTCTCCCGTTTTTGTAGTTTTGAGGAAAACCCAGGAAAGATGAAGCGTAACCTGATTATCGTTGTTTTGATTGTTCTGGCAGCCGTCGGAGGTTATTTCTATTTTTCAAACGAAAGAAGCCCGTTTTTAAGAGATACTTCCGTTTACAAAGCTGTTCCGGTATCTTCGCCGTTTTTTTTTGAATTAAGCTCCATTCGAAGCATTCCGTTTGGCGATCCGTTTATTCGTGAAATGGAAAATGCCGGGATTGGCAAAAATTGGTTCGAGTTTTTGCATAAGGCCGATTCGTTGATTGACGTAACCGAGGAACTCCCCCGGAGCTTGCGAAATTCCTCTTTTCTGCTCGCCTACGGCATTGCTGGAAGGAACGAACTGATTCCTCTTTTGGCAACTCAGGCAGAATCTCACAGCCGGAGAAATGCACTTGGAAAATTTTTGAAAACCGTTTATCCTCCCGGCAAATACAATTACGACGAACGTGATTATGGCAAGTATAAAATACAGGAGATTTCGGGCGAGAATAATCAGGATATCCTCTTTTTTTCATATGCTGAAGATTTGTTATTGGTTAGTCCGCGCGTGATTATTATTGAGCAGGTAATTCGCCAGTTTTCTGTTCATGGAATTGAAAATAACCCCTACTTTTTGGATGTGAACAAAACTGCGGGTACGCAGGGCGTTTCTCTGTATATTAATCATAAATGGATAAACAGTCTTTTCGCTGAAATTTTAAATCGAACTGCTATTCAAAAGGTAGACGAGTTTGGTGCCACGTCCCGTATTCAGTATTCTTCGAAGGCTGAAAAATTCAGGGATTTTGCTGAATGGAGTGAACTCGATTTTAGGTTTAATAACGGACAACTTCTGTTAAATGGGGTTTCTGCGGTTGATGATTCCCTCAACCATTTTTTGACTGTTTTCGACAAACAGCAGCCGGTTCGCTACCGGGCCGGAGAAATTTTGCCACAAAATACCTCCTTTTATTGCAGCTACTCGTTTTCCGATAAGAAATTATTTTTTGAAAAACTGGAAGACTTTTTCATGCATTCGCCGGCTTATTATCACCGCGAAGAACGGATGAAACGGTTCGACCGGGGATTCAGGGGAAGTGTGCGCAATGCATTTCAGGAAATGGTAAACGATGAAGTGATTGTAGCAACATCAACAATTCCGGTAGATCCTTCAAATAAAACTACGTTTTTTATTATTCATACCGAAAGCCGTTCCGGAGCCGAGGAGCAGTTCCAGAAACTGATGAGCGGTTATGCTTCGCGTACGGAAACTGAGATGAATAAATTGTATACTGATTTTGAGATTGACAAAGATGTCAGGTTTCGTATTTATCGTTTTCCGTATCCGTCTTTCCCCGGCTTGTGGATGGGAAGCCCGTTTGGTATTGCAGATGCCAGGGTTGCTGTGTTTTACGATAATTATCTGGTTTTTTCCAATTCGGAACAAGGGCTGCAGGAATATTTGCGCAACATGGTTTTGGGGGCAACGCTGTCGGGCGACAACAATTACCAGCGGTTTATCCAGAGCAGTTCCAGCCGTTCTAACATCAACGTTTATGCAGATATAAACAGGGCTTTCGGATTGCGAAATGAAATTTTGTCTCCGTCATTCCTTGAACAAATCAAAGAAAAAGAAGAAACCATCCGTCGTTACGGGCAGGTAAACTGGCAGGTACAACACGACAAGGGAATCTTTTTCAATTCCCTGGCTATTCAGGCTCATTCGGCTGAAAACGAGGAGGCAAAAACAACCTGGCAAAGTTCCGTTGGCAGTAATGTGGCAACAAAACCGCTGATGGTTTTAAATCATACCGACAAGAGTAACCGCGAAATCATTTTTCAGGATGCGCAAAACAATCTTCAGTTGGTTGCCGGTTCCGGACGGGTGCGTTGGAGTGTGCCAATTTCGGGTTCTGTTTTAGGCGAAATTTACCAGATAGATTATTTCAAAAACGGCCGATTGCAATATCTTTTCAACACGAAAGACAAATTGTACCTTATCGACAGAAATGGTAATAACGTGGGGAATTTCCCGATTGCCCTGCGTTCTCCGGCAACAAACGGAGTAAGTGTATTCGATTACGATAACAACCGGAATTACCGCTACTTTGTGGCAGGCGAAGACCGAAAAATTTACGCTTATGATTATTCCGGTAAAATTATTTCGGGGTGGAGTTTTGGGCAGACTGATTTTTCGGTAACTACTCCTGTTCAGCATTTCAGGGTTGCGGGAAAAGATTACATTGTATTTAACGATAAGTCGCGCATTTACATTCAAAACAGGCAGGGCGAAACGCGGGTGCCGGTTTCTGCTCGTTTCGATTTTAGTAAAAATCCGGTTAAACTGAGCCTTGAGGGAACGCCCAAAATTGTTGCTACCGATTCTGGCGGGAAAGTGCACTACATTTACTTTAACGGAAAAACAGAAGAGAAAAAAACGGCCCGGTATAGCAGTAATCACTTTTTTACAGTTGATGACCTGGATGGTAACGGAACTCCTGATTTTGTTTTTGTAGATGGCAACGAAGTAACGGTTATGGACGAAAACGGGAAAAAGTTGTTCGGCAAAAAGTTGGATAATCCCGTTCAGCACCAACCCAATGTGTATACTTTCTCGTCGAAGTTGAAAAAGGTGGGGGTGGTTGATGCCGTTTCAAACCGGATTTACCTTTTTGCTCCTGATGGAAAAATACACCAGGGTTTTCCGCTGCAAGGAAACAGCGAATTTTCTATCGGAAAACTTTCCGACAGTTCAACCGGCCTGAATCTGGTTGTGGGAAGTGAAGGGGGAAAACTTTATAATTATACGCTGAATTAAGAGTCGTTCGCGCTACTAAAAATTATCAGAAAATAACGTGATAACAGAACAGGCGGCAAAATGCTTTCTGTAAACAACCGGTTTCAATTTTTTATACTTTTGCGATTCATTTTAGAATAGTCAATGAAATTAGATACGTTAAAAGGATATTTGTTTGCTTTGGTAGCAACCATCGCATTTTCCAACGTTTATATTTTTAGCAAGGCGGCACTTAATGAGGTGCATTTGGTTCAGTTTGGTGTTTACTGGTTTTCCATCAGTACATTTTTAAACCTGCTTTATTCCGTAAAACAGAAGAAGCTGGCACAGCTAAAAATGCTTTCCAAAAAGCAGGTGCGTATTTTAATTACGTTGGGAATGCTGGAAATACTTACCACCACATCGTTTTTCTTGTCTATTCATATTATTCCCGACCCGGCAGTTACTTCTTTTTTGGGCAACATGTTTCCGGTAATGCTGGCTTTGGGAGGAGTTTTTATACTCGGAGAAAAATTTGGACCGGTGGAAATTATTGGTGCTTTTTTGGCAATGACTGGTGCTTTTATTATTAGTTACACCGGTGGAACCTCGTTCGATAAATTTTTTATTCCGGGAACCGGTATTGTGCTGATAAATGCTTTTTTGGCAACCTCTGCTTCTTTGGTTGTAAAAGTGCACGTGAAGAAAATGAGCCCCGAGCTTTTAAATCTTAACCGTTCGGTTTGGTTGCTGATTTTTTCCATTGTCATGTTTTTTGTGTACGGGCAATCGATTATTATTCCGGCTTCAGCAATAAAAAATATTGCCATTGGCGCTTTGCTGGGGCCGTTTTTGGCTGTTCTTACCGTTTACTATTCGTTCAGTTTTCTGCCTGCATCAAAGTCGTCGGTAGTGCAAAGTCTCAAAGGGATTTTTGTGCTTGTGGGCGCCTATCTGTTTTTCGGTACGCTTCCGCTTAAGCACCAGCTTATTGGTGGATTTCTTACTGTTGGCGGAGTGTTGATTATGACGCTGGCCCAGGCGGGGGTTTTCAGAAAAAGAGTTAAAGAATCATAATGCCTCTGTGTTATTGACAGAGATTTATTTTCTTTCGGACAAATTATACCAAAATCCCTGTTCTCTTGTTATGTTATCAGAATTTTAGCGTTGTATATTGAATGTGTGATTTTCAAGAATGAAATAAATGTTCTGTAACTTTTGAAATTTCGTTTTTTAAGAAAATATTATTGTTAATCGGGGCATAATTTTTGTTAATTAAATGCCTGTTAATGAAAATCAAATCCGAAAATAAAAAAGCATGAATAAAAAGCTATTGTTAACCGCCGGCATTGCAGTAATCGTGCTGCTAGCTGCTTTTTTCCTTCTCACGCAATCGAAAAGCGAGACGGTGAAAATTTCCACCAAAGTAAACCGAGGCCCTTTTGAAGTACTTGTTTATTCCAGCGGGCAGCTGGAGGCACAGCATTCAGAAGATATTGTCGTTCCTGACAATCTTCGTGATCGGGACATTCGGATTTATGAGATCAAAATTACAGATTTGGTAGAAGAGGGTACCGTAGTGGACTCTGGTGATTATGTGGCAACCCTCGACCAGAAAGCGGTGGAAGAAACCCTGACCAACGCCCGCGAAGAACTGGAACAGGCGTACAACGAGTTTGAAGATGCCAAACTGGACTCGAACCTTACCCTGAGTAACGTGCGCGACCAGATTATTAATGCAAGGGAAGAAGTTGAAGAAAAGAAAATAGTGCTTGACGAGTCGGTTTACGAATCGCCGGCTGTAATACGCAAAGCCGAAATGGATTTGGATAAGTCTAAACGGAAGCTCGAACAGGAAGTTCAGGGGTACGATTTAAAGCAACGTCAGGCAGTTTCTAAAGTGGAACGAAAAAAAATTGAACTTCGGCGGCTCGAAAGCCGGGTTGATAAGCTGAACGACGTGTATCACTCGCTGGTGATTACCGCGCCGAAAGCCGGAATGGTAATTTACGGAAAGGACCGCACCCGCGAAAAAATAAAAGTGGGCTCCACAGTAAGTCCCTGGATGCCGGTGATTGCTACCCTTCCTGATCTTTCGTCCATGCTTTCAACAACGTTTGTTAACGAAATAGATATTTCGAAAGTTAAAACCGGACAAAAAGTTATTCTTGGTATTGATGCCCTGCCTGAAAAAGAGCTGGAAGGCGAAGTGGTTTCGGTGGCAAACATTGGTCAGCCCATGCCCAAAAGCGATGCTAAAGTATTTGAAGTAAAAATAAGGGTGTTTGGCGATGTGTCGGACTTGAAACCTGCAATGACGACCAGTAACCAGATTCAGACCGGTTTTTATACCGACACACTTTTTATTCCGGCAGAGGCGGTTTTCTCCAACGACACCATGCAGTATGTTTATGTTGAAAATGGCGGGGTGGTTAAGCAGGTAGTTGATTTGGGCGACCAGAACGAAAACTATTTTCTGGTGCGGAAAGGATTGAATGCCGGTGATGTTGTGCTGCTAACAGAGCCGCCACATTCGGAAGATATTGCCATTGTTGGCGAAGAAATTTATCAGGAAATAAAAGAACGGAAATTACGCGAAGAGGAGGAGGCCAAAAAAGCGCTGGAAGAGGAGAAGAAGAAACCGTTCAAACTTCAGAAAAAAGCAAGCGGAAATTCTGGTAATGTAATAATCATCGGATGAAGGCAATTATTCAACGTTACGGGCATGATATCGTTACAGGTATCGAATCGATTTTTGCCAACAAGGTAAAATCGCTGCTGACGGCTTTGGGAATTATTTTTGGCGTGGCTGCGGTAATCAGCATGCTAGCCATAGGTAACGGAGCCCAGCAGGAAATTCTGGAGCAGATTAAAATGGTGGGTGTAAATAATATTGTAATTTCTCCCGTTGTTGGCTCTGATAGCGAAAATGAAAACAGTTCGGGCAGCGAAGACGGCCCACAGGTTAGTACCAAAAAATTTTCAAAAGGATTAACATTACTTGATGTGGAAGCCATCAAAGAAGTTATTCCGAGTGTGGAAAGGGTAACCCCGGTTATTTCTTTTAATTATTCGGCCATTCTCGATGGGAAAAGCAAACCAGTAGTGCTTGAAGGAATCAATAATCATTATTTCCATCTGTTTAATATCACGCTTCAGTCAGGTAAAGAATTTACCGATGAACAGATGGCCAACGCATTTCCCGTTTGTGTAATCGGAGACAACATTCGGAAAGTATTTTTTAACCAGGAAGACCCGATTGGAAAGCATATTAAGTGCGGCGAAATCTGGCTTCAGGTAGTCGGGGTGGTCGAACGGCGTGATTTTACGGCGTCTGCTTCCGACGAAATGGGAATTAGCAGTACTGACAATAAAATATTTGTTCCGGCCAAAACGGTGAATATGCGGTTCAGAAACAGGGCGCTTATTCGTGCCGACGAAGTGGAGGCTTTGGCAACTTCTCAGGGGGGCGAAGCCAATCAGTCGGAAAACATTAACCAGTTGGACAAGATTATTGTGCAGGTAGATGAAACTGAATACCTGAGTTCCACAGCCGAAGTAATTCGCAGAATGTTGCTGCGCCGGCACAACAACTTGTACGATTTTGAAGTGACCATTCCCGAGCTGCTGCTAAAACAACAGCAACGCACCAAAAATATTTTCAATATTGTGCTGGGGGTAATTGCTGGCATCTCGTTGCTGGTGGGCGGAATCGGAATTATGAACATCATGTTGGCATCGGTAATGGAGCGAATTCGCGAAATAGGTGTACGGCAGGCAATCGGGGCTTCCCGCATAGATATTATTGTGCAGTTCCTGTCAGAGTCTACCATTATTAGTGTTTCGGGCGGAATTATCGGTATTCTGCTGGGAGTTGCGCTATCGAAAATCATTACTGTGGTTTTCGATATTCAAACCATAATTTCGGCATTTTCCATTATCATTTCTTTTGGCGTTTCGGTTATTGTCGGAATTACTTTTGGGTACCTGCCCGCAAAAAGAGCATCCGAGCACGATCCTGTCAATTCGTTACGGTATTAATTTAACCTCAATAAAAAAATGAAACAGCTAATCACTGCTTTAATAATTTATAGTTTGTTTACCCCGGTGGTTTTCGCTCAGGAAAAGAAATACTTCACCTTGCAAAATGTGATAGATGCTGCATCAGAGCAGTCTCTCGACGCATTCAGAAATGAAAACATGTACCTGGCCAGTTACTGGGAATTTCGGTACTTTAAGGCCGACCGGCTCCCCAGTTTGTCGCTGCAGGCGACGCCGCTGGATTATAGCCGTGCCATGCAAAAGGTGTATAATTACGACGAGAATCGCGACGAATTTAAATTGCGCGAAGATTTAAGTTCCGAGTTATCGCTCTCTTTAAGTCAAAGCGTAGGTTTTACCGGCGGGCAGATTTTTGCCCGGTCAGACCTGGGCCTCTTGCGAAAGTTGGGCGACGATGAAGTTTCGTCCTGGTCATCTACTCCTTTCAGTGTGGGATATATTCAACCGCTTAGCGGCTATAATAAGTTGAAATGGACTGCCAAGATTGAACCGCTAAAGTATGAGAAGGCGAAGAAAAACTACATTCAGTCGAAGGAAGAACTGGCTATAAAAGCCGGCAGGTTGTTTTTTGATTTGGTTGATGCCCAGATTGAGGTAAATATTTCTGAAACCAATTTGGCAAATGCCGACACGCTTTTTAAAATAGGGCAGGGACGCTACCAGGTGGGCACCGTAACCCAGGATGAATTACTTAACCTGGAACTCAGTTTTATGAATGCAAATTTGGCACTTACGCAGTCGAATCTGGGGCTTGAACGGGCTTTGGCTGAACTGAATTCTTTTTTGGGGTTTGATAAGAATACGAAAATCGAATGTATTGTTCCTGATGAATTGCCTGACTTGCAGATTTCTGCGGCAGAAGCAGTCGATTTGGCGCTGGCAAATAACCCCGAAATGATTGACCAGCAGCAGCGGTTGATTGAAGAGGACAGAAAAGTAAATCAGGCAAAAAGCGAAAATGGCATAACCGGTGATTTGTTTGCGCTTTACGGGTTAAATCAAAATGCAAAAGGGTTTAATGAAGTGTATAGGGATCCGCTTGACCAGCAACAGTTTCGGGTCGGAATTGATGTTCCCATACTTGATTGGGGGCGCAGAAAAGGGAAACTGGCCATGGCGAAATCAACCCGCGAGGTGGTGCGCATTAGCGTAAATCAGGAAAAAATGGATTTTGAGCAGAATGTGATTATGAATGTGATGGAGTTTAATCTTCAGGGAAAACAGGTGCAAAACACAGCGAAAGCCGATACCATTGCACAAATGGGATACGACGTTACTCAACAGCGGTTTCTTATAGGTAAAGTGGATGTTACAAAGTTGAACCTCGCACGAAACGATCAGGAGCAGGCCCGCCGGGCATATATTCGAGCACTCCGCTCATACTGGAATTACTACTATACTAT
The DNA here is from genome assembly GCF_900129025.1 of Mariniphaga anaerophila. Classification (GTDB taxonomy): domain Bacteria; phylum Bacteroidota; class Bacteroidia; order Bacteroidales; family Prolixibacteraceae; genus Mariniphaga; species Mariniphaga anaerophila. The sequence continues at coordinate 441,072 of NZ_FQUM01000003.1, read as the reverse complement.
TCGCAGGCTTACTCTTTTTGATTTTGAGAAGAAGGTTACCCTTTCAGAAGACTTCGATGAGATTGTCAACAACTATTAAACGTACGGAATGAAGCTCAAACGAAAACAATATCTAATAATAATTGCTGCGGCCGCTGTAGTTGTTACAGCGTTAACTTTTTTTCTTACATCGGGAGAAGGGGGAAAACAGTACACGGTAAAAAACGGACTGTTTGAACTTGTTCTTGAAGTGAAAGGCGAAATTCAGGGTAAAAATGCCGTAGTAATTAGTTTGCCCGACGAACTGAAACGCAGGGACTTGCGCATTTATCAGATGAAGATTAAAGACATGGTGGAAGAGGGTACATCCGTAAAAGCAGGCGATTGGGTTGCCACGCTTGATGCTGCTCAAATTACTCAGGAAATGCAGAATAACCAGCAGGATTTGGATAAACAGCGGGCCGAACTGAACGATGCAAGAATCGACTCTTCGATACAACTGACGAAATTGCGGGAAGAACTGGGTGAGTTCAAATACGATTTGGAATATAAAGAGTTGGAGTTGGAACAGTCTCAGTACGAATCGCCGGCTTATCAGCGCAAAAAGCAGATGGAGTATGACCAAACCGTTCGGCAAATGAAAAAGAAACAGCGAGATTATCAACTGAGACAGCTGGATCTGAAAATGAAAACCAAGCGGATTGAAGACCGTTTCGATTTCCACAGCAACAGAGATTCGCTGCTGAAAGCGGCTATGATGGCAGCCCGGGTAACTGCCCCCAAAGACGGGCTGGTTATGTATGCCAAACTCTGGAACGGCAGAAAGCTGCGCGTTGGCGACGACATCAGCATCTGGATGCCAACCATTGCCACTTTGCCTGATTTGTCGGAACCCGTGTCTGAAGCTTATATTCCTGAAATTGACATAACTAAAATTGCTCTGGGCGACAGTGTCAGAATTACTATTGATGCGCTTCCGGGTGACGATTTTAAAGGCGTGGTTTCAAACATTGCCAACGTAGGACAGGAATTGTCAGGGTTTGATATGAAGGTTTTTAAAGTGATGATTGACCTGAAAGTGGAAGGCAAAAAAATTAAGCCGGCAATGACGTCTAACAATAAAATTGTTCTGGCGCGGTTAACTGACGTGATAAAAATTCCACGCAGTTGTCTTTTTACAGACAATGGAAGTACTTACGTTTTTCTAAATAAGTCAGGAAAAATCTGGAAAAAAAAGGTTACCCCCGGGCTGGAAAATGAAGAAGAGGTTGTTATTGAAACAGGCCTTGAAAGTGGCGATAAAATTTTGATGAACCCGCCTGAAGGGGGAGAATCCATTGATTTTCTGAACAGCTAGGTAGTTGCCTAATTATCAAAAATAAAGAAACCGGATTTTTGGTCCGGTTTCCTGAAAATCAAATAGAATTGGTTCCTGGAATACTTGTTCTTGATGTTGAAATTTAGCAATAATTAAAAAACTTGCAGAAGCACTAAATTCTGCCTTTTCTCTTTTTAACTTTTTCCTCCTGTTTTTTTAGCTTTTTTTCCTGTTGTCGTTCTTTCAAGCTTTTTTTGGGTGCTTTTAACCCGACATTCTTTTTAGCCATGATGATTTATTTTTTATATGAGTTGTTAGTGCTCTTCCTCTGTATAGATAATATTTTTGATTTTGATTTTTTTTACGCCGCGCGGAGCGTTAAACGTTATGGTGCTTCCGACTTTATAGCCCAGTAAAGCACTGCCAAACATCGACAGAACAGAAATTTTACCTGTTTTGAAATCAGCGTCTTTTGGGAAAACAAGCCTCACCTTCATTTCTCTGTTGGTGTCCAAATCCACCACTTCTGCAAACGAATTCATTCTTACAAAATCTGTTTTTATTCTTTTGCCTTTTACTCTTTTGGCGCGTTTAATTTCCCCGCCCAAATAGTCGAGATTCCCTTTTTCTGTTGTGTGGCTTACTTTCTCCGTTTTTAGTAGCTCGCATAAACTTATATAGTCTTGCTCAGTAATATTTATGTTCTGTTTCATGATTAATTTGTTTTAAATCGTATACGATGTAAATATATCGTATGCGATACAATTATAATAAAACTTTTATATTTTTACAAAAAAATGATTTGATGGGAAGAAATAAGTATGCGATACTAAAGCAGGTTATTGATTTGTACGAAGATTATGAGCAAAATGAAAAACATCTTGATTTATTGTCGTTTGCGAGGTGGATAACCAATAAGCTCGATAAAGAGCCGGAATTGAATAAAAGAGTTGCTCCGGAAAAGAACTACGATGCGTTTGCTGATGAAATTCCGGTAATAAAAAAGTTTGAAGAGAAAACCCGTTTCCTCGAATCTGTTTCCCGTCTTGCCCGCTATCATGAGTTTTATTCGCGAAAAGCCCTCAAAGATTTAGTGATAAATACCCGGCTCGAATTTTTATTTCTTCAGACCATTAATTTGATGGAAAAGGCAAAAAAGACCGACCTGATAAATACTTACCATTTGGAATACACTACGGGGATGGATACGATAAGAAGACTAAATAATAACGGGCTGCTGGACGAGATTCCTGACGACTCCGACAAGCGTGCAAAATTGCTGGTGCTCACCCAAAAAGGGCACGAGATTTTAGCGCTGGCAAACAAAAGAATGGATGAAGAGAATAAAATGTTTTTAACTGCCGTCAATCAAAACAAATGGAAAAAGGCGATGCAGATTCTCGAAGAAATTGATGAATTTCATAGTAATGTTTACCAAAACCACAACGACAAGCCTTTTGCCGAATTATGTAACCTGATGGATTCGTTAAAGTATTTGTACAAGTAATTTATTTGCCGGGAATACTTTCCGGTTTCCTAACCAATCTTTTCTAGCTGTTTTACCAGAGACTCGTGAATCTCGCGGCGAGAAAACAAAAGCTTGTCGCTTTGGTTGTTCCACGGGTTTCCCTGCCAGTCGGAAAACACGCATCCGGCCTCGGTGGCAATTACTGCGCCGGCAGCAAAATCCCAGAGCGAATCGCCCGAACAGATAAACCCGTCAACCGAACCGGCTGCCAAAAAACAAAGTTCAACCGCAGTGGTTCCGAACTTCAGCGTATCAAAATTAACCGCCAGTTTTTCTGCAACTTTTTTAAAGTTATTTCTGTCTTCGTGCCCGTATCCATGGTTCAGAAAAACACACGGGGTGAAATCCTCGCGCAACGGTGGAAGCACTATTTGTTTTCCGTTGCAAAAAGCGCCTCCTCCTTTTTCGGCAGTGTATTCTTTTTGTGAGATGGGATCGATAATCACCCCGAGGAGAAAGTCATTCCCCTCCATCAGTCCGATGGAAACAGCAAAAAGCGGAATTCCCCGGGCAAAATTGGAAGTCCCGTCCAGCGGATCGACCACCCATTTTTTGCCCGGCTCCTGCCGAAGTAATCCACTTTCTTCACTTAAAATATTGTAGGCAGAGTTGTTTTTCAAAACACTGAAAATGGCTGTTTCTGCTGCAAAATCAGTATCGGTAACTAATCCCTGGGCTTCTCCTTTTACCCTGGCATTGGATGAATTTCCGAATTTCTCCCGGATTACTTCAGCTCCTGCCCGGGCTGCTTGTAGTGCAATATTTAAATCAGTTGAAAGTGCGGACATATTTTCAGGTAGTTTAAATTTCAGGTGCGTGTTCCAGCAAGTATTTTTCGGCGTCAACGTTCCACAACCCTTTAGTCCGGGCCACCAGCTTTGCCAGTTCGGCATAAAACGGTTCGGTTTTCCCTCGTTCTTCAAAATCGGAAATTGCAACCAGCGGAAGGTTTTTGTGCGTGTATATTAGTTTTTTTCCGCCGGGAATACTGGGCAGGTTCAGCGTTGTTTCTGCAACCGTATTTAGTCCCCCGATGTGCGTGATTAAACCCGCCGGATCGAGTCCCTGGCTCATGCAGGCCAGCGCTTCCACCATGTCGTCGTTATTCCCGCCCGAAGTTCCGGCAATGTGTGTGTAGGCGTAATGAACGTTGTAGAAATTCAGTTTTGCCGAAAATTCGGGATTGGAGGGGCCTGCAAAAAAGTTCAGGCAACCATCGTGCGCCAAAATTGCATCAGCCTGTTCCACAACCGGTGCCACCGGAGCAAATACAAAAACATCGTTGTATCCGCCGCCCGAAATTTCCTTGAGCTTTTCAACCGGGTTTTCAATGTTTCCTGTATTGATATAAATCAGTTCAATTCCTTTTTCCTGCGCCCATTTTTCCGGGAATATTTCTGCCGCACGGTCAAGTCGGGTCTGGTCAATGTCTGTAATTACCAGTAGCGAAGGTTTCCTGTCTTTTCGGTTTACAACGTAGTTGATGGCCGCCAGTCCCATCGGCCCGACTCCCGCAAGAATAGCCATTTTCCCGCCGTCCACGATTTCCATTTGGTGAGCATACGAACCCGGTTTGGTGTGGTAGTTGGCGTGCATGGCGCCAATAACGCAACTTAGCGGCTCAGCCAGCGATGCCGGGTAAAATCCCGGCCCGTTGTAGGTAAGCAGACAATCTTGCACCAGTACATCGTTTGGAATGATAACGTAAGTTGCATCTCCGCCGATATTTTGGTACGAGTAACCGGGAGCACTGAGTACGCCCAGCGGCCCGTCTTCGTAATAAATAGCCGGCTGGATGGAATATTTTTGACCGGGTTTGAACTTGTGCTGCCATTTGGCGCCCACTTCTATGATTTCTCCGGCGAATTCGTGTCCGATAATAACTGGATTTTCGTTTACGTTGTCGGGAATTCGTTTATGGTCGGGGCCCTGTTTGGCCGCTTTGTAGCTCGACATGCAAATGCTGTCGGATACCACTTTCGCCAAAATTTCATCCTCTTTTATTTTTGGAAGCTCAAATTCTTCCAGCCTTAAATCTTCTTTTCCGTATAGTCTGATTGCTTTTGTTTTCATTTTTAAATTGAGTCGTCAGTTAAAGAATTACTACTATTTTAACATGTTCTGGCCACCGGTTACCGGAATGGCCTGCCCGGTTTCGTATTGCTGGTCGATGACGTAAAAGATTGCTTTAGCCACATCTTTTGGCGTGCATCCCCTGCCTGCCGGAACCTGCGCTTCATAAAACGATTTTACGTCGGAAATGGTTTTTGCTCCCGGTACTTTTCCGGCTTTCAGGTATTGAACAAACAACCCTTTTTCGGGGTCGCTCCACAGTGGCCCGTCGAAAAAATTACCCGGGCAAACGGAGTTCACTTTAATGTTGAACGGCATCAATTCCAGTGCAAACGACTGGGTGAGGCCAATTCCTCCGAACTTTCCGCCTGCATACGCAAAATTCTTGTTGCTGCCTTTTAGCCCCGATTTCGAATTGATTTGAATGATGTCCATAAAATGATTGGGGCAGTGCCTGTGTTGTATCTTCATTACTTTCTGGGCATATTTTGAACACAGGAAATAGCCGGTGTAATTTACCTTAGTCATCAGCTCAAAAGTTGCAGCGTCCATTTCGTCCAGGCTGCCCGCGCGAAGTATTCCGGCGTTGGAAATCATTACATCCAGTCCGCCAAACCGAAGGACTGCCTGCTGAATCATATTTTCGACCGAGGTGGCCTCGCTAACATTCACACCGATAAAATGCGCTTCGTTTTTCCTGCCTTTGTCATTAAGCTGGCCGGCAAATTCTTTTCCTTTTTCTGCGTTGAGGTCGGCAACAACAATGTTAGCGCCTTGGTTGAACAAGATTTCTGCAATGCCTGCCCCAAACCCCTGGGCTGCCCCGGTAACAATTACTGTTTTGTTTTCCAGTTGTCCCTGCGCCTTTCCTCCGAGCGAAACTTTTTTTCGGTAGTTTTCCACCTCCCAGTTTTCGATAAATGCAACCTGCTCTGCGGTTAAAGGATGCGGCCCCCCGAAGTTTTCCGCAAGCGTGGCAATCTGGCAAAAGTCGCTCACCATATCTTTCAGGTACCCGACTGACACTGCAGAATCTTCAGCCGCAATTACGCCTTCGTTTTGTATGAAAATAATTTTAGGCGTGGCCTTGCGCCGAGTTGTAAATTCCGCAATTTGTGCACGGGCTTCTGACAGAATTTTTTCGGTTGTCCCTTTGTTTTCAATAAACAGGTATTCTGATAGGCAATACACCATTTGGTCGGGATTGTACGGACGAGCAATCCACTTGCTGAATGTTTTTTTGTCTGTTATGAAGTTGGAAATCCACGTACTGTTGAAAGCCGTTGCTACTTTTAATTTCTCTCCGGATAGCATCATTCTGACGGCAGGTAGAATCTCTGCCATTTCTTTTGAAACCGGTTTTTCTTCCGATTCGGGAAATGAATCAAACGTGTTTTTAAGCTTTGTTTCTATGCCGGCGTAAATGCCTTTTATTTCGTCAGTGGTGTTGGCAGCAACAAAAATTCCGTGGTTCTGAATCAGCACAATTTTCGGGTCGTTCCCGAATTTTTGGTGGTAGGCGGCAATCTGTTCCGCAATAATTTTGAAAAGAATATAACCGGGGTCTGAATACGGAACGAATAGTGCCTTCTCTCCGAAAATTTCGGTTGTTTTTTGTTCTGCCTGGTTGCTGCACATCAATCCGTTAATTAGCGTGGAGTGGGTGTGTACCACATATTTGTAGCTAAACAGGTTGTGCAGCGACGTTTCAACCGACGGGCGCAAACCGGATTCCGGATTTATCCGGCTGTTCAGTAATGCATTTTTTACCTCTTCTTCGCGTTGTACCGGATTCGCAGAAAACTGTTGATTGGGTATGTCGTTAAGTTTGGCGCGGTCGAGTACGCAAAACCCGTCTTCACCAATACTACCCAGATTGATGCCGCTGGCTTTTATCCACAAATGTTTTTCGTTTTTAAACGATGTGTTTCCGCCGCCTGCAATTACATATTCTTTGTTTTTGCCATAATAGCGGGATACTTCAATCAATTCTTTTATTTCGGGTTTCATTTTGCTTTTTTTGTATTCTCTGCAACTGATTCGGAATGTTCCGGCAGATGCAGAATTTATTTTACTGTTCAAAATTAATTATTTGTGTACTTTTTTATTACTGCTTTGCCCAGTTTGATGAAATAATTTTTTTGGTCAATTTTTGCTTTTCTTCCGTTCAGGTACCCCTCTTTGCCTTGTGCTTTGAGGTATTGGTGGGCGGCAATTACAGCGGCGCCATCGTAGTTTATATTCATCAACTCAGCATCCAGGGGCACACCGCCGCGGCAGGAAACTTTAAGCGGGGAGAGCTCAGGAGTGTTGTGCTCTGTTCCAAACGTAACCACAAATCCGTGCTCGTTAAAATATGTGACAAAATCCTTCAAAATTTTAAAATCATTTCTTCCGGGAATCAGTTCAACGGAGTACACATCGTTTTTAACAAGCTCTTGCAATAGCTTTTCTTTGTTTGCTTCGTAGTCGGTAAAATTACCTTTCGAGTCATCTAACAAAACAGGATAACACGGAATTCCACCCGCATCGATAATAATTTCTATTACTTCTTTTAGTGAAAGAAATGCTTTTGGATCTTCCGGAACAAATGCTGCGCCGCCCGCCTTTAAAAGGTTGCCACGAATTTCGTTTTCAATTGTTGCTAGGTTGTCAAGCGGAGATATCAGTTCCTTTCCCGAAAATATTTTTTGGAAAAGCGTTTTCCTTGCTCCTTCAGTACTTTCTTTGTCGAAAACAGCCAGCCGAACGGCCTGTGCAATATGCCGTTCTCGAAACAGGTTTTTTGCCAATTGCTGTTGAAGTTCTGCTACGCTAAAATGGATTTCGATATTATTTGCTGCAAAAAATGCATTCAGCTTTTCTACCATCTGAAAAGTCTGATGGTTGCTCTCTGTTTGAAGTTCTTGTATTTTTTTTTGTGACTCTTCGTTCATTTGCACAGGGAATTGCAGCCCTTTTCCACTGAAATAGGTGCGGCCCGGATTGTTGGGGTCGTTTACCCTGACGCCGGCCTCCTGCAAATCGTTTTGCAACGCCATAAATTCGATGTTGAACAGCGGAAATATTTTATGCGTTTCAGCCAAGTTTGCAAACTCGCTGTACCCGTCGGTAGTATAAAAATCGTTTATGCCAAGCACCTTTATGCTTTCTTTTTGGGCCATTAAAAAGGGCTGTTCAATATTTGCAAAAGCAGAGAATGAGTGTGGAGTATGTATGTGCCCGTTTATCTCAGGAACCGGGTTCTCGTTTAGTTTTTGGTGCCATTCGAGCAACTCGTCGGGCGTAGGAAAATTGGCCAATGCGTTTTTTACTTTCATGGTTTGTTAAATTATTGTGTCTGGTTACAAATTAACAAAACGCTTTGTATCTGGCTGTCCTTTGGTATCCTGTTAATTAGCTGAAAAAAAAGAGAATTATATTTTGGTAATAACAAAAAAGAGAATACTTTTGCAGTCCCGATTATTGTCCGTACTTACAAGTGATGTAAAAGGTTGATTTCCTTTGGATAACATACTTCAGGAAGCCCGAAAACCTGAATGGAAACCACGGGATGAAAATTAAATGTTGAATAAAAAATTAGGACGAGTGGATACATTGAGTTACAAAACCGTTTCGGCAAACAAAGCAACCGTTAATAAAGAATGGGTACTTGTTGATGCTGAAAATCTGGTGCTGGGCCGGTTGGCCAGCGAGGTTGCTAAAATCCTCAGGGGCAAACACAAGCCCGAGTTTACACCGCACGTAGATTGTGGTGATAATGTAATTGTGATTAACGCCGAAAAAGTGCAGCTTACCGGAAATAAAATGACCGACAGGCTTCATTTTCGCCACAGTGGTTACCCGGGAGGACAGACAAAACAAACCCCGAAACAAATTTTGGATAAATATCCTGAAAGGCTTGTTGAAAAAGCCGTTAAAGGGATGTTGCCGAAAAATAAACTGGGAAGGCAGTTGTTCCGTAACCTGCATGTTGTTGTGGGAGCAGAGCACAAATACGAGGCTCAGAAACCAAAAGTTGTTGATTTAAGTACGAATAATTAAGAAAAATGGAAGTAGTTAATACAATAGGGCGTAGGAAATCAGCAGTTGCACGTATTTACGTGAACGAAGGTAAAGGAAATATTACCATCAACAAACGCGATTTTAAAGAGTATTTTCCAACCACTACTTTGCAGTACATCGTTACTCAGCCGTTAAATCTGGTTGAAGCTGCAGAAAAATACGACATTAAAGTGAATCTGGACGGTGGCGGTATTAAAGGCCAGGCCGAAGCATTGCGTTTGGCAATTACCCGTGCACTGATGAAAATTGATCCGGAATCTAGAAAAGAACTGAAAGCAGCAGGCTTTGTTACCAGGGATCCACGCGAAGTGGAACGTAAAAAACCAGGTCAGCCAAAAGCAAGAAAACGGTTCCAGTTCTCAAAACGTTAATATTATTATTGTTAAATTATATGGGTCTAAAACGGTTGAGACTTCCATTTGGCGGGACTACTCAACGGTTGCTTTTAGAATCATAAAAAAGTAAACAGATGCCTAAAGTATCATTTCAGGAATTATTGGATGCAGGTGCGCATTTTGGCCACCTGAAAAGGAAATGGAATCCGAACATGGAGCCTTACATCTTCATGGAAAAGAACGGAATCCACATCATCGATCTGCAGAAAACAATTGTAAAAATTGATGAAGCAGCAGCTGCAATGAAGCAGATTGCCAAATCAGGAAGAAAAATTCTTTTTGTTGCCACTAAAAAACAGGCAAAAGAATTGGTTTCTGACTTGGTTAAAAGTGTAGGAATGCCATATGTTACCGAGCGCTGGCCCGGAGGTATGCTTACCAACTTTCCTACTATCAGGAAAGCAGTGAAGAAAATGATTGCCATCGATAAAATGGCAAAAGACGCCAGTTGGGATAACCTTTCAAAAAGAGAAAAATTGCAGATTACCCGTCAGCGGGCTAAACTGGAAAAAGTTCTCGGTAGTATCGTTGATCTTACCCGTCTGCCTGCAGCGTTATTCGTTGTTGACGTGATGAAAGAAAAGATTGCCGTTCGCGAAGCTCACCGTCTTGGAATTCCAGTATTTGCCATTGTGGACACCAACTCAAATCCCGATGGAATTGATTTCGTAATTCCTGCAAACGACGATGCTTCACAGTCGATTAAACTGATTGTTGGCGAAATGGTTGAAGCAGTTCGTGAAGGTCTGGTTGAAAGGAAAGCAGAGAAGAAAGACGAAGATGAAGCTCCTAAAAGGAAAAGCCGGGAAAAAGTTAAACACGAAAAGGCTCCCGAACAGAGCCCGGTTGATGACGAGGATGCCGGTGACGACCAAGATGCAGGAGATGAAGAAGAATAGCCAACAGCTATAAAATATTAAGAACATTTATAAAAACAAGTTTTATGTCTTTTACAACAGCTGATGTAGTAAAACTGAGGAAAGTAACCGGTGCAGGAATGATGGATTGCAAGAATGCACTGGGTGAAGCCGATGGTGATTTTGACAGGGCTCTTGAAATTATCCGCGAAAAAGGAAAATTGGTAGCCAGCAAACGTGCCGACAGGGAAGCAACCGAAGGTGCAGTTTTGGCTAAAACAACTGAAGATAAAAAGTTTGGTGCTCTGGTAGTACTGAACTGCGAAACCGACTTTGTTGCAAAAAATGAAAATTTTGTAGCATTTGCCGACAGCATTTTGAATGTTGCTTTGAATCAAAAATCCGAAAATCTGGATGGTTTGAAAGGACAGGATCTTGACGGAAGGACAATTGAAGCGCAGGTAACTGAACAAACAGGGGTTATCGGAGAAAAACTCGACCTTTCCTACTACGGAAAGATTGACGCCGAATCTGTTGTTAGCTATATCCACCCCGGAAATAAACTGGCTACTTTGGTTGGTTTCAATAAAGCCGATGTTGATGAACATGTTGCCAAAGATGTTGCCATGCAGGTAGCTGCTATGGCTCCTGTTTCTGTTGACACAGACTCGATTCCGCAGGAAGTTATTGATAAAGAGCTGGAAATTGCGAAAGAAAAATTCCGTTTGGAAGGAAAACCTGAAGCAATGCTTGACAAAATTGCTCACGGTGCCCTTAATAAATGGTACAAAGAGGTTACTCTTTTGAATCAGGCATTTATTAAAGACGGTAAAATTTCCGTAAAAGAATATCTTGCACAGCACGATAAAGAACTGAAAGTAACAGGATTCGAACGTTATACATTGAACGCATAATTATCCTGAATACGTTATAAAGCGCTAACGGATTTTAGTTCCGTTAACTCAAAAAAGAGGCTGTTTGGTTTTTCCAGACAGCCTCTTTTGGTTGGTAGCGCCCTGGCTAATTCAGCCGTTCCGTATTTGAGAATTCAGTAATTAGCTCTTTTCTTTATCTGCATATCTTTAAACACAGGTTTCATTTGAAGCAGTGGTAAATTATTTCTTGTTAAATTTCGGGAAATTTCAATTATGCAGCCGGAAAAGAAACAACTGGAAGTATTGTTGATGCACTATTTCCGCAATTGTTATCCAGAATTTCCCAAAGGGAAAACGCTACCTTCGGAGTCGCCCGATTTTATTGTCACTTTAAAAAGCAAAAACCATTTGGGAATTGAACTCACCCGGCTGAACCCTGCAAATGCAAAAGAACCCGACGAAGTGGCTATTGCAAGGAATAGAACACGTGAGCGGATAATTGAGTCGGCCAGGGAGCTTTTTGAAGGCACATCTCCCCTGAAACTGTTTGTGAAATTTCTTTTTTCCGAGACCGAACCGATTTCCGAAGAGCGCGAACTTGCCGTTTCGGTGCAACTGACAAATGTTGTGCGAAAGGCTATTGTTGGTAAAAAGACGGGAAGTTTTTTTAAGGAGTTGGTGGGACCAGAAGCGCTGCCCGCCGGTCTGGAAGCACTCTTGATTGTTCATCACCCCGGATTGCAGGTGTCTTTTTGGGAACGTTCAAATAACCTTGGGGTTTCCGAGAATGTGGTTGCCGATATCCGCGAGGCAATTCATAAAAAAGACGAGAAATTGAGGTACTACCAAAAACAGCGGTTGAATTACTACTGGCTATTGGTTACAACCGACCGGTTGCGTGGAGTGAAGAGTTATAACCTGCCCAATAAAATAATGAATCTTACTTTTCATTCGCGTTTTCAGCATGTCTTTCTCTTCGATTTAATAAAGGCTGACGTTTTTCAGTTGGTTTAGTAACGGGTTGCTAAAATAGTACCAGTGCTTGCTAAACCGGTGGTAAGCAAATAATCTTAGCATTCATAATCTTTGCAGGTATAAAACAGAACATCGAAAACCATGAAAAGAGCATTTTCAGTTGAACAACCTGACTTTGAGTTGAGCCCGCTTACCGGCATGAACCGCGGACACTACATTGAAATGGCGAAGTACCTGCTCGAAAGGGCATTTCTTCATATCAATTCGATAAATGATCCTTTGACCTTTCCTCCGGTACCAGGGAAAACATATCCGCAGCCAAACGACCCGGACTGGCGTTGGCGGTCGTTGGAGTTTGAGGCGCTGGAGCGGACATTTACGCTTGCCGGCCCACTTATTCATGTCGAGCCCGAGGTGGAAATTAAGGGGATTAAATTGCGGGATTACTATAGCCTGCAGATGTACAACGCGTTTACTCCTGGTCATCCCAACTCCCTTCCATTGCCCGAAGATTTGCCCGATTCAACCTACCAGTTCACGTGCGAATTTGGCGGGTTGTTTAAAACGTTGCTGTTGATGCCCGATACCATCTGGACACAGTTTCCGGAAAAGCAAAAAGAAGAGATGGTTGTTACCATTTCTAAATGGGCACATCATCGCACAACGCAGAATAACTGGCGTATTTTTAATGTTGTAGCGCTCTCGTTTCTGAAAAAATATGGCTACGAAATTGACGACGAACTGCTGAAAAGTCATTTGTTGTGGGTGGCTTCTTATCATTCGGGAAACGGTTGGTATCTGGAGCAAACCTACAATTACTACTCCATTAGTTTATTCATTGTTTACACCACAATCTGGAACCGGACTTTTGGGGATGAATTTTATCCGGAGATTGCTGAAATTATTGAACGTTCGGCCAGGAAACTGATGGAATCGTTAACCAGTTTTTTCGGTCGTAACGGGTACATCAACATGTGGTCGCGCAGCATTTGCTACCGCACCTGGGTATCGGGCGCTTTTCCCGTTGCGTTTATGCTGAAGGATGGTGCATTAATTGACGCAGGTTTTGCCCGCCGGCTTTGTTCCGGTTCATTGCTTCAGTTTGTTACCCGAGAAGAGTTTTATTACAACGATATTCCCAGCCTTGGTTTTTATGGGAAGAAAGAATACATGGTTCAGAATTACAGTTGCCCGGCAAGTCCGTTTTTAATGTTTTTGCCATTTATTTGTTTGGCATTGCCCGAAGATTCGCCATTTTGGACAGCCCGCGAAAATGAAGGATTCTGGGAGGGGTTGGGTGAAAAAACAAAGACGGTCGTTCTCGAAAATCCGGGGTTAGTTTTGGCTAATCACGGGAAATCCGGGGCGTCAGAAATTATCCCCGGAAAAGTTTATTATGATGATCCCAATTACTCGAAGTTGGTTTACAATACCTGTTTCCCCTGGGAAGATCATGACCCAACGGGAGGAACGTCAATGGAATACAGCTTCAGAAGTCTTGATCCGCGGGACGTGCGCGGCGATGACATAAATTTTTACCTGACCGGGCTGAAGGTTGACAATAGTTCGGAAAAGAACAAAGCTTTTTCCATTTCGCAGAGTATGGTGTTTAACGGAGTGAAGGGCGGCGTTGTCTACCGGCAGGCGTTTATACGAAAACCGCCAAACAATGGAGTCGGTTACATTATCGATTTGGCCGATATCATTATTCCGGGCGGGGTAATCAGGGTTGATCGTACCCGGCTGGCTTTTGAACATGAACTTACGCTCGGCCACTTCGGATTGCCTCATATCAATGGAGAAAAAGCGGTTGTGAGTCGGTTTAACGAAGGGAATAAGGAAGTAATTACAGCAACTATTAAAGGACGCAGCGTTGCGCTAATTGCATATACTGGCTGGGATGAATTGGATAGTGTGGTTCATGCCAACCGCAATGCCGAAGCGGATGAAAGTACGGTTGTTTTTGCGCGGAAAAAACGATTGGAAAAAAATCCGGCTATGGAAATAATGATTACGGTAATGCTGCATAAAACCGATGATTCTGGCTGGACACAGGAAGAGCTTTCTCCCATAAAGGAGTTTGAAATAATGGATGTTACACCGGTTTTCTCTACAATGGGGGCAAAAATTACATTGTCTGACAATAAGGTTTACGAAGTTTATTTTGAAGAAATTGACGGCCACCGAAGGAGCTGACATACATTTTTGGTTGAGTTGTGTTTTTCCGCTTTGTTTTTGTCCGTTGATTTTCAATTTTTTGAATAACTTTAGTCAATCCAAAAAACAGAGTGAAAATGCGCCAAACAATCCTCTCTTTTGCAATTGTTTTGATGTTGTTCTCCTGCTCTGAAAAGAGCTCGACGAATGACTATCCGATATCTCCGGTGCCGTTTACGCGGGTAGAGTTAGACGATGATTTCTGGACGAAGCGGATAAAAACAAACCACGATGTTACAATTCCCATTGCGATTCAGAAAAGTGAGCAGACCGGACGTATTGATAATTTTGCCATTGCAGGAGGTTTAAAAGAAGGTACTTTTTGCTCTCCTTTTCCTTTCGACGATTCAGATGTTTTCAAAATTATTGAAGGTGCAGCCTACTCCTTGCAGATGTTTCCCGATACTGAAATGGAAAGTACGGTAGATTCGCTTATTAACCTGATTGGAAAAGCACAGGAAGAAGACGGCTATTTGTTTACCAACCGCACAATTATGGGCGACAGCGGGCATGCCTGGATTGGAACAAAGCGTTGGGAAAAAGTGGACGATTTGAGCCACGAACTATACAACCTTGGACATTTTTACGAAGCAGCAGTTGCCTATTTTCAGGCTACCGGGAAACAGAAAATCCTCGACATTGCTGTAAAAAGTGCCAATCTGGTCGACCGTGAATTCGGGTACGGTAAAATCGAAAACTACCCCGGGCATCAGGAAATTGAAATTGGACTGGTAAAACTTTACCGCATTACCGGCGACAAAAAATACCTCGATTTGGCCAAATTTTTTCTTGATATCCGTGGGCGTGGAATTGGGGAGAAAAAAAGCTACAATCAGTCGCATGTGCCGGTGGTTGATCAAACCGAAGCAGTGGGGCACTCGGTGCGTGCAGCCTATATGTGGACCGGCATGGCCGATGTAGCCGCGCTTACCGGAGACCAGTCGTATATAAACGCCATTACAAAAATCTGGGAAGATGTGGTTTGCCGGAAGTTGTACATTACCGGAGGAATTGGTGCCCAAGGTGGACACGAAGGCTTTGGCTCCCCGTATGAGCTTCCCAACAAAAAAGCATACTGCGAAACCTGCGCAGCAATTGCCAACGTATTTTGGAATCACCGGATGTTTTTGATGACGGGCGATGCCAAATACATTGATGTTTTAGAACGCTCATTGTACAACAATGTGCTCTCCGGCGTTTCGCTCAGCGGCGATCACTTTTTTTACCCCAATCCACTTCGGTCGGACGGTGAGCACCAGCGCAGCGAGTGGTTTGGTTGTGCCTGCTGTCCTTCTAATATCTCAAGGTTCATTCCTTCGATGCCGAACTATATTTATGCGCAAAAAGGGAATGATTTGTACGTCAATCTTTTTGTGTCTGGCTCAACCGCTTTTGAAACATCCAGAGGAAGTGTAACGCTTACGCAGGAAAGCAACATGCCCTGGAACGGGCACATTTTGTTTACGCTGAACCCCGAAAAACGAACCAAAGCAAACCTGCTTATCCGGATTCCGGGCTGGGCCTCAGAACATCCTGTTCCCGGAGATTTATACGAATATTCAGACAACTACAGCATTTCGCCGGTATTTAAAATTAACGGCAAAGAAGTTTCTCCTGAAAAAAGAAGCGGGTACGCTGTCCTTTCAAAAAAGTGGGGGCCGGGCGATAAAGTTGATGTGACCTTTCCTTTTAAAGTGCGAAAAATTTTAGCCAACGAAAAGGTGGAAGCCGATCGCGGAAAAATGGCGCTTCAACTTGGCCCGTTGGTGTATTGTACTGAATGGGCAGATTATCAGGATGCCAATATTTTTAACCTTATTTTGCCCGAAAATGCAGAGTTTTCCTATGGTTTTCAGCCGGGAAAACTGGGCGGGATAAATGTTGTTTCAGGTGATGCTTCTATTCTGAAAATAGGAGAAGGCCCGGATAAAGGAGAACTTTTTCCGCAACAGTTTACGGCCATTCCGTATTATGCCTGGGCGCACCGCGGCCCCGGAAAAATGATGGTGTGGATTCCGGTTCGTTAAAGTATTCAAGCACCAAATTTTCCATTTCTTTTTGATTTTTGGGAAGTTGTTTCGAATCAGGTTGTTAAAGTAAAATGTTTGTCAATCAGCTTAATGTGCAAAAAATAAAGAACAGGTCTTCTTTATAAAATCTTTATATTCTTCAAACAATATTTTATTTACTATTTATGAAATCTCCTGCAAATTTGCCCTGAGAATATAAATGATAACAGAGGGGAATGAGCCAGGTTTTACATTTCAGGCTAATAGCAAAAGTAATAAGCCGAATTTCGTTTATTATTGCTGTGGCTTTGTTGATTTCTGCAGGGGTAGCAGTAATTTATAAAGAGGCAGTGTTGCCTTTTGTATATTCGTTGCTGTTGTCTGTGCTTTTGGGAGTAGGGTTGGATTTTGTTTCCCGGAGGACGGAAAAGAAAGCCATAATTCAACGAAAGGATGCCTTTTTTTCTGTTACTCTGTCGTGGTTTTATGTTAGTCTGCTGGGGAGTTTGCCCTTCATTTTTTCCGGAGCCATTCCCTCTTTTGTAAATGCTTTTTTTGAGTCTGTTTCTGGGTTTACCACAACCGGGTCGTCCATTTTAACCGATATCGAATCACTGCCAAAATCTGCACTTTTTTGGAGAAGCCTGACCCACTGGATTGGCGGAATCGGAATCATCGTACTTTTTATTATTGTAATGCCGTCGCTTCACGAGGGCGGTTACCATTTGTTTACGCTCGAATCGTCGGTGCAGGAGAAAATCCATCCGAAAATACGGTCTGTTGTTCAGCGGTTGTTTTTTATTTATTTGCTGCTTACCGGGCTTGAAACAATACTGTTGCTTGCCGGCGGAATGAACCTTTTTGAAAGTGTTTGCCACTCGTTCGGAACGATTGCCACTGGCGGATTTTCTCCAAAAAATACAAGCATTGGTGGCTACTCTCCATACATTCAGTATGTGGTAATGATATTTATGTTTTTGAGCGGAACTAACTTTGTAATTCATTATAATTTGCTGAAAAGGGATTTTACCAAAATCGCAAAAAATGAGGAGCTGAAATTTTACATTGCTGTAACTGCAATTATTGGGGTTGTAATAACGCTGTTGCTTGTTTTTAATACTGAGAAATCAGTTGAAGAGTCGTTTAGGGAATCCTTTTTTCAGGTTATTTCCATGATAACCTGCACCGGGTTTGCAACAGAAGATTACCTGCTTTGGCCAAAGATTGCCTGGATGATTATTTTCTTTTCCATGTTTTTAGGAGGATGTTCCGGGTCTACCGCAGGAGGAATTAAAATGGTTCGTCATTTATTGGTTTTCAAGAATATTCGCCTTTTCTTCAATGAGTC
Organism: Mariniphaga anaerophila; assembly: GCF_900129025.1. Taxonomy (GTDB): domain Bacteria; phylum Bacteroidota; class Bacteroidia; order Bacteroidales; family Prolixibacteraceae; genus Mariniphaga; species Mariniphaga anaerophila. The sequence continues at coordinate 423,433 of NZ_FQUM01000003.1, read as the reverse complement.
GGCTCATCCACAGGCGGTATTTCGTATGAAACTGAATGGAAATGCCATTAACGAAACAACGAACAAAACGATTTTGTCTTATTTTTCCACTTATTTTTTAGTGTTTATTGTGGGAAGTATTTTGTTGGTAACTGCCGGTCTCGATGCAGGCTCGGCAGCAAGTTCGGCTGCAACGGCCATGGCCGGTATTGGCCCGGGAATTGGCACCGTGGGGCCTGCATCCAATTTTGCGCATTTAACCGATGCTGCCAAGTTAATCCTTACGTTTCTAATGGTTTTAGGGCGTTTGGAAATTTATACGGTGCTTGTTTTGTTTACTCGAAATTTTTGGAAGGATTAACCAAGTAGCAACATCTATTGCTACATTTGAAGTTAAGTTTTAAGAATTGGTTGTGAAATGAATAAAACAAAAAAATCGAAAATAAATCCTCTTGTTCTTGCTACTTTGATAACAGGAGGAATTGCTTTGCTTTGCACTCCGTTGGCAAATACACAGAACTACCATTTGGTATCGTATATTTTGCTGTTTGTGGTTTCTATTCTTTCAACTTTTTTGGGAACCGGGCCTGTTTTGCTGGCGTCTGCGTTAAGTGCAATTCTTTGGAACTTCTTTTTTATTCCCCCTCACTATACTTTTCATATTGAAAAAACCGAAGACATTCTGATATTCAGCCTCTTTTTTATTATTGCCCTGGTAAACGGAATTTTAACCACCAGAGTTCGTAACCAGGAAAAACTGGTGCGCGACAGGGAGAGCCGTACAAATGCACTTTTTCAGTTAACCAAAGAGCTTTCAAAAGCCAGCGGAATTGAGGCCGTACAGAAAGTTGCCATCAGAGAAATCAGAAATCATTTTAATATCGAATCCTTTTTTATTTTGCAGGATGGCGACAATATTCTGAAAAGCAGCGGGAGACTGCAAAAAGAAAAGCAGCTAAAAACAGAAGTGGTAAATGTAGCCGAATGGGTTTTTAAAAAGGGACAAAAAGCCGGCGCTTTTACCAAACATCCCATGGGAATTGAGTATACGATTTATCCGCTTCCGGGAATCAGGGTAACTACCGGAGTAATTGCCATAAAACAGGAAAGCGGGTTTGCCGGCGATCAGGAGTCTTACTGGGATACTTTTCTGGTGCTGATATCCAATGCACTTGAGCGCGAGTTTTTGGGAGAGATGGCGCAGCGGGTCAGGTTTTTAGACGAGTCGGACAGGTTGTACAAAACGTTGTTTAACTCCATTTCTCATGAGTTGCGAATTCCGGTGGCAACCATCATGGGAGCTTCAGATTCCATGTTGAATTCGTCGAAATCTGAAAATATGCAGGCGGCGTTGTGCAACGAAATTTTTACGGCATCGCTTCGGTTAAACCGCCTCATTGAAAACCTGCTGAATATCTCACGGCTGGAAAGCGGACACATTTCTCCGCGGCTCGACTGGTGCGATCTAAACGATTTGGTAAACAAAGTGGCCGATGATTTAAAAGATGAACTTAAACCTTTTACCCTGAAAATTAACGTTCCGGACGATATGCCCCTCGTGAAGATCGATTTTGGCCTGATGGAGCAGGTTCTGTACAATCTTTTAATTAATTCGACCCAATATGCTCCGCCAACCTCCGATATTTTGCTGTCGGTAAATTACACTAACGGAACACTGGTTGTTGAAGTGGAAGACAATGGCCCCGGATTTCCTGAAAATGAGTTGAAAAGTGCGTTTAACAAATTTTACCGGGTTGATAAACACAGAACCGGCGGGCTGGGACTTGGATTGTCTATTGCAAAAGGGTTTGTGGAAGCGCACGACGGAACAATTGCTGTGAAAAACAGAAAGAGCAGGGGTGCAAAGTTTACCATTCAAATTCCTTCGGAAAAATCAGAAATTAACAATTTACAGGAACGCGATTATGAATGAAGACGGAACCATATTAGTTATCGACGACGAAAAGCAGATTCGCAGGCTGCTGGAAATAACGCTTTCTGCAAACGGCTATAAAGTACTGTTGTCAATAAATGGCAAAGACGGGTTAATTGATGCCGCAACGCAGCATCCGTCGCTTATTTTACTCGATTTGGGGTTGCCTGATATCGACGGGCAGGAAGTGCTTAAAAAATTGAGAGAATGGTACCAGAAACCGGTTGTTATTCTTTCGGTGCGCGATTCGGAAGAAGAAATTATAAAAGCGCTGGATAACGGCGCCAACGACTATTTGACAAAACCGTTCAGAACCGGAGAATTGCTCGCCCGCATAAGGGCAGCCTTTAGGTACGGAGCAGAATCTACTGATGATTCTGTAATGACTTTTGGTTCGTTGACAATAGAACTGGCTAACCATGTGGTGCGAAAAAACAACGAATTGCTAAAACTCACTGCCACAGAATATTCTTTGTTGTTGCTACTGGCAAAAAATAGTGGTCGGGTTCTTACTCATCAGTACATTCTTAAGGAAGTGTGGGGATACGGATACATTGAGCAAACCCAGTATTTAAGGGTTTTTGTAGCTCAGTTGCGGAAGAAAATAGAAGATAACCCTTCCCGGCCAACATTGTTGATTACAGAATCGGGGATTGGATATCGGTTTGGCGAATGAAACTACCAGGGAAGGATAGCCGTACATAATAAAAACTATAACCATGAGAAAAATTAAGGTCAAACTGATGCTGGGAATCGGAGTTGTTTTTCTGATTTCGTATAGTATTATGATGGTGAATATCGGAACCAATCAAAGTATAGTAAATAAATCAGATTCGCTGCTTACCAGTAATTACGCTTCGTTAAAGCATACTTTTCAGATGCTTAGGATTTTAAACGACATTAATATTTTTGTGGCGCAGGGGCTTAGTGAAGACTCGGTGGCCGGGCAAACTATGCTGATAGCAGACAAAATAGAAAAGTTTAAGCAGCCGCTTCAGCTCCAGGTCGATAACATAACAGAACCCGGCGAACTGCAACTTACCAATCGCCTGCAAAAATCGTTTGGCGCTTTCGAGCACTACCTTATTGCAAGGGAGCGGCCTTTTTATTGGGAGGACTACAACCGGCTTTTTGCCGAAGTGCGCGGAGATATCCTTGAAATTTACCAGATGAATGCCGAGTCGCTCGAAGATAAAAACGATTCCATCAGAGAGCACGCAGCGCATGTTTTAACGTTGCAGAAAAATGTGGGAATTGTCGGGCTTACTTTGTTGTGTATTCTTTTGGTTTTTCTGCCGTTGTACCTGCTTCGCCCGGTAGAACATCTTACCTGGAAACTGAAAGAAGATTATGAAAAAGCTTTCAATAAAAAAGTCAAACTGAAAAAAGGCCACGAGCTGAAACAGCTGGAAGACATTGTGGAAAAAATGATGGCATCAATACAAAAAGAAGTGCCGGATAAGGACGATAAATAGCTCCCGGATTTGCAATTTTTCTCACTGCTTTTCCATTGCTTTTTTCATTCATCCTTTTTTCTATCTTTGGAGCCACTTGAAATCAAAATGACAATGTTGCTGTTTGTTAATACAATCGAAACAACGCTTCCGTTATCCAATCCGGTACTAAAATTCCTTGTTATATTACTCATTATTTTGTTCGCACCGATTTTGCTGAACCGGGTAAAAATACCGCATTTATTGGGGCTGATTATTGCCGGAACTGTAATCGGACCGTTCGGATTTAACCTGATTTCCCGCGATAGCAGTATTATTCTTTCCGGAACAGCCGGATTGCTGTACATTATGTTTTTGGCCGGCCTGGAAATCGACATGGCCGATTTTAAAAAGAACGTGTGGAAAAGTTCGCTGCTGGGAATAGCAGGGTTTCTGATTCCGATGGCATTGGGGACTTTCATGGGAGTTTACGTGTTGAAATATTCGCTGATGACCTCGGTTTTAATGGCCAGTATGTTTTCTTCGCACACGCTTATCACTTATCCGATTGTGAGCAAACTGGGCATTACAAAAAACAAAGCCGTAAATATTACCGTTGGCAGCACATTAATTACCAACGTGCTGGCACTACTGGTGCTGGCAGTGGTTGTGGGCATGACTTCAGGCGAAATGGATAAGCATTTCTGGATTCGGTTGCCGATTTCTTTTATCGTGTTTTCATCGGTAATTATGTTGCTTTTTCCGGTTGTTGCCCGTTGGTTTTTCAAACGCTACGACGACAATGTTTCGCAATATATTTTTGTTCTGGTACTGGTTTTTACGGGAGCTGTATTTTCCGAGCTGGCCGGAGTAGAAGGAATTATTGGTGCATTTTTAGCGGGACTGGCGCTCAATCGGTTAATCCCGCGAACATCGCCGTTAATGAATCGAATCGACTTTGTGGGCAATGCCATTTTTATTCCGTTCTTTTTGTTGGGAGTGGGAATGCTGATTGATTACCGTGCCTTTTTTAGCGACACAGAAACACTGATTGTAGCAGTAACCATGTCGGTTGTTGCAACCGTCGGAAAATTTATTCCTGCCTGGATTGTCCAGAAGATTTTTGGATTTTCGCTGGATCAGCGGAGACTGATTTTTGGTCTGAGCAATGCTCAGGCTGCCGCAACGCTTGCTGCAGTGCTGGTGGGTTACAATGTAATTATTGGCCACACTGCCGACGGTGAACCCATCCGGTTGCTTAGCGAAAGCATTTTGAATGGAACCATTATTATGATTTTGGTGACCTGCACCATTGCATCATTCGAAACGCAACGGGGAGCAGAGGGAGTTGCAAGGGAAGAAAATTCAGGCATGGAGGAAGAATCCCAGGTTCCGGAGGAGCGGATTCTGATACCGGTGAGCAACCCCGAAACCGTAAACGAGCTGATTCAGTTGAGTACGCTCATCAAATCGAAAAAAAACAAGGCGGGCCTTTTCGGATTGAATATTGTTAGCAACAGCACTTCGCTGCCCGATGCCGGGAAAAACGCAAAGAAAGTATTGGAAAAAGCGGCAATGACCGCCGCTGCCACAGATATTCATCTTACCGAACTGTTGCGGTACGATTTGAATGTTGTTAATGGAATTACCAGTGTAATTAAGGAACACAGCATTACTGACCTGGTACTTGGGCTGCACGTAAAAAAGGGAATTTCCGAATCGTTTTTGGGAAACCTGACCGAGGGGATTCTTGCAAAAAGCAACATAACCACGCTGGTTTACAAGCCTGCGCAACCGGTGTCCACGGTTAAAAGACACTTTATTGTGGTGCCCGAAAATGCAGAAAAGGAAGTCGGCTTTCCGTTTTGGTTGCTTAAAACCTGGAATATTGCCCGAAACTCAGGGGCAAAACTTCTGTTTTACGGTACCGAAACAACGCTGGAGTTTATCAGAAAAATTCATTCCAAACACCCGGTGGAAGCTGAGTTTCACTTGTTCGACGATTGGGACGATTTTCTTATCCTTTCAAGAGATGTAAAAGAAGACGACAACCTGATTGTGGTGTTGAGCCGGAAAAACAAAACCTCGTATCATTCCAATATGTCCAACGTGCCCAAGTACCTGAATAAATACTTTCAGGGAAACAGTTTTATTTTAGTTTACCCGATGCAGGTTAATGAAGAGCAGATAAAGAAAATGGATTTGAATTACCCCTCGTTGCTGGAACCTATTGAAAAGTTGGACGAAATAGGAAAAACCATTGCCGGATTGTTTAAACGAAAATGAACTTTTTTCGTCGCCGTTGGTATTTTTATTTTGAAAAGATATTTTTATACATAGGAAGTTCATTTTTAATAACGGCATCCGGAAACCGAAATGCGTATGGCAAAAAAGAATAAGTTAAAAAAGGAATTAGGATTATTTGAAGTTTTTACCATTAGCACAGGTGCGATGTTTAGCTCTGGTTTTTTCCTTCTTCCCGGTCTTGCGTCCCAATACACAGGCCCTTCGGTTTTTGTTGCTTATCTCGTTTCCGGGTTTCTTATTCTGCCCTCTATGTTTAGTATTGCTGAAATTTCAACCGCCTTGCCTCGATCCGGCGGCGCGTATTTTTTTCTCGATCGCAGTTTGGGTCCCATGATTGGAACAATTGGCGGTTTGGGAACCTATTTCGCCCTCATGTTTAAAACTGCTTTTGCCATTATTGGTATTGGTGCATACGCTGCTATTTTTTGGGATGTTCCCATAAAAACCATTGCCATAATGGCAACGTTGTTTTTTATGGTATTGAATCTTGTTGGTGCAAAAAAAACAACGGGGTTGCAAAACTTTTTTGTTTCATTTTTAATTATCGTTCTGGGCGCCTTTATTTTTGATGGGTTGTACAACATCTTTTTTTCCGACCGGATTGACATTCCAAAGGCAAATGAGCATTTTACGCCATTTTTTACCAACGGGTTTGAGGGAGTAATTGTAACTGCCGGTTTCGTGTTTGTATCCTATCTGGGCTTGACGCAAATTGCCAGCGTGGCCGAAGAAATTAAAAATCCTGAGCGGAATATTCCTTTGGGCATGTTGCTTTCGTTGATTGTTACCGGGCTTATTTATTTTCTGGGCGTGTTTGTTATGGTTTCAATAATTGAACCAGCAAAATTTGCCACAGACCTGGCGCCCGCTGCCACAGCCGTAAAAAAAATGTTTGTGTGGATGCCCGGTAACCTGGGCGCTTATCTGATGACCGGCGCTGCAATGGCTGCTTTTGCCTCAACCGGAAATGCAGGGCTGCTCTCGTCGTCGCGCTATCCGTTTGCAATGGGGCGCGACAAACTGTTTCCGCCTATGTTTTCAAAAGTGGGTAAGAAAGGAACCCCGGTGGCTGCTGTTTTACTTACCACCGGCTTTATTTTGTTGTTTATCCTTCTGCTGTCGGAAAAAGGAATTGCTAAGCTGGCCAGTACTTTTCAGCTTCTCATTTTTCTGTTTATCAACTTTTCTGTTATTGTTTTCCGAAAAAGCAACATCGAGTCGTACGACCCGGGGTACAAATCGCCGCTTTACCCGTTTATGCAAATTGCCGGAATAATTATTTCCATCGTTTTAATCGCCTACATGGGGTGGATGGCTATTTTGTTTACAGCTGCAATTGTGCTGTTGGGCGTTCTTTGGTACAGGTATTATGCCCGTGTTCGGGTAAAACGCGAAGGGGCAATTTTTCATTGGTTTGCGCTGCTGGGTAAATATCAGTATGCCGAGTTGGAGAGCGAATTTATGACCATTATAAAGGAAAAAGGTTTACGGCAGGGCGACCCGTTTGACGAAACAATTATTCGTTCCCGCATTACTTTTTCCGAAAAGAAAACCAATTTTAATGAGCTACTGAATTATGTATCCGGAATATTTTCGGAAGAGATGCATGTCAGAAAAGAAGATCTGGTGAACGATTTTCTAACTGCTTCAGCCATTGAGCCTGCCCTGGTAATTCCACGGGTTTCCATTCTTTTTGCAAAAAAGGAAGGGATCGATCGCCCGTCTCTTCATATTGTTATTGCAAAAGAAGAAATAAGCAAGCCGGTGGAAAAGAACGGAATTTCGTCGGACGATTTTATCCGGGTGTTCTTTTTTCTTGTGAACCCGGCAAAGGAGCCGCGGCAGCAGCTGCGCATGTTGTCGAGGCTGGTTGACATTATCGAACGAAGCAATTTTGTGGACGAAATGATGGAACTGAAAAGCCATCGTGAAATCAAGGAATATTTAATGCACAACGAACGTTATATTACCATTCATTTGCTGCCCGGAACGGTTCAGTCCAATATGGTTGGCAAGCAGCTTAAAGAAATAAAGTGGCCTTCGGAAGTGCTGGTTGCAATGGTCGAACGCGGTTCAGCAACGTTTGCGCCCAATGGAAATACCCGCTTGCTCGAAAATGATGTACTCACGGTAATTGGCGAGCCGAAATCTATTTCGCAACTTTACGATCAGTATCTACAGGTTTAAAAAGGCAATTAATTTTTTAATTTTGTTTTTTTTTATGACAATGAAAGCACCAAAGCCCGGAAAATTAAAGAAACGTGTGTTTCGCTCGTGGATAACTTCTACCGTGAGCATCTCGCTGGTTTTGGTATTGCTGGGTGGCCTGCTTCTGATTTTGGCAAATGCAGGCCGTTTGTCCGATTATGTAAGAGAGCAGATTGGCTTTACTTTGGTTTTGCACGACGATCTGAAAGAAGTTGATGTGCTTCGGCTTGAAAAAGTTCTGGCATCAACAGATTATGTGAAATCAACACGGTATATCGATAAAGAAACTGCTGCCCGGGAACTCACCGAGGAATTGGGCGAGGACTTCTCCGGATTTTTAGGGTTTAATCCGCTGTTTGCATCTGTCGATGTAAAATTGTTTGCTCCTTACACCAACTCAGACAGCCTGGCAATTATCGAAAAGGAGTTCCTGGAATTTCCGCAGGTCAAGGAGGTTTACTATCAGAAAGACCTGTTGGCAGTTATTAACGAGAACGTGAAAAAAATTAGCGTTTTTCTTCTCATTGTAAGTGGATTAACCGGTTTTATATTCGTTTCACTGATAAACAACACCATCCGCATCTCGGTTTATTCCGAACGCTTTACCATAAATACAATGCAGCTGGTTGGTGCAACCCGCTCGTTTGTGCGAAAGCCGTTTCTGCGAAGGGGCGTTTCGCTGGGCGTTTGGGGAGGACTGGTCGCTAACTCCCTATTGTTTGCCGGCATTTTTTCGTTTCGAAACGAACTGGAAGGGCTGATTAAACCTGCTGATTTAGTAGTGTTGGGTTATGTGTTTTTGTTGGTAATTGTTCTCGGAATGGTCATTTCTTACGTTTCTACGTGGTTGGCGGTAAATAAATTCCTTCGATTGAAATTCGATGAGTTATTTTATTAGTTATCTTTGGCAGCTATGAAAAAGAAAGCAATAATACAAGATAAAACAACCGATGAACCCGAATTTGCTTTAGGTAAAGAGAATTACCGGATGATGGCTATCGGGTTTGGGATTATAGTTGTTGGATTTGTTTTAATGATTGGCGGTGGGAGCGATGACCCCAATGTGTTTAATTCTGAAATTTTCAGTTTTAGGCGAATTACACTGGCTCCACTTCTTTTACTGTTTGGCTTCCTGTTTGAGATCTACGCGATTTTGAAGAAGCCAAAGAACGATAAATAATTCCATTTACAATGAATGAAATACAGGCACTGATCCTTGGACTTTTGCAGGGCCTAACCGAATTTTTGCCCGTCAGTTCCAGCGGGCATCTCGAAATCGGAAATGCAGTATTGGGCGTAAAAACCGGAAATAACCTGCTTTTTGCAGTTACGGTTCACGTTGCAACAGTTTTAAGTACTTTAGTTGTTTTTCGAAAAGATATTTTGAAACTGCTGACCGATCTTTTTGCGTTTCAATGGAATGAATCTACTCAATACGTTTTTAAACTGTTGTTTTCGGCATTGCCGGTTTTGGTACTGGGCGTATTTTTTGCCGAGCAGATTGAGCAGTTTTTTACAGGAAATCTTTTTCTTGTGGGCAGTATGCTTTTAATAACCGCAGGCTTGCTTGCTTTTGCCCATTTTGCAAAAAAAAGGAATTCTCAGATTACCTGGGGAAAAGCATTTATTATCGGCATTGCGCAAGCGCTGGCAGTAATGCCGGGTATTTCGCGCAGCGGTGCAACTATTGCAACCGGTTTGCTGTTGGGCACAAAAAAAGATGAAGTCGCCCGGTTCTCATTTCTGATGGTATTGGTTCCTATTCTCGGAGCAGCGTTTTTGGATCTTGTGGGCGGCGATTTTACCGAAGAATCTACGGTCGGAACCATTCCTCTTTTAGTGGGCTTTATTACTGCTTTTATTTCAGGGTTACTTGCCTGTTCGTTAATGATTCGGGTGGTTAAGCGGGGAAAACTGATTTATTTTGCTGTTTACTGCTTAATTGTCGGGTTAATTGCTATCTTTGCAGCCTGATTTTAGGATTCATTAAAGCGCTGAAAGTTAATTGTTTGCGATGTCTAACCTGGAGAAAAAGTATGATTTTTTAGGCGGAGAGGTTTTATTGTTTGATAAAAACCTTGAGTGGACTTCGTTTGATTTGGTTCAACGGGTCAGAAACGGACTGTGCCGGGAGATGAGAATTAAGAAGCTGAAAGTTGGCCATGCGGGCACACTCGATCCGCTGGCAACGGGGTTGATGATTCTTTGTACCGGAAAATCTACAAAACTTATTGAATCGTTCCAAGACAGGGAAAAGGAGTATGTAGCCACATTGAAGTTGGGCGCAACAACTCCATCGTTCGATTTGGAAACCGAAGAAGAAAACCATACCGATTTTGGGCATGTTACCCCGGAGTTGGTTGAACAGGTATTGGCCAGGTTTGTAGGTGAAACAGAGCAGGTTCCCCCGGTTTTTTCAGCCGTAAAAGTTAAAGGGAAACGCGCATTCGATTATGCAAGAAACGGGGAGGAGTTGAAACTTCAACCGAAAAAAATTGTTATACAAAGAATTATTATCGAATCAATTGATATTCCATTTGTTACAATACGTGTTGTGTGCGGCAAAGGAACCTATGTAAGGGCGCTGGCACGCGATGTTGGTCTTGAATTGGGGTGTGGAGCTTACCTGACAGGTTTGCGAAGAACCCGGATTGGCGAGTTTAAAGTGGAGGATGCATTGTCTGTAGAACATTTCATAAAAAATATTGGTTCGTTTGTAACAATTTGAGAAATGATGCGTAAAACGGGGGTCTGTGTGTAAAGCACAGGAAACGGTAAAGAAGAGTAGTAAATTTTCAATAGTAAATAACAAAAATTATATAAAGGAGTTGCCCATGAAGTTATCGAAATTTAAGTACGATTTGGATGAGAAAAAGATTGCGTTACATCCTGCATACAACAGGGACGAAGCAAAAATGATGGTATTGGACAGGGCAAAACGCACCATCGAACATAAGGTGTTCAAAGACATAGTTAACTATTTTGACGATGGAGATGTTTTTGTGTTCAATGATACCAAAGTTTTTCCTGCACGGTTGTATGGAAACAAAGAAAAAACCGGCGCCGAAATTGAAGTGTTCCTTCTGAGGGAGTTGAACCGCGAAATGAGGTTATGGGATGTTTTGGTTGATCCTGCTCGGAAAATTCGTATCGGAAACAAGTTGTATTTTGGGGAAGATGATACATTGGTTGCAGAGGTGATTGACAATACGACATCTCGGGGTCGTACTCTTCGTTTTTTATTTGACGGACCTTACGATGAATTCAAAAGTACATTATACAGTTTAGGGGAAACCCCGCTGCCGAAATTTATTAACAGGGCTGTTGTTCCGGAAGATAAAGAACGGTACCAGACTATTTTTGCAAAACACGAAGGAGCAGTAGCTGCTCCAACCGCAGGTTTGCATTTTAGCCGCGAGCTGATGAAACGTCTGGAGATTAACGGAACCGAATTCGCTTATGTAACATTGCATGTAGGTTTAGGAAACTTCCGTAGTGTTGATGTGGAAGATCTTACCAAACATAAAATGGACTCAGAGCAAATCTGGATAAAAGACGAAGCTTGCGAAAAAATTAACAAGGCGAAAACAGAGCGGAGAAATGTTTGCGCGGTAGGTACAACTGTAATGCGTACACTGGAAAGTTCAGTGTCAACTCAAGGGTTTGTAAAACCGTTTGAAGGATGGACCAATAAGTTTATTTTCCCTCCGTACGAATTTAATGTGGCTAACCGCATGGTTACCAATTTCCATCTTCCGTATTCTACTTTGCTGATGATGGTTGCTGCGTTTGGCGGATATGATTTTGTAATGGAAGCCTACAATGTTGCCATGAAAAACGATTACCGGTTTGGTACGTACGGCGATGCAATGCTGATTTTATAAAAAGAAAGTTTTCTCGTGCGGCCGAATACGCTGACACTTTTTGAGTTACACGGGAATAGGATGAAATATTGAAACAACTGTCGGGAAAGTGGTATCTTTTTTGACAGTTGTTTTGTTTTAATAATAGTTGTGAAATGAGCATAAACCCGGTTTTTGACACAAAAAACTTTGTTTAATGCGAGTTTCATTAAAACCTTTGAAAACAAACAATTTTACAAAATGAAACATCTATTTTTTCTGATTTTTACAATCTGTGCGTTGTCGCTTTCGGCTCAAAATCAACAGGAAGCAAGGTTTATTGAAGTGCGTGGAACTGCCGTTAAAGAGGTTCAACCCGACGAAATGGTATTATCCATTACCATTCAGGAATACTTCGAAGAGGAATTTCAAAAGAATAAAGAACCCGAAGATTACAAAACCAAAGTGCCGCTGGCAAAAATTGAAAACGGTCTTATTAAGGATCTGCGTAAAGTTGGCATCGACAAAGATGACATTCGCGTGCGCGGAATGGGAAATTATTGGAGGCAGCAGGGGAAAGAATTTCTTTTTAGCAAGCAGTTGGAAGTAAAAATTACCGACTTCTCTAAAATAAACAAGCTCTCTTCGTTGGTTGATGCAAAGGGAATTCGCTCTTTGAATGTTGGCCAAATGAGTAATTCAGACGCGGAAGCGTTTAGAAAAGAAGTGAAAATTGAGGCATTGAAAGATGCCCGCGAAAAAGCAAAATACATGGTAGAGAGCCTGGGCGAAAACTTAGGCGAAGTGCTTTCTATTACCGAGTTAAACGATGGATATTCCCGCCCGTATATGGCAAAAAATATGCTGATGGCAGCAGATGTATCGTATGAAAGCGCTGATGAAGTTCAAAATATTACTATCTCTTACCAGGTAATAGTCCGGTTCAGGATTAATTAGAGTTGGAGATGTCGCGTATAAATATTTGTGCCGGGTTTCGGAAATCCGGCACAAATGTTCTGTGGTAGCGCGTATATTCTTATATTCGACAAAAAAATTAAATGGCACTTTTCAAGGTAGATCATTGTCCGGTTTGTGGAAGTAAAAATTTCAGTTCATACCTGACCTGCACGGATTTTTTCGTTTCAGGAGAGAAATTTGAGATTGCCGCCTGCAACAGTTGCGGCTTTAAATTTACTGCAAATGCAGCGGATGAAGAGAGCATTGGCAGGTACTACCAAAGTGAAAAGTACATTTCGCATTCCAATACGTCGAAAGGACTGGTGAATATTGTTTACCACTGGGTACGCAGTTTTATGCTGGGAAGGAAGCGGCATCGGATTGAAAAGTCTACCGGGTTAAAATCAGGGAAAATACTGGATGTGGGTACCGGAACCGGTTTTTTCCTGAACGAAATGAAAAACCGTGGCTGGCAGGTTACCGGAACAGAGAAAAGTTCTGATGCCCGTTCGTTTGCAAAGCAGGAGTTTGGCCTTGAGGTTGATGAGCCGGAACAGCTTTTTCGCTTCGCAGCAGAAAGTTTTAATGCCATTACGCTCTGGCATGTTCTGGAGCATGTTCACCGCCTGGATGAGAACATGGATGCGTTTTACCGTCTGCTAAACGCTCAGGGGAAACTGGTAATTGCCGTTCCGAATCAAACATCGTATGATGCCCGCCATTACAAAGAGTATTGGGCAGCGTGGGATGTGCCGCGCCATTTGTGGCACTTTGGTCCGGAGCAAATGGCCCGATTCGGACAGAAGCATGGTTTCAGGCTTGTTTCGAAGCACACCATGCCATTCGATTCGTTTTATGTTTCCATGCTTAGTGAAAAGTATAAAAAATCGAAATTAGCATTGCTGAAAGGTTTGTTGCACGGAAAAATTTCGTGGCTGAACAGCCTGGTTAACCCGGAAAGGTGCAGTTCTGTTATTTACGTTTTCGAAAAATAGTTACTTCCCAACCCATGCTTTAAAGTCGGACGCTTTTAGCCTGCTAACAACCAAATCTCCTTCGAAAGGAGGATGCATACGTATTTTTAGTTTGCCGCCAAAGTAATTTTCGATTTTATCAACTGCTTTTATATTTACAACCGCTTGTCTGTTTGCCCGAAAAAAAACGTCCGGATCGAGTTGCTCTTCTAAGGCTTCCAGCGAAAAATCGATGATGTGTTTTTTTCGGTTGAAGGTGTAGGCGGTGGTAATTCGGTTTTCGCTGTAAAAGCAGGCAACCTCTTCTACCGGGAGTTTGAAAAATAGAGCTCCTTTGGTTACCAGAAACCTTTTTCGGTATTTCTTTTCACCTTTTCTGATGGCTTCCAGAATTTCGGAATAATCCAGCGATTTGTCTGCTTTAGTTGACAGCGACACAATGTTTTCAAATTTTTCGATGGCGGCTTCAAGGTCTTTTCCTTTGAAAGGTTTCAGTAAATAATCGATGCTGTTTACTTTAAACGCCCTGATGGCATAATTGTCGTAAGCAGTGGTGAAAATTACCATGCTGTTTATTTCCACCTTGTCGAATATCGAAAAGCAAAGTCCGTCGGCCAACTGAACATCCATAAAAAAGAGATCGGGGTGAGGATTTTGACGAAGCCATTCAACACTTTTTTTTACGCTTTCAAACGTATTTATTACTTCCCATTCGGGGCGCAGTTTTTTTATCATCCCCTCCAGCAAACGCAAATTGTAGAGTTCGTCTTCAACTAACACTATTTTTACGGATTGGCTCATAGCAACGGGATTTTTACTTCAAAAAAATCTTCCCCTGAAATTATTTTCATTGGTTGATCGGTTAACATGGAGTAGCGTTCTTGGAGGTTTTTCAACCCGGTTTTTTCTGAAAAAGCAGATTCTTTTAAATTCAAATTGTTTCTGACCGTAAGTGTTTCCTCATTCGATTTGATAAGCACAACCAACGGTGTGTCTTTTACTGCAATGTTGTGTTTTATTGCATTTTCTACCAGTAGTTGCAACGCCAGTGGCGGAATCTCTTTTTTTAAGGCAGAATCATTTACTTCGGTAACAACCCGGAGTGCTTCGCCCATTCGTTCGCGGTGGATGGCCGTGTAAGCGTCAATAAATTCGAGCTCCTCCGACAGCTTTACGGTAGTTTTATCTTTGCTTTGCAGTACGTAGCGGTAAAAGTCTGTAAAGTTCTGGGTGAAATGGATAGCGGCATCCTGGTCAAATACAATCATCGACTTCAGAACACTCAGGTTATTGAAAAGAAAATGCGGATTCAACTGAGCCTGCAGCGAGTTGTAATCGCTTTTCAGTTTCAGGCTTTTCATTTCTTCCAGTTGCCGTATTGAATAAACCCATTTGCCAATAATGCGCAGCGTTATGGAAACGAGGATGAGAATGAAAATAAAAATTACGCCGAAAAGCATCATTAGTTGCACAAACGGATGGGAAAAAAAGAGGGCTTCTTTTGCAACCAGGTAAAAGTAGAAAATAGAGGTAATTCCGATAAACAGGCTTACCAGAAAATGCAAAACCACACGCAGGCTTATTTTTTCGGGAATTGGTAGAAAGTGTTCCGCCAGATGATCCAAAAGCACGTTGCTTTCGCTGATAATATTGAAAATTATTACTACCTGAAAATATTCCAGCGCAGTAACTTTTAGCGTTTCGTCTCCGGTAATTTGTACCGAAAGAAAGAAAAACAATAACCCCACACCGCTTACCAGCGCCACCCTGATAAAAAAACTTTTCAGTGTGTACGCTGATAACCGGCTGATGAAATGGAGTTCGTCGCTTTTCATTTCGAATACAATTTGATGGCTAATCAAAAGTAGTAAAGAATACTAATTCGTGGGGTTTCTTATGAATTACCTTTCGGAAATCCCCAACTTTCCGGTTGCTTTTAACCAGGCTGTTTCTTTTAGTTTGAAGTCGGCCCGGGAGTCGATTAGTTCGCCCGAAGCTTGTTGCCAGTTGGTTTGCGCCATCAATAAATCGGTAATGGTTTCCATCCCGACTTCGTAATTGTCGCGCGCCACCCGCAGGTTTTCTTCGGCTTGCTCCAACGCAGTTTCATTCATCCGGATGCGTTCCCAGGCCAATTGTAAGTTTAGTTTTGCCTGTTCTGCTTCCAGTTTCATCAGTTGTTCATTTTTTCCCAGCTCAAGCTCTTTTATCTCTTTGTCGATTTTTGCGGCGTTGATTTTTTTCACTCCTTCTCCCCAATGGAAAATGGGAATTTTTACCGAAGCCAGCACATTGAGGCTGGTGTTTGTAAACTCGGTGTCGCTAAATTTAACGCCGCCCAAGTGGTTGTATCCTGCCTGAATTCCTGCAGTTGGTAGAAAATCAGACTTTGTCATAAGTATATTTTGCTCCTGCAGGGCGATGTTTTTTTGCAACAATTTGTACTCCGGTCGTTGTTTTATTGTTTCATCTTCCAGAACAAGCTCCACGGGGGCATTCACCATAACAGTTGTGTCTAACGCAGTAATTGCCGTGTTAAACGGCAGCCCCGTAACCCTGCACAAAACCATGCGACTGAGTTCGAGTCCGTTTTGCGCTTTTTGCAGATTGAGTTTTGCATTATTGTATCCCACTTGTGCCTTCAGTAAATCGTTTCTGCTCGACATTCCCACATCGTGTGCATCGGTTGCTTTTTTAACCAACTCATCAAGAAGATCCACAGCCTGCTGCGCCACTTTTACTTTTTGGAAAACAGAAATGTACGTCCAGTATGCATTGTCTGCTTCGGCAATGGTTTTCATCCTTTCCAACTCGATGTTTTCATCCGCCATTTCAATACCGATGCTGGCCATTCGGTTGCCCGCGTTTATTTTGCCGCCGGTATAAACAGGCTGTTCCAGTGCTACTCCGGCCAGGTATGCGCCGCTTAAACTAACATTCAGCGGCAACCATGCATACATATTGAATACGGGGTTTCCATCGGGTCCGATTACCGGAGTCCCGGTAGACGGGTCTACCAAAATGTTTGGATCCAGTTCGCCGGTAGCCAGATTTGGTGTTTTGGTTGGCAGTGTCAGCTCCATTTCAAAATCTTTGTTCTGGTAAATGCCGGTGCCCGTGGCCGAAAAACTGGGTAAGCGCATGGTTTTTACAGCTGCTTTTTGTGCTTCGGATTTTTCCAGTTGTTTGCCTGCAATTTTCAGGCTTTCGTTTTTCATTAACGCCATTTCCCGGGCCCGGAGCAGAGTCATCTGTTCCTGTCCGGCTGCCTGCAACGTAGAAACTATTAAAATGAGAAGTGCAATATAATTGATTGTTTTCATGACTGAATCTCTCTTCTTTTTTCAGGTTCTTTAATTTTTTTTACCCCATAAAAAGCGGCATATAAAATGGGCACAAACAGCAGTGTAATTACTGTTCCCACAAGTAATCCGCTTATAATTGCCACTGCCATGCTGGAGTACATGGGATCGCTGAGCAGCGGAATCATCCCCAGAATAGTGGTGAACGATGCCAGCAATACCGGGCGTGTACGCGAAATGGTAGCATTAATTACGGCATAATATTTTTCAACGCCTTCGGCAATAAGGTTTTCAACTTCGTCGAGCAACACAATGGCGTTTTTTACAATCATTCCCATTAACCCGAACGACCCGATAATTGCCATGAATGTAAACGGCTGGCCGGTAACAATCATTCCCGGCACAATACCCACAAAAGCCATTGGAATGCAGGAAATAACAATCAGCGGTTTTCTGAAATCGTTAAAAAGTAAAATGAGGGTAAGAATTATAAGCATAATGGAAATGGGCAGATAACTGAAGATATTGTGCAGCGCATCGCCCTGGAGTTCATGCTCACCAACCCAGACTGCTTTGTATCCGTCAGGAAGGGGAATGCTTTTGATTTCGTCGAGCATGGTCGCCCGCACCAGTTCCGGACTGTAGCCGTCCAGAGGTTCGCACTGTACTTGCAGGCCTCGTTGTCCGTTTACCCTGCGAATTACCTGTTCCTGCCATTCGAGATTTACTCCGCGGGTGACGGCGCTCAGCGGCACCGGACTAACCAGTTCCCCGGTCAGGTCATCTATCGATTTTATTCCTGTTAGCAGTTCCTGGATGGTTGATTCATCCACCCCCGCAAGGTTGGGCATCATGCTCCACACCGGGATATCGTCCAGGTTTTCTATTTTTGATCCATCGGCATTTCGCAGTTTCATTACGATACCTACGCGGGTTTGCCCTTCAAAATATTCTCCAATTGGAAGGCCGTCTGTGGCAGCAAGAATGGCATTGCCCACATCAGAACGCGATGCTCCTGCTCTGCGTGCCGACTGCTGCATGTAATCTGCTACCATTGCCTGTCCCATGGGTTCCCAGTCGTCTTCAATTGTGTAAGGATCTGCATACGGATTATTTCTGAATATTTCCTGAGCCCGGGCGCTTAAGTTGCGCAAAACAGCCGGGTCGGGCCCTGTGAATTCCACCTCTACCGTGTGCGATGCTTTAATGGATAGATTGTATTTTCGAATGCGTGTGCGTGCGTCCGGGAAATTGTTATGCAGGTAGTCGCTAAGTACCGGCTTCATCCGAATCATGGTTTCGTAATCTTCAAAATCCACAATCAATTCGCCGTAATTGTCGGCTGCTTCTCCCATTGGTCGCACCAAACAATAGCGCGTAGGTGTTTGCCCGTGACTGGTAACAACCTGTTTTACTTCTTTCAGCGAAAGAAAATAATCGGTGATTTGCTTCAGATCGGCGTTTACTTTTTGCGGGCCGGTGTCTGCCGGGAGCCTGTATTCAATGTAAACCTGATTGTAGTTAAAATCGGGGAAGAAGGTTTTTTTGATGTTTTGAAAATTGAAAGCAGCAACAGCCAGCAACAGCACAGCTACAATAAGTGTTACTGTTTTGTAGCGAAGCATCAGCCCCAGTATGTTTCTGAATTTTTTGTACCCCCAGCCCTGATAAAGCTCTTTTGTTTTTTTGTCCTTCTTTTTCTTTTTCAAGAGCATTTCAGAAAACAGCGGTACCTGCGTCATTGCCAGTGCCCAGCTGATAAATAGAGAAATGCAGAGCACTACAAATAAATCGCGGGCATAAGTTCCTGCTGCATCTTTCGAAAGATATACCGGCAGAAAAGCTGCCACTGCAATAAATGTGGCTCCGAAAAGCGGCCAGGCTGTGCGGGTTGCCGGTTGTACCAGCGCTTTTTTTCGTTTTACTCCCTTTTTTAAATCGACTAAAATGCCGTCGATAACAACAATGGCATTGTCAACCAGCATTCCCATGGCCACAATAAATGCGCCCAGTGAAATGCGCTGAAGCGTTCCGCCGGCTGCCAGCAGAATAGGGAACGTGGCCAGAATAGTCAGCAGCAGTCCGGTACCAATAATAAACCCGCTGCGGAAACCCATGGAAAGCATTAGCACCAGAATAACAATGAGCACAGATGCCACAAGGTTCCACATAAAACCGCCAATGGCGTGTTTTACCAGGTCGGGCTGAAAAAAGACCTTCTCGAATTCGTACCCTGCCGGAATGTCTTTTTTTAGTTCTTCCAGCCTTTTTTCTACGCGTTTGCCTACTTCAACAATGTTTTCGCCCGATTCCATGGAAAGGGAAATGGCGATTGCATCTTTATTGTTCAGGTGCATGTTGTTGCGGGGAGGTTCGGTGTAAACTTCGTTTACCTGCGCAATGTCTGAGATTTTAAAAAGGCTGCCGTCGAGGCCTTTTATAATTACGTTGGCCACGTCGGAGGCGCTGGCAATTTTGCCATTCACCGAAATGTTGAGTAACTGATTGCCTGTTTGCAGGCTGCCGGGGTAAATCGCTGCATTTTCTCCTTGCAGGGCCGCTATCACCTGAAAAGGATAAACGCCCAGCTCTCCCATTTTCGAAGGATTGAAAACTATTTCGGTAACCGGTTGCTGTTTTCCGAATACTTCAACGCGGGCTACTCCTTTTACTGCTGCCATTTCGCGCTTTACAAACTGCGCCATCTTGTTCATTTCCTTGTAGGAATATCCGTCGCCTGTCATTGCGTAGAACATGCCATACACATCGCCAAAGTTGTCGTAAACCATTGGCTTCTGAACGCCTTTCGGAAGTTTGTCAACCACTTCGCTCATCCGGCGGCGCAGGAAATCCCAGCGTTGCTCAATTTCCTGTTGAGGAACAGTAAGTTCGAGCATTACGGTAACAATAGAAAGGTTTGGCATCGACTTGGACCGGATGGTTTCCACATCGCCCAGCGTGCTTAGTTCTTCTTCAATTACATGGGTAACCTGCATTTCAACCTCGTGGGCTGTTGCTCCCGGGTAAATGGTTACTATTTGCGACATCATTACTTTCAGCTCCGGGTCTTCCAGTTTACTGATGGAACGAAAAGCAAGAACGCCGCCCGCCACCATGCAAAACAGGATGAACCAGATGATGGCTTTTCTGCGGAATGTTAATTCAGTAAGATACATTACATGAGTCCTCCCACGTTGGTTTCAGAAACGGGCTCAAGTAGTTTTACCTTCTCGTTTTCGTTGAGGCTGTTTACGCCGGCAACTACTACCTGCTCTTTTACTTGTAACCCTTCTTTAATTCGAATACGGCCGTCGCCTGTGAGTTTGTCAGTTACCACTTCCCGCATTTTAACGGTTTCGTCTGGCTGATAAATCCAAACGTAAGTTTTGCCGTTTCTATTAAACAATGCGTTTAACGGAACACAGGCCAGTGGTTCTGCATCGTTTGTGTACGAAATTTTTACGAGCACATCCATTCCTGGCGCCAGTCCGGGAAGGTCGGCAGGTTTTACGCCAAGCTGCAATTTATAAAGTTGGTTGTTGTTTGCTTTTTTGCTGTAGCTGAGCAGTTGCAGTGGAAAGTTTTTTTCCGACAAGTCGGGCTGATTGCCGGAGAAGGAAACAATGTTTTTGCGTTTGATGTACAACGATACCGGTATTTCCACTTCAACCTGGTAATGCCCCACGTCAATCAACGAGGCAAGCGGCATTCCCGTGTCAATCAGTTCCTTTTCCCGGAAATTGACTTTTTGAATGTACCCCGAAACCGGAGCCAGAAGTTTGGTGTCGTTCAGTTGATCTTTGGCATGTTTTAGTTGGGTAGTAACCATTTTTAGTCCGGAAACTGCTTTGTCGTAATCGTTTCCTGCTACGCTTTCCCGGTTGTGGAGTTCGATTACGCGGTCGGCTTCGGCTTTTACCTGATCATATTGTGCCTGCGCTGCTTCCAGCTGTATTTCGTAGTCGCGCGGATCAATTTGCGCCACCATCTGTCCGGCTTGCACATAATCGCCTTCTTTTATCTGTATTTTTTGAATTGGCCCAGCTACGCGGAATGCCAGGTTCACTTCTCCGGCCTCTTTGGTAATTCCGGGGTAATTTTTTACCAGAATCGAATCGGCCCGGCACACGGTTTCAACTTTTACTTTTCTGATAATTTCTGATTGCCCGCTGTTTTTGTTTAAACAGCCGGAAAGTGTAGCCAGAGAAAGTAAAAAAAATACACTGTTTCTTAATAGTTTCATCTGTTTTGAATTTTTTGTTTAAGGAATAAGTGAAATCAGGAAGAGAGAGTAAACGTCTCATTTTATATGATTTTCACTCATCCGCAATACTTATAATATATTGTTTTTATTTCGTTAAGAGCCTGAAGAAAATCATCCGAAAATAAGCTATTCAGTATTTTTAATGTCCGTAAAATTTACTGAAATGATAAAATTTACGGATGAAGTGCAGTCTGTTTTTGTTTCTTCTGAACTGCTAGCTTTTCTGCCTGTTTTTATACGCATTAATTGCTTCCTGCGCTTTTTCTGTGCCTTCTTTTATCAGTTGATTTGCTTTGTAAAACTCGAATGTTTTTGCTGCGTCTGCCGGAATGCTGATGAGGATGTCCGGTTTGTTCAGCTCCAGTTGAAGGTTTGAAATACGAGTCAGCATCATCGAAGAAGTAAGCTGCAACAGGTTGAGGTGTCCCTGTATTTTGTTGTCAGATTTTGGTAGCAGCTCCCGTATTTTATTCTGCAGGTATTCGATACTACTGTTAACATGCATCGGCTTTTGGCTGTTCTGTTTTTCCGGCTTATTTCCCGGGTTTTCTTTTTTATCGTTATCCGGGTTTTCGGTTGGCGGCTGTGTGTCGTATAAATTAACAGCCACAAGCAGATCGCCGTCCGTGCGTTTCAGGTGGTTTACCGGTACCGGGTTAAGCAGTCCGCCATCGACAAATATTTTGTTGCCCGACGTAAACGGTGTAAATATAGCGGGGATGGCAATGGAAGCTCTGGCAGCGGTATAAAAACTTCCGCTTGTAAAAACCACTTCTTCCTGGTTGTTAATGTCGGTAGCCACAGCCGCAAAGGGGATATTCATGTCCTCAATCAGCATATCGGGAATCATCTCTTTCATTTTATTGAAAACCCGTTCTCCTTTGAGTAACCCATTCTGGCTTAGTGTAATATCCATAAGACTGTAAACGTCGCGTTTTCTTAACGTGCTAACCCATTCTTTGTAAACATTGAGTTTGCCCATGGCGTAGAAACCCGCAATGAGGGTTCCCATGGAACATCCGCTAATTGAGGTAATTTCAAAATTTTGTTTTTCCAGCTCCTCAATTACACCGATATGTGCCAGGCCGCGGGCGCCACCGCTTCCCAATGCTAAAGCAATTTTTTGTTTCATGATGTTATTGGATTTAAAGAAAAACAACGATAAAATTAGTCCATTTCTTTTTTCTGAGCGAATGCATAAGCTTTTATCCAGGCAGAATTTACAGTTTGTTTTTGAATGAATCGAATTTTGGATATCTTCTGTTATTTTTACGGATAAGTGAAAACGATTTTTATAAAACTGGGCATTTTACTGGTGGGCTTTGTTTACGCAGGAGTACTTCCTTACGCTGTTAAAAAAAGCATTCAGCATATTAATTTCGATTTGAAGAAATATACGCTGAGCTTTTTGAGCAATAAAAAATTGTACGGCAAAATGTATGTGCGGGGGTACAAACATCTGCTTTTTGCCATTGCTGTTTTAAATTACCTGTTTTTTTGGCTGCTTACTCAGTTTTACGATTTGGGTGAAAATGAGCGGCTAATGCGGCAGATTGATTATAGTTTTGCGTTTTTGACCCTGCTGGCTTTTGTGCCTCATAATATTTATCCATACAGCAGAAAGCATTTAAAAACGAGCATTCAGCGGCTGACACACAATTTGTTGGCGGGTGTGGTTTTTTTAACATTGCCTGCGCTGGTAATAATGTTTCAGACTGCGTTGTTGCCTGACATGCATTTCTTGGGAGTTTCCGGCCTGATAATTATTGGAGGAACTGTGCTGGTAACATTGGCATCGGTTTTAAGAAACGGAGTGACCGGCGTTACAGAAATGCTTTTTATAAATGGTATTAGCATCTGGAGCATTTTTATAACCATCCTCACTTTTGTTCGGTAAACAGGCTTTTGGTCGCCAGCGTTAAATTTCCTTTGTTTTCTGTTTCGTTTCTGTCCCGATTTTCACCTTTTACCGATAAATCTATTTATTTCGTAGAAAACTTTCAGCGTGTTTTTAGTTTTCTGCTAAATTAGCGCTCTTAAATTTTTTGAATGGAAGTACACGATAGAATAGTTGACGAAGCAACCAGGCAGTTTATGCAGTTTGGAATTAGAAATGTGACGATGGACGCGATTGCAGCGGCTTTGGGAATGTCGAAACGTACAGTTTATGAAGCGTTCAAAGATAAAACATCGTTGGTTCATACTTGTATCAGAAGCCTAAGGCATAAACACCGGGAGAAGAGTAAAGAAGTTTGCGACTCTTCTAGAAATGTAGTAGAAACCATTTTTTCGTTTTTAGATGAAGGTATTAAAGCGATGAATTCTGTTAATCCGGTTTTCTTTCGCGACCTGGAAAAATTTTACCCGGAAACCTGGAACAGCTTGCGAACGAAAAATGAAAAAGAGGCATTTCTTTTTACAAAAGAGTTGTTGCAGCAGGGAATTGACGAAGGCTTTTTCAGGCCCGAAATTAATATTCCGATTGTGGCAAAGCTTTTTCATGAACAAAAAAATTTGCTGGCCAACGAGGCAATTTTTCCGCGTGAAGAATACAATTACGCTGATGTTTTTCACAGCCTTACTTTGAATTTTATCCGCGGAATTTCAACAAAAAAAGGAATTGATCTCATCGACTCGATGCTGACAAAATAATTTTTTTTGAAACATTTTGTGAAAACGAATACAGATAACAGAAAAACAATTAACTATGATGAGGAAACAGATTGTTGCAATGTTAATGGGAGCGGTGCTTTTTGGCTCAGTGCAGGCGCAGGAGAAGCTTACACTCGACCTCGAAGCCGCCAGGCAATATGCGCTGGACTACAACCGTACCATTAAAAATTCAGGGCTTGCGATAGAACAGTCGCAGGAAAAGTTGTGGGAAACTATTGCCGCAGGGCTGCCGCAGGTAAATGCCACTGCCGATTATTCAAATGCCATGGGCGCCGAAATCAGCATTCAGTTTGATGAAACCCAGGAGCCTTCAAAAATACCGATTAAACCTACCAGTAATTTTAATTTGCAGGTTGGGCAGTTGCTTTTTAACGGAAGTTACCTGGTTGGTATTCAAACTGCAAAACTGGCACAAAAGCTTTCCGAAAAAAACTTCGAGAAAACAGAACAGGATGTTTTGAGCCAGGTAACAGAGAGTTACTACCTGGTTTTAATTGCGGAAGAATCGATGAAGATATTGGAATCAAATGTGAAGAACCTGAACGAGGTTTATCGGAAAACCGAGCCGCTGGTGCGCGTTGGCATGATGGAGAAAGTAGAGCTGGACCAGCTTTCGGTACAGGTGAATTCTTTGAATAACTCTGTGCGGGCTGCCGAGCGCCAGCACGAAATGGCCAAAAACCTGATGAGAGTTCAGTTGGGCGTTTCTGCAGATACTGAATTGGAACTGACCAGATCGCTTGCCGATTTTTTAGACGACAACACGCTGGTTGGTACTGAGTCTTCTTTCGTGCCGGGGCAAAATCTGGATTTTCAACTGCTCGAAGTTCAGGAAGAAATGACGGAAAAGCAGATACTAATGCAGCAAGCAAACTACCTGCCCACAATTACAGGTTATTATAATTATACGGAGAAGATTCTGAAGCCGGCATTTGATATGTCGCCTAGGCATATGATTGGCTTGCAGATGAATATTCCTATTTTTTCAAGTGGCGAGCGCCGTGCAAAAGTAAGGCAGGCTAGAATTGATTTGGAAACTACCCGAAATACCAAAGCGTTAATGCAGGATCAATTGGATATTCAATTTAAACAACTGCAGTTTAACCTGAAAAGCGCCATCGAAAGTTACCAGGTTCAGAAAAAGAATGTGGAAGTATCGCGCGAGGTTTATCAAAATCTCAAACGGAAATACGGGCAGGGAATGATTTCGGGGCTGGAACTGACAACTGCCGACAACAATTATTTGCAGTCTGAGTCGGAATACCTTGCTTCCATGCTTGAAGTATTGCAGGCGCAAAATGCGCTTGACACACTAACCGGAAAATTAGTAAACAATTAAAACAACAATAATGAAACAGATTTCAAAACTTATTATCGCATTAGCTCTGGCAGTTGCCGTTTTTGTTGGTTGCTCGCCCAAACAGCAGGGCGGAACAGACACAGCCGCTGGCAAGCCCGAAAAGAAAGAAGTAGTAAGGGTGATGGAACTTCAGATGCAAACCGTTGCCCGCTCGGTAGAATACCCGGCAACACTTGAAGCCTACGAAGAGGTTCACCTGGCACCGGCATCTCCGGGCAGAATTGAAGGAATCTTTGCCGATGTTGGCGACCATATTTCAAAAGGAGAATTATTGGTGCAAATGGATCGCACGCAGTTGCACCAGGCCGAAGTTCAGTTGAAAAACCTCGAAGTTGATTTTCAACGGCTGGATACTCTGGCAAAATACGGAAGTGTTGCCGAACAGCAGTACGATCAGCTAAAAGCCCAGTACGAAGTGGCTTTATCTAACGTAAAATTTCTGAAAGAAAATACACAGCTTTTGGCTCCTTTTAACGGAGTAGTGTCGGGCAGATATTTTGAGCCGGGCGAATTGTACTCGGGAACACCAAATACTCAGGCCGGAAAAGCAGCAGTGCTTTCGCTGGTGCAAATCGATCAGTTGAAAGTTCTTGTGCCGCTTTCTGAAAAGTATTTTCCCCAGGTAAAAAAGGGAATGGAAACAGAAATAAAGGTTGATATTTATCCGAACAGTAACTTTAGCGGAAGAATAGAACGTGTTCATCCGACCATCGATCCTTCAAACCGTACGTTTAATGCCGAGGTAAAAATAAATAACAGCCAGAGGTTGCTGAGGCCGGGTATGTTTGCCCGCATTAACCTCGATCTCGATGAGGAAGAAGCTGTTTTGCTGCCCAGCATGGCCGTATTAAAAATGCAGGGGTCGAACGACCGTTACCTGTTTGTGGAAAAAGATGGAAAAGCACACCGTGTTAGTGTTGTTATTGGTAAACGGTACGACGATAACATTGAAGTTTTTTCAGATGAATTGAAGCCCGGAGACCATGTTGTGATTAGCGGGCAGGCGCGCTTGCTCGACGGCGTAGAAGTGGAAGTCGTAAAATAGCAGGTGGCAAAATTCTTTATTTAAAAAAAAGAACATGAGTATATACAAAAATGCAGTAAATAAGCCTATTACCACGCTTATGGTTTTTACAGCCATTGTGGTAATGGGACTCTACTCGCTGGTTCAGATTCCCGTCGACCTTTACCCCGAAATGGATCCGCCGTTTATTTCGGTAATGACAACCTATTCGGGCGCAAATGCCAGCGACATTGAGACCAACGTAACGCGAACCATTGAAGATGCACTTAACTCGGTAGACAACCTGAAAGAAATAACATCTACTTCAACAGATAACCTTTCGGTAATTAACCTGGAGTTTGAGTGGGGAGCTAACCTCGACGAAGCCACAAACGATATTCGGGATGTGATCGACCGTATTTACGATTTCCTGCCCGAAGCTGCTGAACGTCCCCAGATTTTCAAGTTCAACACCAGCATGATGCCAATAGTATTTTATGCTGTAACCGCGGAAGAAAGTTATTCGGGGCTGGAAAAAATCCTGGACGAGAAAATTGTAAATCCGTTGAACCGCGTGGAGGGGATTGGTTCCATCGGCCTGATGGGAGCTCCAAAACGTGTGGTTTATGTGGATGCCGATCCCCGGCTTTTGGATGCGTACAATCTTACCGTTGAACAAATTGGAAGTACGATTGCCGCAGAAAATATGAACATGCCTTCCGGAAACATAAAAATGGGAGACATTGATTATCAGCTTCGGGTGCAGGGGGAATTCAATACCAGCTCGCGTATTGAAAACCTTGTTGTGGGAAACATGGCTGGCAAACCGGTGTACATCCGGGATGTGGCAGTGGTTCGAGACTCTATAAAAGATCTTTCTCTCGACGAAAAAATCAACGGTCAAACCGGCCTTCGCATGTTTGTAATGAAACAGTCGGGCGCCAATACTGTAAAAGTGGCGCGCGAAGTACGTGCAAACATTGAGGAACTGGAAAAAGATCTTCCTCCCGACATCAAAATCAACCTGATTATGGATACTTCCGAATTCATAAAAGGCTCGGTAAATAACTTGTCGCAGACGCTTTTGTATGCGTTGTTTTTCGTGATTTTGGTAGTGCTGTTTTTCCTTGGAAGATGGCGGGCAACATTTATTATTGTACTTACCATCCCTATTTCGCTGATTGTGGCATTCCTGTTCTTGTTTGTTACCGGGGGCTCAATTAACGTAATTTCATTAACCTCTCTGTCCATTGCGATTGGTATGGTGGTGGACGATGCCATTGTGGTGCTCGAAAATATTACGCGACATGTGGAACGGGGAGCAACTCCGCGCGAAGCGGCAATTTATGCAACCAACGAGGTGTGGCTGGCTGTAATTATTACCACGCTGGTTGTTGTGGCAGTATTTTTCCCGCTTACCCTCGTCGGCGGAATGACCGGTGTAATTTTTAACCAGTTGGGGTGGATTGTAACCATTACTGTGGTAACATCTACGCTGGCGGCAATTTCGTTGACTCCGATGCTGGCATCGAAATTTTTGAAACTACGCGGAAAAAAGAAAAAGCCACGTGCTCTCAGCTACGAAAATACCATTGAAAAAGGATTGGGTTTTCTGGATAACTTTTACGAAAGTACTTTGCGCTGGGCGCTGCGGCACAAGCTTTTAATATTATTCTTTTCGCTGGCTATTTTTGTCGGTTCAATTTTTCTGATGAAGAATATTCATACAGACTTTATGCCCGAATCGGACGAAAGCAGCATCTCTGCAGAAATTGAGCTTCAGACCGGAACGCGGGTTGAGGAAACCATAAAAACAGCCCGGTATCTGGAACAGGTATTCAAGGAAAAATTTCCGGAGGTACAAATTATGGCGGCCTCATCAGGCTCTGATGACGAAGGCGGTTTTTTCTCTCTTTTTACCACCACGGGTTCCAATATGATAAACTTTATGATGCGACTTTCTGACATCGAAGATCGCGACCGTTCGGTTTGGGATATTGCTGCCGAAATGCGTGAAGAGATTGCCGCGTTGCCCGAAGTGATAAACTTTAGTGTCTCCACTTCAAACCAGGGTATGGGCGGCACTTCCAATACCGTTGACGTTGAAATTTACGGGTACGATTTTGATTTGACCAATGCTTTGGCCGACGAGGTTCGCAAAAGACTGGAAACTGTGCCGGGCGCAATCGATATTCAGGTAAGCCGAAAAACCGACAAACCGGAGTTGCAGTTTGTGCTGGACCGCGACAAACTGGCGTTGCACGGGCTCACTACTTCGCAGGTTTCTTCCAATATCCGGAACCGGGTTAGCGGTATGGTTGCATCGCAATACAAAGAAGAGGGAGAAGAATACGATATTCGTGTAAGGCTGCAAGAAGAGTTCAGAAGCTCGTTGACCGACCTGGATGAAATTACCATTGTAACACCTACCGGCGCAAAGGTTAAAATGAAAGAACTGGGTGAGGTAAAAGAGTACTGGTCGCCGCCAAACATTGAACACAAAAGGCGCGAACGTATTGTTACCGTTTCGGCTAAGCCGGACCAAGTAGCGCTGGGAGAACTTGCCGCCCGGATAAATGCCCAACTTGAAGGGCTGGATATTCCGCAGGAAGTATTACTGAATGTTGGCGGTGCTTACGAAGATCAGCAGGAATCGTTTATGGATCTGGGCCTGTTAATGATAATCAGCCTGGTTTTGGTTTTCATTGTTATGGCATCTCAGTTTGAGTCGTTTACCATGCCGTTTGTGATTATGTTTTCCATTCCGTTTGCATTTACCGGAGTTATTGTTGCGCTTTACCTTACCGGTACCACGTTAAGTCTTGTTGCTGCGCTGGGAGCAGTGTTGCTAATTGGTATTGTGGTGAAAAACGGTATTGTACTCATCGATTTCACCAACCTGATGCGCGACCGCGGGCTGGAACTTTACGAAGCCATTGCCGTTTCCGGAAAGTCGCGTTTGCGCCCGGTTTTAATGACTGCCGCAACTACTATTTTGGGAATGTTGCCACTGGCGCTTAGCACCGGCGAAGGAGCCGAATTGTGGCGCCCTATGGGAATTACCGTAATTGGAGGACTGGTGTTTTCAACCATTGTTACAATGGTAATTGTTCCGGTAATGTACGGCATTATGGCGCAGCACGGCGAACGCGATAAAAAGAAGAAAGTTGTGAAACAATTCCGTTTTATGGAGTAAAAGACAAAAAGATGAAAGCAGTAATGATAGTATTTAACCAGGCCAATACCGAGCGTGTGGAATATATGTTCGGGAAGTTGGAGATACGCGGATACACCTGGTTTTCCAATGTGAAAGGAAGAGGCTCAGAAACCGGAGAACCCCGGATGGGCACCCACACCTGGCCGGAGATGAATTCGGCGGCGCTAACCATTATTCCCGACGAAGTGGTGGACGATTTACTGGCCGCTGTGAAGAAACTGGATGAAATTAACGAAGAAGTCGGAGTCCGGGCGTTTGTGTGGGCAGTGGAAAAAACTGTTTAACAGTATTTTGCATATCGAATGATAAAAGCAGGAGTTTTCTGTTCGGAAAGCTCCTGCTTTTCTTTTTTATCAGGGGGTTAAAGTATTTAATATCTAAACTTTTCAACGTCAGATTGTTAGTTTTTGGTGAGGTTTTGCCGACACAAAACCACGCCGATTTGGTTATATTTGTGCCAAAATTCAGGAAAAATGACTCCGAATTACGACGAAGGAACAATACGTACATTAGATTGGCAGGAGCATATTCGGAAACGTCCGGGTATGTATATCGGAAAACTGGGCGACGGCACGGCGGCTGACGACGGTATTTATGTGCTGCTGAAAGAAGTGATGGATAACTCGATAGATGAGTTTATGATGGGATTCGGTAAAAAGATTACCATCGATATCGAAAATGAAAAAGTTACCATTCGCGACTATGGTCGGGGTGTTCCGTTGGGAAAATTGTTGGATGTTGCCAGTAAAATGAACACCGGGGCTAAATACGATTCCAAGGTGTTTAAAAAGTCGGTTGGTTTGAACGGGGTGGGTATCAAAGCAGTAAATGCCCTCTCGTCAAAATTTACCATTTGTTCTGTTCGCGAAGGAGTAGCCAAAGAGATAGAGTTTAGCCGCGGAATGGTTACCGGCGAAAAAGATTTAACCGGAGTGGAAGAAGCCAATGGAACAAAGGTGGTTTTCGAACCCGATCCTGAAGTATTTAAAAGCTTCCGCTACATTAGCGACTACGTGGTGAACATGGTGAAAAACTACACCTTCCTGAATGCCGGGCTCACCATCGAATACAACGGCGAACGGTTTTATTCCCGCAACGGCCTTCGCGATTTGCTGGAAGAAAACATGGACGATCATCCGATTTATCCTGTGATTCACCTCAAAGGAGAAGACATAGAAATTGCGGTTACCCACGGAAATCGGTACGGAGAGAATTACTTTTCCTTTGTTAACGGGCAGCACACTACGCAGGGAGGTACACACCTTCAGGCTTTTCGCGAAGTTTATGTAAAAACCATTCGCGACTTTTACAAAAAAGATTTTGATCCTTCAGATATTCGTGCTTCCATTGTCGCTGCAGTGAGCATTAAAGTGGAAGAACCGGTTTTCGAATCGCAGACAAAAACCAAGCTGGGTTCAAAAGATGTTGGTCCCAACGGGCCGTCAGTGCGTGCTCATGTGGGGAATTTTCTGCAAACAGAACTGGATAATTTTCTGCATAAAAATCCGGATACCGCAGAAATTCTGTTGCGGCGGATTACTGAATCGGAACGCGAAAGAAAGGCCATTTCGGGAATTAAGAAACTGGCCAAGCAGCGGGCAAAGAAAGTGAGCCTGCACAACAAAAAGTTGCGCGATTGCCGCATTCATTTCGACAATAAAAATGACCGTGCCGAAGAGTCGAGCATTTTTATTACCGAAGGGGACTCGGCAAGTGGTTCCATCACAAAATCGCGCGATGTAAATACTCAGGCCGTTTTTAGTTTGCGCGGAAAGCCGCTTAATACATACGGGCTCACAAAAAAAGTGGTTTACGAAAACGAAGAGTTCAACCTGTTACAGGCAGCGCTGAATATTGAGGAGAGCATTGACGATTTGCGCTACAACAAAATAATAATAGCAACCGATGCCGATGTTGACGGAATGCACATTCGGTTGTTGCTTATCACGTTCTTCTTGCAGTTTTTTCCGGAGCTGATTCGGAAAGGGCACGTTTTTATTTTGCAAACTCCGCTTTTCAGGGTGAGAAATAAAAAGAAAACGTACTATTGTTATTCCGACGAAGAACGTCGTGATGCCATTAATATACTGAAAGGAAAACCGGAGATAACACGATTTAAAGGACTGGGGGAGATTTCTCCCGATGAGTTTAAAAATTTTATCGGTAAAAATATCCGGCTCGACCCGGTAATGATGAAAAAACACGAGTCGGTATCACAAATGCTTGAGTTTTACATGGGAAAAAACACCCCCGACAGGCAGGATTTTATTATTGAAAATTTGTACGTAGAGAAAGACGAGGTAGCTTAAAAAGGGCTCAATAGAACAGAATGTCAGAAGAATTATTAGATAAGGAAAATAGCGAAGAACAACCGGACAAAGGAAGTGACGGAGTAAAAGAAGAGATTACCTATTTGCCGGGCATGTACCGCAACTGGTTTCTCGATTATGCATCGTACGTAATTTTAGAGCGTGCTGTGCCGTATGTAAACGACGGGTTGAAACCTGTTCAGCGGCGTATTATGCATGCCATGCGCGAGATGGACGACGGACGTTACAACAAGGTGGCGAATATTATAGGGCAAACCATGCAGTACCACCCGCACGGCGATGCTTCTATCGGCGATGCCATTGTTCAGTTAGGGCAAAAAGATTTGCTTATCGATACCCAGGGAAACTGGGGAAATATGCTCACCGGCGACGGTTCTGCCGCACCTCGTTACATCGAAGCCCGTTTGTCGAAGTTTGCGTTGGAAGTGCTTTTTAACCCCAAAACAACAGAGTGGAAGCTTTCTTACGACGGACGAAAAAAAGAACCGGTAACACTGCCGTCGAAATTTCCGTTGCTGTTGGCGCAGGGTGTAGATGGTATTGCAGTTGGACTGGCTTCAAAAATATTTCCTCATAACTTTAACGAGCTTATTGACGCTTCAATTGCTTACCTGAAAAAGGAAGAGTTTGAGCTGTTGCCCGACTTTCCAACAGGCGGATTGGCAGATTGCAGCAAATACAACGACGGCCTGCGTGGCGGTTCCGTAAAAGTACGTGCGAAAATTGAAAAGCACGACAACAAAACACTGGTGATTACCGAAATTCCTTACGGTAAAACAACCACAACGCTTATCGAATCTATAATAAAGGCCAACGATAAGGGCAAAATCAAGATTAAAAGAATTGACGATAACACGGCGGCACACGTAGAAATTCTGGTGCATCTGGCGCCCGGCGTTTCGTCCGATAAAACCATAGATGCCCTTTACGCTTTTACCGATTGCGAAGTTTCCATTTCGCCAAACGCCTGCATTATTGAGAACGATAAACCTCATTTTATTGGAGTAGAGGAGATTCTTAAACGATCTACCGACAGCACTCTGCAACTGCTGAAACTGGAACTGGAGATAAAAAAATCGGAGCTGGAAGAAGCCTGGCATTTTGCATCGCTGGAAAAAATATTTATAGAGGAACGAATTTATAAAGACAAGGAATTTGAGGATTCGGAGAACATGGATCAGGCAGTGGCGCACATCGACGAGCGGCTGAATCCGTGGAAACCAAATTTTAAGCGGGAAATTACCCGCGAGGATATTCTGAAGCTGATGGAAATTCGCATGGCCCGCATCCTCAAGTTTAATGCAGCAAAAGCAGAAGAAGGCATTCTTGCCATCGAAGATGAAATAGAAGACGTTCAGCATAATATCGATAATATTGTTCCTTATACTATTCAGTGGTTCAGCCATCTGAAAGATAAATATGGAAAGGGGCGCGAACGAAAAACAGAAATCAGAAGTTTCGAAAATATTGTGGCCACAAAAGTGGTTGTCAAAAACGAAAAGTTGTACGTCGATCGCAAAGAAGGATTTATGGGTTTTGGTCTGAAAAAGGCTGAATATGTTTGCGATTGTTCTGACATTGACGACGTTATTGTTTTTAGGCGCGATGGAACCTATTTTATTACCAAGGTAACAGACAAGGCGTTCATCGGCAAAAATCCAATGTACCTGGCCGTTTTTAAGCGAAACGATAAACGTACCATTTACAATGTGGTGTACCGCGACGGCAAAACCGGTTTTTCGTACATGAAACGGTTCTCGGTTACCGGTGTTACCCGCGATAAAGAATACAATATTACCAAAGAAACGGCTGGATCGCGGATCACCTATTTTTCTGCCAATCCCAACGGAGAAGCGGAAACATTGAAGATTCTGCTAAAGCCAAAGCCCCGGTTGAAGAAACTGGCATTCGAAGTAGATTTGGGCGAATTGGCCATTAAAGGCCGGCAATCCATGGGAAATATCCTGACAAAACACGAAGTTCATCGAATTTCGTTGAAGGAAAAGGGAGTTTCAACGCTTGGCGGACGGAAGATTTGGTTTGACGAAGACGTGCTTCGCCTGAATGCCGATTCACGCGGGAAATACCTGGGTGAGTTTGCCGGCGAAGATAAGATTTTGGTTATTTACAAAAATGGCGAATTCGAGTTGTATAATTTCGATCTCAGCAATCACTTCGACCAGGATATTCTGACTATTGAAAAGTTCGACAGTAAGAAAATTCTTTCGGTGGTTTATTACGATGCCGAGCAAAGTTTCTATTATGTGAAACGTTTTGAAATTGATGAGACTGAAGGTAAACGTGTGAGATTTGTCGGCGAAAATGAGGACAATAAATTGGTGAGTATAACCTGGGTAAGTTACCCCCGTTTTGAAATTGAGTTTGGCGGAAAACATGCCGAACGCGAAAACGAAATTATTGAGGTGGCAGAATATATCGGGGTAAAATCATGGAAAGCAAAAGGCAAAAGATTGTCTAATTACAGCATCGAAAATGTAAAAGAACTGGAGCCGGTAGTTCGCGATGAACACGACAAGCCGGAGGATGAAACGGATGTTGATGCGGAAAAAACTCCGGATGATTTTGACGACGTGCCTTTTGAAATTAAACGACCGGGAACGGATGAAGATCCGAATCAGATGTCGTTGTTTTAGAACCGACAATTAGCTTTTTATTGAGAAAGATGAGAATTTACCTGATTGGATACATGGGCTGTGGAAAATCGACGCTAGGACGGAGGCTGGCCAAACACGCTGGCCTTGAGTTTGTCGATATGGATCATTACATTGAAAAACGCAACTGCAAAACAATTCCCCTGATTTTTTCAGAAGAAGGAGAGGCCGAATTTCGCAAGAAAGAACGTAAAGCGTTGGAAGAACTTGCTGAGTTTTCCGATGTGGTTATTGCCACAGGCGGAGGCGCTCCCTGCTTTTTCGATAACGTGGATTTGATGAACCGAACCGGGCAAACCATTTACCTGAACATTGATCCCAAGATTTTAGCCGACCGCCTGTTGAATTCTAAAACCGAACGACCGCTAATCAAAGGAAAATCTAAAGAAGAGCTTGTTGCATTTATTGACGAAACCCTTAATAAACGCAACGAGTTTTACACGAAGGCACATTTTCAAATTACCGATCCGGATATTCTGCTGGACGATATTATGAAGATGGTCAACAGTTAGCTTTTGTTACTATTCTTTTCTGTAACAGTTCCTTCTCAGTTTATTAAATGAAAAAAGCCATCTGTTTAAAACAAATGGCTTTGTATAAGTTTGAAAACTAATTTCTTATTGTTGGTCACCGTCTTCGGTTGCTGGAGCTGGTGCATTTTCGTCGGTTGTTGCTTCCGGAGCTGTGGTCGGGAAGTTCGGAACCTGAGTAGGATCTACTGCGGTTTCAACTTGTTCTCTTACTCTGGACTGTTCCTGGCCTATTTGTTCACGAGGAATAAAAGCGGAACCCATAATGGAAAGTACAAGTAATGCACCGGCTAAAACCCAGGTTGCTTTTTCCAGAAAATCGGTGGTTTTGCGAACACCCATAATCTGGTTTGATGATTGAAAATTACTGGCCAATCCACCACCTTTTGAGTTCTGTACCAATACAATTAATATCAACAGAACACAAACGATAAAAATTAAAACTGTGATTAATGCGTACATCGTATGTCAGTTAAATGTTTTTTAATTTTTCTATTTCTTCAATTCGGGTTGCAAAGTAAACATTTTTTTCCGGATATTTCAAGCTTAATTTTTGAAAAGCTTCCAGCGCTTTATCGTATTTCTTCTGCTCGAAATAAATCGTGGCCAGGGTTTCGGTAACCAGTTCGTCATTTTCTGCCACCGATTTTGCGATTATTTCATTTTCAGAATCTTCTAGATGTTTTTCGCGACTGATTTTCCCGATTTTCATGGGACCTGGTTGCGCCGACAGAAATTTGTCGATAAGACTATTTCCTGAAAGACTTTTGCCTGAATCTTCAATAATGTATCCTGACGAAGCAGACGTTTGATTTTCGAAATTTGTATTTCCTGATTTTTTTCTTTTTCCCGGGTTTAAAATCCGGTACAACTGTTTTCTGTCTGCAACGAGTGGCGCTGCTTTTTTTAGCTCCGATTCGAAATCAGAGGCGCCGGTATTTTGCAGGTTTTTAAGATATAACAGCCGGGCCGATTGAAAATACGGGTATTTTTCGGTTAGCTCTTTCAGCTCTGTAAGAGTTTCCTGATTCAGCAAATTCGTATTATCCAGGAGATTGTAAAACTGTTCTTTTTGCATGACTACCAGTTTGCCAGTGTGGCGTTAAAAATGTCTTCGGTCAATTTTGTAATAATTTCCGGAACCAGCCCGTCTTCCACGGCGCTAAGCGAGCTTGTGGCATCAAAATCTTCATAAGCGGAGAATGTCTGCTCAATGTTTTGGTCGGGATCAATGTTGTTGGTGTATTTTACACGTACTGAAATTGTTAACCGGTTCAGCGCTGCCATATCTTCTTTTTGAATTGACATGGGGCGAACGTCATATCCAGTAATTTGGCCTTCGAAAATGAGGTCACCGTCTTCGGCAAGCTCATTAAGCGGAGTTTGGCGTTGCAGTTTTTCACGCAGGGATTCTGTAAACGACTGGCTTAGAGTCGGATTTATCAAACGTGCCCGGTTGGGAAAATAGTAAACCGAGAATGTTTTTACGGCAGGGGAGATGTTTGCCCCGGTAAATGAGTAGGAAACTCTGCACGAATTGACGACGGCCGCCAGCAGAATTATTGTAAAAAATGAAACAAGCCTTTTTTGCATTTTCTAGCCTTTAATGTTATGCTCTTTAATTTTTCTGTAAAGTGTCCGCTCCGAAATACCCAGCTCTTCAGCGGCATATTTTCTTTTCCCGTTATGTTTCTCCAGCGCTTTTTTTATCAGTTCAATTTCTTTGTCTTCCAACGATAAAGATTCCTCAATTACTTCTTCGGT
Source organism: Mariniphaga anaerophila (assembly GCF_900129025.1). Taxonomy (GTDB): domain Bacteria; phylum Bacteroidota; class Bacteroidia; order Bacteroidales; family Prolixibacteraceae; genus Mariniphaga; species Mariniphaga anaerophila. The sequence continues at coordinate 386,685 of NZ_FQUM01000003.1, read as the reverse complement.
ATCCTGAATATTGTTTTTGTCGATGTGAGGAATATGCACCGGTTTTGGCTGGTGATCGTTTTGCGAAAAATTGATGTCTTCCGAATCGTAAAGGTTGCGAATGATTTGCGCCTGATCGTGAGAAATAGGAGCTTCCTTGTTTTCCATAATATCGAAAACCAGCTTTTTCAAATCATTCATATCCTTTTTCATATCGAAAAGGATTTTGTAAAGTATTTCCCGTTCGTTTGAAAAGCCTTTTTCTTCTGTTTTTGAAAATACTGCCGGCAGATTTTTCGAAGTGAGCGACGGAAGGTAGCGCTGCAAAACATCACCTGTAATTTCTCTGTTTTGTTCAATAATCGAAATTTGCTCGGTAATGTTTTTTAGCTGTCTAACGTTCCCCGGCCACCTGTAATTTTCTAGCAGAACGCGGGCTTCATCGTTCAGCCTTACCGAAGGCATTCGGTATTTCTCTGCAAAATCGCGTGCAAATTTGCGAAACAGCAAATGAATATCCTCGGGGCGCTGCCTTAGCGGAAGAATGGTAATCGGGACAGTGTTTAATCTGTAGTACAAATCTTCTCTGAACTTTCCTTCTTCAATTGCCGTCGGAAGATTTACGTTGGTGGCGGCAATTACCCGCACATCGGTTTTAATAACTTTTGAAGAACCCACCCTGATGAACTCTCCTGTTTCTAATACGCGCAGCAGTCGTACCTGGGTTGAAAGCGGGAGTTCTCCAATTTCATCAAGGAAAATTGTTCCTCCGTCCGCTTCCTGGAAATAACCTTTCCGGTCGGAAAGCGCACCGGTGAACGAGCCTTTTTCGTGGCCGAAAAGTTCTGAATCAATTGTTCCCTCAGGAATGGCGCCGCAGTTTACAGCAATGTAATTTCCGTGCTTCCGGCTCGAAAACTGGTGGATAATCTGAGGGAAAACTTCTTTCCCGGTTCCGCTTTCTCCTGTAATTAATACTGAAAGGTCTGTGGGAGCAACCTGCACCGCTACTTCAATAGCCCTGTTTAGTCCCGGAGAATTACCAATTATTTCAAACCTTTGTTTTATATCCTGAAGATCCATTGTCTTTTGTTATTCAAATAAGACGACAAATTTACAATTTTTCGCCGGCAATACTCCCGAACCGTTTTCAATTAACTTTTTTTCTGTTTTATAAGATTGTATAACAACATTTTTCTTCGATTTTGAGAACCGGATTTTATAATCGTTATCTTTGGCACACGAAATTTTTTAGAAGAACAGAATGGAATTTGTTGCAATTATACCTGCACGCTTTAAATCTACCCGTTTCCCGGGAAAACCACTGGCAATGCTCGGAGGAAAACCGGTAATTCAGTGGGTTTATGAAAATGTAAAACAGGCGCTTGACAATGTTTGGGTGGCGACCGACGACGATAGGATTTTTAACGAAGTTGAAGCTTTTGGCGGGAAAGCTGTTTATACCGAGTCAACACACAGAAGTGGTACCGACCGCTGTGCAGAAGCAGCAAGATCGTTGAAAAAAGACATTCAATTTGATGTTGTAATTAACGTGCAGGGCGACGAGCCATTTATTAAAGCAGACCAGATTCGGCAGTTGATGGCTTGTTTTGATGGGAATACTGAAATTGCCACGTTAATAAAAGCGATAGATTCTGCCGAAGAGTTGTTTAATCCCAACCGCCCAAAAGTTGTTCTCGGAAATGATCAAAAGGCACTGTATTTTAGTCGTTCGCCAATACCGTACGTCAGGGGCGAAAAAGAGAGCGACTGGTTGCTGACAAACACATTTTGGGCGCACATAGGAATGTATGCGTATACCAACGAAGTTTTGCAGCAGATAACCAAGCTGACCCCCGGAAAGCTTGAACGTGTTGAAGCACTAGAGCAGTTGCGGTGGCTGGAAAACGGATTTCAGATAAAAACTGCGGTAACCGAATTTCAGAGTATCGGAATTGACACGCCTGACGATTTGAGGGTGGCAGAGGAGTTGCTGATGAAATAAAAAGGCACAAAATTTGCTGATTAGGTGGAGAAATCGTAAATTATCAGTTATGAAACGATTAATAATAGCAGGTTTGTTTTTTGTTTTTGCTTTCTCCGGGTTTGCTTTTAGCCCGGGCAATAATTTTTACGACCAAACCCAGCCATCGTTAATGGATAAAGATCGTTTCGAATTGAAGATTTATCCCAATCCAACAGAAACCGGACAAGTTACCCTGGAAATGAACAAAGGAGAGATCTCCGAAATCAGGTTAATTAATATTGCAGGGAAAGAGGTTGTTTTACGAAAAATGGATTTTGCTACGCCAAAATATACGTTAAGGTTGGAGCGAGTTCCCAGCGGTATTTATTTTGTAAGGGTAAAAACCGCCGAAAACAAAATGGTGGTTAAAAAACTCGTGGTTTCTTCTCACTGAAGAAGTTTCTTTTCTTCCCGATAAAAAGACATACTTAGTTTTTCAATAGAGGTTTAAGCGCTCCTGTTTCAGGAGCTGAATCTTTTTTGGGCTTCTTCCAAAATTGCAATTGTTGCAGTTGCCCCGCACCGTGAGCATCCCGCTTTTTGTACAGCCAGTAATCCGTCGAGCGTGCGCACTCCTCCGGCAGCTTTTACTTTTACTCCCGGCCCGACATTCTTTTTCATTAACTCCAGGTTTGGAATGGTTGCTCCGGTGTAACTGTACTTCCCGCCGTCACCTTTTACAAATCCGAAACCGGTTGATGTTTTTACATAATCAGCACTCACCTTGGTGCAAATTGCGCAAAGTTTTACGATGTCACTCTCTTTTGTAACGTAGTCGGTTTCGAAAATTACCTTGACAATAGCGCCGTTTTCGTGGCATTTTTTTGTTACAGCGCCTACTTCCTTTTCAATGTAATTCCAGTCGCCCTGTAATGCCTTGCCAATGTTAATCACCATGTCTATTTCCTCTGCGCCGTCGTTGCAGGCTGTTTCCGCTTCAAATATTTTTACCGGAATAGCAGAGTTGCCGGCAGGAAAACCAATTACGCAACCTACTAAAACATCAGTGCCTTTCAGAAATTCACAAGCCTGTTTAACTGCGTAAGGTTTTACGCAAACCGATGCCACGTCATATTTTTTTGCCACTTCGCATTCTCTTTTCAGGTCCTCATCAGTTAATGTGGGATGAAGAATGGAATGGTCGATCATTTTCGCGAGTTGTTTAATTTTATCCATTGTTGAGTTTTTATTTGTCAATTGTTTGAAAAACCAGTTGTCTGAATTTCCATCCGGTCTGGTCGTTAACCGGGCCCTGGGTTTGTTTCATAATAATCCCGATTACATTTTCTTTTGGGTCGGCAAAATACTGGGTATTAAAATAGCCGCCCCAGTCAAATGTGCCTGCACTTCCCAACCCGCCTTTGGTTTCTCCACCTTCCGACAGAACGGCAAAGGCCAGCCCGTAATATTTTTCATTTCCTCCATACAACTGTCCGGTTTGGTTTTTCATTATTGTATTGATTGTGGTTTTGCTTAAAAGCCTGACTCCGTTGTATTCCCCGCCGTTCAGGTACATTTGCAGCAGTGTTGCGTAATCTTTTGCCGTACTGGAAAGACCGCCTCCTCCGGAGAAAAATGTCTTTGCTCCTTTTATGGGATAATCAGCATCATAAGAAGAGTCCGGAAGTTTTTTCCACTTCTCGTCCTCTTTGTATTGAACCGCAACCAACCTTTCTGCTTTTTTGTCGGGCAGGTAAAAATAGGTGTCGTTCATCCCCAGCGGGTCAAAAATTCTTGTTTTCAGAAATTGATCGAAAGGCATTCCTGAAACCACTTCAATAAAATAACCGAGTACATCCAGCCCTTCGCTGTATGTGTAAGCTTCTCCGGGGTGATGATGCAGTGGCATTTTTGCCAGCTTTTTTATATTTTCTGAGATGGTTATGTTTTCTGTGGTAAAGGCGTCAATAATGCCTTCTTTGCCAAAAATCATTCTGAATCGTTCGTCCCTGTCAATGGCGCCGTATCCAATTCCTGACGTGTGTGTGAGCAAGTGCCTTATTGTAATTTGTTTGTTGGCGGGAACTCCGATCCAGGTGGTGTCACTGTATCTGAATGAACTTAAAACCTGCGTATTTTTAAATTCAGGAATGTATTTTGAAATCGGGTCGTCGAGGCGAAATTTTCCTTCTTCCCAAAGCATCATTACTGCTGTTGCTGTAACGGCTTTTGTTTGCGAAGCGATGCGAAATATGTCGTCGCGTTTTAGTTTTTTCCCGGCCTGGTTGTTTGCCATTCCGTATGCTTTCCAGTGCACAATTTTTCCGTTGCGGGCAACCAGAGAAACAATTCCAGGTAAATCGTTGTTGGCAACTGCATCTTCGCACATTTTGTCGATTCGTGCCAGCCTCTCGGGCGAAATACCAACACTTTCCGGGGCGACTTCGCTTAAAACCGGAGATTTTTTGATGGATTTTGTTTGTGCATTTCCTGCGGTAAAAAGGACAACTGACAGAAAGAATGAAATAAAAAGTTTTTTCATTATCAGGTGTTTAAATGATTTTTTTTTATCGGTATTTTTTCTGCCTCTAATTTAGGGAAATTACTCCAACACTTCATGTCTTTTGTTAATTCGTTATTAAAGTTCAGAATAGATTACTTCGGTTTTTTGCTCATTATACGTCGAACTTTTTGGAAAGCGAGAGGCCGGGAAATGCCCGGTTGCAGCATTTAATGCAAGCGTGAAAGGAGCCTTTGTGTAATAGGTTTTTCTAATTTTGATAGCGAAAATTAAGCTTAAAAATTGATTAAGCTTAATTTGTGAGTAACATGTAATAATCACAAACGTTTATCTTTGTAACGATTTAACCAGAAAGTTATTTAATCGTAATACAACAATCTTGTTTCTACGCAGGATGTAATTATTAATCGAAACAATAAAAATATAAGTTATGTTGCCAAAAATAAATCCGATGACCACGAATGCCTGGGAAAAACTTGAAGATTATTATTTCAATTTTGAGGGCACTCATATGAAAGAAATTTTTGAAAAGGATCCTGAGCGGTTTCAGAAATATTCGTTAGAATTTGAAGATATTCTTGTTGACTTTTCAAAAAACATTGTTGACGATAAAGTGCGCGAATTGCTTGTTGAACTGGCACGCGAATGCGGACTAAGGGAAGCAATTGAAAGCATGTTTTCCGGAGAGAAAATTAATGCGACAGAAAACCGTGCCGTTTTGCATGTGGCTTTGCGTAACCGTAGCAATACGCCGGTTTTAGTTGACGGGAAAGACGTGATGCCCGAGGTTAATGCCGTGCTCGACCAAATGAAAGCATTTTCTGAAAAAGTGATTTCAGGCGAGTGGAAAGGTTACACCGGAAAAGCAATTACCGATGTTGTAAATATTGGAATTGGAGGTTCAGACCTTGGCCCGTTAATGGTAACCGAAGCACTGAAACCTTATAAAAACCATCTCAACCTGCATTTCGTTTCAAATGTGGATGGAACTCATATTGCAGAAACATTGAAAAAGGTAAATCCGGAAACCACACTTTTTATTGTGGCTTCAAAAACATTTACTACGCTGGAAACCATGACAAATGCAAATACTGCCCGCGACTGGTTTCTTAACGCAGCTAAAGATGAAAGCTTTGTGAAAAAGCATTTTGTTGCTGTTTCTACCAACGAAAAAGAAGTTGCCAAATTCGGCATCGACACTAAAAATATGTTCCGGTTTTGGAACTGGGTGGGAGGCCGTTACTCACTTTGGTCTGCCATCGGACTTTCCATTGTTTTAGGCATTGGTTACGAAAATTACATCAGTCTTCTGGAGGGAGCTCACGCAATGGACAAACACTTCAGAAACTCTGAATTCGATAAAAACATTCCGGTGATTCTTGCAGTTTTTGGAATTTGGTACAACAACTTTTTTGGTGCCGAAACTGAAGCAATTTTACCTTACGACCAGTACATGCACAGGTTCTCAGCTTATTTCCAGCAGGGAAATATGGAAAGCAACGGAAAATATGTGGATCGCAACGGAGAAATGGTTGAATACCAAACCGGCCCGATTATCTGGGGCGAACCGGGAACCAACGGTCAGCATGCATTTTACCAGCTTATCCATCAGGGGACTAAACTGATTCCGTGCGATTTTATTGCTGCTGCAATAAATCATAACAAAGTTGGAGATCATCAACAAAAATTGCTGGCTAACTTTTTTGCACAGCCCGAGGCGCTTATGGCCGGAAAAACAGAAGAACAGGTTGTTGCCGAGTTAAAAGCCGCCGGCAAAACAGAAGAGGAAATTGCATTTCTGACTCCGTTTAAAGTATTTCCCGGTAATGTGCCTACCAATTCAATTTTAGTAAAAAAACTGACTCCGCATGTTTTGGGATCGTTGATTGCCATGTACGAGCATAAGATTTTTGTGCAGGGAATTATCTGGAACATATTTAGTTTCGACCAATGGGGCGTTGAACTGGGTAAACAGCTGGCAAGCGCAATTCTTCCGGAACTGTCGGGCAACGAACCGGTTGTGGGGCACGACGTATCTACAAACGGATTAATTAACGCCTATAAAAAGATGCGATAGAAAAATGGCACAGACGTTAGTTTAACGCCTTAAAGTCAACTAATATCGGCTTGTTATCAATAAAAAAGCCTTCAAGGGTTCAAAACTTGAAGGCTTTTTTAGGTTCAAAACCTGTTTGAATAACTGATGATTTACTGCAGGTAAACTGCTTTGAATTTGGCAAGCGGCGCCATTCGAGCTTTGTTGAGAATAAGTTCGTCGCCGTTGTTGTTGTAATTATCGACCGTTTGAAGAACGTTCAAAAATTCACTTTCCAGTTCCATCTCCGGGCATGCCATTCTGGTGGTGGCCAGTGGCGAAAACTTAATTTGGTTACCGTCCAGCAATTCATACGTTCCGTTAAAATTGTTGCAGCCTGCATTTCCAAAAACGCGGTTGTCTGAAACTTTAAGAATGAGATGAGGCTCGCGGTTTTGGAAACTTCCCTGATCGATTTTTTTGCCCCTCAGCTCAACCAGTTTCCAATAGGTCTCAACAATAGTAGTTCCTCTTTTTCTCAATATGTAATTTGCGGCGAGGTCTCCCAAAATCCGATTCCCGTCCATGTCGAGTTTAAACAACTGGTTTTCGCCAACCAGGTATTTTTCAGAATTTTTCTGAATGTTTTTTCCCTTTAGGGTTATTTTGCTTCCGTTTTTATCCCATTCAAATTTACCTGACGACTGGAAAACAGTTTCGTCTTTGTCCGTATATTTTAAGGCCATTGTATAAGTCAGGTCTTCTGATAATGTGATTTCTGTTTGAATCCCTTCGCAATCGGCGCATGGTAAAAAACCTGCGTAGGTTCCTGCCCAATCCAGCGAATTTCTGGAAGTATCCATAGAATATTCTTGTTTGTTCTGTGCTTTTTTTACTGTGTTACAAGAAACTAAAACGGCAAGTAAAAACGTAATAAGAAAAATTGTTTTTGTTTTCATGATTTGTGTTTTAAAAATTAAACTTAAAGAAGGTGCTTTAGTTCATCTTTAGGGCTAACTGAGCTATTTCTTTTTTAGAAGGAATATTTTCGTATAAAATTCGGTACACTGCTTCGCAAATGGGCAGGGAAACATTGTATTGTTTGTTAATTTCATGAATAGAGCGCGAGGCATAGTAACCTTCTGCCACCATGTTCATGTCTAAAAATGCATTTCGTACCGAATAACCCCTGCCGATAAGTGTGCCCAGCAAACGGTTGCGGCTGAATTGCGAATAGACGGTAACGAGCAAATCACCCAAATAGGCAGAGTCTTTAATGTCGCGGGTTATGGGATGTACGGTGTCAACAAACCGCTTTATTTCATGAATTGCATTGGAAACCAACACCGCCTGAAAGTTGTCTCCGTACCGAAGTCCGTGTGCAATTCCGGCTCCGATAGCGATTATATTTTTCATTACCGACGTGTATTCTGTTCCCCAAATATCGTCTGAAATGGAGGTGTAAATGTATTCGCTTTGAATTAGCTTAGCAAAGTTAGTCGCCTTGGTTTCTTCAATGCTTGCTACCGTCAGGTACGACAGTTTTTCGAGGGCTACTTCTTCCGCGTGACTCGGGCCGGCAATTACTCCGACGTTTTCGTACGGTACGTTGAAATAGTTTTTCAGGTATTCCACAACCAGAAGATTGTCATTGGTAACAATTCCTTTTATTCCCGACAAAAAGTATTTGCTGCTGAGGTCAGTTTTCAATCCGCCAAGAATTTCGGGCAAAAATGCAGACGGTACGGCCAATACAATAATGTCTGAATTATCTACCAGCGTATCAACATTGTTAAAGAAATTAATTTGTTCCACATTAAATTCCACGCTTTGGAGATAACGCGGGTTGTAACCTGTTTCTCTGAATGTGTCAATGGTTTCCGTCTTTCGAAAAAACCAGTTGATTTGCCCAACGTTTTCCAGCAGCATTTTAGAAATAGCAGTAGCCCAGCTTCCGCTTCCAATAATGCCTATTCTGTCTGTTTTTATATTCATCCCAATTGTTTTCGGGATGCAAAAATAAGAAGATTGTTAAACTTTTGTTTCATTTACTGTAATTGTTGTATTTTCATGGTTCAAATCAATAAAATAAATCTTTAGACCATGTGTAACTATGTTCTGGCCTTTGATTCGGGAACCACGAGTAACAGGGCTATTCTTTTTAATCATTCTGGAGAAATTGTCGGTACTGCGCAACAGGAGTTTGAACAGATTTATCCTCAGCCTGGCTGGGTTGAACACAACCCCCGCGATATTTGGGAAACTCAGTTGAAAGTGACCCGCGATGCAATTGAAAGTAACAATGTTTCTCCTTCTGACATTGCCGGAATTGGAATTACAAATCAGCGCGAAACAACCGTAGTGTGGAACCGCGATACCGGAGAACCGGTTTACAATGCCATAGTTTGGCAGGATCGTCGCACTGCAGGTATTTGCGATGAGTTGAAAGCTCGCGGCCTGGAGCATTTTTTTATCGAAAAAACAGGGCTGGTTATCGATGCTTATTTTTCCGGAACGAAAATTAAATGGATTCTCGATAATGTTGAGGGAGCGCGCGATTTGGCAAAAGCGGGCAAACTGGCATTTGGCACTGTGGATACCTGGCTTATTTGGAAACTCACTGGCGGAAAGTTGCATGTAACCGATGTTACCAACGCCTGCCGGACACTCCTTTTTAATATTCATACTTTAGAATGGGACGACGAGTTGTTGGAGATTTTGGGAGTTCCGAAAGAGATACTTCCGGAAGTAAAACAAAGTAGCGAAGTTTACGGAAAAACCGAACCGGAGTTGTTCGGAGGCGAAATTCCGATTGCCGGAATAGCTGGCGACCAGCAGGCTGCACTGTTCGGGCAAATGTGTATTAAAGAAGGGATGGTAAAAAATACATACGGTACCGGCTGTTTTGTGATGAAAAATACGGGAAGCAAACCCATTGCGTCTAAACATAATCTGCTTACAACAATTGCCTGGCAAATAAACGGCAAAACTACATACGCGCTCGAAGGGAGCATTTTTGTTGGTGGCGCTGTGGTCCAGTGGCTTCGCGATCAACTTGGAATCATCAGATCATCAGCAGAAATTGAGGAGCTGGCATCTCAGGTGCCCGACAGCGGCGGGGTTTCGTTTGTACAGGCGTTTGTGGGGTTGGGTGCACCACACTGGGATCAGTATGCAACCGGAACCATTATCGGGTTAAGCCGCGGTACCGGAAAAGCTCATATTGCCCGCGCTGCATTGGAGGCAATTGCCCTGAGCTCAATGGAGGTAATTAAAACAATGGCAGAAGATTCGGGAATAAAGGTTAACGAGCTGAGAGTTGACGGAGGTGCCGCCGTAAATAATCTGTTAATGCAAATTCAGTCTGATGTGATTAACATAAATGTTGTTCGTCCGAAAATAACTGAAACCACTGCTTTGGGAGCTGCATATCTGGCCGGCCTGGCAACCGGATTTTGGAAGGATTTGGAGGATGTGAAGAAACAGTGGCAAGTGGATCGGAAATTTGAGCCTGCAGCAGACAAGGGGAAATTGAAAAAACTAATTGCCAATTGGGAGAAAGCCGTTAAAAGAAGTAAGGCCTGGTACGAGTCGTTCTAAAAGGTTTGTCTGCATTTCTAAAAAACAGAGGTGACGGGTGTTTGCAAAAACTTGTTTCTGGAACAAATTGAACAATATAACACAGTTGCAAAAGATTATTATTTCGAAGATTAAAATTTACATATATGATTGAATATTTTGGAGAGTTTTTAGGCACGTTTATTTTGATTCTGCTTGGGAATGGCGTTGTCGCCAGTGTGAATCTGGATAAAACTCATAGTCACGCAAGTGGATGGATTGTTATAACAGCAGGGTGGGGCATGGCCGTTTTTGTAGCTGTGCTGGCAACTGCCGACATCAGCGGGGCACATATTAATCCTGCCGTTACGCTGGGGTTGGCATTTAGCGGTTTGTTCGAATGGGTAAAAGTTGTGCCTTTTATTCTGGCTCAAATGCTAGGGGCAATGCTGGGAGCTTTTGTTGTTTATGTATTTTTTAAGAATCACTTTAAAATAACAACCGCCAAAGGTGTAAAAAAAGCTTGTTTTTGCACATCGCCGGCTATAAGAGATTTTAAAAACAATTTTTTCTCGGAAACGGTAGGAACTTTCGTTCTTGTTTTAGCCGTGCTGTTAATTACAATGCCGCAATTGCAATATGAAAGTCTCGGAAGCAGTAAAGTCGGATTGGGATCTTTAGGGGCACTTCCGGTGGCATTGGTGGTGTTTTCACTCGGACTGAGTTTGGGAGGAACCACCGGTTATGCAATTAATCCTGCCAGGGATTTGGGGCCGCGGATTGTTCACGCTCTAATTCCATTAAAAAACAAAGATAACAGCGATTGGCAGTATTCGTGGATACCAGTTTTAGGCCCGGTGGCAGGTGCCGCCTTAGCCTCACTGGTTCACTATTTTATTACCTGTAATTGTGCGTAGTCTTTTTTTTGAAAAAAAAAATAAACTTTTTTGGAAATGAAAAAAGGTTTATTACATTTGTAGCGCAATACGTTCTGTATTGCTTGTGTGTTTGGGGGTTAACATTTGAGGGCAGCTGATGAGCTGCCCTTTCTTTTTGGACTTTTTTTAAGTATTTAATGGACTCTTTCCATGGTTCAAAACGCAGGCACCACTTTTTTGCACCACAGTATTTTCCCTTTGTTAACTAAAAAAATGATATATTTATAAACGTTTTTTAACCGTTGAACCAAATTCGGATTTGCCATGGGAAATCATAATAAAAGCAAAAATCAGCAACTTGGTGCGCTGAAAAACCAGATTGATTTTTTGAAAGCAATTATTAACGGCGATCTCTCTTTTAACTTAGGTGACGAAAAATTCCCCTTACCCACCCAAGAACCCGAGAAGGAACTTAGGATAGCGCTTGCAGGTATTTTATCGGAAAAAGACAAGTACCGTGATTTGTTTGAAAATGCTCCTGCAGGCTACGCAATTCTTGATGCGTCGTTTCATCTGACGGAAATAAATGAGAGAGGAAAAAAGTTGTTAAGCATTGAAGAAGATGTTGCGGGAAAGCTTTTCTCTGACTTTATTGCTGAGAAGGATCTCGAGCCGTTTCAGTTTTTTCTAAAAGGGTTAAAAGCAGGAAAAGACGATGAGGAAAGCCGCGTGACTCTGAAAAATGCCTCCGGGGTTTTTGCGTTCAGGGGAGTTGCCTGCGGTGTTGATGAAAAAAAAGAGCAGTTGTACAGAATTATGTTTTTCAATACTTCATGTGCTGAAAAAACTAAATCAGAACAAAGCAACAATGGCAATTCAACTGAAACAGAGGTGTTGTCTTTGGATGGCGCGCCAGCGTCTTCACCAAAAAAGGTCACTACTGATGAGGTATTGGGAAAACTGACCGTTTTGATAACTGACGATGATGAAATTGCCCGTGTTTATTTAGGCGAGTTGCTTCGGAATAAATGCAAAACGCTTTTGTATGCGAAAAACGGAAAGGAAGCAGTTGAGTATATTGTTGATGGAGTTCATGTTGACCTCGTTCTTATGGATATAAAAATGCCGATAATGGATGGGTACTCGGCTACTATTAAAATTAAAGAAGTTAACAAGGACATTATTATTGTGGCGCAAACGGCATATGCGCTGGCCAGCGATCGTGAAAAAGCACTGGCTGCCGGATGTAACGATTACCTTGCTAAGCCTCTTGTAAAAGAAGATTTGTTTTCTGTTATCGAAAAGTTTTTCAAACGGGCATAAAGCAAAAATGCCCGGGAAATATTCCCCAGGCATTCGTGTAACTATCGGTATTTTTTAGTTTTCAATTCCTGCGATGGCAGCGCCAACAAGGCTTGAATTTTTTACTTCTACAATTTCGTAGTACCGCTGGTTTTTACCCGAAAGAAATTCCTGAAGGAACCCCTCAAACATTTTTCTGAAGTTTTTCAGTTTGTAAAAAGTTGTTCCTTCAATAGTCATTAATACAGGTTTTTCGGCAGATTTTGCTTTGTCTGTTTTTATTATAACTGCGCCCAGGTTTGCAGCTACCAGCTTGGCTGCCCGTTCAATCATGGCCTCAATAATTTCAGCAGCCGTTTTTTTGTCTTCATCTGTAACCAGGCTGCTGGTGAGGATGTTTTCTTCCAGATCGATTCCACAAACAAACTTATTTACTTCTTCCGAGCAAAGTTCAGGCAGTGTTTTTAGGTTGACCTGGGTTTCTTTGCTGAAAGCACCTTCTTCGCCTGCAACTTTTAAAGCTGTCGTACAAAGTCCTCCGAAATATCCTCCGGCAAACATTTTCTCAAAAGAATACCTGTCTGGATTTTTTGTTTGTTTGTCAAAAAGTTGGTCAATGTCGGTGCGTGGTACTTTCCCAAAATTCCCGGATTCAATATTTATTATCTGACTTTTGTCCGAATCGAGGCCTGATGTTTTTGTTATGTTTTTATTATTTTCAATGTAGCAGGTATTTGTGCCTGTTCCCAGAATGAACCCTATATATGTGTCATAGGTTTTTCCTGCGGTGGCTGCTTTTCCGGCAAGCAGGGTTGCAACTGTGTCGTTCAGTAAAACCAGTTGCTTTTCCGGTGTCCCCATCGCTTCAAGCATTTTTTTGCCAACCATTTCTCCAATTACTTCGGGCGCTTTCACTTCCTTGCTCCATTCCAGTAATTTACCGTCTTTGTTAGGGAAAATCTCAACTGCATACGAAAAGCAGAACCCTATTTTTTCTGAATCGGTTTTGTATTCCTCAAGGTATCCTGCCATAACTTTAAAGAATTCTTCTTTCGATAATTCTTTATCAACAGCAGGCATTTTCCCGTTTTTCAGCTTTTCTGTAACAAGTTGCATGTTCTCGTCGAAATATATTTTTGCCGTACGAAAATTGGTGCCGCCTGCGTCGATGGCTATTACCGGCTGATTGGGCTGTAGATTTTTGTTGGCCTCTATGTATGTCGGGATCATCATGAGCGAGCTTTGCTCGTTCTGTAAGCCGGCATCCATTTCGTCTAAAAATGAATGAACCACTTCTTGAATGTCAATCTTATCTGCAGTGAGCTGATGGTTTTTTAAGAATATTTGTGCTTTGTTCATATTAGAAAAATTATGTTGAGAACTGTATTTTACTATAATGCATTTTCAATTTTGAATACCCATGCGTAGGGGCTTGGATTGGAAATGGGAGATAACGCTGGCGGGGTTATTCGCACGGTATTCCCTGATTTTTTCGATTTTACGTTTCCGTCGAAGCCCAACATTGAAATTTTGCCTGAATTTTTAATGCCTTTCACAGTAACTGGTTCCGTCGGAAATTCAGTGCATAGCACATACAGGTTGTTCCCTTTTTTGGTGAAGAAAATATTTTCTGCAGTATTTTCTTTAGAACCATCCCACTTGCGGGTTTCGTAAATGGCTTCGCCGTTTATGTTGAGCCAGTTGCCCATGTCCATAAGTCGTTGCTGCTGAATCACAGGAATTCTGCCATCAGCAGTAGGCCCTACATCGAGCAAAAGATTTCCGCCACCTGCAACCTTTGCAACAAGCAAATCTACAAGCGCATCTGACGTCATGTAATTGTCCAGATTCTCTACCTGGTTGTACCCAAATGATGTTCCTATTCCCCGGCATTCTTCCCAGGGGCGCTCAACTTCGCCTACTCCTTCGTTGTCATGAACTAAATCGTATTCCGTAGTATAAATGCCTCCATGTACACCACGTGTTTTTTTCCCCCAGCGGTCGTTAACAACAACCCGATCCTTTACCGGAGATTCGTTGTAGAGCCATGCCAGAAATTCTGTGCTTTTCCATTTGTCGCTAGTGTGCTCCCATTCGCCGTCTGTCCATACAATATCAGGTTCGTAACGGTTAACCAAGTCTTTCATTTGGGGAATCATATGGTCATCTACATATTTGTCGATGTTTTTCCGGTACAGTGGGTTGTACCATTCGTACAACGAGTAATAAAATCCCATGTGCAAACCGGCTTTTTTTACGGACTCAGAGAGGTCTCCGCACAAATCGCGATGAGGGCCAACGTCAACACTGTTCCAGTTCCAGGCTTGCTCGCTGGGCCAAAGGGTAAAACCTTCATGATGCTTAGATGTGAGCACTACGTATTTTGCCCCTGCCTTTTTGAAAACTTCAGCCCAGTAGTCGGGTTCGAAATGCTGGGCTTTCCACATGGGAGCGAAGTCCTGGTATTTAAAGTTCTCCCCGTAGGTCTCATTATGATAGTCTCTGAAAATCTTTCCTGATTTGCTGTTTTCGTTTTTTCTCCACCAGTACCATTCTGAATACTTGGCATAAACTCCTTCAATATTTGCGGGAGCCCAGGCCGGGACTGAATAAACTCCCCAGTGAATGAAAATGCCAAACTTCACGTCTTCAAACCACTGTGGTACTGGTCTGCTATCTATGGATTCCCACGTAGGTTGATATTTTTGTGCGAAGAGTTGTGTGGTGAAAAATAATAGTAAAATGGGGATAAGGATTTTTTTCATTTTTAGTAGTTATTTGATTATTGTAATTTGATTTCAGCGAAAGTTGTAATATGTTACGGCTGTAAAAAGTTCTAACCGTTTTGTCGTTTCCCAAAGAAATTTTGGAAGGGAATAGTTGTTTTTAAGAAAGCAAGATTTGCAGATTGTATGCATGCTCTGTATTGCGTCATTCATAGTTGTTTTGTCTTTTTGCTTTATCTGGCTGTACCGTTTTTTGTTTTTAGTCGGTTAATATAGTTCAAAATAGTGACTTGGAAAATTGGGGACGTAAAATAGTGTGCTCCAGGTAAAAAAAAGTGTTTCTTGTTAAGCATACTTAGGAACCGGGTAGCTGTAAATACAAGAAAAGAGGCCGTTTTTACAACCTCTTTTCTTGTATGAAAGTTATTCAGCCCACGGCACAAGCGGTGAACGATAAAAATCGATTTCCATATTTTTGAACCTTTTCCCGTGAGCAGCCAATCTGAGTTTGTATTCGTCCCAGTTGCGGAGTTCCGGGGCGGTCCATCCGATTTCAGCATATCCTGCAAGCCTTGGAAAAACCATGTATTCCAGTTCATCTATATTGGTAACGGTTTCTGTCCACAACGGAGCTTCTATTCCCAAAATATTTTCTTTGGTAATGCCTTCAACTAATGTTGCCGGATTCCATGAGTAACCGTGGTCAACTTCAATGTAGCCGGCCCAGTGTAACCCCAGGTACGTTGTAGAATCGTATTGCATGTCGAGGTATGCCCTTGCTGCAGGCGACATAATTACTTGAGTACCTTTGTTAACTCCTGTTGTGGTATTTTTTACATTAGACCAGAATTGAACCGTTGCGCCTTCCACCGGGGTGGCATTGGCAATTTCGTCCCAGCCAATTACTTTTTTCCCGTGTTTCGTGATAATTTCCTGTACACGATTGATAAAATAAACATAGTCGTCGTGTTCGGTAACAAGTGATTCGTCGCCGCCAATATGAAACCAGGGGCCCGGAGTCAGTGCTGAAATTTCGCGAACGACATCGTCAATGAACTGGTAGGTAACATCTTTGTCGGTGCAAAATGTGCTAAATCCAACTTCTGTACCGGTGTAAAGGTCAGTGGCTTTTCCATCGCAGTTTAATTCGGCGTACGAAGCCAGCGCTGCGTTGGTGTGCCCGGGCATGTCAATTTCCGGAACAATGGTAACATTTCTTTCCTGTGCATATTTTACAATGTCAGAAAATTGTTCCTGGGTGTAGAAACCACCTTCGCCACCACCAACTTCAGTGCTTCCGCCAATTTCAGTCAGTTTGGGCCACGATTTGATTTCAATGCGCCAGCCCTGATCATCAGAAAGGTGCATGTGTAGAATATTCATTTTGTAAGAAGCCAGAAAATCGATGACTCGTTTTACGTCTTCAACATTAAAGAAGTGACGCGATACGTCCAACATCATACCACGAAAGCCGTATTGGGGAAAATCGCGGACTGTGCCTGTCGGAATTTTTAATGAAGCAGCTTCTGTTGCTTTTACCGGCAGTGTTTGCAACAATGTTTGAATAGCGTAGAAATTTCCGGCTGCGCTTTTTGCTTCAATTTTGATGAGCTTTTTGGCAATGTTTAAAACGTATCCTTCTTCTCCCAAATCTTCCAGGTCAGAAGCAGAAAGAAAAATTCCTTTGGCCGGAGCTTTGTCAGTCGGCTGAACCTTCAGATCCAACCCTGAAATACGGTTTAGTTCAGTAGATAAATACTGAGCTGTTTGTTCGAGCTCTTCAATTCCTTCCTGAAACCAAATGGTTGTAGCGTACGATAAATTAAACGCTTCTCCTGTAGCTTCAACCGTTGCCGGCTGCGGAATAAAGCTGGTTTTTGTAAGATCTGTAGGTTCTTGCTGGCTGCAGGAACTCAATAAAAACAGGCCAACGCTGGTTAGCATGGCAAGAAAAGTTGATTTTTTCATCTCTGTATAATTTTTAAAGTTATTCAGTGTTTCGATTTCAATTCGTTAATGCCTGGTTACAGCATTGCTTTTTTGTTCAGTTTGAATTGAATTCGGTTTTTAAAAAATTTAATTACTGCACGCAAAGTTACTTGAATTATCCCAAAGTGATGTTTGCTTTTTTCAAAACCATAAGGAAAAACTTGTGATTTTGGCTCTGTTTTGAGGCGAGTTGGCTGATTTGAGAAGGAATTGTTGTTTTGCAGAGTTGAAGTAAAACGTTTTCGCGCAGTGTTTTTGTAATAATCTGATGAATGCTCCGGTTAAAAGAGTGTTAGATAATGCCAATTTTTTTCATTAAGAAGGTAGCGTTCATGGTTTTTGTAACACCATCGGTAAGAAGGTAGTCAAAAATCATTTCGTCATTATTCAGCGTTATTTCGAAACATTTATTGAAAACCATTTGCGGGTATTCGCTTTCCATCTCGCTGATTTTTAGGTCGTGCGTGGCGATTAAGGCAACTGCTTTTAATTCCAGAAGTTTACGGATAAGTTCGCGCGAGCCATTGAGCTTGTCTACCGAGTTCGTTCCTTTTAATATCTCGTCGAGGATTACAAATATTTTTTCACCGTTTTTCAGACGGTCGAGAACCGTTTTTATGCGTTTTAACTCAGCAAAAAAGTAGGACTCATCTTTCAGCAGCGAATCGGTAGTTCGCATGTTGGTGTAGACTTTAACAGGGCTGAAAACCAATTGCTCTGCACAAACGGGAGCTCCTGTACGTGCCAGAATCAGGTTAACCCCAACGGTGCGTAAAAATGTACTTTTCCCGGCCATGTTTGCGCCCGTAATAATCATTGCTTTTCCCCACCCGTTAATCGAGAGATTGTTGCACACCCGCTTTTTTGCAGGCAATAGCGGATGGCCAAGTTGTGTCGCCTGCAATGCAAAACCGCCTTCGTGAATTTTCGGATAAACAAAGTCCGGATGCTCGTAAGCCATGTTTGCCAGACTGATTAGTGCATCGGTTTCTGCAATAACTTCGAGCCACGAAGCCAGCTTTTTCCGGTTGCTCCGGTGCCAGTTCCATAATTTATAGGTGCATCGCACATCCCACAAAAAAATGGAGTTCAGAACCATATTAACGATAAGATTCTGACGGTATTCAAATTGGTTGACCAGCTTTTTTAGTTGGCGAATGGTGTCGCTTGCCCGGCCGGGCTTGCTTACTTTTTGTTGCAGTTCTAAAAGAAATGGCGACTGGAATTCCCGTTGTTCAATAAATTCCAGCAGTTGTTTATATTTCTCAAGTAGTTCCGATTTTCGTCCGAAAAACTGATAGTAGCGGGTAATTGTTTTGAAGGAAAACCCCAGAATTCCCCATTGAATAAATACCATTAAAGCGACCCAAAAGTTGGAAACCCCCAGAAATGCAGGGATGGTTGACAAAATGGTAAGGAGTGGAATAACAATAAATGAAGCGCGGATGGCAGCAGGCCGTTTTAACTGGAGCTCAGTTTCAGACCAACGTTTTATTTCTTCGTTCAATTCGTTCGTCTCCTTAAAAAGATGTCCGTTGGCCAGAAAGTGAAGACGCCAGTTGGGGATGGCCGACAGTTCGCGAATTGCTTCCTGCCGCATTTCTATTTCCGCTTTTCCCAGCGGAGGAGACTGTAGCCAGCTTGCCAGCAACTGTTTTCCGCTCAATGTAGAGGTGCGGTTGATGAACTGAAAAAGAGAGCCGTCTCCGAACAGATCCAAATCGTAAGAATTAAAATGAGCAGGGTTTAGAAATTCCTGGCCGTTTTCGAAATGGTTGAACTGATGTTTCAGTGCGAGAAGTTCGTCTTCGGTAATCTTTTTTAATGCCTCCAGCCTTTTTTTCTTTTTTTCCAGTTGCACATTCTTTTTTATCAAAAAGAAAAAGAGTAAAAGAAAGAACAACGATGGTAAAATGGTAATCCAGCCTTTCCACCCCCAAATTGCAACCGGAACAAAAATAAGACAGAAGGCAATCAGTCGATACCAAACCCAGATCCTTATTTTTTGTGAAATTGCTTTTATTTTTAACTGGTAATTATCGTATTTCGAACGATAAAACTCGGCGGCAGCAGGCTCCATAATTATAAGTAGTTGTAATGATGAAGAATGGAGGTCATGATTACTACAGTGACTGCCAATACCGAGAAAACCAGAAAAATAATGCCTGACTGCCCGGGAGCCAGCCCTGTGGATTTGATTTTAGGATTTCTGGCCAGAAAGAAGTGAACTTCGAAAAACATCAGAGCTTTGTATGTTGCTACGCCAACCAGCCAACCCAAAACTGCACCGCCTAAAATGTCAAGCGGGTAGTGCACGCCCGAATAAATGCGGGAGTATGAGAAAAGTACTGCCCAAAACAGCATTAAAAACCAGTAGCCCTTGTTTTTGAAAAGGCGTGTGGATAGCGCAAATAATGCAAAGGAGTTGGCCGCATGCGAAGAAACAAACCCATGCAGTCCGCCTTTTCGTAAAACATTATGAACAAGATGTTCTATTTCCGGATTGTAAACCGGTCGCAGTCGCTGAATGGTTTCTTTTAGCAACACCGACAACTGGTCGGCAAGCAGTATAGTGAGCGCCACAAAAACCACAACCAGCCACCATTTGCTTTTGAAGTTTTTGAAAACGAAAAAAAGAATAACCGCAAAAAATGGAATCCACGTTTCTTTCCGGGTAACCATCAGCATTATTGTGTCCCAAAAGTCGTTATGGAAGCTGTTAAGGTAGAGAAAAAATTCCGTGTCAAAGTCCAGTATTTTCTGCAGGTATGCCATCAGCTATTCAGTATTTCCCAGATTGTGTCTTTTAGTTGCTGAACGTTGTAGCCGGTAACAGAAGAAAAAAACAGGTGCGGAATTCCTTTTAGTTCTGTGCTGATTTCTTTCATCAGTTCCTGATCGAGCATGTCGGCTTTGCTGATGGCCAAAAAGCGTTGTTTGTCCAGCAGTTCGGGGTTGTATTTTTCCAGTTCGCTCAGCAGAATGTTGTATTCTTTCAGGTGGTCTTCACTGTCTGCCGGCACCATAAACAGCAACATCGGGTTGCGTTCGATGTGTCGCAGAAACCGCAATCCCAGTCCTTTCCCTTCGTGGGCTCCCTCAATAATTCCTGGAATATCGGCCATCACGAACGAACGTTGCTCGCGGTGTCCTACAATGCCCAGGTTAGGAGTGAGGGTAGTAAACGGATAGTCGGCAATTTTGGGTTTTGCTGCAGATACTACCGATAACAGGGTTGACTTTCCGGCACTGGGGAAACCCACCAGCCCAACGTCTGCCAACACTTTCAGTTCAAGTATTTTCCAGCCCTCTTCTCCGTCTTCTCCGGGTTGTGCGTAGCGTGGAGTCTGGTTGGTAGACGTTTTGAAATGGTCATTTCCCTGTCCGCCGCGTCCACCTTTCATCAATGTTTTTTGCTGGCCGTGCTCGGTTACTTCAAGAATAAACTCTCCTGTTTCACCATCGCGAACAATGGTTCCGAGTGGTACTTCCAGTATAATATCTTCCCCGTCGGCACCAGTCATTCGCTGAGCTCCGCCTGATTCGCCGTTTCCGGCTTTAATGTGTTTTTTATACTTCAGGTGAAGTAACGTCCATTTGTGCTCGTTTCCTTCCAGAATGATGTGGCCGCCACGTCCGCCGTCGCCACCATCCGGACCGCCTTTGGGAATATATTTTTCCCGCCGCAAGTGGGCTGAGCCTGCTCCTCCCTGTCCCGATTTGCAAAATATTTTTACGTAATCAACAAAATTCGATTCTGCCATCTTTTTTATCCTGTTTCAGATTGTTGTAAAACGGGGCATTTCAGTCGTAAAGAAACTTCAGCGTTTGCGGAAGCGTTTGCAGTTATAAACTGCTCACGGTTTTCTTCAGCCGGTCTGCAATTTCTTCGATAGTTCCCATTCCGTTTATCCCGAAATGTTTGCCCTGCTTTTTATAATACTCAATAAGCGGAGACGTCTTTTCTTTGTACACGCTGATGCGGTTTTCAACAATAGACTGGTCCTGGTCGTCAGATCTTCCTGAAACTTTTCCGCGGCTCAAAAGCCGTTCAATGAGTTCCTGTTTTTCTACTTCCAGGCTCAGCATCCCCGAAATGGGAGTGTTGTTTGTATTCAGCAGTTTGTCAAGTGCATCTGCCTGCTCAACTGTGCGTGGAAACCCGTCAAAAATAAAACCTTTGGCATTTTTGTTGGCTTCCAGTTTGCTTTTTATCATCCCGATTACTACAGCATCGGGAACCAGTTCTCCTTTATCCATAAACGCTTTTGCTTCCAGTCCGAGTTTTGAGCCGGCTGCAATTTCGCTTCTTAAAAGGTCTCCGGTAGATAAATGAATGAGTTCAAAAGAGTCGATTAGAAATTCGGCTTGTGTCCCTTTTCCGGCCCCCGGAGGGCCAAATATTACAAGGTTCAACATGATATTTTGGTTTTTTTTATTCGTTCGCGACAGAGTATATGTCAATGAGGTTGCGTCCCAGTCCGTCGTAATCCAAGCCGTAGCCCACAATAAAATCGTTGGGAATTTCCATGCCAACGTAATCCAGTTTTACATCTCTAATTAATGCGTCCGGTTTAAGAAGTAACGTAGCAACCAGTACTTCGCGCGGATTCAGTAATTTCAGTTGCCCCTGGATGTTTTCTATGGTAAGTCCACTGTCAACAATGTCCTCCAGCACAACAACGGTGCGTCCCTCAATTACTTCATTCAGACCGATTAACTGTTTTACCTGCCCCGAGGTTTTGTCGCCCCGGTACGAAGCCAGTTTTACAAAGGATATTTCTGTTTGTATCAGACTGATACGTTTAAACAGTTCTGCGGCAAACATGAATGATCCGTTTAAAATGCACAAGAATAAAGGATTTTTCTCCTTTAAATCGTTGTTCATTGTTTCTGCCATTTTTTCTATGGTCGCGCGTATTTTTTCATAGGGGATAAAAAGCTGAAAGTTTTTGTCGTGGATCTTAACTTGTTTCATTAACGGAAAAAATTATTTTTAAAAGTATCTTTTATGGCGTATTTTCGTCTTGAAAATTTGAAGCCACAAAATAACAAAACAAAATGATTAACTGAAAATATAAAATGCAAAAGATGAAACCAAAAGTGAGTATTATTATGGGGAGCACTTCTGATTTGGATGTGATGGCAAAGGCGGCGAAACTGCTCGACGAATTTGAAATTCCGTTTGAAATGAACGCGCTTTCAGCACACCGAACCCCCGAAGAGGTGGAAATATTTGCAAAAAATGCCAAGGACAGGGGAGTGAAAGTAATTATTGCAGGAGCCGGAATGGCTGCTCATCTTCCGGGAGTTATTGCTGCCATGACTCCACTGCCGGTTATTGGTGTTCCCATCAAAGCCAGTCTCGAAGGTTTCGATTCAATAATGTCTATTATTCAAATGCCCCCGGGAATTCCGGTTGCTTCGGTTGCTGTTAACGGTGCCATGAATGCCGCAATTCTTGCTGTGCAGATAATGGCTACAGGCGATGCCGAACTAATGGAGAAAATGGTGGACTACAAAGAGAGTCTGAAACAAAAAATAGTTAACGCCAACAAAGAGCTTTCGGAGGTAAAATACAAGTTCAAAACAAACTGATTATAAACTAATGCGGTGAAATAATGAAGAACGCCCCCAATAGAAATTGCTTTTCAGTACTGATTTCGGTAATTCTGCTTTCGGGGGTTTTCAATGTTTCGTTTGCACAGGAGAACTATCCGGTCGGAGCCCGTTCACTGGGGCTTTCGCACGCTGCTGTTTCGCTCTCCGATTCGTGGGCTGTGTTTCATAATCAGGCAGGAATTGCAGGAACGAATGGATTCTTTGCCGGATTTTTTTACGAGTCCAGATTCGGAGTTGAGTTGTTGTCGTTGTCTGCCGGCTCGGTTGTTATGCCTTTTGGAAGCGGGGCATTCGGACTGAGTTTCTTTCAGTTTGGAGAGGGCGCATTTAAGGAGCATAAGTTTGGCCTTGCGTATGCCAGAACCTTGTCGGAGAAATGGAAAGCAGGCATTCAGCTCGATTATTTCTCCCGGGCTTTCCCGGAGAATGAACGGGCCAGAGGTTTTGCCACGTTCGAAGGCGGCGTTCTTTTTCAGCCTTCGGAAAAGCTGTATTTGGGTGTCCATGTTTTTAATCCTGTTTCGGGAGGAATTAACACGCCGTCCGGGAAGCAGGAGATGCCGGTGGTTTTTCGGGTTGGTGGGCATTATCGTTTTAGTGAAATGGTACTGGCCGCTTTCGAAACAGAAACGGACAATCAAAATCCGGTACTACTTAAAACCGGCATCGAATTTTTACCCGTGGAAAACCTGGCGTTTCGGATTGGCGTTTCCGGCAAACCATTTAAATACACAGCCGGGATAGGGTATAAAACGGGCAGCTTTTCCGGCGATTTGGGATTCGGATACCATGGAAATCTGGGAATTACTCCTTCGGTTTCCGTTCAATTTCAGTTGGAATGAGAAGCACGCCTCAACATATCGTGTTGGCGTTGCTGTGCTTTTTTTCGGTTATTGGCCGGTCGCAAACTCCGGAAGCAGAAAGTCAGGTGGAAGCGATTATCGAGTCCATTGTAGAAGAGTTGGGTGAAGAAACCGGCGCGGCGTTGATAATTGAAGATTTGGAGCAGTTCGCGGAAAATCCGTTGAATATTAATACTGCAACACGCGAACAACTTTCGGAGCTTCATTTGCTGGATGAGGTACAGCTACAAAAGTTGCTGAATTACCTTTCCCGGTTTGGCCCGGCGTTGTCTGTTTTCGAATTGAATACTATTGATGGCTTTAATCGGGAACTGCTGTTGAAAATGGAACCGTTCATCTGGTTTGGCCCTGCAGTGGAAAAGTCCCGGTCGGTACCGGAAATGCTAAAATACGGCCGCCACGAGATGATTATGCGAACCACCGGAACAGTTCAGAAGCCAAAGGGTTACAAAGAAAAAGATGACGGAACAACGCCTTACGAAGGAAGCCGGGCACGTTATTATGCACGTTACCTGTTTCAGTCTTCTGACAATATTTCTGTTGGAATTACAGCAGATAAAGATCCCGGCGAAGCCTTTTTTGCCGGCTCAAACAAAGAGGGGTTTGATTTTTATTCAGGGCATGTGAGTTTGAAAATCAGCCCGGTAATCGAAAAACTTACAATAGGCGATTTTGTGGTACGCAGCGGTCAGGGGCTGGTACTCTGGCAGGGGTTCTCAGCCGGCAAATCGGTATATTCGCTGAACATTTCAAAAACCAACCAGGGCGTTCGTCCATATACATCTACCGATGAAAACCGGTTTTTTAGGGGTGTTTCCACAACGTTGAAATTAGGAGATGCCCGGGCCAGTTTCTTTTACTCGCAGAAAAACCGCGACGGAAAT
The DNA here is from genome assembly GCF_900129025.1 of Mariniphaga anaerophila. Classification (GTDB taxonomy): domain Bacteria; phylum Bacteroidota; class Bacteroidia; order Bacteroidales; family Prolixibacteraceae; genus Mariniphaga; species Mariniphaga anaerophila. Next base: position 362,362 of record NZ_FQUM01000003.1, on the reverse strand, counting down.
ATTGAGTCGTCTGATGTTTTGGGAAATTATTTTACCAGTTTGCAAACCTCTGGCTACCATCGCACTGCAAGCGAAATTGCTGATAAAAACAGCGTGAACGACTTGAATGCAGGAGCTGTTGTTTCCTGGCAATTTCAAAACCTGAAAGTTGGAGCCACACTGTTGTATCGAAAGTTTGACATGCCTTTTATTCGGAGCGACCAGCTTTACAATCGGTTTCGTTTTGGCGGAAAGGAGAATTTTGTGGCAGGCGGCGACTACCTGTACAGCAAGGGGAAGTACCAGTTGTTTGGCGAAGTGGCTGTTTCAAAGTCAAAAGGAAAAGGTGTTTTGCAGGGAGCAACTGCCCATTTGCACGACCGCATTCAGCTTTCGGCATTGTTCCGCCACTTCGATAAGAACTACCACGCCATGTGGGCAGCGCCTTTTTCGGAGGGGAGCCAGGCCGCAAATGAAACCGGTTTGTATTTTGGAACACGTATTTTGCCCGCGAAGTTTGTAACGTTTTCGGCTTATTCTGATTTTTATCGTTTCCCGTGGATAAATTATTCTACCGCCGGCCCGGCTGTGGGATGGGATGTTTTTGCCCAGGCCGATTTTCGGTTGTCGCGCAAAATGCAGTTTTATATTCGGTATAAAAATGAAGAGAAAGAGCAGAAATTCAGGATTGAAGAGAAATATGAGAATCGTCCGGAGCAGTTCCGAAAATCCAGAATTCATTTTCAATACAGCTTGTCGGAAGCGTTCAAAATAAAAACCCGGGTGGAGCATGTTTTTTACAAAGGGCTAAAAAAAGAAAACGGCTGGATGGTTTTTCAGGATGTGCAATTTGCGCCAGCAGCATTTCCGCTCAATGCTTCTTTTCGCCTGGCATTTTTTGATACCGAAAGTTACAATTCGAGAATTTATGCCTACGAAAACGACCTGCTTTACACTTTTGCCGTTCCTGCATTTTTCGGGAAAGGGGTTCGTACTTATTTCAATCTGAAATACAAAATCAGCAAAAAAGCAGAAGTTTGGCTGAAGTTGGCAAATACTTCTCAAAGTGGCGTAGAATCCATAAGTTCGGGGTACAATGAAATTTCTGGAAATCAAAAAACTGAAGTTAAATTTCAGTTGAGGTTGAAAATATAGATTCGAATTTGTTACTTTGCCCCGCAATTTCAAAAGCGCAAGATGGAATATAATTTTGATGACATCCGCCCATACACAGACAAAGAGGTTAAGGAAAAGATAAAATTGATGACGAAAGACCCTGCGTTTGACAGGGTGTTGATGTATCTTTTTAAAGTCCGCCCAAAAGTGGAGATGGTAAAACTGCAACTTCGAATGATTCGAGAAATTAAGCAGTTGCAGGGCACGTTTGTTTACGATTTGCTGAGGTGGCTGATTAATAAAACTTCGGACGGGCTCTCTTGTTACGGGCTCGAAAATCTGGAGAAAACAAAACCTTACCTTTTTATTTCCAATCATCGCGATATCGTTCTCGATGCCGCGTTGCTCAATTATCTCATTTTTGAAAAGGGGATGAATACCACGCAGATTGCCATCGGGAATAATCTTCTGTTGTACGAATGGATTGAACATGCCGTAAAGCTGAACAGGGCTTTTATTGTTAAAAGAAACCTGCCACCGCGTGAATTGCTGGAATCTTCGAAAAAAGTGTCCGAGTTCATCCGGAAATCCATTACTCAGGACAATCTCTCGGTTTGGATTGCCCAGCGCGAAGGCCGCACAAAAGACGGCTTCGACAAAACTCAGGAAAGCGTTTTGAAAATGCTGAACATGAGCAATGAAAAAAGCATTTCTGAAGGGTTCAAAGATTTAAATGTTGTTCCGGTTTCCATTTCATATGAGATTGAACCGTGCGGTTTGGCAAAAATGAAGGAACTCATAAAAAAGGAACATTACGGCCAGAAGAAGACCAACAAAGACGATTTGAAAAGTATGTCGATGGGGATGTTTAATCCGAAGGGAAGAATGCGTTTTTCATTCGGTAAACCCATTGAAGTGAATTTTGATAAAGCAGAAACACAGGAGCAGAGGAACCATCAGTTTAAAGAGTTGGCAGAGTTGATTGACCGGCAGATTTATGCCAATTTTAAATTGTGGCCCAACAATTATATTGCTTACGATATGCTGATGCCCGAAGCAAAGTTCAAACACAAATACAATTCGCACGAAAAGAAACAATTTAAAATGATGCTCGAACAAGCTCAGATTTTCATTGATTTTCCGATTACCGACATTCAGGAACGTTTCCTGAAAATGTACGCTAACCCGGTAATTAACAAGATGAAAGTGATGGATTTATGAGGGACGCATCTGTAATTGTCTGGGACTGGAACGGGACCCTTTTAAACGATTTGGAACTGAGTCTTTCCTGCATTAATAATTTGCTGGAAAAACGTAACCTGCCCCGGTTGGATCGTCAAAAATACAAAGAGGTTTTTTCCTTCCCGATTAAAGATTATTACGAATCCATCGGGTTCGATTTTTCACAAGAAGATTTTGATGTGCCTGCCATGGAATATATCAGGTTGTACGACAGTGGAGTGGAGAACTGTTTGTTGCAGCCGAGAGCAGTGGAAACACTGGAATATTTTAAAACAAAAGGCATGCGGCAGTTTGTGCTTTCTGCCATGCATCAGGACATGCTTGAAAGAACATTGAAGCACAATGGCATTTATCAATTTTTTGAAGGAGTTGCAGGACTTGGCGATCATTACGCCGTTTCTAAAGTAGAACGGGGGAAACAATTGCTTGGTAAGTTTAATATCGAGCGCGAAAATGCCTGGATTGTAGGAGATACCATACATGATTTTGAAGTGGCGCAGGAGCTTGAAATTCGCTGCATTTTGGTTGCAGACGGGCATCAGTCGAAAAACAGGCTGAAAGAAACAGGTTCTCCGGTTCTGAACAATATTTCCGACCTTTTGGGCGTTGGGGAAATTAGCGAGAACTAAGAAAAAAAATAAATATCGACTGATTTGAAATATGAAGACTACTTTTTTTAAAAAGTACGCGGTCCTGATCTTTATGGGCTTGTCTGTTTTATTGCGTCTTTTTAGTTTTTTCCCCAGTGTGCTTGATCACGATGAATCGACTTATCTGATTATTGGTCGTGAAATTTTGCAGGGAAAAGAACTGTATACCGATGTTACTGACACCAAGCCTGCCGGTATTTTCCTTTTTTACGCTGCCTTGGAGTTTCTGGTTGGCGGATCCATTTTTCTGAAAAGGTTTGCTTTTGCGTTGGTGGTTGGAATTACCGCCTACCTTCTAACTAAAGTTTCACAATTGCTTTTTAAAAATTGGAACGCCGCTTTTGCAGCCGGGTTGATTTACATTTTTTATACCTCAATCTGGGTGTACCACGGCCTTTCGCCCAACACCGAGTTGCTCTTTAACCTGACTACAATCAGCACATTATTGCTTTTTCTTCAGCCCAAATTAAAAACGTGGGTTTTTGGCGGGCTGATTATGGGAATCGGATTCATTATAAAATACCTTGTTTTATTTGACCTGATCGCTTTTATGGCGTTTTTTTTTGTTTTCGACATTGTGCGGAATTCCCAAATAGTAAAACGCCCCGGGTTTTGGGGAAGATACGTTGGCGCAGGACTGGCTTTTCTTCTTCCGTTTGGGTTGTTGAATCTTTTTTTCTGGTTGAAAAATCCGGCGCATGATTTTTTTTATGTGACTTACGAATTGCCCGGCAATTACGGAAGTAATCCGTCTATGGTGAGGTGCGGAACAATGCTGGCTGATTTTATCGGGAAATTCCTGCCCATCTCTTTTTTCCTTTTTTATGTGCTGTTTAAGCGAAGTAATATTCTGAAAAAGGAGCAGAAATGGTTCTTTGTTACGTGGGTCATTTGCATACTAATTGCCATTTACCTGCCGGGCAAAGAGTTTAGCCATTATACCATTCAGTTAATGTTGCCGCTAAGCCTTATTGCCGGGCTGTTTTTTCACTCTGAATTCAAAATTGATCGTTACACTTCAGCCGTGTTTACAGGAAGAACCGGATGGGCATTGCTGTTTTTGGCTGTTGTTGTAATCCAGATTGTCGGTTTCAAAAGTGAATTGATGGAACCAGACTATCCGCGTGAAGTCGCTGCTGCAATTAAGCAGGAACTTGATCCGGGGGAAGATATTTACGTGGGTAATTACGAGCAGATTATTTATTACTTGCTCGATGAAGACAGCCCGACAAAATACATTCATCCCAACCTTATTTTTACGAAAACGCACAAGGCGTTTGAGATTAACGTGGACAAAGAGCTAGCCCGGATAATGAGTACTGAACCTGATTTCGTTACATTGGAAAAAGACAACCCAAAGGTTATCAAACTAATGAAATCAAAGTACAGGCTGGTGAAGAAATTTAAGAAGGGGAGAATCAGTCTGTATTGCCGGAATTAGAAAATATCCCGTTTTTTGATGTCCCTGATAAACAGCTGTAAACTTGTTTTTCCCCGGTATTCGTTTTCGGTAATCGAATAGCAAACGTCAAAAGGCAATCCCGAAGTAATTAAGTTGAATTTGTCTGACTGGTTGAATGCAATTCCGGGGAAAATGCCCGAGTTTACATCCGGCTCAACCAGATCGAGTTTCAGGTGCTCCTGGTTTTTCCCTACCAAACGGCTGGTGCCTGCATCAAAAACATCTTCGGTAACAAAAACCGGGGTCATGTTATGTGGCCCAAACGGAGCAAACTGTTTTAGTATCCGGTAAAACCGTGGAGTAATTTCACTCAGCGTAATTTTTGCGTCAACATCAATGGTTTGCGTTTGCGAATGGTCGGTTAACTGGCTGGTGACAATTTCTTCAAACCTCCGTCTAAACTCCGGAATGTTTTCAATTTTCATGGTCAGACCCGCGGCAAACATGTGCCCGCCGTATGAATCCAGCAAGTCGCTGCACTTCCCGATGGCTTCGTACAAATCAAAATCTTTTACCGAGCGTGCCGAACCCGTTGCCAATCCGTTCGATTCGGTTAAAATAATAGTGGGTCGGTAAAATTGTTCGGTTACCCGCGATGCAACAATCCCCACAACTCCTTTGTGCCAGTCGCGGTTGTACAACACCGTGCTGTTCATGTTTTTCATGTGAGGATCATTTTCAATCATGTCCAGCGCATCTTGTGTAATGTCGCGGTCTAGGGTTTTTCTGATTTCGTTGAACGAATCAATTTCTTCGCCCAGAATGTCTGATTTATCTTCGTCGTTTGAAACTAAAATCTGTACAGACTTTTTCCCGTGTTCAATTCGTCCCGAAGCATTCAGGCGCGGGCCAATCTTAAAAACGATATCGCTAATGGTAATTTCGGTGCCGTTAATTCCTGCCAGGTTAATAATGGTTTGCAACCCCATTCCCGGGTTTGAATTTAGTTTCTTCAACCCGTAATAGGCCAGCACCCTGTTTTCTCCGGTAATCGGAACAATATCCGAAGCAATACTAACCACTACCAGATCGAGTAAATCGTAAATTTCTTCCAGCTCAACTGCATTTTTTTGGCAGTAAGCCTGCAGAAGTTTAAATCCCACGCCACATCCCGACAATTCTTTGTAAGGATATTTACAGTCGGGCTGCTTGGCGTCGAGTACTGCTACTGCCGGAGGAACCTGTTCGTCCGGATTATGATGATCGCAGATAATAAAATCGAGTCCGCGCTGCCGTGCATCAGAAATTTTGTCTACGGCTTTTATTCCGCAATCCAGTGCAATTATTAATGAGAATCCGTTTGTTTCGGCGTAATTAATGCTTTTGGGAGAAATCCCGTAACCTTCGCTGTAACGGTCGGGTATGTAATACTCAATTTGTTCGATTCGGTTTCTGAGAAAAGTGTACATCAAGGCCACCGATGTTGTTCCGTCCACGTCGTAATCGCCGTAAACCATTACTTTTTCCTGATTTGCGATAGCCTGTTCGAGGCGGTCAACTGCTTTGTCCATGTCTTTCATCAGAAATGGATCGTGAAGGTCGCTGAGCCGCGGCCGGAAAAAAGATTTTGCTTCGTTAAATGTAGTTATTCCCCTTTGAACCAGTAGTTGCGCGATGGTCATGTTCACGTTCAGCGCTGCCGACAGGTGCTTTATTTCATTCGGATCGCCCTGCTTTTTTAGATCCCATATTTTTTCCATGCGTACGTTTTGTTTTTCCATAGCCCGATTTGCAAAGATAACAAATGCATCTGATTTAAGGTTGAACTATAGATTCTGAAAACGAAACCCGCATCTTTTATTATCTTTGCTGAAATTTTTTTTGAAGCAAAAAATGAATCACTTGGAATTAAGCGAACAGGAAATTATACGGAGAGAGTCGTTGCAAAAATTGCGTGATTTGGGTATCGATCCTTATCCGGCAGCCGAGTACAAAGTAAACGCGACTTCTCGCGAAATCAAGGAGCAGTATAGCGAAGAAAAGAATAACTTTCAGGAAGTTTGCCTGGCCGGACGAATTATGAACCGGCGGATTATGGGCAAGGCTTCTTTTGGTGAGCTGCAGGATCACGAAGGGCGCATCCAGATTTATGTTAATCGCGACGAGATTTGTCCGGGCGACGATAAAACTTTGTATAACGAGGTGTTCAAAAAACTGCTCGACCGCGGTGATATCATTGGAGTAGAAGGTTTTGTTTTTATTACGCACATGGGTGAAATTACGATCCACGTAAAAAATTTCACTGTGCTGAATAAATCACTTCGGCCTCTGCCCGCTGTAAAAGAAAAGGAAGGCAAAACATACGACGCATTCACTGACCCGGAACAAAGGTACCGTCAGCGTTATGTCGATTTAATAGTAAATCCGCAGGTGAAAGATGTGTTTATTAAACGCACAAAAATTATCAACACCATGCGGCAAATGTTTAACGAATACGGGTATTTCGAAGTAGAAACTCCTATTTTACAGCCAATCCCGGGAGGAGCTGCGGCGCGTCCGTTTGTTACCCACCACAATTCGTTGAACATTCCTCTTTATTTGCGAATTGCGAACGAACTGTATCTGAAACGCCTGATTGTTGGTGGTTTTGATGGCGTTTATGAATTTGCAAAAGACTTCAGAAACGAAGGAATGGACCGTACCCACAACCCTGAATTTACCGTAATGGAAATTTATGTGGCGTACAAAGATTACAAATGGATGATGAATTTTACCGAAGAAATTTGTGAACGGGTAGCTCTGGCGCTGCACGGAACCACTAAAGTTCAGCTGGGCGAAAATGTCATCGATTATAAACGTCCGTTCCCCCGTGTAACAATGGCTGAGGCGATTAAAGAACATACCGGTTACGATATTGCAGGGAAGAGCGAACAGGAGTTGCGGGATATTTGCGACAAGCTGGGAATTGAAACAGACCCCAGCATGGGCAAAGGGAAATTGATTGACGAGATTTTTGGTGAAAAATGTGAAGGCAACTACATTCAGCCCACATTCATTACCGATTACCCGGTTGAAATGTCTCCGCTAACAAAAAAACACCGCAATAATCCGGAGCTGACCGAACGCTTTGAATTGATGGTAAACGGAAAAGAGTTGGCCAATGCCTACTCCGAATTAAATGACCCGATTGACCAGCGCGAGCGTTTTGAAGAACAATTACGCCTCTCGGAAAAAGGAGACGACGAAGCAATGTTTATCGACCAGGACTTTTTGCGGGCACTGGAATACGGCATGCCTCCTACTTCTGGAATGGGAATTGGCATCGACCGTTTAACCATGTTTATGACCAACAGTTCGTCTATTCAGGATGTACTCTTTTTCCCGCAGATGAAACCCGAGAAAAAGAAAGTGGAAATGACCGAAGACGAAAAATTAGTGCTGGAATTATTGAAGGCTGAATCTCCGGTTGATTTGAACCAGTTGAAAGAAAAGTCCGGATTGAGCAATAAAAAGTGGGACAAAGCCATTAAAGGACTGACTAAAAACAACCTGGCCAAAGTGGAAAAAACAGAGGATGGGTTGATGGTGCAGGCGATAGATTAGGTTGCAGAAATTAAGTGTGTTGACATCATAGAAAAAGCTTCGGAACAATCCGGAGCTTTTCAGTTTTTTAATACTTAATGGCTCAACAAAAAATAACCCCCAACGTTAATTCGTTATTTGAAACAAATGGCTTAATTTTCTTTTTTTTAGCATGCAGAAATTAATCGCAGTAATAATTTTTTTTCTTTTTAGTACACTTAGTTTGTACGCACAGTACGTTAATTCCGATTCTCTTATAATAGTTCCGGGGTTTGAAATGCCCATGACATTAAACGAATTCGACTCGTTGCGGTTTGAATCGCCCGAAACAGAAATTGTACCCGGGCAGTTTGTTCTTCAGCCGCATATTCCGTCGGGTAAAATTCTTAGTGAGTTTTACTTGCCGTCAGACGGAAAGGTAATCAGCAGGTTTGGGCCGCGAAACGGTAGAATGCATTCGGGAACCGATATTAAGATGAACCGCGGCGACACAATATTTGCTGCCTATTACGGAACTGTTACCCGGGCAAAATATTACTACGGATATGGAAATATGGTGGTTGTTGACCACGGGAACAGCCTCGAAACAGGTTATGCCCATTTGTCGGGCTTTCTGGTTGAAACCGGTGACAATGTTGTGAAAGGCCAGCCGATTGGTTTGGCAGGAAGAACAGGGAGAGCTACCACCAATCATTTGCATTTCGAAATCAGGGAGGGGAAAAGAGCTTTTAATCCTGAGCTGGTTTTCGATTTTGAAAACGGAAAAGTGCGGAACGAAACGCAGTCGGCATATAATCTAACGGAACTACACCGGGCGCTGACTCCGGCCGGTTATTCGGTTAATGAAGCAACACCACAACATTACAAAGTAAGAAGTGGCGATTCGTTGTGGAAAATTTCGCGTCGGTACAAAACTTCCATCAAAACATTGTGCGCACTGAATAATCTAAATGAGAACTCGGTGCTGCGCGTGGGGATGGTTTTGAAGTTGTACTGACCGGGCGTAGAATTCTGTTGACGAAGTAATTGCAAAGAGAAATCATCAATAAAAAATAATGAGAAAAGTAGGATTTGTATTAATTGTAATCGGACTGGCCGGAGTGGCCTATTTCGGTTATGAAGCACTGCAGGCATCAGAAAGTTTCAACGTTTTGGGAATTGATGTTGCTGTGAGCAACGCCGATTGGAAGCCCGTGATTTATAGTGGAATTGTTACGGTTGTGGGAATAATTCTGGCTCTGATACGGAAAAAACGTTGAGCGGGATTGCAAGTTTGTTCGATTTTTCGGCGGCTAAAAAAAAGATTCAGCAGATGAAAAAAACACCTGCTGAATACATTTGAATGTTATGACATTCTGGTTGTGTGGTTTAAAAGTGTTCCTTTAGAGGAAGGGCAGCCTTTCTATTTAAATTCCTTTTGCATTTCTGTTTAATTGTTCTTCTTCCGTAAAATCGTTTTCGGGATTGTGCCCCGGGAGCGGAAGAATGCGTTCGTGAATGGCATCTACAATCCATTCCGGTTGTGGGAAGAAATAGTCTTCCAGTTCGTGAGCAGGAGTTATCCAGTTGCGTGAGCCAACTACTACCGGCGGGGCATCCAGGTAATCGAATGCAAGTTCGGTAATGTTTGAAGCTAAATCGCGCATGAACGAACCGCGCGCCGAGGCATCGCCGGTAATTACAATCCTGCCTGTTTTTTTGATGGATTCAATTACCATGTCGTAATTAAACGGAACCAGCGAACGTGCATCAATAACTTCTGCCGAAATATTGTGTTTCTCTTCCAGAATTTTAGCGGCATCCAGTGCGCGGTAAAGCGTTGCTCCAATAGAGAGAATGGTTATTTCGTTACCTTCCTTTTTAATATCGGGTTCTCCCATCTGTATTTCGTAGTAGCCTTCCGGAACTCCGCCTTCGTGAAACATTTCACCAATGTCGTAAATGCGCTGGCTTTCGAAGAAAACAACCGGGTCTGTTCCCTGCAGTGCCGCATTCATTAATCCTTTGGCATCGTATGGCGTTGCGGGGAAAACAACCTTCAATCCGGGAATGTGAGCCGCCAGTGCTGTCCAGTCCTGCGAGTGTTGTGCCCCGTATTTTGAACCCACCGAAACGCGTATTACCACCGGCATTTTTAAAACATTTCCGCTCATTGCCTGCCATTTCGGAAGTTGGTTAAACACTTCGTCGCCGGCACGCCCCAGAAAATCGCAATACATTATTTCCGGAATAACCCGTCCGCCGCACATGGCGTAGCCAATGGCTGTTCCAACAATTGCCCCTTCAGAAATGGGAGAGTTGAACAGCCGGTGGTAGGGCAGGGCTTCGGTAAGGCCACGGTAAACTGCAAACGCGCCGCCCCAGTCGCGGTTTTCTTCGCCGTAAGCAATCAGTGTCGGATCTTTGTAAAACCGGTCGGCGATGGCTTCGAATATGCCGTCGCGCAGAGCGTAGGTTTTTATTTTTGAAAACGGTTTTCCGTTTTTATCAAACATGAACCGTTCTTTGTTGGCAATTTGTTTTACCCGGGGATTTTTTTCCAGCGGATGATTTACTTCTGGTTCCCGGTCTTCCATTTTTTCAACCGACTGGTTACTGAACATCATTTCTCCAATAAGATCCGGATATTTTTTCATATCCATGTGAGGCGAAACTTCATCGTCAATGGCCAGTTTTAATGTAGAAGAGATGAGCGTTGTAGTGTTGGCTTTTATTTTTTCCAGCTCGTCTTTTGTGGCAATCCCGGCTTTTTCCAGTTCATTTCCAAACCACACGATAGAGTCCTGGCTTTCCCAGGCTTCCACTTCCTCTTTTGAGCGGTACGACGAAGCATCGGAAGGAGAGTGCCCGCTGTAGCGATAAGTCAGTACATCCAGCAGAACAGGGCCGCGTTTTTCTTCCAGTATTTTCCTTTTGCGACGATAAGCATCGATAACCGCCAGCGGATTATAGCCATCTACGCGCTCTGCGTGCATTTGGTCTTTGTTGAGCCCGGCGCCAATTCGTGCGGCTACTTCGTATCCCATGGTTTCGCCACAAGTCTGGCCGCCCATTCCGTACTGGTTATTCATAATGTTAATGATTAGCGGCAGCCCGCCTTTCATGTCGTCTTCCCACAATTCGGTGAATTGGTCCATGGTGGCAAATGTAAGTCCTTCCCACACCGGGCCGCAAGCCATGGAAGCATCACCGATGTTGGCTACAACGATTCCTTTTTTACGATTCACTTTTTTGTACAAAGCTGCACCCACTGAAATATCTCCCGAACCACCAACAATCGCGTTGTTCGGATAAACGCCAAACGGAGTGAAAAATGCGTGCATGGAGCCGCCTAATCCTTTATTGAATCCGGTTTTGCGGGCGAAGATTTCGGCAAGCGTTCCGTATAACAGGAATTTTATTGCCAGCTCTTTGGTAGTGCCGGTGTGGCCGGCTTTTACAGGAGCGAGGGTGACTCCGTCAAAATGTTTCTCCATAATACTTTCCAGCGCTTTATCGTCGAGCTTGGCAATGGCCGACAATCCTTTAGCAAGAATTTCGCCATGGCTGCGGTGCGATCCGAAAATAAAGTCGTCAACATCGAGAGTGTACGCCATGCCAACTGCTGCGGCTTCCTGTCCGATGGAAAGGTGAGCCGGACCGGGGTGGTTGTATGGAATTCCGTTGTATTCGCCACGGGTTTTGATGAGGTTCAGCATGGTTTCAAATTCCCGGATGACGACCATATCATTAAAAATATGGAGCATCTCTTCTTTGGAGAAGTTCTCTCTCTCCTCTTCAATTGATTTATTGTATTGGTTTATTGGGATGGGGGAAAATTCTATCTGCTTGGGTTTCCTGACTTCGTCGGGATTTATGAATTGATTCTTAGGCATGATTGTAAGTTTTAAAATTTAAACGTTAAACTGACAGGTTTTCAATCTGATTTTTAATTTCTGCAAGAAACCGGGTGGCTTCGCCTCCGTCGAGGGCCTGGTGGTTATATGTGAGCGAAAGCCCAATCATTGGAACGAAAGCATAAACGCCGTTTTCAATTTCCTTGGGGCGAGGCACAATGGTGCAGACACCCAAAATAGCAGTTTGTGGTAGGTTTATGACCGGGGTAAATACTTCTACTCCGTAATTTCCCAGGTTAGAAACAGTGAACGATGCTGCGGCAGGGCTTAACAGATCGGGATTTACATTTCCGCTGCGGGCTTGTGTTGCCAGTTGTTGCAGTTGAAATGAAAGTCCGGTAATCGAGAGGTCGTCTGCATTTTGCAACGTCGGAACCATCAGCCCGCGGTCGGTGTCAACAGCAAGTCCTAAATGTACCTTTTTGAACCATTTCATCTTGTCGCCCAGGTAGTGTGTGTTTACCTGCGGGAATTTTTCCAGCGCGCGTATTACTGCAAAACAAACCAGGTCGTTGATGGTCACGTTTTGAGAAACAGTTCCTTCAGTATAAGCTTTTTTGTATTTTTTGCGCAGCTTTTGTAATTGTCGTGCGTCGGCGCTGAGGTGGTGGGTAAGTTGCGCCGAGTTTTGCAGCGATTGGTGCATGGCTGTCGCAATCAGTTTACGAATATTGGGAATGGATTTTTCTTCGAAGTCGGCTCCGGTTTGAAGAACCTGCGCTTTTGGTGCTGCTGCCCTGGTTTCAGGCTGCGGTTTTTCAGTGGGTTTTTGAACGGGCTTCTGGGTCGGTTTTGCGGCAGATTCAACATCACGTGCGATAATTCGGCCACGCGGTCCCGAGCCTTTTATCGACTGAATATCTATTCCCATTTTTTCTGCCATATTTTTGGCCAGGGGCGAAATGCGAACTCGTTTTCCGGATTCGTTCTCTTCCACGTCGAATTCAACTACGTTGGGCGACTCTTCTTTTTGTTCAGTTTTAGTTTCCTCCTGCGCTGCCGTAGCTGCTTCGCTTCCGGGAGCATATTCGTCAACCGGTTCTCCCGCTTTTCCAATAACCGCCACGTTGGTAAGTACAGGAACTTCTTCGCCTTCTTCAAAAAATACAGCCAAAAGAGTTCCCTCTTCTTTGGCTTCTTCTTCAAATGAGGCTTTGTCGGTTTCGTAAGAGAAAAGCAGATCGCCCTCTTTTACTTCCTCGCCAACCGATTTGTACCATTGTCCCATAATACAGGATTCAACGGACTGGCCCTGGCGGGGCATCATTACAGGTGTTGCCATTTTTTCTTAAATTATTTTGTTTGACCTATTGTTACAAATTCGTTTACTTAGATTTTTTAATTCCCTTTAATAATAAGGTATTACAGCCGATATTATTAAGAGAGCTGTAAAAATATGAAGAATAACTTGTAAATACAAGTTGCTTTATTTGTTTTAATAAAATTTTTATTTTTGGGGTATGAATGAAAACGTGCCGCAATACCGGAAGTTATACGAGCTGCTTCGTAAGCATATCGTTTCAGGTGTTTATGAAGAAGGGGATTTGTTGCCCTCAGAGAATGAGTTGTGTGCTTTGCACGGAATGACCCGACCAACCGTTCGTCATGCGTTGGATACGCTGGTGAACGAAGGCCTTATTTTAAAGAAGCAGGGCAAAGGAAGTATTGTGCGAAAGCCGCCGCAGAATATCGGGATTTTGTCGATTTCAGGTACTGCTTCTGCAATTGGGGTGCGTTATTTGAGAACCGACATCCTACAGAAGCCGGAGTTGAGAAAGTGGCCGGATATGTTTCCGTTTGACCTGTCGGAGCCGGAATCGGAGTCGGGGTGTATTTATATGGAGCGGCTGCGGTATGTAGACGGGCAGCCTGTGTTTTACGACATTAACCGTCTTCCGAACATTAATCTTCCGCGTTTTACAAACCGTTCGTTAGAGAATAAATCGCTTTTTGAAGTTTTGCGCAAACATTACCAGGTGAATGTTTTGGGTGGCGAGCAGCAGTTAAAGGCAATTGTTCCCGACGCGCGTATTAAAAATATACTTCGTTTGAAAAGCGGGCAGCCGGTGCTTTACATCGAGCGAAAACTGAATACCAATAAAGAGGGGTTCAATATTTATTCTACCATTTATTTCAATTCGGAAAAACATACCATTTTCGGAAACTTCTGACTTTTTTTAGCGCTCAAAATTTGGAGAAACTGCATTCTTAATGGTTTAACCGACAATTTTTTCAATAAAAATTTTTGTCTCTTTTTATTAAATTCTACTTTTGCCGGAATTTTTGTTCCCAAATTACAGGGAACGACTTGCAATTGAACGGCGTAACATGGGAAACAACGTCATTAAACGTTAAATGAAACAAGTAAGCTTTGGGAAACATTGTTGATTTGGCCGAGAAAAAAGAACCGGTAAACATAAAGGGAGAGAGGGCTACTTTTGAGAACGAGAAATACGGAAGCCATCCGTTGAATGTATTTGATATTTGGCTGGCTGAGTCGGAGGTTCCTACTCCGCTTGTTATATATATTCATGGTGGCGGATTTGTTGGCGGCGACAAGTCAAAGTATTTCGAATCGGAAGATATGGTTCGTTTTCTTGCCGCCGGAGTTTCTGTTGCAACCATTAACTACCGGTTTATGACCGACGCTCCTTTCGGAATTAAGGCCAGTTTTTTTGACTCAAAAAGGTGTTTGCAATACATTCGGCACAACGCCAAAAAATACAATATTGATAAAACCCGGATTGCCTGCTCAGGTGGCTCAGCCGGTGCCGGCACTGCTTTATGGCTTGCTTTTTCAGACGACATGGCCGATCCTCAGAACGAAGACCCTGTACTTAGGGAATCCTCCCGGTTGACTTGCGCCGGTGCGTTTGCAACCCAATCGACCTACGATATTTTTCAATGGGAAAAAATAATTGGCATTCCCATATCCGACACACCTGAACAGCTTTGGAACATTGCAACGGCATTCGGTCTGAAAGACTTTAACGGCGTTGATTTGTATAATCAGAAAGAAATCAGGAAAGATTTGGATTTCCTGAGCCGGATGGATAAAAGCGACCCTCCCATTTTTGTTTATAACAGGCACAAAAGCGGAATTCCAACAAACGAGGATGAACTGAATCATCATCCGTTGCACGCAAAAGCCATAAAAGAAAAGGCAGACGCCGTGGGGTTGGAAGCCATTGTTTATGCTCCTGAAATTGGTATTGTCGATCCTTCCGGAAAAGATTTGGTTGACTTCTTTATGGAGAAGTTTTTTGAATAAATATTCATATCAAACGAATAGATTTTCAAATTTTTTTACAAACAAAAAACAGGATGCAAAAAGTTTTGTTTGCATTAACCTTCTGAATGTTAATTATTTTTGATGTTGTTCTTAGGGTTCGATACTAAAAATGTGATTTTTTTGATGAATTCGCACTGCTTATTTGCCTGAAAAATACACATCTTTGCAGTTAAGAAACAGATTAAAAGCATTTTGAATATGAAGGTTTTAAAGTTTGGCGGAACATCGGTAGGGTCGCCCGAAAATATGCGGGCTGTGATGAAAATAATTACCGATGGAGAGCAGAAAATTGTAGTGCTTTCGGCCATGTCGGGTACTACAAATGCGTTGGTTGATATTGCCGGATTGCTTTGGAAAAAGAACCGCGAGACAGCCAGTGTTTCAATTGGGCAACTTGAAGCAACTTATAAAAAGGTGGTTAAGGAGCTTTTTGAAAACGAGGAAAATGTTAAAAAAGGATTGAAGGTTATTCGTTCGTCATTTAATACCATAAAATCATTCACTTCAGGAAGATTCTCGCATGTGGGCGAAAATACCATTGTAGCTCAGGGAGAACTGATGTCTACTCAGTTGTTTACTCTTTTGATGCTTGAGAACGGCCACGATGCAAAATTGCTTCCGGCACTTGATTTTATGCGTATTGACGAGGAAAAAGCAGCAGACTCGCATTACATCAGGGAGAACGCAGAGCGCGTGCTGAAGGAGGTTGGTGCAGCACAATATTACGTTACGCAGGGATTTATCTGTCGGAATGCCAAAGATGAAATCGACAACCTGCAGCGAGGCGGAAGTGACTATACTGCATCGTTAATTGGCGCTGCTTTGGATGTTGATGAAATTCAGATTTGGACAGACATCGACGGCTTTCATAATAATGACCCGCGTTTTGTTGAAAATACGCAGAAAATTGAGCAGCTTTCGTTTTATGAAGCGGCTGAGCTGGCTTACTTCGGTGCGAAAATTCTGCATCCTCAAACTGTTTTTCCGGCAAGAGTACATGATATCCCGGTGAGGTTGAAAAATACATTGAATCCTTCTGATAGCGGAACTCTTATTACATCTGAATCGACAGGCACAGGAATTAAAGCTGTTGCCGCAAAGGACGGAATTACAGCCATAAAAATTCGTTCTGACAGGATGCTTATGGCGTATGGTTTTCTGAAGAGCGTTTTTCGCGTTTTCGAAAAGTATAAAACTCCGATTGACATGATTTCCACTTCGGAAGTAGCTGTTTCGTTAACCATTGACAATACAGATCATCTGAAAAGGATTAAGCACGATCTCGACGAATTTGGAACGGTGGAAGTGGACGAAAATATGACCATTATTTGTATTGTGGGGAATATTATTGCAGAAGAACGGGGTTTTGCTTCCAAGGTTTTTCATGCGCTCGACGGAATTCCAATCCGCATGATTTCGTATGGCGGAAGCCGCTATAATATTTCTGTTTTGGTGCCCCATTCGCACAAGGAGATAACTCTTCGGGCATTAAGTGAAAACTTATTGAATAACGGAAATTAGAAAGTAGTTTGGTATTCAGGTAAGAAAAAAGGCCGTCGTTTTGCGACAGCCTTTTTTTGTTTTGGGTGGTAGATGGGATTTGAACCCACGACCCCTGGAACCACAATCCAGTGCTCTAACCAACTGAGCTACAACCACCATTTATTTTGAGCATGCAAATATAATATTTTATTCGTTTCAATTCTCAAATTGTGGAAATTTCTAAGGGAGATTTTTGGCGGAAAAGCCTATTTTTGGTGAAAGACTGAAAGTTATGGCAGAAGCAAAATTTAACACTATCGTTTGTTTTGGCGAAGTTCTGTGGGATATGCTGCCTGCCGGAGAAAAACCGGGCGGCGCTCCAATGAATGTTGCCATACATTTGAAGCGGCATGGAGTGAATCCTTTTATGATTAGTGCAGTTGGAAATGATGCCGAAGGACAAAAGCTCAGTCGGTTTTTAGCCCGTTCGGGATTGGATTTATCGTTTATTCAGTCCGACGAAATGTTGCCCACCAGCAAGGTGTTGGTGCATCTCGATTCGGAAAGAAATGCAACTTACGAAATTTGTCAGCCCGTTGCCTGGGACAACATTCAATACACCGATGAATTGGGCGAGCTTGCCGCAAAAACAGATTTAACCGTGTTTGGAACTCTGGCTTTGAGAAGCGAACCTACCAAAAAAACATTGCTGAAGTTTTTGGAACAGTCACCCGGAAAACGTTTTTTGGATGTAAATCTCCGCCCGCCTTTTGATAGTCGCGAAATTGTTGAAGAGATGTTGTACCTGACAGATTTTGCAAAACTGAATGACGAAGAACTGCGGAAAATTGCCGGTTGGAGAGGCGTAACAGGCGATGAACAAGAGCTGGCCGGATGGCTCTCGAATTTCTATAAATGCCCAATTGTTTGTGTAACCCGCGGTGCAAACGGAGCAGCGCTTTTTATTGATGATGTGTTTTTTGAGCACCCTGGTTTTGAAGTAACAGCCGTGGATACTGTTGGTGCCGGAGACTCCTTTCTGGCAGGTTTAATTGTTGGGCTGTCTGCCGGAAATTCGCCGGAGAAAGCCCTGGAATATGCCTGTGGCGTAGGAGCGTTTGTGGCATCGCAACACGGCGCCGTGCCTGAATACCTGCCCTGCGATGTTGAAAAAGCAATAGCGAAAAACAGCGGATCTAGAAGTTAAGAATGTCCTTCAGGTTTTTGTACCCGGTTTTGCTCACCTTCAGCTTTGTTTTGTCGTGCAGTATTACGATGTAAGACTCTTTTTCGTATTGTTGTATTTCCTGTATCTCTTCCACTTTTACAATGTACGAACGGTGTATCCTGACAAAGTTTTTGGGATCGAGTGTGTTTTCGAAATACTTCATTGTTTTTTGTTTCATGTAACGATTTTCGGGCGTGTAAATCATCACATAATCGTCCATCGATTCGATGTACCGCACCTGGTCAACCGGAATGATATGTATTTTGTAGCGGTCTTTTACCACAATTCTGTCTAGCGGTTCTTCCTTCGGATATTCACTTACTTTTTCGGCAATATCAGAGTCGGAGCCTTCTGTTTTTATGCGTTCTGCAACTTTCCCAATTGCTTCAACCAGCCGGTCTTTTGAATAGGGTTTTAGCAGGTAGTCGGCAGCGTTGTATTCAAATGCTTTTAACGCATATTGGTCGTATGCTGTGGCGAATATAATATGTGGTTTGTGGTCGAGCAGTTCCAGCAATTCAAAACCGGTAATTTTTGGCATTTGAATGTCCAGAAAAACCAGGTCGGGTTTCATTTCGTTTATTGCTTTTACTCCTTCAAACCCGTTTTCGCATTCGGCAATCAGTTCAATGTTGTCCACATCTTCCAGAAAAGACTTTAGCAGGTTGCGGGCAAGTTCTTCGTCTTCAACAATTATGGTACGTATTTTTTCTGTCATGGCAGTTTATTTTTGTGGAATAGCTAAAGTTACTTTAAATTCTTTTTTGTTGTCTTCAACTTTCATGAGCATCGGATTATTGTAAATGATTTGAAGCCGGTCGCGAATGTTGCGTAACCCGATTCCTTCGCCTTTTTTACTGATGGAGTTAGGATCGTAATTGTTTGTAATTACAATTTCCAATGCATTGTCTTTTAGTGTTGCTGTTGTAATAATGTCAACCGGTTCGGTTGCTTCGTAAACGCCGTATTTAATTGCGTTTTCATAGAGCGGCTGCAATATCATGTTCGGAATTAGGGCTTCCATACATTCCTTTTCGATGTTGAAAACCGGGTTCAGTTTTGTTCCGAACCTTACTTTTTCGATATGCAGGTAGAGCTTGTTATTGTTGAGCTCTTCGCTGAAGGGCACTTTGTCGATCTGATCGTGTTTAAGCGAATATCGCATCAACGAAGAAAGATTAATGACCATTTCCTGAGCCTTTGCCGGATCAGTCATGGTAAGCGATGAAATACTATTCAGGCTGTTAAATAAAAAATGCGGGTTGATTTGAGATTTCAGTGCGTGCAGTTCCGCTTCTTTTACCAGCGATTTCAGCTTTCCTTCGTTTCGTAATTTTTCTTTAAAACCCTGGTAATAATTCACTGCATAAAAGAAAATTACAAAAGTGAGATACAAAATGTATCCGGTAAAAATATTGGACGCCAGATTGTTGTCTATCCATTGTTCGGGGTAGGGGTGAAGAAGTTTTATAATAACCACCCCCAGATACATCCAGATAAAAACAATTATGGTTGCTGCAATAAGGTGCGAAATTATGATTCTTCCGGGAGAGTAGTTTTCCAGCGTGCTGTACCTGATGACGTACCAGATTGAAGCTCCGATAATGCCAAAAGTGAATGGTAACGCGAATGCCTCGATGACTGCCATTCCCGGATCGAATCCGTACGCAAGCCATTTAAGCAAAACGCTGCCAGCTATAAACAACAGCCAAATCAGAACATAGTAAATAGCTAGTCGAAAGTTGGAGATGAACGGGTGTTTGAAGTCCATTTTAGTGATATTTTACTTCCACTCCGCCAAAGGCACAGAATCCTTTAATTACAAGTGTTTTTGCCGGATCGCAACTTACGTCGTGCACCGAAGCGCTACGTTTGTCAGTGAAAGCACCGAAAATTGCGGTCACTTCATTTTTTACGGTCCAGTCGGGCGGTACTTTAAAACCACTCCCGCCAAAAATTGCAACGCAGTCAATAACTGCCCCGTTTTCCGAAAGGCTGGATTGCCGCAGATCGTATTCGGCGCCGCCAAAAATGGATGTTATTTTTCCTCCCAGCAAATTTCTTGAATTGACAAAAATTTCTTTTCCCCCAAATATTACAAAATCGTCGAAATAATCCATCCCACGGCCCGTTGATTCAACCTCAGGGGGTTGAAGCCCGCGCTGACGGTGTGTTATGAGCAGAGCTACACCAACACCAATTATTAGTATTGGCCAGCCGATTTGTCGCAACTGGTACGGAATTGGAACCAACTCGTCGATGAGGAAAAAGCCACCGATAAACATCAGTATTGTACCGGCCGTCCGGTTGCCGGCAATAAACGAGAATACGCCGATGCCAATCAACAGCATTTGCCACGATATTAATACATCGGTCCATATATTGGGAATAAGGTCCAGTTTAACCAGAATCCAGAAAATTCCAATAACGATTAGAAATGATCCGAATAACACCCGTTTGTTTGAAACTCCTTTGTTTTCCATCTTTTTTCTGTAATTAGAGAATCTGAAATCAGATTGATGAATTTGCTTGTATAGATTCTGTTATTCTTGTTAAATTAGTTTGGCAATAAGTGCAACTCCCGCCCCAATTAGTATTACAGGAAGAATAAATGTAAGCGAAATGTGTGGGAATGCAAGAATTTTTGGCGCCAAGAAAAGGCCGCCCAACACAATTAAAACCAGCCCCGAAGACCGTTTGCCTGCCAGTAAAACCAGCCCAACCAGAATTAATATCATTTGCCACGAGAAAATAAAACTTCCCCAGTTGACAAACAGACTTTTAAATGGTAAAATAAGATTTCTCAGGTGGAGTCCCATAACTTCGAAAACCGACCCGAGTTTATGCAGCAGCCAGAGCACCCCCAGAATGATTAGTACTACGGCAAGGGTTAACCGCGAATTTTCCTTTGTTTGTTCATTCTCCATTGTTGCTGTCTTTATAATTGATGAGAGCAAATATAATAATAACCCCGGGCTTGGTGTTTAACATTCGGTTAACATGGGGAATGAATCGGTGAATGGTTTTATATATTATAAAAAAAGCTGTTCATTTTAAACGGATGAACAGCTTTTCTTTTTGAGTTGTATTTTTATTTATTCTGCTGCGCTTTTGCCCACGAATCGCGCAATGGAACAGTGCGGTTGAATACCGGTTTTTCGGTTTTGGAATCGTAGTCGAGGCTAAAATATCCCAGTCGTTCAAACTGAAAATGATCCAGCGGTTTAGACGCTTTCACAAACGGTTCGACGTAGCAATCCGGTAAAATTTTTAATGAATCCGGATTCAGGAATTCTTTAAAATCAACGTCTTTGTGTCCTGAAGGATCTTCGTCGTTGAAAAGCCTGTCGTAAAGCCGAACTTCAGATTTTACTGCATGTTTTGCAGAAACCCAATGCAGCGTGGCTTTCACTTTTCGTCCGTCGGGCGAGTTGCCGCCTTTGGATGCCGGATCGTAAGTGCAATGCAGTTCTGTAATTTCGCCATTTTCATCTTTTACAACGTCGGTACAGGTAACAAAATAGGCGTAACGCAGCCTCACTTCGCGGCCCGGTGCCAGCCTGAAGAATTTTCTTGGCGGCTCTTCCATAAAATCGTCCCGTTCGATGTAAAGCTCTTTTGAAAACGGAACTTTCCGGGTTCCCATGCTTTCGTCTTCCGGGTTATTAATTGCATCCAGTTCTTCTTCCTGATTTTCGGGATAATTGGTAATTACAACCTTCAGCGGATTTAACACGCCCATTACCCGTTGTGCTGTTTTGTTTAAATGTTCGCGAACGCTGTATTCCAGCAACGATACATCAATCATTCCGTCAACTTTGGTAACTCCAATGCGTTCCGAAAAGTTGCGAATGGATTCCGGAGTATAGCCACGGCGGCGAAGCCCTGAAATAGTGGGCATGCGGGGATCGTCCCATCCGTTTACATAATTTTCTTTAACCAACTCCAGCAATTTTCTTTTGCTCATGATGGTGTATGTAAGGTTGAGGCGGGCAAATTCGATTTGTCGCGGGCGGTAATCCGAGTCTTTCAACTGATCAATGAACCAGTCGTAAAGCGGCCGGTGCACTTCAAACTCAAGGGTGCAGATGGAGTGTGTAATTCCTTCCCAGTAATCACACTGGCCGTGTGCAAAGTCATACATTGGGTAAACACACCATTTGTCGCCGGTTCTGTGATGGTGGGCTTTCATTATACGGTAAATAATCGGGTCACGCATGTGCATGTTTGGCGATGCCAGGTCTATTTTTGCACGCAGTACCCGCGAGCCTTCATCAAATTCGCCAAGAGTCATTCGCCGAAAGAGGTCGAGATTTTCTTCCACTGTACGATTTCGGAAAGGGCTTTCCTGTCCGGGACGGGTAGGCGTACCTTTTTGTTTACTGATGGTTTCTGCGTCCTGATCGTCCACGTAAGCTTTGCCCTCATTAATCAATTTGATGGCAAATTCATGCAGCTTTTCAAAATAGTTGGAAGCATAAAACATTCTGTCTTCCCAGTCAAATCCCAGCCACCGAACGTCCTTTTGAATCGATTCAACGTATTCCATCTCTTCTTTTGACGGGTTGGTGTCGTCAAACCTCAAATTGCATTTCCCGCCAAATTTTTCGGCAATGCCAAAGTTCAGACATATTGATTTTGCATGCCCGATGTGCAGATACCCGTTTGGTTCTGGGGGAAACCGGGTGTGTACGCGTCCGTCGTTTTTCCCTTCCTGCAAATCTTTCTCAATTTGCGAATGAATGAAGTTTGATTTTTTTACCGGTTCTTTGTTCTCGGAGTTGTCTATCATGGTGCTTAATTTTTTATCCGCTGGTTTTCAATGTTTGCAAAATTAAAAAAAGGTTTCTCAGAACGATTAACGACCCGGTAATTTCTTTGCTTTTGACAGTTATTTTTAATTTCGCTCAAAAAAGTAAATGGGAATTGTTGAAATTGAAGGAATGCGCTTTTACGCTT
Source organism: Mariniphaga anaerophila (assembly GCF_900129025.1). Taxonomy (GTDB): domain Bacteria; phylum Bacteroidota; class Bacteroidia; order Bacteroidales; family Prolixibacteraceae; genus Mariniphaga; species Mariniphaga anaerophila. The sequence continues at coordinate 339,534 of NZ_FQUM01000003.1, read as the reverse complement.
ACCACGGTCATTTCGAGGCCGAGCGCATTGTTGGCAACGAGTTTTTGGTAGATGTGTCGCTCGAAGCGGATTGTTCTGCGGCTGCTGATTCCGACAATCTGGAAGATGCGTTGAATTACCAGGCTGTTTACGACCTGGTAAAAAGGGAGATGCAGGTGAAGTCGCACTTGCTTGAACATGTTGCCGGTCGCATTCTTGATGCCCTTTATATTCAGTTTCCGTCTATTGAAAAAGCCCGAATTAAGGTCTCAAAACTCAATCCGCCCATGGGAGGGCAAATAGAAAAAGCTAGTGTTACGCTTTTTAGATGAAAATTGTTTCATTAGAGTTTGTGGGATCAATACATTTTTTCCTACATTTGCAAACCCAAAAACAAAACAAGGTTCCTTGGCCGAGTGGCTAGGCAACGGTCTGCAAAACCGTGTACGGCGGTTCGAATCCGCCAGGGACCTCAATACATTTTTGAAAGCCTTTGTAAATTAATTTTACGGAGGCTTTTCTATTTCGGGCATAGGTTAATATGTCTGCCGGAACTTTTTCTTGTTTAGAAGAAAAGCACGCTTTAACCGTATTTTTTGCCGATGCGTGCTTGATACAGCTCCTGCTACTTTTAGAAAGTAATCCAGTGTCCCATCAATTTTAAAATGTAAGGAGAGAGAATAGCTGTAAATATTCCGTTTATAATGAGCCCAATGCTTGACATTGCTCCAAAATTCGGACTAATTTCCATCGATTTGGAAGTACCAACTGCATGGGCTGCATTCCCCATCGAAAGGCTTTGTGCAATGGGGTTTTTTACTTTAGTCAGTTTCATTATGCCATAGCCGAAAATGGCTCCAAAAATTCCTACCACAATAACAACCGAAGCGGTAAGAGGCGCAATGCCGCCGATTGTTTTCGATACTTCAATGGCAATGGGCGTGGTAACCGATTTTGGCGCAAGTGAAAATATTATTTCTTTGGATGCTCCCATCATTTTGGCAATCAATACAACCGAAACAATACCGACTAAACAGCCAATCAACTGAGAAATAATGATGTGTAGTGCCTGCTTTTTTATTTTTTCCAATTGTTGATAAAGTGGTACGCCAAGGGCAACCACTGCCGGTTTAAGAAAGAATTCGATGTATTTTCCGCCTTTATTATAAACTTCGTAATCGATATGAAATACTATTAGAAATGGAATGATAATGGCAATTGTGATCAAAATAGGATTGAGTACTACAATGCCTGTCTTCTTCTGAAGTTTTTGAGCTCCAAAGTATATGATTGCCGTAAAAGCAATAATAACCAGTTCGTTTTGAAATATCCAGTTCATCTTGCAATCAGTTTTTCTCTTTTTGAACGATTCTTTTTGGTTCTTACTCTTAAGTGTTGGTGTGTCCATCCTGTTACAACCAGAACAATGATGGTGCTCCCGAACGATGCAACCAGAATTTCCCAGAACGAAGCAAAAATTAAGTCGTAATACAGCATAACAGCCACTCCGGCGGGAACAAAAAAGAAAGGCAGTGCGTTTACCAGAAAATCAGCGATTCCTTTTATCCATTCCAGTTTTATCCATTCTAATTTTAGTAGCAGTGTAAGTAGCAGCATTCCAATTATGCTCGAAGGTAGGTTTATGGACGTGAAATGAACTATTAACTCCCCAATAGCCAAACATCCAAAAATAATAGCACATTGTCGTATCATTCCTTATTTTTAATAAGACGGCGCAAAAGTATCAAAATTGTGGCCGACCGGCATTCAAAAAGCTTGTCGCAAACAATGTTCTCCGGTAATAATAATATGCTCTTTTTTAAAATTTTGTTTTATAGCGTTTTAGCGAATTTGTCGGCAGGTTAGACTAATTTAACGTACTGGAAATTGGGATGAAGAGGAGCGTTCGTCGGCGCCCCAAATGATACTTTCTGTATTTTTTAATTAACTGACGATTACTACACAAAGTAATGTATATCAGGTTTCTGTAGCCTTGTGTTTTGATGGAAACAGAGTTTTCCAACCTTTCTCCTTTTTGTTAATGCTCATTTCCCTTTGGCTGCAGCAGTTCTTGTAGAAGGGATTTCTACCGTTCCGGTTCTGCATCAAAGCGTTCGATAAAATCGGTAGAAAGCACTCTAAACTCTGTACGCCGGTTAATGGCGCGGGCAATTTCCTGTTGCTCTTCCGGCAATTTCAAAATAAATTCTTCGGTAAGTTCATCTCCTCGTTTCAGAAAATCGTACTGCCGGGCCAGGCTGCGTGTTACCGTTTTGGGCCAGGTTTCGCCGTAGCCTTTTGCCACAAGTCGTTGCGAACTGATGCCTTTTTCAATGAGGTAATCTACCACGCTTTGTGCACGTTTTTGCGAAAGTTCAAAGTTGAACTGGTCGCTGCCAACATGGTCGGTGTGCGACATAATTTCTATGGTAATTGTCGGGTTCAGCATAAGCGTGGCCACCAGCGTGTCGAGCGATGTTTTTGATTCGGGCAGCAGTTCCCAGCTACCAAATTCGTAATTAATATTTTCCAGGTTCACCGGCGCGTCGGTTGGCGTCAGGAAAAGTTCAAACCTGAAGTCTTTACTCTCTTCAAGTCCGATGGTGTTTGCAGAAGCTTTATCGCGCAGGAACCCATCTTTAAACGCAGCAAAAATGTATTCTGTTTCGGGTTTTAAAGTCATCTGAAATTTCCCGTTTTGCGTGCGCAGGCGGAGGCTGGTTCCGTCGGTGCCTATAATTCTTACATTTGCGCCATCAATCCGGGTTCTGTTTTCTTTGTTGAAAACCTCGCCTTCGACTCTGAAAATTTTGGGTGGGACCATAAAATCATACAGGTCATCGCCGCGGGAACCTTTTCTGTTTGAAGTGAACATGCCTTTGTTCTGGCCTTCCACAAATGCAATCCCAAAATCGTCGGATGGCGAATTCATCGGATATCCCATGTTTTCGACAACCCAGTTTCCTTCTTCATCTTTTACAGCTCTGAATATATCGAGGCCGCCCATTCCGAGGTGGTAGTTGGACGAGAAATAGAGTTCGCCGTTGTCGCGAATAAACGGGAACATTTCGTCGCCGGGAGTGTTTATTGGCGCTCCCAAATTTTCGGGGTTGACAAACGAACCTCCGCTTTTTTCGGCTTTCCAAATGTCTTTTCCGCCCATTCCGCCCGGCATGTCCGAAACAAAATAAAGCACTGAGCCATCAATGCTAAGCGACGGATGTGCTGCCACCAGGCTGTCGCCAACCACTTGCAGTTTTATGGGCTCAGACCACGAACCGCGCGATTGCGATGTGGTGTACAACTCTGTCCCCAGCGATTTGGTTTTGTCGTAACGGCTGCGTGTAAAAATCATTTGCTCTCCTGTTGACGAGAGGGTTGCAGCACCGTCTTCGTCGCCTGAATTAATAATCAGGTTTTCGTCCAGCAACTGCGGCTGTTCCCATTTCTGACGCTGAACACTGAACGTTGCCCGAAACAGGTCGGTGTAGTCCTGTCCGGTAATCATACTTTTCTTTTTCCCGGTAGCGGCCTGACGCGACGACGTGAAAATTATTTCGTTATCGCGGCCACCTACAAATACCGGGGAATAGTCGCTTTCCCGGGAGTTTATTTCTTTTATCGGATTAATAATATGCCGTGTGGGATTGGCAACCCATTCCTGGGTTTGTCTGATTGCTTCGAGGCTTGTCCGTGCCCTGTCGTCGCCCGGAACAGAGTCGAGAAATGCCCGGTAGGTTTCAATCGCTTCTTCGTATTTCTGTGTAAAACGAAACATTTCGGCCAGGTTGAAAAGCGCCTCAGGGTCTTCGTATCCTCTCCGAATAGCATTCTGATAATACAAGGCAGCCCTTTCGTAATCGCCAATGTAGTGGTAACATTCGGCAATGGCGTATGCATATTCTCTGCGCTTTGTTCTGTCTTTTTCTTTTCGGCTTGCTTTGTGGTACTTTTCAATGGCTTTGTAATATTCGCCTATCTGGTGCGAGAGCAACGCGTCGCGCCCCAATTTGCTGGCGCCACATGATGCCAGAACAACTGTAATGATTGAAAAAATGATTAACCTGACGTATTTGTTCATTCCCATTGTTGCTTTCGGAAAGTAAAAGTATATTATTTTTTTTATCGACTGTAAAAATAACGGGTTTATGGCATTTAAAGTATAGAATGAAAAAAAAGAGGCCCTGCAATTATTCAGAGCCCCTGTTTTAAAGAGAGTAGTTTCTTTTTAATTATCTGATAAATAATAGCTCGCGGTATTTCGCAAGTGGCCATATTTCATTATCAACAATTAATTCCAGTTTGTCGATATGGTAACGAATTTCTTCCAGGTAAGGCCTGATTGTTTCGTCGTAAGCCCTGGCTCGTTCAATGGCATCTTCAATTACATTGGCTTTCTTCCTGGCCTCAATCAGCTCTTTACCTTTTGCTTTAATAAATGAAATGTGTCTGCCAACATCTTTTATGAGGTCTAACCTTGATCCTGCCAGCTCTGCAAATTCTTCGTCAGAAAAAACTTCTTTAAGTTTTTTTACATTGTCAAGCAGTCTCGATTGGTATTCTACGGCAGTCGGAACAATGTGGTTAATTGCCAAATCGCCAAGCACGCGCGCTTCAATCTGAACTTTCAGAATGAATTTTTCATACTCCACTTCAACCCTTCCATGAAGTTCTGATTTGTTGAGCACTCCCAGCTTTTCGAACATTTTTATGATTTCTGGACGGCTGTAAACCGAAAGAGCGCCCGGCACACTGCCTATATTGGTAAGTCCCCTTTTTGCTGCCTCTTTTACCCACTCATCGCTATACCCGTCGCCGTTAAACCGAATGGGTTTCGATTTGATGATAAGGCTTTTAAGTACCTGAAATATGGCTTCGTCCTTTTTTGTTCCTTTTTCAACCAGTTTGTCTACTTCAGCCTTGAATTTATTTAGCTGGTTGGCCACTAATGTGTTCAGAACGATTAGTGCCGATGCGCAGTTTGCTGAAGAACCCACTGCCCTGAATTCAAAACGGTTTCCGGTAAAGGCAAATGGAGAGGTTCTGTTACGGTCGGTATTGTCGAGAATAATTTCTGGAATGCGGCCGATATTTAATTTGAGGGCTGTTTTTTCGTCCGGAGTCATTTTGCGATCAACAACCGATTTTTCCATCAGGTCGAGCATTTTGGAAACTTCCGAGCCTAAAAATACCGATAGAATAGAAGGCGGAGCTTCGCTTGCGCCCAGTCGCAATGCATTAGAAGCAGTAATAATGCTGGCACGCAGCAAATCCTGCCCGTCGTAAACAGCCTGCAATGTGTTTACCACAAATGTTAAAAATTGCAGGTTCGATTTTGGGTTTTTGCCCGGTTTGTAAACATTCACTCCGGTGTCAGTCAGCATCGACCAGTTGTTGTGTTTTCCAGAACCGTTTATTCCTGAAAAGGGTTTTTCGTGAAAAAGTACCCTGAATTTATGCTTCTTCGAAATTTTTTGCATGATGTCCATCAGCAGCTGGTTGTGGTCGTTTGCCAGATTGGCTTCTTCGTACAGCGCTGCAAATTCGAACTGGTTGGGAGCTACTTCGTTATGGCGTGTTTTTATGGGGATTCCAAGTTTGTACGCCTCGTTTTCCACATCCTGCATAAAATAGTTGGCACGGGTAGGAATCGACGAAAAATAGTGGTCGCCCAGTTGCTGATCTTTTGGAGAAGCATGCCCCATTAGGGTTCTTCCGGTTAAGGTCAGGTCGGGACGAGACATGAAAAACGCTTCGTCAATCAGGAAAAACTCCTGTTCCCACCCGAGGTTCACCTGTACCGATGTTACTTTTTTATCGAACAGCTGGCACACGCCGGTTGCTGCTTTGTTTACCGATTGCAAGGTGCGCAACAGCGGGGTTTTGTAATCCAGTGCTTCGCCGGTTAATGCAACAAAAATGGTTGGAATGGTAAGCGTTGATTCGCTGATAAAAGCCGGAGAGGATGGGTCCCACGCCGTGTAACCCCGTGCTTCAAAGGTTTGCCTGATTCCTCCGCTGGGAAAAGAAGACGCGTCGGGTTCCTGCTGTGCAAGCAACTTTCCCGAAAAAGCTTCTATTACTCCTCCCGAGCCGTTGTGCTCTATAAAAGCGTCATGCTTTTCTGCGGTTGAGTCGGTAAGCGGCTGAAACCAGTGAGTATAATGTGTTGCCCCGTTTTCCATCGCCCAGGATTTTATTCCCTGTGCCACCTGGTCGGCCATTTTACGGTCTATTGTTGTGCCGTTTGCAATTGCTTCTGTAACTGCGCTATATGCTTCTTTCGACAAATACTTCTGCATCTTGTATTTATCGAAAACAAGTTTCCCGAAGTAATCCGAAATAAAGGCGTCTTCCCTTTCTGTTTCAACCGGTTTTCGGTTTAAAACCTCTTTCAGCGCTTCAAATCTGAATTGTCCCATATTGTTGAAGTTCAAATACGTTTTTATGTTTTGTCCAAAAATAGTATTTATCCCTCTTCTTTCTGAGGTTGCGCTGTTCTATTATTAAAAATGATGACATTATATTTAAAAACAAACCATTGTTTTTTCGCGGAAAATCCAGATCAGAAAAACATGTGTTAAATTTGTACCCGGTTCAATTACTTTGAGGGACAATACGTTTATAAAACTACTTGGATGAATAAATCAGAGATTCTGGATAGAGTTCAAAGCCTGGAAACGAAAAAAGTAAAAATTGCATTTTCGGATATCGATGGCATTTTGCGCGGAAAATATATTCATAAAGAAAAATTTTCGGATGCCGTAAAAAACGGCATCGGCTTTTGCGATGTGATTTTCGGGTGGGATTGTAACGATAAGTGTTACGATAACTCTGAAATAACAGGTTGGCATACCGGTTATCCCGATGCCAAAGCCAGCATCGATTTGGCAACCTTCAGGGAAATTCCGTGGGAAAACAACACCCCGTTTTTTCTGGGAGATTTTGCCGACGACGCAAAATACGAAGAAGCGGTTTGCTCCAGAAGTTTGCTGAAAAGGGTTGCCCGGAACTGCCACGAAATGGGTTTTAAACCGCTGTTTTCGCAGGAGTTCGAATGGTTTAATTTTTTGGGAACCCCCAACGAAATAGCTGCCGGGAACTTTGAAAACCTGGTGCCGGCTACTCCCGGAATGTTTGGTTATTCCATCCTCCGCACATCGTTAAACAGCGATTATTTTAATGACCTTTTTTCGCTGATGGGGAAATTTGGTGTTCCGCTGGAGGGGCTGCACACAGAAACCGGCCCCGGAGTTTTGGAGGCCACAGCAATTTACGACGAAGTGCTACATGCCGCCGACAAAGCCATTCTTTTTAAAACTGCGGTTAAAGAAATATCGTACCGGCACAATTTTGTTTCAACTTTTATGGCAAAATGGAACCCTGAACTGCCGGGCAGTGGCGGGCATATACATCAGAGTTTGTGGAACCTGGAGCAGACGAATAACCTTTTTTATTCTGATGCAGATTCGGATAAAATGAGTGGGCTAATGAAACACTACATTGCCGGCCAGCTTAAATGTCTGCCCGAAATTCTTCCCATGTTTGCTCCCAATCCGAACAGCTACCGGCGTTTGAGCGGTGGCGATTGGGCGCCGTCTACGTTAACCTGGGGCGTTGATAACCGCACTGCATCTATTCGTGCAATTCCCGGAACGCCGCGTTCCGCCAGAATTGAAACCCGTGTGCCCGGTGCAGATACCAACGCTTACCTTGTAATGGCGGCTGCTCTGGCTTCGGGATTGTACGGAATTAAGAAACGCCTGCTGCCCGGTGAGGCAACTTTGGGAAATGGGTACACCGACAAATCAAAAGGTGTGTTACCCACGAGCCTCGAAGAAGCAACCGAGAAAATGGCAAAATCGGAAATTGCAAACGAGCTGTTTGGTGACGCCTTCGTAAAACATTTTACTGCTACCCGCCGGTGGGAGTGCCGTCAGGCAGATTCCGGTGATCCAAAATGGGAGTTGAAAAGGTATTTTGAAATTATTTAGTTTATTTTGGAGCACAAAAAAAACTGAAACCGAAAGATGGAAAGACTGGACTATGTGCAGATTATAAAGCTGGCCTGGAAGGAATTTGATGGCGACAGGCACGAAATAAAAAGGGTTTTTGATGTAAGTGCAAAAGTCTCTACAAATCATGTTTACAAAATTTCTTTTTACGAACGCGAACCTGTTTTTGCCAAGCTGTCGGAATACGGGCAGTTCGAAGATTTCAGGGAAGACCACATCATTATAAATAATCTGGCCAATAATCTGGAATACCCGTACCAGATGTTTCTGGCGCAGTCGCTGGTAAAACGAAACGAGCTGTTTATTTACCGCTATCATGAACCCGACCGAAGTGCCTGGCTTGTTTTTTATAACCCCATATTGATACGTGAAAAAATGCCACGCCGCCTGAACGAAAAGCAAATTCGGAAGCTTGGCCGCGAGTTGGCGCGTTTTCATAAAGCGTGTACCAATGTGTCGAATCAGCTTCCGCTATCTTCAAAAAATGTTGTTGTAGATATTCAGCGGCTGAGGCGCTCTATCAATAAGAACGAAATAAAAATGTGCGATAAGCACCGGGAAACAATTCTTCGGCAAGCCGACTGTTTTCTGGAAAATACAGACCGGATTAACGCCACTAAAGAGGTGGAGGTAATTCCGGTTTTTGTGGATTGGAACATCGGTAATTTTTCGGTAACCGGCGACGGTAAATTTTATTCGCGATGGGACTACGACTGGTTTAGAATGTCATCGAGGGTAATGGATTTTTACTTTTTCAGCCGGGTTGTATCCGATGTTGGCGACCGCACTGTTTTTAGCTACCTGGTGGATACACTCATGGAAGATCGTTTTATGATGTTCCTGAAAGAATACCACCGGATTTTCCCGCTTACAGAGGCGGAAGTTCTTCTGATAAAAGAAACATACCGCTTTTTTATCCTGAATTATGTGATAAAAGACGGACCCTATTTTTTTAGAACTTACTATTCCAATAAGCTCATAAAAGAGGCTTACGATACTTATTTCCCGGCCATGGACGCCAATTATCGTGTAGAGAAAATAATGAAGACATTAAAAATGTAATCGGATGTTGCGAGTTAAAAGTTTTAGAAATGTTGTTAGAAATTATAAAGTAGTTTTTTTTGATGCTTTTGGCGTGCTGAAAAGTCATCGGGGACTGATTCCCAATATTAAAAGCACTTTTGAGTACCTTGAGCGAAAGGGAATTTTGTATTATGTGCTAACCAACGATTCGTCGAGAAGCCCGGAAGAACTTTCCCGTTGGTACGTGGGGCACGGACTGGAGTGTATCACCACCGATAAAATTTTATCGTCGGGAATGCTGGCCATGGAATTTTTTCAGACAAAATTGCACGACGGAAATGCTGTGGGATACCTCGGAACCAGGGCTTCGGCGCATTATCTTGAAACGGCCGGGTTGAAAACCGTATCTATTTGCGACATCGATCTGGATAATCTGGATCACATCGAATCATTCGCTTTTCTAGACGATGAGGGCTTCGACTGGAATGTGGATATCAACAAAACCATTAATCTGCTACGCAAAAAAAACATGAACGTGGTGGTTGCAAATACCGATAAAAATTATCCCATCAACAAAAACGATATTTCAGTTGCCATTGGGGGTTTGGCAGATCTTGTGGAGAAAATATTGGGTAAAAAATTCATTCGCTTTGGCAAGCCCGATGCGCAAATGTTTGCACTCGCTTACGAGCGTGCTCTCCAGGATATCGATATAAAAAGGAATGAAATACTGATGGTGGGCGACACGCTTTTTACCGACATCATCGGCGGAAACAAGTTCGGAATGGATACTGCGCTCGTGCTTTCGGGAAATACCCTGCCCGAAATGGCGGCTGTCCGCATAAAAAGCTCGGGAATTATTCCTACTTATGTTTGCGAATCGGCAGTTATTGAATCCTGAAAAGACAGTTCCCGGTTTTTGCAGGGCTTGGTTTGTTTCTTTGAATTAAAAAAATGTGGCACCCGGAAAAATGGAGTCCGGTTTGAAAATTGAGCCATGCACACAGATGTCAAAATTGATTTCGTTACTGCCCGTAAAACTATTGAAAAAACCGATGCGCTAGTTTGTTCCGGAGATTTCCAATACCACAATTTCAGACCGGCTGTTGGTTCGGATGGGTGGCCCCCATGTACCATAGCCGGAAGAAACGTAAAAATGGGTGTCGTTAATTTTTCCGTATCCTTTGCCTATTTCAAACAGGGAGCTGATGATGTAATTGAACGGCCACATCTGTCCGTTGTGCGTGTGCCCCGAAACCTGCAAATCAACATTGTGTTCAGCAACTTCTGCAAGTTTGTAAGGCTGGTGGTCGAGTAACAAAAACGGCTTTTTTGCATCGGCGCTGGCAAGCAATTCGTTCAGTGTTTTTCGGGGTTTCCCGTACATTTTTTTTGCGGTAATGTCTTCGCGCCCGGCAATGGCAATTCCGTTGGGCAAAAATGCAACGCTATCCCTGAGCACGGTAATGTTGTGATTCTCCAGATACGTTTGGGCAGCAACTGCATTTCCGTAAAACTCGTGGTTTCCCAAAACAGCAAAAACACCGTATTTTGTGTTGAAGTTTTTCAGCAGGTCGCCCATGTTGTTTTGAATTACCGGACCAAGGTCTTCATCAAAAACATCACCGGCGAGCAGCACCACGTCTGCATTTTGGTTGTTAATCAGTCGAACCAGTCGCTCAAGCCGTCCGTTGGAAATCATCATCCCAAGGTGAATGTCCGAAGCCAGAACAACTTTCAGTTTGCCATCGGGGATTGCTTTGTTTATTTGAAAAGAAACCTTTTTTATGGTCGGAGTTTTTGCGTTAATGTAACCGCCAATCAGAATAACAGAAGAAAGAAGGTAAACAATAAAAGCAGCTGTTTTGCCTTTCTCTCCGGCCCAGCTGAACCGGAAAAACTCACTTATATTGAAAAGACCGTTTATCCCACGGAGCAGGTCTGCCAAAAGAAAAAGCAGGGTGAGGTACACCATTGCACCTAACCACCAGGAGCCGATTTTTATAAAGGGTTCGGCAATTGCCATTGCACCGGAACGCTCGGCAAAACGTCCGATAAAATAGGCAAAAGCAATCACCCAGAAAAGTATTGTAAAAATCCACCAGCTTGCATTTCCCGACGTAAAAATGGTGCTTGTTCTCGAAAAAATATAGAAGTTAACCAAAAGGTTGATGAAAAATACGATGACAAAAAACAGCATAAAATTTCTTCTTTCGTTCATTTAAAATTTGTTTGATAAATAAACCGGAAATTACAACAAAAGTTTATTTTTTCGGTATACGACCGGGTTTTTGAAATGAAACAACTCTGCATCGCATTTTTGTGCTGAAAGCGTTTTGTGGAAGCTTTCCCCGGGAGCCGCAATTTTTTTCTCGGCATAAAATGTACTTTTTAGAATGCAAATGTTCTGTTTCGAATTTTTGAATTGAAAGTTTTAGAAATGGCAGTTGCTTTGTCATTTGTCAGATTTACAAATCAAAACATGAAAATATTTTCGGATTTTTTGCTGCTGTTTTTTATGGTTTTAAAATATTTTCCCATTTTGCCGGCCGTTTGATTAAAACATTGAAAAACTGTAAAATATCGTTTTATGGCCGGACAACGTGAAAAATCAGGGAGCGAATTGCAATCAAAAAGTACAGGTGTACTCAGGTGGATAGAAATGCTTGGTAACAAACTGCCTCATCCGTTTTGGTTGTTTGTGTGGATAATCGGGCTAATAATTGTTTTAAGCGCAATTGCAGCATTTGCCGGAATAAGTGCGATTGATCCGGGTACCGGCGAGGTAGTCACCCCGCAAAACCTGATTTCGGGATGGGGGCTGCGGCGTTTTTTGCAGGAGATGGTAACCAATTTTGCCCATTTTGCGCCCTTTGGCCTGGTGCTCGTTATGTTAATGGGCGTTTCTGTAGCCGAACGTAGCGGGCTGCTAACCATTATTTTGCGCACCATGGCTTTTGCTGTTCCGCGAAAAATTGTTCTACCGGTTATTTTTATAATAGGGGCATGTGGAAATATTGGTTCCGATGCTGGTGTGGTGATTGTTCCGCCCATTGCAGCGCTCATTTTTTCGCAAATGGGATTGCACCCCATTGCCGGACTAATTGCAGGTTACGCCGGAGCAACTGCCGGTTTTACCGCAAATTTTTTTATTGCGGGCACCGACGTTCTTTTGGCCGGAATTAGCACTGAAGTGGTGCAGCAAATAGATCCTTCCATTGAAGTGAGTGCAACTGCCAACTGGTATTTCATGATTATTTCAACTCTGTTATTAGGAGTGGGCGGAGCATTTGTGGCTTCCCGTTTTACGATACCACGCACCAGAGCATTTGCCTGGGGAGATGTTTCTGTGGAGTCGTACAGCGAAGCGCCAAAACTTACCGCAACCGAAAAGAAAGGTTTGCGCTATGCCGGATTGGTTACTTTGGTTTACGTGGCAATAATCGCTCTGCTGGTTGTGCCGGCTAACGGGCCGTTGCGTAATCAGGAAACCGGAGGAATTGTTCCTTCTCCGTTTTTACGCGGATTGGTGCCCATTCTCTTCTTCTTTTTTGCTCTTCCGGGATATGTTTACGGGAAAATAACCGGCAGCATTAAAAAGCCCGACGACCTGTTGCAATTCATGGAGCAGGGGATGAAAGATTTGTCGGGATACATTGTACTGATGCTGGTTGTGGCGCAATTTATTAATTTGTTTAGCTGGAGCCGGCTGGACACAATTCTGGCAATTAACGGGGCCGAATTTCTGCAATCAACCGGGTTAACCGGGCCGTTAATGTTTACGTTGTACATGACTTTGGTGGCTTTTCTGAATATTTTTATTGGAAGCGGTTCTGCCAAATGGGCCATTTTTGCACCCATTTTCATTCCCATGCTTTCGCAATTGGGGTACAGTGCCGCGTTTATACAGCTGATGTACCGAGTTGGCGATTCCATTACCAATTCAATCAGTCCGTTGTATGTTTACTTTCCGCTTCTTATTGGTTGGGTACGAAAATACGACAAGAACGTGGGCATTGGCACTATTCTTTCGTTGCTTGTCCCTTATGCCGTGGTGCTTTTTATCATGTGGGTTGTACTGCTGTTTGTATGGTTCTGGCTCGATTTGCCCATTGGAGTGGGAGAGGGGATTTTTCAGTAAAAGTTTATTTTTTTGCAATTACCAGCATTTCGTAATCTTCGGTAGTTAAAGCATCGTTGCGGGAAAAAGCGCCAAGTTTTGCCCCGTAAATATCAATTTTTTTGAAGTTGAGAGATTTCAATAACCAGGTAATTTCGCTGGGAACATAATACCTTTCGTTGCAATCCAGCGTCTTTTTGTTGCCGGCGTCGTCCTCAAATTCAGTATTGTTGTGGTCGCGGAAAGTCATTAAATTGAAAGTGTTGCTTCGGTATGTCGCATTTCCTTCTTCCGAGTTTGAACTGCAAAATTCCTCCACCGAATGATACAGTGGAAACAGCCCGTTTAGCGTGGTGAAAATAAATTTGCAACTGCTTTTTAACGAGTGAGATACATTTTTCAGAATTTCAAAATTCATTTCATCGGTTTCCATAAGCGGAAAGCCGCCTTCACAAAGCATAATTGCTACGTCAAATTCATTTTTAAAAGGAAGGTTGCGTGCATCCTGCTGTTGAAAGTCGATGGAAAATCCCTGTTGCGCGGCTTTTTCTTTGGCGCGGGCAAGCTGCGATTCGGATAAATCAATGCCGGTAACAGAATAGCCCCGTTTTGTGAGTTCAATGGAATGCCGTCCTGTTCCGCAGCCCACATCCAGTATTTTTAGTGATTTATTGAACTCAAACTCTTGCTCCAGAAAATCACATTCACCAGTTGTGCCTTGCGTAAAATTTTCCTGGTCGTATTTTTTTGCATAGTTTTCAAACAGCGATTCGTACCATTTTTGCTTTTCCATCTTTTATTGCTTTAGGTAAATATTGCGCAGCGAAGCTGTGGTTGTCCACGAGCAAATGCCAAATGGCCTGGATAAATCCACCTCCGGGCGGATGGAGAGTTTCCTGCCTTTGTAACTAAAATCGACCAGTTGTTCGTCATCGATCAACACTTCAATTTTTGTTTGCGAAACTTTCAGGTGAATGTTATACCAGGTGTTGTGGTCGAATTTTTTGAGTGTTCGGGTTTCGTTTTCTGAAGCATCAAGCCCGTCGATACAACTTAATCCCACAACCGGGCCGCCCCAGCCACCGGCAATAAAAGAGCAAAAGGAATCGCCCACCGGAAAAGTCATTCCGCAGAAAAAGTCGTTGCCCGTTACTTTCTTTGCTTCCAGTTTTACTTCGTAATTCATTCTGGGGAAACTGTCCTGCCATGTGATTCCCGAACAGCCGTCGCCCATTCCCAAAACAATACTTCCTTCGGAAACCTGCACCGGGCCTTGCGTTCCAAACTGGGTAACTTCCCATCCGTCGAGCGTTTTTCCATCAAAAAGAGAAATCCACCCAGGTTCTGCATTTTTAGTTTGTGCCGCCTGGCTCTGCTGTTTCTGCGGGCGGGAAGTACATCCTTCCAAAATTAAAGTCAGAGCGAGAGCAATTACAAAAAAGTGTCTTGGATTTTTTAACAACGTTGCGGCCATGGTACTCGTTATTTGGAATTTTGTATGCAGGCAAGTTAGGCCTTCTTTTCAAAAATTACAACGGATTACGCTTTTTGATGCTCCTTTTTTCTGCACTTTTTGACCAGTGTTCAAACTGAGTCAAAATTAAAAACCGAGGTGGTAGTCGGTTTATAGTGACAAAACATTACTCTTTGGTGAATGCGTGACACAATTGCGTGACAATATTTCTATATCCGTTTTCGAAGTAATGCCGGTTCTTAAATTGCTCTGAAAAATGAGTGCTGTTTATGTTGTTGATTCATAGTGGATATTGAGCTGGTTTCTGGTAAATGAAAATTTTATTCAGCATCGAATAAACATTTAGTATTGAATTGTGTTTAAATGAGAATAATTCTTGTTTAGAGTTTATTGATATGAAAAGCAGTATCGAAATAAGGGATTTGATTTCAGGAAAAGGGCTGAAAGTTACGCCACAGAGGATGAGGGTTATGGAGGCAATTTACAAGTTGAATAATCATCCTACGGCAGATAATATTATTGCTTACATCCGAAAAAACGATCCCAATGTTGGTTCGGGAACTGTGTATAAAGTTTTGGAAACTCTGGTGGAGAATAAGCTGATTAAGAAAGTAAAAACGGAAAGAGATATAATGCGTTATGATGGCATTCTTGAAAATCACCATCATCTGTATTGCATTCAGTGCGATTATATTGAGGACTATAAAAATGAGAAATTAGATAAGCTTTTGAAAGATTTTTTTGTGGAGAATGAGATTGAAAATTTTGTGATTGAAGATGTGAAACTAAGTATCAATGGCAATTTTATTATTCATAAAAATCAGGAACATAATTAATAAACATAAAAATCAACAATTATGGCATGCGCAAATGGTGTAAAGCCGCTAAAGAAAAAACAGAACAAAGAAATTTTAGTAGAAAATTTTAAACAGGAGGAAAAAACAATGAGTACAACAATGGTAAGACAGGAAATGCCTGAATTCGAAATGGGCGCTTTTGATGCAAAAACAGGGCATTTTAAAACAGTATCCAGCAAAGACTATAAAGATAAATGGACAGTAGTTTGTTTCTATCCTGCCGATTTTACTTTTGTGTGTCCAACCGAAATAGCCGCAATGAATGCTCATTACGACGAATTTCAGGAACTGGGGGTAGATATTTTGGCCGTTTCTGTGGATTCAAAATTTTCGCATAAAAGATTTGTAGAAACAGAACCTATTTTGAAGGGACTTAAATTGACAATAGGTGCTGATACCACAATGGAAGTAAGCCGTGCATTTGGAATTTTGGTTGAAGAAGAAGGTGTTGCATTGAGGGGTCGTTTCCTTTTTAACCCTGATGGAGTTTGTGTTGCCCAGGAAGTTCAGGCAGATTCTGTTGGCAGAAACGTTAAAGAATTTCTGCGCCAGGTTAAAGCATGGCAGCATGCTAGCAAAACAGGCGAGGTTTGTCCTGCCGGCTGGAGGCCCGGAAAGAAAACGCTTCCGGTAAATACCGATATGGAAAAAATGACAGGAAGAGTAGGCGACTACATTACTTTGGATGAAATTTTGAGCTAGAAAAAACCACTAGCTTTTAAATCGTAAGATGAATACCGGGCACTCCCCGGTATTTTTTTTGCCTTTTGGGCAACATTGGCCGGAATGCCAAAATGTAGATCAGTTCAGCGTTGCAATAGTTTTTTTGATGGTGAATTTCTGAGTCCAAATTTGTCAAAATCATTACTCCCGGAATGTGGTATGGAAGGAGCCTGTTTTGTAGATTTTTATTCACTAAAAAGAAGAGAAAAATCGAGCTTAGTTGCAGGTTTTCTGTTAATTGGTCGGAAAAAAGATTAGATTTGAAAATGGCTGATGAATTGATTCCGAACAGGACACTTCCCCTGGTATTTCGATTTGTCGAATGGGGGTTCGGAAAGCAATATATCACGCAGAGGATACACGAGTTTTTGAATACAACGTGCCATTATGAACGAATACTTAAACAGGCAACTGGATCAGATTAGCAAACTCATTTCGGATCTGAAGGGAAGTAACATCGAAATGGACAGAATGATTGAACTCGATCGTTCGCTTGAGATGTTGAGCCACCGCATAAAAACGGCCCGGCTTACAGAAAAGGGAGGCCTTTCGGACGTGGTAAACAAAGGGTTGAAACAGGATGCGGCATTCTATTTCAACCGGCAGTTTCAGGTAATAAGGTTTGTGGGTTCTTACGAGAATATTATTGGAACCCGGAATCCGGATGAGCTGCCCGGTGTTAAATCATTTTTTAATCCTGCCGAATTTGAAGAACTGGTGCGAAAAACAGATTTGTTGCTCGAAACCGGAGAACCACAGTCGTTTTATTCTGATATTATTTCGAAAAACGGGTTGTTGCTGCCGGTGCATTTCCTGCTCGAAAAAATTTCTTTTGGCGCAAATACCAACGTTGTCGCGGCAGGAATGACATTCTATCTGCAAACACCTTCCGAGCTCGAAGACTACCGCGATATTTTGCTCGAAAACCTTCCCGGGGTGGATGTTTATCTTTTTGATAATCAATTCAGACATGTGTTGGCAGGCGGTCGCGAAAAAGAATATCTGGGGCTTTCCAATGCCGATTTTACCGGGAAAACGCTGTTTGAGGTATTTAACAAAAAAACACAGAAACGCCTCCTGCCTTTTTATACTGACGCACTCAACGGGGAAATTTCTGAGGGCGAGGTGCAAATAAAAGCACGAATTTACTACGTTAGCGCAACACCTGTTCAGGGCGTTGACAAGCAGGTGGTTGGAGGAGCGCTTATTCTTCAGGACATCACTAAAGAAAAGGAGATTGAAAAGAAGCTTGTTCAGGCAAAGCAACACGCGGAGGAAGCCGACAGAGCCAAATCGGTTTTTCTGGCCAGTATGAGCCACGAAATCAGAACGCCGCTGAATGCCATAATTGGTTTCACCGGATTGCTGAATAAAACAGATTTGTCGCCCAAACAGAAAAAATTCAGTTATTTAATTCAGCAGTCATCGGAGCACCTGCTCGCACTGGTAAACGACGTGCTGTTCCTTTTTAAGCTGGAAATGAGCCGTGTTTATATCGAAGAGGTTCCGTTTAATATTTACGATTTAGTAAAGAATGTGCACGAATCGCTGCTGTTTCGTGCCAACGAAAATCTGCTCGATTTTAAATATTCCATCGGTAAGACTGTGCCCGAAGTTCTGGTTGGAGACCCTTTTCGTGTTAAGCAAATTTTGATGAATCTGACCGGCAATGCCATTAAATTTACCGACGAAGGCCGGGTTGTTATTGATGTTTCCGTTGAAAAAGACAAGTCAAAAAAGATTAATCTTCGGTTTGAAGTAGAGGACACCGGGATTGGAATTGAAAAGGAAGAATTGGATAAGATTTTTGGCGAATTTTCGCAGTTGGGAAACGAAAAGAAACGAAAAGGAGCAGGGCTGGGGCTGACCATCGTGCAGAAACTGGTTGATTTGCTTAACGGGAAAATTCATGTTGAGAGTACCCCCGGCAGCGGTTCCAAATTTTCGGTTGTCATTCCTTTTGAAAAAACCGACGCAGCAGACGGTATTCAGAAAGAGAAAGATTACAGGGGTGATTTTGATTTGTTGAAAGGGAAACGCGTTTTATATGCAGATGACGACGAGCACAATATTTTGCTGGGCGAATCAATACTGAAAGACTGGAATGTTTCGTTTGAACTGGCCGGCGACGGAAAAGAGGCGCTGGAGTTGTTGAGTGATAAGAAATTTGATATTGTTTTGCTCGATATTCAAATGCCGGGTTTATCGGGAGTTGAGGTGGTGCAACGGGTGCGGGAAGATGCCAAAAATCCTAACAGGCAAACCAGAATTTTGGCCGTTACTGCCAATATCATGGAAAACGATATTCGGAAATATATGAAAATCGGTTTTGACGGTTACATTCTGAAGCCTTTCAGCGAAGAAGGACTGTACAACAAAATTTGTAATCTTTTGAATATTGAATATCCGGGGTTGGAAAAGCGCACAATTTCTGAGTCTCCCGGCCGAAAAGCAGATGAAACAGTTGTTTTTGAGACTTCGCTTTTAATGAAAACAGCAGGAGGCGACCTGGCCTTTTTTAATCAGATGATTGATACTTTTATTGATGGCGCGAAAGATACATCCGCCACATTCAGATTGGCTGCCAAAAATAAAAGCTGGAAAGAAATCGGGAAAAAAGCGCACAAGTCAATTCCCTCTTTTCGGTACTTCGGACTGGTAAAATTGGTAAACAAGCTCGTGCAACTGGAAAAGCTGACACTTCATGAAAAAAGTTTTGACCAGGTTGCCGGCATTGCACTTAGTGCATCAAAAGAAATTGACAACGTGATTCGGTTGGCAGAGAATGCCAAAATTCCGGGAGAAGGAAAATGATTGTCTAAAGTTTTACTTAGCTTTGTTAAAACAGCATCAGTTTATGGCAGGAATTTTAATTATCGACGACGATACTTTTATTTGCAAAACTATTCAGAAACAACTTGTGAATAAGGGATTTCAAGCTGATGTGGCATTCAGCGGGAATGCCGGGATTAAGTTGTTGAAAGAACGCCGTTACGATCTTGTTTTGTGCGATTTCAGACTGCCCGATAAGGATGGGCTGGAGATTTTGCACGAAGTAAAACGGATGAATATTCAGAGCCCCGTGGTAATTATTACTGCGTATGCCGATGTTCGAATGGCTGTTAAACTGATGAAACACGGCGCGCGCGATTACATGACCAAGCCTTTGCAGCAGGAAGAAATCGTGAGTCTTGCCCAAAAATTGTCAACGCAGAGCCGGAAAACGAAGGATTTTGAATCTCCCGGTGATTTTCTGATGGGAGAGACCCCGGCATTTAAACAATCCGTAAAGTATGCATCCAAAGTAGCGCCAACAAATATGTCGGTGCTCATTGAAGGTGAAACCGGAACCGGTAAAGAATATGTGGCGCGGTTTATTCACGACAAAAGTAATAGAAATAATAAACCATTTGTAGCTGTAGATTGTGGCGCTATTCCCAAAGAGCTGGCAGGTAGCGAGTTGTTTGGGCACGTGAAAGGTTCGTTTACGGGAGCGCTGGAAAACAAAACCGGCGTTTTTCAGCAGGCAAACGGCGGCACGCTTTTTCTCGATGAAATTGGGAACCTGAGTTACGAAGTGCAGATTCAACTTCTTCGGTCGCTACAGGAAAGAACAATTACCCGAATTGGTGAAAATAAACCACAAAAAGTTGACGTGCGCGTAATTACGGCAACTAACGAGAATCTGGTTCGCGAGGTTGCGGACGGCCATTTTAGAGAAGATTTGTTGCATCGAATCAACGAATTTAAAATAGTGTTGCCGCCTTTACGTCAGCGGCCGGAAGACATCCTGTTTTTTGCCAATCATTTTAGAAAAATGGCCAATCAGGAGCTGAATGCAGATGTAAAAGGTTTTTCAGATGAAGTGAATGAAATATTGATTCGGTACGAATGGCCAGGCAATATCAGGGAGTTGAAAAATGTAATTAAACGAGCGGTTCTGCTTTGTTCGGAGGCCGTGCTTTCCGCAGAAACACTTCCCGAAGAGATTGTTCAGTTCCCGGAAAAAACTGTTGCTCGTGATTCTGAACACAGGGGGACAAAGGCTTTTGTGAGTTTGAAAAATGCAGCATCCGGAGCCGAAAAGGAACTAATAATAAGGGCAATTGAAGAGGCCGGATATAATAAATCGAAAGCCGCAAGAAATCTGCAGATTGACAGAAAAACCCTTTACAATAAAATAAAGCAATACGGGATTGATATTTAGTCGGCACACAGAGTTTTGTCCTTCAGAGTTTCGTTTCATTGGCGCGTGCAAAACCAGTTTCCGTTTGTGGAAAGCATCCGGCTTCAATCCACACGTTGTAGAAAAAAATCCGCATAAAAATTATTCGTCTTTTTCTGGATTAGATTTGTATCTGCCTGAAAATTAGTAGATGTTTTCTGTTTCGGTTTCGAAGTTGAAAAGTGGAACGCTTTTCTCTTTCTTTTAATCATAGCAAACATAATTATTAACAATTAAAATAGAATGTCATGAATAAAGGAACAAGAAACGCATTGTTGGGATTTATTGCAGGAGCCGCAGCCGGGGCTTTGGCCGGTGTGTTATTCGCCCCCGAAAAAGGGGCAAAAACCCGTAAAGAGATTTCTAAAAAAGTTAAAAATGTTTCGAAAGATATTACCGAGACGTTGAGCGAGAAGGTTGATCATCTGAAAGAGCAGGTTAACGAAGTGGTTAATGAAATGCGGGAAAAAGCAAAGGAGGCCGAAACAAAAGTAAAAGATAAGGTGAAAGAAAAAACTTCAGCCGAAACGGTCTGATGCCGCTCTCTTTTAACAATGTATTAACTTATTAATCATCAGATAATGAGCAAAGATTTGACAAAGAATCTGGATGAATTAAATGATTCGGTAAAGAATTATGTACAGGTGAAAATCGATTTGGTGAAACTCCGTTTTCTGGAAAAAACCACGAAGTTTACTGCCTACTTCTTTACTTTTCTGGTTCTCCTGATGTTTTCGATGCTGATTATTGGTTTTGGCGCCACTGCTTTTGTTGTTTGGTACGGCCATACGTACGGCAGTTATGTGGAAGGGTTGCTCATTGCCGGGGGGGCGCTCATAGTGCTGGCTTTGGTTTTTGTTCTGACCAGGGAGCAGGTAATAACCAAATCGGTTTTACGAAATTTTTCGAAAATATTGTTTGAAGAGAACGAAGAAAAACAACGTTAGAATGAAAGCACTAAAAAGCATGGGTGAGCTGCAGTTGATGAAACAGAAGCTGGAATATCAGAAAAAATTACACGAAAAGGAAATAACGGGTTCCGTTGCAGATGTTGTTGAAAACCTGACGGATAGATTGCGCGATACGTTGTTTCAATTCGGCTCGCACCTGGTATTTCAGTTTTTTAGCAAAAAGCAGAAATGAGATATTCCGAAACCTGTAGAATTGAAAATAAGGCTATGTTAAAATGAAAACAAATTTATTGCTGCTCGATTCGTATAGAAATATTGAAGACCTGATTGCATACGCCTTCTCGTTTAGTTGCCGGTCGAAAAGAAGTTTGAAAATTGTTTATGTTTTTGACTTCAACTGGATGCGGCAGTCTTTTATGGCGGGAGTCGCCGGGCCGGCAGATCCGGCTTTGGTTGCTGTTGAGAAAAACGCTGAGAAAGAGTTCGAAGTAGCCGAAACAAAAATACGTGACGTGGCAAATGACTACATGAAGAAACATGTGGTGAAAGTGCCTTTCGAATTAAAAATTACAGAAGTAAACCGTATTGATGTGGCAGAGGATGAGTTGGAACGATCACCCGATTTAATTTTGTTAATCAGTAATCACCAGAGTTATTCCGAAGCATCAGGAGGGTTGGTTGGTTATCCGAATTTGGCAGAGCATGCCAGTTGTCCGGTGTTTGTTATCCCGGAGAATTCGCGTCATGCCGTAATGAAAGAAGTTGTGTTTGCAACAAGTTTCCACCGGGAGGATATTGAATTGTTAAAGCATTTGCTTGGGCTGTTTCAGGATTTTGGCGGCACCAGGGTGACTGTTTTGCACAACGAAAAAGAGTTTGGTTTTGAAGAGAAACTGAAATGGCTGGGGTTTGGTGAATTGGTAAAGCAGGAGATTGACAATGGAAATTTTGCTTTTCGCCTGAAAACAAAGAAGGATATTGTTGCTGCAATTGAGGAACTTTCAAAAGAAATTGACCCAGATCTGCTGGTTCTGCTTAAAGAAAAGCGGGGTTTTTTCGAAGAAGTCTTTTCGGCCAGCGAAACAAAAAATGTATTAACGCATTTCCATAAACCGGTATTAATTTATCACCAAAATTAGAGGTTAGTATTTATCGTTTTTTCGAAACAGGTCTGGCACCAAAAAAGCACAGACCGTTTTTTTTGCAAAAAAGCACTTTGAACGAAAAAAGATTTTGGTAATGAGAAAACAATTAATACATTTGCACGCACGAAAAACAGACGTTCTTAAAGAGACTGACAAGTTGAAGAGGCCGTATTTTCTTAGAAGGAAATTGTTTGGCAACTTCTCCAAAAAATATTTCAGGTGAGGTGGGTGAGTGGCTGAAACCAGCAGTTTGCTAAACTGCCGTACGGGTAACCGTACCGGGGGTTCGAATCCCCCCCTCACCGCATTAGAAAAAAACAACTCGGGGTATAGCGCAGTCCGGTTAGCGCACCTGCTTTGGGAGCAGGGGGTCGCAGGTTCGAATCCTGCTACCCCGACAAAACAAAAGCTTGGCAATGTTGTCAAGCTTTTTTTCGTTTTAAATACTTCTAATAAAAACCGTACTTCCCGGTCACTTGCAGTGCAAATTTCAGCCACGCTAAGCAGCCGCAAACTTCACCTTTATTGCCAATGTTATTACATAAATGGCACTGCGATGAACGGTCCTGTAATTTTATTTTGAAAAGTTATTTTGTGAAAAAAAACACATGAGATAAAACAGGTAATGCCTTGGCCTTTTGTATTATCGCCTTAGAAATACTTGTCCCCGATCAGCCGTTGTTTCGTTTGCTCCTTTCGTTGATTAAAGGTGAATGACGCCCCGATTTCCACGATCTGTCCTTCATAATCGTACACCCAGTCGCGTTGAAATACATCCATGCCATTGGCCGTAGCACCGGTATATCCACCTGCCTGGTTGGTGCCGATAATATCCAGCATTTTGGCGTAGAAGTTCCAGCCCTGAAGTTGTTTGGGTGTAAAGTTCAGAGCAGCGTTCATCATCTGAAACTTCAGGTCTTTGCCCTGCGGAGTAACCGTTCCGGATTTGTAGGAGTAATCGATGGTAAATTTCAACGGTGCAAGAATTGTCCAGCTCAGGTTCGATTTAGCATCCCAGTTTACACTATTGCTGCTACTTTGGTCGCCCAATAGTGTTTTATTCGATTCTACTGAAAACTGGTAAAGTGAGCCACCGAGAAACAGTTTTGCTTTACTCGAAATATCAAAATTTAATCCCAGTTCACCACCTGCAGCTACGTGTGTTCCTGCATTGGTAAAACTACGAAGCAATACCCCTCCTTTGTTGGCAAGGCCATAATCCAAACGGTTCACCCGGTAAATGGCATTGGTAGTTGAACGCACAAAGCCGGTAAGCGACAGGCTGTGTTTGCCCAGTAAACGACGATAAGTCAGGTCGGCATTCCAGCTGTATTCAGGCTCCAAAAGAGGGTCGCCCATTTCGAAAATCTCCTGGTGTCGACGATATAAGAAAGGAGCCATGTCTTTGGCCGGCGGACGGTTAACCCGGTGACTCGCTGCAAGTGAAATTACATCAGCTTCGGTGGCCTGATACCTTAAATGAAGCGTTGGGAAAATATCAAATTGATTTTGTTTGAATTTAGTCTCGTTAAAATCACGGCCAATTTCACCAAACACATCGTAAACCTCTTCAAAATACCTGGTGCTGCTTACATTCATTTGCTGAACGAGATATTCAAAACGCACGCCCAAAATATATTGCAGCTTATTTGCTGTTCCCGAATATTCAATAAAAGCAGCATAAATATCGCGGTTTAAATCAATGGTATTATTAAAGTAATCATAGCCTGCAAAATTACCGGTGCTTATATTTATCGTATCGTATTCATAAATTCCGTCCAAACGCACCAACTCCGATACAGCCCCAAGATTAAGCGAATTTCCGTTATCAAAATCTTTCTGATAATTCATTTCAAAACGATAAGCATCCAGTGGCGTTTCGTCGCGCTGATACGAATGAAAAACCGGATTACCGTCATCGTTGGAATTGTAGTCGTAATATTGCTGTTCGCCTGTATATGCAAACTCCTTATTATCGATGGTTTGCTCCAGGTTTGAGTCTTCGTAAAGGAACGAGATATTTAAGGCTGAGTTGTTGTTGCTTTCCCAAAAATAGTCCACCCCAATATTTTGGAAATGACCTCTCCGGTGGATTTCGTTTGGGTTATACAATTCATACAGGGTTTCATCAATGGGAGCACCAGAGGTAGTATTGCTGAAAAACGTATCATATTTATAGTGTGCAGCACGTCCGGTATGTCGCTTTGAATAAAGATAATTGGCCGATAGTTGCGAATTGCTACCCAGCTTATAATCCATTCCGATATTGGTATACAGGTTTTCATCCCACTTGGGGCGTGCTCCCAGTCCGTCGAGGATGTAATAGTTGCCTTGATAGGGTTGTGTTTCGTCCTGGTAAATATAGGTGTAAATGTCGCCAATTCCTTTGTTGTGCCGGTTGGTATAATTCACTGCTCCGTGCAGGCTGAGCTTGTCCATGTTGTAATTCAGACTTAGGCCACCGTTTCCCCTGTTGTTGTCAATATCGTGATTACTGAACACGTCGGTTGCATTTTCCCAGGGTGTTCCTCCCAGCATTCCGGTGGCCATAACAGTGAGGCCGCTATTGGTGTTGCGTTTTGTGGTGATGTTAATAATACCACCTTTCCCCTGTGCATTATACCTGGAAGAGGGCACGGTAATGATGTCGATGTTCTTTATATTTTCGCTGGGAATTTGTCCCAGCAGCACAGAAGCGGAGGTGTTGGCAGGTTTCCCGTTTAGGTATACAACAAAATCAGACGATCCGCGCACCGAAATCTCGTTTTCACTGCTCACAGATACCGAGGGAAGCTTGCTCAGCACGTCGATAGCTGTTCCTCCTCTTGCAGTTTCAAAATCAGAAGCCTGGTAGGTTTTTCGGTCTATTTTGTTTGTCGATGTTCTCGATGCAGCAACCACGTCCACGGCTTCAATACCAATAAGGTCAGGCTCAAGAGCAATTGTTCCCATGTCGATATTTTTGTTGCCGGAGGTAATTGTAATTCCCGGTAATTCCTGTGACTTGTAGCCGATAAAGGAGACCGACAGTTTATAAGATCCGTAAGGAATATCTTCAATAATAAAATGTCCATTTTTGGTTGAAACACTTCCCGCATATGCATTTTCCTCACCTGCTTTAATAAGAGCAACGGTGGCAAACGGTATATTTTCGTTTGTTGCTTTATCGCTTATCACGCCACTGAGCGAGCCCTTTTGGGCGAAACCGACAAAAGCTACCAATAAGAAAGTACATATAAGTAATATTGTCTTTTTCATGAAAATTCGTTGTTAATTTCTATAAAAGATATGCATGTCTTTAATTGGCGGCAAAAATAGTAAAATATCGTTAGGAGAGGGAAATAGCTATGGGTTATGGACAATTTTAACTTTTAATAATTAAACCCTACGATTTGCAGTAAATCAATCTGTGTGGATTAGCGGATTTATTCAGAAATTATATGAAACGAACATGAATCTTCTTCATTCAAATTTGCACTTCATTTTCAGATTGTCAGAAGCCACTATTCTGGGATTAAAAAAACAACTATTCCGTTTTTTTGCGACAAAAAAAAGAGCTAGATTTTCATCTAACTCTTCAATTTTTTATTGCTGTGGGAACTACTGGATTCGAACCAGTGACCCCCTGCTTGTAAGGCAGGTGCTCTGAACCAGCTGAGCTAAGCTCCCTATTTTTTCTTTGAACTCACCCTCGTTTTTCAGAAAGGCGCTGCAAATATAAAACCTATTTTTAGTTCTGCAAAAATATTTCACAAAATTTCTGCAACAATAAATGTGCTTCCGCCCACAAAAACCATATCATTTTTACCTGCATTGCCACGAGCAGCATCGAAAGCCTTTGAAACAGAAGAAGATGTAGAACCATGTAACCCAAAACCAGCGGCAATCCTGGCCAATTCTTTTTCTTCCATGGCACGCGGAATTCCGGCTCTTGTAAAGTAATATTCGGCATCAGTGGGCATCAGGCTCAATAATCTTTCGGGATTTTTGTCTTTCACCACGCCCAAAACGATGTGCAATTTTTCGTAAGGAGTCTGGCTCATCTGGTAAACCACCTCTTTCATTCCTTCGGCGTTGTGTCCGGTATCGCATACCAACAGAGGATTGTAACCCAACACCTGCCAGCGCCCCATCAAATTAGTCATCTTCCGGGCGCTTGCCAGGCCGCGCAACATATTCTCTTCCGAAATATCCCACCCCATGTCACGCAGCAACTCTACGGTTTTCAAAACGGGCGGCAAATTCAGCTTCTGATACATTCCTTTCAAATCCAGCTTAAGCTGATTATACAGCTTTTTCCCGTCTTTTCTGACCGACAGCAGCTGGTTCCCATCCAAATCGGTCATGCCATACATCACTTCGTATTCCTGGTCCGCAAAAAATATCGGAGCCAGTTTTAGTGCGGCAACCTCATCAAACACTTTTTTGGTTTCAACCTGGGTAGTACCAATTACCACCGGAATGCCCGCTTTTATAATACCAGCCTTTTCCTGGGCAATTTTTTCCAGCGAGTCTCCCAAAAGCGAAATATGATCCATCCCAATATTGGTAATGACACTCACTTCGGGCGTAATAATATTTGTAGAATCGAGCCGGCCTCCCAGCCCTACTTCCACAACTGCAACATCAACTTTCTCCCGCGCAAAGTAATCGAAAGCCATGGAAACGGTTAGCTCAAAAAACGACGGATCGATATTTAACAATTCATTGTTGGCACGGTACTTCTCTGTCCACGCCACTACTTCATCGGTAGAAATCATTTCTCCGTTTATTCTGATTCTTTCCCTGAAATCTTTTAAGTGGGGCGAAGTATAGAGTCCTGTTTTATATCCTGCTGCTTGCAACACCGCTGCCAGCATGTGCGAAACCGAGCCTTTGCCGTTGGTTCCTGCTACGTGTATGGTTTTGAATTTACGGGATGGATTGCCAAAAAAGTCATCCAACTTTACCGTATTATCGAGGTTATCCTTATATGCGGCCGGCCCGATCCTTTGGAACATGGGCAACCGCGAGAATAAAAATTCGAGAGTATCTGAATAGTCCAATTTTTAAAATAAATTTATTAACCGCTGCAAGTTTATTAAAAATTGAAATACGTAAGAATAAATCCTGTTAATTTATATACATTTCGGAAACATCAATAATACTACCATGTTAAGCAAAACCAGCAAAAGCAAAATTTTCATCCTCGACACGAATGTAATTTTGCACGACTACACCTGTATTTACCAGTTTCAGGATAATGATATTATCCTTCCGATAACCGTGCTGGAGGAACTGGATAAATTTAAAAGGGGGAATGATCTAATCAACTATCAGGCCCGGGAATTTGTGCGTGTACTGGACGAAATTGTGGGCGACGAACTTTTTAACGGGGGCAAGTCTCTTGGAAAAGGAAAAGGGAAACTGCGGATTGAAACAGGAAAACCTTTTTCGGAACAAATGAAAGAGTCGTTCCGGGAAGATATTCCCGACCACCGTATTCTGGCTATTGCAGACTACATGACCAAAACTTATCCGAAACGGAAATCGATTTTGGTGAGCAAGGACATTAACCTGCGCATGAAGGCCAAATCGCTGGGAATTTCGGCAGAAGATTACAAAACAGATCAAGTTACCGATGAAAATGTTCTGGACAAAACGCTAAAAACGATTGAAAATTTTGATGATAATTTAATAAGCCTGCTTTACGAGCAAAGCTCAGTTGAATCAAATCAACTAAAGCTCAATTTTGAGCCCGAAGCCAATGAATGTTTTATTCTGAAGGGAAATAATTCCAGCGTACTGGCGAGGTTCGATTCAAAAAATAACCGCGTTTTACGGGTTGAAAAAAAGCCTGCCTACGGAATTAAGCCGCGCAATGCAGAACAAACATTCAGCTTAAATGTATTAATGGATCCCGACATACAACTGGTTGCTCTCACAGGGAAAGCCGGAACCGGAAA
Organism: Mariniphaga anaerophila; assembly: GCF_900129025.1. Lineage (GTDB taxonomy): Bacteria > Bacteroidota > Bacteroidia > Bacteroidales > Prolixibacteraceae > Mariniphaga > Mariniphaga anaerophila. The sequence goes on along the minus strand of NZ_FQUM01000003.1, from coordinate 311,117 downwards.
AACACTGTTGGCGCTGGCTGCAGCCATTGAGCTGAACAAATCGTTCGATCAGATTCTGCTGGCGCGCCCCATTGTTGCATTGAGCAATCGCGATTTGGGCTACCTGCCGGGCGATGCTTCGGAAAAAATTAATCCGTACATGCAACCGCTTTTCGATAACCTTTCGGTCATAAAACATGCATTTAACCCCAGGAGCCAGGAATACCAACGGATAGAAGAACTGCAGAAGGACGAAAAACTCGTTATCACACCGTTGGCATACATACGTGGGCGCAGTTTGTCCAATTCGTTTTTTATCATTGACGAAGCTCAAAACCTTACTCCGCACGAAATAAAAACCATTATTACGCGCGCCGGAGAAGGTACAAAAATGGTATTTACCGGCGACTTGCAACAGATTGACTCGCCCTACCTGGACATGAAATCCAACGGACTGGCCTACATGACCGACCGGATGCAGAACCAGGATCTGTTTGCGCACATCAATTTGGTGAAAGGAGAACGCAGTTACCTGGCCGAAATGGCAAGTAACCTGCTGTAATTTGTTTCGCCATCAGCGCCTTTTTTCTATTTTTGCATTTTATTTAGAATGATTTTAAATGGATTATAAAGGGAAAAAGGCCGCGTTCTACACTTTGGGGTGCAAACTCAACTTCTCTGAAACATCTACCATTGCCGGGGAGTTTACAGAAGTGGGGTTTGAGCGGGTAGATTTTGAAGAGAAAGCCGATGTTTATGTTATTAATACCTGCTCGGTAACGAACCAGGGCGACAAAGCCAGTCGGCACATAGTAAGGCAGGCGGTTAAAAGAAATCCCAACGCCATGGTAATTGTTGTGGGCTGCTATTCTCAGCTCAAGCCAGAGGAAGTAGGTCATATAGAAGGCGTGGACTTGGTTTTGGGAACACAGGAAAAATTCAATATTCCAGCCCATTTGGGAAATCTTGAAAAGCGCAAAACAACCGAGATAAAAACAACCCGGCTTGCCAACATAAAAAGCTACCACAAGGCATTTTCGTGGGGCGACCGCACCCGCAGCTTCCTAAAAATACAGGATGGGTGCGACTATTATTGCTCTTTCTGCACAATTCCTTACGCCCGCGGGAGGAGCCGCAACGACAGCATTGAGAATACCGTAAATGAAGCCCGGAAAGCAGTAGCAAAGGGATACAAAGAAGTTGTGCTAACCGGCGTAAATATCGGGGATTTCGGAAAAACAACCGGCGAAAACTTTCTCGATCTGCTAAAAGCGCTGGAGAATGTTGAAGGACTGCACCGTTTGAGGCTGGGGTCTATCGAACCGAATTTGCTGAAAGACGAAATTATTGAACTGGCTGCCGGCTCCAAAGTAATTATGCCCCATTTTCATATTCCGCTGCAATCGGGTTCAGACGAGGTGCTTTCCCTGATGAAACGAAGATACTCTACCGGACTGTTTGCCAAACGCATTTGTAAAATCCGCGAAGTGGTTCCGCACGCTTTTATTGGAGTTGATGTAATTGCAGGAACCAACGGCGAAACAGAAGAGCTTTTTCAGGAATCGTACGATTTTATTAACAGCATGGATATTTCGCAACTGCACGCTTTTACTTACTCGGAACGAAGCGGCACCCAGGCGCTGAAAATCCCGTGGAAAGTTGATGTGGAAGATCGGAAACACCGCACAAACATGTACATCAACCTTTCAGAAAAAAAGCTAAGGGCATTTTACGAAAAGCATTTGGGAACAAAGCAAACAGTGCTGTTCGAATCGCAAAAAAAAGGCGAAAACATGAGTGGGTTCACCGAGAATTACATCAAAGTGGACACACCTTTCCGGGAAGAATTAATAAACGAACTGGGAACAGTAGAATTAACCTCTATTCTTCCTGACGGGCATGTATCCATAAAATTCTAAAATTATTGTCCGCGCCACTGCATAAAAACAATCAAAATAAAAAAGATGACACCAGCAACCGACTACCACTCCATTTGTAACGAAGTTCAGAAAATAGCCCGCGAAGCCGGAAGCTTTATTCGGGGCGAACGCGAGAAAGTTTCAGAAAAAGATGTTCAGCTAAAAAGTGTTGCCAGCCTGGTTACCTACGTTGACAAAACTGCTGAAGCCCGCATTGTGGAAGCATTGGGGGAATTAATTCCGGGCAGCGGTTTTATCACCGAAGAAGGAACTGCATCGTATTCCGGAGAAAAATACAAATGGATTGTGGACCCGTTGGACGGCACTACAAATTTCATTCACGGCATTGCGCCACACTCGGTCAGCATTGCGCTAATGGAAGATGAAAAGGCGGTTGTAGGAGTGGTGTTTGAAATCGGACAAAACGAAATGTTTTATGCATGGAAGGGCGGCCCGGCATTTTTAAACGATCGGGAAATAAAAGTATCCACGGCAAGCAATCTGGCCGACACGCTCATCGGGACAGGATTCCCTTATTATGCATTCGAACGCGTGGACAACTACATTGGTGCCATAAAAGAACTGATGCAGCAAACACGCGGATTGCGACGGTTTGGCTCTGCTGCCGTAGATTTGGCGTACGTTGCGGCAGGCCGTTTCGATGCGTTTTTCGAACACGCGCTACATGCGTGGGATGTTGCAGCCGGGGCGTTCATCCTTCAGCAGGCAGGCGGCAGAGTTTCAGACTTTAACGGAGCCGACAACTGGCTGTATGGAGGAGAAATAGTGGCTTGCAGCGAGGCTATTTACCCCGATTTTTATTCCATCGTCAACAAATATTTGGGGCACTCCTGATTTATTTACTTCTGTTTCGGGCCATTTTTAGGTATATTGCCAGCCAATTCTACGTTAATTTGTAAATTGCATCAAAACAATATTTCAAATGGCTGATAAAGAAATTGCTTTGTTGAAAGAACAGGTAGAACGCCTTTACGACAAGAAATTCGACCTGGAGGCTTGGAAAAACCGGACGGAAATTTTTCTGGAACGCATTTTCGGAAAAGACAGTTCAAAACTGAAAATGATTCAGAATTTGCATTACGACTATTCCAGCTGGAGTTTGCGCGACACATCGGCAGGTGGATCGGCCAAAGACAAGGATCCTGTTAAGATGCAAGCCAAAGAAATTCTGGAAGCTATTATTACCGAATTGGAAACGCTGGGGCTTCCGCACGCAAAAAAAGAACAGCAAAAATTAAAGGAACTGCTGGCAGACGAGCTTACAGGAAAACAGGTAAAAGAAATCGACAATCTTTTAAACACTGAGGATCCGGAGAAAACTGAAAAATTAGCTCAGATTCTGGAACCGATTTCAAAAGAGAGCCTGGCTGCAGTCATCTCCAAACTACTTATTACTTAACCATACTCATGCCCGAAAACAACAAAATTGCCATTGTAATTCTCAACTGGAACGGGGAAAAACTGTTCCCAAAATTTCTGCCCTCGGTTATTCGCAACTCAAAATCTGCTGACACCCAAATTTACGTTGCTGACAACGGCTCTACCGACAATTCGGTAAAAGTTATAAAAGAAAAATTTCCCGAAGTCAGTGTTATCGAACTTCAAAACAATTACGGTTTTGCCGAAGGTTACAACCAGGCACTTAAAAATATTGATGCAACATTTTTTATTCTGCTGAACTCAGATGTGGAAGTTACCCCAAACTGGATAACTCCCTGCATAAAAATGCTGGAAGAAGATGAATATCTGGCCGCTATTCAGCCAAAAATCCTCAGTTACGAAAAACCGCACCAACTGGAATATGCCGGAGCTGCCGGTGGTTTTATCGACATGTTTGGCTACCCGTTTTGCCGTGGCCGGATTCTAAACCAAATGGAGGCCGATTTGGGCCAATACAATACTTCTACTCCCATTTTCTGGGCAAGCGGAGCTTGCATGTTCATAAAGGCGGATGTGTTTAAAAAAGCAGGTGGTTTCGATGGCGATTTTTGGGCACACATGGAAGAAATTGACCTTTGCTGGCGATTGAAAAATCAGGGTTTCAAAATTGCGTACCAGCCCGAGAGTGTTGTTTTTCATCTGGGCGGAGGAACATTGTCGTACGACAGCCCTCAAAAAGTTTACCTGAACTTCAGGAACAACCTGTTCGTGCTTTTCAAAAACCTTCCCCGCAGCTACTTTTTCCGCATCTTTTTTGCCCGGATGGTTCTGGATGGCGTTGCAGCCGTAAACTTTTTAGTCAGGCTCTATTTCCATGGCTCGTGGGCGGTGTTAAAAGCTCACGTTTCGTTTTACCGTAATCTGGGCAAACTTATCAAAAAAAGAAAAAGCTTACTTCCGCTTGCAGTGGCAAAACATCACCCCGAGGTGTACCGAAAAAGTATTATGTGGAATTTTTTCATTCAGCGGAAAAGCAAATTTTCAGAATTGAATTTTAATCCCGAAAAATGAAAGAGAAATTAGTTTTCGAAGAAAAAATCTATACTTATCATATCGATTTTGTAGGACACGTTAACAACATTATTTACATACAGTGGCTCGAAAACGGCCGCGTAAAACTGCTTGAAGCGGCGGGACTGCCTGCTTTTGATTTGGCTGCTTCCGAAGGCATTTTGCCCGTTATTACCGAAACACACATCCGGTATAAAAAACCGCTTTACCTAAACAACACAGTTACCATTGAAATCTGGGTTTCGCAAATGTTTAACGCTTCGCTTATTCTGGATTTCCGTTTTTTAAACGAAAAAGGCGAAGTGTGCACTGTCGCCCAACAAAAAGGTTTGTTTGTCGATAAAAAAACAATGAAGCCGGCCAGGATTAAAGAAGAATACAAAAAAGCAATCGAGAAATTTTTCGTTAAGGAATAGGGGTGTAGTATATAAGTCAAATTTGTCTTTTTCAAATATTTTCTACCTTTGCCGCCGATATTTATGCAATGGGGGTGCCTTAACATTAAGGGCTGAGATTATACCCACAGAACCTGATCCGGGTAATGCCGGCGAAGGGAGGGCAAAAGGGATGCGTCCCACTCCATTGGTTAGTTTAATAACCAAATTTTCTAAAAATGAAACGTTTAAGTTTTTGGCTGCTTTTGCAGCTGATGGTTATTGCCGCTATGGGGCAATACAATTTGAAAGGGACTATTAAAGGCGACGGAGAACCGCTTCCCGGCGCAAGTGTAATGGTTGAAAACACTTTTTTAGGGGTGTCGGCACAAAGCGATGGCAGCTTCGAATTTAGTAATCTGAAAAAAGGTAAGTACACGCTAAAAGCATCGTTTGTTGGTTTCGAAACCCAGGAGCTGACTGTAAATGTTCCTGAAGAACAAGTATCCAACTTCAATCTGGAGCCGGCTTCTGTTATGACCGGCGAAGTGCTGGTTTCGGCCACCCGGGCCAAAGACAAAACACCGGTTGCGTACACCAACATTACCGGCGAAGAAATAGCAGAACGCAACATGGGGCAGGATATTCCTTATTTGTTGCAGCTAACCCCGTCGTTTGTCCCTACATCCGACGCCGGTGCGGGCGTGGGTTATACGAACTTTCGCATTCGCGGAACCGACCTGAACCGCATAAATGTTACGGTAAACGGAATCCCGCTGAACGATGCCGAATCGCACGGAACATGGTTTGTAGACCAGCCCGACCTGGCTTCCTCTCTGGAAAATGTGCAGATACAGCGCGGGGTGGGAACATCGACAAACGGGGCTGCGGCATTTGGAGCCACCATCAACCTGCAAACCAACACCCTGAAAAAAGAGCCTTATGCTGAATATAAAACAGCAGGAGGTTCGTTTAATACGTTCAAAAACACAGTGTCGGCAGGCTCCGGGCTGCTGAACGGAAAATTTACGCTGGACGCTCGGCTTTCGAAAGTAAATTCCGATGGCTTTATTGACCGCGCCTCTTCCGATTTAAAATCGTTTTTTGTTTCTGGTGGCTACTATTCGGGAAACACCGTTTTAAAAGCAAATATTTTTTCAGGCGTTGAAACAACTTACCAATCGTGGAATGGCGTTCCGTCTGTTCGTTTGAATAACGATTTGGAAGGAATGCAGCGATATGGAGACCACTGGCTTTATTCGGCCAAGCAAACCGAGGAGATGATAAATTCCGACAGCCGGACATACAACCTGTACACCTACGAAAACCAGGTGGATTTCTACCAGCAGGATCATTACCAGTTGCATTTTTCGCACAAATTCAGCCAGGAGTTGAACCTGAATGCATCGGGCTTTTACACCAGGGGAAAAGGTTATTATGAAAACTTTAAAGAAGACGACAAACTGAAAAAATATCAGATTCCGGAGATAATTTATGGCACTGACACCATCAGAAAAAGTGATTTGATTAACAGGAAATGGCTGGATAACCATTTTTACGGACTCACATTTTCGTTAAACTTTCAAAACGAAAAAAACGATTTTACTTTTGGCGGTGGATGGAATACTTACGACGGCGACCATTACGGGAATGTGCTTTGGTCGAAGGTTTCAAAAAACACAACATATAACCACGAGTGGTATAACAACAACGGACTAAAAAAGGATTTCAACCTGTTTGCGAAATATAACTACCAACTGGCTGAAATGCTGAACCTGTTTGCCGATGTACAATACCGCCGTATTGATTATACCATCGACGGAATTGACGACGACTTGCGCGACATTTCGCAGGAACATGAATTCAATTTTTTCAACCCGAAACTGGGAATTTTCTACCAACCGGCCAACAACCAGAATTTGTACCTTTCGTTTGCCACAGCCAACCGCGAGCCCAACCGCTCTGCATACATTGACAACCGGCAAGGCGACGAACCTCCTGTTTTTGAAACATTGTACGATTGGGAATTGGGATATGGAATAAAAACATCCGGCTTTTCAGGCGACTTAAATTTTTATTTCATGAATTACAAAAACCAGTTGGTACTTACCGGAGAAATCAACGACGTTGGCAATGCCATTACCGCAAACGTAGATGAAAGCTACCGCGCCGGCATGGAAATTCAACTTGGGGCTGTTATTGCGCACAATTTGCAATGGATGGGGAATGCCACTTTTAGCCGGAATAAAATTAAAAACTTTACGGAATACGTGGAAAGCTGGGACACCGGAGGACACGAAAAATTTGAACTGGGAACAACAAACATTGCTTTTTCTCCTAACGTAGTTGCAAACAGCCAAGTGGCTTACGAACCGGTAAAAAACCTCAATTTTAGTTTTATTTCTTCTTTTGTGGGGAAACAGTACATCGATAATTCTTCGAACAACGACCGAAGCCTGGATGCTTACTTTGTTAACAACCTGAAAGTGGACTATTCATTCAAAACAAATTTGTTTGAAGAGGTAGCGCTTCACTTTATGGTAAACAACCTTTTTAACGAAGAGTACGAAAGTAATGCCTGGGTATATTCGTACATTTTTGGCGGCGAACGCTACAAAATGGATGGGTATTTTCCCCAGGCCGGCCGCCATTTTATGGTAGGAGTTGATTTAAAGTTTTAATCTTGATTTATGCCACAAACAAAAAGTCCGGTGAGTAAGGCTCATCGGACTTTTTGCGTTTATGTGGTTAGTAAGAAATTATTGGAAGTATCGAATGAAGCTTTATTCCTTTCATCTTGTTGCCTGAAATTGTCGCTACCCTATTTTTGCTTGTAACTAATTTCCAAATCATTATCTCTAACTTCCTCCAATTTCTCTCGCAATTTTGCTTGAAATTCTTTTACCACATGCTGGAATTTAGGGTTGTACGCCAAATTATTATACTGTTTCGAATCATACTCCATATTGAACAATTCCATCCCAGCACTGGCGTCTTCATCATACTGTATATAAGCCCACTTACGGGTTCGCAACAAAAAGGCCGTTTCGTCTCCGCGAACCGATATAGAAAATGCCATGTCTCTCACCTTTTTCGATGGATTGTCCAGCGTTTTAACCAGACTCTTGCCCTGGAGGTGGGGTGATGCGTTGAGCCCAGCTAAATCGGCAACAGTTGGATACAAATCCAATAATTCCGCAAAGGAATGGCAAACGCCCGGAGCCTTTCCCGGCACTTTTATAATTAGCGGAACCCGAACTGATTCTTCGTGCAGGCTTACCTTCATCCAGAAGCGATGCTCTCCCAGATGAAAGCCATGATCTGATGTAAAAACTACAATTGTATTTTCCTCTAAACCTTCTTCTTCGAGCGTTCTCAGCACTTTACCAACCTGGGCGTCCATGAACGAAACAGAAGCATAATATCCTGCAACAGCCTTTTTTTCCTGTTCTTCTGACATTTTTGCGTTAACGCTGGTAACATAATTAATCCCTCTTTCAGGAATATCGTCCCAGTCATTCTCTACCATTGGAGGCAAAACCATTTGCTCATGAGGGTAAGGTTCAAAATAAGACCGCGGAGCAACAAAAGGTACATGTGGCCGCACAAAACCCACAGCAAGAAAAAAAGGGTCATTTTTATGGTTCCGAATCAGCTCACAAGCTTTTGCTGCCGTTTTTCCATCAGAATGGGCAAGGTCATCTCCATCGGCTTTTACAATGGTCATCACGTTTCCTCCTCGCCTTGGTTTGCTGCCATAAGGATTGTTTTGCACCAATTCGCCTTCACCTTCGGCTTTCCACTCCGGCCCTGGGCTGTTAAAACGTTCTGTCCAGGATGCTTCGTCGTCTGTCCCATTCGAACCTTTTTCAATATCCCCGGGCACTCCCATGTGATAAATTTTGCTCACTCGGGAAGTATAATAACCGTTCTCTTTAAAGAGTTCAGCCCAGGAGTATCTTTCGGTGCCTACATTTTTTCGCCCGCTAACATACCCGTATGTTTCGGTAGCATTAGGATAGTACCCAAACATCATTGATGCCCGCGACGGACCGCAAACCGGAAATTGACTATACGCATGGGTATAAACCATTCCTTCAGCAGCCAAGCGGTCAATATGCGGTGTCTGACACGTGGTATTTTCATATGCAGATAAAGCTGTAGTGGTTAAATCGTCTGAAATAATAAATAGTACATTCATTTTTTCTGCGGGTTGCCCTTTTAATGTAAAAACATTTAAAAGACATACCAAAAGAACAACGAATATGTTCTGAAGGAGCATTGGTTTTTGTAAAGAAATTAGATAATGTTTCATCTCATTAAAATTGTACGTTTTCAAATGCATTTATCTCATTCTATCATCTATATCAAAGGCATTCGATAGAATTTGCAAGTTTATTTATATGGAACTATAGTTTAAATTATTCTTGTTTGTGAAACATAGCTACATGTTAGTTTCATCTGTTTTGTTTTTGAGTTAGTCATCAGGTCTTTTCTGCTAATCGTTTTCTAATTTGGAGTCACCTTTATTTATTGCCATGCCGGAAAGGTTGTATCACCATACTGTTCCTGTAACTTTTTCAGTTCTTTTTTCAGGCGGGCAACTGTAGCAACATGCTGTTCAGAGTGAATCAGATTATTCATTTCGTCGGGATCAGTTTCCAGATCATATAACTCCCACTCATCAATATCGTCATAAAAGTGAATCAACTTGTAGCGTTCGGTCCGGATGCCATAATGTTTTTTCACCATGTGTTCATTGGGAAAGTCATAATAATGATAGTACACTGCATCACGCCATGCAGACGCCTTATTTCCTTGCAATAGTTCCTTTAATGATTTTCCTTGAACCTCTCCTGGAACTTCAACTCCGGCCATATCAAGAAATGTAGGAGCATAATCAATATTTTGTACTAACTCCTGTATTTCACCTTTTTGTTCATATCCTTTCGGAAGATGCATTAGCAGGGGTGTACGCAACGACTGCTCGTACATAAATCTTTTATCAAACCACCCATGTTCGCCCATGTAAAATCCCTGATCGGAAGTATACACAACCAGTGTATTATCCAGCAATCCATTTTTTTCTAAGTAATTCAACACACGTCCTACATTTTCATCAACAGAACGGATGCAGGCAAGATAGTCCCTCATGTAGCGCTGATACTTCCACAGGCTCAATTCGTCTCCTTCTGGTTTGTTCTCCAAAAAATTCTTTTTAATGGGATCGTAATACGCTTCCCATGCTTTTTTTTGTGACTCATTCATTCGCGCGATATGGTTCATTTCAGGAAAATGAGAGTTAATTTGCTCATCTTGCATCTTTAAGTCGTAACGAATATCCATATCGTTGGTTCTGATACTCATATGTTGCGCTGCTGCCGCGCTGCGCCCGGGGTAATCATCGAAAAAATTCTCGGGAACAGGGTATGTTTTATCTTTAAACTCTTCAAAATAAATGGCATTTGGTTGCCACGTACGATGCGGCGCTTTGTGGTGTAACAACAGGCAAAAAGGCTTGTCTTCATCTCTATTACCCAGCCAGTTTAAAGCCAGTTCTGTGGTAATATCAGTACAGTATCCGTCATACTTTTTTTCTCTCCCATCTCAATGAAGTCCGGATTATAATACTCCCCCTGCCCCGGCAATACATTCCAATAGTCGAATCCGGTTGGAGAACTCCGCAAATGCCATTTTCCAACCAACGCAGTTTGATAACCTGCATCTTTCAGCAACTTTGGAAATGTAACCTGGGTTCCGTCAAATGTATTGCTGTTAGTCATTTGTCCGTTTTTATGACTATGCTTACCGGTTAGCATGGTTGCCCTACTGGGAGCACAAATTGAATTACCAACAAAACTGTTTGCGAAAATGACGCCGTCTTCGGCAATGCGGTCAAGATTCGGAGTTTCAATCAACGAATTATCGTAAGCACTAATGGTCTGGTAAGAATGATCGTCGGTCATAATAAAAAGAATATTCGGTCTTTCCGATGGCTCTTCTTTTTGTTTACAACTAAGTTGAAATATTAACATACTCAACAACATGAGCCCTACTTTGCTGTTCATTCCAAAACAGCCCAAAAAATTGCGATGTAACATATTTTTCAAATTTCAATACAATGTAGTCCGCATCCTTTTAAAAACGCCAAAATTCGGGGGATATAGGTTGATAGCATTCTTTCTTGGAGCCTGATGTCTTTTTGGAAACGAAAACATAACACTTTAAAGGGGCACCACGCGGCACCCCTTTTTATAACTAACCAGAGAATTACCAACCCGGATTTTGTTCCAAATTCGGGTTCAGCGTAATTTCCGTTGTTGGAATCGGAGACAAATAATCTCGTGTCTCTTTAAACTTAAACCCATTAGGCAATGAATTTTTGTACCTGTCGATATAACGATCTTCATCTACCAGAATATCGCTAATTTGATTTTCGATACCAGGGAAAGATTTCCCTAAAATAAACCTTGCTCCTTTCAGGCGTTTTCCTTTTATCAGACTGGTGGCAGCCCAGCGCATTAAATCGTCGTGCCGATAGCCTTCAAATGCAAACTCAACCCGGCGTTCTCTTCTTATTTCGTTAATAATCGGGCTCAACTCCGGAAATTCCCAATTAGGATCAGTATATCCGACTTTCAGGTCTAACCCGGGCATTCCAACCCGCGCTCGTATCAGGTTGACAGATTTATCTAAATCCTCCTGTTTAAGAGTTCCCAACTCAGCTTTGGCTTCGGCATAGATCAACAGTGCTTCGGCATATCGGAACACCATGCCATCCACTTTTCCGTACCGATCTGAAGACGATCCGGTATTTTGTGACGGGTCAGGAGTTGAACCTTTTCGAACCATATAACCAGTTGATGCCCCGTCGGTAGCTCCCTTTTGTAGCGGAGGAGCGCTAAAAACAACCGGAGGGTTGGAAGCAATCTGTATCATGCCCGGCACCCAAATCGACTGCTTCAATCGCGGGTCTCTGTTTTGAATCACCTGTGTCAATGTTGTATCACCTTTATACAAATTACTCAGACTTATGGGTAAACCGTCTTCTGCAAGGTATGAATCGATCATCGATTTTGTAATACCGGTGGCATTTCCACGCGTTCCATTCAGGTAGCTCCAGGTCCATGTCCCCAACTCCTGTGAAGGATCTACGGTCTCAATTAATATCGCTTCATTAACTCCACGCAAATCGTCGTGGCTAAAGAGCTGCCAGTAGTCATCACCGGGGTTTCCGGTTGAATACAGTGACAAGTTTCCTTCGCTGATTAGTGTGCCGGAAGCCTGAACCGCAAGTGACAGATACTCGCCTCCATCTGACCCATTTACTCCGAAAACTGTACCTGCATGATACTTTTCCCATGTTCCTTCGTATAAGCAAATTCTTGATTTTAATAGCAAAGCTGCTTCTCTGTTAATCCTGTTTGGGCTTACTTCACTTTTGTCTTTCAAAAGAGAAATAGCCATATCCAAATCTTCAATAATATGATTCACTACCACATTCCGAGGTTCCCTTGCTGCATATAGTTCTTCCGAATCAATATTCAACACGTTATTGTACCAGGGGACATCTCCAAATTGTCGTACTTTATCGAAATACAAGTAAGCTCTGAGAAAATATCCTTCGCCTTTATAATGGTTCAATTCGTGCTTAATCCCTTCTGTTACTTTATCTGCATTCTCCAAGAAATAATTTATCCTCCGTATGTTTGACCAGTTCCAGCCTCCACCGGTAGCAGGTACAGACCGCGTTCCATTTAGTACTACATTGGGAGTAACCGGCTGAAAATTATCGCTGTTATTATCCAACTCATGGTAATTAACCGTTCCTCTAAAACCAGGATAAAACCTGTTCATGTATAATTCCAGATCTGAAGCAGAAGTCCAGTATGTTTTTTCTGTAATTTCATCCAATGGAACTTTATCCAGAACATCAGTACAGGCGAAAAGTATATTTATTAAAAATATAAATAGAAATATTTTTTTCATAACCTAAGTATTTAATATTTGTTCTTAAAAGGTAATATTTACTCCAAAGCCATAAACGCTGGCTAAAGGATAAGCCCGGCTATCACCAATCCATCCGTCTCCGGTAACCTGGGCCAATTCAGGATCGAAATTTTTCCACAGCTTGGTAAATGTCAGCAGATTTTCGCCATTAAAATAGACTCTCATTCTTTTTACACTTTTTACGCGATTAACTATTGACTGGGGGATAGTATACCCTATTGAAAGACTTTTAAGCCTTACATATGATGAACTTTGCAAGTAGCGGGTTGAAGCGTACCTGTCTTTTCCGGAACCACTGCTACTTCTGTTATCCAAAGGAATAGGAAGGTAACCATCCGGATTCTCTTTACTCCAGAAATCAAGCACAGGTTCTGTAATATTTGAATGTCCTCTGCCATTCCACCCCCAAAACAAAGTTGCATAATCACTCGGGAAATAATCCCGTTTTCCAATACCTTGAAAAAGGAAATTAACGTCAACATTTTTCCATGTAAATCCTCCGTTTAAAGAAAAACGATAACGGGGCGAGCTGTTGCCAATAATCCTTTTATCGCCCGGCTTATCCTTTGTGTTATCGCCAATATTTACCTTTCCGTCATCTGTCAAATCTTTATATTTGACATCTCCCGGCTGCCAACCTGAACCGAAATAGGAAAGGTCTACTTCAGAGAGGTATTCTTCCACTTCAGTCTCTGTCTGGAACAGTTCATCCACTTCAAATCCCCATATTTCTCCGATAACCTGTCCTTCATAATAAGTAGTCAGCACTTTATTCGGATTATGATACTTGGTTATCTTTGAGGTATTGTCAGACAACATAAAATTTAATCGATAAGAAAAGTCATTGATCTTTTCTCTCCATCCAACAGTAAACTCCCATCCGGTGGTTTTTAGCGAAGCGCTGTTGGTTCGCGGAGGATTGGCACCCAAAACGGCAGGCAGTGCACCAGATGGTCCAAACATGTTATCTGTTTGCCTTTCGTAAATATCAAACGAAGCAGAAAGTCTGTTATTCAGGAACGACAAATCTGCGCCCAGGTTCTTAGTCAAAGATGTTTCCCAGGTAATATCGGGGCTGACAATGCCTGGCATATCTGAATAATTTGGTCTGGTACCGTCAACAACCCAATTCAATCTTGTTTCGATCGGAATACTTGACAGATACAAATAACTACTAACATTTTGGTTCCCCAGTTTCCCGTATGAAGCACGAAGTTTAAAGGTATTTATGAATTCACTTACTCCGGATTTCCAGAAATTCTCTTTATGCACGTTGTATCCGAATGATGCAGATGGGAAAAACCCGAACCGGTCTCCTTCTTCAAACTTGGAAGAACCATCGTAACGACCATTAAATTCGAACAAATACTTTTCTTTATAATTATAACTTAACCTTCCAAATGCTCCCAAAGTAGCCCAGGAGGTTATAGGATTATCGGGGCCGATAACATCGCCAATCGCCACATTTAACGAGTTCAGGTTGCTGGATAAAACATTCTGACGAGACGTTGCCAGCATGAAGTAATTGTTTTCTTCCTGCTGATAGCCTGCAATTAAGCCAAAGTTATGATCTTCGCCAATCGACTTGTGATAGTCGGCATAGACGTTGAAAGATATATAATCTGTTTTTCGGATATCTTTTAGAATTCGGTTATTATTTGCCTGGTATGTTATTGAAGGTTTACCATCAGGGCCTAAAAGTGACCATTTTTTGTAATTCAAAGTACGGTCGTAAAAAATCTTTTTAAACGAGAAATCTCCTTTTAGTACTAACCCTTTTGTGAGATTTACCTCTGCTTTAAAAGTGGAAACCAAGTTGTTTTCGTTGTATGCGTTGAATCCATTATTCTCGAGCCAGGCAGGCAATAATGCCAATTGTTCGGGAACGACAGTATTTCCCTGATCATCTTTAACAGCCGGTGTTTTGTATGGCGCAAGCGGAGAAAAACGCATTGCATCGTGGTATAACCGTCCTCTGCTTCCTCCTTCCAGGGTAGCCGGAAAACTATTGTTCTCCTGGTAAAAACGGGTATTATTCGAAATCTTCAGCCAATCGGTAATGTTTGCACTTATGTAACTATCGAAATTATACCTTTTAAAATACTCATTTTCATCTCCGTACTTCAAACCACCATTATCATTAAAAAAGCTGCCCGAAATATGATAAGCAATTGATTCTGTTCCTCCGCTGGCGCTGATATCATGTTTTTGTGCGAATTCCTGATCCTTGAAAATAACATCCCACCAATTGGAATTTGCATAACCAGAGAACCAACCGTTGGAAGTTCCCGATTGAATTCCAAGCCATTGATTTGGATTATTAGGATCGGCTTCGGTTTGCTCCTGTATTCGTCCCTCGTAGTAGGCACGAATCTTCTCCATTTGCTCTTCGCCAATTGCCACCTGCCCGCTGTAGTTTTTAGTTGCGATATTAAGAACTTCTGCGTATTTGACTGAATTAACAAAATCGGGGACAAAAATTCGCTTTTTTATCCTCAAGTTATTTGAATAGCTAATCTCAAATTCTTTATTTGTACTTCCCTTTTTTGTTTCTATCAAAATAACTCCGTAGGCCGCTTGCGCTCCGTATATCGCTGTTGATGCGGCATCTTTCAATACCGATATATTTTGGATATCGTTCGGATTCAATGCAGAAAGTTCTGAATCAGAAGCCCGCACTCCGTTAATCAAAATATACGGACTTGATGTTGATAACGAACCGAGTCCTCGTATATTGATTTTCATTGATGCGTCGGCAGAGCCGCCGGTGTTATTAACATCAATATTCAAATTTGAAGCTAGTCCTTGAAGCGCCTGGGCGGTGCTGTTTGCAGCCCGCATTTCTATTTGATCCGATTTAATTTCGGAAACAGAGCCGGTTAAGTTTGTTTTTTTCTGAACACCGTATCCTACTGCAACAACCTCGTCCAACCCAATTACATTCTCTTCCATAATAACGTTTATCCGCGTTTGCCCGTTTATGGGAACTTCTTTGGGGCGCATTCCTACAAAAGAAAAAACAAGAACATCATCCTCACTGATTCCGACAATGGTATATTCGCCTTCAGAATTAGTAATAGTGCCTTGTATTCCTCCTTTTACAACTATAGTTACACCTGGCAGGGGGCGCTTTTCTACATCCACTACTTGCCCCGAAACAGACTTCTGCAGTCCGTCGTTGCCTTTTTGAGCTGCCGCGAATTCATCACCAAAATCATTACCTTTTTTCTTCACAACAATATAACGGTCAATTACAGTGTAATCAAACTGCGTTCCTTTCGTTACTTCGTCAAGAATTTCCATGACTGTGGCATTGCGAAACTTAACGGTCATGTCCTCCAGCTCATTGAGCTCTTCTTTTTGGTAATAGAAAAAAAACTCACTCTTCTCTTCTATTTGTTGAATGAGTTCTACCATATTACCATTTTCTAATGAAATGCTAAGGTGTGTGTTCTGGGAGTAGGTAGAAGCCGATACTCCGGCAAGACAGAACAATAATACGGTTAATGTTAGCTTCATTTTTAACAATAGTTTTTCAAATTGCCGTCTTATTTCGGCATACTTTGTCTGGTTTTTCATAAATTTAAAAACTTTTAAAGATTACTACATTTTGTTTTAATCGAGACGGCGGATATGTGGGGCATATTCGCCGTTTTTTTCATAGGTTCTTAATTTTTCATAAGCTATTATTTTGATATGGTTATTACATCCTTTGTATTGAGGTTGTTCTGGTATTCTGCGTTTATCGAAAGAAGCATACAAATAGCTTTCATTGATTGATCAATGGGCTTGTTCTTCAACACCGTTCCGGTGAATCGAACAGCACTAACTTCCTCGCTTTCAAAAAAAATTTCCACATTATACCAACGCTCCATCCTGCGGGCAACATCGACCAATTTTTCATTATCAAATTTAATTTCACCATTTATCCAACTTTCATAAAAAGCAGTATTTACTTCTGTAGTTGTTATCTTCTTTTTTACATCATCAGGAAGGTTCACCTGTTGTTTGGGCTTAAGATGCGTTAATGCCCGTCCCTGCCTATCATTTATTTGAACCGAACCTTCAACAAGAGTAACCTGACTAAAAATCTCATCAGGATAAGCTATTGCAGCAAAGGAAGTTCCCAAAACCTCTATTTCATTGTTTTTTATTTTCACACGAAACGGAATTTCGCTTTTCATTACCTTAAAAAAAGCTTCGCCAATCAACTCCACTTTTCTGTCGGATGTTCCAAAGCTGTCGGAATAGCGCAAAGTAGTACCCGAATTGAGCCAAACACGCGTACCGTCGTACAACGTAATTTCAGACATTTGCCCAAACGGAACACGAACCTCAGTATACACAGGTGAAGTTGTTGGCTTAAAACTCCAATATTTCTGAAATAAGATTCCAACACCAAATGCAAATATTATAATTGCGGCATATTTTAAAAGGGTGAGATGCAACTTGATTTGTTTTTTTCGGAGATGCTGACTGATCTTTTCCCAAGAAAGTAGGGAAGAGCTATTTTGCAGCGAACCAGTATTGCCGAGCTTTTCTCTGATTCCAGCAATGCTTTCTTTTACTTTTTCATTATCAGCATTTTCAGAAAGAAGCTTTAGTTCTTCTTTCTCCTCTTTACCGGCTTCATTGTATATATTAGCCACACCCAGCTCCCAGATTCTATCTTGATTAGTTTTATTCATTCAATATTCTATTTTGCACAAAAACGACTGGCGGCAGCCACTCATAAGATTAATCTACTCTAAACGAAAAAAGTCAAACTTCGTTTTATCTGTCATTTTATAAAGGACGAAAAAAAGGACAGCCCAGGGTGACAAAAACACAATTTTTTTTTGAGTGTTTTTGAAAACAGAATTTACAACATTGATAATCAGCCGAACAAAAAAAACAATTTCTGGAAGTTGCTCTTTCACGAAGGTCTAAAACAGGCCCTCGCAAACCATCAAAAAGAAATTGAAATCCTTTGGGTCAAGCATCTCTTTTAGCTGCTTATATGCTCTCCCCATTTGAGTTTTTACCGTATTCTTTGAAATTTGCAAACTATCTGCAATTTCCTGGTAAGATAAAGATTCGAAGGCTGCCAACTCCAATACTCTGCGACATTGCTCAGGTAATTTCTTTACGGCCATGTACAAACGCACATATTGTCTCTGATCATCAAAATCTTTTTCGTCTCCCGGCGCCATTATATCCATAGGGATTGGTTCTGTAAACACTTTCTGTTTTCTGAGGTGATCAATGATTCCGTTGCGCAAAATGATAAAAAGATAGTGTTTTACAGAGGTCTCGATATTCAATTTTTTCCGGTTTTCCCAAATTTTTATAAAACAATCCGACACTAATTCTTCGGCCAATCCGGAATCGCCATCTACCGATTTAAATGCATACAAATACATTTGATGAAAGTACTTGTCATGCAACTCCTTAAATCTATTTCGATCTCCCTTTTTTATATTTTCCCAAAGATTGTTATCTTCCACTTTCGGTCTGTTAGCTCAAAAGCAAATATAGTTTTTTCTTTTGTTTTCTTGTGGTGCCGCAAATCTCCTTTATTTTTATTCTGTTAACTTACATGTTGCAAAAAGCGATTTTTTTTGCCAATATAAACATGGAGAAAACAGAAATTATGAGATACTTAAAGAACGAAAAACTCAATACTAAAGAAGTAGAATTACTGCTTTCAAAAAAATTGGGTGCTGAAGTCAAAATCATTTCTTCGGATCCATTGGGAGGAGGTTGCATTAATAATGCTTCAAAGATTGACACAAATGCAGGTACTTTTTTCTTGAAATGGAACCACGACTGCGAAGCTAATATATTTTTGAGGGAAGCAGAAAGCCTGGAAGAATTGCGAAAGGCTGCGAGCGGACAATTGTGCGTACCAAAAGTTTTTGCAGCGAAAAAAGTCGGCTCCACGCCAGGATTTCTTGTTTTGGAGTACCTGAATCCCGGATATGCCAATGACAACTCTGATGAGCTTTTGGGGCAAGGGCTGGCAATAATTCACAAATGCTCCGCTGATAAATTTGGGTTTAACGCAGATAATTACTGCGGGGCAACTCCTCAGAACAATTCGTGGAAAAATAACTGGGCGGAGTTCTTTGGTGAAAACCGTCTTCGTTTTCTACTCGAACTTATTCAAAAAGAAAGGCCTCTTCCTTCAAGCGAGGTAAAAACATACGATCAGTTGCTGAAAAAAATTCCGGTGCTTGTTCCGGAAGAATCTTCGCCATCTCTTATTCATGGCGATTTATGGTCGGGAAATTACATGCATACAGTTAACGGTCCGGCGCTGATAGACCCCGCTTCTTATTATGCAGACCGCGAAATGGAAATGGGAATTATGACATTGTTTGGTGGCTTTTCTCAGCGCTTTTACGATGCATACAACAGTGTATTTCCTTTGCCTCACGACTGGGAAGATCGGAATTTGCTCTATCAACTGTATCATGTATTGAACCACTACTATCTTTTTGGAGGCGGATACAGAAGTCAGGCTCTGCAAATAGCAAAAAAATACATCTGACTCCAGAAGCGAAACGACGAATCAAAAAGGGAACTAAAATTAGCGCATACTTTTTCAGATATCGTAAAAAAAAACCGGTAGCTTTAACCTCAAAAACCAAAAATGTTACCAGAAAGAGTTAAACACATTTCTCCATTTATAGTGATGGAAGTGATGGAGAAAGCCGCAGAGATGGAAAAGAAAGGAATTTCTGTTATCCACCTGGAAGTAGGAGAACCTGATTTTGATGTTCCTAAATGTGTGGCGACTGCTGTTCAGCAAGCATACTTAGAAGGAAAAACACATTACACCCACAGTTTGGGTGATCCTGAGTTGCGCGACGCATTGGCCGAACGGTACGAAACAGAGTATGGCGTAAAAGTATCGCCGGAACAGCTACTTGTTACCTCCGGGAGTTCGCCGGCTATTCTACTTTCGCTGGGCGTATTGTGCGACCCGGGAGACGAAGTAATTTTGTCCGATCCGGGATACGCTTGTTATGCAAACTTCCTGCGTTTTCTGGGAATTAAACCCAATAGGGTTCCGGTTCGCGAAGAAGACGGTTTTCAATACCGGCCGGAAGAAATTTGTAAACGAATTTCAAAAAAAACAAAGGCCATAATTATTAACAGCCCAATGAACCCGACAGGGAACCTTCTTTCGCCGGAAGTAATGCAGCAACTTACCTCGTTCAATATTCCAATTATTTCCGACGAAATTTATCACGGATTGGTTTACGAAGGAAAAGCGCACTCGATGCTGGAGTACACAAAAAACACCTTCGTACTAAACGGATTCTCCAAGCTTTTTGCCATGACAGGCTTGCGCCTGGGGTACGTAGTTGCCCCGCAAGAATACATTCGTCCGATGCAGAAACTCCAGCAAAACCTTTTTATCTGCGCAGGCTCAACGGCCCAAAGAGCCGGAGTTGCCGCCTTGCGGTTAGCAGGCTCCGATGTTTCGCGGATGAAAGAGATTTACAACCAGCGAAGGAAATATCTGGTAGAGCGTCTTACAAAAATGGGGTTCGATATAAAAGTCATTCCCACCGGGGCTTTTTATGTTTTTGTAAATGCCCGCCATTTGTCAACCGACAGTTACAAGCTTGCCTTTGATATTTTAGAAAAAGCCAAAGTAGGAGTTACTCCGGGCATTGATTTTGGCGAAAATGGAGAAGGTTTTCTGCGTTTTTCCTACGCCAACTCTATAGAAAACATTAAAAAGGGAATGAATCGGTTGGAGCAGTATCTCAATAATTTTCCCAATGAACAATCTCACTAAGAGGTTTTCTTTTTTTGGGAGGAATTTCGTCGGAGGCCGGGTAGCCTAACGGAATCATGGCAATTGGCTCGATACAGCCTGGAAGTTTAAGTGCTTCGGCACAACTTTCGGTGTCGAAATTACAAACCCAGCAGGTTCCCAATCCTAATTCTGCAGCCTGGAGCGTAATGTGATCTATCGCAATAGCCACATCAATTTCTCCCGAGTCTTTACCATCAATACTGCGTTTCCATGACTGTGAATGATCGGCACAGGCGATTATAATAACCGGCGCTGTCCGAAACCAGTCCCGATGATATGTTTGATGCAGTTTAGCCAGATTGTCGACCTGCTGTACAACAATAAAGTGCCAGGGCTGAAAGTTAACGGCAGAAGGTGCCATGCGGGCTGCTTCCAATACTTGCTCAAGCTTCTGAGTGTCGACAGGTGTGCTTTTAAAGTTTCGTACCGAATAACGTCGGGTTAATAGCTGACTAAATTTCATTTATTTTTACTTTTTTTCATTAAAAACTGCATTCGAAACTGAAAGGGGAAAATAAACTTTGCAAAATAAATCAGGGCAAAATCAATCTCCAAATTTCAAATATTCAAATTTTATTGAAGAAAAACTATTTTTTAAAATTTGCAAGTGTTTTCGCCCTATCTGCGCTGTGTTAAAGAACAGATGTTTCTATTGTAACTGTTCCTTTATTTGCACGTCTTTTTGATACAAACAAGTTCAAAAAACAAAGCTATTGTTTAATTTAAATTTTAGAGTCATGAAAAAAATAAGGATGTTTAGCGCATTTGTAGTTTGCTTTTTAGTTGCTTCATTTTCTGTTAATGCCTCTGGATACACAACCGAACTCCTCGAATATGAAATTACAGCTGTTGACAACCTGAACTTAGGTAAAAGTGTTGCAAAAGTTTGGAACCTTACATACAGCGAAGGAGGAAAATCAGTAACCGTAATAAAACGTAATACTTCTGAAGGAGCTGTTTATGTTGTAAACTCAGATTTTTTTGAAGTATGCTATGCTTCAACAACCAAAGGATTTGGTACCCGTACTATGAAAAAATCATGGTCGAAAGTACCTTTTCAAATAAACGATGTTGTAATTAACTCGGATGAAGTAAAAAAACAGCAGATAATTACTCCTGAAAAGGTAGATGATAAAAAAGCATTAGGATTGATTGCAAGTTATTTGCCGGTACTTTTGAACGAGCAATATACGCATCTGTTAAATTAAACAGCAAAAATAAACAGAGTGAGTAAAACCGCAGGAAACTGCGGTTTTTTTTATATGCAACCGCAGACCAACCCGTCGGCTAAACTATCCAAATACTCTTCAACTTTTTTCTTTTCGTTTTCGGTTCCCTTACACCGCGGGCACACCGCCAACAGCACTTCGCTATTTATCTCAAAATCATCATTCTCGATAACCGCACTGCAAACAAAACAGATCCGCTTTTTTCCCATTTTTTAAGTTTGTCGGGTAAAAATAATTGAATTTCCTGATTATTTAGTGATATCAATGATGGTCGTTAATATGCCCACTACAAGAAGGTTGCAAAAAAAAGCCTGACAATATTGCCAAGCTTTTGTTTTGTCGGGGTAGCCGGATTTGAACCGACGACCTCGTCGTCCCGAACGACGCGCGCTACCGGGCTGCGCTATACCCCGTTTTTAAAATCGCTGCAAATTTAAACTTTTTTGAATAAACTGAAACTATTATTTCATAAAAAGTAAGTAGCCTTTATAAAACGTTATTTCTGTTAACGTTGTTTGGCTGCAATCGTTTCTCAGGGCAACGTGTTTATTGATGTTGATAATAAACTTTAGTTCATTATTGTATTTTTATTTTGAACATTATCTCTATATTTGTCACATTGAAACTTTATTCAAAAAAGTAAATTAATTAAGTATGAAAGTGGCAATTACATCTGTTGGGAACAGCCTGAAGTCGAAACTTGATTTGAGGTTCGGCCGTTCTGTATGGCTGTGTATTTACGACACAGAAACAAAGCAGGCGGAGTTTCGGCAAAACGAAAATAAAGATGCCAACGGAGGAGCCGGCACCAAAACTGCCGAAAAAGTTGCCGAGCTGGGTGCCGAGCAGGTGGTCTCCGGAGACTTCGGCCCAAAGGCAAAGGCGCTTCTCGAAAAACTAAAAATACAAATGGTCATTTTCGATGAACCCAATCAGACAGTAGGGGGGATAATCGAAAAAATGGGCAGTACCAAAAAACAACAAACTACCTGATAAATGCTGTTTTCAGGCACAGGGCAATTTCGGTTGTTCTGTGTCTTCTTTTGCTTCTCAATTCATTAAAAAAATAATACAAGTGTTATGAAAAAGAAATTTGCAGTTCCGGTTGACCAAAATGGAGTTTTGGATGGTCATTTTGGACATTGCCGTTATTTTGCCCTGCATACCGTAATAGATAATGAAATTACTTCAACTGAAATGATTCAGCCACCGCCGCACGAACCCGGAGTTCTTCCAAAATGGTTGTCGGATTTGGACGTTACCGATGTTCTGGCCGGAGGAATGGGAAATAGAGCCATTCAACTTTTTAATCAGCAGGGTGTAAATGTATTTGTAGGAGCACCTCAGAAAAAAGCTGAGGAACTGGTATCTGGATATCTCGAAAATACCATCGAATTTTCAGCAAATTATTGCGACCATTAGAAACAGGCAAGAGGGGATAAATAAATGCGAATAGCAGTTGCAAGTGGCAAGGGAGGCACCGGGAAAACCACGGTGGCAGTAAGCCTTTTTCATTTTCTTGAAATATTTCAGGATAAAAAAGTGCAGTTGGTTGACTGCGACGTGGAAGAACCCAACGATGCTCTTTTTCTGACTCCGCTACAGGTGTTGGACAAAGAGGAAGTTTGTCAGTTCATTCCCGGGATCGATCTCTCCACTTGCACCTTTTGCAAAAAATGCGTTGAATGGTGCGAGTTTAATGCCATTACTGTTGTGGCAAGCCGCAAATTTGCCGAAGTAGACTCCAATCTTTGTCACTCCTGTGGCGCCTGTTCAGAGGCTTGTCCTACTCATTCAATAGTAGAAGAACCTGGCGTCCTCGGTACTATTACGCATTACAAAACCGAAAACGGCAGCGCTTTTACACAAGGTCTTTTAGAGGTGGGGTCGGCAATGCAAACCATGCTTGTTAAAAAGCTAAAAAGCCGGGTTCGGCAAAATTCAGAAATCACGATTTTTGATTCTCCGCCGGGAACAAGTTGTTCTGTTGTAGAAACGGTTTCCGATACCGATTATGTTATTCTGGTTTCTGAGCCAACGCCATTTGGATTGCACGATTTGAAAATAACCGTGGAATTGTTGCAAGAGCTCGAAAAACCCTTTGGCGTAGTTGTGAATAAAGCGAATTTGGGTTTTCGCGATATTTATAGCTATCTGGATGAAAAAAAGATTGAGTTACTGGGCGAAATTCCATTTTCGCGAGAGTTTGCCCGGGTATATTCGTCGGGCGAATTGCTGAAAAATATTCCCGAAGAGTTCGAGCAAATTTACCAAGGAATAATCGAAAAGGTTTTGGCTCACGAAACAGTTAACTGAAAAAGCGGCACAATTGAAAGAGATTACCATACTTAGCGGAAAAGGTGGCGCCGGAAAAACCAGCGTAACCGCGGCCATTGCATCGTTGGTAAACAATGCGGTGTTTTGCGACAACGATGTGGATGCGGCTGATTTACATCTTGTTTTCAATCCAAAAATTAAGGAAGAACACGATTTTAGCAGCGGCAAAAAAGCGGTAATTGATGCCAAAAAATGTTCTGCTTGTGGTCTTTGTATTGAAAAGTGCCGGTTCGATGCCATTCATGTCAACGACGAAGGAATCCCGGAAATAAACCATTTCCAGTGCGAAGGTTGCAGATTGTGCGAACGTATTTGTCCGGAACAAGCGATAACTTCGGTTCAGTATAATAACAACAAGTGGTTTGTTTCAGACACACGGTTTGGTCTCTTGGTTCATGCGCGTATGAAGGCGGGTGAAGAAAACTCGGGCCGGTTGGTTACCGAAATTAGGGGAAAAGCCCGACAAATTGCTGAGGAATCAGCAGCAGATTTTGTTATAAACGATGGCCCTCCGGGAATTGGCTGTCCGGTAATTGCGTCGGTAACCGGAACCGACAAAGTGTTGCTGGTAACCGAGCCTTCGCTCTCCGGCCTTCACGACGCCGGGCGATTGCTGAAACTCGTTGAATCATTCCGTATTCCGGTGTTTGCTGTTATTAATAAATACGACATAAACCCGGAGATTACCGCTCAGACAGCCCGATTTTTTGAAGAAAAAGCTATTCCTCTGATTGGAAAAATACCGTTCGATACCCGGCTTGTTGATGCCATGGTTGCGGGGAAAAGTGTGGTTGAATTTGCTCCCGGCACTGAGCTTGCAACGGAGTTTGTTACGATTTGCGAAAAACTCGGAATTTTTCAGGATATTCGCAATGAGTAATGCGCAATATCAATGAAGTTATCCGAGAAAATATCACAACATAATTTTTGGTCTTTTTTGTGGCATGCCGGGTTTTTGGCTCTTGCAAAAAATTTTATGGATGTAGATACCATCATTCCGGCCATGTTGGTAGAAGCGGGCGGTGGTGCGTTTCACATCGGAATTATGACGGCAATTATGATGGGCGGTTCAAGTTTGACTCAACTCTTTTTTGCGCCGTATCTAAGTAATAAAACCTACAAAAAGGGATACCTGATAAGCGCCATTAGCATTCGTATCTTTTCTCTGGCCGGACTGGGAGGATTACTCTTTCTACTGAAGGGAGGGCAAGCCGGTTATGTGCTGTGGCCCGCATTTTTGTTCATTACTTTATTTTCGCTGGCCGGTGCTTTTGCCAATGTAAGTTATACCGACATTCTGGGAAAATCGGTCAATCCGGAAAAACGCAAAACTTTTTTCTCTTCTAACCAGATTATTTCGGGAGTTGTGGTGTTGGGCGCTGCATTTTTGGTAAAAAGAATACTGGTTTGGAAAGAATTTCCGGTGAATTACGCACTGATGTTTTTTGCAGGTGGAACACTGCTCCTGATAGCTTCAGGAGGATTTTGGAGCATTCGGGAAACGGTCCCTTCTACATTGAAAATTTCGGGGATGAAAAGCTTTTTCGGCATTTTGAAACATGAGCTGAAATCGAATAAAAAATTGGCTTATTTCCTGGGATTTATCAACACGCAGGGCATTGCAATTTCTTTTTTGCCGTTTGTGGTTTTATATGCGAAAGAAATTTTTCAGACGCAAAGCAGCGATACCGGTAACTTCCTTCTGTTTAAAGTTATCGGAATTGTTGTGGTAAGTACGCTGGTACTGCTGGGTGCCAAAAAATTGAAATACAATCTGCTGTTGTATGGAAATGTTGTGCTCTCTGTTCTGCTTGGGGCAATGGCTCTGGGAATTACCGACGTGGATAAACTGAAATATATTTTTGTGGTGGGCGGCATAGTCTATTCGCTTTATACAATGAGCATGAACGGCCTTTTACTCGAAATTTCCGGAACCGGAAACCGGGCGCTTTACACCGGATTTGCAGGCGCAGGAAATATTCTTCCGGCGGTTTTTCCGCTGTTGGGAGGCACACTTATTCAGCTATTCGGGTTTCATGCTTTTTTTGTGCTGTTTATGGTTGTTATTGCGTTGGCGGCCTTTTTCATTTTTAAAATTGATTGTAAACGATGAAGCTTTCTGTACTTACCGAAAATTGTGCCGGCGGCAGGTTTCTTGCCGAACACGGCCTGTCGTATTTGATAGAAATTGACGACCGGAAAATTTTGTTCGACACCGGTCATTCCGATGTTTTTCTGAAAAATGCCCGGCAAATGGGTGTTGATATCGAAAAAGAGGTGCAGCTTGTTGTTCTGAGTCACGGGCATTGGGATCACGGAGACGGATTGCAATACTTGCAGAACAAGCGGCTGATTACCCATCCCGGAGCGTTTATCCGGCGGTTTCGGAAGAGGGATTTTTCTGCGGTGGGGCTGTCGCTTTTAAAAACAGAAATAGAACAACGTTTTGATTTGACGGAGACAAAAAACGTATTTCAAATTAGCGAGCACTTGTTTTATCTGGGAGAAATTCCACGAGTTACTGAATTCGAAGCACAGGCAACACCTTTTGTTGATGAACATAAAAACGACGATGTTGTGCCCGACGATTCTGCGTTGGCTGCGATTGTAAATGATAGGTTGGTGGTAATTACCGGTTGTTCGCATTCTGGCATTTGCAATATTGTGGAACATGCCAAAAAAGCAACAGGTATTTCGGATGTAAAAACTGTTTTGGGCGGTTTTCATTTAAAAGAGCAGAATGAGCAAACGCGGCGCACTATCGGTTACTTTAAAAATGAACACGTCGAACAGGTTTATCCGTCGCACTGCACGGCGCTTCCTGCGCTGTCTGCATTCTATCAGGCATTTCAAAGTACGCAGTTAAAAACAGGAATGGTTTTGGAATTTTAATGCGTCAGCATTTACAAAGATCTGACGCGCAATCCGGTTATTTCTTTCAATTTGAAGTATCCAGTGAAAAAGCATCTCTGTCGTGTAAAACCGGGAATTTTTTCCTGAATTGATGCAGTTCCGAGTACGATAATTCGAAGGTTTTAACTGTTTCATCCTCTCCAATAAATGAAGCGGTACCTTTGGGGGAGATCAATGCAGATTTGCCCGAATAGTGCAGTCCGGTTCCGTCAACTCCCACCCGGTTTACGCCAATGCAATACGCCTGGTTTTCTATGGCGCGGGCCACCAACAGGTTTTCCCACACATGACTGCGCACCGAAGGCCAGTTGGCCATATATAGTAAAACATCGTAATTTTCGGTATTGCGGCTCCAAACCGGGAAACGCAAATCGTAACAAATGAGCGGGCAGAACCGCCAGCCGAGGTATTCTGTTACCAGCTTGTTGTTGCCGGGCGAATAGTGCGCATGTTCGCCACTCATGGTAAAAAGATGGCGCTTGTCGTAAAACTCCACTTTCCCGTTGGGGAGAACCCACAAACAGCGGTTGAAAATTTTCCCTTTGTCTTCAATTATCAGACTTCCTGTAATTGCTGCGTTTTTCTCATCGGCCAGCTTTTTCATCCATTGCACTGCCTGTCCGTCCATCGTTTCTTTCAGTTTTTCCGGATTCATGGAAAAGCCGGTTGTGAACATCTCGGGCAACACAATCAGGTTTGTATGTTGTACCTGGTTCAACATGTTGGAGCACCTTTTTAGATTCGCGTCCCGGTTTTCCCAAATAAGGTCGGGCTGTACAAGTGTAATATTGATTTTCTCCATTTTCTGCCTCCGCTTTTCTGCTTTTCCCAAATTGTCGACGTTGATAAAACAGATGTATTTAAAACAAATATAGTTTTAATCTCAATCACTTTAATTAAATCATGAGAAGCCGGAGTATACCTTGGAGTTTTTTACGGTTGAAGATTTTTTTTCCCTGGGAAAAAGTAAGTGTTTGGGCTTTAGTTGAGATACGGGGTTCAGAATTGTAGGCAGTTCTTTTATCTTTGTTGTTTCTGTAATGAATCAGCCGCTTTTCAATACTAGTAAAGAACAGAAAAATCTTATGCCTTAAATAACAAATAATTTTTGAAAGATGAGAATTAGATTAACCTGGAAAAAGGCACTCTTCTCAAGCACCTATTCAATATATTCGAACGAGAAAATTGTAGGGGCTTTAACGGGTAAATATTTTGCTCAGACAGCTTCCGGCGAGTTGAACGGCAAAAAATATACATTCAGAACAAAGGGCATTTTGAAACAGGAAACTGAAATTTTTGACAGCAGGGAAAATAAGGTCGTCGGAAGGATTTTATACGGCAACTGGATGAGCAACGCTACATTGGAACTGCCTGACAAATCGGTTAGTTGGGCTTACGACAATTTGTGGAACACCAAATGGCACGTTGTGGATGCAGAAGGGACAAAAATAAAATATGGAGGGACGTCAACCAGCGGAGAGATTGAATCGAACACTGATGACGCTTTGCTTTTACTGAGCGGACTTTTTGTAACCAATTATTTCTGGCAAATGGCAATTGGAATTATGATAGTAGCTTTTTTGCCGATATGGATATCAGTATTGAGTTAGCACAAAGAAAAGTGTTTGAGCCAAGAAATTGTGTTTAGCCTTTTTGAATTGAAACAGAAGAAAACTACCGAAACAGATGAAAATAAAGTCACTTGCGAACATCGAATTTGATACGTTTTTTGAAGCGTTCAGCCGGGCTTTTGCCGACTACGAGGTACAACTGAACAAACAGCAGTTGCAGGCCATGCTAAAAAGGCGTGGTTTCGACCCCGGCTTGTCTTTTGCCGCATTTAACACGAACAACCGGATTGTTGCTTTTACCTTTAACGGAATAGGAACGTTTAATGGAGTTCCGACTGCTTATGACACAGGAACAGGAACTCTGAAAGAGCACCGGGGAAAAGGTTTGGCAACCAAAATTTTTGAGTACTCCATTCCTTTCCTGAAAGAAAAGGAGATAAAACAATATCTGCTGGAAGTGTTGCAGCACAATACAAAAGCAGTTTCGGTGTACAAAAATCTTGGGTTCGAAATTACCCGCGAATTCAACTTTTTTATTCAGTCAAATACCGAAATACGGACAGATTTGAAAAGTGAGGCTTTCCCTTGTTCTATTGCGGAAATTAGTGTGGAAAAGCTGGCCTCAATTCCCGACTTCGGAGATTTTTATCCTTCGTGGCAAAACAGCCGCGAGGCGATTACGCGCGTTCCGGGAGAGTTTTTAATACTCGGTGCTTTTGCTGAAAACAGAATTTTGGGGTATTGTGTTTTTGAGCCCGTTTCGGGCGATGTTACTCAACTGGCAGTTGACCCGAAATACCGAAGAAAAGGGGTTGCGGGTTTGTTGCTTCGCGAAGTGGTGAAACTCAATAAATGTAATAAAATTAAAGTTTTGAATACTAATGTTTCATGTAACTCAATTACTTCTTTTTTAGCCGAAAAAAATATAAATATTCAGGGTAAGCAGTTTGAGATGATCAAGAAAATTTAAAACCGTATTTAATTAAATTCTGATTAATTTGACGGTGCTCCGGAGGCAGACAGGCAATACACGTTTCATTTTTTCGTACCTTCTTGAAGTTGCAAAAACGTGTTTTTTTATAAGTTGATAGTTTTGTAAATCAATGAATTAATTATGCCGATGAGAGCAGTGTTGTACAGCAAAACGAACCGCCAAAAGAAATTGGTCTGCCAGGAGATTGAAGAGCCTGTCCCTGCAGCCGGTGAAGTGTTAATTCGTGTAGAGGCAGTTGCACTAAACGCTGCTGACTACCGAATGATGCGGATGGGAATTGCGCCCAAAAAGAAGATCTTTGGGGCAGATATTGCAGGCAGAATAGAATCCACCGGAAATAATGTACAAATTTTCAAACCCGGAGACGAGGTGATTGCCGATTTGTCGGGGTGCGGCTTTGGCGGGATGGCAGAATACGTGGCGGTTCCCGAAAAGTACATAATTCGCAAGCCGGCAGGTATCTCTTTCGAAAATGCAGCGGCTTTGCCCATGGCGTCTGTAACAGCGCTGCAGGCGTTACGAAACAAAGGAGCCATCAAAAACGGGCAGAATGTGTTGATTATTGGCAGTGGCGGTGGTGTTGGTACTTTCGCCGTGCAGTTGGCAAAATATTTTGGAGCGAAAGTAACGGCAGTTTGCGGCCCTGAAAATGTTGAACTGGCCCGGTCGTTGGGTGCCGATAAGGTTATTGATTATACAAAAGAAAATTTTTTAGAAGGACAGGAGCCCTACGATTTGATTCTCGCGGCTAACGGGAATTATTCTTTGTCAGCCTGTAAAAGAATGCTGAATAAAAACGGTATTTATGTTTTATCAGGAGGAGCTTTAATTCAAATATTCAAAACCATGGCATTTGGCTGGTTTATGTCGTTAGGGTCAAAGAAAATTCGTTTTCTTGCGGCAAAACCTGAAGTTAAGGATTTGGAATTCATTCTGTCGCTTGTTGCCAACCAAAAGATTACACCTGTTGTCGACCGGGTTTATTTGTTGGAAGAAAGTGCCGATGCGTTTAAATACATGGGAGAGGGGCATGCCAAAGGGAAGGTTGTACTGAAAGTGCGATAATCAGTTTCTGTCTCTTTTCAAGTCAACAAACAAAAGAATCCCGTTCACGGCAAAAGCAAAAATTATCACAATATTTCCTGCCAGTGGATTTCCCCAAAGATTGATGAGTTTTCCTGCCAGAGCCACAAATCCTCCTGCTAAAATGGCTGCGGTGAGTTGCGGTTTTACAACTTTAATTCTTAGCAGGCCGGCCAGCATTGGCACCACAAATGCTCCTGAAAAAAATGTGAGCGCCAGCAACAGCGACTGTAAAATGGAAGTCACAAAAAGAGCAATAATTATACTGAAAAAGCCAAGCACCACAATCAGAATACGAGTAAGGCGAAAAGCTTTTTTGTCTTCCATATCAGGATGAAAAAGTTCGCTGAGAATGAGCGAAGAAGTGAGTAATGTGGTGTCGGCAGAAGACATCACCGCCGAAAGCAGCGCGGCCACAAACAATCCGTAAAACCAGTTGGGCAGCAGATGTTGTGCAAACGACATAATTTCCCGGCTTCCGGTTGCACTGGAATAAATGCCCAGAAACGTTAATCCGAAGGAGATCGGAATCAGAATAACTGCAACAATTAGTACGCTGCGTGTGGCTGTTTTTTCGTCTTTGGCACAAAACACCCGGGAGTAAATGTCGGGCCCCACCACAAAGGTAACCGAGTAGGTGAGAATCAGAATAACCAGGTCGATTCCTGTAAACGAGGCGTTGAACAATTCGCCGGTGGTTAGTTTTGGCAGACTGCCGGCAGTTGGTGTTTCTGCTGCAAAAATTGTTAATGCCGCCAGCCCCGTTATAATTAAAACCGATTGTAGTGTATCTGTTTTTAAAATACTGACCTGTCCGCCCACAAGGGTGTAAATAATAAAAACAGTGCCGGCAACAATTGCTGCAGCAGAATAGCCTATTATTCCCAGTCCGGTAAGTATTTTGGCCGCCGCAATAATTTGTGCTCCCACAATTCCCAGCCAGGCCAGAGGAATTACCAACGATGAAATAAAACGTGCCCGTTCTCCAAAAAAATGTCCCAGTAACCCGGGCAATGTATATTTGCCATACCGACTAACATATCTGGCCAGAGGCGCCAAAACAAATAATCCGAGCGCGGCGCAAAACAAAAACCATAAAGCTGCCCAGCCAATATTCTGGCTCAGCTCAATGGTTCCCAAAATTGCAGAGCCGCCAAGAATCGTCGCCAGCAAGCTTCCTGAAACCGGCACCAAACGGGCATTCTTTCCGGCAACGTAATAGTCTGATGGCGTTTTTATTTTAAACCAGGAATAAAACCCCAGCAATAAAACAAAAGCAAAATATATGATTACAAAATATATCGGGTCGTTCATGTAAATCTCGTTGAGATAATTGCAGCAAATATCGGAAAATCTGGGCCAATATTGTATTTTCGCTAAGTTATTAAAAGAATACCCAGATATGAAAAGACTGATTTTAAACTTTTTGGTGTTTTGTTTATTTTTAACAGGTTGTAACATCAAGGAGAAAATCGCTCCGCCAAAAGCAAAAAAAGTACCGATGGAAATAACGAAACACGGACATACCCGGGTAGATGACTATTACTGGTTGCGAGAACGTGAAAACCCCGAGGTGACAGAGTTTCTTGAAGTTGAAAACAACTACACTGAAAAAGTGATGAAACACACTCGACCGTTTCAGAATGAGATTTTTGAGGAAATTAAGTCGAAAATAAAACAGGAGGATGAATCTGTTCCCTACAAAAAAAACGGTTACTATTATTATAGCCGCACCGTACCCGAAACTGAATATTTTCTGATTTGTCGGAAAAAGGACATACCCGATGCCGGCGAGGAAACAATACTCGATGTAAACCAGGCAGCCTCCGGTTACGATTTTTTTGAACTGGGTGGCACTGCCGTTAGCCCTGATAACAAACTGTTGGCTTTTAGTGAAGATACAGTAAGCCGCCGGAAATACACCATCCGTATTAAAAACCTGGAAACCGGTGAAATGCTTGAAGATGCCATTCCGTTAACTTCGGGGCGGATTGTGTGGGCCAACGACAACAAAACGTTGTATTATGTTTTGAAAGATGATGTTACCCTGCGCTCTGAGCGGATTATGAAACACATCCTCGGAACTCCGTTTGAAGAAGATACTGAGGTGTTTTATGAAGAAGATGAAACTTTTTCGGTTTCTATTTATAAAACCAAGTCTGAAAAATACCTGATTATCGAAAGTGAAAGCACGCTCACTTCCGAATGTCGTTTTTTGGATGCCGGCAACCCCGGCGGGAAGTTTGAAATTATTCAGCCCCGCTCACGCGGAGTGGAATATTCAGTGGATCATTTCGGCACCGATTTTTACATTCGAACCAATCTGAACGCCCTCAATTTTAAACTGGTTAAAGCGCCAGTTGCCAATCCGGGGCAGGACAATTGGCAGGAAGTAATTCCTCATCGTGAAAACGTTTATTTTTCTGACTTTGAAATTCTGAAAAATTACCTGGTGGTTTCGGAGCGTGACCGTGGAATTACCCGGCTGCGGGTGATGCCGTGGAAAAATGGAGACGAGTATTATATCGATTTTGATGAAGATGTTTATACGGTTTACGGAGGCATTAACCTGGATTTTGATACCGAATGGTTTCGGTTCGATTATTCATCGTTGACAACTCCAAACTCAGTTTTCGAGTTCAATTTAAGAACAAAAGAACGTGTATTACTGAAAGAGGAGGAAGTTCTGGGCGGTTTTGATAAAAACAATTACGAAACCAAACGAATTTATGCCACGGCCGGCGACGGAACTCAGATTCCC
This sequence comes from Mariniphaga anaerophila, assembly GCF_900129025.1. Classification (GTDB taxonomy): domain Bacteria; phylum Bacteroidota; class Bacteroidia; order Bacteroidales; family Prolixibacteraceae; genus Mariniphaga; species Mariniphaga anaerophila. The sequence goes on along the minus strand of NZ_FQUM01000003.1, from coordinate 277,662 downwards.
ATGTCGTTGGTTTATCGCAAAGGACTGGAAAAAAACGGCGATAATCCTGCATTGATATACGGTTACGGTTCGTACGGGATAACCATCGACCCTACTTTCCGGCTTTCCATTTTGCCACTTTTAGATCGCGGTTTTGTGTATGCAATTGCACATATTCGTGGCGGTCAGATTAATGGCCGGTCCTGGTACGAAGATGGCAAGCTCCTGAACAAAATGAATACGTTTACCGATTTTAACGACTGTGCACAACACCTGATTAACGAAGGTTACACCAACGAGAAAAAACTGTTTGCCAAAGGCGGAAGCGCCGGCGGACTATTGATGGGCGCCTGCATAAATATGCGGCCCGACTTGTATCGCGGAGTAATTGCCAATGTGCCGTTTGTTGATATTGTAACTACCATGCTCGACGAAACCATTCCGCTTACCACCAGCGAGTACGACGAGTGGGGTAATCCTAACAACGAAAAATACTATCACTACATGCTGTCGTATTCTCCGTACGACAATGTGGAACGGAAAGATTATCCGGCGTTGTTTGTAAGCACCGGATTGCACGATTCGCAGGTGCAGTACTGGGAACCTGCAAAATGGGTGGCCAAACTTCGCGACATGAAAACCGACAAAAACCTGCTTCTTTTTCATATTAATATGGATTACGGGCATGGCGGTGCATCCGGGCGTTTTCAGTGGATTGAAGATACTGCGCTGGAATATGCTTTTATTTTTGAATTGCTGGGGAAAGTCAACGGATAAATTCTTACAATGTTGTAATTTCGTTTTTTCAAAATGAAAATGCAATACAATAGCGCAAAAAACAAAGGCGACGGGCAGAACGATGTTTTGTTGGAACACGCATTCCGACAGCTGCATTCACCTTTGTTTTTTTATGCACTAAAATTTGTTGGGAACGATGAACCACTTCACAGAACCGCTAACTAAGGTCAGGTGGAGTTTATAGCCGCAAAGCCAGATCGACCTGAATATTGAGGCCGTAATTGAACAGAATCCGGGGTATAATCAGTAAATGATTAGATAATCAGTTCTTGATACTTATTTTGTAATCAGTACATTGTCCTGCTATGTTTTAGGAGTAGCAGGACAATGTTGTTTTTTTTGTACGTTGAAAGGTGAAAAAGCGTTCTGCTTTTCTGTTGTAGAACACCATGATGCAAACTAAAAAATAATTAAATTTGTATAGTCCGTGTGCGAACACGGTAACGTATTTGCAGTAAAACATATAAAAAAACTAATAATTATGAACAAAGTTCTTTATCTCTTTCTGGCGGTTTTGATTTTGAGTAGTTGCAACAGTGCAAAAAATGACGGCTGGACAGAGTTATTTAACGGTAAAGATCTAACCGGCTGGAAACAGCTGAATGGCGAAGCAAAATATGAGGCTGCTGATGGAATGATTGTTGGCACCACCGTTGCAAATACTCCCAATTCATTTTTATGCACAGAACAGGAATATTCAGACTTTGTGCTCGAACTCGAAATGTTGTTGGTAGACGATTTTAATTCAGGAATGCAATTTCGTAGTCAGAGTTCGCCTGATTATATGAACGGGCGGGTACATGGTTATCAATGCGAAGTAGACCCTTCTGAGCGTGCGTGGAGCGCAGGAATTTACGACGAAGCCCGTCGGGGATGGCTTTACCCGGTCGAATTAAATCCGGATGCGAAAACTGCATTCAAGTCTGGCCAATGGAACCACTACAGAATTGAGTGTATTGGCTCTTCAATAAAAACATGGCTGAACGGAGTTCCGGTTTCTCATCTTATTGATGATATGACTCCAAAAGGTTTTATTGCTTTGCAGGTTCATTCCATTCGCGATGAATCAATGGCCAACCGGCAAATCAAGTGGCGGAACATTCGCATAAAAACTGAAAATCTGCAACCTTCTCCCGACGAAGGTATCTATGTGGTAAATATGTTGCCGAACAATTTAAGCAAAGCTGAAGAAGGACAGGGTTTTAAATTGCTTTTCGACGGGAAATCTATCGACAACTTCAAAAGTGCAGAGGAAGATGAATTCCCTTCAAAAGGCTGGGAAGTAAAAAATGGGGAGCTTATTGTATTGTCTTCCGGTGGCGATCCTGAAAAAAAAGGCGGAAGTATTGTTACGAAGGAGCAGTTTGGTCCGTTCGAGCTAAAATTTGATTTTATGTTTACCGAAGGTGCCAACAGCGGAGTAAAATACTGCCTTGGAAATAACGGCCCTTCTGTAGGGCTTGAATACCAAATTCTCGACGACGAGAATCACCCTGATGCGAAAAATGGAATAAACGGGAACCGTACGCTGGCTTCGTTGTACGATTTAATTCCTGCCCAAAAAGAAAAACGTTACATCAAAGGGCCCGGCGAATGGAACCGCGGGCGCATTGTTGTTTATCCCGACAACAGGGCTGAGCACTGGCTCAACGGACGAAAAGTTGTTGAGTTTACAAGGGGAAGCGACGAATTTAAAAAGCTGGTTGCCGGCAGTAAGTTTGCAGATAAAGAAGGTTTTGCAATGGCAGACCAGTGGCCTATATACTTCCAGGATCACAATGATGAGGTACATTTCAGAAGTATTAAAATAAGAGAGTTGCAATAATGACAAACAGGAGAAATTTTTTGAAAGCTGCCGGAATTGGGATGGCTGCAGCAGCTATGCCAGGCCTGGCATCAGCTTCCTCTGGGAAAGCAGATGCCAAAAAAGACAAAATTAACTTTCAGCTGGGTGTTGCTTCTTATACGCTGAGAAGGTTCCCCGTTGAAGAAGCACTGGACATGACCCTGCGTTGCGGGGTAAACAGAATTACGTTTAAAGACATGCATCTGCCACTCGATTCGGACGAAGCGACCATCAAAAAAACGGTGGAGCTTTGCCGAAGTAAAGGTGTCGAAGCTTACGGAGCGGGTGTAATATACATGAAAACAAAAGAGGAAGTAGATCGCGCGTTTGAGTATGCCAAAGCTGCCGAAATGGAGATGATAATTGGTGTGCCCAATCACGAGCTGTTGGAATATGTGGAAGGCAAGGTAAAACAGTACGATATAAAACTGGCTATTCACAATCATGGTCCGGGCGACAAGTTATACCCAAGCGCCGAGAGTGCATACAAGCTTATTCAGCATTTGGATAAACGAATGGGATTGTGTATTGATATTGGTCATACAAAACGCATTAATCGCGATCCAGAGCAGGATGTAAAAGATTTTTTCGACCGTGTTTTCGATGTGCACATAAAAGATGTTACTGCTGCATCTGCCGACGGTAAAACCTGTATAATAGGGCGTGGTGTTATTGATTTTCCTGCTTTTATGAAAAGTATGGTGAAGCTGGGATACAACGGAACACTAGCTTTGGAATATGAGGCCGAAGCTGAAGACCCGCTTCCGGGAATGATGGAATCGTTCGGATACGTTAAGGGAATTATGGCCATGTTGTAGCAGATTAGATTGGGCGGATACTGTCTTGTTCCCGATTCAATTTCAACCTAAAAAAAGCAAGATCCAGAAATAAATTATAACAAAGAATTTTTAAGTAATATGAGTGCAAACAGAAGAGATTTTATCAAAAAAGTAACAGCCGGTGCTGCCGGAATCGCAGTTGGTGGTTCGGCAATGGGAATGTCGGCAAAAAGTTACAGTAGAGTTATTGGAGCTAACGAGAGGCTGAATGTGGCAATAGTAGGATTGGGAAGAAGATTGGGAGCCTACTATCAGCCGGTAGCCATGAAAGAGGCCAATGTTGAGTTGGTTTATTTATGCGATGTAATGAAAAAACAGCGGGAAAAAGCCTTGCAAAGTTTTTCGAAATTCATCGACTATAAACCGAAGCTGGAAAACGATATTCGAAAAGTAATTGACGACCCGAAAGTGGATGTTGTGTTTAATGCAACTCCCGACCATTGGCATACTCCGGGCTCTATTATGGCCATGAAAGGCGGAAAACATGTTTATGTTGAAAAACCTTGCAGCCATAATATGTTTGAAAACGAATTGCTTGTAAAAGCAGCAAAAAAGCTGAATAAAGTAGTGCAAATGGGTAATCAGCAACGCTCGTCTGATCATACCATCGAAATAATAAACGAAATTCATAACGGAGTAATCGGAACACCATACAAAGCCTTGGCTTTTTATACCAACAAAAGGGGAGAAGTGCCATTGCAAAAGAAAGCTCCTGCTCCTGAAGGTCTCGACTGGGAACTTTTCCAGGGACCTGCTCCGCGCCGCGACTATACCGTGGAAACATGGGATTACAACTGGCACTGGTACGGTTGGGATTATGGAACAGCAGAGTCGGGCAACAATGCTACCCACGAACTGGATGTGGCTCGTTGGGCTTTGGGTGTGGATCTTCCTCTTCGTGTGGATGTGGAAGCAGCAAAACGCCACTTTTTGAACGACGGCTGGGAAATGTATGATACCATGGAAGCTACGTTCCGTTTTTCCGGAAATAAAATCATTCAGTGGGACGGGAAAAGCCGTAACGGGTATGATACCTACAACAGCGACCGTGGCACTATTATTTATGGCAGCGAAGGTTCCGTTTTTGTAAACCGAAATAAATACATGCTGTTCGACCGTGCTGGCAAGATGATTAAAGACAACAAATCAGCATCAAACGAAGCAGGTACAGCTTTAGGTGGCGGTGGTGATATGACGACTACTCATGTTTTGAATTTCTTTGAAACCATAAGAGGAAAACAAAAGCTTACTGCGCCAATAGATGATGCCAGCATTAGTATGGCGATGGTTCATTACTCCAACATTGCATATCGTGTTGGAAGAGGTTTTGATATTGATGAGAAAACCGGCCGCATGTTTGATCGTGATGCGATGAAACTGTGGAGCAGAGAGTATGCTCCTGGTTGGGAGCCAACATTATAAAAAACTTACTTCCGGGAGTTTCCACATTCAACGGGAACTCCCTTTTTTTCTTCTATAATCTGAAAAGATCTTCCTGTCGTTCTATTTTCTCGTGCTTGATGGTCGTGAGCAACCACGGCATTGCCCTAAAAAGAAAGCCGTTTCGCGTCATTATATTTATGTTTCTGAATATTGTCGCAGAAAAATTCCAGTCAGTGCAGAAAGTTCTAATTTTTGTAATTGGCGCATCAGAAAAACAAATGCAGTTTCTCTTTTTGTCGAGAGGCGATGAAACAATTTTACATGACAAATTAACCTCTTTTTCAATTATTTAAACTGTACGAAAATGGGTCGGAGTTTTTTTGCTCAAATGCAAAAACTTTTTTGTTTCTGCGTCGAAAAAAGTCTGCAATATGTGAAAATCTCTCTGGAAAATACACTAAATTAGCAATCCGTGTGCGAACACGGAGACTTTTATAAAACTTAAATCCTTTATCTAATGAAACACATCATTTACCTGTCAATCTTATTTTTTGCTTTGACATTTGCCTCTTCAGCGCAAAAAGTGCAGTTTAAAAACGATACCGCAAATAGAAAAGTGGACGTTTATTTCGGAGACAGTTATTTTACTTCTTACATCTACCCCGAGGATATGGAAAAACAGGTTCTTTATCCGATTGTAACTGCTTCCGGTAAAGAAATTACGCGGGGATATCCGATTAATCCGAGGCCTTTTGAGCGGACAGACCATCCTCACCATGTCGGGCTTTGGCTGAACTTTGGCGATGTGAACGGCCTCGATTTTTGGAACAACTCTTTTGCGGTAAAAGCGGAAGATAAATACCGTTATGGTGCAATTAAATTCAAAGAAGTTGTTGACGCTAATTCTAAAACCGGAACTTTAGTGACAGCTTCAGATTGGGTGAATATAGACAATGAAACATTGCTGAATGAAAGAACAACCTTCGTTTTTGGCGAGAAAAAAGGTGTTCGAACAATTGATCGCACCTCTGAACTGACCGCGCGTCAGGAAGTGACATTTACTGAAAACAAAGAAGGACTGCTTGGCCTTCGCATGGATCGGGCCTTCGAAGAGCCCGCAGATAAAGCCGGCCGGTTTCTCGATGCCGAAGGCAATATAACCGAAGTTCCGGTATTGAATAACGACGGGGTGAACGGCGTTTATAGAAATGCCGAGGGTTTTACCGCCGGAGACGTTTGGGGGAAAAGAAGTCCGTGGGTTGCCCTCAGAGCCGAAAAAGAAGGAGAAGTTATTACGGTTGTGATACTGGATCATCCCGATAATCCTAATTATCCGGCGTGGTCGCATGCACGGGGGTATGGACTTTTTGCTTCAAATAATTTTGGCGGCAGGGCAATTGATAAAAATGCAAATCCGGTGAAGCTCACTTTAAAGCCCGGAGAAAAGCTGGTGTTGAAACATTTGGTAGTTATTGGAGGGGATTTAACCGACGAACAGATTTCGCGAATTAAAAAGAGTTTTAAATAATTAAATCAATAAAATTATGGGAAAATCTAACGACAATTCAAGAAGAAAGTTTATTAAGAATGCTGCAACAGGAGCCTTGTTTGCCACGGTAACGCCTGGCATATTAAGTGCTGAGCCCATTGCTGCCCCAACAATTCTCCCGGCTGATGCCAAAGGTGCAAACGACCGCATCAGAGTTGCTGTGCTTGGAATTAACGGCCGCGGAAAAAGTCATATTAGCGAGATAATGGGGCTTTCCAAAAAAGCAAATGTTGAGGTGGCTGCCCTTTGCGATCCGGATATGGTTATTTTGCAGGAACGCGCCAAAGAATTTCAGAAAAAATATGGAAAGGAAGTTGCCATCGAACAGGATTTTAGAAAAACCTACGACGACAAAAGTATCGATGCTGTAGCGCTTGCAACGCCAAATCATTGGCACGCGTTGCAAACTATTTGGGCATGCCAGGCCGGAAAAGATGTGTATGTTGAAAAACCCGCCACTCATAATATTTATGAAGGGAAGAAGATGATTGAGGCAGCGTACAAATACAATCGCATTGTTCAGCATGGTGTTCAGTTGCGCAGCTCCAAAGCTATTCAGGAGGCCATAAAACATTTGGAAGATGGTCTGATTGGTCGCGTTTACATGGCGCGCGGGTTGGTTTATCGCTGGCGGCCCGATATTGGCGATCAGGGAATTTCTAAAGTACCTGAAGGGTTGGATTACGACTTGTGGACAGGCCCGGCGCCGATGCGTCCTTTCTCCCGCAACCTGGTGCATTACAACTGGCACTGGCATTGGAATTACGGAAACGGCGACGTAGGAAATCAGGGTATCCACGAGACTGACTTGTGCATGTGGGGGCTGGGTGTTAACGAACTTCCAGAAAGAATTACTTCGATGGGCGGAAAATTTCTCTGGGATGATTGCAAAGAAGTGCCGGAAATACAGACATCAGTTTACCATTATCCGAAGCAAAAGAAGATTATTCAGTTTGAAGTACGTAACTGGTGCACCAACCTTGAAGATGGTGCAGGGGTAGGAAATATTTTTTACGGCGATAAAGGTTATTTGGTTGTAAAAGGATACGGTACCTACGCAACTTACCTGGGCAAAGATAGGGAGCCGGGCCCGTCGCGGTCGGAGGACGGAGAACTTACACTTCATTTCGAAAACTGGTTTGATGCAATCAGGGCGCGCGATATGAGCATTCAAAATGGCCCCGTACAAACCGGCCACTTGTCTTCTTCTTTGGCACATTTGGGCAACATTTCTTATCGGTTGGGGCGTCAGCTCGAGTTCGATCCGGTTGCCGAGCGGTTTGTTGGCGAGGGAGAAAGTGAAGCCAATTCTATGTTGAGCAGAAACTATCGGGCTCCTTATATTTTGCCAGAAATAGTCTGATCAATATAGTTCTAAGCAACAGTTAATATTTGAAGAATTAACACCATATCCCGGCGGGAAAAAACAGCCCTCCGGGATTTTTTATGTTTTTTTGTTCTGAACAAATGGTAAATAACTTGTTGCGAAAAATTTAGTTGCCGTTGAAGAAAACAGAACAGCATGCTGCGACACATATTTCTGTTTTCCAGAAACAAGTGTTTCTCTTTTGTATTGTATTGATAAGGCTGAAATCGTTTGTTTTTATTCTTTTTGAAAGAAGAAAAATATGGTCTATTTTTGACCGAGGAAAAGACTATGGGGGTTGAGTATAAAAAAATACAAGATGGAAACACACCAGCTTTTAAGGAATTCTTTGAGGATTTTTATCCCTCGTTGTGCTTTTTCGCCAATAAAATAGTCAGGGACGAAGAAGTGTCCAACGATATTGTGCAGGACGCTTTTATTTATTTCTGGGAGAAAAGGATTGGAATTGCCACCCTTAATGCCGCTAAATCATATCTTTTTAAATATGTAAAAAACCGGTGCCTGAATTATTTGCGGGATGATCATTCTGAACATTCCATAAAACCGGAGGATGTAAAAGAACACGCATTGTATCACGATTTTGTGGTGGAAGATGAAACGTACCGGCTAATTCATAAAGCCATAAGTGCATTGCCTCCCAAAGGTAAACAGGTTATTGAACTAACTCTCGACGGATTGAAAAACCAGGAAATAGCGGAATGTTTAGATGTGTCGATTAATACAGTTAAAACATTAAAATTAAGAGCTTTTAAGGTATTGCGGGAAGAATTGAAGGATATGTCGTTTCTGTTTTTTTCTTTGTTGCAGGAGGACGCTGCTGTTACGGAGTAGTGATTTTGTTATCCCTGCTTAATTTCTTTCTGCTAAATTTCAGTAATGTAATGAGTTGTATTTAGAATGATTTTTTTTTGAAAATATTCTTTCTTTTTGTCACCCGTTTTTCCCTTTTGGGTGCTTTACTCACAAATTGCTTTCAATAATTTCTGAATGAAGAATCATCAAAAAAAGATAGCCGGACTTATTGCCAAGGATACAATGGAAGAGTTGACGCCGAGAGAGAATGAAGAATTGGACAATTGGGTTAATGAGGGCAGTAACAGGCAATTATTGAATGCGATAAAAAATTCTAAAAACTACAGCGCATGGAGTCGTACCCGCGAAGCTGATACTCAGCCTGCATGGAACAAAATATACAAGGTAATACAAAAACAGAAAAAGCATTCATTTCTTCAAAAGGCTTTTCGGGTGGCAGCTTCAGTATTACTTCCTTTATTAATTGGCGGTGGTGTCTATTTATTTGTTTCAGATCATATTAACAAACAGGCGACGGAGAGTACTGTAGTTGCACAAATCACTCCGGGCACAAGTAAAGCTGTTTTGGTATTGGACAACGGGAAGTCGATTGTTTTAGATACTCCCGGAGAGGAAGAAATCAGGGAAGAAGATGGAACCGTTATTCGCAAATCAGAAAAGAAGCTGGATTATACTGAACATAAAATAAATAAAAAGGCCAAACAGCCATTGTATAATACAATCCGTGTTCCGCAAGGCGCAGAGTATGACTTGTTGCTTTCTGACGGAACGCGTGTTTTTCTGAATGCAAAAAGTGAATTCCGTTATCCGGTAAAGTTTTCGGGCGAAGTGAGGAAAGTGGAATTGACAGGAGAAGCGTATTTTGAAGTAACCAAATCAGGGACGCCTTTTATTGTTAAAACAGCACAAGTCAGTGTAGAAGTAATGGGCACCTCGTTTAATGTAAATGCATACGAAAGTACCGAAAAGGTAATTACTACCCTTGTGGAAGGGAAAGTAAGAGTGGCAGCAACCCGTCATCCCGAAAAAGCGTGCTTATTAGCACCCGACGAGCAGGCCGTTTTCTCACTTAGCGATGGGAGTATTGAAGTCGAAAAAGTTGATGTGTCCTTGTTTACTGCATGGAAAGATGGAGAATTGATTTTTCGGGACACGCGCCTCGAAGACATTATGATTACGCTGACCCGCTGGTATTCGGCCGATGTTTTTTATATGAATCCGTCGGTTAAAGAATTGCGTTTCAGTGGCAGTCTCAACAGATATGGAGATATTACCCAGGTACTTGATATAATAAAAGCAACCAATAAAGTAGAAGTAGACGTGAATGGTACAACCATATTATTTAGGGAAAGAAAGTAAATGAAAAAAGGCAGAAAGTACTCGCAATACTTTCTGCCTGAGCTTTATACTGCCAAAGGCAGAATTTAATATAAAACTAATAGTTCAAAAGTATGAAAAAATTTATGAATGATTACTTTCCCCGTCGGAAAGTGTTAAAATGCATCGTTATGATGAAAATGGTATGGATTTTTGTGTTAGCCTCAGCGTTACAGGTAGTGGCTGGCAACACAAAAAGCTATTCTCAGGTTACGAGGCTGGACTTAAAACTAAAAAATGCCTCGCTCGAAAATGTAATCTGGAGCATAAAAAAACAAACGGAGTTCAATTTTTTCTACAACTCCGAAGACGTAAAAGAAGTTAAAAACATTGATGTTGATTTGAAAGGGGCTACTGCCGAAGAAATTCTTGAGGATGTGCTGGAAGGGTCTGATTTAACTTTTGAGATCGTCCACAAAGCCATTATTATCCGGAAAGATTCCAGAATGAAATCCAAGTTGATGGAACCCTTGGAGCAAAACCAGCAGCCCCGGCAAAAAGAAATTACCGGGAAAGTAACCGATGCTGACGGAGGGCCGCTACCTGGCGTTACAATAATTGTAAAAGGAACCACTATCGGCGCGATAACCAATGTTGATGGTGAATTTTCATTTCTCATCCCTGCTGGGGCAGAAACATTACAGTTTTCATTTGTAGGTATGAAAACCCAGGAAATTGAAGTGAAAGGTAAAACCAGATTCGATGTGGTTTTGGATGCAGAAACCATCGGGATAGAAGAAGTTGTTGCAATCGGGTATGGTGCCATGAAAAAAAGGGACGTGACCGGCGCAATTACTTCTATTTCAAGCGAAGCTATCGAGAAAAAAGTTGCTACAAATATTTTCGATGCTTTGCAGGGATCTACTGCCGGCGTTCAGATTGTGTCCGGCTCAGGGCAACCGGGGGAATCTTCCTCAATCAAAATTCGTGGAACTTCTACGTTTTCTGCTGACGGAGTTAAACCACTCTATATTGTCGATGGAATTCCTCTGGAAGACATCGATGGAATTAACCCTAGCGATATTGCGTCGTTAGAAGTTTTAAAAGATGCGGCATCTGCAGCAATTTACGGTTCTCGTTCAGCCAACGGGGTGATAATTGTTACCACAAAGAGAGGACAGAAAGGGAAACCTCAAATTGATATTAAGTATAACCACTCCTGGGGAGTATTATCTCATAAGCTTGCACAGTCAAACCGGGAAGAACGTCGGTTATACGATGTGCTTCGTAAGGATTTTTTTGAAACCTACGGAGGAGGAAGCCCGACGGAAAGTATTCAGATGATTCAGGATTCTCTGAATGTTTTTTTCAACGTAGATAACGATTACCTGGACATGATTACCCAAACCGGAAAGAAAGATCAGGTTGATATTAGCGTAGGCGGAGGTGAGGATAAAATTAAGTATTTCATTAATACTGCCTATTTTAGCGAAAAGGGGATTATTCCGAACACAAGTTTCGACCGGTTAACAACCCGTATTAATACTGATTATAAACCGGCAAACTTCTTAAATATGGGAAACCGTATTTCATTAACATACTCGAAAAAGCAGGGAATAAATGAAGGGCAGTTGTTGAACGCCGTTTTAAGCAGGCGCCCGTATTTCTCAACAGTTTATCCTGATGGTTCGTTGGTTGGGGTTTTTAACGGGCAGAAAAATCCTCTGGCCCAGATAGAATATACAACCGATTTTACCGATTCATACAGAGGTCATTTCTTTCAGTTTTTTGAATTTGATATTGCCAACGGATTGACGTTTAGAACGAATATAAATGCCAACTTTTACCTGGATAAACGAAAAAGAATGTATCCGAGTATTATTACCGATGAATGGCAAAAAAATAATACAGGCAGCTCTTTAAATTATCTGAACTGGAACTGGATGAATGAAGACTATTTTTCATACAGTAACAACTGGGGCGATCACAGCTTTACTGCAATGGCAGGTTTTAGTGCCCAAAAGTGGAGATTCGAAAGCGAAGTGCTTTCCGGAAGAAACTCTTCTACCGATTTTATTTATACCATGAATGCTTTTGTAGCAAATCTCGATCTGGGCGCAACCGGCTCCTGGTTGACAAATCACTCCATGGCCTCTCTTTTTACCCGTGTTACTTACAATTATAAAAGCAGGTACCTGTTTACAGCCAATGTTCGACGCGATGGCTCTTCCAGGTTTGCAAAAAATAACAAGTGGGGAAACTTTCCCTCTGTATCTGCAGGGTGGCGTTTTTCTGATGAAAACTTTATGGGTTTTGCCAAAAACGTACTTGACGATGGGAAGTTTAGAGTAAGTTATGGTATAACCGGTAACGAAGCAATTGGCAACTATGATTATGTGTACTCTTATGCTCCAGGCGATATTTACGACGGAGTGGGAGGAGTAAGTCCTGCAAGAATTGGAAAAGATAACCTGAAATGGGAGGAAACACAACAGTTTAATGTTGGTCTTGATTTGAGCTTCTGGAATAACAGGTTGACAATTACTTCTGATTATTACTACAAGTACACAGACGGGTTGCTGGCTAATTACCAGTTGCCAAAAGAATCGGGGTTCTCATACATGAAAACAAATGTTGGAGAGATGAGTAACCGTGGTATTGAAACAGCTGTAGCCGGAGATATTATACGTTCAAAAAAATTCAAATGGAATGCATCTTTTAATTTTTCGCATAACAAAAACCGTATAGAAAAGCTTTCTGAAGGGAAGTCATATATGGAGAGTGATTTGTGGTGGATGCAGGAAGGAGGAGAAATCGGGAGCTTTTACGGATACAAAAGTCTGGGCGTTTTCCAATACGACGAGTCGAATGCATTTACAGACAAATGGGAACAACTTACCCCGGTGTTTGAAGATGGAGTATTTCAAAATAAATACCTATTAAACGGGCAGTCATACGCAGGAGATATACAACAGAAAAAACTTCCAAACGGAAATCCGTTTAGAGGCGGAGACTACAACTGGGAAGAAACCGATGCAGACCGCGACGGTGTTATTGATGACAACGACCGAATGATTATTGGCCACGCATTGCCTGATTTCAGTGGAGGGCTGACTTCTCAGTTTACCTGGAAAAATGTTAACCTGTTTTTTGCTTTTTACTACTCTTTGGGCGCAGAAATATACAACAGTGCAGAGCATAACCGAAATGCTTTTAAATACACCGGGAATACACCGGCTCCATACGTTATTCATAACATGTGGGTTAAGCCGGGTGACGAAGCCATTTATCCACGCCCATACAACGATGCATACAATAATGCACGTTTTGCAAACTCTTTTTATGTTGAAGACGGTTCGTTTATCAGACTGCAAAATGTTCGTTTATCATACGACTTTCAGAAAGAGTTGATTAAGCAATGGAATATTAAAGGATTAAGCTTGTATGGTTATGTAAATAACGCATTGACCTGGACAAACTATTCCGGCTTTGATCCTGAATTCTCAACAAGTAATCCGCTTCAGATCGGTAAGGATACTTATCGATACCCAAGAAAAAGAGAATTTGGGTTAGGGCTAACTGTTAACTTTTAAATCGTAAAATGATGAATAAAATTAGATTAATATTGGGATTGTGCGTGTTTGCATTGTGCTTCAACTCTTGTAGCGATTTTCTGGAAGAGCAGCCTGTTAGTGAAATCCCTGCAGATAAAATGTGGAAAACATCAAGAGATGCTAAAGCTGGTGTTAGCGAAATTTATGGCCTTTTCCGTAAAACAATGCGCGCCAATTATTTCTATTGGGGAGAGTTCCGGTCAGATAATGTTGCGCAGGGTGCTCCTGCTGCAAATACACAGGCACGGGTAATTGATAACCTTCTTACAACAGACCACGCCTGCACCGAATGGACAGATTTGTACCGGATGATAAACCAGGCCAATTTGGCTATTAAATACATTGCAAATATTGATATGCCTTCAGTTTCTGAACGGAATGATTTGCTGGGGCAGGCATATGCTATGCGGGCTTTAGGTTATTTTTATGCAGTAAGAGTATGGGGAGATGTCCCGTTGTTTACAGAGCCCAACGAAATGTACAGCAAAGATTTGTATCGTTCTAGAACAGATAAAAATGAAATACTGAATGACGTTATTCTTGCCGATTTGAAGAAAGCCGAAGAGCTAATCGACAGAACAAAAAACAAAGAACGTAAACGTATCTCTATTTATGGAGTTTGGGCTGTTATGGCTGATGTTTACATGTGGTTGGAAGATTATAACCTCGCGGATCAAACAATCTCAAAAATGGGGAACGATCCTTCTTTCATGGCATTTGAACCCGAAATTGAAACCTGGAGAAAAATGTTTGTTGAGGAGTTGAACGGAAAATCAACTGACAATACCCCCGAAAACGATGAATACACAACAAAGGAATTCATTTTTGTAATCCATTTTAATATGGAAGAAGTTGGGGAATATGGCTACAGCTACATGTACCAATGGTTTACTGGTGGTGGAAACCGCGCCGCGGTATTGTCTGATAAGTTTGTATCTCTTTTGGAAGAGGATGACCTGAGAAAACCCTACATTATGATGGATTATCAGGGCGGCAACGAACTGAATAAGTTTATTGGCGGAACAATAAGTACAACTTTAAATAAAACATGCCAGGTAGCTTATCCTGTTTACCGATACACCGACATGTTGTTGTTGCAGGCCGAAGCCCGCGCCAGACTCGGAAAATGGGAAGAAGCGCTGCAATTGGTAAAACAGGTTAGAGATAGGGCAGGGCTGAATACTCCCACTGCCATTGACTTTTTCTCTGAAGATGACATTATCGATTACATTCTGACAGAACGTCAAATTGAGCTGGTTGGAGAAGGGCGCCGCTGGTTTGATTTGGTTCGAACAGGCAAATGGAAAGAAGTTATGGAGCCGATTAACGGAATGAAAGACGACGGAAACGAACTCTTCCCGATTCACTACTCCCACATCATCCAAAATCCTTCAATTGTTCAGAATCCTTATTACGGTAACTAACAGGCAAATTATTAAGATATAACACAATGAATAAAATAATAAATAAAAGCTTAATAGTCCTTATTGCATTGGTAATGATAACAGGATGTGATTTAAGCTTACAAACAGACTACGATTACAAAGAGTCAGTGCTCGATCCTCATGTGGAAATGACAGCCTGGGAATATTTTCAATCGCGCCAGGATGTGTTTGAGGTTTTAACCGAGGCCATTGAATATTGTGGATTAAAGGATTATTATACCCAGACAGAAGTGGACTACACCTTTCTTGCCCTAAATAATACTGCTATGAAATTGTACATGATGGATCGTTTCCCGGGTACGTCATCTATTACAGAATGTGATAAAGAGGCTGTTAAAAAATTGCTTTTGTACCATATTGTGGATGGCGCGTACAGTTCATATTCACAATTGCAGATAGAGCCCATGTATGTGTTGACAATGCTTAAAGGAGAGGAAGGATTGATGACAATGTTAGTCCGGAAAAATCCATGGCAGGCAGATGCCGGCAAGGTAATCGTAAATGATACCGGCAGCAACGGAAACTCACCAATGAGAGGCGCTGTAACAAGCAATATTATTCCAACCAACGGTGTGGTACATGTATTTGAGTCGTATTGTTATTACAAACAATAACCAACTTCAAACAGATAAAAATTTTAATACTAAAACGACATGACAAAAATTATAAATTCACTGCTGGTATTTTTACTTTGTTTAGGCTTTGTTAGTTGCCAGGAAGACGAAGAAGTAATAGATCCGTCCGCCAGTGTACCGGTTATTAAATTTGCATTTGATGAGCTTCAGGCTGATATGAATAAAGTCGATAATTTGCCTGTGGTAGCTGTTGTTCAATCCGAAGCCGGTTTGGTGCAGGTGGATATGAAAATTCTGACAAAAGATGAAACGATAGAGTATAAAACAGTGAATGAGTTTTTTAACGAAAAAACTTATAATCTGGCAGAAAAACTTAATTACAGCGAAGATTATCTGGCGTTTATTGTAAGTGCTACCGATAAGCTGGAACGTGTAACTATTGATACATTGGGCCTATCGGTAACCGGAGTTGTTGGAGTGCCTGAAATAAAATTTGAGCCGGAAGAGATTGTTTATGATGAATTGATTGGAGGGCCAATGCCCGAAACCCATTTTACGGTGTTGTCTGATGCCGGGTTAAAAAGCCTTGAAATGTACCTTGTTACAGAAGAAGCTCAGGTTCCCTACGGGTTTCCTATCGATTTTTCGAATGATGAGAAAGAATACAGTTTTACTGAACAAGTCCTTTATAAAGAAGGAGATAAAGGATTTAAAGTAAAGGTTACAGATGTTTACGGGCAAACTAAAATTGAAACAATGCCTGTTAAGTATCTTACTCCCGCTCCGCCTGTTGTTACGCTGGAAACAGAAATGATTATTGCAGACAAAGACGAAGTAAAAGCCATTGGTATGCAAATTAAGTCTCAACGCGGTATAAAAGACATAAAAATTTACCGGATTGAAGACGGAGAAGAAGTATTGGTAAATACCATTGAAAGAGACGACAGCCCTGCATCAATGAAAATTGCTCCCGAAGTTACGCTTACAGATGCCACTTCAGGATTGAAAATTGTTGTAACCGATGTTGTGGATAAATCAACCGAAGTATTTGTTGAAACAATAGTGAACATGCTTTATGTGCCTGAAATTTTTATCGGAAGTCATCCGCTCGCCAATATAGCGCACGATAATTACCCGGGAGTATTTGCTATGCTTTCGCTTAAAGACATGAAAACCTATTCTGTAGATTACGCTCTGGAAAGCAGTGCAAACGCTTCAAATGTAGACCTGAAATTCTACTGCTTTGGCGGTTCTGCTGTTCCCCGTTTGTATTCTATCGATGGTGGCTCAGGAACTAAAAGCAACGAGTTTAAAGGTTCTGATGGTAAAAGTGTAATGGATATGGACGTGCAGAATGCTACACGTTTGCTTAAACTTCCCGGGTTCGATTTTGATAACGCAACATCAGCTTCAATTACCAGGGATATTAAAGCATCCAACATTACATCCACAAATGTTAATCCGTTTGAAATAGGCGATGTAATTGCATTCAAAACTGCTGAATCTTCAAGTGTGGGAGGCGGACGTATCGGAATAATTAAAATTTTGGCAATCACTCCGCCGAGAGAACTGTCATCAAATAATCCGACTGTACGTGTTGCAACTGTTTCAATTAAATTTCCCAAAGAATAAATTCGAATTGGAAAGGCAATAAAGTACACCCTGGCTGTTGTCAGGGTGTACCTTTTTCTGGAATAACCATTCAGAAATCGCTTAGCAGTTAAGAACAGTACTCTTGTGCTGCGACGTCAGGTTTAGCTGGTGAGTTTTTGTTTGGCCACAGTTCATAGAAGATACAGCTAAGCCTGGTTGGAAAGGATAAAACCAAGAAACTTGAAAATGTAGAAAATGAAAAAACTAATTTTTGTTTTGCTGGCAACTGCTTTTTGTTTGACAAGCGTTGCTCAGAAAAAAATATACGCAGACTATCACGGGGTTCGGCGGACGAGAGTTCACGATGGAGACTTTGGTGAGTGGAAGTATGCATCCAAATTGCAGAATAATATAACCGGAGTAAAACAGCTTACTTATAATCCGGACCTTATTCTGGAAAACGGACAACACAATATCGCAGCAGCAGATTATCCTCTTGTTGGAATGCAGTCGCAATACGATTCAGATTATATTGAGTACGAGATATTGAGTGCAAAGTCTGCCGGCATCGATGGATTTTTTGTGGAATGGGGATATGTTGATCATACTTCCAACACGCTTTTGCAAAAAATGCTCGACGTGGCAAAAAAGTACAATTTTGAGATAGGTGTAAACCTCTGCGACGGCTGGCTTATGGAGAAAAACTGGTATCCGGGAAGCCGGGAGGAAAAAGTGGATTATTTTATCGAGTGCATGCAATATCTGATAGACAATGTATTTAGCGTCTCCACTGCTCCGTTAGTGAAAGGAAAGCCGGTAATGTATTTGTTTCATAGTGGTTTTACCGCTGCCGAATTTAAAAAGGTAAGGGAGCATGAGTATGCTTATCCCGCTACTTATCCTGTGAAATCAGGAGACAGGTTTCCTCAGGTGATAATGCGCACCCCGCTTCAGCCCGAAATGGTTGATGGTGTCTACTCTCCGAAGTCTCCCGTAACTCAGGCGGGGCAGGAGTGGATACAGACCAACAGAGTGGTCCCGGTGCCCTGGATTCCCGAACGTATTCGCGATGCCCGCACTGTTTATCCAAAATTTAACCGTTATGCAACTGCCGACGACTGTATTCTGTACCTGAAAGCTTTTGCCGATAATGTTTGGCGAACAGGGATGCCTGTTAAGTCAGGATTTGTTTTCCCGGGAATGGACAATTACGGTTGCGGAGGATGGAGTAGCACCGGAAAGTTGTATTATATTCCGCACGAAGAGGGAAAAACATACGGGAAACTGTGGGAATATAATTTGCAGTACAAACAGCAGTTGGACATGATTTATATTGCATCGTGGAGCGATTATACAGAAGGACACCAGATTGAGCCTACTGTACAGAACGGGAACAGCTATTTGGACATGACCCTGAAATATGCAACGGATTTTAAAGAAAACCTGTCGGATGATAATTCCGGGATCGGGCTTTCGTACGAGTTATTTATTTTGAAAAAACAGATGCGGGAGTTTTCAAAATCCGGAATCAATACGAATGAATTATCGGATTTATTGAATGCAGTTGGACTGAAAATCGGACAAGGATTGTATTCCGACGCAGCCATCTCTCTTAGTTCGGCAGAAAAAAAGTGCGCAGCTATTCAAGCCGCAATCATAGAAACAAAATATTTGCTATCCGAGGATGATTTGTCTATTACTGGAGAAAAAAATGCCGAAGGAGCGTATAACCTGAGTTTGAGCAAAACGGGAATTTCCATCAATAATGCCAACCTGAAAGAAGAGCTTCAAAAGAAAAACTATGAAGGTTACCTGACTT
Source organism: Mariniphaga anaerophila (assembly GCF_900129025.1). GTDB lineage: Bacteria > Bacteroidota > Bacteroidia > Bacteroidales > Prolixibacteraceae > Mariniphaga > Mariniphaga anaerophila. The sequence continues at coordinate 258,705 of NZ_FQUM01000003.1, read as the reverse complement.
TTGAATATTGGGATGATACCTGGGGAAACAATATGAATATAGTTTCAGAGACCGACCGCACTCCGCGGGATTTATTTAAGATAGTTGCCCAGATTAAGGATGAAGGCCTTGGCCAATGGAAGAAGGCGAGAGTAAGGTTGTACAAAGAAAATATCAGATACGGTTCCGGTGCTTCAATAGATATTTCTTTTTATGGAAACTCTTCTGGAACGGCAAAAATCAGAAATATATCAATGGACTTCACTGTTTTTACTCCCGATATTTCCAGCAGCAGTTGGAAGCCTTACAACGCAGATGCAACTAACGTGTATTATTCGGGAGGCAAAATTCACATTACTCTGGGAACGAATATTCAAACGAAAGCCAGCCTGAATATTTATTCTGTTGATGGCCGATGTGTCTATTCAACACAGGTAAATGCGCCGTCAGAAACCGTTGGAATGGAAATGCTCAACCATGGGATTTATGTTTTTCAGCTGGTTGCCGCTGGCAAAAGTTATTCAGACAAATTTTTTCATTAATGATAAAAGGTTTTGTTTCAATGAAGAATCGTGCTTTTTCTATTGGGGTAGTTTTTGGTATTCTGATGTTTTCTTCGGTATGTTCATTTGGACGAACGCCTGATGGTAATGGGAAAAAAGTGTATGCCGATTATCACGGAGTTCGTTATACGCGGCAACACGACGGCAAACTGGGGCGTTGGGAAATGTACGCTAACACAGAAAAATCAGCAACCGAAAGAAAAACGCTGTGCTATAATGCAGATAATATTTTAGAGAATGGTCGGCACGATATTGCCGCAACAGCATATCCTCTTGTCGGCATGCAGTCGAACCTCGACCCGGATTATATTGAGTACCAGATACTGTCTGCTAAAGCAGCTAAGATTGATGGTTTTTTTATTGAATGGGGTTATATGCACCATGAGAATGATATTCTGTTACGTGAAATGCAAAAAGTTGCTGCTCGCTATAATTTCGAAATCGGTGTAAATTGGTGCGACGGGTGGCTTTACTATAACTGGATTACAAAGCTTTATCCAGAAATAAATACGAGAGAAAAGAAAACTGAACATTATGTGCGGTGTTACCAGTATCTGATAGACAGTGTTTTTTCTGTGCCTACTGCTCCTCTTGTAAACGGCAGGCCTGTTTTTTACCTTTTCGGCCCCGGTGCCACTCCCGAAGAATACAAATGGGTAACATCTAAAATTCACTTTCCGGAAAATATAAAGCAACCAGCTGTTTTGAGGCGATGGGCTGACTGGGGCAGGCTGGAGAACGATAAATATATTCCGGTTACAAAAAGCGAGGATATTGATAAATGGGTTAAGCTGGGAACTATTCCCACGGCCTGGATTCCGGCACGTGTCCGTACTATGGACGAGAATTTTCCGCATTGGGATAATTATGCACTTGCTGACGATTTAATTGAATTTATGAAACCCTTTCGCGATTCTATATGGAATAGTGCCAGACCTTCTTTTTCTTTAAAATCAGGTTTTGCAATGCCGGGAATGGATAACAGGGGATGCGCCGGATGGGGACGAGGTCATTTTTTTTGTATCCCTCGCAACCAGGGAAAAACGTACGAACAGATGTGGAACTTTTGTCTTGCTAACAAAGACAGCCTGGATATGATGTTTATTGCTTCGTGGAGTGATTATACCGAAGGGCACGAAATTGAACCAACAGTAGAAAATGGCGACCGCGAATTGCGGAATACCCTGAAATATGCTGCACAATTTAAAAATGAGCAAGCAGATGACCGGGGAATTGCTTTGCCTCTTCAACTTTTTACACTTAGGAAGCAAACAACTTTTTTGAAGGCCTTCTTTTTGAATGTTTCAACAATGGAAATTGCATTAGATTACGCTGCACGGCTAATTAGTAATGGCGAATATAAGCGTGCAAAAAAAGCGTTGGATAAAGCTTCTGAAAAGTTGAATAAAGCAGGTCGGCTGCTATCCGCAACTACCATTGTTCTTTCCGAAGAGAAGTTGCTTTTAGAAGGAACTTCAACACCTGAAGGATACAATATTTTCGGTGGTTTAAAGGTCTCATTTCCCGACGAACTCGTAAAAAAACTGACATCAAATAATTACAAAGGGTATATTAGTTTTGAATATCTGGATAATGGCTTTGATTTAATGGAAGTGCGTTCTAAAACCGCCCGGAAACCGGTGGAGCAATTTGAAATTGTAGGCAGGATTAAAACAGATAATACACAAGGTTGGAAAAAAGCGAAAATTGCCCTGTTTAAAGATAACATTTTGTATGCCGCCAACCCTGCTTTTACATTTAAAGGAAAGGGTGTTGTTCGAAATGTTTCCGTTGTATATGAAATATTTCAAACTGAATTGAAATGAAAATAGTATCCTGTTTTTTTATAATTCTGGCGGGAATATTTTGGGGCTGTTCTTCTCCCCAAAATCTGAAAACAGATGATAAAGGCATAGCATTCGTGAATGACAGCATTCAATACAGAGTTGAATTTCTGACACCTCACAGTGCACGTATTTTGTCTTTGCCCAAAGGAGATACATTGGTTACGCAAAGGCTGGTAGTTAGCGATTCTCTTCCACGTTTTCAGAATTTTACGACAAAAGAAGGGACGAAAGAACTGACTTTTTCAACCGAGGAATTAACTGTTCTTTTCAATATTGAAGAAAAAGCTTTTAGCTTCTTCGAAACAAAAACGGGGAAGTTGCTTCTTAAGGAAAAGGGGAACGGAGAAAGTCGTACGTTTACCAATACATCAGTGGCAGGAGAAGAGTGCCTGAATGTTGTACAACGTTTTGTCCCGGATAACGAAGAAGCGCTTTACGGACTGGGGCAATATCAGAACGGAGTAATGAATTACCGGGGAGATTCTGTCCTTTTTCTTCAGGCTAATATGGATATTGTTAATCCTTTTTTGGTTTCAACAAACAGATATGGAATTCTTTGGGATAATTACTCCTCTTCCATGTTTAAGGATGATGAAACTGGATATTCCTTTTCTTCTGAAGTTGCTGACGCCTCTGACTATTATTTCGTTTACGGAAAAGATATGGATGAGGTGATTGCAGGATATCGGGAATTAACAGGAGAGGTGCCCATGTTTGGAAAATGGGTTTACGGTTTTTGGCAAAGCAAAGAGCGTTATAAATCATTTGCAGAGTTAGAAAATGTTGTAAAAGAGTACCGTAAACGGAAAATTCCTTTGGATAATATTGTGCAGGACTGGGAGTATTGGGGCGGAAAAGAATATTGGAACCGCCTCTCTTTTGACCAAAAAAACTTCGATAACCCAGAAGCTGTAATTAACCGTTTGCATAACCGTTACAACGTTCATTTTATGCTTTCGGTATGGCCGGGATTTGGCCCGAAAACCAAAGTGTACGCAGAGCTTGATTCAGTGAATGCTTTGTTTAATGAACCTACCTGGGCAGGATACAAAATTTTTGACGCTTATAATCCTTATGCAAGAGATATATTTTGGCAGAAACTGAAAACAGGATTATTTAATAAAGGGGTTGATGCGTGGTGGATGGACGCTACCGAACCATCGTTTAGAGATGGATTTACCCAGTTAAAACAAGAAGAAAAAACCAAGTCTGCCGGCAAAACATATATTGGGACATTTCATCGGTACCTGAATGTATACTCTTTGGAACTGATACGTTTTCTTCACGAAAAATTGAGAAAAGAAACCGACGAGAAAAGGGTATTTATTTTAACCCGGTCGGCGTTTGCTTCACAGCAGAAATATGCGGCAGCAGTGTGGTCTGGAGATGTTTCTGCATCGTGGCAGAACATGAAAAAGCAGTTGGCTGCGGGGTTGAACCTGTCCATGTCCGGTATTCCATATTGGACTTCGGATATCGGCGGTTTTTTTGTTACCGAACGCGGAGCGCAGTTTCCGGAAGGGTTAAAAAGTGACGAGTACAAAGAGTTGTATTCCCGATGGTTTCAGTTCGGAGCTTTTTCTCCCTTGTTCCGTGCGCATGGAACCAATGTCCCGCGTGAAATATGGCAGTTTGGTTCTCCTGGAACAGTGTATTACGACAATCAGTTGCAGTACATTAAATTGCGATACCGACTGTTGCCGTACATTTATTCCTTATCGTACAAAGTAACTGCCGAAAACTACACCATGTTTCGGGGGCTGGCCATGGACTTTACTCAGGATACCCAAACTTTTAATGTTAACAATGCATATATGTTTGGCCCTGCTTTTTTGGTGCGCCCTGTTTTTGAGCCATTGTCGGTTTCTGCCAAAACAGCTACATACCTGCCAGCTCATAAAGGCGGTTGTTGGTATAACTTCTGGACCGGAGAGGCAGTTAAGTGCGGACAAATACATAACATGCACACTCCTCTGGATGTAATGCCATTGTATATTAAAGGCGGCTCTGTTATTCCGTTTGCCGAAGAAAAGCAATACACTACTGAGTTCCCGGATACAAACCTTGAAGTAAGAATTTATTCAGGAGCCGATGCTGCTTTCGATTGGTACGACGATGAGGGCGATTCTTACCGCTACCAACAGGGGATGTTTTCGCAAGTCAGGTTTCAATGGTACGAAGATGACCAAAAATTTGTAATAGGAGAACGCAATGGCAATTATGATGGAATGCCGAAAAATGTTCATCTGACAATTCGGCTGTATTCTCCGGAACAACCTGAACCTGTAGAAAAGAGCATTCAGTATTCAGGGCAGGAGGTTACACTTTTTTTCTAGTTTGATTAATTCTAAAAAACAGATGTTTATAATGAAAAACGGGTTGGTTGCGTTGCTTGTTCTGATGAGTGTTTATTTTACTCAGGCAGGCAACCGGATAATATACACGATTAACGACGGATGGCGATTTGCGAAAGGAGCATCTTTTGGTGCAAAAGCCGAAAAATTCGACGATGCATTATGGATGAAGGTTAATATTCCGCATACCTGGAATAACCTTGACAGTGATGACGAAATTCCCGGGTATTACAGAGGCCAGGCATGGTATCGTAAAAGCGTTTTTGTAGATAAAAATAAGCAGAACAAACGTGCCTTTATTTATTTTGAAGGCGCTAATCAGGAAACATCTCTTTATGTAAATGGAAAGTTTGCCGGAGAACACAAAGGAGGTTATACCCGCTTTTGTTTTGATATAACATCTTTATTGCGTTTTGGCGAGAAGAACACATTTGCTGTTCTTGTTGATAATTCTCATAATCCGGATATTCCTCCACTTTCGGCAGATTTTACCTTTTATGGCGGTATTTATCGCGATGTTTATCTGCAATTTACCGAACCGGTTCATTTTTCAACGAACCATTATGCCACTTCCGGGGTTTACATCCGGACACCCAAAGTCAACGAAGACGAAGCTGTTGTTGATGTTACCTGCTTGATTAGTAACGATTCGGATTCGAAATCAAAAATTATTCTGGAAAACGTTATTTGTGATGCTTCCGGCAGAGAGGTAGAGAAAACAACTTCTACATTAGCGTTACCTGCCAAAAAAACGGTTACCGAAGTGCAGAAGAATATAAGGATTAAAAATCCGAGGCTTTGGGATATTGATGATCCGCATCGGTACATGGTTTACAGTCGTGTATACAACAAAGATGATTTTCGGTTGATGGATGAAGTTGTGACTCCTGTGGGGTTGCGTTGGTTTAGCTTTGATGCGGATAACGGTTTTTTCCTGAACGGAAAACACCGCAAATTAATAGGGACTTGCCGTCATCAGGATTATTGTAAAAAAGGAAATGCTTTGCGCGATGAAATGCATGTTCGCGATATTTTGCTGATAAAAGAGATGGGCGGTAACTTTCTGAGGGTTTCACATTATCCGCAGGATCCCGTTGTTATGGAAATGTGTGATAAATTAGGTATTGTTACTTCGGTTGAAATTCCGGTAGTAAATGCCGTAACCGAATCTCAGGGATTTCTAGATAATGCTGTTTTTATGGCAAAAGAAATGATTCATCAATGCTTTAATCATCCTTCTGTTATGATTTGGGGATACATGAATGAAATACTGCTTCGTAAACCTTACAAAGACAAAAAAAAGCTTGAACAGTATTATCTCGATGTAGAGAAAGTGGCACGGACGTTGGAAAGTACAATCCGAGAAGAAGATCCTTCGCGCTACACAATGATGGCTTATCACAATGATCCGGATTCATACGAAGCAGCCCGGTTAACTGATATTTCCATGATTCAGGGCTGGAATTTGTACCAGGGGTGGTACGAACCAGATATTAATGAGTTTCAGCGGTTACTTGATCGGGCACACCGCACCTATAAAGGGAAGGTAATTATGGTAACCGAATATGGGCCCGGAGTAGATCCTCGATTGCATTCCTATTCCCCGGAACGTTTCGATTTTTCTCAGGAATATGGAATTGATTATCATAATCATTACTTAAACGAAATGAAGAAGAGGCCTTTTGTGGCGGGCTCCAGTCTGTGGAATCTGAATGATTTTTACTCTGAGTCAAGAGCAGATGCTGTACCGCATGTAAATAATAAAGGGATTGTGGGGTTGAGCCGCGAGCAAAAAGATACTTACCTGTTTTATCAGGCTTCGTTGAGTAAGGCACCAATCATAAAAATTGGAAATCGTGAATGGAAAACTCGTGGAGGGGTTGTTAATACACCTGAAAATATGTGTTCGCAGATTCTTCCTGTTTTTACTAATATGGAAGAAGTAGAGCTTATCATAAATGGGAAAAGCCTCGGAAAAAAGAAGAGCGAAGATTGCATTGCCAAATTCAATGTTCCTTTTTGCAATGGGAGTAACACTGTTGAGGCAGTTGGACGGCAGGCGGGGATAGAATTGCACGATTTGATTTCTGTCGATTTTAAACTGATCCCTTCTGACTTAAATCAACATGAAGTTTCTTTTTCTGAAATGAATGTAATGCTAGGCTCTCCCCGTTATTTCGAAGACCGTAAGGCTGGAGCAGTTTGGATACCCGAACAAGAATATAAACCGGGAAGCTGGGGATACGTTGGCGGAACTCCTTATAGACGGGAAACCGGGTTTGGTACGATGTTGGGCTCCGAAGTTGATATTGCGGGAACTGATAATAATCCTGTTTTTCAGACACAACGAGTTGGTTTGGAGGCATTCAGAGCAGATGTTCTCGATGGTGAATACTCGGTTTATTTGTATTGGGCAGAACTGGATTCTGATACGAAGAAGGAATCGCTCATATACAATCTGGGAGCAGAGGCAACGCATTCCGTTGCCGGGGTTCGTTGTTTTGGAGTTTCTATTAACGGTGTTTCTGTTCTTGATAATTTTAGCATTACCCGCGAATATGGATACGCCCGTGCCGTTGTAAAAAAATTTAAAGTAGTTGTTACAAATGGGCAGGGACTAAATATCGAGTTTTCCAGACAAGAAGGAGAACCGGTTTTAAATGCTATTCGTATTTATAAAAACTGATATTACAGGGAGAGACAGATGGAATCATTCCGCCAGTCAATTTTGAATTTTTAGTTTATTGGAAAATTATAATTTTTACAAATGAGTCGTTTATTGATATTCAGTAATGTGTGTGCTTTTTTACTTGTTATGCAGTCGGGTTTGCTGGCTGTTAACCCTGTAAAAGAAAACGTCGGGAATTTGGATGTCTATTTGTGTATTGGTCAGTCTAATATGGCAGGAAGGGCCACGCTTACACCTGAGCTTGCAGACACATTACACCATGTGTATTTGCTGAACGATCAGAATATATTTGAACCGGCTGTTAACCCGTTAAATCGTTTTTCTACTATTCGTAAAGAAATATCGATGCAACGCCTCGGTCCGTCGTATTCTTTTGCAAAAAAGATGGCTCAAGCAACCGTGAACCCGATAGGCCTGGTTGTAAATGCCCGCGGAGGTTCATCTATTAATTCGTGGCTGAAAGGTGCCGACGACGGTTATTACGAAGAAGCACTTGTGCGGGTAAAAGCAGCTTTGAAGTATGGAAAACTAAAAGCAGTGATATGGCATCAGGGGGAAGCAGATTCTAATAACCCCGATAAATATAAGGTTCAGCTTATTTCGCTGGTGAGCGATTTGCGTTGCGATTTGAACATGCCGGAACTGCCTTTCATTTTAGGACAAATTTCTCAATGGGGCGAATGGACAAAACGCCCGGAAGGCACCAAGCCATTTAATGATATGTTAGAGGCGGTACCTTCCTTCCTTAGGCATTCGGCCGTTGTTTCGTCCAAAGGATTGAAACCATACAAAGATGAAACCGACCCACACTTTGATACCTCCAGCCAGCTTTTGCTTGGGGAACGTTATGCCGAGGCTGTTTTGAGGCTGATTAAAAAGTAGGTTTTTCTGTTTTTGCTAAATTGCCAACAGGTTATTTTTTGTAACCCGATCATCCCTCCTTCAAAAAAGAATGGTATTTTTAAGTTTAGCCAAATAATAATTTAGAGATGCTGGTTTTCTACTACGACGGAACATTTGAAGGATTGCTTACCTGCATTTTTGAGGCGTATGATAAAAAGCTTTTCCCGGGTAATATTGAGGCAAAAGGCAGGCGGCCAGAAGATTTGTTTGCTGAGTCGATAGTGGTTCATCCAGACTCGGAGAAGGCCCGCCGGGTTTGGAAAGGGATTCGGCAAAAGCTTTCGGTACGAAACCAACAGTTGCTTTACTATGCTTTTCTTTCAGAAGATGAGAAAATTGAAATAAAAATTTTTCGGTTTGTCCGGAGGTTATTCCGCGAAGAAATAAGCATTGAGACCGATTTCGGAGACCCGGATGTGCTTGATGTAGTTCAGCTGGCACGAAAAGTAAAGAAAGAGGGGATGCGCATGATGCAGTTTGTGCGTTTTCGGCAAACAAAAGACGGACTGTATTTTTGTGGAATTGAGCCGTTATACGATGTGTTGCCTCTTGCCTTATGGCATTTTAAAAACAGGTTTGCAGATCAGCCGTGGCTGCTTTATGATCTTAAACGAAATTACGGCGCGCTTTATAACACAAAAACAGTGGAGGAAGTTGTATTAACCAGCCATGAAATCAACCGGCAAACAGGGCAGGTTAACGAAAATGTATTAAAAGAAGAAGATGCGTTTTACAAAACGCTCTGGAAATCGTATTTCGAAAACATCAACATTAAAGAGCGAAAGAACCTCCGCTTGCAACGCCAGCACATGCCACGTCGGTTTTGGAAATACCTTACTGAAAAACAGAAGTAGGTAAAGTGAGTTTCCATCTAAAATACATAATTCTGAAATGGGGTGAGGCTTCTTGTCATTAGCTTTGTCGAGAGTTGGTCTGAAATCTGATACATCCCCAAAATCGATAATTATGTAATAACATTTATCGAAATCAGAACCTATATTGGTTTGTGTGTGAGCTTCCGGAAGTGGAGCTCGCATAGTACATTGCCGGCATGCTATCCCGATTATTGAGTTGAAAATCGCATTTCGGGTAATTTGTTTGAAATTACACGATATCTAAACAATTTTGAATAAATGTAACATTTTCAGGATAAGGTTTCAACATCCGTTAAATACAGATTTGGTCATTTTTTACTGGTTTACATAGCATTCTAACTATTAAAATATGATTATGAAAACAAAGAAATTTGAGTATTTAATGGTCTTCATTTTTGGAATTGTGTTCTCTTTTCAGGGATTTGCTCAGGAGAAAACAATAAATGGAACCATAAGCGACGATCAAGGGTTCCCACTGCCGGGAGTAACTGTTATCATAAAAGGAACAACAATGGGAACGGCAAGTGATGTCGACGGTAATTACTCCTTGAAAAATGTTCCGGCGGATGCAGTTCTTACATTCTCTTTTGTTGGGATGAAAACGAAAGAATTGGCTGTTACAAACGAAACTAATTTTAATGTTGTTATGGAAACCGATGCTATCGGGCTCGAAGAAGTGGTAGCAATCGGTTATGGCGTAACCAAGAAAAGAGACTTAGTTTCGTCTGTAACATCTGTAGATTCTGAAGTGTTGGAAAATCAGCCCACACCGAGGATCGATCAGGCAATGCAAGGCAGAGCCGCCGGTGTTTCTGTAACTTCTACAAGCGGCGCCCCCGGTGCTGCAGCTACTGTTCGTATCAGGGGAACAAACTCGGTAAAAGGAAATAATTCTCCATTGTATGTTATCGATGGTTTTATTGCAGGTAGCGATTTCGATTTGAATACGCTTAATGTGAATGACGTCAAATCCATTGAAGTATTAAAAGATGCAACTGCTCTTTCTATTTATGGAACCAGAGGAGCGGCAGGTGTTATTCTTATTACTACAAAAAGCGGTAAGCGAATTAGCGGCGGAAAACCTAATATCAGTTTTAACCACTACACAACCGTTCAAACAATCGCTAATAACTATGAGGTTTTAACCGGGCAAGACTATCTCGATTACATGAATGAAGCATCTCAGTTTATTCCCGGCCCTAATGGCTTTGGTTATACTGATACTTCTTTGCCACTCGAATTTCCCGCAGGCGGAAATTATGCGAATACCGATTGGATTGGTCTAGTCAAGCAAAACGGGGTTATAAATAATACCGATGTTTCGGTTTCCGGTGGAAGCAATAATATGAACTACTATGTTTCTTTTAACCGGTTCGACCAAAAGGGAGTAATTAAAAATTCAGGGTTGGAGCGTTATTCTTTACGTGTAAATCTGGATATGGATATTTCTGATAAGGTGAGATCCGGAATCCGAATGAGCATTGCAGACATCAACCAGGAAAACAATAAAGTAGAGTGGGATCAGACCGTAAACAGGTTATTGTCGATAAGACCGGTTTATAACGAAGACGGAACCTACAACGGGATTAACCCGAAAAGCGGCCGCGAAGAAAGAAATCCGGTTGCGGACATTAACCTGCGCCAGGATAATCGTAACACCAAAAAATTTGTCGGCAATTCGTACCTCGAATACGAACCGATTAGTGGACTCAGACTAAAATCAACCGTGGGAACATCGTTAACCGATTTTAGAGAAAACCAATACCTGCCTGGTGAATTGCCCGAAAGAATGGTGTATCAATTAGGAGGAAGTGCAACAGTAACCCAGAACCGGTACAGAAGTATTTTGAACGAAAATACAATAACCTTCTCAAAGGAATTGAATGACCACCGAATAACCGCTTTAGCCGGTGCTACCTGGCAAAAAGATGTAGCGGAAACCTCCGGAATGTCAGCCAGTGGATTTGTAAACGATGCCGTTGGATACAATAACATTTCTTTGGGCTCAGAACAAAGTACTTACATTATGAATACCGGTTATGTGCAACGAACATTCGCATCGCTTTTAGCTCGGCTGGATTATTCATACAGGGGAAAATACCTGGTTACGCTAGTTGGCAGACGCGACGGTTCTTCAGTTTTTGAAGAAGGAAACAAGTATGCGTTTTTCCCGTCTTTAGGATTGGCGTGGAACCTGCATGAAGAAGATTTTATGAAATCTGTTGATGCTATTTCATCACTGAAATTAAGAACCAGCTACGGAATTGTTGGCGACCAGGGAGTGAGCCCCTACAACTCGCTTGCAACGTTTACCGGAACATATAACTACTTTAATCAAAACCTGTTTAATGCCATTATTATCGGCGATTTGCCCAGTAGTAATTTAAGTTGGGAAACCACAAAACAGTTTGACCTCGGGATGGATCTTGCATTGCTTAACGGGCGGATTAATGTTGAAGCAGATTTTTACAAGAAAAATACAACAGACTTGCTTTTGGAACGAAAGGTTCCGGGAACTGTAGGAAACAATCAACTTCAAAATATTGGAGAGATAGAGAATAAAGGTATCGATTTGAACATACGAACCATGAATGTGTCGAAACCTGATTTCTTCTGGGAAACCACGCTGGTGTTGTCGGCTAACAGAAATAAGGTTGTTGATTTGGGTGGCGTGGACTGGATTCAGCTCGACGAAGCAGTAGATGCCTCTGCTAACGGCGGATATATGAGGCTGATTGTTGGCGAAACTGTTCCAACATTTTATGGCGTAACTTATTTGGGAACATATAAAAACCAGGAAGAAATTATTGCTGACGGCTGGGAAGGAAAAGGCTTTATCGGAGGCCCCAGGTTTGACGATGTAAATAACGACGGAGAATTAACCGAAGCCGACAGAAAGGTTCTGGGAAGCCCCGAGCCTGATTTTCAGGGAGGACTCCGGAACGTGTTAAGCTACAAGGGATTTACTTTTGATATGTTTTTCCAGTTTACATACGGGAATGAAATTCTAAACCGGTCGAGAGAAACATCGCTATTTGGCAAAAACGAATTCAACCTGTCTACCGAAGTACGTAATCGTTGGATAGAAGGCGTAAACGAAAGTTCGGACATTCCACGGGCAGGAACTTCTCAGGGAGCATTCTTTCCGCCCAGTTCAATATGGGTAGAAGATGCATCATTTTTACGATTGAAACAGGTTACCGTTTCTTACGATTTGCCAACAAGTAAAATAGGATTTGAAAAAGTAATAAAATCGGCTAATATTTATTTAACAGGCAATAATCTGTTTCTGCTTTCCAATTTTTCTCAGGGAGATCCGGAAGTAAGCTACCTGGGAACTGAATCACTGGCACAGGGGCTTTACTATGGCCAGTATCCATATACCAGGTCATTTGTCGCCGGAATTAAATTAAATTTCTAACCAATAATAAATATAATTATGAAGCCAATTAAAGACATTAAGATACTGACAATTATATTGATTGTGTTGCTCGCGGGCTGCTCTGACGATTTCCTGAAAGAAGAATCAAAAAGTGAATTAACAACAACAACATTTTTTAAAAACGATGCTGAGGCAAAGCTGGCTGTAAATGGCTTGTATATGTTATTGCATCAGGATGGTTTGTACCGCAATGTAGGGTTAGATAGGTTTTACCTGATGGGAGGAGATGAGGTTGGAACTAACCGGGCAGAAGATAATGAAACCTATAACTACACATGGAATGCATCTACAGCATATGTTTATGATACTTACAAAGCTCTTTACGAGGTGATAAGAAATGCGGATTTGTTTATTTCCAGTATTGAGGGAAATGAAAACGTGTCGGAGTCGGTACAAAACCAGGCAATCGGAGAAGCTCTTTTTATCCGGGCTTTGATGTATTGGCATTTAACCAACATCTGGGGAGATGTCCCATATTTCAGGGAACTGTTGTCAATAGATGAATTATCAACCATTGAACGTACCGATAAAGAGCTTATACGTGAAGAGATGAGAAACGATCTAGATCGTGCGTATAATTTGTTGCCTGCATCTTATCCTGCTTCTGATTTGGGCCGTGCTACCAAATGGGCTGCCACCGCCTTAAAAGCTAAGTATTTTATGATGGAAGAAAACTGGGCAGGAACGCTGGCAGAATGCAAAAAGCTGATTCAGAGTCCTAATCATCGACTTCTGGATAACTTTGCTGATGTTTTTGATCAGAAAGATTCTTATAATCAATACAATGACGAAATTATTTTTGCCGTTGACTTTTTCGGCCGCGATGCTATCGACGATGTGTTCAAACAGTCTCGTCAGAACTGGTACAATCCTCGTATCGATAAAGATGAACCTTTACGCAGAAATGAACCCGGAGTTTCTGCTGCATTTAAGCAAGCGCTGAATGAACGCAATGAATGGATGGCCGGCTATGGGAAAATGATTCCTCTTCCCGAACTTGCAAGGGCGGAAAACTGGGAAGATGGGGATTTGAGATATTCTGAAACCATCATTCAGGAATACCTGGGGTTTGAGTTGCAATATCCTTATTTCAAAAAGATGTGGAACTTAGATCAAGAGAATCATGCCCGCCACAATTCGTCTGTAAATTATGTCGTATTTCGCATGGCAGATATCTACCTGATGGCTGCCGAGGCTGAAAATGAATTAAACGGGCCCGGAGAGGCTTATGAGTATGTTAATGCTGTAAGAGCCAGAGCTTTTAATCCGGATAAGCCGTGGAGTGGGTTATCTAAAGAGGAGTTCAGAACTAAAATGTACGATGAACGTAAGTTTGAGTTGTGCGGAGAAGCCTACCGGAAACTTGATTTGTGGCGTTGGGGAATTTTGATTGAAACAATCAGAAATACGGAGCAAAGACCACACAATAATCCGGCAAGCAATATTTCAGAAAAACACCTTAAATATCCTTTGCCTGAGGAAGAAATAATTCTGAATCCTAATTTATTGAATACTGATGCGACAAATAACGGCTGGCAATAAGACCGCTATGTAGAATTGCCTGATTAGGAATCAGGTTGTTTTGAAAAATCTGTCCGGTAGTAGTTTGCTGCCGGACATATTTTTTTTGATTATATGTGAAGTTTGTTAATGACGAAAAAAATTCACGACTACCGGAGCGACAGGGAGGTCGGTAATGGTTTTTCAACGCCCGAACAACATGGGAGTTGTTGTGATGGACAAAACTACAAACGCCCAATGCACCCTTTCAGGAATCTGAAAAATCCATAACTTCTATCCCTCTTAAAAGCACAAATGGGAACTACTCTGTTACGAATAGCTCCCATTCACTGGGTTTACCGAAGTATTCCCGAGCGCCAGGCTACAGTTATTATGGCCGGCTTTTGTTCAGTTTTTCAACTGAATTTTTTGCCCTGTACTTTCCGGTTTTGCTTTCTACGGCAAAACGTTTAAGTAGTCCGTTCGGCTTTCCGGATTGCCTTTTCGGACGAAGTGTCTTTCAGTGCTTTCATCTGTTTTCCGAAGAAAACAGTTTTCGGCAATTTGCATTTTGCGGGAAACCCGCTTTGTGCTATGCAGTATGGCTTTTTCAAGAAACCGGAGTTTTTTGTTGCCTTCCTTTCGGTTGGCGGCCTCCTGCCTGAAGACTCAATCTTTGAAAGAACGTCTGGTTCTCTTCCTGATGATTGAATGAACCGCTGGTTTCCAGACAACCCGGTTCAAACTTCGGCTCTTCTGATGTGCCTTCCCGGAGGAAGGAGAGAATCGGTTCCGGTTTCAGCTAAGAAACTTTTGCCTTTTCCACATTTTTGGAGCTGCCTTTTATCGCTCACCTGGTATTATCAAAATTAGGATAAAAGACTACTACAAAGCAACTTTTTTGGGCTGATTGTATTCACCATGTTTCAACCAGTGCTATTAACAATTGTTGAAAACATGTGCAGTTTAGTTGGTGAAACTCAGCGCTTTCTCAATGGCTGCAGGTATTCCGGCTGCATCCTTCCCGCCGGCAGTTGCATAGAATGTTTGTCCGCCACCGCCGCCTTTTATTTCTTTTCCTGCCTCGCGCACAATTTTGCCGGCATTTAATCCTTTCTGGTCAACCAGGCTTTCCGAAATCATTATGGTGAGGTTTGGTTTTCCGTTTATGTCAGCACCAATCACCATGAATAGATTTTCTACCTCGTTTTTCAGTTGAAAAGCAAGGTCTTTAATCATTGCTGCATTTTCAACCTGCACCTGTTCTGCAATAATATTTATGTCGCCTTTTTTTGTGATCTTGTTTTTCAAATCATTTTTCAGGGCTTTGGTCTGCTCGCGTTCAAATGCTTCAATTTTTTTCGACAGATCAGCATTTTCCTTCAAAAGATTTGTAACCCCGGCCAAAATGTCTTTTGAGCCTTTCATCGCCTCACGAACGTTTTTCAGGGTATTAATCTGGTCGTTTACAAATTCTTCAGCGTGTTTGCCGGTGATGGCTTCAATGCGTCGTACTCCCGCTGCAATTGCGCTTTCCGATACGATTTTAAACAGCCCAATCTGGCCGGTGGCTTCTACGTGGGTTCCTCCACACAATTCAATGGATTTGCCAAATTTAATAACCCTGACCGCTTCTCCGTATTTTTCACCAAAAAGCATCATCGCGCCCAACTCCTGAGCCTTTTTCATGGGCACTTCCCTGTTTTCTTCTTTTGCTGAATTTTCTCGTATTTTTTTGTTTACCAATGTTTCGACCTGTTCAATTTCTTCATCTGTCATTTTTTGAAAATGAGAAAAGTCGAACCGTAGGTGGTCTGAATTTACCAACGAACCTTTTTGTTCAACATGAGTGCCAAGCACTTCGCGCAACGCTGCGTGAAGCAGGTGGGTTGCAGTGTGGTTGTTGGCTGTTTCGCGGCGTTTTTCACTGTTCACAACTGCCAGAAATGATTCAGCCGGATTCTCTGGTAATTTTTCTGTTAAATGAACGGTGAGGTTGTTTTCTTTTTGAGTGTCAAAAATTATTGTTTTTGCACCGTCCTGTTCGAGGTAACCGGTGTCTCCAACCTGGCCGCCAGATTCGCCGTAAAACGGTGTTTTGTCGAACACCAGTTGATAGTATGTTTTCTTTTTCTGGGAAACTTTGCGGTAGCGCGCAATACGTACTTCGGCCTCAGTAGTATCGTATCCCAAAAATTTTGTCTGGTCAATTTTTCTGATATCAATCCAGTCCCCGGTTTCCAGCTGCGCGGCATTTCTCGAACGTTTTTTCTGTTCTTCCATGGCTGAGGAAAAACCGGCTTCATCAACGCTCAGCCCATGTTCGCGGGCAATAAGCGCAGTAAGGTCCAGCGGAAATCCGTAGGTGTCGTACAATACAAAGGCATCTTTCCCGTCAATGTGCGTTCCATTTTCCTGCCGGGTTTTAGAAACCATTTCGTCCAGCAATTTTATACCGGTTGAAAGTGTATGCAGGAACGATTCTTCCTCTTCTTTTATCACCTTTTCGATAAGCTGTTGCTGGGCAGCCAGTTCAGAGAAAGTGTCGCCCATCGTGTTTTTCAGCACTTCTACCAGTTTATAAATAAAAGGCTCGCGAAGGGAGAGGAAAGTGTATCCGTAACGAACGGCTCTTCGCAAAATACGACGAATAACGTAACCTGCTTTGTTGTTCGACGGTAACTGCCCGTCGGCAATTGCAAATGCCACAGCACGGAGATGGTCTGCCACCACGCGCATTGCGATGTCGGTTTTCTCATCTGTTCCGTATTTTATGTTGCTCAGCTTTTCAATTTCCCCAATTATATTTTGGAAAAGGTCGGTGTCGTAATTGGAAGTCACGCCCTGTACTGCCATACACAACCGCTCAAATCCCATTCCCGTATCCACGTGTCTGGCCGGAAGCGCCTGCAAACTGCCATCGGCTTTGCGGTTAAACTGCATAAATACGAGGTTCCAGATTTCAATAACCAGCGGGTGATCTTTGTTTACCAGTTCCCGTCCCGGTAATTTAGCCCGTTCTTCTTCAGGGCGCAGGTCAACGTGTATTTCAGAACATGGTCCGCACGGGCCGGTATCTCCCATTTCCCAGAAATTATCTTTTTTGCTGCCATCCAGAATGCACTCTTTGGGCAAATGCTTTTCCCAATAGCTTGCAGCTTCGTCGTCGCGGCCCAGGTTATCGTCGCTGCTGCCTTCAAAAACCGAGGCGTAGAGCCTGTCTGCGGGCAACCCCATTTTGTCAACCAAAAATTCCCAGGCCCAGTCAATGACTTCCTTTTTAAAGTAATCGCCAAACGACCAGTTTCCCAACATCTCAAACATGGTATGGTGGTAAGTGTCAAGCCCCACTTCTTCCAAATCGTTGTGTTTTCCGGATACGCGTAAACACTTTTGGGTATCTGCAACACGCGGCCATTTTATCGGTTCGTTTCCCAGAAACTTGTCTTTAAACTGGTTCATCCCCGCGTTGGTAAACATGAGTGTGGGATCGCCTTTTACTACCATTGGTGCAGACTTAACAATCTGGTGTCCTTTTTCTTCGAAAAAATCAAGAAAAGCTTTTCGTATTTCTTTTGAAGTCATTTTCATTTCAAATCTTCCTGTCTTTTTGTTAAAAATTTTTAATGCAATAAAACAAATTTCCTGAATGAAAGTAATTTGATTATTTTTGCCGCGTGAAAATAATTTCACTCGATTTAAAATTCATGCAAAGTTAGGTGTTTTAATTAATTTTGCTTAAAACAGGAAAAAAATAGCCGAAACTTTATGGCGAAAAAAAAATATAAATTTAATCCCGACACCCTTAGCTACGAACGAGTAGGAATATCGTTCAAAGAAAAATCCGGAAAAATACTTACATATCTGTCGAGCAGTTTAGCACTGGCTCTGATTATGGTTGTTGTTTTTCTGAATTTTTATGAGACGCCGCGTTCGAAAGCATTAAAAAGGGAAAATCAGCAATTATTAAGTCAATATGAGCTGATGTCGAGAGATATAGACCGAATTGAAAATGTGCTGACCGAATTGCAGCAGCGAGATGACAATATTTACAGAGTAATTTTTGAAGCCGACCCGATTCCGTCTTCTGTGAGAAAAGCCGGATTTGGGGGCGCCAATAATTATTCGCATTTGGAAAATCTGAACAACTCGAAGCTGATTGTTGAAACAGCACGAAAAATTGACGTTTTAGCCAAAGAGGCTTACATTCAGTCCAAATCGTACGATGAGGTTTTGGCGATGGCGCTGAATAAGGAAACGATGCTGGCAAGTATTCCTGCTGTTATGCCGGTAGCAAACGAAGATTTAAAACGAACAGCCAGTGGCTGGGGATACCGAATTCATCCGATTTATAAAGTGCGCAAAATGCACTATGGCATGGATTTTACAGCTCCGGTTGGTACTCCTGTTTATTCTACCGGCGACGGTACAGTGGTGGAAGTAAGCGGTTCCAAACGCAGTCGTTCAGGCTACGGATTGATGCTGAAAGTTGATCATGGATTTGGTTACGAAACAATTTATGCCCACCTGAATGCTTTTAACGTTAGGCAGGGGCAGAAAGTGAAACGTGGCGATGTGATTGGTTATGTGGGAAATACCGGTGGTTCTACCGCTCCTCACCTTCATTATGAAGTGCACCGCAATGGAAGCGCAGTAAATCCGCAGCACTATTATTTTAAAGATCTTACGCCTCAGGAGTACGAGAGGATGATTGCTATTTCTTCGAATATTGGTCAGACCCTCGATTAATAATTCGTGCCCTACAAAAAGCCTAAAATAGAAAAGATTTTTTTTACCATCGGGGAAGTTGCCGAAATGGTTGACGTTACACCTCCCACCATTAGATATTGGGAAAGCAGTTTCGATGAGCTTTCTCCCAAAAAGAGCAGTAAAGGAACGCGGCTTTTTTCGAAAGAGGATATCGAAACGGTAAAATTTATCCATTTTTTGGTGAAAGAACGCGGAATGACCGTTAAAGGCGTGCAGCAGAAACTGAAAAGCAACAGGCAAAGCACCATAGAAAATTGGGAAATTGTAAAACGACTGCAAAAAATTAAGGACGAGCTGATTGCTATTAAAAATGAAATGGACGAGTAATTATGTTGAAGGTTAAAGAAATTGTAAACTATCTTGATACGATTGCGCCGCCGGCTCTGCAGGAATCTTACGATAATGCGGGGCTGATTGTTGGTAATCCTGACGCAGAAGTTTCGTCAGCTCTTGTTACTATCGATGTTACCGAAGCAGTTGTTGATGAGGCAGTAAATAGCAAATCAGGATTGATTATCGCCCACCATCCAATTGTTTTTTCGGGGTTGAAAAAGCTAACCGGCAAAAACTATGTTGAACGCACAGTGCTGAAAGCCATCAAAAACGACATTGCCATTTATGCTGCACACACAAACTTGGATGCGGTTTCAGGTGGTGTTAATACAAAAATATGTGAAAAGCTGGGGTTGAAAAACTGTCGGGTTTTGCAACCTGTTTCAGGACAGCTAAAAAAGCTGGTTACATTTATCCCGACTGAAAAGGCCGAATTTGTAAGAACCGCAATTTTTGAAGCCGGCGCAGGTTTTATCGGTAATTACGATTATTGCGGGTATAATCTAGAAGGCGTCGGGAGTTTCAGAGCCGGCGAAAATACCAACCCCTACGTTGGCGAGAAAGGAGAGGTTCATTACGAGAAAGAGGTTCGATTCGAAACTGTTTTCCCGTCGTGGCTGCAGCCAAAAATTATAAAAGCGCTTATTAATGCTCATCCTTACGAAGAGGTGGCTTACGATATTTATACTTTAGATAATAATTTTGAGAAAGCCGGGATGGGAATGATTGGCGACCTGGAAACAGCTATTCCAGAGGCAGATTTTTTAAAATTGTTGAAAGGAACTTTTGCAACGGGCAGTATCAGGCATACTGCATTGAAAGGCGAAAATGTGAAGAAAGTTGCTGTTTGCGGTGGCGCCGGATCGTTTTTGCTGAAACAGGCGATTGCCGCCAAAGCAGATTTTTTTGTGACCGGAGATTTTAAATACCATCAGTTTTTTGATGCCGAAAATAAAATAGTGATTGCAGATGTTGGTCATTATGAAAGTGAGCAGTTCACTAAAGAACTTTTTTATGAATTACTTATGAAAAAATTCCCTACATTTGCAGTCCGTTTTTCGGAGGTAAGAACCAATCCGGTATTTTACTTTTGATTTTTTAATGAGTTGAATTTAAAGAATAACGAGCGATGAATGCATCAATTTCAAGGCAAGAAGACAAAGACATTTCAATTGAGGATAAACTGCGCGCATTGCATGAATTGCAGAGTGTGGTTTCTGAAATAGATAAAATAAAAACCCTGCGGGGAGAATTGCCGCTTGAAGTGCAGGATCTTGAAGACGAAATTGCAGGGTTGCGTACCAGGCTGGTAAATCTTGAAGACGAAATAAAAACTTTGGATACTGCAATAAATAACAAAAAAATTGCGATTAAAGATTCGCAAACGCTTATTGCAAAGTACACCGAGCAACAAAATAACGTACGTAACAACCGTGAGTTCGATTCTTTGTCGAAAGAGATCGAGTTCCAAACTCTCGAAATAGAACTTTCTGAAAAGAGAATTAAGGAATTTACTGCGGAAATGTCCGAAAAGAAAGAAACTATTGAAACTTCTAAAACGTTGCTGAAAGAACGCGAAGAAGATTCGGACAGGAAGAAAAACGAGCTGGACGAAATTACCGAAGAAACAAAAATTGAAGAGGAAAAACTGAAAGGCAAGGCCGAAAAAATTGAGATGTTTATTGAGCCGCGCCTGCTTACAGCTTTTAAACGTATTCGGAAAAATGCGCGTAACGGGCTTGCTGTAGTTACCATTCAGCGTGATGCATGTGGTGGTTGCTTTAACAAAATTCCGCCACAGCGTCAACTCGATATCGCCAGCCGCAAAAAAATTATTGTTTGTGAGTACTGCGGTAGAATTCTGGTTGATAAAAACATCAACGTGGTAGAAGAAGCTGAGCAATAGAATTTTGTTAATAATATTAATGGGTTTGTCCGTAAACAGCGGGACAACTCTGAATAAAGAAAAGACATTCAGTACATTAAAAATGTATGAGTGTCTTTTCTGGTTTTAAGACCTTCTCCAAAGTTTTTTTGTAAAGGTTTAAGTTTTGAAAAAAAGGGAGATTCCATTTATTTGTCGCGGTATAATTATTGTTGATTGTTTCAAGTTGATTTAATTCATTTTCAGTCATAAAAGTCATATCTTTTTGTTTCAAAAAATCATTTCAACTTTAACCGGATGAATTTTATTTATCGCGATAAACTAAATGGCTTTTTTTCGTTGTCTGCTGCCGATAAATGGATGCAGCGAAATGCCGGACAGCCGTTGCCCACATTCTGTATTTTGTTGAACTACGGAAAATCAATTGACCTGCAGATTGATTTGGAAAACTACCAGATTCAGAACAACCAGATTTGCTGTATTAACCCCGGAAGTATTATCCCAAAAATTGATTATGCAGATGAAAACCATTGCCTGATTGATTTTAACCAGGCCTTTTATTGCCTGGAGTTGCACGACAAAGAACTATCGTGCAACGGCCTGCTTTTTGGCGCCTTGTCAGCTCCTCCTGTTTTGAGTTTTCCTCCGGAAGAAGCTTCGGACAATATTGCCCTGGTAGATACATTCCGAAAAGAGTTTCAATATGCAGATAGTAACCAGGGAGATATGCTTCGTGTGTTGCTAAAGCAGCTAATTATTAAAAGTGTAAGGCTGGCCAGGGAACAGCTTTTTACCACTGAAAACCCATTGCAGGAAGAAACTGATGTAATCCGAAAATTTCAGGCGTTGGTTGAACGGTATTTCAGAGAAAAACACAAGGTGGCAGATTATGCTGAAATGATGTACAAATCACCTAAAACCTTGTCGAATACTTTTAAGAAGTTAAGCGGAATATCGCCTATGCAAATTATTCAGGAACGAATTGTTTTGGAAGCCAAAAGACTTATGTTTTACACCGACAAATCGGTTAAGGAAATTACATATGAACTGGGCTTTTCAGAACCTGCGCATTTTAGCCGGCTGTTTAAAAAGGTTACCGGGAAGAGCCCATCGGAGTTTCAAGTGTGATTTTAGTACCTAAAAAAGATACCTCCACTGCAACGTGAAGGTACCAGTCATGCGCGAGAGTTTTTCCATTAAAGCTTATCCGCGTTGGTGTGATCAAGGCTTAAATAGTTCTACTGTTTCTTCTAAAAAGTCAGAACCTTAACCCTTTCATCTTTCAGGTAGTCAGTTAGCGGTTTTCCCATTCCGGCTACGTCAAAGCCAAGTCCTTTTAGTTCATCTGCAACGTTGTAGGCATTGGCACAGGCAATGCAGGCTCGTATTTCAATTCCATCGTTTTCCATGGCCTTCAGCTTGTCCTGAATTTTTTTGTTTTCCGATGTCAGCTTTGCTGATGGTCCCCAGATAATAAGAGTTACATCTTTGAACCATTCATTCTTTTTTGCAGCGTGAGTGTACATCAGTGCAACACGCTCTGCTACGTACGGGTCTCCACTGGTCCAGACCACAACTAATTGGTCTTTGTTCTCGTTCTTTTGTTCTTGATTCATGGCATCGCTAATGTTTGCAGAAAGGAAAGCAACTGCAAGGATTACTAAGTATTTTAAATGTTTCATTTCCCCGGGAATTTACATGTTTTTCAAAATGGCCAACAGCAGTTTTCCTGACAGACGAGTAGTATAATCGGGATTAATGTATTCGAATTGAATTTTACCCGATGGAGAAACAATAAAAACAGATGGAACGGGCAATAATCCTTTGTTCATTCCTCCGCTTTTAATTTCCAGCATTCCGTAATATTTTTCTGGCGCTTTAAATGCAATTCCCATATTTTTTATTAATTGCCCGTCAGCATCAGAATATAATTTGTACTGAATGTTCTTGTCGTCTTCGGTAATTTTCAGGTTTTCAGGCGCATCCGGACTTACAGCTACAATTTGGTACCCCAAGTCAATAATCTCTTTTTCAACCTCTTGGATGTCCGATAAATGGGCATTGCAATACGGACACCAGCCTCCCCGGTAAAAAAGTAAAACCGTTGGTTTTTCTGAAAGCACTTTGCTGAGTTGAACTGTAGAGTTGTCATCCGATTTGAGGCTGGCTTCCGGCACCTGTTCGCCAATCAGCAGTGGAGAAATTTGTTCCGGAAGTTGCGGAATTTGAGCAATAGCATAATTGCCTGCGAATAGTAGTAAAACTAATAGTTGTTTCATCGTATAAATTTTTGAGTTTTTAAAGGCAGCAGATGGAATTTGTCTGAGTTGTTTTTATCTCTCTCATTATGACCTCCATGCTGATGCTCATTTTGTAATTTTATTATTCTGAAGTCTTTCTTTTATATGAGCTAATTTATTGAAATATTTACACTTCCGCCCGGGTTTGTGTTGGTTGATATGTTTCCCATTGAATGCACTGAGTGAACCGCTGCGTCAGCAGGTACGTCAGCCAATAAAGGTTTTAGCAGGAAGGGAGCTGCGCTGTTGTCGGGCATGGGTTCAACTGATATTACAATTTTTGCACCGGACAAATCGGTTGGAAAGGTGAGGCCGGATGGAGCATTCATTAGAAAATCTTCGCCGGGATAGTTCGGGCCGGGATTTGTTCCACTAAACGGCGCAGCCATATCCGCAGCACTAACCGACGTAAATTTACCTGTTGTAACAGGCGTTCCGTTAATTACGGCCCATCCTTCGTATTGCCATCCTTCTGGCAACGTAGGAAGGTTGAGTCCTGCCATTGGTGAACCTGTGCTGTTGTCGAGGAACCAAACCCCGCTGTTTTCGTCGGTATCCACATTATTGGTTGGGGTTGCCAGAATGTATTTCCCAGTTGAATTGGCAAAATTAGTTCCCAATGCCGCGGCGTGCTCAACACTGAGTGTTCCGGCCTTTGCGGAAATGTCGCCGCCTAAAATGTGTACTTTGCTTGGTGCGGGGTCTGCATCAGGCACAGGTTCAATGGTTAATACAAAAGTAGTTGCTTTTTCAAGGGTCATCCGGTCAAGGGCAAATGTTGTTTTCGAGAGTTTGCCGGTGACATCCACGTTAAAAGTACCGGTTGCAACAGGCGCTCCGTCTACAATAACCCAGCCTTCGTAAGTAAAATCCGGGCCTAAGTCTTCAAGGCCGTTAATGTTTAAATTAAGATTCCCGGTCATCGACACGTCATCGTCTTTGTCGCAACTTATAAAAAGTGCGATGCTTAAAAGAATTAGAACTGAAATTTTAATTGTTTTCATTTTTGATAATTTTTAAGGTTAAAATGATAATTTGATTTTGTTATGCTGCATAATCGTGTAATTCCGGGGCAGGCGGAAAATCTACCGGTACTTGTGTGGCGTTGTGTAAGTAGTTGGTGAAACTTGTTACGTTAACAATGGCAACAAGGTCAATCAAAGCCTTATTGTCAAATCCTTCGTTAAAAAAGCGTTCGTTCAGGTGTTCGTTCAGTTTGCCTTTGTTAGTTGCAATTTGCTGAGCCGTTTCAACAAGCAGATTTATTCGTTTGTCGGTCAGGTTGGCCTTGCGAATGGCAATTGTTTCTTCTTCGGTAAAGCCATTCATTTTTGCAATTACAGTGTGTGCTGCCTTGCAATACTGACAATTATTTACTTCTGAAACGGCCAGTTTTATGGCTTCAATTTCTCTTTTGTTAAAACTTGAGTTGCCTACAACTCCCGAATAATTCAGGTATCCAGCAAGTACATCTGAAGAATATCCCATTGTCGCGTAAAGGTTGGGAACCATTCCCAGACTATTCTCAAGGTCGTTAAAAACTGCTTTTGCTTTTTCATCAACCTGCTCTTTTGTTGGTACATTAATCTTTGTCATTTTTATCTGTTTTTACGATGAATAATCTACATTACAAAGGTGTTGCAGATTTTGGTTTTGTGGAATGAAGCTTTTTCCCGTGGGCTTATCAATTTTTCCCTTTATGCGAAACCGAAGCTTTTTCCGGATGAATTTTGTACAGATTTTAACATAAGGTGAAATAACATTGCAGAATACCTGGTGCTTTTGCTTTTGAGATTATTGTTTGAGAGATTTGGCCGAAAATGCAATAATGCGAACGAAACAGGAAAATGCATTATTGAGGAATATGTAAAAAGCGTGGAACTTTTCTGCGCTTCTTGCGTTTTTAGGAAAGTTAGAACTAGAAATATTGAGAAGTTATGAGAACATTAAAAACATTTATTCTATTCATTTTTATTGCAACCGGGGTTGTTGCTCAGGATGCAGTAAAAGACACAACATACTGGAAAGTATCTGGTCAGGCTTCAGTGAATTTTAGCCAGGTTTCGTTTTCTCACTGGGCCGGTGGTGGTAAAAATTCCGTTTCGGGAGTTGGATTGTTCGATATGAATGCCATTTATCAAAAGAATAAAATTCAGTGGAGCAATACGTTGAAATCTGGTTACGGTCTTTTGAAAGAGGAGAAAGGGCAGGCGGTTAAAACCGACGATAAACTGGAAGTGAACTCAAAACTGGGCGTTCAGTTGAAAAACGAAAAGCTGCTGTTTTCGTCTTTTGCAAACTTTTTAACCCAGTTTGCCGATGGTTATAAATACCCGAACACCACCGATAAAATTTCAACCTTTTTTGCACCTGCATACCTGACGATTGCTTCCGGTATCGATTATCAACCCTCTGAAAAACTTTCGCTTTTTATTACTCCGATTTCCGGAAAATTTACGTTTGTTACCGATGAGGAGCTTTCTGCCGCAGGTGCTTTTGGTGTTGAGCCCGGGAAAAAAGCAAGAGCAGAAATGGGTGCAACCCTGAAAGGCGAGTTTAAAACGCCGGTGATGAAAAATGTAAATCTGGCAACTACTTTATCGTTGTTTTCCAATTATTTCAACAATCCTCAAAACATTGACGTAAATTGGGATATAGCGGTAAATATGAAGATTAACGATTATTTGTCGGCTAATTTGCTCACCAATCTGGTTTACGACCACGACATTTTGGTGCCGGTTGACGATGAAGGAAATACCGGACGACGCATTCAGTTAAAACAACTGTTTGGAGTTGGTTTAAGTTATAAGTTTTAGAAGAATTGATATCTAATAAAAATGGGGCGAGAAATTATTTCTTACCCCATTTTTTATTGTTTCCAGGTATGGTGTTACCAGCTTCCTCCGGCACCACCACCGCCAAAACTTCCTCCTCCAAAACCACCGAATCCACCGAATCCTCCAGAGCCGCCAAAGCTTCCGCTGCCCGAAGAGAAATTACTGAAAGACCCGCCATGCGAACGGTTGCCCGACATCATGCCTAAAGCAATCCATAGCGGAAGGTTCTTTCCGGGGGAATAAAACCTGCGTTTGCGCCCGCGCAATGCGGGAATTACAACAAAAAACAGAAGCAAAATTACAAACAGAGGAATTCCGCTGCCTTTTTTTGCGTAGTTTTCCTGGTAATATTCGGCGGTGTATTCACCTTTGGTAATGTTCATAATTACGTTGATTCCACTTTCGAGCCCTTTGTAATAGTTGTTCTGCTTGAAATATGGAATCATTTCATTATCGATAACCGGGCCGTTGACAACAGCGTCAGGCAAAACCCCTTCCAGTCCGTAACCGGTAGCAATAAAAATTCGTCCCTGCTCGTTGCCAATTTTTGGTTTTACAAGTATTACCAACCCGTTGTTTTTACCTTTTTGTCCAACGCCCCATTTTTCTCCCAGACGAAAAGCGTAGTCGCCCGGATCGTACCCTTCCAAATCTTTAACGGTGGCTACCACAATCTGGGTCGAAGTTTCGCGGGCAAACTGTTCGAGCTTTAATTCCAGGTTGTTGTATTCCGGCTGGCTCAGAACTCCGGCAAAGTCATTTACCAGCCTTGGCGGGGTGGGACGTTCCGGAATTTCAGCATGAAGGGCGGTAACACCCAGAATCAGAATAAATAATGCTATTATTTTTTTCATTTTTCCTCCTTGTCAGTACCAAACGAAATTTCGTCTGATAATTCATTAACATCATCTTTTTGGTAAGGGAAGTGCTGTTTTAGTTGTTCTCCTGCCTTTTTAATCCCAACGGAGATGCCATCGGTGAAGTTTCCTTCTTTGAATTTTAATGCCATTTCGTTTTTGATTTCCTCCCAAAAACTATCCGGAACTTTTTGGTTAATTCCGGCATCACCTAGAATGGCAAATTTATGGTCTGCAACAGCCAGGTAAAACAGCACTCCGTTACGAAGCTGTGTT
The DNA here is from genome assembly GCF_900129025.1 of Mariniphaga anaerophila. GTDB lineage: Bacteria > Bacteroidota > Bacteroidia > Bacteroidales > Prolixibacteraceae > Mariniphaga > Mariniphaga anaerophila. The sequence continues at coordinate 231,295 of NZ_FQUM01000003.1, read as the reverse complement.
TTGTGCATCTCCAGTTTTTCGAAAATGTAAGCAGCTCTGTCCAACACGTTTCCTTTGCAGTTTTTTTCGATATGCACGCGAATTTCGCCCGATGTATTGGTTTCGGCTACGCGTATTGCATTGGTGATTTTTAGTTTGTCTTCTTCTGAAAAATATTTTCGAACACTCATTTCATTTGACAATTAAAATTCTACAACCGGGGGTTGATCTGCTCCCTGCCTTGCTTCAAAATAGTTTTTCTTTTCGAACCCAAGCATTCCTGAATAAATTACTTGCGGGAACTTGCGGATGTAAGCGTTGTAAGTCTGGGTTACTTCATTGAATTTTCTGCGCTCTACTGCAATTCGGTTTTCAGTGCCTTCAAGCTGCGCCTGTAAATCCATGAAGTTTTGGTTGGCTTTCAGATCAGGATACCGTTCAACCGTAACCATCAACCTGCTCAATGCAGAAGAAAGTCCTTCCTGTGCCTGATTGAATTGTGCAATGGCTTCTGGTGTTAAATTGCTTGGGTCGACGTTTACAGAAGTGGCTTTTGAACGCGCTTCGATTACACCCACCAGTGTTTCCTGTTCGTGCCCTGCATAACCTTTTACCGTATTTACCAGGTTCGGAATTAAATCGGCCCGGCGCTGGTAAACGTTTTCAACCTGCGACCACTGCGAAGAAACCTGTTCTTCCATGTCAACCATTTTGTTGTAACCGCAACTTGACAGAAATAGTCCTGCAAATGCAACCAAAATAATCAGTACTCCTCTTCTCATAATTTAATTTCGTTTGTTATACTTCAAATATTCTCAAAATCTGTGAAATATCATCCCAAATTTCGGGGAAAGACCCTAATTTGCCGCTGTATTTCATCTATCAGAAGATAAATCAAAGAAAAAATTATGACAAAAGAGCAATTCAGGAAAGCTATTTTGGAAGGCATTCCATCAGAGCTTCCGGTTCCCGGAGTTTATGATACATCGGTTAGTCATGCCCCCAAACGGAAAGATGTGTTGTCATTGCGTGAGAAAAAGCTGGCTCTTAAAAATGCGTTGCGCTATTTTCCAAATGAGTTTCATGATGTTTTAGCGCCTGAATTTCTGGAAGAATTGCAAAACTACGGGCGCATTTATATGTATCGTTTTCGGCCTGAATATGAAATGCGTGCCCGTTCGATAGATGAATACCCGTGCCGCTCGCAGCAGGCAGCATCTATTATGTTGATGATTCAGAATAATCTGAATCCCGCTGTGGCGCAACATCCGCACGAGTTGATAACTTACGGCGGAAACGGTGCGGTTTTTCAAAATTGGGCGCAATACCTGCTTGTTATGAAATACCTGGCGGAAATGACCGATGAACAAACGCTGGTAATATATTCCGGCCATCCGCTCGGCTTGTTTCCCTCGCATGCAGGCGCGCCTCGCGTGGTGGTAACCAACGGCATGATGATTCCCAATTATTCTTCGAAAGATGAGTATGAAAAGTACAATGCCCTGGGGGTAACGCAATACGGACAAATGACTGCCGGGTCGTACATGTACATTGGTCCGCAGGGAATTGTGCACGGAACAACCATTACGTTGTTGAATGCAGCCCGCCTGCATGCTGACGGAGGTGTTTCCGGAAAAATATTTGTGTCGAGTGGGTTGGGCGGAATGTCTGGAGCGCAGCCAAAAGCTGCGGTAATTGCCGGAATGGTTGCTGTTGTTGCAGAAATAAATCCGCAGGCGCTGCAAAAACGATTTGAGCAGGGCTGGGTAGATGAGGTTTACTCAGACCTTGATGAGTTGATAAAAAGGATGCTGAGTGCCCGGAGTAGTAAAGATGCAGTTTCGCTGGCCTACCAGGGGAATGTGGTAGATTTGTGGGAAAAACTGGCTGAAGAAAATATCGAAATTGATTTAGGTTCTGACCAAACATCGTTGCACAATCCGTTTGCCGGAGGATACTATCCTGCCGGTTTAACTTTTGACGAATCGAATAAAATGATGGCCGATCAACCGGAAGCATTTAAGGAAAAGGTTTACGAGTCGCTGCGGCGTCAGGTGGAAGCCATCAATAAGCTGGCCCGAAACGGAATGTATTTCTGGGATTACGGCAATGCATTTTTATTGGAAGCCGGTCGTGCCGGGGCAGAGGTTTACGAACCCAGTGGAATTTTCAGGTTTCCGTCGTACGTGCAGGATATTATGGGGCCGTTGTTTTTTGACTATGGTTTTGGCCCATTTCGTTGGGTCTGCACATCGGGAGATGCTGCTGATTTGGCGAAAACAGATCGGATTGCAGCAGAGGTTTTAGCCGGGCTTGCCAAAGAAGCTCCGAAGGAAATCAGAATGCAAATGGAGGATAACCTGCACTGGATACAACAGGCGGGGCCAAACAATCTGGTGGTGGGGTCGCAGGCACGTATTCTGTACGCCGACTGTGTTGGAAGAATTCAGATTGCCCGCGCGTTTAACAAAGCCATTCGTAATGGCGAAATTTCGGCGCCCATTGTTTTGGGGCGCGACCACCACGATGTTTCGGGAACGGACTCTCCGTACCGGGAAACATCAAATATTTACGATGGCTCGGCAATGACAGCAGACATGGCCGTGCAGAATTTTGTGGGAGACAGTTTTAGGGGAGCTACCTGGGTTTCGCTGCACAACGGCGGAGGCGTGGGGTGGGGCGAAGTAATTAACGGCGGTTTTGGTCTTACCATTGACGGCTCGGACGAAGCCGGAAAACGACTGGAAATGATGTTGCACTGGGACGTGAACAACGGCATCGCCCGGAGGAGTTGGGCTCAGAATTCTCCGGCAAAATTTGCCATACAGAAAGCCATGGAGGAAAATCCGCAATTGAAAGTTACTTTGCCGAATGAGACCGACCAAACACTTTTAGATAGCTTGTTTTAATAGGGAAACGAGTTTGCTTCTCCGTTTGTTCCTTACAAAAAAAACTACGATTCTATTCAAAAATTAAAGAATACGGGCGGCTGATTTCCCGGCGCAACTCGTCAATCCCAAAACTTCTGCTTTTGCGGATGGTTTCGTGCCCACCAAAAAAAACCAGAATGGTTGGTGCTGCAAATACGCGATGCTGGCCGGCTACGTCAGGTAAAACGTCTGATTTTACGTAAGCCAGTTTCATTTTCGGAAATTCGTTTTCAATTAGTTCTGCAACCTTCGGTTTTAATACTTTACATACATTACAAGCCTCGGTCGAAAAATAGCCGAGCAAAGCCGGTTCTTCCTGTTTTAGCCGGTCAAATTCTTCCAGCGATTGAATTTCGATAAACATATTCTTAAAATTAAAACTGGTTTGTACGAAGCATAACGAGCGTGCATCCTTCAACTGTTTCAATGCTTTTGGATTCCAGCATTTTTTTAAACTCGCTGTTTTCAGTTCCGGGATTAAAGATAACGCGTTGCGGATTCAGCTTCAGTATGTGTTCGTAATATTCGGGCTGACGTGTTGCCCCAATGTATAAAGTTACCGTGTGTATCCGGGCTTCGTCCGGAAAATCGGTTTGAATTGTAACATCATCCACATTGCCGGTTCGTTTGGCGAGGGCAACTACGTCGTGGTTGTATTCCCGGAGCATTTGAATGGCTTTGTTTGAATACCGTTCGGGATTGGTGCTTGCTCCGATAACCAGGGTTCTTTTGTTGTTGCTTTCCATCAGTTGTCCTGTTTCATCACAAGTACTGCGGCGAGTGCAGAAATTCCTTCTTCCCGGCCTTCAAAACCCAGATGTTCTGTGGTGGTGGCTTTAACTGATATTCTTTCGGTATCAATGCCAAGAACATCGGCCATTGCCTTTTTTATCTCCGGAATATAAGGTTTCAGTTTGGGTTGCTGCGCACTAATTGTAGAATCGATGTTTACAATTTCAAATCCTTTCGCTTTCACCAGCGAGTAGGTTTCCCTGAGCAGGATTTTACTGTCGATGTTTTTGAATTGTGCAGAAGTGTCAGGAAAATGGGTGCCAATGTCACCGAGGCTGACCGCTCCCAGAAGTGCGTCGCAAACTGCGTGGAGAAGTACATCGCCATCGGAGTGTGCCACAGTTCCTTTGCTGTGGGGAATTAAAATACCACCCAGCCACAAAGTTTCACCTTCAGCCAGGCGGTGTACATCGTATCCTTGTCCGATTCTAATCATTTTTTTACCGCTGGTTACTAAATGCTTCCACATCAAAAGCCAGGGTAAACCGCAGTGTGTTAGCCAGCGGATGGTTTTGTTGTGTTGGCAGCAGGTATGAAAAGTCGAGGGAAAAGACATTCATTTTAAAGCCGGCTCCGAAAGTCATAAACTTCCTGTTCCCTTTGTTTGCATGTTCGTGGAAGTAACCGGCACGCAATGCAAATTGTTTGTTGTACCAGTATTCTACCCCGGCAGATAAACTAATTTCCTGCAACTCTTCTTTGAACCCTCCCGGGGCATCAGAAAACGAAGAAAAAATACCGGCAACAACTGACTTGTCTGAACCAAAGAAGTCCAAAATTATTTCGTCATCATCGTAGGTTGTTGTGTCTTTTGGAGGCGTTGGAACCAAAAGTTTATTGGCTTCAACAGCAAAAGTGAATGTATTGTAATCGTCAACTTCAGAGGTGTAAGCCATTCCTAATTTCATAGTAGTCGGAATGAAGTATTTATCTGCTCCTTCTGCTCCTTCGTAATAAGAAATTTTTGCACCGATATTTTGGATGTTAATACCTGCAGAGAAAGTTTTGTCTTGTCGGTTCGACCTGAATTCATTAAAGAAATAGAATGCAACGTCAGCAGCATAAGTGTTCCCGGCATGAGTTTCCACACCGTTTACCAGCTGTCCGCCGTAAATATCAGACCTGATGTAACGAAGGGCAACAGATCCGGAAAACATATCAGAAAGTTTTCGGGTATAACCAAGGTCAATGGCAAACTCGTTGGGGCTTACCTGCATTGTTTCGTACCCTAAATCGTCTCTAAAAAGTATATCGCCAAGCGCAAAGTAGCGTAGTGAGCTACTGATGGTCTGCAAATCGTCTAATCTTTTGTAACCAACTAAATACGCCAGGTTGATGTCGTCGGCAAGGGCGCGAAGCCACGGTGAGTAGGAGAGGCTGACTCCCATTTCACTTTCCATGAAAGCGTATTTGGCGGGGTTCCAGTGCTGAGAACTCAAGTCAGGAGTGGTTCCAACACCAACATCACCCATACCTCCTGCACGTGAGTCGGGAGTTATGGACAGAAAAGGAACTGCTGTTGTAATTGTGTTGGCTCCTGTCACAGTAGACTGGGCTTTTGCAAAATTTGATGAAGCAACTATTAGTGCTATCAGAAATAAAAAACGTACTGACTTAATCATAATTCTTTTAAAAATTGAGCGTTGCAAATATAAGAATAGTAGCCGATGCAACAATTATTCTAATTTCAGAGAACGGTGGTTTTTCCAAAAAAGTACTTTGTGCTTAAAAAAATCATCGTGCAATGAGTAATTTTCCTGATTTTGAAGTAATCAATCCATCTGAGTTCTGGGCAGTTACCCGGTACATATAAATTCCGTTTCGCAACCCGATTTTTGCTTCGGTTAAATCCCACCTTATCGGATTGCTGGTTGTTCCGTTGGAGCCGACCTGCGTGGCGAGGTAATCGATGTGGCTGCCATTCAGATCGAAAACTTCAAAAATGATATCGAAAGTGGCGTCGGCCTGGTTGTGCTCAAACGAAATGTAAGTGTGGTCAGCAACCGGGTTCGGAAAGTTTTTAACCTGCGAGATGGTGAAGTCGCCGGTAACTTCAAACTCAATTTCCGCTTCTGTTGAGTTGTTCGCCACATCCCAGGCTTTCAGGGTCAGGGTGTGTTTTCCAACGGAAAGGTTTTTTAATGTGTAATTGATTGTGCCACTTTTGAAGTCTCCGCTGTTCGACTTGTAAAAACTGTTGAGTACAATTGCGTTAGAGTGGTCATTGTCTATAACTGCGGTTATGTCGTGCCCTATTCCTGCCCCGGCAGTATTAATGCCGTTTTCGTCAGAGAGGAAAGCCAGCAGGGTAGGGTTCTTGCTCACTTTTTGTCCGGAGGTAAATTCAGGCGAGTCCAGGTAAAGCTCAATCTGAGGCCCCTGGTTGTCGGTTATTTGAGAACCGGAACCTCCAATTACGAAGTTTTGAAACGCTCCCTGTGCGTCTGTGTCCTCACTTTGCGCGTAATAAACAATTTTGCCTGCTCCCAAACTGTACGAAATATCTTTCGGAATTAGAAAGCTGAACGAGAATTCGCCGTTTTTTACTTCGGCCAGCCCTTTGTAAATTACGTTTTCCTGAACTTTAAAACTCATTGGTGTTTCTCCCGCATTCCCTCGCGTTTTCATAACCATTTCTTTGTCGAATACCGTTGGAATAATGGTTCCTGAAAAATTACTGAGCTTGTTTCCGTCTGCATCGCCTACATATCCGGTAATAGTGACCTGCTGCAACGCGCCGATTGTATCAGGAGAGAGTGCGGCATCGTGCCCGTTAATTGTACTCGTATAAACCCGGTGTCGGGGGTATGACAATTTTAGCGCAGGGTCGGTTAAAAGACTAAAATTCCTTTTGTTGATTGTATTTACTGTATTGATTTTGGCCAGTCGCATAACGTCTCCCATTCGGTAGTGGTTGCCGGCTTCATTCTTTTTGAAAACGAAATTATAGAAACTCTCGCTTAGCAAGAAGTTGGAATATGCATACACTACGCGCGTGGTTGAAAATAGCCCGACTCCTCCGCCATTGGCATTAAAAAGCACGTATTCACCTGCCGATGTTTCGTCGGCGTCAAACCTGCTGAACTCGCAGGTGGCAGTTACAAATATCAGCAGATTATTGGCATTAGACCAGGAATTAATGTGGCTTATATCCAGAACTTTCTCGTTGGAAAGGAATCGTTCGTTGGCATGCCCCACGTAATTTAAAATAAGCGCGCCTTCTTTAACCCGCTGATTAATGGCTTCGGTTACTTCAGGATAACTTTCGCCGCCCGGCCCGGTAATTTGCTGGTAAGCATCAAAATAAATTTTATCGGTAATAAATTCGCTGTGGTTTTTATTTATAATGGCGGCCAGTTTTTCCGAATCTGTCATGTGCAGGTTCCCGTCTTCGTCGTCGGCAATAAAACTTACGACGTTGCGCCAGTCGCCAAATGCACTTTCGCTGTGGTAATCTTTTACCTTTTTTACTGCAAGTTGAGCCTGAGAAGAAGTTGATGCGGGAATTCGTCCAATTCCCAAATCGATGGCTCCGCTGTAAACACTTTCCCCGGCATCGAGCATTACAAAATAGTCGTCGGTTACAAAAGACGAAACAGGGTTGAGCGAACCATCCGACTGGAAAGTGGGGATGAATGCCTGGCTTTCTTCTTTTATCCCTTTGTTGTCGTAGCTTCCGTCGCCAAAAAGCAGAACATATTTTAGCCCGTTGTTTCGGTCGTAAAACATTTTTATGAAATTTCGTATGCCGGTTGCATCTTTGTTTCCGGAGCTGAACTCGTTGTATATTTTATCAGATGCAACTACTTCTACCTGCATTCCATCATGGCTTCGGTGAAAATCGGCCAGTTCATTGGTCTGGCTTAAAAAAGCAGGGTGTGCAATAATCAGGTATTCAGGAGTGCTTAATCCGTGAAGGTTTTGGTTGCTCACCTCACCTGCAAATTCCGGCTCCGGGAAATTTCCGTTCGGACTAAATGCTGCAAACTCCCGCAATTGCGAAACCTGCCGTTTGCCGGTTGCACTGGAGCCGCTTGTCTGTATCTGAATTTCCTGCACATTTAAAACATCTGTTACATCCCAAACTTTTAAATCAGCCGAGCTGCCTTCAATGGAGAACTCAAGTACATTGTCTTGCGTTGCAGATTTTTTATCGCGAAAAAACAATACGTTGTTGCCTGCCTTGAGTTTACGGCGGTAGTTTATCTCAATGAAATCGAGCCAGGCTTCGGAGCTTGTGCCACTGGCAAAATACTTTGCCGTAAAACTGACATTTCCTGGTGGGGCAGGTATGGTAAAACGCTCGGTTCGCTCTGATGCAAAAAGTGACGTGTTACTGTTTGTGTTAACACTTGAAAAACTGAGTTTGCCAAGGCTGCTCTGGTTGGCCAAAACCGGCATTTCGGAACCCGAAGAGGATCTGGCAGCCGCTTTTATTCTCATCTGAAGTTCCGATGACGCATCAATATCAGTGAGGTCAAAATTGAAACTCTTATTTGTGCCATTTATAAACCTCTCGGAAAACCACTGCTTCCCTGAGGATATTAAATTGAACTGCTCTTTTTTGTAATATGAATGTTCGTCGAAATAGGAGATACTGCGGGTGGCGGGCTGGCTTGTTGCCGGCAACTGTTGAATGGTTTTATTCTGGCCTTTGTCTTCATTTAAAAAGAAATACCCTTTAGTTGAGTAGGGATTTATCCGGTGCTCCAGAAAGTCGCCCGATGTAGTAGTTTTCAATTCTGTTGTCCCGGGGGCGTAAAAGAAAAGGCAGTCGGTGCCATTGTTTTTTCCGTGCCAAATTGCAATTTGAGGTAAATCGTCGTATTTTATTGTTCCGGGTTCTTCGGAAAGAAGCATCCCTCCCGCTCCGTACACTTTCACTTGCGCCGGATTTGTAAAACCGTATTCTGTTAATTTTGAGTATGGAATTTTGTAGATTCCTTTTTCTGAGGTGGCAATTTTTACCCATTTTCCATCTTTTAAAACCGATTCTGTCTTCCAGTTGAAAGCTGAAATTGTGGCTGATTTTTTGATCCCCTGTGGGCTCTGTTTTAACGTGAACTGTTTCAGCAGTAATATTTTCTCTCCATCGCGGATGATTGCCGGAATTTGGATTTCAATTTTATTGATATTTCCCGATTTTAGTTTGGTCTTTTTTATTTCCAGTTTCTCAGGTATTTCAGAAAACTGCTCATCCAACCGGTGAACCGTAACTTCTTCAAATTTGGGGTTTTCAATAACAAACTGAAAATCCTGATTCGGATTATCAATAGGTATGAACTTAAAAAACAGCGGAACCTGAGCTCCCGGATATTCATATCCGGCTTTTGTAAAAGTCAGTCCAAGTTTGTTTTCCGGCTGGCTGGAAATCTGCCAGTTAATTGTAATTATTTCCCTTCTGGTGTCGGCTGGGGCGAACCCGGTTAATAAAATCAGCAACAGGATGATATATTTATTCATTACCACTCAACAAATTAATAACATAAAAACGCCTGTTGAAAATAATTATTGCAGGCGCAACCATTTACAATAAAACAATTATTTTTGTCAAACAACAGACAAATATAACCACAAGGTTTATAAAACGTGAAAAATAATAAGATAGCAAAGCAATAAGAATTCAACAAATCAGTTATATTTGTGACAATCGGAAAAAAATGAAAAACACTAAGTTGATGAAGCTAAGGACATTATTGTTACTGTTTTTAGCCGCGTTTGTTTCAGGATGCGGACTTTTTGGCGGTGGCGGGAGAGGAGAATCTTCCCGCACAACTGGTTGGGAATATAATGCTGAAGAAACAGGGAATATTCCTTATGTTTCTGGGTATGAACAGGAACCCGGTCCGGGACTGGTTTTTATTCAGGGCGGTACCTTTACAATGGGCCGTGTTGAAGAGGACGTAATGTACCGTTGGGACAATCATCCCCGCCGAGTTACCGTGGCTTCTTTTTATATGGATGAAACAGAAGTTTCAAACCAGGACTATCGCGAATACGTTCACTGGTTAAACCGGGTTTACCCTGGAGACAGGCAGAAGATTAACTCTGCACTTCCTGATACTACGCTGTGGAGAAGTGAACTTGCATATAACGAACCCTATGTAACTAATTATTTCAGGCACCCGGCTTATACCGATTATCCGGTTGTTGGAGTTACCTGGGAACAAGCCAATGCTTATTGCGAATGGCGTACCGACAGGGTGAATGAACAAATTTTGGTTTCAAGAGGCGTTCTTCAACATGATAATGCACAGAACGGCGAGAATGTTTTTACAACAAATACATACCTGACAGGTTTATACGATGGCACTGCCGGAGAGAAACCGCAGGAGAATCCTGACGGAACTACTCGCCGGGTAAAATGGGAAGACGGTTTAATGCTGCCCACATACAGGTTGCCCACCGAAGCAGAATGGGAATATGCGGCATACGGACTCATTGGAAATACCGATGGCGAACTTCTGACGGACAGAAAAATGTATCCCTGGAACGGTGCTTATTTGCGGGAAGATTCCAGAAAAGAAAAAGGCAGATTGAAAGCCAACTTCGTGAGAGGACGTGGTGACATGATGGGGATGGCCGGAGCATTGAATGATAATGCTGATATTTCGGCACCTGTTTTTTCATACGACCCTAACGATTACGGGCTTTACTGTATGTCAGGGAATGTTAATGAATGGGTGGCTGACGTTTATCGTCCGCTTTCGTTTGTTGATGTGGAAGAATTTCAGCCTTTCAGAGGAAACGTAGTGACAGAGTATCGTCGTGGCGCTGATGGTGGATTTGTTCGCGACCAATATGGCCGACTGGTGCAAGATACCATTGCCGATTACAGAAATTTTCGCGACGGTAATGCTAATTCGCAAATGGTAGAAAGCGGAAACTGGAATTCGGAAGAAGGAAGAACTACTAAAGATATGTACATTCAGTATGACGGCACCGGAAACTTTTCTTCATTAATTAGTGACGAAGTAAGGGTTTATAAAGGTGGCTCATGGAAAGACCGTCCCTATTGGCTTGTTCCCGGAACAAGAAGATATCTGGAACAAGCCAAAGCTCAGGATGATTTGGGCTTCCGTTGTGCAATGACACGCGTTGGAAGTCCACAGGGATTTTAAAAAGAAATGAATTTTATACTGAACCTCATTTGTTTTCGGCAGATGAGGTTTTTTATTTACGATAATGACTATAGAAGAGATTTATAAGATTTACCTCACACATCCCATGGTAATAACCGACAGCAGAAAAATTGAACTGGGATGTTTGTTTTTTGCGCTGAAAGGAGAGAAATTCAACGGGAATAAATTTGCAGCAAATGCCATTCAAAAAGGAGCTGCGTTTGCTGTAATTGATGAGGAAGAATATGAAATTCCGGGGAAAACAGTTTTGGTGAAAAATGTGCTTACGGCCTTACAGGATTTGGCACATTATCATAGAGAACAATTGGGAATTCCAATTATAGGAATAACCGGTTCCAACGGGAAAACAACAACAAAAGAACTTATTGCAGCGGTTCTAGAAAAGAAATACAATATAGTTTTTACGCAGGGAAATTTCAACAACCACATTGGTGTTCCGCTTACGCTACTTCAAATGAATAGCGACACCGAGATTGGTGTGGTGGAAATGGGGGCCAATCATCCTTACGAAATAGGGGAGCTTTGCTCCATCGCAGATCCTGATTATGGAATTATTACAAATATCGGCCGCGCCCACCTCGAAGGGTTCGGGTCTTTTGAAACCATTAAAGAGACGAAAGCCGAGTTATACAAGCATGTGTGTGGAAAAAAAGGTGTTGTTTTCTATAACAGGGACAATTCGGTTTTGGAAGAACTGATAAATGGATATTCAAATAAAATAAGCTATGGTGAAACAAACGCCGATTTTGTGGGGGAACCTGTTTTTTCTCCGCCGTATATTCACGCCAAAGTGAATTTTCCGAAAGGCGTTTTGTATCTGAATACCCGGCTAACCGGCCGGTATAATTTCGAAAACATACTGGCAGCAGCCTGCATCGGGAATTATTTTAAAGTAGATCCGTTGGAAATACAGGAGGCAGTTGGTAATTACAGACCTCAGAACAACCGTTCGCAGTTAGTTGAGAAGAATGGGCTGAAAATAATTATGGACGCCTACAATGCCAATCCCACAAGCATGCAGGCATCCATCGATAGCTTTGTTTCTATGTTCGCACCGCCCCGTGTGCTTATTTTGGGAGATATGCTGGAATTAGGCGAAAAGTCGCCCGAAGAGCACTTGCAAATATTGGAGCAAACAAAAAAACACCCCTTTGAAGCGGTGTTTCTTGTGGGACCACTATTCAATAAAGCAGCCCAAAATTATTCGTATTTAACCTTTCCTGATTCCGGTGAACTTTGCCGGTATTTAATTCAGAATCCCATAAAAGCAGGAGCGGTTTTGGTAAAAGGCTCCCGGGGGATTCAGCTAGAAAAAGTGCTCGAAGCAGTTTAATTTTCCTGCGGTTTTTCAACCTTTAATACATCGGAAATGGCCTGCTCAAAAGTTGCTTTCGGTAGCGCTCCCATTGCCATTTGTGGCTGGCCGTCAACCGGAACAAACAGTAACGAAGGAATGCTCTGGATTCCGAACATACCTGCCAGTTCCTGTTCCTGCTCGGTGTTGACTTTGTAAATTACGAGCTTGTCACCGTATTCTTTCTGCAACTCTTCCAAAACAGGAGCAACCATTTTACACGGGCCACACCAGTCGGCGTAAAAATCTATCATACATGGAACTGAACCTTCAAATTTCCAATCTTTATTCGCTTCAAAGTTGAATACTTTTTCTTTAAATGTCTCTTTTGTCAAATGTTCTAACATATTCGTGAAATTAAAAATTTACATATCTAAATTTGTCGATATCTATTTGCAAAGATAATACCATTTTACCTGAATGAAAAAATAGAACTGGTTTTAGCTCAATTATTGTAATTTTGTCACAATTTTTTTCTGCACTGTCAGAAAAACGTTAATTAAAATCCTTTTTTGTCAGAAGATGGAATATAAACTGGAAAGCAAAATATTTGAAATTATTTCACGGGCTGCAGATAAAAAGAATCAGGATGCCTATGTGATAGGTGGTTACGTACGTGATCTGATTCTGAAACGACCGTCGAAAGATATTGACGTGGTTACACTGGGGAGTGGAATTGCTCTGGCCGAGAGTGTTGCCCGGGAATTGAAACCCAGTCCGAGGGTTAATGTCTTTAAGAATTTTGGTACAGCCCAATTAAAATACCGCAACTTTGAAGTGGAGTTTGTTGGCGCACGAAAGGAGTCGTACCGGAGTGATTCTCGGAAACCAATTGTAGAGAACGGGACACTTGAAGATGATCAGGATCGTCGCGATTTTACAATAAATGCGCTGGCTCTGGGGCTCAATAGTTACAATTACGGGCAGTTGCTCGATCCTTTCAACGGGTTGAAAGATTTAGAAGACAAAATTATCCGGACGCCTCTCGACCCTTCCATAACATTTTCAGATGACCCGTTGAGAATGATGCGCGCCATCCGTTTTTCCACCCAGCTTGGTTTCGAAATAGAACCAAAAACCTTGCAGGCTATCGCGGCAAACAGGGACAGGATTAACATTGTTTCGGCTGAACGCATCTCGGATGAACTGAATAAAATTATGGCAGCAGACAAACCGTCAGTCGGTTTTAAACTGTTGGAAGAAACCGGGATTCTGGATATTATTTTTCCGGAATTGAAGAAACTGAAAGGTGTCGAGGTCGTAAAAGGCATTGGTCATAAAGATAACTTTTACCATACTTTAACAGTGCTCGATCGCATTGTTCCGCATACCGATGACCTTTGGCTGCGGTGGTCGGCATTGTTGCACGACATTGCCAAACCAGCCACCAAAAAGTTTATTGAAGGACAGGGTTGGACTTTCCATGCACATAACTTTGTGGGTGTGAAAATGATTCCTAAGATTTTTCGCAGGATGAAACTTCCATTGAACGAGAAAATGAAATATGTTCAGAAAATGGTAATGCTGCACATGCGGCCAATAGTTCTTTCTGAGGATGAAGTTACAGATTCGGCAGTTCGTCGTTTGTTGTTTGAGGCGGGTGACGATATTGATGATTTGATGACACTGTGCGAGGCCGACATCACATCCAAGAATTCGGAGAAAGTGAAGCGATACATGAAAAATTTTCAGATTGTTCGGCGCAAACTAAAAGAAATAGAGGAAAAGGATGCTGTACGTAATTTCCAACCACCGATTTCGGGAGAGCTAATTATGGAAAAATTCGGACTTGCTCCGTGTCGCGAAGTTGGACAGATTAAGGATGCCATAAAAGAAGCGATTCTTGACGGCCTAATCAGAAACGACTATAACGAGGCGTTTGCTTTTATGCTGAAAACAGCAGAAGACTTAGGCCTTGACCCGGTTGATTAGTTCTCGGTTTGCAGTTTTACCAGAACTGGCAAATGGTCGCTGAATCCTCCATTGTATCTGAATCCGTTGTATGTTCTGGTTGGTTTTTGTCCGCCATATCTTTCATCATTTTCCAGCAAAAAAGGAAGTCTGATAATTTCTGCCCAGTCTGCTTTTGTGGATAATCCGTTTTCCGAATGCAGCAGACTTCCGGAAACAATTACCTGATCGAAGACTGACCATTGCGACTGGTATTTGATCGTTCCCGGTTCTTTGTTTACCCAAGAGGACGATAAATTGTACAGGCTGTTTTTGTTGATCTGCTGGTTTTCGCCGGAAGTCGCTAGTGCTTCTAAATAGTCTTTCACGCTTTCATCTGTAGGTTGATCGTTGAAATCGCCAACGATTATAATTTTCGGATTGTGGTATTTTTTCTGTAGCGCTGTTACTTCGTTTCGAAGCGTTTGCGCAGCAAGGTTTCGTTTGGGCTGGCTTTCCATTATGCCAGAGTACCTCGAAGGCCAGTGGTTGGCAAAAAGATGTAAAGTGTCGGTGTTTCTAACAATTCCAGATACGTAAAGAATTTCCCGGGAATCCAATACTGAGTCTTCTGACAACCGGATTGGCGTGTATTTGTATTCCAGCGGGTAAAATTCATTTTCGTTGTAAATTAAAGCCACATCGATACCTCTCTGGTCGGGAGAGTCTTTGTGAATAATTTTGTAGGGAAATGACTGCAGTGGGGTTTCTGTGAGCAGTTGGTTCAATACGTATCGGTTTTCAATTTCGCAAAGGGCAACTAAAGCAGGAGGTGTCCATCCGTTAGAATTTAGAATAACTTTCGAAATGTTTGTGATTTTTTGCCTGAAACGTTTGTGAGTCCAGTGCCTGTCTCCTGCCGGGGTAAATTCCTCGTCGTTGCTCGCCGGAGCATCATCTACGTCGAAAAGATTTTCAACATTATAAGAGAGAATGGAATATTCCTGAGAAAAAGATTGAATAGAGAAAGAAAGAATAACACAAATGATTATGCTAATTTTCATCCTTTTTTTCTATTCGCTCATAAGCTCCCAGATCAGGACCATCGTCAGATAAACGGTCTTTGTTCATTATGTCCATGGGGAAAAATTTCGCAAAATCGGGATTCCCAATGTCTTTTGCAGCCGAAAGTGTATCAAGGGCGTAGTTGTAATCGTCGTACGGATCCATAAACAACGGATTATATTCTTCGCCTTTCCATACATTTTTGTAATGGTCTTTGTTGTTTACCTTGAACGTGTCGGGCACCTGAATAATGCAATGGTCAAAGAAATAGTTGAAGGCTTTTTCTTCGTTTTTTCCCAATTCAATTTCCATGGGGTTGTTCCCGTAAACAATACTGTTTCCGAAGAATGCCTTTTCCAGGTCGCCTGTATATGTGACGTCAGAGCCGTCAGCAGCCTTAAGAATAAGTGCGTTTGAAATCACCAGGGACGCAGTTTTGCGTGCTCTTGAAGAATATCCTCCCCAATAATTGGCAATGGTTGTATGGTAAAACTCGTATTCTCCGCCAACCAGCAGGGCTGTAGCGTAAAACCCGCAGTTTGCAATTACATTATTGTATCCAGATATTTTCGATTTTATGGCAAACAGACCCGCATAAGCCATGTTTTCAATCTTGGAATTCGAGAGTTCGAGAGAAGCATGTCCTTCATCTTCTATGGTACCCACCTGGAGGCCAATATTGGCATTTTTTATATTGGCGAAATTCATAACATTGTTTTTGCTGCCTGAAAACAGAATTATTCCGTTCCACTGATCCGGAATATTTTTATACGTGTCTTCAAGCCTGTCTGCGGTAAAGAGAATCTGGTTCTGAAAATTTCCATTAGCAATAAGTGTCCCTCTGACGTACAACCCGGCATCTTTATGAAAATAAATTCTTGTTCCCGGCTCAATGGTCAGTGTTGACGTGCTGTCAACATAAGCATAATCGTAAATCAGATAAGGCTTTTCTGCCGTCCAGGTAGTTGTTTTTATGGTCTCGCTTTTTATGAGCTTAAAATCCTGCCCGTAGGCAATCAGCTTAATGTTTTGGTGATTTGAATTCGTGGTAAATTCGATGGAATCTTGCACAACCATCGGCAAGTTCTGGCCGTTGGGATCGATGGTTACTTCCACAAAAATGAAAATGCTGTCACGAGCCGGGACTTCTACTTCATAAACTTCGTTGGCAGATGTTCCGTTTACATTCAGTCTGAAATTGGAGAAATCTCCTCCTGCAACCCGAATGCGGGAAATCAGTACATTTTCATCGTAAGGATTGTATATTTTCAGATGTTGTGTTGTAGAACCGATAGTAGTGAAGATGGTGTCGAACATCACCGTGTCGATTGAAAACTGCAATTGGGCATCGGGAGAATTCAAATATCCTTCATCTTCGCATGAAAAAAGCGAAATAACCACCAGGGCCACAAGTGATATTTGAAGCAGATATTTAACCAATTTCCCGAATTTATAATGCTACAACGGCTTTTCTTAATTCTTATTTTGCAAAGATAATAAATCAATTCACAAAAATTAACATTTATTTACAACTATTCATCTTTTACAACATCTTTTTTTGAAATGGCCAACAGCCCTGCAAATGTTAAAAAGCCGTTCAGAATTAGAAGCTCAAATCCGAATTTATATCCGTTAAAAAGCACTTCGGAATATGCTGAGATAAAATAACACAGAACCGGTGAAATTATGGCAATAGCCGGAACCCATTTATCTTTGATGCTCCGTTTGGTGTACATACCAAATACGAACAGTCCGAGGATTGGCCCGTAGGTGTACCCGGCAACTTTAAACACCGCAACCACAACACTTTCGTTGCTGATTGCACGGAATATGAGAATTACGACTGCAAGTAGCACTGAGAACAAAATGTGAACTCGTTTTTTTATGCGTTTACGTTGTTCTTCCTCGTAATTGCCAATTTTTAAAAAATCTACGCTAAACGAAGTAGTAAGCGCTGTAAGTGCAGAGTCGGCGCTGGAGTAGGCAGCCGCAGTTATTCCCATCAGAAATGCGATTCCAACCGTCAAATTCAGGTGGTTCAATGCAATTAGCGGGTACAAATCATCAGTATTTTTGGGAATCTGAATGCCCGTTTCCGCTGCAAATATATAGAGTAAAGTGCCCAGGCACAGGAAGAGAACAACTGCCACGAGAAAAGAGAGGCTGAAAACAATCATGTTTTTTTGAGCCTCTTTTTTGTTTTTGCAGGTCAGGTTTTTTTGCATCATATCCTGATCCATTCCAACCATAACAATTGTTATGAACATCCCCGCAAAAAACTGCTTGAAAAAGTTGTTGCCTGATTTCCAGTCCCAGAAGAAAACTTGGGACGAAGGCTCAGTAGAAATTCGCTCAACGAGCGTGTTAAAATCAAAGTTGAGCGTACGGCTGATTGAAATAATGGTAAAAATGACGGCACTGACCAGAAACAGGGTTTGCAAGGCGTCTGTCCAGACAATGGTTTTAATCCCTCCTTTAAATGTGTATACCCAGATTAGCGCAATTGTAACAATTACCGTAATTGAAAAGGGAATGTCGAACGCATCGAAAAATGCCAGTTGTAAAACGGTTGCTACCAGATACAGACGAAAAGCAGCTCCAATCAGTTTTGAAATGAGGAAAAAGAATGAGCCGGTTTTGTAGGATGAACTTCCAAAGCGTTGATCGAGAAAGGAGTAGATGGAAACCAGGTTTAGCCGGTAGTAAAGCGGCAGCAGAATTCCGGCAACCAGCCAGTACCCGACTAAATTGCCAAAAACAAATTGCAAATAGGAAAAGGCGGAGTTGCCAACTTCTCCCGGCACAGAAATAAAAGTTACGCCGGAAAGCGTTGCACCAACCATCCCGAAGGCAACCAGGTACCAGGGCGATTTGCGGTTTGCTGTAAAAAACGACTGTGTGTCGGCATTACGCGATGTAAACCATGAGATTCCAACCAAAACAAAGAAATAGCCCAGTACCAGGCCAAGTACCAAATACGGATTCATAACTATTCAAAATCGGGGTATAGCAGATAATTTTTTCTCATCTTTTTGTATTGCTCCAGTTCCGGCTGCCAGCTTTCTGTAATTTCAGCTTCGGAAAGCCCCTGCCTGATTTGCTGAATCAACGCGTCGGTTCCGGCAAGTTGGTTGAGCCACCGTTCGCTGGTGAGAAATTCTTTTTCGTTTTTATATTGATGGTAAAAATCGAGAAAGAATTTCAATGTAAATGGAGGAACATTCTGAAGATTTCGTAAATCAACACCATAGCATGTTTTGTCTTTGTTAAGCGGGTTTACAGCTGCGTTGGGAATGCTTCGGGGCGTAAAGCTGAAACTGCCGAGCTCCGGTTTTAATCCGCCCAAAACCTGAAAAGGGAAATCGGTTCCCCGTCCAACGCTTACACTGGTAGCTTCGAAAAAACAAAGGGAAGGGTAAAGGCGAACTGCCAAATCGTTGGGCAGGTTAGGAGAGGGCGGAACAGGTAGCGAATACGTCATGTTGTGCGAGTAGTTTGCAACGGGAATTACTTTCAGCTCGCAACTTTTTTCGGTTTTCAACCAATTTTCACCGTTTATCATTTGTGCCAGTTCTCCAACGGTGCATCCATGAACAAGGGCAATTGGGTGCATTCCAACGAAAGACTGAAATTTCGGGTTGAGAATGGGCCCGGCAACATAATCGCCGTTTGGGTTTGGCCGGTCAAACACCACCAGTGGCTTTTCGTTTTCGGCACAGGCTTCCATCACCAGATGCAACGTAGAAATGTAGGTATAGAAACGGCAGCCCACATCCTGAATGTCAAAAACAAGAATGTCCAAATCAGCTAAATGTTCAGGAAGCGGTTTCCGGTTTTTGCCATAAAGCGAAACAACCGGAATTCCGGTTTTGCTGTCAACTCCGTCTTCTATTTTTTCGCCTGCCGAAGCATCTCCCCGGAACCCGTGTTCTGGTGCAAATATTTTTACAACTTCAACTTTTTGCTGTTTTAAAAAATCGACAAGGTGCGTTTCTCCAACCCGCGAGGTATGGTTAACTACCAATCCTACTTTCTTCTGTTCCAGTATCGGAAGATACTTCTCAGGTTGTTCTGCGCCGGTTTTTAACGCTGAAGTTTGGGTTCCGATGCACGAAAAAGACAAAAGTATTATTCCCAGGGAGCCGATTAATTTTAGCATGGCTGTTGTCGTTTTACAATGTGTCTGCTAAAATACCATTTGTAACATCGAAAACCTAAAAATAATTACTGGTTTGTTTTCTTCTTTCTGTGGTTTTGGTAAGGCCTTCCTTTAGATTTTTGATTTCGGTTGAATTTTTTTCGTCCCTGCTTTTTACGCGGGTTTTCAACTTTCCACTCGGGACCTGTTCCAATTTCTTTCGGAACCGCCAGTTTGATGACATCCTGTTCGATAAGCTTTTCAATCTGGTGAAAACTGCCCATGTCGGTATCATTTACCAGTGTGAGTGCAACCCCGGTTGAGTCGGCGCGCGCAGTTCTGCCAACGCGGTGAACATAATCTTCCGCATCGTGAGGCACGTCGTAATTTATAACCAGATTGATCTCTTTAATATCGATTCCCCTGCTTAATACGTCGGTGGCAACAAGAATACGGGTTCGGCGCGACTTAAACCCCTGCAACACTTTTTCCCGTTCGGTTTGTTCCAAATCAGAAGATATTGGCTCAACCGACATGTTGTTTTTCTTTAACAGGCTGGCCAGCTCGTTCACTTTTCGTTTTGTTGAACAGAAAATTAGAATGCTGTTATAGTCGGGTTTGTCGGCAATCAAATGATTGATTAAAGTCGCTTTTTGGTTGTCGTAGCAAAGATAAACAGCCTGCAAAACACCTTCGGCCGGTTTTGACATGGAGATATTTATTTCTTCCGGATTTACCAATATCTCCGAAGCCAAAGTTCTGATTTTTGGAGCCATGGTTGCACTAAACATGAGCGTTTGCCTTTCTTTGGGCAAAAACGAAATAATTTTCATTATGTCTTCGTGAAAGCCAATGTCGAGCATCCTGTCTGCTTCGTCGAGAATAAGGTACTTTATCGTGTCAAATTTAACGTAGCCCAGGTTGAGGTGGGCAATAAGTTTACCGGGAGTAGCAATTACAATATCGGCGCCCTGAGTGAGTGCGGTTTTTTGTTGCCCCCAATCGTCGCCGTCGCTTCCTCCGTATATGGCGATGGAATGCACTCCCAGACCGTAAGCAATTCCCTGTACCTGCTGGTCAATTTGCATGGCCAGTTCTCGTGTGGGAACCAAAATAAGGGTGGTGGTTTCACCGGCCGGGTGGTCTAAAATTAAATCGAGTACCGGAATTACAAAAGCTGCCGTTTTACCGGTTCCGGTTTGGGCACAGGCAATTAAATCTTTCCCCGCAAGTATCTCAGGAATTGCCTGTTCCTGGATTGGAGTTGTGTCTTTGAACCCCATGTATGAAATGGCATCAAGTATTTCGTCGTGTACGCCTAATTCAGAAAATTTCATTTAAATAACTCATTTTATAATCCATAATTGTTTGGGGTAAGCATTTTGTTTTCGACTGCAAAGTAAACTAAAATAATTGATTTATCGGGCGTTAAAAGCTCACGAGAAGCTTTGATTAACAGCTTTTTTATATGTTGTATTTGTTTGAAAAAGCAGCCTTTCTGTAACTTAAACACTTTTGTGGTTTTACCCGCGTATTTTTTTGTAGGCTTCCCAGTCGAAAGATTTAATGAATTCTAGCCCTTTCCGGGCGCCCAGCAAAAAGAGTTCCTTTTTCTTTTCTTCGTCCATTTTAAAGTTAAGCCAGTTAAAAGCTTTATCTGCATCAATAAAGCAAATTAGTTTTTTGAAGTCGGGGTTTTGCAGCAAAAATTCGTTGTCTGAATCGTGCCGCATGGTGCTGATCATTGAATCGATAAAACCGCCCAGATCGTTTACGTCGGAATGCATGTCGCGGTAGGCACTTAGTTTTACTCCGAATGTTGGTTTTCTGGGAACTTGCCGGGTTTTGGAATGAAATACATTAATGGGGAAGTTGGAGATCATTCCACCGTCAACAAACTTAACTTTCTCCGGAATCGGCCCGGAATAGTTGGTCATTTGTACCCATTCTTCCGAAGCCGGGTTGCCTGCGTTTGGTACCTGGTCGATCTCAAACGGAACAAAAAAGATTGGAACTGACATGGAAGCCCGCACCATTTTGGCCGGTGAGATTTCCTCTGTTTTTTTGCCCCAATATAAATGTGCCATTTTGGGGAACAGTACTTTTGACTGCGTGGTAACATCGGCGGCAATTATATGCATCAACGCCATTTCGTCGCGGATTGGTTCTCCGGTAATCCGGTTTATCAAACCTTCGGGATAATATTTGCTGCTGCGTTTATCGAGTAATTCCCCGATATTGGAAACTTTGTGGGGCGATTCAATTAAAACGGTTTCAATCCATTTTTCAAATGCTTTCCCCGGATTCAGCCCGAGATTAATGAACAGGGCATTTTTGACTTTCCTGAAATTCCATAACAGTTTTCCCAGAACCTTTTTGAACGGAGTACCGTCAATCACTTTTTGGATGATTTTTTTCAACACTGGGTCTCCGTCAACAAACTCAAATAAATCCTGCTTGGCCAACACATCCAGCACTAAGTTGGATTTTGCTTTGTCAATGGAATCCATCCCTGCCAACACAAGCGTATTAATAGCGCCGGCTGAAGTTCCTGCCAGATGAAAAAAGCGGATTCCTGCAACTTCAAGTATGTAGGTGTACCCAACCAGGGCGATTCCTAAAACTCCACCGCCTTCCTGAACGAGGTCAACGTATTGGTGTCCTTCTTTGTCAATCACATCAGAATACACTTTTCTGTTCAGCTTTTCGGCTTCCTGCACCATTTGAACAAATTCCGGCTGACGGGTGAAATCTTCGTAGTTCATTTTATTCAAGTTTTGAGTGTTTAAATAACAAGATAAAAAGATACGAAAATCGTTTGAGAAATGATTTGAACGGATTATATTATTTCGAAATGTGCTACTCCATAACTATATGTGCAGGCGTACCGCAAATTTTGCAGGTTCCGGAAAACTCCATTTGTACGATTTTTGCTTCGTAACGGTTTCTTTCAATCAGAAGTGAATTGCATTTTGTGCAAAAAGTAGATGAGTGTTGTTTGTCGTTGACATTACCGAGATACACGAATTTTAAGTGGCTGTTGGCAATCTGAAAAAGTTGTTCGAGTTTTTCGGTTGGGGTGGGAGAAAGGTTGAGTTTGTATTTCGGAAAATATCTGGAAAGATGCAGTGGAACGTGCGGCCCCAGTTCATCGGAAATCCACCGTACCATTTTTTCGAACGTTGTTTCATCATCATTCAGCCCCGGAATAACAAGGTTTGTAATTTCAAGATGATTTCCGTTTTTCGCAATTGTCTTTAAACTTTCCAGCACCGAAGCAAGGTTCCCTTTTGTTTGTTGTTTGTAAAAACCGGTGTCGAATGCTTTTAAATCAATATTAAAGGCATCAATAAAAGGGAGGAGTTGTTTCAGCGGTTCCGGATTTGCATAGCCGTTTGACACAACAACATTTTTCAGTCCTGCGCTTTTTGCCTGCCTGGCAACGTCAAACATAAATTCGAAAAACGTAAAAGGTTCGTTGTAGGTGTACGCCACTCCGACATTGTTTTTTGCGTTTAGCGCCAGTGCAACAAGTTGTTCAGGTGTGGTTTTTCGAAACCCACCAAATTGTTTTGCAGAGCATTGCGAAATACTGTGGTTTTGGCAGAACGAGCAATGCAGGTTGCAGCCGACCTCTCCGATTGATAGTATATTTTTCCCGGGAAAGAAATGATAGAGCGGTTTTTTTTCTATTGGGTCGATTCCCGTTGCAGCTACCTGGTTGTAAACATGAGTAAACAAAGTGCCGCTGATGTTTTCCCGTACTTTGCAGACTCCGGTTTGTCCCGGATTAAGTTCACAAAGCCACGGACAAAGGAGGCATTTTATTGCACCCCCGTTTGTTTTCTGATAGAACCTGGCTTCCTGCATTTTGCTTTTTTTCAAAGTTACAAAATTCTGTGCAGCGACAGTTCTGTCCGGGGTTGAAGCGAGTACCCGCCGTTGTGCGGCGCCAATTATTTCCCCGAAGGTTGTAAAAAGAAAGCCACCTTCCCAAAAGAAAGATGGCTTTACTATATATTTCTATTCGCTTTAATTTTTTGTCGCGAAATTTCGCCTGAATGTTTTGATGGAATTAACTTCCGAAATCGTCATACATAACGTTTTCGTCGGGAACACCCAGATTGTACAACATTTTTTGAACGGCGCTAATCATCATCGGAGGACCGCAAAGGTAGTAGTCGATTTCTTCGGGTTCCTCGTGTTTGCTCAGGTAGTTGTCGTAAATTACCTGGTGGATAAACCCTGTTGGGCCAGTCCAGTTGTCGTCAGGATGAGGTTCTGAAAGCGCCAGGTGGAACTCGAAATTGTCAAATCTTTCTTCAATATCGCGGAACTGTTCGTAATAAAACACTTCTTTTTTAGAACGTGCTCCGTACCAGAAAGTTACTTTTTTCTTGGTTTCCTTAACCGTATGGAAAAGGTGGAAAAGATGCGACCGCATTGGCGCCATACCGGCTCCACCGCCAATAAACATCATTTCGTTATCGTTGTCTTTCAGGAAAAATTCTCCGTAAGGGCCCGAAATGGTTACTTTGTCACCCGGCTTGCGTGAGAAAACAAACGATGAACAAACCCCCGGATTTACTTTCTTGAATCCGTTACTTGCGCGATCCCATGGCGGGGTTGCAATACGGATGTTCAGCATAATAATATTTCCTTCGGCCGGGTGGTTGGCCATTGAATAAGCACGGAACGTTGGTTCCGGGTTTTTCATTTTCAGATCGAACATGCCGAATTTTTCCCATTCGTCGCGGAACCTTTCATCCACGTCCATATCTTTAAAATCCACGTCAATTTTAGGTACATCAATCTGAATGTATCCGCCTGATTTGAAATTGAGGTGTTCGCCTTCGGGCAGTTTTACAACAAATTCTTTGATGAATGTGGCTACGTTTCTGTTTGAAACTACTTCGCATTCCCATTTTTTTACCCCTAAAACTTCCTGAGGAATTTTGATTTTCAGGTCTTCTTTTACCTTAACCTGGCAAGCCAGACGCCAGTGGTCATTTTGTTCTTTTCTGGTAAAGAATCCTGTTTCGGTTGGGAGGATCGAACCTCCACCGTCATCAACCTGGCAGCGGCACATTCCGCATGTTCCACCACCACCGCATGCTGAGGGAAGCAGGATTTTGTTGTTGCCAAGGGTAGACAGGAGTGAGTTTCCCGGTTCGGCAACAATTTCTCTGTCGCCGTCGTTAATGTTGATTTTTATCTCTCCAGAAGGAGTCAGCTTTTTCTTAACAAAAAGCAGGATAGCAACCAGCAAAACAATAATTACTAAAAAAACTACCACACTGGCAAGTACAACAGTCGTTTGTGTTGAAAGCAAAAGCATTGAAAATGTATTTTTATTTTACAATTTAATTCCCATAAAACCCATAAAAGCCAGTCCCATTAATCCGGTAACAATAAAGGTAATTCCCAGTCCGCGAAGCGGAGCAGGTACATTAGAGTACTGGATTTTTTCGCGAATGGCAGCAATTCCCACAATGGCCAGGAACCAGCCCACGCCGGAACCAAGTCCGTAAACTGTTGCTTCGCTTATGTTGACAAAAGCTTTTTGCTGCATAAAAAGTGAGCCTCCCAAAATTGCACAGTTAACTGCAATAAGGGGCAAAAATATTCCCAGCTGGGTATAAAGTACCGGGGCAAATTTTTCCACAATCATTTCTACCAACTGCACCATGGATGCAATTACTGCAATAAACATGATGAAGGAAAGAAAGCTGAGGTCGACACTTGCAAACGAAGGACTGAGCCATGCAAGAGCTCCTTCTTTCAGAATATAGTTTTCGAGCAGATAATCAACCGGAACCGTGATGGCAAGCACAAAAATAACTGCAACTCCGAGCCCGGTGGCTGTTTTAACCGATTTGGAAACAGCAAGGTAAGAACACATGCCCAGGAAGTAGGCAAAAACCATGTTCTCTATAAAAATCGATTTGATAAATATGTTGATCAAATTTTCCATAATCTCCTGTATTAGTATTAATCCTCAATGAGTTTCCGGTTGCGGCTACGTTGCACCCAAATTATTATTCCTACTGTGATAAGTGCCATTGGCGGCAAAATCATCATCCCGTTGTTTTCGTAAAAACCTCCGTTGGAAATGTACCAGCTGTCGGGGATAATCTGGAACCCAA
Organism: Mariniphaga anaerophila; assembly: GCF_900129025.1. Classification (GTDB taxonomy): domain Bacteria; phylum Bacteroidota; class Bacteroidia; order Bacteroidales; family Prolixibacteraceae; genus Mariniphaga; species Mariniphaga anaerophila. The sequence continues at coordinate 205,859 of NZ_FQUM01000003.1, read as the reverse complement.
GAACAGAGCCTGAGCCAAATAATTCGCGGAAGAATCCTACAATAATAAGGATTACTCCATAACCGGCAGCATTTCCAATACCATCGAGAAACGATTGCCAAGGGCGGTTGCCAAGGGCAAATGCTTCGAGCCTTCCCATAAGAATACAGTTGGTAATAATCAGCCCGACAAAAACAGAAAGCTGCTTGCTTACGTCGTAAACGTAGGCGCGTAAAATCTGGTCAACCAAAATTACAAGTGCTGCAATTACAACCAGCTGAACGATAATTCGAATTCGGTTGGGAATTGTATTTCGTAAAAGAGATATAATTACGTTGGCTAAAGCCAGCACTGCCATTACTGAAAGTGCCATTACAATTGCAGGCTTTAACTGAGCCGTTACTGCCAGCGCCGAGCAGATACCCAAAACCTGCACGGTAATTGGGTTGCTGTTGTTAATTGGGTCCGACAGCAACTTTAAATTTTTCTTTGAAAATAATGGTTCGCTCATCGTCTATGATTTTTTCTTCATTAAGAATTCCTGGTAACTGTTAAAATCATCAAGTAGCATCTGTTCCAGTCCTTTACTGGTAATGGTACCACCCGAAATTCCATCAACGCTGTGTTCTGCCGGAGCATCCTGCCCTGCTTTCTTCACTGTTATGGAAACCAGTTTACCTGATTCATCCAATATTTTTTTTCCTTTAAATTCTTCCTGAAACCAGGTGGTTGCTATTTCTGCTCCTAGTCCCGGAGTTTCGCCTTCGTGGTCGAAGTTGGCTCCAAAGATGGTGCTCATGTCATCGTTTAAAGAAACAAAGCCCCAGATAGGTCCCCAAAGGCCGGTGCCGCGCATCGGAAAAACGTATTTCAATCCGCTCTCGGTTTGGCATTCAAAAACCGGAAGCATCCGTTCTTCAACAGGTTTTGCTTTTTCTTTTTTCAGGTCAACTGTAAAAGCATCTTCTCCGTCGATTACTTCGCCTTTTGAATTAACAACGTACTGTTTTTTTATCTGTTCAGCGTAAATTTTTTCGGCGGTGTCAAAAGTGCTTTCAATATTTACTGACGCCAGAATGTTCTGTTTTTTCTCTATTTCAACATTCTTGTTCTGCTTTGGGCGCAATACCGTTGCAGCAGAGGCAAGCACTGCAGCAACCAGTACTACCATTACCGCAGCGTAAATGAATGTGTATGTATTACTGTTCCTGTCCATAATTTCTAATTTTTCTGTTATGCGGTAACTTTAGCCCTTTTTAAGCGGCGTTTGATGTGACCCTGTACCACGTAATGGTCGATAAGTGGTGCAAAAGTGTTCATCAGTAATATCGCCAGCATCATTCCTTCGGGGTAGGCCGGGTTAACCACGCGGATTAATATGGCCAGAATACCAATGAGGAATCCGTAAATCCATTTTCCTTTTTCAGTTTGAGCAGCCGAAACAGGGTCAGTGGCCATAAACACAGTTCCAAAAGCAAAACCTCCGAGGAAGAGATGCTGCCAGAACGGAAGTTCCATGTATGCATTAACGGCAAAGATGTTGAGTAAAATACCCATTACCACGCCGCCGGCAACAGTTGATAGCATAATTTTCCAGTTCCCTATTCCGGTAACCAATAGAATTACTGCCCCTATTAAAATTGCAAGGGTACTTGTTTCGCCAATGGACCCGGGAATAAATCCGAAGAAAGCATCGGCAGCGCTAAAGGTAATGTTGCCTGCAGCTGCATCGGCCATTGGTGTTGCCCCTGTGAATCCGTCAATTGGTACATCGCCTTTTCCCAATGCAACCCAAACCGCGTTTCCTGACATCTGTGCCGGGTAGGCAAAAAACAGGAAAGCACGCGCCAGAAGCGCCGGGTTCCAAATATTCATTCCGGTGCCTCCAAACACTTCTTTGCCAAAAATAACGGCAAAAGCTGTGGCAACGGCAATCATCCAAAGTGGCGTTTCAACAGGCATTACTAACGGGATAAGCATCCCCGATACCAGGAATCCTTCGTTTATCTCGTGTCCTCTCATTTGGGCAAAGGCAAATTCGATTCCCAGCCCCACAACATAAGAAACGATTACGATGGGAAGGACTTTTAACAGTCCGTAAAGGAACATGTCAAAAAATCCGACAGCAGCCATTTCTCCAATTGCTTTGTAGTGCTGCAACCCAACATTGTACATGCCAAACAGCAACGACGGGATGAGCGCCATTACTACAATAGACATGGTGCGTTTCAGGTCGATGTAATCGTGAATGTGTGTGCCTGTTTTAGAGGTTTGTTTTGGTACAAACAAAAAAGTAAAGAATCCGTCGTGTACCGATTGGAGCCAGTGATATTTTGCCCCTTTTTGTACAAGCGGTTCTGTTCTTTCAAAAAAGTTCTTTAAGAATTTCATCTCAATCAGACTGATTTATTATTTCTTGCAAAAATTATCCAAGCTCTTTTATCATTGTGTTGATTCCGGCGCGCAAAATGTCCTGTACTTTTATTTTTGAAGTACAAACGTATTCGCACAGAGCTAAATCTTCTTCTATTACTTCGTAGATGCCGAGTTGTTCCATTTTATCGATGTCGTGGATAAGGCACGCTTTCAATAAAAATACGGGAAGAATGTCCATCGGAACTACTTTTTCGTATTGTCCGGAAAGCACAAAAGCTCTTTCACCGCCATGCATATTAGCATTTAACTCGTACTCTTTTTTGGGGAACAACTTGGATAAAAAGGTTTTTGAAGCACTGAACTTATCAACGCCGGGGGCAGCCCATCCAAACAGCTCGTATTCGTCACCTTCAGGTATAACAGTTACCAGCGAATCGTAAAACCCGATGTAATTCATGGGGTCTTCCTTTTTTCCGGTAAGAACGTTTCCGCTGATGATGCGTTGATTGTGATCTGCTTTTTTCAGGCGTCCGTCGGTTATCGACGAAACAGGTGCTCCTAAAACGGTTTGCAGATACTTGGGCTTTTCGACTTCTGAGCCTGCCAGGGTGAAAATTTTAGTGAAATCTACTTTCCCGGTTTCAAACAGCCTTCCGATAAACAGTACATCCTGTGGATTTACCGTCCAAACCACTTCGCCTTTATTAATTGGCGAAACGTGACTAATCTGCACCCCTACATTTCCTGCCGGGTGAGGTCCTGAGAACTGTTTAATTTCGGCATTTTTAATGTTTGTAAAAACCGATTTTTCAGATACTCCCAGGAAAACTTTTCCCTCTGTGAGTTTTGCCAGCGCATCAATACCGGTCTGGAATGATCCCAGTTGTCCTTCCATAATAAAATTATAGTCGGGGGCAAGCGGGGCGGTATCGAAAGTGGAAACGAAAATGGCTTTGGGCTTTTCCTGTGGCGAGGCTAATGTTCCGTACGGACGGCGTTTTAAAAACGGCCATAAACCGCTTTTTAGCAACTGCTCTTTCACTTCGTCAGCCGAAAGTGTGCCTGGTTTTGCTTTTTTAAATTCGGCAAAGCCGGCGTTGGTATCTGTTTCAATAACCACTTCCAGAATACGTCTCCGTTCACCTCGATTGACTGAAGCTACCTTTCCTCCCAGCGGAGCAGTGAAAACCACCTCGGGATGGTATTTGTCGTAAAACAAAGCATCGCCCGCTTTTACTTCGTATCCGGGTTTCACACTCAATTTTGGGGTAAGTCCGGGGAAATCTGTGGGTTTTAATGCAATTGTGGAAGGAACCGGAAGCGTTTCAAGCACTGTCTCAGCACCTCCTTTGAGCTTAATATCCAGCCCTTTCCTTAACTTAATGACTTCTGACATTTTAATCAAGAATAGTATTAATTTTTAGGTTGGCAAAAGTAAATAATAAATTCACTTCTCACAACGTTAAATGCTGAAAAATCAAGGGTTCAAAATATACAAATAAGTCAATATGAACGAAGATATATGTCAATCTTTCCCCGTAATTGATATTATGATTGGAATAAAAAAAGCATTGACTCAAATAAAAGCCGCGTTTTGCTTAGAATTGAGCAGTTAACACTCCTGTTTTTTTATAAAATGAAATATTGGCTTTAGATTAATGTGTAAAAAAAATACCTTTGCTGAAACGTCAATTTGTTCGCAAAATGGCCTTAATACTATCTTAACATGAGCAGAATACTATTATTTATATTGTTTTTTCCGTTTGTTTTTACCGGACGGGCAAATACTCCCGAAGAGAATTTTTATTACGAAAATGCGGTTTATAAAGAAGATATTAAATCGATGCAGATGTTTCGTAACGGGTTTGAACTTTCGAATCCCATCTTGGAAATGGGAGAGGAAACGCCGTTGGTTTTTAAGTTTGACGACCTGTCGGGAGAAGTTAAAGATTACTATTACACGGTAATACATTGCGATGCCGACTGGAACGAAAGTTTTGTTCCTCAAAGCGACTACATCGACGGTTTTGCAGAAAATCCGCTGAATGATTATGCCCGCTCTTTTAATACATCGTTTGATTATGTGAATTACCAGTTGTTTCTTCCCAATGAGAATATGGACTTTAAATTGTCGGGAAATTATGCTTTGGTTGTGTACGAAAACGGCGATAAGGAAAACATCGTTTTAAGCAAGCGGTTTTATGTGGTTGAACCCATGGTGGAAATTCAGGGAACTGTTCGGCGCGCCACGCTTGATGCTTTTAAAGGCGAAAACCACGAAGTCGATTTTACTATTATTCACGAAAATTTGCCCATTGAAAACCCACAGGAAGAAGTGAAAGTAGTACTCATGCAAAACAACCGGTGGGATAATGCCATCCGAAATCTGAAGCCGCTTTTTATTCGGGACAGAGCATTGATTTACGATTATAACCGGGAAAACGTTTTTGCGGCGGGGAACGAGTTTCGATACTTCGATAACCGTTCAAACCGGTTTAATGGCGAAAATGTACAGGCTACAGATTTTTTTCGGCCTTACTTCCATAAAACACTTGTGCCGGATGAAGTGCGGGTGAATAAACGTTTTTTTTCGTACCAGGAGATGAATGGCAACTACGTTGTTGAAAGTCAGGATCCCGAAGTGGATGATTTCGATACCGAGTGCGACTATACATTTGTCCATTTTTCACTTCCGTTGGAAGCCATTTTGCTGGGTGGAACCGTAAATGTGTTTGGCGCACTGAATTATTGGAATGCCAACAAAACAAACGAAATGACCTGGAATTTCAACACAAGCGCCTATGAGTTGACGCTTTTGTTAAAACAGGGTTATTACAATTACATGTACGTGTATGTTCCTCAGGGTTCTGCCGTGGCCGATCACAAAAATCTGGAGGGAAGTTTTTGGGAAACCGAAAATGATTACCAGATATTTGTTTATTACAAAGAACGGTCGAGTCGCTACGATCGCCTGGTGGGTTACCGACAACTCAACTCGAAAGTCGACAGAAATTAAATAGCTTTTTCTGAACATCTGTTTTGCACACAAATGCTGGTCAGTATTTGTTTTGTATTTATTAATGTTTGGCCCTAAACTAATTCTGAAAAACGTATTTTGCTTAACTTCGTCCTGAATTAAAACCAAAAAGAATGAAATCAGGGATCTTACTGCTGCTGCTCATCAGCTTATCAATGTTTACCTGCCGTCAGCCGTCAAAATATATTTACAACCAGGGATATATTTATGGAACCAACTACCATATTGTTTACGAAAGTCCCGAAGGAAAAGACCTGCAGAATGAAATAACTGACCTTTTGAATGGATACAATAAGATTTTTTCGACATACGACAGCACTTCGGTTATTTCAAAAGTGAACAACAATAAACCGGTAGAATTGCATCCGTTGTTTTTGAGATGTTATAACCGGGCCATGGAAATTTCTGAAATTACAGGTGGTGCCTTCGATATTACAGCCGGGCCGATGGTTAATGCGTGGGGATTTGGTCCCGAAGAAAAAAGCAAAATGACCAAAGAAATTGTGGACAGCCTCAAGGCAATTACCGGTTTTCATAAAGTAAAACTTCAGAACAATACGGTTTTTAAGGAAAACCCCAATATGAAATTGGATATGAGCGCCATTGCTAAAGGTTTTACCAGCGATTTGGTTGGCGAGTTTCTGGCCAAAAACGGATGCGAAAATTATATGGTTGAAATTGGCGGGGAAGTGGTTGCCAGGGGTAAAAATGAAAAAGGCCGGGTGTGGACGATCGGAATCAGCAAGCCGGATGAAATGGCTTTTTTTGCATCGAATGACATTCAGGCTAAGGTGCATTTGCCTGAACATGCGTTGGCAACCTCGGGCAACTACCGAAATTTTTATGTGGAAGATGGCAAAAAGTTTGCTCATACAATCGACCCGAAAACCGGATATCCGGTGCAACACAGTTTGTTAAGTACAACTGTTTTGGCAGATAGTTGTATAGATGCCGATGCTTTTGCAACTGCGTTTATGGTTCTGGGCCTCGAAAAATCAATTGAAATTGCCGAGCAGACACCCGGAATAAAAGTTTATTTCATTTATGTAAACGGAGAGGGAGAAAACGACGTTTATCTGTCGGAAGGTTTTAAAGAGCACCTGGTGAAATAAAAAAGCCGGATGTTGTTCCGGCCTTTGAATTATTTGCTGGTGTTAGCAATTCTTACGTTTTTGAAATCTACCTGCCTTTTTACCTTTGCCCTTTCAACTTTATCCTGGGTTTGGGCACAGTGAATTCCCTGTCTCTTCAGGTATTTGTTTCCGCCAACATGAGTGTTGGGAAATTTTCCGCCTTTTTTTAACAAAATTTGTGTTGCCAGTCCCAGCATGGCTATTGAAACTAATGCAACTGTCAATAAAACAACTTTAATAACCTCCATATTTTTGTCTCCTTTTCTGCGTGCAAAATTAAATCTTTATTTAAAATATTTCTAAAGAAATAACCCGTTTGTCTCGAAAATGTTGGATTTGGTCTAAAATATTTCTGCTGACCCGTGCAATAGCTTCGTTTTTTGTAATTTTAATTCAATTTTAAATCAATCAAATTATGGAAAAGCATGTTAATATTGTTGCAGCCCTGCATATCGGATTGAGTATTTTGGGTATTCTGGCCGGTATTTTTGTATATGTTTTGTTTTATTTCATAGGAGATTTGTCGAACGACGACCAGGCGCGGTTTGTTTTGTCGATTATTGCCAAGGTATTGGTGATTTTTATGATTGTGTTAAGCCTTCCTGGTATTGTTGGCGGAATCGGACTCTTCAAACGAAAAGAGTGGGCACGCATATTAACGTTAATTGTATCTGTGCTCGATTTGGTTAATTTCCCGGTGGGCACTGCGGTTGGCGTTTATTCCATCTGGGCATTGGCGCAGCCCGAAATTATAGAACAGTTTAAACAAAATTGATGGTACAGTACGAAGTTAAAGTTGCAGGTCGGGTACAAGGAGTAGGCTTTCGTTACTTCGTGTTACGAAAAGCAACAGAACTGGGAATAAAAGGCTGGGTGCGCAATACAACCGAAGGCGGTGTGCTGGTTATGGCACAGGGAGATGCTAAAGACATGGAGACATTTTTTGATTATTTGCAAATCGGTCCGCCTTTGGCAAGGGTTATTTCGCTGAGAAAAAATCAAATGCCTCAATTGGAAGACTTTTCCGATTTTCGAATCAAACATTAGTCAAAGAGATAATATGTAATAATTTACATGAAATTAGTTTCGGAGTTTGCCGCAGACAAATATGTTTTGAAGAAAAACTAAAATGAAACGAGTATGGAAAAATTACGCCCCGAGGCTAGTTAGAATAAATGTAAGTTCCATACAATAATATTACTGAAAACAATCAATTTTAATAGTGAAGAATGAGCATGAAAATTACATCAGTCGGGATGATGAAAGTCTTATGCGAATTTGATCTTTTGCAATAAAAATAAAATTTTAAACGGATGAAAAATTACCATCTTAGCCCTTCTCAGTTTAGGGAAGAGGGAAAAAAAATAATTGACTGGATTGCCGATTATTATGAAAATATTGAAAAATATCCGGTGTTGTCGCAGGTAGAACCCGGAGAGGTAATTGAAAAACTCCCAAATAATCCGCCACAGAAAGCGGAGTCGTTCGAATCGATAATGAAAGATATGGACGAGATTATTATGCCGGGAATTACACACTGGCAGTCGCCAAATTTTTATGCCTACTTCCCTTCTAATACTTCGTTCCCATCTATTTTGGGTGATTTGGTTTCCTCCGGATTGGGAGTGCAGGGAATGATTTGGGCTACCAGTCCGGCAGCAACCGAACTGGAAACCAGAGTGCTCGACTGGCTGGCCGAAATGATGGATATGCCTGAAAAATTCAAATCAACTTCCTCGGGCGGCGGAGTAATTCAGGATACAGCATCTACCTCTGCTTTAACGGCAGTGATTGCTGCCCGCGAGCGAGCCACAAAGTTGGAGTCTAATAAATCCGGCGTCAGGCAGAAACTGGTGGCCTACGTTTCGTCACAAACTCACTCTTCGCTTGAAAAAGCAATAAAAATGGCCGGAATTGGAAGCGACAATCTTAGAACGATTGACGTGGATGCCACATTTGCCATGCGTCCGGATTTGTTGGAGGAACAAATTCAGGGGGATAAAAGTAATGGTTTTCTTCCATTTTTCGTGTGTGCAACCATCGGAACAACCAGCTCCAACGGGATGGATCCAATCCGGAAAATTGGCGAAATCTGCAACAACCAAAACTGCTGGCTCCATGTGGATGCTGCCATGGCCGGAACTGCCATGCTTTGTCCCGAATTCCGGCATTTTAAAGACGGAGTAGAGTTGGCCGATAGCTATTGTTTCAATCCGCACAAATGGATGTTCACCAATTTCGATTGCGATGTGTTTTGGGTTGGTAATCGGAGTGAACTGATCAATACCTTTTCAATTTTGCCTGAATATTTAAAAAACAAAGCCACTGAGTCTGGCGCCGTGTTTGATTACCGCGATTGGCATGTGCAACTGGGGCGGAGGTTTCGTGCATTAAAACTGTGGTTTGTTATCAGACAATATGGTGTTGAAGGCTTGCAGTACCACATTAGAAAACATGTTGAAATGGCCCGGGATTTTGCACGCTGGGTTGATGCTTCCTCAGATTTTGAGCTGATGGTAGATCCTCCTTTGAACTTGGTCTGTTTTAGGCATAAATCTGACGACGAATTCAATCTGAAATTGATGAATGCCGTTAACGAAAGTGGTAAAGCGTTTTTTACTCATACCAAAATGAATGGACGAATTGCATTGCGCATGAGTATTGGTCAAACGCACACCGAGGAGCGACATGTAAAACAAACCTGGGAGCTGATTCAGAACACTGCAAAAAAACTGAGCTTGTTATAGAAATACGATGCCCGGGAGAATTTAAACTTCTTCCGGGTTTAAAAATTTCCGGTTAGATTTTTTACCATCGTTTTTTTGTCCGTATCCGTAGCCATAACCATAACCATATCCGTAGCCATAACCATATCCGTAGCCATAACCACTGTTTAATCCGTAGGCTTTTTTCCCGATTTTGATTTGGTTTACAATAATGCCAACTCCTTTTAATTGGTGTTTTGTTACTTCTTCCAGGGCAATTTTTAATGCCATTTTATTGGTGTATTTGTGTCTTACCACAAACAGATTGGAGTCAATTAGGTCATGCAACTGAAAAAGGTCACCAACGTACCCTACCGGCGCCGAATCTATAACAATAACATCGTATTGCTTTTTTAGTGCTTCGAGTAATTGATGTAACTTGTCATCAGTAAGCATTTCTGCAGGGTTTGGCGGAATTGGTCCGGCCGGAATTATTTTAAACCATGGATGCTTTGTATTGAAAGTGATTTCGTCGATGGTTGCTTTTCCTATAATGTAATTAGCCACTCCTAAATCTGAATCAAGTTTGAATTCATCTTTCATTTTTGAATTTCTCAAATCTAGGTCGAGCAGTACTGTTTTCTTGCGCATCAGGGCGAAAGAAGAAGCAATATTTATTGCATTATATGATTTTCCTTCACTTGGGAAAGTTGAAGTTACTGCAATAACGGGGTTTGGTTTGCCCTTGGTAACAAAACTTAATTTGGTTCTGATGGCACGGTACGGCTCACTTGCCGGAGAGTTTGGTTTGTCCAGTACCAATGAGCGGCGATTGTTTTCGTTGTGGTTCTGGAAAACATATCCGACGATGGGAAAATCAGAGATGGATTCGATGTCATCCTGCGAAACAATTTTTGTGTTGAAAAAGTCGCCCAGCATGATGCATCCGGCAGGTAACGCCAACCCAAGCAGCAGTCCGATTGCGTAAATCATCATGGTTTTTGGTTCGATAGGGCCGGTGCCGGTCATCTGCGGTTCTTCAATCATTTGGCTGTCCGGAATATTCGATGCCTTCGCAATTTGTGCTTCCGAAAGCTTTTGCAACAGAAAAGTGTAAGTCTCGTTGTTCAGCTTATATTTTCGTTCAATATTTACGTAGTTCCTTTCTGTGGCCGGCAGTCGTCTGATTTCGCCTTCAAACTGGCGGATTCGTTGGTTCAGATTCCCCAATGCCATGTCTGATTGCGAAATGATGTTGTTTACATTTTCGCGCAAAGAATTTTTTACACTTTCAATTTGTGCATTTAACCGCAAAATTGTCGGGTGCTCTGATCCTTTTCTGATGGATGTCTGGCTTGACTTTTCGGTAATTAGCTCATTCAATTGCAGAATAAGACTGTTTAGCAGTGGGTCTTGTATTCCCATGGCCGACGGTGCAATTACTGTTTCCATCTCCTGCGAAGAGCTTGTGCTTATGTAGTCTCTGAGGTAATGGTAATATTTATTTTGGGTTTCAAGGGCAACGCGTTGTTGATCGAGATCCCGCATTTGTTCCAGCAATTGTTGCGATTGCATGGAGATGTCCAGCACCTGATTTTCACTTTGAAAAGTTTCCATGCGATTTTCAGAAACACTTAACGAATCTGAAATGCTTTGCAGCTGCGAACTAATAAAATGAATTGTCCGGTTGGCATTTTCATTTTTCTTTTCCAGGTTGTCTAACTGGTAAACTTCGGTCAGTTTGTTCAGGAAAGCAACGCCTTTGGAAACATTGTAGTCCCGCAACGTCAAATTCAGAATAGAAGTTTCTTTTCCGCTTAAGGTTACTTCCAGACTTTTTCTGTACTTGTCAACCAGCGATTTTTTTGTGTTGAACCTGAATTTGTAACTATTGGCAGCATTCGGGTTAAATTTTTCATTGAGCAGGATTGTAATTGAGAATTGCTCTGCTTTTAGTTTTGTTCCCGCAGAAATATCTCTGGAAAAAGAAAATTGCGGCAACCGTTCAACTATTTTTTCGTCGAGGTAATTGTATACGGCAACGTCTTCCTGATCCATTTCAACTCGTAGTTTTCCGTCGGGTTGTATTGTGAGGTAAAAATCGGCATTAATAATTTGCGGGTGGTCTTCATCCCAAATAACCTGAAACGGCACCTCTTCGTACCGTTCAGCAATTGCCACCCTGCCCAGCGCATAATAGCTAACCTCAAAATCCAATTCGTTTAGGGTTCTGGATATAATTGGCGTGGAGCTGAGAACAACCATCTGGTTGTAGATATTCTGCATGCTGTTCATTCCGCCAAGGCCTTGGAAAATACTTTGTTGAGCTCCGCCCATGGCGCCGGAAAGTGGTGAAGATGCTTTGCCCTCTTCCACCAGCATCGATGCTTTTATTTCATAAACCGGAGTAGTGTACCGGTTGTATAAAAAAGCAAGGCTAAGCGCAACAATAATACTCAGTACAAACCAGTACCAATTGTGCAAAAGTTTGAAAATTATTTTTTTTAGGTCAATGGTATCGTCATCCGACGAACTGTTGATTTGGTTGTTTTTATTTATTTCTGATTGGGTCATTTTCCGAAAAGATTTAGAACCAGTAATCCGATTGAGATTATTGATGCGGTAATACTTATTGGCGCAGCGTAAGACAGGTTTTTGGCGCCGTAAACTTTCGTGCTGTGTTCAACATAAACTATGTCGTGTGGCAATACATAATAATATGGCGAATTAATTACGTTGGGGTCAGTGAGGTTCAATAAGGCAATGTGTTTTCCTTCGGGTAATTCACGTATCAATTTAACGGTTTGCCTGTTCCCGTAATCTGTAATATCGCCTGCAGTACCAAGCGCTTCAAAAATGGTTAACTGGTTTTTTACCATGAGTTTTTGTCCGGGCTGTTTTACTTCACCCAAAACTGTAATGTTACGATTTACAAGTTTTACAAAAACCGAGGCGCTTTCCAGGTAATTATTCACTTTTCCCTGAATAATATCTCTTACTTCCGACACTGTTTTGTTTTCCACCTGAATATTTCCCAGTTGAGGATAGGAAATATATCCGTCTTCGCCGACCAGGTAAGTTATTAGCTCAAGGCTGTTGGCTGAACTTCCCATGCTTCCAACAGAACCTTGTGTGTTGGTAAGGTTTAAAAATGCTGCATTTAGCGGGTCATCACTTATTACCTGAATAAAAAGCTGATCGTTCGAACGAATCCTGTATTCTTCGGGAATCGGTCCGTTGGAATAAGTTAATCCAGGGTCAATTCCGTTAAGGTAAGTTAACTCATTTAATGGCGTACTGCAGGAAGTTACAACTGCAAATAGAATAACTATTATAAAGCTTAACCTCGTGTTACGTAATCTATTGGCTAACATGCGTCTGAATTTTTTTTGAGTTGCGAACAAATGTAATGATTTTTGAGTGCCCGTTCCTATCTTTTGCAAAAAAACCATTTTTGAGCGGTTTGTATGTTTACTAATTTTTAACACGCCTCTCAGTGCTTTTTACTTTGTCAATTATTTGTAATTTTGAAGAATTGTAAAGAATATAGAACGGAGCATTGTGAAGAAATTATATCTATTGGTTTTGATTTTTTTGGGCTTTCATGCATTTGGGCAGGAGCCGTTAATGCCGTTACTTCCGGAAAAGGATTCTGCGTCGTTGGCAGCAGAACGGCAGTTGATGTATTACCAGATGCTCTCCGGTGTTACTCCTTTTGATGAAATGACAGCGCCTTTGCAGTTGCCTGATTTCGATTTTCGGAGTGCAATGTATGGCCGGCAAAATCTGAACTTTCTGGAAAATTCTTTAAATTTCAGATCATTCGATTTTTCAACCGGGAGCCTGCGGCTTTCTCCCTTTTTGAGAAACGAAACAGTGTTTAGCGGATCCGCTTACCAGTTGAATAATCGTTTTACTTTTGGCGGGTACAGTTTTGGCGCAAATTCGGTATTTACTGCTCCTTTCCCCAATCAGGGCATGAACAATTTCGACGTGCGCGGTTCCACTTTATTTTTACAATACAAAGTCTCGAAAAACTTCAAAATAGAAACCCGGGTAAATGTTACTCAGGGACCGGGTTTTTAACCGAAGTTGCTAAGCAGAGGCAAAATTAAGAACTCAAATCTCAAAAATATTTCATGTTAACAGTTTACAAAGCTTCGGCCGGTTCCGGAAAAACTTTTCAATTGGTGGCAGAATATCTCATGTTACTGCTAAAAAATCCAGTGAGTTACAGAAATATTCTGGCAGTAACTTTTACCAATAAAGCCACCCAGGAAATGAAGAACAGAATTCTTGAGCAGTTGTATCAACTTGCTGCAAATAAGAATTCGCCATACCTGGAATTGCTCCAAGGCGTAACTTCGCTTTCTGAAGAAATTACCAGAAAAAGAGCCCGGCTGGTATTGAAAAACATTTTGCACGATTACAACCGGTTTGCTGTTAACACCATCGATTCGTTTACCCAGCGCGTAATTAAAGCGTTTAACCGCGAAATGGGTATTTCCCCGAATTTTGTGCTCGAGCTCGATAACGAAATGATTTTGGAAGAAGCTGTTGATCAGCTAATGGCAAAGGTAGATCAGGATAAGAAGTTGCGCAAATGGCTCGTGAAGTTCAGCGAAGAAAAAATAAGGGAAAATAAAAGTCAGCGGATCGAAGAAGATATAAAGTCGTTGGGGAAGGAGTTGTTCAAAGAAAAGTTTCAGGTGTTTTTCCCTGAAAATGAAAACGATGAAAATCCGTACACCCGCGAAAATCTTGACGCGTTTAGAAATGAGTTGGAAAAGATAGTGGTTTGGTACGAGAACTCCGTAAAGCAGATGGCTTCCGATTGTATTAATTCTATTGAGAAATCAGGATTTTCTGTTGATGACTTTTCCCACAAAATGAATGGCGTGGCCGGTTATTTAAAAAAGCTGTCCGGCGGCGATTTTAAAGAGCCGGGAATCAGGGCGCTGGCAGCGGCAGAGTCGGCAGAGAAGTGGTTCCCCAAAACACACGAACATAAAAATGCATTGTTGCAGCTTGTAGAAACTAAACTGTTACCTCAGTTGGGAAATATTCTGCAGTTTTTCTCGGATAATGAAATCCGGTACCAGTCTGCCGTTGAAGTGCGTAAACAGCTAAGAATGCTGGGGATTCTAACCGACCTGAAAGAAGAAGTGAAACTGCTGCTTAAGGAGAAAGGCATTTTGCAGCTTTCTGATTCAAACCTGTTGCTGAGTAAAATTATTGGCGAAAGCGACTCCCCGTTTATTTACGAAAAAGTGGGGTCGCGCTTCAATTATTTTATGCTCGATGAGTTTCAGGATACCTCTTCGCTGCAATGGAATAATTTTAAACCGTTGGTGTCAAACGCATTGTCAGAAGGTCATTCTGCATTGCTTGTTGGCGATGTAAAACAATCGATTTATCGCTGGCGTAATTCCGATTGGAATATTCTTGCTTCACAAATTAGCTCGGATTTTCCGCATTATCCGCTCCGCGAAATCCCGCTGGATAAAAACTGGCGTAGTCAAATTAATGTCATTCATTTTAACAACGCCGTTATTGGCGCTTTAAAACAAACTTTCGAAGATTTTTTGTTTGATGAAATTGAAGATGCGAGTTTTCGCGATAAATTCAGTGGCATTTACCGCTATTTTAAGCAGGAGCCCGGAAATCCAGGTGCGGAGAAAAAAGGGCTGGCCGAGGTGAATTTTTTGCCCGAGGAAGATTTTGAAGAGGCATCGCTTGAATTGCTGGTGGAACAGGTAAAACAACTTCAGGACAGGGGAGTGAAAGCTTCGGAAACAGCTATTTTGATTCGTAAAAATAAAGAAGGAGCTAAAATAATAGAGACTTTTCTGGAGGCATCAAAAAGAGAAGAAAACGCCGGGTACAACTTGTCGGTTCTTTCCAATGAGTCGCTTTTTCTTTTTGCCTCGCGGGGGGTAACCATGGTTATGCTTGTTGTTGAGTTGTTGATCGATGCCAACGCCAAAATTCAAAAAGTGGCGTTGTTACACCTCTGGCTTTCGTGGTTGAAACCTGCGCTCAAAAAAATGGGACATGCTTTTTCTGATAAGCCCCAGTTGACTTTGGATTTTTCAAACACCGGAGAGGAATCTGATTCCGACTGGTCAATTGACGAAAACTTTGAACCGGTTTTCGAAACAGAACTGGGCGGTAAGATGAAGCAACTCAGGGAAAAAGTGTTGCTTTCTTCGTTGGACGAAACCGTTACTGAAGTTTGTGTGCTTTTCGGTTTGTTTAAAATGGAATCGGAACTTCCGTTTTTGCAAACGCTAATCGACCAGGCCGCCAACCTGAAAATTTCGCTTTCAAACGACCTTTCCAACTTTTTACTTTGGTGGAATGAGAAAGGATACGACACATCTGTAAACGTAAACGAGAAAATTGATTCGGTGCGGTTGCTTACAGTCCACAAAGCAAAAGGATTGGAGTACGAAGCGGTGCTGCTGCCGTTTTTCAACTGGGATGTTTCGTGGACAGGAACGTTGGCTCCAACGCTGTGGTGTCGCCCCGGGGCAGAACCCTTCAACCGTTTTCCGTTATTGCCGGTAAAAGCGGGATCGAAGCTTTCCAAAACTATTTTCAGAGATGATTTTTTCGAAGAAAAGGTAAGCAGTTTCATCGATACTTTTAACCTGGTTTATGTGGCTTTTACCCGGGCCAAAGCAGCTTTGTTTATCAATTGTAAGCAGAAGCCCGAAAAGGCGAGTCCCGGGAAAAACAGCGGCCCCGGAAAATCGGTGAATGCGTTGCTCGAATATGCGCTGAACCAGATGGCTGCCGACGACGAGTTTGCCGGCTGCTGGAACGAAGGGAAAAATGTTTTCCGGTTTGGCGAAATTCCGTTTTTCGAAGCAAAAGAAGTTGCCAGCCAGTCGGGCTGGATTAAGAATTACCGGTTCGACGATTTTGCGGAGCGAATCAGCCTGCGAATTACCAGCGAAGATTTTTTGGCTGTGGAAGAGCATTCCCGTTCGGTGAAAAATACCGGAAAGCTGGTGCACGAAATACTTGCTGAAGTAATTACCGAGGACGATTTTGAGCCGGCCTGCACCAAAGCGTTCAAAGAAGGAAAAATTAATGAAGAGGAGCGTGAGTTTATTCTGGAGAAATTGAGAGACAGCATGGAAAATCCGTTAATAAAAAAATGGTTTAGCAGCGGTTTTGATGTGCTGAACGAACGCAACTTATTAACCAGCGGCAAACTTTTGCGCCCGGACAGGATTTTGGTTTCGGGAAAGCAGGCTGTTGTTGTGGATTACAAATGGGGCGAAAAAAATCAGAAAAAATACCACAGTCAGGTAAAAAGTTATGCCGAGAATTTGAAAAAATGCGGATTCGAAAAAGTGGAAGGATTCCTGTGGTACATTAATCAGGATGAAGTGGAAAAAGTAATCTGATTTTTTGTCTGTTCTTTTTTATGTGTAACAGCGAAACGCGCACTTGGGCTGAAGGGTGTAAATGCGAATCCTTCCGGACATTTGATTCCGGCTACAAAAATATTCCTATTTTTGCCCCAAAAATTTAGAAAATTATGATTCAAAGAATTCAAACCATATATGTTTTTCTGGCTGCGGTTTTAACTGCATTGTTGTTGAAACTCGATTTTGCCGAACTGGCAGTGAACGGCGAACTGTTTGTTTTTAATGCCAAAGGAATTATCAGCGGCGAGCAGGTTTTGTTTAACGGATTGCCAATTTTGGGATTCATCGGGTTAATCACATTGCTGCATCTGGTCGTGATATTTTTGTTCAAAAAACGTATTGTCCAAATCAGAATCCTCAGTTTTACCATTATTCTTTTGCTCGGACTGGTTGGCGTGATGTTTTACTTTTTGTACGCGGCTTTTGAAGGAGCTGAGGTGGTTTTTAAAGTTCCGATGGTTTTCCCGGTGATTGCAGTTATTCTGGATTATCTCGCCATTCGTTCCATCGGAAAAGACGAAGCGTTAATTCGAAGTTTGAACCGCATCAGGTAAACGGCCATGAAAGCAATGGTTTTTGCTGCAGGGCTGGGAACCCGTTTGAGGGAAGAAACCCAAAACAAGCCAAAAGCTTTGGTAAAAGTGGGGCAAAAATCGCTGCTGCAACTTGCCATCGAAAAACTCAAAAACGAAGGCTTTAGCGAGGTTGTTGTTAATGTGCATCATTTTTCGGAATTGGTTATTCAATTTCTGAAAAGCCACGATTTTGGTATTCCTGTGTGCATTTCTGATGAATCTGAAAAATTGCTCAATACCGGAGGGGGGCTCAAAAAGGCTGCTTCGTTGCTGGATGGAACCGAACCGGTTTTAATTTACAACGTAGATGTGTTAAGCAATCTCGATTTGCAACTTCCCCTGGAACAGCACCTGCACTCGGGGGCGCTTGCTACTTTGGTGGTGCGCAACCGGCAAACGCAGCGCTATTTTAAATTTAACCGCGAGCAGCGACTGGTGGGCTGGCTGAATAAAAAGTTAGGCGAAAAAAAGATTGTGTTGCCCGATGACTTTGAGGATGCAACAGAAATGGCTTTCAGCGGAATTCATATTGTTAGTCCCGAAATTTTTAAAATGATGCCTGCCGAAGACCGGTTTTCCATAACCGACTTTTATCTCGATTTGGCAAAAGAAAACCTTATTAAAGGATATTTCGATCAGTCGGATTTGTGGATGGATGTGGGTAAACCTGAAGAATTGGCAACGGCCAGAGAGTTGTTTGGTTCTGCTAAAGCGTAGCCCAGATTCTGGCCAGCGAATGTCCCGGGGCCTTCAAATTCAAATCGAGAAAATAGCCGAACGGCGTTTGTGCCGTAATGTATCCGCCGTTTTGCAGGCGTGTTTCTGCCAAATCAAAAATT
This sequence comes from Mariniphaga anaerophila, assembly GCF_900129025.1. GTDB lineage: Bacteria > Bacteroidota > Bacteroidia > Bacteroidales > Prolixibacteraceae > Mariniphaga > Mariniphaga anaerophila. The sequence continues at coordinate 187,773 of NZ_FQUM01000003.1, read as the reverse complement.
TCTTTTGTAAAATCAACCGATGCTTTTGACTCGGAAAGGTGGGCAAATGAGTGGAGGATGATTTTTTGGCAGTTGTTTTTTCGCGCGGTCCACTTCAGGTGGTTCACCAGCTTTTTCTCCCTGCTTTTTATATCATGTTCCTCGTCGCTTTCCTCCACCTGAATAAACGCCAGTATCGAATCGGTAAAGGTGCCAGTCTCGGTTACATCTTCGGCACTCTCCAGATTTTTTTGCGCCGGAGTGTAACTAAACTCATCTACATACATTACAAGAACCTTCATTCATTTGTCATTTTTACAAGCAGTTGCTCGCTGAGTTGTTCTGCCCAGCTGTAAAACTGTTCTTTTTGTTCTGCTGTTAATTTTGCTTTAGTGTGCATAAAGGTATAAGATTTTAGCGGCATTTCACCGTTTTTTATCTCTTCGGTCATTTTGTCTAGCGCGCTCAGTTGATCCAGCGGCTTCCATTTTCCCCATTCCGAAAGGTTCAGTTCCGATTTTCCCTCGCTAATGTGATTTTTTACCATCCACGAAACCGGCGAAATATTGTGGTACCACAAATAGTTGGTCTGGTTGGAGTGGCAGTCGAGGCAGGCATTTTCTAATATGCTTTTTACCTCTTCCTGAATTTGTTCTTTTTCAAAAATGTGACTTTTTGAAATCATTCCCCTGTTTTTTGAGGGTTGAAAAAATTGCAGGATCACAATAACTACTGCAACTGCAGGGAAAATAATTCGTGCGTATTTTTTCATCGAAATGTCAATTGCCTAAAAGAGTTTGCATTTCATTTTTTGCCCAGGCCGACAACTTCTCAGACTGCTCTTTTGTGAGTTTTTTGTCGGGGAATTTTTCCAGAAATTTTTTGGGTGGCATTTCTCCCTTTTCAATAACTTCTGAAATTTCTTTCAGCGTGGTTATCTTTTTTACTTTACTCAGTTGATTAAACGAACTAAAATCCAGCGCCTCTTTTCCTTTGTCGTTTTTAGAATTGATATTGTGGCACTGGAAGCACGATTGGTCAATAACTTCTTTTACATGCTCTGGAAAAATTTCTTCGCTTTTTGCAGGGGCATTTTTGTGCGATGTATTTAGAATGAATGAGCTAAAAACAACCACAAGAAAAATAAAAGTCGGGAATGTGAGTTTTTTCATTGTTCTCAGATTAATGTGAATTTTTTGTTTTAGTTGTATCGGTATTCAAAGAAACAAAAAATGCCATGGAAAGTTGAAAAAGATTGCAACTAAAGAACCGGTTTTAAGTTACGTATAACAGTTTGCGTATAAATATTAACTTTGGCAAAAACTAGAGAGAATGCGTTGGGTCGTTAGTGTAATATTCTTACTGTTTGTTTTGTCCGGCCGGATGTCTGCACAGGTTTCGCAGGGAGGGCAACCGATGAAAGTGGCCGTTTTAAAAAGCCGCGGTATTCCGGTGGCGAAAATGCCGCCGGTAGATAACCACTCGCTTCAGCAGGAAAAAACGCTAGCCGGGGAAAACGGTTTAAAATTGAAGCCTTTGCAGTTTGCTCATGGTTTCGACGTGAATATTTCTCCGGAAACGGACGGAGTCTGGACATACAATATTAATGGTTTCGATGTTTGGCAAATGCGGATTGTGTCGTCCGGCGCCTACTCGCTAAACCTTATTTTCGAAAAGTTTCATCTTCGTTCAGGCGCAAAACTGTTCTTGTTTAACGAAAAGGAAAACCGGTATCTCGGCGCCTACACTTCATACAATAATAAATCAACCGGAAAATTTGCCGTGTCTCCGCTGGCAGGCGACGAATTGGTTGTTCAGTACGAAGTTCCGGCCGGGCAAAACGCTAAAAACGATTTTGTTATTTCGCAGGTAAATCACGATTTTACCGGAATACTGAAATACAGCGATCGTCGTCCAAGGGGAATCACGGCAGGAGCATGTAACATTGATATTAATTGTGCTGAAGGCGAAAAATGGACCGACATTAAAGATGCTGTTTGCCGGATTATTGTCAACGGCAAGGAGCTTTGCACCGGCACGCTGTTAAACAATCCACGGGAAGACCAGCGCCCTTACGTGGTTTCTGCCGCGCATTGTTACGATTTGCTGAAATATGCCGAAACTTCAATCTACACCTTTAATTATGAAAGTCCGTATTGTGCGCCGCTCGATGGAGATCCTTCCAACTCGGTGTCCGGTTCGGAAATGCGGGCTTTTTCAGACAGCCTCGACTTTTCGCTGGTGGAGCTTAGTTTGGTTCCTCCTCCCGAATACAGGCCTTACTTTTCGGGGTGGGACAGGCGCGGACTTTTGCGCGATTCCACCACAAGTATTCATCATCCGCAAGGCGATATAAAAAAGATTTCGTACGACTATGAATCGCCTGTTCGTTCAAGCTTCGAGTCAGAATACACTCCAAATGGTTTTTTGAAAATCAGACGCTGGGACGGTGGCGTAACCGAAGGTGGTTCTTCCGGCGGGCCGCTGTTCAATAAAGAAAAAAATGTGATTGGCACATTAACCGGCGGGCAGGCAACCTGTTCAAACCCGGTAAATGATTACTACGCCCGGTTTGACTTGGCGTGGGAATACAAACCCGATTCGTCCCAACAACTGAGATACTGGCTCGATCCTGACAACCAAAATCCAGAGGGCGTGGAAGGAAAACGGTTTTACGAAAATGAGGAGCTTTGTTTGGCTTACACCAACCTGGAAGAATACGACAATCATCAGAACGTGGTGTTGAAAACGAACAATTCGTTTGCCGGTTATTGGGGCGGGACAAACAGCGCCGGAATTACTGAGTTCAGCGAAAAGTTTTTCCTTCCCGGAGAAACTAATGTGCTGGGCGTTTCGTTGGGCGTGGGAATAATTAAATTAACGTCGGGTTCTTCCGCAAGAGAAATAACGGTTAATGTATACAACGGGCGCGATTTACCTGAAACACTTATTCATTCTGAAACGGTTGCAGTGAAAGACCTCGTTGCAGATGCGATGAACTTTGTGGGGTTCACAGAACCGGTTGAACCGTCCGATACATTTTTTGTCGGCTTTGAAATCAGTAACCTGCAACCTCGCGATACTTTTGTGGTTTATCAATCATTAAGAGAGCCCGATAAAGAGAATTTTTTCTTTTTCAATAAAGATAACTCCTGGTACAATTTTAAAACCGAGAATACCGAAAGCAAGTCGATGACGAATGTGTTTGAACTGGTTGTCTGCAATGTTTCTCCGTTGGTGAACGACACCCCGCTGGTGCAAAATCCAAAGGGAATGTTGATTTATCCAAATCCTGCCCGTTCGGTTTTTATTGTTGAAACCGGGCAGGCAATAGCTCCGCAAAACGTAAACGTATTTAATCTGATAGGTCAGGTTGTGGAAGCTAAATTGGCGGATGTTGACGACAGAAAAGTAGAAATAGACTTGTCAGGTAACATCCCCGGTGTTTACTTTGTGCGGGTAAAAACAGAAAAAGGGATGGTCTCGAAAAAAGTAATTTACATGCCCTGGTAAAAAGTAAATGTATGCGCTTGACTTTGTATTTTTTTATGCTGTTGGTTGTGTCTTCAGGGTGTAAAAGCCCGGTCAGGAAAAATAACCCGGTTGGTTCGAACCGCTATGCACACGGATTCAAAATTGAAAAAACAAAAAATATAACCCAATTAACTGTTTACAATCCGTGGGAAAAAGCGGAGAATGTTTCGGTTGAGTATTTTCTGGTCGATAAAAATGCGGTTGTTCCTGATTCGCTGGCAGGAAAAACAGTTATTAAAACTCCTGTTGAGCGAGTAATCTGCCTGTCAACTACGCACATCGGCTTTCTGGATGTTTTGGACGAAACAGCGGCCGTTGTGGGAGTGTCCGGAAAACAGTATGTTTCGAATTCAAAAATAAGGGCGCGGATTGAAAACAAGGAGGTTCCCGATGTGGGCTACGGGCAAAATCTGAATTACGAACTTATGGTTAGCCAAAAACCTGATTTGGTTTTTGTTTACGGCGTGGGTGGCGATGTAACCAGTTACGCACAAAAGTTGGAAGAGCTGGGAGTTTCGGTTGTGTACGTGGCAGAGTACCTGGAAGAAACGCCACTGGGAAAAGCGGAGTGGGTGAAATTTTTTGGTGCTTTTTTTCAGAAAGATGAAAAGGCTCAACAGTTTTTCGAACAGGTTGAAGACGAATACAATACATTGAAAAAAGTGGCCGGAGAAGCCAGCGAAAACCCGAAAGTGCTGGTGGGCTCGCCATATAAAGATTCATGGTGGATTCCCGGGGGGAAATCGTACCTGGCTAATTTAATTGCCGATGCCGGCGGCGATTACCTGGGAAAAGAAAACTCGTCGCACGAGAGTTATGTTATTTCATTTGAGCATGCACTTACATGGGGCGGCGAGGCCGACATTTGGATAAACATGGGCAACGTAACGTCAAAAGCCGAAGTTCTGGCTATTGATCAGCGTTTTGAAAATTTTTCCGTGTTTAACGACGGGAAACTGTTTAACAATGTTAAACGGCTGGGCAGCCATGGCGGAAACGATTTTTGGGAAAGTGGCACCGTTCATCCCCACTGGATTTTACATGATCTGATTTCCATATTCCATCCCGGGCTGGTGGATACTGAAATGATTTATTACGAACAACTGAAATGACAGCATTCCCCAAAAATAGAAAACGCCCGGTTGCTTTGATCTTTTTTGTTCTGGCAGTGGTATTCGTAATTTTTTTTATTGCCGACTTACTTTTAGGGTCAATCATTATTCCGGTAAAAGAGGTGTTGTTTTCATTTTTTCCCTCGTCAGAAGCCAACGAATCTTTTCGTACCATAGTTCTGGAATTTCGGCTTCCTAAAGCGTTGACTGCTGTTTTTACAGGGGCGGCGTTGTCGTTAAGCGGGCTTCAGATGCAAACAGTTTTCCGGAATCCGCTTGCCGGACCGTATGTTCTTGGAATCAGTGCTGGTGCCAGTTTGGGAGTGGCTTTGTTTGTTCTTGGCTTCTCTTCGGCGCTGGCTTTCGGTATGTTTTCGGCCACGGGCGCCTGGTCAATTGCGTTGGTGGCCTGGGTGGGGTCTTTTCTGGTTATGATGCTGGTACTTTACGTTTCAACCAGGGTTAACGATATCATGACTCTGCTGATTCTAGGAATCCTTTTTACGTCTGCGGTAACTGCTGTGGTTAGTATTTTGCAGTATTTCAGCAGCGAGTCGATGCTAAAAGCTTTCGTAATTTGGACAATGGGCAGCCTGGGAAGTGTTACCAAATCGCAACTAATGGTTCTGGCTCCTGCTATTGTGGCCGGCACTGTTTTAGCTTTTTTTAAAATGAAGGACCTGAATGCCTTTTTGCTGGGCGAAGATTATGCCCGCTCGCTGGGAGTATCCATCAAGTGGAGCAGGGTGATCATTTTTTTGAGCACCAGTCTTTTGGCCGGAACAATTACTGCATTTTGCGGCCCCATCGGGTTTATCGGAATTGCAGTTCCTCATATTTGCAGGGTGCTTTTTAAAACCGCCAACCATCTGATTTTGGTGCCGGCAGTAATATTAACCGGAAGTATTGTAATGCTGTTTAGCGATATTGTTTCCCAACTTCCGGGCATGCAAACCACCCTGCCCATCAATTCGGTTACCGCGTTAATTGGAATTCCTGTAATTATCTGGATGATTGTTAAAAACAGAAAATTTGTTTCGGTTTGAAAAAGGAAAAAATAAATATTGAGCTGAAGCACCTTTCTGTGGGATACGGGCAACCCGGCGAAGCGCCTCTGGAAGTTTTGACGGACGTTAACTTAACCGCAGCTCCCGGCGAAATGGTTGCGCTGATTGGAAGTAACGGAATCGGGAAAAGCACGCTGTTGCGCACGCTGTCCGCTTTTCAGCCCTGGTTTGCGGGCGATATTCAAATTGGCGGGAAGAGTTTGCGTACAATGCATCCGAAAGAAATTGCCCGGATTATGAGTTTCGTTTCCACCGAAAATATCCGGGTTCCCAATTTGTCTGTATTCGATTTGGTGGCATACGGAAGGTTCCCTTACACCAACTGGATTGGGATGTTGTCTGCCGAGGACAGATCGATTGTTTACGAGGCGATTGAAAAAGTGGGGCTGCAGGGATTTGAAAATAGGCCTGCCATGCAAATAAGCGATGGCGAACGCCAGCGGGCAATGATTGCACGTGCCCTGGCGCAGGATACTCCGGTTATTGTTCTGGACGAACCAACGGCTTACCTCGACGTTAGCAACAAATATGAAATTTTCCATTTATTACAGGTTTTGGCGGAGGAAAAGAAAAAAACAGTGGTGCTGTCAACCCACGATTTGAACATTGCGCTGCGCGAAGTCGATAAACTTTGGCTGGTTACCGATGGCGGAAATTACCAGGGCGCTCCCGAAGATGCAGTGTTGAATGGCTGGCTGAACAAAATGTTTCGAAATAAGCAGGTGGGGTTCGACGAGAAGGAAGGGGAGTTTTTCTTTAAAAAGAAGTTCAGGGCAAAAGTAAAAGTGGAAGGAGATGGGTTGCACCTGATTTGGACACTGCGCGCACTGAATCGCAAAGGCTACCAGATTGTGATGCAGGCCGACCCCGACTTTAATGTGATTGTTAAAGAAGACACCTGGCTGCTGGTTGCAAACGATACACAAAAAGAGTTTCAAAGCATTTATCAATTGCTGGCTTTTTTGGAATAGAAACATTGCTAATTTTGCCTGAAAGAATTTTCGGAAATGTGAAATGAGCATGTAAAATATTTGCATCCAGGATGATTATTTAAATACATGCGAGTTCCATATTTTACCTTTGATTACAAACAATTTTAATGAGATGAAAGAAGTAGAAATTTATTGCCATAACACACAATCCAGACATGCCTATCCGCTGGGGACTTCGCTCCTCGAAATCAGTAAAGATTTGGACATTCAACTAAAAAATACAGTTTGCGGAGCCATCGTAAATCACCAGGTGCGGGAGTTGTCTTTTTGTCTGGTAAAACCAAAGCAAATCGAGTTTTTTGATGTGGCGCACCCCGACGGAATCCGGATGTATGTGCGAAGCCTTGTTTTTGTTTTGTATGTGGCGGTGAAAGAGGTTTTTCCGCACGTTTCACTGCGTATTCGAAAAGGAATTTCGAATGGCTATTTTTGCGAACTTGCCGGGTTTGGAAGAGATATTACCGAGCCTGATATTCAGCTGATAAAAAAAGAAATGAAAAGGCTGATTGAGCAGGATATTCCTTTTGTGAAAAAGGGAGTGCCTACTCAGGATGCGGTAGATCACCTGGTGAGAGAAGGACTCGACGAGAAAGCCCAGTTATTCGAGCAAAAAGGGCACTTGTTTACAAGCCTTTATTTTTTGAATGACCTGGGAAACTATTTCTACGGGCACCTGCTGCCTTCTACCGGATACATAACAAACTTCGATTTAGTGAAGTTTTTTGACGGGCTTTTGTTGCGAATTCCCAAGCCTGAAAATTTTGATGTATTGCAGGATGCGCCCGTGCAAAAGAAGTTATTCGAAATTTTTCAGGAACACAAAAACTGGGCGCAGATTCTGGATGTTGACACAGTGGCTAACCTGAACGAGTACACCCTGCAAAAGAAAGGCGGTTACATTATAAAAATATCTGAAGCGCTGCACGAAAAGAAAATTGCTGAAATTGCCAACCAGATTCACGAGCGGAACGGTGATGTTCGGGTTGTTTTGGTGGCCGGACCATCGGCTTCAGGGAAAACTACTTTTAGCAAACGGCTGGGAGTTCAATTGGCGGTAAACGGCCTGCGTCCGTACCAAATTTCGCTTGACGATTATTTTGTGAACCGTGAACACACTCCGCGCGATGAACAGGGAAATTACGATTTTGAGGCGCTGGAAGCCATTGATGTGCCCTACTTCAACCAACAACTGCTCGACCTGATGAAAGGAAAAGAGGTACAGCTTCCTAAGTTCGATTTTCACCGTGGACAACGATATCTGAATGGCGATCGGTTACGGTTGCGTCCGGGCGAGATTCTGATTATTGAAGGAATTCACGGGATGAATCCACGCCTTTTGCCCATGATAGACGAAAAAAATACGTTTAAAATATTCATCTCGGCACTCACACAAATTTCTATGGATGAGCACACCCACATTTCCACTTCCGATAACCGGCTGATCCGGCGAATGATTCGCGACAGTAAATACCGCAGTTATCGGGCTTCGGAAACCATAAAACGCTGGCCGTCGGTAAGAAGGGGAGAGGAGAGGAATATTTTTCCGTTCCAGGAAAATGCCGATGTTATGTTTAATTCGGCCACGCTTTACGAACTGGGAGTACTGAAAAAATATGCCGAACCGTTGCTGAAAACAGTTTTGGAAAATGAGCCGGAATACATGGAAGCGATGCGACTGTTGAAATTTCTGTCGTATTTTAAACCGATTGATGACGAGGAAATACCGCCCACATCGTTGTTACGCGAGTTTTTGGGTGGAAGCAGTTTTCTTTATTAAAATGCCGGTTTATTTGTGAAGGGCGCTTTTCAGTTTTGAGAAGCAGCCCAGCTTGTACATATCGAACATCAGTAACGAAGGGCGTTTCCCGAGCAGGTTTCTTTCGATAAAAGGATGAACCAGGTCGAAAAAAAATCGAATAAGAAACAGCGGAACCAATTTCGTTATTTTGTGGTATTGCTTCAGGAAATTAATCCGGGCGCGGAATTCCGGCGAATTATCCAGTACGTTTTCTGAAATAAAGAGAAGGTTCTCCAACGCTGTTTTTGTTTTGTTCAAAAATGTCTGTGAGTCTTCCAATCCGGTGTGTTCCACCGGATTGTCGATGTGTCCGGGTTTTACTCCGGCGTTGAACAAGTCGTAGCCGAGTAGCGTGTCTTCATGTCCGTAAGGTCCAAGGTTTTCACGAAAATGAATGCTCTTGAAAACTTCTCTGTCGATGAGAAAATTGTTGGAGGTGATAATGAATCCTTTCCGAGTGTTTCGTTCCACAGCCGAAATGGCTTCCCGCTTTTGCCCGTAAACCCAACGCAGCAGCTTTTCGTCGGCCGGCGTCTTTTCAGAATAGGCAGTGCCGCCGCAAAGTACAACTCCCGGGTGAGCATTTTCGATGTATTTATTTAAATAATTTTCTGAAACCAGTTTCGAGTCCGCATCAATAAAAAGCAGGTAATCGCTTTCCGAATCCAATCCCATTTTATTACGAATGGCTGCCCGTCCCAGATTTTGTTCCAGCTCGCGGTAAATAACCCCGGGGAATGTTTTTATTTGGCGGTTTTTTGTTTTGGTCGGTTCATCGGAGCCGTCGTCATAAACTCTGATTTCTATATCAGCAGCAGTTGTTTCGGCCAGTTTCGTAATCTGCCCAACCAATTCTCTCACATCGATGTTATAAACAGGGATATTTACCGACAGCATTTTCATTTTTTCAAAACGGTTGAATTTACAGAAACTATCTGAATAAAAGGTTTTCAATCGGATTTATTGTATTAATGGTTTATTTTTGCGGGTATCAAATGTTAGATTTTAGAAACAAATGCAGAAATTCTTCTTTTTACTGATGTTTTTCGCTCCGGTTTCAATGTTTGCCCAGCATTTTCAGATGAATGTTGAGTTGAACAGTGCTGCCGGAAAAGACGTTTATCTGGCCAATTATTACCTGGGAAATATTTATGTGAAAGATACGGTCCGACTGGGCGACGCCGGAAAGGGCGTGTTTGAGGCGGATTCGCTTTTACCTCAGGGACTGTATAAGATTTACCTCGATGAAAACCATCATTTCGATTTTCTGCTTGGAGTAAACCAGCAGTTCACTATAAAAAATGAATCGTTTTATTCAAAAACTGTTCGGGTTGCCGGCTCGGAGGAGACTGCTGCATTTGTTGATTACACCAATTTTTTGAGTGAACTTCAGCAAAAAGGCGCCGAAATTAGTAAGGCGAGCAAAGCTGCTTCGGGGCAGGAGCGTGAAAAAATTCAGGAGGAAATTGCCGGACTTACCACGCAGCTTCACAATTATTGGGACAGTATTGCACTGGTACTTCCGGGGTCGTTTTTAGAAAAGTTTGTGAGGGCAAATTATGTCCCTCCGCTGGATATTTCCATGTTGCCGGAAGAGGTGCAGCATAATGATTCGCTTTTGTTAATTGCGCGGTTTTATCATCAGCAAAAACATTTTTGGGACAATTTCGATTATACTGACGAGCGGTTTTTGTACACCCCGTTTTTTAAGAAAAAGTTGGAAACTTGGTTCACCAAAGTGCTTTATCAGAATTATGATTCGGTGAGAAACCACGTGTCTTCTTTTATAGAGGAGGTAAAACCGCAGCCCCGGATTTTTCAGTTTGCCACTTCGTTTTTTCTGAATGCCTCTATTAACAGCAATATTATGGGAATGGATGCACTTTTTGTCGATATTGCCCGGGAATACTATTTGTCGGGACAGGCATTCTGGGCGTCTGAAGAATCTCTCGAAAAAATACGCGAGAATGTGTTGTTTGCCGAAAATAATCTCATCGGGAAAACCGCTCCCGACCTGACTTTGGAGAGTTTCGACGGGGAATATGTTAATCTGCATCAGACCGAAGCAAAGTACACGCTGGTGTTAATTTATGAACCGAATTGTTCGCACTGCCGAGAGTTCGTTCCCGAATTATATTCCAAAGTTTTTCAGCCTTATAAAAATAAAGGGTTGGCGGTTTTCGCCATTTATTCGGACGATAATAAAGACGAATGGGGCGAATTTTTGGCAGAACACAACATGTTCGACTGGACAAATGTGTGGGATCAACACCACACCTCGCGGTTTAAAGTTTTGTACGACGGCCGTATAACTCCCGGTATTTACGTGCTGGACGAAAATAAAACTATTGTAGCCAAAAAAATTACTGTGGAATATTTGGAGGCTTTTATGGAAGCAAAGCTGGGAGCAAACTGATTAATGCTCCCGTTTTTTGAGTTGATTTTTTGCTTCGTTTGCTGCCTGTTCAAATGTTTCGAAAATGGAGTTACTGTCGATTACCGCGTAAATTCCCGCTTTCTGCAAATAGCTGTTTACATTTTTGTTTACTCCTGATAAGATAACTTTGATGTCCGAATTTGTCAGAATTCTCAATGTCTCTTTCAGGTTCTGCAACCCGGTTGAGTCAATAAACGGAACGTGTCGCATTCGAATGATAATGATTTCACTTTTCAGTCCGATTGATTTCAGAACTTCGCAATACTGCTTGGCAGATGCAAAAAACAGCGGGCCACTAATTTCGTAAATACCAATTTCTAAAGGCATTTCCGAGTAGTCTTCAATAATGTCGGTATCCACAACAGCCGGTATCGAGTTTCCCATATCTGCCATTCTTTTCATGAAAAGCAGAGCTGACAGCACTACTCCGATTTCGATGGCAACGGTTAAGTCAACCAGAACAGTTAAAAAGAAGGTGGTAAGCAGCACTGTGATGTCAAAAAACGAACCTTTTAAAATGGAGCGGAAAGAACGCCATTCGCTCATGTTGTAGGCAACTACCATAAGAATTCCGGCGAGGCTCGCCATCGGAATCAACTTGACCCAGCGCCCGAAAAACAGCATAATCAATAATAATGTAACGGCATGCACCAGCCCGGCAACCGGGGTTCTTCCGCCATTTTTCACGTTGGTTGCGGTACGTGCAAGAGCTCCGGTGGCAGGAATCCCGCCAAAAAACGGAGTAACAATATTGGCCACGCCCTGGGCAATCAGTTCGGTGTTTGACCGGTGCCGGCCTCCAATCATCCCATCGGCCACAACTGCCGAAAGCAACGATTCGATAGCACCAAGCAGCGCAATGGTAAGCGCCGGCTGAATGTAACTTCCCATCTGGGAAAAGTCAAATTGTGGCCAGCTCATATGGATGGTACTCGGAATATCTCCGAAAAATGATTCGATGGTAAGCACAGGAATGTTGAAAATCTGAACCAACACAGTCCCCACAACAATTGCAATCAACGAGCCAGGCACTCTTTTAGTAAGTTTTTTTGAGAACACAACCAATAATATGGACATGAGCGCTAACCCTGCAGCATAAAAGTTGGTGGTTCCCAGATGATTAAAATAGGCGGTCCATTTCGCTATAAAACCGGCCGGAACATTTTCAATGTTTAATCCCAGAGCATCACGTATTTGTGTGGAAAAAATTACCAAAGCAATGCCACTGGTAAAACCGACAATTAATGGATGAGGAAAGTATTTTAGCAGGGCACCTAACTTCAGCAATCCGAAAATAATCAGGAAAATACCTGCCAGAATGGTGGAAATCAGAAGTCCGTTAAACCCATATTCCGCAAGAATACCGTAAACAATGATAATAAAAGCGCCGGTGGGGCCGCCAATCTGAACCCGGCTTCCTCCAAGCAACGAAATAATAAATCCGGCAACAACGGCGGTGATTAATCCTTTTTCGGGAGAAACACCCGATGCCACGGCAAATGCGATGGCCAGTGGTAACGCTACAATTCCTACTACAATTCCGGCCAGCAAGTCCGAAGAGAACCGTTTTGAGGTATATCCTTCTTTTAATACGGTAAAAAATTTGGGTCTAAAAAATGTATTCACTTAATAAATGTTAAATTGAGGCGCAAAGGTAGCCCTAATTCACTCAAAAGGTCTGTTTACCCGAAATCTTGCTGTTTTGCAAACAATTGATTTAACAAATGCAGTTTTGTATCTATGTGAAATATTTCCTTTTTCTGGGCAATGTGTCAACAATTTAAAGTTTTTCGTTGTTTTTTATTTGTCAAATTGTAGGGGTGCTGCTAAAAAGGTACTTCAATATTTAAAACTAAAAAGCTTTAGTATTGAAAATTAAGAAGAAACACCTGACAAAGAAAAAGATCAGAGAGGCCCAGAAAAGCTGGGGAGAAGGAGTTGTTGCTATCGGAAAAGCATTTGTTGATAACCAGAATTACAAGTTACTTGCAGAGGAATTTATAAAAAAGCATTACGGGTATGCCGAAGGGGTGGTGCTTTTTAAACCCACCCTCGCTTCAATAGAACAGTTTCGCGATACATTTGAAAAAGCACTGTCGTACTTTGTGGCAGGAAATTCAGATTATCAGGAAGACCAGGGGTTTGCCATCAGGCCCTGGGTAAAAGTGCGTTTTCAAAATGTCGGAATCATAACAAAGGGAAACCATGCCGTAGCTATGGGAAACTACTTTTTTACTGATAAAAACGGAGATGAAATAAAAGTAGAATATACTTTTGGCTATTTCGAAAACGAAAACAACGAAATAAAGATAAACCTCCATCATTCTTCCATCCCTTATTTGAAGTAGGCTGCTGGTGTTGGTCTCCGGCTTTTTGCTTTGCGTGAAATGACAGCTTTGTTGCATTTTCATTCGAATGTTTTTCCGGTAATTTACTTCATTCATTTTCTTTTTCAATACGAATAGTATTTTGTACGTTTTATTATCTTTGAAATAATATTCTCGCCTGAAACTCATTGAAATAAAACAGTATAAACCAAAAACCTATAAAATGAAATCAAAAGAATTACTCAGTGGAATTTTTATCCTTTCGGTGTTTTTTTCAACTGCACAAAATAAAATTGTGGTAAACACCGATTTGGGGCACGAAAAAATCAGCAAACATATTTATGGCCACTTTTCAGAGCATTTGGGCAATTGCATTTACGGTGGATATTGGGTAGGCGAAGATTCTGAAATTCCGAATATAAACGGAATACGTAACGACGTAGTGGATGCGTTGCGCGAAATGGGTATTCCGAACCTGCGCTGGCCGGGCGGATGTTTTGCCGACGAGTACCACTGGATGGATGGTATTGGTTCAGCGCAGCAACGCCCTACAATGATTAACACTCATTGGGGCGGCGTGACGGAGGACAATAGTTTTGGTACCCATGAATTTATGGAACTTTGCAATCAGCTTGGTGCTGAGCCTGTTATTTGCGGAAACCTGGGCAGCGGAACAGTTCAGGAAATGTCGCAGTGGGTAGAATACCTTAATTCGGGGAATATCAGTCCGATGACCGACCTGCGAAAATCAAACGGAAGAGATGAGCCGTGGGGTGTAAAATACTGGAATCTAGGAAATGAAAACTGGGGGTGCGGTGGAAATATGACTCCGGAATATTATGCCAACGAAATGAGAAGGTATTCTACTTACACAAAAAATTATGGAGAAAACAGGCTTTTTCGGATTGCCTGTGGCCCCAACGGCGCAGATTACAACTGGATGGAGGTTCTGATGAGGAACGGGAATCCGGGACGAAGTTTTCAGGGAATTTCGCTGCATTATTATACCATTGCCCACGACTGGAGCCACAAAGGATCAGCAACCGATTTTAATGAAAGCGAGTATTTTATGACCATGAGCAAAACGCTGTTTATGGATGAACTTCTTGAAAAACATATTAATATCATGGATAGGTACGACCCGGATAACAAGGTTGGATTGTTTGTTGACGAATGGGGCAACTGGCACGATGTGGAGCCCGGAACAAATCCCGGTTTTTTGTATCAGCAGAATACTTTGCGCGATGCCATGGTGGCTGCAGTTAATCTCGATTTATTCAATAAGTACAGTCGCCGGGTAAAAATGGCAAATATTGCTCAAACGGTGAATGTGCTGCAGGCCATGATTTTGACCAGAGGCGATAAAATGGTTAAAACACCTTCGTATTACGTTTTTAAAATGTACAAAGTACACCACGACGCAACTTTGTTGCCAACCGATGTGGAATCGGAAACATATGAGTTTGAAAACAAAAGCATTCCTGCTGTTTCTACAACGGCTTCTAAATCGGACGACGGGAAAATTCATCTCACCATTAGTAATTTGAATCCCAACAAAGCGGTAAGCATTTCATGCGAATTGCGCGGAATGGAGATGATTAATTTTGAAAAGGGTGAAATAATTACGGCAGATGAGGTGAATGCTTTTAACGATTTCGGAAAAGCAGAGCAGGTTATGTTAAAAAGTTTTGCCGATGTGAACGTCTCCGGAAATTCGTTGCAGGTAAATCTTCCATCAAAATCGATTGTGATGTTGGAATTGAATTAGATTAGTTCGCTTTCAAAATAGACGACTTTTTTTGATTGTGAAGTAGGAAAACATACTGTAAAATGACGTGCCTGTTTTTTGCTTGTTCAGTTTTTTAGTTGAAAAGGTTTTAATCTGCTAATACTGTTTTTCGTTGGCATCAAAAAACTAAAAGTGTAATTTTGTGTTTTTTAGAAAATGATACAACGATGAATAGTAAAAAGTGGGTGAGTTTTTTGTTGCCGGTGTTGCTGGTAATAAATGCAGGGATTGTTATTTTTTTGGTTATGGGTTCGTCAACCAGCGAAACATCTGAGGGAGGCTGGGAAAATGCGCCAGCGGCTTTTCATGCCGTTGAGGTTCCCGACTCGGTTACTTTTGCCGGAGAGCCCGTCCCGCTTTGGCGTTTCGATGTGCGTGAGTCACTCGATCGTGAGTTATTGGTAAACTCCTATTTTCATTCACAAACTATTCGGTACATAAAATTGGCACCGCGCTATTTTTCAATAATAGAACCTATTTTGAAAGAAAAAGGAGTGCCGGACGATTTTAAATTTCTGGCCGTGGCCGAAAGTGGTTTCAATCCGAGTGCGGTTTCGCCTGCGCGGGCAGTTGGCCTGTGGCAGTTTTTGCAGGGGACCGGTCGCGATTACGGGCTAGAAATCGGCAAAGAAGTGGACGAACGCTACCATGTGGAAAAATCGACTTACGCTGCGTGCGATTATTTGCTGGATTCATACGAACGGTTTGGCTCGTGGTCGATGGTAGCCGCAGCATACAATGCCGGAAATACCGGGGTTAAAAGACAGATTACCCGACAAAAAACAGAATCGTACTATGATTTGCTTTTTGGTTCCGAACCCAGCCGTTATGTTTTCCGGATTATTGCCCTGAAACTGATTATGGAGAATCCCGAAAAATATAATTTTGCAGTTCCCGAAGAAGAGAAATATCCTGTCGTTTCTACCCGGGAAGTAGAAATTACCGGGAAAGTGGAAGATTTTGCCGACTTTGCCCTGGAGCAGGGAATTAATTATAAGTTGCTGAAGAATTTCAACCCATGGTTGCGCGACAATTTCTTGACCAATTCCGCCAGGAAAACATACACGGTTCAAATACCGGTGATTGAAGAAAAGGACTAGTTTCAGCGGAGAAATTTTTCAGACAAAGACAGGAACAGTACAAACGGAACAGAAAAAGATGCAGGAAACAAAATATGCGGATGAAGTCATCCTGGAAGAAGAAGAAACAGAATCGGAAGAAAAAGTTATAGTGCATGGGGCGAGGGTGAATAACCTGCGCAATATTGACGTGGAAATTCCCCGTAACAAACTTACCGTAATAACCGGATTAAGCGGAAGCGGTAAATCGTCGCTGGCATTCGATACCATTTATGCCGAGGGGCAGCGCCGCTACATCGAAACGTTTTCCGCATACGCGCGTTCGTTTTTGGGAAATCTCGAACGCCCCGATGTGGATAAAATTACCGGTCTCAGTCCGGTTATTTCTATTGAACAGAAAGTAACTTCCCGTAACCCGCGTTCAACGGTGGGGACTGTTACCGAGATTTACGACTTTTTGCGCCTTTTATATGCCCGCGCAGCAGAAGCGTTCTCATACAATACGGGCGAAAAAATGGTGAAATACACCGAAGAGAAAATTCTGCAACTTATTAAAAGCGACTTTGCCGGAAAGCGAATTCATATTTTGGCTCCGGTAGTAAAAGGCCGAAAAGGGCATTACCGGGAGTTGTTTGAACAAATAAGGCGAAAAGGGTTCTTGCAGGCGCGTGTGGATGGTGAAATAACTGAAATAATGCACAACCACCGGGTTGATCGTTACAAAAACCACTTCATCGAAATTGTTGTTGACAAACTCGTGGTAGACGGCGTCGGAGACAAACGCCTGAAAGAGAGTGTGCAAACCGCCATGAAACACGGACATGGGGTTTTGATGATTTTGGACAGCGATACCAATCAGGCTAAGTATTACAGCCGTTTGCTGATGTGTCCCACAACCGGAATCTCGTACAGCGAGCCGGCGCCGCATAATTTTTCTTTTAACTCGCCGCAAGGGGCATGTCCAAAGTGCAATGGCCTCGGTAGGGTTACCGAAATAGATATCGATAAAATTATCCCTGATAAAAGTAAAAGCATTGGAAAAGGAGGGATTGCCCCCTTGGGGTCATATCGCAATTCGTTAATTTTTTGGCAGATTGAGGCACTAGGAGAAAAGTTTGGCTTTACACTAAAAACCCCGATTAAGAATATTTCGGAAGAGGGTTTGGATGCCGTGTTGTTTGGCACAAACGAACGGATTCAGCTAAAAAATACACCGCTGGGCTCCAGCATGAATTACATGATGAGCTACGATGGCGTGGTGAAATATATCGACAGCCAGCGTGAAGATAATCCGGCAAAACGGGCGCAGAAATGGGCCAATCAGTTTGTGAAAACCACGGTGTGTCCCGAGTGTGGGGGGCAGCGGCTGAAAAAGGAATCGCTGTATTTTAAAATTGACGGGAAGAATATTTCGGAGCTGGCACAACTGGATTTGAAAGAGTTGGGCGAATGGTTTAACGGACTGGAAGAACGGCTTTCTGAAAGACAGCGGAAAATTGGTGTGGAAGTGATTAAGGAGATTCGCGACAGGCTGGGCTTTATGTTGGGTGTTGGATTAGATTATCTGGCGCTGGACCGGACTGCTCAGAGCCTTTCCGGAGGAGAATCACAGCGAATCAGGCTTGCAACACAAATCGGTTCGCAACTGGTAAACGTGCTCTATATATTGGATGAACCCAGCATCGGACTTCACCATCGAGACAATCTGAAGCTTATTCAGGCTTTGGAGCAGTTGCGTGACAGCGGCAATTCGGTTATTGTGGTGGAACACGATAAAGATACAATGCTGCATGCCGACTGGATAATAGACATGGGGCCGCGTGCAGGTCGCCACGGAGGAGAAGTGGTGTTTGCAGGTTCGCCCAAAGAGATGCTCGAATCTCATACTTTAACTTCCGATTATTTGAATAACCGTCGAAAAATTGAAATTCCGGCAGAGCGCCGAAAAGGAACTGGCGATTTTTTGAAAGTAACCGGTTGCACAGGAAATAACCTGAAAAATGTTACCCTCGAAATTCCGCTTGGGATTTTTATTTGTGTCACCGGCGTTTCCGGAAGTGGAAAATCAACGCTTATAAATGGCACGCTTCAGCCCATTTTGAGCCAGCATTTTTATAATTCAGTAGAAGATCCGCTCCCGTTCAAATCGGTTAAAGGATTGGAGTTTGTCGATAAGGTAATCCGGGTGGATCAATCGCCCATCGGGCGTACGCCCCGCTCTAATCCGGTTACATATACCGGCGTATTTTCAGATATCCGGAATTTGTTTGCACAGCTTCCCGAAGCAAAAATAAGAGGGTACAAACCGGGCCGCTTTTCGTTTAACGTAAAAGGAGGTCGTTGCGAAGAGTGCCAGGGTGGCGGAATGAAGTTGATTGAGATGAATTTTCTGCCGGATGTTCATGTGCATTGCGATAAGTGTAATGGCAAACGCTACAACCGTGAAACGCTTGAGGTGCGCTACAAGGGAAAATCAATTAGCGATGTGCTGGAAATGACCATTAATCAGGGAGTGGAGTTTTTTGAAAACATTCCTTCTATTTCAGTCAAGCTAAAAACATTGCAGGAAGTCGGGTTGGGATACATCACACTGGGACAGGCTTCCACAACCTTGTCGGGAGGCGAGTCGCAACGGGTGAAACTGGCGTCTGAGCTGGCCAAACGCGACACCGGAAAGACCATTTATATTCTTGATGAGCCAACTACCGGCCTGCATTTCGAAGATATCCGTGTTTTGCTTGTTGTTCTCAATAAATTGGTCGACAGGGGAAACACCGTAATTGTTATTGAACACAATCTGGATGTTATAAAAGTGGCCGATCATATTATCGATTTGGGGCCGGAAGGCGGAAAAAACGGAGGCGAAATTCTTTGTAAAGGAACACCTGAAGAAATAATAAAAAGCAGAAAATCTTATACCGCCCGTTTCCTGAAGGAAGAGCTCGGTAGGGGGTAGTTGACTCTGGTTGTAATGTCGGGCGACTTGGTGTTTTAATTGACCCGAAAATTTTGCTGTCAACACAAGCTTTGGAGCATAAAAAAAAGCAGCTATAAAAGCTGCTTTTTTGGCGGTGACGACGAGACTCGAACTCGCGACCTCCGGCGTGACAGGCCGGCATTCTAACCAACTGAACTACGCCACCATTTTTCATCTTTTGTCTTTTCAGAACTCCCTTTTCGTGGCTGTTACCGTTCGAAAAGGTGATGCAAATATATACTTTCTTTTTTTTCCTGCAATACAAAAAAAAGATATTTTTTTACTCGTTTCAAACTCGTTGTTTTACAGTGTTTTGCTTGGGGATATTTTTTGAATTTTAACCAGATTCTCTGGATTCAGGCTGGTTTCACCGTTCCATCGGTACGCGAGAAGCGTCTTTTTTCCGACAATGCACCCGTCGAGACAGCAAATATTGGCTTTTATAATGTGCGGACCATTGCCCCGGCAGTAGTGTCCGAAGAAAACAATAGGAGCATCGGGAGGGTAGGGAAGGCTTTCGGGAGTGATTTCCGGGGGAACCGTGTATTCCGGCAGGCTAAATTTACTTTCAAACGAAAGCTCTTCAAATGTTTTGCCTTTGGGGTCTTCCCACCATCGCATTCTGAACGATCGGGGCGAGACTCCTTTGTTATTGATTATTTTCAGATCTCCCGGCATTTTAAACTGAAGCCCCTTGGTTAGAAGCCAGATGTTTTTTGCCAGCTCAGACCCCGGACTTTTGTATATTTTTTTGAAAACTTCCTTTTTGATTTTTCCGGGAGGAAGGTTGTTTTTTACAAATTCTACCGCGAGATCTGACCAACAGGCGTGAACAACCCTGATTCCGTCCAAATCCAGAAAAAGCGGGAGTGTCCGAAGCCAGCGCAAATTGCTTTGCCACTCTTCGGGGGCATCGGCAAACTCGTTAAAGGTTTTCAATCCCGAAAGGAAATTTTTCAGGGGCGGTTTTACCAGCGGATTGCCTTTTTTGTCTTTCAGGTAGGAAATAATAATGTTGACTTCGTGGTTCCCCAGAACAGCCAGCGCGTTTCCGCTTTCCACCATTTTTCTGATAATGCGGATGGTTTTTCTGATTTGAGGCCCGCGATTTATGAAATCCCCCACAAAAACAGCTTTCCGGTCAGGATGAGAATATCCTCCGTCGGTTTTTTCGTAACCCAGTTCCAGTAAAAGTTTTTTCAGAAGCTGGGCATGGCCGTGCACATCTCCAATTATATCGTACATACGCTAAAAATGAACATCTAAAATAAAAAATAGCTGCCAGAAATAACGAGTATTTCAATGGTTATTTTTGAGCTGATTTTGCCTGAAGTGAGCATACAAAGTAATCGATTTTGAATTAGTATTTGATAATGCGCTCCAGTTCCAACTCTGTTTTGTCTGGTTTTACCCGGTAGTAATAGGCTCCTTTTTTTGATTCGGTTGAATTTTTTTGATCCAGCTTTTCCAGTGCCCCCAACGACAACATTTTTTTTCTGAAGTTCCCCGGGTCGAAAGAGCGCTGGTAAATTGCTTCATAAAGTTTGCGCAGTTGCAATAGTGTGAATTTTGAGGGGAGCAGTTCACTGCCTACCAAACTGTGCCCTGCTTTTTGCTGTAGTTTTTTGAGCGACTGCAGAACCATCTCGTTGTGGTCGAAAATGAGGGGCGGCAATTCGTTTACCGGCCACCATTTTGCCCCAAACTCCCGGGTTTTGTTTTTTTTATACCTTTCGATTTTGATGAGCGCAAAGTAAGCAACGCTAATTACCCGTTCGGACGGTTCTCTGTCGGATGCCGAAAATGTGCTTACCTGCTCAAGGAAAATTTCGTTTAAGCCGGTAGTTTCTTTTAAAACCCTGGCCGCAGCTTCGTCTGACGATTCTGCCTGCTGGATGAAGCCTCCCATTAACGACCACTTGCCTTTTTCCGGTTCAAAAGCCCGCGGATAAATAAGCAGTTTCAGTTCCCCCTCCTCGTAACCGAAAATTACACAGTCAACTGCAACCAAAAACCGGGGATGTTGTACGTAAAATTCCATTTTCAGAAAATAATCGTAAATCTAGAAAAGTATTTTTCACTGTTTCGGCTTTTCGGTTTTTTTCTGAAAAAAATCTATAACAGGGCGAAAAAGGCAAAACTCCGGAATTCCATAATCTGTTTAATTCGGTATGTCTGAATTATGGTTCGCCGGAGTTTTGCTTTTTTTTTATTCTTTTCGAAGTCCTTTTGCTGTGCGATCTTCGAGCGGAGGAGCGGGTGTCATTAAATGTTTATTCTCTTTGGTGAGTTTGAGAACCTCTTTTACCACCTTCTCCATTTGCGGGTCACGACCTTTTATCAGCATGTTTGGGTCGTCCCACACTTCGAAATCGGGCGAAACACCTTCTCCTTCCCAGAACCAGTGGCCATCATTGTCGTATAGGCGGGCGCCGGGCACTGTAATGTAGCCGCCGTCGATGAGCTGGTGCTGGCTTGCCGGTCCAACCAAAATGCCAAGCGTGCGTTCGCCAACAATTGGGCCTGCTTTCAGTTCCTGAAATGCCCATGGCAGCCCGTCGCCACCCGAACCTGCCCAGCCGTTAATCAGCATTCCTACCGGGCCGGTGTTCGTTTTAATGGGGTTGGTGTGGTCTTTCCCGTGGCGCCAGTGTAAGTTGTAGGTAACCGGTCGTTGTAGCAGTTCCAGAAAACGGTCGGCCAACTGTCCTCCGCCGTTAAAACGTTCATCCAGGATAAATCCTTTTTTGTGGAGCTGACCGTAAAACATGCGAACCAGTTCCAACTGACCACGCGATGAGGTGTTCGACATGTAAATGTACCCCAACTGTCCGTCAGAAAGTTCATCTACCATTTTTCGGTTATTTTCAATCCACTCCAGGTAACGCAAGTTATTTTCTTGGCCGGCCGACAAACATTTCACTACTACATCCCTGGCATCGGCTTCTTTTCCGGTAGTGCTAACCTGTAGTTTTACGGTTTTGCCTGAAAGGCCTTCAAAAGCAGCATACGGTTCTTTTGTCGGATCAAGCGAAATTCCGTTTACGGATAAAATATAGTCGCCTTCGTTTACTTCCACTCCTGGTTTGTCGAACGGGGAGCGGACTTCGGTGTCCCACTCTGCAGGTTTTACAATTTTTTTAATGCGATATTGTTTCCCGTCCGGTTCCCAGTCAACTCCCAGAAAACCGTTTGACCGGGACGAAGCTCGTTCTGTATCGCCGCCGCCGGCATAGGTATGCCCGGCACTGATTTCAGCCACCAGATTCAGTTGTAAATTTGTAACATCCCATCTGGTACGCGCGTCGTCGAGCAGTTCCCCGTAGCGGTCGCGCAGTGCTTCCCAATCGAGCCCGTGCATATTCGGATCGTAGAAAAAATCGCGGTGCCTGCGCCAGGTGTCCATAAAAATCTGTCGCCACTCCTCTTTGGGAATCAAATCCATTACCAGTCCGTCGGTTGGAATGGGCTTTTCAATTTTTTGTCCGGCAGCCGGTTTTATAATTCCATATTTATTTTGACTGGAAACTATTAGCGATTTGCCATCGGCAGTTGCTGCAGCCCGGCTTACCTGTCCCATCATTTCTTTTTCTTCGCGTTCTTTTAAATCATAAAAATGAAGCGATGAGTGCCGCTCTCCGGAGCCGGTGTTTGGCCTGCGCAAGTACACCAGTTTCCCTTCAAAAGGAATTAGTGCCGAAATATTTCCGGCCTTTGGAGGTAATATGGAAAGACGCGTTTCCAGGTTTTCGAAATCGATTTCTACTTTGTTGTCATTTTCTTTCTCCTTGTTTTCGTCCTTTTCCTGGTCCTTTTTCTTTTTCTCGTCGTCATCCTTCTCCTTATTTTCTGCTTTTATTTCAACCTCATCGTTTTTGGGAGCCAACAGCGAAGGAGTATCTTTTTTTAATGAAAGTGCTGCTATTTCTGTGGAGTTGGGATAAATCCATGTGCCATCGCCAAGAGATGAGTAGGCTGCACTCATGTTTCGGTTGGTGAGGTAGAAAAGGTATTTCCCGTCGGTGCTGAACACCGGGAAGCTGTCGTCGTAAAAACCGGAAGTGACCTGGTGCAGTTGGTTGTCGTCGGTATTAAAAATGCAGATGGCAGCATTTGAATTGTCGAGCCCCTGCGTAAAAGCCAGCCATTTGGAGTCGGGCGACCACGAAAGCGGAAAATTGAAACGCTGGCCGTGCCCAAGGTTCCAGCGGTAGTTCCCGGCCTCGGTAATTTCACCACTCTCCGCATCAATAATCTGGATGGTGTTTGTTTCGTCAATGAATGCGATTTTTTTACTGTTGGGCGACCAGAATAGTTTGTAGCCAAAACCTTTGCCTCGTTGAGTGAGCTGCTTGGCAGGATTTTTCCCGTTGGAGTCTTGCAGGTACATTTCATATTCGCCCGATTTGTCGCTCCAGAAAGCGATGGTTTTTCCATCGGGTGACCATGCCGGGTTCTGGTCAAAAGATCCGCTCGAACGGGTCATGTTCAGCGTGAATCCCTCTTCTGTCGGTGCATTGAACAGTTCTCCCCGCGCTTCGAAGATAACCCGTTTGCCTCCCGGAGAAGCGGTTACGTTTGAAATGCGGCTGCTTACATCTTTGCTGTGCGGCATTTCTACCGATAAATCGCTAATAACATTCACCTTAATTTGTCTCGGTTTTAACGAGGCTAAATCCATCAGATAGAGGTCGCCTCCCATTTCGTAAACCAAATCGTCGGGGCCTGCCGACATAAAAGAGATGTCGAAATTTTTATAGTTGGTAATCTGCCGCATCTCTTTGGTTTTCGTATCGTACTCCCAAATATTGAGGCGCATGTTTTCGTCGCGGTCCGAAAGAAAGTAAATTTTGTTTCCGGCCCAGGCAGGTTGCCCGTCGTTACCGGGGTAATCGGTTATCCGCTCGGCAGTGTTGTTTTTTAAATCGAAAATAGTAATGTCGGAGGCCAGTCCGCCAAGATAACGTTTAAACGGGTAATTTTCGGTTATTTTAGTGATGTAAGCTAATTTGTTTCCGTCGGGCGAAAAACTGGCCAGCTCGCCATAAGGAATTTGAACTTTTTCAGGGAACCCTCCATCTTTGCTGGTCAGGTAGAACTGATTCAATCGTGAAATTCCGTTTTCGCGCGCAGATGCAAAAAACAATTTTTTCCCGTCGGGATGCCAGTCGACCATCCGGTCGGGAAACACATTAAAGGTTATTCTGGTAGGAATGCCTCCTGTTACCGGCATCACAAAAACATCTGAGTTGCCGTTGTAGTTTGCCGTAAAGGCCAGGTGCGTTCCGTCTGGCGAAAAACGCGGCCACGATTCTTCTCCGGGAGAGTTGGTGAGCTGAATTGCTGTTCCTCCATTTTTGTCAACCAGCCAAATGTCGCCTCCGTAAACAAAGGCAATCTGGCTTTCAGAAACATCAGTGTAACGCATCAGTTTTGCGTTAATTTGTCCGTTTGCACTGAACATCAGGAAGAGTGCAGCAGAAAGTAAAAACAGATTTTTCATGCTATTAATGTATTTGTTCCCCGGCTGTTTTGGGGAGGTGTTATTTCAATTACGTTTCAGATGCTGAATTGTTCTGCTCTTTAGTATTGAAATTGGTTTGAAAATTACTGAATCAGGCCGAAAACAT
Organism: Mariniphaga anaerophila; assembly: GCF_900129025.1. Lineage (GTDB taxonomy): Bacteria > Bacteroidota > Bacteroidia > Bacteroidales > Prolixibacteraceae > Mariniphaga > Mariniphaga anaerophila. The sequence continues at coordinate 163,052 of NZ_FQUM01000003.1, read as the reverse complement.
GTATTCGTTTGTTTCAGTATATTTTTAGCGAAATGAAAAATTTGGTTTGCTGAGGATGTGTTTATGTGTTCTGTTTAATTTATGGGAGGAAGCTTTAAAAGCAGGTTGACACAAATTCCGATGAGCAAAAAGCCACCCAGAATTTTTGTGTGAAAACTCAATTTGGATTGCGGGGCTTTTCCCCAAAGTATTCCCGCAATTGTTGCCAAAAAAGTGAGCAAGCCGACAACGAGCAGAGTCAGTAATAGTTTTTGACTGAAAAATGCGAAACTAATTCCTACAAGTAACGCATCGATGAGGATGGCCAGAAAAACGCCGGGCAGCATGGTAACCGACAATGATCTGATTTTTCCTTTGTTGTTAAAATGTCTGAGGCTTTCGAAAATCATTTTAATTCCCAGTGCACTCAAAAGTGCCAGCGGAACCCAGCGGTCGTAACTATGAATAAGATCTTCGAACTTATTGCCTGAAACCCAGCCGATGAGGAAAACAGGAGTCTGCAACAGCACCAGAATGAATGCAATTTTCACAGCCTGCCAAAACCGGATTCTTGAAAGTGCTTTTCCGGCGGACATCGATATTTCGAGTATGCCAAGTGAAATGGCAATGGCAATTAATATTAATGTTAAAATACTCATTATCTTTTGCTTGTTTGCATTTGCCGATAAACTGTTTTTAAGGGCAGATTCAGATTTTAATAAGTCCGAAAAATCGGGATTTTGTTTGGAACTCTAACCTATCTTCCCCGAATTTTATCAACCGCTTTTTGTTACTTTTTTACCGGAAGCTGCATTTCTTTTGTGTTGAACAATGCAGCTTCCCGGGTAAAATATTGTAACTCTGTAGTGTTGGCTTCTCAAATGGATTTAAAGAAGCCGGAGTTTTTGACAATGCTGAAACTAACGCGGAGTGCTTTCCTTTGCGTTGTTTTGCACAGCGGCTCCCGGTATTTCTATTTTCTTTACTTCAATTTCAGTTCCTTCAAGTAAATCGTAGTCTACCTCGCCGATAATAACCACTTCGGTTTTGTCGTTGAACGGAGTAGCAGGCAGGTGTTTTTTATCGATTTCCACCCTGATTTTTCCGGTTGAATCCTGGAACCAGTAATTTTCGTCTTTGATTTTTTCTACAATAAAACCTTTTATTTTTACCATTGTGTCTTTTCGATCGAGTTTCAGCGCATTGTCTGAAACCTGTTTTACCGTGTGGTCGGCAGCTTGCGAGCCCGGACCGGTGTACTGTGCGTTTGCATTTCCGAAAAAGCCGGCAAAAAGAACGGCCAACATTGTTTTTTTTACGGCATTAAAAATTGTTTGCTGTTTCATCTGTTTTCTGTTTTAAAATTATTGATGAAACAAAAGTAGAAACCAATTTGGGAGAGATTTTGGAGATTTCCCGTCACCCGAAAAATATGGTGATTTTGTGTATTGCGTTTTTAATTTCGTATTGAATTTTGAAGTTGTAGAGATCGCATATTTCTTTTACAATGGCCAGCCCGATTCCGCTGTTCCCGTTTTCTCCTTTTGAAAATCGCAACAGCAACAACTCCGGGTTTCCGGCATGTGGCGTTCCGCTGTTTTCGATTTCAAGCATATCGGCTGTTAGTTTTATCGAAATAAAACCTTTTTGAATGTTGTGCTTTACCGCGTTTTTTACAAGGTTGTTTGCCAGTACTTCAGCCAGTCCGGCATCCATAAAAACATTGCAGGGTTCGGTGGAATGTGTTAGTTCTATTTCCCGAATGTCGATGGTCTCTTCAAAAAGGCCGAGCACATTGCGGAGCGGCTCTTCAAAGTTTAGGTTTACGTTGTTGCTGAACTCGCGGTTGTTGATTTTGCTAAGCAGCAGCAACGATTTTTGTACCTGCGAAAGCTGGGTTGCTGCCGAATAAATTTTCCGGACGCTCTCCAGTTCTTCCGCATTTCCTTTTGGACTGCTTAAAAGAGCTTCTGCATTTGCTTTGATTACAGCGAGGTGGGTTTGTAATTCGTGTGACGCATTTTCGTTAAACTCCTTGTTGTGGCGGTAATCTTCAGTTGTTTTTTTTAGCAACACATTCAACGTAGAGTTCAGCGCGTTAAATTCGTCGATATCTGACGAAGAGAAACGGGGAACGGGTTCGCTGATTTTGAACCGGGTAATTTTGTGTAAGGTATCGTAAAACGGGTTCCAGATTTTTCCGGTAACGCGGGTTACCGATAAAAACGTGAAAAATACGACAAGAAGGGCCAACCCCGAAATAATCAGAAAGGCTCCGCGTGCGATGTCGTCCCGGCCCAGCAATAAATGTTGAAGCACCAACGTAAAATCGCGGCCGTTGTGGTTAATTGAAAACCAAAGCTGGCGGTAGGGAACCATTTCGTTGTCGCCCGGTTCCAGTATCAGTGTGTCTTTAAAAACAGGCGAATCGTATTTTACATCTTCAATTACTTTTTCCAGTTTATGAAAATCCGGCAAGTCGTTGTACTCTTTGTGGTACTTCACCAAACGTTCCATTTCGTAGGTTAAAAACTCATCAACTTCTTCGTACGCAATAAATTCTATAATGAAGTAAGAAAACAAGCTGCCAATAACAATAATGGGAATTATCCACAGCGAAGTGTATTTGTAGGTTTGTTTAATCAGTTTCATGGGGTGGGGTTGTATCGAGTTTGTATCCAATGCCGTAAACCGCTTTTATGGGAACATTTTTCACGGCAGCCGCAAGTTTTTTCCGAAGGTTTTTAATGTGAGAGTAGATAAAATCGAATGAATCGGCTAAATCCATGTTGTCGCCCCAGATATGTTCGGCAATGCTTTCGCGGGTTAAAACACGATTGGGGTTTGAAAAGAAAAAAAGCAGAATGTCGTATTCGCTTTTGGTGAGTTCGATGTGCCGCCCGTTTGCAAAAACCTGACGGCTGGCGGTGTTTATTGAAATATTATTAAATGAAATGATGTCAGTTCCTGAAAAGTTTCGTCGCCGGAGCAATGCCTTAATGCGGGCCACCAATTCGGCCATGTCAAACGGTTTGGTGATGTAATCGTCGGCACCTAGTTCAAGTCCTTCAATTTTATTACTAAGTGAGTTGCGGGCAGAAATAACAATAATTCCGGTGGACGGATTTTGTTTTTTTGCTTCGCGAATCAGGTCGAGTCCCGAACCATCGGGCAGGTTAATATCTACAATTAAAATATCGTATTGATAAAGGAAAATTTTTTCGTGGGCCGCGCTAAAATCGGTGGCTGTTTCGCACAGGTATTTTTCGGTTTGGAGAGTCTGGGTAATTGCTTCTAAAAGTTTCAGGTTGTCTTCAATAATCAATAACTTCATTGCAATTTTTTTTCAATGGTAAGAAGAAAATCTGGATTAATTCTGGAGAATCAGTTACTTTTGAATAAACAATTTAGCAAATGAAAAACTTGAAACGTTATTACAACCTTCCGGCAGAACCGAAAGATGTGTACAATGCACTGACAAACAAAAATATGTTGGAAATATGGACCGGCGAAGATGCGGTGATGGAAACAACGCCAAACACCGAGTTTTCTTTGTGGGGAGGAAGCATTACCGGTTTAAACCTGGAGTTTGACGAGAACCGGAAGATTGTACAGCAGTGGTTTTTCGGTGAAGAAGAGGAGCCGTCGGTGGTTACAATTGTCCTTCATCCCGATAAAAAGGGAACCAGTATTGAGTTGCGGCAAACCAATATCCCCGAAGAAGCGTTCGAAAATATTTCTGATGGCTGGGATGAAGACTATTTTGGAGCGCTGAGGGAGCTGTTTATCTGAGCCGTGTTTTATTTCCTGTATAATTTGTGTATTTTTGCAGCTTGTTCTTTGGCAAATATTGCCTGTTTTACCGGGGCTGATTGGTTTTGACAGCGGGTAGAAGAGGCAGGTAAGCATGCAGGGTTTTGGTTGTTGACCCTTTAAAATAATGATCAAACCATAATTGGCGAAAATAATTACGCTCTTGCTGCGTAACCGAATCACAGTAGGTTAACTGCTTAATCCCGATGCAAGGCGTTGGGACAAGACATCGCCCGGGTGCTAATGCTTTGAAGCGGCCCGAACCGGCGGTGCAAGTAAATCGAAGCTAGTGGAAATGAGGCTCCGGCATTTCTGCGAAAATTAAGGAGATAAGATAAACGTTGGTGGCCTTGATCCGGTGTTTATTCGAAAATTAAGTCGGGGCTAAGCATGTAGAAAGCTTGTTGCTTCCTCGTTTGGACGCGGGTTCGACTCCCGCCAGCTCCACTAAATGTATTTATTTGTTGCAGGTTGAATGACTGGCGTGCAATGAAGTTATTGCCAGTAAAAAACAGCTTGTAAATTATTCGGCTTTGAAGTTTCCCCTTGCCATATTAACCATATTAATGCCGCTTCGTATAACCCAGAATTTCCGTCGGTTTGTTTAGCCGCTTGGGTTTTCTGTATGTAAAAACCAATATAACTTAATAGATTTAAGCTGGGTCTCGCAGGGTTCGAAAAAAAGATCTGAACTCTGGCCTGGCAAGGAAAAGTTTGAGGTATTTTGGATGAGCGTACGTCTGGATATGAAAACTTCTGGGGTTTACCACATGCTGGTTGCAGTAACTGATAATTTGAATGGTTTTATCGCTACCATCCGGACTGTTTTTTAGGAACCAGAAATACGTTTGACATAATAGTATTTGCTGTAATTTTGAAAAGTTGAACTCATTCAGCAGACTCTCTTCATTATAAAAAAAATATAAATAAAGAGGTTACAGGGGGCAAAGCTTATAACCTCTTTATTGGCAGATAACACTGCCGTTCAGACGAATTTTATATCCGGGTAGGGTGAACCGTTCGCATATTTATTTTCGGACTACCAGCTTTTGAGTTGTTGTACCAATTTGTACAAGATAAACGCCGGGTGTTAGACCGCTTATATCTATTGGAATTTGATTGTCGGTTATAATTGTTTGAAGTACTATCGCTCCTGAAATATTATATAAAACCAGGGAACTGCCTTCCGGCGCATTGACAACGGTAATTTTATGGCTCGCAGGGTTCGGATATAATTCAATACTTCCGGCTTCAATTTTGTCAATTGCCGTCGAGATATCGGTTGTTACCATTAAAGGGTCGCTTGCCGGCGAAGCATTATACGTGGCTGTTTCGGCATAGCGCTGGATGAGCATATACTCTGTGTTATCATCCAACCCTTTAAAAAGAGGAGTGTCTTGCCAGGTTGTTCCGTTGTCGATGCTGTACTCGCACCCTTCCAACACGTTCAGAACAATGCTGCTGTCGGTTTTGCTTGCCAGAGTGGGTGCCGAGGGAGCAGCTTGCTGCGCTTTGTCGGTTACAACGGTCAATGGGGCACTTGCCGGAGAAGCATCGTCTGTATTGGTTTTTGCATAACGTTGCGTTAAGGTATAAGATGTGCCACTTTCCAGTCCATCGAAAAGAACATCGTTTTGCCAGGTTGTCCCACCATCAATACTGTATTCGCAACCTGTTACTGCAATTAGTGTAATACTGCTTTCTGTTTTTGAAGCGAGTGTGGGTGCCGCAGGAGCAGCTTGCTGCGCTTTGTCGGTTACAACGGTCAGAGGGACACTTGCCGGTGACGCATAATCTGAGTTGGTTTCGAAATAACGTTGTACAAACGTATAGGTTGTATTGCTTTCCAATCCATCGAAAAGAACTTCACTTTGCCAGGTTGTACCGCCATCCATACTGTATTCGCAACCTGCCACTGCATTCAAGGTAATACTGCTTTCTGTTTTTGAAGCGAGAGTGGGTGCCGCAGGAGCTGCTTGCTGCGCTTTGTCGGTTACAACGGTCAGTGGTTCACTTACCGGTGACGCATAATCAGTATCGGTTTCGAAATAGCGTTGTACAAACGTATAGGTTGTATTGCTTTCCAATCCATCGAAAAGAACTTCACTTTGCCAGGTTGTACCTCCATTAATACTGTATTCGTAACCTGCCACTGCATTCAAGGTAATACTACTTTCTGTTTTTGAAGCCAGCGTTGGAGCGGCAGGAGCTGCTTGTTGAGCTTTGTCGGTTACAACGGTCAGAGGTTCACTTGCCGGTGATGCATAATCAGTATCGGTTTCGAAATAGCGTTGTACAAACGTATAGGTTGTATTGCTTTCCAGTCCATCGAAAAGAACTTCACTCTGCCAGGTTGTACCTCCATTAATACTGTACTCGCAACCTTCCACTGCATGAAGAGTAATGGTGTTGTATGTTTTACCTGCCAGTGTTGGGGCAGCAGGGGCCGGGCGGTCTGAGATTAGGGCGGTGTATGAAGTTGTAAAAACATTTACGGTATAATTACCACCGTTTAGATATACCATTGACCCGTTACCATCTTTCCATCCGGTGAAACCGGGTGTTGCTTCGTGCTTGGGCAGGTTGACGGATGCTAGATTACCATTATAAGCAAATGCGTTTTTACCAATACTTAGCAGTTGTTCAGAAAGTGTAACGTTTAATAACTTGTTACTACTAAAAGCGGATTCGCCAATGCTCGCCACTGTTTCAGGAAGGGTTATGCTTGTTAGCCAGTTATAAGCAAAAGCCCGGTACTCAATGCTTGTCAGTGAGGACGGAAGTGTTATGCTTGCTATGTTGTTCATTTCAAATGCGTTTGCGCCAATGCTTGTTATGCTGTGCGGAAACACAACACTTATCAGCCCCCTGTTTTCAAACACACCTTGGCCTATTCCGGTAATGGTGATTTCCGTCCCGTTTTTATTTAGGGTTTGGGGTATGGTTAGCTTTGTGCCTTTCAGTATATTGCAACTTACAATACACCCTTCGTTGTCAATTGTTACGTCATCGGCAGTAAGAGTATAGGGTATTATGGCGTAGTAGGGAACATAGAAATTTGATATGGTATAGTTGCCCTCTTCGGTTTTTGTCACCTTTTGCTTATTGCTGTCAATCCATCCTTCGAAACTTGGGGTTGACTCGTGCCTGGACAGGTTAATTGATGTAAGGTTGGTATTGTTGGCGAATGCACTTTCGTCAATGATAATTAATGTTTCCGAAAGAGTTACACTTGTTAACTTGTTATAGGTAAACGCGTAGTCGCAAATGTTTAGTAGTCCGTTAGGAAGCATTACGCTTGTTAAGTCGTTATAGCCGAATGCCCAGCTTCCAATGTTTTGTAATCCTTCGGGAAGCGTAACGCTGGTTAAATGGCAGCTATAAAAAGCCTTATCTCCAATGTTTTTTACTCCTTCGGGGACTACTACACTTGCCATGCTAAGATGCATAAAAACGGCATCGTTAATGCCGGTAATGGCTATATCAACGCCCTCTTTATTGATGGTTTGGGGGATAACGATATTTCCAAATGCGTAGTCTTCGGTATTAAAATCGGTGATATTGCAGGATGTAATCACACCGTTTTCATCCACTGTAATATCGGCAGCTGTGAGGGGGTAGAAGTTAGAATTTATTTGGGCAGTGTAAGAGGTTGAAAAATTGGTTACAGTATAGTTGTTGTCTGTTAGCGGCACCGGCTGTTCCATACCGTTAACCCATCCTGTAAATCCTGGAGTTGCCGCATGTTTGGGCAGGTTCATGGATGCAAAGGAATTATAAGAAAAAGCGTATTTGTCTATAAATGTCAGCGATTCGGGTAACTTTACGCTCGTTAGGCTATTATAATAAAATGCATTTTTCCCGATGCTTGTTAAGCTGTTCGGGAATGTTACTTCTGTTAACTTGTTTCCTGAAAAAGCAAATCCTCCGATACTTATCAGCCCTTCAGGAAGAATTAGGTTTGTTAAGTCGTTATTGGCGAAGGAGCTTTCGCTAATGCTTGTTACACTGTTTGGAAGCGTAATCTCCATGAGCCCCCTGCCACCAAACACACTCAGGCCTATCCCGGTAATGGTGATTTCTGTCCCATTTTTATTTAAAGTTTGTGGTATGTGTAGTTTGGTGCCTGTTAGTGGTTTACAGCTTATAATGCAGCCCTCGTTATCCAGTGTTACGTCGTCGGCAGTAAGGGTATAGGGTACTATTGCAGTGTAAGAGATATCGAAATTGCCAATGGGGTAGTTACCGTCTTCGGTTTTTGCAACTTGCTGCCCGTTACTGTCAATCCATCCTTCAAAACCGGGTGTTGACTCATGTTTGGGCAGGTTAATTGACAAAAGATCATTATTAGAGGCAAATGCTTTTTCTCCAATACTTATAATTGTTTCAGCAAGTGTTACACTCGTTAAGTTGTTAGAGGCAAACGCATGTGATCCAATCTTTAGCACCCCTTCAGGAAACGTTATGCTTGTTAAACTGTTACTCAGGAATGCATTATCGTCAATGTTTATAATGCTATTGGGAAGATTTACACTTACCAGCATCCTTCGGGCAAATTTGTAGCCATTTATGTCGGTAATTGTTTGCCCGTCCAGTATTTGGGGAATGGTTATTTTAGTGCCTTTTAGGGTTTTGCAACTGACTATGTGCCCATTTACCACTTCAACATCATCGTCTGAAAGGGTGTACGGCAATATGGCAGCGTAAGCACGAAAAGTATTGCTTAGGATATAGTTGCCATTTTCGTCTGGTTGCACTTTATCCCCGAAGCCGTCAATCCATCCTTCGAAGCCGGGGGTTGTGGCATGTTTGGGTAATTTGATGGATGTGAGGTTGCTGTTGCCCCAAAATGCACTCTCGCCAATGTACCTCAGTGCCTCAGAAAGTGTTACACTTACCAGCTTATTATTGGCAAATGCATTTTCACCAATACTTATCAAACTATTTGCAAGTTTGAGACTTAATAAGTTTTTGTTACTGAACACATTGTCGGCTATACTGGTAATGGTAATGGCCTGCCCGTTTTTATGTATTGTTTTGGGAATGGTGAGATTAATAAGTAACCCGGGCAATGGCTCACAGCTCGTTATACAGCCATCGTTTATTTCAACTTCTGAGCCGCCAAGTGTGTAGGAAGTTGGCAGTTGTGCATTAACGGCTGTTACAGCCATTATAAATGCGAAGAAAAGTAAAATATGTTTCATTATTATTTAAGGTTTAAAGTTTTTGCGTTTCGAAGTTCGGTAGCCTATGTTCTGTATGCGGTTTTTCCCGGTATTCTTTGTTATCACTGATATGTGGTGACCGTTCGGAGCGCTTTACGCCCGCATTCTAATTTTATTCAATTTTTATCAAAACCGGTAAATGAAAATTACCCTGAATACGGGCAAAGTGGAACAATAGAAACGGGTGTTTAGCGAATGATTTTAACATTATTCTGACAATTAAAAGATGAACACTAAAATAGATAGCCCTTCTGCTTTTTGGGTGGTAGGATTAACAAATAATTAGGGTTGAAACAACAAAAATGCGGGGTGGAAACAGCAAATACAGGCGGTAGAAGCAGCAATGCCCTGAGCTTCTGTAAGTATGATTTTAGAAGGAAAGAAAAACAGGAGACATGCTTTGTCAATTTGCCTGCTCACTTTGAGATGGGAATACCGAAACGACGAACCCGGAAATCAAGCGGCGGATTCTTACTTATCATCTCCAGTGGAAATGAGGATATTCATGCCATTTTAATGTGCTGGCCAACGCAGAAACTTTTTCAGAGTTCTGCTGCCAGCTTTTGTTTCGGATTTGGCGCTGAAAGAAAGCCCGGCTTTTCTTACATCACTAATTTTCCGTGTTTCGTTTTTTGGCAAGTTCTCGTTTTCTCCAAACCAGAGCCGAGCTTCCCGTTATTTTTACAAATTGCTTGTTAAAGTTGCTGCTGTCGGTATAACCTGCCAGTCCTGCTACTTCAACCACCAGCATTTCCGGATGGGTCAACAGTAATTTTTTGGCTTTGTCGATTTTTAGGTGGTTAATCCAGGAGCGAAACGATTGCTGTTCTACCTGGTTAATGTATGCGGACAGATACGTTCGGTTGGTGCTTAGTTCAGTGGAGAGGTCTTCAATGGTAAGTCCCTGTTGTGTGAATCGTTCCTGAAGAACCCAACGGGTGAGTGCTTCTCCTATCATTTCAGCTTGTTTCTTTTTGTCATTGTTGTTTTCCGGTAAAATTTCGTGTGGATTTTCAGTAGTATCCAGTGGCTCAATAATTTTGTAACGGTAGGAATAGTTGATAAAACCTATCCCGAAATACGAATAAAGCAGAACGAAACAAAAAATGAAGAGGGAATAAAAAAAATCGCTTTCCGGAAGTATAAGCAACACCAGCAACATTAACCCTACGGTAAACATGCCAAAGAAGGAGTAGTAGATCCAGCGCAGGCGCAGGGATTCTTCCCCGGAATAATAGTTGTCTGCCCTGTTGAAACATGCACGGTATTCTTTTAGAAATAAAACCAGGTAACGAATGAGTAGCGACACGTAATACCCCAAAAATAAGAAGAAACTTATTTGGAAGGCAGCCGTATTGGCGGCCCAAATATAGCTTGTCAGCAAGGCAACAATGAAGACTGAAATTGGTGCAATCTCCCAAAGTATTTTTTTGCGGCTCACAAAATGGGTGTTGAAGAGGGAAATAAAAGTGTAGGTAAAAAACAGGGCTTGCAAAGAACCTACAATAAGTTTGATTGATTTTGAAAGCGGATAACTGATGTCTGGATTATGAAAAATAATTTCGACCAGATAAAGTAAGGATAGCCCCAGGTATGCAGATGCCGCTGTTTTTCGGGCAATCCGGTATCCTTTTAAAAACGTACTTTGGGGGATATACAGAAAGAGAAAACAGAGGCCTAAAACCAATGCTCCGCCGCTGGCCAGTGCCGTTACGATAAAGTATATTTTATCAATCATTTTTTCATTTTTTCGAGGCTATGACAAAATTAAAAATAACCCGTAAATATATAGCAGAAGTGATGGTGACTCTCATAACTTCTTTTCTTTATGTGGACTCGAAGTATATTGAGCTTTTTAAGACTTGACTATCTCTCGTTTAATAAAAATGGCTACTCCAAGAAACAGTGCTACACCACCACTAACATTGCATAAATTTTTTGTAGCCAGAATACGACTCATTTCTGTCTTCTCTTAAAATTCTTGTTTAACAATAAGGGATTACTCTTTTCATCCGCAATAAAACTAGGGCCGATCCGACCTTTTGCATCTGACTAAATTAATCGGTTTCTTCTGTGCCCGGTTATTGTTCGTTGTAAAACAACTTCTTCGTTTTTGTGATTCTCCAATAGTATAATAGTTCTGCTTTTTTATCTGATTTTTTGTAGTCAAAATTGTTTGACCAAGACATTACATAACAGTTATTTGAAATAGCTACAACGCTGTCCTGTGATGTTGCTATTTTCTTCAGCGCCATTCGTTCACATCTGTTTTTTCCTATTCCTTTTGTGTCTGAAAACGTGAAAATTGCTAGAACCAATACAATAAATGTGTAGTATCGGGCTTTCCTCCTTTCTTTCAGATTGTTAATAAGGTAGTATGTAGTAGCCCCAAAATAGAACATTAGTGCAACTGTGACGGGCAAAATAGTGTCGTACCGGATTATTCTGGCTCTATATGGTCGGTACCCGCCAAAAGGTAATAGAATGATGTATATAAAAGCAAATACTCCTATCCATTTGAACACGTTGATGAATTTGACACTCTCCTGTGGATTCAGCTTTCTGATTAGGAAAATGTTTATTGCAATTGTTGTTAGTAATAAAGGAATTCCCAAAGAATGAAATAGCTGCGAGAATATTCCTTCTGGTAATTTGAGAAACCTTGCTAATACCGGAATCGTTTCAGATTGGTAATTGGAATCATAAAAACCAAGAACCAATGAATATAAACTCCATAAGCTTGCAGGAATAAGTACAATGTACATTACGCTTGGCACTTTTTTTAAATAGGATCCGACACCAGATTGCCTCCAATAGTAAATTAAGACGAGAAAAGTTATTATCACAATTAATGCCGGTATGAGCGGGCCACTAAAAGGTAGTATGATTATTAACGGGACAAGATACAGATAAGCGGTATTTCTGATTTTTTTGTTACGAATGACGTGATTAAAAACCGGAGATAAAAACAGCATTAAAGCTACTATCGGAATGGAATAAAAAAAGTTGTATGCTATAGATTGGTCGATAATTCCCATTCTGCTCCAATAGCCGTATACCTGAAATAGAGGTGTTATTATTACGGCAGCTGTTATAAACTCTCTGCTAAATATTTTCGTTTTGCCACTGATGAACGCCGACAGAAAAAAGATAAAAAATACCTGTACAATAACTTTTATTATTGCGCAGGATAAATAAGCTGAAGAAATGGGGCTTACAAAATGCTGCAGCCACAGCGGCACGTTTTTGAAATACTCTGAAAAGAAGTAATGTGAAAAAAATCTATTTGGATTAACCCCTTTTTCACCAGTAATGATTTTTTCAAAACCAAACGGGTCATCAAAAATGCTTCGAACATCTTTGTCCGGCAGAATTCCGTTTTCTAAATCTCCATATAGAGGTGTGTTGTAATGCTGAACAAAAGAAAAAGAAAGGTCGGCTAGTAGAAACAGAATAAACAGCGTTTGTATCCACCTTTTATGTTTTATGGGAATTGAGTTCATCTTTTTAGGGTTAATCACTATTCGCGAATAATTGGGCGCTTCAGTGTTTTTGGTTTTAGGTGTTGTTTTATTTAAATCGGCATTTTTAGTGGAACCAATACAATTGCTATCGTCGCATAATTACAGGTGATAAAACTGTTTCTCAATATTTCGTGTGTTCTAAATGGTAAAAGAGCACTTAATTAGTCCCTTAAAAATAGAAAAAAAATACCGGGGACTGCAATCCTCGGTATTAACTTTTTTCGGCAAATAAAATAGTGCTATTTTGTTGACGCCTATATATTTTGCTGAGCTTTATTTGCAGCGAAAACCAATTATAGGTAACCAATAATTTTATCCATCCGTTCGGAAATTTCTTTTAGCCGGGTTTTGTCCCCGCCACTAACCTCTGCTGTAATCCACCCACCTTTGTAGTTGATGTTTTTTACAGCCTGCATTACAACCGGCCAGTTGTTATCGCCTTCCGTTAGCTTAACCTGAAATCCTTTTCGTAAACCTTCTTCGTTCATCAATTTTCGGCTGAACTCTTTTACATGCAGTTTCATTATTCGGGAATTCAGGGTTTGAATCCAATGTTCAGGCCAGCCGTAACGCAAAATGTTACCCACGTCAAAATACCATCCAACCAGAGGATGGTTAATTTCGTCGACAAAACGTTTGGCTTCTATGGGACTTAGCAGAAAGTTGTTCCATACGTTTTCCAGGGCAATCTGAACTCCGGTTTTTTCGGCATAAGGAATGAGTTCCCTAATGGAGTTCATTGCCGTATAATATGCCTGTTCGTAGGGAATTTTTTCATTAACAACTCCCGGAACAACCAGAACCGTGTCTGCATCAAAATCTTTTGCATCTAGTAACGATTGTGCAACCGACTGAATACATTGCTGCCTCACTTCCGGATTCGGGTCGGAAAGCGGTTTGCGCCAGTGGTCGCTGTTAACAACGCTTGGCAGTTCTATTCCCGAAATCTCTTTCGCTTTCAGAATTTCTGATTTGTTAAGGTCGGTAGGGCTGTTCAGTTCTATACCGTCAAATCCCAGATCTTTCACCAGTTTAAACTTATCAACAAGGGACAACTCTTCCTTAATCATTCCAAAGCCCAGTCCTTTTTTTAAGGGCATTTTGGCAGTTTCGTTGCTTCTTGAATTTGCCGATGAAACAAAAGGAGAAACTATTGCCGATGCCCCTGCAATGAGGGAAGCCGACCTGATGAAATTTTTTCTGTTCATTTTCTGGTTTTATAGTTTTTTTGAAAATTCTCTTAACCATTCACGCAAAGGAGCTCCAATCTCTTCGTGTTCCAGCCCGTAAATAATATTGGTTTTCAGAAAGTCGAGTTTGTTCCCGATATCGTATCGGGTGCCCTGAAACTGCAAACCATACATTGCGTATTTTTTTACCATTTCTCTCATGGCATCGGTAAGCTGTATTTCGTTGTTCTTTCCCGGTTTTGTTTCGTCAAGGTAATCGAAAATCTCAGGCGTAAAAACATACCTGCTTGCAATTGCCAGGTTGGAAGGCGCTTCTTCTTTTGCCGGTTTTTCAATAAAATCTTCTGCAATCAGAACATTGTTTTCCAGTTTTTTACCCTGAATAACGCCGTAGCGATGAACATTTTCGGGCGGTACTTCTTCGAGAGCCACAACCGAACTTTTGTAGCGGTCGTAAACATCAATAAGTTGCTTTGTAATTGGTGCACCTTTTCCGCTGATGAGCGTGTCTCCGAGTAGCACGGCAAATGGTTCGCGGCCCACGTGGTACCGGGCATAACTGATGGCGTCTCCCAATCCGTTCATCTCTTTCTGCCAAATGAAATGAATGTTTGCCAGGTTCGATATTTTTTTGATTTGCTCCAGTAATCCGAGCTGTTTTTTTGCAATAAGAGATTCTTCCAGTTGCGGGCTGCGGTCGAAATGTTCTTCAATTGCCCGTTTCCCTTTTCCAATTATCATCAGAATGTCTGTAATTCCGCTTGCCACTGCTTCCTCTACCACATATTGAATAACCGGGGTATCCACGATTGGAATCATTTCTTTGGGTTGAGATTTTGTGATGGGTAAGAATCGTGTTCCCCATCCGGCGGCAGGAATTACTGCTTTTTTTATCATTTTAAAATTAGTTTACAATGTTGGGTTTTATCACTTCAATATCTTTTTTTGCCAGAGCTTCGGCCAGTTTGTTATACATCTGCTCGTCTTTGTATGTGCCGATAATTGCTCCTCCCGAACCCGTAAATTTTGCCGAAGCACCAACAGAACGAGCCGCTTCCACCATTTCTATGTTTCCTTTGGTAATGGCAATAAGGCTGCGGCGTAAATCAAAATTGGCATCTATCAGTTGATGCATGGTTTTGCAATCGTGTGATTTTAGTGCTTCCCGGAAGTTTTCGGTGTACCCGGCCCATTTTCCCATGGCATCAAGTACTTTTTGTTCGCCAATGTTGAACCGTGCCCGCAGGTTGTTGTGAAGTACTTCGGTACCTTCTGACAGGTTTTTTCTAAATGCGATGTACATATTCGGAAACTGTGATGCATCTAAAACTTCGTAGTTTCCAAACCCCTGTTTTTGCATGGTTTCTTTGTCGAAATCCATATAAACAGGCTGGCCGTATGCTTGTACAACTCTGTCTTGCAGTCCGGCAGCAATGCCCAGCTCTTTGTCTTCAACACTAAGCACCAGATTGGCAAGGATAGGGTGGGGAATTGCTACGCCGTAAAACGAAATCAACGCTTTCATACATGCGGTGATTATGGCGCTGCTTCCTGCAAGGCCCAGGCGTAACGGAATGTTGGAGTCGTACCTGATTGTGAAATTTCGTTTATCCAACTGAATGTGGCATTCCTGGCAGTAATCGTAAAAAACTTTTATGGTGGCTTTTAACAGCCTGATTCCACCGTAATAGCCAGAGCTGTTAACGTTTTCTACCAGTTCCTTAATGCTGCTGAAACTGGTTTTGTCAAGCCGCTGTGGCTGAATATCAAGCTCTGGAGTTTGGTAGAGCTGAACTTTTGCCTGAAAATTTGAGAAAAGAAAGGCAATGGTTTTCCCGAAATATCCGTCAGACGGGTTTCCGATAACCGCTGCCCTTGGGTAGCAAAAAGTTTCAATAATCATTTTTGTTGATTTTGATTATTTGGCGTTCCATTTTTTTATGGCAGCAACATTTACATCGTTGGTAAGGTTGCGGGCCAGAGGAGTGTATAAAAATTCAAGCTCTTTGCTAAAGTAGTCGCAAATTTTTCCGCGTACCATTTTCATGGTTGTATTCATCAGTTCGTTTTCCTGTGAAAATGCTTCGGGCAGAACTACAAATGCCGCAGGTAGCCAGCGTTCTGGGAACATATCCTCGTACTGTCCGCCTTTTTTGTATTCCTGAATTTCTTTCGAAAGTATTTCCAGCGATTTTTTGTTGCCTTCTTCGCTCCCTGGTTCAATGTTTTGTTTTTTCAGGTCGCGGTTAATGGCATCAATGTCGGGAACTACCATTGCTGTGGTGTACGGATTTTGATTGTTGTAAAGCATCATCTGCTGAATGTATGGCGACTGGTCTACTATCGCTTCTTCAATCCCTTCCGGACTAAATTTTTCCCCGTCATTTCCAATCAGCAGACTTTTAAAACGGCCAAGCACATAAAGAAAATCGTCTTTCCCCATGTAGCCCATGTCGCCGGTGTGCAACCATCCGTCTTTTATTGTATCTGCCGTGGCATCTGGGTTATTCCAGTACCCCTTCATTACATTGTCACCTTTTATCACAATCTCACCCTTTTGGCCAATTGGCAGTTCGTTGCCATCGTCATCCATAATTTTCAATTCGAGGTACTTGGGTAAGCGGCCCGAAGACCCGAATTTTATTGCATGAAGTGCGTTGGATGAGATAACCGGAGAAGCTTCTGTTAATCCGTACCCCTGGCAAATAGGAATACCAATTGCGTAAAAGAAGCGTTGCAGTTCTACATCCAGAAGCGCACCGCCCCCGATGAAGAATTTCAACTCTCCGCCAAACCCTTCCCGTATTTTTTTGAAAAAGATTTTATCAAATGTCCACTGAAGCGGCTTTAAGAAAAAGCGCCATCCTTTGCCACTGTTGTGTCCCATGCCGTTGTGGGCATACCCAACCTTGATCGCAAACTGAAAAACTTTGTAAAGTGTTTCTCCTTTTTTTCTGATTTGCCCCTCGATGTTTTGTTTGAATTTTTTCGAGAAAGCCGGCACGCTCATCATTAACGTGGGCTTAATTTCTTTTATGTTTTTAGGAATATTTTTTAGCGTTTCCAGCGGTGTTTTTCCCACTTCAACCGATGCAATGCTGGCGCCTTTGTACATAAATGCGTACAAGCAACAGGTGTGCGCAAAGGCATGATCCCACGGCAGAATAGCGATGGTACGCCAGTCAGATTTCAGCTCCATCAGCGTATTTGATTGCACTACATTTGCTGCATAATTCAGGTGGGTAAGCATAATTCCTTTTGGATCTGCCGTTGTTCCTGATGTGTAACTAATATTAGCCACATCGTCGGGCTGAATATTTTTCCAGACAGCATCAACTTCCTTCGCATGGGTTTTCAGGTACTCTTCGCCTGTTTGCATCAGGTCGCTGTAGTTGATATCGTTTTCTCCGGGGTTCTCTTTCCCATCTAAAAAAATAATTTTTTCCAGTTCGGGCAAAGAAGAACGAATAGCTTCCACTTTGGCGGCGTGAACCCCGGAAACAAAAATATATTTGCTTCCGCTGTGTTTTAGTCTGAATATCAGTTCGTTTTCTTGAAGTCGTATGGAGAGTGGAACATTGATGCCACCTGCGTAGAGCATCCCTAATTCGCTGATAATCCAGTCGTTTCGTCCATCTGATACAAGTCCGGAACGATCACCTTTCTGCATTCCGATGGAAATTAACCCGGCAGCGAGTTTTAAAACCTGAACTCTGGTTTCTTCATAGGAAGTTCCCTGGAATTTTCCGTCTTTTTTTTCCCAGAGGTAGATGTTGTTGGGATAGTTAGCAACTGTTGTTTCAAAAAGTTCGATGATGGTTTTCATTACTTTCGATTTCGTAATTATATTTTCGAATTCAAATGTAAAAAAAAAAGGGAAGATTTAAAGGATTGGGGATGTTAGCGGCAGAACTGAATAGAATTGCTGCAAAATGGCTCAAAAAAAACACCTGGTAACTTTCGCGTCATCAGGTGTTTTCTTGTCTGTTTATCAAATTAATGAAAACTTGTAAACTGTTTTCTGATTGTATTTTTCTCCCGGTTTTAGCAGGGTGGTAGGGAACTCCGGATGGTGAACCGAGTCGGGATAATGCTGAGTTTCGAGTGCTACGCCCGAATAACTGCCAAACTTTTTGGCTCCGTCAACGGTGAACTCAGGAATCCAGTAGCCTGTGTAAAGCTGCATTCCCGGCTGGGAAGTGAAAATTTCTACCTGGCGGCCGCTGCTTTTTTCGCGTAGTGTTCCTGTGTATTTCAATTCTCCGGTTTCGTTGTTGAGCACAAAGTTATCGTCGTAACCGGTGGGCAACTGCGCCAAATCCTTTGCAAATGTTTTGAATTCACTAAAATCAAAAGGAGTGCCTTCTGTTTTCAGAATTTTTCCGGTGGGTATCTGGTCAATCATTTCGGTCATTTCCCCGGTAGAAAGTTTCAGCTCGTGATTCAGAATGTTCTCTTTCCCTCCGGTGAGGTTAAAATAAGTATGGTTGGTAAGATTTACAACTGTTGCCTGGTCTGTTTCGGCTATATATTCCAGCACCAGTTCGTTGGTTTCGGTTAACGAAAAAATGCATCTTACTTCCAGGTTGCCAGGGTAGTTTTCTTCCATGTGCGGACTAACATAATAAAACTCAACACCGGAAACACCTTCTGCCTGGTAGGGTGTTGCTTTCCATAACCGCCGGTCGAATCCGGTGAT
The DNA here is from genome assembly GCF_900129025.1 of Mariniphaga anaerophila. Lineage (GTDB taxonomy): Bacteria > Bacteroidota > Bacteroidia > Bacteroidales > Prolixibacteraceae > Mariniphaga > Mariniphaga anaerophila. The sequence goes on along the minus strand of NZ_FQUM01000003.1, from coordinate 144,622 downwards.
GCCACCGTGCAAATGGTTTGGGCCGTTATTAACAGCCAGGTCGTATGATTTACCTTCAATTTCCAGCTTTCCGTTGGCAATTCGGTTGCCAAACCGCCCTATTATTGCTCCAAAGTATGGATACCCGGCCAGGTACTCATCGCTTAAATAGTTTTCCAGTTTATCAAAACCGCAAACGATGTTTTCTTTTTGCCCGTTTTTATCGGGAGCAAAAATTCGCGTAATTACTCCTCCGTAATTTGTAATATCTACTTCCAGTCCGTTTTTATTTTTCAAGGTGAAGAGTTGTACGTCTCTTCCGTCCGGAAGGGTTCCGAACTTTATTTCTTGTACGCTCATTTTAACTATTTTTTTTTGATTAAAATTATGTTCTTGTTATGCAGTGAACTTCTTTTTCTGAAAGTCCGGTACAAAAATGCAAATTTTGAACCGGCAAACTGGTAGGTACTGGTAGTGTTTTAAAACATGTTTATATTTAAGGGTTTCCGCTATTTTTGCCGAAACCTAAATCCGGAATATTGATTAGATTTATAAAAATAGACACAAATTCGTCCCAGCCCAAGTACCGGCAAATTATTGAATCGGTTTACAGGGCAATTGAAAAAGGCAATTTTAAAAAGGGAGATAAAGTGCCTTCGATTAACCAGATTTGCGCCGAATTCGGAATGAGTCGTGATACGGTAATGCTTGCTTTCAGTGAGCTGAAATCGAAAGGAATTTTAATCAGTCAGCCGGGAAAAGGGTACTACATTTCTGCTACTGAAACCGGTAGAGAGGAGAAAGTTTTTATTTTGTTTGATGAGCTGAACGCGTTTAAGGAGGATTTGTTTAATTCTCTGGTAAGTTCAATGAAGGGGAAAGCAAGCGTGGAATTGTTTTTTCATCATTTTAATTACAAGATGTTTAAAAACTTTCTGCTGGAAAGCATTGGTCATTTTACTTCTTATGTTATTATGCCGGCAACATTTGATAACACCAGTCATTTAATTTCGAAACTCCCCACCGACAAAGTTTATATAATTGACCGGTTAAAGGCTGACTTGAAAGATTATCCTGTTGTTTATCAGGATTTTGAGCAGGATTTTTACGATGCATTAAAAGAAGGTGCCCGGTTGCTGAAAAAATACAGGAAACTGATTTTTGTAAATTCCGGAGGAAAAGAGCCGGTTGAACGCGTTAAAGGGTTCGAGCGTTTTTGTAAAGAGGCCAATTTTGAATATAAAATAGTAAAATCAATAGACGGGGTGCGCCCCGAACTTTACCAGGCCTGGTTTCTTACTTCAGACCGCGATTTGGTTCAGTTGGTAAAAATGGCCAAGGATTATAAATTCAAGCTCGGGAAGAAATTTGGCATTGTTTCGTTTAACGACACGACGTTGAAGGAGGTGGTTGCCGGCGGAATAACAACCATATCGACAGACTTTAACGAAATGGGAACTACGCTGGGCGCCATGCTCTTAAATCATTCTCGCGGAAAAATACGTAACCCCTCAAAATTGATAATTCGGAAAAGTTTGTAGCTCAAAAATAGTGTTGTGAAACATTTTTTTTTGAGTACACCCTTTTTGTTTTTAAGTATATATTTGTACCTACCAGTACCTACCAGTTGGGGCTGGCATATCATCATTCAAAAATACATGAATAGCAAAAAATTTATTTGTAGAGAAATTGTATAATCAAATTATAAATTATGACAAAAATTTGCAGTTTAACAGAAAAAATAAACGGCGGAAATAATCTGCTTTTTAATGAGTTATACGGAACCGATAAAACAGTATTGAAGGAACAGGCCGAACGGTATGAAGGTTTGATGAATGATTTTCAGAAAGCCTATGGAACAGACGATGTTCAGTTGTTCAGTTCTCCCGGACGAACAGAAATAGGAGGAAATCATACTGACCATAATCACGGGCGCGTTCTTGCCGGTGCAGTAAACCTCGATAATATTGCAGTTGCCGCTCCTAACGGCACTAATATTATTCGGATAAAATCAACAGGTTACCCGGAGTTCCAGGTAGATATTTCCGAATTGGTTATTGATGAGGCAAATTTTTACACGTCCAGCTCGTTGGTAAAAGGTATTTGTGCCAAAATGAAAGAGAATGGTTACGAGATTGGCGGCTTCGATGCATGTATCGACGGGCGGGTGCCAAAAGGTTCCGGACTCAGTTCTTCTGCATCGTTTGAGGTACTGGTAGGTGCAATCGTCAGCGAATTGTTTAACGATGGAAAAATGTCGGCTGTAGAAAATGCCATTATCGGACAGTGGTCAGAGAACAACTACTTTGGAAAACCATGCGGGCTGATGGATCAAACGGCCTGCTCTGTGGGCGGATTAATTACTATTGATTTTAAAGATCCGGCAAATCCTGTTGTAAAAGAAGTGGATTTTGATTTTGTGTCAACTGGTTTTTCATTGGTAATTACCGATGTTGGCGGCGGACACGACGATGCTGCATCGCAGGCTGAATACGCGTCTCTTCCAACAGAAATGAAATCGGTGGCAGCCGAACTCGGTGCAACTGTTTTGCGGGAAGTAACCTGGCCACAAATTGTAGAAAAAATTCCTGAAATCCGTAAAAAAACAGGCGACCGGGCCATTTTGCGCGCTTACCATTTTCATGGAGACAATCAGCGTGTTGCCGATCAGGTTGCGGCTCTCGAAAACAACGATTTTCAGTCTTTCCTGAAAATGGTGGTAGAATCGGGGTACAGTTCTTTTATGTACAATCAGAATATTTACGACATCGTTCATAAAGACGAGCAGGTTGTTTCCTTGGCGCTGGCACTTAGCGAAATGGTATTGAAAGGAAGCGGCGCATGGCGTGTTCACGGTGGTGGTTTCGGTGGAACTATTCAGGCTTTTGTTCCCAAGGAAAAACTGGATGAATATGTGAAAACGCTGGAGCATGTTTACGGAGAAGGCAAATGCCACAAATTGTTTATTCGAAGCAAGGGCGCTGTAAAACTTGAATTTTGAAAAGTTACTGCCGTTGCGCGGTATTATGAAAACAATAATTTTATACTTTTACCGTCAGCGGAGTATTCCGGTAAATTCAGCTTTTGACACCAAATTGTAAATAGATAGAGAATAATTAATCCATTAAAGTATTTATTATGAATAAAAGCAAGAGTTATGTGCTGCCAATTATTATGATGATCCTACTGTTTGGTATGATCTCATTTGTTACCAACCTGGCGGCACCAATGGGAATTGTGTTGAAAAACCAGTTCAATGTTCCTAACTCCCTGGGAATGTTGGGGAACTTAGCAAACTTTATCGCCTACGCTGTTATGGGTATTCCGGGAGGAATTCTTCTTCAGAAAGTAGGTTATAAAAAAACTGCTTTGATTGCAATAGCCATTGGATTTGTAGGGGTCGGCATTCAATACCTGTCGGGGCATGCCGAAAGTTTTGGAGTGTATTTATTAGGAGCATTCATCGCAGGTTTCTCCATGTGTTTGTTAAACATCGTTGTAAACCCGATGCTGAACACTCTTGGTGGAGAAGGAAATACTGGCAACCAGCTGATTCAGGTTGGTGGGTCATTCAACTCTGTTATGGCTACTTTTACTCCTGTTTTTGTAGGTATCCTTATTGGCGAAGCTACAAAAGCAAGAATTAACGATGTATTCCCGATTATGTATATCGCAATGGGAGTTTTCGCCCTGGTATTTTTCATTTTGTGGGCTACTTCTATTCCTGAACCACATTCAGATCAGCCGGACGAACCGCTGGGAAGCCTGATGTCAGGAGCTTTAAAATTCCGTCACTTTGTATTGGGTGCGGTAGCAATATTCGTTTATGTAGGTGTTGAAGTTGGAACTCCGGGAATTGCGAATTTGTATATGACTACGCCAAGCGTTGAACAGGCGCAGGCAATTGTGGCAGCCCACGGTAATTCTCAGGCAGCAGTGTCTGAAGAAGCGTTGGAAACTGCACAGCGGATTCTCGATGGCAGAGACACTGCCGGATTGGGGATTGCAACCGGAATTGCTGGTGGAGTAGTAGGTTTCTATTGGTTATTAATGCTGGTTGGCCGTTTGTTCGGTGCAGGTTTTGGGCATAAAATTTCCAGTAGATCGATGTTGAGTACAGCTTCTTTTGGAGGATTGATTCTGGTTCTTCTGGCGATTTTCTGGCCTGCAAAAACCATGATTTCAATGCCGTCGTTTAGTGTAGACGCAGGTGCCTTGCAATTTGGACTGGTTCCTGTGCCCATTAAGTTTTTCTTCCTGGCACTGGTCGGATTGTGTACCTCAATTATGTGGGGAAGTATATTCAATTTGGCAGTTGAAGGCCTGGGTAAATACCTGGCAGCAGCATCTGGTATTTTTATGGTATTGGTTTGCGGTGGTGGTATCCTTCCTGCAATTCAGGGATGGGTTGCCGACGTTGCCAATTATGAAATGAGCTACTGGGTGATTGTCGCAGGACTCGGTTATCTGTTGTTCTACGGTGTAGTTGGAAGCAAAGTAACCAAGAGAGCAGAAGAAATGACTTTATAGAATATCAATTCGAAGTTATAACAAAAAAGGTTGTCAGAAATGGCAACCTTTTTTATTATTATGAATATTTTATGATTTGCTGATATGCTGTTTTACTCTTTATAAAACGATTTGTACCAGGCAACAAACTCTCCAATTCCTTTCTGTAAAGATGTGTTTGGCGAGTACCCGAAGTTTTTCTCCAGCTCACTTACGTCAGCATATGTTTTATACACATCACCGGGCTGCATGTCGTAAAATTCTTTTTGAGCTTCTTTGCCAAGGGTTTTTTCTATTGTCTCAATAAAATCCATCAGTTTAACCGGAGAAGAATTTCCGATGTTGTAAACTTTATAAGGCGGGGTGCTTGCGGGCGGCGCCGGAAGTATTTTTTCTATCCCTTCAACAATATCATCAATGTATGTAAAGTCGCGGTACAAATCGCCGTGGTTGAAAACCTTAATTGGTTGTTTTGCCAGGATAGCACGCGTAAAATTAAAGTAGGCCATGTCTGGTCGTCCCCACGGGCCGTAAACTGTAAAAAAACGTAGCCCGGTTGTCGGAATTCCATACAGATGACTGTAGGTATGCGCCATCAGTTCGTTGCTCTTTTTTGTGGCAGCATATAAACTAACAGGATTGTCAACAAAATCGGTTGTGGAAAGCGGCATTTTTTTGCTGTTCCCGTACACACTGGATGAGCTGGCATAAACCAGATGCTTGATGTTGTTGTGGCGACATGCTTCCAGAATGTTAAAGAATCCTACCACATTACTTTGAATATAGGCTTTTGGGTTTTCAATGCTGTACCGTACTCCGGCCTGAGCAGCCAAATTGCAAACCAAATCAAAGTTTTCCTGTTCAAACAGTTGGTTGATCTCTTTTTCATCTTCCAGATTCATCCTGAGAAATGAATATTCGGGGTTGCTGCCGGTTATTTTTTTATGCCACTCGGAGGCTTCTTCGGAAATACCTGCCTGCCTGAGCCGTGCAAATTTTAATTCGGTGGAATAATAGTCGTTAATGTTATCAATTCCTACAACCTGATAACCTTTTTCCAGAAGCCGGTTAATAAGATGAAATCCTATAAACCCAGCTGCTCCGGTAACTAATACTTTCATTTTTTTGAATTATTTTAACGGGAAAACCTTGTTCTCTTCAAGGTAATCCAGTATTCTGTCGATATTGAGCTCGTTTTCTGCCGGGTTGAAAGTTAACACAGCATTGGCAGGAGCATCGTAATCCAAGTCAACTCCCGGAACATTGTCTGCCTCTCCTTTTTCTGCTTTTTCGTAGAGCTCGGGTTTATTGTTGCGGCAATACTCCAGCGAGGCTTCCATGTAAAACAGGTGGAACTGCTCTTTTCCTATAATATCAGCAACCTGATTTCTTATCGCGTCGTTTGGCGAGATGAAAGAGCAAATGGCAATAATGCCCTGGTCGTTTAATATTTTGGCAACATGTGCTACCCTGCGAAGGTTTTCTGCGCGGTCGGCCGGCGAGTAATCCAATTCTCTGTTAAGGCCGGAGCGAACCGAACTTCCGTCGAGAAGTACTGCAGTTGCACCGTTTTCGAACAGGCTTTTTTCCAGGCTGAATGCCAATTCATTTTTCCCTGAACCGTGAAGGCCGGTAAACCACAAAGTAGCCCCTTTCTGGTTCATCTTTTTCTGGCGGCTTTCAGTAGAAACCAGGGATTTCCCTTTTTTTATGGCTTCTTTATCAATATCAGATATTCGCGATGGCAGGTTTTTGCTGTCCAGTTTGTCCAGAATCATCCCTACCGCTACGGTGTTGTTCGTAACCGGATGAATGAGTACAAACGAGCCGGTGCTTTTATTTTTTTTGTACGGGTCGAAAAACAATGGTTTGGCAGTTGTAAGAACGGCCCTTCCAATTTCATTCAGGGTAAGTTTTTCTACCTCCGATTTTTCCAGTGAGTTTACATCTACTTTGTAACGCAACATGTCGATGTGGGTGCGCGTGGTATTAGTGGTCTGTTTCAGAAAAAACTGAGTGGAAAGATCCATCGGCGTTTCATCCATCCAAACCAGCATGGCTTCGAAATGGCGCTCCATGCGCGGCAGATTATCCGGGTTTACCAGCATTTCACCTCTCGAAATATCAATTTCATCTTCCAAAACCAGTGTTACCGATTGTGGAGGAAAAGCCTTTTTGAGGTTTCCGTCGTACGTGGGGATGGATTTTACCTTCGAAGTTTTTCTCGAAGGCAAAGCCATTACTGTATCGCCAGGCTTAACAATTCCCGAAGCTACTTGTCCTGAAAAACCGCGGAAGTCGCGGTCGGGGCGCAGCACGTATTGCACCGGGAAACGGAAATCTGCATAATTACGGTCGCTGCTGATGTGAACAGCTTCCAGAAATTCGAGCACGCTTTTTCCGTGATACCACGGCATATTAGTTGAGATTTCCACCACATTGTCGCCTTTTAAAGCTGAGAGCGGAATAAATTCAACGTCAGGAATATCAAGTTGGGTGACAAAGTTTTTGTAATCGGCGCAGATGTCATCAAACACTTTCTGTTTGTAATCCACCAGATCCATCTTGTTCACTGCCAGCACAACGTGTTTTATTCCAAGTAACGAAACCAGGAACGTGTGCCGCCGGGTTTGCGTAATTACTCCTTTTGTGGCATCAATAAGAATAATGGCCAGGTTGGCAGTAGAACCGCCGGTTATCATGTTCCGGGTGTACTGTTCGTGCCCGGGAGTGTCAGCAATAATAAATTTTCGTTTGGCGGTTGAGAAATACCTGTAGGCAACATCAATTGTAATTCCCTGCTCGCGTTCTGCTTTCAGTCCGTCCAGTAGCAAGGCATAATCGATGTCTTCTCCCGCATGCCCAATGCGTTTGCTGTCGCGCTCCAGAGCAGCAAGCTGATCTTCGTACAACATTTTACTGTCGAACATCAGGCGGCCAATGAGGGTCGATTTTCCATCGTCAACCGAGCCGGCAGTCAAAAGGCGTAACAAATCTTTTTTCTGATCCTGATCAAGGAAAGCTTTTATGTCAAGATTATTTGTAGTCATGTTGTTGTGCTTATTTCTTGTTTTTTTGTTCTTATTGCCTGTTAATCAGAATTAGGCAACAGGAAGCTTTGGCTAAAAGTAGCCTTCCCGCTTTTTTTGTTCCATACTTGCATCCTGGTCAAAATCGATGACCCGGGTAGTACGTTCCGAAACAGTTACTGTCATCATCTCTTCCACAATTTTTTCGATGGTGTCTGCTTCCGATTCAACAGCACCTGTAAGCGGGTAGCATCCCAGTGTGCGGAAACGTACTTTGCGCATTTCGGCTTTGGCGGCCAGCTCTTTCGGCATGCGGTCGTCGTCTACCATAATCAGGTTGCCGTCCATGTTAACCACAGGGCGCTCTTTGGCAAAATAGAGTGGAACAATCGGTATGTTCTCCAGCCTGATGTACTGCCAGATGTCTAGCTCAGTCCAGTTGCTCAGCGGGAAAACCCTGATAGATTCTCCCTTATGAACTTTCGCGTTGTAAATGTTCCATAATTCGGGCCGCTGATTTTTAGGATCCCATTGGTGAAACTGGTCGCGGAACGAGAAAATACGTTCTTTTGCACGCGATTTTTCTTCGTCCCGGCGGGCTCCTCCAAATGCTGCATCAAATTTATATTTTGAGAGCCCTTCAAGTAATGCCTGTGTTTTCATCACGTCGGTATGTACTTTGCTCCCATGGGTGAACGGGCCAATTCCGCTTTCGAAACCTTTTTTGTTGTAATGCACAATTAAATCCCAACCTTTTTCTTTGGCATAACGGTCGCGGAATTCTATCATTTCGCGGAATTTCCATTTCGAGTCGATGTGCATAAGCGGAAAGGGAACTTTCCCGGGGTAAAAGGCTTTTTCTGCCAACCTTACCATAACCGACGAGTCTTTCCCTATCGAATATAGCATTACCGGGTTTTCAAATTCAGCAGCTACTTCACGGATAATATGAATGGCTTCTGCTTCGAGTTCCTGTAGATTTGTTAAACTGTATTCCTTCATGGATAACATTTCAAAAAATTCGTTTTTAGAGCCAACAAATATAGAATTTTTATTCCAACCCGTCCTTTGAACCGGGGGTGTTGCTTGCAGTAAAACTGAAACTTAAATATTTAGAAATGCCAGAAGAATGGGATTAGCAGCAGCGAAAGAATAAATGAGAGGATGTTTAGCGGAAGCCCTATTTTCAGGTAGTCGTTAAATTTGTAGTCGCCAATAGCTTGTACTATCAAATTGGTTTGATACCCGATGGGCGTTGCAAAACTGGCCGAAGCAGCAATTGTTATTGCTACAAAAAACGGTTTGGGATCAACATTGAGCTGCTGGCTTGCTGCTAAAGCAATGGGGAAAACCAGTGCTGCCGCAGCATTATTGGTTATTATTTCAGTAAAAATTGTGGTGATGATGTACATTGCCGCTAAAACGCCAATTGGTCCAAGGCCTGCCGAAAAATTGATGGTAGTGCGGGCCAGAGACTCTGCTGCCCCCGAGTTTTGAAGGGCCTTGCTAATTGCAAAAGAACAGGCAATTGTAATTAACACATCCCAGCTGATGGATTTTGTGTATTTCTGGTGAGGCATAATTTTTAGCCAGACAAGCAGCACGGCTGCCAAAATGGAAAAGAAAAACATATCGAATGTTAATCCGGCAGGAGACTCAAAGTATTGTCCCACAGTTGCGCCGATAATCATAACCAATAGTATGATAAAAGCCAGCCACTTTTTCCAGAACGTTCCGGTTGTACGGTAATCGCGAATGTAAGAGGTGAGGTAAAATATTTTCGAATCGCCCCAGTTTTGAATGAATTTGTCGGTGGTGAGCAGCACCAGATTGTCACCTGCCCTGAGTTTAAACGTGTTCAGGTTTGATGTAATGCGTTCGCCATTTCGGTGAATTCCCAGAACCACAGCCTGGTAGTGTTCGTAAAAATTAAATTCGGGAATGGTTTTTCCTATCCCCGGAAAACGCGGAGAAATGACAGCTTCGTACTGTTTGAGTTTTTCTTTCGGAACATCTTTTATCAGGTCGAAACCACTGAGTTTTACGTTGTCGTTTCCCAAAATATAATTGAGCTGCTCCGATTTTCCGGCAAGCAGAAGTTTATCGTTTGCTTCAATTTTGAAACTGCCTTTGTTCGCTTCTATAATTTCTCCGTTGCGTTCAATGCATTTTACAAAAAGCTTATTTAGTTCTTTAATCCGCCCGTTCTTCGTTTCCAACCCGATGAGTTTACTGTGCTCAGGAATGGAAACGTCGTAATAATAATCTTTATATTCAGCCGAGCTTTTTGCTTTGAACAGGATTTTTTTTCCGGGCAGTAATTTATTGCCGGCAATAGCAATGTAAATGGTTCCGATAATGGCAATAACCAGCCCCACCTGTCCCAGTTCAAACATTCCGAATCCCGGCAGTCCGTTGTCAATCATTAACCCGTGAACCACTAGGTTTGTGGAGGTGCCAATCAGTGTGCAGGTGCCTCCCAGAATGGTTGCGTAAGAGAGTGGAATCAGGAATTTTTTTGGGGAAAGATTCAGCTTTTCAGCCCATCTTTTTATGATGGGCGCAAAGATGATTACCACCGGAGTATTGTTAAGAAAGGCGGATAAAACAGATACTGGCAGCATAATTCGCGGAATCAGGAAGACCATCCGCCCTCTTTTTCGGGGAAGATAGGTTTGTGCCAGCCTGTTAAGAATGCCTGACTGACGAACTCCCTCACTAACAAGAAAAAGCACGCCAACAGTTATCATTCCTTTATTGGAAAAACCGGCAAGCAGTTCATTGCTCGAAATTATGCCGGTTGACATTAAAATAACTGCAGAAGAGAAAAATACCAGCCCCGGGCGCATCAGCTCCTTTGCCAGCGCACCAATGGTTAAAATTACCACTGCCAGTACAATATAGCCTTCTAGGGTTAGCAAGCCGTTAATGGGTTTTTAAAGCTTCTCATTCCTGAATTTGCTGCTGTTAGTAGCAGTCAAAACTAATTATAAAATTGAATCCTTCAAAAAAAGATACGGATTTAAATGCGCCGGAAAATCAGCTTACCACCCGCAAAAAACCTTTTCCTTCTCTGAATGGCAAATCAAAAGAAAAGGTTGAACCTTTGCCCGGAGTTGATTCGAGGTGCAGCTCGCCTCCCAAAAGCTGAATATAATGCTGAGCAATGGAAAGGCCTATTCCTGAGCCGGAAGTAACATCATTAATTTCGTTTCTGATGCGATAAAAACGGCTGAAAATATTTTCGAGTTCATCTTTGGGAATTCCAATTCCGGTATCGGAAACAATAAACCTAACGGCATCGGTCCCCAGCATTTCGTAGCCCAGATGAATTTCTCCCTGCTTTGTGTATTTAACGGCATTGTCGACCAGAATCTGCATGGTTTCCAGCAGTAACCGGCGGTCGGTCACAAATCCGAAAGACGAATTGGGAACATCCTGGTTCATACTCATTCTTACCTGTCTCCCATCGGGTATGAGCGGCCTGTAGTGGTTGTAAATGTCGCGAACCAGTGAGTTAACCGGGCAGAAGTTCATGATGAGGTCAACAGAGTCAGTTTCAATTTTTGACAAGTGGATGGTATTGTCAATCATGTTCAGCAACTGGGTTCCGTTTTGTGAAATGGCATCAGAAAGTTCCGTCCTTTCAGAACTTCCCAGTCCGCCTTCGGCCAGCATGCGGGTAAAGTTGGTAATAATATTGAGCGGTGTCCTGATTTCGTGCGAAAGATTGGCCAAAAATGCCGATTTCAACCGGTCGCTCTCTTCTGCTTTTTTCTTTGCCCGTTCGAGGTCAAACTCAGCATTTTTGCGGCGGGTGATATCGCGTGCCACAGAAATAACAGACCTGGGACTTAGCTTTGCCAGCCTCATTTCGAAAAGATATGTTCCGTTGGGCGTGGCCAGCGAGTACTCGATGGCTTCAATGGAGTTGTTTCGGAGGCAGGACTGGATGCATTTTAAAATCTTATCAGCCATGTTTTCGGGGAATCCCACATCGAAAATGGTGCTTCCCACAATATTGGCGTCTTCGAGTTTGTAAAGGTCGCTCTCTTTCACCACAAAATCTTCGTAAGTTCCGTCTTTTCCAATCACAAAGAACATATCGGGAATGGCTTCAAGCAACACTTTGTAGCGTTTTTTACTGTTCTCCAGCTCGGCCAGTTTTTTCTTCTCTTTTGTAATGTCTTCAAAAATTACGAAAAAAGTATTGGGGTCGGGTTTGAGTATGTGGATTTTAAACCAGAGTTCGAGTTTTGTTGCGTAAAATTCTTTTGTTTTATTGTTATCGAAAAGCACCAGCTTGTTTAAATCGAAATTTTCTTTTAAAACCAACTCGAAAATATAGTTGGCTTCCTGTTCTTTTACTTCATATAATTGAATGTTAAACAGCGATTCGAATGAGTTATTTACTTTCTCGATTTTTAAATTAACCACATTCCCTTCTTCATCGCGGGTTGCTTTTATTTCAGCAACCGGAAAACCGGTTTCCCGCACAACTTTAGATATCCCTGTCCGGGTTGCTTTTAGGTTTTCTGACAGCTTCTTAACTATTTTTAAATACTTCCGCCTGAGAAAAAAGCCGGCACCAAAAATCAGAATTAGCGCAACAAGCGGGTGGGGAATTGATTCGGACGCGCCGTTAAACTGTCCGAAAAACTGGTTGGCTTTCAACAGCTGAAATACTACGGTAGCTACCGAAACTATTGAATAGAGAATAATTTTTGATTCGGATTCAGCAAAATAGAACAACACAAATGCTCCGGCCAGCAGCCACCCAACTGAGTAATAAACCGTTTCTGACGGCTGAATATGGATGGAAAAATCTGAAATGTAATACGCATAAACAAAAACAGGGACTGTAAAAAAAGTATTTAATGCGCAATTTATTTTCGAATTCAACAGGCAGGTAATGGCCAGAAAAGCAAACAGAACAAGGCCAATATCGCAGATTAAACAGAACCGCTCTCCGGCGGCAAACAACTCCATCCCCAGATTAACAATTGATGCCACCTGCAAAATGGTAACTGCAATCAGCAACTCAAAAAGCTTTTTTCTGTTTTCTCCTGAACTTTCGGGCCAAAGCTTTTCTGTAATGATATGGTAGTACGGTTTGCTCAACGGCATAAAAATAAGGATAAAGGCATAAAAAAGCTCAATTTCTCAAAATAAATTGAAGTTACAAAGTTCTTTTCGAATTTCGATTTTAAAAATATGACTTTTGTTTTGTTTCTATTTTTTGATTTTGTAATAAGCTTGTTGTTAGCGTTTTGCAGAGTAGTAAAAACGGAGCGTAATGATTTTTGTTATGATTTTCCTGAATGCGAATCTTTAGCTTTGTGTGAAACGGAGAATAAAATTTAAATAGAACAGATATGTCAAAAGGATTTTTTAATGTACCCGTAGCCAAAAACGAACCGGTTTTGAGCTATGCTCCCGGTAGTCCGGAAAGAGCAGAGGTAAAGAAAATGATTGAGGAACTTCGCTCGAAAGAGGTGGAGTTGCCAATGGTAATTGGAGGAAAAGAGGTTTACACCGACAGAAAAGTGAGAATGTTTCCGCCGCACGAAATTAGCCACACGCTGGGATATTACAACCAGGGGGATGCCAGTCATGTTGAAATGGCCATTGATGCAGCTATCGATGCCCGCAAAGAATGGGCGGAACTTCCGTGGCAACATCGTGCTTCAATCTTTTTAAAAGCAGCCGATTTGTTAGCTGGCCCGTACCGTGCAAAAATTAATGCAGCCACAATGCTGGGGCAGTCGAAAAATGTATTTCAGGCCGAAATTGATGCGGCTTGCGAGCTGGCAGATTTTTACCGTTTCGGAGTAAAAGCCATGATCGATATTTATAAGATGCAACCCGAGTCTGCTCCCGGAATATGGAATTACAACGAATTCCGTCCGCTGGAAGGGTTTGTGTTTGCACTTACGCCGTTTAATTTTACTTCCATCGCCGGAAACCTGCCGGTTGCTCCGGTAATGATGGGTAATGTTTCGGTGTGGAAACCATCAAAAACAGCAGTTTATTCTGCCGGCGTTATTATGGAAGTGCTTCGCGAAGCTGGTCTTCCTGATGGTGTAATTAACCTGGTTTTTGCTTCGGGGCCGGTTGTTGCCAACGAGGTGCTGACCCATCCCGATTTTGCCGGAATCCATTTTACCGGATCAACGGGCGTTTTTCAGGGAATATGGAAAACCATAGGTGACAATATTTTTAAATACAAAACGTACCCGCGCATCGTTGGCGAAACAGGCGGTAAAGACTTTATTTTTGCCGATAACACAGTGAAAGCACCTGAGCTGGCAACGGCTATTGTTCGTGGTGCGTTCGAATATCAGGGACAGAAATGTTCGGCAGCGTCGAGAGTTTATGTTCCGAAAAGCATTTGGGCAAAACTTAAACAACAGTTGGGAGATGTGCTGGCAACAGTAAAAATGGGACCGCCAGAAGATTTTACCAATTTTGTGAATGCAGTAATCGACGAAACATCATTCGATAAACTGAAAGGTTTTATCGACAGGGCTCGCGAAGACAAAGACGCTGAAGTCATTTTTGGCGGAAAATGCGACAAATCTGCTGGGTACTTTATTGAGCCGACAGTTATTTTAGCCAAAAAACCGGATTATGTAACCATGCAGGAAGAGCTTTTCGGGCCGGTGCTTACGATTTATGTTTATGCCGACGAAAAAATGGATGAAACGCTGGATATTTTAGATGAAACTTCTCCTTACGGATTGACCGGCGCTGTGTTTTCACAAAACAGATATAACATTGAGAAAATTACAAAACGCCTGACCAACGCCGCCGGCAACTTTTATATTAATGATAAGCCAACTGGTGCAGTGGTTGGACAGCAGCCGTTTGGCGGCGCGCGCGGTTCCGGTACAAACGATAAGGCAGGTTCAGTGTTTAACTTCCTGCGCTGGGTTTCCATTCGCACGATTAAAGAAACTTTTGTTCCTGCTACAAATTATTTGTATCCGAGTTTTTTACCGGATGAAGTTTAGTTAGTTAACGGAAAAGTGTTTATAAAAAGGGGGATGAATTGATTTGTCCCTCTTTTTTTTGCATTTGAAATGTATTACTTTTGAACACAAATAATTAAGCGTGGAAAACGAAAAAAAGCATAAAAAAATCTGGATTAATGCCTTGAAAAACAAATATCTGATTGCTTCAGTTTTGTTTTTGACGTGGATTGTTTTTTTTGATGAAAACAGTTTTGTTTCCCATTCTGAAAATAAACGCCGGCTTAACGAGTTGACCAAACAGAAAAAATATTACATAGAACGAATTGAGGCCGACAAACAAAAGCTGGAAGACCTGAGCGCCGGGGAAAAACAACTGGAAAAATTTGCCCGCGAACAATATTACATGAGCAAACCCGATGAGGATCTGTTCATTGTTATCGAAGAAGAGTAGAAATTCCCGACATTAAAAATCGCATAATTTTTGTAGCTGCACAGGCAGACTGTTTGATGGATAGTCGTATTTTTCTTATATTGCTTTATAGTATGAAAGACAATTTAGACATATTCAGAATTCAAACTAACAACGTAGAGCCTAAGAAAGGAAGGATTTTAATTGCAGAACCGTTTTTGCCCGGGAACTATTTCAGCAGGTCTGTGATACTTCTTGTGGCATACAGCAACAAAGGTGCAGTAGGGTTTATTTTGAATAAAAAGGTAGACCTGGCGTTACGCGATGTTCTTCCCGGATTTCCCGAATTTAACACCGATATTTACCTGGGTGGTCCGGTGGCGACCGACTCCATTTATTTTATCCATAAATTGGGGGATAAGCTTCCCGGAAGTATTCATGTTCTGGGTAATCTGTATTGGGGAGGCGATTTCGACGTATTGAAACAACAGATTTCAGGTGGGCTTATTCATCCTTCAGACATCCGCTTTTTTGTGGGGTATTCAGGATGGGATTCGGGCCAGCTGGAGCGCGAGCTCAAAGAGGACTCGTGGCTGGTAACTGATATTGAAGAGGAAACAGTAATGCGTGACTTGCACCAGGAATCGTGGGTCGATTTTGTAAAAAAAGCCGGGAATCGTTACACTGTGTGGGAGAACTTTCCCGAAAATCCTGCTATGAATTAGGCTGCAGGCTGTTGATTAACAGGTTGTAAATCTCTTTAGACCCGTCGTGTAGGAAACGCTTGTTTTCTATTCCCAAAACCCATTGTATTCCGACTGACTCAGAGGCGACGAATATTTCATCCGCGTCAAGCGTTTTCGTTTTATCAAAATTTGTTGGCTCTGAAATGTTCAGCCCTGCCTGTTTGGCCGCTTTCAGAATGTGTGGGCGCAAAACATCGAAGTAGCAGCCTGATGCAAGAGCAGGTGTAATCAGTTCATTTTCTTTAATCAGGAAAATATTGCTGTGCAAACTCTCGCAAACCCAATCGTTTTCGTTCAGAAATATAACCTGCTGAAAAGGGTTTTGGTGTATTTCTGAAAGGCCGGCCTGCCAAAGTGTTTCGTTGAAAAACGGAAACCGGTTAAATGCACTTTTGGAGTTTTTCGATAAAGAAGAAAATGTTACCAACACCCCGGTTTCAGAAAACGGGAAATCGAATTCTGGAAAAGCATTTGCGGTGATAAGCGTTTGAACCTGCTTCTCTTTCCAAAATAGTTGAAAATGAACATAACCGGAGCGGTAAAGCTTGTTCTTGTTCAGCATGCGTTTGGTCAGTCTGAACAGCTCATGTTCGTCTTTAAATTCCTTCGGGAAAGGAAGCGCCAGCGCTTCGGCCTGCTCTTTTATTTGTGCCAGGTTTTCGTAAAAAAAAGGAATTCCACCGTATCCGTACCAGGCTTTTTGCGACAGCCGGAACTCAGTATCGGTTAGTAAATGATTCAGGTTTGTTTCGTTTTTTCTTTCTATATGTCCGTTTGTAATCAGAAATTCCATCTCTTTTGGTTATTTGACGTCAAATTTAAAAATAACATCGAAACCACTCGACCTGGACGAGTTGTTCAGTTGAAAAAACAGAAACCGGAAAAGCTCGTATTCCAGTTTTACTTCATATTTAACAATGTCATTTTCGTGGGTTTCTCCAAACCGTTGTTCGTAGCTTACAAACAGGTCGTTGGTGATGTATTTTCCTACCACAACGGTGGCATTATCAAATCCTCCGTCACTTTTTACTTCAATGTAATCTACTGCCAGCTTATCTCCTAAAAAGCTGGTGAGCTGCGAAGTAAGAATTGAAGCGGCAGCTTTACCGGCGAGATCTTTTCCACCGGCACCTGCTATGTTGCTTTGCTCATCAATCGAAAGTTCGTCCATGCTTTTTCCAAACAGAATATACGAAAGCGCGTCTCCTTCGCTGACCGAGCTGCCGTCGAGCAGAAAATGAACTTCCGGCGATTCTGCTGTCCCGCTGATTTGAACCGAAAGTTTCTGCTCGGCGCGTTGTTGGTTTCTGAAAAGATACGACGCTTTAATGTCCATTGTGGTTTCCATCTCTTCTCCGCCCTGAAAGCGGATGGAACCTTCGTCAATAACAAACGTTTTTCCCAATAAACTGTATTGCCCCCTCACAACGTCCACCACACCAAAAATCTCAAAGTATTCATTGCTTTTTATCAGGTCAACGTCGCCCGAAATTTCAACATACATATCTTCATTTTTAATCCAGGTGTTACGCGGAATGCGAATATTCAGTTTCCCCTTGAATTTGTCGAAGTAGTCGGATTTTATGCTGTCTGATTTTGCGGCTACGATTATTTCTGAACCGGCAGAATCTGCTTGTTCCTGCATTTTTTCCAACTCTCTCACCAAAATAGGCTTCGGCAATTCCGGAACGGTTGTCTGTCCGAACATGCGTAAAACAGTGGGGATATTTATTTCTGAACGGGGAATTGAAATATTGCCGCCATAAACAACTTCGCCTTTTTTGCCGCCGAGCGTGATGTCACCGTCAATTTCCATATTAAACTGCCGGTGATTAAAAGGCTCAAACCGGTTGAATTTTAGTGCAATTTCAGATTGACTGATATCTCCTTTGAAAATATCAGAAGCAAAATCAATTTGTCCGGATCCTGCCAGGCTTCCTTCCTTGGTTTTTATCAGGAGGTCGTTTAACACGACTTTGTTGCGTCCGAAATTGAGGGAGAACCCGATGTCCTTGTAATCAATTCCATACTCCGGCATTTTTACCAGCGCATTTTTAAGGTGGATGTTCCCTTCCGGATTGGGCGATTCCATTGTTCCGGACAATCCTACATTTCCATCGATGAAACCGCCCAGCGTGCCAGACGGATTTACGGCATGCAAAATTTGCAACGGTAATTTGTCTATAAAAATGTTGCCGGTTATCGGGTCTTTGGGATTGATGTTGATTTTTAGGGAGTCAATATCGTAGTGGACAGGAATTTCGGCAACTGCTTCCAGTCTTCCGCTATCCTGGGGGATTGCAGTTACGTTGGCAGAAAACAGGTTGTTATCAAACTTCATGCTGCCTCCAAGCTTCCGAAGCCGGTAATTGTTATACGCCGTATTTAGAAAATCGAACTTCCCGTTTAGAACAGGGTCTTGCACGGTGCCATTAAGATTAATACTGCCATTCAGATAACCGGTAACATCGTCCGAAATTTCCATCTCTTTTAGCAAGTCGAGTGCTATTTTTTCGATGTTTATTTCGCCTGAAAGTTGGTCACTTCGGGGAACTTTAAGTTTTATGCTGTCCAGATCAACTTGCAGCGGAAAAGCTGAAGCTATCTCGATTTTTCCGGTGTCGTTCGGAGCAACGAGAGTTTTTAGATTCAGTTGATTGTTGGCAAATGCAAGTTCCCCCGAAATATTTTTTATGCGAAGTTTATTGATTTCTGCATCAGTAACCAAATAGTTGGTGTTCATAATCAGTGAGTCGTGCTTTCCCTGAAAATTAAGCCGGGTGTTGAATGTCCCTGATACCGGTTGTTCCACGTTGAGGAGTTGTCCGAATTCTTCCAGATTCAGGTTTTTTATTTCCATCTGGAAATTCTGAGTGCCGGTACTGTTTATTAACCCGTTTATTGAAATGAATTCTTCTGATTCACTTGAAATGGAAGCCATTCTAAAATTGGTTACCCTGTATTTTTGGTCTTCAATTTCGATAGTGACCGGAGTTTGTTGCAATTTCCATTTTTGATTTCCAGAGTTAATTTCCCAGTCTGCAAGGCTTATTTTCAGTGAGCTTTTCGGAATAATCCCTGTTTTTATTTGCGTGGATAAATCGCCTGCAACTGCGTTGGCCGAAAGGAACAGAGAGTCAGGGGAGCCTTGGGCGCGCGCACTAATTGAGTCAACCAAAAAGTTCCCTGCCAGAATTTTTTGTGCAACCAGTTGGGTCTCAAAAATGGTGTCGGAAGCAGTTAGTTTTCCTTTTGCATGCAGTTGCATTTCTTTTACAGACAAATCGTTGTACCCGACAGAATCCAGAACTACAGCTGTTTCCAATAAAAGCGAGTCCGGTCGTCCCCGCAGATTGGCCGCAATTGTTCCACTTGCCTGAAAACTGCTGTCGGGTAGCCAGGCATAAAATTCTTCTACATCCGAAAATCTGGCATCCAGTTGCAAATCCGACTGAGCGTCGAAACTGTAATTTCCGTTTGCCGTAAGCAGAGCGTTTTTTGTTTTCAGCAGGAAGGAATCAACCACCAGGTTTTGGCCCCGGTAATCGGCAATTGCAGAAAGCGTGTCAAACTGAAGGTGCTGAATCCGGGAGTGCAGCATGTTTATTTGTGCCGAAGCAAAAAGCTTTTCCGGGTCGAATCCTTCTCCTTTGATTCCGGCTGTTAAATTGATATCAGAATCTAAATTTTTGATTCCCGAGAGCTGTTCCAGATTAAGATTTGTTGAAGTGATTTCTGTTTCGAACTCCGGCTGTTCAAGCAGGCTTCGGATGGTGGAATTCATTTCAAATTTTCCGAAGCTCCCGTTTCCTTGTATTGTTCCGTCTAAACTTCCTTCGTTCATCGCCAGGTCAAAAAGTAATTCCCCTGTTTCTGCTTTTTTGTATATCCAATCGTTTAGTTGTCCGTTTAGCGAAATTTCTGCTGTTTTGGGATCTGTGCCGCGTCCGCTGGCTGATATTTCGCCGTTCAGAACATAGGGCAGTTCCGGGTTTCCCAGCCAGCCGGCCAAATAAACCTGTTCCATTTTCAGCCCGGCTGACCACAAAAGCGTTGTTTCTTCGGGCAGCGAAAGAAATTCCGAAAGGTTTTCAGAAGTAATTTGTAATGAAATTTTTTGTTTCTGATTCTTCAGTTCAAGTGTTGCAACGGCAGCGTTTTCTTGCATGTCTGCACTCATCTTAAAATCGGGAGCAACCGGAATTTTCAGATACGGTAGGAAATAACTGAATTCTGACAGTTTCAGTCCCGGGCTTTCAATAAAAGCATCACCTGTTTTTTGCTCCTGCGAAAAGCCTGCTTCGGCATGGAGTTGATTTAGTTCGGTTTCGATGCTGAAATTTTTGAGTTCAATTACGCGGTTATTATTTGACAATGCGAATTGGATCTGTTTCAGATTGAAGTCCGGGTTTTGGGTAGAAAAAGAAAACTGTTTTAGCTCGGCCTGCTGCTGGTTGTTGCTCCAGTAACCCGATAGTTTAGCGTTAAGGTGTTCAACCTTTTGGGGAATAATGGTGTCGGGAGTTGCTGTTTTTATGAAACCGTCAATCAGGCGAAAATTTGCCAGGTTTATTTTTAGGCTGCCTGGGCTCCCACTTGCGGGTTCTGTGGTGTTTTGTTCCTGCTTCGCAATTTGTTGTACATTCCATGCCGAATCATTGATTTGTTTCAGGAAAAGCTGAGGACGAATGATTTCTACTGTGTGAATATCCAGTAAATTTCGTAAAAGTGGCCAGAGGTTGTATTCGGCGTTTATTTCGTCAATTTGTGCCAGCGTATCCTGTTCTGTTGTAAGCAAAATATTTTTTACGGAAAGGTGGGTAAAAAAATTACCCTCAATTTTTCCGATTGACAGATTTCCATTTAGGGATTTGGATACCTGAACTTCTGCGATTTTTGCAATTTTGTGTTTGACCTGCCCCGTTTGAAGAAGAAGGGCGGCAAGGAGCAGCAAGAGTAGAAATCCCAGAAGCAGTGTGCCCGGGATGACTAATCCGTATTTTATTCCTTTCTTCATTTTTTAGAATGCCTGTCCAACACTAATGAATAACTGTGCACTTTTTTTCTCGTTCCACAGCGGAACGCCCACATCTAAACGCACCGGGCCAATGGGCGTTTCAATCCGCAACCCCGAACCTGCTGCGTACCCCAACTGATTAAAGTTGTAGGTGTACTGTTTTTCCCACACGTTGCCAGTCTCAAAAAATGCGACCATGCTCAGGCGCCAAACTATCGGCACTCGTATTTCGATGTTGCTTTCGAAAATGCTTTTGCCCCCCAGCGGCGTTCCGCTTTCGCGTTTAGGCCCCAGTTCTGCCCGGTTCCAGCCGCGGATGGAATTTGCTCCGCCGGAGTAGAACCGGTCTTCCACAGGAATAAATCCGCTGCTGTCGGCAGAACTGATTCCGCCGGCCATTATTCGGAACGCAAGTACTGTACTGCCCAGTTTTTGGTAAGTTCTGAAGTCAGCCCAAAGCTGTGTGTAGCTGAAATCACTGCCAAAAATGTATCCGTTTATTTTGTATCCGAGTGAAAAGTTAACTCCGCTGGCCGGCGAAAATGCCGGTTTCGAGTTATTGAACAGGGCGCTAAGCAGAACTCCCGATTTATCGTACAGAAATTTATCGCTTTCCATATCTGAAAATTCCGAATCGCCTTGTTCTAGCTGTTGCTGCACATTTTCGAGGTAGTACGTTATTTTTCCGGTTGTTGAAGGCGTGAATTGGTACCCGAGCGGGATGTTCACTCCAAATGTACGTGTGTCGTAGCCGGGTTCTTTATTTCTGATGAGAAACGGGCTGACAGAAATGTTACTGTTTGTTCCCAGAAAACGGGGCTGTGCCCACCGCAGGCGCACAGAATACGGCTCAAGCGCAGAGTGTTTCAGGTAAAGATTTAAATTGCGTGCTCCTCCGAGAAACCCCCGGTAATTTAAATCGAGAAAGGTGCGAAATTTGTCTTCGGTGCCGTACCCTGCGCCAAAACGGGTGCTTAGTCGCGGCGCTTCTTCGATGTATATTTTTACGGGGATCGGGCTTTTCTGAGTTTCGGGCTCACGCTCAGGCAACACAGAAACTACACGGAAAAGCTGCAGATTGTATAAGTTTTGTCGTGTTTTGTCGAGCCGGGATTTGTCGTACAAATCTCCTTCTTCGTATTTCAGTTGTTTTTGAATAAATTTATCGGAAACATGTTGATTCCCCGATATTTGTGTTTTTCCAATGTGGGAAACCGGGCCGGGAGAAACAGTGTAACGCACATCGGTAGACAGTTTTTGGGGGTTTAAGTTGAGCTCATAAGTAGATGATGAGTACGCAAATCCCAGGCTTCTGAAAATGTCCTCCGTAAAACGGGTGTCTTGCTCCAGTGCTTCATCGCGAAACCGTTTTCCTTCTTTGAGCGCCAGTTTCCCTGAGATTTTTCTGAGCAGGGAGTCTGCATCCGGTTTGTGTGTTTCTCCATTAATTTTCAATGAAATACGATTTATTGTTATCGGCTCGCCTTCGTTGATTCCAATAACAAGCTTAACGGTTTGTTTTTTTTCGTTGATGATAAGCGGGAGAAGAGAAGCCTCAACATTTAAAAAACCTTCGGTTTGATATATTTTTTTCAGCCGTTCCAAATAGAGATCAGTGAGTTCCCTGCTGTACAAATACGGTTCTTTTTTTGTGAATGTTTTTTCGAGCCAGGAGACCTCCTGCAGCGCCATTTTATCGAGTAGAAAATCTTTTTTAAGGGTTTTATTCCCGACAAAAGTTATTTTACGCACTTCATAATTTTGCTGGGCGAACAACCGGGGCGTTGCTGCCAGAAAAAAAATACCCATGAATAAAAGCATCCTGTAGTGCATTAGCTGCAGATTTATTTTCAGATTTGAAGCTAATATAAAAAACGTGAATTTGTACCAATTGTTTTTTGTGGAAAATTATTCGGCACCCGAAACATTCTGTTTTTTAATGCTTTTTTTGCAAGGAGTTAGCTTTTGAAATCGCGGGGTGTTTTCGTGCAAATCAGATGAGCTTTTCTTTTTTCAGAATGTTGTTGAACCGTGTGAGTGAAATGTATCTGTCGGAGAGTAGTTTCCCGTTGTAAATAAGGTTGAATACGGTATTCAGAGATGGTGCGTGTTGGGCTTCTGCCGGGGTTTGTAATTCTGTAATCTGAATGTTCAGTTGCTTTGCTGTTTTGGAATCCGTCACTTCCTTAACCATTCTGGCCACCCACGGGCACTGTTTTGAGTACACAATATGCAGTCCTTTGTATTTGGTAAGTTCTGTTTTCCAGTCGTTAATAACCGGAAGCGGTTCGTCTTTCAATTTGTGCAGCAACAAATCGTTTCCCTGTCCGTCGGTTTCCAGCAGGCTGAATCCGTTTTTATAAAAAAGTTCTGTGCCTGCCATGAAAGCACCGTTCCCGGCTATTACCGCAACACCGTTCATGCTTTTTTGCCGGGCTTCTTTTATGCATTCGGAAAGCAGCATCGAGCCCAGTCCCTTGTTTTTGTTTTTATTGGGATAAACATAAAGGCAATGAATAAACAGATAGCCTTTGGCTGAAACCGCGCGCCAGGCATTTTCTCCGGGAACGTATTCGATAAAGCCGGCTGCTTTTTTTTGCCCCGGAACATAAGCGAGCTTAATTCGCAATCCTTCTGAAAATCTTTTTTGCAGCCAGTTTATTTTTTGCGGATGCGCCGGATGCCTGGCATTAATGAAGCAAATACAGTCGGGGTAGTCAGCAATGTTTTTTTTGTCGACCGTAATAATTTTCGGGTCTGAACTCATGCTTTTTCAATTTCGGCAACATATACAACGTAGTTTTTGCCATACTTTTTGGCGCACTTCGGACAGGTTGTGTACCACAAGTAAGTTTTTGCCGGCTTGTAGTTGTTTTTTTCGCACCACGATGCAAAATCTTTCCCCCAGTTGCCTATCTCTTTAAAACTACCTTCGTAAACTTTAGAAGCAAAATCCCCGTTCATTTCCAGGTTTTGAGCGTCCGGGATTTCTTTGTCTACTGCCAGGTAAATATCCATATTCCACCCGGAAGTATGTTCTGCCAGGCACATCCAGTCGGGAGATTCTGTCTGGGCTGCTTCCATTTTCTTGTTCATTCTTCCCAATACTTTTGCAAAATTCACAGGCATATAAAAGAAGGTGAAAACATTGTCTTTTATAAACTTCTTGTTTTTCCAGTTGAAAATTTTTTTATTCCACGGAGTTGGATCGAATTCGGGACAGCAGATGTCGGTTTCGGTTTTTTCCTGAGTCATGATATCGATTTTTAGTTGTTGATTTCTGGTCGCTGAAAATTCAAATACAAGTTACAGAAAAAAAGCTGAATCACTATTTATTTTCAGGATGTTTCGGAGTGTTTGGTTCTTCTTTTTTGCATAAAAAAAACCGGAACAGCAAGCTACTCCGGTTTTTTTATTGTTCGACAAAATTACCTTGTTTTGAGATTGCAATTTCCTCCACTGCCATCGCGCAGTCTTTTGCCGTTGCCTTTGTTGCGTCCGGCTCCGCTTCCGTCAAGTTTCCGCTGTCCGTTTCCACTGCCGTTTCTCAACCCTGAACCCTTTCCAAGTCCTTTGCCGGTTGCCTGTCCCAAGCCCTGTCCGTTTCCTGGGCCCAATCCTTGTCCTGGGCGCTGTCCGTCGTAGTTGTCACACACCCCGTCGCCGTTGGTATCAACATATCCCGATTGAACGCTTTGTGTTGTCTTTTTTTGAGGAGGGTCAATTTTTGACGCCTCTGCGAAATTTGTTCCTAAAAAGAAAAGTCCGCCAAGAATAATTAAAGGGAAAATCAATTTTTTCATGTTTTCTATTTTAAAATGTTTGTATCCCTTGGACACAACCTTGCAGAAAAACTTGCGGATGAATCAGGTTAATTTTTTCTTTTTAGTCTGAGGCTGTTGCTAACAACACTGATGCTGCTCATGGCCATGGCTGCCCCTGCAATCATTGGGTTTAGTAAAAAACCGGTAAACGGAAAGAGTATGCCTGCTGCTATCGGAATCCCAATAATATTATAAACAAAAGCCCAAAACAGATTTTGGCGGATTGTTTTGACGGTTTGTTTCGAAAGCTGAATAGCTTCGGGGATTTTATTTAAGTCTGACGAAATAATGGTCATGTTGGCCACATCCATTGCAATGTCGCTGCCTTTGCCCATTGCAATACTAACGTCGGCCAGGGCAAGTGCCGCGCCGTCGTTAATACCGTCGCCAACCATTGCAACTACTTTCCCTTGCTGTTGCAATTGCTTTACAAAATCAGCTTTTTCCCCGGGTAATGCTTCGGCTTTGTATAGGTTAACTCCAACTTTTGCAGCTATTGTTTTTGCAGTATTTTCGTTGTCGCCTGTGAGCATATAAATTTCTATTCCTGCCTTTCGAATTCGGCGGATTGCCTCTGCTGAGTTTTCTTTTACTTTATCGGAAGCGGCAACTACGGCCAGCGCATTTTTACTGTCGGCAAACCATATTATTGATTTGGCTTCGTTGCTCCATTTTTTGGCTGTTTCTGCAAGCCGGGCTTCAATGCAGATGTTGTTTTCTTCCAGAAGTTGTTTGTTCCCGACAAACCAGCTCTTTTCGTTTGCATTTGCCCTGACTCCTTTGCCTGTAATGCTTTCGAAGTTGTGCAAAGGAACGGTTGACTGGTGGTTAAGAAATTTGGCTACTGCTTCTGCCAGCGGGTGTTCCGACTGTTTCTCAATGCTGAGAAAGACTGACTTTTCGTATTCATCATTGTTGAGCCATTTAATTCCCGTAACTGTTGGTTTCCCTTCGGTAACTGTTCCGGTTTTATCGAGAACCACAGCATTTACTTTTTTTGCCAGTTCCAGACTTTGGGCATCTTTAATTAAAATTCCTTTTCCAGCGCCTTTACCTATGCCGACCATAATTGCTGTAGGCGTGGCCAGCCCGAGTGCACACGGACAGGCAATTACAAGAACAGTTATTGCAGCCAACAGTCCGTAAGTGAAGCCGTTTGCTCCACCAAAAGCAATCCAGATGATAAACGTCAGCATTGCAATGCCAATCACCACAGGAACAAAAACAGCTGCAATTTTATCGGCCAGTTTTTGTATTGGCGCTTTGCTGCCCTGAGCATCTTTTACCATTTGAATAATTTGTGACAGCATTGTTTCTGCCCCGATTTTTTCTGCCCTGAACAGGAAGCTGCCTTTCTGATTAATGGTTCCGGCAAAAACCATTTCGTTTTTTGTTTTTAATATGGCCACGGGTTCGCCGTTTAGCATGCTTTCGTCCACATACGAGCTGCCTTCGATTACTCTTCCGTCAACAGCAATTTTTTCGCCCGGCTTTACAGCAATAATATCACCCTTTTTTACTTCGTCAATCGTGATTTTTACCTGCTCCCCATTTTTCGAAATTTTGGTTACAAATTTTGGTTGAAGTCCCATCAGGTTTTTCAGGGCTTCAGATGTTTTTCCTTTTGCTTTCTCTTCCAGCATGCGCCCCAGTAAAATGAAGGTGATGATAACCGCTGCCGCTTCAAAATAAACGTGAGCCGGCATTCCTCTCTGCAACCAGAAATCAGGGAGAAGTGTGTTGAAAACACTGAAAGTGTACGCTACTCCGGTGCTTAGCGCAACCAGTGTGTCCATGTTGGCAGTGCGGTGCGTTGCCTGTTTCCATGCATTAATATAGAAGTCTTTCCCAAACCAGAGCAAAACCGGCGTGGACAGAACCCACATGATTTGGTTGGCGTAAGGTAATTTCATAAAAAACATTCCGATAATAACGATGGGGACGGACAGTACAAGGGAACCGATTGTCTGCTTTTTCAGCGATGTATATTTCTGTTGATGGATGTTTTCCAGTGTTTCCTGTTCTGGCCTGGAACTTTCTATTACCATGTCGTAACCTCCTGCCTGCACGGCTTTTTTTAGTTCGGCCGGTTGAATGAGGTTGGGAATAAATTCTACAGTTACGGTTGCTGCGGCAAAATTGATTGCTGCATCAATTACACCAGCCTGCGATTTCAAAATGCGTTCGATGTTGGCTGCGCACGATGCACAACTCATTTGCAGAACAGGAAAAGTTTGTTTTTTTGTTTCAGTGCCTTTTTTAAGTTCCTGCCTGATTCTTTCAGAATTTGCTTTTTCGGGAGCAAGTTGTAGCGACCCAAATTCCATTCGCGGGGGATTCATTTTAAGTTCACTGAATCCGGTTGTCTTTTTGTGTTGCATACCGCTGCCGGAAAGTATTGTCTGGCTTTTCTTTTCAGAAGGTTGTTGTGAATGTTTATTTGTGGTTGCCATGTTTTTTATGCTTTGTGTAGTACAAATATGGCAACAGAAGCAGGAATTTGTGTTATACTATTTTGGGGAAAGATTATAAGTTTTACACCTTGTCGAGCGGGTTGCGTTTTTTGTTTTTGATGTTTTTGAAGTGCGAGGGGGTGAGGCCGGTTACTTTTTTAAACTGACTGCTGAGGTGCGCTACGCTGGAATAATTGAGCTGCCAGGCAATTTCACTCAGGGTTAGTTCGTCGTAAACCAGCAATTCTTTTACCTTTTCGATTTTCTGGGCAATGAAATATTTCTCGATTGTTGTGCCTTCCACTTCGGTGAAAAGGTTGGTCATGTAATTATAGTCGTGGTTGAGCCGGCTGCTCAGGTAATCAGACAGGTTGGTTTTTAGTAAGCTGTTTTGTTGGTGCACCAGTTCAATTATCAGGTTTTTTATTTTTTCGATGAGTCTGCTTCTTTTATCATCTATCAGTTCAAAGCCTAATGCTTCCAGCTTTTTTTTAAAAACGGTTTTTTCTTCGGATGACAGTTCTTTGTCGAGAACAACTTCTCCTAATTCAACCGAAAGCGGTTGGTGCCCCAGTTGTTGCAGTTCTGCTTTTACCACCATTTTGCAGCGGTCGCAAACCATATTTTTGATGTGGAGTTTCATTGCTGTTGTTGAAACGATAATACTAAGTGGAGCGAGATAAAAATCCTTAATTTTCGAAAAAACTTATTAGCCATAAGGCGTGTAATGGTGCGTTCTTTTTCTTTCTCAGTATCATAATGCAGAAAAGCCGACTAATCAAAATTTCTTTTCCATTTTACGTAAAAGGTTGAAAAACAAAAAAGCCGGTTTTTTAACCGGCTCTAAAATTTTAGCATCTTGTTCCATTGTCACCATCAACCATATCGCGGTACCAGTGAAGCGGGTGGGAGGTTGGCCGTTCAATCGGCATTCCGTAAACCCGGTCGTTTATTAACGAAGCCAAAACACCCAAAGCTCTTGAAACACCAAACAGTACGGTGTAAAATGTGTATTCTTTTATTCCGTAATGGTACAGCAGCGAACCGCTGAATGCATCCACATTTGGCCATGGATTTTTTATTTTGCCAACATTGGAAAGGATTGGCGGAACTACCCGGTACAGCTGATTTACCAGGTTAATCATCGGGTCGTCCTTAATGTATTTTTCCGCAAATTCTTGCTGGGCGGTAAAGCGCGGATCAGTTTTTCTTAAAACAGCATGTCCATATCCCGGAATCACACGGCCTTCTTCCATTGTTTGTTTAATGTATGCCGCAACCTGTTCGTCGGTTGGAGTTTCCGTGTCCAAATCTTCTGTCATCTGGAATATCCAGTGAATAACATCCTGGTTGGCAAATCCGTGCAGCGGGCCGGCAAGTCCGGTCATTGCAGCAGCATATGCATAATACGGATTACTCAGCGCCGAGCCTACCAAATGCGCTGTGTGTGCCGAAACGTTTCCTCCTTCGTGGTCGGCATGAATGACCATGTACAGGCGGAATAACCGTTTTACATCTTCTGAATCGAAGCCCATCATGTGGGAAAGGTTTCCTGCCCAGTCGAGCCGCGGATTGGGTTC
The DNA here is from genome assembly GCF_900129025.1 of Mariniphaga anaerophila. Classification (GTDB taxonomy): domain Bacteria; phylum Bacteroidota; class Bacteroidia; order Bacteroidales; family Prolixibacteraceae; genus Mariniphaga; species Mariniphaga anaerophila. The sequence goes on along the minus strand of NZ_FQUM01000003.1, from coordinate 116,102 downwards.
AATGTGTTGTTCGTTGTGGAAATTGCGGCGATAAATATACGCAGCTACGTGAGGCAGCCGGGCAATGAGGTTCATTACATCTTCGTATGTTGAATCCCAGTAGTATTTTTTGTTTACGCCTGCGCGGTAGGCTTTCTGAAAAATGGATTCTGTTGCCATAGCCAAAATAGCAGCGCTGAACTGGGTCATTGGCCGCGAGTTTTTAGGCATTGCATCAATTACATCAAATACGTGTTGCGGAACGTGGGCGCGTGTGGCAAAATCTTTCGAAAGGTTAGCAACATCTTCCTGGGTAGGAATTTCTCCAATCAGCATCAGGTAAAACAATCCTTCGGGAAGAGGTTCTCCGTCGGGAGCAATTTTGGGCAGCTTTTCGCGTAATTCGGGAATTGAATATCCTTTAAAACGGATTCCTTCGTTGGGATCCAGCTTCGATGTATCTGTTACTAACAGAGGAATGCCTTTCATGCCGGTTAAAACTTGCCCGAGCGTTACCTGGGCGATTACCTTGTCGGCGTGTTGGTTTTTGATCCGCTGAAACTCTTTGGAGCATTTACTTGCCTTTTCGAAAAAACGGTACTTAATGTATTCCATATCGTATATTTTTTTGTTTTGATTTAATTTCCGTTAATGAATATTCCTGATAATCTCGTCTGCAAAAGCAGAAGTAGTGAGCTGTGTGGCTCCCTCCATCTGGGCGAAAAGGTCGGAAGTAACTTTTCGTTTGGCAAAAACATGCTCCATCGCGTCGTAAACATGTTCGGCTGCTTCGTACCAACCCATGTATTCGAGCATCATTACCCCGGAAAGGATAAGAGAACTCGGATTGGCTTTTCCTGAGCCGGCAATGTCGGGGGCAGTTCCGTGTGTGGCTTCAAAAATGGCATAACCACTCAGGTAATTGATGTTCGCTCCGGGAGAGATTCCAATGCCGCCAACCATTGCGGCAAGCTGATCTGAAATGTAATCCCCATTCAAATTCATTGTTGCAATTACCGAATGGTTATAAGGTTTTAATAACGATTCCTGCAAAAATGCGTCGGTGATTACATCTTTAATAATCACTTTCCCTGACTTTTTAGCTTCTTCCAGAGCAGCTTCAGCATCAAGACGACCTTTTTCGTTTTTGATTTTTTCGAATTGCCGCCAGGTAAATGTATTGTTGCCAAATTCATTTTCAGCTAAATCGTAGCCCCAAATTTTGAAAGCGCCTTCGGTAAATTTCATGATGTTCCCTTTGTGGACAAGAGTTACAGAAGGCAGCCCGCGTTGAATGGCGTACCGGATTGCTGCACGGATTAACCGTTCCGAACCTTCTTTTGAAACAGGTTTAATTCCGAATGAGGAAGACTCAGGGAACCGGATTTTGTCCACTCCCATTTCTTTGAGAAGAAAATCGCGCAGTTTGTGTGCGTCAACGCCACCGGCCATGTATTCGATACCTGCATAAATGTCTTCGGTGTTTTCACGAAAAATGTGCATGTCGACCAGCGACGGGTATCTGATTGGTGACGGAACACCTTTGAACCAACGTATAGGCCTGAGACAAACGAATAAGTCGAGCGACTGGCGCAACGCTACATTTAGCGAACGGATTCCTTCTCCAACCGGCGTTTGCAAAGGCCCTTTAATGCCAACCAGGTAATTTCTGAACGCCTCCAGCGTTTCTTCGGGCAGGTAATTGCCGGTTTCGCGAAAGGCCTTTTCTCCTGCCAGTACTTCTTTCCAAACTATTTTACGCGCACCGTTGTATGCTTTTTCAACTGCCGCGTCAATTACTCTTTGCGAAGGGCCGGAGATGTCTTTCCCGATTCCGTCTCCTTCAATGTAAGGGATAACAGGCTCGTTGGGGACTACCAGCTTCCCGTTTTTAATTTCAATTTTATTCATTTTTTATAGCTGCCAACTTTCAAAAAAAACAGTCTGTTTACTCCTTAAAATCGTATAATATCAAATTGCCTGCTGCATTAAATCGTTCGTTTACCCGTTTGTGCCGATTCGTTTTAGGCGCTGAGTTTTTTCTGCAGGTTTTCGTCAAGTGCTTCAAGAAATCCCTGGGTAGTTAAATAATGTTCTTCTTTCAGGTCTTTCCCGTGGATAATCAGAGCAAGGTCTTTCGTCATTTTCCCGGATTCTACGGTTTCAACGCACACTTGTTCCAATGCATTGGCGAAGTTTATCAACTCCTTGTTGTCGTCCAGTTTTCCTCTGAATGCCAGTCCTCTGGTCCATGCAAAAATTGAGGCAATGGGGTTGGTTGACGTCGGATTTCCTTTTTGGTGTTGCCTGAAATGGCGGGTTACTGTTCCGTGTGCGGCTTCAGCTTCCATGGTTTTTCCGTCGGGAGTAACCAGAGTAGAGGTCATGAGTCCGAGTGATCCGAATCCTTGTGCCACGGTGTCGCTTTGTACATCGCCATCGTAATTTTTGCAGGCCCAAACAAAACCGCCTTCCCATTTCATGGCAGCGGCCACCATGTCGTCAATTAACCGATGTTCGTAAGTTATTCCTGCTTCCTCGAATTTCTCTTTGTATTCAGTTTCGAAAACTTCCTGGAAGATGTCTTTAAAACGACCGTCGTATTTTTTAAGGATCGTATTTTTTGTGGACATGTAGAGCGGCCATTTTTTCATAACAGCCTGGTTCATACACGAGCGTGCAAATCCGCGGATGGATTCGTCGACGTTGTACATGGCCATTGCTACGCCGTCGCCGTCGTAATGATAAACTTCATGTGAAATGGGAGCACTTCCATCGTCGGGAGTAAAAGTAATGGTGAGTTTCCCTTTCCCTTTGGTAACAAAGTCGGTTGCTTTGTATTGGTCGCCAAATGCATGACGTCCGATGCAAATCGGTTTTTTCCATCCCGGTACCAGTCGTGGAATATTTCTGATGAGAATCGGTTCGCGAAAGACCGTGCCTCCAAGAATATTACGAATGGTGCCGTTGGGCGATTTCCACATTTGTTTCAGCCCAAATTCTTCAACCCGTGCCTCATCGGGAGTGATGGTAGCACATTTTACGCCTACTCCGTATTTCTGAATGGCGTGAGCTGCGTCAATTGTAATTTGATCGTCAGTTGCATCGCGGCTTTCCATTCCCAAATCGTAATATTTCAAATCAATATCCAGGTAGGGCAAAATCAGTTTTTCTTTGATGAAATTCCAGATTACCCGGGTCATTTCATCGCCATCGAGCTCTACAACAGGATTTTGAACTTTTATCTTTTGCATGTGTAACTATTTTGTTTTTTATTTTTTTGTGTTTATGCGCAACTATTTTTGCCGAAAAAGAGCAAGGAAATTACCGGCTGAAAGAAGAAATCAGCCGGTTATTATCGCAATACTAATTTTTCTTTTTAATGAGGTTCAACGCCGAACCTGCTTTAAACCATTCAGTTTGTTGCTCGTTGTAAGTATGGTTTAATTTGATGGAGTCTTTTGTGCCGTCTGCATGAACGATTTCTACAGTGAGGTGTTTGCCGGGAGCAAACACATCCAAATCAACAAAGTTGAAAACATCGTCTTCACGAATGAGATCGTAATCGTTTTCATTTGCAAAAGTTAGCCCGAGCATCCCCTGTTTTTTCAGGTTGGTTTCGTGAATACGTGCAAATGATTTTACAATAACTGCTCTGACTCCCAAGTGGCGTGGTTCCATTGCCGCATGCTCGCGCGATGAACCTTCGCCGTAATTATGATCCCCGATTATAACAGTGGGGATGCCGGCGGCTTTGTATGCACGCTGCACGTTCGGAACTTCTCCGTATTCTCCGGTAAGTTGGTTTTTTACTTTGTTTGACTCGTTGTTGAATGCGTTAATTGCGCCAATCAACAGGTTGTTCGAAATATTATCGAGGTGCCCGCGGAAGCGCAGCCACGGACCAGCCATTGAAATGTGGTCGGTGGTGCATTTGCCCAATGCTTTTATGAGCAGTTTAGCTCCTGTAATGTTTTTCCCGTCCCATGGTTTAAAAGGCTCCAATAATTGAAGTCTGTTTGAATCTGGCGCCACGCTAACCGTAATGTTTGAACCATCTTTAGCCGGAGCCTGGTATCCCGAATCTTTTACATCGAATCCTTTTGTGGGAAGTTCGTATCCGGTTGGCGGGTCAAGTTTTACTTTTTCTCCTTTTTCGTTAATAAGGGTATCGGTTACAGGATTAAAATCGAGCCTGCCCGAAATAGCCAGTGCTGTTACTAGTTCTGGAGAAGTAACAAAAGCGTGTGTGTTCGGATTTCCGTCGTTTCTTTTGGAAAAGTTCCGGTTGAACGAATGCACAATTGTATTTTTTTCATTTTTGTCAGCACCCGGTCTTGCCCATTGTCCGATGCACGGGCCACATGCATTTGCAAACACTTTTCCGCCCATTTGTTCGAACGTGTTGATGTAGCCGTCCCTTTCGATGGTGAAACGTACCTGTTCCGAACCCGGAGTAATGGTGAAATCAGCTTTGGAATTCAGCCCTTTTTCTACCGCTTGTTTTGCAATTGACGCAGCGCGTGAAATGTCTTCGTACGAAGAGTTGGTGCAACTTCCGATTAACCCGACAGAAACTTCCAGCGGCCAGCCATTTTTTTCTGCGGTTTCTTTCATTTTTGAAACCGGCGTTGCCAAATCCGGAGTAAAAGGCCCGTTGATGTAGGGTTCAAGTTCCGAAAGGTTAATTTCAATTACCTGGTCGTAATATTTTTCAGGGTTTTCATAAACTTCGGGGTCAGGAGAAAGAACATCTTTTATCCCACTGGCCATTTCAGCAACTTCTGATCTTCCGGTTGCTTTCAGGTAGCGCTCCATGCTTTCGTCGTATGCAAACAAGCTGGTTGTTGCGCCAATTTCTGCTCCCATATTACAAATGGTGCCTTTCCCGGTTGCCGATAACGACTCGGCTCCTTCGCCAAAATATTCTACAATAGCACCTGTTCCGCCTTTAACAGTCAGGAGCCCTGCTACTTTCAATATGATATCTTTAGGGGCACTCCAGCCATTTAATTTTCCTGTAAGTTTTATCCCTATGAGTTTTGGCATTTTTAATTCCCATGCCATGCCGGCCATTACGTCTACGGCATCTGCTCCACCAACACCAATGGCAACCATTCCAAGGCCACCTGCATTTGGCGTGTGGGAATCAGTACCAATCATCATTCCGCCCGGGAAGGCATAATTTTCTAATACAACCTGGTGAATGATGCCGGCTCCGGGTTTCCAAAATCCAATTCCATATTTGTTGGAAACCGATTCGAGAAAATCGAATACTTCTTTGTTGGCATTAAAAGACACTCCCAAATCTGTTTTCCCATCAACCTGCGCCTGTATAAGGTGATCGCAATGAACTGTAGATGGCACTGCCGTAGTGGTTTTCCCGGAGTTCATAAATTGCAGAAGTGCCATTTGTGCAGTGGCATCCTGCATGGCTACCCGGTCCGGAGCAAAATCAACGTAGTCTTTACCTCGTTCAAATACTTCCAGCGGCTGGGTGTCAAAAAGGTGTGCGTAAAGAATTTTTTCGGCATAAGTAAGCGGGCGGTTCAGCTTATTTTTTGCTTTATTCACCCTATTGGGCAAATGCTCATAAACTTTTTTGATCAAGTCTGCGTCAAACATGCTTATATTTTTTAATTGATGTTAAATTTTTTTCAGAAATGTCACAAAGACTAACAATAAAAACAGGCAAAAGTTTTCACATTTTATTTGGTTGTTTTTTTACTGGTATCCAAATATAGGAAAAAATGGTTCATCTCGGTTTTCGAATCCCGGGGAACTAAGTAATTGTAGCAAATGAATGGGTTTTGCCTGTGTTTGCAAGAGAATGAAGGAGTTAAACTTTTGCTTTTGAGTTGTATGCGTTTTGAAATATCATTTCGTTAATTCAGATATACAGTTTCATTAAAAACAAATGCTGGATCAGAAAAAAGAAATGGTATTGGGTTCGAACAATCAGGGGTGTTGGTAAAGATAATTTGGAATAATGAAAATGTTAATTTGTGCTGTTTGAATAAAGTCGGAAAATGAAATTTGAGAGGACTATTGGTGTGTGATTTTACAAAGGTTTATAAAAAGAAGAAGGATGGGCTCAACAACCCATCCTTTTCTCATTAAACTAACTAACCTAACTAAACCTAAACTTATGAAAATAAACGTACCACAAAGATAAGGGCAGAATTGGGTTTTTGCAACCCAAGAACTGTTAAATCATGTTAAATGGTTGGTGTTATTGGTGCTTGAAGCAGTTATTGGGCAACAAAAGTGTAGTGAATTGTTCCTTTTTGAGGGTTGGGAGCACTGGCGTCGGCATTGAAGATGGTACGCGACGCTGCGGCTTTTGCATAAAGGAAAATCTGATCGTCGCGAATGGAAGCGTTTTTCCGAGGGGTGGCCTCAATGACTTTTCCGTCGCGGGTTACTGCAATGTCTACTACCACTGTGCCTCCACTTTGAGCAAGGTAAACCGGAATGGGTAAACTTACATGATATCGGTTTTCGAGATAATATACAATATTGCTTTCTCCGGTGTACACAACGTTGTCGATAGAGTCAGGATTCATTCCTTCTGTTGTTTTTACCGGCATTTTTATGTCTTCGAGATTAACCGCTTCTTTCGAAAGCTGATTGTTAACGTCAGAAACCAGCTGTTTGGCTGCTTCTACTTCGCGCATATAATCTTCATCGAAAAACTCGTCGGTTTTGGCCAGTTTGTTTGAGGCGATGTTGGTTCGGTTGCTTCGTGTTTCCGACAGGGGAGAGGATGCTTCGTTGGCAGTCGGTTCAGATTCCTGCGTTTCTTTGGTTTCCTCAACGGCCTCAGGTTCGGGTATCAACTCAGGAAACTCTATCAATAATTCTTCTTCGTAGGCCGTGCCTTTCATATCGACATCAGCCAAAAGAAAAACGGAAACGAGGAGAATGTGAAATATGAGGGTTCCCATTACTCCGTAAACGTTTCGTTTGTATATTTTATAAAGTTTTCCCACAAGGCAAAAGTATAAATTAACTCTTAAATTTTTGGTGAGTAAAACAACGAAAGAATCAGAGGTGTTATTTTGTGTGGAGCGAATGATTCGATTTTATGTTTTGCCTTTAACGAAAATTAACAGCTGTTATTCCTGTTTTAAGTTTTTTATTTCATTATTTTTCTGGTTGAATTTCAACTGGTCTTCAAATATGCCAAAAATAGAAAGCGGGCGGAATGTGGATTCGTTTATATAAATATAAAATCCAGCTATTTTTTGTATTGATTATCTCTGTTTCAGCCTTTAAAACAGCAGCACAGTCCAATGAACCAAATGAACTTGTTCCGGGGAAAAGCAATGCTAAAAAGTATGAGCAGTTTTATGACAGCTTGGAATATAAAGCCAAACAAAAAAAACTGACACGGATTATTTACGATTTTTTGGTATCGCCACCCAGAGCTTTTGTTGATAAAGAAGCCGTATCTCTCGAGTACTACAGCCAGTTGGAAGGCAAAATTATTTCGGAAATATCAATTAAACCGTTGGATGTGTTTGGCCCGACTTTCGAGGATACAACGCGAACGGCAAAGTCGTGGCTCGAACGAACCGCCAATAAAGTTCATACCAAATCAAATCTGAATACGATTGAAAAAATGCTTCTGTTTAAGGTCGGAGATTTTGTAGATGCGGATTTGATGTATGAAAATGAGCGAATTATCAGGTCCTTGCCATACATTCAGGATGTGAAGATTGTTTTGGAACAGGACTCCGTTTATAAGGGGTTGGTGAAAGTGTCAGTTCTCACGAAAGATCGTTTTTCTGTTGGTGTGTCAGGAGGTGTGGATGGAGGCCAGTCGGCAGCGCTGGAGGTATATAACCAGAATATTTTTGGGATTGGCCATGAAATTTCTTTTCGTTTTGTTGGGCATTTAAATAAGCAGCCTTACACGGGGCTCGAAACGTTTTATAAAATCAAAAACTTCAAGGGGAAATTTGTAGATATTTCTGCGGGGTACACGAATACTTACCTGAGAGAAGGTTTTAGTTTTAATCTGGATAAACCATTTATTATTCCTTCCATTAAGTGGGGTTTTGGAGGGTCTGCTCAGCGCATGTTCAGAACCGACCGGGTTTTGGATAATGACCCGATAAAAACGCAGGAGTCTATGGATTTGGCGTTTTTGAGCGCCTGGGGAGGCAGAAGCTTTCAGTTGAAACCCGGGCATTTTCAGAATTCTCAGATGGTGTTGTCGGCCGGCATTTATAACCGAACGTATTTTCACAGGCCTTCGCCGGCAACAGATGGGTTGCAATATTTTTCGAACAGCACTTTTTATCTGGCGGGACTCACCTTCTCGCAACGAAGATACATGCAAGACCAATTGGTGTATAGTTATGGCATAACCGAAGATATTCCCGAGGGGTTTAAAAACGAGCTGGTTTTTGGTTACGATGCCAATGAGTTTGGCGACCGGTATTATGCTCATCTCTATTTTTCAAACGGCAATCTGCTGGTAAAAAGGCAGGGGTATCTTTTTTTATCGGGAGGAGTTGGGGGCTATTTTAAAGACAATCGGTATGAGCAGGGGCAGGTGCAGGCTGGGCTGAATTTTATTTCGCGGCAAATACCGGCTGGTAGAAAACGCTTCCGGCTTTTTGCACGCGCTAATTATATGCTGGGTATTCGTCGTTTTGAAATTGAAAACCTCACGTTAAACAGGAATGACCATATTCGTGGTTTTTCGAGCAGAGAGGCGGCCGGGAAACAGCGTTTGAGTCTCGATTTGGAATATGTACTGTTCCTTCGTAAGCAGTTTTATAAGTTTAATATGGCGGCTTATGGTTTTGCCGATGTTGGTATAATCGGGTCAAATAAAAACCTCATTTTTACGGAACACTATTACAGCGGCCTCGGACTGGGTATTCGTATTCATAACGAAAACCTTGTTTTTAAAACGTTTCATCTGCGACTTGGATTTTACCCGTTCCCTCCATCTGATATGAGTTTTGTGGGGGTTATTTTGGAAGAGCAGCTCAAAAAGGACTTTTACAGTTTTACTCCCACCGCCCCGCAACCATTGAGGTTTGAATAATATTTCAGGATCTGTATAAAAGCACAAATGGGAACTACTCTGTTACGAATAGCTCCCATTCACTGGGTTTACCGAAGTAGACCCGAGCGCCAGGCTACAGTTATTATGGCCGGCTTTTGTTCAGTTTTTCAACTGAATTTTTTGCCCTGTACTTTCCGGTTTTGCTTTCTACGGCAAAACGTTTAAGTAGTCCGTTCGGCTTTCCGGATTGCCTTCCCGGACGAAGTGTCTTTCAGTGCTTTCATCTGTTCTCCGAAGAAAACAGTTTTCGGCAATTTGCATTTTGCGGGAAACCCGCTTTGTGCTATGCAGTATGGCTTTTTCAAGAAACCGGAGTTTTTTGTTGCCTTCCTTTCGGTTGGCGGCCTCCTGCCTGAAGACTCAATCTTTGAAAGAACGTCTGGTTCTCTTCCTGATGATTGAATGAACCGTTGGTTTCCAGACAACCCGGTTCAAACTTCGGCTCTTCTGATGTGCCTTCCCGGAGGAAGGAGAGAATCGGTTCCAGTTTCAGCTAAGAAGCTTTTGCCTTTTCCACATTTTCGGAGCTGCCTTTTATCGCTCACCTGGTATTATCAAAATTAGGATAAAAGACTACTACAAAGCAACTTTTTTGGGCTGATTGTATTCACCATGTTTCAACCTGTGTTATTAACAATTGTTGAAAACTCATGAATGCATTGTGTCGATTGGCTATTTTATCCAGATCCATTGGAACTGAACTTTTTCTTTCCCCGGCGTTGCTTCAAGTTCAATTTCATAGAAGCCTTTTTTTGGGAAAAGTATTTCGCCTATCCTGAATGATTTAAAGTTGTCGATTATCCAGTCGGATTTTGGTTCGCCAACTGTTTTTCCTGTCGGCTCAACTTTATGGGTTAAAGTGGTTCCGGCTCCTTTTATTGTTATTCCTGCTTCGCTTCCCTTTCCTTGGAAACTATAGGAAACATCAATGCTTTTCTTTCCCGGTACGTCGATGTAGATTTTCCATTTGAGTTTTTCGGGCGCACTGATACCCGCATGTTCCGGAATGGTGCCGCGCCTGTTTTTTTGTATTATTTGCAACGTATCTCCCGTTACAAGCCTGTTTCTGGGTGTAAGAGAAAAACCATTGTCTGTTGTTTTTGCTACAAGTTGTTGCACCGTTTCGGGTTGCTGGTTGTATTCGACAACTACTACCGAAACAAATGGATCAGGTTCGAGAACCGGCAGTTCTATTTGCGTAAAAATGCCTGTGTGTTTGTGTTGTAGCGGCTTTTGTTGTTTGTCGGCCAACAGATAAATTTTGTCAGGCTTTGTTGAAACTCCGGTGAAATTCAGTTGCCGGCTTATTGGCCAGTTGAACACATTCAGGTAAAGTTTCGTTTTGTTTCCTTCTTTTTTACAGGTAATTCTTCCCCAGTCGTGCAGGTCTTTATCCAGATCAAAAGCCTCGGCATCATATATGGCTTCTCCGTTTACATTGAGCCAACGGCCCATTTCAAGCATTCGTTGCGTTATTTCAAAAGGTACGCTCCCGTCTGCCCGCGGGCCAATATTTAACATGAAATTGCCGTTGAGACTGACATTGTTAATTAGCGATTTCAGTAATGTTGAGGTGGATTTCCATTCTGTGTCGAGTGCATGAAATCCCCAGGAGTGGGCAACGGTTGCCGGAGATTGCCATGGGAAGTTCTCTTTTTTGCTGCCCAGCTGATTGTCTCCGAGTGTTTTGAAATCAACGTCCGGATCTTCCTCAACTGAAAGTCCGAGTCTGGAATTTACAATGCAATCGGGCTGTAATTCCCTGATGAGGCTTTTTAATTGCAAAAGCTGTTCTTTGGTAACAACAGTGTGAGCATGGTGAATCCACATGTCGAACCAAAACATGCCAATTTCACCGTAATTGGTAAGTAATTCGCGCACTTGCGGAATGACTTTCTCCTGCCAGTACTGGTCGTATTTTTCAGCCGAAATTCCTGTGACTTCTTTGGTGTGGTCCCAGCCGTACTGATGTTCCCAATCAACCCAGTGCGAATAATAAAGGCCGAGTTTTAGTCCGTGTTTTTTGCACGCTTCGGCCAGCTCTTTTACAATATCGCGTTTCGGATTGGTGTAATTGCCCAAGTCGTAATCGCCTACCTTGCTGTCCCAAAGGGCGAATCCGTCGTGGTGCTTAGCGGTGAAAGTCACATATTTCATTCCCGATTTTTTGGCCAGAATCACCCACTCCTCCGGATTAATTTCATTCCAGTTAAAACGATCGAGTAGCGTAAGATACTCTTCTCTGTCGATGCGGTTGCGGTACATGAGCCATTCTGCATAATCGTTGTCGTTACGCAGTTTTTCGCCTTTCCAGATTCCTTCGGCGCCGCTGTAAACTCCCCAGTGGATAAACATGCCAAAACGTGCATTGGTAAACCAACGGGCTCGTTCGTTGGTTTGGCTTTGGGAAAAAGCGGACAGTGAAAATACGATAAAAGTGAAGCAGACAACTAGTTTTTTCATTGGTAGGTTCATGTTGATGATTTTGTTTTTTTTAATGATGCTTTCTGAAATAAACAGAAAATAGTCGAAGAAAACAAAAGCTAAGTAAGTAAGACTGCTTTCTGTGCCACTGTCCTTATTTTTTTACGAAAGCCTCCCTTTAAAATCGTTGTAATGAAATTTTCGTACAATTTTTAGTTCGTTGTCTTCGGTCCAGATGGCAATGGCAGGGTGATTTACTCCGTTAAACATGGTTGTTTTTACCATGGTGTAATGAATCATGTCTTTAAAGATAATTTGATCGCCGGGTTTTAACTCCTTCCCAAAATCGTAGGCTTCCATAAAATCGCCGGCCAGGCAACTAACTCCGCCAAGCCGGTAAAGGTGCTTGCTGTTTGTTGTTGGTTCTGCCGCCCCTGCAATTTTAGGACGATAGGGCATCTCCAGCGTATCGGGCATGTGAGCCGTAAATGATACATCGAGAATTGCTGTTTTGATGCCGCGGTGCTCTACCACGTCCTGCACTGTTGAAACCAGCACGCCGGTATCCCAGGCAATGGCGCTGCCCGGCTCCAGAATTACCTGCACGTTATATTTTTGTTTGAATTTTTGGAGAAGCTGAATCAGATGATTATGGTCGTAGCCTTCCCGTGTCATCAGGTGGCCGCCGCCCATGTTTATCCACTTCACCTGGTGCAGGTGCTTGCCAAACTTCTCTTCCAGATTTTGCAAAACTTTTTCCAGACTGTAGGAATCTGATTCGCAAAGAACATGGAAATGGAGGCCTTCAACACCTTCGGGTAATGTTTCCGGGAATTCCCTGCTGCCTATTCCCAGTCGCGAACCTGCTGCGCTGGGGTTGTACAAATCGGTTTCCACATCCGAAAACTCAGGGTTAACCCGCAGCCCGCAGCTGATTTTATGATCCGCCTTTTGTGTCCGTTCAAAATATTTTTCAAACTGATTAACCGAATTGAAAACGATGTGGTTTGTGTATTGCAACAGTTCGTCAAATTCATTTTCGAAATAAACGGGGGAATAAACGTGCGCCCGGGTTTTCATTTCTTCGAAACAGAGGCGGGCTTCGTAGAGTGAGCTGGCCGTGGCTCCGCGCAGGTACTTGCGCACCAACGGAAAAGTGCTCCACATGGCAAATCCTTTAAATGCCAGAATAATTTCAATGCCTGCTTCTGTCTGAACCCTGTTAATTAGTTCCAGATTTTTGCGAAGTAACTTTTCATCGAGTACAAATGCCGGGGAGGGAATTTTTGAGTAATCCAAAACAAGAAGAATTAAAGTGGGTCTTTAAAAATAGACGCCGGCAGTTTATTGGCGCTGCCAGCGTCCGTAATTTAATTTTTGAATAGCGCTGCAGCAACAAAATGCTGCAATGCTTTTATTGAAACAGCTTTCAAATAACCTTTCCGGTTAATGAAAATTACAGCTCCAAATCAACGTTTGCAGCTTCCTGCCACGGTAAACCGAATTCGCCAATTTTTTCCATAAACGGATCAGGGTCGAATTCTTCTACATTAAACACTCCTTTTCCGTTCCATTTTTTTGTGAGCACCATCATTGCGCCCAGCATTGCCGGAACCCCGGTTGTGTATGAAACGGCCTGTGTGCCGGTTTCTTTGTACGCCTTTTGGTGGCTGCAGTTGTTCCAAACGTAGTAGGTTTTTTCTTTCCCGTCTTTAATGCCTTTAATTCGGCATCCGATGGATGTTTCGCCAACGTAGTGTTCTCCCAGTTTTCCCGGGTCAGGCAATACGTATTTCAGAAATTCCAGCGGAATAACGTCCACGCCTTTGTATTTGACAGGGTCGATACGGGCCATGCCAATGTTTTGAATAACCCGCAAATGGGTAAGGTATTCCTGCCCAAAAGTCATCCAGAACCGAGCCCGTTTCAGCGTCGGGTAATTTTTTACCAGCGATTCCAGTTCTTCGTGGAAAATCAGGTAAGAATCCCGTGTTCCGATTTCGGGGTAATTCAATTCTTTTTTTATTTCGTGCGGTTCGGTTTCAATCCATTTTCCGTTTTCCCAGTATTTCCCTTTTTGGGTAATTTCGCGGATGTTGATTTCCGGGTTGAAATTGGTGGCAAAAGCTTTTCCGTGGTCGCCGCCATTGCAATCAACAATGTCGAGGTAATGCAACTCATCGAAATGGTGTTTTGCTGCATAAGCAGTGTAAATGCTGGTCACCCCCGGGTCGAATCCGCATCCTAAAACCGCCATAATTCCTTTTTCCTTGAATTTATCGTGATAAGCCCATTGCCATTTGTATTCAAATTTAGCTTCGTCTTTGGGTTCATAATTGGCAGTGTCGAGGTAATTCACCCCGGTTTCGAGGCATGCATCCATAATAGGAAGATCCTGATAGGGGAGGGCAACGTTAATCACCAGTTCTGGTTTGAACCGGTTAATGAGTTCCACCACTTCTGGCACATTGTCGGCGTTTACTTGCGCGGTTTGTATCCGTCCTTTGCCTACTTCCCGGGCAATGGTTTGGCATTTCGACAAAGTGCGGCTTGCCAGCATTATTTCAGAAAAAACTTCGGGGTTGTCGGCACATTTACTGGCCACTACGCGGCCAACACCACCCGCTCCGATAATTAATACTTTACTCATTTCTTTGTTTGTTTAAATTAACTTGCAAAAATTCACTGTTCTTTAAATGAATGGTGATATTTTAGCACGCAAGACCATTTGTTTTTGGTGAGACAAAATAAACAATTTTTCATGAACAGTGTAGAACAAAAAAATGAATTTAATCCCAGCGGAGTAGGACTAAAAAATGGGAATTTTATAGGGCTTCCGTTTACCTTAAATTCTGCCCGGCTGGTTCTTTTGCCGGTTCCCTGGGATGTTACGGTTTCTTACGGTGAAGGCACTGCTTTGGGGCCGCAGGCCATTCTCGATGCTTCGGCACAACTCGACTTGTTAGACCCCGACGTGGAGGACGCGTGGAAACTGGGGATTTTTATGCAGCCGTTTGCAAAGGAAATTCTGAACAAAAGGAACGTATTGCGCAGTAAGGCAACTTCGTATATCGATTTTTTGGAGCAGGGAGGCAACGCCGGCGAAGATGAAGAGATGGAGAAAACGCTGAGTGAGATTAATTTTGAATGCAACAATATGGTCGATTACGTGTTTAAGCATTCGAAAATGTTGATGGATGCCGGGAAACTGGTCGGAGTTGTTGGAGGAGATCACAGTGTGCCGTTGGGGTATTTAAGAGCGCTTTCCGAAAAATACAATTCTTTTGGTATTCTGCAATTTGATGCACACCTCGACCTGCGAAAAGGTTACGAGGGGTTCGATTTTTCGCATGCTTCAATTTTTAACAATGCATTGCAGGAAAAATCGGTTTCGAAACTTGTGCAGGTGGGAATACGCGACTACTGTGATGAGGAGATGGAGCTGGTGAAAATCAACGAGGAACGCATTGTCGTATTTTTTGATCAGAAACTGAAGGAGAACAAATTTGACGGGAAAGCATGGAATGCGCAGTGCGAAGAAATTGTTAATCAGTTGCCTGAGCTGGTTTACATCAGTTTTGATATTGACGGGCTTGACCCGAAACTTTGTCCGAATACCGGAACGCCGGTTCCGGGTGGCCTCGAATTTTCAGAAGCGATTTTTTTGCTGAAAAAGGTAGTGGAAAGCGGCAGGAAAATTATCGGGTTTGATGTGTGTGAAACCGGAAATAACGAATGGGACGCCAACGTGGCTGCCCGTATTATTTATAAACTTTGTAATTTGACCGGAAGGTCAAACGGATTAATTTAAAAATATGAATATCGACGAAATTATAAAAAACAGGCGGGCAACGCCTCCCCGCTTTCTTGCAAAAAAAGAGGTGGATAAAGCATTTATTTTAAAACTTCTGGAAAACGCAAACTGGGCGCCTAATCATAAGAGTACGGAGCCGTGGCGGTTTCAGATTTTTCAGGGCGAAAGCAAAGCAAACCTTGCTGCATCTGTTTTTTCTACGTTGGAAGAAATCCACAGCCGGGGGAAAGAAATTAATATGCAAAAGGCCTCCAAATTCAGAGATAACCTGTTGCATGTTCCTGTGGCAATTGCAGTGGTTATGGAGCGCGATGCAGCAGAGCGAATTCCCGAATGGGAAGAGGTAGCTGCCGTTTCAATGGCAGTGCAAAATATGTGGTTAACCGCTACTGCTATGGATTTTGGTGCGTTTTGGGCAACTCCGCCGTTTTTGCCGTTTTTGCATCAAACTCTCGGATTAACGCCGGGGCAAAAATTGTTGGGATTCTTTTTTGTCGGGCACATTGCCATGGACTATCCCTCGCCCGGAAGAGGAGATGTTGCTGCAAAGGTTGAGTGGAAATAACTTAATTCGTTTTTAAACTAAAAATTGGGATGCATTTTTTTGCAGGCAGAAGAGTGAAAAAACTACCTGTAAATAGCCGCAGATTTTAAAAGTATGATGGTACAAAAAGAGAAGAAGTCACAGGGAATATTTGAACGATTGTTGAACTGGACCGAGCGGGCGGGAAATGCATTGCCACACCCGGCTACACTATTTGCGCTGTTTGCGTTGGGGGCACTGGTGTTTTCCCTGGTTGGCCATCTGCTGGGCTGGGAGGTTATTCATCCCGGAACGAAGGAAATTGTGCGGCCGGTAAATCTGTTGTCAAAAGAAGGTATTCACCGTATTTTGCTGGAGATGGTGGATAACTATACCGGGTTTGCGCCACTTGGTATTGTGATGGTGGCTATGCTGGGAATCGGTATTGCCGAGAAGAGCGGGCTGGTGCACACCGTAATTCGGTTGCTGGTTTTAAACTCGCCGCGTCATTTACTCACATTTGTAATTGTATTTACCGGAATCCTCTCCAATGTAGCTTCTGATATCGGATATGTTTTGCTGATTCCGATGGCGGGCGTTATTTTTCTGGCTGTGGGACGACATCCCATTGCCGGAATGGCAGCTGCCTTTGCCGGTGTGTCGGGCGGTTTTAGTGCCAACCTGGTGTTGGGAACCATAGACCCACTGCTGGCCGGGTTGTCGGAAGAGGCAGCCCGGATTCTCGATCCGTCGTACCATGTAAATCCTACTGCCAACTACTATTTTATGGTGGTTTCAACGGTTGTGATTGCCTTTGCCGGAACATTTGTCACCGAAAAACTGGTGGAACCCCGACTGGGAAAATATACCGGTGAGACCGAAGAAGCCGAAATGTCTTTTAACCGATTATCAAAAAACGAGAAGAAGGGATTGCTGATGGCAGGCCTGGCGTTTCTGGTTATTCTGGCGGTTACATTAATCGGTATAATTCCTGAAAACGGTTTTTTTAGAGGCGTTGACGGCGGACTGATGAGCTCGCCGCTTATTAAAGGCGTGGTTGCCATGTTGTTTATTACAGCCGGAGCCATGGGACTTGCCTACGGTTTTGCTACCGGAGAGTTTAAAAACGATGTCGATGTAATGAAAGGGTTGGCCGGTTCCATGAAAACACTGGCCACATATCTTGTTTTGGTGTTTTTTGCTGCCCAGTTTGTGGCCTATTTTAAGTGGAGTAACTTGGGGATAATAATGGCCGTAAAGGGAGCTGATTTTCTGATGTCGGCAAATATCGGTCTTATTCCGCTAATGATTTTGTTTATTCTGCTTTCTGCGTCCATTAATATGCTCATGGGAAGCGCTTCGGCAAAATGGGCAATTCTGGCGCCTATTTTCATCCCGATGTTTATGATTATGGGCTACTCGCCGGAGTTGTCGCAGGTGGTTTTCCGCATTGGCGATAGTGTTACGAACGTAATTTCGCCGATGATGAGTTTTTTCGCGCTAATTATTGCATTCTTTCAAAAGTATGAGCCCAAAACCGGAATTGGTACTATTGTAGCAGCGATGTTGCCCTACTCAATAGTTTTTCTGGTTATTTGGATTGTTCTGCTGATTGTGTGGTTGCTGCTTGGAATTCCTCTCGGGCCGGGCGCCGGAATTCATTATAACATTCCTGCCTGAATCGGGATTTTTGCGCACCGTTTCAGTTGGTTTTTTTAGTCTTTATCTCTGAACAGGTGGAAAAATCCGCGAGCCCTTCTGGTTTCGTCGTCGCGGCCCGTGCCAACTGCTACATAATAATAAACTCCCGGACTGGCATAGCGTCCTCCCAGTTTTCCATCCCAAACAGTGGCTGTGTAGGTGTTTCCAAAACCACGCACATCGCCGCTTTCGTAGAAATGGACGCGTTTGCCCCATCGGTTGAATATGGATATTTTAATGCTTTTCATTGATTGGAATTTCACCGCGTAAACGTCGTTTACCCCGTCGCCATTGGGCGTAAAAACATTGGGCGCTTCAATAAACGATGGTTGAATGGTTATGTAGTTTTCCAAATAAAATGTATCTACACATGTATGAAACTCCGATGCTTTTTTCGATACCAGCTTAACCATGTAGGTTCCGGTTTCTTCGTATGTATAAGTCGGGTTTACATCGTAGGCAACAATCATAATACTGTCGATTGGTTGTTGCGTATTTTCCGATTCTCTTTTGATGTCGTCCAAATCTTTAAAAAAGAACCATTCGTACAACCCTGGATCTCCGTTTTCAGACTCATTGGTAAAGTTTACGGTTAAAGGCGCTTCCAATTCGTTTTCATCTTTGCCTTGCTGGTCGCCAAAATCAATGCTGAATTGCGCTTTTGTAACAATGGATTCGTAGGTGACACTAGCTTTGGTTTCACAGCCGAAACGGTCGTAAACCCTCAGTGTATAATCTGTGTTTTTTGCCGGCGGATCAAATACCTGCGGGCTAATTACCGCGGCAACTTTTGCTTCTCCTGCTTTCCATTCAACGTGGATGTCTTTTAAAACTTCCAACTCGGAGTTGTCTGCCAAATCGAAATAAACCATTGGCGACGAATTGAACGAACCGTTCAGCCTGAATGACTCGCAATTTGATTCAATAACCTCGGCAGTTGCTGAAATGGAATTATTGAATACCCAGCCCCGGCGGATGATTGTTGTTCCTCCCTGTGTAACAGTTGCACGGAAACATCCGTTTTCGAGCGAAGAAATTTGGGATTCCTGCGCTTCAGTGCTTTCCGAAAAATAGAAATCGAATGCTGCCGTGGCCGGATTGTATTTTTCCCACAGAAAAGTTTTTGTCCCTTCCAGTTCGGTTTGCATTAGCAACGAACCGTTATTCATTCCTTCTGATTCGGCACAAAAAACAAAAATATCGTCCGTTTCCGGAAACACCGGATACTCGGTTGTTGCTGTACCTGTTGCTCCCGGCGCCGTCAATTGCGTTTGCGCCATAGCAAGGTTGAAAACGAAAAAAAATAGTACAAATAAGGTGATATGGCCTTTGTTTCTCATAAAATTGAACGATTCTTATAAGCTACAATATTAACGTATAATTTTTATTTAATTGCCCTGCCTGCTCCAAAAATCGGAGCTTTTGGTAGCAAAAAACCTTTCCTTATAATTGGTTGTTGAAAAATGTATGGCGAAAAAACGGGTATTCCTTTTAACAACGCCTATTTTTGTGTTTTCATTTTGAAATTGATTCTGAATGGTTTTAGATTACCTTAAAGATTTAAATAAAGCCCAGCACGAGGCGGTTGTTTCAACAGAAGGCCCGGCACTTATTATTGCAGGGGCAGGGTCGGGAAAAACGCGGGTGTTGACCTATCGCATTGCCCATTTGCTTAATCAGGGGGCACGCCCGTCAACAATTCTTGCTTTAACATTTACCAACAAAGCCGCGCGCGAAATGAAAGAGCGGATTGCTTCGGTGGTGGGAGAAAAAACAGCCAGGTACTTGTGGATGGGGACTTTCCACTCCATTTTTTCACGTATCCTGCGGGCAGAGCACGAAGTGATTGGCTTCCCGTCCAGTTTCACCATTTTTGATGCAGCCGACAGTAAAAGCCTTATAAAAACTATTATTAAGGGCTTTCAGCTCGACGATAAAGTGTACAAGCCCGGAACAGTTGCTGCGCGTATTTCAATGGCGAAAAGTAACCTGATTACACCGGAAGCATATTCTCAAAATGCGGAATTCAGGTTAACCGACAAAGGCATGAGAATGCCTGCCATTTCTGAAATATACAAAGAGTACGTTAAGCGTTGCAAGCTTTCGGGTTCCATGGATTTTGACGATTTGCTGCTGAAAACCAATTTGCTTTTTCGCGATCATCCTGACACACTGGAAAAGTACCAGCAGCGGTTCGATTATGTATTGGTGGACGAGTACCAGGATACCAACTTTGCCCAGTATCTGATTGTGAAAAAGCTTGCCGCATTGCATAAAAATATTTGCGTGGTAGGCGACGATGCCCAGAGTATTTATTCGTTCAGAGGGGCACGTATCGAAAATATTCTCAGCTTTCAGTCTGATTACCCTAACCATAAAATTTTTAAGCTGGAACAGAATTACCGGTCCACACAAACCATTGTAAATGCTGCCAACAGTATTATTTCGAAAAATAAAAGGCAGATTCCGAAAAACGTTTTTTCTGAAAACGATTCAGGGAAGAGCATTAAAGTAATTTCTGCATTAACCGATAACGAAGAAGGATTTTTGGTGGCTCAGGAAATTGCCGAAACACAGTTGCGCGACCATTATAAAAATTCTGATTATGCCATTTTGTACCGTACAAATGCCCAGTCGCGAATTTTTGAAGAGGCGCTTCGTAAACGCAATATCCCCTACAAAATTTACGGCGGACTCAGTTTTTATCAGCGGAAGGAAATTAAAGATTTGCTCTCCTATTTCAGGCTGGTGATTAACCCGTGGGACAACGAAGCGCTGAAAAGAATTATAAATTATCCGGCGCGGGGAATCGGGCAAACCACCTTGTCGAGGATTGAAGCTGCAGCCGTTTCTCACGAAACTTCAATCTGGAAAATACTAACCGGGCTCCCCGATAATAACCCGGGCAATTTGAACAAGGGAACCATTGCGAAACTGCTGAAATTTGTTGTGCTGATTCAGGAATTTTCCAAAGCTGTGGCAGAAAACGACGCTTGGGAAGCGGCTCGACTTATTGCCGAGAAAACAGGTATTCTGAAAGATCTGCACAGCGATAAATCGACCGAAGGGCTGAGCCGCCACGAAAATATTCAGGAATTGTTGAATGGTATTCAGGAATTTAGTATAAGTGCGCTGGAAGAAGGCCGTCCCTCAAAACTGGAAAATTACCTGGAAGATGTGGCATTGCTAACCGATCAGGACTCGGATAAAGAAGAAGATCGCGATAAAGTAACTTTGATGACGGTGCATTCAGCAAAAGGGCTGGAATTTAAAAATGTGTTTGTGGTTGGAATGGAAGAGAACCTTTTCCCTTCGTCCCGCGCCGAAGAGAAGAAATCGCCGGAAGCGCTGGAAGAAGAACGCCGCCTGTTTTATGTTGCTCTGACCCGCGCCGAAGAAAATGCCTGGTTTAGTTATGCCAACCAGCGTTACAAGTGGGGAAATCTTGAGTTTTGTTCGGTGAGCCGTTTCCTTCTGGAAATGGATGAAAAGTACCTCGACAGCCCGGTTGAAAACGCCCGCATGAGACCGGCAACGCGGTCTGCTTCTCCGGAGGAAAGTGTGTCTGTAGGATACCGTGCCCGCAACAAAGCAAAACAACAACCCGAAAAAACGGTGCAGAAACCCTGGCGGCAGGATGCGTTTAGACGAAAAATAGAAAGTCAGATACCGGGAGCAACCCGCGATAATCAGTTTGTAGGAGACGACCCCGAGAAAATTTTGCAGGGGATGATGGTAGAACATCAGCGTTTTGGAATTGGGAAAGTGATACAAATTGAAGGGACACCTCCCAATAAAAAAGCTACCGTGTTTTTTCAGAATGCAGGCCGCAAACAGTTACTGCTGAAATTTGCCAAGCTGAAAATCAAAGGTTAAGAGGCAGATATCAAACTGCCAATAATTGTGTATTGCAAAGAAATCATTAGTTTTGCATCTGGAAAATAGTAAAACCCTCAATTTTTCTGGTAGTAAAATAGTTGTAAATAATTTAATCAATTCATGGATTACAATACGAAAAGACAAAAACTCCCCATGCCAGAGTATGGCAGGAACATTCAAAATATGGTAAACCACCTGTTAACCATCGAAGACCGGGACAAGCGCAACAAATCTGCGCAGGCGGTAATTGATGTAATGGGAAATCTTTATCCCTATTTGCGCGACGTTGCAGAATACAAACATAAATTGTGGGATCATCTGGCCATTATGACCGATTTTAAACTTGATATTGATTATCCTTATCAACCGCCGTCACCAGACATTCTTACCGAAAGGCCAAACAGAGTTCCGTATTGCCAGAATGATATAAAATTGAAACACTACGGGTTAATCATTCAGAAAATGATTGACGTTGCAATCGGCATGGAAGGAGAAGAACAGCGGATACTAACTATTCAGATTGCCAACCAAATGAAGAAGTTGTATCTGTCGTGGAATAAAGATTCGGTTGAAGATGATAAGATATTTCTTGATCTGGAAGAGCTTTCTGCCAATAAACTGAAAGCACCCCGGGATGTTCAACTTGCTGACATAAAAATTCCGACTCCGCAGCCGCAGCCAAAAAAGAAGAAAAAGAAAAACAGATAATCAAATAACCTCAAATGGCAACTTTTTTAGTTGAAGGTGGAAATTCGCTGAAAGGCTCACTTACACCACAGGGAGCTAAAAACGAAGCGCTTCAGGTAATTTGTGCAGTGCTGCTGACGCAGGAGGATGTAACAATTGAAAACATTCCCGAAATCAGCGACGTACTTCAGCTTATCGAAATTCTGAAAGGGCTGGGCGTGCAGGCCGAACGAATTCAAAAAGGCACTTACCGGTTTAATGCTGCAAATGTCAATATCGATTTTCTTAAAACCGAAACGTATGCGAAACAGGCAGCCAGCCTGCGTGGTTCAGTAATGATTATAGGGCCGCTGCTTGCCCGTTTTGGCCGGGGATTTATTCCTCAGCCCGGCGGAGATAAAATCGGCCGCAGAAGAGTGGATACTCATTTTACCGGATTGCAAAAGTTAGGTGCAAAATTTACGTTTGATGCCCAGCACAAATGGTATTCTATTGAAGCTAAAAAACTGAAAGGAGCATACATGCTGCTCGATGAGGCTTCGGTAACCGGTACCGCAAATATTGTGATGGCTGCCGTTTTGGCCGACGGAACCACTACCGTTTACAATGCCGCCTGCGAACCATATGTTCAGCAGCTTTGTAAAATGCTGGTTTCAATGGGTGCGCAAATTTCCGGCATCGGTTCCAATCTTCTTACCGTAACCGGAGTGGGTGCGCTGAAAGGATGTTCCCATCGTATTTTGCCGGATATGATTGAAGTTGGCAGTTTTATCGGGCTTGCTGCAATGACTGCGTCTGATATTACAATCAAAAATGTTGGGGCAGAGCATTTGGGAATTATTCCGGCTTCGTTTCGCCGGTTGGGAATTAAAGTTGAACAACATAACGACGACCTTGTCGTAAAAGATACGCAGCACTATGAAATCGAAAATTATATAGATGGTTCTATTATGTCGATTTCTGATGCTCCCTGGCCTGGATTGACTCCTGACCTGTTGAGCGTTTTTCTTGTGGTAGCTACCCAGGCCAAAGGAAGTGTGCTCATTCACCAGAAAATGTTTGAAAGCCGTCTTTTCTTTGTGGACAAGCTGATTGATATGGGGGCACAGATTATTCTTTGTGACCCGCACCGGGCAACGGTTATCGGACTGAATCGCGAGAACAGTCTGCGCGGTACAAAAATGACTTCCCCGGATATCAGGGCCGGAATTGCCTTGCTTATTGCCGCCTTGTCAGCAAAAGGGAAAAGTTCTATCGATAACATCGAACAAATCGATCGTGGTTACGAGAACATCGAAGGCCGGCTTCAGCAAATCGGAGCAAAAATTACCCGTAAATAGAACCTTGGGAGCACGCAAATGTTATTGTTTTGAAAAGAGTTTAATTTTACGCATTCAATAAAACAATTAGTTTATGAAGAAATTGGTTTTTATATCAGCCATATTGTGCCTGGCGGCAGTAACTGCATTTTCCCAACAAAAGTTGGGAATTAATATTGGCAACAAAGCACCTGAATTAATAGGAAAGTCAGTCGATGGCAAAACAATAAAATTGTCAGACACCGCCGGAAAGCTGGTGTTGCTTGACTTCTGGGCTTCGTGGTGTGGGCCGTGCCGGCGCGAAAATCCAACCGTGGTAAGAGCGTATCAAAAATACAAAGACAAAAATTTTGAGGGAGCAAAAGGGTTCACCGTATTCAGCGTATCGCTGGATCGTACCGACGCTGCCTGGAAAAAAGGAATTGCCGACGATAAACTTGAATGGCCCTATCATATCAGCGATTTAAAAGGATGGTATTCGAAACACGCAGCAATTTATGGCGTGCGCAGTATCCCGTCCAATTTTCTGATCGACGGAAATGGCGTAATTGTGGCGCGGCAACTTAAAGGCCCGGCGCTGGAAGCTACTTTGGAAAAACTGGCCAAATAGTTTCTGAAAAACATAAAAAGAACGAATTGTCATAAATTGGCATCCTACGTGAGTTTGGGGTGTCAATTTGTCTTTTGTAGGGGCATGGCAGATTTTTTGATTAATAGTGTTGCATTTAACAAGGAAGAATTATGTCAGACAATAAAATGAACAAGAATAACGAAACCCAAAAGGAAAAAGACGCAGCCGGAGCACAAACCCCGGATAATAACGAAGAAACGAAAATGAGCGAAAAGGCAGCTTCGAAAGAAAAAGAAGAGAAAAAGAAAAAATCCAAAATGGATAAAAAGGAAGTCAAAATTGCAGAACTGGAAGAAAAACTGAAAGACCTTTCGGATAAGCATCTGCGGTTGCAGGCTGAGTTTGATAATTTCAGAAAGCGTACATTGCGCGAAAAAACCGATTTAATAAAATCAGGAGGTGAATCTGTTTTAACAGGGATTCTGCCTGTAGTAGATGACTTTGAAAGGGCAATTCAGGCTCTTAGTAATCTACCGGAAGAAGATGCAGGAAAACAGGGAACTATGCTTATTTACAGTAAGTTTAAAGACTTTTTGAAACAAAATAATGTAAATGAAATAGCCGCCCTGCATCAGGATTTTGATGTAGATCATCACGAAGCAATCACCAAAATACCTGCACCAGAGGAAAAGCTTAAAGGCAAAGTGGTGGACGTTATTCAAAAAGGATATACACTTAACGACAAAGTTATTCGCTATGCCAAAGTTGTAGTTGGAGAATAAAATTTGAAGGAAACATGGCAAAAAGAGATTATTACGAAGTACTTGAAATTAGCAAAAACGCCTCGGCTGAAGAGATAAAAAAAGCCTACCGTAAAAAGGCTATTCAGTACCACCCCGATAAAAACCCGGGGAATAAAGAAGCAGAGGAAAAATTTAAAGAAGCAGCCGAGGCTTACGAAGTGCTTCAGGATCCAAATAAAAAACAGCGTTACGACCAGTTTGGCCATGCAGGAGTAGGTGGTGCTGCCGGAGGAGGATCCGGATTTGGCGGTTTCTCTGATATCGAAGATATATTTTCGTCTTTCGGCGATATTTTTGGAGGACATTTCGGCGGGTTTGGCGGATTTGGCGGAGGTCGTTCGCACAGTGGCGGACGCCACGTTTCCCGCGGGTCAGACCTTCGGGTTAAGGTGAAACTCAACCTGAGCGAAGTGTTGAATGGCGCAGAGAAAAAAATAAAAGTAAAAAAATACGTTCAGTGTCAGCATTGTAACGGTACCGGAGCAAAAAATGCTTCGGCATTTACAAATTGTTCCACTTGCCACGGCTCCGGGAGGGTAACGCGGGTAACCAACACGTTACTCGGGCAAATGCAGACAACCTCGGCTTGCCCAACCTGCCATGGAGAAGGTAAAATTATTACTGACAAATGCAGCCACTGTGCAGGAGAAGGCGTTATTCGCGATGAGGAAGTAATCACCATTAAAATTCCGGCTGGAGTTGGTGAAGGAATGCAAATGACTGTTACCGGGAAAGGCAACGCAGCCCGGAGGGGAGGAGTAAATGGCGATTTGCTTGTGGTAATTACCGAAGAAGAGCATCCTGAATTGGTTCGCGACGGCAACAATCTTATTTACAACCTGTTTTTGTCGTTCCCGGAAATTACGTTGGGAACCACTGCCGAAATTCCTACGGTTGACAGCAAGGTAAAAGTAAAAATCGACGCGGGTACTCAACCCGAAAAAATATTGCGGCTTCGTGGTAAGGGGCTGCCCGATGTAAACGGATACGGTCGTGGTGACCTGCTGGTGCGCATTCATGTCTGGATTCCTAAAAAACTGAATTCAGATGAACGTAAAATGCTCGAAAAATTGATGGGTTCCCCGGGATTTAATGAAGGGCCGTCCTCTTCGGAAAAAAGCTTTTTTCAGCGAATGAAGCACATGTTTTAATCTGAAACCCCCTGGACCATGGACGATGTAATAAAACTATACAATTTTCTTGAAAAGGATCTTCTTGATGAAATAGTCAGCAAGGGCGTTCGGAAAAAGTTTGCAGCCAATAAACCTCTAATGCGTGAAGGACAGTTCATTTCTAGTTTTCCTTTAATTATAAGGGGAATGATTCGGATTACCCGAACCAGCAACGATGGAAATGAACTGTTGCTTTATTATTTGCAGGAGAATGAAGTTTGTGCCATGTCGTTAACATGCTGCATGGCACACCAGAAAAGCAATGTAATGGCCGTGGCCGAAGAGGAAACCGAAGCGTTGATGCTTCCTGTTTCGTTGCTCGACAAATGGATGTGCGAGTACCCGTCGTGGCGGCAATTTGTGATGCAGACTTTTCAGTCCCGTTTTAGGGAGTTGATCGAAACTATTGATTCCATTGCCTTTTTAAGGCTCGATGAGCGTTTGGTGAAATTCTTTACCGATCGTTATCAGAAGTTGGGAAATCCTACGTTCTTTGGTACTCACCAGGAACTTGCCATTCAGTTAAATACTTCGCGCGAGGTTGTTTCAAGGTTATTGAAAAAGCTCGAAAAAGATGGTAAAATTGAACTATCGAGGAATTTTATCGATTTTTCCGGTCTTGTGTGACTTTTGTTACAGACCGGCTGCATTCTTTCCTCTTTATTTGTTGTGCATAACAAAGTTAAAGAGTTCATAACTATTGCTTCATAATTTTTTGGGTTATAAAATCGGTTAGTAGTTGAAGGTTGATAAACCGGGTTCAAGGGAATCCGGTTTTTTTGTGCCTTGTTGTTTTTTTTCGCTAAATTGGTAAAGTGTTTTGCTTGTTTTTTTAGTTGTTTAACTAATTGTAAATAAATGAGTATTGACCTGAGAAGCCTTGAGCGGCAGTTTCATTCCGACGGCTATCGGCTGGGGATGGAAGTTGTTGATGCAGCAGACAAAGAAGAAGCACTTTTGGCAGGAGTTAAAGTTCTGCTCGGGACGGTTGATGAATTGGTGGATTCCTTTTCGGAATTTGCAGCGCGTGAGAACCAAAAGCCTGAATGTAAAAAGGGCTGTTTCTGGTGTTGCCACCAACCTGTTTTTGCGCTAAACTACGAATTGGTTTATTTGAAGGATTTTATTTCCCGCAGTTTTGATGCTGAAACACAGAAACGCATTGCTGTCCGTGCTGGAGAAAAGAAAAGGAAGCTGGAACGTTTATCGGGCGAGTCGCTTCTTAACTCAAAATTTCCCTGTCCGTTGCTTGAGGATGGTTCTTGCATTGCTTATGCAGCCCGGCCGGTTGCATGCAGAATTTACCTTTCTACAAAGCTTCAGTCGTGCCTGAAGTTTTATTCAGAACCGGAGAACGAAGATTCAATTCCGGAATTGTTGCAACTTCCCATGCGGTTGGGGCGCATGCTGAACGAAGGCTTTAAATCTGCATTGAAAGCCGGTGGAATAGATGTGACGGAGTTTCGTGTTGAGGAAAAATTGGCCGGCTAATCTTCTTCCGGTACAATCCCTGATTTCAGAAACTGTTCTTCCAGAAAATCCGGGGAAACAGGCCGCCCGTTTCGTGTGAGAACCGTTGTTATTCGTGCGTCAACCATTAATTTTTCGTCAGCTTTTCGAATTACCTGTTGTTTGAAAATAATGCGCAATCGACCGTGTTTTGCCATTTTTAATCGAACAAAGAAGGAATCTTCCGGGCGCAAAGGAAACTTGTAATCCAGTTCTGCCCGGATAACAACTGCGTCAATGCCGTCGTTATGCAGATCTGCAAAGCTCACTCCTACTTTGTTAAGAAATTTATGACGGCAGTATTCCAGGTAATTTTGGTACACCGCGTTGTTTACTATACCCTGAATGTCGCATTCGTAATCGCGCACTTCCAGCTCTATTTCAAAATGGTAATCCTGTCCCTGTTTCATTTTTAATGTTCAAATAGCTGTTTTTAAAGTTCTGGTAATAGGCGGGAAGTTTTTTTATCTCTGGCAACGAGGTGATTCGTTCTGTCGAAAAACGAGTCGATTTAATTACTCTTTTTTTTCGGGTAGCCGCCAAAAAATTTAACCAGAAACCGGTGGAAATGGTGCACCCCTTTTACGGGCTCCGCAAACATGTAGATGCATTTTTTGTAGATGAACGGGATTCCCGATTTTTTCAACGCAGCCAGAGCTTCCGGTGTATCCGACATCTGTTGAACCCACACCATTTTCATGCCTTTCTGTACAGCCTGGTTAATAATTTCCTGTGTTTTTTCTTTTGGCGTTACAACCAGTAAATGTTTTACATCGCCGGGTAAGTCGGCTACTGTTTTGTACGATTTTAATCCCTGAACTTCTTCTGCATTCGGATTTACAGGAAACATGTCGAATCCTTTTTCTTTAAAATCTTTTATTACCATGCCGCCAAATTTTTTGGGATTGCGGGATGCTCCTGCAACAGCGATTTTTTGCTCAGAAAAAAACTGTTGGATTTCGTTTAGTGTAATCTCTGTTTTTGTTGTCATCGCAAAAGATTTTAAAGTTGTTGTTATCCGATGTTCTATTTCACCATAAAGTCGAGTAATTTATTGTTGTTCAGGTATCCTTCCAACTGGTCGCCGATTTTTACAGGCCCGACTCCCGCCGGTGTTCCTGTGTAAATCAGGTCTCCTATTTTTAATGTTATATATTTTGAAATATGCGAAATAATGCTGTCAAAGTCGAAGAGCATTGAACCGGAATTTCCTTTCTGAACAGTTTGTTGGTTAATGTCCAGCCCGAAATTAATGTTTTGAAGATCGGTAAACTCTTCAACCGGAAAAAAAGTGTTGCTGATAACTGCCGCCTGGTCGAAAGCTTTTGCTTTTTCCCAGGGAAGGCCTTTTTGTTTCAGCTCATTTTGTACATCGCGTGCAGTGAAATCCACTCCCAGGCCGATGTGGTCGTAATAGCGGTGAGCAAATCGTTTTTCAATGTTTTTCCCAATGCGGCAAACCTTCAGAACCAGTTCAATTTCATGATGAACTTCGTTGGTCCAGTCAGGAATGTAAAATGGATCGTTGTTCCGAAGTATTGCCGAATCGGGTTTCAGAAAAAATACCGGTTCGTCGGGAACTTTATTGTTCAGCTCGCGTGCATGATCTGCATAGTTTCGTCCGATACAAATTATTTTCATCTGCCTGTCTCTTTTTTGCTGGGTCTATTTTTCCATCATCCGCAGTTTTATCTGCGTAAGTACTTTTTTGGTGTACAACGGAAAATCTCCATTCATAATCCATCCGAAATACCCGGGCTGTTCTTCCAGTACCTTAGTAACCGGAACGCCTTTGTTCTTCCCAAAATTGAATACTTCCACGCCTTTGTCGTTGTAAACTATTCTTCCCAGAAAATCTACATTGCGGTCGTAGGCCGAAAATTCGCTTAGCTTTTCCATGTCGTTTACAACGGGCGTTGACACTTTGCCGCGGTTGTCTTCGTATTCTACTCCCTGGTATTTGTCGAGTTGAGCCTTTAAAACATTGTAAGTGGCTTTTGTATCTGCCATGGCACTGTGGGCATCAATCAGGTCTTTGTCGCAGTAAAACTTGTAGGCAGCTGCCAGTGTGCGTTTTTCCATTTTGTGGAAAATGGCCTGTACATCTATGAATTTTCGTTTTTTGAGGTCGATGTCAACGTCAGCACGTATAAACTCTTCGGCAAGCAGGGGAATGTCGAAGCGGTTGGAATTGAATCCTCCAAGGTCGCATCCTTCAATAAATTTTGCCAGCCTTTTTGCTACCTCTTTAAAAGTAGGCTCGTTGGCCACGTCTTCATTTGTTATTCCGTGTACCCGGGTTGCCTCTTCCGATATGGGAATTTCCGGATTTATGCGTTGTAGCACTTCTTCTTCTGAGCCGTCCAGTTGCACTTTTAACAGCGCGATTTCAACAATTCGGTCTTTGGCAATGTCAATTCCTGTTGTTTCAAGGTCGAAAAATACGACCGGGTTTTTTAAATTTAACTGCATGGTTTTATTTTAAAAAGAAGGTGTCCGAAAATCAGTCCCCGAAACTAACCGGGATAAACTGCCTTTTGGGACACCTGGCCTGTTTCTGTGTCCACTAAATTTCACAGAACAGAACTTTTGTTTACTTGTAAATATTTTATGCGTTTATCATCATTGGCATTAAAAGCATCAGTACATCTTCTGCATCTTCGTCGGTTTCTGCCGGTAACAGAAGTCCTGCGCGCGATGGGTCGCTCATTTCCATTTTTACATCGCTGGCAGAGATGTTGGAAAGAATTTCGAGCAGGAATGTGGATTTGAATCCGATTTCAATTTCTTCTCCGTCGTACTCGCAACTCAGGCGTTCAACAGCAGAAATGGAAAAGTCGATGTCCTGGGCCGAAACCACAAGCTGGTTGTCGTTAATATTCAGCTTAATGAGGTTACTGGCCTGGTTTGAAAATACCGAAACCCTTTTTACGGTGTTGTAAAACGCCAGCCTGTCAATAATCATTTTGTTGGGATTATTTTGAGGAATAACCGAATTGTAACTCGGGTAGTTTCCTTCTACCAGGCGGCAGATGAGTTTGTAGTTGGTGAGTGTAAACTGAGCATTTTTATTGTCAAATTCCAGCTTAACATCAAATTCTTCTTTTGGCAGCAGGTTACGTAGTAAGCTTGCAGGTTTTTTCGGGAGAATAAATGATGATTCGAACTCTGATGCTGCATCTGATCTGCGGTAGCGTACCAGTTTGTGGGCATCGGAAGCAACAAACCCCATACTGTCGGGAGAAAGTTCCACGAAAATACCATTCATTACCGGGCGCAACTCATCGTCAGCAGTGGCAAATAAAGTTTTTTCAATGCCTTTTAGCAGAATCTTAGGAGCTACAGTAACCGCAGTGGAATCATCTTCTGAAATTTCAGGAAGATCCGGGAAATCTTCGCCACTTTGTCCGACAATGCTATATTTTCCGTTATCGGAAAAAATCTCAACGCCGTAGTTTTCTGCATTAATTTGAAATGTAAGCGGTTGTTCCGGAAATTCTTTTAACGTATCAATTAACAGTTTGGCAGGCACTGCAATGGCGCCTTCTCCTTCGGTGTTGTCCAACTCCATTTGCGTAATAAGAGTTGACTCGAGATCCGAAGCCGTAATAGTCAGGTTGGCATCGGTTAACTGAAACAGAAAATTGTCCAGAATAGGCATTGTGCTTTTGCTGCTGATAACCTTGCTGATAGCTGAAAGGTGGCTCAGTAAATCGGTACTTGAAACAACAAACTTCATAGTAAATATTTTATTTCATTTTTTTCATTAGAACAGGTTGATATCCTGGTTTTGATATTGCCTGCTTTTCGTTTGATTCAGCCCATATAAGAAGGAAAAATCAATTAACGAATATACAAACTTTAATCTTTTTTTATGTATTGAGTACTTCGAATTTTTCAGGTATTTATGAACGGCTGTATCTTCTGTTTCGCATGAAGTTGTATGCGATTCCCCAAAGTGCGATAACGGCAAGTGGTAACAGTACGTTTAGCCATTGCCATAAGGGTTTTTCCTCGCGCAACCTCACTTTATCGAGCAGCCGAAGTTTTTGATTGCGGTTGCGCAGTTGCATAATTCCGCGATTGTCGTTCAAATAGTAAACAGTGTTCAGAAGAAACTCTTTGTTTCCAAATGTTTGGCCGGAAACACGGTCAAACCCCATTTCATGAAAACGCGGCGGATTGCCTGAGTAATCAACCTGGTTTGTTATAATTCCGCCATCTGCAATTACAACCATTTTTGTTGGCTGGCTTTCAGGAATGATTTCTGTGTCCGGAATTCCCAGTGCTTCCAGCATTCTGTTTTTAAACACCGAAGTAAAAGTTCCTTCCAGCAGAGCACCAACCGGAATAAATGATTGGTTGAAAAGCTCACGTGCCGGCGGATTGTCAATGTTTTTGAGACTAACGGTGGACGGCGATTTTACCCGTCTTGCGTAGGGCGAAGAGGAAAGAATAATTTCCTTCTGGACCTGCGGGTTTCCGGTGATGGTATCTATGGACGAAACAAATTCGGTAAATACGCGATTCAGATTTCGGCTGAGCGGATGGTTATCTGACGGAACCAGCAAGGGAGAATAGTACCACGGATGCAAAGTAAACTGCGGCGGAGTGCCCGGCGGAGCAGTATTTACACGTAAACGGGCACATTCAACATCTTGCAAAAGTTCGTAATTAAGCCGAACTCCGTAACGAAAAAGCTGGTCGCCCAGGTTCAGGTTGCGCGGAAATGCCAAAGTCTGATATCCCGTCGAAAGGCTGTCGAGGCTCACTTGCACCGGGTCAACGAGCCAGAGTGTTTTCCCGCCTTTCATAATAAACTGGTCAATGTAAAATTTGTCTTTTTCAGAAAACGGCTCCGTTGGGTTCGCAATTATCAGAACATCAATTTTGTCTGATTTTTCTGCCAGCGAATCAGTGGAAATTTGTGTAACCCTGAAGTCTTCTGCCAGCGCCGATGCAAAATCATAAACCTGGTAGCGGTCTGCTTCTCCTTGCCCTTCGAGAAAGGCAACCGTTGAGTGCCGGGTGCGCATTAACTTCTGAAATGCATTTGCCAATTCAAATTCAACACTTTCGGCGGAATGATTAAAGTTGGCTTCGTGGGAGAAATCGGGATTGTATTTCAAAAAATTTACCGCTGTTTCTTTCCCGTTGTAACGAACTACTGCCCCCGGAAAAATAAGTTTGGAACTCACGCCCTGGTTGGTTTGTTGTCTGAAACTGGTAGGCTGAATTCCTTTTTTAATCAGATCGTTTGTAAATTTTTCGCGCTTTTCGGGGTTTGAAATGGCGTATGGATCTGTAATTCGGAGTCTTATTTTTTTTGGCGCATAAACATTTAAAACAGCAATTTTTTCGAACACTTCCTGCTGTAATTTACGTAACCCCGGCTCCAGTTTTCCGGCCAGGTAAAATTCTATTTCTACGGGGTGATCCAGTTCTGTTGCCAGCTCTGCGCTAATGTTCGAAAGCGAGTAACGTTTATCTGAAGTCAGATCAAAACGGTAGAGTACATTTCCTGAAATCAGAAAAACAATCAGAAGAATGAAAACAACAAATGATGAACTTATTCTGAAACTATTTTGTCGCCAGGTTCCTTTGCGCAAAAAACAACGGGTGAACCACAAAAACAGAAAAGTCATTCCCGTAAAATAGATCAGGTCGCGCAAATCGATCACCCCGCGCGAAGCAGAAAGGTAATGGTTGCTGATGCTTAACCATCCGAAAATTTGTTCCAGAATATACGGAATCCCGGAAGTGGCAATAAAATCGAACCCGAGGTAAAAAACAAAGGAGAGCGCCATGGCAAGGATGAACGAAACAATCTGGTTGTCGGTCAGCGACGAGGCGAAAATTCCGATTGCCAGGTAAATGGCCGCCAGAAAAAACAACCCGAAAAACGAGCCCCAGGTTGCCCCGGTATCGATGCTGCCGATTGGATTTCCCAGGAGGTAGACCGATAAAAAGTAGAGCAGGGTGGGCAGAAGTGAGAAAATTACCAACACCATTCCGGCCATAAATTTGGCAAAAATGAGTTGCAAATCAGAAAGTGGCCTGGTGAGTAGAATTTCGAGTGTGCCGGTACGTTTTTCTTCAGCAAAAAAACGCATGGTAATTGCCGGAATCAGAAAAAGGTACAACCACGGAGCGAGCGAAAAAAATCCTTCCAGCGTGGCATAGCCGTTGTCCGGAATGTTGTATGCGCCGGGAAATACCCAAAGAAACATTCCGGTAACTAACAGGAAAACCAAAATAGCGAGGTATCCAATCAGTGACCCGAAAAATGTTTTTATCTCTTTTTTGAATAAGCTGTACATTTCGATTAATGTTGGCCGTTCAAAATTTAAAACTCCAATTTGTCGACGTCAAATTTAAACGGTTTTTATCAATTCTATCATTTTTGTTGCAGCACGCTGCGAGGTGCCGGGTGCGCCCATTAATTCATTTAAACGATTGTAATCGGCCATTATTTTGTCCCGGTAATCCTGTTCATACAGCAGTCGGTGCAACTCGTCTTTTACATTTTTAAAGGTGAGGTCAGCCTGCAAATATTCTTTAAGCGCCTCTTTATTTAGAATGAGGTTGGGAAGCGAAGCCCATTTTACTTTCAAAAAGAAATTTTTCATGATGAAATGAAGCAGCCATCCTCCTTCAACACGATATAATACCGTTTGGGGAATTCCGAACAGCGCTGTTTCAAGTGTTGCTGTTCCCGATGCCACAAGCGCAGCATACGAGTTATTCAGTAAATCGTAGGTCTGGTTATAAATAACCGGAATGGGAAAGCCGTTTAATATGCTTTTGTAGAGTTTAGAATCGACAGTATTAACGCCTGCTACCACAAACTGGAATTCGGGATAACAAGCCGCTGCTTTTTTCATAACCGGAAGCGTATTTTTTACTTCCTGCCTTCGGCTGCCCGAAAGCAATGCAACAATTGGCCTGTCGTCCAGATTATTGTTATCTAAGAATTCTTGTTTTGAAAGCGATTTTTTGCGGAATGCCGTTACTGAATCCATCAGCGGATTACCAACGTAATTTACGTCTACGCCATGTTTTTTAAAGAAATTTGTTTCGAAGGGCAAAATTGTAAAAAGCTCATCCACAAATTGTTTTATTTTTTTTACCCGGAACTCTTTCCATGCCCATACTTTGGGCGAAATGTAGTAATATACTTTAATGCCGTTTTTCTTTGCAAACTCGGCCATGCGCAGGTTAAACCCGGGATAATCGATCAAAACAAGCACGTCTGGCTTAAAGCTGAGAATATCTTCCCGGCAGAATTTCATGTTTCTGCCAATGGTTTTCAGGTTTAAAATAACGTTCAGAAATCCCATGAACGCCATTTCGCGGTAGTGCTTAACAAGGGTTCCTCCCTGGTTTTTCATTAAATCACCACCAAAAAAACGAAACCGGGCTTCCGGATCTTTTCTTTTTAGTTCGCGCATCAGGTTAGACCCGTGCAAATCGCCCGATGCTTCACCGGCTATCAGGTAATATTTCATTTCACAATTTTAGAATGCTCTTGATATTAGTACTGCCAAAGCGTATATAATGGTTGCGCCCAACACGCCGCGGGCTGCCTGATCGTATTTCAGACGAATAAATGCCATGAAAACCACAAGATTGGCAAAAACGCACAAGCTTCCGAGTTTTACCAGCGCGTGCAAATGCCAGAGGTTTTTTACGTAGTTCTCAAAGGAAATGTCACTTTCGCCAAACCAGTAAACTGCAAAAAATACCACTACCGGTAAGAAAAATCCGGCAAAGAAACCCACGGCAGGCGCATCGAGCGGTTTTCTGTTTTTGCGTGACATTAAAATGTCCAGTTTTTAAGTTGTTCCAGGGTTTTGTAACAGGTCATGTCAACAGAAACCGGAACAATTGCCGCATAGTTATTTTGCAGGGCATCTATGTCGGTTTCAGGAGAACCTTCTTCAAAATTTTTAAAGTAGCCCGAGAGCCAATGGTATTCCCGCCCATGCGGATCAAGCCTTTTTTCAAATTCTTCCACCCATTTTCCGTGAGTCTGTCGGCATACTTTTACGCCTTTGGGCTTTCCTTTTGGTACGTTCACATT
The DNA here is from genome assembly GCF_900129025.1 of Mariniphaga anaerophila. GTDB lineage: Bacteria > Bacteroidota > Bacteroidia > Bacteroidales > Prolixibacteraceae > Mariniphaga > Mariniphaga anaerophila. The sequence continues at coordinate 80,553 of NZ_FQUM01000003.1, read as the reverse complement.
AAGACAGGTAAAAGGAGGCAGGCCATTGTCGAGCACGCTTTGGAAAACTTTGGCCACAATAATTTTGGCTTTCGAAAAATCGGCATCCGGCCTGAAATCATCAAGCGAAAAACCCAGCGATGGCACACCATGCAAGCTTCCTTCGATGGCAGCGCCCATGGTTCCGCTGTAGATTACACTAATGGATGAGTTGGCTCCGTGATTAATTCCGGAAACCACGTAATCGGGTGTCCTGTCGAACAGGTTGTTAAAACTCAGTTTTACACTGTCAACCGGCGTGCCGTTGCTTTTCCAGGTTGGCACACCGTGAATTTTTTCAACAGGAATAGCACGCAGCGGCTGATCCACCGTAATGCCACACCCTTTTCCGGACATGGAAACTTCGGAGGAAATTACTACTACTTCGCCAAAAAATTGCATTACTTCAACCAGCTCCCGGAGGCCTTTTGCGTGAATGCCGTCGTCGTTGGTAACTAATATTAAAGGTTTTTCTGTCATAGTATTTTTCAACAAAAAACAAAGATAACCCAAAATATGAAAGAAAAGAATTATTTCAAGGTTGCGTCAGGTCAATAAAATTGGCAGGATATCCGCTGTTTTGTTATCTTTCGTATTCTTTTTTTTAACTGAATGACAACCAGAGGTGAACATACCGGAACAAACCACTCGGCCGTAATTCGTAAGGTGAACTTGCGTTTTTACGAAGAGCTGAACGACCATCTGCCAAAAGCCTGGCGAAAAAGGAAGTTTGTGTATGAATTTAAAGGCCGCCCGGCCATCAGAAATGTTATTCAGGCGCTGGACATTCCGCACGGAGAAGTGGATTTAATTTTGGTAAACGGCAGATCGGTAGGGTTTGATTATCATCTGGCAGGAGGCGAAGAAATTTCTGTTTATCCCCGGTTCGAATCGTTTGATATCTCTCCGGTTGTGCGACTCAGGGCGGAGCCGCTGCGCGAATCGCGGTTTGTGGTGGATGTAAATTTGGGAAAACTTGCCCGTAAACTGCGTTTGCTGGGGTTTGATACTTTGTTTCGAAACGATTTTGAAGATGACGAAATTATCGCCATTTCGTTAAAAGAAACCCGGATTATTCTTACGCGCGACCGTGGAATTTTAAAGCAAAATGTTGTTACTCACGGTTACTGGATTCGGAATGATGATCCCAAAAAACAATTGCGAGAAGTGATTGAACGGCTGCAGCTACAGTACTCGTTTCGGCCGTTTTCGCGTTGCTCTAACTGCAACGGTGAGTTGGAAGCGGCTGAAAAGGAAAACCTCGGAAATGTTTTGTCGGAAGATACAATGCATTACTATCAGAAGTTTTGGAAATGTGTCGGATGCGGAAAAATATACTGGGAGGGTTCTCATTTGGAGCATATTGCCAGGTGGGTTGCCAAGTTGGAAAAAGGATAGGTTTATGAATTGGTTTTAAATGAAAAATATGGCACGTTGGTTTATTGTTGGAGGGATTATTTTAATTGTAATCGGGGTGTTGCTTTACATAGCCCCCTGGCTTCTTTCCTGGTTTGGAAAATTGCCCGGGGATATCCGCATTGAAAAGGAAAACAGCAAAGTATTCTTCCCGATTACTTCAATGATAATCATAAGTATAATCCTGACAATCGTAGTTAACGTTGCCAGGTATCTGAAAAAATAAACCTGTAATTTGAATTAGATGAGAGATTACCGGACTATCTCAACTTTTACAGCGACCGGACCTTTCTGACCTTTTTCGACCTCGAAACTCACCAGGTTACCCTCGCGGATATCTTCCAGTGTGTTATTTACATGCACAAATATGCTTTCGCGGGTTTCCTGATCTGTAATAAAACCGAACCCTTTTGACGGGTTAAAATAAGTAACGGTTCCTTTGCGTACAGGATCCATTTCAACAAGCGGTCCGCGGGGAACACTTATCTGGATATCTTCTACATTGATTTCTTCTTTTTGATCGGGATCCGGGGGTGTGTCGGTAATGTTGCCATTTGCGTCAACATAGGCAATCATATCGTCAAGACTGCTGCCCTTATTTTCTTTGCGGGCAAGCCGTTTTTTTTCTTTTTCTTTCCGTTTTTTTTCTTTCTTATTACGTACTTCTTTTTTGTTAAATGACTCTTGAGATCTTCCCATTTACTTTTTTCCTGTTAAATAATTTGATTGTTAAGCAAACAAAATTTGCGATTTCTACAAATGTAACTTTTTTTTCGGGAAGTAGAAGTTTTTGAGATGCTTTTAAGAAACAACATTTTAGAGAACCAACCTGGTTCCCCTGCCGTTAGCCATATTTTCGGGGTTGGTAATAAGTACCTCCTTAACGCCAATGCGTTTTGCCCTGAACCCGTTGTCAAGCTTGGGAATCATGCCTGCATTAATAACTCCGTTTTGCTGGTATTCCCGGTACAATGCAGTGTCCAGTTCATGAATAATGCTGTTGTCATCGTTTTGATCCCGGAGTACTCCTTTTTTTTCGAAACAGTAAAAAAGATAAACATTAAAATAATCTGCCAGCTCGGCCGCCAGTTCGGCTGCAATGGTGTCGGCATTGGTGTTTAAAAGCTGTCCTCTTTCGTCGTGCGTGAGCGGAGCCACAACCGGAACTACATTTTCTTCAATCAGCATTCGCAATTCACGACTGTTAACGTCAACAATATCGCCAACAAAACCGTAGTCGATTTCTTTTACCGGCCTTTTTTTTGCACTAATAAGGTTCAGGTCTGCCCCTGAAAGCCCAATGGCGTTGCATCCTCTGGCCTGTAATCCGGCTACAATTTTTTTATTTACAAGACCGCCGTAAACCATAGTTACAACATCGAGCATCGATTCTCCTGTAATTCTGCGCCCATCCACCATCTCTGTTTCAATGCCCAGTTTCCCGGCTATGTCAGTGGCTGTTCTGCCGCCGCCGTGCACCAGTATTTTGTTTCCTGAGATGCGTACAAATTGATCGAGAAGAGCGTTTAGCGAGTCCTGGTTTTCAACTACCTTGCCGCCGACTTTGATGAGCGTTAATCTATTCATGATCTGCTTTAACGTTTAAATTTTCAAAAAGTTTTCTAAAATTAGTGCGCCTATTTCTCCGCTTTTTTCCGGATGGAATTGCGTGGCGTAAAAATTGTCTTTTTGCAGTGCCGCGCTAAAAGGAGTAATGTAATTGCAGGTTGCCGCCGTGTGGTCACCCAATCCTGCATAAAACGAATGAACAAAGTAGACATACTGTTTCTCCATTTCATTTGAAAACAGTTCGCCTTTAAGTTCAGAAATTGCATTCCATCCCATGTGCGGAACTTTCGTAATAAACTCTTCTCCATCCCGGGGAACAAAGCGTTTTACTTTTTCGTCGAAAATACCAAGGCATTCTGTGTCGCCTTCTTCCGAGTGTGAGCACATGAGCTGCAGCCCAAGACAAATGCCCAGTACCGGCTGTTTAAGCGAAATAATTAACTCGTCGAGTTTGTGTTTTCGCAGGTAGTTCATGGTAGTGCTTGCTTCGCCCACCCCCGGGAAAATTACTTTATCTGCATTTCTGATTTTGTCAGGCTCGGCAGTAATTTCGGCATTTACCCCCAACCGGTTCAGTGCATTGTTTACCGATTCGATGTTTCCTGCGTTATACTTTATAATGACGATGTTCATTTTTCGTTACTCGTTTTTTTTCTGATGTGTGTAATTTTTGTTGCTGTCGTTGCCTGGTTTTTTCGGAGCCTGACTCTAGTCTTGAAGCAACAAATCAATTACCTTTTTCATTTCGTTAAACTCTTCCATTTTAAAAAGGCGCGTCATGTAAACAATTTCACCTGAGCGGTTGATGATTACATTTCGTGTCACTCCGGCTCCTTTGGCGGCAAAAGTGTAAAAGATTTCACCTTTTGGATCCAATGCCAGCGGGTAGGTGATTTTTGTATCGGCAGCAAACTTTTTTACGGTTGCCAGCGGCTCGTCCATATCGATTCCGATGAGGACGAAATTATTGTTGTTTTTGTGCTTTTGCCAGATTTCTTTTTCGATATGAGGCATTTCGCGCCGGCATACTCCACACCAGCTCGCTGTGAACTGAAGCATCACAACTTTTCCTTTAAGGCTTTCTGTAGTGACAGTTGTGCCGTCGGCTAACGTCATTTTAACATTCGGCATTTTCTGTCCGATTTTTACGATGTACCCGTAGTCGGTCGGAATTTCCTTTGTTTGCGAAAACGCGGCGGAAATAATTCCGGCAAAAAAAAGCATCGAAAGAATAAGTTTTTGCTTCATGTTTTGCTTGTTAGTTGAAAACTACCGTTCTGTTGTGGTAAACAAGAATTTTTCGTTGCAAATGTTTAAAAACTGCCTGGGAAAGTACTATTTTTTCCAGATCACGTCCTTTTCGTGTGAGCTTTTCTACGGTGTCTACGTGGCTGCAACGGGTAACATTTTGCTCAATAATAGGCCCTGCATCCAGCTGTGAGGTAACATAGTGGCTGGTTGCACCAATTATTTTTACGCCCCTTTCGTGCGCTGCATGATACGGTTTTGCTCCGGCAAAAGCAGGCAAAAATGAGTGGTGAATATTTATGATTTTGTTGGGGTACAATTCCACAAATTCCTTCGAAAGGATTTGCATGTACCTGGCCAGCACTACAAAATCGACTTTCAGCTTTTTCATCAGTTCAATCTCTTTTTTCTCCTGTTCGTCTTTATTTGCTTTGGTAATCGGGAAATAGAAGAAGTCGATTCCGAAACGCTCTGCCACCGGTTTTAAATATTCGTGGTTACTGATGATGCATGGTATTTCCACGTTCCACTCGCCGGCAGTGTAACGAGCCAGAATATCGAACAAACAGTGTGACATTTTCGAAACGAAAAGTGCCATTCGCGGAATTTCGTCTGAAAAGTAGAGGCGCCAGTACATGGAGAGCGGCGCGCCGATGAGTGTATTAAAGTATTCGCCGATTTTTTCGCGGGGAATGGAAAAGTTGTCTAATTCCCATTCAACACGCATGTAGAAAATTTTTTCCTGCCGATCCACATGCTGGTCAAGATACAGGATGTTGCCCTTGTTTTTATTCAGAAATTCGGTTACAGTGGCCAGAATTCCCTGTTTGTCGGGGCAGTGGATCAGCAGAATTGCTGTATTCCTTTTTTCGTGAAGAGGTCTTATTGTTTCCATGTTATAATGTTCCTTTCGTAGATGGTAGTTCAAAATTAAATAAATCTCTTTTAACAGCCATTTTAATGGCTTTTGCCAGCGCTTTAAAAATGGCTTCGATTTTATGGTGCTCGTTGGTTCCCATTGCTTTTATGTTGAGGTTGCAATGTGCAGCATCCGAAAAAGATTTAAAAAAGTGCATGAACATTTCTGTGGGCATGTCGCCAACTTTTTCGCGGTTAAACTCGGCATCCCAAACCAGCCACGGGCGACCGCCAAAGTCAATGGCAACCTGCGCTATACAGTCATCCATTGGCAGGCAGAAACCGTATCGTTCCATCCCTCTTTTGTTTCCCACAGCCAACAGAAAAGCTTCTCCCAGGGCCAGCCCGGTATCTTCTATGGTGTGGTGCTCGTCCACTTCCAGGTCTCCTTTTACCAAAATTTCCAGATCGACACCACCATGCCTGCCAATTTGGTTGAGCATATGGTCGAAAAAATTTAACCCTGTAGAAACATTGCAGACTCCGGAACCATCGAGATTGAGTTTCACGAGGACATCAGTTTCTTTAGTTGTGCGTTTTACCGTTGCGGTTCTTTCAGGTGCGGCAACGCAGGCGTAAATATCGTCCCAGTCGTTTGAAACCAGCGCACAATATTCTGCCAGTCCGCTTTCTTCCAGCTTTTCCGACAAGCTGCCATCATTCAGTAAAATGCCTTTTGCTCCGAGGTTTTTTGCCAGCTCAACATCTGTAAGCCGGTCGCCAATTACAAAACTGTTGGCCAAATCGTAATCCCCGGTCAGGTATTTTCCCAAAAGCCCGGTTCCGGGTTTCCGTGTGGAGAGGTTGTCGGCAGGAAAGCTTTTGTCGATGAGGATATCATCGAAAACAACGCCTTCGTTTTCAAAAGCGCTGAGCATTTTATTATGCGCAGGCCAAAAAGTATCTTCAGGGAATGAGGCAGTGCCCAATCCATCCTGGTTTGAAATAATAACCAGTTCGTAATCGAGTTTTTCCCTGATATTAAATAAGTTTCGGAAAACGCCGGGAATAAAATCCAGCTTTTCCAGCGAGTCGATTTGCTCGTCTTCCGGCTCTGCTATTAATGTCCCGTCACGGTCGATAAACAATACGCGTTTCATCTCTTTTAATTTTTTTGTTTTGAATGTCTTTTGAATAGATATTCAATAATTTACATGATTCTTAATCGTTGTCATTTCTGATGTTACAATGAAAAAACATGCTTGTTTTATATTAATTCTTTTAATGCATTTATTAATTGTTCGTTTTCGTCTGGCGAGCCAATAGTAATTCTGAGGCTTCCTTCGCAAAGGTGAACTTTGGAACGATCCCTTACGATAATTCCTTTTTCCTGCAAGAATTCGTAAATGCCCCGTGCATCGTGCATTTTTACGAGAACGAAGTTGGCGTCGGAAGAGAAAATTCGTATAACAAACGGAAATTCGCTCAGCAACTGCCTCATTTTTTCGCGCTCCGCAATCAGCAGGTTCACCCATTCCTCAACCTGCTCCCGTTTTTCAACAAGTTCCAGCGCTTTTTGTTGGGTCAGAATATTCAGGTTGTAAGGGTACTTTATTTTATTCAGTATTGAAATTATCTCGGGCGATGCAAAGGCCATCCCAAGTCGGATGCCCGCCATTCCCCATGCTTTTGAAAAAGTTTGAAGAATAACAAGATTTGGAAATTCATGAAGCGAAGGCAAAAACGATTTGCCGGGAGCGAAATCGATGTACGCTTCATCGAGCACCACAATTCCCCGAAAGTTTTTCACTACTTCTAAAACTGCTTCTTTGTCAAGGCAATTGCCGGTTGGGTTATTGGGCGAACAGAGAAAAATCAGTTTAGTGTTTTCGTCACCCTCTTTCAGTAATTCTGCGGCGTCAAGTTCAAACTCATTGGTGAGCGACACTTCTTTTATTGCCACGTTGTTGATGGCCGCAGCAACCTGGTACATGCCGTAAGTAGGAGAGATGCTAACGGCGTTGTCTTTGCCCGGTTCGCAAAACGCCCGAATTAGTAAATCGATGGGCTCGTCGCTCCCGTTACCCAGAAAGATTTGTTCCGGGGCTACACTTTTCAACGGGGCAATTTTCTCCTTCAGCTTTTTCTGAAGTGGATCCGGATATCGGTTGTACGGCTGGTTAAACGGGTTTTCGTTGGCATCCAGAAAAACCATGGCTTCGCCGGAATATTCGTCCCTTGCTGAAGAGTAAGGAAGTAAGTTTTTTATGTTTTTTCGAAGAAGGTTGTTTAAGTCCATTGTTTATAAGTCTTTTAATCTTATTGTTACTGCATTTTTATGCGCATCCAACTGTTCTGCATGTGCCATTGTTTCGATGGCCGGACCAATAGATTTTAGCCCTTCACCTGTTATCTCCTGAAAAGTGATTTTTTTGATGAAACTATCGAGGTTTACTCCACTGTAGGTACGTGCCCACCCGTTTGTGGGTAGCGTGTGGTTGGTTCCCGAGGCATAGTCGCCGGCACTTTCAGGAGTGAAATTTCCCAGAAAAACTGAACCTGCATTCACTACTTCATCTGCCAGTTTATTGTAATTTTTTGTAGCTAAAATAAGGTGTTCTGGCGCGTACTGATTAATAAAGTCTGCAGTTTCCTCTTCGTTCTCCAATACTACAAAAACACTGTTATTAAGCGATTTCTTTGCAAATTCCTGTCGGGGAAGCCTTTTTAGCTGAGCATCTATTTCTGCTTTAATTTCCCCGATTAACTCCTCACTGTTTGCCACAAGTACTACCTGGCTGTCTACGCCGTGCTCGGCCTGAGATAACAGGTCGGACGCCACAAATGCCGGGTCAGCCGATTCATCCGCAACCACCATTACTTCTGATGGCCCCGCCGGCATATCAATCGCCACATCGCTCATGCTCACCAATTGCTTGGCAGCTGTAACATACTGGTTTCCGGGTCCGAAAATTTTATTCACTTTGGGAACAGACTCCGTTCCGTAAGCCATAGCGCCAATTGCCTGCACCCCGCCCAGTTTGAAAACTTTTTTTACCCCGGCATGTTTTGCCGCAAAAAGAATGGCAGGGTTTATTTTTCCGTTTTTTCCCGGAGGCGAACACAAAACTATTTCTTTGCATCCGGCAATGCGGGCAGGAATGGCAAGCATTAGCACTGTTGAAAACAAAGGTGCGGTTCCTCCCGGAATATACAACCCTACTTTTTCGACGGCTACTGCCTTTAGCCAGCAGGTAACACCGGGTGTGGTTTCTACTTTACGTATTTCTGTTTTTTGGGCTGCATGAAATTTCTCGATATTTGCCGAAGCCAGTTCAATGGCCTTTTTTAAGTCAGGAGCGACCTCTTTTTCGGCAGCGGCCCACTCTTCATCAGAAACGATAAAATTGTCGAGGCGAACACCGTCGAATTTTTCGGTGTATTTTTTTAGGGAACTGTCGCCGTTTTGCCTGATATCGTTTAGTACCTCCCGCACTGTATCGCGCAACCCCGAAACATCCATCAACGGACGTTGAAGAATTTGCTGCCAGCTATTTTTATCGGGATCGATAAAAGTTTTCATTCGTTTTAATTGTTTATTTAATGTTTACTCATGGAACGCGCACGCTCGTTGTACTTTTCTGTACTGTCGATTTTCCTTGCTCGTTTCGTTTGCAAATAGTTTTTTAATCGATGTACTTCGTAGTTATCTGATCAGATTAGAAAATCATTTTTTCAATCGGGATAACCAGTATTCCTTCTGCGCCGGCTTTTTTCAGTTTCCCGATAACTTCCCAGAAATCGTCTTCGGCAATTACCGAATGCATGGAACTCCAGCCTTCCTCTGCCAGGGGCACCACGGTTGGACTTTTCATTCCGGGAAGAAGACTTGCTACTTCCTGAATTTTTTCGTTGGGCGTATTCAGTAATATGTATTTTTTGCCTTCTGATCGTTGTACTGATTCCATCCTGAAAATCAGTTCGTCGAGAATTTCCTGTTTTTCGGCCGACAAGCCGGGTTTTGCTATCAGAACCGCTTCGGAGTAAATAACAACTTCCACCTCTTTGAGGCGGTTACTTACCAGCGTGGAGCCGGAGCTGACAATGTCGAAAATTGCATCGGCCAGGCCAATCCCTGGAGCAATTTCAACCGAGCCGCTAATTACGTGAATTTCGGCACTGATGTTATTTTTATCCAGATAGTTTTGAAGGATTTTGGGATAGGAAGTGGCGATTTTTTTACCGTTGAAAAACTGTGGGCCGGGGTAGTCCATTGATTTTGGAATGGCAAGCGATAACCTGCATTTGCTGAAGCCCAGCCGTTTTGCAATAACGACGTCTTTTCCTTTTTCCAGCATCTCGTTTTCACCAACAATTCCCACGTCGGCAACACCGTCTGCCACGGTTTGGGGAATGTCATCATCGCGAAGGAACAGCGCTTCCATCGGAAAGTTCCCGGCCTCTGAAACCAATTTCCGTCTTCCGATGGTTAAATCAATGCCCGATTCCTGAATCAGCTTCATCGAGTCTTCATTTAACCTTCCCTTGGTCTGAATAGCAATTTTTAAATTTTTCATATTCGTTTTTATATTAATTTCTGTATCCGAATGATTCGTTAAAACTTATTAGAACTTTCGTTTTGTATTTAATTTCGTCGGTAAAAAACCGGTTAGCCGTCAGAACTACAGATGTTGGTGTTGCAGCCCCAACAAAAAAAGGCCTGCCGTCCTGGCAAGCCTTTGGTTCAATATCTTTTAAAACTACGACAAAACAACCCCCTGACCTACCAATTACTAGGTTTAAAATGATGGCCGTGATGTCCTAATCTGTAATTCATTTATTTTTTATTTTCGACGTACAATTATAACTATTAATTGCAACCCCTGCAATAAGTAACGATTTTTAAGTAAAATGTTAAAATAAATTTCATATTTTCTTTTTGAAATTTGCAATCGATTGCATATTATTGTGTTGAATTATAAATTAAACATTTACAATGAAAAGACTAATTGCTGTAATCTTGTCGGTTTGGGTTCTTATTGGAACAACAGCCGCACAACAAACCGAAACCGAAAAGTATTTTGATGGCTGTTACATTAAAAAGACCATGCAGAATGCGCTCGACTGGCAGTTGCACCATCCCAGCCACAAATTGTGGGACTGGACGAACGGCGCGTTTTATGCCGGTGTTTTTGCTGCTTACGAAACATTGGAGAGTGAAAACATATACAAAGCTATTTACGCTATGGGCGAATCAACTAAATGGAAACCGGGCCCGCGATTGCATCATGCTGACGACCATGCAATTTGTCAGACTTACATAGACATGTACCGGGTTGCGGGAGAGAAAAAAATGATTCAGCCATTTATTGAAACCATGGATGAGTTTATGGTTACTCCCTACCAAACTGCGGAAATTCGGAAAATAACCTGGTGGTGGTGCGATGCCCTGTTTATGGCGCCTCCTGCCCTGGTTAAGTTGGGGGTAACACTGGATGATAACAAGTATTTGGAGCTAAATGATAAGTTGTTTAAAGAATGCTACGATTTGCTTTATGACAAAGAAGAAGATTTGTACGCCCGCGATATTCGTTACAAATGGGACGAACCCGGCATTGAAACAACAAAAGAAGCTAACGGGAAAAAGATTTTTTGGTCGAGAGGAAACGGTTGGGTAATGGGCGGATTGGTTCGCGTATTGAAAGAACTTCCGGAGAACTGGCCTACCCGCGATTTCTATTTGCAGAATTTTAAAGAGATGGCCGCAAAAGTTGTGGAGCTTCAACAGGCTGACGGCCTTTGGCGTGCCAGTTTGCTCGACCCCGATTCGTATCCTGGGGGAGAGGGCAGCGGTTCTGGCTTTTTTACATATGCACTTGCGTGGGGTGTGAATAACGGTATTCTTGATAAAGATGAATATTTACCCGCAGTTGAAAAAGCGTGGGTGGGATTAAGTTCCCTGATTCAGCCCGATGGCCGGGTTGGATGGGTACAACCGATTGGTGCAGATCCCCGCAAAAACTTTTCTGCTGAAAGTTGGGAAGTGTACGGTACCGGAGCATTTTTGTTAGCCGGAAGCGAAATAATTAAGCTGGAAAGGTAAAAGCCTTTAACGAAAACAGGGAAGAACTTATAACACTCTTCCCTGTTTTTGTTTTTAGCCCTCGCTATTTCTACATAGCCTGTCAAGCAGCGCAAACATTTTTTTGTTGTTGGCTTCAATGTGTTCGTTTTGAGAAACGATTTCCTGTTGCGTTTGCACAAACGGCCCCTTCGGAAGCGGTTCTTCTTCGCCCGTAAACATTTCAGCAATTCCCTGTTGTGTCATTTCAAAATGAAACTGTAACCCAACAATTTTATTTCCAATTAAGAATCCCTGGTTTTGGCAGGCTTTTGAACGAAAAAGAGGAATGACGCCAGGCGGCAAATCAAAAGTATCACCGTGCCAATGAAAAACCTTCAGCTTTCGGCCGAACCCTTTTAGCAAATCGGTCTGGTAGCTTTCTTCTGTACGGGTAACATCGAACCAGCCAATTTCAACTTGTGGATTTTTATACACTTTTGCTCCCAAAACATCAGCGATCAGTTGTGATCCAAGGCAAATTCCGATTACCGTTTTGTTGGCTTCAATGGCATTTTTGATAAATGCTTTTTCTGCTTTTAACCACGGATGTTTTTGCTCTTCGAAAATGTTCATGGGGCCGCCCATTACAATAAGCCAGTCAATTTCGTCCAGTCTTGGAAAACGCTGGCTTTTGTACAACAGGGTAGAGGACAACCGGTGTCCTCTTTCTTTTGCCCAGTTGCCAATGCACCCAACGCCTTCGCAAGGAGCATGCTCGAATGCATGAATCGACAGGTTATTTTTCATGTGGCATATTTAAAATTCTATTTTTGAAAAATTGAAAGCCGGAAACAGAAAAGATGTTGAATGCTGCCAGATTTTTTTTACTGTTTTTCTACTTTTTTTGCTTCAAAAGGTAGCTTCCCGTCGGGGCTGTTGGCAGTGCCTTTCATCATGTTGCCTTCGATGGTTGCTTTTACCAGAACATAGTTGTATTCCACGTTTATTCCAAATTTCAAAACTCCTTCTTCCAGTAAAATGTCTTTCAATTCAACCTTTGTTCCATCACTGAACTTAATTTCTCCGGCCAGCGCACCGTCTTTTTCCTTAATAATAATTGCCCCGCTGTTGTAGCCATAAGGAGCGTTGGGGCTTTCAAATTTCCATTCTCCCAAAACGTCATCGTGAGAAGATGCATTGTTTGCGTAAGAAATGGTTGTGGCCATAAATGCCAACATCATAAAAAGCAGCAGTTTTTTCATTTTATATAAATTTAAGTTTAATCAAAACAAATTTCAAACACGAAATTGAATTTTCCAAACGTTTCTGCAATAAATTCATCCTTCCTTCTTTACAAGCAAAAATTTATTGTTCTCCAGCGCTGAAAATCCCTGGTCGTAACAAAAATAGTAGACCCGTCCATTTCGGGTTTTGTAAATATGAGTGAAATAGTTGAAGTTGAATCCCTGCTTTGCCAGAACCCCTTTAAAAGTGGTTGTTTTTTCGTCGGGATTGAGTTCTATTAAAATCGAATGGTTTTTTTTCAGAATGCGGTTGATTTTTCGCATGTAGTTAGTTGTGTCGCCCATTTTTTTATTGTTGAAAGCATTTCTGCAAGCATCGCTGCAAAATTTCTGGTCGGCTCTCCCTCTCAGCTGTTCTCCGCACTCCATGCATTTTCGCTCTTCCATTTGTTTTCGCTGTTTGGATTTAATGTGTTAATATACAAAAAAATATCCGTTTGTAAACGGTTAAAATCGTTTATAAGCGGTTATAAATATTTATAAACCGGCTTCCGGTTACGGCAGAATTACCTTTGAACTGCAATTTCGTTTTAACTAATAATTTAAAAATTTGAATCATGAATGTATTAAGAAACAGTGTCCGGCTTATCGGTAACCTGGGCGATGTCCCGAAGGTAAGAAAGCTCGACAGCGGGAAAAAGGTTGCTAATTTTTCTATAGCAACAAGCGAAGTTTATTACGACCAGAGCGGGAAGAAAGTATCTGAAACCACCTGGCATCGTTTGGTGGCGTGGGGAAAGCAGGCCGACATTGCCGAAAATTATTTGCGAAAAGGCTCTGAGGTAGCCGTCGAAGGTAAACTTACAAATCGCTCTTACGATAACAAAAACGGAGACAAAAGTTACATAACCGAAGTGGTTGTTGGCTCTATGCTGTTGCTCGGTAAAAGAACTGACAAAGAATAAAAAACAACCGGAGTGTTCCGGGTAATACAGAAAAGAGGCTCGGATTTCCAGCCTCTTTTTTAATTGTTTGTTGCTATTTCTTACACAGGCATTGGCAGCGTGTTTTATACAAACAACCAAAAAAAGACAACGAGGTGCGTTTTTTTCGTTTCGTTGTTAAATCCTTGCAGGTTATTGTTTAAAAGCAGGAGGTTGTTGAAATAAATAACTGCATGCCAAAACGTTACTTACATTTGAGTAGAAGAAAACAATAAACAATTAATGCTATGAAAACAAGAATGTATTTTTTAGGAATTTTTTTGTTGGCTCTGGTCATGGGGGTGTCTGCAAGAGTTAAATTAAATGAGGCTATTACGGGTAATTCTCTTACCGATTTTGGCAAATACACTATCACAAAATCAGAAACACCCATGGTTGTGAATGAGCTGGCCGTGACAACTTATGAACTGAAGTATGAAAATACCGCTAACCCTGTTCGAATTGGTGTGGTAAAAGAGAAAAAATGCACAACCTTTCTGGTAAAATCAGAACAGTTTGAAGTGCAGTATTCGTGCAATAAAGGAAGTTTTGGTGTACAAAAGATGGACAAAAAATATCGCGAGCTGCCAGCTGTTGCCTGTGACTCGAAATTTAATAAAACAAGTTTTTACGCGCAACGGGTTATTTGTCAGAGCCTGAAAACTGAAGAAGAACTGTTGGGGCTTATTGCATGTTACTTTCCTAACCTGGTGGAAGAACAATACCACGCTCAGTTTTAGATGCGAAACAGTAACTTTTTGAAAACGACATTATAGTTAAACAGCGCAATTTTTTTCATGGAAATGAAAAATAAGCCTCTGCCAGAGGGTAGGGGCTTTGTTTTTTCAATGAACAGCAGGATTTTGACAGTCAACAACAGCCTGTGCCTTTTGAACTGCGCGCTTTTATCTGTTCAATGTTTGAAATACAGGTAATTGTGATTTTTTGGTTCCAGTTTGTTCGCGTATCTTACCGGGTATTAACAGGAGAAAAATTGGTGAAAATCTCACAAAAAAACCGGCGCATTCTAACCCACGTTGCTTTTTGGGCTTTTTATATACTGTTTTTTGGCTCGGTGTACGGAAAATATGGGCACGATTTTCAATGGTATTTTCTGGAATCGCTTTGTATGTTGCCTTTTGTAATGGCAGCAACTTACATAACAGTTTATGGCATTTTACCTTTTTACCTGCGCACGCGAAAATTGGCAATAACAGTTTTACTTATGGTAACAGTTTTATTGCTTGTGACCCTCGGCGAACGCATTTTTCTGAGGCTGATAAATGGACTTCCAGTCACTTCTGACTCTCTTTTGGGTGTTACATTTCTTTATCTTTTTTTGGAAACTAATTTTATGGTAGCCATTGCTTTTGCCATAAAAATTGTGAAAAAATGGTTTGAGCAACAGACCGAAAAGCATGAAATGGAAAAGCAAAACCTGAAAAAAGAACTGCAAGTGCTGAAGGCCCAGTTACAGCCTCACTTTTTGTTTAATACCATGAATAACCTCTACTCATTGTCGCTTGCCGAGTCGGCAAAAACTTCTGAAGGAATTGCGCAGATGGCCGCTTTGTTGCAGTCTGTTCTGTACGAATGCAACGACTCTGAAATCTCGCTGGAGAAAGAGGTGAAACTAATTGAAAACTATATCGAGTTGGAACGTTTAAGATACGGCTCTAATCTGGCGCTGACGTTCGAAACATCGGGACTGACTGAGAAGAGGAAGATTGCTCCCATGCTGTTGTTTACTTTTGTCGAAAACTGTTTTAAACACGGTGGCATTCAAAAAGACGGGAAGTTACATATTCATATTTCAGTTGCGGTTTCTCAGGAAAGACTATTGTTTCAGGCTGAAAACAGTTTGCCGCCCGAGAAAAGAGTAACCGGACAGAAGACCGGAGGGGTTGGAATGGCCAATGCAAAAAAGCGGCTTGAAATTTTGTACAAGGGACGTTACAAACTGACAATAAAAGAGAACGAAGTTACATGGAAAGTTTCACTGAAACTGGACAAAAAATGAACAGGTTTATATTCGATACCAGGGCAAAGTATAGAATAATCCGTCATGTTGTATTATTTCTGTTTGTGGTTTTTGCTTTTACCATGGTTTTGTTTTTGCGGGGCAACGGCAAAAACCTGGGTAAAGCGTTGGAAGTTACATCGGTAAATTCAGTTTTTTTTCTCGGATATGCCTACATCACGCTGTTTCTGCTCATTCCCGAATTTCTTCTGAAAGGAAAAGTTGTGTGGTTTATTTTGCTTTTCCTGCTGATTGGTACAGCGTTGTCGGCCTTGAAATTTGTGGTGTCAGACGAGGTTTTTTATGCGTCTGTTGCTCCGGAAAACTTTCTTCCGGGAAGCATGAAAAGTTTACGTTTTATGCTGATCAACACAAAAGACATGACATTTATTGTTGCGTTGTTTTGTGTGGCCAAATTCACTAAAGACTTTATTTATACCGAAAAGCAGCGAAAAAAACTGGAGGTTCAGAACAGCGAAGCGAGGCAACGATTGTTGCAGTCGCAACTGAATCCGCATTTTTTGTTCAATACCATTAACAACCTGTACGCATTGTCGTTGTTGCAGCCACAACGCACGTCGGAGATTGTGGAGCGGGTGCAGTGGATTTTGCGGTATATTGTGGAGCAGAGTCGTCACGATTTTGTGTCTCTCGCAGATGAGGTGGCACTGATTGAAAACTATATTTCGCTGGAAAAACTTCGTTACGGCAAACGCCTTAAAGCATCCATTATAAAAAAAGGGAATATTGCCGGGTGGAAAATTCCTCCCATGGTTTTGTTTTTTCTGGCCGAAAATTGCATAAAACACGGGAGCAGTGCCGATTTGGGCGTTTCGTGGCTATCCGTGCTTATTGAGTCGTTTCCCAATGTGTTAAATATTCAGGTGGCCAACAGTAAGCCTGCTGACACTGGAAAATCCGGTGCAGAAAACGGCAGTGGAAACGGGCTGCAAAACCTTAAAAACAGGCTTGATATTCTCTATCCGGAGAACGGGTATTCGTTTCAAATTGAAGAAAATAAAGAAAAATTTATCATCCGGCTTCAATTAAAAAAGAGCATTAATGAGATGGGAGCAAAAACATATCGATAAACAACGGATCATTCTCCACGTTGGATTTTGGCTCGCCTGGGTAGTTTCCTTTACAACCCTGCAAAGCCTGGGCGGTGGCAGCGGTTCGTTTTACCTGTGGTTCAGGTATTATATTGTAACGTTGCCGGTTTTTGTAACTCATACCTACTTAATTGCATACTGGCTGGTGCCGCGCACTTTTTACAAAAATCATTACGGATTGCTGGCTTTAGGAATTATTGTTTTGTTGCTGGTATTTTCTTTAATTGAGTTGGTGGTGGCCAACGAGTTTGTTTTTAAAGCTTTTGGAAAAGGGTGCGGCTTTTGCCCGGGTGGCCTCACACTGGAAAATATTGTGATAAGCGGAATTGGAAATCACTACATTATACTTGTGTTTTTTGCAATAAAAGTGGGTCAGGCATGGTACAAGGCGCAATCCAAAACAAAAGAAGAGCAGCGGTGGAATGAAGAAGCCAAACTCGAAATTTATCATTACCAGTTGCAACCCCGGTTAATGTATCATTTAATGGGAATTCTGCGGGAAACCATCGCGCGGAACCCTTCACAGGCGCCGGATTTAATCATTCAGATATCTAATTTTTTCAGCCTGTTTTTGAAAGACAACAGCACCGACTGGCGGCCCCTTTCGTATGAAACCGATTTGGTGGAGCGGTTTCTGAAAATTCATACACTCGGGTTAGGGAATCAAATACAGGTTGTTTTGAAATTTGAGGGGAACCTGAAACCTTTTGTTATTCCCCCGTTTTTGTTCCTGCCGGTGTTAGGTTTTATGGTTAAAACCGGAATGGCTTGTAACGAATCGTTCCAGTGCATCGTCTTTGTTAAAGGAGAAAGCAGAAAGCTGGATTTTATGGTGGAATTGCGCAGCGAAAAAGAACTTGAACTGACCGAAAATATCGATTCGGAAATGCTGAGTTTGAGGCTGCAACACAGTTTCCCCGATAAATTCAAACTGGAGGAGACAACAGGGCACAATTACCTGAGGATGCAAATGGAGATTTTCCCCTGAAAAATGTAACATAAAAAAGAAAACAGATACTTACTTCTTGAAAACAACGAAAACAAATCACTTATTGCCATGAAAACAAACTGTCTCATTGTTGACGATGAGCCTCTCGCTCGGGAACTAATGCGAAATCACATTCAAAAACTGGATAATTTTAATATTGCCGGCGAATGTGGAGACGCAATGAAAGCGCTTGAAGTGCTTCGAAATCAAAAGGTCGACCTAATGTTTATGGATATTCAGATGCCTCAGATTACCGGAATTGAATTTCTGAAAACCCTGAAACAGCCTCCGCACGTGATTATTACCACTGCCTACCGCGAGTATGCGCTGGAAGGTTTTGAACTGGATGTGGTAGATTATTTGCTGAAACCCATCACTTTTGAACGGTTTTTGAAAGCGGTGAACAAATTTTACCAGGTTTCTGCCGATAATCATATGTCTGCAGAAAATTACGCACAGCCAAACGGAGCCGATGATGCTTTTATTTACGTGAAAGAAAACAAAAAAGTCCTCAAATTGCACCTGGCTGATATTTTATACATTGAAGGGTTAAGCGAGTACGTGAAAATTCATACTGCCGACAAGCGAATTGTGACTAAAGCCAGCATGACAAACATGGAGGAAAAGCTGCCGGACAGCGATTTTATGCGCATTCACAAATCCTACATTGTGTCGCTACGGAAGATTGAAGCTTTTACCTCCACCAGTATCGAAATTGAAGGAAAGGAACTGCCCATTGGCAGGAGTTTTAAAAACCGGGTTGCTGCTGTGTTACATGCGGGCAATTCTGTTGTGGCAAGTTGAACACGACTAAAAAACTGTGCTTTTCTTAAACGTTTATTGGTGCTAATTTGTGTGCTTTTTCCTCCGCTCCGGTTGTCCTTTTGTGGCCTTATAATTTTTTGCTGAGGTTGGTAATTTTATTTTAGTCGAAACACCTTTTTGTAGGTCGCCCTTTTATTGTCTGTTGGGAAAAATATTCCATACATTTGCCTGAAAATTTAGAAAGATGGAATACACTCCGCTTCATCGTTATTTTATTTTTAACGGGGAAATAGAATCAAACAAGAATTTCAGGGTGTTTGAAAAAAAAGGAGGAGTTTACGAAGTTCTCCGTGTAGTGGCCGGAGTTCCGCTATTTTTGGAAGATCACCTGGAACGGTTTTTTATCTCGGCATCAATTGCCCAAAAATCAATTCGGTTTTCAAAAGTACAGATTTCCGCATTTTTATACCGGCTGATTGAGCAAAATAAGGTGGATGAAGGAAACATTTTGCTGGCTTGTAAAACAAACTTGGTGGCGTTTTTTATTCCGCATAAATACCCCGAAAAACAACTTTACGAAACCGGAATAACGTGCGATGTGTTAAAAGCAGAACGCGAAAATCCCAATGCAAAAGTTTTTCAGACAACTGTAAGGCAGCAGGCTAACGAATTGATTGAGCAGCGCGGATTGTACGAAGTGTTGCTGGTAGATCACCAGAATTGCATAACCGAAGGCAGCCGGAGCAATGTTTTTTTTGTGAAGGGAAATTGTTTGATTACTCCTCCCGGAAACGGCGTGTTGCTTGGCATTACCCGCCAAAAGACCATCGCACTTGCAAAAAACGAACACATTCCGTTTTATGAACAGGATATCCGGCGGGATGATTTGCCTGAATTTCAGGCGGCATTTATTACCGGCACCTCACCGAATATCCTGCCCATTGCACAAGTTGGCGACCGGAAGTTTGATTTGCAGAACCCAATCGTCCTGCAACTTCGCAATAGTTACGACAAACTTGTTTTGGAATACATTTCGAAGAAGAAAAAACTCCCGGAATAGCTGAATCGTTTTACAACCTGTCCGTTAATATTTCTTCTACCTGGTTGTAGTCGATGTCTGCATTTTCTCCCAGTTTACTTCCCCGGGTTTTAAACCGTTCTTTAATTTTCTGAATGGTTTCAGCGGGCACGTCGTATTCCGGCAAAGTACACGGAACGCCGAGCGATTTGAAAAACGCTACTGTTTTATCGATGGTTTTGTCAATGCGCTCATCGTCGGTTCCCTGGTTAATTCCCCAAATCCGTTCGCCATATTGCAGTATTTTATCTTTTTTGTTATGGCGTTTAATATTCATCATTCCCGGCAAAACAATGGCCAGAGTTCTAGCGTGGTCAATTCCGTGAAAAGCGGTAAGCTCGTGCCCAATCATGTGCGTTGCCCAGTCGGAAGGCACGCCAAGCGCAATCAACCCGTTTAGTGCCATGGTGGCGCTCCACATAAAGTTAGCCGCCGAATCGTAATCATTTCGGTTTGCAAGTACTTTCGGTCCTTCTTCAATCAGTGTGTGAAGAATTCCTTCAGCAAATCGATCCTGCAACGGCGAGTTTACCGGGTAAGTAAGGTATTGTTCCATAACATGAACAAATGCATCAACAACACCGTTGGCAACCTGCCTGTCCGGTAACGAGAACACACATTCGGGGTCGAGTACCGAAAATTGCGGCATTACCAGCGGAGAGCCAAATGCCAGTTTTTCCTGTGTTGAAACACGGGAAACAACAGAGTTCCAGTTCATTTCCGAACCGGTGGCCGGCAGCGTAAGAACAGCGCCCAGTGGAATTGCGGCTTTTGGTTCAATCACAAATCGCTGGGTGAAAAAATCCCACGGATCTTCTCCTTCGTACAAAGCGCCTGCAGCAATAAATTTAGTGGCATCAATTACTGAACCGCCACCCACCGAAAGCAGAAAGTCGATGTTGTTCGCTTTTACCACTTCCATTGCTTTTATGCAGGTTTCGTAATGCGGGTTGGCTTCAATTCCACCAAATTCGAATAACTCAAAATTTTTCAGCGCATTTTTAACCTGGTCGTAAACACCGTTTCTTTTAATGCTTCCTCCGCCGTAAATCATTAAAACCCGCGAGTTTTCAGGGATTTCGCCGGCAACTTTTGGGATGGTGCCTTTCCCGAATATAATTTTAACCGGATTTTTGTATTCAAAATTTTTCATGCTATCATTTTTTTAATGGTTTTGATTCCAGCAAAAAGACAAATTTCCTTTTATTTTGTTTGAAATTGTAAATGTATTTTAAAATGCTTTTAAAGTCAAATTCGACAGAACAAAAGACCGACTTTGCAGAAACAATGGCGGAGTTGAGCGACGGGCAATTGATTGATGTGTTGAAAAAGCGAAATCATTACCAGGAGGTTGCCGCAAATCAGGCCATTTCCGAAGCCATAAAAAGGGGAATTATTCATTCTGAAGAGGATTTGCTTGCTCCCGAATACAGGGAAACGAAATTAAAGCGCCAGCTTTTTCCGGTGATCGAAAACGAGAAAGTCAGGAATAAAATCAGAAAAAGCATTGCGCGCGGTTTTTTCCTGGCCGGTTCCATTCCGGGTGTTTTGGGGGCAGTGCGTTTAGGCAGGGGAAATCTGGAAGAGGGAATTCCGCTTGTGGCTTTTGCCGTTGTCTGGATGGCAGTTTCGGTGTGGATGTTCAGGGGATTTTCGCGCGTTGCACATGCAATTTTGACGGGCATGTCGGTTCTGGCGTTTGTTTTCGCCATAAAAATGCTGCTTGTTTTACCCGGTTATTCACTAATGGACAAGTTTGTTGTTGTGGTTTTATTTGTGCTGATTGCATACGGTCTGATGTATGCAAGAAAGTTAAATCGTTAGTGTTTCCCTGTTTTTATCCTGAATAATGGGCCATTTATCGAATTTCTACTCAGGTTTTGGCAATAACTCCATAAATTTGTTCTGAAATGATTTTCAGTTAAAAACTCAGAAAAGATGAAACAAAAAACGCTAAAAGTATCCGGCCTTTCTTTAATGCTTGTGTTAATGTTCTGCTGTTTCTTCCCGGGAAAAACGGTGGCACAAAGCAGTAATTCCTATTCCAGAACATACGATATTGATGAGTTTTCGGAACTATTTCTGGAGGGCGCTTTTGGGGTTGAGCTTATTCAGGGTAAAAAAAGTGCTTTGGAAGTTAAAACTTCCGATGAGCGCGCTTTTGATTATCTGACAGTAACTAACCGTGGCGATTTGCTTCATTTGCATGTAGATCGTCGTTTTTTCGATTTTAGCAAGGTAACTCTTTTTGTAACATTCGAGGATCTTTCGAGGTTGCGTATTTTGGGAGGAATAAGGCTCGAAACACGTGGATTTCTTGATTTGGATGATTTGGACATGTTGCTTGAAGGCGGTGCAAAAGTGAAGCTGAAATTAAAGGGAGATCACATTAGTGTTGACAACAGGGGAGGAGTGCTGTGCGAAATCAGCGGAGTGGCCAAATCGTTGAATGTGAGGCTGGCTGGTGCCGGGCACGTAAATGCGGGCGATCTGCAGGCGCGCGACGTAACTTTCAGAATTGAAGGAGTTGGAACCGGCCTGGTTCATGCTACCAAAACACTTGACGCGACGATTAAGGGTGCAGGGAAAATCAGATTCCGAGGAACCCCGGCAGTGACCCAAAGTATTGAAGGCCTGGGCTCGGTTGAGCGTCAATAAAATATAGGATGTTTCAAACAAAAAGAGGCCGTCCCTTTTGAGACAGCCTCTTTTTGTTTGAATTAGCCAGCGAACTCCTGTGTTTACTGAAATCGCTGTTTTGTAATATTTTCCATTTCCGGGTTATCCAAAAGCAATATCCGTTTGTTGTTGTCAAATTTGGAAAAGCCGCGATCGAAAATTTTAAAATTGTCAGGGATACGTGCTTTTTTCTTAGCCAGAATTTGTGTTCCCGTAATATCTTCAATGGCTGTTTTTAGAAGAACCTCGTTTTTGTCACCCAGCGGAATTCCATCCGTGAGGTTGTCGTCAACAAGAATGTCGGGCGCAAAACCATCTTTAAAATCGGTTACTCCCTCTGCGTTGGCAAAGCGCAAAATAATTGGCTGGATTCCCCAGTTGTCAAAATCTTCGTAATCGGCAGTGGTGTCATAATAGCCGTTCCCGTTGTCGTCCTTCAGAAAATATTCAGGTTTGAATGTGTTTGAAGCTGCATATTTCCCGTAAGTAGTGTCTCCAACCGTGGTAATTTCCATGTAAGGTTTCAGCCCTGTAATGGTAAGCTCCGAAGCCGAAGCCGTTCCCGGTCCGGTAAGTATGTGCATTTTATCCAGTCCCAGTTTTACACTGGCTGATTTTGTGAAGTTTACTTCCAACTGGTCGGTAATTTTTTTATACTCCCAGTAACTCTGGTATTTATCGTTCCACTGAAAAGTAACCAGCGTCTCTTCGTTGCTAACCGTGTTTGCCGGAGCAACCGAACTGCATAAATACTGTGCAGCATCTATTCCGCCACCGGGATTATAACGCAGGTCGATTACCAGATCGGTTATTTGTTGGTCTTTAAAGTATTGAAACGCGTTGTCGAGGCTTCCGTTAAAATTGGAAATGTATTGTGCGTAAAGTAAATATCCGATTTTGTGCCCGTCCTGCTCAATAACGTTAGTAATAATAACCGGATCCAGATTTAATGTTCTTGCGGTCATACTTACCGGAGTAGGATTAACCGAAATTTCTTCTCCCGACTCAGAAAGAGTGCCTTTATGAACAGAAAGAGAGCTGGCATAAATTAAATCGGTGTAATTGTCGTCGGTAATGTTTTCTTCGTTTAATAAAACGATAAAATCGCCGCGTTGAAACCCGGCTTCAGATGCGGGAGTGTTGGGATATACAAATTCTACCACCGCAAAAATATCTTTCGTGTCCGAAAACCGCCCGAAAGCCAGCGAGTAGCCAAATGTGGTTTCTACTCCCTCAAAACTGTTTTCCAGCGCCACAATGTCGTCGGTAATAAACGACCATTTGTCGTCTTTGTACAACAGTTTATCGAAGTACTCTTTGGAATCGGTTTCGTAACGAATGTCAATGTCGGGCAGCTCGGCGTACCAGAGGTAAATATCTTCCATTACAAATTGTATAAAGTCATTTACTTTCTGGGTCAGCTCCGAAGCCTCTTCTTTGTCGGGATTCGGGGTTGGCAGTGGCGCATCTTTACAACTTCCCAATGTAATAAGCACTGCAACCAGCGCTCCCAAAATGTGTTTAAAAATGGATGTCTTCATTAATTTAATGTGATTAAAATTGTTAGTTTTCTTTTGTATCACATGGAAGTCGCACCTAAATCATGTCCTTTTGTGCGAGATTTTTCCATGCGACTTTCATCTGTATAAAATTTTTTGATCTCTGAATGTTCAAAAAATTTGAAGACATCCAGGAACTCACATAAATTTCAATCATTTTTTTTGTGAATTTTGAATGAAGAAAATTCATGCTCGTTTCATAATTTTAAAAACGCAAAATTAATTTTTTCGTTGTTCCGGCACTTCCTTCTCTTTCGGATATGCAATTCGAACGTGATAAATATTAATTAATTTATCTAATAACGTTTTTTTTATGATTGTAATATCCCGGAATGTTAAATCTGATTGATCCAATTGTTTATCCCTGATTTTTTTGTCAATCATGGTTTCAATAAGTTCCTTCAGATTTTCCATTGTTTTTTCTTTCAGACTACGCGATGCTGCTTCTATTCCGTCGATAATCATTACCGTGGCAGCTTCTTTTGTGTGGGGAAGCGGGCCGGGGTAAATAAACGGTTGTGCATCTATTTTTTCGTTGGGATTTTCTTCCTGGTGTTTCAGGTAAAAATATTGTGCCTTGGTTGTTCCGTGGTGAGTGGCAATAAACTCTACCAGCGATTCGGGCAGTTTGTGCTTGTGCGCCATTTTAACACCATTCTTTACATGGTCAATAATTATTTCGGCGCTTTTCAGGTAATTCAGCCTGTCGTGCGGATTGATTCCCATAGCCTGGTTTTCGATGAAAAATTCGGGCCGGGCCACCTTGCCAATGTCGTGGTAAAGCGCGCCTGCACGCACTAAAAACGGATTGCCACCAATTTTCAGAATAACCTCTTCAGCCAGGTTTGCTATTTGCATCGAATGCTGAAACGTACCGGGAGCCTCTTCTGCCAGTTTTCGCAGCAGCGGCTGGTTGGTGTCAGACAGTTCAATAAGGGTAACATCGGAAACAAATCCGAATATTTTTTCGAAAACATAAACCAGCGGGTAAACCAGTAAAATGAGCATGCTGCTCAATGCAAACCAGCGCATGGTTTTGTAGTCGATGTAGAGAAGCGAACCTTCATAAATCAACTCAAGTGCAATGTAAACTACCGAGTAGGTCAGCAATACCCAGATTGCCGCCATAATCAGGTGTCCGCGGCGGTGCATTTTGTTCAGACTGAAAACCGCAACCACACCTGCTGTTACCTGTAGCAGAACAAATTCGTAACTGTTTGGCGCATAAAATCCGGTGAGAATGGTAGCAATAATAAGCGTGAAAATTGCGGTGCGCGAATCGAAAAATGTGCGCACGGCAATGGGAAAAATAACAAAAGGTACCAGGTATATGTGCAGGTTGGGAAATGAGTTAATTAAAAGAGTGAGGGAAACCATCGTTACCAAAAACAACAGCAAAAACGAAAGTTTTCGGAACTGGTTTAGAATATCGAAACGGTAGAAAAATAAAAAAGTAAACAGCAGTACCATGAGCACGATTATGAGGATGCCTTTGCCGAAGGAAACCATGTAACGGTTAATTCCTTTGCCCCGTTCCGATTCATAGCTGGCTTTCAACGATTCCAAAATCTGAAACTTTTCGCTGTTTACAATTTCGCCCTGCAGAATTATTCTTTCTCCGGTTTGAACCATGCCTTGTGTTGGAGAGATGTTGCGGGTAATTTCCTCCCGTTCTTTTTGTGTTGTGGCTCCGTCGTATTCCAGGTTGGAAACAATGTATTTTTCAGGTTGAAGCCCCGAGAGAAATTTTGCCTGTTGCGGATGTTTTCGAATCAGCTCATTTATTTTGTTATGTAAAGCATTGTAAGCCGATTTTTCAGCATACACATTTTCGATCCGGGTTTTTGCAACCAGGTTTCCGGTACGTTTTTTCAGTTCCGCTTTCCCCGAAAGCTCTTTGTAGGAGTCAGCCGAGCGGAGAAGAATTCCTGCCGTGTAAATATTGCGGAGCTCAAGTTCCAGCTCCGTCAGCGTTGCATCGTGGCGGGAAGAGTCGGCCATTAAATACCAGTCGGCCTGCAGTTGTTGTACTTTTGTCCGGGCCAGGGTGGTGTCAAACGTAAAGTACGGGATAACAGTCCCCAGCAATTCCGCTTTTTCCTGCTCCATTTCTCCTGTCGATTTCAGAATGGCAAAATCGAACGGTGCCACCAGGTTTTCATGATTCCACGGAAATCCTTTCTGGTATTCGTATTGAAATTTTTGTTCTCCCGGCATAATCAGAAAAAGCAGTACTGCTGTTCCCAAAAAAGCAAAAATCCAGTAAAACGTACGGGAATATTTTTTAAGGTTGGTAAAAAACTTATTCATTGTTTTTCGTTTTATATTTGTCCGGTAATTTTTTCTAACCGGAGATCGTTTACAAAAATCAGAAATAAAAATTT
Organism: Mariniphaga anaerophila; assembly: GCF_900129025.1. Lineage (GTDB taxonomy): Bacteria > Bacteroidota > Bacteroidia > Bacteroidales > Prolixibacteraceae > Mariniphaga > Mariniphaga anaerophila. The sequence goes on along the minus strand of NZ_FQUM01000003.1, from coordinate 54,568 downwards.
ATCCTCTTCAACACGCACTGTTTTTTTTATAGATTTGTGTTGAATCGCACAGTTGGTGCGAAATATATATTTTTTCGAAATAAAATTAAGTAATTTATTGAATGGACTACGGTATTTCCGGCTTAAGCCTTATTCCCGTTAGGAAAGAACCTTCCGAAAAAAGCGAAATGGTAACCCAGGTGCTTTTTGGGGAGCATTTCGAAATTTTTGAGGAAATGGTGGGGTGGAGCCATGTGAGAATGGCCTGGGACGGCTACGAAGGCTGGATTGACAGCAAAATGATTACTCCGTTGAATGCACGTGCATTTAACCGGATTGAAAAAAGGCCTTTTGCCGTTACGGGCGACATAATTAGTTTGATTCCCGTAAACGAAGAACAGAATCTCACGCTGGTAGCCGGAAGCACGTTGCCGGTCTGGCGCCCATACCTGAAAGAGTTTTCTATTGAAAAAGAAAAATACAAAGCCGGTGGCGAAGTTTTTTACGGAGACCGGAAAGATCCCCGGAAAGTGGTGATTACACAAGCCTTAAAATATTTTAATGCTCCGTATTTGTGGGGAGGACGTTCTCCTTTCGGTATCGATTGCAGCGGCTTTTCGCAGGTAATTTATAAAATGATTGGAATGCCTATTCCCAGGGATGCCAGCGAACAGGTGAAACTGGGAACAGCACTGAGCTTTGTAGATGAGGCAGAACCGGGTGATTTGGCTTTTTTCGACGACGAAGAAGGAAACATTGTTCATGTGGGGATCATCTGGAAACGGAACAAAATAATTCATGCTTCGGGGAAAGTACGCATCGACAATGTCGATCAATTTGGAATTTTTAGCGTGGATTTGAAACGTTATACCCACAAAATGCGTGTAATGAAGAAAATAATCGGAGTAAATGAAACAAGTTGAATTGCTCATATATATTCTCATTCTCGTGGCTGTAGTTTTCCTGATTGTAAAACACTGGAAAACCGGGCGTAAAAATTGAATTCCGGTTTTGCATTTATAATTAATGTTTTATGTATAGTTACAAATATCCGCGGCCGGCATTAACGGTAGATGCTTTGGTTTATGTTAAAGAAGAAAGTGACATTTTTGTTCTACTTATTCAGCGTGGAATTGAACCATTTAAAGGAATGTGGGCACTGCCCGGCGGATTTGTAAATATGGACGAACTGTTGGAAACGGCCTGCAAAAGGGAACTGGAAGAAGAAACCGGCCTGCAGGTGAAAAAAATGGATCAGTTTAAAGCGTTCGATGCCATTAACCGCGACCCGCGGCACCGCACCATTTCAGTGGTGTTTTCGGTGCAGCTACCCGAAAAAACGGACGTGAAAGGCGGCGACGATGCAGCCAGCGCAAAATGGTTTTCTGTAAATAATCTGCCGGAGATGGCTTTCGACCACCGGAAAATTTTGGAGGAATATTTTTAAGCCAAAAATGGTTTTTATAATTTGCGTAGTGCCAAGGAAAGGTTTATGCGTTGTATTACGTGCTGTAGGTGCGTAATTCTACGCTTTTTTTGTATATATTGCCGCCGTAAATAAAAAACGAGAAATACAACCCCTTTTTTACCGGAAACCCATGCGCACAGCACCCTGAGAAACCATATTGTTTTAGAATTAGCTGAATAGCTTTAATGCTATCAATTTTATTAACTCTTCAACTAAAAAATCAAAATTTTAAAAAATGAAAAATCAGAAAAAGTACTTTTTAATTGCCTGCTTGTGTATTATTCTTTTGTTTCTTCAACACCCCTATTTAAAGGCACAGGAAATTGATTTAAAGAACGACAAATTAAAATATGAAATAGCAATTGATTTGCAAAATTTCTTCTCCGAGGGCTATCCTGAAAAGGTGTTGTTCAAAATTAATAACATTAAAGAAAACCAAATTAAAGGCGCTTACCGTTTGGGAATTGGTGCGTCGTATTGGATTGATAAATATAAAATTACCCAGGATAATGAAAATTATAATTTAACAGCGAAAAAACAACAAACCAATTTTTCGCTGTCATTCGGGTACGAATTTCAAAATCAGCTTGATAGGGCCGTTTTTTATTATGGCGCTGATTTAGGTGCATTCGTTGGAATTACAGATGACATGGATTATCCACATGTTGCCGAATATTACAACCTGTTTTTTGTCCCTTTCGCCGGGGTAAAGATTTTTATTACCAATAGTTTATCGGTTGCTTTTGAAGCTGGGATAAAAAATTTTTACTGGTGGAATAAAGAAGAGGGTGGTGATGTAAATCCTGACAATCGCCAATATCATAGCTATTATATATCTAAACTCGAATTACCTTATAGTTTAACCTTTAATTTTAATTTCTAATGAAAACACAAATTGTCATTACAATTCTTATTGTATTTTCGTTTCTTCAACAATCTCGATCATATGCACAAGAAAGTGTTAATCCAGGTAAAAATTATAATTTCGAAGTAGCACTTGATATTATGCCGTTTTTTAAAGAGTCTGCTGTTTGGGATGCAAATTTCAAATACTTTAACTATAAAAACAATCAATTAAAAGGAGCGTATCGTTTGGGTGTTAATTTTAGTTATCTGACTGTTCCTGAAACTGAGGGAATTAATAAGAGCTACCACTCCAGCAACGGTTTAACCCTGGGGTACGAACATTATGTGAATGTAAAAGAATCTAAATTTTATGTTGGGGTGGATCTGTCCGGTTATTTGACCAATCAAAAACACAAGCCCATCGATGTTAATGATCGTAGAATAGCAAATTATATGATAACTCCTTTTGTAGGCATTAGAAAGCAAATAATAGACTGCCTTGCCATTTCTTTTGAAGCAGGGTGGAATAACTCATTTATGTTTGACAAGCTTTGGAAAACAGGAAAACCAAGCTATGAAGCAACTGAGTCTTTTTCTTATCAATCATCTATTGATATTCCATATTCATTAACAATAAATTACAGGTTTTAAAAATCGAAAAAATGAAAAACCAGAAAAAGTACTTTTTAATTGCATGCTTGTGTATTGTGCTTCTATTTGGTTTTCGCCCTATTTTAAAGACGCAGGTAATAGATTAAAGAAACCACAACCCGAAATATTAGATACTCAGGATGATTGACCCGGGGGTGAAAAAATTTTACCGGTGAAATAAATAAGAGGGTGGTGAGGTAAAACCTGAAAATCGTCAATGTTGTGACTATTACATATCTACGTTCGGTTTAATTTTGAAAAAAGATTGCAGGATAAACAATTATGGTTATTTTTGATAGTATCATATGATAGTATCAAAAAGATCGGGCATGAAACCACCATACGAAATAACAGGTAAAGTTTTAAGCTTAATTGCTTCTGTTTCAGAAAAAATAGGAGAAGTAAATGCTGTTCATTTAAATAAACCACCGACAGAATTAAGAAAAAGAAATCGGATTAAAACAATTCAGTCGTCACTGGAAATTGAAGGAAATACCTTGACGGTGGAGCAAATTACAGACTTGCTTGAGAACAAAAGAATTCTTGCTCCCAAGAAAGACATCCTGGAAGTTAAAAATGCAATTAAGGTTTATAATCAACTTGATAAATTTAAAGTCTACGAACTAAAGTCGTTGTGCAAGGCGCATGAAATTTTAATGGCGGATTTGATAGAAAATCCGGGAAAACTTCGAACCGGATCGGTTGGAATTGTAAAGGGCAGTAACATTGCTCACATTGCACCGCCCGGAGAGATGGTTTATTCGTTAATGACTGATTTGTTTGAATACCTTAAAAACGACGATGATTTGGTTCTATTAAAAAGTTGTGTCTTCCATTACGAATTTGAGTTTATTCATCCGTTCATTGACGGAAATGGTAGAATGGGACGACTTTGGCAAACTATGATTTTAAAAGAATACTCTCCTGTTTTCGAATTTCTTCCAATTGAAAGTTTGGTGAAATCCAGGCAACAAGAGTATTATAACGTTCTGGGAAAATCAGACGAACAAGGGAGTTCGACTCTATTTGTAGAATTTATGCTTGACATAATAAAAGATGCGCTGGAAGATTTATTAAGAGTTCAGAATATTAATCTGACCAGCAACGACAGGATTATGAATTTTAAACAAATCATTGGGATAAAAGAGTTTTCCAGACAAGACTATTTGCGAGCATTTAAAAACATATCACAGGCTACCGCAAGCAGAGACTTAAAAGTTGCCGTCGACAATGATATTATCGAAAAGTATGGAGATAAACGAACAGCAAAATATAAATACAAATGAAAAAACGAACAGAACAAGACATCACAGGCGTTGGTTTTTGCGGTGTGTCTGTTTTGCTCAGAATCCCGGCCGACAGAATGAAGATGACCGCTTGGATTACCTTATAGTTTAACCTTCAACTTTAGTTTCTAATGAAAACACGAAAGATGCCATCGTTTTCCGCAAAAAAGGATGGCATCCTTTTTTTATAAATTCATTGATCTTGAGCGTCTAAAATATTCAGGCAGTTCGGTCCTTCGTTAAATAGTAAATCGAGGATGCTGAGGTTGGGCACAAAACCAAACTTTTCGCTAAACACCTGGGTGTAGGGTTGCGGCACAAATTGCGGGTCGGGTTCTGATTTGTGCTTTTTGGGCGAAATTGCATCGCGTAGGTTTGTGGTATTGTCGGGCACCTGCTCAAAATTTTCGGTTAAATGCAGGTTGGGTGTAAACTCCAGAGCCTCGCAAAGTGTTTCCAGAATTTCCTGGTTGAAGTCGAACAGAAAATTCCACGGCTTTTCAAAAAACGGATAAATGTCGTCTTTGTAATATTCAAAAAACGGCGAAGAGTTGTACGCCGAAAAAATGGTTCGCCAGTGGTTGCGTTGCCATTCTGTGTCGTAGGAAATGCGCAGATCTCTGATTTTTATTTTCCTGCCACGCCCTTTTACCACGGGCACAACAAGCGAAATAATTCCGTTGGCCCCAAGTATCTCGTAACGGTTGCGGTAGGTTTGTTTGATGAAATTCTCACATTGTTCCAGGTAAATGTTTTCAAACTGAACCAATTTGGAAAAATACTGAGCCGACGGGAAACACGCCGTGCTGAGCAGAACTGTTTTACTTGAAGGCATTTTTATTCTTTAAAAAATCCGGATTCGTCTGTGTCATTTATTTCCAACTCAATTCCTTCAGGTCCCGGTTTTTTTTGTTCTTCCTGCGCACCAAGCTTTTCTTCCAGTTTCTTTTCTGATTTTACCACCTGTTTATAATCGCGTTTTAGTTTCCATACTCGCGGATAAAAATATACAGTGGCAACAATGTATCCCAGCAGCACGCAACAAAGTATAAGCAATACCAGCGGAACATTGGGAATTTCCCAGAAAAAGAAACTGATACTTATTTCAAACGAATTTTGTAACGTAAAAATGACCAGTAAAATGGCAAGTATTAAGAGAATGATGATTCCTGCGCTCATATTATTCAATTTTATTCGAAGATAAAAAAAGGACAACAGAAAACTGTCATCCTTTTCTGAAAAAGTTTTTATGTGTTACCGGATAAACTGGAACATTCTTCTGAACCTGATTTTTCCCGGCAGCGATCTGTCTTTGTCAAGCGACAACCAAATGAAACTGGCTTTCCCAACAACGTGGTCTTCCGGAACAAATCCCCACATCCGCGAGTCGGCTGAATTGTGGCGGTTATCTCCCATCATCCAGTAATAATTCATTTTAAAGGTGTAGCTGGTAGCAACCTCGCCATTTATGTAAATGGTATTGTCTTTTACTTCGAGGGTGTTGTTTTCGTAAACGTGGATAATTCGTTTGTAAAGCGGCAGGTTGTTAACCGTTATTTCTACTGTTTTTCCTTTGGCGGGAATGGTCAGCGGTCCGAAATTGTCAACGTTCCAGGGGAAGTTTTTGTCACTCGGAAAAACCATTGAATCCCATTCTCCGGGTTCTTCTTCAATTTTTTCGACCGAAACCACATTGGCAAATTCTTTCAGCTTTTCTGCACTGGTATCGGTAAGCGGAAACATGTACTGCCCGCTGGAAAATACGGTGCGGTCGTCTTCTGCAATATGCAACCTGTCTAAAGCCTTCGGATTAATTGATGTACCGTTGGTTTTAACCACATAATTGTGCTGCATTCCTTCAAAATGATATTGCGGTTTTTCGTTTACAAAAACCTGCCCTCTTTTAATTTCTATTACGTCTCCCGGAATGCCGATGCATCGTTTGATGTAGTTTTCGCGTTTATCCACAGGGCGGGCAACAATTTTGCCAAAATTACGCGGATCTTCCCAAACGCGATCGCGTCCGTAGCTTCTTACAAGCTGGTAGTAGCTCTGGTTTTGCAACGAAAGCGCTACGGTATCTCCCTCCGGAAAATGGAAAACCACAACATCGTTGTTTTTTATTTTGCCAAACCCTTTTAATCGTTTGTAAGGATTTTTAATCCACTCTACATACGATTTGGTAGTGCGGGTAAGTGGCATGGTGTTGTGAACAAACGGGAACGAAAGCGGTGTGTTAGGCGTTTTTGGCCCGTATGCCACTTTACTTACAAACAGATAGTCGCCCACCAGCAACGATTTTTCCATTGAAGAAGTAGGAATAGTGTACGCTTCAATAAAAAACATCCGGATAAACGTGGCTGCAATCACCGCAAAGATGATGGCATCCACCCATTCCACAAACTTGGTTTGTTGTCCGCCCTTAGGGTTTTTCTTTTTCCAAAAAGCCCAGTGTACTTTTTCTGTAATGTAAATATCGAAAATAACTGCCAGCCCGATTAGCCACCAGAAGTTACCCAGCCAGATTACCCAAAGGGTGTAAAGTGCACCAACTGTGATGAATTTGAACCACTTGTTGGTAAGAATTTCTTTTATCATTCGTTGGTATAATTAAATTTTTAACATGTCTTTCATGGTAAGGATTCCTTTTTTGCCCAGGCTGTACTCGGCAGCCAGAACTGCGCCCAGAGCAAATCCTTTTCGGCTTTTGGCGCTGTGTGTAATTTCGATGTAATCTACGTCCGAGTCGTATTTTATGGTGTGAATGCCGGGTACTTCGCCTTCGCGAATCGACTTAATCGGAAGTTGTTTTTCGGTTGCTTCGCCGGCGTGTGCCCATCCGGTAACCGGAGGCAAAATGTCAATTAAATCTTCTGCAAGGCTTATTGCTGTACCACTTGGTGCATCGAGCTTGTGGGTGTGGTGCACCTCGGTCATTTCAGCTTTGTATTCGGGGTGCGATGCCATTATGTCGGCCAGTTTTCTGTTCAATTCGAAAAACAGGTTAACGCCCACTGAAAAATTGCTGCCGTAAAAAAAAGTACCGTTTGTTTCTTTACATTTTTGGTGAACTTCCTCCTGGCGCGACAGCCAGCCGGTGGTTCCGCTAACAACCGGAATTCCGGCTTCGAAACACATCATGTAGTGCTCCACTGCGGTGCCCGGAATGGTGAACTCAATGGCAACATCACATTTTTTGAGGTTTTCAGAAGTTAAATCATTCTGGTTATTTATATCGATGATAAGTTCAATTTTGTGGCCGCGGGAAACTGCTATTTTTTCAATTTCTTTTCCCATCTTCCCGTAACCTATCAGTGCTAACTTCATGCTAATTTTTCTTTTCAATTAAAAAATAAGTGACAAAGATAATAGATTAGACAAATGTAAGCGGTCTGTAGATAAACTTAAAACAATTTCGGTAAACGATTAAACTTTGAGGATGAAACAGAAGTTGGGGCAGAGATGTGAATCCAGTTGCAAATGCCGGGCTGGTTTTTTGCTCCGGTTGCTTGCATTTTTTGCTTGGTTTTAATCGGTTTTTTGTTTTGCATTTGAGTGAAAAACCGGCTAAAAAGTCGGGAAAAGTTGATCGAATATCTATTCTGCTATTACCTTTGTTCAGAATAATTTTGTTTTCGAATTAGCGGAAGAATCATTTAATAGAAAAGATTATGGCAAACGACTGGAAAGACAGGCTGGGCATGGTGTATTCCACTAATCCTGATTTTAAGTTTGAAGCAGATGGAGAAGAGGAGGCGGAAACACTTTCTCCACAACAGCAAAAATTGATTGTAACCCTCGACCGAAAAAAAAGAAAAGGGAAAAGTGTAACTTTGGTTTCGGGTTATGTTGGGGCAGAAAACGATCTGAAAGAATTGGGTAAAATGCTGAAAAGCAAATGTGGAGTAGGAGGGAGTGTGAAAGATGGTGAGATTTTAATTCAGGGCGATTTTTGTGCGCGGGTAATGGATATTCTGAAACAGGAAGGTTACAAAGTGAAACGTTCGGGAGGATGATGCTTTTTGTGATGTCAGTAAAAAGTAAATAGAATGAAAAAGTTTTTTTTGATGGCAGGTGTTTTTTTGTTTTTGTTGGCCGGGTGCGGTCAGCAGGAAAAAGAAGTTTACCTGTTTTCGTTTTTCCAGGGCAATGGAGAAGATGGCCTGCACCTGGCTTATAGTTACGATGGATTGACATGGGAGGCGCTCAATAACAACCAGTCGTTTTTAACGCCACAAGTGGGTGGGGACAAGCTCATGCGCGACCCCTGTGTGATTTTGGGGCCTGATAAAAACTTTCATATGGTTTGGACGGTGAGCTGGAACGAAAAGGGGATTGGTTACGCCACGTCGCCCGATTTGATAAACTGGTCGGAACAAAAGTATATTCCGGTTATGAAGCACGAACCTGATGCTCGTAACTGTTGGGCGCCCGAGGTATTTTACGACGACAGCTCCTCGCAGTATATTATTTTTTGGTCAACTACCATTCCCGGGCGCTTCCCCGAAACAGAAAGTTCAGGCGACAACGGGTACAATCATCGCATGTATTACACAACTACCACTGATTTTGTGACGTTTAGTGAAACCAGTCTTTTGTATGATCGCGGATTTAACGTGATAGACGGAACACTGGCGAAGGAAAACGGGAAATACATTCTTTTTCTGAAAGATGAAACCCGTAATCCGCCAAAGAAAAATATTCGGATAGCCACCAGTACAGAACTGGCCGCAAATTACAGCAACCCGTCTGAACCCATTACCGGCAATTATTGGGCGGAGGGGCCCACTGCCGTTAAAATTGATGATTCGTGGGTGGTCTATTTCGATAAATACACAGAACACCGAATGGGAGCCGTTCGTTCTGCCGATTTGGTGAATTGGAACGATATTTCAGAAACAATACATTTTCCCGAAGGAACAAGGCACGGAACGGTTTTTAAAGCGCCAGAAAGCGTGTTGAAAAAATTAAAAGCAGTACAACTAAAATAAAAAAACATTGGCAGAAATAGGAAAAATAAATACCCTGAACCTGGTTCGCGAGACTGAAAACGGGGTGTATCTTGATGGCGAGAATTACGGGGAAATACTAATGCCCCGTAAATTTGTGACCGACGAGGTAAAAGAAGAAGGCCGGGCAACCGTTTTTGTTTATACCGATTCGGAAGACCGGTTGGTTGCAACAACAGAAGAGCCTCTGGCTAAAGTGGGTGAGTTTGCTTTTTTGAATGTAGCAGAAACAAATCGGTTCGGTGCCTTCCTCGACTGGGGGCTTCCTAAGGATTTGCTTGTGCCGTTGAGCGAGCAAAAAGCAAAAATGGTGGAAGGGAAACAGTACCTTGTTCATGTGTTTCTGGACGTTTTATCCAACCGTGTTGCCGCGTCGGCCAAAATAGACAAGTATTTGGATAATATTCCTCCCGAATATGAAATCGGAGAAGAAGTTGACCTGCTGGTTGCCGAGGAGACAGAAATCGGTTACAAAGCAATTGTGAACAACCAGCATTGGGGAATTCTATACAAGAATCAGGTTTTTCGACCGGTTGTTGTGGGCGAAAGAATAAGTGGCTACATCAGCAAAGTTCGTGAAGATGATAAGATCGATTTGCTGATGGAAAAACCGGGTTACGGGAAAATCGATGCTATTTCGCAAAAGCTGTTGGAAACGCTTCGGGAAAACCATGGATTTTTAGCCCTTTCCGATAAATCTTCACCAGAAGTTATTCAGGGACTTTTGGGCATCAGTAAAAAGAATTTTAAAAAAGCAGTAGGAAATCTCTATAAAAGACGGCTTATTGACTTTAAATCAGATGGAATAAAGCTAAAGTAGGTACTAGTGGAAGGTAAAACTTTTTTAACAAATGAATTTTTTTTTGAAAAAAGTGTATCTGGATTTGCCTGAAAAAAAATAAGTATTACTTTTGCACCCGCCTTTGAGAAACAAAGGTACCACAAGGATGACTCAGTAGCTCAGTTGGTAGAGCACATCCCTTTTAAGGATGGGGTCCTGGGTTCGAACCCCAGCTGAGTCACCAAACGAAAGCGCCGAGAATCATAGATTCAGAGCGCTTTTTGTTTTATATGCTTTTCTTTTAAAAAATTTGCAACCTCTGGGGGCTCACCTTAAAAAGCAGGTGGATTTAGTTTTTTAAGCAAAATTTTAGCTAGGGACAGTTTATTATTCGGGTTGTTTTTCATTCTAAGCTTATTTTATCATAAAATCATCGTCGTGGCCGGGCAATATTTTAAATTTCAAAGTACGCTTTTCAGATTTCCCAGTTGGTGCAATGAGTAATTTTCCTGCATTTGATTTATCAAAATATTCAAATACAATTTGTTCTCCAACCGGACTAATATCCACTTCATATTCAGTGAGGTTTTGCAAATTGGGTACATAAATAACTGTTGGTTCAGAACTTTCTGTTGATTCGTTCCATACACAGTAAAAGTCACCAGTTTCAAAATTATAATTGTAGGTAACCAAATCGCCCGAAATAAGCATTGGGAATGGCCTCACCACAGCCAATAAGAAATAAGGATCGTTTTCAATATTATTGTAATAGCACCAGTAGGTATTGCTAAAATTATGGCCTTCGAAGAGATTTACAACATGTTGTGCAGTTTCAATCAATTTAGGTGATTTTCCGTGAAAGGCTCCCCATTCGCCTACTAAAACAGGTATATTTAACCGTTTACCGGTTTTATTTATGCGGTCAAAAATAAACTCAACACGCTCATAACTTGGACTGTCAACATTTTTTGTGTCAACAACCAAATCGTATCCGTGTGCAGCATAGGCTACTAAAGGATCACGATTTCCATCGGGGAGTTTTGTTGGTTCAATTGCACTAGAGACACCCGTATTTGCGAAATAGCTGTGGTTTAAAAACAGAATGTGGCTTGTATCCACTTCGCGAATGGCATTGGCTACTTTTTGATACATATTTTGCAATTCGTTTTTTTCAAATGCTGCATTCACATCGTAAACTGCATCGACTACTTTCGAGAATCGCTCTTTGGTCGATATAAAATCGAGGGCTTCCATTCTTGATTCTTCTTCGCCCCACATTGCACTCAATTTTTCTGCTGATGGGGGTATTTGCCCGGTTTCTTCGGCAAAAAGCTTTGCGTAGGCTCCCAGCATCAGAGGCATAATCTGATTGGCCGAAGTTCCCATGAAAGGCTCATTCATAATGTCGTATCCAATTACTGTAGTATTGTTGGCATATCTTTTCGCCACGTGTTTCCACAAATTTGCGTAATGATCCTGCACCCCAACACCATCGGAAACGGGAGTGTTTTCCCAGAAATTATCGAATGCAGTTTGCACTGCCGGACTAATTAAGTATGAGTCGCTCCACACGGATCCGGTGTAATGCGGCTGGCCTTCATCAAGCGTGACCCAGTCTGGTGCTCCATCCGAATATTTGGAGCTGTATAAGTCCTGATGCATGTCCAGGAAAACATAGATTCCGTTGTTTGCGGCCCATTGAATGCGTTTATCAATTTCTTTCAAGTAATCTTCATTGTAAACTCCTGGTTCAGGTTCCAGTCCGTCCCAAATAATTCCCAGGCGAATACAGTTGAATCCCCATGTTTTAAACTGTTCAAAAATTTCTTCATTGTGCTGCGGCATGTAATTTTCCTCCGGATCTTTACTGATATAATTTGTACCGCTAAAAATAATTTCACGTCCGTTTGAATCAATAAATTTTTGACCTTCAATTTTAACAAAATCTTTCTCGGAGTGGTTGCTGTTTTCATTTTTGTTACAGGAAAAAAACAACAGCACAATTAATAGAGCAAGCGAATATTTTATAACCATGTTTGAAAATACATTTAAACTATTTTAATTATCAAATTACACAGGCATAAAACCGATACTTATCAAAAAAAACTAAAATGCATTGACGGCTTATTTTGAATAGCACGCAGTCTTATACTGAAATTTGAGTTTACAATGAAAACAACCGCCGGAAACTGAATCACGGCGGATTTTATATTTCATTTTTACCAATTATTATTTTGCATCGAAAGAAAGGGTAATCAGGTTCGATGGTTTGGATGGCGAATCGAGCACGCTGTGCAGGTAAATGGATACGACCATCCGGTCTTTGGTAATGTCGCGAATAATTGCGTTTGTGGCAAAGTCTTGAATTCCGATGTACCCACCATTTGTGAAGGTTAGAAAATCGGCACCGCTAAAGGTTACGGTTTTCGGTATGCCAGCAGCATTTTCGTCTTCATCAACTGCCTCAACAACTAAATCGGTATCTTCGGTTAAACTCCATGTTGCATTTGCCGGCACGGTAGTTTTTACCGAGAATATTCCGACAGGAGTAGTGATTACAATATTTCCTTCTCCTATAACTCCCGCACTATAAACCCAACCCGCAAGGTTGTTTCCGTCTACATTGTTTATTTTATAACTTCCGTCATGATAAAAAGTAAACTCGTTATCGTACTCGCTACCCAACCCAACCATGTCTAAAATATTGTCGGTTCCGGGCATAATATCGGTAGGAAAATTGCTGCTGAATGCTCCGGCTCCATCAATGCCGGGAGTTGCGGTACGACTTAAAATCCATGTTTTTCCCTTATCAGCAGCAGGTCCTCCCGAGAGCATTTCGGCCATTGATGCGGCTATGCTTACTTCTTTTGTGGCCATTGCAGTTCCGCCTTCGCCGGTTACCGTTACTTTTACGGAATAATCACCCGACTGTTTGTATGTGTGTACGGGATTTGCAACAGTGCTGTTTTCCCCGTCTCCAAAATCCCATAAATAGCTTGTTACATTTTGGTCGGTAGTCGTAAAATTAACGGTGTACTGGTCGTTTTCATCCACTTCAAAAAATATTTCTACGATTGGTGGATCCGCGTCTTCGGAACAAGAAAATATTGTTGCGGCAATGACTACCATTGCAAAAAAGGAATAAAATTTTGTTTTCATAATACTGGTTTTAAGAATTAAACAATTATTTATAATCTATTTTTGTTATCTCTGAACATCCCACCAAATTGGGGTTGAAATATTATCAGCGCCTTGTTCTGCAACGGCTTTCAGGTAGTTCTGGTTGTTTATATTTATTTCCGATGTAGGATATTTTAACCGGGTAGGAAGTAAACCATTTGTATCTCCAAGGGAGAACTCGGGGGCGGTACGTTTTTGTATTCGAGGGTAACCGGTGCGGCGAATGTTCGACCAGGCTTCCACCGGATTAGACATAAAGCTAATCCACATTTGAGTGCTAATTTGTTCCAGCATTTCTTCCTGCGATCCTTTTAGCGTTGCATTTTCTGCTTCAGTTAAATAGGCAACAATCTGATTGGGGGGCACTCCCCACTGTTCAAACGATTTTCGGATTCCCGTTTTGTAAAGTTCGTCGGCATCGCCCGGCACGAGATTAAACAGAGCAGCTTCGGCACGCAGGAACCAAATTTCGGCCGCAGCCATGAGATAGGTTGGAGCAGCTTTCCCCACCAACAGATCTGTGGGAGCCGAAATGTTGTCTGAGTTCCAGTTCAATAGATATTCATCACTCAATCCGTTAGGCAACCCAACAAATTCTCCATTGCTGTTGGGTTTTACAAAAAGTGGCAGTCTGGGGTCGTTGTTCGATTTCAAAAAATTAACCAAAAGTTCGCTCATGTTCCATTTCCAATATCCGTAATGAGAATATACAGGATTGCTAAACTCTTCAATATCGCTGTCTTGATTTTTATTTACCGCATTTTGGTCATTGTCTTCGATAAGATCATGCGCCAGACACTCGGTGATTACCTTTTTTGTGTAATCCGGATCGGCAAAACGCGCCCTTGTGGCTAAACGCAGGCGGAACGAATTTGCAAAACGCGCCCACTTTTTCATGTCATTATTGTAAAGCGGGTCAGCTCCGGGATAGCCAAGGGTTGGGTCGGCAGTATTCAGCAAAGCTGTAATCTCTTTTAACCGATCCATCATGTCTTTATAAATTGATTCAACGCTGTCGTATTCCGGATAAAGCACACCGGTTTGCCCAACGCCACCTTGTTTGTATGGAATGCTTCCAAATGAATCGGCCAATCGCGCATAATTAATCATTGATACAACTTGCGCCATCGCAAAACGAACTTCGTTTTCGGCTTCTCCACCGGGCTGGGTTACTCGCAGCACTTCTTCTACCAAACGAATTGACCCGTAAAAAAATCCTTCGAATACGTATTTGTACTCTACGCTTTCAAAATAATCGAAATATCGGTCGACAAACAGAGCGTTGTTTCCACCTGTGTAGATGTGGGCATATTGCGAGCCAAAAGGATATTGCAAAAACTTTTGACCATCTCCGCGGAAAGTTTCCAACACCGAATTGGCAAATAAATATTCATTGTCGATACTGGTTACGGAATTGGGATTGGTATTGATTTCTTCGAATTTATCGTCGCAATTTGTTGTAAAAAAAAGCATTAGAATTAATAGAAACCAACTATTCTTTGTGTTCATAATCATTTTCATTTTGGTTTAGAAATTAATTTTTAAGTTAACTCCATAACTCGATGTTGAAGGCAGCGACAGGTGTTCGATTCCGTTTCCGGTGCTTCCGCTGCTGTACCCTGATTCGGGGTCGATATCGCCCATTGCATTGTAAAGAAAAAACAGGTTGCGCCCTACCAGCGAGAAGTTTACATCGCTTACCGGTGCATTTTTAAGTAGTTTTGCAGGAACCGAATAGCCCAGAACTACTTCGCGCATGCGAATATTTGAAGCATCTAACAGCCACTCGGTGCCAATTTGTTTGTTGTATAAATTGTACCATCGGTTGGTAGGTCCAATAGCCACATCATTGGGCTTTCCGTTAGTTTCTTTTATTCCACTTTCTACAAATCCTCCAGTTCCGGCGGCCCATTCTTCTCGTCCTTCCAGGGTTTCGGTACTGGTGCCAAACAACGCGCGATACGATTTTCCCCAGGAGTAAATATCTCCACCTTTTTGCACATCAATTAAAAAGCCTAAACTAAAATTTTTGTAGGTTAAGCGATTAGTGATTCCTCCTATCCAGTCGGGGTTAATGTCGCCCATTGCTTTTCGTTCGCCTGCTTGTGCATATCCGTTTTTATCAATTAGTTTATTCCCAAAACTATCGCGTTTGTAATCGATAATGTATATTTGTCCGTAGGGTTGGTCGACGTGGGCTTCCATAGTCATGTGAAACTCCTCGGCAAGTAGCAAAAACTTCATGTTGCCGTACAATTCGCGCACAATTGAATTGTTTTTCGACCAGGTAAGTATTACATCCCAGTTAAAACCGTTTTTTGCAGAGACTAAATTTCCGTCCAATTTTAATTCTATGCCGGAATTTTCAATTTTCCCGGCATTCATTTTTTTGTTTTCATAGCCGGTTGATGGAGTTAAATCGACATTCATAATTTGGTTATCGGAAATGCTGTAATAATAGGTAGCATCTATCATGAACCGGTTGTTGAACAAGCTTAAATTTGTCCCCACTTCCCATGAGTATGTTTCTTCGGGTTTCAAATCGAAGTGAGGCAACTGGCCGCTTATGGTTGCCAGCGGAAATTCGGTTTGCGTTTGGGAGATATTGTAATACTGGTCGATTTGATAAGCTCCGGTATCGTTGCCTACCTTGGCATACGATGCCCTTAATTTTCCCATGTTGAGGATGTTGTTTTTAATTCCGAAAGCTTCGGTAAACAGGAAACTCAAATTCTCAGAATGGTAGAAGTAAGAATTGTTTTCTAAAGGAAGGGTTGATGACCAATCATTACGCGCGGTTATATCAAGGTAGAGAAATTTTTCAAATGATATTGACCCCAACACATAAGCCGAATACACGGCTTTTTGCGAATACCACTCGCTTGTTCCAAAATTTTTGTAATTCGAAATATTATAAAATTCAGGTACACGCTCTACGTTTCCCCATTGCGAAATGCTGTTTCCTTTATTGTACCGATAGTTTCCTCCGGCACTTAAATGAAAGCCAACATTATCAATATTGTTACTGTAAGTCAATAAAACATCTGAATTCCATTCAATGCCATTTCCTATATTTTGCGAAATGCGCCCCCGTCCGGTATTTAAGTCAGGTCTGCCGGCAGCTTCATGGCTTTTACTGTTCGAGTTAGAATAGTCAAAACCCGAACGTACCATAAAATCGAGGTTGGTTGCTAAATTCCAGTTCATTGAAAACATGGCTTGTAAACGGTTTTTTTCGTAGCTGTTTTTCATGTTTTCCAGAATCCAGTATGGATTGCTGAAAGTGTTGTCCACCGTCCATTTTTTTTCGTTACCGTATTCGTCAACAGTATTGTTTTGCAACGACTCCAAAGAAATTGAGCGAGGCAATATATTTAGTGCCTGCACAATATTTGCCCCGTCTTCAGAAAGATGGGGGCGATTTTCTACATTCGATCGGATATAAGTTATTTTTCCATCGAAACTAATTTTCTCTCCCATTTTTGAAGAGCCACGAAAATTTACGGTTTGCCTGTCCAAACCGTTGTTGGGCATAATTCCTTTTGAAACCTGGTTGGTAATTGACGCCCGAAACGAAGTCGTTTTGTTGCCACCATTAAAAGCTACCGAGTTGGTAAAAGTAGAGCCTGTTCTAAAAAACTCGTCATAAGGATTACCTTGTTGAACCAAAGTTGTTTCGTTGCCCATCCAATCTTTGACTTGCTGTCCCTCAATTTTTGGCCCGTAACTCCAAATCCAAGGATGGTCGAGCCGCGATCCATTCATGGCCGGATATTGTGTGAAAGCTCCCTGCGCGTAAGCGTATTGAAATTCTGGCGTAATCATCGGCGTTTCAACTGTATATCCCGATGAAACGGAAATGCCTATTCCTTTGCGGATTTTCCCTTTTTTCGTGGTTACCAAAATAACTCCGTTTGCCCCGCGCGAACCATAAGCTGCCGCTGCTCCCGCACCTTTCAATACGCTCATCGATTCAATATCTTCGGGGTTCAAATCAGAAAGTGCATCGCCACTATCGACTCCGCCCCACCTGCCTCCTCCACCGTAACCGGCATCCATCGGAATACCATCGATAACAAATAGTGGACGGTTGTTACCAAGCAGCGAGGCTACACCACGCAATATAACCCGCGATGAGCCATCTACACCGGTTGGTGCTTTTGTGATTTGCAACCCGGCAACTTTTCCGGCCAGCGAATTTATCGGGTTATTTTCCTTTGCCTGATTAATTTCATCTGCACTCACCTGGGTAATTGAATATCCCAACGAATTTTTGTCTCGTTCAATTGCCAGGGCCGTTACCACAATTTCGTCGATAGACTGAATGTCTTCAGTTAAAACCACATTTATTGTACGTTGCCCGTTTACCGAAAATTCTTGTGTGTTGAACCCTATAAATGAATATTGTAAAACCACATTTTCATTAGGTATTTCAATTGAATAATTCCCGCTAGCATCGGTAATAACTCCTTTAGAAGTTCCCTTGATAATTACGTTAACGCCGGGTAATCCTTCCTGTTCATCAGCAGAAGTGACCCTTCCTGAAACAATCCCGGGATGTTGTTCTTCGTTTGCTGGAACTACAACAATCAGTTTGTCTTCCATTTTCCTGAATGAAAGGTTGGTTTTAGATTCCAAAGCACCGATGATCTCGTCAATGGTGAAATTGCTTCCTTCCAAATTCATTTTCTTATCGAGGTCAACTAAATCATCACTGTAAAAAAAACGATAGCCACTTTCGTTTTGAATGACTTTAAACGTTTCTTTTAAAGTTGAATTTTGAATATTAATATTGAACTTTCCTTGTTGAGCGATAACCGGACCTGCTGTAAAAAAACAACATACCAGAAGCAGTAGTTTTACTTTCATAAGTTTTACCTTTCTAAAAATGTTCTGATTTTAAGCTATTTGTTCGTTTTTATTCCTTTAAACAGGATGTTTCTGTCATTAATTTCATAATCGATCTGCGCTGCAATACTAATGGCTTCAATTGCTTGTTCTACAGTCTCGTTTTGTAACGGACCCGAAAATTTAATTTTTTTGAGGGCTTCATTTTTAAATTGAATTTTTACATCGTATTTCCGTTCCAGTTTAATGGCTAAATTGGCCAGTGTTTCGCTCGAAATTAGTAGCGTACCTTCTTTCCACGAAGTAAAAGGAGATGGGTCAATGCCTTTGGAAATCATATAAGTAGGCTGCTTGTTTTCTTTTTTGGAGTTAGCCGTAATCATTTCATTTTCTATGTCTTCCTTTTCTGGTGCTGCAACGTTTGCCGAGGTTTTGTAATATACTACCCGTTGATTGGGTTCCAGCATTATTTCGTTTGATTTGTCCTTTTTTAACCCTGCTTTTTTTACGCCAATCCTACCTTCAACTAAAGTTGTTTCTACCGTGTTTTCTTCGGGATAAGACTTTACGTTAAATGAAGTACCATAGGCTTTTATGCTCAAATCGGATGCCTGTACAACAAACATTTTTTCTTTGTTTTTAGCCACTTCGAAGAAGGCTTCACCTGTTAGGAATATTTCGCGCTGTTTCTTGCCAAACTGATTTGAATAGCGGAGACGGCTTTCGGCATTTAACCATACGGTTGAACCATCGGGCAGTGCAATTTTTGATTGTGCGCCAGCCGGGGTGTTTATTTCCTGATATACTACATTACTGTTTTCGGTATTAAATACAGCATAAGCAATTGCTGCCGAAATAATCATTCCAAGTAAAAAAGTTGCTGCCATACGGGGCAGCCAATACATTAGGTTATTTTGCGGTCTAATTTGAGCTGACTTCTCTTTTTCAACCATTTGTGAAAACAGATTCCATTCTTTTTCAACGAGAATATTGTTGATTTTTCCGGAAGTGTTTGCAAGGCTCCACAACCTGCGAATTTCATTGAATTCCTTTACGTAGTCCGGGTTTCTTTTTAGCCATAGAATCAGATATTCTTCATCTGGTTTTGAAATATTTTTTTCTAAATATGAAAGATACAGCGATTTTATTTTTTCATTCATTACCTTGGGCTTTTAGATAGGGAAATCAAAAAAGATAAATCACTTACAAGGGAGCGGATTTTTTTTTATTTTTTTTATCGAGAAGTGAAGATGAAATAGTTGGACTCCCTTATCTGTCGTTTAAGTAGTGGCTCAGCTTGCTTCGCAGGAAAATAAGCGAACGATAAATTTGGGTTTCCACTGTTTTTGGTGAAATGTTTAGTTCCTCGGCGATTTCTTTATGTTTCATTTGCTGGAAGCGGCTCATGCGAAAAATAGCCTGACGTTGTTCCGGCATTTTACCAATCGCTTCTTCCAGGTCAGCCTGGAGGTCTTCATAAGAAATAGCTGAAATAATATCGTTGTTATCTGAAAAATCAACAATCACATTTTGCGAATCAAACAGTTCATCTAACCTCGATTTTCGTTTTTCGCGTTTGTTGTAATTCAATGCCCGGTTTTTTACTGCTTTGTACAAATAGGGTTTAACAAGGCTTTTATTTTTAAGTTTTTCGCTATTAGTCCAAAAATCGGCAAAAACATCATGCACTAAATCTTTTGAGGTATCGAAATCGCCTACAAACTTGGTAGCATATAAACATAATTCAGGGAAAAGTTCCTGAAATATTCCCCTAAATTCTTCAATTGTGACAGGCTTGTCTGTATTATTTCCATAAAGTCTTGAAAACCACATAGAAATATGCTTTTTGTTGGTTCGGCTGTAACTAACACCAAAAGAACTACTCTTCAATAGTAATTCATTTATTTTGGCAAGACAACAAAACCTTCAAAAAAATGCACTATCATGTCCTAAAACACGACGCTCATAAACACGCCAGACTAAACAATTTATGGCAACGGTGTAAGTTATGCAGAGCGCACTTTGCCTTGATTCATAAAGTAGTTTTGTCAGAACTTTTTTTCTATTTTTGTCCTATTATGCGTGGCAGTATTGGACTTACCCGGAAAGAAGAGCACAACGACGATTATTCCCTTTGGAAAAAATTAACCGAAGGAGATGACCTGGCTTTTTTTGCCGTTTACGATCAATATTATGATGCGCTGTATAATTATGGAATACGCTTTTCCCGTGACACGGACATGATAAAAGATTGTATTCATGATCTCTTTCTGGATTTGTACAAATACAGGTTTCGCCTCTCGCCAACAGACAACATCCGTTTTTACCTTTTTCGCTCGTTAAGACGGCTGATTCACAAACAGCATGGTAAAATAATTTCGGTTGTTGAAGATGAAAATCTTTTATTACAGAAGGATATTTCGGTATTGGCTTTTGAGGATGTGGTTATTGCCTCTGAAACAAAAGATGAAAACCAGAAAATACTGGATGAAGCAATGGCGGAGTTGTCGGATAAGCAGCGGGAAAGTCTGTCGTTAAAATTCGAGCAGAATTTTTCTTACAAAGAAATTGCAGATATTTTGGGAATATCTGTTGAATCAGCCCGCACTTCTGTCTACCGTGCCCTGAAAGACCTTCGGAAGGCGCTTAAAAAGAAAGGAATTTCGTCTTTTGTGCTGTTTCTTCTGCTTCGCAATAAAAACGGATAAATCCTGAAGTGGATGTGTGTTACCTCTTTATTTAGCTTTTTCCCGTGTGTGTGAAAGCAATCAAATTATTTTTGGAAAAAGAGTCACTTTTTTTGTCTATGTTTTTGCTCTTTTGCTCTTTCTTTAAGTAACAGGGCAAAATAAATGGATAAAAAGAAGAAAATAAAAGCATACGATATCTTATCCGAAGATAATTTCAGGATGGAGTCATTGTCGGATACGACGGAAAAGGCTGATAAAGAAGAAATCCAATTTGCCCGAATTATTTATTCCTACTTGTCAATTCGAAAAAGTGCATCACAAAAAGATGATAAAGAACAAATACGCAGTAGAATTCAGACTTCTTTAGGAAAAATACAGCATCGTAAAAGAAATTTGGTTGCAAAGTGGGCTGTAGCCGCTTCATTCTTTCTAGCGGTATTTTCTGCCTGGTTTCTTTATCATGAAAGTTCTAAAGGACGGATTGAAACCGCCGAGTTCGCACAAGCTTTGGAGCTTCTGGAACCCGACAGCGTGACAAGTCTCGTTCTTCACGGTGGAAAAAAAGTTTTGATACCTGAAACGGAGTCGCACATAGCGTACGATAAAAAAGGAGAGCGGATTGTTATTGATACAACCCGGGAAATTTCTCAGCAAGTTGCCCCCAAAGAAGAAGCCTACAACACGCTGGTTGTGCCATACGGAAAACGAACACGGCTAACATTATCTGACGGAACACAAGTGTGGTTAAATTCAGGAACGAAAATGGTTTATCCGGCAAATCTCACTCAAAAAAGGAAGGTCTATATTGAAGGAGAAGCAGTATTTGAAGTTACACATTCAGAAAATCATCCTTTCTATGTCGCTACCAAAGATTTTGAGATTAAAGTTTTGGGGACGGTTTTCAATGTAAGCGCATATGCTGATGATAAAGCTTCCAGTGCAATTTTGGAAAGAGGGAAAATAGAACTTACCGCAGATAAAGAGTCCTTCTTAAAAAAGGGAAAATTAACAATCTCTCCCGGAACCATGGCAGTTTTTGATACGGCGAAACGAGTTTTTTCTCAGCAGCAGGTCGATGCAGCGGATTATATGTCGTGGCGAGATGGATACTTTATATTGAAAAACGAGCCATTGGCAAATATTGTAAAACGACTGGAACGATATTATAATGTTGAAATCGTGATTGAAAGTGCAGAATTAATGGGAGAGTCATTTTCCGGAAACTTGAACTTTAGGAACACTCCGGAAGAGGTTCTTAGAATTATATCAGTAACTACACCATTTAAAATACGACACGAAGAAGAGAAGCTAATTATTAACCTAAACTAATCCTGCCTATGTAAAAAATCAAGTTATGCTATCTAAAAATAGCTTGCAGATGTTGGTACCATCTGCAAGCTTGAACATTAATTAACATCGCCCATAGGCGATATTTATTAAATTAAAATCAAACAAATTTATGAAAAAAAGTAAAACGGGATACCTTGTTTTTCTTAAACGATTAACAGGTATACATTTTTTTAAAGTTATGAGGGTGACAGTTTTTCTCATACTATTAGGGGTAAGTAATGTTTTTGCAAGTTCAACTTATTCACAAAGTACGAAATTTACCTTTCATTTAAAAAATATTTCCTTAGATCAACTTTTTGAGGAAATTCAAAATAACAGTGAGTTTAATATTTTTTACAAAAATAGCCAGGTAGATAAAAACCTAAGGGTTGATATTGCTGCGAGTGAAGCCTCAGTTGAAAGTATTTTAACCCAAGCATTTGAAGAAATAAATCTTGACTTCAAAATTCTTGATCGCCAGATAGTTATTTTTTCAAAACAAAACTCACCAGAAGAAATAGAAGCAGAAGAACTGAACCAAGTCCAACCCCAACAAAAAACAGTTTCTGGGAAAGTAACAGACTCAAATGGGCAGACGCTGCCTGGCGTTACAATTATTGTTGCCGGCACAACTGTTGGGACAGTAACCGATCCTGATGGACAATTCAGTCTTTCTGTGCCAGATGATGCTCGTACACTCAAATTTTCGTTTGTTGGTATGAAGGCGAAGGAGATCGAAGTTGGAAATCAAACAATTTTCAATGTGGTAATGAATGAAGAAGCCATAGGATTGGAAGAGGTTGTAGCAATTGGGTACGGAGTGCAGAGCAAACGCGAAATTGTTGGGTCGATATCAAAGGTCGGATCCGAAGATATTGCAGGGAAACAGATCGTATCGTTTGAACAGGCTCTACAAGGACAAGCTGCCGGTGTTAATGTTACACAAGGAACCGGAATGGCTGGTTCGGGCTCAGTGGTTCGCATCCGTGGGATTGCCTCTATTAATGCATCTGGCGATCCTTTGTATGTTGTCGACGGAATTCCAATTTCGCAGGATATGTTTAGCTTGAATGCTACTACCTGGGGAATGAATCCTAATCCTTTATCATCAATCAACCCAAACGATATCGAATCAATTGAAGTGCTAAAAGATGCCGCAGCTTGTGGAATTTACGGATCGCGAGGATCGAACGGGGTTATTATAATTACTACAAAAAAAGCCAAGGGCTCGAAGTTAGAAATTAATTTCAGTACCAAACATGGTTTGAGTACTCCGACAAAAGATCCAAATGTTGTAGGAACCGAAGATTGGATGCAAATGTACCAGGAAGCCTGGGAAAACGACGGAAATACCGGGGTGCCCCAAAACTTACCGGGAAATCTCACCTGGGAGCAGGCGAAACAAAACAACACCGATTGGTGGAAAGAAATTACTCATGTTGGATACAAAAAGGAATATAACCTGTCTGCAAGTTTCGGTATAAGTAATAAGTTAAAAGCATACGTTAGCGGCTCTTATAATAATAACGAGTCGTACATAAAACACAATGCATTTGAACGTTACACCGGAAAGATTAATCTCAGTTACAATCCGTCGCCGAAACTTAATCTTGCAGTATCAACTATGTTGGCCAACACAAAAACCGATTTGGTAGGTGATCCATGGTCGGGAGGTACCGGTGCTGCCATGGGGACTGCACTACCAATTTATCCTATCTACAATGAAGATGAAACTTATTTTAAGGGTGCAGGAAATGATGCAAATCCTTTGATGGTTAGCGAATTAATGGATGTTTATAACGATGAAACAAGAACTATAAATAGCCTGTCTCTGAATTATGCTCCATTCAAAAAATTGAGTTTTTCCTTTAATGGTGCTGTTGATTACCTGAAATTCTTAAACAATGGATTTGAGAATAAATACCTGAGAAGCGTGAATGGGGATTATACCTGGAATTCCAGAACAAATATTCTCAACTACAACTACAATATAATCGCAAACTACAATACTACCATTGGTGAAAACGAATTTGTTTTCATGCTTGGAAACGAAATGCAATATTCGAAAACCACTGGTGAAAGAAACGAATATGATTATGATCCGGAGAGTTCAAACCCGGAAAACATAATTGATTACGGAATCCAGGAATGGCGTTTCTTAAGCTGCTTTGGTCGTATAAATTACAAATATAAAGACAGGTATATTGCACAGGCATCCTTAAGGTTCGACGGCTCTTCGCGCTTTGGTGCCAACAATAAATTCGGAACCTTTCCTACGCTTGCTTTGGGATGGATTGCAAGTGAAGAAGAATTTGTTAAAAATATTATCAGTGAGGATATTCTGAGCTTTTTAAAATTTAAGGCCAGCTATGGATACACAGGGAACTCTGATATTCCAAATTATGAACACATTGGAACTTACGTTACACCAACAAGCAATAGCTCGTATTACAATGATATGGCCGTTCGCTATCCCAGCAAATACTCGAATCCTGATTTAAAATGGGAGATCACCAAAAATCTTGATCTGGCAATAGAAACCCAATTATGGGGAGGAAGAGTGGCAGCTGAAGTCGCCTATTTCCTGAAAAACTCGGAAGATGTCTTTATCAATGTAAGTGTTTCTCAAACCACAGGATATCGGGAACAGTGGAAGAATATTGCCAAAATAAGGAACGAAGGATTGGAATTCAACATTACTACCAGAAATATAGTAGGGAATTCACCGGGTGATTTTAGATGGACTACCAAATTCAATATTGCTACAATTGACAACGAAGTTGCCGATTTGGGAGGACTCACTTCCCAGGAAATTGGTGGCGGTGCAAACGATACACGAATTATGTTGGGTTATCCGATAGGAACGATGCGGATGGTACGCTTCTCAAGAATTGATTCCGAAGATGGACGTCCCATTTATCTGGATAGAGAAGGAAACGAAACCAAAACCTACATCTTTGCGGGTGAGAATGGCTACGCAATGCCAGCAGGAAAACTGATTCCTGATTTTACCGGAGGTGTTACAAACACTTTCGAATACAAAGGTTTTTCGTTGAGCGCATTGTTTACATTTAGTTATGGTGCACAACTGTACGATGCAGCTGCAAAACGACAAATGACATTGATGTCGAACTGGAATTTCAGAACTGATGGATTTGACCGTTGGCAAAACCCGGGAGATGATGCAAAGTACCCAAGATTAACGCTTGATGGAAACAATTGGGGAGCATCAGAACAATGGTTTAATACCAGCATGTGGATATATGATGCATCTTATATCAGATTGAAGAATTTGCGTTTTGCTTACGATCTCCCTTCTAGGTTTCTGAATAAATTACACCTTTCTTCAGGACAAATCTCAATTACAGGAACAAACCTTCTTACGTTTACAAACTTTCCGGGAATCGATCCTGAAGTAGCCAGGGATTTTAATGATGCCCGGGATAGGAATATGAGTCCGAATGCTACTTATCTGACTGTTCCGCAAGAAAAAATATATTCACTGGGACTTAACATTTCATTTTAAAACGATCAAACATGAAAAATAATAAATTCATATTTATACTTATCGTCATCGGACTCTTGCTTACAGCCTGTGAAAGTCTGTTAGAAATAGATCCTACAAGCAGTGAAGAAATACTTGCCACCGATGCACTACAAACTGAAAGTGATATTGAAGAACTTTTAAATTCGGCATACGATGCACTTTCTGGTATTTACGGAGGAACTTTCCAGCGCTCGGGAGATTTGCTTGGCGACGACTTAACCTTTAAACCAGGGGTAACCAGCAACTTGGTGAATATTTACAATCGCTTCTCTACCGTATACTTTACCGATCATGATACCTATTCAAACTCGTATATAAGTATTATGAGAGCAAATACTGTTCTTGAAAATATAGATGACATTCCAATGTCAGAAGACACAAGGAAGGAGCTAAAAGCAGAGTGTTACTTTATCCGGGCAATATGTCACTTTGCTCTTGTCCGCCTCTATTCGCAGCCATACGGTTATAAAATAGATAATTCGCACAAAGGAATTGTGTTAAAAACAAATACGAAAATCGAATTATTGGCAAGAAATACAGTAGAAGAAGTTTATACTCTTATCGAAAGTGACTTGAAAACTGCTGAAAGTGATTTACCTGCTTCTAACTCTGATTTTGCAAGAGCAACAACATGGGCTGCAAAGGCGTTCTTAGCGCAGTTGTACTTTCAAAAACACGACTATGACAAGGCTTTTTCGATGGCAAATGATGTGGTAACCAATTCTGGCTTACAGCCTGATCCCTCACATCTTCAGCGCTTTTTATCGACAAGCGAAACAGTCGGCTCTGAAGTTTATGAGCCTTCGTCGGAAGTACTCTTTAAACTGGTATCAAGCCCGGGAAGAAACAAAGCTGTAGGTGGATATTTCGATGAATATAGGGCTGATGCAACAAATATTCCGAACATTCGAATTGATCCTGACGTGTATTATGATATAATTTCAGCAAACAGTCAGGACAAAAGGGTTGCTCTATGGTACGAAATTTTTAATGCCAATCAGGACAATGAATATGTCGCATGTACTAAATACAACAAGTCGTTTAAGAATATTCCCTTGGCTTTTATTACCGAGCAGAAATTTATCAGGGCCGAATCGGCTTTGCTCAAACCTGTTGTCAATAAGGCAATTGCAATAGAGGATCTTGACGATATCAGGGAAAGAGCCTTCGGTGATAACAGTCGTAATGTCAACTCTGATATTTCTGAAGAAAACCTGCTCATCGCTATTCAAAAAGAAAAAAGGCTTGAGCTAATGTGTGAAGGGTTTCGCACGCAAGATCTTAAAAGAAGAGGTTCGGGTGGAGAAGATGGCCTTATGGTAAGAGGTGTATCATGGGATTATCCCGGGATGGTATTACAAATTACTGCATCAGAGGCAAACGAGTTGTTCGAATTGAATGAAGAACCTCAATAATTGTCCAATTCTATATTAATTCAGAAATAAAGAAAAAAGACTTATGAAAAAGTTAATTATATATATTCCCATATTGCTTTTTATCCTTTCATGCGCCGATGACATTCCTGAAATAGGAGAGAGAGTAAACCGTAAAGAACAGATTGTTGGTACCTGGCAATTGGAGAAATTTATTCAAACCGACTTGAAAGCCAAAGCCAACGCTTATCCTGATTTTGCAACACAGAAAGACCTTACATATATTTTTGAGAATAGTCCTTACACCGACTTCTCAATCACGTTCAATGCTGACGGAACATTCTCAACTGATACCGGAAATTCTTTTGTCGATATGATCGAAGATGGTAACTGGTCTTTTAACAGCGAAGAAGCACCAAGCGAAATCCTCTTAAGTAATGGTTCCGAAAACCAAATAATTGTTATCGGAAGTTTTGCGAATATCATATACGATAAGATCGAGTTTAAGGTTGTTAAAGCTGATGCGATCTCTCAAAAGGAAAAAATAAACTACACCTACTACTTAAGCAAAATATAATATTATGAAAAAAATAGTAACAATTATATGGATACTATGCCTTTATCTTAGCGCATATTCGCAGAAACCTACTTTGAAAACTGTCCCGGCCGATGTTGATGCATTGACTGAAAATGTAACGCTGCTTTTTGATGTTACGGGTACTAGCCTTGAAGGGTTGACAGACCTTTACATATGGTCATGGTGTAACGATATTAAATCGGGGCCTACTGAAATGAAACTTTGTTACAACGGAAACTCTGCTGATTGGTCAAATGTTTCCGAAAATGCGAAACTGAATCATGTTGAGGCAAATATTTTTGAGATACAGTTGCCAATTACCGTTACTCGAGACGAAGGACAAGTAACATATTCGACAATAGCCGATTTGTTTGGGTTCACCGAAAATCCAGGAGGAATTAAGGCTTTTGGATTTCTGATCCGTGATAAAGCCGGTAATACCCAAGCTTCGGGTGACGATTTCTCCCTCACTCCATTGGTTTTTGAGGAGAGCTTGTTCCGGACTTTTCCCACCTCTGTTTCAAATACTGATGTAATTACAGTATTCTACAATATGAATCTATCTACCGACTACAAAATGTTAAGTGCCAAAGATATTAGCGCAACTATCGTTTTGATGGATGATAATAGCAATATTCTGATTAAGGTAGAAAACATTATGTGTGTTGAAGAAAGAGATAATGAGTTTTCCTGTACCTTCCTTGCTCAAAAGCTAGGTGATCTTTCGGCTGGGAAATCAATAGAAGACGTGGTTGAGATGGTTGTCACTTTTACTGGAATCATAGAAACAAATGGAATTCAGGATAGGATCGAAAGTGAAGCTTTCTCAAAAAGTTTCTCTGTTTTTGAATAGTAACCAAGATACATTCTTAAAACTAAGTTTATGAAAAATTTAAATCAATATATACTGATGATGTTCATCGTTTTATTCACGGCTTGTGCAAAAGACCTTGATTTTTTTGATGTCAATGGCGAAAAAATGCTAAATTTCCAGCTAATAAGCCCTGCTACAAACGATTCTCTAATTTTAAACTTGGGAACTCCAAACGAATCGATTGATTTCGACTGGGAAGCGACAACTTCAGGATTAGGAAGTGCGATCACTTATACTATACTTTTTGACAATGTTGACGGTGATTTTTCCAATCCAGTATTTTCAAAAGAATCGAATAGCAATGGAAGTACAAACGTAGCTTCGCTAACACACCAGGAGTTACACGATCTTGCCACATCAATAAGTTCGAACGATGGATTTGCTGCAGCAGCCTGGACTGTTTTTGCAAATAATGGTTCGCCAAATATCGTAAGTGCTCGGGTCAAGCACACAATCCTGATCTCGACCAGTTCAAATGGCGTTTCTAAAAATGAGTTGATCTTTCCTGTCGATAACAGCTATATGCTTATTGATGGCAACAACGCCACTGAAGAATATATTTTCAGTTGGGAGAAGGCCAGCGCGACCAACGAAAATGAGGACGTAAAATACCAGGTGCTAATCGATGAAGTTACCGGTGATTTTTCGAAGCCAGTAATCTCGATTCTGTCTAATAATTCGGGACTCGATAACAAAGTCACTAAAACCCATGAAGAATGGTACCAACTTTTCGACAAAGAAGAGTACAGCTATGGTTCTTTTAAGTGGACGGTGCGAGCTTTTACCAATAGTATTTCAGTTGAATATCCGAGCAATGTTTTTTGTTTTGAAACCAGTAATTGGATCTTACCTCTTTACATTGTGGGCGATGCCATTGCGGATATCGAAGGAAGCAGCGGCTGGTTAATCGACCAGGCAATTTTGTTAAATGGATTATCGGCAAAAGTAAATGCCGGGGTTGTTAATTTTAGGAATGACAGAAACAACGCCGAGTTCAAATTCTTTCCGAATATCGGCAGTTGGGACAATGGAATTGCAGCTACCGAGGATCTGAAATATATTGGCAACTGCAGTCAGGGGGACGGCGGTAATTTCAATTACACGGGCGATAATGCGACAAATGTTGTGTATGTCAACCTCAATGGGAAAATGGTAACAGTTACCGATGAGATTTATTTGATAGGTGGGTCGACGGTTGCCGATGGCGACATGGACAAAGCAATACCTTTCACTTATATTGGCGACAACACTTATCAGGTATTTTCTTATATCACCACTGACAGTTGGGGCTACAAGTTTTTACCAACCCGCAGTTGGGATGGTGGTTGGGGATTAACCGAAGGGACTTCGGATAAAATTACTCAGAACAATGCCCAAGACCTTAAGGTTAATGAAGACGGTTTTTACCGGGTTGCCATCAATTTCTCAGACGGTACAACGCAAACCGAAAAAACAGACTGGGGCCTAATTGGTTCGGCAACTGCTGGTGGCTGGGATACCGACCAAAACATGACACTTCTTCCGCTGAGTGGTGATCAATATAAAGGAACCTACACCTGGGAGATCACAACCGATCTCACTGAAGGCTTAATTAAGTTTCGTGCCAACGATGATTGGGCAGTGAATTTTGGAGATACGAATGCCGACGGTTCTCTTGAACTTGGTGGTTCTGATATTAATGTTTCTGAGGCTGGAAATTATACCATTCGTTTGCTGCTTGCCCCGGTCGGATACACTTATTCAATGACCAAGAATTAAATGATAAACCGATGATAAATTTTTTATTGCAAGAACATTTTATTTCACTGAAATATCCAATAAACCAACAAAATCAATGAAGTAATGTATCCGGGAATTATCCCGGATACTTACCCCTGTTCGAATCTTATACTTCTTGACCATGAAGGTAAAATAATTTAAGTCAGAATATTAGGTGTCTAACACACAATCTTTTTATTATCAATATTTACAATCAAATTTATGAAACAATTAATTTTATTTTTTCTGACGTTCTTATTCTGCTTTTCTTTTCAATTGCATGCCCAAGATAGTGGTGAATGGCCGCCCGAGAGTACAGAGTGGTATTATCCGGCACCTCAAAAAGTGAAGCCCGGAATAAATGGCAGTGCCCCTTCCGACGCAATTGTATTATTCGATGGAAGCGATTTCTCGAAATGGACATCTGAAAACGGTGCCCCAGTTGAGTGGAAAATTGTTGATGGAACACTACAGGTAGAACCTGGAACAGGTGGCATTATTACTAAGGAATTCTTTGGCGATTGCCAATTACATATTGAGTTCAGATCGCCCGATCCGGAAAATTATCACGGACAAAACAGGGGAAATAGCGGCATCATGCTTCAACGTCGCTACGAAGTTCAGGTGCTGGATGGCGATAACAACGAAACCTATGTAAACGGCATGGTCGGGAGTATTTACAAACAAAGTGCCCCGGCAGTTAATGCTTATACGAAAAACGGAGAATGGCAAGTTTATGACATCTATTACAAAGCTCCTCGGTTTGGCACAAACGATCAGTTTGAATCTCCGGCTATGATTACTGTTGTTTTGAATGGAATTCTGATTCAGAATAATTTCATTCTTAAAGGACATACACCTTATGTAGGCTTACCAAAATACGAGCCACATGGTCGTTTGCCTCTTTTCCTTCAAGACCATGGAACAAAAGTAGCTTATAGAAACATTTGGATCAGAAACTTATAGGAAATTCTGTCTTAATTTAAAATTCAATATCATGAATACCAATAGAAGAGAGTTCTTAAAAAAGACTTCTGCGTTAACAGCTGGAATAGGATTGTCGTCTGTCATTCCGGCAAAAGCAGTACAAAGTGTTGCTCAAAATTCTTCAAATCAAAAAATTAATCTCGGAGTTATTGGAGTAGGGATGGGATGCCGCGACTTGCAGGGAGCGCTTACGGATAATCCGTTGGTTCATTGTTTGGGGCTGTGCGACGTCAACCAGCTCCGACTTGAAGAGCAGGCTGCGCGTTTAAAAAAAGATTACCCGGAGCAAACATCACAAATGCAGTTATATTCAGACTTCAGAAAACTGCTGAATAACAAAGATATTCATGGAGTAATTATTGCCACTCCCGATCATTGGCATACATATATTTTTGCAGAAGCCTTAAAAGCAGGGAAAGCAATTTACATTGAAAAACCTGTAGCAAACTCAATTGAGGAATGCAATTTACTGATTGATTTGCAGAATAAATACAACGGAATAGTAACTACCGGTTTATGGCAAACCAGCCAACGTTATTTCCAGAAAGCAAACGAAATATTAAAAACCGGTGTTCTTGGCGATGTTTACAAAGTTCAACTGTGGATAAACGAACCAACCGATCCAGTTGCAAAAGTACAGGATACGCAGGTTCCTGATTATATTGATTACGAGATGTGGTTAGGCCCGGCACCCAAACGACCATTTAATAATCATCGTTACTGGAGTTGGCGTACATTTTGGGACTATGGTGGTGGCCAGCAAACCGACTGGGGAGTTCACTGGATTGATTCTGCATTTGACGGATTAGAAGCCTTGGGAATGAATAACAGAACTTATCCTGAATCTGTTTTTTCTTCGGCATATAAACATCCGGAAAGTTTTAATGAAACGCCAAGTTGCCAGACAACTATTTTTAAGTACGATAACTTTCATATCGAATGGACCCAGCAAGTTGCTAAATTGTATAATCGAAACCAGGGTGTGGCCTGGATTGGAAGTAAAGCAACTCTAGTCTGCAACCGCGAAGGGTATGAACTGATTCCTGAGTTAAATCAGGAAAGGGATCCATTGGCAGAGGCCATTCTTTTCAAAGGGAAATTTGAAGATGGAGGTATCGAAGCACATGCGAGCAATTGGTGTCAGTGTATTCGGGAGCAATCAAAAAATACGAACAGTCCTGTTGAAAAAGGGGCGTTTGCCACAATTTTGGCCCACTTGGGGAATATCTCATATCGGTTCGGTTCTTGTGTGTCATATAATCCAACAACAAGAGAAATAATGGATAATTCCAAAGCTAGTAAATACTTACAAACAAAATACAGGGATCCTTGGAAGGTTCCGGTAGTCTGAATTTTAAAAATAAAAAAGCTAGTTTAGATGAGTTAAACGCTTAAAGAGTTATTCAAATAACACTCGGTGTTCCTATGTTTAGTTAGTAAATTGTTTAGTAAAGCTCACTTATGGATGGTATTTCTCCTGACATAGTGGGCTTTTGTTATAATAAAACAAATCTCGAGGTCTATAATAAGTCTTATGTATTAATTTGGACTGTTTTTGCTTTTAAAATGTATCTATCCTACTACGTAGGTCTAAGGTAAAAAAATCGATTTGATTTGTGCCAGTGTTTCCTGATGGCACATTGTATAATTATCCCCAAAAATTAGACAACAAGCATAATTAGAAAATTAATAAACTTGTTGTTATGAAAAGAAGAAAAACTTACACCTCAGGATTTAAAACGAAAGTAGTTCTTGAAGCCTTACAAGAACGAGAGACGATTCAAGAAATCGGGAAAAAGTATGAGCTTCACCCGAATCAGATTTCGACAAGGAAAAGTCAATTTTTAGCTAATGCCAATAGCGTTTTTGAAAAAGGCGTTACCAAAGGCGATGATGAAAAAGAAAAAGATGCCCTTTTTAAAAAAGTTGGTCAGCCTCAAATAGAGAATGATTTCTTAAAAAAAGTATTGGGGAAATAGCTGGTTCCGAGCTCACAAAAAAAGAGACTGTCTCTTTTGAGACGGCCTCTTTTTTTATTGTCGGGGTGAGAAGACTCGAACTTCCGACCCCTTGCACCCCATGCAAGTGCGCTAGCCAACTGCGCCACACCCCGAAAAAATCGACTGCAAAAGTAATAGTTGAAATCTGTTCTGCAAAACTTTTTTGATGAAATTAAAGAATAAAGTTATTAACCTATTATAGTTTTGTTCTATCCATGCTTCATTTTTATTGATTGATTTTGTTGTGTATCAATCCGGATGTTTTATACTTTTGCACATCAAAAAAATACACTGATATGTTTAAACCACTTGATATTAACGAAAAAAATGAAAGCAACTCAACAAATCCCGTTGATGTTGAGCGCGTAAAATGTTTGATAATAGGGTCAGGACCTGCCGGATACACTGCTGCAATTTATGCAGCCCGGGCAAATCTCAGCCCCGTAATGTACGAAGGCCTTCAGCCCGGAGGACAGCTAACCACTACTACTGAGGTAGAAAACTTCCCGGGCTATCCCGAAGGAATTACCGGGCCGGTGATGATGGAAGATTTGAAAAAGCAAGCCGAACGGTTTGGTACTGATATCCGTTGGGGACTGGCAACCAAAGTTGATTTCTCAGGCGATGTTCACAAAGTATGGGTTGACGACAAAAAACTGATTGAAGCAGAATCAGTGATTATTGCAACCGGGGCTACTGCAAAATATCTGGGACTGGAAGACGAAACGAAATATGCCGGAGGTGGCGTTTCAGCATGTGCTACATGCGACGGTTTCTTCTATCGCGGAAAAGATGTTGCAGTTGTTGGAGGTGGAGACACCGCTGCCGAAGAGGCCATTTATCTTGCCGGTTTGTGTAATAAAGTTTACATGATTGTGCGGCGCGATGAGCTTCGTGCTTCCAAAGTGATGGCAGAACGAGTAGCCAAAACACCAAATATTGAAGTGCTGTGGAAACATCAGACCAAAGGACTTGTGGGTGAGAATGGTGTTGTTGAAGGAGCTGTGTTGACTAAAAATAAAGGGGAAGAAGGCGAAGAAGAAGTGAAAATTAAAATTGATGGCTTTTTCCTGGCTATTGGGCACAAACCCAATTCCGACATTTTCAAAGATTATCTTGATACTGACAGCGTGGGTTACATCAAAACGATTCCGGGAACGTCGAAAACAAACATTCCGGGCGTTTTTGCCTGTGGCGATGTGCAGGATTCAATTTACCGGCAGGCTGTTACTGCTGCTGGATCGGGGTGCATGGCGGCTATCGATACAGAACGTTATCTTTCTGAAAAGAATTCATAACAAAATATTGACGCAAATAAAAAAGAGGCTTTTTGAGGCCTCTTTTTTTATGCTTTTTGAAAAATAGAATTGACTACATGTCAACTTCTACTTTTGCAAATTCGGTTTTCGAGTATTTTCCTGATTCCAGTTTTTTGCGTACTTCGTTAAAAGCATGCAAAGTAACTTTTACGTCTTCCAGTGTGTGTACGGCTGTTGGAATGAGTCGCAAAATAAGCTCGCCTTTCGGAATTACCGGGTAAACAACAATGGAACAAAATACGCTGTAATTTTCGCGTAGGTCGTAAACCAGGTTTGTTGCTTCTGCCGGGCCTCCTTTCATGTAAACAGGTGTTACCGGAGAAGTGGTTTTTCCGAGGTCAAATCCTTCTGCTTTTAATCCGGATTGCAATGCATCAACCACAGTCCATAATTTTTCTCTCAGTTCCGGCATGGAGCGCAGCATGTCCAGGCGTTTCAGCGCACCTAAAACCATTGGCATTGGCAATGATTTGGCAAAGGTCTGCGAACGCATATTGTACCTCAGGTAAAAACAAATGTCGGTTTCGCATGCAACAAAGCCACCGATTCCTGCCATTGATTTTGCAAAGGTTCCGAAATGAAGATCTACTTTATCTTCAACCCCAAAATGTTCGGGAGTTCCGGCTCCTGTTTTTCCCATGGTTCCGAAACCGTGAGCATCGTCAACCAGTAGTCTGAATTCGAATTCGTCTTTCAGCTTCACAATTTCGTCCAACTTGCCAAGGTCTCCGGCCATTCCGAAAACACCTTCGGTAATTACCAGAATGCCGCCTTTTTGTTTTTCCGCCAATCTGGTTGCCCTTTCGAGCTGTTTACGAAGATTTTCCATGTTGTTGTGAGGGTAAACAAAACGTTTCCCCATGTGCAGACGAACACCGTCAAGAATGCAGGCGTGTGCTTCCGAGTCATAAACAATTACATCGTTTCGGCCGCAAATGGCATCAATAATAGAAACCATTCCCTGGTAACCATAGTTAAGCAGAAACGCGTCCGGCTTTCCAACAAAAGCCGCCAGTTCCCGTTCCAGCTGCTCGTGTTTCGATGTCTGTCCCGACATCATCCGAGCCCCCATCGGGTAAGCCATCCCATACTGGGCAGCAGCCTCAGCGTCTGCTTTTCTAACCTCCGGGTGGTTTGCCAGCCCCAGGTAATTGTTTAAACTCCAGGTAAGTACTTCCTTGCCTCTGAACTTCATGTGCGCACTTATCTCACCTTCCAGTTTCGGGAAAGCAAAATAGCCGTGTATTTTACTCATATGCTGACCAATGTCTCCCTGGTTAGCTCTGAATTTTTGAAATATATCCACGTCTCGAAAGTTTAAAGATTTAAGATTGCAAATGTAAACTTTTTTAAAACTTTGGCAAATGTGTTAAATTCATCTAATTGACTACATGTGTATTTAAAAAAAGGTTATTTTTGCGCCATGTTTATGAAAAAGAGATTTTTTGTTATAGGATTAATTGTCACGCTGATCGTTTCGGCTTGTGGTGATTACAATAAAATTCTGAAAAGCACCGACTACGAATTCAAATTGAAAAAAGCAGTTGAGTACTACGAAGAAGGCGAATTCGTTAGGGCAGGGAGTCTTTTTCAGGAGCTGGTAAATATCTACCGCGGAACCAGCCGTGCCGACCAGATATATTACTATTATGCTAAGAGTATGATGGGGCAGCGTGATTATTTAATGGCAACCCACTACTTTAAATCTTTGTTGAAAGAGTTTCCCGGAAGCCAGTATTCCGAAGAAGCGCAGTTTATGGTTGGCTATTGCAGTTACCTGCTGTCGCCCAAGCCGCGTCTCGACCAAACGGTTACCAGGGAGGCTATTGAATCTCTTCAGTTATATATAAACCTTTATCCGTATAGCGACAGGGTTGATGAAGCCAACAGGCTGATTGACGAATTGACGGACAAGCTGGTTTACAAATCTTATTTGAATGCCAGGTTGTATTTCGATTTTGAAAATTACAAAGCCGCTGTTGTTGCGCTAAATAACAGCTTGAAAGAATATCCCGACAGCCAGTATCGTGAAGAACTGATGTACATGTTGCTGAAATCAAAATACCTGCTCGCTATAAATAGTGTGGAAGATAAAAAGCAGGAAAGGCTTTCGAGCGCTCTCGATGAATATTTTTCTTTTGTGGACGAGTATCCCGAAAGTAAATACAAAAGGGAAGTGGACAAATTTTACGGCACAGTGGCCGATTTATTGAATTACGACGAACAACAAGAAACAAATATCAATTAGAAAATGGATTATAAAAAGACAAAAGCAGCCCAGTCGACAATACCTCGTAACCTTGACGTTTTGTCGAATGAGACCGGAAATATTTACGAAACAGTGATGATTTTGGCAAAAAGAGCCAATCAGATTTCTTCTGAACTGAAAGAGGAGTTGAACCAGAAGCTGCAGGAATTTGCATCATACACTGATAACCTGGAAGAAATTTTTGAAAACAGGGAACAGATTGAAATTTCCAAGTTTTACGAACGTCTCCCAAAACCTACTCTGATTGCTTTTGAAGAGTTGGAAGAAGGACAGATTTACCACAGAAATCCGGCGCGCGAAAGCAAACAAAACTAGCAGTAAAATACACCCATGAAACTTCAGGGTAAAAAAATAATACTGGGAATTACCGGAAGCATTGCTGCCTACAAGGCAGCTTTTCTTTTAAGGTTACTGGTGAAAGAAGGTGCAGAAGTGCAGGTAGTAATTACTCCTGCCGGCAAAGAATTTATTACACCGGTAACGCTTTCGGCTTTGTCGGGAAAACCGGTAATAAGCGAGTTTTTTGGCGCCAACGACGGCACATGGCACAGTCATGTGGATTTAGGCCTTTGGGCCGACGCCATGCTTGTTGCCCCCGCTACTGCAGCAACTCTGGGGAAAATGGCAAATGGCATTGCAGATAACATGCTGGTAACAACTTACCTTTCGGCCAAGTGCCCGGTTTTTGTTGCCCCTGCAATGGATCTGGATATGTTTCTGCATCCTTCTACCCAGCGAAACATTTCCATTTTAAAAGAGTACGGGAACCGGATTATTGAACCTGCCGTTGGCGAACTGGCCAGCGGGCTGGAAGGAAAAGGGCGAATGCAGGAGCCTGAACATATTTTAAATACGTTGGTTGAGTTCTTCAGCCAAAAAAAAAACTGCTAAATAAGAAATACCTTGTAACAGCGGGGCCAACATTCGAGAAGATCGATCCCGTTCGGTTTATCGGAAATTACTCTTCCGGTAAAATGGGCTATGCCATTGCCGAAGAGCTGGCTGACCATGGAGCAGAGGTAATTCTTGTGTCGGGGCCGGTTACGGTTTCTACGCAGAAAAGCGGCATAAAAGTAATTCCGGTGGAGTCTGCAAAAGAGATGTACGATGTGTGCGTGGCTAATTTCCCTACATGCGACGGAGCCGTAATGTCGGCAGCAGTTGCCGATTTTACCCCGGCAAAACCAGAGGTGCAGAAAACAAAAAGGGGGAAAGAGAACTGGAAGATTGAGTTGACACCTACCATGGATATTGCCGCAGCACTGGGGCAAATGAAAAAGGGCAACCAGATTTTGGTGGGTTTTGCCCTGGAAACCACAAACGAAAAAGCCAACGCCCAAAGCAAGCTCGAAAAGAAAAACCTTGATTTTATTGTGCTGAACTCGCTGAATGACGCCGGGGCCGGTTTTGGGGTAGACACCAACAAGATTACCATCATTAGCAAGGGCAATAAAACAGTCCCTTTTGAGTTAAAATCTAAGAAGGAAGTGGCTGCCGACATTGTAAAAATGATGGGTTCAATTCCCGGATAGCATGCCAGCCATTCCCGCTAAATTTATTACTTTTACCTTTTCAGTGGAGGGGTTTTTATGAAGAAAGTATTTGTATTAATAATAGCATTGTTGTCAGGGGTTGCCGCGTTTGCACAGGAATTTCGCTGCAACGTAACGGTTTCTCACCAGAAAATTCAGGGAGCCAACCGGCAGATGTTCCGAACCATGCAGGCCGATATTTACGAGTTTATGAACAACCGCAAATGGACGGAGCATGTTTATACCTACGACGAAAAAATCAGGTGCAATATTCTTATTCGTCTCGATGAGCAGATTTCGTCCGACGAGTTTCGGGGATCTATCCAGGTGCAGTTAACACGGCCGGTATTTGGCTCGAGTTACGAAACAACGGTGCTCAATATTAAAGACAACGATTTTCGCTGCAAGTACGTTGAGTTCCAGCCACTGGAATTTAACGAAACCTCAAACCGGGACAACCTTACCAATATTCTCGCATTTTACGCCTACATTGTTTTAGGTTTTGATTACGACACTTTCTCGCCGGAAGGCGGAACTCCTTTCTTTGAAAAAGCACAGTCGATTGTGAATAATTCTCAGAATGCAAGTGAAAAAGGATGGAAGGCTTTTGAAAGCGAGCGTAACCGCTACTGGCTGATTGAAAATGTGCTGAATAAATCCTATTCTGATTTCAGAAAATGTATGTATTCCTACCACCGGCAGGGGCTCGATGTAATGGCACAGAAACCCGAAGAAGGCCGTTCAACCATTGCTACTTCGCTTCGCGATATTCAGTCGGTTTTTCGTCGCCGCCCTTCGCTGTACATTCTTCAAATGTTTTTCGATGCCAAGTCTGACGAGATTGTAAACATCTTTTCCAAGTCGTTTCCCGATGAACGAAATCGTGTAGTGGCCATTCTGAATGAGGTTGACCCGTCGAACGGGAGCAAATACAAAAAAATTACAGAAAGCGAAGATTTATAACTGAGTTATGCTGACCAAACTGGCTGTTTCCAATTATGCGCTGATTAGCAATCTGGAGGTGGAATTTCATTCCGGTTTAAATTCGGTTACCGGTGAAACCGGAGCCGGGAAATCCATTATTTTGGGTGCACTCGGACTAATTCTCGGGAACCGTGCCGATTTGTCGGTACTTAAAAAACAGGATGAAAAATGCATTGTCGAAGGGGTTTTTGATGTGAAAAATTACCCGTTGAAACCTTTTTTCGAAGAAAATGATCTCGACTACGACAAGCAGACAATTCTCCGCCGCGAGATTACTCCTGCAGGAAAGTCGCGGGCATTTATTAATGACACCCCGGTAAATCTAAAAACTCTTCGCAGCCTGGGGCTTCAGCTCATCGATATCCATTCGCAGCATCAAAACCTGGAACTGGGCAACCGTCAGTTTCAGCTTAATTTGGTAGATACCGTGGCCGGTTCAGAAAAAGTTCTGGCTGAATACCAAGAAGTCTACCGGATGTATATTTCCCAACAAAAGAAATTGACAGAGCTCGAAGAGAAAAGTGAAAAAGAACGGGCAGATTTGGATTACTGGCAATTTCAGTTTAATCAACTGGATGAAGCTGCGTTGCAAAAAGGAGAGCAGCAAGAGCTGGAAACTGAACTGGAGCAGTTGAACCATGCAGAAGAGATAAAAAGTGTTTTTTCGGAGGTGCAGCAATTGCTCGACGACGAACAGCTTTCGGTGATAAACAATCTGAAAAGCGGGCATAAAAGGCTCGAAAGCATTCAAAATTATATTTCTGAAGTTCCTGCTTTGGCTCAGCGGCTGGAGAGTTGCTTGCTCGAACTGAAGGATATTTTGGATGAGACCGAACAGTTGTCTGAAAATACAGAACACGATCCGGCCCGGATTGAAATTGTTAACGACCGCCTGAACCTGATTTTTAGTCTTCAGCAAAAACACCACGTTGCTTCGGTTGAAGAACTGATTGAGCTGAAAGATTCTTTCGATCGCAAAATTGGTGAGGTGACCGGATACGACGACGAAATAGTTCGCCTGAAAAAAGAACTGGAAAAGCAGCTGGTTGAGCTGAAAAGCAAAGCGAAAGAATTGTCTGCACAGCGTAAAAAAGCGTTTCCTCAAATTGAAAAAGCAGTGCTCAAAGACTTGCATCAATTGGGAATGCCCAAATCACGGCTGGAAGTTGAACACGAAACTTTGCCCGAATTTACGCCGGGCGGTAAAGATGGCGTTTCGTTTTTGTTTAGTGCCAATGTGGATACACCGCCATCTGAAATTTCGAAAGTTGCGTCGGGAGGCGAAATGTCGCGATTGATGCTCGCTATCAAAAATGTTTTGCGTACTTCAAAGGCACTGCCAACAGTGGTTTTCGACGAAATAGATACTGGTATTTCCGGTGAAACTGCCGTTAAAATGGGAAACATTTTGAAGCAGTTTTCTACATCAACCCAGATTATAAATATTACGCACCTGCCACAAATTGCTGCCAAAGGAGATGCGCATTTTATGGTTTATAAGTACGAGAACGAAGGGAAAACATTTACTTCGATTAAACGGCTTAGCGACAGCGAAAGAATTGAGGAACTGGCAAAAATGGTTGGCGGGGAAAAGCTGACAGATGTTACACTGAAAGCTGCGCAGGAGCTGCTGAAAGGATAAAAAAAAGGCCTTCGAAAAGAAGGCCCATTGTATGCAATTGTCTGTTTTTTAAAATCTTTTTTCCTTGATACGGGCTTTTTTCCCGGTACGGCTACGCAGGTAAAACAGCCTTTTGCGGCGAACCTTACCTCTTTTGTTTACTTCAATACCTTCGATAAAAGGTGAAAACATCGGGAAAATTCTTTCCACACCAATATTACCCGACATTTTGCGAACTGTAAATGTTTTAGTATTTCCTTTCCCGTTAATCTGAAGTACAACACCGCGAAAGTTCTGGATACGTTCCTTGTTACCTTCCCGAATCATGTAGCTTACGGTAATGGTATCGCCGGCAGAGAAATCTGGATGTTCTTTTTCTACCTTAAATTCGTTTTCTACTAATTTTATTAAATCCATTTCTGAAATTATTTAATTAAAGTTGGCAATGTATTTCGCTCGTTCGCGAAAAAGAGATTGCATAAAAATCGGCGCAAAAATAACACTTTTTTTCACAAGGCAAATGAAAGGCACTTCATTTATAGCCAAATAATCAAAAAATTACTCAATTACTTTAAAATGATCGCCGGTTTGTTCAACAATTACTTTGTACCACCACTCCGGATATTCCGGGAAGATAGGGTAGGGAGGCATTCCTGTTTCCGTGCGCTCGAACTTTCCGTCTTTTTCCTTTTTTATGTTTCCGTCCAGATACTTAATTAACAGGTATTGCCATAAATTTTCCCAACTGGCAGTAACATTGGTGGCTTCATTTACCGAGAACCGGGTTAAGAAATTTCGTGTTTTTTCTTCTCCTTCTGATTTGTAAAGACCTTCTGCCGCTTTGTCAATTAGCGGAACAAGTATTTCAAAATTATCTTCCAGATTTTTTTGAACTTTTTGCACATCTTTAATCATGTCGCTGTAACGCAAGTATGCAAAATTCGATACCTTGTTGAATGTCCAGAATGCGGAAGTTGCGCTGTAAGTAAGCATGTCGCCGTTTCCTTCTGCAAAACACTCCGGAATTTCGTTAATGCCGCAGTACATGGGTACATAGCAGGTGGCGTAGGTGTCGTCAACGCCAAACCACAGAATTCCTCCAACTGAATTGGGCAGCCAGTTGCGGCTTTGGCTTACAAATGAAAATCCGGTTTGACGCGTAGAAATGGGCCTTTCGTTGCAATACTCCACTGAATCTACCTGCCAGGTAAGTTTTCCAAACCGGTAGGGCATTGCAAACGGACCGGCACCCACATCTTCTGTCATGTCCAGGTCGGTTCCTTCGTAATGGTCGCGCATCATGTTTTGCACATCGCGCAAACTTAATTTTTGGTCTGGTTTTACCCACAAAGGCATTCTATTCGTGGCGTAGTTGGTAGATTTGTCGTGTTTAATAAATCCTTTGGCATAATCTGCATATTTGTCCATCCCACTGGCTACTTTGTTGAAGCCGGCCCAAACACGGGCTTCGCAAAAGCGGGCGCCGCCAAAATCAACCGGGGCGTACACATCTGAAAAACTGAATTCGGCATCGGTACCTTCGTACCAGCCTTTTTCGCGGGCAAAAGAAATTACATCGAGTGAATACATGCAGTTTTCAGAATCGTTTTTTGGGAAAGTAGTAATGCGCGCCTGGTTGGCATGCCCGCTGATGTAACCGTCGGGAATTCTCATAGCAACCCACACTGCGCCCTTTTCTCCTTCTCCTTTTCCAATCAGTTCCATAACCCAAACTTCGTTGGGATCGGCAATGGAGAACGATTCGCCTGAACTGTAATATCCGTATTTTTCAACCAGGTCTGCCATTATTTGAATGGCTTGGCGGGCTGTTTTTGCGCGTTGCAGCGTTACGTAA
This sequence comes from Mariniphaga anaerophila, assembly GCF_900129025.1. GTDB lineage: Bacteria > Bacteroidota > Bacteroidia > Bacteroidales > Prolixibacteraceae > Mariniphaga > Mariniphaga anaerophila. The sequence goes on along the minus strand of NZ_FQUM01000003.1, from coordinate 11,805 downwards.
ATCAGGCTGCCGTAATCCATTATGGCGCCGTCCTGACTTCCGAGTTCCTTTCTGCCGCCGTATGTGGTTTCGCCAATAGCCAGCTGAAATTCGTTCATGTTGCCAATTACGCTGTATGTGTGTTTTGGCTGAGGTATTTTGCCGAGGTATTTTCCTGTGTCCCACTCGTAAATGTCGCGCATGGCACCTTCGGGGTGATCCTGCGCCGGCTGGTAATAGAGTTCGCCGTACAAGCTGTGAGAGTCGGCAGCATAAGTGATCATTGTAGAGCCGTCAACCGACGCGCCCCGGGTAACCAAAAAGTTGGTACATCCGTTTGAAACCCGGTAATTTGTTAAAAGGAATACCAGAATTAGTATCCCTGAAACGAAAGGTATTTTTTTCATTTTTTGCACTTTTTTATCGAAAAGGCAAATATAATTATTTCAAAATATCAGATGCTGATTTTTGTTCCCTTTTGGTGTTGCCAGTTGAAACAGTCTGTTGTTTCAATCCGTTTCGCGCATAAGAAAAGGCACCATTATTTTTCTATAAGCAGTTCTCTATTTTTTTCAGAATCTCTTCTATGTTGTTGTCCAAACCAACGGAGAATCTCACCAGTCCGTCTGAGAGTCCCATCTGTTTTTGGACTTCCTGTGGAACTTCGGAAGAAGTACTGTGCCCCGAACAACTGAACAGCGTTTTGAAATAGCCCAGACTTACCGCCAGGTAGCCCACTCCGGCATCCTGCATTTTTCTCATAAAAGCGTTGGCTTTTTTATGCGTTTTTAAATCGATGGCAAGTAAGCCGCCAAACCCGAATTCTTTATTCATTAGCTTTTTGTGCAGCTCGTGTTGCGGGTGTGTTTTTAATCCCGGATAAATCAGTTTTAGTCCTGAATTATTTAGTTTTTCAGCAAGAAAAAGGGCGTTGTAACTGTGCTGTTTCATGCGCAAATGCAATGTGTGCAGATTCTTCAGAATACTAGACGACCGCATCGAGTCGAGTACTGGCCCCAGTAACATGGCCGTTCCGTCGTTTACATTCGACAGTTGGTTGACGAATTCATTGGAAGCACAGATTGCTCCGGCCACGCAGTCGTTTTTTCCGTTTATAAATTTAGTCATGCTGTACACAACAATGTCGGCTCCGTTTCGTGCGGGAGTCATTATCATGGGGGTAAACGTATTGTCCACCATCAGTTTTGCACCGTGTTTGTGGGCAATGTTTGCCAGTTCCGGAATGTCTGAAACCTGCAATAACGGATTGGTTACGCTTTCTGTATAAATTACTTTGGTGTTTGGGCGCATGGCTTTTTCCACCTGTTCGGGGTTGGTAATGTCAACAAATGTAACTTCAATGTTGTACCGCGGCAACCAGTTTTTTAAGAAGGCAAATGTTCCGCCGTAAGTGGTTACGCTGGTTACAATGTGGTCGCCCGAACTGCACAACTGCAACAGAGCGCAGGTAATTGCCGCCATTCCCGATGCAGTTACCCACGCCGATTCTGTGTTTTCCAGAGCAGCCAGTGCGTCGGCCAGGTACTTGTTGCTGGGATTCCAGTGGCGCGAGTACAAAAAGCATCCTTCGGCTTGCCCCAGAAATGTGTCTTCCATGGTTTCTCCCTTAAGAAATGTGAACGTGGAAGAGTCGGTTACAGATGGGTTTACACCGCCGAATTCACCAAATTGTTTTAGCTCGAAAATTTTTGTTGCCGGATTGAAGTTCATTTTCTTTCGTTTTAGTTTGGAGTGAAAATAAACGTATTTGGCAAAATGAAATATGATATTAATTGGGGTTTACCGGAAGGAGATTTTTTTTCATGCCGGGAAAATCACTCCGGAACTGCTGTCTCGTTTTGCACCGGTTACCGAAGCGTAACAATTAATTTCGTTTCGAAAGCGAAGCAAACCCAGAAAAGCAAAAACCAGCGCCTCTTTGTAATTGATAATTTCTGCGGTTGGAATTACAATTTCTGATTTCAGATGTTTTCGGAACTTTTCGATTAAAAATGTATTGAAAGCGCCACCGCCGGTAATTAGCGTTTTCCCTTTTGTCGGCATTGCCCGGGCAATTTGTACAGCAATGTGTTCACATACCGTAGCTAGTTTATCGTGAACAGATAAATCGCAACTGCTTACTATGGGCATGAAATATTCATCCGTCCATTCTCGTCCAAGTGATTTTGGTGGCGATTGTCGATAGAAATTCAATCCATTCAACTTTTCAAGTAATTGGTCGTTGACTGTTCCTGTTCGAGCCAGATCACCATTTTTATCGAAAGGCTTTCCCAGTTTCTGAGCCAAATCATTCAGAATAAAATTTACCGGGCAAATGTCGAATGCAATTCTTTTTCTGTTCTGTTCAAAAGAGATGTTGGCAAAACCGCCAAGATTCAGGCACGATTCGTATTCGGCGAAGAGTAGCCGGTCGCCAACGGGGACAAGCGGAGCGCCCTGCCCGCCCAGTGCCACATCGCCGGTGCGGAAATCTGCCGCTGTGGTAATTCCGGTCTCCACAGCAATGTTTGCCCCATTTCCTGCCTGAAAAGTGAACCCTTTTTCCGGTTGATGAAAAATGGTGTGCCCGTGCGAGGCAATCAAATCCGGCGAAAGTTGGTGCTTTCTTACGAAACGGTTGATCTGTCTTCCCGTGAACTGGCCGTATAAATTATGCAATTCGATCAGTTTTTCTCCGGAGAACACAGGAGCTGTTCGCAATTTTTCCTCCCATTCTTCGGAGTAATTAACGGTTTCTGCTGCTACAACATTGAATTTCCAGCAGTTTTCGGTGCGACGAAATTCAATCGCAGCCAAATCCAGTCCGTCGAGCGAGGTGCCCGACATGGTGCCGATTACCAGCCATTTATTTCCAGAATGAGGCTTCATACGTGCTTTTATTTCCTTTGTAGTCGGTTACTTTTAATTTAAATTGGTGTCGTTTTTCTAGTTCAAAGCGTTCGGCGTCAAAGTAGTGCGTAATTAAACTGGTTTTGGCATCGTATTCAAACAGTGCCCATTTTCCGTCAAGTGTTCCTTCAATTTTGTTTATCCCCGATAAATCGTCGGAAATGCGAAACCGGATGCGCGAACTTTCCGTGATTGCCGCGTTGTTTTTTATGCTGAGCGGAACAATTCGGGGGGGAACCGTGTCCAATGCCACTGCATAATTACCGAACGAACGTATGTCTCCTGAAACCCAGCCATCGTCGTAGTTTCCGCCGGCAGCCGAAATTTTGCCTGAAATTGTATCCACTCTAACAAGTAACGCTTTATCCGAGTATTTCTTCTCCAGCTTTCCTGTTTCTATTGAAAGTGTTGCACTGCTGTGCAGCGGAGTGGTATTTTGGTGAACCACGTGTATTGCCGATAACAATCCCTGTTGCGCCGGCTTTTTGTTCCAGCTAAACTTCACATCGGTATAAAAAGAATTTTCCGGGAAATCAATGCGAATACCTTCTGTCCGAAACCGGTTTGACTCGTTGTATTTTAGAAGTTGGTCAAAAGGAGTTTCTGCAAGGGAGGGCTGCTGCCATTTGCTTTCTGCTTTAAAATCAAGGATCGATGTATTTCCTTGCAAATCTTTCAGCTCAAGCCGCACCTGGTGGATATTCCCGTCAGTAACCCTTAATTGTCCGTTGTTGCGGACATAATCGTAAATGCGAAGTTGGTTGCCGGGGTCAATCCATGTTTTCTGAAAGCGTCGTTTCGAAGTAATATACTCTTCGTAATCAATGTGGCTGTTAATGTACCGGCTCTCCGAAAAGGAGAAACGATCCATTTTGTATGAGTAATACAATTCTCCGTCCCAAAACATGCGGATGGAATACACGCCGCAGCGGTTGTTGGAACCGTCGAAAAAGTCGTTGGACTGAATGCCAAATCCAATTAGTCCGTAAACCGGAATTACCGGATTGTTTTGTATCTGGTATTTCCCATCGACAAAAACCACAGGAAACGTTTTCTTTTGCTCCCGGTAATCCACATGCCCGTATTCGTTCAGAGGTTCAATCATCAGAGCGTATATACGCGGCGGAGTGCTGTCTTTTATCGGGAAAGGATAATGCAGCGGATTCATCGGCTCTTCTGTTTCGGAATCCCTGATTTCAAAATGAAGGTGGGGGCCACCGGAACTGCCGGTGTTTCCGCTGAGCGCAATCATTTCCCCCTTTTTTACGCTGAACATATCTTTCGGAATTTGCAAATCAACCCTAAAAGATTCTCGGTCGTACTGACTGTTTTTTACGTAATTGGCAATGTCATCCCGAAAACTTTTTAAATGCCCGTAAACCGATGTGGTTCCGTTTGCGTGTCTGATGTATAACGCATGCCCGAAACCGCTTGGCGACACTGCAATTCGGGCAATATATCCGGCGTCAACAGCGTAAATCGGTATTCCTGTTACGCCCTGGGTTTTTATGTCGATTCCCGAATGAAAATGATTGCTGCGTAACTCTGCAAAACTTCCGCTTAAAAACATCGGAATTTTTACGGGATTTGCGTATTCATGCGTTTGTCCCAGGGCTGATAATGATAAAAACAAAAGAAAAAATATTGTTATTTGCTTCATGTGAATCTTTCTAAAGCAGGCAAAATTAAGAAATTCCGAACCATCCTTCAAATAAGGCCTGTGCATTATTTTTCGCATAATTTTACAAACGCTTTCCCAAAAGGTTAAAAATATTAACTTTGTCCGTGAATTGCAGCAAAAATGACCCAAGAAGATCGTTTGCTTTTGAATGAGTTGAGAGCCAATGTGCAACGGCTGTTTCAGGAATATGAAAAACTGAAAACTGAAAACGAAATGCTACAGGGGAATAATTCTGTTTTAACACAGGAGATTGCCCGGCTTGAGCAAGACAGAGCAGATTTGAAACGGGAAATTGATAAGATGAAAATTGCCAACCGCATTCTTGCCGGAAACGATGAGGGCGGAGAAGCAAAAAAGAGAATAAATACATTAATACGGGAAATTGATAAATGTATCGCATTACTCAATAAGTAATGAACGGTGAATAAAGAACAATTAAAAATAAATATCCGAATAGAAGGACGGGCTTACCCGCTGACTATTAAAAGAAGTGATGAGGAGAGGCACCGGATAGCTGCAAAGAAGGTGAACGATACGGTAAAAAAATACCGTGAGTTTTTTCGCGATAAAGATGCGCAGGATATATTGGCAATGGCCGCTTTTGAAATAGCGCTAAACCATACAGAGCTGATGCAGCGTGAAAATAAGTCTCTTTTTATGGACGGATTGAAGGATTTGAACGACGATATTTCAGATTTTCTGAAAGAAAGTATTGGGAAATAAAGGAATTAGAGAGTTATATATTTATCAAGAAACCCGTATTGAATTGCTTTGGTTAAACAAAGTGGTTTTATACGGGTTTTTTATAGTCAATAATTAAAATAAATGTAATGGATTGGATACAAATACTGATAGGGTTCGCTGCCGGATTTTTAGGAGGCGGAACCGTGGCATATTATATCTGGGACAAGGCTTTAAAGAAAAAGAGCCGGAAAATTGTTAGTGAAGCCAAAAGTGAAGGCGAAGTAATTAAAAAGGATAAAATTCTTCAGGCAAAAGAAAAGTTTTTGCAGCTAAAAGGCGAACATGAAAAATTTATCCAGGAAAAGAACAACAAAATCAACCAACTGGAAAACAAGCTGAATCAGCGTGAATCCAGTATTAATCAGAGACGCGACGAACTTCAGAAAAATGTTCGCGAATTTGAGGCCACAAAAAAAGAGACAGAAGCCATCCGCGAAAACCTGAATATGCAGTTGCAGCGTGTGGAACATAAAAGTGAAGAACTGGACAAACTGCATCGTCAGAACCTTGAAAAACTGGAGCAACTTTCCGGTTTGTCAGCAGAAGAAGCTAAAGCACAGTTGGTCGAATCGTTAAAAGACGAAGCTAAATCTGAGGCTGTCGCTTACGTTAACGAAATTATGGAAGAAGCCCGTCAGACGGCCAATAAAGAGGCCAAGAAGATTGTGGTGAAATCTATTCAGCGCGTGGCTACCGAAACGGCTGTTGAAAACGCAGTTACCATTTTCCATATTGAGAGCGACGAAATTAAAGGACGGATTATCGGTCGTGAAGGACGAAATATTCGTGCTTTGGAAGCTGCAACCGGTGTGGAAATTGTAGTGGACGATACTCCCGAAGCCATTGTGCTTTCGGCATTTGACCCGGTACGCAGGGAAATTGCACGCTTGGCATTGCACCAGTTGGTAACCGACGGACGTATTCACCCTGCCCGTATCGAAGAAGTGGTCGGAAAAGTTAAAAAGCAGGTAGAAGAAGAGGTGATAGAAACAGGGAAACGTACTGCTATTGATTTGGGAATTCATGGCCTGCATCCGGAGCTAATTCGGTTGATTGGTAAAATGAAGTACCGCTCGTCCTACGGACAGAATTTGTTGCAGCACTCAAGGGAAGTAGCCAATCTTTCTGCTATTATGGCATCGGAACTGGGGCTGAACCCAAAACGGGCAAAACGTGCCGGGTTGTTGCATGATATTGGTAAAGTGCCCGACGATGAGCCGGAATTGCCGCACGCCGTTTACGGGATGAAACTGGCAGAAAAGTACAAGGAAAAGCCGGATATTTGCAATGCAATTGGCGCTCACCACGATGAAGTAGAGATGGAAACATTGCTCGCACCTATTGTTCAGGTTTGTGATGCTATTTCCGGTGCCCGTCCGGGTGCCCGTCGCGAAGTGGTTGAATCGTATATCAAAAGGTTGAAAGACCTGGAAGATTTGGCTCTGTCGTATCCCGGAGTTACAAAAACTTACGCTATTCAGGCAGGACGTGAGCTTCGTGTAATTGTTGGTTCTGATAAAATGAGCGATCAGGAAGCAGAACAACTTTCTTACGACATTTCAAAACGAATTCAGGACGAAATGACTTACCCTGGGCAGATAAAAATTACGGTTATCCGCGAAACCCGTGTGGTGAGCTACGCTAAGTAAAAAACTGAATATTTAGAAAAGATATTAAGCCTTCCGGAAACGGAAGGCTTTTTTGTTGGAGATAATCCGTCACCTGTATTTTTAGTTGGAAAAGAAATATTGTAAGCTTTCAGAAATTAGAATTACTTTTACCTGAATAATAAAAAAAAAGATGAAACTACTTGGGAACATTATCTGGCTGATTTTTGGAGGCTTTGCCATTTTTCTGGAGTACGTCCTCGCAGGGCTGGCGCTTTGTATTACTATCGTCGGCATTCCTTTCGGCATTCAATCAATAAAACTGGGTATATTGGCACTGTGGCCATTCGGAAAGAAGATTGAGTACATGGATTATGCCCCGGGGTGTTTGTCAACCGTCATGAATATTTTATGGCTGATTATCGGGGGAATATGGATTGCACTGACTCACCTGTTTTTTGGGGTGTTGCTTTTTATTACAATCATCGGAATTCCGTGGGGAAAACAGCATTTTAAGATGGTTTCGCTGGCATTTACCCCGTTTGGCAGAAGAATAGTTTGAGCTGCATTTGGTCCGTTGCGCGAAGTCCGGGATATTTGCAACGACAGAGTTTTATGTTTTGGTTCATTCTAAAACAAGGCACCTCTGGAATTTTGAAGCAAATGAAGAAAAAAAAGAGGGCTGCTCGACATGGAACAGCCCTCTTTAATTCTATAACCTGTTGATTACAGGGTGCTTTTTGCATAGCCTGTTATCTTTTTGTTCTCTTTCGTGTTTTACGAAATAATATCATTCTTTCAATCAACTTTGCACTTCTGCTGCTTTTATTATGGCAGCGTATAAACCAGTGCACCTTTTGTATATTATAAATGATTTGGTGTTAAGGTTTTTTGTTTTCCAGCCTTGATAAATAGCGTTCTTTGGCCTCTTCAGGATCTTCTCCTGCTTCCACATAGATACGTGTTCTGGAGTTGATTACTATTTCCTGCATGGCTTTCAGATCCGGAGATTTAAAACTGCTGTGCTTCTTTTCAAACATGTCTCATCCTTTCATTTAATATTAAAAAATTACAGGCATTGGTTTCAATGCCGTTTATTGTTTATTAAGAGATAGATTTGTTGTCAGATTGAGGGGGTAAATAATCCCTGGTTCCACAAATATACATTAAATATTTGAAAAAGAGGAATTACCGGAGTGAATACTTCCGGAATCAGGGGCTATTTAATATTGAACAGTTGCCTGTTTGGTCTGCGTTATTCTTTTACACGTCCGGGGTCTCGACGGTTTTTCCCTGCAAATCCGGTAATGTCGTCGCCCAGGTCATTCCTGGCTTCTTGAGCTATTTTTTCCAGCTTTTCTACAATTTCCGGATGCTCTTCAATCAGGTTGTACCTTTCTCCCGGATCCCGTCTGAGATCGTACAGGCCTGCTTCGTGGGGAAAGTTTTCGTTGACTTTCCCAGGCTGCCCGTCTGCTCCCGGAGTGTATTCCAGGTATGTTCTTCCCGGATGAGGGAAAACCAGTTTCCATTGACCGTCCTGAACAGCTTCCAGACTATTTCTACGGTAATAATACCAGAAGTTTTTGCGTGGCGGCTCATTCGTTTCGCCTTTGATTAACGAAAGTATGCTCACGCCGTCAATTTTTTTCTTTGGCAGGGGAGCAGCCGCAATTTCTGCAACGGTAGGAAGAATATCAATTCCGGAAACCAGGTTGTTGTTAACGGTGCCCGGCGCAATTGTCTCTTTCCAGTACATCAGGCACGGTACGCGTTGTCCTCCTTCAAAAGAAGTACCTTTGCCTTCCCTGAGTCCGCCGGTGCTCCCTGCGTGGTTGCCATAGTTTATCCACGGTCCGTTGTCAGACGTGAAAATGACCAGTGTATTTTCTTCCAGCCCGGTTTCTTTTAAAGTTTGAATAACTTGCCCTACGCTCCAGTCGATTTCCATCATTACATCGCCGTAAAGGCCCTGTTCCGATTTTCCTTCGAATTTATCTGAAACAAATAGCGGAACATGTGGCATGGGGTGTGCGAGGTAAATGAAAAAAGGATTTTGCGTGTTGTTTTTAATGAAAGAAACCGTGCGCTCGGTAAATTCAGTTGTGAATTTTTTTTGGTCGTCCGGAGTTACTGCCGGATTAACAATGGTTTCGTTTTCGAACAACGGAAGGTCTGGAAATGCGCCCGGTCCTAGCGGATGAAAAGGCCACATGTCGTTGGAATACGGAATCCCGTAAAATTCATCAAACCCATGACGCGTAGGCAAAAATTGTTCCTGCACGCCCAGGTGCCATTTGCCAAAAATTGCTGTTTTGTATCCTTTTGCTTTCAATACCTCGGCAAGTGTTTCTTCTTTTTCTGAGATTCCTGTTTTAGAAGCATGACTGAGTGCTCCGGCAAATCCAATCCGGTTGGGATAACATCCTGTTAAAAGACCGGCGCGTGAGGCACTACACACCGCTTGTGGTGCATAGTAATGTGAGAAAAATATGCCTTGTGCTGCCATTTGATCCAGGTTTGGAGTCTGATAACCGATGGCTCCTGTCTGGGTTAAATCTCCGTATCCCATGTCGTCGATGTAAATAACCACAAAGTTTGTCGGCTTTGACTGGCTCTCCGACGATTTGTTGGAGCATGATGTGGCGAGAATTAACAGAGAAATGAATAACCCAAATCCGGCAGATTTGAATTGGATACAGGAAAGATTGCTCATAGTAATAGTATTATTCGATATGAAACGTCAGTTGATTTAAATACAGCTTAGAAAATAATTTCGTATAAAACTATGAACAAATCTGTATGAATCAAACAAAAAGCAACTTACTTTTTCTGATAAATTTTGTTTCGGTAGTTTTGGGAAGATGGCGAGTTGGATTCTTGGTTTTTTGTAGAGAAAAAAATGGCTGATATCATGTTTTCATGCACTTGATATCAGCCACTCGTTTTTTGTTGGATGTGTTTGTTATTTAGTGGCAGCAATAACTCCCCTGAAATAACCAATTGATTCGGCAATTCCCATAAACGGGTTGTCCATATTTTTTTCGTGTTCGAGACTGCAAACGCCAGTGTATTTTACTTTGCGTAGCATTTTTACAAATGCAGGAATGTCAATAATTCCCCGGCCTATTTCAACCGAGTATCCCAACTTTGTATCTCCTGTTACATCTTTAATATGAATGTCGAAAACCCGGGTGTGGTACTTCTTCAGGTCAGCAACCGGGTCTTTCCCGTTGCGGGTATCGTGGCCAATGTCAAGACACATGCCAATACGCGGGTCAAGGTCTTTTACGCTTTTCCATACATTTTCTGCATCGGGAAAAAGTTCGATGTCGGGGCCGTGAAGATGAATTGCATAATTGAAATCGTACTCTTTAACTTTTTTGTCGACATAGGGTAGAAGTTCATAGGTCGGGACTCCAACAATAAGTTTTACGCCAACCCTTTTTGCATAGTCAAATGCGCGGTCAATTTCTTCCTCTGTTTTCATGTAAATTGGACCAACAGCGTAACCTTTAATGTTTTTAGCTTTTAGTTTTGCATGAAAATCAGCAATCTCTTTGTCGGTGCTGGTGAATGGAAGGTGAAAATCCTTTATGCACAGGTAATGCACATCAGCCTTTTGGAGTGTTTCAAGTGTTTTGTCCAAGTCAAATTTCACAAAGGTATACCCTGCAACACCAAGTTTAAACAATTCGTTTGTCTCAGGAGGCAGTTGTTCTCCCGGACGTTCCTGGCTCTGCACTGTTGCCGAAAATAACAGCAGGAGCGCAGAGATAATAATGGATAGGTTTTTCATGTTTTTTATTTTGAAAATCGATTTAAAAATTTGAATGTGCAAGATATTCTAAATAGCAGAAAAATCAACATAAACTATTTGAAAATCTTAATGAATTCCCTGTCTTGCGTGGCGTGTAAAAGTTTTGTCAGAAGCATTTTTTTGCTCACAACAGTAAAGGCCGCATGGCCCAGTTTGCCTTTTTTTGTTGTGTTTCTGTTAAAGTAAGTAATAGAAGTAGTGTTTCGGGATAAAGTTTTAGTTGATGTCTGTTTCTTAATTTTTTGCTAATTTTTTATTATTATTTATTTCTTTTTATATATGTTTGTTGTGTTTTAAGAAGATAAAAAGAAAGAAAAAGAAATGTTAGTAAGATATTTCTTTCGTTTTAAAGATAATTTAAGGGAATAGGGATTTATGAAAAGAGAAGGTCTTTCGGGTGAGATAGGTTCGGGCAACTACGCGAGTGATATATTGGTAATCGGGGGCGGCGCCACCGGCCTGGGAGTGGCAGTAGATGCTGCCTCTCGGGGGTACCGGGTGGTGTTGCTAGAGCAGGACGATTTTGCAAAAGGGACATCCAGTCGGAGTACCAAGTTGGTTCACGGCGGAGTTCGTTACCTGGCGCAGGGCGATGTTCGTTTAGTGGTAGAAGCACTGCGCGAACGTGGGCGTATGCGCCGCAATGCTCCGCATTTGGTTCGCGATATGCGTTTTATCATCGGGAACTACAAATGGTGGGAACGCCCGTTTTACACCATTGGGCTGACGTGCTACGATTTGCTGGCCGGCAAACTTGGGCTGGGCCGCTCATTGCCACTCTCCGGCAAACGGGTGAGAAGTGAAATCCCCGGGTTGAAACAAGATGGTTTGATGGGAGGAGTAGTATACCACGACGGGCAGTTTGATGATTCCCGGATGGCGATAACCCTGGCACAGACCGCTTTTGATTACGGAGGCATTTGCATGAACTATGTTCGGGTAGAAGGGCTGGAAAAAGACAAAGGTGGACGTATTTGTGGCGTGCATGCAGTGGATAAACTGAGTGGCGAGAAATTTACGGTGCATAGCCGGGTGGTGGTCAATGCCACCGGCGTATTTATCGA
>NZ_FQUM01000018.1 GCF_900129025.1 Mariniphaga anaerophila | reverse complement strand
ACAAGATAAAATTTTTCTTTTCCAAAACCCTTGTGTTTTTGGGAGGGCCTTGGAAAAGAAAAATTATAGAATGACACAGTTAATTGAACAGACCCATTTAAATTTAATTCAGGCGTTTTTACACTGTTTGAATTAGTAGCTTAAATAGTGCTATTTGCTTCATTGTCTGAAAGTTTTTTCAGCCACCCTGTTTAAATGTTTAACCCTGCTTTGTGATGTGTTATAGAACATACAATGTGTTTGTCCCCTTTTTGTCATTTGTTTCTCTTGTTATTAAAGTTATAAAAGGGGCAATAGAAAATAATCAAATCGAATAGATGAATATATATGATCAAATAATTGACAATCCTCTTTTCTTTAAGTGGGTTTTTAATCCTTCAGAGGAACTTGATTCGTACTGGCGATTTTATATGGAGAAGAATCCCGAGTACGTAAATGCAATTATTGATTTAAAAGAACAACTGGGAAAGTATTGTAAATACCAAAAAGAAGAAATTGCCGAACCTCAAAAAGAGGCGTTGAAAATGCGCATTGTTCACATGCTGAATACGGTAGATCGCAAGCGTAGCAGAACTCGTTTTTTTCGGAATGCAATGCGCTATGCTGCTATTTCTTTGATGTTTTTTGCAATAGGCGGAGGTTTGGTTTACTACTATATGGAGCGTAATTTACCTCAGGTGATTATTGACAATGCAACTGTAACTCCTCCTGTGGAACAACCTGTGCTTATTTTGGGTAACCGAGGACAAGTTTCCCTGAACCAGGGAGAATCGCAACTGGAATACTCTGTTGATGGTAATATTCGGGTTAATAACGAGAAAACAATTGAAGGGAGTGATAATAATTCTGTGCCTGAAATAAACACTCTTGTTACACCTTATGGTAGTCGTACCGCAATAAAACTATCCGATGGTTCAAAAGTTTGGCTCAATGCAGGAAGTAAGCTTATTTACCCGTCACGTTTTGTGGATAAAACACGGGAAGTTTTTTTGATAGGTGAGGCTTTCTTTGATGTTAGTAGAAATGAAAAGCAACCTTTTGCTGTGAGGACGGGCGAAATTAAAATTGAGGTTCTGGGAACAAAATTTAATGTAAATGCATATCCTGAAGATTCTGCGGTGCAAACGGTATTAGCCGAAGGAAGTGTGATAATTAAAAATTTTGGGTACAAGAAGAAGAAAGAGGAAATCCTTTTAGAACCGGGAATGCTTGCCTACTATAGTAAAAAGACGAGGCAAACAAAAACAAAAAGTGTGAATGTTGATGAATATGTTCTATGGACTGAAGGATTGTTCAGCTTTACAAACACTGATTTGAACCGTATTATAAAGAAATTGGAGCGTTATTACAATGTGCATTTTCAATTTAGTGATCCGTTTAACGGTGGTATCAAAGTTTCCGGTAAACTTGATGTAACCAAAGAGCGTAAAGAGGTATTTGAGTATTTGCAAAGATTAACAGGATTACAAATTATCGAAGTTGATAGAAAACACTATGTAATAAAATAGAAATAAAATCCCGGAGGATGCTGGCACATCTCCCGGGGTGATTTAAATAAACACTAAATAATTAGTATTCATTCTAAACTGTTCAAAATTATGAAAATTTTTTGTCTAATCTGTTTTCCTTTCAGGAGAACCCTAAAAAAGTGGGGGCGAATTATGCGATTAACATTGTTTTTAATGATTGGCTTTCTCTTTACAGCTAGTGCCAACAGCTATTCACAAAACACACGGTTAAGTGTCAAACTAAACGACGGAACCGTTGCTGAACTTATGAAGTATGTGGAAAAACATAGCGATTTTGTTTTTCTGTATAAGAATGAGGACTTGGACATGGATAAGAGAATTACCATCGATATGAAAGATGCTACTATTCAGCAGGTTTTGGATGCTGGGTTTAAGAATCAGAATGTTGGATGGGATGTATATGACCGACAAATTGTTGTTCACGGGAAAGAAGCAAAGGTTTTGTCTGATAGAATAACACAACAATCTTCGATTGGCGGTGTGGTTACTGATAAAAGCGGGCTGCCGCTTCCCGGAGTAACAATTATGGTTGCAGGTACTACTGTTGGTACAGTTACTGATGCTGACGGAAAGTTTTCTTTAGCCATTCCAGACGACGCAGAAACACTTCAGTTTTCTTTTGTTGGTATGCGCACAGTTGAGGTTAGTATCGATGATCGAACCATCTTTTCTGTAGTGATGGAGGAAGAAGCAATTGGCCTGGAAGAAGTTGTTGCCATTGGTTATGCTACACGAAAGGCAGGCGAATTGACCGGTTCTGTTTCAACAGTGCAGTCTTCTACAATTGAAGAAATGGCAGTTGTTACTCCCGCCGAAGTGTTGCGGACAGCTTCTGGTGTTTCTGTTAGAAGTTCAAATACTCCAGGTGGAGGTGCAACTGTTCGTATTCGTGGGCTCGGAACAATTAACGATAACGATCCTTTGTGGGTAGTAGACGGAATTCCGGGAGGAGAAGTGAATCCTAATAATATTGAGTCAATTTCTATCTTGAAAGATGCTGCAGCGCAAGCTATTTACGGAGCTAGAGCTGCTGGTGGTGTAATATTAGTCACCACGAAGAGTGGAAAGAAAAAGCAAAAAGCTCAAATATCGGTTAGCGTAAGAAGTGGTATTTCAAAGAACTCGAATTATTATGATATGTTGAATACCCAAGAGTATGGTGAGATGCTTTGGCTTCAAGCCAAAAACGATGGAATTGCTAATTACAGTCATCCTTTGTACGGAGACGGAGACAAACCGGACATTCCGGAATACATTAGACCCGCAAGAGCTACAGACGTAGACTTAAGTTTATATGATGATAAAATGATCCATGAAGACGGAACGGATACGTACCTGATCATGAAAGCAAATAAGGAAGGAACTGACTGGTTGAGGGAAGCCTCCCGGAGTGCATCATATGTTGAATCTACAGTTGATTTAAATGGAGGGAGCGATAATACAACGTATTCATTTCAGATGGGTTACTTAAAAGAAGAAGGAATCTTGAAATGGACAGGCTATAACAGGTATAATCTTCGCTCAAATGTAACCTCTGATTTGACGAGTTGGCTGCAAATAGGTGAGAGATTAGGAATCACTTATAGCGAAAGCGAAGGGCATCATGAAAATCATAGTGAAAGTTCTGCCGTTTCTTGGGCCTACCGAATGCAGCCCATTATTCCTGTTCATGATGTTGCAGGCAATTATGCCGGGACAAGGGCTGAAGGTACCGGAAATGCACAAAACCCATTGTTCATTCTGGATTCAAATAAGAATGACCTGAGAAAACGAATGAACATTAATGGTAATGTGTTTTTGAAATTGAATCTTTTCGAACAACTTTCATTTCGCACGTTGTTCGGCGTAAACCATACCTCATTTCATAACAGAGATCTGGGATTTGTTGAAAAAGCACACGCTGAAAGGGGAAAATATGACTCGCTAACAGAAACAGCAAGATATTATATGCAGTGGAACTGGACAAATACAATTGAATACTCTGATGTTTTTGATGACGTACATAACATTTCTGCTATTGTTGGTTCTGAAGCTATTGATAATAATTACAATTTTATAGAGGCGTCGAGATCTGAATTCTTCTCGAAAGACATTAATTACATGCAGGTTGCTACAGGGTTGCAGAGTATTAATAATGATGGTAATAATTCATCTTGGGCTTTGTTCTCGTTATTTGCTCGTGTAAATTATTCATATGCAAGTAAATATTTGTTTGAAGGAGTTGTTAGGCGTGACGGATCATCTCGTTTTGGAAGCGAAAACCCGTATGGTATTTTTCCTGCATTTTCTGTTGGTTGGAGAATAACAGAGGAAAGTTTTATGGCCCCTTCCGCAAGTTGGTTGAACGAGTTGAAAATTAGAGCCGGTTATGGCGAAACAGGGAACGACAGGATAGGGAATTACAATAGCTACACCAATTTTGGATTGAGCTATGCTGACTCATTTTATCCAATAGACGGCGCAAATGTTACAACGGGTACCACCGGTTTTTACCAGACATCGTTTGGTAACCCTAACGTAAAATGGGAAACAACCCAAACTACCAACATCGGTTTTGACGGAACTTTGTTTAAAAACATTGACTTTTCTCTCGACCTGTGGAAAAGAAGAACTTCTGATATGCTTTACCCAAAACAGATTCCGATGGTTCTTGGGCAGGCCGATGCTCCGTCTGTTAATGTTGGAGAGATGAAGAACGTTGGGATTGATTTCGAATTAGGTTACACTAATTCAGCTTTGAACGGAGAACTAAAGTATAATGTCGATTTTGATATTTCGACCTATAAAAATGAGATAGTTAAGCTTTCGGATGTTGATGGCGAATTTTTGACTGGAGATTCGCATCGTGAAATGGTATATACACGGGCAGAAACAGGAACTTCGTTTCCTGAGTTTTATGGATACGTAGTTGAAGGAATTTTCCAAAGTGAGGAAGAGGCAGCTGGTCATCCAACAGCTTTTGGCGAGGATGGGATTTACAATGAACCTGGACACTATAAATATAAAGATGTGAAGAAAGATGGTGTTATTAATTCAGACGACCGAACCTACATTGGCTCACCTCACCCTGATTTTACAACTGGCCTAAACCTGAATGTATCTTACAAAGGAATAAATCTGGTTACCTACTTGTATTGTAGCTATGGAAATGAGATGGTAAACTATGTTCGCAGATTTATTGATTATGCCCAGTTCCAGGGAGGGAAAAGCCATGACAGGTTATATAATTCGTGGGGAAGCCCTTATCTGAATGATAATTCAAAGGCTAAATTACCATTGGCGGAGACAGATGATAATGGTAGTCAGCAGCCTTCTACTGCTTTTGTCGAAGATGCTTCATATCTTAGAATGGAGCACTTAAGATTGGGGTATGACCTGAATAGGTTATTGAAAACCAACTTTAGGTCTCTTCAGTTATATGGTCAGGTAACTAATGTATTTACTATTACCGGTTATTCAGGATTAGATCCTGAAATTAGTAGAACAGGTAAAAACATGGGGATTGATACCGGAGCCTGGCCTACGCCTCGCCGGTTTATGATCGGATTAAGCCTTGGAATTTAATTTATGGTTAATTAAAAAATTCTTGAAAATGAAAAAGATACTAAAATACTCACTGATTTGTACGCTTCTGTTGTACATTGGTACTATATATTCTTGTAAAGATTTTTTGGAAAAAGAGCCTCCCGGAGCGGCTGCAGGTACAGTAATGGAATCTCCGGAAGGAGTTGAGTCGTTATTGATAGGAGCATATAGCACATTACAGGGTACCGGAAGGTTTGGCGGTGCAATGGCTACCGACTGGACTTATGGTGGAGGCGCTTCAGATGATTGCTATAAAGGTACTTCATCAGGCGATCAAAATAATTTTAATGATGTCGAAAAGTATGTGGTTCTTCCTACCAACGCGTATGTGTCAGATAGGTGGAAGGATTGTTATAATGGCGTTTCGCGTGCAAATGAAACGCTGAAATTTTTGAAGTTAACACAAAATGGGAGTAATCCACTCGAGGAGTCGAGGGCTAAAGAAGTTGAAAGTGAAGCAAAATATTTGAGAGCCTGGTTTCACTTTAAAGCAACTATTGTATTTAGAAATATTCCCTACATAAAAACGGCAGATGAGTTAGAAGAGGGCGTTTTACCGGAACAAATTCCGAATGATTCAGAAGGATGGGATGAAATTGAATCTGATTTGCAGTTTGCAATAGATAACCTGCCGGAAGAAAGTCCGATGGGAGAGGTTGGTAGAGTAAACAAGTATTCTGCTATCGCAATGAAAGCCAAAGTACACATGTACCAAAACGAATTGGGTCAGGCCAAACCGTTACTTGATGAAATTATTAGTAGTAACAAATATAAATTGGTTGATAACTATAACGACAATTTCGATATGACTACTGAAAATAATGAAGAGTCAATATTTGAAATTCAGGCGGGAACAAGTGGAGCAAATCATTCGTCAATGCTTTTGGCCGGACCGTGTATGCATCAATCAGGTCCTGCCGGAATTGGGTGGGGGTTTTACCAGCCGTCTCAAAATTTATTCGAAGCTTTTCAGGTAACAGAAGACGGGTTGCCCGTTCTTGATGTTGAGGCTAGAGATGTTTTAGAACATGATATGGGAGTTGGTAGTGCAGAAGAGTTTATTCCTACGGAACATTGGCTTGATCCAAGGGTTGATTGGACGATTTCAAGACGTGGCGTTGATTTTCTTGGTTGGGGAATCTGCGAAGGAAGGTCGTGGATTCGGGAACAGCCAAATGGTGGGCCATATATGACTAAAAAGTTTATGCACAAAGCAGCTAACCAGAGCTTAAACTCAAATGGAAGCGGATTTAATAATGGAAAGAACTTCCGCGCAATTCGTTATTCTCATATTTTGCTTTGGAGAGCAGAAGTTGCGGTTGAAGACGGGGAGTTGGATTATGCCCGTAAGCTTGTCAATAAAATCAGAGAACGTGCCCAAGGTAGCGACGTCGTTATGGGGCGTGTTTCAACGTATGTTTTCGACGGAAAAGCAGTGGATGTTGATTGGACTCAACCTGCCGCAAATTACAAAGTTGAGCCTTATCCAACAGGAGCAGATGCTTTTTCTTCTAAAGAAAAGGCAAGAAAAGCTGTTCGGTTGGAGCAACGGCTTGAGTTTGCAACTGAAGGTATGCGCTTTTTCGATTTGAGACGTTGGGGAATCGACGATGAAGTGTTGAACAACTATATTGATGAAGATTCTCAATTTAGAGCCTTTTTAAAGGATGTTGTGTATAATGCAACCAGAGCTTCATATTGGCCTTTGCCTCAGTCTCAGTTAGATATACAAAGTGGCGTTTTGAAACAAGATTCTAATTATGAATAGTTAATGCGAAGAAGCAAGAAGCACAACAAGACTTCTTGCTTCTTTTTTTTATAAACAGGTTTTATGGAAAAGAGAGAGTTTTTTAAAACGATGGGTTTGTTAACGGGAGGGGCAATGATTGGAGCTTTTAAGCCAGCATCGGCCGCTTCTTTGTTAAATAAAACTGCAATGGCAAATAAAAAAGTTGGGCTGCAAATTTATTCCCTGGGAAAAGAACTAACCAATGATGTGCCAGCCGGGTTGAATAGAATTGCGGAAATAGGTTATAGTACCATTGAATTGGCCGGTTATAGAGACCGTAAAATGGGAAAATACACCGTTGGAGAATATCGGAAATTAGCAGATGACGCAGGGCTGAAAATAACAGGGTCGCATGTTAATCCGCCTGTTAGAAAATACACCAATCAGAATTTAAATGAGATTTCTGATTTTTGGAAAGTAGTTGTCGAAGATCATGTGAAGTTGGGCGTGAAATCCCTTGTGCAACCGGGGATGCCGATAATTGAGTCACATGATGATGCTGCCATTGTTGCTGAAGTATTTAATACTGCAGGAGAAATTGCAAAGAAGGCTGGAATTTGCTGGGGATACCATAATCACCACATGGAATTTCAACGTGTTGCAACAGAAAAGCAAAAAAAGGAACAGAAGAATCCCTGGATTCCGGCAGGCGATGTAATTTATGATTTGTTGCTTGATAACACAGAGCCTTCGCTGGTCTTTTTTGAAATGGATGTATACTGGACGGTTATGGGACAGAACGACCCGGTAGAATATTTTGATAAATACGCAGGACGATTTCCGATTTTGCATATTAAAGATCGTTCTATTTTGGGTAAATCGGGGATGATGAACTTCGAAAATATTTTCAAGAAAGCATATGAGAATGGTCTCGACGAGTTTTATGTAGAGTTGGAAAATATCAGAGAAAATGTAACACAATTTGAAGGCGTAAAACAGTGTTTTAATTATTTAAATAGTGCCGATTTTGTAAGGTGACTATTAGAGCTGCCTCGCAAACTGCAAAGAGGATATGAAGGGATTAGCTTCGGTTGATCCCTTTTTTTATGGTATGCTATTGAAAATGGAAATAATACCAGAATGTATTTCCGAATTCTTTCTTCAAATAGGATTGTAACGATTTTTTGTCGTTTTTCAAACGAGTAAATGATGAAACATATTTTCTGAAGTTCTCCTGAGTTTTCTCACTTATGTTGTATTCTGATAAGTTGACGTTTTTTTTAGTGCTGTTTTGATAGGCCAAAATAGCTTCTTCTATGTGAGTTGGAAGTGCCTTGTAATCAGCTTTTTTGAATGCATCGATATTTCCAATTATAGAACTGACATCTTTTGTTAGTAAATACCATGCCATCTGATATTCAAGTGCTTGTGTGTTGTGAATGTTGTCTTTCAACATCAGCGGAATGTTGTTCTGAGGATCAGATACTTGTATGAAGAACTGATTTTTGGGCAGGTTTTCCATCCTTCTTTTGAACTCTGAATGCGACATGATCGACTTTGGATTTTCGAGTAACGCTTCCAGCTCTTTCCCTTCTTTCCGATAATTAAAGGTGTGTTTTAGCAGTCGAATGTATTTTTCTGCTCGTGCATAGTTCCCGTTTATTAGGTTTGTTTTGGCGAGCAAAGTAGTGTTTTGAGGTTTTGCTCCGTATACTATAAATTCTTCGTACGCCCAACGATGAGCTTCGTTTATTAGTCCTATTGAATAGAAAAAATGTGCTCCCCAGTTTAAATGCTCATTATCCCACGGCAATACGAGCGATTTAGGCCCGAAATCCTGTTGACCACAAAATAGTCTGTCGCATAACTGGTTTGTTTCTGAAAGCGCAATGTTGTAAAAAAATTGTCCTATTAGATTCCGCGACGGTTCATTTTCATGAAAGTCGATTACTTTATCCCACTTTTTCTCTGTAATTAACTTCTGCATTTTTATAACATTAATTACTTGTGGATTGTATAGCCTATACATAGCTGCAGACGTAAGTAGCAAAATAAATACTAGTGCTATTCCCTGAAAATATCTGAGTTTTGAAAGTGCTAGTTTTAATGCATTATTCTTTAATAATAACGGATGCAAGACAATGATTGCCCCCAATGAGAAAAGCAAAAGTTTGTATTCCTGAATGTCAAGAGTTGGAAGGGGAAATTTTAATATTTGGCTATATGGTTGTAAGAAAAAGTATTTCTGAAATGCAACTATAGTGATAACAGTCTCTAGTATGATTACGAGAAAGTAGCGCAATATTCCTCGTTTTTTTTGCTGAGTTAAACATAGTACGATACAGGTTCCGATGAATACTAAAGTATAAGCTCCTGCCACATACATAAATAACGGGAGCATAATAAGAGGAAGGTAGTATTTCTTCTTTTTATAGTGGTGAGTGGAAAAGAGAGAGTAAAGCAATATCGCGTTAATTCCAATGTTGTACTCCATGAAATGGTAATAAAATGTTTGCAGCAGCATCAATAAAGCAGTTGGAATGATGTATATGAAACCTGAGAATACGAAATGATCGGTATTCAGCTTTCTATCAATAGAATATAATAATACGGAAGGAAGAATTATGATTCCGGAGAGAATGAGAGAACCAATAAATTGGTTCATATATAGTTGAGTTAGTATTTTGCCTGCAAGCTCAAGAATTCCTCCTGGCTTTAATAAAAAAGGGATGAGGTATTCGGGAGTCCAAACTAGCAGGAAACTGTTTTCTTGAAATGCAAATATGTAATCTCCCAACCAATAATAGTATCCGAATATTAAAATATATCCAACTAAGAATAGTCTGTATCCAAATTTTATGTGCTTTATATTATTCATGAATTCCTTTTTCTAGGTGAGACCGCTTTGCTTCCTTATTCCTTTTTGTCCATTGTGGAATATTTTCTAAACCTTGTTCTTTTTTTGCTTTTTTGGCCGATTGTTTTACGGCTTTCTCGAAATTTCTGGAAGTTACATTAACCTTGTTCCTAACGAGTTCCGGAATGTTGAAGGATTCCAGCATGTGATTGTACAATGCCGGGTCTTTTTGTGGTAATGCAAACGGTTTCCCAATGGTTTCCCAGCTTTCGAAATAAGAAAAGAAGGGGACGGCAGCCCGTTTGTCTATACGTTTGCTACTAAAAACAATCCATTTTCCGTTTGAAGACCAACTGTGGTAACTCTCTGTTTCGTCACTATTTAACGCTAATTTTTTATGTTCCCCATTTTCAAGATTAATAAGATGTAAGTCAGCCTCTTTATGCCAAATAGGGAACGTGCCAAAATCAGTAACAGTAATTATTGCGTATTTTCCGTCCGGAGAAATTCTAGGGAAAGACACACTTTTATTTATTGCCGCAGCGTCGAAGATGAGCTCCGGCTCTTTGAAACTTTTGTCTTTTATATTAAACGCCCTTCTTTTTAAGTTGTAATGAATGTTTTCAATGTCAGTTGCATCTACTGCAAGATTAACCGAGTCGCAAAATGTTGCGTCACAGTAATATAAATACTTGCCATCAGGAGACCACGACGGGAATGTTTGTAGGGGAGTAGCTGTATTCGTATCGGTGATGTTTGTGATTTCATTGCTGCTTCTGTCATACAGAATTAATGATGAAATAAGGTCATAAACCTCAATGCTTTTACTTCTTTGAGAATAAAAATTTTGCCGGACCTGATTGGAAGAGAAAGCGACAAACTCTCCGCTGGGATGCCAGGTAGGATAGGTGGCACTCCCCGGCATCGCATCTGTCTTTAAATCGTGTCTGGAAAGTTTATCTTTATCCATAAAGTAGGTTCCTCCATGCGAACCTCGTATATGAATTAAGAATTGGTCGCCATTGTTTTGGTTAAAAGCATGACAGTTAATACAGTTTTTGTTAATCGTTTGATTTTCTAATAGTGAGTGTGTTTTGAAGTTTTCCAGGGATCTCTGAACAATTTTTATTTCTGACCAATTATAGTATCCGGGATGTATTAAACGATAAACAAGATACGAGTCAATTTCTTCTTTAACGATGTTGATATGAAAAGGGGCGAATTTTTTTAATTCACGGTTATTTTCTTTGGTGAAAACTTCTACTTTTATTCTGCCGTCTGTATTGTCTGTTAGAATTTTTTTCCACTTAGAAATAGGTATTTTTATTTTTCCATTTGATGAAGTAATTCTTATTTGAGAATTATTTTCTCCGGTGAGTTTTACCTGAAAGAAAGCACCTGGCTCATCTATAACAAAATTTAACGGAGCCATATTGACAGGAACGGTTACTTCTTTGTAATCGGGTGTAATGGATGGTGTTCTTCTTATGAGCGTTGCATTTTCTTCGTTAAAAGCATGGCATGCCACCATCAATATTGAAATTAGTAATATGGTCAGGAATCTGTTTATATGAATGTTCATAACGCTTATTATCATAATAATTAGGGAGAGTAAAACTACGAAAAGCATTACTCATTAGCAAAGATTAGAAGTACTATTTAAAGCCGTATTTAAACTCTTGTTCGCGAGGTTCTGAGTGATTAGTTTTCTTGAAATGTATACTTTTTTGCAATGGTTTCAAACTGGGTTTGTGTTAATAGTCCCGTATTTTATGATTAAGAAGATTTTGTTTTAAATTCCTCAAATATTTCTGCTTATATTTATAACTCATACTGTATTGTTTATCTCTGTTGATACATTGATGGATTTGTCAGTCGATTAATTATGTACATTATTACTGCTTTCACTAAATAAATCTATACTATGAACCGATACTCTCTCTTCCTTTTTTTCCTGGTGTTTTTATTTGTTTCCGGTTGCGGCTCAAAAAGCAACCTGAGTTTGTATAATCTTAAATGCGAAGGGCTGACCAATCCTTTGGGTATTGACAAAACAACTCCACGTTTCAGTTGGAAAATCAGTAGTACAGAAAATGGAACTGTGCAGAAAGCCTTTCAGATACTCGTTGCAAGCGAGCTTTCGGAATTAACTGAAAAACAGGCGGATTTTTGGAATTCCGGAAAAAT
The DNA here is from genome assembly GCF_900129025.1 of Mariniphaga anaerophila. Classification (GTDB taxonomy): domain Bacteria; phylum Bacteroidota; class Bacteroidia; order Bacteroidales; family Prolixibacteraceae; genus Mariniphaga; species Mariniphaga anaerophila. The sequence continues at coordinate 24,429 of NZ_FQUM01000018.1, read as the reverse complement.
AGAGTCGGGCTCATCGCTGTTTGTTTCGTATGGCGGAAAGCGGCTGAGTCCCGGAGTTGCTGCCTTTTGGAAAGTGCGTGTTTGGGATGAGCAGGGAAATGTTTCTCCGTGGAGCGAGCCGGCAAAATTCGGAATCGGTTTGTTGACTCCTGACGACTGGCAGGCTCAATACATTGCGTTTAATACTGAGAACGGCTACCGCGAATGTCCGCTATTGCATAAAGATTTTGATGTTGCAAAGGCAAATTCGCGTTTTATTCTTCATGTAAATTCTTTAGGATACCACGAGGTGTATGTCAACGGGAAAAAGGCGGGAAGCGGTGTGCTTGCGCCGGCAGTTTCGCAATTTGGCAAAAGGTCGTTAATCAATACTTACGATGTAACCGGGTTGCTAAAAGACGGGAAAAATCATTTGATGCTCTGGCTCGGAAGCGGATGGTACACCGATGGATTGCCAGGAGTAGCCAATAACGGCCCGGTAGTAAGGGCACAACTGGAGAAAGTGAAAAGTGGAAGGCGCGAAGTTGTTGTAGGTACTGATTCGTCGTGGCAGGGTAGAATAAGCAGCTACACCAGGCATGGAGATTGGCGCCCGGACAGGTTCGGTGGCGAAATTGTTGATGGCTTGCTGGTGCAGAATAATCCCGGGATTGATGTTCCTACAGATGGCTGGCAGCCGGTGTCGCAGATAAATATTCCTGCACACGAGGCAACTCCCCAAATGACAGAGAAGAACACTATTCGGGATACTATAAAACCGGCCCAAATAACTCAACTTGCTGCCGATACATTTTTAGTTGACATGGGAACAAACCTCACCGGCTGGCTGGAAATGCGTTTCCCTCCGTTGGAAAAATCACAAACAGTGAAAATGGAATACTGCGATCATTTGGTCGACGGAAAATTTAATGACCGAAATCAATACGACGAGTATATCGCCTCGGCAGAAGGGCAGGAGGTGTTTGTGAATAAGTTCAACTACCACGGGTTTCGCTATGTTCGGGTTACCGGACTAAAACAGATGCCGGATGCAGAGTCCGTTCGCGCATACCTGGTGCATACCGATTACGAGTTGGCTTCGGGGTTTGAATGTTCCGATTCTGATTTGAATCAGATTCACGACATGCTGTTTTATACACTTCGTTGCCTGAGCCTGGGTGGGGATTTGGTTGACTGCCCGCAGATAGAGCGGCTTGGATACGGTGGCGATGGAAATGCTTCTACTGTGACAGCACAAACGATGCTTAACCTGGGGCCGTTATATAATAACTGGCTGCAAGCCTGGGCTGATGCAATGCGCGAAGATGGCGGAATGCCTCACACTGCCCCCAATCCTTACCGGGCGGGTGGCGGCCCTTACTGGTGTGGCTTTATTATTACTGCCTCCTGGAATACTTATTTGAATTATGGCGATACTTTGTTGCTCAAAAAATACTATCCCGTTATGCAAAAGTGGTTGGGATATGTTGAAAATTATTCTGTTGATGGCTTATTGAAACGCTGGCCTGATACAGATTATCGCGGCTGGTATCTGGGCGACTGGGCAACGCCCGAAGGCATCGAGCAGACCGCCGAGGCCTCGGTTGATGTGGTGAATAACTCTTTTGTTGCGGTTTGTTTCGATAATATGGAACGAATTGCCAACGTGCTGGAAAAACCGGAGGATGCAGAAATGTATAGGGCAATGAAAGAGCAATTGCAACAAAAAATTCACGAAGTATATTTTAACGAGGATAACAACACATACGGCACCGGAACACAAATTGACCTGGCCTACCCGATGATAGCCGGCGTTGTTCCTTCAGGTAAAGCCGATGAGGTTGAAAGGGCGTTGCTTTACGAAACAGACGTAAACAGGAACGGCCATTTTGCCTGCGGGCTCGTGGGGCTCCCGGTAATCACAGAGTGGGCAGTAAAAAGCGAATCGCCCGATTTTATGTATTCCATGTTGAAAAAGCGCGACTACCCCGGTTTTTTGTACATGCTCGATAACGGGGCAACAACTACCTGGGAGCACTGGAATGGCGCCCGCAGCCGCATTCATAATTGTTACAACGGAATTGGCTCCTGGTTTTATCAGGGCATTGGCGGAATTCGTTCTGCTGAAAATGTTCCTGCATACAGAAAAGTAGTCATCCAGCCGCAAATCCCAAATGGGATAACCTGGGCAAATACATTTCAGGAAACGCCGTTCGGGACGCTTTCCGTAAACTGGAAAAACGAAAACGGAATTCTGGAAATGAACCTCAAAATTCCGGTTGGCATGGAAGCTGACGTCGTCGTTCCTGACGGTGTGGATAAGTGCATGCTGAACGGTGCCGAAAAACAGCTTCACCACGGAGAAAGGGCGGTGGCATTAAAAAGTGGGATGTATCAACTCAGCTACAAAAATTAGATGCCATGGTCGCTGACGATTCCGAAATGTTGTGACTGCGCGCCTACTGTTCTGCCAAAAATTAGTAAAATTGTAGCCGATCGATAGGTGGCCGAAATAAAATCAAACAATAAACTGCATTAAAACATGTCGAATTTTGTAATGGAAATTAAAAAGAACAGTATTTATCTGGTTCTGTTACTGCCTTTTTTGCTGGCTGTTATGGCGCTGAATGGTTTTGGTTTTTTCTTTAAATCCGGAAGCGCAGGCGCCGGCATTCTCATTGTTCTGTGGCTTTGGTTCAGGCAGTTGAAAGCCCGAAAAGATGTGTGGATGATTTTTGTGGCATTTGCTTTTTCTATTGGTGGCGACTGGTTTATGTCAAACAGAAATGGCGACATGGATATGTTTATCTCCGGGATTGCCCTGTTTTTTGTGGCACACATCGGTTATCTCGGTTATGCACTGTTAAACGGAAAGGTGAAATGGACGTTTACTGCAATTGTTCTTGCCGGCTACCTGGTGTTTTTTACGTGTAAGTTGCTGCCTTCAATAAACCATGGCGTTTTGATGTTTGCCGCACTGGTTTACTTAATTATTTCCTGTTTGTCGATGGGGGCAGCAGTAGGGATTGATGCCAAACCTGCGGAAAAGTGGTCGTACGTTTTTGGCATTTTTCTGGTTCTGTTTTCCGACACCATCATTGCATTTAGTGAGTTTGCCGGATATACAGAATTGAATTTTCTGATTTTGCCAACTTACTATTTGGCTCACATTTCGGTTACTTTTTCACTCATCGCCAGAAAAATTAGTTATAATCCCGTCATTGAATAACAAATAAAAATTTGCCGGGTGTTTGCTCGTTTTTTTATGGAACAAGAAAACATTCAGGTAAAAGATAAATAAAAACCAACAAAAAAATGAATCGTTTAAAAGACAAGTTAAGTTATTTAAAAGCAGGCGCACTTTTGTTCGCATTTGGCGTGTTATCGTGCAGCCAGCCAAAGCAGGAGGTTAAGCCGGCAAGTGCTGAACCCGATTATTATGTGGCAGCATACGTATGGCCATCGTGCCATCACGACGAGCGTTTTGGAGATATGCTGTGGCCCGACGGCACCGGCGAGTGGGAAGTGATTAAAAAGGGAAATCCGCGTTTCGACGGGCATTACCAGCCGCGCCAGCCGCTCTGGGGTTACGGAATGGACAACGACCCGGCAGTGGTAGAAAAATGGATTGATGCGGCAGTTGACCATGGTGTGAATGTTTTTGTTTACGACTGGTACTGGTTCGACGGCGGCCCGTTTCTGGAAAGTGCCCTCAACGATGGTTTTCTTAAAGCAAAAAATAATTCTAAAATGCAGTTCTACATCATGTGGGCCAATCACGATGTGAAAAGAAACTACTGGAATGTGCATAAGTTTGCCGACGATAATTCCATTATGTGGAATGGCGCTGTTGACTGGGATAATTTTAAGATTATTGTTGACAGGGTGATAAATCAGTATTTTAAGCAGCCCAATTATTTTAAAATTGACGGGATGCCAGTGTTCTCTATTTTTAGTGTGGGCAAATTGCTCGAGAGCTTCGACGGGAGTGTGGAAGAAGCCCGCAAAGCGCTGGACTATTTCAGGGAAGAAGTAAAAAAAGCCGGTTTTCCGGGGTTGCACATTCAATGGAACCAGGGTGGCGGCTCAATCATGTCGAAGGAGGCAGCAGCGCGGTTTACTGACAATGTGGATGCCATGGGTTTTAACAGTGTTGCCATGTACAACATGGGCGGATTAACAGAAGATTACATCGCATACGGAACGAACTCCAGGAACATCAGGGCGCAGATGGATTCTATTTTAGATGTTCCGTTGTTCCCCTGTGTGTCTGTCGGTTGGGACGATACGCCACGGTTTCCGGCAAAGGGTATAAAAGACGTGGTTCATTATCACAATACCCCCGAAAGTTTTGCCGCGTTGCTTTATCAGGCCAAAAAATATGCCGACAGTCATCCTGAGCAGCCCAAACTAATTACAATAAATGCTTGGAACGAATGGGTTGAAGGAAGTTACCTGCTGCCCGATATGTTAAATGGTTACGGTTACTTGAATGCCGTAAAAAGGGTAATTAAAGAAGATTACAATCCGTACTAGTCTAAATTTTTTTATATGCACTTAGCGCTTCCGAAATAATACTGTTTGTCATTTGCGCATCATCCCCGGCTGGGGAAGGTGAGCTGGTAAACGTGTTTTTTCGCACAAAGCAGAAAGAAGAACGTTCGGTTTTCTTTCTGCTTTTTTCATTTCTGACGTAAAACAATCGACTGAATTTATAACCGCGTTTTTGTAGAATGCAAAACCTCTGATTGGAATCTTTTCGGGCGCCTGTTTTGCATATCCTGCCTTTTTCGAGTTTGTTAAGATAACGTTTAATCGACTGCCAAAACAGGCCGAATCCAGTGGTTTACCCCCTCTAAGCAGAAAAATATTCTAATTTTGTAAACCGGAATATTCAGAATTTTCAGTTACATAAAGTTAATTATTAGGTAGTTATGAAAAATTTAGATTTAACAAAGTACGGAATTCACGACGTACAGGAAATTGTACACAACCCTTCTTACGAACAGTTATTTGAAGAAGAGATGAACCCGAATCTTGAAGGTTTCGAAAAAGGACAACTTACAGAACTGGGTGCAGTGAATGTAATGACCGGAATTTTTACCGGACGTTCACCTAAAGATAAATACATCGTAAAAGATGACACTACAAAAGATACAATGTGGTGGACATCTCCGGAATCTCCAAACGACAATAAACCTGTTTCTACTAAAGTTTGGAACGAACTTAAAGAAACAACTGTAAAACAGCTTTCAGGTAAAAGATTATTCGTAATGGATACTTTCTGCGGCGCTAACCACGACACCCGTTTGAAAGTTCGTTTTATCGTAGAAGTTCCATGGCAGGCACACTTCGTAAAAAACATGTTCATCCGTCCTACTGAAGAAGAATTGGCAGAATACGGTGAACCTGATTTCGTTTCTTTGAACGCATCAAAAACAACCAACCCGAATTGGAAAGAACAAGGCTTGCACTCAGAAGTTTACACTGTTTTCAACCTTACTGAAAAAATGCACGTAGTTGGTGGTACATGGTACGGTGGCGAAATGAAAAAAGGTATGTTCGCTATGATGAATTATTACCTGCCTCTTAGAGGAATGGCTGCAATGCACTGCTCTGCTAACGTTGGTAAAGATGGTGATGTTGCTATTTTCTTCGGCCTTTCAGGAACAGGTAAAACTACCCTGTCTACTGACCCGAATCGCCAGTTGATTGGTGATGACGAACACGGTTGGGATGACGAAGGTGTATTCAACTTCGAAGGTGGTTGTTACGCAAAAACAATCAACCTGGATAAAGAAGCAGAACCAGAAATTTACGGTGCCATCAAACGTGACGCATTGTTAGAAAACGTTACTGTTGACGAAAACGGTAAAATTGATTTCACTGACGGTTCTACAACTCAGAACACTCGTGTTTCTTACCCAATTTATCACATCGAAAACATCGTAAAACCGGTTTCAAAAGCTGGTCACGCTAAAAAAGTAATTTTCCTTACTGCTGATGCATTTGGTGTACTTCCTCCGGTTGCAAAACTTACTCCGGAACAAACTAAATATCACTTCCTGTCAGGATTTACTGCAAAATTAGCCGGAACAGAACGTGGCGTTACAACTCCACAGCCTACTTTCTCAGCTTGTTTTGGTGCAGCATTCCTTTCTCTTCACCCAACTAAATACGGCGAAGAATTAGTGAAAAAAATGGAAGAACACGGAGCTGAAGCTTACCTGGTAAATACAGGATGGAACGGAACCGGCAAACGTATCTCTATTAAAGATACCCGTGGTATTATCAACGCAATTCTTGACGGTTCCATCGAAGGTGCTCCTACTAAAAACCTTCCGATTTTCAACCTTGAAGTTCCTACCGAATTGAAAGGTGTTGCTACAGACATTCTTGATCCGCGCGATACTTATGCAAACGTTGCTGATTGGGATGAAAAAGCAAAAGACCTTGCTGCCCGTTTTATTAAAAACTTCGTTAAATATACTGATAACGAAGAAGGTAAAGCATTGGTTGCTGCTGGTCCTCAGCTTGGATAACAAGATAAAATCATAATGCTTTAAAGGCCTCGTTCGAAAGGACGGGGCTTTTTTATGGGATAATGCCCGGTTGCAAAAGTTGTTTGTTGCTTCCGGGCGTTTGTTTCGAAAAAGAACCGCTACTGCTTCCGCGCTTTAATTTCCATGGGCAGGATGCAGTTGTACACAAATTTGTTGACCGGTGTTTCCACGCTGTGTTTTTCGCCAAGCTTTACAACTGTCCCGTTCTGGTATTCAATTTCCGAAGGTTTTCCTTCCCATACATCGCGGGTGAGCGACGATGTGGAGTCGTAGGGGAGCTTGTCAATGAGCTGAACCGTTTTATCTACATAATCCGCTTCAATGTTTATGTTCATTTTTTGTGACAGCAAATGAATCTCGTTGAAAAGGTCGATCATCATTCGTCGGGTTTCCTGCAGCTCCCGTAGTTCGCCGTAAGTGGTTTTGGTAACCGCCAGCAACCCGCTCACGCAAATCATAATGAATTTTCGCCACAGCTCGGCCTCAATATCCATTGTAATTTCCGAATGGATTCTGGCTTTGTCGAAAACGGTTTTAATGTGGTGCAGCCGTTCAGTGTCTGTTTTGTTCAGCTCGCCAAATATTATTTTTGGCGCGGGCACCCCAAAATGGTCGATTACTCCGGGTGCTTCAATTTTGCTGATAATACGGCACAAGCCTCCAATGATGTGTTTTTTGTCGATGCTCACAGATAGCTCGTCGGCAGTTACCACGCCGTTTTGCAGGGGAAGAATTACGGTGTCGGAATGAATCAGAAATTTTAATTGTTCCCGTATGTCTTTCACCTGCCATGCTTTTAAACCGATCATCACCAAATCAACCGTACCGATTTCCGATATTTTGTCGGTCGCTTTTACTTTTGGTAGATGAAAATCACCGAGGATACTTTTTACAAAAAGCCCGTTTTTTTGCATTGCTTCGAGGTGTTTTCCCCGCGCCAGAAAAGTAACGTCAACACCGGCGTCGGCCAGTTTGCCTCCAAAATATCCTCCAACTCCCCCGGTTCCAATTATTGCTATTTTCATCAGATTATTGTTTTTTGATTTGTATTTCTTTTGAGCTAATTCCCTAAAAGCCAGATTTCATCCTTTTGTTTTTCAAATTCGAAAACTACAAAGCTAACATTCCGCCGAAATTTCCAATAACCGAACAAACAGGTGCAGTTGTTGCCTGTTTTTTTATGTCTGAATTATTGGGGTGTCAGCTTCTTGTTGAGCTGCAAATGGTAGCTGTTTTTTGCGATTCTGCCTTGCTGAAAAATTGTCAGTTGCTATTATTTTGAATGCCAGATGATTTTTGTTTGTTGGTTTTATTTTGGCTGACGTTCAGGCATTTGAGTGGAAAAAATGACACGTTTTTTGCTCTGGTATTTTGTTTGCAATAAGGGTAATCGAATTTGAAAATAAAGTTGAACAATTTAAATGGAGGATTTAGTCATGACACTTGCAAAAAGATCAGAAAATGTTTTACCGTCGTTCTTCGACAGGTTTTTCAACAGCGATTTGATGGACTGGAACCTTAATAATTTTTCGGATGTAAACACAACGTTACCGGCTGTTAATGTAAAAGAAACTGATGACGATTACATTCTGGAAGTTGCAGCTCCGGGGATGAGTAAAAAAGATTTTAAAATTAATTTCCAGAACAATGTGTTAACCATCTCTTCGGAAAAACAACAGGAAAAGAAAGAAAAAGAAGATAATTACACCCGGAGGGAATTTAGCTATCAGTCGTTCCAGCGTTCATTCACTGTGCCGCACCACGATGTAGACAGCGATAAAATCAGCGCCGCATACGGCGATGGTATTCTGAGTGTAAAACTTCCTAAACGGGAAGAAGCAAAACCAAAACCGGCAAAAGAAATTAAAATTTCATAGCTGATAAAGGAAGGCAGAATGGCTCTGTCTTCCTTTTTTTATGCCTTTTCCCATACAGAGGCTTAATATATTTTAACAGAATATAAAAGTTTTTTACTTTGCAATCGTTTAAATTCGTGCACTCAGAAAATGACAGTAATTTGTCAGATTCTAAAAAACCGAAATCATTAAGAATTCAAAAGTAAAATATGAATCAAACGGTGGATATTAAAGAACTGAACGAACGGATACAACAGGAAAGTTCGTTTGTTGACATGGTTACCATGGAGATGAATAAAGTGATAATCGGGCAAAAACACCTGGTTGAAAGTTTGCTTATTGGATTACTTTCAAACGGGCATATTTTGCTGGAAGGTGTTCCAGGGCTGGCAAAAACGTTGGCCATTAAATCGCTTGCAAGTACCATCTCCGCAAAGTTTGCGCGTATTCAGTTTACGCCCGACCTGCTTCCGGCCGACTTGCTCGGAACCATGATTTACAGTCAGAAAAAAGAAGAGTTTTCCATTAAAAAAGGGCCGATTTTTGCCAACTTCATTTTGGCTGATGAAATTAACCGTGCTCCTGCAAAAGTGCAGTCAGCACTGCTCGAAGCCATGCAGGAACGCCAGGTTACCATCAGCGATACTACGTTTAAGCTGGAAGAACCGTTTTTGGTAATGGCGACGCAAAACCCAATCGAACAGGAGGGAACTTACCCGCTGCCCGAAGCGCAGGTCGACCGTTTTATGCTGAAAGTGGTGATTAATTATCCCAACAAAGAAGAAGAACGGCAGATTATTAGTCAGAACCTGTTAAAACAGTTTCCTGAAACAAAGGCAATTTTAAAGCCCGAAGATATTATTAAAGCCCGCGATGTGGTAAAAGATGTTTACATCGACGAGAAAATTCAAAAATACATCGTCGATATTGTTTTTGCTACCCGCGAACCGGAACAGTATCAACTGGAAAAATACCAGGAAATGATTTCCTACGGGGCATCGCCCAGGGCCGGAATTAGTCTGGCACAGGCCGCAAAAGCCTATGCGTTTATTAAACGCCGGGGATACGTAATTCCTGAGGATGTTCGTGCTGTATCGCGCGATGTTTTGCGCCACCGTATCGGACTGAGCTACGAAGCTGAAGCAAATAATATTACCTCGGAAGAAATTATTGCAGACATTTTGAATACGGTGGAAGTACCTTAATGCAGTTGAGGTTACAAATTGAGTGTTTTGTATTATTCGATATGAAATTGTACAAAACAGAACCTGAAACTTGAAACCTTTTTCATGGAAACGATAGATTTATTAAAAAAGGTAAGGCAGATTGAAATAAAAACGCGGGGCTTGTCGCGGAATATTTTTGCCGGAGAGTACCACAGTGCTTTTAAAGGCCGCGGAATGGCTTTTTCTGAAGTGCGCGAGTACCAGTTTGGCGACGATATCCGGAACATCGACTGGAATGTTACCGCACGGTACAGCCATCCCTACGTGAAAGTTTTCGAAGAAGAAAGGGAGTTGACTGTGATGTTGCTTATTGATGTGAGCGGCTCCCGCAACTTCGGGACTTTCGAAAAAATGAAAAAGAATGTAATAACCGAAATTTCAGCAATTTTGTCTTTCTCGGCTATTCAGAATAACGATAAAATCGGGGTCATTTTCTTTTCCGATACCATCGAAGAATTTATTCCGCCCAAAAAGGGGAAAAGCCACATTTTGCGCATTATTCGCGAATTGATCGACTTCAAACCAAAAAGAACCGGAACAGATATCACCGAGGCAATCAGGTACCTTACCAACGCCATAAAAAAGCGGTGTACTGCCTTTATTATTTCCGATTTTATGGATAATAATCCTGACATGGAAATGGCGCTGTCCATTGCTAACAACAAACACGATGTGGTGGCGCTGAAGGTTTACGACGATCGCGAACGGGAACTTCCTTCCATTGGAATGGTTAAACTGAAAGATGCCGAAACAGATAAATATGTGTGGGTAGACAGCAGCTCGCGACGAACCCGCAAAGTTTATGCTGATTATTGGAACAAGCACGTTGCGCACCTCGATACAATGTTTAAAAAATGCGGGGTCGATTATGCCTCTGTCGATACCAACGAAGATTATGTAAAATCTTTGATGGCTCTGTTTAGAAGAAGGGCCGTTAAATAATATGAAAATGAAGTTTAAAACCAAAATAGGCTCACTCGTACTGCTGATTTTAATTGCGGCAACAGCAAATGCCCAGCGCATTAAAGCCTCTGCCAGCATCGATTCCACAAATATTTTGTTGGGCGATCAGGTGAAGCTGTTTCTTGAAATTGACCATCCGAAAAATGTGCAGGTGACATTTCCCAACGTGCCGGATACTCTGCTTCAGAATGTTGAAGTTTTGGGCAAGTCGGCAATCGATACCGTGGAAATGGACGATGAGTCTTTTCAAAAACAGATTCAATCGTACCTGATTACCTCCTTTGACAGCGGCTCTTATCGGATTCCGCCATTCTGGTTTAAACTGGATCTCGACGGCAGGATCGATTCCATACCCTCAAACGGTGTTACTTTGCATGTACACAGCATGCAGATTGATACTACCCGTGGCCCGACAGACATTAAATATCCTTACGGAGCCCCGGTAACATTAAAAGAGGTGGTTCCTTATATTTTAGGCGTGATTCTTATTGCTGCCATTTTGTTTTTTATTTTTTATGCCATTAAAAGGAAGAAGAACAACCAGCCTATTTTTGTTTTGCCGAAAAAACCGAAAGAGCCGGCGCACATTGTTGCGTTGCGCGAACTTGACCGGATTAAACAGGAAAAGGCATGGCAGAAAGGCAAAACCAAGCAATACTACAGCGAGGTTACCGAAGCGCTCAGAAAATATATTGATGACAGGTTTGAAATTCAGGCCATGGAGCAAACTTCTGATGAAACCATTGCTTGTTTTAGGGCACAGCGCAGCCTGTTAAAAGATAAAACGTTTGAAAACCTGAGTCGGATTTTGAAGTTGGCCGACCTGGTGAAATTTGCAAAATACCAGACTACCCCCGACGATGATAATATGACACTGGTAAATGCATATTTCTTTATAAACGAAACCAAACCAGAAGAAAAAAAACCGGAAACTCCCGAAGAAACGGAAGAAGAAGGTGAAGATGTACAAATTAAATAGATGAAGGATGTTTGAAGGATTTACATTTAAGAACCCGGAATTTTTTTACCTGTTGCTGGTAATTTTGCCAATGACAGCCTGGTATGTTTTCAGGCAGAAAAGAAATACCGCAAGCATCCGTATTTCTACCACTGCACCGGTATTTAAAGCTCCGAAAACAATCAGGCATTACCTGAGACATACCGTATTTTTGTTTCAGATACTAGCCATTGCAGCGTTTACGGTGGTTTTGGCGCGGCCACAGTCATCCAGCGATTTTGAAAACGTTACTACCGAAGGGATCGACATTGTCATTTCTCTCGATATTTCAACAAGTATGCTGGCTAAAGATTTTTCGCCCGACAGGCTTGAGGCGTCCAAAAATGTAGCCATGGAATTTATTTCGGGGCGGCAATACGACCGCATCGGACTGGTGGTTTTTGCCGGCGAAGCATTTACGCAGTGCCCGCTCACAACCGACCGTGCTGTGTTGCTTAACCTTTTTAAAGATATTCAGACCGGACTGATTCAGGACGGTACCGCCATTGGAAATGGGTTGGCAACTGCGGTGGCCCGCCTGAAAGACAGTGACGCAATCAGCCGCGTGGTTATTCTGCTTACCGATGGTGAAAACAACTCCGGAGAAATTGCGCCGTTAACTGCGGCAGAAATTGCACGCACATTTGGCATAAGGGTTTATACCATTGGAGTTGGAACCGTAGGAACTGCTCCTTATCCGGTACAAACGCCTTACGGAACACAGCTTCGGGATGTGGAAGTGAAAATTGATGAGAAAATGCTTCAGGAGATTGCTTCAATAACTGACGGTAAATATTTCAGGGCAACCAGCAATACCAAGCTCGAAGAGATTTATGCAGAGATTGACCAACTGGAAAAATCAAAAATTGAAGTACGCGAGTTTAGTCGCAGGTCAGAAGAGTTTTTGCCTTTTGCACTGGCAGGAATTTTACTGCTGGTTTTAAGCCTGTTTTTAAGAACTACCGTTTTCAGAAGCATCCCTTAAAAGTTTATAGAAATGGAAATGTTCAGATTTGCACATACAGAATACTTGTGGGGATTGTTAATTATCCCGCTGCTTACCTTATTTTATATTTGGGCACGGTTTGCAAGAAAACGCGCATTAAAACGCTTCGGAAACCAGGAAACCATAAAAGAGCTGATGCCGTTTGCATCCAAAAGCAGGCCGGTTTTCAAATTCTTTTTGCTGATGTTGGCGCTGGCTTTTTTTATCGTGGGAGCAGCGCGGCCGCAGTTTGGTTCTAAACTGAAAAAAGTGAAACGCGAAGGAATTGAACTGATAATTGCACTTGACGTGTCAAACAGTATGATGGCAGAAGATATTCAGCCCAATCGTCTGGAACGCGCCAAACGTGCGATTTCAAGATTGGTTGATCGCTTGAAAGACGATAAAATCGGGTTAATTGTATTTGCCGGCGAAGCGTACACACAGCTTCCCATAACCAGCGATTACAATTCGGCCAAACTCTTTTTGGATGCGGTAAACACACAAATGGTTCCGAGGCAGGGAACAGCCATTGGTGCAGCAATTAACATGGCCATGCGTTCGTTTACTCCCGAAGGGGACGCTAATAAAGCCATTGTCGTTATTACCGATGGCGAAAATCACGAAGACGATCCGGTTTCTGCGGCACAGGAAGCCGTTAAAAGCGGAATTGTTGTTCATGCCATCGGGATGGGGCTGCCGCAGGGTTCGCCAATTCCGGTAAACAAAGGCGGGCAGACCGATTATTTGCGCGACAACAAAGGGAACGTGGTTGTTACCAAACTCGACGAAAACACGTTGGAAGAAGTTGCCGCGGCAGGAAAAGGAATTTATGTGAGGGCAAATAATGCACAGGTGGGGCTGAATGCCTTGTTCGACGAAATAAACAAAATGGAAAAACAAGATATGGAAACGCGGGTTTATTCGGAATACGATGACCAGTTTCAATATTTTTTTGCCATCGGTTTATTTTTGTTATTATTCGAGTTTGTAATTCTCGAAAGGAAGAATAAGTATTTTATGAAAGTGAATTTATTTTCCTCAAAATAGAAGATAAAAAAGATTGAACAGATGAAACGGTTTATTATTACGATATTGATTGGAGCTATTTCGGTAATTGCTTACGGGCAAAACGAACGAAAGTTTGTCCGGAACGGGAATAAACTGTTCATGGAAGCATTAAAAGATACTTCCCGGCTGGACACTACCAAATTTGCACAGGCAGAAGAGGAGTACCGGAAAGCGCTGAACAAAAGGCCGGGGAACGAGCAGTGGGATTTTAACCTGGGCGATGCATTTTACAAACAAATGCGTTTTGAAGATGCCGAACGAAAATTCGAAGAGTTGTCGGATAAGCTCGGAACACCAGAAGAGCAGGCAAGAGCTCTGCATAACAAAGGAAACAGCCAGCTGATGCAGCAAAAGCTCGATGAGAGCATTGAAAGTTACAAAGAGGCTCTTCGCAGAAATCCGTCTGATTTGGAAACTAAATATAACCTGGCGTATGCGCAGATGTTGAAAAAACAACAGGAACAACAGCAGCAGCAACAACAAAATCAGGATCAAAATAAGGATCAGAATAAAGATCAACAGGATAAAGATAAGCAGCAGAACCAGGATCAGCAGCAAAATCAGGATCAACAAAATCAGAACCAGCAGCAGAATCAGGATCAGCAAAACAAAGATCAGCAAAATCAGGATCAACAGCAGAACCAGCAACAGAATCAGGATCAGCAGCAGCAACAACAACAACAGCAACAGCAGGCCAAGATTTCGCGGCAGGATGCAGAGCAGCTTTTACAAGCGTTGGAAAACGATGAGAAAGACATTCAGGATAAAGTGAAGAAAGAAAAAGCAGCCAAAGCCAGAAGAGTAAGAACAGAAAAAGAATGGTAACAAGAAAATGATAAAAAGAATTTTAATATACGTCAGCCTTTTTTTTGCAATAGCTTCCGCCAATGCCGAGCAAACCCGTTTTGTTATGTCGGCGCCCAATGCGGTGGAAATGGGGCAGCAGTTCAGGTTAACTTTTACACTGAATGACAGAGGTTCTAATTTGCAGTTGCCCCCGGGGCTAACCAGTAATTTCGATGTGTTGATGGGGCCCAGTACCGGGCAATCAACCAGCATTCGTACTATTAACGGAAGAACAACAACCGAAGTAACTTTTTCGTACACCTATATTTTACGGGCAAAAAGTGAAGGTAATTTTGAGGTCAGGCCCGCAACAATTGAAGTCGACGGAAAGGTTGTTGAATCGAATTCTTTTAAAATTCAGGTAGTACCTGCACAATCAGCCTCTCAGCAGCAACAACAACAGGCGCCTCAGGGTGGTCAAAACGGACAGAGTTCAAAGTCGGTCGATCTGGGCGGCGACAACCTTTTTCTGCGGGTGGAAATGAGTAAACAAAATGTTTTCAGGGGAGAACAGATTATTTCTACCGTTAAAATTTATGCCGACCCCAATATTCCGATTTCAGGGTTCGACGAAGTAAATCTTCCTACTTACGAAGGATTTTTTACGCAGGATATTGAAATTCCGAATCAGATAAATTTCACCCGCGAAGTATACAATAATCGTATTTACCAGGTGGGTGTACTGAAAAAAACCGTTCTTTTTCCGCAACAGAACGGAGCGCTCACCATTAAGCCGTTTAGCATGACTTTGCTGGTTCAGCAACGGGTCAGGCCGCGTAGCTTTTTTGACGATTTTTTCAGCGGCATTCAAACCGCACGAACCACAATTACAAGCAAAGCGGTGCGGGTGAATGTGAAAGATTTGCCAACACAGCCGGCTAATTTTTACGGCGGGGTAGGGAACTTTAGTGTTTCGTCTGAAATAAGCGCAGAAGATGTGACCACAAACGACGCGGTTACCCTGAAATTTACCGTCAAAGGAAGCGGGAACCTTCGTTTAATCCGAAATCCGGAGTTAAAACTGCCGAGCGATTTTGAAGTTTACGACCCGCGTTCAACAGAAAATATTCAGGTTACCGATAACGGAGCTTCAGGGTCAAAAACCGTTGAGTATTTGTTTCAGCCGCGGTTCGAGGGAGATTACACAATTCCTTCTATTTCGTTCGCGTTTTTCAACCCGGCAACCGGAACATACGAAACCCGATCAACCCAGGAGTACACCTTGCATGTAGAAAAAGGAACCGGCGAACAGGCAGCAACAATGATGAGCTCCCGACAGCGCGAAAACCTGCAACTGCTCGGTCAGGATATTCGTTTCATCAAACAGGGAAATCCTGTTTTACGGATGAAAGGAACTACTTTTTACGGCACCCTGTTTTTTTACGGAATTTACGGAGCAACCGCACTGCTCTTCCTGGCGTTGTTTATCATATACAGGAAAAAGGCCAGGGAAAATGCCAACGTCGCTTTAATGCGTAACAAAAAGGCTAGCAGGGTTGCTGTTAAACGGTTAAAAGCTGCTGCCGGGTTTATGAAAAAGAATGACGACGAAGCGTTCCACGAGGCAATTTTAAAGGCTTTCTGGGGATATTTGAGCGACAAGCTGAGTATTCCGGTGGCCAACCTGAATCGCGAAAGCGCACTGGCGGGTTTACGCGAAAAGAGTGTGGACGAAGAACAAATTAATTCATTTGTTGAGATAATTGAACAATGTGAATTTGCCCGCTATGCTCCTTCCGGAGGTTCCCAGGCGAGGACAGAGCTTTATAAAAAAGCCGCCGCAACAATGAGCAGGCTCGAAAAGCAAATTAAAAGGTAAAAACGGATTAAAATGACAAAGAGATTCATATTAAAATACAGTTGGTTTATATTTGGGATAGTGTTCTTTATGAACGCTTCAGCACAGGATTCAACCCAGGTGGCTTGGGAAAAAGCAAATGCATTTTACACAACAGAAGAGTATCAGAAAGCCATTTCGGCTTACGAGCAGATTTTGAGTTCAGGCCGCGAATCGGCTAAGCTATATTTTAACCTGGGAAATGCGTATTATAAAACCGGCGACGTTAACAATGCCATTTTAAATTACGAGCGCGCCAAACTGCTGGCACCGCAGGATGAGGATATCGATTTTAACCTGAAACTGGCCAACCAGTTTGTGGTAACTGAAATTGAAGCCTTGCCGCAGCCGTTTTTCGTAAGGTGGCGCGAACGGATAATAAATATGCATCCGGCTGATACCTGGGCGGGAATCAGCATTGCAGCTTTTGTTCTTTTCCTGGGATTGCTTGGCTTATTTATTTTTAGTCGCAGCTCTTCTTTAAAACGATTGTCTTTTTGGTTTGGCATTCTTGCCATTGCCGTTTCCGGGTTTACCTTTTCGTTTGCTGCCCGGCAAAAAGAGAAGATTAACCAGCGGAAAGACGCCATTGTATTTTGTCCGCGTGTTACGGTAAAAAGTGCACCGGCGCAAAACAGCACCGATCTTTTTCTGCTATACGAAGGGGTGAAAGTGGAAATATCAGACAGCGTTGATACATGGAAAGAAATTAAACTCTCCGACGGCAATGTGGGTTGGCTGCCCGATTCGTGCATTGTCAGAATTTAAACGAATCCGGAGTTCTTAGGAAATTATTAATAATTCAGGCAGACCATCCAAAAATGCCGCTTCTCGGGGCGTCTTTTCGAAACTTGAGTTCTTTTCGATTACTTTTGTTGCTATTAGGAATCAAAAAGTCAAGTTATGGAAAACGACTTTAAATTGGCCGTCCTTATCGATGGTGACAATATCCCCAGTGCTTACGTGAAGGAAATGATGGAGGAGATTGCCAAATACGGCAGTCCGACTATCAAACGTATTTATGGCGACTGGACCAAGCCGGTTTTGTCTAAATGGAAAAGCCTGCTGCTCGAAAATGCCATTACGCCCATTCAGCAATATAGTTACACTACCGGGAAAAATGCCACTGACTCGGCGATGATTATTGATGCAATGGATATTTTGTACGGCGGAAATGTCGATGGTTTTTGTCTGGTTTCCAGCGACAGCGATTTTACGCGGCTGGCCACACGTTTACGCGAAGCCGGAAAAAAAGTTTATGGCATTGGAGAGAAGAAAACGCCGGACCCGTTTATTGTTGCGTGCGATAAGTTTATTTACCTTGAAATTTTGCAGAACGAGGCCAAAGAGAACGAAAGCAACGCAACCCCAGATAAACCGGAGCGAAAATCACAGTTCGATAAAATTACCCCCAAAGTAGTCAGGCTTATTACCTCAACCATTTCCGATTTGGCCGACGACGACGGATGGGCGTTTCTGGGAGATGTGGGCAGCCTGTTGCAGAAAAAACAGCCTAATTTCGATTCCCGTAACTACGGTTTCGAAAAACTCACACCGCTTATCGATTCCATTGGCAAATTCGAAATTGATCAGCGCGACAGTTATAAAGGGAAGTTTAAACTAATTTATGTACGCAACAAAAAAAGATAAATATGTACACAAACAGCAATAAAATTAAAAGAATTGCACTGCTTACATCCGGAGGAGATGCCCCCGGAATGAACGCAGCAATTCGTGCGATTGTCCGTACCGGAATATATAACAACCTCGAAGTTGTTGGAATTAAAAATGGTTTTTCGGGGTTGTTGAAAAAAGATTTTGTTGAAATGAAATCCAATTCGGTTTCAAAAATAATTTCCCGTGGAGGAACTATTTTGAAATCGGCCCGTTGCAAAGAATTTAAGTTGAAAGAAACCAGGGAAAAGGCTTTTGCAAACCTCAGAGAAATGGGTATTGACGCCTTGATCGTAAACGGAGGAGACGGTTCGTTTCGGGGAGCAGATCTGTTGTCCAAAGAATTTGGGTTCCCGGTTATCGGAATTCCCTGCACCATCGATAACGACATCTACGGAACAGATTTTACCATTGGTTTTGATACTGCCATAAATACTGTTATTGAGGCGGTTGATAAAATCAGGGACACTGCCGAATCGCACAATATTATATTTTTTGTTGAAGTGATGGGGCGCGACTCCGGTTTTATTGCGCTGTACACTTCCATTGCCAGTGGCGCAGAGGCAACGCTGCTGCCCGAAGTGAAAACAGATATTAAGCAGATTTGCAGTTACATGGAGCAGGAACGCCGTGCAAATAAAACCTCCGGAATTATTATTGTGGCCGAAGGCGACAAAGAGGGCGGCGCTACAGAAATTGCCCGAAAAGTGAAAGAGCAGTTGCCCGAATACGAAACCCGGGTTACCATTCTGGGGCATATCCAGCGAGGGGGGAATCCTTCGTGTAAAGACAGGGTTTTGGCCAGCATTTTAGGGCACGGTGCGGTTACTGCACTGCTTGAAGGAAAGCAGGGAGTAATGGTGGGAATGGCTCATAATCGCACTGTTTATACGCCGCTGGAAGAAACTTATTTGAAACACGATCAGATAGACCACAACTGGATTGAAGTAAGCAAAATTATTTCGTTGTAGCATTTTTTTTCTGCTGACGAAAAATGATATTTGAAAAGGGGGACCAAAACGGTTCTCCTTTTTGTTTTGGTAATATTTCGGTAGTCATCAGAAAAAAAACAGATATTGAAACAGAAGCGCATACCGCGAAAAAAGTCTGCTTACTCGCCGCTGAATTATTTCAGCAACCCGAGAATTTCTTCTTTTGTAATTTCCTGCAGCGGATTATTTGAGTTGATGAATTTATCTGCCAGCGAGCTTTTTCTACTTTGTAACTGCTGAATTTTCTCTTCGATGGAACCCTGGGTAATAAATCGGTAAACAAATACATGTTTGTTTTGCCCGATGCGGTGCGCCCGGCTGATTGCCTGGTTTTCTGCCGCCGGGTTCCACCACGGATCAATAATAAAAACATAGTCGGCACTGGTGAGGTTTAAACCCACTCCGCCCGCTTTTAACGAAATCAGAAAAATGCGATTCTCCTGATCTTCCTGGAACTGCCGTATAACTTCGCCCCGGTTAGTGGTTTGCCCGGTTAAAATACTGTACTTCCATTTTTCTTTTTCGATGCGCGATTTGATGAGTTCCAGGTGCTTTACGAAGGAAGAAAATACCAGGACTTTGTGTTTTTCTGCAATCACATTTTCCAGCATTCGAATGATCTCTTCAAACTTACCCGATTGGTTTTCCTCAACATTATTTAGCAGTTTGGGATGGTTCGCCAGTTGTCGCAGCCGGGTAAGTCCCTGAAGAATAATCATGGCCGAACTTTTTATTCCGTCCTGTTCAATCCCTTCCAGAATTGAGTTTCGTATTACCGACTTTTCTGTTTCGTATGTGCGTTGCTGGCCTTCATTCATTTCGCAAACAACAACCTGCTCCATTAACGGCGGTAGATCTCTGGCTACTTCTGCCTTGGTTCGGCGCAGCACAAACGGCCGTATTAGTACCTGTAGTTTTTCTTGCTGTTCGGCGTTGTTGTGTTTCTCAATGGGGGTAATAAAAAAGCGCCTGAAAAACGCCAGATTGCCAAGCATTCCTTTGTTCAGAAAATTCATTTGCGCCCATAAATCCGATAACGAGTTTTCGATGGGCGTGCCGGTAAGCGCCATGCGATATTCGCTTTGTAATTTCCCGATGGCCTTGTAAGTTTTCGATGCCGGATTTTTTACATACTGGCTTTCGTCCAGTATTAAGTAGAAAAATTTCAATCTCGAAAATGCTTCCACATCGTTGCGCACCGTTCCGTAAGTGGTAAGAATTATGTCGTAATATAATACTGCGTTTTCCAGTTCGGCCTGTGTTTTTCGCTGCTGCCCCACATGCTTGTATATTTTAAACGAAGGGGTGAATTTCTGAATTTCCGACTCCCAGTTGTGCACCAAAGAAGTGGGTAGCACAATCAGGCTGGCCGGCTGAATGTTTTCGGCTGCCGGCGACTGCGCAGCAAAAAGGCTGAGCTGATCTTTCCGGGCAAAGCTATCCTGAAAGGCTGTGGCTTCTCCGTTTCTTTTGTAGTTGAGCAGCAACGCCAGTGTTTGCAGCGTTTTTCCCAGCCCCATGTCGTCAGCCAGGCACCCGCCAAACCCGTTTTTGTGCAGTCCGGCCATCCACTGATATCCTGTTTCCTGATAACTTCTCAGGTGGGCATTCAGGTTTTCCGGAAGGGGAATATTTTCCTGTGTATCGGCCAGTCTTTTTAATTTTTGCAGAAATGAGTTATCGCCGGGAAGCATCACTTTTTGCAACAGCGTGTAATGATGCTTTTCGAATCGCATTTTTTCGCCCTTGCTGCGGGCAAACGGCATCAGGTTTTTGTAGCGCGCAAACCATTCTTCCGGAATTATTGCCACCTCTCCGTTGGGTAGTTCAAACTCGCGAATATCGTTTAAAATATTGTTTTTTAGTTTGATAAAAGGAAAACTGAACTCTCCAAAAGTAACCGTTGCATAAACGTCGAACCAGTCGCCGGTGGTTTTGGTTTTCAGGTCGAGGCGCTGTTCTCCGGTAAAATATACTTTTTCGAGGGCGCCCTGTTCTACAAAAATTCCCTTTTCTTTTAAGCTGTTTTTATGTTTGTTTAGCCAGTTTACAAAAACATAAACCGGGTCATTTTTTTCAGATAACTCGGTTTCGGCAGGCTCGAAATAACCGTTTTTGTCTTGCAGCCCGGCTTCGGTAAGCGTGGCTAAAACCGATTTTTCCCACTTTGCATCCCGCTTTATTTTTTTGAAAACGAATTCATTATTTTGCTTCTGAAACAGAACTGCAACATGACGGTTGTTGTTGGGCAGAAAGATTTCGCCATCGTACCTGAATTGCAGAATAAAACACGGTTGTAACATCAGGTTTTTGTCCAGATTAAGCACTGCCGTTTTTTTCCCTTCGCCTTCAATAAGTTTGAATCCCGATACTTTTACATCGAAATCGCGAATGGTTTTTTTGACGAATCCGGCGTAGTATTTTTCTTCAATGCTGCGCGGAATGGACACGTATTGCCGGGAGAGAAACGGAACGATTTTTTTTCCGTCGAGTTTTTCAAAAACCAGCAACTGGTTTCTGCTTACCAGCATGCACGGGTTGTTTGTTACAATGCGGACATTTCGGTTTAATAGCGGAATCTCTTTATTGTCGATGAATATTTTCAGGTGATATCGCGTTTCTGTTTTTGTTCGGTCGAAATAAAATTCAGGTCGAATAAACAGGGGCGGAACCCGTATTTCGTCTTCGTCGTACAAGTTGGCGTATTTCGCTTCTTTGTTCAGCAGACGCACCGGGCTTAGCATTAAAATGCGGGCTACTTCAAACATGCATTGCTCAATGTACGGCGACACCTGCTTTTCGAACGTCGATTTGTCGAGCTGGGCAAAAAACTCAGATACATTTTTTGCGCGCGAAAATTTTTTCATCAGACGTTCGTCGCTGTATTTTTCAATCAGCAATACCAACTCTTTCTCGTGGGGTTTCAATTCGTACTCCACGCTGTTAATATCAAACGGCTTTACCAGCTTTTCGGTAGAGTAGAATTTATCTCTTTTATGGATGAGGTAGGGTTGGAATACATTCCCAAGGTTTCGGTGTTCTGTTAATACAATTACAAACTCTGTTTCGCCCATTTCAATCCTAAAGTGTTACAAAAAAAGAACCTCAAAGATACGTGTAGATTGGGAAACTGGAAAGAAAAAATAATGTTTACCTTTACCAAAATTCAAATTTAACATCATGAACCAAATTTTTGTAAAAAAGATAGATGTAAAAAAAGATACTTCATTTGCCGAGGCCGAAAACCGGTTGGAATGGCAAACTGTAACCCACATGATTCAGACTTTAAACTGGAAAGAGTTTAGTTATCTGCCGGTTGTGAATTTTAGAATTGCACACGCAGACGATGAAATTTTGCTGAAATATTATGTGGCGGAAAAACATTTGCGAGCCAGAGAAACCCGCATAAACGGCGATGTTTATAAAGACAGTTGCGTGGAGTTTTTTATTTCTCCGGATGGCAAAGACTATTATAATTTTGAATTTAGTTGCATTGGAACAATACATTTGGGGTATGGGCCGGGCAGGGGAAACCGCAAATTTGTTGACCCGGAACTGGTAAAGAAAATCGAAATCAGGTCGAGTTTGGGAAGTGCTCCGTTTAACGATAAGTCTGGCGATTTTGAATGGGAAATGATGATTCGCATTCCGGTTGAAGTTTTCCAATACAGCAATCTGAAATCGTTTGACGGGTTGAAAGCTTCTGCTAATTTTTACAAATGTGGCGACGAAACCGCAGTGGCGCATTATGTAACCTGGAACCCGGTAAAAACTGAAAATCCGGATTATCACCAACCTGCATTCTTCGGAAAATTGGAATTTGAATAGGGCGGCTGCCTGTTGAAAGAACACCCGCAAATCAGGCGATAAAACCTTTTGCGGGTGTTCTTTTTGTATAGCTATCTTACGTTAACCAGTTTGTAGTCGTCCATGGTGACAAAAAAGTCGTTCATAATTCCGTAAATATCAAACCATTCCCACAGTAAAATTTTACGTGGATTATTCGGCCGTTCTACCCATTTCCCGTTCACATAAATGGGCGCTGGAATTTCCCTTTTTTCTGCCCAGTCGGGGTTTTTTACCACTGCCACAGCTGCCATATCAAACAACGCTCTGCCAATGGGGTCGCCCCACATATGGAACTGACTAAACAGGTTGACGGAGTAATCTCCAAAATTGGAAAACTCTCCACCATGCCGCCCGGCAACCGGAGCCGAAATTTTAGGCCCTTTTCCGGGCATGCGGTGCAAAATCTGATCTTGCGAAACCATTACTGCTGCTGTTCCCGATGGCTTTCCATAACGAACGGTAACCATTTCAAACGGCACATTTGCGTCCAAAATATAGTTCATCGATTCGATGTCCCAATCCTGATTGTGTTCTCCCGGTTCGGGGTAGTTGGAGCCAAGCCAGACAATTCTTACGTTTTCGGCAATGGCCGGTTCCTTCATCAGTGCCAGTGCAATATTGGTGAGTTTTCCCACCGGAAGCAATACCAGTTTCCGGTTTCGTTTTTTCATGGCTTGCTCAATAATGAAATCAACAGCTTCGTGGCCATCAAAATCAGGTTCTCCAATGTGCTCTTTTATTTCTGAAAAAGAACCATTTGCTCCTGTCTTTAGGGGGATTTCGCCATAAAAGTCACCACAAAGCTGCATCACTCTTTTCGCTTCTTCGTAATGATCGCTTACGTCAGAATTTTCCGAGTAACCGGTCGGCGCGCTGGTGGCATTCACCGTAATTCCTTCAACTTTGAAATGGTCGCCACTAAACAGCAGGTAAGCCAGCGCATGCTGGTCATCTACTTCGTTGTTGGCATCGGTATCAAAAAGAACCGGAATTTTTGAATTTTCAGATAAATTGCAGGCGCTGAATAAGGCAACCAGCACCAATAAAAGAGAAGCGAACGCGGTTTTTGATTTGTAGTTTGACATTTCTGTTGATTTTGATGAATCAAAGTTACTTAAAATATACCTTTGTTTCCGGCTCTTTTATTGAATAAACCAGCAGATCTCCGGTTTTACAACAATTCATCAACAGTTTCATTAAAATAGGAGATACACTTTTTGATATCGGGAACCGAGTTATCCCAGTTGTATTCGTATTCAATGGAGAATACTCCTTTGAAATTTTGCTTTTTCAGCTCCAAAAGCATCCCTTCCATATCCAGTGAACCGGTTCCCCAGATTACATCATGACGCTCTTCTTCGCCGGCTACTTCTTCTTTTATGTCTTTAAAATGAAGCGATTTTACGCGACCTGATATTTTCTGCAAACATTTTACCGGATCCAGTCCCATGCGGGCCCAGTGGCCGACGTCGGCACATGCGCCAATGCGGTTGCTCAACCCGTCAACGGCTTCCATAAACATGTCCGGGTTCCAGTAGTTCGACGGCTTCGGGTGGTTGTGAATGGCCACGTCAATTTTGTATTTGTTGGC
>NZ_FQUM01000036.1 GCF_900129025.1 Mariniphaga anaerophila | reverse complement strand
CATGGCAATTTGATTTTTATATCAAATTACAAACTTTGAAAAGTGTAAACTATGTCCCTTTAACTTTGTAACGGATGTCCCTTTATCGTACCAAAATTACATGTAACGGTTGGCAATAAGAAACGTAGGGCACTTCGAAGCTCCTACTTATCAAGTTACCGAGCCGTTTATTAAATGTTATGTTGTTCAAATTTAGCACTTTCCGCCCTATGTTTTTTATTGCGTGTTGTGCTTAGTTTTTCTTTCAATTTTCTATTTTGTAATAATTAACTATCAATGATTTAGTGTTACTTACACAATCACCTAGTCCGACTTCAATCGACATAAATGGTAATTTGTCATTCTCTGATTTGAAGAAGCAAAATCCATATCCGATTAATCCAGGGTCTGCATAAAGTTTATATTTCTCTGACTTACTTGTTAATTTTTTAAATTTTCTAACAAGTCGTTTATATACCTTTCTTAAATCTTTTGTCATTTTATCACCAAAGTCAAAACTTACATAAACAACATCTAAGGAGTCTAAATCTACTCCCCAAAGTGTATAAAGTCCACTTCGGAAAATTTCAATTTGTCCTGAGTTAGGTTTAATTGAGAGATAGTTATTTTGAGATAAATGTCCAGAAAAATATGGTTTATCTGAAATGTGATAGTTGTTTTCAAATGAAGTAATCAGGTCATTGTTTTTTGCCGAATCAATTATTGTTTCAATTTCTAATCGAATTGGTAAAGAATAGAATATTTTCTCCAATTCCTTTTCGGGTTCCAATTGTCCAAATACTTGAATTGAAAGTAATAGTCCTAATATGGTCATAATCCTATTCATTCAACTAAGAGTAAGTTTTTCTACGATTTTCGATTTAATTTTCGCTATGTATTTTGCGTTATATTTATTTCTAAAGAGTATTCCAGTCACTGAAAAAGGATACAGTTCAATATTATTAGATTCCAAATAATTGAGATTACTAATTTTATTAAATTCTCCTAAATCAAACCATTGTTCTCTTATATCCCAAATTAGTTGAATGGTATGGTTCTTTTCTTGGTTAGACCATTGAAGAAGTAATGACAAATTATCACCGAACCTTTCCTCCATGACAAGTGAGTATCCATTTTCAACAAGTAAATCATTAATCTTGCTTTTTACTTGTTTTTGTATGCTCTCGATATTTCTATGTGTCTTGTTCATAAATTAAGCACAACGGTTGGTACATGTTGTCAGGGCGGATTTCGGAGAGCGTTCCTGTCCGAAGGACACGGAACTGCGATGCGAGAATCCGCAGTTGGCGTAACACCGAACCCCGCTATGCAATATGCACATTGTTACAGCGCGTTTTTGTCTTTATTTCTTGTCAATTTTGTCAAGTTGTAAAATGTCGTTTTTGGGTTGCTCCACTCCTACTCCGTCATTTACTCTTTCCTATTTCCTTTTCCTTGTCCGTCTTGTTTTGCAAAAAAAGTCGGTGTCTGGTCAATTTCGCTCATTAATTGTCAGTCAATTTTTGAGCTAAATTTATTCATTTTCCAGCCAATCCGAGCAACCAATAATCAATGTTTTATTCACTTTTTTCAAAGCTCCGCTTCCTCAGTTACATTTCATTTGTCGTTGAGGAATAATCTTTTCTGTCTTGCTCTTTTCTTTGTTTTCTTCTTTTCTTTCCAAAATCTGGCTGACTGTACAGAAATCCTGTGCTTGTCTTTTTTCTTTTCCTTTTTTGTCTTTGTCTTTTTGCAATAGATTTTTAGTTGTTAATCCGTTCCTTTTTCAAATGCGCTGGTAACGGTTGGTACATGTTGTCGGGGCGGATTTCGGAGAGCGTTCCTGTCCGAAGGACACGGAACTGCGAAACGAGAATCCGCAGTTGGCGTAACACCAAACCCCGCCCTGCAATATGTACTGTGTTAACGGTAGTTTTTTAATTTTCATTTTTTCTTCCCTTTACCCATCATAAACCTCTCCAATTCCATGTCAGGTGGAGGCGGAGGTGAAGGAGGTAATTTATAGTTTAGTGTTATTCGTACAGTAAAAGGAGCAATTTTGTTTATTGCTAACTTTTTATCTAACTCAAGTTCTTCGTAAGATTTTTTCCACATTACAAAAGAAATTTCATTTCTCAATTCGTTGTTTGCTAAAATTAAGTGACTGATAACCTCAAAGAGTTTATGAAATGAAGTTCTTTTTTCTAAGCTGTCTGGAGTCATCTGAGAGTCAAGAAATATTATTTGTCTTGTAACCTCGACATCCCCAAAATATGGTATTGTCGTTAACCTTTTTTCGGGAAATTCAGACTCATTAAATGGATTTGTCAGGAATTTTTTTACAAATTGATTTAGGTATTTGTAATTTTCTAAAAACTCGCTCCTTAGGAAAACACTGTCAGTTCTGTCAATTAAAATAGGACAAACATTTTTATATTGATAACTTCCTTCTAAAGCATAAGAATTAAACAATTTAAATCGAAGTTGTAAATTATTTGAATCATTGGAGCTAACTTCTTCAGTTTGTAGAAAGAACTCATAATTCTCATAAATTGAACTATATAATGTTTTGCTTATCTCATCGAACGGTTTATTTTCAGAATAGTATTTATACGCATAATTAAATAATTCTTCAAAATTTTTTATCATAGTTTTTTCTTGTCCATGAGTGGTCAAAGAAATCAAGGATAAAAAAATGGAGAATATTATCATTTTATGTTTCATATCTGCTTTTTCAAAATTACCGTTAACGGCAGTCTGTCTAAAAACCCATTGCAGGGCTTGTAATATTAGATTGATTTCTGCCGGTTAAGGGTTGATTTATTATTCCGGGATTATTCAT
>NZ_FQUM01000006.1 GCF_900129025.1 Mariniphaga anaerophila | reverse complement strand
TCCCGTTCAAAAAAGCTTTTACGATTAATAATCCAGAAAATGAATTAATTTTGAATGAAAGAAAAATACCAGACAGAGTTTAGATTACACTCCCGGAAATAGCTGTGTCCCCTGACGCTTGGGTTAGAATCTAATATACTTGCAGTACTATACTGCTGCAAATAGGCAATTGCATTTGGAAACGGTTAAGAACGATTTAACGATAGGGAAACAAAGAATAAAAAAGGAATCAAATTTTGCAAGTTCGCTAAAAGTATATATATTTGCACCCGCGTTCAAGAAGATATTTCAAAAGAAATCAAGATATATTGCGGGATGGAGCAGTTGGTAGCTCGTTGGGCTCATAACCCAAAGGTCGTAGGTTCAAGTCCTGCTCCCGCTACAGAGAAGCCGGTTTTTGCCGGCTTTTTTTATGACTTTTTTTAGATGCAAGCTGCTAGTATTTTTTGCCGCTGGAGTCAATCATTGGGACAAAACGCACCGGCAATATATTTTTCTCCCTTAATTTTCCGTTTTTCTTTTTTTGTAATATCAGGTGTTGCAGAGGATTGGTTCCTACGGGAATAATCAGTCGTCCACCCTCGGCAAGTTGTTTTTGCAGGGGCTCGGGCACTTCTGTGGGCGCACAGGTTACTATAATGGCATCAAACGGTGCATATTCTTGCCACCCCTGGTAGCCGTCATCAATTTTGCTGAAAATGTTGTTGTACCCTAGTTCCGAAAAAACGCGGCGTGCCTTGTGCCCCAGTTTTTCAAATATTTCGATGGTGAAAACGGAGTCGCAAAGTTCGGCCAGAATCGCCGCCTGATAACCCGATCCGGTACCTATTTCAAGTACTTTGTCGGTTCGCTTTAAGTTTAGGGCATCGGTCATAAAAGCAACAATGTATGGTTGCGATATGGTTTGCCCTTCGTCTATCGGTAGTGGTGAATCGGAGTATGCGTATGGAATGTACTGGGTTAATACGAATTTGTGGCGCTCAACTTTACGAAACGCCTCCAGCACATTTTTATCGGTAATTCCCCGTGCTTCAATTTGTGTTTTTACCATTTGGTTTCGTAATGCCGGAAAAGGATCGCTGTTTTGGCTGAATGAAACCACTGAAATAAGCAGAGAAAGTATTACACACGAAAAAAGTCTGGCCTCCATTTTAATCTGTTTTTCAGATTATACGGAGAAGGGGAAATTGTGTTTCTGGCTGATTTTAACCCGCTAGTCTTTATTTGACATCTTCTTGCCCGATTCCTTCAGCTTTTTTAAGTCATTTACCGTAAAATCGCCATAAAAAGAAACAATAAACCGTATGGATTCGGGTTCATCTCCGTCAAGAAAGATGTGGCATTCGGAGTATTTGCTTCTTTTCCCCAGAAGCCAAATTTGGCCGTTTTCAAAATCGTCATCAGAGTCTTTGTACTGTTTGTACGAACCCGGTAAAAGTGAAACCGCTTTTTTGGTAAAATCAGTTCCCGAGAGTTTTCCTTTTTCCGGATTGTAAGTCATAAACCGCACTTTGTTCAGATCTCCCGTTACATTCCTGTCATCATCTTCGCTTAAATCCAGATCAATTGCATCAATCATGTTTTTTGAAAAGCTGAACTGGTTAATTCCGTCTTTGCCGTCAAAATAGTCATACATTTTATTTGACTGGCTTTGTCCTACAGCGCTTTGCGATGCAGCTGCAATAAATAGAAAAAGCAAAAAGGTAATTTGTTTCATGTGAATTTGTGTTTGTTAATTTTCTAAAGTAGAATATCAGGGGGCATGCTTTTGTGGCATGCCCCTGATTCTGCTGTTTAATTATTCTTCTATCTCAACTTTGGTGTTTTCAACTTTTTTCATTGTGAGTCCTTTGGGTTCCATCTTCCAGTATTTTCCTACCATATCGCCGTCCCAGGTATTTGTAACGTTTTCAATATCGTAAATAATGTCAACCATCTCATCGTCGAGGAAAATGGTTCCTCCCTCCGGAACTTTTACAGTGATATTTACTTCCTGGTCACGCCACTTGTCTTTTTCATTCAGAAAAAAGTAGGGGTCGAAAAGTAGAACAGAATCCCGGTTCTGAAACTTGTAAACAAGGTCAGATGCATGGTCTCTTGCAGTTTCCCGGGTTCGTCCGCGCGATGACTTTTTAACGGTTACGATAAAGGAGTTTCCACTGGATTTTTCAATGTCGAGGCGTGGATTTCCGAGGATAATTTTTTCGCCGTCAATTTGCCTTACTTTCAGTTTGTTTAAATCCCAGCCATCAGCGGCGTATCCTTTGTACTTGTCCTCGTTAAGTTTCAGGTAGATTGTTTGGCAACTGTCGCAATTTATGGTGCTGCTTTCTACAACCGACGCCTGGTTTTTGAAATTACCTAACTGGCTTGTGGAAATTACGAATAATGATATTAGTGCAATGAGCCACACTCCTACCATACTAAGCCCGATGGCGGTATTGTTTGATTTGTAGTTGAACACCAGTTTTGTGCCAACATACAGCATGGCAAGCAGTGGAATTCCGGCAAGAAAACCGACTGAAATAATGCCGAGCTTAACCGTGTCCGGCTCAACAAGATAATTGAGAAATTCCGGGAAATTGATTTCGGGGCCCCAAACCACCAGCGGCCAGTCCTGTACAAACGAATGCCCGATTGCCAGTGATGAAATTAACCCGAGTAACCCAAAAAAACCTGAAATGATAAGAACGACGCCAATTATTACGACTGCAACTTTTAGCAGTAACCTGAAGATGTTGTAGGTCACTTCACCAGCACCTTCAACTTTTTTTTTTCCTTTGGTGAAAGTGTCCGACTCCTTAAACTTTTTGTAGCTCTCTTTTACGTCTTTTACTTCTTCTTTAATTGATTTTTCAATGTTTTTTACCGTGGCTTCCTGCCCCCGCATTTCGAGGCGCTGGGCTGTTGTAACAGCCTTCGGAACAGCAATCCATAAAATCAGATAAGCAAGTAACCCGGCTCCGGAAGTTATAAAAAACAGCACCACAAAAATGATTCGCAGAATAACCGGATCCATGTTGAAGTATGCGGCCAGTCCTCCGCAAACGCCGCCAATTACGCGTTGTTCTGTGTCGCGGTAGAGTCTCCGCTTGCGTTTGGTTGTTTTGCTGTAAATTTCTTCTTCGCTTTCGCCTTCTTCTTCGGCAAAATCTTCCGGTGTTCCCATGGTTTCAATTACCTGTTCCACTCCGGCCATAGTAATAACATCTTTTTCTCCTGAAGATTTTTCTGAAAAGATTTCAGCAATCCTGGCTTCAATATCTGTTAATATCTCTTGCCCTTCTTCCTCTGTTCCGAAATGATTTTTAAGCTTCACCAGGTACTTTTGCAGTACTTCGTATGCATCTTCTTCGATGTGAAAAACAGTACCGCTGATATTGATTGTGAATGTTTTTTTCATATCAATGAATTCTTAGAATTTTTGTTCTGGTTTATTGTTTCTGTTAACTCATGTTTTTTCTGACTTTTCCAACGGCGTCAACTAATTCGGCCCACGATGCCTCAAGTTCTGCTAAAAAACTGCGCCCTTTGTCGGTGAGTTCATAGTATTTTCGTGGTGGCCCCTGGTTGGATTCTTCCCAACGGTAAGCCAGTAATTCGGCATTTTTAAGTCGCGTAAGCAGCGGGTACAGGGTTCCTTCAACTACTATCATTTTTGCTTCTTTTAAAGCCTGAATGATGTCGCTGGCGTAAAGAGGTTTGCCGTCAAGTACCAGTAGAATACAGTACTCCAGCACCCCTTTTCTCATTTGTGCTTTTGTATTTTCAAGTTTCATCTTAATTTTCTCCTTTCTAAAAGGCGACCATGCCCCTTTTCTTTAGATGGTCCAAAAATCAGCAGAAGTCATCCAGTCTTCTACTTCCAGCGGTTCTTCCTGCATTTTGTGGCTGTAAAACAGATTTTCGTCCAGCATCCAGCTTTCCATTTTTAAGGGGATGTCCACTTCGTTTTGAAAGCTAAAAGTAGCTATTTCAAAGTAATTTTCGGTGGTCATCCAACCTTCCATTTCAAGTGCCGGGTCGAAAGCTTTGTCGAAAGAATACCAGCTTGCATTATTGACTGATAAGTCCGCTGCTTCTGCTTCCCTGGCTGATGTTTCAACCATTGCAAGAGCAATTTCGTTGAAACTGCTGTGAGTCAGAACTTTTTTCCAAAACTCCTGCGCGCTAACGGTAAAACTTACCAAAACAAAACTTACGACTACGGCGACTGAACGTAATACTGCTTTTCTGAAATTTGTTTTTGTTTTCATGGCCTTTTCTGTTTTCATTGTTTCAATTGTTTTCATGGCTTCTGCTTCTCTGTTTGTTTTCTTGTTTCTTTGTTTCTGCTATTATGACGTAGTTTTTTGTGAAACGTTACAACTTGTATAGAACTTTTTTTTAAAAACTACTTTTAAATACACTGTTGTTGGTAATGCAAATATATGTATTTTTTTTAGTACTGTGCAACACATAGTACTAAAAATATTGCAATTATTTTGTATTGTATTTTTAGCGTGTTGATTGTCAGCTTGTTTGTGGGGAATGAAAAAATATTGAATGGGCGATTTTTTTTTATCTGAATGCAGATAGAAGCTCTTTGCAATTCGTTTTAGCACAGCTGCTCCCCTTTTTCAACATGATTGTTAATAAGAAAAATGCAGTTTTTGAGTGTCCGGTTTCAGGAAATGATGTCGGGTAATTATTGCTTTTTGTTCTTCCCTTTGTTGTCAAATGATTTTGCGATAGCGTGGGCACCTAGGGGCGCTGTTAGGTAAATAAATACGATTATGAATAGCGATTTAATGTAAACTACGGGCGTGTTAAAGTAGATGCTTACCCCGATAAGTAGCAGTAAGATGCCAAAGGAAGGCGCTTTTGTACCGGCATGCAACCTGGCGTATAGATCCTTAAAACGTAGCAATCCGATAGCGGCCACCAAAATAAAAAACGAACCGGCAAGAATAAATATCGAAATAATTA
The DNA here is from genome assembly GCF_900129025.1 of Mariniphaga anaerophila. Taxonomy (GTDB): domain Bacteria; phylum Bacteroidota; class Bacteroidia; order Bacteroidales; family Prolixibacteraceae; genus Mariniphaga; species Mariniphaga anaerophila. The sequence continues at coordinate 394,018 of NZ_FQUM01000006.1, read as the reverse complement.
TTTTATCCATTTTTGTGTTTTAAATAGGTTGAGACTGCTACCGTTCCAATAAATGAAATCAGCGAAATAACAATTGGAATATCGAAATACATGGCATTATTAATGAGTACGCTGTAAACCAGAATAAACCCCATTACTACAATTGAAATAACATCCATGGCTGCGATACGATCGTTTATCGACGGGCCTTTTAAAAGACGCGTAAAGGCAAGAATCAGCGCCGCTAAAAGCAACGAGAATGCAATGAGAAGAACTGTTGTTGATATCGAATCGTTCATTGTTTACCCGGTTATTCTTTTTATTTTTTGTTGCATTTCTTTTAATCCGTTTTGTATTTGTTCTTCATCAGAATAATATAAAACGTGCACCAGCATTGTTTTTTTATCCCGGCTTATATCGAGGCTCAGTGTCCCCGGTGTCATCGACAGCAAATTGCTGAACATTAATAATCCCGTGTCTGAATTTAAAATTACCGGCACTTCAACAAATGCTGGATTCGATTGCTTGCCGGGAGTCAGAATGTCCCACGCAATGTAAATATTCGACTGCACCAGTTTAAACAGGTAGAATAGACAGAACGCAAGCAGATAATATGTTTTTTTCAGAATTTTCATCGTTTCAGCCTTTTAGAACAGTTTCAATATAGAGAGAAGGATCGATAAGCTGATTGGCTGCATTCATTGTAAAATCAAATAAATATGCAGCAAACAGGCCCATTAAAATGCTTGTTGCGCCTAAAAGAACAGACGGGAAATACTCGGCAAATTTTAATTTTTTGAATGGAGTACTTGCATACTCATTTGCAGGCTGTGCCTTTAAAAATGCTTCGTTCCATATTTTTATCATGGAATAGAGTGTAAGCATTCCGGTAAGAATGGCAACCGCAGTTATTACGTAGTTTCCATTTTCGAGGCCGGCTTTAATTAATATGAATTTGGCAAAAAAGCCTGAAATGGGAGGTACTCCTGCCAGGGCAAAAGCAGGCACCATAAACAAGATGGCCAAAAAAGGACTTTGCTTGAAAAGCCCGCCCACTTCTTTCAGCTCAAAAGTGCCTCGTGCTTTGGCAATCATTCCGGCAACCAGGAAAGTATTGGTTTTTGCAATCATATTATGAATCGTAAAAAAAATGGCTCCGGCAATGGCAAGGGGCGTAAAAATTCCCAATCCCATTATCATGTACCCTATTTGGCTGATGATGTGGTAGGAAAGTATGCGCCGGGTTTCGTAATGTGCAGCGGCTGCCATGCCTCCGGCTACCATTGTAAATCCGGCTGTTATCAGAAGAAGCTGGTGCCAAAACTGTTGGTCGTGCACAAAAAACAGTGTAAAAAAGCGGATGAAAGTGTAAACACCAACTTTTGTAAGCAACCCGGCAAACAGCGAAGAGATGGTGATGTTGGGAGTGTGGTACGAAGCCGGAAGCCAAAAGTAAAGGGGAAACACAGCGGCTTTAATTCCAAATGCCACAAAAAACAGCACAGCCGAGGTATTCATCAGAATGGCCTGGTTGTCATTTTTCAAAATTTCAGCCAGATGCGCCATGTTCAGCGTTCCGGTTTTTCCGTAGAGCAATCCTACTCCCGCCAGAAAAAGAAGCGAACCAATAAGGTTCAGTGACATGTATTTAATTCCGCCTTCGAGTTGCTCTTTTGTTCGTCCCAGTGTAATTAATACAAAAGACGACATCAGCATCACCTCAAACCAGACAAAGAGGTTGAAAACATCGCCGGTAACAAACGCTCCGTTCAGCCCCATTGTCAATCCAAAAAAGAAAATGAAAAAGCGGTTTAACCGGATGGTTTTTGGCAAAAAGCGCAAGGCATAAATTGCAATGGAGAAAACAATTAATGCTGCAACAACCAGCATAATTGCACTCAGAAAATCAACCACCAACGTAATGCCAAACGGGGCTTCCCAGCCTCCCATTTGCAACGCAATTACGCCGTGCTTCTGCACCAGAATAAAAAGGTACCCCGAAAGTAAAATGAGTAATCCTGACCCGAAAACGCCCAGCCAGCCCGCCAGCCGGTCAGAACGAAACACAAGCAGGCTGATGATGAAAATAAACGGAAGAAGTATGGGTAGCGCAACGAATGTTATCATTAATTATCTGTTTTTTTTAGCTGATCCAAATCGTCTGTTCCTGTAGTTTCAAAAAATTTGTATTTCAGTGCCAGGGTGAAAACCACAATTCCCAGTCCGATGACAATTGCTGTTAGCACCAGCGCCTGGGGCAGCGGGTCTGCAAGAGGTGCCGAGCTGCCTGAACCTGCCTGCACAAAAGCGGGGCTTCCGGGAACCAGTCCCGCCGAGAGAAAAACAAGTAAATTGGTGGCGTTGCTCATAAAAATCAGTCCGATAATAAATTTCAGAATACTGCGACGAAGCAGCAGGTACACACCTACCGTGTACAATAATCCAACAACTATGGCGAGTATTATTTCCATTATTTTTTTTGTGTTAATGAGAAGACAAATAGCAGTGTTACGCCAATTACAGTAAAGAATACCCCGATGTCGAACAGAAAAGGGGTTCCGAGTTTAATTCCCGAAAAAAACGGAACAGGAACAGTAATCCATATGCCCGTCATTAGAGGTTTGCCGGCAAATACAGACGGGATAAAACTCAGTAGAATCAAAAACAATCCAAGCCCCATGTATCGTTCAGGTCGTTTAAGCAGTTTTTCTTTAACCTGAAAAGCGTTAAAAGCAAACCCTTTGTACACAATTGCAAGTCCGGCCATCAATCCGCCGATAAACCCTCCGCCCGGATTGTTGTGTCCGCGTAGCAGCGCTAAAACGGCAAAAGATATGAGCAGCCATCGTAAATATTTTGCGGCAAGTTGAAGTATTACTGAGTTCATAATTTTCGGCTTTTGGGTTTCGATAACAATAAATAAACTCCCACGGCAGCAATGGTAAGAACCGTTACTTCGCCCAGTGTATCAAGCGCCCTGAAGTCCACAAGAATTACATTAACCACGTTTTCGCCAAACGCTTTCAGATAACTGTTTTCCAGATAAAAATCGGAAATGGAACGGTTCAGGTTAACGTTTACCGCTTTCAGTGCCAAAATTGTCATTACCGAACCAAATCCCAGGGCGATTAAAAAATCCCGCAACCTTGTTTTTTTGGATGATAAAACAGCAAATCGAGGCAGCTTCTGCAATATGGCCATAAACATCACCAGGGTAAGGGTTTCTACCAGAATTTGTGTGATGGCCAAATCGACAGCACTGTAATACAGAAAAATGAGCGAAATTCCGTAGCCGGCTACTCCCATTGAAATGATGGTTACAATTCGCGAACGCGAAACAGCACTTACCGCAGAGGCCAGAATAATGACAAGCGCGAGCCCCGAAATATAAAATGGCCGCAACGTAAACGGGATATCAAAATTCCATGAGCGGGTTACAAAAACCTGAAACCACAGCAGTAACGATGTAAACACAATGATTGTAAGAATGTACAAGCGGTGGTATCCGTGTTGTACTGTTTTGGTTTTTAATTTTGAAACAGCCACAAATTTATCCATTACCCAGGCAAATACTTCGTCGAGCTGAACTGCAAATACAACGTCGTTTATTTTTTTCCAGTAGATAAGCAGCTTGTCTTTTTTTAGCATGGCAACGTACAGCAAAAAGCCCAATATAATTGTGAGCATACTTAAAAAGAATACCTGGTTGAATCCGTGCCAGATTTTTAGTTTAACCTCAGCAACTTCGCCTAAAACAGCGCTCAGGGCAGGCTTGATAACTGCCGAGCCTAGTTTACCGGGAGAAAGGCCAAGCACCAGGCTTAACAATGCTAAAACGCCCGGGCCAATCAAAAAAGCCGCCCCCCTTTCGTTGGGTTGTTTGGGAAAATTGCCGGGTTTTCCCAAAAAAACTTTCCGGGCAAAATACAACGAAACGGCTACCATAAAAATGTTGGAAGTTACTCCAAGTATCAATATCATTGAGGCGATTCCCGGGGACTGTACTTTGGCTTCGTAAATCAGTTCTTTTCCTAAAAAGCCTAAAAGTGGGGGCAATCCTGCCATTGACAGCAGTGCTAAAAAGGCAATAACAAAAGTAAGGGGCATGTATTTTATCAGGCCTCCCAGTTGTCTGAGCTCCCTTGTTCCGGTCTTTTTTTCAATCAGCCCTGCAACCATAAACAGCGTTGCTTTATAAAAAGCATGAATAAACAAAAACAGCATGGCTGCCTTAATCGATTCTGTGGTATTTATTCCCAAAAGCAGCACTAAAACCCCGAGGGCATTAATGGTGGTAAAAGCCAGAATTCCTTTTAAATCGGTTTGAGTAATGGCGAAGTACGAACCGGTAAGCATGGTAAGAACCCCGGTAAGGGAAATGATGTAAGTCCACTCGGGAGTTCCACCCAAAACCGGACTGAGCCGGGCAAGCAGAAAAATACCTGCTTTTACCATGGTGGCCGAATGCAAATACGAGCTTACCGGCGCAGGAGCCTGCATGGCTCCGGGTAACCAAAAGTGAAACGGAAATTGTGCCGATTTGGTAAAAATTCCTGCCAGAATCAGTAGCAGTCCGGGGAGATATAAATTGCTTTCTTTTATTGCATTGGCATTGGAAAGCCAGTCGGAAAACGAGTAGCTGTCAACCACGCTTCCCAGAAGTACAATTCCCGCAAGCATGCTGAGCCCGCCAAACCCGGTGATATAAAGCGACTGAAATGCTGCTTTTCGTGCCGACTCTTTTTCGTGAAAAAAGCTGATTAAGAAGAAGGAAATAAAACTGGTTAGTTCCCAAAAAATAAAAAGCTGAATGAGGTTTCCCGATAAAACAAGGCCCAGCATTGCGCCGCTAAAAAGCATCAGGTAAAAGAAAAATTTGTCGGTTCCGGCATAGCTTTTCATATAATCTTTTGCGTAAAGAAACACCAGCGCGCCAATGCCGGTAACCAGCAGTGCGAAAACCATGCTCAGGCCGTCAAGCATAAATTCGAGATTAAGACCCAGTTGCGGAATCCATTCAATAAAAATTGATTTTGAATGATAACTGGTTATTTCAGAAACATGGGATAAAAAGTAGATGAAAGCGGCGAATTGGACAAAAGATAGTAAAATGGCTTTTTGCTTTTTCAGCCATCCGGGGAGAATAAAAATCAACAGAGAAGCAGAGAGGAAAACAAGCAGTATATAAACCATTAATTTGTTTTAAGGTTCCGTGTATTTTTTAAGTTTTTTTGTATGTAAAAAGCCCGATTGGGTCAACAAGCGTTTTGAAAAACGGAGAAAAATTTGGGTCTTTCGACAGCGACGCGATACTGAAGACCGGGACTTTTGACATGTTCATAATGTGATGAGCGAATGCTCCGATGTAATTGTCATAAGTGTATCCTTCCTGGTGGGTCATCAGCAAAATCATTCCTGCGTCAACATCTTCCGCATACTCCAGCACCCGCTTAAACGGTGGAATTTTGGAGCGGTCGAACAATTTTATCTCACATTTCAGCCCGTTCATTTCCAGAGTTTCCTGGGCTTCTTTCAGTTTGCCGTAAATGCGGCTTTCGGTTTTTTTAATTCCACCCACAACCGCCGAAACAAGATGAATAGTTGCTCCGTACTCCAGTCCGTAGTATAAAGCCGATAGCAGTTGCTCCCGCGTTTGCTTGGTTAAATCAAGCGGAACAACAATGCTGTCTTTCATTTTACTGGTATCTTCTTTTAACGTGAGCACCGGTATTTTTGCTTTGAGGGTGACATGGTAAACGGTTGTTCCAAGGTCGTCTTCGGGGTCTCCGCTGTGGTGGTTTTCGCCCAGAACAATCATGGTGGCACCTGATTCGTCGGCCACTTCAAGAATTTTTTCGTAGGGTTTGCCCAGCTCAATTCGTGTGTTGATTTTAACTCCCGGTACTTCTTTTTTTACTTCATCTGCAATTTCCTGCAGTTTGTCTTTGGCCTGGTTGGTTATTTTTACCAGATAGTCGCCCGAAGAAAAAAACTGAGCCATTAGCCCGGGGGTGTGAATAACGTAAAGCAATAAAAGATTCCCGTTTAATTTTTCCGTCATTTTTGCGGAATATCTGACAGCTTTCACCGAAGTGTCTTCAAAATCTACGGGGATTAGAATGTTCTTTATCTTTCGTCTCATGGTATGATGACTTTGTTATTTGAACAACAAATTTCGCTGTATGGTTTACAGAAAATTCTAAGATATGTTCCAAATATATTTAAAAAAATAAAACAAAAAAGAGCATTGTTCTGTTTCGGTTGTAATCGGAATTGCCTGAATCATACAGTTCTGGGCGTTTTAATATTTTGATTACTAGTTATAATTTGGCTTTCGGCATTTTATTTTTTTCGGAGATATTTTTTTTTAAAAATATTCAGGGATGTTGCTTTTTTTCCTGTTTGTTACTCGAAGTGGAAAACGGAAATTTTTTTGCCGATGAGTTGTAAAGAATAAACAATTTGGAACCTATGAAAAGTCTTCTCGAAGAGGTCAAGAGTTCTGTGGGAAAACCGTATGCCGATTTAGAATTTCTTTTGGAGTGTTTCTCCGAAGTTTTAGTGGAAAACAACGAAGCTGCCCTGGCTGCTCAAATTCCCTGGATTTCGGAAAGTGAACCTCGTTTCGATGACGAAAATGCTCAAAAACTGCTGCATTTGTTTTCCATCAGCTTTCAGTTGCTAAATCTTTCAGAAGTGAACGGGGCTGTTCAGAACCGTCGTGCCCGTCAGGAAAATTCGGGGTTGGAAAGTGTTAGCGGAATGTGGGCAGATATTTTTAACGATTTGAAGTTGAAGGGTTTGCGGGAAGAAAGCATTGCCGAATGTCTTCGGCAGGTTCATGCAGAGCCTGTTCTTACTGCCCATCCAACCGAGGCAAAGCGCCCTGTGGTACTGGCTCTTTACCGGCAGCTTTACCTTCTGCTGGTGAAACGCGAAAATTCGATGTACACCAGTTACGAGCAGGAAGAAATAAAGTACGATATCAAACAAATATTGCATAAACTCTGGTTTATTGGCGAAATTTTTATTGAAAAGCCGGCCGTAGAATCTGAATTGGAAAATGTACTCTATTATTTCCATAAAGTTTTTCCGGAGATGATTCATTACCTGGATTATAAGTTGAAACAGGCCTGGGAAAAAGCAGGGTTTAATCCGCAGTTAGTAGAGGACACGGAGAATTTTCCGGTGTTGAGTTTTGGAAACTGGGTGGGCGGCGACCGGGACGGGCATCCGCTTGTCTCTTTCGATGTAACACGAAAAACGCTGGAGATTTTTCGGCTACATGCTTTGTCGCTGCTCAAAAGCATGCTGAACGAGCTTTCCGATAAGTTGAGCATCTATTGCAATATTGATTCTCTCCCCTCGTATTTCATTGAGCGAATGGATGAACTGTATGGTGAAATGGATATTGCTTCTGATAATCCGGACGAACCTTTTAAAAAATACATTCAGTTTATAAAAGAGAAACTTCCCATAACTGAAAATGCGTCGGGAGGAATAAAGTTGCAGGATGCTGTTTCTTCTTACTCGAATTCTGATGAATTGCAGGCCGATTTGCTTGTGTTGAAAAAAGCATTGATTGATTACGGCGCCCGTTCTATAGCAGTTTCCGATGTGCAGAAAGTACTGCGTCATCTGAAAGTTTTCGGATTTCACCTGGCACTTCTCGATGTAAGACAGAACAGCCGTTACTACGAGCAGGCGTTGCTTGATATTGTGAAGAGCAGCCTTCCGGCAAAATTCGAATCGGTTGTAAAAAGCAGGTCGGCTTACGAAATGTTTATCAAAGAAGAATTGGAGCACAATCGTCCGTTTATCAGCAGAACCGATTTATTGCAGTCGGAAAAAGCTCGCGAGGTGGTAAAAACTTTTCGCACGCTGGGGAAGCACATCAGGGATTATTCCGGTAAGTCGCTGGGATCGCTTATTGTGAGCATGACGCGCAATGCAACCGATTTGTTTACGGTGTATCTTTTTATGCGCGAAGCCGGTTTGTCTCATTTCGATTCTCGCGGACTGGCTTGTCCGTTGCCCGTTGTTCCGCTGTTCGAAACCATTGACGATTTAAAGAAAAGTCCTCAGGTGCTGGATGAGTTTTTGAGCCACCGGGTTACCCGAAACAGCCTGGAATATATCAGGGAGAAGAAAAAACTTCCGCGGCTGATACAGGATATAATGATTGGTTACAGCGACAGCAACAAAGACGGTGGCATTTTGGCAAGTACCTGGTATTTGTACGAAGCACAGGTGAAACTTTCTGAAGTTGCCCGGAAACATGGTGTGCAAGTTCGTTTTTTTCACGGAAAGGGCGGCACAATTAGCAGAGGTGCCGGCCCAACTCACTGGTTTTTAAAATCGCTCCCTCTTTCTACTACAAACGGGTTAATTCGTATGACGGAGCAGGGCGAAACCATTGAGCGGAAGTATGCCAATAAAGTTAATGCTGCATATAATATGGAATTGTTGGTGGCCGGATTGGTGCGTCAAACTTTGCTGAACAAAGCCGGAGCCGCGGGGGAGAACACCCTCCGTGCTGAGCTTTTCAGTTATCTTGCCAATGAAAGTTTTGAAGCATTTAAAACGCTGACAGGGCATCCTTCATTTATTTCGTTTTACGAACACGCCACTCCCATCGATGCCATCGAATCCAGTAAAATCGGTTCCCGTCCGGCTCGTCGAACCGGAAAACGTACATTGGCTGATTTGCGCGCCATTCCCTGGGTATTTAGCTGGACCCAGTCGCGCATGCATATTTCAAGTTGGTACGGCGTTGGATCTACGCTGCAAAAACTAAAAACCGAACATCCGGAGAAATATATTCAGTTAAAAAAGCTGGTTAAAACCGACGATTTCGTGCGGTATGTATTAACAAATATCGACACCAGTCTGGCTGCTACTGATGAAAATATTATGAAGCTGTATGCTGGTTTGGTAGAAGATGCGAAAGTGCGGGAAGAGATACTGGCGTTGCTGCTTCGGGAGCTGGCGTTAACCCGCGAAGCCATGCTCGGGTTGCTGGAGAGCCCTCCGGAAGAAAGACGGAGAAATCACTATTATTCTACCCGGCTCAGGGCTGAAGCTCTCCTCCCCTTGCATCGGCAGCAGGTTAATTTATTAAAACGATGGAGAGTCGCCCAAAAAACGGGAGAAAATGGGAATCATGAGCTTTTGTTGCATAATTTGTTACGAAGCATTAATGCCATTGCCAATGCTATGGGAACCACCGGGTAGTTCATTTTTTGTTTAGAGGTTCGAATCCTTTATTCCGTTTTCGCGATACATGCCCGGAGTAATTCCTTCCATTGTTTTAAATACCCGAATGAAAGTTCCCACAGATCCGAATCCCACAGTATCTGCAACGTGGTTTAGCGAAAAGCTTTTGTTGATGTCTTTTGCCAGCACTTTTTTGGCTTCCTCTACCCGGTATTTATTGACAAATTCGTTAAACGAACAGTTAAATTCGTTGTTTATCAGTGCAGAAACATAAGAGCGGTTGGTTCCCAAAAGTTGCGAAATATCTGTAATTTTTAACTCTGAATTGTTGTACACTTTTTTCTTTTCAAATAAGTCAGTCAGCTTTGGTTTTAGCTGGTCTGCGTGGTATTTTGTTTGATCTGCCGACAGGTGGCCGTTTTCGTCTTTTTCCAAATCAACAACCGTGTGGTTTTGCATGTACCCCAGCAGGCCAATAAAAAACAGGAGAATACTGAATATGGAAGAAGGTATGGCAAGAAGCGCCGGCGAGTCTAAAAATATTTCGCGCCCGATTAAATTAAAAGCGATACTCATGGATGAAGTGGCAACAAATGAGTACAGTAAAAAATTCACCCAAAAAATGGTTTTGCTTTCCAGATTAGAGTAGAAATTCGCAATTCGCTTGTTGTAATGCAATACCAGTTTTCGCCCCAGAACAAGAAAAAATACAACCTGAATTGCAAAAACCAATCGTCCGAAATAAAAGAACAATTCCTGAATTTTTATAAGAGTAGTTTCGTCAATCATGCCGTTTCTTTCGAGAAGAAATCCCTGAACATAAGTTAGCTGCTCTTCTTTAGTCATTAATTGGTACAAAAGAAATGTTGCCAAAGAAAAAATCAGGGCGGGCAAAAGCATCCTCAGATTTATCCAGTGGTATTTGGTTTCAACGGTAAGCAGTTTTATGTACCAGTAGTATAAAGGATAAACAGAAAGTGAAGCAAAAACATACAGTGGGTCAAATATGCGATAGGCAAAAACATTTTGTTGAAAAAAAACGGCGTGAGAAAGGTAGGTAAGAAAGGCTGCAGACATGAAAACTCCCAGAAAAAATTTTGCAGGATTATTCTTTCTTTTGGTTATCAGAAGAACAAGTGCCCAAAAGAAAGTGACATACATCGGGGTGTAAATTATCAGGTCTTTCCCCATAAAATCTGAAGCGGTTTTTAATAAAATAAATCAGGTCTTTTTCAAAGTTACAACTTTTATACTGTTTGAAGATTGATTTTACGATTTGAATATTGCAATTATTTTCGAAGCTGTACTTTTGTCGCCCGGTGGCGGTAATTAAACAAATCGGACTAGAGAAGTAGAAATAGCCTTAAAATTAGGAGCCCTTGAGGTTATCCTTAACAGCTGGAAAAGAAGGGGGTTTCTCCTTCTTTTTTATTTTCAGAAACAAAAAATGGCCGTTATGTCATTGCGTAACGGCCATTTTTTATGCGGTTAATTTTTTAGATTTCAAACGAATCCACTTCGCGGTAGGCTTTTATAAATGCAAGTTCGCCTTCTTTTCCCGATTTGCTTTTTCCGTGTTCGCAACACAAAACGCCGTCGTAACCTTTGTTGTAAATATGTTGAAACACATTTTTATAGTTTATTTCGCCCGTGGTAGGCTCTTTTCTTCCGGGGTTGTCACCAATGTGAAATGCCCCAATTTCGCTCCATGAACTGTCGATGTTCGGAATGATATTTCCTTCGGTAATTTGCTGGTGGTACATGTCGTCTACAATTTTGCACGACGGGCTGTTCACTGCGCGGCAAATAGCATAAGCCTGCGGCATTCCGGTAAGGAACAATCCGGGGTGGTTCCATCGGTTTAGAGGTTCCAGAACAATAACCATCCCCTCTTTTTCGGCCATTTCGCTCAGTTCTCTCAACGAGTCAATTACATTGGCCGTTTGGTAACCCCATTCCAGTTTTTGATTGTACCTGCCCGGAACCATCAATGCATATTTGGCACCGGTGCGTTTATAGGTTTCAATACCTTGTTGAAGTTTTTCCTTCAGCATTTTTCTGGACTCATCGTTGAAAAGCACCATCGATTCTGCGCTAAAATCGGCATACAAAACAAATGGCCCGATATCCATTCCCTGGCGCGCAAGTTCGCCTGCAATTTTCTCCTGCAATTCAGTCGGTTTGTTCATCAGCCCGTTGTCGAATATGGCCCGAAATCCCTGGTCTGCAATAAACCTGATGTTGTCAATCGGGTCTTTCCCGGCAAGCTCGGGAAACATGCCCAGGTGCGGTGCGTATTTCAATTTAAATTTGGCGGTATTCGATACAGTTGATTCAGAAGCTGAAGCTCCCATAAAACTTCCTAATCCTGCCATTGCAATTCCGCTGGCTGCTGCATTTTTTATGAAATTTCTTCTTTCCATGGTTACCCGATTTAATTGTAATTTTAGATGAATGGGCTAAAATAACGAATTGTTTCCTAATTCTGTTTTCTGCCGGCTTTCAAAAAGTGGCTTTTTTGTGCTTTTTGAGCAAGTGGCTTTTTGTTTTCGGTTTCCCCCGTCAGTTTTGCTTCCTTTCAAAAGAGTTGCTAATTTTATAGGCAAAATTTCTAAATCAAAATAAACACTTTAATTATGAATAGAAAACTCAGAATGGGTATGGTTGGCGGAGGAACTGATGCTTTTATCGGAGCAATCCATCGTCTTGCCGCATTTATGGATAACCAGATAGAGCTGGTTTGCGGTTGTTTCAGTGTGAATCCTGAAATCTCAAAATCCTCGGGAAAATTGTATTATCTGCCTGAAAACAGGGTGTATGAATCTTACCAGGAGATGTTCGAAAAAGAGGCAAGGCTTCCTGAAGGAGAACGCATGGATTTTGTTTCGATAGTAACGCCCAATTTTGTGCATTTTGCCCCCGCTGTGATGGCGCTTGAAAATGGGTTTGATGTGGTGATTGACAAGCCGATGACTTTTACCCTGGACGAGGCAATAAAACTGAAAGAAAAGCTAGAAGAAACAGGTCGCACCCTGGCGCTTACTCATACTTATTCGGGTTACCCTGCGGTTAAACACGCAAAACAAATGGTTGCCAACGGGGAGCTGGGGGAAATTCGAAAGGTTTTTGTTGAATATCCTCAGGGTTGGCTTTCTGCAAAAGTGGAAGATCAGGGCAATGCTCAGGCTTCGTGGCGCACAGACCCGAAACGTTCGGGAAAAGCAGGCTGCATGGGCGATATTGGAACGCACGCTCATCATTTGGCTGAATATATTACCGGATTAAAAGTGACCGAGTTATGTGCCGAGCTGAATGTTTTTGTTCCTAACCGTTTGCTCGATGACGACGGTGCTGCTCTTCTGCGTTTCGAAAACGGGGCTAAAGGTGTTTTAATGGCAACACAGATTGCTGCCGGAGAAGAAAATGCTTTAAAAATTAGAGTTTACGGCGAAAAAGGCGGGCTGGAATGGTTTCAGCATGAACCGAATTCGCTCATTTTGAAGTGGCTGGACAAACCCATGCAGGTTCTGCGCGTAGGAACCAGTATGAACAGTGCAATTGCAGTACACAATACCCGTACTCCAGGCGGCCATCCCGAAGGATACCTGGAAGCTTTTGCTAATATTTACCGGAATTTTGCAATGACTGTAATGGCCAAAAAAGATGGCGTTGAACCTACCTCAGAAATGCTCGATTTTCCAGGAGTGGACGACGGAATTAGGGGTATGCAGTTTATTGATACCGTTGTGAAAGCCGGTTATGACGACACAATGAAATGGGTGAAATTTGCTGAGTAAGCTCAGAAATCTGTTTTGCCCGGTAATTTAGAATATGCAGTTTTTTGCTGTGTATTCAAATAAGATGCATTTCAAAAACGTTAATTAGAAAAAATAGTAAGATGTCAAGACCTGTAACATTATTTAGCGGACAATGGGCTGATTTACCCATCGAAAAAATGTGCCAGAAAGCCAAATCGTTTGGCTACGACGGACTTGAACTTTGTACCTGGGGCAATCATATGGAAATTGATAAAGCAGACCAGGCCTATTGCGACGAAAGAAAAGCCCTTCTAAAAAAATATGAACTCGACCTTTATGCCATATCTACGCATCTGGTGGGGCAGTGTGTTTCTGACCCTATTGATGAACGCCACCAAGGGATTCTTCCCGATTATATTTGGGGCGACGGCGATCCCGAAGGGGTTCGGCAAAGAGCGGCAGAAGAGGTAATAAAAACGGCAAAAGCAGCAAAAATGCTGGGGCTCGATACGGTAATTGGTTTTACCGGTAGTCCGGTGTGGCATTTGTTGTATTCTTTCCCGCCCATCCCAAAAGGAATGATTGAAAAAGGCTACGAAGAATTTGCCAAACGCTGGATTCCGATTCTGGATGAGTTTCAGAAATTGGGGGTTAAGTTTGCGTTGGAAGCGCATCCTACCGAAATAGCTTTCGATATTCATTCTGCCCATCTGGCTTTGAAAGCATTGGATAACCACCCGGCTTTTGGATTCAATTTCGATCCCAGCCATTTTGGGTATCAACACGTGGACTATATTCGGTTTATTTACGAATTTGCCGATCGTATTTTCCATGTTCACATGAAAGATGCGTATTGGAGCGATGTTCCAATGGGAATTGGTGTTTTTGGTGGCCATTCCGAATTTGGCGATAACCGCCGTTATTGGAACTTCCGTAGCCTGGGGCGCGGAAAAGTGAATTTTGAAAACATCATTCGCGCACTAAATGACATTGGCTACAACGGGCCACTTTCGGTAGAATGGGAAGACAGCGGAATGAACCGCGAAGCCGGAGCTACCGAAGCTTGTCATTTTGTGAAACATGTTGATTTTGAACCTTCGGATGTGGCGTTTGACGATGCAATGCAAAAGAAAAAATAGAATAAAAACCAACGCCGGGAAGTGATTTTAGCCTCCCGGCAGCCAACTGTCAACCTAATAATTTATTTTAAAAAATGTCAAACAGAAGAAGTTTTATTAAGAACTCTGCCCTTGCCGCTGCAGGGGTTGGAATTACCGCCTCAATGCCCATGGCAATGAACTCGTGCATAGGGGCAAACGAAAAATTGGTGTGCGGACTGATTGGTGCCAAAGGCATGGGATTTTCCGATTTAAAGGCATTTCTTGGCCAGCGCAACACCGAGTGTGCTGCCATTTGCGATGTTGACGAAAATATCCTGAACCAACGTATTGCTGACACCGAAAAAATTCAGGGATTCAAACCAAAAGGGTTTAAAGATTTTAGAAAGTTGCTGGAAGAACCCGGTATTGATGTAATTATAATTGGCACGCCTGACCACTGGCACTGCATTCCGTTTGTGAATGCTGCGCAGGAAGGAAAGTATATTTACTGCGAAAAACCGTTGGGTAATTACATCGAAGAGCTGAATGTTATGGAACGGGCTGCCCGGCGCTACGGGAATGTAGTTCAGGTAGGGCAATGGCAGCGGAGCGACAAGCACTGGCAGGATGCCACAGAATTTGTGCATTCGGGCAAGTTGGGTAAAATTCGTACCGTTAGAACCTGGTCGTACCAGGGCTGGATGAAGTCAATTCCTGCTCAGCCCGATGGCGCTGTTCCGGCTGGTGTTGATTATGACTTTTGGCTGGGGCCCGCCAGAGAACGCCCGTTTAATCCCAATCGGTTTCATTTTAACTTTCGCTGGTTTTGGGATTACGCAGGTGGATTGATGACCGACTGGGGAGTTCATATTATTGATTACGGACTTTTTGGAATGAACGCAAAAGCGCCAAAATCGGTTATGGCAATGGGAGGTAAATTTGCTTATCCCGACGATGCCTGCGAAACGCCGGATACCATGCAGGCGTTGTACGAATTTGACGGCTACACTATGTTGTGGGATCACGGTTTAGGTAGCGATGCCGGGTATTACGGGCGCTCACACGGCGTAGGTTTTGTTGGTGAAAACGGAACGCTGGTGGTCGACCGCGGTGGATGGGAAGTAATTCCTGAAGGCGGAAAAAATCCAAAAATGGAGCGTGTGGAATTGAAAAAAGGCGACGGACAAGGCCTGAATAACCATATGAAAAATTTTATCGATTGCATAAAGGACACCGACAAAGTTACCAATGCAAATGTTGAAATTGCAGCCAACACGGCACGGGTTTGTCATCTTGGAAATATTGCACTGAAAACCGGACGCCGGTTGTATTGGGATGCTGATAACAGTAAATTCATCAACGATGATGATGCCAATAGTTATCTGGTTCCTGAATACCGTGCCCCCTGGGAATTGCCTAAAGTTTAGCCAAATATAAATACAGCCGTACCGTTGCGTTTTGTAATGGTATGGCTTTTTTTTTATCAATCCATCGTCCGCTTTTCGGGGTTTGCTTTTCGGTTAATTTTTTCTGAAAGTGGTTTGTATTCTTTTTTGTCGGTAAATCGTATAGTTTCCGAATAATGCTATCGCGGGCATTTTTCTTAAATTTGCTGTTCAATATACAAGGATATGACAGAAAACAGCCCGAAAAAACTTTTCTTACTCGATGCTTATGCGTTGATTTACCGTAGCTATTACGCATTTATTCGTAATCCGCGTTTTAATTCCAAAGGTGTAAATACATCAGCAATGCTGGGGTTTGTAAACACGCTGGTTCAGTTGCTCGAAAGTGAAACCCCCCAGTATATTGGAGTGGTATTCGATGTTTCAGCTCCTACTTTCAGGCACGAAATTTTTAAGGAGTACAAAGCCAACCGTGAAGCAATGCCCGAAGATTTGAGGAAATCCATTCCTTACATCCGCAGAATTATTGAAGCATTCAATATTCCCATAATCGAAAAAGAAGGTTTTGAAGCCGACGATGTGATCGGAACTTTGGCGCAAAAGGCAAAGAACTCGGGCTTTGATACGTTTATGATGACCCCTGATAAAGATTACGCCCAGTTGGTGGAAAACAACGTTAAAATGTACAAACCTGCCAAGCAGGGAGCCGCTGCTGAAATTTGGGGACCGGACGAGGTGAAAAAGAATTTTGGAATTGAAAACACGGCACAGGTAATCGATATTTTGGGATTGATGGGCGACAGCGCCGATAATATTCCGGGCTGCCCTGGAATTGGCCCTAAAACTGCAGAAAAACTTATTGGAGAGTTTGGCAGTATCGACGGGATTTACCAGAACATTGATAAGTTGAAAGGCAAGCAAAAGTCAAACCTTGTTGAATTTGAAGAGCAGGTTCGCCTTTCACGCAAGCTGGCAACAATAATTCAGGATGTGCCTATTGATTTTGATGAAAAAGCACTCGCCCGCGAGGAAGTTAACAAAGAAGCTCTGAAAGCATTGTTTGAAGATTTGGAGTTTCGTACGCTGGCCGAACGCCTGAATCTGGAAGAAGGGAAAAGCGAAAAGGCGGTGCAGCAGACTTTGTTTGGTGACGTGGAGACAGTTCAGCCGGCAGCTACGCAAATGGAAACCATCGAAACAATTCCGCATCAGTACTACCTTGTGGAAAATGAAATGCAGCGAGCCAGCCTGCGCGCCGAGCTTTCTGTTGCCGATGCTTTTTGTTTCGATACTGAGACTACCGGGTTAGATACACATTCTGCCGAAATTGTGTGCATGTCGTTTGCGTTTCGGAAACACGAAGCGTATTGCGTGTTGGTGCCGTCAAAAAAGGAAGAGGCCCAAAAAGTGATTAGCGAGTTCCGCGAAGTTTTTGCAGATGAAAATATTTTGAAAATAGGGCAGAATTTGAAGTACGACCTGTTGATGCTCGGGAATTACGGTATTGAAATAAAGGGTAAAATGTTTGATACCATGTTGGCGCACTACCTGATTCAGCCCGAACAAAAGCACAATCTCGATTATCTTTGTGAAATTTATCTGAATTACGAAAAAGTACATACCGAGAGCCTTATTGGTAAAAAAGGGAAGAATCAGTTGAACATGCGTTCGGTGCCCAAAGAAAAGCTGCGTGATTATGCTTGTGAAGATGCCGACCTGACTTTCTGGTTAAAAGACGCCATCGATCCGGAGCTGGATAAGTACGAAATGCGCCAGCTGTTCGATGAGATTGAAATGCCTTTGGTGCCGGTGCTGGTGCACATGGAGCAGGCGGGCGTAAAACTCGATGTTGCGGCTTTGAAAGAATATGCTGTTGATTTGCGCGAACAAATTATTCAGGTTGAAAAGGAAATTTTTGAGCTTGCAGGAGAAGAGTTTAATGTTTCGTCGCCCAAGCAATTGGGGCCCATTTTATTTGAGAAACTGAAGATTTCTTCGAGCGGAAGCGCCAAAAAGACCAAAACCAAGCAGTATTCCACTTCGGAAGAAGTGCTGGTGAAACTGGCTGACAAACATCCCATCGTTAATAAAATTCTGGATTTCCGCGGGTTAAAAAAACTGTTGTCAACATATGTGGAAGCGCTGCCTGAACTGGTGAACCCGAAAACAGGTAAAGTTCACACGTCGTATAATCAGGCAATTACGGCAACCGGGCGCCTCAGCTCTGTTAATCCTAATTTGCAGAATATTCCTATTCGCGACGAAAACGGCAGGGAAATCAGGCGGGCATTTATTCCTTCAGATGAAGATCATGTTTTCCTGTCGGCTGACTATTCGCAGATTGAGCTACGCATTATGGCGGCCCTCAGTAAAGATGAGGAAATGCTAAATGCTTTCAAGGAAGGAAAAGATATTCATGCGATTACGGCTTCAAAAATTTACAAGGTGCCCGAAAACGAGGTTACTTCTGATATGCGGCGCAAAGCTAAAACAGCCAACTTCGGAATTATTTACGGAATTTCTGCATTTGGTTTATCGCAGCGCCTGAATATTCCCAGAACAGAGGCCAAAGAATTGATTGACGGGTATTTTGAGAACTTCCCGAAAATAAAAGGATTTATGGATCAGCAGATAGATTTAGCGGGAAAGAATGGATATGTGCAAACAATTAAGGGGCGCAGGCGTTATTTAAATGATATTAATTCAGCCAATGCAATAGTGCGCGGAATGGCAGAGAGAAACGCCATTAACGCACCAATTCAGGGGTCGGCAGCAGATATAATTAAAGTAGCAATGATTAACATTTATCGACGGTTCAAAATAGAAAAACTCAAATCAAAAATGGTTCTTCAGGTGCATGACGAACTAAACTTTGATGTTTTTAAAAATGAACTGGAGAAAGTGAAGGAAATTGTGAAATATGAAATGGAACATGCCTTAGAACTTGGCGTTCCGTTAACTGTAGAAATGAATGCCGCCGGAAACTGGCTAGATGCTCATTAGTTGTATGCAAAAAATTACTGAAATAGAAACCGAGGAAGAATACCGAAACGCGCTGAACAGGTTCATCCAATTGTGCGAACTGCAGAAAACCGATGAAGACCTGCAAGAATTGATCCTGCTTACCGATTTAATGGAAAAATACGAGCGGGCCAATTGTGGGGGCAGTTAAGCGTAAGTCGATTTTTCGGGTTTCTTTTGCCTGTTGGTGTGGCTGTTTCAGTTGTTTTGGGCGGAACAAATCCTATTATTCGATATTTATTTTGAAATCTCCAGCATCCGTTCAATCGGTATGCGGGCTTTTTCAATAACGTCGGCAGGTAAAGTTATTTCCGGCTGTTCGTATTTCATGCAAATGTACAGCTTTTGCAGGTTGTTCATTTTCATGTACGAGCAGTCGTTGCAGGCACAGGTTGAATCTGCAGACGGAGCCGGGATAAAGATTTTATCGGGACAGTCCTTTTTCATTTGGTGTAAAATCCCGCTTTCAGTTGCTACAATGAATTTTTGAGCAGGGCTGCTTTTTGCATAATTCAATAACGAAGTGGTAGAACCAATATGCTTTGCCAGTAACAGAACCGGTTTTTCACACTCAGGATGTGCAATGAATTCGGCTTCGGGGTACTGATCCATCAATGCAATAATTTTTTCTACCGAGTATTGTTCGTGTACCATGCAGGCGCCGTCCCACAAAACCATGTTTCGGCCGGTAATGCTGTTTATGTAGTTCCCCAGGTTTTTGTCAGGGGCAAAAATCAGCTTTTCATTTTTCGGAAAACTATCCACAATTTTTTTAGCATTGGCAGAGGTGCAAACAATGTCAGACATCGTTTTGAGCGCGGCTGTGGCGTTTACGTACGTAATAACTTTGTGTTCGGGATATTTGGCTTTGAACTCGGCAAATGCCTCGGCCGGTGCTGATTCTGCAAGGGAGCAACTTGCTTTCAGGTCGGGAAGAATGACTTTTTTTGTGGGGTTGATAATTTTTGCAGTTTCTGCCATAAAGTGAACACCGACAAAAACAATCATTTCAGCGTCGGTTTTGGCTGCTGCCTGCGCCAGTCCCAGGCTGTCACCCACATAATCGGCAATGTCCTGCAATTCGCCTTCCACATAAAAGTGGCTCAGTATTACAGCATTTTTTTCCTTCCTTAGGCGGTTGATTTCTTCTACCAGTTTCAGATTCGGGTCTATCGCTTCTTCGATAAAACCTTTTTCTGTCAACATCCCGTCAATTTGTACCTGTTCCATCTCCAAAATAGTTTCTGAATGTCTCCTTTAAAAAGCGGCGGTAAAAATAGAAATTCATTTGCAAAATAACCTCTTTTTGTCTGAATTGTTTCTGTTTTACCCGGCTTCATTAAATAAAACAGAGCAGAATATGATATTTGTCCGGGTATTTTTTGACAGATAGTCATATACTAGCGGACTGAAAGATTTGTTTTTCACAAAAACTGTTGATATTTCAGAAGCACACTGATAAAAGTTTGAAATAGAATTGTTTATAGAATTAATTGATGTTGGTAATTGTTGATACTATCGTGTTGGTTATTAGGGAGTAACCGCCTAAAATATTGTATTTTTATACTGTGGTTATTGTGATGTCGACACAAAAGCAAAAATTAATTTTTGGAATTAGCAAAAATCTATTCATAATTTAATCTAAAATTCAACATTGATTAATAATAATCTAAACATACAAATAGATATAAAACTAATTTTGTACCAATTTTTAAAAACTATTCAAAATGAAAATGAAGTTATTTCGATTCACTTTAACACTCACTTTTTTGTTGTTTTTAGGGAATGCTGTTTACTCTCAGGTAACCACCTCAGGAATGAACGGTTTTGTTTCCAGCGACCAAGGAGAGATGTTGCCCGGAGCCACAGTGGTTGCGGTGCATGAACCATCTGGGACTCAGTATGGTACAATTACCAATACTGAAGGTAAATTCAACCTTCAGGGTATGCGACCGGGTGGTCCGTACAAAGTTGAAATTTCGTTTATAGGATATGCGAAAAAGACCTACACAGATGTTAGGTTGTATTTAGGTGAAACATTTGTGCTGGATGCTACTTTGGCGGAAAGTACGGTTGATGTTGGTGAAATTTTGGTGGTAGGACGAAAAGCTTCTGCTTTTCAAACCGATAAAACCGGTGCAACAACCAACATTTCAAATGAGCAGATGACTGCTATGCCAACCATCAACAGAAGTATTTCTGACATTGCACGGATTTCGCCCTACGCCAACGGGATGAGTTTTGCCGGAGGCGATGGCCGTTCCACAAACTTTACCGTGGATGGTGCAAACTTTAACAACAACTTCGGATTGAGCTCAAGGCTGCCCGGTGGAGGAAACCCAATTTCGTTGGATGCCATTGAAGAAGTTCAGGTAGTAGTTGCTCCGTTTGATGTGCGCCAGACTAACTTTATTGGTGGAGGTATTAATGCAATTACCAAATCGGGAACCAACAAATTTAAAGGTTCGGCCTACACTTATTTTACCAATCAGAACATGAGGGGTAACAGTATTGGTGATCAGGATTTTGGCGAACGCGATAAAGAATCAAGGACAACATACGGTGCTACCCTGGGTGGCCCTATCATTAAAAACAAATTGTTCTTTTTTGTTAACGGCGAATACGAAGTGCGCCCCGGGCAGGTTGTAACCTGGAGACCGTCTGAAGATGGCGTTATGGATGAAAAGAAAATGCTTTCGCGTGCAAGTGTTTCCGATATGGAAAGAGTAAGAAAACACTTAATCGATAATTACGGATATGATCCCGGATCATACGACAGCTATCCGGCTGACGAAAGCAACCGCAAACTTTTGGCCCGCATCGACTGGAATATTAACGACGCAAACAAGTTAAGCCTGCGTTACAACTACACCAAAAACCAGGCATGGAACGGCACAAATGGTAATTCAACCGATGCAGGTTTCCGTAACAGAGCGATGAATCGTATTTCGCAATATTCCATGGCTTTCTCTAACTCCATTTATTCCATGGACAATATTGTAAATTCATTCTCTTTGGATTTAAACAGCCGTATTTCCGACAAGGTTTCAAACCAGTTTTTGACCACATATTCTAAAATAAAAGATATGCGCGGTTCTGAATCTTCTCCGTTTCCGTTTATTGATATTATGGCGGGAGTAAGAGAAGATGCAAGTCAGATTCTTGAACCTTACATTTCGGCTGGTTACGAACTGTTTACCTGGAATAACGGGGTAAACAATAATACGTTTACTGTAATTGACAACATGACTTTCTACCTGAGTAGCCACAAGATTACTGCAGGTGCAAGTTTCGAATACCAAATGGCCAACAACTCTTATATGCGAAACGGAACAGGATACTATCGTTATGCAAGTATCGATGATTTTCTGAACCAGGCAGCGCCAAGAGACTTTGCTCTTACTTATGGTTACGACGGGGAAAAGAACCCGGCAGCTGAAGTTGCTTTTAACCAGATTGGAGTTTATGCCCAGGATGAATGGAACATCACTCCTGCGTTTAAATTATCATATGGTATTCGGGCCGATTACCTGAAATATCAAGATAATATCATCCGGAACAATGCTATTTACGAACTGGACTTTGGCGGTAAAAAAATTGATACCGGCGAATGGCCAACTGCAAAAGTTCAGCTTTCACCCAGAGTTGGTTTTACATGGGATGCAAAGGGTGACCAGACGCTGAAACTCCGTGGAGGTACAGGTATTTTTGCCGGAAGGCTTCCGTTGGTATTCTTCACTAATATGCCTACTAACTCAGGAATGGTGCAGGGTAGTTACGCTGCAGTTACTAAATACGATTCACAGGGCAACGTAGTTGTCAATCCCCAGGGAGCCGATGCAGCTGTTTTAGCAGGCTTGGCCGGTCCGATGATAACTGACGTTAATGAAATGATTGAAAGGCTTAATCTGCCTAACACCATTTCTCCGGAACAAGGTGTTTTGCCACGTGATATTAATGCAATTGACCCTGATTTTAAAATGCCTCAGGTGTGGAAGAGCTCGTTGGCTTTAGACTACGAAGTGCCAGTTTCATTCCCGATGACAGTTACCGTTGAAGGTATTTACACCAAAAACATCAACGGAGTAATGCTGAAAAATTACGACCTGAAAGAACCTGATAATACATGGCAGCGTTTTAATGGCCCGGATGACAGGTATATTTATCCTTCCGGTATTAGCTACAACTCGAAAAATGCTTACGTGTTGACAAACAACAGCGAGGGCTGGGGTGCAATTGGTAACATTACAGTTACTGCCGAGCCTGTTGAAGATTTGAACCTGATGGCTGCTTACACCATCACCGAGTCTAAAGAAATTTCTGGCATGCCCGGAAGTAATGCAGCATCTGCATACAACGGTCTTATTCAGGTTAACGGACCGCACTTGCCGGCAGTTCAGCGTTCGCAATATGTTGTGCCGAGCAAAGCAATTGCTTCTGTTTCGTACAGAATTCCTTGGGCAAACAAAATGAAATCTTCTACAATTGTTAATTTGTTCTATTCCGGATATTCTGCCGGCGGTTACAGTTTTACTTACGCGAACGACATGAATGACGACGGATATGCAACAGACCTGATTTACATTCCGAAAGAAAAAGGTGAAGTTAAGTTTGTTAGCGCTGAAGACGAAGACGCTTTCTTTAAGTTTGTAGAACAGGATAAATACCTGAAAAACCACAAAGGCGAATATGCTGAAGCATATGCTGCACGGGCTCCCTGGGTTCATCAATTCGACCTGCGCCTTTCTCGTGAATACTATTTTAAAGTTGGTGGTACAACCAATACTTTGCAGTTTAGCCTCGACTTCCTGAACTTCGGAAACCTGTTGAACAGCAAATGGGGTGTCGAAAAAGACATGTATTCGGCTAACAACGGACAGATTTTGAAGTTCGAAGATGTTGACGCCAATAATGTGCCCAGCTTCTCAATGGTTAAAAAAGATGATGGCAGCTATTTGTCAGAAACATATTCTACCTACTACAACTACAACCAGTGCTGGCAACTGCAGGTAGGTATTCGTTATTTCTTCTGATTTCTTTGAAATCGTAGTTTTAAAAAGAAAGGCTGTCCGGTTAAAAAGGGCAGCCTTTTTTTTATCTTGTCCTGTAGTCGCTTTGCATAAAAACAGGGATTTATTTGCTTTGATGCCGGATTTATGCCAGTATTCTTTTATATAAATATTGGGGTAGCCGGTTATCTTTTTTATTTTTGAAAAGCAATATACAGATGAAGGGACTATGCAACTATGCTTCACAAACAAGCACAATTGGAATCATGGAAGTTTCATCGAAATGAGCTTGCGAATTCTATCGAATACCCTTGAGATAAACGATAGAATGAGATAAATGCATTTGAAAACGTACAATTTTAATGAGATGAAATACAAAACAGAAATACTGTTCCTGTCTTTTTTGATGCTGTTGTACACCGCTTCTGCACAACCTGAACAAGATAAAGCCCTGCTCAATGGGTTTCACTCGATTTCCAGTCACGAAATACTTGGGTTTGTCGAAGAGTTGAGTTCAGAAAAGTACAAAGGACGTTTGTCGGGTTCTCCCGAGTATCTTGAGGCGGCAAAGTGGTGTGCCGATAAATTTTCAGAATGGGGAATTCTTCCGGCTAACAAAGGAAGTTATTTCCAGCGTTTTCCTAACGCTTTTACAGAAGTATATTCTACCGGAAGTCTGTCCTACTCTTTTGATTCGAAGGAGACGCAGTATTCATTTCCTGATGACTATTTCCCGGGTTCAAATTCGGCATCGGGAACGGTAACTGGTGAGTTGGTTTACGTAGGCTTTGGAATTACTGCTTTGGAGTTGGGGTACGATAGTTATGAGAATGTTGATGTCAAAGGGAAAATAGTAATTCTGGAATCTGGTGTTCCGTACACAAAAAACGATACTGTTCAGGTAAAATGGACGCCGTATGCCTATCATCGCTATAAACTTGAAAATGCATTGGCTCATGGCGCTGCAGGCCTTTTGTATGCAGGAAAAACAGCCAATCCAAATACAATTCATCTTGAGAATTTTATTTATGCGCATATCGACAAAAAAGTTGTTCAGCAACTATTCTCCGATTCAGGGAAAAATTACGATGAAGTAAAGAAGAAGCTAGGGACGATGGAGCCGTTTTCATTTGCTTTAAATACGGGTCAGCAAGTAACAATTTCCGCAGAGACAAAACATTTTCCCATGGCAGAATCCTGCAATGTGGTTGGGGTAATTGAGGGGAGTGATCCTGTTTTGAAAGACGAAGTGATAATTGTTGGCGGTCACCTGGACGGACAAGGATATTTGGGTGAAACGTTTCCTGGCGCACTGGATAACGGCTCGGGAGTAGCAGATATTTTGGGCGCAGCAAAGGCGCTGGCTCAATCCGACGTAAAACCAAAGCGTTCTGTCCTGTTTATTCTGTTTGGTGGCGAAGAGTGCGGGTTGTATGGGAGCAAGTATTATGTAAGCAATCTACTTTTCCCGGTTGATAAAACATTAATGATGATTAACCTTGATATGGTTGGGAATGGAACAGGTTTTTTTGTTTCCAACGGGAAGACTTTTCCTGGGTTGTTTCGTCATTTCGAACAGGTGAATAAAAATTACCTGCACCGGGAAATGAAAGCTTCAGAACAGCGAAAAAATTATGGGCGTCCCCGCTCCGATGCATCAATATTTGAAAATGCGGGAATAGCAACTTTTTCGTTGTGGACTAGTAATTCTGTACATCCGGTGTATTATCACCATCCGTTGGATAAAACAGATGTACTCACTCCTGAAATTATGGAAGATGCCGCCAAGTTGATTTATCTCGGCGTACTAGGTGTTGCCAATGATGAAAACTTGTAGTGCCGGTATTTTTAATGCAGTTGTATCAGGCCTTCTTTTATGGCGTATTTAACCATGTCGGCATTGCTGCTTAATCCGAGTTTTTCGAAAATGTGTTGTTTATGTGTTCCAACTGTTTTTACACTGATGAAAAGTTTTTCGGAAATTTCCCGGGTTGATTTTCCTTCGGCATAAAGCTTAAGTACTTCCAGTTCTCTTTCCGAGAGATCTACCTGTCCTTCGGGAGTATCGTCTTCCGGGTCGAGGTATCCCTGAATAACCATTTCTGTGATATCGTCACTCAGGTATTTTTTTCCTGATATTACGGATTGGATGGCATCGATAAGTTGTCTGTATGTGCAGTTTTTTAGCAGGTATCCGTCAGCTCCTGCCTCGAGTGCACCTTTCACAAATTGCCGGTCAGAGTGCATGGAAACCGCAATGACCTTTATTTTTGGATTATCTTTTTTGATGATTCGGGTTGCCTCAATACCGTTCATTACAGGCATTCCGATATCGATTAGAACTACTTCGGGGTTAATTTTTTTTGCTCTTTCTGTTGCTTCTTTGCCATCTTTGGCCTCGGCTATTACTTCAATATCCGGAGCCGAAGAAATTAAGTTTACCAACCCTTCTCTGAAAAGTTGGTGGTCGTCTGCAATTAGTACTGTTGTTGCCATATTTTTTAACCTTCGCTCGTTGGTATAATTACTGTTGCGCTGGTTCCTTTTCCAATGGCTGAATCTATTTCCAAATGTCCTTTTATGCTGTCGAGCCGTTCAGTAATGCTTAAAAGGCCGAAACCTCCTTCGAGGCTTGCTTTCTTGTTCAGCTGTTTTTTAAAACCAACACCATTGTCTCGAACTGTAATATAATAATATTTTTTCTCTTTTTTTATTTCCAGCTCAACCAAATCTGCCTGAGAGTGCTTGATTACGTTGTTGAGTAACTCGGTAACAATCCGGTACAGGAAAATGTTGTATTCCTTTTTTATCTCAATTTTTTGATCTTCGCCGATTAATACAGTTTTTAGTCCTTGCTTGTCCTCAACTTCTTCCAGTTTCCATTTAAAAGCCGGGACTAGTCCCAGTTCGTATAGAATAGGCGGGCTGAGGTCGTAAGTTAACGTGCGTGATTCGGAAATGGCTTTATTTAGAAGTCCTGATATTTCATTGAAAACTTTTTCTGCCTGGGGAGGAAGTTCCTCGTTTGCAATGGAAGAGAGTTTTATGAATGCGAGAGAAAGAGTTTGCCCGAGGCTGTCGTGCAGGTTTTCTGCAATTCTTCGGCGCTCTTTTTCTTCAACAAGAGTGAGTTCGGTGTTCAGCTTCTTCAGCTTTTTTTGGTAATTCTTTATTTTTTTTAAGCTCTTTTTTAATGCAATTTCGGCTTGCTTGCGTGTTGTTATGTCGTAACAAACTCCGCGAACTCCGTAGAATTCGTCCTTTTTATTGAAAATTGAAAAACCACTTACAGATAGCCACAGTTTGTCTTTCCCGTTTGCTTCGAGTTCAATTTCATAATCGTTGAATCCGGATTGGTTGTGAAAGCTTTCTTCAATGGCAGAAACTTTTTCTTTGTCGGATTTGAGCTGAAAAAGTGTTTTATAATCTATCTTTTCAATAATATCATCGGGCTTCTGGCCAAGTATTTTTTCGATAACCGGGCTTACGTATGAGAATATACCTTTGGAATCGACCTCCCAGTAAAACTCCAGCGCATGTTCTGAAATTTGCAAATATCGCTCCTCGCTCTGCAGGTATTTTGTAGTCTGGTCTTTAATCAGCACTTCGAGGCTTTCGTTTCGCTTACGAAGCAGGTCTTCTGCTTTTTTTATACGCAGAACCACGTCTATTTGTGCGCGAAGTTCATCCTGGCTGAAAGGCTTTGAAATGAAGGCATCGGCACCGGCATTTAATCCCTTCGTACGCTCAATGGGATTTTGCCCCAGGGCCGAAATCATTAATATGGGAATATGTTGGGTAACGGTGTTGTTTTTTAACCGTGCACAAACCTCATATCCGTCCATCTCTGGCATTAAAATGTCAAGCAAAACGATTTCGGGCTTTTCTTTAACTGCTATATCAATACCTTCTTTCCCCGAGGTTGCCTGCAAAAAAACATAATCAGAGTAATACAGTTTTATGATTTGGTTTAACAGTACCAAATTTATCTCATTGTCGTCTATTGCAAGGATTTTTTTCATTGGGCATCCTCCGAACTGATTTAATGTTTTGGAAATACACTAATAAAACCTGTTGATTACTAATAACTTCAACTTACACAAAAGTATCACTTTTTTTGTGATAGATTGAATATAAAAGTATAAAAAGTAGAATAAAAGTTGCGGCTGGATAAGCATTAACTCGCAATCAGTAACTTAAGCTGACTTGCAGTCAGTAAAATTCCTACGCATTTTCAGCAAATCGCCCCGTCCCATTTCAGCAATAGATTTTAGCCTGTAGCCCTGTCATGCTGTACTTTAGCTCATGATTTGTAAAACTAAATATCAGTACAATGCGGTGGTTAATTCAAATAGCTTTTTTGGTTTTTGTGACAGGCAATACTTGGGCACAGGGAAGCTTTAAAGGAACTACAGCCCAAAGCGAAAGCCTTATTAATATTGCACTGGAAGAAGTTAACAAAATATATGTTGCCCCTCCGCAAGAGTTCAGGCAACTGAAATCATCAAAAGTATCGCAATCATCCATTAAGGTTACCTATCATAATTTTCCGGAAGAAGCAAAACAAGCTTTTCAATATGCCATTTCCATTTGGGAATCACTGCTTGTTTCTTCGGTTTCCATTCAGTTGGATGCATACTGGGAAGATATGGGCGTAAATGTATTGGCAGAAGGCAGGCCTTCTGTTTTTTACCGGAATTTTAGCGGTGCGCCGTTGCGCGATACTTTTTATCCGGTTGCTTTGGCTGAAAAACTTACGGGTAAAGATCTAAATGGCAGTGAAGCGGATATTATTTGTCAGTTTAATAATAAGATAAATTGGTATTTTGGAACTGATGGAAATACGCCATCTAACAAGTACGATTTTGTGAGCTCAGTTCTTCATGAAGTTACACATGGACTTGGATTTTCCGGATTTTTGAAAGATTCAGGCGGTAAAGGGTTTTTCTATAGCGAAAGCAATTTGCCCAGCATTTACGACCACTATATTTTTAATTATCAGAACCAGAAAATTGCAGACAAATCATTGTTTGAAAGCCCGTCGTACGATTTGCACAAGCAGCTTACCTCAGACAATCTGAAATTTTGCCAGACCGGCTCTGCTGAACAGTACAACACAATTGACTGGATATTTGCTCCGGAAGTTTGGAATGAAGGCTCCAGTATATATCACCTCAAAGGTTATCAGTATGGCGAAGAAAACAGTCTGATGACGCCTTCCGCAAGAAAAGGAGAGGCGATTCATAATCCGGGCGAAGTTACTATTCAAATTCTGGCTGAGTTGGGATGGAGCTCTGTTAAGTTTGAATTTGAACCGTTAAAAGATATCGAACAAGCGGTTGCTGAAATTCCTGTAGAAATGGGCTTGGTTTCTGATTCTGACGAAGATTTTTCAACGGTGAGAGTAGTTTACTCTTCTGATAATTTTTCGACAGCCAATGCGGCAGTTTTAACGCAAGCCGGAAGCGCGTCTGATTTCGAAGGGAAATTGCAGCTTAACTACGCAACCGGCAAAGTTGACTATTACATCGAAGTAAAAACAAACGAAGGGCGCGTATTTAGAAATCCGGCTGATGCTCCGTCCCGGAAATTTACGTTGCGAATTGGCCCTGATTATTATGTGCCTGACCTGTTTCACAATCCGGTAAAAGCTGTTGCCGGAACGGTTTCTGAAGTAGAATTGAGTGCTGAAGCCAAAGATAATGTGGGAATCAAATCGGTAACTGTTGAATATAAAATTAATGGCGTTTTGCAGGAGCCTTTTTCTCTCGAAACAGAGCAGAGTGGACTCTACACAGGCAAATTACAGTTTCAGAATAAAATGGAAACAACAGACAGGCTGGAGTACCGCATAATTGCCATTGACAATTCTTCGAGGGGAAATAAAAGGATGTTTCCTGCAATGGGTTTTCAGAAGGTAGAAGTTGGCTCGATATACGAACCTGTTTCCGGATATGCCACCAACTTTGATGGAGCAGAGAATGACTTCATTGTTTCGGACTTTGGCATTTCATCGCTCAACGGGATAGAAGGAAACCTCTTGCACACAAAAAATCCCTACCCGGTTTCTGCTCTTGAAAAAGAGAAATTCAACCTGGTAGCTCAGCTTAAGTATCCGGTTGTTGTTCAGTCTAACGGACAGCTCTCTTTTGACGAGGTTGTTTTGGTAGAGCCTGGAAGCCGCGAAGTGGAACAACAATTGTGCGACTTTGTAGTTATTGAAGCGAGTAAAGATAATGGAATCAGTTGGTTGCCTTTAACCGACGAGTACGATTCCGGAATAAATGATACCTGGTATACTGCCTTCAAAAGTGGTTTTTCTAATAACACATCTGAAGCTCAACCTCATGAAAGTTTGTTTGTAAATCGTACAATTAACCTTACCCAAAGCACAAGTTTGGAAGCTGGTGATACGGTATTAATTCGTTTCAGAATGGCTTCCGATAATTCAGTAGTTGGTTTTGGATGGGCTATCGACAATCTAAAAATTCAGGAGATGACGACTGCCACAGAAGAACTGTTTGCCGAAGGCAGTTTCCAGGTTTATCCTAATCCGGCAAAAAACCATTTGTATGTAGAATGGTTTGAGGCCGATCAAAATTCCCCGATAGAAATTGTTCTGTCTGATTTGTACGGTAAAATTATTCGTCGTGAAACAGGTATTGAACCTTTTTATTCGTCGAGGGCACAGATTGATTTATCGGGAGTCAGTCCGGGAATCTATATGGTAAACATAACCAGTGGAAACCAGATTGTGGCTACCAACAAAATAGTAAAAAACTAGAGAGAGAGAATATATAAGAATTATTAATCATAAAAATTGAGAAAAAATGGGAACTTTATTAATTGTAATTTTCGGAGCGTCGTTTGCAGGTTTAGTTACTTCATCTATTGTAATGTACAAGATTTTAACTTCAAAGAGAGGACGATAGCCAACATTCCTTAGACCATATTATTTTTTTGAGGTCGTATGACCTAAATTGGTAAACTTATTTTATTTTCAGGCTGTTTAGTTTACTTAGAGGCTTGAAATAGAATTTATCATGCAAAAAGGGCTTGTTGTGTTTTTTATGCTGGCGGTTGCATTTTCGGCCACCGGACAGAAATTGTGGCAGAAGCGGGGAATTACTCCGGTGCCTCAGGTTTGTTATGCATCCGATAAGGTTGAAAAAGGATTTATTCCGCCGCCTGCCGAAGTAATGAGTGCGCTAAAATCAGCCGAGCAGAAATCTGATTTTATAGTGACGTACAATAATTTTTCTCCGGAAGCGCAACAGGCTTTTAGCTATGCCATAAGCATTCTGGAACAGTTGTTCGAATCTTCTGTTCCTGTTTATGTCGACGCCAATTGGAGTTCTCTCGGAAAAAATGTGTTGGGAAATTGTGGTCCGTCTGATTACAAAAGGAATTTTGAAGAAGCGCCACAAAAGAATGTTTACTACCCGATAGCACTCGCCGAGAAAATTTCAAGGAAAGAGCTAACCGGCTCAGGTCGTCCGGATATTCTTGCCAATTTCAATCAGGATATTAACTGGTATTTTGGAACTGACGGAGACACTCCTGCTCTTCAGTACGATTTGGTTTCAGTTGTGTTGCACGAAATGTGTCACGGTCTGGGTTTTACCGGTTTCTTTTATGTTGAGGGTCAGGTTGGTGGTTATGGCTGGTCAGATGGAGAGATAACGTCTTTCGACAGATTGGTAGAAAAATTTGATGGCACAAAACTTATCGATGCTGCTGTTTTTGCAAATCCTTCTGTTTTATTGAAAAATACCCTGGAGTCGGGTTTGTTGTATGCAAACAGCCCGGTTGCTGTTGAAGAAGGATCGACCAAACTTCCCCGCCTTTATGCTCCCTCTTCCTGGGATGACGGGTCTAGTATTTATCATCTGAATGAGGTGAGTTATCCCGCTGGAAATATTAATTCGTTAATGACGCCAGCACTCAGCAGAGGTGAGGCAATTCATAATCCGGGGCCGCTCGCAATGGGCATTTTTGGAGACTTGGGCTGGAAAACCACTCTGCTGGAGTTTACGCCCATTAAAGATCAGGAGCAAGTAAAACCGCTTGATTTCAACGTTGAGATTGTTAGCGATTTGCCACTGGATACTGCTGAATTATTTGTGGTTGTTTCTTCGGATACATTTAATGTTCAGGTAGACTCAATTCCTCTGACATTTAACGAAAATGGTTATTTCGAAGCACAGTGGACCCCCGATGCAGAAAACCCAAAAGTTCAGTATTACTTAACTGCCAAAGATCAAAAAGGGAGGGTTTTTACAAATCCTTTTGACGCTCCGGAAGAGTTTTTTGAAGTGAATTTTGGCCCGGATGATATTTTGCCGGAAGTTGAGCACGATTCGATTCCTTACTTTTTTGCCACCGGGAAAAGTCTTGAAATTAGTGTTCGCGCAGATGATAATTTGGGTATTGATACCGTTTATGTAGAGTATTCGATTAATGGGCAGCCACAACCGCCATTTGGGCTTTCACATGGCTTGGGAATGCACTACTCATCGGTATTTCCGCTGGTTTCGGATTTGCTGAACGAGGGCGACCTGATTGAATATTCTGTGGTGGCAAAGGATGTATCTGTATCGAAAAATACAACAAGACTCCCGTCAGAAAACAGCTTTTCTTTTCGGGTTGAGAAAATGTTTGAACCGGTGGCAGATTATCAGAATAGTTTTGACAATCCGACAACTGATTTTATTCTTTTCGATTTTGATATATATACAGAAAAGGGATTTGAAAGTGGAGCATTGCACAGTCTTCACCCCTACCCCAGCCCGGGATTAGATGATGCAGAGTTTAATTTTATTTGCAACCTGAAATATCCGATTGTGCTTAGCAGCGAAGCCCAAATGAGTTTCGACGAGATTGTGCTTGTTGAGCCGGGTTCTGATGATACAGCTTATGGAGATTTTGAGTTTTGGGACTATGTGATTGTAGAGGGCAGCAAAGACTTTGGAGAAACGTGGCTTCCGGTAACCGATGGCTACGATGCGAGAGAAAGTGAATCTTGGGAAGTGAAGTATAACGATTTTGTTGTAGATGGTAATTCGTTGGCTTCCGGTAATCCGAACCTTTTTGTAAACAAGCAGATAAATATTTTTGAAAACGGGAATTTTTCTCCCCGGGATACTGTTTTGTTCAGGTTCAGGTTGTATTCCGATCCCTACGCCCACGGATGGGGATGGGCCATTGATAATTTACAGATACAATCGCCGCTTTCGGCTTTGCCGACAGTGCTTTCTCCCGGTGATTTTACTGCATATCCAAATCCTTTTTCAGGTTCGTTTCATCTGAGTGTCCGGATAAAAAAGCAGGTGGAAAAAATTCAGGTTGAATTATTTAATGTTTACGGGCAGAAAATAAAAGAGGTGAACTATAAAAATGTATTGGGAACAATTTCAGAAGAAATTGAAATTGATAACGGCCCGGGAGGTTTGTATTTGCTGGTGGTGAAAGAAAACGGAAAACAGGTTTTTGCAAAGAAATTGATTCGTAATTAAAATTAATGGCTATCTTTGCTTCCAAATTGAAAGAAAATGAATTCGACAATTAACAATACATTTTATTACTGGTATTTTTATTTTGGTTCTGAAAACGGGATCAACCAGTAGGGTATTGTTATACGTAAACATATTTTGCTAAGGTCCCGGAGTTTCCGGGGCCTTTTTTTTTGAAAAAAATTGAAATGAAAATAACAATTATTGGATTAGGATTAATTGGTGGTTCGCTTGCAAAAGATTTGAGGCGGACAAAATTTGCAACCGAACTCACGGGTGTTGAAGCCAGTGAGGAAAACGCCCGCGAAGCGCTGAAGCTGGGCCTGGTTGATAAAGTTGTTCCGCTTGAAACAGGAATTAAAGATGCCGATTTAATTATTGTTGCAGTTCCCGTAGACAAGGAGCTGGAAGTGCTTCCGGCTGTGCTCGACGGCGTGGATCGCAATACAACGGTAATTGATATGGGATCAACCAAAAAATTAATTGCAGATTTGGTTAAAGACCATCCTAAAAGGAAACAATTTATTCCTTCTCATCCCATGTCCGGAACCGAAAACTCAGGGCCAACAGCAGCAATCGATGAGCTGTTTAAGGGAAAAATTGCCATTGTTTGCGACCAGGAAGATTCAGGCCCGCAGCATCTTGCGCTAATTGAAAAAATGTTTCAGGTGCTTGGGATGAACATTGCTTATATGACTTCCGACGAGCAGGATCACAGTACTGCTTTTGTGTCGCATTTGCCTCATGCAGCGGCTTTTGCACTTGCCAATGCCGTTCAGTTTAAAGAAGATCGCAACATCATTTTCGATCTCGCCAGCGGAGGTTTTCGCTCTACAGTAAGATTAGCTAAAAGCTCCTGCTCAATGTGGAAGCCAATTTTTGAACAAAACAGAAACTATGTGGTTAATTCTCTGGATGTTTATATTCAGCACCTGCAGCAGTTTCGCGACTGTCTGAAAAACAATCAGTTTGATGAGCTGGAAAAGCTTATTCTGAATGCCAATAAAATCAGAACTATTCTCGATGGAGGAAATCAACATTTTATTAAAAACGAAGAAAAAATTGTAAAACTTTATACAAAAGAACAATGAGTACAAAATTTGAAATTAATCCGATAAAAGAGTGGTTGCCCCACATTAACAACCCACTCCTTATTTCCGGACCGTGCAGCCTCGAATCTGAAAAACAAGCTCTTGATACAGCCAGATTGCTGGCTAAAGATCCGCGTGTATTTGTTTATCGGGGAGGTGTGTGGAAACCTCGTACGCGTCCGGGTTCATTCGAAGGAGTTGGTTCAATCGGGCTGAAATGGTTACAAACCGTAAAACAGGAAACCGGATTGCCTGTTGGTACCGAAGTTGCTAATGCGCAACACACCGAAGAGGCTTTGAAAGCCGGGCTTGATGTAATTTGGATCGGAGCACGTTCAACTGCCAGTCCGTTTGTAGTGCAGGAAATTGCAGACGTTGTAAAAGGCAGTAACGCAGTGGTAATGATTAAAAATCCGGTTAACCCCGATGTGCAGTTGTGGGTGGGCGCAATTGAGCGTATTTACCAGGCCGGAATAAAAAATATTGTAGCCATTCATCGTGGGTTCACCCCATTTAGAGAAACGGTTTACCGCAACTACCCCAATTGGAAAACAGTAATTGAGTTGCGTCGTTTAATGCCGAATTTGCCAATTATTTGCGACCCAAGCCACATTGCCGGAAAAAGGGAATTGCTTTTTGAAATCGCACAAAAAGCATTTGACATGGGAATGGAAGGGCTCATGCTTGAGTCTCATATCGACCCGTCGTGTGCATTGAGTGATGCTGCCCAGCAGGTTACGCCGGCCGATTTGGCCAAACTGCTCGACCGACTTGTTATCAGACATCAGTCGGCAAATAACCCGGAGTTCGAAAATCGTTTGGATATGCTCAGAAGCCGGATTGACGCCATTGATTCAGAATTGCTGGAGTTGCTTGCTTCCAGGGTGACTATTGTAAAAGAAATAGGAAAGTATAAAAAGGAAAACAACGTTACTGCGTTGCAAATAAACCGGTGGGCTCAGTTAATGGAAAACCGGGTAAAAACCGGAACAAAGCTGGATTTGAACGAGACTTTTGTGAAAATTCTGTTTCAGCTTATTCACGAAGATTCTGTTCGGATGCAGACCGAAATTATGGAACCGAATTGATGCTCTCGGCCAACGAAGACAAGCTTTTCTTCATGGCCTTTTCAATGGTTTTGAAGCTCAGAACTTCCTTGCTGACGTAAATAAAGAAGATGGCTTTTTTTGTCGACAGTTCGTCTGGTGTCAGCAGGTGCTTGTTTAGTCGGTAAGCTTCGCGCATGCGGCGTTTTATTAAGTTACGCCGCACTGCCCTTTTAAATAGCTTTTTGCTGACGGCAAAACCAACTTTGGCAAGGAATGGTTCCTGAAAGCTAATTTCAGTATGGACAACTTTGAGCGGGTAGAATAAGAATGTTTCTCCCTCTGAAAAAAGTTTGTCCATTTCTTTTTTGCCACACAGGCGCTCTTTCTTTTTCAGCGAAAAATGAGGAGTAGTTGGTATGTTCTCTGATGAATTTTCCATGAAGTACAAAAAAGGCCGTCTGCTTTGTGCGCAGACAGCCTTTCAAAGGTATATATTTTTCTATTTAGTTGCCTTTGTTTTCTTTTTTGATGTATTGCTCAAGAGCCATTGTCATCGACGGAGCCTGGGCAGTAGGAGCTTCAATATCCAGTTTTAACCCGGCCTCGCGGACTGCCTGTGCTGTGGTTGGGCCAAAGCACGCAATTCGTGTGTCGTTTTGCTGAAAATCAGGGAAATTTTGGAACAACGATTTTATTCCCGATGGACTGAAAAATACCAAAATATCGTAGTTAACATCCCGTAAATCTGACAAGTCGCTGCTTACTGTACGGTATAAAATGGCTTTGGTGTATTTAAAGCCGCCTTTATCGAGCAGTTCAGGTATTTCCTGTTTGTGAATATCAGACAATGGCACTAAGAATTTTTCATCTTTGTGCTTTTTCATGAGGGTGGTTAAATCAGCAAATTTTCCATTTCCGAAAAAGATTTTCCGTTTTCGGTACACGATGTATTTCTGAAGATAATAAGCCGTTGCTTCTGACATGCAGAAGTATTTCATACTATCAGGAATAGTAAGGCGAAGATCCTGACTAATCCTGAAAAAATGGTCGATTGCGGTCCGGCTGGTAAAAATAACTGCCGTATGTTCCAGAATGTGAATACGGGTTTGCCGGAATTCTTTTGCAGTAACACCTTCAACTTGAATAAATGGCCTGAAATCAATCTTGATATTGTTTTTTTCGGCCAGATCAAAGTAGGGTGATTTTGCCGTTGTTGGTTCTGGTTGTGATACCAATATGCTCCTGACTTTCAAAATGCTCTTATTTTAGTTTAATTATACCCATTGGTTACAACACTAAAATTTTGTATAGTAATACCAAGGGTACAAATTCAAGGGTACAAAAGTATAAAAAGAGATAAAATATTGAAAATTGTTTCTTCAATAAAATTACAAATCCTCTAATAATCAATAAAAAATAAATTAGTGCAATCAAAATTACTCCGATAGTAACCGGCAATTCAATGTTGTTGAACGGGTAAAATGCAATAATAGTAACCACCGGAAATAGAATAACCCCGGCAATTCGGGTAAAGTTATTCATATTGAACAAGTACTCGCCGGTTTCTCCTGTCTTTTCAATAGTGAAACCTACCAGTCTGTATATTAATTTTTTTGCGAAAAAATATACAATAACAAGTCCGGCGCTAAATAAAAAGAGCTGAAAATTTTCGAATGGCAGGTCGATGCTAAAGAAAACAAGCAGTTGAAACGCGAATGCTGAAAAAACCAGGTAAAACAAAATATCGAGTTGAAAGGCTCCTTGTAAAACCGACGTGTTTTTTTCCTGAAACATTCTGATGGATGTAGAATAATTAACAACCGAATGAAATAAGTTTTCAATGTACTTGTTCCAGGTTTTTTTGACTGAGGCAAACAGCACCAAAGCAATCAAAAGTAAAATGGTTAGCCAGTCGTAACTTGCACGGTTGATCTGACGTGCAGGCAGGTGAAATTCGGCTTTCTCATTTTTTGAAATAGTGACGAGTTGAAGTTCGTTACGTGGTGTCATGTAGCGTGAATCGCCAACCAGTAACTTACTCTCCTGTCGCCACCACCAATAGCGCTGTTGAGACAGGGTTGGCGGGGCAGGTTTTTTAACGACTGCAGCCGGCTCAACTTTCTGTGTCTGAGTTTCCCGTTCGGGAATTGGGGCTAATGGAACGGGCTGGGAGCGGTTAATGTTGAGCTCCCCGGATTTGGGCACTAACGGCCGTTGGATTGGCAACGTTGTAGTTGACCTCACAGTGTCATACTGATATGTAAATCCTTGTTCCATATTTGTCTGGCAAAGATACCAATTGATTATTGATCCTATTCCGATTGCAGCCGAATTTCGATGTACACAAAAAAATTTTAAAAAATTGCATTCAGTTTTGAGAGCAGGCTTTGTTTGTTGTGTTTTTTTTTAGATATTTAGATTGGTGGCATATTAACATCTATCTCAAATGGTGGTTTTAGTTTCTATTTTTTTCTACATTTGACCGGATTTTAAAATTTAATACAATGGCAAGTCAAACATTATCAAATCTTTATACAGAATCGTTCAGAAAAAACTGGGATAGTTTTGTATTTTCAGATTATGAGGGGAGCGATTTCAAATTCAGCGATATTGCAACAACCATAAAATCGTTGCATTTGTTTTACCAACTTTCTGGGTTGCAGCGTGGCGATAAAATTGCAGTGCTCGGAAGAAATTCCGCTAACTGGGGAGCTGTGTTTCTGTCTGCTCTTTCTTCCGGAATTGTTATTGTCCCTATTTTGCCCGATTTTAACGAAGTTAACACCAACCATATTATTAACCATTCAGAGGCAAAACTTGTGTTTGCAGCTAAACCGCAGCTCGAAAAAATTGATTTCGAAAATGCAGAAAAGCTACAGGCAGTTCTGGTTTTGGAAGATTTTTCGTTACATGCAGCCAAAGATGAAAATGTTCAGTACAAATTGGCAGATGCCTTTCAGTACTATAAAGAAAATCAACTAAAAAAAGAGAATTTTAAATTTGAGGACTGGGAACGCGAAGAAATCTGTATTATCTCTTATACTTCTGGTACATCTGGGTTTACCAAAGGGGTGCAGATTCCGGAAAGGAGTTTGTTTTCAAACATTATTTATGCACGCGAGCATATGCCGCTTCTGCCTGGACACCAGCTTGTTTCGTTTCTGCCAATGGCTCATGTTTACGGGTTGTTGTTCGACTTTTTGTTTCCGGTTACTTTGGGCTGCCACATTACCTTCTTGAGTCGGATGCCTTCTCCGGCAGTTATTACAAAGGTATTTAGCGAAGTAAAACCGCACCTGATTCTTTCGGTTCCGCTAATTATTGAAAAAATTTATAAAAAGAAAATTTTACCCACCATCGAAAAACCTATAATGAAGGTTTTGTTGAAGACTCCGGTAATTCAGAATATTTTGCTGAAAAAAATTAAGGAAAAACTTACCGAAACATTTGGAGGAAGATTTTTCGAGATTGTTATTGGTGGTGCTCCGCTCAGCTCCGAAGTTGAAGAGTTTTTCCGCCGTATAAAATTTGAGCTTACTGTTGGTTACGGAATGACAGAATGTGGCCCGCTTGTTAGTTACGCTGCATGGAACAAAACCGCGCGGTCGTCCGCCGGCCAGTTGGTAGACCGTATGAAAGTGAGGATAGATTCAGAAGATCCTTATAATGTGGTGGGAGAAATTCAGGTGACCGGCGATAACGTAATGACCGGCTATTTCAAAAATGAACAGGCAACCAAAGAAGCTTTCACTGAAGATGGGTGGTTGAGAACCGGTGACCTGGGGGTAATTGATAAGGACAATTTTATTTTTATCAGGGGGCGTTCAAAAAATATGATTTTGGGGCCTTCCGGACAAAATATTTACCCTGAAGAGATTGAGGCCAGAATTTGCAACCTCCCGTATGTGGGTGAATGTGTTGTTGCTGAGCGCCAGAATAAAATGGTAGCAATGATTTACCCCGACTTCGAAGCCATGGGAGCAGACAGCGTTTCGAAGGAGGATCTTCCTTCAATAATGGAAGAAAACAGGAAAAAACTGAACGCAGAACTTCCGCGTTATGAGCAAATAAGCACTTTCGAATTGGTGAATGAAGAATTTGAAAAAACACCTAAAAGGAACATCAAACGTTTTAAATACGTATAAAAAACGCGGCGGGCTGCAAGCGGGGAGCCCCTGTTCTCGAAAATAAAAACTAATCATCCTTTGTTTCCTATGAGTTCAAAACCAAAAACCAACATGGGCTCAGGCGAAAACCGTTTGTTGTCGCTTGATTTTTTTAGGGGAATTATAATGTTTTTGCTCGTTGCAGAAGGAACAGCATTGTGGAGTGTTTTAGTAAAAGAACCTGTAGCCGGAACATTTCTGGAACCTTTTTTTCAGCAATTTCATCACCACCCGTGGAATGGCTTGCGTTTTTGGGATTTGGTGCAGCCTTTTTTTATGTTTATTGTTGGTGTGGCCATGCCGTTTTCTTATGCAAAAAGGCGCAAAAGGGGAGATTCGAAACAGAAAATTACGCGGCATATAATTCAGCGTTGTATTTTGTTGCTGGCTTTTGGCGTCGGCCTGCACTGCGGGTATCGTCGCGAGTTGGTTTGGGAACTGTGGAACGTACTTTCCCAGCTTTCTGTTACCATCATAATCGCTTATTTTTTGATGCGGTATAAGCCATCGGTACAACTTGTTGTCTCTTTTGGGCTTTTGTTGCTTACCGAAATATTGTACCGCACTTTTCCTTTGGACGGATACAATCAGCCTTTTGTGAAAGACCACAATTTCGGTTCGTGGATGGATATGGTTTTAATGGGTAAAATCAATCGGGGCGGCGGATGGGTTGCTATCAATTGTATTCCAACAGCGGCTCATACAATCTGGGGTGTTGTTGTCGGGAAATTGCTTCTGTCGGAAAAAAAGGCTTCCGAAAAACTTAAAAAGCTGTTAGTTGGCGGCCTGGTTATTCTGGCTGCGGGATATTTGCTTCACTGGACTTCTGTAACGCCTATTATTAAACGCATTTCCACCTCTTCGTTTGTGCTTGCTTCGGGCGGTTGGTCTGTTTTGGTGCTGGCATTCAGTTATTGGTTTATCGACGTAAAAAAAATTAACGGCTGGATTTTTCCGTTTGTAATTGTTGGCATGAATCCAATATTCATTTACCTTTTTTCAAATACAGTTGGCGGGCAGTGGTTCAACGGTTTTGTTGGAATTTTCATCAACGGATTTTTGGGGTGGTTTAATGCCCCCGGGTTTTTGATGGCGCTGGTCACTTCGCTTACGGTGCTGGCGCTGGAATGGCTTCTGTGCTACTATTTATACCGGAAAAGAATATTTTTTAAAATCTGAAAGTACTTAAATTTTAACTTAAATCTGATAAAAATGGACAACACATCTCGTAGAAAATTTTTAAAAACAACAATGGCAGTATCTGCCGGAACACTGTTGCTACCGTCTGCTTTTGCAGGTTGTGCGTCAAAAAGGTCACCGTTTGAAATATCGCTGGCTGAGTGGTCGTTGCACAAAACTTTGTTTGCCAATGAAATGACAAATCTCGATTTCCCCCGGTTTGCTGCAGAAAACGGAATTAAAGGACTGGAGTATGTCAACCAGTTTTTTAAGGATAAGGCAAAAGACATGGAATACCTGGCCGAGCTGAAAAAGATTTGTGAAAACGAAGGCGTTAAAAGCGTGCTGATTATGTGTGACGGCGAAGGAATGGTAGGCCATCCGGAGAAAGCAGAGCGTGAGAAAACAGTAGAGAACCATAAAAAATGGATTGATGCCGCCAAATACCTGGGATGCCATTCAATACGGGTAAATGCAGGTAGCCAGGGTAGTTTCGAAGAGCAGCAAAAACTGGCGGCAGATGGCTTGCGTATGCTTTGTGAGTACGGCGACCAGCAAAGTATTAATATAATTGTTGAAAACCACGGCGGCTGGTCCAGTCACGGCGAATGGCTTGCAGGCGTGATGAAAATGGTTGATCACAAACGTGTTGGTACATTGCCCGATTTTGGCAATTTTATTATTAACCGCGAAACAGGAGAAGAGTTCGACCGCTACAAAGGGGTTGAATTGCTGATGCCGTATGCCAAAGGGGTGAGCGCCAAATCAAATGATTTTGATGCTGACGGAAACGACACTCGTTCAGACTACTTCAGGTTGATGAAAATAGTGAAAGACTCTGGTTACAAAGGATGGGTTGGAATTGAATACGAAGGTCGCGAGTTGTCGGAAAAAGAAGGCATTCTTGCAACGAAACGTTTGCTGGAAAGGGTTTTTGAAAGCTTGGAATAGCCCATTTTAACAGGTTAAAAATTGTTAAAGAAGAACAGGATTGAAACAATGGCTTTTTCTGTTCGTAGTCTTAAATTGTCTTGAATGAATTTTTTGTGGGCTTAATAGGTTGATTGTTGAGTTAGTTCGAGGCAGGTTGAAGGTAAATGTTTGTTTTAAAAGAAGCGGCGAAAACGGTTTTCACCGCTTCTTTTATTTTCTGCGTTTAGAAAACGGTTTTCCTTTCCTTTTTTTATGAAAAATATTTTTGTTCATTCTCGAAGAGCGCGTAAAATTGCTTTTATTGAACCTGCGGTCGGGGATGGCAGAATAAACAAGGCCAATGCTGGCTTGAGCTACAGCGGCGGGGCTGTTGGTTCTCTCCATGGAAGTTTGCCCGTTTTTGTTTATGTAGTTGTAGTTGGGCACACCGTTTACTATGTCCGAATTAACGAGCAGAGCTGTTGCGTCAAAATAGATATCGAATTTGTCTGATAAGCGGTAAGTGGCTCCAAGCCCCAATCCACCGGTTATTGCAGCAGTCTTTGGGTCATCGCTGTTTCTGGTTCCTCTGGAATAAAGTACTCCAACATCATATTCCACCCGGTACACCGGATTGTGAAAGGTGAAGTCGGTGCCGGTAAATGTAACTCCCGCCAAGGCCTTTGCAAAAATGTTGACGTTGTTTTTTACGGGTAGAATATAAAAGCGGGCAGTGCCCAGGATGTTCAGCAGGTTAGTATCAAAAATCAGGGCTTTGTCGGGGTATTTGTAGCTATTGGGAAGAGGGTTGTATCTGGACAGAAAGAAGTTGTACAACGGAGGCGACGGCGTGTGACCCGAAACGCGCAAATAGCCAAACTGCACGCCCAACTCAAAATCGGGAGTAACAGGAGCCATTATTTCCAGTTCAACGCCGGGCTTAAAAACCGGAGAAAACTCTTCGCTGCCGGGATTGGATAGTTCATCCTTCATCGGGTAGTCTATTTCAGCTTTTCCGGGTTCTCCTAAAAAAGCACCGGCGTTTGCACTCAGTCGGTATCTGAAAATTTGTCCGGATGAAGTCTGGCAGATCAGAAAAAGCAGGAAAAGAAGAACGACATGAGGCTTCATAATAATAGGTTAAATTTCAGCTGTCAATATATGATTTTCTTCGCCTAAAATCCAAGCCTGCAGGCAAAAAACTACCGCCTTTCTTTTACTTCTTTGGCATCAACCACCTTAAAAAGTTTGTCTGAACGTCTGAGTTTTGTGTCAATCGGTACTGAAATATGTTGCCCTTTCAACCC
Source organism: Mariniphaga anaerophila (assembly GCF_900129025.1). Lineage (GTDB taxonomy): Bacteria > Bacteroidota > Bacteroidia > Bacteroidales > Prolixibacteraceae > Mariniphaga > Mariniphaga anaerophila. The sequence continues at coordinate 351,313 of NZ_FQUM01000006.1, read as the reverse complement.
CTCTTCAACAGGTTTTAATTCGAAACGGATTTCTTTCACCTGGGTTTGAACAACTCCGGTAGTGGGGCCGGTAATAATAATTTCGTCGCCGGTTTTCAGATTTAGCGTTTCCAGTTTAAACTCAGCTACTTTAATGTTGGAAAAATAGTTGGTGCACTTGCCAATGTATATTTTTCGTTTGGTAGCTCGCGAACCGTAATTGGCGCTCCATTCTCCCAGCCGCTGTCCGAGGTAATAACCATTCCAGAACCCACGATTGAAAACTGCCGCCAGCCGCTCATTCCAGTTTTCTATTTTTTCTTCTGTAAATGTACCTTCTAAGTAGGCTTGCACAGCTTCATGGTAGCACTCTGCGGTTGTTTTTACATATTCGGGAGACCGTGCGCGTCCTTCAATTTTGAGTACCGAAACTCCGGCGTCCAGAACTTTATTCAGAAAATGAATTGTTTTAAGGTCTTTGGGCGACATGATGTATTCATTGTCGATCTCCAGTTCTGCTCCGGTTTCTTTGTCGGTTACCGTGTAAGCACGCCTGCAGGTTTGCAGGCACGAACCGCGGTTGGCCGATGAGTTCATTTCCTGAAGACTCAGGTAACATTTTCCGCTGATGGCCATGCACAGTGCACCATGCACAAACATTTCGAGACGCACCAGATTTCCAGACGGCCCTTTTATTTGTTGCTCTTTTATCTGATTGCTGATTTCCCAAACGCGTCCGAGGTTCATTTCACGGGCCAGTACCATTACATCGGCAAATGCAGAATAGAATTTCACTGCATCAATATTGGTAATGTTTACCTGTGTGGAAATGTGAACTTCCAGACCGATGGAGCGGGCGTACATAATTACAGAAATGTCGGCAGCAATTACTGCAGAAACTCCTGCTGCTTTTGCTGCATCGAGAACGGCGTGCATCTGTTCCGCTTCGTTGTCAAAAATTTCAACGTTGAGTGTTAAATATGTTTTAACGCCGTGTGAGGTGGCTGTTTCAACAATTTTTTTCAGGTCGTCGAGAGTGAAATTATTGGCCGACCGCGACCGCATGTTCAAATGTTCAACGCCAAAATAAACAGATCCGGCACCGCCCTGAATTGCTGCCATTAATGATTCGTATGAACCAACTGGAGCCATTATTTCAATTTCTCTTCCTTCCATTCTTGTAAAAATTTCCGGACAAAGGTAAAATATTTAAAAGAGGAAACAGCCTTTCCCGTTCAGTGCGAGCTAAAAACACGGCATATTTTTATGGGAACAGAATAATTCTGAAAACAATCATTTTGTTCGGCGCTCTTTCATTTGATGGCGAAATCTTATCTTTGCACAAAATTTCAAAAAATAAGCAATGAGTAACCGGAAAGTTCGGGTGCGTTTTGCCCCAAGTCCTACGGGGCCGCTCCACATGGGTGGTGTTCGTACTGCTTTGTTCAACTATCTTTTTGCAAAAAAACAAGGTGGTGATTTTCTTTTACGCATCGAAGACACAGACCAGAATCGGTTTGTGCCCGGCGCAAGTGAATATATAATGGAAAGCCTGCGTTGGTGCGGGCTGATTCCTGATGAAGGGCCGGGTATTGGCGGCAATTACGGGCCATATCGGCAAAGCGAACGGAAAGCACTGTATAAACAGTATGCAGATCAGCTTGTGGAATCGGGCTGGGCATACATCGCGTTTGATACTCCGGAGGAGATTGAACAACTGAGGAAAGAAGCTGAAGCAAACAAAGAAACTTTTTCATACGGTATTGGAACCCGCGAACGGCTGAATAATTCGCTGAACCTCTCAGCAGAAGAAGTACAGCGGAAAATTGATGCCGGAGAACAGCATGTGGTACGTTTTAAAATGCCTGCAGATTTGGATGTGACCGAGCATGATATTATTCGGGGCGAAGTAACGTTTAATACCACTAAAAGTCTTGACGACAAAGTGCTGTTTAAGTCAGACGGAATGCCTACTTATCACCTGGCCAATGTGGTTGATGATCATCTGATGGAAATTACGCATGTGATACGTGGCGAAGAATGGTTGTCGTCCATGCCGTTGCACGTTTTGTTGTACCGTGCTTTGGGCTGGGAAGAAACCAGACCCGAGTTTGCCCACCTGCCGCTAATTCTGAAACCTCACGGAAAAGGAAAACTCAGCAAACGGGATGGCGATAAAATGGGATTTCCTGTTTTTCCGCTTGAATGGACAGATCCTGTGTCTGGAGAAGCTTTTCACGGATACCGCGAAGACGGCTATTTCCCGGAAGCATTTATTAACCTGCTGGCGCTGCTGGGCTGGAACCCGGGAACTGAGCAGGAGTTCTTTTCGCTGAAAGAACTGACTGAAGTTTTTAGTCTTGAACGTGTTGTTAAGTCCGGGTCGCGTTTCGATCCTGAAAAGGCGAAGTGGTTTAACAGGCACTATTTTCAGCAAAAAAATGCTGAGGAATTAGCCGAACTTTTTAAACCAGTTTTACAGGAAAAAGGCATTTCTGCAACCAACGAAAAAATAGTTGAAGTAGTTGGCGAAATTAAGGAACGCTGCGAATTTGCATCCGATCTTTGGGAACAGGGAAGTTTCTTTTTTGTTGCCCCGGAATCGTACGACGAAAAAACGGTAAAAAAACGTTGGAAAGAAAATACACCTGAACAACTTTCGGCCGTTGTGTCTCTTTTCGAAAAGATTGAACAGTGGGATGCTGAAAGCATGAAAGAAACATTTTCTGCATTTATGAACGAAAAAGGTTGGGGCTTTGGAGCAATTATGAATCCACTGCGCCTTTGCCTGGTTGGTGGAAACATGGGACCGGATCTGTTCAAAATTTGTGAAATTCTGGGAAAAGCAGAAACCATTCAGCGTATTAAAACGGCAATAGAAAAAATTTAGGGGAGGTCGCAATTGACCTTTCCTCTTTTGCAGGTACGTTGTGTTATTTTACCATAATCTTTTCTATTGGTTAAATTGAAGCCTTTTGGGAGGAAGTGAAGATCTTCTTCCCCGAACTTTCGTAATTTTAGCCATTCATAACCAAAAATATAGCAATGAAGAAGTTAGACACCAGCCTTATGCACCCGCGCGACCAGATTACCATGATAATCGATAAAATCTACCGGAGCGGGTTAACTACAACATCCGGAGGAAATGTTTCCATTATTGACGAAAACGGAGACATCTGGGTAACTCCATCGGCCGTTGATAAAGGATCTTTGCGCGCGTCAGACATTATGGTGGTCAGAAAAGACGGCACCATTGAAGGCCGTCATAAACCTTCTTCAGAATATCCTTTTCACCGTGCAATTTACGAAAGTCGGCCCGAAATAAAAGCAATTATACATGCTCATCCGCCGGCCCTGGTGTCGTTCAGTATTGTGCGGCAAATTCCCGATACGAACATTATTCCTCAGGCAAAACACATTTGTGGCGACATTGGTTACGCTACCTATGAAGTTCCCGGAAGCAATGAACTGGGTAAGGTAATTGCCCGCGAGTTTGACAAAGGGTTCAGTGCTGTAATTATGGAAAACCACGGAACTGTTGTTGGGGGAAGTGACTTGCTGGATGCTTTTCAGCGGTTTGAAACGCTTGAGTTTTGCGGACGGACAATCATTTACGGAAACACGATTGGCACTCCCAATTATCTCGCCCACGAGCAGATCGAAGAATTCGAGAACCAGATACCACGCCTGTTGCCTGAAATGGAACAGGTGGAGCACCCTTCTGATGAAAGGGCTATCCGCGAAGAGATTAAACGGATTGTTCACCGCGCCTGCGATCAGGGGTTGATGATAAGCTCTTACGGAACGGTTTCGGTGCGCTGGCGGGGAAACGACTTTTTGATTACACCAACCGATGTGGCTCGCTGGAATATTCAAAACGAAGACATTGTGCAGATAAAAAACGGGAAACGTGAGCCGGGTAAATTACCCAGCCGGGCTACCTGGCTGCACCAGGAAATATATAGGCGTAATCCGGAAGTGAACTCCATTATTTTGACTCAAAGTCCTCACCTGATGGCTTACAGTGTGACTCACGAAAAGCTGAATGTACGAACCATCCCGGAAAGTTGGATCTTTCTGCAGGACGTGCCCAATGTTCCTTTTGGCTCTCACTTTGCGGGAGAAGAAACCATCCTGAAACTGATTTCAAAAGATACTCCGGCAGTGATAATTAACAACGATTCTGTATTGGTTACCGGAGATAAACTGCTTGGAACTTTCGACCGGCTTGAAGTGGCTGAATTCAGCGCGCAGTCACTTACCATGGGCGCTTCTTTGGGTAAGCTAATCCCAATTAACGACAACCAGGTAGAAGCGCTTCGTAAGAAGTTTTTAGGTTAGGAAAACAGTTGACCACGGGTTGCGCGATTTGATTTGCATTTTAGGTGCAACCTCGTGGTTGATTTACTTGTACAGTTTTTTTGGGGTTACATCTTTTTGAAACAGCGTTTTTTTGTCGTTGTAAAATTTGATAAAATTTTCGGAATCAGGACTGCTTTTGTAGGGCGCAAAAGCGCCGTGTCCGGCCGGATGCCACGGGTTTCTCCACACCAAAACGTAGGCCAAATCGAACGGTCTCAGCGTTTCCAGCAGTTGAGTCCACCACTGGTGATTGACGGCGATGGGTCCTCCGGTTTCGGAAACTGCGGCAATTTTTCCTTTCTCTTTTGCCAGCTTGGTTAAAAAGGTAGCGCAGTTCTTCAGGGTGGGCAGGTATTCCGAGCCACGATCGTACAAATCAAAGCCCAGCATGTCAACAACGTCGTCGCCCGGGTAGCGTTCCAGATATTCACTTTCAGATTGAAAACGGTCGGTAGAATAGGCGTACAAAATATGGTGAATGCCCTTCTTTTGCTGGAGGTAATTCGCCGTAAAACGCCACAATGCAGTGTATTCGTTTACAGAACAAAGGTCTTTCCCCCACCAAAACCAGCTCCCTGTATGTTCATGGAACGGCCGAAAAAGAACAGGAATATAAGTTCCGTCAGCGGTTTTTAGCCCGAGCATAAAATTCGCCAGTCGGTTAAGATATTGTTTAAAGAGCTCGTGTTTTTCCCCGCCCGGAAGAATCGATTTTACAGCCTCTTTTGAAGACGTATCCCACGATGTTCCTCCTGTGAGCGGGTTGCGTAAGTGCCAGCTTATGGTATTCACTCCTCCCCTTTTGTAAACGGTTTTTATCCAGCCCTGAATTTTGTCGAAATGCACCGAGTCTAAGCTGTAGGCATCTCCCAGCTCGAGGTGTCCCAATTCCCAGCCATAAACTGCCGGGTAATCGCTGCACACATCTTTCACGTCCGACCGGCCTTCTTCGTAAACCCAGCCTTCGCCGTAGGCCAAATCATCCTGGTGGCCGAACATTATTCCCTCGTGTTGCAGCTTCAGTAAGTTCCGGTAAAGATTAACGGTTTCGGGCGTTGCCTGCGAATCTGCAGGGTGAGGTTTTTGTGCAAAAGCAGCAATTCCTAAAATTAGAAATGAAATTACGAGTAATTTTTTCATGGTTCATCGGTTTTACAAGGTTTAATATTTCGTTTATAAGTGCCTTGAAATAAATCGCTTTTCAGGTTATTGTATTTTGTACTAAAATACAAATTTTGTGGCAGTACTAAAACGAAATCTGCATTTCTTTGTGAAACACCAATGAAGCTCAAATATAACTTGTGGAATTTTTGATAACGTTTTTTATTTCTGTTTAGATTCAGTCGTACACCATACTTCCCCACCAGTTGTTTCCCGGGTCGAAGTCTTTGGAGAGGAGTTGAAGGCGTTGCTTTTCGAGTTGTGGCAGGCGTTTGTTTTTTACTTTTTCCAGGTGTGCTCGTTCCAGTTTTTCGTTGTATTCCGGATCTTTTTCAGGGAAACGGGCGCCTACTTCGTTCAGGTACGAAAAGAGCTGTTCGCTTAACTGGCGGGTCAGCTCCGGGTGTTTGGCAGAAACGTCGTTTGTCTCGGCCAAATCGGTTTTCAAATTGTACAATTCTTTACGGCCGTCTTCGTAATAATGAATAAGTTTCCACTCTCCCAGCCTGATGATTGAAGAGGGCTCGCCTCCCTGGTTACCGTAATGCGGATAGTGCCAGATAAGCGGCCGTTCGGGCAGTGTTTTGCCGTTGAGTAGGGGAACGAGGCTGAGTCCGTCACTGTGCTGTTCCGGCTTCAGATTGGCACCGGCAAGTTCCAGGAGGGTGGGGTAGAAGTCGGTGCCGGAAACAGGAACATTTGTCTTTTCTCCGGCAATGTTGAGCCATGGAATTTTAATAAAATAGGGTTCGCGGATTCCTCCTTCAAACTGGTATCCTTTTCCTGCCCGCAGTGGCTTGTTAGATGTTGCAAACGCATCGCCGGCAGCTACTCCTCCGTTGTCCGAAGTGAAAATAACGATGGTATTTTCTGCAAGTCCCAGTTCGTCGAGTGCATTTAAAACCACACCAACGGCATCGTCCATGGTTTCTACCAGGCCGGCATAAACGGGGTTGTCCTGCACCTGCCTGATTGGAAGAAAATGCCCCATTTCAAACCCTGTTTCTGCGATTCCCATGTGTTCTGCTTTTTGCCTGTATTTTTCCCACTTTTCGTGCGTGGTTTGCAGGGGCGCATGAACCGCATAAAACGAAAGAAAAGCGAAAAAGGAGGTGTCTTTGTGCTCTTTCATAAATTTTGCCGTTTCGTGAGCCAGCCGCATGGTGAGGCTTTCTCCGTTGGGCCCGTTGGGCAGTCTCGGGTTTTCCCAGGGCGCATAAAAACCACCTTTAGGACTGCCTTTATCCCAGCCGCCTTTATTGATGTCGAATCCGTGATTTTCGGGCCAGGAGCCCTCGCTTCCCAGGTGCCATTTTCCGGCAAAGAATGTTTTGTAACCCGCTTCTTTCAAGGCTTCGGGTAGTGTTACATATTCGTGCGGAAGGTTGTGAACGTAGTCTGGAGGAAGTAACTTGTTAAACCTTCCGGCCTTTCTCCATGCTTCTCCAACGGGGGCGCCAATCCAGTCGGTGATTCCATGCCTTGCAGGAAATTTTCCGGTCATGATGCTTGCCCTCGACGGACTGCATACCTGGCACGCAGCGTATCCATAGGTAAAAGTCATCCCTTCGTTGGCAATCCGGTCGATGTTAGGTGTTTCGTAAAAATTGCTCCCGGTAACGCCCGTGTCGTAGTACCCGAAATCATCGGCCAGAATAAAAAGAATATTGGGTTTTTGTTGCCCGGGTTCTTCTTTGCGATTGCTCTGGCATGCGGTTAATAAAAAGAAAACAGAGGCCAGCATTGAAATAGTTTTGAACATGGAGTAGCTTTTTTTTCCGGGGAGGAAATTATTGAATAATGGTTTTGGATTCGAAAGTGAAAACTTCAGACTCTGTACGTGCTGAATTCATTAGCTTTTTCAGCTCTTCAACAATCTCTGGATGTGCTTCTGCCACATTGTTCTGCTCGCCCGGATCGTCAGCAATATTGTATAATTCTGTGGTGGTTTTTTCCGGGTTGAAAACGTTGTAATTTATCAGTTTCCAATCGCCTTTTCGCAATGCCTTTCTCCCTCCTCTCTCGTGAAATTCCCAGTAAAGGTAATCGTGGGGCTTTTGCTCGTTTGTTTTTCCCAGAAGGGTAGGTAAAAATGACACGCCATCAGTATTTTCAGGAGCGGAGATGCCGGCAATTTCGGCAACGGTTGGAAAAACATCCCAAAATGCAGAAGGATGGCCGGTTTCTGTTCCTGCGGCAATTCTTTCGTCCCAGACGGCAATCATCGGAACCCGGATTCCCCCTTCATAAAGATCGCGTTTGTACCCTTTAAAAATCCCGTTCGAGTTAAAAAAGTCGGGGTCGGCTCCACCTTCCATGTGTGGGCCATTGTCTGACGTGAACATGATGACCGTATTTTCATAAATGCCCAGTTCTTTTAGTTTGGCAACAATGTCGCCCACCTGTTTGTCGAGCAGAGTAACCATTGCGGCAAAGGCTGCGTGGCTTTCGGGTTGCGTTCCGTACGCGCCTTCGCGAAAGTTGGGATCGCCCGGCTCGGCTCCTTTAAATTCATTTTCGGGCAGGAGCTTGCCTCTGAATTCGGCCAGGTTTTCTTCCGGCAAAAGCAGCTCTGCATGGGGAATTACGTTGGGGTAAAACATGAAAAAAGGTTTTTCCTTATTTTTTTCGATGAATTGCAGCGCTTTTTGGTGAATCAGCTCGGGTGCATAAACTGCGAATTGCTGGCCGCTGTTTTCCTCTAGAGGCACTTTTTGCTGATTTTCCCACAAATGGGAGGGGTAATAATTGTGTGCCAGCCGTTGGCAATTATATCCGTAAAATTCGGAGAATCCCTGGTTGTTTGGGTCTCCTTCGGAACCCGGATATCCAAGACCCCATTTGCCGAAAGCTCCGGTGGTGTAACCGGCCTCCTGCAGCGCTTCGGCCAGCGTAAACGCTTTAGCTTCCATCGGATATTGGCCTTCGGGTTTCCATTCTTTGTTCCCCCTAATAAATGTGTGCCCGGTGTGCTGGCCGGTCATTAACGACGAGCGCGACGGGGCGCAAACTGTGGAGCCGGAATAGTGTTGCGTAAATTTCAGCCCGGCTTGGGCCAGTTTGTCGATATTGGGGGTTTGAAATAGTTTTTGTCCGTAGCAGCTTAAATCGCCGTAGCCCAAATCATCGGCTAAAATGTATACAATGTTGGGTTTTGTTGGCTCTTTGCTTTGTTTTTTTTGGGAGGTACATGCTGTAAAAAACAGGAATGAAATCAGAATAAGAATGGTTGATTTGTTCACGATGGTTATTATTTGGTTTTCAATAAATACTCAGTAACAGCTTTTTTAAACGTTATATTTCCATGTTGTTGCTTCTGGCTGTGGGCATACTTCTTTATTGTTTTCAGTTCGAAAGATAATGAATATCTGCGGGGTGTCTGTCCGTTTTGCTGATAAATTGTATCAGCTTTTCATCCGTGGAGAGATCCTGATAAATGTCTTGCTTTTTTTGCTTTGACCACAAGTACGAAGGAGGTTTTGTTGGGGTGGATTGAAGTGCGTTGCTCTTCGAAAGTCAGTTTTGTTATCGCTACAATTTTGTTTTCGCTAAGTGTAGATATTCAGGTGTTTATAGGTTGTTTAGATGGGGCTTCTTTTTATGTTGTCGGCAATAAAAGTCAGAAGCAGTGCATCGTTGACGAGTTGATGTGAATGATTTCCGGTAATGCATTAGTAAAGAAAGTGGTATCAGCTTTTTGGATAAAAAATTAGGCATTTTGAGAATTTACTTTCAGCGTTTTTTCTGACCGTTTGTTTAACAAAACTAGATACTTTTGACATGTACAAGCCGTTAAAAAAACACAAGATGGAAGAGAAAAATTATTTTTATAAACTTTTGCTGGAAGGTCATTTCGACCTTTGTTTTGATGAGTGCGCGTTGAAAGAGTTCAGCAAAATGTCTGTAGCAGAGTTGATCGAAAAGACAACAAACATGAGCTCTGTGGAAATGAGAGATATTATCTGCAAGCACGAAGAATGCCTGAAAAATTACCGGCACAAATATGCCAGTTAAAGTGGCTGATTTTGCCCGTGTTTTTTGTTTCTTTCAATCCCGTTACCATTTATCGGTTCCGGATGGTGATGTGAGCAACCCACTTTTGTTGTTTGGATCACACTCTGGTTTAATAATATCCCTGAATGCATAAAAGAATCAGGAAAATGAAAAGCCGGGCAACAGCCCGGCATAAATGTTACCCAGGGTATATGTGTTGTTTTAAAACAACCTTTTAAATCCGACTACCTTTTTTACCTCAGCCAGGGTTTTTGAAGCTGATTCTCGTGCTTTTTCAGCACCCATTTTTGCAACCTTTGCAAGGTACTCATCATTTTTCAATATATCAATAATCCGGTCGCGTATTGGCGAAGTATATGATATAATATCCTCTGCCAGTTGCTTTTTCATGTCGCCGTACCTAATTTCGCAGTTGTTGTACAGCTCGTCAAAATGAGCAACTGTTTCCGGTTTCGAAACAATTTCCATCAGCGTAAACAGGTTTTGCACGGTTTCCGGTTTTTCCTGGTTCATTTCTGTCGGGCCGGCATCGGTTACTGCCCTCATTACTTTTTTGCGGATGGATTTCGGATCTTCGTAAAGGTTAATGGCGTTTCCTTCTGATTTACCCATTTTACCGCTTCCGTCCAGTCCGGGCACTTTTATCATGTCTTTCCCGTCAAAAGTGTAAGACTGAGGAATAGGAAATACCTCTTTTTTGTACATCCGGTTAAAGCGTTTTGCAAATTTCCGGGCCATTTCCAGGTTCTGTTCCTGGTCTTTTCCCACCGGTACAAAGTTGGCTCTGTGGATAATAATATCGGAAGCCATCAGCACCGGGTAGGTAAGCAGTCCGGCGTTTACGTTGTCGGGTTGCTTGCGCGCCTTGTCTTTAAACGAAGTTGTGCGTTCCAGTTCTCCCAGGTACGCATTCATGTTTAAAATAGTATACAATTCGGTAACTTCCGGCACATCGCTTTGGATGTAAATAGTAGCTTTTTCGGGGTCAATCCCGCAAGCTAAATATTCTGCCAGTACCTGTTTTACTCCTGCCTGAAGATTGTCGGGCGTGGGGTGAGTTGTAAGAGAATGTATGTCGGCAATAAAAAAGAAGCAGTTAAAATCGTCCTGCATCCGTAAAAAATTGCGCACCGCCCCGAAATAGTTTCCGAGGTGCAGATAGCCTGTTGGTCGTATCCCGCTAAGAACTGTCGGTTTCTTTGTCATCTTAATTGAATCTGAATTTTTCAGCCCACAAAAATAGAAAAAATGTGAATGAATTCAGTACTTTACAGTCATTACCAGCAAAACAAACCCAAATGATACGATTGGCTTAAACGATTTGAGTTGGGTAAAATGTGTATTTTTGCTTTTTCAAATTTGAAAATATCATTATGCCGAAAATCAGGGTAACAAAACGGTTTCATTTCGAAATGGCTCATGCGTTGTATCAATACGACGGGGTGTGCCGTAATATTCACGGGCATTCTTATAAACTGGAAGTAACCCTGAAAGGAGAGCCTCTGAATCGGCCCGGGCATCCTAAGGACGGGATGGTAATGGATTTTGGGGAGTTGAAAAACATGGTAAAAGAAAATGTAGTCAGCCGTTTCGATCATGTCATGATGGTGAACAGGCTCGTTCCGGAAGAACAGGTTGCCATGTTGAAGAAAATTTCTGAACGTATTTTTGTAGTTGACTTTCAGCCCACAACGGAAAATATTGCAACTTTTATTGCGGAGATTCTTAAACAGCAGTTACCCGAAGAAATTGAATTGTTTAGCATTCGTCTTTACGAAACAGCCACTTCGTTTGCCGAATGGTTTGCCGCCGATAATGCGGAATAAACCTAAATTTTTTTAAATTTGATGGCAGCCGATTCTGCGCCTCGTTTTTTTTCACCGGTACAGGAAGAAATAATGTTTAAAACCGTAATTATGAAGAAAATTGCAGTTGTTGCCGCTTTGCTTGTTTTGTTCTCGTGTAGCGACAAAAATCTTAACCAACCCGATCCCGTAGATTTTTTCTTTGATTTTGCCGAGGGTACCGACGGGTGGAGTGGCGATTTTGCTGATTACCCTGTGGGGGAAGAATCAAATTATGAGCTGGTGTTTGAGTACGATACGTTGCCTGAACCGCTTGACAGAAGTCAAATGGCAATTAAACAATCGGGGAATAATCGCAGCGAGGATCTTTTTATGTTTGCTAAACGAAAAGTTTCCGGATTGGAACCCAACACGGTATATTACATCACATTTACGGTTGAATTTGCTACCGATGTTCCCAACGGGCTGGAAGGCGTTGGCGGAAGTCCGGGCGAATCGGTGTGTGTAAAGGTGGGGGCAACTACTGCTGAGCCCAAAAAGGAAAAGGACAGCGAGAACTTTTACCGGATGAATATTGACAAAGGACAGCAAACTGAAGGCGGGGAAAATATGGTGGCAGTGAGTGATTTTGCTAACGGCACCGATTCTGAAACTTACACACTGAAAACTGTTTCTAACGGATCGCCGTTTGGTGCGGCAACAGATGAAGACGGGAATCTGTGGCTCATTGTTGGAATTGATTCAGGATTTGGAGCTACCACCACTGTTTACTACAATTCAATAAAGGCAGAGTGCTTTTAAAGGTGTAATTTCCAGGGAAATGCTATTGGAAATTCGTGAGGCTTTTTGCAAATAGGATGGCAGGGCAGGTTGGTTTGAGAATTATCTGCATTTGCTATTTAGTATTTTCCTCGTTTTCGGCCAGGTTTTTAAAATATCGTTCCGATTTGCCCCACCATTTCCCGGCCTGTCTGAAAATTTTTTTGGTCGCCTTTTCCATCGACTGGTCAGCTTTTCGGTACGCGTCGCTGTTGTGGATTTTTTCCGACGTTTCGTCAATAATCTTTTCTGCTTTGTCAATCCATCCTTCTTTTTTGCTCTGAACCACTTCTTCTTTTTTCTCCAGATTTTGCTCTTTTTCCGGTTTCATATGGCAATTCATTTGTTGTTAACGCATTTCGCTGAAACAAATATAATGAATGATTGGGGATGTGTTTCGTTGTTTCCATTGCTTTTGTTTTTCGGGTTAGTTGAAAAAACGCTATTTAAAAACATAAAATTTTATAAAATGTATTAACCACAATAACCCGAAGGGTTTATTTTATTAACTTGTTGGTAAATATGTAGTTTAAACCAAAAACTAAATAAAATCGATGAAGTTGAATTATTGCCCGATTGCAATTTTTTTATTTTTTATGGTGATTGGAATCCCGCAAAAAGTATGTGCACAGTCAGGATCTGTTCAATCCATTCAGATGAATGTAGATGAGGAAAATCAAGCCATTACCGGATTTGGTGCTTCGCTGGCATATTACGAAAACTGGCTGACTGCCCATCCCAACCGGGCTGAGATTTACGATGTGATTTTTAAAGAACTGAGCCTGGATATTTTGCGGGTGAGAAATACGTTTGGTTACGATAACGAGATGATTAACCACGTGAAGCAATTCGTTTCTGCCGCGGAGAGTTCGTTGGGGCATCCTGTAGATGTTATGGTTACTTCCTGGGGGCCTCCCGGTTACCTGAAAAGTAACAATGACAAAGATAACGGGGGAACGTTAAAATATACTGTTAACGACGGGGTAGTGGAGTTCGATTATGCCGGGTTTGCCCAATGGTGGAATGCTTCTTTGGATGATTACAACGCCAACGGAATTTTCCCGAAATATATCAGCATTCAGAATGAGCCTGATTGGGCGGCCGGTTACGAGAGTTGTCTGCTGCGGCCTTCTGAAGTGGTGAATGCAGCAGATACCCTGGCAGGTTACAATAAGGCGCTCGATGCTGTTTACGATACTGTGCAGAAGCGCGCAGACCGTCCCTTTTTTTTAGGACCGGAATGCATCGGGATTGGATACAATGCTGTGGAAAACTACGTTAATGCACTGGATTTATCAAAGCTCTACGGAATAGGGCATCATTTGTACCACGGCGCGGAAAGCGGAACTGTGGAGGACGATCCGTTTACATCGTCAAACTATGCTAAAGTAGGTAATTTTCGTCCCAATATTCCTCATTTTCAAACTGAATATTCCCGCACCGGCTGGTTTCCCCTGGCCGGAATGATTTACCAATCGCTTGTGCAGGAGAGTGTAACTGCATTTCTCTACTGGGATTTGATTTGGGAGAACGGGGGACTTGTTGCCCTGCATTTTCCCTGGGACAGATCCCGATGGACCAACGCCTACGGTTATCACTGCACCAAAGATTTTTACGTGTTCAAACATTACTCGCGGTTTATTCATCCGGGGTGGAAACGAATCGGCACAACCGGAGACAACGAGCAATTGAAAACCGCAGCTTTTATTAGTTCAACCGGCGATTCGGCAGCATTCATCGCCATCAATCGTTCGGAGCACGATACATTTAACATTCGGCTTCAGGTCCCGGATTTTAGGATAAATGAAGCAACTACTTATTCTACAAATGAGAATAGTAGCTTTGTAACTTTTGATTATTTAAAGGATACTTTGCTTCAGGTGTTGCCCCGCTCTCTAAATACCGTTGATTTGCGTTTGTCGGTTGTAAACTCAGGAATTTTGGTTCCTGCTTCCCGCTCATCATTTTCGGAGGTTGCGGTTTTTCCCAATCCTTTTTCGCGGGATGCCCGAATTCGTTTTGTTGCAAACGAAGGCGAAGATTATTTGTTGGAAGTATTTGACATTACCGGGAAGCAATTATCTAAAAGAAAACTTGGTTCTTTTTCCGCCGGGAAACAGCACGTAGAAATATCCCGAAGTGGATTTGAAGCCGGAACATATTTTTTAAGGTTAACAAATTCTGCAGGTCAAGCGGCGCAAGGCAAGTTTGTTGTAATTGACTGAATTCGTCTTGCTTTATTTTTTTTAATGTAAAATCTGGACAGTTTATGCTCCGGTAGGTTCTAGCTAAATGTATATTCAAGATAGGCTGAATTTGATGTGTTTGTTATCGGGTTGAGTAGATTTTTTTTGTCTTCGATTAGCATAATTTGGATAGAAATGTTTATTGCCGTAACTTTTCTAGCACAAATATACAATAGCATGAAAAACAAAATTTTGTCTCTATTTCTTTTGATGTTTCTTGTCGCAGGGATTTCTTCCTGCAAAAAAAGTGAAGAAAAAGAAACGCCCTGCTCTGTTGCATGGGCTACCGAACTGAGTGATGAATTAAACGCAATGGCGGCAGCCGCTCAGACGTTTGCTACTAACCCTACTTCCGCTAATTGCAATGCTTACAAACAGGCGGCTCAGGCTTATTTAAATGCACTAAGGCCATACGGAGATTGTACGTTGTTGACCGGGCAGGATCGTGTGGTGTGGCAAAATGCCATCGACGATGCGCAGGAAAGCCTGGACGATATGGAGTGTTGATGGAATATTGCTAACCAATTGACTTTTTGTTCCTGCTGAACAATAAGAATTTTGAAATAAAACAGAAGAAGCTGCGGTTTCTTCTGTTTTTATTATGATGAAGGCGGTGTGCCGCAGGAGATCATTTGTATCTTTGTTTTTGCAGGTTAATGATTCAAACTAAAAAACGATATGAAAAAGCTAGCATTTGTTCTGTTTTTCGCGCTTGTGGCGCTGGGATATTCATGTACAACGGGTACAAAAAAAAGTAGTTCAGATTTGCCAAGGGTGGCTATTTGCGGTTTAGCCATCGAGTCGAGCACTTTTTCTCCGGCAGTAACGCACACGGCGGATTTCCGGATTCGGAGGGGCAGCGATATTTTTTCATATTACCCTTTTTTGTCAGATGATTCGGAAGACCGGAAACGGGCAGAATGGTTTCCTACATTACGCGGACATGCGATTCCCGGAGGTATTGTAGCCCGTGCTGCTTATGATTCTTTGGTGAACGAAACTCTTGCCATGTTAAAAGAAAATCTTCCTTACGACGGAGTATTTTTTGACATTCATGGCGCCATGAGTGTTGTCGGGCTGGATGACCCCGAAGGGGATTTAATTGCAAAAATACGTGAGGTGGTGGGGAAGGAGCCGGTTATTTCCACATCGATGGATTTGCATGGAAATGTTACCGAAAAACTGGCCAGACACACCGATCTGATTACCTGTTACCGCATGGCGCCACACGAAGATGCGCTGGAATCGAAACAGCGTGCGTTGGAAAATTTGCTCGACCGTTTGGAAAGCGGGAAAGGGAAACCAAAGTATAAAGCGTGGATTCCGGTGCCGATTTTGTTGCCCGGAGAAAAAACAAGCACTCGTATTGAACCCGGAAAAAGTTTGTACGCCAAAGTTCCGGGAATAGCCGATCAGGAAGGAGTAATTGATGCGGCAATTTGGATTGGATATGCCTGGGCAGACGAGCCGCGGAATCGTGGCGTTGTAGTGGTTACCGGCGACGACAGGGAAAAGGTTTCAGAGGGCGCCGAGTTTCTCGCTCAGAGTTTTTGGGATGTTCGAAATGAATTTGAATTTGTAGCACCTGTGGCACAGTTGGACGAATGTCTGGACATGGCTGTTGCCAGCGAAAAACACCCATTCATAATTAGCGATATGGGCGATAACCCTACTGCCGGAGGAGCAGGTGACGTGACCTGGACGCTGCAGCAAATTCTTAACCGACCCGAATTTCAGAAAGAAAACGGGACTTCGTTGATTTATGCTTCTCTCCCCGGGCCCGATTTTGTGGAGAAAGCTGTGGCTGCAGGCGTGGGGAATAAAGCAGAAGGATTTGCCGGGGCAATTGTTGATAATCGTTATGCACCTCCGATTAAACTTTCAGGAACGATTCTGGCCATCGATACAGAGGATGCCACCGCCGGAACTGCTGTTGTGGCGCAGGTTGGAAGCGTGAAGGTGATTGTTACGAAAAAGCGCAAACCCTACCATTATGAGAAAGATTTTACCCGGCTGGGGTTGAATCCCCGCGTAGAAGATATTCTGGTGGTAAAAATAGGATACCTGGTTCCCGAACTATATAATATGCGGGCCGACTGGATAATGGCACTTACGCCGGGTGGCGTGGATCAGGATCTGGAGCGACTGGGCTACAAACGCATCGTCCGTCCCATGTTTCCGCTGGACAAAGACATGCCCAACCCGGATTTGTCTGCCCGCTTAATAGCTGCTTCTGATGAAAATTAACAACAAAATTTTGATGATATGACATACATTCCAAAAGAATCGCGTTACGACGAAATGACCTATAACCGTTGCGGGAAATGGGGACTGAAACTGCCTGCTGTGTCGCTGGGTTTATGGCATAATTTCGGAGGAATTGATACCCTTGAAAACGGGCGTGCAATGTTGCACCGTGCTTTTGATTTGGGAATTACCCACTTCGATTTGGCCAATAACTATGGACCGCCTCCGGGGTCTGCAGAAGAGAATTTCGGGAGAATTCTGAAGCAGGATTTCAAGGCGTATCGCGATGAGTTGATTATTTCGTCAAAAGCCGGCTATCTTATGTGGCCCGGGCCCTACGGCGAGTGGGGTAGCCGCAAATACATGCTGGCCAGTCTCGATCAGAGCTTAAAGCGAATGGGGCTTGAATATGTAGATATTTTTTACTCTCACCGTCCCGACCCTGACACCCCGCTGGAGGAAACCATGATGGCGCTGGATAGGGCAGTACGTTCCGGGAAAGCACTTTATGTTGGCTTGTCGAATTATCCCGCTGATATGACGAAAAAAGCCGCTGAAATATTAAAAGAGCTGGGAACACCGTGTCTCATTCATCAGCCCAAATATTCGATGTTTGAACGTTGGGTTGAAGGTGGATTGCTGGATGTGTTGGAAGAAGAAGGCATTGGTTGCATTCCGTTTTCGCCGTTGGCACAGGGGCTGCTTACCGGGAAATATTTGAAAGGTATTCCGGAAGGTTCGCGTGCTACCCGCGAAGTTTTTCTGAAGAAGAAAGACGTGGATTCTGCCCACGATAAAATTGTTACGCTGAACGAAATTGCACAAAGCCGGGGACAGTCGCTGGCACAAATGGCACTGGCCTGGATTCTGAAAGATAAAAGGATTACTTCGGTTTTAATTGGAGCAAGTTCGGTAAATCAGATTGACAATAATGTGGAAATGCTCAGAAACAGAGCTTTCAGTAAAGAGGAATTACAGAAAATTGAAGCGGTGCTGAAATGATTTCTGGGTGTTCCGTGATTATTTAGCCGGCGTGGTAAGTCTTTGACTGTTCTGCTCATACGATTTTAAGGTTAATACGGTTGTCCGTTTCTGTTGGGCGGCCGTATTTTTTGCCTTTTCTTTTGCAGATTTGTACGCGATAATTAATGTACTGTCGATTACAGAAGGGAAATCAATAGTTGCCAGAAGTTTGTTATTGCAGTGTTAATCATTATGTAGAATTACAATGTTCGTTTTCAATAAATACCTGGAGCTTGAAGAGATTGCGGGGATACGGAATTATTTTCTTGAAGTCGGTATTCAAAAAGAATATCAGAAGGATGATTTTTTCATGCAACAGGGGGAAATGCAGAAATATATCGGGTGCATAGTAAAAGGAGGGTTCCGGTATTTAGGATACACTTCTGCCTTAAAAGAGCAGATTGTGGGTTACAGTTTCGAAAACGATTTTGTAGTTGATTACTCCGCTTTTTTATCTCAAACCCCCGCTGTAATAAGCGGACAGGCCATAAAAAACAGTACTGTTTTGGTGCTCTCTATTGATGAGTTTAACCGATATTCCAACGAATTTTCTACCACAAATATCAGGAGTAAAGTGGCTGAAACTTTGCTTCAGGATATATACGGGCGCATGCTTTCGTTGTACTGCAACACGCCCGAAGAGCGCTATTTGAAAATCATCGGGCGGTATCCAGACATTCTGAATCAGGTGAGCTTAAAAGAAATTGCTTCACTTGTAAAAACTACTCCCGAAACACTCAGCCGAATCCGGACGAAACTCTCGCACGGGCAGAACTCTTGATTCAAATCAAGAACTTTAATTTTTAAGCTGGCTATTTTTACAGATTATTTTTACGAAAACAGAAACAATGAAACGAACATTATTCTACTTAGTGTTGGCAATTGCTTTATTTGCCTGCGAGAAAAATGATGACACTATAAAACTTCGTTTGAGTACAGAATCCTGTGTTCTGAACAATGAAACCAGTTATGCAGAAATACAAATTGAAAGGGATGAAGGTTTTCTGAGTATTACTTCGTCTGACCCTGATATTGCGAGAATTCTTTATACCGATAACGAGAATATTTTTTACATCATCGGGCATAGCATAGGGAATGCTACCGTTACGGTCAATATTTCGAATGATGTCGGTTCCGAAACCACTAGAATAATCGATGTTCGTGTGAGCGAACCAATCAGTTACCAGTTTTTTGCCGGAGAAGGAATATATATTAAAAAAGGAGAAAGCAGGGTTTTCGAGCTGCCTTTTACGTTTGACAAAAATTACAGTGTAGTTGCCGATGGCAGTGCTGTTGTTGACACCGAAGGCGCGGCTACCTTTACGGCCAGTGCCGAAACGGGCAGTAATTTCCGTGTAGAAGGAAAGACTGCCGGCAATATTTTGTTTCATGTACTAAAAGGGAAAGTGGAGCTTTATTCGGTTCATGTTTATGTGGTGGATGAGTACGATTTGTTCGTTCCGCCTTCGGATGACCGGCTTACATTCAAACTTCCATTTACCTATGGGGTAAACGGCATTTCAATCTGGAGGGGCAGCGGCAATTATTCTGCCCGGATTATTGACGAGACAGTTGCAGAGGTGAAGTCAGTGACTCCCGGGAAAGATTTTTTTAACAACATGAATAATTCTGCCGTGGTCAGGGTAACCCCGTTAAAAGCAGGTATAACCAAATTAATTGTTACAGATACCATTACCGGGCAAACCAGCGATGTTGAAATTGTTGTTGAAGAATAATCAGAATTAAAAGTTATAATAAGGTCATGAAAAGAAATTATTTTCTAGGATTGTTACTTTTGTCGGTTTTTACAATAATTTCAGGAGGTTGCAGTGATGAGGAAAACACTCCACTGAGTTTTTATGAAAAGGCTTATGAAATTCCAATACACGGCACGCGTTATATTGGCGTTAAAAGCGGAAGTGGCGACTATTCCATTCTGTCAGGAAATTCTGGTTTGTTCTCGGCCTCGAAAGAAGAAGGGTGGTCAAACCCGGCGGGGATGATTTTGGTGCGGGGGCTGCTAACGGGGGAATCAACACTTGCTGTTACGGATAACCAAACCGGAGAAACAATAAGCTTAACAATAAAGGTAACCGACAATTACGAGGTTCTTCGGGTGTCTGACCTATACTGGAATGGTTCCACGATGATAAAAAGCGAACATCCGGTTTTAAGCAAGGCACCGTTTTTATTTTTGGTCAACAACAATTCGCGGGACGTGTATTTTGCTGACGATAATGGAGAGAAAACAATCACAAGCAATGGTCTAAAAATACAGGGAAAAGGAAATTATTCTTTTGCAATGGAGGATGGCAAACCCTACCTGACATTGATATATCCGGCAGATGAAAACGGACAATTGACCGATGCTACTTTAGCTGTTTCAACTCCTCATAAGTTTCAAATTACGCAATGCAGCGAATTTTTTCTGCATCGGCTGGATGAGTACCTGAACCTGGGATGGGAAACCATTGCCAAAGATTATTCTGACGATGAGGTTGGCCTGGCCATAACCATGGAAGAGGTTGAATCCGGTTGTAAACTTGAGGGCAAACTGGAAGAGGTTGAAATTCCGGTAGGGGTATTAAATTGAAAAAAGGGGATTGTCACTCCCGAAGAGCATAAGATTTTTGTTTCAGAAGATAGTAATATTGAATTGACGTATGAGTATTAAAACAAGGCAAAAAAGAATTAGAGTTTTTGGATTTTTGATGTTGTTCGTAAGTGCATTAGTTTGGTCGTCATGCAACAAAAATGAAGATTTTTCTCAGTCCATCCGATTAATTTATTTGGCTATGAATGGACAGACTAATTTTGTAATAAACAATTCGGTTGCCATTAATTTCCCAACCGAAGAAAAAACAGAATTTGTGATACTCGGAGGTGATGAGGATTATTCGATAAGCAACTCCGACAATACCAAGCTAAGTATTAGTGATGACGAAGGCAACCTTGAGCTTACACCCCTTGCCCCTGGCGAGGTTGTTGTTACAATTAGCGATGGCAGTGGTAATTCTTATTTGCTTAATGTGCAGATAATTGACCGTTCACTCAAGTTGAAAGCCACCAGAACTCAGGGAAATATATTCGACCTAATGGAATTCAATATGTACTCAGAAGAAGAATTTACATCGCAGAATTTAATTGAAATATACGATTCGGTTGTGTGGGTTTGCACAAATACGAATCAACGGCTTCAAATTTTGGAATCCTCCGGCCATGGCAGTCGTTTTATTTCGAAGTGGTCAAATTGCTTCTTTTTGCCGGCGGAATACGAAACCTGTTTGCTGGGGTACAAAAACAACCGGGTAATATCGGCCGACACTGTTTCGGTAAGCATTGTAAACGACAAAGATTTTCTTGGCTACAACTGGAGCGATGTGGTAAATACAAGTACTGTTAGCACTGGCTATCAGAATGCTTTTATAAAAGGATATGATTTTGCCACCCGCTCTGTAGTTACCGACAACGGCTCTTCGCTTCATCTGTTCCTGTTTCAAACAAATAGTGGCGATGGAGTTGCCTTTGCTCAGAAAAGTAGACAGGTTCTTCTCAATTATATCAACTCTTTGTATTCGGCGCCAACCTATAGTTTCGACGTGGACAACTCGCTTTCTGAAATCTACAATCAGTTATTCAGAAATACAGGCACCGGGGTAACGCCGGAATATATTTGGATAACCCCTAAATCGA
Organism: Mariniphaga anaerophila; assembly: GCF_900129025.1. Taxonomy (GTDB): domain Bacteria; phylum Bacteroidota; class Bacteroidia; order Bacteroidales; family Prolixibacteraceae; genus Mariniphaga; species Mariniphaga anaerophila. The sequence goes on along the minus strand of NZ_FQUM01000006.1, from coordinate 329,964 downwards.
ATATGGCGTTGATAAAGAAATACGATGAAAATGCCGGTGTTTTAAAATATGAAATACATGCAGAGCCTGGCAGGTAAGTGAAGATAGAAACAGAATTTTATCCCAACTTCTATAGAAATTTTAGATTCAATCGGACAATACCAAGAGCAGTGTTTTTATTTAACCACCCCAGTTTTCACGATCCAGACTTCTGTAATGAATTGCTTCAGAGAGGTGGTGTGGCAGCACATTTTTTTCGTTCTCCAAATCAGCAACCGTGCGCGCAACTTTTAAAATGCGGTCGTAAGCACGTGCCGAAAGTCCCAGTTTATCCATGGCATTTTTTATGAGTTCGTTTCCTGCTTCGTCCAGTTGTATATATTTGCGAATTAGCTTCGAATTCATTTGTGCATTGGAATAAATCCCCTTGTGTTCAGCAAACCGTTCGTCCTGTATTTTACGCGCCACAATTACCCGCTGGCGCACGGTTTCACTATTTTCCGAGGCTTCCATTTCCGACAGCTTTTTGAATGGCACGGGAACCACTTCCAAATGAATGTCTATTCGGTCGAGCAGCGGCCCGGAGATTTTGTTGAGGTACTTTTGTACAACGCCAGGCGCGCACACACAATCTTTTGCCGGATGGTTGTAGTACCCGCACGGGCAGGGATTCATAGAAGCTACCAGCATAAAACTGCTGGGATATTCTACTGAGAATTTTGCCCTCGAAATGGTAATCAGCCGGTCTTCAAGCGGCTGTCGCATTACTTCCAGCACTGTTCGTTTGAATTCTGGTAGCTCGTCGAGGAATAAAACCCCGTTGTGTGCCAGCGAAATTTCTCCGGGTTGCGGGTATGTTCCTCCGCCAACTAATGCTACGTCCGAAATAGTGTGATGCGGACTGCGGAACGGCCGCTGTGTCATCAACGATGTGTCTTTTCCAATTTTTCCGACCACCGAATGAATTTTTGTTGTCTCAAGTGCTTCTTTTAGTGTAAACGGGGGCAGTATTGTGGGAATCCGTTTGGCCAGCATTGTTTTTCCTGAGCCCGGAGGTCCAATTAAAAGGATATTGTGACTGCCGGCTGCTGCAATCTCCAGCGCCCGCTTCACATTTTCCTGGCCTTTAACATCGGAAAAATCCAGAGGATTGTTGTTGATTTGCGCATAAAATTCTGCGCGGGTGTCAACAATGGTTTGCTCCAATTCTTGTTTGCCGTTGAGGAAGCCCGTTACCTCGTGCAGGTTTTCTGCGCCAAAAACTTTCAGCTTATCAACTACAGCTGCTTCGCGGGCATTTTGTTTGGGAAGTATAATTCCGTCGAACCCCTCTTTTCTGGCGTTAATGGCAATGGGTAAAACTCCTTTTATTGGCTGTAATGTGCCGTCGAGCGACAATTCGCCCATCAAAATGTATTTGCCCAGCTTCTCTGAACTGATTTGTTCTGAAGCCGCCAGAATAGCTGCTGCCAGTGGCAGATCGTATGCCGAGCCTTCTTTTCGAATATCGGCAGGAGCCATGTTGATGATAATTTTGTAACGGGGCCATTTGAACCCATTTAGCCGAAGTGCAGATTCAATGCGTTGCTGACTCTCTTTTACAGCACTGTCGGGCAGGCCAACCAACAAAAATTTGATGCCCTGTGTAACGTCAACTTCAATGGTGATGGTTGTGGCATCGATTCCGAAAACTGCGCTGCCGTATGCTTTTACTAACATGGGAATGGGTTTTGTTTCGACTAATTTATGATTAACTCATTAAATTTAAGAATTTTAACCCGAAATGCAATAGTAGCAGCACTTTCTGTGGTTTCCCGGTTTCAAACAACGAGAGCATTATCATCGCATTCACGAAGGGATATTTTGGTAGGAAGACCTGAATTTAAATAGCGGATATGGACAAAAGAATAAGTGTGTTTTCTGTGTAAAGAACCTGGATTGAAAATGCCCGTCTGCGTTTTAAAAGTTCAGCTAAGTCATGTATAATTCGGCTCCATTATCTTTTTCAGATTGAGGCCTTCTCTATTCATGTGTTTTTGGGTCGTCTCAAAAATTTTTTTGACGGTGCCTTTTCTCAATACCAGAAAAAGCTTGCCGAATTTATAATGCGTTTTTGCAACAAAAAGAGTTTTCTCTTCCCGCGGTTTAATAATCCATTCGAGCTTCGTACACATGATTGACGTTGGCCATGCAGGCTTAAATGTAATTTTTTTATTTTTTACGCTTTCTATGCATGCTCCTTTAATTCTTGTTTTATGCCCGTCAACAATCTCCAGCGAGTCGAACTTCGCACCCCGGGTTAATGGTTCTCCTTTTGTCCAGCGGAAATAGTGATGCTCTTCCGGAGCCCATGTTTTATAGTTGCTTTCAAGATTGTGAAAAAACTTCCAGATTTTGTCGGGAGCCGCGTTTATTCCGGTGGAAGATTCAATAACATAATTTTTGATCAGCTTCATTCTTTTTGTTTTTTCAGATTTACCCGGTTGCTTGTAATTGCCAGACTTGTTCCCAAATTATGTTTTATATTACAATTTCTTCTTGCTTTTCTTTTTTGTCTGATACGAAAGCAATTATTACCAACATTATTACCGCTACTATGGCAACGTACACTCCTGCAGGAATTGGAGCAGGCTCGCCCTGCGCATAGGAGTGCAGTCCGGAGAGGTAGTAGTTTACACCAAAATAGGTCATTAGAACAGAGCCAAAGCCAACCAGCGATGCAGCGCTAACGGCATAGCTCCCTTTAAACCCGGGTATTTTGTGCATATGAACAATAAATGTGTAAGCCAGTATGGTAACCATTGCCCAAGTCTCTTTCGGATCCCATCCCCAGTAACGACCCCAGCTTTCGTTAGCCCAGATACCTCCGATAAACGAGCCGGCCGTTAACATAAAAATGCCGAGAATAAGCGAAATATGAATGATTACCACCAACTCTTTAATTGTGTGATTCACCCGTTTCTTATTTTTTTTGTTTCTGAAAATTATCAGCAACAGGTTCAGCAAGCCAAGCATCGCACCAATTCCCAGAAAACCATAACTGGCCATAATAATAGCAACGTGAACAATGAGCCAGTACGACTTTAAAACCGGTACAAGGTTGGTTATTTCCGGACTCATCCAGCTAAAGCCGGCAACTAATAGTGTTAGCCCGGCAAGCAGAGTCGTCAGCGACAGTGTTATTTCGGAGCGGCGCACAAAAATAATCCCCGACAATAAAGTGGCCCAGCTTACAAATACCATCGACTCGTAACCATTACTCCACGGGGCGTGTCCCGAAATGTACCAGCGCACAGCCAATCCTGCCGTCTCAACAGCGAACAGCAGCAGTATAAAAATGAAGCCAACTTTTTTTAGTGTTGCCATTTTCGTTCTTGGGTTGAAAATGGTGTAAAGTTGTAGTAGTAGTAAAACCAGGCCGGCCGTTAATAATATTTTCGAAAGCTTCCCGAAAACATCCCATTTATGGTACAGAATTTCGAGTTTGATTTTTGATGATGAAGGAATGATCCGGGCGCCCTCTTTTTGTTGGTAGTCTTTTATTTGGTCCAGAATCTGTGAGGCTGTTCCCCAGTCGTAGGCAGCAACAGCGCCCAGGTAATTCCGGGTGGCCTGTGCTGCAAAAACCGCATTTTCTTCAAGCGCTTCAGCATCGTTTGCAGTCACCCATTTTTGATTCTCGTGATTCGGTACCGGAAAAACGGTAAAAAAGTTTCCCGAGAAAACATTGAAAAGAATGTTTACGCGTTCGTCCACATTAATAATTTCCTTGTCGAGTTTGTCGCGCTCACTGCTTTTCTTTGAAAATGCTTTTGAAACCGCTGCATTCAGCCGGTATCCTCCTTTTTCGCGCGGTAAAACAATGTTGTTAAATGATGTGTAGTCTCCCGTAACATCCAGCATTTTCTTTAATTCCGGATTGGCAACTTTTATTATGGCGACACTTTTCCACTGCTCCGGATTGGATTGCATCGAAAGGAATACTTCTGATGCCGACATACGTTCCCATTTATTCTTTTTGGCCACTTTGCGCAGAATTTCCGAAGCCAGTGTTGCTGTTGGCTCAGTCCGCCCTTTGGTGCTTTGCAGCAACAACTCTTCAAATTCCGAAACATGCTTCTTATTAAGTGGTATTATGTTTTGCGCATCTGCATTTACCGACGAAAAAAGAACTCCGAAAATAATAACCGCAAACAGTTTTTTCCGCTCGTTGCTTAGCCTGGCAGATGCTCTGATGAGTTTCATAAAACGGCTGTTTTTGTTGAACAGCGTGAGAATCATTCCAATGGCCATAATCAGGTAGCCGAAATAGGTTATTGACGTTCCCCAGGCGTCGCTGTTTACTGAGAGAATTGTGCCTTTTTCATCGGTGTCGTACGATGACTGGAAAAAACGATAACCCTGGTATTTCAATATATTGTTCATGAATATGCGGAAGGGCTTTTTCGTGGCACCGTCTTTTAGTACAACTTCGCTGGCGTAAGACGACGGGCTGTTGGACCCCGGATATCTTTCCAATTGAAAATCGGTTAAATAAATGGAAAACGGAAGCTCAATTTTTTTTGAGCCGAAAGAAACAGTTACTTCTGTGCCGTTAATAGTAGTAGTGTAGCTTTTCCCAACTACTCCTTTTGTGCCGTAAACTGCCAGTGTTTTTGATTGGTTTCCTACTGTAATTTCAGTTTGAATGGCGTCGCTGGTTGAACCTCCTTGTTGCGGAGGCGAGTAGGCCAGCCGGGTAGTTGCGTGCTGAAAAAACTGTTTTACGGCAAAGTGCATGTTGCCGCTTGAGTACACGGTTTGTGTGTTCATTTGGTGTTCAGTTTCCGGAGGGATGGATGCTGCTTTTTCGCCATTCATGCCCATTATAAAAACTGAATCAGAAGCGACAAAATATAAGTTCCCCTGTTCAATTTTTAAGTTGATGTCCGTGGCGTTGTCCGGCATGTTAAAGCCAATGATTTTTCCAAATGCTGTTTTGTTGTCTCCGCTTTTTAGATTGAAATCTGTCCGCTGCATTCCTTGCCCCACGGCCATGAGCGAGACAATTGGCTCTCCGTTGGGATCGGGAACCACGGTTTCGGCTGCTGAAGGAACATACTGCAAATTTTTTACGCGAATGGCTTTTCCGTTCAACTCTATTTCTTCTGAAAAATGGTTTGCAGTGTAAGGCGAGAATTTTACCTCAACCTCCTTTTCTGCGTTTGATTGTCCGTTGTCAGCCGTTATTTTAACGTATGTTTCTTCGGAAACTATAAAGCTGGCAGATTCTCCTTCGCGAATGTGCATGGTGCCTTCGTACCCGAAATAACGGGTAACGCCGGCGCCGATAATAATAAAAACAAAAGCGATGTGGAACAGAAATCCGGGCCAGCGTTTTCGGCTAAAAAGCTTGTTCTCGAATACGCTTCCGATGAGGTTGATGCAAATAATTGCCAAAAGTATTTCGAACCATCGGGAATTGTAAACTAATATTTTGGCGGTGAGCGTACCGTAGTCGTTTTCGATAAATGTGGCGTAACCAATGGCTATTGCAAAGATTATTACCAGAATTCCGGTGAAAAGCATGGAGAACAAAAAAGAGACAAATTTTTTCATTTGATTAAGATTATTTGTTTTCAACGGTGCCGTATGAAACGAGTGTTTTGTTCATCTGTTTTCGTCAAATATCGCAATGCTCGTATCATAATTTGAAAAACGGCTTTCCAAAAATAACCAAGATTGGAAAGCGGGAAGAAAAATTGTGGTAAAAAGTAGTGATTAGCAATTGGCAAAGTCGATAAAGATGTGCTGATAAAAGCTTTTGGGTGGGTGATTTCCAAAAACGATTGCTTTTCTTTAGAAAATGCCTGAAGAACAGCGTGTGGTTTTGCTGTGCCTTTTCAGGAGTGCCAGCCGGTAAGAATGCTCTTGTAATTTTTCCCCGGTGGTTTTCCCATGGATGCAACGTACAGGTGAATCAGTAAAAAGAGAAAAACGAAGAATCCTAATATTCCGTGTAGTACAGCTGTTATCATAACTCCGCTAATTCGAAACACCTTTTCAATTATCATTTCGGGGAAAAGCAGTGCAATTCCGGTAACAATAAGAGCCGGTAAAAAAATGTACATCACAAAAATGTAGGAGTATTTCTGAAGCGGATTAAACTTTCTTTTTTCGGTAACCGGGTAGGGCGAACTTTCTCCTTTAAACATTCCGGAGGTGTAGTACAAAATTTGTTTCATTAACCTTTTGGGCAATCCCTGTACTTTAACACGGTAGTGTTGCCCGTTTTTCGTGAGAATGTTTCCCAAAATAAAAATGAAATAATTGAATGTTATAATAACTCCAGCAATGTTATGAACTGCAATGGCAATGTCGAATCTCAGCAAGAGAGCTCCTCTTGTCGAATAGTGTAAACTGATGCCTGAAAAGATTAACACAAGAATTCCCAGGGCATTGATTCCGTGCCATATTCTCAACCATAAAGGATACAGATAAAGTTTTTTCCCGTTCTCCATAACACTATTTTTTTAGAATCCTTAAAATTGTGTGCACGGCAATTCCTCCAACAGCCGCAAAGAAAATTATGGCAAATATGGTGTTCAGATATGGAACACGCGAAGCCCCGATTACATAGTAAGTATTTGAGAGATTTTTGTTGGAACGGTTAATGGTAAAAAGCCCTAATATTGATTTTTGGGAATTCTCCCCGTCTTCGGACCGCGTTTTCAGGTTTTGGTATTTATACAACGACGCTTGCAATATTGAATTGGATGAATGACATTCAACACAATTCCTGGTGGCGAGTTCTTTCTTTAATATATTATGCGAAACCATTAACGAATCCTGCACCTCTGTGTGGCATTCGATACAACGCACCCGTTTAAAGTGCAACTCCTGATTGGGCAACCAGCTGTGTACGTCTACCAGTTTTGGCTTGGTGCTGTCAGAAACCAATTGGTACATTGTCATGTTATCGTGGCACGAAAGGCACATTTCGTTGCTGTAGTTAACAATTTCCCTGATGCTGTTGCTGTTTCGGGCAGTGGGGCGGTAATAATGCTGATTGTGACATTTTGAACAGGAAAACTGATCTCCGTGAGTTTCGTAGTGAACACTTTTGTGAAATTCTTCTTCAATTCTGTCGAACTGCCAATCCTGGTATGTTGGGTCTCCGCCGTGGCAATCAATGCATGTCATCATGGGTTCGAGTTTTAACTCACTGTCGTGGGGATAAGTTTCGTAATCCATTGAGTGGCAGTCGATGCAGTTGAATGCATGATGCACCCCTCCAGCCAGCTGAACAGTATCGAGAATATAAAAAGGGTTCATCAACCGTTTTTCCTCTTTTTCTGTCCAATCGTTGTAAAGGGTGTACGTTTGCGAAGCATGGCATTTCAGGCAGGTTTGGTTCTGCTCGGTAGTGTTTTGCCCCGGTGAACTGATTGCACAAAAGATGACCGAAAAACAAAGCAAAAAAAGTGTGCGAACGAAAAACCTCATGGCACAGGGAATTATAAAAACTGCCCCGGAAGATCTTTCCCGGAGCAGAATTCGATTTTATAACCTATTTTAAAGACCTCACAAAGTTTATTAAAGCCCAACGATCTTCTTCATCCGGAATTTTTTTCTCGAAATTAGGCATTTCGTCCATGCCAATAATCGATTGGTAGTAAATTTCTCCGTCGGTTTGCGCCTGGAATTTGGCATCGTTAAACGGGATCATGTGGGCAGTCATGCTGGCTGCTTTTGGACCATCGCCCAAACCAACATTCCCGTGGCACGATTTACAGTGCTTTGCGTAAAGCATTTTACCTACCCGGTCAAGCGATTTGTCGCCGGCATGCGGGTTTTTCATTTCCTTGTACTTCGCCGGTATATCCCAGTTGTCGAGCGTTTCGGTGCTTTCTGTCGGCGAAACAAAAGCAGCCAGGAGAATCCCGGAAAAGAGTACAACTAGCGGATATGTTAAGAATTTAATTTTACCTTTTTTCATGATAAATTAATTTTATGATTAAACATTAAAAGTTCCAGATTCTGGTTATTGTAAAGCCAAATGCCAAATTTTCCCAACTGAATTTGTTGGAATTCCACATCATTATATCCTGTGGAATAATTCCTTTGGAGTTGCCCATGTATATTTGAAATGCGTGGGTGCTTGTGGCAATTTCAACACCAAAAGAAACGTTGGACTGGTGATGTGGCGGCACTTCCAGTTGCTCCGAAATCTGTTGTATTTTTAGCGGAGCGTCGTAGTTGAATATGAAAGAAGACTGTGGCGAGAAATTTATCCTTCCGTTGAAATGAAGTCCGATTTTGTCGTGGTCAAACTCAGGGTCAACCAGGTTGTAGTGGGTAAAACTTACCCCGGTTTGCAACGAAAGCCAGTGGTTAAATTTCCGGCCGATAATTAACTGCGAAAAGTAAGATAACCGGTCTGGAAAGTTGAAATCGAATTCTGTTTTTCCTTCGCCGGAGTGCCATGTTTTTCCGGTGCCAAATGCACTTTCGTTTCTTCCGTCAATGGCAACTACTCCGTATAAAGCAACTGCAACCGGAATGGTGTTTTCCCGGGTTTGCTCCAGAATTGTCCATTTGGCATTCAGGTCGGTGTACATTCTTTCTTTGCTTAATCCAATCCCTGCCTGAAAATTTTTGAAAAATACGTAGTCAAGTGCAAGTCTGATGTTAGCCGCCGGTGCATAAATTCCGAAGAAGTCGGACTTTCCATTTTCGATGGTTCCAAATTTATGCTGTATGGCAAACTCCAATGTCCCTTTAATGGGAATCATGGTTGTTTGGTTATCTATTAAATAACCGCTGGCAAACGGTGCTCGTACCGGCTTGTCTTTTACCTCTTCTTCCTGGGCAAAAATTCCGGAAAATGGCATCACCGTAAGTAGCAGCATTAATATGTAGTTCTTCATCTTTAGCATTTTAATTGCGATTAGTTATTCTCGGCGCCCTTTTGTATCCACGCCAGGAGCAAAGCTGCCTGTGCAGCAGTCAGTTTTTTGTAATGACTTCCGTCGGGGCGGGGAACATTGTAAATTCTGCTGTTTTCGGGCGTGGTTTTGTCTATATATCTTGTACTGTTGAGCGATGTGTAAGCGTTTTCAGCCCTTAAGTCGGGCATCTGATTTCCGCTATGGCAGGCCGTGCAGTTATTTCCACTGGTGAAAATTGGCAGTATGTCTTCCGAAAAACTTACTGTCTGCGACGGGTCATCCGGGTCAATAACAGGAATCTCTTCCGGAACTATCCAATCGTATTTACATCCTGCAAATGCCATGGCCACCACAACAATCAACAACAATGTTTTTAATTTCATCTTTATCTTTTATAGAATTTTCATTCATATACCGGTCTCTGCAAACTACAACAAGCGATGTTGGCGTGCGTTTTAGTTTGCCTGGTAGTTGTTAAGAGCTTCGATGGTGTTCATCAAAAGAGCCACTACGTATTTTGGATTGTGTGCTCCCTGGCTGCGATCTTCTTCCAATCCAATCCAGTTGAAATAAGCCTGTGCATAAAGTGTCGGGTAAGTCCCCGGTACCGGATGATAACCTTCTTCGTCGCTTCCTGCAACCACACTTAGGTCAATTAGTTTGTCTCTTAAACTAACAAGTAAGCCGTGAACCTGGGTTTGTTTACCTCCGTAGTTGTAGTCGTCGAGAGAAGTTCCGTGGCAATCGTTACAAGCTTTTAAACTCGGAATGAACGAGTGACCGCCCTGGCCGGTGTTAAAATCGCCCATGTGGCAACCTGTGCACGAAGCCTGTGTTAAATGTGCGGCAGTGCCTGCGTCCGGATAAGGAACCGAGCCGGGAATCTCTTCAAACCCAACGCCGGCTAAAACATTGGCTTGTGGTCCGTGGTGTGGTCCCCAGTGAGTGTTTGTAATTCTGAACGTTTCTGAATCAGGGTTGGTAATAGATGGTCCTGCTGTGCGGGTTTGGTGACAAACTGCACAAAGGTTACTGTTCCCTTTCATGTCCAGTGTTACAGAAGAATTGAAGTTGGCAGTTACCGGGTCGGATGCACGTAAGGCGTAATCCACCCCTTCGAATGTTTTGTGGATGCCGTGGCATGTACTGCATTTCCATGCACTGGGGTTGGTTATGTTTCCGGCAACGCTGCCAAGCGTCATCGTTTGAACAAATTGTTCGTGAGAATGACAGGGTGCGCATCGGGCTTGTGCTCCGGCATAATCAACGGCTATTGCACCGGCACTGTGGGCTGACATTGCAAATTGTCCCTGCTTCTGCTCCATGTTGGTTCCCGAGTGGCATACCAAACATGTAACATTCCCGTCTTCTCCATCCATCCCGTCTTGTCCGTCGGAGCCGTCAGCTCCGGCAGGTCCCATGGGGCCTTCCTTTACACATGAGGTGGCCAGAAGTGCGAACACAAAACCCAAACAAATAAGTTTTAAAAAAGATACGTATTTCATAACATGACCAGTTTAGTAATTTGTACTATAAAATCGTTTAAATACTTTATAGCGTAAAATTAGCATGGAAACATGTAGCCCCGAAGGGACAACTAATGATATATCAATTGGTTGCTATTGATAAAATCTACAGCATTTATTGATATATATCAATTATCCGTTTTTGCTAATTTCTTGCAGGGCTTCTTCATTAAGTATTTCAATTGTATTTCCATCTGTTTTTATGAGATTAGAAGATTTGAATTGTTGAAGAATCCGCACCAGGCTTTCTTTGGTCATGTTCGACATGTCTGCCAAATCCTGTCGTGTTAATGGAACTGAAAAAGGATTGGTTTTGAAAATGTCGTTTTTCAGATAGAGCAGTGTGTCTGCTACGCGGCCGGGCATGTATTTCTGGGTTAATACCACCAGCTTGTCCAGCAATGCATTGTTCTGTTTGGCGTGGTGCCTGAGCAATTCAACCGCAAACCGGTTATTTTCCGAGAACAGTTGCGAAAGCTTTGTGGTATTTATTAAGCAACAAGTTACCGGAGTAACGGCAGAGATGGTGAATCGTTGTACATTCCCATTGAATAAATCGCCGCCGGTAACAAAATCGAGTTTTTTTATCAGGCGAACCACCAGGCTTTTTCCTTTAATGCCTTCAACATAAACCTTGGCCAACCCGTCTCTAACGCAAATAACGTAGGTTGACGAGGTGTTCTGTTTAATAATGGTTTCTCCGGGTTTGTACCTGATTTGTTGTTTCCCTTCTACAATAGAATCAAGCTCATTATTTTCCAAATGTTTGAGGAGGTTGGTGTCGTCGCTTTTAAAGCAATTTTTGCAACAACAATTCAGTGTTTTTTCACAGTTGTCATTGTGCTTTTCACATCTGAAGCATTCAAAATTTATTTCTTTTAACACTATTCCCTCTTTCAAAATCATTTGTTTGTTGGGTATTTAGCCTGTTTCTATATGTAGTAAGCGAAAACTCAAATCTAATAAAATAAGTTTATGAAAAAAATGTCTTTTAATACAAAATTGAATTAAAATTTAGTTTCTTACATATGTGCATATCTTTGAATGTCAGAAGCTTTTATTTGCCTCTTCTAAGACCAGGGTTGCCATTGTATCAATCCATGCCGGCTCTGCATTGAGGCTTTCTACAAGCTGTAATTTCTCTCCGCCGTTTTCTAAGAATATTTCCCGGTATTCATCGCCAATTTCGATAATGGTTTCCAGGCAGTCGGTAACAAATGCCGGAGCAAAAACAAGGATGCGCTTTTTCCCTTCTTGAAGTTTCTGCAGCATCACATTGTCGGTAAATGGTTCCATCCAGTTTTTGTCGAGCCTCGATTGAAACGACACGGTGTAATTTTCCTTTTTCAGGCCCAGCTCTTTTGCCAGAAGTCTTGTTGTGGCATAGCATGTTGCCCGATAGCAGTTTTTGCCGTATTCGGGAATGGAGTTTTGGCACGAGCACTGTGTGGCTTTTATGTCGGGGTGGCTGTTTTCGAGATGGCGGTTGGGCAGGCCGTGGTACGAAAAAATAACGTGGTCGTAATCAGCAAGGTTGTATTTACGCCCTTGTTCTGCAAATGCCTGAATAAACTGCGGATTGTCGTAAAACTGGTTAATAACCTTTAGTTCGATGTTGGAGTTTTGCCGTTCTAATTCCTGTTTAACGGCAACAACGGTAGTTTCTGTGGTTGATTGAGCGTACTGCGGATAAAGGGGAAAAAGAATTAGCTTTTTGAATCCCTGCTCTCTTATTTGGCAGATTATTCGTTTGTAGTCGGGGTTTTGATAGCGCATGGCAACAAACACTTCAAACTTGTCTTCGAGTTTAATCTGGAGTTTCTGCTTCATTTCAAAAGAATGAAAAATGAGGGGTGAACCCTTTTCTGTCCAAAGTAATTTGTATAGCCGCGTTGAATTTTTTACCCTAAACGGAATGATGATGAAATTTACCAGAAATTTGCGAAGCAGCCAGGGCAGATCAATTACCCGCTTGTCGTTTAAAAATTCGGTGAGATACCTCCAGACTGCACCTATTTCTGGCTCGTCGGGGCTACCTACATTCATTAGTAAAACGGCTGTTTTGTCGTTATTCATGCTCTATGTTTGCAATTTTTGCAGCAACAGTTCTCCCCTGATTAATGCGGTCGGCAATGCCAATTCCATCGCGAATATTTCCTGCAAGTATCAGCCCCGGGTGTTGTTTCTCCAGGGTTTCGATAGTTTTCAGTTTTTCTTCTGATTCAAATCCATATTGCGGAATCGCATGGCTGTATCGGAATATTTTCAACAAATCGGGTTCGAATTTTTTCAAATGAAACATTTCTGTTAACTCTGTTCTGACAATTTCAACAATCTTTTCATCAGAAAGTTCTGCAATTTCGGGCCTGCGTATTCCGCCCAGAAATACAGACAGTAACGCGCCTTTTTCGGGGGCTTTATCCTTGAAAAATGAAGAGAGAAACAGCGCTCCTAAAATTTTTCTTTGTTCAATAAAAGGAACCAGCCCGCCAAACGCATTAAGCGGAATGCCGTGCCAGTTGTTGAATCCGACAGAAACCTGTATTACTTTTGAATATTCCATTTGGGTAATGGAACCCAGTTTTTCTTTTTCGAGAAAGGGGAAAAGTTCCGGCAACGCATATCCTCCGGTTGTGGATATTACGTGAGAAAACTCTTCGCTCGACTGCGAGCACAAAAATTTGCTTCCCTTTTGAGCAAATGAAAGATTGTTGCTGTTCAGCCGTATGTTTTCTTCTCCAACGTTTGTCGCCAATGCATGAATCATGTTGCTCAGGCCTCCTTTAACGGAGAAAATTTCTTTTGTGGCTTTCTTGTCACGTTCGCTTTTGGGCTCTTTGGCCTTTTTGAGAGCGCCTCCAATAAAGCTGCCGTAATTTTGTTCCAGGTTGTATAGTTTCGGAAAAGCATATTGTGTAACCAGCCGCCCGGGGTCGCCAGAATAAATGCCAAGAATAAACGGATCTATAGCGTAATTGAGAAAGCTTTTTCCCATGCGGCGCAAAACCAGCTGTGCCAAAGATTCGTTCGGGTTAGTTCCTTTTTTTCGGAAGGGCTCGCCCAGCAGTCTCAGTTTGTCAGGAAAAGAAAACAGGGGCGTGGAAATGCCAGAAACCAGTCCGGAAGGAAGTGGCACCCAACGATTATTTTTCCATATCCACCGGGCTTCTGCAGCATCGTCGGCCACTTCGAGGGTACATTCGTGTTGCAATTCTTCCAGCAACTCCACCACTTCCGGTTTTGAAAGGATTCCGGAGTTTGGCCCGCTTTCAAATGTGAATCCGTTTTCGTGATGGGTTTGAATGACACCTCCGGGGCGATCTTCTTTTTCGAAAACCACGAACGGAATTCCTGCTTTTTTCAGGTAGAATGCAGTAGTTAGCCCGGTTAGTCCGGCGCCGGCAATAGCAACCCTAATGTTTTCCTTGTCTTCCATTTGTATGATGTTTACAACGCTTTTGAAAATCTTTTGGTTTCTTTCTGAAGGTTCGGGTCGAATTGGGCCGCAATGTTTCGAATGAAAAATCTGCCGGTTGGTGTAACCTGAAAATTTTCCTCTTCGTCAATCTCCAGAAGTTGATCTGCTACAAAACCATTAAACAGTTTTCTATCGAAATTCAGTGCATTTTTAATCTCTTCTGCCGAAGTGTTGAATTTTTCAGCGGCTTCTTTAAACGACAGGTATTCATTGCACATCATTTCGTTAATTACGTGCCGTATTATTTTTTCCTGCCGGTTCAGATGGTATCCCTTTTCAATGGTAAACTGCCCTTTGTTGATTAATTCAACATAGCTCTCGGGGTTTTTATCGTTTTGGGCATATACACTTTCCAGCTGGCTTATTCCTGTTGCTCCAAAAGCATATACTTGCCCGGTGGTTTCGCGTGTGCAATATCCCTGGAAATTCCGGTGAAGCTTGCGGTTTTTCAGGGCAATGCTCAAATCGTCGGTGTGTTTGGCGTAGTGATCCAGCCCGATGGGGGTGTAGCCGTTTCCGGTGAGTATTTTAAAGCCGGCTTCAAACATGGAAAGCTTTTCTTGTGCTTCCGGGAGGCCCCGTACTTCAAGAATTTTTTGGGCTTTTTTTATCCACGGAACATGGGCATACGAAAATGTTACCAATCTGTCGGGCGAAATGTCCACGGCCTTTTCAATGGTTTCCGAAAACGATTTTTCGCTTTGAAACGGAAGGCCGTAAATAAAATCGAGGTTTACCGATGTGTTTTCAAAACCTCTAATCCAGCTTACAATTTCTTTAACCGGTACATTTGGTGCGTCCCGGTTTACGTTGTCCAGCACCTCCTGTTTAAAGTCCTGAATTCCCAGGCTGAACCGGTTGAATCCTGCCAAAACAAGTTGGCCGGTATAGTTTTCATCCAGCATGGCCGGGTGGCATTCAATGGCAATTTCAGGCTTTTCGATGAATTGAAAGTTTTCGTGAATAAGTTCCATTATTCCGCGAATCATTTCAATGGGCAATGAATTTGGTGTTCCGCCTCCCCAATGCACCTGCGATACTTTACGCGAGGGGTCAAGCAGTTTCTTCACCATTTTTATCTCTTTTTTCACTGCTTCTACATACCGGCCCATTTTTTCTTTGTCGCGGGTGTATTGTGTGTTGCATCCGCAGAAATGGCACATTTTAGAGCAAAACGGAATGTGGATATACAACGAAATGTTTTCGGGCCACTCGTGATTGGATTTCTCAATTGCACTTACGTACTCGTCGGCTCTAAAATTTTCGTGAAAAAAATTTGCAGGCGGGTAACTGGTGTACCGTGGTACCGGAACGTTATATTTTTGAATGAGGTTTTCAGGAATTTTCATAACGATTGTAAAAGTTATTCTTAAAAATGAACGGGATGAGCATAAAGATAAGCAATCCGATGCCAACTTCAATGCCAAAAAGCCCGCGATATGTAATGGTGTCTGCTACCTTTCCGCTCATTACCGCAATAATGAGGCTGCTCAGGTGTGTAATTACAATTTGAATGGTAAAGTCGGTTCCTTCTCTTCCTTTGCGAACAATTTTCATGGCCAGTGTGTACACAAAAACCGACGACATGGCGTAGGCGCTCCATAATAATGCGACACCTATATATATAAGGTATAACGGATGACCGGTAAATGTGAGCCCGAAAAAGAAGATTGCCACCAACACATTAATGGCAGGAAAAACCCAGACTGCTTTGTTCAGCCCGACTTTTCGGATGAATATTCCGGCGGGAATCGTCATTAACGCTCCGCATGCTGTGCCGAATATTCCGGAAATGAACCCGATTTGTTTTACGTCGTAGCCCAGGTCAACCAGGTAGGGTTTTACCATGGTTAAAATGGCAATCAGCCCGGAGTAAAAAAGAAACAGCAAGAGCAAATGGCCTCCGATTTTTTTCTGTCTGAAAAAGTAGACGAACTCCAGAGGCGAAATGTTTTTCCTCGATTTGTCCAATTGCTTTTTCTCCTTTGCCGGGTATATTGAAATGGGAATTAAAACGATGAGTACAAAGGCCGCCAGTGAAAAAAGGAGCGATTGCCAGCCCCAGTAATGGTAAATTACAAGCAGGACACCACTGCCCATCAGGGTTCCTATAAAATTTCCGGCCGACTGCATGCTGTTTCCGAGGCTGCGTTCCCGCTCTTTTAGAACGAGAATGGCAAATGCATCGGTGGCAATGTCGTGGGTTGCCGAGGCCGTAAATGCAATTACCATTAATATTATGATGGTAGAGAAACTTGTTTCGAGATCTAAAAAGCCAATGGAAAAAATTACTACTGCATAAAATGTTTCCGAAGCCAGAATCCAACGCCTGTACTGTTTTGTACTGCTACAATTTCTGTCTACCATTGGCGCCCACAAAAATTTCAGTATCCATGGCAACTTTATCAATTGCAAATACCCGATGGATTCCAGCGAATAGTTCTCCATTCGCATGATAACAGGCACTACTGTTGAAAAAAAGCTCATGGGAATAGACTGTGCCAGGTAGAGGCTCAGCAGCGTGAAATACTTATTTGCTTCTTGCTTTTTCATTTTTGCTAAAACGTAACTTTCAGATTAACACCAAATGTAGCCGGTTTTCCTATTTGAGCATAGGAATTTCCCAATGCCTGAAAGTAAAACGAGTTATAGTCGGCATTTAAAATATTCTTTCCCCAAAATGAAAAAACAACATTGTTTTTTTCGAAGTTTATGCGATGGTTCAGCAATCCGTAAAAATTTTGGTAAGCTTCGTTCGACTCGTGCCAGTAATGCTTTCCAAAACCGTTGTATGAAAGGTTGAACCGAACTCGGTCGAGCCATTTTGCCCTGACATTTACCATGTAATTACCTCCTACATTAAACGAATATTTGGGGACATAAGGTAAGTAATTTCCGCTGTAATCCTGATTTTCGTTTTTTACGTAATCAATAAATTTTGCTTCGTTGTACCCAAAAGTCAGCCACGTTTCGAAGTTTTGGGCAGGCAGTGCTTTCAACTCCAGTTCAACACCTTTGCTTTCCGATTTTCCTGCATTGGTAAGCATCGAGCCGGTTCCGCTGGGAACAGTTTGGTAAACCTGCTGGTTGGTCCAGTCTATGTAGAAAAAAGCCAGGTTGGCATAAATTCGCTGTTGTAGCCATTTGGCTTTTAATCCGGCTTCGTAATTCCACGATTGCTCCGGATCGAAAGTGCGGTTTTCGTCATCTTCGAAAGTGGAATTAAACCCGCCTGAATTGTACCCTTTTGCAACAGTAACATAAGGAACCAGGTACTCGTTAATGCTGTATTTTAGCGCCACTTTCGGAAGAATTTCAAAGAAATCCATATCGCTGTCAAACTCTTCTGCCCGGGTTGAATTTCCGTTTCTAACACGGTCGTCTGCATAATCGAGGGTTGCTTTTTCGTAGTCGGCGCGAATGCCTGCAGAAAATGTAAATCCGCCCAAATCGAGAGTGGACTGGTGAAAGAACGCAACTCCCGAATTGGAGTTGTTGTAGGTTTTTGTGTAATAATATTCCGATAAAGGAATTTTGTATTTTACCAGGCCGTCTTCTCCGTATTCCACGGTAACCGCTTTGTCAAGCAGTTGTTTGAACCCAAATGCTCCGAACAGCCAGTTGTAATTTCCATTTTGGTTCGACTCAATATTTATTTCCTGTGCCAGCATTTGCAACTGCTGATCTTGTACCACGAAAAACAGCGATTCGGGAGTGAAATCCTGGTCGATCTCCTGAAAATCGTCCAGCGACTGGAAACTGCTTACCGCCCGCACCGAAAAATCAGTGGCTGTGTATTTCAGGTTTAACCCGGCCGATAAAAGTTTGCGGTTGTATAAACTCTCTTTGTCGTACGAAATTTCGCCGGCTGTCATTTTTTCTTCGTCGAACAATGCGTAAGGGTATCCGCCCTGCCTGCTGTCTTCGTATTGGATATTTGCCAGTGCGTTAAATTTTTTCGAAGGCGTAAACAGCGCTTTCAACTGCCCCGAGTAGCTGTTTATTTTATCTACTTCGGTATTTGAAAAAGTGTTGTTGTAAAACCCGTCGTTGTGCCGTTGATTCAGGCTTCCCTGTAGTGCAACTTTTTTTCCGATTGGTTGATTGTGGGTGATGTTAGATCGAATCTGGTTGTAATTTCCATAATCTACCGACACGGTTGTAGCCCGTTTGTCTCGTGGTTTATTGGTGATTACGTTTATTAGTCCGCCCATGGTGTTGCGCCCGTAAAGAGTTCCCTGCGGGCCACGCAAAACTTCAATGCGTTCCACGTTATAAAAGTCAAAATTGAAAGCCGCTTTTTCGAAATAGGGAATTTCGTCGACATACAATCCAACCGAAGGCGTGTTAATACGATTCCCAACACCGCGGATGTACACCGGCGAAGTAAGTTTTGATCCGTAATCGGGCATAAAAAAGTTGGGAATCAGGGTCGAAATATCCGTTAGGCTTTCCACCCGGTTATTTTCAATTAAACGCTCCGGAATCATTGATGCCGCTGCCGGAATTTCAAAAACATTCCGGTTGTATTTGGGCGACTGAATAACAATTTCGTCCAGTTTATATTTTTTGATGCTGTCTTGTTCTGTTTCCCGGGCAAAAGTATTTACCTGAAAAAAAGATATGGTAAGAATTAGTAATAATAATTTCTTCATGATAATTTTTATGAAAAGCAGATAATGTAAAAAACAGGCACCGTGTTGCCCGGTAACATTTACATTTTAAATAGAATACAATGAAAAATCAGGCAGCCGGGGGAGGTCGGGAGAAATACGAAAAAGCAATATTAATTGAAAAAAGCGGTTCGTTTACCGGAATCAGAATTTTTGTTTTCCGATCCATGTAAAATATCTGCTCCAATTTGGGCGAGATACTTGAATGTTGCTTGTTAAAATCAAAGTTTTCGCAGTCGCTTCCGTGTTGGGTGTTAGCAGATAACGCTACTTCGTGCCGGATGTTTTTTTCGCCGATTGCGGCCTCTTCGTCAAAATTCTTTTGATAGTCGAACAAGAAGAAAAAAGCATAGAAACACACAAAAGCAATATAAGGGATGTGTGTTGTAAATATACCAATTGTAAACATGCTGCTCTTGTTCTTCAGGTTTTTGAATGCACAAAAATAGGATAAACCTTTGTCTTTAAAAACTAGGCAGGTCTTTTTTTTGTTGATTTATCTCAATGGCTTCAATTGATTTCAAAAAAGTAAGTTTTATCGTATTTTTGGCAAAATTTAAGAGTTATGCTACCACAAATAGAGAAGATCTCAGCACAAAAACAACATATCTCAACCGCTGTTTTGTTTCAAAGTTTTGATTCACTTTCCCTTTCTCCGGAAATTGACTCCGGGTACTTGAAGGAAAAATTATCGGAAGAAACCGAATGGACAATTTATAAACAGCCCGCAGTGTATTTTTTTCATAAAGCCGCGGAAGATGAAGAGTTGTGCAACCGCGCAGAGGCAGCGCGTCAGGCAGGTTCTAAATTTTTTGATGTGCTGAAAAGCGAGAAAATCACCACATTGCAAATAGTTGGTAATTCCGAAAACAGTGCAACGCTTTCTTTTTTGGAGGGGATGTTGCTTTCGGGGTACTCCTTTTCAAAATACAAAAAAGAAAAAGACGGGTTTGCCCTTTCTCATATTTTTGTTGTTGACCAACAGGTAAGTGACCAGCAAATTGTTGAGCTGAAAAATGTTGTAGATTCGGTTTTTCGTGCACGTGATTTGGTAAACGAACCGCTTTCGTTCCTTACTGCTACCCGGTTTTCCGAAGAAATGGAAAAGCTGGGAAACGAAGCCGGCTTTACGGTGGAAGTGTTCAATAAGAAAAAAATTGAAGCGCTGCGGATGGGGGGTCTGCTGGCGGTAAACAAAGGGAGTATCGATCCGCCCACATTTAGTATTCTGGAGTGGAATCCCGAAAATGCAGTGAACGACAAACCGGTTGTTCTGGTTGGTAAAGGAGTGGTTTTCGATACCGGAGGACTGAGCCTGAAACCAACGGCAAAATCGATGGATTATATGAAGTGCGACATGGCCGGTGGGGCAGTGGTGGCTGCAACTATTTACGCTTTGGCAAAAAATAAAACTCCGCTTCGCGTGGTTGGGCTGGTTCCTGCAACCGACAACCGGCCCGATGGAAATGCATATGTTCCGGGGGATGTGATTACCATGTTTGACGGAACTACTGTTGAAATTAGAAATACCGATGCAGAAGGACGGTTGTTGCTGGCCGATGCATTGAGTTACGCAAAAAGGTTTGATCCCATGTTGGTGATCGACCTGGCTACCCTGACCGGCTCTGCCGAAATTATTACCGGCTCGCAGGCGTTGGTGGCAATGGGTACCAGCCCCGAAAATTTACAGAAACTAAAAAATGCCGGCGAAGAAGTTTACGAACGAATGGTGGAAGTGCCGCTGTGGAAAGAGTTTGCCAAATCGTTGAAATCGGATATTGCCGACCTGAACAACCTGGGCGTTCGCGAGGCACAAACTTCTATTGCCGGGAAATTTCTTGAACATTTTACCGATTATCCGTGGTTGCATCTCGACATTGCCGGAGTTGCTTTTTATCACGAAAAAGACTTTTATCGCCCCGCTGGCGGCACAGGTTTTGGCATCCGCCTGCTCTACCACTTTTTGAAAAAATTCAATTAAAAACGTAACTTTGCCTTTCGTTTTTAAGAGACTAAATATTAATCTGATAGTAATTCGAGAATGACAGATATAATCAAAGTAGGAATATCACATGGCGACATAAACGGGATTAGTTACGAAGTAATTATGAAAACCCTGATGGACCAGCGTATTATGGAAATGTGCACTCCCATAATTTACGGCTCGCCAAAAGTGGCTGCATACCACAGAAAAGCGCTTAATATTAATAGCCTGAGTTTAAATCATGTGCGCTCGGCAAAAGAGGCAGGCCCGGGGCGTGCCCACGTGCTGAACTGCATCGACGATAATGTTCGTGTTGAACTGGGGAAATCTACACCTGAAGCCGGAGAAGCTTCCTTTATGGCACTGGATAAAGCAGTGACCGACCTTCAGGATGGATTGATAGATGTTCTGGTTACGGCGCCCATCAATAAAGACAATATTCAAAGTGAAAAATTTAATTTTCCGGGGCATACCGAGTTTCTTGCCCGGAGGTTTAATTCCGGAAACTTTCTGATGCTCATGGTGAGTGAAACCATGAAAGTTGGTGTGGTTACTACGCACATGCCAATATCTCAGGTTGCTGAACATATTACCAAAGAAGTGATTCTTTCAAAACTGCGCATTATGTCGCAATCGCTTCAGCAGGATTTTGCCATTACGCGTCCGCGCATTGCGGTGTTCGGGCTGAATCCTCATGCCGGAGACAATGGATTGCTCGGAAGCGAAGAGAACGATATTATACTGCCGGCTATTGTTCAGGCAAAAAAAGAGGGAATTATTGCTTTGGGACCTTATCCTGCCGATGGCTTTTTTGGTTCTGAAAATTATCGGAAATTTGATGCTATTCTTGCTATGTATCACGACCAGGGGTTGATTCCGTTTAAGCTGGCGTCTTTCGAGCGCGGAGTGAATTACACTGCAGGGCTTCCTATTGTTCGTACATCTCCGGCACACGGAACAGCTTATTCAATTGCCGGCGAAGACAAAGCTTCTCCCGACTCGTTCAGGCAGGCGCTTTACCTTGCTATTGATATTTACCGGAACCGGAAAACTTACGAAGAGATTTCCAAAAATCCACTAAAGAAATACGACATCCATTCGAACCAGGAAGATGAAAGTGTGGACATAGAGGCAGAAGACGATCAAAATTATTAAATCTTTTACCCATGTATGAATTTATCCGGGGGGCAGTTGCTGATTTAAATCCGGCAAGTGTTGTGGTTGATGTAGGCGGAATTGGTTATTTCGTGAATATTTCGTTAAATACCTACAGTCAGGTTAACGGCAAAAAAGAGGTGAAGCTGCTTATTCACCAGGTAGTTAGAGAAGATGCTCATGTTTTGTACGGTTTTGCCGAAAAGCGGGAGCGTGACCTTTTCCGCAGCCTTATTTCTGTGAACGGGGTGGGAGCCAGCACTGCTCTGATGATGCTCTCGTCGTTGAGCCCGGATGAGATAACTTCTGCCGTTGCCACGGGGAATGCAGATGTGTTGAAGGCGGTGAAAGGAATTGGTACAAAAACGGCCCAAAGGATTATTATTGACCTAAAAGACAAACTGGGTAAAATGCCCGAAAGCGGTCAAATTTTGATCTCAACAGACAATACTATAAGAAATGAAGCGTTATCAGCATTAGTCATGCTGGGGTTCGCAAAAAAGGATGCAGACAAGGCAGTGTCCAAAATCATTAAGGATGATCCCGGAGCGACCGTTGAGCGTGTGATAAAAACAGCATTAAAAAGGTTATAAAACAGGAATGAGATTGGCCCGTTTTTTACGTAATTTAAACTTATCTTGCCTGCTTGCGTCCCTGCTTGCACTTGCCGTAAATGGAGTTGCGGCTGCCAATGGCATGGCGCATTTTTCGATGGCACAACCCCAGGATACCGTTGCAATGGATACCACGGGGCCACTTCCGTTTCCGTTTAAAGATCAACCGGCATTCGGAACTCCGTCGCAGGATTCTACTCAGATATTTCTCAATAAACCCAGCAATATTAATTTCGAGATTGAGTACGACCCCGAAACAGGGCAGTACATTTTCTATGAGAAAATTGGTAATTTGAATTACCGCTTGCCGCAGGCCATGTCGCTGGACGATTATATCAATTACGATTTTGAAAAGTCGGTTAAGGATTACTGGCGGCAACGCAGCCGGATTCACGAAATGGATCAGCGCGGATCGCTTATTCCGCAGCTTACAATTGGTGGCGAGGCTTTTAACCGGGTGTTTGGCGGAAACGTGGTAAATATTCAGCCGCAGGGATATGTGGAAGTTAGCTTTGGTTACCAGGTAAATAAAACCGAAAACCCGGCCATCCCGGTGCGTTTGCAGCGGGTTCCGACTTTCGATTTCGACGAAAAAATCCAGATGAACGTGATGGGGCAGATCGGTACCAAAATGAACATGCGGGTAAACTACAATACCGAAGCCACGTTTGATTACGAAAACAAAATGAACCTGGAATATACTGGCGACGAAGATGAAATAATCAAGCGCATTGAGGCCGGAAATGTTTCGTTGCCGCTGAATGGATCTTTGATTACCGGAGCGTCGAACCTCTTCGGTGTAAAGGCCGAAATGCAGTTCGGAAAATTAACCCTCACAACACTGTTTTCTCAACACAAGGGCGAAACACAAACTGTTGAAACAGAAGGTGGAGCACAGGTTACTACTTACGAAATATCCGCTGCCGACTACGATGCCAACCGGCACTTCTTTTTGTCTCAGTATTTTAGAGAAAATTACGACAACTGGCTGAAAAACACCGCAGTGCCTACATCGCCAATCAGCATCAACAAAATTGAGATTTGGGTAACCAACAAATCGAATAACTTTGAAGAGTCGCGAAATATTATTGCCTTTCAGGATTTGGGAGAACACAACCCGCATATTTACAATAACCTGCCTCAGTTTCAGCAGTCCATGGGGCAACCTTATCCCGAAAATATTTTCCCCAACAATAAAGCGAACGGGCTGTACGACCAGATGACAACAACATACAGTGACATTCGAAGTACGCAAAACATTACTGCTGTTATGTCGCAGTTTGGTGAAGATTTTACCGGCGGTCAGGATTTCGAGAAGATTGAACAGGCACGAAAACTCTCTGCTTCGGAATATACCATAAACGAGCGCCTGGGTTACATTTCGCTGAACACTGCACTTAACTCAGATGAGATTCTGGCAGTCGCATTCAGTTATACGTCAAATGGAAAAGTGTTTCAGGTAGGTGAATTTTCAACCGACGGGATTGCTGCCCCTCAAACACTTATTCTGAAACTTTTGAAAGGCACCAATCTGTCTCCGGGTTTACCCACCTGGGATTTGATGATGAAAAATATTTACAATCTGGATGCTTACCAGCTTACCAGCGAAGATTTTTCTCTGAACGTGGTTTATCAGAACGATTCCACCGGAACCTACATTAATTATCTGCCAGAGGGGCGTTTGAACGGGCACATTCTGCTTGAGGTAATGAACCTCGATAAACTGAATAAACAGCTCGACCCATACAAAGACGGTGTTTTTGACTACATCGAAGGGATTACGGTAAATTCTAATCGTGGCCGGATTATTTTTCCGGTTTTGGAGCCGTTTGGCAAGCATCTGGCCGACTCGATCCGGGATCCGATGCTGGCTGAGAAATATACGTTTCAGTCGTTGTACGACTCTACGCAGGTTATTGCAGAACAGGATGCCGAGCACAATAAATTCAGGCTGGTAGGGAGTTACAAAGGGGCTTCCGGATCTGATATTTCAATTGGTTCGCTTAACCTGGCTCAGGGGTCGGTAAAAGTAACTGCCGGCGGCAGAGAGTTGACTGAAAACGTGGACTATACGGTGGATTACACGCTCGGACGCGTAAAAATTATCAACCAGGCATTGCTGGAGGCCGGTACACCAATTCAGGTGTCGACCGAAAGTGAAGACCTGTTTACCATGCAGCGGAAAACACTTTTGGGAACTCATGCCAATTATGCTTTCTCTGACAATTTTAATGTTGGCGCCACTGCTTTGTATATGCAGGAACGCCCGCTTACGCAGAAAGTTGACTACGGAGAAGATCCTATTTCCAACCTGATGATTGGGATGGATGCCCGCTACTCTACGCAAAGTATGCTGCTTACAAAAGCGGTGGATGCTTTGCCGTTTTACAGCACCAATACTCCTTCAACCATTGATGTGGAGGCCGAAGTAGCTAAATTAATTCCCGGCCATTCGAAGGTAATTGAAGATAGCGGAAACGCGTATATCGATGATTTTGAAGGAACCAAAACCAGTATCGACTTGAAAGCCCGTCAGACATGGAGCCTGGCCAGTACTCCCCAGTTGCAGAACAATCTGTTTCCGGAGGGAAATTTGACTAATCAGCTCGAATACGGGTTCAACCGCGCAAAACTCGCGTATTATATTATCGACCCGCTGTTTTTGAGAAACAACAGCCTTACTCCCGGGCACATCAAAAATGATCCGGATCAACAATCCAATCATTTTGTCCGCGAGGTTTTTGAAAAAGAAATTTTCCCCGCCAAGGAATCGCCGGTGGGGCAGCCGACCAATATTCCGGTTTTCGATTTAGCTTATTATCCCGAAGAACGTGGCCCGTATAACTATGATACGCACCCGTCTGCTTTTTCGGCCGGTGTTAACCCCGACGGAACTTTGGCCGCGCCTGAATCCAGATGGGGTGGAATTATGCGGCGTATAGAAACCAACGACTTTGAAACTTCCAACATCGAATTCATCGAGTTCTGGATGATGGACCCTTTTGTTTACGATACACTGAACCAGCACAACGGTGGGGATTTGTATTTCAACTTAGGTGAAATTTCTGAAGATATTCTGAAAGACGGCAGAAAATCATTTGAACAGGGATTGCCAACTTCAGCAGAGGTTGCAAATGTTGATACAACTGTGTGGGGGCGTGTTTCTACGTTACAATCGCTGGTTAATGCTTTTGTTAACGACGACGAAGCGCGCAGGTATCAGGACATCGGGCTCGACGGATTGTCTGACGATGACGAAATGCTTTTTTATGAAGATTACCTGAACCAACTGCGCGATTTGGTTTACGACGATGTGTTTGATCGATATTACAAAGACCCGTCTTCCGATAACTTTAATTATTACCGGAGTTCCGATTTCGACCGGGATGAGGTAAGTATTTTGGACAGGTATAAAAATTATAATGGGCCCGACGGGAACTCTCCCACAAGCGAAATGTCGGAAGAATCATACCCGACGGCAGCTTCCACTATTCCGGATGTAGAAGATATTAACAGCGACAATACCCTGAATGAACACGAACGGTATTACCAGTACAAAGTGAACATTCGCAAAGAAGACATGCAGTTGGGCGACAATTATATTACGGATATTAAGGAAAGCCGGGTACAATTGAAAAATGGGCAGATTGGCGAAGTGAAATGGTACCAGTTTAAAATTCCGGTTCGTAATCCCGACGATGTGTTTGGAAATATTCGTGATTTTAAATCCATTCGGTTTTTAAGAATGTATTTGCGCGGATTTGAAGATCCGGTGATTTTACGTTTTGCTACGCTTGACCTGGTGCGTGCCGACTGGCGCCGTTATACCAATCACATCGGAGAGTTGGATGCGGTTTCTCCCAATGCTACTTTCGATGTGTCGGCCGTAAACATTGAGGAAAACGGCAGCCGAGAGCCGGTAAACTATGTTCTTCCTCCGGGAATCAGTCGGGTGATTGATCCGGCTAACCCGCAAATGAGGCAGTTGAACGAACAGTCGATGGTATTGAAAGTAACAGATCTGGAACCGGGAGATGCCCGTGCTGCATACAAATCGTTGTACATGGATTTCAGAAGGTATAAAAGGCTTAAGCTGGAAGTTCACGCCGAAGAGATGGCCGACTATCCGCTGGATGATGACGAACTGCACTTTTTTATTCGCCTGGGATCTGACTACAATTACAACTACTACGAATACGAGGTTCCGTTAAAACTAACGCCCGCCGGCAGGTACAATGGCGAGATTGAAAACGACAGGTATATTGTTTGGCCCGATGAAAACAGGCTGGATATTCCGCTCGAAATTTTTACAGACCTGAAACTCGACCGGAATGCAGAAATGCGAATGTCCGGTTCAACTCTGGGGATTCAGGATATTTATGAAGATGTTCATCGCGGCTGGAACAAGGATAAAAACCGGATAAAAATTAAAGGTAGCCCGAACCTCGGCAATGTGCAGGTGGTAATGATGGGTATCCGCAATAAAAAAGGACAGCTGAATACCGGGCCAAAATCTGTGGAAGTTTGGTTGAATGAAATGCGCCTTTCCGATTTTGACGAAAGCGGCGGCTGGGCAGCAAATGCCCGTGCAACTGCCCGCCTGGCTGATTTGGGAAGCATTACCGTTGCCGGGCGCGCGCGCTCTGCCGGGTTTGGAAGCATTAACCAAAATGTGAACAGTCGTTCGCTGGATAATTTAAACGAAATTGACATTGCTACATCCCTTGACCTCGGGCGCTTTTTCCCGGAAAAAGCAGGGGTGAGGTTGCCAATGTATTACGGTTATTCGCGTAGCGTGAGCACTCCGAAATACAATCCGCTGGAACCGGATATCGAACTGGATAAATCGCTGGAAAGAGCAGAAACCCAGCAAATAAGGGATTCAATTAAACACATGTCGCAAGACCTGGTTACCCGAAAAAGCCTCAATTTTACCAATGTTCGGGTGGAACCGAAGCGGCAGCAAACCAAAACGCGGGTTTGGGATCCGGAAAACTTTTCGGTGTCCTACTCTTACAACGAGATTTTCAAAAGAAATATAAATACAGAATACAACCTCGATAAAACGTACCGGGGAATGTTTTCGTACAATTACAGCAGCCGGCCAAAGTTGGTTGAGCCGTTAAATAAAGTGAAGCTTTTGCAAAAAGGCCCTTTAAAACTAATTGGCGATTTTAATTTTTACCCGCTGCCAACACAGATTTCGTACCGCACAGATTTGTCGCGCCGTTACCACGAAATTCAGGCACGGAACATTACCAACCCGCAGTTTGTGCTTCCGGCAACTTACGAAAAAGACTTTTTGTGGAACCGCTACTTTGATTTGCGTTACGACCTTACGCGATCCATTAAGTTCGATTTTTCTTCCAGAGCCACTTCCCGCATCGATGAACCCGAGGGGCGAATCAACCGGGATATGGACGAATACGAAATGCTCAGAGATTCCATACTTACCAATTTGTGGAATCTGGGAAGGCCGACATTATACAATCACAACGTTAATGTTTCGTACACGTTACCCATCAACCGGATTAAGATGTTAAGTTTTATAACATCGACTGTTCGATACCAGGGAACTTTCGACTGGCAGGCCGGGCCAATCACCGCCGATACAATTCGCTTGGGAAACAGGGTGCAAAATTCACGGAACATTCAACTTACCGGTAATGTGAACCTGCAAAGCCTTTACAATAAAGTTCCCTATTTTCAGGAGCTGAATAAAAAGTTCAGGAGAACCGGAGGTAGCCGTTACAGCTTAAACCGCCAGGCCAGCAGCGGCCGGAGGCAGCAAGAGCAGGAGACGCCGGAGCGCAAAGTCGAAAAAACGTATAACGGGAGTATTAAAATTACTCCAAACAAACCGCAAACAATCAGTCATAAGTTGAATACCCGTAAAGTTCGGGTACTTGCTACCCGCGAAGATGGCGAACTGGTTAGGGGAAGAACAAATATTGTTGATGCCAACACCGTGGAATTTATTGCTGCGGCAGATAGCGGACAGGTGCAGGTAACCGTAAAAGGTGTGCCGGGCGACCAGTCACTTGCAAAAGATATTCTCGATTTAACAACTCGTATGTTGATTGGCGTACGTACAATTTCTGTTAATTACAGCATTAACGGAGGTACCGTTTTACCCGGTTACATGCCCGAGCCGCGCTTGTTTGGTGCCGGAGCATATTATCCGGAGAGCGACATGTTTGGAAGAGATATGGTTGGTAGCTTCGCTCCGGGATTTCCATTTTTGGCAGGGTGGCAGGATTATAATTTTGCCCGGCGTGCTGCTGAAAAAGGATGGATTACTACCGATTCAACGTTGAATTCTCCGTACGTATTTACCCGAAACGAAAGGTTCAATTTGCGAACAACAATAGAGCCTCTTCCCGATTTGCGTATCGATCTTACTGCTGATCGTTCCTTCTCAAAAAATGTAAGCGAGTTTTATAATTACGATCCTTCTTCGGGCGAGTTTAATGCCAACAGTTTTTCCGAAACAGGAAACTTCAGCATGTCAACTTTAACTTGGGGAACTGCATTTTTTGCCATGGGAAAAGGGAAAGTTCACCAGTCAGAAGCGTTCGAAAAATTTAAGGATTATCGCGAAATAATTGCCTGGCGTTTGGCCGGGCGACGTGAGCCGAACGGCGGAATTGGATACGATCCTAATGCGCCAAATGCAGAACATCCCGGATATCCGGATGGTTACGGACCGAATTCGGTAGAAGTAATGGTGCCGGCATTTTTGGCTGCATACCAGGGGAAAGATCCAAACTCTGTTTCGCTGGGGCTGTTCCCGTCAATTCGGTTTATTCGTCCTAACTGGAGAATTCAGTACGAAGGAATGGTCTCCAAAATTCCGGGGTTGAACCGTATTATGAAATCGTTGAATTTTACGCACGCATACCGTTCCAGCTATAATGTGGGTTCGTTTATTACCAATCTGAATTATCAGGAACAGTCCGACGGGTTTAGTTACGTTCGCGATATGGCAAATAACTTTATTACGCCGTACGATTTTAATGCGGTAAGCATTAGCGAAACCTTCAGCCCGCTGATTAATATGGATATTATGTGGCAAAACGATTTTACAACCAGGGGCGAAATAAAGCGCTCACGTAACCTTACTCTTTCGTTTGCCAATAATCAGCTTACCGAAGTGCTTAGCGATGAATACACGGTTGGTCTGGGATACCGTTTCACGCAGATGGATCTTATTATTAAAACCAAAAATTCGCAAAAGGCCTACTCCAACGATCTTAATCTGAGGGCAGACCTTTCGTACCGCAAGAATAAAACGGTTCTGCGGAAAATTGTGGAAAACGATGATCAGATTACTGCCGGGCAAAGTGCATTCACCATTAAAACAACGGCCGATTATATGCTTAGCGACCGTTTCCAGTTGCGTTTGTTTTTCGACAAGGTGCTGAACAATCCGTTTACCCAGCTTTCGTTTCCAACTTCGAATACCAATGTTGGCGTAAGTTTCCGGTTTACTTTGGCACAGTAAAAACTAAATCTTAATTTTGGGTTCATCTTTTTGAGTGAATCGCTATGGATTTTAGTTTACTGAATTTTGATACGCCGCTGGAGCTGCTCAACCAGGCAATGCAAAACAGTCTGGTCGGTAATCTCGGCATCGAAGTCACCAAAATTGAAAACGGTTTGGTGGAAGGTTTTCTTCAGCTTTCGGAAAAGAACAACCGCCCCGGAGGGATGTTGCACGGCGGAGCTAACCTTGCATTGGCAGAAACGCTTGCCGGGCTGGGCAGTATGTTAATCGTCGGGCTTCAGGAAAATGAAGTTCTGGGAACAAATGTATCAGGCAGTCATACCGGCGTGTTGAAACAGGGAAAAGCGCTGGCCGAGGCAAGAATTATCCATCAGGGAAACAAGACTCACATTTGGAATGTTGATGTAAGAAGTGAAGAAGGACGGCTGATTTCTACCGTTCGTGTTACAAACATGATTGTAAAAAGAAATGACTGAGTCGAAAGATTTTGCTTCGTTTATCGATAAACTGCTTTCCAAAAATTGCCCGTTTGCACTGTGGGCGGTTCCCGGGAGTAACATACCAGAAATTCTTATTTCCTGTAACGAAGAGCTGGTTTATCCTGCTCAATTCAATAAACTGAACGGGCAGGAAGGCTTTATTTTTGCTCCCTATCATATTGAAGAAAATACCCCGCTGGTTCTTTTAAAACCCGGCATTTATAAAAAAGGGGTAGAAGATATTATGGGAATCGGGTTGGGGCAGATTCAGAATGAAGAAAAATATGAAGAGCCGGGCGAGCATTCTTTTGTTATTTCGCAGCCCGAATACCTGACAGATATTGCAGAAACAATTGCCGAAATAAAACGCACAAAACTGGCTAAAGTAATTGTGTCGCGGCTGATTCCGTTTCAACGCCAGCAAGAGTCGCTTGGCGAGGTTTTTTTACAGCTTCACCGGCAAACACCCAAGGCATTTGTTTACCTCGTAAATTTGCCCAAAGCGGGGTTGTGGATGGGAGCTACTCCCGAAATTCTGTTAAAGTCTGAAGGGAAGACACTGGAAACCGTTTCGCTTGCAGGCACGCAGTCGCGCCGCAACGACGGGGATTACATGTGGCACACCAAAGAAATAGAAGAGCAGGCGTTTGTTTCGCGGTATTTGCTCGACGTCTTTTATAAGTTCAATATTCATCCCTATTACACCCAGGGCCCGGAAACACTGGAAAGCGGAAAAGTGGCTCATTTGTCCACAAGCTTTCGTTTTGCCGCAAAAAAACTGGCGTTTAATCTGGGCGATTTTATTGCCGAGTTGCATCCTACTCCGGCGGTTTGCGGTTACCCGAAATCGAAAGCTGCAAAGTTTATTTCGCAGGTCGAAAAGCACAACCGGCGTTACTACACAGGTTATCTTGGCCCGTGGCGATTGAACGGTAATGTAGGATTATTTGTAAATTTGCGTTGTATGGAAATTTTGCCGCAACAGTATGTTTTGTATTCCGGTGGCGGAATTACTGCCCGCTCCGTACCGGAGGACGAGTGGGAAGAAACCAATAAAAAAGCCACCACATTACTGTCGGCCATTGAAGCAGTGCAAAACCGATGATTTCAACAAAAAAACATATTCGGCAACTGGCTGCCATTCTGCATGCCAAAGCCATCGAAAATATTGTTATTTCGCCGGGTTCACGAAGTGGCCCGCTGGTACATACTTTTGCCGGAAGCGGAAAGTTTAATTGCAGAAGTATTGTTGATGAGCGCAGTGCCGGCTATTTTGCATTGGGGCTGGCGCAGGCAACGCAAAAACCGGTAGTTTTGGTTTGCAGCTCAGGAACGGCCACGCTTAATTTTGCGCCTGCCGTAGCCGAAGCGTTTTATCAAAACATTCCGCTGGTTGTGTTAACTGCCGACCGGCCGGATTACTGGATCAACCAGGGTGAAAACCAAACTCTTCGGCAAAACAACATTTACCGCGATTTTTGTAAAAAAGAAGTTGTATTGCCAATGGGCGAGTCGGAAAAGGAACTTTGGTTTGCCGGGCGCCTGATTAATGAAACGCTGAACAGTGCCGTTTGGGGAGCTCCGGGGCCGGTGCATATTAATATTCCGCTGGAAGAGCCGTTGCACGATTTGTTGGAAGAAGAGCTTACTGCCGTAAAAATTATTGGTGTACCCAAAACAAAAGCTGTTTTACCTGAAAGCGAATGGGAAACGTTGGCTGCTACTTTTAACCGGTCTGAAAAAGTTTTGATTTTGTGCGGACAACAAAACCCAAATCAACAACTTGAGAGTACTCTGGCTGCCTTCGTCGAAAAATCGGGCGCAGTGGTTTTAAAAGAACATCTGGGGAACCTGAACCATCCGCAGTTTGTGGAAAATATTGATTTGCAGATAACTTCGCTGTTGCCTGAAGCTTCTGAAAAATACCGGCCAGACTTACTTATTACGCTGGGAGGGACGTTTGTTTCCAAGCCACTCAAACAGTTTTTGCGGTTAAATAAACCTGCTAACCACTGGCACCTGACCTTGGCCGGGCAGCACTACGATACTTACCAGTCGCTCACACAGGTAATTGAAATGGAGCCAGCGGAGTTTTTTCGCGGGTTGTCAGAAAAGATAAATTCAAACAGTAACGATTTTTCAAACGTTTGGAAAGAGAAAGAACAGCAAATTATTGAAATCCGGGATTCGTTTATTTCGCAGGCTGAGTTCAGCGATTTAACGGTAATTAACCGGGTATTAAAGGCAGTCCCGGAGAATTCTGTAGTACATTTGGGAAACAGCTCGCCGGTGCGTTACGCGCTGGTTTGTGCCGGGGCACAAAATGCGGAATATTTCGGAAACCGCGGCACCAGTGGAATAGACGGGTCTCTTTCAACCGCGGCAGGGTTTGCTTCTGCCTCGGAGAAACTGAATACGGTAATATTGGGTGACCTTTCTTTTTTTTATGACTCCAATGCTTTGTGGAACAACTACATTGGGCAGAACCTGCGCGTAGTTGTTGTCCACAACGGAGGAGGAAATATTTTCGGAATGATAAAAGGCCCGGGCGATTCGCCGGCATTCAATCCCTTCTTTTTTGCTGAAAATAGAGCGAGTGCAGCCGGCATTGCACAGACCTTTGGGCTGGATTATTTTAGGGCAGAAAACGAGTCGGAATTAACAGAAAAACTACAGGAATTTTATTCGCCGGATCAGAAAAAGGCGGCTGTTCTGGAAGTTTTTACGGACGCCGGCACAAGCGTAAAAACGTTTCGAGACCTATTTAAATTGGTAAAAAAATAAAACAGAATATATTATGGGAACAACACGCAAATGGGAAACCATTAAAACATACGAAGACATTTTTTTCGATTATTTCGACGGGATTGGAAAAATTACCATTAACCGCGAACGATACAGAAATGCGTTCAGGCCAACTACTGTAAATGAAATGAGCGATGCTTTTCGGATTTGTCGCGAGGATCAGCGCATTAATGTGGTGGTTTTAACCGGTGCAGGCGACAAGGCATTTTGCTCGGGCGGCGACCAAACCGTAAAGGGAAAAGGCGGCTACATCGATAAAGACGGTATTCCGCGGTTGAATATTCTCGAAGTGCAGCGTCAAATCCGCAGCCTGCCAAAACCTGTAATTGCAATGGTAAATGGTTACGCCATTGGCGGAGGACATGTGTTGCATGTGGTTTGCGACATTAGCATTGCCAGCGAAAACGCTATTTTCGGGCAAACCGGCCCCAAAGTCGGCAGTTTCGATGCCGGGCTCGGCTCTTCATATCTGGCAAGTATTATCGGCCAGAAAAAGGCACGCGAAATTTGGTTCATGTGCCGCCAGTACTCAGCGGCCGAAGCGCTGGAAATGGGATTGGTGAACAAAGTTGTTCCGTTCGATCAGTTGGAAGACGAAGTAGTTGCATGGGCACAAAAAATGCAGGAACACAGTCCGCTGGCACTGCGTATGCTGAAGCTGGGATTGAATGCAGAACTCGATGGGCAGGTTGGCCTTCAGGAGTTTGCAGGGAATGCAACACTGCTTTATTACCTCACCGAAGAGGCGCAGGAAGGGAAGAACGCCTTCCTGGAAAAAAGGAAACCGGATTTTAAAAAGTATCCCAAGTTCCCGTAAATCATTTTTTTGTATTGTTCGCAAAAGAGTAAGGAGACCAGATAGAATTATGGCAACAACAAAGTCGTGGATAGATGCAGCCCGCCCGCGAACGCTTCCTTTGGCGCTTTCCGGCATTCTTATGGGGTGCGGTTTGGCGTGGTTTTACGGTGCAATTCAGGCATCGGTAAGTGCGCTGGCGGTTGTTACGGCTACGCTTATCCAGATTTTTTCCAACTTCGCCAACGACTATGGCGACAGCCAAAAGGGAACGGATAATCAGTTTCGACTGGGGCCTGTCCGGACTGTTCAAAGCGGAGAAATCAGTAAAAAGGAGATGGAAACCGGCATGAAGATAGTCGGAGCATTGAGTTTTGTGTCCGGACTATTACTGGTTTATTTTGGAACCCGACACTCCTCACCGGTTGCGTTCTTTGTTTTTGTGGGGTTGGGAATTCTTTCACTAATTGCAGCTTATTTTTATACTGCCGGGAAAAAACCGTACGGCTACATCGGCCTGGGCGATTTGTTTGTTTTCCTGTTTTTTGGGCTGCTCCCGGTTGCCGGTGTTTTTTACCTGAATACAGGAACACTTCCGGGTTCTGTGTTTTGGCTTGCTGTAACCATCGGGCTTTTTAGTACCGGAGTTCTTAACCTGAACAACATGCGCGACATTGCCAACGACCGGAACTCCGGAAAGATTACCATTCCCGTAAGAATTGGTGCAACGGGGAGTCGGTTGTATCATGCAGCAATGTTGCTGCTTGGTTGGGTTTTTGCGGTTGTTTTCACAATTCAGAATTTTCAATCACCCTGGCAATTTTTGTTCCTGCTCACCTTCCCGTTTTTTATGCGGGATTTATGGCAAATTTTCCACATTCAAAACGAAAAAGAACTCGATCCGTTTCTTAAACGGCTTGCGCTCTCTACGCTTGCATTTACTTTACTTTTCTGTTTGGGATTAATAATTTCAGTGGCGTGAAAGCGTATTTCAAAAAATATGAATTGCAGTTTAAACGTCCGGCAAGAACGTCGCGGGGTGAATATAAAGCCCGCAAAGTCTGGTATCTTTTTTTGACAGACAACAATCAAACAGGCGTAGGCGAATGTGCTCCGTTGCCCGATCTGAGCTACGAAACCCCGGAGCAGGTGGAGCAGCTATTAACGGAGGTTTGCGCAGACCCGGTTCGTTTTATTCAGAATCCGGGGCTGACAACGAATGTTTCTTCCGTCCGGTTTGCGTTGGAAACAGCCTGGCTCGATCTGCAGAACGGAGGGAAGCAACTGCTTTTCCCTTCTGAATTTACTGACGGAAAGGCGGGAATTCCCATCAACGGACTGATTTGGATGGGGAGCACTGATTTTATTCTGCAGCAGCTGCACGAAAAACTGGAGGCTGGTTTCCGCTGCATCAAACTGAAAATTGGCAGCAATGACTTTGACAGGGAAGTGGAAATTTTGAATTCCATCAGGGAGAGATTTGACGAAGATCAGATTGTGTTGCGGGTGGATGCAAACGGAGCTTTTCAATTGCATGAAGCGCAGGAAAAGCTGGCAAGGCTTGCTGCGTTAAAAATCCATTCCATTGAACAGCCGATTGCCGCCGGGCAGTGGAGCAAAATGGGTGAGATTTGCAGAAAATCGCCTGTCCCGGTTGCCCTCGATGAAGAGTTGATTGGGGTTTGCGCCGCGTCCGAAAAAGAAAAGCTGTTAGATACCATCCATCCACAGTTTCTTGTTTTAAAACCCAGTCTGCATGGAGGATTTTTCGGGTGTGTAGAATGGATTGAACTGGCGGAAAAACGCAATATCCGGTGGTGGATTACATCTTACCTGGAGTCGAACATCGGCCTGAATGCCATTGCGCAGTGGACATTTCACAAAAACGCACAAGGTTACCAGGGGCTGGGCACCGGAAGCCTGTTTACCAATAATATTTCTTCTCCGCTGGAAATAGAAGGAGAGGAGTTGTGGATGGTGCTGGGCAAAAAGTTTGAGTTCCCGGAGAATTTTTTTGCGAAATGAATCTGTTTCCGTCACATATCATTTTAAACGGGAACTCGGTTGCAGTTTCAGAATTTGTTGAAAAAGAGCAGCAAACGGAGTCGGAGAGACAACTGGCGGTTTTTTTGAAAACCTGGTACGCCCCCGAAGATTTTGTTGAAGTAAA
Organism: Mariniphaga anaerophila; assembly: GCF_900129025.1. GTDB lineage: Bacteria > Bacteroidota > Bacteroidia > Bacteroidales > Prolixibacteraceae > Mariniphaga > Mariniphaga anaerophila. Next base: position 293,868 of record NZ_FQUM01000006.1, on the reverse strand, counting down.
AACATCGGGAAGTACCGGGATACCAAAAGTAATCAGGCTAAAAAAAGAGTTTGTGGCAGCGAGTGCACAGCGAACCATCCGCTTTTTTCATTTAAAAGAGGGCCACAGAATTTTGCATTGCCTGCCGCTAAAGTATATTGCCGGAAAATTAATGGTAGTTCGTGCTTTGCTGGGGAACCTCGATTTATGTATGGTGGAACCGACAACGGATTTTGCTTTTCTTCAAAACAATAAGTTTCGTTTTGCGGCCATGGTTCCCAATCAGGTAAGTAAAATTTTGAATACAGAGCCAGGGGAGAACAGTTGGATCAGGAATATTGAACAGCTTTTGATTGGCGGTTCTTCTGTTCCCCAACAGGTGGAAAAGCAGCTCCAAAATGTTTCTGCTGCTTGCTATTCCAGTTATGCAATGACTGAGACTGCTACCCACATCGCTTTGCGAAAAATAAACGGGCCGGATGCCGACTCGTTTTACCACTGCCTGAACGACATTAACGTTCAAATTTCTGCGAAAGAATGCCTTCGTATAAGCATGCCGGGGCTTTCTACGCAGTACATTGAAACCACCGATTTGGCTGAGGTGAAGGACGAAAAAACGTTTCGGATATTGGGACGCAGCGACAATGTAATTATTTCGGGAGGCATCAAATTCTCACCTGAAGAACTGGAGAAAAAACTGGAGCCATTTATTAAACAGCCGTTTTTAGTCTCTTCCAAACCGCACAATTCGCTCGGACAGCAATTGGTTCTGGTTATTGAAGGAACGGAAGATAAAACACTTGTTGAACAACTGATGTGTATTTGCAGGCAAGAGTTGGAAAAGTACGAGCAGCCGCGCCAAATAGTTTTTATTGCAGAGATCCCCCGTACACCAACCGGGAAAATCAGCAGAAAAGAGATACTGTTTTAGCAGATAGTGCAACCGATTTTTAACCAGCAAAAAAAACGTATTTGTTGAATGTTGATAGAAGCTGCGCACGCTGGCAAGTTTGAAAATTCCCGGTTGGTATCGTTTAAATGTAACGGTGGGTGCGGCTGTAAACCATAGAAATCAAATATTTGCATTTGACGTATTTCTGAATTAACTTTGTACGTAATCGTAAAGTGCAGATATTATGGAGACAAAATTGACATTAAGATTAAATGACAATGTTATTGCCAGGGCAAAAGTTTATGCTCGAAGTCATAATGTAAGTCTATCCAAAATGATTGAAGCATATCTTGATAGCATAACATCGCAAAAGGAGCAGGTGAAAGATAATTCTATCACTCCTTTGGTTGAAAGTATAAGCGGAGTAATTGATTTGCCTGCTGATTTTGATTACAAAAAAGAATATGGTGATTATCTGGCAGAAAAATACAAATGAAGCGAGCAGATAAAATGGTTATACAAAAGTTTGCGGATAATGGTTTGAAGTCTATAGGGGATAGTGAAAAATAAACAGTTTTACTCTGGTGAAAAAGATTTTTATAGATACAAACATTGTGATTGATTTGTTGTCGGGAAGAGACCCCTTTTACAAAGAAGCAGCAGAGCTTTTTTCGTTAGCAGACAAAAAACAAATAGAGTTGTTTGTATCATCATTAACTATTGCCAATACAAGCTATATTTTACTAAAGCAAATGAGTTCTACCGCCGCGAAGTCCGTTTTAAGAAAACTTCGGCTGATTGTGAAAGTATTGCCTTTAGATGACAGAGTTATTGGACTGGCGCTGAATGACGAAACATTTACCGATTTTGAAGATGGACTCCAATATTTTACGGCGTTGGAGAACGACAGTGAGCTGATAATTACACGTAATCTTAAAGATTTTAAAAAATCAAGGTTGCCCAAAATGACTGCTAAACAGTTTTTAGAAATGATTGGTTCAAAGTAGTTAAATACACTTCTGCAAAAAGAACCTTCGAAATCAATAGCGCAATCCGAAGAAATAGATGTTATTTTTTTGCAACAGATAAGACAGAGACACCAGATTTGTAGGTAATGAAACACCCCAAAATTCTATATCTAACTCTGAAAAAGGAGTTTTTTGACCAAATAAAAAGAGGTGACAAAACATCAGAATTCAGAGAGTATAAAAAGTATTGGGTTCAGAGATTAATGGATGCTGATGGGCGTTTAATAAAATACGACTTTGTTGTATTTCGAAATGGGTACCACAAAAGTGCCCAGAAAATGACAGTCGAATTCAAAGGAATTAAAATAACTAGAAATAGGACTGACTGGTTTAGGCATAAAAAATATTTTGAGATTGAACTAGGGAAAATTACTCAATAGAGTTTAGTTTGCTTTGTCGAAAAAGAAGAGCATAGAATCATGCAGCCGGTTTTGCTGTTTACAACAAAGGGCTGAGCTTTTTTACCCATCCCGAAAGCAAATAATTTGTATCGATATAACCGGGGCCTACCATAATAAATCCACCGTCGGAAGTACAAATTATGCGTGCTGCCTGGTCGTTAACAAATTTGAATTGGAACACCTTTTCGGTTAGCATTTTCCCGCTTTTGTCGATGAGCAATAGCCATGGGCCAATCTTTCCTGAAAATGATGTTTCGCATTTTCCGGCTGCCATAATGTTGGCATTTGGCAAAACAGCCAATGCTGTTCCTTTTTCTGAACCTTCGCGGTTGTAGTTTTGCGTCCATACTACTTCTCCGGAAGCGCTTAATTTGGTCAGTAAATAGTCATAATCCCAAATTTGTTCTGCCGTCGGTGCATCGGGGTTGTAGCACAATCCTGCCCAGCCTCCAACAAGTATTGTATTGTCGGGGGAACAGCACAGACATTGGGGCGTGAGTGTTCTTGCGTTTTGAGGAACGGTAGTTTCCCACATTGTTTTCCCGGTTGAATCCATCCGGATAATATGTACCGTCGGATTTCCTTCCTGGGGTTGAACCTGGCAGGAGATTCCCAATGTTCCATCCGGAAGTGTGCGAACGGAATACCCGGCAGATGGGGTGTCGCCTTCAAAATTGAACTCGTCGATTTTATTTCCTTCGTCATCCATCTTCTGAAGTGAGACCGTGTTTTTCCCGTCGTCTTTTGCAAAAGTGTTAAGCCACCAAATGTTGCCCGAATTATCAACAGCAACATCAGTTTGCAGAATGCCGGAAAATTGTTCCGCTTTTACCGACCACATTTTCACCAAAGTCGAATCAACAGCTAAAATGCATGCTTTGGGTTTTGCCTGGGGCATCTCGTTTAAAAAGGCCACCAGGTAACCTTTCCCTTCGTTGTAAATTATACGAATGGGAACATCGTTTCCTGGATTTTTGTACAACAGAGATTTGAGGGTGTCGCCCTTTTGATTGCATTTAACAATCCAAATATCGAAACTCCGGTCGTCAGGTTTTTCAATTGCTCCCAGAAGAATAAAATCCCCTCCGGGAAGTTCAGCAACATCAGAAAAATAGTTGGAAGAGTTTATTTTGAATTGCTTTTCCCAGCTTACTTCAGGAATCTGCGAGAATCCTTTCGACGCCACGAAAAAAAAGGGCATACAACAAATGGTTAGCCAAAGGCAGTTAGTTATTTTTTGCATAGCCGTTTTTCCTTGTTTGTTTAAACGACATCTTTAATTACGATAAACTGAAAGGAAGGTTATAGAAAAAAGTTGGGCGAACTGTTTTGTTTTTGAATTTTTTTTTCTTCTTTTGATTTCGATAAAAAATAGAATGATAAAAAATATAAATACAATATGGCTGCCGTGGTGGGGTCTTCTTGCTTAAAGTGAGGAGTTTATGGCCATATTGGTATTTTTGAGAGATATTAAAAATAGGCCTGCTCCTCCAAAGGGGCAGGTTTTTTTATTAAAAATGATAGAACAATAAGCACGAAAAGAGTGTTGGGATAAAATAAAATTAACGTTGAAATGAAGAATTTTCAAAATACAAATTGGTGGTGGCAGAGCAACTTTTTACAAATCCGTGAAGAGGTGTAATGCCATTGTCGCAATTAAAAAAACGGCTCATCGATTCACGGTGAGCCGTTTTTTTGTTTAATAGAATTAGAAAAATAGAATAAATCAAAAATAGTAAAATGGAAAAGTTGAAGTTTAAACCAGTTGTTCAGAAGATTTTGGCTGACACAGTAACGCCGGTAAGTATTTACCTGCGATTGCGAACGCTTTACCCCAAAGCTATTTTGCTGGAAAGTTCCGATTACCACGGGCACGAAAACGCCTGGTCGTTTGTGTGTTTTAATCCGGTGGCTTGTTTTACGGTAACCAATGGCGAGGTTGCTAAAGAGCTTCCCGGAAAAGAAAAGGAGAACTTCCTCCTTTCGGAAACTAGAACGTTGGATGCCGAACTGGATGCGTTTTTTAAGTTGTTTGATGTGGAGTCAGAAGAAGTCGAACTCCCGGCAAACGGCCTGTTTGGCTACATTAATTACGATGCCGTTCAGCATTTCGAGAGTATTAGTTTTACGGCAGAAGCAAAAGAAGATTACCAGATTCCGGAAGTGAAATACTGTTTTTACAAGTACGTTGTGGCCATCGATCACCACAAAAACCAGATTCACATGGTAGAAAATCTGCTGGAAGGCGAAACTTCTCAGATTGACTACATTCATCATCTGCTTGTTAACCTGAATTTTTCAACCGATAAATTTCAGGCAAAGGGAAATGAAACCTCCAACATTACAGATGAAGAGTACATGCAGATGGTTACTAAAGGAAAGCAGCACTGTTACCGGGGCGATGTTTTTCAGATTGTACTCAGTCGCCAGTTTTCGCAACAGTTCGAAGGCGACGATTTTAACGTTTACCGTGCGCTGCGCTCCATCAATCCTTCGCCGTATCTTTTCTATTTCGATTACGGCACCTACAAAATTTTCGGCTCCAGTCCTGAAGCTGAGTTGAGGGTAAAAAACAACAAAGCATACATTCATCCCATTGCCGGCACATTTAAACGAACCGGTAACGACGACAACGACCGCGAATTGGCTGAGATGCTTAGTAAAGACCCGAAAGAAAATGCTGAACATGTGATGCTTGTTGACCTGGCTAGAAACGATTTGAGCCGGAATGCAAAGCATGTGGTTGTGGAAACTTACCGTGAAGTGCAGTTCTATTCGCACGTTATTCATCTTGTTTCTCAGGTTTCCGGAGAAATTAACAACGACACCAACCTGATAAAAGTTTTGGGAGAAACTTTTCCTGCAGGAACGCTCTCCGGCGCGCCCAAGTATAAAGCAATGCAGCTCATCGACAGGTATGAAAACCAAAACCGTGGTTACTATGGAGGCTGCATCGGGTATCTTGGTTTCGATCGCACAGTGAACCATGCCATTATGATTCGCTCGTTTCTGAGTAAAAACAACCGGTTGTTTTACCAGGCAGGCGCCGGCATTGTTGCCGACTCCAAAGAGGAGAACGAGCTGCAGGAAGTGAACAACAAAATGGCTGCGCTAAAAAAGGCAATTGAAATGGCGAAAGAGATTAATTAAAAATGAAAGCAATGAAAATACTGGTTATTGATAATTACGATTCATTTACTTACAACCTGGTACATGCCATAAAAAAGGTTTCCGGGTTGCCGGTAGATGTTTTCAGAAACGATGAAATTGCCCTGGAAGAAATTGAAAAGTACGATAAAATTGTACTTTCTCCGGGGCCGGGTTTGCCCGAAGAGGCCGGACTTCTTCTGGATATTATAAAAGAATATGCACCGAAAAAAAGCATGCTGGGAGTTTGTCTGGGACACCAGGCCATTGGCGAAGCTTTTGGCGGATCTTTGCACAACATGAATCGTGTAATCCACGGCATGGCTACTCCGGTGAAACTTACGGAAAACCGGTCTGTGCTTTTTTGCGGATTGCCCGAAACCTTTGATGTGGGACGTTACCACTCATGGATTGTAGAAAAGGACAATCTTCCAGCATGCTTTGAAGTGACCAGCGTTGATGAAGACGGAATGATTATGTCGATGAAGCATAAAGAGTTTGATGTGGAAAGCGTGCAGTTTCATCCCGAATCGGTGCTGACTCCGCTGGGAGAGAAAATGATTGAAAACTGGCTGGGGTTGAAAGATGTCGTATCTCAGGGACCGGAATAAAAACAATTAATTTAAAGCAGTTAACAATGAAAACCATTTTAGAATATTTATTTGACGGAAATACCCTCTCCCGTACAGAAGCCAAACAAAGCCTGCTGGAGGTTGGAAAAGGAATGCACAGCGAAGTGGAGTTTGCCTCGTTTCTAACCGTTTTTAAAATGCGCCAGATTACTTCCGACGAGTTGGCCGGTTTCCGTGAGGCAATGACTGAATTGTGCCTGGTTACCGACCTGTCGGACTACGAAGCCATTGATGTGGTGGGTACCGGTGGCGACGGGAAAAACACCTTTAATATTTCTACACTGGCCTGTTTTATTATTGCCGGCGCCGGTGTAAATGTGGCCAAACACGGTAATTATGCTGTCTCTTCCACCAGCGGTTCTTCCAATTTGTTGGAACTGATGGGGTATAAATTCAGTAACGACCCGGCAAAGTTGAAAAACGATATGGACAAGGGAAATTTTTGTTTCATGCACGCGCCGCTTTTCCATCCGGCCATGAAACACATTGCTCCGGTGCGCCGGGCATTAAAAGTGCAAACGTTTTTCAATATGCTTGGCCCGATGATTAATCCTTCTTCGCCCAAATACCAGGTGCTCGGGGTAAACAACAACGAAAATTTCAACCACTATAAAAATGTGTACGAAACCCTGAACATAAATTATACGGTTATTAACAGCAACGATGGTTACGATGAGGTTTCCCTTACTGATTCGACCCGTTTTGCCGGTAAAGAAAAAGAAGGTTATTTTGCGCCTTCTGATTTTGGGTTCGAAAAAATACATCCCAAAAGCATTTACGGAGGAGATTCAATAGATGAAGCTGCAAAAATTTTTATGGATATTCTAAAAGGAAATGGTTCTGAAGAACAGAACAACGTGGTGGTTGCAAATGCAGCAGTCGGATTAAACCTGGTTTTTCCTGAAAAGAATTTGCTGGAATGTGTTTACATGGCCGGCGAATCGCTGAAAAGTGGCAAGGCGCTGCAAAAATTAAATGCAGTAATCGAATAGTTATTGAACCGGCTCGTAGTTAAAAAAGAAAACATGAACATTCTCGAAGAAATAGTTAAAACGAAGGAAGTTGAAGTTGCCCGGCGGAAGGAAGTCGTTTCGGTAATGCAGCTCGAAAAATATCCTGGTTTTCAGCGCACATGCAATTCTCTGAAAGCAGCGCTGCAAAAAGAAGGGTCTTCCGGAATTATTGCTGAGTTCAAACAAAAGTCGCCGTCAAAAGGCGAAATCAATTTTGAGGCAAAAGTGGAAGAGGTTACCAAAGATTACGCAAACGCCGGAGCAGCCGGACTGTCTGTACTAACCGACCACGATTATTTTGGCGGAGCACTGGCCAATCTTGCCAAAGCGCGTGCGGCAAATCCCGAAATTCCTATTCTCCGAAAAGATTTTATGATTGATGAATACCAGGTGGTGGAAGCGAAAGCATTTGGGACTGACGTAATTTTGCTCATTGCTGCCTGTCTGGGGAAAAAGCAGGCGAAAGTTCTGGCAAAAAAAGCCAAAACACTGGGGATGGAAGTGCTAATGGAAGTTCATAATGTAGAAGAGTTGGAGCTCGTAAATGAGTTTATCGATTTGGTAGGCGTGAATAATCGCAACCTGAAAACTTTTGAAGTGGATGTGGAAACATCGGTGCGGTTGGCCGGCCTTATTTCCGAGAGAGTGGTGAAAATTTCGGAAAGCGGTTTGTCCGGTGTAAAAGAAATTCAGTATTTGCGCCAGAACGGATTCCAGGGTTTTTTAATTGGCGAAACATTTATGAAAACAGAAAATCCGGGTAAAGCGTGCAGAACATTTATCGGAAATTTGAAAGGCTAAGTTCACTACCGGGTGTTTGCAGGTGCGCTAAAAAACAAGGAAGTAAAAAAGATAAGTAATGACAAAAGCATTGAAAATAAAAGTTTGCGGAATGAAAAATACTGCCAATCGCGAGGCGGTAGAAAAGTTGCCTGTAGATTTTTTGGGATTTATTTTTTATCCCAAATCGCAGCGGTTTGTGGGTGAAGTAACCGAGCCCAGGCTTTTTGATTCCTCGAAAAAAAAGGTCGCCGTTTTTGTGGATGAAAATGCTTTTGAGATTCTGGGTCTGGCCAAAAATCTGGGTTTCAATTATGTGCAGTTGCATGGAAAAGAAAATCCGAAAACGTGTAGCCTCTTGAGAAAGCAGGGGCTGAAAGTAATAAAGGCGTTTAATTTGGACGAGCGATTTAATTTTTCTGCGTTGAACAGCTACGAAAAAAGTGTCGACTATTTTTTATTCGATACAAAAACCGGGGTGCCCGGTGGTTCCGGGGAAAAATTTAATTGGGAAATCCTGAAAAATTATTCGGGAGAAACGCCTTTCTTTTTAAGTGGTGGTATAAAACCGGAAGATGCTGAAACTATAGTAAGTATTGATCTTCCGCAACTTTTCGGAGTCGATTTGAACAGTGGTTTTGAAGATGCTCCGGGATTAAAGAATATTGAAAATTTGAAGAATTTTATTTCGCAATTGCAAAGGAGGATTGACATCCGCTGAGGCGTTGCGTGTTATCGAAACAGAGTTATGAAATACGATGTAAACGAAAAAGGATATTACGGCGAATTTGGCGGAGCCTGGATTCCTGAAATGATGTATGCCAACATTGATGAGCTTCGTCGCCGTTACCTGGAGATTATTGAGTCTCCGGAATTCAAAAACGAATTTGAACAGTTACTGAAAAACTATGTGGGACGGCCATCGCCGTTGTATTTTGCCGGTCGTTTGTCTGAGCATTACGGAACCCGGATATTTTTGAAGCGTGAAGATCTAAATCATACCGGTTCACACAAATTAAACAACACGGTGGGGCAAATTTTGCTGGCTCAGAAATTGGGGAAAACCCGAATTATTGCCGAAACCGGAGCCGGCCAGCACGGAGTAGCCACAGCAACTGTTTGTGCGCTAAAAGGTTTAAAGTGCGTAGTTTACATGGGGGCGCTTGATGTAAAACGCCAGGCTCCCAACGTAAAAAAAATGAAAATGCTGGGTGCCGAGGTTGTTCCTGTTCACAGCGGCAACAAAACGCTGAAAGATGCGACCAACGAGGCCATGCGCGACTGGATCAATAATCCGGAAGACACGCACTACATTATTGGCTCAGTGGTTGGGCCGCATCCTTATCCCGACATGGTGGCGCGTTTTCAGTCGGTAATCAGTAAAGAGATGAAAAGCCAGCTTCTTGAGCAGACCGGAAGCGAATTTCCTACCCGAATTCTGGCGTGTGTGGGCGGAGGAAGCAATGCTGCTGGTGCATTTTACCATTATTTAGACGATGAGCAGGTTGAACTGATTGGAGTGGAAGCTGCCGGAAAAGGTGTTGAAACCAGCGAAACAGCCGCAACATTGCAGGTGGGCTTGCCGGGCGTTTTGCATTCCAGTAAAACGATGCTAATGCAGAACAGCGACGGGCAGATAACAGAACCATACTCCATTTCTGCAGGTCTCGATTATCCCGGAATAGGGCCGTTGCACTCGTATTTGTTTAAGTGCGGAAGGGCAAAATACCTGGCTGCAACCGACGAAGAAGTGTTAAAGGCAGCGTTGTTGCTTACCCAAAAAGAAGGGATTATTCCGGCTCTGGAATCTGCACACGCGTTGGCCGCGCTCGAGAAATTGAAATTGAAACCCGACGATGTGAATGTGATCAATCTTTCGGGAAGTGGTAACAAAGACATGGAAACGTATTTAGACTACTTTGGGTATTAAAAACAAAAATCCGGAAAGCGCGCATATCAAGGAGAATGACCAATTGAGAAGGAGTAATATTTGTGCTTTCGGGAAAAAGAACAACAAAATGAAAAACAGGATAAACCAACTCTTCGAATCAAAAAAGAAGAACATTTTTTCGGTCTATTTTACAGCCGGGTTTCCTCAGCTGAATAGTACCACAGACATTATTCATGAATTGGAAAAAAATGGGGCAGACCTTATTGAAATCGGGATTCCGTTTTCCGATCCTACTGCCGATGGCCCTACCATTCAGCGAAGCAGCGAAGCGGCATTAAAAAACGGCATGTCATTAAAATTGCTGTTCGAGCAATTAAAAGACATTCGAAAGACGGTTAAAATTCCGCTGATTTTAATGGGATATTTCAATCCGGTGATGCAATTTGGTGTAGCAGCGTTTTGCGAAAAATGCAGAGAAATCGGAATTGACGGCGCTATTTTGCCCGATTTGCCGCTGGAAGAATATGAATTGCATTTTAAAAAGGATTTCGAGCAAAATCAGTTGCATAATATTTTGCTGATTACACCGCAAACACCTGAAGAGCGCATTCGGAAGATTGATGCAGCGTCGGGTGGTTTTATTTATATGGTTTCGTCGGCCTCAACCACGGGAACGGGGAAAAAGGTGGAGGATTTCCGTCAGGATTACTTTGAGCGTGTTGAGCAAATGAACCTTAAAAATCCGCGTCTGATTGGCTTTGGAATTTCCGACCGTGCAACTTTTTCAAATGCATGTAAATTTGCAAGTGGGGCAATTATCGGAAGCGCTTTTGTGAAGGCTCTGGAACCGGATTCCGGCCTTAAAACATCTGTTGCTGATTTTGCAAAAAGCATTGTTTTGTAAGGTTATTTTCGGGCAAGTGTTAAAAGACCCGATTGATGTTATTAAACAGATTTCCTGAATTGTACGGGTAACCGGCAATGGCACAAACATATATAAAAAGACAAAAAGGTATGTTGTTGTTAATGATTGTTAAAGCATATTTTATAACATACCGAAACTCGATTTTAGCTGTTATATTAATGTCGATTTATAAAACTAAAACATTTTGGCCATGCTCGATTATGCTAAAGTTATTTTACCCAAAGTGAGTTTCAGTAAACAGCTGTTCAGAAAAGAACTGGCAAAGTGTATTCAGTGGGTTGAACCTTCCGAGGTTCAGGAACTGCACGATTGGTGTTATCAAAATTTTAAAGATAAGTATCCCGAAATACTGGAAGAATTATTTTCCAGTGTAGCGGCGTAAAAAACCACAGGGGTGTTTCGTAAGATTCACCCCTTTTTTCTGCCAAAAAATAGAATTGGTCAGCAAGCTGTTCCTTTTTAGTCACCAACAGCACAACTCTTTATTCGCTAACTGTTTTAACGCAATTCCTGCAGTTCGTTGTGTTTATCTTTCCCTTTATTGATTTTTTTCGCCCCGTATTTTTATAAAACATAAGTTTGGATTAGTTGCCAAATTTAGAACAAGTTAAAGATTGTATCACACTTGGTGTTTTTGAGATAAAATCGGGGAATTCAAAATAAAGGGACAAAAGATAAAGCACAGCAATTTATTCATAGAAATAGTTAAACAGCACCTAAATTGCCGAGTGTTTGATTACCGAAGGGTAAATGATAAAAGCTCCTGTTTCCCCGACAGGGGCTTTTTATTTGGGTTGAGGATTTATTCCTGAATAAAATAACACAAAAAAATCAAATTTATGAAGAAACTACTTTTACTCAGCTTGTTTTTGTGTACTTCCGTTTTTTTTGCGAATGCACAAACAAAGCAAATTACCGGGACGGTGACCTCCAAAAGCGATGGCTCGCCAATCCCCGGCGTTTCGGTAGTGGTAAGTGGTACTTCCACGGGTACTATTACTGATGTTGACGGGAACTTTTCGCTACGGGTTCCTGAAAATGAAACCCTTCTTTTTTCGTTTGTTGGCATGAAAACCGTTGAAGTGCCAATTACAGAATCAGCGCTCTACAATGTTGCTATGGAGCAGGATGTTATTGGAATGGATGAAGTGCTGGTTGTTGCTTACGGTACTTCAAAACGGTCTTCTTTCACCGGTTCTGCTCAGAAAGTGGGCGCGGAAGAACTGGTCGGCACATCTACGTCCGAATCTATCGACAAGATGCTGTCCGGAAAAGTTTCGGGGGTTCGGGTGAGTTCCACAACCGGAGCTCCCGGTGCATCCGGCGAAGTTCAGATCAGGGGCGTTGGCTCAATCAATGCTTCAACTACTCCGTTGTACGTCATCGACGGTGTTCCCATGGAAATTGGAATGTACGGATACACGGGCTTTTCAACAGATTTGCTTTCAACGCTTAATCCCGAAGACGTGGAAAGCATGACCATTCTGAAAGACGCTGCGGCTGCTTCACTTTATGGCTCCCGGGCGGCAAATGGTGTGGTGCTTATTACCACCAAAAAGGGGAAAAGTGGCAAAACCCAATTCAAGTTTAAAGCCACTTACGGCACCTCCGAAACAGCCATGAAAAATGTTTACCAGCCCATGAGTGCTGAACAGTACGTCGATTATGTAAACGATGCATTAATTGGCGCCTACCTTTTCTGGTACGAACCCGGCCTTTATCCCGACGACCCGGGGTATCAGGATGCCGAAGTACTGGAACGCGCCCTTCAGTATGTTCAGGAAGATCCCGATGAAGGAAAGTGGGGAATAACATCGCCTTCGGCAAATACCAACTGGCGCGATGTGGTTTATAAAAAAGGGAACACAATGGATTACCAGTTTTCTGCTTCCGGAGGTAACGACAAAACAACGTTTTATACCGGGGTGGGGTACAATAAAATTGAAGGTATTGTTATTGGAAGTGATTTCGAAAGATATTCTGGCCGGATAAACCTCGACCATAAAGCGACAGATTGGTTGAATTTCAGTTTAAAACAGATGCTGTCTCACACCAGCCAAAATGGGTATGGCGACCAAACTGACCAGGTGCAGGGGATAAATCATATGGCTCCGTTAGGTATGATTTTTTCGATGAACCCCACTCAGCCTGTTTATAACGAAGACGGAACGCCCAACCAAGATGCAGGAATGGGTAATGTGAAAAACCCGCTGACTGCTTTAATCGGAACCGGCGAAAGAACAGACCAGACATACATTCTTGAGCGTTACCGTAGTCTGACCAATGCAAGTGTGAGGATGCAGTTAATCCCCGAATTCGCAATTCGTTCCAACTTTGGAGTTGATTATTCCGATTCGAAGACCAGAGTCTGGTGGGCGCCGGAAAGTGTGGACGGAGAAGCATACAATGGTCTCGGCGACCATCTTACTTACACAACAGTTGTGAAAAATGCATCTTTCATTGGCGATTTCAATAAATCATTCGGCAAACACAATATTCAGGTTTTTGGCGGATACGAAGCAGAAGGGCTGACGTACAGAACCCTTCAGGCAAATGCGGAAAATTATTCCACCTACAAACTTCCCGAACTGGCTAACGGCCAGGCATTAGCCGTAGATAGTGAAGTTGCTTCATCAAATCTGATGTCGTTTATCGGGAATATGAATTACAATTTTGCCGATAAATATTATGCCTCTGCGAGCATTCGTTCCGACGGATCGTCGCGGCTTGGAGCAAATAACCGCTGGGGAAATTTCTGGTCGGCTTCTGCTGCCTGGAGAATCACGCAGGAGGAATTTATGGGAGAATCGAGCTGGTTGAACGATTTAAAAATCAGGGCTTCGTTTGGAACCAACGGTACCCTGCCAGTTGATTACTTTGCTCATTCAGGATTGTACACATTCAGTAGCGGATATGGTTCGGAAAGCGCCATTTACACCATTCAGCCCGACAACCCGGATTTGAGCTGGGAAAAATCAGACAACTTCAATGTGGGGCTGGATTTACGCGTGTTCGACAAGCTGACTGCTTCCGTTGAATACTACCACAAAAAAACCAGGGATCTGTTGATGTTAGTTCCGTTAACCTACCTTACCGGGTTTGAAACTTCGTGGCAAAACCTTGGAGAGCTGACAAACAAAGGCCTCGAGTTTGAGGTTCATTCCAACAATATTGTTACTTCGGATTTTAGGTGGACAACAGATTTTAACCTGACAACAATTAGTTCTGTTATCGACAAACTGCCCGCCGGAAAAGATGTGCTGAAAGGCGATGGCGGAATGTACCTGCTTCGCGAAGGTGAAGCAATAAACACATTTTATTTGCCTACTTACGCCGGTGTTGACCCGGATAACGGGATGCCTCTGTTTTATCTCGATCCGGAAAATTCCGATGAGTTGACCTATCTTCGCGAACTTGCAAAGCCGGAGATTCAGGGGAAACCAACGCCTGATTTAATTGGCGGCATGACCAACACTTTTGTTTGGAAAGGTCTTGAACTGTCGTTTTTGCTGACCTACCAGATGGGCGGAAGCCTGTTTGATTATCCCGGGTATTTTTTTCACCACGACGGGGTGCGGCTTGGAAGTATGAACCTGGCCAAAGACGTGGAAAACAACTGGTGGAAAAAGCCCGGCGATATCGTTGATAATCCGCGCCCTGTGGCATGGACATCTGACAGACCCGACCGCTGGTCTTCGCGGCACGTGCTTTCTACCGATCACATTAGGCTAAAAGATATTTATTTGGGGTACTCTTTGCCCAAAAGCGTTGTTTCCAAAATGCACATGAGCAACCTGAAAGTGTTTGTTAACGGCAACAACATCTGGACTCTGGCCAAGGAAGATACCATTGAGCCTGAAGTTACGCTTAACGGGTACCGCACAGTGGATACCCCGATTACCAAAAATTTCCTTTTCGGAATTAATGTTGAATTTTAAAACATACACCATGCTGAAAAAAACAATTTATTCGATAATAGTGGCAGGTGCCCTTCTTTTGCAGGGATGCGAAGGTTTTCTTGAAGAGACTCCTTCCGGCTCGCTGCCCGCAGACGAAGCTATTACAAGCGTAACTGATTTAAATAATGCTGTAAATGGCGTGTATACAGGGATGATCGATTTCGACCTGGGGTTGGGAGACTTCACCGAACCGTATTCATATTACGGAGGCGATTTTATTGCGTACGCCGATTTAAAGGGAGGCGATTTGGATTACACCTCGTCCAACAATCATATTTCTCCCATGGCGCGGTTTGAACACAGCCCGGAATCCAATTACTCTGAACAATTCTGGCAAATGCCATATACTTTGACAGGGAGGGTGAATGATATTTTTTCGGTTATCGATGGAATTGAAGTGGAAGACGATGAACAGGAGCAGTTTAATGACCTGAAAGGGCAGCTTTATGCTTTGCGTGCCCTGTTTCATTTTGATGCAGCCAGGCTGTTTGCAAAACTTCCGACGCTCGCCGACATGGATGCCGCCAATTCCGGTATTCCGCTTTCCAAAGAAAAATACCATGTGGATTTTGAACCTACCCGCTCAACGCTGAGAGAAACCTATGATTTTATAAAAGAAGATCTGAATGCCGCGCTGGGGCTGCTTTCCGAAGAGACAAACCTGGGGCATATCAATTACTGGGCAGCCAAAGGGTTGCTGGCCAGGGTGCATCTCTATCTCGGAGAAAACAATGAAGCGCTGGCAGCTGCGCAGGAGGTAATCGACGATTCGCCTTACTCGCTTTATGCGATTGATGAATACCTGAACGTTTGGGGAGTTGAAGGGGCTGCAGAATTAATGTTTGAAGTGCTGACCAACGCAGCGCACAATTCGCAGCGCAATTCCATCGGGTATTATACGCACTCCGGCGGTTACGGAGAATGCGCTTTTTCCACCCAGGGATACGAACTTTTAACTGCAGATGCAAACGACATTCGGAGCCAGTTGATAGAGTGGGAGGAGGATGAAACTGATACCAAAGGATATTACACTCAGAAATATCCCGGAAGAAACGGCAGTTTGTACCAGAACAATCCCGCCGTAATTCGCCTTTCGGAAGTGTACCTAATTGCTGCCGAAGCAAGTGTGAAGGGAGGAACCGCTTCCCAGGGCAAAAGTGCAGAATGGTACATCAACCAGTTGCGCCAAAACCGTATTTCGGGTTATTCTGATGTTGCTACGGTAACTTTGGATGATGTGCTGACCGAGCGCCGTAAAGAGTTGGTAGCCGAAGGGCACCGCTGCTGGGACGCGTGGCGAAACGGGAAAAGCATTTATTCGCCCCGCATGAACCGCGAAATTGATGGCAATTACGGAAGAGCCATTTTGCCGATTCCCAAACGCGAACGTGATATTTCTCCCGGACTGACACAGAATCCGGACTACTAATCAATTCAATATAAACAACAAGAAAGAGTGGCCTCAGAAGTCACTCTTTTTTTATGCTTGCAGTGAATTGAACCGGGTTGTCCAGATATTGATCTTTATTTGGAAGTTGTTGAATTTTTCGGACTACATCCATGCCCTGTATTACTTTCCCAAATGCAGCAAACCCATGCTCGTCGGGATTTCTTTTCCCGCTGTAATCAAGCTCCGGCTGATTTCCGATGCAAATAAAAAATTCAGTGGAAGCAGTGCCCGGTTCGTTTCTTGCCATTGAAATAACACCGTCCAAATGCTTCAATCCGGTTTCCTCAGTGGTTTCGTGCCTAATAACCGGGTGTTTATTGATTTCCTCATCCGAATAAAGTCCTCCCTGAATGACTTCGATTTTGACGCTGCTGCCTGGTTGGTTGTCAAGGCGAACGGTGCGGTAAAAAAATGATTTGTTGTAGCTTCCTTCAGTAACATGCTTTAGAAAGTTTGC
Source organism: Mariniphaga anaerophila (assembly GCF_900129025.1). Taxonomy (GTDB): domain Bacteria; phylum Bacteroidota; class Bacteroidia; order Bacteroidales; family Prolixibacteraceae; genus Mariniphaga; species Mariniphaga anaerophila. Next base: position 277,314 of record NZ_FQUM01000006.1, on the reverse strand, counting down.
GGCTGTTACCGGAGCATGCACTGTGTCAACTTCGATTAAAATTTTGCCCAAAGAAGTTTGAATTTCTACTTGCGGGAGCATTTGACTTTTTGCCGAAGTAAAAAACGAAAATAAGGGAAGAAGGATTAAAAGCAGGCGGACTATTTTTGCTGGCATGGCTGAAACTTTTTAGCTAATGTAAAGCTTTTTTTTCCTTTTCCTGTTTTTTGTAAAACGAACCATCGTTCTCTTCACGAAATGTTCTTTAGTTCGTATTTTTGCACCTATGAGTTACGAATGTTTGATTTGTCAGATTAAGTCGCTGCAGCAACGGCTCGACAAATATGAGATTCCTGAAGAAAAAAGGGACAGAATAGTAAGTGATGTACTGAAGAAAATTGCTGCTATTGATTTAGAAAAAAGTTATTCGCCGGAAAATACACGAAACATTCTGGCCAAGTTAAAAGAGCATTCAACGGTTGAAGATCCATACAGAGAAGAAAAAGAGAATGCCAATCATCAACTGCTAAGTCGTTATAACGAGTTTAGGGAGCTGGTTAATAAATCGTCCGACAGGTTTGACACGGCGTTGCGGTTGGCTGTTGCAGGCAATATAATAGACTTTGGGCCGGGTAATCATTTCGATTTGGAAGAAACCATTAAAAAAGCGTTGACATCTGACATCGCCGTTAATGACTCCAAAGAACTTCGCGAAGAAATAAAAAAGGCAAAAACAATATTGTACCTGGCAGACAATTGTGGCGAAGTGGTGCTCGATAAACTTTTTCTCGAAACCATTGCACATCCGAATGTTTGGTACGCCGTTCGCAATGAGCCGGTGCTGAATGATGTTACAGAAAAGGAAGCCCGCGCGGTTGGAATTGACCAGTTTGCCAAGATTATTCCAAACGGTTACGATGCTCCTTCTACGCTGCTTCATAAGGTAAGCAGTCAGTTTTTGGAATTGTATAATAATGCTGACCTGATTATCTCAAAAGGCATGGGCAATTTTGAAGGGCTGATGCATGAAAATAACCCCCGGCTGTTTTTTTTGTTTATGGTAAAATGCCCGGTAATCAGTCGAAAAGTAGGCGCTGCAAAAGGAGAGTTGGTTGTAAAACGAAGTAAAAAACTTACCCTTTAGGAACTAGTGTAATCAGCGGTACAATCATCTCTTCCAGCGAAATTCCTCCGTGCTGGAATGTGTCTTTGTAATAATTTGCGTAATAATTGTAATTGTTGGGGTACGCAAAAAAGTCGCTTCCATGCGTAAAAATATAGCTGGTACTTACATTGCGCGAAGGCAGATAAGCCAGTCGCGGGTCGCGCACTTCAAACACGTTTTTCGACTTGTAATTTAAGTTTTTGCCCAATTTGTACCGCAGGTTGGTATTGGTCTCGCGGTCGCCAATTACTTTCACCGGATTATCTACTCTGATGGTACCGTGGTCGGTAGTCACAACCAGGTTGATGTTGTTGCCGGCCAGGTTTTTAATAAGTTCGCGCAGCGAGGAGTGGTTGAACCAACTCAGCGTTAACGACCGATATGCTTTTTCATCTTTTGCCAACTCGCGAATCATTTCCATTTCGGTGCGCGCGTGGGAGATCATGTCCACAAAGTTGAAAACCATTACCGAAAGATCGTTCTCCGCAATGCTTTTCAGGCTTTCAGAAATTTGGCTGTCGCGGCGGATTCCCGAAACCTTTTCGAAGTAGAGTTTTTCTTTGCGCCGGTGTCTTTCCAGTTGTTTGCGCAGCAGTTCTTCTTCGTGGCGGTTTTTATTTCCTTCGTTGTCGTCGTCGTCCCATAAATCGGGGTACACTTTTTCTATTTCGGCGGGCATCAGTCCGGCAAAAATTGCATTTCGTGCGTACATGGTAGCGGTGGGGAGAATGCTCATATAAAGCTCGTCGGAATCAACCCTGAAATATTCTTCGAAAACCGGGCTGATGGTGCGCCACTGGTCAAACCGCAGGTTGTCGATAACCAGCACAAAAACCTTTTTGCCCGCATCCAGCAGCGGAAATATTTTGTGGTGAAAAATATCATACGAAAGCAACGGGCGCTCCCCGTAATCTTTGTTCAGCCATTCGAGGTAGTTCTCTTTAATGAACTTAAAAAATGCTTTGTTGGCGTCATTTTTTTGCATAGCCAACACCTCATCCATGGCGCCGTCTTCGGATGTGCTCAGTTCTATTTCCCAGAAAACCAGTTTTTTGTAAATGTCAAACCACTCCTGGTAATTAAGCCGGTCGTTAATACGCATTCCAATTTGGGAAAACTGGGTTTGGTAAGCCGAAGTTGTTTGTTGCGTCACCAATCGTTTCTGGTCGATATTTTTTTTGAGGGTAAGCAGAATTTGTTTTGGGTTTACCGGTTTGATGAGGTAATCGGCGATTTTCGAACCAATGGCCTCATCCATAATATTTTCCTCTTCGCTTTTGGTAATCATTACCACCGGAACATTTGGCGAAACGGTTTTTATTTCGTTCAGCGTTTCCAGGCCGGTCATCCCCGGCATATTTTCATCCAGAAAAATAATGTCGAAAAAGCTTTTTTTAACCATTTCAATGGCATCCAGGCCATTGTTGGCTGTTTCTACTTCGTAATCTTTACTTTCCAGGAAGATAATGTGAGCTCTCAGTACATCAATTTCGTCGTCAACCCAAAGTATTCTTGGTTTCCTCATAATCTGTTTCTTAATTGTTTTCGTTGGTTCTAAAGTTACAAACAAAAAAAGTGAAGGGAAAAATGCTTAACAAACTTTAACCCCGGTTAATTGGCCAGGTAAACGAGTTTGTAGAAATCCATGTAGTCGTTAATGTTTTTCTCCTTCAGGAAAATTTCGAAGTTTTCGGTTGAGATCAGGAAGTTGCGGTAGTTGGCCGAGCCCAGCGGAGTATACAAATCGCGGTTTTGCACCACTGTCCGTGAGTAGCGGGTGGCAGCCTCTTTGTCGGACAGACCCGAAATGACAATTGCAACACGATATTCGTCAATGGGAACTTCTTTAATGCCCATGGAAGGATTGTTTCCGGCTTTATTGAACTGTTCCAGTCCGTTTACAAATTGGGTTTTATCTACGCCCTGCGACGGGATGACGAAAACAAAATAGTGCGGCTTTTCAATTTCAGTACTGTAAGGTCCGGTATAAGTTTCCGGGGTTTCTTTCTGAACTTCCGGCTCGGTTTGTTTAACTTCCGGTTGTGCTGCCTGCTGGGTTTGTGTTGCAGGTTTTTGTTGTGTTGTACTTCGCTGAATATAGTTGCTTCGAAAGAAATCGATGTAGTCGTCTACTTTATTTTCGGCAATAAGCTTTTCAATATTTTCTTCGGTTATCAGGAAATTGCGGTAGGTTACCTGTCCGAGTGGTTCGAACAAACTTCTGGTAATTACCACTTTGCGGAAGTACGACATGGCTTCATTTAGCGACGGAATGTTTTGAACTGTTATCAACTGGTATTCCCCGGCCTGTTTTACCTGTGTCGACAGGTTCCAGGCTCTGAATTCGTCGCGGTTAAACTGGGTAAAACCACTTAAAGCTGGCCGTAGCGACATGCGGGTGTCTTTTACTGCCAGCACAAAAATTTGTGTCGTGTCAATGTTCTGGTTGAACATGTCGCTTGCTCCGGTTTCCACAACCCTGAACTCTCCGCGGTCGCGTAACATCTGCTCTTCTTCCCGTGCACGTGCCATCAACTCTTCCGGAGAAAATTCGGGCTCTTCGTCACTAAAGTCAGATTTGATGTAGCGGCTGTAATTTTTCACGAAAAACTTCAGGTAGTCGGCCAGCGATTGTTCTGAAAGTACCTGCCGGTAATTGGTTGATGAAATAACGAAGTTTACATAATCAAGCCCCGCAAGTGTTTGGAATACGGGGGCACTTCTAATAATTGCCCGGTGATAAATAACTCCGTCTTCTTTGTTGTTCAGTGCGCGCACCACAACCAGGTTTGTTTTTTCGTTCAATGCCTCGGTTTCAATATCGAAATCGATTTTGGTGTAATGGTCAATATTGTAATTGGCAATGTCGAACTTAAGCCGGTTTAAATCTATTTTTTCACCGAGTGGATATGCAATAACAAAGTAGTGAAGCAAATCTTCGTCGTAAGTATATTTTCCGCCAAACTCATCGTCTTCCATGCGTTGAGCCAGCAGCAATTCTTCATTCTGAATTTCTTCGTTAATATACCCCATGTCCACCAGCTTTTGATAATCGGCAAGTGTGCTGTCCTGAATCAGTGTCAGAATTTCGGTGGCAAGCGGAGTGGGTTCTGCTTTGGGCCATGTTTCAATATAGCTTTTCAGCAGGCTTTCAAAACCGTGAATATCGGTTTGTGTACCCTGCGCCACAGTTTGCATAAAATCAATTTTGGGGATAACAACGCTGTCCGGCTTCATTGTTTTCATTGAATTGGCCAGCGTGATTACGTTTCGGTAATTACCCGAGCGGTAGTTTTTAAATGTTTCCTCGTAAATGCGGTTCAAACTGTCTGTGCGGGCTTCCAGCTCAATAAAGAAGTTGGGATTCAGCAGGTACTGTGCATATTTGCTGTCGGGGAATTTTGAAATAATAAGATTTCTGTAGTAGTTCGATTTTTGTTTGTCTCCCATTAGTTCGTACAAATCGTATAAATCGTAGTAAGCCGACAGTTGGTAGATGTTGTTGGGATACCTTCTCTGTAATTCTTCAAGAGCTTCTGCTGAGCGCTGGTAATTTGAAAATTCTGACTTGTAAATTTTTCCGGCGTTGTATAATGCATCCCTTATTTTATCGTGCGAAACGGCCATTAACGAATCGGTCAACGGCAGGTCTTGTGTGTAAAACTCTTTTTGCATGGGGTCTTCCACGCGCTGAACAATCAGGGAAGAATCTACTCCAGCCAGCTCATCCATTTCGTCCATCGAAACGGTGTTTTTATTGGAACGCCTCCAGTTGTCTTCCAGCTTTCGTTCTCCCCAGCGTTGTTTAAAGGTAACTTGTCCGTAGGCCACTGTTTGCGGGTTATAAAAGTACCAGCCCGCGCCTTGCTGTCCACTTCCCATACCCATTCTGTAACGGTTTGAGCGGTAGTATCCCTGGTCGCGTTGTCCTTGCATTGCCAGATTTTCCAGGTTGCGCTGATGTTCCTGTTCTTCGCGCATCATACGGGCAATTAATGCTTCCCGTTCGGCGTCGGGCAGTAATGCAATACGTTGCAGGCTGTCTTCCCGCTCAACGGTAACTATGTTTTCCACCAGGTTTGACAAACTGCGGTACTGGTTAGAAAGCTTTGTATAGTTGGGATACGTTTCGTCGATAATAATCATTGCACTGTCGTAGTACGCCTGTGCTTCGCGGTATTTTTTGTCTTCGAAATAAAGGTCGGCCAGCGTAATTGCCGAGTGAGCGCGCTGAAACTGATTATTGTAACTGCTTGCTACCGAATTGCGGTAATTCTCGATGGCAGTTTCGCGTGCTCCTTCCCCAAAGAAAATATTTCCCAGCGCATAATATATCTGATCCCGGAATTCGACGTTCTTTTTGTCGCGCAGCATTTTTCGCAACTCTTTTTTCGTCTTTTCTGCATCGCCTTCTCCGGAGAAAACTCCAGCTGCATTTATTTTTGCATTGAAAGCCATGCGGTAATCCGGGTTTAGGCGGGTTACTTTCCGGTACGCCTCGGCAGCCAGCATTGGTTTGTCTGTTTCTTCGTACAACTGGGCTGCGATGTACTGTAGCCTGGCCTTTTGCTTTTTCCACAAAGTTTTGCTTATGGCGATATCAATAAACTTGATGGCCTCTGCGTATTCTTTTTGTTTGATATAATAGTCGGCAGTTGCCACTGCCAGGTCACGCTCCAGTTTTCGGGGAAAATCCCTGTTGTTCTGAACAGATTGAATTACTTCCGAAGCCTCGGCAAACCTTTGTAATTCAGAGTAACTGCGAATAAGCCATATTTGTGCCTCATACCTGGCATCTCCATCGGGATATTTCCGTTGAATAAAAGAAAGATTGTTGATGGCAGCCATAAAATTGTGCTGGAAGAAATAGGCTTTTCCTATTAAAAGGTAGCTGTCGTCAATCCACGGATTAAATTCTTCCTTGCTGGCAAACTCTTGGTAGCGGCGGGTTCTGCGCCTTTTTCGCTTTGGCTTTTGAGTAATTGAATGCAGCTCAATAAGTTTTGAAGCTTTCAACACTGCATTGTCCATGTCGGCTTTTGCCAGGTTGGCGGCAGATGGGTCGCTTTCTTTATAAATGGGGAGCAACCGTGTGAAATCATCTTCAATGCTGGTCTCAATTCGTTCTACCCCCGCTTTAAAACTTTCATTCCCGTTGAAATACACGTTGTATTGCGACGTCACATTATGGAATGTACGTGTGGCAAAGGTATTCTTTTCGGTTGAACACCTTTGATAAAGCGGCATCAGGAGTAATAGCCCTATGGTATGTAGTAAAAATCGCTTCAAATACAGTTATTAAGTGGCTTTAGGAATAAACTGAGATTTTGCCATATTATTGTAATTCTTTTTTCAAATTTATTCCGTTGCCAAAGGCACAAAAATAATAATTTTTACAGCCCTGCCGCTGCAAAAGAAGGTTATGTGACTGAAAAGGTTATTGCTGCTATTTTCGGGTAATTTTTACCTTTTTAGTAGGTGCCTTTGCAATGTTGCGGATATGCACCTGTTGTGCAATGCTTTTGGCAACATCTGCGAATGCAATACCGGTAATCGAGTCAGTTTCTGTGGCAACCGGAGTTCCGTGGTCACCTCCTTCTCTAATGCTTTGTACAATAGGTATTTGTCCTAGCAGTTTCAGCCCGATTTTTTCACACAGCTTTTTACCTCCGTCTTTTCCGAAAATGTAGTATTTATTGTCGGGAAGCTCGGCGGGAGTAAACCATGCCATGTTTTCAACAAGGCCAAGCACCGGAACATCGATTGATTTGCTCTGGAACATGCTGGTGCCGCGAACGACGTCGGCCAGGGCAACATCCTGCGGGGTGGTTACAATTACAGCTCCCGTAACCGGAATGGTTTGTACCAAAGTCAGGTGAATATCGCTGGTTCCGGGGGGAAGGTCGATAAGCATATAATCCAGTTCGCCCCAGTTCCCATCCATAATAAGTTGTTTCAGCGCATTCGAAGCCATGGGGCCACGCCAGATAATAGCACTTTCGGTATCAACAAAAAACCCGATGGACAAAAATTTTACGCCGTATTTTTCAACCGGATTAATCATGTCCCGTCCGTCAATTTTTTCGCCGGACGGACGAACATCTTCTGCCCCGAACATTTTGGGAATAGATGGCCCGAAAATATCAGCATCGATTAATCCGACTTTAGCTCCGGTGTTGGCAAGTGCAACTGCCAGGTTAACTGCAACCGTTGATTTTCCTACACCGCCTTTACCCGATGCCACGGCAATAATATTTTTTACTCCGGGTAAAACGGGACGTTCCATGTCGTGCAGAAACTTAACCGTAATGTTGTCCTCTATTTCAACCTGTTCGCCTAAATACTCTTTTATTGCTTTTTCACATGCCAGCACCAGCGGTTCAATATTTGGGTCGTCGCTTTTCTGAAATACCAGCGAAAAACTAACACGCTGACCGGCAATTCTTATTTCCTGAACCATGTCCAGCGAAACCACATCTTCGTTGCTCCCGGGGTATGTAACTGTCCGCAATGCATCGGTGACGTTTTTAGGCACAATTAATTTGCGAGGAATATCATTCATGATAGTGTTTTTAAAATTGGACTACAAAATTAAAAAATATCTTAAGGTATTTTAAGGGATTTGGAAAATCAATGCTTTGTTTGGAATTCAACGGTTTGCCGCAGAAACCGAAATGTAAATTATACTAACTTTGTTGGCAAAAGATTGAAATAACAGTTTTTGAGAGGAGTTTTATAATGAGTGACAACCAGTTTTCTACATATTTTTCAGAAAAATCATTTTGGGAGAAAATAAAAAATTATTCGAAATCGGCCGGAACGACAGTGGTTTACGGTGTTTTGTTGTTGTATTATGTAATGAATGACAAAAAAGTAGCAGTCAAAACCAAGCTTTCTATTGCGGCTGCTTTGGGCTACTTTATTTTGCCTACCGATGCCATTTTTGATTTTACTCCGCTAATTGGTTACTCCGATGATTTGGGCGTGTTGTTGTTTGCACTTACCCAGGTCTCTTCAAATATCACTCCCGAAATAAAAGAAAAGGCTCGTGCCAAATTGGGCGACTGGTTTGGCAAGATTGACGAGATCGAATTAAAAGAGCTGGAAAGCAAGATCTTTTAGAAAGCCGTTCGCGTGATTCGTTCAAATGAATTCTACTAACCTTAAATCCGGATAAATGATTGATTTTACACTTCTGCAATGGTTGTTGCTGTTTTGTTGTGCCATGTTAATAGGGATGTCAAAAGTAGGTGTTCCCGGTGTTTCTATGGCGGTTGTGCCGGTGCTGGCGCTAATTTTCGGAGGAAAAGCTTCAACCGGTATTTTGCTTCCGATTTTAATGATGGCCGATTGGTTCGGGGTAGGATACTACCATCGTCACGCTCAGTGGAAATACTTGTGGCGACTGCTGCCGTGGGCTTTTGGGGGAGTGGGTGTTGCTTTATGGGTAGGCGAAGTAGTTAACGACGAGTGGTTTAAAAACATTATTGCAATACTGGTATTTATTTGCATTGCCCTGATGTTGTGGAAAGACCGGCGAAAAGGCAATCGTTTTTTTCCGGATACCTGGTGGTTTGCCGCAGCAATGGGGATTTTGGGTGGTTTTGCTACAATGATTGGAAATGTTGCCGGGCCAATTTTCGCCATTTACCTGCTGGCAATGCGTTTGCCCAAGAACAGTTTTATCGGCACCGGAGCATGGTTTTTTCTAATTATCAATATCAGCAAGTTTCCGTTACACATTTTTGTGTGGAAAACCATTGATTGGCAAACCCTGAAGCTGGATTTGATTTTGCTTCCGGGAATTGCGCTCGGCGCTGTTTTGGGTGTGTGGCTGGTGAAAAAGATTCCCGACAAAACATACCGCACATTTGTAATTGTTGTTACCGCTTTATCTGCATTTTTATTGCTTATTTAATTCAGAAATCTCAGGATTTTTATATTTGTATTGAAGACAAAATGTAAAATCAATAAAAGGAGTTTCTGACAGATATGGAACCACTAATCAATTACTTTAAAGACATCGAAATACACCATGTGTTGGATGTTGGCACCGGAGGCGGAGGTTTTATTCATGTGCTGAAAAAAACATTTCCCGAAGCTGTAATTACCGGGGTAGATCCCAGTGAAGAAGCACTGGAAGCTGCCCGCAACCATTTTCAGGATGTAACGTTTCGGCAAATGGTTGCAGAAAAGCTCGATTTCGAAGATGATTCGTTTGATGTGGTGAGTATTTCGATGGCGTTGCACCATCTGTCAAAAGTACAAAAGGGGCTTAAAGAAATCAGACGGGTGGTAAAACCGGACGGATACATTGTTGTAAACGAAGTTATTAGCGACGGGCTGACTCCTGCCCAGGAAGTTCATAAATTGTATCATCATTTTCGCAGCCACATCGATCGGTTGATGGGGAGATATCACCGAAAAACATTCACCAAAGATGCCATTCTTCAAATGCTAAAAGTAGCAGAGTTGCCGGTTCAGTTCTTTTTTGAACAGCGCAGAAATGTGAATCTCGTGGAAGATGAAGCAGAACTCGATTTGCGAATCGAGAAAATGAAATCGATGCTGGAGCAGATCAAAGGAAGTGCAGAATACGATGTTCTTCAGCCTCAAATCGAAGAGTTCCGAAGTAAAGCGCTAAAATACGGTTTCCAGCCGGCAACCAATCTAATTCTCGTTTTGCGAAAGAAATAATTGTTTATCCGTTTAACGCTTCAGCCCCGCTCACAATTTCCAGAATTTCGCTGGTAATTGACGCCTGGCGTACTTTGTTGTATTGCAGAGTCAAATCTTTAAGCAGCTCAGATGCATTGTCGGTTGCCTGGTGCATGGCAGTCATCCTTGCGCCGTGCTCTGCCGCATGCGAATCGAGCATCGCTTTGTAAAATTGTATTTTTAAACTTCTGGGAATTAGTTCTTTAATCATGTATTCCTTCGAAGGTTCAAAAATATAATCGTACAGTTGGTGCCCTTGTTCTTCTGTTTCCATTTCCACCGGCAGAAATTGTTCTGTGGTGTTAATTTGTGTAGCTGCGTTTAAAAACTGATTGTAAACCAGTTCAACTGTGTCGTACTTCCCTTCGGCAAAGTCCTTCATTATTTCCTCAGCTAGTACGTAAACATGTTCAAAGTCGAGCGTGTCAAAAAGTTCGTGATGGCTTTCCACAACATTCATTCCCCGTAGTTTAACCTGTTTTTCGGCCTGCTTGCCAATGCACAGAAAATCTACGTTCCCCATTTGGAATTGAAGGCTGTATTTTGAATGAACCAGTTCTACCGATTTTTTTGCAATGTTCATGTTAAAACCGCCGCACAGTCCCCGGTTCGAAGAAATCAGCACGACGAGTATTTTTTCAGGCTCCCGCTGCTGCGTGTAAACCGATTCGTCTGCTTCGTTGAGGCTGGAGCCAATGGAAACCAGAATCTGATGCAGCTTATCTACATACGGACGAATTTGCAGAATGGCGTCCTGCGCTTTTTTTAGCTTGGCCGCCGAAACCATTTTCATTGCGCTGGTAACCTGCCTGGTTGTTGTTACCGACGATATGCGTGTTCGTATTTCTTTTAACCCTGCCATTTTAAATTATTCAACCCTTTGTGTGTATTTGGCGGCTGCTTCGGCAGCTACGTCTGTTAACACTTTCTCAATTTTTTCAGTCATGTTTCCTTCTTTTATGGAATCAAGCACATCGCGGTTTTCCGTTTCCATGAGCTGGAGGAAAGCATTTTCAAACTCTTTTACTTTATCTGTCGGAACTGTCCGCAGTAACTCTTTTACACCGCAGTATATTAATGCAACCTGGTGTTCTACCTTCATTGGAGAGTACTGGTGTTGTTTCAGAATTTCCATGTTTTTCCGGCCTTTATCGAGTATACGCATGGTAGCGGCATCGAGGTCTGAGCCAAACTTGGCAAAAGCTTCCAGCTCACGGTACTGAGCCTGGTCGAGTTTCAGTGTTCCCGCAATTTTTTTCATGGACTTAATTTGCGCATTTCCACCTACACGCGAAACGGAGATTCCCACATTAATTGCCGGTCTGAATCCGGAGTTGAACAGGTTCGATTCCAGGAATATTTGTCCGTCGGTAATGGAAATTACGTTTGTGGGAATGTATGCTGAAACGTCGCCTGCCTGAGTTTCGATAATGGGAAGTGCCGTAAGCGAGCCTCCTCCTTTTACTTTGTTTTTAAGCCCTTCGGGAAGGTCGTTCATTTGAGAGGCAATTTCATCTGAATCGATAACTTTTGCTGCGCGTTCCAACAGTCTGGAGTGCAGGTAGAAAACGTCTCCTGGATAAGCTTCGCGACCCGGTGGACGACGAAGCAGCAACGAAACTTCGCGGTAAGAAACGGCCTGTTTAGAAAGGTCGTCAAGCACAATCAACGCATCGCGTCCGGTATCGCGGAAATATTCGCCGATGGCCATTCCGCCGTACGGTGCATAAAACTGGAGTGCTGCCGGGTCTGATGCGGTGGACGATACAACAACTGTATAGTCCATGGCTCCGTATTTTTGAAGGGTGGAAACAATATTTGCAACAGTTGAGCCTTTTTGCCCGATTGCCACATAAATACAATATACCGGGGTCCCTTTTTCGTAATTTTCGCGTTGGTTAATAATGGTATCAATAGCCACAGCTGTTTTCCCGGTTTGGCGGTCGCCAATGATCAGCTCACGCTGCCCGCGTCCGATTGGAATCATGGCATCAATAGCTTTTAATCCGGTTTGAAGCGGCTGTTTTACCGGCTGACGGAAGATTACCCCGGGCGCTTTTCTTTCCAGTGGCAGCTCCATCAATTCTCCACCAATGGGGCCTTTGCCGTCGAGTGGTTCACCAATGGTATTGATAACTCGTCCCAGCAAGTTTTCGCCAACATTGATGGAGGCAATGCGTTGAAGCCGTTTTACGGTGTCGCCCTCTTTTACTTCTTCGGATGGGCCGAGAAGTACCGCTCCCACGTTGTCTTCTTCCAGGTTCAGCACAATTCCTTTTATGCCGCTTTCGAATTCAATCATTTCGTTGGATTCGACATTCGACAGACCGTAAATACGGGCAATTCCGTCGCCAACCTGCAAAACGGTGCCCACTTCTTCCAATTCTGCTTCCGACTTGAAGCTATCCAGTTGTTGCTTCAGTATTTCAGATATTTCAGCCGGTTTAATGTTTATCATTTTTAATACTTTCTTTTTATTTTACAATTGTGCTTTCAGCATTTCCTGCTTCAGTTTTCTGAGTTGCGTTAAAATGCTGGCATCGTATTGTTTGTCGTCAATTCGCAAAACCATTCCTCCAATGAGGTTCGGGTTTACTTTTGCTGCGAGTTCAACTTTTGTCCCCATTTCTTTTTCCAGAATTTTTGTTGCCTTGTCCAGAAACTCCTGATCAAAAGCCTGGGCTGTGGTAATTACTGCTGTTTTAATGCCCTTTTCTTTTCTAATGAGCGTTAAAACACTCCGGCACATCGAAGGAATAAGATGTTCTCGCCTGTTTTTAATAACCAGTTCAAGAAATTGAAGGGAGAGTTCTTTTATTTTCTCCTGAAAAATGAGTTGAATGATGTTTGTCTTTTCCGAAGTTTTTACCACCGGGCTTTTCAGTAACAGTATAAATTCTTCGGAGTGGCTGCAGGCATCTGAGATCAGCTCCATGTCTTCTTTCAACTGGTTAAGCTTGCCTTTTTCTTTTGCCAGCGAAAAAAGAGCTTTGGCATATCTTACCGTAATTGCGCTTTCACTCATTTTCTCAATTCAGTTTTATTCCTTCAACCAGCTTATTAACCATTTCCTGCTGCTGTTTGTTGTCGGCCATTTCTTTTCGAATGACTTTTTCTGCAATAAGCAACGAAAGTTCCGACATTTGTTGCTTCATTTCGTTAATGGCTTTTGCTTTTTCGTTTTCGATTTGCTGCCTGGCGTTTTCTATGTTTTTTTGAGTTTCGGCAGCAGCCTTGTCTTTTGCTTCGGCAATAATGCCATCCTTTAAATTCATGGCTTCCCTGAGGATGCTTTCTTTTTCCTTCCGGGCTTCGGCCAAAAGCTGTTCGTTTCCTGCTTTCAGCTTCGCCATTTCTTTCCGGGCTCTTTCGGCTTCGTGCAATGCGTTTTCAATGGACTCTTCCCGCTCGGTTAAAGCATTAAGAATGGGTCTCCATGCGAATTTTTTCAACACAAATGCCACCACTCCAAAGATGATGACCATCCAAAAAATTGTTCCTAAATTCGGAGTAACCAGTTCCATATCTTTCTGATTTATATTTTTTAATTTCTGAGTTCTGTAAAAGGGCAACAATCTTTGGCAATCCCAAAAATTGTTGCCGAAATAAGGTCGCTACACAAACAGAATAAGCGCACAAACGATAACTGCGAAGAAACAAACTCCTTCGATTAACGCCGCTGAAACAATCATGTTAGAGCGGATGTCGCCGCTTGCTTCAGGTTGCCGGGCAATTGCTTCCATAGCACTTGAACCAATACGGCTGATTCCGTAGGCCGCACCGAAAGCAATAATTCCTGCACCAAAAGCAGCGCCAAGTTCACTAAAGTTAGCTTTAGCTGCCGCTTCTGAAACTTGTAGCAAAATGCTCAAAACCATTGATAACATAGCATCTAATTTTAAAAATTAATATTAATGATGTTCTGCCGTGGCCATTCCAAAATAGATGGCTGAAAGCAGAGTAAAAACATAAGCTTGTATGAACGAAACTAAAACGTCGAGCAGCATAATAAACACTGCAAATAATACTGAAACCGGACTTACGCCGTATCCGGCAATTGGCCCCATCAGGCTGCTAAAAATAAAGATCAGGCTAAGAAAAACCGTAACAATGAGGTGGCCTGCCAGCATGTTGGCAAACAAACGAACCATCAATACAAATGGTTTTGTTATCATTCCCGATATTTCCAGCAATGGCATTAACGGAATCGGGATTTTTAGCCACATGGGTACATCCGGATTGAATATTTCTTTCCAGTAATGCTTGTTGCCCCTGAGGTTGGTAACAAAAAAAGTAAACAGCGCCAAAACCATTGTTATGGCAATATTCCCGGTAACGTTGGCTCCAAAAGGGAAAATGGGAATCAATCCCAGTAAATTATTTAGCAGTATAAAAAAGAAGAGCGTAAGGAGCGGGGGCATAAACTTTTTGTACTTCTTTTCACCAATTGAAGGTTTTGCAATTTCATCGCGGATAAAAACAATAACCGGCTCAATAAGGTTTTGGACTCCAGACGGCGCTTTTCCCCGGTTGTGTTTGGCGGTTCGAACGGCCGCAAACAAAAGGGAAAACAATACCACAACAGAAACCAGAACTCCGGTAATTGTTTTGGTAATGGAAAGATCCAGCGGCTTTCCGAGTTCCTGCCCCTGGTTGTCGAGTTCTACAATTTTGCCTTTGTTTTTTTCGCTTGCTGAAATTCGAAACCCCATGTAGTCATCGTGTCCATGATGAAATTTGGAAGACATAAAAACATGCAGCTTTTTGCCTTCGTGTAGTTCGGGATGCCGGCTGAAGAGAATTACAGGAAGTGGCACGGTTATGTGCGTTTCGCCAACAGAGGCAATGTGCCATTCGTACGCATCTAAAACATGCTCAATTACAAAATGTCCTGCGTCAAATTTCTCTTCTGCGTGTTCTTTTTCTCCTGAATAACTGCCATGAGCTTCTTCTCCCCGGGCAATTAATGGATCTACCCAAAATACCGTTAGTATAAAGGTTAATAATAACCCCCACCTCTTGTCTAAAATAAACATAGCTTTCTTGTTATTTGAGCTACGCAAAAATACAGTATTTTTCCACGTGGGGTGATTTATTTGGGTATTAATCCATTATTAAAAGATTTTTTTATATTTTTTTAAAGATCGGGGCTAATTTCTGTCTACTTTTCCCGGGTTTTTGACTTCCGTGAAACTCGCGAAAGATCCGAAACTTCAATAAATGTAAATACCAGATAGGTAATTGCAAGGCAAACTACAAAAACAGCTGCTTTTTCCGGTCTTTTGGCCAGGTATCCGAAGGCAAAGGCAGAATAAACTACCAGTCGTAAAAATGAAACCAGCATGGTTGTTCTGGGAAAGCGGGCCGGGTCGTTTTGTGCCACACGAACCTGAGAGTAATACGAAACGAGTGTCACCACTAAAAAGAAAATAAGCATCCAAGGTAAAACAGGCAGGTACTGCCCGGTAAAAATAAAGTTGAATGCAACCCATCCGAGAAATGCCAGAATTGCGGCTGCTGTAATTGCTTTTGTGAAGAATTTAGGGAACGTTTTTTTCATTTTTTTAAGAGGTTTCGAATGGCGTATGCTACCGAGCCGATTACCGACAGTATCATAAGGCCTAGTGTAAATCCTTTAAATTCGTTGTTCATCCATTGGTCGATTTTAAACCCCAGAAATGTTCCAAGGGCAATTATCGCCATCATTTCAAAAGCCAGGCTGGAGTAACGAATGAAGGAATCGAATTTATTTTTGTTCTTTTTGAGTTGTTTTTTCATCTTTCCCTTTGGAATCTCCCATGGTACAGGTTCCGGTGAAAAGCGAACCCGGTTCTACCGACAGTTTTCCGGCAACTACATCTCCGTAAATGCGTGCAGATGATTTCATGGTAAGCAATTCAGACACGGTAACTTTCCCCTTAATATACCCTGAAACTTCGATGTTACTGCAATTTATCTCTCCTTCAACTTTCCCTTTCGGGCCAATCACAAGCCTCCCTTTGGCGTTGATGTTCCCATTCAGTTCCCCGTCAATCCGAATGTCTCCATTGGCTGAAATGTCACCTTTTATAAGTGTCCCTTCGTCAATGATGTTTATGGATTGGTTGAGGTTGTCGTTGTAGTTTGATGTTTGCTTTGCCATTTTAAATTTCATTTTTAAAAGATGTTCTTAGCGTCCGAATCGTATTTGCTGTTCTTATTTCTTCAGAATAAATAGCTTAAAACGATTTATACTGATTTGTATTCCCCCAAGAAAACAGATTTTTGCGGAAAATATTTTTCAGTTTTTTTAAAATCCGGCTGAAATTACAAATAATTCTGTGTACAACAATAGTTGTATGCAATTTTAATGTGTTTGAACAAAAGGCAGGTTGGCTACAATGAGTTCTAAAAAACTTACAGGTTTATTGAGGTGTGTCGTACGCCCATTTCAGGTAAACGCTTCCCCAGGTAAATCCGGCTCCAAAAGCAGCAAGAATTATTTTGTCTCCTTTTTTTAGCTGTTTTTCGTAGTCCCACAAGCAAAGAGGAATTGTTGCAGCAGTTGTATTGCCGTATTTCGTGATGTTGATCATTACCTTGTCTTTGTTGAGCCCCATTCTTCTGGCGGTGGCATCAATTATTCGCATGTTGGCCTGGTGGGGGACGAGCCAGGAAACATCGTCTGAATGTAGCTGGTGGCGTTCCATTATTTCAGCGGCTACATCTGCCATTCCCGTAACTGCATATTTAAAAACGGTTTGGCCATCCTGGTAGATGTAGTGCTCTCCGTTTTCTACTGTCTCGCACGAGGCCGGTCGCATAGAACCGCCGGCTTTCATGTGCAGGTGGTGGCGCCCAAGCCCGTTTACCCGATGGATGTAGTCGACTATGCCAACATCTTCGTGGGTTGGTTCCAGCATTACCGCAGTTCCGGCATCACCAAAAAGTGGACAGGTTGTGCGGTCAGTGTAATTGGTAATTGCCGACATTTTATCTGCACCTACTACAATTACTTTGCGGTACCGGCCCGATTCAATAAACTGGGTGGCCGTTGCCAGAGCAAAAATGAATCCTGAACAGGCAGCATTAAGATCGAAACTCCAGGCATTGCGAATGCCCGCTTTATGAGCTATGATATTGGCAGTTGCCGGAAATGGCATGTCGGGAGTAATGGTGGCGCAAATAAGTACATCCACATCGTCTGGCGAAGTGTTTGTTTTTTTTAGCAGTTCTTTTACTGCTTCTTCTCCCATAAAACTGGTAGCTTTTCCTTCGTCCTTCAGAATACGGCGTTCTTTAATCCCAATGCGCTGCATAATCCATTCGTCTGAGGTATCGACCATGGTACTCAGCTCGTCATTGGTTAATCTGTATTCTGGTAAGTAAGCGCCTACGCCGGTAATTGCTGCCCTGATTTTTGCCATTGAAATGAAAGTTTGTAATTAAGGCTGCGAAGATATAATGAATATAAGACGAGAATGTATTTTGCCGGCAAGAAAGGGGGCGGATATTAAATAATACTTAAGTTTTTGTTGAACAATTAATTGTGGGGTTCGAAAAGTCTGCTTATAAGACAAAAAAAACTGGCCAGATTATCTGACCAGTTTCTTTAAACTGCAATGTCTTTTTCAATTACCTGTTTGCCTCTGTAGTATCCGCATTCAGGACAAATGTGATGATATTTTACCGTTGCTCCGCAGTTTGAACAAGTAGCAAGGGTAGGAAGGGTGGCTTTGTAATGTGTACGTCTTTTATCCCTTCTCGTTTTCGATGTTTTGCTCTTTGGATGTGCCATGATATTTCAAATTTAATTATTATTCCAGTTTTTCAGGGCCGCCCATCGCGGATCGGTATCCTGTTTTTCTTCTTCTTTATGTTCGTATTTTTTTAATTTCTCCAGCATTTCAGCATCGCATCCGCTAACTCCTTTTTTTTCGGGATGAACATGCCTGATTGGAATGCTGAGTATAATGTATTCGTAAATCAGCTGAGCCAGGTTAATCTGGTTCTTTTCGGGCGAAACCCATACGATTTCATCATCTTCGTAATCGCTTTCGCCAAACTTTACAAAAAGTTCACTCTTATGCTTTATCTTCTGTCTGTAATTTTCGAGGCAACGGTCGCAGGTGAGTTCTACCCATCCTTTCAGTTTAAAGTGCAGCTTTAAAAACGAACTCCGTTTTTCGAGCTTCACTTTTACGTCAACGTTGCCAACGCTAATCAGCCCTTGTTCAAAGTGTTCAAAGAACTCGTCTCGAATTTCAAATTCGAACTCGTGCAGGCCTTCTTTCAGACCTTTAAATTCCACATCGTATTTTGATCTCCAGCCCATGGTTCGAAAAAAGTGTTGCAAAAGTATAAATTTTTTGGAAATGGGGGAAAGGTATTCTTATAAATCATGTGTTAATTTCATGTATTTATCTTTTTAAGGGAGAATTGATTACCTGAAACCTTCCTCTGAAAAATCAATTCTGCCTTTTATCACGCTTTATCTGAAATATGTTTTTTTATTTTGTGGATCTTATTTTTCGAATAGAAAAGAATTGTTAAAATTTGCAGGAATGCTAAAAAGCTCGGGAGAAACTTGCCTGGGATGACATAGAACTCAGCCGGTAGTTTGTTTGAAAATAGGAGCTTGCCACACAGCGTTTAATCAGACTTTTGCAAAGAGATAATAACACTAAAATACAATATTTATGTACGGCCAAATGAAAGAAGACCTGCTGAAAACATTAGAAGAATTAAAGGAGCAGGGATTGTACAAAGCGGAACGAATAATTTCCTCGGCACAAGATTCAGAGATTCGTGTTACATCAGGGGAAACCGTGTTGAACTTCTGTGCCAACAACTACCTTGGGTTGGCAAAGCATGCGGAAGTGGTAAAAGCAGCTCAGGAAATAATGAATTATTGGGGATTCGGACTGTCCTCAGTCAGGTTTATTTGCGGTACTCAGGAAATTCACAAAGAACTGGAATTAAAGGTTTCGGAATTTCTGGGAACGGAAGATACCATTTTATACTGTGCATGTTTTGATGCAAACGGAGGTGTTTTCGAACCACTCCTCGGTGACGATTCGGCAATTATTTCTGACGAGCTGAACCACGCATCCATTATCGACGGCGTGCGGCTTTGTAAAGCGCAACGTTATCGGTATAAGCATTCTAACATGCAGGAGCTGGAAAACTGCCTGAAAGAAGCTGCCGGGGCAAAATACAGATTGATTGTTACCGACGGTGTTTTTTCAATGGACGGTGATATGGCAAAACTGCCAGAAATAGTGGAACTGGCCGATAAATACGATGCGTTGGTGATGGTTGATGATTCGCACGCCACCGGCTATGTGGGGAAAAACGGTCGTGGAACAGCAGAGCACTTCGGGTTGCTTGGGAAAATTGATATTATTACCACAACATTCGGAAAAGCGCTGGGAGGAGGAAACGGAGGATGTACTTCGGGACGGAAAGAAATTATTGAAATGTTGAGGCAGCGCTCACGTCCGTACTTGTTTTCCAACACGCTGGCGCCGGCAACAGTTGGTGCAACGTTAAAAGTGTTGGAAATACTTGGCGAATCGGATAAACTGCCTGCCAAAACCATGGAGAATGCCAAATATTTCAGGGATAAAATGGAAAAAGCAGGATTCGACCTGGTGAAAGGAAATACTGCAATTGTTCCGGTAATGATATACGACGAGCCGCTGGCTATAAAGTTTGCCGATGAATTACTAAAAGAGGGTGTTTACGTAATCGGATTCTGTTATCCGGTAGTTCCGCGCGGTAAAGCCCGTATTCGGGTTCAGCTTTCGGCTGCCCACAGTTTTGAAGAAATTGATACGGCTGTAGATGCTTTTATAAAGGTCGGGAAAGAGTTGAAAATTATTTAATTTCGAAAAGAAGGGGTGCTTCAAGTGGACACCCCTTTTTTTTGGCTATTGAAATAGTTCGTTTGTTTATTCTTTTGCAGACAATATTCACAACCAAACCCACTTAAAACACATTTGTTTAGGCGATAACTTTTTTCAGAAAAAAACTATTTGCCAGGCAAAAAAAGGCAGATTTACTTTTTCTTGTTTTCTGAAGTGTTGATTTTAAGTGGAATGTAAAGCGGACAGAACTTGAACAGCCCGGTAGATAGCGGAATCAAACCAACAAGTCCCCACCAACTATCAAAAATTACACCTACAATGGCAACTACCAAACCAACAATAATTCTCAACAACCTGTCAACAGAACCTACATTGCATTCCATAATACTGCTTTTTAGAATTTAAATACTTGAACGGTTTTTATCAAAATAGGTTTAAACTTGCTTGCCAAAATTACATCGGTGTTTTTTCGGCTACGTTATTTTTGCTGTTTTACACTAAAAAACCCGAAGTTTTCACTCCGGGTTTCCGTATCATTTTCAGTTGAACCTGTTTCGATTCAAATGTATATTTTATTCTCCTCTAACCGCTGCAACTCCCGGGAGTACTCTTCCTTCGAGGTATTCGAGCAAAGCACCTCCGGCTGTTGAAATGTAGGACATTCCATCAGCAAGATTAAATTTATTTACACAAGCAACTGAATCGCCGCCGCCAACCAATGAGAAAGCGCCTTTTTTAGTCGCTTCTACAATAGCGTCACCAATGGCTTTTGAGCCTGTAGCAAATTTATCCATTTCGAAAACGCCTACGGGGCCATTCCATAAAATGGTAGCAGAATTTTCAATTACTTCTTTGAATTTTGCGATACTTTCCGGGCCGGCGTCAAGGCCTTCCCAGCCTTCGGGAATTTCACCTGCAGCAACAACTTTGGTGTTGGCTTTTTCGCTGAAATCGTCAGCAGCAACAACGTCAGTTGCCATAATCAGGTTCACTCCTTTTTCTTTAGCAAGTTTTTCAATGTTGCGGGCTGTATCCAAAAAGTCAGGTTCGCAAATAGAACCGCCTACTTCGCCGCCATTGGCTTTTACGAAAGTGTAGGTCATTCCACCACCTAAAATCAGGTTGTCTACCTTGCTCAGCAGGTTTTCGATAATGGTAATTTTAGTAGAAACTTTAGCACCACCCATAATTGCAGTAAGCGGGCGTTTCGGATTTTTTACCACTTTGTCGAGACTTTCTACTTCGCTTTCAATCAGGTACCCGAACATTTTGTCATTCGGGAAAAATTTTGCGATGATGGCTGTTGACGCGTGCGCACGGTGTGCTGTTCCAAAAGCATCATTAATCCAGCAATCTCCGTTTTCGGCCAGTTGTTTGGCAAACTCTTCATCACCTTTTTGTTCTCCTTCGTGGAAACGCAAATTTTCCAGCATTAAAACTTCACCCGGTTTTAAAGCAGCAGCCATTTCTTTTACCTTGTCGCCAATGCAATCGGGAGCAAGTTTTACTTCAACGCCCAGCAGTTCGCTCAGATGACCTACCAAATGACGCATGGAAAATTTATCTTCAGGACCGTTTTTTGGCCTGCCAAAATGCGACATAATAATAGGAGAACCACCTTCTTCTATCACTTTTTTAATGGTAGGGAGAGCAGCCCTCATGCGGGTATCATCGGTAATTTCAAAATTTTCATTTAAAGGCACGTTAAAGTCCACGCGGATAAGCGCCTTTTTTCCTGAAAAATTGTAGTTGTGAATTGTTTGCATTTTATTCGTTTTTAATGAATTCGTGAAAATTTTATCAAAGATAAAAAATATATCTGGCTGAAAACGGTGGGGGTAACGAGAAATCTCCGAATTAAAAAATGTTTCACAAATGGGCAAATTGCATGCCCGAATGAGTGTTAAAACCACTATTTTTGGACTATGTTTTTTAAAGATATAATTGGTCAGGAAAAGATTAAAGAGCGACTTATCCGCTCTGTTAAAGAGGAGCGAATAAGCCATGCGCTAATGTTTACGGGGCCTGAAGGAACCGGAAAGCTGGCGCTGGCGCTGGCATTTGCGCAGTATGTTTCGTGCCGAAATCGAAAAGAAAACGACTCATGCGGGGAGTGTCCTTCGTGCCGAAAGTATCAGAAACTGGCTCATCCCGATCTGCACTTTGTATTTCCGGTTTTTCCCACAAAAGAGTTTAAAAAGCCAATTTCGGACGACTTCCTTCCAAAATGGCGGGAGATGGTTCATAAATCGCCTTACTTTACGTTAAGCCAGTGGCTCGGGTTTATTGAGAACGGAAATGCCCAGGGGCTGATTTACGAGCGGGAAAGCGATTCCATTATCCGGAAGCTGAATCTGAAATCGTTTGAATCGGAGTACAAAGTGATGATAATCTGGCTGCCCGAAAAAATGCACCAGTCGTGCGCCAACAAATTGCTCAAACTGATTGAAGAGCCGCCGAGCAAAACACTTTTCCTGTTGATTACAGAAGATGAGGAAGCGGTGATTACAACCATCCGCTCCCGAACCCAACTCATAAAGGTTCCTTTTATCGATAAAGAATCTATACGCTTGGCGTTGAAAGAAAATAGCTCAATCCCGGCAGAACAAATCGACGATGTAGTGGGGCTTTCCAACGGGAATTACATTACTGCACTGGAGTACTTAAATCCGGATGAAAGCACTGCCTTCTTTTTTGCCAAATTTCAGGAGATGATGCGATTTGCATATTTACGCAGGGTTTTTGAACTTACCCAGTGGGCCGAAGAAATGGCGGCACAGGGGCGCGACCGGCAAAAAGCTTTTTTTGCTTTTGCGCTGCGGCTTAGTCGCGAATATTTTGTGATGAACATGAATCGCCCTGGGCTAAATTACATGAAAAAGGAGGAGAGAGTCTGGGGAGAAAGTTTTGCGCCCTACATTAACGAAAGAAACATAATTCCTTTTGCCAAAGAGTTTGAACTGGGAATAAAACATATTTCCATGAACGGGAACGCAAAAATCATTTTTCTGGATACGGCACTCAGAATGGTAAGGCTGATAAAACGCTAGAATTATTTTAAAGTCTCATTTTTCAGCCAGGTTCGCCGCCAAATTCCTATTTATCATTATTTTTGTCCATTGTAGTGCGAAAAAATTAACGTATTTTCAAGTCTTCGCCTTATTCTGAAATGCAGTTTATGGAAAATCTGGATGCTATTGAACGGGGAATTTGCTCACACACCACCTGCGGTTGCGATAAACTGCATGTTACCGACTGGATGAAAGACATTCCGGAAGGGATGAATGAATCGAACATTGTTGAGGTGCGGTTTAAAAACACCCGGAAAGACTATTACAGGAATGTAAACCAGCTAAAACTGCAATCTGGTGACCTGGTGGCTGTTGAGGCTAGCCCGGGACATGACATCGGAATTGTTTCGCTAACGGGGGAACTGGTAGCCCACCAGTTGCGGAAATACCGGGCAACCATGGTAAATGGCGAATTGCGAAAAGTTTACCGCCACGCGCGTTCCATGGACATTGAAAAATGGAAAGAGGCAATTTCGCTCGAATATGAGACCATGTTACAATCGAGGCAAATTGCTGCCAGCCTTAATCTCGACATGAAAATAGGGGATGTGGAATACCAGGGCGACCGCACCAAAGCAATTTTTTACTACATCGCAGACGGGCGGGTAGATTTTCGTCAGCTAATAAAAGTGCTTGCCGATACTTTTCGCATTCGGGTAGAGATGAAACAGATTGGCGCGCGCCAGGAAGCAGGCCGGATAGGAGGAATTGGCCCCTGCGGCCGCGAACTCTGCTGCTCAACGTGGATTTGCAGTTTTGTTTCGGTAACAACCAATGCTGCCCGTTATCAGGAAATTTCGCTCAATCCTCAGAAACTGGCCGGGCAGTGTGGCAAGCTAAAATGTTGCCTCAATTTTGAAGTGGATTCCTACCTTGATGCACAACAGAATTTTCCTCCGCATAACATTCCTCTCGAAACCGAATTTGGCACCTATCAGTTTCTTAAATCTGACATTTTTAAAGGAATTTACTGGTACTCTAAAATAGACGATGCACCATCTGCATTGGTGGCACTGCCGGTTGAAACGGTGAAAAAAATACAGCGGATGAACCGTTCAGGCAAAAAACCCGAGAAGCTGATTTCTGAAGGGAAGGAGAATTCCCAAAATGCAGGAGATACTTTTCTCAATGTTGTGGGGCAGGAAGACATTAACCGTTTCAATAAGCCCCAAAATAAACAACGCAAGAAAAAACGACGCAAACCCAATCGGAATCCCAACGCCAACCAGGCTCAGGGCCGAAGCCGCAATAGAAATCCGAGAAAGCAATGAAAAAGATTATCAGAGTAGCCATTTTTCTGTTTGCACTGGCTGTTATTTTATACTCGTGCGATTCTTCGCGGGTTTTCGATCAATACCTCGAAATCCCCGATTCTGAATGGAACAAAGACTCGCTTAAAGTATTCCGCGTGCAGATAACCGACACGCTGGCAAACCACAATCTGTTGATTCAGGTTCGGAACGAAACCGAATACAACTACTCCAACTTGTGGCTATTCGTTGAAATAGCCCAACCCGGGAATAAAATATTAAAAGATACCTTCGAAATCGTAATGGCTGATCCTTCGGGACGTTGGATGGGCGAAGGTTTTGGCGGATTAAAAACGTTGCAGTCCGTGTACCGGCGAAATGTTTACTTCCCGGTTTCCGGAGAATACACCATCAGCTTGCAGCAGGGCATGCGCGACGAGGTTTTATCCGGCATTCATGACATTGGTATTAGAGTTGAAAAAGTGACTGGAAGTGGGCAAAAATAAACTGGCAAAATTCGAAGAAATGAAGGGCTTTGAACATGTGGTTCAGGCTCCTTACAACCAAGTAAAAAATAGCGATTCTCCTTTCAAAGGCAAATGGGGAAAGGAATTTTTTGGAAACGATAATCCGATTATTCTGGAATTGGGCTGTGGAAAAGGAGAGTACTCCGTAGAACTGGCGGAAAAAAATCCGGACAAAAACTTTTTGGGAGTTGACATCAAAGGGGCCCGGTTGTGGAAAGGTGCTAAAATAGCCGCAGAAAAGGAGTTGAAGAATGTGGGCTTTTTGCGTACCAACATTGAAATTATCGGCCAGTTTTTTGCACCGGAAGAGGTGGACGAGATCTGGCTTACTTTTCCCGATCCACAAATGAAGAAAACGCGGAAACGACTTACATCCACTTTTTTTCTGAAACGCTACCAACCGTTCCTGAAAAAGACTGGCGTCATCCACCTGAAAACCGACAGCAAATTTCAGTACTCGTACACCCGTGCGCTGGTTCATTTAAATGCATTTAACGTAGTTGCAGAGACCGATAATCTTTACGAATCTGAAATTCTGAACGACACGCTCCGCATTAAAACATTTTACGAAAAACAGTGGCTAAGCCGTGGAATTACAATAAAATACCTGGCTTTTCAGTTGAACGAAAAAGAATGGACGGAACCGGAAACGGGATTTGAAAAAGATGAGTACCGGAGCTTTGGCCGAAGTGCGCGAGACCTTTAATTAATAAATCAATCGGTTTTTATGAGTGATTTTTTTACCCGGGTTTACGAAGTGGTGAAATTAATTCCTTCGGGAAGAGTGACCTCTTACGGTGCAATTGCCAAATACCTAGGCACGGCCGGTTCGGCACGCATGGTGGGCTGGGCAATGAATGCCTCGCACACCCACTCCGGTTTTGTGCCGGCGCACCGGGTGGTAAACCGCAACGGAATGCTCACCGGTAAACATCATTTTGACACGCCAAATGCCATGAAAGAGCTTTTGGAAAACGAAGGAATTGAAGTGAAAGATGATCAGATCGTTCACTTCAAAAAATATTTTTGGGATCCGGTAACCGAGTTGGAAATGGAATAATTTCTAGCGCTTTACGTACTGTTCTTCGTAGTATTTTTGGTAGTCTCCCGACGTTACATTGTTTAGCCAATCTTCATTTTCGAGATACCAGCCGATGGTTTTTTCAATGCCTTCCTCAAACTGCAACGACGGTTGCCAGCCCAGTTCTTTCCTTAGTTTTGTGGCGTCAATAGCGTAGCGCAAATCGTGCCCGGCACGGTCTTTTACAAAGGTGATAAGCTTTTCAGATTCTCCTTCGGGGCGACCAAGTTTTTTGTCCATCACCCGGCAAATTATCCGAATGAGATCGATGTTTTTCCATTCGTTAAATCCGCCAATATTGTATGTTTCTCCTGCCACTCCTTTGTGATAAATAACATCGATGGCACGCGCATGGTCGTCAACCCACAGCCAGTCGCGTATATTTTCTCCTTTTCCGTAAACCGGCAATGGTTTGTTGTTTTTAATGTTGTGAATGAACAGGGGAATCAATTTTTCGGGAAACTGATAAGACCCGTAATTGTTGGAACAATTGGAAATAACAACCGGAATTCCAAACGTATCGTGATATGCCCGCACGAAATGATCGGAACTGGCTTTGGATGCAGAATACGGACTATGCGGGTCGTAGCGGGTTTCTTCGGTAAACATCCCCTCTTCGCCCAGCGACCCGTAAACCTCGTCGGTTGAGATATGATAAAACCTTTTCCCTTCTTTTTCTTTCCAGATGCTGCGGGCCGCATTCAGCAAATTAACCGTGCCGATTACATTGGTGTAAACAAATTCGGTGGGGTTAGAAATGGAACGATCCACATGCGACTCGGCCGCCAGGTGTATTACGCCATCGAATTGTCGCTCTTCAAAAAGTTTAAGAATAAAATCGCCATCAACAATATCTCCTTTTACAAATTCGTAGTTGGGGCTGTTCTCAATATCTTTCAGGTTGGCCAGGTTGCCAGCGTAAGTCAGCTTATCGAGATTAACAATTTTATATTCCGGATACTTGTTTACAAAAAGACGGACAACGTGCGAGCCAATAAATCCGGCTCCGCCAGTGATGAGGATGTTTTTCATATCTTCTGCAATTATTTTATTAATACACGAGGAATTAGAACGTTAGAATTTCGTTTTTCGCCTGTTCCTGTTCCATTTTTTTGTGAAGTTAAAAAATCATTCCAAATATTGGAAATAACAAACTTTAATAGCCGCACTTTGTCCATCGTTTTAAGCAGCCTTCGGTTCAAACGATTTCTTCTGGTAAATGAAAAGCTGACCAAATAAGCCAGCTTTTTCAATCCCGGATTACAAAACAGAACTATTGATCCGGCTATTTATTAGTACTTTTTTACTTAATTCCTCTGACGTGTTTTTCCCACTTCCAGGCTGAGCTCAATGTTTCTTCGAGGTTTTTTTCGGCTTTCCAGCCCAGTTCTTGGTTTGCAAAAGTGGTGTCTGCCCATATTTTTTCGATGTCGCCGGCACGACGGCCAACAATTTTGTAGTTCAGTTTTACTCCGGTAGCTTTTTCAAAACCTTTTACCATTTCTAACACCGACACTCCGTTGCCTGTGCCTAGGTTGAAAACTTCGTAGTTTTTCTTATTGTCTCCGTTTAGCAACCGTTTGATGGCAACCACATGCGCTTTTGCCAAATCCACAACATGAATATAATCGCGAATTGCAGACCCGTCGGGCGTATCGTAATCATCTCCAAATACTTTTAGCTCCTCGCGAATTCCTGCTGCGGTTTGTGTAATAAACGGCACAAGGTTTTGTGGTACACCCAATGGCAGCTCGCCAATTAAGGCAGAAGGATGCGCTCCTACCGGGTTAAAATAACGAAGGGCAATTCCGCAAAGCTGTGGGTTTGCAAAAATGGTATCGTGCAAAATATCTTCGTTTACCCTTTTTGTATTTCCGTAAGGCGATTCGGCGTCTTTTCGCGGAGTTTCTTCGGTTACAGGAAGTTTGTTGGGTTGCCCGTAAACAGTGCACGACGATGAAAATACAATGTTCCGAACGCCATATTTTATTTGGCATTCCAGCAAATTCATCATCGTAACCAGGTTGTTCCTGTAGTACAGCAATGGTTTTTCTACTGATTCGCCCACGGCTTTAGAAGCAGCAAAATGTATGATGGCTTCAATCCCGGAATTCCGTTGGAAAAAATCATCGGTTTTCTTTTGGTCGGCTAAATCAAACTGTTCGAAATATGGCTTTATCCCTGTAATTTTCTCGATGCTGTCGAGAACTTCAATGCTCGAGTTGGAAAGGTTATCTACCACGAGCACTTCGTAGCCCGACTCCTGCAACTCTACTACTGTATGCGAACCAATGTATCCGGTTCCGCCTGTCACCAATATTTTTTTACTCATTTTTTCGATTTTACCGGTAAATTTAAACATTTTACATGCAGCCGAAAAACAGAATTTTGTTGTTCCCCATTTTTTTGATAAAACTTAACCTTTGCCCCAACAGCTATTTTCTTAATTTTACACCTGCAAATCAATCAACATGAAATTAGGCAAATACATCCAACATCTTCTGCTTGAAAACGAAACAGTTATTGTGCCCGGCTTCGGTGCATTCATTTCTGAGTATAAACCGGCCCGGATAGATAAAAAATCGGGGGAAATGACACCGCCTTCCAAGGCAATTTATTTCGATTCTAAAATCAAAAATAACGACGGGCTGCTGGCAGATGAAATTGCCGCAGACGAACAAATTTCGGAATCAGAAGCGCTACAGAAAATTGGCGAAGAGCTGGAAGAAATTTATTACCATCTGGATAAAGGCGATAAAGTTACCATCGAAAATACAGGAACCATTTTTTATAATGAAAATCGTGAAATTCAGTTTACCTCCTCTGAAAAAGAAAACCTGCTGCTGGATGCATTTGGATTGGATGTGACTTCAACAAAGGAGGAACCGGAAGAAGTTGACGAAGAAGTTAGCGCTCCGGTTATTACTGCTGAAAATGACGAAGAAGCGGAGCCGGATGAGAATCCGATGGCGGCATTCAGGCAGGCTGAACCGCAGCCTGAAGAACCAACACAAAAGAAGAAAAGAGGCTGGTTGTGGTTTTTGCTTATTCTTATTCCGGTTGCTGCGGCTGGTTTTTTTATCCTGAAAAAAGAGAGACAGGAGCCTCCGAAACTCGTTGAAATAATTGTTGAATCTCCTGCCCAGCAGGAAGAACCACCTGTTTTGGCTACAGATTCTGTTGCCACGCCGGCAATTGACTCGGTAAAGACCGAGCCCGGAACAATGGATTCATTGAACTTTGTTAAGATCGATTCTTCGAAATTTTACCTTGTAGGCGGTAGTTTTGTGGAAGCAAAAAATGCCGAAGAATATTTTCAACACATGAAAGCGAAAGGATTTGAACCGTTCTTTTTGGGCAAACGTGGGAACTTTTTTCTGGTAGGGCTGGAAACCTACAACAACGAAACAGAAGCATACGGCGCACAATATAATTTTTTGGATAAACACCCGGGTTCGGGAGTGTGGGTGCTGGCACCTTAGTAAGTAGCCAAAAACAATTTCAAACCATAATACTATGTTAGACTTAGGATTTGTGAGCGCCATTCTGGCCGAGAAAAATTTTGAAGAGGTGATAGAATTCGCCTCGAAAAACCAGTTTAAGTGTGTGGAAATTATGTGTTGGCCGGTGGGTAAGGCAGAACGCCGGTATGCAGGAGTAACCCACATTAATGTTGATGAAACCGGCGATGAAGATGTGGCAAGTATCCGAAATATACTCGGGCTGAACAATGTGTACATCTCCGGACTGGGTTATTATCCTAATCCGCTTGATCCCGACGAAAAACAGGCGGAAGTTTACATTGAGCACATCAAAAAAATTATTCGTACCGCCGCCCGGCTGGGGGTTGGAGTAGTAAATACTTTTGTAGGACGCGACCCGGCAAAAAGCGTTGAAGACAACCTGAAAAAGTTTGCAGAAGTCTGGCCGGGAATCATAAAAGTGGCTGAAGAAAACAACATAAAAGTAGGGATTGAAAACTGCCCGATGTTGTTTACCCGCGACGAGTGGCCCGGCGGTAAAAACCTGGCTACTACTCCCGCCATCTGGGAAAAAATGTTCGAGATTATTCCAAGTCCGGCATTTGGGCTAAACTACGATCCTTCGCACCTGGTTTGGATGCAAATGGACGAGGTAAAACCCATTTACGATTTTCATGAAAAGCTGTTCCACATTCACCTGAAAGATGTTAAAGTTTATCCGGAGAAATTAAATGAAGTAGGAATTATGGGCTATCCGCTGGATTACCATTCCCCGAAAATTCCCGGGTTGGGCGATGTTAACTGGAGAGGATTTTTCTCTGCACTTACTTCGGTTAAATACCGCGGCCCCGTTTGCATTGAAGTAGAAGACAAAGCTTACGAAGGCTCGGAAAAAGATATTGAATCGGCCATTTTAACCAGCCGGAATTACATTAAACAATTCCTGGCATAAAATTATTATGAGTACGAATTGAATCCGCAGATCTCCTGAACAGGTTTGCGGATTTTTTTGCGCTGTTTGTAATCATCCGGCGGATAGCCTAAAGTTATTACCAACCCTATTTTTTTGCTTTTGGGAACATTCAGCAGTTTCTTTATCTTCTTCCCGTTAAACCACCCGATGATGCAGGTTCCCAATTGCAGCTCGGCTGCCTGCAAACAGAAATGAGCTGCTGCAATTCCGATATCATACTGAACGTATTCCTGATTTTTTACCAGCCCGCCTATTTGTGCAATCAGTTTTGCTTTTTCAATTATCAAGACAGCTATTACCGGGGCTTCCTGCGCAAATTTATTGAATGATATTGTTTTACTGAAAGTCGCCTGAGCCACTTCGTTTTTCAGTTCAGGGTTATCAACAACTATTAATTTCCAGGGTTGTGAGTTGCAGGCCGATGGCGCCAGATGCACTGCTTCGATGAGTTTTTCGATCTTTTCGCGCTCAACCGGTTTGTTCTGGTATTTTCGAACACTCTGGCGGCTGTGGATTAATGCTTCAAACGATATCATTTTACCCGAATATTTTTCTGAAAACTTCTTCTACGCGAGATACTCTTTCTATTTCGATGGAGAACTTGGATCCGTCAAAACCTTTATTCAGCGCAGGAATAAAAATTCGTTGAAATCCCAGTTTTGCAGCTTCGGCAATGCGTTGTTCGATGCGGCTCACTCCGCGAATTTCACCGGTAAGCCCAACTTCTCCGGTAAAGCAAAGCTGGTGGTCAATGGCAATATCGATGTTCGACGAAAGAATGGAACAGATTACGGCCAGGTCGGTGGCCGGGTCATTTATTCGCAACCCGCCGGCGATATTCAGAAAGACATCTTTTGCAAGCAGTTTAAAACCGGCCCTTTTTTCGAGTACCGCCAGCAACATGTTCAGCCGGCGTAAATCGAACCCGGTGGAAGAGCGTTGTGGCGTTCCATAGGCAGCCGAACTAACCAGCGCCTGAATTTCTATAAGAAACGGGCGGATTCCTTCGATGGTGGCAGCCACTGCAGTGCCACTTACATCGTCGCTTATTTTGGAAATAAGCTGTTCAGACGGATTCAGGATTTCCCGCAATCCATCGCCCCGCATTTCAAAAATGCCCAGCTCGTTGGTAGAGCCAAAGCGGTTTTTGCTGGCACGAAGTATTCGATATAAATAGTTGGTATCGCCTTCAAACTGCAACACTGAATCCACAATGTGTTCCAACACTTTTGGCCCTGCAAGGCTTCCTTCTTTATTAATATGGCCGATTAAAATTACAGCAACATGATTTTGTTTGGCGTACTTCAGAATAGCCGAAGTGCACTCGCGCACCTGTGTTACCGAACCCGGCGAAGATTCTAAATTTTCTGAAGCGAGAGTCTGGATGGAATCGATAATGAGCAGTTCCGGTTTTACCTGCCCAGATTGCGCAAGCACATTCCCAAGCGAAGTTTCGCTTAAAAACAGGCAATTGCTGCCGTACATTCCCAGTCGGCCTGCCCGCAATTTAATCTGTTGCAAGCTCTCTTCTCCGGAAACATACAGAATTTTTTTGTGGGTCATTCCCAACGCCATTTGCAGTACCAACGTAGATTTTCCGATGCCCGGCTCACCTCCCAGCAGCACAATGGAGCCGGGAACAATTCCGCCCCCCAGCACGCGGTCGAACTCGGTAATTCCGACCTTAATGCGTTCCATTTTTTCGGTGGTTACCTGCTCCAGGGTGAGCGGCTGACTGCCAATTGCAGCATTTACTGCGGCTGCCCCCGGTTTCTTTTTCTCAACAATTTCTTCGACAAACGTATTCCATCCACCACACGAAGGGCATTTTCCCATCCATTTTGGCGACTGGGCGCCGCAGTCCTGGCAAATGTAAACCGTTTTTGTCTGAGCCATTAATCGAGGTTTTTAATTCGTGCAATCAATTCTGAGGTGGAAATTCCGGAAACCAGATCCAACCGTTCTACTTTCCCGTTATTCTGCAAAACCGTTTCGTGACCGGCAATTTCGTGCAACTCGTATTCTTTTCCTTTTACCAGAACGTCCGGCACAATTTGCTTTATTAGCCGGGCAGGGGTTTCTTCAGGAAAAATAATTACTGCATCCACAAACACAAAAGCCGCCAACAGACTGGCGCGCGCATCAACATTCAAAACCGGTCTGCCGCGTCCTTTCAGCAGTGTTACCGACTCATCTGAATTCAGCCCTACAATTAAATGGGTTCCCAGTGCAGAAGATTTTAGTAACGAATCTACATGCCCGTGATGGATAATATCAAAACATCCGTTTGTAAAAACAACGGAGTCTCCCTGCGCTCTCCATTTTTTCAGGGTTGGTTCAAACGACTCAAAATCAGTGAATATTTTTGTCTGGATATCAAACTTCATAGTCCTTTTGCAACTTTGCCCCAAAAGTAATAAACCTGAGTGGTTTCAAAATGCAATTTTAGAAATTATTCCTACTTTTACCTGTTCCAAAAGAAAACTGAAAAATGAATTACATCGATATTATTCTGGGTATAGTACTGCTGGTTGCTGCCATTGGCGGATTCAGAAAGGGGCTGGTTTCAGAGCTGGCATCGCTGGCGGCATTAATTCTGGGCATTTGGGGAGCCATTGAATTTTCGTACATAACTTCTGATTTTCTGACTGAACATTTCAACCTCGAAACCGACTATTTAAACATCATTTCTTTTGTGGTAACGTTTGTTGTCATTGTAATTCTGGTACACGTTGTGGGGAGTTCAGTAAACAAGCTTATTGAAGTTGCCATGCTTGGCGTGTTGAATAAGTTGGCAGGACTGGTATTCGGCATTCTCAGATCGGCACTTGTGCTAAGTATAGTTTTGCTGGTTTTCGACAAAATTGATGAAGATGTAAAAATTATTTCAAATGAAGCGAAAGCTGAATCAAAGCTTTATGAACCCGTTCGGAAACTGGCTCCGGCTATTTTCCCATTCATCAGAAACTGGGACAATTCCGAAAACGGGAAGGATGAAAACGAAAACGTTATTGACCAGATAAAAGACGCGTTTAAAGCGTGAGGTGGATACCGGAAATAACTATTGGTTAAAGAATTCGCCAGACATCAGACTGCTATTACACTGTTCTTTTTCCCGTATTTAGTAGGAGAAACGCCAAAATGTGATTTGAAACTTTTGCTAAAATACCGAGGATCAGTGTACCCAACCTTATAGGCGACGTCAGCTACAGTAAAATCATTAGCAGGCTCTGTAAGCAGCTCCGCAGCTTTTTTTAAACGCATAGAAAGAATTAGATCGTTTGGAGTTTGTCCGGTTAACCCTTTGATTTTCTGGTAGAGTTTTGACCGGCTAAGGTTCATTTCCTCGGCAAAATCCTGAACATTAAATTCCGGGTCATCAATATGGTTTGTAATAATGCTTTCAACCTTGGTTAGCAGTTTCTGGTCGATTACAGAGGATGTTACTTCGCTGATTTTTAAATGAGAACCAAATTTGTACTTCTGCTGAATAAGCATTCTGTTATGAATAATACTTTTAATACGAGTTTTCAGAATTTTTCCGTTGTAGGGTTTAGAAATATAGTCATCGGCTCCGGTCTCTAACCCTTTTATGTGATATTTGGGAGCAGCTTTCGCTGTCAGCAAAACGATGGGTATGTGTGAAGTGTCAATGTTTCGCTTTAAAATACTACACATTTCTGTCCCCGACATCACCGGCATCATTACATCCGAAATAATTAAGTCAGGTTGTTTTTCGATGGCTATGTCCAGACCTTCTTTTCCATTGTCGGCTGTAATAATTTTATAATCAGGGCAGAACATGTAATACAAAAGATCCTGAACATCTTTATTGTCCTCTACAATAAGAATAGTATGTGCATTTTCTGGTGCCTGAGTTAATTTTGCTTTGTGCTTCGGAATAGAAGAAATTTGATTTCCGGTTTTACTAAAAACAATGTTTTCGGGGTTCTCCACAAGTACATTCTCGCTAAAGTGAGAATTGCCTTTTAGAATGCTTATTTTTACTGTTGTTCCTTCTCCTAATAAGCTTGTTACTGAAATTCTACCTTTGTGTTCGTCAATAATGCTTTTCGAGAATGCTAAGCCAATTCCGCTTCCAATTCTGTTTTTTTGAGGATTGGAATATTTGCCCTGAAAATAAGGGTCAAATATGTTGTCAATCTCTTCAGAAGAAATACCAGTTCCGTTATCACTAACTAATATGTCAACGTGTTTTTTATGTTCGACTGCTTCTATTTTTATTTTGCCTGATTTGTCGGTTACAAATTTAAAAGCGTTGGATATGATATTGAAAAATACCTTCTCCATCTGCCTGGAATCTATCCATATAGAACTGTTGCTCGATAGTGGATTCAGTTGATACGATATATTTCTGAACTGAGCATTGTCTTTAAATACCTTGAATATTTCTTCGAGAAATCCGTTAATCTCAACCTGAGATACTTTCAGAACACTTTTCCCGTATTCCAACTTTCTGAAATCAAGCAGTTCATCAATTAAATTATTGAGGCGCTTCGTGTTAATCAGGGTCTTGTTAACAAGTTCTAGGTTTTGCGGAGAGGTGTTTTTGTTTTCCTGAATGGCTTCCAACGTGCCGTTTATCAAGGTTAAAGGAGTTCTGAACTCGTGCGATATATTCGTAAAAAAATTGAGTTTCGCTTTATTCATTTTTTTTATTTGTTCCTTTTCCTGCAGCTCAGATTTTAGTTGGCTGGTTATTTTTAACCGTGCCCTGTACAATTTGTTTAATCCCCAGGCTAATCCAGCAGAAACACTTATATATAGAAGAAAAGCATACCAGGTTAAATATATTGGGGGTTCTACAATTATCTTCAGATTATCGTCATCGATAATAGTGGTTTCATCATTATCAATCGATTGTACTCTTAAATTATATTCTCCCGGCGGTAGTTTTGAAAAAGAAAGGGTTGTGTTGTTTCCGGCATTAATCCAATTGTCATGAAGATTTTCAAGTTTATATCTGTAATTACTTTTACTGGTACTTATGTAGTTACAGGCAGAGTATTGTATTGTAAAAGAGTTTTGACTTGATTTTAGTCTGATACTTTTTGTATATGGTAAATCTTCTTTTAAGATATCCGAACTGTCATTGGGCGAGATTCTTTCTCCGTTTACTTTGAGCGAGGAAAAAATTGTATTGAAATGATTTGATTGTTTGAGTAGTGCTTCTTCTTTAAAGGAGACAAGCCCATTAATGCCACCGGCAAATACCTCTCCGTCGTTTGTTAAATAGAGTGCTCTATGATTAAGTTCACCTAAAGGGAATCCATTTTGTGTTGAGTAGTTAATAAAATGGCGGTTGTCTACTTCCAATATGGAAAGCCCTTTAGTGGTTGCAACCCAGATGTTTCCTTGCTTTGACTTTTTAATTCCCTGAATAAAGTCGCTGGGAATATTTGAGTTGCTCACGTTTAAAGCGCTAAACGAATCCTGCTCTTTATTGTACAAATTAAGGCCTCCTCCATGCGTTCCAAACCATAATCTGAAATAGTGATCTTCATAAACGCACGATATGTTGTTTGAGCTGATAGTTGATAAATCGGTAGACGATGATTTGTAGGCTTTTAGCTTCTTTTTTTCTTTGTGGTAGGCATACAATCCCTGTTCTAATGTTCCGATCCATAGCACACCATAACTGTCTTCATACAGGCAAGTAATTCGTTTGGTAAAAGGTTGGCTGGTCGCAGCGTCAATAATCAGGTGGCTGAATTTTTCCGTTTTGGGGTCAAAAGTTTCAACGCCTTTATTGGTGCCTAAAAGAAACACATCTCCGAAAGGGATAATATCTTCAATGATATTTCCGGAAATGGAGTACTCGTTTTCATTATCGGGTAGGTATGTCTTAAACGATCCGGTTTTAGTATTTAGAACAATCAATCCACCCAGGTGTGTTCCTATCATCAGATGAGTCTTGTCCAAAAACGTCAGTGCTTTAACATTTGTGGGTATTTGTGCCAGCGGTTTTATGCTCAAAGGGTAGTGAGTGAATGTTTTATGCTCTCTGCTGTAGCAATCAACACCGTTGCCTTCCGACGCAATCCAAAGGTTGTTATCGTCGTCTTCGAGCATTTCTCCGATGATGTTAAATCCAATATTTGACTCAGAATTTATGTTTAATTTGCTTGTGTACTTATTGTATATAGCGAAGCTCGGGTTGTAGTAGTTTATCCCTCCAAAATAGGTCCCCAGCCACATACTTCCCTGGTTGTCGCGGAGAATACATAAAATACTATTGTGTGACAAAGATGAAGGGTCGTTGTTTTTGTGGCTGTAGTTAGTGACGCTGTAGTTACCCCCGTCGATAATGCTTAGCCCTTCGAGAGTTCCTACCCATATATTTCCATTAGTGTCTTCGTTTATGTCGCGAATTATATTGTTTATAATTGACGAAGGTTCTTCTTTTTTATGGGTGAAGTGTTTAATGATTTGTTGTTTGTTATCAAGTAAATAGATACCGTCGTTATAAGTGCCAGCCCAGGTGCGTTTTTGTGAATCACTAAATAAGTATTTTGTGTTTTTGCCTAAAACTCTGGTGGCTTTATTTTGATGCGGAGAGTACAGGTATGCGCCCTGAACAGTTCCTATCCATAAAAGTCCGGATTGGTCTGTATACAGATGCTGTAAATTAAACTTCCCATTCAATATTTGGGAATACGGACTTAATTGTTTTGTACACGTATTTAACTTGTATAACCCGCTTTTTGTGCCAACTAAAATTTCTCCCCGGTACGGGAGCACAGTTTCGCAATCAGTTATTGGGTACTGCGTGAATTTTAATGTTTTTATATTGAGGTGAGACAGTCCGTTTTTTGTGACAACCCACAAGGAAGCCCCATCTTTAACTATATCTGTTACAAAATGCCCCAATAATGAGGTTGAGTCGCCACGTATAGGTCTCAAACTTTCAACAGTTGTGCCGTCAAATATATTTAGCCCATCTCTCGTACCAATCCACAAACGTCCCAGGCTGTCTTGCACAATTGACGAAACAGAGTTTTGAGATAATCCTTCATTGATCCCCAAGTGTTGAAAAGAGATGTTTTGTGCGTAAATAGCAGCACTTAAAAACAGAAATACAATATGTGGCAACCACTTCATTGGATTAACATTTGTTTACAAAAAAACTCTCAATCCGTATTAAAAGGCTTCAAAAATAAGAAAAGATTGTGCGAAGTGGGTGTATTAACGTTTTAATAATGGGTAATATCGTTTGGGTATTTATTGAATGATAATAAATTTTGTGTTCATTATCAGGTATATATGGCGTCTGAACAATAGTCTACATATTTGGGAGAATTTTGCATTTTCTGTTGGAAGATATGCTTCTATATTTGTTTCAGGATGTGAATAAATCAGTCAACCAATTAAAATGATTATGTAAATGAAACCTACTCTAAAGTTACTACTCTTTATATCCCTCCTTGCTTTGTATTCATGTATAGAAAATACATTTATGGATGATGTGCCGTTAGATTCATTTGGCAATCCAACAGGGTTAAAGTATATGGATATTAAAAATGCCCGTGAAGGGAAAGCTATATCGTCCGGAGTTCCTTCGATTAACACCGGAGGATTAACCCCCATGTACGAAATTGTGGCCGGAAGAAAAGATGATGGCACACTGCTCGATGAGTCATACATGCAATATGTAAGTATTGCCCAATTTGATACTATTGTTATGAGATTGGATAATTCATACAACAATAAAGTAGATGAAAATGGAGATACTCTTCGGTCTGTTTCTGCATTAAATACATCAAACAACGGCGTTATTTCCATTGCAGATGGTAACAGCTTCACCGTCGGTGATTACTATTTTTCGGTTAAGGCAACTACCCAACATGAAGGAAAGGTCTTCTCTACAACTTTTGATGATGTTTTTCATTTAAACATTGAGCCTTTGCTGGCCAGCTATCTCATTTACTCTCCCAAAAATCAAAACCTGGTATATGGAAATACAGAGAGTAAAACAAGTGTACCTCTACTGCCTTCTGCCAATGCAGATGTAACTTTTGAGTTGGCAGCTAATAAAGAGGAACTGGTAATTAACCCTTCAACCGGAGTCGTTTCATTATCGCCTGATTATGTTTACTCAGGATACGACACTTTGTTCCCGGTTATTAATGTTGTAAATAATATAAGTGGAGAGTTGGTTAGCTTTAGTAATAGTTTAATCGCTATTGTAACCAACCAGGCAGAACAAATGCCGGTAGATACTATAAATTTTTTCTACCCGACATTAAAGACTTCGGGCTCGAAACCCTCCGGGGGAGATGGTTTTTCGGTGCAAGTAGACATCCCCGGTAATGGCGATGATATTTGGGGAGAGGTTGATAACAGCAATGGCAGATACCTGGAAACACCCTCGCAACGACCGGAAAAAAACACCGCTCAAACGGTTTTGGAAACGCAGACATTCAATAGTGCTGGTGTTACGAAGCCAACACAGTCGTGGTGTGTAACCAGTACACAAGACCTGTCAGCTTTTCAATATGGGTACGATCTATCCTTTAATTACTATTATAATGCTTCTTTTTTAAGATATATGGAAGATGGCAGGGCTCCGAATGATCTGGAAGTATATATATCAACCGATTATACAGGAGGAGACATTCAGGACGGGAATGGGAATTGGATAAACGGAACATGGAAGAAACTTAACGAGCAGATAGCTTGCCAGATTGGAGCGGGGGTTTCCAGCAATGGAAAACCTGCAGGAGCTCCCTGGGGTGAGCCATTTATTGGCACTCCATATCCGGGTGATAATACCGGGCCTGACCCTGAAGGAAGAAAAGTTGCAGGAAGAAATGTATATGGAAAATGGGTAAAATGTACTTATAACATTTCAGAATATAAAACTTGTAAAACCTTTACCGTTGCCTTTAAGGTAGCCTCTTATTTCGAGGGTGAGTTATTAAATAATTCAACTATCCCTGGCAGAGGCGGTGTTTTCTTTTTATCTGATTTCTATTACAGAGCAGCAGAAATAGCTGATTAATAACATTTGCAAACAACTATTAAAAACTATCACAAGGGCTATTTATAGCTCTTGTGGAAAAAATATCTCCATGAAACGAATTCAAATAGTATTCATACTAATTATATTATCCACATCAGCTGTTTTTGCACAGAAAACAGTTACCGGAGTTGTAAAAGATGTCAACGGGTTACCTATTCCCGGAACCAACATTGTTATTAAAGGCAGTACTGTTGGTACTATAACTGATGTTGAGGGAAGCTATAAGCTCAACAATATTAAATCATCAGATATCTTACAATTTAGTTTTATCGGGTTCGAGAACGTAGAAATCAAGGTAGGCAATCAGAGCTCAATAGATGTTGTTCTTAAAACATCAGAAATTATGCTTGAGGATGTAGTAGCAGTTGGATATGATGTTGTAAGGAAAAGAGATTTAACAGGCGCTGTTGCAAAAGTGAATACCGATGATATTGCAAAAACTGCAACAACTAACTTCGACCAGGCTCTGGCAGGTCGTGTGTCCGGAGTGCAGGTTACGTCAACGGATGGAACCCCGGGCGAAGGGCTTAACATTGTAATTCGTGGGGGAAATTCAATAACCGGAGATAATTCTCCTTTATATGTTGTGGATGGATTTCCTATGGAAGATTTTGACCCGGCGAGCATTAGCACGAGAGATATTAAAAATTTCGACATTCTGAAAGATGCATCGGCAACCGCCATTTATGGAGCACGAGGAGCAAATGGTGTTATTGTAATTACTACCCATGGTGGGCGTTCAGATGGTAGTGTTGAAGTAAAAATGCACAGCTCGCTAGGTGTACAATACATACCTAACAGAATGGAAGTGATGTCTCCTTACGAATATGTAAAATATCAAAAAAATATAGCCTACGCCAATGATAATTATTCCCCGGGAGAGTATATTAGGATATTCGAAACCAACTGGCTGGACCCGAAAAACTATGAAAATGTTAAAGGAACCAATTGGCAGGACGAAATATTCCGTGCTGCAGTAGTTCAGGATTACAACTTTTCTATTGGAGGAGGTAGCCAGAACAGCTCAATATATTATAGTGGAAGCTACTTAAAACAAGACGGGACATTAATTACTACCGGTTTTGAAAAGTTTAATAACCGGTTGAAATTCAATCAGAAGATAGCCGATAATCTGCAATTTACCGGGCAGATTAGTTATGACCATTACATTAGATCGGGATTGCAAGTGTCAGGAAATACTGCCTCTAGCGTTATTCGCGATGCAGTAACTTTCAGACCGGTGGATCCGATTAACTGGAGCGGAGATGATGAAGAATATGCTATCGATCAGGATCCTTATTTATATAATCCGGTAAAAACGCTTAATAACACAGACCGCAAAAGAGCTGATGATGTAATTGGCGGATACTTAGCTTTAAACTATAGTTTCTGGGAAAAATTTACTTTGGATGTGAAAGGCAGCTATTGGAGAAACATACGGGAAGAGAGTATTTTTTATCGGGCTGACACACAGCAAGCTTCAAGGACTGACAAAGGGATACATGGCAATATTGCTAACCGGCGATATACAACATTAGCAACATCGAATACTTTGAGGTACAAAGATAAAATTGGGAAAAGTTCTTTTGGGGCATTAATTGGTGTTGAGGCACAGCACCGAACTTTCAAAATTTCATCTTTAGAAAATACAAACTTACCAACAGATGTTTTTGGAATTGATAACATCGGGATTGCAACTGGTTCTACAATAGCCATATCCGGAAAGTCAGGGAGTACTTTGCTATCTTATTTTGGTCGTGTTAATTACAATTACAACGAACGCTACTTATTAACATTAAACCTGAGGACTGATGGTTCTTCTAAATTCCAAAAGGCAAATCGTTGGGGGTATTTCCCTTCGTTCTCTGCTGCATGGAGAATTAAAGAAGAAGCATTTTTAAAGTCGGTTGATGTCATCTCTAATTTAAAAATTCGCGCAGGTTACGGGTTAACAGGTAATAACAGGATAGGAGATTTTGATGCATATAATCTACTGGCCGTTGGAACAACTAGCGGATATGTTTTGGGGCCAAATCAGGATTATTCGCCCGGAGCTTATCAACGCAATATGGCTGTTCCTGATTTAAGATGGGAAACCACAGCGCAAACAAACCTGGGAGTTGATTTTGGTTTCTTTGATCAGTTGGTGAATGGAACTGTAGACCTCTATCATAAGCGTACAAAGGATTTATTGCTGGATGCGGAAATGGCTCCCAGCTCAGGCTTTAACAGGGTGCAGCAAAACGTGGGCGAAGTAGAAAATAAAGGGATCGAAATATCATTGAACAATACCATTATAAAAAGATCAAAATTCAAATGGTCAACAGATTTCAATATATCGTTCAACAGAACCAAAACAGTTAAATTAAACAGTGGTCAGCAGGAAATTCTTATTGACCCCAGGTGGGATACTCAGTTTATGCAATCGGAGTATCAGTACGTAAC
Source organism: Mariniphaga anaerophila (assembly GCF_900129025.1). Taxonomy (GTDB): domain Bacteria; phylum Bacteroidota; class Bacteroidia; order Bacteroidales; family Prolixibacteraceae; genus Mariniphaga; species Mariniphaga anaerophila. The sequence continues at coordinate 235,732 of NZ_FQUM01000006.1, read as the reverse complement.
CAGAGTGGGACACACTGTGGGAATGATGTACGGGTTAGAATTTGATGGTTTATATCAGTTAGAAGACTTTATTGTGACTAGTGGTAGCGGCTATCAATTAAAAGATGGGGTGCCAACATACCGTTCTCAAATGCAGCCAGGCATGGCGAAATTCAAAGATCAGCTGACCGTTGATACCAACGGAGACGGTATTGCAGATGCAGGCGATGGCGTTATCGATGAAAAAGACCGCGTGATTATCGGAAACCCACACCCCAAACATTTTGGCGGATTCACCAATAACATAAGTTATAAAGGATTTGATTTACAAGTATTGTTTCAATGGGCTTACGATTTTGATATACTTAATGGAAACAAGGCTGAGTTCGGTGGTTTTTATAAGAACACAAGAAATGGCCTGTCTGAATTAGCAAACATCTGGACTCCCACCAATACAGATACAGATGTTTCCGGAATACGTTATAATGGTGTTAACCTTACTACTCCATACGGGTATAAACTTGATGATCGTTTCATAGATGACGGCTCTTACCTGAAACTGAAAACAGTGGTTTTGGGGTATAATTTATCAAGAAAGGTATTAAAGAAGTTCAATGTTGATAGATGCAGACTTTCTGTTTCAGCTCAGAATCTTTATACATGGACAAAGTACAAAGGATATAACCCTGACGTATCGGTTGGAAGATATGGCGCTTTAACTCCCGGACTGGATTACTCTGCATATCCGCAAAGCATAGCTATAACAGGTGGCATTGATATCGTTTTCTAAAATCAATCTGAAGTGTAATAGTTTTAAAATAGAATAAAATGAAAAACAATAATATTATTATCGCTGCTATATCACTTCTGTTGCTTATAACAAGCAATAGTTGTCAGGAAAAATTTTTGGATGTTAAACCTTCCTCCAACTGGAAAGCAGAAGATTTTTATGCAAACGAGGCCGAAGCATACATGGCTCTGTCAGGCATCTATGGAGTGTTGGCACACGACGACCTTTATGGATGGAATTTTAATGTGTTAATGGAAGGAGGCACCGATGAAAGTTATACCAACGACGGAAATAACACCTGGGGGGCGTCAAAATATGAACACACATCATCTAATGATGAAATAAAGAATGCCTGGTTGAAATTTTATACTTGTATTCAATTGGTAAATCTTTTTGAAGTTAACCTGGAGCCTTCAATGTTCAGCACTGCCGAGTATAACCGTTTGTTAGCAAAAGCCCGGTTCTATAGAGGTTTCTGCTATTTCAATCTGGCTAACTGGTTCGGCCCGGTTCCCCTCCGCTTGACGCCTAGCTATTCTCAGGAAGATAATAATATTGCTCCGTCTCCTGTAAAAAAGGTTTATGAGCAGGTAGAAACCGATCTTTTATTTGCAGCAGAACATCTTTATCATTCCAAGGATGCTTCATATGTGCCCGGAGAGCCTAATAAGATGGCAGCCCATGGCTTGTTGGCAAGATTATATCTTCGCATGGGGGGGTATCAGCCTTATTTAGAGGCCGATGATGCGAGTTGCTATTTCGAAAATAATCAACAATATTTTGAACAGGCAAAACAACAATGCAATATTGTAATAACAGACGGATGGCATGATCTCACGCCTGCATCTGTCGATTCTGATAGTTACAGAAACCATTTTATGTCTTATCTGCAGGATTATTACGATTTAAAAGAATCACTCTTTGAAATATCTTTCGGTAATCTGGAAGATATAGGAATACATGTGAGTGGACGCCTGGGGAATATAAATGGGGTAGAGTTTGTTGGTACCTTAGATATTCCCAGAGGATTTTGTAAAATAAATGCTGCGCTTCCACTTTATTATAAATATTCAGCTGAAGATAAGCGTAGAGAATGGAATATTGCAGGTTACCGAAATAAATATTCTACTTCTGCGCAAGGGTTCATTATGGGATATATTTTCGATATGCCACTTCATCAGGAGTATGCTCCCGGAAAATTTCGCAGATGGGAGCCGGTAGACATGGATGCTCTTAAAGCAGCAGGAAGCATCCCTGGGGCTGAATATGTTATTCTTAACAATACTCCGGGCTCGGCCACTGACGCAAACTATACCAGCATCAATTTTCCGATATTACGATACTCCGACATTTTATTAATGTATGCAGAGGCTTCTATTGGTGGACGATTCGGAAGCCAAAGTGCAGCTTCTGACGCAGTAGAGTGCCTCAATAAAGTAAGAGAGCGTGCCGGATTAGAACCCTATCTTGGCAGCACTGCCCATGACGATTTTTTTAATGAAATAGTAGATGAGCGCTTGAGAGAATTATGCTTCGAAGGCTTGAGAAAACAGGATTTAATCAGATGGGATCTTCTGGAAGACAAACTGAAAGAAACGAATAATATCATCAGAACAGATCCCAGCTATGTAAGTAATAACCAATACCATCAAACATTTCTTACAGCAGGCAATAGTTTTAACAGAAGTAAACACCTGTTATTACCATACCCGCTGCAGGAGGTTCAAATAAACCAACAGCTAGACCAACGTACAGGATGGTAAAAAAAGATGAGCCTTCGGCAACAATAAAAAGAATACAGACCAAATTAAGGGCGAGTGTATACTCTTTTTTAACTGGTCACAATTTTAGCTGAATAACCGCATCCCGACGGAACCGGAAACAGCGCAACCATCATAAAAGGCAGTATCCGGGGCTGAGGGATTGGTTAAACAGTGTAAATACAAATAATTCAAATTTTTAATTAAAACAGTTACCTATGAAAAATTTTACTTCTAGATTTTTGGCATTAGTATTTGCAACTAGTGCATGTATGGCTCTTAATGCTCAGGACAATGTAATCACTCTAAAAGCTGCAGGTACCGGCTCCGAAGGCAATACGTTTTATAGTGACAAATCGCCGATAAGCATTGATGGCGAAGGAGTCGTAACCAACAGTACTGATGATGCTTATGATGATTGGACTGTAACCGGGACTGTAACACTGCCCAATGCGCTCAATACTACCTTCAACATCGACTTTGGGGCTTTTGAAGTAACTAACCTAGACGGAACTTCTTTTGCCGAGATGATTGAACAGCGAGGAATCGATCGTGCAGGCACAGGACAATTAGGCGTACGCGGCGGTGCAGGTAATGGTATCGATGAAATGGAAGGTTTTTATTTTGGACTAGACCTCGCTGATATCCCCAGTACTGTCAGCGTTCGGTTAACAGGAATAAGATTTCAGTACATGGGCGGTGGAGAGATTGCAACTGTAACCAGTTTGTTGAACAAGGAAAATACAATAACCGCAAGTGACGCAAATGATGATGGAGAAGTAAAACTTCCCAATGGTGATGGCACGGTAGATATATCTTCTTTCGACCTCACGGTTAAGGGGGGAACCTCAACCCCTCATCTGGTGATGGCATATAACAGCGGAGGTATTGGTAATTTTAGAATTCTGGGTATCAGACTGGAAGTGATCGATAATCGAACTACGGGCATTAACGATATGGGATTAAATGAATTTACTATTTACCCGAACCCTTTTAATAGTGTTCTAACAATAGAAGGTAAAAATAGCTTATCCGCAGAACTTTATAACATAAACGGTCAGTTGGTAAAAAAGGAATATAAAACAGCAGGATCCCGTTTGACGCTCAACGCGAGCGATTTGCCATCAGGCATATATTTCTGCAAGATAAATAATGGTACCACTACAATTACTAAAAAGGTTGTTAAAAAGTAATAGTAACATATTGTTTATTGAATTTATGTTTTCCTAGCGTTTTGACAGATAGATATTGCTACTGCTGCTTATAACGGCAGTAGCAATTTGCTAATAAGGATGATCCATTTAAATTTTACTACTAATATGAAAGTTTATCGCATAAATCAACGAAGTATACTAATTTGTTTGGCTTTGCTTTTAGCATTTACTATAAAAAGCAAAGGTCAGGAAGAGTATTCCTACAATTATTCAGAGATAGCCGATCATCCTCGTTTACTGCTGAATCGTAGTGGAGAACAAACCGTAAAAACGGTTGTGAAATCAACCCCGGAGTTTAAAAAAATTAACGATTACATTATTGAACAGAGCGATGTGATTTTATCCCAGAAGCCTGTTCATTTCGAGAAGCGAGGCAAACGTTTATTGTGGGTTTCGCGCATTGCGCTTACCCGCCTCTACTACCTTTCGTACAGCTACCGTATTACCGGAGAAACTAAATACCTCGAAAGAGCAGAGCTCGAGCTGAATACTATTGCTGACTTTGAAAGCTGGAATCCTTCACACTTTCTGGATATTGGAGAAATGACGATGGCGGTTGCAATTGCTTACGACTGGTTGTTCGATGGGTTAAAGGAAGAAACCAAGAAAAATGTTCGCGAAGCGATTGTTGAGAAAGCCTTTAAACCTTCATATATTGAAAAATACAGTTGGTTTTTGAATAAACATAGCAACTGGAATTCGGTGTGCAACGCCGGGTTGGTATTTGGTGCCCTGGCTATTATGGAAGATGAACCCGAACAGAGTATCGCTATTATCGAAAGAGCCCTGGTGTCCAATCGTCTTCCGTTAGAAGTTTTTGCTCCGGATGGAAACTATCCCGAAGGTCCAGGCTACTGGAATTATGGAACTTCTTTTCAGGTGATGTTAATCGCTGCGTTGGAAAGCGCATTAGGGTCTGATAATGGTTTGTCTCAGGCTCCTGGGTTTATGAGAACAGCTGAATATATTGTGTTTGCAAGCGGTCCGTCGGGAGAATACTTCAACTATTACGACTGCGGACGAGAGCAAACGGCAAGGTCTTCCATTTTTTGGTTTGCTGATAAATTGAATAATCCGTCACTTGTCTATCAGGAATTAGCCATGATTAGAGATGGTGGTTACACAAAGAAGGTATCTTCCGATATAGAACGGATTTTGCCCAATGCCATTGTTTTCGGGAGGAATATAAACCTTGAAAACATTCCGAAACCCAATGTTAAAACTTTTACCGGGCATGGAATAACCCCTGTTACTATTGTAAGAACCAACTGGGAGGGAACCAAGGGAAAATACATGGGAATTAAAGGAGGAAGTGCTTCTGACGGGCATTCACATATGGACCAGGGGACTTTTGTATACGATGTGGGACGAAACCGATGGGCTATGGACCTTGGCCTGCAAAGTTATGGTACGCTGGAAAGCGAAGGTGTCGATTTGTGGAGCATGACACAAAACTCGCAGCGTTGGGACGTGTTTAGGTACAACAATTTAAATCATAATACAATTTCCATCAATGGGCAGAAACATAATATTGAAGGCCGGGCAAAAATAGTTGAAACATACGATGATGGAGACGAACTAGGTGCAAAAGTGGATTTAACGGATGTGCTGAATTTAAACAATGAAGTAAAAAACGCTACCAGAAAAGTTACTATTGTAAAAGATTCTTACCTGAAAGTTGAAGATATAATTGAAGCGAATGAAGAAGCGGTAAAAATAAGGTGGAACATGGTAACGCCATCAAAGGCTGAAAAGGTCAATAAAAATACAATCCGTCTTTCGCAAAAAGGGAAGACGATGTTTTTGAAAGTTCAATCAAAAACATCTTTCAAAATAGCAATTCGGGAGTCTGAAAATCCTTCTACCGTTAAATGCGATTTTACCAATAGAAAGTACGAAGACTATAACCACAAAAATATTGGGACAGTAATGGTGGGGTTTGATGCAGAAGTACCTGCCGGAGAAAAAGCCAAATTTACGGTCACACTCACCGAAGGGCCGTCAGACATTAAGCTAAAGAAAAATACAATTGTTTTGGATGCACCCGATCCGAGCACAGCCTCAGAGGGCGACAATTTTTTTATGGATGTTTCTCCATTTGGCATCGATGGCGACGGCTATGTTTTTGCCAAGGAAAAGCCCGATTGGACTCCGTACGGTATGGTCTCAATTCCATCAGCTGTCGACAAATCCTTCTCTTTTATTATAAGCGCAAAACGTATTGAAGACTCTGGTCTTGTGGATGCAGGAATTGACCGGGCAGCCAACGGGCAACTTGGAATCAGAGGTGGTGAAAACAATGGAATAGAGAATAATGAGGGCTACATATTCGGATTGGATCTAAGTGAAATAGATCCATCAGTTACATTTGAACTAACCAAGATTCAACTCACCTTTTTTGACAGAACAGAATCGTGTATAATTGTTAACCGTCAGGAAGCGGGCAGGATGAAGAGCTTAAGTGGCGGAGATAAAAGCAATGCTGCATTTGTTAAAGTAACAGCTAATTCAGAGAAAGAGTTTACTGATATTTCTGATTTAAACATTGTAGTTAAAGGAGGAAAGAAATACAACGAAATTGCATCGGTATTTAGCACGGGTGGGGGTTCTTACAGAATTGCTGCATTTGAATTCAGGGTAACTGAGAATTGATATCTTCAATAAACTCATTGGCATTAAAATTTTCTCCATGAAAAATCTCGCGAGAATACTGATTCGGGTAATGTTTGTGTTGTTAAGTTTGGTGACTTCGGCACAAAACAATGCTATTGCAGCAGTCTCAGCCGGCAAAGTCTCAGAAAACAATTCACTCTTTGCTGACATTTCAGCCCATCCGCGTTTGTTAATGAGTAATTCTGACTTGCTGGATCTTCAGCAAGCAATTGCTCAATCTGCACGCATGCAACAGCTTCACGATTTTATTATTACACAGAGTGATGGTATGTTGGTACTGGATGGTTTGAAGTATGAAAAAGCAGGGAAAAGGCTTTTGGCAGTATCGCGAGAGGCATTGCGTCGTATTTTTTATCTCTCGTATAGCTACCGTCTGACTGGCAATTCTCAATATCTGAATAAAGCAGAAAGCGAAATCAATACAGTTTGCGCATTTGCCGACTGGAATCCATCTCACTACCTCGATGTTGGAGAAATGTGTATGGCTGTATCTATTGGCTACGACTGGTTATACGATAATTTGCAGGAGGCTACAAAACGGAACGTGCGAAAAGCAATTGTTACAAAAGCTTTTGATACATCTTCCGGGCAGTGGTTCTTAAATGCAACCAATAACTGGAATCAGGTGTGTAATGCCGGATTGGTATACGGGGCGTTGGCGATATTTGAACATGAAGAATCAGCTTCAGTTGCAATAATCGAACAGGCTCTGCAATCGATGTCACTTCCATTAAGCGAATATGGCCCTGATGGCAATTATATTGAAGGGGCAATGTACTGGAGGTACGGAACAAGTTTTCAGGTGATGATGTTAGCTGCACTAGAAAGCGCATTGGGAACAGATTATGGATTGTCTCAATATTCCGGATTCATGGAATCGGCCAAATACATGATGTACATGAGTGGGCCAACGCAGCTTCGCAATAACTATTCAGACTGTAGTAGTTTGCAAAGTCCTAATCCGGCTATGTTTTGGTTTGCAAAGAAAAGTAACAATCCATCGCTCCTTTTCGGAGAAAAAAGATTGCTGAGAATGAATGCTTATTTAAAGCCGTTTGCCGAAGACAGGCTTCTTCCAATAGCCCTGATTTTTGGAAAAGGAATTGCTTTGGATAAGATGACTGCTCCTACCGAGAAAATCTGGATAGGCAGAGGAACAACCCCTGTTGTAATTGTACGTACCGGATGGGAAGGTGCTAACGAAAAATACCTTGGAATAAAAGGAGGCTCAGCGTCAACAAGTCACGCTCACATGGACGCAGGATCGTTTGTTTATGATTCTGACAGGTACAGGTGGGCAATGGATTTTGGGCTTCAAAGTTACGCCGCAGTAGAGAATGCCGGAGTCGACTTTTGGAATATGTCACAAAATTCGGAGCGGTGGGGGGTTTTTCGTCTTGGCAATAAAAACCATAATACCCTTTCAATTAATAACCAGAGGCACAATGTAAATGGTAATGCCTGGTTTGAAGAATACTATCAAACATCTGCAAAACTTGGTGCGAAAATAGATTTGACCAACACACTCAATCTGGACAGTGAAGTGAGACGCGCAACTCGCGAGGTGTCCATTGAAAATGAAACCTTCCTTAAAGTTGTAGATGAAATTACAACAGGCAGCGGTTCGGTTGACTTGTATTGGAACATGGTGACTCCTGCACGAGCCGAAATTGTTAATCCTTCAACAATACGCTTAGCGCAAGGAGGCAAAAGAATGTTACTGAAATTTACGTCAGCCACTCCCTTTATACTTACTGCCAGCCGTTCAACGGATCCGGGTAATTCATATGAAACTTCAAATTCCGGTACTTCCATGGTAGGTTTTGATGCTGTTTTATCAGCAAATTCAACTGCTACTTTTACTGTTACATTGAAAGAAGACACACAGACACCACCTGTTGTTACAACAAATTATATCTACCTGGATTTACCAGATCCGAACACCGGCCTGGAAGGAAACACTCTTTATTACGACGAATCTCCGTTGGGCATTAACACTTCAGGAGATGCTTACATTGGCGGTTTTGCGAGTCGCTACGGGTGGAATGTATATGGTAATAGTGATATTGACGACATAATGGGCAAACAGTTTCTGTTTAGATATGCCGCCATGGGAACAACTAACACTAGTGCCGGAGACAGCTACGGAGATATTCTGTCGCAGGCAGGTATTGACAGGGCTAATGATGGTATACTGGGTGTAAGGGGAGGAACCAATGGAATAGACCCCAATGAAGGGTTTCGGTTAGGGCTTGACCTGACTTATGTTCCGCCTTCGGTTAAAGTATTGTTGGCAGAAGTCGGCGTAAAGTATGTAGGAGGATTAGAAACAGGTGTCGTTGTCAATCGAAATAATACTTCGTTAACCAAAACCTTTGGCGCCCCGGGAACCGGAACTGAAGTTGAGTTGTCAGGAGGGTATATCAATGTGGAAGACTTAAACATATTTTTAAACGGTGGGCAGCTAGATCAAGATCTCGCTTCAGTATTCTCCAATAGTTCATCCGGTAGTTTTCGGATACATGGTTTTCGATTAAAAGTAATTGACACAAATACCCTGACTGGTACTTTGCTGGACGAGAACAAAACGGCTGGTTCACAATCAATCAGTATTTGGCCTAATCCGTTTGCAGACGTAGTTAATGTAAAGTTGAATTCAGATTCTGAAACTCGCATTAAAATATTAGATATACATGGAAGGTGTTTGTACATCAAACATATAAAAACAAACGGAGAAAAACAGGTGAGATTAAATCTAAGTGGGTTCTCCCCGGGAATCTATGTTTGTTGTATTGAAAATGGAACCAGAAGAGTAAGTAAGAAAATAATCAAAAAATAAATACAATTATGAAGAAGATTTTAGCAGCAGTTGGTATTGTTGCCATCGGGTTGATAGTGTGGAGCCAGGTCTTTACAGAAAAGGCAGTTGCGTCTTTAGGTACCGATAGTTTTGACCGAATTGAACACCAATTGAAGCCGCTTTTAACAAGTGCCCTTGAAAACAATAAGATACCCCGTTCTATTTCCGAAGATGGAAGCATACGCTGGATAGGAAAAGGGTACGACTGGACAGAAGGTTTCTGGCCCGGAACTTGTTGGATGTTATATGACTACACAAAAAACGAACAATGGAAGAAAGGAGCAGTTGCTGCACAAGAATTATTCAGGCATCATAAAAACTTGACTAACGACCACGACTTGGGATTTATCTTTAATAACTCTTTTGGAAAAGCCTATAAAGTAACCGGAGATGAAACGAACAAACAAGTTCTTATTGATGCTGCTGAATCGTTAAGTACGCGTTTTAATGAATCAGTTGGCTGTATTCAGAGCTGGGATTGTGTAGATAACTGGCAAAGTAAAAGAGGTTGGAAGTTCCCGGTAATCGTAGACAATTTGATGAATCTTGAAATGTTATTCGAAGTATCTCAATATACAGGGAATGAAAAGTATAAAGAGATAGCTATTGCTCATGCCAACATAACTATGAAAAATCATTTCAGACCAGATGGTAGTTCTTATCATGTGGTAGATTATGACCCCGAAACCGGAGAAACAAGAAGCAAGGAAACCGCTCAGGGATATGCAGATGAGAGCGCCTGGGCTCGTGGACAGGCATGGGGACTTTATGGTTATACCATGTGTTACCGATATACAAAAGACCAAAAGTATCTTGATTTTGCTAAGAAAATTGCAGATTTCATTTTGAATCATCCGAACTATCCGGAAGACGGAGTTCCTTACTGGGATTTTGATGCGCCGAGGATACCCGATGCTGAAAGAGATGCGTCAGCCGCAGCAATTATGGCGTCGGCCATGATAGAACTAAGTGCATATACAAATGGGAAGTATCTGGATAACGCCAAGCATATTTTAAAATCGTTGGCGTCCGAAGAATATAGTGCCAATCCGGGTGAAAACGGAAATTTTTTATTGAAGCATAGTGTTGGAAGCATACCACATGGTAATGAAATTGACGTGCCGTTAAACTATGCAGACTATTACTACATTGAAGCGCTTTTAAGACTATCAGCGAAAAACTAAGAATTGTTTTTTGCTGACAACAGGTTTTTTCTCTTTGTTTGGCACCAATTAGCCTTATTGTCGATGGCAATATTATGAAGAGTTTATACTGATTGCAACAGCCATTTTAGTAATGGTTGTTGCAATCAATATAACTAAAAACCTGGTTGTTTTCCGGAAAAAGTTTTTGGACTATACGGACGCATGGTTCTAGCTTACTAAGTTCATTAAGTCGACAACATTTATTTCGTATCAGGGGGCATGAAGGGTGAAAACTATTCAAAAATGATTCGCCGGGACATTCTTATTTCAGGGGAAGCTACTTTTAACTTCGGTATCATTAAATCAGTAGAAATAGTCAACATCCTTTTAATAAGGAGTGCTGAACAGACTATCTCTCTTGGTTGAATTACAGGCTCTATTGTTTGCCAGTTGTTAAAACATTGGCGTTTTAAAATTCAGGCTCCAATTTACCAACTGCATTTCTTATCTTTGCGCAACATTTTGGCCTCGTAAGATGGCGAATTAAAATTGTTTATAATGAATTTTGTAGAAGAACTCAAATGGCGGGGCATGTTGCACGATTCGATGCCCGGAACCGAAGAACAACTTAAAAAAGAACTTACTTCAGCTTATCTTGGAATCGATCCTACAGCTGATTCACTGCATATCGGGCACCTGGTTGGTGTAATGGTTTTAAAGCATTTTCAATTGGCCGGGCACAAGCCCATTGCGCTGATTGGCGGAGCCACCGGAATGATTGGAGACCCGTCGGGAAAATCACAGGAGCGTAACCTGCTCGACGAGCCCACGCTTCGGCACAATCAAAAATGCATCAAACAGCAACTGGCCAAATTCCTCGATTTTGAAACTGATGCGCCTAATGCTGCAGTGCTTGTAAACAACTACGACTGGATGAAAGAAATTTCATTTCTGGAGTTCATTCGCGATATCGGGAAACACATCACCGTAAATTATATGATGGCCAAGGATTCGGTAAAAAAACGCCTTAGCGCCGAATCCAAAGAAGGAATGTCTTTTACTGAATTCACCTATCAGTTGGTTCAGGGATACGACTTTTTGTGGCTGTACAACAACATGAACTGCAAACTGCAAATGGGCGGTTCCGACCAGTGGGGAAACATAACCACCGGAACTGAACTTATTCGCAGAAAAGTGGGGGGCGAAGCATTTGCCCTTACTGTTCCGCTAATTACCAAAGCCGACGGAACCAAGTTTGGGAAAACCGAACAGGGAAATGTATGGCTCGATCCGGAACGTACAACCCCTTACCAGTTCTACCAGTTCTGGCTGAATGCTTCAGACGACGATGCCGAAAGGTACATCAAAATATTTACGGCACTTCCCAAAGCTGAAATCGATGCTCTTGTTGCTGAACATAAAGCAGCACCGCATGCACGTGTTCTTCAGAAAAGATTGGCCGAAGAAGTTACCACAATGGTGCATTCAAAAGAAGATTACGAAATGGCAGTGGAAGCCTCTCAAATTCTTTTTGGAAAAGGAACTGCCGATCAATTACGCAAATTGAACGAAAGCACTTTTCTGTCGGTTTTTGAGGGTGTTCCTCAATTCAACCTGTCGAAATCAGAGCTGGAGCAAGGAATTAATGTGGTAGATCTGCTGGCCGAAAAAACAGAAGTGTTCCCTTCTAAAGGCGAATTGCGACGTACTATAAAAGGAAACGGGTTGAGCATAAACAAAGACAAAATAACCGATGAAAATCTGGTTATAAACGAAAATTTTTTAATTGGTGGAAAATACATTCTAGCCCAAAAAGGGAAGAAAAATTATTCCCTGATAATAGTTTCATAGTATTGAAAGATTTTTGAAAGGGATTGATACTAAATCCCTTTCTTTTTCGTTGCTTAAGTGCTATCAAATTGAAACCACATTTATGAATAATTTCTTTGACAACCAGCGAATCCTGCAGCTGATCTGGAAACGCAAATTTCATTTTATTATCGTAGGAATAATTGCTTTTTTGTTTTCTGCAATTTTTTCCGGGCCAAAATTTATCGAACCAAAATTTAAATCAACTGCCCGTATTTATCCGAGTAACATTTGGGCATTAAGTGAAGAATCGGAAACCGAGCAGATGCTGGAGATTGTTGGTTCAACTGACATTAAGCAGAAAATGTTTGATGCATTTAACCTCGCCGAAGTGTACGGGATTGACCGCAACGATCCGCATTATATGACATACATGCTGGGCGAATACAACAAAAATGTAAATGCCAGCAAAACAAAATTCGAAACGGTTGAAATAAAAGTAATGGATGCCGACCCTCAGCGCGCCAGCGATATGTGCGATTCCATCATCAATTTTTACAACAAGAAGGTGAGAAAAATGCACAAAGCCAAAGACTGGGAAATGGTCACCGTCTCAAAAAATAACCTGGAGAAAAGATCTGCGGAACGGGATACGCTGATTTCTAAAATAGATTTGATTCAGAAAGAGTATGGGATTTTGGATTTTAAAAGCCAGGCCGAGCGGGTTACCGAAGGTTATATGAATGCCCTGGCAAACGGAAGGGCTGGAAGCAGCGACCTGAAAAAGATTGAAAAACTCTACAATAATCTGGCTGACAAAGGGACAGAAGCACGTATTTTGGAAAACCGGTTAAAGTACTTAACCGGAGTCATCGACTCGTTAACTACGTTGTACGATACTCATTTAAGCGAATTTGAGAAAGATATCACCTATTCTCACATAGTAGAATACCCTTTCCCGGCAGATAAAAAATCGTATCCTGTCCGGTGGCTTATCGTTGTGTTTACTACTTTCTCTGCCATTTTTCTTGCATTGCTTGTTTTTCTTGTTCTCGATTACCGGAAATTCGAATAGCGGGTGATTCAAAACAACACAATAAAAATTTCATTTTTCTACCTGATTTCAGTAGGTTTTATTTTACTGAATATATGGTTTGTAGTCGAAAAAGAAACCATAGTGCTGAACACGCTTCCGGTGTTGCTGGGAGCTGCTCTTTTTGCTATCTTCTCTTTTGATAAGCTACTTTATTTCGTTGTGTTTTTTTCACCGCTGTCCATCGAACTAAGCAGGTTGTTTCCGGGGTTCGGGTTTAACATGTATTTGCCCACCGAGCCTATTCTCTTTGGCATACTTGTTCTGTTTTTACTTAAAGTGATTCAGGAAAGGAGTTTCGACAGGAAAATTCTACTGCACCCTGTATCCATTGCAATTTATGTTAACTTGTTTTGGATTTTTCTTACCAGCTTAACGAGCAGCATGCCGGTTGTGTCATTCAAATTTTTATTGTCGCGCATATGGTTTGTTGTAGCTTTTTATTTTTTGACAGCCAAAATTTTCTCTAGCGGGAAAAAGATGGAACAATACATCTGGCTTTACCTTGCCGGACTTCTTATTGTTGTTTTTTATACCACATTCAGGCATCTGGGGTACGGGTTGTTAAACAAGCAGGCAGCTCACTTCGTTATGGTGCCTTTTTTTAACGATCATACTTCGTATGGAGCCACCCTGGCCATGTACCTCCCGTTTACATTTTTCTTTGCGCTTTGCAAAAGCTACCCGAAAAAGGTACGAACCGCAGCCTGGCTTGTGTCCGCAATTTTGGCAGGGGCTTTTGTGCTTTCATACAGTCGCGCTGCCTGGTTGAGCATGATAATTGCGCTGACAGTGTGGGCAATTATTAAACTGAAAATCCGGTTCCGGCCTATTTTTATAGCTGCAATTGTTTTTATTGGGCTGGCTTTTTCCTTTCAGACGCAGATTGTGATGTATCTCGAAAAAAACTCCGACGAATCGTCTTCCAATTTAACGGAGCATTTTTCGTCAATGACCAACATCTCTTCAGATGCATCTAACCTTGAAAGAATCAATCGCTGGGGATGTGCAATCAGAATGTTTGAAGAGAAACCGTTTTGGGGATACGGGCCGGGTACTTACATGTTTCAATACGCCAAATACCAGCTCAAGAGAGACCGTACCATTATCAGTACCAATGCAGGCGACGCCGGCAATGCGCACAGCGAATACCTTGGCCCGCTCTCCGAGTCGGGAGTTTTGGGGCTTGTGACCTTTCTTGTTTTAATTATTGTTGTAATATACACCGGGGTTCATACCTGGAGCAGGCTCACCGACAAACGGATGAAAGGCATTGTTCTGGCTGCAACCACCGGTTTGGTAACCTACTACATTCACGGGTTTCTTAATAATTTTCTGGATACCGATAAACTGTCCGTTCCGTTCTGGGGATTTACAGCCATGATTGTTGCCATCGATTTGTACTCGCGAAAAACCCCTGATTCCACCCCCGATTTAGTGGAATAGTCGGGTTTTAGCCGGAGCAGCAACATGTGAATACATCTCTTTTTTCAACGCTTTCTACTGCTTTCATAAAATGGGGGAAAAGCGTTTTTTGAAACCGGTAAAAAATTCACGCTAAAACATTTGGGTAAAGCCATAGTTTCCAGGTTAGTTTAAGCCGAAAAAATTCCGAAAAGTAAATTTTTAGCAGGCTCCAGCATTTTACAAAAAGTATATTATTCCTGAGCTTAAAAAAACGTAGCTGAAAACACCCGTGGGAAATTGCTTATCGGTTTTTTAAGAATAGGCAAAAAAAGCAGCAATCGGTTTCACAAACAGAATTTTATACTATCTTTGCGCCCACATTTTTCAAAATAAAAAAAGAAAATATGCCAGTAAAAATGAGATTAGCGCGGCATGGCCGCAAACGTTATGCTTACTACCACATTGTGGTAGCAGATGGCAGGGCGCCACGAGATGGCAGGTACATTGAACGGATTGGCACATATAATCCGAATACGAATCCTGCTACAATAGATCTCGATTTTGACAAAGCTTACAACTGGCTTTTAAATGGCGCTCAACCTACCGACACCGTTAAGGCAATTTTGTCTTACAAAGGTGTGCTCTACAAAAAACACCTTATGGGTGGTGTAAAAAAAGGAGCTTTCAGTGAAGAAGAAGCAGAAAAAAGACTGGAAAAATGGCTGACTGAAAAAGAAGCCCAGATTCAGGCAAAACGCGATCGCCTGGCCGGGGAAGAAGATGCAGCTATTAAAAAACAGTTTGAAGCTGAAACAAAACTGAGAGAAGCAAAAGAAGCAGAAATTGCTGCCAGAAATGCAGAATTAGCTGCCGAAGCTGAAGCTGCAAAAGCTCAAGAAGCTGCCGAGGCAGCAGAAGCAGCCGGGGAAACCGAAGAAGCACAAGCCGAAGAGGCTCCTGCTGCTGAAGAAAAACCTGCAGAAACCGAAGAAGCACCTAAAGAAGAAGGCGCCGACTCTTAATCAGGAAATTTTCACAAAGAAAATAAGAACCATCTGCTCAGAAGGCAGGTGGTTTTTTTATGTTCCAAAACCTGATTTACTTATATTTGCATTTAATGGAAACGATACCAAAATCCGACTGCCAGAAAATTGGCTTCATCAGAAAAACTCACGGTGTACACGGCGAGTTGGTTTTCGAATTTGAGTCCGAATTTGAAGAGTCGGTAGCTGAATCCGAACGGTTTTTTCTGGAAATTGACGGGTTGCTTGTGCCGTTCTTCATCAACGAAGACGGATTTCGATTTAAGTCGGCCAAAACAGCGCTGGTTATCTTCAAATGGGTAGATACCGAAAAATATGCCCGCCGGTTGGTAGGCAGCCCGGTTTTTCTTTTCAATAACGAAATTATTGATGAGGAAAACGACCTTGCACTTTCCCAGTTTATTCATTTTCGTTTAACGGACGAGAACGGAGAACAAATAGGGGAAATAACAAATGTTGACGATTACGCCGGGAATATTGTTTTTACGGTTGACGCCAACGGGAACGAAATTTTGGTTCCGTATAACGAAGATTTTCTGCTGAACTTCGATGAGCAGGAAAAGACAATTCAGCTAAAACTGCCCGAAGGACTGACCGACTAGAAAGTCACAATCGATACTTCTGTTCAAAAAAAATTCCTTCGGATGCAACTTCCGCTAAAATCATACGTCATTATTAAACTATAGTGTCAAAAAAAAGGATTATAAAAAATTACCATGAAGAAAAAACAATTGTTCCTCTCCATTTTAATGATTGGATTACTGGCGGTAAACACCGTTTTTGCCGAAGGCGAAGAAAGAAGTGTACCTTCTTTCGCTGAAGTTTCATTGCGCATTTCTGGAAATCTTTACCTCACGCAAGGCGAAAAACAAAGCGTAAAAATTGTAGCCAAACAGTCTGTTCTCGATCAGCTGATAACAGAAGTCAGAGGACGAAGCCTTGTTGTGCGGTTCAAAACCAACAATATTTTCAAACAGAATTTTCAGGCAGGCAAAATTGAAATTTTTGTAACTGTTCCCGAAATAAATGCACTGTCGGTTTCTGGGTCTGGTGATATTGTAGCAGATCAAAAAATCAAGTCGCGCATACTCGACCTGGCGGTTAGCGGAAGTGGTGATATTTTGCTGAAAAAATTGGATTCAGAACGCGTTAAAGCTGCTGTTTCAGGTTCGGGAGACATTACCATTGGCAACGGCAGTACCAACGATTTGTCGGTTACAATCTCGGGCTCAGGCAACATGAGGGCAGAGAGGTTTGAAGCAGAAAACGTAGAAGCTGCAATTGCCGGCTCGGGCAACTGTGTAGTAAATGCCTCCCAAAAACTTAAAGCAAGAATTGCCGGTTCGGGCAATGTAAAATACGCTGGTAACCCGCAGATTGACACCTCGGTTTTAGGTTCGGGAACCGTAACAAAACTTTAAAAAAGCAGTTCCGTATAGTTTCGGCTGAATGCTATTTGCGAAGGATTTCAATCCGGCCACCGGGCCAGAGTTTAATAATACTGGACGGTTGAGCCGGATTGATGTCATCTTGCCGGTATTCAACAATGTAGTCTACCTGGCTTTTTATCTCTTCTGATATTTCGTCGAAAAAAGCCGGAGATTTTTGTCCACTGATGTTGGCCGAGGTTGAAACCACGGGCCTGCGAAACCGTTGCAAAAGCTTTGCGGTAAACTCTTCTTTGGTAAAACGAATACCGATACTGCCGTCGCCGGCAACCAGGTTGGGCGCCAGGTTTTTTGCCCCGGGATAAATTACCGTCAGCGGCTTGGTGCTAACTTCTACCAGATCCCAGGCAATTTCAGGCACTTCGTTTACATAACGTTCGAGTAATGCAGGGTTCTCCATTAAAACCAGCATGCTTTTGGAATCTTCTCTCTTTTTTATCTGGTAAATGCGAGCTACTGCTTCCGGGTTTGTGGCATCGCAACCAATGCCCCAGATCGTATCGGTCGGGTAAAGAATTATTCCGCCTTTTTTTAAAGCTTCCGTTGCGTTTTTCAGATCGTTATGCATTTGTTTCTGTTAAAATTTTGGTGTACAAAGAAGTCAGCTTCTTGGCGTAGTTTTCCGGGTGAAACTCTTCTGCGCGCCTGATTCCTTTTTGTTTTAATGTTGTTCTGAGCTGCTCGTTGGTTTCCAGCATTAACAGTTTTTCGGCAATTTCTTCGATGTTGGCAGGGTCGCACAAAAGAGCTGCATCTCCGGCAGTTTCTGGTAAAACCGAAACGCTGGAGGTAATTACCGGGCAGCCGCTGGCCATGGATTCAATTACAGGCAGTCCAAATCCTTCGAAAACCGAAATGTAAACCGAAAATAGGGCTGACTGGTAAAGAGCAGCCAAATCAGGCTCCGGAACGTTGTTCAGAAATTTTACCTGGTCGTCCATTTCGTTTTCTTTTATGATCTGGCTGATTCCGGTCATGTAAGAAGAAGTTTGTTTTCCCACAAAAACTACCGGAGTTTTAATTTTTGCCGAATAAACAGCCTGTAACAATGCCTGTTGGTTTTTCCTGCGCTCCAGCGTTCCAACTGCCAGAATAAACCTTTCGGGAAGATGATACTTTTTTAAAACTTCTGAAGTGTTTTTCTCTTCGAAAAAAGCCGGGGCCACCGGCTGATATATCAGCTCAATTTTCTCTGACGGAATGTGGAAAAAGGTTTCAATGTCATGTTTTGTCTGCTTGCTGATGGCAATAATTCTATCAGCTGCGTGGCAGGCATATTTAACTTTTTTGAAATATATTTTACAATCGATGGCTTTGTAGAATTCGGGGTAGCGCATAAAAATAAGGTCGTGAATGGTTACCACCGAAGGAATTCCGCTGGTGTGAATTCCTTTGGGCAGTTCGTTACTCAGCCCGTGAAACAGATCCACTTCATGCTTTTTTAAATGCGGCACCAGAAACAAACTGCGCCACAGCGACTTCATTTTTTTTGCCAGTTGACTTTGGGGAGATACTACCTTAAAGCGCTGATAATTATCGAACAGATTGCTTTTCACTTCGGGAGTGAATAAAACGTATTCGTTCTCCGCAAAAAAACTGTGAAGTGCATTCAACGTGTTCCGGCTGTAGTTACCCAGACCCGAAGAATTGAGAAATGCCCGCTTGGCGTCAAACCCTATTTTCATAGCCCGAAATTACAAAAAAGGCCGGGTTAAAGTCCCCGGCCGGTTTGAATTTATTTCGTTTGATTTTTAAACTTCAAAATCTTTTAATCCGCTAAAGTCGAGGGTTGCAAAATAATCCTCTATTGTTTCGGCTCGGCGGATTTGAACCACCTCTCCGTTTTCGCGCAACAACAGTTCTGCCGATTTTAGTTTGCCATTGTAGTTAAATCCCATGGCATGTCCGTGAGCTCCGGCGTCGTGAATGACGACAATATCTCCCGGCTCAACTTCCGGCAGCATACGATCTATCGCAAATTTATCGTTGTTTTCGCAGAGCGACCCGGTTACATCGTATTTTTGATTGTGCGGTTCGCTTTCTTTCCCTACCACAGTAATATGATGATAAGCTCCGTACATTCCCGGACGCATCAGGTTAACCATGCTGGCATCGAGGCCTGCAAACTGCTTGTAGGTTTTTTTAATGTGCAGCACTTTTGCCACCAAATATCCGTAGGGTCCGGTGATTGCCCTGCCCAGCTCAAAAAATAATTTTAGCGGGGCAAGTCCGTTTCCTGCAATTTTCTGTTTGTACAGTTTTTGTATTCCGGCGCTTACATATTCCAGATCCACGGCTTTTTCTTCAGGTTTGTAGGGAATTCCGACGCCTCCACCCAAATTGGCAAAGCTTATTTTTACTCCTGCCTTTTCGTGCACTTCCGCAATCAGGCTAAAAAGAATTTCGGCTGTTTCAATAAAATAGTCGGGATCCAGCTCGTTGGATGCAACCATGGTATGAATACCAAACTTTTTAACGCCTTTGTTTTTCAGAATGCGGTACCCTTCAATTATCTGATCGCGGGTGAAACCATACTTGGCTTCCTCGGGGCGTCCGATTATCAGGTTCCCTTTTTTCAGGTTTCCCGGATTGTAGCGCATACAAATGGTTTCGGGCAGGCCTACATTCTTTTCGAGGTATTCGATGTGCGAAATATCGTCGAGATTAATAATTGCTCCCAAATCTTTCGCTGCACTGAATTCCGATGCCGGCGTATCGTTGGAGGTGAGCATAATCTCTTCTCCACTCATTCCTACTTTTTTCGCCAGTTCCAGTTCAGCCTCGGAACTGCAATCAATACCGAAGCCTTCTTCCCGCAATATTTTCATCAAATAGGGGTTGGGAGTGGCTTTTATGGCAAAGTACTCTTTAAATCCCTCGTTCCACTCAAACGCCTTTTTAAACCTGCGGGCATTTTCGCGAATCGCCTTTTCGTCGTATATGTGAAAAGGAGTGGGGAATTTTTCAATTATTTTTTCGATCTCTTCTTTAGAGAAAGGAATACTTTTCGTTGCCATACAGTATAGATTCTTTTTATTACAGACAAATGTACCACTTTCGGTTTAACTTCTTGGATTAATTCTAAATAAGGGCCGGTATATTTAGTGGATAATTAATACATCCTTTGGGGTTAGGACAGTTCAGCCAAAAGTTCGCGACTTAATACTCCGCTGGCAATTTCACTTACCTCACCGGTCATGCGCATGTTCCAATGTTCGTCGGTTTCTATTTGCAAACTTCCTCCCGGCATTTTTACGGTTAAGCACTTCTGTACGAGTCCTTTTTTTACTGCAACAGCAGCCACTGCGCACGACGAGCTGCCCGAAGCCAAAGTCCAGCCGGCACCGCGTTCCCATATCATGGCTTCCACTTCGGTAGGCGAAATTACTTTTACAAATTGAACATTAATCCGGTTCGGGAAAAACGGGTTGGTTTCGATCTGCGGGCCAAATGTTTTTACTTCTTTTTCGTCGAGATTCTCGGTAAAAATTACGCAATGCGGGTTGCCCATCGACACACAATTCACCGGGTAATCACGGTATTCCAGATGAAGAGTTTCATCGATACATTCTTCTTTTTCGCAGTTAACCGGAATTTTTGTAGAAGAAAAAATGGCTTTCCCCATGTCAACCCTCACTGTTTTGGCTTTTCCGTTTTTCTCTTTAATAATTTCTGCCTGCACTAATCCCCCGGGTGTTTCAATGGTAAATTTCCTGGATTTTGCGAACTGATAATCATGCAAGTACTTTGCAAAAATGCGTAACCCGTTGCCGCTTTTTTCGGCTTCCGAACCATCAGGATTCAGAATACGCAGCCCAAAGTTGGCATGGAAAGTAGGCACTTTTAGCAAAATTCCGTCGGAACCAATGCCAAAATGAACGTCGCAAATTCTTCGGATTGCATCTTCAGTCAGTTCAAATCCTATTTCATCCTGATTCAAAACAATATAGTCGTTACCCAGACCATGGGATTTAACAAAAAAATTGTGCATAGCTTGAAATTTAGTTTTACAAAAGTATTAAACATCAGTCAATTTTCTCGGGCAGATATCGACGAATTCTCCGCTCATCATTTTATTTTTAACTTTGTGTACGATAAAATGAACAGCAAATAACAGAAAAATAGTATGGC
This sequence comes from Mariniphaga anaerophila, assembly GCF_900129025.1. Taxonomy (GTDB): domain Bacteria; phylum Bacteroidota; class Bacteroidia; order Bacteroidales; family Prolixibacteraceae; genus Mariniphaga; species Mariniphaga anaerophila. The sequence goes on along the minus strand of NZ_FQUM01000006.1, from coordinate 214,380 downwards.
AAAAATTAACGAGAACTATCTAAAACTACAGGCGGGGTACCTTTTCCCTGAAATTGGAAGAAGGGTAAACGAATTTGTGGCTGCCAACCCTGACAAAAAAGTTATTAAAATGGGTATTGGCGATGTTACCCAGCCGTTGGTTCCCACCGTGGTAAAAGCATTTCACGAAGGGGTAGATGAAATGGCAAAAGCAGAAACCTTTAAAGGATACGGTCCGGAACAGGGGTACGCTTTCCTGCGTGAAGTGATTGCGAAAAATGCATACCAGAACAGGGGCGTGAATATTTCTGCAGATGACATTTTTATTTCGGACGGTTCGAAATGCGATACCGGAAACATTCAGGAAATTTTCGGAAACGATAACAAAATTGCTATTTGCGACCCGGTTTACCCGGTTTATGCCGATACTACCGTTATGTCCGGAAAAACGGGGAGTTACGATTCCGGACATTACGACGGAATTATTTACATGCCCTGTACCAGCGATAATGGGTTTATTCCTGACCTGCCTTCGGAAACACCCGACCTCATTTTTCTGTGCTATCCGAACAATCCAACCGGTACGGTAGCTTCAAAAGAGGAATTGAAAAAATGGGTGGATTACGCCCGCAAAAACAAAAGCATTATTTTGTACGATGCGGCTTACGAAGCGTTTATTACTGAAGAAGGTATTCCGCATTCCATATACGAAATTGAAGGTGCTTTGGATGTGGCTATTGAATTCCGTAGTTTTTCAAAAACTGCCGGATTTACAGGTACCCGGTGCGCTTTTACAGTAATTCCGGAAGGACTAAAAGCTTACGATTCAGAAGGGAACGCTCATGACGTGAAACCTTTATGGAACCGTCGCCAGTCCACTAAATTTAACGGTGTTTCGTACCCGGTACAAAAAGCTGCTGCGGCCGTTTACTCCGAGGAAGGCCAAAAAGAAGTAGCCGAAGAAATTGCATACTATCTCGAAAATGCAAAAATTATGAAAGAAAGCCTGATTGAAGCAGGGTACGAAGTTTTTGGCGGCGTAAATGCTCCCTACATTTGGGTAAAAACCAAAAACGGAATGAGCTCCTGGGACTTCTTTGATAAAGTACTGAACGAAGCCAATGTTGTAGGTACTCCCGGTTCGGGATTCGGTCCTGCAGGAGAAGGATATTTCCGGTTTTCAGCATTTGCCGACCGTGCAAATACCATTGAAGCCATGGAACGGATTAAAAATCTGAAGTAGTTTTTCCCCGTTTTCAGGGGGTGATAAAAAAATCCGGCTTGAAATTATCAAGCCGGATTTTTTTATGATGTTGAAGAACCAAAAGCTAAACCGGTTCTTTCATTGAAATTTCCTTTCTTACTTTGCTTCCCGGATAAACCTTCAATGCTTCTTCCAGAATTTTCAGGCAAACAGCCAGGTCTTCTTTTTTCAGCACATAAGCAATTCGCACTTCATCCATTCCTTTGTCGGAAGCAGTGTAAAAACCCGAGGCCGGAGCCAGAAACAGGGTCTGATTATCGTAGGTGAAATCCGAAAGTAACCACGCACAGAAATCATCGGCATTATCAACCGGCAGGCGGGCAACCGTGTAAAAAGCTCCCATTGGAATAGGCGAATAAACCCCATTAATGCGGTTCAGTCCGTCAATAAGAAATTTTCGGCGATTCACATATTCATTGTAGTTGTTCAGCATATATTCCGGATCGGCATCAAGCGATGCTTCGGCAGCAATTTGACCAATCAGCGGCGGGCTCAAACGAGCCTGGCAAAACTTCATTACATTCCGTTCTACATCTTTGTTTTTTGTGATAAGTGCCCCGATTCGCAGCCCGCATTCGCTGTACCGTTTCGAAACAGAATCAATAAGAACCACATTCTGCTCAATGCCATCCAAATGAAAAGCAGAAATGTAAGGCGAACCGGTATAGCAAAACTCGCGGTACACCTCATCAGAGAAAAGGTATAAGTCGTGCTTTTTTACCAAATCCCGAATTTTGTTCATCTCCTCGCGAGTGTACAGATATCCGGTAGGGTTGTTCGGGTTGCAAATCATTATTCCCTTTGTTTTGGGTGTAATGAGTTTCTCAAACTCTTCGATTGGCGGTAGTGCAAACCCGTCTTCGATGCTGGCTGCAATTGACTTAATTACCGCACCCGCCACAATGGCGAAAGCCTCGTAATTGGCGTATGCCGGTTCGGGCACAATTATTTCGTCGCCCGGGTCAAGGCAACTCATAAACGCAAAAGTAACAGCTTCGCTGCCTCCGGTAGTAATAATAATATCATCCGCATCAACACTAATGTTGAACTTTTGGTAATATTTCGCCAGCTTTTCACGAAGCGAGCGAATTCCCTCACTGGGTGTATATTCTAAAACTGTCCTGTCGATATTTTTAATCGCTGCCAACGCTTCAGGCGGGGTGGGTAAATCGGGCTGACCGATATTTAGGTAGTAAACTTTCACTCCCCGCGCTTTGGCTTTGTTTGCCAGCGGAGCCAACTTTCGTATTGGTGAATTTGGCATGGCCAATCCTCTTTCTGAAACTTCTGGCATGTTGTACAAAATGTTTTGTGAGGGGACAAAGATACAAGTATCAATCTGAAAACAATGATTATCGAAAATTTTCAATTCACTGTATTATTGGAAAATTAACTTTCAAATTAATGACGGGCTCAGTTTCAGTTACTTTTCTGAATCCGAAGAATCCCGAATCATTAAGTTTTATCATATTTTGAACCAAAAGGTGTATCTATTTTTGATAGGAAATTAAAAAAACTTTGCACAAATGATTATCGGAGTACCAAAAGAAATAATGCGGGGGGAAAAACGCGTAGCAGCAATTCCCGAAACCGTAAAAAAAATGGTTGAAAGCGGTGCTACAGTCCTGTTTGAAAAAGGCGCCGGAGTCGGTTCACATTACTGGGACGAGGCTTACGAAGAGGCCGGAGCACAAACAATAGCCGACGTAGAAGAACTTTTTTCCAAAGCAGAAGTAATTCTGAAAGTGAAAGAACCACAATTCAATCACGAAAAAAATAAGCACGAGCTGGACATGATGCACGAAGGCCAGTATCTGATTACGTTCATTCACCCGGCATCTCCGGCCAACCATCAAATGGTAAAACACATGGCAGAACGGGGTATAATCGGATTAACTCTCGACGGGGTTCCGCGAATCAGCCGCGCCCAGTCCATGGATGCTTTATCGTCGATGAGTGCCTGTGCAGGGTACAAAGGTATGATTATGGGAATTAACGACATCAGCAAATTTGCGCCTTTTGTAACAAGTGCAGTGGGCAGACTAAAACCTGCAACTGTTTTTGTGATTGGAACCGGTGTTGCCGGGCTCCGGGCGCTGGCAACTGCCAAAGGGCTGGGAGCAATGGTTTATTCGGCAGACATCCGTCCGGAAGCCAACAGCAATGCTGAATCTCTTGGTGCAATTATCGTTGACACCGGAGTTCCTGCGGAAATTGCAGTTAGTGCCGACGGAAAACATGCCAACCAACTGCCCGAGAAATGGCTGGAGATTGAACGTGACCATTTAAAAGAAACCATTGCCAAAGCTGACATCGTATTCTGTTCGGCTTTGATTCAGGGAAAAGTTGCGCCGGTTCTGCTGACCGAAGAGTTGGTAGAGTCAATGAATCCTGGAAGCGTAATTGTGGACATTTCCATCGACCAGGGAGGAAACTGCGCCATTACAACGCCGGGAGCTGTTGAAACAAAACACGACGTAATCATCCAGGGAATCAAAAATATTCCGGGAATGCTGTCTACCAGCTCCACTATCATGTTTTCAAAAAATATTCATAACCTGCTAACTTACCTGACAAAAGATAATGAAATCGCCCTCGACTTATCCGACGAGATTGTGGCTTCGATCCTGGTTACAAAAGACAGCAAAATTGTACACGAAGGGGCACTGGAAGCGATGGGATTAAAATAAAATGCGGCAGGAAAAAATAGAAAGAAACTATGAATTTGATACAGTACATTTTATTGGGAGTTTTTGTTGTGGCCTCGGTTGTGGGGTACCTGCTTATTAATAATGTTCCGAGCCGATTGCACACGCCGCTAATGTCGGGGATGAATGCGTTGTCGGGCATTACTATTCTGGGAGCTTTGCTTGCCACGGCTACTGCACTGTCAAGTTCAAACCCTGTTGTCGGCTATGTATTCGGGAGCCTGGCAATTATTCTTGCAATGATTAATGTTGCAGGTGGGTTTGCCGTAACCAACCGGATGCTGAAAATGTTTGGCAAAAAAAAGGAGGACAACAATGAACAGTAGCATATTACTTCAGTTTTCGACAGCCAGCCTGCTTTCCGATCCGGTTTATTACATTTTGTGTGGAGTACTGGCAATGGCAGTTTTGCTGGGCATCCATTTTATGAGTAAAGTAGAAACCGCCAGGCAGGGAAACCTTATTAGTGCCGTTGCAGTGGCGTTGGGTATTGTTATTACGCTTATTAAGAAGGATATTCTGCCGGTTTGGCTTATTTATCCGGGAATGGCCATCGGATTGATTTTTGGATTGATTCTGGCCAAAAAAGTAAAAATGATTCAGATGCCTCAGTTGGTTGCACTGTTGAACGGAATTGGTGGTGCAGCCTCTGCTATTGTGGCTTCCTTCGCTCTTGTTTCACTGTATCAGAGCCCTGATGTTTTCGGAAAAGTTACCGCTTCTCTGGCCATTGTAATCGGCACAATTACTCTGTTTGGCAGTTTAATTGCCGCAGGCAAACTTCATAAAGTAATTTCACAAAAACCGGTAGTTCTCCCGCTGCACCAGGTAATTACTACAATTCTGTTAGTTGTTCTGCTGTTCTCCATCGTTAGTGGCGGCTTCCTGAATAATTTTTCTTTTCCGGTGCTGCTTTCTGTTATGCTGATTTTTGCTGCTGCCTTCGGAGTGGTTTTCTCGGTGAGAGTTGGCGGCGCCGATATGCCAATTACCATCTCTCTGCTAAACAGTTTAAGCGGTTTGGCTGCAGCAATTGCAGGTTTTGCCGTTACCGATATTTTGTTGGTTGCAGTTGGCGGAATAGTGGGGGCATCGGGTTTATTCCTTACCCAAATTATGTGCAAAGCCATGAACCGGAACCTTGCTGACATTTTACTTGGAAAGACTTCGGTTCAGGGGAAAGGGGAGAGTAAAACAGAAAAGGCACCTGAAGTTGCGGCGACGGAAGAAGTTGCAGCGACTGTTAACCCGGCAGAAGTTGTAAAAGGAGTTAAAAAAGTAATCATTGTACCGGGCTACGGAATGGCTCTTGCCCACGCGCAGCATCTGGTTAAAAGCCTTGCCCAAAAGCTGACTGCCGACGGAGCAACCGTAAAGTACGCCATTCATCCTGTTGCAGGGCGCATGCCGGGGCACATGGATGTTCTGCTGATTGAAGCAGGCGTTCCTTTTGAAGATGTTTATGAAATGGACGATATTAATGAAGAATTTAAAGATGCTGATGTTGCCATTGTTGTGGGAGCCAACGACGTGTTAAACCCTGCTGCCCGCAACGCCGAAGGAACTCCTATTTACGGAATGCCCATTTTGAACGTGGATCAGTGTTCCAAAATAATTATTTTTAATTACGACCTAAAACCCGGGTACTCGGGAGTTGACAACCCGATTTACAACAGAAAAGAGGGCGTGTGGGTAATACAAGGCGATGCAAAAGACACTGTCGCTCAATTTCTATCTGAACTGTAAAACAACCAAAATCGACACTCCTTACATTCGTTAAATTAGTAATATTGAAAACCTCTTGCCGGCCGGCGAGAGGTTTTTTCATGAAATTTCAAATTAATCCCGAATTTTTAATCCCGAATTCTCTGGATTGAAATTACCTTTACCGGGAAATTAAGAATTATGGCTACATTTCTGTTTGATAAAATTATTTTCGGCCCGGTAAAAAGTCGCCGGCTTGGTGTCTCTCTGGGGATAAATTTAATGCCGGTTGATGTGAAAGTATGTTCGTTTGACTGTATTTACTGCGAATGTGGGTTTACGCCAAAAACACGAACCAAAAAGGCAATGCTTCCTTCGCGTGAGGAAGTTCGGAAAAAGCTGGATGAAAAGTTACACGAAATGAAAGCCGACAAACAATTGCCCGACGTAATAACTTTTGCCGGGAATGGTGAGCCGACACTCCATCCTCAGTTTGCCGGAATTATTGACGATACTATTGAATTGCGCAACCAGTTGGCGCCAGATGCGTCCATTGCAGTTTTGTCCAATTCTACCATGCTGCACAAGCCCGATGTTTTCAATGCCCTGCTTAAAATAGAAGATAATATTCTGAAACTGGATTCGGCTTTTGACGAAACAGTGAATCTGATAAACTGTCCTAAAAATGATTACAGCCTGGATAGCGTAGTTGAGCAGTTTAAGAGTTTTAACGGGAAAGTGATTGTGCAAACCCTTTTTGTGAAGGGTAGTCTTAAAGGTGTAGTTGTTGACAATTCCACTGAAAAAGAAGTCTCTGCCTGGTTGGAGAAAATTCAGGAAATAAAACCCAAGCAGGTGATGATTTACACCATTGCCCGTGATACTCCGGTAAATTCGCTCGAAAAAGTTTCGGCAGAAAAGCTGGATGCCATTGCCGCAAAAGTGGAAAAGGCCGGTTTCAAAGTTCAGGTATCTTATTAAGAATGCCGTTGACGGGCTGCTGAAATATTATCAAAATAAAAACGGGACTTCAAAAACATGAAATCCCGTTCTACTATCAACAATCTAGTTTTTAGTTACTCAGATCCTTTAGACGGATGTTTCTGAACTTCAGTTCAGATCCATGCCCAAGAAATCCGATGTATCCTTTTTCGCGTTTTAAGCCCGGGTGATTTTTCCCGTCACGTGTTCCGTTTTTGCTCGCTTCTGCAACATCGCCATCTAAAATTACAGTGCCATTCAGAGTGACTTTAATCTTCGACCCTTTTACTACCACTTCCTGCACGTTCCACTCGCCCACAGGATTCAGATAGCCACGTTTTGCTGCAATAATTCCGTATGCAGAACCGTGGTACTGGTACTCCTTTAAGTTGGCATAAATAGGCGCTGTATTGTCAAGAATTTGCAGTTCAATTCCGGCATAAGCAGCATCGCCTTCCAGCGGCGCCCGAATTCCCAATCCGTTGTTGGCACCCGGTGTAAGCTGAAATTCGAACCTGAAAATAAAATCGCCGTATTCTTTGTCGGTAAACAAATTGCCGTGGCCGCCGCGTGCAGGCTGAACAACCAACTCGCCGTTTTCAGCGTAGTAGTCAGTTTTGTTTCCCTGCCAGCCATCGAGGTTCATTCCGTTGAACAACGAAACAAATCCTTCGTTTTTCTCTTCCTCAGTTAATCCTATTTCGTCGGTATTTATTTCTCTGACATAAACATCTCTGAATGCCAGTTCATTTCCGTGAGCCTGCAATTCAATAGTTCCTTTTTCAAAAATCGGAATGCTGCGATTCCAGAAGTTGTCCATCGTCACATTGTCAACCACCAGTTCTCCGTTAAGGTAAACCGTAACATTTTCGCCAATCATGGTAATTCTGAATGTATTCCAATCGTCGAGAGGATTGTCGGCAACTTTTAGCGGGTTGCGAATATTGTCGGGATTATTGTTGTAAAGCCCGCCGGAACCAACCTGGGCGCCTACTTCTACACGCGAAGTATCCCAAATTTGAACCTGCGGCGTTCCTCTGAGGTAGATTCCGCTATCGCCTTCTTTGGTGATTTTCCAGTCAACAATCATCTCAAAATCTTTGTATTCTTTTACAGAAACAAGGTTAGCTCCGTGTCCGTTAAAAATAATCTGGCCGTCTTTAACGCTCCAGTTGTCGAACATTTTTTTGTTGGCTTCTTCCTGAGCTTTGGCGCGTTCTGCTGCGCTAAGTTCAGCAATTTTTATCGGGTTGCCGTCCAGCAGCATTCCCTGCCAACCTTCCAGGTTTTTCCCGTTAAACATTGAAACAAAGCCTTCGTCTTTGGGCATTTTATCGAGGTAATTATTGATGTTGATAATGTCATAATCACTCTCTTCTCCCTTTAATATAGAAACAACCCGTTTTAACAGTTTCGTTACAATTTTTCCTGAAAAAGCATTTTTGCCGTCAGCATCGGGCAATGCTACTTTCATGATTGCGCGGGCTGCGGTTTGTTGCAGTTCGTTGTTGTCCAGAAATTGTTCTAGATAAACCAACGACAGGAAGGTTTTCAATCCGCCAATTGCATTAATAACCAGTTTCTGGTCTGCAGCACCCGATGCGAAAGGCATAATTTTCCGGTACTGTAGTAATTTCTGGTCGTCGGGAAGATTGGCCGAACGTACCTGCCGAACAAAATTTGAGAATGCTTTTGCGCGGTATTCGCCGGTTGAATTTTCTGCTACTTCATAAAGCGATGCCGCAGCCGAATAATCTTTCCAACTGGTAAGCGCTTCAAAAGCTGTGGCTTTGAGGCTGCCGGTTGAATTATTAAAATAGTCGGTAACAGTTTGCAAAGCGACGTCGCCACCAATTTCAGGCAGAATTGCCACTATTCTTTCTTTTTTCCCGGTTGATTTTAGCGCACGCAGCAGTTTGCCGTTTTCAGTTTGTTCTGTTTTTGTACCTTTTGCAGCAGCAACTACGGCCATTTGTACCTGTGGAACGTCTTTCTCGTTGGCGTCAAGCAGCAGCTTAATCAGTGCATCCAGGTTTTTTTCGCAGGAGATATTTTTTAAAGCGGCAAAAGCAGCAGTGCTTTCTTTTTCATCTTTTGACCCGGTTAACGCAAGTACTTCAGAAAAATATCCATTCCCTGATTTTGCGGCAATCAAATCGATAAATGCTGCCTTGGTTGCTCCCGAAGTTGTTTTTAGCCGGGCTGCAACCGGAGCCAAGTGCTCGCGGTCAATGAGCTGCGACAGCGCAAGTTTTGTGGCTTCAGCATCTGTACCTTTTTCCAGGTGATCGATTAAGACAGGAACTGCTTTCTTTCCCTGCAGCCTGGTCAGTGCTTCAATGGCATCTTCACGAACTGCAGCCGAAGCGTCGTTCAGGCTTTCGGTAACAAAACCCACTGCCAGTTTATCGCCACGCCGACCAAGCATATCAATAATTTCGGCTTTTGTTTCGGCAGGAACAGCGGTTGCTTTTTCAATCCACATCCGGGTTCCGGCAGCGCCACCGATATTTTCAGCGGTATTTAATGCTAAATAGCGAAATGCTTTATCGCTGTTTTCCACTGCTTTTAATAATAACGGCAGTGCTTCGTAGTCGAAATGCTGTGCGTAAACCGACAGTGCAACGGAGTAATTGTGCAGATTTCCGCTTTCCCGATTGGCTTTGAAAATAGTTTTCAACGCTTTTTGGCAAAGTTTCAGTTCGCCTTTTTCTCCCAGGCGGTTGGCGTATTCCAGAAATGCTTCAGCGGCATTTGTAGGGTCATATTTAAAATCCACATCTTTTGCAGCTTTCAGCAGCAAATTATAAGATTCGGGACTGCCAATATTTGCCAACGCAGCCAATACAACTTTGCGCAACCCAACGTTGTCTGTCGAGGCGAAAGTAGTAACAGGGCGCACGGCAGGTTCGTACCGAAGTACGCCGAGTGCTCTTGCTAACGTGGCTTTTGCTGCATCGTCAGTTCCCGGCAAAGCTTCGTAAAGTGCAATTGCAGCCTTTTCGGATCCGATGGCAACCAGAGTTTGTGTTACCGGCTCAACAAGATCTGCTTCTGCCAGGTATTTTTTTATGGCATCAACTGATTTATCGCTTCCCACCAAATTCTGCTGATTCAGCAAAAAGGTTTTTACCTCGGTATCGGAATGTTCATTTAAAGCGGCCAGCAAACCCGATTCTGTCAGGGTGCGGGCGTTTTCTTTTCCAAACTCGCTTGCATATCTGGCCAGGCTGTTAATGGCAAAACGTACTGCCGTATCGTCGCCAACCCCCGGAGGAGTTAACAGTTGTGCCAGTTTCTGAAAACCTTCAGGCCCCAGTTCTACTAAATCGACCAGCACCCTATCGCGATGCACCAAATCTTTGGTTGGCATTTGCGCCAGTGCATCTGCCACCTTCGTATCAAGAGTTCTCCTGTCCTGGGCAAAAGTTACGGAGGTAATCAGCGCCAGAAACAATATAGCTGTAAATTGAAATATTCTTTTGTTCATTTTTCTTTATTCTAAATTATAATCATCCTTAGCGAATCAGATCGTCCACGGAGCACGCATTGGTTGGTTAATCATTCTGTTGGCACCTTCGTCGTCAATAAACTCCAGTTTATCGGGGTCGAAGTTCAACGTGCGTCCCAATCGTACTGCAATGATACCAAGGTTTACCAGTGTAGCAGACCAGAATCCGTTGGTTTCATTCAGTGCAAACTTCTTCCTGGTTTTTACTGATTCAGAGAACACAGAAATTTGCGGTTCAGGATCAGGCAATGTTTTCAGGAATGATTGTAAATTTGGAATATCAGAGCGGAATCCGCGGTAAATTTTACCGTTAGGCCCTTCGATGTAAGCAGCATCTTTGTCCTTGTTTTCTCCGTCGAGAATAATCTGGCAACCGTCGGCATATGTATAAGTAATCCGGCGCCAGGAACCTACTGCATCGTAATGTTGCTGAGGAGCATCCACTTCAATTTTTACCGGGCTGGTGTCGTCTTTTCCAAGCATATATTGAACCGGATCTAAGTAGTGCTGTCCCATGTCGCCCAGTCCACCGCCATCGTAGTCCCAGTAGCCGCGGAATTTTGCGTGAACACGTTCGGGATTATACGGTCTGTACGGAGCAGGTCCGAGCCACATGTCGTAATCCAGGTTTTCGGGTACCGGCATGGGTTTAAGATTATGTTCGCCACTCCAGAAGAATTTCCAGTTGTAACCGGTAATACCGCTTACCGTAAATTTCAAAGGCCATCCCAAAATACCGCTGTCAATTACTTTCTTCAGCGGTTTCACATCTGTGCCCAGTCCGTAAAATGTATCTTTAAAACGGAACCAAGTGTTCAGACGGAACATGCGCCCGTGGGCATTTACTGCCTCCATTACTTTTTTGCCTTCGCCAATTGTACGGGTCATGGGTTTTTCGCACCAGATATCTTTCCCGGCTTTGGCGGCTTCAACAGCCATAAGTCCGTGCCAGTGAGGAGGCGTTGCAATATGAACGATATCTACTTCGGGCAATTGAACAACTTCCCTGAAATCGTGAAAAGTTTTCACGTTGTAATCAATCATACTTTTTGCTTTCTCCAGATGCAGACGATCCACATCGCAAATGGCTACCACCCGGGTTCCTTCGTATGGAATGTGGCCGCGTCCCATTCCTCCTACACCAATAATGGCCTTAGTAAGCTGATCGGATGGCGGGACGAAACCGTTTCCGCCCAACACATGACGCGGAATAATGGTTAAACCTGCCCCGGCAACCAATGCGCTTTTCAAAAATCTTCTTCTTGAAGTCGGATTTTTACTATTCATTGTTACTGTTTTAGAATTTTCGGAAATTCGCTGTTAATATTATTAATCTGTTAGAGAAAACCACACACAGCAAGGTTTTCGCAATAAATTTCAAAGATAATATTTGCTTCTGAAAAAAATAAGAAACCCTGACGTGAAATCCCCATAAAATTCCTATCCTGACCGGGGAATTATGGTTTGCCCACAGAAGGCGCTCCTCCGAAATTGCAATATTTACAACATCATTTTGCGCTTTTCGCCATTTTCAACAACCACTCAAAATAACTTTTCACGGCTTTCGAGCGACTTGATTTCTGCTCTTTGCCAAGCGCTTTCGCCAATGCGTTTCGTTCTCTTTTTGTTCCATCTGAAGCTACTTTAGCTACTATATCAAAAAGGACCTGTTTTGCTCCGGCTTGTGCCATTACATTTTCTCCCGACATCATTTCTGAAAGCCGACCAATCATGGGAACTCCAATAACCTCGGCAGCATCATGAGCCTGGCTTCGAAACCCGGCATTTTCATGATAAAATCCCTTGCTTACATAGTCAGGATCCGAATCCATATTCTTTACAAATACGTTCCTGAATTTCACAAATTCCCCTTCTTTGCTGTGGTTCGACTGAAAACCGATGGAACCGGCAACATGTTTGCCCTGCATGCTTTTTACCGTATCAGTATTTGCAACGGTAGTTACCTTACCATCCACTGAAATAGTTACATTTTCGCGGTCGCACTTGATTTCCATGGTATGCCAAATTCCGGTAGTTTCGTCCGGACGGTTAGTTACGGCAACATGTCCGTATATGGAACCGGTGCAATGGAGATCGTCGCGATAAGGCGTCCAGGGAGCGAGTAATTGTATTTCAACACCAGAGTTCCAGGGATTTTCGGGTTCGCAACGAATAAGCACACCACTGTTCCCCACTTCCGACAACAGGTATTCAAACTTAAAAACAAAGTTGCCATATTTCTCTTTCGTAAAAAGCTCGCTTCCGTTGTGAGGTGAAGCAAACAAAACACTGTCGGCCACTTCAAACCCGGGAACTTTTCCCGGCATAATCCATCCGGAAAGATCTTTCCCGTTAAACAACGAAGTAAACCCATCGTTTTTCTGCGCAAACCCCAAAAGAGTGAATCCCCAAAAGGCAACCAATATCAATAATCTTTTCACTTTCATCTGTAAAAACTTTAATTTTCTAATGTTCTAAAAATTCCAATTTGACAGAAGGAATTGCTCCATCCGTCGCTCTCACAAAAAAAAATTTCATGTTCTTTTCGTAATCCTAATTAATAAACCGGCAACGACCAAGGTGACCGATATTCTCTTGACAACAAAAAATTTGCTACCGGATCATTTACAAATTCCTCCTTCACGCTATCCCATTGCAACTTACGTTTCAACCGAAAAGAAATTAGAGCCAAATGCATGGGGAGTGTCATTTCCCGGGCGTATTCCAGATTACTCTCGGGCTGCTGTCTCGATTTTACAGAATCGAGGAAATTACGCTGATGCCCGGGCGATCGGGAGATTGTTTTCGGCACCTCCGGGACATCGTTGGTGGTTTCGTTGCCTATTGAAACAACCCTGTTCTCATAGTCGCAGGTCAACGTGCCTTTTTCCCCTTCGAAATGGGCGCCAATACCCATCTTTTCGGCTCCGGGAACTTTGGGAGGCGTGGTAGTCCAGAAAACATCCAGGTCTTTGAATTTAAAATCTACGTCAATCCATTTGGGTGTATCGGCAATCCCGTCGTTGGGTACTTCGCCGCGAGCATCAATACTGGAGAGACCTTTGGGATGAACCGACATGTACATAATATCTGCAATGTGGCACCAAAAGTCAGCAAATACACCACCTGAATAATCAAAAAAGCTGCGATAGGTTCCATGGCATTTTACAGGAGTATATTCTGCGTAAGGAGCGGGCCCCAGCCACATATTCCAGTCGAGCGTTTTTGGCGGTGTTTCGTTTGCCGGGAATCCTAATCCGGACGTGCCGCCTGTTTTCCACAAGCGAACAGTGTGAATTTTTCCCAAAACCCCCGATTGAATAATTTCGGCTACACGGTGATAGTTATCGCCGGCATGAATTTGAGTTCCCAACTGGAAGATACGATCATTTTTTTTGAGGGATTCCAGCATTACCTTCCCTTCCTTTACCGAAAAAGAGAGTGGTTTTTCTCCGTACACATCTTTCCCGGATTCGAATGCCATAATTGCAACCAACGCATGCCAGTGGTCGGGTGTGGCACAGGTTATTACATCAATGTCTTTTCTGTCTATAATTCGACGAAAATCGGAATAAAGATCCGGGTTTGCCGAGGATTTACGTGAGACAAGCAACTCCCGTGCTTTTCCTAATCTCACCTCGTCTACATCGCACAGAGCCACTGTTTCCACGTCAGGAAAGCCGGCAAACCAGCGAATATGGGCTCCTCCCATGTTTCCGGTTCCAATATGGGCAACCCTTATTTTGTCGCTGGGTGCCACTCGTGTAAAAGCATTGGCTATCAGCGGAAATCCGGCCAATCCAATGCCTGCTGTTTTTACAAAATGCCTTCGATTGATTTTTAGTTTTTCATTCATATCAAGTATGCTAAATTATTGACGATTCGTATTCGTTAAAACGATTATATCTTTTTATGACTTCTAAAGTTACCACAAAATATTACCAAGATTCAACTGTCACTGAATATACTACGACTAAAGCAGCACATTAATCAGGACACAAGAATGCAAACAGATTGATAAGCCGAGACTGAACTATTTTAAAAAGATGCTATGTAAACTTCCAAAGGGAGCAGCTCTTTCTTATCCACGCCGTGAATGCCGATTGATAAGGTTTCTGTTTTGCTGGTGTTGGAGACCATTATGTATTTCTCCCCTTTCTTTCCGCTTTTGATAACCATGTGCAAATCATCATCAATTGTTTTTTGTTCTGTATCGAGTTTCACAACAGATAAATTGTCATTTAACTCTTCCAATACGGGAAGAAGAGTCTCGAAAACCTCAGGCGTTTTACTCCAGTCGTTCCAGAAAAGAATGCCGGTTGCGCCATGAATAATGGCTGTATAAATCTGGCACTTCACCATATCAACATACTCCTGCGATGATAAAGAAGAAGGTTTTGCATATCCGTTCCCGTCGAAATACAACCATACCGGGACCTCATCTCCCAACGCGTCTTTAAGTGCATCAACTGTTACTCCGGTCAGAACCGGGTAGTTTGAAAAATCCAGAAATGCATTTATTCCGAACACATCGCCGCTCTCTTTATAATCGCCGGCCAGTAGCTTAGCATTCTCGTACCAAATGGATTTCAAAGTTTCAAAATCATAATTGGTGTAGGAATATTTTCCGTCATCAAACTGATAGACCGGACTGCCGTTGTGTGCTTCGTAAAAACCCAACAGTGGAATTTTGCAATTGCGTGCTTCCGGATCAACCAACTCGTAAGGCGGATTTTCAGGAAGAGAGTCGTGATTTTTCAAGTACCGCTGTTCAAAAAAGTAGGTACTGCCCTTGCAATGCCCAACCAAATCGACAAAAACCAGTGCTTCTCGATCCTGCTTTTTCAACCTGCTATTTATTTTCGCGCCCACTGACGGCGGAACCGCCCACCTGGCAACTCCACCCAGTGCCAGCTCATCAATGTGAGAGTAGATGTATTTATCGTTAGGAAGCTTTTCCAACACGCCTTCAATTTTTTTATCGAGATATTTTTCAAACTCCGGACTATCCACATTTTGTTTAATGTACTGAGCCCGGTAATAATCTTTATCATTTCCATCGGGCAATTCGGAGACCTCATCCAGATAACCGTGCAAAATTGGCGAGAAGGGGTTCAGAATATGTATTTTGTCAGACATATAATCTTTTTCGTAACCGGGCGTCACAAAAAACATATTAAAGGGCTTGGTCCTTTCTTTAAACAAAGCAGCATTAGACTGGCGTTTTTGCTCATCCGGCTCCTGCGAATTTGTAAATTCGTAACCAGGGACATGCCACGTTCCAATGGCGAAAAATTTCTCATATCTATTACTATCCGGATTCTTACTCAACACCCAGCCGTCGTTATTGACTTTCCATGTAAACGGTTGTGCCTGTGTGTTCAATACCAATAGGCAGCTCATTAGTATGCTGACCAGATAACCATACGGTATTTTCAAATTAATCATTGGTGTTATGTATAAAAAAAATCCCTGGCAGAGATATTAAATCTACCAGGGATACTTTAATGAGATTCTAATATCCCGGGTTCTGTTTTAACCCAGGTTCAACCCGCAAGCTATTTTCATGAAATGGCCATAAATAGTTATATGTTCTGAATGTTCGATCTTCAATTTTTAGAGATACTAAATCTCCATCTATCATCTGGGTATGCCCCAACGCCGGTTTATTCAGTACATCTTCAGCTATCCGCCACCTTATAATATCATCATATCTCAGCCCTTCAGCTGCCAGCTCTATCCTTCTTTCATTCCTTATCAGCTCAATCCATTGCTGTTGTGTAAAAGAAGAATATTTTGGCAAAGTAACGTCTGCTTCAGTCATATCCAAACCTGCCCTACTGCGAATCTGATTAATACAACTTTTTGCAAGGTCATCTACATCATTAAGCATTATTTTGGCTTCTGCATAACTCAACAAAACTTCTGCATAACGCAATAACCCATATTCCATATTTCCGCTTCCTTTAAAAGCATCCGATTCATCAACAAACTTACGAAACCAATATCCAGACCTACTTGCCCTTATATTCTCATAATACATGGGGTCATTTACGTTATAGATATCAATCGTATCACCATAAAATTCATCCCCTTGCCCCATAATGCTTGCGGCGTAACGCGGGTCGCGATTCAAATTTGGATTTAATTCATACTCTTCTTTTGAATGCAGCGGGCAACTACCAATGGAGTTTCCCTGCAATGTCCAATAGGAATCAACCAACGATTTTAAAGGGACAAGATATGATTGACCTGCTCCTGTTCGATAATGGGGACCAAGATCCCTAAACGAATAAGTCGCAGAATTACCATTACTTTCCCTGTTCATATGCATGATAAATTCCTTGTTACTTGACGAGGCTTTGTACTGAAATAGGTCACCATATACAGGATAAAGTTCATACTTTTTACTATCTATTATTTCTTTTGCTAGTCTTGCTGCCATTTCATAGCGCTCGTTGTATAACGCATACCTCATGGTTAAAGCCTTTAAGGAATACCGGTTGAACATGTATTTGTCAGTTGTATATTCGTCCTCTGGTAATCTGCTGGCAATTTCTTCTGCCAAAGGAAACAACTGTTCCAGAATTTCATCTTTCGGAGTAGCGTCCTGCCTTGCTTCAGATAAATCTGCTGGTTTGAGAACAAAAGGTACGTTTCCCCACCTAAATGTCAACTTGAAATAATGCCAGACCCTTAATGACTCGAGAATACTTTTATACTTCTGTCTTACTAATTCGTCCTCGACATAAGGAACGTCAGTATATGAGATAAAGGTGTTCAAGCGACCAAGATGCTTCATTTGCAATTCATAATAATATAAAAATGCATCAGTATTGCTATTAAAGTTACCATTTGCGATTCGTTGTTGATGGTCATTCTCCAAACGACTATAGGCATTATCCGATTTCCCGTCATCCATATAAAACAGGGTTTTTCTGTTGCTGGGATGAGTAAAAACATCAAGATAACTGCTATAAACGACACGACGCAAATCTTCTTCGTCATTGAAAAACTCTACGAAAGAAGTTGCTGTGGGATCTTTTTTGTCTAGAAATTCTTCGCACCCTAAAAAAGTAAATGCCAAGAAGAAGATATATAATAGTTTTTTCATTGTAAAATAACCTTTTGCGTTTATTAAAATATCGTTGCTTTTACTCCCAGGCTATAAGATGCCATTCTGGGATAATTTCCATTTCCACCATCCCGTTCTGGCTCGAGTCCTTCCCACTTAGTAAAAGTAATTGCATCCTGGGCATTTATATAAAACCTTACATTTCTTATGTTCTTCCCTATTTTGGGTATAGAATATCCCAACTGAATTGTTTTTAATCTGAAGAAAGAAGCATCACTCAACCATACATCACTTAATACCGCGTTTGAGCTGGAACCAGTCCATACACGTGGGAAACGACTGTTTTGATTATCGGGAGTCCAACGGTTCTCTGCGTAATACTTACGAGGTGCCCCTAAACTGTTGCTGGAGCCGTCCATAAGGACAGGATAACCCTCTTGTCCATTCAGCCTTCCTGTACGTTTACCTACCCCTTGTCCCAAAATAGTAAAGTCCCATTGTTTGTAGCTTAAATCGATACTAATAGAATAATTGTAATGAGGGAAGGGATCACCAAGGTTTATTTTGTCGAGGTCGTTAATAATACCATCATTGTTTTGATCTATATACTTAATGTCTCCGGGCAATGTATTAGGTAATTTGGCTGCTGTTGCATCCACTTCAGTCTGGTCCTTAAAGTATCCATCGCTTTCGTAACCATAATAATTGTCAACAGCGATACCTCTATACCAAATTTTGTCGGAGTTATTTTTAAAGATTAAGGTATCCGAATTTGAATATCCTGCCTTCAACACCTTGTTTTTATTGTCAAAAAGCATTGCGCCTACACTGTAGGAAAAGTCACCAATATTATCTGACCATTTTGCCGATATTTCCCATCCTTTATTTTCAACTTCACCTATATTTACCGATGATGTTAAATAGTATGAACCGGTAAGAGGAGGAACCGGAAAATTGGAGTAGATAAGGTCGTGAGAAAATTTATTATATGTATCAAAAGTAATATTTAACCTATTTTTTAGTACGGAAAGATCCACCCCGAAATTTTTCTGTTGTTGTTTTTCCCAAGTGAAATCCGGGTTAGGAACGCGCATCGTCCACCCCCAGGTATTCACAATTTCTTCCCACAGGTACGGATCAACGTTTTCGTTTCCAATTAATCCGTATGAAACCCGTATTTTGAAATTATTAATGACATCCGAACTAACCAGCGGATCCATAAAAGCCTCGTTGTGGACATTCCAACCCAATGATGCTGAAGGGAAAAAACCCCATTGATTTCCTGGAGCAAACTTACTACTACCGTCAGTTCTCACAGTAGTTTCAAGCAGGTACCGATCATCAAAAGAGTAATTAAGTTTTGTAAAAAATGACGTTTTCGATATTTCTCTATAATCAGTATAAATATAATTCATAATCTCTGAACCAAGCACAAGATATATTTTGTCTTTCCCTTTTCGAAGATCCTGATCGTAATTAACAAGTCCACGCGCTGTTATCTGACTCGTACTTACTCCCTGCTCTGCACCTACTGAGTTTTTCCAAACATCAACCGGTTTCCCATCACCGTCAAAAAATTTAAAGGTTTCCCGCTTGTATTTGTTTGCCGATTTATTAATCAGATATGAAACATTTCCCGAAACGTAAAGGTTATCATTAATGTAATACCTGGGCCTCAAATTAATGGTGCTTCTATCGTGCATATAATTTTTTATTCCACCACGCTCTATTGAAGCCAAGGGGTTGTAGTTGTTATGCAGGATATAGTGGTCTTCCAGTTCCGACTCATAAGTAATTGCTTGAGTAGGATTCATCCGCCATGCAATTTGATACAACCCATGTCCGTCATCATTTGCCATCAACCGGTCAACCTGCAATCTATGTGCGTAAAAATCTGCTAATAACACAAACCGGTCGGCAATATTTATGTTGGTGTTAAAACGTGCGCTAAATTTGTTTGTCCCTTCAATGTTATTCAACCCGTTTTCCTCGACATATCCCAACATTAAGTTAAACGTACCAACACCTCCCCCTCCTGAAATATTTGCTGAAGTATTATGAGAATATGCGGTGCGCTGCATTATTGCATCGAGCCAGTCGGTATTAGTATAATTTCCGCTTTCTGCCTGCGCAATATCTTGCTCCGAAAATAGCAGAGATTGTCCTTGCATCTCCCTTGCCTCGTTGTTTAAACGCATATACTCAGTAGAACCTACAAAATCAGGTAAATCAATAGGTGATTGCATGGCAAACCAACTATGCAAATCGACTTTAAATTCACCTGTACTTCCTCGTTCTGTTTCGATAATAATTACACCGTTTGCTCCCCGCGATCCGTACATCGAAGCAGAAGCTGCATCTTTTAATACGCTGATGCTTTTTATCTGATTTGGATCAATGTCGGTTAATGACTGCTCCATACCATCAACAATAACCAAAGGGGAAGCATTTTGCAGAGTGCTTAATCCTCTTATGGAGATAGTTCCCGGAACACTTCCCGGTAAGTTATCCCCTTGCAAAAGCGTAGCGCCTGCAACAGTTCCACTGAACCCCTCCTCTAATTTAGCTATAGGACGATTTTTAACCCGATCCATTTCAACAGTTTCAACAGAAGAAGCCAGATGCTTTCGTTCCACCTCGTTGTAACCCATTACAACTACTTCTCCCACACTAATGTTATCCTCAACGAGCTTAACGTCAATTTTTTGTTTCCCCGCAGTGTGTACCTCATAGTCTCTAAAACCGATACTACTGAATATCAGGGTCACGTCATCTCTAACTGATATTTCATACTCCCCAAATTCATTCGTTGCCGTACCAATTGTTGAGCCTTTAATAAGAATGTTTACAAAAGGGATACCTTCTCCTTTCGCATCAGTCACTGTTCCACGTATAATTTTCTGACTCCTGGGTTGATAAGTTAAAGCTTTGGATTCTCCGGAGACCTTTGATATTACCACCAGGTTATCAACCAACTGATACTGCAACCCTCTGGGGAGCACAATACGATTCAACACCTCTTCCAATGTCCCATCTTCTATTGAGATATCCACCCTGGAATTTGTGTTAAAATCATTGTTACTGTAAAAAAACTCAAAGTCACTTTGCTGCTCAATTTGTTCTAACACTTGCTTAATTGTTGCGTTTTTGTAATTGAGGCTGAGTCTGACATTCTGTGAATAAGAATTTTTCGCATAGACTCCAAAAACATTCAGTAAAACGAAAAATAATGTCAATCGCATACAAAGAATAATTTTTGACACACCATCCCTGCTCCTACGCAGGAAAAAAATTTTTTTCATACATTTGATTTTTGTTAGTTAAACAATTCCGTGCTTTTCATTAAACCAAAAGCACGGTTGAGATTTATGTGCCGGGAATTGTTGGAGCAGTTCCCGGTTTTTTTAAGCCCTTTTCTTTACAATTATCCTGTTTTCATCTTGTTTAAATTTTATTTTATTAGTTAGTGAAATAATATTCAAATTGTACTCCAATGTCTTATTCTTATTTATCACACCGGAAAAACAATAATCCTTGATATCTTCAGAACCGAATTCAAATGGAATTCCATACCACTGCTCCATAAGAAATACCAAATACTCCAAGAGGTCGTTATCCAAATATACCTTACCCGCTGTCCATTCAACATAACGAGACACATCCACCTGATTACTAACCACATTTCCTAAAATCAAGTCATCTGTAATCCGTTCACCAGCCGACATTGAAATATTATGGTTATTCCTTTTGTATTGCACATTTCCTTCCAGTAATACCACTTCATTTCTGTTTACTTTCGCAAAGCTGGTTACCAAAAATTTTGTTCCGAGCACCTGAATCCGTGCATCACCCATTTTTACGAAAAAAGGGGAAGTCTCATCTTTTTTTACATTAAACATGGCCTCCCCGCTAAAAACTACCTCTCTGCTATTACGTCCAAAACTACTGCTGTATTTTATTACGGTGTTGGATCCCAGCCCAACAACGGTTCCGTCCGGCAATACAACTTCCTTCATTTCTCCCATTCCGGATATTATCTCAGTAACAATCTCTTTTCCTTTATTGAACGGGGATTGGAAAAACAATACAGCTAAAACTCCGGTCAGCGTTACAATTGCCAAGATTGCTGCCGCATAACGAAAATAGTTTAGATTTTTTTTTACACGAAAAGTGCGGTGGCTTTTCATCCGTTGTTCAACATTTGTCCACGCTTCCTGTCCGGTTTTTAGCAACAAAGTCTGTTTTACTTTCTTGCGCAGGCTAAAAATTTTTCTTACATCGTTTAGCTCGTTACTATCCGAGTGTTCTCCGCCAAACGATGCGTCATCTTCCCCATGAAGGTAGCCAACAAATTCTTCTATCTTATTTTCGTTATTATTTCCCATGTTCTGTTATTAATGACACACTTTTTTAAAAAAGGGTGAAAGCGCATTAAAAAAAAGTAAAATTATTTTGCGTATTCTTTCAATTAAAAACAAACTCCAGCAACACAACAACATACTTTTTCAGCTTTTCACGCAATTGTCGGTAGGCAACCCCCATTTGGGTTTTTATGGTGTTTTTAGACAAATTCAGCTTATCTGCAATCTGCTGATAAGTCATGTTCTCCAGGTAAGCCAAGGTAAAAACAGCCCGGCAGCCCTTGGGAAGTTCATTTATCGCTTTGGAAATTTCCGCAGCAAGTTCCTCGTCTTTAAAATGATTCGGATTCTCTTCTTCTGAAACATCAACAAAAAGCGCTGAAAGCGATATCGTTTTCTCCTTGCTTCGCTGAACGGTGTTTATAGCGTGATTCCTAACCGCCGTAAAAAGATAATTTTTGTGATTTGTTTTAACCTGAATGGTTTTCCGCTTCTCCCACAAAGCAGCAAAAATATCCTGTACCATATCTTCTGCCTCATCAACATCTGACATGTAACGCAATGCAACCAGGCAGGCGGTATGGTAATTCTCCCTGAAAAAATCGGCAAATTGTTTATGCGACCAGGCGAACTCTTCCTTAACTCTTTTGTGAGCATCAATCATGTGGGGTAAAAATACAAGTTTATTTCAAATTGCCGAAGAGACTATATACTACAATTATTAAACACAAAGAAATCTGTGAGCCACAAACTACTGTGTTGTGCATTAAGATACTTGAAATAAGAAACAAGGCTGTAGATTATATGTACACTGAAACAGAAACCAGCAATTTTTAAATGACAGCAACATAATCAATGCAGCCTGACGAACATTCCAACACACCGCGCAAACAAAAATCTCAGCAAGTAAAATACGCCATTTGCGTCTGGCTTTCATCCGAAAAAAGGGTTGTGCGGAAATGTCGGGTACTTATCTAGTAAACCTCGTTGAATTTTTCTTTAAGTAGTGCTTTTACTTCCGCCATTGGCACTTCTCTTCCCAATTCCTGCTGAATGGAAGTTACCCCAAAGGTAAGTCCACAGGGGTTGATGTAATTAAAGTAGCGCATGTCTGTGTTTACATTTAATGCAAATCCGTGCATGGTTACAAAACGGCTGACACGCACTCCGATGGCACAAACCTTCCGGGCTCGCGACGGATGTTCCGCATCAATCCACACGCCGGTTGCTCCCTCTTTTCGACCTGTTTTAACACCGTATTCGGCAACTGTGGCAATAATGGCATCTTCCATCTTTTCGATGTATTCGCGCACTCCGATATTGTAATATTCCAGGTCAATAATCGGGTAGCCTACGAGTTGTCCGGGTCCGTGGTAGGTAATGTCTCCGCCGCGGTTAATTCGGTAAAAAGTAGCTTCGATTTTTTTCAGAAAATCGTCTTGTGCCAAAAGATTTTTTTCGTCGCCGCTTTTTCCCAACGTGTAAACATGCGGATGCTCCACCAGGATGAATTGATTTTTGGAAGACGGTTTTTTTGTTGCCCGCTTTTCCGCTACTATTTCCTCCAGAATCTGTTCCTGAAAGTCCCAAACTTCCTGGTAGTCTTTCAGACCAATGTCGTTATAATTAAAATTTGCCACTTTTATTGCAGTTTTTTATTTCACCAAGATTGTTTGCTGATTTGCAATAACTAACATAATATTGTTTAACCAACAATAAAAATTATATTCCTGCGTAGCACCTGCCAATAACCAATTGAATACAAAAAGACTTTCTCAGTTTTTAAATACTGAACAGTTTTCTCTCTGTATTTTTAAGCTTTGACATGTTCTTCCGCTCTGTATGAACTTCGCACCAACGGAGAGCTTTCCACAAACGAGAATCCTTTTTCAAGTCCTATTTTGCGGTACTCGGCAAATTGTGCGGGTTCAATGTATTCTACCACCGGCATGTGTGTTGACGTGGGAGCCAAATATTGCCCGATGGTCATCACCTTGCATCCGGCTTCACGCAAATTGTCCATTGTTTGCAGCACTTCGTCGTAAGTTTCGCCCAGCCCAAGCATAATTCCTGATTTTGCAACAGTGTAGTGCTGTGCTACATATTTTATCACATCAAGGCTGCGACGGTATTTTGATGCGAATCGTACAAACGGAGTTAACCTTTCCACGGTTTCAAGATTGTGGGAAATTACATCCGGGCCGGCATCAATTACCTGCTGAATGAGTTCTTCCTTACCTCTGAAATCGGGGATGAGCACTTCGATGCGTGTGTCCGGGTTTACCCGTTTTACTTCGGTTATGGTACGCGCCCAGATGCCGGCACCCTGATCGTCCAAATCGTCACGATCAACCGAGGTAATTACACAATGTTTCACTCCCATTATCCGGACTGATTCAGCCACTTTTTCCGGCTCTTTCAAGTCGGGAGCCAGAGGTTTTCCGCTTTTCACCGCACAAAATTTGCAACGGCGGGTGCAAATATCCCCCAAAATCATAAATGTGGCAGTGCCACGGTTCCAGCATTCTCCAATATTCGGACAGTTCCCGCTGGTGCATATTGTATGAAGGCCATGCTTTTCAACCAGATTTTTCACCTTTGAATAGCTTTCGCCTTTTGGCATTTTCATCTTCATCCATCGCGGCAGCCTTTGCCTTTCTGTCAACTCGTGCGCCATAATAAAAAATGTTTTGTACAAAAGTAACCCTAAATGTTTAAAAGCAAAAAGCAGGTCACAAAAACCGTAATGTTATTTTACCTGTTATTTTTGCATAATGATGAAACAGTACACAAAACATATTGTTGTAGCTTTTTTTCTGCTGTTTGGCGCGAATGTTCTGTGGGCGCAAGCTCAACCCAATGAAATTCAGTCTGCCACAAAGCTGGCATTGTCGTACTACAATGCAAAGGATTACGAAAAAGCCGCACCTCTGTTGCTGGAAGTTTACAATCTTTCAAAAAACAATTACTATTTCAGGCTTTACCTCAATTCCATGATAGAGATGCAGGATTTTGAGGGAGCAGAAACCTTCATTCAGAAAGAGCTGAAAAAACAGCGCACGCTCCGTCCAGATCTGCTTATTCATTGGGGATATCTTTTAAAAGCACAAAAGAAGTTGAAAGAAGCCGATGAAAAATACACGGAAGCGTTGAAACAAGTTCCGGCAAACAAGGGAAGTATTTTGGTTGCGGCAAACTCGTTTATGCAGTGGCAGGAGTTTGAATGGTCGAAAAAGGTTTACCTGAAAGGGCGCAAGGAGATACCTCAGGAACAGTTTAACTACGAATTGGCGCGTAACTACCTCTATTTACGCGATTACGACAAAATGATGGAAGAGTACCTGAACCTTATCAGGCAGGATGACAAGCAGATTCAGCGTGTTCAAAGTGCCCTTTCATCGGCAATGCGCATTGACGTGGATGGCGGGTTGCGCCAGAATTTCAGGGAACAAATTTTAAAACGAATTCAGGCAGAACCCAGTGTAATTGTTTACAACCGGCTGCTGATTTGGTTCTTCCTTCAGGAAAAACAATTTGCAGGTGCTTTGCGACAGGCACTTGCATTAGACCGGAGAACCGGAGAAGAAGACACTCACATTCTGCAAATGGGACAAATGGCGCTTAATAATAAAATGTACGACGAGGCAGAGCGTGCCTTTAATTACCTGGTTGAAAAAGGCGAAAATTCTCCGCTTTACATTCCTGCGTTTGTCCAAAACATTCGCGCATCGTACATGCGCTACACAACCAGCGGGCCCGAGTCGCAAGCGGATGGAAACGAGCTGGCCGGAAAATTCGAAAGTAGTCTGGAAATGCTTGGCTATTCTGTTAACACTCTTGGGCTAATTCATGATTATGCTCATCTGCTGGCGTTTTATCTGAATGATTCTGAAAAAGCAATTTCCATACTGGAAAAAGGATTGAAGCTCCCTCTTCTCAAACCTGAAGATCTGGGAATTTTGAAAACCGAATTGGCAGATATTTATGTTTATGCCGGTGATCCGTGGGAAGCAACACTGCTTTACTCGCAGGTAATTGATGCCAACAAAAACAACACGCTGGGCGATGAAGTAAAATTAAAAAAAGCCAGACTGGGATATTATATGGGAAATTTTAGTTGGGCCAAGGCTCAACTGGATGTTCTGAAGGCCAGCACGTCAAAATTAACTGCTAACGATGCCATGGAACTTTCCATGCTTATTGGCAACAATCTGAACCTGGATACCACGGCCGTGCCTTTGCAAATGTTTGCCCGCGCCGACCTGTTGTTTTTCAGGAATAAGGAATCTGAAGCGATGACGACCCTCGATTCTATTGCTGAGATTTATCCTTTTCATTCGTTAACCGACAATATTCTTTTCCGGAAAGCAAAAATTGAAATTGACCGCAACAATTACACAGAGGCTGCTGGCTTTCTGCAGGAGATTACCGATAATTTCAGCTCAGGTTTGCTGGCCGACGATGCACTGTTTATGTTGGCCGAATTGTGCAACTTCCAGTTGAATGAAAAAGAACGTGCAAAAGAACTTTACCGCGATATGTTAAGCCGCTTCCCGGGAAGTGTTTTTACCGAAGAGTCGCGCCAGAAGTTCAGAGAGTTGCGGGAGATTTATCCGGATGCGCCGGTTAACCCGCAGGAAGAATTATTTATACAGGACACTATCCCCAATGAAATCAATTGAAAAATCGTACCTCTACGCAGGGTTGTCGGTATTGCTGTGGTCAACGGTAGCTACCTCGTTTAAGCTGGGGTTGAGCGAGCTCGACTTCATTCAGCTTATTTTTTACGCATCTGCAACTTCGGTAATTATTTTATTTTTTATACTGGTTATTCAAAAAAAGACAAAGCTTTTGATGCAGCAAACCGTAGGCCAGCTGATCAATTCGATGGTGTTGGGGGCGCTCAATCCGCTTTTGTATTACCTGGTTCTGTTTAAAGCTTATTCGCTTTTGCCAGCGCAACTGGCACAGCCGCTCAACATGGTGTGGCCCATTGTGCTAACTCTGCTCTCTGTCCCGCTTTTAGGGCAAAAAATTGGGAAATGGAGCATCGCCGGACTTGTTATCAGTTTTGCCGGTGTGGTTTTAATTTCGTCGCAGGGAGGGCTTAGCGGTTTTCAAAATACCAGTTTGAACGGCGTTTTGCTCGCGCTTGGTAGTTCAGTGCTCTGGGCGCTGTACTGGGTTTTGAATGTTCGCGACAAAAGAGACGGCATTGTAAAACTTTTTTTAAATTTCTTTTTCGGCCTGATTTTTCTGGCGGTAACCGTCTTCTTTTTTACTGAATTCAGAATTGAACCCGGAACCGGGTTGTATGCTGCAATTTACATTGGCATTTTTGAAGTTGGCGTAACCTATGTTTTCTGGATGAAAGCAATGCAATTGAGTACCAACAACGCAAAAATCGGGAACCTGATATTTCTGACGCCTTTCCTGTCGCTCATTTTTATCCGGTTTATTTTGAAGGAGACCCTGTTCATCACTACTTTTGCCGGACTGGCATGTATTATTGCCGGAATTTTAGTTCAAAGGTTTGACAAGAAGAATCAAATAAATACATGAACGGGAAGCCACTCAAAATATTAGGTATTGACCCCGGGACAACCGTAACCGGCTACGGACTGGTAGAAGTGAGGAACAACAAACCGGTTATAATAAACATGGGAACCCTGGTGCCTGGTAAATATTCCGACCACTACCAGCGGTTGCAGTATCTGCACGAGCGGGCGTTGCATTTGGTAGACGAATACCGTCCGGATGTAATGGCTATTGAAGCGCCGTTTTACGGGAAAAATGTGCAGTCGATGTTAAAGCTGGGGCGCGGCCAAGGCGTGCTTATGGCAGCAGCACTCCACTTTTCGGTGCCCATCCACGAATATGCACCGCTGTTGGTAAAACAAGCCATTACCGGCATGGGAAGAGCCTCAAAAGAACAGGTAAAATATTTTTTGCAGAAAGTTTATAATCTGACCGACCTCGACCAGGCTCTGGATGCCACAGATGCTGTAGCCGTAGCTATTTGCCACTTTATACAACAGGGAAAACCGCAAAAAAACAAGGAGTATAAAAACTGGGGAGATTTTATTAAGAAGAATCCCGGAAGAGTAAAATAATATTGATTTTGTTTAATAATTATGAAGCAGTTTATTCAGTTTATTGAAGTAATTATAATTGCAATTGGCCTGTTTTTGTTGCTTCCCGAAATATCCAACTGGATTGCCACCGGAAGTTTTAGCATTACCATGCGAGAATTAAGGGAAGCCGTTTTTCTGGGAATATTCACCCCAACAATTATCTATTTTCTGCGAAAAATCCAGAACGATGCAGTATTTGTGTTATTTGTTGTGCTTGTAATTGTTCTTATTGTTTCTGCAATGCCGCATTTCAGGTAAGAGCAGGCGCAGCGCAAAAAGTAATCAAGTTTTCTCTGGCGTTTTCAGAAGGGCACTTTTCTGGTTGAAGTGTGTCTTTTCCGAAATGGAAATATTTTAGCTAGTCATTTCCTTGGTAGAAAGCAATCCGCACGCAGCATAAATATCCTGGCCGCGGGAAGCTCTCACTGTGGTCAGAATTCCCTTTTGATTGAGTTCGTCTTTAAAACGCTGAATGGTTTCTTCTGCGGGACTTTTCAGCGGCGTTCCGGGCACCGGATGAAAACGAATAAGGTTGATGCGGCATTTCAGTCCTTTCAGTAAACGCGCCAGCTCTTTCACATGCTGTGGCGAATCGTTCAGCCCCTCAAACAAAATGTACTCGAAAGATACCCGCCGCTGACGGCCAAAATCCCAGCTTTTTATTTCGTTCACTACCTCGTTGATAGGGTATGCAACCTGCACCGGCATTAGTTTTTGGCGTTCTTCGTTAAACGGATTGTGCAGGCTCACCGCCAGATGAGCTTCGCTTTTTTCCAGGAAGGTGAGCATCCCCGGGATTATTCCGATGGTTGAAACGGTGATGCGGCGCGGACTCATGGCAAACCCCCATTCAGAAGTGAGTATCTCAAGGCTTTTTAGCACTTCATTCAAATTATCAAAAGGTTCGCCCATTCCCATATAAACAATATTGGTAACCTTTCCGGCTTCTGCAATACTTTTTACCTGGTTCACAATTTCTCCTGCGGTTAACTGCCCCTGAAAACCCTGTTTGGCGGTAAAACAAAACAGACAGCCCATTTTACAACCAACCTGAGAGCTTACACAAACGGTTATTCGCTCGTGTTCAGGAATCATTGCCGTTTCAACATATTTTTGGCCGGATGTGGGGAAAAGATACTTTTTGGTGCCATCGGTGCTTTTTTGTACGCGGGTAGGCGCTACCATACCAACTTCGAATTTATCGGACAGTATATCGCGGCTTTTTTTAGAAAGATTTGTCATCTCTTCCACCGAAAAAATTTCTTTTTTGTAGAGCCAGTCAGCCATTTGTTTGGCTGTAAATTTCGGCATCCCCAGATCTTCGGTAATTTGTTGCAGCTCCGTCAGCGTCTTTCCAAAAAGCTTCTCCTTCATGGTAAATAATTTGGCACAAAGATAGAGGAAAATAGGTGAAATGAATTACCAGCCAAAAGAAACAGCGCGCAAAATAGAAATTGAATGCTGCCAAAAAATAAACGGAATGCCGGCTTAAAAGAAATTTTACTTTTGGATGTTGACATTGCTCTTTCTTATTACAATATTATTCTCGTAATACGAGTTTATTGAGGATAGTTTAGATTTTCGTATTTTCACAACGACAAAATAAAAAAAACCATGTGGCATAAAGTAAATTTGCTATCTGTCTTGACATTTGCCCTGCTCTTTTCGTGGGGATGTCAGCCAAAAAATAAAGATGCTAACCTAATGATTCAAAAAGAAATAAACGAAGGCTGGACTTTCCGGCAGCTGAATGAAGGAGAGTGGTTGCCGGCTACTGTTCCGGGAACTGTGCATACCGATTTGATGAAAAACGGAATTATCGAAGATCCGTATTATCGGCTGAACGAACTCGATGTGCAGTGGGTCGACAAAGTGGACTGGGAATACCAAACCACTTTTTTAGTCGATGAAAATATTTTGGAGCGCGACCGTGTGCAGCTCGATTTTAAAGGGCTCGACACTTATGCCGATATTTTTGTAAACGGGGAGTTGATTTTTAATGCTGATAATATGTTTCGCCGGTGGCAGGCTGACGTGAAAGATCTGCTGAATGAAGGCGAAAATGAATTGCGGATTTTGTTTCATTCTCCCATTGTTGAGGGCCTGAAACAATATGATGCCAACGGATTTGTTTACCCCGGGGCTGAAAACGATCAGGCTGAAAGAGGGCAGGTGGAAGGGAACAAGCGCGTGAGTATTTACACACGAAAAGCCGGCTATCATTATGGCTGGGACTGGGGCCCGCGTTTGGTCACCAGCGGAATCTGGCGTCCGGTCACCATTCAGGCATGGGACAATGCCCGCATCGAAAACCTGCAAATTATTCAACACGAGGTTTCTGACGAGAGAGCCACACTTACAGCAGTTTTTGAGGTTGAAGCCGAGAAAAAAGGCAAAGCAACACTTTCAGTGAAAAACGACGGGGCGGTTCTGGCTACCGCCAATATTCATTTGCAACACGGTGTTAAAACGTATAAGGTTGATTTCGAAATTCAGAACCCGAAACTTTGGTGGACCAACGGATTGGGCGAAGCGCATCTGTACGATATAACCGGCGAACTGGCTTTGGGTAAACGCACAATTACCGAAAACACCCGCATTGGGATTCGCACGCTGGAACTGGTGCGCGAAAAAGATGACCACGGAACTTCATTCTATTTTAAACTGAACGGGCACCCAGTTTTTATGAAAGGTGCCAACACCATTCCAAACGACATTTTCTTGCCGCGTGTTACGGATGAGAATTACCGTAAAATGATTGAAACCGCCCGAAAATCGAACATGAACATGTTGCGCGTTTGGGGCGGCGGAGTTTACGAAGATGATTTGTTTTACGATTTATGCGATGAAAACGGCATTTTGGTCTGGCAGGATTTTATGTTCGCATGCGCCATGTTTCCTAACGATAAGTCGTTCCTTGAAAACATCAGAAAAGAAGCTGTCGACAATGTGAAAAGGCTGCGCAACCACCCGAGCATTGCATTGTGGTGCGGGAATAATGAAATCCTTACCGCATGGAACACCTGGGGATGGAAAGGGCAGGCCGAAAAACAGGGAGCGGATGTTCCTGAAAAAGTGTGGCAGGCATATGTCGACATTTTTCATAAAACATTACCCGAAGTTGTGAGTGAGTATGACCCGCAACGCAGTTATTGGGGTTCGAGCCCGTCGTCGGGAATGGGAGTACAGGCTGACCTGGTAAATGGCGATGAACACTACTGGGGTGTTTGGTGGGGGAAAGAACCGTTTAATACCTATGCAACTCACCTCGCCAGATTTATGAGCGAGTACGGTTTTCAGTCGTTCCCCGAGATTTCTACCGTAAAAAAATACGCAGCCCCCGAAGATTATGATATTTATTCTGACGTGATGAAATCGCACCAGCGATCTTCCATTGGCAACGGTACCATTGAATATTACATGTTAAAGGAATATCGTCGTCCCAAAGATTTTGAGTCGTTTTTATATGTGAACCACGTGCTGCAGGCCGAAGGAATCAAGTTCGGGCTGGAAGGTCACCGCCGGGCTATGCCATATACCATGGGAAGTCTGTACTGGCAGTTAAACGATGTTTGGCCCGTTGCTTCCTGGAGTTCTACCGATTATTACCAGAAGTGGAAAGCCCTTCAGTATTATGTAAAAAAAGGTTTCAGTCCGGTGTTGGTAAGTCCTTACGAAGACGAATTGAAACTTAAAGTAGGCATTGTAAACGACCGGCTGGAGCAGGTAAACGCCCAGCTTATTTTAAAAATGATGGACTTCGACGGGCAGGTGATCTGGGAAACGGCATCACTGGCCGAGATTCCGGCTAACTCGAGCCGAGATTATTTTAATGAGAACAAACACGAATTTCTTTATCGAAAAGATACACGGAACCTGCTCCTGTCAGCAGAACTTATTGAAAACGGGAAAACCATTTCCCGGAACATATACTTTTTCAGGCCATTTAAAGAGTTGGATATTCCCCATCCGCAGGTGGATTACAGCATAACAAAAACAGATTCGGGATTTGATATTGAGTTGAAAACTGACAAGCTGGCCAAAAACGTATACCTTCAAATTGCAGACGAGAAAGGTTTTTTCTCCGATAATTACTTCGATATGTTGCCCGGCGAAAAGCTTACCGTAAGCCTGGAAACCGAAATGTCAGAAGAAAAATTGAGCGAAGCATTAACTGTTCGTACGCTCGATGATGCATTTTAAGTCAGCATAAAATCTTAATTTTGTGGAAAACCTGATACTATGCCCAAAAGATTTTCGCTCGACAAGAAATACATAAAAGTTTTGCTGCTGGAGGGTATTCATCCTTCTTCGGTGGAAAGTTTTAAAGCCGCGGGTTACACCAATGTAGAACGGCTGAAAACTGCGCTCGACGGAGAGGAACTTGAGCAAAAGCTGCAAGAAACCCATATTCTTGGAATACGTTCGCGAACGCAGCTCACCGGGCAGGTATTAGAAAAAGCCCAAAAACTTTTTGCCGTTGGATGCTTCAGTATTGGTACGAACCAGGTAGAGCTGGAGGCAGCCAGGCAGCACGGCATTCCGGTTTTTAATGCGCCGTTTTCCAATACGCGCTCGGTTGCTGAGCTGGTTATTGCTGAAATAATTATGCTGATGCGCGAAATTCCGGCAAAAAATGCAGCTGCCCACCGCGGCGATTGGCTGAAGTCTGTGGGAAACGCATATGAAGTGAGGGGGAAGAATTTGGGAATTGTTGGGTACGGACACATTGGCTCGCAGGTTTCTGTGCTGGCCGAAGCAATGGGCATGAATGTGTTTTATTACGACATCGAAACAAAGCTCAGCCTGGGAAAAGCCTTTGTGTGCGATTCGCTTAACGAACTGCTGCAAAAATCTGACGCTGTAACATTGCACGTGCCCGAAACTTCGGATACGCGCAATATGATTTCCCGCAACCAATTGGCGCAGATGAAGAGAGGAGCTTTGCTGATTAATGCTTCCCGCGGGTCGGTGGTGGATTACGAAGCGTTGGCCGAAGCGCTGAAAAAAGGTCATGTGGCAGGTGCTGCAGTCGATGTTTTTCCAACAGAACCGGCTTCCAATACTCAAAAGTTCCGCTCCCCGTTGCAGGACTTCGACAATGTTTTGTTGACGCCGCATATTGGCGGAAGTACTCAGGAGGCGCAGGAGAACATTGGGCTGGAAGTTGCTGATAAACTTATTCGCTACAGCGATAATGGTTCCACCGTTGGAGCCGTTAATTTTCCGCAAGTGTCCATTCAGCCGAATTACCACAAACAGCGCTTTTTGCATATTCATAAAAATACGCCCGGGTTACTGAAAGATATTAACTTCGTTTTTACCAATAAGGGAATTAACATTGCGGCGCAATACCTGCAAACCGATGCTGAAATTGGTTACGTAATTATTGATGCTGAATGCAATAATTGCAACAAAATTTTAAATGAGCTGAAAGCGATTCCGCACACAATCAGGGCGAGGATGCTGTACTGAAAGTTGCCGTGCCGTAAAAAACAGATTAGTGATTTTCCCCGGGGAAATTTGTGTTCTGAAGGTTGGCAAATAAGGTATTAAAAATTGTTTGAACAGGCGATGAGGACTTGTGGATGCAGGCTGAAGCCGAACCTTGGCAGATACATTGTGGATATTTAAATTTGCTGATAAGGATGCAAAGCAGACTGAATGCTTATTTTTGTGGTTGTACAAAATGTTGAATCGATGAAACGAACATTGTAATTCTTTCGCACAAAGGAGCATGGCTGTTGCGTGGGGTACATGAGTCGCCATTAAAATAAACAATTATAGAAGAATGAGACAATATTTGAATTTGCTGGAAACCATTTTGGAGAATGGAGTAAGAAAGGAAGATCGTACCGGAACGGGAACCATTAGTGTTTTCGGGCATCAAATGCGGTTTCCGCTGAGCGAAGGATTTCCAATGGTGACCACCAAAAAGCTACATCTGAAATCGATTGTTCATGAACTGCTTTGGTTTTTGGCAGGAGATACCAACATAAAATATTTGCAGGACAACGGAGTGCGCATTTGGAATGAGTGGGCCGACGAGAACGGGGATTTAGGGCATATTTATGGCTACCAGTGGCGCAGTTGGCCAACTCCCAACGGAAAACATATCGACCAGATTATCAATGTAGTTGAGTCGATTAAAAACAATCCCGATTCACGTCGTCACCTGGTGAGTGCCTGGAACGTTGGCGAACTGGATCAGATGAACCTGCCTCCTTGCCACATTCTTTTTCAGTTTTATGTAGCCGACGGAAAACTGTCGTGCCAGCTTTATCAGCGTAGCGCCGATGTTTTTTTGGGTGTACCTTTTAATATTGCATCATACGCATTGCTTACCCTGATGATGGCGCAGGTAACCGGACTGGAACCCGGCGATTTTGTGCATACGCTCGGCGATGTGCATATTTATTTAAATCATATTGAACAGGTGAAACTGCAACTCACGCGCGAGCCTTATTCGCTTCCGACTATGAAAATTAACCCGGAAGTGAAAAATATTTTCGATTTTAAATATGATGATTTTGAGTTGGTTGGCTACCAGTCGCACCCGAGTATTAAGGGGAAAGTAGCAGTCTAACATTCATTTTTTTAATTTAGAGGAGTTAAATGACTTACAAGAATATTTCCATAATAGTAGCGATTGCCGAGAATTTTGCCATCGGAAAAAATAACGATTTGCTTTTTCATTTGCCCAACGATCTGAAAAGGTTTAAAGAAATTACAACCGGGCATTCCCTTATTATGGGGCGGAATACGTTGTTGTCGTTGCCTAAATGGCCTTTGCCTAACCGCAGACACATTGTAATTACCGACAAGCCCGACGACAGCTTTCCCGGGTGCGAGGTGGTTTTTTCCATTGATGAGGCTGTTGAAAAAGTAAAAAATGAGGCGGAAGCATTTGTAATTGGAGGCGGAATGGTTTATCGGCA
Organism: Mariniphaga anaerophila; assembly: GCF_900129025.1. Classification (GTDB taxonomy): domain Bacteria; phylum Bacteroidota; class Bacteroidia; order Bacteroidales; family Prolixibacteraceae; genus Mariniphaga; species Mariniphaga anaerophila. The sequence goes on along the minus strand of NZ_FQUM01000006.1, from coordinate 179,725 downwards.
GTTCTATCCGCTTGCCGGCAGGCTTTATTTAACTATAGTGCACAAACCTTTTGAAGCGGATGTTTTTTTTCCTGAAATAGATTACTCCCTGTGGGATGAAGTTTCCCGGGAAGATTTTTTCGATGAGAAAAACGAGTTTCACTATTCTTATTTAGATTTAAAGCGAAAAACTAAAAAATGAATATCCTTTTCGGAATAGGCCTTTTACTTTTAGTCGGTTACTCATTGGGGTTTCTGGCTGAGAAGGCCGGATTGCCGAAAATTGTTGGATACATTGCCACCGGGATTTTTTTTAGTCCGCATACCTTTGGTTTTCTTAAAGAAAGCATGCTTTCGCAAACCGAGCCGTTAATTGATGTCAGCCTTGCATTCATTGCCTTCGAAGTGGGGGGCTCTCTAAAATGGGAGAAACTGAAAAATTACGGCACTGTTCTGCTGCGAATCCTTTTGTTGGAAAGCCTTTTGCCGTTTTTCTTTGTTCTTGTGGCATTAATTATTTTGGGATTTTTCTTTCCCGGGCTTTTTTCAATATCCAGCCACTGGATACTCATCCTTGCTTTGCTGCTTGCTCCGCTGGCCAGTCCTACCGATCCTTCTGCTACCATAGCGGTAATGCATCAATATAAAGCACGGGGGCAAGTTTCAGATACAATAATGGGAACTGCCGCGCTCGACGATGCTGTGGGGGTTTTGCTTTACAGCGTTTCGGTAACTGTTGCGGCAATTTTGGCCGGGAGCCACGGGGCAAACGTAGGGCAATCGCTTTTAAATTCAGCGTACACAATATTTGGGGCCGTTGCCGTTGGCTGTTTCCTAGGGTGGATGACCGGGGTTATTTCCCGGTTTTTTAAGATTGAAAAGGAGGGGCAGTGCATTGTAATATTGGTTGCCTTTATTGCTCTTTCTTTTGGTATTTCAACACTGTTGAACTTTGATGAATTGCTGGCAGCCATGGCATTGGGCGTGTTTATTACCAACTTTAACAAGCAGAGCAATCAGTTTTTTAAAATTGTTGAGCGCTACACCGAAGATCTGATTTTCCTTTTCTTTTTCATCCTGTCCGGTCTTCATCTTGATGTTACTGCAATACCCGGAGCTGCGTTCCTGATTGCTGTTTTTGTGGTGTTTCGCGTTTCCGGGAAATATTTGGGTTCGCGGGTGGGGGCGGCCTGGGGCGGAGCAACCAAAAAGGTGCGGAAATACACTGCCGGAGGCCTTATTCCGCAGGGAGGCATTGTAATCGGACTGGCATTGCTGATTTCTAAAAATCCATATTTCTCAGATATTTCTGATACGCTGCTTGCCGTTGTAATGGGGAGCGCCGTTTTTCACGAAGTGATTGGGCCAATTGCCGCCGTGCGGGCTCTTAAAAAAGCAGGGGAAACCAATTCCGAAACTCCTGAGGAAATTGCCGCCGGATGATTATTCAAAGAATGTGCTTCTTCTTATTTTTCAGGGTTACGACAACAACTTGCCCAAATTATCGAATTTAAGGTTGTAGTCTTCCATCGCCCGGGTAATTACCTCGTACGCTTCTTTTACATCGTAGATTCCTGCAATTTCAGTGTCTTTCTCTTCGCCCGGCATATCTTTGTAGGTCAGGAAATAGTGTTCCAGTCGTTGGATGACAATCTCCGGAACTTCTGAAATATCTCTGAAATGCCCGTACACAGTGTCGTTGCGCAGAACTGCAATAATTTTGTCGTCGGCTTCGTTGCCGTCAATCATTCGGAATCCGCCAATGGGAATGGCATTTACCAGCAGGTCGCCGTGTGAAATTACTTTTTCGGTTAGTACACAAATATCGATGGGGTCTCCATCACCGATGATTCCTTTTTTTCCGGTTTTTTCACTGCAAAACTGCCCGGTTTTTTCACCGCAAAACGTCTGCGGAATAAATCCATACAGCGCAGGAACTACGTTGGAGAATTTTTGTGGCCGGTCGATACGAAGGTATCCGCTGTCTTTGTCTATTTCGTACTTTACAGTGTCTGTGGAAACCACTTCAATAAAAGCGGTTAGTTCTTTGGGGGCCTCTTTCCCGATGAAAACTCCGTGCCATGGATGTGATTTATAACGAAGTCCCATTAAGCGGCCGATTGGATCAGATAGTCTGTCTGCCATTTTTAATTTTTTTGTATTGGTAGATCAACCTTTAAAAGAGCATTTGGTTCAAACAATACAGGTTTTTCTTGCAGTTAATTTATGTTATGTCAGTTTTGTTTCCATGTGGTTGCCGGCCTTGTCAATAGCCGCAACAAGTATCTCGGAGCCGGTTTTGTCCGTTTCGAAAACAAATGGCTTGCTTTTTAATGTTTGAGGTTTGTGTTCTACCTTTCCGGCTACTTTCCCGTCAATTGTTACTTCGTAATAGGCGAGTGGCGCGTCTCCGGCATATGCTGTTTGCCACGTAAGAATTGTTCCGCCTTCTTTCTTTTCTTCTTTCAGCATGCGCGGTCCGGCAATAAATTCCTCTTTTCCCATTTGAAAATAGTTGGTCTTTCCGTTTTTTACAGCTGAAGCCATTTTTTCAATTCTTGAACGTTCGGTAGCATTCAATCCGTCAGGTTCGATCTGCGCCGCATAAAAATTTTGTACCAGCTGGCATTTTAGCGGGTTTTCGTCGATGTGTCCGATGCCGACAATTAGTGTGTGAACACCCGGCGTAGTTAGTGAGTATTCAATTAACGGGCGGCTTGGCAACCCGGGTTCTCCCACATTGCGAAAAACGTGTTCGGGTTTGTTCGACCATGTGGGCTCTTTGTGATACATGGCTGCATCGGCAAAGGTTTTCATGCCAATAATTCCCAGCCCTTTGGCTTCGGCAACCGGTATTACATTGTTTTGCATGTTGAACATCAGCCTGTCGTTGGCATTGATGGCAACAAGCATTCCTTCCAAAATTCCCCATTCGTCCCGCTGAATCATGTCAATCATTGCCGGCGGGTTATTGTGCCCTGAAAAACCAATGTGCTTAATTAATGTTTCGTTTTTCGGATTCATCCCTGTCAGGTTGGTGCCATCGCGCAGGTCACGCAGGGCAACCAGTGCTCCAAAATTTCCGTTAGGGTCGAGTGGAGTTTCCAATCCTTCGTATAAAACATCTATTTCGCTGGTGTTGTGGAGCGTGTGTATGAGCACCATGTCGAGATAAGCTCCTGCGGGATAGTTCCCCTGGCCGTCTCCGAAAAGCTGGGTGAGTGAGCGTTTTACATCGTCCACTGCACATTTTACATTCTCGCCGTTCGACCAGTTAATTACGCCGTCTTTTTCCGGCCATCCCGGTTTCCCCCAGCGCATGGCAGTTTTGCTTGTCAGCCAGATCGATTTTCGCAGCTTTTCGTCATAATTATCTTCTCCGGGAATCAGGTTCAGCTTTTTAAATGCTTTGTTGAAGTTTAGCTGACTTCCTGCGTAAAGATTGGATGTATCGAAATAATTTATACCAAGTTTAAATGCTTTCAGGATAATCGGAACCGGGTCTACATCTTCCGGAGTCCACTGCAACGAAGCCTGCCCTCCCAACCCCAACGTGGTAACCATAAAATTGTGCTTTCCAAACCTGCGTTTCATTGGAGCAGGAACTTTTTCGGTGTTGCAGCCGCCAAGCGGGAGTGCAGATACGGCTGCAGTAGTTGCTGCGGTTACTTTAATGAAATCCCGTCGGGAAACGTTGTGCTTGTTGTTTGTTGCCATAGTTTTAAGTTTTCCATAAAGTTACAAAATATTAAACTTAATCGGAATGCTCTTTCCAAAGTGCTTTTCTTTTAGGAAAGGAAGGAAAAATATGGTTGAAAGCAGCTTACAACGTTCTTCTGTTGGGTGTCGCAACCTTCATGTTAATATTAAAATCTACGGTTGAAGCCCGTGATGCAATTCCCTTCATTTTCCGAATATTTCTGTTATTTTCGCAATTTCTTTATATCAAATAGATTATATGTGGCTGAAGGTTTCAAGCATTATCCTCAGAAATAAAATACTCCTGCTTAGTATTTTGGTGGCAATTACATTATTTCTGGGTTACCATGCACGAAAAGTTGAAATGTCTTATGAATACGCATCTTTAATTCCGAAGAAAGATCAGGCGTATAAAGATTACCAGAACTTTGTAAAGGTATTCGGAGAAGAGGGAAATCTTATCATTATAGGGATTCAGGATTCTAACTTTTTTCAGATTGAGCGCTTCGATGCCTGGAAGCAGTTTTGTGACGACCTTTCGAAGGTGGAAGGAGTTGAAGATTTGTTGTCGGTTTCCAATACGTACGACCTGGTGAAAAACGTTGAAAAACGTAAATTCGAGGTTGTTCCTATTTTCCCGGACTCCATATCTACGCAGGCAGAAATTGATGAGCAGGCAGACATATTCAGAAGTTTACCGTTTTACCGGGAGTTGGTTTACAATCCGGAAACCCATACATACTTGCTTGCCATAACGGTAAACAAAGACAAAATGCACACCAAGGCCCGGGAGAAAATGATAAAATCCATTCAGAAGATTTCTCACAATTTTGAGGAGAAAGAACAGGTGGTTTTGCATTACTCCGGACTCCCGTACATCAGGGTGGTTAATTCCATAAAAATAAAAAGAGAGTTATACATGTTCAGTGTTTTGGCACTGGTTATTTGTATTGTGGTGCTGTTTTTATTTTTCAGGTCGTTTAAAGCGGTAATTTTCCCGGTTATCATTGTTCTTACCGGTGTGGTTTGGGCAATGGGAATGTTGTCGTTGTTCGGGTATAAAATTACCATTTTGTCGGGAATGATTCCTCCGCTTTTAATTGTGATTGGAATTCCCAACAGTATTTATATGCTGAATAAATTTCATCACGAATATGTAAGGCACGGCAATAAAATAAAAGCGCTGCAGCGTGTAATCATAAAAATAGGAAACGCAACTTTCCTCACCAATCTTACAACAGCATCGGGGTTTGCCACTTTTATTATTGTAAAAAGTGACATCCTCAGGCAGTTTGGGATTGTGGCTTCGCTGAATATTATGGGCTTGTTTGTTTTGTCGTTATTACTTATCCCTATTATATTTAGTTTTATTGAACCGCCGTCAACACGTCATTTAAAGCATCTTAACAATAAATTTGTTTCGGATATTATTGACAAATTGATTTTTATTTCCGAAAAGCGGCGTAAACTGGTTTATGCTGTTGCTCTGGCAATTCTGGGAGTTGGGTTTTACGGCATTACCCTCATGAAAAGCTCCGGATACATGGTAGACGATATTCCGGAACACGACCCGGTTTACAAAGATCTGAAGTTTTTTGAGTCGAATTTTGACGGGCTCATGCCTCTGGAAATTATGGTAGATACCAAACGTCCCGGAGGCGTAATGAATCTGGCTACTTTTAAAAAGATTGATCAGTTGGAGAAAAAACTGGCCGAGTATCCCGAGCTTTCGCCTCCGATTTCTTTACTGAATCTTTTAAAATTTTCGAAACAGGCATTTTACAATGGACGGGAAGATTATTACAGCCTTCCGAATAACCGCGAACAAAATTTTATATTACAATATGCCCGGCTTGGTGGCAACGATGCCGGAATGCTGCATTCCTTTATTGACAGCGCAAAGCAGGTTACACGGATTAGCATCAGAATGAAAGACGTGGGAACAAAGCGGATGGAAGAACTGTATGCTGATTTTATTGCCGATGTTGATTCTATTTTTCCCGCTGATAATTACGATGTTACCGTTACTGGTTCGAGCGTGACTTCTTTTAAAGGAACCCAATATTTGCTCAAAAATTTATTTACCAGTCTCGGGCTGGCTATTCTTCTAATTTCGATTTTTATGGCCATCATGTTCTCTTCGTGGCGGATGGTCATCATGTCGCTTACCCCCAATGTTATTCCGTTAATATTTACTGCTGCTATTATGGGATTCTCTGGTATTCCCATAAAAGCGTCTACCATTTTGGTTTTTAGTATCGCTTTTGGTATTTCGGTCGATAACACCATTCACTTTTTGGCCAAATACAGGCAGGAGCTAATTGCTACCGGATGGGACATCAGGCGCTCAGTGGTTTTAGCTCTGAAAGAAACCGGGGTGAGCATGCTTTACACTTCGGTAGTGCTGTTTTTCGGGTTCGGGATTTTTTCCCTTTCCGGATTTGGCGGAACGGTTGCAATGGGAGTTCTTGTTTCTCTGACATTGCTTGTGGCAGTAACTTCCAACCTTATTTTGCTGCCATCGTTGCTCACAAGCCTCGACCGCTTGTTAACTACCCGTTCGTTTAGAGAGCCGCTTCTGAATATCTACGATGAAGAAGAGGACATTGAACTGGAAGAGCTGAAAATTAAAGATAATCACAACCACAATGGATAAAATGTATTCGAAAGAAGAGTTGCAAAACAGAATTAACGACGAAATTGTTCGCAGGTCGGCCGGGTTACGAGCCCGGAAACCGGGAGAACTTTACGCTCCGATTGATTACTCCCTCGACGTTGGCGGAAAACGCTTGCGTCCGGTTTTGCTGTTGATGGCCTATAATCTGTTTTCTGAAGAAATTGAAAAAGCACTGCCCGCTGCATTGGCGATTGAGGTGTTTCATAATTTTACGTTGTTGCACGACGATATTATGGACAAAGCCGAAGTGCGGAGGAATATGCCTACTGTTCATTTGCAGTTCAGCGAAAACAGCGCAATACTTTCCGGAGATGCCATGGCATTTCTGTCCTACCAGTATTTATTGGAATGCCGTTCGGGGAGGATGTTCGAAGTAGCGAGTCTTTTTACCAAAACGGCGCTCGAAGTTTGCGAAGGACAGCAGTACGACATGGATTTCGAACACAGGCTGGATGTAACTGAAGCAGAGTATCTGGAGATGATTAAGCTGAAAACGGCCGTGCTGCTTGGCTGCAGTTTGCAGGCGGGAGCATTGTTGGCAAATGCCGAAGACGAAACCGCACAGCAATTGTACGATTTTGGGATTAATCTTGGAATGGCCTTCCAGCTTCAGGACGACTGGCTTGATACTTTTGGCGATCAAAAGAAGTTTGGGAAAAAAATTGGTGGCGATATTGTAACCAACAAAAAAACATACCTGCTTATAACTGCTCTTGAAAAAGCATCCGAAGAGAATAAAAAAATATTGGATAATTGGCTGAACTCCACTGATTTTGATGCGGTGGAGAAGGTTGCTTCTGTTACTGGTATTTATAATCAGTTGGGAATTAAAGAATTGGTTGAATCAAAAATCGAATCTTATTTTTCTGAGGCAGAAAAAATACTTGCCCACTTGCCCGTAAATGAACTTAATAAAAAGTTTCTTATCGAATTGATGGAGAGTATGTTGGGGCGTAGGTCGTGACAAATAAAGCTTTAAAAGTATTTTTTTGTTGAATGAACTTAAACCTTTTGTAACTTTGTGGCGCTAAAAAAGAAGCGGTACCTTTTATCGCTATTCAAATGAATAAAAACAGATGAATCAAAGCAAAGGAAAAATTATTCAGGTAATCGGTCCTGTAGTTGACATTAGTTTTGAGAAAGAAGGCGGAGAATTGCCAACCATTTACGATGCCCTTGAGGTTGTCAGAGAAGGAAAAGATAACCTTGTGGTTGAGTGTCAGCAGCACATTGGTGAAGATACCATCCGTTGTATTGCAATGGATTCAACCGACGGGCTAAAACGTGGCATGGATGTTATTCCCACCGGCAAACCTATTATTATGCCACAGGGAAAAGAAGCCCTGGGTAGGTTGCTGAACGTGACGGGCGATGCCGTTGACGGGTTGGAGCAACTTCCTAAAGACGGGTTTACGATTCATAACGAACCGCCGAAATACGAAGATTTGCTTACCGAAACAGAAGTTTTGTACACCGGAATCAAGGTTATTGACCTGATTGAACCTTATGCAAAAGGTGGAAAAATCGGATTGTTTGGTGGGGCTGGAGTAGGAAAAACCGTGTTGATTCAGGAGTTGATTAATAATATCGCTTTGGCTCATAGTGGTTTGTCTGTTTTTGCCGGTGTTGGCGAACGAACACGTGAAGGGAACGACCTGTTGCGTGAGATGATTGAAGCAGGTATTGTTGATTACGGAGATGCATTCCGCGAATCCATGGAAATGGGCGGTTGGGATCTTTCTAAAGTAGATGAGGAGAGCCTGAAAAAATCGAAGCTGGCCATGGTGTTCGGACAGATGAATGAACCACCGGGAGCACGTGCGCGTGTTGCCCTGTCGGGGCTTGCCATTGCCGAAAATCTTCGCGATAGCGGAACCGAAACCGGAGCCGGACGGGATATCCTGTTTTTTATTGACAATGTTTTCCGGTTTACCCAGGCAGGTTCCGAAGTATCTGCGCTTTTGGGGAGGATGCCTTCCGCAGTGGGGTATCAGCCTACTTTAGCAACGGAAATGGGAATTATGCAGGAACGTATTACTTCTACAAAACACGGGTCAATTACATCTGTTCAGGCCGTTTATGTGCCGGCTGATGACCTTACCGACCCGGCGCCTGCAACAACTTTTGCTCACCTGGATGCTACAACAGTGCTTAGTCGTAAAATTGTGGAGCTGGGTATTTATCCTGCGGTAGATCCGTTGGATTCCTCGTCGCGTATTCTTACTCCTGAAATTGTGGGAGATGAACATTATGATTGCGCACAGAAAGTAATTAATTTGTTGCAGCGCTATAAAGAATTGCAGGACATTATTGCAATTTTGGGAATGGATGAACTTTCCGAAGAAGACAAATTGGTCGTGCACCGTGCACGTCGTGCGCAGCGTTTCCTGTCTCAGCCATTCTTTGTGGCGTCTCAGTTTACCGGGCTCGAAGGAAAGCTGGTGTCCATAGAAGATACGGTGAAAGGTTTTAATATGATTTTGAACGGCGAAGTCGACAAATATCCTGAAAGCGCTTTTAACCTGGTGGGAACCATTGAGGAAGCCATCGAAAAAGGAGAACGTTTGCTGGCTGGCAAGTAATTAAAAATCAGAGCATGTTTCTTGAAATCATCACACCCGACAAAAAAATATTCCAGGGAGAAGTAAAGCGAGTCAGGCTGCCCGGAAGCAAAGGGTTATTCGAAATTTTGAATAGCCACGCGCCTATTATTTCTACTCTGGGTAGAGGTGAAGTCAGGGTTATCGATAACGATGACCAAAAGCTTACCTGGGAAATTGAAGGGGGAATTGTGGAGAATAAAGACAACAAAATAATTGTTTTACTGGAATCAGTTTGAAAATCAAATTCCTGGTCATACGACTAAGCTCCATCGGAGATATTGTGCTTACATCGCCTGTGGTGCGTTGTTTAAAAAAGCAGGTTGAAGGCGCAGAGGTGCATTTTGTGACCAAGAAAAAGTACGAATCCCTGGTCTCGCCAAATCCATACATCGATAGAGTTCACACTTTTTCAGATAGTTTATCCGGGTTAATTCATCAACTGCGGCAAGAAAAATTCGATTATATAATTGATCTGCATCAAAATTTAAGGAGCAACCGGATAAAAAGCAGCCTGGGCGTTCCTTCGTTTTCATTTCAGAAACTTAATATTCAGAAATTTTTGCTGGTTGGTTTAAAAATCAATTTGCTTCCTGAAAATCATATCGTTGACAGAAATCTGGAAACTCTTTCTGCTTTTGATGTGAAGAATGATGAGGATGGGTTGGACTTTTTTATTCCTGAAAATGAAAAGTTTAATGTTGCCGAGCTTCCGGAGAAGCATCAGAAAGGTTACGTTGCTTTTGTGATTGGAGGAACCTGGGCAACCAAAAAACTACCTGTTGAAAAGGTGATTGAAATTTGCAATGGAATTTCGTTCCCGGTTGTTCTATTGGGTGGTCCTGACGAAACGGGGGAAGCTGAAGTCATTGTGAGGGAGACCGGCAATAATGTTTTCAACCTGACCGGAAAAATAAGTCTTCATCAGTCGGCCAGTTTGTTGCCTGGTGCTCGGGTGGTGTTGGCCAACGATACTGGGTTGATGCATATTGCTGCTGCTTTTAAAAAGAAAATCCTTTCGTTCTGGGGAAATACTGTCCCTGCATTTGGAATGTATCCTTACCAGGCAGACCCGGCATCAGAAATGCTTGAGGTAAGTGGAGTGAAATGTCGTCCCTGTTCGAAGCTGGGGTACCGCAAATGTCCCCGAAAACATTTTCGGTGCATGAAAGAACAAGATGCAGCAAAGGCAATAGCCTGGATTGAGAAGAATTTTGGTGATTAAATTTTTTCCTGCTTTTATGTCGTTTCGAGTGTGTAGGGGGCGAAACAAATAGCGGTTAATTGTTAAAAGCCTTTGCCAGTCGCTCCAACCCTTCTTTTAGAACGCTTTGCGGGCATCCGATATTTAGTCGCAGCCAACCATCGCCGCCGGTTCCAAAACGTCCGCCGTTATTCAGTCCTACTCTAGCTTTTTCTATAGTAAATTTCATTAGTTCTTCGTCGTTCATTCCAAATTTCCTGAAGTCCAGCCAAACCAAATAGGTGGCTTCCGGTTTCATAACTTTTACTTTCGGCAGGTGTTTCTTTATAAAGTTTTCGAGGAAAATGTAATTGTTCCAAAGGTAATCCAGCAGTTGGTCGAGCCAGTTGTCGCCGTTGCTGTATGCGGCCTCCAAAGCAACCGAGCCAAAAATATTTCCCATGCCCAGGTGTCCGACGCTTAATGCTCGTTCGTAACGCGCCATTTTTATTTTGCTGGGAATAATAATGAGAGAAGACGCAAGTCCTGCAACATTAAATGTTTTACTGGGAGCCATGCAAACAATTGAATTATTTGCCGCTTGTTCAGAAAGGGAAGCAAAAGGAATGTGGTGATTTTGATGGTAGGTCAAATCGGAGTGAATTTCATCTGAGATTACCATTATATCGTTTTCAAAACAAATGCTTGCCAGTTCCTCCAGCTCTTCTCTGGTCCACACCATTCCTCCGGGGTTTTGCGGGTTGCAAAGCAATAGCAGTTTTGTGTTTTTGTCGATTTTGGATTTCAAATCATCGAAATCGAATGTATAACGTCCGTTTTGAAGTTTCAACGGATTTTCAATCATTTTGCGTTTTGTGCCTTTTACGCTGTCGAAGAAAGGGAAGTAAACAGGAGGCTGAACAACAACCCCGTCTCCGGGTTTGGAGAATGTTTCTATGGCCAGGGTGAGGCCGGCAACAACGCCCGGACTAAAAGAGATCCATTCCTTTTTTATTTCCCAGTTGTGGCGGCGTTTCATCCAGCCAATAACAGCTTCGAAATAAGATTCGGGTTTAAAAGTGTAGCCGAAAATTTCGTGTTCAGCCCTTTTTCTTATGGCTTCGGTAATAAAATCGGGAGTTCTGAAATCGGTGTCGGCCACCCAAAGAGGCAGCACGTCGTTGGTTTTAAAAATCCATTCCCGGCCATCGTATTTAATACAGTTGGTTCCTTCTCTGGGAACTATTTCGTCGAAGTTATATTTTTTTGTCATTTTGTTGTTTGTTGCTTTAGTGGTTTGTTTGCGGCAAAACTGTTATTTTATTAAGGTAACTGTAGTTGTTTTCGTGTTCGACTTTGAGTACAAAGTTAAATTTGTTTAGCTCAAGGCAAAGGTTGAAATCTTCTTTAGGAGCCCATTCTTGTTTTTCAGGTTCGAAAAAACGTTTTCCGGATCCTTCCCATATGGTTTTTTTCATGTTATCGAAATTGTTGGGCTGCCCGAGTAAAGCGTTTCTTATGTATTCTGCGCAAAGGGTGTCTTCGTCGGTCGGAAATTCGCAGGCATAACCCATGCAAACCAGCGATACGTTTTTCGGGTTTTTGGATTTTATATAATTAATAATAGCGCCTGCGTTTACAAAACTTCCGGTAATAATTTCGGAAGCGCCTTTGGCACCAGCGATGCCCTGTGTGCCAGAGCTGGTTGTGTGAACAATTGTTTTTCCTTTTAAGTCAGTATTTTGCAATTGTGTGGGTGAGTTGCCGTAGTCGAACCGTGGTGGTTTCTTTTCATTCCTTTCGCCCATCAATATAAAATCGGGGTGTTTCTCTTTTAAAGAGTAGGCTTTTTCGATGTCTCCTACCGGAATAATTTTTTCAGCTCCTTTTTCTGTAACGTAGCAGGCGGTAGAAAATGCTCTGAATACGTCAATTACTACAGTGAGGCCTGTAGCTGCTCTTGCTCCTTCGAGCAATTGTAGTATCTGAATGTTCATTTTTTTGTTCTTTTTGCGAAAATAAGTAAAAATAACTTAACATATCATTTTAAAAATAGGCATGATAATTGTAATGCAAACGTTTGATTTTTGTAAAAATCTTATAATTAGCAAGATAAATTCAATATTACATTTAGTTAACGCAGACTTTATTAAGTTTACATTTATTTGACAAACTTTTAACGCATGTTTTACAGCATAATATTCAAAAACGTCCTATGTTTGCATCGTCATTCTTGGTAAAAGGAATGAGAAAGTCGAAAGAATTAAAAAGCAGCCGAAAGTGGCTGGACATAGAAAAGACTTGAAAACAATTAAACAATTAAAATTGAAAGACATGAAAACAATTAAATTAGCACTTACTGTAGCAGCGTTGGCATTTGCGACAATAACAAATGCAGTTGAGAAGCCAAAAATGAATGTAATACCCCTTAATTCAGAAAGGGCAATCGTTGCTGTAACAAACGAGAATCCGGCAATTTTTGAGGTAAGCATTGAAACAGAAAACGGCGAATTGGTATACTACAAACAAACCAATGAAGCTGTTACCGATTTTAAACAGGTGTATGATTTTAAAGACTTGGCCGCCGGGAATTACGTATTAAACATGAAAGTTAATGACACAAAGTTGATTAACGACTTTGAAGTTTCAGGCAACGGAATTGAAGTTGGCGAATCAAAAGTGCGTTTCGCTCCTTACTTCGATTATGAAAATGGTGAGTTGAAGCTTTCTTACCTGAACTTCGACAAAGAAAACTTGAAATTGTATTTCTACAACAACGAAGGGTTGGTTTACCAAACAAGGTTGGGACGCGAGTTTAACATTACTACCGGATACGATTTGTCTAAACTTGACAAAGGATCTTACCGTGTGGTTTTGGCTTCAAACGACGAAGAATTTACTTACAATTTGGTGAAATAGATTGGTTAATGGATGAAAAGGGAGAGGGTCCTGCTTAGCAGGGCCTTTTTTTTGCTTTATGCCAAATGGCTTTGTACGCAGCATACTTTTTCGATGTATGTTGCGTTTTTGTTTGTGGTTCAGGAGTTAACAGAGGCTTAATGTAAATGTTAAAATTTATGCTGTAAAACATGTTTGAAAAATAATTCATACTTTTGCAGCAGACATGTTAGTCTTTTTTTTAATGAAAATTGAAAACTATGGAAACAAAAGTGAATCAAAATCAGATAGTTATTACAACAGGATCTGGTGATGTGAAACAAAAACTGCCGGTGAATCTTATCTTGACCCTGGCAGCAGGAGCAATTGCGGGAGTTGCAATTATTTTCGGTATTTTTTGGGGTGCCGATATGCTTTTCAGCCTTTGATGTAAGGTAGAATCTATTATTAAGACGATATAAAGCGGCTCTGTCAGATTTGGCAGGGCCGCTTTTTTTGCATGCAGAAGTGGTTTGAAGGCGGGTTCTTCCAAATAACTCTTAAAAATTGACGGCTTTTTTCGTGATTTTTCGCATTTTTGCGCTCGGAAAAATTTGAAGCTAATTGGCTTTCTTAAAAAGCCGTTGAGATGTAAAATTTCTTTTCATCCTTTCGTTGGCTGTTCAGCGTATATTTAATTTATTAAGAAAATGGAAATAAGAGTTTTGGGCAACAACCATTCTGTGTTCGACCAGTACCTGGCGGAAATTAGAGACGTGTCCATTCAAAAAGACCCATTGCGGTTTCGTGAAAATCTTTATCGTCTTGGCGAATTGTTCGCATACGAAATCAGCAAAAACCTGAAGTACGAAGTAACCGATGTAACCACTCCGTTGGGAATTGCCAAAGTACCATTGTTGGAAAAGCAACCGGTGCTTGCAACTATTTTGAGAGCCGGGCTTGCCATGCACAATGGCTTGCTGAAAATATTGGACAGGGCAGAAAACTGTTTTATCTCTGCATTCAGGAAATACAACGAAAGTGGTGATTTTGAGATTGAGTTTGAATACATGGCGTCGCCCTCGCTGGATGATAAAGTGGTAATTCTTTCAGACCCGATGCTTGCATCTGGCCGTTCCATGGAAATTGGTTACCATGCACTCTTCAGCAAAGGAACTCCGAAACATGTGCATTTGGTTTCAATTATTGCCAGCCAGCAGGGGGTTGATTACATTACCGAAACCATTAAGGCCGAAAATGTAACGCTTTGGCTTGGCGCAATTGATCCGGAAATGACGCCGAAATCGTACATCGTTCCCGGACTTGGAGATGCCGGAGACCTTGCTTACGGAGAAAAAATTGATTCAAAATAGAGAAAATTACCTGCTTGACCTAGAACAAAAAGTTCTGCCATTTTTCGGTAATTTTCTGCGGATTGTTTATCAGAAATACACTTCGACGTTTACATCATCGCGGCTGAACCCTTTTTCCTTCAGGATTTCCATGGCGTCAAAAATCATGTCGCTGTTGCCACATAAATAGAAACACGAATTTTTATCGAATTCAGCTTCTTTTAAATAGGCGGTTAATCTTCCGTGGAAATCGCTGTCGGTGTCGCGAGACGTGCATAAAAAGTATTTGCCGTTTTCATATTCCTCCCGCTCATAGGCTTCGTTGGTGTGTCTTACGCCGTGAATAACCTGGTAGTCGAGGCCGGGATTGCTTTTTACCATACTGTGGAAAGGCGCAATTCCTGTTCCGCTGGCTATGAAAATGTGTTTGTGTGAATCGCGTTTTTGCGCGTCGAGTGAAAAGCGGCCGAAAGGCCCGTGCACTTCAACCATATCACCTTCTTTAAGGTGTTTCAGTTTAGGCGAAAAATACCCCCCATCCACTTCTTTTACCAACACTTCAAGGTGCTCGTCATCTTCAGCACTGTAAATTGAGTATTCCCGACTTTGATAATCGCCCGAAATGGAGAGCGAAATATGTTGTCCTGATTCAAACTTGAACCTGCTTTTCGGGAGTTGTAAAACAAAAGTACTCTCTGTTAAATTTTTAATGTTTTGTACTTTGTAGTAATTCGTATTAAGTTGAACTTCTGGTTTCATTTCTATTGTCATTGCTAATCTAAAATTATAAGGAATTGCAAAAATAGTATCAAAAATAAATAAAAGACTTTTTGGTATTTTATTTCACCGATTAATTTAGAGAATTAACCGATTATTAACACAATTGTTCGAAAGGAATTGGATAATTTTCAAACAAATTCCAGGGAAACAAAATTTTTTAAAGCCAGAAAAAAACAATAAAACATGAAAACATTAATCGTTTATGCTACGAATCATGGCTGTACCGAAAAAATAGCGGAACAGATGAAAGATTATCTCGGAGGAGATGTTACACTGAAAAATTTGAAAAAGGAATCTGTGCCTTCTCCAGAGTTGTACAGCCGCGTAATTGTGGGAGGTTCTATTCATGCAGGGCAGGTTCAGAAAAAAGTGAAAGAGTTCTGCCGTGCCAATTCTGCTCTTCTACTGCAAAAAGA
Organism: Mariniphaga anaerophila; assembly: GCF_900129025.1. GTDB lineage: Bacteria > Bacteroidota > Bacteroidia > Bacteroidales > Prolixibacteraceae > Mariniphaga > Mariniphaga anaerophila. Next base: position 164,162 of record NZ_FQUM01000006.1, on the reverse strand, counting down.
ACTCGGGTTGTTTATTTGTTGTATGGAAGAGGGAGAAGTTGCGCAAAAACAGTTGGAAAATGCCTACCCGGAAGAGCTGCTGGAAAATGCAAAAGCTTCTGCATTTTTTGGTGGAGCATTTGACTTTGACAGAATGAATTTTTTGGAAAAAATGGTTGTGAAAAAAGTTGCTCAGGTAAGGCAGAGCACGTCAAAAGTCGATTCGGAGGAGGTTCGAAAATTTTCGAAACGGATGGATCGTGTTTTTAATCCTTTCCTTTTTCTGGTTTAGAAATTCAGATAAAAATCGCGGGTCAGCGTTTTGTATTCTTCTGTAAAACCGTTGCTCTTATCAGTGTGAATGTTGAGGGTGGTTACTGCTGTGGTGCATTCCTCCCGAATAAATTCCATCAGATACCGGTTGGTGGGTTTCAGATTGTTGGGGCGCACTTTGGTCAATCGGCACAAACTCAGTCCTTCGGCCTTGCATTTTTTAATAAGTTCTTTTGCCTGAACAACAGGAAGGATAACTGCGAATGTTCCAGTGCGTGATAACAACTTTTCTGCGCCTTCCACAAGATCGGAAAGAGGCAGGAGGTGGTTGTGCTTGGCAATGGCGAGCAGTTTACTTTTCGATTTTTGGCTGTTGGTAAAAAAGGGCGGGTTGGAAACAATCAGGTCGAATTGTTCGGTGCATGTTTCCGAAAAAGCCTGAAAAGTTGTATGCAGGATGGAAATGCGATTGTTCCAAGGCGAGTTTCCGGCATTCTCAGCAGCTTCGTTTGCTGCATTTTCTTCAATTTCTATCCCGATAACCGTGGCGCACGAGCGTTGCGCTGCCATAATTGAAATAACGCCGGTGCCGGCACCAATATCTAAAATAGAACTTGCCTTCGAAACGTTTACCCAGGCCCCCAGCAAAACGCCGTCGGTTCCTACTTTCATGGCAGAATGCTCCTGGGTTATTCTGAACTGCTTAAACTGAAAATAGTTGTTTCGTCCCATGTTAAAATTTCTCGAAAATTCCCAGTCCGAAAAGTGCAAAATCGTATTTCACCGGGTCTGCAGCATCAAATTTACGAAGTGTTGAAGTAACTTCTTCCACCGCTTTCCAGTCGTTTTGTTTCCGGGATAATATATTTAGTTTTCGTGCAACATTTCCGGTGTGCACATCAAGCGGCAGCATAAGGGCCGATGCCGGAATGCCGTTCCACAGCCCGAAATCCACTCCGCGGTTATCGTTACGGACAAGCCATCTTAAAAACATGTTAAGCCGTTTGGCAGAAGCGCCGCGTTCTACGTTGGCAACGTGTTTTCGTGTGCGTTCGCCCGGAATTTCGAAAAATACCCGGAAAAAGTACTGCAATGCTGACTTTACCGAACTCTCTATTTGAAAACCTGTTTCAAACACCTGCTGAAGCCCCCCGTGGTTTTCGTAAATGTTTTTTAAAGAACGTACAAAATAGATTAAATCCTGCCCGTTAAATGTGCGATGAACAAACGGTTCCAGATGTGTCTTGAGTTCATTCGCTGAGGCCTGGGTGATGAATTCGTAAGGGCGGTTGTCCAGCAGTTGCATTAAACGCATGGCATTTTTTATGATTGCCGGCCTGCTTCCCCACGAAATGGTAGCGGCTAAAAAAGCTGCAATTTCTATGTTTTCTTTTTGGCTGAATTGTTTGGGAATTTGAACGGGATCGGTTTCGATAAAAGCCGGGCGGTTATATTTTTCTACCTTCTCGTCTAAAAACGATTTAAGATCAGTTTCTTTCATAACTTCTCTACTCCGGAAATTTGAAATTCATTGGGATTTTTGTTTAGCCCATTGCTTCGTCAATCAGGCCGTCTTTTATGCCAATGATTTTGTCAGAACGTTCTGCAAAATGATCGTCGTGGGTTACAATTACAAACGTTTGTCCGAAGTCGTCGCGAAGCTGAAAAAGCAGGTCGTGAAGGTCGTCGCGGTTTGCCGAGTCGAGGTTCCCTGACGGTTCATCGGCCAGTACTACCGACGGCTTATTGATTAATGCTCTGGCCACGGCAACACGTTGTTTTTCTCCTCCTGAAAGCTCCGATGGTTTATGGTTTACTCTGCCTTTTAATCCCAGGTAATCGAGCAGCCGAAGCGCTTCTTTTTCTGCTTCATTTTTCTGGCGCCGTGCAATAAATGCCGGAATACAAACATTTTCCAGCGCCGTAAATTCAGGCAAAAGATGGTGAAACTGAAAAACAAATCCGATTTCGCTGTTGCGGAAAGCTGCCAAATCTTTTTCCGAAAGTGAAGAAATATTTTTGTCGTTGTAGAAAATTGTGCCGCTGTCGGGTTTGCTCAGCGTTCCGATAATCTGGAGAAGAGTGGTTTTGCCTGCTCCACTGGCTCCTACAATGGAATAAATTTTCCCGAACGGAATTTCGAGATGGATGCCTTTTAATACCTGAAGGGATCCGAACGATTTTTTTATGTTCTCGGCTTTAATCAAACTGTTTGGGCTTTGCTAATCTTCTGGATGATCTTCGATTACTTTTTTTGTTTCCTCGCTTTCGTCAGCAGGATTTGTAGCATCGTCGAAGTCTCTTTTTATCTTTTCAGTTTCGCGGTCAACCGTAGAAGAAACGTCGTCCAGACTGTGTTTAATATTATCTGTTTCCCGGTTGACAGCCGATTTTACTTCGCTTATATCTCTTTTTATATCGGAAGTCTGTTCGTCAAACTCACGTTTTATTTCGTTGGTCGCTTTTCTGAATTCACGCATGCCTTTTCCCAGGGTTTTTGCAATGTCGGGGATGGCTTTTGCTCCAAAAAAGAGCAATGCCAGCAACATAACCAAAACCAGTTCTCCTCCGCTTATGAATAGTATGTAATTCATTCTTGAATAATTTTAGCCACAAATATACAAATTGGCACCATCAAATAAACAGTATATTTCAATAAAAAAGCAATAGCGCTGCAACTTGCAATGCGGTTGACTATCCTGCATTTTAAAACGATATGATTTGTGTTTTGCTGCTGCTTTTCCGGACGGAGGCAACTGAGTTGGAAATCTAATGGAATAAAAAAATCCTGACAGATTTTGAAACCTGTCAGGATTTACTTTTTATTTCGGTTGCCCTATTTTTTTGCGATTTTTTTTGTCAGATTTTTCTGGAACTCGTAAGCAATAGGAGTAGCTACAAAAATAGATGAATAAGTACCTACTACAACCCCTACTAACAGAGCAAATGTAAAGCCCTGGATAGTGGCTCCGCCAAACAGGAAGATAGCGAGCAATACAACAAACGTAGAGAGTGAAGTACTGAAAGTACGACGCAGCGTTCCGTTGATTGCTTCGTCCACGTTTTGTTCGCGTTTCCTTTTCGGGTAAAGTTTCAGGTATTCCCTGATTCTATCGAATACAACCACGGTATCGTTAATGGAATATCCCAACACGGTAAGGATTGCTGCAATAAATGCCTGGTCAATCTCCAAAGAGAATGGAAGGACATTGTAGAGCAGTGAGAAAATTCCAAGTACAATTAACGAGTCGTGCGCCAAAGCAGCAATGGCACCCAGCCCGAATTGCCAGTTTGTAAAACGAACCAATATGTAAAGGAAAATAATAATCAATGCAAAACTGATTGCAATTACAGAGTCTTTACGAATGTCGTCTGAAATAGTCGGCCCTACTTTTTGAGAACTTAGCTGGTAGTCCGAAGTGAACTCTTCGAGAGAAACATCTTTGTCCAACAGGTTAGCGTCTTTAAGACCCTGCATCAGCAGTGCTTCCACTTCGTTGTCCACGTTTTCGCTGTCGTCTTCAATTTTGTAAGTGGTAGTAATACGAACCTGGTTGTTGTCACCAAATGTTTTTACCTCAGGAGCCGAGCCAAATGGTGCTTCCAGCGCCTGCTGAACATCACCAACCTCTACGTCTTTGTCCAAACGAACAACATAAGTACGGCCGCCTCTGAAGTCGATGCCGTAGTTCAATCCGCGGATGGCAAGCGAGCCAATGGACAAAACAATTAAAGTTCCGGAAATAATGTAAGCAATTTTCCTTTTTTCCAGGAATTTGATAGAGGTGTGACGCAGCCAGCCTTCTGTAAGTTTTGAAGAGAACAGGATGTTTTTACTGTGTTTCAGTTTCCATTCAAAAATAAGGCGGGTAATAAATATGGCGCTGAACAGTGAGGTTGCAATACCAATAATTAATGTTGTCGCAAAACCTTTAATCGGGCCAGAACCAAATGCGTAAAGTACAATGCCGGTAAGCAGTGTGGTAACCTGTCCGTCAATAATTGCTGAATATGCGTTTTTATAACCGTCAGAAACAGCAAGTTTCAATCCTTTTCCTGCACGCAGTTCCTCCTGCACCCTTTCGTAAATAAGCACGTTGGCATCAACCGACATACCTATGGTAAGCACAATACCTGCGATACCGGGAAGGGTTAATGTTGCACCCAAAGATGCCAGAATGCCAATAATAAAGAACATGTTGGCAATAAGCGCAACGTTGGCAGAAAGCCCTGCGTTTTTGCTGTAGAAGAAAAGCATGTAAATAAGAACCAGCGCAAATGCAATCAGGAATGAATACATACCGCTGTTGATGGCTTCTTTACCAAGAGAAGGCCCTACAATTTCTTCCTGGATAATGCGTGCAGGAGCAGGCATCTTTCCTGATTTCAGAATGTTTGCAAGGTCTTTTGCTTCTTCAATGCTTTCCAGGCCAGTAATACTGGAACGGCCTCCGGAAATTTCGTTCTGAACGGTTGGGAACGAACGTACATAACCATCGAGCACAATGGCAATAGATTTCCCGATGTTTTCTTTGGTAAGACGCTGCCAGGTTTTTGAACCTTCGCTGTTCATTGTCATTGAAACTTCAGGATTGGAACCTAGTTGGTCGAAATCCTGACGTGCATCAGTAATTACGTCTCCGTCAAGCGGTGCGCGTCCGTCGCGGGTGTTTGCTTTTAATGCAATTAACCGGTAAAAGTTTCCGGCTTTATCTACTGAGTTGGCAGTCCAGCGGAACATCATGTCACGCGGGAAAATGCTTTTTATCTGTTCCCTGTTAAGGAACTCATTTACTTTTGATGTGTCTCTTGATTGTGCAACACCTACCACCGGTCCGGGAAACAACTGTCCTTGTTGGTCGGTGCTTGGATTAAGTACTGCAAAAAGCGGAAATTCTTTGCGGAAGTTTTCCAGGTTGTCGAGCCCGGTTCCTGTAGAGTCACTTCCTGCTTCCAGCTCAGAAAGCAGTGAACTTTCTTCTGTGGTGTCTTTTTCTGTAGTAGCTTCAGCATCTTGTGTTTCAGTTTCCGGAGCTGCTGTTTCAGTTGTTGCGGCGTTGGCAGACTGCATCTCTTTCAGTCTTTCGTTGGCCTGCAACAGGTACGGATAAACTTCCTGGTTTTCGTATGTTTCCCAGAACTCGAGCATGGCAGTTCCCTGCAACAGGTTACGTACCCTGTTTTGGTCCTTCACGCCCGGAAGTTCAACTAAAATACGGCCTTTGGTTTGCAACTGCTGAATGTTTGGCTGGGCAACACCAAAGCGGTCAATACGAGTACGAATGATGTTAAATGCGTTGTCAATAGCAGCATCAGTTTCTTTTCTGATGACGTTGAGCACTTCTGCATTGGTAGTGTTGATGTTGATTTTGTCGCGCAATTCCAACGTCAGAAAAATCGAAGCTAAACGAGCATTCGGGTCAATTTCCTGAAATGCCTGTCCGAATAACGTTACAAAATCTTCCTGGCTTCCGCGCTGCATTTCTTTTGCACGCAGCAGTGCTGAATTAAAGGTTGGGTCGTTGTTGTAATTTGATAACGCCCTGATAAGGTCGTCAACGGCAACCTCGAGAGTTACGTTCATACCGCCTTTAAGGTCAAGACCAAGGTTTATTTCCAGTTCTTTCACTTCTTTGTAAGTGAATTTTTTCAAGCCTAAAAAGTTGTAAACAACCTCTCCTGAAATAGAATCGAGGTAGTTAAACTCCCTGACTGCGTCGCCCTGGGCATATTCCACGGCGTCTTTTTCTATCTGTTTGGCTTTAAATGTAAAAGAAAGCTGGTACAGACAGACTGCAGCAAGCAGGATAGCAAATGTTAAAATTGCACCTTTGTTTTGCATCTGATTTTAATTTTTAAATTGTTATGTTTTGTTCAATAAATTCTTGTGGAATTTCTTCCGAGTTGTCTCTTTCTGAATGGAATAGAGCCATTCAGAGCAATTCTGTCAAACGATTTGTTAAACAGAAAAATTAGGAAATTGCCGGGACTTCGTCGGGATGGGAGAAGTAGTAATGCCTGAAAATTAGGTGATGGTAAGAAAGGAATAACGGCTTTTTTAAAGCGTCGGGTTCCGATTTTAGAATCTGGCAATCACGCAATTGATGGCATTTCTGAAGAAATTTGTTGTGGTGTTGTTCGTATATCTTCCTCTCGTTTATTTTCTGAACGGGTGATTTTGCGTTGAGGTTAACCGATTGTGAAAACAAGCAAATTGTACCGTGGTCTGTGGTTTTGCTTTCGTTTTCAGATTTCAGTTCTTTTAGTGCATCGGGGTGTTCTTCAAAATATTTATCAAAAATAAATGCCACGCCTGTTAATGCTATAAAAAGCAGAAACTGCAAAAGCCTTTTTTTCGATATTTTCAGTTTGAACTTCACCTAGTTACAATTTTTGCGGGGCAAATATACCGAAATAGTTCAGGATTGCAAAGCACGGATTCGGTAAAATCAAGCGTTTGGAGTTTGTAGTACCATAATCTTTTTTTTGTAATCGATAACGGCTTTGTGGTGCATCAGAAAGTCGCCACCCAGCAAGCCGCAAATTTTCAGGCTTGTAACTTTTGAATAGAGTTTGTTGATGTGGCTCAGGTCGAGGAGGGCTGCTTTTAAGTGTTTCACTTTTAGTTTGCCGAGTGAAAACGGGAGCAAATAAGCGATGGTAGTTTCAATGGGTTTGTCGCCTATTCCGGCGGTGTGCAATTGATCCGAACCACTTTCTTCCGATTCGTAAAAGCTGTGGAGGTTTTTGTCGAATACAGTTTTCGACGCGCCGGTATCTACCACCCAGAACCCGCTGGTGCCATCGGCAAAAAACGAATTTACTACCAAATGAAAGTTGTCGTCTTCCAGTTCAACAACCTGTAGTGGAACTTTTATCTTCATGTGCCAAAGTAAAACAAAAAAGCTGATTCCGTAGAACCAGCTCTTTTAACTATAATAATATTTTGGTCTTTTCCTTACTTCAGAATGTTACAAAATGTTCATTCCGTCAAGTACGCCCATTACACTTTTAACAGCGTTTGCCGATTCGTGCAACAGTTTTTTCTCGTCATCATTCAGTGCTACTTCAATAACTTGTTCAACACCGTTTTTTCCGAGTTTTACCGGAGAACCAACGAACATATCGTTCAGTCCGAATTCGCCTTCCAGTTTTACACAACATGGGAAAATACGTTTCTGGTCCATAACAATTGCTTCAACCATTTGAGCAGCAGCTGAACCCGGAGCATACCATGCAGAAGTTCCCATCAGATTAACCAATTCGCCACCGCCTTTTTTTGTGCGTTCTACAATGGCGTTCAGTTTTTCTTCGTCAATAAGTTCAGTAACCGGAATTCCGGAAACAGTTGTATAACGTGGTAGCGGAACCATACTGTCACCGTGTCCACCCATCAGCAATGCCTGAATGTCGCGCGGGGAAACATCGAGGGCTTCTGCCAGAAAAGCGCGGTAGCGGGCAGTGTCCAGAATTCCGGCCATTCCCATTACTTCGTTTTTCGGTTTCTTGGCTGTAACGTAAGCAGCGTAAGTCATTACGTCAAGCGGATTGGAAACAATAATAATTTTTGCTTTTGGGGAATATTTTACCACATTTTCGGTAACGTTTTTTACAATTCCGGCATTAATAGAAATGAGGTCGTCGCGGCTCATTCCGGGTTTACGTGGCACACCCGAAGTAATTACCACAACTTCGGAATCAGCAGTTTTTGAATAATCGTTGGTTGAGCCAACCAAACGTGTGTCGTAATAATTTACCGGGGCAGTTTGCCATAAATCCAGTGCTTTTCCTTCAGAAATTCCTTCTTTAATATCAAGAAGTACCACTTCTTTTACAATGTTTTTCTGGGCAACAATCTGTGCGCAGGTTGCTCCAACATTGCCAGCTCCAACTACAGTAACTTTCATTTTGAATATGAGTTTATTACGTTTATAATAAATACGAATTGTTTTGAGTGGTGCAAATATAGCTGAAATAATTGATGTTGAAAATTTAAACCCGGTCTTGTAAATGGTTTAACGTTTTGATAAAAATGCTTTTAGCTCTGGTTAACATGGAGTTGGAAGTGCCAGAATTTCACATAAAAAATCTATCGGTTTATTTCCCGAAAAACAGAAAAAAAGTGCAGCGTTTTTTTCTTCTTTTTGGGGCAGATACTTTTTTGTAAAATTAGTTTAGCCAGTAGGTGAGTTTCAGAACCAGCGCCCTGTTTCTGGAATTCCAGCTTCCGGGGAGGTAATTGTCGGTGTACACAACGAAAAAGTCGGAAACCGGCGCGTATCTCCATTGTAACCGCATGTTAATGTTCATGTTGTCGATTTGCTCGTTGTATTGCACAAACGTTGTCCAGAACAGTTTGTCGGTAAATGTTACGTCCATTTTAGGACCAACCAACCACATTTTAGTGTGTTCAAAGGGCTGTCCCAATTTCATATCTGTATAGTTGAAATTTACTGACAGATTAACATAGGGTTGGTACCGGTACCCCAGTTCGCCGGTTATGTATTGAATATTTCCGGTGTAGAATGTGCCTTTTGCAATTTCTGCATTCCAGTTAAACAGGGTTTTGCGTGTTGATGTGTAATTGATAAATGCACCTCCGAAGTTGTACTTTGACCCTGCCGGCAAAAAGCTTTCGCTTTTGTGTGTCGGGTCGAAATCCTGTTGCAATTCAACAAAATGATCCTGATACCCAAATACCAGACTGGATCTGTTTTGAAACTCGAACTGGTAGCTGATGTTATTTTCGTGGTCTATCTTATGAAAATCAGGATCGAAATAGTACCTAAAATCCACTACAATACCGTGGCTCACCACCTTTTTGTTGGGAACAAACAGGTAAGTTACCTCCGGGCTAATGTAGTTGTAACCGGTGCGCGGCACGTATCCGGCCTCTGCTCTGTAGTTTTCGCCCACCGAGCGTTGCATAATTTCCAGTTGCAGGTTTTTGGTATTGTATGTCAGTCCAAATCCCTGGGCAAATTGTTTGTCGGGGTTTCCGGGTTGAAACGACTGGTGGTAGAAAAATTTGCCGTTCCAGATGTTGTCTTTACTGGCCAGGTTGTAATCGAATCCGGCTACTCGGTTGTACATCGTTGTATCCGAAGGCTGATCAATGTATTCTTTATTTACCAGAATGAACCCGAAGTTGGAGCGGGCAAATACTTTTTTCTGAATGGAGGCAACGGTAAAATTTCGGGCCAGAAAATCGTTGGTTTCTTTGGTGGCCATGTTCATAAACCCTACTCTCCAGTTGTTGCCTACTTTTCCGCTTAGTCGGGCACCGGCCAGTACCGGTGCATCCAAACCAATCCTCCGCGAAAAGAACGGGTTGATGTTGTTGTCTCCAAAACCTGAAAAGAGATCGCTGTTTTCGAGAAAGAACTGGCGTTTTTCCGGGAAGAACAGTTCAAACCTGTCGATGTTGGTTACCTGCTGGTCGACCTCAACCTGTGCAAAATCCGGATTGTAGGTTAAGTCCAGGTTCATGGAAGAAGAGAAACCAACTTTGGCGTCGAAGCCGAAATCTTTTTTCCATACGTTGCCGGTTCCGTGTTCAAAATCGTTTGAGTAACCTCCAAAAACGTATGGGATGAGCGAAAACATCATTTTTGATTTGGGAAGCGGTTCTTCAAAATTCATTACTCCGGTGTATGCGAGCGAAGCAGTTGGGAACTGCCTCGGAACCGGAGCCCAGCTCGATTTTTCGTTGGCTTTTAAATCCAGCCGGCTAAAATTGGTGTACCATTTTCGGCTGCCCGACGGGTATCTGATGGACTTAAATGGAATCCGCATTTCGGTTACCCAGCGGTCGTCGTAATGTTTGGTTTTCGATTCCCACTTACAATCCCAGTCGAGGTTAACCGCAGAGCCGTCGCTCATGGTTCCGTCCCATTTTGCGCCCGATGCAGAAACGCCAAACGAAAACCCGTTGGTTTGATCGAGAAACGTGTCAAAAAACACCAGCAGGTTGTCGTTGTTGCCAAACGAAAAGTCGCGGCGGTACGATTCCATCACTCTTTTCCCGGGAATGGTATCGTAAAATATCTGCGCCATGTAAAGCGCTTTGTCATCATAAGTGATGAGAATTTCGGAAGGTTGAGTTGCGAATCCCGTGTCAACGGGCAATACTTTGTAAAAGTTGTCTGCTTTTTCTGCTGCCAGCCAGTCGGGTTCATCAATCTGCCCGTCGATGGTAATTTCGGCGTGCATTTTTTTTACGTGGTAAACAAAGTCTTTGTTGAAGGGGGCTGAAATGGTGTCGTTTTTTAATTTTTGAAACGGGAGAGCTACCGCGTTTGTTCCAATGAAGGCAGCTAACAGCAACAGGAAAGTAAGCTTCATCTGTGAAAGGTTTTATCAATTGGTTTAAGTCTGTAAATATATCTAATCTGAGGATAATGAAAGTCCAATTGCAGAGGATTTTTTGTTATTCAACCTTTTTGCTGCGAATTTTTGGTGTCAACCGGATTTTGTTGTTAAAACGAAAAAGATAATTATTGGTGCAATGACGTTTTTTGCGGAAGTCGTAATCAGGTTGATTAATCATTCTCTGCCCGGGTTTTTTAAGGTTTTCTTTCCCTCTTTATTGGATTCGGTTTTGTTTTTCGCAATTTACAAAATCGGCAGAACAATCTGAGTGTTAGTTGAAAAAGCTTGCTGATGTTGTTGAACCATGTTTGGGCAGTACTGTTTAATATTTTACAACAAAACAATGGAATAATGGAAACACAAGAAAAAACAAAATGGGTACTTGACCCTGCGCACAGCGAGATTCTTTTCAAGGTAAAGCATTTGATGATTACCAATGTAAAAGGAGAATTCAGAACGTTTAGTGCTGAAGCCTTTGCCGATGGTACTGACTTTAGCTCAGCTGATGTAAATGTTACCATTGATGCATTGTCGGTTTTTACCAATAACGACGACCGCGATGCCCATTTGCGCAGTGCTGATTTTTTTGATGTGGAGAATAACAAAACAATCACATTCAAATCGCTTGCCCTGAACAGGGTTGACGACGGTGAATTCGAACTTACCGGGCTGCTTACCATCAGAGGAATTGCCAAAAAAGTTACCCTCGATGTTGAGTTTGGCGGAATTAACAAAGATCCGTGGGGCAACAAAAAGGCCGGGTTTTCATTGGAAGGAAAAATTAGCCGCAAAGACTGGAATCTGAACTGGAACGCTGCGCTGGAGGCCGGTGGCGTGCTGGTTGGCGACGAGGTAAAAATCAGTGCCGAAGTACAATTTACGCAGCAGGCCTGAATTTATTCCCTGTAATCCGGGTTGTTTGGAACAATTTCCAAACTTCCCAGAAAATCCATGCACGCCGCTCTGATGTTGTAATTCCTGTCGTCCATTTCGCGAACTTTCCAAATGGTTTCAACAAACGGCTCTTTGTTTTGAATGTAGAGCAAAGCGTAAACTGCCATGAGTGAAACATCCGGATTTTTGCTCGCACAGAATTTTTTGAGATTAATTTCTGCTTTTTTGTTGCCAAACATTTCATGCGCTATTGCCGAAGCAATTACTGCAACCGGCAGGTAGTTATCGTCCATTGCACTTAAAATGTTGGCGGAAAATGGCATCAATGTTTCTGCGCTCTGGCTTCGCAATCCCAGCACGCTCCAGTAGCGGATTACCGGATTCGGGTTGGTGAGCAAATCAACCTGTTTTTTTGCAATTTCTGTTCCCCTGAAACCGGCCAGCGAAGCAGCTTCGTAAATTTTTTCTACCGGGTAATTTTTTTCATTCATTCTAAACTCGTACGCAGTAGTAGTGTCCGAAAGCAGGTTCACCTCGTATTCTGGGAGAAACATTACATCGCGCGATGCAATTACCTCTTTTTTTAGAAGTTCTCTCATTTTTTCGAGCACCGGTTTAAATTCCGGATTATTTGCCAGGTTTTGGGTTTCCCACAGGTCGTTTTCAATGTCGAAAAGGAATTCTGCCGGACGTGGTTCAAACAGGCTTTTTTGCAGCGGGTTCAGCTTATTCTCTGCTAAATCTTTTCGCATTTGCTGTTTGATTTCGCCAATCTCCATGTAACGAATGTAGCGCGCCTCGTTGATGTACGGCATGAAATTCCGGGAATATACAAACCGGCCGTCGGTAACAGTGCGTACCATATCAATACCGTTGTCTGAACGGTCGGAGGAAAGATTCAGGTGAGAAACCGGCTTTTCCCGCTTTTCTCCCAGAAAAGGCCTGCCTTCCAGATGCTCCGGTATTTCTCCTCCGGCAATGCTGATGAGGGTGGGAGCGAGGTCGGTAAAATCAATCAGTTCGTCTGTTGCTACACCTGCAGTTCCCCAGGGCGATAAGTGTTTGTACATTTCGGGGAACCAGACAATAAACGGCACCCGGTAGCCGTAGTTTATTCCGTTTGTTTTTCCGCGCGGCATGCCCTCGCCGTGGTCGGCATAAAAAAATATGATGGTGCTGTCTTTCAGGTTGTCGGCTTCCAGGCGGGCAAGTAATTCCCCAATTTTGTTGTCGGTAAGTTTTATGGAGTTGTAAACCCTTGCAAACTGTTTTCGCATTTCCGGGCTGTCGAGGTAAAAAGGCGGCATTTCGAACTCATTTTCCCCAATCCGCTCTTCCGGGGCAAGTTGTTCCAGCACGTTTTTTTTGTACCAGTCGTAGGTTTCTGTCATGGTTCGCGACTGGTGGGAGTCCACGTAGTTAAACACCGCGAAGAACGGCTGTCCAGGATTCCGGTTCCACCAGCCTGCTTTATTGGAACTTTCGTCCCACGCTTCGGCAATGAATGCCTTTTCCTGAGCTACGTTGTAATCGGTTTTTACATTATTGGAAGTGTAATATCCCTGTTGTTGTAGATAGTAAGGAAATCCTTTAATGAACCCGGGAATCGGGTATTTGCTGCGATGATTGCCGGTGCCGGTTTTATATGTTTTAACCCCGGTAATAATTGCAGTGCGGCTTGGCGAGCAAACTGTTCCGGTGGAAAAAGCGTTGGTAAACCGCACGCCTTCTTCTGCCAGTTTGTCGATAGCCGGAGTTTGTGCCGTTTTATTTCCGTAACACCCGATAAATTGAGGCGAAGTATCTTCGATGGTTATCCAGAGGATGTTTGGTTGCGAAAGCTCATTTTTTTGATGAGGCTGCCCGCACTGAATAAACAGCAGAGGGATAGCAAACAGGCTTAAGATGATTTTTTTTGCTTTCATGAAATGAGCATGGCTAAAATTCCACTGAAATTTTTTTCGAATTTTTTTCTTCGCGCGACTTTACCCCTGAAATTTCTTTTTGGTTGCCGTTTTCTCCGATGGTAATTTTAAAAATGCCTGCATCGTACAGTTTTGGTTGCACTGAGTTTCCTTTTATGCGATAGATTTGCTCCAGCTTACCTGTCTTTTCATCTCGGATTTGAATCAGTTGGTTGGGTTTATTAATCGTTATTTCGGGCAACATATTGTTGGCACCAAAGCCGAGGTTGTCAAACTGAGAGATTTTGAGCGGCCATCCCGGAAACTGGTCGCGCACCGGGTTGGGGTTTTCTACATCGGCTTTAAACCGCCAGGCATCCATCAGAATAGTTCGTTCAGTCTGGTCGAATGTTATCATTCCAAAACCGGAAGAACGGATTTGTGCATGGTTATAACGGCTTTCGCGATCTACTGTGTTTTTGCCCGGGTTGCCAATGGCATAAACAAAATTTTTATTGCCAAAAGCGTCCTGATACATTCCGGTGTTGGGATAGCCGTGCTCCGGGCGTTCAACCACCGGAGTTCCCAGCTCGTCGGGTAAAAACCAGCGCAGGTACATGGTTGCAATGGCCGGAGTGCAAAAACTCCATCCTCCGTCGCGGTAATTTTCCAATCCGTATTGAACCAGCGAAGGCAGGTGCTGATCGCCGTTAATGTTGAGAACCGCACCTTTCCGCATTAAACGGATGAGCTTGTCGCGGCCAGCTTTGGGCCAGCCGCCCGAATCGAGGTCGCCGTACAAATAACCTTCCAGCGCTCCGTGATGTGTTGCCACATTGGCAAAAACCGTTTGCGAAAGCAGAACCTTCATGTCGGTGTTTTTCCAGTCGGTTATCCAGTCGTTCAGAAATTTGGTTTGCCGTTCTCCAATCATTTCCACGCCCGGTTTGTCTAAAAACGATAAATCCTTGCGTGGTTCTTTCATGTGGTCGTGCCTGCCTTCCCAGTCTGAAACAGCCTCCGGGCCTGTTTTGTACACGCGGTCGCTAATGATTGCAAAACTAATTCGTCCGTAATTTACATCGGTGTACCACACGCTCATTTCCTGCTCAATGGGCGTTGGGTCGTAAGGATCGGGAAGCTGCCCGCACTGAGTACGGTTTACAACATTCACCATTTCAACAGACTGAATGAATCCCCGCGTGTCTGAACTCCCGGCTCCTCCCGGCTTGGGAATCCCGCTTTCGCCCCATAAATTCCCGTGAAAAACATCGTGGTCGTCGGGGGTGCAAATGGTAGGAACGTTGCGCATCAAATCGCCGAAAGCCCAGCCAAACATGTAGTATTTTCCGAGGTAGCTCAAAATTGAAGCATCAACCGGGCTCCTCTTGATGGGATATCCTCCGTTGCCTTCGTAAATCTGGTCGCCCGAGAAGTAAAGAATATCAGGAGCGAGTTTGGTTAAATTCTGAACCAGCGGAGTGTATGGAAACCCGAAATGAAACTGGCAGGTCAGGCCGCCAAGTTTTAAGGGGCGGTCAACCGGATCCTTCTTTATTGTCCCTTCAAAATAGTCCGGGGTTGCTGTTCCGTCTTTTCCTTTTTCAATGTATTCAACCCTGTAATTTGCGTCTGCTGTGGAGTCCCAGTTGTTCAGCTTAAAAACTGCTGTGCGCGATTGTGGCTCAATTTGTTCGGTTGCCACGGTTTCCCATTTCCCGTTTTTGTTTAGCTGAAGGCTTACTTCCTGGTTATCCTGTTCACCAACGGGCGGTAGCAACGCCATCAGTTTTACGGTGTTTTTGCTGAGGGTGTGCATGGCCCAGAGCACCGGGCCAAATGCGTTTTCCGGCTGTTTGGCCACTTTCGAACCGGAAAGCGCCAGGTTGTCGAAACTAAAATGAGAATTGCCCGGTTTTTTGTTGTCCCCCAGAACCATGTTGTTGGCAACGGCAATCAATCCCCGGATGCCTTCCACATTGCAGGAAAGCTCTTCGGGGCCGATTCCGTTTTTGTCGGCCACCTTCATTTTTAGCTGGTGGTTGTTTCCGAAAACGGTTAGTGTTACTTCCGAGAAATCGAAATTTTCAGGCAACTCTGCTCTTTCATCTTTTAAGAAGGCAAACCCCTGCAGGCTCACTCCGGCGTTGATTCCTTTTCCAAAATAACAGGCCGCCCTTACGTCGGGGTCTTCCTCATCGTACAACCCAAGAAGCAGTCCGGCCGAACCGGGCACATCGCCTTTTTGGGTAAGGCTTATTTTTACCGAAGCCTTAAAATTTCCGTCGCCGGGTTGCAGTACTTGCGTGAGCAGGTTTACCCTTGAGCGGGGAACGCTGCCTGTGCAATGCAGCTTGCCGTTTTCTACTTTCCAGTCTTCCAGCGGAACAGACCAAAAGTTTTTCCCCACCCAGACGCGGTCGTTGGTATTGTCGAAGTCAGCCAGAAACCCGGGGTGTTTTGTGCAGGAAATGAATGCGAGCAAAAAAAACGAAATCGCCAGAGTTGAAGCCTTCATGGTGTGGTTTTATTTCAGTTCCAGTTGTTCTATTTTTTTATAGCCGTCGCCGCGGAGTTTTTCAAAGAGATCTACCATTTCTTTGAGTTTTTCAGGATTTTCTGCAGCCACGTTTTTTTGCTGGCCTAAATCATCATTCAGATTATACAGTTGGAATTCGGAAGAATTGCCAAGTTCGATGTTGACCATTTTGTTGACAGCCGGGCCATTGTATGGAGGAATCATTGCCCAGTTCCCTTTTCTTAATGCGGTTCGCGAGGTTGCTTCCAGTACTATTTCGTCTCTGCCTTCCTGGCTTTTTCCTAAAAATACATCCAGCAGATCTTCGCTGTCCGGACCTCTTTTATCGCTGTCGACCAATTTTGCAAAAGAAGAAAAAAGGTCTAGCTGTGAAACCATTGCATCCGAAACGGCAGGCTGAATTTTGCCTTTCCAGTAGGTAATAAACGGAACCCTTGTTCCTGCTTCAAAAAGGCTGTATTTACCACCACGCAGCGGACCCCAGGGAGTGTGTTTTCCCAGTTTTTCAACAGAGTCGTCGTAATATCCGTCGTTAACAACCGGGCCGTTATCGCTTGAAAAAATAACCAGTGTATTATCAAGTAACCCTTCCTCCTCGAGTGTTTTTATGAATTCACCAACGCACCAGTCGGCTTCGATAATTACATCGCCACGCGGCCCCATTCCCGAAGTACCGACAAAACGAGCATTCGGTGTTCTTGGTACGTGTGGCTGCTGTAGAGCGTAGTAGAGGAAAAAAGGTTCGTTTTTGTGTTCCTTCACGTAGTTTTTAGCTTTTGTGAGGAAATCGTCGGCCATATCTTCATCAACCCACATGGCAGATTTTCCGCCTTTTTGAAACCCAATGCGTGGAATTCCGTTGTGGATGGAGTTGTTGTGCCCGTTGAACCACCTCATTTTCATGAGTCCAGGGTTGTCAAGTCCTGTCGGTTCACCTTCGAAGTTTTTTTGGTAATTAACATACAACGGGTCATCGGGGCTGAGCCCAACGACGTATCCGTTTTCGAGAAAAACAGTAGGAGTGCGGTCTTGTGTTGCTGCCATAATAAAAGAGTAATCGAATCCGACTTCGTTGGGGCCGGGTGCAACTCTTTCGTTCCAGTTTACATTTCCGGAACCAAGTCCCAGGTGCCACTTGCCAACAATTCCGGTGTGGTAGCCCTGCTCTTTCAGCATTTTTGGGATTGTTATTTTTGCCGTATCGATGATAAGCGGAGCGGATCCGGGTAGAATTTTCGCATTTTGGTTGCGCCACGGATATTCCCCAGTAAGTAGCGCATACCGGCTGGGAGTGCAGGTTGCAGAAGATGCATAGCCTGTTGTAAACCGTACTCCTCCCTCTGCAAGTTTATCGAAATTTGGGGTTTTTATTTCTGTTGCTCCGTAGGCACTCACATCGCCATAACCAAGGTCATCCAGATAAATGACAACGATGTTGGGTTTTTGGGGTTCCTCTTGTTTTTGTTGATTTCCGCATGCTGAAAAAAGCATGAGAAAAGCGGCAAGAATAAAAGTTATTTTGTACATGATTTTTAATTGTTTATAAATGAATTGACCGTCAAAAGTAGTGTCATTATTTTAATCTCCCAATTGTTTTATTTTAAAACGTTGATTTTCTGCGGGTGTGTGTTGCTGATTAAAAATGGCCTCTATTTTTTGAACTGTTTCGGGGTGAAGAGCGGCAACATCGTTTTGTTCCCTGATGTCGTCCTTCAGATTATACAGATGAATTTGCATGCTGTCTTTTAAAATGTTGCTTCTGAGTCCTTTCCAGTCGCCGAAACGTACAGCCTGTTGGCCGCTTGATGAGGGAAACTCCCAATACAGAAACTCGTGTTTTTTCTGATTTTTTTTACCCAACAGCGTGGGCGCAAAAGAAATACCGTCTATGCTGCCTTGCGGCGTAATATTCAGAATTTCTGCAATGGTAGGTAACACATCGTAGTGGGAGGAGATTAATTCCGTTGTTTGTCCCGGTTCTATTTTTCCCGGCCATTGCACAATCATCGGAATTCGTATGCCGCCTTCCCGCAGATTGGCCTTGCCCCAGCCGCGTTCGCTTTTAAACGGACGGGCACTGTCGAACCACGGAGAGTCTGTTCCGCCGTTGAATGTTGGTCCGTTGTCGGAAGAAAACATGATGATGGTATTTTCGTACAGCCCAAGCTCTTTTAATGCGGAAACAATTTCTCCAACCTGTTCATCGAAATAAGAAACCATTGCGGCGTAACATGCCCGCGGGTAGCGTTGTGGAAAGTACCCCTGATCTCCGGTGTACGGTTTTTCGTCGCCAAATTTTTTAACGTAATAATCCACCCAGTTTTTTGGCGCCTGCAAAGGCACATGCGGAATTGGAGTGGCATAATACATGAAGAAAGGGTGGGCTTTATTTTCTTTAATGAATTGGATAACTTCTTTTTGCATGAGGTCAGGCGCGTAATCTGTCAGCCAGAAATCGCTGTAGGAATCCGGATTTTGCGGGTCGGCACCTTGTGAAAGTTTTGTGTGC
The DNA here is from genome assembly GCF_900129025.1 of Mariniphaga anaerophila. Taxonomy (GTDB): domain Bacteria; phylum Bacteroidota; class Bacteroidia; order Bacteroidales; family Prolixibacteraceae; genus Mariniphaga; species Mariniphaga anaerophila. Next base: position 145,693 of record NZ_FQUM01000006.1, on the reverse strand, counting down.
GGAGCAACCATTTTGTTGTTGAGCTGTACTTTTTCGGTGTTTTTCCACAGGTGTTGCGGAAAATAGGTGTGAGCCTGGCGCTGGCAGTTGTACCCGTAGAAAAAATCGAATCCCTGTTTGTTGGGAATCCCTTCGGTAAGCGGGCCTCCAAGTCCCCACTTTCCCACAACCGCCGTTTTGTACCCTGCCTGCTGCAGCAGTGTTCCGATGGTTTGTGTGCCGGGTTTCAACGGGCGTTGTCCTTCAAGGTTAGGGTCGTTGTTCATGGCTTCAAAATTCCACACATCGCCACGGTCGGCCCACTCGTCGTTACCTCTGATTTGTGCATGCCCCGAGTGCATTCCGGTAAGCAACATGCAGCGCGCAGGAGCGCACACCGGAGAACTGGTGTAGTGTTGTGTGAATTTAATACCACGGGTTGCCAGTGCGTCTATGTTCGGAGTTTCTATTTTGTTTTGCCCGTAACATCCAAGTTCGGCGTATCCTAAATCATCGGCTAAAATGTAAATGATGTTGGGTCTTTTCTGTTCTGCCTGTTTGGGTTGATTTTGGCAGGCCAGGCAAATAGTGCAAGAAAAGGTAGTAAAAAGGTTTTTTTAATCATCGTGTCAGTTTTTATTTTGGTTTTTGATGTACGTAATTTTCATCTTCCTGTCAGCTTGTGCTTCAGGGGTGTTCGTTTTGCATTTTCGGAGGAGTCTGCTGAATTTTGAAACAAGGAAAAATGAACAAGAAAGTTTGTTGTAAAATGAGCTTCCCTCGCCTCTCTTTTGGTTTCAAATATAGCCATTTTTACAGCGAACGAACGAATTTTTGACGACGGAATAATTCTTTCTATCGTAACTTTTTTTCTGTGGATTGGTGGGTTAATTTTTTATTTTCAATGGGTTATAAACTGTGGATAGATGTACCAAAAATGCGAAGTAATTCGTAAGTTTGAATATATTGTTCACCTATAGACTCAACAACATGAGAAAGTTTTTTCTGCTATTCGTAATTACTGCATTGTTTTTTTCCGCCGGAGCACAAAATAAACGTCCGAAAGTGGGTTTGGTTTTGAGCGGAGGAGGAGCAAAAGGAATTGCACATATTGGAGTTTTAAAAGCGATGGAAGAAGCCGGGCTTACACCCGATTATATTACCGGAACCAGCATGGGGAGCATTATCGGGGGCTTGTATTCTATCGGTTATTCGGCCGACGAGCTGAGCGAGTTGGTTACCACTATAAACTGGGATCAGGTTTTAACCAATAAAATACCACTGGATAAAATAACTTTTGAAGAGAAGCCTTACTACGGGCGGTATCTGCTGGATTTTTATCTGGAAAACAAGGAAATCAGGTATCCTTCGGGCGTGATTGAAGGGCAGACGCTTATGGACATTTTTTCTGATTTGACCCGTCCCGTGCATAACATTAATAGCTTCAGTAATTTCCCGATACCGTTTGCTTGTGTTGCCACTAACATTGCCACCGGCGAGGCTGTGGTTTTAAACAAGGGATCGCTGGCAACTGCCATGCGGGCGAGTATGGCTATTCCTACTGTTTTTACCCCAATAACAATTGACGGCAACCTGTTGGTTGATGGTGGGTTGGTTCGTAACATGCCTGTTTCTGAAGTGATTGATATGGGCGCAGATATTATTATCGGTGTTTTTGTGAGCAGCGACCTTGATTCAAAACCTGAATTAAATTCGTTTGTCTCCATTTTGGCACAGTCGGCGTTAATAGGCAGCGTTATCGACTCAAAGGAACAGGTGAAAAAGTGCAATGTGCTTGTTAAGCCCAATCTGGAGGGCTTTTCTACCGGTAGTTTTAATTCGGCCGAAGGAATTTTGGAAAGAGGTATGGAAGCCGGAGAGCAATATGTTGATGTGTTTCGCCACCTGGCTGATTCATTGAAAAAGATAGGACCACTGCATGAAGTAAAAAAGCCGGAGATTAAAACAAATTACGTGTTCCAAAATATTGAAATAGATGGGAATAAATTTGTTACTGATGATTTTATTATCGGGAAAATGGATTTTGAGCCGGGGCAGTTGGTTTCTGTAGATGAAATAAGGAACCATATCAATTTAATGTTTGGTACGCAGTATTTTGAAAAGATACAATACGAAATACTTGGAGATGAGGGAGATTATACGTTAAAAGTTATAGTGGTTGAAAGGCCCCGAACTCATTTTCGCTTCTCCTATTTATACGATTCGGAAAACAAAGGCGGAATTCTGATAAACACAACTTTTAGAAACCTTTTTTTGAAGAGCAGCCGGTTGATGGTTGAAGGTGACTTTTCTGCATACCCGGTGGTGTTGCTCGACTATTTTAAGTATGTGGGGAAAAGGCAAAATGTAGCATTGGGAGTAAGCGGAACCTTTGTAAATTCGGATTTGCCGTTGTACGAAGAGACCGGTGTTGTTAACAGCATTTTTGGAAGTAATTATTCCGATGCGGCATTTAAAATACAGTCGACCGCTCTGAGAAACAGTACGTACGGGTTGAAATTTAACTGGTCGTTAATGAATCTGCATTCGAAGGTAGCCAACGAAAGCCTGCGCGAAATATCTAAAGTAAGTTACAACAGTACGCGTTTCAGCCTGTTTTATGAGTACAACAGCTGGGATGATCACTATTTCCCGAAAAAAGGGTTGACCGGCAGTGTTCAGTTTTCTGCAACCGCAAGTACAAACGGGCAGATTAGAATTTCGGATGTTGATTACGATATAAAAGATTTTGACGGATTGATAGAAACCAATACTATTAAAGCTTTGAGGGCTCAGATAGAACCAATTATTCCGGTTAGTCCGAAGGTAGTGTTGTTAACCAAGGCAAAACTCATGCTTTCGAACGTTCCTGCCAATACGTTAAACCTGAATGAATACGATTTTGTGGGAGGATTTACTCCTGATTTGGTAAATGCCACAGAGTATCCGGGTTCCGGGATAAAAGAATTTGTGCTGGCCAATTATTTTTACGGGCGGATGGGGGCTCAGTACGAACCCATGCGTAATTTGTTTTTGCAGTTGCATGTAAATTACCTTTCTACCAAATTCCCGATTAGCTGGATTTACCCCAATGCAGAAAGCGCACAACTGGGCTTGTGGAACGACAGGTACAGCATTTCGGGTAGAATTGGCTTTAAATCGCCTCTGGGGCCAATTTCGCTGGCGGTTGCAAAAGATAACCATGCGCAAAAGCTGAAAGCTTCGTTGGTGCTTGGGTTTACCTATTAAAGAATGCACCGAGTTGCAGCGGCAGGGTGTCTTTTTGGTCTGTCGAAATGTCTTACAATCTTTTGTTTGTGTGCCAATATATCACTTGTTCGTTCGTGTGCCGAAATGCCATTTTTTTGTAAAATGCACTTGTTTCAGATAATCAATATTTTATAGAATATGCATTCCCGCCCCTCCTTTGTCTGGCATACGGTTTGAAAATAAAGCAGTGAAAATCAAAAATGTCTAATTAAAAGATGGAGGGTTAAATTATGACACTGGCTAGATTATCAAACAGTTGGTTACCTGCATTTCCTTCATGGCTTGACAATTTTTTTGAAGGAAATTTGGCAGACTGGAACAATTCAAATTTTGCAGGAGAAAATTCAACATTACCTGCTGTTAATGTCAAAGAAACCGAAAATGATTTTCAACTCGAGGTTGCTGCCCCAGGTTTGAAAAAAGACGATTTCAAAATTAATTACAACAATGGCAGATTAACTATTTCTTCTGAAAAAGAAGCTAAACACGAAGAAAAGGATGGTAAAGTAAATCGCAGAGAATTTTGTTATCAGTCATTTCAGCGTTCTTTCTACGTGCCCGAAAAGGCAATAGACGCCGATAAAATTGAAGCAAAATACAACGACGGAATACTTCATGTAAAACTTCCTAAAAGAGAAGAGTTAAAACCCAAACCGCCAAAAGAAATTAAAATATCATAAATGTAAAGGGGCAGGAATTGGCTTGCCCCTTTATTTTTTTCTGAGATTCAGGGTGATGAAAGCACCAATTAAATTTCCGCTCTTTTGTAAAATGCATGTCCTTGTCTGGTAAATCCGGATACCACACGCTTGTTTGCAGAAAAAACGAACAGTAATTTGGCGACCCGAATGCTTGGGATGATGAAATTAACATAGAATCGGAAATTCGGTTTGCAAAGAAGAATATCCATCTATTCAATAAAAAAGGAGTGGTGAATTTTCTGATTGAAGTGTAGCAAGAAAGAACGAATGAGGCGCAACAACCTCCCCAAAAAATATAATAGTATGAGATTACCGGTTGAACGTAAAAACACAATAATTGCTCCGGATAACAGGCGTGTAATCGCTCGTTTTTTTTACAATGGCGACGAGCGGGCAAAAAAACTGATTGAGAACCTTCTGGAACTTCCTGAAAGCACAGTTGAGATGCTGGTACACCAAACACTGCGGGAGTTTTCGAAAAGACACCGGAGCATCACTGGAATTTTTAAGCGGAATTTCAGGCATGTTGCCCATATCGTTACAGAAGTCGGAAAAGGAAAGCACATTACGGAATGGAGAAAGCTGCTGATTGGATCGTATTTTACCATGGAATATGCATTGGAATCTGCCGCGCTTTTTAATCCTTCTGTTGTGGAGGATTTCGACCAGAGTGGGTTGCACCGCGGAGAAAAACGAGTAATTATCAGTTTCAGGGCAACCGGCGAAGGACACATCTCTTCGTTGGTTTTCCGGCGTGCCGTTATAGATGAGAACAACCAAATAACAATGCTTGAGTCGGGCGATCAGATTGGAGAAGCCGAACTCATAAAAAACCACAATTATCATAAAGAGTCGTTTTTAAAAGCGTTGCGGCATATGGGAATCGATGCTGATTTTTCTGAAAAGATTCTGTCACATTTTCCCGAGAAATTTACCTACGATCAGGTTCGGGATTGTGTTGATGAATTAAAGAAACAAAACGAGGATTACACTTTTGAACAGAAAAAAGTAATTAACGAAATTCTTTGGCTGGCAGATTCTCACACCGAAATTCGGTTTTCTTTGGACACAGACCTGTCGGAACGTGTTATTTTCCCTATTTCCAAATTCGAAAAAAATGGAGTTGAAGATGCACGGTTTGCCCGGTTCGTAGACGATAACGGGAAAGCAACTTACTATGCCACTTATACTGCCTACGACGGTTATTCCATTTTGCCGAAGCTGATTGAAACCCGGGATTTTCTGTCGTTTAAAATTTTTCCGCTGAACGGGAAATACGCCATTGACAAAAATCTGGCGCTCTTCCCAAAAAAAATAAACGGGAAATATGCCATGATTAGCCGGATTGACGGCATAAACAATTACATCATGTTTTCCGATAATCTGTATCGGTGGAACGACGCGCAGATTTTATCAAAGCCAACGCATCCGTGGGAGTTTGTGCAAATGGGAAACGGCGGCTCTCCCATTGAAACAGAAAAAGGCTGGCTGCTGATTACCCACGGAGTGGGCCCGGTGCGGAAATATTGCCTGGGGGCTTGCTTGCTCGATTTGAATGACCCGACCAAAATTATTGGAAGGTTGAACGAACCGCTTTTGCTGCCCGACGAAAATGAACGCTCCGGATATGTGCCGAATGTAGTGTACACTTGCGGCGCTATTGTGCACAACGACGAGCTGATAATTCCATACGCCATGAGCGACTACGCATCATCTTTTGCAAGTATCAAACTCAACGATTTACTTGCTGAGCTGGAGAAAAATAAATTGTAAACAGATAAATGTCAGATTTGAATTTTTAATTTATCGGAAAATTAAAACTTATACAGATGAAAGGAAATTTCAATTCAATAGTTCAGTCCGGGATGCCGGTGTTGGTCGATTTTTTTGCAGAATGGTGTGGCCCATGCAAAGCTCAGTCGCCCATTTTGGCAGAAGTTGCCCGCGAATTAACCGGAAAACTGAAAGTCATAAAAATTGATGTTGATAAGAATGCCGAAGTGGCCGGCCGGTTTGGCATTCGAAGTGTGCCAACGCTGGCTTTGTTTAAAAACGGGCAAATACTGTGGCGACAATCGGGGGTAGCAGACAAAGCAAATCTGATGCGTATTTTGGCGGGCTATCTGTAGGCGCGTTGCCTTTTTGGTTTTGATTATTGCCCTGTTTGGAAACCGGACAATGATGTAACTAAAAAAGAGAATGGACAGAAACGAATTATTCTGCCCATTCTCTTTTTTTTGCCGGTAAAAATGTTCTGAATGTGGTATGTTTGGAGGCTCCCGATGCTTATTCTGTTTAACTATTGCCCAATATTTTCTGGTACACTTTAATATAATCTTCGGTCATTTTTTCCTTGCTGAAGTTTTGCTCTGCCCAGGTGCGGCAATATTCACGATTAATTTGTGGGATGTCTTTTATGCGTTCAACTGCCTCGTCGATAGAATGCACCAAATAGCCGGTTTTCCCGTTAACAATCAATTCTCTCATCGAACCTTTTTCGAATGCAATTACAGGAGTGCCGCAAAACATGGCTTCTGCAACGCTTAGTCCGAAGGGTTCTTTAAAATTGATGGGGTGCAACAGTGCAAAGGCGTTTTGCAGCAATTCATCTCTTTTTTCCGGGCCCGAGCTTCCAACGTAAATAATGTCGTCGTTATTCAAATAGGGCGAAACCTTTTCGTCAAAGTAGGACTCGTCTTGTATGATGCCTGAAATGATCAGTTTCATTTTGGCTTTTTTGGCAATCTGAATGGCTTCCCAGGTTCCTTTGTCGTGATGAATTCTTCCAAAAAACAGCAGGTAGTCGCCCTTTTTTTTGTTGAGGGTAAACAGGTTTTTGTTAATCCCGTTGTAAACTGTAGCTGTATATTTCAGCTTTTCACTCCGGTCTGCATTACTTATTGATACGTAGTGGTTGTTTGCGTTGTATTCCTGAAAAACAGGAATTATTTTCGGCGATGAAAATCCGTGAATGGTAGTTATCATCGGCGTTTTAATCAGACGCGAATAGCTTAGCGGCAGAAAATCGAAATTGTTGTGAATGATGTCGAACTCAGAGGCATGTTCCATTAAATGAGCGATGTGTAAACATTCCACAGCTTTGGGTTCTACTGATTTGTCTTCTTCGTATCCTTGGTCAATCACCGCTTCGAGCTTGCCGGATGTTAATGAATCTTTTGTGGCAAAAAGGGTAACGTCAAGTCCTTTTTCGACTAACCCTTCTGTAATATTTGATGCTACCTGTTCCCATGGTCCGTAATGCCTTGGCGGGGTACGCCAGGCAACGGGAGATAATACTGCAACTTTCATTGTTATAGTGGTTTTCTTGAATTGTTTAAACATAAATCGATCAAATCGCTGATGTTGGCGGTTCCTGCGCACATTACCGAGTCGGCTCCTCCCCAATACAGTTTTAAAGTACCGTTGTTTTCTGCTACGGCGCCACACGTAAAAACCACATTGTGAACATAGCCTGTAATTTCGTACGGCTCTTCCGGTTGCAGAATCCAGTTGTCGCCAACCCCCAGAATTTTGGACGGGTCATTCAAATCGTGCAAAGCTACGCCCAGCCGATAAACACTGCCATCCATCGTAGGAAATACTCCGTGGTAAATGTTCAGCCAGCCTTTTTCTGTTTTAATGGGAGGCGCTCCCGGCCCGATTTTCATTTCGTCCCAGTGGTAGGTTTCCGGTTTCATAATCAGTTTTGATTTTCCCCAGTATTTCAGGTCGGGAGAGTAACTAATCCACATCGACCAGGGGCTGATTTCGGAATGCGGCCTGTCTAACCGGGCGTACAATCCATTGAATTTTTCCGGGAAAATAACCACATTACGGTAATCGGCTTCGGTAATCAGCGATACTCTTTCAACTGTTTGCCAGTCTTTGGTTTTTGCGAGGCCTATTCGTACGCCATGTTTTGAGTAGGCCGAGTAGGTTATTAAATATTCGCCTTCAATAAATGTTATTCGCGGGTCTTCCACCCCAAAGGCTTCGTACTCTGCAAATTCTCCGCGGGTGGCAGGTTCCAGAAATGGTTTTTCTTCAACTTTAAAATGATACCCGTCGGTACTGCGAGCCAGCCCTAGAATGCTCCGCCCGTTAAGTTTATGCGAGCGGAAAAGCATAATGTATTGGTTATTGTATTTTGTAACGCCGGCATTGTGCACGGTTGCTACTTCATACGGAACATCGTTTTTTGTTAATATGGGATTGTTGGCATATCGTTTTACTAAAGGCATAATTTAACTGATTTTTAGATTGTTCTCTGAAGCGGCAGCAGGTTGTTCGCTCATGTAGATGTGCTCTTTTTCCTGTGCCGACAAAATAGTTACGTGAGATATCCAGTATGCCAGAGTGCTTTCTGCGCCCTGGTTGCGGTTTACTCCGTTGGTTTCCAGCCCGTCGCAACACCCCTGCGTTTCGTGGTCGAAAAGCGGAAGACGCAGTGAATTTTCACCCAAAAACCACAGGTAGCACAGAAACATTTTTTCGATGTAACTGCGTTTTTTGCTCACCAGAAACATCTGGTTGTAAAGCAGAATCATGGCCATTACATCAATGGATTGCTGGTCGAAGTCAGCCGGTTTTTCTCCTTTTTTCAGCCATCCTTTATTTCCGATAGGCCTGAAATAGTCTTTTTTCATTGTTTGTGATTCCAGAAATTCTGCAGCTTCCATAGCTATGGCAAATACTTTTTCGTTGCCGGTTATTTCGTAAGCAGAGAACAAAGCGAGGGGAATAATGGCATTGTCGTAGCTCATTTGTTTTTCAAACCATTTCCAGTCGTCGGTTTTGTTTTGTTCGTAATTTGAAGTAATAATTCCTACCAGCCTGTTCATCTCCTGAACCATTCCTTCGTCGTTCTGAACTTCTTTTAAATAGTAACTTATTCCGATAATGGTATTGGCCGCGCCCCGGATCGATTTAATTTCTTTGAAGTGTTGTGTCGAGTGGAAAAAAATGTCTCTTCCGATTTGCCGGAATGAATCGTTGGGGGCAAAGTGGAGCAAATATCCCAGTGCCCAGATTGTTCTCCCAAAAGAATCTTCGGAGCCGTATTCGTCGAGAAACTGGCGGCTAAAGCTCAGAAAGTTTCTGAAATCGCCATTCTCGCGCTGCATGTAGTGAATAAAGCTGAGGTAAACCGGCATAAGACGAAGTGCATCTTTGTCTTTGTTCTGGCGATAAGCCATAAGCGCCATGAGTAGTGCCCTTGAGTTATCGTCTACACAATAGCCTTCTTTTAAGTTTGGAATACCATATTTGGCGTGTTGTACAATTCCGGTATCGTCGGTTAAGCGCTTAACATGTTCGAGGTTGTAAGCCGGCAGCAAACTAATATCAATCGGTTGCCCGTTTGCATCATCTTCCTGTCGTTTTTCCCAGTTGTCGGAAACGTAATTGGCCAGGTTGAGGTATTGTTTGCCGATTTTGGGCCACCTTATTTTTTTGCCGTAGGTAAATGCATTTTTTCGAAGCAGGGCAAGCTGGTCTTCATCGTCAAGTAAGTGGTTAAGTATTTGCGCCAGTTGTTCAGAGTTTTTAAAATCAAATAGCCGTCCGCGGTCGTCGGCAAGTAATTCCTGGGCGTGCCAGTAAGGTGTTGAAACAACAGCGCAACCGGCACCAACAGCGTAAGACAGCGTGCCACTTGTTATTTGAGCTTCGCTGAGATAGGGAGTCAGGTAAATGTCGCTGGCATTCAGGTATTCAAAAAGTTTGGTTTCGGAAACAAATTCGTTGTTGAAATGGACATTCTTTTCGAGTCCCAGTTTCTTAACCAGCCTTTTCAAATAGTCGCGGTATTCATCTCCTGTTTGTTTTAATACATTGGGATGAGTGGCTCCCAAAACGATGTACAATAAATCGGGGTGTTTTTCAACAACCCGGGGTAAGGCATTAATTGCAGTTTCTATGCCTTTGTTTCTGCTTAGTAATCCGAAAGTGAGCAGTATTTTTCGACCGGTTAATCCGTGTTTTTGTTTGGCCTGTTTGTGCGATATTTTTTCAAACTCCGGAACGCCGTGTTCTATCAGCGCAATTTTTTCTCTCGGAATTTTGTAAATATCTGCCAGAAAGTCGACTGCCCTTTTGCTCATCACAACAATGCGGGCTGCTTTCTTCCCGATTTCTTCAACAATAGAACGCTGTGTGTAAGACGGGGTGCGGAGTACCGTGTGAAAAGTTACAATGAGTGGAACTTCAAGCCGATGAAGCAGCGGAAGGATAAACACGCCGTCATCGCCGCCGAATATGCCAAATTCGTGTTCCAGAACACAAACTTTTGCATCGCTGTAATTGATGAACTTCGCGGCATCAATATAGTCGCGCTGGTGGTTTTGCCGAATAACATGTTTTACTTCGTCGGGGTAATTGTAGTGCTGCCCGTCCTCGTTAATGGCAACTATCATTGCATGCTTCGAAATTTTTTTACTGTCGGTATTGGCAACAACTGCTTTTACAAGATTATTTGTAAAGGTGCCAATACCACATTGACGTGGCGGATAGGTTCCTATAAAAGCTATTTTCATTTTTTTGATGTTTATAATTGTTTGTATAACAGTGCTGATTGTCAGGATGCTCGTTTAAGCGAGTGCCCCGAAAATCAGATTTTAAAAAAAGGCTGCGTTATTTACAGCCCGTAAAATTCAAGTAGTTCGGTTTGAATTTGTTCTGCCTGGTCAGATGTTGTGCCCGATGTCAGAATAATCAGGCTGCAGGCTAATTCAGAAAATTGCCAGTCTTTTCTCATGCCGTTGAAATCGGAGCGGTAAATTCCCGAAATATGCTCATGCACAGGAACTCCGATTAAGCGAAGGATGGTAATTGCTTTTTTCACCGAGTTTTCCATGTTAAAACTTTCAGCGTTTACCAGTTGGTTGAGCAAATTGCTTGCGAAATGACTGGAAATCATTTCGTCCATTCTGCTTATGAGAAGTTCGATAGCTGGTTCTGTATGGTTGTATTGATAATATTTTGCAAGCATTTTCGAAAATTTATTACGGTTATACATTTGCTTTTCTTAATTCTCTCAGCTGTTTAAACAAGTTCAGTTCTTCCTGACTGAGGTTTTTCGGGATGAGTACATTCAGTTGAATGTACAAATCTCCGTAAATACCGGCTTTTCCATAAACCGGCATTCCTTTTCCGCGTAACCGCAGTTTACTCCCGTTTTGCGAACCGGCGCGAACCGGCACATTCAGTTTCCCCGAGAGCGTATTAATTTCCAGTTTTCCTCCTAAAACAGCAGTGTACAAATCAACATCTGCTTTTAGCGCCAGGTCGTTGCCGTCGAGCGTGTGCCTTCCATCGGAAAGAACTCTTATTCTGATGTAAAGATCGCCTCTGCTGCCGCCATTTGCGCCGGCGCCTCCTTTGCCCTTAATTCGAAGTTCGAGTCCTGAATAGGCGCCCGGTTTTGTTTTTACCCGCAGTTTTTCGCCGTCGACATTCAGAATACGGGTTGTTCCGGAAAATGCTTCCGCCAACGAAATGTCCATTTCGGCACGCAAATCGTTTCCATTAAAAACACGTTGGTTTTGCCTGAACCCGGCGCTTCTTTTTCTGCTGCCGCCGCCAAAGTAATTTTTGAAAAAGTCAGAAAATCCTTCGCCCGAATGGCCGAAAATATCTCCTAAATCTCCTTCGTAATAGAATGTTTTTCCGCCTCCGGGGTTCGCATTTCCGAAATTGGAGTAGTTAAATCCTCCTGCGCCCGACCCTGCATTCTGGTATTGATTCCAGTTGGCGCCCAGTTGGTCATATTTTTTTCTTTTCTCCGGGTCTTTTAAAACTTCGTAAGCTTCCCCTATTTCTTTGAATTTTTCTTCAGCCGCTTTGTTTCCGGCATTTTTATCGGGGTGGTATTTTACAGCCAGCTTTCGGTAGGCTTTTTTTATTTCGGCCTGGCCGGCTGATTTGGGAACTCCCAAAACTTTATAGTAGTCTTTGTATTCCATATCAATTAATTGACCTTAATTATTATTTCAATATTTCCATTTCTGAAAATACATCTCAAGAAAATCCGGTTAAGTGTTTATGGAATGTTGGATCTATAAGCGCGTAACAAATAAAGCGTACGGTTGATGTAAAAATCGTTTTCAACATAAACCACAAACTTTAATTTATTTCAAAATCACTTGAGAACGAGATGCGAAATACAATCCAAAAAATGAACCAATGGCAGATGAACGTCAAAATGGCCTGAGTCTGATTTTGTTGTGGTCAAACTGACACTGTTTTTGTTGATGTGGACAATCGCGAAAAGGGATTTATTATGGTGTTTTGAATTCTCCTGCATTGCAATAATGCAGTGCTGCCTGTATCCTTTTTGTAGTGTTTTAAAACGCAATTGTTCTGTCTTACAGAAAAAAGGCGAGGTGAATGCAGATAATTCTTGTCTTTTCGTGTTCGGAACTGAACAGTACACGAACTGAACTTTTGTTGTTTCTCTGAAAATTTGAGTCAATAGTGTTATTTCTTTTTGCTCTTTCTTGTGAGAAATATCTGTCTTTTTGTCGTGATATTATCCTTGTTTCAATCAGGTAGATCCCCTGTAAAAACTGGGGTTCCCGTCTTTTTTGATTTGGACTTTGTTAAATATAAAATAAGAAATTGTTAATTTTTCTTAAACTAAATTATGTATGATTTTGTTTATGAAACGATTACGGCTTTTGTTGAATTGTAAAAACAAATTTTATGAAAAAGAATTACGCTTTAGGCAGAACAGTTTTGTTCTTTTGGATAACGTACTCTTTTGCTTTTCTCTCTAATCTCTCGACCACAGCGCAAACAGAAATAATGTTTGCCTACGATTCATTCACTTCAGGAAATATCGGAACCTGGAGTATAAACAATAACGCTTATCACGATTCAGGAAATTCTATCCTTGTTTTAACTGATGCCACCGGTGGACAGCGGGGGAGTGCATTTGTAACAAAAAGGGTGGTTTTGGACAATCAGCGTCCTTTTATGGCTCAGTTTTGTTTTCAGATGACAACCCCGGGAGGTAACGCCGGAGCAGACGGAATGGCTTTCCTGATTCAAACCGAGTCTAATTCTGCCGGAAGTTCGGGCGGTGGACTTGGATATCAGGGAATATCTCCCAGCCTGGCGGTTGAGTTTGATACTTATAACAATGGAACTTCCGGGTCTTTTTATGATCTTAGTGCCAATCATGTCGGGATTAATGTCGATGGAAATATTGGTAGTATAGCTCAGTTTAACCCTCCTTTTACGATGGATGGAGGAACTATTTTCTACGCCTGGGTAGAATATAACGGATCAACAACAACTTTAGAAGTACGTGTGAGTACCAGTAATATCCGCCCGGCTAATGCTAATTTATCAGAGAATATTGATTTGACTAGTATTTTTGCCGACCCCAACGTTTTTGTTGGATTTACCGCGGCAACTGGCGGATCATATTCAAAACATATGGTTCGGTCGTTTTACTTTTCCACAGAATACGATGCAGGCGGATTAAACCCGGCAACAACCAGTTATGTATCTGCTACTCCTCCTGGTGCTCCTACTACCACCGACGGGTATAATTATGGGCCGGGGCAGGTCGTTTTGCAGGCAGCGGGTGCTCCTGCAGGCGGCAGTTACATGTGGTTTGTTGACAATACCACAGAAAATCCCATTGCCGGCGCAACCGGCTCCCAGTATACTACTCCTGTAATTACTGAAAATACCACTTATTATGTTTCGTCAGTTAGCGAGTTTGGATTGCAAAGCTCAACCCGTACTCCGGCAACGGCTGTTATTGACTACGGAGAAGCCCCTTCAGATATTGAATTATCCAACGATACTGTAAATAATCGTACAGTAGGAGCGCAGGTGGGAACTTTATCTTCTGTTGATGCCGATGAAACAGACACTCATGTCTACAGTCTGGTTAGCGGCACCGGAAGCGACCATAACAGCTATTTTACAATTGATGGAAATTCGCTAAAGGTGAATGGTGACCTTTACGCTCTGGGCTTAAATACGGTGAATATTCGTGTTATGTCAACGGATAACCTTGGAAATGAGTTTGAAAAGACATTTCAGCTGCTGGTTAGTCAGCCGCCCGTTGCAGTAGACGACTCCTATACAATTGGTGCGGGGCAAACACTTTCGGAGAATCTTCTGGATAATGATTCGGATGCCGACGGAGATAATTTGTCTGTTATTGCCCAGCCAACACCGGCGCAAGGTTCTTTTACTTCATTTAATACTTCTACAGGCGAATTCGATTTTCTGGCTCCGGAAGACTATGTTGGAACAATTACTTTTACCTACCGCATTACTGATGGTTTTTCGGTGCCGGATACCGGAACTGTGACTATAAATGTTGAGGACAGGTCATCTCCGGTTGCTGTTGTTCTCTCGCCGGACGACGAAGAAACAGACGTGGATTTGAGCCCGGTAATTTCTATTACTTTCGATGAGCCAATCGATTTAGGCGTAGGTGCAATTGCGTTGTCTGATGGAAACGGGAACACCTGGAGCTACGACCTGACAACCGAATCAGCTTACTATTCTCTTTCGAATGGTGATTCTACGCTTAATCTGCAAATTCCGGATCGACTGAGTGCAAAAGCAACAATAACAGTAAGTGTGCCGGATGGACTAGTAAAAGATAAGGCCGCAGTTCCCAACGCTGTTGAAGCTTTTAGTTGGTCTTTTACCACAATAAAAGATACTCAGAGCATAACATTTAATGCAATTGCTCCCAAAACATACGGCGACGAAAGTTTTACTCTGGGCGATGCCACTACCGATAAAGGACTGGTTATTACTTATACTGCTGATGATCCTACTGTGGTAACCATCAGTGGAAATACGGCGACTGTTTTAAAAGTGGGAACAACAACCATACGCGCCAATCAGGCTGGTAACGATACATTGTTTGCGGCTACTGAAGTTACGCAGGAGTTGTTGGTTAATAAGAAGCCAATTGCTGTAACCGCGGATGCTCAAAATAAAGTTTACGGAGAGTCTGACCCTGAGTTAAGCTACCAGGTAAATCCGGCACTGGTTGGTGAGGATGTTTTTACTGGAGGCCTTGTTCGTGAGCCGGGCGAAGATGTTGGTTATTACATCATCAGTCAGAATGATTTGGATGCGGGAAGTAATTATACCATCACTTATGAGCAGGATTCGTTGTGGATTACTTCGAAACCAATTACAGTCACCGCCGATGCTCAAAGTAAAGTTTACGGAGAGTCTGACCCTGAGTTAAGCTACCAGGTTGTTCCTGCATTGGTTGGAGAGGATGTTTTTTCCGGTGGCCTTGTTCGTGAGTCGGGCGAAGATGTTGGTTATTATATCATCAGTCAGAATGATTTGGATGCAGGAAGTAACTACACCATCACATATGAACAGGATTCGTTGTGGATCACTTCGAAACCAATTACAGTCACCGCAGATGCTCAAAGTAAAGTTTATGGAGAGTCCGACCCTGAGTTAAGCTTCCAGGTCGTACCGGCATTGGTTGGTGAGGATGTTTTTTCCGGTGGCCTTGTTCGTGAGTCGGGCGAAGATATTGGTTATTACATCATCAGTCAAAATGATTTGGATGCTGGAAGTAATTACACCATCACATTTGAACAGGATTCGTTGTGGATTACTTCGAAACCAATTACAGTTACAGCCGATGCTCAAAGTAAAGTTTACGGAGAGTCCGACCCTGTGTTAAGCTACCAGGTCTTACCGGCATTGGTTGGTGAGGATGTTTTTTCCGGCGGCCTTGTTCGTGAGTCGGGCGAAGATATTGGTTATTACATCATCAGTCAGAATGATTTAGATGCGGGAAGTAATTACACCATCACTTATGAGCAGGATTCGTTGTGGATTACTTCGAAACCAATTACAGTCACCGCCGATGCTCAAAGTAAAGTTTATGGAGAGTCCGACCCTGAGTTAAGCTTCCAGGTCGTTCCGGCACTGGTTGGTGAGGATGTTTTTTCCGGTGGCCTTGTTCGTGAGTCGGGCGAAGATATTGGTTATTATATCATCAGTCAGAATGATTTGGATGCAGGAAGTAACTACACCATCACATATGAACAGGATTCGTTGTGGATCACTTCGAAACCAATTACAGTCACCGCCGATGCTCAAAGCAAAGTTTACGGAGAGTCCGACCCTGAGTTAAGCTACCAGGTCGTTCCGGCATTGGTTGGTGAGGATGTTTTTTCCGGCGGCCTTTTACGTGAGTCGGGCGAAGATATTGGTTATTACATCATCAGTCAGAATGATTTGGATGCGGGAAGTAATTACACCATCACATATGAACAGGATTCGTTGTGGATTACTTCGAAACCAATTACAGTAACCGCCGATGCTCAAAGTAAAGTTTACGGAGAGTCCGACCCTGAGTTAAGCTACCAGGTAAATCCGGCACTGGTTGGTGAGGATGTTTTTTCCGGTGGCCTTTTACGTGAGTCGGGCGAAGATATTGGTTATTACATCATCAGTCAGAATGATTTGGATGCGGGAAGTAATTATACCATCACATATGAACAGGATTCGTTGTGGATTACTTCGAAACCAATTACAGTTACAGCCGATGCTCAAAATAAAGTTTACGGAGAGTCCGACCCTGAGTTAAGCTACCAGGTCGTACCGGCATTGGTTGGTGAGGATGTTTTTTCGGGAGAGCTTAACAGGGTAGATGGGGAAACGATTGGTACCTATTTGATAAATCAGAATTCACTGTCGGCCGGGGATAACTATACAATTGATTATGTGTCTGCTGAATTGACAATTATTCAAAAACCAATCACTATAACCGCCGACCCAAAAACAAAAGTTTATGGAGAGTCTGATCCTCAACTGACTTTTTCGCTCAGCACCGAGTTGGTTGAAGGAGACGAGCTTTCCGGGAGCCTGAAAAGAGAAATCGGCGAGAATGCCGGCTCTTACGTAATCGAACAAAATGATTTGTCCATTAATGAAAATTATAATATTAAATATGTACAGGCAGCATTTACCATTGCACCGAGGTGGGTTGTGGTAACTCCGGAGCCCGGGCAGTCTAAAACGGTTGGTGAAACCGACCCTGTTTTTGCTTTTTCTGCCGCTCCTGCATTGCTTAGTGGAGATTCCTTTTCCGGGGAGCTGGGGCGTATTTCCGGGGAACAGATCGGCACCTATCCGTTCGTTTTAGGAATTTTAACTGCCGGGAATAATTATCAGATTGATTTTGCTTCAGAATATTTTACCATTAAAGCGACCAGCAATCCGCAGGTAACAGCTTTTTCTCCGGCTGATGAAGCAACTGAAGTTGCTTTGGTGCCCACACTCTCGATCACTTTTGATGAACCGGTTCGGTTGGGAGCATCGGGAGTATTGTCCATAGAAAGCGAAGGGCATATTCTGAAAACGTATTATCTGAATGTATCCGGAGATCGAAATCAGTTTTCGATCTCTCCTGACGGTAGGACCATTACGGTTGCTCTAACGGACAATCTGCCGTTAGCAAGTATAATTAATGTATCGGTTACCGAAGGTTTTGTAACAGATGTTGAAGGAAATCCTTCGGATGCGATTGATGCATGGAGTTTTACAACAACAGATAACGCGGCGCAAACAATTAATTTCCCGGAAATTACAGAGAAAACGTATGGCGACGATTCTTTTGTTCTTGGCGATGTATTTACCGATCAGGGGTTAACCATTAAATATGAAGCGGAAGACCCCAGTGTTGTCCGTATCGTTGGGAATATTGCAACGGTTTTGCAGGTTGGGAATACCGTTATTACTGCAAGCCAGCCTGGAAATGGAGAAATTCCGGCTGCTACGCCGGTAATGCGTACAATAACTGTTTTGCCGAAACAGATTACGGTAACGGCTGCGAGTCTGCAATGGAAAGTTGTTGGTGCTGATGATCCGGTGTTGATGTACACTGTTGAACCGTCGCTCGAAAGCGGAGATGAGTTTAGTGGTGCGTTGGTTCGTGAATCGGGAGAGGCAATTGGACGTTATCACATTATGCAAGGCGATCTTTCTGCCGGGATTAATTATGTACTCACCTTTGTTCCGGATGAATTTGAAATCAAGTCCGAGAGCAACAGTCCTCAAATTGTGAAGCTGTCCCCTGAAATCGGAGCATATAATGTTGCTTTGCAGCCAACCCTGGCAGTTACTTTCGACAGGCCTGTTAATTTAGGAACGCAGGGAACGATCATGATTTGGGCGGGGAATGATTTACTGGCTTTCTTCGACATCAGTAAATCGGCAGACCGGAATGCTTTGGCGCTGTCAGACGATAAAAGAACGTTGTACATTTATCCGTCGGTTGTTCTCCCCGTTTCAAGCTTAATAACTGTTTCGTTAAGCAATGCACTGGTGAAGGATCCTTTGGGAGATGCTTTTACCGGATTTAGGTCGTGGATTTTTACAACTACGTCAACTAACGAACAGGTGATAAATTTCCCCGAGATTGAAGAAAAAACTTATGGCGACGAGATGTTTGTGTTGGGAGATGCAACGACAGATCAGGGTCTTCTTGTTACATACCAGGCGGATGATGCTGATATTGTGACAATCATCGGGAATCAAGCGATGATTCACAAAACGGGGACAACTGTTATTACTGCAACTCAGGCAGGGGATGAAAATATAGAACCTGCAATTTCGGTTCGTCAGACGCTGGTTGTTTTGCCGAAACCTATAACCGTAACATCTACAGCCGGGTTAACAAAGCTGGTAGGCGAAGAGGATCCTGAACTAACATATTCTGTTGCTCCGGAAATGGTTGAAGGAGATGAGATGACCGGCATACTGGAGCGCACCCCGGGCGAAGCTCCCGGCGCTTATGCCATTGTCCAGGGAACGTTATCTGCCGGTGAAAACTATATTGTTACGTTCATTTCAAATATGTTTAGGATTGAAACTGAGGAAAATGCAGTTCCCAATGTTGTAAGTACATATCCGGAAGATGGATCTACCGACGCCGGATTGCGGACGTTTTTGCAGGTTACTTTCGATGAAGCCGTTTACCTGTCGCACGCCGGGTTTATTACGCTGCAAAGTGGAGGCGTGGATTTAATGCGTTACGATTTATCAAATTCCGGTGATTTGGAGGCTTTTAGTTTCTCGGAAGATCGAAAAACCATTACGCTCTATTTAAAAGAAAGTCTTCCTCCCGGAAGCCTGATTGAGGTTGTAAGCAGCCCGGATATTGTAAAAGACAGTGACGGTAATTCTTTTGAAAGCTCGGCTGTCTGGAGTTTTACAACTATTGGCAGCTACGGGCAGAACATCACTTTTGAAGAAATTAGCGTGAAAACTTATGGAGACGAGAGTTTTGAGCTGGGCGATGCGTTAACCGATCAGGGGCTGACTGTTTCTTACACCGCAGCCGATTCCGAAGTTGTTTTTATCGAAGGTAATGTTGCAACTCCTTTAAAGGTGGGCACAACAATTATTACCGCCAGCCAGCCGGGCGACGATGAGATTCTGGCTGCTGCCAATGTACGGCGTACGCTGGTTGTAGTTCCAAGGGAGGTTGTGGTTACTGTTGATGAGGGGCAGTCAAAAATCTATGGTGAGTCAGATCCTGTATATACCTACTCTGTGGAGCCGCCTCTTGTGGCCGGAGATGCTTTTTCCGGAACATTGAACCGCTCTGCCGGAGAGATGGTGGGTTTTTACGCGATAACACAAGGTACTTTGAATATTAGCAATAATTATCGTCTTCGCTTTGTTTCGAACGACTTTGAAATTATTGACGGCCTGGCGCCAGTGCCTGATGTTGAACTGCTTGAAAATGTTACTGCGTATTGTGAAATTCGGGAATCTGACATGCTGGTACCTACTGCTACCGACGATATTGACGGACAAATTCAGGGGACTACGGTTACTCCTTTCCCGTTGTCGGAACCGGGAGAATCAATAATTACCTGGATATTTGAAGATGCAGCCGGCAATTCCATTACGCAGCAACAAACCGTAATTGTAGAGCCGTCGCCTTTGCAAGCAGTAACTATGGCCGGCGATACGGTAAGTTCCAACGGCGAAGTGCACAGCTTGTCTGTAAGCAACCTGCCAGAAGGTGCCGTGGTAAGTTATTTAAACAATGAACATGCTGAGCCCGGAGTTTATGAAGCGCAGGCAGTTGTTGTGCTGGAGGGAACAAATTGCCCGGAGATAACTCTAACTGCAACTCTGGTAATCGAAAGCAACGATGCAACTATTCATCAGCTGGCTATCGGGGGAATGGTGATAACAAATCCGGAGGAAGAAATTTATTATTTGATGGATTGTGATGACGAATCGCAGTCTGTTCAGGTTGGAATAACCACAGAGGCCAATGCCACAACTTCTACAGAAAGTGCTTTTGAAGTGCAGGCTCCGGTGCCGGGCATTTACAAAAAAGATGTGGTGGTAATTTCTCAGGATAAGGTGGAAACAATGACCTACCATATTACTGTTGAAAAGCCATTTCGGTTCGATGATATTGTTGTTCAGAAATTCAATAATGTTTTGCTGGTTAATAATAATCCGGAAACAAACGGTGGATATCATTTTGTGAGTTTTGAATGGTATAAAGACGGTCAGCCCATTGGAACCGGCCAGTCGTTTTCGGCCGGTGATAATAAAAACGACCTGTTGGATACTGATGCACGCTACAAAGTTAATCTGACCACCGATGAGGGCGACGTTATCAGTACCTGCGAATTCAGCATAGAACACAACTCCCCATTTGCTCTGAAAGTTACTCCCAATCCGGTTCGTTCAGGTTCTACAGTATTTGTGGAAACTAACTTCACCGCAGAGATGCTTTCTGGCCGTACTGTCGAAATCAGAACTATTTATGGGAATATTGTTTATCAGAAGAGTTCTCCGGAGAATTACAGTCCGCTGGTTTTGCCGGGTAATCTTGCACCGGGCACTTATATTGTTACTACAACAGCCGGCGGAGTTAATCTGAGTACAAAAATTGTCGTTCAATAAAAAGATAAAACCATGAATAACAAAAGTATATATTACATCACCATTTGTTTGGCTGCCTTGTGTTTTTTCTGTTTGGTTGAAAACGCTGCGGCCCAGTCTTCGGTGGCGAAAAACGAGCTGTCGGTTTATGTGCAGGGAGGAAGCAGCTTTCTGAACTACTCTTCGGAAATGGGTGGAGAGCGGGAAATGGGTTTTGGTATTGGCGGTGGCATCCAGTACGCTGTTTATCTGGACAGTTCGTGGAGTGTGTCAATTGGCGCAGGACTGCAACAGTATCATTCCAAAAACGGATTTTCCGACTTGGATGTTTCTTACGCAACAACCGACACAGAGGGAGATCCTTTTGAATATATGATAACAATGGAAACGCTCAATGAAGATCAATGGGTTTATATGTTGAATATTCCGGTTCGTATTCAGTATGAAACTTTGGGTGAAAAAACCAGGTTTTTTGGTGCTGCCGGCTTTCAGTGGGGTGTGCCTTTGTCCTCTCGCTTTCAGTCGCGAGCTACCAATCTCGAAACATCCGGGTATTATCCGGAATGGGATGCCGTTCTGGAAAGTCCGCTTTTTGCCGGATTTGGAAACTGGAATGAGTTGTCAGGAGAGAAAGAAGATTTGGAATTAAAGCACAGTTACGGATTGCAATTCGAATTGGGCATTAAACAGATGTTTGGGGAAAACCAGCGGATTTATGCAGGAGTTTATGCTGATTTAGGCCTGAACGATTTAAAGAAAACGGGCATCGAAAAAACCCGGTTGGTGGGTTATAATAATGATGACCCCGGACAACCGAATTTGGGGACGGTTATTTATGCTGCACACGAGAATAGAAATTTTGTAAAAAAAGTAAGTATGCGCGGGTTTGGAATAAGGTTGCGCTACGCTTTTACGTGGTAAAAACTATTTTCAGAAACCGGGGAAAGTGCAGATTGTAACAAAAGTTATGGTTTGCACTTTTTTATTGGTTTTTCAGACTGAATAGTCGGGGGTGAGTTCCCCGTATTTTACGACTATTTCGTCAAGAATTTCAGTTACTTCGTTGTTAGTTTCGGCACGCAGAAGCCTGATTTTTAGCTCGCGAAAATTGGGAAGTCCCGGGAAATATTTGGCAAAATGGCGGCGCATCATCAAAATGGCAGAGCGTTCGTTGTCTTTCCATTCGAGGTTAAGCTGCATTTGTTCTTTTACATTTTCAACAACTTCAGAAATTGTTGGAGCGGGCAGTAGCTCTTCAGTCTGAAGGAAATGTTTGATTTCTCTGAAAATCCACGGGCGACCAATAGCCGGGCGTCCAATCATAAGCGCATCAACCCCAGTCTTTTCGAGAAGGTCTTTTGCTTTTCTGGCTCCGGTAATATCGCCGTTTCCAATAATGGGAATTTCTATTTGAGGATGGTTTTTTACCTCGCCAATTAGTGTCCAGTCAGCTTCGCCGGTGTACAACTGCTCCCGTGTCCGGCCATGTATTGCCAATGCTGCAATGCCCGCGTCCTGTAGCCGCAGAGCAGCTTCCAATACAGGTTTGTCGGTACTGTCCCATCCCAGTCGGGTTTTGGCGGTAACCGGAACTTTTACGGCTTTTACAATTGCCGCAGCCATTTGTTGCATTTTCGGCAAATCGCGCAACATGGCTGCTCCTGCTCCGTGGCGGATAATTTTTTTCATGGGGCACCCAAAATTGATGTCGATAAAATCGGGTTGCAATTCTTCTGCTACCTGCGCTGCACGTACCATGGAATCGATGTTGTGCCCATAAATCTGGATGGCAACCGGGCGGTCAAAATCGAACAGGGTCATTTTTTGTTTCGATTTTTTTACATCGCGTACCAGCGCTTCTGATGAAACAAACTCAGTGTACATCACGTCAGCGCCATATTTTTTGCACATCCACCGAAACGATTTATAGGTGACGTCTTCCATGGGCGCCAAAAAAAGCGGGGTTCCTTCTAGTGTGAGGTTTCCAATTTTCATTTCGGTGCAAAATTAAACAGGAATTTTGTAAAGTAAATATGTGCAACAGGAATTGCGGAAAAACATGTACGAATTTTTAGAGAAATATGTGTTCCAATAAAATTTTAACTCCAATGCCGGTTAAAATAATTCCTCCCAGAATGAGCGATTTTCTGCTTTTTTCTGCAGAAATTTTTTTCCCGAATAACATGCCCAGCATGGAGGCGATAAAAGTTACTGCCCCGATTATGGTTACCGGAAATAAAATGGGAATTTGTAATAGTCCGAAACTTAGTCCCACAACCAGAGCATCGATGCTTGTTGCAACCGAAAGCCCAATAATAACACGCTTTCTGAACGGGTCGAATTTTTGCAGCGCTCCGCACGGCTTAATGCCTTCAATTATCATTTTAATACCCAAAAAAGCCAGAAGCCCAAAGGCAATCCAGTGATCCACCGGACTAATTATATCGTGAATTGATTTTCCGGATAACCAGCCGATAGCCGGAAAAACAGCCTGAAAAAATGCCAGAGAAAAAGCAATAGGCACTGCCTGATTGAAACGAATCTCCTTTTTCATTAACCCACATGATACTGAAACGGCAAATGAATCAAAACTCAGTCCGGCACCAATAAGAAAGAACGTTATAAATTGCGTAAAACTCATATTTTTTGAAAGCTGCAAAAATACCCAAATTCACAGGAACAAGTAGGCTCTCGTATTAATTTTAGTGAAATAATAATTTTACTGTTATAAATTTGAGATGTAATCGTCCTTTAATACAAATGACCGAAACTGAGTTTAAAAATAGCATTTTGCCATATTCCCGGAAATTGTATCCGATGCTGAAACGAATTCTGAAAGATGAGGAAGAAACCAGGGATGCTTTGCAGGATCTGATGGCAAGATTTTGGTCTAAAAGGATGGAGCTGAAAAAGTGTCGTAACCAACAGGCTTATGTTATTACCATAGCAAAAAATTACAGCTTCGATTTATTGAAACGAAAACGCAATATAAGTTTTAGCGAAAATGGAGAAAAGCAGTTCTTTTATGTAAAGGCGGAGGAAATAAACCCGGATTTGAAAGAGAAGTTTGAGCAGGTGCACAAAGTGATTGAGAGGCTTCCTGAAAAGTACAGGGAAGTGATCCGACTGCGCGACATTGACGGGTTTTCTTACCACGAAATAAAGGAGATGACCGGCATGGAGGTCCCTAACATTCGGGTGGTACTTTCCAGGGCTCGAAAAAAAGTGAAAGAAGAGGTGGAAAAAATATACGATTATGAACACAAAAAACAATTTGCTGGAAAAATATTATAACGGTGAGACCACCGAAGAGGAGGAAAGATTGTTGAAATCGGAGATTCTGGCACTGGACTCGGAAACAGCTGAAAAAGATATTTTTGGATATTTCGAAAATGAAGCTGTTCTTCCCGACGATCTTGAAGAATCTGTTTTCAAAAGTATTCAGGCTGGCAACCGCAAAGAGCGAAAACGGAAATACCGTATTTATTCCGTTACATCGGTGGCCGCTTCTGTGCTCGTCATACTTAGTATTTTTCTAAATGTAAAAGAGCAAAAGCATAAAAAAATGGAAGACAATTTTTTGGTGCTTGAGGAAGCGCTGTTTGCAGTATCCAAGAGTATTCAGCCCGAGGAAGAAAAGGATATGCTGGTGCTTTGGGTCGACGATAATGTTGAGATTATTATAAATTAATACACAGGACATGAAAACAATTGTACTAGTTCTAACAATTTTTGCTTGTTCTCTGGGTGGGTGGGCACAGCAGAGCTTGTTTGATGAGTTGACCGAAAAGTACGCCGACAAAGATGGTTTTAGTGCCAGCCAGATTACCAGCGATATGTTCGATTTATACATCAAAAAGCGGAACATTGACGAACGATCGCCGGTGTTCAATGCACTTAAAAATCTTGACGAGATTTTGGTGGTGTCGCAAACCGGAGTATTTAAAAGTGGTATTTCCAAAACTTTGGTCAACGAAGAAGATGGCGTCAATGGAGAAATTCGCCGAACGATTTTGGATTATTACAAAAAGAACAATTTTTTGCTGTTTAAAACTGAAAAGCAGATGGGCGAAGATCTGAAAGTTTTTTTGAAGAAGAAGCAGGACAAAATTGAATCGCTGGCACTGGTAACTCATTCTCACGCTGTAACCAATCTGGTACAACTGCAGGGCGACATTGATCTTTCGACCGTTTCCCAACTCAGCCAGGCACTCAATTTGCGCGGGCTCGAAAACCTCGATAAAATTTATAATCAGAGGCCATCTGCTTTCTATGTCGGGTCTTCCCGTGTGAATTTGTCAGATCAGGAGCATGTTGAAGAAATGATTACCCATCGACAACAATTTTTGGAGAGCCAGCATAACTTAAGTGAAGAACGAATACGTATGATGGAAGAAAGCCAGCAAAACCTGATTGAGATGCAGCAGGAAATGCAGTTGAAATACGGCAGACAAGCCATTTTTTTGACCTCGCCCGGAAATGGAAAAACGCTTTATTATATCAATGGGAAAAAATCCGGTGCCGATGCTGTAAAAAATATTTCCCCCGATAAAATTGAAAGTATTGAGATTTTTAAAGCCAAAGAAGAGGGGCAACAGAATACTGTCAAAATTAAAACGAAATAGAGGAATAGAAAAAATAAAAGGGGCAATTTCGTGAAGAAATTGCCCCTTTTATTTTTATATAAATATTGCTATTTATTGCAAAAATTTCGAATAAGTAATCACCAGTTTTATTCCGGTTGTGCTGTTACTTCCTTTTAGCACCACACGGTTGGCCTCGCTGTTTTTACGAGCCGTGGTCAAAAAGAATCCGTTGTTTACTGCCTTCCCGCTTATTATTTCTTCCAGGTGTTGTGTAATGTTAAACCTGTACGTATAGTCCGAACGGAGAACACCTCCGTAGTAACTGCTACTAAAGGAGTAATCTGCAGGGAGCGTTTCGTTTCCATCTTCGTCGAGAACCGTAAATAATAACTGTGCCGGTGGCGGATATTTATCCACTTCAGAGGCAAGTGTATCTACCTGAAAGACCAACTCAGCTTTGTTAATTCCAATGTTTGTTGAGTCTTTCCATGAACTCAGCCCTTCAATATAAATTTTAGATTCCAGCCCGCCGGTTGACTGCACGTATATTAGAGAGTCGTCGCCCGTTTCCACATTCAGGTTGGCTTCAAAAGCTGTTCCCGAATAATCGTGTTCAATGGAATTTACACGGGCGCTCAATCCGGTAATTATGTATGGATTGTAAAGCAATGTATCCGGTTTTTCTTTGGCTTGGTTTTCGTCGTTATCGTAGTACACAAGCAGTGCCGAACCCTGAAACGAACTTGATGATGCGGCTTCCAGTACAAGAATAGAGCCGCCTACTGCTGTTTTTGCTTCAGCTTCAATAAGCAACCCTTTGAAATACTCCAGAAAAGTATCGTTGTTTATTATTTCTGACGGGTCTGCATTTACCAGTTTTTCTCCCAGTGATTTATCAAGAGGAATTGAAATCAACTGAAATACTGTGTCCTGATAGGTGCTGTCGAGCCTGACAACCGGAGTGTAATCAACTTCGCCCAATAACTGGGTAGATGCCAATTGCTTTAAATCAACATCCTGGTAATACGGATAGTCGTATGAGCCTCCGTTTGTTTCGTTGATGGTGTCGGCAAAAATGGGTTCCATCAACTCGTAAACCCTGAATTTTTGCGAAGTGATTGTGTCACCGTACATCAGTCGGTAATACAAAAAAAGCTTTACCGAGTCAACAACAGTATTGGTTCCATAGTCGATGGCTCCCTGCATCCTGAAATGTGCGGCAAAGTCGATGTTTGTTTTCCCGAAAACAGGATCGTAGAAACTTCCCAAAAGGCTTTTGCTGCCTTCATCGGATCTTATGGGCCCCTCGGTAAAAGTATACGACGAGATGCTGTTCTTGTCTACGAGGTTTTTCACTTCAACCAAGTCTTTTGTAGGCAGCAATTCCATTCCCAAATCATTGGGGTCGTTGCACGCTGATAAAAAAGCCATTGCGGCTATTCCCCAGATAATTAGGTGGTATTTAAAAGTTGTCTTACGTTTCACTGAATACTTGTTTTTAAGTAATTGTTTTCCTGACTACTAAAATAAATCACAAACGTATAAAAAATCGATGATGGTATGGAGTGAATAACTGTAATTTTGATCTTTTTACAAAAAAAATTGATCTTTTAACAACTACCATACTTTTTCGTAAAATTCATCGTAGGCGTCAATGTATGTTTCTTTTGGTTGATATCCCAGGAAAGGCTTACCCGATTCAGGAATGAATTTTTCCAGTTCGGGATTTATTTTTTCTGTTCCCTGAATAACGGCATCCGAGTAATTAATTGCTAATTTGCTCAGGTTCACATAATCCGGGTTTTCAAGCAGCGAAACATCATCGGGCACCATCCCTTCGAGTAAAATTTTGTTCTTAATCTCCGGGTTAAGTGGTTTTTTAAATTCGTCGTTGTAAAGCGAGTATACCACTTTTGATTGTTCGAAAAGCGGGTCGTTGTAATAATATTTTTTGATGAATAACGGAACCATCGAAGTCATCCACCCGTGGCAGTGAATTAAATCCGGAGCCCAGCGTAATTTTATTACGGTCTCCAAAACACCACGGGCAAAAAACAAGGCCCGTTCGTCATTGTCGGCAAACTCTTCTCCTTTTGGACTGACAACCACCTGCTTACGATGGAAGTAGTCTTCGTTATCAATAAAATAGACCTGCATGCGGGCTGCCTGAATAGATGCAACCTTAATAATCAGCGGGTGGTCTGTGTCGTCAATAACAAGGTTCATTCCCGATAACCGGATAACCTCGTGTAACTGGTTTCTGCGCTCGTTAACGCAACCGTAACGAGGCATAAAAGTTCTGATTTCCCTCCCTTTTTCCTGCACACCCTGGGGCAGGTAACGTGCGATTTCTGACATTTCGCTCTCGGGTAAATAGGGGGTGATTTCCTGAGAAATATAAAGGATCTTCTTCTTTTCCATTGAGCTGTAAGCGCGGTTTATAACAGAGTGCAAAGGTAATAAAAATATCGCGAATATTCAATTCCAGCCATTTCCGTTGTGTTAAGCCTCTGTGTTTATATCGGGGCGTGTGGGTTTTTTAAGAAGATTATTTATTTACTTTGCATAGTGAATTTTTTAAGCAATGGTTCTGGTAAAAACAATAGAAGAACTTCAGAAACATTTGAAGGAGCTTTGTAAAAAAGGCAGTGTTGGACTGGTTCCAACCATGGGTGCATTGCACTCCGGCCATTTGTCGCTGGTTGAACGAGCAGTCAGCGAAAATCCCACAGTGGTAGTTAGTGTTTTTGTGAATCCTACCCAGTTTAACGATCCGGATGATTTAAAACGTTATCCGCGTACCCTGGAGGCGGATTTGAAGTTGCTGGAACCAACCGGTTGCACCCTTGTGTTTGCGCCTGAACCCAGTGAAATTTATCCCGAACCTGATACCCGAAAGTTCGATTTTGGACATTTTGAACAGGTTATGGAAGGAAAGCACCGCCCCGGGCATTTTAATGGCGTTGCGCAGGTGGTAAGCAAGCTGTTCGAAATTGTAAAACCCAACAAAGCATATTTCGGACAAAAAGATTTTCAACAGCTGGCCATTATAAACCAAATGGTTAAAATGCTAAAAATGCCGGTTGAAGTTGTCGCCTGTCCTATAATCAGGGAGAAAAGCGGACTTGCAATGAGTTCGCGCAATGCGCTGCTTACGCCGGAAGAACGAAAAAATGCCGTGGTTATATACGAAACACTTAACAAAGCCAGAAACCTGGTTGGCGCGAAATCCGTATGCGACCTTGAAAAATGGGTGGTCGCAAACATCAACAAAAACACATTCCTGGATGTTGAATATTTTGAAGTTGTTGATTTTGAAAGTCTTCAGCACGTATGCAAATGGGATGATGAAGGCCGGAAAATAGGATGCATTGCCGTTTTTTGCGGCAAAGTCAGATTAATTGACAATATTGTTTTGAACTGAAAAAGTGAGTTATGCATATTGAAGTTTGTAAATCGAAAATTCATAAAGTAACTGTAACAGAAGCCAATCTGCAATACGTGGGGAGCATTACCATTGATGAAGATTTGATGGACGCAGCAAACTTGATTGAAAACGAAAAGGTGCAAGTGGTAAATATTAATAATGGAGAACGGCTTGAAACCTACGTTATTAAAGGTGACCGAGGCTCGGGAACCATTTGTTTGAACGGACCGGCTGCCAGAAAAGTAGCTGTTGGCGATGTGGTGATTATCATTTCGTACGCCTCTATGGATTTTGAGGAAGCCAAGTCGTTTAAGCCGTCTATTATTTTCCCGGATATCGAAACGAACAGGTTGATTTAGGTTTAGTTTGCTTTTAATATTGTCGCCCCCCAACTTTTCATAATAATGTCGAATTTTGTCTATTATTAGTTGAACTGCATAATTTGTGGTATCTCCTTTTTTATATTAGCAAAAAGGCACACGCTTTTTTGTGTCGAAGTACTGATCGTTTCTGACAAGAACATGAATCGGAAGTGTTCCTGTTTTTTTCTCTTTTTTGAATGCTTGAAAAAAAGAACAGAGAGCGGTTTTGTTGCTTCATATAAGTTGGTGCTACAATTTTTGCTTCTGAAGCTTCTATTCAGTCCGAATGCTTTCCCCCGGTATTGGCTATTTTTCACCTTGTCGTCCCATCCGAGAAAAAAGTGTCCCATATTGAGCCGATGTATTTCAGATGTTTTTTGTTTATAGCGTAGTAAATCAGTTGTTTGTGTTTTTTGGTATCTGGATTGTTTATGGTCTGGCACGCTTGAAGATTGAATTTACAAACTAAAAATTTAATAAAAAACACAAAATCATGAAGAAGTTATCAGTTATTATCGCAAGTTTTATTTTGGTTTTCGGATTTTCTAACGCTTTGCTGGCACAGGATTCCAGTACCGCAAGGCACGATGTAGGAATAACAGTGCCGTCAATGGCAATCATAGATATTGAAGGAGCAGGAGAAGGTGGAAGTATTAATCTTACAGTTTCTGCCGATGGAATAGAAGCCGGGGATGCTGTTGATTTTAGTACTGCCAGTAACAACGAATTGTGGTTGAATTACACGGCCATAAGCGGAGGAAAAAGTCGTGAGATTTCTGCAAAACTTGAAAACGCTAGTTTGCCGTCAGGAGTATCGTTGATGTTGAAAGTTGAAGGCCAGACTAACGGAGTAGGCGATTTGGGTGAAGTAGTGAACACCGGGTCAACCGCTTTAGGAACTGCCAATTCTTTGAAAGTAGTAAACGGAATAGGAAGTTGCTACACCGGCAATGGAACAGGCAGTGGCCACCAACTGGTTTATTCGCTGGAAATGAGCGATGATGGTTATTCTGAACTGGTTTCAGGATCAAATTACAGCACAACCGTTGTGTACACAATTACAGAGACTAATTAAGAATAGATAGTAAAAGAATAGAAAAGGCAGACTGAAAGGTTTGCCTTTTTTTGTTCCCGGGTTCTTTGATTTCAGTATTTGCGCAGATGGGGAATCAGTATTTTGTACCTCATAAATAGGTAAATCGAATACAACGCCAAAGGTTCGTGTTATGTACCTTTGGGTATGAAACTTTCGATTTTTATAGTGATGCTTTTATTCCTCTTGTGGAGCTCTCCTTTTTTGGCAGAAGGACAGAGCAGTGAGGCTCATCACAAGGTGAACATAGAAATTCCGGAAGTAGCGCTTTTGGGTTTGGTTTCAGAAGAGGCCGGGGCAATTGCTCCGGATGAAGCCGGAGCGCCGGTGAATCTTGAAAACTTTGATCAAAATAAAGGAGTATGGATAAATTACTCGTCGATTATCAGGAGCCAGACCCATCGGAGAAAAGTGGTTGCCACTGTTCAGGGGCAAGTTCCGGATGGTGTGCTGTTGTCGGTTGAAGCCACTGAAGCCAGAGGAGCAGGGAAAGGGGCGCTTGGAAAGCCAGCCGGCCGGGTTTATCTTTCGAACGAACCGGTTGAGGTGATTTCGGACATTGGAAGTTGTTTTACCGGCAAAGGCATGAACAACGGGCATCTTCTTTCTTACCATCTGGAGGCTGAAAGTTCAGGAACTGAATTCAAAAGTCTGTCCCAAAATCAAACAATTGTTCAGGTTGTTTATACTTTAACAGACCTCAATTAACAGATTATCCATATTGTTTTCTGTCGTAAGAACTGTATTTTAGCGATAAAATTGGAAGTTGTTTACCAAAAACCATTTTACATGATTTGTAACGCTTTTTTGAAAAGATTGTCCTTTGCGGGGATGCTCTCTTTTTTTATTCCATTATTTTCGTGGGCAAATATTGTGGTTCTGAATGGGTTAACCCACGAAAACCAGGCGCAGCCGGGAGAATCTTACCGGGGAACTATTCAGGTTCAGAATGCTTCGGAACATAACAGAAGTGTGAAAATTTATCAGCGCGATTACTGGTTTTCCTACACTGGCGAAAGCAGGCACGATTTGGCCGGCACTTCGGAGAGGTCGAATGCCAATTGGATTTCTTTTAACCCTGAATTAGTTGAGTTGCAGCCCAACGAAATTGCATCGGTAAATTTCGAAGTGAAAGTTCCGAATGATTCTCTAATCGGGACTTATTGGAGCGTACTTATGGTTGAGGGGATTGTCCCTCCGGACACTTCGGCAACTTCGGGAGGCGTTACAATTAATACCGCTATTCGGTATGCAATTCAGTTGGTAACCCAAATTGGAGAAACGGGCACCAGCGACATAAAGTTTTTGGGAATGGAGCTCGGAAAACAGGATGAAATGCCGCTGTTGCATGTGGCTCTCGAAAACACAGGCGAACGCATGCTGAGGCCGGAACTGGCTCTTGAGTTGTTCGACGACGAGGGAAATTCGGCTGGCATTGTAAAAGCTGAAAAAAGAAAAACTTACCCGGGAACGTCGGTAATGATTACCCTCGAATTGAAAGGGATAAAGCCGGGGAATTATAATGGCATTTTGGTAGCCGATTGTGACAACGATAATGTATTTGGAACGAATGTGTCATTTGAAATTTAACAATGCCCGTTAGGCTACTCACCATATTTTCGTTTTTTGTTTTTGCTGCTTCCGGCCTGTTCGGTCAGTCGGCGGGTAGTGTCAGGCTTGTTTCAACGCGGGACAAAGTGGACGTTCTGCCCGGTCAAATTGTGAACCTTGCTTTTTTTGCGGAAAATAAAACGAATACTATTCAGAATTTAGATGCCGGAATGAACGCGCCTTCGGGATGGAGGCTGATTTCTCCTGCAAAAAGTTTTTCGCTGCAGTCGGGCGAACGAAAGTTTTTGATTTTTTCGGTGCAAATTCCTTCGGTAAATCCTGTTGGCAAGTTTAAGGTGGAACTGTCGGTCAATCAGGTTGAAAACGGAGATGTTTTAGATTTAGTTCCTGTTGTGGTAACTGTAGGCGAAGTTGAAAAAATTGAAATGCACCTGGTAGAATCGCCACAACATATTAAGGCGGGAGAAGAGTTCCGTTCTGAATTTTTACTGCAAAATCTGGGGAATACTGGTAAAAAAGTATTTATCGAAACCCGTAATTGCTCCGTGGAGGGGCAGGCCGAAATTGAAATTGCTCCGGGACAATCGATTCGTTTTTTTGCAACCCACCCGTCATCAGATGCAATTACCGAAACCGTTAAAAATTATTATACAGTGCGGGCTTTGGTTTCGGGAAAAGTAACAGAAAGCATTTTCAGCTCTTACACAACTTTTCCTGTAAAAGAGGGAAAAAAGGATTTATACCTCAGATTTCCGGTTGAATTTGGTGCCACCTATCTGGCTTCCAACCAACGGGGAAGTTACGAACATGCGTATCAGTTTGAGCTTTCGGGGAGCGGTTCGCTGGACGAAAAAGGGAAGCACCGGATGGAATTTTTGGCGCGTGGTCCGAACAACACTAACCTTAGCTTTTTAGGACTGTACGACCAGTATTTTGTTTCGTATGCTAACGATAATCTTGAATTATTTGCCGGAGAAAAGTCCTTCTCTTTTACCCCGTTAACAGAATCTTCGCGTTTTGGGCTGGGGGCAGAAAGTAAGGTGAAATTTAATAACGGGCTGAATTTCGGTTTTTTATATGTTAAGCCCCGTTTCTATCAGGAAATAGATAATGAAATGGCTGCTTTTGCAGGGGTTGAGTTCAATAAAAAAAATAATGTTGGCTTCTACCTGGTGTCGAAGCAGTTGGCTGCCAGTCCCGAAATGACACAACTGGCCAGTTTGAATTCGCAGTTCCAGCCTTTCAGTCGCACTTCCGTTGAACTGGAATTTTCGAGAGGGCGTTTCGGCGAAACCTGGGATAATGCAATGCGGGCAAATTTAAGTTCGCAGTTTTCTGTTTTTAATCTGGCCGGAAACTATTATTACACCGGTAAAAACTACCCGGGGTACTATTCAAACTCAACGTTTTATTCCGGTAATTTTTCGGTGAATCTGACCCCGAAATTAAGTCTTGGAATATATGCCAAAGAGGATTTTATTAACGCCCAGTTGGACACGTTTTTTGTGACTGCCCCCTATTCCAGGTCGTTTCAATATATGGCAAATTACAACTTGGCTTCACGCGCATACCTGAAACTTTATTGGCGGCAGTACGAGCGGAAAGACCGTCTGGCGCTCGATAAGTTTCATTACAAAACAAACTCTATAAACGCCCAGGTTATTCATCGTTTTAACAGGTTGGAATATAATATTCTGGGAGAATACGGCGAAACCACGAACTTTATGTTGGAATCGGGGCAGAATCAACAAACCATGTACCGGGGCTCGGTAAATTTGGCTTACCGTTTTAATTCGAAACATGCGGTGCGGGTTTTCGGTAGCTGGTCAAATGTTAACCGGTTCATTTCCGGAGATCAGCAGAATTTTATGGCCGGTATGGCGGTAGTTAGTCAGCTCGCGAAAAATTTGCGTGCCAATTTTCATATTCAGAATGCCTATAATATTGAAGATTATTATCGCAACCGTAATCTTATGCAGCTGAATGTGGATTTTACTCCTGTTCCGCGGCACAAAATTTCTTTGCGTAGTTTTTATACGTTGTTCCGGCAGGAAACCGAAAATCCGGAACTTACATTTTCTTTGAATTACGCATACAAGTTTGGAATTCCACTCAAGAAGATTGTTGATGCCGGCGACCTGAAAGGATATGTGACTCGTGCGAACCATGAGCCTGCCGAAGGAATTGTGGTTTCGTTTTTTAACAAAACAGCCATCACGGGGAAAAATGGCGAATTCAGTTTTAAAGCTGTGCCCACGGGAACTCACATTTTGTACATCGACCGGTCCGGATTGGCAATTGACGAAATTCCGGAAATTGCCGACCAGCTTAGCGTTGAAATTCTGGAAGACGAAACAACAGAATTAAATTTCAGAATTGCAAAAGGAGCAAGGCTTCGCGGTAGTTTTGAGGTTCAGGAAAGTGCGCTGGCTATTTTGCAGAAAGGGGAGGTGAAAGTTCAAAATATTATTGTTGAACTGAAAAATGAGCAGGAACAATTTCGAATTACCAGTGAAGCAAACGGGAAATTTTCTTTTCCGTTGGTGCGGCCGGGAGAATGGACGTTCAGGGTGTATACCAACAGTTTGCCGGAGGGGTATGAACTGGAGAATCCGGTTGTCAGGATAAATTTGGAGCCGGGGCAGGACAAGCACCTGGAGTTGGATCTGAAGCCCAGGAAACGGAATATTATTTTTAAATCTGACAACAAGGTCCTTCAGCCGTTAAAGCAATTGAACAATCAGCCTGAAAGCCGCGCTGCACAACAGATGGAAATTGAAAAGGAGTCGGAGTCGCACTCCGATACTTTTTATTCAGTTCAGGTTGGGGCTTTTGGCAGTAAAAAATCAAACGATGCCACCTATTTTCAGGAGGCTCCTTATGATTTTGAAGTGCAAATTGGTACCTTGTACAAATATTTCATTGGCCGATTTCCCAAGTTGGGAGAGGCCGAAAAAGAAAAGCAAAAGTTGGAGAAAATATACAAGAATGCTTTTGTGGTGAAGTTTGAGAACGGACGCCTGGCGCAGTAAAAAAATGAGTAAGTACTGAAATAATTATGAATACATTTTCGAAATACGGATGCGTGTTAGTTTTTATTCTGTTTCCATTCATCGTGTGGGGACAATGGGATACCGGGCAGTTTTCTGTCTCTTTTTCGCTGCCTGAAGTTGCCCTGGTTGATGTTGAACCGGGCGTAGATAACAGCATTCATTTTACAATTCTGCCGGGTGCAGAGTCGGGAAATTCATTAACTGTCGGAAGCTCCAGCAATAATTCGCTTTGGTTGAATTACACATCTGCCTTGCCGGCAAATCAGCACTCTCGCAAAATTACTGCGGAAGTTTCGCAGGGGACAGTCCCTTCAGGGTTGAAGCTTTTTCTCGAAGCCTCCCGTTTTTCGGGGAACGGCGCCGGTAAGCGCGGGCAGCCTGCCGGAAGGGTAGAACTTTCCAATCAGCCGCGGCCGGTTGTTACCGGAATTGGTAATTGCTATACGGGAAATGGGGTTCGGGCAGGCCACCAGCTTACTTTTTCGGTTGAGGTTGCCGATTATTCAGAAATAGAATCTGCCGGCGAATATAATTTTGTTATTCTCTATACATTAACTGATAACTAATGAAATACAAAAGTATATATCTGTCGTTTTTGCTGCTTTTCGTTCATTTGTATTTAGCGGGTCAGCAGATGAGTGTTGTTGTAAATGGAGACGCAGGACTAAGTGGGTTTTTACCGTCGTTAACCGAGGCCGGCAATGATTACGAGCCTTCTGTTGAGAGCGAATCGTCTCTTTTTGTGTCGGTGTTGTATGCAGATTATTTTGACTACGTGTTCAGTCCAAACAAAAAGTGGAGGGTTTTTGTCCACAAGTCGGATGTTGGCTGGAACTCGGATATTAAACTTGAAGCGCGCAGAACCGGTTCAGGAACCAGGGTTAGCTGGTTCTCTTCAAATGCGAATATTCACGATGGGACAAACTACCGTGAAATCACAAATAACCCGTCCTTTTTTTTCAGAGGAAAGCACGGAATATCAACCATTCCCATTTCGCTGAAATTTAGTGGTTTTTCAGTGATTATGGGTGCCGGGGATTTTGAAACAACCCTGGTGTTTACTGTTTATGATGATTGGTAATTACCAGTCAAATTTTAAATCGTAATCATCCGGATTTAGTTGCCATTTTTCAATCAGCCATTTAGCTGCCCTCAAATCATACCGGTTTCGGGTCATCTGCGGAGAATCTTTTACCATGTTTACCACGCCGGTTATCATTTCCGGACTGTTTTCTTCAAGGCAGTCAATTGCGTTTAAGGCGCGGGTGCGTGCAAATTCGTTCGGATTTTTCAGAATAGAAAGCAGTGCTTTTTTAGCCGTTTCTTTTTCTCCGAGCCTGTAAAGTGTTTCTGCTGCAACAGCAATTACATCGGGCGATTTGTCATGAAGCACGGCTGTTAGTGCTTCTGTTGCCGGAGTAGCATTCTTTCCCAATATCAATAATCCTGTGGCTCCCCAGTATCTGATTGCGCTATCATCATTTTTTAGGAACGACTGCATTTGAGCGAGATTCTCTGGTTTGCCCAGCGTTGCAACTTCGGCTGCCTCAATAATGGGTTTTAAATCGATGTTGCCGGATCGCATATAATCATACATTGGAGTTCCGTTGGCGCGATTTTCCCAGTCAGCCTCCGGAATAAACCCGGTGTCTTTTATTTTGTAAACCCACTCCATGTTTGCGTTTCGCATGCGTTTTAGCACATCGGCATAAGCAGGGGCGTTTGCCAGGTTATTTACTTCCCACGGATCGTTTTCTGTGTCGTACAATTCTTCAACCGGCTTGGTGTTCCAGAAAATGCCTTGCGTTTCGTTGCATTCTCCGGCGAGGTAAGCTTGCTCCCAGGAGCGGATCGAAGGCGCCCTCCACAAATACTCCAGATGTTGTCCGTAAACGCGGTAAGGTACGTAGTTCCGGATGTATCGGTATTTTTGGTCGCGCACGGCACGGCACATATCATATCGTTCGTCCATCCTCCCTCTAAACATGTATGCATATTGCGGATCGTCGGTTTTTTGTTTGCCCAGAAAAGCGTTTCCCTGCATAAAGTCCGGTATTTTAATGCCGGCAATACTCAGAAGAGTTGGCGCCAAATCAACGAAACTAATAAGACGATTTATTTTTGAACCGGTTTTTTCTTTAGGAAACAGGTATTTGTATTTTTCAGGAATGCGAATCAGGAAAGGAACGCGGGTGCCTGTTTCGTACACGTAACGCTTGCTTCGTGCCAAAACACCACCGTGGTCGCCGTAATAAAAAACAATGGTGTTTTCTGCAAGGCCTGACTCTTCGAGTTCCCTGAGCTTTTCTCCAACCCACGCATCCATGTCTTCCACCTTGTCGTAATATTGCGCCCAGTCGTGCTTTATGGCCGGCGTTTTTGGATGGTACGGCGGAATCGGAACTTCGTCCGGACTGTGGCGCAGCTGCTCGTCGGGAATGGAGTCGTGCATACAGCTTTCGTGCGAAATTGTTGTGTTGAAAATGGCGAAAAACGGCTGTCCTTCGGCTCTGTTTTTATAATGGGCATCACGGCTACAGTCGTCCCAAATTTGCTTTGGGTCTATTGATTCCGTGTTGTAGTCGGTTTTTACGTTGTTGCTGCAATAGTAGCCCGCTTCGCGCAAAAATTCAGGGTAAGTTTTTACCACTTCCGATTTTGGATAGTAACTGCGCATGTGCTGGTTGCCGTTTGAGTTGGCATAAACACCGGTAATTATGGTGTTTCGGGCCGGAGCGCAAACAGGGGCATTTGCATAGGCATGAGTGTATAAAAAACCTTCAGATGCTAATTTGTCGAGATTGGGCGTGGTTGCAAATTCATCGCCGTAACATCCCAGCAGCGGGCTGTTGTCTTCGCTGGTGAGCCAGAGTATGTTGGGTAGCTCTTTCGGCGTTTTGTGCTGGCAGCCCGAAAATAAGAAAACTATGAGTGTTGCAAAAACGAGGGTAAAAAAGCAGGTGAGATTTTTTGGTTTCATATTAAAGACGTTATAGTTGAATAGTGCCTTAAATATAAGAATAGAATGCGGGAGTATTTGATAAAATACCGGAAAATATCATGCTTTAGTCTGGACAAAAGGGGATTGCACAATGGCCGGTGCATTGCGTAGTAATTTTAATTGGATGAATAAAGAAAAAGGCAGGTAGGTTTTTTAACGAGAAAGTGGAGTCAATTGCATTGGAACAAAAAGTGATGTCTGTGTTCAGTAATTGCGCGTTTGTTCTTTCTCTATTCGCAGGTGCAGGTCTCGAGGCAATCAACAATCTGACTCAGAATATCATATTTCAAATAGTAATACGTATTTTTCCCTTCACGTTTTGCGCACAAAACACCTTTGTCGCGTAAAATGCCCAAATGATGCGAAGTGGTCGATTGTTCAATTCCTAATAATTCGTGTATCTCTGTGACAGTTAGTCTCTTGCCGCCTTCCAGATGCTTTAAGATTGCAATTCGCATTGGGTGTGCGATAGCTTTTAACATATTTGCTGCAGTGTTTAATCGATTAGCATCCAACACCTTGATATCTACCATTTTTATGAATTCTTTAAAAATGCAAATATATAAATATTTAGGAACTAATCTGATGGCTTTTAAAATTTAGACACTTTATGAATAATTCATTTTTTGCCTGATTTTTTTTATTGAAATTATACTTTATTCAACTAATTTATTCTATGTTCGTTATCGAAAAGGAAAAAGTGAGTTTGTCGAATGTCGAAAATAAATGCCATAAGGCTACCTATTGAGCAGGAGCTGAAAGATTTTGAACCATATTTCAGGAAATCATTAAAGAGCGATGTGCCGCTTTTAGGAACTATCCTGAATTTTTTGTACCGTACAAAAGGAAAACAACTGCGGCCGATGTTTGTCTTTTTGTCCGCAAAACTTCATGGCGAAACCAACGATTTTTCGCAACTGGCAGCCTGTTCGGTTGAGTTGCTTCATTCGGCTACCTTGGTACACGACGATGTGGTGGATGAATCGTACGAACGACGTGGCACCTTTTCCATCAATGCTTTGTGGCGGAACAAACTGGCTGTGCTGGTTGGCGATTATATTTTGGCAAGAGGGTTGCTGTTGCAGCTGGAGCACAAAAAATACAACTTTCTGCATCTGATTTCCCAGGCTGTTCAGGATATGAGTGAAGGCGAAATTCTGCAAGTAAAAAAGAGCCGAAAACTCGACATCGACGAAGAAACTTATTTCGAAATCATTCGCAAAAAAACGGCGTCGTTAATTGCTACAAGCATGGCAATTGGTGCGGCTTCTGTAACTGATGATCCGGCGATTCCCGAAAAAATGTATCGCATTGGACAGGATGCAGGAATAGCATTTCAGATTAAAGATGATATTTTTGATTACCAGGCAAAAGGAATTATTGGAAAGCCTACGGGAAACGACATTCGGGAAAAAAAGATAACTCTGCCGTTGCTTTATGTTCTGCAAAATTCTCATGATTCTGAACGGAAGCGCATTCTGCGCCTGATTAAACGTAAAAACAAAAATGCCAAGGTGATCGGAGAACTTATTCGTTTGGTTGGTGAAAAAGGCGGAATTGAATATGCCACTGAAAAGATGAATGAGTTTAAGGACAAAGCGGTGAGCGCATTAATGGAGTTCCCCGATAGCGAAGCACGCACGTCGCTTATTGATTTGATGGAGTATATTACCACTCGTAAAAAGTAAGTTAGCTCCGCAGTTTCGGATTGTTTTTGTGGCGTTCTTTGTCGCGGTTCGTTTTTTTCTCCAGATTTTTTTGAAAAGCTTCGTTTAAATCTACTCCTGTTTGGTTGGCCAGGCAAACCAGCACCCAGAGTACGTCGGCCATTTCGTCGGCCATGTTATATTTTTCGTCTGATTTTTTAAACGACTGGTCACCATATTTTCTGGCAATGATGCGTGCCAGCTCACCAACCTCTTCGGTTAAAATGGCCATGTTGGTCAGCTCACTAAAATAGCGCACTCCCACGGTTTTAATCCATTGGTCTACCATTTGTTGTGCTTCGGAAATAGTTATCTCTTTTGTGTTCATAATCAGAAGTCTTTCATTTTTGAATCAATAATTATTGTGACCGGCCCGTCGTTAACCAGCGAAACTTCCATCATGGCACCAAAAATGCCGGTGCCGATTTTTTTACCCAAGGCCTCTTCTGTTTTTGCAACAAATTTTTCGTACATCGGTACGGCAAAATCAGGTTTTGCTGCCCGAATGTAAGATGGGCGGTTTCCTTTTTTTGTGCTGGCGTGCAAGGTAAACTGGCTAACAACAATTATATCGCCACCAACATCTTGCACCGAAAGGTTCATCACACCAGATTCGTCATCGAAAATTCGGAGCTGCACCATTTTTTTTATCAGCCAGTCGATGTCGTCGTCTGTGTCTGCGTCTTCAATTCCTATAAGTACCAGCAGTCCTTTGCCTATCGATGAAATAACTTTTTTTTCTACGGTAACTTTGGCTTCCGATACTTTTTGAATGACTAATCTCATTTGAATGTATTTTCCGCTAAATTAAAAATTTAAGCAATTACAAAACTTTTTTGCCTTTGGTTTTGTTTATGTTTTCAACACAAAAGATGAAACAAAAATGCAGAAGTTATTGATTTTCATTGTGCCCAAAACCATGTGCTTATTGCCACTCTTTTTGTTGTTGAGCTGTGCTACGCAACGAGGAATGGAAGATGAGCCAACTGTTATCCGTACTTTTCCTGCCAATTCGAGCCGGTTGCTTCAGGTTGAATTTTTAAAGGGAAAAGCATTTAATCACCCCTCTTTTGCTGTTTGGATTGAAGATTTGGAAGGCAATTTTCTGGAAACACTTTACGTAACCAATTATGTTGGAAAAGGTTGGTTTCGGTATGGAGAGTTGACGCAGGGAAAGTGGAAAGACGAACCTGGTAACGCCCGGCGTCCGGCAACTCTGCCGTATTGGGCACACAAGCGTAACATCAAGGCACCGGATGGTTTGTATGTCCCTTCGCCCGAAACTGCTGTTCCGGATGCTGTCACTTCGGCAACTCCGCTGGGCGATTTCAGGTTGGAAACGGCTACCAGCCTTTATGGCAATAGAAAGTTCAGGGTTCTGCTGGAAATTAATCAGCCGTGGGATGCCAACAAATTTTGGATTAACAGTAAATACGAAGGAAACGTAAATTATCTGGGTTCGTTGCAACCCGCTCTGGTGTATGCGGTAATTGTAAATCCGGATGACAAAGAAACCGAATATTTTATGAATCCAATTGGGCACAGCCACCCAACTGGCGCTGATGGAAAACTTTATACTGATTTGACAACCCTTACCACAGCGAAAGAAATCGCACAAAAAATAATTGTACGATTCAAATGATCCGACTCAAAACAAGAAAACCATGAAAGTACTTTACATAATTTGTTTGACGTTTATTTTACCAATACTCGCTTCCGCACAGAACGCTTCTTTAAAAGGAAGGGTTGTGGATGCCATGAGTAACGAGCCGCTTCCGTTTGTTAACGTCATTATTTCAGGAACCACCACCGGTGCGATTACCGATTTGAACGGTGATTTTATTATTTCCGGATT
Organism: Mariniphaga anaerophila; assembly: GCF_900129025.1. Lineage (GTDB taxonomy): Bacteria > Bacteroidota > Bacteroidia > Bacteroidales > Prolixibacteraceae > Mariniphaga > Mariniphaga anaerophila. Next base: position 104,162 of record NZ_FQUM01000006.1, on the reverse strand, counting down.
GAAGCCAGGGTTTGTGCGTGTTGAAGCTTCGTTTGTTGGATACAAACGTGCGGTGTCGTCAGAGGTTGAAGTGAGTGTGGCCAGCACAAATACCGTTGAAATTGAAATGGAGCAGCAACGAGAGCAGATTGAGGAAGTGACGGTAACTGCATCTCCTTTCCGAAAAACAGAAGAAAGCCCGGTTTCGTTGCGAAGTATTGGGCTGGGAGAGATTGAGAAAAGCCCCGGCGCCAATCGCGATATTTCAAGGGTAATTCAGTCGTTCCCGGGAGTTCAGTCAACTCCCGCGTATCGCAACGATGTGATTATTCGTGGCGGGGGCCCGTCCGAAAGCCGGTTTTACCTGGATGGTGTCGAAGTGCCTTTTATCAATCACTTTGCTACGCAGGGTGCTTCGGGCGGACCGGTGGGAATTATTAACGCCGATTTTTTACGCGAAGTGGATTATTACTCCGGTGCTTTTCCGGCTAACCGCGGAAATGCGTTAAGCGGCGTGCTTGAGTTTTTTCAGGTGGATGGCAATCGCGACCGACTGAAATTTCAGGGAACACTGGGCGCATCTGAGTTGGCAGCCACCCTCGACGGCCCCGTCGGAGAAAAAACGACTTTTATTTTTTCTGCCCGCCGTTCGTATTTGCAGTTTTTGTTTAGCGTGCTCGAGCTTCCTTTTCTTCCTAATTTTACAGATATGCAGTTCAAAGTTCGGTCGCGTCTCAACAAAAAAAACGAGCTTACTTTTATCGGGCTGGGAGCATTTGATGTGTTCGATTTGAATCTTGACATTGAAAATCCGGATGAACAGCAGAGTTTTATACTGAGCCAGATTCCGGTAAACGAACAATGGAATTATACAGTGGGTGCCGTGTATAAACATTTTAGTAACACCGGATATCAAACGGTGGTGCTAAGCCGGAGTCACCTGAATAACGGAGCTTACAAGTATTTCGACAATGACGACAGCTCCGAAGAAAACAAAATTTTGGATTATTCTTCTGAAGAAATTGAAAACAAAATCAGGTTTGAGAATACAATCCGAATGAATGGAACAAAACTGAATTTCGGGGCAAATCTGGATTTTGTTACGTACACAAACGCTACTCAGCAACGGAGATTTTATGGAGATGGAATTTTGAATGTGGATTACAACACATCGCTGAACGTTGTAAAATGGGGACTGTTTGCCCAAGCCAGCAGGAAACTGTTTCGGGAGCAATTGACACTTTCATTGGGACTGCGCGCCGATGCCAACAATTATTCTTCGAGTATGAGTAATTTGCTGGAGCAGTTTTCTCCACGGTTTTCTGCATCGTACAATTTAACCAGCCGGTGGAGCGTCAATTTTAATGCCGGGCGCTACTATCAACTGCCGTCGTACACCACGCTTGGATTCAAACAAAATGGAGAGCTGATAAATAAAGAAAACGACTTGACTTATATTTCATCCGACCATTTGATTGGCGGGCTTGAATTTCGTCCAAAACAAACGGTGCTTTTTACGTTGGAAGGGTTTTGGAAGGGGTACAAAAATTATCCGTTCTCGGTAAAAGACAATATCAGCCTGGCCAACAAAGGTGCCGATTACGGGGTAGTTGGCGATGAGGAAGTCCTTTCGCAGTCAGAGGGGCGTGCTTACGGAGCAGAGTTTCAGGCCAGGGTGAATGCCTCGAACGGTTTTAACCTGAACTTGTCGTATACACTTGTGCGCAGCGAATTTTTGAATGGCACCAACGAGTATATTCCAACTGGGTGGGACTCGCGGCACCTGCTAAATATAACATCTACTACCGAATTGAAGAAAAATTGGAGTATTGGCGGAAGATGGCGTTTTGTGGGCGGATTGCCTTACACTCCATACGACATGGAGCGCAGTTCGCTGGTGGAAGCCTGGAACCTGACCGGTAGCCCGTATTTTGATTTCGCCAGACTAAACGCTGAACGATTTGCTGCTTTCCATCAGTTGGATGTGCGTGTTGACAAAGCGTATTACCTCAATAAAGTAACCATGAAGTTCTACCTCGATATCCAGAATATGTACAGTTTTAAGGCGGAACAACAGGATATTATTGTTCGTGCAACCGACGACAATGGAAATTTTATTTTAACCGACAATGAAACCCGTTACTTGTTGCGACGAGTGAAAAATAGTGCCGGAACCGTGTTGCCTACAATTGGAATAATCCTGCAATTTTAACATGCTTTTTGAGAATGGTTGGTTGATGAGGCTTTAGCTGTCTGGATTTTTGCAGCTGAAGCCTTTTTTTGTCAATGTTCCTTGTGAAGATGTTTCTGTTTGTGTGGGCAAGTGAATAAAAAGTTTCTGTTACATTGGAAAATGTAAATTACTATTTGTAAATCGCAGATTGAAATTAGCAGCTATGATTTGCATTCAACTAAAAAATAAGGATCCATTTTTTTGCCTCGCCGCAGAAGAATATTTACTGAAAAATTTTTCGGATGATATTTTTATGCTCTGGCAAAGTGAAAATGCCGTTGTGGTGGGGAAGCATCAGAACGCCATGGCAGAAATTAATTATCCTTACGTTCACGAAAATAACATTAAGGTGGCCCGGCGTATTTCGGGAGGTGGAACAGTTTTTCATGATAAAGGAAATGTAAATTTTGCTTACATAAAAAACGTAACAAGCCCCGGCGAGATTAGTTTTAGCCAGTTTACCCGGCCGGTGGTGGAAGCACTGGGAAAACTGGGAATTACCGCAACCAGCTCAGGCCGGAACGATTTGCTGGTGGAGGGCAAAAAGATTTCGGGAAACGCCGAGCATGTTTTTAAGAACAGGGTACTGCACCATGGCACTCTTCTTTTTAATTCGAACCTCGAAACACTTGGGCAGTCCATTAAAGTTATTCCGGGAAAATATCACGGGAAAGCAGTGTTGTCTAACAGAAGTGCGGTGACCAACATTTTGCCGTTTTTGGGGAACAACTGGGGTGTAACTGATTTTAGCTCGTTTTTGCTGGATGTTCAGCTTGGGCATCCCGGCAATTCGGTTTATGAATTGACTGCGAACGACAACCAGTCAGTACAGAAACTTGTGGACGAAAAATTTAGTACGTGGGAATGGAATTACGGATATTCTCCCAGATATGTTTTTGTAAATGAATTTATTTCGGAAGGCAAAAATCTGGAAATTGAACTGAAAGTTGAAAAAGGAATAATTAAAGAGGCGATGGTTTCGGGGAATTATTTTTCGGAAAGCAATTTGGCGTTGCTGGGTGATTTGCTCAGGGGAGAACGGCATTCGTTCGGAGAAATTAAACGAACGCTGAGCCTAGTTGGCCAGGAGGTTTCAAAAGAGTTGGTTTTTGCTTTTCTGTAAAAAAAGACAAAGACAACGAAGCGCAAAGAGTTTATACTTTACGGCTTCGTGTCTCTGCTACTTAATTTAAAAACTATTTCGGTTGAGGATAGCCTTTTAAGTCTTTCAGGTTGTTTTGAATTTCTGATTCCGGATATTCGTAATCATTTAAAAGACCTGACATGTATTTGTCGTAACCAACCAGATCCATTAATCCGTGGCCACTAAAGTTGAACAGAATGACTTTTTCTTTGCCTTCTTCTTTTGCCTTTTTAGCTTCGCGAATGGCAGAAGCAATGGCATGCGTTGTTTCCGGGGCCGGAATAATTCCTTCGGTCTTGGCGAAGAGCAGTCCTGCTTCGAAGCATTCACTTTGGTGAACTGCCTGAGCTTCCATTAATCCGTCTCGCAATGCCGCACTAACCAGCGGAGCCATTCCGTGGTAGCGTAGCCCTCCGGCGTGAATAGGCGCAGGAATGAATGAGTGCCCGAGGCTGTACATCGGCAGCAGCGGAGTCATTTTGGCTACATCGCCGTGGTCGTACACAAAAGGAGCTTTGGTGAGGGTGGGGCAGCTGTACGGTTCTACACCAATTACCTGTATGTCTTCTCCATGTATTTTGTCGTACATAAACGGGAATGAAATACCAGCGAAGTTACTTCCGCCACCGCAGCAACCAATCACGATGTCTGGCTTTTTAATACCTGCTTTGGCCAACTGTTTTTTTGCTTCGAGCCCAATAATGGTTTGGTGCAACATTACATGATTGAGCACAGAACCCAACGAATATCTTGTTTCGCCTTTCGGGTCGGTAACAGCAGCTTCAATAGCTTCAGAAATGGCAATTCCCAAACTTCCCGGGGTGTCCGGGTATTTTTCGAGGATGTTGCGGCCAGCCTGTGTTTCGGTGCTTGGACTGGCAATGCAGGTTCCTCCCCAGGTTTGCATCATCATTTTGCGGAACGGTTTCTGATCGAAACTTACACGCACCATAAATACTTTACACTCAATTCCGCCCAACTGAGCGCAGGCGTACGAAAGGGCGGAGCCCCATTGTCCGGCACCGGTTTCGGTGGTTAATTTTTTAATGCCAAACTGTTTGTTGTACCATGCCTGCGCAACGGCAGTATTTGGTTTATGGCTTCCGGCTGGCGAAACGCCTTCGTTTTTGTAATATATTTTTGCAGGAGTTCCCAGTGCTTCTTCCAATTCGTAAGCACGTATCAGTGGGCTTGGCCTCCATTGTACCAGTATTTCGCGGATGCCTTCAGGAATATCAATCCAGCGTTCCTGGCTTACTTCCTGTTCTATCAGATTCATCGGGAATACCGGCGCCAGCATTTCCGGAGTGAGGGGCTTTCCGTCGGGCCCGAGTGGCGGATTCATCGGATTTGGCAGGTCGGGTGCCAGGTTATACCATTGTTTCGGCATTTCCGATTCTTCGAGGTAAATTTTCTTTTGTCTGGTCATGATTCTATTTTTTTAATGATCATTTATTCAATAAAAAAGGGATTTGCTGCAATACAACAAATCCCTCTTTTGATTATTCGGGTATATTAATATTTTGTTCTTGCGCTTCCATTTTTACGTTGCGCCAGTGCCATTCTTTTCCGTATGATGCTGATTGATACATGATTTCTTTTTCGAGCGTTAAAATTACATATTTTATTTTAAAAACAGATTCGCGTTTGCTATTATTCCGTCTCTGTTGGTTGTATTTCTGAGATTTTGCTACAAAACAAAATCCTATCTGTCGGGCTTTCGCATTATGCAAATGGTGTGATTGAGTATAATAGGTTTCAAAATACGTGAATTGTTGCGAATGGCAGCGGGGTTTTGAACTTGCTTTCTCTCAATATTTAAATGAAAAAGGCAAATTGCAGCAATATTTTTTAAATGATTTGTCGGGGAAGCTGTTTTTAGCTATTTTTGCACACCTGAAAAACGGATGGTCCCATAGTTCAACGGATAGAATAGCAGTTTCCTAAACTGTAGATCCAGGTTCGATTCCTGGTGGGACTACTGGAAAACGGGCTAACGAATTGAAAGTTAGCCCGTTTTGTTTTTCAGGGGAACGTAGAGGGAACGAAATCCGAAAAACACAGGTAGGGAGATGGAATTTTAGCTTTTCAATGTAAACAATACGACCATAATAATAAGTATAAATGTTCCGCCGATAACTATTATCTCTTTTTGGTCTTTGTGTTTTTCTTCTGCAACTTCCTGTTTGAATTTAGCGGCGGCCAGATGGGCGTTAATCACCTGTGTGCTTGCATCTGCTGTTGCTTGGGTTTCGTTAATCCTCGATTGGGAACCAATTCCTAGTTGAGGTAAAACAGAGGCAATATCTCCAATTGTGCCCAAAACGTATGGTAATATTCCAGATGAATTATTTTCTGAATCATTGCTCGAATCATTGCTCGAATCACTGCTTGAATTTTTATTGCCTTTAAATACGTCTGCAATATCACTTAAAGAGAATGCACTAAATTCATATTTTGAATCAGAAGATACAAGAGGACTTAATGTCAGGTTGGGATGGTTTACTAATGCAGTGGGGTTGTTAACTACATAATTCATGTTGTGTTCATTTAGGATTGCTGTTTTCCTTTGCTGGCATATTCGATTTTTGAATAAATGCTTTAAGAATTTTAGCATTAATCTTTGAATCGCCTAAATTTCCTTCAATAAGATGAGAAAGGAACATGTTGGTAAGGAAAGCAGCCATGTTGTGTCTTACTACTGTTTCCTTTTCTTCTTCGGACATGGTTTTCCTGATTGGAATGTTACGAACCCATAGTTTTTGAAGCTCCGGATCGAACAGGTGTCCAAAATACATAAGCGGGGCGTTGCCCTTTAATTTGTCAATTATACTGTTTTGTTTCTCTGCAAAATCAGGGGTGCTAAGAATATGCCCTTTGATTGCAAACATCTGGGCCGGGGTTAGTTTTATTAATAACTCATTGGCCTGGAGTGGCTTTTCAATGGTAACCGTTTTTACCTCTGGTTCACTTGGTGCAGAATTGTATTTATCCAGTAATTGCACTATGAATTCACCTTTGGAGTTTGCCCCTGATTCATCGAAACTACTGTTTAAATACTCAATTGCATCTTGTGCCATTCTTATACTTACGGTTCTCAAATTTCTTTTAGACATGTTTGCTGTATTTTAATTTGAATGGGAATAAACAGTAGGGAGATGGAATGCGCCCCGTTGTTTCTTTAATTTTGCACCATGAAATTTGCATAACGAATTGGTGAAATTTGCCATGTCACTATTGTCCGGCTTCCAATCTTCATATTCAGTCTCATCTGTTTCAACAGTGGTTTTTGGCTCTTCTTTCTTCGTGAAATTTTCAATCGTAATCTTAATTCCCTTTTGGAAAGCGGTAAAAATGTCCACTTTCTCACCTGATTTCTCAGCTGATTCTACTCCTTTTCTTAAAATGTAAATAAGAATAAAGGAAACGATTGCTGCTAAAATTGTGTTTTTCATGTTAACTATTTTTGGGGTTATTTTTCTTCTTCGCTGGTAGTCTCCGTTTTTTCTTCCGCGTCTGTTGAAGTCTCACTTTCTTCTCCCGGAGCTGGGGCAGTATCAATTGACAATTTTTTGCTGTCTTTTTTAGACCTGCTGGAATTCCTCCCAATCTTATATGCAATAAACATTGCAGCAAGTATTCCGAATAGTAGTTTCCAATTTACTGTTATTTGTTCCATGTTTAAAATATTTAAAGTTTACCATAATTGGTGTTTTTCTTTGTTTACACTGATTTACCGATGTTTTAAGGTTGTTTTGCCCACTATTCCACCAGATCATAACAATGTTTGCATCTGGTTTTAATGTTGCCCACACTGTTAAACCTGGCAGAATAGATATGGCTAAAACCAAACAATCATGCAATCACAAATTTTAAATGAACCCTTTGTCTCCATAGATTCAAATGTATAGTGAAAAATTTTGAGGTCAATTCAATTGGGGATGTATGGGAATACTAAAAAGTTTTCCGGGGTATTCTGGTTCGATTAGAATTGATTTTTTTTATTCAATCCGTAGGCTTTTTCAATCCTTTCAATGTCTTGGTCTTTATAATTGGGTATTATTTCGCAGATGCGATAAACTGCTATTTCTTGGTTTATGCCTCCAATTTCGCCGCATAACCAATAGAACATGTCTAGGGCTAATATGCTTTTTTCTTTTCTATACTTAGGAAATTTAGTAATAATTTCATCGCTCAAATGACTCATTTCCCTGTTCAATTGGCTTTTACTTATTCCTAAAACCTGTGCTAAAAGTTTTTTAGTTGTAGGAGAGAAATCTATTGGTTTATGTATTCCCGTCATGTTTGTGGTTTTTTGCAGATGAAATCGTTAAAATCGTTGTACCCCGGATAAGTGATTTTTGAATAGTCTTTTACCCCGGAATGGATGAGTTTAATTTCAGTGGCGGTTTTTTCTCCTGGTATGTCGTTATCCAGAAAGAGATTTATATGTGAGTATTCCTTTAGTTTGTCTTTTACGCTTCCCAGGTTGGTGATTGAATTTAAGATTATGATTGTACTTTCAGGTTTTTGGATTTTGAAATATTCCAGAGCTGAAAGAAAATCAAGCATTCCTTCAAAAATATTTGCTGTTTTGTCTGTTCCCTCTATTAACGTAACACCGGTTGCGCCGGCAATATATTTATTCCCGAATGCGTTTTGAAGGTTGTAACCGCCTTTGATGTTTTGCCAGCAAATTGCAAAAAAAGCTTTTGTTTGTCCTGGGAAGGCATAATAATAGCATTCCTGGATAAAACTGGCGGCTAATGATTGCGATATTTCTCTTTTGTTGAGGAATTGTATTAAGGCGCGGTTTTGAAGCGTCTGGATGTGTTTTATTTCGATACCTGGGAAGTTTGTTTTTTGCGTGTCTGAAAAAGAAAAAGATGGGGAAGATAAACCGGGTTTTTCAAGAATGCGTAAAGCACCTGTTAAATCAGTATTGTACATTAGTAATGTTAAGTCGATTATATTCCCGCCGGTTCCGGTTGTCATATCATACCAAACATTTTTTGTTGTATTTACTTTAAAGCTGGGGTTTGAGTCTTTTCGGTAGGGAGCTTTATACCAAAAAAAGTTTCTGTAAATTTTTGCCGGTGTTATTCCCTGGTTCTTCAAAAAATCCTCAATTTTTATCTGTTTGGCTTGTTTGCAATTCATAATTTTTTGTTTTTCTGTCAAGCAAAATTGATTAAACCGGTTAAGTGTTTCGTTTTTAGTGCTTTAAGTGGTTTAGTTTAATTGTTGTCCTTATATAATAGGGTAAACTAAACCGGTTTAAATGTCTTTGTTCGTATGATATTGAAAATCAACAATATAAGTGGTTTAGTTTAGTTAAACCGCTAAACTAAACCGCTAAACTTTTGGGATATTTGGTGAATAGCTTTTTGAATTTTCGTTATAATTTAGAAATTTCCTGTTTTGGAGAGAGGTAACTAGTTCTTTACACTTATTGTCACCAAACTTTATGTCAATTGTTTTTAAAGACGATTTTAACCCTTGCCACAGGTTGCCATATGTTAAAGAGCCGGTTCCGTTAAATGTTTTTCGGATAGTTTCTTCAAGTTGGTAAACTGTTAGCTCATCTACCTTCGGGTTTTGAGGCTGGTAACCTTGAACAGCATTTTCTTCGATTAAGTCGCCGTTGTCATTCAAGGAGTACGCAAATTTTTCAAAATCTCTGTGTCGGGTGAATTCCGGTTCAACAATTGTTACCCTAGTTCCGTTGGGTTCTTCTCTGCTCAACTTTGCTACTGTTTCAGCTTTATTCATTAATTCGGTTCCGAGGTGTCCCCTGGCGTTCGAATCACCTTTGTTTTGATGAAGTATTGTGAGAATATGAATGTTTTTTTCCTGAGTCCATTTCAGCAGTTTATCTGTTATTGCTGTGGCTTCTTTTTCGTCATTGATTGATGTGGCAAAATCTCGAATTCCATCAATAACTACGAATGAAGCATCTTTGAGAAAATTTATTGCATATTCTGTTATAATGCTTCTTTGTTGAGGTCCATACTTTCTTAATGATAAAAAGTACAAATTTTCAGGGTGTTTTTTTTCGTTGCCTGTTACCTTTTTTGAAATAAACCTTAGTGTTCTTACGCATTCGGACGTTCCCTGTTCTGTGTCTATCCAGATAATTTTTTTTCTTTTATCTGGCAAATTTGGAGCAAATTTTAAATGAGTTTTTGCGGAAAGTAAAGAACTTACTAGTATTGCCGAAAATGTGGTTTTCCCAACTTTTGGCCGCGCAAGTATTGTAGAGAAGTTACCGAGTGTTGAAAAAATTTGATTCCCATAATCGCCCATAATTTCAAGGCAAATAGGCGGATTTTCAAATTCATGGTCAGCTTTTAATAGAGAACCTTCGATTATTTTTTTAATTTCTTCCTGGTTCATGTTTGTTCGCTCCATTATGATGATTGTGGTTTCCGTATCTCTCTCCAATTCTGTCAATTCTCAAAACAAAATTGCACTGGTCACGGATTTTCTGGTCGGCTTTCAGAAGGCTTTTTTTTAAGTGCCTGGTTTCCCTTGTTTTTGGTAATTTCCGTAAAAGTTTTAACGCTTCTTCGGTGCGCTTTTCTTCGCAGATTAACACCAGTTCAGTCAATAATCTTAACGTGCTTTTTTCTTTCATCCCTGTGCTATTTTAAGGGGAGAGGATAATAGGCTTTCGAGCTTTTTTATTTTTTCCTGGCTTTTTTCCAGTTCTGCCTGCAGTATCGTTATTTTTTTCGATTCCTGGGAAAACATTTTATTTTCAATTTCGGCAATGATTTTTGTAACGTTGTTGAGCGTGGCTAAATCGCTTTGTATACCGGTTTCTAATAGTTCCAGGGGCATGTCGTAAATTACAACATCACGAACGTTGGCCAATTGTTTTGAGATTCCGCCGCAGTTGTCGGCAATTAATTCTTTTAAATTTTCGATGAGCTTTTCCATAATTTCAATTTTTAAATATTTGAGGTTCTTAATGCTTTTTCCATCTCAGATTTGAGCAGGTATTTTTTTACGCCAATGCTGTAAACTTTAAATTTCCCAGCTTTGATTTGTTTATTCAATGTAGGAATTGAGATACCGGCCAGTTCGGAAGCCTGCTTTTTTGTTAGCTTGTCTTTCTCGATGCCCGGAACTGTTTTGGTGTCTGTGTTAGACTTTAGAATTTCGTTGAGCACGTTTTTTAGTGTTGTGCTGTCTGTTGCGATTAATACTCTTTCTTTTTCCATTACTTAAAGTGTGTTAAGGTTATACGTATTGTCAAGTGCAAATCTGATAAAAGTAGCAAGTGAAACATTTTGCTCGTTGCAATACTTTTTGATGTTTTGGTGTTCGGTCTGAGTAACTGGTACTGCAAGCATTTTTACTTTTTTTTCCGTTTTTGGAATCTGAATTTTTTTCATGTTGTGCATTTTTTTAAAATTAATTTCAATGCAAATATAAATAAGTTTTTAATAATATAACGAAACTATATAAAATTAATTCCTAAATGGAATTTATAGTCATATGCTGCCTAGTTTGTAATCAATTATCTACTATTTTTATCATTAAATATTCCAAAAAGCAATATATTTGCATTATGGATATTTTTAAAAAAATAAAGAGGATTAGGACTGAAAAGAAAATTAGTCAGCAGGATGTTGCAGATATTCTTGGTATTACTCAAGCTGCCTATGCGAAAATTGAAAATCCCAATAATCCAGAGAGTAGGAAAATTTCTATTGAATATGGAAAAGGTATTGCCAGAGCTTTGGGAGTATCATTCAATGAGTTGTTTGAAATTGAATCACCTGCCAATATTGAAGAAATGCAGGTTGAAATTAAGAGACTTAAGACTGAAATTTCATCATTGAAAGAGCAGTTGAGTGATAAAAAAATGATTATTGAATTTTTGTCAAGTAGTGATATACTCGTTGAAGTTGCGGCAGCATTACGTAGGAAAGAGAATCCAGAACGAATTGTAAAAAGAGATTTTAACGATGTGGAAGGACTTTTAAAGGAAGTGGAGGGTCTTCCTTATGATCCTGGGAATAAAGAAAGTCTTATCAATTATATTCGTCCAAGGTTAAAAAGAATATAACTGAAAAGAACTAAATTGGTGCTGACCGGTACCAAAATAAACACAGTGTTTATTACATCTCGTATCAGAATTTTATTGGATGCCGCCAGGTTCTTTTTCCTTCGGCTCTACCAGTCCATCAAATGTTTTCTTTAATTGATTGTCTATTGTGTCGGTTGAAACTTCGAGATACCGTCTTATCGTATTCACATTTTTAATTCCGGTGCAGGCCATAATTGTTGGAATATCCATACCCCTTGCATGATTCTGGCAAATAAATGTTTTTCGGGCTGTGTGGCTGCCTATCAATTCATACTTTGGTACATATTCTTTTTCAATTCGGTTTTTCTTGAATAGAATATTTTCGGTTGTAGAAACAATCCCGGCCTCTTTGCATGCCTTTTTTAAGTACCTGTTTAAGCTTTGGTTTTGATAATTTGGAAGTAGCTTAAATTGTCCTGAATATCTGTTTAATATTTCTTTGTGGCTTTGCTGTATTGGCAAAATAACAAGATGATTGGTTTTTTCTGTTGTGAACCTTAATTGTTCCCCATAAATATTATCCCTGGTTAATTTGTTTAAATCGCTGTATCTGGCTCCTGTTAAACAACCGAAGCAAAAAAAGTCACTAATTCGCTGTAATGTTTTGTTTTTGAAAGGGAAGTTAATTAGTTGTTTTAACTCATCAAAAGTCAGGTAAATAATTGTTCCTTCTTTTTCAGATGCCGATAGTTTTGAATACTCCTGGTTGTTGTGGTATTTCCGTTCATAACTCCAATTCATAAAAGCCTTTAGTCTTTTGGTAATGGCTGGCAGATAGTTGTATTCGTGTCCCTTTGTGAAAAGGATGTATTCTTTTAGCTCATCAAAAAAGGATAGGTTCACGCTGTTAAAGGTTAGTTTGTACCCGGTATCCGCTTCAAAGTCCTGGAGCTTTTTTTTATTGGATTTGTGCATTCTGCTGGTGTTGGGTTTAAACTCTTTTTCTGCAAATTTCAGGTATTCATCATAAGCTTTCCAAAAATCCTTTTTTGCGGGTCTCAGGTTCAATTCTTCGCCGGCAAAGAATTTTTTCACCAGGTCAACAGTAAGGGGAACGTCAGATAGTTGACAGTCGTTAAACAGTCGGATTGCTTTTGCTCTCCAATCATCCAGGGCAGCGTTTATTTCATTGTAGTACTCATGAAATTTATCGGTTTTTCTGAGATTGTATAATTTTTGGTCTTCGTCTTTCCAGTTATTGCATTTCCAAACGCCTGATTTTGCATCCCTGGTAACTTTAATTTTGAAAGGTAGGTTTTTATAAACTGCCTTTGATTGGACGGATATTTTCGCCCGGATTGGAACAAAATTGTTCTTGTCCCTTTTGTTCATATTGAGGTGAAACCCTATTTTAGCCATAGATTTGAAGCTGAAAATTTACTTCAAATATAAAAAAGGGGAACGACTTGGGGGAACGATTTCTGTAAAAAAAGGGATAAAATCAAAATAAATTCAAAAAAAAATATTTCGATAAATGTCTGTTAACTAGTAGGTATAGTAAGAATGGGCTAAATCGAGAAAAGATATATTTATTCCTGGTGGGACTACAAAAGATGGATTAACACGTTGGTTGTTAGTCCATCTTTTTTTGTATGTGCCAAGAGTCCCCGAATTATCTGAAGTTGCATCGCATGCGCGTGGAAATTGTTTGCTTGTTATTTCGTGTTGAAAAATAGAATATTATATGAGAGGTCTGAAGTGAAAAAAAAGGTAAATTAGCTCAATCATATAAACTTTTTTTTATGCGTTTGACCAAAACAACATACATCAGAGGAGTATATTTTTTGTTGTTGGCCGAAATCTTTGTTTTTTCCGTTTTGATATTTTACAATTTGAAGTCCCATGAGTTTGATAGTATCAGAATAAACCTGGCGGGGCGACAGCGAATGTTGTCGCAAAAGATGACGAAGGAGACTATTCTGTTTAAAGAAGGACGTTTGGAAAAGGCTGATGTGCTTCAAACCATGAAAGTATTTCAGCTAACCGAAAGCGCGATGAAAGACGGAGGGAATGCTCCCCTGGATCTTGAAATGACCCGGTTCAGAACTTTGCCTGTAATGGAAGATTCTTCAATTGTGCAGCAAATCAGAGTAATTAATCGCTTGTGGAATGAGTTCCAACCTAAAGTTGAGGATTTTTTGGAAAACAAAAGTGAGTCATCTTTTAATTACGTCATTAATAATAACGTCCATCTTTTAAACAATATCGATTCATTTGTTGTAATGCTTCAGCGAAGTTCCGAAAGAAAAACGAAGCAATTGGTTTTTCTTGTCGGACTTTTTTCGTTGATAACATTTGCTCTGATTACTGCTCTGATTTTGTTTGTCGTTTCCAGAAAACATCAGCGTAAAATTATTGATGCAAACCGACGGTTTAAATTTATTCTTCAGGCATCAAATACTACGTTCGAAATTGTTGATGAGGATCTTAATATTCAGTATGTCGATCCTAAAACTCAAAAAGAATACGGGGAACCGGGCGGTCAGAAGTGTTTTGAGTACCGTAAAAACGCAAATGAATCATGTTCCGGCTGCATGTTGAATGATGGATTCAATTCCAGGGAGATTGCGGTGTATGACAAAAAACTTCCCTGCGAGGGGAATCGTTCGGTGCAGGTAACCAACATTCCGTATCAGGATGAGAACGAAAAATGGTTTGTTGCCCGGGTTTTTGTGGATATAACGGAGCGGGTAAAATTTGAAAACGAGCTTTTAATTGCCAAAGAAGAAGCCGAATCTGCCAATCGCGCAAAAAGTGAGTTCCTTGCAAAAATGAGCCACGAAATACGTACGCCGATGAATGCTATTATCGGCCTCAGTCACATGGCGCTGCGAACTTCTTTGGACGAAAAACAATTCGGTTACGTCTCAAAAATTCAAAAATCGGGGCAAATCCTGCTCGGTTTAATTAACGATATCCTCGACTTTTCCAAGGCGGAGTCGGGAAAACTGAAATTGGAAAACATCGATTTCGATTTGGAAACGGTTATAATGAATGTTACCAATATTGTTACGTTCATGGCTCAGCAAAAGAAAATTGAGCTTGTTACCGGAATCGACAGTAACGTGCCGTTGTCGCTTGTGGGGGATCCGCTCCGGCTTAATCAGGTACTGATGAACCTGATAAATAATGCCATCAAATTTACTTCTGAAGGAGAAGTTGTGTTAAAGGTGAAACTGGTAGAGGAAAAAGAAAATGAAGTAACGTTGCGATTTCTTGTTAAAGATACCGGAATTGGAATCGCTGCAGATAAAACCGAAATTTTGTTCGATTCTTTTTCGCAGGCTGACAGCTCAACAACCCGCGAATACGGCGGAAGCGGGCTCGGACTTGCCATTAGTAAACAGTTGGTTGCCCTATTCGGGGGAACAATTGGTGTTGACAGCGAAGTTGGTGTTGGCAGTACATTTTATTTTACCGCAAAGTTTAAAAAAGCGGCCCGGCAAAAGATGGACAATCGAGTGATGTATAGTGAGCTGAGAGGTCTGAAGGTTCTGGTTTGTGACGACAATAAAAGTTCTCTTGAGATTCTGAAAGATACGCTGGAGTCCTTTTCTTTTTTGGTGACCACGGTGGAGTCTGGCGCGCAGGCAATTGCAATACTCGAAGAGGAGGTGGAAAAGCCGTACGATTTGTTGTTGCTCGATTGGATTATGCCGGGGATGGACGGTATCGAAACTGCCGAGAGAATCAGGGAAAACGAAAAAATCAAAAATCGGCCGACCATTCTGATGGTGACTGCCCACAACGAGAAAAAAATTCAGGATGAAGTCAGGCGCCTTGGAATTTCCAGTCTGCTGATTAAACCGGCAGGCCCTTCTGCTGTGTTTGATGCGATTATGAAATCGTTCGGGAAACGGGTGGTTGTAAATGAAGCAGCCGGCGAGGTTTTGTACAAACAGGGCTCTTTTGATGCGGTAAAGGGAGCAGTTGTTCTTCTGGTGGAAGATAATGATGTAAATCAGCAGGTAGCTTCAGAAATGATAGAATCAGTTGGCTGCATTGTAGATGTTGCAAACAATGGCGACGAGGCCGTGAAAATGGTAATGCGAAACTCAGGCCGTTACGAACTTATTTTCATGGATCTTCAGATGCCGGTAATGGACGGCTACCAAGCGGCTGCAAAAATCAGGGAAAGCAAATTGTGTGACGGTATTCCCATTGTTGCCATGACAGCAGACGCTTTTCCGGGAGTAAAAGAGCGTTGCCTTGAAATGGGAATGAGCGGATATATTGCCAAGCCCATCGATCCCAACGAATTGTTCGGGACATTGCTTACTTATTTAAGCGGAAAAAAGAGGAACGCTTCCGTTTTGCCTGTGAAGAAAGATGAAGTGGCTAAAATGGAAATTCCGGAGTTGAAGCATGTTGATGTACATGCAGGACTGAAACTGATGGGTGGAAATAGAAAATTGTATTTCCGGTTTTTCGCTAAGTTCGGGAAGAACAACGAGAATTTCATTGCAAATTTACTTAAGGCATTTCATGCCGGCGACAAAAAACTCGTATTGCGGATGGTGCACACTTTAAAGGGAATGTCGGGCAGCATTGGGGCAACAGAATTGTACAAGGCTACCATTACTTTGGAAAAGGAGGTTCATGAAAATTACGATAAGACACCACAGTTGATAGAAAATTTTAAAACCGTTTTCAACCCGGTGTTGGAAGAATCTCTCGTTTATGGTCAGAGCCAGGAAAACGGAGAAAAAACTCCGTTGGCCTGAGATTTTGAAGTAAAGAAATGATCTGGAAATGAAGCGGAACATTTTTTTTTATTCCTGGTAAATATGATTTAAAAAGGTAGTGGATGGGTTGAAAGGAAGCGATTCAGCCAAATAATATTGCCCTTGATTTCTAATGTGCTGCAAATTTATTGTGTTACTTTTTTCCCTTATTTGGTTTCAGATTTGAATTAAATTCGTGTTGAACCGCACTTTTGTTAATTTTGTAGCGAAATATATTGAATAAGATGAAAGTTATTGACGTCATAAATAAATCGGAAAAAACCGTTTTTTCATTCGAGTTGTTGCCGCCGCTAAAAGGAAACGATGCTGGCCGTATTTACAATACGATTGAGAGCCTGGTAGAATTTGATCCGAAATACATTAATATTACGACTCACCGCGATGAGGTGGAATTCAGGGAGATGCCTGATGGATCCATCGTGAAACGCACCGTGCGTAAACGGCCGGGAACAGTGGCAATTGCGGCGTCTATTCAACATAAATACGGAATTCCGGTTATTCCGCATATTCTGTGTGGCGGGTTCACCAAAAGCGAAACAGAACATGTGCTCATCGATTTACATTTTCTGGGTATTGAAAATGTTCTTGCGCTGCGTGGCGATGGTGCCAAAAACCAACATGTTTTTCAACCCGAAAACGACGGGCATTCAAATGCCAATGAGTTGGTGGAGCAAATTGTAAATTTGAGAAACGGGATTTACCTGGAACAGGATTTGAAAAATAATACTCCGCTCGATTTCTGCATCGGAGTGGCAGGCTACCCCGAAAAACATTTTGAGGCGCCCAACAAAGAGCAGGATCTGTTTTACCTGAAGCAGAAAGTTGATGCCGGTGCCGATTACATTGTTACCCAAATGTTTTTTGATAACAAAGTGTACTACGACTTTGTGAAAAAATGTCGTGACATGGGAATTACAGTTCCTATTATTCCGGGAATAAAACCCATTAACATGAAAAACCAGTTGACGGTTCTGCCCAAAATATTCAATATTGATTTGCCGCAGGAACTATCGAAAGAGCTGGCGAAATGTAAAAACAACGAAGAAGCCCGCCAGGTAGGCACAGAATGGGCAATTCACCAGTCAAAAGACCTAGTGGCAAATCATGCGCCGTCGTTGCACATTTATACGTACGGAATTTCAGACAACGTAAAGCAGATTGTGAAATCGGTTTTCTAATCAATAGTTTTTTTCGAAAGACTGTTTCTCAATCGTGCACATCGTGGTTTTTTGTCGAACCGCGTAACCTTTTTCCCAAAAGCGTCGGAATATCAGAAGAGAACCCGGCACTTCTTTGGGGAGGAAGTCCCATTAAACAAGAAAAGTTCTTTGCTTTTCTTATTGCCTATATAGCAACATTTGATTCCGATTTATAGTGCACAAACTCTTTGGCCGCTTCGTTCCAAAGCCAGAAATGTTCTTCTGCTTCCTGGTTGTTTGGATCCGGAGCAGGATATATAAATGAAGTTTTTAACAGCACGCTATTTTTGTAATGCTCCACACTGTTTCCCACATCAGAATACCCCTTTTTTGTGGGCAGGTTATAGACTTTCCCATTCCTTGAATCAACCATTACACCTTCGATGCAACCGCTTCCGCATCCCCAGGTAATAACCACATAATGTCCTGCAAAATTTACCGGTGAGCTGTTGTATTCCTGTGAAATAACGGTTTTGAATCGTTTCGCTCTGGCATTACTTTCAAGGTCAACTTCTTGTTTTGCCGTATCGGCTTTTTCTGCAGGAAAATATTCAAAAGATGTACTTAATGATGCCGATTTTTCAGAATCCTCTGCAATTATTTTTTTCAATTTCTTGTAAATATATTCACGTCCATTCATTTCCAGAATCATTTTTCGCTGGTTAAATGAATCGATGGCATATTTTTCTTCGAATACTGAAGCGGTATGATTTCCCAGGCTGATAGCCGTCAGCACCAGCTCATCGTTTTCAATTTTCCACTTTTTATATTTTAATGTGGCCATGTTAATTGATGAGGCCATGCTGTCGGGCATTAGAGTAAATCCCTGCTTTTCTGCACTCTCGGGGTGTTCCAGAATCCAGGAGCCAAAAAAAACTTTGTGGCTCTCAGGTTGAATATTTTCTCCTTTATAAAGAGGCGCTTCCTGTTGAGAATCAGACTTTGTTTTGAAATAGAGCATTCCGGCACCCAGCAATGCTATTGCCAAAATAACTGCTCCTGCAATTTTTACTGTCTTCATTTTATATTGTTTAAATAATGGCTTTAATTTATTAGTACGTAAAATGGCTTTAAATATTTCCTGTTAGAAACAGGATTTAACGTTTCCGCTTTACAAAAAAAATTACGCATCAGATTACGCAGAGGTGTGAAAAGAGAAAAAGCAGGCTGTTCCTTCAATCGTTAAATTATAACTTGGTGCGGTACCACTCAGAACTACGTCCCAGCCACCGGATGCCACCCACATAACCTTTCAACTTAAGTAAGTCGTCGCTTTCCATCCATCCATAGCAATCGTATGTGTTTCCCGATTTTGGGTCGTAAATTTTCCCGCCTTTCCACTCTTTCTTTTTGGCATCGTAAACAAACCCGTTTAAAATCTGTAGTCCAATAATAGAGCGGCTTTGCAGCGCTTCATCCGGATTTTTGTCGTCTTTGGGCGGCTCCCCGTTTTTGTAGTTTTCAGGAATGGTGTACACAATGGTCCCGATATACTTTCCGTCTTTCTTTTCCACCTTAATTTTTGTGGTTTTTTCATCATTCCACCAAACTCCGGCAATTTTTTCCGCTTCCTGTGCTATTCCGGCAATTGCGTAAAAGCTCAAAAAAAACAAAACAATAAATTTCTTCATGATATTTTATTTGATTACTAATTTACCTGATTCTAATTTAAAAATATTGTGCAGTTGTTCTGCAAAAATACTCATCTTTTTGTTTTGTTGAGCTCAATAAACCAATTGCTTATAAAAACTACAGAGGTGCTCCCGTTGTTACAACAAAAATACCTGCTACGCAAAACAGCGGATAATTATCAAAAAAATAGATCTTCTTCGCAGGTTTTTTCTTTTTACTGTGTCTTATTTCTAATTTTATAGGAACAAATGCTTGAATGAACGAGGCCGAAATCATAGATAAATTACAACAAGGCAACGAAACAGCTTTTAGAGTACTGGTTGAAAACTACCGGAATATGGTAGTTAACACCTGCTTTGGATTGTTGCACAATACAGAAGATGCCGAGGATGTGGCTCAGGATGTTTTTATCGAAGTATTTCGTTCGGTGGATAAATTCAGAGCCGACTCAAAAATTTCAACCTGGCTCTACCGTATTGCCGTAAACAGATCGTTAAATTTTATCCGCGATAATAAAAAGCGCAAGTGGTTTCAGCCGTTCGATGATGTTGTTAAATCAAAAAAAGAGAAGCTTAATCAGCTTCCGTCTGCCCATGCTGAAAATCCGGAATCGGAACTGGAAAACAGCCAGCGTGCACAAATGCTGCACGATGCTATCGATTCGCTTCCGGAAAACCAGCGTGTGGCTTTTACGTTGAATAAATACGAAGACATGGCCTACAAAGATATTTCAGAAGTAATGAACCTGTCGGTTTCTTCGGTGGAATCACTCATCCACCGGGCAAAAAAGAACCTGCAAAAAAAGCTCTATCTCTGTTACAAAAAAAAGTGTATTTAGGTGCAAGTTTTCAATTAATTATGTGTCAAATTATCAAATGCAAATAAACATGAAATGCAAAACGTTACATAAAAAATTAATTTTCTTTCTGGAAGGTGATTTGCCTGATAAAGAGCAGAAAGAAGTGCGCGAGCACCTGGAACATTGCGCTGATTGTGCTGCATTTGCCCAAGAAATGAAAAAAACACTGGGCATTTTGGAATTGGAAAAATCGCCCGAGGTGACCCCGTTTTTCTATACCCGGGTGAAAGCCCGGCTTGAAAACCAGGAAGAAAAGGCAGAAGAACGCGTGGGGAGTCCGGTGTGGGAACGAGTTTTGCAACCGGTGCTTTTCTCGTTGCTGCTGCTTGCCGGTATTTATGGAGGATTCAAAATAGGGGAACCGGCAGTACCCGAATACTCTCCGGCAACATACGCAAAAAACGAGCTTATTCCGTTTTTGAATGACATGCAAACGGAACCACTCGAAACTTTTTTAATGGAACAGAACAATGGCAACTAAGAATAAATATCGAATAATGGCCTGGGCAATTGCCATATTGCTGGCAACCAATGTTTCCATGGGCATTTCATTTATGTACCACAAATACCAGGACAGGAAACAACTGGAACAGGCGGAGAAAGAAGAAATTGACCTGCCCGCCCAGCAGCGCACCCGGTTTTTTAGGGAGCAGCTCAATTTACAACCAGAACAAATGGACACATTCAGAGAATTGAACAGAAGCTTCAATCACTCTGCATGGCAAATTAACCGAAGTCTCGAAAATTTGCGAATTGAGATGGTGGATGAAATGGGCAGCAAAAATCCGGACACCGGAAATCTCGATAGAATTGCAGAAGAAATTGGCGAGTTGCATAGCCGGCTAAAAAAAGAAACCATCGACTATTACCTGGGTATGAAAAAGATCTGCAATCAGGAGCAACAGGAAAAACTAAATGAAATATTCATCTCCGTTTTAAAAAAGAATGAAGATGTCAAACTTCCGCAGGGAGGCTACAGAATGAGGGGAAACAGATAATCTGATAAAAATAACTACAAAATACCCGGAAATGAAAACCAGAAAATTAGCTTTTACCATTATTGTAGTAATGCTTGGCGTGTCTACAGTTTTTGCGCAGGGGAGGAGAAATGCCAACCGCCCCGGAGCATATTCCCAGCGAACCAGCATGAATATTCTTCTGGATTTAACCGAAGAGCAGCAGGCTGAAATGGACGAACAAGTTGCTGCTCACCAAAAGGATATGGCGGAAATGCGGGTAAAAATGCGCTCTACCTACGATCCGATTGAAAAGAACGAGATTCGTGGAGAAATGCTGAAAAAAGTCAGAGACCACCGCATTAGTGTGCGCAATCTCCTGACGGAAGATCAACAAAAAAAGTACGATATTTTGCAGAGGCAGGGATTCAATCGGGGCCGCAACATGGCAGTTGGGCAAAAAGGAATGCGTGGACGTGGCAATTTCAACGGATGCAGGAGAGGCTGCAGGTATTACGGAAGCTGAAAAAGGTCTTCATCTAAAGGAAACGGATTTGAATTCTTTTTGAAATGATACTGCCAACAATTGATAATTTGTGTGCTGTCGGTTCTGAAAATGTCTTTTGTCAGTTTTTACCGCAAAACTTTCACCTTGCTTTTTGCAGAAAGTCTCATGGTTCTCAAATCCAATCCGGTAATTAAATTGATTCCCGGCTTTTTGCCCGGCTCAAAACTTCCAAAACGTTCGGACACACCCAAAGCCCGCGCTCCGTTTACGCACCCCCACATTACCAGCTCCTGCAATGTTATTTCCCGGAAATGTTCCTGCAGGGTAACCATCTCGTCCAAAACAGATAGCGCGCAATTGGACGCAAGACTGTCGGTTCCCAGGCAAATGTTTATTTTTTCATTTTGAAAAAGCGAAACCGGCGGAAGTTTTTTTTCGATGTGCAGGTTGGAATTGGGGCAAAGCACCCAAAAAGTGTTTTCCGGGGTTCTTTGTTTTCTCAGAATTTGCAGATCTTCCTCTGTGGTAAACGTATTGTGAACCAGTAACAACTGGTTTTCTTTGGGGGTAAATGAAAGCGTAAAATCCAGCGAGCTTTTGCCTGTTGGGCGCCAGTGAGTAATGTCAACTCCCGGCATGTCAGAAAAATGCTCGGCAATCGCACCTTTCCTGTCTTCAAAAAAATGTTTTTCAGCAAGGCTTTCCTGGTTATGAACAGACAAAATAATATTCTCAGACAAAGCCTTTTTGCTGATTTTTTTGAAAAGCAACTCAGAAACGGAATAGGGAGAATGAGGAGTAATTGTGGCAACCAGCCCGGCCTCTCTGAATGCCGATTCAACTTGTTCTGCAATAGAAAAAGCTTTTTCGGCGCGCGACGGCTGAATGCCAAATGCCTCCACAAAAGTGTGGTAGTAAATGTTTGAGGCATGCTTTGTTGCAATCGAAACAGTAGAATTGGAAATATCTCCAACGGCAACAATGCCGGCGTGTTTCATTTTAAAATCAGCATTTGCCATTGCTTGCTGCACGTCCGCTTCTTCGGAATTACGGAGCTTGTTAATTCCGCGCAGGAATCCGCCCAGCCCTGTTCCTTTGGTAATTTTATTTTTTAAGTGGGAGAGTTCCAGATGACAATGCGCATTTACAAAGCCCGGAACCAAAACACCACTATATTGTTCCAACCCCGCCTGCTCGCGGAGCACTCCGCCGGTGTCAATAACATTTTTGACTGTTCCGTCGTCTTCACAAATCAGAATTCCATTTTTTAAAGGTGGTCGGGTTCCCGGGAAAATATATGAAGCGGATATTTTTCTCACTTCCGGGGCTTTTGCAGTTCCAGCTCCTCGGGCTCGATTTTCCGTCCGGAATATTCCTGTTCCATTTCGCTGAGTTTATTCATGGACTGCCGGTACATTTTTTCAAACTTCCGCGGCTGGGCTGCATAAAACACAAACGACTGTTCAAATACCGAATCAGGAACATGGTATTTATCGAGGATTGAGTAGTAGAAATCAGTAGAACTGCTTTTGGTCACCAGCGAATCGCGATTACGACGCGTATTAAAAGCAGATTCGGCCAGATGCATGTCGGCCAGCATTTCAATCATCTGGTTTTCATTGATTAATACCGCCGGTTTGTCTACCACTGGTTTGCTGCAGGAATAAATACCCAGAGCAAGAAGAAATAATATGACTATTGTTTTATATCTCACAGTATAGCAATCTGTTTTACTAACAGGCCGCCAAATTATAAATTGTTTGGGGATCAGGCAACAAACCAGACGTTAAAAATTGTGACTTTGTCGGAGATTTGTACTTCCGGCAATCCGAAGTATAAACGAAGGGAATGGATAAGAATGGAAACTTCAATAAAACAGTTTGCTTGTTGTTAATTGCTTTCCCGTGGATTCGCAAGAATTTTAAGCCAGTCGTTATTAAGCATTTCGCTTTGGGTTAGTATCCCCTGAATTTTGGGCGCGGAAATTCCATCATAAAAAAACTTGTCGCCAATAAAAATGTGGGCTTCGTCCCAAAGGCTTTGGCTGATAAAACTTTCCAGCATTTGTTTTCCCCCTTCTACAACTACCGAAAGAATTTTTCGGTGGTGAAGTTCTTCCAGAATCTGATGAGTAATCTCTTTTTCGAAATCAATTTTTACCCACTCAATCTGGTTGTTTTGTTCTTGTTTTTTTGAATTGAACACCAGCGTTTGAACACTCCCGTCAAACAAATTCAGGTTTTGAGGCAACCGCAAATTTTTATCCAGTAGAACCCGGGTGGGATTTTTGCCCGACCAGTGGCGTACGGTCAGAGAAGGATTATCTTTTTCGGCGGTGTTGGTTCCTACCAAAACGGCACTTTCTTCGGAGCGGATTTTATGCACCAGCCGGAGTGCCAAATCACCTGTTATCCAGGTTGGTTCTCCAAACTCGTTACGGCCTCTGTTGACATCAATAAATCCGTCGAGCGTTTGTGCCCACTTCAAAATCACGTACGGCCGCTTCTTCTCATGAAAAGTAAAAAATCTTTTGTTCAGATCTCTGCATTCTTTTTCGAGCACTCCAATTTCCACCTCAATGCCTGCATTTCTAAGTTTTTCAATTCCCCTGCCGGCTACTTTCGAAAACGGATCTACGGTGCCGATAACTACACGAGGAATTTGCTTTTTCACAATCAAATCAGAACAGGGCGGCGTCAAACCCTGATGGGCGCAAGGCTCCAGGGTAACAAACAGCGTACTTTCCTGCAATAATTCGGGATTCTGAACCGCGTTAATTGCATTGACTTCGGCGTGTGCCTCTCCGTATTTTTGGTGAAACCCTTCGCCGATAATTTTTCCCCTGCAAACAATGATACTTCCCACCATCGGGTTGGGAGCAACGTTCCCTGCCCCGAGGCGCGCCAGTGCGAGACAGCGTTTCATGTATTTATTGTTTGATTCCATTTGTCGGAAAAAGTATCTTTACAGCGCCAAAAGTAACACAATGAAGGCGACTATTCAATATATCGGGGAAGAATTGGGCGGTTTGTATCCACAAACTGAAGTGAAAGCTTTTACCCGGTTGATTTTAGAGCACGTTTGCGGGCTGGATTATACGGCGCAGATTTTAATGCGCGACCATGTAATAAGCGCCATCCAAAGCAAACAGATATCTGAGATTGTAACAAGGCTGAAAAATTTTGAACCCATTCAATATGTTTTTGGAGAAACAGAATTTTTTGGAATGAAGCTTAGCGTAAATCCCTCCGTTTTGATTCCGCGCCCGGAAACTGAGGAGTTACTGCACTGGATTTCAGAAATGGAGTTCAGTAAAGAGCCTTGCTTTTTGGATGTTGGGACAGGAAGCGGCTGCATTGCTCTTGGGTTAAAAAAGCAATTTCCGTATTCAAACGTCATGGCAATAGATTATTCGGATGAGGCACTGGAAACTGCTCGGGAAAATGCGGTTTTGAATGGGCTTGACGTTTCTTTTTCGCGGGCTGACATTTTGAAATGGGAAGAGCGAAGCTGGCAAAACTTCGACCTGATTGTGAGCAATCCTCCGTATGTGCGAGAATCGGAGAAAAAGGAGATGTTTGCCAATGTTCTCAAATTTGAACCCGAAAGCGCCCTGTTTGTCCCGGACTCAAATCCGCTGCTGTTTTATCTCAGAATTGCAGAATTTGCACAAAAATTTTTAACTAAAAATGGCTGGCTTTACTTCGAAATAAATGAAATGTTTGGAGAACAGACGGCTCAAGTGGTTAAAAAATGCGGGTTCGAAGCAATAGAAATAAAGAAAGATCTGTTTGGTAAAGACCGGATGCTCCGGTGCCGAAAATAAATCAGGGAAATGAAAATTAATATTCCGACAAGCTGTATATTGCAAAATCTTTGGCACTTTTACCGTTCTGAAAAATTAATGTTTTTTACACCAAAGTGAGAACGCTGATAAAAATTATCGTCTTATGCTTAAACCTGATTGCGGTTGTTGCTCTTCTTGCTGCTTATCTTTCAGGCTATGTGTCGCCTGAAAAATGGTGGATTCCTTCTTTCTTTGGGTTAGCCTATCTTGTGGTGCTTGGCGTCAATCTGTTCTTCATTGTTTTTTGGTTGATTGTCCGTCCCCGGTACATGCTGCTTTCGTTGCTTACTATTCTTGCCGGGTGGGGTGTTTTCAACCGGTTTATTCAGTTTAAAGGAAAGCACATTGAAAAAGGAGACATTAAAATATTATCGTACAATGTGCATCATTTTGGAGGTAATAAGCAGATTTCTTCCCAGCAAACTGCTGCCGAAATAGTCAGTTTTCTGGAGGAACAAAGCCCGGATATTATTTGCCTGCAGGAAGCACGGCTCAGGCAGAATAATATTTTCAACCTTGCAAAAACGGTGGAGGAGCTGAGCTTTATTAATCATTATCAATACGCCCGTACAAGCAGCACTTTCGGCTCTGTAACCCTGAGTCGTTTCCCGATTGTGAATATGGATGAGATAAGGTTTGACAACTCGCGAAATATTACCATTTGCACCGACGTAGTGATTGGAAACGACACGGTGCGGGTGTTTAACGTGCATTTGCACTCGTACGGAATTGACCCCAAAGACTACTCCATTATTGATTCGGGCGTTTCTACCGAAGAAGAATTAAAAGATGCCCGAAAGGTAGGGTCCAAGCTGAAAAGCGGATTTATGATCCGTGCAAACCAGGTGGAAACAATTCGTAAAATGATTGACGAAACGCCCTATCCAGTTGTCGTTTGCGGAGATTTAAACGATGTTCCGGCTTCGTTTTCATACCAGCAAATACAGCAGGGTCTGAAAGATGCTTTTGTTTGTTCGGGAAAAGGACTGGGGCGGACGTTTATTAATATGCGGCCTTTTCTTCGGATCGATTACATTTTTCACTCTCCGAAATTTGAATCGTTCAACTACAAAACACATAACTTTCGTTACTCCGATCATCTTCCGGTTTCTACAGAATTGGTGAGAAAAGATCGGTAGTATTTGTTTGGTGAAAAAACAGATGTCCTAAATTGCTTCGTCAGACAACACCTTCAGTGCCGCCACCTTGTCTTTTTTTAGCTGTTCGGTAAGCGCCTCAACTCCACTAAATTTATGTTCGTTTCTGATTTTTCCGACAAAAATGAGGGTAATTTCCTGGTTGTAAATATCTCCCGAAAAATCAAAAATGTGCACTTCAATACTTCGGTTGTCGGCATTTTTATTGAATGTAGGTCGGGATCCGATATTTAGCATTCCCTTGTATTCTTTCCCGGCTACGAGCACTTCCACTGCATAAACTCCGTAGCCCGGAATAAGCTTATTGGGGTCGGAAGCTTCAATGTTGGCGGTAGGAAATCCCAGTTTTCTGCCCACTCGTTGCCCTTCTACCACAGTTCCCTGCAATGTAAACCGGTATCCCAAAAATTTATTGGCCTGTTCAATCTTTCCTTCTTCCAGCGCTTTTCGGATGCGGGTGGAACTCACGTGAGACTCGTCAACCAGCAATACTTCCAGTTTTTCAATCTCGAACCCAAATTTTGCAGCGCAGCCTTGCAGGTACTCAAATCCGCCTTCGCGGTTTTTTCCAAATCGATGATCGTAACCAACAACCAGGCAGTGCGTGTGCATTTTATTTACCAGAATCTGTTCCACAAACTCAGAATAAGTAAGCTGTGAAAACTCTTTGGTAAACGGAAAAATAATTAGGTGGTCGATTCCCGAGCGGGCAAACAGTTTCTTTTTTTCTTCCAGCGTGGTTAAAAGCCTCAGATTGGTTTCTCCGGGTGCGGTAATTAACCTCGGGTGCGGGTAAAATGTAAAAACAACCGATTCGCCGTTTCGCTGTCTGGCAAAGTCAATCAGCCGGCTGAGTACTTTCTGGTGCCCCAGATGCAACCCGTCAAAAGTACCAATTGTAACTACCGGCTTGTTTGCTACAAAATTTTCTATGTTGGTATGTATTTTCACTTTCTAAATATGACCGGCAACGAACATAGAGTTTTTTCGTGAATTTCTGGGCAACTACCCCCGAAAAATTGATTCAACTTTCCATTCCTTAAATAATGTTATTTTCAAAAAATGTTATTTCCAAACAGCGGATTTTGTTAAATTTACGCCCTTTAATAAAAAACGTAATGAGCTTTAGCAGATTATTAGTTACAGGAATAATAGCAGGATTGCTGGCAGTAGGATGCAGCAAGGATAATGGAAAGTTTTCGGTAAAAGGAAAAATTACCCACGCCGAAGGGCAAACCATTTATCTGGAGGAGTTGCAGGTTGCTACGGCAACACCTGTGGACTCTGTTAAAATCAACAAAAAGGGTGAGTTTAAATTTACCGGGACAGCCACGGTGCCAACCTATTTTTTGTTAAAACTTTCGCCCAATAAATTTATCACGCTGCTGGTTGATTCGGTGGAAAATATTGTGGTGGATGCTGATGCTGCCAATTTTGACCGGAACTACCGGGTGGAAGGATCGCTTGGTTCGGTGCAGGTGAAAATGCTAAACGATAAATTGCTGGATACCCGCAGAAAAATGGATTCCATCCAGTCGCTCAATAATTTGTACAGGGGCAACCCGGATTATGACAGAATGAAGAAAGACTGGGACGCTGCTTTTGATTCCGTTAAAAAAGAACAAACCGATTTTTCTACCGAATTTGTGATGAAGAATCCGTTTTCGATGTGCAGCGTTTTGGCGCTTTACCAAAAGTTTGACGATCAGGAATACGTGATAAAGGATTTGCACACAATGAGAGTTGCTGCTTCGGCATTAAATACCATCTACCCCAACTCGGGGCACGTAAAAGCATTGTACCAAAATACGGTTCAACTGTTGCAGGAAGAACAAAATGCCAAACTGCGGCAAATGATTCAGGAACAGGGAGAAAACAGTCCTGACATTGTTTTGCCCAATCCCGATGGAAAAGAAATTGCACTTTCATCTCTTCGGGGAAAAGTGGTTTTACTTCAATTTTGGTCGGCACTCGACCGAAACTCCCGAATTTTAAACGAAGCATTAGTTGATGCATACCGCAAATACAAAAACAAAGGGTTTGAAATTTACCAGGTAAGTATTGACGATAACCGCGTTGAATGGGTAGATGCCATTGATCAGGATCGGCTAACCTGGACAAACGTGGGCGATATGCAGGGAAGCGCCCTGGCTGCAAGAATATACAACATTCAAGAAATTCCTTACAATTATTTGCTAAACGAAGAAGGGGCAATTATTGCACAAAACCTGAAGGGCCCGGGATTAGACAAAGCCCTGGCTCAGATTCTGAAATAGCTTTTAAATTGTAATTAAAAATATTCGGTTTGCCAGGACGAAAAAATATATATTTTGTTTCAGACGTACATCTTGGGGCACCGGCTCTGAACAACAACCGACAACGGGAATTGCTGTTTGCCAGCTGGCTGGATTCCATTCGCGACGACGTGGCTGAACTTTACCTGCTGGGCGATATTTTCGATTTTTGGTTTGAATACCGGAAAGTTGTTCCGCGCGGATTCACAAGAGTACTGGGGCGCCTGGCCGATTTGGCAGACAGCGGCGTATCCATTCATTTTTTTACGGGGAACCACGATGTGTGGGTATTCGACTACCTTCCGCAGGAAATTGGGTTGACGCTGCATCGCAACGAATTAGTTACTGAAATAAAAGGGAAAAAGTTTTTTCTGGCGCATGGCGACGGCCTCGATCCGCAAGACAAAGGCTATCTTTTTCTGAAAAAAATATTCACCAGCAAAACACTACAATGGATTTTTTCCCGTTTGCACCCCAACTTTGCTTTTCATCTTGCACATCAATGGTCCAAATCGAGCAGGCTGTCGAAACTAAACCAGCAAGAAGAATTTAAAGTTAAGAATGAAAGTATGTACAAATTTGCAGAAAAGTATTTGAAGAAGGAGTGGATAGATTATTTTATCTTTGGACACCGTCATCGCATGATCAATATTGAAATAAATAAAGGTTCTAAGTTGATTCTTCTTGGTGACTGGATAACAAATTTTTCGTACGGCGTTTTTAACGGAGAGAGTTTTGATTTAAAAAAATTTGAAAGATAGCGGTTAGTTGAGAAGTTGAATATTATGGCAAAAAAAATATACACACGCATTATCGGAACCGGAAGTTGCCTCCCGCCAAAAGTGGTGAAGAACAATTACTTTTTAGATAGTCAGTTTTACGACGCAACGACCAAACAACCATTTGATAAATCAAATGAGGAGATCATTCAAAAATTCTTCGAGATTACTAATATCGAAGAACGGCGCTATGCCGAAACCGATCAGGTAACATCAGACCTGGCCGCCCATGCCATTAGGGAAGCATGTAAATCGGCAGAGATTTCTGAAGAAAGCCTCGACTTTATTGTTGTTGCCCACAATTTCGGCGACATCGAACACGGAAATGTACGCACCGATATTTTGCCCGGACTGGCAAATAAGGTGAAAATGAAACTGAAAATTAAGAACCCTTCATGCATTTGCCACGATGTAATTTCAGGCTGCCCGGGATGGACGCAGGCAATGATTACAGCCGATGCTTACATTAAAAGCGGTTACCGGAAACGAGGCGTTGTTGTTGGCTCAGATGTTCTTTCCCGAATTTCAGATCCTTATGATCGTGATTCGATGATTTTTGCCGACGGCGCCGGCGCAACAGTTGTGGAAGGTGTGGAAAGCGAAGAACCGACAGGAATTATTTCTCACGCAAGCCGTTCCGATTCTGTTGTTTATGCCAATTTGCTGACGTTGGGTAATTCGAACAATCCGGATATTACAGGCAGCGAAAGATGGATAAAAATGGCCGGGCACAAGCTCTATATTTACGCCATAAAAAATGTTCCTGGAGTAGTAAAGGAAAGCATCGACAAGGCCGGGCTTCATTTGAAAGACATTAAAAAAGTACTTATTCACCAGGCGAACGAAAAAATGGACGAAGCCATTTTGAGCGGCGTTTTCCGACTGTACGGAGAGAAAGAAATTCCGGAAGGTATTATGCCCATGAGCATCAGATTTTTGGGGAATTCTTCGACCGCAACCGTTCCTACCCTCCTCGATTTAATTCTGAAAGAAAAAATTGAAGGGCAGGAAATTCACAAAGGCGATCACATAATTCTTTGCTCGGTTGGTGCCGGAATGAACATCAACTCCATCGTTTATAAGTGGTAATAAATTATCCTTTTCCCAAAAGGAATTACTGCGCTCTTTTGGTTAAATTGAGCCGTTTTTAACGTTCAAAATTTTTCCGGAATGAGTATTGAAATGGCGATTCTTCTTGTTAGCCTCGTAACCATTGGCGCGTTGGCTGTTATCTTCTTTTTTGGTCTGAAAAATCAGAAAAAAATTGCGCTTCTGAAAAATGATTTTCAGAAAAAAGAGAAGGAGATTGATGACCGGCGCAACGAGGCTGAGAAAAATGCTTCTATTTTGGAAGACCGTTTCCTCTCTTTGAAAGCTGAAGATGGCGATAGGAAGAATGAGCTGCAGAAAATACGCGAAGAAAATATTCACCTCGTCGGACGGCTCGAAAAAGCAAAAACCGAATACCTGAATCTTCAGGAAAAGTTGCATGTACAAAAAGCAGAGCTGGAGGAGATTCAGAAAAAATTCACCACTGAATTCGAGAACATCGCCTCGAAAATTCTGAAAAAAAACAGCGAAGAATTTACCCAGGCCAACCAGAAAAACCTCGGAGAAGTGCTCACTCCGCTTAAAGAGAAAATTTTTCTTTTCGAAAAGAAAGTTGAAGACACCTACCAGAAAGGGCTGAAAGACCAAACCGACCTGCGCGCCGAACTGAAAAAATTGTACGATTTAAATCATCGGATTAGCGAGGAAGCCAGCAATCTGACCAAGGCTTTAAAGGGAGATGTGAAAAAACAGGGCAACTGGGGCGAAGTGGTGCTGGAGCGTATTTTGGAGCGCTCGGGGCTTAACGAAGGCGAGCAGGGATATCAAAAGCAGTTTAGCGATGTTTCTGAAGACGGCAAGCGTATTCAGCCCGATGTGGTTATTAATCTTCCGGACAACAAGCATATTATTGTCGATTCAAAAGTTTCGCTTATTGCCTACGAGCGGGCTGTGAATGCTGCCACCGAAGAAGAACGTACAAAGTTTGTGAAAGAACACCTGCTCAGTATAAAATCACACATAAAAGGCTTGAGTGAAAAGCATTATCAGACTGCAAAAAATTTGAATTCTCCCGACTTTGTTTTGCTGTTCATTCCGATTGAATCTTCGTTCAGCCTTGCAATTCAGGAAGATCAGGAGTTGTTTTCGTATGCATGGGATCAGAAAGTGGTGATTGTTAGTCCGTCAACACTTCTGGCTACTTTACGAACCATTGCTTCCATCTGGCAGCAGGAAAACCAAACTAAAAATGCATTGGAAATTGCCCGCCAAAGCGGAGCGTTGTACGACAAGTTTGTGAATTTTGTGGGCGACCTCGAAGGTATTGGAAAAAGCATTGATGCAACACGAAAAAACTACGATCAGGCCATGAATAAGCTACATTCCGGGAGCGGCAATTTAATCCGCCGGGTGGAAAAAATAAAGAAACTTGGGGCAAAAGCGACAAAAGAACTTCCTAAAAGTTTAATCGAAAAAGATTTGCAACCCGACGCGCCGGAGGAAAGTACCCCGCTTCAGAGTCATTAAAAATCCCAGCCAACCGGCAGTCTTTTTCCGGCTCCGTTAGCATGGAAAACAAATTTCAGCTTTCCGCTTCTGGTTAATACCGCCATGGTGTCGATAATTGTTTCGTCCTCGCCGTCGCCGTCAATATCGTATTTGAGTGACAATTCGATAATCCGGATCGGCCCCGAAAAGTTCATGATGGGATTTTCTTTATCCACATTGAAAGTAATTGTCCACAAGAAGTTACCACTCTTGGTAATCACCATTTTTTCTGATCCGGAGTTAATCGTGTAAGCCACTACTCCCTGACTGTTTTTAAAGTCGATTGTAACCCCCGGATTACCTTCGGCAGTTTGTGCCCCTGCACCGGCGGCAAAAAAGAAGAGCATGACAAACGGAATAAAAGCCAGTAATCGTTTTTTCATGATTTTTGATTTTTATGTATAAATCGATTGATTTGAATGTACAGACAGAAGGAAGATAGTGGAGGGTTTTTGTGCAGATTAGTAAGTAGCATTTGTTGCAGCCACCTGTTTTTCATGATACAGAAAATTATACTGTTTTAAGAAAAATCCCCGGTTCGAAGCAGGTTTCTCCGAACTTAATTTGTTTCCCCGGAAAAGATAATAACCTAATGGATTCGGTACAGAATAAATCTCTATTTATTATAAACGAATGATTGTTAATAACTAATAGTTTTATAAATTTATAGCATGCATATTAATTATGGGACATGCTTACACATACCGGTGCGACCATTGTAGCTTTGAAGCCCGCTTTAATGAAGGGCATGGTTTTCTCATACGTCCGCAGTCGCTGGACTCTTATTTAAACGCCGGAGAGAAATTATTCCACTACAAAACTCATAGGGCTTTAAAAAAACTTGCGCAGGAGCAAAAAGAGCTTTTTGTTGATGCAGCATTTCGAATATACAAATGCCCGCATTGCAATTTGTTGTTCGACAAAGTTGATGTTACTGTTTTTGATAACGGCACTCCGGTTCATAAAAGCGAATTCCGGTGCAGCAGTTGCCGCTCTCGACTAAAACGAACCAATATTCACCGGTTGAAATACGCAGTTTGTCCGGCCTGCAAAAAGAAGACGTTTCATATTGACCCGAGAAAAATGATTTTATGGGATTAGCTGTCGGGCTGCGAATTTTCAAGAAATTCGGCAAAAATTGCATTCTGCGGATACCGTGCCGTTAATTCCCTGAAACAAATTCTTCCTTTTTCCGGGTTCTTTTCAATATTGAAATAAATTTTTCCAAGGAAATAGTTTGCCAAAGTAGACACAACCAAGTCGTTTTCGCGGGTGTACATTTCAATTTCCCGAAGCGCGTTGTTCCGTGTTATTCGTTTGCTTTCAAGAAACAGCGGGTTAAGAATGTTGTCAAAATAATCGAAAAGGGAATTGTACAAATAAAACAGCCTGACCCGGTTTTTCGAATAGGCCAGCTTCTCCGGATCAATTTCTTCCAGAAGCTTTTTTATTTTCGAGCGCAACTGAATGGCGCCCAAAATGTTGTAACGTTTAAATTCGTAGCGCAATTTGTACGAAAACATTACCAGTTGTCGTATCTGATTGTCTTCGGGTGTTGATTGGGTTTCGCCAACTCTGTTTAACGTAACTTTAAATTGCTGTAAATCTGATTTTTTTTGTGAACAAACCTGTTTCCACCAGTAAAGGTCTATGCTTAAAATATCAAAGTAAAATGAGTCAATCTGATTGCCCTGATTGTTTAGCATTGATTCTGCTTCTGAAAACTGCTGGTTGTAAATCGAGGTAAAAATATCGTCCACAATTTTTTCATTGTCGCTTGCAAAAACAGGCATGATGGAGCAAAAAAACGTCAGCAAAAATATTAGACGACAAATCATGGGCGCTGAATCAGGTTAGTTTCCACAAGTTCAATTATTTTTTGGTACGCTTCTTCCCTTTCGTGAGAAATGCGTTCCAAAGCGGCACCCCGCGCATTTTGAACACCTCCGGTGTAATATCTGTAGTACCACGGGCTAACCGAAAGCAGCGCATCAAGTAATCCGTAGGTATGCCATGTCCAAACCGCCACAACTGCGATGCCACCAACTAAAACCATCGAATTTATACCGCTGGCCAGATTCCCGCAATAAATTTGTCCAAGGCCCGGGAGCAGAATGCTCATCATTTCGATTTTCCCCGGTCTGTAACGCTTCCTCATTTTTTCGAAGCGGGAAAAAATCTGTTCCAGCTCAGGTAACGCTTCCTGCGGAAAAATCGGCGAGAGGCTGGCAAGCGCCTGGTTGTAATCTTCAATTCCGAAAAAAGCTATACCGGTGTATAACCCGGTTTTATTTGCAAGCCTTGAATTCTGAAAAGAAGTTATTGAAAGCAACTCGCTTAGGGCGAAATAGTAATTTTCCTGGGCAAAAAAGCAAAGCACTTTTTTTAACAGAATTTCGGTTTTTATGCTGTCGCTTGTTTCTATGCGCGAAGCAATGTCGAAATTTTTTGCGGCTGAATTATAATCGCCGGAAGCATAAAACAGGTCGCCAATTTTCCGGTAGATGTTTCCAAATTGATGTTCAGAGTCGAAAAATGCCACTCGCTGAAATTCAGTAAGCGCCGACTGATAATTGCCCTTCTGAAATTGTTCCTCGGCAAACCGGTAGGTTTCTTCAATGGTTTGCGAGGTGCACAAAAGCGCAAAAAAACTAAAAATGATTGTAAATATTGCTTTTGGCTTCATTGTACAATTTTTCGTATTCAATCCTGTTGTAGGTTTTGGCAGCGCGGCTCGAGCCCCAAATGTTTCCGAAATAGAATCCCAGGGTAGCACCCCCGAAAATCCAACCGCTGGCACTTTTTACGCCTCTCTTTTCAAAGCCGCGATACGACAGCCATGCATTTGATGAAACGAAAAGAAGCGACATCACTGCATCGCCCCAAAAACCGGAATAAGCTTTGCCACTGCCGGGCAATATTGCCGACATGGCCATTGCCAGCCCCAGGCTTTTTTTTCTGAAATTGTCCATCTTCTCGATGCTTTGAAAAACCGAAGGGTAACTGGCAGACAATAACACTGAGTTGCTCGTATTAAAATTGTACAGCGAGTCCAGTTCTTCTTCGAAAAAGAAATAGCCCAACCTGTAAAACGCCTGTTCTTCGTCATTGAGTGCCGTTAGTGCTTTTTGAAAGCGTCCGTACTCGTAACAACAGTTACAGGTTAGCGCCAGATTAAGAAACTCTCGGGAAACCGTGTCGTTTGAAAAAAAACGGTACAACTCCAGATTGTCGATGCGCTGAAAAGAGTTGTTGCAAATGTTTCCCAGGCGGAACGATTTTAAAAGCTGCGAGCTCACCTCTGCGTCCGGGCTTGAGATATTCAGAATACGTTCGTACTCAATTGCTGCCAGGTTGTATTGCTGTGTGTTGAATAAATAACGCGCGAATTTTTTCGAATTCCCGGCATTGAAAATATTCTGCCCGCTGCCTGAAAAGGCTAGCAACAGGAACAAGTAAAAGAAAAATGGTTTTCTACCTAACCGGATCATAATATCTTTGTTTCGAAGGATCAAAAATGTATTGGTCGTTTTTTATGAATCGATGACATCTGGAAAGTCGGTCGAATGTGTACAAAGTACCCAAAAACAGCCCTTTCTGTTGCAGTGCCTGAACGGAATATTCTGAGCAGGAAGGATGAAAAACACAACTGGGGTTATCCTGCGACGATAAAAAGGCTTTGTACACATTAAAGCTGGACGCCGTTAAAAACTCGAATTCATTTTTTGGTTTATTGCTTTCGCTTTTATACTTCGGAGCTTTGTGCTCATGCGCTTCAAACAACCCTTTAATTTCGCTTATTCCATAATAATCGGGAGACTGCGCTTTTGCAGCAAAAAAAACACAATGCACAAAAATGAAAAGGACAATTGTTCGAAGGTGTAAAAATCTATTTATCCAATCTGTAATGGTAATTGCTTTCATTTTCATTATCATTTAAAACAATGTTTTTAAATTCCATAACCTGATAGCTTTCCTGCTGATTCTCGTCGTAGAAAATCTGAACAATCGTGCCGGGGAATTCAAACCCTCCTTTTTTGATATAGTCTTTAAAAAATTGTTTACTTCTTATCTGATTGTTTTCGTCGGCTATTATTACACTGTATAAACTGTTTCCTTTTCGGGCCACAGCTATACTGCTTATCACTTCCTGAATCTGTTGCGGAATATTCCAGTACGTAACAATCAGGTCTTTGTTTTTTTCAACTTTTCCAATGGTATATTGTGCCTGATCCAGTCCGAAATAACTGAGGTTGGAGTTCAGCGACAAATGAAAAACTGTGAATTCGTTCAACGAAGGAATTTCTTCGCCAAAGTAAACAGAGTCGTCTACCAGTTTGTACATCCGCGAATCCTGAACAATCCATTTTTCTTTTTCCGGAAACTGAATGTCGTAAATCAACTCTTTCGTGTACTTGTCGTAATACACTTTCCCTTTTGTAAGATTTGCTTTCCCTTCTGCTGGTTTCGTCTTTGTGGTAAAATCCACGCTTATCCGAAAGTATTCCTGTGCATTTACACAAACGACAAAACCCAAAAAGAACAGCACTGATATTGTAATAATTCTCATCTTCAATAGTGAAATAAAGGCTGTCTAATTTGTATTAAACAGCCTTTATTTATCAAATTAATATTTGTTTACTTAGTACGTGGCATCAACAGAAGCTGCCCATGCTCCCCAAAGAACCATATACAATACAACTGAAACAACAGTTGACGCTACACAGCCCCACAATGCTTTTTTTGCTTCTTCTTTATCATTGTCGGTCATTATGTAAACAACAAGCAAACCAACAACGCCAAAAACACATCCCCAAAGGAACGAAGGAATACCTAGCGGAGGTTCACCTTCTCCTTCGGCCATTCCCATTGGAGCAGCCGAATTGTTTATATCGGCAATCAATAAACTTCCTTCATTTTCAAGATCTGAAAAAGTAACACCTTCGTTGGCTTCAACATAGGCATCTAACTCATTCAACCCTTCAAGTTCAGCGAAGAGCAATTCTTCATCGTAAGAAAAGACAGATTCGTCGAATGTTACAGAGGAACTGGTTCCGGCATAAACTGAAAAGTTTTGAGAGGCGAGCAATGTAATTGCCATAAAAACACTCAAACTTTTTAGTAGGATTTTCTTCATATTAGTATATTTAACGATTAGTAAATTTTTAGTATTAATAAAAAGAATAAGCTAATGTATGAAAAAAATGTTTTGTGAACATTATTAAATTCGGTAAAAATCAGATTAAAAAAACAAACTTGCGATTAGCGTGAAGGCTAATCCACAAAGGGCAATTATCGTTTCCATTATTGTCCAGCTTTGAAGTGTTTGTTTTTCGTTCATTCCCAAATATTTACCCACCAGCCAGAATCCACTGTCGTTTACATGCGAAAGTAGCGTGGCTCCCGAGGCAATGGCAAGAACAACCAGGGCACGTTGCGGATCGTTTAATCCGAATTCACTAATAACCGGAGCAATAATTCCTGCAGCGGTAATCATTGCTACCGTGGCCGAGCCTTGTGTAACCCGCACAACTGCTGCGAGCATCCAGGCAAGTAAAATTGGCGGTAAGGCTGAATTGGCCATCGACTCCGCCATTATTTGCCCAATTCCGCTATCTACCAGTACTTGCTTTAAAACCCCGCCGGCTCCGGTTATCAGAATAATAATTCCCGCCGGGCCAAGTGCTTTGGTGCTCAGTTCCAGTATTTTTTGTTTTTCCATTCCCCGCCTGATGCATAAAAAATAAATGGCAACCAATGTTGCAAGAATCAGTGCTGAAAACGGATGCCCGGTGAACTCAAGAATATCTGTCCAGACCGACCGGGCAATAACTTCTTTTGAAACGGCCAATCCGGTAAATGTGTTTATCAAAATCAACAGCAGCGGAATGGAAATAATAATGGCAATTAGCCGAAATGGAGGAAATTTCTTCGGGTCAACGTCTTGCGGCTCTTTGTCGAAATTAAACGGAGGCTCCAGGTATATTTTTTTGGAAATATATTTCCCCCAAATTGGGCCGGCAATTATTGCCGTGGGAAAGCCCAAAATAATTCCCAGCAAAATTACCCAGCCTAACTGGGCATTGATTATATCTGCAACGGCCACCGGGCCGGGAGTTGGCGGAATAAAACTGTGTGTTACCGCGAGCCCGGCCAGCAAAGGAATGGCATAATATAAAAGCGACCGTTTTGTATCCTGTGCAAGTGCATAAATAATAGGTACTAAAATAATAAAGCCCACATCTAAAAAAACAGGGATCGCAACCACGAAACCGGTAATTACCATTGCCCACGAAGCACGGTTTGTACCAAACTTTTTTATCAGGTAATGTGCCAGTGACTCAGCGCCGCCGGAGCTTTCCAGCATCTGTCCGAAAATGGCGCCCAGCCCTACCACTGTAGCCACAAAACCAAGTGTTCCGGCCATTCCATCCTGAATAGCTTGTATGATGCCATCCAGGGGCATCCCGGCAACAATGCCAACATAAATAGCTGTAATTAATAATGAAATGAATGCGCTGATTTTGAGTTTCAACACCATAAAAAGCAACAACGCAACTGCAGAAAGAACAATGAATACCAGAAAAGGCGTAGTCATTTTAAATTGATTTAGTTTCGGGTATAAAGTTATAACTTAACGATAGTTATGCAAGCCGGGAAAAAAAGTTTATTCGCTGCAAATTTGGCGTTTACCCTCACGTACCTCGGCTTCAACCTTCAGAATAAAAACACATATTCAGTCTTCTCACCTTGTCAAACAGGATGCATTTTTATCCTTTAATTCGGTTTCGGTACTGCCGTGGCGACAAGCCAATCTTTTTTTTGAAATCGCGGGTAAAGTAATACGGGTCGGAGTACCCCACATTAAAAGAAATTTCTTTTACTTTTTTTTCGGTGTAATCCAGCAATTCACAGGCTTTCAATATTTTTAGGTGAGAAAAATAACTCAATGGTGCATAATTGGTTTCTTTTCGGAAAAGTGTAGTAAAGTAGGTGGGAGAGTAGCCCGCTTCCCGGGCAATTTGCAGTAGTGTCAGTTTTTTATCCAAATTTTTTTCCAGAAACCGGATAGCACGGTGGATAACCGGGTTCAGTTCGTCGGCCAGATCTTCGCTGGTGCGGTTGGCGTAAATAAACGTGGCAAGCAAATGCCCAAAACAAAAGTTAACGTACTCCAGATTCTGATCGTGAAACCCCTTTGAAAGGTTGTTGAAAATTTCATCGAAAAGCATTTCACGGTTAGCCACCATATTGTTAACCGACGGCACCAGGTTGCGCACCACTAGAAATTCGCTTTCCAACTGCCGGGCTTTTTTGCCGTTGAATCCGGCCACCAAAAGGCGAGTTCCGGATTTTTGCCTGGAACAAAATTTAAAAACCTCACCGCGCGGCACAATAAAATATTGATCGTGTGAAACGGGAACCTGCTCCTCTCCCAGAACCACACTGCCCCCGCCTCTCGTGCAAAAAACCAGTAAATTGTTACTCAGCTTGGTTAACGACCGCCAGCTGCCTCCCGGTTCAACCTCAATTTCTCCGGTTTCAGTAAGGTATAAATCTTTTGTTACTGGGTTTGCCTTTTGTTCTTCTCTAAGAGAAACAGGCAGTCTGAAATACCTGATTTCTTTTGTCATAATCAAATAAAGTAATATTTTCCATCTTTTTCAAAGAAAATACTATTTTGAATGCTCTTTACGATGAATAGTTTTGTAGAAGCTAAAATAATAACCGATTAAGACATGAATGAACTTTTGCCAAAAATCGCAGAATGCATCGAATTCGGGAAAATAAATAAAGCTGCGCCGTTTCCGCCAAATATGAAGGGACAGGATGGTGCAGATGAATTGACCCGGCAGGCGATTGAACAGGGAGTTTCGGCCCAACAAATTCTTACTGATGGGTTAATGGTTGGAATGGAAAAAGTGGGCGTTAAATTTCGCGAAAACAGAGTTTTTGTTCCGCAGGTTCTCATGTCGGCAAAAGCTATGAGCACGGCCATGCTCCACCTGAAACCATTCTTCCTTTCAGGAGAAGTAAAACAGAAAGGGACTTTTATTATTGGTACAGTGGAAGGCGATTTGCACGACATTGGGAAAAACCTGGTGTCGATGATGGTGGAAGGAAATGGATGGAAGGTAGTGGATTTAGGGACCGATGTAAAAGCTGAGAAATTTGTAGATGCGTTGAAAGAACATCAGAATGCCTTTGTCGGGTTGTCTGCGCTGTTGACCACAACTATGGTCAGCATGGAAAAAATCACAAAAGTTATTAAAGAAGCTG
Organism: Mariniphaga anaerophila; assembly: GCF_900129025.1. Classification (GTDB taxonomy): domain Bacteria; phylum Bacteroidota; class Bacteroidia; order Bacteroidales; family Prolixibacteraceae; genus Mariniphaga; species Mariniphaga anaerophila. Next base: position 63,854 of record NZ_FQUM01000006.1, on the reverse strand, counting down.
TGCCCGGAGCAAAAGTAGCAATAGGCGGTGCCCCGGTAAACGACGATTTCCGGAAAAAGATTGGGGCAGATGTATATACGCCGGATCCGCAGGGATTAGTGGAATATTTGAATTCGCAGGTTGCCTGAATTTGCTGAAAAGGGCAGAGCCGGAAGACAGTGTTAAAATCGCCTCTTGGGGTAATTGCTGATTTTTATGGAAGCATCTGATTGGCTGACAATCAGTTTTTTTTGGAAAATAAATTTTCCGAACGTAGAAACTTTGTCCTTTCTTATTAAATAGATTTAACTCAATTTCAAATAATTATAAAAATGGATGGTCTCGAATTAATCAGGAAAGCGTTTACCCTTCAGCCGACCGACCGAATTCCGTGGGTGCCTTTTGTTGGAGTGCACGGAGGATTTCTTACCGGTACTGATGCCGCTACCTACCTGAAATCTGCAGAAGAAATAGTTGACGGAATAAGCAAATCGGTTGATCTGTATAACCCTGACGGGATTCCGGTGGTATTCGACCTGCAAGTAGAAGCAGAGGCGCTGGGATGCGAGCTCCGTTGGTCTGAAGCCGGAGTTCCTGCAGTTGTTTCTCATCCTCTTGCCGAAGGGAAAGCTTTAAGTGATTTGCAAATTCCGGGGCCAAACGACGGGCGCATCCCGGTTTGTGTAAAAGCGGCCGGCACACTTCGCAAAAAATATCCTGATTTGGCGCTCTACGGATTAATTACCGGTCCGTTTACATTGGCACTCCACCTGCTGGGAACCGACATTTTTATGAAACTGTTTGAAGCGCCCGACGAAGTAAACAGTGTGATGGAATTCTGTACGCAGGTAGGGGAAAAAATGGCTCAGTATTATCTGGAAGCAGGGTGCGATATTATTGCAGTAGTTGATCCGATGACAAGCCAAATCGATCCGCTTACTTTCGAGAGTTTTGTTACGCCTTTCGCAACACGTATTTTCGATTACATCAGACGGGAAGGCAAGCTCAGTTCCTTTTTTGTGTGTGGCCACGCGCAGCAAAACATAGAAGCGATGTGCAATTGCAACCCCGACAATATTTCCATTGACGAAAACATTCCGCTGGACTTCGTAAAAGAAGTTGCGCTGGATAAGGGAATAAGCTTTGGAGGAAATTTAAAACTTACGGTTGTTTTGTTAATGGGCACGCCTGACGATTGCCGGGAGAATGCGCTGGAGTGCCTCGACCTGGGCGGCAAAACCGGATTTATTTTGGCGCCGGGCTGCGATCTGCCCCGCGAAACGCCTCCCGAAAATCTTACAGCAGTTGCCGACCTGGTTCACGATCCGTACCTGCAAGATGTGACCAGAACGCTTGAAAAAAGGGAGAATTCCCTGGAGATATTCAATATGAAGGATTACGGGCAGGCGGAGAAAGTAATTGTGGATGTTATTACGCTCGACTCAGAATCGTGCGCTCCCTGTCAGTACATGCTGGAAGCAGTAAAACGCGTAACTCCTTATTTCGATGGCGTGGTGGAATGGCGCGAACATGCCATCAAAAAGATGGAAGCAGTCAACTTTATGTCGTCGCTTATGGTGAAAAATATTCCCACCATTTGCATCGATGGTAAAATTGCTTTCGTTTCCCAGATTCCACCCGAAAAAGAGTTGATTGCAACCATCCAGAAGCGCATCAACGAGAAATTAAAATTGAACATAAAGTCGAAGAAGGGCGAATTTGTTTTGCTGGGCGAAACAGAAAATCAATGTAATGAGCTGAAAGAGCGCGTTGTTCGTGCGCTTACCGAAACAGGGAAAGAAATAAATGTGAGAACAATAATTGGCAGGGAAAAGCTGGCGGCGTACGGAGCAAAAGGAGGGCCGGCATTGGTGGCCATCAGTTACAAACTGAAAGCTGAAGGGACGCTTCCTTCTGTTGATGTAATTAAAGAGTGGCTGAAAGAGTTGTAAGGTTTTTTCGTAACTTCGTTAGAAACAATAACAATGGGGAAAATACTGGATAAAATAAGTAACGGAAAAGTGCTGGTTTCAGACGGAGCCTGGGGAACTTTTCTGCAAAAGAAGGGGCTCAAAACCGGCGAATGCCCCGAGGAATGGAACCTTTCGCATCCGGATAAAGTATTGGATATTGCTAAAAGTTATATCGAAGCCGGTGCTGATATGATTGAAACCAACAGTTTTGGCGGAACCTGCTTTAAACTTGAAAAGTACGGACTGGCAGACAAAACTTTTGAGTTGAATAAAGCAGCTGCCGAAATCAGCAGGAAAGCTGCCGGCGAAAAATTTGTTTTGGGCTCTGTGGGGCCAACCGGTAAAATTTTGATGATGGGCGATGTAACCGAAGACGAATTGTACGAAGCGTTTAAAGTTCAGGCTAAAGGGTTGGAAGCCGGTGGAGCAGATGCAATAATGATTGAAACCATGAGCGACCTCGACGAAGCGCGGATCGCTATTCGGGCGGCCAAAGAAAACACTCGCCTGGAAGTATTTTGCACCATGACTTTCGAAAAAACAGTTATTGGCGAATTTCGTTCTATGATGGGGGTTTCGCCTGCCGACATGGTACAAACACTTGTGGATGCAGGGGCCGATCTCCTGGGTGCCAACTGTGGAAATGGAATTGCCGGGATGGTTGGAATTGTAAAAGAGATTCGTAAAACAGATTCCGCTATTCCCATTTTAGTGCATGCCAACGCTGGAATGCCGATTTATCGGGACGGAGAAACCGTTTTCCCGGAGCAACCTGCAGAGATGGCGAAACTTATTCCGGAAATTGTTGCTGCCGGAGCAAATATAATCGGCGGGTGTTGCGGCACTACGCCGGAGCACATTGCCAAAATCCGGCAAGTGATTGATGACAAATAAAGCCAAATGAACTCCGGAACAATAAATCTACGACACCTGAAGACGAAAAGTCCGGCATGAAAAAAATCCCATTTTATATTATCTCCGGATTTTTGGGAAGCGGAAAAACCACTTTTGTAAAAAGAATTATCGATTCGTATTCCGACAAATACAAGCTGGGGGTTATTCAAAACGAATTTGCCCCTTCCAATGTTGACGGGGAAGAGTTAAAAAAGTCGGGTAAAAATTTTCACCTGCTGGAAATTAACCGGGGATCGGTTTTTTGCGTGTGCCTGCTGGGAGATTTCGCTCGTTCACTCGAAAAATTTATAGATGAATATCAGCCGGAACTATTAATTATAGAGGCTTCCGGACTTTCAGACACAACTTCGGTAGCCGAAGTAATATCTTCCGGTTCGCTTTCTGAGAAAATGTATCTCGCTTCCAATTGGTGTGTTGTTGATGCGTTTAATTTTAACAAGGCGGGTTTGATGCGGCAAAGGATGGGGCATCAAATAAGAATGGCCGACCGGGTGCTGGTAAATAAAACAGACCTTGTTGAAAACGCAGATAGAACTGTAAATGAAATAAAGAAAATAAATCCGTTTGCGCGAATTCAGAAAACGTCTTTTTGCGATGCCCCTTTTTATTTGAAAGATGACGTTGTTGCCAAATTTTATCCTGATTTGGCGAAACCTCTTGCACGACCCGACGTAAATTCAATGGTTATAAAAAGCGGGAAAAAGTTTGAAGAGCATGCTTTGCTTCAGTTTTTAAACAAGTGGGCGCCAAAAGCGTATCGAATTAAAGGATATGCCAACCTGAAAAACGGCACGGTGCTGGCGGTTCAGTGTGTTTTCGAAAATGTGGAATGTCGCCTTGTGGAAAACAATTTTCATCCCACAGAGCTGGTTGCATTGTCAGACCGGTTTACATTAAAAGAATGGAATCGATCGTTTAAAGAGCATGTTGGGAAATAGTGGTTCAGTTAGCAATAAAACCCCGCTTTCTGTGTTTAAAACAGCCAGTGTTAACTGAACTTCTTAGAACCAATTTAAATTAGCTATTTTAGAGCAAACTTTTTGGGGGAACAGGTGGCTTACGCTACTTTTGTGACCAGTTTTTGATGTTAACACAATTAAATAAATAATTTATGAGCAAGTTTTTAACTGCGTCGATTGGCAGAAAGTTTATTATGAGCATCTCAGGGCTCTTTTTGGTTGTGTTCATTGCTGTCCACTTGACAGTGAATCTGTTTTTGATTTTTGATGACAGCGGCGAACTTTTTAACCTTGCGGCTAATTTTATGGCCACTAACCCTGCAGTAAAAATAATGGAACCTCTGCTGGGACTTGGATTTTTGGTTCATATTCTCTGGTCTTTCTTTATCGAATATGAAAACTGGCGAGCACGCCCGGTAAAATACGACAAGAAGAACACGGGAATTTCAAGTTCATGGGCATCCCGGAACATGTTGATTTTAGGAGCACTGGTTCTGGTCTTCCTCGTAGTCCACATCATTCATTTTTTCTGGGTTATCAAATTTAATCCTGAAGCAATGAGCACTGTTGTTGTAGGTGGCGAACACATGGAAGATACCTACAAGTTGGTAGCAGATCTGTTCAAAAGCAGTGTAGCATACGACATTTTTTACATTTTTGGGGGAATTCTCCTGGGGATTCACCTTTCACACGGGTTCTGGTCCGGGTTTCATACCCTTGGCTTAAGTAACAAAAACTGGATGAGCAGGCTACAGATTGTAGGCCGGATTTATGCCATTGTTGTGGCCGTCGGTTTTTCTGTTATTCCGTTGTATTTCCTCATTAAATTTTAATCTCGAAAAAGCATTGGGTTATGAGTATATTAGATTCAAAAATACCTGAAGGGCCACTTGCCGAAAAGTGGAACAAACACAAGGCAGGTATCAAGGTGGTGAGTCCTGCGAACAAACGCAAACTTGAAGTAATTGTTGTTGGAACCGGCCTTGGAGGAGCTTCTGCTGCTGCTTCGCTGGCCGAGTTGGGGTACAAGGTAAAAGCGTTTTGCTATCAGGATAGTCCGCGCCGCGCCCACTCCATTGCAGCGCAGGGAGGTATTAATGCCGCAAAAAACTATCAGAACGATAACGATTCAGTTTTCAGACTGTTTTACGATACTATTAAAGGAGGGGACTACCGTGCCCGCGAGGCTAACGTTTACCGTTTGGCCGAGGTATCTCCTAATATTATTGACCAGTGCGTTGCCCAGGGGGTACCGTTTGGTCGCGAATACGGCGGCTTGCTGGCCAACCGCTCATTTGGTGGTGTTTTGGTTAGCCGTACTTTTTATGCCAGAGGACAAACAGGTCAGCAGTTGCTGCTGGGTGCTTACCAGGCATTAAACCGGCAAATTGCCAAAGGCAACGTTGAAATGTTCAGCAGGCACGAAATGCTGGACGTTGTAAAAATTGACGGAAAAGCCCGTGGTATTATTGCCCGCGACCTGGTTTCCGGAGAAGTAAAACGTTTTGGAGCACATGCAGTGGTAGTTGCAACAGGTGGCTACGGAAATGTATTTTTCCTCTCTACCAATGCAATGGGCAGCAACGGGTCTGCAGCATGGCAGTGCTACAAAAAAGGTGCATTCTTCGCCAACCCTTGTTTTGTTCAGATTCACCCGACATGTATTCCGGTTCACGGCGACCAGCAGTCGAAACTGACATTAATGTCGGAATCGTTGCGTAACGATGGTCGTGTATGGGTACCTAAAAAGAAAGAAGACGCCGAAAAACTGCGTAAAGGCGAAATTGGCGCTAATGATATTCCGGATGAAGACCGCGATTTCTATCTCGAACGTCGTTATCCTTCATACGGGAACCTGGTGCCACGCGACGTGGCCTCTCGCGCTGCAAAAGAAAGATGCGATGCCGGATTTGGTGTAAACGCCGAAGGAAAAGCAGTGTATCTCGATTTTAAATATTCAATAGAACGGTTAGGGAAAAAGGTAATTGAAGCCCGTTACGGAAACCTTTTCCAGATGTACGAAAAAATTACCGATGTAGATCCCTACAAAGAGCCGATGATGATTTACCCGGCCATCCACTATTCTATGGGTGGAACCTGGGTCGATTATAACCTGATGACTTCAGTACCCGGTTTGTATTCAATCGGAGAAGCCAACTTCTCGGATCACGGAGCTAACCGTTTAGGAGCTTCAGCATTGATGCAGGGTCTGGCCGACGGATATTTTGTGTTGCCATACACCATTGGCGATTACCTGGCCGATGAAATTATGACACCGACAGTAGACACTAATGCGCCCGAGTTTGACGAAGCCGAAAAATCAGTTACAGCACGAATCGAAAAGCTGTATAATATTAAAGGCTCGAAACCGGTGGATTACTTCCACAAAAAACTTGGCCATGTAATGTGGAATTACGTTGGAATGTCGCGTAACGAAGAAGGTCTGAAAAAAGCAGTTCAGATGATTCGTGAAATTCGCGAAGAGTTCTGGAAAGACGTAAAAATCCCGGGAGAACTCGACAACCTTAATCCTGAATTGGAAAAAGCCGGTCGTGTTGCCGATTTCTTTGACATTGGCGAACTGATGGCGATGGATGCCCTTGACCGCAAGGAATCATGTGGCGGCCATTTCCGCGAAGAATCGGTTACCGACGATGGAGAAGCAAAACGTAACGATGACAAGTTCACTTACGTTTCGTGCTGGGAATACAAAGGCGAAAGCCAGGAGCCGGTGCTTCATAAGGAAGATTTGGTGTTTGAAAATGTTAAGCTGACTCAAAGAAGCTACAAGTAGTAAATGCAAATTTTGAGTAGAGCAATTACACAAAAAATTCAATTGATATGGCAGACAAAATTCTAAAAAAACTCAATATAAAAGTCTGGAGGCAAAAAAACGCCGCAGACAAGGGAAGGTTTGAAACTTACACCATCGAAAACATATCTACCGGGTCGTCATTTCTCGAAATGCTCGATATATTAAATAACCAACTGATAATTGATGGGAAGGATCCAATAGCTTTTGACCACGACTGCCGCGAAGGTATTTGCGGTACATGCAGCCTGTACATTAACGGGCGGGCTCACGGGCCAGATACAGAAGTTACTACTTGCCAGTTGCACATGAGGAAATTTAAAGATGGCGAAACAATTACCATTGAACCCTGGAGGGCAAAAGCTTTTCCGGTAATCAAAGATCTGGTAGTTGATCGTACAGCTTTTGATAAGATTCTTCAGGCAGGCGGGTTTATTTCTGTAAATACCGGCGGTGTTCCTGATGCCAATGCTATTCCGATTGCATACGACGATGCAGAAGAATCCATGGATGCTGCAGCTTGTATTGGTTGCGGTGCGTGCGTGGCAGCTTGTAAAAACTCATCGGCAATGCTGTTTGTTTCGGCTAAGGTTTCTCACCTGGCAAAACTTCCGCAAGGAAAAGTAGAAGCCAAAGACCGTGCGCGTAACATGATTGCAAAAATGGACGAACTCGGATTCGGTGGTTGTACCAATACCGGCGCCTGCGAAGTGGAATGCCCCAAAAGTATTTCCATTTCCAATATTGCCCGCCTCAACCGCGAGTATTTAAAGGCACGGTTCAGCGAATAATATAAGCGTTTTATATATACTGGTTGTTAAAAAGGCTGTCTCTCGAGACAGCCTTTTCTGTTTTTTGTAGGAGTTGTTTTTGAAAATCGGTCTTTTAATTACACGTTTTCGGGCTGAATATCAATATCGATTTGTTGTTCGTTTAATTTGTCGTTTTCTTCCTGGCTGTTCAGCTTCATTGAGTAGAGCATGGCTTCAATTTGCCGCAACAGATTTCTTTTGTCTTTGCTCGGAGCATAAACGTATCCGTAAGCAACAACAACCCTCTGGTTAGCTGCGTCGAGTTCTGCCAGCGAAATGTAGGGGCCGCCCATAAAATCGTTTACCAGCCGCCACAGTCCGCGCATTTCCGAAGCATAATTTCCGTTGTGTTTTCTGAAGTTGTAAAACTGTTCAACCCTTCTTTCGGTAGCCATAAAACTTCCTTCAGTGGGGCCGGGAACATTTGCCTTTAAAAGGCTGTCGCGAACTTTTAACTGGTAATCAATTGTAAAAGCACTGTCAGATACATAGGGGAATGTATAGATAACGATTCCTTGTGAAATTTCAGGTGTTTCGTAGCGCAACCAGATAAAATCCTTTTTTTGTTCGCCAATTTGAAAACCCGGGGCTAATTTCATGGTTAGTCCAAAATCATCGTTCAGTACGTTGTAAATTCCCCGTTCAAAATATTTTTCGTAATTCATGGCCAATCGGTCTTTTTCGGCTTTTATGAAATACGACATGATTTGGCTTTTGTTTTCTTCGAACAGTTTTTCAAATTCGTCTTCGCTTTTTGCCTGAATAATGACTACTGCCTGCGGACTGGCCCACACATTGTCTTTAAATGTTACTCCTTCTGAATCTACATTGGGCGAGATGCGCGTCTGCACAATGTTGCGGGTTGTTTTAAAAATGCTTTTGAAAGCTTCGTGAGGCACTTTTATCAAATCGAAAAGCGGCTCGTCTTGCGGCAGCGCCAGATGCGGTTGCGCCAGGGTGTTGCGAATCGTATTTCCGGGATTTCCTTCCCACGCTTCGTCGCTGATTACAACTACCAACTCGCCTGCTTTGCCTGTTACGTTTTTGGAAAGCCCTGTGTTGCTGCTGTTTTTGCACGAAATAAGTACGCTTAACACGAGCAACGGAAACAAACGGAATATTAATTTCGGTTTCATTTTTAACATTTTTTGGTTCGCACTAAAGCAACAAAAATCTTACCATGATTAATTGCTTTTGAAACATTACCACGGCATACAAAAATCCCGTTGCAGTGTTCTGCAGCGGGATTTTTGTAAAACTTCGAACGGGCTATTTTTCAATCTTCCCGGGTTCGGCTGTTTCGTTGTCGTCGTCTCCCTCTTTAGTAGCCTTTTTGAATTCTTTCATTCCTTTTCCCAGGCCTTTCATTAATTCGGGAATTTTACGACCGCCGAAAAGAAGTAATACTATAATTAAAATGATAATTATTTCCTGTGGTCCGATAAATCCTGCGATAACAAATAAATTCATGATTCAAAGTTAAAAATGGTTCGATGCAAAAATAGAATTTTTTTAATTAAAATGTTCCATTAATCATTTTAATTATGTCGTTTGCATTTGCAAAAAGTACGAGAGCCAACAATATAATCATACCGGTAATTTGAGCATACTCCAGAAATTTTTCACTGGGTTTTCGTCCCGAAATCATTTCAAAAAACAGGAACATTACATGGCCTCCGTCGAGCGCCGGAATAGGCAGCAGGTTCATAATTGCGAGGATGATGGAAATAAAAGCGGTCATGTTCCAAAACGAGAACCAGTTCCATTTGGCGGGGAAAATATTTCCGATTGTAGCAAAACCACCTAATGATTCGTAGGCTTTTGTTTCGGGTTTAAAAAATAATTTGAACTGTTTCAGGTAATCTTTCGTTGTCTGTACTCCTCGGCTAATCCCGGCCGGAATAGATTCCATCAACCCGTAATCAATGGTTTTCAGTTCAAAAACATCGTCAACAAACTGTTTTATCTGGATGCCAATCATCCCTTCATCCGAAAGGTTCATGGCTATTTCTGTAGGTTTGCCGTCTCTTTCTACCAGTAAAGAAATGGGCTTGCCTTTGTGTTTCTGAAGTTCGTTGGTCCATTCATCGTTAAACTGAAATGCCTTTCCGTTCAGCCCCTTAATTTCGTCCCCTATTTTTATGCCGGCGGCTTCTCCCGGAGAATCGGGCGTGAAGCCTTCCACACGCATGCGAAACGGGATGCGCGGAGTCATTACCGATTTGCTTTTCAACAACAGGGCAAGATCTGCGTCGGTTATTTCAATATCGGTTACTTTTCCGTCGCGTTCAACCTGAATGCTTTTTGCATCGTCGAGTACAATCGTTGGGATTATTTTGTTGAAATTTTCTATTTGCTGGTTGTCTACAGTAAGGATTTTATCGCCTGTTTTCAACCCAATTTGTTCACCTGTTTCACTTACCTCAATTCCATATTTTACATTGGACGTGGGAAGATAAGTTTCGCCCCAGGCGTACAATACGCCAATGTATATGATAAAGGCAAAAATAAAGTTCATCAACACCCCGCCGAGCATAATTAACAACCTTTGCCAGGCCGGTTTCGCTCTGAATTCCCACGGTTGCGGCGGTTGTTTCATGGCTTCTTTATCCATCGATTCGTCTATCATCCCCGATATTTTTACATAACCACCCAGGGGAAGCCAGCCTACGCCGTATTCGGTTTCTCCTTTTTTTACTTTGAAAAGTGAAAACCAGGGATCAAAAAACAGATAGAATTTTTCGACGCGGGTTTTAAAAATTCTTGCAAACATAAAATGCCCGAACTCATGTAACACAACCAGAATAGAAAGGCTTAAAATGAGTTGAGCTGCTTTGATTAGTATTGTCTCCATTTAAATATGTTTCTCTTTTTTACGATTTTCCCTCAGTTAACAATTGTGCTACCGTTCTTGTTTCGGCATTGGTCTGAATCAGATCGTCGATGTCCGGATTTTTCACGAAATCAATCTTCTTCATTGCTTTTTCAATGATTTCGGGCATCTTCAAAAAACCAATTTTTTTATTCAGAAAAGCCTCTACAACTACTTCATTCGCAGCATTGAGTACACACGGAACATTTCCTCCTGCATCCAATGCGTCGAAAGCGAGTGCAAGGTTACGAAAAATTTTTGTATTCGGCTTTTCAAATTGAAGGGTAGGATAATCCAGAAAGCTGAACCGCGGAAAGTTGTTTTTTATCCGGTGTGGAAAACCCAGCGCATACTGGATTGGCAGTCGCATGTCGGGAAGTCCCATCTGCGCTTTAATAGAGCCATCCTCAAATTGTACCATCGAATGAACAATAGATTGAGGGTGGATGACTACCTCTATTTTTGACGAGGGGAGACCAAACAGCCAGCGCGCTTCTATGGCTTCAAAACCTTTGTTCATAAGGGTTGCCGAGTCGATGGTTATTTTTGCGCCCATGTCCCAGTTAGGGTGGGCAAGTGCGTCTTTCACCGTTGCTTTTTCCAGTTCTTCTATCGTTTTTTCCCTGAACGGACCACCGGAACAAGTCAGGTAAATTTTTTCAACCGGATTATAAATTTCACCCATCAGGCACTGAAAAATGGCCGAATGTTCCGAATCTACAGGAAGAAGGTCTACCTGTTTTTCTTTTGCCAGTTGCGTAATTATTTCACCCGCCACAACGAGTGTTTCTTTGTTTGCAAGGGCGATGTTTCTGCCGGCTTTTACTGCGTGCCACGTAGGTATTAGTCCCGAGTAGCCAACCATTGCTGTAACAACCAGATCGATGGTTTCCATTTGCACTACCTGGTTCAGCGCTTCGGCACCGGCAAATACTTTTATGGGGTCGTTGCTGAGTGCTTCTGATACAGTTTTGTAGTTTTTCTCATTGGCAATAACCACGGCATTTGGCTGGTATTTTTTTGCCTGGGAAATTAATAAATCTACATTATTGTAAGCGGTTAAAACTTCTACTTCAAATAGTTCGGGGTTCTGGTCAATTACGTCAAGAGATTGGGTTCCGATGGAACCGGTTGAGCCAAGAATGGCAATTCTTTTCTTCATAATTCTAAAAATCAATGTATTGTTCCGGGTCAATTGCTGCGCCGTTGTGCCACAATTCAAAATGAAGGTGAGGCCCGGTGGAAAGTTCTCCGGTGTTGCCAATTATTGCAATTGCTTCTCCGGCTTTTACCCTGTCTCCTTCGTTTTTTAACAGCTCCGAATTGTGCTTGTAAACCGACACCAAATCTGCGTTGTGTTGCACGTAAATTGCGTACCCGGTTTCTATGGTCCATCCCGAAAAAATAACCGTTCCGTCCATTATCGCCGAAATTCGTGCGTTTGGTTCGCTCACCAAATCAATCCCGAAATGGTCTGTTGTGGATTTAAACTTGTTGGTGATAACACCTTTTACGGGCACAAAAAAATGAATCTGGCTCAAACTCAAATGGCGGTTCGATTTTCCGCCGGGCATTAAATTTATCTGTTCTGCCAGCAGTTTGTCCTGAAAAACCGAATCGTGGTTAAACGTTTCAAATTCTATCTGGTTGGAAAAGCTGGAGGTATCTATTACCAAATTATCTTCAGGCACTTCGCCCGAAACAATTGCCTGAATTCCTTTGAAAAACTGATCGCGTTTGTAAAGCTCATTTTCCAGCGAATCAACTTTCAGTGCTGTTAAAACCAACATCTGCCTGTACTCGGCTTTCGGGTATCCGGGAATGTATTCGCGCAATCCGGTTGTTGCAATAAGCAAAATAACCAGAATTACAATAATTGCAGACAGAAGGCTGGTAACGGTAAATACTTTCAGGCGGGTGAGTTTCATACTCCATACCGACTGAAATGTAGTGTCGTTGTATATAATTAAACGATAGCGATCGTTTAACTTTCTCATTAGTTTTTTCTTCACGTGCTCTCAGCTTTTATTTTGAGAGCAACAAAATTAGTAAGAATTGATAAAACACAGTGTGGATTATAGTTTTTTAACCAAACCTTACTGTAAACAGAACATAAATCGTGACCCAATGAAAAGCGAAATATTATATTTGCAGTTTTAAAATTTAAAAATTAGTTGATTATAATGAGAAGATTGAGTTTCCTACTGCTCTTGACGATTTTATTGGGGGGAAGAGCAATGGCTGATGAAGGGATGTGGCTGCCCTCGTTAATACAAAAACTGAATATTTCCGACATGCAGCAGATGGGATTTGAGTTGTCTGCAGAAGATATATACAGTATTAATAATTCAAGTTTAAAAGATGCAGTTGTTGCATTAGACAGGGGGTCGTGTACCGCCGAACTGATTTCAAAAGAAGGGCTTCTGCTTACAAACCACCATTGCGGATTCGATGAAATTCAGAACCATTCAAGCGTAGAACACGATTATCTTCAGGATGGATTTTGGGCAATGACCCGCGAAGAAGAGCTGCCCAACCCAGGCAAAACAGTTTCTTTTCTGGTGCGTATCGAAGATGTTACCCAAAAGGTTACTGCTGAGCTTTCGGATGATATGACAGAAGAAGAGCGGACAAAAAAAATAAGTAGTGTTACCAGGGATTTGGAAAAAGAGGCCAAAGGTGATACTCATTATGAAACTTATGTGCGTAGTTTTTTCAATTCGAACCAGTTTTTTCTGTTCGTGTTGGAAACTTTCAACGATGTACGTTTGGTTGGCGCTCCACCGCAGGCGCTGGGTAAATTTGGCGGCGATACCGATAACTGGATGTGGCCCCGCCATACTGCCGATTTTTCGCTGTTCAGAGTTTATTCAGGCCCCGACGGAAAGCCTGCAAGCTACTCTGAAGATAATATTCCTTACTCACCGAAACATTTTTTCCCGGTTTCTCTGAACGGAATAAAAGAGGGTGACTTTGCAATGATTATGGGATACCCGGGAAGAACAAACCGTTACGAAACATCGTACGGTGTTGAATACACCATGAATGTTACCAACCCGGTGAGGATACAGGTACGCGGAGAAAAGCTGGGCATAATTGACCAGTACATGAGCACCAGTCAGAAAGCACGCATTCAGTACGCATCAAAATATGCCGGAAGTTCAAACTACTACAAATACAGCATCGGGCAAAACCGTGGGTTGGAAAACCTGAACGTTGTAGCAAAAAAGAAAGATTTGGAAACCAAATTTACTCAATGGGTAAATGCTGACGACAGCCGCAAACAAAAGTACGGCGAAGCACTGGAATCAATTAAAGAAGCCTACGAGAATACTGAAGTTAGAAAAGCACAGGAATACATGGCAGAAGCAATGGTTCGCGGTCCTGAAATTTTTATGTTTTCATACCGGGCGCTCCCGATTTATCGTTTGCTTGGCGAAGGCGAAACCCGCACCGAGTTTATGGAGATGATAAAAAAACGTGTGTCCATGGGCATGGATACCCATTTTAAAGATTACGACGCGGAAACCGACCAGAAAGTGGTTGCTTCTCTTATGAAGTTGTATGCCGATAATGTAGACCCAAAATACCATCCTGCATTTTTTGCCGAAGTGCTGAAAAAGTACAAAGGTGATTTTGGCAAGTACGCCGAAAAAATGTTTAAAAAATCTGTTTTCGACGATAAAAACGAATTGGCTCAGTTCCTGGAAAACCCGAAAATGAAGGATTTGGAAAAAGACATGGCTTTTCAGGCTGCGCTCGATATTTTCGATAAATTCAGAGAATTGAATGATTTGTCGGAAGAAAACGAAGATATGTTGGATCGAGGGAATCGACTTTTTCTTGCCGGATTAATGGAAATGGAGAATGGCACAAATTTCTATCCCGATGCCAATTCTACCATGCGTGTTACATACGGACAGGTACACGACTATGAACCGCGCGACGGAGTTATTTACAAATATTTCACAACTGCCGACGGATACCTGGAAAAAGAAATTCCGGGCGACAGCGAATTTGATGTGCCGGCCCGCATGAAAGAGCTGCTGCATGCAAAAGATTTTGGAAGATATGCCGCCGAAGATGGCGAACTGCATACCTGCTTTATTACCAATAACGACATTACCGGAGGAAACTCGGGTAGTCCGGTGCTCAATGCCAACGGCGAATTAATTGGCGTAGCTTTCGACGGAAACTGGGAAGCAATGAGCGGCGACATCGCTTTTGAACCCGAGTTGCAGCGTTGTATTAATGTAGATATCCGTTTCGTGTTATGGATTATCGACAAATATGCCGGAGCAACTCATCTCATCGATGAAATGAATATTGTAGAATAGAAGCAATAACCATCTTCTAACGTAGATGGAACGATATTTTGATTGGAATTGTCCCCGTCAGTTTTCGGCGGGGATTTTTTTTTGGATTTAGCCGGGAAAAGAAGTTAGGGCACATTTGTGTGAAAAATTAAGAAAAAGATATATTTTTGATTTTACATAATAATCAAAACGAAAAATAATGAAAATAGAACACACGTTTATCAACTTCAGATGCTTTTTGTTGTGTAAGTATTTGATAATATTATCAATTATAGTTTTTAATGTGTCGTGTGAAAAAGAGCCCATATTTTTTGAAGAAGAAGATATCGAAGATATTAAAACAGAACGATATAGTTTTCGGGATTATTCTTTCATTGATGGCATAAAATGTTATGATGCGAAAGGGAATACACTTGATTCTTTGTCTTACATGTATTCTCCGGATGATTTTGTTTTTTTTGATGAATTTGAATTTCCTTATGAGAAGATTGAGATTAAAGGAGACAGTACTGTATCGTACTATTGCATTACAGGTGATACAACAACCATTAGAAATGGGAATGTAACTCAAGTTAATGATACTTTATGCTTTTATTTTAATGAATTAGGCTCTAGTGGTCTTCTCTTTAAAGGATTAATTGTTGATAATCAAATTAGAATATCAGGATACGGATGCAGATATTATATTTTTACGAGCGATGGCAGTAATACAGGGGAAATTGCAGATAAAATTGTTGAATTGAAAATTCCTGATTTGGAATATTTATTAAAGACATCGCCACAACTTCATTTTGACAATCACATTATAACGATTCATAACTTATATATTCAAAGATTTGACTTAGTCTATGAGATAGAGACTGAGTAAAACTTGCTCAATAGTTTATATAAAAAAAGGGATGACTTTAATAAGTAAAAGAATTGTTGCCCATTTCAGAATATCACAATTTGATAAGTTCGATGCCGAAACTGCCTGCTTTGTATATGCGAGGCTGAACGATTCGTTTTTATTTTGTTTTACTTTGTACTTTAGTTCCAATATTCAGACATGGCAACACCTAAAATAACAATTTATACCGATGGCGCTGCCCGCGGAAATCCTGGGCCCGGAGGCTACGGAGCTGTGCTGCTGTCGGGGCAGCACCGGAAAGAGCTTTCAGAAGGGTACCGCCTTACCACCAATAACCGGATGGAACTACTGGCTGTGATAACAGCGCTTGAAGCATTAAAAGTTCCCGGGTGTGAAGTTACTGTGTACACCGATTCAAAATATGTGGCCGATGCCGTTGAAAAAGGATGGGTGTTCAACTGGGTAAAAAAAAGGTTCAAAGGGAAGAAGAATCCGGATCTTTGGACGCGTTTTCTCGAAATTTACAAGAAACATCATGTGAGGTTTGTTTGGGTGAAAGGGCACGCCAATAACCCGCTGAACGAGCGGTGCGATCAACTTGCGGTGGAGGCGTCGATGAAGCCCCATCTGCTGGAAGACAAAGGATATCAGGATTCAATTTAGGAGAATCCTCTTGGTGAATGAACTTTTTCTGGTTTTTTCGCTAATTTAGTGTCTGATTAAAAATCAATCGGTTATCCATGGAAAACGAACAAAAATCTATACAGGAAGTATTTGCCAAAATGGCTGCTCTTTGCAGTCGTTCAGAGCAGTGCTCTTTTGATATTCAGCGAAAGATTACGGCTGCCGGAATTGATGACGAGCAGGCAACTGAAATGATTTCAAAACTGAAAGAAGAAAAATTTATTGACGATGAGCGGTACGCCCGGTCGTACGTTTCCGATAAATTCAAATTTAACAAGTGGGGAAAAGTAAAAATGCGCCACTACCTGAAAATGAAGGGACTTTCGGACAGTTTAATTCTGAATGCCCTGGAAGAAATAGATCAGGATAAATACCGGGACGTGCTGATTAAAACAATGAAAGAAAAAGCACGTGCAGTAAAAAAGAAAAATAAATTTGAAAAAATGGCGCAGATCATTCGTTTTACACAAAACCGCGGTTTCGAACCGGAATTAATTCACCGCTATTTAAACGATGTTGCCGGATAATTGAGATTCTTTTTACCTTTGCAACCCACAAAAAAAGCAGTAATAATGATATTGAAAGACCAGATAAAAGATCTTCTGGAGCGCCGGGATGCGCTGAGGAGGCATCTTTGACTACGATGCAAAATTAATTCAACTACAAGAAGAAGAGCTAAAAACGCAGGATCCTGATTTTTGGTCCAATCCGCAAGATGCTGAAAAGCAGATGAGAACCATCAAATCCATTAAGGAATGGACTCGCGGATTTGAGCAAGTAAATCAGGCAGTGGAAGACCTTGGTGTTTTGTACGAGTTTTTTGAAGCCGAAGAAGCAACCGAAGAAGAGATTGAGAAAGCTCACGCTGAAACGCTCGATTTGGTGGAAAAACTGGAAACAAAAAACATGCTGCGAAGCGAAGAAGATCATTTGGGGGCAGTTCTTAAAATTAATGCTGGCGCCGGTGGAACAGAAAGTAACGACTGGGCCGACATGCTTTTTAGAATGTACACCCGCTGGTGCGAAGATAAAGGCTACAAAATTAAAGTGGCCGACATGCAACACGGCGACGAGGTGGGGATTAAAAGTTGTACGCTGGAGGTAGATGGCGATTTTGCCTACGGTTACCTCAAAAGCGAAAACGGAGTACACCGCCTGGTGCGTCTTTCTCCGTTTAATGCACAAAACAAACGAATGACCTCTTTTACTTCGGTTTATGTTGCGCCTCTGGTTGATGAT
Source organism: Mariniphaga anaerophila (assembly GCF_900129025.1). Classification (GTDB taxonomy): domain Bacteria; phylum Bacteroidota; class Bacteroidia; order Bacteroidales; family Prolixibacteraceae; genus Mariniphaga; species Mariniphaga anaerophila. Next base: position 46,443 of record NZ_FQUM01000006.1, on the reverse strand, counting down.
ACCATTGAAATTGAAATTAATCCTGCTGATATTACCTGGGAAACTTTCAGGAGTAGCGGTGCCGGCGGACAGAATGTAAACAAGGTTGAAACCGGCGTGCGACTGCGGCATGCTCCCACCGGAATTATTATTGAAAATACCGAAAGCCGTTCGCAGGGCGGAAACAAAGAAAATGCACTTCGCCTGCTGAAATCTCAACTCTACGAAATGGAGTTGCGCAAACGCCGCGAAAAGGAAGCAGAGATTGAATCTCAGAAAAAGAAAATTGAGTGGGGTTCGCAAATCCGGTCGTATGTGCTGCAGCCCTACAAAATGGTGAAAGACCTGCGCACCAATTACGAAACCGGCAACGTAAATGCGGTGCTCGACGGCGAACTCGATGGATTGATAAAAGCTTACCTGATGGAATTTGGCGGGCAGTAGTCGTTAAAATCATTTGCCGGTCTGCTATCTTTTTCTATTTTTAAGAAGGAATCAACAAAAGAAGTATTTTGTACGTTTGCTTCTTTAAAATAGTCTGGGTATGTATTCAAACGAAAACTTCATAAACAGGGAAATTAGCTGGCTCTCGTTTAACGAAAGGGTTTTGCAGGAAGCGAAAGACCCAAATACTCCGCTTTTCGAACGCATCCGCTTTATCGGAATTTTTTCCAATAACCTCGACGAGTTTTTTCGTGTTCGTGTGGCTACTGTCCGCCGCATGGTTGACATAGGCAAGGACGAAGAAAATCTTTTGGGGAATTTTACGCCCCGCGAGTTGCACGATAAAATTCAGAGTATCGTTTACGAACAGCAGGAAAAAGTTCAGCAGATATTTAAAGATATTTTGGCCGAACTGAATGAGAATGATATTTTTATTGTTAACGAAAAGGATCTGAGTCGCGAGCAGGGCATTTTTGTGAAAAAGTATTTTTACGAGAAAGTTTTGCCAAACCTGGTTCCAATTATGCTGAGCAAAAAGAATAAGTTTCCTTATTTGCGCGATCGCTCGGTGTATCTGGCAGTGAAGTTGATGAAAAAGTCAGATCCCTCTGATTTTGCTTATTCGTTAATTCGTATTCCGGGCAGGTCGGTTTCGCGGTTTTTCGTGCTGCCCAAAGAGGGTAAAAAAACGTATGTAATGCTGCTCGACGATGTTATCCGGTATTGCTTCGACGACCTGTTTTTTTACTTCGATTACGACATGTACGAAGCGTATACCATAAAAATGACGCGCGATGCCGAGCTGGATATCGACGATGATATTTCGAAAAGCTTCATCGAAAAAATGTCAAACAGCCTGAAAAAAAGGAAAAAAGGCAAGCCAGTGCGGCTGATTTACGATCGGGAGATTCCAAAAGATATGCTGGATTTCATTTTGAAAAAGATGAAGCTGGATGACAAAGAAAATGCCGTTCCCGGGGGAAGGTACCACAACCGGAAAGATTTTATGAGTTTTCCCGAAATAGGGAAGAAGCGCCATTATTATACCAAGTTGCCGCCGTTCACCCATAAAGACTTGCCGCCTCACACCAGTATTTTGCGGGTTCTTCGCAGAAAGGATGTGATGCTGCATTACCCGTATCAGACATTTAATCACTTTATCGATTTCCTTCGGGAGGCTGCAATTGACCCGCAGGTAAAAGAAATTGGGATTACCATCTACCGGGTCGCTCCGGCATCGAGAGTTGTAAATGCGTTGCTAAATGCAGTCCGAAACGGGAAAAATGTGACTGTGGTTATTGAATTGCAGGCGCGGTTCGACGAAGAGGCCAATATTATGTGGTCTAATAAATTGCAGGAAGAAGGAGCCAATGTAATAAACGGCGTTCCCGGAATGAAGGTGCACAGCAAACTGGCCTGGGTAAAACGCGACGAAGAGGACGGGTATAGAAATTACGCCTACATCGGAACCGGCAATTTTCATGAAGGCACCGCAAAAGTGTATGCTGACGACGGGTTGCTCACTGCAGATCCTCGACTGGCAGATGAGGTTGAAAAATTATTCGGTTTTTTTAAGCAGAATTACCAGCACTACAATTACAAACATTTGGTGGTGAGCCCGTTTTTTATGCGCGACGTGTTTACCGAAAATATTGAGCGGGAGATTGAGCTGGCAAAAGCCGGGAAAAATGCCTGGATGGTTTTGAAGATGAACAGCCTGATTGACCCCGGAATGATGGTGAAATTATATAAAGCTGCTAAGGCCGGCGTTAAAATAGACTTGATTGTCAGAGGTATTTTTGGGCTGCAGATTGATCGGAAAAAGCTTTCTGAAAATATTAATGCCATAAGTATTGTGGATAAATACCTTGAACATTCGCGAATTTTTCTGTTTGGGAATGATGGCGATGAAAAAATGTACATTTCGTCTGCCGACTGGATGCCGCGAAACCTGAACCGCCGGATTGAAGTGGCCTGCCCGGTTTACGACGAAAACATTCGGGAAGAACTGAAAGAGATGCTGAAAATTCAGTTGCGCGACAACACCAAAGCCCGTATTCTCGATCCGGAATTGCAAAACAGGTACAATAAACCAAGCCTGGAGGAAACTTACCGTGCCCAGGAAGATTATTACAACTACATAAAAAAAAGACACCATACTGTTATGAAAATTTATCACAATCCGCGTTGTACAAAAAGCCGTGCGGGGTTACAATATCTCGAAGAGAGAGGTTTTGATTTGGAGATAATAAAATATTTAAACACCGGCTTATCGGAAGCCGATTTGAGGGAAATTGTCGAAAAATCAGGCAAAAAACCGTTTGAGCTGGTTCGTACACAGGAAGCCGACTACAAAGAAAAATACAAAGGCAAAGAATTATCCGACGACGAGTGGATAAAGGTTCTCGTTGAAAATCCGAAACTGCTTCAACGGCCCATTGTAGTTAACGGAAACAGAGCGGTTTTGGCCAATCCTCCGGAAGTGGTGGAAGAAATAATTTAGCTGATGTTGAGTTGCTTTTGCAAGCTGTTTATTTCAGCTTGCAGCTTGCTTCTTTGTTTCAGTGCTTTTGAAAGTGCAAGTGCATCTTTCACGGCCTGTTTGTCGTATGTTTCCAGAATAATGTAATAGTATTTATTTCCCAGGAAAACGGCTTTCAGGTTGCGGTCAGCGTTGTTGGCAATGAATTCCATTACGCCGTTATCTTTTCCGTTTCGGTAGCTTACTTTTTCCCATTTTGCCTCCATAAAATCGCTCCGGTGGTTGTCGGGCGAACCAATGGGAATCTCTTCCGTTTTTGCATCATCACCCTGGTCGTAAACGCGCAGTGCCGTGTGGTCGAGCCATTTTTCTCCGTGGTAGTTGCTGCTCAGGTAAATCTCTCCCCGTTCATCCAAATGCACCTGAATGTATGAGCGATCCCACGCCCTTTGAAAAGTCTGGCGTTTGTGCACATATTGGGTGTAGCGGTCAAATTCCGTTTTCTCTTTATTAAAAGGTTTTTCCAGCTCTGCTACTTTTACTTTCAGTGAGTCGAGTTCTGCTTCTTTGCGGTGCAGCAAATCAAACTGCACTTCGTTTACCAGGTTTTTGGCGGCGTTCAGCGCGTAAACAGCTTTCGGGTACAGGCGCGGAATGCTATCCAGGTGGCGCAATGCCGCAGTTGTATCATTTTTCTCCAAAAGTGACTGGGCAAGGTTTAGCTTCACCCGGGCTTTGTCTTCATCCGAAGGGCCGCAGCCGGCAATAACTAACGCCAGTAAAACGGCAGAGATAAAAAACGAAAATTTCATCTGTATAAAATTTTTTAATTTCTGAATGTTCAAAAAAATTGAAGCCATTCAGCAACTCACATAAATTTTAATCATTCCTGTTTGTGAATTTTGAATGAAAAAAATTCATGTTCGTTTCATTGCTACATTGTTTTCTGCAAAATTAAGATTTTCTGTCATAAGCAACTTTATTTTTGCCATGGTATATTTTCCCCAATTGAAATAGGAAAGCATATTAGCCCTTGGGTTCAAGTCTTAATGTATAATCCGAATTGTCATATTGACTGATAATGGTTATACGTTTTGGGAAGAAATCTCTTCAGTCAGTAAAAGAAACATTGGAAGGATGTTTTCTGAGTGGAACCAATTCTGTTCAGATGATGTTTTACCATTTGAAAGCAATTTCATTTTTTGGAACACATATGAACGAGATTGGTACAGGTCTGCAAAAAGTTTAGGAGAAGCCTCCAGAAACAATACTACCATGTATTTAGGTGGAAACAGAAAATATTCGCATGAATGGTATATGTATGATCCTACAGAATTAAGTAACAATCCGTTAGATTTAAACACAATTTTCTATTCGTGGGCAAAATGGCATATAAATTCAAAAACTGAATTTAGAATATGGAGAGTTGAATTGTAGTATATAGCTGGGAGCAAGATTTCTTGCTCCCAATTAATTTAATTTGAAATGAAATATTTGTTATTCACTTTATTTTTGTTCATCGTCATTGCTATAAATGCTCAAACAGAATTGTCTTCTTCATTTAATTCGACCCACTCGGGCAGGAATGTTACATTTGCCTTTTCCAAAACTTATAACGCCCGGCATGAATTGGGAGGAGGAATTCGTTTCAACATTAATAAACCTGAAATGAGTGATGACCAGAATAAAGTTTATATGAACATCTCCAAGGGATTGAAGGATTCTACCACTACCATGTTTTCTGAAACTGGACGCATATAAAGCCTTTTTTTTATGATGTACAAGCTACTTATTCCACCACGCGGAACAGAGATTTATTACCATATACTTATGATTTTAATGGAGATGTTTTATACAAAGAACATTTAAACCGGTTTGGTCCCTTTACATGGATTGACCAAAACGTCGGGTTTGGATTTAAAGCAGACCTGCCGGGCAAGTTTTTTATAACCCGGAAAATTGGGGTAGGAACTTCTTTTATCCTCGGTAAAGAAAAAAGATTATTATCGAAATATTTTGATTGGTTTGCGTGGGAATTTGGCGGCTCAATCAATGCCGGAATTGGTTGCCGTTTTTAAATAAATAGGTTGTTACCGACTCACTTTATCCCGCCTTTCTTTTTGCGTCAGACAATTAATTTCTATTTTTAGCGGAAAAATCTATACGCCATGATTACGCTGACCCAACTGGAGTATATAGTCGCGGTAGACACTTATCGCCATTTTGGCAAAGCCGCCGAATCCTGTTTTATCACACAGCCAACCCTTTCCATGCAAATCAAAAAGCTGGAAGAAGACCTGGAAATCATCATTTTTGACCGCAGCAAACAACCGCTTATTCCAACCGATGTTGGCCAGCGAATTATTGAGCAGGCGCGCGTGGTTTTAAAAGAGGCCGAAGAACTTAACAATATCGTAAAAGAACACAAAAATCAGGTCTCCGGAACATTGCGTATTGGAATAATCCCGACGCTGGCACCATATCTCCTGCCCCTGTTTATTGGGCGTTACAAAAAGAAATACCCTAATATTTACATTAAGGTGGTGGAGCAAACTACCAACGAAATTGTGAAGCTGCTGAATAAAGATTTGATTGATGTGGGGATTCTGGTAACGCCTCTCAAAGAAGATAAAATAATTGAGAAACCGGTTTTTTACGAAGAGATGTTGATTTATGTAAATCCGGAAAGCAAGCTCTACAAGAAGAAGGAGATTACGCTGAAAGACATTGCAACGCCTGAGATCTGGCTGTTGAGCGATGGCCATTGTTTTCGGGATCAGGTAGTGAATCTTTGCTCTTTTTTGGGTACGGTCGATAGTCAATTGCCGTTCCATTTTGAAGCCGGATCGCTCGAAACACTTATGAATATTGTTGATCGTGAGGGAGGTATTACGCTGATTCCTGAGCTGGCAATGCTCTCGATGCAGGGCGAACGGAAAAAGAATGTGCGCTGGTTTAGTAACCTGAAACCGTTGCGGGAAGTGAGTTTGGTTTACTCCCGCCATTTTGCAAAGCACAAGCTGATAAACCTGATGTGGCGCGAGATTAAAGACGCCATCCCCCAAGAACTTCAAAATGAACAAAGAGGAACTGTTGTAGAATGGAAATAATTTTTTATTAATTCAAAAAATTAATTATCTTTGCGCCCTGTTTTTTTGCGGACGTGGCGGAATTGGTAGACGCGCTAGACTTAGGATCTAGTGCCATACGGCGTGGGGGTTCGAGTCCCTTCGTCCGCACAAACACCGCCGGCTAATCCATTCAGCGATTTTGCCGGCGGTGATTTAATGGAATGTTGGGAAATTAATTTTATCGTTTCAAAATGAAGGTTACCAGAGAAAATATTGACAATGTAAATGCGGTAATTAAGGTCTTAATTGAAAAATCGGATTACGAACAATCAGTTGAAGATACCTTAAAAGATTACCGTCATAAGGCTTCAATCCCAGGATTCAGGCCGGGAAAAGCTCCTATGGGGCTCATCAAAAGGCGTTTCGAAAAATCGGTAATGGTAGAAGAAATCAACAAAGTTCTGTCGCAAAACCTTACCCGTTATTTGGTTGACGAAAAATTACAGGTTTTGGGTGAACCGCTTGCAAGTACAGAACATCAGAAACCAATTGATTGGGAAAACGATGAAGCTTTTGAATTTGCATTCGACGTGGCTCTGGCGCCAACAGTTGAGGTTCCGCTAAGTGAAGAGGATAAACTCCAGTACTTCACCATAAAAGTTTCTGACGACATGGTTGAAGAGCAGGTGAATATGATTACTTCGCAAATGGGGCAAAACGTTGATGCCGACGAAGCTAAGGACAAGAGCCTGGTTAGAGGCGACTTTGTTGAATTGGATGAGGAAGGAAATCCAAAAGAAGATGGCATTAAAGCAGATGGTGTTTTGCTTTCTGTTGACCTGATTAAAAACGAAGAAATTAAAAAGCAGTTCCTCGGAAAACAAAAGGGTGAAGTGCTCACTTTCGACCCGGTTGCCGCTTACGAAGACAGACACGAAGTGGGACATTTGCTGAAAATCAGTCACGAACAGGCAGATGAACTGAACAGCAATTTTAGCTTCACCATTACAGAAATACTGGATTACCAGAAAGCAGAGCTGAACGAAGAACTGTACAAAAAAATATACGGCGAAGATACCGACGTAAAAACCGAAGAAGATTTAAGAAACAAGTTGAAAGAAGAAATAGCAAACAGCTTGCTGCACTCTTCTGACACAAGGTTTGCTTACGATACACGGGATGCGCTGGTTGAAAAAGTTAATCCGGAGTTACCGGAGGCTTTCCTGAAACGCTGGCTAAAAGAAGCGAATAAAGAAGCAACCGACGAACAGATTGAAAAAGACTTCGACGGATTTTTGAAAGATTTGCGTTGGCAGCTCATCAAAGACTTCATTATTAAAGAAAATGAATTGAAAGTAGAGGACGAAGAAGCTGTTGATTTGGCCAAGAAAATTGCACATGCTCAGTACAGTCAGTACGGCATTTACAACGCGCCTGAAGATCAGCTGGAGTCGTTTGCCAAGATGATTCTGGAAAAACCGGAAGAAAAAGAAAGATTATACTCCAAAATTCTGGAAGACAAGGTAATTGATGTTGTTAAAGGGAAAGTTACCCTGGAAAGCAAAGAAGTTACCCGCGAAGAATTTGAGGAAATGGCCAAATAGCATTTGCTGAGTGTTTCAGCAAATAACTTTTTTGTAACTTTGTAATTCGTTTTCTAACATAAGACAGAATTACAAAGTTACTTTTTTTATAAAGGGAAGGAAAAATGGAAAATTACGACGAATTCAAAAAATACGCAGTTAAACACGAAGGCATTAGCAGTTTAACTTTACAGCGGTATAACTCAGCCTACGGAAGTTACATTTCGCCAACCATTATCGAAGAACGCCAGCTCAACGTTGCATCCATGGATGTATTTTCGCGGTTGATGATGGATCGTATCATCTTTTTGGGCGTTCCCATCGACGATACAGTGGCCAACATTATCCAGGCTCAGTTACTGTTTCTGGAATCAACCGACCCGTCGAAAGATATTCAGATTTACCTGAATTCGCCGGGAGGACAAGTACATGCCGGTTTGGGAATTTACGACACCATGCAATACATCTCTGCCGATGTGGCAACAATTTGTACCGGAATGGCTGCTTCTATGGGAGCTGTGCTGCTTACTGCCGGCGCCAAAGGAAAACGTTCTGCGCTGAAACACTCAAGGGTGATGATTCATCAGCCCATGGGCGGAGCACAGGGACAAGCGTCAGACATTGAAATTACAGCTCGTGAAATCATTAAAATTAAAGCCGAACTTTATAATATTATTTCAGCTCATTCAGGAAAACCAGTAAAACAGGTAGAAAAAGATGCCGACCGCGATTACTGGATGACCTCGGAAGAAGCTGTTAAATACGGAATGATTGACGAGATTTTAGTGAGAGATAAAGCAAAAAAATAATCAATGGCAAATAAAATCAGAATGGATAAATGTTCTTTTTGCGGACGCGAAAAAAAAGAAGTGAACCTTTTAATCGCCGGGATCGACGGGCATATCTGCGATCGTTGCGCTGAACAGGCTTACTCAATTATCCAGGAAGAAATAAAAAAAGATAGTTCTTTTGATTTGTCCGGGATTCAACTTCTTAAACCAAAGCAAATTAAGGAGTTTGTAGACCAGTATGTAATTGGACAAGACGAAGCAAAAAAAATTATTTCAGTAGCAGTTTATAACCATTACAAAAGGCTTACCCAGCCAATGGATCAAGACGAAACTGAGATTGAAAAGTCAAACATTATTTTGGTGGGGGAAACCGGTACCGGCAAAACTCTTTTGGCGCGTACCATTGCAAAAATGCTTCACGTTCCTTTTACCATTGTTGATGCCACCGTGCTTACCGAAGCCGGTTATGTGGGAGAAGATATTGAAAGCATTTTAACCCGCCTGCTGCAGGCTGCCGATTATAATGTGGAAGCTGCCGAACGCGGCATCGTTTTTATCGATGAGATTGATAAAATTGCCCGTAAAAGCGATAATCCGTCCATTACACGTGATGTTTCCGGAGAAGGTGTTCAGCAGGGGCTGCTGAAACTTTTGGAAGGAGCCATTGTTAATGTGCCCCCGCAGGGAGGAAGAAAACATCCGGAGCAGAAATTAATTCCGGTGGATACAAAAAACATCCTGTTTGTTTGTGGAGGTGCTTTTGACGGAATCGAACGGAAAATTGCCAACCGGTTAAATACTAAAGTAATTGGTTACAGCGCAGCGAAAGCGGTAGATCGTATCGAGCGCGAAAACCTTCTTCAGTACATTTCTCCCCAGGATTTGAAATCGTTTGGACTGATTCCGGAAATTATCGGACGTTTGCCGGTTCTGGTTCATCTCGATCCACTGAATAAAGAAGCATTGCGTAGTATTCTTACTGAACCGAAAAACTCGGTAATCAGGCAGTATAAAAAGCTTTTCCAGATTGATAAAATAAATTTGGAATTTGAAGAAGACGCGCTTCAGTATATTGTGGATAAAGCCATTGAATTTAAGCTGGGAGCTCGTGGCCTTCGTTCTATTTGCGAAAGTATAATGAATGATGCCATGTATGAAATGCCTTCTGAAAAAGCAGACAGTCTGCTTATTACACAGGAGTATGCCCAAAGTAAGATGGACCGTTCAAATATCCGCAGGTTAAAAGCAAGCTGATTTTCTTTCGGGAGAAACGAATTTTTGCTTGAAAAAATATAGAAAATAAGAAACAGGCTCGGTTTTCTTCCGGTAAGAAAGCCGGGCCTGCTTTAGTAAATGTATAACTTCCCAATTAATAATCCGGCAGATGAAGGTTTTTTACACAGCTATTGTTCTAATAATTGGTTGCATCCTAGCTATCCAGGGGAGCATAAATACCCAGTTAACCACTTACCTGAAACATCCTTTACAAGGAGCCCTGGTCAATTTTTTGGTCGGTTTTGTTTCGTTGGTGGTAATCAACATTTTGTTTCGCACTCAAACTCCCGATTGGGGCTATGTGAAAACAGCTCCTTGGTATTTGTTTATAGGAGGAACGTTGGGTGCACTTTTTGTCTCTTCAATCATTTTTTTTATTCCCCGGATTGGCGTTAGCACGGTTTTGGCAGCTTCCATTGCCGGACAGTTAATTGCTGCCTCAATAATCGACCACTTTGGATTTTTTGGCCTTGCAGTCCATCCGATATCCGGAGGCCGAATTGCTGGCGTTCTGCTTTTGATTGCCGGAATTTTTCTGATTCAGCGCTATTGACTTTAATTTTTTGAAGCTATCCGGCTGGGCACAAAAAAAGAGACCGTTTGCTATTTAGAACGGTCTCTTTTTTCGGGATTCATGCGTGCTGGTTATTCCTTGGTTACCATGTATTTCTTATCAACTAAATCTAACCTCCATGATTGATTAAGTTTTAATTTCCACCCTTTCCCATATATTAATGTATCTGTTATTAATTCAGGATATGAAATTATTACTTTATTCCAGGCAGGCCCAATCAGAGCACCACAACTGTCAACTTCGAGTATTCCCCAGTTGTCAGTAACTCTTAAATTCGGATAAACCGTTCCCGATGAGTCCAGCGGCATAACGTTAGAAGGGTCGAACCCTAGGTTCAAAGCCTCTAAACCTATAACAACAACACTATCGCTGAGAAACTTCTTTTTGTATCTGTTTTTCAATTCTTCTTTCTTGTTTTCCCGCTCGGTTTCATTCTCAATAATTGAGTCGATTCCGTACGTCTTTCCAATTTCCAGGATGGTGTCGTCTGTCAATTCCTGACAGTCCACATTCCAAAAACCAGTGAAAAAGTCGGTTAAATTAGTGTCTTTCGTAATCTTTAAATTCCAACCTTTATCTGTTTTTTGCAAAAAATAACCGTAAACAGGAATTGTAAAATAGGGAAAGGAACGAACAAATGCCGGCAAGGTATAAAACCAGTCAATTTGAGAAATATAGTGTTTCTTCAAGTCAGAATCTGTTCGTTTACTTAGAATCGACCCCGTGTATTCTGCCAGTCCCTCATTTATTTCCAGTGAGTTTTCTGCCTGTTTAGCATCAGGAAAACTCTGATAGCGATGTTGCCTGAAAAGCAATGCGTTTTTTATATGAATTTCAGGTTCATTTGAATCTAATGCTTTTTTCAACGCCTCAAGTTCCAGCTTTAACCAAACTCGTCCATTTTTAGAATCCAGATGAACACTTTGAATTTCAGCTAAAGAACCAAAGCCTATTGCAGGCTGAATTCGGTGAAAGGATTCGTGAATCAGTAAATTCAATCGTTTTTCTTTTGTGTCAGGAAGAGGAAAGGCAACCATTGTCCATTTTTTTCCATTCCAGTCAAATGCTGTATTGGCAATGTTAATATTCTCCGGAAGTTTTCCTACAAAAAGGTTTTCTCGTTTTACCAGTTCTCCGGAGTTGTCGCTTTCGTTGGCTATTATTGCTCTTGTATCTCTGTTTACAAAAATCAGCGGTCCTTCTAATGAATGATTCCAGGTTTCTCCGTTTTCTTTTTTCAGCGTTTCTTGAAGCTCTTTAAATGCAGTTACAGCTTGTGCCCAATCAGGATCTGTTGTTTCGTTTGTTTTACTGCTTTTGTTACATCCCCAAAGGAATGTAATAGCCAAAATTGTTAAAATCGTTTTCATTTTTCGTTGTGACGAAGGGTGTTTTATATAATGAGTAGAGGCAGATGATGTGGTGGCTTTTCATCAAAATGCTATACCGTTTGATGAGTCTGCAAGCCTTGATGAGTCCACATTGCCTGCCACTACTTTTATTCACGGGGAATGTTAGTAAATATTCAAGTCATAAGGCATGCGTGCAAAAATGCCTTCCATCGAAGATGTTTTTTTCAGGTACTCGTAATATTTGTATTTTTCTCCTAATTCGTTTTTCAGGAACCGGGCACGTACATTGTCGCTGCCGGTTTTAAGCAGTTGCTGGAAAGGATCCAGTTGCTCCGGTAACGAAACAGTGCGGTAGTTTTCTAATCCTTCAATTTCAGCAGCCAGGTTAATGGCATCCTGCAATCCGCCAAACTCGTCAACTAACCCGATTTCTTTGGCATTCTCGCCACTCCAAACACGGCCTTGTCCTATTTCATCCACCTGTTCTTTGGTCATGCCCCTGCCTTCGGCAACATGCGAAATAAACAGGTCGTAACCGCTTTCAATCGTTTCCTGCATGAGGTCTCTTTCGTATGCGGTCATTGGGCGGGTTGTCGACAACAAGTCTGAATTTTTGTTGGTTTTTACCACATCGGTAGTAATTCCCAGTTTTTTGTTCAATAATTCACCCATATTGGGAATCATACCGAAAATACCAATTGAACCGGTAATGGTGTTGGGCTGCGCAACAATCTGGTCGGCAGCACACGAAATGTAGTATCCGCCGGAAGCCGCAACATCGCCAAACGATACAACAACTGTTTTTTCTTCAGCGGCCAGTTTTACTTCACGCCAGATTACTTCCGAGTCAAAAACGCTTCCTCCGGGAGAATTCACTCTGAAAACAATGGCTTTGTACGAGCTGTCCTGCCTTACTTTACGGATTTCCTTGCCAACTTCGTCGCCGATTATTGCTGCTCCGCTTCCCATTGACATACCAATATCGCCGCTGGCGTAAATTACCGCAATTTTATTCCGGCTGAACGATTTTTCTGCTCCTTTAACCGGTACACCTGCGTAGCTGGTTGCACTAATGATTGGTACTCCTTTTTTCTTGGCAATTCCTGTAATTTCGCGCAAATCATCCAGAACTTCATCTTTGTATTTTGCGGCATCAACCAATCCCGATTCTACGGCTTTATTGCCTTGTTTAAACGTTTGTACTTCGTCAGCAAGAGTATTCAACTGTTCAACCGGAATACTTCTTTCTCCTGAGATGCCATTCAGCATGTGGTTCCAAAGGCTGCCCATATAAACCAGGCGTTGTTCGCGGTTTTCTTCGCTCATCTTTTCGAGCATAAACGGTTCAACCGCAGCTTTAAACTTTCCGTGTCTTACAATCTGCATTTCAACACCCAACTTTTCAAGCGCCTTGGTGTAAAACATTAATTCTCCGCCAAGCCCTCTAAAATCTACTGTTCCGAGCGGATGTAAAATAACCTGATCGGCTACTGTTGCCAGGTAATACGATTTTTGGTCGTAACTGTCGCCGTAAGCATAAACCGGTTTGTCGCAACTGTCTTTAAAAGCGATAAGTGCATTTCTGATTTCTTCAACAGAAGCCATTCCCCCGTTAACCGCCGAAAGTTTAAGGTAAATCCCTTTTATGCGGTCGTCGTGTATTGCTTTTGATAAAGATTCAGTAATATTATCCAGCCCGATAGTTTTTTGCTGCGGAAATCCCGGAATATCCAGATCCTGAAAAGGATCGTTGGGAGCCCGGTCAACAATCTGGCGTTCCAGATCAATCACAAGCATGGAATTGTCCTGCACAGAAACTTTTTTCTCTGTGGTAGAAACCAAAATTCCAATTGTCATAAACAGCAGCAAAAGACCAATGATTGAAATTGCAGCCATTCCAACCACTGTTGCCAGTACATACTTAAAAAAATCTTTCATACTTTTTGAATTTATATTTTCATTACCGTTATTTGGTAAATGATGGGTAATTTTATCTCTCAAATAATTACAAATATACTACTCAATGCACCATGTTTTTTTAGGAATTGGCGGAAACCTGGGAAATAAACAGGATAATTTGACAAAGGTTCTACTTATTATTGAGAATAAGTTAGGTGCCATTGTTAAAAAATCGTCAGTTTACGAAACTCCGCCCTGGGGCTTCGATGCGGAGGAGAATTTCTGGAATATTGTTGTTCAGATTAAAACCGAACTGGCACCGGAAGAGCTTCTTTTGTCAATTAAAACCATTGAAAAAGGGTTCGGACGGAAACCCAGGAAAGAGAACTACACCTCGCGTGAGATGGATATTGATATTTTGTATTACGACAATATGGTGGTTGACACAGAACAGTTAAAAATACCACATCCTCATATTCCCGAAAGGCTTTTTGTTCTGGTTCCGCTTGTGGAAATTGCCCCCGGATTCAGTCATCCGGTTTTAAAAAAGAGTAGTGTTCGACTGTTGGAGAATTGTAAGGATGCTTCGAAAATAACAAGAATTGAACTATAAAATAATTGACCATGAACACTCAACCTGAAATTGAAGTAGGAATAGTTGCTCTGGAAAAGCTGCATTTTGCGCTGGGCTGCAATTTTATATCAGAGAAACAAGAAAGCTTGCCTGCCGGAAAGTACCGCGCTGTTATTGAGAACAGGCAGCTTGCGGTGTATTCGGCCGCCCGAGAAAAAATGGCCGCCAGCCAACTGCTTTCTCCGGAAGACAACAATTCTTTTTTTGAACTCAGTGATGTAGTTATTGGAGTAGGATTTCATTGGGAACAGAACGAGAACCAGCGGTTTCAGGGAAAACTGAAACTCATTGCTGAAAATGAGAAAGTTCGTGCAATAAATGTAGTTGGCCTCGAAGATTACCTTAAAAGCGTAATTTCTTCGGAGATGAGCGCTACCAGTTCGCCGGAGTTGTTAAAAGCACATGCCGTTATTTCAAGGAGCTGGCTGCTGGCGCAAATTGAAAAAACGGAGTCGCTGAAATCGGGTGGTGGCATTTACCGTACATCTGAGGAAACAGAGACGGAGATTATTCGTTGGTACGACCGCGAAGACCATTCCACTTTTGATGTTTGCGCCGATGACCACTGCCAGCGCTACCAGGGAATTACCAAAATTCATTCTGAAAAAGCGATAGCCGCAGTGAACGAAACATTTGGAGAAGTGCTTGTTTATGAAGGGAAAATTTGTGATGCGCGGTTCTCTAAGTGTTGTGGGGGATTAACAGAGAATTTTGAGAATGTTTGGGAGCCGGTGCGCCACCGTTACCTCACCAAAGTGGTAGATTCGGAATTCGGAGGAACAACTTGTGTCGATCTTCGGCAGGAAGACGAGGCCGAGTTGTGGATTCGCAACAAACCTCATGCTTTTTGCAACACCACCGATCAGAAAATTCTCTCGCAGGTGCTGCCTGATTTTGACCAGAAAACAACCGACTTTTACCGCTGGAAAGTGGAATATTCGCAACAGGAACTGGCTGAGCTGATTAAAAAACGTTCGGGAATTGATTTTGGCGAAATTGTTAAGCTGGAACCGGTAAAACGCGGGCATTCTTCCCGCCTGATTAAGCTGAAAATCCATGGTACAAAACGGACACTTACAGTGGGAAAAGAGCTGGAAATTCGTAAATGGTTATCAGAATCGCATTTGTACAGTTCTGCTTTTGTGGTGGATCATTTGAATGAGAAAAACGGCATTCCGCAAAAGTTTGTGTTAACCGGCGCCGGATGGGGACACGGCGTTGGCCTTTGCCAGATTGGCGCTGCGGTGATGGGGGAAAAGGGATATTCGTACAGCGAAATTTTAAATCACTATTTTAAGGGAGCCGAATTGAAGAAGAATTATTAGTCATAGAAAATTCGGTTTTAATTGTATTCCTTCGTGATTACGGTGCTCGGTAGAAAATTCTTCTAAACTAAAATACGATGAAACTAAGATTTTTCCTGCTTGCTTTGAGCCTGTTCCTTTTCTCGGCCAACCTGGCCGGGGCAGTTCGGGTAATTCGTATTAACCAGTTGGGCTACCTGCCGCAGTCGGTAAAAGTAGCTGTTTTTTTGTCCGATGAAGAAGTTTCCGCTCAGGGTTTTTCGTTGCACAATGCTGTTACCGATGAAGTTGTTTTCGAGGGAAGTACAAAAATAAAGAATGCCGTGCGATGGGGGATGAAGACGGCTTTTCGTATGAATTTCTCCGGGTTTCAACAAGAAGGAGGGTACTACTTGAAAGTTGGCGATACCCGCTCTCCGAACTTCAGAATTAATGCAGATGTGTTTGAAGGAACTGCCGATTTTATTCTCAATTACATCCGGCAGCAACGTTGCGGTTACAATCCGTTTTTAAAAGATTCCTGTCATTTGCACGATGGTATTATTGTCGAGCATCCTACCCGCTCGGGCGAATTTATTGATGTTGCCGGAGGCTGGCACGATGCCACCGATTATCTGCAATATTCAACAACATCAGTAAATACAATATTTCAGATGATGTTTGCCTATCAGAAATACCCGGAAACGTTTGGTGACCACTTCGATGCCAACGGAGAACACGGCGCCAACGGTATTCCCGATATTTTAGATGAAATAAAGTGGGGTTTGCAGTGGATGCTGAAAATGAATCCGGCGCCCGGAGAAATGTACAACCAGATTGCTGACGACCGCGACCACGTTGGTTTTCGACTTCCTGTTAATGACCCTGCCGATTACGGATTGGGGAAATATCGGCCGGTCTATTTTGTCACCGGAAAGCCGCAGGGACTGGCAAAGTATAAGAACAATACCACGGGAGTTTCTTCCACTGCCGGCAAATTTGCATCTGCCTTTGCATTGGGTGCTGATGTTTTTAAAAACTCAGACCCTGAAATGGCAGAGCTTATGGAACAAAAAGCGGTTGACGCCTGGCAATTTGCCTTGTCGGACACCGGTTTTACCCAAACTGCATGCAACGTTTCGCCTTATTTTTACGAGGAGAGCAATTTTGCCGATGATCTGGAGCTGGCAGCAACGCAACTGTACAAGCTTACAGGTAACCAGCACTATTTAGGCGAAGCTGAATACTGGGGGAAGCAGGAACCGGTGAGTCCGTGGATAAAAAATGATACCGCCGGGCATTACGAATCTTATCCGTTTATCAATTTGGGACACTATTTTATGATGGAGAACCGCAAGGAAGATTTTGCGGATTTTTATAAAACCGGCCTGCAACTTCTTTTTGAGCGTGGAAAGGAAGATCCGTTTTTTAATGGGCTGCCGTTTTTGTGGTGCTCAAACAATTTGGTTGCCGCAGCAATAACGCAGGCACTGTTGTATCGAGATCAAACCGGCAACGATGCGTTTGTCGAATTGGAGGCTGCTCTTCGCGATTGGTTGTTTGGCTGCAATCCATGGGGAACAGCAATGATTTGCGGGCTGCCCGGTGCTGCAGATTCGCCTGTGCTGCCGCACTCATCGTACACCGTTTTGCTGGGAGACATCACTCCCGGCGGCCTCGTTGACGGCCCCATTGATGCTAATCGCAATAAGAACCAAATTGGAATGGTGCTGCAAAATCCGGATGAATATGCAGATTTTAATAAGGGCATTGCAGTTTATCACGACGATATTGGCGACTATTCTACCAACGAACCAACGCTGGATGGTACAGCAAGCCTCAGTTTTTACCTGGCCTCTCTGGAAAATGATGGCAAAAAAATGGCAAAACAAACTGCAATTGTGAAAGATTTGCAAGGCGCAATTGTTCGGATCAACCCTGATGAGAAGAACATCTACCTGGCTTTTACTGCCGACTCGCGATTTGAAGGTGGCAAACATATTTTGCAGGTTTTGGAGAAACACAACATCAAAGGTTCTTTCTTTTTTACGGGAAATTTTCTGAGAATGCCAGAATTCAACGGAATAATCAGCACGGTTGTGGATGGCGGGCACTACGTCGGGGCACACTCCGACGGGCACTTGCTTTACTGTGATTGGGAAACCCGGGACTCTTTGCTGGTATCGTTCGATGAGTTTGAAAGCGATTTAAGAAGCAATTTCGCCGAGCTGGAAAAATATGGTGTGAAGCCCGGAGATGCCACGTATTTTATGCCGCCGTATGAATGGTATAACCGGCAGATTGTAGACTGGTGCCGCAATTTGGGACTCGATGTGGTTAATTTTACACCGGGAACAGGAACCAATGCAGATTATACAACTCCTTCGATGAAAAGTTATAAATCCTCCGTAAAAATTTACAGAGATTTGTTGCAATACGAACAGACACATTCTGCCGGGTTAAACGGAGCAGTTTTGCTTATTCATCCCGGGACAGCGCCCGAACGCAAGGATAAATTTTACCGGATTCTGGAAGATGTTATCAGACATTTTTCTTCCAGAGGATATCAATTTAAATCATTAAAACAGTAAATATGTCAAAGCCAACAACCCGCAACCCCTGGTTCTGGATTCCTTCACTCTATTTTGCAGAAGGACTTCCATACGTTTTTGTGATGACCGTTTCGGTTATTATGTACAAACGGCTCGATATTTCCAATACTGATATTGCTTTGTACACCAGTTGGCTTTATTTGCCCTGGGTAATTAAGCCGCTTTGGAGCCCGATTGTGGAAATATTAAAAACAAAGCGCTACTGGATTGTGGCCATGCAGTTGCTTATTGGAGCAGCGCTGGCCGGGGTTGCTTTCACTTTGCCGGGCGGAAAGTTTTTTCAGTACTCGCTCGCATTCTTTTGGCTGATGGCGTTTTCTTCTGCAACACACGACATAGCCGCCGACGGGTTTTATATGCTGGGGCTTACCAAACACGATCAGGCATTTTTTGTGGGAATTCGAAATACGTTTTACCGTTTTGCCATGCTGGCGGGGCAGGGGCCGCTGGTTATTCTTGCCGGCGAAATGGAAAATATTGCCGGAGGAAACAACCAGTGGGCGTGGAGCATTACTTTTTTTGTTTTTGCAGCACTTTTCCTGGCTTTTTTTATCTGGCACCTGTTTGTCCTTCCATATCCAGTGTCTGATGTAAAAAGAGAGTCAAAATCAGTTAAACAGGTTTTTTCCGATTTCGTGGAGACTTTCGTGAGTTTCTTTAAGAAAGACGGGATAGTTCTTTCGCTGCTGTTTATTCTGATTTTCAGGCTGGGAGAAGCACAATTGGTGAAACTGGCCTCGCCATTTTTATTGGACGACCCGGAAGTTGGCGGGCTGGGACTTACCACCAGTAATATTGGGTTTGTTTACGGAACTGCGGGGATGATTGCTCTTACGCTAGGCGGAATTTTGGGCGGGATTGTGGTTTCGCGCAACGGGCTTAAGCACTGGATGCTGCCCATGGTATTTGCCATGAATCTGCCAAACCTGATGTATGTTTTTCTTGCTTTTGTGCAGCCGCAGAGTTTGTGGATTGTAACCGGCTCAGTAATTATTGAACAGTTTGGGTACGGTTTCGGGTTTACCGCTTTTATGCTTTACCTGATTTATTTGTCCGACGGAAAACACAAAACTGCGCACTACGCACTTTGTACCGGTTTTATGGCGCTCGGAATGATGCTGCCGGGGATGGTTAGCGGCTTGATTCAGGAATTTTTAGGATACAAGTACTTTTTTATTTGGGTGATGATTTGTACCATTCCCGGATTTGTAATCATTAATTATTTAAAGTACGATCCGAAATTCGGAATGAAAAACGGAAAAGAGTAGATCGCTACTAAGGTTCGGCTCTTTCAAACTTATTTATTTCCTGGAATAGTTCTGCAAACTTGCGTCGGTCTTTAGAACTGAAATGAACAGTGATGCCTTCGGTTGCAATGTACAGGCGGAGCCTGATTTGTTGCATCCGGCTGATTTCGTGCCAAATGTCGCGTGGGATTTCGACGGTTCGCTTCATAATCTGCAAGGTTACATCACTTGTTGTGACTTGTGTTGTGGTAGAAGTTTTTTCGGTGTCTTTGCTCTCATCTTCGTCGTCTTCTTTTTCAATCGAAGTGGTAATGCTTGAGGAAGTGGAGCGGTTCACAACGTGGCGCGAAGCATATTCGTGCGAGTAAAGTTTATACTTTGTCTGGTCTACTTCCAGAAATATGAGTGAATCGAGTTCTTCAGGACGGGATTCGGTTTTTATGGTGAATTCTGCCGTAACGATTCCTTCCTGGTTTTCCGGTTTTGAATAAACTGTTTTTACAGTTACCCAGTAGTCTAACCCTCCAATTCTTTCCGGGCCTTCGTCAGAATATCCTTTGAGGTACTGGATAAGCCGAATGCTTTTTTCATTTTTAAATTCGTCGTTTACGGTTATTATTTTATTGATGGGCGAGCAGGTAAATAACAGCGTAGCAGCAGAAATAAGTGTAATTATCTGTTTCATCTTTTTGATTTTTGAAAGTTCAAAAATAGAACGGTATTTAGCAACTCACATAAGTTTTAGTCATTCTGGCCTGTGCAGGTTAAAAGAACAAAACTCGCGTTCGTTTCATGACTTTTATTTATTTCGAAACTCAAACTTTATACCATAATCTGCTTTTTGTAAAGTACAGATACTAGCCCGGAGCCAGTTCAGAAAAGGGGAACTCCGAAATATTACGTAACACCCAGAAAAGTAAAATGATAGCAAGAATTACCCAAGGCGTGTTCTTCAGGTAAAAAATATTTGGAAGGTTCCATCCGAGTTTTCTGTTAAGAATTTTATGCAGAAAATGGTATCCGATAGTGAGCACCGCCGGAATAAAAAGAAGATTGCTCTGAACCACTCCGGCGAGGTTTAGGTGCAACAGGCTGTGAATTGCCCGTTGAGAACCGCAGCCCGGACAATAAAATCCGGTTAGGGAGTAGAATGGGCAGCGGGGGAAAATAATATTTTTGTTTGGGTCGAGAACAAAAAAGAGGACTGCCAGCGCTGCCAAAGCAACCAGCAATCCTCCTTTTAATAGCGTTTTCATTGGTCAGACATTGATTCCTTCTAGGGCTCCAAGCCCCAGTCCGGCAACTATGCCAAAAATAACCAAAAGCGCCCACACAATTACTCCGGCAATGGCAACTCCAAAAGATACCCATGCCCAAATTTTTGCATTTTTACTGGACAATTTTGCCCCTTCGTAATCGCCCATTTGCCATTTTGTGTTTACCTGTGCAGCATAAATAATTGATACAACGCCAAAAGGCAGGCAGCACAGAATGGTGGTAATTATTGCCCACGCAAGGTAGTTGGGAGGAGGAGCCTGTTGGTTAAACGATGAGTTTTGTTCAAGCTGTTCGTTCATTATGTATGATTTTTAAAGTTTTGGTACGAAGCATTTAGAACAAAATTACCATTTGAATTTGTAAAACGAAATCATTCATCCAAATTATTGAACACAAAAAAAGGCAGGTGACGCTCCTGCCTGATAAATATTCCGGAGATGTGTCCTTTAGTTTTCAGTAATTGTATATACTACCTGTACTGAAAATGATTGTGCCATCACCTTATCGAATTGATTCTTTTTCGTACCCAGTGTGTATGTTAACCTGTGTCCTTTTCCTTCGCCTTTTTCTGTGTAGCAGCTTCCGATGTTATCCACAACTGTTGACGGGCCTTTCTTCAACAGCACTTTTTCTTGTTCGGCAGCGCCGGTCTGTCCACTTCCCGAACTGATTGGAGCAACTTCCAGATAGAGTTCCAGCCCGTTGGGGAGGTTTTCATTCAATTCGGCCCTTATTTTTCGTGTTTTACCGCCGGCTTTTTCATTTCCGTTGCCAAGGCTTTTAATTACCGATGTATAATTTAACCAAAGAGTGCTGTTGCTGGCTGTGCCGAAATCAACTTTTTCACCCGCTTCCAGATTTGAAATTTCAGGCGTTAAATTGATGGTTGTTCCTTCTCCGTCGGCCCCTGCGATTCCCACCAGTGCAACTTCGGGAATGGAAATTGCCACATCGTGGTTGGTTGTTTCTGTTTGAGCACTTACGTTGAAACTTTGGCTCCAAAAGGCAACTGTTGCAATTGCAATAATTAATCGATTCATGTTTTGTGTTCTTTTAATAAATGGTTTGTAAAAATCTTCAAGCGTTTCCAGTTTGTTATTACCAATTCAGGTGCCAAAACTTGTAGATTGTTGACTGTGTGTTGTTTGAGGGTATTTTGTGTGGAAAAGGGAATTCCAAAATCAGAATATATGTTTCATTCTGGGACTGTTCCCTGTTTTTTGAGGAGTGTGGAGTTAAACGCAGGTATGGAATTAAGGCAATTGCTTTTGGTAAGTGACCGATATGCCAGAACGAAAGACTGATTCTAATGCAGCACACCGGAATCAACTCAAAAAAAAGAGGAGATAAAGGAACGGTTTTTTGCGTGTAAAAACAGTGCGTGGGTTTTTTTCCTAAAGATGAATATTACGCCAAACGGCTTTGCTTTTGGTCTTCGAGGTAGTTGCCGGCAATCTCAACTTCTTTATACCACTCTTCTCCGTATTTTCGAATGAGCGGCTCTTTCAGAAATTTGTAGAGCGGGACTTTTTGTGATTTTCCACAATCGCGGCCCGGTTTGCAAATGTCAAGTTCCTGGTAATTTACTGCATCAAACTGTTTGTATTCAGTAATTCTGATTGGAAAAAGATGACAGGAAACAGGTTTTCTGAAAGTAGTTTCGCCGTTGAAAAATGCTTTTTCAATAGCACATTTAAGAATGCCTTTATTGTCGTAAAAAGAGTAGGCACACTGGCGTTGGTTAACCAGCGGAGTTACCAAATCGCCATCGCTGTCGATCATGGAGAACCCTTGTTTTTTTATTTCCCGCTTGTGGCTTTCCGGAAGGTATTTTTCGAATTTAGGAAATTCTTTTTCCGTAATTTTTGCCTCTTCGGGAGTTAGCGGCGCACCAGAATCACCTTCGATACAACATGCTCCTTTGCATTTAAACAAGTCACAAACAAAATGCTGGTCAAATATGGCGTGGCTTAAAATAGTGCGTCCGATTTCAATCATTGTAGTACTTTATAAATGTTCTTTTAGCTAAAGAGAGAAGCCTCGTTGAAGACTTCTCTCCTTATTCAGAACGAAAATTCGTTATTACTTTTCAATCAGATTTTTTCCTGTCATTTCTTTTGGAACTTCCAGCCCCATAACGTTTAACAAAGTAGGCGCCACGTCAGCAAGAATACCGTTTTGAAGTTTTACATCGGTGTGGTTGTTGCTGACGTAAATACAAGGAACCGGGTTCAGCGAATGCGCTGTATTTTGAGAACCATCCTCGTTGAGCGCATTGTCGGCATTTCCGTGGTCAGCAATAATTAATACATCGTAATTGCCTTCCAGCGCTGCTTCTACAACTTCTTTGGCGCACTGGTCAACAGCAGTTACTGCTTTGTAAATGGCGTCGTAAACGCCGGTGTGACCAACCATATCTCCATTTGCGAAGTTCAGACAAACAAAGTCTGCTTCCTGATTTTTCAATTTGGGAACAATTTTATCCTTCACTTTTGGAGCCGACATTTCGGGTTGCAGGTCGTAAGTAGGAACTTTTGGAGACTGTACCATAACACGTTCTTCTCCGTTGAAAGGCTCTTCGCGTCCACCGCTAAAGAAGAAAGTAACGTGAGCGTATTTTTCGGTTTCTGCAATTCGGATTTGTTTTAGCCCTGCTTTTTCAACCATTTCGCCCATGGTGTTGACAACGTTTTCTTTGTCGAAAATGACATTTACATTTTTGAAATCTGCTTTGTAGTTGGTCATTGTGTACCACTGCAGATTCATTTTGTTCATGCCGTATTCGGGAAGGTCTTGCTGGGTGAATGCGATGGTGGTCTGGCGCAACCTGTCTGTGCGGAAGTTGAAACAGATTACTACATCATTTTCTTCAATTTTTGCCAGCGGTTCTCCCTGTTCGTTTACCATTACAATTGGTTTCAGAAACTCGTCGGTTACTCCGTTGTCGTATGATTTCTGAACAGATTCCAGAATATCTGTGGATTTTTCACCTTTTCCAAGCGTGTAAAGATCGTAAGCCAGTTTTAAACGGTCGTAATTTTTGTCACGATCCATTCCGTAATAGCGGCCAATAAATGAAGCAAATTTTGCATTGGTATCCTTTAAAGCCTCCAGATCATTTTTTATGAATCCGTATCCGGAGCGCGGGTCGGTGTCACGTCCGTCAGTTAGCCCGTGAACGAAAACATCTTTCAGACCCATGTCGGTGGCGATCTGGCTCAACGCTACCATATGAGAACTCAGTGCATGCACTCCTCCGGGGCCAATCAGCCCGATGAGGTGTACTTTTTTGTTGTTCTCTTTGGCGTATTTGTAAGCTTTTACAATTTGAGGGTTTTCCCAAAGCGATTTGTCTTTTATGGCGCGTGTAATTTTTACCATATCCTGGTAAAGCACACGGCCAGCACCGATATTAAGGTGACCTACTTCGGAATTACCCATTTGTCCGTCGGGCAACCCTACATTTTCGCCAGATGCAAGTAGTTGAGAATTTGGGTATTTTTTAAACAATGAATCGATAAACGGAGTGGGTGCCTGTGAAATAATATCACGTTTCGAGCCGTCTCCAATTCCCCATCCATCAAGGATCATCAATAGTGTTTTTTGTACTCCTGCCATATTATTATTTTTTGTTTTTTTATGCGAACAGACAAAAATATCTTTTTTTTGATCATTTATAAAATAACAACTAAACTGCTGAAATTGATTTAACTCAAATTAATCATTGCAAAAAAAAAGCTGTCTGAAAAAAATCAGGCAGCCTTTTCTTTATTTAATTGAAATTTTATTAATAGAATTTGCTTCTCTCGTCTTCTATTTCAGCTTTTTCGCGGTGAACGTTGTAAGCCTGAGAAGCAGCCCTGAATGTAAGACTCTGGGCAAGACGGGCTCTTTCGCCCTCTGTATCCTGATTATCGCCTTCGTTAACAGTGATAACCTTTATAATATATACGCCATTTTTGCCAGCTACAGGTTGGGAAATCTGGTCGGGCGACATGTTTGTTGCAGTGCCGACAACTTTCGGTTCCATTCCTATTCCGGGAATTTGAATGGAAGTAAGGTTAATGTTGGCTGCATTTTTAACAGTAGAGCCAAGTTCAGAAGCAATGGCTTCCAAGTCAGTTTTCCCTTCCATGGCTTTTTTCGCTTTTTCAGCCAGGAATTGTAATTTCTTTTCTTTTAATACGGCCAGTTCAACACGGGCTTTTACACTTTCGAAGCTCGCAACGCCTTCTTCAGACGCTGAAACAAGGGTAGCAATTACGAAATTATCGCCGAAGTCGAAAATGGTAGAACCCTGCTGGTCTTCCACAATTGAACCAACTTTTGAGCTGAATGCCGCTCTTACCAACTGGCGTGAGTTTTCCAGTGCAGCAACCTGGCGATCTGTTTCGCGGAGTGATGCACTTCTTTTATTGATTTTTTGCTCAGTAGCGGCTGCATCAAAATCTTCTTTGGTGACGTTTTTCCCTGCAAACTCGCTGGCTTTTGCGTAAACACTCTGGTAAGTCTGAGTGCTGGGCGTTACGTTTCTTACAAGGTAGGCAATTTGCACCTGGCGCGACAACTGACCGCGAGCGGTGGTTTGAATAATATGAATTCCGAACTGGGAAGTTACAACAGATACTTCTTTAACCTTGTTATTGAAGGCTGCTTCTTCAAATGGTTTTACCATCTGGCCGCGGCCAAACCATCCCAATTCACCTCCCTGGATTGCAGACCCCTGGTCGGCTGAAAATTCCATCGCCAGTTTAGAGAAATCACTGCCATTTTCAATTGCAGTTTTTAAACTGTCGGCAAGTGCTTGCTGTGCAATAAGCTCCTGCTGTGTATTTACCTGCAATAAAATGTGGCGTGCTTCAACTGAATCAGGCAACATTTCAGATGCGTGTAATTTCGCAAGTTTGTAAGCGTTGTCTTCAAAATAAGGGCCGAAAATGTCGTTGATTTTTGCATCGTTTTCAAAAACCCAAGTTGCAATATCTTCCGGAAGATCCGATTGTTTGTACCAGGTGTCGTCAAAGTCGACATCAGAGTTTGAGTTTACAAAAGCAGCATTGTCAGTTGCTGATGCAAAGTCGGAAACAACATCGTTAATCCATTTCTCAGTGTCTTTAAAATCCTGTTCCGAAGGCTCTACCGGAAATGTAATGTATTCTATCTGACGTAATTTTTCCTGTTTGTAGGTGTCCTGATTTTTATTGTAATAGTCTTTCAGGTCTTTTTCTGTTACAACTACCTGACTGTCTGCTACCGATGTGTGATTCAGCGCAACGTAGTCGAAACTAACTTCTTTGTTTCTTCCGGCGAGGCTGTTTGATGCTTCCTGTGAAGTAACGTACAATCCTTTCCCAACCAGACTGTTGTATTTTGATTGAATGCGCTCGTCTACAATTTGGTTTTCGAGATAAAGCCAGTAATGGCGCTGTTCCGGAGCAACACCTGTTTCCAGGTTTTTGAGGAACTGTACTACTGCACCACGATCAACCTGCCCGGTGTTCGGGTTTCTGAAAAGTTGCTGAACAATAGGGTGGAGGTTTGTTCCCTGAAGCATATCAAAAAGTTCGTCTGAACTAACTGTAATCCCAATTTTTTTGTACACATCATTCATCACAATGTCTCTGATCATAGTCTGCCAGGTTTGTTCACGAACCTGTACCCATGTGTTTTCATCTAACTGGTTTTGCGATGTATTCATGCGGTAGATATCACCCAATTTTTCAACTTCTTGTTGGAATTGAGGGTATTGAATCGATTCTCCATTGACTTCTCCTACTTCCATGCGGTTGCCTTGAAGGATGGAGCTTCCCCCCTGAAACATGTCGCCCAGGATAAATGCAGCAAGTGAGATACCAATCACAATTGCTACCAGTAATCCTGCTTTTGTTCTAATCGTTTGTAACGTTGCCATTGATTTACAGTTATTTTAATGCAAAATTTACTTGTTTTTTTCGAGCTACGAATATAGTAATTTTCAAAGGAATCCGCGAGATTTTATCCACTTTTGGAGGTGTGGTTTAATATCGGACGTATGTTATTGTTTATCAGTAAAATAACTCCTGTTTTTTGTGTTGTTGCCGCGCGATTTTTAATGCTTCCTCCGTTTATAAATGCCTGAGAACGGAAAGCTTCGGGCTAATTTCCGAGATTCAGCGGTTTTTGCAAAGTATTTTGTTTCGGAGCCTCCTGGAGTGTTGGTGGAACAGAATCGGCTGGCTGAGGCTGCGGATTTTCCATGTCGATATAAATTGTTCCTTTTGGATTTTTTATTCTCCAGTTTTGCAGCGACTGGTCAGACTGAAATCCAATTCCGGTAATAATCTGGTTTTCGCGGATAATCCGGACGAATTCTTCCGTATGAATTTTCTCGTCTTTTTCTTCCCAAATGAGGTGCTCGGTTTTCAGTGTGTCACCCTGAGCATTGGTTGCCACAACATTGTTTTTTGCCTCCCACTTTTCTTCTTTTTCGAATTGTTTGGCGTAATCGGCAGTAATGCTGGAAATCACCTGTTCGTGCTCGTCGTATTTTATGAGCTCAATACCGTCGGGAAACTCGAAGTATGGTTTTCCCTCGCCGTCGAAATGCAGAACTGTTGGAGCTTTCAGAAAGAAACGCACCTCACCACTGTCGGTAAACATGGTTTCAAAGGTGGCAGCTTCCATGTCGGGCAGATTGTCGGAAGAGCTGAATGCTTTTATCTTCTCGATGTTATTTTCGCAGCCAAAGAAAAGAAATGCAGCCCCTGCAAAAAGGGCTGCAATTCGCAAATAATATAATATTTTGAAGGTTCTAGAACCTGACTTTTGTGCTTTCATTGATCCAACCTCCTACTTTGTAGGTTTGTCCTTCCTGCAAACTGCGGAAGAAAGCTTCTTCTTTATTTGGGAAGTACTTGCGGTAGTCTTTTGCTTTTTTAGATGCATCTACGGCGCAGTCCGGATTTGAACGAGCGCGTTCGTAATAATCTACAGCCAGCCAGAATACGGTTGATTTTTCAAAATCGTCTGACCCGAACGAACGGCTTGCTGCTACATAAATATCACCAATCAACATTAAGGCTTCGCAGTAATCAGATTTTATATCCATCGCTTTTTTAGCGTAAGTTCTGGCTTCCTGCAAAGCGTGTTCTTTTGCGTAAATGAACAGAGCGTATTCGTAGTAATATTTAGCCAACAATTCGTTGTCGGTTTCCTGCTCCATTGCCTGCTGGTAGTAATTTTTTGCTCTTTCGGCGTCGTCTCTTTTAACGAAGCGGCGTGCCATGTTAAATGCAGCCTCTGCCGATGGTTCAAGCTCATACAATTTTTCTGTTGCTTCAGAAAACAGCGGAGTTTCGTCACAATTGGCGTTGCCGAGGCGGCGCAACATGGTTTTAATGAATTCCACATCGTCTTTTTTACTTTCGTACTGCGGTGTGAAAATATTTACCAAAGCTTCGCAATCAGCAGCTCCCGATGTGCCAAATATGTCTTCGATGTAGGCCTGAACGTCGCCGATGTTCTTAACCGTTTCGGCATCTGTTGTTTTATCCAGCGTAGCATTTAGAATTGAATTGCAGGTGTCGTAATTTTTTACAACTGTTTCTTTTGGTAATTCGCCCAGTTTGAATAACGAACGCGAAGTCTGCATTAATAAAACCAGTACCGGAAGTTCAGACTCGTTCCCTCTTTCTGTAACTGATTCGTTCAGCCAGTCGTAACCTTTTTTCAGAGTTTCTTTCAAATCTCCATTGTCCAGAGCCCGGTCGTTATCCAGTTTATACTTCAACCATGCTGTTGCTTTTCTTCCTAAAACATAGCCTTTTTCTCCAAAGTACTTGGTTCTCTTATCGTAAAGCTTCATTAATTCATCAATGAGTTTGCCTTTTTCTTCGGGAGTAGCAGCTTTTTCGATGAGTTTTTCGTACATATTGGAACCGTGGATGTATATATTCAGGGTTGATTTTGGATATGTAGTGTAAACTTTTTTCCAGTGAGGCATTGCAGATTCAATATTGTCCTGCTTGTAGAATTCGTTGTATAAAGACAATTCGTTCATAAAGTCCCTGTCTTGTTCACGAATCAGTTCTTCTGCAGATTTCAATATCACATCACCCGATTCAGTTTCTTCTCCATTTCCGGGAAGTTTTCCGTCAAATGCAAAATCGAACACATCACCTTGCTTATCTGAAATGTCCATCCTTTCAGATTCGTTGATAAAAGTAAATCTGATCCACTTGGTTTTAGCGTCAGCTTCAATTTCATATTTCCCATCGAAACTGGTCATCATTGAGCCGCCACGGTGTGCTTCAACAGTAACTCCGGCAGCCGGTTTGCCTTCGCGGTAAACAGTGCCTTTGATTATTCGTTGAGCCTGAATGGTAGTGACGGCTGCTAAAACCAGGGAGGCCATTAAGAGTGATATGCGAAAAACAGCTTTCATAGTCTCGTAATTTTTATTTGTTTTTATTTCGTTTTTAATCAAATCTTCGTTTAATAAACCACAAGTCGTATAAGTTAACGCTCAGGTTTAATTTTGCATAATTTTCAAGAATAAGGTTGTCTTTTTTCGTTCCTCTTCTGCCCAATTCTGCTGAAACATTTATTGTTGAGTTGGAACGATAAACCGGTAATCCAACTCCAAAACTTATGCCAAAATCATTAATTTGCTGATTGTCAATCAGAAGATAAGTATTCTCATATTTCAGACCTGCACGATAAGCGATTCGGCTGAGGTAACTGCGAATAGAAAATCTATCAGGAATCCATTCAGCACCAACGGCAAATTTATTTAAATCTGTTAAAACATCGTTGCCTCCGCCCGGTAAATTTACGTCTGACCAGGATTGGTGGTAATAATCTGCGTTTATTTCCAATTGGTTGTCTTTTACATAAGAAATTCCAAACCCATAAGTGAGCGGAAATTGAATGTTTATGTTGTCCTCGTTGACGTTGCTTATTGTGTCTAGGTCGCTTGCATAGTTGTTGCTACCCAGAGGAATAGAAATATATTTTGTATTCAGATCGGAATAAAAACCGGTGTATTTGGGTTTGTTCTCGATAACAGCTCCTAACGTAACGCGCTGGTCGCTTTTAATTGGAATGGTTCCCTGTATTCCGAAATTTAAATTAAAATCTCTGATTCTGAGGGTTTCGTTTCTCTGGTTTTTGTAAAAGCTGGATGATTCCAAAAAGTAAGTTTGCCCGGTGCGGCTAAGCAAACCGAACATGTAATTCAGGTTTGCTCCAACCGAAATGTTTTTAACCGGATTAACTGCCAGTCCAAAGTAAGCTTTCGACAACGAGCCTCCTCCGGTGTACTGGTAAAGGATTTTTCCTGCGTTCTCAATCTCGTCGGTTATATTTACATCGTAGCCTACGTCAGAGTATGGGGTAAGTCCCATTGAAGTTCCCAGCCAGTTTGTAATTTGAAAGTTCATGGCAAAATACCCGAAGTTTACATCGTTGGCATTCATGCTTGTAATATCGTTGCTGTAATTTGCAAACTTCCCGTTCACCCCGAATTCAAACATAAATCCAAGAGAGTCAACCGCTGTGTAAGATGCCGGGTTCGACATATTAATTTGCTGGTTGTTGCGGCTGGCCAATGATGCCCCTCCCATGGCAGCAGTTCTTCCGAAACTGTATGAATGAAGGTCTCCTAAACCAAACCGTGAATACGGTGAAGTGGTGTTATTATTAAATTGTGCAAATAATAAAGCCGGCATTATAAGCAGTCCGGCCATAAAAACTACGCTTCTAATTCTCCCCATTATGTTCTAATATGCGGTTTAACCCGATGGCTATTAAATTGAAATGTACAAAGAAAGAATTTTTTAATTTCTTATCAAAAAAAATGGTATCGCCACCGGTAATAATTACGTTTAAATTTTTATAAAATTCCTTAAAAGTTTCAATTGCTTTATCTACCTCAAACACAGTGCCATGCTGTACTCCGGCACGTATTGCTTCTGATGTGGTTTGGCCAAACAATTTTCCGAAATCTTTTTTTTCGACTAATGGCAGGCGCCCTGTAAAATGGTTTAGCGCCTTAAATCGCATTTCCAGTCCCGGAGAGATGTTCCCGCCCAGGTACTGTCCTTTTTCATTTATTAAATCGTAGGTAATAGCAGTGCCTGCATCAATTATCAATACGTTTTTGTTAGGGTAAAGATGAAATGCGCCAACGGCTGCTGCCAGTCTGTCTTTTCCTAAAGTTTCTTTTGTGTTGTAACAGTTTTCAACAGGTAGCGGAGTTTCTTCATCCAGTTCAATAAAAGTATTGAACGTTTTCTGAAGATACTTTTTTAATTCCTGCGAGTAGTTTTTTACTGACGAAAGAATAACACTATCGATGGAAGGGTGTTCTTTCAGAAGCACATCGACATGCGATGGCAGAAACTCATCCACGGGCACAGAAATCATCTCTTCGCCGTGATTGAACACAGAGAATTTCGTCCGCGTATTACCTATGTCAATAATAAGATTCATTTTAATCGACAATACGCTGACTGATGTCGAGTGCTTTTACAGAGTGTGTGAGCGCCCCAATTGAAATGTAGTTTACTCCTGTGGCAGCTACTTCTTTGATGCGCTTAAGGGTCATATTTCCGGAAGCCTCAACTTTTGCCCTTTTGTTAATAAGTTCAACGGCTTCCTTCATCATTTTCAGATCCATATTGTCGAGCATGATGATGTCAACATCTGCATCAATTGCTTCCTGTACCTGTTCCATGGTAGTTGTTTCCACTTCAATTTTGATGCTTTTGGGTATTTTGTACCGTATGGCATCCACTGCCTGTTTTATGCCTCCTGCTACCTGAATGTGGTTATCTTTGATCATAACCATGTCGTAAAGTGCAAACCGATGGTTGGATGCGCCTCCCATTCGCACTGCATATTTGTCGAGATGACGATATCCGGGCAGCGTTTTTCTGGTGTCGAGTATTTCTACGTCGTAGTCTGCTACTTCTGTAGCACACAAATTGGAAAAAGTAGCTATTCCGGAGAGCCTTTGCAGAAAATTAAGCGCAGTGCGTTCGCCTGTCAGTAATGCCCTGTAACTTCCTTTAAATTCAACAATTGTATCTCCTTTTTTTACTTTGCTTCCATCCGGCAGAAAAACTTTCCATTCGATGTTTTCGTCGAGCTTTCTGAAACCCATTTCTGCAACCTGCAGGCCGGCAACAACGCCGTCTTCTTTTGCCACCAGAACAGCAGTTTTGCTGGTTTCTGGTGGAATCAGGTTATTGGTGGTAATGTCTCCGTCGCCAACATCTTCGGTATAAGCCAGTTCGAATAGTATTTCAGCTGCTTCCAGCGTTCTTTCATCCATCATGTGTTTCTCGTCTTACAGGTTCAAAATGAATATCTTTATTTTTTTGTTGTACAATGTGCACTTCAAAGTTTTTTTGCTCTTCCGGAAAATCGGACCGAATGTGTCCGCCCCGGCTCTCTTCGCGGGTGAGCGCTCCTTTTGCAATTAATCCGCAAACTGTTGCGCTGTTCCTTATTTTTTGCAAATTGTAATCGTTGTTTGTGCTTTCGTATTGTTTGGCAATGTCCTCAAAATTCGTTTTTGCTTCTTCCAACCCGGCCTTATTTCTTACGATGCCCAGGTTTGTCATCATTACAGAAGCAATTTTGTTTTGCATTTCAAGGAAAGTATTTTCAGTGGAAGTGTTGTTATGTACAGGTTTTATTTCCGGAAGATCTCCCTTCGTCCAAACAAGTTTTGCTGCGGTTTCGCTGGCACGTTTCCCAAACACCAGACACTCCAGCAGCGAATTGCTGGCCAGACGATTGGCTCCCATTACTCCGGTTGAGGCTGCTTCTCCGCAAACAAAAAGTCCTTTAATGTTGGTTTCTGCGTCCAGATTGGTTTGAATGCCTCCAACCATGTAATGTGCCGCGGGCGCAACCGGAACCAAATCTTTGGTTAAGTCAATTCCAACGGCCTGCAGATGCAAATAAATATTGTGGAACCTCGTTTTTATTTTCTCTCCATCCAGATGCTTTAACGAAAGGTAGATGAAGTCCTTTCCTGACTGTTTAAGTTTTTTGAAAATATTAAATGCCACCACGTCGCGGGGAGCCAGCTCTGCGAGCGGATGAATTTCTTTCATGAATCTTTTTCCGTCGTGGTCGAGCAACCAGGCACCTTCTCCGCGAACAGCTTCGCTAATGAGGTAAGCTTCTTCTCCCGGCACACAAAGTGCTGATGGGTGAAACTGAATAAACTCAATGTCGGAAATTCTGGCGCCTGCCTCCCATGCCAGTGCAATTCCGTCGCCGGTGGCAGTATGTGGATTGGTAGAGCGGGCAAAAATACGCGACAATCCACCTGTGGCCAAAATAACAGCTTTTGTTTTGAAAAGCAGGTTCTCTCCGGTTCTGAAATCGAGCGCCTGCACTCCAACAATAGCACCGTTGTTTTTGAGTAATTTAACAACGGTAGTGTATTCGAACGGAGTAATATTTTTTTTCTCTTTTACTTTTTGAAGCGTAAAACAGGTGATCTTCTTTCCGGTTGCATCACCGTCGGCATGTAAAATGCGGCGTTTACTGTGTGCTCCCTCCAGTCCGAGAACAAGGTTGCCGTCTATTTTGTCGAACTGCATTCCCATATCAATGAGTTCCAGCACCCGCTCTTTTCCCTCGTTTACAAGGATTCGAACAGAATCTTCGTCGCAGAGCCCGCGCCCTGCTGTAAAAGTATCTGTCATATGCTCTTCGGGCGAGTCGTCGCTGCCAATAGCAGCAGCTATTCCTCCCTGTGCATAATAGGAATTACTGGTGTCGAGCTCTGACTTGGTGATTACTGCTACAGAGCCAAATTTTGAAGAGTGGTAAGCCGCAGTTAGTCCTGCAAGTCCGCTTCCAATTACAATAGTGTCAAATTCAAATGTTTGCATGAAACATGCTTTTGGTAAATGCGCGGCAAAGTTACTATTTCTTTCAAGTAATTGCGCTTTTTTTTTCCATGCTTT
Organism: Mariniphaga anaerophila; assembly: GCF_900129025.1. GTDB lineage: Bacteria > Bacteroidota > Bacteroidia > Bacteroidales > Prolixibacteraceae > Mariniphaga > Mariniphaga anaerophila. The sequence goes on along the minus strand of NZ_FQUM01000006.1, from coordinate 12,971 downwards.
TTTTGTTGCCTATATAATAAGGTATAACCGGAACAAATATGTGGAGTATTGAACGTGGCAGATTCTGTAAAATCAGTTTTCTTAAGTTGTCGCATTAAAACCTCGCGGCTTATACAACGACCGTATTTTTATGAAGATTAAGTTGACGTGGGTTTTGTGATTTTCCCCAGCTACTTTTCAATGCCGTTTGGATTGATCTGACCTGTTATATAAGGTATGAATGAATTTTTATGCGTAGTCCATAATTTTTCCGGCAATCTGGAGCAGCGAAATCTCCGCCAGCTTTGTTTGGTATTTCACCGAAATCAAACGTTCTTCTGCATCGAGCAGGCTTTTTTGTACTTCGCGCAGTTCCAGACCCGACAAAGCACCCAGCCTGTAGCGTTCCAGTGCAATCTCCAGATTCTCGCGGGCAACATTCAGGTTTTCTTCTTCCAGTTGTACCAGCCGTAAATTATTTTCGTAAGCATAATACACGGTAAGTAAGTCGGCCTTAATTTCCTGTTCAACCTGCTGGAAACGGTACTGCTGGTTTTCTACTTCAATTAGCGCATTACTTTTTTCACGGCGTCGGTTAAACCCGTCAAAAATATTCATGCCCAGTGTAAGCCCGTAATTCAGCGTATTGGTTTGCTGGCTGCTTAATGCCAGTTCTCCATAGTCGCTAATATTTCCGGTGCCGTATCCGCGGTAACCGTAATTATAGTTCGACGAGAGGTTGAGATACGGATAGGCCCGAGAGGCAATAATTTTATAATCGAGTTCGGAAATAACGTGATTTTTTTTAGCGATTTGCAGACTGGTGTTCAAATCGAGGGTCGAATTTAAAAGTTCGGCATAAACCAGTTCTGAATTAAACACTATTGAAGTGTCGGCTAACTTTATTTTTTCTTCCAGATTTTCGAGCGACATGAGTTTTTTTAGCCGTACTTCCGATTCCAGAATAGATTCATTCTGGCGTGCAAGCCGCGAGCTGTCTTCATTTAAATAGACGATCGACTGCAGCAGTTCCAGTTTTGAAGATGCTCCCAACAAATATCGGTCTTCGTCGATGCGTGCGCGTTCGCGCGAAAGTGAAACGGCGTATTCCATGTTGTTTTGGTAGTTTAGTTGCTGAATGTAGTAATAGTATTCAGCTACAATTTGTGCAACCAGGTTTTCCATGGACATTTGGGTGTTCAGCGCCCCTTTTTGTTTGAGTTCGTTTAGCTTTTGCCAGGTGGTCTGAACATTGAATCCGTTAAACAGTGTCATGTTCAGCTCCAGTGCAGCTGAACCGGTTGTGTTGTAAACTCCCCGCGAATTATTCTCCGATCCGTCATTCATTTTCTGGGTGGTTGACGTTAAGTTCCCACCCAACCGGTTTGTAGTAGTTACCGTTGGTAGAAATCCGGCATTGCCACGGGTGTGGTTGTTTTCAGCAACCTCCTGCTGATTGCGGGCTACTTTAACCGAAAAATTTTGTTCGAGTCCGGTTGCAACGCAGCGGGTAAGATCGTAAACCTCCTGTGCCCGGCCATTTCCGATTGAAAAAATAAGCAGAAACGCCAGTGTAATATTTTTTAAATTGAACGGATTATTTCGCTTTATCAAGGGTGTTGTCATTTTCATCTTTATTTTTTGATTCGCTTGAAATTAACAGGTAAATTCCCGGAACAACGTACAATGTAAGGAAAGTGGCGATGAGAAGACCGCCAACTACAGCAGTACCCATTGCTACCCGGCTTTGAGCTCCTTCGCCCAGTCCCATTGCCAGCGGCAGAATACCGAGAATGGTCGAAAGGCTTGTCATTAAAATCGGGCGGAAGCGTGCTCCCGAAGCAAATTTTATGGCTTCAAGCTTGTTCATCCCTGCATTTTTTCGTTGGTTGGCGAATTCTACTATTAAAATTCCATTTTTCGATACCAACCCAATGAGCATGATAATTCCGATTTGGCTGAAAATATTCATGGTAATGTTAAAGTACCACATGAAAATAAGAGCTCCTGTAAGTGCCAGCGGAACGGTCATCATTACGATAATCGGGTCTTTAAAACTTTCGAACTGTGCAGAAAGAACCAGAAAAATAAGTACGATGGCCAGCACAAATGCAAACATCAGGCTGGATGAACTTTCTCTGAAATCCTTTGAGTCGCCGGCAAGTGCTGTGCGGAATGAGTCGTCAAGTACTTTTGCCGCAATTCTGTCCATCTCTTCAATCCCTTCGCTAATGGCTCTTCCGTCGGCTAAGTTTGAAGAAATGGTGGCCGACACAAACCGGTTGTAGCGGTAAAGTTCCGGCGGGGCAGTTGTTTCTTTCAGGTTTACAAAGTTGTCCAGTTGAATCATCTCGCCACTGTTGTTACGCACGTAAAGAGATTTCAGATCGAGCGGCTTGTTGCGCTCCTGGCGTGGCAATTCTCCCAGAATTTCGTATTGTTTTCCGTTCATTATAAAATAGCCAAAACGCTGGCCGCTGAGCGCCAACTGCAACGTTTGCCCAATGTTTTGGGTAGAAACGCCCAACAGGTTGGCTTTGTCTCTGTTTATTTCAATCTGAAGTTCGGGTTTGGTGAATTTCAGGTTGACATCCGGCTGAACAAAAACCGGACTGTTGTTTACTTCTGCCATAAATTCGGGCAGTATTTCACGCAGGCGTTCAATTGTTGGTGCCTGCAACACATATTGGATGGGTTGGCGTGCGCGCCTTCCACCAAATGTCGATTGTTGAATTACACTGGCTCTGGCTTTGGTCATTTTCCGCAGTTCGCGAGAAACGTCAGCGGCAATCTCCTGCTGCGAGCGTTCCCGTTCAGAAGGATCAACCAGAACAACTCTTACAAACGCCCAGCTTCCCCTTACCATTGTAGTTACTTTTTCGGCCTCGGGAACCATTTCTTCCACCAGCTCGCCAACTTTTTCAACATAATCGTAGTTGAACTCGTAAGTAGCGCCTTCTGGAGGAGTAACGTTTATGTTGAACTGCGACCGGTCTTCCATCGGAGCCATTTCTGCCGGGATAATTTTCCAAAGGCTGAAAATTAAAAATCCTGCGCCGATAAGAATAAATACAGAAATGTATTTTCGGGTTAAAAAAGACTCCAGCGAATTTTTGTAAACGTTGTTGAGTCGTTCAAAAAACTTTTCGGACCAGTTGTAAAAACGGTTATGTTTTTTTCGTGATTTTAACAGTTTGGTGGAAAGCATCGGGGTAAATGTAAGTGCCACAAACGACGAAATAGCCACTGCCCCGGCAATTACAATACTAAATTCGCGAAATAATCTTCCGGTCATCCCTTCAAGAAAAACAATGGGGAAGAATACCGCTACCAGTGTAATTGTGGTGGCAATAATGGCAAAAAATATTTCGTTGGCTCCTTCGTGCCCCGCTTGTAACGGAGTCATGCCCCGTTCAATTTTCACATAAATATTTTCCATCATAACAATTGCATCGTCTACCACAAGCCCGATGGAAAGTACAATTGCCAATAACGTAAGTACATTAATGGTAAATCCGGCAATGTACATTATAAAAAACGACCCCACCAGCGAAACCGGAATTACAAGAATAGGAATAATGGTGGTGCGCCAGTCGCGTAAAAAGAAAAAGATAATAACCACCACCAGGAAAAAAGCCACGTAAATGGTGGTTTTTACTTCATCAATGGATGACCTGATGTATTGAGTATTGTCAAATCCGATTTCTATTTCCACGTCGTCGGGAAGGTCTTTTTTTATGAATTCGAGCCGGTCGTAAACAGCGTCAACAATATCGATGTGGTTGGCGCCGGGTTGCGGAACAATTACTGTGGCAACCATGGGAACGTTATTCATTTTCATGATTCCCCGCAAATCTTCGGGGCCGAGTTCTGCACGACCCACATCGCGCACCCTGATTAACTGGTTGCCCTCCTGTTTCAGAATGAGGCTGTTGAATTCCTCTGGCGTGGTCATTAATCCCAAAGTGCGAATGGTTAATTCGGTGGTGTTTCCTTCGATGCTGCCTGCCGGAAGTTCAACATTTTCGCGCTGAATAGCATTGCGAACATCGAGCGGAGTCATTTGGTAACCGGCCAGTTTTGCCGGGTCGAGCCAAATGCGCATGGCGTATCTTTTTTCTCCCCAAATGCCAACCGAACTTACTCCCGAAATTGTCTGAAGTTGTTCTTTGAATGTCAGTTCAGCAATTTCCGAAAGCTCGAGCAGCGACCGTTTCGGACTTTTAACTGCTACCATTAAAATAGGGCTGGCATCGGCATCTGCCTTTGTTACTGTTGGCGGGTCGCAATCGCGAGGAAGGTAGCGCTGTGCCTGAGAAACTTTATCGCGCACATCGTTGGCTGCTGTTTCCAGATCAACCGACAACTCAAATTCCACGGTAATTCTACTTCTGCCCTGGCTACTGCTACTGGTAAGTGTACGAATTCCAGGAATTCCGTTGATGGACTGCTCCAGCGGTTCTGTAATTTGCGATTCAATTACATCTGAATTGGCACCGGGGTACGATGTGCTAACCGAAATAATTGGCGGGTCTACACTAGGAAATTCCCTGACACCGAGAAATGTCATTCCTATTCCTCCGAAAAGCAATATTACCAGGGAAAATACCGTAGCCAGTACCGGCCTTTTTATGCTGACTGATGAAAGACTCATGTTATTTGTTTACAGTTTGTTGTTGGTTGGTAACAAGTGTGTCGAGTTTTACCGGCAAGCCTTCTCGTAACTGAAGAATGGCCGTTGTTAACAAGGTATCGCCAAAATTCAGCCCGGTGCGGATTTGAATGTGCGATTCGGTGCGCAGCCCGGTAGTTACTTTTACCTCTTTTGCCTTGCCTTTTTCATAAATGAAAACTTTTTCTCCCGACATTTCTGCAATCAGTGCTTCGGTAGGTATCGAAACCGTGTTTTCAATTTCTGAAAGCCGGGCACGCACACTGGCAAAACGACCTGGTTTTAACTCTTCGCCGCTGTTCGGATAAAGCGCGCGCACTACAATTGTGCGGGTATTAATATCTACTTTTGGGTCGATTGCATAAACTTTAGCATTGAAAGGTTCAGCAAAACCATCAACTACAAAGGAAATAGGAAACCCGGGAGCTACTTCGCCGGCGTATCTTTCCGGGATGGAAAATTCAATTTTTAAGGGACGCGTTTTGACCAGCCGTACAATTTTGGTCTGGGTTGTGGCGTAGGCACCTTCCGAAATCATTCGTAATCCCACAACTCCGTCGAACGGAGCGCGCATTTCTGTTTCGGCAATCCGCGCCTGAATAAGCATAATATCGGCTTCGATGGATTGCAGTTCTGTGGCCACCTGGTCGTAACTTTCGCGGCTGATGGCATCGCGGTCGAGTAACTGCCGCTGCCTGAATTCGCGTTCTTCAACAAGTTTTTTTTGCGCCTGCAGTTTCAGCAGTTGCGCCTGCAAGGGTTTGTCGTTTATTTTTGCAAGGAGTTCGCCTTTTTTTACACCTCGGCCTTCGTCAAAATAAATACCTACTACTTTGCCCGATGTTTCAAAGGCAAGGTCGACCTCTTCATCAGGAAGCAGCGAACCTGTACTGTAAATTAGTTCACTCATTTTTGACGGCACCAAAACATATCCGCTGGCAAAAAGCGGTTGTCCGGCTCCCATTCCCCGCGGATTGCGCTGGAGGGCGGGTTCTTCGTTTGATTTAAACAGCGGTTCCAGCTTGGGGTAAAAAACAATTCCTGCCAGTACCAGTATTAATACAATGGTAATTGAGAGTCTGAAAATATTTTTTTTGGCCACGTTCTAGTTTATTAAGTGAATTTTTAACTGGTTTATTTCTATTTCGAGCTTATTTGACTAAGCAAGGTGAAAAAGGTTAAATTTAATAACCAACAAATTTAAAAAAATGTTTGAGCCAACTATTGTGCGGGTTGGATTACTTCTGCAGCCATTTCTTTTAAAATGTGCCCTGCGGTTTCTACATTAGAAACGTTTGCATAAGTTAATGTGAGCTTATTGTTTTTTTCCCGCATTCGGCCTTTTGTTGTTCCGTGCTGCACAAACTGCACTATTTTTAAAAATAATTCAGACTGATAAAATGAAGATTGCTGGTCGGAAACAAAGTGACAAATCATTTTGCCTTCTTTCAGGATGATTTTTTCCATTCCCAAATCGAGGGCTCTCCAGCGCAGTTTTACCACTTCCAGTAGTTCGCGGGTTTCCTGAGGCAGTTTTCCGAACCTGTCTTGCAGCCCAAGGCTGAATTGTTCCAGTTGTTCGCGGTTGTCAATGTTATCCAGTTCGCGGTACAACAACATTCTTTCCGAGTTACCGGGCACATAATCCTGCGGGAAAAGCAACTCCATGTCGGTGTCGATTTGGCAATCGTGCACCGGTTTGATATTTAAAAATGCCCGGGTTTGTTCTTTGCCCAAATCTTTGAAAACACCGTTAAACTCTTCCTGTTTCAGCTCCTGAACCGCTTCGTTAAGAATGCGGTGGTAGGTTTCAAAACCGATATCAGCAATAAAACCGCTTTGTTCGGCGCCCAGCAGGTTTCCGGCTCCACGAATATCAAGGTCCTGCATAGCAATGTTGAATCCGCTTCCGAGGTCTGAAAACTCTTCGATAGCTTTTAGCCGGCGCCGGGCTTCCGGACTTACGGTTGCCAGGGGCGGAGTAATAAGGTAACAAAATGCCTTTTTGTTGGAACGCCCCACGCGTCCGCGCAACTGGTGAAGGTCGCTTAACCCGTAATTTTCGGCATGGTTTATTATAATGGTATTGGCATTTGGAATATCCAGCCCTGACTCGATGATGGTTGTTGCCACCAAAACATCGTAATCGCCGTTAATAAAATCGAGCATTACTTTTTCCAGCTTGGGGCCTTCCATTTGGCCGTGCCCCACCACTGTAGAAATTTCCGGCACAATTCTTTTTATGGCGGCTTCTACTTCGTAAATATTTTGTACCCGGTTGTGAATGAAAAAAACCTGCCCGTTGCGGGATACTTCGTACAATATTGCTTCGCGGATGATTTGCTCGTTAAAACCATGCACTTCGGTAATAATGGGGTAGCGGTTGGGAGGCGGTGTTTGAATGATGGATAAGTCGCGTGCGCCCATCAGCGAAAATTGCAATGTTCGCGGAATAGGCGTGGCAGTTAATGTTAATGTGTCTACATTTACTTTCAACCTTTTTAGTTTCTCTTTTACCGATACTCCGAATTTTTGTTCTTCGTCGATAATGAGCAACCCCAAATCTTTAAACTTTACATCTTTGCTTACTAACCGGTGGGTCCCGATTAAAATATCCACCTTTCCGGCAGCTGCGTCGGCTAAAGTTTGTTTTATTTCTGCCGAAGTTTTAAAACGACTAATGTATTCTATGCGTACCGGGAAATCAGCAAGCCGTTCGGAAAATGTTTTGTAATGTTGTAATGCCAGAATGGTAGTTGGCACCAGAACCGCCACTTGTTTGCTGTCGGTTACTGCTTTAAAAGCAGCCCGGATTGCTATTTCTGTTTTCCCGAAGCCTACGTCGCCGCATACCAGCCTGTCCATCGGAATGTGTTTTTCCATGTCTTCTTTGACGGCACCGGTTGCTTTTTCCTGGTCGGGAGTGTCTTCGTAAATAAACGACGCTTCCAGCTCGGTTTGTAAGTATGAGTCGGGCGAAAATGCGAACCCTTTTTCAGAAAGACGTTCAGCATATAATGCAATCAATTCTTTCGCAATATCTTTTACTTTGGCTTTGGTGCGGTTTTTCATTTTCTGCCATGCACCTGTGCCGAGCTTGTTCAGCGTGGGTTCCGAACCATCTTTCCCTTTATATTTTGAAATGCGGTGAAGCGAATGAATGTTTACCAGCAACGCATCGTTGTTTTTATACGTTAACCGGATTGCTTCCTGTATTTTCCCGTTTATTTCGGTACGAACCAGCCCGGCAAATTTTCCGATTCCGTGGTCGATATGCACAACGTAATCGCCGGGGTGGAGCATGCTCAGCTCTTTTAGCGAGATGGCTTCGCGCTGATCTTTTTTTGTTTTGAGTTTAAACCGGTGGTAACGTTCAAAAATCTGGTGGTCGGTGTAACAGCAAATTTTTAAATCGTGGTCAACAAATCCTTCGTGCAGCGTAAAATATACCGGGGTAAAATTTACGGTGGCTTTAATATCGCCGAAAATCGCCTGCAATCTTTCAATCTGCTTTTTATGGTTTGAAAGAATGAAAACCCGATATTCGTTGTTCTGGTGCTCTTCCAGGTTTTCAGCCAGCAGATCAAACTTTTTATTGAAAACCGGCTGCCGGGCAAATGAATACTCAAAAGTTGAATCCGGTTCAAAACAGAGGTTATTCCCCCAGTCGCAAACAGTTTTTGTTTGAAGTTGCTCTTTCAGCGTTTCGCCCGGAACAATCATTTCCATGAGGTTTTCCTCTTCGGCCTTTGCCAGGATTGCCTGCCGGTGGATATCGTTTACATGATGAAAACACTGGTTGAGGTCTTCCCCAATATAAATGGTGTTTTCGGGCAGAAACTCAAACAAAGGTACCCGATTCCCTTCCAGATTTTCATTTTGAATGTTGGGAACGATTGTTATTTTTTTGAATGTCTCTTTCGAAATCTGATTGTCGATGTTGAAACTGCGGATGGAATCTACTTCATCGCCAAAAAAATCGAGCCGGTACGGGTCTTCATTGGAATAGGAAAAAATATCCACAATGCTGCCGCGTACCGAAAATTGCCCGGGTTCGTAAACAAAATCCACCCGTTCGAAACCATATTCGTATAAAAATTCGTTGATGAATTCGATGGAGATTTTGTCGCCAACACTTACCTGCAACGTATTTTGATCGAGGTTGGCCTGCGAAATAACAGATTCGACCAGCGCCTCCGGATAAGTAACTACTATATTAATGGTATCGTGGTCGGATAATTTGTTCAACGTTTCTGTCCGCTGAACAATATTTTCCTGCTCCGGCTTTCCGTACTGAATGGATCGTTTGTACGATGAGGGAAAAAACAGAGTGAATTCCTCGAACCCAAGATTGTTTAGATCATCGAATAAATAAGCTGCTTCTTCCCTGTCGTTAATAAGTAGCAGCATGTTTTTGTTAAGCTTCCGGAAAAGGTTGGCGGCTAATATCGTTTTTGCAGAGCCAATAAGTCCGTGCAGGTGAATTTTTTCACCCGGGGGGGCAGAGAGTTTTTTTACCAGTTCGGAAAAATCTTTTTGCCCTTCGAAATATTTTAGAAATGTTACAGGTTCCAAACTTCCTGAAAATTTTCGCAAAAGTATAAATAATGTGTGGTTTGGTAATGCTTTTTCAGGGTAAACACCGTTCGTTAATTTTTGCGTTGTTTTTTATGTCTGTTGCAACAATAAATGTGAATGGTCTGTTTCAGTATTTTCGTAGATTTGTTTCCTTCAATTTAACACAGTATAATGGATAAAATCACAGCAAAAAGTGAGCTCCCAAGATTTGGAATTGCCCTGAGCGGAGGCGGTGCTCGCGGAATTGCCCATATTGGCGTTTTGGATGCTTTGGAAAATTTCGGAATAAAACCGCGTGTAATTTCGGGCACAAGCATGGGTGCCATTGTGGGTGTGTTTTATGCCGCCGGTTGTTCTCCAAAAGAAATACTGGCCATTTTAACGGAAAGCAAATTTCACAAAATGATTAACTGGCACATGCCATTTAGCGGACTGATTGATATTGGGCAGGTTCAGAAAGTGATGAAAGATATGATTGGAGAGGATGATTTTGCCGCTTTGAAAATGCCTTTTTATTGTGCTGTTACCAATCTGAACAGCGGGCAGGAAGAGATAAAATCAAAAGGAAAACTTTTCCAGTGGGTTATGGCGTCGGCATCTATTCCGGTTGTTTTTGAACCTCAGATTATCGACGGGCAAACTTATGTTGACGGAGGTTTGCTGAACAATCTTCCTGCCGAGGCAATTCGTGATAAATGCCAGCTGTTGATTGGAGTGCACGTAAATCATAATGGTCCCGAGGGAAAAGTGAAGGGAATGAAAGCTATTGCTGAGCGTGCGTTTCGTCTGGGAATTGCACAGAATGTGGAAGACAGTAAAAAGGTTTGTGATTTTGTAATTGAACCACCCGAAGCACGCGAGTTCAGTACTTTCAATTTTAATAAGGCTGAAGAAATTTACCGGGTTGGATACAACGCCACAGTAAGGCAAATAATGAAGCTGTTTAACGACATCGATCTGGAAAAGGTGATGGAGCTCAAGAAAGCCAGCGACGGGAAGCCCGGTATTTCAGAATTGGGAAAATAATGATTATGCTTTCCCCTGAAATTTCTTAAAATAGTTGTCAGGCCAGAAAACTGAGTCGCATCCCCGTCAGTCCGTCTTGCACCACGCCGTTTTTGTACACTTCCTGGCCGTTAACAAAAGTTGAAACCACCTGGTGCGAAAATTCCTGGCCTTCGAATGGCGACCAGCCACATTTATACAATATATTTTCTGGCGAAACCTGCCAGGATTTATTCGGATCGATAAGCACCAGATCAGCATAGTATCCTTCGCGAATGTACCCGCGGCGGTCGATACGAAACAGATCTGCCGGCGCATGACACATTTTCTGAATCACTTTTTCTATTGAGATTACACCTTTGTTTGTCATTTCGAGCATGGCAGTCAGAGAATGCTGAACCAACGGCCCGCCTGACGGCGCTTTAAAATAGGTGTTGTTTTTTTCTTCACGGGTGTGCGGCGCATGGTCGGTGGCAATCACGTCAATTTTATCGGAAAGCAAAGCATCCCACAAAGCTTCTTTGTCTTTTATCGTTTTTATGGAAGGGTTCCATTTTATATAATTGCCTTTTGTGATGTAGTCACGCTCGTCGAACCACAAATGGTGCACACAAACTTCGGCAGTAATGTTTTTGTTTTTTACCGTTCCGGGAGAAAATAAACTCATCTCTTTTGCAGAGGAGAGGTGCAGTACATGCAGGCGTGTGTCGAATTTGGAAGCTAGCTCCACTGCTTTTGACGAAGATATGTAGCAGGCTTCATCATTGCGAATATGTGCATGGCGCGAAACAGGCACATTTTCTCCATACCTGGCTTTTGCAATCGCAATGTTTTTCTGAATGGTAGCTTCGTCTTCACAATGGGTGGCTACTAAAGTGGGCGCATTCTGAAATATCTCAGACAGTGTTTTCTCGTCGTCAACCAACATGTTGCCGGTTGAAGAGCCCATAAAAACCTTAATGCCGCACACTTTTGTGGGATCGGTTTTAAGCACTTCGTCGAGGTTATTGTTGGTTGCGCCCATGTAAAACGAGTAGTTGGCCGGTGAAACTTCAGCCGCACGGTCGTATTTCTTTTGTAATTCTTCCTGGGTTACAGATTGTGGTTTGGTGTTTGGCATTTCCATGTACGAAGTAACGCCTCCTGCTACTGCGGCCCGACTTTCGGTGGCAATCTCGCCTTTGTAGGTAAGCCCCGGTTCTCTAAAATGCACCTGGTCGTCTATTGCTCCTGGAATTAGTAAAAGGCCGCTTGCATCAATGATTTCTACTCCTGTAAAATCAAAGTCTTTCGGAACAGCGTATGGAAATACTTTTTCTATTGTATTGTTGTCGATCAGAACACTCCCTTTAAACTTCAGTCCTTCGTTGACTATGGTTGCTTCTTTGATGAGTTTTTTCATCTGTATAAAATTTTTTGATTTCTGAATGTTCAATAAATTTGAAGACATTCAGGAACTCACATAAATTTACTCATTTCTTATTATGACTTTTGAATTGAGAAAATCCATGTTCGTTTCATAACTCTGATCTTATATATAGTATATATTTCGAAGTAAAATAGGAGTGCTGGCACAAATTGTCCGTTTTATCGTTTATAGTTTCTGGACCAGCTTCTGATTTTCATTTTCATAACGCCCCAAAGCGCTTCGTTGAAAATTCCTCCGCTCATTTTTGAGGTTCCTTCTTTACGGTCAGTAAAAACAATCGGAACTTCTACAATATTAAATCCGAATTTCCACGCCGTAAATTTCATTTCTATCTGAAACCCGTAACCAATAAGTTTAATCTTTTCGAAGTCGATAGTCTCAAGAACTTTTCTGCGGTAGCATTTAAACCCTGCCGTGGTGTCTTTTACATTCATTCCGGTGATAATGCGCACATACATTGATGCGAAGTACGACATCAGTACTCTTCCCAACGGCCAGTTGACTACGTTTATTCCCGAAATGTAGCGGGAGCCAATGGCAACATCTGCACCGTTCAGCGCAGCTTCGTGGAGACTGAGCAGATCGTCGGGGTTGTGCGAAAAGTCACAATCCATTTCAAATATAAATTCATAGTCACGCTCCAATGCCCATTTAAAACCGGCAATGTAAGCCGTTCCCAGGCCAAGTTTCCCTTTTCTTTCCAGTATATGCAGCTGGCCGGGAAATTCATCCTGCAATTTTTTTACGATGAGCGCCGTGCCGTCAGGCGAATTATCTTCTACTATTAATAAATGAAAAGGTGTTGGTAGCGAAAATACCTTTCGTATCATCTTCTCCACATTTTCCTTCTCATTGTATGTCGGAATAATTACAAGGTTTTTTGACACTTTCGAATATTTTATTTGTGAGAACGAAAATACACTTTTGTTTAACAAATCCTATCAATAAAAGGCTCTAAAATTTTGAGTGTTATCGATTATTCAAACAGGTATATATAATGAGGTAGGCAGAATTTGTCAAAATTGATTTAAACAATAGTGTGCATTTCGAAAATTTGCCGAAGCTCCTTCGTTATTGTATAGAAGATGAGTTAGAGACGGAAAAACTTGTGGACGTATATTAATGTGGGGGGAAAAGAGTATTCGGCATATTGTCTTCTTGTGATATAATAAACGGCGAATATGCTGTAATTGCTAATTGTAATCCCATTTTCGACGCTGTTCAAATAAGTGTGTCAAGTTAGAAGGATATAAATTTTTAGTTTGGCAAAATGAAAAGAGAATCAAGTTTTGATTTTGAAGAATTTGA
>NZ_FQUM01000021.1 GCF_900129025.1 Mariniphaga anaerophila | reverse complement strand
CGGTTTGCCATCCGCGGATTCTCGTTTCGATTTTCTTCGTCCTGCCGGACGGAAAATCTCTTCGGAATCCACTTCGCAACATGCACTTGACCGTTACCAGCGCATTTGAAAAAGGAGCCGATTAGCAAATAAAAACCTATTGCAAAAAGACAAAGTCAAGAAAGGAAAAGAGAAAAGACAAGCACAGGATTTCTGGAGAGTCAGCCAAATTTTGGAAAGAAAAGAAGAAAACAAAGAAAAGAGCAAAGCAGAACAGATTATTCCTCAATGACAAATGAAATGTAACTGAGGAAGCGGAGCTTTGAAAAAAGTGAAAGAATATCGAATTTTAGTTGCTCGGATTGGCTGGAAAATGAATAAATTTAGCTCAAAAATCGACAGACAATTAGTGAGCAGAAACAACCAAATACTGACTTCTCTTTTTTACAAAATAGAAAGACAAGGAAAAGGAAATAGAAAAAAGTAAATGACGGAGTGAAACAGCCCCAAAACAACATTTTACATCTTGACAAAACTGACAAGAAATAAAGACAAAAACGCGCTGTAACAATGTGCATATTGCATAGCGGGTTTTGGCGGTTTGCCAGCCACGGATTCTCGTTTCGATTTTCTTCGTCCTGCCGGACGGAAAATCTCTTCGGAATCCACTTCGCAACATGCACTTGACCGTTACCAGCAAGTGTGAAAATCGGCAATATCAACTATTTAAACTGAATAAATGCCAAAACTTAAACTAATAAAAGAGGAGAATTTGCCACAAGACAATGAATATCTTTGGAGATACTTCGATATACATAGACTGTTAAATTTTATTCAAAACAAACAAGTTCGATTCACTCGAATGGACCAGTTTGAGGATACGCTCGAAGGAATACCTTTTGAGACGCTTATAAAATTTACTCAAATGAGTAATGAGCCGACATTTAGTTTAGCCAATTTTATACTTAACCACGATAAGAACTCATTGCCTCTAAATTCTAAACTCTCAAATCGTATTGAGAAAATTTTACAAATCCAATCGAGTCACTATGTGTCTTGTTGGTTTTACGAGCAAAGAGAATCAATGGCAATGTGGAATTTGTACTCAAATCCAGATGGTGTTGCTTTAAAAATATCCTTTGGAAAATTAAAAGAACTCCTTGAACCAAATTCAGAAGAGCAGAACATTCAAGACTATTTTTGTGGGAAAGTTGAATATCAGGATTTTAGAAATAAGAATTTATATCCCGACAATGGATTGTCAAAATTAGGAAAAGTATCACTAAGAAAAGACGTTAGTTTCTCACACGAAAAAGAAATTCGATTTGTGATTAAGAAAAAAGACTCCTCAGATGAATTGAAATTAGGAATTGACTCTGAACCCTTAGATTTAGGAGAACTTGACATAAGAATTGTTTGTCATCCAAGAATGGTCAGTTGGAAAAGAAATAATATTAGACAATTATTGAGAAATATAAATCTCTTTAAAGCATATGAGCATTCAGAAATAAGACTAAGAAATTAAACTAAAAAAATGAAAACACCAGCTGGTAACAAATTGTATATGGCAGGCGGGGGTTTTAGCGGTCTGACAAGTCAGACCTCGTGCCCACTTTCCTGCGGGTCTGACAGGATTTCTTTTCGAAATCCCGCCCGACCACATACAAGTGACCGTTACCAGCAAGCGTAAAAAAGACGAAATCGACTAAAACCTGAAGAGTAAACCATTGTGAAAAGACAGGAAAGAAATGAAATATTGAAGAGACATAGAATCAGCCGACACACTTTGCCGACCCTTCTGTATTTTTTATTTTTCCCAACGCACATTTTTAATTTTTCTGCCTGCCCACATTTGGCACATTGGCAAGCCCCACAAGCCACCCTAAAAACCAAAGCTTGCCAAAGAGCCAAATTTTCCTTCCCGCTTAAGACCGAAAACAAGATATTTTGTATATTTGACAAAATTGTCCAAATAAATTAGTCAAATGGAACAAGAATCTTTTGGTGTATATATCAGACAGTTGAGGGAAGAAAATAATCTGCCCTTAAGAAAAGTTGCAGCGCAGCTTGACATTGACACCTCTACTCTAAGTAAGGTTGAGCGTGGAGAAAGACCTATTTCAATTGATTATTTAAAACCATTAAGTCAAATACTTAATAAAGATTACAAAGAGCTGCAAATAAAATTCCTGGTTGACAGCATTAATTCAAATTACGGAAAGTTAGAGTATTTGGTCGAAGGATTGGATGAAGTCATAAATCAATTAAAAAAGAAGAAACAATAAATGCCAACAAAGTTTTTTACAAATCAGGACGATAATAGTTTACTCAAAAAATTTGAGGGTGTATTTACTAACATTGAAAGTATCCGTCATTTCGATGCTTTGGTTGGCTATTTCAGGACTTCCGGCTACTTTAAAGTTCGTGCATTTCTTGACAAGATTCCTAAAATCAGGATATTGGTTGGAATCAATGTTGACAAGCTTATTAAAAAATATCACGACAAGGGACAGTTGTATCTTGAGAATCCTGATGAAACAAAAGCGGATTTCCTTGAAGAAATAATTAAAAACATTCAAGAAGCCAATTATGACGAAGTCACAGAAAAAGGAATTCTACAATTCATTGAAGATTTGGTTAGTGGCAAAATTGAATTGAGAGCACACCCAAAAAAGAAAATTCATGCGAAGGTTTATATTTTTCGACCTGCTTCATTTAATGAATATGCACCTTGTGAAGTTATCACTGGCTCATCAAATTTAACAGATGCCGGACTTGGTGCAAACCCTGAATCAAACTATGAATTTAATGTCAGCCTCCGAGAATATGAAGATGTGAAATTTGCCACCGATGAATTTGAAAGACTTTGGGCTGAATCAGTTCCAATTTTAAAAGCAGAAGCTGACAGGATTAAAAACCAAACCTATTTAAAAGATGATTTTACCCCGTTTGAGTTGTACATTAAAATGCTTATTGAGTATTTCGGCAAGCGAGTTGATTACGACCCATACAACATTGATTTACTACTTCCACCAAAATACATTCGTTTAAAATATCAATCGGATGCTGCCAATCAGGGCTACGCAATTATGATGAAGCATAATGGGTTTGTTTTGGCTGATGTTGTCGGTTTGGGAAAAACAATCATCGCCTGCATGATTATCAAAAAGTTCATATATGAAAATGGAACACATACGAAAATTTTAGTTGTTGTTCCTCCTGCTATTGAAGACAGTTGGAGACGAACTGTTATGGATTTTGAACTTGATAATCATTTTACCTTTATTACTCTTGGTAGTTTGCACAAAATTCTTGACAGGAACAATTACTCTTATCCAAATCCTGAGGAAATTGATTTAATTGCCGTTGATGAATCTCATAAATTCAGAAACGATTACACTGAAATGTATTTGGCATTGCAAGAGATTTGTAAAATGCCACGGTCAAGAGCAGCAGAAAATGGAGATTCGAGAAAGAAAGTAATTCTGATTTCAGCGACTCCGTTAAACAACAGACCGCAGGACATTGAAAATCAACTTTACCTTTTTCAGGACCGTAGAAACAGTACCCTTGAAAATATTAGAAACCTTCAGGAATATTTTAAACCAATTAACGAGCAATATAAAAAACTGGCTTATGAGAAAAAGCTGAACCTAAAAAAACTAAAAGCACTGTTTCAGAAACTTCGTGACGATGTTGTTGAACCTTTGGTTATCAGAAGGACAAGAACCGACATTGAAAGCAATAAAGAATATATGGAAGATTTAGACATTCAGGGAATTAAGTTCCCAAATGTTGGTGACCCAATTCCTCTTTATTATGAATTGGACGGAAAATTAAGCGGATTGTTTTTTGATACCGTTTCTCTTATTACAAATCTGGATGAAGAAGGAAATAAAGTTGATGGTTTAGGATATTACCGATACCGGGCAATTGAATTCCTGACCAAAGAGGAAGACAAAAAAATGTACGGTAATGTGGAATCCATTTCGGGAAGATTATCGGGAATAATGAAAACTCTTTTGGTTAAACGACTGGAAAGTAGTTTCTACGCTTTTACTCAATCATTATCAAGATTCCAGAAAGCCATCGACAATATGATTGGAATGTTTGATGACAACCGGATTTTTATTGCGCCTGACCTTGATATAAACAAACTATTGGAAGAAGGTTTAAGCTACGATGAAATTGAAGCTAAAATCAATGAGAAAGGCGGAAATAACAAAGAATATCAAAAAGATGCTTTTGATAAAAAATTTGTTGCCCTTCTCAAACAGGATAAAGAAAAGGTTGATGATTTAATTGAACGTTGGAAGAAAGTAAAAAGAGACCCAAAACTCATTGAATTTGCAAAACAAATTCAGGATGAATTTTTCCAACCGAAAAAGAATGTGAGCGGAAAACTAATTATATTCTCAGAATCGAAAGAAACAGCAGAGGAACTTACAGAAAAACTTGCCAAAATCACAAAGAAAAAAGTTCTTACAGTAAGTGCTGAAAATCGGAAACATGTTGAAAATACTATCAGGGATAATTTTGATGCAAACCTCGAAGAAGAAAAATGGCAGGATGATTATGATATTATCATTACCACCGAAGTTTTGGCTGAAGGAATAAACCTGCACAGAAGTAATTTGATTGTAAATTATGATGTACCCTGGAACTCGACACGTTTAATGCAACGAATCGGTCGTGTTAACCGAATTGGCTCAAAAGCTAATAGAATTTACGTGTACAATTATTATCCTTCTGCTCATGGCGATGCACAAATTCACCTTGTAAATAATGCTTTACGAAAACTACAGGCATTTCATACTGCTTTTGGTGAGGATAACAAAGTCTTTTCCATTCTCGAAGAAAAAGGTGAAGGCGCTTTGTTCGGAAATAAGATTCAAAAAGAGGAAAGTGAAATTCTTAAATATCTGAATGAACTTAGAGATTTCAGAAAGAAACACCCAAAACTGTTCAATGATATTTCCAAAATTCCAAATAAAGCAAGGTGTGGAAGAAAAGTACCGGAAGGCAGGCAACTAACATTGCTCGACACAGAAAACGGAGAAATGACCTATCCTTTGCAAACTACTTCTCTAACTTATTTAAAAAGTGAAAATCATCCTGGAATCTTTTGTTTGATAACTCCTGAAATGAATATTATTGAAATGAATTTTTTACAGGCAGTTAAAATATTCAAAGCTCCCGAAAATGAAAAAGCAATTGAACTGCACGACCTTCATCATAAACAAACATTAGCCGGATTGGAATATTTCAAATCAGAAAAAAATCAGGAAAATGTTCAGGCTGTTTCAAGGAAAAATCTAAGTCCTGCTGAAAACAAAGCAATTTCAAACGTCAACGCAATTATAAAAATTGCTCCAACCGAACAAAAAAGAATGTCTCTGATTCGGGTTTTGGATATCATAAAAAAAGGAACATTTGCATCAAAGGGTTTGCCTAAATCAATAAACGACTATTTCACTTCAAACGCCACATTGATTAAGGAACCTGACAAATTTATTGATAAGCTTTTCATTACGGTTCTCGATAGGTACGATTTGTCTTCGAATATTGAGGAGGGTCAACATTACGAAAAAGCAAACAGGGGTATAGTAAATCCACAAATTGTATTAACACAAAGTTTCAGTTAATTATGGCAGCTAACAGAATTCAATTACAAAATGCTTTGCACAAACCATACGACAGGGTTCTTTTTGCGCGGGAAGTATTAAATCCGGTTTTCAGTTCTGGTTTTAATCTGAGTTCAGGTTTAATTCCAGCCCCTGTTGCTCCCAATAAATCCGAATCGGCTGCCATTGATAGAGTTTGGATTTATGGAAATATTCTGTTAGATGATAGCACTGAGATTACTTGTTACGAAGTATTGTTGCAGCCTTCCGTAAGGATTGAACACAGTAAAGTTGCAATCCAACATTATATCCGTAAACTTCTTACTGCCGGACAAGCTGCATTAATCAATTTTGTTGCACCTTCAAACAAAAATGTCTGGAGGCTTACATTAGTTGCCAAAGACAGTGTTCTTACCGAAAAAGGTGTAAAAGAAAAAACTACCAATGCCAAACGATACACTTTTTTGTTAGGTCCGTCCGAAACCTGTAAAACTGCCGCTGAACGCTTTGAAGTGTTGAGTACTGAAAAGGAAATTACTTTTCAAACACTTGTAAATGCTTTTTCCGTTGAAAAACTCAGCAAAGCATTCTTTGATGAATATACCCTGCATTACCAAAATTTTTGCGATTACTTGCAGGAATCAAACTACCGGAAATCTGTTTTTAATATTTCTTTTCCTGCAAATGCAACCAAAGAGGAAAAGGACAAAGCCAGTAAACCAATCCGTGATTTTGTAAAAAAACTGCTCGGACGCATCGTGTTTCTATATTTTGTACAGAAAAAAGGTTGGTTGGGTGCAAGCAATACAAATTATTCAGATGGTTTGGGGGATTTTATTAAACGGCTATTCAAAGATTCTGGCGGGAACAACGCTTTTTACAGCAACTGGCTCACTGTCCTTTTCTTTAACACGCTTAATAAAGAACGAGCGAATGACGATTTTAAAATGCCTAATGGTAAAATTGTTAAAGTACCTTTTTTGAATGGTGGTTTATTTGATAAAGAAGAATTTGATGAACACTTACTCACTTTTAAATCAAAACTCTTCCATCATCCCGATTTTGAAGATGATATCCTGACCGCAAAAAGTAACGGTAACGCCCGTGGTTTTCTTGACTTTTTGGATTCTTTTAATTTTACAGTTTACGAAGACAGCCCTGATGACCACACTGTAGCCGTTGACCCGGAAATGCTTGGGCATATTTTCGAAAACCTATTGGAAGACAATAAAGACAAAGGAACTTTTTATACTCCAAAAGAAATTGTGTATTACATGTGCCAGGAAAGTTTAACAGAATACCTGTGCACTACATTACAAATAAAAGATGAAGTTGCAGAAAGGAAGTCGGTTAACAAGTTGCTGAAAGATAAAATTGTTGATGATGTACTAAAACCTGAAATTGCTGAACTTGAAAAAGCATTGGATAATGTTAAAATCTGCGACCCTGCCATTGGTTCAGGTGCTTTTCCGATGGGTTTATTACTTGAAATTTTCAGCATTAAAGAATTGATTGCCTACGAAACAGGTAAAGAATGGAAACCGGCTGAAACTAAGCTGAATATTATTCAAAACTCCATTTACGGGGTGGATATTGAAAAAGGCGCAGTGGATATTGCCCGACTGCGATTCTGGTTGAGCTTAGTAGTTGAAGAAGAAAAGCCAAAATCACTTCCAAACTTAGATTATAAAATAGTTGTGGGTGACAGTTTGATAAGCAAGTTTGATGGCAAAATTGTAGAAATTGATTGGGAGCGTAAGCAAAGTGTTGGAAAAGCTAATGAATACGTAAAAAACGTGCAGCGTTTATTGGTTGAAGTAGCCTTCAAACAGAAAAACTATTTTAATCCTAATAACAAGAACAAGCATAAGCTACAAGCTGAAATACGCAACTTGAAAATAGAATTACTTATAAACCAACTATCATTTAACAAAGAGCTATTTGTAAATAAATTTGTGCAAAAGGGTGGGTTTATGCCAACTTCAGCCGATATTAAGCACAATACAGAACGAGAAATTCAGATTAGAGATTTTGAAAATCTGATTAACCAACTTAGGAGCCTTCTAAAAAACTCTGATGTACCGTTTAATCACTTTAATTGGAAATTGGATTTTCCCGAAATACTTAATCCATTATTTCAAAATAGTAAAGGTGGTTTTGACATTGTAATAGCAAATCCTCCATTTGTTAGTATAGAGGGAATTGAATGGGATGACAGAAGATACTATGAAACTAAATATAAAACTGCAAAAGGAAGATTTGATTTATACTCGCTATTTATAGAAAAAGCACAAGAATTAAAACTTAAGGATGGTGTTTTTATTTACATAATTCCGGGTAAATTTTTAAATAACAAACAATTTGTTACTGCTCGAAAAATGCTTTGTGAAAATCAATCTGTATTAGTAGTAAAAATTGATGAGAAAGTATTTGAAAATGCACAGGTTGATAATGTAATTGTTGAAAACTACTCGACTAATGTTCAAACCTATAAAGCATTCAAGCTTTTAAGAAATGATTTTACGTTAGTATCAGAAACCAGTCTGTCAAATATATTGAAAGACAAGGAAGTAATCTTCAAAATTGAAATTAATGAAACTACTGAGTTATTACTTACTCAAATAGAAACTAATTCAAAAAGAATAAAAGAAATAGCAGAAGTTAAAGATGGTATTGTAGCTGGTGCAATTAAAGATGTGCTATTTATGAATTCTAAAAAAGACAAGGATAGTCATAAACTATATTTTGGAAAACAGCTAAATAGATACAGTCTAGCAGATACCAATGTTTGGGTCAACTACAAGCCTAATGAGATGATGCAATTAGAAGTAAAAAGAAAGGGAAATAAAAGACCAGGGCTTTGGATGAGAGATAAAAACATTTTTGAAAGGGAAAAAATCTTATATCGAAAAGTTGGAAAAGAAGTTATAGCAACATATGGCTTAAAAGGTATCTATTATGAGCAAACAATCCACAGTTGTCATATTTTAAATAAATCTATTCTTACAAAATATGTCCTTGCAATATTTAATTCAAATGTCATAAAGTACTATTATAGAAATACAAATTCACAAGGTGGAGACATTTTTCCGCAGGTACGTATTTCTTCAGTTGAAAAATTACCTATAAAAATTGTGAGCTTATCAATACAAAATGTACTTGTAACTCTTGTAGATTATGTTTTACTTCTTAAAAAAGTTGGAGCAGAAATCTCAATTTCCAATTATTTTGAAAGACTTATTGATGCCTCTGTTTACGAAATTTATTTTAGTGAATCAGTAAAATTGGCAAATGCTGAAGTCATAATTCATCTAAAGGATTTAAAGTCATTATCAAATGCAGACGATGAACTTTCAATTAGAAACGACTTTAATACAGTTAAACTTGCCTATAAAACACTGACAAATAAGCAGCACAAAGTTGATGCTGCATTATTAAAACTGAAAAATGTTAAAGAGGTACAACTGATTGAAGGTAAATAATGAAAAGAGTAACTAAGATTGAAATAAATAACTATCGGGCATTTTTTAATCAATATGCTATCGACTTACCACGAGGTGAGAATCTTCTTGTATACGGTGAAAACGGTAGTGGTAAAAGTTCTCTTTTTAAAGCACTCAGCAATTATTTAACTAGTTCGAGGGATTTGGCTTTTCCTTATGTTAAAAACAACTTTAGACCTGTTACTGATACTGGGGAGATTTCTCTGACTTTTGCCGATGCTGACCCCGCAACCCATTTGCCAATTGCAGGTTCTGAACAGACTCTAAATTTTGGTAGTAATGCATCAACCCACAACGTGAATTATGTGATGGATGCTGAATTAATTAAAGGATTTCTTGATTATCGTAGTCTGTTAGATGTTTATTACAAGAATGAGCCAAAGCCAAACTTGTTTAATCTAATTGTTTTAAAAATTCTTGGCAAGCAATACAATACGGCAAGAACTTACCGGTTTGGGGAGAAATGGAAACAACTTCAAGACGACCTTACAACCAATTCTTATACAAGACAAGATTGGACACATAGAAATGCGTTCGCTGAACTGCCTGCGTATGAAGCTGAGCTTAGGCAAAGTTTACGCAACATTTTTCGTTACCTGAATAATACTTTGCTTTCAACTTACTTCTCCGATTTGAATATTCAGCTAAGGTTTGAATTACAACCCATGACATTCAATTATGGCAATGGTAAATGGGATTGGAAAACAACAGCAGATTTAAGAATAAGTGTCATTCAAAATGGTGCTCCGGTTCCCGATGACTATAATAATTTTTTAAATGAAGCTCGTCTCTCTGCAGTTGCGGTTTGCATTTATTTGGCAGCATTGAAAACAAATCCGGAATTATTTGATTATAAAATTCTCTTTCTTGACGATGTATTTATTGGTCTTGATACAAGTAATCGCTTTCCGATTTTAGACATGCTTAAGGAAGAATTTAAAGAACATCAAATTTTTGTCACTACATATGACCGTCATCTTTTTGAATTGGCAAAAAGAAAATTTGAAATTGAAATTCCTGACAAATGGAAAATGTCAGAATTCTACGTTGACCATGCTATAATAGGAACGCAGCCTTTTGAAAAGCCTATTATTGTGGTTGGAGAAACCCATTATGAAAAAGCAGCAAAATTTTTGAACGACAGAGAAAAACCAGATTATCCGGCAGCATCGAATTATTTCAGAAAAGCATTGGAGGAGATAATTCAAACTTACACGCCAGCATACGAAAGGACAGATGCAGAGCATACCCAAATACCTGACCACAAACTCAATAAACTACTTGATGTTACAAAGAATTTTTTGCATAAAACTGGTAATACAGTAGAACATATAAATGCAATAGCTGGGATAATAACAGCGCTGCTTCACCCATTATCACATCATGAAATAAAAGCTCCAGTTTATAAGCGAGAACTTCAGATAGCACAAAACAGATTGCCGTTGCTTAAAGACCAACTTTTCGCAATTGACCATAACACTAACATTAGATGTATGCTTGAATTTAAAAAACCGCTTAGAATGAAGTTTACATTTAGTGCTGTTCATTTTTGCTATTATGAGTTATTGACTGAGGAAAATTTATTGAAAAGAAACAATGTTGCAGCTTTGCCGACTCCGTCATTGTGTAAATGTCGCGTATCACAGATAACTGAGCATAATGGAGCAACAGTAACTGGACCAACGTCAATACCAGCAGCATCTACCAGGTTCCATTATTTTTCACTTCAAAATGCTTATGATACAATTCATGCATTTTTAGTAACTCAAAATGGTGTATTTCATAAGGAAACAAATTATTTAGATGCAATTGAATGGCATAACGGAACAAATTGGGAATCCATCAACAATATTTTGCCATGGTAGGTAACTATAAAAATTACAAAGTAATTGAATTCTAGATGAAAACACTGGACTGGAAGCCAAAAGAACACATACCAAGAGCATTGTTAATTGGTCACGACCCGCGATTGCAAAATTCAGACACACAAGCGGAATATGTTTTATTTGCCAATTACTTTTTCGATAAAACCATCAAGGACAGGTCATTTAAAAGTAAATACGGTTTAGCTGAATCTGCTTTTAATCAGATTATCAATATCACAAACGGTAAAATCAAACCGGAAGAAATTTACATAACGAATCTTTGCAATTTTGCATTGCCACATGCACCAAAAGGTAAAACCGTTTACATCCCTAAGGAAAAGGCAATTACAGGAGTTGAAAACATAAAAAGGATAATTGAGGAAAACTCAAGCATTGAATACATTTTCCCAATGTCCCTTCAAGTAAATTACTGGCTGCAAAAGTTAGGATTGTACAATTCAAGTGATGAATTTATAGAAAAATCGACACCAAAAACCAATGGAAGACAGAATGAACCTCCGTTTTACGAACCAATAGGGAAAAGTCCATTTCTGATGATTTGTGGAAACAGGTATCAGGTTACCGGAGGAACACAAACTGTAATTCCCATTTTACACGCACTGGATTTAAAAGCTCAAAGTAGATTAAATGATTCTCAGGTTTTAATGGTAAAATTTCTTTTAAGAAAGAAAATACCAAATTATATAATTGCTGATTATTGCAATCTCACTCAACGAAATATTACTGAAATAAAGAATGGAAAAACATATACTCAAGTTGACTTCAAAGAACAAGTTTTTCAGGAATTAAATGACGATTTTAATTTTAAACAAATTGAATATATTAAGAAAAAACATCAGGAAAAAAGAAGAAGAATCAATAAAGAAAAAGCTCTTGTTGGAGAGTTAAATCCTTCATCAAAACTGACAAAAGAGAATGTTTTGCAAATAAGGAATATGATAATTAATGGGGGGGCTTTACAAGAAATTAGTGAAACATTTAATGTCACAATAGATTGTATTTCCAAAATAAAAAGTGGTGACAACTGGTCTCACTTAACTGGATTTAAAAAACAAAGAACAGGACTTTTAAGAGGTTCAAAACACCCGAATTTTAAGCATTCAAACAAAATAGTTCTAAAAATTATCGACTTGACAAATAAAGGATTGTCAACAAAAGAAATATGTAAAGAATTAACACTTGAAAAGACTTTTGTAAATAGAGTAAAAAGTGGAAAAATACGTTCTGAAATAACAGGAATAAAATCAGGCGTTAACACTTTGTAAATTGCATTGCGGTGTCGGTGCAGGTTGTCGCCTCGGATTCCCGCTTGATTGTCTTAGTCCTTGCGGACTGACAATCACCCGCAATCCGCAACGACAACTTACAATTTTCCGTTATACGCAACCTTGAAAAAAGACAATGGACAAAACTAACTGGATATATATTTCTGCACTTTTTAGCACAGCCTTTGGTTGGTTCTTAAACGAACTCGGACAATGGTTTAGAACTAAAAATGAGGACAAAAAAATTAAAAAAAGAATTTTATTCAATCTTTTAGAAACCAACTTTATTTTCAACAAGTTGGACAATTCTGCAATTGTCGACTTACTTTCTGAAAGAATATTACTTCGTATTCCTAAGCAAGAGCAATCCAACGAGGCTAAACAATATTTAATTCAATTATATTCAGGAGTAATTAAAGAAATTGCTCAAGACAACGTTTCTAATAGTTTAATAGAAATTGAGAATAACTATTCGAAAGCAGTTGAAGACTTAGCAACAATAGACCCAATTACTGCTTATCGACTTAATGGAAAGACTAAAATTCTTCAAACATTTGACATATTAGAAAACTACTATAACAAAATCAAACAACAATTTCCAGATGATAATGAACAAGTACAAAATTCATTTGAGATAGCTACTCAAACTATCGAGCCTGGTATTATTAAAGATGCAATTTCTGACCTTGAACTTGAAATTCGCGCAGTTGCTTTTTCCATAGACTTTAAAACTTGGTACGAAGTGAGACGAACCTTAAAAAAATCAAAGGACAGAGTAAAAAAAGATGGAATTAAGATGATTGACGAATTACTTGATAAACTAATCCCAAACTTCTAATGAATGAACAAAGAAATAAATATTAAAGAAAATAAAAAGGCAGCGTATAACAAATTGTATATGGCAGGCGGGGGTTTTAGCGGTCTGACAAGTCAGACCACTCGCCCACTTTCCTGCGGGTCTGACACGATTTCTTCCAGAAATCCCGCCCGACCACATACAAGTGACCGTTATAGGCAATGTTGAAATTCAAAAATGCAGTATAAGTAAAATTCAAAAACATGAGAAATATTATCTATCTTCTACTTTGCTCTTTATTTT
>NZ_FQUM01000009.1 GCF_900129025.1 Mariniphaga anaerophila | reverse complement strand
TATACTGCACGGCTTACCACTCGGCCTTCATCCCTGACTTTATAATGCATCGCATCGAGCCAAACAATCGGATACAACGATTCAAGCGGACGACTTTGCCAGGCTTTGACCTGTGGAATAACCCGGTCGGTTATCTCACTTAATGTAGAATGGGAGATTTCTACATCATACATCTCTTTAATATGATTAGAGATGTCCCGAAAGCTCATCCCCAGTCCATATAATCCAATGATTTTAGGGGCAAGGTTATCCGCCAGTACAGTCTCTCGCTTTTTTACAAGTTGTGGTTCAAAACTACTGTTGCGGTCTTGCGGGGTGGTTATCTCAATTTCTCCCGAGTCGGTTTTGAGCGTTTTGCTTTTCTTCCCATTACGTTTGTTGCCTGATAATCGTTCAAAATCATCCAAATGGGTACTCATCTCTGCTTCAAGGGCACTTTCGATAAACTCTTTCAACAAGGGCGCAAATACGCCATCTTTACCTGTTAGGGATCGTCCACTGCGTAACTGCTCAAGGGCTTTGTCACGCATCGCTTTAAATTTTTTACTTTCCATAATTACTCTGTCTTGCAAAATTAATACTGTTGGACAGAGTTCATTTTACAGTCTCCTATTTCCGGTATAATGGAGACCTTTTTATAAGGTATTTCAATGTAATCTCGTACGCGTCTTCAGTTTGCCAAAACGAATCGTGTGATTTTGTAAAAATATCTTGCCCAAGGTCATTAAAAATTTGCATATCCACCTGTGTTCGAAATCGGTCTGTGGTAGAAGTCGACCCCGAATCAGTTAGGATATCAACAAGCTTTTTACTGTCTTTTTCAGTTTTCTGCTTGCTCACAGACGAGTGGCGGGTAGTTGTGCCGGTATGAAATACTGTAATATTTCCCAAAACCACATATTCCACTTCAAGCAAGTGGGCTATTTCTTCTGGCGTTAATCCTTTCAAAACCTGCTCATCAATCCCATTTTTAACCAATAATGCATTGGTTGTTACCGGGTTTTGAATTTCAAACTGAGTAGCAAAATCTCGTAAAACATTGTAACAGTCCATCTGAACTTTTTCCTCCAGTTTTTTGTCACGTCCGCCGCCTTCTCCAATGTATGAAAAAGGTAAAACAGCCACCCAGTTGTGATGCGATTGCAGCGAAACCGGCATGTTGGTCTGCTGAACATCTGCAACTGCATTTATCACTTCAATCCGGCCACTCGAGAACTGAATTTTATTAATATCGGCTTTTGCGATTTTATAAGTAAGCGTTTCGTTTTTATGAACAAACCCAATATCATCCGGATTCATTTCTGTTACTTTACCAATGTGCTCATCGCCATTGAGCATAACTACTTTATCGAAATTATCATCCTGAGCAAAACCCGGCAGACCAATTACACTTACTACAATACAGACCAAAATAAAAATTCTAAAACTTCTGTTACGCATGGTTTTTAAAATTTTAAGTGATAAAAAATCATTTCTAAATGTTCATTAAAATACTCTGCTTCAATTTCATAATTATTTCAGACATTACAAAAAATGAAAAGCAAAAATCCGCTTCATAAGCAGTATCAACTGATTTCCCATTGCCGTTACGCAATAAAAAAAATGACTCGCCAACACAACATTTCACTGCAAAAAGCAGCCTTTATCTTCACCTATCCTGTTAACATCATGATAAACAATTTTATGCAACCAGTTGTTTTTGAGTTATTAACTTCAAATTATGAATTATGAGAAAATTATTTTTGGTAACCATTTTACTTTTTATTGGTGTTGCTTTTTCTTATGCGCAGGTAGAGCTAAAAGCTTTGGTAGGAACAAACCTGACAAAATTTGGCAACGACGATAATGATGTTTCCGCAAAAGCAGGATTTCAGTTTGGTGGCGGCGTACTTATCGGCGATAAATTTTACGTTGAACCGGGAATTCAATTCGTTCGGAATTCTAAAACGCTGACCATGGAAACAACAGAATTAGCCTTTGACCAGAATTTTGTAAAAATTCCGGTATATGCAGGATATCATGTTTTAGGACACGAAAGCGGACCTTTAGCCATGAGAGTTTTCGGCGGCCCTACTGTTTCTATTCCCGGAAAAATAAGTGGTGGCGACCACGGAATTACAAAGGATGACATAAATAACGCGCTTTGGGCAGTTGATGCCGGTATTGGGTTAGATATACTTTTTTTGTTTGTAGAAGTAAATTACGAATACACAATGACAAAAACTTTTAAGGACGAAACTATCGACTCAAAAAACAGAGGCATCATTATAAACGCCGGTATTCATATCGATTTCTAACTAAAAGAAATCATCCATAATTTGATTTTTGAGTTGCAACACACCAATACTTCTCTCTTGTAGCTAACACAACAGTTTAAAAAAAAGCGCCTGGGACATTCCGGGCGCTCTTTTATAATATAATTTAAATCAGAACTTTAATAGTCTATTTTCAAAACTCGAATTCAGAATTTAATGCAAATACTGAAACGCAATAACAGAATGTGAGACACATTCAACAACTAATACTTCCATTTGTTAGACAGTGCCACCAAAGACAGCATAACCGGCACTTCTACCAAAACGCCAACCACCGTTACCAACGCTGCCGGTGATTGTAACCCGAATAATGCGATGGCAACAGCAACAGCCAGCTCAAAAAAATTGCTGGCTCCAATCATTGCCGCCGGGGAACAAATGGAGTGTGGGAGTTTCAATTTCCGTCCGCCAAACCAGGCAATAAAAAATATGAAGTAGGTCTGAATAACCAAGGGAATAGCCACTAACAGAATAATTAACGGGTTTTCCACAATAATATCTCCCTGAAAAGCAAACAGCAGTATTAAAGTAAGCAACAAGGCAACAATAGAAACCGGTTTAAACCGAGGGAGAAAATGCCCTTTAAACCAATCTTCGCCTTTTCTTTTTATCAGAATTTTATGTGTGAAATATCCGGCCAAAAGAGGTACTACCACAAATACAATAATGCTTGCAATCAGGGTATCGTAAGGAATTGAAATATTTGTGATTCCCAAAAGAAACCCTACAATTGGAATGAAAGCTATGAGAATAATCAGGTCGTTAACAGAAACCTGTACCAGGGTGTAATTCGGGTCGCCATCGGTTAAATAGCTCCACACAAAAACCATTGCCGTGCAAGGCGCCGCCCCCAGCAATATAGCACCGGCAATATACTCTCCGGCCTGTTCAGGCGAAATAAAAGCGGCGTAAATTTTAGTGAAAAATATCCAGGCAAAAAATGCCATGGTAAATGGCTTAACCAACCAGTTAATAATAACTGTCAGAATTAGCCCTTTAGGACGTTTCCCCACGTTTTTTATACTGGAGAAATCAACCTGAAGCATCATGGGATAAATCATCATCCAGATTAAAATGGCAACAGGAATATTAACGTTGTAAATTTCCATATTACTTAATATCTGAATGCTGTCTCCTGCAAAATTTCCGATACCAATACCTACTGCAATGCAAATGGCAACCCAAAGAGTAAGGTACTTTTCGAAAAAACCAATTCGCTTTTTCGTGCTTGTCATAACTGCGGCAAAATTTCTTCTTTGTACAATTTGTAAAAGGCCTCTTTTATTTCGTCCCGCACACGGTAATATTCATTTTGAATAAACTCAGGTGTGCCGGTCGCATGCGACGGATCATCGAAACCAATGTGCAGCCTATGTTTCACATCTCCCAGAAAAGCGGGGCAATTTTCGTTGGCGCCACCGCAAACGGTAATTACGTAATCCCATTGTTTGTCCAGGTACAAATCAACAGAATCAGAAGAATGATGACTGATATCGATTCCGATTTCTTTCATCACTTCCACCGCTTTATGGTTTAACTTTCCTGAAGCTTCTGTTCCTGCCGAAGCCACTTCTATCCGTTTGTCAAACGACTGCATAAAACCATGCGCCATTTGGCTTCGACAACTGTTTCCGGTGCACAAAATCAAAACTTTCATACGTGTAAAAATTATAGTTTTCGAACTTTTTCTGTTTACAAAATCAGGTTAAATAAATACCCCAGCAGAACAATAAAAACACTTATGGTTCCGAAAAAAATACCAATTAGTTTCCATGTCATTACCTTTTTCAACAAGGTGGCTTCGGGCAAAGAGAGGCCAACAACGGCCATCATAAAAGCGATTGCTGTTCCGAGAGGAACGCCCTTTGCCACAAACACCTGTATTACCGGGACAATTCCGGCAGCGTTGGCATACATGGGCACGGCAAGTATTACTGCCAGAGGAACCGCATACCATTTGTCGGCCGAAAGGTAGCCGGTAAAAAAGTTTTCGGGAACAAAACCATGCATAGCCGCGCCTATGGCAATGCCAATAAGCACATACACCAACACCTTCCGCACGATGTTCCACCCCTCGCTGATAATTCCAGGAAGACGGTCGATAAAGGCTGTTTTTTCGGCTTCCCATTGTTGCGAAACCTGCGCCGAATTGGTCTGAATTTGCTTCACCCAATCGCTCAGATACCGGTCGAGCTTCAGTTTTCCCAGAAAAAAGCCACCTAACGCGCCAAGCAGAATACCACTTCCTGCATAAATAAGCGTAGCTTTAACTCCGAATAATCCCAGAAACATGGCAACAGCCACTTCGTTTACAAGGGGAGAGGTGATTAAAAAAGAAAAAGTTACCCCCAGAGGAATGCCGCCATTTACAAAACCAATAAACAGCGGAATAGACGAGCATGAGCAAAAAGGAGTAACCGCGCCAAAAAACGAGGCAAACAAGTATTGCAGGCCGTACATTTTTTTTGTGGCAAGATAAACCCGAAGCCGTTCTACGGGAAAATATGCGTTTACCACTCCCATCAACGAACTGATAAGAAAAAGAAGTATTAAAATTTTCAGTGTATCGTAGATGAAAAAATGCAGTGATTCGGCCAGATGTGTTCCCGAAGTCAAACCAAATAGTTCGTAAATAAAAAAATCGGCAATGGGCACCAGAAAATAATACAGCAACAGCAAAGCCGGCAGCACCAATGAGATAGCTGCAATTAACCTGATTCGTTTGTTTTTTTTCAAAACGTCTGAAGCCGACAATAGTGGTGTTTTTACAAGCGACATACTCTGTAATTTAAAAAAGCAGAACCTTAGTGTTGAATTTGACTGGCATCATTTTCAATTACCGTGTTAAGAATGAAGTTAACTCGGTTTTGTTCGGAATTCTGCCACTTACAACAACTTTTCCGTTAACAACCAGGGCAGGAGTTCGCATTACGCCAAATTGCATAATCTCCATAATATCTTCTACCTTACGAACATTGGCCTGCAAATCCAATTCAGCTACCAATTCGTTAACTGCTTTGTCGAGCGCTTTGCACTTCGGACAACCGGTTCCTAAAACGAGAAGTTCCATTTTACCGGGTTTCAAATCTTTGTAATCCATAATTTTATTGTTCGGTGTTCGTAGAATAACGAACTATTTATTCAAAATTTTTTAAATTTTCAGAAACTCTTTAAACAGCAGTTGTGCTTCTTTCCAGTTTGCCCTGTTTATACAATACTTAACCCTGGGCGCTTCTATTTCTCCCTGGATCAACCCGGCGTCTTTCAATTCTTTCAAATGTTGCGAAAGCGTTGATTTGGCAATGGGGAGTTCGTCGCTTAAATTACCGCTGTAACAGCAACTCTGATTGGAAAGCAATTCCAAAACATACATCCGCACCGGATGCCCCATTGCCTTGGCGTACCGGGCTGCTTTTTGTTGCTTTTCTGTAAAAACTGTTTCTTCTGCCATTATCATTCGTAATATTACGAACAAAGATATTCATTCTGATTTAAAATTCTGACTTGAAAAGGAAAAAAGATCGTTTTTGTAGCAAAACAACACTTCCTTTAAAGTGATAAAAAAAATCATGATTATCAGGGATCGCTAACAGGAATAAACGTGAATTAACTTGCGGTACCTTTTGTATCCATACAGTTTTTATTATGAATTCCAGGCTCAAAAAGAGAGACACTATAGAAACTAAGCCACCTTGAATTTATTACGAGATAATCTTGAAAATCTCGATTTGAGGGAAAGCAATGAAACCATTCTCGGAAACCACGGGCTATCGTGTGTCTGCGTCCGGGTTTAATCACTCAAAAGTAAAGGTTCATAAAAGCATTTCGGTTACGGATGATACTCTCTTAATGTAGGTTACGGCTTCATTTATTAGTAAAGCCATCAGAAACGAAAAAATATTCGCCATTTTCACTACTAAAACATGGAAGTACCTGAATAAAATTGATTTTTTCAGGAAGAAAAAAACGGACCCGGATAATCCCCGCAGGAATTAAACTTTCTCAAAAATTTAGTGTTGATTATTATGATTATTTTCATCCTCAGAATCCAACACTTATGAAAAACATTATCTTCATTCACGAAAACTCGAGTTCTTCAAGAGTTATAAAACCTGTTATAGATATTTGGAATTACAAAGCCGAAATTGTTGGGATTTATCTGCCGGGGCATGGAGACGCAAAACGAAATCATTATATTCGACCAGCATTTACTAAAATGCCAGCCACAATACCAGGAGTAAACTCGATGCAATAACACAAAATCATACACTTTTTTATTTCCATTCACAATTAAAAAAAACTGCTTTTGCTTAAAAAAAATTCAGATACCATTTCTCCCGAATTTCTGCTTTTTAAAGCAGGAAATGAAAAGGTATTTGATAAAATATTCAGGATAAACTACAACAAAGTTACCGGATTCTGTAACCAGTTTATTTTCGATTTGGACAAGTCGAAGAGTATAACCCAGGAAGCCTTTCTGAAACTTTGGTTAAACCGCGACAAAGTACAGACTGAAAACGGAATCTACTCCTTCCTTTACACGGCAGCAAAAACAGAATGTTTGAATTACCTGCGACATAAAAAAATTGAAAAAAAATATTTACAAAAAAGTATCGAAGAAAAAGAATACCTGCTGACACATGATATTATAAAGTCGTTCAATTTTGATGAAATCCATTTTACCGAGCTGGAGAAGGCAATTCAAAAAGCCATTGAAGAACTCCCAGACCGGTGTAGGGAGGTATTTCTGAAAAGCAGGTCTGAAGGCAAAAAAAACCGCGAAATAGCCGAAGAACTTGGCATTGCAGTTAAATCGGTTGAAACCAACATGACCCGTGCTTTGAAAATTCTACGCAAACGTCTGGCCGAATTTCTAACAGTATTAATTGTATTGATACTTGGATTTTGATAAAAAATTAGGATTCAATACAGGGTATCCTCAATCTTAGGTGTACATTAATTCAATAGCATAATCATATGAATTTTGACATCATCATTAAATACTTAAACGGTACTTCATCTTCCGAGGAAAAGCAGCAATTCTTCGCCTGGATTGAAGAAAATCCTGAAAATAAAAACGAGTTTTTAGAGCTAAAAAAAATTTGGGCGCTTACGGAAAAAACAGACGAAGACGAAAGTACCGCGCTTGCCCTTTTTCATAATTCAGCAAAAAAACACAACAATAAATCCCTATTATTCAAAGCACTAAAACAGGCTGCCATATATATCCTCCTAATTGGTATTGGTGGAATTCTCAGTTGGTTCGTTTTAAGTTCAGACAAAGTAAGCGAAAACGAAATCTATGCATCAAATTATACTGTAACAGCACCGCAGGGGCAGATGACAAACGTGGAACTGCCAGACGGGACGTTGGTAATGCTTAACTCGAGAAGTACAATTAGCTATGATAACGATTTTAGCCATGGTAAGAGGGAAGTTACTCTCAATGGTGAAGCTTTTTTCGATGTACAAAAAGATCAGGAACACCCATTTATCGTAAAATCTCCATTACTCGACATCAAAGTTTACGGAACCTCTTTTAATATTGAAGCTTATCCGGAAGATAACAGCATTAGTGCTACCCTTGTGGATGGAAGCATTAGTGTTTTAAACAAAGATGGTTTGGAACTTACAAAATTGGTACCCGGAGAAAAAGCCCGCTATACAGCGACCGACAACAAGCTGATTGTAAGCGAAGTGAATACAGACATGTTCGTTTCCTGGAAAAAGGGATTGATAACCTTTCGAAATGAAAAATTAGAGGATATTGCAAAAAAAATTGAACGCTGGTATAATGTTGAAATCGTTATCAGAAATAAACAATTGGGCAAAGAACTATATTTTGGAACAATTTTAAAAAACAAACCGATAGACCAAATACTGGAAGTATTCAAGCTTACAACCTCCCTCAAATACGAAATTGTTCCACGTGCAAATGAACCAACTTTAATATACTGGGATTAAAAACTAACAAAGGCAATTATTTAATAACTGAAAAAATCAAACTTTATGAAAAAAAACAACTCATCCTAAAAAAACAGACCGAAAATACGGACAATATTTTCAGTCTGTAAAAATGCTTGTGTTTATACCTCAAGCAATCGTTTAATGAATAACTCTTTGGCAAGCAAATCATTTAACTAAAAACAAATTTATGAAAAAAAGCAACTCTGCTTCTGATATTCAGAGGTATTTAAAATTATTTAGGATTGTGAAGATAACAGCAATGCTAGTTTTTGTCTTTACGATCCAGTCTTTTGCCAGTTCTTATGCACAATCAACAAGACTTAATTTATCGATGGAAAACGCCACCATTGAAGACGTGATAAACACCATCGAAAACAAAACCGAGTTTTACTTTATGTTGAGGGCCGACAAGGATATTCTTGATACAAAAGTGAACATAAACTGTAAAAATGCTTTAATAACTGATGTTCTTGACCAGCTACTGAAAGATACCGATTACGGATATAAAATTATTGACCGGTACATCGCCGTTTCTAAAAACCTGGCTGAGTCCAAAGGTGAGCAACAGCAAAAACCGGTTTCGGGTATAGTAACCGACCAAAATAAACAGCCGCTACCTGGAGTTACCGTCATAATAAAAGGTACAACCAATGGGACTGTAACTAATGCTGATGGAAAATATACATTAGCAAATATCCCCAATAATGCGACACTTCAATACTCTTTTGTTGGCATGAAAGCACAGGAAGTAAATTACACAGGCCAACAAACCATTAACATTGAATTAACACCAGAAACCATTGGATTGGAGGAAGTTGTTGCCGTTGGTTATGGAGTTCAAAAGAAAGTTAACCTCACAGGCTCTATTGCATCAGTGAATGCTGACGACATTATTGCCACCAAAAACGAAAATGTTGAAAACATGTTAGCTGGAAAAATTGCCGGTGTACGTGTGGTTCAAAAAACTGGCGAACCAGGAGCATACAATACCAATTTTCAAATTCGAGGAATGGGTACACCATTAGTTATTATTGATGGAATACCTCGGGAGAACATGAACCGACTTGATCCGAATGAGATAGAAAGTGTTTCTGTCTTAAAAGATGCTTCTGCTAGCATTTATGGGGTTAGAGCTGCAAACGGGGTAGTTCTTGTCACAACAAAGAAAGGGGCTAAAGGTGAAGTTACAATGGGGTATAATGGCTCCTATGGTTGGCAACAGGGAACTGGTCTTCCGGAAAGTGCCGATGCTGTAGGATACATGACCCTTATGAATGAGAATAACATCAATAACGGGCAAGACCCCATTTACAGCCAGGACGAAATAAATGCATACCTGAACGGAACAAAAAAGAGTTCCGACTGGCCAGGAGTTGCCATTGACGAGTTTGCACCACAAACACAGCACAATATCAGCGCTTCGGGCGGGACAGAAAAAGTTGACTATTTTTTAAATTTTGGTTATCTCAAGCAAGATGGGCTGTGGAAAAGCGGAGATTTGAATTACGACCGTTTCAATATAAGATCTAATGTATCTGCCCAGTTAACCAAAAGACTGAAAGCAGAATTTCTTATTGGTGGCATGAAAGATAATAAAAACCAGCCATATCACGACTCTTGGCTAGTGTACAAATCAACCTGGACCCAAGTACCTCTGTGGCCAATTTATGCAAATGATAATCCCAACTATTTGTATAGTGCCGCCGATGGTGACCACCCGCTGGCAATTACCGATGCAGATATAAGCGGATATAAAAAATTTAACAAAAGAATATTCCAAAGCTCCTTTAGCTTAAGTTACGATATTCCTTTCGTTGAAGGGTTAACGGCAAAAGGCCTGTATAGTTATGATTATATTTCCGATACTGAAAAAGCATACAAAAAAGCATACACGCTTTACACCTACGATGAAAGCACCAGTAGCTATAACGAACACATCAATCAGTCACCGTCAACAATACAACGGAGTTTGACAGAAAGGGAAAACACTCTAATGCAACTATCGTTATCTTATTCTAATGTCTTTAAGGAATCTCATAATGTAAGCGCACTGCTACTATATGAGGAAAGCACAGGGAAAATGGATAATTTCTATGCATTGCGCGAATTCAGCATGGATGCAGTTGATCAACTTTTTGCAGGGAACAGTACAAACCAACAGGGGTCGATGGATGTAGATGACTTATGGGAGATTGCCAATAAAGGGTTAGTTGGAAAGTTCAATTACAATTATAAATCGAAGTACCTTGCTGAAATTAGCTTTCGCTACGATGGCTCTTCTAAATTTGAAAAGGATAACCAATGGGGCTTTTTCCCGGCAGTATCAGTTGGATGGAGAATGTCTGAGGAACCATTTATAAAAAACAATCTACCTTCTATAGACAACTTGAAGCTAAGAACTTCATACGGGGTTATGGGAGATGACAATGCTTCTTCCTACCAATTTCTTACAGGATTTAACTATCCTGACGGAGGCTTTGTGTTTGGAGACAATTTTGTTAATGCTGTAAGTTCGCGTGGAATGAGCAACCCAAATATTACATGGTATACAGCCAAAACTCTTAACCTGGGGTTGGATGCCCAAATGTGGGAAGGACTATTCGGCTTACAAATTGATGTTTTTAGCCGTGACAGAGATGGACTTTTAGCCTCAAGACTTTTGAGCTTACCAGGAACAGTGGGAGCTGCTTTGCCACAAGAAAACTTAGAAGGGGATTTTACCAAGGGAATTGATCTGGTAGTTAGCCATAGAAACAATGTAGGCGATTTTAATTACATGGTATCAGGGAATATTTCTTACACCAGAACAAAATGGCAATATAAAGAAATTGCCAATCAAACGAATTCTTATAACAACTGGAGAAATAACTATACTGATCGATACAATAATATCTGGTGGGCTTATGGCTATGAAGGACAATTTCAATCTTTCGAAGATGCTTATAACTCCCCAATTCAGGATAATAGAGGAAACGATATTATCAATCCAGGAGATTACAAGTATGTCGACTGGAATGAAGATGGAGTAATTGATGGTTTAGATTACTATCCGGTTGCCACATCTGGGTATCCTATGTTAAGCTTTGGATTAACATTAAATGCCGAGTGGAAAGGATTCGATATTAATGCGCTATTCCAAGGCAATGCGATGAGTAATGTTGACTACCCAGAACAACTAAAACAACCTTTATACTGGGATAGAAATGCATTGAATCAATTTACCGACAGATGGCATTTAACTGATCCTAATGATCCCAACAGTGAATGGATATCTGGCTATTATCCATCTACCAATACCAAATGGACAACTAATTACTGGGGGTCAGAAAGATATGTTCAAGATGCGTCATACCTAAGACTTAAAAGCCTAGAAATTGGCTATTCTTTACCTGATAAAATACTGACAAAAGCAGGAATCCAAAAAGTAAGACTTTATGTATCGGGCTATAACCTTTATACGTGGACTGGAATTAAATACCTTGACCCGGAGCATCCAAGTGATACCTACGGCTATCTCTATCCCTTGGTTAAAACCTACAATTTTGGTATAAACGTAACATTCTAAATCACTATTATCATGAAATATAAAGCACTAATAATAATAATGTTCTTTATTGCTGGATGCAACACCCTTGATGTACCGCCAATAAATATTGTACAGGATGACGCTACATTTGCAAACGAATCTGGAATAGATGCATACATGGCAGGCATCTATAAAGAACTCCCTTATGAAGATTTTACCTTTACCCGCGATGACCCACAATCATGGTATTGTAACCATGGTACTAATACTTTTTCCGGAGAAATAACGGCATGCCCTAGTGACTTGCTCTATGATTACCTACGTGATGAAGATTTCACCTATTGGGCACAGGCATATTCAAGCATAAGGGACGTTAATTATTTTTTGGCAACACTCCCTAATTATGCTGAAAATTATTCAAATGAAGTTGCAAATAAGTTGAAAGGAGAAGCTTTGTTCCTTAGGGCATTTATATACTTTTCTATAGTAAAACGCTATGGAGGAGTACCAATAATCACCGAAGTTCAAAACTATCCGGAGCAAAGTATTGAAGAGCTTCAGGTACCCCGCAATACAGAGTCAGAGGTTTATAAGTTTATTGAGAAAGATCTTGTTGACGCAATAAGCCTACTAGATGAAGGAACTGTTGCAAATGGCAGAGCTAATAAAAATGTAGCGCTTGCATTAAAATCAAGAGCGATGCTTTACGCTGGTTCAATCGCAAAATATGGAACCGTACAACTCAATGGATTGATTGGAATACCCAATAACGAAGCTGAATATTTTTACAATTCAAGTTATGATGCATCTGTTGCACTTAAAGAGAAATTCTCTTTATATAACAAATATTCTGATAAATATGAAAACTTTTTGAATATGTTCTTGGATGAAAACAGTCCGGAAAATATTTTTATTTCATATTATAAATATCCTGACAATGCCCATAGTTTTCAGGCAATAACGATTCCTTATCAAATGCGGGGACCTCAAGGGTACTCCAGCAGATGGTGCCCGACTCTTGAACTTGTGGAAAAGTATGACGACATTAATGGAAACAGTGGAGTACTTAAAGTAAATGATGACAATGGGAATCCGTTAAGATTTGACCAAATCTCAGATTTATTTGCAAATGTTCAACCCAGGCTTAGGGCAACTGTAATGCTTCCTGGGGACAAATTCAAAGGAGAAATCATTGATGTTCAGAAAGGTATTTTCACCAGTTATCCAAATGGAGAAAAACTTGTTGCTTCTGATCACAATATATTACATAACGGAAGACCAATTATTGGTGCCAGCGGAATTGGGCATAATGAAATGACTGCCACCGGCTTCTTTAATAGAAAATACCAAAATCCAAGTTTATCAAAAGCAGAAGTATTACTTGAAAATAGTGAAAACAACTTTATATTGTTCCGTTATGGAGAAGTTCTTCTAAATGAAGCAGAAGCTGCATTTAACATTGACGACAAGAAAAATGAAGCACTCATTGCAATTAACAAAATTCGCGATCGGGCCGGAGCGAAATTACTCACGATGGACGAGTTAACAGTAGATAATATAAGACGTGAGCGAAGAATGGAACTAGCGCTAGAGAGCCAAAATTTCTGGGATATTCGGCGGTGGAGAATTGCTGATTCTGAGATCAATAATAAGCAATTCACGTCTCTTTGCCCATATTATGTTGAGGACGAAAATAAGTATATCTTCACCAAGGAAAAAATCGGAGGAAATCTTACATTTCAACCAAAGAACTACTACGTAAAAATACCAGGAGAAGAAATTAGCAAAAATCCAAACTTAATACAGAATCCAGGTTATTAATTATAAAAAACATTAGCAATGAAGATTCATAAATTGATATTAGGCTTACTAATTCTGCTTACTGCCTGTCAAGTGGACAACTACGATGAGCCGAACCACACACTTACAGGTACACTAAAAGTAAAAGGGTCGGATGAAAACTTTGTATCAGAGCAACCCAACGCATATAGGATTAAATTGCTTGAAACAAGTTGGTCAGATAATCCAGAACCTCAGTATTTCTGGGGAAAAGCTGATGGCACCTTCAGAAATACCAGACTATTTGCAGCGACATACAAAGTACAACCCGTAGAAGGAGCATTTTTCCCGGTAGATGCTGTTGAAACGGAAATTAAAGGGACAAAAAACATCGATTTTACAGTTATACCTTATCTTGAATTTGAGAATGTAGATATTACAAAGTCGGGGAATTCGCTTAACGTTTCTTATCGCCTAAAACGGCAACAGGCGGGAGATAAGATTATCGATACAAGAGTGTTTATATCAAAAAATCCAAGTGTTGGAAACAACGTTTTCAGCTCAGAAATCAGCCCAATGGTTGATTTGCAAAATATCTCCGATGAAGAGATTCTGCAAACCACATTCAATGAGTCAATTAGTAACTTCGAGTCCAATTCTATTTACTATGTAAGAATTGGGGCAAGAACAGATAATGCACAAAAACGATATAATTTTACAAAGATTGTTAAAATTGAAATGTAGTATCTGAGTTAATACTAATTAAATAGATAGAGTATTTCAAATCATTGATACACTCTATTTTAGACTTGCAACAAAGAGGCTGTAAAATGAACTCTGTCTTACAAAATTAATACTGTTGGACGGAGTTTATTTTACAGTCTCTAATTCTACTTTTACAGATTTCATAAAATATTCAGTTCCAATTTTTTCTGCTTTCCATGCTTTTCCTTCCCAGATGAGAGTTCTCATAGCATCAATATTTTGATAAGCTTCTGGATTTGAGTAGTTATGCGGTTGTCAGCTCCACAGAGTTTCTTCATTAAACTGGATATGTTCTTTTTCAATTCATCCAAACACCATGGCGCCAAGCCTCCCTTTCCTAGGAGGAAGGGTTTTCACCCCAATGTTCAGGTGGGTTTTCGTACCACAGCTTATTGTCATGTCCACCCTAGCAAAAAGCAGGTTCTGCTACAAATAATAAAAGAAAAGTGATGTAACCGCTTTTGGTATTCATAGTTTGAATTAATTGTTTATTAGGGCTTAATTTTGACTGTACAATTCTTACTATGTTACGAACCCATATAAATCGGTTTTTGGCTGTCTGCGTAAAATAAAATCAACGCATCCATCAAAAGATTAAATACGTTGACTTTGTATTCATTTATCTTCTTTCAAAAATGCTTAATCAAAGCAAACTTTGACCATTAACTCTTCATTTTATATTATTGAATCTTTAAGACATAGGCATAACTACAAGGCTTCTGCTCTGGTAATTCAACTTTTAGCTCATCATCGTTTTGTTCCCATTTGATTTTTTGCGTGCTACCCAAAACTTCAATACTTATAATCGGAGTTTCGCCGTATAATGCTTTAGATAACGATTTTATGTTAACAACATTATTCTTTGGCCAGTCCATAAAAATAGCATACAAAGCATCCTGTTTTTTTGTAAACCGAATATCTTCACTGGTAAATGGCTTTTTGTTTTGCTGAAATTCTCCTTCCGGCACTATTGACGGGCCTTCTCCAAATTTCTCCCAAGGGCGGGTGTCAAAAATTGCTTCTCCGTTTACTTTTAGCCATGCTCCGATATTTTCGAGGCTTGTCATTTCATACTCCGGAATTTCTCCATCAGCAGTCAGGCCTACATTCAGCAGGTAATTTCCGTTTTTGCTAACCACATCACACAGGTTGTGGATAATGACAGTGTCGCTGATTTCGTTATGAGGGTTCCCGTTCCAAAACCATGTGCCAGATAAGGACGTATCGGTTTGCCAGGGGAACTTCTGAGTATCCGTATTCCCGCTTTTCTCAAAGTCGGCGGTAAATGCTTTTTTGTTGGGTATCGGGAAACCTTTCCATTCTTTAATTGCAATTACAGCATCATTTTTTCCGTTGTTCCAGGTAGGGTTTTCATTGAAATAGTGAGCTGCCATTCGTAACCCGTATTCTTTTGTCCATGACCTCGATTTGGCGCAAGCTTCGGTGGTTCCCATAATTGGGAGTGGCCCATCGAAATAAATCAAGTCAGGGTGATACTTGTCTATCAGTTCAATGGTGCGGTTGTACCATTTTTCGCAGTATTCTTTCGTAAATGTGGCCGACGAATCGTGTGGCGTTGTATATAGGTCAGCAGGGTCGTATCCTTCCCACCAAAGTCCTTTGCCATCTTCTTTTGTATCCCATCCATCGTATTTTACTCCTTTCATTGGGCCGCTTACATCGCTTCCGAATGCGGGTTCTAACCAGGTCCAGCTGCGGTCGTTATGAGACGAAACCCCGAAGCGAAGTCCGTATTTTTTTGCTGCCTCAGCCCATTCTCCGATAACATCACGTTTCGGCCCCATATTAACAGAATTCCATGGTTGGTAGGAAGAATTGAATAAGTCGAAGTTGTCGTGGTGAACTGCCACCGGAACGATATATCTTGCTCCAATTTCCTTATACAGTTTCACTATTTTGTCAGGATTCCACTTCCTTGCTTTCCAAAGAGGGATAAGGTCTTTGTATCCCGATTCTGAAGGATGTTCATAGCGCTCCAAATGTTTTTGATAGTCTTGCCCCCATTCGTTATTAACCTGCATGTACATATGGCGGCCATACCATCCGCTATTACCTTCTACAACACTCATTACCCCCCAGTGCATGAATATGCCAAATTTAGCATCTCTAAACCATTCCGGGCACTGGTGCTGTCCTAATGATTCGAGCGTTGGCTCGTATTTGATTTGCGGTTTTCTTTGTTCTTTGCAGGTAATAAATAGTACAGCCAATGTAATAAGTCCTGCATATTGAATTAGGAGGAGAATCTGATTTTTTTTCATAAGGATTTAAGTTCAGTTTAGTTAGAAAAATATATGTTGATCGGAAGGTTGGCGTTTTTGTCTGAGGCAGTTAGGGTGATTGTCATATCATTTCCATTTAAATCAATTGTAGCAGTTGCTTCCGATTTTACTTCTTTCACTTTTAATCCATCCGGCACATGCACAAATATCTTCATTGGCTCGCCGCCGATCAGCTTTGTTACAAACGATAGCTCCCGTCGATTCTTGTTCCATTCCTCATTCTCAACTTCAAACATCCCGCACATTACATGACGGTTTGTGCCAATAATCTGAGGATATGCTTTTAATTCTTTTACTGAATAAATAAGAGCTTCACCCTTATCGAGATGGCGGACAAATGTGTCGTTCCCCGAATAGACTCCCAAGCTTTTGCTGTTCCAAAAATCAAATACAACATATTTTCTCTCTGCATTGCATCCCATTGATCCGGTGGCTACCTGATCGCCCGAAAAAGGTGCCGAAATATCCTGAGCATTCTTCGTGTCGTTGTTAACCATGATCAACTGTTTCCACCCTGGAACAACATCATATACATATACAGAAGGGTGTTCGTTCCCGAGAAAACAATCCACCGGGCGAAAAGATTTGCCATTCGGGAGGGTAGGGAACATGCGGGTAAGGTCGTAGAACATACTGTCGGTCATCGACCCAATGCTGGTTCCCAGTTCAATGCGGCCTGACAGTAACCCTACCAGTGTAAGGAAAGTCCTGCGGTCTTTGGCGCTGAGTGCAACACCCTTTAGGTAGAAACTTTTCCCATCGGGGTAATAGCGATATGCCACTCCCTGTTTGTACCATCTAAGTCCCATTCGGGAAGCCATCTCCGGCTCGAAGTGGCTGGCATCGCCCCAAACACGCTGTAAATCAACAATGCCAACAGTGCAATCTAACCGCGGCGCATTTTCATGAGTCTTTCCTCCCAGGTTTCTTTCATGAATAAATGCTTCTTTGCCCATGCCCTCGCGGCAGAGT
This sequence comes from Mariniphaga anaerophila, assembly GCF_900129025.1. Taxonomy (GTDB): domain Bacteria; phylum Bacteroidota; class Bacteroidia; order Bacteroidales; family Prolixibacteraceae; genus Mariniphaga; species Mariniphaga anaerophila. The sequence continues at coordinate 110,706 of NZ_FQUM01000009.1, read as the reverse complement.
TTAAAAACTTCGCGGTAAGCAGAAGTGGTTGTGAATGATTTATCGTCGAAGCCACCCCCCGATGCCCAGGCTGTTTCCGGGTAATCGAATTTAATGCCTTTTACTCCATCGTTGCCCAGTCGCGACCACATTGCAAGCATGTATTTCTGAAAATCGTGATTTGAATAGTCGTATCGCACTAAAGGGCGGTGGTGGTAATGATCGGTGTGTAACAGGGATATATCTTTATTCAACATCCAATCGGGATGTGCAACAGCAAAATCGTTGCTTGGCATAGAACTCTGAAAATAGGTAAAAACCCGTCCTCCTTTTTCCTGAACACCCGAGCTGAATTTTGAAAAGGTTTCGTAAGGCGCTTTCAGCGAACCGAATTTTGCCCAATGCTCATCGTCCCACCAACCTTGCTGCGTATTTCCAAAATCTCCATAGCAATAAAAATCGGGTTCGAGGCGCACAGCTAACGAAGTGTATTTGTTCAAGCCTCTTTCCCGTGCCAACTCCATTTGGTCGACCAAAGCCGGTGAATTGTTGATTGGCTTTCCTTCGCCGAGGCTTTTGGTAGAAACCATCCAGCCACAAAGTGTCGGAAAGTTATATCTGTTTGGATTGGCATGGTTTACTTTGGCCAGTTCCTTTCCGTATTGCTCCAGTGAAATAAAAGGATCTTCAGTAATAAAATCAAGATAATAACTGTCTTCTGAAACCCATGTTGTATGTGGGGCAATGCGCTTTCCCTGTGGATCGGTAATTGAAAAAGTGATGTACGGTTGCTTGCCCTGGTAGCTGAATTCACCATCGGAAGTGCCTGTTTTGCGACCCGCATAAATTTCTATCTCCCGGTAGAACTCGGCATATTTATAACCTCCTGCCACAATTGTTCTTCTTTTACTTTCCGACAATGAATCGTTGTAAGTAAGCATTGTGCTGTTCAGTGCGTCTATTTTCCATGTTTCTTCCACGAAATTTGGTTCGGCGCCTGCACCGCCCCTCAATACTTTGGCATTGGTGGGGTGCTGTCCGTCGAAAAGCCTGCCTTCGTATAAAACATCAGCTTGGCGTACTCGTACCTCATAGTCGAAATCATTCTTTACTCCCCATCTAAAAATAATTTTCGGGCTGTTGTCGAACAGGCAGATATCTAGGAAGCGAATCGGATCGTAACCCTTTTCTGGAATGTACCATACCCGAAGTTTTTTGCCAATGGCAGTACTTATTTCTTCTGCTTTAATAAGCAGTGGTGGCAAGTTCCACATTTTCTGACCACGGTCGAGCAAAAATGTTGCATCAGAAAACATAAATGTACCGTCAGCTTTACAGACTCCGGAGTAAGTTCCAGCCTCAAGGTTAAATTCGATTTTAATTTTTTGATTTTCTAAAATGGCTTCGTTTTCTCCAACAGAAACCGTTTGTGACTGGGAGTACAGTGCGATACTGCAGAACAAGATTAAAAGTTTCAAAGTCTTCATAATTATTGATTTATCGTTAGCTACGTTTGAATGTTTTTTTCATTAAGAGTTAGTTTAACGGACTTGATTTACCGTTTATGAAAAATAGTAAAAAGACCAATTAAGCAGTCTATGGAATCGTCTGGGTATGTCATTTTTAATAATTCCAAATTAGAATCGTATTGGCTATCGAGACCGCTATATTTGAATTTCAAAATAATCATTTCCTGGGCTTCAAAGGCAATTGTAATTGAACACAAAACGAAACATGTTTGTCTAATACTCAAAACTATTGTGAGAGGATATTGTTTAACGTCTAAACCTGTTGAACAAATTTCTCTATAAACCTAAGATACTTTTTACATTTTAAAATTATTGTTAAGGGAGTGTAATCTAAACTCTGTCTGGTAATTTTCTATCAATCAAAATTAATTCATTTTCTGGATTTTTAATCGTAAAAGCTTTTTTGAACGGGATTTGAGTTCTGTCAGGGGCGGCTGAGTATGCGAAGCCATTTATATACCCTTGACAGGTTTTAAATCCTGTTTTTACTTTGCTTTTAGAGATTAAAATCAGAGGTCAAGTTTCATTCGGTCTCCAAACTTTATTTTCAACTGCTGTGCAGTAAGGCCCCAGTTCTGGAGCGGCTGTGTCCATTTTTTTGAGATATGTTCGGTTGTCAGATAAATCAGCTTCAGCAAAGCCATATCGTTGGAAAAAGCACCTTTTGTTTTGGTTACTTTTCGTACCTGACGGTGAAATCCTTCCACAGAATTGGTTGTGTAAATGAGCCTGCGGATTTGCTTATCGTATTAAAAATTAGTTCTCTTTTTCAATAGTATTTGCTCTGTAAAGCCACCATCCCCAATACTGGTCAACAATTCGAATTACATTTTTTGGTTCCCAGTCATTGTTATAAAGGCCAAAAGTGCTATTACTATTATTTATCACATTGGTAAACTCAAAACCAAAACGTGTTCCTTGCTTTAGCGCATTTTCAAGAATTTTTTCAATACCACTGTCTGAATGTGACAAGAAATCACTGCCATTTAATGTCATGTGCTCAGTAATTGCCCAGTCTTTCCCTTCATTATTTTTAACTTGCCAAACTCTATCATATGCCTTTTGGTTAGGGGCATTATTCCCAAGATGCCAGTGCCAGTTAACCTGGATAATATTAACCGACGTAAGGTGGGTTAAAAATTCAATAGGATCACCATCCCTAAACTTCTGTACTTCTTCACTTGCATCTAAGTAATCTACTGCAACATATGCTGATGCACCTGCAATTTCCCGATAAGCCTGAGCATCCCCATTAACCCATTTCGCCAAAAACTGAGCTCGAAATTTATTCCAGATAGAATTATTAACAAATTTTGATGAAACAGGAAAACCTGTAGGCATCTCAGAAGCTTGGTCTGTAATATTATTTGCCTTCCTCCAATTTACATAGGCAGTCTTTGCAGCCTCGCTATAGCACAACCTAACATCTCCCATATATTGGGGCTCAACAGTTGTTTCAAAATATAGAATCTTTTTTGTGTCAATACCACTCGCAAGATTTTTAATAAATTTACGAGTTGTTTCGCGATATCCTTTATGAAAAATAGAAACCACTGCGTTATTAAAACCATACTCCGTATCTCTTACCTCTTGGCCCTTGTCGTCAATAGCGCATGCATCAGGATAAATATCCCAAAACCCACTTGGTATCTGACCTCCTCCTACAGAATAAGTTTCAACAGACAGGCAAGGATACATTCCTCTCTGATATATAGCATTAATGAGATTATTAAGGGGAGCTAATGATTTATCAATTTCACCATCACCATTAGTATCAAAATGATGCCAATAACAATTTATTTCTATTGTATTATAAAACTTACTTCTTAACGTGTCAAGGTCTGCAATTAGTTTATCAACCTCACCTTGATTCGCAAAATTTCTCAATGGTTTGGCAATCTTTAGAAATTTCCATTTACCATTCATATAAAATTTTCCATTTTTGATTTTCCACTTTGAGTAATCGACAATTGGATTATTTTCAATATCCGGATTTGGATAAGTCTCCATTGCAAGCCCCTCTTCAATATCAGGTATCGAATCTACATCATTTGATGCTGAACAAAAATTTATAATGAGAATAACTAAGGCTAGAAATATATAAACTGTAATTTTCATTTCACACACATTAATGTTAAAATATTTTCAATAACAGGGGCACTTTCTGTTGCAAAACAACACTTCGTTTAAAGCGATAAAAAAACCCGACTATCAATCGATAATCAGGCTTTTTTTGTACCCGGGGCGGGAATCGAACCCGCACTCTGTTGCCAGAACTGGATTTTGAATCCAGCGCGTCTACCAATTCCGCCACCCGGGCATTTCCCTTTGCGGAAAATTGGTGTGCAAAACTAATTATTTAACCGGAACTGACAAAATCTTACTCCTAAATTTCATCTGTTTTAGTTTTTTTGATTTCTAAGCGTTCAAAAAACCGGAAGAGATTCATGATTTTAGCGAAAATTTCAGCATTACTGATTGCAATACCTGGATAAAAAAACATGTTTATTTCATTCAATACTTTTGTTTTCAGGAAATAACATCGTTTTTACTAAATTAGTCAGGCAGTTTTAACAGGCGTAATTAATGGACAAGCAAAGGGAAAATATTCTTCTTGCAAAAATCAGGGGAGGCGATAAGAAAGCGTTTGAAGCGCTTTTTAGACAATATTACCCCCATTTATGCCTGTATACCACTAAAGTATTAAAAAACCCGTCTGCAGCAGAAGAAATAGTTCAGGAGCTGTTTGTTCTCCTTTGGGAAAACCGGAAGAAAACTAAAATTGAATCGTCTCTACAAAACTATCTGTTCAGAGCTGTAAAAAACCATTGCCTGAATTACATCAAACACAACCAAATCGTAAACGAACATTCTAAAAAAGTGTTGGCCCAAACTGAGAAATTCTATTCCGGAGAAAACATTGACACCCAACAAGAACTGTTTCAAAAAATTGAGGAAAGCATTTCTGAGCTGCCGGAAAAACGACAAAAGATTTTCAGAATGAGCAGGGAAGAAGGATTGAAATATAATGAAATTGCCCTAAAATTGAACATTTCAGTAAAAACAGTAGAAACCCAAATAGGACTCGCAATTAGCACTTTACGTAAAAAATTGCGCCATTTTTTAATTTTCTGATTAATTTTTTCAAACTACATTCAGGGTAAAACTCAGATCATTTGTCTTCATTACAGATGAAAACAAATAATTCCATAGAAAAACCAAAGTACGAACTGCTGCAAAAATATTGTTGCCACCAGGCAAACATCGTAGAAAAAGAAGCAGTAGAAAACTGGGCATCCCAATCGGAACAAAACAAAGATGAGCTGGAAGAAATAAAAGTTTTGTTGGAAAAAACAGACGATTATTTTCTACTCAACAAATTCAATTCTGATGCGGCCTGGAAGAAAACGAAACAGCGTATTCAGCCTAAAATAACTCCTGCTTTAACACGCAGAACTATCATTTCAAAATTTTACAGGTACGCTGCAGTTATTGTTGTAGCAATACTTGCAGGCAGCGCCGCCTTCTACTTCGCACAAAAAAACCAGGGTTCAGTAAATTACAGTGAAATCATTTCGGACAAAAATCAGGTTGTTAACGAATATGTTCTTCCTGACGGAACACTGGTTACATTAAACAGCAATTCGAAACTCGAATTTCCCACAAAATTTAATAACAATGTGCGGGAAGTAACAATTACCGGAGAAGCATTTTTTGATGTTGCACACAACCCCGAAACACCATTCATTATCAATGCCGGAAATGCCCGGGTACAGGTTTTAGGAACGTCGTTTAATGTAAATGCGTATCCTGAAAGCAAAACCGTTGAAGTAGTTGTTAAAACCGGAACAGTAAAAGTAACAGGCAATAAAAACACAAATATTTCCGACTTAAAAGAGATTACACTAAAACCGGGAGAGAAAGGCACATTTATCAATTCAATCGGAAAGTTGGAAAAGTCAACCAATGCCAATCAAAACTATCTGGCCTGGAAAACCCGGATTCTGCTTTTCAACAACACTCCTCTTAGCGAAGTAATCTTCTATTTAAACGAAACATATCACACTGATATTCAATTAAAAGAAGAATATTTAAACGATTTAATCCTCACGGCCCAGTTCGACAAAAAACCTGTTGAATTCGTTCTGAACGTTATCCGGTTAACATTCGATTTGAAATTGGAAAAAGAAAACAATACCTACATTTTATCAGAAAACAGAGCAATAAACAAGTAATACTCAAAGCCATGAAAAACAATAGAAAGCCACCGTAAGCCGGCGCATCGCATCAGTGATTCAATAACCAGTAAAAACTAAAAAATTACACGATGAAAACTATTGGAACAAAAATCGGATTAATAGTGGCAATGTTGCTGGCAGTGTTGCTAACAACTTCTACTACTGGGCTTGCGCAACAACCAAACAACCAGGCGCTCGACCAAAATATCTCCATTTATGCTGAAGACGAAGCGTTATCAGATATCATCGAAAAAATCTGTAACTATTTGAATCTGGACTATTCGTACAATTCGAGTATTGTAGAAGGCAAAAAAGTCAACCTCAATATTTCGAACCGGCCCATAAAATATGTGCTGGATAAACTGATGAAAGACTTTTATCTGCTATTCGAAATAGAAGACAACATTCTGGTTGTCAGAGATTATGTTCCGCTTGAAGAAAGCATGGGATACGAAAATTCACAGAATTTTTTAAGTGCCAACCGCGGTTTTCTTTTTGACGATCCGCGAGAAAAATCAATTACCATAAAATTTAAGTCTGCCAGTAACCTAATTATCATACCGGTAACCATTAACGAGTCAGACACACTCAATTTCATTCTCGACACCGGGGTGCGTTTTCCGATTATTACAGAACTTCCTTTTGTTAATAAGTTAAATCTCAATTACCTGATGCCGGTAAAAATTCAGGGATTAGGCGAAGGCTATGATTTAACAGCATACCGCTCGGCCAACAACAGCATTAAACTGAACGGGCTCACGGCATGGAACCAGGAAATACAAATGATAATCGACGAAAACTTCCAGATTTCACACATGCTCGGTCTGCCGGTACACGGATTAATCGGATTCAACCTGTTTAAAGATTACATTGTAAAAATCGATTATTCAAACGAAAAAATAACGCTATTCCGCCCTGAACACTACAAATACCGCGACAGAAAAAAGGATATTATTTTGCCGCTGCATCTCGATGGGAACAAGCCGTTTGTGCGTACCAGTATTGTGACCGAAGATCTTCAGGAAGTTCCGGTAAAACTGCTTGTAGACACCGGTGCGAGCGATGCGTTATGGCTTTCCGAAAAATCGGACGACCGGATTGACATTCCTCAAAACCACATAGAAACTTTTTTGGGAAAAGGACTGAATGGAGATTTGTATGGCACCAAAGGAAGGATTGACGGTCTTTGGGTAGGCCCAATGGTACTGCCCAAACCAATTGTTGCTTTTCCAAACTCGGAGTTGATAGACCAGCTGATTTCTTCCAACGACAGAAACGGAACCCTTGGCGCAGAAATTCTACGCAGGTTTATTGTTACAATGGATTACAGAAACAGCAGAATGACGTTGAGGCCAACCTATCGGGTAAAAGAAGAGTTCAATTACAACATGAGCGGAATGGAGGTAATAAACCCGATGCCGGGATTACCAATTTTCACTATAACAGACATCAGGGAAAATTCTCCCGCCTATTTTGCCGGCCTCCAGGTAAACGACCAGATTCTTTCTCTAAACAACAACCATCATCAATCGATTGAACTGAATGACATCAATCTTTTATTGCAAAGCCGAGAAAACAAAAAAATTAAAATTACCGTATTACGTGACGGAGAGGAATATAAAACCTCGTTCGAACTGAAAAAAGTGTTTTAATGCATATCAAACTAATTGGGGTAGTTGTTTCCATCCTGTTGTTTTGCGTTCCTGTTACAGGCCAGCAACAGGATGGCTCCGTTTTGGAACGCCGTATTTCCATTCAGGTAAAAGACCTGCCGCTAACTGCTGTTTTAGACCAGATAAGCTGGCAGGCAAAAGTTTATTTTTCTTACGATGCCTCTTTAATCAACACAGAAAAAACGTTCAGTTTACAGCTCCTTGACAAATCTCTTTTTCATGTTCTGAAAAAAATTTTTAACCCCGAAATATTCCGGTTTACAGAACTGGAAAATCAGATTATCATCACAAAGAAAGCTCCAAAAGAAGCGTCATCTGTGGCGAGACCAGACACTGTTCCTGTTAAATATTTTTTTCTTTCCGGTAAAATTCTGGACAGAAAGCACCTCCGTCCAATTGAATATGCATCGATTTCGGTTTTCAATCAACCGGTTGGCACCATTACCAATTCTGATGGCGATTTTCTTTTAAAATTGCATCCTCAGTTTATTGACGATACAATTGCTGTTTCGAGCATGGGTTATGCACAAAAGCAAATGCCTGCAAACCAACTTCTTGATGAAGACTTAATTTTTCTGGATCCCATTTCAATCCGGATAAAGGAAATAAAAGTAACAGCGATATCGCCCGAAAAACTGCTCGAAAATATTCGTGCTAATTTCGAGGAAAACTATTCTTCGGACTCAAGGCTGATGAACGCATTTTACCGCGAAACTGTTAAACAGGATGGGAACTACATTAATGTTTCTGAGGCTGTTATCGAAATACTAAAAGCTCCGTACTACAACTCAATCAGAAATGACATTGTCCGGTTAATAAAAGGCAGGCAAAGCCAGGATGTTCAACCATTTAAATGGCTGAATTTTAAACTTCAGGGAGGACCGTTTTCCATCACACAGCTCGACATAATAAAAAACATGGAGTCGTTTATTGACCCGGATTTTCAACACTTTTACAAATACAAAATCAGCCGCGTAATTTGGTACAACAACGATCCTGTTTATATTATTGAATTTGAGCCGATTAACGGACACAGCTTCCCTGGTTTTGTTGGTGAACTGTTTGTTCACCGTGAAACATTTGCGATTGTACGCGCACAGTTTGGATTCGACAGAACCGGATTAAAAAAAGCAACACCAATATTAATTAAACGAACCCCGCAGGGCGTAAAAGCCCGACCGTCTTTTGTCCGATACACAGTAAACTACCAGCAATACCAGGGAAAATGGCAGCTGGCAACAGCGCAGGCTTCCATCAAATTTAAAATCCGCAGCCGAAAAGAAAACATCAATTCCGAGTTTCACAGTGTTTCCGATCTACTTGTAACCAACATACAAAACACCAAACTGAAACGGTTTCAACGCGACCAGTCGTTTTCCAAGCGCGACATTTTTGTTGAAATGATTGGCAGCTACGACTCGCAGTTCTGGGAAAACTACAACATTATAAAACCCGACGAAGATTTACGAAACGCCATCCAAAACCTTTCGTCAGAAAAGTGAAGAGGCGGTTTCCAATTATAACACATCGAAATATTTTCTGTAATTTTGTCATTTTGAAACAGGAAACAACGTTTATCATGGAACAATTCAGTACCAGACAGAATAAAATTTCAAGGCTGATTCAGCGCGAAATGGCCGATATTTTACTACAGTTAAATAAGTCGAAATACCACGGAAAACTCATAACAGTTAGTATTGTGCGGGTTACCAAAGATATGAGTATTGCACGTATTTTTCTGAGTATATTTCCATCGGAATTTGCCAAAGAAATTCTCGGAGAGATAAAGCAAAACAGCAAAGCCGTGAGGGGTGAGCTGGGTCGCCGGATTGGTAAAAGCGTTCGGATTATTCCGGAACTTGAATTTTATATTGACGACAGCCTCGATTACATTGAACATATTGATGAGCTGCTTCAAAAATAGCTTTCAATAAAATATCTAAATTCCCGTTTAATAGCAAAAAAGCTTGAACTTACCACTCTTTATAGCGCTACGGTATTTGTTTTCAAAGAAAAAACAAAACATCATCAATATTATTTCCGGAATATCGGTTTCCGGAATTATTGTAGGAACCATGGCGCTTGTAATTGTGTTGTCGGTTTTTAATGGGTTTAACAGCCTGATCGGTACGTTCTTCAGCAATTTTGACCCCGACCTGAAAATTACGCCAACTCATGGAAAAATGTTTGTTGCTTCCGACAGCCGGTTCGACAAAATAAAAAACCTGCCCGGGGTGTTGCACTACGCAGAAGTAATAGAGGAAGTTGCGCTTCTGAAATACGGAAACCAGCAATACCCGGCCGTTGTAAAGGGCGTGCCGCCAAATTATTCGAGCTACACCAACATCGATACGCTAATTGTTGACGGCATTTTTATGCTGGAAGACGAAGGTATTGATTACGCGGTAGTGGGGCAGGGAGTTGCATACAATCTGGGGCTGGGGCTCTCGTTTGTAGATCCCATTCGCATATTTGTTCCCCAAAAAGGAAAGCAAACATCTGTAAACCTGGCGCGGTCTCTCAATTACGACTATATTTTCCCGTCAGGCGTTTTTTCTGTGTTGGAAGAAATTGATTCAAAATACATGATTGTTCCCTACCATTTTGCCGCCAGCCTGTTTGAAAGCGGAAACCAGGTTTCGGCAGTAGAATTGGGTATCGATCCGAAAGCAAATGGGAAAAAGCTACAGAATCAAATACAGGAAATACTGGGAGATTCGTTTCACGTGAAAAACAAATACCAGCAGCACGACCTGATTTTCCGCACCATGAAATCGGAAAAATGGGCTTCCTATTTAATCTTGGTTTTCATTCTCATTGTAGCGTCTTTTAACATGCTGGGGAGTTTGTCCATGCTGATAATTGACAAAAAAGAAGACCTTTTTATTTTGCGCAGCATGGGCGCCGATTCCAAACTTATTCGCAAAATATTTTTATTCGAAGGGTGGCTAATTTCAGTATTTGGAGCTGTAATTGGCTCCTTATTGGGAGTCTTTATCTGCTGGCTTCAAATCCGGTTCGAAATTGTTACCCTGCCCGGCGCAGGCTCATTTATCATTTCAGCCTATCCGGTAGAAATTGTTTTTTCCGATATCCTTTTCATTCTAGGCATTGTACTAGGCATCGGGTTCGTTGCTTCGTGGTACCCTGTTCGTTTTATTTCTCACCGGTTCCTCTCCAACGAAAACATTTAAAACACTTATTTACAAAGCATTAAACCAGAATTATTTTTCTTTGCGTTTACTGAGTTTCATTACCATTTACCGCAATATTTTATACTAAATTGCGTGCAGTTTTCGTAATAACTTATCAAATAAAAACACCGTGAAAGCACTGGTAAAAAGCAAGGCAGAAAAAGGAATTTGGATGGAAGAAGTTCCTATGCCGAAAGTAGGACCAAACGACGTTCTCATCAAAATAAAAAAAGCAGCCATTTGTGGAACAGATTTGCACATTTACAAATGGGATGAATGGGCGCAACAAACCATAAAAACGCCGGTAACAATCGGCCACGAGTACATGGGAACTGTTATAGAAACAGGTTCAGAAGTGACCCGCGTTAGGGTAGGGGAGAGGGTTACGGTTGAAGGACACATATCGTGCGGCTTTTGCAGAAACTGCCGCCGGGGAAGACAACACATCTGCGATAACACAGTTGGAATTGGTGTTCAGCGCGACGGTGGTTTTGCCGAATATATCTCGGTTCCGGCAAAAAATGTTCTACACGTCGACGCCAATATTCCGGATGAAATAATGTCAATTATGGATCCGTTTGGAAACGCTACCCACACAGCCTTGTCATTTCCGTTGCTCGGCGAAGATGTATTGATTACCGGAATTGGCGGCCCGATTGGTGCAATGGCTGCAGCCATTTGCAGATTTGCCGGCGCCCGAAATGTAATTGGGACTGACCTCAGCCCGTTTCGCCGTGCACTAGCCAGAAAATTGGGGGCAACGCGCGTTATAGACCCAACCAAAGAAAGCATTACAGAAGCCATGCAAAAGCATAATATGGTTGCTGGTTTTGATATTGGGTTAGAATGCTCTGGCTCGCCTGCCGCTTTTAACGACATGGTAAACCACATGTACAACGGCGGTAAAATTTCACTACTTGGTATTCTGCCTCAAAAAACGCAAATAAACTGGAATAAGGTCATTTTCAAAGGGTTAACACTAAAAGGGATTTACGGCAGAGAAATGTACGAAACCTGGTATCAAATGGAAATGATGCTCACGTCAGGATTGGACATTTCACATGTGATTACACACCGCTTTCCTGCCGATGATTTTCAACAGGCATTCGAAATAATGGAACAGGGCGATTGTGGAAAAATAATACTGGATTGGGAGTAAAAGCGCATTGTTTCACGTGGAAACGAATGTGACTCAAGCAATCAAGACAACATATCCTCTATTTCGTTCCAAAAAACTATTTTTGCAGTAAAATTAGCGATGTGAAAAGAGGTTTAGTCATAAAAACTACCGGCAGTTGGTTTACTGTTGAAGACGAAAACGGAGATATTTTTGAATGCAAAGTAAAAGGAAATTTCCGCATAAAAGGGATAAAAAGTACCAACCCGGTTGCTGTTGGCGACCGGGTTATTTTTACTGTCCAAACCGATTTAAAATCGGCTTCGGATTTAAATACCGGGTGGATCACTTCTATTGAAGACAGAAAAAATTACATCGTCCGGCGTTCACCCAATCTCTCAAAGCAATCACACATTATCGCAGCAAACATCGACCTTGCTGTTCTGGTTGTAACTGTTACCTCGCCGGTAACTACAACAACCTTTATCGACCGCTACCTTGCCTCTGCAGAAGCGTACCGGATTCCGGTTCTAATTGTTTTTAATAAAACTGACCTTTACAATAAGGATGAACAACAGAAAATGGCCAAACTCATTTCGATGTACTCCAAAATCGGCTATCCGTGCATGCACACTTCTGCAAAACAACAAATGGGAATTGAAGAGCTAAAAAGCCAATTAAAAGGAAAAACTAATGTAATTAACGGACACAGTGGGGTAGGGAAGTCGTCGCTCATAAACCTTATTCAACCCGGATTAAATCTGAAAACGTCTGAAATATCCGAAATGCACAAAACCGGAAAGCACACCACTGCATTTTCGGCAATGTACAAACTACCATCAGGAGGTTATATTATTGATACTCCAGGAATTAAAGGATTTGGAATGCTAAATATGGAAGCCTGGGAAATAGGACATTACTTTCCTGAAATATTTAAAATTTCAAAAAAATGCCAGTATAATAACTGCTCGCACACACACGAACCGGGGTGCGCCGTAAAAAATGCAGTAGAAGAATCTGAAATAGCTCAAAGTAGATACAACAGTTATTTGGGATTGCTGGAAGGTGACGACAAATACAGAAAACCGTACTGATTACTCTGAGCCCTCTATAAAACCACCGCCCAGCACACAGTCATCCTCATAAATTACGGCTGTTTGCCCTTTTGCAACCATTGCGAGGGGCTCTTTCAATTGAACAATTGCCCGGTTTTCGGGCAACAACGTAATTGTACATAAATTTTCCTGTAGGCGATATCTTATTTTTACCGAATACGTTTTATCCGACCTCACTAATTTTTCTTCAACAAAATGAGTATTTTCAAGAAAAATTCTGTTCCGGTACATTGTATCAAAATCTGATAAAAACACCTCATTTGACTCCACCCTTATCTCAGAAACAAATAGAGGTTTATTCATTTGAAGGCCTAATCCGCGCCTTTGGCCGATGGTGTAATAGTAAATGCCCTTATGTCGCCCCAAAACATTTCCCTGTAGATCAATAAAATTGCCGGGACTACCAGTCAATCCATTATCAATCAGAAAATTACGATAATTATTCCCTTCTATAAAACAGATACCCAGGCTTTCCTTTTTTTCATTTAATGATACAAAGCCTCTTTCTTTCGCATACTGGCGAATATCTTGTTTAAGCAAATCTCCCAAAGGGAAAACCAGCTTTTCAATTAACTCCTTTTTTAGTCCCCAAAGGAAAAAAGCCTGGTCTTTGTCTCTATCTCTCCCGGAAGAGATATACTTAATTCCCTGCTTCTCGGTAATTCGAACGTAGTGACCGGTTGCAATAAAATTGCAGGAACAATCAGACGCTATTTTCTCAAGAAACTTAAATTTTAATTGCGGATTACAAACAGCGCAAGGAAAAGGCGTTTTTCCTGACACATAATCATTTATAAAATAATTAATTACCAACTCCTTAAATTCTGTTCTTAAATCAACAACAATATGACTAATTCCCAATGCGTCTGCCAATGATTTAGCCGCCTGAGAACTGTGGTGAGAATTCGATTCTACATCTCCGGAAAAAATAAAAGTAACGCCCATTACTTCAAATCCGCGCTCCTGAAGTATCATTGCCGCCACAGAACTGTCAATACCGCCACTCATCCCCAACAGCACTCTCTTTTTCATGCCTGTTCTTTCGAATTGAAGTACCGAAAAACGATGTCACCTTTTGACAAACCAACAGATTTGATTATAGCTTCTTTGTCAGACTCTTTTATATTTTTTACCGATTTAAAATCCAAAAGCAATTTTTTGGCAGTTTTATCACCAATTCCTTTAATCTGATTCAATTCAGAAGTTGAAATACTTTTCGAACGCTTACTCCGGTGAAACGTTATCCCAAACCGGTGCGCTTCATCTCTTAACTGCTGTATTATTTTTAATGTTGCAGAATTTTTATTGATATATATAGGAACTGAATCACCTGGAAAATAGATTTCCTCAAGCCTTTTTGCTATTCCTATTATCGAAATCTTATCTCGCAGATTAAGCTTCTCCAACGCTTGCACAGCAGACGATAGCTGCCCTTTACCACCGTCAATTACTATCAACTGGGGCAAAACCTTGTTCTCTTCCGTCAACCTTTTATATCGCCTGTAAACTACTTCCTCCATCGAAGCGAAATCATTTGGACCTTCTACCGTTTTTATATTGAAATGGCGGTATTCTTTTTTTGCCGGTTTGGCATTCTTAAATACAACACATGCGGCTACCGGATTTGAGCCCTGAAGATTACTATTGTCAAAACACTCTATTTGAACAGGAAGTTCAGTCAACTGAAGGTCTTTTTTAATTGTAGTCAAAATCCGCTCGTCCCTTACTTTCGGATTTTTTAAAACCATCTGCTTATCCTTCTCCAAACGAAAATACTTCGCATTCCTATACGACAAATCGAGCAATTTCTTTTTGTCTCCTCGTTGTGGAACTCTAAAACCCACGTTATCCAGGTTTGCTTTTACTCTAAAAGGAACAAGAATTTCGCGGGCATTACTAAAAATCTTTTGTCTAATATCAATTATCCCGGCAACTAAAAGCTCTTCAGCAGATTCATCCAATCCTTTTTTTATCTCTAAAGTAAACGTTTGGATTATGGCGCCTTTAATTACTTTGAGATAATTTATATAAGCAAATTTCGAATCCTGTTCTATTGTATACACATCAACATCTGTAACAGTAGGCGAAACAACAGTAGATTTACTCTGATAACGCTTTAACGCATCGTATTTCTCTTTGATTTCCTGAGCGCCTTCATAGTTCATTTCGCTTGCCATTTCGTCCATTCGAAGCTCTAAATGCTTAATTACGCCCGAAATATTTCCTTTCAAAATATCAACAATATCTTCAATACCCCGGTCATATTTCTCTTTAGAAACCAACCCTTCGCAAGGACCTTCGCAACTTCCAATATGATATTTTAAACAAACTGAATATTTACCAAACTGAATATTTTCGTCGGACAATTGGTAATTACAAGTACGTAACTTGTATTCAGACTTAAACAACTCAAGTAATGTACGAACGGTATAGGTAGACGTATAAGGACCAAAATACTTTGAACCATCCTTAAACAAATTTCTGGTTTTAAAAACGCGGGGAAACGGTTCATTTTTTACACAAATCCAGGGATAACTTTTATCGTCTTTTAACCTGATATTGTAGCGCGGCTGGTACTTCTTTATGAGATTGTTCTCCAGCAAAAGGGCATCTTGTTCGGTTTCAACAACCATGTGCCTTATGTCTGCAATATTCCGAACAAGTAGCGCCGTCTTTCGATTTTCGTGCTGTTTATTAAAATAACTGGAAACGCGTTTTTTTAAATTAATAGCTTTCCCTATGTAAATAATCTTTCCTGTACTATCAAAAAACTGGTATATTCCCGGCTTACCGGGGAGTACGGAAAGCAGTTGCTTCAAATAATCAATATTCCCGTTATTTGTCTGGTATTTCACGAAAAAGAATTAATACTTCACCAAAATATGTGGATTCAATTTATAAATATTGCTTTTCTCCGGAGTTTGAATGAATTCCAAATCACAAACAAAACTAAAATAGACTTCTTTCACTCCTGCCTTTTTCACAATATTAAATACGGCATTTGCAGTTCCACCAGTCGCAAGCAAATCATCATGAATCAAAACAACATCATCAGAAGAAAGGGCATCTTTATGCATTTCAATTGTATCTACACCGTACTCCAATTCGTAAGATTCAGCAATTGTTTCAGCAGGCAATTTCCCTTTTTTTCGCACCGGAACAAAGCCAGCACCTAACTCTTTTGCCAATGCTCCTCCAAAAATAAAACCCCGAGATTCTATCCCCAGCACCTTGGTAATGTTTTTCGTTTTAAACTCCTCAACAATATTATCAACCACGCAGACAAAAGCCTCTTTTTCTTTCAAAAGAGTGGTGATATCTTTAAAACTAATCCCTTTCGTAGGGAAATCTTGAATCTCTCTTATTTTGGTTTTTAAATTCATTTTTATTTTTTGGTTTTGTTCCACGTGAAACAATTAGTTATCGACCGAGCAAAATTAGTAAAACATTTATGTCGGAAGGAGAAACTCCGGAAATACGTTTTGCCTGCCCAATTGTTTTAGGATTTATCTTTTCTAATTTCTGACGTGCCTCTATTGATAATGACTTCAATTTACTATAATTAAACTTATCTTCTATAGCAATATTTTCGAATTTATCAAGCTTTTCGGCAAGTATTTTTTCTCTGTTTATATACCCTTCGTATTTGATAAAAATCTCAGCTCCTTCAATAATTTCTTCTTTTCGAGCGTCGGGAACCCTGCCAAGAAACGATTTAAACGGGGTGATGACCTCGATTAAATCAAATATCGAAATCTGAGGGCGTAAAATAAGGTCATGCAACTTCACTCCTTGTTTCAATTCTGTTGTGCCTTTATCTATAAGTAACTGATTTACAAACTGTGGCTTCACGCTAAATTTCTTAGCATACTGGATTATCTCGGAAATAAAATGTTTTTTTTCATCCAACAAATTTTTGCGTTCCAGAGAGGCCAACCCCAATTCATAGGATTTTTCGGTCAATCTAATATCCGCATTGTCTTGCCGCAACAAAATTCGAAATTCTGCTCTACTCGTAAACATTCGATACGGTTCGTCAACACCTTTTGTAACCAAATCATCTATTAATACCCCAATATACGCCTCGTCCCTTTTTAAAACGAATTGGTCGTTAGGATTATGACTTTTTAAATGAGCATTAATCCCAGCCATTATTCCTTGTGCTCCGGCCTCTTCGTACCCGGTAGTTCCATTAATCTGGCCGGCAAAAAAGAGATTCTTAACCAACTTCGTTTCCAACGTATGATAAAGTTGGGTGGGTTCGAAATAGTCATACTCGATTGCATATCCCGGCCTGAAAATTTTAGCATTTTCCAATCCGGGAATTTTACGCATTGCTTTGTATTGAACCTCCCAGGGCAAAGAAGATGAAAACCCATTCAAATAATATTCAACGGTAGTTTCCCCTTCAGGCTCCAAAAAAAGCTGATGTTGTTGCTTTTCGGCGAAGGTTACCAGTTTTGACTCGATGCTCGGACAATACCGCGGACCAGCACCCTGAATAGTTCCATCAAACATGGGCGAAAATTCGAAACCTAATTCAAGTTCGCTGTGAACCGCAGGATTAGTATAGGTAATCCAGCAAGCGCGCTGTTTCAACTTAGATTTTGTACAAGGCAAATAGGAAAACTTATAATGATTATCGTCGCCATGTTGCTCAGTAAGCTGGGAAAAATCGATAGTTCGCCCATCAATACGAACGGGAGTTCCGGTTTTTAAACGGCCGGTTTTAAACCCGGCAGCGAAAAGCTGCTCGGTAATATTATAGGAAGCGGCTTCGCCAATTCGCCCGCCGGCCATGTGGGAAGACCCGACATGAATTAGGCCATTGAGAAAGGTACCGTTGGTTAAAATAACCGTACTTGACCGAAAATCAACTCCAATTTTTGTCCGAACTCCTTTCACCTGATTGTCTTCAATAATTAGTCCGACAACAGCATCCTGCCACAAATCGAGATTTTCGATGGATTCCAACGTCTCTCTCCACAATTCAGAAAACCGCATTCGGTCGTTTTGCGCACGGGGACTCCACATGGCCGGACCCTTTGAAAGGTTTAGCATCCGAAACTGAATGGTAGACTTATCCGCAATTATTCCGGAATATCCGCCCAAAGCATCTATTTCGCGAACAATTTGTCCCTTAGCAATTCCTCCCATAGCAGGATTACAGGACATCTGAGCGTACTTTCCCATGTCCATTGTAATCAACAACGTTTTCGATCCTAAATTAGCGGCAGCGGCAGCGGCTTCACATCCTGAATGGCCACCACCAACTACAATTACGTCATATTTTGGTATCATTATTTCTCCTCCTAAAACCCGGCTTTCACCAGATAAAAATCTTCCTTTCCCCTCATTACAACCTTCTCTTCGTCGGTTTTATCTTTATAGCCTACCAAGTGTAAAACCCCGTGCAGTACAACCCGGCTTAACTCTTTATCGAAATCAACTCCCAATTGCCCGGCGTTATCTTCCACTCTGTCGACACTGATAAATAAATCGCCCGAAATAACGGAATTTTCAACATAGTCAAAAGTTACTATATCAGTATAGTAATCGTGATGAAGGTATTGTTCATTTATTTTTAACAAATAATCATCAGAACAAAATATAACAGAAACTTCTCCGGGAAGTTTACCTTCATTCTCAACTAAAAAATCTACTGCTTGTTGTATTAGTTTTCGATTTAGTTTTAGGGGTTCAATTTCTTCGAAATAGAATTCTATCTTACTCACTTTAAATCAATTTTTATCTCTACACTTTTTCCCTGATTACTATATTCAACTTTATCACATAAAGACTTCATAATGTGAATTCCCCGCCCGGTTTCCTTTTTAATATTATTACACTCGGTTGGGTCATCAACCAACTCATAATCGAACCCTTCGCCTTCGTCATGCACATTAACATGTATAACACCATCTTCAGTAAAATCTATATGAATGTCGACTTCTTTGCTGGTATCATTTTTATTACCATGTTCAATTGAATTGACCACAGCTTCTGAAATACAAAGCAAAACTCTGTTAAAGCAGGATTTTGGAAGCCCTTCATTTTCGAAAATAGTGAGAAGAAACTGTTCTACCTTCTCCAATTCCTTTTTATCTGATTTAATGGCAAGCACCTCAGGGCGATTTTTCATATGATAAAATTGTTTTTCTACGATCTGTATAAAATTTTTTGATTTCTAAAATTTCAAAAAATTTAAAGACATTCAGAAACTTACAACTCAATTTTAACTACTTCTATAAACTATCGATGCACGTTTCATATTAGTCTTTTTGCATATTATTTAAATATTGTTTGTACTTCTTATTATAAAAATTATTCAACCTGTGAGAGTCGCGATTCAGATACTCCAACGTTGAATTATCTCGAATTTCATATTCAAAAAACTCGGCAGGATTACTATGAAATTCTTCGGCACTTCTACTCTCTCTTTCGTCTTCAAACTCACGCTGCAACTCTGCTTTTTCGGCTTCAAGCAATCGGGTTGTTATCAGGTTTTGCCGATTGATCATGTTGGCATGTACATTTTTGTTTACTAATTGCCGACGATTTTGTTCCAACATGTCATCGATTTCCTGAAGAGCTTTTCGGGTACCGCTGCCAACGCTTCCATTGTTCATGATTTCGCGCAACATTTGCTGCATCATTTCGTGTTGCATAAGCGACTGGCCCATTTGCTGATTCATATTTTGAGGAGAACCATTCTTCATCTGCTGAATCATTTGCTCCAACTGTTGTTTTATACTCTCAGATTGTTGTTTGAGCAAATTCATTCCGGACTGACCCTGCCCGGGATTTTCGCACTGCTGATCGCCCGGCTGAGCATTTGCCATCTGCTTTTCCAGGTTCTGTAACGCTTCGTCCAGCATCAATGCCAAATTATTAGAGGCAGTCATAACAAATTGCTGACTGGCCCTGGCTTTCGGATATAAACCTTCAGTCATCTCATCCATGGCTTTATCCAGATTAAGCTCCATTGTAATTAGCTCATTATTCACCAGGCTGGTAATTTGCGGAGTACGCTTTGAAAGCGCGTAAAGCGAATCTTTAACTATCTGGCTCTGATCTTTTATCCGGCGCTGCTGCAGATTTAATTCGTTCAACTTCGGGTCAATGGAATGAATATCCGACAAATCATCTAAAACACTTTCCTGCTGAAACGACAAATACACCAAA
Source organism: Mariniphaga anaerophila (assembly GCF_900129025.1). Taxonomy (GTDB): domain Bacteria; phylum Bacteroidota; class Bacteroidia; order Bacteroidales; family Prolixibacteraceae; genus Mariniphaga; species Mariniphaga anaerophila. The sequence continues at coordinate 90,676 of NZ_FQUM01000009.1, read as the reverse complement.
TTGCTTAATATTTGCCTGAGGTTTTGAATGTTTTCCATGTTTTGCTTTTTGGTATTGGAATTGAGCATCTGCTGCATGGCAAAAGCAGTATTTTGCATTTTCTCTGAATTCTCCTTAAACCCGGAAGCCGATTTTTTTCGATTGTTTTTCTGAAGATCACTCTGACTTTCTTCCATACTCTTTTGGATATCGTCGAACTCTTCGTCAAAATCATCAAAATTCATGGGCTTTTCCAACTCTTTATTCATTTGCAATGCATCCTGAATTTCGTTTCTAAGATTTTCCAACTCCTTTTTATGCTCATTAAGCTTTTCTTCAATTTTATCGTGTTCGGCTTTGTTGCTGACATCTTCTGCCATTTTACTCTCTTCTTCAGCCATTCTGTTCATCTCATCGATTACATTCTGCAGTTTCTGCTCCACTTTCATTTTTCGCAACATCTCCAGATTTTTATCCAACTGCTTCTGCAAATCTTCGTAGGTAAAATTCATTTGCCGGGTTAATTCGTTCAACTTTTTATTGTCGAACTCTTCGGCCAGGTTCTGAAACTCTTCCAGCAACTTCTTTAGTTCATCCGTAAAAACCTCGTTAAACAACTCTTCAATTTGCTTTTGCTTTTCCTTTATTTCCTCGTTTTGCTCACTAAATGAGTCCAAATAATTATTCAGCTTCTGGTTATCCTGTTTAATTTTTTCGTACAAATTCTCCAGTGCACTTTGCTTGGACAAAATCTGATTTACCATTTGAGATTTTTCCCAGTCAGACACATTTGTATCCATATTTTTTAACTGCAGGTTTTCTAGATCTTTCTGAATATCGCGGGTTAATTGTTCGCTTTCCTGAAGCATTTTTTCCAAATTCTTAAACTGCTCTTTATCGCTGGAAGCAACTTCTTCTTTATCCGGAATGTTAAAAACAAAATTATCAGAAGTGGTCGTTTTAAACTTGTTCAGCACATCGTTATCTGATACAGAAAAGTAATAAGAAACCGCGCCAGTTTGCTTTTCCAAATCAGCAAAATCAAAACTGAAATAAAAATCCTGATCATTCAGGTTTTTCACAAAAGGAATTGCAATTGCCGAATCGGCATTATTTATATTGTAATGAAAATTAAGCCCGGAAAAACCGTAATCATCTCCAATTTCTCCTTTAAAAAAGAAACGGGTCATTTTCAGCGAATCCTGAATCTGAACGATTTTTATTTCCGGATACAAGTCAGGCAAAACGTCAACACCATAGGACAACGCCAGTTCAGGCTCTGTCAGATTATTTTTTATATAAACATGATAAGCCGACGCTTTAAAAAACTGCTTTTCCACTTCAAACCCCAATAAGTTTTGCGCTGCCCCAACATTTACAGAGTCTGAAAAATTCAAATAAAGCGTATCAATATCAATCCCCTGAAAATTCCATTTTACTATTGTTCCATGTGGAACCTGTAAATCTCCTACATTTTCGTGCTCCAAAACCGGAAGCCCGGTGTACGAAGGAGGCGAAACTATTACATCGAAATGATTAATCCCGGGTTTCGGCAAAAGCTGCAAAGAATAACTGTCGGAATTGTACTTTAAATCGGTAAAATAAAACTTCACCGGATTTATTACCGAAGCCATCTCGAATTCGAAAAACCCGGCAGCGGAACTTTTCATCAGATAATTGTTCCCTTCTATATTAATGTATACAATTTCGGGAAGCTCGTCGCCGCTTACTTCAACTTTAATAGTGAACGAATCGCCTTTGCGAGCCCGCAAACTCTGGTTAACCAGATTAAACTCAAAAGGCGCGGGTTTAACGTACTGCGTATTATAATGAATAATACGTTGCGGCGCAGTGGCAAAAACTGACCTGTTAACAACAAAAACAGAGACCGTAACTAGTAGACTCACAAGAAAATAGAATAACACTATCTTCAGATTTTTATATTGTACAGCTTGTTTGAAATCGAAAACACTTAGTTCGTCAATTTTCTGGTCGATACTTGCTAACACAATATCATTTGAGTACGAAGTATCTTCAATATTCGATAACTCAATGATATTCAATAATTTATCTTCCACTTTAGGGAAATATCTCTGTATAATAGCCGAACTGGTTTTAACATCGATGGGTTTTAATATGTGCAACAACCTAAATAACGGCACAAAAACAAACTGTACTGTTAGTAACCCACTAAAAATAACAAAGCCAAAAAAGAGAATTTTACGTATTTCAGAAGAAAGGTAAACAAAGTATTCAACCAAAGAAAATACTGTAAATAAGGCAAGTAAAAAGAATAAAGTAATAATTATTCCTTTCAGTAATTTGAAAGAATAGTACTTAGTTCTAAAAGCATTAAGTTTATGAACAAGTATGTTGAAATTTTCTGTCATTTTTTTACAATTTCTTTTCATCCAGCCTATTGGTAGAACTATCAATTGTTAGTAATTGTTGCAAAATCAGATGAAAAAACAAAAATAATCTTTTAAAACAATATTTGCATTCATCCCAATTTTATCCAATAAGATTAATTTTGAGATCAGAAAAAATTTAAGCCAAAAAATAACTTCAATATTTCCACAAAAAATGAACTGGTAAAAAAGAACCTTAATCCGCTGAACAACGTTATAAACACCTGTTGAAAACAAATATTTTCGTGCTGAATACAAACTGAATAGATACAAAGTTGCTGTTTACATTTTGGAAGATAAAAAGTGAACTCTATCTTTATAAAAAATTACAACTAGAAATTAACAACTATAAACAAGCCATTATCATTTACATTATTTATTTATTTAAAGTATATAATTAATAATACAGAAGAAATTGAAAATACTGTTAGTTGAAGATAACCTGTTAAATCAAAAAGTAGTCTGCTTTCATTTAAGAAAATTTGATTACGACGTTGTTGGTGTTACAAATTGGAAAGACGCAATGAAAGAAGTAGCCGACAACCGTCCAGACTTAATATTAATGGATATAATGCTTCCGGAAAAAAACGGCTTTGAAATAACTGCAGACATCCGCGAATACGAAAAAAGCACAGGCATTAAACAAGGAGTTCCCATTGTGGCGCTTACAGCTAATACCCTTGATAACGACAAAGACAAATGCTTGCAGGCGGGCATGAATGAGTATTTACCCAAACCCTTTTCGCCTGATGAACTTTACGCTGTAATTGAACAATTTACTACACCTGGTAAATGAGTGAAGAACTGGATATAAGAGGAAATTTTTACCCGGATACAGAACGGGAACTTGACCGTAAATTGCGGCCATTGTCATTCAACGATTTTAAAGGGCAGCGCCAAATTGTTGAAAACCTGAAAATTTTTGTAAAGGCAGCTGCCATGAGAAACGAAGCACTCGACCATGTTTTGTTGCACGGCCCACCCGGACTTGGAAAAACAACACTATCGAATATTATTGCCAGTGAATTGGGAGTTGGAATAAAAATTACATCAGGGCCTGTTCTGGACAAACCCGGAGATTTGGCAGGTCTTCTTACCAATCTGGAAGAACGAGACGTGCTTTTTATTGACGAAATTCATCGTTTATCGCCCATTGTGGAAGAATACCTCTATTCGGCAATGGAAGACTTCAGAATCGATATAATGATTGATAAAGGCCCCAGTGCGCGTTCTATCCAGTTAGAATTGCAACCTTTTACTCTTATCGGGGCAACTACCCGATCCGGATTACTTACTTCGCCTCTGAGAGCGAGGTTTGGAATTAATTCGCACCTGGAGTATTACGACAATACGGTGCTTACCGGCATAGTAAAACGTTCTGCCCGTATTCTGGATGTGAAAATAACCAATGAGGCTGCAGATGAAATTGCCGGAAGAAGTCGTGGTACACCGCGTATCGTAAATTCATTGTTGCGACGCGTTCGTGATTTTGCCCAGGTTAAAGGGAATGGAAATATTGACATTGATATTACCAAAACGGCTTTAGAAGCAATGAATATTGATGAGCATGGGCTGGACGAAATGGACAACCGTATTTTGCTCTGCATTATTGATAAATTTAAGGGAGGCCCGGTTGGTATTTCTACCATTGCAACGGCAGTGGGCGAAGACAGCGGAACCATCGAAGAAGTTTACGAACCGTTTCTTATTAAAGAAGGTTTTATTAAACGTACTCCGCGTGGAAGGGAAGCTACTGAATTAGCTTACAAACATCTGGGACGAATAAATTATGGCGGAACACCAACGCTATTTTGATTCTATCAGCTCAATTTCGAACATGCGGGGCCACCATTTTCCGGTAACAAAAAGACGTTTGTTTTCAGAATCGTAAGCAATGCCGTTTAGGTAGTCAACGGTGTCATTCTGATTGGTATACATATTTAATATGCCTTCCAGGTTGATTTCAGAAAGCACTTTTCCGGTTTCCGGTTCAATTTGTACAATCAGGTTGGTGGTATAAACATTTGCATAAATAGTTCCGTCAATGTATTCCATCTCGTTCAGGTAGTTTACAACTCCTTTGTTATTAGCTACCTGAACTCTTTTTACTTCGGAAAAATCAGTCGGATTCAGCCAAATTAATTCGTGGCCTCCGTTGTTCATGATCAGATAAGTGCCATCGTTTGTCAGGCCCCACCCTTCTTTTGAGTTGTACGAAAAACTGTCAACCAGGGCAAAATCGCTCAGGTTGTACACAAATCCTTTTTGGGCTCGGTAGGTGAGCTGGTAAATCTTATCGTTGAAAATAGTAATCCCTTCACCAAAATATTTGTCATCCAGGTGGTGTTGCATAATTGTTTCCCCGGTGTTCAGGTTTACTTTAAATAGTCCGGATGATCCATTTTCTCCGGTTCCTTCGTAAATATGCCCGTTGTAGAATTCAAGTCCCTGGGTATAAAACTTATGGTTATGCGGGTAATCTTTTTGTATTGAATAAGAATATTTTTTTGGCGCAATGTCAGAAACAACGTTAAAAGCAACCGAGCGAGTATTGTTCACACCATCGGTTTTTGTAGCTACTACATTCAGTGAGTTTTCTCCTATTTCATTAAAAGTTATATCCGAAACGGTAAAATTAAGCTCGTTGCTTTCTTTTAACAGCTTCCCCTGGTAGAATAACTGAATGTTATCTATTTTTCCGTTTTTGACCTTGGTCTCTACGTTTACAGCAACTTTGTTTCCGTAGATATAGTTTTTGGCTTTTGGAGTAATGGTAATTGTACTAACAGGTTTACGCGAACGCTTTGGCTTGTTTGAACATGAGAAAAAGGTAATAAACAAACTAAAAATTAGTACAAAAGGAAATACAGATTGTTTCATGCCGGCTTTTAATTACGCATTTTAAACTGATTAAAATACTGCTTTTTCGGCATAAAATTAATAAATAAACGAAGTGGTGCAATTGAAGAAGATGTCAAATGAATACTATCTTTGTTTCAAAATTAAACACTTTTGAATCCTTTTAAAAAATTAGCGGGTGACACGGCCATTTACGGCATGAGTAGTATTGTAGGCCGTTTTTTAAATTGGTGGCTGGTTCCGTATTACTCATTTATTTTTATACCCGAAGTTTACGGGGTAGTGACAAACCTGTATTCGTATGTTGCATTTTTTCTGGTGTTGCTTTTGTACGGAATGGAAACCTCCTTTTTCAGGTTTGCATCCAAGAGCAAAAATCCCGAGAATGTTTACTCAACATCACTGATATCAGTGTTTTCAACTTCAGCAATGTTTGTGTTGCTGGCAGCTGCGTTCAGTAAAGAAATTGCTTCGTTTATCAATTATCCTGAGCATTCTGAATACGTGGTTTGGCTGGCAATTATTTTAGGAATCGACGCTTTTACTGCAATTCCTTTTGCCCGGTTAAGGCTGAATAATCGACCCGTTAAATTTGCTGCAGTTAAGGTAATTAACATAGCATTTAATATTGGTTTCAATCTGTTTTTCCTTTCGGTTTGTCCAAAAATATTGCAAGGAAATCCCGATTCAATTGTGCGAATTGTTTACTCTCCCGAAATTGGAGTAGGATATGTTTTTATTGCTAATTTGCTGGCTTCTATAATAACCTTTATTCTGCTTTTGCCGGAAATTTTTAAGGTTTCATTAAAGTTCGAAAAAGAACTTTTGGCACAAATGCTCAGTTACGGTTTTCCAATTTTAATAGTTGGTTTGGCCGGAATGGTTAATCAAAATATCGACAAAATACTTATTCCTTTTTTGGTGCCCGAAGATCAAAACCCCATGTTTCAGTTGGGAGTTTACGGAGCCAATTATAAACTGGCGGTTTTAATGAATATGTTTATTCAGGCATTCAGGTATGCTTTCGAGCCGTTTTTCTTTTCGCGCGGCGAATCAAAAGACGACCCCCAGGTTTACGCCACTGTAATGAAGTACTTTGTTATTTTCGGGCTATTCATTTTTATAGGAATGGTGCTCTTTATCGATGTCATTACATTGGTTATTAGCTCCGGGTATCACGAAGGGTTAAAAGTTGTTCCCCTAATTCTGATGGCAAACCTCTTTTTCGGAATTTATTTTGCCCTTTCGCTGTGGTACAAATTAAAAGACATGACGAGATACGGCGCATATATGGCATTAACAGGTGCAGCCATTACACTGGCCTTAAACTTTTTATTGATACCTGTTTTTGGGTATATGGGATCGGCCATCGCAGTATTTATATGTTATCTGGCAATGATGATAATGTCCTATTTTATTGGGCAAAAGTATTACCCGATTCCGTATGATTTAAAGCGAATTGCCACCTATTTTTTAATTGCTGTAGCCATTTACGGTTTATCGTGGTTCTCAGCCTCATTGCCAACCGTATTAAAGTTTTCTGTGAACACTTTGCTTTTGTTTGCTTTCGTTTATGCTGTTTATAAGCTGGAAAAAAAGCAGTTAAAACGATTATTTAATCGAAATCTGACAAAATAAATGAATTAAATATCAAAAAGTATTAATTTTGCACGAATGAAAGAGTTGAGAGGAAAGACTATTGCCATTGCCAGTGACCACGCAGGTTTCGACAAGAAACAGGTTATCATCAGGTTTTTTAATGAAAACAATATTTCGTATAAAGACCTTGGCTGTTATTCAAATGAAAGTTGTGATTACCCCGACTTTGCCCATCGTATTGGCGATGCCATCGATAAAGGTGAATATGAAATTGGCATTACCTTTTGCGGAAGCGGTCAGGGAATAAATATAACTGCAAACAAACATCAGAATGTACGTTCTGCGTTATGCTGGAAACCGGAAATAGGAGCATTGGCCAAACAACACAACGATGCTAATATTTGCGCAATTCCTGCTCGTTTTGTTACTGACGAAGAGGCCGTAGAAATTGTAAAAGCTTTTCTGAATGCTGAATTTGAAGGTGGGCGACATGCCCGTAGAATTGAAAAAATTCCTTTGAAAAAGTAACGCAGAAATGCTCATTTTGATGGAATAGAATTTAAAATTATTGATATGCTGTCTAATACTTGTAAATATGCATTAAGAGCCCTGATTTATCTTGCGAAGTTTTCGAAAGAGGAAAAAATGATCGGGATAAAAAAAATCTCAGAAGACCTGAAATTGTCTTCACCTTTTCTGGGCAAAATTTTGCAAAACCTGGTAAAACAAAAATTGCTGGTTTCAACCAAAGGTCCCAATGGCGGATTTGCTCTGGCAAAACCAGCGAGCGAAATCACCTTGTGGGATATTGTTACTAAAGTAGATGGTGAGGAGTTTTTTACAAATTGTCTTATCAGATTGGAGCCGTGTCGTACACACGACCCGTCCAAACCTTTGTGCCCTGTGCATTCGCAGTACGATAGCTTACGTAACGAAATAGGTCAGTTTTACCATGGAACTACCCTGGCAATTGTTGGAAAAGACATTGAAAAGTACGAAGACCTGGTAAAACTCTAAGAACGCCACTTAAAAGTATTTTTCCCATTTTCTGCCCGACACAAAAAAGTAAAAGAAAAACGCCGCTGCGAAAATGCCGGCGCTGTTTGCGATAAAATCGTACAGGTTACTGCTTCTCGATGCTGATATCATGTGCTGCGTTCCTTCCAGAATTGCTGCAAAAAGCAGAGAAATAGCAGGTGCGTAAAACAAATATTTTGTTTTTAGCTTTTTAAAAGGCACAAAAAGTAACAGGCAAAACATAAAGAACAGTCCAAAATGGACAAGTTTGTCGAAATGGGGAATACTTAAAAATGGTTTTTTGGGTAAATCGTTGGCAGGGACAAACAGTCCGTAACAAATTATTGCTAACCAGATTAAGGGTTTTATGAAAATTCTTAATATCATCAGGTGTATTTTCATTAACACTGCAAAGTAACAAAAATCTATGGCAGGAATTTATATACATATCCCTTTTTGCCGGCAAAAGTGTTACTACTGCGATTTTTATAAAACAGTAAATGTCACTCAAACAGATAGCTTTATTGCTGCCTTAAAAAAGGAGGCAGCGCTTCGAAAAGCTTACATCGCAAAAGAGAAAGTAAAAACAATTTATTTCGGAGGAGGAACGCCTTCGGTGTTAACCGGCTCTCAGTTGTCGTTTATTATGAAGTTTTTGAACTACTATTTTTCGGTTACGCCCGATGCTGAAATCACCTTCGAAGCAAATCCCGATGACCTTACAAAAGAGTACCTTCATGTACTTAAAAATGAAGGAATAAACAGATTGAGCATCGGAATTCAGTCGTTTCAGGATGAATTTCTGAAAAAAATGAACCGCAGGCACAATGCCGAACACGCAATAGAATCGATAGAAAATGCAGCGTCTGCCGGGTTTTCAAATCTTAGTGCCGACCTTATTTACGGGTTACCCGGATTAACCCAACAGCAATGGAAAATGAGCCTGCAGCAAATGTTCAGCCTTCCGGTAGAACACCTTTCTGCTTACCACTTAACCTATCACGAAGGAACTCCTTTCTACACCTGGCTGAAAAAAGGTACATTGAAAGAGCTTGCTGAAAACGAAAGTGTAAATCAGTTTAATTTACTGCTCGACGAAACTGCCAAAGCAGGTTTTGAGCAATACGAAATTTCCAATTTTGCACAAAACGGAATGTACTCCAAACACAATTCGGCATATTGGACAGGCGAAAAATACCTCGGACTGGGGCCATCGGCTCATTCGTTCAACGGAGTTTCGCGCCGTTGGAACATTGCCCACGTAGACGGTTATTTGCGTGGCGTCGAAAATGAATCGGGTTGGTTCGAAGAAGAACAACTTTCTGAAAAAGATAAGTTTAACGAATATATTTTAACTCGAATTCGGACCAAATGGGGAATTTCTGTCCGCGAGATTAGCGAACGGTTCGGTAACGAAATTGGCAAGCAGGTAAAAACCATTGCAGGTAAATTTCTTCAATCCGGAAAAATGATTGAAAATTCCGGAATTTATACCCTCACCAGAGACGGGCTTTTTGTTTCGGACGACCTGATGACCGATTTTATGATTATTTGATTGTTAACCAAATGTTTGAATGGTATTTCAATGAGATAAATATTGTTAATGAATATGGGGTCTGTTCTAAAAATCCTATCTTAGCGGGTCTTTAAAAAAAGCTGATAATGATAATTAAAATAGTAAACGAGTCGAACAACCCGTTGCCCGAATACAGTACAGAAATGTCGGCCGGAATGGATTTACGCGCCTATCTGGAAGAACCGGTTGCTCTGAAACCAATGGAAAGAAAACTGATTCCGACAGGACTATATATCGAATTGCCAAAAGGTTTCGAGGCGCAAATAAGACCCCGAAGCGGACTGGCCATCAAAAAAGGAATTACCGTATTAAATTCTCCGGGAACAATTGATGCTGACTACCGGGGCGAAATAAGGGTGATTGTAATTAACCTTTCGCAGGAAGAGTTTATTATTGAAAGCGGCGAACGCATTTGCCAGATGGTTGTTGCGTCACACGAAACCGTGGAATGGAAACCCGTGGAAGTGTTAAGCGAAACACAACGAGGAGCAGGTGGTTTTGGGCATACCGGGAAAAACTAGAAGAATGAGAAAAACAACGATAAAGTGGTTTGTGCTGTTCCTTTTTACAGGTTTGCTTTTTGCTTGCTCGGGAACGAAAAAAGCCGTTAAAACAGAAAAAGCAGACGATGCGCCATCGGAGGCACAGGTAAAAACTGAAAAACCTCCGATAGAAGAGCAGAAACAAATGGAGTTTGATTATCTGTTTGTGGATGCTATCAAAGAAAAAAGTTTAGGCAACAGGCAAAAAGCCATTCAGCTTTTGTCAGGCTGCCTCGAAATAGATCCCAATTCTTCGGCTGCGATGTACGAGCTGGCAACATTACATGCCGACAATAACGATTTTACCAGCGCTTCGTTGCTGCTCGAAAAAGCCATTCAGCTTAATCCGGAAAACAAATGGTACAGTTTGTTACTGGCGCAGATTTACCAGCAAACACGCCGGTTTAACGATGCAGCAATTATTTATGACAAGCTTTTGCAGAAAGAACCCGACAACCTGGAGTTTTTGTATATGAAAGCGGCTCTGCTTGCCGGTTCAGAAAAAAATACGGAGGCAATTGTTGCTTACAATAAGCTGGAGGAAAAACTTGGCGTAAACGAACAGATTTCGGTTGCAAAACAACAACTCTATGTGAAAAACGGAGAGGTTGAAAAAGCGTTCGGAGAAATTGAAAAACTGATTGAGAGTAATCCCGAAGAACCAAAATATTACGGGTTAATGGCTGATCTTTTTCAAAGCCAGGGTGACTCTGTAAACGCGCTTAAATACTACAAAAAAATTAAAGAAATTGACCCCGAAAACGGGTTTGTACATTTTTCGCTAGCTAATTATTACCTGCAAAACGGGCAGCCCGAAAAATCTTTTGAAGAAACAAAAAAAGGTTTTCGGAGTAACGAAGTTGATTTGCAAACCAAACTTCAGTTGTACCTGATGTTGACCGCAAATCCTGCGCAATCGGGAATTAAACCGGAGCAGGAAAAAGAGCTTGTCGATATTTTGCAGGAGGCGCATCCAAACGAATACCTCGTGTATACCGTAAAGGCCGAAAGCCTTTTAAAAAGCGGAAAGCTGAAGGAAGCGCGTTCAGAGCTTTTGGAAGCTACCAAAATGGAAAAAAACGATTATGCGCTTTGGGAACGGGTATTGTTTATTGACAACGATTTGCAGGACTGGCAAGGTTTGTACAGCCACAGCAACCAGGCAATGGAATTGTTTCCCAACCAGCCGCAGGTTTATTTCCTCAATGCAGTAGCCTGTATTCAGCTCGAAAAATATGACGAAACAGCTTCTATTGTTGACGAAGGACTCATGTATGTTGTAGACAATAAACGGCTGGAAGGCCAGTTCCTGATGCTTAAAGGTGAGGCGCTTTACAAAACCGGGAAAATGAAAGAAGCTTTTGGTTTGTTTGACAAATCAGTGGATTTGGATCCGGAAAACTACATTGCCCTGAATAATTACGCATACTATTTGTCGCTTACCGGAGACAGCCTCGACAAAGCAGAGAGAATGAGCGGAAAAGTAATCGAACGTTTTCCTGAAAATTCGACTTATCTTGATACCTACGCATGGGTTTTGTTTAAAAAAGGCGAGTACAAACTGGCAAAGTTTTATATGGAATCTGCCATAAAAAATGATAAAGACCAAACTGCTACTCTTCTGGAGCATTACGGAGATATTCTGTTTAAGCTTGAGCAGACTGACGAGGCAGTAAAGTACTGGGAAAAAGCCAAAAACATGGGCGATGTCTCAGAGCTTTTGGACAAGAAAATAAGGGAACGAAAATATTTTGAAGAGTAGATGAAGAAGCTATTTTTGACCGGGCGCAGCAGTATTTTTATTTTGTTTTTGGTTGTTGTGGCATTTTCTTCGTGCCGCACTTCCCGGGATATTTCATCCGGCGCAATACGACCTTTGGCAGCCGAAAGATTGCTGGAACAGGTGGAACAAAATGCGTTTGATTATTCCGATTTGACCATTCGCAGGATAAATGTGCAGTTTTCAAACAACAACTCAAAAACCAGTTTTAGGGCTAATCTGAAAGCCGTAAAAGACGATAAAATTCTGGCTTCCATTAGCAAAATCAATATTCCGGTAGGAAAGGTTCTGCTTACTCCGGATCAGTTAACCTACGTTAATTATATTGACCGGAATTATTTTGAGGGAGACTATTCGTTTTTAAGTAATTTGCTGAATTTCAATCTCTCTTTTGAAACCATACAGGCCATTATTTCCAACAATGCGATTTCCTATCACTCTAAAAATCAAAAATTCAACTCTTTTATTGAAGACGGAAAATATGTTTTGCAGTCGGCAAATAAGCAACAGAGCGTAAAAACAGGGAGGTTGAAGAATTTTTTTTCCGGACTTGGCCTGCACGAACTAAAGTCTGAAGAGAATACAGAAAACAGTCTTGTTCAGACCATGTATTTCAATCCTCGAAATTTTACGCTGGAAAAACTGGTTTTTGATGATCCTGAAAATGACTGGCACCTGGAGGCGAATTTTAGAGATTTTGAACGCGTTGAAAAGAAAGATTACCCGGGAACCATTAATGTGAAAATGATGTCGCCCGACGAAACAATAGAGCTGAAAATAAAGTTGAACGGTTTTTCTACCGAAACAATCGATTCAATTAATTTAAATATTCCTGACAGTTACAAACGAATCAGGGCGCGCTAGCGTTTTATATAGAAATCCGGAAATCCATCGGGATATGAGGACACTGGTACTAGCAGGCATATTCATATTTTTACAGGCTTCTGCAATGGCGCAGTCGCTAACTGACTTGCAGCAACAAAAAGAAAAAGCAGCAAAGGAAATAGAATTAACTGCCAGTTTGTTAGGCCAGATTCAACAAAAAGAAAAAGCGTCTTTAAGCGGGTTGCAGCTGATTAACAGCAACATTAACCGGCGCAACGTTTTAATATCGAATTTTAACGCCGAAATAAAGCTTTACCAGGAGTTTATTCAAAACAATACGCTTGCTGTTGATTTGCTTTCAGAAGACCTCGACAAGATGAAGGAAGAATACGCCAGGCTTATCAGAATGGCGTACCTCTACCGAAATGCCCAAAATCAGTTGTTATTTTTGCTTTCTGCCGAGAATTTTAACCAGGCTTACCGCAGGTTACTATACATGAGAAGGTATACTTCGTTCAGAAACAACCAGGCTGCCACCATGAAAACAATGCAGGCTTTGTTGAATGAAAAGGTTGAAAAACTGGAAACTCTGAAATCTACCCGGCAACAACTACTGGCAGAAACCCGCAACGAAAATCAGAAGCTAGCGCAGGAAAAAGCCATTCAAAACCAGGAAATTCAGCAATTAAAAAGTCAGCAGCGCGACTTGCGCCGGCAACTGGCACAGCAGCGGCAGATTGAGCAGCAGCTGGAACGGGAAATTCAACGAATGATAGAAGAAGAAGCCCGCAAAAACAGAGCCGCCGGAGAGCCGGAGTACGCACTTACGCCTGAGCAAAAGCTGGTGGGCGAAAAGTTTGAGCAAAATAAACAACGGTTGCCGTGGCCGGTAGAACGGGGAATTGTTACCGAAAAGTTCGGTATTCATCGTCATCCGGTTTTGGAGAATGTGCAGATACGAAATAACGGAATTAATATTGCGACGGAAATTGGAGCCGGAGTGAGAGCTGTCTTCAACGGAGAAGTATCACGTGTATTTGGTATCTCAGGCGGCAATTCTGCCATTATTATTCGTCACGGGAGTTATCTTACGGTTTATTCCAATTTGCGCGAGGTAACCGTAAAAAAGGGCGATAAAGTAACTACGCGTCAAAAAATAGGCACCGTATTTACCGATTTTGAAGATGGTAATAAATCAGTCCTCAAGTTTCAAATTTGGCGCGAAAATCAAAAATTGAACCCTGAGGACTGGATCAGCAGATAGTTTTATTTTGATACCACATAATAAGCTGCAGTGGTAAAAAAATTCCGAACCCATGGAATTGCTGAAATCAGGTGTATTTGCCGGCGTGGTTTTAATCCGAATTTAGTTTCGTAATTGGGGTTAATCAGAAAAAATGTTCGTTTATCAATCGAGTAGTTTTCTTTTTTCAGAATTCGTTCTAAACGTTCAATCGAAATTCCTGTTTCTTTAATTTCCATTAAACTTTCCACCCGCGCCTCATTTTTTTCAAATGTTTTTAAAACCTGCCTGTAAACTGGTTTTGGAAGCAGATGAAAATACGGAAGTTTTGATAAAAATTTATTTTGACAAACCTGCTGGTGTCCTCCAAAAGGGTTTTGCCACGGCGGAAATCCCAAAAACAATTTGCCGTTTGGTTTCAGAAACTTTTTCACATAAACCAGAAATTTTTCCTGATTTGGGATGTGTTCAATCACATCGCGCATTACAATTATATCGAATTTTTTTCCGTCCAAATCTGTTTGGTAAATGTCGCTGCAAAAGAGTTGAAGGTTCTGTTTTTGCGGGTGATCTGCAAAAAACTCTCTGGCCAGTTCAACTCTTCCGCACGAAATATCTACACCTGTTGCTTTGCAACCCAAATCCAGAAAAGGTTTCAGGTTTCCGGCTTCGGCACAGCCAATTTCCAACACTTTGATACCCGGCCCTATTTTTAATAAACCGGTTAAGTACGGAATAACATATTTTTTAGTGGTTCGCTCCTGTTCTGCGAAATACCGTTTTTTGTCGTTGTGGCGTTCCTGCATGAATTTTTAAATGTTGGCAACCCGCCGCAGTCCGGGCGTATCCAGAAACTTGATTTTGCGGCCTTGCAGCTCTATCATCCTGTCCTGTTTAAACTCTGAAAGCAGCCTGATAACTGACTCGGTTGCGGTACCTACCATATTGGCAAGTTCCTCGCGGGTGAGCGAAATTTGCAGGGTGTTTTGGTTATCCAGCTCAAAGTTTTCTTTCAACAGCAACAACACTTCCGCAAGCCTCTCCCGAACTGTTTTTTGCGCAATATCGGTAATATAATCGTTGGCTTCCCGCAGTTCACGACAAACAATTTGCAACATGTGGTGCGAAAACTGCCAGTTGTTTTTTATCAGGAAAAGCAGCGTTTGATACGGAATATGGCATAAAATAGCTTCTTCTATAACTTTTGCTGTGGTGCACGCCAGCTCCTGACTCAGCAACGATCGGTAGGCAATAATTTCGCCGCGTTTTGCAAACCTGATGATTTGTTCTTTACCGTCAATCCCGGTTTTAAAAATTTTTACAATACCACGGGTCACACAAAAAAAGCCTGTAAGCCTGCTGCCTTCGCGGTAAATAACAGTTCCTTTTTTGTATAGTGAACAGGTTTTTTCGTAATTCAACCGGTTAAATTCCTCGTCGTCAAGTTTTTTAAATAGTTGGAAACCGCTTAAATCAGTTTCTTCTTCGGTAGGCCGTTTTAAAATACTTCTCATTTTAATTCAAAATATGTTTTAGTTAACTGGATATTGGTTTTCAGATCTGTTACAACTCCCTAAAAATATACAATTTCAATGAATATTCTAAAAACTATTTATATAGATAATTATATATGGTATCTTTGCACTGCAAATTAACTGAAAAACCATTAAAAGAAAAATTTCATGAAACAAGTTGTTGACATGTCGTGGATCGACAAAATGGCTTTTGAAACAGATATGGATGGACATAAGGTTGTTATCGATGCTTCAGAAGAATCTGGTGGTAGCGATTTAGGTCCGCGACCCAAAAAATTAATGCTGACTGCTTTGGCCGGCTGTACCGGAATTGATGTAATTCTGATTTTGAAAAAGATGAAGGTTGTGCCCGAAGCTTTTAATGTAATTGTTGAAGCCGATGATACAGAAGAACATCCCAAACATTACTATAAAGCAAAAATTATATATCAGTTTAAAGGGAAAAACCTGCCCAAAGATAAACTGGAAAAAGCAATTAAACTTTCGGGAGAAAAGTATTGCGGAGTAGCTGCTGTGTACAAAAAGGCCATGGAAATGGAAACTGAAATCAGGATAATAGAATAAGGCAAAAGACTTTATAAGGTGCAAAGCAACGAATTTCGTTGCTTTTTTTATGTTTGAACAAAATAAAGACTTTTTTGTCTTTTATTGTCAACAATTACAAATTTGAAAAAGTATGAAGACAATTGGAAAATTAACAGGTATTATTGCGTTGATCGCCATCTTTTCGGTGCAGGTATTGGCAACAAATTATAATGTCGATAAATCGAAAAGCACTGTAAAATGGAATGGCAAGAAAGTGACGGGAGAGCATTACGGCACCATCAATTTAAAAAGTGGAACCCTGGAAGTGGCAGATAAAATGATTAAGTCAGGTACTTTTAAAATGGACATGACAAGTATTGTTTGTGTGGATATTACAAGCGAATCTACCAACCAGAAACTTGTGGGGCATCTTAAATCGGACGACTTTTTTTCAGTGGAAAAACATCCGGTTTCTACACTGGTGTTGAAAAAAGTAAAAAGCAAATCAGGAAAGGTACATACCTTTTCCGGAGATTTAACCATCAAAGGGATTACTCACCCCGTTACTTTTGATGCAGAGGTTGCGTTACAGGACGAAACTTTGCAGGCAAAAGGAAAAATTGAAGTCGACCGCACATTGTATGATATCAGGTATGGTTCGGGTAAGTTTTTTGACAGCCTGGGCGACAACATGATTCACGATACATTTACGCTCGATTTTGATGTTGTTGCATCCGGCTCATCCGGTATGGCAAACATTAAATAAGGTAATTCCCGTTAAATAAAAAAGAACTGAACCCCGGAGCAATTCGGGGTTTTATTATTAAAATGGTTTTTATGGAAAAGATAGTTCACAGGAGTTCAGAAAGAGGTTTTGCTGATCACGGCTGGCTGAAAGCCACACATTCGTTTAGTTTTGCCAACTATTTCGACAGAAATAAAATTCAGTTTGGTATGCTCAGGGTATTTAACGACGATGTTATCGCTCCATCAAGAGGATTTGGAATGCATCCGCACGAAAATATGGAAATCATCACCATTCCGCTTTTAGGCGCATTAAAACATGCCGATAACATGGGAAATGAAGCAGTAATCACTGCCGGCGAAGTTCAGGTGATGTCTGCCGGAACAGGTGTTTTTCATTCCGAATTTAATGCTTCTGAAACTGAACCGGTAAATCTTTTTCAGATTTGGATTTTTACCGATAAAAATGGTCACCCGCCGCGTTACGATCAAAAACGGTTTTCTCCAGACGAAAGGCAAAACAAATGGCAGCTGCTGGTTTCTCCTGACGGAACAGACGATTCTCTTTGGATTCACCAAAATGCCTTTATTTCGGCGTTCGATTCTACTCAAAATACTGAAACTTTCTACAAACCAAAATCTGCCGGAAACGGAGTTTACATTATGGTTGTTGACGGGGCTGTAGAAGTTGAAGGAACAGAGCTTTTTAAGCGGGATGCCGCCGGTTTTTGGGCATTTGATGATTCGCTAAAAATTCGGTTTAATAAGCCTTCTGGTTTGCTGGTAATTGAAGTTCCCATGGATTAATCTGCATTTTCAACAACCCGGGTTCGTCTTTTTTCGTAGTAGTTTTTGTAATTTAGTTTTTTATTCTAATTCAAATCCTGAAATTATGATGAGATCGATTAACCCTGCCACCGGGGAGATAGTTCAGGCGTTTGAGGCGCATTCTGAAAAAGGGGTTGAAAAAATAATTAATTCAGTAGATAAGTGTTGGCAGCAGTGGAGAAAAACTACGTTTTTCCAACGAAGCCAAATGATGCAAAACCTGGCGACCTTGCTGAAAAGTAAACAGGAAGAACTTGCCCGGCTTATGGCCAGAGAAATGGGTAAAGTATTGCGCGAAGGAGTTGCTGAGATTGAAAAATGTGCCTGGGTTTGTGAATATTATGCGGCACATTCCGAAAACTTTCTGGAGAATGAAACCATAGCCACCAACTTTTCCAAATCGTATGTCAGCTACCAGCCGTTGGGAACAATACTGGCCGTAATGCCCTGGAATTTTCCTTTCTGGCAAGTGTTCAGGTTTGCTGCGCCTACTTTAATGGCCGGAAATACGGCTGTTTTGAAACATGCCAGCAATGTTCCCGGATGTGCAATGGCCATTGAAGACCTTTTTCGTGAAGCCGGATTTCCGGATAATGTTTTTCGAACTTTACTTATTAGGAGCAATTTGGTGGAGGCAGTTATTAAGCACCCCGCCGTTAAAGGCGTTAGCCTCACCGGAAGCACGCCGGCAGGTAAAAGCGTGGCTTCGGTTGCCGGCAGCGTGTTGAAAAAATGCGTTCTGGAGCTGGGGGGCAGCGATCCTTACCTTATTCTGGAGGATGCCGACCTGGTTTCGGCTGCTAAAATTTGTGCTACCGGAAGGCTTCTAAACGCAGGGCAGAGTTGTATCGGAGCTAAACGTTTTATTGTGGTCGACAAAGTATATTCAGAGTTTCTGGAATATTTTACCTACGAAATGAATAAGGCCAACTTTGGCGAGCCCTGGGAGCCGGACATTACCATGGGACCCATGGCTCGGATCGATTTGCGTGATGAATTGCACAAACAGGTTTCCGATTCGGTAAAGAAAGGCGCCGAAGTGGTTATTGGCGGGGCACGGCCAGAACGAAAAGGTGCTTATTATCCACCTACTATTCTTGAAAAAGTGAAGCCCGGTATGCCGGCATACGACGAAGAATTGTTTGGTCCGGTAGCGTCGGTTATTCGGGTAAAAGACGAATCTGAAGCCATTTCTGTGGCCAACGATACTGCTTTTGGCCTGGGCGCTGCTGTGTTTTCGAAAAACCTGAAACGAGCTGAACACATTGCAGAGACACAATTGCAGGCCGGATGTTGCTTTGTAAACGACTTTGTAAAATCTGATCCCCGGCTGCCGTTTGGCGGGATTGGAGAGAGCGGATTTGGCCGGGAACTATCTTCTCACGGAATCAAGGAGTTTATGAATGTAAAAACAATTGTAGTAAAATAAGCTGCAGAATAAATTTTGATCTAGATTAAAATCAATTGTTCTTTTTGAAAATGCAACTGTACTGGCTTTTTCTGTACGGCCAAACCGACCATATTTTGCGACCGAGAAACTGCCCCATGAAAAAGCTTCCCAAAAGGAAAGGCGCCAGTGACCATGTTAATTCGAGGCTGTGAAACTGGCGAATGAGAATAACCAACGGCACCGGGGCGTGAATGGCAATAAACCAGCAAAGCGACAGTTTTTGAAGCCCGCCACGCAGATACCCAAATGGCAGATTTATAATAATAGTGGCCACGCAGGTGTAAAATATTCGCCATTCGAGGCTCAGCATGTTTGTAAAAAACAGGGTGTGGTTGGCTACGAGGCTCATTTGGGTTCCGGTTTAAAGTGAATCCAGTCTATTCCTTTTTTCAACAGGTTCAATGTTTCCTCCTCGAAGCTTCCGGATTCGGGGGAGTAATTGTACTCCCAGGCTGCGTTTGCCGGAAGGCTGGTGAGGATTGATTCCGTATTTCCTCCCGATTCCAGTCCGAATTTTGTGCCGCGGTCATTAATCAGGTTAAATTCCACGTACCTGCCGCGCCGCAATGCCTGCCATTTCTTTTGACGTTCGGAGTAGGGGCGGCTGCCGTATTTTTTCATGAAACCGGTATAAACGGCCGGGTAGAGTTTTGCCAGGCTAACCGTAAATTCAAAAAGTTTATCAAACTCCACAGGCTGTCCGGGTTTTAATCGATCGAAAAAAATACCGCCCACGCCACGGGTTTCGTTCCGGTGAGGCAGGTAGTAGTAATTGTCGGCCCACAGTTTAAATTCGGGGTAGAAACCGGTGTTAAACTTATCGCAGGTGTTTTTTAATGCCAGGTGAAACGCAGCGGAGTCTTCCGGATTAGCGATGTGTGGAGTCAGATCAATTCCCCCGCCAAACCACGAAATATTGTTGTCTACGGCAAAGTACCGTACGTTCATATGGATGATTGGCATCCACGGGTTTTCGGGGTGCAGAATGGATGAAATTCCGGTAGCGGCGTAATTTTGTGCTTTTTCTCCCAGCAGGTTTTCCATTTGCGGCGTCATTTTTCCTTTTACAAACGAAAAGTTAACTGCTCCTTTTTCAATAATGTTGCCTTTTTCGATAACAGCAGTGGTTCCTCCGCCAATCTCTTTTTTCCACTGGTTGCGCGAGAACACTCCTTTTCCGTCCGCTTTTTCCAGGCTGTTGCAAATTTCCTGTTGAAGCGTCTGGTAGGTTTCTGCTATGTGTTGAATTTTGTCCATTTTCCCTTTTCTACATACAATAGATGGAAACACCAATTCACAGAAAAAGATTAAAAATTTTTAGTGATTTGGCGTTTCTTTTTCTATGTGTTTTGTTTCCAATCTGCGGTTTTTACCCAGTTGGCCAAAAATTTTGCATTGTCGTATGGAAGTCCGGGGATGAAACCATGCCCCAGGTTAAAAATCCAGTTTTGGTTTTTACTTCCAAATTCGAGGTAACTGTTCAGCGTGTTTTTAATTTCGTTTTGCTCAGCAAACAGCAGGCGAGGATCGATGTTGCCCTGCAGACCGATTTGCGGGTGCACCAGCTTGCGTGCTGCCGGCAGCGATGTTTGCCAGTCGATGCTCAGAAAATCGCAATGCTCAGGCGTTATTTCGGCAATGCCGGTTCCCAGTCCTTTCGGGAAAAAGATGAACGGAATGTTTTCTTCCCGAACAGCAGTAGCAATTTGTTTTGTTGCAGGCAAAAACAACTTTTTATACAGTTCGAAAGGCAGTAATCCGGCATGGGTATCAAAAAGTTGGAAAACCTCTGTTCCGTGTTTAATTTGTTCTTTTGCATAAATTATAGAAAGCCCGGTAATGGCATCCACCAGTTTTTTTGTGGCTTCCGGATTTTGATAGATAAATTTTACAGCATCCGGAAAATCACCTTTTCGCCCAAGTCCCTGCAACATAAACAGCAGCACGGTGAGTGGCGCTCCGCAGAAACCAATCAGTGGAATATTTGCAGGCCGGGTTTTAATAATTTCATCAATTACGTTGTAAATGTAGTCGAGCTTCGATGGGTCAGGGTTCAGGCTTTCCAGCGGATTGTCCCGCTGGGCAAGCGGTTTTTCAAAAACCGGTCCGGCGTCGGTAAAATCGAGCCCCATTCCCATGGCGTAGGGGATAACCAGAATATCGCTGAACAGAATAGCGGCATCCACTCCCAAATCGCGAACAGGCAGAAGGGTTACTTCTGCTGCTACCTTCGGGTTTTGCATCATTTGCCAGAACGTATATTTTTCCTTTATTTTCAGATACGATGGCAAAACCCTGCCTGCCTGGCGCATAAACCAGACCGGAGGGCGCGAAGTTGCTTTTCCTTTTAACGTTTGCAATAAAATGGGTTCCTGCATAATTATTCTTTCAGTTTTTTCATGGCCATGTAACTGGCTTCAACCGTTTTTTGAATATCCTCTTTGGTGTGTGCTGCCGAAATAAAGCCGGCTTCATACTGCGATGGTGCCAGGTAAATTCCATTTTGCAGCGACATTTTAAAGTAGTTGGCAAAACGGGTGGTGTCACATTTTTTTACATCAGCAAAAGATTTTACGCTGTTTTCTTTTGTAAAAAACAGTGTAAACATGGAACCTACCCTGTTGATTACTCCATCAAAACCAAGCTCTTTCATATTATTTTGCAGACCTTCTTCCAGTGAGGCAGAGGTGTTTTCCAGGTTATCGTAAAAATCGGGTGTTTTGTCCAGCAGGCGCAACGTGGTAATTCCGGCAGCCATTGCCAGCGGATTCCCGGAAAGTGTTCCTGCCTGGTAAACCGGGCCTTTGGGCGCCAGCATATCCATAATTTCCTGCTTGCCGCCATATGCACCAACGGGCAGCCCGCCGCCAATTATTTTACCAAATGTGGTTAAATCCGGAGTGATGCCAAGCAATTCCTGTGCGCATCCTTTTTTTATGCGAAAACCGGTCATCACTTCATCAAAAATGAGAACGGTTTTATTTTCGTCACAAAGTTTTCGCAATCCGTTGATGAATATTTGGTCCGGAATAATAACGCCCATGTTTCCGGTGATTGGTTCGAGAATTACAGCTGCAATTTCATTTTTGTGATCTTCAAACAGCCGTTCCACCGAGGGCAGGTCATTGTATTGGGCAATTAGTGTATCATGTGCCGTTCCGGGTGTTACACCCGGCGTGTTGGGCGTTCCGAAGGTCAGAGCGCCCGAGCCGGCCTGAATCAGGAAACTGTCGTTGTGACCGTGGTAGCAACCTTCAAACTTGATTACCAGGTTTCGGCCTGTGTAGCCCCGCGCCAGACGCAACGCGCTCATGGTAGCCTCTGTTCCGGAGTTAACCATTCTAACCATGTCAATGGAAGGTACCAGCTTTTTTATGAGTACTGCGATTTCGGTTTCCAGCTCAGTTGGTGCCCCAAAACTGGCTCCCAGCGCAGCTGTTTCCTGAATGGCTTTTACCACATCTGGATGTGCGTGGCCTAAAATCATTGGTCCCCACGAACCAACATAATCGATGTATTCATTCCCGTCGATATCGGTAATTTTGGAACCCGACGCTTTGGCAATAAAAGGCGGGTTTCCGCCCACGCTGCCAAACGATCGAACAGGGGAATTTACGCCTCCAGGAATGTGTTTTTGTGCTTCGTGAAATGCTTTTATGCTTTTATCAAATATCATTATTTGTTTTTTATAAATCCTGAATAATTTCCTGAGTGTGGTACGAAATGATGATGTCGGCGCCGGCGCGTTTCAGTCCGGTAAGCAGTTCGTGTACAATTCGTTTTTCATCAATCCAACCTTTGGCAGCTGCGGCTTTCACCATGGCAAATTCGCCACTTACGTTGTATGCAGCTACCGGCATGTTAAAGGTATTTTTCACCCTGAAAATGATGTCCATGTAATTTAAAGCGGGTTTTACCATTACAATGTCAGCGCCCTCTTCAATGTCGAGCTCTACTTCGCGCAGGGCTTCGTCTCCATTTGCCGGATCCATTTGGTAAGTTTTGCGGTCGCCAAACTGCGGCGCACTTTCTGCTGCTTCGCGAAACGGGCCGTAAAATGCCGAGGCGTATTTTGCAGAATATGCCATGATGGGAGTGTTGAAAAAACCGTTTTGGTCAAGCGCAGTTCGAATAGCCTGAACACGGCCGTCCATCATGTCGCTGGGGGCAACCATGTCAACTCCGGCTTCGGCCAGAGAAACAGACTGTCTGGCCAACGTGTCCAAAGTCATGTCGTTGTGTACATCGCCGTCTACAATGGTGCCGCAGTGCCCGTGTGTGGTGTATTCGCAGTTGCAAATGTCTGCCACGAGATGCAGGCCGGGAACCTCTTTTTTCAGCGCCCGGACAGCCTGTTGTACAATTCCGTTGTGCTGGCAGGCTACTTCACCTGTTTCATCTTTTGTTTCCGGAATTCCAAACAGCAGAACAGATTGAACGCCTTTGTCGTATAATTCCTTTCCTTTTTCTACCAGTTTATCAACCGAAAGTTGCGAGTTGCCGGGCATGGAAGAGATGGGATTGTCAACGCCTTTGCCGGGGCAAACAAATAGCGGCATCATTAAATCGTTACGGGTGAGGGTGGTTTCGCGTACCAGGTTGCGTATTACTTCTGAATTGCGCAAACGACGGAGTCTTGTTACAGGAAATGTCATGATTATGTTTTTTAAGTTTTTGAAATATAATAATTTAATATGGACTCAACGATTCCTTTTGATGAGCTGTTTTCTGCTACAATCAAAGGGTGGAATCCGTTGTTGATGGCAGCGCCGGCAGTAATATCGCCAATGCATGCCATTGATATATTTTTCAATTTAGGAAATGTTTTTACAAAGTTCCGGATGCCCGATGGACTGGTAAAAATAAGCATGTCGTACCGGTTATTTTTAATGCGTTCTGCAATATTTTTATCCGTTTTCAGGGGCATCTCTGTCTGGTAGATATTAATTCTTGTGCAGTTTGCAACTTCTTTTAAGCTGCTTTGAATTACGGTGCGGGCAAGGTTGCCCACCGGTAAAAGTACTTTCGGTTTTGTTGTTTCTGTTTTTAAACGATTGGCAAATGGTTCGGAAAAATCCTCAGCCGTTGCACCGGGATTTACAAACGCTGCACGGTATCCGAAACTCTCCAGGGTTTCTTTTGTTTTTTCGCCAATTGCAGCAATTTTAAGGTTTTCAGGAAGCTTTTGGTTTCCGTTGATTTCCTGCAAAATTTCAAAAAAAATCCACACGCCGTTGGAGCTTGTCAAAATCAGCCACTGAAATTGATTCAGCCGGGTAAACTGCTTTTTTTCTGTGAAAGACAACTGCGTTTTACTGATTTCGATGAGTGGAAATTCCAAAACTGCAGCCCCTTTTTCAGTTAATAAACAGTTTATTTCGTTTGACATGCCTGCAGGTCGGGTTGAAATAAATACTTTATTTTGAAGCGGTTGGTTCATTGTTTCCTTATTCCGTCCAATATTTTTGCAGCGCCCCTTTCAATGAGTTTTTGCGCCAGTTTTTCGCCGGTGGCTCTCGAATTGGAAACTAAACCTGTTTCTGTTTCAGTGAGGAATGCTGTTCCGTCCACCGATGCAACAAAGCCGGTTAACGTAATAGTGTCGCCGTTTATTTGGGAATAGCATCCTACGGGAACCTGGCAGCCGCCTTCGATGGCACGAAGAAATCCGCGCTCAGCTTCGCCTGCATTCCAGCTTGGAACATGGTTGATGGCAGCTAGTAATTCATTAGTAGCAGCATCGTCAGCTCGCGATTCGATGGCAATAATTCCCTGGCTGGCCGCCGGGATAATCGTTTCAGGATGAACGATTTCGGTAATGTATTTATCGAGGTCCAGCCGTTGCAGCCCGGCAGCAGCCATAATCATAGCATCGCAATATCCTTCCTCCATTTTCTGAATCCGGGTATTCACATTTCCGCGAATATCAATAATATTGAAGTTTTTATTGAAGCGTAAAAGGCCGGCTTTTCTGCGTAAACTTGAGGTCGCAATTACGTCGTTTTCTGTTAGTTCATTCAGCTTCCGTCCGTCTTTGCTAACAAGCGCATCTCTGAACTCACCCCGTTTCAGTACCGCGCCGAGCGTTAATCCTTCGGGAAGGGTAGTGGGCAGATCTTTCAGGCTGTGTACGGCAATGTCCACTTCATTTGCCAGTAGGGCATTTTCAATTTCTTTTGTAAAAAGGCCTTTGTCGCCGATTTTTGAAAGAGCCACGTCAAGTATTTTGTCACCTTTGGTTTTAATAACAACAATCTCAACGGTGATTTTAGGGAATTTTTCGTGCAACTCTTTTTGGGTTAATTTGGCTTGAAAAAGAGCAAGCTGGCTCCCCCGGGTGCCAATTTTTATGGTTTTTTTATTCATGGAAACAGTTATTCGCTAATGCTAAAAAGTTCGTTGACTAACTTCAGTGTTTCGGTTTTTTTCCCGTTGGCGGTCATCTCTTTCAGGTTTTTAATGAACAGGCGGGTGTACTTCTGCGCCATGTGTTTTGAAAACTCACCAATGGCCAACTGAATTTCTTCCGAGTTTACTTTGTTGTATCCGGAAAGCTCTTCTTTGGTTACTTTCTGTAAATTGTATGTAATGGTTTCTATGGCCGGCCTGAGCGAGCGGCTGGCTAACCATTCGGAAAATTCGGTACTGATTTCTGCAATAATTTCGTTGGCTGTGTCAATGCTGTCTTTTCGTTTTTCCATGTTGGTGCTGATGACTTTCTGAAAATCGTCGATGGTAAACAGTTGAACAGGAGCCAGTTCTTCAATTTTTTTATCGATGTTGCGCGGCACCGAAATGTCGATAAATACCTGTTGGTCGTTGTTTCTTGTTTTTAATGATTCCTCAACCATTTTGCGGGTTACCAGTGGCACTTTTGAACCGGTCGCAACAATTATTATATCGTAAAGAAACAAATGGGCAGGCATCTGTTCAAACGGTAACAGCGTGCAGTTGTGCTTTTCCGAAAGTTTGCGCGCCTTCTCTTCGGTGCGGTTGGTAACGGTAATTTTCGGGTTTCCGTTTTTGTGAAAATTTTGTAAAACCAGGCTTCCTGTTTCGCCAGCGCCAATCATCAGTACCCGTTTGTTGGAGAGGTCGCTAAACAGGTTAATGCATTTTTGAACCGCCGCTCCGCTTACCGATGTAGTTCCCATTTTTATCCGGGTTTCGGTGCGAACTCGTTTTCCGGCTTCAAACGATTTTTGGAACAGTCGCATTAAAACCGCATCAGTAAGAGCAGCTTCGGTGCAAAGCATGTAGGCCTCTTTTATTTGCCCGATGATTTGGTCCTCGCCAATAATCATGGAATCAATACCTGAAGAAACCTCGAAAAGATGTTTTACGGCGTCGTCGTCGGCATAACTGTAGAATGTATGCCAGTACTTGTTTTCAATTCTTTTGAAGTGTTTTAGCGTTTTGTATACCAGTTTGGCAGCCAGATGAAACCCGTATTTATCTTGCGAAAAATAGATTTCGGTGCGGTTGCAGGTCGATAAAACCACAAGGTCGGAAATGCCGGTTTCTTTTTGCAGAAGTTCCGAAAAGGAGATGATTTCTTCTTTTGCCAGCGAAAATTGTTCTCGTACTTCAACGGTTGAAGTTTTGTAACTTATTCCTATAAGGCCTATCATAATTGTGTTTTACTGATAAGGTTTGGATAAAAATGAAATAGAAAGAATGCGAAATTCGAATGAATATGACACCTTAATTTCGGGCAGATTCGATTGCCTGCACAGAAAATAAAACTATGATAAAACCGGAGGAGGACGATTGAACAGTGCTTGTGAATAATAGCACTTCCGGATGTTTTCCGGGAAAAATGAAGTATATGAAATGTTCTTCTTATCAGCAAAAAAACAGGTACCCGGAGAAAAAAGCCCGGCTCCTTGTGAGTAATGAAAATTGGAGAAATTTGCTGTGTCGGCTTCTGAAAATATATCTACAGCCTGTGCTTTGAAAACGATGTTGTTTTCTCCCCAGTCGATTTCACCCGAAGAGGCCTTGTTTACTCCAAAAAGCAAAAAGAAAGCATAGAACACTGCAAAAGCAATGTATGGGATATGCGTGGTGAAAATGCCGATTGTGAACATTTCGTTTCTTTTTGTCTTGGTAATGCGCTAATGTATAAAAAATAAGTTGGATAATTGTTTAACGGTTTCAACAAATAAATTGTTTGAACTCAAACATCAACCAATATATTGAGATATGTCAATGTGTTGCGGTTTAGTGAGCGAAAGGTTCTAAAAGAAGCACTCAACCATTTAGGCTTAAGCCATAATATGAAACGAACATGAATTTTCTTCATTCAAAATTTACAAGAGAAATGATTAAAATTTATGTGAGTTCCTGAATGTCTTCAAATTTTTTGAACATTCAGAAATCAAAAAATTTTATACAGATGAAACGAAAAACAATGGAAGAACTGGAATCGCTGTGTTTCAATAATTGAAATAGTCAAGACTTTGACTCCGCTCAGTCTGACAATCCGGGGTTATGTTGAGCGTAGTCGAAACAAACCCGGCAGCCATTTCCAAAAGATCATGCCTGACATGATATTAATTCTCAATTTGTTTCATTACCTGCTCTTTGTACCCACGGCTTATCGGTAATTGTTTTTTCCCTATTTCGATGTATTCCGAAGTAAAAGAATCGATCGACTTTTTGGCTACAATGTATGAACGATGAATCCGAAGAAAATCGTGGCGAGGCAATTTGGCTTCAATGCTGCTTATGGTTTCACGCGTGACCACATTTTTATCCTGAAGGTATATTTTGATGTAGTCTGCCAGGCTCTCGATGTACAAAATTTCACTGAAATTAATCCTCACCATTTTCCGTTCGGAACGCACAAAAAACGATTCCGTTTTTTCGTCTTCAGCATCATCAAAAACAGGATTTTGTATCTGTGTATTTTCGCTCAGGTATTTATTTACACTTTGTAACAATCGCTCCAGCGAAATTGGCTTCAACAAATAATCTACGGCCTGCAAATCAAAGCCTTCAACAGCATATTCGCGATAGGCAGTAGTAAAAATAATTTTAATGTTTTTGTTAATCGAGCGCGCAAGTGACAATCCTGAAATTTCGGGCATATTAATGTCCAGAAAAATCAGATCAACCTGTTTTGTACCGATCGCCTGGAAAGCCTCCAACGCATTTTTACAACTTGCCACAACTTCAATCGTATCAATTTTGGCAATATGGCTTTCGAGGATTTCCCGCGCTACCGGTTCGTCATCTACAATTATACACCTGGTTTTTGTTGTCATTCTGTTGGCTTCCTTAGTTCAGTTATAATTAATTTACTGTAATACCAGTTGTTCTCTGTTCGGCTGTTCAAAGTATACCTTCCTTTGTAATTCAGTTCCAGTCGTTTTTCCGTATTTTTTAATCCTATTCCGCCGCCCTTCTCTTCTTCCTGGTTCAGATAGGTATTTGCAATTTCAAAACGGAGTTGCCGGGTTACAAGCCTGATTTCAATTTTAATCTGCAAGAAACCATCCACTAAATTACCGTGTTTAAATGCATTCTCAACAAAGGGAATCAGCAACATTGGCGCAATTTCAATGCTTTCATCAATTTCATCAGACAGGAAGATTACTTTCAGCGTATCTTTAAAGCGGATTTTTTCCAGATCGATATATTCTTTTATATGCAGCACTTCTTCCTTCAAGCTTACTCGTGGTTTGTCAATCTGGTATAATATATAATCGAGCAAGTTCGACAGCTTCAGAATTATTTCGGGAGTTTGTACCGACTGTTTTAGCGCGAAACCATAAATCGTATTCAAAGTATTAAAGAGGAAATGCGGATGAATTTGCCGCTTCAAATAATGCAACTCCTGTTCTTTTAGCTGAAGTTGCGTTTCCAGAATTTTATTCTGAAGTTCCTTGTTTTTCGATAGTGTTTTGAAATTATGATTCAACAAGCTTGCAAAACTTACGAAACCCACCACCAAAATGACAAGCACTAATACAAACGTAAAATTCTTGCTCATGGGCGGCATATTGGTTATATCAAAATTCAGAAGGAAATAAAGACAACCGTATAGCAACAAGACAATTTCGTACGAGGTAAATACAACCAGGTAAAAGGTGTAAAGACCAAACTTCCAGTATTTTTTTGTGAGCAAATATCGCGGAATTAAAAAATAAACCATAAAATAAGTAACGCCCATGGTAAGCGGAAGCAAAAGACTTGAGAACCAAAGGATGTAGCGTGTATTATCGTTGTTGTAACTAAAAAAGTATACGAAGAAAAACCACACGGCTACCCACAACAACAGGTGTACCAGCACCAACCTGGCCTTAATAAATCGCAACAAATTCATACAAACAATGTTACGCATTTTCTTTGAATCGCAGGCTCTTTATAGACCAATGAACTGTTTTTTGCGATGTTTTGCAGTTTTTAAGTTGAATTTCATTTTATACCTTTAAATCCGTTGAAAAGCAACGGAATCGGTAACCCTGTCGCAATAAAAAAATTGGGTATTAAATATTCTGTACATTCGATTCAGTATTCACAAAAAACAAAGTTATGTCGCATCTTATTGAAATTCTCAACGACGGAGGTGTTTATATTACGTATCCAATTCTGATTTTATTGCTTGTTATGGTTGTGTTGTTTGTTCGGGCAACACAGGGAAAAGCAGATTTTGAAAAAACAAAATCGCTCATCGTTTCCATTTCGTGGTTTTGCATTGCGTGGGGTTACTTAGGGAGAACCATCGGTTTGATTTCGGCATTCGACAAAATTCAGGCTGCCGGCGATATCAGCCCAAGCATGTTTGCAAGTCATTTAAAAATGGCTTTGGTTGGCCCGCTGGTTGGGCTTCTTACATTTTTAATTGCCCGCGTTCTCATCGTTATTTTAGTGGCACTGAAAAAATAAACGAAAACTTACATTATAAAAATGTAACTAAAGCTTTTGAATTAAGTGGTAACGATTATTACAAGAAAAGAATCGAAGGTCTTAAAGTGAAAAAAAATAACTGAGGTTTTGTATAAGTAATGGCAGGAAAAGTGCAAAATATCAAGGTTTTCAGCCCGCTCAAATTGTGTAGTGGTTTGACAAGAAACTGCCACGCAATCTGCTATTAATTATACAAGTGACCGATAGATTTGCTGAGATGTTGTTCTTCTTTTTCAGTAGAAATGTGGCTTTTTGAGGTAGCATAGAAGGAGGAGTTGGTTTAAAAGTACCGCCTTACTTTTTTCTTGTAATCCAGGTAAGTTTTGCCATAGTATTTTTCTAAAAATTTTTCTTCTTTCAGAATAAAAAAATGAATGCTGACCAGTGTTAGCAAAGCCATGACCAGAAAGAAAATACTGGGGAAAAACAGCGCCAGACCGGCAAAATAAAGGTCGATGGAAAGGAAAAATGGATTTCGCGAAAAGGAAAAAACGCCTTTTGTGATGAGTTGTCCCTGGTTGTTGTTGCTGAGTCCAAATCGTAAAGAATGCCGGAAATGGACGAGTGTAAATGACCACAGAACGAGCGCAGTAATAATTAGTGTTACCCCGATATTATTCAGTATGTTGTGTTTCATTTGAATTTTAGTGAGAAACTCGGGAAGTACTGACCACGAAAACTGAAACAGCGGTTTTGTTAGTTCGGTCAGCCAAATCAAAAAAAGCAGGGCAAAAACCGGATAAAGCAGCAGCAGTTTCAGCTGTTCTTTTTTGTTTTGTGCGCTTATCACAACTCCTTTTTTGCGCAAAAGAACAACTCTGGAGGCAACTGACGCAATCAGATAAAGAAAGCTTAAAAAAGGAAAAATGCTCAAAATATCCATAACCGGCTTTTGAGCATTAAAAGTAAAAGTTTTTTGTTTTCGTGAAGGATGAGACAGTGTTGATTTATAAAATCGTTTTGTTTTCTGTTAAATGTTTGGGAATGAGAAACCAAAGGTAACCGGCACCAGTTCGGGGCCACGATCACTTTTGAAAAGCGGGGTCATTCCGTAGTTCACAAAAATGCAGAAGTCGCCAAATCCAATTCGTCCGGTCAGGTCGTATTTAAACTGGTTGAGATTGAAGTTGCTGCGTGCTTTTTCTTTGTCCTTACGATATTTGTATTTGGTGTGAGAGCCGATGTTTAATCCTCCGATTACTCCTCCGGCAAGGTACAGCCTGGAACTTCCCATGCGCAGTGGTGTTTTTACTTCGAGCAGTAGTGGAGCCGTAAGATAGGATATACTAAGCTTGGTCTTTTTTAGTCCGTCGGGGTCCAGGCTAACCGGCATAATAATTCCTTCACCTCCTGCTTTTGTAATGGTAATCGGCTGGTCAAAAGTTAAATCCATAAAACTTAAACCCAACCCTGTAACAAGCCCGAAGGTTTTGGCTTCGTTTTTAAAAGCCCATTCGGCAAAATTCAGGTTTACGGTAATGGATTTTCCGTAGTTCAGATCCATAAAATCTTCCGGTACCAGGGGGCCAAAATGGTTGTACAACGAATAGTCTGTTTGACGGTACATGTTCATTCCAAACTCCAGCCCGGCCCAGTGCGGGTTAAAACT
This sequence comes from Mariniphaga anaerophila, assembly GCF_900129025.1. Lineage (GTDB taxonomy): Bacteria > Bacteroidota > Bacteroidia > Bacteroidales > Prolixibacteraceae > Mariniphaga > Mariniphaga anaerophila. The sequence continues at coordinate 59,243 of NZ_FQUM01000009.1, read as the reverse complement.
TCCGGTCCATTTTTTTTGCTTTTCTTCTTTGTCCACTTTTACGTAAGTGCCGTTTCCGTCGTCAATAACTTTAAATGTACGGCGGCCAACCCGCACATGCGTTGTATCTCCCCAGTCATCTGTAAGAACCTCCACTCCGCGGTCGTTGCCAACTTTTACGTGTGTGGTTTTTCCATCTTCAACAACGGTTACAACGTTTTTCTTTGCAATCTTAACTTTTGTTGTGTCAGATTGTGCAAAAAGATTCATGGCCAGTATGCTGCATAAAACGAAGCTGATTAATTGTTTCATTTTTTTCTGTTTTTAAACGTTTTGCTATTCAGACGGGCAGAGGTAATAGAAAGTTACAGAATATGAAAATTTAATTCTGAAAAAGTGTGGACAATAACTTCGGGATATGCAACAGGAAATACATCGTGAAGTCAATCATCAATTTTTATCGGTGATTTACGAGGGTGCAGACGACTGTTAGTTTTTTGTAGGAATGGAAAAGGCCAGCAGACGTGAGTCGTAATTTAATTCGGTGATTTCTCCTCTGGAGTTTGTCTGGTAACTGAATTTTTCGTTAGAAACATTGGAAACCAGAGTGAGTCCGGCTTTGGCTACTTTGTTCAGCGATAGATTGCCAATTCCGGTTTTTTCCCGGATTGTTTCTGCCAGCAGGCGCTCGTCGTCAAACTTTGCCGGAGCTTCGTTAATAACGGTTTTTGTTTGAGCCAGACCAACATTTGGTTGCAGAACAGTAAGCGATGCATTTAGTCCCGATAGTTTTTCGGGGATTTCAACCGGCATGCGGGCTTCTGCAATTTTTTCGTGCTCCATTCGTCCTTTTGTGTTTTCGCGCAGGCTTTTTACAGGCTCTGTTTTGGTCTTTGCTTTTTTTACAGGTTCTGTGGTTTTGTTTTTATCCTGTTCTTCCGGTTTTTCTTTTTCAGTTTCTTTTTGGGCAACAGGTTTTTCCTGCCCGGTGTTTGTCTCATTTTGCGAAACTGCAATCTGGTTTTCAGGAATAATATTTTCTGTGGAAATGAAGTCGGTTGCATGGTACGCAATAAATGCCAGGATGAGAACCGCAGCAATTCTGGTTGCCCAGAGCAAAATTGTTTTTCCGCCCGAGCGATGATAGAGTCTTTTTTTCTTGCTGAAAATAATAGATTGGTCGGCTTTTAGTTTTGTCTTTTCAAAAAGGGATGCTTCTTTTTGTTTTTCAGGATGTTTTGCGAGGTAGTTCCGGAATTCTTTTTCATCTTTTTCAGAGAGATCCCCTTCCATGCGGGCAACTGCTGCATGGTCGAATTCTGCTTTTAGGTCGTATTTTTCTTTGTAAAGCTTCTCTTTTCCTTTAAAGGAAATATTTTCCATTTCAACTTTTATGGGAGCTACCATTTCCAGCTCGGCTTTTAGATCGGGGTTTTGCCGGAGGAAATCAATAAAATCATCCACCAGTGTTTCTTCCAGTTCACCTTCCAGATAATCCAGAAAGTATTCTTCGTAATTATTTCTCGTAATCTTCATTTTAAACCACCGTTTCCATTTTACCAATATAATTCTTTAAAAATACCCTCGCACGATAAATGTAGACTTTTACCTGCGATTCGTTTAAATTGGTCAGTTTTCCGATTTCTGCGTACGAGTATCCTTCGTAATCGCGCAACAGCAGAACCATTCGCTGAATTTCGGGCAACCGGGTTACGGCTTCTTTTAAAACCTCACCCAGGTCGCTGTAATTGTTTTCCCGGCCTTCTTCGGGCAGGTTGAGGTCTTCTGTGTAAGCAGAACGTTTTTCTTTGCGAATACGGTCTATCATGGTATGATAGGCAGTGGTAAACAAGTACGCTTTTACTTTTGCGCCATCAACATTTTCAATGTTTTTCCATAGTTTTTCGTAGCTGTCCTGTACAATGTCTTCAGTCGTGTACGTGTCTCTTATGCTTTTCAGCACAAACCGGTACAGACTGTCAGAGTATAAGTCGATTGCCTCGTTGTATTCGTTTACTGTCATTGGCTATTTGCGAACATTGTTCATAGCATATGACGAACGAGTGCCCCGGATGTTACAGAATTAACCAAAAAAAAGCTCCGGGTTTACCGAAGCTTTTAAATATTATTTCAACGTGTCGAAAACTGTGGGTTTATTCGACAACTTCCACCCATTTAAATTTGTCGGGCTCATCGCCGTATTGTATTGAGCGCAGTTTGTTGTATAATTTGGTTGACCATTCGCCGGCTTCTTTCTGATCGCCGTATTTAAACCATTTGTCGTTGTCGGCATCGTAAACACCTTTTACCGGAGAAATAACGGCTGCGGTACCACAAGCACCTACTTCTTCAAAAGTAGCCAGTTCTTCGTAAGGTACCTTTCTGCGTTCCACTTTCAATCCCAGTTCTTCGGCCAGCATCATCAAGCTTTTGTTGGTAATAGAAGGCAGAATTGATTCGGAAAGCGGGGTAACGTATGTTTTATTTTTTATTCCGAAGAAGTTGGCAGGGCCGCATTCGTCGATGTATTTTTTCTCTTTGCTGTCGAGGTAAAGCACGGCCGAAAAGCCTTTTTTCTTGGCCAGTTTACCGGCGCCCATGCTGGCGGCGTAATTTCCACCTACTTTGTACTTGCCTGTTCCCTGCGGTGCGGCACGATCCTGTCCGCGAATAATTACCAGGTCGGTTGGTTTAAAACCTTCAGGGAAGTAAGGGCCAACGGGCATTACAAATACGATGAACAAAAATTCGTCGGCAGCCTTAACGCCAATTTGCGGGCCTGTGCCAATCAGTAACGGACGAATGTACAGTGCAGCGCCGCTTTCGTAAGGCGGAACAAAATGTTTATTCATTTTAATGGCCATTCTTACTGCTTCCATAAATTTTTCCACCGGAAGCTGAGGCATTAAAATTCCGTCGCAGGAATTCTGCAGGCGTTTGGCGTTTTCATCCATTCTGAAAACCCTAATTTTACCGTCTTTTCCTTTGAACGCTTTCAGTCCTTCAAAGGCTTCCTGCCCGTAATGGAGCGCAGTGGCTGCCATGTGCAGGTTTATGATGTCTGACGAACTGGTTTCAAGCTCGCCCCACTCTCCGTTGCGGTAATAACAGCGGATATTGTAATCGGTTTTACGGTAACCGAATCCCAAGTTTTGCCACTCAATGTTTTCCATTTGTCAATACTTTTGATGGTTTTTCAGAAGAATACCTCACAATCTTTTCTTTAGGCAAAGAAAGCAATTTTTATTTTGGACAAAAAAAAGAATTATCAGGTAAATATCAAAAAACCAGTTATTTTAATAAACAGCTTATTTCGATTTACATGATTTACCCGAATTCATCCGGATGCCTGAATTTTCAAATAATACCCGTTGTGTTTTCGGATATTTAAAACGGTGTTGTTTTCGAAAATGAGGTACTGCCCTTTGATGCCTTTCAGCGTTCCTGAAATTTCAGGTGTTTTATCGAATCCAACGCTTTTTACTTTTTCCGGCGGGGCAGATAATGGATATTCTATGGTTGTAATTGTATTGTCGTTGCAGTAGTATTTTTGCAGTTCTGCAGGCAGAAAATGCAACGCGTTTTTCTTTTCTTCCTGAAGGTTTATATCTGTATTTCCTTCGCTTTTTAACATGGCTTGCCAGTTGGTTCGGTCGGCAAAATATTTTTTCAGAAAAACTTCAATAATTCCGGCAATGTGGCGGTTGGGAGTTTTAGCAAGCTGAATGGCAAAGCTGGCGCCCTGGTCGATCCAGCGCGTAGGTATTTGATGGCAGCGGGTAACCCCAACTTTGAGCCCGCTGGTTACTGCCATGTAAACAATGTGCTCAATCAGGTCGTTTTTTTTTGCCCATTCCAAATCGCGGGCAATGCCAAATTGTGATTTCGACAACTCCGGGCGCACTACCGATTCGCTGGCCTCGGGAGCAGTTTGAAGGCAGTTGTAGCAAAAACCCTGGTTAAACGATGTTTTGGTAATTTTTCCGCACGAAATACAGTTGATTTGCCCGGTGAACTTCAGGGTAATTTCTTTTCCAATCAGGCTGTTCATATCGATCTCCCGGCCTCCCACATACAAAAAATAATTTACCGGTTGTGCCAGCTCGGTACGCATTTTTATGATGTTGCCTTCGTAGTTCATCCCGAATTATTTTGTGATTGAAACCAGAAAAATACAAAAGTTGTCTGCGATGAAGCAAGTTTTACGCAAAAAGTTATCAATACTCCTGTAAAAATAACGCCGGGATATTGTTAGAGTGCCTGCGCCTTAACTTTGTTGGCTGTGTTCTGTGAAGAAAAATGAATAAAACGGAATTTAAAAAGATGGCCGGATTACGCTTGTGTGCACAATTATTTTGTGTTTCCTGTCATTCAAATCCGCGGTGCTAACAAAGAAGAATACTAATAAATTCCTATCTTGCGGGTCATAATAACAAGCCGAAATTCAGAAAAAATATTCGCTATGAAGAGTGTATCGTTTTCTTTATTTACATTGATTTTTCTTTTTTTGTTAACCGCTTCAAAACCGGATAAAAAATATTACAACGAGCTTTATCGTCCACAATTTCATTTTACCCCCGAAAAAAACTGGCACAACGACCCCAACGGGCTGGTGTATTACGATGGCGAGTACCACATGTTTTATCAGTACAATCCGAAAGGAAACGAATGGGGCTACATGCATTGGGGGCATGCAGTAAGTACCGATTTGGTGCATTGGGAACACCTTCCGGTTGCAATTTATCCCGATGAAAATTCTGAAGACAAAGAATATTGCACAGCATTTTCGGGGTCGGCCATTGTAGATGATCGAAATTTGCTGGGAAAACAGCAGGGCGACGAAAAAACGCTGGTGGCTTTTTACACCAGCAAGAGTTGCGGGCAACGAATTGCCTACAGCACCGACCGCGGCCGGACCTGGGAAAAATACGAAGGCAACCCGGTCATTGCGTACGATGAGACCGACGACGCCCGCGATCCCAAAGTAATATGGCATGAGCCTACGCAAAAGTATGTTATGGTATTGTACCGCAAAACGCTGGACGACGACAAGTCAAAAGGAATTTCGTTTTATACTTCGGAAAACCTCGTGGACTGGGAATACAAAAGCCATGTTTTTGGTTTTTACGAATGCCCCGATTTGATTCCAATGCAGGTGAGTAACCGTCCGGAAGAAACCAAATGGGTGCTTTTCGACGGCGATGGCAGCTACCTTATCGGAAATTTCGACGGCGAAAAGTTCGCACCGGAATCGGCAAAAATGAAAAGCGATTTTGGTAAAAATTACTACGCTACCCAAACCTGGAGTAATATTCCGGAAGAAGACGGGCGGGTGATTCAAATTGCCTGGATGCGCGGCGGTACGTTTCCGGATATGCCGTTTAACGGGCAAATGACTTTCCCTGCGGAGCTGCAGCTTACCAAATTTAGTTTCGGTTATAAAGTAACCCGCAAGCCGGTTGCCGAAATTGAGCTGTTACACGACAAACAGTATTCCTGGGAAAACGAAACACAAATTCCCGGGATAAACCAGAATATTATTAAAAAGGCAAAAGGCGACTGCTTGCACATTATTGGCGAATTCGACTTGAAAACCTGCAATAACTTTGGTTTTTTTATTCGAAACGGGAAAAAAACAGCAGGCACCGAACTGCTTTACGACGTAAAACGAGGCGTTTTGTCTGTGCTTGGTACTTCGGCGCCTGTAATGCCGGTTGACAACAAAATTACCCTGGAGATACTGGTAGACAGAGCCTCCATAGAAGTTTTTGCCAACGGCGGACAAACGGTTATTTCAAACTGCTTTAATCCGGAAGAGGGCGCAGAAAACCTGGTTCTTTTCAATAATGGTGGCGAGCTGAAGGTAAACAAGCTCGATATTTTTAAACTAAATTCCGCCTGGGTTCCTTCTAAGTAACTACATAAGTACCGAAATTAGCTGCACCATAACAATAAGTAGAACCATTGCCACCGGGTAAACTGTTGCGTATGCAATAGAATGTGCGTTGGTATCGGTCATTGAATCGGCAGCGGCCAACCCGGGAGTACTGGTCATACTTCCGCTAATTGCGCCAAGCATGCTTAAAAGGTTCATTTTAAAAATCCACTTACCAGCGATAACCGAAAAAATCATTGGCAGCAACGTAATTGCTCCACCGTAAAGGAAAAGTTGGTATCCGTATTTTCTGAACGTATCGATTATTTCTGCACCCGCCGAAGTTCCTACAGATGCCAGGAAAAAGATAAGTCCAAGCTGGCGCAGCAACTGGTTGGCGGCACCGCTCATGGTCCAGAGAATGGGGCCGGTTTTACCGAGGCGGCTCACTACCAGAGCAACAATAAGCACTCCTCCCGTTAACCCGGGGCTGAAGTTGAAACTGCCGATTGCAATATTTATTTTTCCAACTAAAACACCAAGTATAATTCCCAGCGAAACCGGTAAAATATCGGTGTCGGAAAGCCGTTTGTGGTCGTCGCCAAATGTGCGGGCCACAATTTCCATATTGGCTTTACTGCTGGCAATTATGAGTTTGTCTCCAAACTGAAGTTTTGAGTTGGGAGTGGGCGAAATATTAATCCCCGACCTGCGGATTCGGGTAATGGTAGCGTTGTAGGTGTGCAAAAGGTTAATTTGCCCGATTGTTTTATTCACCACATCTTTGTTGGTTACCAAAACCGATTTTACATCGTAATTCGGGTCCAGCGGAATTTCTTCTTCGGTGAAAGGGCCAATGAGCAGTTCAACGCGGTTGAGTGCCTCTTCGGTTCCCACTGCTTTAATTACGTCGCCTTTGTGAAGAATGGTGTCACTGCTGGGAGTAATTGCAATTCCGGCGTGCATAACTCTTGAAACAACAGCTTTGGTCATGTACCTGATGCGCAGTTCCCCAATGGACTTTCCCATTACGTTGTCGTTTTCCACAATAAAGTTTTTGCGGGCAATCTCGGGGAACTCCTCTTTCATTTTTGCGTGGTAGTTTTCTTCCGATTTCTTTACAGAAGTTCTCAGCATTTTCGGTAAAAAGCGGATAAAAAGAATTACGCCGATAACGCCAAACGGGTATCCTACACCGTACCCGATTGATGCCAGGGGAGAACCTGTAATATCAATAGCTGAAGCCAGTCCGGGCGTACTTGTGAGGGCACCTGTAAATAACCCGATGGCTATATTTTTGTCGATGTTGAAAACATAAATTATAGCAGCTGTAATACCGGCTGCAATGAGAATAAGCAGAGTCGCAAACGAAGCCAGCTGCCTGCCTTCTCTTTTGAATGATTCGAAGAATCCCGGACCCGCCTGAATACCAATGGTAAAGATGAATAGCACCAGTCCGAGGTACTGAAAATCTTTGGGTATAACAATCCCGAAATGGCCGAAAACCAATGCGACAAAAATAACTGCCGACACATCGAGAGATAGTCCCAAAATTTTAATCCTGCCCAGGATAAAACCCAGAGCAACAATAAGAAATAGTGCAAAGTAACTGTTTGATAAAAGTTCCATTTTCTGTCCAATTTTAAGTAGCAAAGGTAGTGAATTGTTCACTATCTATTTTTTTTGGGCAGAAAGGTGCTCCCTTACTTTCTAATTTAAAGTGAGGTTTATGTGAACCCTAATTTTATGTTAAAAAATGACCTTAAAAGCCGTTTTTTATCAAAAAACTGAAATCGCTTTCGCGGGTGACTTCCATCGGTTTTTCTCCTTTTTTAAATATGCGGCACATACGATCGCCAATTAACTCCAGCTTTTCATCTTCCAGTTTCAGTATGGAGCCTTCCCGTAGCCCAACCACGTATAAATTCGGGTTTACTTCAATAAACTCTTCAATACGTTGTTCGCGTGTTTCCCCGGCATGGCCTTCGGCATTGGCATCGAGGTAGTGCGGGTTTATCTGAAAAGGCACCAGGCCAATGCATTCGAAACCGTGAGGGTCAACAATGGGCATGTCGTTGGTTGTGCGGAGCGTGGGGCAGGCTACATTTGAGCCGGCGCTCCAGCCAATATATGGAGTTTCGTTAAATACTTTTTCACGAATCGGGTTCATCAGTTTTTGATCGTGCATCATGCGCACCAGTTGCCAGGTATTTCCTCCGCCAACCACAATTGCTTCAGCATCTTCTATGGCTTTTATCGGGTCTGAAAACGTGTGAATCCCGACAATGTGATGGCCAACCTCGGCAAAGCGTTCTTCTACTTTTGCGCAATAATCGTCGAACGAAAAAGTGACGGCTGCAAAAGGAATAAATAGTGCTGTAACCGGTTTTTCTCCCAGAAATTTTTGGATTTCATATTTTGGGTAATCCAAATAGGGTTCCCCTGCCATGGTTGAGTTGCTAATCAGTAAAAGTTTCATGTTTCTCCTTTTTATTTCGCTGCAATTACAGAAAAATTCACTGCTTAGGAAATGATAATTATTGGTTTTTATTTTATTCCGAATACAAATCTTCGGGGTTGCATTCTGCCAGTTCTGCCAGAAAATCTCCAATTCGGTCGGTTACTGCTTCCAGAAAAATTTTTCCTTTTTCTGCAGTAGACTTTTTGGGGTTTCCCACGCCGGTATCTTCAGTTACTTTATCCCATTGGCGCGGTGTCCAGGCAGTTTTATCGGCCAGCCCTTTAAGTTTGAATTTTTTTGCCTTTCCGTCTCCGGCTTCGTTCAGCGGCAGTACCAGTTCCGGAAAATAGTGCATAATAACGCTGGTCTCCATTTCGTTGGCATGGTCGCCCTCTTCTTCAAAAAAATCAGAATTGGGAAACAGCCGAAACCATTCGCTCAGGGCAATAAACATACCCGGAAACTTAGCCAGCGTTTCGCGAATCAGTGGTTTGAAGTCATTTCCGCCGTGGCCGTTCATAATAACCAGCTTTTTGATGCCCTGGTTAAAAAGTGCCCTTACAATATCTTCCAAAATAATTAGCTGGGTTGACGGGGGCGTGTGAAGACAAAACGGCATTTCAACCTGCCCGGGGTTTTGTACGCCCAGCGGAATGGTTGGCAACACCATTACTTTGGCCCCTTTGTTCCATGCTTTTTCGGCGGCTTCGGCTGCAATGCATTTGGTTTCGAGCGAGTCGGTGCCAAAGGGGAGGTGATAGTTGTGTGGTTCGGTGGCGCCCCAGGGGAGCACTGCCACATCATATTTTTGGTTTTTTACCTGTTTCCAGTTGGTTTCTTCTAAAATGTAAGGCCTCATATCGTTATTTTAAAAACTGATTAGTGTTATTCCAAATGTTACCGGAGTGAGTTCCGGTCCTTTGTCCTCTTTAAAAAGTGGAACCAAATCGTAGGTTGCAAAAAGGTTAATCCAACGGTATCCTGTTCTTATCATTAATCCGTAACTAAAGTCCTGAAGAGAGTAATGCCCCGGGGTTTTCAGCTTTTCTTTTTTTCCGTCGGCGCGGTATTTTATTTTTGTATGACTGTCAATTCTTATTCCGCCGTAAGCGCCACCGGAAATAAACAGCCTGTTTTTGTAGTGGTTTACCGGTATTTGAAATTCGGCAAGCAGGGGAACAACAATTGATACCACCGACAGTTTCGATTTCTGATTGTGATCAAAGTAAAGCGTTTGGGGTTCAATCCTTCCGTTGTCGAGCCGTTGAATGGTGGTATTTCGTTCAAGCCGGTAGCTTTTTAATTGCAGGCCTAATCCTGTTACCAAACCAATGGTATTTCGGTTTTTCTGAAGTCCGATACTTTGTTGGATAATATTCAGATAGGTTGTATTGGAACGAAAAACATCGTTTTCCATAAATTCCGACGAGTAACCGGTGTAATCGGGATTAACAAGCATGTTAAATCCGAAATCTATTCCTGCCCAGTGGCCGGAAAATTTGTCGTACCAAAAGTTAAACCCATTGTGGGTAAAGTTTCGAATGTTGGTTTTTCTCAGAATTTTTTCTGGATCTTTTTTTACAGGCACTATGGTGTCTTGCTGGGCTTTTAAACTTAAAGTGCAGAGAGTAAGTACCAATCCTGTAAATATCAGCCGGATTGCAAAAAGAACAGATGTTTTCAGGCTTTTATTATTCATACAATTCCTCTGAATTGGTTTTTAAAACAAACAAATGTAAAGCATTTAGGTTGAAATACTGTTTTTGTCGGGTTAAAAGTGAAAAGAGATAACAGAATTATGTATTTGTTAAGATGCCGAAGATTTTTCCATAATCCCCTGAATTTCATTTTAAAAGATTAACTTTGCGTCCACAAATCTTACACGTATTTACATGACATTATTTAACGAGATGGGCCTCAGTCCGGAAATTCAACAGGCTGTTGAAGAATTGGGATTTCAGGCGCCTACCCCTATTCAGGAGAAAACCATTCCTTTCTTGCTGGAAAACAACACTGATATCGTAGCACTTGCACAAACCGGAACCGGTAAAACTGCTGCTTTCGGGTTGCCAATTCTTCAGCAGATTTCCCCTGAAAACAAACACACGCAAGCATTAATTTTGAGTCCTACCAGGGAGCTTGCACTTCAAATTGCAAACGATTTAAGCAATTTTTCCAAATTCAGTAAAAATATTACTACTGTTGTTGTTTATGGTGGTGCCGATATAAGAGGGCAAATGAAACAACTGGATAAGGGTGCTTCTATTGTGGTTGGAACTCCTGGCCGGACACTCGACTTGATTAAACGAAAAAAACTTCACGTAAACGAAATAAAGTGGCTCGTTCTCGACGAAGCTGACGAAATGCTTTCCATGGGTTTCAAGGATGACCTTGACTCCATTTTGGAAACTTCTCCGAAGGAAAAGCAGACTTTGCTTTTTTCTGCAACAATGCCAAAGGAAATTGTTGGTATTGCAAAACGGTACATGACTGATCCTTTCGAAATTTCTGTAGGAAAAAAGAATACCGGAGCAGAAAATGTGGAGCACCATTATTACGTGATTAATGCCAAAAACAGGTACATCGCATTAAAAAGGGTAGCCGATGTTAATCCGAATATTTACGGCATTATTTTTTGTCGTACCCGCGCAGAAACCAAAGATGTTGCTGATAAGTTAATGCAGGACGGTTACAATGCCGATGCGCTGCATGGAGACTTGTCGCAGGCACAACGCGACCATGTGATGTCACGTTTCCGGAGCAAGCATTTGCAAATGTTGGTGGCAACCGATGTTGCAGCCCGCGGGCTCGATGTAAACGATCTTACCCATGTTATCAACTATAACCTGCCTGATGATCCGGAGGTGTATATTCACCGCAGCGGACGTACCGGGCGTGCCGGGAAAAAAGGCGTTTCGGTAACGCTTATTCATCTTCGCGAAAAAGGGAAGTTGAATCAGGTTGAGAAGAAAGTGAACAAAAAGTTTGTTAAGAAACAGGTTCCTTCCGGAAAGGAAATTTGTGAGAAACAGCTTTTTAGCCTCATTGATAAAATGGAAAACATTGAAGTGAACGAGACTGAAATTGCACAGTTTATGCCTGTAATTTACAAGAAGCTGGCATGGCTTGAGCGCGAAGAACTTATTAAAAGATTTGTTTCGCTCGAGTTCAACCGTTTCCTTCAATATTATGAAAATGCGCCCGATATTAATGTTGACGAGTCACGTTCCGGTGGTGGAGATTTTGAATTCGATGACCGGGGAAGACGCGGAAGAAGACAGGAACGCAGTCGGGGTAACGAAAGGCCCGGGAAAAGGCGTAAAGGATACGAATTCTCGCGTATGTTTTTCACCCTCGGAAAGAAAAGCGGAGTTAATAAACGGACGATTATTGATATGGTAAACCAGTACATGCCCGGCAAAAGCGTGGAAATTGGTGACATTGAGGTGATGAAGAATTTTTCGTTTTTTGAAGTGGACAAACGATACGAAAAACAATTGTTGAAAGCTTTCTCAAAAGCTACTTACAAAGGACAGAGAGTCGGTATCGACATTGCAAAGGGGAAATAAATTGGCAGGTTACACTTGCTTACCCGCTGAATAAAAGGCGGGTTATAAAAAATACATTAAAAGTCAGGATTGGGGTTTGAAAAGCAGTTCTGGCTTTTGTTTTGTTTGTATGTTTGTTTGCTGATTGTGCGGCGAAAAAGCTGCGGATTCAGGAGAAGAAACTGAGTTGCAAATGGAGGGGATAAAGTAGAAATAATTTAATATTTCAATAGCTATTAAACAGGCAGGTATAAAAGATGATGCCTGCCTGTTTTCTTTTTGCAATAATTTATTTAGCAACATGAAATGAGCAGGAGAGTGGATTTTACGTCAGGAGAGAGGATTGATCTTTCATGTGAATTCCTGAATGTCTTCAACATTTTTTGAATATTTAGAAATCAAAAAATTTTATACAGATGAAAAAAGCATTCTTTATTGGAATCTCTATTTTGTTTATTGTGCCTTTTTTGCATGCGCAGGAAAAAGCCGACACCTTAAAAATACTCTGTTACAACCTGCGTTTTGGTGAGTTGGCATCGTTGGAAGAGCTTGCGGAGTTTATCTGGGAGCAGGATCCTGATTTGGTTGCATTGCAGGAAGTCGATTGTAAAACTTATCGTACGGGCGCGCCTATGCAAAATGGAAAGGACTTTATTACAGAGTTGGGTTTCCGTACCGGTTTGTTGTCTGCTTACGGGAAAACAATTCCTTACGCCGGCGGGTATTATGGAATCGGTATTTTGTCGAAGTTTCCAATGGCTTCTGTTGAGCGGATTTATCTGCCAAAAACAGAAAACGGCAAAGAACAGCGTGCTGTTTTGGTTGCTGATGTTGAGTTCTCGGAAAACCAATACATCACTTTTGCGTGTACTCATTTAGATTACACAAATACCGAAGAACGGCAGGTTCAGGTGCATAAACTGAACGAGGTGTTGCTTGATAAAACAACTCCTGTTCTGCTGTGTGGCGATTTTAATGCGCGTCCCAAATCAGAAGAGATTGCTGTTGGAATGGCGTCCTGGAAAATATTGGATGACGGCGGATTGACGATTCCGGTAAAAAATCCTGAAAGCAAAATCGACTACATATTCGGTTATCCAAAAAATAGTTGGAAAACAATTGAAGCAACCACACATCAGATTCAACTGTCGGATCATTTGCCAATTAGTGCACTTGTGGAATTGAAAAGATAGTTCAGTTGCTGCGAAAAAAAAACGGTGTTTCCTGGAGATTAGATAATGCTAATTGTGATAGCATATGAGTGATAAAAAAGAAGCAATTTATGGCTATGTGTTCTATGTTGGGAATAGAATGAAGTAATGTCTGCCTCTAACAGATGGTATAGTGCATGCGGGTTTTAGGGGTATGCGAGTGTTTGTGGCTTGTAAAACAAGTTGGAGTAAACTGACTGCAAATTGCCATGTGTTCCCGCACGACACCATACCATAAAAAGATACACCGTTTTGTTGTAGTTATTATGGTTTTGTGTTACTGTTGAAAAGTGTTTATGGGAACTTCCCATTCGATGCCGCTAATGTCGATAAGTTTTAGCGTGTATTGTTTTTTCTCATCCAACGCAATGTTATCCATGTCGATGGTTAAATCAGCCTTTGCTCCCAATGGCACAATTAGGCTGTGTTTGCCGGGCTTTACGTTTGCAACATAATGGTTGTTGATATTGCTTGTCGATAATTTGGAAAGGTCTGTTCCGTCTTTTTTGATAATGATATTCCCTTTTTCGTCTAAAACCTGGATGCCAATTAGGAACGAGCCGTAAACATCAACTCCTTCGGTTCTGTATATTTCAAAATGCAGCGAATTGTCTGCTATTGAGGTGTTGCTGATTTCAATTTTGGGTTTTACTGACTTGTTGTGCAGGGTGCCAAAAATGCCGCCATGGAAATATTGATTGGTGAACAACGTTAGAAACAGAATGGCCAATGATCCGGTTAATGCCAGTCGTTTGGGGTTTTTTATAGGGAAGCTGCCGGAACCCAGCCAGCGAAACCAGGTTTGACGAGTGAATCCAAAGTTTTTGTTGATAAAATACTGGTCGAACGAGTAAGAACTGCTGCCGCTCAAAAACAGGGCAAATCCGCTTGCAACGCCCAAAACGCCTATTTGCCATTCGTCGAGGCAGGTCGTGCCAATCCATCCTGAGCCCAGTAGAATTCCCATTGCCAAAGAGAAAACACCGATTCCCATTAGTCGCGTAAATAACCCGAGCATCACAAATAGCCCGACAATGGCCTCAATAACCGTAAAAATAACCATAGACAGCCAAAGCATGTCGGGGTTTGTTACCAGGTATTCAATAATTGGTTTGATTCCAAGTGCATTGGGAAGAAAGTGGTTGAATTTTTCGCCAATGTAGCCGGCAATTTCCGGGTCTAGTTTGTTGGCCAGAACAACTCTGCGCCAGAACGCCGAAAAGTAGGTCCAGCCTACAACTAAGCGAATTGAAAGGCTGAATAGTCCAGCCATTTCGGTGGAGTATATTTTTGAATTGTTTTTCATTTGAATTGTATTTTTTAATTTGTGTTGAAGTACTAAAGAAGCATTCTGACATACCGATTGCGCAATGTGCTGTTTGTTTTGCCGGCAGTACATTTTGTTGTTGCAATCCGAACATTGCCGGTTTTTGCAATGATGCTAAAATCGTTTTTTAGTGTGCTTCCTGAGTTTGTAAAAGCTGTTTTGATTAAGAGAAGCCGGTCTCTTTTTTTTGTTAGGCTTTTAAGGTAAGGTCAAGCTTTAGCCGCTGGTACAGAATGTACATGGGCGGCTTGGTGTCTGCGGGTAATAACGCAGTATTTGCGAAAATGAAATGTTGGTCTTCTGTGTGAGGTGCTGCCGGCGAAAAAAGAGAATGAATGGCGGCCGGAAAATGAACTTCGTCGTTTGCCGGGATGCTTGCTTCAAAGTTGCCGTAAAGCGTTGTCTCGCAAGTGTCCGTTAATTTTTGTACGGTTTTATTTTTGTTGAGCGGGCGATTGTACTCAATCCCCAGCGACTGGAATACAGGCTCTTTCACATCGCACGGAAACAAAGCAAATATTGTCAGCAATATTGTGCTCAGGTGTAATGTATTGATATGTATTCTTGTTCTTGTCATTTTTAACGGGCAATGTGTTGCCTGGCTTTAATAAGTACCAACAATAACGCAATCGAACGGGTTAAGTTCAATGCATTTTGAGGGTGGGGCTGACAGTGGTTTGTCGCCTAAATAAAGAGACATATTTTGGTTGTTATTTTTGTGTCTTCAGAATGATGAAAGACAGCGTGTTGGCTTGTTTTGTGGTGTGTTTAGTTAATTTTGCAACTGCTTTAAAAGTTTTAAACCTGATGTTTTGAAATCATCTGTTGGCTTTTTTTAAAGTCGCTCGGCGTGCAGCCTTTCTTCTTTTTGAAAATACGGTTGAAGTTAGAAAGGTTGTTAAATCCGCATTCGTAGCCGATTTCTGCCATGGTTCTTTCCGACTCGATTAACAGGCGGGTGGCATTTCCCACGCGAACATCGTTTACAAAATCGGAGAACGAGCGGTGAGTTCTTTTTTTGAAAAAATGGCTAAATGCAGTATCCGACATATTAACAATTTCGGCCACTTCTTTTAGTTTAATCTGGTTGTGGTAGTTTTCGTAAATGTAGTCGGTAACTTTTTTTATGCGGCGGCTTTTGCTGCTTTCGTATTTGTTTACATACGACGAGCTGCTCAGCAGCTTTTGGTTTCGGGAAATGGATAAATCATACAGTATTGACAGGAGTTCCAGTAGTGAGTCGAATCCCGATTTGTCGGACAGTTCTACGAGCCGGGATTTGAAATTATTCTGAATTCCTTTGGAGAACTCAATGCCCCGGTACGATTTGAAAAGCATGTCTCTTATGGGAGTCATTACTTTTCTGTTGAGTGTTGTTTCCGATAAAATGTCTTGCTGAAACTGAATGGTAATAACCCTTACATCGTCGTGGTCGTTGTTGCCGGTCCAGGCGTGCGGAGTGTTTGGGCCTATTAAAACCATGTCCATGTCGTCGTATTCCTGAATTGAATCTCCAACAATCCGTTTCCCTTTTGAGTTGAAAACAAAATTTAATTCGTATTCGGGATGGTAATGTACCGGGAAGTCAAATTTGGCGTGAAAGTTATTTAAGACAATAAAAAAGTCCTCGTCGGTTAATGGGGTAATTTCTCTTTCTATGGTGTTCATCGGACAATTATTTTCATTAGACCATATTTGTGGTATTATTCTGCAAATATAGTAATTATTGTAATTCATAATAGTATTGATAATAGATTTTGTAAGGTGTTGTATTTTAGTTTGGTTGGTAGTTTGTTTTCCTTATTTATATAATGGAATTCATAATAGTATTGGTAAGAAGCATTAAAATACTTGTTTTGCGGAGGATTAAGAACAAATTTTGCATTTGTAAAAATTAATTTTAAATGATAGGCACTTATGAATAAGAACACTTATTTATTTAAACTGTTATTTACCTGTTTCTTTGCCCTGAGCACGAGCATATTGTTTGCTCAGAACTTTGTGGTGAAAGGACTGGTAAAAAGTGAAAGTGGTGAAACACTTCCGGGAGTAAATATTGTAGTTAAAGGAACTGCAACCGGAGCCATCACTGATTTGGATGGTAACTATGTTATTAAGTTAGACGATTCAAACGCAACTTTGATTTTTTCATTTATTGGTTTTAAAGCGCAGGAAATACCTGTTAATGGCAAAAACTTAATTAATGTAACACTGAGTCAGGAAGTTGAAGGACTCGACGAAGTGGTTGTGGTTGGTTATGGATCGGTTAAGAAAAGTGACCTGACCGGCGCTGTTTCTTCGGTAAAAATGGATAATATTCCCATGAAACCTTCAAACTCTATTGATGGGTTGTTGCAGGGACAAAGTGCCGGAGTGCAGGTAACCACATCATCTGATAATCCGGGAGCAAGCTCAACCATTCGTATTCGCGGGGGCAGTTCGCTTCGTGGTGGTAACGACCCGCTGGTTGTTGTTGATGGTTTCCCGATTGGCTATGCCGGCGATTTAAAACAGATATCGCCATCAGACATTGCGTCCATGGAAATTCTGAAAGATGCATCAGCATCAGCTATTTACGGTTCTCGTGGTGCCAACGGCGTAATCATGATTACCACTAAAAAAGGTTCAAAAAACACAACCGAAATTACTGTTTCGCAACAAAGTACGGTTTCCGAATTTACTTCGGAACTGAATTTGTGGCGCGACCCTGTTTTGATGGCGCGACTGAGTAACGAAAACCGTATTAATGGCGGATTTGTGCCGTTGTATATTGGCGCTGAAAACGCAAACGGAGTTTACTATCCGTCAGTTAACGAACTTTCGAGCGGCAGTTGGCCGTATTATACTGAATGGGACGACGTGGTTTTCCGCAATCCGGTATCAAACAATACAAATATTGCGGTTCGTAGCCAGAATGAAAAGACACAGTTTAGCCTGAGTGGAACATATTTTACCGACGAAGGTGTGTACATCGAAGACGACTACGAAAAGTTAAATGCAAATCTGAACGTAATTCACAAAGTGTACGACAAACTTACCGTTGGCACAAACGTAATTTTCTCAAAAGGAAACCGCAACAATAACGGTGGCCTGGCTTATTGGCGTAACCCGGTTTTTCCGGTTTATATCGATAATGACCCGACAAAAGGATATTACATGGCCGGAGTACAGGATTATTCGCATCCGATTGCCCTGACGGAAAACAAAACAAACACAAGTGATTTTCTCGATTTTATCGGTTCTGCTTTCGCCGAAGCGCAGGTTTTGCCGTCGTTGAAATTGAAATCACAGGTCAATTATAAATTCGGACGCTCGATAAATGATTACTACAATCCGAAAATTTATACACAAGATGGTACCTTTAATAATGGCTCGGGAGGAATAAAAAACTGGGAAAGCAAAGAAACTGTTTCTGAAACGTTCCTTACCTACGACAAGCTGTTTGCCGAAAAACATCAGTTTACGGCCATGGGCGGTTTTTCTTATCAGTATTACACAAGCCGTTCTTCTGATTTGAAAGCATACGATTTTCTGAACGAATCTTTGGGGAATGAAAACCTTGCAGCAGGCGACCCTGAAAAACAATCGGTTTCAAACAGCCTCACCGAAATAGTGATGTACTCGTGGCTGGGACGTTTGAATTATACCTACAACGATAAATACCTGGCAACATTTACAATGCGTGCCGATGGTTCTTCAAAATTCGGCCCCAACAACCAGTGGGCAATGTTCCCGTCGGGAGCTTTGGGCTGGAAAATGCACCACGAAGATTTCATTAAAAATCTTAATGTGTTCGACGAATTAAAATTACGTGGTAGTTTTGGTATTTCAGGAAACCAGGGGATTTCTCCTTACCTGATTAACAGCCGCTACGGGCAAGACCAGTACTACGTTGACGGCAGATGGCAAACTGCAATCGGCCCCGGATATGTTGTCGACTGGGAAAGCCACACCGGTAAAAAAATCTGGGGTGGTATTCCAAATCCTGACTTAAGGTGGGAAACAACACGCCAGTTAAACATCGGAACCGATATGGCATTTTTCAACCGCCGCTTACGTGTAATTTTCGATTACTACAATAAATACACAACCGATTTACTTCGCGAACGTTTGCTTTCCCCGTCGTCTTCGTACGACAGGATGTGGGTGAACGACGGCGAAATTAAAAACCGGGGAATTGAGTTGACCTTCGACAGCGACATCGTAAATACAAAAGACTGGGGAGTAACTGCTGCACTGATTTTGTCGAAAAACAAAAACGAAGTGGTAAGCCTTGGAGACAAACTTGCTTCGGGGCTGAATACCGATGCAATAACCGGAATGCAATACGAATTTTCGGGTAGTCAGATTGAGGCTTTCCGCGCAATTCCTAACATTCTGGCAGTTGGCCAGCCTGTAAATGTTTTTTACGGATACACTGTTGACGGGATTATTCAGAGTGAAGAAGAAGGGTTGGCTGCCGGATTGGATGGAAAACTGGCACAAGCCGGCGAATTCAGGTATGTCGACCTGAACGAAGACGGAACTATTGATGAAGACGACCGTGCGGTTATAGGCGACCCGAACCCGGACCTGATTGCAAGTTTGAACATGAATGTTCGGTATAAAAATTTCGATTTGGCCATGTTTTTCAACGGAAGTTTCGGCCAGGATATTTTGAATACAAAAGCATTTGACCAGCCCAGCAATATGCCTTTGCGCTGGACTTTGGACAATCAGACAAACGATTACCCGAGCTTGCGCGACGGCAGAAATTATTATATGTCAGACTGGTTTATTCAGAACGGAAGTTACCTGCGTTTGCAAAACGTTAGTTTAGGGTACAACATTAACGAGCTTAACCTGTCGTGGTTTAAGCGTGGCCGTGTTTACCTGAACGCAACCAACCTGTTTACCATTACCGACTTTGAAGGGTACGACCCCGAAATAGGAACAGATGGAATTTATTGGGGTGGATATCCGAAGTTGAGAAAATGGACTTTAGGAGTTGAGTTAACTTTTTAGTTTCATTTTAAAAAGTAGTTACAATTTTAATTGATTGAAAATGAAAAAACTAAATAAATTAATAGTGGGTTTGGCTTTCGTAATCGGGCTGGTTTCATGCGAAAGTCTGGATGTGGAACCTTATGGTTTCTATTCTGACGAAAACTTCTATAACACAGTAGAAGACGCCGAAGCATCAGTTTTATATGCATACGACGCATTAACGCTGGTAAGTTATGCGCCTATTACGTATTACCTGACCGAACTGGCGTCTGATAACGCAAATGTAAAACCAAGTGAAGGAGCCGATGCACAGGCTTTTGTAAATTGGGAAGTAACTTCTCAAAACCAGTTGCTGTTTCAGTACTACCGTTGTGCCTACATTGCCGTTAATCGCGCCAATGCTGTTATCGAAAATGTACCTGGAAAAGGATTTAATGAAGCCGATGAAAAACGTTTGATGGGCGAAGCTTATTTTCTGAGAGCCTGGAACAACTTCAATATAGTAAGGGCTTTTGGCTTGGCACCAATTCAGAAATCGTTAATCGACAGGCTGGACGAAACAACAGCCAGCTTGCCCGCAGACATGCAAGAAGTGTATTCGTTTATAATTGACGACTTAACAACAGCAATCGATTTTCTGGAAGTAAATCGTGTGGTAGGGCGTGCTGATAAAGTGGCTGCCGAAGCGCTGATGGCAAAAGTTTATCTGTTTGCAGCATCGGCAAAAGAAAGCGGAGTGCCCAAATACGATGCGCTTACCGAAAGTGTGGATGACATGTATGCAAAAGCCGCAGAATATGCCGGAGCTGTTTTAACCGGACAGTCGGAATACTATTTCGATACGGACTTGCAGAATATCTACGACAACACAGTGCCAAACGGGCCCGAACATATTTTTATTATGTCAATGGACCGCTCGGGAACTCAGGAAGGCGATTACTCAAAACTTTCAAAATATTTTATTCCCTGGATTGGTGGTTCGGCAGTTTATCTGAAAAATGCCGACGGCTCTCTGACAAAAACTCACGATGGATGGAGCGTATTTCAGACTTCCAACGAATTGGCTGCCGCTTACGAGCCGGCCGACAAACGTTTTTCCGAACTGTTTGTTAGCGAAGTGTTCGATGCAGCTGGAAATTCGCTCGGTACAGTTTCAAATGGTGTTGTTGAATACCCGTTTTGTCGTAAATACATCGACCCGAATTACGAGGGCGATAAAACCAGCACCCGTCCGTATTTGCTGCGTTATTCCGATGTTCAGTTGATTTATGCTGAAGCTGCCGCAGACGAATCGGGTTTGGCAGAATACAATCAAATCCGCCGCCGTGCAGGTGTTGAAGAATTGCCAAGCCTTGCCGGTTTGTTAAAAGCAGACTTCCGTAAACTGGTTGTGGAAGAACGTCAGCGCGAGTTGGCTTTTGAAGGCGACCGGCTTTGGGATTTGAGGCGTACAAATACCGTTCAGCAAAATGTAACCAAGGCTGCAGGTTTGTCGCCCGAAAAAGTTGCATTTTTCCCAATTCCGCAACGCGAAATCGATTTGAATCCTAACATCAATTAATCAATCAGAAATGAAGAAGTTATTTAATATATTTTTAGTTGGGCTGGCAGTTGTAATGACTGCCTGCACAGCCGACCCTTTTGAGGACTTAAAAGGAACCGGCTGGCAGAAAGAACGCAATATTCTTTCCGTATTGCTGGAAGGGCAAATCGGAACGGCTGTTATTGAACGTACTGCCGACAAGGCAACAATTAATGTGTATGCCAAAGAGGAAAATATTGCTGACATTACCAAAGTAGAGATTAAAGGTATTGAATTGTCTTACGGGGCTTCGTCTCAGAACACCGTCGGTTCAACGCTTGATTTTTCTGACGGAACTGCAACCATTTCTGTGGTTTCTGGCGCCGGTGAAACACTGGACTGGGAAGTAACTTTAACACCTTTTGTGTCAGACCTCGAAGGAACATGGTACATCAAAAATATTGGTTTGTACTGCAACATGTTCACCTGGGAAAGCTGGGGGTGGGAGGAGTACGTGAATGTGCCCGACCTTCTGCCATCGGCCTTTGCAGAAATGGATAACATTTTAACTTTTGTTGTTGAAGGCGCCGATGAAAAAGGAAATCCTTTCGGTAATTATATTCATGCTGTTGGTCCTGATGGAGCTTATTCTGATTTTACAGACGCTGCAAACGGCTGGGATTTTAACACCCGATTCCGGAAAATTCCGGTAGGGGAAGGAACCTGGTTGCGCGATTTCGACCGCAACAAAGTTGTAATAACTGATGCAAACGGCAAGGTTACCGAACTCGATCTGGAATTGAATGCCGAAACAAAAGAGGTAACACTGAAAGCAGAAATTCCATACCTGTCAAGTGAATTCAGCTGGACCGACACCGATTGGAATTATGAAAAGCTGGCTCACATGTCGAATCCGATGTGGTACACACTTACAAAAGAGCGCGAAATTCAAACCGGGAACAGCATTGTTTCGTTAGGTGTTGCCAGTCAGGTTGGAGATGCTGCAATTGATGCTGAAAATAAGGAAATATCAGTAGTTGTTGAAAATAACGGAGCCGACGTGTCTGCAATTGAAATTACAGAACTTACAACTTCGTACATGGCAACTGCCGATAAAACTGTTGGCGAAACACTGAATTTCTCCAATAACAACACCGCCGAAATAGTTGTTACTTCCGAATCCGGAGAAGCAGTTACCTGGACCATTAAGTTGCAGATTGACTTTGCTGCCGACGATGTTTCCATTGCCGGAACATGGACAGTCGGACAAATCGGAGTCTACTGCGACTTGTTCAGTTGGGAAGACTGGGGATGGGACAAAAGCGAAACGCTGACCAATTATTTGCCTCAGGCATCTGCCGAGTTGGATAACACCATCACATTTTCTGTAGACGGCAAAAACGAACAGGACCAGCCCTACGGTACTTTTGAAAACAATGCAGGCGCCGATGGCGAATATGCCGGTTTTGTATCGGATGATACCAGCTGGCCGGAAACCGATTTCAACAGTCGGTATAGAAAAGTACCAACCGGAAAAGGCACCTGGGTGCTCGATGGAGAAACGGTTAAAATAACCGATGAAGGAGGTGTTGAATACATATTAACACTGGAAGTAAAATCAGAAACAGAAGTTTCGCTGGTTTCAGAACTGGAATTCTTATCCGATAGTTTCGACTGGGATGCACAGAACTACAGTTACGAAGAAGTAGCCCACATGTCGAAAAAAATGTGGTATAACTTGAATAAACAATAGCAGAGAAGAGGAAGCTGTTGCACGAGTAGTTGCGGCCTCTTACGGGCGGCAGTTACTTTTGCGGCAGCCTTTCTTTTTTATAATTTATAAAATGAGCAAAAGCATGGAATTTACACTAGGTGAGACGATTAAAATCTCATGCGAATTCCATCTGTTGCCATAAAAATTTCAAAATTAAAGCAGATGAAAACAGGACTCATAATAACCGTAATGCTTTCTCTTTTGTTGTCGTCGGTGGCATGCGACAAAGACGATTCTACCCCCGATATAATTAAACAGAACAGAGTGCTGAACATTACGAACAAACTTATTTCTTCAGAATTTGTAGGAAACGGAGCGCAGTGGGGAGGTTACGATTTGGTTCCCACGTGGCTGGGAACAGAAACGTTAAGCGAAGCTGACTGGAATAAGCTTTTTCAGCGGATTGATTTTATGCGTCCTCCGTTTTTGCGAATAATGACCAGCTCGGGTTGGGCATATATGAATGACGGGCAGTACAACGAAAGTGCTAAAACAACATCGCTTTTTAAAATGCTGGATTATGCACAAAGCAGAAACATTGAAATTACTTACGGAGAATGGGGGCACAGTTACACCGGTAATCGTATTGACGTTGGCACCGAGTGGATTGCCAATTCAGTTCGGTTTCTCAATCATTTGATAAACGAAAAAGGGTACACCTGCATTAAAACCGTAAATATTATTAACGAACCCAACGGAAATTGGTCAACTGCCAATGGCGATTACAACGTTTATAAAAAGGTTCAGGAACTTTACCTCGCCGAAATGGCAAAATATGCGTTGGCTAACGTGAAACTGATGGGGCCGGATATTGCCATTTTTAACGCTGCAAATCAGGTGGAATGGCTAACAAAAACAACAGCCGATTTGGGCGATAACATGGGACTTTACGATGTGCATGTTTATCCCAAACAGCAACTTGTTCGAAATGGCGAATTTGGCGAAATGCTGCAAGTGTACCGAAAAGTAACTCCGGCTGACAAGCGCATTGTTTTAGGCGAAATAGGGTTTAAATACACTGAGGTAGATGCAGAGTTGCAAAAGGAAAACAAAGAAGCCATTGCAAACGACCCTTATGCCGGCGACGATTCAAACATGATGGTGTACAAAGCATTTTATGGTATCGACATGGCCGATGCCTTAATTCAGGCAATGCGCGAAGGTTATTCCGGCGCGTTAATCTGGGATATGGACGATGCTATGTACAACAGTCCCGACGATGGCAATTACCAAACGGAAAAGCTAAAACGCTGGGGGTTCTGGAATATTCTGGGAGAAGAGCTTTGCGGCGATGCAAGCGATGAGGAAATCCGACCTTTCTTTTACCCGGTTTCTTTGCTTTGCCGGTATTTCCCGGCCGGTAGCGATATTTACAACATCGAATTGCCCGATAAAAAAGGCGTGCGTGCAGTTTGGGCCGAAAAAGACGGAAAATACACCATTGCCCTGGTTAATTCGCATGTTACCGACTACGAATTGGTTCTGAAATCGGAGTCAATCAGCAATCTCACAGCAAATAAGTACAGTTATAAATCGAATACTGACGGCTCGTTTATTGGAGCTCAGGATGAAAACGGTTTTGCAACTCCATCAGAAAAAAACATCGACCTTGATTTTGAAAATGGCGTTGACATCACACTGGAAGGGCAGTCGTTTATTCTGTATACAAACATGAATTAGCCAATCTCGAAAAGTATTTTTCTTTTTGCTGAAACAGCCTTTTAAAAATGAAGATAATTCTGTTTTGGAGTGGCGCTTTTTTTTCAAAAAGAAGTAGCACTATCAGGTAAATCGAAAAGGAGAATCAAATCAAAAAAATAAAAACCAAGAAAGAAGAAATTAAAAATGATAAAGTTCAAAAAGCATCCCAATAACCCAATTCTGAAACCTCACCCCACAAACTGCTGGGAAAACCTTGCCGTGTGTAATCCCGGGGTTTGGTACGAAAATGGAAAATTTACAATGCTTTACCGCGCTGCCGGCGACGATGAGCAGCATTACATCCGGATGGGGCTTGCAGAAAGTAACGACGGTGTTAATTTTGAAAGGGTTTCTGATGAACCGGCTTTCGGGCCAAGTGTTGACGGCCCCGACCAGGGTGGTGTTGAAGACCCGCGTATTGTGAAGTTCGGCGACGAATATTACGTGACTTACGCTTTTCGCCCGCATTATCCGGGACAATATTGGAAATTTGCCCACGATGTGATTTTGCTTCCTGAAACAGGAGAACATTCGCCGGAAGTGCTGAAAGAAAACATTGCCAACTCAGGTTTGGCAGTAACTAAAGATTTTAAAAACTGGCGTCGGTTGGGGCGAGTTACCCAAACAAATCTCGACGACCGTGACGTGATTCTTTTCCCAGAAAAAATTAACGGCAAATACTGGATGTTGCACCGTCCTAAACAATGGGTCGGAAATGGGTTTGGAACAAATGAACCGGCCATCTGGATTCAGTCAACTGATGATTTGATGGTTTGGAACGGCCCCAGTAAATTGCTTATGACCGGGCGCCCCGGAACATGGGAAGAAAAAATAGGTGGTTCCACTCCGCCGCTGAAAACTGAAGAGGGCTGGTTGCTTATTTACCACGGCGTTGCAAACGGAGGTACCGGCTACTATCGTGTTGGTGTTGCGTTGCTCGATTTGGAAGACCCGACAAAAGTAATTGCGCGCTGTGAAAATTTCGTTATGGAACCCGAATATGATTACGAACTTGAAGGATTTTACAAAGGGTGTGTTTTTCCTACAGGAAATGCAATTGTTGACGGCACTTTATACGTATATTACGGCGGCGCCGATAAATACATAGGCCTGGCAACGTATGATGTAAAAGAACTTCTGGATTATTTAAAAAATTGCTGATAT
Source organism: Mariniphaga anaerophila (assembly GCF_900129025.1). GTDB lineage: Bacteria > Bacteroidota > Bacteroidia > Bacteroidales > Prolixibacteraceae > Mariniphaga > Mariniphaga anaerophila. The sequence continues at coordinate 33,695 of NZ_FQUM01000009.1, read as the reverse complement.
GAAGGCGACTAGTTGGCTGGCTGTTATTTTAATGGTGTTGAACATCGGCTGCACCTCCCACACCGATAATGGAATTAAGATTTATCCTGAACAACCGATTTCTACTGATTATATAGGGAATGGAGTTCAGTGGTCTGCCTATCCGCATGCCGATACTGAAAATGCGGAGTGGGGAAAACTGATGACTGACGGAAAATGGGACATGAATTACAAAAGGCTGGATTACATGCAACCGAAACTTTTTCGTGTACTCGACCAGGCAAACTGGCGTTATATGGTGGGGTTTGATGAAAAAGGTGAACCAATTCTTGATTTTGATACGCCCGAAGTAAAAGCGGTTGAGAAAATTTTGGATTACGCCCAAAAGAACAACATCACGGTTTTGTTGGGAGAGTGGGGCACGCCGTATAAAATGCACGATAAAGACCAGGGAAATTCAGATAAGTTCACCGGGGCAAACGACCCGAAATGGATTAATGCCATTGTTGAATACCTCGATTACCTGATTAACACCAAAGGCTACACCTGCCTGAAGTATTACAATCTGGTGAACGAACCAAATGGCGACTGGGCAAGTACCAAAGGTGATTTTAACGAATGGCGCGATGGTGTTATACTGCTTAGCAAAGCATTAAAAGATAAAGGGCTGGATAGGCACATTTCTGTCGCAGGACCCGATGCAGTTACTCGTTACGATAATCCTCGGTCAACCTACTCCGGGTTGGGCTGGGTAGAAGAAACAGCCCGGCAAATTGACGAAAATATCGGCATTTACGAGATTCACGATTACACGGCGCACGACCTGGTGAAAAGTGGCGAATTTGAGCTGTTTCATAAAAAGGCGGCTGATATTGCTGCTTCGAAAAATAAGCAGATTATTTTTGGCGAACTGGGCATGAACAGAAGTGGACAGCTCAATCAGGACCGCGCAAAAGCAGACCCTTATGCCAGCGAAGACAGCCAGATGGAAGTGTACGACCACAGCTACGGAGTTTATATGGCCGATGCTGTTATTCAGAGCATGAATGCCGGATTTTCGGGTGCAGCCGCCTGGGCGCTCGACGATGCCATGCACACAATGAACGACCTTGGCAATAAAAACGAATTAAAAAGGTGGGGAATGTGGAATTCCCTGGGAACCGAAATCTGCAACAACCCTGACGACGAAAACATCAGGCCGTGGTTTTATCCCTGGTCGCTGGTGTGCCGCTATTTTCCGGGTGGAACCAGCATTGTAAAAACCGATAGCACCGGAATCGACGGAGTGCGATTAACCGCCGGCGTTTTTGAAGATGATGTTACCGTGGCCGTAGTAAATAATTCGGATGTGGATAACGTTATTTCACTGAATATCCCAACTTCAAAAGCAATGCAAAAGTTTTTGTATGTCGAAGGGGAAAGCAAATTGGATGACAACGGATTTCCGGTTGCTGCAGAGAAAAATATTAAAGCGAAAAAGGCATTGAAGGTAGCCGTTCCTTCAAACAGCTTTGTATTGCTTACAACATTGGATGATTAAAAAATTGAGAAATTTAGTTGAATGAATATTAGTACAATAGATATTATCATATTAGCCTTCTTTATAATCGGAATTGTATGGTGGGCTCTTCGAAATGGAAAAAGTTCTGATTCGACTTCCTACTTCCTGGCCGGACGTAACATGAAATGGCCTGTGGTAGGTTTGTCGTTGTTTGCAGCCAGTGTGTCCAGCTCTACATTAATGGGGCACTCGGGCGAAGGCTTCATTACCGGGATTGCAGTGTTTAATTACAATTGGATTTCGGTACTGGTGATGGTGTTTTTTGCTCTGTTTTTTCTGCCGTTTTACATCAAGTCGGGTATTTTTACCATGCCTGAATTTTTGGAAAAGCGGTTCGATAAACGTTCAAGGTACTATTTTTCGTTCATCACAATTTTCGGAAATGTTTTTTTAGATGCAGCCGCAACTTTGTACACCGGCGCATTAATAATAAAGCTGATTTTTCCGGAAGCCGATTTGTTCTGGATTATTCTGATAATGGCCGTGGTTGCAGGTTCGTACACCATTGTAGGAGGTTTGTCATCTGCCATTAACGCAGACATGATTCAGGCAACTATTTTGATTATCGGCTCTGCCATTCTTTACTTTTTTGCATTAGACGAAATTGGTGGCTGGGAAGAACTTTATAACCGGTTTGGCGATGGAGTGTGGTTGAAACTCACCCGTCCGCTCGACGATCCTACAGTGCCCTGGCTGGGCATGTGGGTGGGAATCCCGATTCTGGGATTCTACTTTTGGGCCAATAACCAGGTAATGGTACAGCGTGTGCTTTCGGCAAAATCAATTGACCACGGACGAAAAGGGGTGTTATTTGTTGGATTCCTGTACTTGTTTACACTGTTTATTTTTATTCTTCCCGGGTTAATTGGCCGGGGAATTAACTTGTTTGGAGTAGACAACCTCCCCACCGAAATTATTGACGGGAGCACGTTAAAATCGGCTTACGGAATTAATACTGACCAGGTGTATCCGAGGTTAATTGTAAAACTATTGCCGGTTGGTTTAATCGGGTTGATTCTGGCGGCTATGATTTCTGCTTTGACTTCAACCTTGAGCGCCACTTTGAGTTCGGTTTCCACGCTTTTTACCATGGATTTTTATTCCAGGATAGATAAAAAAGCGGATGGCAAAAAGCTGGTGAGAGTTGGCCGGATTACATCGCTTGTGGTGTTGGTAATTGCCATATTGTGGGCGCCGTTTATTCAGCAATTCGATTCGCTGGTGGCTTATTACCAGGAAGTGATTTCCTACCTGGCTCCTCCAATTGTGGGCACGTTCTTTTTGGGCTTGTTTTGGAAACGTTCCAATGAAAAAGGTGCACTTTGGGGACTGGTGTCCGGAATTTTGGTTGCTGCGCTAATTATGATTTCTAAATATGCTTTGGGAATGGAAATTCCTTTCCATTTCTTGCTGATTGCGCCAATAGTAATGCTTTTCAGCGTTTGTGTTAATGTTGTGGTCAGCCTGTCAACCGGGTTACCCAATGCCGAAAAGGTAGCCCATAACACATGGTCGGTAAAAATCTGGAAAGAGGAAACAGAAGAGTTAAAAGGAGTTGTTTGGTACAAAAACTATCGGGTGTTGTCGCTTCTCCTTGTAATAGCTTGTTTCGGAATGTATATACTATTCTTTTAATTGTTGTTTGATTAAAATAATACCTGTCAGCTTTTGAGTTGACAGGTATTGTTATTTAATGCTTTTGGTTCTGCACCTATAGTGCGATTCCCTGCGGGCTGCCCGGCATAATTTTAATTTTCAGAACCCGCTCCACATATTGAAAATAGTAAAACAGCTTGTGGTTTAATTCAAACCCGTAGTCGATGTTTGGCTCGTAACCCACAATCGGTTCAAAAAATGAACTTTTCCCCGGCTGGGTGGATTTGCTGTTCCATGCAACCACGTATTGCCGGTTCCAGTTTTCGTAATATTCCTGGGAGCGGTATTGCGAAGGATTGTCGTGCAATGCATACCAGGTTTTGAATTTTGCGTCGAAAGTCTCCAATTCATATTGCAACGAATCTTGCTCAACAGAATCCTGCACATCAATAATATCGTCTTTGTTTTCTTCGATTTTAACAACCCCTTTTTGGGTGGAACAGGCCCATACAAAAAGCAATACACCCGTAATAAATAGTAACTGTTTCATGTTTTTCTCCTTTTTCCGAACATTTAATGTTACGAATATTATTCCAAAATTGTTTATACGGTTAATTTTTATGAATTTTAACACGAAAATATCAAAATACCAATTGTGTTATGCACCCAGGAGTTGATTTTTGGACTGTCTTTTCATTAATTTTTCTGGTAACTGCCATCCCGGTTGCAATCATGATTATTCTGGAGAAACGCTCTCCGTTTAAAACGGCAGCCTGGGTTCTTGCTCTTATTTTGTTGCCTGTTTTCGGTGTTGTTTTTTACCTGTTTTTTGGCCAGGAATACCGGAAAAAGAAGTTGTTTTCAAGAAAAGGACTAAAAAGCCTCAACGTGTACCGCAAACTTTCATTCAGGCAGATTCGGCAGTTTGAGCATTCGCTTGATAAGCTGAACCCCACGGCGCGCGGAAAAGAGAATATCATCAGGTTGTTGCTGAAAAATTCAAATGCACTGTTAACAACCGGTAACGAGTTGCAGATACTAAATAACGGAGAGGAAACATTTACCGCAATTTTTGGTGCAATTAAAGCGGCCCGTCATCACGTTCATCTCGAGTACTACATTCTTGATAATGATAAAATAGGAAATCAGCTTAAAGATTTACTGATTGAAAAACGAAGAGAAGGCGTTGAAGTCAGAATGATTGTGGATGACGTGGGGAGCTGGGGTCTGGGTAAAAAGTACATGACTGAGCTTCGCGAAAAAGGCGTTGAAATATACTCGTTTATGGAGGTTCGGTTTCCACGGCTTACTTCGCAGGTGAATTACCGGAACCACAGAAAAATTGTGGTGGTTGACGGGAAAATAGGATTTACCGGAGGACTGAACATTGCTGACCGCTATTTGCGCGGATTAAAGAGAATTGGGCCGTGGCACGATACTCATTTGCAAATAACCGGAGATGCAGTTAATTGCCTGCAGGTGGTGTTTGCTGCCGATTGGTTTTTTGTGGTTAACGAAAATCTGAACGGCGAAAATTACTTTCCGCCGCTGAAAGAGTATCCGGGAACTCCGGTGCAAATTTCTGCAAGTGGTCCGGATTCCGACTGGGACAGCATAGGGCAGGCGTTTTTTGCGGCGCTGGGCAGTGCAAAATCAAAAATATATATTGTAACCCCTTATTTGATGCCGCCTCTGGAAATCATCTACGCTTTAAAAACGGCGGCATTAAGCAATGTGGATGTCCGCATTTTAATGCCCGAAAAGTCAGATTCCATCATCCCGCGCTGGAGTTCTTTCTCGTACATCGAAGAGCTGCTCGAAGCCGGAGTGCGGGTTTTCTTTTTTCAAAGCGGATTTATACACAGTAAGTACCTGGTTGTTGATGATGTGTTTTCGTCAATCGGAACAACCAACCTCGATTTCCGAAGCCTCGAAACAAATTTCGAAGTAAATGCATTTGTGTACGAAGAAGCATTTAATGCCGATTTGGCGACGCTGTTTAAAAACGATTTAAAAAACAGTTACGAGATAAAACTCGACGAATGGAAACAGCGCAGTTGGCGTTTTAAACTCAGGGAGTCGCTGGCGCATCTGGTAAGTCCGCTTCTCTAGTTTCTTCTGCTTTTTTTTTGTTGAAACAAATTTGTTTTGAATCGATTTAATTTGCTGATTTTTCTGTATTTATATTCAATGTAATATTCTTCTTCTATTTCATTATTTTCTGTTTTTCTTAGTGCCAAAGTGGCGGAAAACGTACTTTTCAGTTTTATAACTGAAAAAATAGTTGCATAACTGAAAAATCAGTTGTATGTTTGTTCTGTCTTTTAGATACTGTTTCAATACAGTGTTTAAAGTAAAAATCAGCAACAATGAAAAAACTTACACGAAAAGAAGAAGAGGTGATGAAAATCCTCTGGGATTTAAAAAGAGCGTTTGTAAAAGATATTATTGAAGAATATGATGATCCGAAACCGCATTACAACACCATTTCGTCGTTGGTGCGGCTGCTGCAGGACAAAGGAATTGTTGGTTACAAACAATATGGAAATACTTACCAGTACTTTCCTTTGCTGTCGAAAGAAGAATATCGCCGGTCGTTTATGAAGCAGGTGGTAAGTGATTATTTCGATAATTCTTACAAAAGTGCAGTGGCCTTTTTTGTCAAGGAAAAGGGCTTGTCTCCCGAAGAGTTGGACGAGTTGGTTAAAATGATTCAAGAAGAAAAGTGATGGAAAGTTACCTTTTGTATATCGGAAAAGCAGCCATTGCTGCCGGAGCCTTTTTTCTGGCGTACCTGGTTTTGTTTCAAAACCGGAAACAGTTTGTTTTTAACCGGCTCTACCTGCCTGTTTCGCTGGCAGTCAGTTTCCTGATTCCGGTTATAACTTTTACCACCGTGCGTTATATTAATGCCGATGCTCCCTCTGATTTTAATGGGCTTGTCTGGCTTCCCGAAGCAGCCGAATTGCAGCAGTCTGCATTTAGCATGGAATGGTATCACTACCTGTTTGGATTGTATATTCTGGGAGTTGCCGGCTTTCTGTTTTATTTGCTGCTGGGGCATTTTAAAGCGTTAAAAATAGTTCGTAACAGCAGGGAGGAAATGCTCTTTGGCAATCGAGTCAATATTACGGAAGAGGACGTGCACCCGTTTTCGTTTTTCAACAAAATTGTAATTTCCGAGAAGATACTCTCCACTCCCGATTTAAGCATGATTGTTGAACACGAAAGCATTCACGTAAAAGAAAAGCACACGTTGGATATTCTTGTTACCGAGATACTTTTTCTGTTTCAGTGGTTCAATCCGTTTGCCTGGCTCATTAAAGATGCCGCTAAAAACAACCTGGAATATAAAACTGACAATGAAATAATAAAAAACAGCGACCCTAGAACATACCAGATGGCAATGGTTGCGCTGGCTGCAAAAAAAGGGGTGGCACCATTTTTAACTGCCTTAAATGGCTCACAACTTAAAACCCGAATTATTATGATGAAAAAGAAAACTGAAAACAAATTTTCTCTTTTGAAACAATTGGTTGTTCTTCCGTTGCTGGCCGTTCTGGTTATGGGTCTTTCCGGCCGCGAGGTGAAAACAGAGATTGTTCAGCCTGAACGTGAAGTTGCCGAAATGCAGGAAGGCTTTACTGTTACCGGGAAAATTACTGCAGAAAACAGTGAGCCTGCTATTGGCGTAGCTGTTTTAATAAAAGGGAAAACGGTTGGAACGGTTTCCGATCTGGAAGGGAACTATCAACTTGAGTTGGAAAATAAGAACGAAACCCTCGTATTTATTATGATGGGGTATGAAAAACAGGAAATCGAGGTTGGTGGAAAACAGAAAATAGACGTTAGTTTGACGCCGGATAATCCGGAAAAATCAATACAAAAAGAAGCAGATAAAGCGAAGAAGAGTTCTGCTTTTGTTCCCGGCTCGTTCAATCCGGCATTTTCAACAGACCCGCTTTATGTGGTCGACGGAAAGATTATAGAAGATATTAACCAAATTTCTCCGGACGACATAAAACAGGTAGATGTTTTAAAAGATGCATCGGCCACCGCAATATACGGGGATAAGGCAAAAAACGGGTTGGTGTTTATTTCTACCAAAAAAGCGGAAGGTGCCGCCCAAGAAACGTTGCCTGAAAACTCGCTGATTGTAGTTGACGGAAAGAAATTTGAAGGGAGGCTGACCGAAATTCCGCCAAATGTTATTGCCAATGTTTCGGTAGTAAAAGACGGGGACTCCCATTTGGCCGGCTTGGATGAAGATAAAGCTAAAAACGGAATTGTAGTAATTAATACCAAAACACCATATAACACGGAGAAAGAAAGCGATGCAGTATTTTTGTCCGTGTCTGAAATGCCGGAGTTTCCCGGAGGAGCAACTGCTTTGAGAGATTTTATTGAGCAAAACAAACGCTATCCTGAAGTTGCAAAAGAAAACGGGATACAAGGACGTGTGTTTGTGACTTTTGTTGTTTCGAAAACCGGCGAGGTAACCCAGACAAAAGTTGCGCGTGGCGTTGACCCTGCTCTGGACAAAGAAGCGTTGCGTGTGGTAAATTCGTTGCCTGACTGGACTCCCGGTACCAATGATGGAAAGCCGGTGGATGTTTCTTTCACCGTTCCCGTGAATTTTGTGTTGAAAGGGCGTCCCTCCAAAGTAAAAAAAGTAACAAGCGATTTGGCATCACAAAAACCACTTTTTGTTGTAGATGGACAGAAAGCGGATGGTATTGATGACATTCTTCCGGAAGATATTGAGAGCATTAAAGTTTTGAAGGATGCTTCGGCCACCGCAATATATGGTGATAAAGCGAAAGACGGGGTGATTGTTGTTACAACAAAGAAATATGCCGCGCAGAACAGAATTACATCTGACTTGGATTTTCGGAAGTTTATTGCCAAATCCATTAAATACCCGGCTGGAGCACGGGAAAACAATATTCAGGGTACCGTTGACCTTTGGGCGGTGATTGAGCCGGATGGACAAATAAGCAGCTTCTACGAAAAGCAGCCACAGGGAACAGTTGTTCCCATAGACGAGATTGTTGTTGTTGCTTACAGTGATGAAAAAAATGGCAGCTCAGCGAATGCGTCTGTTGCAGAAAGCAAATTCGTTAAAAATAACCCACTTCTTATGAAAGAGGTAAAAAGGGTAATGAACGAATGCCAGGCAATAGATGTTCCCGAAATGAAAGGGAAAACGGTGAAAATTCAAGTGAAATTTATGTTGCAAGAACCTTGAAAATGAACCGTAGTTTATTGATCTGCTACCGGAAACAGAAATGGAAAACAATTCGGAGATAAAGAAAACAGAATAAAAATAGTTACTAAAAATTAGTAATTTAAAACAGCAGATTCCCTAAGTCGAGATTTCCTCCAGAAAGGATAATCCCGACTTTTTTTTCGTTTACATCCACTTTTTTTCCCAGGATGGCGGCTAGCGGAACAGCAGACGACGGTTCAATAATTATTTTCATCCGCTCCCAGATGAGGCGCATGGCTTCCACAATTTTTTCTTCGGAAACGGTAACAACATCATCTACCTTGCTGGTGATGATTTCAAAATTTCGTTTCCCCAGCGAAGTGAGCAGTCCGTCGGCAATGGTTTTAGGGTTTTCAGAAGGAATTAGTTTTCCCGAGCGGAACGACCGGAACGCATCGTCGGCACCGGCCGGCTCTGCGGCAATTACTTTGCAGCTTGGCACTAAATGTTTTGCTGAAATGGCTGTTCCGCTGAGCAGTCCGCCACCGCCCACCGGAGCCAGAATAACGTCAAATTCCCCTGCATCTTCAATTAGTTCTTTGGCAGCAGTCCCCTGGCCGGCAATAACATTAAAATTGTCGTACGGATGAATTTCGGTAGCTCCTGTTTTTGCTACAATTTCGGCCAGAGTTGTTTCGCGGGCCTGCAGTGTGGGTTTGCAGAAAGTAATTTGCGCCCCGTATCCGGCCACTGCTTTTTTCTTGATTTGGGGCGAAGTTTCGGGCATTACAATGTAAGCCGGAATTCCGCGCATTTGGGCAGCCAGCGCCAGCGCAGCAGCGTGGTTTCCCGATGAATGTGTGGCCACGCCTTTTTTCATTTCCTCCCGGGTAAGCGAAAACACGGCATTGCACGCTCCGCGAAATTTAAATGCCCCGACTTTCTGAAAGTTTTCGCATTTAAAAAACAGGCTGGCTCCAACAATTTTATTGATGCCTGACGAGGTTAGCACCGGCGTGCGGTGAATGTATTTCTGAATATTCTGGTGTGCCTGTTCAATGTCTGAGTATTCCGGTAAGAATTTCATACGGTTCAACTTTATTTTCTGTGCAACTAATTAACGAAAATGCGAAAAGAACAAGTGGGTTACAATGTTTCCGGGAAGGCTTTTTGCTAAAAGTTTCCTTTAAAGAAAAATGCTTCCACGCCTTTTACGCCCGGGCGGATTTTGAAAACACCGCCGGCATGAGGAAATTTTTCCAGCTCTTCTGCGCTTGTTCCCTGGGTGGCGGTGGTAATGTACAGCGTGCCCAAATCGTCATCGCCAAAAGCGCACGATGTAACATTTTTTGCCGGCACATCAACAGTGCGAAGCAGTTCGCCGGTTTCCGGATTCCAGCAGCCCACTGCCGATCCTCCCCAAAGGGCAATCCAAAGGTTTCCGTCAGCATCAATGGTCATTCCGTCGGGGTAGCCCATTTCGCCCGGTATTTCAATGGCTGTTTTGGGATTGCTGATTTCCCCGGTTTCGTTGTCGTAATTCCATGCAACAACTTTTTGGGTTGGCGTATCAATGTAGTACATTTTTGTGGCATCAGGCGACCACACAATGCCGTTGGATGTGGTTACGTTTTCAATCATTTTATGAACCGAACCATCTGTGTCGAGCCGGTAAAGTGCGCCTGCCTGCTGTTTCCCTTCTTTGCTCATGGTGCCTGCCCAAAAGCGGCCGGCCGGGTCGCATTTGCCATCGTTAAATCTGTTTCCGGGCTTGTCTGCTTCCGGATCTGCAATCAGTTGTTTGGATCCTGTTTTGGAGTCGAATTGGTAAAAACCATTTTCGAGGGCAACAATCATTTTGCCCGAATCGGCAGGTACCACAGTTCCAATCATCTGCCCGGTAAACATTTCTTTGTTGTTTTTTAGCTTCGGATTGTAAATGTTCAGAATTTTTTCGGTGATGTTGACCCAGATTAATTCCCCGGTTTTCGGGTTCCAGATGGCTCCTTCTCCCAGCGCTGATTTAGTATCGAGTACCAGTTCCACAGTATCTTTTTTTGGGGTTGAACAACTCATTAACAAAGCAGTTACAGACAGTATTAACAGAATGTTTTTCATTTTTCCCGGACTATAAATTTTTACCAAAGCATTTTCAGAAACACGATTTCTGAGAATGCAACAAATGCATCAGAGGCTTTCTATGAGCTTCTTTAAAATCAGGGTCATTTTTGGCTCTGCTTTCATGGCCACTTCCTGCACTTCTTCGTGCGAAATCTCCACAATTTCGCCGGGTACTCCGCTGTCGGTAATAATGGAAATTCCAAAAATTTTCATTCCCGAATGTTGCGCTACAATTACTTCCGGTACTGTTGACATGCCCACGATGTCGGCTCCAAAAATGCGGAACATTTTGTATTCTGCCGGAGTTTCGAAAGTAGGACCCGAAACGCCAATGTAAACTCCTTCTTTTATGCTGATGTTATGTTCCAGCGCAATAAGTTTTGCTTTGTTGCGCAGGCGTTCGTCGTACACCTTGCTCATGTCGGGGAAACGCGGCCCGAGTTCATTGTTGTTTTTTCCGCGAAGCGGATGTTCGGGGAAAAAGTTAATGTGGTCGTTTATCAGCACAATATCTCCCACCTTCCAGTCGGGGTTCAACCCGCCCGAAGCGTTGGATACAAAAAGCCGTTCGACTCCGATGAATTTCATTACCCGCACGGGGAATGTAACTTCCTGCATGGAATACCCTTCGTAAAAATGAAAACGGCCCTGCATGGCCAGTATTTCGCGGTTTCCAAGCTTCCCGAAGATCAGACGCCCGGCGTGCCCTTCCACTGTTGAAACCGGAAAATTCGGAATCTCGTTGTAGGGGATGGAATCAATAATTTCAATTTCATTTACCAGTCCGCCAAGCCCTGTGCCCAGTATAATTCCTGTGTCAGGCCGGGCTTTGATTCTTTCTTCTATGTAGGTCGCGGTTGCTTTTATTTTCTCCAACATAATTTAAAATCTTTTTGTTAAACATTTTTCCTTCTTCGTCAAGGAACTGAACTTTTACGGGAAGGTAATAAAGAACTGATTTAAACTGCTCGTCCAGCTCGGGCATTCCGGCAAATCGAACAGCATCTTTCTCAGTGGTTACAATTATTTTTTTGCTCGTTTTCAGCTTGTTAAACTTGTTCATTATCTGCTGAATGTCGTCTGCTGAATAGTAGTGGTGATCGGGAAACTGAATAAAATCGGTTTCGGAAGCAAACTGCCTGAGGTACTGGGGAATTAATCTGGGGAATGCAACTCCGGTAACAACCAGAAAGGCGGTTAACCCTTTTTCGCTGAGGTCGGGTTGTGTGCCGGCATCAGAAAAAACAGGTTTAATTTTTTCGTATTCAAAAGTTGTGAAGAAAAGCTCCTGGTACGGTTTCAGTTTTACTTCTTTCTGAAGAATCCTTCGCATAATTGGCGTTACTTCACCGTGCGGGCATTTTGTGAAAATAATGATGTTTGCCCTTCTCATCTGAACAGCACTTTCGCGCAGCCGGCCAGCGGGCAGCAGATTGTCCTTTTTTATTGGCCGGTTGTAATCAATCAGCAGAATATTTATTCCGGGAGTAATTCGCCTGTGTTGAAATGCGTCGTCAAGCAAAACAACATCGGGCGATTTTATGTCCGGAGAATCCAGCAGTTTTTCCACGCCTTCCACCCGGTCTTCGCAAACCGAAACCGTTATTTCCGGAAATTTCTTTTTGATTTGAAGCGGTTCGTCGCCTGCTTCCGAAACGGCAGAATCTATTTCAACCTGCTTAAAACCTTTTGTTTTTCTTTTGTAACCACGGCTAAGTGTGGCAACCTCAAATTTTTCTTTCAACAACTCGACCAGGTATTCCACATGTGGCGTTTTTCCGGTTCCGCCAACAGTAATGTTCCCGATTGAAATGACCGGCAGGTCGAATTCTTTCGATTTAATCAGGTTTAAATCGTAAAGACGGTTGCGGACATAAACTCCAACGCCGTATAGAAAAGCAAAAGGATAGAGCAAAATTTTGAGCATTCAATTCAATGTTTTTAAGTAATTGGCTAAGATAAAAATTTGATTCCGGCTTTCCCAACAGGAATCATTCTGTAATACGAACAGTTAACAATTTTAACCACAAAGGCCTGTGCATTGATTGTGCCCGGTTATTTTCCGACTATTTTAATAAGTTTGCCTTTTTGCAGCCTGTCGGTAAGTTCCATGTTGTTGAGCAGTGCCAGTTCCTGCATTTGGTCCTGCGGTACGCCAAAATATTTGAATGCATTGGCTACGGTCATGTTTTGCTGTACTTTTTTTACCTGAATTCTCCGGGGTTTTACATTCAGTTTGGAGGAGTCGGTCAGCCGGTTAAATTTCATCATTGTCGATTCAAAATTCCGGGCAAAAGTATTAAAATCGGCATCGTTTGAAACACCGTGAAAAATATAAACAGCACCTCCGTATTCAATAAAATAAGACATTACTTTTATGGCTTGTTGCTCGCCGGTTTGCTGGTTTTGAGATACCTGTTGCGAAATTACGGCAATGGCAGGCAGTCCGTTTACCTTTGCCTGTTTCGAAGAAATTGCCGTCAGGTTCAGCTCTTTGAGTGTTGTCTCCGCAGTTTCGGCAGCGGAGGCTTGTTTTCCCATCATAAAAATCATCATGGCCCGTCCGTCTTCGGGTGCCATTTGAACCTGGAGGGGAGAGTTTTCCAGTTTCCAGCCTGCCGGCACCGGGAAGCTGAATTTCAGTTCGGGATGGTAAAATACATTCCTGTCAACATATCCCTGCCGTGGGTCTTCGCCGTAAACCATGCCGTCGATCATGTGCAGGTAGCTGTCCTCGTTTACTTGCCAGTCGGAATATCCCAGGCTGGTTTTCCACCGGTTGGTTTGTTGGGCAACAGCAACCTGGCGGTCGCCCGGATCGGGGTGAGTGGAAAGGAACGAAGGGATTCCACCGTGGTCGCTTCCCCCGCTCATTTTATTGAGAACGCTAAAAAAGTCAGCCATTTTTTGTGCATCGTACCTGATTTTAGATGCGTACTCCACGCCTAAACGGTCAGCCTCGCGCTCGTTGTCGCGGCTGTATTTCAGAAAAAGCAACTCCATTCCCTGCATTGCGTAACCTGCAAGATTCCGAAAATCTTCAGAGGCCATCATCCCGCCAACCAGCAGCAGTTGCCCCAGTTGTTGTTTGCTTTGCTGGCTGGCTGTATGGCGCGCGGTAATGTGGCCCATCTCGTGACCCAAAACACCCATCAGTTCGGCTTCGTTGTTAAACTGCGCTAAAATTCCGCGCGTGAAATAAATGTATCCCCCCGGTACTGCAAACGCATTAACAACCGGTGTGTCCAGAATTTTGAAATGGTATTGCAGATTGGGTCTGTGCGAGAGTTTTCCCATTTCGTTTCCTTTCGACTGGATAAAACGAAGCAGCTGGTCGTTCTGGTATTGCCCAAATGACGCAACTACTTGTGGATCGTACTGCTTCCCTGTTGCAATTTCCTGTGCTTCAGACATCAACATGAGCTGTTTTTTCCCGGTAACCGGATTTACAGCGCACGAAGGAACCATTAAAATGACAGCAAATGCAAGTAAGGTTTTTATAACTACCTGTGTTGATTTCATTATTTTGTGTTTTTTATTCTGTTTTACTTTTCAGCGCAAAATGGTTGAGCCTGTTTGTTTTGGGGAGAAAATATTATTTTTAACCATTTGAACTGGCAATATCGCAATTTATTTTCTCAGAATTGAAATGAAACGCTGTAAATATTTATTCCTCTTTACAATATCTTTACTTTTATTTTGCTCTGGATTTTCTCAGAATTTGGAGCTCCCGCGCATATCCAAAAGTAAGCTGAAAGAGCATGTGGAATTTCTGGCTGCAGACAGTTTGCAGGGCAGGAGTTTTGCCGGCAACAGTCGGGCATTGGATGTTGCTGCTGACTACCTGGAAGAGGAAATCGGACAAATGGGTTTGCACTTTGAAGGGAATAGTTATTCTCAACAGTTTGAGTTGTTTGTTTCGGAGCGCGATGAGGAAAACTCTTTATTGAAGGTTGTTTTTCAGGGGAAAGAACAGGTTTTCGGGTCTGATGATTTTTTTGTGGTAAATCAAAAAGCAAAGGAAGTTCGCGTCGATGGGAAGCCGTTTGTCGCGGGGTTCGGGCTAAATACCGACAATTCGAATTACGACAGTGTGAGCAGTTCGGTTTTAAAAGACAGAGTGGTTCTGGTGTCTGTTGGAACGCCCGAGTCATTTGCCGGAACATCTCCATCGTATTGGGACAATAAACTTGAGAAGGATAAAACCGATTTGGTTTTTGATGCCGGGGCCCGAACAGTTATTTTAGTTACCGGCGTGCGCGACAGGAATGACGAAATTTTCAGGGAAATAGCACAGTGGGCAAATCAACGAAAATATTCCCTCGATAAAAATGTTTCTGAAGATGAAATAACGCTGGTAATTGCCAAACCCCGGGTAGCAGATGCGATTTTAGGAGGAAAGGGACGTTGGAAAAAAGCACTTCGGAAAACTGTCAGAAAGGAATCGGTCGTTCCTGTGGAGTCAGCAGGAGATATTCGTTTAAGCTCGGTTAGAAAAGTTGATGAATTGGAAGGGCGGAATGTTATTGGGATAGTGGAAGGAACGGATTCAGTTCTGAGAAATGAGTGCGTGGTTTTTATGGCGCATTACGATCATCTTGGGGTAACTAAAACAGGCGAAATATTCAATGGCGCAGACGATAATGCGTCGGGAACCTCAACGCTGCTGGAAGTTGCACGGGCTTTTTCGGTTTCGAAGGAAAAGCCCAAACGAAGCATAGTTTTTTTGTGGGTAACAGCCGAGGAAGTGGGGTTGATTGGCTCCGAATTTTACAGCAGAAATCCGGTTTTCCCCATGAAAAGCACGGTGGCCTGCGTTAATCTGGACATGGTTGGGCGCGTGTACGAACCGCGCGATTCGGTTTGGAATCATTCGCCCAAAGTGGTAAAACCTTTTCATGAGATTTATGCACTGGTTAACAACTTTGACCCGTCTTTGCCGGAAATTACCGGTTCTGCATGTGAGCGGCTGGAACTGACTCCCGATTTTTCTTTGCCGGAAAACTTTTTTTATTCCAGCGACCATTATAATTTTCATCGGAATGAAGTTCCCATTCTGAATTTGTCAACCGGCTACACTGCCGACTATCACCTGCCAACCGATGATGTGGAGCGTATTAATTTTGATAAAATGAAAAAAGTGGCTGAACTTTGTTATTTAGTTGGCTGGCAATTGGCGAACCGGTAATTTGTTCTATTTTCGAGAATAGGAAACGAGCATCTGAATAATTGCATTCAGAAAATAATTAAAAGCGATTGCGAGTTTTATGCTGAATTGCTGAAATTAAATATTTTAAGAACATGAAGATTGTAGTACTTGACGGATATACGTTGAATCCAGGAGATTTAAGCTGGGAGGGCATTAATCAACAGGGCGAATGTACTGTTTATGACCGCACGTCGCCGGATAAAACAGTGGAGCGTTGCCAGGGTGCGCAGGCTGTGTTTACCAATAAAGTGGTTTTTAACAACGAAGTTATTCAGCAATTGCCCGAGCTGAAATTTATAGGTGTTTTGGCCACCGGATACAACGTGGTGGATTTGGCTGCTGCGGCCCGGGCAGGAATTGTGGTTACCAACATTCCGGCGTATAGTACTGCTTCTGTGGCGCAGATGGTTTTTTCGCACATTCTGAATATTGTGCAGAATATTTCGGAACATGCGGCATCTGTAAAAAGAGGGGAGTGGGCATCCAGCATCGATTTTAGCTACCACATTACGCCGCAGGTTGAACTGGCCGGTAAAACGCTTGGAATAATAGGGTTCGGGCAAATTGGACAGGCGGTGGCACAAATCGGGCTGGCATTCGGAATGAACACTATTTTTCAAAACAGAAGCAAAAAGGAAACGCCCCTGAATGCGCGACAGGTTGATTTGGATACACTGCTTTCGACGAGCGATTTTATAAGCATTAATTGCCCTCAGACTGACGAGAACAAAGGGTTCATAAATAAATCAGCCATTGAAAAAATGAAGGCTTCGGCAGTGCTGATTAATACCGGGCGCGGGCCGTTGATTAATGAGCAGGATTTGGCCGATGCTTTAAACAATGGCAGGATTGCCGGTGCCGGCCTCGATGTGTTATCAACCGAGCCGCCGTCGCCAAATAACCCGTTGGCAAAAGCCAAAAACTGTTGCATTACGCCTCACATTGCCTGGGCGACAACCGATGCGCGAAAAAGATTAATGGACATCGCTTCTGCAAATTTGAAAGCATTTTTGAACGGGCAGCCGCAAAATGTGGTTGGCTAAGTGGCAGCCCGGTTTTCGATGGCTTGGCGGTTGACGGGGTGTTGAAGCAGTTTTTTGTCAGCGGCAGAGAGGTTGATTTTTTTAATTTCCGATAAAGAAAGCCATTTGAAATCCACGTGTTCTTTCAACTGTATTTCCCCGCTTTTTATGTGGCAGATGAAAGGAATCAGCTCTATTTCGCGAAATCCGTAATCAAATTGAACAGGATGTAATTTTTGTACCGCTTCAATATGCAGGTTCAGTTCTTCTTTTAGCTCCCGTTCAACGCACTCCTTGTCTGTTTCTTCCGGTTCTGTTTTTCCCCCGGGAAACTCCCACTGGAAAGGGTGGCGCGGATGGTTTCCCCGTTGGGTAATCAGTATTTTTTTATGCTGAATAATAATGGCACAGGTAACTTTGATCATCTTTCAAAATTAGTTAAATTGAAACGAATATATTTGCAAAAAACCATTGAATGACCCAAAAAGAATTGTTTGAGATGATTGTTTTGTGGGAGAATATTCCACTGCTTATTCAACAATTGGAGTCTGGTCCCGACGAATTAGAAATGCTAATGAATCTGGCACTGGAGTCAGATTCCCCAAAAAGTTGGCGTGCCGCTTACATTGCCGATAAAATAAATGATGACCATCCGGAATTGATCGCACCTTTTCTGCCTCAAATGATTTCTAAATTAAAAACTGAAAACAACCTCAGTAAAAAAAGGCACTACCTGAAATTAATCAGCCAGCATGATTTTCCGGCCCAATATTATTCCTTTTTAGTTGATTATTGCCTGGGTTGCTTTACTTCGGCAAGCGAACCCATTGCCAACCGGGTGCATGCCATGCAGGTTTTATTCAATATTTCAGAATCAGAACCCGATTTCAAACCGGAGCTTTTGTCGGTTATTGAACAGGAAATGGAGTTTCATCCTACTCCCGGCATTTTGTCGAGAGGGAGGAAACTTGCCCGAAAACTTTTTTTTCAGATTCAAAAATTATGAGTCCAGTTCGTTGGACAACCGGTCGATAATTGTTTTCAGCTTATCGTCAATTTCTTTGTTTAGCTCCGTAAGTTGGTAGTGCCGCGTCAGAATCAGCAGGTTTTGAATGTTCCCTATTTCCCGTTCCTGCTCTTCCTGAACCGCGCGCGCAAAACGCTCGGGCAGCGAAAGGTAATAGTTAAGCATGGCAAAACCGTTTTCAGCCAACTGCCTGGCTTTTTCAATGCCTTTTTGTGTGGCGCCTGCCCTGAGGTATTGCTCAACTGCAGGGAATGAATCGTAGCTCAGTGGCAGTTTTTCGTTGGGGAAAAGCTCAAACATTTTGTCGATAACTTCTTCTGCTTTCTGTTTTTTTCCTTCGGTTACCAGCGCTTCTGCCAGCCGCGAAAACATGTATCGCGCCTGAATAATGCGAATGGCTTTTTTGTTGTAGTCGTCGAGAAAAACATCAGGGGCATTCACATTTCCCCAAACGAATTTGTTCATCACATTTTCGTAGAGAATCTGCGTATTTACGTGCCCTTTGTTAATTGCCTGGCTTTCGGTTTTTATGGGCACGAAACGGTATGCCAGCCCTTCGAACTGAAGCCAGTCTTTGAAAAATATGTTGTTGGTGTAAAGCAGGCTGTGGTCGATATACACCGGCCTTTCCCAGTCGTTTGCCGCAATAATGTTCAGCACGGCCCATTCGCCTTTTGTGACGTACCTTTTGTTGATGCTGAATCGTATTGTGTCTGCAATCAGATTTTCGTCCTCGGGTTGAACAGTTCCGGTTTCCAGCACCTTTTGTTTGTTTACCGGAAGGTAAAATTCGTTGGAAGGGAAGTAGTCCAGTTTATGTCCGCTCATTGTTTCCGCTTTTGTGCGTTCATCGTCGCTTCCCATAAACTGCATGGCATCCCGTAAATCGATAGCCCTGTTGATGCGGTTTTGAATAAATGCACCATCGCGCACGCCCAGGTAATACTGTTCTTCTTTAAAAGAAAATGGCACAGGTGCAGCTTCGTAAGTTGCTTTCCGGTGTTGATTGATGTACCAATCCATGCTCAGGTAGCTGAGGTTTACAACTTTTACGTCGGTGCGTACGCCCTCTACTTCCTGCGCATACCATAGCGGAAATGTGTCGTTGTCGCCGTAGGTGAAAAGAATGGCATTCGGCGCGCACGATTCCAGGTAGTTGATTGCGTAATCGCGTGTCATGTATCGGTTCGATCGGTTGTGGTCGTCCCAGTTTTGGCTGGCCAGTACTCCGGGAACCAAAGCCAGAGAAAGCAGGGTAACCAGCACAGCTCCGGGAACTCCTTTTACTATTTTCCGGATGGACGAATAGAGTGCAGGCACTGCAAGGCCAATCCAAATGGCAAATGCGTAAAACGATCCAACGTAGCCGTAATCTCTTTCCCTTGGCTGAAGGGGAGTCTGGTTAAGGTAAATGATAATGGCAATTCCGGTTAAAATGAAAAGAGCCATTATTACCGCAAATCCTTCTTTCCCTTTGCGGCTGTGGTTGTATTGATAAAACAGGCCGATTAGCCCAAACAAAAGAGGAAGAAAAAAGTAGGTGTTTCTTGAAGGTTCGTTTTTCATGAATTCGGGGAGCTTGTCCCGGGGGCCGGTTCTGAGTTCATCCAGAAACTGAATTCCGCTAATCCAGTTGCCGTTCATAAAATCGCCATAGCCCTGTGCATCGTTTTGCCGGCCCACAAAATTCCACATAAAATACCTGAAGTACATGTATCCCACTTGATAGCTGAAGAAAAAACGCAGGTTCTCCGTAAAGGTGGGTTTCATTAATGTTTTAACTTCGCCCTCTTCCCGAATTCTGACGGGCTTTCCTTTTACATTTCCCCAGCTTTCGTACACAGAAACATGACGTGGATCGCTGCTGTACATTCGCGGAAATATCTTTTCCATTTTGCTGTCGTAAACAGTTTTTGCAGCCGAGGTGCCGGTAACTTCATATCGCCCGTTCACCTTGTTGTAGTACTTTTTCTCTCCGGAATTTGCAATTGCCGGGGCATTGTAGTAGGGGCCGTAAAACAGAGGACGGTCGCCATACTGTTCGCGGTTCAGGTATCTTCTGAGGGCAAATGCATTGTCGGGGTGATTTTGGTTCATGGGCGGATTGGCAGCCGCACGAATCAGAATTAGTGCAAATGTGGAGTATCCAATCAGTATAACAATAATTGCGGTAACCACTGTGTTCCAAATCGCCAGGTTTCGTTTTCGTGTGTAACGCACAGCCCACACAGAGCCTGCAACAAGAAGAGCAATAAATGCAAGCACGCCTGTGTTGAACGGCAGTCCTAAAGAATTCACAAAAAACAGATCGAAAATGAAAGCCATTTTTGGTAATCCAGGAATAATAACATACTGAATACTGCCAAGTATTAGTCCCGAAACCAGTAGCGCAGAGGCAAAGCCTTTCCATGAAAATTCATATTTCTTGAAATAGTATACCAGTCCGATTGCAGGGATGGCAAGCAGGTTGAGCAAGTGCACCCCGGTAGAGAGCCCCAGCAGGTAGGCAATAAAAATCAACCAACGGTTTGCATATTTTTGCCCGGCTTCATTTTCCCATTTCAGAATAGCCCAAAAAACGGCAGCCGTAAAAAATGAAGAGAGTGCGTAAACTTCGCCTTCAACCGCAGAAAACCAGAATGAATCGGTAAAAGTAAAAGCAAGCGAGCCCACCAGTCCGCTTCCTAAAACTACAATTTGCTCGGCTTTTGTTAACTCTTCTTTGGGGAACAGTTTTCTGGATAAATGGACGATGCTCCAGTAAAGCAGCATAACGGTTCCTGCGCTGGCCAACGCCGATAAAAGGTTTACCATAAAAGCAACTTGGGACGTATCTGCGGCAAATAAACTGAAAAACCGGCCAAGAATAATGTGAAATGGCGCACCGGGAGGATGTCCTACTTCCAATTTGAAAGCGCTGATAATAAATTCGCTGCAGTCCCACCAACTGGCCGTTGGTTCCAGCGTGAGCAAATAAGTGGTCGAGGCAGCCAGAAATACTACCCACCCTAAAATATTGTTGATTTTGTTAAACTGACTCATTGAGTTTTTTATGAATTCCCACAAATATACGGTTTTAAAAAAGCGCCCCAATTATCCATTGTTTGGAAACCGATCTATCGGAACAACGTTTTCTCAAAAAATGGCCGTTAAAAGCCTCGAAATGAAAAAAATTTATATTTTTGCAGCGTCTTTAACAAAAAGGCATGAATGATTGTCCCGTGGTGTAATTGGCAACACGTCTGATTTTGGTTCAGAAGAGTCCAAGTTCGAGCCTTGGCGGGACAACCAAATGGTTCACCAGAATTTATTAGAAAGCTTGGAATCACTGATTTCAGGCTTTTTTATTTGGTGCAATTTTCTGATTTTTTCTGTTGTCTTTTCCGGGCCTCAGGATTTGTCTGTTAAACATTACAATCGGTTTTTTTTGCTTTTTGATGCGTAAGGAAAGGTGTCCTCTCTATGTTGAGGTTGTAATGGGTTTGTGAACAGTTTGTTATGTGAGGAATAACTGTGTTGTTTGATTTTAGAGAAATAAAAAAATTAGAGATAGTAACGTGCAATTATTTGTGAATATAAAAAATACATATTAGAAATATTTATATTTGTTTCTAGTCAAACCGAAGAAGAGTTAATAAATTTTAAGAAAAGTGTTTAAGCTTTTATTGATTTGAAGGAATTCAGGAGAGTATATTTCTGTAATTGATAAAGAGAGCCGGTTGAAAATTTTTAGCTGAACCAATTTCGTCTCTATGAGTACTTTCGACCAAATATTTCTGAAATATTATCATTCGTTACTGTTGTATGGATTAAAATTTATACGAGATGAGAATGATGTTCATGATATTGTCCAGGAGGTATTTGTTACGGTGTGGGAAAAAGAAAAATACACATTCTCTGATGCTCATTTAAAGTCATATTTGTTTAATTCGGTACGAAACGGCTGTCTGAATCACATCCGCCACCAATCCGTTGTTAATAAGCACATAGAAAAGCAGGAGTTGTCTTTACTGATTAATGAATTGAACTTTTACGGAAGCGGTGAAAAATCGTTAATCGAAAAGGAAAGTTTGAAAGAGATCTATGCCGCTATTGAATCATTGCCTCCAAAGCAGAAAGAAATGATTGAATTAAGCAGGTTTGAGGGGCTAAAAAATAAGGAAATTGCAGAGAAACTGGGCATTCCACTGCGCACGGTAGAGACGAGGTTATTCCGCGCCTTATCCGGCCTGCGAAAGGTTTTAACAGGTAAACAGATTTACATTTTACTGAATTTGGTCGTTCGACATAAAGCGGATAACCCATAAAGCATACTCTACAAAACATTAAGTAATAATGCAATTGGAGCACTCGTAATTTGACCAAAACGATGAGGTTGAACGTGTGTGTTTTCTGGCAAAAAATATTTTTTCTATTTCAGTGACGTATTTTTTACCTCACGGGTGTAATAGAAATAGAAGGAAAAGAGAATGAACCAAGAAACTGATATTACGCAAATAATTCTTCGCTACTTAAATGGGGAGTGTAATATTGCCGATCGGCAAACACTCACCAGTTGGTTGAAGAGCTCTGGAAAGAACCAGAAAACTTTCTATGAAATGAAGGATGTTTGGGACGCTTCTTTAAAAAAGGAAGACAATTCCAGAGATGCATTACTCCGGTTTTACAAGCAAAAAGCAACAAAAAACAGTGCTTCTGTAAAAAGTCTTCGCTTGTGGAAAACTGTGGCCGGTATCGCTGCTGTTTTTATTGTTGGGCTGATGACTATCCTGTTTTTAAATGAACAGCCCGTGAAAATTCATGAAGGCTCATATGAGACAACAATGATGTCGTTTAAAGTGCCTTTTGGCTCAAAGTCGGAAGTGACATTGGCCGATGGTTCTACAGTTGTTCTGAACTCCGGTTCAGAATTAACATATCCCGGGACATTCACAGGCGGGAAACGTGAAGTGAGCCTGCTTGGCGAGGCCTTTTTTAACGTAAAAGCAAACGAAAACGAGCCGTTTGTTGTAAGAACCGACCATTTTAATATTCAGGTTACAGGAACCCAATTTAATGTCTGTTCCTACACGGATGACGACTTTTCCAAGGTGTCGCTTTTGGAAGGCAAGGTTGGTGTTTTAGTTGGGGAAGGCACCAGTGCTATTGACATCGTCCCCGGACAACAATTCTATTTAAATGAAAAAGAGAGAAAGTACAGAGTGCTGGACAGCGATGTGGGCATGGAATCATCATGGAAAGACGGAGAGTTTCGCTTTAAAGAAATTGCTTTTCCTGAATTGTTAAAACGGCTTGAACGGTGGTACGACGTTAAGCTTTCTTACTCATCCCCCGAGCTGGGAAAAATGCTTTACAACGGTAATTTCAGAAATCAGGAAACCATCTGGCAGGTGCTGGATGGTTTAAAATTGACTACATCTATAGACTATAAAAAAACAGGATTCCGAAAGTTTGAAATAATATATAAGCCAATGAAATAAAAGAAAGGTGGCTGTCGGCCAGGACAACCACCTTCGATAATCAATAATAATTTAATCATTGTATTAACATGTCAAATTTATGAAAAAAAAACCAATTAACGGGAGTAGTTGGCCGTTGGGCAACCTTCCCAAAATTTATCGAACTATGAAGCTAATGTGTTTCTTTATGTTTGTTGTTTTACTGCAGGTTTCGGCCTCTAGTTATTCTCAAACGAAAAAACTAACCCTCGAAGGGAAAAACCTATCGCTTGAAGAGGTATTCGAGCTGATTGAAGCTCAGTCAGAGTTCTCTTTTCTTTATAACCTAAAACAAGTTGATCTGAGTAATAGGGTGGATGTTGATTTTAAAAATGAGTCTGTTGAAAAAGTTCTCTCCAAAATTTTGAAAGGAAGCCACATAACTTACACAGTAGATAACCGGTTAATTGTTATTCACAAAGAAAATGAAGCGGGCGCAAAAGAACGCTTGGCTCAAGTCCAACAAAACAGTGTTTCCGGGAAAGTCATCGATTCCTCCGGCTTCCCTCTTCCTGGGGTAACAGTCGTGGTGAAAGGTACTACTCAGGGGACCGTGACCAATGCCGATGGGAAATATTCTCTTTCAAATATTCCATCTGATGGAACATTGGTATTTTCTTTTGTTGGGATGTTGACGCAGGAAATAGTTGTAGCCGGAAAAACAAATATTAATGTAACAATGGCCGAAGAGACAATAGGATTAGAAGAGGTGGTTGCAATAGGATATGGTATGCAAAAAAAATCAGATTTAACAGGCTCTGTTCAGAGGGCAAATATTGGTATATTTGAAAACTCCCCCAATACAAATATCCTTCAATCCCTTTCTGGAAGTGCGCCAGGTTTAAGCGTTGGAAAAACATATACTACTGGAAGCGAACCTAGTATGCGGATAAGAGGACAAAATACTTTAAGCGGCAGTACATCCCCATTAATCGTACTGGATGGTATGATATACAGAGGAAATGTTGGGGATATTAACCCGAGCGACGTGGAATCGGTAGATATTCTGAAAGATGCCAGCAGTAAAGCCGTATATGGGGCACAGGCGGCAAATGGTGTAATTATTATTACAACCAAAGCAGGCAAACAACAGAAACCGATGTTTAATATTTCCACTTATTATTCTTATCAGACACCAGTAAATTCATTAAGAACTCTCAATAGGGAAGAATTTATTCAGGCTGCAAAAGATTTTGTTTGGATGGAAGCCTATTTGCCCCCTAATTACCTCACCGAGAATTCTGATTTTGTGTTAACTGACAATGTCGCTTGGCAAGGTAATATTTTAGATGGTTATAATAAAGGCATTGATTACGACTGGGTAGGAAATTGTACCAGTCCGGGAAGGATAGCCAATACAGATTTCAGTATTACAGGTGGAGGGGAAGACTTTAGCTATATGATATCTTTTAATTATAATAAACAGGAAGGCTGGGTAATGAATGATATGTACAACAGGAAGTCAGGAAGGATAAACCTGAAATATGATATTACAAAATGGCTTACCATCGGTACAAATTCATTTCTGAGTTTTTCTGATTTTTCAGGAGATACACCCGATTTTGATGTTGTTGCAAGGATGAACCCCTTGGTTACACCTTATGTGGGGAATGCAGGAAGCGGGGAATATGAGCCATATCCAAATGGCACTTACTTAAATCCATTTATGAACAGCGCCACAGAAGAAAAAAACATTCGTAATCAACTGATGACAAAGGCCTATGCTGTCATCAAGGTCCCGAAAATAAAAAATCTGACTTATACGGCAAACTACAGTTATGATTACAAATGGCAACCCCAGGTCTATTCAAATGAGTATATGGCAGGATTAACAGGTAGGGCTTATGGAGCATTTTCAAATAACACAGGATATATTTTTGACAACATCATTAATTATTCCGGTCAATTTGGAGATCACAAAATAAACACAACCTTACTGGCTGGTATCGAGAAGAGAGATGGATATTCGTTTACGGCGAATGGTACTGGTTTTACAGATATGACTTTAGTGTATTATGCTTTGGAAACAGCTGCTAATCAAACGATAAGTTCATCGGGATGGCAGGAGCAATATGCCTATCAAATGGCCAGAGGAAATTACAATTATAAAAATAAGTATTTTTTGACAGGAACAATCAGGAGAGACGGCTTTAGCGGTTTTGCAAAAAACAAAAAATCGGCATACTTTCCCTCTGTCGGTCTTGCATGGGTCCCTTCTGAAGAAAACTTTTGGAATGATAACAATGTATTGAATTATGTTAAACTAAGGGCGAGCTATGGGGTCAATGGAAATACGGTAAGCAGATATAGCAGTATAGCACGCGTTTCAAGATCTAATCAATATGTGTTTGATAGCCAGTCTGTTTTAGGCCAATATATCTCAAGCCTGGCAAACAATGATTTGTCCTGGGAAAAAACAAACTCGTACAACTTTGGAGTTGACTTTGGCCTTTTTAATAATAAGGTGATGACCAACATTGATTATTATACTTCTAAAACTACCGATTTAATATGGAACCTATCCCTCCCCCAGTTAACAGGCTTTAGTTCGATAACTTCAAATGTGGGTGAAATAGATAACAAAGGAATTGAGATGTCCTTACACGCAAACAACATTTTAAATACCTCGACCTTTCAGTGGTCATTTGATCTTTTCTTTGATTCAAACAGAAATAAGATCAATAAACTGATAGGATTGGATAGTGATGGCGATGGAAAGGAAGATGATTTAATCGCAAGTGGTTTATTTATCGGAGAGGCTATACATTCACTTTATGATTATGAAGTAGATGGTATCTGGCAAATATCCGAAATGAATGACGTACCCAGCGATTCGGAAGTTGGAATGTATAAATACAAAGACTTGAATGGTGACGGGAATATAACACCTGAAAAAGACAGGAGAATATTGGGAAGACAGGAGCCTGCATATAGTTTGGGGATACAAAATACATTTTTCTACAAGAACTTATCACTTAGTTTTTTTATTAAATCTATACAGGGTGGTAGAAATGGTTATATGAAACTCAATGAGCCTGATCATCGGGGAGGTGAAGTGTTAACATACATGAGCTGGTTTGCAGGTGTCGATTACTGGACTCCCTACAACCCTGAAGCTACATACCGAAGGCAGGGAGGCGACGCAAGAGAATACGGAGGTGGCACTTATCAACAACGAAATTTTGTGCGCCTGCAGGACATCTCATTAGCATATGATTTTAACAACCAAATTATTCGAAAAATTGGAATTGATAACCTGAAAGTGTATTTAACCGGCAAAGATTTAATTACCATTACACAATGGTTGGGGTGGGATCCGGAAACAGGTCAAGGTGTTGCTATGGGAGGTTACCCGGTTATGAAAAGTATCACCCTAGGGCTGGATATTAAATTTTAACTTATCGAATGCAAAATCTGAAAAAATGAAGACAAATAAAAAATACAAAATTTTCATCGTTCTTTTGCTGGTGTTTTTTACATCCTGTAATGAGGCAGACTTCCTGAAAGAAGAGGCAAAAGACTTTTTAACCCCTTCCAATGCCTATGTAACAAATAATGACTTTCAAACTTCTTTGAATTATCTTTATACAATTGTAAGGGAAAGATATTATGGGAGAGAATCAAATTATTCCCACATGATGATGATGCGAAACGGAACGGATATGTGGTATGATGCACGTGTCTCATCAGGTATTAGTAGATGGGGACATTATGACGTAAACATGGCCACTGATAGTAGGGTTCCATTGAATGAATGGAGAGACTGGTATAAATTGATAAGTGAAGTCAATACCATAATAGCGAGCATAAATGGTTCTGAATTGTCAGAAGACGAGGCGAACCAAGTTGAAGCTGAAGCAAGGTTTTTCAGGGGCTTTGCATACAGGCATCTGGTTTACCTTTTTGGAGGGGTGCCGTTAATCACAGAACAAATTACTTCCCCAGAAACTGATTTTACAAGGGCCACAAAGGATCAAATATTGACTCAGATTATTGATGACCTGGAATATGCTTCTGCAAACCTACCGGAGCTTAATGAAGTTTCCCAGGATGGCAGGATTTCGAATCTTGTGGCATTGCATTACCTGGCAGAAACTTATATTAGTGAGGGTGAAGATGACAAAGCCATAACAGCCCTGACTACCGTAATAGACAATCCGAATACAGCGCTTATGAAAGAAAGGTTTGGTTCTCGTAAATCAAGGGAGCCGGGCGATGTGTACTGGGATTTGTTTAGAAGAGGGAATCAAAATAGAAGTGCAGGAAATATTGAAGCCATTTGGGTTGCTCAAATGGAGACTGATTTGCCCGGTGGATTTCTTGTTACAACCGCTACAACTTATAATCATGCATTTGAACGTTTTTTTATACCTGCTATTTGGACGCTTAATGATCCAGATGGTATACTTGGGGTAAGAGGTTATGAAGGAGATGATAATGTTGGAAGTGCGGGAGTTTCTCTGGCTATGCCGACCGACTACCTTATTAATCAAATATGGGAAAGTGATTTTAATAATGACATCAGGAATGCTCCTCATAATATAGTCAGGGACTTTATTTATTCCAATCCGGAATCCGCATATTATGGAAAAAGCGGACTGGAATATCCAGGTTCGGTTATACTTGCCCAGGATTGGAGATGGTATCCCTGGTTTGTGAAAGCTACCACTCCTGAAAACCACCCTGATGAACTATATATTGACAAATCAAACTATGTTTTGAGCTCTTTTGCGGGTACTACATATAGAGAGTCTTATATTCTGAGATTGGCCGAGTGTTATCTGCTTCGGGCTGAAGCCTACTTGAATAAAGGGTTAAAAGACAAAGCGGCTGATGATATTAATGAGGTTAGACAGAGGGCTAATGCCACGCCTGTTAACGCAGGAGACGTAACCATAGAATATATACTTGATGAAAGAGCAAGGGAGTTGGTTTTGGAAACACCTAGGAGGTTAACTCTAATGAGATTAGGTTTACTGATTAGTAGGGTAAAGGAATATAATTTCTGGAATGCAGATGATATTCAGGACCATCATAGTCTTTGGCCTATTCCAAACAGTGAAATAGAGGCGAATATTAATGCTAATTTGGAACAAAACCCAGGGTATTAAAAGCAAAATAATTTAGCTACTGTAATCTTTGATAGAATAAGATAATTGAATTAGGCATTTAAGTAATAATTGATTGATGTGGTATTTTTCATTCATATATATTTATGAATTAGGTGTTATCCCTAAACGTAACAATGTTTGAGAAAACTCCATAACTGTTTTTGTACAAAAAAACAATATCATTGATATTATTAACAAAGTGCCTAATTCAATACCATAAATTAAAACCGTTCAACTCCCTATTATGAGGCATGCGGTAAGTAATAAATAGAAGTGATAAAACATTGAAAAGAAATGCTGCAAATAGTATTGTACAAGAAGTTGAAAGTTGACCAACGGAAGTTTATATCGATGATTGCATTTCCTGTTTCGATTTAAAAGAGTACACCCAAAGCACAATTCACAGTTGATATAGAAAACAAAGTAGGGGAAACATGGTACCGTAGCTATTAGTAATACAAACTGATATGGGGTAATAACATCCATACGAATCCTCTTTTACAGATTATTGGGGTTGATGAGAGTTCGGATTAATCCAACATACTGCAGCAGTAGTATATCGAATATTAGAAGAAATCAATAAAGAGGTTGAAAGATTAAAATAAGGGTATTGGGAAACTTGAATATTTATAGACAAAAATGAAAAAAGTAATCTTTATAGTGTTCTTTTTAGTTAGAATAAACTCTTATGCCCAAAATTTGAGTTACAGCAACCCAGACAATAATTATTACCAGGAACTTCCTAATCCAACTGCAACAATAATTGAAGGATGGCAACTCCTTAGCAATGATGTAAATGTAAGCTTTGCAGACGATAATGTCAGATACGATAAAGAAAAAGTTCCGGATATCCCTTTAGTTTTTACATGGGAAGCTAAAGTATGGAAAGGGGAAAAAATTCATACACAGATACTGGTTTGGTCTAACACCGAAATACCTGAACTAAGTTGCGAGATTGGTGACCTTCATAATAAAGATGGCCACCGACTCAAAAGTGAAGATATAGAAGCCGCCTTTGTAAGGTATGTCATGGCAGATGAATATGGAGGGGGGTGCAACAGAAGGGAGCCTTCAGATTATGATTCGTCCCTTGTGGCAGATCCAATCGATATTATAAAATCAATCCCTGTCTGCACCAATACGGTACAGCCAATTTGGTTGAGTATAAAAGTGCCAAGGGGACAACAAGCGGGGACTTATGAGGGGACAATAATTATAAATGCACTCCGTGAGTACAAATTAGATATTTCAATAAACGTTCTGGAGCATGTTTTGTCACCACCACGCCAATGGAAATTTGATTTGGATATTTGGCAACACCCCTCCCGAATTGCCAGGATACATGGAGTAGGATTATGGAGCAAAGAACACTTCGAATTAATGAGGCCTTATTTTACATTGTTGGCAAATGCCGGGCAAAAAGTAATTACTGCTAATATTATTGAAAAGCCATGGAACCGTAAACATAAATTGTTTGAAGATCCAAGTCTTATAAAGTGGATAAAAAAGAATGACGGAAATTGGGAATATGATTATAGCCTGTTTGATCAGTATATTTCATTTCTGATGGATTGTGGAATAAACCAACGTATCAATTGTTACAGTATGATTAATTGGGATTTATATTTTACATATTATGATGAAGCTTTAGAAAATGAGATAACATTTCAGGCAGAACCCGGGACTACTGAATACAAACAATATTGGATTCCTATGCTTAAAGATTTTACTGAACACCTAAAAACAAAAGGATGGTTTGATATTACTACAATAGCGATTGATGAACGTCCGCTTAAAAGTCTTCAGGTTGTAATATCTCTTTTAAAGCAGATTGATTCATCGTGGAAAGTTTCTTTGGCGGCAGATTCATATCATCCTGAATTGGAAAATGACATCTACGATTACTGCCTGGCTTCATACCTGTATTTTGATGAAGATTTTTTATTAATACGAAAAAAGGAAAACAAACCGGCAACATTTTATACGGCGTGCAAAGAAAAGCACCTTGCACCATATACTTTTTCTTCTCCAGCCGAATGTACTTGGTTAGGATGGTTAGCTGCAAAAAGGGGATATACAGGCTATCTTTTTTGGGCATTTAATAAATGGAACGAGAATCCATTGATTGATTCCAGATATAAATATTGGCCTTCTGGGACATGTTATCTTATTTATCCTGGTCCAAGGACCTCAATACGGTTCGAGAAAATTATTGAAGGGATACAAGATTTCGAGAAGATAAAGATATTACGTGAAGAATTCATAAATAAGGGAGAAATTGAAAAATTAAAACGGATGGACAAAGTACTAAAGGAATTTGAGATAAATAGATTGGATAGTATCCCTGCCTCAGAGATACTGGTTAAAGCTAAAATGCAACTGAATAGCTATTAAACGACAAATAAATCTTGAGAGCTAAAATTCGAATAAGGTTGAATATAATATAAAGATGATATGAAAAGACGAAATTTTGTAAAAAAAATGAGTACTGGAGGAGGAGCGTTATTTACTGGGATGAACCTGCTAGGGATGGAAAAGGAAGGTTTCGAGGGGAATATTAGGAGAAATTTGGTTCGCGAAGGTAATATTGGAAAATCATCAACTTCTTGCCACCTTAAACAGTATATGGGTAAACCGACTGTATTCATTAATGATGAGCCATGTTTTCCGACAGCATACTTATCACATTTTCCGCAACAGTTCAGATACAAAAATATGTATGAACACGGGACTAAAATTTTTGGATGTTATGTTTCTTTGGGAGATAGATTTCCAGGATTCTATAAAAACCAAAAGGTAAGACTTAATAAGCATAATATATGGATTGCCCCGGGAAAAATTGACTTTGATATTATGGACGCTAGCATCAATGAAATTTTGGAAGTAGCTCCCGATGCTTATATTCTTCCTCGGATAAGTTGTAATAGTCCAAGTTGGTGGGATAGCTTCCATCCTGCAGATACATGCAGGACATACGAAACAGGATTACCTCAGTGCCAATCTTTTTCATCTCAGATATGGAGGGAAGAAACCGCGGAAGTATTACGTAAAATTGTTCAGCATGTATATCGATCGACCTATGCTGACAGATTTATAGGAATGCATATATGTGTTGGAGAGACAAATGAATCTGTACACCTCGGTTGGCTCGGAGATACCGACTATAGTATTGTTGCGGAGGCCCGATTTAAGGAATGGTTATTGCAAAAATACAATAACGATAGAGAATTAATCCAAAACTATTTTGGTAAATCCATCGAACAAATAAGTATCCCATTACCCGTGGAGAGAGAAAAACCTGAATTCGGTAATTTTTTTGATCCAGAAAAGTCCAGGCTGAATATTGATTATCGTTTTTTCAGGTGCGACGAAATTATAGATAGCATTGAATTCCTTTGTCGGGCAGTAAAAGAAGAAAGCCATGGAAACCTGCTTACAGGGACGTTTTATGGGCACACTTTTACGCAGTGGCTGGATCATATGAATTTTTCGCGGTTCCTTAAATCCCCTTATGTTGATTTTTTTACATCAACGACTTTTAGGACAGAAATTGATTCAATAAAAAAAGCAAATAAACTTTTTTATAATGAAGGGGACGAAAAAACATGTTTAGGGAAATGGATTTCAGAGATGAGACCTGAAATTGACCCATACCATGTATATGATTTACCCATATGGAAACGTCCGGGAACATTGGATCAAACTCTGGAACATCTCAAGTCTGAATTTACACATGCCATATGTACAGGTACAACCCTTTATTGGTATGACTTGTGGGGGGGATGGTATGACCATGAAAGAATATTGAAATTTTTCAGTGAAGCACAAAAAGTTGCAGATGAAAGTATCCATAAATCAGGTGATTCATTAGCAGAGGTATGTGTGATCGTTGACGAGAAATCAATTCCGTATTTTGCCCCTTTAAAAAGGCAGCGAGTAAGTAATATACCATGGTTAAACTACCAAAAAGCACAAATTGATAAAATCGGGACCCCTTATGATATTTATTTATTGGAAGACCTTAAGAATTTAGATATCTCGGGATACAAGATGATGATATTTTTCAATTCGTTTGTGCTCTCCTCCCAAGATAGGGACCTAATATCCAGGAAATGTATGTCAGGTGGCAGAACGTTGTTATGGCTTTATGCTCCCGGGCTAATAGGCGATAAAATTTCTGTGGATAATGTATCCTCCCTGGTTGGAATGCAGCTGGGATATGAAGATAAAAAAGAAGCTTCAGACATTATCATAGACCTTCCAACCGGGAAATTGAAATATAAAGGTAGTGCAGCCTCCCCTTTTATATACATAAAAAGTGGTGGGGCTAGCAATATCTATGGACACACTAATGACGGGTTTGCAATATTTGGAGAAAATAGAATGAAAGACTATTCAAATATTCTTGCCTGCTATCCAACCCTGCCTTGGCAGGCAATACAACATTTTGCCTTAGAGGCCGGTGTGAATATTTATAATAATAATGGGGATGTCCTTTATTGCAATCAAAGCTATTTATCAATTAAGGCATCCAGCCCTGGCAAAAAAATAATCTCCCTGCCATTTCAAGCAAGCCTTATTGAATTAATGGTTCCTAATAAAGGATATGGATCAGGGGAAAGGATTACATTAAAACCAGATAAAACTTTTGAAATTGAATTTTCTTCATCTGGAGAAACTAGGTTTTTTCGGTTCGACAATTAAAAACTAAACGCAACTTCTGTCTATGTAGAGATGATGGAATTATTTTCAAGA
Organism: Mariniphaga anaerophila; assembly: GCF_900129025.1. Lineage (GTDB taxonomy): Bacteria > Bacteroidota > Bacteroidia > Bacteroidales > Prolixibacteraceae > Mariniphaga > Mariniphaga anaerophila. The sequence goes on along the minus strand of NZ_FQUM01000009.1, from coordinate 607 downwards.
GACTGTAAAATGAACTCTGTCCAACAGTATTAATTTTGCAAGACAGAGTAATTATGGAAAGTAAAAAATTTAAAGCGATGCGTGACAAAGCCCTTGAGCAGTTACGCAGTGGACGATCCCTAACAGGTAAAGATGGCGTATTTGCGCCCTTGTTGAAAGAGTTTATCGAAAGTGCCCTTGAAGCAGAGATGAGTACCCATTTGGATGATTTTGAACGATTATCAGGCAACAAACGTAATGGGAAGAAAAGCAAAACGCTCAAAACCGACTCGGGAGAAATTGAGATAACCACCCCGCAAGACCGCAACAGTAGTTTTGAACCACAACTTGTAAAAAAGCGAGAGACTGTACTGGCGGATAACCTTGCCCCTAAAATCATTGGATTATATGGACTGGGGATGAGCTTTCGGGACATCTCTAATCATATTAAAGAGATGTATGATGTAGAAATCTCCCATTCTACATTAAGTGAGATAACCGACCGGGTTATTCCACAGGTCAAAGCCTGGCAAAGTCGTCCGCTTGAATCGTTGTATCCGATTGTTTGGCTCGATGCGATGCATTATAAAGTCAGGGATGAAGGCCGAGTGGTAAGCCGTGCAGTATA
>NZ_FQUM01000007.1:135554-267125 GCF_900129025.1 Mariniphaga anaerophila | reverse complement strand
GGCTTCGCATACTCAGCCGCCCCTGACAGAACTCAAATCCCGTTCAAAAAAGCTTTTACGATTAATAATCCAGAAAATGAATTAATTTTGAATGATAAAAATTACCAGACAGAGTTTAGATTACATTCCCCGGATTAAGGATATCCAATACTTCGTTTATAACATTTGAAACGTCGATTGCTTCCAACGACAACGAAATCTGGTTGGTTTCAATTCTGGCAATATCCAACACTTCGTTTATCAGCTCCAACAGGTGTTTTCCGTTCTTCAAAATCTGGCGGATATTCTTTTTGAACTTTTTGTCCATCTCGCCCATATCCAACAGTTGGGCAAACCCCAAAATCGAATTCATCGGGGTACGAAATTCGTGGCTCATGCGAGAGAGAAATTCACTTTTTGCATGATTTGCCCGTTCTGCTTCCAACTTTGCCTTGCGTATTCTTTCTTCTGATTCAATGCGTTTTGTAATATCAATAATATTGGCAAGAACCATCTTTTCACCATCGTATTCAATGGGGGTCAAACTAACCTCCACCGGAAACTGTTTTCCATCGGCTTTTCGTGCAAATAAATCTTGCCCTTCTCCCATTTTTATTGACTCCGGGTCTTCAAAATCAGTATCGGTATAAGATGCTTTAAAAAGTTTTTCCTCTTCAGGAATGAGCATTTTTATATTGGCTCCGATAAACTGAGCGCTATTGTAACCGAAATACTCTTCGGTCATGGTATTTGCAATATGAATTGTTCCGTCGGAATCGACCAACATTGCAGAATATGGAGAGCTGTTAAAAATTAACCGTATTCGTTCTTCTGCTTTCTTTCGAATTTCAATTTCTTTTTTTAGTGTCAGGTTAGCTACTTCCAATTCCGTGGTTCGCTTTTTAACAATCCGCTCGAGTTCTTCATTTATTCTACGAATTTTTTCTTCGGCCTCCCGCTTTTCGCTAATATCCTCAACTATTCCGTCGTAATACTTTGTTCCATCAGGATTGCGAACAATTCTTGCATTTTCCCTGATGTAAATACTCCTTCCATTTTTTGTTTTCCAGACTCCTTCGAGGCCTTTTATATAGTTATCTTTTTCAATTTGTTCGACGAACTGCTCACGGGAAACATCTGAACTAGCATCGTATCCTTCCTCATTCAGATTCCTGTTTTTCAATTCACTCAAAGAATCAAACTCGAGCATTTTTATCAACGCGGGATTGGCGTTTATTATGCTTCCTTCAGGAGTAGACTGATAAATTCCCAACGGAGAATTGTCAAAAAATATCCGGTACTTTCTCTCACTGTCAGCCAGTTTTCTATTTAACCACTGAAATAAATTGAACATTCCCACAAGCAATGCAATAATAAGAACAGCCAAAGCGATTACTGTAAACCGAATATTTCGAATTCCCGTGAATGCCTCGTGCTTACTAATTTCTGAAGCAATTCCAAACCCATATTCATAGTCCCATGTCCAGGCACCAATTACTATGTCGCCTGTATAATTTTTATATCCTTTAAGATTTACCTTCGACTCGCCCCTCATAAGGCTCTGTGCCGCCTCAGTATATTCAGGTTCACTATCGAGTTGCGTCCCCTGTGCATGCTGCGAAGGAACAGCTACATTTACATTAAGGATTTCACTTTCTCCCGGACGAACCACGCCGGCGTTTTCCATCCAGTCTCTAAACCGGCTGTGACTTATCATCTGCCCCGAATCACTCACACAATATGTTTCCCTGGTTTCTCCCAACTGTGCCCTCTCAAAAATGGCAGTATAATTATCATTCGGATTAATCCTCAACGCAAACAGTGCTATAATTTTACCTGTTTTATCTTTCACCGGAGTACCGACAAACATTGTTGACCTTTCTTCCACCAAGACACCCCCATGGCCAGGAAGAGGAACATCGGAAGCAATGGGTAGCGTTAATACAGTTTCTCCCGCCCACATTCTTTTTAGCAAATCAGGGTGCTGTACAAGTACGTTCAATGTTCCTGTATTACTGTCTCTCGACGAAGCAATGCTGATATTATCTCTATTTATTAAAAAAAAGCCTTCATAATCATCTCCCGAATAAAACGGTTTCAACCGTTCCCTAATTCTGTGTTCTGCCTCCGACTTAAGAAGCTCCTCGTTAGTTGGCTCCACCTTTAATAATTCTTCTGCAAGGGGAAGCATTTCATTTGCCCATATCCTGCAATTTTTCTTGTGTCTGTCAGCCCACGAGCGAAACCCCTGGTGGGTTGTTCCCAAAATGGTATTAAGATAAATACTGATGTCTTGTTTTTCCTGATTTTCAATTTTATTCATGCTTATTACTGAAGCAAGAATCACGATAACAATCGCAAGGACTAAAGAGACGGGAAGAGTATGTTTAATGTTTCTCATACGGTAATGTTCTATTAGGGATTTTGAGATTTAAACATATATTAATACTAAATAACGCAGTTTTTCGCACATTACCAAATCTGAATCGACAAATCGTATTCAACTGGTTCTCATCAAATAAACACAACAACGCAGTTTTTCAAATAGCGTTCTGCCGAGAATAGCTTGTTTTTTTTCTGACGACTCCAGTCAAAATAACACGAATTCATAACCACAACATCCAACAAAAGGGAATACAACAGCCTTCCTATTTATGTTAAAAGTCAGCAAAAACTAACACTGTCTATTCATCGCATTTGCTTTTAACCCGGCTGGTTGGAAGAACGCCCTGCGCATGCCTATTTAAACGAAAAATGTATCTTTGAAACTTCTTAGTTTAGAAATAAAAAGATAATTCACGAGCAACCAGATTGATGAGCCAAAAATTACAAAATTCAATAGCCTTCTCTTTTACGCTGATTTTTTTCCTGACTTTTTTCCCCGGAATAAAGTCTTATTCATCAACAACGGATAAAAACGGCAACTGGTCGTTTTCTGTCGGTACCGGAATATCAATACTTAGCAGGGAGTTTTCGAAGGATCTGGTGCTTTTGGATAATGAATTTCAGCACCAGCCGGGGTGGGCTCTGGATATAAACATCGGACGAACATTGGGTAACCACTGGGAGCCCAACCTGAGGCTTGGATTATTCAACCTGTACGGAGAAAGCAACAGTCCTGATTTTTCAGCAGTAGGACAACACTTTTCTCTATCAGGCGTAATATACTTGCTTCCGGTACAGTACGCTACCAATGGCGGTTCAGTGTCAGGAATCATGCGCTACTATATAAAAAGCTTTTCAAACAAAAAAAGGACGGGTTTTTATTTTAATCCTTTTTTAGAAGCGGGTGCCGGAACTAACTTTTTTTCGACTGAACTACGCTACAAAAATCCGCCACCGGATCCATCCAAAACCGTTATTTTCGACAAGGGGGTTAACAGCAAAGAAACCACTGCAAACATTGCCCAGTATACGTTTGGACTGGGAACAAAATTGGGTGATCCCCGAAAAATGCATTTTGTAATTTCGTATAATTTCGATATTGTAAACTATGCGTGTCTTGACGCTGTGCACAACTACACCGGCGCCGAAAGGAACCACGCCAGAGGGATTATCTCAAAGTTTATGGCCGGCGTGGTAATTCCGCTGGGTAGAGGAAACAGCTCCGAAAATAGTTATTTACCCTGGAGCCCGTAATTAACTTTTCGGTGCATCTGCAGAGGACGAAGGAAACCCGCAATATTCAACTGTTCATCCCTGAAAATTCGATTTCACGCTATCAGAAGCTACGCACACTAACAAGTCGAACCGAGCCTGTCAAAGCCGACAAACTTGACAGTGTAAACAAAACCACAAACAGAGTTTAACAAATCAATTCGTTTAATTTCTTTCCACAACTAACTAAACCCACTAAACGCACTCTACACTCCTTTCTTTTGTTGTCCCAAACGAATAAAAGTACCTTCTGCCAAAAAATAGCAAAAGATACTTTTATGTAGTCTCCCGGGAAACAAACATTAACCCCGGAGAATCTTTCAAAATAAACTATAATTATTCTTTACCCGGCCACTGCGCTTCCGATAAGGAATGTAGCTGCCAGAGCAATAATTGCATACAATTCTGGGAATACTGCAAGGATAAGCGTTTTACCCGCAACATCGTACCCTGAGCCAACTGCAGCAATACCATTGGCACAAACCTGTCCCTGACGAATGGCAGACAATAACCCTACAAGACCCAAAGCCAAACCGGCTCCAAATACAGACGCTGCAACACCCCATCCGATAGTCGTTTGCAAAAGGCCAAAACTGTCGAGCAGGAAGTAGCCGGCAAAACCATACAACCCCTGACTTCCCGGAAGCGCAGTAAGCATAATGTAGTTACCAAATGCATCTCCGTTCTTTTTCATAGCCCCAACAGCTGCATTTCCAGCGATGGTTGTCCCAAACGCACTGCCAACCCCAGCAAGGCCGACCATTAATCCAATTCCAATGTAAGCTAAAACAATAGGTTCCATTCTCGATTTATTTTAAACGTTATTACTTATTTATTTTATTCATTTGTTTTTGAAGCAGGCTCTGCAAAAGGTTTGTAAGCCTTGCCCCCACCGGTAAAACCGGCATTCTTATAAAACTCTACAAAAGTTAAACGAATGGGATGCACAAATGCTCCCAGCGACGACATAAAAATTGTAATTCCATGCCCGACAATCAGAATAATGATCATCACAATCGGGCCAAAAATTACATTGTCGGGTTTCATGCTCATTGCCATGCTGTTAAACACCAGACCCAGAATAGCGCTTGAAACGCCCAACGCAAAAAGACGAATGTACGAGAGAATGTCGCCCAAAAGACTGGTAGCCATACTGTAAACATCCCACAGCCCGGCACCAACATTGATAAACACATTTCGTTTAGGATGATTCAGCACCAGGATGAGAACTCCTGCTACTGCAAAAACCACATTTTGGATTATCCCGGCAACCTGCGGCGAAACTACCTCGCCCGATTTCAATCCGTAAACAGCACCGGAACCAACAAGCAAAATTAGCCACCCAATGGTTGAAAGAGAGTACCAGAACCCGTGCACCCGGGTAATGTTAACTACCTTAAGAACCATTCCGAATATAATCTGAATAGCTCCAAAAATAATGGCAAGATTAAAAAGTTCGTCGGTGCTAATCATGTATGATTTTACACTTTCTAACCACGGAATATCGGAGTTAATCAGGTCTATCCCGAAAAACGTTCCGGTGAGAATACCAAAAATTACTGTGGCAAGCCCCAGCCATTGCGCCAGACTCATTACCGATTTCAGATTGGGCATTTTCTTTTTCATCCACTGGGCGGCGGCCATAATTACCAAACCATACCCGGCATCGCCCAGCGAAAACCCGAAAAACATCATGTAGAACGGAGCGAAAAACGGCACCAAATCAAGTTCTTTATGATTCGGTAGTTCGTACAATTGGCCAATAACCTCATAAAGCCGCGCAAACCGGTTGTTCTTTAAAAGGATAGGCACTTTGTCTGTTTCGTCCGGTTTTTCAGCGGTAAAAAGTATCTGGTTTTGTTCCAGAAAAGCATCCAGTTCTGCTTTTTTTGTTTCCGGAACCCAGCCTTCCAGCAATTTCACTTTCCCGTCCACCTCTTCGGTGGTTTGAAGAAGTGCATTCTGCTCTGCCAGCTGCTCCTGAATCTCGTTGTGGTAATCCTGCAAAAGAGGTTTGCTGAAGAAAGCAATCTGATGCAGTTCATGATTCAATGCATCTGTTTCGCTCTTCTGTTTATCAATTTCGGCATTCACTTCACTTAACGAGCGATCGGGCAAAATCAATTCGTCTGCCCCCGAAATTTCATCAAATCCGTTCTCAGGAACCCCTCCTTCGGCTTTTTCAATTTTCACAAAATAACGGTAGCCGTCCAGATCGCCAATTACCCGCAAGTAGTATTTATCTTCCCAGGAGGGATCGTATTTTCGTATGGCGCATGTCATAAATCTGATGTACACGCCTTTATTTTCCAGAAGTTTTACTTTTTTCCAATCGAAATCGCCCCAGGGCTTCAGCTGCTTTTTATCTTTTTCAAACTGCAAAATCTGGTTGTGAGTATGTTCCAACTCTTTTTCGATAACTTTCAACCGGTTGAAAACCTCTTCGCCTGTTGCCAGTTCTGGTTTGGTTTTCGTTTCCTCCGGATCCAGCATTTCAAGCTTTTTGGCTTCCTTATCCACTTCCGTTAAATGCCGGAAAAGCTCCTGCATTTCGGGAGTAGGTTCGTTGTTTTTGGTGCTGATATGCACTACGCCTATTTTCCTAATGTCTTTCAGAAAACTTTTGTAGGCGGAATGATACACCAAAAACGTGTATTTATGCATTGGAACAATCATACCTCAGCCTCCTGTCTTTGTTTTTCCTGCCTGTCTTTTACAATCTTTTGCGCCGACTTCGACAAATTATCCTGGTCTTCCAGAAACCTCTTTATTTTTCTGATGGCATCCTGGAAACCCGGAATCTGAACCTTTTCGTAAAGGTTCACTTTCTGAGTCGTCTTTTTTCGGGCAAAATCGAGCAAATCCATTTTTTTAAGGAATACTTCCCTTTCAATGGCTATTTCAGCAATCTTTTTAATGATTGACATTCCGTCGGGAAACCAAACGGGTTGGTTAAACAGATTGGCGGTGTTGGTCTCAAAAATAATATTTTCGAGCACCGGTGTAAAAACCCCGGCAATTTTTTTTGACGAGAGTTCCACATCTTTAATTCGAACCAGGCTCTGGTCGAATTCGCCCCACAACCGCGACATATTTTCAAACGATGCAATCTGTCGATTGTAATCATCTTCCAACTCTGCTGCTTTGTCTTTGGCCCGTTTCACCTCCACGCGCAGTGCCGACTCTTTGTTCTTCAGGGTAGGCAATGCCCGTTCCCTGACCTTCAACTGTTTGTCGAGCCCCTGTAAAGCTGTTTTATTATATTGAAATTTTATGGCCACGTAAATTCTTTATTTGGTTTAACTCTTCCAGTACTTCTCAACGAGGTTCTCTCTGATAGCCACTTCTGCTTTTTTGAAGTGCTTGCCAAAAAGTTCCCATGTAATATCCAGCATGGTATCGGTATCCACGTTTACGTCGATGGCCAGAATCTGGTCTGAATACTCTTTTGCAAACTTCAGCGTCCGTTCGTCGTAATCGGTCAGGTCAAAACCATTTTCAAGCTTGGTGCGCGCATTGGCAGCATCGGCAAATAACCGGATGGCCGAGTTCATTACCTGCGGATGATCTTCGCGGGTTTGTTTCCCGATTACCAACTGCTTCAACCTTGAAAGCGAACGGAACGGGTCAACAATCACCTTTCCAATATCTGAATCGCGACGTAAAAACAACTGTCCTTCGGTAATGTACCCGGTGTTATCCGGAATTGCATGTGTAATATCTCCGCCGGAAAGGGTTGTTACCGCAATAATTGTAATGGAACCACCCGACGGGAACTGCACAGCTTTCTCGTAAATTTTTGCCAAATCAGAATAGAGCGATCCCGGCATGCTGTCTTTGGAAGGAATCTGGTCCATACGGTTTGATACAATACTCAGCGCATCTGCATAGAGTGTCATATCAGTAAGCAAAACCAGCACACTTTCGTTTTTATCTACTGCAAAATATTCGGCTGCAGTAAGCGCCATGTCCGGAACCAACAACCGTTCAACCGGCGGGTTTTCTGTGGTATTTACAAAGCTCACAATTCGGTCGAGCGCACCTGCATTGTCGAATACGTTTTTAAAATAGAGGTAGTCGTCGTTGGTAAGCCCCATTCCGCCCAGAATAATTTTATCGGCTTTCGCACGCAGCGCCACCATTGCCATCACCTGGTTATAAGGCTGGTCGGGGTCGGCAAAAAACGGAATTTTCTGTCCGGAAACCAGCGTATTGTTCAGGTCGATACCTGCAATACCGGTAGCAATAAGGTTCGACGGCTGTTTACGGCGCACCGGATTTACCGACGGGCTACCAATATCGCGCACTTCGCCCTGAATCTCAGGCCCGCCGTCGATTGGGTCGCCGTATGCGTTAAAAAAGCGCCCGGCCAGTTCGTCGCTCACCTTCAATTGAGGTGGTTTGCCGAAAAAGCTCACATGGGCATTGGTAGGAATCCCTTCTGTTCCCTCAAAAATCTGAAGCGTTACATCATCCCCGGTAATTTTTACAACCTGAGCCAGCTTACCATTCACGCTCGCAATTTCGTCGTAGCCAATTTCTTTGGCTTTTAACGTAACCGTTGCTTTGGTGATGTTTGTTAATTTTGTATATACTTTCTGAAATGCCTGACTTTCCATAGTATTTCTTTTTCTCGAGTTAATTGTTGCCTTAATTAATTTGCCTGCGTTTTTAACAGTTTTTCAAGCGCTTCTTCGTGCTGTTTGAAGTTGTCCGAATCAAATTCAGAATAGTTCATCTGTTTGAATTCGTTAATTACTTCTTTGAAGAAACTGCTCACATCTTCAAAGTGATTAAATGCGAAACTGCTATCCACAACATCCAGCACTTTCGACAACATATATTGCTGACGTTTCATGGGAGTAGAAGAGTCGATTTTGTCAAACGCATCCTGTTGCAAAATCACAAAGTCGATGAGTTCCGACTTCCAGAAAGTTTCGTGAAACCCAATAGGAACACCGTCGTCACCCAAAATATTTATTTGTTCCATTGCTTCTTTTCCGCGCAACAAAACGTCTTTTGCCTTATTCACTTCATTCAGCCATGAGTCACCTACGTTTCTCGCCAAATTTTCCTGAACTTCGGGATATTCGAGGTATTTCGAATAACTGTCGATGGGGTCGATCGCCGGATACCGCTTACTGTCGGCACGCGCCTGGCTAAGGCCGTAAAAACAGCGGGCAGCTTTACGGGTACTTTCGGTTACCGGCTCCTTCAGGTTACCACCGGCAGGCGAAACTGTTCCGATGAAGGTAATTGAGCCGGTGCTACCGTTGTTCAGATAAACAAATCCGGCACGCGAATAGAAGTTGGAAATAACTGCAGACAAGTCCATCGGGAATGCGTCCGGGCCGGGAAGCTCTTCCAAGCGGTTGGACATTTCGCGCAATGCCTGTGCCCAGCGTGAGGTTGAGTCTGCCATTAGCAGTACTTTCAATCCCATCGCACGGTAATACTCACCAATAGTCATGGCCGTGTAAACCGAGGCTTCGCGGGCGGCAACCGGCATATTCGAAGTATTTGCAATAATAATTGTACGTTCTATCAGTTTTTTCCCGGTACGCGGGTCTTCCAGCTCCGGGAATTCCGTAAAAACTTCAACCACCTCGTTGGCACGCTCGCCACAGGCTGCAATAATTACAATATCAGCTTCGGCCTGTTTTGAGATGGCGTGCTGCAACACGGTTTTCCCGGTTCCGAACGGCCCGGGAATAAATCCGGTTCCTCCTTCGGTAATCGGATTTAGCGTATCCATACACCTAACACCGGTTTCGAGCAGTTTAAACGGGCGCGGCTTTTCTTTGTATGAACCAACTGCCAGTTTTACCGGCCATTTTTGCACCATAGTCAGCCGGGTTTCAGCACCATCTTCGTCTTCTACCACTGCAATATTGTGGTCAACTATATATTCGCCTTCGGGTACAATTTCTTTTATTTTGAAGGAGCCCTTCATTTTAAAAGGCACCATAATTTTGTGGGGCTGGTCATTTTCGTTCACTTCGCCCAGCCAGTCGCCGGCCTGCACTTCGTCGCCCACTTTGGCAATGGGTTTAAATGCCCATTTTTTCTCCCTGTTCAGCGGGTCGGTGTACTCTCCGCGTTTCAGGAAAATACCTTCCATTTTATCGAGGTCGTTTTGCAGCCCGTCGTAATTTCTGGAAAGGATACCGGGACCCAGGGTAACTTCGAGCAGGTGCCCCTGAAATTCAACTTTTGAACCGGTTTTCAGTCCGCGGGTACTTTCAAAAACCTGCACGTAGGCTACTTTTCCAACAACTTTAATCACCTCCGCCATCAGGCTTTCATTTCCCAGAGAAATGAAACAAATTTCGTTTTGAGCCACCGGCCCGTCCACTTCTACCATTACCAGGTTGGACACAATTCCAACCACTTTACCTGTTGTTTTATTATCTTTTTCCATAGGTTATCGCAAATTCTTCAGGAAATTCAAAATTGGATTGTATTTCTTCTAATAACTGGCTAAATATCTGTTGCCCTTTCTCTTTATCGAGTTCGAACCAACGTTCTACAATGAAAACTTTTTGTACAAACCCCAATACTTTCTCTATGGTGAAATAGTTGAAGAATGTATTTTCATCGATATAATGCCAGGTGTGATTATCGAGTTTCAGCTCCCTGTCGAGCAGATTTTCCATATCAAAAATCTGTACAATGTTTTCGATGTCGCTGATTTCGCCAGCCAGACCAAAATCACGCGACCTGCTTTTTTTCAGGGCGTGGGTCACCTCATCGTCGCCAATAATTGCTTCTTCAAACGGAATATTGTGTTTTCGCCCGTTCAGAGCCAGCATAATATTGGCCATGTTTTGTTTGAACTTTCCCAACCCCGCAACAAACTGATTTCCGGAACCGGCCAGTGCTTCGTACCATTTTTCGGCAAAAAACTTTACGGCAGCAGATTTAGGTAACGCTTCATGGTCGTTGTAAAACAGCTCCACAAAATCCATGAAATAGGATGGGAAAACCGTCGCGTCGATCAACTCAATCTGCTTTTTATCGCCAAACTGTTCCAAATCTTCCCGGGAATAATTTCCGCGCTCGTCCCAATCAAACTCTTTTTCATACAAAAGGTTAATCAGGTTCTCATGATCCCATGGCAGGTAGAACATTTTCACCACCTCAAAATCGGCCGGATGAAGTTCTTCCTGCAAATAACTGCGCAGTTTCACCGAAGAGAAATGCAATTTCTTATCGTCAGGAATGAGGTCGGGCAAGCCTGCTACAAGGCAGTAGTAGTTTCGCTTGTTCATTTTCCCTCCTCAAAAAGTATTTGACTGGTTTTCGGACGCAGGTATGCTTTGAGGAAATTGGTAAAATCCTCATCTGAAAAACTGATGATGTAACTTCCGTCTGCCGGACCGATTTTAAACCCGGATTTAATGTGTTGTGCAAACGAAACTTTCAGTCCTTTATTCATCTCATCGGCCAGGTTATTTTTGAAAAAGCTTTCCAGTTGGTTTCTTTCCTGCTCGGGCAGAATTACATTTACATCAAAAGCTTCTTTTTCCATCCAGCCTTTAACAACGGTTGAAATCAGGTTCTGCAGGTAATCTTTGTCGGAAAACAGCTCTTTTACCGGTGGCTGAATTACCTTCATCGAAATCAGAGAAGTAATTTCCTGCTTTATTGCAGAAACAGCCTGGTTCAGTGTCATTTTAATTTCCGAATCCACCTGTTTTTTCAACTCCCGGGCTTTGTCGTCAGCATCGGCCAATAACTTTTCAGCTTTCTTTTGAGCATCTTTTTCGATGCCGGCAGCCTTTTCCCTGGCTTCTTTCAAAATAGCTTCCGCTTCTTCCTTCGCTTTTTGAACACCCTCGTTGTAAATGGTTTCAGTTAATTGTTGAATCTTTGAATTCATATATTGTTGATATTTAAATTTCCTCTTATTAACGAAAAATTTCTTTATTAAAAAAGAAACATATTGCGCCATTATTTTTCAACGCGTACTTATCAAAAAACGTAAATGTAATAACAAGATTTTAATAAAAATGAAGGAAAATCATCTAAAATTTAGGTTTTATGCCGCATAATATATTTTCTGAAAAACCGGCAGTACAGAGAAAGAGGTATTTAACCAAGTAGAAGAAAATCTCTCAAAAACAGGTAAACAAACTCAACCTGAACAGGTTTTACAAGTAAATCAGAGGAAAACAAGCAATGGATTTTTATTTAACAGAAGAATACCCCGTTCCACCCTGGTTAACATTTAGTTAACATTCGGGGTAATATTGAAAAACCAAATCTTTAAAATTCATTCTTTCAGGAAGATGCAAGAAAAAACATTTTTCACCCTAAAATGCACACACAAAACGCAGTCAACCACAAGCACAAACTACAATCAACAAAATTGATTAGCAATGAATTCATAACCATAAACACGCTTTGCTCACTCTTCCCTTACCCCCAAAGCAAGCTTCTTTTTGCGAAGCGATAACCAGCTTAACCCGGCAATCCACGCAACACCGTTGGCCAAAATCAACGCAACAATTATCGCCACTGTTCCCAGCGAAGCATCTGTATTGGACGAAACAAACGACGGAAGCGTTGCCACAACTGCCGTTACAAAACCCGACAGAACACCGGCGACCAACAACATCAGGTATTCAGTTGCCAGCAACCTGAATAATTGCCCGGTGTTAAAACCCACAGCCTGCATGAGCGCAATTTCGCGGCGGCGTTCTAAAATGGTGCGCGCCAAAATTATTGCCAGCCCAATTGTTCCGAGAATCATTCCGAGTGCCCCAAGCGCCAGAAAAATACTGAGGTAAGTATTGGTTACCGAAAAGAATTCGACCAGCCGTTTTGCTGTCGGTTCCATCTGCCAGCCATAATCGCGAAAAACAGATTGCAGCTCTTCGCCTATTTGCGACTCTTTCTCCTGCGACCCGTCAATCAGAAAAATATAGGAACCGCTGTTGGTCGGATAATTTTCAAGAAAATGTTTATTGGAAATAATCACATACCCCTGAAAAACAGAAGGAGTAGTTCCTGCGATTAACTTCAGCCGTAACGTGTCGCCCTGTTCGTTCTGGTATAGCAACTCGTCGCCCACTTTTTTGCCCAGCCCCCACTGAATAACTGTTTGGTCGGCAATTGCCGGAATGGCTCCGTCATCCAATGGCGCATTCAAATCAAGCCAGGGATCTGCCGAATTGAAACCATCCATGAGTGCAGCAAACGAAAACCGGCCTTCCAGCTTCTGCGGATCAACACCCAAAATAGCTGGCTGCGCAATACGATTCAGATTTAAACAACTGGCATCGTCGCCCTGCACTTTTCTGAACTGCACAGCGGTAAAATCTTCGTAGATGCCCTCTTCTGCCCGTTTTTCCCGATCGTTCAAATTATACAACACCGGCATTGTGGTTTCAGCAAAGTACAGAAACCCTCCCGTTCCACTTGACTTATCCTGGGCATTAGCAAACAAATCGAGCTTGTTCGAACCGGTTGAAATCACTAAAAAAGTTCCCAAAGCGAACAAAATAACCACAGTTAGCGAACGCCCTTTATTGCGTGCAAGGTTTAATACAGAAAGCGTAGAGAGCCTGATTTCGTCAGTTTTCCGGCGATCCAGTTTCAACAATATTTTTCTGAATCCCAACAAAAATCCAAGCAACAACAAACCTCCCGACAAAAAGAAAAGCATCGCGTCGAGCGCCCCCGGATGCAGCAACTGCAACAATACCAAAACAAGCGGAACAACCAGAGAAATCCACATCGCAACATCCAATGCCCGGCTCCAGCCTTTTTTCAATCCGGACTCTGTTCGTTTTTGCAACTCGGCAGTTTTTCGGCGCTGGTAACGAACAATGGAAACATAAATAGCGCCCAGAGAAACAACCAAACTAATAATTAACCCGGCAACCAAAGTAGTAGGAAAAATTTTTATCAGCAGCACATCGGTTCTGACTATATCAAACCAAAGTGTATTTAAAATGCGAAAAACAGCTGAAGTATACAAAACGGAAAACACCAGACCCAAAAGTCCACCGGCCAGTGCCACCACTAATCCTTCGAGCAGAAAAATGCTACGCACCTGCCTTTCTTTAAAACCAAGTGCCGCCAAAACGCCCACTTCTGCTGAACGTGTTTCGAGATTGAGGCGAAAAAGCAAAACGGTTAAAATAATTGCCGACACCAAAATAAAAAAGCTCAACCCTAAAAACAGGCCGCTAAAATCGGTTCCATTTCTGGCAGCGGAAACTCCCTGCTCCCGAATGGGTTCAACAGTCATTCCCAGGTCTGACGGCAACACATTTTCAGAAAAAACCTGCCGAAAATTTTCCATATCAAACGTTGCAGCAGGGTACCTCACGGCAGTGTACGAACCAAACCGGTTCTTCCAAATTTCCAGTGCTCTATTCAAAGAGACGTATGCTTTAGGCGCTCCTCTCCACTCGTTCCAATATTTTTCATCTTTGTCGCGGATGGCGTCTAAATCAATTGGCACGCCGGCATCCCATTCCCGACAGTGTCCGGCATCAGAAAGCCCAGGCAACCAGGGCATCCGCGTTGAGTCCGCCCAAATTTCATTCATAGGTACAATTTCTTTCAAAATGAACCCTGCCTCACAATTTATCAACTTTCGAAGCGGCCCAATCTCAAAATACTTCAATTTAATCGAATCCCCCGGACTGACGCCTAAATCATCAGCAGCCCATTTGGTGAGGATAATTTCATTGTCGGCAAGTTGTTTATCGCCCAGCGAGGAGACAAACGAATACGGAATTTGCGGTGTACCTGCCACTGAATCCGCTCGCACAATTCCATTTACAAAGTAGGTAATCAGAGGTTTTGCCGCGGGCAATTTTCCCAAAGTTTCTGCAACTTTTGGTTCCATAAAAACCCTTTCAGTAGAAATTTCCAGTTCGCCGGTGGCTTCAATGGTTCTTATTTTCAATCCGGCATCTGCCGGGGTCAGGCAGTTTTTTACCGATTTTAGCACTGCATTCGTTCCGAGGTGGGTTGCAACCAACAAATGGTTTGCCTTTCCTTCAAATTCCATCAACCGGTTCAGGCGTTCTATTGAAAGAAAAATATTGTAAGGCGCTGTTTGCGAATTCCTCAGGCTAAAACGCCCCATTTCTTCCCGTTCCACAACTTTTTTTATGACTGCCCGCAACGAAACGCTGATTTCATCGCCAGACACAAAAGGCGCGTTCAAAGGAATTAAACTGGCCTTTTTTATGCGAACCAAAATATTGTCACCGGCCACCACGTCCAGCCGCTCAGCCAGGTTTTTACTGATAATTATTTCATTATCCTGAAGTGTGGAAAAAACTTCCGAGCGGGCAATTTTTTCAAAACTTTCATCAACGCCCACAACCTGCACCCTGTTTGCGCGCTGTTGACCGCCACCTGCCACGGCTACCCCTTCGAGCAGCAAAACAGGCGCAGCTTCAATATCCGGATTATCGGCCTCAATTTCGGAAGCCATCTCCTGCCTGAAATACCGCTCGGTAACTGCTACCAAATGAGTTGTCTCGCCCAAACGATAAAAAGCAGACTGTTCCAGACTATACCGAACCGAATCCCCGATTATTAACGAACCGGTTAAAACCATGGCGCTTATTGCCACTCCAAATGCTACCAGAAGATTGGCCTTCAGGAAGTAGCAAAACGACTTAAAAATGTAACCGAATTTTGTCATAAGAGTCCTTTTTTTTCCCGAAGTCTCACATTGAAAGCTTAAACCAGTTTTCCGTTTTTCAGCAGGTACTTTTTATCCATTCTGTCGGCCAGTGCCGCAGCGTGCGTAACTGCAACCAGAGTAACGCCCTCTTCGTTGCTTAACTTCACCAGCAACTCGGTGAGTTCTTTGGCATTCTCCTCATCGAGCGCGCCGGTAGGTTCATCGGCCAGCAGTAATTTTGGTTTATTCATCAGGGCACGCACAACCGCAGTACGCTGGCACTCTCCTCCTGAAAGTTGCGATGGTTTTTGATCACGTTGTTCCCAAATGCCCACTTTCCGAATAAGATACTCCGCCCATTCTTTTTGCTCTTTTGAAATGCCTTTTCCCTGCGGAAGCAGCGGCAACAATACGTTTTCCATGAGGGAAAGTTGTGGCATCAGGTGGTGAAGCTGAAATACAAAGCCAAGATGTTTGTTCCGGAAAGTGGCCAATTCGGCTGTTGAATAGCCGGTAATATCTTTCCCTTCGAATAAAATGTCTCCTTGCTCCGGCTGGTCGAGCGCACCAACCAGGTTTAGCAACGTGGTTTTTCCCGAGCCACTCGGCCCGACGATGGCAATTTTTTCACCGCTTGCCACCTGCAAGTCCAGTTTATTCAAAACTGCCCGGTAGCTGTGAGAACCCGGCTCGCCGTACCCTTTAGTTATGTTTTGCAGTTGTAACAGCATAATATTTTGTTTTCCACCCAGGCATATCCTGCGGGTGATTTATCGTGTAAAAACCAATTATTTCAATCCTAGCTGATCTGATTCTGGGAGACAAAAACTTTCGTACAGGCCGATAATTTCTTTGGCATGATTATGAATATTGAACTTTTCCCGGGTTGCTTCATAACCATTCCGGCTCAGTTCCTCCATTTTCTCCGGGCTTGATAACAGATCGGCCCAAGTTTCACTCAGCTTTTGCGGTGTGTTGGGCATGTAAGTTACGCCGCCGCCCGACAGCTCAACAATTTCGGGAAACGCGCCCAAAGCCGGCTGCACCACCGGAACCCCGGAGGCCATTGATTCCAGCAGGTACATTCCAAACGCCTCGCCAATTCGCACCGGCACCGAGACCAACGCTACTCTTTTGAAAAAATCGTTTACGGCCTTCCCTTCAAAATCGGGTAAAATTTCAAACGAATCCAGCAGATTGTTCTCCTTCAGTTTCTTCTTCTGCGCTTTGTTAAAACGGGTATCGTCGCCGGTTGCGCCGCCTGTTGCAATAAGCTTCACATCATCAAAACCGGGTTTCTTTTTTAAATCAACAAAGGCATCCACCACAATATCGAACCCGTCTTTGTGGCACATTCTGGAGATGTACCCGATGTTGCGTTCTTTCTCGCCGGGAGAAATATACTGGTAATCATCCACATCCACGCCAAGATGAATGGTTCTCACCTTTTCATCCGGAAGACTCATCCGCTGCTTCATTACATCAGCAAAAAAATGGCTCACAGAAACCAGCGCATCCACGTCCTTCGCCCGCTCGTGCATTAAATCCCATATTTTCTTCTGAAACTGAGGCTGCATCGGGTCAATCCAAACATCTTCATCCTGTAGCGAGCAAAACACAGGCACCCCTATTTTCTCTTTCAGTCGCTTTGCCAGCCCCAAAAGCAATGCGTTGGAGATGTGAATAATATCCGGTTTACAATGTTCGGCAATCCAGTTCACCATGAGTTCCAGCTCTGCCTTTTGCTCGCCCTGTTCGCCCAGCAACATGGAGATGGTCATATCTTCCAGTCCCTTGGCGCGAGTAGAACCGGCCATGGAAGCTGCCATTTTCATCATCATTTTTGAATTCAGCAATTTGTCAACCCAACCGGGCGCTTTTCTAAAAACCGGATAAACCTGTTTCAGATACAAACTGATGGCTCCATAAAAAATAGGTACTTCCGAAATATCGTGTTCATCGGCAAACAACGGAAGGTACATGGGGATTTTAGTAACTTTATGACCTTCAGCACGCATCGCATTAAAATACTTGCTGTCGCGCAGGCAATTTCCGCAGTAAAAACTTCCTCCCGAACCTGGTATAATCTGAATGATGTTCATTTTCTATTTTGTTACACAATGCGAAAAAAACAAAGTGATGAAATTTCCACGACCTCATCAATAACAAATGTTATTCTCCGAAACAGTAAACATTTCCATCGTAGGCTCCCACATAAATACGCCCCGCAGCCACTGCCGGATTGCTGATTATCTGGCTCCCGATTTCATAAGTCCAGATAACTTTCCCGTCGGAAAGGTTCACCAGGGCCAAATCGCCTCTCATATTGGCCACCACCACCTTATTTCCCGCAACAACAGGAGAAGCTTCCACCCTGCTTCCGGTATTGTACTCCCATTGCTTTTCGCCGTTATTTTTATCGAAACAGTACAGGAATTTATTGT
This sequence comes from Mariniphaga anaerophila, assembly GCF_900129025.1. GTDB lineage: Bacteria > Bacteroidota > Bacteroidia > Bacteroidales > Prolixibacteraceae > Mariniphaga > Mariniphaga anaerophila. Next base: position 249,389 of record NZ_FQUM01000007.1, on the reverse strand, counting down.
GATTGGCCGCAAACAGCCTGTTTCCAAGAATTGCGGGAGAAGCAATAAACGGCAAAGTGGTGTTCTCGTCTTTCCACACCCACGACGTTTTTTCATTTTCGATATCCACCTCAAAAAACCGCCCGTCGTAATCGCCCAGATAAGCCTTGCCATTTTCCAACGCCGGAGAACCCGGAACATAAGATGCCACATCAATCTTCTTTTCGGCCTTTCCGGTTTCAATGTTTACCACGTGCAAAAAACCATCGCAGCCGCCAAAAAAAGCCTTTCCGCCGGAGCAGGCCGGAGCCCCGTTTATAAAGTTATCCGACTCGTACTTCCACTTCACCTCTCCGGTGCCGGCATCCACACAATGCAGATAATAATCGTAACTTCCTACCAAAACATAAGTGGTTTCGCCGATTTTCCACCAATTGGCAGAACCAACAATCTGGTTTTCGGTTTCGTATTCCCATTTCTTTTTGCCTGAGTTTAAATCGAGCGCATAAAAAGTGCCGTCGAGATTACCAATATAAACGACATTATTGTGAATAAGCGCCGCTGCTTCAATGGCATTTCCGGTTTCAAATTTCCAAAGTAGTTTTCCCTGTAAATTGAGGCAATAAACAAAACCGTCAGTTGACCCGATGACCAGTTTTCCATCGGCCACAACCGGGGCAGACTTAATGTTGTCACCGGTTTGAAAAGTCCAAAGCAGGTTGGGGCGCGCAGGAAGTTTGGTTTTTGAAACACCATTCAACTCCTGATTTCCCCGAAACACAGGCCACGAATCACCAGTCTGGGCAATTGCCGGCATTACCAGCCAAAAAATGAAATGTAAAAGCAGTATCCGTTTCATCTTCATTTTATTTGAATTCGAGGCAAAATAGAAATTCTTCGGTTTCAACGTTAAAATTACAAATTTCTCCTTCTACTCGGGAGGACAAGTCGTTTTAAAAGAAATGGCACCTGTAGGACAACTCTTTGCCACCTTTTCTGCTGTTTCTGTCAGGCCTTGCTCCAGTTCTTCGTTAAAGGGCACTCCCATTTCCACGTCGAAGCCCCTGCCAACGTATGTAAATCCGAACTTCTCTCCTTCTTTCTCTGTTAGCCTGACGCAAATGCCACACTTAATACATTTCTGCGGCTCATAAACCAATGTGGAATGCGTGGTTAGTTTGGTTATTTTCCGGCGTTCACTGGTTTTAAACCGCTTCTGGTCCGCCTGATACCGGTCGGAATAAATTCGCAGTTTACAATCGTCGATAGCACGACAATCGCAATGCAGGCACCTTTTGGCTTCCGCCACGGCTTCCTCAGCCGAAAAGCCATGGTCGCCGCCTGCGTCCGGATAATTTCGTTTTGCCGGTGCTGATTCTTTCATGAACTCTGAAAACTCTTCACTGACCAGCTTTCCAAACCTGGAATTAAAAATGCGCGACTCGCCTTTTACCGGTTGCCCGCACAGGTACTGCCAAACAGAAAAGGCCACCTCTTTTCCCTGCCCCACCGAACGCACCGCCAGCCTTGAGGTTCGCAACGCATTTCCAATGGCGAACACATTTTCTATTGAAGTCTGGTAACTGTTTTTATCAACGACGAATCCTTTTGGAGTGGCCTTCAATCCGAAACCGGAAGACTCATCGCCAATGGTTCCCGAAGCAACTACAACGGCATTAAACTCTTTCCGGATTTCCGCAAACATTTCTGCATCAATGCTTTTTCCTCCCTGAAAATTCACCCCTGTTTGCAGAATGGCGGCAATTTCTTTGTCCAGAACATCCGGAGGTAAAATGTCGCTGCTGATTTCAGTTCTCAACTGGCCTCCGGCTTTGTCAGCTTTATCAAAAAGAGTGACCTTTATTCCGCGCAACCGCAAATAATAGGCAGCAGCCAACCCGGCCGGACCGGCGCCAATTACCGCCACTTTGTATTCTGTTTCTTCTGCCGGCGCAATCACGTTTCCAGTGCCTTTATCGCCAACAAAACGTTTTAACATGCAAATAGAAACCGGTTCGTCCACCGTTTTTCGGTGACATGCGCCCTCGCACGGAGCCGGGCAAATGCGCCCCAGCACAGCCGGCAAAGCGATGTCGCGTTTCACCGCTTCCAGCGATTCATCAAACTTTCCGGCAGCTATCAACCGGTTCATCAACGGGATGTTCATGTGGGCCGGACAAGCAACCTGACAAGGTGCTTCGCAGTCGCCCACATGCTCGCTGAGCAGCAATTCCAACGCCGTCTTCCGCGCTTCTGCAACTTCGTCGTCGTCGGTAATTACATCCATCCCGTTGGTTGCTTCAATCGAACACGACGGAATCAGTTTACCGTTCCTTCCATCTTTCACCAGGCAAAGCATACACGAAGTAAAGTGTTCCAGCTCATCGTGCCAGCACAGGTTGGGAACATCGATTCCCGCTTGCTGAGCCGCTTTCATCACCGAAGTACCTTCTTCTACCTGAATCTCCCGGTTATTTATTTTGAGCTTAATCATATTTTACTTCAATGTGGCTAAATGTCCTGGTTCAATTAATTGTTGTTCGCAGTCGAACTAATTTTTTATCATCCGTTTACGCAATACCGGATACAGATTTTCGGCCATGCGTTTGAATCCTAAATCGGTTAAATGAACGCCGTCAACAGTTGCTTCCTGGTCGTTGCCAATTAATTTATCCGATTTCACGTAGTAGATATTTTTGTCGCCGCCTTTTTTTCTCTCGTCGAAAATACGCTTCAATGTTGCATTCTTTTCATTTAGCAATTTAAAAACATGCTGGTCAAAATGTCTGTGCGGGAAGAGAATAGTTTCCACAAAAATGATCGGAGTTTCGGGCTGGCCTTCACGAATAAGCTCAATAAACTTGTGGTACTTTTCGTTCATCTGAGCCACAGAAACATTGGGCACACAGTCCATAACAATGCAGGAAGAAGGAATAGTAGCAATTGCTTCCGCCACTTCGAGATCGAGCTGGCCGTTTCCGCTAAAACCCAGGTTGACAATCTCCCGATCGAGCATTCGCCCAAGAATGTTAGTGTACGACATACCTGCCCGCGAAGCGCATCCGCCCTGTGTAATACTGGTTCCGTAAAATACAATCGGATGGCCTGTTTTTGGAGAATTAATCGCCGGACCATCTAAAAGTGCGTTTTGTTCAACGCCAATTTCCAGGCTTTTCAATCCGTCGTACAAGGGCAGGTACAGCATGTACTCCATCTCATCGCCTGTCATATTCTGAATAATTACGGCGGTGGTAGATTTAGCTTTGGGCCGACCCGAATTTACGAACTGCCATTTCCCGTCTTTCAGGCAGTACAAATCCAGCCCTTTTATGCCGGTCATGGTAAAATGGTTCATAAAAACATCGCCGGTAACTTCCCATTTAGCGGCAATCACTGTTGAATTGGTACGAAAACGAATAGCCATGCCACTGCAATTTTTCGACAGATTCCACACCGGCGGACGGGTAGTTGACTCCAGTGCGGAGGGCAACCTTTCGTAACGGGTTTGAGTATCAGTAAAGCCTTTTCCAATAACAGGAAAATCAGCTGCATCAACATATTTTAAACTATCGGGGGAAACCGAAAAGCCGAATACCGGCAAAACCAAAGCAAATAATACTAAAAAAAGTCTCATGTGTCTATTTAATTTTAAAATCGCATAAAGTGCTTCATCTTATTGTGGAGCAACGCCTTTATATTCGTTATATCAGATTTGTATTTTAAATAATCATTTTTTCGTTTACCAAGGAACAAAGATGCCAAGAAAAATAAATTTTCCGCAACACTTGTCACAACATTCTATCTCCATTTTTAGCCCAAAACACCAGTTCTGAAAGCAAACACAGGAAACTGCATCTACTTCACATCAATAGCGTCTACCGGACAGGCAGCCCGGCAAGAATCGCATTTAATGCACAACCCGGTATCGATGCTGTGCTTTTCATGCGGCGTAAACGGGATGGCATCTACCGGACATTTTTGAGCACACATGGTACACCCGATGCAATCGTCGTTCACCGAATAAGTAATCAGTCCGGTGCATTTTCCGGTGGGACAAACTCCATTTATGTGCGCTTCGTACTCGTTTCTGAAATATTTAAGCGTACTAATTACCGGATTTGGAGCAGTTTTTCCCAGCCCGCAAAGACTTCCTTTTTTTGTCCACTCTGCCAGTTTTTCCAGCTCTTCAATATCTCCGGGCTTTCCTTTTCCTGCGGTTATGTTTTCCAAAATATCCAGCATTCTTCTGGTTCCCACCCTGCAGAAAGTGCATTTTCCGCACGATTCGTCCTGCGTAAACGACAGGAAAAATCTGGCCATGTCCACCATGCAGTCGGTTTCGTCAAGCACTACCAAACCACCGGATCCCATCATTGCGCCCATTGCTGTGAGCGATTCATAATCAATTGGCGTGTCGGCATATTCCGCAGGAATGCAACCACCCGACGGACCGCCAATCTGAACGGCTTTAAACTTTTTTCCGTTGGCAATACCGCCGCCAATAACTTCCACCACTTCATGAATGGTAATTCCCATTGGCACTTCAATCAGTCCGCCGCGGGCCACTTTTCCGGCCAGTGCAAACACCTTTGTTCCGGTGTTTCCGTGGGTTCCGATTCCGCTAAATTTTTCTGCACCTTCGCGAATGATGTACGAAATCTGCGCCATGGTTTCGGTGTTGTTCACCAATGTTGGATGCCCCCACAAACCTTTTTGGGCAGGGAATGGCGGACGAATTCTCGGAAAACCACGACTTCCCTCAACCGACGCAATCAACGCTGTTTCTTCGCCGCAAACAAAAGCGCCCGCGCCTTCGTAAATATTCAGTTCCAAATCAAACCCCGACCCCATTATATCATTTCCCAGAAAATTATTCTCCCGGCAGATTTCCAACGCCTTTCGTACGCGTTTTACGGCCAGCGGATATTCCGCCCTGATATAAAAATAACCGTGGTGAATCCCCACTGCGTAGGCAGCAATAATCATCCCCTCAATTACACGATAAGGGTAACTTTCCAAAAGCATCCTGTCCATAAAAGCGCCGGGATCACCTTCATCGCCGTTGCAAATCAAATATTTTACCTCACTTTTTTCTTTCTTCACAAACTCCCATTTCACACCGGTGGGAAACCCGGCTCCTCCCCGGCCGCGAATACCGCTCTTCTTCACTTCTTCAACAACCTGATCGGGAGATAACATTTCAAACATTTTTTTCAGGGAAGAAAATCCACCACGCCGCTGATAGTCCTCAATATCGAGCGGATTGATAATTCCCCGGTACTCCGTAGCAATGGGAATTTGGTTGCCAAGAAACGATGCCACGGGTTTTTCGCGCATGCTGATTTCGTAACGCTGCACGCCGTCCCAGTTACGATCCGTCTGAATCTCCTCCGCAAAATGAAAAAGCCTGCTTTTTATTTTTGAAAGAATGCCCGGCGGCTCAAAATGACTTTCAATAATTCGTTTTACGTCTTCAGGCTTCACTTTAGCATAAAGCGTAGGTTCTCCTTCGTTGGGAACAACCTCCACCAGCGGAACCTGGTGACACATTCCCACGCAGCCCACATGTTTCAGTTTCACCCGAAGGCCACTTCGGTTCACTACGCTTTCCACCTCCTGTTCGATTTCGCCGCTGCCACTTGCCACACAACAGGAGCCCAGCCCGATTCTGATTTCACCTTTGATTTCGGTGCCGTCTGCTTTCCTGAATTTTTTTGCACCTTTTTTTCCCTGCTGGCTTTCAAAATCCGCAATTACTTTGTCTACCTGATCCGGCGCCACATGACCGTAAGTAATATCGTCAACCTGAACCACCGGCGCCAGCGTACAACATCCGAGGCAACTAACTTTTTCCAGTGTGTATTCGCCGGTATCATCCGTATCGGTTCCCTGCGGCAAATTGAAATGACGACGAAAAGCATCGTGAACAAGTGAAGCCCCTTTTACATGACAAGCAGTTCCCACACAAATTTTCACCAGATGCTTTCCGGCGGGCTGCATTCTAAACTGTTTATAAAAGCTGGCCACTCCAACAATTTCAGAAGGAGTAATTGAAGTTTTTTCCGCGAGATATTTTAATGCTTCTTCAGGCAGGTAATTGTATTCGTGCTGAATGGCTTGCAAAATCGGAATCAGGCTCTTTTTTTCAGCACCTTTTTCCTGAATAATGCGATCTATATTTTGAAAGTTGCTTGTCATACTCATTTTCACAAAAGCACCGGTTCCTATTTTTTCTTCTTATCAAAAAACAGTCTCACGGGCAATATAACACCAGCGCCAAAACAAATTCCGGAGAAAAAGCCAATAAGCTCCTCATCCATTTTTGTGTTTGAATCCTTTAATAACACATAAATGATAATGCCCGCCAGAATCAATAAAACTGAAATAAACAGTGTTGTTTTCTTTCCCATAATGTTTAATTTTCAGGACGCTCTACTTCGAATTTACTATTTACCGATGCAATACAAATTATCTTCTCCTCTGATATAAATTCTTCCGTCCACAAAAGCCGGAGTTGTTCCTGCGTTTTCGCCCAACTTGTTCTCGGCAATTAATTTCATTTCTTTGGCAAATTCATAAATGCGCATCACCCCGTCGTTATCCATCATAAACAGTTTACCATCGGCATAAACAGGCGATGAATAAAGTGTTTTGCCCACGTCGTGCTCCCAGTATTCTTCACCTGTTTTGGCATCGTAACACACCAGCACCCCGTAACTTGTTGCAATAAAAAGCAGTCCTTCGTGCGCCAGCGGACTGGCAGCTTCCGGCAAAAACATATCTTCTTCCCAAAGAATTTCCTGTGTTTTAATATTGATGGCGGCCAATGTTGCGTATTCGTTGGCGGCGTAAACCACACCGTCGGAATACCCGACAGAAGGGCCAACTTCTCCCATCATACATTCCACTGACCAAAGCTCTTTTCCGGTCTGAACATCGTATCCTGCCACAATGGGATCAGCGGTAAGAACCACCTGGTATTTGCCGTCAACCTGAGCAAGCACCGGGCTGGCCCAGGAAATTTTTGAACTGCGGGCGGTATCCCACACCGGTTCACCAGTGGCTGTGTTCAACGCCAACACCCGTCCGCTTTTATTTGTATCGTATTGGATAATAAGCTTATTGTCCCATACAATGAGCGAAGATGAATGTCCGTAATGATTATCAGGCACGCCCAGATTCTTCGCCCAGACCCGGTCGCCATCCATATTGAAAGCGGCCACATCTCCGGTAGCAAAAATGGCAAACACCCGCTGCCCGTCGGTAGTAACTGTTGGCGCCGAAAGACCTGTATCCTCGGTGACGCGGGGCGGTGAAGACGGAGAGCCCGGAATATTGTCGGCTTTGCCTGTCCAAAGTAATTTTCCATTATTACCGTTGAAACAGTATACCTCCCGGGTCTGGTTATCGGCACCGGCTACAAACACCTTGTCGCCCCAAACCACCGGCGAATTGTACCCGTGCTTGGGAATCGGAGATTTCCAGAGAATATTTGCTCCAGCAGCACCATCCCACTGCGTCGGGATATTTTTACAATAACTGATTCCCTGACCGAATGGCCCACGAAAAGAGTTGTGGTTTCGTTTTACAAGATCTGCAGTAAACGCAGCGGCAGGTTTTTCTGCTACAACTTTTTCCGGGGCAGGCGCAGGCGCCGCGACAGGTGTTTCTGCATCAATTGCCTGAACCTCGGGTGTTTCATCCACTACTTCCTTCGGAGGATTATTTTCGACAATCTCCTCTTTCTGAGGCACATTTTCTGCAATATCAATCACTTCAATTCCTTCGTCAACCGATTGGGCAGGCGCTTCAACAACAGCATTTTGCCAGTCGTACTTTTCCAAATAATTAACGGTTGAAAACGACGCAACAATGGCAACGGCAAAAAGCACTGCCCCAACAATCAGAACACCTTTCTGAGCCAGAATCCTGCTGGCTATTTCATTTTCCAAAACTTTTTCGGGCTCTTCAATTTTTGCTTTCAGCGAGTAATAAACCCTGAGCGCAAAAGCAAGCACAACGGCTCCCAACAACAACAGAAAAGCGCCGGTTTTTACCTGCCACTGACTGTTAAAATAAGCTTTGCGTGCCAGCAAATCGTAATTTCTGATTTCGTTTTTCAGCCCATCATTATTGGGTTCTTCTTTCAGCCGCTGAACAAGCACATCCAGCGCCTGGCTTTCAACGGGATCGTTTTTGGAAAACTGCCAAAAATTAAGCAGCAACAACAAAGCCAGCACGGTGCAAAAAACACCGGAAATTACAGCTACATTTTGTGCAAGTTTTAATTTATCGTTGTTGGTCATTTCGTTTATAATTGCTTATTGTTCTTTTTTCAAACTATTGATCCTTTTTATTTTTCTACCGGGCAATAATCCACACAGCGCGCACAACTGAAACAGTTTCCTTTATGCGGCAAATAATCCTGACGTTTTCTGAAAACAATCGTATTCAGCAGCGTCATTCCAATTACCAGCCCCAGAAATCCTCCGGCAATCATGCTTCCGATATAAAATTTTCCACGGATGATTTTTGCCTCTTCCACCAAGGGTTCCATGGTTTTTCCGGATGCCAGAAAAGTTTGTACATCGATGTTATCGGGGTCGTTTTTAATTTCAGGATTGGAAATAAGCAGTTCCGCCAGGTAAACATCCGGATTGGCTTTTGACAACCAGGTATGAGTACGTTCCCCGACAAACACGCCGGCAGCTACCCAAACCGGAATTAGCACCGCGTAAACAAGAAAACGTTTCGGGCCGAGGCCGGATTTTACCACCTCTTTTTCGTTGGTCGGGTAATCAATGGCATCGAACGGGCACGAGTTGGTACACAATTTACACTGAATGCACGCTGACGGAGTAATGGAAAGATGCCACTTGGAAAAACGCGACATCCAACTCAGCAAAACACCGTAAGGGCAAAAAAACCGGCAATAAGGACGCGCCACAAACATTCCCATCAGTAAAAAACTAACGCCCAAAACAGCCATGTGAAATTTCGCTTCCATGCGAAAAATGCCCACAAACGGGTCGTATCGACAAATAATAAAGTCGGTGCCCGTGGCAGCAAAAAGTACCGCCAGCGAAAGATATATGTATGGAATCAGCCCCAACGTTTTGTTCAGCCATTTGGGCAAACTAATGGGCTTGATAATTATTAAATCCTGAATAGCGCCCAACGGGCAGGCACCGGCACAGAATGTACGGCCGAAAAACAGCGTAAAAGCCAGTGGTAGCAGGAAGAACAGCAGTGCCGTGAGCGAAATGGCATAAGCCGGATCGAAAAAAGAAAGCGTGACATTTTGAATTGCACCAATGGAACAGATGCAGCCATCCCGGTAAAAGCCGAAGTAAATAAGCGTAAATACCGAAAGCCACAAAACTCCCTGCCGCGAGCGTTTTTTTAAGACCAGCCACGAAGCAAGAGAAAGGACAACCAGCAAAACCAGCACATCGAAATACTCCAGTGACAGCGCACGAGGCTCCGGTGTAATTGTTGTCGGCTGTTCGTACCCGGATTCGAACTCCGGTTTTGGAAAACGCTGTTGCTGAGCCGACGCGGCCACGTACAACACCACAAAAGCAACAGTCCAGAATATGTACTTCAGTTTTTTCATTGTTCAGGATTCCGATTTTTTAGTAAAGTCACCTTTTATGAAATACGCTTCACTGGCCGGCACCCTTTTTATTGCATTCGACGGGCAAACGCGGGCGATGGAACAATCGTTACAATTATCGCAAATGCTGTGGATTATCTGCAAATGCAACGAGCCGTTTCCGAAAGCAGTACACCCTTTTACACATTTGGCGCATCCGATACACAAATCTTCGTTAATAATATATTCGAAATAAGGCTCCTCAATAAATTTTCGTTCGATGGCGGCAGTGGGGCAAAGTTGATTTTCGGCAGCAGTGCTCAATGCGTTGGAGTCGGGTTTTAAATAGCCGCCACACAAATCGCAATAGCCGCACAAATCGTAGGCATGAACGCATTTAACTGCCGAAGGGCTCATCACACAATCAGTGGCGCAACGGCCGCACTGGGTGCATTCAAAAGGATCGATTTGCCAGACGTAGTCATCTTTTACCACTTTACTGAGCGCCAACCCACTGACACTGCCCAGCGCCATTGCCAACGACAACCGCACGCCGCTCTGAATAAACTCCCTCCGGTTTTTCGACTTACTCTCTTTTTCCATCTTTCACCTCCTTTGCCTGTGGCAATTCACATTTTGCGAATTTACCGCACCTTTGACAGGCCGGCGATACCGAACACGTAGCATCCACTTTTTTCCGGACAACCAGGTATCCGGTGGTGGCTGCCATTCCGCCAAGGATTAAAATCCTGCCTCCGGTTTTTAAAAATTCTTTTCGGTCCATATTATTTTGGTTCAAAAACCCGAATTATTTTTTTATCAAAATCGAGCGCATAAATATTGTCATTGCTGTCGGCAGCCACATCGGGCGCCCTGCCTTCGTCCACAAACTTTGCAGGCGCTGCAACCACTCCTTCAAACTCACCCGATCGCTTGTATGTTTTTATCCGAACCAGGCCTTTTTCGCTGGTTACATAACGGCCATCGCTTAAAAAAGTAAAATGCGACGGGTTGCAGCAACCACTGAACCCTTCCAGATTCACGCCCGTGCTTTTCCAATAGGTACGCAACTGCCCGTCGTAAGTATAATTTTCCAGCGCGTGCAGGCCTGGATTAACCACCCAAAGTTCTTCCTGGTCATTAATATCGAGGTCGAAACACGGGCTTGGAACAATAAATCCGTGCAAAGCGCCCTCTTCGGCTTTGCCATCAAACTCTCCCAGCATCTCGCCATTTTTTGAATAACGAATCACCTTTCGCATTCCGGCGTCTGCCACAAAAACATTGTTGTTATCAGCAGCAACCGCAGTTATTAATGAGTTGTTTCCCGGAACCGGCCATTCACTTAACGCATTGCCTGTTTCATCAAACATCAAAATTTTATTTTTAACGGCAACAAAAATTTCATGCTGAAAAACTTCCACCGCAAGGGGTTTTTCGGGCAATGGAAAATTCGCCAGCAGTTTACCCGACAAATCAACAACTTTCAACTCTTTGTCGCCGGCAATGTATAGTTTGTTATTTTGAATGGCGACGGCAACCGGCTCTTCAAAACCAATTCTGAAATTTTTCGATTCTTTATAAAGAATCAGCTCGGGAGCAACGTTTTTAAATTCTTCCACGTTATAGGCAAACGGATTTGGATTGCTGCGATCCGGCCTGTCGGAAATAAAATCGACAACCAAAACCGCCACGATTACAACCACCAGGAGGAGAAGAAAAATGATAATTCCTTTGTTCTTCATTTTTTTCATTTAACGTTCAAATCTATACAGACCATCGTTTTCGAATCGCGCATTACCAGGTAGCCGTTTGCAAGAGCAAAAGGCGCCCAGGCATCGTGTCCGTCTTCAATAACTTTTGCCTGGTCGAGCTGAATGTACTTTTTCACATCCGGCCGGGCAATAGTAAGCGTCCCGTTGTCAGACAGAATAAACAGTTTTCCGTCGGCAATAAAATAAGGTCCCAATCCAAACCGGGTTTCTGTTCCGCTGGTCCAGACCATTTCCTGCGGATTATCGGGATTTACGCAAATCAACTGGTTTCGGTTCGGCCCGCCGTCTTTGGGCATTATTCCCAAAAGATGGCCGTCCCAATACAACGGGGTTTGCTGTTCACAAGCCAATCCGTCGCGCGGAGGGTATTTAGAGAGTACTTCAATGGAAAAATTCCCGTTGCTTTCCGAGAGCTGTGCCATCATACTTCCTGCGCCGTAGCCTGCCGTCATAAATATTTTCCCGTCGGGCATGCAAACCGGAGAAGGAGCCACAACCGAGTGGTTCCAAACGGTGGTTTGCCAAAGAATTTCGCCGGCATTAGCGCCATCTGCAGCCACACCAACCAATGCTCCAATGGCGCTGTAAACGTACATTTTTTGCCCGCCAAAAGTAAACGGCATCACAGAAGAGTGCGACATTTTCCAACCTTCGGGATTGGGCGTTTCCCATATTTTTTCGCCGGTCTCACAATCGATAGCCACCAACAAAGCATTCCCGCCGGTAGCGATAATAGCTTTGCCATCATCAATAAGCGGACACTGCCCGGTGTACCACAAAGGCACTTCCGACTGGTACTCTTTTGCCACATCCAGGCCCCAACGCAAATCTCCGGTTTCCCTGTCGAGACACATTACATGGCACATGGGGCCCATTGAAAGAATATAATCTTCTGTTATTGCAGGAATCGTTCGGGACATGCCGTGATTACGTTTCACATTCAACGTATATCCGCGAACCCACATCTCTTTTCCCGTGAGCAACGAGTAGCACCGCAACATATCTGCGCGTTCCTCTTCATCGTAATCGAGAACATAAACCAACCCTTTGTATATGGCTGCTCCCGAATGCCCTTCGCCCAACTCTTTCGACCAAACTATTTTCGGCCCCTCAGCGCCAAACCTGTCAATAAGTTTCACCGGCGATTTGGAAATGTTATCAAAATCCGCCCCCCGGAAACGTGGCCAGGTTTCAGACATTTCGGTATAATCGTCGGCAAACTGTTTAAAATACTCACCTATTTTTACATCCTGAGCTTCGGCTCCCGAACCACGGTTATCGGCACCATCCAGGCTCACCTCAAAATCGCTGGTTGGATCAGTCTGCAACCACCAGATCAGAAGCCCGACGAAAATAATCGCCAGGGAGTAAGAGGTCGCTTTTATGATTTGACTGCTTTTCATTTTTTTTCTGAATACAAACTGCGAAAGCAGTCTTTCAAAACTGCTGCACTAAAAAAACAGAAAGGGCTGCTTTTCGCACTTCAGCTAATTTCCTTTGATATCAAAAACGAGCAACACATCGCCGTGCCGCATGAGTAGTTTACCATCGGAAATAAAAGGATGCGCCCAATGCGGGCCTGCACCTTTGGTAATTCGGAACTGACTGACCACTTCAAAGCCGTTGGGAGTTGGTTTTACCAGCCCTACATTTCCCCGCTCGTTATATGCATACAACATTTCGTCGGCCATTACCAGCGCACCTTTGGTATCCCAGTCGTCTACATATTTGATTTCTCCGGTATCCCAAACCATACAAACCCAGCGGCCTCGCCGGTTATCGTACCAGTTTGAACCGTACAAATGCCCGTCGTGCAAAATCACGCCGTGGTGGTGATTATCGAGGGTGTGGTCTATAAACTTCTCAGACACGGATGTTCCGGTGGAATCCATTTTCAGCATCACGGCAAAATAATCGTACCCCATGGTCAGAAAAATCTCATCGTCATTAAAAACCGGAGTGTTGGTCCAGATAAGACCTTCTCTGTCCCACAAATCGGGATTATAATATTTATAATTCCATGCTACTTCTCCTTTTTCGGGTTTTATGGCCAGAAGATGCGTTCCGGTTACCGCCAGAATATACCGGAAGTTCCTGTATTCGTATATAGTAGCAGAAGCATAAGCGCGCGGCCCGCCGACGGATTTTGTTTCCCATGCTGTTTCGCCGGTGAATTTATTCAACGCAATAATGCTTGTTTCGTGACCGCCCGGGGAACAAATTACCAAATCATCTACAATCAGCGGAGTTTCTGAATTTCCCCACAAATGGTATTCGCCATGAAATTTTGTATCGACATTAACTGCCCAGACTTCCTTCCCGGTTTCGCGTTGGATGCACGCAACACGGCCGGTTCCGCTCTGTACATAAATTTTGTCGCCGTCCACCACGGGGGTGCAGCGGGTATCGGGAAACGACTGATTCCAGGATCTCCCGTAGGAGACCTGCCATTTTACATTGCCCTGCAAATCCATTGCAGTCAGGTAATCGAGAGTATCAATCATTCCGGTTGTATAAATCATATTATCAGCCAGAATGGGAGACGACCACCCTTTCCCGATTCCTTCGGTTTCCAGAATCAAATCAGGCCCTGCTTCAGGCCACTCTTTCAAAAGCCCGGTTTCAGGGAACTTCCCGTCGCGGTTAGGGCCCCGCCACTGTATTACCTGTGCTTCAGAAGTAAAAACAAATGCCACCAACACAACGCTCCACAGAACAATTTTCATCGTTTTATATTTGGTAGATTATTAATCATAATAACTAATTCTGAGTCTATTTTACTTTGTAAGCAATCAGGGTATTTCCGTGCCTCAGGTATAACTTTCCATCGTTAACCACAGGATGCGCCCAATGCTGTGCAGAACCCAGTTCGACTTTGGTTTTACCCGTTGGATTAAACCCAGCAGGAGTAGCTTCCACCAGGGCAAGTTCGCCCCGTTCGCTGTAGCAAAACAACATACCATCGGCAGCAACTGTAACTCCTTTACCAATGTCTGTGGATACGTATTTTTCTTCCCCGGTTTTCCAGTCCACGCAACGCCACTGGCGGTTATTGTCACCCGAGCCATACAAATAGCCTTCAATAAGCACCATTCCTCCAATCCGGTTATCGAGTTTATCGTTGAACCAGGCCTTTTCCACGCTGCTTCCGTCATCGGTCAACTCCAGCTTTACGCCACCCTGACCGTAGCCGCTAAAGCAGAATAAACCGCCGTTGTAATAAATGGGTGTATTGGCATGAACCTGCCAACGATTTGTTTGCGGGTATGACCACAGCATTTTCCCGTCTTTGGCATCGATGCCAATTATATGGTCGGCAGTGTGGGTTACAAGTAATTTTCGCGAGGGAAACTCAATTAGAAGCGGCGTACAGTAAGCCGAAGTTTCGCCTTTCCCGGGCGAAGACCAAACCAGATCGCCGGCAAAACGGTTCATTGCAACCACGTTGTCCTTCTTCCCGCCCGGGGTAATGTAAATCAGGTCATCATTTACCACAGGAGTTTCTGTAACTCCCCACCTGATGTTTTTTCCGTCGAAATCTTTAAAAACGTCTTTACGCCATTTTACATCTCCATTGTTGGCATCCATGCAGGTTAAAACGCCAAGGCCCGAATAGATGTAAAGCAAATCGCCAACAATAACAGGAGTTGAACGGGATCCCGGATAGCTTTCGTGAAACTCTTCGCCGTAAGGAACTTTCCATTTTAAACCGCCGGCAGTTGACAAAACATAAATGTAGCCGGTGGTTTCCTCCATTCCCGAAAGGTAAATTGCGCCATTGGCAAAAACAGGAGATGAATGTCCTTCCCCGAGGCCATCAAAGTGCCAAATGATTTCTGGACCGGAAGCCGGCCATTTTTTCAGCAACCCGGTGTCGTTATAAACACCGTTTCCGTTTGGCCCCCTCCATTTTGTGGGAACCTGGGCAAGAATTGCAGAGCCCGTAAAAACAAGCAAAAGAATCAGATTGACAGCCTTGGTGAACATCTCCTATTGGTTTTTAAATTAATTGCTTAAAAATAAAACCAATATGTGGAATGCACAATCAGGAATTGTAATTTATCACATGTCTAAATAGTGATATATATTTACACTTCGTTAAGAAGTTATTAACAAATCTACTCTTCTACAACTTTCGCCTGCCTTTTCCTATCGTGTTCATTCAGAAGGATTTTCCGAATTCGCATGTTCTTTGGTGTTACTTCCAGATATTCGTCGTTTCTGATGTATTCCATTGATTCTTCCAACGAAAATTTAATGGCCGGAGCAATGCTTGCTTTATCGTCGGAGCCGGCAGCCCTCATATTGGTCAACTTTTTCGTACGGATAATATTGATGGTCAGGTCGTCTTGTCTGGTGTATTCACCAATTACCTGACCTGCGTAAACATCTTCTCCGGGGTCTACAAAGAAACGGCCGCGATCCTGCATCTTGTCGATGGAATAGGCAATTGCAGTACCTGTTTCCAAAGAAATAAGCGCCCCGTTGCGTGCTACACCGAGAGGCCCTTTCCAGGGTTCGTACCCTTTAAAACGATGAGACATGATTGCCTCTCCTTCTGTACCGGTAAGCATCTGGTTACGCAATCCGATAATTCCACGGGCAGGAATAGAAAATTCGAGGTTTGAACGATCGCCTTTTACTTCGATGTTCATAATCTCACCTTTACGCTGGGTAACCAATTCGATTACCTTTCCTGAAAATTCTTCGGGAACCTGAACGCTAAGTAATTCAATCGGCTCGTTTTTAACACCGTTAACTTCTTTTATAATAACCTTGGGCTGTCCAAGTTGCATTTCGTATCCTTCGCGACGCATGGTTTCAACCAAAACTGACAAGTGCAAAATTCCACGTCCGAACACCAAAAAGGAGTCGGCAGAATTGGTTTCCTGCACCCGCAATGCCAGGTTTTTTTCTGTTTCTTTAAACAGCCTTTCGCGCAACTGGCGGGAAGTAACAAATTTTCCGTCTCTTCCGAAGAACGGAGAATTGTTGGCCACAAACAACATGCTCATGGTAGGTTCATCCACATGAATCGGTTTCAACCCTTCGGGTTCGAGAGCATCTGCAATTGTGTCGCCAATTTCAAAACCATCGAGACCAAGTACAGCACAAATTTCTCCGGAAGGTATCGGTTGTTTTGTTTTTTCCTTACCCAGTCCTTCAAAAAGATAAACCTCTTTGGCCAACGATTTAACAACGCTTCCATCGCGTTTTACCAGCGAAACCGGCGTGCCGGGAATCAATTCTCCACGGGTAATTTTTCCAACCGCAATACGGCCGGTGTACGAAGAATAATCGAGAGATGTGATGCGCATTTGCAACGTACCTTCCTTGGGTCTTGCCGGCGGAATATGATCCAGAATAACATCCAGCAGGTAGCTGATGTCCTGGGTTTCTTCTTTCCAGTCGGGTCCCATCCATCCTGCTTTGGCAGAACCATAAACCGTCGGGAAATCGAGTTGTTCTTCCGATGCATCGAGACTGAACATCAGGTCAAAAACTTTTTCCTGGGCAATATCCGGTGTACAGTTGGGTTTATCCACTTTATTTACCACAACAATAGGTCTCAAGCCCAGCTCCAGCGCTTTTTGCAAAACAAACCGGGTTTGAGGCATCGGTCCTTCAAAAGCGTCAACAATGAGCAGAACCCCATCGGCCATGTTCAGCACACGTTCTACTTCTCCTCCGAAATCGGAGTGACCGGGGGTATCAATAATATTGATTTTGGTGTCTTTATACCGAATAGAAACATTCTTCGAAAGGATCGTAATTCCGCGTTCACGTTCCAAATCATTGTTATCGAGAATGAGTTCCCCCATATTCTGGTTTTCTCTAAAAAGCTTCACCTGGTAAAGCATACGGTCAACAAGTGTTGTTTTCCCGTGGTCAACGTGGGCGATGATCGCAATATTTCTTATTTCTGTCATTGTTCTCTGTTTTCTATAAGTTAAATTGAAGAACTTCCATCTTAATTCCTGAGTACCAACTGTAATAAACCAAAAAAGCCGCCTCATAAAATGGCGTGCAAAAGTAAAAAAAGAAATTACCAGCAAATAGAAAGTAGTATTTAAAATGCAGATTTTGAGGAAAAAATTAATATCGCAGCCAACTGTTTTTTGTCATTCAGGCCAGACAGCCCCAATTCGCTGAAAAATAAATAGAACAATATTGATTAACTTTGTGTTTCACTACAAAAAAATCAAAATTATTATGGTAACTACAATCATTCTTGGATTTCTTTTTGGAGCGGCGTTACAGTACGCAAAACTGAATAAATTCAACACAATAAGCGGTATGGCTACCCTCAACAACCTGGCAGTAGCCAAAGCCATTGCCGTTGCAATTGGTGTTGGCGTAATTCTAGTCAACATTGAAATAGGGCTGGGATTTGCCTCGTACCATACCAAACCCTTAATTCTGGGAGGGATTGCCGTGGGCGGCATTATTTTTGGCATTGGCATGGCAATTCTTGGGTATTGCCCCGGAACGCTGGCAATTTCTTTGGGACAGGGCTCAACCGACGCTTTTTGGGGAATTGCAGGAGGATTATTGGGCGGATTGGTTTACACGCTTGTGTTGCCGTCAATTCAAGGATTTCTGGGGCCAAACCTCGGTGTAATTTCGCTGCATACACTCACCGGAAGCAACCCTGTTTTATTCTACGTACTCGTGGTGATACTGGGGGCAACGTTCATCGGAATTTCTTTTCTTGCGCATAAATTAGACACGCCAAAAAAGGACATGAAATGGCTGATTGCCGGAATAAGCCTGGCAATTCTGAACACCGTGATATTTTCAAAGTTCGTTTCAGACAGGCAAATAGGCGCTTCTACTACTTTTCCGTTTGTTGCCGACTGGCTTGCGGGAGCTACTGAAAACAGTTACTTCCAGGCTATTCAGAAATCAGGAAGATGGGAGGTGCTGTTTTTGCTGGGTGCGTTGTTGTCGGGATTGGTTATTTCGCTAATCAACAAACAGTTTAAAATTCAACTAATTCACGACAATTGGAAAAACTTCAAAAATAACTCCCGGATATCCCGCGTGGGCTGGTCGTTTACAGGCGGGTTTATTATGCTTTTTGGCGCGCGCATGGCCGGAGGATGTACCAGCGGACACGTTATTTCAGGCGGGATGCAGCTGGCTATAAGCAGCCTTGTTTTTGCCATTTTTGTTTTTGCCGGACTACTGATTACCGGACGCATTTTTTACGGAAAAGACAACTTCAACAAAAGGGATTAAAAATTCTACTGAAAATAGTTTCTCATAAAAAATTCAGCCCTGCCGGAAATTGAATTCTGACAGGGCTGAGTATTTTAAAAATGCAATTTGCAACCTAATGTTGTTTTGTTAACGCTGTCAAGTTTAAAGACGTTGACACGTTCAGAATTAAAAGTCCGCAGCTCCAGGTAATGTCCGCCGAGTGCGAAATACAAGATCAACGAACCTTGGTCACCAAATGCAATCGTTACAGTTCGAATTTGTAGTTTCCAATGTCACTTAATTCGGAAACCCTAATGTATTCAGCATTTGCTTTCACCTGTGCCTTGGCAAAAGTGATGTAATTTTTTGCCGAACGCAGGAACGATTCTTCGCGGTTAGCATCAAGCAGCAGCAGATAACTCATAATAATATGACCTGCCATTTCGACCAGACGGCGCGCATGGAAATCAATAAATTCGTTGTCGTCTGCCGAAGTAACTTTTTTCACCGCCTGCTCGTATTCGTCTGTTAAAATAATCAACGAGCGTTTAAGGTATTCCAGTTGCGGAGAAACGTGTTCTGCTTCGTAATGCCTTATCCGGGTAAGGAAAGCTCCGGTTGTAACGCCACGGATTGCTGCTACCACCTGCAACTGAGTTGTTCCTTCGTAAATGGAAGTGATTCGGGCGTCGCGGTAAATTCGCTCTACCGGGTAATCCTTCATGAAGCCCGAACCGCCATGGATCTGAACCGCATCGTATGCAAGCTGATTAGCGAACTCACTGGACATTCCTTTTGCCAGCGGGGTAAAAATGTCAGCCAAACGCTGGTAATGTTTCATTTCGTCCCGTTCTTCTTTTTCCAGTTTGCGTTCTTCGGAAATGTGTTGGTAAGTTTTGTACACATCAACAAAACGTGCTGTTTCGTACAACAATGTGCGAGAAGCATCCAGTTTTGCTTTCATCATCGACAACATTTCAAATACGGCAGGGAACCGGATGATCGATTTTCCGAACTGCATGCGCTCTTTGGCGTATGCCAGCGCTTCGCGGTACGCAGCCTCACAGAGGCCAACCGACTGCGCTGCAATTCCGAGGCGGGCACCATTCATCAGCGCCATTACATATTTAATGAGGCCGAGTTTCCGGGAGCCCACCAATTCAGCAGGGGCATTTCTGAAAACCAGCTCACAAGTTGGCGAGCCGATAATCCCCATTTTGTGCTCAATACGCCGAACCGTTACACCTCCTTGTTGTTTGTCGTAAATAAACATGGAAAGCCCGCGGCCGTCTTTGGTTCCCGGTTCAGAGCGTGCCAACACGAGGGAAATATCGCCATCTCCGTTGGTAATAAAACGTTTTACGCCGTTTAGCAGCCAGGTATTCTTTTTCTCGTCCCAGGTAGCTTTTAACTGAACCGCCTGCAAATCGGAGCCTGCATCGGGTTCTGTCAGGTCCATTGCCATGGTGTCGCCTTTGCAAACACGCGGAAGATACTTCGCTTTCTGTTCTTCCGACGCAAATTCGTTTATGGTTTCGGCACAATCCTGCAAACCCCAGATATTTACAAAACCGGCATCGGCCCGCGAAACAATATCGGCAGCCATTATATAGGGAACAATGGGAAAGTTCAATCCTTCGTATTGATACGGAAGCGACATGCCCATCAACCCTGCCTGGTTGAGTGCTTTCAGATTTTCACTGGTCCCCGATGCGTAAACCACATGCCCATCGACCACCTGCGGTCCTTCGGCATCAATTCCTTCGGCATTCGGGGCAATAATATCGCCGCAAACTTCACCTACAATTTCAAGTACGCGTTCGTAGTTATCCATTGCATCTTCGTGATCAAGCGGTGCAAACTGAAACTCGTCCTTAAAAGAAAAATTCCGTTCTTTTAACCGAACAATTTTTTCCATTAACGGATGATTCAAATGGAATTTCAATTCGCTGTTATCGGTATAAAAATTTGCCATTTTACTGGATATTATTTTGTGTTCTTTTTATAATACTTAATCATTTTAGGAACGATCTCAGCAATATCGCCGGTAATTACATAGTCGGCAATTGCGTTAATCGGCGCTTCCGGGTCGGTATTGATTGCAATAATCTGGGCCGACTGATCCATTCCGGCACGGTGCTGAATCTGCCCGGAAATACCGCATGCAATGTAAAGTTTCGGACGAACGGTTAAACCGGTCTGCCCAATTTGCCTTTCGTGTTCCACATAGCCGGCATCTACAGCAGCGCGAGAGGCGCCAACTTCGCCGCCAAGCACTTCTGCCAATTCGTGCAGCAGCCTGAAATTTTCTTTTGAGCCAACGCCGTACCCTCCGGCTACAACAATTGGTGAGCCTTTTATATTCAGCTTACTTTTCTCCATGTGCCGCTCAACAACCTCAACCACAAAATCGGTATCGCTCACATATTTCGGCACCTCAAGATTAACTATCTTCCCTTTGTATTTGGGATCGAGAATACTTTTTTTCATCACCCCTTCGCGAACCGTCGCCATTTGCGGACGGCAATCGGGGTTAATAATGGTTGCGATGATATTTCCGCCGAAAGCCGGACGAATTTGGTACAGTAGATTCTCGTAATTTTTATTCGCTTTTTTATCGAAATGTTCGCCAATAACCAGGCTTGTGCAATCGGCTGTTAAACCGCTGTGCAACGCAGAAGACACCCGCGGCCCCAGGTCGCGACCAATTGAAGAGGCTCCCATAAGTGCAATTTGCGGTTTTTGTTCCTGAAACAACTTCACTACAATTGCGGTATGAGGAAGCGTTTGATAGGGCGACAACCTTTTGTCGTCGGCAAGATACAAGGTATCGACGCCGTACGGAATAATTTCGCTGCCAACATTCTCTAATTTATGTCCGATTGCAATGGCTTCCAGGTTACATTTCAGCTCGTTGGCCAGCGACCTGCCTTTTGTCAGCAGCTCCTGACTAACGTCAGCCACCTGACCATCTTCTATCTCACAATAAACAAATACGTTATTCATCTTTTGCTATTTTTTCAGTTGTAAATTACCCGATGGTATGACTTTTAATCAGTTCTATCATCATGCTTTCGATATCAGAATCGGCGTCGGAAATAATTTTTGAATCCTTTGCCTGCAGCACCACATTCTCGATGGATTTAACCTTGGTTGGCGAACCACTCAGCCCCAACTGCGATGCATCTGTTTCGATATCAGTCACTGTCCATTCCGGGATATTCAAATCGGGACGATCGTTATACAAATGCGTATAATCTTCGTTCTCTTTTTGAAGTTCGGTAACTGTTTTTGCCCACTTGTATTTCATGAGCAACTTGGCATTGCGCACCCGGCATTCGGGAGCAGTGCCGTTTACTGTCATTACCAGGGGCAGTTTGCACTTCACTGTTTCCACGCCCCGGTCGAGGCGACGTTTCAATACAATCGTATCTTTTTTCAGCTCCTTTACTTCTTCGACGTAAGTAACCTGAAGCATTCCCAGTTTTTCGGCAACCTGCGGACCAACCTGGGCGGTATCACCATCAATGGCCTGGCGGCCGGCAATAACAAAGTCGATTTTACCCATTTTTTTCAAGGCCTGCCCCAGAGCATACGACGTAGCCAGTGTGTCGGAACCTGCAAACGCCCTGTCGGTAAGCAACACACCTCCGTCGGCACCCCGAAATAAGCCTTCACGAATAATTTCTGCCGCGCGCCCCGGCCCCATTGTCAGCAGTTTCACCGTAGTGCCGGGAAACTGATCTTTAATACGCAACGCCTGTTCCAGCGCATTTAAATCTTCAGGATTAAAAATAGCAGGAAGAACAGCCCTGTTCACAGTTCCGTCAGCCTTCATTGCATCTTTGCCCACGTTCCTGGTGTCAGGGACCTGCTTGGCCAAAACAATAATTTTGTAAGTTTCCATCTGTTTAAAATGTCTGTTTTATATGGCAAAAAAACGAAATTCGAATGGTCTCGATCATCTTCAATTTGGTGTGAATTCCATTCTTATGCTCATGTCATCAATAATAAATTGGTTGATTTACTTAAGTTTTTTCCGGCAGTTGCAATACTACCAGATTCCTTTTTAATTTAAAAAGACATCAAATATAAAAATTGAACCCAAAGAATTCAAAACGAATAAAAAATCTGGAAATCAAAAGGGAGAGAAGAAGAACCCCGGGAATGAGCACTCATTAATGCCTACAAACCGAATTCAGGATTTCAAACACCTGCTACTATTAGCATTAAAACAATCAACCGTATAATTCCAATATTTCCAAAAAAAATTGCTGGCGGTTCTAATTTAGAATTGGTATAATTAAACCACTCTTCTGACTACAAGTTTTGACTATCGGCAATTCGAGGCTTCCTCCCATTTGCTAATTGGTCAAAAAATCGAGGACATTACTACCTCCACCCGATTTGCCTGTTCTGTAAAACTCTGTGAAACCACACCGCGTGCACGAAACAGCGGTAAAACTCCGGTTCTGAATATTGAAATACCTGGTAAAACCGGCGCCTGTTGTACGAATTTGGTCTGTCTCTGCTTTTTTATTGCCACACTTGGGGCAAACATAGGTCTGTTTCATATTTTACTCCTTAGGTTTTAACCGCTTTGCATCCTTTAATGCATTATGAATAATCCATTCCAGTTGACCGTTAATACTCCTAAAATCGTCGGCAGCCCACTTTTCAACTGCCTGCATCATTTCCGGATCAATCCGCAATACAAATGTTTTTTTCTTAGCCATCAAAAAACAACCTCTCTTTCATGATTTTTCCAACCCCGCAAATTACTGATACAATGTTCCTGTATTCACAACAGGGGCAGCATCTCTGTCGCCACACAAAACCACCATCAGATTACTCACCATTGCAGCTTTTTTCTCTTCGTCCAGATTCACTATCTCCTTGCTGCTTAGTTCGTCTAACGCCATCTCTACCATGCTCACTGCGCCTTCAACAATTTTAAACCGTGCGGCTACAATTGCCGTGGCCTGTTGCCGTTTTAACATTGCGCGGGCAATTTCCTGGGCATAAGCGATATAATTTATACGCGCTTCAATAACATGAACCCCGGCAATTTCAAGCCGTTCCCTTATCTCTTTTTCCAGTTGATCATTTACCTCCTCGGTACTTTCCCGAAGAGTTACCTTGGCCTTTTCGTCTTCAATGTTATCGTAAGGATAAAGCCCGGCCAGCTTACGCAAAGCTGCCTCACTCTGCACCACCACAAAGTTTTCATATTCGTTTACCCCGAAAGCAGCACGATAAGTTTCCTCTACCTTCCAAACCAGCACCAATCCAATCATAATGGGATTCCCCAGCTTGTCGTTCACCTTAATGGGTTCGCTGTCGAAATTACGCGCGCGCAACGAAATCTTCTTCTTGGAGAAAAACGGGTTTACCCAATAAAAACCATTCACTTTAATGGTTCCGCGGTAAGCGCCAAACAGCACCATCACACAACTCTGATTCGGATCCACTACAGTGAACCCCGGAGCGATTAAAATAAATAAAGCTATCGAAACCACAGAGGGAACCACCATTCCTCTCATAAAACCAAAAACAACAAATACCAAAATGAGCAATTCCAGAAAAACGAACAAGTAACCAGACAATCCTTTATATTCTTTTTCCATGACATTAAATTTAAACTAAATTGATATTAAAATGATATCAAATATACAAAAAAATTTAATCCGCACCCTGACACTGCAAAAAAGAGCAAAAAAAAGACGTCTCATCGGACGCCTCTTTTCTCAAAAAAAATTTCTTTTTAATTTAAAATCATCTCCACATACCCTGTCGCTTCGGTTTCAACAACATCGTAGGCGCGGGCAAAATCCAATATTTTTTGGATTGATTGCACAGATGGATTAAAAACTGCACTTTTCATTTCAAACAAATCAGTTTCAGCTACATTCCTTTGAATATTGGAACTCTCGACTGAATTTTGATAAAATTTTTTGAAAACAAATAACAAGGTAGAATTTTTCATCATAGGCATTCTTAGTAAATTATTTACAAGAGAACGCCTCCACCCTTACCGTTATTGTGTTAAGAAGTGTTAAATCCGCGTCAATTCCAGATTTTTCTGTTTAATCAATTTACGCAGGTTAATCAATGCGTAACGCATACGCCCCAAGGCAGTATTTATGCTAACTCCTGTTTGCTCGGCAATTTCCTTAAAACTGAGATCCATGTAATGCCGCATATAAATTACCTGCTGCTGATCGTCGGGAAGCTCTTTTACCAGCTCTTTTACTTCGCTCAAAATCTGACTGTACACCATCTCGTCTTCAATGGTAAAATCAGAAAACTTTTGCGAATTAAAAATATCCACTTCAGTACTGTCATTGGAAATGGTTCCCTGAAGTTTCTCCCTTCTGAAATGGTCGATAATCAGATTGTGCGAAATGCGCAAAACCCAGGAAACAAACTTTCCGTTCTCCACATACTTTCCTCTTTTGAGCGAACGTATGACTTTTATAAATGTTTCCTGAAAAATATCTTCCGCAAGTTCCTGATTTTTCACTATCAACAAGATATACGAATACACCCTGCTTTTATGGCGGTGAATTAAAAATTCAAGTGAATTTTGATCGCCTTCGATAAAACGTTGAACGAGCTCATTGTCGCTCAGTGCATTTGTCCTGAACATTACCTTCTATTTAATTGTAAACAAAAAGTAAATTTTCCCGATAGGCGTCAATTTTAGATTGAAGTAAAACTATTTATTAATTTTGTACGGGTAAAAATGAGATATTTTACTGATATATACAAGTTTTTTTAACAATTTTACACGAACAGCATATAGCCCATGCCTCAAAATAAAGCAGAAAAATTTATTGAAATACACCACGCAAGGGTTCACAACCTCAAAAATATAAGCCTAAAAATCCCCCTGAACAAATTCGTAGTAGTTACCGGAGTCTCCGGTTCGGGAAAATCGTCCCTGGCTTTCGACACGCTTTTTGCCGAAGGGCAACGGCGCTATGTTGAGAGTTTGTCGTCGTACGCCCGGCAGTTTTTAGGCCGCATAAACAAACCCGAAGTAGATTTCATCAAAGGCATTCCGCCGGCCATTGCCATCGAACAAAAAGTAAACACGCGTAATCCGCGATCTACTGTAGGAACTTCCACCGAAATTTACGATTACCTGAAACTCTTGTTCGCCCGGATTGGAAAAACAATTTCGCCTGTTTCAGGAAAAGAAGTTACCCGGCATTCTGTTACCGATGTGGTAGATTTTATTTTCTCTTTTCCGGAAAACACCAGGGCAATGATTCTTTCTCCGCTGAAACAAAAAAACGGAAGAACCCTTCTGGAAGAGGCAGAACTACTGATGCAACAGGGGTTCTCCCGACTTGAAGTAAACAACGACGTAAAACGAATTGACGAGCTGATAGAAGCAGGGGAAAATAATTTCTGCAGTGGCCAATGCCATGTCATCATCGACCGCGTGGCCGTTCAAACCGACAAAGACACTCACAGCCGGATTGCCGACTCGGTGCAAACCGCGTTCTACGAGGGGAATGGCGAATGCGTTGTTAAAGTGTTCAATAACGACGAAATAATCACCCGCAATTTTTCTAATCGTTTTGAAGCCGACGGAATTGAATTTGAAGAGCCAACTGTCCACACATTCAGTTTTAACAGCCCGGTGGGCGCCTGTCCGACCTGCGAAGGTTACGGGAAAATAATTGGGATTGATGAAGACCTGGTTATTCCCAATAAATCACTATCCATTTACCAGGATGCCATTGTTTGCTGGCGGGGCGAAAAAATGAGCAAATGGAAAGATCGTCTCATTTATTCGGCAGACCAATTCGGATTTCCAATTCACAAACCGTATTTTGAATTATCGCCAGACCAGAAAAGCTTGTTGTGGACCGGCAACAAATACTTTAAAGGGCTGAACCGTTTTTTCAAATACCTGGAAGAAAAAAGCTACAAAATCCAATACCGCGTAATGTTGTCGCGCTACCGGGGAAAAACCACCTGCCCCGACTGCAAAGGGACACGACTAAAAAAAGAGGCGGGTTACGTAAAAGTAGCCGGCATGTCGTTGCAGGAGCTGGTGTTAACGCCGGTTGCTGAACTGAGAGCATTTTTTGAAGGATTACAATTAGACAAACACGAACAGGAAATTGCAAAACGCATCCTCATCGAAATAAAGAACAGGCTTACTTTCCTTTGCGACGTCGGACTGGGATACCTTACGCTGAACCGGCTTTCATCAACTCTTTCGGGAGGCGAATCGCAACGAATAAACCTGGCAACTTCGCTGGGCAGCAGCTTGGTCGGCTCTCTGTACATTCTGGACGAACCCAGCATTGGACTGCACTCGCGCGACACACAACGACTTATTAAAGTTTTAAAAAAGCTGCAAAAAATTGGCAATACCGTTTTTGTAGTGGAGCACGACGAAGAAATTATCCGCGCGGCAGATCAGGTCATCGACATCGGTCCTTTTGCCGGCCAGCACGGTGGCGAGGTTGTTTTTCAGGGGAACCACGAAGAACTTGCAAAAAAACCAGAAAGCCTCACCACAAAGTACCTCACAGGAATCGAAAAGATTGAAGTGCCAGCACAGCGGCGGAAATGGAGTAACTTTATTGAAATATTGGGCGCACGCGAGAACAACCTCAAAAACCTCAATGTAAAACTGCCGCTAAACACGCTAACTGTTATTACCGGCGTAAGCGGCTCCGGAAAATCGTCGTTGGTGTCAAAAATTCTGTTCCCGGCACTAACCAAGTTACTCGGCGGATACGGAGAAAGAACCGGGCAGCACGATGCTGTGAGAGGCGACTTCAAAATGCTGTCTTCGGTCGAATTCATAGACCAGAACCCCATAGGAAAATCGTCGCGTTCCAATCCGGTTACCTACCTGAAAGCATACGACGAAATCAGAAAACTGTATGCCGACCAACAGGCTGCAAAAATACAGGGACTGAAACCATCGCATTTTTCGTTCAACGTAGATGGCGGACGCTGTGACGAATGCCAGGGAGAAGGAACCATAAAGGTTGAAATGCAATTTTTGGCCGATGTTTATCTGGTTTGCGAAAGCTGCGGAGGAAAACGGTTTAAAGAGGATATTCTGGACGTTAAGTACAAAGGAAAGAACATCGACGATATTCTGAACCTGACTGTAAACGAAGCCGTAGAACTGTTCTCTGTAGGAAAAACTTCCACTGAGAAAAAGATTGTAAAACGTCTTCGCCCGTTGCAGGATGTCGGATTAGGGTACATAAAGCTGGGCCAGTCGTCGAGCACGCTTTCCGGAGGCGAAAGCCAACGCGTAAAACTGGCTTCATTTCTGGCGCAGGAAAAAGACAGCCCTACGCTGTTCATTTTCGATGAGCCCACCACAGGCTTACATTTTCACGACATCCGTAAATTGCTCGATTCCTTTAATGCGCTTATTTCGCGCGGGCATTCCATTATTGTTATTGAGCACAACCTGGAAGTCATCAAATCTGCAGACTGGATTATTGACCTGGGTCCGGAAGGTGGCGACAAAGGCGGCGAACTCATTTTTGCCGGCACGCCCGAAGATTTGGTTAAACAAGAAAATTCGTATACCGGAGAAGCGCTGAAAGAAAAGTTGTAACACTGCATCTACAATATCAAGAACAGACTTTTAGCAAAACCGGTTGTCATCCTACTCTGTCAGTTTTTCTAAAAAACAGGCACAACTGTGTCCGTATTTGGAGGTTTCGCCATTTTAATTATTTTTGCATACGTCCCGTTTTAGGGACTTTTTTTTTATTTGAAACCGCTGAATTTCAGCCAACATTTTTTTAAAATCATTTGTAAATACCACAGCGAAAAACAATGAATTTGCAAAGCTCAATTGACAACACAACTCAAAATCATTCGACCACTTGCAAAAACAATATTTTATGAAAACATACACTCACATCAGTCTCTTACTGATTATTCTTTTGGGAGTATACAGCTCACCAATAAATGCCTGCACCAATTTTTTGGTAACAAGAGGAGCATCGGCCGACGGCTCCACCATGATTTCTTACGCCGCCGATTCGCACATCAGGTATGGCGAACTGTATTTCAGCCCGGCAACACATTGGCCCGAAGGCAGCATGGTTACCATATACGACCGCAGTACGGCAGAGCCACTCGGACAAATTCCACAGGTTCCCTACACCTACCAAACCGTTGGTTTTATGAATGAACACCAACTGGCAATTGGCGAAACAACCTTTGGAGGACGTAACGAACTTGTTGACACCACCGGCCTCATGGATTACGCGGCGCTGATGTTTCTTGCAACCCAGCGCGCAAAAACTGCCCGGGAAGCAATCAAGGTCATTGCAGAGTTAATTGCTGAATACGGATACGCAAGTTCAGGCGAGTCTTTTTCAATTGGCGACCCCAACGAAGTGTGGATTATGGAACTGGTTGGCAAAGGAACCGACTTGAAAAACGACAGAAAAACCGGAGAACAATTTAACGCACGCAAAGGCGCTGTTTGGGTCGCTGTTCGCATCCCCGACGGGTACGTTTCAGCACATGCCAACCATGCGCGCATTACACAATTTCCAAAAGAAGACGGCAATAAAAGCATCAGCAGTAAAAACCTGGACAAAATATTCAGTCCCGGCATAGAAGTGGTTTATGCCCACGACGTAGTTTCCTTTGCGCGGGAGCAAAACTATTTTAACGGGAAGGATACCGATTTCAGTTTTAGCGATGTTTACGCCCCCCTGGATTTCGGCGCTGCGCGTTTCTGCGAACTTCGTGTTTGGAGCATGTTCAATCACATTTCAGGCGGAATGGAAGATTACTGGGAGTACGCAACCGGAGAGAACCTGGACTCCGGGCGGATGCCTTTATTCATAAAACCAAATCGAAAACTGACTCCGCAAGACTTAATGACTTTTAAGCGCGATCATCTGCAAGGCACTGACCTGGATATGGCAAAAGATGCCGGCGCCGGACCGTTTGGATTACCCTACCGTTGGCGCGGACTTACCTGGGAACACAACGGGGAAGAATATTTTAACGAACGAACTACAGCCACCCAACAAACCGGGTTTTCGTTTATTGCACAAATGCGCAACTGGCTGCCCGACCCCATCGGAGGAATCAACTGGTTTGGAGTAGACGATGCCGGTATCACAGTTTATGTTCCTTTTTACTGCGGAATTAACCGGGTACCGTACACCTGGGCCGAAGGATACGGAGACATTCTCGACTACAAAGAAGATGCGGCTTTCTGGGTTTTTAACCGGGTAGCTCATTTCGCCTATTTATTTTACAACCGCGTGATGCCCGACGTTAGAAAAGTACAAAATGAGTTAGAAACCAAATTTGCACAATATGTACCGGGAGTTGATGCCGCAGCGCTTAAGCTTTGGGAAACGGACAAAAACCTGGCCCGCGAATTTCTGACAGATTATTCGTGCAATATGGGTGAGACTACCCTCAAACGCTGGAAAGAACTGGGTGATTTCCTGCTGGTAAAATATTTGGACGGCAACCGAAAACAGGAAGAGAACGGTCGCTTTCTGCGCAATTCCTGGGGATACCCACAACCGCCATCCTTTCCGGGATATTCCGACCAATGGAAAGAAGATGTGATTAAAAATACCGGCGACCGGTTTGTTTACCCGAAATCAGAATAAAAACAAAAGAGCATTACGAGGAACAGGATTATGAAAAAAAATAACGCAAACCATTCCCCGGAGAATAATAAAAAAAACAAACGATCGTCCTTCCTGCGTATGCTCGATTACGTGGAAGTTGTTGGAAACAAGCTTCCGCACCCAGCAACTCTGTTTGCCGGGCTGGCGTTGCTGGTTGTGCTCATTTCGTGGCTGGCACACATAGCAGGCACCACTGCCCAGCATCCCGTGGATGGCCACTCTATTTATGCCAAAAGCCTTGTAAGTGGCGAAGGATTACGATGGATGTATGAAAACATTCTGCATAACTTCCTGAAATTTCCTCCGCTGGGATATGTTTTGGTAGTGATGATTGGTATTGGTGCGGCCGAAGGTTCCGGGCTGTTTAACACCATGATACGGGCGCTGGTACTGGGCGCGCCAAAACGGATGATTACTGCCGCCATCGTTTTGGCAGGTGTAATTTCAGGGCTCGCAGTGGAGGCAGGTTACGTCATTTTGATTCCGCTGGGAGCAATGATTTTTCATGCTTTGGGCAGACACCCAATGGCGGGATTAGCCGCAGCTTTTACAGGCGTTAGCGGAGGATTCGGCGCTAACTTTTTCATTGGATCCATTGACCCGATTTTAGCGGGAATTTCCGAGTCTGCCGCACAGATGATAATTCCCGACATTGTGGTAAACCCGGCAGTAAACTACTATTTTATGATAGCCTCCAGTTTTGTGGTACTAATTACCGGAACGTGGGTTACCGAAAAAATAGTTGAACCACGGCTCGGCCCATACAATGGCACTGCTGAGCGGATGCCCATTGAGCAGCTCACCCGCAAAGAGAAAAAAGGGTTACGCAATGCCGGATGGGCACTGTTGGTTACTCTGATTTTACTGGCGCTTTCTGTTATTCCAGAAAACGGGCTGCTTCGCGATCCGGAATCAGGATCTGTTTTACACTCGCCGTTTTTTCGTGCTATCATCATCGGCATTTTGCTCATGTTCTTTTTTCCGGCACTGGCCTATGGCATTACAGTTGGCACAGTCAGAAACGACAAAGACGTGGCTCATCACATTGGAAAATCCATGAGCACCATGGGCGGGTACATTGTTTTGGTATTTTTTGCTGCCCAGTTTGTGTACTTTTTCAACTACAGTAACCTGGGAATTATTTTCGCGATAAAAGGAGCAAACACGTTGCAAAGTGTTGGACTAACAGGCATTCCGCTAATTGTGGGATTTGTTATCCTTTCGGCTTTCATCAATATGTTTATGGGAAGCGCTTCTGCCAAATGGGCCATTATGGCGCCGGTTTTTATTCCGATGCTTATGCTTATCGACCCGCCATATCACCCGGGATTAACGCAGGCCGCCTTTCGTATTGGGGACTCACTAACCAACTTAATAACGCCCATGATG
This sequence comes from Mariniphaga anaerophila, assembly GCF_900129025.1. Lineage (GTDB taxonomy): Bacteria > Bacteroidota > Bacteroidia > Bacteroidales > Prolixibacteraceae > Mariniphaga > Mariniphaga anaerophila. Next base: position 217,782 of record NZ_FQUM01000007.1, on the reverse strand, counting down.
AGCTATTTTGCACTGATTGTAACCTTTGCGGAGAAATACGACAAACGCTACGGAATAGGAACCATTATTTCCACCATGCTTCCATATACGTTAATTATGGGAGTGGTGTGGATTGCCCTGCTGGTAGTGTGGATGCTGCTGGGAATTCCTTTGGGCCCAGACGGACCTCTTTTCATCAAATAGTTCTACCTGCCTTAAAAAAACATCAAAACTCAAATATAAATTTTGAACAGACTGAACACCTCTAAAAATATTCCGGCCATAACAGAATTAGGTGCTCTGTCATGGCCGGAATACATTGCAGACAGCATTAAGTAGCTCTCTACAACGGTCAGATTTCTTTATAAATTACTCTCCCTTTTTTGTTTGAGGTAGCAGTAGATTCAGCAGAATTCCTACCAATGCAGCAAGTCCGATTCCGGCAAGAGAGAAAGTTCCATATTCGATAATGGCTCCACCTATACCAACGGTAAGTACAACCGATACAATTACCTGATTACGGGTTTCTCCCATATTAATTTTAGAATCGACCAGCGAACGGATACCAATTGATGCAATCATTCCGAACAACAGCAACATAATACCACCCAGCACCGCTTGCGGAATGGTTTTCAGGAAACCGCTGATTTTTCCGACGAAAGCAAAAACAATGGCCGTAATTGCTGCAATGCGCAACACAAACGGATTGGTAATTTTTGTGAGTGTAATGGCACCTGTTACTTCAGAATAAGTAGTGTTTGGCACCCCGCCAAAAAAACCTGCTACGGCGGTGGCAATTCCATCACCCAGCAACGTGCGGTTCAGCCCCGGTTTTTCGATGAAGTTTTTATCGCACACGCCGCCAATCGCGTACATATCACCAACGTGTTCAATAATAGGAGCAATGGCAACCGGAATCATATATAAAATTGCCTGCCAGTTAAATTGAGGTGCAGTAAATTCGGGCAGTGTCAACCACGATGCTTCTGCAATGGCCGAGTAATCTACTTTTCCCCAGATTACCGCAACCAGGTAACCAACAATAATTGCAATAAAAATCGGAATTAATTTGGCCATCCCTTTTCCGAAAATAACCACAGTAATTGCTGTTGCCAATGCAATTACTGCAAGCGGCCAGTCTGTTTTTGCCATATCAACGGCAGCCGAAGCGAGCGACAACCCGATAATCATAATAACAGGTCCGACAACAACCGCAGGAAATAGTCTTTCAACAAAGGTAATACCGCGGGCTTTGACCAACACGGAAACAATGCCGTATACAACGCCAACCGCAATAATTCCGGAAAGAGTTCCTGCCCAGCCGTAAAGTTTGGTGGCTTCAATAATCGGGGCAATAAAAGCGAAGCTACTTCCGAGGAACACAGGCACCTGCCCCCGGGTAATCAGATGAAATATAAGAGTGCCGACACCGGCAGTAAACAATGCCACCGAAGGATCGATTCCGACTAAAAGAGGGACTAAAACGGTGGCTCCAAAAGCGACAAAAAGAAACTGAACGCCCAGCACTGTGTTCTTCACTGTTAGCTGGTTACGAAAGGTTTTTTGATTCATGCGAAAAAGAATAAATTGATTTGTGCAAAAAAACGGTTTTCCTGCTACTTATTCAAAAAAAACGATAACAAAAAACCCACAATCAAAAAAACCGGTTCTTTTTCAAAATAAAAAACCCGCTTTTAAAACGAAGCGGGCTGTGTTATAGAATCTGAAATATCTTTCTGTTATTGCATTATCTCTGCCGGAATTTCTTCAATGGGTTTTACCTGGATGGTTTTTATAAACATCTCACCACCTTCTGATTGTATTTGTATTTTCCCTCCGGAGAGTGGCAGAATAGTTCCATTTTCATCAACACCGGTATTGTTATTTACCATAACTGTTTGCCCGTTTACCACATGAACTGCAGTTCGTCCCACGCAATACAAATCAACCGTATTCCATTCGCCAACCGGTTTTTCAAAATCCGATGCTTTTTTAATCCCCTGCCCGTTAAACTCTTTTCCAAATTTTTCTACATTTCCGTCTTTGGCATATTGAAATCCGCCTTCCACTTCTTTCACCGCAGTTTCGCAATACGTATTATTCATCAGGTACGTGTCGCCCAAACGTTCGTGCATCAACTGGCACTCAATATTAACCATCCACGTTCCCAGCGCTTCTCCAAAATCGCCAAAACTGTGGTACAGCAAACCACTGTTTCTATTGGTGTAAACCTCGGTTCCCCATTTAAAGACCAACTGCAGGTGATAGTTGGCAAACGTGTCGCGGGTTGCCAGCGAGCCATTTACCTCTCCGGAAATCCGAATCAGTTTTTCTCCGTTTTCTTCCACTACAGAAAAAACTTTATCGGTAGTTGCCGCTTCAGCCAGATTGTCGAAACCTTTGAGCGGAGTACCTATAAATGTATCCCAGTTATCAAGGTTTTCGCCATTAAATAAAGGCTGCCAGGGCTTTTCGGTTTGACAGGAACAGAGAGCCACAAGAACGATTGCGATGAAGAACAGGAAATGCTTTTTCATTTTGATTTAATTTTTGATTTAAAAAAAACTGCCCCATAAATATAGGACAGTTTTTAATATTTTTATAAAAATTCCTTAAAATCAAACTGTTTCTGCGTGAATGAGTTCTCTCGCTCTTTCTAAAATTTTTGTGTCATCCAACAGCACAATGCCGCCGTTTGGCCCTGGTTCCATGTGGATTCCCACCGCTTTACCACTTGTATAATTCGCCCCACCAAAATAATTCCTGACGGTTTCCTCTGTGAGGTCGAATTCCTGTGCAATCTTTTTGATGGAACCGTCAGGCAAAGCGTCTTTAATTTTGCGCAACTCGTTAAATGTTATTCTATTCTCCATAATGCTTAAATTTTATTTTGTTATTTATTAATTAATACGTCTGAACCTGTAAATTTATAATTAATAATTAAAAAAAGAATGCAATTCCATTACGTTATTCCGGGAAAACCTTTTTATTATTGCATACGCTTTTAACTTGAGAAAAGTTATCCCCTGCAAGTTATTGAATAATAGAGTTAAATAACTCTATTTGTTTTATTTAGGAAAACAAAACCGATTCTGCAATTAACTTTTTTTAACCCATTTAGCGCGGAAAATGCGCCAAACAGTCATAAATCGACTGGTGCATAGCCGTTCTGATGTTCAAATTGAAAAGCTGAAGATTGTCGCGGGTGGGATGAACCCTGTTCGACAAGAAAATGAACAATGTTCCATTATCCGGGTCGGCCCATGCCATGGTTCCGGTGTATCCGGTGTGCCCAAAACTATTTTTACTGGCATCTACTGCCGGATAAGCATCTTTTAGTTTGTTCCGGTGATTATTAACCAGAGGTTTGTCAAATCCCAGCGCCCTCCGGTTGTTGCTGTCGGGGAACTGCCTGCGAATAAACTCATTCATGGTTTTTTCGGAAATGAACCTTTTTCCGCCAAAATATCCTTTCTGAAGGTACATCTGAAATATTTTGGCTAAATCGTTGGCAGTGCCAAAAAGCCCGGCGTTGCCGGAAACGCCTCCCAGCATAGCAGCACCTTCGTCGTGTACAAACCCACGCAGCTTCTCATTTCTAAAAAAATCATCCGTTTCTGTCGGAATAATATTGTCCAGCGGAAAATGGAGGTACGGTTTGTAAGTGGTGGAATAGGCTCCCAAAGGCCCGTGAATATTCTGTTTGATGAACTCTTCGTAAGGTACGTTGGTAAGATTGGCAATAATGTCGGGGTACAAATGAAAACCAAGGTCGGAATAAACATATTTTTTTACCGGTAACGATTTGGCGTTTTTTATGGTATCTAATATGGCCTGCTTAAAATTATTATTCAGATATAAATGTTCTGAAACCCGCACGCTAAAACCGGCTGACGGATGATCGGAAAAAACCTCGCGGCTGAGTTTCCCTTCTTCATCAAGCCCCATTCTCCAAAACGGAATCCACGCAGGCAACCGAGCCTGGTGAGTCAGAAAATCCCTCACCGGAAGCTTTCCCCGCTCCGTCCCGTTAAATGCAGGCCAGTAATTACTAAATGGTGCATCGAGATCAATTTTTTTTTCATCAACCAGTTTCATAAGAGCAGGCAACGGCCCGGTTACTTTTGTTAACGAAGCCCAGTCGTATAAATTTCCTGGCAATACTTTCTGTTCTTGTTTATAAGTATGAAAGCCGTAGCATTTATGAAAAACCACATTCCCGTCTTTGGCGATTAACACCTGGCACCCCGGATACGCACTGTTTTCAATTCCCAGAATAGCCAGCGAATCAATTCGGGAGGCGAGCATTTTCGAGTCCATCCCCACTTCTTCGGGAATGGAATACGCAAATGTTTTGTTGCCCGTCACAGACAATCCGACACCGCACGGAAACCTTTTATCCACCGTTACCGGAAGTTTTCCCGAAGCATCAAACGCACCAAAGACAAGCTGCGCTGCCAGTTCCTGCGTTAACTGGTTATTCTGATAGGCAACAATCAACCCTTTTGCGTGATGAACATTCTCAAAATGTTTCAAGGCATAAGCATTCCCGAAAAACACTGTTATCACGTTGTTATCCCTGATAAAATCGGCCAGCGCATTTCGCTGCATCTCAGAAGTACCGTATTTCCCGGACGGGTACAGATTAATCCCCTGAACGCCTGCAATAACCAAATTATAATTATCGAGCCTTTTCCTCAAATCAGCCATTTCGCGCGCCGTTGCATTTTTACTCAGAAAAAAGTGATCAACATCGGCGTATTTGTCCAGCATATTCTCAAATGCAGCTAATTTTTGTGAGCCTAGCGTTACCGAAGCAATCTTTAGATTCACCAAATCTTCAACAGGCAACACATTCTGATTTACCAGCACAGTAAGCGCACTTTTAATCAGTTTCCGGTTGGTTACTTCAAAATAGGGAGAGTTTAGCCGGGCGGTAAGGTTCTTTGTATTTGCCGGTTCGTAAATATGAAGGCCGACCCATCGCTTGGCAGCCAGCACGCGCCGGCATTTGTTTTCTATCTCTTCCAGAGTAATTTCGCCACTGCTCAGCGCCTGTTTCACAGAGGCAATCGCTTTCCCGATGTCTGGCACAAATTCTACCATATCGTTTCCGGCTTTCAACGCTTCCAGCTCAGCATTTCCCCGGTCGGTTCGCACCCCTTTCATATTAATTGCATCAGTAATTACAAGCCCTTTAAAACCAATTTCTTTTCGCAGATAGCCATCAATTATTTTAGTTGAAAGCGAAGAAGGTGTTCCCGAATTATCTAGCGCGGGTACATTCAGATGGGCCGACATGATTCCGGCAATCCCGGATTCCGTTAAAAACCGAAACGGAAAACTCTCCACCAAATCGATGCGCTCTTTTGAATGATTAATTAAGGGCAACTCATGGTGCGAATCGGTCTCCGAATCGCCATGCCCGGGAAAATGTTTAGCAACCGGAATAACGCCTCCATCCTGCATTCCTTCTGCCACCCACCATGCTTTTTGTGAGACATTAACTTTATCTTCGCCAAACGAACGAAAGTTAATCACCGGGTTTTGCGGATTGGTACTCACATCGGCAACCGGCGCAAAATTCATCTGAATTCCCATCATTTTCATTTGCTGGGCAAAATCGCGCCCCATCTGATAAATAAACGTAGAATCTTTTATGGCACCAAGAGCCTGTGCATACGGATATTTAATGGTACTGTCCATCCGCATTGAAATTCCCCATTCGCCGTCAATGGCCACAAACAGCGGAACCGTTGATTTTTCCTGAAACTCGTTGATCCACCGCGCAGTTTTCACAGGAGTTCCCTGCATCACCAAAATGCCACCAGGCCTAAATTTTTCAATCACGCTTATCATACTGTTTTTTGCGGACTCACTTTGCCGCGGATAAACAGTAACCATCATAAGTTGCGCAATTTTCTCTTCAAGCGTCATCTGACCGATTTTCTCATTTACCCACTGGTCGTTAGTCAACATCAAAAACTGAGGCCCGGGTTGTGCTGGAGGAACTTCGGCAAACAGGCAGTAAACTGAGACAAAAAAGAATAATAAAACGGAAACTATTTTGAATTGAGAACTGATCTTCACTTCTTCTTTATTTTTTATTGTTCGAAATTGTAAAAGTATCAAAAAAAACAAATTACTTCCTACTTTTGTAGACTATGAGCAGGGTTGTTATCGGACTTTCAGGTGGAGTTGATTCCAGTGTTGCCGCTTATCTTTTAAAGCAGCAAGGGCACGATTTGGTCGCACTTTTCATGGTGAACTGGCACGAGCGGGTTGGCACAGTAACCAGTGCCTGTACCTGGGAAGAGGATGCGCTGATTGCCAAAATGGTGGCCAAAAAGCTGGATATTCCTTTTCATATTGTTGATTTGAGCAAAGATTACAAACGGCGGGTTGTGGATTATATGTTTGCTGAATACCAGGCGGGACGCACTCCGAACCCGGACGTGCTTTGTAACCGCGAAATCAAATTCGATACATTTTTAAACGAAGCATTAAAATTTAATGCCGAATTTGTGGCTACCGGACATTACTGCCGGAAGGACACAACCGAAAAAAACGGACAGACGATTTACAAACTGCTGGCAGGAACTGATCACAATAAAGACCAGAGTTATTTTTTGTGCCAGCTCAACCAGGAACAACTCTCAAAAGCACTTTTTCCAATCGGCCATTTAAACAAACCCGAGGTTCGCGAAATTGCCAGGGAACAACATCTTCCCTCTGCAGAACGTAAAGATTCGCAAGGAATCTGTTTTGTAGGGAAAGTGGATTTACCCACGTTTCTCCAGCAAAAACTGCAACCCAAAACCGGCAATGTAATTGAAATTCCGGCATCGTTTATTGCCAGAAAAAAGGAGCTGGAAATTACGGAAGAAAACTATCGCAAAATATGTTTCCACTTCCCCTATAAACCGTGGAACGGCAAAATAATCGGGGAACATCAGGGCGCTCATTTTTACACCATCGGGCAGCGAAAAGGCCTGAATATTGGCGGGCACAAAGAACCATTGTTTGTAATTGGAACCGATGTGCACCGCAACATTGTGTATGTGGGCGAAGGACAGGAACATCCGGGGCTTTTCCGCCCGGGACTTTTCGTTGAAGCAGAAAATGTGCATTGGATACGTCCAGACATGAAAATGCTGCCGGGAGAAAAAAAGGATTTCCTCATTCGCATCCGCTACCGGCAACCACTGGAAAAAGGTATACTCCACGTAAAAGAGGACGGAATTTACATTCTGTTTGAAGACGAGCAACGCGGAATTACTTCGGGACAGTTTGCGGCCTGGTACCTGGATGACGAGCTTATCGGATCGGGTGTTATTGCATAAAAAGCGTAAATTCGTAAAAATTTAAAACAGATGATAAAATCGATGACTGGCTTTGGTAAAGCCGAATTTGAAACGAACAATAAAAAATTTGTTCTCGAGTTAAAAACACTCAACAGCAAACAGGTAGACATCAATGCCCGTATTCCCGCGATTTACCGCGAAAAGGAAATCGAAATCAGGAAAGAACTCGCCGATAAACTGGTACGTGGGAAAATCGACCTTGTTATTTACGTGGAAAATCACGGCGAAGAATCCAACAGTAAAATCAACGAAGCTGTTTTGAAAAGCTATTACGAACAGCTGCAAAGAATTAACGGCGATTTAGGACTGCCTGCCGACAACACCATAATACAAGCCATTTTGCGCCTGCCCGACGCAGTGAAAACCGAGTACGAAACCCTCGATGAAGAAGAGTGGAAAGTAATTATGGAACACCTGCGCAAAGCGATGGAAGACATCGATGATTTCAGAATTACCGAAGGCAAAGCACTGGAAGCAGATATTACTGCAAACACAAAAAGCATCAGAGACCTGCTCCACCAGATTACGCCATTTGAAAAACAGCGCATTGAAACCGTAAAAAGCCGCCTGTCGGAAAATCTGAATAAACTTAACCTGAACGGAAATGTGGACGAAAACAGGTTTGAGCAGGAATTGGTGTTTTACCTCGACAAAATGGACATGAATGAAGAAAAAGTGCGGTTGGAAAACCACTGCAACTATTTTCTGAAAACACTGGACAATGCCGAATCCAGCGGTAAAAAACTAAATTTCATTTCGCAGGAAATGGGTCGCGAAATAAATACGCTCGGTTCCAAAGCCTACGAAAGCAATATTCAGCACACGGTTGTTCAAATGAAAGATCACCTGGAACGAATAAAAGAACAACTGCTGAACGTACTTTAATATGAAAGGAAAGCTTATCATATTTTCAGCGCCTTCGGGAGCCGGAAAAACGACCATTGTAAAACATTTGCTGCAACAAGGTTTCGGGCTGGAATTTTCGGTTTCGGCCACCAGCCGCCAACCCCGCCCCAATGAAGTAAATGCTAAAGATTATTATTTCCTTTCGGAAACCGAATTCCGAGACAAAATTGAAGCGGGCGATTTTCTGGAATGGGAAGAAGTGTACAGCGGCATTTTTTACGGCACCCTGAAAAGCGAAGTAGAACGCATTCGCAACATCGGTAAACATGTTGTTTTTGACGTGGATGTGGTAGGCGGGCTGAACATAAAAAAGTATTACGGCGACGATGCCCTGGCGGTTTTCGTGCAGCCTCCGTCGGTTGACGAATTAAAAAAACGCCTTCAGAACCGGTCCACCGAGTCAGAGGAAAAAATTCTTACACGTGTTGCCAAAGCCGAGAAAGAGCTGGAGTTTGCTCCGCGGTTTGATGTAATCATAATAAACGAAGATTTGCCAAAAGCTTTTACAGAGGCAGAAAAAATCATTTCCGGGTTTCTCTCGCAACAAACCTAAATAGCTGCTGAGTTGGTTGAACAAACGATAAAATGAATTTACGCTGATGAAACAACCACCGTCCAAAACTTTTCCCGCAAAAAAAATCGGTTTGTATTTCGGGTCGTTTAACCCGATTCATATCGGACATCTCGCCATTGCCAATTACATGGTGGAGTACGCCGGGATAGATGAGTTTTGGTTTGTGGTATCGCCGCAAAACCCGTTTAAGCAGAAAGCAAACCTGCTGAACGATTACGACCGGCTGGAAATGGTACAACTGGCCGTTGAAGGAGACGAACGGCTTCAGGTTTCAGACATCGAATTTTTTCTGCCCAAACCAAGTTACACCGTTGACACGCTTGCATATCTGAAGGATCGCAATCCCAACAAAAATTTTCAGATTTTAATGGGCTCCGACAACCTGGAAAATTTCCATAAATGGAAAAATTACGAAACCATTGTGGAAAACTACGGGGCAATTGTTTACCCACGGCCGGGTTTCGACAAAACAAAAGTTAAGCAGCACAAAAATATTACAATTGCAGAACACGCCCCGCAAATGGAAATTTCGTCATCGTTCATCCGAAACTCAATCAAAGAAGGAAAAGACCTGCGTCATTTCCTCCCTCCCAGAGTTTGGGAGCACATCGAAAAAAAAGGATTTTACCGTTAAAACAAAGCGCGGCTCCAGGGAATTCCGGCCAAAACAAGAATAAGCGACAACCCGTACCAGATTGTTGCTGCGCGGTATTTTTTATGCGAAACAGAAGTTTTCTTCGTTTTCGATTTGCCGATGTGCACAAAAGCCAATGCCACAACCATCAGCAGAATGTGTTCCACTGCATAAAAACGTAAATCTGAATTTCCCATGGCAGCGCCAAAATCGGCAAAAGCAGCTTTTGTTACCGGACTAACAAATGCGTACAATATCAGTCCAACCAAAAACTGAATATCCATAAAAATGGTCAACACCAATCCGGCAATACTGTCTCTTTTTTTCCACTCATTCCGTCCAAACCAGCCCGTTAATGCGAAAAGCACCGCCAATACCAGGGGAATTAAAACCAACCAGCGAAACATGTTGTGCGTATGAAGCAATCCTGAGTACATAATTTTCTATTTGAAGTTTTAAATGAAACGTTTAAAGGGCATTTTGGTTGTTGAAATAAGAACGAAACAAGTTCAGAAACCCGCAAAACACAGAGGCACAGCAGCATCAAATTTTGTCCGCCAGTTCAAAAACCTCATCGGCTTCCCAAATTGTTTTATCCGCATCAGGTTTCAACACGACATTTATCATTGCGCGGGCCACTGTTTTATCTTCGATAGGGCGGTATTTTCGAAAAACAAAACGGGTGACAAAACGGGCAACCGGAACAAAAAATTCCTCGGCACGTCGTTTTCGCTCTCTGTCGCCCGCAAGATACGACGGGCGCAAAACCGCCAGATTTTCAAAACCAAGGCCGGAAACAGCATCATCGAGTTCACCTTTTATGCGGGTATAAAAAATTGCGGACTTTGCGTTGGCGCCTGTTGACGACACCAAAACGTAGTTTTTAATTCCATTGCGTTTCGCCCTTTTTGCAAAACTGAAGTTAAACGAGAAATCAACCTCGTACTGCTTTTCTTTGCTGCCAGCCTGTTTTATGGTAGTTCCCAACGCCGAAAACAACACATCGCCTTTTAACAGTTCGCCCCAGCTGTTTTCATCGCCAAACGAAACAATGTGCTGTTCCAGTTTCGGATGCCGCAAGCCGGTGTCCCGACGTACAAAAATCCGGATGCCGCTGAAAGACTCATTTCCAAGAAGAAACTCAACCAACTGTTTGCCGACCAGTCCGGTTGCGCCAATTACATTTGCCGTAAGATTCATCGATCTGATTCTTTATTTACCGGTAACGAAAAATGAAAAACCGTTCCGGCAGGGCTATTGGGTTCAGCCCAAATTTTTCCTCCATTTCTTTCTACAAACTCTTTGCAGATCACCAGCCCCAGCCCCGTTCCAATTTCGCCGAGGGTTCCTTTTCCATTGGATTTTCCCAGGCTGAAAATCTGCTCCATATTCTCTTCTTTAATACCAATTCCGGTATCTGCAACACTCACAATTACAGTGCTGCCCTCTGTTTTGGCAAGAAGATTTACTTCGCCACCCGACGGGGTAAATTTTAGGGCATTGCTCAAAATATTCCGAATAACTGTGTTTACCATCTCCCGGTCAAATGAAGCTTCCAGCGCATCAGGAAAATGCCCCGAAAGTGTAATATTTTTATGAGCAGCAATCTGTTTTTTCAAATTAACATTTTTTTGCAGCACTTTTGACAAGTCTTGTTTTTCGATGCGACACTTCATCTCCTTCATTTGAGAACGTGCCCACAACAGAAGATTCTCCAGAAGCTCAAAAGTATCGTTTGCCGACGCTTTTGCCGCCACAAGCAGTTCCGTATGCTTTTCACACGGAATGCCGGAATCCGGGTCGGTCAATAAATCCAGAATGCCGAGCAAGCCTGAAAAAGGACTTCTTAAGTCGTGTGATATAATCGAAAGCAGCTTGCTTTTGGTCTGATTGGCAATTTCCAGTTGGTTATTTTTCACGGTAAGTTCTTTTGTCCGCTCATCTATTATTCGCTCCAGTTCCCGTTGCCGTGCAATCAAAACCCTGGAACGGATTTTCAAAACCGCCAGAAACACACCGGCAACAATCAGCAAAAGCGGAACATAAAAAAGCCACGACAACCAAAAAGGCCTTTTAATAACAATCTGGAGGACTCCATTTGGGCCATCCCATTGTTTGTCGTTCTGTTGAATTTCAAGCGTAAAAAAATAGGTGCCGGGCAAAAGATGGGTGAAAGAGACCATTTGCTCGTTCTGTAAATAAACCCAGTCATCGTTCAATCCTTCGAGTTTGTATCTAAAATTTTTCGTTCCCGGATTTGATAAATCAAGGCCGGAGAAACGAATAAAAAGTGTTTTGTGTCCGTATTTTAAAACCAGCTTTTCACCGTCTCCTATTTCCGATACGCCTTGTGGAAAAACGGGAGTTCCGTCAGCTAAAATCTCGGAAATAAACACCTGGGCTGCCGGCTTTTTATACGAATATGTTTTCCACGGATCGAAATAATCTATTCCTTCGTTCCCCGCAAAAAACACGATTCCGTCGCCGCTGGTTGCTGCTGCTCTTGCAAAATAGTTGGATGACAAAAGTCCGTCTGAACGGCTGAAATATTTCGTTTCAATTGTCATCGCAGTTTCATCTTCATTCCAGGCATACTCCACACGAAAAATTCCGGAATTGGTACTTAGCCAGAGCTCGCCCGGGTTTACTGACTGTATTGAGGAAATGCTCAGAAAAGAAAAATCGTGGTCTGTAAAAACAGGAATAAAACTGTTTTTGGCGGGAGAATAGGCATTCAGCCCTTTATCTGTTCCGGCCCAGACAACACCGGCACTGTCGCAAAAAACCGTCTTTACCGTGTTGCTGTTGAGTGTTTCCTGATTATTGACATCATTAAAAAAGCAGGAAAATTCTTCTGTCTCTGGATTAAATTTAGAAACACCATGCGCCGAAGCAATCCAAAGATTACCTTCAATATCGAAACAAAAATTATATGTGTAATTATTTGACAGAGAAGAAAAAGGACGCTCCTCGTCGTGTTTATAAATTTTCAGGGATTGTGTTGTCGGGTGATATTTGCCCAACCCTATTCCATGAAAACTAACCCAGATATTTCCTTCTGCATCTTCAGCAATTCCCCTTACATCTGCCGTTTCAACCAGCCTGCTAACAGAGTCGGGTTTAATTTTTGCGGGTAAAAAAGCATTTGCCCGCGGCATTAAAACATTCAATCCCGACATCCAGCCGCCTGCCCAGGTTCGTTTTTCGGAGTCTTCAAAAATAGCCATCACAGAACCGGGTGTAACTCCTGCTTTTTTTTGAGGTAACCGAAATTTTTCTTTGCCTTTGGGAGCATAACTATGTTTCTCAATCAACCCGGATTCATAACCCAGCCACATATTCCCTTCGTGTTCAAAATAAATTGACGTCACCTCTTTCTGAGCCAATTCATAAGCCTCGTCTCCCGAAACCAACAGGTGAGAAAAAGGCACATTCATCAAACCAAAGTCAATGCCCCGAATTCCCAACGACAGCCAAAGATTTTCGTTCTTATCTACATACACAAAATTAATGGTGGTGCGGTTCAGACTCAACGGGTTATTGGGCACGTTGGTGTATCTCGTCACATTTTCAGAAAGAACATTATAACGGAATAATCCGTTGTTGGTCGCGAGCCAGAAAACCGAATCATTCATTTGCTGAAAATGATGAATGGCGCGGACTGATTGATTAACCGGCTCGTCGTAAACTTTCCGTTTGGTGGCATCCATTCTGAAAAATCCTTTGGAGAGCGTTCCTACGTATAAAAAACCAGAACTAAAATGAAGTTCTGAAATGTTGGTTTGCGAAAAATCAAATCCGTCAGTCTTACTAAAATCATCCACTTGGTTGGTTGCCGGATCAAAAAGATAGAGCCCGAAAGGAAATGTAAACAGCCAGATTTTCCCGTCGGGTTGGCACGTAACCTGGCGAATATAGTCTGTTGGCAACTTTTTGAAGGCAGCATTTATCGACGACTCAGCATCAGTAAACCATACTGTTTTTTTTATGGCGGGACTGAATTTTACCAGACCTTCGTCAGAAGCAATCCAGAGGTTCCCTCCTTTATCTTCAGAAAAATCCAGAATTCTGGACTCGCCCAGGCTTCCCGCGGCTTTTACAAATTGGTTCTTGCCAATATCAAACTGAAAGAGGCCATTGTTTGTCCCCACCCAAAGAGTTCCACGGGAGTCGGTAAATAAAGCGTTGATTCGGACAAACGCCGCTGAAGAATCGTCTGAATAAGTATTTTGATAAGTAATAAACCGATTACCATCGAACCGAAAGACGCTGTTTTCGCCGGCAAGCCAGATGAACCCGGTTGAGTCCTGACTAATGGCAACTATCCTGGACTCGGGCAATCCGTTTTCTATTCCGTAATGATAAAAAGCGACGGATGGATATACCGCCACTACACTAAAAACCAACGTCAGGCTAAGCAGAAAAATCAGTAACCGTTTAGAAACTTTCATTGAGTTTACAAATAGTGGCTAAATTTAAAAAAAATAACACGAGTAGCTGCACCACAAACTCAGAAGTTATTAATAGCCAATCATAAATTGAAAAGCGAACAGAGAATTTCTCGGACTGAAATTCGTTTCGCGCCGGCAAATCATTCAAAAAAAGCTTTGCTTTTCATCCGGGGCACACATCTCCCCCAACACAGCCCCCCAGCATTTTTAACGGCGCAATATTAAAATAAAATCGGGTTCGAAAAATTTTTCAAACCCGACTAACAACATCTTCAATTTTTATTGATTGTGAAACAAATCTTCTTAGCAGATTAATTTGCAATTTCAGCAATCAGTCTTCTTTCAGATACGGACCGTTTTCATTCCAAAGAACTTCCACATTGGAAATCAACCAGGTTTTCCCATTGTCGTTATTTCCCTGGAAAAACAAATAAGTCCGCCCGTCAGAATCGGCAAATATGTGCGGATGCCCCGATTCACTAGAGTTCCACTCTCCCGGCTTTCCGTTTGCCAGAAAAGGTTCTTCAGAAAGCTTCTTCCAATGAACTCCGTCGCTGCTTTTGGCAATTCCAACCTGCTGAGGTTCGTTATTGTACGCCCCCGCATAAAACATAAAAAGCTCGTTGCCCCGCTGAATTACCGATGCGCCTTCCACGCATTTCTTCTCCCAGTCGTATTCCGGAACCAAAATTGGATAATCTGCCAGTTGCTCCCAATCATCGCGATTAAAATCGGTAGTCAGAGGAGCTGCGGCAACACCCTGAATCTGAACTTCAAAATTGGGATCGCGGGTGGCGAAATAGAGCAGATACCGGTTTTCAAACTTAATAACTTCGGCATCAATTGCCCGCCCACAATTCCAGTCGCCGGTGGGATGAAATATCGGGTTGGTTTTATTTCGCTGAAACGAAATTCCGTTGGTTGAAAATGCGTGACAAATAGCGTCGTTTCTACCATTTCCGTAAGTTTGGTAAAAAAGATGGACCTTCCCGTCGACAACCAATGCACAGGGAGCGCAAAGCCCCTTGCTCTCGTAACTGCCCTCTGGGTTAATTTCGCCAATTTTCTCCCAGTGAATAAGATCTGTACTCTCGGCAATGCCAATATTCCACCCTTTTATGGGATTCGTTTTATCTTCAAACGGAGGAATAGAAAAATACATCAGGTAACGGCCTTCAAATTTTACCACATGCGGATCTTTAGAATAAGGTACTCCTTTTCGGGAAGTGTCACCAAACATCATCCGCTCCTGCGCAAAAACAAAAAGCGGGGAAAACAAAAGAACAAAAAGTAAGTGTTTCATTTGGAGAGTGTTTTTATTTCGTTTAATAGAATTTCCAATGCGGGCGAAGCCATTCTTCCATGGTTGAAGCTATCCATTTCGTAAAGCTTAGTTTGTTTGTGACCGGCAACCTTCATCATCCGCCACATGTAGGCATTTTCTTCGTAGCGGCCAAGCATCTCCAGTTCGCGGTCGCCTGTAATCAAAATAAGTGGCGGCGCGTCGGGCCGAACATGATAAAGTGGTGCAAACTCGTCAACAACGGGCTGACTGCCTTCAATTCCGTTTTCTTTACGGATGGTAAAATGAGTAATGGTGTGCCCGCTGAAAGGAACCAGCATGGCAATTTTGTTGGCATCAATTCCGAATTCTGCAAGCCATTTTTTATCCAGCCCCACCATACTGGTAAGGTAACCGCCTGCCGAATGCCCCGACACAGCAATTTTGGCGGCATCTCCACCATACTTTTCAATGTTATTGAAAGTCCACGCTACTGCCGCAGCGGCATCTTCAATGTAAACCGGGTTCTTTACTTTCGGGCTCAGCCGGTAATTAACCGCAACAACAGCAATTCCCTGTTCTTTTAACTTTTCGGGAATGAATTTATTTCCACCGGTAATTCCACCTCCGTGAAACCAAACTACCGTAGTAAAATCCTTTTTGCCTGCCGGATAATATACATCCAACCGGCAGCGTTCTGCCACATAATCATCCTTCTCTGCCTCTTGTGCAGTGCGGTACAAAATGTTTTCTTCCAGAAGATATTCTTCATCGGTTTTGTTCGTTACGCCGTTTTGCGCCGCAACATAAAAACCAATCAGAAGAAGCGGAAGAATCACAAAAAATCTCAATCTCAACCTGTTTTTTTGTGGAAGCAAAACAGGTTCAAAAAACCTTGTACTATTTTTCATTCGTCTAAAATTGTTTATTCTAAAAATGATTTACGGAACTCAAACCAGCAACAATACATCTTTTTTTTCAACTACTTACCGTGCTCGTTTCGCTTATTCAACATTCATGTTTTTTATGACACCGGATAAAACGAACACAATAACGCATAACAACATGCTACTGATCTCCAATCTTTCCCTGCCTGCTAAGCAAGATAGCGATTGGCTTTGTTCCTTCAAACTCAGACATGATTATAATTAAAATAACAGTAATTGGGACGCTGAGTAACATTCCGACAACGCCCCACAAAAACCCCCACATTGTAAGTGTAAGCAGTACTACCAAAGGGCTAATATTTAATGAATTGCCCATAAGTCGCGGTTCAATAATATTCCCCACAACAAGCTGAATGGCGCCAACAATTACCAAAACCAAAATGGCCGGAGTAAACTCTCCAAATTGCAGAAGTGCAAAAATTGTGGGGAAAATTGTCGCAATAAGCGACCCGATTGTCGGGATAAAATTGAGTACGAAAATTAAAAATGCCCAAAAAGCCGGTGCGTCCACACCAACAAAAAGCAAAACAAAGTAGCTGAGAAAACCCGTGAGTAAGCTCACCAATGTTTTCAGGGCGATGTAATTACTAACCGATTTGTCAATTTTTCTGACAAGCGTTTTCATTTTTTCATGTTTTGCCGAATCAGGATACATGGCTTTCAGCTTGTTCGGAAAGGTTGATTCCTCAACCAGAAGAAAAATCAGGTAAATCAAAACCATCGAAGCATTTCCAAAAAGGCTTGTTAACGTTGAAAATATTTTTGAAAGTATTTCTCCGAAGTTCAAGTCCTTTGAAAAATCGCTCAGCATTCCGGAAAGATCAATATCGAATTCACTTTTTGCCAACTGGGTTACTTTATTTACATTTTCCTCATAAACCGGGAGAGTTTTTGTCAGGTGCCCGATATTTACTGAAATCATTTCCACGGTAAAGAATAAAAAACTCAGCATAATAACCGAAGAGATAGCGGTTAACAGCCACTTCGGCCAGGCCTTAACAAAACGAATTTTTGACAGTACTTTTTTCACTACCCTAATCATAAACCAAAAAAGAACCGATAATATGAAAGGAATAATAATTCCCTGGGCATAAATCAGCACAATTACAAGGGCGGTGATCACCAGAAAAATGTAGATTTTTTTTGTTGAATCCATTCACTTATTGTTTGTAACAAATTTAAACTTTAAGTTCAAAATACAACACCAAACGGCCAATTTATACACCAGAACATCAAACACGACCATCGGTTTTGTTATTCCGAAAATACGATACAGCAATGCGCCAAGACTTTACATCTTACTACAAAAGCAAATATCACAGAATGAAATTTACCCCGGCACAGACTGCCGATTCAGAGCCATTCTCTACAAAAACGTTCAGGAATTGCGTTCCTCTTTTTGCTTTTCGTACTTCAGATCTTTCAGGTAGGCCCAAATCATTAAACCAGCTAAAAGGAGCAGACTAACCGGAACAGCCGGATTCATGCCACCTGCCACGCCTTTTCCGTACGAATGCAACCCGGCCAGGTAATAATTTACGCCAAAGTACGTCATCAACACCGAGGCAAATCCGAAAACCGAAGCGATGTTATAATTATAGATACCTTTTAACGACGGGATAAGCCGCATGTGTGCAATAAACGAATAAATCATAACGGTTATAAGCGCCCAGGTTTCTTTCGGATCCCAGCCCCAATAACGTCCCCAGCTCTCGTTGGCCCAAACACCTCCCAGAAAAGTGCCGATAGTCAGAAAATAAAGTCCCACAGTAATGGACATTTCATTAATGGTAGTCAGTTGTTCGATAAACTGGTTCACTTTTCCTTCGTTGGAAGTGCGGCGAATTACAATTAGCACAAGCACCAGAATCCCGAGAAAAGCGCTCAGCCCGAAAAACCCGTAACTGGCCGTAATAATGGAAACATGTATTGTTAACCAGTACGATTTCAGCACCGGCACCAGCGGAGTAATTTCAGGATTCATCCAACTGAGGTGTGCCACAAACAGCGAAATACCAGTCAGAAAAGCGGCGGTTCCCACAACCAGCGGATATTTGCGGCCGAATAAAACACCGGCCAACATTGCTGCCCAGGCCACATAGATCACGCTTTCGTAACCGTTGCTCCAGGGTGCCCGCCCCGAGATATACCACCGTAAAATAATTCCGGCAGTATGCACCACAAAAAGAAATAAAATGGCGAAAAAGAAGGTCTTCTTCAGTGCAACTGGCAATGGTTTCAGCCTGAAAATATTAGCAATAAGCACAACCAGCAGAAAAAATCCGAACAGTAAATAGAAGGGAAAAATCCGCTCGAACGGATTCACCTTGTTGTACAGAATTTCCGCACTCTTTTTGGCTTGCCCCGGAAGTAAATCGCCACCATATTTCAGTTGGAAATTGCTCACTGCACTCAGCACATCCAGGGCCTCGGTGCTATTTCCGTTCTGAATGGACTGAACCAGCAGATTGACTCCGCTTTTTATGAAAATTGAATCTCCCCCCGAATATTCCAATGCATTTTCTCCCGGCGAGTACCACGAGTCTTCAATCCTTTCCCTGGGAAAAATATTGAACAATGTTCCTCTGAATACCATAAAACAAATACTCACCCGCTCGTCAAGGTAAATGTACTCTTTCTCAAGCTGATTACGCATTGCCGCAGGTTTACTGAAAGCAGCGCGCACCTGCTCTGCAATCCTGTAATTTCCCTGGGCGTCGAACATCTGCTGAACGGCAATAGTTTTGCCCGAAATGCCCAGCTCTGCCGACAGCGCTTTGTCGCCTACCCGTACAAACGGCAGGGTCTGCCAAATTTCAGGATAAGCCATCATGCTCAAAACCACTTCATCCGCCGATTTTCCGTAAAGCGACGACTTGCGGCTCAATTTCCGCACGATTTCGCTGTTTAACGTACTCAGCGGCTCAATGCGGCCGTCGGCGCCCTGCACCCAAAGTTTACTAAAAGCGTCAGACAGCTGCGGATCAATTGGAGGGATATTGGTACCACCACCAATTTGAGCTGAAGCACTAAACGCAAAACCGGTTGACAATACAACCACCGCAATTGTTTTGGCAGAAGTTTGTTTAAGTCGCTGGGCAAGAAACCGGAAATAAGAATTCTTATTTAACAAAGACAGCGCAAAACCCAGCCCCAGCAATATATAACTGATGTAGGAAATCCAGGTTCCCCACAAATCGTAGTTCACAGAAAGCACAGTTCCCAGCTCGTCCTGATCGTACGAAGACTGAAAAAACTTATATCCTTTGTACAACAGAGTATTATTCATAAAAATACGCACGTCCCGTTTAACTCCTTCGGCGTCGTCTATCAACACCACTTCGGATGCATACGATGACGGCGACTCGGAACCGGGATAACGCTCCAACTGAAAATCTTTCAGAAAAAGCCGGAAAGGCAGATGGATGATTTTTGCCCCGTAGGCAAGCTTCAGAACAGTGTTACTCAACGGAACTTCAACGGTATCGGCTCTCATTCCCGAATGCCCGAAAACCGGAATAGTTTGTTTTCTAACTCCATCGGACACCTCCACCAGAACAGCCTGTTCATTGGTTTCCTGCGCGCTTCTCACTGCGGTAAAAGTGGCGCTGGGAAGAAAGTCACGTACCAACAACCGGAAATTATTCACACCATACAAAAACATCTTCTTTACATCGATGGTATCTCCGGGCGCAAAAGTAACCGTTTCCTGAGTTGCCATGGTTGTTTCTTCCACCGGATAATCAGCAATCATTTTCAGTTCTCCATCCCGCATGAAAAAACGTATGGGCGTTTCTCTCCGGGCTTCAAATCCGGCGACCAGACCGGGATATTCCAATACATCTCCACGCCGAAATGTAAAAGACTGCATGCCCTGGCGGTCAGGAGCCGCAAACACTAAATCAATAACGGATTCACCCGATTCGGAAGGAATAGCTTTTCTTTCGGAATGAGAAAAGTAACCTATTGTTTTCACCTCAACTTTTTGCCCGCCAACATCAAACTTCGCCGAAAACTGGCGGGGAGTTATCTCCGAAAAACGCACTGTCTTTTCTTTATTCTGATTGCCAACACCGGCAAAAAAAGTAGCATCAGAAGAAAGAATGGTGTTAGAACTGTCGTTTTCCCGAATGTGCATCGACCCCTCGTAACTCAACCAACGTGTAATGGCAGCACCAAGCAACATCACCAAAAAAGCGACATGAAACAGCCCGATAGTAAACCGCCTCTTCGTCAGCAACCGATATTTAAACAGATTGTTAAACAAGTTGAGGGCAAATAACGCCCACAACGCTTCAAACCAACCAGTGTTATAAATAAGCGAGCGGGCAGCCGGCGTGCCGTAGCTGCTCTCCACAAATGTGGCAATTGCCATGGAAAAAGCAAGGGCTAAAAATAAAAATGCCATAAACGGCAAGGAGGTTAAAAACGAGTATACTTTTTTCATTTCTATTTTTCTTTTACGGCGTTGAAAATAGCTGATTTTGCCCATATAACAAAAGAAGCAAACAAAAAAGAGAGGAAAAAGTATTTTATCACAACAACTGTTTAAACGTCTCAAATATACCAGTTGAAAACAAAAACAGGAGCAAATAATTTTCTACTCCACAATCCACTTTTTTATCGCCTTCAAGCCTGATTTCATTCAGCAACATTCAACACAATTGTTGTTTAAAGGTTCGTATTCGTCTTAAAATGAAAAATAAAAAACAATTTTGCTACCGATTTCCGGCGTTATTAACACCACAGGTTTCAAAATTAATTTAATTCAGGCATTGATTTTTTCTATGAATGTTTTAAATTCGGCACAATTAAATCAAACGGCGTTTGGCTCTCTCTAAAAAAGGAACGAATTGGATGAAACAGCAGCGATTTTTCACAATATTAATATTTCTATTTTTCATACTCCTTACCACCACAAACCAACGTATTTCATCATCACCTGACAGCTTGTGTGAAGTACCCGAACTTCAGCCAACCCAGGCAGAAATTGAGCTAAAAGAGATGCAGGGTTTGTTTGAAGAATACGACAAATGGATTACTTCGGAAATTGAAGCATCGGGAACAATTGGCGCTGCCGTGGCCATTACTTACAAAGATCAGATTGCCTTTATGAAATGTTTTGGGAAACGGAAAGCAGAAAGCGACGAACCGGTTGATAAACATACGATTTTCAGGCTGGCTTCGGTTTCGAAAACGGTAACAGGAGTTCTTTCCGGAATTTTGGCGCAGGAACATATTATTGATTTTGACGAGCACGTAAAAGAATCACTTCCGGGCTTTCTTTTAAACAATCCGGAAAGCACCAATAATCTGACCATCAGAAATCTGTTAAGCCACACATCGGGACTGGTTCCTCACGCATACGACGATTTAGTTGAAGCGCACGTTCCTTTTCACACCATTTACGAGCGGTTAAAAACTGCCGGCATTTCAGCCAAACCGGGCGAATTGTATGGGTACCAAAATGTAATGTTCAGTCTGTTGGATACAATACTTTCTGTAAAAACTTCGAAAAACTACAGTCAACTGGTAAAAGAAAAACTGTTTGAGCCGGCAGGAATGGGCGACGCCTCAACCGATTTCGAAAGTTTCAAAAACAGCGATAATAAAGCTTACCCGCACTGGGGAAACGGCTCACACAAATCACTTCCGTTAAACGACCGTTATTACAACACGGCTCCTGCAGCCGGGGTAAATGCCAGCATTTCAGACATGGCTCATTTTCTGCTGGCGTTGCTGGACGAAAACAAGCCGTTGTTAAAAGAAGATGCAGAAAAAACCATTTTCACTCCGCAGGTGGTTTCTCCGCTCAGCCGCGGGTATTTCAGATACTGGGATAAAGTAGGCACAAAAAGATATGGATTGGGCTGGCGACTTGTAAATTACAAAGATCGCAAAGTAGCATACCACGGAGGATATGTGCATGGCTACAAAGCCGAAATCGCTGTGTGCCAACAAGAAAACATCGGCATTGTTTACCTCACCAATTCGCCCAACAGCGTAGCATCGCAAAGCGTACCCGAATTTCTGAACAAGCTTTTCAATTACGAACAGGAAAAAGCTATTCTGGCCAACACCGAAACCACACAAGAAGAAGGCCTGAATATTCAGGGAAGTTGACCCATTTTTTTTATCTTTAGGTCGTCCAACGCAAAAAAGATCTTATGAAGTTACATTTATGGGTAATTCTGATCCTTGCTTTCAGTTGTTCCTCCACACAGGCTCAATTTCCAAAAGAGGAAAACAGCCTTGACCGAAAAGTAAAAGCTTTCCTCGAAGAAAATGCAAACAACTGGCGCGACATGAACGTGCCGCTTTCCGACGGAAAAATTCTGTACGATTTAATTATTGAAAACAAATACACGCAAGCAGTTGAAATAGGAACGTCAACAGGCCATTCGGCTATCTGGATTGCCTGGGCACTAAGCAAAACCGGAGGAAAACTGATTACAATCGAAATAGATAAAGAACGCTACGTTCAGGCCAAAGCGAATTTCAAAAAAGCCGGGGTGCACAAATACATCGATGCACGACTGGCCGACGCCCACGAGCTGGTGCCACAATTGCCCGGAAAATATGACTTCGTTTTTAGCGATGCCGACAAATTCTGGTACAAAAACTATTTTATTGATATGGATCCCAAACTGAAAGTGGGCGGTTGCTTTGCCGCACACAACACAGCCATGCGGGTTCCGGGAGTCGGCGACTTCCTCGAGTATGTAGAAAGCCTGAAAAACTACGAAACTACTTTTGCCCGCGGCTCCAGATCGGGCATTTCAATCAGTTTAAAAAAAGCCGATAACACAAAGAAAAATTGAACCCTCAGGATAACCTGGAACGGAAACTGGGGTTATTCCCGGTAACCAATATTGTTGTCGCCAACATAATTGGTGCTGGTATTTTTACCACAACCGGTTATTTAATGGATTTTTTGGGCAACCCGATTATCATGCTGGCACTCTGGCTGATTGGAGGAATTATTGCCTTGTGTGGCGCACTTGCATTTGGCGAACTGGGAGCTGCATTCCCCGAAGCCGGCGGCGAGTACACATTTATCTCCAAACTTTTTCATCCGCTGCTTGGTTTTTTAAGCGGCTGGCTTTCTCTCATTGTGGGGTTTTCTGCTCCAATTGCCGCTTCAGCCATCGGATTTAGCAAATATCTCATTTGGGCTTTCCCCGATTTTCAGTCGTGGTTTTTGTTCGACGAAATTATGAGCTCTGAAATGTTTAGCCGGCTGCTTGCCATTTTTGCAATTCTCTTGTTTTCGTTATTACACGCCCGCGGCATGGCGTTCGGAGCCGGAGTACAAAACGGATTAACCCTATTAAAAGTAGTGCTGGTTGCCGGCCTTGTGTTTGCAGGGCTTACAATAGGAAAAGGCAATTTTCAGCACCTGCAACCGCAATCCAACGTGGATTTCAGGTTTGATTTTGCTGGTTGGAAATCCATTGGACTGTCGCTTATGTTTATCATGTTTGCGTACAGTGGCTGGAATTCTTCAACATACATCGGGTCAGAAATAAAAAACCCGTCGAAAGTAATTCCACAATCGTTGCTTATTTCAACGGGCGTTGTTGCACTTCTCTACTTTTTACTCAACCTCTTTTTTGTGTATGCTGTTCCGCCTGAACAAATGGCCGGAGAACCCGAAATTGGAGGAGTTGCCGTAAATCTTGCCTTCGGCGATTTTGCGGGGACCATCATTTCGCTGCTTATCTCGTTCGCGCTGTTTTCCTCTCTCAGCGCATTCATTATTCTGGGGCCGCGCGTTTACTATAAAATGGCGCGCGACGGGCTTTTCTTCAAGTGGGTTTCGGCGGTTCATCCGCGGTTCAAAGTTCCACAGAATGCGCTGTTGCTGCAAAGCGCCATTGCCATAACCATGGTGCTATCCGGAACATTTGAAGAGATAATGGCTTACATGGGTTTTTCCCTGGGAATTTTTCCGATTCTGGCGGTTCTGGGTGTTTTCAAATTACGAATGAGTGGGCAAGCCAAACTAAAACTGCCGGGATACCCGATTGCACCACTGTTTTTTATCGTGGTTAACTTGGCCATCCTGGTACTTGCTTTCTGCGAGCGCCCCTGGGAATCGACCATCGCAATTCTTACGGCGCTATCCGGAATTCCGGTCTTTTACTGGTTCAAAAGAAAAAAAGAGAAATCAGTTAATTCCTGAAATTATTTCGGTCAGCATGCCATCAATTTGCTCCCGTGTTTCTTGCTGAAGAGTTTTATAGTCATTGTTTACAAGCGGCGTTCCGTACCTGATTGTAACAAATGTAACCGGTTTCCCCATCTGTCTGAAAAAATGGCCGATAAATGTATCGTTTCCAACCCAGGCGTCATCCTCATCTTTAAAATGAATAGCCATGGGAATAACAGGAATTCCGGTATCTGCGGCAATTTTAAAACTTCCTTTTTTGAAAGGTCTGGTTAACGGTCCTTTGAACGAAGTGCCTTCCGGGAAAAGAGCCACCGGAATTCCTTTGCTTACCGAAGCTTTTATTTTTCCCATAGTTGCAATGGCGCTTCTCAGCTCGGAACGGGACACAAAAATGGTGTGAGAAATTCTGCCCCCGCCTTTCAAAAACGGCCATTTTTTCAACTCTGCCTTTGCCACAAACGCAGCAGGAGTATTCGCCGCAACAATAAAAATATCGAGATATCCGCGGTGGTTGGGCATCAGAATAAAGTTGTCGGTATCCGGAATATCATTCCGCTTAATTTTGACACCACAAACAAAAAGAATACTTCTTCCCCAGGTGCGCATCGACCAGTTCTGCAATTTCCGGCTAAAGCCAAACAACATTAACCAGACTGAACCAACCAGCACCACATAAAAAGAAGCCGCTGCAACAAACAGCAACCGAAACAATGCCAGGGGAAAAAGCAAAATAGCTTGTACAGTTTTCATGGTGCAAATATCACAAAAAAAGGACTCCCGTTTTACAGGAATCCTCTTAAAATTGCATTTTCTGAAATTGTTTAACTGAGACTACTCTTCATGTAATTCGCTTTAAATCACATTTCAAACATACACCGAAAATATGTTAACCCGACTTAATGCTCCTGAAGTTTTGTTAATTAAAACTTACTGATGTTAAATGCTTTAAAAAGTGCTAATTCGCGACAGTCAACAGCAATAAAAACACCGGCGGACAGTTGTCAGGCTAAAACGAAACAGTTTTAACAGAGAGGCACTTTTAAACTGAAAGCCGAAGTTTTTGTTCTACATGCATATCAACAAGCATTAAAATGAAAAAAACGCCGATTGTACTACTGCTTCTCTTTTTCGTATTTTCAGGATTCAAACCCGGCAAACCTGCCTGGATGCTTTTTTCAAAAGAAAGCAAAAAAATAAAATACGGGAAAATGATAAAAAAAATTCAGGATGCCGACATTGTGTTGTTTGGCGAGTTGCACAACAACCCCGTTGCACACTGGCTGCAACTTGAATTAACCCGGGATTTGTTCGCGCTAAAAGACACAAACCTGGTTCTTGGTGCTGAAATGTTCGAAAGCGATAACCAAGTCATTCTGGACGAATACTTTGCCGGCCTCATTTCCAGAACACGCTTTGAAGACGAAGCGCGTTTGTGGAGGAACTACTCAACCGATTACAAACCACTTGTTGAGTTTGCACGCGGAAACAACCTCCGCTTTGTTGCTTCCAATGTTCCGCGACGATACGCATCGCTGGTCAACTCACGTGGTTTTGAGGGGCTTGAAGAGCTTTCAGAAGAAGCAAAAAGTTTTCTTCCGCCGCTTCCTGTTCTTTACAATCCGGAGCTGAACTGCTACAAAAGCATGATGCAGATGGAAGGAATGGGAGCCCATGTGAACGAAAACTTTCCAAAGGCGCAAGCCATTAAAGACGCCACCATGGCGCATTTCATACTAAAAAACCGGATGCCGGGGAAATTGCTAATCCATTACAACGGGGCGTACCACTCAGATAATTTTGAAAGTATTTACTGGTATCTAAAACAGCATAATCCGAATTTGAATATCGTTACCATCACCACAGTTTCGCAGGAAGACGTTTCTGAGCTTGCGGAAGAAAATGCGGGCAAAGCCGATTATACAATTTGCATACACGAAAACATGACCACAACGTATTGAGCGCAACTTTTCATTTTTTGAAACCCATGCCAAACAATTCAAAATACTCGCTCAGAAAAAGCCTAAAAATCGAAATATTCACTTCAAAAGTATTATTTTAGAACCTGCCGTTTTTGCGACTAAACTCGCAGGAAGGCTATAAAAATCTTGCAAGTAGAGAACAACAGCAACTAAACAGAATGAAAAACACGGCTCTGATTATCATTGTTTTTATTTGGGTTTTCAGCCTGCTCTTATTGATAATTGCACTGACGAATGTTATTCCGGGCAATCCGTTGCAGGAATACAAACTAATTGTTGGAATTGGTTTTATTCTAATTACCAGTGGTCTAAAATTCGCGTACAATAAAGCCAAAAACAAGCACAGGTAATTGAAAAGAAGCAATTGCGTTTCGGCACAAAAAAGCTATTGCGCCGGGTTCACCACACAATCGTCATGCTAACAGAAACCGGACTCTGTTAATTGTTTCCAACCGAGTAAATATCGTTAATAAGCTGCTGGTATTTTTGAGCAACTACATTCCGCCGGAGTTTCAATGTTGGCGACAGCTCCCCGGACGCAGGAGTCCACTCTTCGCAAACCAGGCGAATGCGGCTGATTTGTTCATGTGAGCCCAATGTTTTATTGATTTTGCGTACTTCCGACTGAATTTTATCAACCACTTCCGGAATCTGTATCAATTCCTGATTGTCGCGGAAATGAATTTTGTACTCGGTACACCAATCGTGCAGCAAAGAAAAATTCGGAGAAATCAGCGCACTGGCAAACTTTTCGTTGGCGCCAATCACCATGGCTTGTTCAATCAGATGCGATGACTTTAGCTTATTTTCGATCATCTGGGGCGCAATATATTTCCCCCCTGAAAGTTTGAAAATTTCTTTTTTGCGATCAGTTATTTTCAAAAATCTCCCCTCATCCATAATGCCAATATCGCCGGTATGAAACCAACCGTCTTTGTCGATTACTTCAGCAGTAAATTCGGGCGCTTTGTAATAGCCCATCATCACACCGGGTCCCTTGCACAAAATTTCTCCGTCCGGGGCAATCTTCACTTCAAAACCATCGAGTATCGGGCCCACGGTTCCAACTTTCAATTCTTTTTTTGCAGGATTATTAACCGCGATTACCGGCGATGTTTCGGTAAGCCCGTACCCTTCGAGGTTGTACATCCCGGCCATTCCCAAAACCCGTGCAATACGCGGCTGCAAAGCAGCTCCGCCCGATACAATATAAACTATATTTCCACCCAAAGCAGCGCGCCATTTCGAATAAATCAGCTTATCTGCAATTTTGATTTTCAGCGTCAAAAATGGGCCGTATTTTTTATTGAACTCAAAATGCCTGGCCAGCCCTAACGCCCAGAAATAAATACCTTTCTTAATTCCCGAAAGCTCCTTGCCTTTGGAAACAAAACCATCGTAAACTTTCTCCAGCAACCGTGGCACAGAGTTGAACATGTGTGGTTTTACCTCTTTTATGGCCGACACAATTTGCGACAAATTACCTACATAATATACTCCCATTCCCTTATACTGAAAATGGTAATTCACACTGCGCTCGTACACATGGCACAGAGGCAAAAAGCTAATAACGCGGTGTTCTTTTCCCAGATTATGCATTTGCGAGTGAGACACAAAATTGGAAACCAGATTGTGCTGGGACAACATTACTCCCTTGGGAACACCAGTTGTTCCCGACGTATATATAATTGTGGCCAAATCATCGGGCTGAATGGAACGTTTTAGTTCTTCCAAACTACCTTCCAGTTCTGCTTTCCGAGATTTCCCAAGAGCAAGAATCTCTTCGTAACTTTTGGCTCCCTCAACCTCTTCAAAAGTATAAACATCCTGAATTGCTGATGACATTTCCACAATTGGCATAAGCTTTTCGTAGAGTTTGGCGTCGCCGGCAATAAGAACCCGTGCTTCGGAATGTTCCAGAATGTATTTGTACTCATCTTCTCCAATGGTAGGGTAAATGGGTACATGCACCAACCCGACCATTGCCATTCCCATGTCAGCAAAATTCCACTCGGGACGATTGGCAGTAACCGTGGCAATTTTTTCCCCTTTTTTAAATCCCAAGGCCATCAATCCCAGCGCAAACTGATGCGACTTTTCATAATATTCGTCGGAAGAATAGGTGTACCAATCACCGTTTTTCTTACCTCCCAGCGCATCTTTTCGCGGGAACTCTTTTACTTGCTTTTCGAGAATATCAAAAGTACGGGTAACTTCAATTGCCATTTCTAAAAATTTATAAAACGGCCAAATATACAGGTTTTGGGTTGTCACCAAATTCAGAAACAAGTGAAAATGAGGATGTTTAGATTATTTAGACTCGTTCCAAACAAACACAAAACACTTATCTTCAAAAACTTACGAATCAACAATTCGACTAAAAGAATGAAGCATTCCAAAAATTCAGAACTTAAAAGCTTCCCGAAAGTCAATTTTGCTCTCTTTTTCACAAAAATCAGGAAACCACTTTTCAGCAAAAATCTGCTAAAATATGTGCAAAAAAGTCAAAACAGAAGCTACATTCTCAATTCCGGAATCTACAACACCGCGCAATGACCTGAAGCGACAGAATCTCAAATCACAATTTCATGAGCTGGGTAACCGGTCTTTTTAAACTCGTTTTCAATAATATTGACATCATGCCCTTCGTACAATTCTTTGTCTTTCCGGATAAGTCCGTAATAGACATCATGCCAATCGATGTTTTTTGACAGTGAATTCAAATCTCCGTTGTAATACGTTTCCCGCATCTCCATAAATTGGTTCAATTCCAAAATAGTTTTTGCTACTAAGTTGTCTGTTTTTTCCTGCCCTAAATTCTCACGGATGCGCCACAACGTGCTGGCAAGAACCATTCCGCCGTAATGATTGTCATAAATATTATCCAAAATATAATCGTCGTAGCTGGAATAGCAAGCAGCCAGATACTTCGAAATATCGCTGTCAGGATCTTTTAATTCTTCTTTGTACGCCTTTTTCAACCTTTCAAACGTGTATCGAAGCGTATAAGTGCTGTCCAACGGATATTTGTACATACGACTGGCATCTCTCATAAAAAGGCCTGGATGATTGGGATCTTCATCCACTTCGATGGGAGAATTGTTTAACGAAATATTGAAGTACTCCAAAAGCCCCATGTGGATAATTGTTAGTCCGCCAAATTTTACGCCAAGGTCATCCTGCAAATACCAAAATGCCCTGTGCCCCATTTCATGATAAAATAGCGAAGGCTCGGGTTTCGAGTTTTCTTTGAAACAGAAAATTTTTGGCTGCGACAGAAGCGGAGTATTTCCAAAAACAATAGCAATATTCCGATACTCTTTTTGCGAATTGAAATCAATTTTATTGTCAAACAGCCGATTGTAGTAATCCAAATCTTTCTGAATGTTGTAAATGGTATAAGCTGCGTAGTACTCGGGACTACAAGGCTCTATTTTTTTGTTGAAGTCCAGTGGTTTGTACGTAATGTTTGATTGTTGATTATCAGGATTATTATCGGGAAAGGACAATGAATCCAGGTAACCAAATTTAACAGAATCAATGTAGGGTGAGATTATATCGCCGTTCTTCGAGATAAAATCCAATTTTATCTTTTCCGTGTACTCTTTTTGATTCTTAATGTAGTTGACGTTCAGATAGTCTTGATTTTTGCACCCCCCAAAAAACAGGAATGCTGAAAGTACGAATAATACATGTTTCATTGCTATATAGATCTTGTTTTGTTAATACCGTTAACCACAAATTGCATGAGCAGTGCAGGCAGCATAAGGAGTTTCGGTTCATACCTCAGAGCGGGGAACACCCACTAACATTGCCTGCCATTACTTATACAATACAGAAAACAGATGGAATCCTTCGTTTTGTGTTCGTTTTTATTTCCCGGTTTGTTTTATCCGGGCTTAAAAATAAATCTTATTTTTAGCTTCGTAAACCAATAACAGAAATATTTTCAGAACAAACCAAAAACCATCAATTATGCCGGCTACAACCAACTTCTATTCCCTGGTACTTCTATCTTTTATAATGAACATAAATTTTGTATCTGCACAAAACTGGACCCATTTCAGAGGCTCGCGAATGGACGCGAATGCAGAAACAGAAAAAGCTCCGCTTCAGTGGGGTGAAAACTCCAACATTGTATGGAAAACTCCGGTAAAAGGAAAAGGCTGGTCGTCGCCGGTAGTTTACGATAACCAAATATGGCTCACTTCTGCCACTGACGACGGGAAAGAGTTTTACACCGTTTGCTACGATTTTGAATCGGGAAAACTGCTCAACGAGAAAACGATTTTTACGAGTACCGAACCGCAACGAATTCACGGCACCAACTCCTACGCCACCCCAACTCCCTGCATCGAAAAAGGATTGGTGTATGTACACTACGGAAGTTTTGGCACTGCCTGCATCAACACCGAAACGTTTGAAGTGGTCTGGAAACGCGAGGATCTTAAATGCGAGCACATGCAGGGGCCCGCTTCTTCGCTCGTTTTACACAAAAATATGTTGATTGTTCATTTGGAAGGAACCGAAAATCCGTATGTCGTTGCCCTCAACAAAAAAACCGGAGAGACAATCTGGAAAAGTATGCGCCCGAAAGCAATTTATGATCCCATAGAACCGGTTTACCGAAAGTCGTACCAAACTCCTATTATTATTGAAGTGGATGGCAGGGAACTGATGATTAGCAATGCTTCTTTCATGTGTTTTGCCCACGATGTAAATACCGGAGAAGTAGTTTGGACCATTGAATACGGGTACGACTCAACAGTGAGTCAGCCGCTTTTCTGGAACGGAATGGTGTTCGTCAACTCTGGATGGATTTTTCTGGATAATATCCCCAATTTTACACGGCAATACGCAATTGACCCAACCGGAAAAGGAGATGTAACCAAAACACATGTTAAGTGGATGTATGAGGACGAGGTTCCGCAAATTCCGACGCCGGTTATTGTTGACGACAAAATGTACATGGTGCACGACCGCGGCACCGTTACCTGCCTCGATGCCGCAACCGGCACCCCGGTATGGAAAGAAAAACTAAAGGGGAATTTCAATTCATCGCCTGTTTATGCCGGAGGAAATATCTACTTCTTTAACGTAAAAGGAGAGTGCACCATTATTAAACCGGGCAATTCTTTTAACCTGGTTGCAGAAAACAGCATCGGCGAAACAGTAAAAGCTGTCCCTGCATTTCTCCGGGGGAAGATGTTACTCCGAACAGACAAAAACCTTTATCTGATAGAATAAAAGAAATCCCTGTTCTTCAGCAATTCCATCTTTTTACAAAACACCTCGGCAAAACAAAGCTCTTATTACAGTTACCCGAGGTTTTTGATTACCCGCTCCAGCCGCAGGGCAATTTCCGAAGCGACTTCCTGAACCACCGGATCATCAACGAAGTTCATTGATGCTTTGGGGTTGACTGCAGCAACTTCTACTCTGCCGTCTTCGTTCTCCTGCACCACCACACTGCATGGCAGCAGCACGCCAAGGTTCTTTTCACTTTCAACACCCTTTAATGCATATTCAGGATTGCAGGCTCCCAAAATTCGGTATTTTCGAAAATTGATATCCAGCTTAATTTTGAAGGTTTTCTGCATATCCACTTCTGCCGGAACACCAAATCCTTCTACTGCCAGCCCGGCCTTCACATCTTCCACCACATCGTCAAAATTCCTGTCGCCCAATATTGTATTAAAATAATAGCTCATATCTTTTGTTTTTAAATTATTAGTGGGATTACTAACAAATATACCCGCGTTTCGTTCAACATTTCTGGCGGACATTCGCAGCAAATTCAAAAAAATAAAAACGATATAGCCCGACGACCTATTTCTATATTTTTCCGGCCAAACCGAAACCAAAACAAGGGGCATCACGTTAATTTATATTATTTTTTCCTACAACTCATTCAAAACAGAGGGGGTAAATTTAAAATTTATGATTTTAAAATATTATATTTAATTACAAAATGTAAAGCAAAAAGAAATATTTAAAGAAATAAGTCACACTTTATTTTGATTTCATGTCAGAATGTATATTTTTGACCTTCAACAACAGTATAAACGAAAAAAAAAAACGAAATATGTGTGGAATTGTTTGTGTATTTGATCTAAAAGAAGGCGGTCAACAATTACGACCGCAGGTTTTAGAAATGTCAAAAAAATTGCGACACCGGGGACCCGACTGGTCGGGAATTTATTGCGGAGAAAAAGCCATTATTGCGCACGAGCGGCTTTCTATTGTTGACCCTGAATCAGGAGGACAACCTTTGTACAGCAAGGACCAGAAATTAATCCTCGGCGTAAACGGCGAAATATATAATCATCGTGAAATCAGAAAACGTTTTGAAAACAAATACGATTTTCAGACCGGGTCAGATTGTGAAGTAATCCTGGCACTTTACAGGGAAAAGAAAGAAAAATTTCTGGATGAAATGAACGGCATTTTTGCCTTCGGACTCTACGATGAAGAAGAAGATGCGTATTTAATCGCCCGCGACCACATCGGAATTATTCCTTTATACCAGGGATGGGATCAATTTGGAAACTATTACGTTGCGTCTGAGCTGAAAGCGCTGGAAGGCTACTGCAAAAAAATTCAGGAATTTCCCCCCGGACACTACCTTTACAGCAAAGACGGCGAAATGAAACGCTGGTACGAGCGCGACTGGACGGACTACGAAAATGTAAGAAACAATCCTGCCGACATAGAAGAATTGTCTGAAGCTTTGGAGAAAGCAGTCCATCGCCAATTAATGTCAGACGTGCCATACGGGGTGCTTCTTTCCGGCGGGCTAGACTCGTCCATTACATCGGCACTGGCCAAAAAGTTCGCACCGAAGCGCATTGAAGATAACGACCAGAAAGAGGCATGGTGGCCGCAGTTACATTCGTTTGTCATTGGCCTGGAAGGTTCACCTGACCTGGCTGCGGCACGAAAAGTGGCTGATCACATCGGCACCATTCATCACGAAATTCATTACACCATACAGGAAGGGCTGGACGCAATCCGCGATGTTATTTATCACATCGAAACTTACGATGTAACCACGGTGCGCGCCTCCACTCCCATGTACATGATGTCGCGCGTTATTAAATCGATGGGAATAAAAATGGTACTGACCGGAGAAGGCGCAGATGAAATTTTTGGAGGATATCTCTATTTTCACAAAGCACCCAATGCCGAAGAGTTCCACAAAGAGAGCGTAAGAAAAGTAAGCCGCCTGCATTTATACGACTGCCTTCGAGCCAACAAATCACTTGCTGCCTGGGGTGTAGAAGGGCGTGTTCCGTTTCTCGACAAAGAATTTATTGATGTTGCCATGCGTTTTAATCCCGAAGAAAAGATGGCAAAAAACGGGCGCATGGAAAAATGGTGCCTGAGAAAAGGGTTCGAAAAATACCTGCCCGAAAGTGTGGCATGGCGGCAAAAAGAACAGTTTTCTGACGGAGTTGGTTACGGCTGGATTGACACCCTGAAACAAATTGCCAAAGAGCAGGTAACCGATGAAATGATGGAAAATGCAAAATACCGGTTCCCGGTAAATACGCCAATGAACAAAGAGGAATACATGTACCGGACTATCTACAGTGAGCATTTTCCGTCGGACCAGGCAGCGGCCTGCGTTCCTTCAGTGCCATCTATTGCATGCAGCACCGGAGAAGCACTTGCATGGGACGCCTCATTCCAGGGCAATGCAGATCCCTCGGGAAGAGCCGTAAACACTGTTCACGAGAAAGGAGCAGTTTTCGAAGACATAAAAAAGAGTTAATGCTTACGCGATAATTTTACTAAACTTTCCAAAGAAAAACAGGCCCGTTCGAAACATCAGCTTTCGACCGGGCCTAAAAATTGACGGGTGCCCCAAAACCCATTTTTAAATCTTAAAATCATAGTTCAACTCCGGAAAGATTATCCTTTTCCGTTGAGATTGGAACACAACCCTCTCTTTTTTACCAAAAGACTATTCCCATTAGCAACGACCTTTTCGTTTGACAACAGTTCTGTCAGGTACAAAAATCAGTATTTCAAGCTATTCAAATACCTGATGGTTTCCGGCACCTGCTTACTGTACGAAGAACTTTCATCTTCTATGTAATAATGCTTGATTCCGGCTTTTTTTGCAGCTTTTAAAATTGCAGGGATGTCTAACTGCCCGGAACCAAGTGCCACGTCATTTTCTTTATCTGTCTTCCCTGATAACGATCCGCGTTCTACTCCTTTTTTCAGGTCTTTCAGGTGCATAAGCTTAAACCTGTCGCCATACTTATTAATAAGCGCAGCAGGATCCTGCCCCGGCAAAAAAGTCCATAAAATATCTATTTCGAAACTCACATAATCGGGGTTGGTTTGCTCAACCATGTAATCAAAAAGAGTACCTCCGTTGTACGGATAAAACTCAAACCCATGATTGTGGTAGCAAAAAGTAAGGCCAAACTTTTCCTTCAATAATTTACCTGTCTTGTTAAAATCCTCCACAGCTTTTTGAGCCAACTCCAGGGTAAAAGGCTGGTTATGCGGGATTGACGCCACTCTCACATATTTGGCGCCCAGAGCTTTTGCGTTATTCCCGACCTCTTCGGTTTTGGTAACGAGGTCGTTGTAACTTACTCCAAAAGACGAACAAAACATTCCCCGCTCGTCGAGCATCTTTCTGATAGCCAGTGCTGTTTCGCCAAACAGGTTGGAAAATTCCATGTCTTTAATTCCCAGTTCCTGCAAAGTGTCAAGCGTTAATGCGATGCTTTTGCTAAAACTGTTTCGATAGGTGTAAGAAACCATTCCGGGCATTTCAGGAAACAACTGTTTATTTTTTCCTTCTGCACAAGTCACTTTCTCCTGCGTTTTCTGCCTGGTTTGTTCAATCTCTTTTTCCTTTTTCTCCCACTTTTCATTCAACTCTTTGTAGATGTCGGGCCTGACTTTTGATAAATCATTTTCCTCTGAAATATCGTCGGAAAGATTGAATAACTTATCGTCGAGCAATTTCCAGTCTCCTTGCCGGTAAGCCTTGTTTCCACGATATTTCCAAAACAAATCCCGGTCAATTGATTTATTCCCGAGAATTAACGGAACCAACGAAACGCCATCGGCAAGATTCACCTTCTCCGCACGTTCCGGT
Source organism: Mariniphaga anaerophila (assembly GCF_900129025.1). Taxonomy (GTDB): domain Bacteria; phylum Bacteroidota; class Bacteroidia; order Bacteroidales; family Prolixibacteraceae; genus Mariniphaga; species Mariniphaga anaerophila. Next base: position 182,369 of record NZ_FQUM01000007.1, on the reverse strand, counting down.
TTTATGAGTTCCAGAAAAGTGGGCAAAACATCGATATTAGCAGCCGGCTGAGAAATAACCTGCCCCGGTTTAATGTTCTTCCCCCAGCAAAGCGCCGAAGGAATTCTGATGCCCCCTTCGTTTAAGCTGGCTTTCTGCCCTTTCAGCACACCGTTGCTGGCATGTTTGAAATTCGTTTCGGAATAACCGCCGTTATCAGAAATAAACCACACGATTGTATTATCGAGCTGGTTCGATTTCTCCAGGTAGTCCAGCAGCTTTGCAATGTTGTCATCCAGATTGGAAACCATTGCGGAGTAATACCTGCGATAAATATCTTCAACGCCGGCAAAACGCTCAATATAATTCTCCGGCGCCTGAAGAGTATTTGCGTAGTTCACCCCCTGCCGCTCGCCCTCCTGAAGCACAACTGTGTTTGCCGGCAAATTTGCAGGATCGGATTTTCCGTAATGTGGTGCGTTATACGACATGTAAACAAAATACGGAGACTGCCCGTCCAATGACGAAAGGTAATCTATGGCATGTTTTGTTATCAAATCGGTGGCATACCCTCCTTCGTACAACGGTTGGCAATCCTCATACCAGTCGTGCCCCAAGCTTCCATAAACATGAGTAAAAAAGTCGATACAGCCGTGCGTGTGTCCCACAAATTTATCAAACCCGTAATAACACGGCAAATACTCCGGTTTGCTGTTTCCCAGATGCCACTTACCAAAAAGTGCGGTGGAATAGCCAAAATCTTTAAGATACTGCGGAAGTATTTTTGTTGTCTTGTCAATGTGGCCCTCATCTCCGGGCATTAAAGCGCCGGTTAAGTTATGCAGCGACCGCTGTGGATATCGACTTGTAAGCAATCCATACCGCGAAGGAGTACATACCGGAGCACTGACGTAAAAATCGGTGAACATAATACCGGCGTCAGCAATACGCTGAATGCCCGGGCTTGGGATTGTCCCCCCGTAGGTACTCAAATCGCCATACCCCAAATCATCGGCATATATAATTATTATATTGGGATTACCCGGTTTTTCGCGGGCAGTGCTTTCGTTGGAAAACATGGAAAAAATTGCCAGAATTAGTCCGCATCCAAAAAGTCTGATTATTGTCTTCATTTTATTAGAATTACTGTTAGCAAACCCGTTTTTTTATTCTCTGTAATTTCGCCACTGGTGATCCGGAGCCTCCAGCTCTGTTTGCTGACCTTTGTCGCCCTGCTCCTCCATCCAGTGTAAAAGTCTTTCGCGCAAGTCCTTCTTCACATCCGCATATTTTTCATCATCAGCAACATTATTCATTTCGAAAGGATCTACATCCAGCAAATACAGTTCTTCAGCCGGGCGATGCTGATATTTATACGCCAATTCCCTGGCGCCGGCATCAACCGCTCCTTTGGTTAACCACGATTTGAAAACTCTGTTCTTATTGTCATCAGCTATTACGTTATTCTGAAAAGTTGCTTCCGGCGTCAGGTTTAAGACATAACGAAAACGTTCAGAGCGAATGGTTCTGATTCCATAATAATCAGAGCCTAATTTAATGCCTCTGGTTGTCTGAATACCAAAAACATATTCTTTGTGCGAATCCTTTTCGCCGGTGAGTACAGGAAGAAAACTTTTTCCATCCAGAAAACCGGGAACGTGCTGACCAGACACTTCAATTAAAGTAGGAACAACATCTACATACTCAATCATAGCATCGGTTTCTGCACCGGCTTTGATTTTTCCGGGCCACCTTGCCACAAAAGCAGATTGCAAACCGCTGCCATAGCAAGTCCACTTTGCAAAAGGAAAACTGTTTCCCTGCTCGCTGGTAAATATTACCAATGTATTTTCAGAAAGCTTGTATTTGTCGAGCAAGTCCAGGCAAGTCCGAAACTCTGAATCCATGTAATTGACTTCTGCCAGGTATTTTACAAATTCATCGCGCGTTACCTCAGTATCTACAAAATAAGGAGGAAGCTGAATTTCACCGGCACTAAACAACGAAGGGTCTCCCTGATTATACGGAGTATGAGGTTGATGAGAACAGACAAAAAGGCAAAAAGGATTTTCGTTTGCGCCTGCCTCATTCAAAAAATTATCCATTGGATCAAAATCCAGCTCATCGCCCGGATCGCCCAAAAACTCAAAAGGAAAAGCAGAAGGCGGATTTACATGTTTTTTCCCAAGCAAAGCCGTTCGGTAACCTTGCGGAGCCAGATGCTGTACAATGCTTTTCACCCCTTCTTTTACAAAAGTATGGTTTGGATATGCACCGCTTTTAACAGGGTAAATTCCGGTGTACAAATTACTGCGGGTAGGTGAACACATGGCCACAGCCTGAAAACACTTTGTAAACAGCACTCCCTCTTTTGCAAAACTATCTATTGTCGGCGTTTTTGAGTCGGTGCTTCCGTAACACCCCAAATCTCTGTATGTACAGTCGTCTGCAACAAACACCAGAATATTAGGCAACTGCTCCTTTTTGTCGGCAGCAAAAACCGGCTCGCACATCAAACCGATTAACAAAAAAACCAAAATCGTTTTCCCAAACATATCAGAATTATTGAATTATTTTCAGCCCAAAACATTTGATAAATCAGCCACAAACACCTGCCTCACCCCGTTTGGAGCACCGTTGAAGCAAACTTTTTTAAAGTCGCGGCTCCACGCCGGATGCGGGTCAATCCGAAATGTATTGCTCTCAACATCCAAATCGGTAAAAACAGAACAAATCGATTCTTCCTTCTCGGTGTTAAGATCTATCAAACGAATGGGAGACTCGGTTAAACCAAGCTTTTTGTACTCTTTTGCATAGTAATCAGACAAAAGATAAGAAGAGTCGGGAGTGAGGCTGGGATGCCCGCTGCCCAGGAACTTCTTCGAAAGAATGCGGAAATCCTTTCCCGTATGATGGAAAATACAAAATCGCATCTCGTTGTCGCCCAGCCAGGCCGGGGTAAGATTCATAACAATCCGCTCTCCGTCGGGGTGCCAATTGGGATGGTTTCCACGGAGCGACCACTGCACCCGCGTAATAGCCTGATGGACATCTGAGCCATCGGAATTGAACGCATACAACATCGGATTTCGGCCTTCTTTTGCACTATTCTCTGGAAACAGGTAGCGCACAACCTGAAGAATTCTCGTGCCCTGCGGGTTAAATTTAGAGTGAAACAGATAGCCGTTTCCATCATTCAGAAACTCTTTGTCTTTCGCCTTTTGATAAACATCCTGAATACTAACCAACAATGTTTTCTTATTGGTTTTAAGGTCGGTTCTCCAAAGGCCTTGATCGGCAGGCGACCCCACTGTTCCGTCACATTTGCGAAACGCCGGAACGCCATATCCCATCTGCGTGGCATTAATCATGTCCAGCGGGAAACCAACCACGGCACTTTCGTCGGGCGCAATATGATACATTGGCCCGGCAAAAGCTTTTATTTCTTTAGTTTCCAAATCGATTCTCACGCACACCGCATCGTCTCCAATTATATCATTGGTGTATAAATACCTGTCTGTTTTTCCCCAGTTAAGATTAGCCCCCAGCTGGTATCCCCATCCCTTTGTGGAATACACTTTTTCGATTGTCTCATTCTCTAAATCAACGATGCAAACATCGCAGAGATCGCCGTATTTTACTGCCTTTCCCTGAAAAGGAATTTTATTTACCGCAAGCAATTTCTGACTCGGGCTAAAAGGACAAACATCGTAAAACGTATGCAGATAAAACCCGTCATCGGGCGTTACTATTTGCACCTTTCCCAAGCTTTTATTTTTCCGGTAATCTCTGAATTTTGTTCTTTTGGGCGAATCACTTTGATAATCCACCGAGAATACTCCGGGCGCAGCAACAAATGCCATAAACCCGGCAGAAGTGGTAATAAAATCCCTTCGTTTCATCTGCATTAATTTTTTTTGATTTCTGAATGTTCTAAAAATTTGAAGACATTCAGGAACTCACATAAATTTCAACCATTTCTTTTTGTGAATTTTAAATGAAGAAAATTCATGTTCGTTTCACTATTTCACTAACTATTTTTTCATCTCCGATAATCGTTCTGACTGAACCTCTTTTTCCCATCCGGACAGTTTTTCAAACAGCTTTTTCGCCATTTGCGGATTTGCTTCTGCCAAGTCAGCCGATTCACAGGGATCCGTTTTTAAATTGTACAATTTTTTATTTTTCAGCACATCACTTTCATACTCAACAACCAGTTTCATGCTTCCGTCGCGAACCGCTTTTACCACCGACTCTTCCCGCTTTTTTCTCCAAAAAAGAGTCCGGTCAAAATCAGTTTTGTAGTCAATCACATGAGATAAAATATCATAACCATCCAGATCCAGAGAAGAAATGTCAGCGCCCGCCCGGGCTATGATCGACAACGTTAAATCAAAACTGATTGAAGCCTGATCCGACGCTGAGTTTTCCGGAATCATACTTGGCCATTTGATGATACACGGTACGCGAATTCCTCCTTCGTAAACCTGCCCTTTATATCCGCTAAAAACACCGTTGTCAGACATTTTTGTTCCGCCATTGTCGCTAAAAAAAATAACGATGGTGTTTTTTGCCAGTCCTTTTCTTTCAAGCACGTCAAGAACCTGACCTATGCCTTTATCCATCTCCTCAACCATTTCAGCGTAGGTCTTCCGGCTCTTGTTTCTTGTTCCCCATTCCTCGTTTGTAAAAGGTTTTTCAGAAAAATCGTTTGGTCCCTGAAAAGGAGTATGTGGTGCGGTATACGGAAGATACAGAAAAAACGGTGTTTTGTTGTTTTGCTGATTGAGCCACGCACGCGCTTCATCGGTAAATAAGTGCGTACTGTAATACCCGTCCCGAAAAGTTTCTTTCCCGTTTTTCATCAGCGTATGAATTCCGGTAAATGTCGAATCATCCAGATTTATGGGGCCTCGCTCAACATGATAGAAATATTCGCCGCCTATTCCGAAAGTCCCGAATGAATAGTCAAAAAACTGATTATGCGGCCTGAACTTTTCTTCGTATCCAAGGTGCCACTTGCCAATTATTGCTGTATTGTACCCGGCCTTTTTCAACTCGCGCGGAAGCACACAATATTCGCGGGGAAGCCCGAGTTCCTTCTTATCGACCAACCAGGCAGCTTCGTCGTACCGCCCGATATTGCCCGCTCCTATTGCACATTCCAACCCGCCAATTCGTTGCTGATAAAGCCCCGACAACAATGCAGCCCGGGTTGGTGAGCACTCCGGACCGTTAGAGTAAAAATTTGAAAACCGCACGCCTTCGGTTGCCAGCCGGTCGATATTTGGTGTTTTTATATCCCTGCTTCCGTAACAGCCAACATCGCCATAACCTAAATCATCTGCAAGAATCAGCACAACATTAGGTTGGTCCTGTGCCTGGATACGAACAATAAAAAGGAAGAAAAATATAAGCGCACAATATTTCATAACAAATGTATTGAACCAATTGAACACTACGACTAACTCTTAAAAACGGGGGCAGCCTCAAAGTGCAACCCCCGAAACTATTAAATTACACCTTCCAGATCTGCCACAAACACCTGCCTTATGCCGTTTGGCGCACCATTGAAGCACACCTTTTTGTAGTCGCGACTCCATGCAGGATGCGGATCAACCCTGAATGTACTGGCATCAATATCGAGGTCGGTAAAAACAGTGCAGATTGCCTGCTCCTCATCGGTATTAAGGTCAATTAACCGAATTGGAGAACCATCGTACCCCAGTTTTTTGTATTCGCCTACGTAATAATCAGAAATGAGGTATGATGTATCGGGCGTAACACTAGGATGCCCACTTCCAAAGTGTTTTTTAGACAGCAGTTTAAAATTGTCTCCCGAATAGTCAAAAATGCAAAACCGCATTTGCTCCTCACCCAGCCAGGTTGGTGTCAGGTTCATCACAATGCGTTTCCCGTCGGGATGCCAATTGGGATGATTTCCCCTTCTTGCCCACTGTTGCTGAGTTACAGCCACCCCGATATCCGACCCGTCGGGATTAAAAGTCAGCAGTGTAGGATGATACCGCGATGAGCCCGGGAACACCCCTCTGAACACCTGCAACATTCGCGTGCCCTGCTTATTGTATTTTGTATGGAAAAAATAACAATTGGCATCGGCATAATACGGATTATCAATTGCTTCGTAAGCCGCTTTCAAACTCACCAAAAGCGTTTTCTCATTTGTTTTCAAATCGGTTCTCCACAGCCCCTCTGTCGACGGCGCTCCCTTTAGCTCTTCCAACAGCTTGTAAATTGGCACTCCGTATCCCATTTGCGCAGACTCTCCGTCCTGATAGCCATTAATCAAATCCAGCGGAAATCCGGCAACGGCGCTTTCGTCGGGTGCAATATGATACATTGGCCCGGCAAATGCCTTTACTTCTTTGGTGTCCAAATCTATCCGAACACAAACCGCATCGTTGTCAATTATGTCGTTGGTATATAAATAGCGATCAGTTATTCCCCAGTTCAGGTTGGCTCCCAACTGGTACCCCCACCCTTTTGTAGAATAAACCGTTTCGATTGTTTCGTTCTCCAGATCAACAATGCAGATATCGCACAAGTCTCCATATTCCGCCGTTTTTCCCTGGTAAGGCAACTTATTTACAGCAAGGAGTTTCTGGCTTGGACTAAACGGGCAAATATCATAAAAGGTATTGAGATAAAACCCGTCGTCGGGAGTTACTATTTTCACTTTACCAAGACTGGTATCTTTTTGATAATCTCTGAATTTTATTTTTACTGCAGGGCTTGACTTGCACTGAACCAAAAAGACACCCGGGGCAGCAGCAACGGCAACAAAACCGGCAGACGTCCTTAAAAAATCTCTTCTTTTCATCTGTATAAAATTTTTAATTTCTGAATGTTCAAAATAACCAAAGACACTCAGCAACTCACACAAATTTTAATCATTTCATTTTGTGGATTTTGAATGAAGAAAATTCATATTCGTTTCATTCGTTTACATTTTAAAAGTTCAACGGCAACTTCTGAAACCCGCAAGTGGTAGTTTTCACTATGCTTAATTCAGATTACCTTATTGATTGACATTAGATACAAATTTTGCCATGCAGCCCGGGAACAAACTGCACGGCGTAAAAAATTATTCAATTACTTCAAGAGGGGGCACGTTGTTTTCGGTTCCTGAATAACCGACATTTTGATTAATTACCCCTTTTGTATTTGCTGTGATAACTGTTTCAGGAATTGGCCAGAGCACATTGTACGGAGCGATTCGAAACGGCTCTCCGGAAAAACGCGCCTGGAAATTTGTCCGCCAAAATACGTTCGTACTTATCGACCTGTCATAGAAATAATTACTCTGATGAAAATTATTCAGACTATAACCACCAATGTTTTGTTTGGCCATTATAAACGATACTCTTGTCAACTCCGCAAAGCGTGGTTCTTCAGTGAAAAGCTCCCGCGCACGTTCGTCGAATATTTCATCAATAGTCACCTGGCTGCCGCTAATTGGCAAAGTACCGGCCCTTTGCCTAACCATATTCAGGTCGGCAGCGGCTAAATCCAGTTGTCCCTTCCAGAAATAGGCTTCGGCGCGCAACAAATATGTTCCCGCCAACCGAAAAATGTAGGTATCGCCGGAGCCACCGAATGCATCTCCCGGCGGATTTTGCTCGGGTATAAAAGTTTTATAGTGAGGAATCGCGTATATGTTGGAAAAAGAATCTATTACACTGGCAAAATAATTAGGATTCAGCGGCTTTCCGTAGTCAACCGAGGTAGTACGATTGTACATAATCTCATGTGGGTCTACCCAATTGAGATCGGCTCTTCTTAAGTCACGCTCATGATCCCATATTTCATACAGATAATAAACAGACGGGCGGGCTGTTGCAGCACCTCTAAAAAGCGTATCATACTGAGCGCCACTGCCAATTGTTCCGTTCTTCCCTTGGCTGTCGAGCGTAGTGGCATGCCACCACTGGCAGTTGTACGTACGCGGCAGCGTATTGCCTCTATACACACCTGATTGTATTCCAACATTCTGGGCATTTTCCGGTGCTTCAAACCGGTCAATCAAACTACATATTGTTTCCGTATTCTCAGGTGCATTAATGTTTTCAACCCGATGTAAATCCCAAAACACGTTACGCCCCAAATCGTTTTTATACGAACCAAACCGATCCCTCATCAATGCGTAGGGCCCGTCGATAACCGCTGTTGCAGATGCAATTGCCTTGTCAAACTCAGTGTTGGCCAAATAAATTTTTGTTAACAGATGGTTGGCAGCCCCCCTTGTTATTTCCCCCGGGTTGGCATTTACAGGAAGCCACTGCACTGCAAACTCCATGTCCGCTTGTATTTTATTCAAAATAGTCCAGCGGGAATGCGTATAAAAGTCGAGTTTTGGTCCTGTAAGTTCCTCTCCTATAAACGGCACATCTCCGTAAGTGTTAATTAAAAAGTAGTACCAATAAGCCCTGTAGAAATAAGCCGAGGCCAGGAAAAAATTCTTTTCCTGTTCATTTTTCCACTCCACATCGTCAATCCTCGATATTAGCACATTGGGATTTCTAACAGCATAGTATGCCTGATCGAATAACCGATTATGAAACTGAAACCGCGTGTCTCCGGTGGTTACAGCAGGAGTCAAACTATTCACCAAATCCCTTATTGTAAGGTTATTGTACGAAGCAGGAACACACAAATCTGAATATGCATTTTGGTCGGCCATGATACAAAACTGATCGTACCCAACAATTGCAAAATCTTTTTTCATTGTAATCAACAATGAATTGAATCCCTCGGCATTGGTGTACACGTTTTCCGGAGCATAAAAAGAGAGTGGTTTTGTCTCCAGGTAATCTTCAGAACATGATGCAGTCACCAATATTATTAGTACTAATAAATAGTTTTTTATGATTTTCATAGTTGAAATATTTTAGCGTTATCAAAATGACAGATCAAATCCCAGTGTAAATACTCTTGGCATAGGCGAAGAACCTGATTCAGGATCCCAGTCCATCCACCCGTCAAAAGTGAGCAAGTTCCGCACGTTACCATACACACGTACTCTTTCAAAATTTAAGTGTTCAATTACTTTTTTAGGAACGTTGTAGGAAATTGATAAATCCTGAACCCTCAGATAAGACCGCGGGAAGTAGGTGTTAAAACCGCCGCTGTATAAGCCGCTGTACGAAACAACAGCACCGTATTTATTGGAAGGATTATCAGGAGTCCAGTACGGAAATTCCCGGGTACTCGTTCTTTCGTAAGAACTGCTGGTTCCTTTAAATATGGCAATGCTCCCGATGTGCCCCAATTCTGCCCGAAGAAAAGCAGAAGCAGTAAAATGTTTCAGAAAACTGACTTCATTTCGAAGCCCTATCCTGTAGCGCGGCTGCTTCCAACCAACAAAGCGTTTGTCATTACTTTCAGTATAAATACCGTCTTCGTTCACATCTACTGCAATGTAATCGCCCGGAGACTGATTGTACTTAGCTGCTTCATCTGCCTGATCGAGCTGCCAAACACCGGTAATATCGTAGTCCCAAATTCTGTCAATTGCCTGCCCCGGGAACCATCGGTTGGTAAAGTCAGGAAGTTCTCCGTAACGGACTTCATTTTCTAACGTATATTCTCCCACGTCTCCAAACAGTTCAACTATTTCATTGCGGTTCAGTGAAAAAACAAGACTTGAATTCCACTTTATTCTGCTATTCGTAATATTTACGGAATTCACAGAAAACTCCAGCCCTTTATTTTTCAACTCTCCCAGGTTTGAATAGATATCGGAAAAGCCTGTTATTTTTGGAAGATTTCTCAGCATTAACAAATCTTTGGTGGTAGAAACGTAAGCGTCGGCGGTTATATCTATCCGGTTATCGAATAACCCCACATCAACCCCCAGATTATATGCCTCTGTTTTTTCCCACGACAACTGCGCATTTGCAAGCGATGAGTTGTACACACCAATCTGCACCTGCGAACCATTGTAATAAAAATTCTGAGACAGTTTTGCCAGTGCTGAATACACCCCAATATCGCGGTTTCCGTTTACACCCCACGACAATCGCATTTTTAGCCGGTTCACCAGCCAGTCGTTGTTCCAGAAATTTTCTCTGGAAGCCTGCCAGGCCAGCGCCAATGCAGGAAATATTGCCCTTTTGTTTTCCAATCCAAAAGCAGAATATCCGTCCTGTCGAACAGAAGCTGTCAGCAAGTATTTATCCATCAATGTATAGTTCAACCTTCCCATTACTGCATCTCCCGTTGAATAAGTATCGTTGTTGTCGATTGTTAGTTTGGCACCTGATTGCAACGAGTGAAACGACAGCTTTTCGTTGGGGCTGAATTCTTCGGCAGACTGAAAAGAATACCAGCTTTGGTATTTTTCGGCATTGTATAAAAACGTAAAATCAAAAGAATGAATTCCAACATCCTTATTCCATTTCAGAATATTGTCGACCTGCCATTCGTAAAACTGGCTGTCCTCCCGGGTACCGTACCCGCCCGAGTGGTCAATAGCGCCCACAATTGTGGAAGTTGACCAAAAATTATAGTTTTTAGTAAAACCCATTCTGGGCTGATAAACAATACGGTAACTAAAGCCAAGAGGCAAAATAATATCGGCGTAAAGCGATGAAACCAGGCTGTAAATATTCTTCTGCTTATCTTGATAATAGGTATTTAAAAGCGGGTTTTGTGCATTTTGCTGCTGATCGTTCGGAAACCATTTCAGCGTTCCATCCTCGTTGTACATCGTAGCATACGGCGTATTATTAAACATGTTCCTCAACTGCGCCTGTATATCGCTTTCGTCCCTAAATGCAAACTGTGTATTTGTTCCAACAGAAAGGAAATCAGAAATTTTAGCAGAGACATTGAGTCTCGACCTTAATGCAGAATATTTGTCGCCAACAATAATTCCCTCGTTATCGGTGTATCCCAATGACCAGTAATACGAAAGGCTTTCGCCTCCGCCGTTAATACTCACATCGTAACTTTGGCGGAATCCCTTTTGCATCACCTGATCGTACCAATCCACAGTTCTGCCATTAAGGTAATTCTCAATTTCCGGGTTGGTAAGTTGCAACCTCGACAACCACTCAACATAGTTATTGGAGTTAGGATTGTCACTGTAATTCGACCAGTCGCTTACACTAATGTTCCCCGGTAATTCATCCGGGCTGTAAAAATAGTATTGAGGTAAATCGGGATACAACCTGCCTAAAAAGTCCCGTCTGAAATCGGTAAACCCTTTGGGACTAAACGGCCTCATATCTTTATTTGTAACTTCGGCAAGCCCCATTTTTGTCGAAAAGTTGATGGTCGGCTTTCCGGTTTTTCCCTTTGTTGTAGTAATTATAACAACGCCCGATGCAGCTTTTGCTCCAAAAATGGCAGAAGAACTGGCATCTTTCAGAATGTCCAGGCTTTCAATGTCCATCGGGTTTATGTCGCGGATGCTACCGTTATAAATAACGCCATCGAGAACAATCAACGGATCGGTTCCGGCACTTAACGAAGTTGGCCCCCTAATCTCCAGGCTACCTCCGCCAGAAGCACTTGTTCCCTGGCTGGAATTAAACCCGGCAACGGTACCGGCAAGCATTTCAGTAATCTGAGTTAAAGGTTGCATGCTAAATTCCTCGCCGGATACTTTTGTAACAGAACCGGTTAAATCGCTTTTTTTAACCGTTCCGTATCCGATTGCAACAACCTCTTCGAGCCCGATGGCTTCTTCCTGCATAACCACATCAATGCTTGTTTGCCCGCCAACAGGAATTTCCTGCGTTTTCATTCCCACAAAAGAAAAAACCAGCGTAGCATCTTCGGGAATATTTGTCAGAATATATTCTCCATCCGAAGTCGTCACCGTTCCCTGGGTCGTGCCTTTAATAACAACCGTTACACTGGGCAGCGGCTGCCCAAACGAGTCGGTAACTTTTCCTGTTATTCGGGATGGCTGATCAAACAGTTCAACATTTCCGCCAACAGGAGTTAGTACGATGTAACGATCCTTGATTAAAAAATCTACTTTACTTTTATCGAACAATCGGGTTAGTATTTCATCTACCTTTTCTCCTTTAATTGAAATATCTACCTTTTTTGTTACATCGACTAACTCACTGTTATACAAAAAATAAAATTCACTCTGATTTTGAATGGCAAACAATACATCGCGGATGGTTGCGTCATGCATAGCCAGACTGATTGTTTTGGTTTGCGCATAAGTGCCAACGGCAAAAACCTGGAAGGTGCTTAATAGTAGTATCAAAACTGTATTGCGCATAACAACTAGTTTTTTTCGGTGTTGCTTCAACAGCAAACACAATAGGTTTAAAAATTTTTTCATAGTTTTACACTGTTTTAAATTAGAATATGATTTAAGATTTTCACCGGGTGATTCCGGTAAAGACGGAAGGAAGTGTTGGTAGCGCTTCCTTCTCTCTTAATAAGAAACAGACTCTCGGAATTAATTTCTCATAAGCGTTTATTTTTAGTTATGGTTACTATTGATTGAGATAGTTTTTTGGTTTCGTCATCCGGTTTGCCGGGAATGTAAGTTGTTTTTATTTTGGGCGAACTCAGCTCCAGCAGCTCCAGCACCCTAAAAAGCGGTTCGTTATCGAAAACGGTTGTAAACCGGTATTTTTTTATGCTCTCATCTTTAATAATAACCTTCACGCCGTACCACCGTTCCATTAATCTGGCTACTTCTGTCATTGGCGTATCGTCAAGTATCATTATGTTCTGATGCCAGGCAATGTACTTTTCAATATTGGTGTTTGCCCGGGTTACTGTTTTGCTTTTTTTATTGAATGCCAACAGGTCGTTTGGATTGAGTTCACAATATTTTTTCGCCCCCGAATCCCCGTCGAACAGAAACTTCACTTTTCCTTCTTTCAGCGCCACCTGAATCTGCTCGGCATCCGAATAAGCATTCACATTAAACTGCGTTCCTAACACCTCAACTTCGGCATTTTGGGCTTTCACAACAAAAGGCGATTGCTCATTTTCTTTCACGTCAATAAAAGCTTCTCCGGAAAGCTCTACCTCCCGTCGTTCGCGGGTAAACGGAATTCCGTAGCGTAACCGGCTGCCGGCGTTTAACCAAAGATTGGTTCCGTCGGGTAAAACCACAAACGAACGCATCCCCAGCGGACTGTAAATTTCCTGCCAGGTAATTTCGTTCTGCACCAACAGAACCGGCTCTTCCGATTGCTCTTCCTGAAAAAACAGGCTCCAAACGGCAAAAGCCAGCAACGGCAAAGTGAGTATTGCCGCAACCCGGGTTAATGCAGTAAAAAACGAACGGGACGCTTTCGTACCGCTGATTTTACTACTTACTTTTTTGCAGGCTGTTTCAACATCCACAGAATTTGTGTGGTTAATAAGCTTTGCTGCCTCCAGCTTCCTGTCAAAAGACGACAATCCGGCCCTGGATTTAATAAACTTTTCCAGTTCAGATTCAGCGTTCATTTTATGATTTTGTTCTTTCATTCGGTATTTTGCTATTTCAAAAACCAATTTTCAGTTGGTTTATTAATAGTACAACCGAGACAAAAAAAACACGTAGAAAAAAAAACTTTTTTTTGAATCAACAGACTACAGGTCAATAAAATCAGGCGTAATAGAATTCTGAAAAATGTTTTCTTTTCAGAACAACATAAGAATAAACATAAAGTCTTTCAATTCCTCCCTCAGCAATTTCAACGCATTGGAAATTTGAGTTTCCACGGTTCTTTTGGAAATTTGAAGTTGTTCGGCTATTTGCTGATTAGAAAGCCCGTTAAACCGGCTTAATGTAAAAATTTCGTTGGTGCGGGGCGGCAATTTTTCAAAAGCCGATTTTATGCGGTGCTGCAATTCAGATTCTACAAAAACATCGGGCTGATACAGCCGATCCGTTTCAATCATTTTTCGAAGTTCATTTCGAACCCGTTCGCTTATTTTCTCCCTTTTTAGATGATTCAATGCGTGGTTTTTCACACACGCAAAAAAGTAGCTTTTCAGGGTTTCAGATTTTCTGATTCTTTTTCTGTCAGACCACAGTTTTACAAAAAAATTCTGGACAATTTCTTCCGCCTCATCTCTGTCTAAAACAATTCGAGAAGCGAATATCACCAGGCCAGGATAATAAAAACGAAACAGTAATTCAAAGGCAGTCTGGTCGCCGCTAACAAGCCGCAGTATCAGGGTTTCTTCCTTAATCCCTTTTATAACAGACATTGCTATAAAAGTAAGAAAAAAGATTAATATCTGGCTACCAGCGGCATTTTTCTGCCGAACCCAAATGCCTTAGAACTTACACGTAAAATAGGTGCTGCCTGAAACCGTTTATATTCATTTGTATTTACCATGCGAATAACTTTTTTCACCATTTCAGGGTCAAATCCTTTATTCACAATCTCGGCCGGAGAAAGGTTCTGTTCGATAAAACTGAATAGTATTTCGTCGAGCACGGCATACTCGGGAAGTGAGTCGGTATCTTTCTGATCGGGACGCAGCTCGGCCGAGGGCGGTTTTACGATGGTGTTTTCGGGAATAATTTCCCGCTCTTTATTCATGAACCTGGCCATTGCAAACACATCGGTTTTGTACACATCGCCCAAAACCGCCAGCCCGCCGTTCATATCGCCGTAAAGCGTTCCGTAACCCACGGCGCACTCACTTTTATTGGTGGTATTCAGCAAAATATGTCCAAATTTATTGGAGATTGCCATCAGGTAAATTCCCCGCGCACGGGCCTGAATGTTCTCTTCTGCAATTCCCGAAGCAGTCCCTTTAAACTGAGGAGCAAGCTCGTTTTCAAACGCATCAACTGCTTTCTGAATATTCACAACATCGTACCTGATTTCCAGATTTTCCGCCAATTGCCGGGCATCTTCCACACTGTGGTCAGACGAGTATTTGGAAGGCAACAACAACACGCGTACATTTTCTGCGCCCAAAGCGCGTTCTGCCAGCACCAGAGTAACGGCAGAATCTATTCCTCCGGAAAGCCCGAGTGTTGCCTGTCTGAAACCCATTTTCAGAAAATAGTCCCGAATACCTAAAACCAACGCATCATGTATTTTTTCGATGTGATTTGTTTCTGGCTGCAACTTCCTCGCCCCCGGATTAGCGGTATCCACAATCAGATAATCTTCTTCGAAATAGTTGAGTTCTTTTACTATTTCACCTGATTTATCAATAAAAACAGAGCCTCCGTCGAAAATCAACTCTGTTTGTGCTCCGGTTTGATTTACATAAAAAATGGGCAAACTGAATTTTTTTGCTTTATTCACCAACACATCTTTCCGCCAGTTTTCCTGGTTGTACGAAAAAGGCGATGCCGAAATATTCACCACAAAATCAGGATTGAGTTTTGCCAGCTCTTCCATTGGCGAAACCTGGTAAAGTTTGTTTTTACCAAACTCGTTGGCCGTAGGCTGTTCGTCCCACAAATCTTCGCAAATGGTAATTGCAATACGTTCATTCTGATATTCAACAACATTAAAGTCGCGATTGGGCTCAAAATGACGGTACTCGTCAAAAATGTCGTAAGTAGGCAACAATGTTTTGTTGTGTACCGAGCGCACACCTCCATCAGCAAGAAAAAAAGCCGAATTGAACAATGTTTTACCGCGGTCATTTTCGTTTATACGGGGAGCGCCAACAATGGCTGCAATTCCGCAACACGCTTCGGCAATCCGCTTAACCGTTTCTTCTGCTTTCCGAATAAATTCCTTTTTTTCGAGCAAATCGTGCGGATAGTAACCGGTAACCGACAACTCGGAAAAAACAACAAGGTCGGCTCCCTCTGTTTTTGCCCGTTCGATGGTTTCGATCATTTTTGCGGCATTCCCGTCAAAGTCGCCGATAATATAGTTCAACTGAGCCAGTGCAACTTTCATAAAGCATTTTCAGATTAAAAGTAAAACGTTCAAGTTTTAGCTTGCCGGTATTTGTCTTGATTAATGTGCAAATGTCTTATTTTTGAGCCAATTTCGCAATAAAAAATAGCGCAGTGCGTATTAAAAAGAATAATAATCATTAAATGAAACACATAACATATTTCTTCTTTCTGGCGGTTGCTCTCATCTCTTGCAACAGAAACCCGCTGAAAGTAGACATTTCCGGGATTGAAAACGAAGTGGAAATTGTACGGTTTGATCAGCAGCTTTTTGAACTGCCCATGCAGGACACGCTGGCCGAATTGACAGAACTCCGAAACCTGCACCCGGATTTTTTTGATTTGTTTACCTGGAGAGTGATTGGGCTGGGTGGACTCACCGAAGAACATTTTTCGGAAGGTATGGGCGAATTTCTTACCGATACGATGATTGTGAATGTTAAAGCTCTTGCTGACAAAAAATTTTCAGATTTTGAGCCGACAAAAAAAGCGCTGGTAAAAGCATTTAAATATTACCAGTTTCATTTTCCCGAGAAAGAGCTTCCTTCCATTTTCACCATGATATCGGGTTTCAACCAATCTGTTGTTACTGCCGAAAATATTATCGGCATCAGCCTCGACAAATACTTAGGACAGGATTGCAGTTATTACAAGCAGTTGAGTAATGTGCCGCTTTATAAAATAAAAAACATGCACCCGCAAAAACTGGTTTCAGACGTTGCCTACGCCTGGGGATTAACCGAGTTTAACGAGAACGGAACGGCTACCACAATACTCGACCATATTGTTTACCAGGGCAAACTAATGTATTTTACCGACGCCCTCCTGCCGGAAATGCACGATTCACTGAAAATTGGCTACAACGCCGAGCAATTGCAATGGTGCAAAAACAACGAAGCGCAGATGTGGAATTTTCTGATTGAAAAGAAAATGCTGTATTCCAACAAACGAATGGACATTTTGCGGTTTATTAACGACGGACCTTATACCACCGGGTTTCCTATTGAATCGCCGGGACGAAGTGGCGTTTGGATTGGCTGGCAAATTGTTAGGCAGTACATGAAAAAGCACAAAGAAATAACACTGCCCGAGCTCATGAAAAACACCAACTACCAGCAAATTTTAAACGACTCCGGATATTACCCGGAATAGGCGGGGAACCATTAAAACTTATACAATTCTCTAAAAGTTTCATCGTCAATATAGGTTTTCCCCTCAACCGGATAGTCGCCAATATATAAGCTTTTTGAAGAAATTACCAGCGAACCAAAAATTCCCAGGCCGCCCTCAATATTCGAATAAACCGGAACAGGCTCTGCAAACGGGTTGTCGGAAACCATGCTGTGTTGGTCAAAAGAACGGGAATAAAGAAATAGTTCTTTTGACAGGCACTGAACAAATGCACTGACTTTAAAATACTCTCCGTACTCGAAAAAAGTTTTCTTTCTGGTTAGCGCATAAAAAGACAAATTGTAAACTTCTTTACTAAATAACTCGTCGGAAAAAAGGCCGATAGCATCGTCGGTTGTACCAATAATATCCGCATTCCGATAGGCACTTAACACAGGATCCGTGGAGTAAATATAGTTGGAGAATTCGGCTTCTTCAACTATTGTGTCAGTTGGAGTAACAGATTCCGGATCGACTTCTCCACCGCCATAACCACCACCATAGCCGCTATAATCGTAATAATAACCGCCTTTTTTTCTAAAATAGAGTTCTATTCCCCTTTCTTTGCTAATGCCAATCCGGTAATAATTATCTTCATCAACCGGATCCACTATCTCCAAATTCATTTTCGCTTCGTAAGTATTATTGGAATACTGCTGCGGAGCTTTTTCCAGTTGGCCAACAAAATTGCCAAGCTCCACCGGAATTGGCACGGTGGTTTCGCACGACACTGGGGAGAAACCTTCGTGCGATACTTCCAGCCGGTACGTTGCACCCTCTTTCACCTCCAAATCGGGCTCGTAATAATATCCGTTTTCAAAAATGTGCTCCTTCTTCGAGCCGTAATCAAAGTATTCGTAGGTGGTATCTTTATTACTGAAAAACGCTAGTTCAGAAACAAAAGAACCGTTTTCGTACAAGCTTACCTCGGCATTTTCGAGCGCTTCGTAGTAAATGCTTTTTTCAAGAATATGCCTGCTTTTGCTGATATTTACCCTGAACTCGTTTCCCGGGACAATGACAGCGTTAACAACAATCATCGGGCGCGCATCTTTCTCCTTAAATTCTATTGTTTTTTCACACGAAAAAAGAACCACAGAAAGGAAAACCAATATTATTTTACTTGCGTTTTTCATTGCCTTAAAACTTAAAAGTGTATGAAACAGAAGGTATCAAAGGAAACAGGCTCAGTTGTTTCAGTGCTGTTTCGGATGTTTCGTAGTACTTCCCTTGCTCGTTGTACCCGCTTTTGCTGTTGTGCCCCCAGAAAAGATAAAACGGATTTTGACGGCTATAGGCGTTGTAAACTCCTAACGACCAGGTTCTGATTCCGTGCTTTTTCTGTTTATGAAAATTAACTCCCACGTCTAACCGGTGGTAGGCAGGCATGCGGTAATTGTTTCGTCCTCCGTAATACTGAATTTCTGACACGCCCCAACGCGAAAATCCAGTAGACCCAGCAGCGTATGTTTGTTGACCAAGCGTAACTGCGTTGCCGGTTCCGTAAACCCAGGTAGCTCCAACATCAATTTTGTCGGAAAAGCGGTGGGTAAGAACCAGACTAACATCGTGGCGGCGGTCGTATTTTGCCGGAAAAGCTTTTCCGAAATTCAGATTTTCAAATTTTCGTTCTGACTTCGATAACGTATAGCCAATCCAGCCGGTGGTTTTTCCTATGTTCTTTTCCAACATCACTTCCAGGCCGTAAGCCCAGCCTCTGCCGGTTTCAATTTTCGATTCCCATCCTTCTGCTACTCCCGAAAAAGAAGCGCCTTCCTTGTATTCAATCAGGTTGTTCATATCCTTATAAAACAACTCGGCAGATAAATCAAACCCCTTTGGCAATTTGTAAAATGCGCCCACTGCCACCTGGTGCGACATCTGGGGCTTCACGTTTTTGGTAGCCGGAAGCCACAAGTCTGTAGGCAAACTAATTGTTGAAGTGGTAAGCAAGTGGATGTACTGGCTCATTTGAGCGTACGAAGCTTTTAACGACCATTTTTCTGAACCGAGAAAACGCAACGATGCACGCGGCTCAAACGAGGTGTAGTTTCTTCCCTGAACATTAAAAAATGAAAAGTGCGCCCCAACATTCATCTGAAACTTTTCAGAAATATCAAAAACATCTTCTCCGTACATGCGGATTTCGCTTGCCGCAATGTTTTTGTTTCCGAAGGTAGTATCAGATGGCGCCGCAGAATCGCTGTCATCAGTAAAATTATAATGGTTTACACCGGGACTAAACGTGTGATGAATAGCGCCAATCCCCATTTTCACCGAGTGCCGGGCCGAAGGAAAATAGTCGAAATCGATTCGGCCTGCAAAATCTTCAATACCCGAATTGTAATCGAAAATATCTTCTCTTTTCTCGTTATCGCGGGTGTTCACCGTTAACGATTCGCTTCCCACATTAAAATTATACTTGCTGTAAGTTAGCGTAACATTGCTGAAGAGTTTCGATCCGAACACGTAATTCCAACGCAAAGCATTGGTTATGTTTCCCCATTTCAGACCCGATTCAGACCGGTCGTTGTACCTGACATACTCCTCCACATAGTATCCTTCTTCCACAGAATAAGCTTTGTCCAGCCCCAGGTACGACGAAAAATAGAGCCTGCTCCTGTCCGAAAAAATATGGTTTATTTTGGCGTTGAGGTCGTAAAAATAGTAACCTCCCGTATAATCGTAACCATCGGTGTTTTTGTTTACAATTTTCATAACCGGCCGAGCCAGCAAATCCAGATATGTTCTTCTTCCTGAAACAATAAACGAAGTTTTATCTTTAACAATTGGCCCCTCCAGTGAAAACCGCGACGAAATGAGCCCCACCGAAAATTCACCTTTAAACTCTTTGGTATTTCCTTCTTTCATGCGAATATCGATAACCGACGAAAGCCGCCCGCCAAAGCGCGCCGGAAAACCTCCTTTGTAAAGTTTTACTGTTTTTACGGCACTCGGATTAAATACCGAGAAGAACCCGAAAAGATGGTTGGCGTTGTACACGGGAACCCCATCGAGCAAAAACAGGTTTTGATCGGGGCCGCCACCCCGAACATAAATTCCACTGGTGCCTTCTGTACCAGACTGCACTCCCGGAAGCAACTGAATAACTTTCAGCACATCGGGTTCGCCAAGTAAAAGAGGAACTTTTGCCAATGTGGTAGTTGGTATTTCCACCATACTCATTTGCGTTCTCTTTACTTTAGACGCTTCGCTGCCGTAGACTTTTACTTCGTGCAGTTCTTTCATCAACTCCAGTTCTACAACAATGCTGGAATCGTTTTGCAAATTAACGTTCAGTTCTTCTTTGGTGTAACCAACGTAGGAGAAAACGATGGTTTTTTCACCGGGACTCAGAGAAAGGCTGAAAAAACCATATTCGTTTGTGATGGTTCCTTTCATGGATTCCTTTTCGTAAACATTGGCATTAATAAGGCTCTCGCCGGTGTGTTTGTCCCTGACATATCCGCTTATTGTCAGATTCTGTGCATACACCCAAAAACATTGAATGATTAGCAGCAAGGCAATAACTGTTTTTCGCATTTAATTTGGCTTTTTAACAAAAAAAATCTTCGGGTTACAAATCGGGGCAAATCTAAAGAAGAATTCCATTAAGATTTTCAAATAAATGTCAATAAAACAAAAAAGGGATGCATTTCTTAATGCACCCCTTTTTAACAAGAAACAATATTTTCTACAGTTCCCTAATTTTAATGTTACGGAACCAAACGTCGTCGCCATGATCCTGCAATGCAATGAATCCTGATTTTGCAACATTTGCCCAGTCGGGATTCAGTTCGGGGAATTTAGAATCTTTTACAAGGTTATTCCAGTCGTCGGTCCACAGGTGATATTCCAAAACGGTTTCGCCATTTTGTTTGTGAACAACAGTTCCTTTGTAAACCAAAATTTCGATGGAATTCCATTCTCCGGCAGGTTTTGCATTCTGTGGATTGGCCGGAATAAGATCGTAAAGAGAACCGGCTTTGCGGTTTCCGTCTTTACCCAGCAGGGCATCAGGATGCCTTTCGTTGTCGAGCACCTGCATTTCAGGAGCAGTTTTCCAGATTGGCCAGTCTTCCACTTCCTGTCCGAGATAAAAGATACCCGAATTTCCGCCTTCGCCAATTTTCCAATCCATTTTCAAATGGAAATTAGAAAATTCTTTATCGTAAAGAATGTCGCCGCCATCATCAGAACCGGCTTCGCCCATTCCGGAGCCTTTGCAATGCAATGTTCCGTCAACAACTTCCCATCCTCCCGGGAAATTTGTTTTGTTTACACCGCGCCAGCCGTTGCTGGTTGTTCCGTCAAAAAGCAATGACCAACCGGCTGCTTTTTCTTCTTTAGATAATTCATTCGGGCCAACTTCTTCTACAACAGCTGCTTTTTCTTCAGTCTGCTCTGCAGATTTTTTTTGGCCACCGGTGCACGAAATCCCAAAAACAAGCGCACCTGCAAAAAGGAAAGAAATAACTTTTTTCATTTTTATTACTATTTAATTGGTTAAAGAATTCTTTGTTTTAGTTGGTTGTACAAAAATAATTGAAATTAGTTAGATGCAAAACATTTAAACCAATCCTTAATTATTTTACAATAAGGGCAAAATGAAAGATTAATATTCAGAAATTTCGAATATTCTTTTGTAAATTCGATAATCAGTTTCAAAAACAAAAAGCATTAAAGCAACATGGACAAAACAGGTAAACCCAAAAGGATTGGAATATTAACCGCCGGAGGCGACTGTCCCGGATTAAATGCAGCCATCAGGGGCGTCGGGAAAACAGCAATTGTAAACTACGGGATGGAAGTATACGGTTTTAACGCCGGCTTTCTTGGTCTAATAAACAAAGATTACACTATTCTTAAAGAATCTCAGCTTTCGGGCATTCTAACTGTTGGTGGGACCATTTTGGGCACCTCGCGGGAGAAACCCTACAAAATTGTAAAAAGCGACCACGGCGAAACGCACAAACCCGAAATGATAAAGCAAACATACAGCGAGCTGGAGCTGGATTGTCTGGTTTGCATCGGAGGCAACGGAACCATGAAAACAGCCCATATGCTGGCCATGGAAGGGTTAAACGTAATTGGCATTCCGAAAACCATTGACAACGATGTTTGGGGAACCGACGTAACATTCGGGTTCGAATCGGCAGTGCAGGTTGCTACAGATGCTATTGATCGTTTGCACACAACTGCCAACTCTCACCAACGGGTAATGATTATTGAAGTGATGGGGCACAATGCAGGATGGCTGGCACTTTATGCCGGAATGGCCGGCGGTGGCGACATTATTTTAATTCCTGAAGTACCGTACAACATTCGTTCGGTGTGCAAAAAAATTGAAAAACGCTACGAAAACAAAAAGCCGTATTCCATTATAGTGGTTGCCGAAGGAATAGAACATCCCAAAAAAGGTTCGGCTGCATCGTACCTGGCTGAGGCAATTACCACCTATACCGATATTGAAACGCGCGAAACGGTGCTTGGGTACATTCAGCGCGGAGGAAGCCCGACTCCGATGGATCGGATTCTGGCAACACGCTACGGAGCTTTTGCAGCCGAATGCATCGCCAACGAATGTTTCGGAACAATGGTGGCTCTGAAAAAAGGTGATCTCACCACAGTTCCGCTCGACGAAGTAGGAGGAAAATTACGACTTGTGGATCCGAACCACCAGCTCATTCAAAAAGCACGAAAAATGGGAGTTTCGTTCGGAGACGAATACATGCAAAACTAAAGAGGCAGGTGCACCAGCTTTTTTGTCTGGAAAAACTCCTCTTCAAAATATTCCGATAAATCCTGAACAAAAGCCTTTCTCCGGAAAGGCTTTATTTCTGCATCCAGGTTTCCTCCTTTCAGATAAATAATACCGTTTGGCAAAGCATTTTTCTGAACGGGAGAAACATTTTTATTTACCCAGGCAACAAACTCGGGCAATGTTGTAACAGCCCGGCTAACCACAAAATCATACTTTTCTTTTAGCTGTTCAGCCCTTATTTGCTCTGCTGTTACGTTGTTTAGATCCAACGCCTGAACCACCTCATTTACTACTTTTATTTTTTTCCCGATTGAATCTACCAGGTGAAACCGGCATTCAGGAAAAAGGATAGCCAGCGGAACTCCGGGGAAACCACCTCCGGTTCCCACGTCCAGTATTTTAGTGCCAGGCGTAAACCGTATAAATTTGGCAATGGCTAGCGAATGCAGCACATGCCGCTCATAAAGCTGGTCGATATCTTTCCGCGAAATGACATTAATTTTTGCATTCCACTCTGCGTACAACGGAAACAACCGGTCTATTTTAGAAATCTGATCCGGCGTTAACCGGGTAAAATATTTTTGAATAACATTCATCACGAAAAAAAATAATCAATCATCACTTCCCATCTCGGTATTCTCAATTAACCGAAAAAGCATTTCGCGCGCCCGAAACAACTGGGCTTTTACAGTTCCCAGCGGAATATCAAGCTCCTTTGCAATTTCTTCGTAAGAGAATTCGCGAAAATACCTTAATTCTACAAGAGTGCGGTAGCGGGGCTTCAGTTTTCTTACAACATGATGAAGAAATATTGCTTTTTGCTGACTGATAAGTTTTTCTTCGGGATCAGGATCTTTTGATTTCAACCGGACAACCTCGCTGTTATCACCAGAATCGCCGTTATTTTCAATCGCCAGGTAAGTTCCTTTCTTTTTTCGCAAAAAATCGATGCAATTATTGGATGCAATTTTGAACAGCCAGGTGCTAAAAGCATAAGTTGGAGAGTATTGATGCAAATTTTTGAACGCTTTTCCGAAAGCCTCCAGGGTTAAATCTTCAGCATCGCTGCGATTGTTCACCATTTTAAGCAACATAAAATAGATGGCATCTTTGTACCGAGCCAGTAACCGGGTAAAAGCTTTTTCATCACCATTAAGTGCACGTTGAACTAATTCATAGTCTTGCCAGGCCTTATCTGATAAATTTAGTCCTTCCATTTCCTTTTCGTTCGGTATTGCGATACCATAGGACAAAAACCAGTTTAAAATACGGTCGCAACAAAGCTAATAACAACGAAGGTAAAAATAATTTACGTTCGTTCAAACGAAAAAGTATTCTTTTTATGATAAACAAACGAAAAATAAAAACAAGGCCTAAAACACTGGCTATTAACGGCCAAAGTGCAGGAACAAAAACAAAAAGCAAAGCGGCAACCGGAAAGAACAATAGTTCGATACAATTGGTAAAAAACAACATAAAACGCTTATTCCCGGACAGAAATCTCTTCAGCCTAATCTCTTTTTTTAGCAAGTCGAAAAACGCTTCAAAAGAAACCTTCTTCTCCTCCCAGCAAGCAAATTCGCCTTTCGACAACAGCAGCGTTGTTTTCTTTTGCATAAACGAATTAATCAGCAACTCGAGGTGGGCAAAAGATTCTGATATTTTGTTATGATAACCGTTAGCTTCGAAATATTTTTGTTTTTTAAACGCCACATTTTCTTCTGCCACAACAAAAGGGAGTCCGTTTAAAATAAACCCAAAACTTTTCAGCTGCTGAAAAAAAAGTTCAACCCTGAACAACAAACTCACAAACTTGCCATTGGGTTTCAAATTGGAATAACCAACTGCCACATCGGCGTCATCATTTAGCACCGACTCTACGTTTGAAAGCCACCCCGGAGCAAAAGAACTAACCGTTGGCGTAAGAAAAAGCAGCCATTCGTTTACAGCAGCTTTTATGGCAATGTTTCGCGCCATTTTTTCGGAAAAATGTGTTTCCTGACTCATGGAGGAAACGTGCATTTTCAGGTCTTGTCTTTTGAGAGTTCCCAATACCGTTAACGAAGCGTCAGTGGAGAAATCGTCAACTGCTACAACTTCATAATCGTTGTTTCCGAGCGACAAAAGCGTGGGCAGGTTTTTTCTCAAATTTGCTTCCTCATTTCTAAATGCCAACAGCAGGGAAACAGGTTCCGGCGCCGATGCCGGCGGAGTCTTTAAAAAGGCAACACGCCCCGAAAACAAAATCAGATAAACCATCCTCAACACAGCAATTGCAAGAAAAAATGCAAACACCCCCCATTCAAACGTCGACAAATGATTAAAAATTTCCAATACCGATTCTCGCATGCTGATAGATTAAAGAAAAATTTCTTCTGCCAAAAATGGAAACATTCAGCTCAATTTCAAAATTTTCTGCGGCAAAAAACCGGCTTTTGAATTAGAATTTATTAACAGGTTGGCAGACATTAAATTCCCCTTCATTTCAAGTAATTTGGCTATATTTGCGCCCTGAAAAACGGGTAATGGAATTTAAATTAACAGCAACAGAAAACGGAACCCGCGCCCGGGCAGGAATTCTATCCACCGGACACGGACAAATTGAAACGCCTATTTTTATGCCGGTTGGGACGGCCGGCTCGGTAAAAGGGATACATGCCCGCGATTTGAAAAACGACATAAAAGCTCAAATCATTTTAGGCAACACGTACCACTTGTACCTTCGTCCGGGAACCTCTGTTATTGAAACAGCAGGAGGATTGCACAAATTTAACCGTTGGGACGGGCCTATTTTGACCGACAGCGGTGGATACCAGGTTTTTTCGCTGGGCGACATCCGGAAACTGAGCGACGAGGGAGCCCGTTTTCAATCGCATATTGATGGCTCTTACCACCTGTTCTCTCCCGAAAAAGTTATTGACATTCAACGGTCAATCGGGGCAGACATTATGATGGCTTTTGACGAATGTACTCCCGGCGATGCCGATTTCGATTACGCCAAAAAATCGCTGGAGTTGACCCAACGCTGGTTGCAACGGTGTTTTGAGCAATTTGAAAAAACAGAACCGAAGTACGGCTATTCGCAGTCGCTTTTCCCGATTGTACAAGGAAATACTTATCCGGAATTGAGGAAACAAGCTGCGATTCATGTAAAAAATTTCGAAGCCGACGGGTACGCAATCGGCGGATTATCGGTTGGCGAACCCGAAGAGGTAATGTACGAAATGACCGAAGTTGTTAATGCCGAACTGCCGGAAAACAAACCGCGCTACCTGATGGGAGTAGGAACGCCGGTAAATATTCTGGAATCGATTGACCGCGGTGTAGACATGTTCGATTGTGTGATGCCTACCAGAAACGGCCGAAACGGAATGCTTTTCACCTCAAAAGGAGTAATCAACATCCGCAACAAAAAGTGGGAAAACGATCATTCCCCCATTGATGAAGCAGAAAACTCTTTTGTGGATCTTTATTCCAAAGCCTATCTCAGGCACCTGATCATTTCCAACGAAATGCTTGGTGCGCAAATTGCGAGTCAGCACAACCTGGCTTTTTACCTTTGGCTGGTTAAAACAGCCAGGCAAAAAATAACAGAAGGGAGCTTTAAAAGCTGGAAAACAAATATGGTTCAACAGCTAAAAACCAGATTATAATATATTATGAGGTTCTACAAAACTTTAGACATATACATAACTAAAAAGTTTCTGGGGACATTTTTCTACGCCATTGCCCTCATCCTAAGTATTGCAGTGGTGTTCGACATGTCGGAGAACCTCGACGAATTTTTATCTAAAGATGTTGGTTGGACAACTATTATTACTGAGTATTACCTGAACTTCATTCCCTATTTTGCCAACCTTTTCAGCCCGCTTTTCACGTTTATTGCCGTAATTTATTTTACGTCGAAAATGGCGTACAACACCGAGATTATTGCCATTTTAAGCAGCGGGGTTTCTTACACAAGGCTAATGAGGCCTTACATGGTATCTGCATTCATTCTGGGTGTTTTTTCGTTTACCCTGGGCAATTACATTATTCCCCCGGCCAACGAAACCATGAACCAGTTCAGGCAGTATTACATTGACAACAACAGGCAATCGGTTTCTTCTGAAATAAACATTCACCGGCAAATTGAACCAGGAGTATTTATTTACATGCGCCGGTTTAATGCAAGTAATGTGGGCGATAGGTTTACGCTTGAGAAGTTTGACGGCGCCCAACTGGTGGAAAAAATTACGGCAGACAATATTCGTTGGGACGAAGAAAGCGGAAAATGGATACTGAACAACTGGTGGAAAAGAACCATTTACGATTCACACGAAGAGTTTGAAAAAGGATATCGCATGGATACCACTTTGAACATGTCGCCCGCTGACTATAAGATTGTCAAAAACCAGATGGAAAATTATACAACCCCCGAACTGAGGAGGGAAATTTCGTTAATGCAAATGCGCGGGGTAAATACAATTGAATGGGAAATTGAAAAGCACCGAAGACTTGCCGGCCCATTTTCCGCCTTCATTTTAACGATTATCGGTGCCGGACTGGCGTCCCGAAAAATAAAAGGAGGCCTGGGATTTCATCTGGGGCTTGGCCTGCTGCTAAGTTTCTCGTACATACTTTTTATGCAAATATCAACGGTTTTTGCAGTAAGCGGAACTGCTCCGCCTCTTATTGCCGTATGGATTCCCAACCTCGGATACAGCATAATTGCATTCTTTGTTTTCAGGTGGGCAGCCAGATAAAACAGTTTTTTACCAGATTCCACCATTCAAACAAAAAATGTAATTATTCGATTTCATAATGCGAATGTCTCTTAAAATGTATCCCTGAAATTATAAAATCTGTTACCCGAGGGAAAAAATTTATAATTTTGTTTCGATTTATCGAGATCAAAAAGCCCTTCAACGAAGGGGGATTAATAAATTAAAAATAGTTTTATGTCATTAAGAAGTAACGTTCTTGACCTTCGAAAAAGGAAAAGGGAGGTACAAAAAGGCGGTGGCGACAAAGCCATCGAGAAACAGGCAAAAATGGGAAAATTGACTGCCCGTGAACGTATCCTTGCCCTTTTGGATAAAAATTCCTTTCACGAATACGACTTATTTGTTGAGCACAGTGCCAGAGATTTTGGCATGGATACCAAAGTGCTGCACGGAGATGGCGTAATTATCGGGACAGGAACAATTTACAACAAACCGGTTTGTATTTTTGCCCAGGACTTTACCGTTGCAGGTGGTTCGCTGGGGCTAATGCACGCCCGGAAAATCACAAAAATAATGGATCATGCCCTGAAGATGAGGGTTCCGCTAATTGGAATTAACGATTCCGGTGGCGCCCGTATTCAGGAAGGGGTTAATTCGCTGGCCGGGTATGGCGAAATATTTTTTCGCAACACCCTGGCATCAGGCGTAATTCCGCAAATATCTGTTATTCTCGGACCATGTGCCGGTGGTGCAGTTTACTCTCCGGCCCTTACCGATTTTGTTTTTATGGTAGAAAACATTTCCAAAATGTTTATCACCGGCCCAAGTGTTATAAAATCAGTTTTGGGCGAAGAAATTTCAATGGAAGAGCTGGGTGGAGCAAAAGTACATGCCGAACTTACAGGAAATGCCCACTTTTATGCGACCAGCGAGCTGGAATGTTTTGAGCAGATAAAAAAACTTATCAGCTACATTCCTAGAAATAATGGCGCCAAAGCAATGCCATTTCCTCCCAAACCGCCGAAAAAAGGCAAAAAGGTTGAAGACCTGGTTCCCTCAGATCCGCGTATTCCCTACGACATGCGCGACTTCATAAAAACAATTACCGACAACTCGGAGTTTTTCGAAGTAATGGAGCTTTTTGCACCCAACATTATTATAGGGTTTGGACGCATGGACGGCGAAACCGTGGGTTTTGTTGCCAACCAGCCAATGGTGCTTGCAGGTGTTCTTGACACCGACAGTTCGGACAAAGCAGCAAGGTTTATCCGTTACTGCGATGCATTTAATATTCCTATTGTTACACTGGAAGACCTTCCGGGCTACCTGCCGGGAGTGGATCAGGAGCACGCCGGTGTTATCAGGCACGGTGCAAAAATTTTGTATGCATACAGCGAAGCCACCGTTCCGAAAGTTACGGTAATTCTCAGAAAAGCTTATGGTGGTGGTTACATTGCCATGAACTCGCGCCATTTGCGCGCCGACTTTGTATTTGCCTGGCCAACTGCAGAAATTGCAGTAATGGGGCCGGAAGGTGCTGCCAACATTGTTTTCCGTAAAGAAATTTCAGAGTCTGAAAACCCGGAAGAAACAAGGCAACACAAAATACAGGAGTACAAAGAGAAATTTGCCAATCCGTATGTTGCAGCTGCACAGGGATATATTGACGAGGTAATTGAACCCCGCGAAACCAGAGGAAGAATTCTTCACGCTTTGCAGATTTCTGAGAACAAAAGCGTTCATCTTCCCAACAAAAAACACGGGATTCCACCGTTTTAATCCATTAAAAAACAGGTATGACAGAAGAAAAAGAATTCAAAAACCTCGTAGTTCAGGGAGCAGTGTACAAAACCACTTACACCTGGAAATTTGAAAACCGGTTGAATTGGGAAGCCCCCAATCCGAATCACATTTACTCATTTATTCCCGGAACAATTATCGACATTTTTGTAAAGCCAAAAGAAAAAGTAAAAGAAGGACAAACCCTGCTTTTACTTGAGGCAATGAAAATGCAAAATCAGGTAAGAATGCCATTTGATGGCGAAATCGTAAAAATTTACGTTACAAAAGACGAGGTCATTCCAAGAAAACACCTGATGCTGGAAATTAAACCAGTCCGGATTAAATAGACTTCACAGATAATAATAATAATAATAGAAAAACCGCACATTGGATGCGGTTTTTTTTGTTTCTGCAATTTTCCATCAACAGTTCTGAGCTAAAAAAAAGACCGTTGTTTCCAACAGTCTTTAAAAATCCAACTAAACTAATCGCGTTATCACTATCTCCTCATTAATTCCAAAACATTTCGTTTACCATCCACTTTTCAAGCTCCAACCTGTTTTCGTGGTCGGTTGAGGCATAATCAAATGCAGCTAATCCCCATTTACTTTTGTCTAACATCCAGAACTCTACCGAAAGATCTTCATCGTGGTCTGTAGCAACAAAAAAATCACTTTCTGCAGTAAGCCAGCAATCCTCGGTTACCATCCAGTCTTCAACAACAAGTCCGGGTTCTACAGTATTTTCAAGGCCTGAGACAACTATCATTTCATTTCCTTCAGCATCCACATTTCCGCTTACCAGTATTGCAATCAGGAATGTGACTAAAAAAATCTGACTTAATTGAGCTTTCATTGTTTTCATTGTTTCTGTTTTTATTGCTTGTTTCTATAATTGTTTCATCTAAATAGACTAATTACAGGTGCAAAGGTTACATTCCTTTTTGTTAAAAAATATGTAAAGTATGCCAGCATGCTGCAAAATTCGGCGAAAGACGGATTTCATCGGTCGAATAAAATACGAAAAAGTATTTTTATTGAAAATTGCCGGTAAATGGCGAAGAAAAGCACTTTACTATAAAGAACAATTTCGAATTGCTACAACTAAGAAAAAACACTGCCACAACATATTAAACTCAGAAAAAGTAACAAACAAATTAGGGGAACAAGACAACTAGGAAGGCGTGACAATTCAACTAAACACGAAATAATCATTTGGAAATTGGCCGGGAATTTGGACAGGAAGTTCCCTGAAAATACCAAATACGGAAGAGCCGCTTCCTGACATGGATGCATAAACAGCCCCCATTTCGTACAATTTCATTTTTATGTTTTCTATCTCCGGATATTCTTTAAAAACACTCTTTTCGAAATCGTTTTTAACCAATTCTTTCCACTCTTCAACAGGCCTTTCCTGAATTTTTGACAGCGAAAAAGAAGGCACCGAAAGAACAATATTCCGGTAAGCATCAGGAGTGCTTACCCCAAAAGGTGGTTTTACAATAAGAAGTTTATACCTGCTTAAATCCAATTGAACAGGGGAAAGAACATCGCCGATGCCTGTTGCAAAAGCCGGCCTGTTCTCAATAAAAAACGGGCAATCGGCTCCAATTGCAGCGGCATAGTTTTTTAACTGTTCAACGCTGATTTGCAGTTCAAAAAAATTATTCAGCAACTTTAATGTAAACGCAGCGTCGGAAGAACCGCCGCCCAGCCCGGCTCCGGTTGGTATTACTTTGTGCAAATGAAAATGCACCGGAGGCAAACCAAAATCCTTTTTCACAAGATTGTAAGCTCGTAATACGAGATTATCTTCGGGAGCCCCATGAACCGCTGTTCCCGAAAAAGAAATACCGGATTTCGGTGCTTCAACCATCTCCAAAGCATCCGAAAGAGAAACAGGGTAGAACACGGTTTCCAAATTGTGATAGCCATCCGGCCTTTTGGAAACCACGTTCAACCCTATATTTATTTTTGCATTCGGAAAAACAATCATTGTTTATATTTCCTTTGTGCTGCTACTCACCAATCAGTTCGTACTCTTTTGGTGAACCGCAGGTGCAAATCAGATTTCTGTCGCCCCAGGCATTATCTACCCGGCCAACCGGAACCCAGAACTTATTTTCTCTTAACCAGGCAACAGGCCATGCTGCTTTTTGCCTTGGGTAAGCGTGCGTCCAATTGTCGGAAGTAACCTGCTCTGCAGTATGTGGCGAGTTCTTCAACACATTATCGGACTTATCTGCTTCTCCGTTTTCCACTTCTTTTATTTCATCGTAGATTACATTCAAAGCTGAAATAAACCGATCAAGTTCTTGCTTAGACTCACTTTCGGTTGGTTCAACCATCAAAGTTCCATGCACAGGGAATGAAAGCGTTGGCGCATGGAAACCAAAATCCATAAGCCGTTTTGAAATATCCTCTTCGGTAACACCGGAAGACGCTTTAAAATGCCTGCATTCCAAAATCAGCTCGTGGCCTACCCTGCCATTTTCTCCGGTGTACACAATACCGTAATTTTTTTCCAGGGCTTTAGCAATGTAATTTGCATTTAAAATGGCTACCTCGGTTGCTTTGGTTAATCCTTCGGCACCCATCATTTTTATGTATCCGTAAGTAATTGGCAAAACAGATGCACTTCCCCACGGAGCAGCAGAAACTGCTGTTATTCCAATGTGTCCGTTATTCATAATCGGGTGCGAAGGAAGAAATTTCACCAGGTGCGCGGCTACTGCAATGGGACCAACTCCCGGGCCGCCACCACCATGCGGAATAGCAAAGGTTTTGTGCAAATTCAGGTGGCAAACATCGGCACCAATTTTCCCCGGAGAAGTGAGTCCAACCTGCGCATTCATATTTGCACCATCCATGTAAACCTGACCGCCATTTTCGTGTATAATCCGGCACATTTCAACGATTGATGATTCAAAAACCCCGTGAGTTGACGGATAGGTAACCATAAGCGCAGCCAGTGTTTCTTTGTTCAGTTCAGCCTTTTTCCGCAAGTCCTCCAAATCAACATTTCCTCTGTCATCACAATCTACAACCACAATTTTTAATCCGGCCATAACTGCGCTGGCAGGGTTTGTTCCGTGCGACGACGACGGGATTAAAACTACATTTCGTTGCAATTCGCCCCTGTTCCGGTGATATTCCCGGATAACCATCAGCCCTGCGTATTCTCCGGCAGCTCCCGAGTTAGGCATCACACTTACGTCTGCCATTCCGGTTATTTCTGCCAAATCGCGGCGCAATTCTTCCATCATTTCGTGATATCCCATTGCCTGGTTTTTCGGGACAAAAGGATGGATGCCGTTAAATTTAATCCAGCTAAGCGGAAGCATTTCTGTGGCCGCAGTTAATTTCATGGTGCACGACCCCAAAGAAATCATAGATTGAGTAAGCGAAATATCTTTGTGTTCCAACCTTTTAATGTACCTCACCATTTCGGTCTCAGACCGATACGATTCGAACACGTCCTGTGTCATAAATTTTGACTGGCGTGCAAACTTCGGATCTATTTCATAACCTTTTGGATATTCATGAATAACCGACCACGAATTGTTTGCGGCTTTGGCAAATACTTCCAGAATCCAGGTCATGTCTTCGCGGTTGGTAGTTTCGTCAATACTAATTCCTACATCCCCGTTTTCAAAATACCTGAAATTCATTTCCAGCTCCAGTGACAGCCATTCAATATCTTCGCGCTTCACATGTTTCGGCAGCGAAAATCTCAACGTATCAAAGAAATTATGGTTCAGTTGTTTGTATCCCAACTTTTCAATTTCTTCGGCAAGAAAAGCTGCGATATTGTGAATCCGGCGAGCGATGGTTTTTATTCCTCCGGCTCCGTGATAAACTCCGAAAAACCCTGCCATGGTTGCAAGCAACGCCTGCGCCGTACATAAGTTCGAAGTTGCTTTGTCTCTTTTAATATGCTGTTCGCGAGTTTGGAGCGCCATTCTTAAAGCACGATTGCCGTGCATATCTTTTGTAATGCCGATAATTCTTCCGGGCATGTGTCGTTTGTATTCTTCGCGAGCCGCAAAAAAAGCAGCATGCGGACCGCCGTATCCCATAGGAATACCAAAACGCTGACTGCTTCCAAAAACGATATCAGCGCCCCATTCTCCGGGAGGAGTAAGCAGTGCCAGCGAAAGCAAATCGGCAGCAACAGCTACTTTCACTCCGTTGTCGTGCGCACTGTTTACCAACGACGCGTAATCTATAATTTCGCCATCGGAATTCGGGTATTGTACAACTGCACCAAAAACATTGTCGGAAAAATCGAATGAATCTTTTGACTGAACTTTCAATTCAATTCCCAACGGATTGGAACGGGTTTTTAACACATCAAGAGTTTGCGGCCAGATCTTTTCATCAACAAGTAAAACATTTACTCCCGCTTTTACCATCTGCCGGGTTCTCATGTTAAACATCATTATCATAGCTTCTGCAGCAGCAGTGGCCTCATCCAGCAACGATGCATTACCAACTTCCATGGCAGTCAGTTCGCAAACCATTGTCTGAAAGTTTAACAAAGCTTCCAGCCGTCCTTGCGAAATTTCAGCCTGATAAGGAGTATATGAAGTGTACCAAACCGGGTTTTCCAATACATTACGCAGAATAACTGCCGGAGTAATGGTGTCGTAATACCCCATTCCAATGTACGTATTGAAAACCTTGTTTTTATCTGCCAGGCTGAGTATTCTTCTGTAATACCGCCTTTCGGTGAGTCCTTCTTTGAGTTTCAAAGGTTCTTTTAAGCGAATATCATCGGGAACAGTTTGTGCTATTAACTCTTCCATTGATGAAACGCCAATTGCTTTCAGCATTTCCTGAATTTCGTCCTCGCGCGGACCAATATGCCGGGTTACAAAACGATCGTGAGACATGTGTCTTTTATTTTTATTAAATTGTTTGCAAGTATAAAGTATCGCTCTTTTTGAAAAAATGATTTATTCCATCTATCCGTTAATAAAAGCAGGGTTCAGCCATTTCACATTAGAAAAGGATTCGAAGTTTTTTCAAAGCCAATTGTGGTTTCCGGGCCGTGGCCGCAAAAAACATGAGTTTCGTCGGGCAGCGCAAAAAGCTTGTTTTTAATACCGGAAACCAATGCCTGATGATTACCCCCCGGCAAATCGGTTCGTCCGATGCTTCCGTGAAAAAGAACATCCCCTGCAATCAGTACATTTTCTTTTTTGGAGTAAAAAACCACATGCCCGGGAGAATGCCCCGGAACGTGAATAATCTCTAATTCGGTATTTCCAAACTTTAACGGCTCTGCCATTTTAAAAAAGAAATCGGGGGCATCAACCTGTGCCATTGCAAACCCAAACATCTGACCTTGCTCAAGGGCTTTTTCAACCCAAAAAGCATCGTCGGGATGCGCATAAAAAGGGACGTCATATTCCTTACGAATAAACTCAACCCCCATAATATGATCGAAATGGCAGTGGGTATTGGCAATCATTACAGGCTTGAGATGGTTATCCGAAATGTAGTCGCGAACCTCGTCGTGCTCCACTTCAAAATAAAAGCCCGGATCAACAAAAATGCACTCACCTGTTTCATCAGAAATGACAAACGAATTTTCCTGCAACGGATTTACTACGAATTTTTCAATTTTTAGCATATATCAAATATTGACAACTCCTTTTAACAATGGGACAAACACAAACCCGCCGTGCTTTTCCGACTTATATTCATCTTCGGAAACTCTAACAATAACCTGCATTTCCTGATGATTGTCCTTTCCGACAGGAATAACCAGCCTCCCTCCAATTTTCAGCTGCTCCTTTAATGCAACCGGAATCAGCGGAGCGCCGGCAGTTACCAGTATTTTATCGAATGGAGCAAAGGCAGGCAACCCTTCGTATCCGTCGCCAAAAAAGCAAGCCGGATGATAACCTATTTCAGGCAGAAACGACTGCACTTTCCGAAAAAGCTCTTTCTGACGTTCGATGGTAAATACTTTTGCGCCCAGCTCAACCAAAACGGCAGCCTGGTATCCGGAGCCGGTACCTACCTCCAGCACTTTTTCATTTTTTTGTATTTGCAAAAGCTGCGACTGGAAAGCGACAGTATAAGGCTGGGAAATGGTTTGCCCTGCTCCAATCGGAAACGCCTGATCCTTGTACGAAAAGTTCAGAAACGAGCTTTCCATAAACAAATGGCGCGGTACTTTTCCAATGGCAGCCAAAACGCTCTCATCTCTTATCCCTTTTATTTTCAAGCCGTCCACCAAGCGCTTTCGCATTCCCTGATGCCGCAAATTATCGAATTCTGTCATGTTCCATCCAATTAAGCCGCAAAAATAGCCGAACCAACCGGGTCTTGCTAAATTTCTTTTTCTGCAATATTAACACATAAAGTTGATAAGTTAATGAGCAATTTCCGAAAATGGGTTATCTCTATTTCTATATTTGTGACATGCTAAACCTTGGTTTGATAGGAGACATTCAGCTCCTGGATGCCTTCATCCAGAAAGCTCAGAAACACCGCGAGGTACACATCACGGGGAAATCATCAGTCGGGACGCCATCGAAACCCGGGCATACCCGTTATTCTGTTCCCGAATTTAATCGTATTGAATTAATAGAAAGGTCGGATGTGTTGCTGATTAACCGGTTTTCGCTACTGCCGTTTGACTTGCTCTGCGACATGGTTAAAAAATCGAAACATTTTTTTGCCACCAGCTACCCGGAACTAACTTCTAATGAATGCAATCAAATTGCCAAACTGGCAGAAGAGGCTCAAACCATTATCCAGGTAACCAACCCTTTTTATTACACTCCGGCCATTCAGTGGTTAAATGCAAACGTCAAACAACCTTCGTTAATTGAAGTTTCCCACTTCAGCGACGAACAACCTGCCGACGATATTCTTGTCGGGCTAATACTGATGTTGAAAAACAGCGCAGGCACAACTCCAAAAAAAATAAATGCTGTTTCATTTCGGTCTGCTCCGGCCGATTCAGAAATCAACAGCATCCAGATGGAGTTTGGAAACGGAACAAGAGTAAATATTTGCTACGGAAAAATGAGTACTGAAAGTGAATTCAGAATAAAGACTTTTGCCAACAATCAGTTTACAGATTTTGATTTTATCCGGAATCAGTATTTCTGCAACAACATCCCCCTCGATCTTTCAGAATTGGAAGAGAAAGAAGAAACCAATGATTTTCTGAATTCCATCATTCTGAAAAAACAAAACACCACCAACATCGAAGACTACTCCGCTGTGATTCAGACCGTTCAACGAATCAAATCGAAGTTAGACCATTTTTCAGGAAATTAACCCGCCGAAAAGACTACTTTTGCCGCAATATTTTTTTGAACAATGCGTTAGTTGTATGAAATTGTAATGCATACAGACTGACTTAACTTCGAATGATGAACAAAAAGTGGCAAGTTGCTAAATATTTAACTCTGGATTTTATTGCTGCCGCCTTAAGCTGGACTGCATTTTACATTTACAGAAAAGCCATTATTGAACCCCAGCGATTTGGCATTGATATCCCCATCGAATTTACGGGTCAGTACTTTCTTGGCCTTCTTTTTATTCCTGCTTTATGGATTCTGTTCTACTACATCACAGGGTTTTACGATAATATTTACAGAAGATCCAGGCTCCTGGAGCTTTGGCAAACATTACTGACCTCTGTCACTGGGGTTATCGTCATTTTTTTTACCCTCATTCTGGACGATTACATTCACTCGTACAAAAATTATTACCACCTGTTTTTTACGTTATTGGCGCTTCACTTTAGTTTCACCTATTTTTTCAGGCTGATTCTTACAACACACACCATTCATAAAATTCACCACCGTAAAATCGGATTCAATACATTACTGATTGGCAGTAACGAAAAAGCAGAAAAAGTTTTCAAAGAAATGTCGGGTCAAAAGCGCCCGGCGGGAAATCTCTTCAAAGGGTTTATCGGCGTTGAAAATAACGACGACAAGCTTCTGGGTCAGCACCTTCCCCAACTGGGAAAAATCAACCAACTGAATGAAATAATTCAAGACAATAACATTGAAGAGGTAATTATCGCCATAGAAACACGCGAGCACGAAAAACTGACCGGAATTTTAACGGTGTTGGAAAACCGCCAGATAACCATCTGGGGAATTCCCGAATTGTACGATTTCCTATCGGGAACAGTTAAAACGACTACCATCTATGGCAGTCCGCTCATAAAAATTTCCAATGGACTTATGCCGTCGTGGCAGGCAAACACAAAACGGTTAATCGACGTGGTACTTTCGGTTATCGCCTCCGTTCTGTTTCTCCCTGTTTTTTTAGTATTGGCTGTTTTAATCAAAAAATCGTCAAAAGGCCCCATTATGTACAAGCAGGTACGTATTGGCCGATTTGGTAAACCTTTTAAAATATATAAGTTGCGCAGCATGGTGCAGGGCGCAGAAAACGGCACGCCGGCACTTTCAAGTGAAAACGACACGCGAATCACCAAAATCGGCCGGTTTCTGCGAAAAACCCACCTCGATGAAATTCCGCAATTTTACAATGTTTTAAAAGGCGATATGTCGCTGGTGGGGCCACGTCCTGAAAGGCAATATTTTATCGACCAGATTGTTAAACGTGCACCGCATTATACGCATCTGCACAAGCTCCGCCCGGGAATCACCTCCTGGGGCCAGGTTAAATACGGATATGCTTCCAACGTTGATGAAATGCTTGAACGACTTCCCTACGACATGATGTACATGAAAAACATATCGCTTTACATCGATTTCAAAATACTCATTTACACCGTAATGGTTGCATTTAAAGCGAACGGGAAATAAACTCCGCAAAAACATCAGAACGTAACAACACCAACCTGTTCAAAATGCAAACTACAAGTTCAGTAAAAACAGCTCTGTTTGTTCTGTTAATACTCGTCTCATGGTCCTGCCGGGAAGACGAAAAACCAACTCCTTTGTACATTGGCTCATGGGAAAGAAGCTGGCTAAACGAAGAAAATGATACTGAGTTTTCTCAAACGCTCGAAATCAGCACAAACACCTTTAAGTCAACAATCTGCATTCAGCAAAACGAATCTAACATTCCTGTTAGTGAATTTATCGGCACATTTCTCACAATTGACAACACCCTTGAAGCAAAGATTGCCAAAATAGGAGTTGTGGACAAAAACGGTCAACTAACATACTTCAACGACGCAGACAATAATTTTGCATCCATCATTTTGGACCACCTGAATATTCATCCTTCTTTTATTGGAATTCACACAGAATACAACAATCAGTTAATCCTTCAGTTGGATCTCGATGGCGACAAAAGCGTAACGAACACTGAAGGCACTTTTGTTTTTAACCGTGCAAACGAATAAAGCCCTTTTTTCAGAAACCAGACAGCAGTATCTTCTTCTGCTTTTGAACGTTGTTCGTCACCATATTCACATAATAAACACCCGGAGCAACCATCTGGCCACCTGAGCTTTTTCCGTCCCAGACAAACCTGTGAACACCTGCCGGCAAACGAACTCTGCTAGAAAGAGTTTTCACCCGCTGTCCAAGATGATTGAATATTTCAAGTTGAACATTGTCTGCTTCGGATTGCACTATTTCGATGGTAACCTCACTGCTGAAAGGATTGGGATAGCAACTGATTGACGCCCGGCTTCCCGGAAACTCATCCACTATGCCGGCAGCAGTATATTCAGCCAGGCTGAGAAATGCCGATTCATTTTTAAGAAAAGTGAGTGTCCCGTCCATTAATTCAGGAGTCAACACCATTTCCTGATCATTTTCAGCGCTCCAGAACTTCAACATAATGGTATTTCCCTCTGTGAATCCGCTCATTCCAAAAGCACCAGCAGCAGAAGCGGCAATTGAAACAGCTTGTTCTTCAATCTGAAACTCGGTCAATACAACTGCGCCAACACAAAAGTCGCCGTCAAAAACCGCCAACTCATCACCGGGGCTAAAAAAAGCGGACGACAAATTGGTAATGTTAATATTCATATGATCAACGCCATTGCCGGTAAAAGACGGCTGAAAATGTACTGGCGAAGCAATTGACTGGACATCGGATGCCTGATAAACTTCGTTAATATAAATGGTATCGGCAACAGTGAGCTTCACTTTGTAACCTTTGCCCGGGACAAAATTACCAACAAAGTTTTTCCAACCACCAGACTCACCCCAGTCTTCTATTGCATTTCCTCTTTCATCCTGCACTTTTTCCAGAGTACCCTTGTCAACCAGTGATTGAATCACCTCATCTGAATTAGCAGGCGACGTGTGTGGAAATCCAATAATATTCCACCCGGCCTTCAACGGAATTGAAAACGGATAATCCAACACCACCCCACAAATTTCAACGGTATCTTTATCGCCGGCTCTCAATTTATATCCTTTACCGGGAGTAATATCGCCAATATCATTCTGCCAAATCTCCGAGGATTCGCCTTCTTCAAGCACATTTCCATCTTCATCCAGAACAGATAACAATGTTGATTTGTCGATCATCGACTGAAAAAGGAATTCGGCATCTGCCTGCTCCGGCAATACCGGAACCGAAATAATGTGCCACCCTTCATCAAACACCAACTCCTGGCACTGTTCAATTTTTAAGGTTACCAATCTGCTTGTTAAAACCAAATTAGGAACAAGCGTGTTGGTTACCACGCAATAATATTTCCCCGAATTTCCGGGAGCAAGATTATCGAATGCCAACGTTGACGAGGTTTGCGATTCCAGAAGCACTCCATTTCGGTACCATTGATACACATTTTGTTCTCCACCGACCTCCAGCAAAAAGCTGAAACTGTCCCCCGCTTTTTCCAAAAACACCCGGGTTGTTCCTATGCTGTCCTGCGGAGAATAAAAGAAATCCAGCGCTGATTCCAAATCTATATTGTGTTCCAGATCGTCAAACCCAAGTTGATTATCTGACACATCGAAATATGCCAGGCTTTCCGGCGCAACAATTTCAGGCAGAGAATCCAGTCGATTTGACTTTACATTAAATATCTGCAGATCTGCCAACTGACTAATCTCTTTCGGAACTGCGCCTGTTAATTCGTTTTGTCCAAAATCCAACCACTCAACACCGGCCAACTGCCCCAACTGTGTAGAAATATTTCCCGTCAATTGATTCGAATCCAGAAAAAGCAAATCCAGGTTAGCCAGTTGCCATATTTCGTCGGGAATACTGCCGCTTAATTGGTTTTCACTCAAATTAACCCATCTTAAATCAGTCAGATGTTCAAGCTCAACAGGGATTCCTCCATCCAACTGGTTCCCATCCAAGTAGAGCAAACGAAGATCGGACAGTTGCCCTAGCTCCACAGGGACAGATCCGATCAACTGATTCTGTCCCAAATTCAACCAAAGAAGATTCGTTAGCTGTCCCAACTCCGCAGGAACACCTCCACTAAACTGATTTCCTTCAAGATACAATTGCTCAAGACTGGAAAGAGCGGCCAACTCTACCGGAATTTCCCCATCCAACTGATTATCGCTTAAAACCAACCACCTCAGATTTGCCAACTGCCCAAACGACGCCGGGATGGTATCCGTAAACTGATTCTGTCCCAGATCCAAAAACAGCAGAGAAGCAAATTGCCCAAATTCAACAGGAATTGAACCGGAAAACTGATTGTGGCTCAAATCGAGCCACCGGAGCCCGGCAATCTGTTCAAATCCTTCGGGAATATCTCCGGAAAGCTGATTGTCGCTCAAATACAATAGTTCAAGATTTACCAGCTGCAATAATTCGGCAGGAATAGTTCCGGTCAATTTGTTACCATTCAAATACAAAAACTCCAGTTCTGTTAATTGGCCCAGTTCCACTGGAATTGCTCCCTGCAATTTATTGGTATCCAAATCCAGATGTTTCAAGGAGGTCAACTGCCCAAGTTCCGGAGGAATTGTCCCCTCCAGATTGTTGTTTTTCAACCTAATTTCAGTTACAAAATCGGATTCGATTTCTATTCCGTACCATGTATTGACAGGGCCTGCAAGCCAATTCGTATTGTTTGTCCAATTAGCCCCGCCGGTTTGGTTAAAAAAGCGCACCAGCACCATCGAATCTGATTCACTGATTGCTGTTTTCACCGGAAAGTCATTTATCACCGAAGACTTTTCAACTAACGGTTTTGAGTTTTCCGACTCATGCAGCGCAAGTCGCTCCCTTTCTATCTGAAGGGTCACCTCTTTTGCAACCTTCGAGAGAACTTCATCTTTTGAATTTAAACCGGTAGTTTTTTCCGGCTGTGCATTTGAATCTATGTCTGCCAACCAAACAAATAGCAGCACAAATAAATATGGGATAAATTTCACAAGCGTCCGATCTCTTTTCATTTGATTAAAATTATTTGTTTTTCAGCGGCGTAATATAAAGTCGCTTTCAGACATTCAATACTGAGCAAAATCTGTCTTAGTCACTTTATTTTGTAGCCCTCAAAATAATACATTAAACCATCTATTACTCTTTTTCTTCTGTATCCCCAATCAAAAAGATTGATTTATCGTCAACCCGGCAAAAAATCAAACTGATATTTTACAACTATAAAAATATCATATTTTTTCAAAAAGAAGGCGACAATTAACATACCACAAGCAAAACACCCTAAAAACAGTCAATTCTTTATTTTCCAAAAAATCCAATTCATTTCATTCTGGGACTATTTTCCCATTTCAGCCAGAAATTCTATGTCAATTTCAGTTTAGAATTAGGCGACACGCAGAATTCACTTTTACCAAGTACCCTTTACCCGGCTTGAAATTCCCGATGCTGTTCTCCCACCCCGGTTCCAAAACAGCCTTTTCAATGGTGCTTCCGTTTTCATCCACTACTTTCACAAAACAGCCTTCGTCAATTAGTGGTTGCAAAACAGCAAGTGCATTCTGTTCCTCCTCCGCAGGCCAGGGAATAATGTTCCACCCGGGAGAAAGCGATATTTCAATCGGAAAATCAATTGCAATGCCTGTCACTTCCAGCGTGTCGGCAGATACCACATTCACCCTATAACCGTTCATTCGATCCAAATCACCAATAAAATTCATCCATTCTCCAACAAACCCATAATTTTCAACGGAGTATCCGTTCTCATCCATAATTTTAACCAGATTTCCTGATTTGATAAGCGGCTGAAATATATCCATCAAATCGGGATTTGCAGGCAAAACCCTTATTGAAATAAAATTCCAGCCCGGAGTCAAAACTATTTTCTGTTTCTGCTGATGTTCGAATGCTCCCATATCAAACTTCGTCACCTGCGTTAACGGGTAGCCGGAAAAATCCTGTTTGCCCGGATTAACACCCCCAAAAGCGCTAAGATCGAGGCCTGCATTTATCACCGGCGAGCCGGGTGCTAGAGTATAATCTTCGCTCTTTCCCAATTGAGCCGGGTCTTCCAAAACGGAATTGCCCGGGTTTATAAATTCAGGGTTTTCATACATCCCAACAATTTCATTTTCTACCATTTCCTGATTATTGGATTGCGCCCACTCTAAAAAACCGACTTCTGAATCGAGATAAAACGAGTTATTAAACGAATACCAGCAGTTTCCCGCAAATCGTTCATTGTTAATTCCATTATACACGCTACTTTGTTCCGAAACGAAAATATTGTTGTAAAAACGGAAGTTGTCATTCAAATGATCTAAAAACGCCAAAGCGGGCCCCGCTGAGTTGTATATCACATTATTATAAAAATGGAGTCCCTGAAACTGATCGGAATCGCCGGCTCCATTCCAGAACACCGCAGCTCCTCTCGCCGACACATTCCCGTCATTTTCACTTATGCAATACCTTACCGTATTGTTTTTCCATTGCGAAGCGCCATCGTATTGAAAAAGGCCGTAGCCTGCCCCTTCATTGTTGTACGACAAACAGTACTGAATAACAGAATTTGTTGTTCCTCCGTCCAGGTCAAATCCAAGCCCGTCCTGCCCACCATCCGAGGTTTTATTACTGTGCGAAATACAATGCTGAATGATCGCACTATCAACTTCAGCTACCCAGATTCCGCCCGGCCCATTCCCGGTTCGGGGCATATCCCAACCATTATTTGATGCCTTGCAATATTCAATAAGAATGCTGCTTGCCAGGTACACAAAAATTCCATTACCGCTGTGGTTGTCCAACACAGTTGGGTCGCCCGGATTATTATCTGCGATGCAGTGCCCGATATAGATATCAGAAAGCGAATTTTTATAGTTTCCCGAGAAATAAATTCCGGCATAACCATTTTCGTGAGCATAAATATTAGTAATCCGAAAATTATTTCCGGTGTTTTTTACAACGACACCGGCATGCTGAAAACCACTGACTTCAACGCTGTCAACCAAAACATTTGAGCAGTAATTCAAATTAATACCGTTGCCTGAATTTCCGGTTTTACGTCCGTCGCCAACAAAATTCAAATTACTTATTTTCAGAAACTGACAATCAGAAGCTACCAGCCCGGAACCAGCTCCTGCATTAATAGTAGCTCGTCCGGCACCGTAAGAGCCAAAAGAAACATAGTTTGGAACTACCCCAGAATCAAACTCATTCAAACGAATGCACCCGTAAAAAGCCTCGCCTCCTTCGAAAAGAACCTGATCGCCCGGCTGAAAAATCATACGATTTACCTTTTCAATAGTTTGCCAGGCATCTGATGGCGAAGTACCGGCATTATTATCGTTTCCCGAACTACTTACGTAATAAGTTCCTAACCCTCCCGGCTCATCGGGAGCCTGCCCGGTTTTATCTGCAATCAACGAAACATCATCAACCCAAGCTTTTCCTGTCCCATCGACTTTCCAGACGTATATATTGGCGTCATTGTCGGGGTTTTCTCCGGTAGTAAAAATCAAACTATCAGTTTTAAATTCTGTATGTTGAAAAATTATGTTCGAAGGTTCATTTCCATGGTTATTTACTCCCAGATAAATAACATCACCCAATTCTGATTTCACAGACGCCTTTAAAGTATATTTTGTGTTTGGCTCCAAAACAACACGCTGGTATAAATACACTTCGTTATTGGCAAGCCTTGCAGAAAATGAACCGGACAAAGAGACTTCAGAATCAATAGATACATAAATGCCGTTATTTTCAGGCCAAACCGACCAATACGGTACAATATCACCAGATTCAAACCCCGAATTTTTAATGATATTTTGGGCAGAAGCAAAGCTCAATGCAGATAATAATATTGCAACAAAAAAGCCGGTCTTCCCTATTATAGTTTGTCTATTCATCTTTCAAAATGCTCCAATTTGAGTTCAATATAC
The DNA here is from genome assembly GCF_900129025.1 of Mariniphaga anaerophila. GTDB lineage: Bacteria > Bacteroidota > Bacteroidia > Bacteroidales > Prolixibacteraceae > Mariniphaga > Mariniphaga anaerophila. The sequence continues at coordinate 137,844 of NZ_FQUM01000007.1, read as the reverse complement.
AAGTCTTTAACCCTGAACAAAAAACGCATCATCTGCAATTATTTCATTTCCCACATTCAAAAACAGCGCATCACACGCAATCATTCTCAACAAAAAAGTGACATCCTACTGCAGCAAAATGATTTTGCCGGCATACTGAAAGCTCGAAAAAGAAACCCTGACAAGATAAACGCCCGCCGGATTGCCGGAAAGATCAAGCTGCGTTTTTTGCGCTTTAATTTGTCTGGATAAAACCATTTGCCCAAGCTGATTGTAAACGCCTACATTTGCGCCGTTTTCAGGGAATGATTTAAGCTGAATATTCACCAGTTTATCAGTCACGTTCGGATAAATACTCAAAACCTCGTCGTCTAAACTTGTGATGCCAACATCAACGCTAACCACAAAAGAGTACAATAGATCAACAGTTTCGTGTCCATCGCTTGCTTTCAGCACAACACTGTGTTCGCCCAACAGGCTTTCCAGTTTTGGAATGGAGTCAGATTTCAACACTGCCGTACCATCTCCATTGTCTACCAGATTCAGCCAGTGAGGCAAGTCGTCGGCAAAAATTGAAATCTCATCCAGCTCATCCGGGTCAGTTACCGAAATATCTACGGAGAATCCGTAGCCAATATTGGCAGTAACATTTTCAATCGTATTAAAAACAGGAGTTTTGTTTATATGCAATACCGTTACTTCAACAGTGTCGGGCCTTGAATCAGATTCACCATCGTTTACCGTCAACACAAATTTAAAGTTGGTGTTCTCCTGTACTTCGGGAGCCACAAAAGCGGGTGTTTCAGAGCTAACATCGTCCAGAATTATTCCGTCCGGAGCAGTCCAGTTAAACGTTAAAAAATCGTTTTCGTAATCAGAAGATTTTGTTCCATTTAAGCGGGCCGCTTCACCTTCTGCAACTTCAAAATCATCTCCGGCATTGGCTACCGGTGTGTAATTGTGAACACCGGTAAGGCTGACAAAAGCCGAGGCATTCTCCGAAAAAGTCGGCGTGTTTGCAAGAATACTACCGCTCATTACATGATAATAAACAGGAGCAACAGAATGAATTTCTTCATTTTCGGAAGCATCCCAGAATTTATATGAAATAATCCGTCCATTGGAAAACCCGTCTGTTTTTTCGGTGTCCGGATCGTTGATTCCTGCAACTCCGGGGGCAACCAGTAAATCATCGAATTCACCAAGTTCATCGGAAAGAACCAAAAACCCAACACAAACTTCGTCTTCAAAAATACCAACTTCATCCCCTTCATTTAAATCTATGCCATTTACTTTTGCCTCAATCAAATTGATATTCATAAATCCCGGAGGCGTAAAATGCCCATACACAGGATTAAAATGCACCTGAGCCATGGTAATTTTACTAAAGAACAAAACAACGAAAAGCAGAAAAACGCAAACCGTTCCCTTCATTTTAATTGGGTTTGACAGAACCTTTTCAATTTGACATTGCCCTATTTTTAAATCTGCTCTCAAGTTTGTACTCCTTTTATAAAACAATTTTCACAAATGCAAAACGAGTTCAATATACAAAACAATGCGACAAGTTTTATGCACCTTTAAAAATCAGGGAATTATACAAAAACCGGTACCCTAAACGTAAAAAAGGCTGCTTCCAACAAAGAAGCAACCTTTTCTGTTTTACTCAAAAATACCACTATCATTTACTCTCCAGTACCAGTTTTTTAACGGCTATCTGTCCGTCTTTTTGCAGCTTAACAAAATATACTCCTGATACTTGTTCCTCCATGCTGAACGTAACAAGGCTGCTGTTGCCAAAGTTCCTGCGAAGCACTTCTTTCCCTGTTATGGTGTAAACCGATACATCTACCGGACCATAACCTGAACTTTTAATTTCGAGGTTAACGTTATTGCGGGCAGGATTCGGATACAAATTCACGCTGAACGTTTCTGCGGAAATGTCTTCTGCACTTACCGGGTAACCTTCAACACACAACCGGAACGTGTCGGTTGCAAAAGCGCCTTCTGTATCAGTTGCTTTTACTACAACATCAATACACCCCATGTCTTCTATCATCGGACTGAAAACCAATGTGTCATCAACCATTTCTGCCCACTCTGGAAGCGGGTCTCCATTTTCGAGCATGGCACTGATGGTCAGCTCGTCTCCGTCTATATCATCAAAAAGAACGCCCAACTCCGAGCTTACTTCCACTTTCAATACATAAGAAGCATTCACCATTTGGTCGTCAATGGCAGTTACTAGGTACGGAGCATCATTTACCGGGTTAACGGTTAACATAAATGTTTCGGTTACCATTCCTCCTTC
>NZ_FQUM01000007.1:0-135088 GCF_900129025.1 Mariniphaga anaerophila | reverse complement strand
GGCCTTCTATAAGTTCCGGGGTAGGCATGCAATTGTCTGTTACTTCAATTGCAGGATATTCTATGGCAGTTTCTGCAACTCCGGGTTCGAGGACGATTTCTACATCGGCTACCGGGGCAAAAACCGGGGCAATGGTGTCGTAAACGGTCACCACAGTCCACGCACGGGAAATGTTACCTTCGTTGTCTTCTACCGTCAGGCGGGTATGAATGGGTTCGCCTACCTGGCCGCAATTAAAAATATGAGGATAAGCAGAAAGTTCCAATTCCTCAAACGGGGTATAATTATCTGTGGTTCCGTCGGCCATCATTTCCAAATCTTCCGGAGCAAGCGTGTAACCTCCCGTTTCGTCCAGGTAAACGTCAATGGGGTTGGCAACTACCTCTGCGCCTTCGGTATCATTAACGGTCACGGCAAAACTACAGGTAGAAGTATTCCCTGATGCATCAGTCGCAGTTAACACAACCTCTGTTTCCCCAATAGGAAAGAATGAGCCTGATTCATAATTGGCTGCCCAATCGGTTCCGGGACAATTATCTGTTACTTCCACTCCTCCGCGGCTAAAAACAAAGTCAATCACAGCAGAACTCCCGGCTCCGGCAACATCATCTTCAGTCCAAACGAAAAAAGAAAACTCATCTCCCGCATTCAAAGCAATGGTTTCCGAATCTTCCTGCATTATGCCCCCTTCATCATAAGATAATTGCATATAGTTCCCGTTAACGCTATACCCAAAAGGATCAAACGAAGGTCCATCCTCATCGAGAGTCAAATAATTCCACGTAAACGACATGGAACCGTCAGCAGGGATGGTAATTTTGTACTCCGTAAAAATCTCACTGCCAGAATCACCGTCTGACCCCCAAAGAGTGATTTTCCCCGGGGCTTCGGACAAGTCAACATCCCCGTTGCCGCCATTGGTTTCCAATGTCCAGTTTTCGGGAGCAAATTCACCTGTAAAGTTTTGCGTTGCCGAGTACCAAACTACAGCGCCGCCCTCCCCGGGATCATTTTCAATAACAATGTTTGCGGGGCAGTCAATTACAGGAAATTCCACATCGTTCACCGTTACTGTAAAACTACAGGTGTCTTTATCGCCACCACCATAATCAAATTCGAACTCCTGGGTAGTTTCCCCCACGGGAAATTCATCGCCGCTGACAAATCCACTGTCATCTATCTGAGTAACAACAGCTCCATCAGCAGTTGGCGCATCGTATGTTACAACAGCGCCGCATTGTCCTTCATCGTTGTCAACTACAATGTCTTCATTACATAGCCCTGCTAATTTTTTTACTACATTTTCAAAAATGGCCTGCCGTTCTGCAGCAGGCGGAGTGTCAGACAAGTAGCCCAGCATAATGGTCTGCCCCGAGTTACCGAGCACCATAGCCGCCTCTCCATTTTCAAAAGTAGCCAACATTTCTCCTCCTCCCAAAGGTTCCAATCCTAAAGAGTAGATTCCCCAACCAGGATTCGCAAGCGAAAACGGGTTGGTAATCCCACTTGCAATATCAGTATCCGTAATAGACACTGTATTGCGATTACTATTCCCAGTAAGATGAGCCTCGAATAAGTTAGCTATCGGTTCATCACCTGAATTCCAGGTAGCAAAAACCATCTTCCCCCCGGAGCTGATATAGTTTTCCGCAGCAGCAACATCAAACCCATTGCCAAAAGCGCCGTTGTCCTGTGCAAATGCAACTGCAATACCAAAATCTCCCGATGCCAGCTGTGTGCTAAAATCATTCCAGCTAGAAGCGATGGTTACAGTGTACCCCAAGGCTGTAAGCCCGTCAACAACGCCATCATTCGCTAAAGCATAATCTACATAAACTAAGGCTTCGTCTGCAGCCATGGCCGACTTAGTGCCAATTGTTGCCGACTTGGTAAAAAGAGGCAAAGTTTTGCCTTTTAAACTGTCATAAAAACCTGGAGAACCGTCATTTATCCGGTTACTCTCCTGCCCGAAAGAAAAGGCAGAAAACAGTAGAAAAAAAGGTAACAACAAGTAAAATTTTCTCATAGTAGTTTTTGATTTTAAAAATTCTTAACGTGTTCTGTCTCGAAAAAGCCATTTAAGTTACGCAGTTTTCAGAAAACCACCAGAAAAAAGTTATCACTTTTTTTCAAAAAAAAGGGTGACCAAATTGACCACCCTCAATGCTTTATTCTAAAAGACACCAGCTTTTACTTACTTTCCAGTACCAGTTTTTTAACGGCTACTTTTCCATCTGGTTAAATTTCATATCACCGGGAAAAACATTACTAAAACTCTCGGTATCCCTTGATTTGTAGCATCACTAACCAAGCAATAAAATCATTCGTCACATAGTATCTTAAACTACTTCCGGCAATTGGCTTTACACAAAAAGAACGCACTTAAACTTTAACAACCTTTTCGGATTAAAAATTCAAACAAAACATTAACATAATATATGCTTTTCAACCCAATCACTACGGTTTGAAAATCAAAAACTTTTACCTACTTTTGCACCCGGTAATTTTAAGCCGTTTCTATTGAAAGCGATGTTGCGGTTTAAACATGGTATAATTTAAATTTTAACAAGATGTATTTAACACCGGAAAAGAAACAGGAATTCTTTGCCCAGTACGGAAAAGACGAAAAAGACACCGGCAGTGCCGAAGGCCAGATTGCAATGTTCTCCTTCAGAATTAATCACCTGACAGAACATTTAAAAATCAACAAAAAAGACATAAGCACACGCAGGTCATTGATTAAATTAGTTGGAAAGCGGCGCAGACTGCTCGACTACTTAAAAGAAAAAGATATTGCCCGATACCGCGCAATCATCGAAAAACTAAATCTGCGTAAATAAGAAAATAATAGAAAGGCAATGTTTTGGTTGCCTTTCTTTTTTGTACCTTGCAAAACCTCACCACCCATTGTATTTTTGAAAACATTTTGAATTTATTAGAAAAATTATGGTAAACACAACTACAAAAACAATCGAACTTGCCGACGGCAGGACGATTACCATAGAAACCGGGAAATTGGCCAAACAGGCCGACGGTTCGGTGGTGGTTCGCATGGGTGAAACCATGTTGCTGGCAACCGTTGTTTCGGCGCAGGAAGCAGGAGAAGACGTAGATTTTATGCCGCTTTCGGTTGACTACCGCGAGAAATTCTCAGCTGCCGGACGATTCCCCGGGGGCTTTTTAAAACGTGAAGGACGCCCGTCGGACGAAGAAATTCTGGTAGCCCGCTTGGTTGACAGGGCACTGCGTCCGCTTTTCCCCGAAGATTATCACGCAGAAACTGCAATGATGATTTCACTGATTTCTGCAAACAAAGAAGATCTACCCGATGCTTTGGCAGGACTTGCTGCATCTGCGGCAATTGCCGTTTCTGACATTCCGTTTGAAACACCCATTTCAGAAGTTCGCGTTGCAAGAGTAAACGGCGAATTCATAATCAACCCCACCCGCTCTCAGTTAGAAAAGGCTGATATCGACATTATGGTTGGCGCTTCCTTCGACAACATTATGATGGTAGAAGGGGAAATGAACGAAGTTTCTGAAGAAGAGATGCTGGAAGCCATCAAATTCGCTCACGAAGAAATTAAAAAGCACTGTAAAATACAGGAAGAACTTACTGCTGAACTTGGCATCGTAAAACGTGAATACTGCCACGAAAACAACGATGAAGAACTCCGCGAGAAAGTAAAAGCAGATTTGTACGGCAAATGTTACGATTTTGCAAAACAGCAAATTGCCAACAAACACGAACGTATGGCAGGATTCGATGCCATCCGCGACGAATACATTGAAACTTACAAAGAAGCCAATGCCGAAAACGCTGAAATAGACATTGAACTTCATGAAAAGCTCATAAAAAAATATTTCCACGACGTGGAAAAAGAAGCCATGCGCCGGATGATTCTGGATGACAAAATCAGGCTCGATGGCCGTAAAACAGACGAAATCAGGCCAATTTGGGGCGAAGTGGATTATTTGCCAGGAGCACACGGTTCGGCAATATTTACACGAGGCGAAACCCAGTCGCTGACATCAGTTACCCTGGGAACCAAAATGGATGAAAAAATCATCGACAATGTTACGGTTCAGGGAAAAGAAAAATTCCTGCTTCACTACAATTTCCCGCCATTTTGCGTAGGCGAACCGCGCACTCCGCGTGGAGTCAGCCGTCGTGAAATCGGGCACGGGAACCTGGCTCACCGGGCTTTGAAAAGAATGATTCCGGATGACTTCCCGTACATTGTCCGCGTAGTTTCCGACATTCTTGAATCAAACGGTTCTTCGTCTATGGCAACAGTTTGCGCCGGAACCATGGGAATGATGGACGCAGCAATCAAAATGAAAAATCCGGTTTCCGGTATCGCCATGGGGCTGATTACCGATAAAGATTCCGACAAATATGCCATCCTTTCCGACATCCTGGGAGACGAAGATCACCTGGGAGACATGGACTTTAAAGTAACCGGTACTGTTAACGGCATCACCGCCACACAAATGGATATCAAAGTAGACGGACTTCCTTACGAAGTACTTTCTCAGGCTTTAACTCAGGCCAAAGAAGGCAGGATGCACATTTTAGGTAAAATTCTGGAAGTAATTCCGGAACCGCGTGCCGACTATAAACCGAATGTACCTCGAATTGAAACCATCGAAATTCCGAAAGATACGATTGGTGCTGTGATTGGACCCGGAGGAAAAATCATTCAGGCAATTCAGGAAGAAACCGAAACCGTTATCGTTATCGAAGAAGTTGACGACATGGGTAAGGTCCAGATTTCAGGTGCCGGCATAGATGCAATCGAAGCTGCTAAAAAAAGAATTAAAGCCATTATTGCTGTTCCCGAAGTAGGAGAAATCTACAAAGGGAAAGTAAAATCAGTGGTTTCTTTTGGCGCTTTTGTTGAAATCATACCAGGGAAAGACGGCCTGCTTCACGTTTCCGAAATGGCTTGGGAAAGGGTTGAATCTCCTGAAGATGTAGTAAAAGAAGGCGACGAAATTGAAGTAAAACTTATTGGTGTTGACGAAAAAACCGGCAAGTTGAAACTTTCGCGGAGAGCGTTGCTTCCAAAACCGGAAGGCTACGTAGAACGTCCTCCACGCACAGATCGTCCTCAAAGGAGAGACGGTGGAGGCCGCAGAGACGACCGCCGCGGAGGAGACCGCAGAGATTTCCGTCGTGATAATGACCGTCGCGATCAGCAAAGACCGCCACGCCGCGACAACTAATGCATAAAAATATTTTCGAAGGAAGCCGTTCATACATTGGGCGGCTTTTCTTTTTATTTGCTAATTTTGATCCACAAAAAAAGCATGGAAAACTGGGCACAACAATTGACTTCCCAACTCGATGAAAAATTGCAGGGAGCAAAACAACGCGACCTCAGGTTTTTCAGGATAGATGAATTCAAACGGAACATTTCCAGGGTCGACGACTTCTCTAAAAGTTGTTCTGTTTGCCAAAAAGAGAAGCTGAACATTGCTGAAATCAGCCTGAAAATTGACGAAGCGGTTGAGGTTCCCGGCAAATCGCGCAAAGAGTACGACCGGATAATTGGCCGCTTGTCGTCACACATGCAAAAAACACACGGGTTCTTCCCTCCGTTTTACTTCTCATATTTATTTTCATTCTTCGGAATGGTTGCCGGGCTTTTGCTGGGCTATTTTCTCATGAAACTGTTCCCTGCCCAGGATTGGATTATGCTGGCTGCAGGATTTGTTGCGGGGCTTTTTACCGGCTATGTGTGGGGAAACAGAAAGGATTCAAAAATCAGAAAGCTGAATAAGCTGATGTAGAAGCTACCGTTGTGCCATGAAGTTTTTAGTTATCGAAGGAAATATTGGGTCGGGAAAAACAACTTTAGCCAAAATGCTGGCCGAAGAAATGAATGCCAAACTTATTCTGGAGCAGTTTGCTGACAACCCGTTTCTGCCCAAATTCTATAAAGACCAGGAGCGCTACTCTTTTCCGCTTGAGCTTTCGTTTCTGGCCGACAGATACAACCAGATAAAAAAGGAAGTTCTCAACCTGGACCTTTTTCATCCGCTTTTAATTGCCGACTACTACTTTGCAAAGACGGCTATTTTTGCTCAAAACACGCTAAAAACAGATGAATACCATCTTTTCAGGCAAATTTTCAACATGGTTTCAGAATCGGTTCCCAAGCCCGACTTGTATGTGTTTCTTCATGCCGACACCGAAAAACTGCTCGAAAACATAAAAAAAAGAGGACGCGATTATGAGCAGGATATTTCCCCTGACTACCTGGAAAAAATCAAAGCAGGATATTTCTCTTTTATCAAATCAACACACTCATTTCCAGTGCTTATAATCGACATCAACCAAATCGATTTTGTGGAAAACCCGGAGCACTTTTTACTGCTGAAAAATAAGATTTTCAAAAGTAATTATAGATCGGGTACAAATAGACTGATTTTGCCCTAATTTTGCAGCCATTCACTTTCGGATAAAAAAAAGCTTGCTATTTTTGTGAGATAGGGAATAAGTTTTAATATAAATAATTCGGTATGTTATGAAAAATTTCAGATTAAAATCGTTGTTTTTATTTGCATTAACCGCTGTGCTTCTGTCGGGCTGCGCAGGGTTGAAAAAGATGAAGAAAAATGCAGATCAAATTCAGTTTAAAGTTACCCCCGAGGTATTGGAAGCCCACGCAGGAGAAGTTGACCTGACAGTTGACGGGCGTTTTCCGGTAAAATACTTTAACAAAAAAGCTACGTTAACGGCCACGCCAGTATTGAAATACGAAGGCGGTCAAACGAAGTTTAGCCCGGTTACTCTTCAGGGAGAAAAAGTACAGGGCAACAACAGGGTAATCAGCTACAATGCCGGAGGAACTTTTAGCTATAAAGATGCAGCCGATTTTGATGATCCTATGAGGAAATCAGAATTGTTTGTTAACATCACCGCTTCAAAAGGAGCCAAAAGCCTCGATTTTGATCCGATTAAAATAGCCGATGGAGTTATTGCTACCAGCACAATGGTTGCCAACTTTCCAAAACCGATTTTAGGAGTACGCCGCGAAGCAAACAACACCGGCAAATACGATCCTAACATCGACCCGTTCCAGAGAATTGTTCCGGACGAAATGCTGGCTGACATTCATTACCTCATCAACCGTGCAAACATTCGCAAGGAAGAACTCAGCGCCGAAGACGTACTTGAATACCTGAAATATACTCAGAAGGCCAACGAAGAAGACCGCATTGACCTGAAAGAGATTGAAGTTTCTGCTTACGCTTCACCTGACGGAACAATTGATTTCAACACCGAACTGGCAGGAAAAAGGAAAGACTCTTCTTCTGATTACCTCGCTAAAAAATTGAAAGAACTGGGCGTTGATTTCAACATGAAAACAAAATACACTCCCGAAGACTGGGACGGTTTCAAAGAAAAACTGGAAGGCTCAAACATTCAGGACAAAGAACTGATTTTGCGTGTTCTTTCCATGTACAGAGACCCTGAAGTTCGCGAACGTGAAATCAGAAATCTTTCGGAAACGTTCACAGAACTGGCAGACAAAATTCTTCCGGAACTGCGTCGCGCTAAAATGATGACCAGCGTTGAACTGATTGGAAAAACTGACGAAGAACTGATGGCACTTGCCAAATCAGACCCTGCTTCTCTGAATCCGGCAGAACTGCTTTACGCTGCTACTTTGTTCGAAGACCTTGACGAACAGCTTTCTGTTTACAAATCGTTCATTAAAGTATATCCGAACGACTGGCGTGGCCCCAACAATGCAGGTTACGTACTGGTAAAACAAATGAAATACAACGACGCAAAACCGTTGTTCGAAAAAGCTGAACAGTTGAAAAACGACGAACCGGTTATCAAAAATAACCTGGGCGCAATTGCTTTGTTTGAAAACAAAGTTGACGAAGCAGAAAAATTGTTTGGAGCTGCCGCCGGTGCAGGAAAAGAAGTAAACTACAACTTAGGAATTGTAAGCATTAAAAAAGCAAATTACGACCAGGCTGTAAGGTACTTCAGCGACTTCCAGGATGTAAACACCGGACTGGCAAAAATTTTGGCCGGAGACAACAACGGTGCACTTCGTGATTTGGAAGCCTGCGAACGTCCAAACTGCTTCATGAAAGAATACCTAAAAGCAGTAGTTGGCGCACGCACAGCCCGCGAAAACCTGCTTTTCGAAAGCCTCAGCGCTGCCGTTGAGTACAAACCTGAAATGAAAGCAAAAGCAAAAACTGACCTGGAATTTGTTAAATACTTTAACAACGCACGTTTTCAGGAAATCGTGAAATAAAAAATTTCAGATAAAAAAATACATGAAAAGGGCAGCCAAATAATGGTTGCCCTTTGTTTTTATGACATATTGCTTTTCATTTTCAACCAGAAAACAGTATTTTTTGCGAATCATTATTTTAAGATGAAACTGACAGGTAAAGATTACACCAAACGAAGAATTTACACAGGTCCAGATTCAAAGCAATAGCGCTGAAAGTATAAAATTTTAATCGTATAAAAATTCAATTTATTAGTTATGGAAACAATCAATAAATACATCGAAGAAAACAAAGACCGGTTTTTGGAAGACCTTTTCGGGCTGTTACGAATCCCGTCAATCAGTTCGTTAGCCGAGCACAAACCGGACATGCACAAAGCGGCAGAATACTGGAAAGAAACATTGTTAAAAGCCGGCGCCGACAAAGCCGAAATTTTCGAAACAAAGGGAAATCCGGTTACCTACGGCGAAAAGATAATAGACCCGTCGTTGCCTACTGTATTGGTCTATTCGCACATGGATGTAATGCCGGTGGATCCCATCGAAAAATGGAACACCAATCCGTTTGAACCTGAAGTTCGCGACGGCAAAATCTGGGCACGTGGAGCCGACGACGACAAAGGGCAGGGAATGATGCACGCCAAAGCATTTGAGCTGATGGTAAAAACCAACACACTCCCCTGCAACGTAAAATTCATGATTGAAGGTGAAGAAGAGATTGGTTCTCCCAACCTGGGCAAATGGTGCGAAGAAAACGTTGACATGCTGAAAGCAGACGTAATTCTTGTTTCAGACACTTCGATGATTGCCGCTGATATTCCTTCTATTACAACCGGGCTGCGCGGCCTCGCATACTGGCAGGTAGAAGTTACAGGCCCCAGCCGCGACTTGCACTCAGGCATTTTTGGAGGCACTGTTGCCAACCCAATTAACGTGCTGTGCTCCATGATAGACAAAATGGTGGACGGAAAAGGCAAAATAACCATCCCCGGATTTTACGACGATGTAATGGAAGTTTCGGCTGAAGAGCGTGAGTTGCTCGGAAGAGCTCCTTTTAATGAAGCAGAATACAAAAAAGCCATAGAAGTAGAAGAGCTGACAGGCGAAAAAGGTTTTACGCCCAACGAACGTACCGGAATCCGGCCGTCATTCGATGTTTGCGGAATATGGGGCGGTTATACGGGAGAAGGAGCCAAAACTGTACTTCCGTCAAAAGCATTTGCGAAAATTTCAACACGCCTGGTTCCCAATCAGGATCACATTAAAATTGCCGAGCTGTTCAAAAACCATTTCGAAAGCATTGCTCCAAAAAGTGTAAAAGTTGAAGTTTCTTCCTTACACGGCGGGCAGGGGTATGTTTGCCCCATCGACATTCCGGCGTATCAGGCTGCAGAAAAAGCCTACAACGATGTTTACGGCAAACGCCCGGTTCCATTTCGTTCCGGAGGCAGCATCCCTATCATTTCAACATTTGAAGAAGTTCTGGGCGTAAAATCGGTACTGATGGGATTCGGACTGGAATCCGATGCTATCCACTCACCGAACGAAAATTATCCGCTGGAACAATTTTTTAGTGGAATTAAAACCATCCCCCTCTTTTACAAGTATTTTGCAGAGCTGAGCAAATAATTCATTGTAAATAATATTCATTCAGCAGGCTACTTTAGTTTCCCTGCTGAATGTTTTCAAATAACTTTCGCCATGTCAATAAACAGGATTTTTCTGGCAACTGTTCTCGTAACCCTGATAAATGCATGCACACCAAAAGACACACCGCCCAATTTTGTAGTTATTCTGGTTGACGACCTGGGCTGGGCCGATGTAAAATGCAATTTTCCGGAAAGCTTTTACGACACACCCAATATTGACAAACTGGCGACACACGGAGTCCGGTTTACCAATGCCTACTCAGCCAGTCCGGTTTGCAGTCCTACCCGCGCAGCAATAATGACGGGAAAACACCCGAACCGGGTTGAAATAACAGACTGGATTCCGGGGCAGGATCCCAAAAACAAAAAACTGCTTGGACCTCAGGATAGGACAGAACTGGCGTTGGAGGAAATCACTCTGGCTGAAAAAATGAAAGAGGCCGGTTACATAACTTTTTTTGCAGGAAAATGGCATTTGGGCGACGAAGGCTTTTTACCGGAAAACCAGGGTTTTGACATCAACATTGGCGGCCACCACAAAGGGAGTCCGCCCGGAGGGTACTATTCTCCATACAACAACCCTAAACTAACCGACGGCCCCGAAGGCGAGTACCTAACCGACCGGCTAACCGATGAAAGTATTCGGTTCCTGAAACAAAATAAAGAAAACCCTTTTCTGCTTTTCCTCTCTTTTTATACCGTACATACTCCCATTGAAGCATCAAAAAAATTCATTCAGAATTATCAAAAAAAGAGAGAAACCCTGGGACTGGATTCCATTCCCCACAAAAAAGAAGGCGAAGGATGGACGAAACTGCTGCAGGAAGACGCCGCTTATGCATCAATGGTAGCGGCCATGGACGAAAATGTGGGCCGGTTGCTAAATGCCCTTTCTGAACAGAATCTGGACGAAAACACCTGGGTGATTTTCACCAGCGATAACGGCGGTCTTTCTACTCTTTTCCGAAAAAATGCACCAACAGCCAACGGACCGCTTCGCGCAGGAAAAGGATGGTGTTATGAAGGCGGAATCAGGGTTCCACTAATTATCGACGGCCCCAAAATTTCATCGCGCGGCAGTGTTTCAGAGCAACCGGTAATAAGCATGGATTTTTTCACCACTATTCTATCCATTGCCGGCATTCAGCACCAACAAAACGACGGAGTAAATCTACTGCCTGTTTTAACCGGGGACAGCAATCCTGACCGGGATGCCATCTTCTGGCATTTCCCTCATTACCACGGAAGCGCATGGACACCCGGCTCTGCAATTAGAAAAGGCGACTGGAAACTGGTTCTCTTTTATGAAGACCAGCGCACAGAACTTTTTAACCTCGCTGAAGATCCGGGAGAGACCAATGACATTTCCAAAGCAAACCCGGAAAAAGCTAAAGAGCTGAAAACGATACTCGACAAGAAACTAAAAGAAAGCGGCGCAAAATTCCCTGTTGTGAACCGCTGAGGCTGCGCAAAAAAAATGCCTCAAAAGAGGCAAATGGTGCGTTGTTTTTAAGTCTCAAACTTATACAACAATCAAAAGAACTCCGCCTATCCGGTTTTGCAAAGGACTGCAAAAACCGCCTGCTATTGTTACATTGTAATATTCGCAGTTGTTTTATTCACTAGCGCAGCATCTTCCATTATCACATCGTAATAATAGCCCGAACCAAAATCTTTTTCAAGGGTAATTTTACCTTTAAACGTTACTTCGTCGTTTACCTCAGCAATGTCCTGCGAAGTAATAGTCAGGTCAAATTTTCCATCGCTGTTGGTACCGTCCTGAATGTGAATCCAGTTTTTGCCCATAATCTGTCGGTTCACCTTAACAACCACGCCCCTGATTTCAATTTCTTTGCCTGCGTATTCTTTCCTGTTGCCAAAAACTTCAGCAATAGTTAACTCGCTGTCTGCCTTTTCGAGATGGATGCTTCCTTTTTTACCGGGCTCTACTTTCCCCGAGTGTGAACTCCCCATCATTCCGCCCATGCCGGGCATTACTCCCATAGATTGATTACTGATGGGATCTTTACTGATTTGATTGACAAAATAAACCACGTCGAAAGTGCGGTCTAAATCTTTGCTGTGGAAGTTATTCATTTGCAAAGCCTCGTCGTAATAAAACACATCGCCCGGATTAATGTCCTGTTTTGTAACCGCAACCCAGCGTTCGCCCTGGTTTTCTTTTACTTTAAGGTAGGTGTAACTGTTTGCCTGAATTACTTCTGAAACTTCAAAAACTTTTTGGCTGCCAACAGTTGCCGTTTGTGTAGTCTGCCCGCTTTTATTTCGAACACACGATGCAAAAATCACAATCATTCCCAACGCTAAAAAAAACCTCATCTTATCCATTCTTTCTTGTTTTAAATAACCTGATATCAAAATTAATATTTTAGACGGAGCTCAGATCACTAGCTCCTCAGTCATCCAAATAAAACAAGCAAAAAGAGATAAAGTTTTTCAGAATACTGCCCGGTTCTTTTACTCCTGTTCAACGTCGGCCAGAATTTTTGTATCCCAGATAATCTTGTGCAGTTCTCCCAGCAACGAATCTTTTAGTGCCGTATATTCAGGCATCAGGTTTTCGTGGACAGGTTCAACCGGCGGTGCTTCCACTTTAAGCGGGTCAACCGGAGTTCCGTTTTTATGTACTCTGAAGTCGAGGTGCGGACCAGTCGCCAACCCCGTGGCACCTACAAATCCAATCACCTGCCCTTGTTGAACGCGTGCTCCCTGAACAACTCCTTTGGCAAAACCGGACAAGTGCATGTATGTAGTTGTATAAACCGAATTGTGTTTAATCTTTAAATAATTACCGCCTCCCCTTGCCTGATATGCACGGGAGATAACAGTTCCGTCGCCAATTGTACGCACCGGAGTACCTTTGGGCGCTGCATAATCAACCCCGTGGTGAGGCCTGCGAATACGCAAAACCGGATGCATACGGCTATGTGAAAACCGGGAACTGATTCGGGCAGAAAATTCCAGCGGCGATTTCAAAAATGCTTTGCGCAAACTCAAACCCTTATCATCGAAATAATCGAACCGGTCATCCTGAAAAAACCGGAAAGCGTAATTTTCAGAACCGTAATGGTCAAATTGTACTGCATAAATATTTCCAATTCCGATGGAAGTTGAATCCACAAAAAGCTCATCGTAAATAACCCTGAACCGGTCGCCTTTCTGGATGGCATAAAAATCGATAGACCAGGCAAAAATATCGGAAAGTTTCAATGCCAACATGGGATCCAGTCCATTGTCTTTCATGGTGTTCCACAACGAAGACTCAATTTCTCCGCAGCCGGTTCGCAGCCGAGTTTCAACTTCTTTCTCGCCCCGGGAAACCTGAAGGGAATCGAACAATTGAAATATAAAATAGTCAGTGGCTGAATTTTCGTACACAAAATAACGGGCTTCAGCAAGAGAATCTGCTGTTTGAAAAATGGAATACCTGTTCCCGCCGCGTATTTTACGCACGTCGAAAACATCTTTCGATTGCCGGGCAATCTGGTCGATTGTTCCCATTCCAACGCCATAATTGCTTAAAATGTGGCTCAGGTGCTGATTTGGCCGGACAGTCCCGTCTACAACGAGAAAGGAATCCACAGGCAACCCATATTTCAAAACGGGTGGAGGTAAAGTTGCTATTGTGTCTAACTCTGTTTGTTCTCTGTTCTTATTATCCTTTCCCTGCCGACAGGAAAAAGTAAGTGAAATAATAACTAAAAGCCCAATAACCGGCATTACCGAGCGAAAATATCCAACCATGAAGTCCCTTTTACATTTTTATTTTGTCAAATCCTTTTCCGTAAACACCCATTACGCTTCCCATGGTAATAAATGCCTCCGGGTCGATTTCTTTTATCTTTCTGAAAATCTGGCTGGTTTCCTTTTTACGGACTACCGAAACAATTATTTTGGTAGCCTCGCGGGTGTACCAGCCTTTCCCGTCAAGTATAGTAACGCCTCTTATGGCCTCATTATTGATATAATTGGCAATTTTTTCGTATTCTTTTGAAACGATGAACATTTGGGCAGAACGATTGGCGCCACTTAAAAACGAATCGAGCGAATAGGCAACCACCCACATCGTAACGTAACCGTAAACCAGTTTCTCCGGCGACTGAAACACAAAATACGACGATGCGATAATAATTACATCGCAATATAAAATAATTCTCCCCGGACTAATGTTTCGGTATTTATTAATAATCATGGCAAAAATATCGGTTCCTCCGGTACTTCCCCCACGTGAAAAAACAATACCCAAACCAACACCACCGGCCATGCCACCAAGAACTGAAGAAAGGAAAACGTCATCGACAATTGGCTCTTTCACAAGCCCCTGAAACACGGAAAAGAAAGCTGAAAGAACTAAAATACTGTATATGGTTTTTACGCCAAAATTTGCCCCGAGAAATTTTATGGCAATAATAACCAAAACCACGTTTACCGCCAGGTAAGAAACACCCAACGGAATTTTTGCAGCATAAAACAATACTGCGCCTATTCCACTCACTCCACCGCCAGTAATTTCGGCAGGAATAAGGAAAACCACCCACCCAAAATTAAAGAGCAATAGCCCGAAAGTGATAATAACATAATCCTTTATGGCATTCGCCAATTTCCGGTTCATATTCGTTAATTCTGTAAACATCGCAAAATAAATGATTTCGGTTGAATAGGGCGCAAAAAAACAAACCGAAAAATGAAAAAAAAGTGAGGTTTGTCAGGAAATTGAAAGCTTAATGGAGATTTAAAACAATGAAGCCTCTCCACTGGCGATACTCAGCATAAAAAAAGGCCGGACACTTTCGCACCCGGCCTTTTGCTCTGGTTTTATCTCAACTTAAATTCCCAGCTTTTCTTTCACCAGCCCCGGAATTTTACCGGGTTCGTTGGCTACCGGAACGCCGGCTTCATTAAATGCTTTAATTTTTTCTTCTGCGGTACCCGAGCCACTTGATATAATAGCTCCGGCATGTCCCATCCGTTTTCCGGGAGGTGCAGACTGGCCGGCAATAAATGCAACCACCGGCTTGGTCATTTTTTCTTTAATAAAAGCAGCAGCCTGCTCTTCGGCATCGCCGCCAATTTCTCCGATTAACACAACAGCGTCGGTTTCCGGGTCATTTTCGTACATTTCCAGCAAATCGATAAAGTACAATCCCGAAACCGGGTCGCCACCAATTCCCACGCAGGTAGATTGTCCTAGCCCGCCTTCGGTAAGCATGTTCACCACCTCGTAAGTCAGGGTTCCTGAACGTGAAATCAGCCCTACATTTCCTTTCTTGAAAATCATCGCCGGCAAAATACCAATCAGGCATTCGTCGGGAGTAATCAGTCCGGGGCAGTTGGCACCAACCAGTTTTGTACCGTTTTGTTTCAATACCGGCGTAACTTTCAACATGTCCTGAACAGGCACACCTTCTGTAATACAAACCACCAGGTCAACTCCTGCGTAGCTGGCTTCCAGAATAGCATCTCCGGCAAAAGGAGCCGGCACAAAAATTACAGAAGCATTTGCTCCGGTAGCTTTAACCGCTTCCTCAACCGTATTAAAAACCGGAACACCACCAACATCGCTGCCGCCTTTTCCGGGCGAAATTCCACCAACGATGTTCGTTCCGTAATCTTTCATTTTAGAAGTGTGGAATGCCCCGTCGCGCCCGGTAATTCCCTGCACTAAAACTTTTGTGTCTTTGTTTATCAGAATACTCATTGTTCTCTCCTTTTTACTTGTTACTTAACTCAATGGCTTTTTGTGCGGCTTCGCTCATGGTAGAGACGGTTGGCAACCCGTATTCCCGGATTATCTCCAGGCCTTCTTTTGCATTGGTTCCCGATAAACGAATAACCACCGGAATATCGGTATTGATTTCCTGCAATGCAGTTACCAGCCCGCGGGCTACGTCGTCGCAACGGGTAATTCCGCCAAAAATGTTAATCATCACTGCTTTCACATTGCTGTCGCTAAGCAGGATGCTCATTGCTTCCACCACTTTTTGCGGATTGGAAGAACCACCAATATCAAGGAAATTGGCCGGTTCGCCTCCGTACAGCTTAATCATATCCATGGTAGCCATTGCCAGTCCGGCACCGTTTACCATGCAACCGATATTGCCATCGAGTTTAATGTAGGAAAGTCCTTTTTCGTTGGCTTCAATTTCTTTCTTTTCGTCTTCAGTTGATTCGCGCATTTTAAGAATTTCGGGCTGCCTAAACAGGGCATTGTCATCGAAATTCATTTTTCCGTCGATAGCCAACACCCGTTTATCGGGAGTGAGCACCAGCGGATTGATTTCAGCAAGAGAAGAATCTGTTTCCACGTAAAGCCGGTAAAGTTTAACCAGAATAGCTGCGGCCTGTCTCATCTCTTTCGGGTCGCGGAACAATTGAAGAGCTATTTTTCGTGCCTGCCAGTCCATCAATCCCATGGTAGGATCGATACTCATTTTAATGATTTTCTCCGGCGAAACACGCGCTACTTCTTCAATTTCGACGCCACCCTCAGCACTTGCCATCAGGGTTACCGACTTGGAGTTACGGTCGTTGATTAAACCAACATAAAACTCCTTTTCAATATCAACAGCATCAGCCACCAGAACCTTTTCTACGGTAAGTCCTTTTATGTCCATACCCAGAATCTGACCAGCTTTTTCAACTGCTTCAGCCTTCGATTTTGCCAGTTTAACACCACCGGCTTTTCCACGTCCACCAACATGAACCTGTGCTTTTACAACACGTAGTTTTTCATCGTTGGGAACATTTTTCTCAACTTCTTCCACCGAATGGCAAACAACGCCATCCGGAACAGGAATCCCGTACTTCCTGAATAAATTTCGGGCTTGGTATTCGTGAATTTTCATTTCAATTATTTAGATGTACTGAAGTGATAAATAACGGACAAAAATACCAATTATTTAACAATCGGGACGAATCAAACCGGGTCTTTTTTTCATGACATATAACATTGTTTTCGTTGATTTACTGCAACAAAACCCTTGTTGAAGTTTTTCAAGTTAAAGAACCTTTTTCATTGCCAAAACCAGTATGGAAGGCTCAAATTTTTCCTGTAGATTTGCAGCAAAAAATAAAACACATGGAAGAACTAATCCGAAAAGTAATACTCAGTGAGTCCGAAGCCATAAAAAACATCCCGGTAAGTCCGGCATTTTCTGATGCGATTGAAATTATTTTCAAGCACGTTCACGAAAAAAAAGGAAAGTTGGTGGCCAGCGGAATGGGAAAAGCCGGGCAAATTGCAGAAAATATTGCAACCACTTTCAGTTCAACCGGAACTCCGGCAGTTTTCTTACATCCCAGCGATTCGCAACATGGCGACCTTGGCGTGGTTCAGGAAAATGATGTGCTGCTGCTGATTTCCAATTCGGGAAAAACCCGCGAAATTATTGAACTTGTCAGCTTGTCGGGCGAACTCTATCCGGGATTGCCCCTAATTGTTATTTCAGGAAACCCCGAAAGCGAGTTGGCAAAAAATGCCGATGTATTTATTTTCACCGGGAATCCTGCCGAAGTATGTCCGCTCGGCCTGACACCAACCACCTCAACTACTGCAATGACTGTTATTGGCGATGCCTTGGTTGTTGGCATGATGACAAAAATTGGATTTACCAGCCGCGATTACGCAAAACGGCACCACGGCGGTTACCTCGGAGACAAATCGCGTTCGCAGGCAGGAACAGAATTTTCAAAATAATAAAGCGTTGATAAGTATGCGAATCACAAAAGAAAACACCGTTGGGCTAATTATCGACATTCAGGAACGACTTTTCCCGGCAGTGTGGGAAAAAGAAATGTTTCTGAAAAATTGCCAAACGCTAATACAGGGATTAAACGAACTGGGAACTCCACTCGTTGTTACTCAGCAGTACACCAAGGGGTTAGGTGAAACAATAGATGAAATTAAATCATTAATTCCTGATTTTCAATACATCGAAAAAAGAGATTTTAGCTGCTGCGACGAGCCACTGGTTATTGAAGCACTTAAAACACGCCAGGCCAAAAACGTAATTATTTGCGGCGCCGAATCGCATGTTTGTGTGCTCCAGACGGCCATCGATTTAAAAGAGGCAGGATACACCCCGATTATCGTTTTGGACGGGGTTTCATCGCGCACTGCCGAAAGCATTGAAATTGCAAAAGAACGGTTTCGTTTTGAAGGAATTATGATAACTTCGGTTGAAGCAATTTTATTTGAATTAACCCGTACATCAACGGCTCCGGAATTCAGAGCCATTTCGAAACTGGTTAAATAGCTGTTCGCAGTTTGTGCAAAAAGAAACAACCGCTACCCCGTCATTCAGAAGAAAAAACTCTATTTTCGGGGCCTCAAATAAAAAAACCATATTAGCAAATGAGCGGATTTTTTGGCGTTATCTCTAAAACCGACTGTGTTTCTTCTGTATTTTACGGAACAGATTACCACTCACACCTCGGGACCAAGCGTGCCGGACTTGCATATTACAACCCGAATGACGGATTTCAAAGGGCTATTCACAGCCTGGAAGACGGCTATTTCAGAACTAAATTTGAAAACGACCTCGTTGACTTCAGCGGGAACGGAGGAATTGGAGTAATTAGCGATACCGAAGCGCAACCCCTGGTTACCAACTCACATCTCGGAAAATTTGCCATTTCTACGGTTAGCAAAATAGGAAACGCCAACGAACTGGAAAAAGGCTTTCTGAAAAAACATCGTACGTTTTCAGAAACCAGCCAGGGCAGCGTAAACCCCACAGAGCTAACCGCCATGCTCATTGCCGATGGGGAAGATTTTATTTCGGGAATTGAAAATGTTTTTGCAAATGTTAAGGGATCCTGCTCTATTTTAATTCTTGCTGAAAACATGATAATTGCCGCGCGCGACAAACTCGGCCGCACTCCTGTAATTATCGGAAAGAACGGCAATGGTTTTGCGGTGACTTCTGAAACAAATGCGTTCCCCAATCTCGACTATAAAATTGAAAAATTTCTGGGCCCCGGAGAAATCGTTCGCATTACTGCCGACGGGTACGAACAGCTTCGTAAGCCGGAGAAAAAAATGCAGGTCTGCTCGTTTCTGTGGGTTTATTACGGATATCCGCCATCGTATTACGAAGGAATTAATGTGGATGAAGTGCGTTACCGCTGCGGGGCTGCACTGGCTCGGAAAGACGATGTGGAAGCCGACTTTGTTGCCGGAATTCCGGACTCCGGACTGGGACATGCCATTGGATACAGCAACGAACGAAAAATACCGTACATGCGTCCGTACGCCAAGTACACACCTACCTGGCCACGCAGTTTTATGCCGCAAAACCAGGTTACCCGAGAGTTGGTCGCCAAAATGAAACTGATTCCAAACCCTGCAATTATCAAGGGGAAACGGGGTATTTTCCTCGACGATTCCATTGTACGCGGAACACAGCTGAAAGACAACACGCGCGACCTGCACAACGAAGGCATCAAAGAAGTGCACATGCGCATTGCATGCCCTCCACTAATTTATCCGTGCGAATTTCTCAACTTTTCGCGTTCCAGGCAGGCGCTTGAACTGGCAACCCGTAAAGCTATCACCCAGCTTGAAGATGGGAAAGAACCCGATCTAAAAAAATATGCCAATCCGGAGACTGACGAATACAAAGCAATGGTAAACCAAATTCGTAAAAACCTGGGGTTAACTACGCTGCAGT
The DNA here is from genome assembly GCF_900129025.1 of Mariniphaga anaerophila. Taxonomy (GTDB): domain Bacteria; phylum Bacteroidota; class Bacteroidia; order Bacteroidales; family Prolixibacteraceae; genus Mariniphaga; species Mariniphaga anaerophila. Next base: position 115,480 of record NZ_FQUM01000007.1, on the reverse strand, counting down.
TTCAAAAAATGCACGATCTTGTAGAAGCAATCGGGTTGCCCAAAGAAAAACTTTGTACGCACTGCTGGGATGGAAGCAGCTATTTTTAAAAAAAATCTATGCTCGAAATATGCGCCATAGCTTCGGGAAGTAACGGAAATTGCTACTATGTAGGCAACGAAAAGGATGCGGTTTTGATTGATGCCGGGATTTCCTGCAAACAGATACTCAAACGAATGGATGAACGGGGGCTGAATCCCTTAAAAATAAAAGCAGTATTTATTTCGCACGAACATAGCGATCATGTTCGCGGAGTGAGAGTACTGGCAAAGAAACTAAACGTCCCGGTTTACTTTACCGCCAAAACTTTTTACGCAGCCCACAAAACAATGCAGCCGGCCTACCCGCGATTTTTCGAACCGGGAGAATCCATTAACACCGAGGAATTCACCATCCACTCTTTTCTAAAAAATCACGATGCATCAGAGCCGTGTTCATTTCGTATTGAATACGCCGGGAAAAACGTTGGCGTATTTACCGACATTGGCGAACCCTGCGAAAATGTGATTACACACATTGGGTTATGCAATGCCGTTTTTCTGGAATCGAACTACGACGAAAAAATGCTGGAAACCGGACCGTATCCATACTATTTAAAACGGCGCGTTGCTTCTTCGCATGGCCATTTATCAAATGTTCAGTCATTTAAGTTGCTTAATGAAAATGCCGGCGCCCAATTAAAATATGTGTTTTTAAGTCACCTTTCCGCAGAAAATAATACACCTGAAATTGCGCTGGCTGCCCATCAACCGAACAGATCGAAGTATGAAGTACGGCTTACTTCCCGCTTTGGTCCCACTGATGTTTTTGTGCTGTAAAAGAGACGGGTAGAAAAAGAACGAAACTCTTTACAAACAAGCACCTCTCCCTGAGAAAGGCCAGTCGCTTTATCGGGAGTCAATTTTTCAGCAGCCAGACATCACAAATTTTCGAGTGATAACGCCAGTTCAAATGCGCCTCCTCCGGTTCGTCAAAAGTGATAACGATTCTACCGTCGCTTACATATTTATTCGATAGATGAAACTCTTTGAATGTCTCCATTTCCTTTGGATATGCTCCCGGCGCAATCCGTTCGCCGTCAACACGCAAAAGGGCATCCCCCTCCCCTGCAATGCGAACAGTGTAGGTTGCTTTAGGATCAAGCCCTTCGTAAATCAGCTTGGGAAAGTTTTGATACACCTGAGTTGACAACCGTTTCCGGCTCACCCCCTGATCCCACCAAGCATAACTATTGGATTTTCGATATTGAAGTTGTACGCGCGGGCTTTGCGAAATATCAGAAATATTATCGTAAAAGCTACCATGCCCAGGATTACCCCATGTGCGGATTATTTTCAGCCGAGCCAGCTTCTCCTCTTCTGTCTTCATCTGCTTTATCTTCGTAAACTCATCTTCAAGCCACCAGCGATTGTTTAGCGGGAAATCGACAAAATCGAGTACACAACCGCGTTCAGAACCACTTCCGTGGTATTTTTCAACGCTGGTTTGCATTCCTATTAGTTGATAAAGCTGTTCGCAGTATTCTTCAATTTTTACTTTCACATGCTGATTTACAGGTTCTGTTTCAGCTTTATAAACTTCTTCCTGTGCCTTTTTCATTGCATTGTCAGCCCCAATTTCTTCTGCAGCAAGCAATATTTTGGTGGCCTCATCTTCCAGCCCTTTCTCATAAATTTTTCGATGACGGGTGTAAGCATCGTAATGAGCACGCATTACCAGCTGCACCCACCGCCAGTTGTTTTTCAATTCGGGGTGCTGTTCTTCCAGCGTTTGCCACAGATGAAAAGTTGCTTCCACTGCGCCGTTTTGTTCCAACGGGCCATTCCAGTTATTTTCTAAAGCAAGGATAGCGTCAGCTACGTTTTCTCTGGGCTCCAGTCCAAAAAAGAAACGGGAATAATCTTCCAGAATCTGTCGGGCATCCAACTCAGAGTTCCAGTCAAGGCATGTCCACAACACTTTGTTCACATCATCGTGCACTCCGTCAGAATACGTTACCGAACCATTGGTATAAGGCTCAGTGCTTTTATGAACCGATGAGTAAAAACAAGGCTGCGGATTACATGGTTCCCGCCCCAGGGTAAGAGCAAACGCCTGATCCCACTGCGCAACCGGATACTGACAGCGCACAGTATGCGTAATATCAGGATAATGGCGGTGACGATATTTTTTATCCAGGCGAAAACGGGTAGTTGCCATATCCGGGCTTCCCGGCCCTGAAACAACCCCGGCAAGCCAGTCGGGCGAATATGCTTCGAGATAATGAAAAAAATAATCGGTCTTCTCACTGTTAAACCCCTGCAACGAAACCCAGACTCCCGCTTCCGGATGATATTTTACTAATTCTGAAGCAATTGCTTTTAAAAACGGAATCACATATTTGGGATGGTTATGCCCGGGATCTCCTCCCGGGACAAAAACACCGTTTATGCGGGAAGTTTTTTTATAATACGCAGCATGCTTTTTTACCTCGTTTTCAAATTGTTCAGGATCAGACAAATCTACAGTAGCTGGCGTCCAAACCCAATAATCAATATTGTAATTTTCGCAGATCGTGCTCATTTCCACATTCATCTCTTCCCACGAAATTTTAACATTAGATCCCGGAACCTTATCCTCAAACGGAATATTTTCGATGCTGTTACAACCAAAAATCACCAGTTCCCTAATGTATTTTTCGAATTGAGAAACAGTCCACGAATCGCAGGTATTATTGGTGTTCCGAAACCCCAACTGGTGTCCTCTGATAGAGTATGTCGGAGAAGTTGAAATTTCGTTTTTCTTATCAAAAAAGATCTTCTTTGAAGCGAAATGCGCAGTTCGCAAAAAGCGACCAACCGCGTACAGCAATCCGCGAGTATCATTTCCGATAAGCCACAATGCATCTTTTCCTTCTGCCTGGTTAAGCAAAATATGAAACCCTTCTGCCTTATTTTCAATGCATGAAGTAAGTGCCGGCATTTCTATTCCGCTCAGTTCGCTTTGTGACGAAAGCGTTAGCAAAATTACGGGAGCTTTTCTATCCCATCTTTGCATCTCTGTCAGTAAAATTCCGGTACGTTGCTGCACCTCTTCACGAAGCATCTTCACTATTGTTTCGCGAACCGGCGACGGGACATCCGAATCCATTACAAATGATGTTTCTGAAAAATCCACTGTTTGTGAGCGAACACTCCATATTGCACAAAAAGAAAATGCAAAACAAAAGATTAAACATAAAAGTATCTTTTTCATTTTTAAAGGAAATTGCATGGGTAAAAAACAAAAACAGGCAGCAGAATAGTGCATTAGCAGATTCTACACTCAAAAATAAAAAAAGAGGTTGCTCTCACTCAATACAAATTAAAAAGAACAACCTCTCTCTTACAAACGGAAAACGCGATTTAATATGGCTTTCCTGTTCCCTGCAACAACCAGGTTTTTGAGTAACTATGATCACTGGATTGATTTGAAGGAACGAAACTGGTTTTTTCCAGCTTATTCACAGCTTCTTCGTACTTTTCTACATATTGAGGATCAGCAAATGGTTCCGGATAGGCCAATCGCAATGGCAATGCAGGTCCGTATGCCGGATTTGCAGCCGGCTCAAAGTCAGGATACCCGGTTCGTCGCCAGTCGAACCACGGCTCTGCCTGTAACCACAGAGCGATCCATTTTTGTGTCATTACAAGCTCGTGCTTATTGGTAATGGAAGAACTGCTGTAGTTAACTGTTGATTGATTGTAGAACGACTCGAAATCAAAACCCTGGGCCTGCGACAATATTTCATACTGTTCCATAGATGCCTCAATTCCTTTTTTGTAATGCTCTTCCACATTCGACACTCCGTAATCTCCTAAAAGAGCTGCTTCGGCTAATATAAATTCAACCTCGGCATAAGTAATCAACGAAGGGTTAACAAAGTCATTACTGTTCTCAAAATAGATGGGGGTTAAATATGAAATATATGCGCTTCTTTCGTCGGGATAATCCCGGATACCATCGCCTCTGTTGTAGTTCCCCAAAAACTCAAGGTCGTCGTATCCAATAGGTAATCCGACATAAACCGATGTATCAAGACTCGTATCATCAGTTGGCAAAATTGTCATCTGATAAGTGTCACCAAAAATATCCACGTAGTCTATTGTTGATTCCTCTGTAGCGTTGAAATCCCATTTCCTTTCCACCGGATTTACCCAACGTTGAAGCCGTGGGTCGTTCCTTTCTTTCAAGTAATCAACCAGCGGTTGTCCGGGTTTAAATGCATAGGGCTTATTGGAAGATCGGATGGAACCCCCAACTGCAGAATTCTCATCAGCGAGCCCCAAAAGCACCAGTGTTGCATTATCGGCATTGCTGCCAAAAACTTTGCTGGCTGCATCCTGAAACTCAGCTGCCGTATTTATACTCAGCTCGCCCTTTTTGTTGTGTAACCTCAAACAGTACCTCAACCTGAGCGAATTGGCAAATTTTATCCATTTATCCCTGTCGCCGGCATAAAGCAGGTCGGAAGAAGGTAAAACACTCAGTTTTGAATCCAGCCCTTCCAGAATTGTGGAAGCCGTTTTCAAATCCGTTAAAACTCCTTCGTAAACATCTTTTTGCGCGTCGAACTTCGGAAACAATAAACTCGTACCGGCTTGTAACGATTCGGAATATGGGCAATCGCCAAACAGGTCTGCAATCAAACCAAAAGTATATGATTTCATGATTAATGATGCAGCCATAAAGAACTGGTTATTCTCTTTTTCGCCCAACTCATACATCAACTGATTGGTTCTCATTATATCGTAATATCCGCTCCACGAACCTTTTCCCCACTGATAACAGTTTTGATTTGCGGCGTTAAACTCTGTGCCTCTTTGAGTGTATTGCATAGCTCCGGCAATATCAGTGTGTTCATTTGTAAGCGAATAAAATCGCATTGCGGTTGTTGAGATAACATAAGAGAGCAGGTAATTTGGCGAAACTTCTTCGGCGTTGTTCGGACTCACATTCATATCATCAAAATCAGTGTAACATGACTGTATTATTTGTCCTAAAAATATAATTATTAATATCAAGCTTATTTTTTTCATGACTGCAACAATTAGAATTCAACATTAAGTTTAACACCAAAAGAACGAGTCCAGGGCGTAACATTATAGTATTCAGCTCCCTGAATCCATGAACTCCCGCTTGAAATAAATGCAAGCTCCGGGTCAACAGGTATTTGCGCTTTTGTCCAGGTAAACACATTTTGCGCTATTACCGACAACGACACATTGCTCAAACTGGCTTTTCTCGCCAATTGCTGAGGAAATTTATACGTCAGCGACAATTCTCTTAGCTTTACATAAGTTGCGCTATAAATATTATTGCCCCCATAATATCTGGTAGCGTATTTATTTGCATCAAAAGGAGTCATCCAAACGGTTCCCGGGCCTCCAAGATTTTCAATGTATCCTCCTTCTCCGTCCTCGCGGACACCGGGAATAAAACTGGCGTCATTCACGTAAATCGTTTCCCCGGTATTTTTATCGATGTACGACCGCGAAGCCTGGGTACTTTCATCCGGCCAGGGAAATCCGCCATAATCTCCGGTTCGGCCTCCAACCCACAGGTTAAAATACATATCCGGATTGTCTTTAATTTGTTGAACGATGTCCTTGTCCGGGTCATAACCTACACCGGAAAAAGTTTCTTCTAACCAACCGTTATTCCGGAAAAACTCCATAGACCTGGAATAGAATTCACCTCCAGACCTCCAATCAAAATTAGCATAAAGGCTGAAGTTTTTATACCGGATTACAGGCTGAATCCCCATCAAAAAGTCGTGGTTGAAGTTTCCTACTTTTTCAATGCTTTCTTCTCTGTTATCAAGTTGCGCACGTCCGTTTGCAGCAATAATAGGATACCCATAATAAGGAGAACTTTCGTCTTCAACTTTCAAATATGGGTAAGCATAAATATCGCCTATGTCGTCGCCAACATAGCTTCTGAGCCGCACCTGCCCCACTGAGCCAAACTGATAAAAGGAAATGCCTTCTGCCAGTTCAACTATTTTTGTCCTGTTCCGGGTTAATGTTAATCCCAAATCGGCCGAAAAATCCCGTTTTCTTACGAGGCTCGTATTTAATGAAATGTCCCATCCTCTGCCCCGAACAAGCCCGGCATTAATTTGCTTTGCGGTTGCGCCAGATTCGTTTGGGGTAGAAATACTGAGCACCTGATTTTTATTGTCGACCACATAATAAGTTGCATCCAGGTTGATACGATTATCAAACAAAGAGAGATCCAGCCCAGCTTCTTTGGATGTTGCTATTTCAGGTTTCAACTCGGGATTTCTTAATGTTCCCGGCATGTACATTCGTTTTGCCTCGCCCCAGTCGCTGGTTGTGGCATAATACTGAGCCAATGCGTAAGCTCCTACATCGTTACCAACCTGAGCGTACCCTGATCTGATTTTCATCAAATCGATCCACGAAGGCAACTCCAGCATCTCGTTAACCAACAAACTTAACGAAGCCGACGGATAGAAATACGACCTGTTATCTTTGGGCAATGTACTTGACCAGTCGTTTCGTGCCGTCAAATCCAGATAAATCATATTTTGATACCCCATGGAAACAGAACCATACACACTGTTAACTGCTTTTTCTCCCCAGTAGCTGGAGTAAGAAACCGTTCCCGGCACTCCGTTAGAAATAGTAAATAGTCCCGGAAGCACCAGTTGTGACGCACCGTTTGAAATGGCGTCGTTATAGTTGTAACGCAAGTTTCCTCCAAGGTTAGCAGTAAGGCTTAATCCGTCAACAATGCTTTTATTGTAGGTAAACATAGCCTCCCAATTCTCTTCTTTTGCGAGCGTTCTCTGAACAGAATACGCTCCCCTGCTATTATCGTAGTCACTCCAGGCAACTTTCGCCTCATTCCGCTGATTTATCACATTGGTAAGATACCTGGCCATAAAACTAAATCCTTCAAAAAACTCCCAATCCAGTTGTAGTTTTGCCATGGTTTGGTTACGTTTAAACCCGGTCAGGTTTTCATAAATATTGAAATACGGATTGTTTTGTTTCGGCTTGGTTTTTCGCTGCTGAATATTTTCCTGTCCCTCCAGCCAGTAATCCTGCAAATCCAAAACATTAACCTGAACTCCCATTTCGAGAACTGATCTGGAAGGATCCCGGCGACCTGTACTGATGTTTTGCCGGTTGTCTGAACCCGCTTCTGAAATATTAACAGCGGCACTTACCTTCAGGTTATCTGTCAGGTTATAGTTTCCATTCACCCCGATTGTTTTTCTGGCATAATCGGTGTTAGGCAGAATGCCTTCATTGGTCATATTACCAAAAGAAACACGAAAATTTGCTTTATCGTATCTGCCTTCGAAAGCCACGTTGTTTGACTGGCTAAACCCGTTCTGGTAGAAATCCTGCTGCCTGTTCGGATACGCAACCAACGGCTGCAACGATGTGCCATCGTTATTCAACAGCGATTTGTCCCACTGGTAAGAATCCGGGTATGTTCCATCAAGAATAGCGCCCCACGATTCATTTTCCTGTTCTCCCAGGTTATGCGCACCGGCTTTGCCCGAAGCAAACATCGACTGAAACGGTATAAAGTGATAGGGGTTATCCAGCACATATGAAGTATTGAGCGAAACGCCAATTCCTTTTTTCGCACCTTTGCCTGATTTAGTAGTAATAAGAACAACTCCGTTTCCAGCTCTTGACCCATAAAGTGCAGCAGCGCTGGGGCCTTTTAAAATTGACATGGACTCGATATCTTCTGTGTTTAAATCAGAAATAGCATTTCCCATATCTGCATCCTGATAATTGTTGTTGATTCCATTGTCCACAGGCACCCCGTCAATTACAAAAAGAGGTTGATTTTTTGTGTTTAATGAGCTGGCTCCCCGAATAACCATATTTACAGAAGACCCCGCAAGACCATACATTTGTGACACCTGAACGCCGGCAGCTTTTCCGGCAACAGCATTTAACACACTACCCATTGGAGTTTCATTCAGATCATTTCCGCTAACTTCTCCCACCGAATATCCCAAAGATTTTTTCTCTCTTGTTATACCAAGAGCCGTTACAACAACGTCATCCAGCCCGATAACATTTTCAACCATTGTTATATCGATAACACTTCTCCCGTCAATTGGTACTTCCTGTGTTTGCATTCCCACAAACGAAAATACCAGTATAGCATTGTCCTGACTGACAGAAAGCGAATAGCTTCCGTCTATGTCAGTAACCGTTCCCTGGTTCGTTCCTTTAACTACAACTGTCACTCCCGGCAGGGGCTGGCTCCTGTTATCGGTTACACCTCCGGAGATTCGTTGCTGTTGCGCTAACGCAGTTGAACCTCCATGAGCTCCGGCCAACTCTATGTCATTGGTAAACAAAACAACATGGCTCCCTATAACGCGATGCTCAATCTTGTCGCCCAAAAGACGATCGAGAATTGTCTCAATAGTTTCATCGTTGGCTTCAAAATTGACAAGTGAATCTACTTCCACCACATTATTTTCATACATAAACGAAAACTCAGAATTGTTTTCGATAAGCTCTAATACGCTTTTTATACTCGCGTTATTTAAAGAAAAAGTCAGTTTTGTACTTTGCGCATAACTCTGTTCGGCCATGCTGCTTAAAAGTCCTAGTCCACAAATAAGTACAAAAATCAGTTTCATGGTAATCAAAATTTTAAACAGATGAGGAAAAACCATGCTTTCCCCTTCATTCTCTTTTTTTTTCATACTTTTGTTTCGGTTTGTGCAGTTACCCGGGAAGGCACAAGCGGCAATTTGTTTCTTTCACCAGGTTTCTGCGATTAAACAATACAATTTTATAGGTACAGACCTGCTCATGTGGGTCTGTATTTTTTTGATGTAATTGTCTGTCAGGTATCTTTCATAGGCAATAGGTTTACTTTAGTTAATATATCTAATTCTTACATCTTTCCCGTTTATTTCGTATGCAATAGGTGTAATAATTTTAATCTTCTCCAGAATTTCCGTTAACGACTCTGTCTTTATTTTAAAAGTATAGTTATGTTTTCCAATCATTGATTTTTCGATGTTTATGTTAACGCCATACCATCGTTCAAGGTATTTTACCACTTCAGTTAAAGGAGTATTGTCAAACTTCAACTCATTGTTTTTCCACGAGCTGACAACATCCGGTTCTGCATTTACAACAGACAATTTGTTGGTAGTTTTGTTCAGCACTGCCTGTTGCCCTTTTGTAAGTGATTTCAATGCCTTTTGCGAGTCGCCAACACTCACCCGTCCGCTACTAACAGTCACTTCTTTAGTATTGTCATCCGCGTAATTCTTCACATTAAAAGAAGTTCCATAGACGTCAACAAATAGAATTCCGGCTTTTACCCTAAACATTTTCGAACTGTTTTTTCGCACCTCAAAAAACGCTTCGCCTTCCAAAATAACTTCGCGTTCTTTTTTGTTAAAAACACCACTATACTTGAGGGTTGAGCCGGAATTTAACCAAACCAATGAACTATCGGGTAACACTATCATAGTTTTTTGCCCCATGGGAGAAATCACCTCTGTACTTTGTCGTTGGTAAAACATATTGCCGGAATGATAAAACCAGAGAAAGAAAAAACTCATTATCACAAAAACGAGGGCAGCAGCCACATAGCCATATTTACTATAAGAGGGTTTGGGTTTCGCCTGCGAAAGTTCAATACGGCTGTTTATCTTTTCCCAGGCTTTTTCTTTGTTAGGAACAAAATACTCGGGGGCTGAAGTAGTCACCCTTGCAATATTTAATATCTCGGAAAACACTTTTCGATTCAATTCACTAGTTCCCAACCACTCATCGAGTTCTAACGATTCTTTCTCTGTAATACTTTTACGAATCTTCTTTATAATTACATTCCAGGGTATATTCTCATTCATTATCCAATCCATCTTATATTTTGAAAGGCACATAACTTTTCCTGTACCCCCATATCAATTCCTTTTTTTTAGAAAAAAATGTCAAATATGAATAAGTGATTGGATTAAAGAAGATTAAATACTAAACGAGATATAGATTAAAAAGAACATAAAAATTTCGTTATAGTATGGTTTGAGGTATTCTCTTAGTTTTCTAAAAGCAGTCCCCATTTGATTCTCTACTGTTTTTGCCGATATATTCAGTTGCTCGGCAATTTCCACATAAGAGAGCTGCTCGTTCTTAGCCAGTTTGAATACTTTTCTGCACTCAGGCGGTAGTTTTTCCACGGCACTTCCTATGATATCACGCAGTTGCTTTACATCAACCGTATTTTCCTGAATCTCATAGGATGACTCTGCTCCAACGGCCAGCTTCTCATGAATTCCCTGATGATTTTTCTCGTTGCGTAGATAATTAAGGCTTTTGTTTTTGGAGGCCTTTAACAAATATGATTTCACTGACTTTTCGATTGAAATACTCTCTTTTTTCTCCCAGAAATAGACATAAGTGTCTTGTACAATTTCCTCAGAAACCACGGGATCTTGCAGGTAAATGTTAACCAAATTACAAAGGTCAGTATAGTATTTCTCAAAAAAGAAACGAAAGGCAATTTTGTCTCCTTCAGCCATTCGGCGAAAGATAAACTGTTCCTCGTCGTTCGTTTTTTCCATTATCATTTAGTTTCATTAAGCGTTGCATATTCTCAAAGGTATAGTTTTTAGTCAAAAGAATTTTAATAGTTATTCGAATTTAATGTTATTAAACCGGACAAATGTTGTTCGTCAATAATAGAGCAATAAAAAAGTAACGGCTTCATTTCCCGCGGGAAATGAAGCCGTTACTTTTATCTCTTCCAATAACTATTTTCAATTTTCATTAATCCCTGCTGGCCAGTTTCGACAACAACCTCAAAATTTCAAGATAGAGCCAAACCAACGTTACCATTAAACCGAAGGCGCCGTACCATTCCATATATTTAGGTGCGCCTTGTGCGGCGGAAGTTTCAATAAACGAAAAATCGAGCACGAGATTTAGCGCAGCCACTGCAACCACAACCAAACTAATGCCGATACTTAAATTACTGTTTCCGTAAAGAAAACCCAGCTGCGCACCAAACAGCCCGGCGATGAAACTCACAAAATAGACCAACGCAATACCGGCAGTTGCGGCAAACACACCCAGCATAAATTTCCGGGTTACCTTAATAATCCCCGACCGGTAAAAAAACAGCATGGCTGCAAAAACTGCTAAGGTAAGCGCAACAGCGCGCATCACGATACCGCTATACATCGACTCAAATACCGCAGACAAACCCCCCAACAACAACCCTTCAAAAACTGCATATATTGGTGTTGATACGCCGCCACTTTTTGGACGAAATATGGTTACCAACGCAGTAATAAATCCGCCAATTCCGCCAATGGCCAGCCACGGAACCACAGCCGACATTCCCGACTCGGGAGTTGCTGCATTAAAAAACTTGTTCCAGGTAAATAAGGCTGCGGCAATAACCAGCAGCAACGACAACGCCGTTTTGTTTACCGTGCCGTTTACTGTCATTACTTCCGATGAAGCGGTTGCATGTTCCCTGTTAAAAACCCTTTCGCTTAAAGCCGGGTTCGAACTTTTCGTCAGATTCATCATATTGGTAATTTTAAATTTTGAATTTTCCTGGCGATAGAATAACAAAAAATCTGCCACACAGGTTTTACTGACAAACTTTCAAGTTTCTCAAAAATTTAATTTGCTCCCATAAATTTCGGAAACTGCACAGTAGAATAACTCAAATAATTTGCTGCTTGCTTTGAGGCTACTGCAACTGCTCTTTCAGAAAGTTGGTCATCCGGGTGTAGAGATGCATGGTTGTATTTCCTCCGCGAATGCTGTGGTTGCGGTTGGTATAAATTGCCATGTCGAACTGCACGCCTGCCTGCACCAGCTTTTCAGTAAACTCGTAGGTATTTTGCACGTGTACATTATCGTCGGCAGAACCATGAATAATCAACAACCGTCCTTCGATGTCTGCGGCGTGGGTCAACGGCGAATTATCGTCGTACCCTTCCGGGTTTTCGCGCGGAGTACGCATAAACCGTTCGGTGTAAATTGTGTCGTAAAACCGCCAGTTGGTAACCGGTGCCACGGCAACGCCGGCTTTAAACAGTTCGCCGCCTTTCTCCATAGAAAGCAGGGTCATAAATCCGCCGTAGCTCCAACCGAAAATGGCAATATTCCCGGCATCCACAAAGGGCAGCGAGCCCAGGTATTTTGCAGTTTCAACCATGTCGTCCGATTCATATTTTCCCAGCTGCAAATAAGTTGCTTTGCGGAAATCCTCGCCACGGGCTGCCGTACCGCGCGGATCAACAGAAACCACCAGAAAACCTTCCTGAGCAAGATACTCATTCCAGCCAATTCCCCGCCACGAGTCGGAAACGCTTTGCGAATTGGGGCCGCTGTACTGGGTAATCAAAACCGGGTATTTTCTTGACTGGTCGAATTCAACCGGTTTTATCATATAACCGTTCAGTTCAAATCCTTCAGAAGTTTTAAATGTAAAGAACTCCTTTTTCGGAAGGCTGAATTTCTGCATTTTATTTTTCAGCAAAGTGTTGTCTTGCAACACACGAATGAGATTGTTCTTTTTATCGTGCAGAGTAATCAGCGAGGGCGACTGGCTGCTGCTGTAATAATTCACATAGTAATTAAAATTCTTGCTAAAGTCGGCCCTGTTGGTTCCCTCAAGCGTTGAAATCTTTCCCTGTTTTTTTCCGTCTTCGCTAATAAAATACACTTCGCGACGAAGAGGCGATTGGGCAGCTGCCTGGTAATAAAAAACTTTTTGAGAGGGGTCGTATCCATAAAAATCGGTTACGTCAAATTCCCCTTTTGTAATTTGTCCCTGCTCAAATCCCAGCCTGTCGTACATGTACAAATGCGACCAGCCGTTTCGTTCGCTTTTCACAACAAACCGGCCATCGGCAAGGTAAGTAAATGCATCCAGAAAATCTTCGCTGATATATCGTTCGTTCTTTTCAGTATAAATAGGGCGGGTTTCGCCGGTAAACGGGTTGGCATACAAAATGTCGAGCACGTTTTGCCGGCGGTTCATACGCATAACAACCAAATCTTTTGAGTCGGGCGTCCAGTTTAATCGTGGAATGTAAATATCAGTTTTATCACCAATCTGAACATCAATAGTAAGTTTTGAGTAAAGTTCGTAGCTTTTAACCGAAACAGTAGAGTTTGTTTCGCCGGCTTTAGGGTACTTGAAAGTTTCCTTCCCGGGATAAAGTTTGTTTTCTTCAATAACCGGTTTTTCGCCTGCGTACATGGTCATGCTGTACTCGGGAACTGCTGTTTCGTCGAACCGAATAAATGACAGGAACTTACTGTCTGGCGACCACCAAAATGCTTTATTAAACCCGAACTCTTCTTCATACACCCAGTCTGGCGCACCATTTATTATTTCATTCTTTTTTCCGTCCCACGTAACCTGGCTCTCGCTGCCAAATTTCAGATTTTTAATGAAAAGATTGTTGTCGCGCACAAAAGCCACCCGGTCTCCGTCGGGCGAAAAAGTAGCCAGTTGTTGCGCACCATTTTCCGAAAGCGCCGACAACTCTTCTGTTACCGAATTCCACACGTAATACTGCGCTGTATAAGAATGCCGATAAATTGGTTTCACATCTGTTGTGAGCAGAATTTTGGTTTCATCCTCGCTAAATTCATAATCCAGAAAAGAAGAAATAGGCGCCCGGTCAATTTTCGTAATGTCAAACAAAACATCTGTAACTTCACCGGTTTTATAACTGTTCTTCACAATTTTGGTGCGCCCTTCCAATGTCGAGTAGTGCTCGCCATCATTCATGGAACGCAACCCGGTAACCGTTTCCGACCGAAACGTGCTGTACGCAAAAATGTCTTCAAGCGTAATTTTCTGGCCGGTTTGTGCCTGCAAAACCAAAACCATCACCCCTGCCAGTAACGTTAATCCTATTCTTTTCATCTGTATAAAATTTTTTGATTTCTGAATGTTCAAAAAAGTTGAAGACATTCAGGAACTCACATAAATTTCAATCATTCATGTTTGTGAATTTTGAATGACGAAAATCCATGTTCATTTCATATTTCCGTTTTTGAACTCTTAATCTAATTAAATATCAATGCTGTGGCGCCAACCTATTTTCTATGGCTTTCAGCATCAAAAGTCCAAAAATAGTCAGAATTTAATTTGTAATGAAATCAAACTGCTTTAAACCAACTCTTCCATTTTCACCAACTCGCCCTCCAGCGAAAAATCGGAGGAAGCTGTGATTTTCACATCCACAAACCGGCCGGTCAGGTCTTCGTTTTCAGCGGGAAATCGCACTATCAATTTTCCTTCGGTTAACGCAGTTAAAAATCCTTCTTTTCGGTCGGCACCCCTGACCAGCACCCGTAACGTTTTATTCAGCAGGCGCTGATTGTATTCGCGGTTGTGCTTGCGCAGCTCTTCCGTGAGTTCGTGCAGCCGGCGCTTTTTCTCCTCCTGCGGCACATCGTCGTCCCAACGGTGACTTGTAGCGCCCGGCCGGGGAGAATAAATTGCTGTGTACGACATGTTAAACTGAAACTCTGCCATGGCTTTCCGGGTATTTTCAAACTGCTCCGGGGTTTCGCCGGTAAAACCAACAATAATGTCAGTAAACAAAGTGGCATCGGGCAAAATACGACGGATGGAATGAACAATTTGCCGGTACTTTTCCATGTCGTGCTTCCGGTTCATACGAATCAATACTTTATCGTCGCCACTTTGCATGGGCAGGTGAATTTGCCTGGCCAGCACCGGATATTGTGCCACAACTTCAATCACATCGTCAGTCATGTCGCGTGGGTGCGGCGACGTAAAATACACCCAAAACTCTTTATGGGTGCGGTTGCCCAACTCTCCTATCTGCCTCAGCAATTCCGGAAAAGTAATTTCACCTCCCTGCTTGTCGAGACCGTAAGAATTAACATTTTGCCCAAGTAGCGTAATGGATTTGTATCCCTGCGAAACCAGCAGCGCCACTTCTGCCAAAATATCTCTTGACGGCCGGCTCACCTCGCGCCCGCGCGTAAACGGCACCGCGCAAAAGCTGCAAAATTTGTCGCATCCGTTCTGAATGGGAACATACGCCTCAAACCCCGATTGATAAGATGGTTTTACATTCCAGAATTCTTCTATATTCTCGTTATGCGGATCTATCCCCGGGCTCAGGTGAACAGGAGTTGTTACGCCATACCGGCTAATCATTTCGGGCAGTTTCGGCAAATCTTTCATTTGAAAAGTAATGTCGAAGAGCTTCAAAAATTTTTCGTGGTCGTTGGGCAAAATGCATCCCGAAATAAAAGTAACAAGGTTTTTGTGGTTCTTCCACTTGTTCCATTTGTAGATGCGCGAGTAAACTTTATCGATGGCTTTTTGCCTTACCGAGCAAGCCAGAATTCCGATGAGCCCGGCTTCTTCTTCGTTGTCAGTCCAGGTATATCCTGCTTTATCGAGCACCGAAATCACCCGTTCGCTGTCCGAAAGGTTCATCTGGCACCCCAACGTAATTACATGGTATTTCATTTTTCTATTCTTTTGGTGTAACAAAAAACATCATTGCTGCGCAGCTTCGCACAACTTCACGTCGCTTGTTACTCTAATCATTTTATTTGGATGTGAAACCGTTCTCATTTCACTCGCTTCAAAAATAAACTTCCGAATAAATATTTCGAACCGGAATTCCTTTCCCGGTGAGAATATCAAAAGCTTCGTAAATCATTGCGCTGTTGCCGCACAAAAAACACTGGGTGTCATTGTCCAGTTCCTGCGTGCATAAATAATCGGTTATCCTGCCGTTAAAATCTCCCGTTTTATCAACAGAAGTACAGAGCGTAATTTTCTGTTTCTCAAAAATCTGATGTTCGTACGCTTCTTCTCGAAAACGCACCCCGTGAACCAGTTTGTAGTTCAGCTCAGAATAAGTTTTCACAAAGCTGTGGAACGGACTAATTCCCGTGCCGGTGGCCAGAAACAAAAATTTCTGTACAGGAAACAGGGTTGGTTGAAATCGAAAAAAGCCATGTGGCCCGTCTATTTCCAATTCATCTCCCGGCTTCATCTTTTTTAATCGCGGCGTTACTTTCCCCGAGGTCACCTCGCGCACCAGCACTTCCAGGTAATCATCCTGCTCGCCGCTGTAAACTGAGTATTCTCTTTGTTCGATGGTGCCGGGACGGCGCAAAATCACAAATTGCCCGGTCTGAAAAGGCAACCCTTTCCGTTCTATCCGCAATACAAATGTTGATTTTGTAAGATGCCTGACCGCTATAATTTTATGCTTTTTCAACTTTTACATTTTTCCAACAAGAGGACAAAAATATAAAAATATCTTTTAAGGATAATTATAATGATTGATTGGCGGAAAAATGAGAGCTTTTTCTTCAATCTGTTTTATGCCACCTGCTTTGTGTAGATCAGTTCCAGTATTTTTTCCAGACAGCGGGCATCAACACTCGAAAAAGAGGCTTTTTCTTTGCTATCCACATCCAGAACGCCAATCACTTCTCCCCTGTTATTTTTTAACGGAACTACAATTTCGGAATTCGAGCGCGAGTCGCAGGCAATGTGTCCGGGGAAAGCGTGCACATCGTCTACCACCAGTGTTTTTCTTTGGTTAAAAGCCGCCCAGCAAACGCCTTTGTCTTTTTCAAGAATCTGGCAGGCAACAGGCCCCTGATACATGTTCACGGTCATTTTCCCTTGGTCAATCAGGTAAAAACCCGTCCAAAAATAGTAGTCCATTTTATGGTGCAACACTGCAATAATTGTGGCCATGCGAGCCGAAGCATTATTACTTTTCGCAACCAGTTCTTCCAATTGTTTATAAATGCGTTCGTAGCGCCCTTCTTTCTTTTTTTCTTCCATTGCGTTACTTGTTTCTGGTACGAAATAACAAAAAATGATTTAGCTAAGTTGAAAATCTAAAGTATTAATTTATTGCTTCTATACGCTAAACTAAAAGCAGCTGCGCCAATGCTAAGCAGGTTGGTTGTTCAACGCTGGCAAACCCAGCAACGTTAACAGGCTGGCAACTTGTCAGCGTACACAACTCCTTACAACGTAAATACACAATTGAAACGGCTCGTGCTTTTTTCATGTCTTTCGTACTTTTTCTGTATTTTTGCGGCTTAATAAAAAAGGATATGGCACAAAAACCTTCGATACCAAAAGGTACCCGCGACTTCTCACCGGCTGAAATGGTGAGACGAAATTATATTTTCGATACGATAAAAGATGTTTTTAGGTTGTACGGATTTCAACCCATTGAAACGCCGGCCATGGAAAACCTTTCTACGTTAATGGGAAAATACGGGGAAGAAGGCGACAAACTCCTTTTCAAAATATTAAATTCGGGTGACTTTATTTCGAAAGTTCCGCAGGAAATGCTGGACGAAAAAAACTCAAATAAACTCACTGCAAAAATTTCAGAAAAAGGGTTGCGTTACGATTTAACCGTCCCGTTTGCCCGCTACGTGGTGCAATACCGCAACGATATTACGTTTCCTTTTAAACGTTACCAGATTCAACCGGTGTGGCGTGCCGACCGGCCGCAAAAAGGACGTTACCGCGAATTTTACCAGTGCGATGTGGATGTTATTGGCAGCAATAGCCTGCTAAACGAACTGGAGCTGGTGCAGATAATAGACAATGTTTTTGAACGACTGCAAATTAATACGGTCGTAAAAATTAACAACCGGAAAATACTGGCCGGAATTGCAGAAGCCATTGGCGAAGCCGACCGCATGGTTGATATTACTGTGGCCATCGACAAACTCGATAAAATCGGGTTGGAAAAGGTAAATGCCGAAATGCTGGAAAAAGGTATTTCGCAGGAAGCAGTAAATAAACTTCAGCCTATATTAACCCTGGAAGGCAGCACTGCCGAAAAACTTCAGCAAATTGAAACGGTAATCGGGGAAACAGAAACAGGCGCAAAAGGGATTGCCGAGATGAAAACCCTGTTTGGTTACATTGCCAAATTCAACCTGAAAACCGATGTGGAACTTGACCTGACTCTTGCGCGTGGACTGAATTACTACACCGGTGCAATTTTCGAAGTAAAATCGAAAGACGTACAAATAGGAAGCATTTGCGGCGGTGGCCGTTACGACGATCTGACCGGCATTTTCGGCATGCCCGATGTTTCGGGAGTTGGCGTTTCTTTTGGCGCCGAACGCATTTACGATGTGCTTACCCAGCTCAACCTGTTCCCCGGCGAATCGCTTGAAACAACCAAAGTACTGTTTGTAAACTTTGGAGAAAAAGAAGAAGCATACTGCCTGCCGGTTCTGGCGCAATTGCGAAAAAACGGTGTAAACGCCGAAATTTTTCCGGAAAGCGCTAAAATGAAAAAACAAATGAATTATGCCAACCGGAAAGATATTCCTTTTGTTGTGTTGGCCGGCGACAATGAAATTGAAGCGCAAAAGTTTACGCTGAAAAATATGGAGACCGGAGAGCAGCACCTGGTAAGTGCTGAAGAACTGACAAAAATCGTTTGCAGTTAATAAATCTTCTGCGAAATTGCTCGGAAAATAAGAGCAATGAAAAATCAGATTTTTGAAATAACTCCCTCCAACCTCAGTTTTGAGGATGTTCAGTTTATTCTCGAAAACGATGTAAAACTACAGCTTTCCGGAGAATCAATCCGCCTCATTCGGAAAAGCAAAGAATACCTCGATAAAAAACTGGAAGAAGCAGAAAAACCACTGTACGGAATTAACACGGGTTTTGGAGCATTATGCGACATTGAAATTTCCAATGCCGAGCTTAGTAAACTACAGGAAAACCTGATTCTTTCGCACGCCTGCAACGTTGGCCCCGAAGTTCCGGGAGATGTGGTAAAACTGATGCTCTTGCTTAAAGCCCACGCCCTGGCAAAGGGAAATTCTGCAGTGCAACAGATTACGGTACAACGAATTCTCGATTTATTCAACAACAATATTTTGCCGGTGGTCTGCGAGCAAGGGTCGCTGGGAGCCAGTGGCGATTTAGCCCCGCTTGCAATGCTTTTCCTCCCGCTTATCGGGTTGGGAGAGGTGAATTATGAAGGAAAAAAAATTAAGGCCTCTGCCATTTTGGAAAAGTTTGGCTGGGAGCCGGTTAAACTGCAGGCCAAAGAAGGGCTGGCCCTGCTGAACGGAACACAGTTTATGGCTGCCCACGGAGTTTATTCATTGCTCAAAACGTTCCGGATTACCGATCAGGCCGACATGATTGGGGCACTTTCGCTCGATGCATTTGACGGGCTGATTGAACCTTTCATGGAAAACATCCAGCGCATCCGCCCGCACAAAGGACAGGCAAAAACCGCGGCCAACTTCAGAAATATTCTGGAAGGCAGCCAAATGCAGAACCGGTTCAAAAAGCACATTCAGGACCCCTACTCCTTCCGATGTATTCCACAGGTTCACGGGGCAGTGCGCGACGCGGTAAATTATGTAGCCGGCGTTTTCGAAACGGAAATCAACTCGGTAACCGACAACCCGACGGTTTTCCCGGATGACGACCAGATTGTTTCCGGCGGAAATTTCCACGGTGAGCCACTGGCACTGGCTCTCGATTTTCTGGCTATGGCATTAAGCGAGCTGGGCAGCATTTCCGAACGGCGCACCTACCGCCTGATTTCCGGCGAACGCGGACTCCCGGAATTTTTGGTAGCTAACCCCGGGCTCAATTCAGGATTTATGATTCCGCAATATGCGGCCGCTTCTATTGTTAGCCAGAACAAACAACTCTGCACCCCGGCATCGGTAGATTCCATCCCCTCTTCTAACGAGCAGGAAGACCACGTAAGTATGGGCGCCAACGCCGCTACCAAAGTTTTAAAGGTTGCCTTAAATACGGAAAAGATTTTGGCTATTGAACTCTACAACGCCGCGCAAGCGATGGATTTCAGGCGGCCGACAAAAACATCGCCGTTTCTGGAAAACTTCATGCAGGAATACAGGCAATCGGTTGAATTTGTTCAGCAGGATGTGTTGATGTACGAAGGGATTAATAAAACAATTGCGTTTTTAAATACCACAGAAAAGAATCATCTGTAATAGTAGCCTCCTTCCGGGAAAAGTGGAATAAAAACAAATTTGCCCGTTTTATTCCGCTTTTTTCTGTGAAACCAAAAACAGAGACGACAAAAATTTATGCAATAAAAAAGCCGGGAACAATGCCCGGCTCTTTATGTCGATTTTGAAAAACGTTTCTGGCAGAATAAGTAAAATTCAAGACATTAGCCTTTTAAATTGACTCGGTTTCTACAACTTTAGATAAGATATCAACGTAGGGGACCAACAGGTATTTTTTCCCTTCGAAATCGATTTCTGTACCTGAAAACTTTTTGTAGAGCACCTGGTCTCCCGGTGCAATTTCTGCATTTTCGATGTTGCTTACCGCAACAACTTTAGCAACTTCCTGCTTTTCCTGTGCAGAATCGGGAATAATAATCCCTGCAGCGGTTTTCTGCTCTGCAGTGTCTTCCGACAGTTCCAGCAGAACATTCTGATTAATTGGCTGTAACTCTTTCATTTTTACCATTCTTTATTTAAACGTTTAACACTAATTTGAAGTTAACAAATATTTGTCGATGTTATCCTGAAACATCTTTTTGGTATCTTCTTTTGAGCGGGCAATGCCTGACAACATTACCGGCTGCCCTTCAACAGGAATGTATAAAAATGCCGGAATACCGCTAATTCCGAATACCGATGCCAGTTCGCGTTCTTTTTGGGTATCAATTTTATACACATAAATTTTACCGGCGTACTCTTTTGAAATTTCTTCGAGAATGGGCGATGCAATTTTGCACGGGCCACACCAATCTGCATAAAAATCGATTAAAGCAGGTTTGTCACCTTTGTATTTCCACTCTTGTGGCGAGGTGTTGTAATCCCAAACCTTGTCCAGAAAAACACTTTTGGTTAGAAGGATTGAACCACCATCGGCAGATGCTGTGCTGGCCGGACTATTGTCTGCCACTGTCTGTACCTGAGCAGCCGAACTCTCGGCGGTCTCGTTTTCATTGCTTTTTGCCTGGCCTGAGTTACAGCTGTAAAAAGAAAACGCTGCAACTGCCATAACGAATACTAACTTTTTCATATGATTTCACTATTTAATTTATTCCCAACAAACTATTAATTCTTGTTTTATCGAAACCGACAATCATCTCGCCGTTGATATCGGTTTGCGGAACACCTTGCTGTCCGCTTCGGCGCACCATCTCTTCAGCCGCTTTCTGGTCGCGCGAAACATCTACTTCGCGGTAATTGATTCCGTTTTCCTGAAAATGGCGCTTAATGGTATTACACCAGGTACAGGTTGGCGTGGTATAAACCGTAACGCTTTTCTGTGGTTTCTTTTCTCCATTTGCGACAACAGTTGCTGCCGATTTGTCAAAAATGGCATTAAACTGCTCCGGCCGGTGGCAGCCTTTTACCAGATTACGCAACTGCCCTTTTTCAAAATAAAGAAGCGCAGGTACAGTTGTCACACCAAATTCCGGATGAATATCCTTCACTTCGTTTACATCAGCACTACACAGAACGTTGTTTTTCTTCATTTCTGCGGCAGCTTCTCCTGCACGTTGAAAGTTCTCCAAAGCACAGTCACTCTGTTCCGAACCCTTTTTATATAACAACAGCCAAACATTTTCGTTCGCGCCGGTCTCCGTTTTTAAACCGTGTAAAGATGCAATTTTTTTCATGCTTATACATCTAAGTATTTATATATATTGAGAAATAAATAACAAAGTGCGTGCCATTTGGTTTATTGTTCTTTTGTCAGTGACAGCAACGGTTACACCACCGAAAAAAAAAATTTCTATTTGCACGCAACCATTTGCCCCCCCGGTTAATCTATGAATTGTATAAATTTTTAAATGAGGAGAGTATAGCAATGAAAAAGTATGCATTAATTATTTTACTGGGATTAGCTTTCACAATTACCAGCTGTCTTGATGACGACGGCTACTCGTTGGGCAAAGTATGGATCGGCTTTGGGATGATCGAACAAACCAGCTCTGATCCTGTGGAATATAAAATAAATATGGACAATGGCGATGTATTGATTCCGGTGGCATCGGGGTACAGTTTACCCTGGTACTATTACGGAAGCGATGACCCGAATTCGCGCCTAAAAACAGGAGAACGGGTTTTGTTAAACTACACCATTCTGGACGACAATGCCAACGATGGCAGCGATGCCGACAGATTTTACATTAAAGTAAATTCCGTTAAAAAAGTATTGCTGAAAGGAATTATGGACATCACCGAAGAAAATCAGGACAGCATTGGGAACGACCCTATTATTGTTAAGCATGCCTGGATGACTGACAGCCTGCTGAATTTCGAAATTAAATATTGGGGACGTTACGAAGTTCATTACATCAACCTGGTAAAAGAACCCGGGGAATTAGACGGCAGCCAGGCCATTGAACTTGAGTTGCGCCACAACGACAACGGCGACCGGGAAGACCTGCCTTTTGCCGCTTATGTATCGTTTAATTTGAACCAGTTGAAGATTGCCGGACAAGACTCGGTAAAAGTCAGGGTTACCAGTACCGACTACGACGGTGAAGTTAACGAGTACAAGGGAGTGTTTAAATACGAAGAAGACAATTAAACTATAATGTAAAGCAATTATGAAAGGCGTCTGAAAAAGGCGCCTTTTTTTGTTCCTGCCAGCCGATTCTGCCAAAAATTCACTTATATTAGTTAATGAAAACCACAACGAATGGAGTTAACAATTCTAGGTGATATTGTAATCATTTTTGCACTTTCCACTTTTGTGAACCTGCTTTTTACCCGTTTAAAAATACCAACGGCTGTTGGCTATTTAATTACCGGAATAATTGCCGGCCCTCACCTTCTGGCTCTTGTTCACGAAGAGCAAAACATCGAGATACTGGCCGAGATTGGAGTTATTTTGCTGTTATTCACCATTGGGCTAGAATTTTCGCTCAAGCATTTAGTACGTATTCGCAGGATTGTTTTCTTTGGCGGATTACTTCAGGTGGCGCTTACTGCATCTGTTTTTTATGCACTGTCTTCGTTTTTTGAGATGAGCTGGGAGGGCAGCCTTTTTATGGGATTTCTTATTGCGCTGAGCAGTTCGGCACTTGTTCTGAAGTTGTTACAGGAACGGTCGGAGCTCACGTCCAATTATGGCCGCACAGTATTGGGCATTCTTATTTTCCAGGATTTGCTGCTGGTTCCGCTTTTGCTTTTTACCAACCTGCTGGGAAATCCTTCGGCCGACATTGGAAGGGAAATTTTTCTGCTGCTCGGAAAAACAGCCCTGATAATGGGAATTGTTTACGCCGGCAACAAATGGCTTCTTCCGAAACTGTTGCACGCAATTGCGCTGGCAAAAAACCAGGAGTTGTTTAACATGAGCATTTTTCTGATTTGTTTTGCAATTGCGTTACTCACCTACCAGTTGGGAATGTCGCTGGCGTTTGGTGCATTCTTGGCCGGATTGATGATTTCCGAATCGGAATACAGCCACAACGCTTTCGGCAACCTGATTCCTTTTAAAGATACATTCACCAGTTTCTTTTTTGTTTCAATAGGAATGCTGCTAAACCTTTCGTTTGTACAGGAAAATATTTTGCTGGTGGCAGGCGCTGTTTTGCTGGTTGTTGTTCTGAAAATGCTCATTGGCTCCATCACCGGTTTTATACTGGGACACACATTCCGGGGAATTGTACTCATTGGATTTGCTCTTAGCCAGGTAGGAGAATTTTCATTTATTCTTGCCAAAGTAGGATACAATCATGGCATTCTGTCCGGATTCAGCTACCAGCTTTTTCTGGCAGTAACCGTAATTACAATGGCACTTACTCCAATTTTCATGAACATCTCGCTACCGATTGCCAACTGGTTTCTGAAATTTAACCTTCCCCGGTTTCTGGTAAACGGTCTTTTCCCGCTCAAAGAGGTGGACATCCCCGATTTCAAAAACCATCTTGTTATTATCGGGAAAGACTCCAGCGCGCTGAAATTGTCGATCATGGCCAAACAATACGACATGAAACACGTGTCGGTAATTTTTGACCCGACAATTGCCAAAGAAAAAATGAATGCCGGCGACAACGTGGTTTATGGCGATGCGGTAAATGAACCCATTTTGTTAAAAGCTCATGTTGACGTTGCAGATGTGGTGGTAATTTCAATCGGCGACATAATTCCGTCCATGGCCATCATTGGCAAAATAAAAAAAATCAATAGCCAGGCGTTTGTAATTGCCCGCGTCAGAGACATAGAAAATGTGCAACAACTTTTTAAAATCGGCGCCGACCAGGTTTTCCCCGAAAAGTTTGAAATCGCCATCGATTTTTTCAACAGAGTTTTAATGCGAAGGCTTTATCCGCAAAAGAAAATTAACCGGATGATGGCACAAATACGAAGCATGAGCCTGGGCGCTTTCAGCGAAAAAGACATGGTAAACCAGCCCTCTTTGTTCGACCAATTGCCCAACGTAAATATCTCGGCCATTACCATTGACACCAACGCTGTTGCCGAAGGAAAAACACTGGGGGAAATCGACCTGAGGAAAAAAACCGGAGTGACGCTGCTGGCAATCAGGCGGGGTGACGAAATGATTGAGCACCCTGTGTTAAAAACCCAGTTTATTGCCGGAGATATTGCATATGTTTTGGGAGACCCGGCGCAGGTTAACCTGGCTTCTGAACTGTTTTCGGTTTAACCGCGCCCGTTGATTGTTGCTTCCAGCACGTTCAGTCCAGGCTTTTTACGAGTTTGTTCCCAATCGGGCAGGTCAGGCATTTTTTGTTGTTGCAGTGTACATTTTTCAGTTGCAGCAGCGCTTGCGATTCAAACGCCGAGCGGGCAACTATTCCTAATTCGCCCCACCGTTTTACAATGGAGTTGTTTTCAGGCGGAAGCTTCTCCAAAAAATCCAGCGCACGGTTTTTCAAATGGTGCTGGTTTTGTTTTTCCCCGTAAACAAAAAGAAAAGGCACCACAACATTAATAATAATGGTGTTGATGGAACTTTCGCCCAACGAGGTGGAATGAGCCCTCGAAGAAGGTTTGTTAAACCGAAAATGGGTGTTCCAGTACGACGATGCCTGCACCCTGAAAAGCGTTTTGAGCTGGTCGATATTTTCCGTTTCCAGAATTTTGGAAAACAATCCGTGCGATTCGTGAACCAGTGCCGCCAGTTGCGAAATGCGAACTGTCGGAAAATTTCCCGGACGCAAACGCATAAATTTCCAAAGATGCGCTTCCACCGGTTTTAAATCGTACTTTTTATACAAAAAGCCAAATTCGTTGCGCAACTTCACAAAATAATCGTCACCCAACAACTCATCGTTCAGCAGCCCGGAAGCACCGAACAACAACGCTTCCAGTTGAAAAATACTGTTTTTATGTTTTCCCAGAATATTCGCGGGAACAGCTTTTGCCAGCAACTCAAAAGGCGTTGCATTCACTTTAAAACCAAACATGCGGGCCAGCATCTGATAAAAAGTTTCGTTCCAGTTCTGGTGGTTTTGTTCCAGGCGCCAAACTATTTCCCCCGTTTTATCTTCCAGCCGCTCAATCATCAGCCGGTTAAAACCCAACTGCAAAATTACCGGGTCTACCCGATGAAACTGATCCTGGCAGGCAACCCAGGATTGAGCATCCAACAATTTTTGGTAATTATTTGTGAACTGCTCCGGCCACTTCATTTCCAGTGTTGCAACGGAGGAACCGTCGCTGCGTACCACTTGCCGGTCTGCATTTTCCACCACGTGCAGAATAACATTTTCGTAGGATTTATCGTCGGCATGATTGTGCCTCTGCCAGTCGGAAGCATTTTTGTGAATTTCAACATTTCCCGCCCAAATTGTTTCCCCAATCCTGATTTTCGCATTGAAAAAATCGGGGCCGGCATTGGTATTTCTTCGTCCGGTGCTAACTATTTCCAGAACTTCGCCGTCAACCGTTAACAGGTTCCCGGCAAAAAACAAGTGGTTTTCCCAGATGAAATGCAGGAACTCTTCAGGAACTGCTTTTGGGGTATTCATTTTTATTACTTCTTTGTTCAGTAATAAAAATACTCATTTTTTCGTTTTATAAAAACTGTTTATTATGAAAGGCGCGAGATGGAACTCCCATTATTTTAATGAATAACGTTTTTATACAAACACTTCTCACGGCCGTTTCATCTTCTGAAAAATATCCCATAAAACGATGCCGGCACTTACCGAAATATTGAATGAATGTTTGGTTCCGTACTGGGGAATTTCGATGGCGCCGTCGCACAAATCGACTACTTTTTGCTGAACCCCTTTTACTTCGTTGCCAAAAATCAGCGCTATTTTCTCGTTTTCTGCAGGTTCAAAATCAAGAAGAGAGATGCTGTTTTCAACCTGCTCTACGGCAAAAATATTGTACCCCTCGGCTTTCAGCTTTTCAACCGCGTCTTCCGTTTTTTTAAAGTATTCCCAGTCAACCGACTTTTCGGCATCGAGAGCCGTTTTATGAATATCTTTGTTGGGAGGTGTGGCAGTAATTCCACAGAGGTAAATCTTTTCGAGCAGCAACGCGTCCGACGTCCGAAAAACCGAACCAATATTATTGCAGCTTCGGATGTTATCGAGCACCACCACCAGCGGCGTTTTATCTGTTTTCTTGTATTCTTCGGCGGTAAGACGATTGAGTTCGTTTGTTCTTAATTTTCGCATAACAGCACTACCAGTTTACTTCGGCCCTGCGCACGGGCATTGTCATACAACGGGCACCGCCGCCGCCACGCGCCAGTTCAGAACCGGCAATTGTTACCACACATTTTTTATAATCCTGAACATTCACTTTTCCATCAATAACATCTGACGCACGAACAATCTCAAAACCGTTTTTACTGAGTTCGTTCAGAGTGTGTACATTTCGTTCGTAGCCGATAATTTTACCGGGAGCAAAAGCAAAAAAGTTAGCACCGCTGTGCCACTGTTCGCGTTCCTGCGCCCAAAGATCTTCTTTTCCGCCACAGGTAATGGGCTTCAAATCGATGCCCAGCTTTTTCAACGCTTCCGGAATATTGGGCTGTTCGTTAATTGTAACCTTGTTATTATCGATGCGAATATAAATGGTTTTGTGCCGGTTCAACCCGTAAACAACCGGTTCGTAAACCATGCAGGCATCTGTATTCAAACAGGTAAACACCATGTCGAGATGAATAAAAGATTCGGGAGTGGAAGGCAGTTCCTGCACTATCAGGTGACGGACTCCGCGATGTTGGTCTTTTATGTGTTCAATAATAGCATCTATTCCCTGTGTGCTGGTCCGCATTCCTGTGCCAATCACATAAACGTCTTCGCGAATCACCTGAAAGTCGCCCCCTTCGAGAGTCACTTTTGCATCCACCGGAATGCCATGCAGCGGTTTTTCGGGATTGATTGTTTTTGTTTCGAATGCCGGATGATGATTAAAAATGGCTTCCATAATCAGGGTTTCCCGTTCACGAACAGGGTTAGCCATCCGCCCGATGAGCATGTTTTCATTCATCCCCATGGCCGAGTCGCGGGTAAAAAACAGGTTGTGAAGCGGGCGCATCAAAAACTTTTCGTTGCTAAGATAATTGGTCAGGTTATTACGCTCCAGAACCACCCCTTCAATAAGCAAATTTGTTAATTCTGAAGACGATTTCGCTGCCAGTTTTTCTTCCATCCCGGGCGTTCTCTCGTGGGTACAAATGTCTTTTAACAGTTGCATTTTTGCCTCTGGATTTTCAAGTACCTCCGTCAGCAACTGTTTCACCTCAAACACTTGTGCTATTTTTTTTAACACTCCGGAAAGCTGGGCGTACTCTTGCGATGCAATGGAAAGATTCAGAATGTCGCTGTAAAGAGCACGTTCCGCATTTTCGGGAGTCATATTTTCTACTTCCGAGCCGGGTGTATGGATAACTACACCTTCAAGTTTCCCGATTTCAGAATTTATACAGGTTTGCATTTTAACAATTTAAAGTTGTAAAACCGGGGCAAAGATATAAACTTTGCACGTGCGATAATATGAAAAGAAGTAACTTCGTTTTCTTTTTAAATGAATAGAGCGATTAAAATATTGAGCATTGCCTGTTTCTTTACGTTGGCTTTTTGGATTGAACCAAAGGCTCAGACAAAGGATACTGCGATGGTTATGGGAATTATCCAACGCGGCGACACGCTGATACATAAAAATATACTGGAAGTAACCGTACTGCCCCAAAGAACTTTCAACAACGCCCGCCAGGAAAGACGTTACAGCAGGTATGTAAACAAAGTAAAAAAAGTATATCCGTACGCAAAGCTTGCCGGCGAGATGCTGCAGGAATACGAGCCAAAATACATGGCGCTGGAGGACGAACGAGAACGCCGGAAAATGATGAAAGACCTGGAACGACAACTGCTTGACGAATATAAAGATGATTTGAAGCGCATGACAATTTCTGAAGGCCAGATATTACTGAAGCTAATCGACCGTGAAACCAGGCACACATCTTATGTTTTAATTAAGGATTTCAGGGGCGGTGTGTCTGCCGTGTTTTGGCAGGGAATTGCCCGGTTGTTTAGAAACGACCTAAAAGCTGAATATGACCCAACCGGGGAGGACCGAACTCTGGAGCAAATTGTAACGCTTATTGAAGTTGGATACCTTTAAACTGTGAAGCCATGCCCAACCTGCTTCGTACTTTTATTGCAGTAAAACCAGATGCTGCTCCGCTGCTCCGCCAAACAATAAGCAACCTGAAAAACGCACTTTGCAATGAGCAGTTAAAATGGATTGAACCCCACAACCTGCACCTTACCCTAAAATTTTTAGGCGACACACGGCCTGCACAAATAGATGTTATCAATAAAGAGCTGGAACAAATTGCCAGGGCGTTTTCTCCGTTTTGTTTTCAACTCAAAGGTGTGGGCGTTTTCAAAAGCAACGGAAAACCCCGCGTTCTGTTCGCTAAAATTGAAGACGGAGAAATGCTGCATCAGTTGGCGGACGAAATGAACATCCGACTTGAGAAACTGGGATTCGAAGTTGATTCCCGCCCATTTAAACCGCACCTTACTTTAGCGCGGATAAAGTTTATCAAAGAAAGAAACCATTTTTACCGGGCTGTAGAAGCATACCAAAATACGCCTTTGCAAAACTCTAAAATCAACGAAATCACATTCTATCAAAGCATTCTGAATCCCTCCGGGCCGAAATATATCTCTCTGAAAAAATTTCTTTTAACGAAAACCGCTTCAACATCAAAAGCCGCCCTGTAAGGTCAACAGCAAACAGGTTCTTCTTTTGCATCAACATTTCTGAAAATTCCTCTCGGCTAAATATTAAAGGGACAACAAAAAAACACGCATCAACAACGGGTCACTGAAATAGAAACTTTCAGAAAATAAATCAATTGAATTAGGTACTTAAGCAATAATCTGTTTATAGGTCACGGGAGGAGTTTCAACCATTTTTTGCAGCAGGTTGTCAAATATTCCCTCCTTCATAAAGCTACGGTTAAAGCGGTAGCAATATTCATCAATGTATGCCTGCAGGTATTCCACCTGATGGTGCATTCCCCGGAGCCATCCTTTGAATCCCATTATTGCCCGGTGCAGCTCGGGGAAATTACGCCCTTTCTTACCTGAATCGACCTGTTTAAGATTAAGAAAATCTTTTGTTAATGGCTGGTATCCCCTCCATTTATCAGTTTTAATTCGGGCTGATTTCTCCAATACAGATTCCATGAATGCCCCTAATTCTTTTGAACTGGAGTGTTGTATGACTTTCCCATACATCCGGCTTACACCTTTGCCCTGTTTTTCAATGGCAAAAACAACCAGCTTCTTCCTGCCGTTTTTCCGCCCTTTTACCCCTTCTTCCTGGCCTCCGACTACGGTTTCATCTACCTCCGCTTTGTCCCTGATTTTATGCCTGCCGCTACTTTTCATCCCCTTCATAACCTTCTGCTTGAACCGCCAACAGGTTTTCTGGCCCAGTCCAAGTTTCCTGCTTAGTTCAGTGCTACTAATGCCTTTTTTGTTCGTACTGACATAATACACAATGTAAAAGGCTTTTAGTATTGAAAACTTCAGGTGGTGGAACAAAGTCCCACTGGTAGGCGAAACGATTCGGTGACAGCTGGTACACTCCCTGTCGTATTCCCGTTTTCCCCTGCAATAACGGTCATGGCCACAACTGGGGCAGACAAAACCGTTGCCCCATTTCAGCTCTGTCAGGTACTCATAACAGGCTGACTCGTCGGGGAAACGTTCCTGGAATTCGAAAATCGTAAGGCTTTTAAATTTGTTCTCCATTTTTAATCCTGTTTTTCCCTAATTTAGCTGTTTTTGCTGTTTTGACAAAATGCCTAATTCAATAAATCAAAAATACTGTTCCGCTAGATCCAAATAAAGTTTTAAATTTGCATACTGTGTACGTTAACGGAATCAACTTAAAATTTACCAACTATGAGTAGAATATCAATTTCCATGCTGGTTCTCACCGTAATGCTTTCTGCATGTTCAGGTGGAGGTCAGAAGTCAGAAACCCAAGAATCGAAAGATATGTTTACAGGAGCCAAAGGAGAAGTAAAGTTAATGACCCTCGACCCAGGCCATTTCCACGCTGCGCTGGTGCAAAAATCCATGTACGATCAGATAGATCCGACAGTGCATATTTATGCGCCAGAAGGCCCTGAATTGCAGGCTCACCTGAATTTAATAAACAGCTTCAACAACCGGGCAGAAAATCCAACCTCCTGGAAATCGGAAGTATACACCGGGCCGGATTACCTCGAAAAAATGCTGGCAGACAAACCCGGCAATGTTATGGTTACAGCAGGGAACAACGCAAAAAAGGCTGATTACATTTTAAAAACAATTGACGCCGGCATCAATGTTCTTGCCGACAAGCCGATGATCATTTTACCCGAAGAATTCCCCGTTTTGGAAAAGGCCTTCAAAATAGCAGACGAAAAAGGCGTATTGCTTTACGATATTATGACGGAGCGTTACGAAATTACGACCATGATTCAACGGGAACTGTCGATGATGCCCGAAGTATTTGGCACGCTGGAGGTGGGAACACCTGAAAACCCGGCCATTACAAAAGAGAGCGTACACCATTTCTTCAAATACGTTTCGGGCAGTCCGCTGCAACGTCCCGCTTGGTTCTTCGATGTAAATCAGCAGGGAGAAGGTATTGTTGATGTTACAACCCACCTGGTTGACATGATACAATGGGAAGCATTTCCTGAAGTAACCCTGAAAAAAGAAGATGTTGAAATTACATCTGCCAGTCGCTGGGCCACCGAGCTTACTCCCGAGATGTTTAAAAAAAGCACCAAGCTGGACGAGTATCCTGATTTCCTGAAAAAAGATGTTGAAAACGACATTCTGAAAGTGTATGCCAACGGAGAAATCAATTATACACTGAAAGGTGTTCATGCAAAAGTTTCGGTAATCTGGAATTTTGAAGCACCTGAAGGAACAGGCGACACCCACTATTCCATTATGCGCGGAACAAATTGCAACCTGATTATTAAGCAGGGCGCCGACGAAGGATACAAACCGACACTTTATGTTGAACCGGTTGCCGGAACCAATGCAGAGGCTTTTGCTGCTGTTCTCGACAAAGCTGTAAATAAAGATCTGCAGGCAAAACATCCAGGCCTGGAACTGAAAAAACTGAAAGACGACCTTTGGATGGTTAACATTCCGGAAAAATATAAGGTTGGACACGAAGCTCACTTCGGACAGGTTACTAAAAAGTATCTGGAATTCCTTGTTAAAGGTGAAATGCCTGAGTGGGAAGTTCCAAATATGATTGTAAAATATTACACCACCACCGAAGGGCTAAAAGCTGCGATGAAATAAAAAACCAGATTTAATAAATAAGTAGATAATATAAGCTGTCCAAAAGGGCAGCTTATTATTTTTTACGAATAACCGTCATGCCATCGCGCAACGGAAGGATAACTTTTTCCACCCGGGAATCGTTCTTCACCATTTCGTTAAAAGCAATAATTCCCAATGTCTGGTCATCGCCATGAACCGGTGCATCCAGAACTTTGCCACTCCAAAGCGTATTGTCGGCAATAATATATCCCCCGCTGTGTACTTTGTCGAAAATCAGGTTGTAATAATCCGAATACTCCCGTTTGTCGGCATCCATAAAAACCAGGTCGAAAGCATCAGAAAGCGTCGGAATTATTTCTACGGCAGCGCCAACAAGCTGTTCAATCCGGGACTGCAATCCCGTCTTCGCAAAATACTTTTGGGCTAAATCTACCAGCTCGTCATTCTTTTCAATGGTAATGAGTTTTCCACCCTCGGGTAACCCCTTAGCCAGGCAAATGGCCGAATAGCCGGTAAAAGTACCAAGTTCCAGAATTCTGCCGGGTCGAATCATTTTTGAAAACATGGTTAACAACTGCCCCTGTAAATGCCCCGACAGCATTCGGGAACCAAGCACCTTCAGGTGTGTTTCCCGGTCCAGTTCCTGCAGCAGCGGGTCTTCCTGGTCAACGTGCTCCAGAACGTATCGTTCTATTTCCTTTTCTCTAGTCAATTTTTCTCTTTCAAATGTTACTTGCCTGATTACTTGTACACCAGCGTACTCATCTGGTTGTCCACCAATATTTCGTTGGCAACTTCCATCAAATCAAGCGGCATAATTGCCTCTATCTTTTTAAAAATCGTTTGCACGGTATCCACCTTGTTAAAAAGAAGATAACTTTTACCGATGGAAAGCATCAAATCCTCCCTGTTTTCGGTAGAGATGGCAATCTGCCCCATCAACTGCTTCTGCGCTTTGCTCAGTTGTAACACCCCCAGCTTTTTCTCACGCAACAGTTTAAATTCTTTGTAAACAAGAGCAATTGCCTTGTCAAGATTTTCGCGGTCTGTTCCAAAGTAAACGTTAAACAACCCGGTATCGGTGTATGCCGTATAACCGGATTCAACATTATATGCCATCCCTTTGCGCTCGCGCAACGCCATGTTCAACCGCGAATTCATCGCCTGTCCGCCAAGAATGCTGTTGAGCAACACCATTGTTATCCTTTTCGGATGCATAACGTCATACGCAATATTTCCAAGCATACAATGCGACTGGAAAGTGTCTTTCTCTTCTACACGGCTGCCCGGCACGTAATTCTCGAACCGCTTTCGCCCGTTGTGCCGCAAATTGGCTTCCGCTTTCCCGAAATACTTTTCAATAAGTTTTATGAGCGAGTTAAAATCCATGTTCCCCACAGAAGAAATCACAATCTGGTCGGTGTGATAATTATTGCCGATAAAACGCAAAATAGCATCGCGGTTAAAAGAACTAATGTTTAACGGGTTTCCCAGAATATTTCGTGCAATGGGATGGCCGTCAAAAATCAGCTCCTCAAATTCATCATAAATCAATTCGGATGGAGAATCTTTGTACGAGTTAATTTCTTCCAGAACTACTTCTTTCTCTCGTTTCAACTCCTTTTCGGGGTAAGTACTGTTAAAAAGAATATCGCTTAGTAATTCGGCTGTTCTCTCGTAGAACTCCGATAAGAAGGTACAATAAAGCGTTGTTTCCTCTTTGGTGGTATAAGCGTTCAGTTCACCACCAACATCTTCAATCCGGCTTAAAATATGGTAAGCTTTCCTCTTTTTTGTTCCTTTAAAAATCGAATGCTCAATAAAATGAGCCAATCCGTGCTCATCAACTTCTTCGTCGCGGGAACCGGTATTTATAAGAATTCCCAGATGTCCGACCGACGAATCAACAGGCATATGAATGAGCCGAATGCCGTTGGACAATATATGTGTCAGAAAATCAGTTTCTACCATTAAAAATAAAATAAGGCTGCAAAAGTACTAAAAGTAAAACTCACCGCAAACAGCCAGATGCCCGACGTTTATTTTTGCAGAAAAGTTGACTTTAAATTGAAATTTCTTTGCGGTTTCAAAAAAATAGCTACTTTTGCAACACCAAAATAAAGGGGTGCCATAGCTCAGTTGGTAGAGCAACGGACTGAAAATCCGTGTGTCCCTGGTTCGATTCCAGGTGGCACCACAAAAAGGGAAAACGAAGCGCTTTGAATCCATGATTTAAGGCGCTTTTTTCGTTTCTAAATTCGACTAAAAACACATTTGGAAGTCACCTGCAAAATCCGGGCTACCTTAAGAAGCAGGTGGATTTAGTTTTTTAAGCAAAAATTTTAGCTACCCTAAACAGGAAGGACTCTTCACCTTTGAATAAAAAAAACTTCAGCAATATTGCTTTATTGACGATTGGGAAAATATTGGGGAAGCAGCTACATAAAAGCCCTCCCCCGAAAAGGGCAAGGAAATTATCTAATCAGTTCTATTAAAAAAAGCTAAAGCAAGGCCTATTTTAACTTCAAATACGCCTCTTTAATTTCTCCGTAAGTTCCATCACTGATTCGATACAAAGGAGACCTCAGTTCATTGTTAATAATCCCCTGAATGTTCAGAAGGGCTTTAACACCGCCGGGATTACCATCTTTAAACAGCAGCTTAAACAGATCGATTAGTTCGAAATGCAGTTCGCGTGCCTGGTCATATTTGCCTTCGAGCGCAAAATGAACAAGGCTGCTCAACTTTCCGGGAAGCGCGTTGGCAATAACCGAAATAACCCCTATTCCGCCAATGGACATAATGGGCAAAGCAAGCACATCGTCGCCTGAAATTACAGAAAAGTGGTCAGGTGTATTTCTGTTTATCCGGGTAATCTGCGAAAGAATGCCGGAAGCCTCTTTAACGGCCACTATTCGTTCTGAAGCCTCGGCCAGACGAACAACTGTTTCCGCTTCCATATTTACCCCGGTGCGCGACGGGACATTATATAAAATAATCGGTACCGGACTTGCTTGCGCAATGGCAGAATAATGTCTGAACATCCCTTCCTGCGATGGTTTATTGTAATATGGCGTAACAACCAAAATTCCGTTCACCCCGTTAAAATCAAATGCGTCAATCTGTTTTATAATGCTTTGGGTGTCGTTCCCCCCCATTCCAACAACAATTGGGAGACCGGCAGATTTTTCTTTTATAAAACTTACAACTTCCTTTTTTTCTCCTTCCGATAAAGTAGGGGTTTCGGCAGTAGTCCCGAGGGCCACAAGATAATCCATCCCGCCCTTAACCTGATTCCCAATTATCGTATCAAGTGCGTCAAAGTCAATTTCGTTTTCTTCGGTAAAAGGTGTTGCCAAAGCCACGCCCGCACCTTTAAAAGGGTGATTCATAATTTACATAGTTTTATTAAGTTGCCCAAGATAAAAAATTTGTTGTCTGGCCAGATACAATGCTTCGGGTTTCCCCTCAATATTAATATTCAAGTCAAAAAAATTGGTTTCTTTTGGCGACCACCCCACCTTAAAACATGCCCTGCTCAACGCTGTGATATAATCAAACGGAAGCGTCTGGGTTAATGCCAGGTTCAACAGCAAATCAAATTCAGCACTGATGAAATCGTCCACCAGTCCCGGCTTAGGAAAACCCAGCCAGTTCAGGTCTTTTGCTGTCAACACATTTGCCCCGGGTTCAGCAGTGGCGTTGTTCGGATAAATACAGATATTTCTCACGATGCTTTGCGAGCGGGAAAAATGATCGTTTAGAAACTGAAAGGCCTGATTTTCTGACGGCTCCCATAATATCCCTACTTTCCTGACGGTTTCAGGATGAGGCAACTTCACCCGGCGATCAATCGATGCAGCCTTTTTGTAAAGTCTCCGGTAAGCGTATTTTTCAATCAGCCCCATATATTTTTGCACAAAGTTAATGAAATGGAAAAAAGAAATATCATTCCGCAAGCATCTTCATAAAATCATCTTCGGAAATAATCGGGATTCCGAGTTTCTCTGCTTTCTCGAACTTGCTTGGTCCCATGTTCTCTCCGGCAAGTACGTAGCTTGTTTTTTTGGAAATGGACCCTACATTTTTGCCTCCGTTTTGCTCTATCAGCTCTTTTAGTTCGTTCCGCGAATGATTCTCAAAAGTACCGGAAATAACAATGCTCAGTCCTTTCAACTTATCGGTTCGTCCGCTTAACGCCTCTTCGCTCACCTGAAACTGAAGCCCCTGGTTTTTCAGAAACTCAATCATTTCGAGGTGTTCCGGTTTCGAAAAGAAATCGACAATACTCTGGGCAATCCGGTCGCCAATTTCGTCAATTTCCATCAGCTCTTCCACCGATTTTGATCGAAGATTATCTATCGAATGAACTTCTTTTGCCAGCTTTTTTGCAACCGTTTCTCCCACAAAACGAATTCCCAACGCAAACAAAACCCGCTCAAACGGTACTTTCTTCGATTCGTTCAAACCATCGAGAATACGCTGTGCAGACTTTTCGCCCATGCGTTCCAAAACTGCCAGTTGTTCTTTCTTTAACAAATAAAGGTCAGCTATACTTTTTGCAAGGCCCTGCGCATAAAGCAGCTCAATTGTTTCCTGCCCCAGCCCGTCAATATCCATTGCTTTTCGGCTCACAAAATGCTCCATTTTGCCTTTAATCTGAGGCGGACAGCCGGATTCGTTGGGGCAATAGTGTGCAGCCTCGCCTTCGCTTCTCACCAGTGGCGTTCCGCACTCGGGGCACTTTTCTATGAAAACCACAGGCTGAGCCATTGGGTGCCTTTTTTCAACATCCACTCCGGTTATCTTTGGAATAATCTCCCCTCCTTTTTCCACAAAAACAGTGTCGTTCAGGTGTAAATCAAGGCTCTGAATTATATCTGCATTGTGCAACGAAGCTCTTTTAACAACCGTTCCGGCAATTTGTACCGGTTCAAAATTGGCAACCGGAGTTACGGCTCCCGTGCGCCCCACCTGAAACGATACCGAATGAAGCACTGTAGCCGCGCTTTCGGCTTTAAATTTATAGGCGATGGCCCAACGTGGCGATTTAGCAGTGTATCCCAGCTCTTCCTGCATGGCTAAAGAGTTTACCTTTATCACCACGCCATCAGTGGCAATAGGAAGCTGATGACGTTCAACATCCCATTTGTGCAGATACTCAAAAACTTCTTCCAGGTTATTGCACAGCCTGGTGGCATCAGATATCTTAAATCCCCATTCTGCGGCCTTTTGTAAATTCTCGTAATGATTAACCGCCGGCAGAGTGTCCCCAATCAGAAAATAAAAATAGGCATCCAGCTTCCGGGAAGCCACAATGGCCGGATTCTGCATTTTTAGAGTTCCGGCAGCCGCATTCCTCGGGTTGGCAAATAACGATTCCCCGATTTCCTCGCGCTGTTCATTCAACTCTTCCAAAACCCGAAACGGCATTAGAATTTCCCCTCTGATTTCAAAACTATCAGGATAACCGCTTCCCCGCAACACAAGCGGAACAGAGCGGATGGTACGTACATTCGCAGTAACGTCATCACCTTTTACGCCGTCGCCACGGGTTACTGCCCGCACCAGCTTCCCGTGTTCATAAAGCAAGCTGATGGACGACCCGTCGAACTTCAATTCGCAAACATACTGAAAATCATCTCCGATAAGCTTTTTCACGCGGTTGTCAAAATCTGCTATTTCTCCTTCGGAATACGCATTGCTAAGCGACAACATCGGGTAACGGTGCTCAACCTGTTTAAACGATTTATTAATGTCGCTTCCAACACGCCGGGTGGGCGAATTGGGGTCTGCAAACTCCGGATGCTCTGCCTCCAGCCTTTCCAGCTCCTTGAGTTTCATATCAAATTCGAAGTCGCTTATTTCGGGCTGTGCCAGCACGTAATACTTATAATTATGTTCTTCCAGTTCCTTTCTTAACGCAATAATTTTCCGCTGTGCATCCTGTCGTTCCATTCGTCTTTCTTTTTAAAATTCCCTATGAAAAAGTGCAGCTAAAAATACGCAAGATTTCTTATTTACTTTTAATATTTATTCACTTGTATGGGGCGCCAATCCAAACAACTGAAACCAAACAGATTAAAAACACGATTTTTTTCTGAAACGTCTTCTCTTCTTCCATTCATCAACGCAACCAAAAAACAAGAAAAAAGCATTCAATACAGATTATGCCACAAATAGTTAAGCAAAAAATATATTTTTACAATTCGAAAACCAAAAATCTTCATTAAACAAATGAGCATTAACTCAGCCGTCAGGGTTCTATCCTGTCTACTCATCGGATTCTTACTGACCCGGCCCGTTGGTAAAAAATGCCTGGCGCAGGAAGAGCCGGGGGAGTCTCCCGATTCCACACAGCTGGCTTTCAACAAAAAAATAAAAGAAGCAGGCAGCGACAGTATTAAAATAATGCATACCTGTTACGAATTCGGAGTACAACTCGACGAGAATGAAGAATACGAACGTTCGATTGAGCTGTTTCAAACAGCATTGCGCATTGCAAAAAATATAAACGACCATAAAGAAGCTGCGAAAATTGCCAACTATCTGGCCAACCAATATGCAATTATCGGCAATTTCAGTGCATCGAATAAAGCATATCTGACCGCTCTGGAAAATGCAAAAGAGACGGAAGATGCAGGCCAAATTGCAAAAATAAGCATGAACCTGGCCACCAACTACAATTTCACGGGCGATTACGACAAAGCGATTCAGTATGGTTTATATGCGCTAAAAACCAAAGAAACAGCCAATAATCCGGAGCGAATCTGCTACCACTATGTAACACTTGGAAATATTTTTAAAGAGACCAACAACATTAACAAATGGGAGGAGTACGTTCTTAAAGCCTACAAAATGAAAGATGTGGCAAATTGTGCTTCGTTCAGCGATATCGCCAAAATATACAACAGCCTTGGTGGAATTGCCGAACAAAGAAACGAATTTGACAAAGCCCTCTCCTATTACGACACCCTGCATGTTTTAAGCACCGAACACCACTTCGACCAGGGCATTTCTACCGCACTAACAAACAGTGCCGATATTTACAGGCAACTGAACAACATCCCCAAAGCGCTGGAGTTGGCCACCGAAGCGGAAAAATACTTTGGCGGAAACCCGTACGACGAAATTTTCAACAATAATTTCAAATCCGGCCTTTACCAGCTTACCGGGGAATACTCAAAAGCGCTGAAACTGGCAGAAGAAAATATCCGGAAAGAAGAAATTGAGTATTATTCAACAGAGAAGCTAAAGTGCCTCGAATTGCTATACGAACTAAACGTTGCCCTGCACCGCTATCCCGAGGCCTTTGCCTGGAACGACTCGCTGCGGGTGACCGAAAACAAACTGCGCGACCAGGAAGTAAGAAAAAGCATTGAGGAACTGGAAACCAAATACGAAACCGAAAAAAAAGAACAACAGATAGAACTGCTCACCACCGAAAATGAACTTAAAAACCAGCGGCTCCGTGCAGGAATAGTTTTGCTGGCAGTTTTACTGGTTGTTATTGTGATGATTTTATACATCCTGCAAATCCGCAGGAAACAGGCGCGGCTGGCACAAAACGACCTGCAACAGAAAGTACTTCGCTCGCAAATGAACCCGCATTTTATTTTCAATGTACTGGGCTCTATTCAGAATTATATAATGGGCAACGACACAAAAAAGGCTGCAAATTACCTTGCACAATTTGCTTCGTTAACCCGCTCCACGCTCGAATATTCGGCCAGCGAATCCATCTCGCTGAGCGACGAAATAAAAATGCTGGCCAATTACATGGAACTGGAAAAAATGCGTAAGCCCGGCAAATTCAACTTCGAAATAATTACCAGTGAAGAACTGGAAGCCGATTTTATCCGAATCCCGCCAATGATGATTCAACCTTTTGTGGAAAATGCCATAAAACACGGGCTTAAAAACACCGAAGCAAAAGGGCTGATACAGCTAAGTTTTCATGAAAAAGGAAATACACTTCACATCGGAATTACAGACAACGGCGTAGGTATAAACAAAGCGAAAGAGCTAAAAGATGACGGACACCGCAGTATGGCAATGCAAATTTTTGATGAGCGTTGTAAATTATTCTTCAAAAAAACGAAACAACATATTACAAAGACAATAACTGACATTTCCGAAGAAACCCCGGAGCAACAAGGCACGCGCATACAAATAATCATTCCCGTAGATACAAAACTCTAAATCTTTTTAAACTGGATGAAACATAAAATACACCCAATAAAATATGCGCTTTTTCTGCTTCTTTTTTTTGCACTAGAAACCAAAGCCGACCATTTTTCAGAAAAACGACTGGCGGACAGCATACGTGCAATTGTAAATTCACAAACACTACCCGATAGCTTAGAGTTAACTTTCGGGCTAATCCGTGAAAAAAGGAATATTCTGGGAGACGATTATATACCGCTTTTAAAACAGTATGCCGAAAGGGCAAAAAGCACAGGTTATGTAAAAGGCGAAATGAAAGCCTACGATTTTATAGGCCTGCAATACCGGTACAACGAAAACTACAATACAGCATATCAATACCACAATATGTCGCTGGAATTGGCTATCCGGGAAAAAGACAGCGCTCAACTGTTTTACAATTACAATAACCTGGGGCAGGTATTCCGAAAACAGGACATTACAGATTTGGCTATTGAGTACTTCCATAAAGCGCTGGCAATTTCCGATGCGGTTGGGAATTTACGGTCATCATCGTACTCCATGAATGCACTGGGAACTACCCTTATTCTTCAGAAAGACTACGACCGGGCCATGAGCTATTTTCAGCAATCGTCGGATATTGCCAGGCAGCGAAACGACACACGAACACTTGCCTACAACTATGGATCGATTGGCGAAATATTTTTAATAAAAGAGCAAAACGATTCGGCCATGTATTATTTTCAGGTTTCGCGCGACCTACTTCTAAAAACCGGTTCAGACGAAGGAATGGGCGTTGCCGAGCACCTGATCGGCAGGGCTTACTTGGCAAACGGAGAATACAACAAAGCCAAAGAAAAATTCGAACAGGCACTATTTTTCCATCAAAAAAACAAAGACCTTCGTTACCAAAGTTATTGCAACTGTTACCTGAGCGAGATTGCCATTGCACAAAAGAATTACACAAACGCGTTGCACTATCTGGATTTAGCTACATCCCAGGCACAAACAGTAAGTTCGTTAAAAAATCTGATGACTGCCTATACCAATTATGCAGAAATTTACAAAAAGCAAAATCAGTGGGAAAAAGCATATGCAGCAATGCACAAAAGCCATATTTACCAGGACAGCATAATAAACGAAGCCAACAACAAGGCAATACAGGCATTGGAAATACGCTTTGAAACCCAGAAAAAAGAACAACAAATTGAGCTGCTCACCACCGAAAACGAACTTAAAAACCAGCGGCTCCGTGCAGGAATAATTTTGCTGGCAGTTTTACTGGTTGTTATTGTCATGATTTTATACATCCTGCAAATCCGCAGAAAACAAGCACGGCTGGCACAAAACGACCTGCAACAAAAAGTACTTCGGTCGCAAATGAACCCGCATTTTATTTTCAATGTACTGGGCTCTATTCAGAATTATATAATGGGCAACGACACAAAAAAGGCTGCAAATTACCTTGCACAATTTGCTTCGTTAACCCGTTCTACGCTCGAATATTCGGCCAGCGAATCCATTGCCCTGAGCGACGAAATAAAAATGCTGGCCAATTACATGGAACTGGAAAAAATGCGTAAGCCCGGCAAATTCAACTTCGAAATAATTACCAGTGAAGAACTGGAAGCCGATTTTATCCGAATCCCGCCAATGATGATTCAACCATTTATTGAAAACGCCATAAAACACGGGTTCAACAACATCGATTACAGGGGGCAACTAACAGTAAAAATAACCGACAAAGAGCAATGGGTTGAGTTTATTATTGAAGACAACGGGAAAGGAATTAAGGCAAATCCGGCAACAGGACACCGCTCGATGGCCATGGAAATATTTGAAAAACGAAGAAAGCTAATTCAGCAAAAACACAAAAAAGAGTTTAAATTTGAACTGACAAACCTTTACGATTCAAACTCCT
Source organism: Mariniphaga anaerophila (assembly GCF_900129025.1). Lineage (GTDB taxonomy): Bacteria > Bacteroidota > Bacteroidia > Bacteroidales > Prolixibacteraceae > Mariniphaga > Mariniphaga anaerophila. Next base: position 73,520 of record NZ_FQUM01000007.1, on the reverse strand, counting down.
CTGTAACGGGAGTAAGAATTGTTATAAACATTCCGATTTTTGACGTATGATTAAAGCTGTTGTAATAGACGACGAACCGGCCATGCAGGAGGTTAACCGCCGGTTATTAAAAGAGTATTTTCCGGAAGTTAAGCTGGCAGGAATCGGCAACTCGGTAGAAAGTGGCATCGAACTTATAAAAAAGGAAAAGCCTCACCTTGTTCTGCTCGATGTGGAGCTGAACGAAAGCACCGGATTCCATATTCTTCAGCAATTAAAGCCCTATTCGTTTAAAGTAGTTTTTATTACGGGCTACGATACTTACGCGCTTAAAGCCATTAAATTCAGTGCGCTCGACTACATTCTAAAACCGGTAAACGAAGTTGAATTTCAGCAGGCAATACAACATGCTATCGACGAAATAAACCAAGGCGAAAACCAGCAGCTCCAAACCGGGGTTTTATTCGAAACCCTGCAAAACGAGAACCAGGGCAAAAAACTGGTGTTGAAAACCATGGACTCACTGCATATTGTTGATGCCTGCGATATATTTTACTGCCGCAGCGACAACAGCTACACCACTTTTCACCTTGCCAACGATGAAAAAATAATGGTATCGAGAAGCATCCGCGAATACGAAGAATTGCTTTCGGGACATGGGTTCTTTCGTCCACACCAGTCTTTTCTGGTAAATCTCAACCATGTAAAACGAATCGACAAATCGGACGGAGGCTTTATTATTATGAAAAACAAAAAAGAGATTCCGGTTTCGTTACGGCAGAAAAAAAGGCTCATCCAACTGATTGAAAATCTCTGATTTTAATCCAAAAACACGACAGAATCAAACGCTTTCAAACTCCTGCCTCTCGTATTCAAATTGCCTCCCATATGCTTACGGAATAGCATTTAGCTTTACAAAAAAAGGTTAAATGCATCGTATTTTACTACATACCTCCGATTCCATTCATCTAATACCAAAATCGGACATTCTTTATTGCAAGAGCACAAACAGCTACACCACTTTCTATTTTGTAAACCGCCAGCCAATAGTGGTTTCCAGGAACATAAAAGAGTTCGAGCAGCAATTAATCCCGTTTAATTTTTTCAGGCCACACCAGTCTTTTCTCGTAAACCTGGAGCACCTGGTAAAAATTGATAAAGCGCACGGCTATTTTCTGATACTGAAAAACAACATCCAAGTTCCCACATCTTCACGCAAAAAAAAGGAACTAATACAAATTCTGCACAGCCAATTGCAAATTCAAACCGAAACCAAGCGCATTCAAATTTGAAGCATTTTACTGCCCCAAAACCAGGTATCTTCACAAAAAACACAAAAAGAAATCAATTATGAAAACCAGAATTCTGCTTCTATTTTCTGTAGCGTTGCTTTTTAGTATTACCTCTGCGGCACAAATAAAGGTTGATGTAAAAAAGAAAGTTAACCGCGAAGCTAACCAGCGGGCCAATTCCAACACCGACAAAGCCATCGACAAAGGATTTGATAAACTGGAAGAAGGAATTGGCAGTCTTTTCGGGAAAAAGAAAAAAAAGAAAAACAAAAAAGAGGATACAAACGAAGCAGAACAAACCCCACAACAATCGTCAGGAAACAACCAACAAGCAACAAGCGGAAATGAGCAGGAACAAGCCCCGAAAACGGATGTACAATGGAGTCGTTTCGATTTTGTTCCGGGCGATGAAATAATTTTTGAAGACGGCCCATCAAACGATGAAGAAAACGGCGAATTTCCCAGCCGTTGGGATTTGGTTGAGGGCAATTGTGAAATTATTAATGTGAATGGCGAAAATGTTATTGCTTTTCCTAAAGGCGGTGATATTATTCCCTACTTAAAAAACAGCAAAGACGATTACCTGCCGGAAGTATTTACGGTTGAATTAGACGCCTGGTTTTGGAAAGATGAGAATCAGCGAGACCTTTATATCTATTTCTTCGATAAAAAGAATCAAAAATCAAACGGCAATTATAAGGCGGTAGAGATAAACAGTTACTCAGCCGAATATGACAATAGCTACCAGGTAATTCCTAAAGTAAATCCCAATGGTATGTGGAGGCATATATCAATAGCATATACCAGAAGTAAGTTAAAAGTTTACCTGGATGAAACACGTTTGATAAACATTCCTCGTATGGAAGGAAATCCGACCGGGCTTACCCTTTGCTTTACAGGATATTCAGGTGACAAACCAGAACAACTACAATACATTAAAAACGTGCGCATTGCCAAAGGTGGCGTAAAATATTACGACCGTGTAATGCAAGACGGAAAAATTGTTTGCAACGGCATTCGTTTCGATGTGAACAAAGCCACACTAAAACCCGAAAGCATGGGGCCCATTAGCGAAATATTCAGCCTGATGCAAAAACAGCCCGACCTGAAATTCAGCGTGGAAGGGCACACCGACAGCGATGGCGACGATGCACGTAACCAAACCCTATCTGAACAACGCGCAAAAACGGTAATGGAACAACTTATTACAATGGGCATTGCACCCGACAGGCTTAGCAGTAAAGGCTGGGGAGAAAGCAAACCCATAGGAGGCAACGACACCCCCGAAGGAAAAGCCAATAACCGCAGGGTTGAATTTGTCAAGCTGTGAGCGCAGAGTCAAGCTTGCTTAAGCTATGCCGAGTTGCAAAACGAATCCGGGAAAATATAACAACAGCGAAAAAAAAAGCTCTTTTACAGAAAACACCAACTCAGCGGCAGCTCCGCCTTCTTTTAAACAAGAACAACCACTAATACAATAAAAATGAAAAACTTAGGAATTCTGCTTTCAATACTAACTTTACTGACAAGCTACAACAGCAACGCCCAAAAAGAATTAAAACGCTACCGGGTAAAATCGGGTATTGTAGAGTATACTACTACCATCTCCGGAAAATTAATGGGAAGCACCGTAACCGGCAGCGGCACACAAAGCCTCTATTTTAAAAACTTTGGCGCAGTAGAGTTAAAAGAAGAACAATCTGAACAAACCACAACCACCAAATTGTTTGGAAAATCGAATACTGAAACCGAGCAAACACATACCATAAATAAACTGGATAACGGCAAAAGCTATTCGGTTGATTTCGACCAGGAGCAAATATACGCCAGCCGCGATATGGCTATGGATATGATTACCGCCTTTCAGCCCGATGCAGATGCCGAAGCGGCAGGGAAAGCCATGCTCGAAAGCATGGGCGGAGAAAAAACAGGCAACGGAAAAGTGCTGGGCTACGACTGCGAAATATGGAATCTGGCCGGCGTTAAACAGTGGTTTTACAAAGGTGTGATGTTAAAAGCCGAATCCAAAATAATGGGTATAACCACCACTACCGAAGCGCAATCGGCAAAATTCAATATTCCGGTATCCGACAATCATTTTCAATTGCCCGATTTCCCGGTTCAAAAACTGGAAGGGTTCGACGATGAGCCAATCGACCGGGAAGAGTGGGAAGACATGGACAAGGAACTGGAAAAAGTGAGCCAAATGTCATACGAAGAATGGAAAAAGGCAGCCCTTAAAAACGACGAAGAAATGCAGCAAATGAGCGAAGAAGAACTTCGGGGAACTTACAATATGATTCAGCAAATGGTAAAACTCAGGAAAAAATAGTCCGGCAGTAAACGGCTCCTTTTTCTTTCATCCCGCAAAATATCAATCAACAAAGTAAATCTCATTCAAAAAAAATCAATCAATTATGAAAAAATCAATTTTCAACATCCTTATTCTTTTAAGCGTTTTCTCGCTCACTTTTGTTGCGTGCAGTAAAGACGACGAAAATGAAACACCCGGAACTTCAGGAAAATACGAATTGGTAATAAACGGCAACACCATTTCGAAAGGAACAAGCAACGAAATTGGAATGGCAGGCAATGAAATATCCATTTCTAAAGGCGACGAATTCTCCATTCTGATTACTTCGGTTCCGGGAACAGTGGGCAACACCATTGATATTGGAACAAACTATGCATCGGTTACTATTCTCGGCGAAAATCTCCTGTTAAGCGACGGAAGTACTGAAATGTATGTTGGAGTAAGCGGAACAATAAAAAGAGTATCGGCAGATAAAATTACATTTGAAGGAACCTGCGCCGATGCAACATTACTCAAATCCTATTCATTTAGCGGAAGTGTTGAGTCTGACGTTTATAAAATGATTAAGTGACTTTCTTCATTCGAAAAACAATAATTCATTAACCAGAATAAAAACTACATCAATGAAATGGTACCTGAAAGTATTAAATCAATATGCCGATTTTAACGGCAGGGCTAGGCGGCAGGAGTACTGGATGTTCGTAGTATTCAACATTATATTTTCTGCGGCAGCAGGAGCAATCGACAGCATACTTGGCACATACATGGTATTTGCAGGCATTTACGCACTGGCGTTGTTAATCCCCGCACTGGCAGTATCTGTTCGCAGACTCCATGATATCGGGAAAAGCGGATGGATGCTATTAATTGTCCTTATTCCGGCCATCGGCGCCATATGGCTCATTATTCTGATGGCAACTGAAGGACAAAGCACTAACAACCAATACGGGGCAAACCCAAAAGCATTTGCATAATTATCAAACAACGCAATCAACTGTAAACAAACAAAACATCATGAGAAAACAAACTTCGGTATTTGGCTCACTCTTAATCGCCATTATATTTTTTGTAAGTGGATTTATGGGATGGCGGCACTTTACCCAACCTATGCTGAAAGAAGCCCGGGCTTCGGAAAAATGGCCAACGGCACAGGGAGTAATTACTGCAGCGGAACTGGGAGAAAGCACCAACAGCGATGGAACAATCATGTATTCGGCAAATGTGTATTACGACTATACCGTAAACAATCGCCAATACAGCAGCTCGGGCATTACCATGGCCGACGGCTCCAGCAGCATGAAAAACAGCGAAGTAAAAAAACTTAAAAAATATGCCAAAGGAACAAGCGTAGCGGTGTATTACGACCCCGAATTTCCGGAGAGCACAGTGCTCGAACCCGGCGCAGGTCTCTGGCTCGGATTGTTATTAAGGCTGCCCCTGCTGTTTTGCGCTGTTTCGGTACTAATCGTACTCGGACTGCTGGCGCGGATAAAACGAATGCTGTTTGGAAGATAGATTTATCCTCTCCTGCTGCATTTAACAAGCTGCGTTTGAGGCAAAAAAAACAAGCAATAAAAAGCCGGCATACAATCTGCCCGTTGATGCAGTACTTCAAAAACAAACATTTAATTCATATGTAATGAGCACAAAAATGGAGTTTACACCCAAAGAGACGATTATTGTCTCATGCAAATTCCATCTGTTGCCACATAAAACTTAAAATTTTAAGCAGATGAAATCACACGAAATCGACTACAAAATTGGCGGACACGACATTCAGTATGTAGAGGTTGAACTCGACCCCGATGAAACCGTAATTGCCGAAGCCGGAGCAATGCTATACATGAAACAAGACATTGAGTTTGTAACCAAAATGGGCGACGGGTCGGAACCGGAAAAAGGGTTGTTCGGAAAACTGCTTTCGGCAGCACAGCGCAAACTTACCGGCGAATCTATTTTTATTACGCATTTCACTCACCGCGGAACCGGGAAGAGCCATGTGGCATTTGCTGCCCCCTACCCCGGAACCATCGTTCCTATCGACCTCGAAAAAATGGGCGGGACAATAATAACACAACGCGATGCCTTTTTATGCGCTGCACTGGGAACAAAAATAAGCCTGCACTTTAACCAGAAACTTGGCTCAGGATTCTTTGGCGGCGAAGGGTTTATCCTGCAAAAACTGCAGGGCGACGGCACCGCTTTTATCCATGCCGGCGGAACCCTCATCGAATACGAGCTAAATAACGAAACCCTGAAAGTAGATACCGGGTGTGTTGTTGGCTTTCAAAACGGAATAGATTTTAACATCCAACGGGCAGGTAACCTCAAATCGATGGTATTTGGCGGCGAAGGCTTATTCCTTGCCACACTGAGCGGCACCGGCACCGTATGGTTGCAGTCTATGCCCATCAGCAAACTTATCAACCAGCTCTCTCCGGGCAGCTCCAACAGCCGGAAGGAAGACAGCGGCGGACTGTTAAAAAACCTACTGGAATCATAAAAACACAATCAATCATTTTACATATTCTCACATTCAAAAAAATTAAAGTTTATGAAGAATTTATTTACACTCTTATTTGCATCAATTCTATTCTTTGCCGTGCCTGAAGCAGGCGCACAAATTAGCGTAGGCCCGGGTGTGGTTTTCGGAACCGATATTAACAACATTGGTTTTAGCGTGAACGGGAAATACGATTTTAACGAAAAATGGAGCGCTGCGCCGTCATTCACCTATTTCCTGAAAAAAGATTTCGTCAACTGGTCGGCCCTCGACCTGGATGCCAACTACCAGCTTACACAAATTGAAAACATTGGCGGGCTTTACGCTCTTGGCGGGTTAAACTTCACCTTCTGGAAAATAAAATACGAGTACGACTACGACTTGGGCGAATATGGCGATTTTGCCGGGACACTGGACGGAACCGGTTCTGATGTAGGGCTTAATCTTGGCCTCGGACTAAACATCCCTGCCGGAGAAAAGCTGGCAATTGCACCGGAAGTCAGGTACACGTTGGGAGGAGCCAATTATCTGCGTCTGGGCGTTAAAGTTATGTTTGGCCTGTAAAAACAAAAATGGAATTCACACTAAATAAAACGATTAAAACCCCACCCGAATTCCATCGGCTGCCTCAAAAAGCCAAAAACGTTAAACCGTTGAAAACAGAAAATACAGCCGGCCAATAACACAATTTCCAATTCCAAGTGTTAATTACCTTATAAACTATGCCACTTCTTGTTCGGGAAGTGGCTTTTTTTGATAGCAAAAAGGCACGGGAACAACACAAACAGAGCCGGGGGAACCCAGAAATTGCCGGGGGACGCATAAATATTGCCGATGGACTTAAAAAAATGGCCAAGGGGCGGGGCAAATGTGCCGCGGGAATAAAAAAAATGGCCGGGGGACAACAAAACTATGCCGATGGGAACGAAAAAATGCCCGGGGGACGGGTCAGATCTGCCGCGGGGTCCCTAAAATCAATGGGTTCACGTTCGCTGGCAGCTATTTCGAAAACTCACAACTTATACGGTGATATTGTTTGCTCCAACCCCACTTCGGCATCGTGTGCATCCTCTGCGAACAATCATTCAAAACAAAACAGCAGTTTAACGTCCACGCTTTTTTTGTATGTTTGTTCGCAGTAAAATAAATCGAATAAACCTTTTAAAAAATGAAAAAATTATCTCTACTGTTTATTTCAGTATTAATGGCAACGCTGTTTGCCAGCGCACAAAAACCCGACGGATTTTATGGCATGTGGACAATCGAAGTTGAAGGAGGCACAGTGGGCTGGCTTCAGGTTTTTGAAAACAACGGATTTCTCGATGCCGAACTACTCTGGCGCGGGGGAAGTGTTTTGCCAGTACAGAGCGTTTTTCTGGTAGACGACGATAACCTGGTGGTGATGCGCGCGCGGGAAACCACGATGGAAGACAAAAACGGCAACGAACGCAAAATGATTGCTCCTCATCTGTTTAAAATCACACGCAGCGGCGACCGCATTTCCGGAAAAGCCATTCAGCCGTCGCGCAATGGAATGGAAACTTCTGAAATGAGTTTCTACGGATGGAAACTTCCTGATGTACCTGCTGCTCCCGACCTTTCCAAAGTAAAATACGACAAACCGATAAAGCTGTTCAACGGGAAGGATCTTTCCGGCTGGAAACTGATCCGCCCGGAACGTGGCAACGGGTTTAAAGTGGTTAAAGGCGAATTGGTAAACGATCCCGTTCAGACCGAAGGCAAACGCATTCACTACGGAAATCTCCGTACCGAACAAGAATTCGAAGATTTTAACCTCACGCTGGAAGTTAATGTTCCGGAGGGAAGCAACAGCGGGGTGTACCTGCGTGGCATGTACGAAATTCAGGTGATGGACTCTTACGGGAAAGAGCTCGATTCGCACAACATGGGTGCATTGTACAGTCGCATAACGCCATCGTCAGCCGCAGAAAAGCCTGCCGGAGAATGGCAGAAAATGGACATCACCCTTTGCGACCGCCACGTAACGGTTAAGCTAAACGGTACAACCATTATCGACAATCAACCGGTTTACGGCCCCACCGGTGGCGCCATTAAAGCCGACGTGTTTGCGCCAGGCCCCATTTACCTGCAGGGCGACCACGGAAAAGTTTCGTACAGAAATATTGTATTGAAACCGATTATCAAATAGGCTGTAACAAACAGCACCAAAAGAAGAACCTTCAAGTGAAAAAACTTGGAGGTTTTTTTATGATATGGAAGAGTTGAATCTTACTCCGGTTAATTTTTCTGAAACCTCCCAAAGTTTCCGGGCATGGTCTTTATTGTGCGATGCTGCATTGGATTTCACCTTTACCGGGTATCCTTTTATTTCCATAAAACCCGACGGCCCATAGAATTCGCCACCTTTCACATCGGGGTCAACAGCCGCCCTGATTTCGGGCAAAGCCCCCATTTTAGGTTCTTGCGTCAGAGCCATAAAAACCGGCCGCCCAATTCTGAAATACCATTTCTTATCCAGATACCTGAAAAGCTCGGTTTGCGAAACTCCGGGGTGAGCTGCTACCGCAATGCAGTCTATTCCTTCCTTCTCAAAAAAACGCTGCAATTCGTATATGAATAACAGGTTAGAGAGCTTCGACCGGCCATAAGCTTTCATCGGGGTATATCCTTTTCCGCCTTCGAAAAGCAGATTGCCAAAATCCATTTTCCCCTGTTTGTGTGCTATGCTGCTCACGCTCACCACCCGCGAGGCCGGTGTTTTGCGAAGAGCCGGCATTAGCAGTCCGGTGAGTGCAAAATGCCCTAAATGGTTGGTTCCATTCTGCCCTTCAAAGCCGTCTTTTGTCTGAAAATACGGGGTGGTCATAATTCCTGCATTATTCAGCAACACATCCAGCCGCGAATACTTCAGAAGAAAGTTTTCTGCAAATCCCCGAACCGATTCGAGGCTGGCCAAATCGAGTTCGGCAACATCTACTGTCCCGGCAGGTTCTGCGTTCATAATTCCTTCTCTGGCTTTCTCCCCTTTTTCAAGAGAACGGCAGGCTAAAACTACACGGGCTCCATGTTCAGCAAACGTTTCAACCGATTCGAACCCCAATCCGCTGTTTCCACCTGTTACAACTACTATTTTCCCGGTTAAATCGGGAATGCAATTTTTTGTCCAGTTCTCTTTTTTCATCGCGTAAATCTTTTCAGTTTAAAGTACAAACAAGATACTCAAAAATCCTGCGTTATTGTAACGCTGTGTTTAAAACTCCCCGGCCACCAACCAACCCGTGTATCCTAAATAAACCAGGAGCAGAATTAATGCTTCCCACCGGTCCAGCTTCTTTTTGCCACCGGTAAACATGGCAATAAAAAGGAAGAGAGTTCCTCCTGCAAGCAGATACAAATCGGTGTTAAAAACAGTATTAAATGCGACAGGGCGCACCACTGCACTAACGGCAATAACCAAAAATATATTAAAAATATTGGAGCCGATAATATTGCCCACCGCAATGTTGGTATTTTTTTTAATTGCCGCCACAACCGATGTAGCTAACTCCGGCAACGAAGTGCCGATAGCCACCACCGTGAAACCGATAATTTTCTCGCTAAGACCTAAAAACGTAGCTATTTCCACCGCGTTATTAACCACCAGTCTGCCACCAAACACAAGGCCGGCAAGGCCCAAAACAATAAAAGCATACATTTTAAACCCTGAAACGTTGCTTACAATCTCCTCCTTTGGAGCCTCATCAGACTTCGAAAGCCGGTAAACATAATACATAAACAGCCCGAACATGAGCAATAAAACCAGCCCGTCTGCTCTTGAAATCAACGGAGCTCCTCCCATGAAAAAGTTATTGGACAGCAGGAACAAAAAAACCACAGCCAGCAACGAAAGCGGTATTTCGCGCCAGGTAGTGCTCGATTGCACCACCAGCGGATATACAATTCCGGTAATGCCTAAAACCAGAAATAGGTTGGCTATGTTACTTCCCAACACATTACCCAGCACAATGTCGTTCAAATTTTGCGACGAGGCTACAATATTCACAACCAGCTCAGGAGCCGAAGTTCCAAAAGCAACAATCGTCAATCCGATCACCAAATCCGAAACATTATACTTTTTTGCCAGTGCCGACGCGCCATTCACCATCCAGTCGGCACCTTTAATCAAAATCACAAACCCTAAAATCAAAAGGAAACTGTTAATCAACATAAAAAACTGCAAATAAGAAATGAAAATTTGAAAGTGTAAAAAAACAAATAATCTCCTTAAAACGCAAAATATGTGTCCGCACACATTTTTCCTGTTTTACAACATTTTTTAATTTTTACAAAAAATATCAAAACATTATTTAACAGGGATATAAAAGATAAAATAAATCAGCCGAAAAAATATTTTGTGTGCACGCACACACTTTTTCTTTGATATTGAAAACCATTTACATAGTTTTGTCATAAACAAACGCAAATAACGTGGAGAAAATTAGAAAAGTAACCATACAGGATGTAGCCAGATACGCCAACGTTTCGGTGGGAACCATCGACCGGGTTATCCATAACCGGGGAAAGGTTTCGCCGGAAAAAAGGAAGAAGGTAGAAGAAGCAATTGAAAAACTCAACTTCAACCCGAACCTGCTGGCCAGAACACTTGCGCTGGGAAATCAGTTTACCGTATGCATACTTATTCCCGCTGCGCCCTCCGAAGGTCATTATTGGTCAATGCCTCTCAACGGGTTGGAAATGGGCTCCGCACAGTTCAAGGATTATGGAATTATCACCCAGTACTTTTTCTACGATCTGTTTGATGAAAAAACATTCACCCAGCAAACAGCAAAAATACTGGAAATAAACCCCGACGGAGTAATACTTGCCCCGCTGTTCCTAAATGAGAGTAAATTGTTTACCGAAAAACTGAAGGACAAAGAAATCCCGTTTGTTTTTATTGACGCAGACATACCCAACAGACAAAGCCTTTCGTACATTGGCCCCGACGTAAAGCAGAGCGCGTACATTGCAGGGCGGCTCATGAATTCCATCCTCCCCGAAAAGGCCGAAATACTAATTGTAAACATGGTTAAAGGCTTCGACAACGCCTCAGCGCTGAAACGCATGGAAGAAGGATTCCGAGCATATTTTAAGGAACACGGTCAGGAGCAAAACAAACACATAACCACGCTCACAATAAAATCGAAACAAAAAGATGAAGTCTTTCGCGAGTTAACCAAATACTACATCAAAAATCCGGCAGTTAAAGGTGTTTTTGTAACCAACTCAAAAGCATACCTGGTTTCCGAATTTCATCAAAACCATGATTTGGACATACGCCTGCTCGGGTACGATTTGGTAGAAGGAAATATCAATCACCTCAAAAGCGGGGGAATTGACGTTATTATCTCCCAAAGTCCGGTACAACAAGGGCAACGGGCAGTTCAAACGCTATTCGAATTTTTCATCCAGAAACAGGAACCGGAAAAAATTCTGCATGTTCCGCTGGATATTATTATTCGCGAAAACATGGGCTTTTACATTGGATTCAACCGACAACATCGAACTGAAATAAAAACAACAACAGTCAATAATTAAAAAAAGCATGATGAAAAACTTAGACTCAAGAAGAAATTTCATAAAAAAGACAGCAGGCATTTCTGCAGGATTGGTAGTTGGTGGAGTACTTCCCGGATTCAGCGCTTCGGCGTACCGGCGCATTATGGGCTCCAACGAAATGATCAGGGCATCGGTTATGGGTGTTAATTCGCGCGGAAATGCGCTCGCCCAGAACTTTGCATTTCAAAAAAACTGCGAGGTAATTCACGTTTGCGATGTAGATTCCAGAGCCATCGAAAAATGCTCGGCAAACATCCAAAAAATACAAGACCGGAAACCACAAGGCTTTTCCGATTTCCGGAAATCACTGGAAAGCAAAGATGTAGATCTAATGGTTATTGCAACACCCGACCACTGGCATGCTCCGGCAGCGCTTTTGGCAATGCAGGCCGGCAAACATGTTTACCTTGAAAAACCGTGCAGCCACAATCCGCGCGAAGGAGAAATTTTGGTTGAAGCTGCAAAACGCTACAAAAAATCAATACAAATGGGGAACCAGCGCCGTTCTTACCCCAACGTAGCACAGGGCATTAAAGAACTGAAAGAAGGCATCATCGGACGCCCGTACTTCGGGAAAAGCTGGTACACCAACAACCGTGGCCCCATTGGCGTTGGTAAAACAGTTGCCGTTCCGGAATGGCTCGACTGGGATTTGTGGCAGGGACCTGCTCCGCGTATGGATTACAAAGACAACATTGTGCATTACAACTGGCACTGGTTCTGGCAGTGGGGAACCGGCGAAGCCCTCAACAACGGAACTCACATGATCGACCTCCTGCGCTGGGGATTCGGAGTGGATTATCCGATAAAAGTCAGCTCAAACGGCGGCAGATATCGTTATTCCGACGATTGGCAGACTCCGGATACCCAGGTAATAAACCTCGACTTCAAAGAAGGAATTTCCATGACATGGGAAGGAAGAAGCTGCAACGGGAAACCCATTGAAGGCACGTCTGTTGGTGTAGTATTTTATGGCGAAAAAGGAAGCATGTTCATTCCGGGTGGAAATGAATACACCGTGTACGACCTGAAAAACAATATCGTCAAACAGGTAAAAGACTCTAAAAAAGTAGATCCGCGCGACGCTGCCAATCCTTCAAGTCATCTGGACTCCCTGCATATTCGTAACCTATTTAATAATATTACTTCAGGAGAAAGCCTCGTTGCAGATATCGATTCGGGACACAAAAGTACATTGCTGGTACAACTCGGAAACATTGCACAACGCGTAGGTCACTCGCTCGAAATAAATCCGGAAAACGGACATATTATCGGCGACAAAAAAGCGAATAAACTATGGTCGCGCGAATATGAAAAAGGTTGGGAAATGAAACTTTAATTCAAAGAAATGAATTCGCGACGCAACTTTATTAAAACTACCGGCAAAGGCTTAGCCTTTGCCGCAGTTGCTCCAGGCATTATTTCAGAAACAGCTTTTGCAGGGCAGGCTCAAAAAAATATCCGAATCGGAATTATCGGTGCAGAAAACTCACACACCATCGGGTTCGGAAAAATGTTCAACACCGACAAAATGTTTCCTGGCGTTGAAGTAAAATACGTTTGGGGAGAGACCGACGAATTTGCAAAAAACGCCATGGAGCGCGGCAATATTCCCAATCAGGTGAAAGATCCGCGCGAGATGCTGGGAAAAATAGATGCGTTAATTGTGGATCACCGCCACGCGAAAAATCACCTGGAGCCGGCCACTCCTTTTATTGAAGCAGGCATTCCTGCTTTTATTGACAAACCATTTTGCTACCGTGCTGCCGAAGGGAAAAAATTTCTTGAACTTGCCCGAAAAAAAGGAACTCCGGTAACATCATATAGTTCTATCGCTCACAGCAACGCCACGCTCGACATTAAAGAGCAGGTAAAAAGCATGGAAATCAAGCAGGTAATCAGAACCGGGCCGGTGGATCTGGATTCGCAATACGGTGGCGTTTTCTTTTACGGAGTGCATATTCTCCAGCCACTGATGAACATTTTTGGGGAAGACATTGAACGTGTAAAAATCACCCGCGACGGGAAATACGGAAGTGCAAGCCTCAAATTTTCCGGGGGACTATTTGCCACACTTATTTTTAAACGAAAAGCGTACGGCTGGGAAACATTTGTTGAAACGCCCAAAAAGCTGGTGGAACTAAAATCGAGGGTAGAAGAAACCAACCCGCCGAAAAACTATGCGGACATGGTTGAAATGTTTCGTACGGGAAAAGAGCCGCGCTCACACCAAAGTATTCTGAATGGTGTTTCGGTTCTGGAGGCATTGGAAAAATCTGCAGCAACAGAAAATTGGGTAGAAGTAGAATATCTGACTTTAAGCTAAGAGTCCCGAATGTTGGGAGGGAAACCTCTTCAACCTCATAACTTACAATATCCCCCACAAGCAATACATGGACCACGGAGCCATTTTTTACGAAGACGGAACGCGTCCGACCTATGCAAATTCAATTGCAATAGACCGTGACGGGTGTGTTTATACACTTGCGCGATTTAAACATGCAGGAAAACGAATTGAGGATTTGGTCAAAATTCCAAATCCGTTTAATAATGAAAAGTAAATTTTAAATATCGATTAATATGTTATCAAAAATTTCATCTCGGGGATTTACCCGATTAGCAGCAGCATTGGTTTTTTTCTTCATTTTTTACGAAATGAATGCCCAGCAGGTAATAGAAGGAATTCATTATTACACCGGGCAACCGGTTCAGTTAAAAATCAATAACGGAATTATCGAAGAAATTACAAACATCGACAAAGTAACCAGTGAAAACCCGGTATACGTAGCGCCGGGATTTTTCGACAACCAGATAAATGGTTTTGCAGGTGTTTCTTTTGGATTTGGCGACAACGACCTGACCACAGAAGGAATAGAAAAAGCCACAAGTGAACTGTGGAAAAAAGGAGTCACCACCTACCTTCCTACTATCACCACAAATAGCACCGAAGTTTTGGTCAGAAACTTTAAGTTACTGGCAAATGCCATAGAAGACAAAAACCTGCGGGGTTCCATTCCCGGCTTTCACCTCGAAGGGCCGTACATCAATCCGGAAGACGGATATCGCGGAGCTCACCCAAAACAATTTGTGAAACTCCCCGATTGGAACGACTTCATGAAAATCTACGAAGCATCAGGTAAAAATATCATGATTATAACCGTGGCTCCGGAAATGGAGGGGGCACTGGATTTCATTTCCCAATGCACCAAAAACGGTATTGTTGTAGCACTGGGGCACCACAATGCCGATGCAGCAACAGTATCAGCAGCAATTGACAGAGGTGCGAAATTAGCCACACATTTGGGCAACGGAGCAGCTAACACCATTAACCGGCACAGAAACCCGTTTTGGTCGCAACTGGCTGACGACAGGCTTTACGCCAGCATCATCTGCGATGGTTTTCACCTGCTTCCTGAAGAAATTAAAGTTTTCCACAAAGCCAAAGGAACCGACAAAACCATCATCATTTCCGACGTAACCCACTATGCAGCATTGGAGCCCGGACAGTACAAAACGGCAACCGGCGAAACAATAGAACTTACAGAAGATGGAATGTTGCGGTACCCGGCACAAAACGTACTGTATGGTTCTGCTGCACCTATTACCAAAGGAATAGGCCACATTATGGAAGTTACAGGCTGTACGCTTGCCGAGGCTGTTCAAATGGGAAGTACCAATCCTGCCAGATTGTACAACCTTACTGACCGTGGTGTTCTGGAGCCCGGGAAACGTGCAGACATAATTCTGTTTACACTCGACGGATTTACCGTAAACATAAAAGAAACCTGGGTAAAAGGGAAAATGGTTTACAAAAGCAAATAATCAACTGTCAATTAAAACAATAAATCTGAACATACAGGCAAGCAGACGTCTGTACCACCTCATCCTATTGTTTAAAAATTAACGAAACTACATGAACAAACGACTAAAAAAAATCGCAATTGCCCTCGCGGCTGTCGGCCCCGGACTGTTCCTTATCGGGTACAATATTGGAACCGGCAGTGTTACCACAATGGCCAAAACCGGCGCAGAACATGGCATGGAGCTTTTCTGGGCCCTGGTTCTCTCGTGCATATTCACCTTTATTCTGATGGTGGCTTACGGTAAGGTTACGTTGGTAACCGGAAAAACAGCACTAAATAACATCAAAGGGGAATTCAAATATGGCTGGATTCTGGCGCTTTACATCTTAATTGCCCTGATTATAGGTGAGCTTCTGGCGCTTATGGGCGTCATGGGAATTGTTGCCGACCTCTTGCAAGAGGCAATCCGGCTGTTGTTTAACGATGCCTTTGTCAGCCGTTTTTGGATCATTTTGATACTTGTGGTCGGATTATATTTCCTGTTGTGGTTTGGCCAGTACAAAACGTTCGAAAAGGTACTCACCGTTTTTGTAATCTTCATGGGATTATCATTCATCGTGGTATTTTTCATGGTAAGTCCCAATTTCTCGGTTATTGCAAAAGGCCTGGTTCCGGGAATCCCGGACACACCCGGAGCAATGGGACTTGTAGCTGCTATTGCCGGAACAACCTGTTCGGCTGCTGTATTTATTATGCGCAGTACGGTTGTGGCAGAAAAAGGCTGGGGCATTAAAAACCTGAAAGATGAAAAGAAAGACGCTTTTGTATCGGCAGCAATGATGCTGTTTCTGAGCGGTGTAATTATGGCTGTAGCAGCAGGAACGCTTCATGTAATGGGACTGAAATTGGAAAACACAGTTGAAATGATTGCCCTGTTTGAACCAATTGGTGGCGATGCCGCAGCTTTCATTCTAATTTTGGGGATAGTCGGAGCCGGACTTTCCACCATCTTTCCCATTGTATTAATTGCTCCCTGGTTAATTGCCGATTACACGGGCAAACCACGAAATATTCATTCCACCCAATCGCGGATTCTCATTTTGGGGGCACTGGTATTTGCGTTTGGCTCAGTATTTCTGAAGCAACGCCCGCCTGCCCTGATGATTTTTTCACAGGCTTTTCAGGCAGTTATTCTGCCGGCCGTGGCAATACCAATACTATTGCTCATTAACCGCAAAAAACTGATGGGGACAAACAAAGCAAGCCTTCGCGAAAATATAGGAATATGGGCAGTAGTGCTCTTCTCGTTTGTAACTACCTACTTTGCTATTACTGAACTCTTTTAATAATTTAAAAAAATGAAAAAAATTGACTTACAGAAAGATAACCTGAAAGTAGAAATCTTTGATGCTCCCGATGAAATGGGACAGGCAGCAGCACTTTTTGTTGCAGAAAAATTAAACGCTGCCATTTCAGAAAAAGGATTTGCTAACCTGATTCTGGCCACAGGTGCTTCGCAGTTCCAGTTTTTGGAAAATCTGCAAAAACACGCCATCGACTGGAAAAAAATAACGGTTTTTCATCTCGATGAATACAAAGGAATGCCCATCACTCACCCGGCCAGTTTCCGCAAATACTTAAAAGAACGGATACTCGACAAGGTTCAGCCCAAACAGGTGTACTACCTCAACGCTGATGCTCCCGATGTGGAAGCCGAAGTTTTGCGCTACGAAAACCTGCTGAAAGAACATCCCATCGATATAGCCTGCATCGGCATTGGAGAAAACGGGCACATCGCTTTTAACGATCCGCCGGTAGCCGACTTTAACGACCCGAAACTGGTAAAAATAGTTGAGCTCGACGACGCTTGCAGAAAACAGCAACTGGGAGAAGGCTGGTTTCCGACTTTCGACGATGTGCCAACCCACGCGCTTTCGCTCACCATTCCTCAAATTATGAGTTGTAAAGCCATCAGTTGCGTAGTTCCCGACGAACGAAAAGCAGAGGCCGTGTACAATACGCTGAATGCAGAAATTTCGACGGCATGCCCGGCAACTATTTTGCGGAAACACCCGGAAACTATATTGTTCCTGGATAAAGGAGCAGCATCAAAACTTAAATAATATCCATTGAAGAAGGTTGACTGCATCTTTTCCACAAGAGACGCAACCTTCTTCTTTTCTTTTTTTTACTGTTTGCATTTGATTTTCTCAAGTCAGAGAATAATCTCGAAAACACTGGAAAAACAAAAAACGACACGTTTCAATCTTTCGAATCAATTCGCTGATCGGCAAAAACAAACAAGCAAACTTCCTACCCGCTTTCAAACTCACTTTCCCCTGGCAAATTGGTTTTCACCCTGCATGAGAAGAAACTTTTAGCAGTTGCAGAGTAAACATTTTCGAGTTGAATTATAATCTTTCAGAAGATTTTTACATTTTTAAAGTTGCAACAACGTAAGTGCAAAATCGGAACCAATAGAATGGGCATGAGAATGGAATTTACACCGGCCGAGATGATTAAAATCTCACGCGAATTCCACCTGTTGCCACAAAAAGTAAAAATATAAACAAATGAAAACCTGGAATATCGGAATAATCGGAACTGGCATGATAGCGGATTTTCATGCAAAATCAATTCAGTCTTTACCCAATGCCCGGCTCGCCGGTTTTAGCAACATCCGAAGCGGAAAAGCAAAAAAGATGGCAGAAAAGTACAGCGTAAAATACTGGGACACTTACCAAAGTATGCTAAAATCGGACGAGGTGGATATGGTAATGATTGCTACTCCGAGCGGCGCCCACATGGAACCTGTAATTGAAGCGGCCAAATGCGGGAAACATGTGCTTTGCGAAAAGCCGCTGGAAATTGAAACCGCCCGGATAGACCGTATGATTGAAGCGCACCAGAAAGCAGGAACCCGGCTGGGTGGAATTTTCAACCTCAGATACAACGAAACCACCCGTATTATGAAAAAAGCCATCGACGATAAACGGCTGGGCACAATTACTTATGCAGCAGTGCATGTTCCGTGGTGGCGCAACAATGCCTACTACGAAGGCTGGCACGGCACCTGGAGCCTCGATGGCGGCGGCGCTTTAATGAACCAGGCCATTCACATGATAGATTTGCTGCAATACCTTATGGGCCCGGTGAGTAAGTTGGGAGCGTTCACATCAAACATCGGGCATCCACAAATAGAAGCAGAAGACACTGCGGTTAGTGTGCTTCAATTCGAAAACAAAGCGCTCGGAGTAATCTACGGAACTACCGCTTCTTATCCCGGGCAATTCCGCAGGTTGGAAATAACCGGAACAAAAGGCTCCATTGTTTTGGTGGAAAACAGTTTGCAGGTTTGGCAGTTTGCTGAAATGACCGAAGATGATGAAAAAATAATTCAGCAGTACGGCAAAATTGAAGGAGGTGGAGGTGTTGCCGATCCGGCTGCCATTTCGTTTGAAAATCATGCAAAAAACCTGGCTGCATTTATTCAGTCCGTGGAAGAAAACCGGCCATTTGAAATTGACGGCGAAGAAGCCAAAAAATCTGTAGCTTTAATTTTGGATATTTACAAATCGGCTCAAACTAACTCAATGATTAATAAAAATCAGGCATAGAAATCAACCAATTACAAACTATGAACATCAATAAAACGACCTTCTTTTTGCTTTCCCTTCTTTTTACGGTTCAAGCTGTTTTCGCTCAAAATTACGATGAATCAAAAGTTGGGAGCTACCAACTTCCGGAACTTTTGGTTACCGAAAGCGGAGAAACGATTTCCACTACTGAACAATGGGAAAAAATTCGCCGTCCGGAAATTCTAAAGCTTTTTGAAGACAACGTTTACGGACAGGTGCCCAAAGACTTTGACGACATTCAATTTGAAATAACCAAACACGACAAAAAAGCGATGGGCGGTAAAACGACTCTAAAAGAAGTGGCCGTTACCGTTACCCGGAACCAAAAATCAGTAACCATGAACCTGATCGTGTTTACGCCCAATAAAGCGAAAAAGCCGGTCCCTATGTTTCTGGTAATAAATCACCGGGGGCTGAAAACAATGGACGTTACCCGCCAGAACAAAGATGGCTTTTGGTCTGCCGAGGAAGTTATCGACGCCGGCTACGGAATTTCGGGGTTTGATGTAATTGACGTTTCTCCCGACGATAAAGTTAAGTTTAAAAACGGCATTTTGGAGCAGCTTTATCCCGAGCAACTTCAAATGGAAAACGGTATGCGTGGATTGGGTGCGTGGGGCTGGGGCGCCAGCCGGGCAATCGACTATTTTGAAAACGACAAATCGGTTGATGCAACAAAAATAATTTCAGTTGGGCATTCGCGCGGAGGAAAGTCCTCACTCTGGTTTGGCGCGCAGGACAAACGGGTAGCCATTACCATCTCCAACGAATCGGGAAATTCGGGCGCTGCTCTCTCCCGCAGAATTTTTGGCGAAACCGTGGAACGCATCACAAAAAATTTTCCTTACTGGTTTTGCCCCAACTACCAAAAATTCGCCGGAAAAGAAGATGAACTTCCGGTAGATCAACACATGCTGCTTGCCTTAATTGCGCCACGCGCCGTTTACGTTGCAAGTGCTGCCGAAGATTTGTGGGCCGACCCCAAAGGGCAGTACCTTGCTCTTACCGAAGCCCAGCCCGCCTTCAGTCTCTACGGAATAAAAAACTGTCTGCCAACAGAAATGCCGGCGGTCAACCAACAAGTTATTTGTCCGCACATGAGCTTTCACAACCGAGAAGGAAAACACAACATGACTCCCTACGACTGGCAGCAGTTTATACAATTTGCCAACAAATATTTTAGCGTACTTTGATATTTTCGTTATGAAGCTTTCTCTGATTACAGCAATCATCATTTTAACTTTCAGGGCAACTCCTGTCTTTTCGCAGTGCGTAAAAAATCAGGAAAAAGAAGTATTGTGGGAACAAATAGAACAGTATTTCTCGCCTCCCGAAGCGTTTCGCAACGCCCTTGGGAATTTTCGTTCTCCCCTGAAATTTTACAATGGCGATACTGTACAATCAGCAGAAGAGTGGAGACGAAGACGGGAAGAAATTGCTCAGCGCTGGCATGAAATGATGGGATCCTGGCCACCAATTATTTCCAATCAAAAATTGGAGATTACGGAAACAATACAGCGGGAAAACTTCACGCAACACAAAGTCAGATTCTACTGGTTGCCCGAAGAACAAACCGAAGGCTATCTTTTGATTCCGAACGGCAAAGGGGCAAAGCCGGCTGTAATTACAGTTTTTTATGAACCGGAAACAGCCATTGGAATGGGCAAACCTCATCGCGATTTCGCTTACCAGCTCGCCAAACGCGGATTCGTTGTTTTATCTCTTGGCACCACCGAAACCACGCAGGCAAAAACCTATTCGCTCTATTATCCGTCAATTGAAAACGCCAGCGTGCAACCGCTCTCAACACTGGCGTATGCAGCTGCCAACGCGTGGAATGTGCTGGCGAAAGTGAATGGGATTGATTCTACACGAATTGGAATTCTCGGACATTCCTACGGCGGAAAATGGGCAATGTTTGCGTCCTGTCTGTACGAAAAGTTTGCCTGCGCAGCCTGGTCGGATCCAGGAATTGTTTTTGACGAAACAAAAGGTTCGGGAGTTAATTACTGGGAGCCCTGGTACCTGGGGTATTTCCAGCCGCCATGGACCAACATCTGGAGAAAAAAGGGGATGGTAGAAGAAGCAAAAGGCCTCTACCCAAAATTGATAAAAGGAGGATACAATTTACACGAACTCCACGCATTAATGGCACCGCGGCCGTTTTTGGTTTCTGGTGGTTCATCTGACCCGCCGGAACGTTGGGAAGCGCTGAACCACACCATCGCTGTAAACAAACTGCTGGGGTATTCCAACCGCGTGGCCATGACCAATCGCCCGGAACACTCCCCCAACGAAGAATCAAACGAACAGATTTACCGTTTTTTTGAATACTTTTTAGGAGAATAAAATACTGTTGAAGAACTCGTTAACGTTTACTAATAAATATTTCACCAAGGAAAAGCCGGGTGATCTTTTTTAGAAACCCAGCTCGCTAAAATCCGAAATAATCAAATCGGCCCGGGTTTGATCCTGCAGTTCCGAACCGGGGCCGGCAAATGCAATGCAGTACATTCCGGCTGTTTTGGCCGCTTTTATTCCGTTGGTAGAATCTTCAATAACAGCACACCTCTCCGGCAACACACCTAGCTCTTTGGCAGCCAACAGAAAAATGTCCGGTTCGGGTTTGCTGGAGCCGGCTAACCGACTGTCCACCACAACCTCAAAATATTTTTTCAATCCGGTTTTCCGGAGGATTATTTCAATTACATCGCGATAAGAAGACGATGCCAGCGCCAGCGGAATTCCTTCCGCTTTCAGCTTTTTCAGCAAAAGTTCCACCCCGGGCATCGGCTCAATTTCTTCCAGCGAATTAAAATAAGGAGTCACCAGGTTGTTGGTCATCTCCACCAACTCATCCACCGGATGCCCAATACCGTGGCGTTCTTTTATTAACTTCCACATGCGGTCGGTGGCAGTTCCCTGGTAGGTTTGGTGTTCCTGCTCAGAAATATTCAGCCCCAATTTTCTGAAATTGGATTGTTCCACCTCCACATAAAAAGGTTCGGAATTAACCAAAACTCCGTCCATGTCAAAAATGACGGCTTCGAAAGATGACAAATTAATTTTCTGCATTATAGTTTTCTTCTTTTTCCAGTTCATCATTTATATTGCTTTCAGTATTATCAAACCGGGTAACGCCGCCCGACACAATAAACTTCATGGCCTCTGCCGGAGTGATATCCAAATGCCGAATTCTTTCGGCAGGAACCAGGTACAATTCTCCCGAAAAATTATAGGAGTGCGGAAAATAAACAGCGGCCAACTCTCCGCTCCCAATAATATCCATTGTTTCTTTGGTAACAAAACCCAGCTTCCACAAATTGTTTTCTGCGTTGAACAGCACTTTTACCGGGACATTAAACTTCTTCTCCTTCCCTACAAATGCCGAAAACAAATCGTTAATAGAAGAGTACAACAAATTTAGCAGAGGTATTCTCCGGATAAAATTTGCTGCTATTCGTTTTAGCGGACGAAGAAATGCTGTTTGCCCCAGAAAACCCAGTAATGTGAGCGAAACAAAAAGAAATACTATGCCGAGGCCGGGCAAAGAAAAACCCAGCAGTGGCGAAATCTGACGGTTTAACCAGCCATCAACAGTAATAAACAGGGAGTAAAGAATATAAATAACGATAACAACCGGGGCCACCAGCAAAATTCCCTGCAAAAAATATTGAATAACTTTTTTAACCATCGCCATGTATTAGTTTCGAAAAGAAATGTAATCAGCTGTTAATTCTTCGAAAAGCATTTCGCCCAGTTTTGCGGTATCTTCCTCCTCTCCCAACTGAAAAGCTTTTGCCAGTTCAATAGCCTGCTTGTTCAAATTTTCAGAACGTGTTCCCAGCACAATTACAGTGCGGTAGATAACGGTACTCAGCCGGCGATCTCTTCCTAAAACAGCCAGTTCTTCAAAAAATGGCTCAAACATTTCGTCGATGGCATTTTTTTGAACAAGCGCTAAGCGCCCCATCAGATGAACTCCGGTAAACCGCACCAGATGTTTTTTCCCCCGGCTCCATTCAATGGCTTTCACAAAAGCAAACTTGGTTTTCACCCAGAGGTTTGCAGAAGCCTGCTCGGCAATTTCGCGGTTTTCGAAACTTTTTGTCCAAAAATCCATTTGTTCTTCGGTCACTTCATCGGGCTCGTCCACTAACGTGGCCAAAATCATGGTTTCGCGCCACTGCTTGTTCCAAAGCTTCAACGCCAGCAAATGACTGGGAGCAACTTGCTTCGCCAATTCGCGCAGATCGATAATTGAAGCGCCCCAGTTGAGTTTGTATTCAATTCCCTGCCGTTTCATCGAATCAGAAATTTCTCCATTCTTCCGCAGTTTCACCTGATGCAGCAATTGCTGAAAATCTTTTTCTGTCTCCTGACTATCTAAAATAAATTCCATGTTATTTAGATTGGTATTTTTGCAAAAATAAGAATTAAATCAGTTTCAATTTTCCCCATTGTGCGGCGCAATTTTCTATTTTTACTTCGGATTATCAATCATGAACATGCCAGGAATTCGTAACTCAATAAAAAATCTGATAAAAAGTGATTTCTACCGGGACATTCTCAAACTCTTTTCCGGGATGTTTTTTGCCAGGTTGTTCCCTGCGCTTTTCGCATTGATAATAGTACGCATTTACACGCCCGAGAACTTTGGGATTTTTGTTTTGTACCTCACCATTGCCTCTGCAATATCAATTGTTGCAACGGGAAAATACGAAAGTGCATTGTTTCTGGCAGAATCGCCTGATGAACGAAAACACATTTTTTGGCTTTCCCAGAAAATTAACACAGCCGTTAATCTTGTTGCACTGGCAGTTTTGTTGCTCTACATTCTCATATTTAGAATTTCCGACTTTGGACGGATTATCATGCTACTGTTAATTCCGTTTTACTCTTTTTCCCTGGGGGCAGTGCAGCTTATCCGAAACATTCTTATTGCACGCAAAAGTTTTAAAACGCTTTCAATACTGGAAGTTATCAGAGCGGTAATCACCGGAATTTTGCAATGTGCTCTTTTTGTATTCCCTGTTTTAGGACTATTTCTCGGAGCTGTTTGCTCGCAACTATTCATTTATGTATGGTACTCGCAAAGGCTGCCCGAGTCGTCCGGGTTTAAACCTGTGCGTTTTTCAACCAAAGAAAAGGAACTGGCCAGACGGTATATCAACTTTCCGAAATACTCGGTTGCTTCCGAATTTTTCAATTTCATCAGCAGCCAGCTCCCGGTTTTTATGGTAAAACCATTTTTCGGAGAAACCATGCTGGGATTGTATTCGTTTTCGCACCGCTACATTAGTGTGCCAATTCAGCTGGTTAGTATTTCCATTTCCAGGGTTTACATTCAAAAAGCCCAGTCGCTAAAAAATAATTTAAACGAATTAAGTGCACTTACTTTTTCGCTATTTAAAAAGCAATTCTGGATGGGAATTTTCCCTTTTACGATTTTGGGATTGTGGGGCGCCGAAATTTTCGGGGTATTGTTTGGCAGCGAATGGGAATTTTCGGGATACCTGGCACAACTGCTTTCGCCCTGGCTTTTTCTTGTAATGCTGAGTTCTCCGCTGTCATCAGTTCTTATTATTTTTGAGAAACAGAAGTTCTCAATGAACTACAACATCATTTTACTGGTAACAAGAATAGTGAGCCTGGCAATTGGCGGCTTTGTATTTCATGACATTGTTTGGGCCATCGGTTTGTACAGCCTCACCGGTTTTGTTTTCTTTGCTGCTTTGGGAGCATGGAGCATGAAACTGGCCGGCGTAAAAATAGCTGACATGGCACTGTTTGTTGCAAAAGCGACTGTAATAACCGTTTTCCCGTTAATTCTGATAAAACTATGGGTATTGAATTAAACGACAGATTTACCAAGTTCAACTGGACAACAAACCAAAAAATAGCTGTTACCGGTTTTATATGGGAAAACGAAAACTACATTTCGGGCGAAGCCTTTTTAACCCGGGTAGACGCCAACACAAATTCATTTGAGCAGTTTAAAAGTTTTGCTGAACAACTTAACGGGCAGTTTTCCATTGCAATAAAAAAGGAAGAAGAGAAATGGGTGTTCTGCAACAACACCTGTAGTTTTCCCCTTTTTTACATGCTGCAAAACGGGAAAGTAATTCTGAGCGATGCACCTTACCTGTCTTTTTTAAACGGAGAGGTGCCTGAATTGGACGTATTTTCTGAAATGTATTTTCTGACATTTGGTTTTACCCCGCCCGGAACGACTTTATTCAAAAACATTTTTCAGGTAATGCCCGGAGAATGCATTCGTTTTGGGAAACAGGGAAAAGACTCCCGGAAGCTTTTTTCAACCCGCGCAAACATTGAAAAAAATGTTCAGGAAAAAGATTTACAGCATGTTCTGTTAAGTTCTTTCAGCAAATATTACGAACACCTTAAAAACAAGCAGGTGCTTTTGCCGCTCACCCGTGGGTACGACTCGCGCCTTATTGCTTGTTTGTTAAAAGAATATGGGCACAACAATGTAGTATGTGCCACATGGGGAAGAAAAAATATTTCTGAATATCCTACTGCACAAAAGGTGGCCCGGCAACTGGGATACAAGCATACTTTTATTGAATACAACAACAAAACCATTAACAACTTTACGGCGTCAGAACAATTCGAACGTTATATTAAATACGCCGGGCATTTGTCGTCCATGCCTTTTTTGCAGGATTATTTTGCCGTTCAATTTTTAAAGAACAACAAAATTATCGATTCTCAGACGGTGGCTCTTCCGGGGCACTCGGGCGATTTTATTATGGGCAGCCACCTCGACAACAACATGCAAAAAGGTGATGTAGAATGCATTATTTCAAAAATATTTTCTGGCTACGGCTCAACTTACCCTCATCGGAAAACAGATGAAAACCTTATTAAAAAAAGCATTGCCGACAATTTTTTCAATGACAAAAACATTAGGCCCTGGCAGGCTTTTGAAAAATGGGATTACCTGGAACGACAAAGCAAATTTATTTGCAACTCTTCACTTGTTTTCCCGTTTTTTGGAGTTGACTATTTACTGCCTTTTTTTGATTCGGAGCTGGTGCGGTTTTCACATAAAATTCCATTTGAACAGAAGCTTGGCACAAAACTATACAACAAAACGCTGGAAAACTCATTTTTCAAAACACACGGTGTTGATTTCGATTTGAAACCAGCGGATGCCTACGCGCGCCAAAACGGAACAATAAAAAAACGCGCATTAAAAGTTGCACCATACTTTTTAAAAAAATGGTACTACA
Source organism: Mariniphaga anaerophila (assembly GCF_900129025.1). GTDB lineage: Bacteria > Bacteroidota > Bacteroidia > Bacteroidales > Prolixibacteraceae > Mariniphaga > Mariniphaga anaerophila. The sequence goes on along the minus strand of NZ_FQUM01000007.1, from coordinate 47,155 downwards.
CCATGGAAGACCCCATTTTTTACCGGGAAATAACGCAAGCTTTAATGGATTCAGAAAAGTCGTTCAAATACAAACACCCGCTGAGGCCCAACGCCTACAACAGTTATATTATGCAATGGTATTTACAGCTTCTCAAAAAAAAACAGCCCTGTTAGCGGGAATTAATTTCGCGTGGGAATGACGTTGCAATAGTTCCCATTTTTCAGTTATATTTGTTAAAAACCAATCAAATGGTACAACTAAAAGGCTGGGCACGCAATGTTCTCCTGATTGCCGGAGGAATTTTCCTGATTTTCCTGCTTTGGTATTTCAGCGCTATTGTTACCTATATACTGATATCGCTGGTTTTGTCGTTTATTGGCAGACCGCTGGTCAGGTGGTTGTCTATGGTAGAATACAAAAAGTTCAGGATATCCAAAGGCATTGCAGCTTTTATTACGTTAGTCGCCATTTGGTTCATTTTCATCTCATTCTTTCGCTTTATTATTCCGCTACTGGTTAAGGAACTGGAAACGCTGTCGGAAATCGACCTCAAAGCATTTTTCAATTCCATTGAAGAACCCGTAATGAAATTGATGAGAATATCGGGCAACGACCCGATGCTGGTAGAAGACAAAAGCTTTTACGACATAGTGGTTGAACAGCTCACTGCAAAGATTAATTTTTCTCAGCTCCCTAATTTTTTTGCTTCTGTGGCCGGGACAATCGGAGAACTATTAATCGGTTTTTTCTCGGTTTCCTTTATTACATTCTTCTTTTTGAAGGAAAAAAGCATGGCTCGCGAAAGCATTTTGCTACTTGTTCCCACAGAAATTGAAAGCAAAGTTTCCCATATTCTCGATTCAATTTCGTACCTGCTGAGAAGGTATTTTGTCGGAATCATCCTTGAAGTCTTCATGGTTATGCTTCTCGATACCGTGGGCCTTTCGTTGGTCGGATTAAGCTTCAACCACGCCGTAATCATTGGATTTTTCTGCGGACTTTTTAATGTTATACCGTACCTCGGCCCGTGGATGGGAGCAGCTTTGGGGCTGCTCATTGGTGCGGCGCTGAATATTCATGCCGATTTTGTGGCAGAAACTCTTCCGCTTCTCGGCTTAATGACCATTGTATTTATTTCTGTTCAGGTAATTGATAACGTACTGTTTCAACCCCTTATTTACTCAAGCAGTGTAAAAGCGCATCCGCTCGAAATATTTCTTGTAATTATTGCAGCAGGAAGTTTGGCCGGAGTACTGGGAATGTTTTTGGCAATTCCCGCTTATACAATTGTACGCGTAGTTGCCAAAGAGTTTTTTGTAAATATGAAATTGGTACGAAAACTTACAGAAAACCTCGAAAAAGAAGAATAAAACCGAATCACAAAAAAATTTTCAAAATATCAGAAACCTTTAAAGTTGAATTTTGTTAGGTCTTATAACTAAAAAAAACAAGCTTAATTGTTATCATACTAAACTGATCAGAATGAAAAAAAATTTTGAGCCTGCCGGATGCACGCTTTTAATCCGATTTACTATTTTCATTTTTGCTTTTTTCTGTTCTATTTCCTATCCCGCTTTAACATTTGCCGAAACATCCCAAACGGTTATTTCAGGAGGACACTCCAAAGAAGACATCAACCGGGGGAAACGTTTTTTTATGGGACTTTTACCTTTCGAAAGCAAACACCAATCGTGCGTTTCCTGTCATAATTTAACAGCAACAGATACACTTAACTGGAATCCATCTGCCATGGATATTGCATTGAAATATGCAGGGAAGGATTCGGCTTCTTTCCGACAGGTAATTATGGAACCGTCAGGCAAAGTGATGACAGCGGCTCATCAGAATTTCGACATCAGCGATGCAGATATTCAAACCATAAAAGTTTACCTCGATCAACTGGCAATTACCGGCCCGGGAATACCAAAGCCGAGTATTAATCGCCTTCTGCTGTTTCTGCTTCTGGGCATTCTGATTACCTGGGCATTGCTCGACCTTATTTTCTTCAAAAAGGTAAAATACAAATTCATTCCAGCCCTCGTATTTATCGGAGCATTCGGCTACCAGCTTGGCATGTTGTACGAAGAAGCGGTAAAACTTGGCAGAAGCCAGGAATACCAACCCGACCAACCCATAAAATTCTCGCATAAAGTACACGCTACCGACAACCAAATTGATTGTATGTACTGCCACCACACAGCAACAGAGTCGAAAACAGCAAATATTCCTTCCACCGAATTATGCATGAACTGCCACATTGTGGTGCGCGAAGGAACGCACTCGGGACGATTCGAAATCGACAAACTTGTTCAGGCACACGAACAAGGGCGCTCGGTAGAATGGGTACGGATTCATAAGCTGCCCGACCACGTTTTCTTTTCGCATGCCCAGCATGTTGGCGCCGGAAAACTTGATTGTACCCAATGCCATGGGGCAGTGGAAGAAATGCACATTGTTAAACAGGAAAACGATCTTTCCATGGGTTGGTGCCTGGAGTGCCACCGCGAAACACAGGTCGATTTTGTTGACAACGAATATTACAAAACATTCGAAGCTCTGCACAAAGAGTTGGCAAGCGGGAAAAAGGATTCCATTGTTGCTGCCGATATTGGAGCCAACGATTGTGCCAAATGTCACTATTAATTTAATGAGTTAATTCTGTCACGGTTCAAAATATAAATGATGAGCGAAGAGAACAAATACTGGCATATTCTGGAAGAATTTGAGCCAATAAAAGACGCACGGATGCCCAAAGGCCGTGAGGAAGTAATCAGCCCTTCGTCGAGAAGAAATTTCCTGAAAGTTCTGGGATTAGGAACAGCCTCAGCGGCACTGATTGCTTCGTGCAAAAGGCCTGTAGAAAAGGCTATTCCCTATTTCATCAAACCCGATGAAATCACTCCGGGGAAAGCTGCGTATTACGCGTCGTCGTATTTCAACCAAAACGAATTTGGGAATGTTCTGGTAAAAGTACGCGATAACCGGCCCATCAAACTGGAGCCCAACCCGAAATCGGTAATAACGCCCAACGGAACCAGCGGCCGAGTGCAGGCTTCTGTGCTCGATGTGTACAACATCAACCGGTACCAACACCCTCTAAAAAACGGTGAAAGCATTCAATGGGAAGCAGCCGACAGCGAAATAATGGAAAGGCTTCGCCAACTGGCTGATTCAGGGCAACCAATTTTACTGTTTACGCCAACCATAATAAGCCCGTCAACAAAGAAGCTCATTAGTGAATTTGTGGCAGCATACAATGCCGAGTGGCACCAGTACGACGCCATTCCCATGGACGGATACCGCGAAGCCAACAGAAAATCTTTCGGAACAGATGCCATTCCCGAATACCATTTTGAAAAAGCGGATTGCATTGTTTCTGTGGGATGCGACTTTTTGGGGACTTGGCTTTCTCCTGTAGAATTTTCAGGGCAATATGCCAAACGCCGTGATTTGCATAACGGAGATGGAAATTTAAACAAACACTACCAGATAGAAGCAGGCATGTCGTTAACCGGTTCCAACGCCGACCTACGTATTCGTGCTGAACGGAATGATTACGGTCGCATTTTAGCGTACCTGCGCAACAAGCTGGCCGCAAAAAAAGGAGTTCCGGCAACCGAACTGCCAGCTCCCCCGCAAGCTGTCGCAGAAAAACTCGATTTGGCAATAAACGATTTACTTGCCAATGAAGGAAACTCGCTGGTGATTTGCGGAGACAACAACCCCGACTATCAGGTGATAGTAAACAGCATCAACCAAATGCTTGGCAACGTAGGACGTACCATTCAGTTTGAACGCACATACAACCATTACCGGGGAAATGAAAAAGGCATCGAAAAACTGCTGAATTCAAATCCGGGGGCAGTAGTTGTTTGGGATGTTAATCCGGTGTACAATCATCCGGAATCTGAAAAAATAAAAGCGGCTATTGAAAAAGCGCCACTTTCGGTTGCCTTAAGTTCTTTGCCCGATGAAACAACAGCGCTTTGCGAATACATTCTTCCATCTCCCGGGTATCTGGAATGCTGGGATGATGCGGAATATAAAGACGGAGTTGTTTCCATTTTACAACCGACACTGCACAAGCTGTTCGATTCGCGTCAGGCGCAGGAAACGGTTCTGACATGGCTCAAAGATGACACAAACTGGCGCGATACCATAAAAAGCAATTGGGCTGCGAGCTATTTTCCAAAGCAAACAGAACAAAACGATCCGGAACGTTTTTGGATTGAAATGCTGAAAAGAGGAGAATTTGTAACAAGCTCAAATCCGGTGTCAGTCGGGTACAATCAAAATGAAGTTGAAAAATCGCTCCAACAAATAAGCAACGAAAAACCTACGGAAGATTTTACGGTAGAATTGTTCGAAAACATTAACATAGGAACCGGCCACGGGCCGTTAAATCCATGGCTGCAGGAAGTTCCCGATCCGGTTACCCGGATTGCCTGGGACAATTACGCTTCCATATCGCCTGCGGTTGCCCGGCAAATGGGCATCAAAAACGGGGATGTTATTCAGCTCGGCACACTCACTATTCCGGCGTTTGTGCAACCCGGGCAGGCAGATAAAACCATCAGCATCGCTCTCGGTTACGGCCGGATAAAAGGTATTCCTGAAGAATTAATAACAGGAGTTAACGCCTATCCGCTGGCGACAGTTGAAAATGGATTCAGGCAATTTGCCGTTTCCGGATTCGACATCACAAAAACAGGTGGATTCGAGCAAATGGCGTTGGTGCAGGGGCACCAGTCGATGGAAGGCCGTCCGATTGTTCGTGAATCGACACTGGACAAATGGAAGGAAAACCCGGCAGCAGGAAACGAGCTGCACGAACAAATAAAACACCACCACACCACGTTGTACCAGAAACACGAGTACAAAGGGCACAAGTGGGGAATGGCCATCGACCTGAATAAATGTATTGGATGCAGCGCATGCGTTCTGGCATGCAATACAGAAAACAATATTCCGGTAGTAGGAAAAAAAGAAACCGCCCGGGCACACGAAATGCACTGGATAAGAATCGACCGTTATTACAATGGCGACGAAGAAAATCCGGAAGTGGTAAGGCAACCGGTTATGTGCCAGCATTGCGACAATGCTCCGTGCGAAAATGTTTGCCCGGTAGCTGCCACCAACCATTCCAGCGAGGGGCTGAACCAAATGGCATACAACCGCTGTATCGGAACAAGGTACTGCAACAACAACTGCCCCTACAAAGTACGCCGTTTCAACTGGATGGATTACACCGGCGCAGATGCCATTCCGAACAACCGATACGACCCGGCCAACATGACCGTTGACCTGAGCAGGATGCGCCACAACCCGGATGTGACAGTCAGGGCAAAAGGCGTAATCGAAAAGTGTTCGTTCTGCGTTCAGCGCATTCAGGAGAAAAAACTTACTGCAAAAAATGAAGGGCGCCAGTTGCTGGATGGAGAACTGCAACCGGCTTGTCAACAGGCATGCCCGGCCGACGCCATTGTTTTTGGAGACTTGAATGACCCGAACAGCAAAGTTTCAAAAATGATGGAGGACCCAAGAAACTACCATTTACTTGAAGAACTACATACTTTACCAAGCGTAGGATATTTGACAAAAATTAGGAATAAAAGCTAAAACTAACCACATGATGCACGTTTCACCGGTAAGAGAGCCACTAATTAACGGAGAAAAAAGTTACAGTGACATTACCAATGATGTTATGGCTCCCATCAAAGCCAAACCTGGAAAACTATGGTTTGCAGGGTTGACCATATCTTCAATTCTGATGCTAGTAGGGTTTGCCATGATTGGCTACACGATATGGTTCGGAATTGGAACCTGGGGTGTTAACCGGACTATCGGCTGGGGATGGAGTATTACCAACTTTGTTTGGTGGGTAGGTATCGGACATGCCGGAACCTTCATTTCCGCTATTTTGCTGCTGTTTCGGCAAAAATGGCGTACCAGTATTAACCGCGCAGCAGAAGCAATGACCATTTTCGCAGTTATGTGCGCCGGGCTGTTTCCCCTCATCCACATGGGACGACTGCCTCTGGGGTTCTTCATTTTTCCCTATCCAAACACCAGAGAATTATGGGTAAACTTTAACTCTCCGTTGTTATGGGACGTTTTCGCTATTTCTACCTACCTGCTGGTTTCGCTTCTGTTCTGGTACATGGGGCTTATTCCTGACCTGGGAACCATACGCGACCGGATGAAAACATTATGGAAGAAAAAAGTATACAACTTTCTGAGTTTTGGATGGCAGGGCTCGGCACGCCACTGGCAACGCCACGAATCGATGAGCCTCATTCTGGCCGGACTGGCTGCCCCTCTTGTACTTTCGGTACACACCATTGTTAGTTTCGACTTTGCCACTTCTGTAATTCCCGGCTGGCACACCACCATATTTCCACCCTATTTTGTATCGGGAGCAGTGTTCTCAGGTTTCGCCATGGTGCTTACCCTGATGATTGTAACCCGACGGGCACTGAACCTTCAGCAGTACATTACAGTGGGGCACGTTGAATCAATGAATAAAGTAATTATTGCAACCGGTTCTATTGTAGGAATTGCGTACATCACAGAACTTTTTATGGCATGGTACAGTGGTGTGGAATATGAACGGTACGCGTTCATGAACAGGGCTCTTGGCCCGTATGCATGGGCGTATTGGATTATGATGACCTGCAACGTAATTTCCCCGCAATTACTCTGGATAAAAAAACTGCGCAGGAACCTTACTTTCACGTTCATTTTATCGATATTCATTAACATCGGAATGTGGTTTGAACGTTTTGTTATTGTGGTTACTTCATTGCATCGCGACTACCTCCCTTCCAGCTGGTCGATGTACAAACCGACTTTTGTGGAAGTAGCTATTTACCTGGGAACTTTCGGCTTATTTTTTACGCTGTTCTTCATTTTCATCAGGGTATTCCCGGTAATTGCCATTGCAGAGGTAAAATCGGTTGCGCGCTCTTCTGCACGTAAATTTCTGGGAAAACCAACGCAAAAACAAAAACCTGAAAAACAGTAATTATGGGAGCAATAGTTTACGGACATTTTACCGATGAGCTCGATTTACTGAATGCAGTAAAAGAACTCAAAAACAAAAAAATACATATTGCCGACGTGCGCACTCCTTTTCCTGTTCACGGGTTGGACACGGCACTAAAATACCCGCGTTCCCATCTGCCCAAAATTGCTTTTGCTGCCGGACTAATTGGAGGCTCGCTGGGATTGCTTTTCCAGATATGGGTTTTTACAAAAGGATGGCCGCTTAACTTCGGGGGGAAACCCTACTTGTCAATTCCTTCTTTTATCCCGGTAACATTTGAGCTAACTGTTCTTTTTGCTGCATTTGCCATGGGAATTGCTTTCCTTTTGCGCTCTAACCTGGGGCCCGGAAAAATTCCGAATATTTTAGATGATGACGTTACCAACGATCATTTTCAGGTAATTCTTGCAGCCAAAAACAATAACCTTTCTGAAATTGAGCTGGCTGAAGCATTGGAAGCTGCCGGAGCAATTGATGTAAAACAAGTAAACGCAACAACATGATGGAAAAACAAAATATACCGGAACCTGTTCCATTCAAATTCGGGAATAAGCTAAAAATATATTTAGGCATTGCTGCCGGCATTGGTCTAATTGCGCTTCTTATTGCTGTTTTTTTTCAGCAACTGCCATCCGAACGCATTTGGGCTAATTTGTGGATGAATGCGCTTATGTTTGTGTTTTTAGGATTAGGTGCACTCTTCTTCTGGACGGTGAATACATTGGGCGAATCTACCTGGCAAATCAATATTCAGCGAATTATGGAATCAATGGGACTGACGATTCCTTTCGCAATCATCTTTTTTATTGCTGCTTTTCCAGGGCTGAAAGATCTGTTTGAATGGACACACACAGAGCATCTCGACGACCTTTTGCAAAAGAAGACAGGTTATCTTAACCTTCCGTTCTGGATGCTTCGCTTTGCGTTTTACTTTGCATTGTGGAGTTTCTTTGCCATCTATTTGCGTAAGATGTCGGTTAAAAATGATTTCGAGCCGCAGGAAAAATACCTTGCCCGCTTACGTGCCACTTCCGGGTGGTTTATTGTTTTCTTTGCCATAACCAGTTCCACCGCTGCCTGGGACTGGCTCATGTCAATCGACGCTCACTGGTTCAGTACACTTTACGGATGGTATATTTTCTCGGGTATGTTTGTTTCGGCGCTGGCAGTAATAATTATAATTGCAGCTGCGTTCAAACACTTCGGCATTCTCCCAAATGTGAATTCAGAACACTTGCACGATCTGGGAAAATACCTTTTCGGATTCAGCATTTTTTGGGCCTATTTGTGGTTGAGCCAGTTCCTGCTCATTTGGTACAGTAACATTCCGGAGGAAACAATCTATTTTGTTGAACGCACAAAAAATTTCGGGACGTTATTCTATGTAAATGTTATTGTCAATTTCCTTTTTCCATTTTTGGCACTGATGACCCGCGGAGCAAAACGCCAGCCGCTTTACCTCGCCATTGTGGCCATAATTGTATTATTCGGGCACTACCTCGATTTGTACCTGGCCATTATGCCGGGAGCAGTAGGACACGAAAATACGTCCATCGGGTTGCTGGAAATCGGATTACCACTTTTCTACCTGGCTGCTTTTATGGCGCTGTTTTTTACGTTTTTCGAAAAAGCGAAGCCGGTGCCGGCCAATCATCCTTATTTTATTGAAAGTTCGAGTTATGAAAACATTTAGCATAATACACTGGATTGGATTTTTCGGGATAGTTATACTTTTCTCGTCATGCGATAACAACCGCAACGAGCCCGGCTGGAGTTTCTTTAACGACATGGAACATTCGCAGGCCTACGAAACGTGGAGCGAAAACCCGAATCTCCCTGAAGGAAAAACAATGACCGGGCCTGTGGAAGGGACAGTTGCAATTCACGAACATGCTTTCGGTTTTGTCAGAACCCCTGAAGATGAGCTTAAAGCTGCCTCGTTAACAAATCCCGTGGCAAATGATTTTAATCGTGAACGTGCGCAACTTAAATACGAACAATACTGCATTGTTTGCCATGGAGAAAAAGGTGATGGCAAAGGGCACCTTTTCACCAGCGGGAAATACCCGATTCCCCCGGCAAATTATCATGCCGAGCGGGCCATGGAGAAAACCGACGGACAATTATTTCATAACATCAGAATCGGGTTTGGTGTGATGGGCGCCCACGGACCGCAGTTATCTGTTGACGACACGTGGCAGTTGGTCAACTACATCCGCCACTTGCAAGCGCAGCCAATCGAGTAGTCAATATCTCCACACAAAATCAAGCATTTATACGATATTAAAATTGCAACTGACAAACAATTTGGATAGCGATTTCTATTTTTCTGGATACTGGGGCTGGTTGACTATGTTTTCCTGAATAAAGTTTTTCAGGCTTGAAAACTTTGCGCTCTTCGCAAAAAAAACGATTTAAAACAGAGTTAAAAGTGGTTGTAATATTGCGCTGACGAAGAAAAACCATATTATTATTTTTGGGGATAAACGCGATTATTTTTCCTGCAAATTAAGAATAAACCTGTAATTTGCAGTTGCTAACTCATACCCATTAAAAAAAATTAGAATGGAATTTTTCAGTGCAAATAATGTAACCAAAGTATTCTCGACCACCCGGGCTTTATCGGACGTGAGCATTTCGGTAAAGGAGCAAACCATATTCGGATTGCTTGGGCCAAACGGAGCAGGGAAAACCACGTTGATTCGTATTATCAATCAGATTACCGCGCCTGACGAAGGAGAACTTCTTCTGGACGGCAGAAAAATGCGACAGTCTGATGTTGCTCATATTGGCTATCTTCCCGAAGAACGCGGCCTTTACAAAAAAATGAAAGTGGGCGAACAGGCCATTTACCTGGCTCAGTTAAAAGGGATGAGCAGGAAAGATGCCATTCAGAACCTGAAACACTGGTTTGAACGTTTTGAAATGGGCGGTTGGTGGAATAAAAAAGTGGAAGAACTGTCGAAAGGGATGCAGCAAAAAGTACAGTTTGTTACCACGGTAGTTCACAAACCAAAGCTCCTGATTTTTGATGAACCGTTCAGTGGATTCGACCCTATTAATGCCAACCTGCTGAAAAGGGAGATTCTTCAGCTAAAAGAAGAAGGGTCAACAATTATTTTCTCCACACACAACATGGGTTCGGTTGAAGAGCTTTGCGACCATATTGCGCTCATAAACAAATCAAAAAAAATAGTTGACGGTCCTACCGACGAAATACGTCAGAAGTATAAATCGAACATTTTTGAAATAACATACAAAGGAGACTTCAGCGAAGTTAACAATGCGCTGGGAACTAATTTCGAAGTACTAGAGCACACAGAATCGGACAAAGCAAACCGGCTACAGGTGCAGTATCTGAACGGGAATTCAAATAACGAGTTGCTAAAAGCCCTGATGCCGGCTGCCGAAATTCTTTCATTTGAAGAGATTATTCCGAGTATGAACGATGTATTTATTAAAGCAGTTCAGGAATCCAACAACTTAAACAAGTAAACAATGAATAAAACAATACTTATACTTCAGCAGGAATATTTAAAAAGGGTAAAAAAGAAATCATTCATTGTTCTTACCCTGCTCGTTCCGCTACTTTTTGTCGGCATGTTCGCCCTCATTATTTTTCTGTCGGTAAATAACGACAAGCAGGAACGAACAATTGCCGTCTACGATGAATCAACGCTTTTTCTGGGCGCGTTAGAACAGGAAGGGTACACCAGGTACCATTTTATTCCGAAAGACGAGTACGAGCGTTTAAAATCGAATATAAAAGAATCGGAATTTTACGCCCTGCTTTACATCCCTGAAAATATTTACTCGAACAACTCCGCTCAAATGATTTCGGAAAAGCAGTTACCGATGGATCTTATTCAGCAGGTTGAACGGAGGCTGAGCCGGTTTATCGAAAATGACAAGCGCCAAAAAATAATTGCAGAAACGGGAATTCCCAATCTGGAAGAACAGCTTTCATCAACGCGAACATCGGTAAAGCTGAATACGCTTAAAGTTTCAGAAACCGGGGAGGCGAAAAAAAGCTCTTCTGAAGTAGCATTTATTACCAGTTACGCCATGGGATTCATCATCTATTTCTTTGTTTTCATGTACGGCTCCATGGTTATGCGCAGCGTTATGGAAGAAAAAAAGAACAGAATTGTTGAGGTAATTATATCATCGGTAAAACCGTTTCAGCTTATGGCCGGCAAAATAATCGGGACGGCGCTGGTTGGACTTACCCAGGTAGCAATTTGGGTGCTGGTTGGCATAGTAGGCCTCACAATTGCGCAAAGCTTCTTCAGCCCTGAATCTGCACAGCAAATGGGACAGAGCCTCATGGAGAGCCAGCAAACCATGGGAGCCAACATTTCGGCCGGAGAGAGTCAGGTTACCGAAATCATTGGGCTCATCAACAACCTGAACATTCCGCTTATTTTGTTCGCTTTTGTTTTTTATTTCCTGGCCGGTTACCTGATGTATAGCTCGTTGCTCGGAGCTGTGGGTGCTGCTGTTGATAACGATGAAGATTCCCAGCAAATGGTGTTTCCCATTACTTTTCCGCTTATTCTTTCCATTATGCTGCTGTTCCCCATTGCCCGAAATCCCGAAGGCCCAATTGCTTTTTGGGGCTCTATTATCCCGCTTACATCGCCCGTAGCAATGCTTGCACGTGTGCCATACGGAGTGCCGGTGTGGGAACTGCTGCTTTCAATGTTTTTGCTTATTCTGACAACTGTTGGTGCAATATGGGTAGCTGCCAAAATTTATAAAACAGGACTGCTCATGTATGGCAAAAAAGTAAATCTGAAAGAGTTGATTAAATGGTTACGGTACAAAAATTAAATTTATTCAAATAATACATACTTTTCAGTCTGATTTATTGATTTTTGCTTAACTTGCATCACAATATGAGAAACATGACATGCCACATATTTGTTTGTTGTTGGGGTAATCTATCCCGAGAAGGCGTGTGTTGTTAAAAAAATCAGATAAATTTTATTTTACAGTATAAGGCTTTCCGGGATATCCAGGAGAGCCTTTTTTTTAACCGTTTTTAAAATTAACTCGTTATGAAAGTACAAAACATTCTGCAAACCATTGGAAATACACCACATGTAAAAGTAAACCACCTTTACCCCGACGATTTCGAAGTTTGGGTTAAGCTGGAGAAAACCAACCCGGGAGGGAGCATCAAAGACCGTGTTGCCCTTTCAATGGTAGAAGATGCAGAAAAGAAAGGCATTTTGACCGAAGGTTCTGTTATAATTGAGCCGACTTCCGGAAATACCGGCATTGGACTGGCGCTGGTTGCTGCGGCTAAAGGATACCGATTGATATTAACCATGCCCGAGTCGATGTCGCTCGAACGGAGGCAGGTGCTGCATGCACTTGGCGCTGAACTGGTATTAACGCCCAAAGGAACAGGCATGAAAGGGTCAATTGCTAAAGCAGAAGAACTGGCCAAAGAAATCCAAAATGCATGGATACCGTTTCAGTTTTCTAACCCGGCCAACATTGATGCCCACCGGAAAAATACGGCAATAGAAATCCTAAATGATTTTCCGCAGGGGATAGATTACCTGATTACAGGCGTAGGAACAGGCGGCCATATCAGCGGTGTTGCCGAAGTGCTAAAAAAGGAGTTTCCCAAGATGCAGGTATTTGCCGTTGAACCGTCAGACAGCCCCGTAATTAGCGGCGGGCAACCGGGGCCGCATCAGATACAGGGAATTGGAGCTGGTTTTATTCCCGACAACCTCAAAACCGAACTGTTAGACGGAACAATATCTGTTACAAAGGAGGAAGCATTTGAATACGCCCAAAAAGCAGCTAAACTCGAAGGCATGCTTGTGGGAATCTCGTCGGGTGCCTCGCTGGCAGCTGTCGCTAAAAAAATTAAAGAAATTCCGAAAGGCTCCCGCATTTTAACCTTTGCATACGACCTTGGCGAGCGCTATCTTTCAGTTGAAGGATTGTTCTAAAAACATTATTCGGCTATAAAACGAAAAGAGGAATCAGACACCTGATCCCTCTTTTTCGTTTGTTATAATTTTGTTTACGCCTGAGCCGTCGGCCCTCCAAATCCCATGGGGGGTATTCCCGGGTCGGAACCCGGTTTTACATTCTTGATTGGCCCGTTAATAGCCTCAAACTTTTTAATATTGTCTTGCAAAGCAAGCAATAACCGTTTGGCATGTTCAGGAGTAAGAATTACTCTTGATTTCACATTTGCCTTAGGAATTCCGGGCATTATCCGAACAAAATCAACTACAAATTCAGAACTGGAATGAGTAATAATTGCAAGGTTTGAGTAAATACCCTGTGCAACTTCTTCACTCAATTCAATATTCAACTGTTGTTGTTTTTGTTTTTTATCATCCATGTTTATCAGACTTAAGCGTTTTTCTTCATATCAATTAACCTGTCGTATTCTTCTTTGGAACCAACAATCAGGTTTTTGTATTCCTTCAATCCGGTACCGGCAGGAATCAGGTGACCACAAATCACATTTTCCTTCAGTCCGTCGAGGTAATCAACTTTACCATTGATGGCAGCTTCGTTCAACACTTTTGTAGTTTCCTGGAACGATGCAGCTGATAACCAACTTCTGGTTTGCAGTGACGCACGTGTAATCCCCTGCAGAATCTGGCTTGATGTTGCTGGAATTGCGTCTCTTGATTCCACCAGCTTTTTATCTTTCCGCCTCAACTGAGAATTTTCATCTCTGAGCCTGCGCGAAGAAATAATCTGACCAGCTTTTAAACCATCTGCATCACCCGCATCAATAACCACTTTCTTGTTCCAAATCCAGTCGTTTTCCGACAGGAATTCATTCTTGTCAACAATCTGTTTTTCGAGGAAACGTGTATCACCCGGGTCATCAATTTCCACTTTACGCATCATTTGACGAATGATAACTTCAAAGTGTTTATCGTTGATTTTTACGCCCTGCATCCGGTAAACGTCCTGGACTTCGTTCAAAATATATTCCTGAACAGCAGTAGGCCCTTTAATTGCCAGAATATCGCGGGGAGTAATAGCCCCATCAGAAAGCGATGTACCTGCCCTGATATAGTCGTTTTCCTGAACCAAAATCTGCCTTGAAAGCGGCACCAGGTATTTCTTAACGTCACCTGTTTTAGTTGTAACGATAATTTCGCGGTTACCACGTTTAATTTTACCCAGAGAAATTTCTCCGTCGATTTCAGAAACAACAGCAGGATTAGAAGGGTTACGTGCTTCGAACAGTTCGGTAACACGCGGCAAACCACCGGTGATATCGCCTGCTTTTCCAGCAGCCCTCGGTATTTTAACCAAAACTGTACCGGCTTTCACCGTCTGTCCCTGCGATACGGCAATGTGCCCACCCACAGGTAAGTTGTACGACCGAATCATCGAGCCATCTTTGTCCATGACTTTCAGCGTCGGGTTTTTGGTTTTGTCCCTGGTTTCAATAATTACTTTTTCGCTATAACCGGTTTGTTCATCCGATTCTTCACGGAAAGTAATACCGTCAATAAGATTTTCGAATTCGATTTTACCATCAAATTCAGTAATAATAACTCCATTGAACGGGTCCCATTCACAAATTAGAGTACCTTTTCTAATCTCGTCACCATTATTTACATACAATTTAGAACCGTATGGAATGGCGTGATTTGAAAGCTGTATCTTGGTATTTTTATCGATAATTTTGAGTTCGGCTAACCGGCTCACAACTATCTCAACAGGATTTCCGTCTTCTCCTTTGTATTCAACCGAACGTAGTTCTTCAATTTCGACATACCCGTCGTAACGTGCTTCAACTCTCGATTGCGCGGAAATGTTACCGGCGATACCCCCAACGTGGAAGGTACGCAGAGTAAGCTGTGTTCCCGGCTCTCCAATCGATTGTGCAGCGATAACACCAACAGCTTCTCCCTTCTGAACCATGTATCCGGAGGCAAGGTTACGTCCGTAACATTTTGCACAAACTCCAACTTTTGATTCACAGGTAAGCACCGAACGAATTTCTACGCTTTCCAGCGGAGAATCTTCAATTTTCTGTGCAATTTCTTCTGTAATGGTATCGCCCGATTTGATAATCAATTCTCCGTTAAGCGGATGATAGATATCGTGAACCGAAGTACGTCCAACAATACGTTCGAAGAGCGATGCAACAATTTCTTCGTTGTTTTTAATTGCTGTAGCTACAATACCACGCAAAGTTCCGCAATCTTCTTCCTGAATAATAACATCCTGAGATACGTCAACCAAACGACGGGTAAGGTATCCGGCGTCAGCAGTTTTAAGCGCTGTATCCGCCAAACCTTTACGTGCACCGTGGGTAGAAATAAAGTACTCAAGTACGGAAAGTCCTTCTTTAAAGTTCGCCAAAATAGGGTTCTCAATAATCTGGGAACCGGTAGAACCGGATTTCTGCGGTTTTGCCATCAATCCCCTCATACCACACAACTGACGAATCTGTTCTTTAGAACCACGAGCTCCGGAGTCAAGCATCATATAAATTGAGTTGAACCCCTGGTCGTCCGAACTAATGGTTTTCATTACCGATTGTGTCAATTTCGAGTTGGCATGTGTCCAGATGTCAATAACCTGGTTGTACCTCTCGTTGTTGGTAATAAAACCCATGTTATAGTTGGAAATTACCTCTTCAACTTCTTCGTAAGCAGCGCCAACAATTGTTTCCTTATCCTTCGGGATAATTACATCGTCGATGTTGAAAGACAATCCGCCCCGGTATGCCATACGGTAACCAAGGTTTTTGATGTCATCAAGGAAAGCAACGGTGTCGGCATTTCCACATACTTTGAAAACAGTTGAGATAATGGTACGCAACGACTTTTTGGTCAGAATCTGGTTAATGTATCCTACCTTGCGAGGTACAAATTCATTAAACATCACACGACCGGTCGTTGTTTCTATAATATGTTTGAAGATTTCGCCATTTTCATCTACATCCTCTACTTTTACTTTAATAACAGCATGTAAACTAAGCGCTTTTTCTTCGTATGCAATTGTAACTTCTTCAGGTGAATAGAACGTCATCCCTTCACCTTTTGAGCCTTTGCGGGCTTTTGTCATATAATACAAGCCAAGAACCATATCCTGAGAAGGAACCTGAATAGGTGCTCCATTCGCAGGGTTCAACAGGTTATGCGAGGCAAGCATCAACAACTGAGCTTCCAGAACAGCAGCATTTCCTAACGGTAGGTGAACCGCCATCTGGTCACCGTCAAAGTCAGCATTAAACCCGGTACACACCAGCGGGTGGAGTTGAATAGCTTTCCCTTCAATCAACACAGGCTGAAATGCCTGAATTGACAATCTATGCAGTGTGGGCGCACGGTTTAGCATAACAGGGTGTCCTTTCAATACATTCTCAAGGATTTCCCATACCACTGGGTCTTTCCTGTCGACGATCTTTTTAGCCGATTTTACAGTCTTCACAATTCCTCGTTCAATCAATTTCCTGATTATAAAAGGTTTGTAAAGCTCTGCAGCCATACCTTTAGGAAGACCACACTCATGAATTTTGAGTTTAGGGCCAACCACAATAACCGAACGGGCAGAATAGTCAACACGTTTACCGAGCAGGTTCTGACGGAAACGTCCCTGCTTTCCTTTCAAACTGTCTGAAAGCGATTTGAGTGCGCGGTTATTTTCTGTTTTAACCGCATTTGATTTCCTTGAGTTATCGAAAAGCGAGTCAACAGCTTCCTGTAGCATTCGTTTTTCATTACGAAGAATTACTTCAGGAGCTTTGATTTCGATAAGTCTCTTCAACCTATTGTTCCGAATGATTACCCTGCGGTAAAGATCATTCAGGTCGGAGGTGGCAAAACGCCCGCCATCCAATGGAACAAGTGGCCGTAAATCGGGAGGAATTACCGGAACAACCCGAACAATCATCCATTCAGGACGATTGAGGTTTTTACTTGCCCTGAATGCTTCTACCACCTGCAAACGCTTCAATGCTTCATTTTTACGCTGCTGCGATGTTTCGGTGTTTGCCTTATGCCTTAAAGTATATGACAAGTCATCCAAATCGAGCCGGCTCAAAATTTCGTATAAAGCTTCAGCTCCCATTTTTGCGATGAATTTATTTGGATCTTCATCGTCAAGGAACTGATTTTCTTTAGGCAAAGTATCAACAATATCCAGGTATTCTTCCTCAGTAAGGAAATCGAGTTCTTTTATTCCGTCGGTTGCTTTTATTCCAGGATTAATTACGACATAACGTTCGTAATAAATAATGGAATCAAGCTTCTTTGTTGGTAGTCCCAACAAATATCCAATTTTATTTGGCAATGAACGGAAGTACCAGATATGTGCGACCGGAACAACCAAAGCGATATGTCCCATGCGTTCGCGACGTACTTTCTTCTCGGTTACTTCAACTCCACAGCGGTCGCAAACAATTCCTTTGTAACGAATTCGTTTGTATTTACCGCAATGGCATTCGTAATCTTTCACAGGTCCGAAAATACGCTCGCAAAACAAGCCATCCCGCTCAGGTTTATAAGTTCTGTAGTTTATTGTTTCAGGTTTCAAAACTTCACCATACGATCTTTCCAGAATTTCTTCGGGAGAAGAAAGACTGATTGAAATTTTTGAAAAACCTCCTTTTGCTTTGTTATCTTTTCTGAATGCCATAATCTGAATTAAAAATCATTATAACAGAACCAAAATACAGGAAGATGGAGTACTACTCCATCTTGATGCTGAGGCCAAGACCTCTCAGTTCGTGCAACAACACATTGAGCGATTCCGGGATACCTGGTTGCGGCATCGGTTCACCTTTCACTATAGATTCGTATGCTTTTGCCCTTCCCATTACGTCGTCAGACTTCACGGTAAGGATTTCCTGAAGTATATGAGATGCACCAAATGCTTCGAGCGCCCAAACTTCCATTTCCCCAAAACGCTGACCACCAAACTGAGCTTTACCACCCAAAGGCTGCTGCGTAATAAGTGAATATGGCCCAATGGAACGAGCGTGCATTTTGTCTTCAACCATGTGACCCAGTTTCATCATGTAAATGATTCCAACTGTTGCCTGCTGGTCGAACGGCACACCGGTTTCCCCATCGTAAAGTGTTGATTTCCCGAAACGAGGAATACCTGCTTTATCGGTATATTCAGCGATTTCTTCAAGCTCGGCACCATCAAAAATCGGAGTAGCAAATTTAACTCCCAGTTCTTTTCCTGCCCAAGCAAGAACAGTTTCGTAAATCTGTCCCAGGTTCATCCTGGATGGTACCCCCAGCGGGTTAAGCACGATGTCAACAGGTGTTCCGTCAGCAAGGAATGGCATATCTTCTGCACGGACAACCCTTGAAACAATCCCTTTGTTTCCGTGACGTCCGGCCATTTTATCACCAATCTGCAGCTTACGTTTTTTGGCGATAAATATTTTTGCCAGCTGAATAATACCTGCAGGCAGTTCATCACCAATGGTAACATTATATCTTTCGCGCCTAGCAAAAGCTTCCGCTTCTTTGTGCTTTATAATGTAATTATTAATTACTTTAAAAATCAGATCGTTTTTATCTTTATCGGTTGTCCATTTTGACGGATTAACCGAGAGATAATCGATTTCCTGAAGCTGTTTCAAGGTGAATTTGACACCTTTTGCTATAACTTCTGTTCCGTAATAATCTTTTACGCCCTGCGAAGTTTTTCCACTTACAAGTGTAAAAAGTTTATCTTCCAAACGTGCGCGCAACGCAGCCACTTCGCGGTCAAAATTTTCATCAATTTGATCGAGAAGAGTTTTTGTAGCTGTTTTGCCTTTTTTGTCTTTGGCAACTCTAGAGAATAGCTTTTTATCGATAACAACGCCTGACAGTGATGGAGAAGCTTTTAGAGAAGCATCTTTTACATCGCCAGCTTTGTCACCAAAAATAGCACGAAGCAATTTTTCTTCCGGAGAAGGATCCGATTCGCCCTTCGGTGTAATCTTACCAATAAGAATATCACCAGGTTTAACATCGGCGCCAATTCGGATAAGCCCGTTTTCATCCAGATTTTTAGTTGCTTCCTCGCTTACGTTCGGAATATCAGAAGTAAACTCTTCAAGCCCGCGTTTTGTATCACGAACTTCGAGACTGTATTCATCAACATGAACAGAAGTGAAAATATCTTCACGAACTATTCGTTCTGAAATAACGATGGCATCCTCGTAGTTGTATCCCTGCCATGGCATAAATGCCACCTTCAGGTTTCTTCCGAGTGCCAGTTCTCCATTTTCTGTACCGTAACCTTCCGAAAGAATTTCGCCTTTTTTAACCCTCTGCCCTTTGCGAACAATCGGTTTTAAATCGACGGTAGTTCCCTGGTTGGTTTTCGTATATTTTTGAAGCGGATAAGTTACTACCTCGGGGTCGAAGCTAACAAAACGTTCGTCTTCAGTAACGTCGTACCGAACTATAATTTGTGTAGCATCAACAAATTCAATAACGCCGTCGGCTTCTGCCTGAACAAGCACATTAGAGTCGGCAGCAGCTCTTGCCTCCAACCCGGTTCCCACAATTGGGGCTTCGGGACGAAGCAACGGAACTGCCTGACGCATCATGTTTGATCCCATCAAAGCACGGTTGGCATCATCGTGTTCCAAAAAGGTAATAAGAGAAGCAGCAAGCGAAGCAATCTGGTTCGGACCAACGTCCATCAAATTTACTTCTTCTTTATCTACCAACGGATAATCACCATCCAGTCTCGATTTTACCTTCTGGTTTAAGAAATAACCATCCGCATCGATTGGTGCGTTGGCCTGCGCTATAACTTTCCCTTCTTCTTCTTCTGCAGTCAGATAAACTGCTCCTTCATCCGAAAGGTCAACTTTTCCGTCGGCAACCTTTCTATAAGGAGTTGAAATAAATCCAAGGTCAGTAATTTTTGCAAAAACACACAGCGAAGAAATCAAACCGATGTTTGGTCCTTCCGGTGTTTCAATCGGACACAACCTTCCGTAGTGGGTATAGTGTACGTCACGTACTTCGAACCCTGCCCTTTCCCGAGACAAACCTCCTGGTCCCAAAGCAGACATACGACGTTTATGGGTCATTTCGGCCAACGGGTTGGTCTGATCCATGAACTGCGATAATGCATTGGTTCCAAAAAATGAATTAATAACCGAGGATAGTGTTTTGGAGTTAATCAGGTCGATTGGCGTAAATACTTCGTTGTCGCGCACATTCATTCGTTCACGAATAGTACGTGCCATACGAGCCAATCCTATACCAAATTGGTTGTACATTTGTTCTCCAACTGTACGAACACGACGGTTGCTCAGGTGGTCGATATCATCCACGTCGGTTTTAGAGTTTACCAACTGAATAAGATACCGGATAATTTCGATAATGTCTTCTTTAGTAAGAACACGATTTTCGGCATCCACCTCGAGGCCAAGTTTTTTGTTGATCCTGTAGCGGCCAACTTCACCCAGATCGTATCGTTTATCAGAGAAAAACAGTTTATCAATCACGTCGCGTGCGGTAGCTTCATCTGGCGGTTCGGCATTCCTTAGCTGACGATAAATGTGAAGAACTGCTTCTTTTTCAGAGTTACATGGATCTTTCTGGAGCGTGTTGTAAATAATCGCAAAATCCTGCTGTCTCTGATCGTCTTTGTGAATCAAGATAGTTTTTACTCCCGAATCGAGAATTTCCTCTATATGATCTTCCTCCAGAACAGTCTCCCTGTCTATAATAACTTCGTTACGCTCAATAGAAACTACTTCACCGGTATCTTCATCAACAAAGTCTTCAACCCACGATTTTAACACGCGGGCTGCCAGCTTGCGACCAACTAGTTTTTTGAGGCCTGTTTTTGAAACTTTGATTTCATCGGCCAAATCAAAAATACCGAGGATCTCTTTATCACTTTCGTAACCAATAGCTCTCAGCAGTGTGGTAACCGGCAATTTTTTCTTACGGTCGATATAAGCGAACATGACACTGTTAATGTCTGTTGCAAATTCGATCCATGACCCTTTAAAAGGGATAATTCTTGCGGAATAAAGTTTGGTACCATTGGCATGCAAACTTTGCCCGAAGAAAACGCCAGGCGACCTGTGCAATTGAGAAACAATAACCCTTTCGGCCCCGTTAATGATGAAGGTTCCTTTCCCGGTCATGTACGGAACTGTACCTAAATACACGTCCTGAACCACGGTGTCGAAATCTTCGTGCTCAGGGTCGGTACAGTAGAGTTTCAACCTTGCTTTTACCGGCACGCTAAAAGTTAATCCACGCTCAATACATTCCGGAATGGAATACCTGGGCGGATCTACCTGATAGTCGAGAAACTCAAGAACGAAATTGTTCCGAGTGTCCGTAATCGGGAAATTCTCTTCGAATACACGCCACAGTCCTTCCTCCTTCCGCTTTTCGGGCGTAGAGTCTAACTGAAAAAATTCTTTGAATGATTTAATTTGTACTTCTAGGAAGTCAGGGTAATCAAACCTGGTTTGTGTTGAGGAAAAATTTATCCTCTCGATTTTTGTATTTACTGACATGTATTTATACAGGTTAATTATATAAAATATAAATACACAAAAAGGTTTAGAATCCTGCCTGACAAGACTCTAAACCATACAACCTCTATTTAATAAGGTCTGAATTGCGATTATTTAACTTCAACTTCGGCTCCTGCTTCTTCCAACTGACTTTTAAGCGATTCTGCTTCATCCTTGGAAATTTTTTCTTTAATTGCTTTCGGAGCTTCATCAACCACTGCTTTGGCTTCTTTCAGACCAAGACCGGTCAATTCTTTTACGAGTTTAACTACTGCCAGTTTAGACTGACCAGCAGCCTTCAGAATTACGTCGAATTCAGTCTGTTCTGCTGCGGCTTCGCCTTCTGCGCCACCTGCAGCCGGACCTGCTACTGCTACTGCAGCTGCGGCTGGTTCAATACCGTATTCTTCTTTAAGAATTCCAGCTAATTCGTTAACCTCTTTAACAGTTAAGTTTACCAACTCTTCTGCAAGCTGTTTTAAATCTGCCATTTCTATTTGTTTTTATTAAAGATTTCTAAAAAAAATTATTCTCTCTCTTTCAGTGTTTCAAGAACACCGTGTATTGTATTACCACCTGATTGCAATTGTGAGAGTAATGTTTGCATTGGTGATTGTAACAAGGCAACAACATCGCCAATAAGTTCGTTTTTCGATTTCACTGCAATTAGCGCATCGAGCTGGTTTTCGCCCATGTAAACTGATTCTTCAACATAAGCAGCCTTCAATACTGGCTTTTTATATTTTTTGCTGAAGTCTTTAATCAGTTTTGCAGGAACGTTACCAGTTTCTGTAAACATTATTGATGTATTTCCCTTGAGTGCATCGTAAAGCTCTTCGGCGTTCTTGGAAGAACCTTCAAGTGCTTTACGCAGAAGGGTGTTTTTCGCAACAACCAGTTTTACGTCTTGCTTAAAACATAGTCTTCTTAAACTACTGGTATCTTCAGCATTTAAACCACTAATGTCAGTAAGGTAAAAATGGCTGTACGAATCAATCTGATCCTTTAGGTTATCTATAATAACTTTCTTTTCTGTACTTTTCATTTCTACTCTGTTTTGTCAGCAACTGACTTTAGTTCAACTTTAATACCAGGGCTCATGGTACTGGACAGATAAATGCTCTTTACATATGTACCTTTTGCGGCTATTGGCTTTAATTTTAGAATTGTTTTCATGAACTCAACAGCGTTATCCCTTATCTTTTCTGGAGTAAAGGATACCTTACCTATTGAAGTATGAACGATCCCAAATTTGTCAACCTTAAAATCAATTTTACCCTGTTTAACTTCGCTCACTGCTTTTCCCACTTCCATGGTAACAGTGCCGCTTTTTGGGTTTGGCATTAAACCACGGGGACCTAATATACGTCCTAACTGGCCAACTTTCCCCATTACTGGAGGCATGGTAATTATTACGTCAATGTCAGTCCAACCGCCTTTGATTTTGTCGATATATTCATCTAAACCTACATAATCCGCTCCGGCTGCTTTGGCTTCTTCTTCCCTATCGGGAGTAACCAATGCGAGCACACGAATCTCTTTTCCTGTTCCATGGGGTAAAGAAACTACGCCTCTAACCATCTGGTTAGCTTTTCTCGGGTCAACTCCTAACCTCACATCAATATCAATTGAAGCATCGAACTTGGTATAAGTAACTTCTTTTACCAGTTGAGCTGCTTCATCAATTGAGTAAGCTTTTCCTTTTTCGAGTTTACCAAGAGAAGCTTTTTTATTTTTCGTAATTCTGCCCATCTTAAAAGATTTAATTTTTGTTATTTGAATGGTGAAGCACCTTTTACAGTGATTCCCATACTTCTGGCAGTTCCAGCTACCATTCTCATCGCCGATTCAACAGTAAAGCAATTCAGGTCAACCATTTTGCCTTCAGCTATCTGTTTTACCTGATCCCAGGAGATAGCGGCTACTTTGCTGACATGTGGTTCTGCTGAACCTTTCTTTACTTTTGCTGCTTCGAGCAACTGAACGGCTACGGGAGGTTGTTTAATAATGAAGTCAAACGACTTGTCGCCGTAAACAGTTATAATTACCGGCAATACTTTACCTGCTTGGTCTTGAGTACGCGCATTAAACTGTTTGCAGAACTGCATTATATTAACTCCCTTGGCACCTAATGCTGGTCCCACCGGCGGTGACGGGTTTGCCGCCCCACCTTTGATTTGTAATTTAATTAATCCAGCAACTTCTTTCGCCATAATAAAATAATAAAGCGTTACTATTCCTTTTCAACCTGCATGAAGCTAAGTTCCAAAGGCGTTTTACGTCCAAAAATCTTCACCATTACCTGCAGCTTCTTCTTCTCTTCATTGATTGCCTCAATGGTTCCGTTAAAGCCGTTAAATGGTCCGTCGATCACTTTCACGGTTTCTCCAACCACGAATGGGTTGTTCAATTCCTCATCAGTTTCAGCAAGTTCATCCACCCTTCCCAAAATTCTATTGACTTCATTTTGCCTCATTGGTACAGGATCCCCACCTTTGGTGTCGCCAAGAAATCCAATAATGTTCGGCACATTCCTAAGAATATGTGCTACCTCTCCTACCAACGTTGCTTCAATGAGCACATAGCCTGGGAAAAAGTTTCGTTCCTTACTGATTTTTTTACCGTTTCGGATTTGATATACCTTTTCCGTAGGTATTAAAACCTGTTCAACAAAACCCTTCAGATCTCCAACTGCGATTTCGTTTTCGATATATTCTTTCGCTTTCTTCTCCTTACCTCCTATAGCTCGAAGAACATACCATTTTTTTGTATTGTCGCTCATTTTCTGACCCAAGGATTTCAATTAATAAAATAATCCATAAATAAAACTCATTATGTTTCTGAATGACAGATCCATAACGAAGATTAAGAGTGATATAATAAAGGAAGCAACCATTACAACCAATGCACTGCTTTGCAGTTCTTTCCAGGTAGGCCATGTTACCTTATGAATAAGTTCATCGTAAGCCTCCTGCAAATAGATTTTTAACTTCATTTCAACTGTGGTTATTTTCGAACGGAAGGTAAGAATCGAACTTACACAAAAACAAAACTCCCTGGATGAGTTTCTTCCGTAAACAGTTCCGGGCCAATGGCCCGGAACTTATTTATATAAGATTGTAATAGACTAACTCAAAATTTCAGTAACCTGACCTGCACCTACGGTACGACCACCTTCACGGATTGCAAAACGCAAACCAATGTTAAGTGCAACAGGGTAAATCAAATCCACTTCAATTGTTACGTTATCACCAGGCATAACCATTTCGCGACCTTCAGGTAATTGAATTTCGCCGGTTACATCAAGTGTACGTACGTAGAATTGAGGACGATATTTATTGTGGAACGGAGTATGACGACCACCTTCTTCTTTTTTCAATACGTAAACCTCAGCTTTAAATTTAGTATGAGGAGTAATTGAACCTGGTTTCGCAAGAATCTGTCCACGTTTGATTTCTTTTTTATCAACACCACGAAGCAACAAACCTACGTTATCACCTGCCTGACCTTCGTCGAGGATTTTACGGAACATTTCAACACCTGTACAAACAGTTTTACGTCCTTCAGCTCCCAAACCAATCAACTGCAATTCATCACCAGTATGAACGATACCGGTTTCAATACGTCCGGTAGCAACTGTTCCACGTCCTGTAATAGAGAATACGTCTTCAACAGGCATCAGGAATGGTTTGTCAACTTCACGGGGAGGCAGCGGAATCCAAGTATCAACTGCATCCATCAGTTCCATAATTTTATCTTCCCATTGTGGTTCGCCATTCAATGCACCCAATGCAGAACCTTTGATAACAGGAGTATTGTCACCGTCGAAGTCATAGAAATCGAGCAATTCACGAATTTCCATTTCAACCAGTTCCAACAACTCTTCGTCGTCAACCATGTCTACTTTGTTCATAAAAACAACAAGCCTAGGAACGTTTACCTGACGAGCCAAAAGAATATGCTCACGTGTTTGTGGCATAGGACCATCAGTTGCCGCTACTACGATAATTGCACCGTCCATCTGGGCAGCACCAGTAACCATGTTCTTAACATAGTCGGCGTGACCGGGACAGTCAACGTGAGCATAGTGACGTTTTTCAGTCTGATACTCTACGTGAGAAGTATTAATTGTAATACCCCTTTCTTTTTCTTCAGGTGCATTATCAATTGAATCAAATGATTTAATTTCAGAAAGGCCTCTCTTGGCCAATACAGTTGTGATAGCAGCTGTCAGGGTAGTTTTACCATGGTCAACGTGGCCAATTGTACCAATATTGACGTGGTCTTTGTCCCTTACAAATGTTTGTTTAGCCATAACTCCAAATTTTTAATTATTATCTAAATTCATTGAGCCGAAGACGAGAATTGAACTCGTGACCTCATCCTTACCAAGGATGCGCTCTACCCCTGAGCTACTCCGGCCATTAACACACAAAGAGACAAGAGTTAAAAGCTTCTGCTTAAAACTCTGGTCTCGTTTTTGAGCGGGAGACGGGATTCAAACCCGCGACCCTTAGCTTGGAAGGCTAATGCTCTATCGACTGAGCTACTCCCGCAATATATTGCACGTAAAATGCGATGCAAAATTACAAAATTTTATCAGAACTGAAGACAAGCTCAAAGCCTTTCTTTCTTATTTAGCAGAAAATTCACAACAAAATGACTCTTCTACTCATTCACCTAAATCTGCTGCAACAGCAATAAACTAGGTGAAAGTACTTTAATTTCAACAGTTTCTGGAACGCCCCTAAAAAGGGTGTGCAAATGTAAAAATATTATTTTAAAAATCTAGGATTTGATGATCAATTTTTAGATTTTTATTTACTCTTGAGTTTATCTTTAAATTTTACGAGTTGTCTGCGCAGTGCATCGATGGCTAAATCAGTTGCTTCTTCAAATGTATCGGCTTCTTTCTTTGCAAATAGATAGTCGTTGCCGGGGATGGAAACCTTAATTTCTGAAACTTTGTTTTTCGCTGCTTCAGGCCTTAATACTTTCAATGTTACTTCAGCATTAATAATACCATCAAAAAAGGTATCAAGCTTATTCACTTTCTTATTAACGAAATCCACCAGCTTCTTGTCTGCGGTGAAATGAACTGAATTAATTGTAATTTCCATAGTAACACTTTTTAATAGTTAACCCCTTGGGTGGGCTTGTTTATAAACACGTTGCAATTTCTCAAATGTTGTGTGCGTATATATCTGAGTTGCGGACAAATTTGAATGCCCCAACAACTCTTTAACCGCATTCAGGTCTGCTCCCCGGTTTAATAAGTGGGTAGCATACGAGTGCCTCAAAACATGAGGGCTTTTCTTTTCCAGCGAAGTTACCTGTTCCAGATATTTTTTCACAACCCTGTATGTTAATTTTTCGTAAACCGGCTTTCCTTTTTCTGTTACGAGCAAAACATCCGGACTGTTTCCAACTTCTCTGTTTCTAATTTCGATATACTGCTGCAATAGCTGATTTATGTTTTTGGGATAAGGAATTACTCTTTCTTTTTGCCGCTTGCCCAACACCTTTATTAAACAACCGGCGGTATCGAAATCACGTTCCTTAAGGTTCAACAGTTCTGCAAGCCTTATTCCGGTACCATATAATAAGGTAATTATTAATTTATCCCTTACTCCCCTAAAATCATTCGAAAAAAATCCGTCGTCAAGCAAATGAATCAAACTATTTTCCTCGACAAAACCGGGTAGTTTTTTTCTGATTTTAGGCAGCGGTATATTCAATGCCGGGTTGTTATCAACAACCTCATTCTTCATCAAAAACCGAAAAAAGGCTTTTAGGGTTGAAATTTTCCGATTTACTGATTGTGGCATGTAATGCTCTTCCATCAGTTCGATAACCCAGCCCCTCACCAACTTTGCATCTACCCTTTTAACATCAAATTCCCCGATCATTTCTGTGCAATATAGCACGAATTGATCGAGGTCTTTTCTGTATGCTGTCACAGTATGCGAAGAGTCTCTCTTCTCATACCTCAAATAATTAACAAACGATTCCTGATAGTTCATTCATCTTCCTGCTAACACCAGGAACCAAATTACATCAGTCTTCCTGGCGCTGTAATTGTTCAATGTAAATGGCCTTTTTTACTTCTTCCCTTCTTCTGATTGAAGGTTTTGTAAACTTCTGACGATCACGCAATTCCTTAACTACGCCAGTTTTTTCAAACTTCCGTTTGAATCTTTTTAAAGCCCTTTCTATATTTTCGCCTTCTTTTACCGGAATAACAATCATTTTGATACCGTATTTTAAATTGAGGCGCAAATTTAGAAATTATTCACAGCAAATCAAATTTAAAGGAAAAAAATAATTATTCCTACCTGTAACAAACCTTTTAATCAATTTTAACGGCAGGTTAAATAGGGGACTAACGCCTTAAAAGAAGCAGTATCCAGCAGGTTTTCAGAGAGTAGATATTCAACCGAGCGAAAAGGTCCGTTCTCGTCACGATAATTTAATATTGCTTCAACCTGCTCCTTTCTCAAATAAGGATGACGAAGGAGCTCTGAATAGTCTGCAAAATTCAACCGCAACTTTTTTACTTGTAGTGAATCAGCAACAATGTTTCCTTTTATTGAATGAAACGTTTCTTCGGGGAAACCGTAAACCTCGAGCAATTGGTGCTTGTCGTAAAATCCGCCAAGTAGATTTCGGTACTTAATTATACGGCCGGAAAAAACAGCTCCAATTCCCCTCAGTTTTTGCAGCTCGGTAGCGTCGGCAGTATTAATATCAACTACGAACAGAGCTGGTTCTTCAACGTCTTCTTCTGAAACTTGAACAGGTTTCTCGTCGATCTCAATGTAATTTTTCAGGGAGTTAAAAAAGGCCGAATCAATTCCATAAATCTTCAGCAAATCATTTGCTTCGGAAAAAGTGCCGCCGCTTTTTCTGTATTTAATCAGATTAGAAATCTGAAACGAGTTGAATCCAAGATTTAGCAATTCGTCTGCGCCCGCAGTGTTTGGGTCAAAATGCCTAAAAGCACGTTCTCCTTTACTTTTGGAGTGTACGTTGGGCTCTGCTGTTATTTCAGAAGGAATATCAATATACTTTTCTATTGCGGCATAAATGCTGTCATTCATCCCGTATATTTTGCGAACAGCTGCTGCATTCTTAAAACTTCCCCCGGCTGCCCGATAACTCAGCATATTCTTTTTGACAAACGCCGGCAAATCCAATGAGTCAAACTTTTGGGCAGAGACCGTATTCGGATTAAAATGAAACAAGCTTTTAAACCCTAACGTATTTTCAGACTCCGCATCCCATTTTTCAAAAACCGCAATAATTTCTGCAGAGGCAGAGTCTGGCTTTGGTTCGATGTATTTAAGAACCAAATTTCCAGAAATAAAAAAGAGAATAATTGCACAGAGCGCCAAAATTGCCCGGCGGTCTTTTTTCGAAAAGCTAAAATACTCTCTTAGTATTTGTCTGAAGGGTTCTGTCATTTTGCTGCATTTTTGGGTACCGAAATAACAAGCTTTAATATAAAGCTTTACATCCAAAAATGCAACTCTACTCTTTTGTACTGAAACAGATTCAGACTGGAGACCAAAAAATCCGTCTCAACTTTCGGATTAAGAAAAATTGATCAGCCCCACTCCCTGCAGGAAAATAAAAGCGATTGCCAACGGGGCAAGAAATTTCACAACAAACATAAAAAACGGGATATACCTCACCTTCAATTCGCCATTGTTTGACAACTCTTCTTTTGCCTTATCGCGCCCGAGAAACCATGCTACAAAAATTACGATAAAAAACCCGCCGAGGGGTAGCAAAATATTTGCAGAGGTGAAGTTCATCAACCCGAAGACAGTAAATCCAAACAATTTTGCATCTGCCAGCGAACTGGTCGACAGCACACATAAAACCCCTAAAATTGAAACCGAAGAAGTAGCAAGCCAGGTAGCAGCTTTTCGTTTTAGCCCCAACTCTTCGGAAAAAAAAGCGACAATTACTTCCAGCACCGAAATGGTTGATGTTAATGCCGCAACCCCCAGTAAGATGAAAAACATCAACGAGAAATAATAACCTCCCGGCATCTGCTGAAAAATATTGGGAAGTGTAATATAAACCAGTCCTTCGCCGGAGCCGGGTTCAATATTGAACGCGAAAACCGCAGGAAAAATGGCAAGCCCGGCAAGCACTGCAATAAAAGTATCGGCAAAAGCAACCGAAACCGAAGTCATCCCTAGGTTGTCGCTTTTTTTAATATAGGATGCGTAAGTAATAAGCGTTCCCATCCCGATACTCAACGAAAAAAAAGCCTGTCCCAGCGCCTCTAGAACAGTAGAAGGAGTAATTTTACTAAAATCGGGCTTAAACAAAAACGAAATTCCTTTTTCTGCACCGGGCAAAGTAACCGATCGTACTACCAAAACGAGCAGCAGCACGAGCAACATAGGCATCAGAATTTTCGTGTACTTCTCGATTCCCTTTTGAACGCCTGCCATAATAATAGCAGCGGTTAGTCCCATAAAAACAAAGAACCAAAGCAACGGCCGCCAGGGACTTCCGATAAACGAAAAATACATCTCGTTTAACTCCTGCGAACTAAGTCCGTCGAAACCATTAATTATCGATTGAAAAATATATTCAAGTGTCCAGCCGGCAACAGCTGTGTAAAAGGCCAGAATCATAAAAGCCGCGCCAACCCCCATTAAACCGATCAGATACCAATGCTTGCCTGGAGCCAGCATTCGGAACGACCGAAAAACGTTTCGCTGAGCACTGCGTCCTATCGCAAATTCGGACAACATAACAGGAATGCCGATTACAAGGATGAATCCCAGATAAATAATTAGAAAAGCTCCTCCTCCATTTTCTCCTGCCACATAAGGGAAGCGCCAGATATTTCCAAGACCGATTGCAGAACCTGCCGTAGCAGCGATTACCCCAAACCTTGAACCAAAGGAATCACGTTCAGTGTTATGTCCAGACATAAATTACGCGGTATTAAATTGTTTGCAAATGCTCCTTTTTCGTTTCAAACTCTCGCTAAAACCGGGCTAAAAATGCAAAAAATATCCAACATTAAGGAAAAATTGGATGAAAACTAAAAATTCTAGAATGGATAGCCGATAGCAAACGAAATATTAAAATCGTCGCCGGTATATTTTCGATGACCAATAATCCAACCATTATCAGCTTCCTGGGAAGGGTCGCGCAGTTTCATTCCCAAGTCAAGCCGGAAAATAAAGTAATTAAAATCGAACCTGAATCCAGTTCCTGTGCCAAGCGCAAGTTGCTTGTAAAACTCATTCAGCTTAAACTGTGCACCCGGACGATTATCTTTTTCGTTAATTGCCCAAATGTTACCTGCGTCAAAAAACAGGGCGCCTTCTAAAAAGCTCATCAATTTAAACCGGTACTCCAAATTGGCTTCCAGTTTAATGTCAGACGACTGGTTGGGATATTCATTTTCGGGCGCCTTGTATGTTCCGGGGCCCAACGCGCGAACCTGCCAAGCCCTAATTCCGTTAGCGCCTCCGGTAAAGTACTTTTTCTCGAAAGGCAAAACATCGAAATTTCCGTATGGCAGCCCGGCCCCAAAAAAAGCCCTTCCTACTATTGCATTGTATTTATCGATAATGTATCCGTAACGGAATTCCAAATCAGACTTTATATACTGCGCAAATCGCGTTTTAAAAAGCGTATAAAATTCCGAAGTTCCGGGCCCGGACGAATCGACCACCTGCGTTTGCTTACGGTCTAATGTTTCCGAAAGCAAATAGAGTAAATTCCCGGCAGACTCTACGTTGAACCGCAAATAAAAGTAATTCTGAAATGTTCCCAGTTTGTGAGTGTTGTGCACAAAAGAATAGTTCATCGCAAAAATAAGGTGATCGGTAAAACTGCTTTTTATATACAAATCTTTTATCATTTCGATAAAGCTTGGATCGAACTGATACAGGGTGACCATGTTAAAATCAAGAAGATTCCAGGTGTGTTTGCGGTATTCCGAAGTCATCCAGTCGTACCCAAACTTTAAACTCGAAATTGTACGGGTGTATTCGGGCCGGCGCTGGTAATTGTACCCCACTGTGAAAATTGTTTTGGGAAGCAAATTCCAAAATGCATCGACCAGCTTTCTGGTTCCCAAAATTTTTGGGATTGTAAGGCTCATTTCCGAACCAAGCTCGCGCGTATTAAAATATTCTGTTACATTTTTATTTGTTCGCTGTTGACGTTCAATGGCGCCTTTCAGGTTCAACTGCAACACTTCGGCACCCCGAAACATGTTGCGGTGCTGAAAATTCACATTGCCGGCCATCCCCAGGTTCCCCGAAGTGTTTGTTCCTTCAACATCAAAAGAAACAGCCTGTTTGCTCAGAGGAGCCAACCGAATGTGGCAATCGAGCAAATTTGTGTCTACCGGCATTTCCGGCTCACTAAACTGAATATCAATAAACCGGAATTGCCGCAACCGGTTGAATGCATCGAAAGTATGGCGGGCATCGTCGAGCCGATAGAGCGAGCCGTTTTTCATTTGAAGCATACTGTCAAAAAGCCTGGGCCGGTACCTTATTTCAGGGTTGGAAAAAAGTGTATGGTTTTCCCAACGAATGGTATCGGAAAATTGCCAAAACCTGCTCGACTCAGCAGAAACCGGCACAGACCCCGGTAACACCGAAATATAAAAATGATTCAGAGAATACGGCTCAAATTTCTTTTCAGAACTTTGTTCGGGCGAACTGCCGATATAGAGGTCGAGCACAACTTCTTTTTCGTACAAACTACTGTCTGCCAAATAACTTACTTCGTCTTTAGAAAAGTAATAATACCCCTCATTTTTAAACAGATTGACAATTTTTGACCGTTGCTGCTCCAGCAGGCTGAAATCGAACGGTGTACCCGGCCGGATAAAAGCTTTTGCTGAATCATTAAAAAACAGCACTTTGAGCGTAGAATCGCTGATGTGGTAATTTACCTTTCTGATTTTATATTGCTCTCCCGTTTCAACTTTATACCTGACATTTGCTTTCCTCCGATTTTCGTTCACCATCACATCGGTATTCACATTGGCTCTGAAGAAACCTTTGTTTCCGAGGTATTGTTTCAAGCGAGCCTCCGATGCACCAACCAGCGACTCGTCAAAAACTTCAGGCGGTTCGCCTATTTTCTTCAGCCAACTGTTTGCTTTCTTTTTCGAAGACAAATTATACATCCACAAATAAAACTTGGCAAAACCCAGAATTTTGTAGTTCTCTTTCTGCCTGATTTGCAGTTTTGCTTCTTCTTTGTTAATTGTAGAATTATCAACCTCAACCTCTACTTTATTCAATAAATACCTGTCCTCGGGAACAAACTTCACTGGCGAACAGGAAAATAAAAAGGCTGCAAGTGCAACAACAGTCAGTTTCCGGTAGTTAATCAAGTATTTAATTGCTCTTCTAATCAATGCCACATTTTTAATTTCAACAAAAATAATGAAGTGTTTTAGATGGAAACAGTAAATTTGAAACATTTATTATTCAGAATACAACCATTTTAATGATTGGAAAAAATAAGATAAAGCAGATAAAATCGCTTACCCAGAAAAAGTTCAGGCTAAAGGAGGAAAGTTTCCTGGTGGAGGGAGACAAAAATATCCGGGAAGTGCTAAAATCGCATTTTCGGGTAAAGGAGTTATTTGCCACCGCTGAGTTCATTTCGGAAAACAAAAGTCTTTTGCCCAAGGCAGAAAAAGTAACCGAAACCAGTGCTGCCGAAATAAAAAAAGCAAGCTTGTTAAAACAGCCACAAAACTGCCTTGCTGTTTGCGAGCTTCCGCACCAAACAACGCTTCCGCAGAATCTTGATGGCTTTTGCTTTTTCTTAGACGGGGTGCAGGACCCGGGAAATTTGGGGACGATAATCAGAACCTGCGACTGGTTTGGGGTAAAATACCTGTTTTGTTCTCCGGATACTGCCGATGTGTTTAACCCCAAAGTAATTCAGGCAACAATGGGGTCGTTCACAAGGGTTAAAGTAATTTACACACCGTTCGATGCCCTTGCTCTACTTGCAAACGAACAGCAACTGCCGGTTTTCGGTACGTTTCTGGAAGGAGAGAACATTTACAGTACACCCCTGCCAGGCAACGCAATAATTATTTTAGGAAACGAGGGAAAAGGAATTAGAGAGGAAGTAGCCAAACACGTAACATTTAAATTAAACATTCCTTCGTTCGGACAGGGAAAAGAGAAAGCCGAGTCACTAAATGTGGCTGTAACATCAGGAATTATTTGCAGCGAATTTTCGCGGAATAAGGCTCTTTATTCGAAGTGAAAACTAAGGGTAAAAATATTCGACCGTAACTCTTTTATTGCTTGCGAATAGTACTGCCGCTGACTTACGCCCGGAGGATCTCCAAGAATATTATTCAGCCCGAGACTCATTTTTGCTTCTACCGA
This sequence comes from Mariniphaga anaerophila, assembly GCF_900129025.1. Lineage (GTDB taxonomy): Bacteria > Bacteroidota > Bacteroidia > Bacteroidales > Prolixibacteraceae > Mariniphaga > Mariniphaga anaerophila. Next base: position 13,206 of record NZ_FQUM01000007.1, on the reverse strand, counting down.
AAACCGGAAAAACGCAAAATAATGATCCCAGCCGGCTCCTATTTCTGCATAAAAACCACCGTTTTTCAATCGTACCAAATCCTCTTTCCCAGTCCGGCTGATATCCTGTCTGTAAGCAGGTCCGAAAACGATGTAAGGCCGGTCGTTATTAATTCGGCGAGCTTTGTATTTCAGCAACAGCGGAAAATCCAAAAAGGTAGATTTAATCGAATAGTATTGTAAAGGCTGATAACTGTCTTTTTCCCAAACAGGAATATTGTAAAATAGCTGACGCTCCCCGAACGAAAGCCCTGGAAGAAAGCGCAAATCCAGATCTTTTGTCAGTCGCAGGCTCGAAATTATCCCCACGGTAAAACCCGGAATAAGTTGCGAAACATCTGCCCGAACGTAGTCTCCTACGGCAATCTGTTTCTTGTCCAACGGCCAGGTGGTTGGAGAAAACTCCGGATTAGTTCCAATGGGATTATAATGTGTCACTCCAAAATCAAGTGTATTAATGCCCAGCGAAAAACCAAAATGAATGAGTTTATCATCAAAAGTGGTCATGTGATTAACTTTCTGCTTTTGAGAAAAAGCCTGAAAAGAAATAAGGACAATCAATATGATCAAAAAATTCTTTTTCACCTGATTTCGTTCAATTCATAAAACAAACAAATAAAGCGATTTTTTATTGTTTTCTTTCCTAAATTTTAGGTTTTTGCGCTTCATAAATGGTGGCAATTCCCATGGTTTGGGGCACCCATTTACATTTTTCGAAACCTGTTTTTTCCAAAATGCGGGCAAAGTCTTCTCCGCACGGAAACTCCCGCACCGATTCGGGAAGATAAGTGTACGCCCTTTCGTCTTTCGAAACAAATCTGCCTAACCACGGCAGCACTTTCAAAAAATAGAAAAAGTACAAACTCCGAAAAACTTTATTACGTGGCAACGAAAACTCCAGCACAATAAATACACCTCCGGGCTGAAGCACCCTGTATATCTCTGCCAGTCCTTTTTCGAGATTCTCAAAGTTCCGGACACCAAAACCAACTGTTGCAGCGTCAAACGACTCGCTGTCAAAAGGAAGCGCTTCTGAATCTGCTTTTTGCAGTTCAATCATGTACGACAATCCTTTCTTCTTCACCTTCTGACGGCCAATTTTCAGCATCCCCTCCGAAAGATCAATCCCTGTAATTTTTTTCGGATTCAACTTTTTTGCTGCCACGGCAAAATCCGCAGTTCCGGTGGCAATATCCAAAATTGTTTCGGGTTGATGCGGGCGCAACATTTTAATAGCCCTTCCACGCCAAATTTTATCAATGTTTACAGAAAGAAGGTGATTTAGCAAATCATACCGGTGTGAGATTTGGTCAAACATTTCCTCAACCTGTACTTTTTTGCTCAGGTTGGAATTTTTATAGGGAACAGCTGCCATAAAAGCGAATAAATTATGAGGGTGCGACTACACGCCCGGGGTCATTTTATCGATGTATCCTAACGAATTGTCGTCGATTCTTAATTCCCCTTTAGTTATGTGCCCCAGCGTAAAAAACGGGATATTCTTTCCGGTCATGAAATCCACAAAATCGTCCTCTTTTTCCGACTCTACCTCAAGCAAAATTCGGCCCATTGCTTCTCCAAAAAGAAAAGAATCCATTCGTGTTTCCGCATCGGTGGTAATATCAAAGCCAAGTCCGTTGGGAATGGCGGCACGCAGAAGCGTAAAAAACAAACCTCCTTTACCGACCGGACTGGCGCTTTGCAACAAGCCCAGTTTATGCAACTCGCGCATGGCCGCCTGAATTCTAAGTTCATCTTCCATGTTAAAAGCCGGCAGCGGAGAGTCTGAAATGCCGTGGTAAAACTCGAGGTACTCGGACGAACCAATATCTTCTACCGAACGGCCAATCAAAAATATATTTCCTCCTTTTTGTTTAAATGCGTGAGTCGTAAGCTTTTCTTTGTCTTCAACCACGCCCACCATGCTTATTATGATTGTAGGCGGAACCGGCCCATGCCCGGAAAAATGGTCAAAACGTATTTTCTTATCAGAAACTTTCAGGTTAAATTTTTCTGCAGCATTCTCCAGCCCTTTTTTCGCTCCCGATGCAATGTACTGCCCGTTTGGATCGGCAAAATCAATATGATATAAAAAAGCGCTCACTGCAGTTGGCTGCGCACCCAGACAAAGCATTTTGCGAGCCGCCCTGGCAATTAGAATTTCGGTGGCTTTTTGCGGGTCGTTTTCAAGATGATGATGAAACGCATGAGTGCTCATGGCCAAACTCGTGCCGGTGCTATCAATATCAAACAAACCAATCTCGTCGTTGTCCCCGTCTCCGATAGATTCGGGAGAAATCCCGGCTTCACTAAAATCATTAAAATAATTAATGCTCGACAAATTGGGGTTAACCATGAGTGAATAAATAATATTCTCAATATCTGTTGGTTCAGGAATTGAGTCTAAAGTAAATTCCTCTTTTTGCTGCATCGCTTCTTTCATATTTACATGGTTTTTCTGGTAATTAAAGCCAAAGCAAAGGTAATTAAGTAAGTGATTTATCCATAAGATTAGCTATTTTTTTTAATTTCGGCGGAACTACAAAAAGTCGTAATACAATGAAAAAAACAGCATTAATTACCGGCGCAACATCCGGCATTGGCGAAGCCACTTCAACTCTGCTGGCTCAGAACAATTTCAATCTGATAATTACCGGAAGGAGAAACGAAAGGCTGAACGCCCTGAAAGAAAAAATTGAAAATGAAACCGATAGCAAAGTACATGTTTTGAACTTTGACATCAGGAACCAGCAAGAGACAGAAAAAGCGATTCAAAGCTTGCCGGAAGAATGGCAAACGGTTGATGTTTTAATTAACAACGCAGGGCTTGCTGCCGGACTAAGCGGAATCGACAACGGAAACGTTGATGACTGGGAACGCATGATTGACACAAACATTAAAGGATTGCTGTACATTTCGCGTCTGGTTTCTGCCCGGATGATTGAAAAAGGAGAAGGCCACATTGTAAATATTTCGTCGATTGCCGGAAGAGAAACGTACCCCATGGGAAATGTTTACTGTGCGACAAAGCATGCGGTGCAGGCAATTACCAAAGGAATGCGGCTGGACTTTCTGAAACACGGCATTAAAGTTTCTTCGGTTTCACCAGGAGCTGTAGAAACTGAGTTTTCGCTGGTGCGGTTTGCCGGCGACAGCGAACGTGCAAATAAAGTTTACGAAGGAATTACACCACTTGCGGCAAAGGATATCGCAGACACCATTCTGTTTGTGGTTACCCGCCCGAAACACGTCAACATTGACGACATTTTGGTGATGCCTACCGATCAGGCGTTTTCGAGAGATTTCAATCGAAAAGCGTAAGCCGTTTCAAGAAAGATCGGGCAAAAATCAAATTATTCGGAAGGACAGCCTAACTTTGCAATCATGAATAAATTGAAATGACAGAAGCAATTGTAATAACTCCGGTAAAGGACTCCCCGACAACCACAATAGAAACCATTGATGCAATTTGCCAGTCGGACTACAACATTGAGTATTATGTGTACAATGATTTTAGCCAGAAGGAAACCAGGCAGATGCTGGTTGAAGCGCAACAACAGTTGAACTTCAACCTGATTCACCTGGAGGACATTACCAACACGCCTTCGCCCAACTATAAGCTGGTGCTTGAAATGGCACAAACCATGGCCATCGAAAAACGAAAACCGCTGATTATTGTAGAGTCGGACGTTGTTGTAAAGCCAGATACGCTGAGGCAGCTAATTCAGTTGGTTAACACGAAAAAAGATGCCGGCATGGTGGGCGCAATTACCGTTGACAAACAAGGGAACTACAATTTTCCGTATACTTTTGAGAAAACCAAAAGCGATAAAACAATCGAGACTTCACATAGCCTGAGTTTTTGCTGCACGTGCATTTCTCTGCAGTTTCTGGAAAAATTCAGTTTTAAAGAATTATCGGCAAACAAAGACTGGTTTGATGTAACAATCAGCCGGCAATCGAAAAAGGCAGGATATATAAATTACCTGGCAAAAGGAATAGAAGTGCTTCACCTGCCCCACTCCAGCAGGCCGTGGAAAAATTTAAAATACACTAACCCGCTGCTTTATTACTACAGGAAACTAATACACAAACGTGACCGAATCTGATGCCGAATACCAAACGAAATAAACTTATCAAACCGGCAATTCATATTGGGTTCTGGTTTGTGAGTATGCTCCTGACCCTGTTGTTGTTTTACTACAACGAAAACAGGGTTCATTTCGATTTGGTTATTCTTTCAAAAGCATTCATAACAAACGTAGGCTTTGCATTGGCTGTTTACGTCAACCTTTGGGTACTGATTCCGAAATTTCTAAAACGAAAGAATTACATTTTTTACGTTTTCTGGTTGATTGTATTGCTCTCTTTCTCGAGCCTGTTTATCCATTTCCTGTTAATATTCCCGCTTCGAAATATTCTGGACGTGGGAATCAGGTTTAGTTCATTTGATGTGAACCTGCACGCCGCCTTTTTTTCGGCGACACTTATCTACGTGGTAACTACATCATTTCTTAAGTTTATTAAGGATTGGCTGACCATGCAGGATTTAAACCTGAAGCTCGCGAAAATTGAACAACAAAAACTGGAAGCTGAGCTAAAAACATTGAAAGGACAGCTCAATCCACACTTTCTTTTTAACTCCCTGAATAATATTTACTCTCTTGCACTAACAAATTCAGAAAAAGTGCCGGGGCTACTATTACAACTGGCCGATTTAATGCGCCACATTATTTACGAATCGAGGGCGAATTTTATTGAACTTGACAAGGAAATCGAGTTTGTTAATAACTTCATAGCGCTTCAGAAAATACGTGCTGCCGATGATGTCGACATTCAGATTACCACGCTCGGCGCCATACCAAACGGAAAAATCGCCCCCCTGATTTTTGAACCGTTTATTGATAATGCCTTCAAACATGGACTACCCGGAACAGAGGGCAACGATTTTATAAAAATCAATTTCGATTTTAAGTCGGATAACTGGATAACGTTCAGTATTAAGAACAACTACGAACCTGTCCCCAACAAAAACAACAGGAACAGTGGAATAGGGCTTGAGAACGTAAAACAACGACTGAAGCATTTATATGCTTCGTCCGACTACCAGCTCAATATCGAACATCAAAACCGGATACATTCGGTAAAGCTTCATTTAAAACTGAAATAAAATGGAAATAAAAGCTTTAGTTGTGGATGACGAACCTCTGGCTCAGAACGTGATTGAACAATACGCAAAGAAATTGCCAAATTTACAAGTAGAAGCAAAATGCAACGACGCAATTTGTGCGCACCAGGTGTTGCAAAATCAACAAATCGACCTGATTTTTTTAGACATTAACATGCCTAAACTTTCAGGTATTTCATTTCTGAAAAATCTAAAAAATGCTCCACTTGTAATATTTACAACGGCTTACTCAGAATACGCGCTGGAAGGGTTTGAACTGGACGCGGTTGATTACCTGAAAAAACCATTTGGGTTCGAACGGTTCTGCAAAGCTTTTTATAAAGCAGAAGAGCTGCTCCGCTTAAAAAATCTGGAAAAAGGGACAGCGCTAACGAAAGCTGATTCACCTGACTTCATTTTTATTAAATCGAATAAAAAAACATACAAAGTCAATTTTGCTGAAATTTGCTTCATCGAAGGTCTGGGCGATTACATCCAGATACACCTTACTTCCCAAAAAATAGTGGCTAACCTTTCCATGAAGAAAATAGTTGAGATGCTACCCGCCGACAAGTTTTACCGAATTCACAAATCATTCATTATTTCTCTGGATAATATTGAGCTCATTGAAGGGAATTCGGTTGTTGTAAACAAAAAACGACTGCCGATAGGAAGCAGCTACCGTCAGGAATTTATGGAATTCATTAGCGAAAACATGTAATCAAAAGGAAAAACCCTGCTCCTTAATCGTCTGCAACATCTTTGCAGAAAAAAATTCGTTATCAGACTTTTTGTACCTAATATCTGTAAAAACCTGCGCTAACGTCTCTTTCCCATTTTCAAGAACAAACTGCTTCATCGATTCGAGGTTTTCTTTGTACGCATACAGCTCGTCAATTTCAGCCTCGTTAAAATCGTGGTAAGTTTCGTTATGCAGTATTCCCTTCAGCGGAATTCTGTCTGTCAATTCGGGCTTTTCTGCCGGATACCCTATCGCAACAGTAGTTACCGGGAAAGTCAGCTTAGGAAGCTTTAAAACATCAATAATCTCTTTAGCATTGTAAGTTGTTGTTCCCAGGTAACAAATACCTAAGCCGTAATTTTCAGCAGCAATACAGGCATTTTGTGCTACAAGCAAAGCATCTATTGCCGCAGAAAAAAAGGAATGAAAATTGGAATATCCGGGCTCAGCCGAATTCTGCGTGCACCATTTAGAAAACCGATTAAAATCGGCAACAAACGTAAGCAATACAGGAGCTTCTAACGCCACCTTTTGATTAAAGTGGAGCGGAGCCAGCCTTTGCCTATTTTCTTTATCCTGTGTAGCCACAACGCTGTACAGCTGCATATTACCGGTTGTAGAAGCACGACTCCCTGAATAAACAATACTTTCAAGAATTTTGGGATCTACCGCTCGATCTTCAAATTTACGGATACTTGCGTGTTGATTTAATAATTCCATGATAATCTATTTTCAAAAGTAACTGAAAGCAAAACTAACCAAAACTCGTGGTCTGGAAAAACTCTTAAGACTACTTCTACTCGAAAAAAAAGCATAAAAAAAGGGGAAAGCTGTGGCTTCCCCCCTTTTTTAATCAATCAATTCGGTATTACCTTTTAACAATCCTAACTGATTTGGCCCTCACGCCGTCTTCAGTATATAAACTGATTACGTAAACGCCGCTAACCAGATTAGCAGTACGGATCTCACGATTTGGATGTTCGATGTCCATTACTTGCTGACCAGCAATGTTGTTAATAACAACTCTGGCCACTTTTTCATTATTATCAATGAAAATCCTTTCGTTAAACGGATTCGGGTAAACACTGAATTCAACAGCTCCATCAGGAACAATTGGAGACGGTGTCAGACCGAGGTCAACGATATCAGATTCCATTCTTGGTTCCATTTTGAATTCTTCCATACGGGTATTAACAATACCTGTAACGTTGTAGTATGTACCTTCGGCAGGAACAAATACATAAAGCCAATCATTAACAACAACGTCGTCTGTAGCTTCGTAGTAAATTGTCCATTCGCCGTTAGCTTCGTTTGCTGCGGTAGCACGGCCACCAGCTACTTTAACGAGTACACTTTCGTACATTTCGTTTTCAACATCGGTTGGAGCATCAACTTCAACAGCTTCAACAACAATCGGTGCATCAACCATTTCAACAGAAGAAGCAGAGATAGTAGTAACAGAAGATACTTCACCAACTGTACCTGCAACTGCAACACCGTCGCCGATGGCCAGGTCTGCTGCATTAGCATATGCAACCCAAACACCGCTCCACGCAGCATTAGCATCCTGCATGAAGAAACCTTCACCTTCTACAACTCCGGTAACAGTACCAGTAACAGTGATAACTTCATCAATCCATTCAGATTCTGAACCAGTTCCCTGTACTTCAGCAATTGTCAACGGTCTTGGAACTTCAACAACTGTTACTTCCAATGTTCTTTCACAGTCGCCGAACATATATGTATATACGTAAGGATCTTCACTAGCAGTCAACATTTCGTCAACTCCGGCTTCTTCATCAACGAAATGAGTTTCGTATCCACCGATGAACGCTTCAGCATCAACCTGACGTGTTACATATTCGCCTACAACTTCAGGGTTAAAATCTACGGCACACATATGTGAATCCATAGCTTTCAGCATGTGCTGTCCGCGTGGCAATGTAATAGTCATTCCATTACTCCATCCGCTAACTAAAGTATCAGCAGCTGTAAGCATATAAGGCCCAACACCGCCAGAAACAGTTACAGTGTATGTTTCACTGCATTCAGTGCTTTCAGTAAGGACAAAGTCTGCAGCAACTTCACTTTGAATTGCGTCGATAGTTAAAGTATCCATTCCAGATACACAACCTTCGCTATCCATAACATAAACTGCATAGTGTCTGTCTAACAGTTCTTCGTTATCGAAATGGAAAACATCGTCAACGATAAGAGTCATTACGTCTTCACCGGCGAATGCAACAGGATATGCAGTATAAGTATCTACCTGTTCGTATTCTTTGTAATAAAGAGTCAGTGTGCGTCCTTCTGTTGCAGTAGCAGTAAAGCCTACTTTTGCAAACTCAGTACCTGCACATGCCAGATTTTGCCAAGTGAATTCTACCTTTTCAGGAGTTTCAAGATATTCTTCATCTGAAGCTTCGCAACCGTTTCCGTCTCTAACCTGTACGGTGAAAGTATTTCCAACTTCAACAATAAAAGAGCTGGCTACAGCCTGCCATGGAGTATGAACAACACCATTTTTCAATAACTGATATTCGTATGTTCCTGCTCCTGTTCCGCCGTTAGCAACAGCTTCGATAACTGCATCAACTGAACCGTAGCAAGATGTTCCGTCTACGATTTCGAGGCTTACAGTAACCTGTTCAGGTTGAGTAATAACAATTTCGTCAATTTCAGAGATACAATCATTGTCATCTGTAACAGTAACAGAGAATCCAGCCGCATCACTTGCAGGGATACCTGCCAAAATATAGAAACCTTCTACAGACTCAATATCCATGAATGTCATATCAACATCTTCACCGGCAGCATCAGTACCCCAAACGTGTGCGTTGTATGTACCAGAACCACCAGAAATGTTGGTCAAATAGATTTTACCATCTGATTCGCCGAAGCAAGTAGGTTCTTGGAAAATAACGCCGCCTTCACCAGCAAGGAAATCCCATTCGATTGCATCAGGCTGTTTAACTTTAACACGCCATTTGTTAACAGGAACGCCATTTTCGTATTCACCGCCAACGATACATCCGTTTGCATCCATTACCCAGGTTACCCAGGTACCGGCGCCAACATTAAATTCATTGCTTTCCTGCCATTCTTCTGAATCTTCAGCAGGTGCTTCAGGAACAAGAACGTGACCGTCAGGTTCTACTGACAAACCAGCCCAGTATTTATAAGGAGCGGTACCGCCATCAGCGATAAGTACAAACTTACCATCGGTTCCGTCAAAGCAGGTAACGTCTGATACCCATTCCGGATCCAAAGTCAGGTAAGTAGCAGGTTCCTGAACTTCCCATGATTCAATTGTAACATATGGACTTTCTTTATCTCCAACTGTAGGAGCAAGAGTACAACCGTTTGCATCTTCAATGTAAACTGTATAGTGAGAATGTGCAAGGTCAGCAAAAGTATGTGTAAAATCTTCTCCTGTATAAACTGTTTCGTCGTAAGCATTACCTGTTACACGAACAAGATATCCGTCATCATCTCCATCTTCGTCAACAAACGGAGTTCCGCCACTCAAAACAGTTACAGTTAATGAACCATCGGCTCCGTCTTTACAACTTACGTCTTCTACTACAACGTCGTAAGTTATTGGATCGGGAGAACCGATTACAAACGGAATAGCATATTCACAGTTCAAGTCTTGCAAAGTATCAACAGAATCGTAATTAAAGAAATCAGCTACATATAATGTATGCTCACCTGCGGCTAAGCCACCAAAGGTTGTAGAAGAACTCCAAGAGCCGTCATCTACTTTAAATCCGTAGAAAGTGTAATCTTCCCAACCGCCTGTTCCTTCAACATTAATTATTCCATTAGGAGTTCCGTAGCAAGTAGCGTCTATATTATCAAGGAAATTAACACCTAATGCTTCTGGCTGACGAATGGTTACGGTAGTTGGCCCAGCCATACATCCATTGGCATCTTTAATGTAAACATCAAATGTACCTACTTCTGTTGCAATGTGAGTTTTAACAGTTAAGTCATCGCCAAGCGCATCTTTTCCAAACGGAATCCATGAATTGGTATTATTTATTGCGTAACTGTATCCGGGAGTACCACCTGTAACTGTAACAGTAATTAAACCATCGTTAGTTCCTTCACACCTCATGTGCTGGAACTCAGTTGCAAATTCTAATTCATCAGGTTCTACCAATTCAATATCGTCTTCAGTTGTGTAAGACGGGCACTCTTCCGAATCTTCAACCATTACAGCGTAAGTACCAGCAGGCAAATTAGAGAATTCACCAGTTGCCTGATCAGTATAATCTTCCAAGGCAACCCATTCGTCGGCAACCCACTGTAAAAGAGTGAACATATAAGAACCAGCGCCACCAGATACTGCGCTCATTGGCACAGTAATAGAACCGTTTTCTCCTTCAAAGCAAAGAGGATCTGTTGTTGTAATCTGATCTTCATCAACCAACAATTCTTTGTAACCTTCAACTTCGATTGGGCCGTACCATTTTTCGTCGCAATCTTCGTCACGAACTGCAATCCAATATGTTCCACCATCAACATTAAAACTTACAGTGCTCAATGCCGGGTCATAATCTACATCATTATATGTTTCAAAATCCAACCAAAGATTGTCTGCAATATTTCCGAGAGCAGCTTCATTATTTACAACAGCATACTCAAGCATTGTTCCTTCAGGAACATTTCCACCTGTTGCGTGAACAGTGATAGTACCTTCAAATGTATTGAAGCACGATGCAGCTGTAGTATAAACAACGTCAATCAACAATTCAGGATTTTCAGTTACTTCTACTTCAACGCGATTTGATTCACATGTATATTGATCAACAACCCAAACAATGTATGTTCCTGCGTTAAACTTAGTAACATTAGCTGCAGCAACGATATTGGACGGGCCAAATGAACTAACCTGACCAGCTTCGTTTTCAACAAAGTACTGAACTCCGCGCAAAGGATCGATTCCATCCAAACCATCAGCCCAGCTGGTGAAGTTTACAGAAATTGTTCCTTCTTTATCACCAAAACAAGCGATGTTGCTATCAGAAACTGCATCTATTACATTTTCTTCCATAGTAACTTCCTGTGAAATCTCTTGTTCAATTTCACAATTGTTGGCATCCTTTACTGTAATGGTGTGAGTTCCAACTCCCACGCGAATAATGGCAAGACCATCTGTATTTTCTTTCCAGGAACTTCCATTAATTGAATAATAGTATGGTTCTGTGCCCCCTGAAATGTTCAGGTAAATATTACCATCATTTCCTTCGATACAAGTAGGTGCAAAAACATCTGAAACTGAAGCAGTCAATTCTAGCGGATTTTCAACATCGTCAGCATCAAAATCCTGAGGAACAGGACAAGCATCTCCTTCTGTATTCTGTACAGTAACAGTCAATGCATCATAAGGATATGCCCAAACGAAGGTGTTTACTTCATCTTCAGTAGAAGCAACACCATTAAACAGAATTTCATAACTTCCAGTTCCACCAGTTATGTTAACAACTTCAACCATTGCATCACCGTCGGCACATAAAGGATCTGTAACTTCAACTTTAAACTGAATATTATCAGGTGACATCACAGCAATGACGTTTCCTGTCAAATTCGGGTTTTCGTATTCTTTAACACAGCCAGCTGCGTCAGTAATAGTCAGGCTGTAATAAGTAGGGTTAAGATCACTAAAAGTAATCCCGGCAGTTGGAATACCACCCAAGCCAGTTTCAATTCCGGTTCCGGATTCTACAATGGCTACATAGTATGGCGCAGTTCCTCCTACAATATTTGTAACAGCTATTTGCCCGTCAGGAGTACCACCACAGGATGTATCTGTAATCTCCATATCGAATGTTATAGCATCCGGTTCTGTTATTTCAACATCTGTGTCGATTTCAACAACACAACCATTGCTATTTTTTACAAATACAGAATAATCATCTGCAGAAAGATCTTCAAATGTATAGTCTCCGGCAGTTCCCCAAGTAGTTCCTCCGTCAATAGAAACCTGGTATACATCTACTGCTGCACTACCGTCTTCTAAAATTTCAACGTCAATTTCTCCATTATTGTCACCATTACAAGCAACATTTGTAACCGTAACAGTTCCGGTAATAACTGTATTTTCGTCTGTTATTGTAACTTCCTGCCAATAATCAACGTCGGCCAAATTAGCACAACCGTTAGCATCCTGAACTGCAACGTAATAAGTTCCGGGTTCCTGATTGAACTGGAAATTAGATTTTTCTACAGCGTCAGAACCGTCAGCATTTTCAGATATATAATAAGTATAAGGAGCAGTTCCTCCCATTGCACTGAAAACAACAGAACCTTTTGCTCCGTAGCATGTCGGGTTTTGTGTTTCAACAGTAAAAGATACTGGCTCAACTGTTTCCGGAACATTTACCGAAACAGGCAAAGAAATGCAACCGTTGGCGTCTTTTACGCGAACAGTAACAACGTCTCCTGCTTCAACATCATAATCAGGTGAAGTTGACCAAGCACCTGTCCAGTTTGTAGGATTAGGATCTTCATTAAACAGGTAATATGCTGCATCAGGTGCAGTTACAGACAAAGTAACATCGCCTCCGGCACAAGTTTCTGTAGTAACAACAGTTTCAATACCGGTCATTCCTACAGTAACCGTAAGAGAACCACCTACTGAAATATCTGTATTAACTAAATCCTGATCTCCAGGAATATCATACCAAAATTCGGTTGTGCCCCATGCCATATTACTACTAAAAGAAGTAGCAACATTAGCAGGAAAGCCCAAAACAGAAAAATGAAGAACAAGTACATCTGTTCTTACATTGTCTCCTATAGTGGTAGCATCATCCGACCAGGTAATATTAACAACTCCCGCAGCTTCGGAAACTGAAATTCCACTAGCAAGAGAAGCGTGAGCATCAGTAGCCCCTTCAAACTCAAAAACTTCGTCGTTGAATTCCAGGTTCAGATCGAACTCGCTTAAATTAATAAAATCCCGTACTGAGATTGTTACCGTGTAATCGTTCGCCTCATCGTAACAATACGAGGCATTTCCTTCTGCAAAAAGCTCAACAGTCTCCTGTGTTTCCTGAGCATACCCGTGGGTCGCAAAGGCGGTAAGGAGTACCATTAAACTCAAGAACCAAGTAAATGATTTTCTCATAGCATTTCTTTTTTAATTGAACTTAATTTATTACTGATGCAATAAATTTTTTACTCTTAAAATAAACTAAGTTCATTGACATTTTGATTTTGATCGAGTAGGTCGTCAACTGGCTGTTCCAGC
>NZ_FQUM01000032.1 GCF_900129025.1 Mariniphaga anaerophila | reverse complement strand
CCGTTTGTTGTCCAAAAATGGAAGAGGAAAGAAAAATCAAAATTGTCAATACTTTTATTTTCATATTGTTGTCTTTTTACACTTGGCTATAACGGACGGGTGCATGTTTGCGAAGCGGATTCCGAAGAGATTTTCCGTCCGGCAGGACGAAGAAAATCGAAACGTGAATCCGCGGCTGGCAAACCACCAAACCCGCTATGCAATATGCACATTGTTACAGCGCGTTTTTGTCTTTATTTCTTGTCTATTTTGTCAAGTTGTAAAATGTTGTTTTGGGGTTGTTCCACTCCTACTCCGTCATTTTCTTTTTCCTATTTCCTTTTCCTTGTCTTTCTGTTTTGCAAAAAAGTCAATATCTGGTCGTTTTTACTCATTAATTGTCTGTCGATTTTTGTGTTAAATTTATTCATTTTATAGCCAACCTGGTCAACAAAAATTCGATATTCTTTCTCTTTTTTCAAAGCTCCGCTTCCTCAGTTACATTTCATTTGTCGTTGAGGAATAATTTTTTCTGCTTCGCTCTTTTCTTTGTTTTCTTCTTTTCTCTTCCAAATCTGGCTGACTGTCCAGAAATCCTGTGCTTGTCTTTTTTCTTTTCCTTTCTTGTCTTTGTCTTTTTGCAATAGGTTTTTATTTGTTAATCGATTCCTTTTTCAAATGCGCTGGTAACGGTCACTTGTAAGTTGTCGTTGCGGATTTCGGAGCTCGTTCCTGTCCGGTAGGACGGAACGATGTTGCGAGAATCCAGCGTACGACACACCACGAACCCCGCAATGCAATTTACAATTTGTTACCGCAAGTTTTTTTGTTTTAATTACTTTCATCAGGGATTATTCGTTTGATTCATTGGTTTTAAGTCTGTTTGGAATACTCTTTAAATTTACTCCTTTTATTGTTAAGTCAAAAATTTTGGATTGCTTGTTATTATTCAAAAGTCAATACAAGTTTATGGTTGCTTTTTTTTTAAACCCCTAAACCCTCAAAGTTTAGCTTTCAATGCAAGCCTAATAATTGCTTAGGCTTTTAAATTCTAGTGTTTCCAAAATCCATTGGATTTTTATTAGAGAAATCATTTTCGGTTCTACAAACTAATTTTTTGTAATGACCTTTTCGTTAAAACTTCCATAAACATCAAAATTTAAATCGTTATTTCTCATTTTACGTTAACCGTAAAATTTATTGTTGTATCATCTCTTTTGATAAATTCCAAAATATAAACACCTCTTTTGTTTGGTATGAATTCATATTTAAGTACTTGCGGAACAGCAAACATTAGACAGGGAGAATTCTCTCGTGTATTTCCAAAAGCTTTTACCAGAATTCTATTTCCATGTTCGTCAGATAATAATTGAGAGATATAATCACAACTGCTTGAGCGCGGACAATAAACATCAAGGATTAAAGTGTCAGTAACATTAACCGAATTTTCTCCTTCTACTTTCAAAATGTCCCAATGGATTAATCCTTCAGGAGAGGGCAATGAATATTCAATTTCATTATTGTCCTTTTGACAACTTAAAAAGACTAAGAATAAACCGAATGCTAATAATTTTTTCATCTATGTTTTTTTTATATCAAGATGTTAATTTAGGGCAATTGGTTGCTTTTAAAATTTGCGGTAACGGTGGTGGTATGAGGTCGTGGCTGTCAGACGAGAGTCTGAGTGTCCGACCGAAACTGAGGTTGGGACGAGATTCGACAAGTCGAATCCGCACAACCCCAGCCATGACTTATACCACGTGTTAGCAGCTGTGCTTTAAAAAATATTATTGTTAATTCTCCAATCATCATTTAATATATTTTGCCAATCTTTTTCTGAGAGAAGAAACCATTCACCAGTTCTTCGTTTTGATTCATAGTGAGAATGCAAAGTTTTTTCAGTTTTTGTCCCACTAACTTTAAAATATCCAATTATGTCAAGTGGTTCAGGATTGCCTGTCTGTAAAGATGCGATTCTTGTTTCAACGGATTGTTTTTCCGTCATGTTATTTTTTTGTTCCGTATATCCAATTTTAAAATAATTGGTATTTCTCTGTCTAATTATGTACACTAATCCCTTTGACGAATTGTCGTCAATAAGTTTATACATGAAACTATTTGTCTTTTCGTAATTGCGATACGAAAAAAGCCACTTATCCCAAAAATTTTTATCTGATTCGGCGCGTTCTAAAGTGTCCCATTCGGATTCTTCTATCATTCTATCAATGTCTGATTCTCTTAAAATACCTGATTTTATTGAATGACTGTAGAATTCTCTGGCTTTATTCTTGTCCCTTTCGACAATAAATGTCCAATCTGATTCATTAAAATATGCGAGCTTAATTTTTATTCTTTGGGAATATTTTAATCCATAATCATCAAATAAAATCGCATTGCTTTCCTCAATTGGATTTTTTAAAAAATTTGGAGGAGGGCAATTAATATACTTTAATGAGGCATTGAAATATTCCATTCCTCTTTCATTGTATAATGTTTCAATTTTAGATGAATTTAGTTTTTCAAATTCTTCAAATTTTTCTTTTTTCAAAATGTCTTTTTCTCCATTAAAAGCTTCATCAAAAAGTCTGACATTTTCAAAAAGAAATTCGTATTTTTTGATATAATTTCTAGAGTAAAAATTGTCAATAACACGCTTAGCTTCAAGTAGAACAGGAGCGTAAATTGCATCTTCAAAATATTCCTTTAAATCTGGTCTTGATAAATAAACTGCTGCTATCCAATTGATAACTTGCTTTTGAATTGTTTGCAATTCATTATTCAAAAACCAATTGTATAAATCATCATTTATTTCAAGAGCAAAAATTTTATGACCTTGAATCCCAAATTTGAATAATCCATTATTTACTGCTTTATGTAGCTCTTCCAAAATTTCCCATTCTGAAGGTTCTTGCGGAAAAAAATTTCTTTCAATTTCGGAAACTCTAATTTTTTTTACATTTCTAACTCTTTCAAGAAATTCTTCTTTTTTAAGTTTAGACTCCTGATGTATATTTGAATTTATTAAAAAAATATTTTCCATTTTTCTGTCTTTGAATTCAGCATTGCTGCTAACGGTCACTTGTAAGTTGTCGTTGCGGATTTCGGAGCGCGTTCATGTCCGACAGGACTGAACTGCGATGCGAGAATCCAGCGTACGACACCGCACGAACCCCGCAATGCAATTTACAATTTGTTAGCAATTGTAATTTAATTATTGTCTTTTACACAGCGGACAGAAAAACCGTATCCTTTTAAATATGCACCTCTGCCGCAATATAAATTTTCAGCTCCAATTCCTCTATTATAAGCTATTGAGTCATTTTGTTCGGTTGAAGCCCAAAATGCACATGATTCTCCTAGACCATAAAAATAGCCTGCTTTTGGGAATCGACCACCAGAAGGTACTGCTGTGAATCCACTTTCATTTGTAACTTCCACAGAAGTACTAATCCAATGTTTTATACCTACTTCTTTCATTTTTGCACCTGCATGTTCATCTCCACCGAGACATGTCATAAGTGTCGTCCATTCCTCGTCAGTCGCTATATGCCATCCTTCAGGTGCTATTTTTCTTGAATCATCTACAGCATACCAATTGTATAATGCTCCATAAGTGTAGTTATTCGTGCTGTCGTTTTCATGCCATGAATATGCTGCAGTTTCTAAATTTTCCCACTCAGAGTTTTCAATAATATTTCTTATTGGCTCTCCATTTTGGTAGTGTGTTGTCCTAAGGTTTTCAGCCATCCATGTATGATTACAGATGGTCACTGTTTTGTATACATTCCCATCGATATCTTCTACACTTCCATAAGTAATGTCGGGATTAAATTCTATAGAAGGTTCTTCGATTGTGTTTAAGTCTTCTTTTTTACAACTACTATAAGTTAGTATTGCCATTAAAATAATTAAAATGTAAAAATTGATTTTTTTCATGGTTGCGAGTTTGTTATTAATTTATATATTTTCTGTTTGTGTCTTTTATTATAATTGCTAACGGCCGGGTGCATGTTTGCGAAGCGGATTCCGAAGAGATTTTCCGTCCGGCAGGACGAGGAAAATCGAAACGAGAATCCGTGGCTGGCAAACCGCCAAAACCCGCTATGCAATATGCACATTGTTACAGCGCGTTTTTGTCTTTATTTCTTGTCAATTTTGTCAAGTTGTAAAATG
>NZ_FQUM01000020.1 GCF_900129025.1 Mariniphaga anaerophila | reverse complement strand
GATTTAGATATTGGAGCGGCGGAATTTTCACCAAACTCAAAATATTATGACAAAGGTTGGGAGGACATGAAAATTGAATAAACACCAGGCTATAATGTACATATTGCAGGGCGGGGTTCGGTTGTACGCCAACTGCGGATTCTCGCATCACAGTTCCGTGTCCTTCGGACAGGAACGTTCTCCGAAATCCGCCCCGACAACATGTACCAACCGTTACCAGCGCATTTGAAAAAGAAACCGATTAGCAAATAAAAAACTATTGTAAAAAGACAAAGACAAGAAAGGAAAAGAGAAAAGACAAACACAGGATTTCTGGACAGTCAGCCAGATTTTGGAAAGAAAAGAAGAAAACAAAGAAAAGAGCAAGGCAGAAAAGCTTATTCCTCAATGACAAATGAAATGTAACTGAGGAAGCGGAGCTTTGAAAAAAGTGAAAGAATATCGAATTTTGGTTGACCAGGTTGGCTGGAAAATGAATACATTTAACTCAAAAATCGACTGACAATTAATGAGCGAAATCGACCAGACATCGACTTTTTTTGCAAAACAAGACGGACAAGGAAAAGGAAATAGGAAAAAGTAAATGACGGAGTAGGAGTGAAGCAACCCAAAAACGACATTTTACAACTTGACAAAATTGACAAGAAATAAAGACAAAAACGCGCTGTAACAATGTGCATATTGCATAGCGGGTTTTGGCGGTTTGCCAGCCGCGGATTCTCGTTTCGATTTTCTTCGTCCTGCCGGACGGAAAATCTCTTCGGAATCCGCTTCGCAAACATGCACCCGGCCGTTGGCGGTAATTTTAAAAAATGAAAAATGATACCGAAATAAATAAAGAATGGGATGTGTTCATCTCACATGCTTTCGAAGACAAAGATTCCATTGTCAGGCAACTTGTTGACATCTTAGAAAAATTGCGAGTCAAAATCTGGTATGACGATTTTTCACTAAAAGTTGGAGATAGTTTATCAAAATCAATTGATGACGGATTATTAAAATCAAGATTTGGAATTATAATTATTACAAAAAATTTCTTATCAAAAAAATGGACTGATTATGAATATCGTTCTCTACTTTCAAAGGAAGAGAACGGAACAAAAGTAATATTACCTATTTGGCATAATATAACTAAAAATGAAGTAAAGAATTTCTCCCTTTACCTTGCAGATAAAATAGCATTAGATACTTCAAAAATGTCTATTAACAAATTAGCATTGACATTGACTGAAACAATTCGTCCAGACATTTATAGGAGTATTAAAGGATATTTCTTGTTTAAAAAACTTTTTGAAAATGCAAAAGAGGGAAAAGTTGATTTCGGAGAATTAAAACCACAAAAAGAACCACAAAGTAAACTTTCAAAGCACTTAGAAGTTCGAGCACGAAATATTTATTTTGGAATTGGACAAGTATTGGATTCTACAATTGATGAAACAATTTTTAATTACGAACTTGACTTAAAACCTGACAGGGAAATCCAGACGTGGGAAATTATGAATTTATGTTATTTAGAGCTTATCGACAAACATCAAATAAATGATTTTCATGAGAAAAAAGCAATTGCAACCCTTTTAATAGGATTTTCTTTAGGACAACTATTTGAGACAGATAAATTATCTGATGACAAACAACTTGAACTTTATAAATTATGGGAAAAATATTATTATGACTATTAAAAAAACTACCGCCAACAAATTGTATATGGCAGGCGGGGGTTTTAGCGGTCTGACAAGTCAGACCTCGTGCCCACTTTTCTGCGGGTCTGACACGATTTCTTCCAGAAATCCCGCCCGACCACATACAAGTGACCGTTAGGCATTATTGTACAACCTTTACGTAAATTCACAAACTTATTAAACATGAAACAAAAAATAAGCACACTGATTTTGATTAATCTGTTTGCATTGATGGCATTTGGAGAAGATTTAAACAAATCCAATTTAACTGACAAATTTAGACTTGATAGTATAATTACTGTAGAGTGGAACTTTTACAACAACCAATGGCAACAAAATGAAAGGTCTATTTATAGTTATGATAGTGAGAATAATATGACAAAATATAGAGATTGTTATTATGAATATTTAATTAGCAAATGGATTGATTCTGATAAGGATGAATTTTTGTATGATTCGAAAAAAAAGACAACTGAGCATATCTCTTATAGGAAGTATAGTTCTCAAGTTGGCGCTGAATTAATACCTGGTTTAAAATTACAATACACATACAATAGTAATGAACTAATTGACAGTTCCCTTCTTTTCGGATGGAACAATGAACAACAACAATGGAACAATTCAGCATCTTCAAAAGAAACATATACATATAATAAAAACTTTGAGTTGATTACCAAAATCATATTTTCCCGAGATGAGAATACTAATGAATGGAAGAATTCGAATAAAACTGAATATTATTATAATTCCGAGAAGAATAAAAGTGAAGAAGTTTCATACTATGTAAAGAGAAATACCGACGAATGGTACAATCTTGAGAGAACAGAATACACATACGATGTTGAAGAAAACTGGACAAAGTATTTACGTTTATTTTATGACGAAGAAACAAATCAATGGACTAATAAAAGTAAAATCGAGTTTGTTTTTTTAACAGATACACTGCAGCCAATCTATTATAGCTGGGATAAAACCACCGAAGAGTGGATATACACATCATCGTCAAATTTTGTCTTTGACTCTAATTCTAACCTTATAGAGGTCGTTAATTACAATGGTAAAGATGATAAAGGTAACTGGATCCCATTTACAAAAAATACGTATAGTTACGATTTGTCAGTTAAATACGCAGAATTAATCTTGCCCCCATCAGAGTATATCCTTAATGGTATTTTCAACTCATTCAAAAGACAAAACATTAGGAATAAGCCACTTGATTATACTCTATCATATTGGGATGCAGAAAATAAAGATTGGAAATTATATAAAAAAGGAACTTTTTACTATTCTCAATTTGAAGCAACCTCTGTTAATGTTCAAAACACGTCCGGTATTTATTTATATCCTAATCCTGTTAACGATATCTTGTTTTTTAAAACTTCAATCACATCATGTCCCATTTACTTTAAATTATATGACGTATTGGGAAATGAAATATTAAAAAAGGAATTAGACGGCAATAATAGCATCAGTACCGCAAATCTAAAAGAGGGATGTTATTTTTATATAATTGAGACGAATGGAATTCTACAAAAAGGAAAACTTATTAAAAAATAAACAACAATGCCTAACACTTTGTAAATTGCATTGCGGGGGTTGGTGGTGCGCCATCCGCGGATTCTCGCATCATCGGTCAGTCCTGTCGGACATGAACGCTCTCCGAAATCCGCAACGACAACTTACAAGTGACCGTTACCAGCGCATTTGAAAAAGGAACGGATTAACAACTAAAAATCTATTGCAAAAAGACAAAGACAAGAAAGGAAAAGAAAAACGACAAGCACAGGATTTCTGGACAGTCAGCCAGATTTTGGAAAGAAAAGAAGAAAACAAAGAAAAGAGCAAGGCAGAAAAGCTTATTCCTCAAAGACAAATGAAATGTAACTGAGGAAGCGGAGCTTTGAAAAAAGAGAAAGAATATCGAATTTTGGTTGCCCAGATTGGCAGGAAAATGGATACATTTAGCTCAGAAATTGACTGATAATTAATGAGCGAAATCGACCAGACACCGACTTTTTTTGCAAAACAAGACGGACAAGGAAAAGGAAATAGGAAAGAGTAAATGACGGAGTAGGAGTGGAGCAACCCAAAAACGACATTTTACAACTTGACAAAATTGACAAGAAATAAAGAGAAAAACGCGCTGTAACAATGTGCATATTGCATAGCGGGTTTTGGCGGTTTGCCAGCCACGGATTCTCGTTTCGATTTTCCTCGTCCTGCCGGACGGAAAATCTCTTCGGAATCCGCTTCGCAAACATGCACCCGGCCGTTATGCTTAAGTTTAAAAAAAGCGAGTTTGTAATCGATTTGACGGAAAAATAAATGACTCTGAAATAACTGTGACCGAAAATTAAACTAATAAACTTCAAAACCGAGACAAGATGTACTATTCATATAAAAGTGATTATCCAAATCAGGTTCATCAACTAAATTTCTCGATTTCTAAAAATTATTACCTACTAAAAAATGGAGAAATAAAATACCAACAGAAAAAATTTGACATTAACTGGAAAAATTTCGAGCAGACAGGAAAAAGACATTTGGTTAATTTTCTAATTAGAGACCATTATAGTAATTGTTTCTACGCCGAAATTCATCCAATTGACAACCTACCAAACATCAAAGATTTTCTATTTAATGCTTGGAGAAGGAAAACAAATTATGAATTCTGTGGAATACCAAAAAATTTAATAGTTGGAAGACATGTAACAGAAAGATTCCCTGACATTCTAAATCTCACAAAAAATATAGGACTAAATATTGAGTTAGCAAAAAATGGATTTGCAACTGGTATTCGTTCAATGAGAGACTGGGAAAGTAACATCAAATTTATTTCCTACTTTGAGCAATACCGTAAAATCACAGACTTTCAATTAAATATCGAAAAAATTTGTAGAAAACTAAACATCGCGGACAGCGGAAAAACAGAGCCGAATTTACAAAAATGGGCAAATAATAAACCACAAGGGAAATTAATAAATGACAAAACTGAGTTTGAAAAAATATTTGAATAAAAACCTAAGCATAACAAATTGCAAATTGCATTGCGGGTGCAGTGGTGTGCGTTGTCTCTGCTCCTTTCTTGACCGTCATGTCCTATCGGACACTGACGCTCTTCGAAATCCGCAACGACAACTTGCAAGTGGCCGTTAGCAACAAGCTTAAAATGAACACAGAAGCACTAAATGAAATATTATACAGTAATCCCTTGCAATTTTACGAGATGTTGCTTTTAGGACCTTTAGGCGATATTTATACAGCAAGGAAAGAAACTCAATTAAATGAATGGCAATCCTATTCTAATCTTCTTATTGACAAATTTGCCATTCATTCATCGACATTTTTTCATATATCAAGTGGAATAATTGAACATAAAAAATCTGGAGAAACACGTAAACTAAATGGCTATGATTTATTCACTGTAAATACAACAATTCGAGTAATGATTGAAACATATATAGCATTCAATCATTTATTTGTTGAACCTAACAGTGAAGAAGAAAAATATTTTCGCTTTTTGCTTTGGGAATTGGACGGACTTTTTCAGGAAAAAAAGTATGACGTTGAATTAAGTGACTTTGATGGAGTGGAAACAGTGTTAGCTTCCAGAGACGCAAAAATAGATTCTAAAACTGAAGAAATTAAAAACTCTGACTTTATTAAAGAAATTCCAGAAAACGAATTAAAAAAAATCTTTGATTCTGCAAAAAGGAAATCGGATTGGAAGTTTTTATTTGAGAATGGAAGAATAAGACCACTTAAAATCATAGAGTTAGTGAAACATTGCTGTAAGATGAGAGCCTTTGTAAATACTTATAAACACTCATCAATTCACACACATTCTAATTTCCCGGCTATCGAAGAGTTTAAAAGGTTGAGAGGAAAACTTATATCCAAAGAATATACAGACCCAATAACAAGACTCGCAATTTATTTGACTTGTTTATTCATTTATGACATTTGTGAGATAGACAAAAATGCGAAGAAAAGATTAGGTGAAATGCCACCAGAGATAAACGACTTTATAATAGGAATGAGTATAAGTATCAAGAAAAATGACTAAAAGCCAGTTGCTAACACGTGGTATAAGGCATGGCTGGGGTTGTGCGGATTCGACAAGTCGAATCTCGTCCCAACCTCAGTTTCGGTCGGACTGTTCAGACTCTCGTCTGACCGCCACGACCTCATACCACCACCGTTAGGTTTAATTTTGAAAAAAGAATTGCAGCATAAACAATTATAACTATTTTTGATAGTATCATATGATAGTATCAATATTTTAAACTATGAAACCACCATACGAAATAACGAGTAAAATTTTAAATTTAATTGCTTCTATTTCAGAAAAAATCGGAGAAGTAAATGCTGCTCATTTAAATAAACCTCCGACTGAATTAAGAAAAAGAAATCGAATTAAAACAATTCAGTCTTCACTTGAAATTGAAGGAAATACTTTGACTGTTGAGCAAATTACAGACTTGCTTGACAACAAAAGAATTCTTGCTCCCAAAAAAGACATTCTGGAAGTCAAAAATGCAATCAAGGTTTATAATCAACTCAATAAATTTAAAGTCTACGAATTAAAATCGTTGTGCAAAGCACATGAGATTTTAATGAAGGAATTGATTGAAAATCCAGGAAAACTTCGAACCGGTTCGGTTGGAATTGTTAAAGGTAGCGACATCGCCCACATTGCACCTCCCGGAGAAATGGTTTATTCGTTAATGACTGATTTGTTTAATTATCTAAAAAACGACGACGATTTAATTCTAATAAAAAGTTGTGTTTTCCACTACGAATTTGAGTTTATTCACCCGTTCATCGACGGAAACGGCAGAATGGGGCGACTTTGGCAAACTATGATTTTAAAAGAACACTCTCCTGTTTTCGAATTTCTTCCAATTGAAAGTATGGTAAAATCGAGACAACAAGAATATTACAATGTTTTAGGAAAATCAGATAAACAAGGAACTTCAACTGCTTTTATAGAATTCATGCTCGAAATAATAAAAGATGCACTCGAAGAATTATTAAAAGTTCAAAATATTAGTCTAACCAATAATGACAGAATCTCAAATTTTAAAGAAATCATTGGGACAAAGGAATTTTCAAGACAAGATTATTTAAGAGCATTTAAAAATATATCTCAAGCAACTGCGAGTAGAGACTTAAAAGTTGCTGTTGACGATGGGATTATCGAGAAATATGGAGATAAAAGAACAACAAAATATAAATACAAATAAAAAACTAAACCTAACACGGTACATATTGCAGGGCGGGGTTTGGAGGTACGCCAACTGCGGATTCTCGCATCGCAGTTCCGTGTCCTTCGGACAGGAACGCTCTCCGAAATCCGCCCCGACAACATGTACCAACCGTTACCGTGCATTAGGTACGATAAAGGGACATCCGTTACAAAGTTAAAGGCACATAGTTTACACTTTTCAAAGTTTGTAATTTGACATAAAAATCAAATTGCCATGCCTTGGAAAGAAAAAACTATTATGGAAGAAAAAATTGAATTTATTTGTGAATGGAACTCCGGGAAATATACCATCACGGAGTTATGTAAAGGATTCGGAATATCCCGGACAACGGCGTACAGGATGATTCAGCGGTATGAAAAACTTGGGATTGAAGGCCTGCGGATCAAAGCTAAAGCACCAATCAACCACCCCAACCGGACAAAGGAAGGAATAGAAAAAAGAATTCTATGTTTAAAGGAAAAACATCAACGTTGGGGAGCAAAAAAATACGGGTATTGTTGTTTGACGAACTTCCTGAAAACGAAATCCCATCAGTGGTTACGGTTCATAATATTTTATCCCGCAACGGACTGGTATGTCCCCAAAAACGCTTGCGTAGGGTCAAACCGATCTATCCTATTTTCGACCCAAAAGAATGCAACGAAGTCTGGAGTGCCGACTACAAGGGTAAGTTTTTAATGGGCAACAAAAAATACTGCCACCCCCTGACCATTGCCGACTCTAAAAGCCGGTTCCTCTTTACTGCTAAAGCTCATTACAAAGAAAATTACAAATCCGTAAAAACCGAATTCACAAGGGTTTTCCGAAAGTTTGGATTGCCTAAACAGGTACATACCGACAATGGGATCCCCTTTGGTTCCGTATCAGCAATCCAGCGCTTTACCACATTGTCGTACTGGTTTATCGACCTGGGAATCCTGCCCGTGTTTTCAGACCCGGCTCACCCGGAACAAAACGGAAGGCACGAACGGATGCACCGCGATTTAAAAGCGGCCTGTGCTTCCCCTTCAGCATTCGATTTACGTTCTCAACAAAGGAAATTGAACTATTTTGTAAATGAATATAACTCTATAAGGCCACACGAAGCCCTGGATATGAAAACTCCTGCCAGTGCCCACCAATTCTCAAACAAGCCTTTCCCTGAGAAAATTAAACCTTATGTCTATCCTTCACATATGAAAACAATGAACGTTTCAAAAAGCGGGGCTATGCGATGGAAAGCATATTACTGGGTGTACATGTCAAGTGGATTGATAGGCAGACAAGTAGCTGCTGAAGAAATTGGAAATGGTGTTTGGAAAGTATTTTACCGTAATGTATTTTTAGGTTACTTTAATGAAAAAGATATTCGTGATAAACAAAATATTACAAGGCTGAGTACAAATTTAGTGTAACTCATGTGACTTTAACTTTGTTAACCATCTGCCTTAACGAACATTATAAAGAAAGACAAAAAAGTCACTTGAAGATTGGCTATATTTGAAAAAAAATCGAAAATGAATAATTCCGAAATTCATATATTTACAGCCAAAGACGGAAAGACTGAAATTGAAGTTCAGCTTGATAATGAAACAGTTTGGCTGAATCAATATCAACTTGAATCTTTGTTTGAAACCGACAGGACTTCTATTAACCGACATATTTCAAATATTTATAAAACAGAGGAACTTGAGGAAAAGTTAACTTGTGCAAAAATTGCACAAGTTCAAAAAGAAGGTGACCGGGAAATAAAAAGAAAAATAAAATATTACAATCTTGACGTAATTATTGCAGTCGGATATCGTGTTAATTCAAAAAGAGGAACCGAGTTCAGAATTTGGGCAAACAAAATTTTAAAAGACTTTTTAATAAAAGGATTCTCAATTAATGAAAAACGGTTATCCAAACAAAATGAACAATTGCGGGAATTAAAAGAATCAGTAAAAATTTTAGGAAACGTTATAAACCAAAAAGAATTATCAAGTGGCGAAAGTATAGGATTACTACAAATAATTTCAGATTATGCTTTTGCCCTTGACATTTTGGACCAATACGACTACCAGACACTAAAAATAGAGGAAACTTCAGGAAAGGAAAAATTTCAACTTACATACGACGAAGCGATTAAACAAATTCGACTGGTAAAGCAGAAATATGGGAACAGTGAATTATTCGGCCGAGAAAAAGACAATTCCTTTAAAAGTTCGGTTTCAACAATTTACCAAACATTTGACGGAATAGATTTATATCCGAGTATCGAAGAAAAAGCTGCAAATCTACTTTATTTGGTGACAAAAAACCATTCATTTTCAGATGGAAATAAAAGAATTGCCGCATTCCTGTTTCTTTACTTCTTGGAACGAAACGGAATCCTCTATGACGAAAATGGAGAAAAGAGAATTGCAGATAATGCTTTGGTTGCGTTGACTTTAATGATTGCAGTAAGCAAAACGGAAGACAAAGATACTATTACGAAAATTATTGTAAACCTGATAAATAAGAAAAATAACGCACGGTAACACAGTACATATTGCAGGGCGGTGTTCGATGGTACGCCAACTGCGGATTCTCGCATCGCAGTTCCGTGTCCTCGCGGACAGGAACGCTCTCCGAAATCCGCTCCGACAACATGTACCTGTCCGTTAGCAACAAGCTAAAGAAAACATACAACAAAATGAAGATGAATGAATTATTGAAATATATTAGTGACTTGTCAGTGTATTTTATTTTAATACTTTCTTTATTTAACATTGCATTCGTTTTACTAGACGACTTACACGATAACAAAAAAATAAAGATTTTAATTGCTTCCATATCTTGTATAATATTAATTGTTACAGTTCTTGCTTCAATCTATGAGAGTCGTAAAAATGAAGAACATTTAAAAGTTGCAAGTGATACGCTATTAAAAGCAGATAGCTTGATAGAAAATGCAAAAATTAATAATGTATTGGTAAATAAAAATCTGGAATTATCTAAAAATCTAGCGGATACAACCTCAAAAATTTCAGAAAAGACACTTAAGATTTTCGATAACTTAGTAGAGAAAAACAGTTATTGCTATATAGACGTAAACCCGTTTCTATATCCTGCTAAATATCAAAAGGAATTAGTATTTTGCATTAAACACGTTGGTGATGTTGCATTAAAGAATGTGGCGATTAACATCCAAAACACAACACAGTCTTTCTACAAAGGAGTAATACATAATACAATGAATGAATTTCGAGCTTTGAATAGTGCAACAACTAAAAGTTTTGTCTTTCCCGTAATATACCCGAAAACTGAAAGGAATATAAATTATAGGATAGAATCTAATTGGGAGAACGATGAGGCATCTAAATTATTAGAAGCATTTAAAAATATAAAAAGTGAGAACATAGATGTTGAGAACCGAATAAAAGAGATAGTCAAAGGGAATTTTATTACTCTTCAAATTGAAATTTACACTCAAAATAAAATAATTGGAGAAATTATTACAATCGAGAATTACTTAAACCTGGAAACTAGGAAAATACAAATTAATGTGAGTTCTCAAGGTGAAGAATTAAAGAAAATAGAATATTAAAAAAGCCAGTTGCTAACACGTGGTATAAGGCATGGCTGGGTTTGTGCGGATTCGACTAGTCGAATCTCGTCCCAACCTCAGTTTCGGTCGGACTGGCCAGACTCTCGTCTGACCGCCACGACCTCATACCACCACCGTTATAAGGCATTTTGAAATCGAAAAAATGAGAACAATCTCGTCCATAATAATAGGATTTTTTTTCACTCTTTCACCTTTCTTTTCAAAAGGGGAAGACAATCCAGTTTATTCAAAAGAGATAATTTATACTTACAACTATTCTATTGTTAAAAACGGGAAAAGTGAAACGGGAAAATTGTATTTAGGTTGTTTAGGTAAACTTTGGCCTATAAAAGAGCAAAAACAGTTTGCAATAATTTGGACAAAAGAAGTGAAAATACTTGAAGAAAAAACATGGCAGACTGGAGTAATTGAGGATTCATCAAGAATATTTATGCATCCTCCAAGAATTAATGAATTTAAAATTCTTGAATATTCACCATTTCCCTATGTGAAATTTCCTCTAAAGACAAAAAATAGTTGGGATTGGAAACTTGCATTAGGAAAATTCTGGGAGAATAAAGAATTGAATGTTCTTGCAGATGATACATTACATTATAACTACCAGATTGTAAACAAAAATCAAAAATATTTTTCTTTTGCAAAATCAAAGTTAACGTACTATGAGGTTAAATGTCATTCCATTAATCCTAAATTCAAGTCAGAGTTTGTAGGATACTTTAGTGAAAATTGTGGTTTTCTATATTGTCAATTTCAAAATATCGACAATTCAATAATAACACTTGAGCTTGTAAATATTAGTTCATTTGATGAAATTATAAATAACGTTATAAAAGGGAGTGACAATAAAATAATGTGGGAAAATAAATTATGGAAATAAAAAACGCCTTATAACAATGTGCATATTGCATAGCGGGTTTTGGCGGTTTGCCAGCCACGGATTCTCGTTTCGATTTTCCTCGTCCTGCCGGACGGAAAATCTCTTCGGAATCCGCTTCGCAAACATGCACCCGGCCGTTATAACCAATACTAAAAAAACAAGACAATGGAAAAATCAATTTTACTACTTTCAGTACTTCTTCTGACACTGACAATTGGTTTTTGTCAGGATGTAATAATAATGACTGAATATCCAAATTCAGAATCTGTAAAACAAGAAAACAAATCTGAAAAATTTAGAACTTATTATTTCCATGACACTTTAGTTGATTCTACAATATTTTCTTTGGACAGTATCCAATTATTTAAAAATAGGACAGATAGAGAAAATTCAAGACTAGAATTATTCAATGACTCAAGATTTTTGCTTGTTTACAATATCGAGTTAGAGACTGTCACTAAAACAAATGCTGAAACAGGAGAAGGGAAAAAACTCACAGTTCAGAGTTCAGATGAAATTGGAGGCAAGTATGGTTTATTGCATGTTGCAAAATCTGAGAATGAAATTAAAGATGAAAGTTTAAGATTTATTTTAAAAAATGATACTATTTACGATTTTGAAATTATTGACAAAGACAATCAAATATTACTAATAAAAAAGAAAAAGTACAGGTTATAACAATTTGCAAATTGCATTGCGGGGTCAGTGCTGTGCGTTGTCTCTGCTTCTTTCTTGACCGTCATGTCCTGTCGGACACTGACGCTCTTCGAAATCCGCAACGACAACTTGCAATTTACCGTTAACTGCAATGTTAAAATCGCACGAATCAACAACCAAATATGAGTGAAGAAAAAACCAAAAAGAATTCAGAAGAGGTAAAAATTATTGACAGTGAAAACAAAGAAATACAGCCTGTCGACAAAAAGAAGATACGAAAAAGAAAATTGAAGAATACTTTCTTTTTTGTAGTCTGGATATATATTCTTTCAAGCATTTTTATTACAAATATTGACACTATAATTATCTCTGAATTTAACATAGCAGGAACATTATGGTATATAATCTTAAAGACACTAATTTTATC
This sequence comes from Mariniphaga anaerophila, assembly GCF_900129025.1. GTDB lineage: Bacteria > Bacteroidota > Bacteroidia > Bacteroidales > Prolixibacteraceae > Mariniphaga > Mariniphaga anaerophila. Next base: position 4,988 of record NZ_FQUM01000020.1, on the reverse strand, counting down.
AATAATATTTGTACTTGTTTGGTTGAAAATTGGAAATAAAAGATTTTGGAAAAATATCGGATTATTCTTCTTGTTTCCAATATACCCGGGATTCTGGATTTTTATAAAGAATTTCATCTGGGGTATACCAAAATATTTACTTGAAAAGAAATATCACATTTTACTTTATTACTACCTAGAGTTATTCATTTCGTTTTTCGTAAAAATAAAGACCAACATCTTTAAATTTTCACTTTTTGTTCTTTCGTTTATTTTAATGTTCGAGCTTAATTCTAAGTTGTTATATCTCCCAATTTCCTTTCTAGTAATTCTTCAAATAATTCACATTGTGGAGCGCACGAAAGAATCATTTTCTCCTATGAGAATTTTCAAAATGTCTGTCGGCGACTTGGATGATTTTGTTAAAACACCAAATGCGACAGAAAAACTTGACGAAATAATTACTGAATCAACTGATTCAGAAAAGTCAGAAGAAGAAAAGAAATACAAAGGAATGGAGCGATATTTAATCATAAATGAATTCGCAAATGCTTTCAATTTTAAATTGAAAGAAATTATTAATAGAAGAATATACATGTTCTCTTTTCTTGGAAAAGCATTGTTCAGTTTTTTTATAGCAATGGTCTACTTTGGTGCAATCAATTTTTGCTTATATAAAATTGACCCAAACTTTTATAATATTGACTTTTCTCCCAAATACTTTGACTTCTTTTATTACAGCTTTTTTACAATTTTCCCAGATGGAACAGATATTGAACCTGTAAGCACAATTGCTAAAGTAACTCGGATGGCTGGCGTTTCTGTGGGTGTTTTGATTAATCTACTTTTACTAACTGTTTATTTAACTATTAGCAATGAGAGATTTAAAGAAAACCTCTCTAAATTATCCTTAATAACTGACAATTATACCAAAGGAATTCAAAATCATTTCGAGAAAAAGTATGGGTGTAATCCCACGGATGGTTTGAAACAACTTAATAAGTTTGGAAGTAAAATTGATGATATATTGAAACAAGTTAGAAAACATATAAAAACATAAAACACAGCAGTTAACAAGTTGTAAATTGCATTGCGGGGTTCGTGCGGTGTCGTTCGCTGGATTCTCGCAACATCGTTCCGTCCTGCCGGACAGGAACGAGCTCCGAAATCCGCAACGACAACTTACAAGTGACCGTTACCAAACATTTTGAAAGAAGAATGAAACCAAAGATTTTAATAATACTTGCCACTATTTTGACAATTGGCGCTCAATGTGCTAATGGACAGGAAATCTTTGACACTCTTCGAAAATATCGGGTAGAAAGAATAAAAAAAGAAAATCCAAAATCGTTTGACTCCGAGGCAAAAGAGACAATTAATTTGGGAATCTCGGAGTTGGAGAAAGTCTTTTCAATAATAAAAAAGAAATATAAAACGGACTTTACGGCAACCGACAGTTTATTTATAATAAGTGGATATGACATGGAAACAGGATTCTCAAACGGTCGGATTTGGGATAAAAAGGGAAACGAGTTCAGATTTGAAAGAAAATTCGAATTGAAAAACTTCAAGATTGAAAACGAAACACTTTCTGTATTGAAAGTCACTCCAAAATATCTTGCTACGACTGAATTTCCTATTCTCACAGACTTTGACCCATTAATTGAATTAATTGAGAAAAAGGATACATCTGAGATTTTTAGTTTACAATCGGAGAATGCTGTTGATAGTGCTTGGAGTTATAATATCTCAATAATTGAGAGAAATGATGGTAAGTACAAAATATTTGAGTTTCCATTGGATGACTTTTGGATAAAATGAAAAAACGTTTGGTAACAAATTGTAAATTGCATTGCGGGGTTCGTGGTGTGTCGTACGCTGGATTCTCGCAACATCGTTCCGTCCTTCCGGACAGGAACGAGCTCCGCAATCCGCAACGACAACTTGCAAGTGACCGTTACCAGCGCATTTGAAAAAGGAACTGATTAACAAATAAAAACTTATTGCAAAAAGACAAAGACAAAGACAAGAAAGGAAAAGAGAAAAGACAAACTCAGGATTTTTGGAAAGTCAGCCAGATTTTGGAAAGAAAAGAAGAAAACAAAGAAAAGAGCAAGGCAGAAAAGATTATTCCTCAAAGACAAATGAAATGTAATTGAGGAAGCGGAGCTTTGAAAAAAGCGAAAGAATATCGAATTTTGGTTGCTCAGCTTGGCTGGAAAATGAATAAATTTAGCTCAAAAATCGACAGACAATTAATGAGCGAAATCGACCAGACACCGACTTTTTTGCAAAACAGAAAGACAAAGAAAAGAAAATAGAAAAAAGTAAATGACGGAGTAGGAGTGGAGCAACCCAAAAACGACATTTTACAACTTGACAAAATTAACAAGAAATAAAGACAAAAACGCGCTGTAGCAATGTGCATATTGCATAGCGGTTTTGGCGGTTTGCCATCCGCGGATTCTCGTTTCGATTTTCTTCGTCCTGCCGGACGGAAAATCTCTTCGGAATCCACTTCGCAACATGCACTTGACCGTTGTGCTTCATGCTGAAAAACCAACAGAAAAAAATTGGACTGACATGAATAAAACTATATTGATTACAATATTTTTAATGGTTCTGGTTCCATTAGTTTGGGCAGACAAAAATGATAAAGATTGCTGTTCTGCTTCATTTGCTACAATCTTTTGGAAAACAAAATCTGTCAATCCTGAGATTGAAATAAAAACGGTTTTGACAGATATGTCTGTCGAGTATAAAGATTTAGATTCGCAAACCTGGGATTGGGAGAATATTACGATAGGAGGAATAAGTGAATCTAAGCTATCACAAATTTCAGTTGACAGCAATTCTTGGGCATCATTGAATTTACATTTAAACTCATCATTATTTGATAAATTGTCAAAAAAATATATCAAAATTGACTGATTCACCAGTGATTACAGTTCTGGAATACGAAAATGTTGCCTGGGGTTATTGTCTTTATCAAAATGGGCAACTAATTGATAATTTTTGGAATAATTATATAGCTGTTGATTTGGATAAAAATGAATGTATTGCAAACATTGACTTAATCTCCAATAAATTTCATGTAGACAAAAAATTTATAAAACCATATCTAATTGATATTGCAAATAAAGAGAATTCAGGGAAAGCTTTTGACAATGATGAGTATGATTTAGGTGAACCTTGGGTTAGGGCTGATTTTGTGAAAAAGTTGGGACTTCACTATCCTGAAACAGGAAAATGGTTTTACATAATTGAAAAAGGAATTAATGACAAATAGAAAAAAGCACGAAAGCACAACAAATTGTAAATTGCATTGCGGGGTTCGTGGTGTGTCGTTCGCTGGATTCTCGCAACATCGTACCGTCCTCGCGGACAGGAACGAGCTCCGAAATCCGCAACGACAACTTACAAGTGACCGTTAGCTGCAAGGTTAAAAGACGCAAAACACAACAATGGAATTACTGAAATTTGAAGAAAAAATAAAAGAGATACTTTTCTACTGTCGAACCTACGGAGCCTATACTCTTTTTGATGGAAAAGCTCCAACTACGGACTTTGATGGAGAAGAACTAAATAGATTATGCTATGATGGATTTAAAATTGCACAATCAAAAATATTATTTGAGCTAAGAGATTTACAAAAAGTAAGGCAAAGTACAGAACAAGAAATAAAACAAGCAAAAAGAGAAAGAAATCAAACGCTATTATCAGAATTGACAGAAAAAAGTAAAACGTTAGATTATCAATCTGATATATTTAGAAATCTTGCAGACTCAATTGCTTGGCAGATGATTAATGGGCAACATTATTTTTATAGGCGACTCTTTACTTACGAGTCTGGTGAGAAAAATTTGAATGACAAATCTTTTGAATACGTCATTGATTTTACTAACAAAATAAATGAGAATAGAGACAGTTTCTGCTTGATAACAGACATTACTCATAACATCCAACTTGGAGATTGTTTGATTGTTGATAAAGAAGGAATTAAAGTCTCTGAGATTAAATCTGGTAAGAAAAACTCCGAAGCATTAGAACTTATTGAGAAAGAACAACTAAATGAAAACAATGTAGATTCTATAATTGGAGAGTCTTATGACAAAGAGTTTAAGAAACAGATAAAAAGAATGCTGACTCAAAAGGGAAAAACAGAAAGAGCAGCAAAAATTATAAAAGAAAATGAGGGACCAGACTCAAAGCTCAAGGACTCCAAAGTAAAAATTATTGAAAATGATTTTGAAATCGAAACCTATCATTCGGCATTTAATAAGTTATTTAAGCAATTAGAAGAAAAAGATTGGGCATATGATTGCATAGAAGCAATTGTTCATGTTGGTGTTTACAAAAATGATTGGAGATTATATGGTCAACCGACGATGAAAGGATTGTGCAAGCCATATTCCTTCTATGACTTGATATCAAATTGCAGATTGATATCTGAGCCAATTTTCATGAAACCTTTTACTGATAAGCAGATATTAGATATTGTTTTAGGAAGAGTGAAAATATACATTGGAATTGATTATGAAAAATTTATTGAGTTCTCAAACTTCCTCGGAATAAAAGCATCTTGGTCAACCTCAAAAGAACTACATAAATACTTAGACAATAAATCTTATAGTCCTAAAGAAATATTTTCTTTTGAAAATAGAGGTATTAAGGTTGATATTCTTGGACAACAAATGTTCCTTGGACAAGGCTTTTTTATGAAAATTATATTTGACCAAATATTACCTTCAACAATGTTATTAAAATACCAATATCAGTTAACAAAAGGGATTGAAAATAAATAGAATGAATAAAACCCAGCAGCTAACACAGTACATATTGCAGGGCGGGTTCGGTGGTATGCCAACTGCGGATTCTCGCATCGCAGTTCCGTGTCCTTCGGACAGGAACGCTCTCCGAAATCCGCCCCGACAACATGTACCAACCGTCAGACTGTCTAAAAACCTAACCACAATTTGTTAAGAACTCGGTATGTTGTTAACACCTTC
>NZ_FQUM01000023.1 GCF_900129025.1 Mariniphaga anaerophila | reverse complement strand
GCCAAAGCAAACAACCTGGCTGTCCATTACTACAGAACAGGAAAGTTGTCCGGGTTCAGTAATAGTAACTTCGCATGACGTTTTGCAACCGTTGCCGTCAGTGATTGTAACTGAATGTGTTCCGGCGTTGAGTTGAGATGCAGTAGCAGTTGTTTCGTTATTGTCCCAGAGGTATGAGTAAGGTTCAACACCACCGGAGACAGTAACTGTTGCAACTCCGTCGCTTTCCCCAAAAATAGTAACCGGACTATCCTGCTCTGTTGAGCAGAGTAAATCTTCGGGCTGAGTTACATCGATAGAGCCGGAATCTTCGCAGCTGTTTTCGTCAGTCACGCTCCAGGCGTAATCAGTTCCAGCAACTATGTTTTCAAATACTCCTGTAGAGTTTGTAGTTCCGTTGAAAGTGTAAGCGTAGACACCAGTTCCGCCAGTGGCAGAAAGAGTAACAGTAGCCGTTCCATCGAAACATTTAATTTCAGCAGTAACTTCAGCTTTTGCTTCGAGAAGAGTAGGCTGAGTCACATCAATAGAACCGGAATCTTCGCAGTTGTTTGCGTCTTTCACGCTCCAGGCGTAATCAGTTCCAGCAGCTATATTTTCAAATACTCCTGTAGAGTTTGTAGTTCCGTTGAAAGTGTAAGAGTAAGCACCAGTTCCGCCCTGAGCAGAAAGAGTAACAGTAGCCGTTCCATCGAAACATTTGATTTCTGCAGTAACATTTGCTTCTGCTTCGAGAAGAGTAGGCTGAGTCACGTCTATAGAACCAGAATCTTCGCAGCTGTTTTCGTCAGTTACGCTCCAGGCGTAATCAGTTCCAGCAACTATGTTTTCAAATACTCCTGTAGAGTTTGTTGTTCCGTTGAAAGTGTAAGCGTAAACATCAGTTCCGCCAGTGGCAGAAAGAGTAACAGTAGCCGTTTCTCCGAAGCACAGGATTTCAGCGGTAACTTCCGCGTTGGCTTCAAGAAGAGTAGGCTGAGTTACATCGATAGAGCCAGAATCTTCGCAGCTGTTTTCGTCAGTCACGCTCCAGGCGTAATCAGTTCCAGCAGCTATGTTTTCAAATACTCCTGTAGAGTTTGTCGTTTCGTTGAAAGTGAAAACGTAAGCACCAGTTCCGCCAGTAGCAGAAAGAGTGACTGTTGCAGTTCCATCGAAACATTTAATTTCAGCAGTAACTTCAGCTTTTGCTTCGAGAAGAGAAGGCTGAGTCACATCAATAGAACCAGAATCTTCGCAGCTGTTTTCGTCAGTCACGCTCCAAGCGTAATCAGTTCCAGCGGCTATGTTTTCAAATACTCCTGTAGAGTTTGTCGTTTCGTTGAAAGTGAAAACGTAAGCACCAGTTCCGCCAGTAGCAGAAAGAGTGACTGTTGCAGTTCCATCGAAACATTTAATTTCAGCAGTAACATTTGCTTCTGCTTCGAGTGCTGCAGGCTGAGTCACATCAATATAACCGGAATCTTCGCAGCTGTTTTCGTCAGTTACGCTCCAGGCGTAATCAGTTCCAGCGGCTATATTTTCAAATACTCCTGTAGAGTTTGTCGTTCCGTTGAAAGTGTAAGCGTAAGCACCAGTTCCGCCCTGAGCAGAAAGAGTAACAGTAGCAGTTTCTCCGAAGCACAGGATTTCAGCAGTAACTTCCGCGCTGGCAACAAGTTCGTTTGGCTGAGTCACATCAATATTACCTGTAATCGGCTCGCACCCTTCGATTGATTCACTAACACTCCAAGTGTATGTTCCGGCAGCAATACCGGTAAAAGTACCGGTTGTGTTTGAATTTCCGTCTAAAGTATATGTTAAGGGCAGGTTGCCTCCGGTGGCTGTAATTTCGATTGTTGCAGTACCTTCGTTGCAGGCAATTGCGTCGGTTATATTTGCTTCTGCTGATTCCAGCGAACAGCAATTTTCTACGCCAATTGTCAATTGTGTTGTGTTGGTGCAACCGGTTGAAGGATTGGAATATGTATAGCTTACATCGTATGAACCGACACCAACCGTTGATGGAGAGAAAACCCCTTCAGCAGTAACTCCTGTGCCGGAGAAGGTTCCTCCAGCAGGGCTGGCAGTCAATTGTTGGTTTTCGTCTGTGGTGCAATACGATCCGACTGGTTCGATAGACACATTTGGCAACGGATTGACAGTAATAATAATTACTGAAGAATCTTTACATCCGTTTTCATCGGTGTAAACGTATTTTATAAAGTTCTCGCCCGGATTAGCATTTGCCGGGGAAAACAGACCTTCAGCAGAAACTCCGGAGCCTGAGTAAATACCTCCGGCAGGATCTCCGTCCAGTTCCACAGCGCTTGCGTCTTTACAATACGGACCGAAATCGGAGATTGTAACTGTGGGGCCCGGAATTGCAGAAATTGAGGCTGAAAGTGGTGTGAGTATTTCGCAACTTCCTTCCAGAGAAATATCCCTGATGTTTATTGAGTAGTTTCCTGCTGCCAGTTGGTCTATTGTAGCAGAAGTATTGCCGGCTTCAAATGCAATCCATGAGCCGCCATTGAGCGAGTACTCAAATTGAGGATTTGCCGATGATGATTCACCTTCAACAGTAACAGACCCGTTGTCTTCTCCGCAAGTGGTATTTGTTACGTTGGAAATGGATGCTTCCACTCCTTCTACTGTTACATTAAATGAGCACGATTCTGTTGCGGGAGTGCCTTCAGATGGCGTGTAGGTGGCTGTGTAAGTAATGGTTGAATCGTTGATAACAGGGAAGAAACCCGGGGTTGGCCCGGTTACTGTAAATTCGATTCCTCCTTCACAGCCTGCTCCGTCCAAAAGAATTCCGTCAAAATAAATATTGTCGACAAGGCATTTGTTGTTCCCGTTTCCTGAAAATTCGAATTTCAAATAGTAAGGTGCTTTGGGAATACTTCCCGGAATATTTATAGAATATTCATTTGTGAGGCCATCGCCTATAATATGCTCCGTTCCAACATGAGTTACAGTTCCTGTTGTGTCAATCAGATACAACATCCAATCGAAATCTCTTCCCGCAGGAGCATAAACTTCCATATTAATGTCAACAGAAGGATCGATAAAAACCAATGGACTTAAAATGTATGGGTTTCCTCCGTCACCGGTTGATTGCCAAAGGTTGACAACCCCTTCGTTGTTTCCGATTCTTTGTACGTGGTTAAAGTTCCAACATGTCCATTTTACTTCGGGTAATCCAAACCCCATGTAAAAGCTTGAACTTTCTGAGTCTATTCCCAGACAGTTCAAACTGAAGTCAGGTATCGTCCAGTCAAGGTATTTGCCCTGAACTCCGTTTATTATTTCGTCTGCACATTCGGTAATATCTGTTGGACAATCAGTCATTGTAATTACGTCTGAGCTTACGATAACTTCAATGCTGTCTTTTGCCGTGCATGTTCCGTCGCTAATTTCGACAACGTAAAAGCCGTTTTGTGAAGCATCCGCTGCCAAAACAACCGGGCTTTGTTCGTTAGAAGAAAAGCCGTTGGGGCCGGTCCATGTCCAGGAGATAATACCTGCTTCTCCACCGCGTTCATAAAGGAATAAATCACTGCCGGCGCATACCGGAGAATTGCTTTCGACAAGTATGTCGAGGTCGCAACACAGTTTTACGTCTACCTGTATTTCCGATCTTACGGGGCTGATGCATTCTGAAGAGGTTCCTTCTGCTACCCAGTAACTAGTTATTTCTTCTGTATCTGTGGATGGTGTTATACTTGCCTGGGGCGTTCCACCGGTTTCTGATGTGTAAAAATAGAGTTGGTATTCTGCTGAAGTGTGGCCTCCTGCTAATGTTGCGGTAAGCGGAGTTGCTTCGTCTCCAACGCAGTATTCTACATTAGTTACTACAGGAGGAGTACTTAGTTGATATCCAAACCAAACCGTTTTATTTGGTTCGGTGCTGGTCGGAGTAATGTTTTCTGAAGAAAAGTTGCAATTCAACTCAAATGTTTCGCTTCCTGAAATGTACTTGTCGTCAGGTATTACTGTATAAGTTTGGTCTAAGTCCAGTGCAGTGTTTCCATTATATTCGAAGAACATGCTGGTTTCCGGAATTAGCTTCTGAGCCATTTCTCTAGGAACTTCTGTTCCGCTGCTGTTTATTGGGTTGCCGGCTTCGTTAACGCGGTAGTAGAATATTTCGATGGAACCTTTACCGCCACTAACTTTCGGAATGGTAAAATCATCGGGTGTCTCCTGGTGGGCATCGGGATTGTTGTTAACATCCGTGTAGTCCATGTATGTTTTTTCGTTGGCATCGTATAACAATGTGGGATCTGTTCCGTCGGCCAGGTTAATGTAATAATACATTTTATCGCCTGATTCAGATACCGTTCCGATATTCCAAACGATTTTCCATTGAGTGTCGCCCGGGTTGCCCGGCACTTCACCCATATTTTCAAAATTAATACTTCCTTTTGAAACTACTACATCGGCAGAGCTGGGTGCTACTGCCCATGTTGGCGGATTAGCTGATGACTCGAGTATGACGTTTGTGCTCATCGGGTCGGTGAACACAGCGTTTGTTGCGGCATAGGCAATATTCGATGCAATTTCGGAATAAACCTGGTTTAGGTTGCCACTCTCGACAGGGTAGTATCCTTTGTTTTGAGAATTGGTCAATACGTTTTCCGCATCGCCACCAACCTCAACTTCAAATCCAATGGTGTAAACATCTACGCCCTGGTTAATTAATAAACCGGCTTCGTATTGTGCGGGTAGACCGTGGTTTCCGGCTTCAAATCTGAAATTGCGAGTGCCGTTCCCTGGGTTACAACTTTCTTCGTGCGTGTACAATGTTAGTTGAAAATCACCCCCAGTTCCATCTATAACCTGATAGTTGCTGTTGGTAACCGTGAGGTAGTTGTCAGCAAACTCTTCACGGGTGGGAGACCACGTTGCCCAATATTGCAGAGAGCCGAACCAGCCTGTAGTATACCAACAGTTAGCAATTGTCGGCGGAGCGGAAGATACAGTTACTGTCGACTCATAGCTGTAAGTTGGAACCCCATCGGATAATAAAACAACAGCTTTATTGTCGGCAGTACTATAATTGTGTAGATTTTGCCGAGCCACGTAAAAACCGCCCTGAATATTTGTTCCTCCCCCTGCATTTATATTATCAATTGCACTATTTAAATCAGCAACATTGTCGGTAAATTGAATATCCGTTTCAGGAATTCCGGAGCCTGACCAGTCGTTGAAACTTGTAGGAGCCCCTGAGTTAATGGTTACTACTGCAATTCGAATACCGGAGTTCTCGTCTGCAAGCAGGTTGGTTACAAAATTTTTTGCAGCATTTTTCGCTTCTTCCATTTTTGATTCGGAACCGCTCCCCATACTTCCTGAATCGTCAATAACTAAAACAACGTCGGTTGAAGATTGAATGTTTTTCCCTTCTACCAGAATGTTAATTTTCCATTTTCCGTCGGTACCCGTTGCTTCTGCTGTTTTTGCAATGTGTACAGCACCCGGATTTGGCCACTCCAATTCTGAGGAGGTAGTGGTGGCAGATTTCAAAAGAACAGATCCCGATTTCAGCATTTTTAGACTTGGCGCTGAAAATGGGACTGCCGGAGCGTCAATTTCGCCAATGTATACCGGTTCGCCCAACCCGTCCAAATCCTGGAAAACTACTTCCGGTCGAGTGTTAACAGTATCAACATTGGTTTGCGCGAACGCTTGAAAAGCAAATAACACCATGAATAAAATCCCAAACAGTTTGGTTGTCAAAATGGGACTGATCTGTTTAGTGAGTAAAAACTTCTTCATATTCTAACTTCTTAATTGTTAACAAAATTTGTTGTGTAATAAATGGGGTGATTTTCTTGAGCAATACTTGCTCAAGAAAATTATGTCGAAATAACTTTGTGACTGAAGAGTCAGGTTTGGGGCACGCAAGAAGCGAAGCAGACTGCTTTGCTTTTCTGCAGAAAATCCGCTATTATTATCTTTTTCACCAAAAAGCTTTTGGTAAGTTTTCTTTGTCTTTGGTCTTTTATTATTCATTGTTGCGTCCATACAACTTTTTAAATAATGGGTTTTGAAATAAAGAGCAATCAGTATGCCTTTATTCCTTGTGTGCACATTATCAGTGAGATGTATGCATGTTGTATTTTTGTTGCAGTGTCATAATGGGACAAAAAGAGGTTTTTGCATCTGTTTTGGGAATCGCTCTTGTAGAAAATATATAATTACTTATTGGTCAGAATGTTGATTTTTATTGTTGAACGCAGCAGCGGAGCATTGTGATATTTGGTATTTTGAGTACCTTGCCGGTCAAACTGAATCTTAATAAAAACTAAAATGAAACACCCAGTTCTACTTCTTTTAATCTTCGTCTTATTTTCTTGTGAAAAAACACTTCCGCCAGAACCTGTTCTTCCGTTGCCTTCGGAGCGACAACTGGCTTGGCACGAACTTGAGTTTTACGCTTTCGTGCATTTCAATATGAACACTTTTACAAATATGGAGTGGGGGTTTGGAAATGAAAATCCAAAGTTGTTTAACCCGACAGAACTTGATTGCCGCCAGTGGGCGAGGGTGTGTAAAGACGCCGGAATGAAGGGAATTATTCTGACAGCAAAACATCATGATGGATTTTGCTTGTGGCCTTCCGAATATACAGAGCATTCGGTTAAAAATTCAGACTGGAAGAACGGAAAGGGAGATGTGGTGCGCGAGTTGTCCGACGCCTGTCGCGAGTACGGGCTAAAATTTGGCGTCTATCTCTCTCCGTGGGACAGAAATCACTCGGATTACGGGAATCCCGAATATCTGGATTATTTCAGAAATCAGTTGCGCGAATTGTTAACCAATTACGGAGACGTATTTGAGGTGTGGTTTGATGGTGCTAACGGAGGAAGCGGCTGGTATGGTGGTGCCAACGAAGAGCGCCGGATTGACCGGGAAACTTATTACGATTGGGAAAATACCTACAAAATTGTTCGGGAACTTCAGCCGGAAGCATGCCTTTTTAGCGATGCAGGCCCAGACATACGTTGGGTTGGTAACGAGGAAGGATGGGCTATGGAAACAAATTGGGCGCCAATCCGACGTGACGAGTTTTATCCGGGGTCTCCAAATTATGTTGAATTGAGAACCGGGCACGAAGATGGTACTCATTGGGTACCCGCCGAAGTAGATGTTTCTATTCGTCCGGGGTGGTATTATCATGCTTCCGAAGACCACCAGGTAAAAACATTGCCGCACTTGCTGGATATTTATTATAACTCAATTGGACGAAATGCATCGTTGCTGATTAATTTTCCGGTTGATACCCGCGGGCTCATTCACGAAAAAGATGTTGAGCAGGTGATGAAACTGGCGAATGCAATAAAGAATGATTTTGCAAATAACCTGGCGCTCAACAAACGTGTGAGTGCAACAAACATCAGGGGAAATTCACGAAGTTTTAAAGCAGGGAATGCAGTCGACGGAAATCCGGACACTTATTGGACAACCGACGATGGTGTTATTCAATCGTCTTTGGAGATAGATTTTAGGGAACCTGTTGAAATGAATCGTTTTTTAGTGCAGGAAGATATTCGATTGGGTCAGCGGGTAAAACAGTTTAAGTTGGAAGCCCTGGTTGGGAATAACTGGCAAACAATTGCCCGGGAAACAACCATCGGTAGAAAAAGAATACTGCGTTTTCCGAATATTTCTGCGTCAAAGCTTCGTTTATCCATCGAAGATGCCAAGGCTTCGCCGGTGATTTCAACGATTGAAGTTTACAAGGCTCCAAAAGTTTTAGCCGAACCCATTATCAATCGTAATAAGAATGGCATGGTTTCAATAAAAGCTTTTGATAGCGGCTTACATATATATTATACAACTGACGGGGAAAATCCGTCCGAAAACTCATTATTATATAATGAAGCATTTGAATGGAAAAAGAAAGGAATAATTAAAGCCTTGGCAGTGGATGCGGCAACAGGCAGTTTCAGTCCGGTTTCTGTCGCAGAATTTGATGTGGTAAAAGAGAAATGGAAAGTTGTTGGCGAGCTGGCCTCAGCAAAAGGCATCGAGAATATTTTTGACGGAGACGAGAGCTCTGCGTGGAGTATCGAAGCAAACGCTCCTGTTGATGTTGTAATTGATTTAGGGGAATCGCTTGCAATTACCGGATTTAATTACCTGCCCGACCAGGGGCGATGGAATCCCGGCATAATATTTAATTACGAGTTTTTTGTAAGTGAAGATGGGAAAAATTGGGGAGCCCCTGTTTCTTCTGGAGAATTCTCAAACATAAAAAACAGTCCAATCTGGCAGAAAAAGCATTTAGACACGGTGCAAGGCAGGTTCATTCGGTTGCGAGCATTGTCGTCTGCTTTGGAAGAAGGAAGGATTGGTATTGCCGAATTCGGTATTAATACAAATTGAAACTAATTAATATCAAATAAAACAGCATTAAAATGAAAAGAGTATTATTGCCGGCCTTATTAGTTGTATTGATAAGTTATGGCTCCTTTGGTCAGAAAAAAATCTGGAATGAAACAGAAGCGGAAAAAACAGAGCGGCTTCAGTGGTGGACCGATGCCCGATTCGGAATGTTTATCCACTGGGGGCTCTATGCGCAGCCTGCCCGCCACGAGTGGGTGAAAAAGCGCGAGCGCATTTCAGACGAGGATTATCAGAAGTATTTCGAGCTGTTTAATCCAGATTTGTTTAATCCCACTGAATGGGCAAAAAAGGCCAAGGCAGCCGGAATGAAATATGCTGTTATTACCAGCAAGCACCACGAGGGGTTTTGTATGTTCGAATCGGATTATACCGATTATGATATTATAAATACACCCTACGGAAAAGATATATTAAAGGAATGGGTCGATGCTTTCAGGGCAGAAGGACTGGGAATAGGTTTTTACTATTCACTTATCGATTGGCACCACCCTGATTATACAATAGACAGAGTACATCCGCAAAGTGCGCAAACGAAGGAGGAGTACGATAAGCTTAATCAAGATCGCGATATGGGCGTTTATCGGGAGTACTTGAAAAATCAGGTTCGTGAAATCCTTACTAAATATGGGAAGATTGATATTCTTTGGCTCGATTATTCCTTCCCGGGTGAATTTGGGAAAGGTCACGAAGATTGGGGATCTGTTGAACTGTTAAAAATGGTACGTGAGCTTCAGCCCGGGATAATAGTTAATGATCGTGCAGATTTAAAAGATTATTGGGGAGGATGGGATTTTACCACGCCCGAGCAATTTAAGGTACAAAGCTGGCCAGAGGTTGACGGGAAAAAGATTCCATGGGAAACCTGCCAAACCTTTTCCGGCTCCTGGGGGTATTATCGTGATGAATATACGTGGAAAGACCAGAAGCAATTGCTGGTGCTGCTTATTGAGTCAGTAAGCAAAGGTGGCAACCTGCTGTTGAATGTAGGACCTACGGCAAGGGGTACGTTCGATTATCGAGCCGACAAGGCCTTGGCCGAGATGGGAGAGTGGATGAAGTTCAATGGCCGTTCCATATACGGATGCACTCAGGCGCCCGAAGAGTTTGTCGTACCCGAACACTCCATATTAACTTATAACCCGGAAACAAATCGGTTGTACATCCACCTACTCGATTACCCGCTTACCAATTTCAGGTTGCCGGGCTATGAGGGGAAAGTAAAGTACGCCCAGTTTCTTCACGATGCATCAGAGATTGCGATAACTGCGCCATACGGTCATCATATGCAGGGGAGCGTAGCCTCGGAGCATGATCTTAATTTGAGATTGCCTGTAAATAAGCCCAATATGGAAATTCCGGTTATCGAATTATTCTTGGACTAGTTCCTGTTGTTGTTGAAAAAGGCGTTGCGTAGGGACTTTTGATAAATCTGCAGGGGGTGAGTTAACATTGGAGTAACATTTGTTTATATGTGATTTACAAGTGTTTGCGAAAAATGTT
>NZ_FQUM01000026.1 GCF_900129025.1 Mariniphaga anaerophila | reverse complement strand
GATATTCGTGATAAACAAAATATTACAAGGCTGAGCACGAATTTAGTGTAACTCATGTGACTTTAACTTTGTTAACCATGTGCCTTAACGAACATATTGAACCGTAAACAAATGAAACTGATATTAACAATATTGACTTTAATTCTTTGTCTAAATTCTTATTGTCAGAAAATGAATGATAAGTCTTTGACTACAGACAATAAGATTTTTGAATTAAACCAAAAACAACCTGGAGAATCACAATTTTTAATCATCAAAGACTTAAAAAATAATGTTCTAAAAAAAGTAGGATTGGCGAAAGAATATGACCCTTATAGTTTCATGACCATGTGCACAGGGAAAAGTCAAATTGCAATAATTGGTGGTCGCTATAAATTTTTCATTCTTAATTGTAGTTCCAATAATATTTTCGGACCATTTTGGGCAGAACAGCGAGAGTTAGGACAAGATGCTCAAAGTGGTGTATTTTATGCTTATAAACTAATTGAGAATAATAAATACCTATTGGCAAATGCGCTTGATTTCGGACTCTCTTGCTACAACATAGAGGATTTGAATAATATAAAAACGATTCAATTTTTCAAGCCAGATTCAATATTTTACAAGGGAAAATATCACTTCCTTGACTCCGAAAAAAATAACGAATACTGCATGATTTCGGCATCTTGTGGAAACTACTCAACGAATATTGAGTCAGATATTTTATTTAAAAACATCAAACTTCAACAAGACAAAAACCAAAAAGTAAAAAAACGAATCGTACGGGAGAGATATTTAATTTTAAATCAAATAAGTGAAGATTCAACCAACTCAGAGTTAATTGTTGACTTGGAATCTGGAATATTATTGAGTACACAAAAAGACAACGAATTAATAAAGAAAATATTAAAAGAATAAAAATACGAACGCCTAACAAATTGCAAATTGCATTGCGGGGTTCGTGCGGTGTCGTTCGCTGGATTCTCGTTTCGCAGTTCCGTGTCCTTCGGACAGGAACGCTCTTCGAAATCCGCAACGACAACTTACAAGTGACCGTTATGCGCAAATTTGAAAAAGAATGAAACTCACTCTACAAATATTGATTTACTTGATTCTCGCTATCGGATGCTCCGCAGCAACAAATGATTTAGAATCTGACAAGACAATCAATAAAATCTTTAATAAAGACGAAATTAAGGATTTGGAGACATTGGTCAATTTCTTTGAAAATCAAATATGCTTAGGGCAAAACATTGACACACAAAATAAACAGGATTGCTATGAAAGTTTTTTCAAGCATATGGTTCACTGTGAACAAACTGGAGAAGTAATTTTGAATATTTCATTTGAAGCACAAAAAAATATTTACGACAAAATCTCCAAATCAACTTTTAATCAAATTTGGGCAATTGGAAAAACTTGGGAACATAACAGCACAGACACTCTAAAATACCTGTACTTTAATGAAAAGGGGAAATATATAAAGTTTCTAAAGGAGTTTGGACAGGACAATCAATTTGTAAAAAGTTATTATGACACGTTTGAATTAGTTGGAGATATTTCGCCAACTATGTTTGCCGGGATAATAATGAGGTATAAAGAATTTGACATTTCGGATGCGAGATTCAGACTTTTGTTGGCAATACATTATTTGACAGTTAATGACGACTATGAGCGAAAAGAAAAATATTAAAAATCAGCGCATAACAATTTGTAATATGGCAGGCGGGGGGCTTGGCGGTCTGACAAGTCAGACCTCGTACCCACTTTCCTGCGGGTCTGACAGGATTTCTCTTCGAAATCCCGCCCGACCACATACAAGTGACCGTTATAGCCAATAATAAAAACAACACAATGAGACAAAATTTAATAATTTTATTTGTTTTAATTTCGACATTTGCCTTGGGACAAAACCATTTTCTTGGGTTCCAGACAGGACTGAATTTAAGTAATGTAACACCCAAAGAGAAACTTGAAAATTCTAATATGAGGATTGGATTTATTGGTGGGATAACTTATGACCTTAAGTTTTCAAACAGATTCCAAATCGGAATTGATGCATTGTACTCTCAGCAAGGATTTAAGAATAACATGATTTATGTAGATGGTGAAAACATATATGTATTAGAAGAAAACTACAAAGCAAAATATGACTATCTGAGTTTCCCAATTAAGTTTGGATATGAAATGGGGAACAAAATTAAAATCATTCCTAAAATCGGGATAATACCAGCTTTTTCAGTTAAAGCTAAACATACTTATCCTGAATTCAATGACAATAGAGAGGTCATTGGACATGAATCAACAAACTTTAAGGATTATGTGTCAAAATTTGATTTTGGAGGATTAATTGAGGTTGGGATTGAAAATGGATTATCAGACAAGATTATTCTTTGTTCTTCGCTAAGTTTTAAACACAGTCTGACAACTTTTTTAAACTCAGATTATTTAGACCGTTATGACGACCCTGCTATGAAACATTATGGATTTTCACTTTCAATTGGATTGAAATATGGATTATGAAGTTAAATTACTGGCTATAACACGGTACATATTGCAGGGCGGGGTTCGGCGGTACGCCAACTGCGGATTCTCGTTTCGCAGTTCCGTGTACTTTGGACAGGAACGCTCTTCGAAATCCGCCCCGACAACATGTACCAACCGTTGTGCTTCATGCTGGGAAACCACACTGCCCAAAGGTTTTGACATTATAAATGGGTATATTTGTGCTTAAATAGACAAAAAAAATGAGAATAACTGAAAGAAAATATTTAGACACATATAATAAGTCAATCGGAAAAGAAATTCCTAAATTAATTAACGGTTTTGACTTCTCGGAGAATCGTGGAGGATTTGAATATTTGACTAAGTCTTCTGCTGTTTACTCTTCAAATATTGAAGGAAACAGTATAGATTTGAATTCTTACATGAATTATGAAATGAATAAGGATAAATTCAAAGCAGGAAAAGAAATTGAGGAAATTGAGGACTTAATAGAAGCTTATGAGTTTGCGCAAAACAACAAGTTGAATGAGAAAAACTTATTGAATTGTCATAAAATATTCTCAGACACTTTATTGATTAGAAGTAAAAGAGGCAAATATCGAATTGAACAGGTTGGTGTTTTTGGAAAATCGGGGTTAGCATACATGGCTGTTGAGCCTGAATTTGTAGAGAAAGAAATGAAATTGTTCTTTCAGGATTTAAGCGAATTAATTTTAACAGACCTTAATGAAATTGAAGTATTTTATTTCGCCTCCCTGATTCATTTACGATTTGTACATATACATCCATTTAGAGATGGAAACGGAAGAGCAGCCAGGTTAATTGAAAAATGGTTTATTACAGAGAATTTAGGACATGACTTTTGGAGAATGCCTTCTGAGGAATTTTACAAAAAGAACCAAGCAAAATATTATGAGACGATTAATTTAGGGGTAAATTATTACGAACTGAATTATGACAGATGTGTTGGATTTTTAGAAATGCTTCCAAATTGCTTGAAATAAAGCACGAAAGCACAACATGCGGTATTAAAAATTGCCGGTTCAGTCGATTATTCAAGGGTTGTAGCACGCTCCAACTTTTGTGTAACTTGATAGGAAATCGCCCGCAATCGGCAACTTTTCATACCGCCGACCGTTGTAGCCAATTCAAAATCCGCTGTCTGAAAGATACCAAATGGTTTATGTATCTTTGCTAAAACTAATTAAGCATATGAATTTAATTGAAAATACAAAGGCATATATCGAATGGGTAGAGGAAATTAAAGGAGCGATTAAAAAAGCTCAAATAAAAGCCTCGATATCGGTAAATCACGAATTGATAAAGTTGAATTGGATTATTGGCAAATCAATATCAGAAAAAATACAAATTGAAAATTGGGGTGCATCCGTTGTTGATAATTTATCAAAGGATTTACAAAAACAATTTCCAAATCAACAAGGATATTCCAGGTCAAACTTATTCTCGATGAGAAAATGGTATGAGTTTTACAGTAATTCAGGACTTGAAGAAGCAAAAGTCCAACAACTTGTTGGACAAATTCCGTGGGGACATAACATACTGATTATTACCAAATCAAACGATATTGACGAAGCAATTTTTTACATCAATAAAACAATCGAAAATAATTGGTCGAGAACAATATTAGCACATCAGATAGATTTAGAACTATACGAGCGTTCAGGAAAAGCTATCAATAATTTTGAAACGACATTGCCTGAAATACAATCAGAATTGGCAAATGAAACATTGAAAGACCCTTACAAATTTGATTTTTTGACATTAACAGAAAAAGCGCTTGAGAAAGACATCGAAGAACAATTAGTTTCACATATAACAGCATTTCTACTTGAACTTGGTGGTGGATTTTCATTTGTAGGCAGACAAGTTCCCATAAAAATAGACGGAGAAGATTTTTACATTGATTTGCTTTTCTATCATATCCGATTGAAATGCTATATCGTGATTGAATTGAAATCAGTAAAGTTCAGAGCAGAGTACGCAGGAAAGATGAATTTATATTTATCAGCCGTAGATGATTTAATAAAAACAGATGATGAAAATCCAACTATCGGACTTTTATTGTGCAAGAGCAAATCATCAATAATCGCTGAATATGCATTGAGAGGAACAACTCAACCAATTGGCGTTGCAGAATATGAGATTGTAAAATCTATACCAAAAGACTTAAAACCTAATTTACCGACAATTGAAGAAATAGAAAAAGAACTGGCTACAACATTTTGTATAAGTAATGGCAGGTGATGTAGTAAATATCAAGTTTTGTATCCCGCTCAAACTGCATAGCGGTTTGACAGGAAAGTACCACGCAATCTGCCACTACTCATACAATTTACCGTTGGGCTTCATACTAAAAAAGACAACCGACAATACATTAACACAAAATGATAGATAAAAATACTTTAGAAAAGAGAAGGACAGAATACGCTGAGGAACTTCATGCTGGAAGTGTTTACAGAGATATACTTGCCAGGGAAAAGGAAAGGCCTATTTATGAAAAAAGATGGTTTTGGGAATTACTTCAAAATGCAAAAGACTCCGTTGCAGTTGATAACAACGTTAATGTTAAAATTGAAATAAATGATAACGAAGTTTCCTTTTCACATACAGGTAATTCCTTCAAAGTTGACGAAATATTAAGCCTAATTATTCAGGGTTCTTCTAAGACAGACGATGACAGTAAAACAGGCAGATTTGGTACTGGTTTTATGACAACTTATCTGCTTTCAAAAAAGGTTAAAATAGCTGGGCAGCTTGAAGCTGCAGGTGGCTTTTTTGAGTTCGACTTAAACAGGGATGTAAATGATTCAAAAGACAATAATGCCATAAAAGAATTCTTTAGACTTCAACAGGAATCAAATGATAAATTTATAAGTTCAATAAGGGAAGCCAGTTATTTAGGAGAGGGTAACTTCCAAACTCGTTTTATCTATAATCTGGATGATAAGGGGAAAATTACATCTGAAAAAGGACTTAAAAGCCTGAATGAACTAATTCCATTTACACAAATTTTTAATAGCCAGATTGGAACCATCACAGTAGTTAAAGATGGGAACCCTGTAACCTACGAAAAAAGCAAACTAAACAGTTACGAAGTTGAAAGTAATAAAGTTGAAGAATGGGTATTAAAATCATCTGATTCAGATAGCGAGTTAAAAGCCTACCTTATACGTGAAGAAGAGTTTGATGTTGTATGCGTTACAGAAAAGAAGGAAGGTGTTGAATATTTAAAAAATCTAAATAGCCAATATCCTAAGCTCTTTTTTACTTTCCCGCTTATCGGAACTGAAGAATTGGGAATTCCGTTCATTATCAATTCAACACTTTTTGACCCTAAGATTGAAAGAGACGGTATCTATTTGAAAAGTGATGGAAATGAAAGCAATGGTATAAATAAAAATAAGGAATTAATAACCAAATCACTGGAGATTGCAATTGCGGTTTATCCTGAAATAATTAAGAAAAATAACATTAGGTCACACTTTAATATTTTTGATTTTTCAAAATCAAAAGGATACAGCTGGATTGACGATGATTGGTTTACTAAGTTAAAGATTAGTCTTATTGATAAAATAACGGAGGAAGAATTTATACATCTGGGCGATTTCTATTATAAGTACAATGGATTGGATATACCTTATTCACCTGATGAAAAACTTTTAGAGGATGTCTGGAAACTTGTTAATGAATCGAAATCTTATAATGCCATTCCCTATGCTGAACAAAGCGACTGGATTAGAATCGCTGAGAATTTTGCAAGCATGAAAAACAAAGATGTATTTGAGGAAAGCAATATTATTGGGAGCAAGGAGCTGAAAAATTATGTTTCAATCGAAGCTAAACTAACATCACTCAAAGATGATTTGGAGGTTCATGTATATGATTGGCTTGACAGACTTTATCAATTTATTATTGATGATTTAGGTGAGTTTACATTAAAAAAGAAAATACTTCTAAATCAGGAAAATGATTTTGTTGAAGCAGAAAAATTAAGCTGGGATGAGATTAAAGATGAAGTGCTGATTACAATTTCAAATAAAATCGACCTTAACTTTTCTAAAGAGCTAATTTCAAAAGATATTAAGATATTTGAGATTACAGGTGTTGAAGCTTATAAAAAAGATTCAGCAATTGAGAATTTGAAAAATAAATTAAACCAACTTAAGGATTCTGATTACGCAACTCAGGAGAAGCTAGAAGCCAATGCAACTTTTTTAAAATGGTTAATTGACAATTCTAAAAATGAAATTATTAAAGATTTAAAAATACTTTCATTCGATAAAAAAGAAGAATCAAATCTTATATCAAGAGTTTTCCCTTCTGGTAAACATTTAATCTTGCCCCCAAAAGATTTCTTTAAGAAAGGGTTTCCTAAATATTCAGAAATAATACGGGATAAAGACTGTATGCATCATTCTTATACCAATTCATTGGGAAGTTCAGATTATGAAAGTTTGGATAAATGGGGTTTTATTCATTATTCTCCATTGGTTAAGAGAAAGGAAAAACTGGACCCCAAAACGATTGACCTGTTAATTCAGAATAGTAATGATTTAACTCCTTTGAAGGATGATGATGGTAAGTTAACAGTTGAAATTGAACTGGAATATAGTGACTTTGCCTATCTTACAACTTCAGAAGGTCATATCTACGATAGAAATTCCACCACTTCTTCCAGTCTGAAAATATTTGACTTCTTATTGAATGAAGCATCCGAGAAAGATGAGTACTTCAATTTTGGTGGTGAAACCATAACAGTGGGTGATAACCAAATTGTTTTTGATAAAACACTTTGGTTAAAGAGAGCTAAAAACATTCAATGGGTGAATGTAAAAGATATTGAATCTGAGGGCACTAATAAATTTGTAAAAGAGGTTCCTTCATCAAAAAACCTATCTGAACTTATTAAGGACAATGATGATTTAGTTAAAACGATTAGAGGTGAAAAACAGATAACATTTTTATCAAAAATCAAAGTTGGGGTTTCCGACCTAATACGAAATACCTTAAAAACAGACGAAATCAGAATAAGCTGGGATAAAGCACTTACAACAATGATTACAAGTGGTGTTAGTCCTGAACTTGCTCAGGAAATCTTTAGCGACCCCGTAATTCAAAATGAATACAAGAAACGTTTAGACGATAAAAAACTGATAAATCGGAATCAGCAACTTGGAGCTATAGTTGAAGAGCTGTTCAGAGAATTAATTTTAAAATTAAAAGAACAAGGTGTTAATATCGATATCATAAGAAAACCATTTGGTAGTGATTATCTGTTATCTGACGAATCTTCAGACTTAGTAAACAATAATAAACAAGAAGAAATTTTCAATATTAACGACTGGTTGATTGAATTAAAAGCAACGGGAAAGAACTATGCAGCAATGACCTCATTGCAAGCTACTACAGCAGCGGATAAAAAGGATAATTATGCATTGGTTGTTGTCCCACTTGATGGTTCAGACCTCAATATTGAATATGTTAGAACACATGCAAAAGTAGTTGGGAATATCGGATATAAGCTTGTACCAGTAGTGGGTGAATTCAATGATATAGAATCTCACAAAAACGAATTAATAACTGGACATGATGGTGTATCTGTAAATATTGAAGACCACAATGTGAGATTCCGAGTAGATTCGACTGTTTGGAACTCCGAGGAAGGGATATCAATTTCAGAGTTTATTGAGACACATTTTAAAGAATAAAAAGTACGAAAGCCCAACATTTTGTATAAGTAATGGCAGGCGATGTGGTATATAACTAGCCCCAAAAATTAGACAACAAGCATAATTAGAAAATTAATAAACTTGTTGTTATGAAAAGAAGAAAAACTTACACCTCAGGCTTTAAAACGAAAGTAGTTCTTGAAGCCTTACAAGAACGAGAGACGATTCAAGAAATCGGAAAAAAGTATGAGCTTCACCCGAATCAGATTTCGAC
>NZ_FQUM01000034.1 GCF_900129025.1 Mariniphaga anaerophila | reverse complement strand
TCTGTGGTTCCGTCGGCCATCATTTCCAAATCTTCCGGAGCAAGCGTGTAACCTCCCGTTTCGTCCAGGTAAACGTCAATGGGGTTGGCAACTACTACCGGGCCATCGGAGTTTGCAACAATAATAACTGTCGCGGTACAAGACGAAGTATTTCCGGCAGCATCGGTAACCGTTAATGTGACTTCCTGTTCCCCCAAATCTTCAATCCCAAATTCAGAAGGATTCACTTCCATATTCTCAATTCCACAATTGTCGGTACTTCCGCCATCAATATCTTCGGGAGTAATGACAACCTCTCCGTTTTCGTCCAGCTCAAACTCCGAAACCCGTTTTGAAAGAAAATCGAACATATTCGCCCTCAGGTTCAAAGCTTCGGGTTGCGGACTATGAAAATAAGTTGCAGTCATTCCTCCAAAAAGCACCCTGCCAAGCCCCCATTCGGCATAAGACAAAACGTGCTTTGTCGGGTCTTCTGTATTCTGAAGTAAAACAGTGACATTTAACGCTTCCGGGATGGTAGCATGGGCATACGAGCCTCCCGTATAGGGCCCTGCAATAACCGGGGTAAACGGCCCGTTAAATATGGGATGAGAAGGATCTGTTGCTTCAACAGAATTAGAAGCGTCAGGATAATACAACTCAACACCCCAAAATCCCCAACTCATGCCATCGCCAACATTCGGAGCTGCATTTAAAAAGAGATTTCCGCCATTGGCCACCCAATTTTCCATCTCAGTAATATGAGCATCAATAAAAGCCTCCATACTGTTCGCATTACCATCACCTCCCTCAATATAAATAAAGCTATACGCATCAGACAAAAGTACGGCTAGGTCTGCTGTTTCAAAATAGAGTTGTTCCCAATTGCCACTACCAAAAGCCAAATCCATTGCCTCTTTGCCGGTTGGTTGTCCCCATGGTTCCCCGGCAGTAGAAGACACATAAGCTGCAACACCCGTGGCACCCTCCTTACAAATTGCAACCGGTGCTTCGGTGTCGTTAACCGTAACATTAAACGAACAACTTGTAATATTGCCGGCTGCATCAGTGGCTGTTAAGGTCACAGGGGTTGTGCCCACCTGAAAAAAACTGCCGGAAGGAATGCTTGCTTCGACCTGAACTCCCGGACAATTATCTGATGCTACCGAACCAGACTCTCCTGTACCACCACCAAGACCGCTATTTATAGCCCGCAAGTGGTCAAAAACGATGGAGTTTTCTCCTTCGCAGGCATAATTACAAAGCTTAATGCTAATTTTGTTAAAATCTATATCCTCTCCAATTCTTGCAAGATCCAAAACCATATCACCTGTTGCTGACGGTAGTTCTGTATAACTGTCCGGATTTGTCAAAATATGTGAATTTAAAAAGAAGCTGCCCACCATATCCTTTCCGTAATAAACATGTTGTCCAAGACTATTATCATTTTCGTCTAACAATTCTGCAACGATGTACGGGAAATTATATGTAGTCAGATTCGAAGCAAACTCCAAATAGACCTTAAGATCAACAGTTGCGCTATTGCCAATGATGTCGTAGGTTTTTGTAACAGCTTTAGTTTCACACATCATAATTGTATTTCCAACTACACTGGTTTGAATGGCTGAAGTTCCGTCAAAAGGAGATACAATTTCTTCAAAAGATAATATTGGATTATACTGTTCATCTGTAATTCCCCAGCCGGCAAGACTGCCGGCAAGAACCTCATCCAAAAGCACTTCATCTGTTAACGCGTTAAAAGTAACAACCGCTCCGCATTCACCCGAATCGTTTGAAACCACAATATTTTCGGGGCAATCCAACACTGGCGGCTCAGTGTCGTTAACAGTTACCGTAAAGCTGCGGGTTTCTGTGACACCTTCACCGTAGTCAATCAGAAATTCCTGCATGGTCACTCCAACCGGAAATTCATCGCCACTTGTTAATCCACTGGCATCAATCTGAGTAACTATTGCCCCTTCGACAGTCGGGACTGTATAATTTACAACAGCGCCACAAATTCCCGGATCATTGTCAACTACGATATCTTCCCAATATCTTCCAACAATAAAGTGTATTCTCCCAATTGAACCGGGGTCAGACATGTAACTCCCGGAAAGAGGCGACCCGGTTGCCAAAGATTGCTGCAGAATCAACCTGTTACACGATGTCGAAATTCCATCAATCATCAGATCCTGAGAATCTCCATAGGAATTATACATTGTAGAGCCTCCCTGATCATGTTTTGCTCCAATTATTCCATAATAACTCCCTTCAACAACATCAACCCCACATTCAATCCAACCTGAAGAAACATCAATTGCCGAAAATAAAGTTGTATGTTCACCTCCCGGACCCGGGTACGCCACAGGAGGTTCTGCACCAAACAAAATAACTTCAACCGACTGTCTTGCTGCGCCGGGGTTAGCCTCCTCTGCACACATCAGCTCCCTAATAACAAACGATGATTGTGCCTGAAAATAATACCCTCTGGTGTAATCTGAACTGTAATCTGAAACATGGTCACCTGCAATTACAGTATCAGAAACAGAAAGAGCTGCGCTTTTTAATCCGACAGCATCTTTGCTTAATTCATAGTATTTCTCATCGCTTGCAGAATAGTATTTCTGCCCAAAAGACAAAACTGAAAAAGTAAGACAGAAAATAACAAACAGGTAAATTTTTTTCATAATAATTTGGTTTTAGCCGAATTAAAAATTTAGATATTGCGTTTTTTATTGAAATTATCTCAACAAAGTTCCTGTGCACTTTACAGGACATTACTTTTCAATGAACTCTGGTGACTTAAGCCCAATTTACTTTTAGGCAGGAAGTCATCCAATTCTCATAATTTGTTTCTGTTTATACGGTTTTAAAAGTCAGTGATAAAAATAGATATTATAGCAAATGGCGAACATCTAAATCGTAAAACTCATTTTCATATCGTAAAAATCAGCAAAAAATAAGAGAGATGACCGCAATCATCTCCCTCTCGTTCTATCAAAATGTTCTGTTATTTACTTTCCAGCACCAGTTTTTTAACGGCTAACTGACCGTCTTTTTGCAGCTTAACAAAATATACTCCTGATACTTGTTCTGCCATGCTGAACGTTACAACGCTGCTGTTGCTAAAGTTCCTGCGAAGCACTTCTTTCCCTGTTATGGTGTAAACCGATACATCTACCGGGCCGTAACCTGAACTTTTAATTTCGAGGTTAACGTTATTGCGGGCAGGATTCGGATACAAATTCACGCTGAACGCTTCAGCGGAAATGTCTTCTGCACTTACCGGGTAACCTTCAACACACAACCGGAACGTGTCGGTTGCAAAAGCGCCTTCTGTATCAGTTGCTTTTACTAC
>NZ_FQUM01000027.1 GCF_900129025.1 Mariniphaga anaerophila | reverse complement strand
TCTGCCAGCCACGGATTCTCGTTTCGATTTTCTTCGTCCTACCGGACGGAAAATCTCTTCGGAATCCGCTTCGCAAACATGCACCCGGCCGTTATGCGCAAAATTGAAAAGGAAAACTAATGAGTAACATTAAAATAATCAAATACACGTGGATAATAATTGGAATAATTCAAATCTACATTTGTTTTAACATGTATTGGATTTATTCAAGTGGACAACTATTTCTTTTCATTGAACCACAATATGTAGCGATTAAAAATTTAATAATGGGAATTATCTCAATTATCATTGGATTTAAATTCGACAAAAAAAATAAAATTGGATTATGGTGTATCTTGTTAATCACCTTACTCATTCCGACAGTAAAAATTGGAATCAATATCTATGAGTTGATAAAATATGATGAAACATCATTTTATATTTGGGCAAGCTTGGATTACTTATTATTCATCTTAATATATTTCACTTACAAACGATTTGAATTGGAAGTGTCATTTTGGAAAACAATTTTTAACAACATTAAAACTCTGGTTTTAGGAAGTCTATCTACTTTGGGATTGATAATTCTTCTAAATGAGATATTATCATATGAAACTTTTACTTTTTTACATTAATTGAATAAAAATGAAAAAAGCTACGTACATATTAATTTGTATAGTTTTTGGCATTATTTCAATGACAGCATTTGGACAAGAAGACACAATTGTGCAGATTAATAAAAGCAATTTAAAGTCGTCGAATATATATTATCAAGCGGACACGATGCCTATTCTACATTGTGACTACGATGGAAACTATCTTGAAAAAATTAATCAATTTATAAGGCATAATTTGAAATGGCTTGATAATGGAGTGGAATGTTATGGTAATGTCTATGTACAATTTGTCGTTGAGACAAATGGAAGTATATCCAACATAAAAATAATAAGAGGACTTGACGGGTGTGTTGGATATAATGAAGAAGCTTTACGAGTCGTCAAATTAATGAAATCATGGACACCAGGAATAAAGGATAATGAGAAGGTAAGAGTAATGTTGACCGTTTCTGTAAGATTTATGTTAGAATGAATAAAATTCAGCGCATAACAATGTACATATTGCAGGGCGGGGTTCGGTGGTACGCCAACTGCGGATTCTTGCATCGCAGTTCCGTGTCCTTCGGACAGGAACGCTCTCCGAAATCCGCCCCGACAACATGTACCAACCGTTACAAACCATTTTAAATGAATACTGATGAAAGCACAACTGGCTTTAATAATTTTACTTTTCATTTTTGCTGCATGCAGAACTGAGCAGAAAACTTGTCACCTAATTGGAACATTGAAAAATGCACCTGATACAACAACTCTTTTTTTAGTAAACTGGGAGAGCAGGACGCTTTTTGATTCAATTAGAATTGTCAACGGACAAATTGATTATGAGTTCAATCTAAATCATCCTAAAAAATTCTATTTGCATAATAAAAGAAACAAATACGCTTTCAGAGACAGGAAATCTATTTGGTTGGAACCGGCTGAGGTTTCCATTAATGGAGACTTTGAGTTTTTTAAAAACTTAGAAATCAATGGTTCCAACTCACAAACTGAATTTGAAAACTATAATTTACTTGTAGACAATGCGACAAAGAAAATTAATGAATTAAAAGAACAAATTCATTTTAAATCGGAGGAAGAAAAGAAAAATGATACTACAAAAATTGAATTGCTCCAAACAAATTTGAGTGATAGTATTGTTGGATTTATGCTAAAACACCCAAACTCTTTTGTAACCTTATTCTCACTACACGATGAATGTTATCTCGCTTTTAGACACTTGAATAAAAAACAAATAAATGAAGTTTACGAAAAACTGACAGAAGATTTAAAAACATCAAATCAGGGAACTGAAATAAAAAAATACATTGATTTACCAGAGCCACCAAAAGTTGGAGATTTAGCACCGGAGATAATACAAACAACTCCCGATGGAGAGATTATTAAATTATCAGATTATCGTGGAAAATATGTATTGGTTGACTTTTGGGATTCTTATTGTGGACCATGCCGAGCTTCTCATAAATGGTTAAGAGCACTTTATGAAAAATACAATTCAGAAGGATTTGAGATTCTAAGTGTATCAAGCGATACAGATAAGAACAGGTGGGTAAATGCAATTAAATCGGATTCAATCACATGGACAAATATTTCTGATTTGAAAGGATTTAAAAATGAAGCATTTTTACGATATGACGTAAAATTCATTCCGCAAAATTATCTTGTAAATCCTGACGGAAAAATTATAAAATATAGACTATGTAGCGAATCTTACGCTGACTATGAATTAGGACAAATATTTAAAGATTAAGAAAAAAACGGTTTGTAACAAAGTACATATTGCAGGGCGGGGTTCGGTGGTACGCCAACTGCGGATTCTCGTATCGCAGTTCCGTGTCCTTCGGACAGGAACGCTCTCCGAAATCCGCCCCGACAACATGTACCAACCGTTGGCAACCATATTAAAAAAGACTGCAAGGATAAAAAAACCAAAGTATAATGAATAAAATACCGCCTATTTCATCTGAAGTTCTTGAAAATTTATCTCGCGTAATTGGAGATACCACAACTGGATTGACCGGAACCGAAATTGGTTACATTTTAGCGGATTCACTAATTCCAGATGTAACGCCTTTAATGACTAAATGGAAACGATTGTTTAATGCTTTTGCGGAAATTCAAAATAAAACTCAATGTTCAAATAATATTTTGACCTTTATTCAAAAGGCAATGCAACCAGTTAGATATATTGCTAAAAATGAAATATTTGAGTTTAGATTAGCCGAATTAAACAAAAGATTAGCATTTATCGGATACGAATTGACAAAAGAAGCCAAATATCGAAAAATTGAGAAAACAACGACTATCCAAAACATCACAGTTGAAAAACAAGAAAAAGATAATCAAGAATATCATTTAGCTATTTCATTTGCTGGAGAGGACAGAAAGATTGCTGAAGAAATTGCAGAAAGATTAAAAAGATTTGGTTTTCGGGTATTTTATGACAAATATGAACAAGCGACTTTATGGGGGAAAGATTTATATGCTCATTTGACCGATGTTTATAAGAAAAAAGCTAATTATTGTTTGATGATAATCTCAAAAAATTACGCTGAGAAACAATGGACAAATCTTGAACGAAAGGCAGCACAAGCACGTGCATTTACGCAAAGCAAAGAGTACATTTTGCCATTAAAACTCGATGACACTGAAATCCCAGGAATAAATGAAACAATCGGATATGTTGATTACAGAAAAGTTAGTCTTGACGAAATTGTCGAACTATTAAAATTTAAACTTAATGAATAAAAATACGGTTGCCAACAAATTGCAAATTGCATTGCGGGTGCGGTGGTGTGCGTTGTCTCTGCTCCTTTCTTGACCGTCTTCGTCCTGCGGACGCTGACGCTCTTCGAAATCCGCAACGACAACTTGCAAGTGACCGTTAGGGTGCATTACTCACACAGGGGATGACCAGGTTAGAAGATAGATTATTTTATCAAATATTTTCGAGCTGATTATTTACCCTTGCTAAGAAAGATGAACAGAAAATTGAAGAGTTTAAAAAATGGAAATGATAAACTTTTAGTTTAGCTTGAATTAAAACGAGCAGACTTGATTAATAAAGCTTTAACTAAACGAAAATTAATTGAAAGACTATGACAAAAAAGATAATATTAATTTTAAGAGATTGGTTAGCTTTCCCTGCGATTCTAATTTTATGTTACTTTTTTATTGTAAAACCACACTTTGAAAAAAAAGATAGAGAAATTATAGCCAATCGTGAATATTCGATTGCTCATGTGATTAAGAGATATGCTTATGGCGAGAAGGCTAAAGGTGGTCAATATGGAGGAGGAACTTCTCTTGAATCTGTTGATTTTTCATATACATTTAAGGGACAAACATTCAATGCAAATTGCTACATAGATAGTGAGAATGGATTTGACAAATCCGTGAATGATTTTTTGCTTTTAGTGGATAAAGATAATCCGGATAGATTTATTTTGCTTTTTGATTATCCCGTTAAAAATAAAAGTGATTTTCAAGAAGTTATTAAAAGATATGAAAAAGAAAATATTAAAAACGCACCCTAACATTTTGTATAAGTAATGGCAGGCGATGTGTTAAATATCAAGGTTTGTAGTCCGCTCAAACTTCGTAGCGGTTTGACAGGAAAGAAGCCCGCAATCTGCCACTACTCATACAATTTACCGTTAGGCACCATAATAACAAAGAGCGTAAAGTAATGGATGATAGAGATTTTGACATAGAATTAGCGAATATAAAAAGAGTAATCGCTCGTGAGAATGTCAAGCAATACTTTGACGAAGTGGTTCACCCATTTTTTCCTAACTGTAATTACGTCAATTGCACAGATACTTTACGTTCGGGAATTCACATTGGCTTTGGTGCATCAATATCTCTAAGGCCATACAATTGGCAATTAAAAGAGAGTGACTATTACTACAATGGAAGAAATCAATTTATACATTACACGTCACTAAAAAGCTGTTTAAATATTATCAGAGAAAAATCTTTTAGGCTTTATTCTCTAAATAGCATGGATGATACTTTTGAATTGAAATACGCATCAAAGAATAATTTCAAAGGAATAACAGATTCCCAAATAAAGTATTGGAAGGACAATGTTTATTCCTTGTCAATGTGCAAACTTGAAGTTGAAGAAGAAATGTCATCATTGGACCAATGGAGAATATATGGTGATAATGGAACCGGCATTGGTATCGTATTGGAAATTGATGACGATAATCGTGAAACTTGGTATAATAGATATTTAAGTGAGATATATTACGATTCAACGAAGATTTCCGAAAAAATTGAAAAACACTCGACCTTTCTTAAAGAAAAAAAGCTTTTTCACATAATTGGAGATTATCAAGAATTGCTACTTAACTTATGCTGTTTTCATAAACCGCCAATATATAGCTCTGAGAAAGAAGTTAGGTATTTAGAATTTGACAAGTGTGATTGTTCTGCACAAGATGATTTGGCTTTACAACATATTTTGACCGGAAATGAAATGCCTTTAATTTTTACTATTCATGACCCTGTCGCCTTTAAAAAGAGCAATAGTCAACTTTCCAAACATTCGCTAAATACAGAAAAAGAGGTTGATTTAAATAATTCGGGCAAAGAGGTTAAATTTAAAAGACTTGGGATTACAAGTACCTATCAAGAAGAGCTTATAAAAGATATAAAATGTCCATTTTTGCATGAATATAAGGATAAAATGTTTCCCAATATTCGGATTTCAAAATTAATTATTGGATATCGACGTAATGAATCAGAAATAAGAGAAATATCAAAAGTATTACAAGACTTAACAAAAAAACATTTAGGATATAATATTGAAGTTGAAGTAAGTACTATTAAGGAATACTTTAAACAATAACAATCTGACAAATGAAAAAAATTACGGTGCCTAACAAATTGTATATGGCAGGCGGGGGTTTTAGCGGTCTGACAAGTCAGACCTTTTGCCCACTTTCCTGCGGGTCTGACACGATTTCTTCCAGAAATCCCGCCCGACCACATACAAGTGACCGTTAGCAGTTATTTTGAAAAAAGTGGGTACCCTAAAATATATCAGACTTAAAAAACAGAATATCTCATATTTGAAGACCAATAGCAATATTCCGAATTTAAAAATGAAATATGGAACAACTTGACACTGATAATTACAACTTAGAGGAATACATTGAGCGAAATCGACGTTGGACAGACAAAGCAATGTCTCAATTATCTTTTTTAAATAATCTGCTACTGACTTTAGGATTAGGATTTATTTCTTTGGCA
This sequence comes from Mariniphaga anaerophila, assembly GCF_900129025.1. Taxonomy (GTDB): domain Bacteria; phylum Bacteroidota; class Bacteroidia; order Bacteroidales; family Prolixibacteraceae; genus Mariniphaga; species Mariniphaga anaerophila. Next base: position 2,449 of record NZ_FQUM01000027.1, on the reverse strand, counting down.
TATGACAAGATTAAAGACACTAAAATTGTTTTTGACATAAAAACTATCGATTATAGTCTTACTTGCTATATAATTTCATTAATCCTTATCGGGATTTCGATTTTTATTGGATTATTTATAGCACATAATAGGTCAGTAAATTTTAGAATCACTCGTCATATTAATCTTGTTAGATTATGGGCATTTAAATACTCTCAAAAAAAGTTATCAATCTCATCAACGGATACTGAAAGTTTTTGGAAAAGAATATCATGGCAATTTAAATATTGTATTGATTTTCCTAGAATATCAATCGAAAACTGCAAAAGTCTTAAAGAAACTGACGATAAAAATCTGTATGAGACTTTTCAAAAATTAAGAATTATTGGGCATAATTTGGGAGTTAGTACATGGAGAAGAACCAATTGGCAAATATTTTTATTTACCCTTGGACTGTTGTTATATTTTATTGCAATTTTTATTAATTAAAACAAAAAATGATTAAAAAACCTTCTGATTTTCAACTTCAAACTCTCGGTCCCAGCATAGAAACACTTTACATGCGACTGCAATTAAGTATGTTCAAAATAATTGAATTGGTTGAAAGAGAAAATAAATTTAAAGGTTTATATAATCCTAGAACCGATGTAATTGCTGATTGTGACAATATCAGTGAATTTAAAAGATTTCAGTCATTGATAAAAGGCTTAGAAAATCATGTTTACTTCAATAGCTTAATTTTATCAGGATATTCCATTTTTGAGCATTCACTAAAATCTATCTGTTTTTATGTAAGTGACTATTTTGAAAATTCAGAAAAGTTTGAAGATGTGCCAAGAGATATTTTTAGAAACTGCATTAAATATCTGAAAAGAACAAATTTAGTTGACTTCAAAAACAAAGAAATTGACAGATTATATGTTCAGATAAGTAACGTAAATAAATTAAGAAACTTAATTGCACATTTCAATGGCAACTTGATTAAAGACAAAACCAAGCACTTGACTGAACAGGAAAACTATAAATTATACAACTCGGACAAAAGATTGATTATAATATCAAACGGTCAAATTTACATTGACGACAGTGAATATATTAGGCTATTTATTCAAAATTCCGAGAATTTTTTAAAACGAATAATTGAAGAACTAAAAAAATAAAAAACAACTGCTAACACGTGGTATAAGGCATGGCTGGGTTTGTGCGGATTCGACAAGTCGAATCTCGTCCCAACCTTCGTTTCGGTCGGACGCTCAGACTCTCGTCTGACCGCCACGACCTCATACCACCACCGTTACCAGCGCATTTGAAAAAGGAACCGATTAACAAATAAAAACCTATTGCAAAAAGACAAAGACAAGAAAGGAAAAGAAAAAAGACAAGCACAGGATTTCTGGACAGTCAGCCAGATTTTGGAAAGAAAAGAAGAAAACAAAGAAAAGAGCAAGGCAGAAAAGATTATTCCTCAACGACAAATGAAATGTAACTGAGGAAGCGGAGCTTTGAAAAAAGCGAAAGAATATCGAATTTTGGTTGCCCAGATTGGCTATAAAATGAATAAATTTAACACAAAAATCGACAGACAATTAATGAGTAAAAACGACCAGATATTGACTTTTTTGCAAAACAGAAAGACAAGGAAAAGGAAATAGGAAAAAGAAAATGACGGAGTAGGAGTGGAACAACCCCAAAACAACATTTTACAACTTGACAAGATAGACAAGAAAATAAAGACAAAAACGCGCTGTAACAATGTGCATATTGCATAGCGGGTTTTGGCGGTTTGCCAACCGCGGATTCTCGTTTCGATTTTCTTCGTCCTGCCGGACGGAAAATCTCTTCGGAATCCGCTTCGCAAACATGCACCCGGCCGTTACCAGCGCATTTGAAAAAGGAACCGATTAACAAATAAAAATCTATTGCAAAAAGACAAAGACAAGAAAGAAAAAGAGAAAAGACAAGCACAGGATTTCTGGACAGTCAGCCAGATTTTGGAAAGAAAAGAAGAAAACAAAGAAAAGAGCGAAGCAGAAAAGCTTATTCCTCAACGACAAATGAAATGTAACTGAGGAAGCGGAGCTTTGAAAAAAGAGAAAGAATATCGAATTTTTGTTGCCCAGGTTGGCTGTAAAATGAATAAATTTAGCTCAAAAATAGACAGGCAATTAGTGAACGAAAACGACCAAATGCTGACTTCTTTTTTTGCAAAACAGAAAGACAAAGAAAAGGAAATAGAAAAAAGTAAATGACGGAGTAGGAGTGGAACAACCCCAAAACAACATTTTACAACTTGACAAAATTGACAAGGAATAAAGACAAAAACGCGCTGTAACAATGTGCATATTGCATAGCGGGTTTTGGCGGTCTGCCAGCCACGGATTCTCGTTTCGATTTTCTTCGTCCTGCCGGACGGAAAATCTCTTCGGAATCCGCTTCGCAAACATGCACCCGGCCGTTACCGCCAATTTAA
>NZ_FQUM01000029.1 GCF_900129025.1 Mariniphaga anaerophila | reverse complement strand
GTTGCGTAGGGACTTTTGATAAATCTGCAGGGGGTGAGTTAACATTGGAGTAACATTTGTTTATATGTGATTTACAAGTGTTTGCGAAAAATGTTTTAGAGAAGGGTAAAAAAAGTGAGATGAAGTTATTTGTAGGGAAGAAAAAGGGTCTACATTTGCACCCGCCAAAAGGGCAAAGTTCATTGCTAAGATTGAAAGTCCAGACATCTGGAACACCCAATAAAGAAGGGTGATACAGTATTATTTCAGGAGTAAAGAAGGGTATAGATAGAGGGGAATAAAAAAAGAAAAAAAACTTCTGAAAAGTTTTGGAAAATAGAAAAAGGCAATTACTTTTGCACCCGCTTTTGGAGCGAAGTTCATTGAGAAAATGATGTAAGGGATAACAGGTGTTTCGGTTCTTTAACCGGATAAGGAATACCAATCTTTTTAGAGCTTGGGAAACCGGCAGAAAAATAAAAAAAAAGTTCATTTTTTATTTGGTAAAACAAAAAGAGTTATTACCTTTGCAGCCCCGAAAGATAAGGGAAACAGTTCCGGCAGAGAGGCAAGACGAAGAGAAGAAAGATAAGCCGGTCAAATAGAAGGGAAAGCAAAGATTCAGCATTAAAAAACAACGGTGCTGATTTTTTATGGGGAGATTAAAAAAAAGATAGTTCTTTAAAATTTTGAATAGAAAGCATTAAAAAAGCAAGGTGTACCAACTTTGTTGATTTCTGAGAGACATACTTGGGCGAAAGAGATTTAAACTTTTTATATTTACAACGGAGAGTTTGATCCTGGCTCAGGATGAACGCTAGCGGGAGGCTTAACACATGCAAGTCGAGGGGCAGCATTACCTTCGGGTAGATGGCGACCGGCGCACGGGTGAGTAACGCGTATGCAACCTTCCTTATGCAGGGGAATAGCCCATGGAAACGTGGATTAATACCCCATAATATCAACTCTTCGCATGGAGAGTTGCTTAAAACTTCGGTGGCATAAGATGGGCATGCGTCTGATTAGCTAGTTGGTGAGGTAACGGCTCACCAAGGCAACGATCAGTAGGGGTTCTGAGAGGATTATCCCCCACACTGGTACTGAGACACGGACCAGACTCCTACGGGAGGCAGCAGTGAGGAATATTGGTCAATGGGCGAAAGCCTGAACCAGCCATCCCGCGTGCAGGATGACGGCCCTATGGGTTGTAAACTGCTTTTCTACGCCAAGAAATGACCTTACGTGTAAGGTATTGACGGTAGCGTAGGAATAAGCATCGGCTAACTCCGTGCCAGCAGCCGCGGTAATACGGAGGATGCAAGCGTTATCCGGATTCATTGGGTTTAAAGGGTGCGCAGGCGGGAAAATAAGTCAGTGGTGAAATACTGCCGCTTAACGGTAGTCGTGCCATTGATACTGTTTTTCTTGAGTTTGGATGAGGTAGGCGGAATGTGCAGTGTAGCGGTGAAATGCATAGAGATTGCACAGAACACCAATTGCGAAGGCAGCTTACTAATCCAATACTGACGCTGAGGCACGAAAGCGTGGGGAGCGAACAGGATTAGATACCCTGGTAGTCCACGCCGTAAACGATGTTCACTCGCTGTTTGCGATACACAGTAAGCGGCTGAGCGAAAGCATTAAGTGAACCACCTGGGGAGTACGATCGCAAGGTTGAAACTCAAAGGAATTGACGGGGGCCCGCACAAGCGGAGGAACATGTGGTTTAATTCGATGATACGCGAGGAACCTTACCTGGGCTTAAATGTAGAGTGTATGCGGTGGAAACACCCTTCCCTTCGGGGCTCTCTGCAAGGTGCTGCATGGTTGTCGTCAGCTCGTGCCGTGAGGTGTCGGGTTAAGTCCCATAACGAGCGCAACCCCTACCGTTAGTTGCCAACAGGTCAAGCTGGGGACTCTAACGGGACTGCCACCGTAAGGTGAGAGGAAGGTGGGGATGACGTCAAATCAGCACGGCCCTTATGTCCAGGGCTACACACGTGTTACAATGGCCGGTACAAAGGGCAGCTACTCCGCGAGGAGATGCTAATCTTGAAAGCCGGTCTCAGTTCGGATTGGAGTCTGCAACCCGACTCCATGAAGTTGGATTCGCTAGTAATCGCGCATCAGCCATGGCGCGGTGAATACGTTCCCGGGCCTTGTACACACCGCCCGTCAAACCATGGGAGCTGGGGGTACCTGAAGTCTGTGACCGCAAGGAGCGGCCTAGGGTAAAACTAGTGACTGGGGTTAAGTCGTAACAAGGTAGCCGTACCGGAAGGTGTGGCTGGAACACCTCCTTTCTGGAGCACTAAGTATGCTACCAAAGGGATTGACAACGTTTGGTCCTTGCTTTTTTTAAAATATAAAGAATAGAGTTACAAGCGGGAAGCAATTGGCTTATAGCTTACGGCTTACGGCTTGAGGCTATTAAGACAGTCCCGTAGCTCAGCTGGTTAGAGCGCTACACTGATAATGTAGAGGTCCCCAGTTCAAGTCTGGGCGGGACTACCACCCAATTAGTAATTTATATGTAATAGTTATTAATTGTGAAGATTTGGGGGATTAGCTCAGTTGGCTAGAGCGCTAGATTTGCATTCTAGAGGTCAAGGGTTCGACTCCCTTATTCTCCACGGAGGCTGAAAAGGTCGAAAAAAAAAAGTGAGTCACACTTTAAAAATGACAAAACGTTCAAAAAAATATTGAAATACTGAAAGCAGGACAAGTTTACATGAAAGCAGCAACGCTGCAACTTGAGACTGCACGAGATAAGGCTGGTGCCATTATTAGGGTTCGATTCCCTGGTTATCTACGTACTAGAATCAAAAGGCATCGCTTTTTGAGGAAAGTTGAAGTTCTTTGGCATGATGGAAGATAGATAAAGGTAAAAAACAAACGAGTTGAAAAACTCAAGAATTACTGAGTAACGAGGATTACAGAGACGATATAAGGGTTCTCTTGAAAAAGAAAGTTACAAAGGGCGTACGGGGGATGCCTTGGCTCTCGGAGGCGATGAAGGGCGTGACAAGCTGCGAAAAACTGCGGGGATTGGCAAATACGAATCGATCCGCAGGTACCCGAATGGGACAACCCATCGCAAGCAATTGCGATATTCGAAAGAAGGCCAACCCGGGGAACTGAAACATCTAAGTACCCGGAGGAAAAGAAAACAATAGTGATTCCCAAAGTAGTGGCGATCGAAATGGGAATAGCCTAAACCGTTGTTGTTTCGGCAATAGCGGGGTTGTAGGGCTGCAATAATTTTTAGCATAAAGAAGTGGAACGGTTTTGGAAAGGCCGGCTATAGAAGGTGATAGCCCTGTACACGGACATTAGGTTAAGAAGTGCAGTACCCTGAGTAGGGCGGGACACGAGAAATCCTGTCTGAATCTGCCAGGACCATCTGGTAAGGCTAAATACTCCCGAGAGACCGATAGTGAACAAGTACCGTGAGGGAAAGGTGAAAAGCACCCCGAACAGGGGGGTGAAATAGTACCTGAAACCGTGCGCCTACAAGCGGTAGGAGTCCTTATTTATAGGGATGACTGCGTGCCTTTTGCATAATGAGCCTACGAGTTAGTCGTCACTAGCGAGGCTAAGTCCTTCAGGGACGTACCCGAAGCGAAAGCGAGTCTGAATAGGGCGTTGAGTTAGTGGCGCTAGACGCGAAACCTTGTGATCTACCCATGGCCAGGTTGAAGTTTTGGTAACACAAAATGGAGGACCGAACCAGGAAGCGTTGAAAAGCTTTTGGATGAGCTGTGGGTAGGGGTGAAAGGCCAATCAAACTGGGAAATAGCTCGTACTCCCCGAAATGCATTTAGGTGCAGCCTTGTAATAGTTTTGCAGAGGTAGAGCTACTGATTGGATGCGAGGGCTTCGCCGCCTATCAAATCCAGACAAACTCCGAATGCTGTAAAATGTTTTACAGGAGTGAGGGCATGGGTGCTAAGGTCCGTGTCCGAAAGGGAAAGAACCCGGACCACCAGCTAAGGTCCCGAAGTGTATGCTAAGTTGAAGAAAACGAGGTCCGGCTGCTTAGACAGCTAGGATGTTGGCTTGGAAGCAGCCATTCATTTAAAGAGTGCGTAACAGCTCACTAGTCGAGCGGCTGGGCATGGATAATAATCGGGCATAAGCATACCACCGAAGCTGTGGACTATGAAAATAGTGGTAGGGGAGCATTCCAGAAGCGTCGAAGATATACTGTGAGGTGTATTGGAGCGTCTGGAAAAGCAAATGTAGGCATAAGTAACGATAATGCAGGTGAGAAACCTGCACGCCGATAGACTAAGGTTTCCTGATCAACGCTAATCGGATCAGGGTAAGTCGGGACCTAAGGTGAACCCGAAAGGGGTAACCGATGGACAGCAGGTTAATATTCCTGCACCCGCTATGCAATGAAAGTGACGGAGTGATGTAGGTACTGAGTGCTGACGGAATAGCACCCTGAGCCTAGCCTTCGGGCGAAGCGAAGTATCGAAATTGCTTCCAAGAAAAGCGAGCATAGCGGCCCGTACCGCAAACCGACACAGGTAGTCAAGGAGAGAATCCTGAGGCGCTCGAGTGATTCGCGGCTAAGGAACTAGGCAAAATGACCCCGTAACTTAGGGATAAGGGGAGCCCCGCTCAGGCGGGGCCGCAGAGAAATGATCCAGGCGACTGTTTATCAAAAACACAGGGCTCTGCTAAACCGAAAGGTGATGTATAGGGCCTGACACCTGCCCGGTGCTGGAAGGTTAAGGGGGGAGCTTATCTTCGGAGAAGGCTTGAACTGAAGCCCCAGTAAACGGCGGCCGTAACTATAACGGTCCTAAGGTAGCGAAATTCCTTGTCGGGTAAGTTCCGACCTGCACGAATGGTGTAACGATCTGGATACTGTCTCGGCCGCGAGCTCGGTGAAATTGAAGTAACGGTGAAGATGCCGTTTACCCGCAACGGGACGGAAAGACCCCGTGAACCTTTACTGCAACTTCGCATTGGCTCTGGGTAAGTGATGTGTAGGATAGGACGGAGGCTATGAACCGGGTTCGCTAGGATTCGGGGAGCCGCCCTTGAAATACGTCCCTTTGCTTACTTGGCGTCTAACTCCGCAGGGAGGACATTGCGTGGTGGGTAGTTTGACTGGGGTGGTCGCCTCCAAAAGTGTAACGGAGGCTCCCAAAGGTACCCTCATGGCGATTGGTAACCGCCAGCAGAGTGTAATGGTATAAGGGTGCTTGACTGTGAGACCGACGGGTCGATCAGGTAGGAAACTAGGGCATAGTGATCCGGTGGTTCCGAATGGAAGGGCCATCGCTCAAAGGATAAAAGGTACTCCGGGGATAACAGGCTGATCGCTCCCAAGAGCTCATATCGACGGAGCGGTTTGGCACCTCGATGTCGGCTCGTCACATCCTGGGGCTGGAGAAGGTCCCAAGGGTTGGGCTGTTCGCCCATTAAAGTGGCACGCGAGCTGGGTTCAGAACGTCGTGAGACAGTTCGGTCCCTATCTGTTGTGGGCGTTTGAGATTTGAGAGGACCTGATACTAGTACGAGAGGACCGTGTTGGACATGCCTCTAGTGTACCTGTTGTGGCGCCAGCTGCATTGCAGGGTAGCTATGCATGGATGAGATAAGCGCTGAAAGCATCTAAGCGCGAAGCTCACCTCAAGATGAGATCTCATTTAAGGGCCGTAGGAGACTACTACGTTGATAGGCTGCAGGTGTAAAGGCAGTAATGTCAAAGCCGAGCAGTACTAATTGCCCGAATACTTTCTTAAGAGTTCAGGGGACCCTGATATTGAATTAAAGTAATCCTTTATTCCATCATGCCTAAAGGTATTGATGGCCGAAAAGCCAGCGAGCGAAGTAAGCCATAACCGATTTAAGGTAGCTATAGCGGCGGGGCACCACCTCTTCCCATTCCGAACAGAGAAGTTAAGCCCGCCAGCGCCGATGGTACTGCGTAAAAGTGGGAGAGTAGGCCGCTGCCGGATTTATCCAAAGCCCATGTTCTTTGAGCATGGGCTTTTTTATTGTT
>NZ_FQUM01000030.1 GCF_900129025.1 Mariniphaga anaerophila | reverse complement strand
AGTTCTTAACAAATTGTGGTTAGGTTTTTAGACAGTCTGACGGTTGGTACATGTTGTCGGGGCGGATTTCGGAGAGCGTTCCTGTCCGAAGGACATGGAACTGCGAAACGAGAATCCGCAGTTGGCATACCACGAACCCCGCCCTGCAATATGTACCGTGTTAGCAAGCGTTATTTTCTTTTTAATTTATAATCGTAATTCTTGTTGTATCCAACTGTCATTATGAAATCAAGGGAATCATTATTAATTTTTAATATTTCGAAATGTCCATATTCAGTACTGTCATTTAAAAGTAAACTTCCCCAATTCCAGTGAATGAAATCCATTTTGCATTTAGTCTTTGCTGTTTTAATCATTATATCATTACTGATTGCGATATTTGCAAATTCAGAAATTGTTTTTTTCATTTCCTTCAAGTAATATCTATGTGTTGAATCAGTTAGAATTCTGTCTGCTTCAAATTCAAACAAACTTGTATTATTGTCATTAATCGTATCAAGTCTGAATATTTTTATTGTGTCAACCCAAATGCTGTCGTATTTAACATTTCCAGACCAATCTCCAATTAATAATTTTTCATTTTTTTTAATCTTCTTTTCTACTAGTACAATTTCCCATTGTAAGTCATGTGGCATTGCAAAAAAGAATATTTTGAAACTGATAAGAATTATAATAATTGCTAAAAACCAACTTGTCCTGAATAGTCGAATTGTATTGTTGTTTTTTAAATTTAGAAGTCTAAGAAAGATGGCTACAGAGTCATAAAATACAACAATTCCAAGAGGATTATTTCCTGAAAGTCCGGTTGCATATCCTCCTTTGTAATAAACAAATTTAATCAACCATATTCCTAACTCCACAATAAGAAGAACATTGATTGTCTTTTTGTTATTTATTAATCGGGCTATTAAAATTAAGGCGAATGATAATATAAAAAATCCAATGTTGCTATAATCGAATAATTCTCCAAAGTCAATAATACAACCCCACATTTGATTAAAATCAAGTCTTGTGAGAAATCCAATAAAAATCCAACTCAATAATAATAAGCTTGAGGTTTTAAAATTGTCAAGCTTATTTTGAATTGATTGTAATTTCAAAATTTTACTCATATTAGAAATTAATGAGATTACAAAAAGGACAATTATTAGAATATAAATTATCATCTTATTTGTTCTTTTTCATAATGCTTGCTAACGGCCGGGTGCATGTTTGCGAAGCGGATTCCGAAGAGATTTTCCGTCCGGCAGGACGAAGAAAATCGAAACGAGAATCCGCGGTTGGCAAACCGCCAAAACCCGCTATGCAATATGCACATTGTTACAGCGCGTTTTTGTCTTTATTTCTTGTCAATTTTGTCAAGTTGTAAAATGTTGTTTTGGGGCTGTTTCACTCCGTCATTTACTTTTTTCTATTTCCTTTTCCTTGTCTTTCTATTTTGTAAAAAAGAGAAGTCAGTATTTGGTTGTTTCTGCTCACTAATTGTCTGTCGATTTTTGAGCTAAATTTATTCATTTTCCAGCCAATCCGAGCAATCAATAATCAATGTTTTATTCACTTTTTTCAAAGCTCCGCTTCCTCAGTTACATTTCATTTGTCGTTGAGGAATAATTTTTCTGCTTCGCTCTTTTCTTTGCTTTCTTCTTTTCTTTCCAAAATCTGGCTGACTCTCCAAAAATCCTGTGTTTGTCGTTTTTCTTTTCCTTTCTTGTCTTTATCTTTTTGCAATAAGTTTTTAGTTGTTAATCCGTTCCTTTTTCAAATGCGCTGGTAACGGTTAAGTGTATATTTCGGGGCGGTTTGCGGGCATATTTCCTGTCAGACCGAACCACCGCTGGGGCGGGCTACGAACGCTCAAATAGGCACTTTAGCCCGCCCTGAAATATACACTATGTTAGGCGTATGTGCTTTGTCGTTCTTCATATTTTTCAACCGAGTTTTTCACAAAATCAATGGTCATATTTATCGTTTCAGCAATTTTTTCGATTGTCATATTTTCGTTTTTTAGCCTGTAAGCTAAAAACTCCATTGATTCCCCAATTTCAATAATATTTTTATCAGGGTCATAAAATCTTGTTACCTTTTGTTTCCAAGGCTGTTCCCTTATTTCGTGCAGGAATTTCACATTGTTGTCTTTCAATCGTTTCACAATTTGCTCAACATTATCATACTCAAAATATAGCTCAAAGTTATTCCCTCCATTTTTAATTTCCCTGTTATCAATCAAGTCTTTAAAGTGAGCTTGTAAGTGAATTGAAAAATCACCGTAAAAAGTAATGTTCTCTCCAAAATCGAACTTCACTTTTTGGTTTAGCAGTTTCTCATAAAAATCACGGGAGCGTTCAATGTCAGAAACGGTTATTAAAGGACAAATGTATTTCATAATCCAGCCTTTTATTCAATAATTTCTTTTCGATACACTATTTTTTTGTTTGGCACATCGTAAATTTCCATAACAGCACCTTCCTTTTTATAGCCGTTTTCTTTTACGAACTTATCCATTGCAGGATACACTTTCATTAAACCAAACACAATTGACAGTTTCCCTTTGCTCGCAAATTCGGCTATTATATACGATTTCTCAGGAAATGTTTTGATTTTGAGGTCTTCTTTGAGTTGAGCCACTTTTGAGCTGTCCTTTTCCTCTATAATGCAACCAATTTCAGAACGCAATTTACTTTTATCAATTTCTTTCGGGTTATCGTAATAAATGCCAAACCCTTTAAAGGTTTCAATTCCGTAATCCTTAATCAAAGAATAATAGATTTCGTCCATTAGTTTTGCGCTCTTGGCGTAATCGCCCGTCATTTGTTTGTAAACGAGTGTTTCTCCTCCTTGTTTTTCAACCCGACAGGTTACTTTTTTTAAACCTCCGTAATAGATAAAAACAATAGCTATTAATGCTAAAGTTACTCCGATAATAATCAATGTAATTTTCATTTTGATTCTGTTTTGATTGTAAGACCATGGTTTTTGAGGCATTACGCCTAACGTTGAGTATATGCAAAGTAGGCGATTGCGGGCTTCAAACTTATCAAACCGTTACAATTTTGAAGCGGGCTACTGCCCTTGAATTTACTACTATTTCGCCTATTTTGTATATACATTGTTGTACGCCGTATTTCCTTCATCTCATGTGATAAATATAAATCGCAAAATTCAAAATCCCTTTCATATCTGATTCATTAATCTTATCGTACTTATTCAAATAATCCAATGTCATTTTCTCAAACTTAAAATCCTCTAAATCGGCAAAATTCGACTTTGATTTACTGAAATATTTTGATTTTGTCTGCAAGTTTATCTCTTTGTATAAATCATCTTTTAATCCTCTGATATAGTCAACCCGTTCTTGATTATAATCACCAAGTTTGTGATATTTTAGTCTATGTTTTATTTTCTTTTCAATTTCCTTTTTATCGCTAAAATCAAATTCGTAAGATAAGTCACTAAAACAGATAAAATCATATGTTGGCTTTTCTCTTTGAGTCATTTTGCAATTTTATGGTTTAATTTCTATCGGTGTACCAATTTCAATGTTTTCATAAAGTTCATCTATTTCTTTATCAGTCATTGCTATGCAACCTAAAGTCCAGTCAAAAAGTAAATGAAATCTACCAATCCATCCGAATCCGTTTTTAATCCCGTGAATTTTAATTAATCCGCCTGGACTCTTACCAATTGACTCTGCATATTTTTTGTCAAGTTCGTTTGGGTAGGAAATCCCGAGGTTTTTATAGTATCCGCTATTGCTATTTTTATCATTGATTACATACAATCCTTCTGGGGTCTTTTTATCCCCTTCGTATTCTTTATGTCCTTTTGGAACTCGTCCAAGTGAAATTTTGTATGATTTAATTATCTGATTATTTGAAATCAAATCAAGTCTCCGTTTATGCTTAATTACTTCAATCTTATCAATCGAAACGGACTTATCAAGTGGTTTAAATGGCTTAAAATAGAAAATCAATCCGATGCCAATTAATCCAAAAATCAAAGTCAATATGATGTGTTTAATCTTCATGCAGGTCGCTGGTTATATGGCGTACAACGGTGGCGGTATGAAACGTTGGGGATTTCGGAGCTACTTCACTATCAAGTTACAACAACCGTTGATGCGAGAATCGAAGTTCAAATAACCACTTCACCCCCAATGCTTTATGACCGCGTGTTGGCAACCGTAATTATTAATGTTTCCAAGTATCCATTCCTTTTGTGTATTTTATATAGAACTTGTCAGGTGAAACATTCTTAAAATATTTGGTCATGATAGTACTTTTTTGTCCACAATACTCATCGTATTTTGATTCAAACATTTCACTTTCTGGATAATTTGATATTTCTGAAATATAGAATTCATTTTCGAATTGAATTAGTTTATTAGATAATCCAACTGTATAAGTTATTCTATTACTAAAAGTAATCGGGCTCTCAGATTTGGTGAAAGATTTTGACTTAATCTGCTTTTTTGTCGGATATTTAAATAAGTCACAGTCTCTATAAAGCGATTCGTTAATGTCATATTCAGTTATTACTTTTGAAGTCTTAGATGGGATACAAATAACTTTTTCTTCATTATATGAAATCGAAAATCCGGAAGAAGTCATTCCTCCGACACTGTTTGATGCTTGTATTCTGTTTGTTTGAAGTAAATCCAAGTAATTAAGTCCGGTTACAGATTTAGATGCAGTTGTAGCTTTAACAGATGATGCACCTGAACTTGTTGAATGGGTATAAACTCTATTTTTATAGTAATCAAAAGCAATTCCATTAAGAACGAAAAAGCTTTGTTCTAAGTTTAGATAAATGTTTTCATTGGTCTTATTGTAGAAATAAAATCCAATATTGCCTCCTTCTCCCCAAAAATCATAAGATACTTTACAATTATCATCCTCGTAAATCAAATAATTGTCAGTTTTTATTGACTTGTCTGTCGGAACTGCCTTATAAACTTGATAAAAAGATGTTGAAGCACAAGATGTCAAAAGTACTGCAATTACAGTAATAGGTAAAAATTTCAATTTTGTTTTCATTTTTCTATAATTAAATGCTTATGATTTAGTAACTGTGTTCTCATTATGGTTGCCAACGGTCAAGTGCATGTTGCGAAGTGGATTCCGAAGAGATTTTCCGTCCGGCAGGACGAAGAAAATCGAAACGAGAATCCGCGGATGGCAAACCG
>NZ_FQUM01000031.1 GCF_900129025.1 Mariniphaga anaerophila | reverse complement strand
GCAGGTTGTCGCCTCGGATTCCCGCATGATTGTCTTCGTCCTGCGGACGGACAATCACCCGCAATCCGCAACGACAACTTACAAGTGACCGTTACCAAACATATTGAAAAAAGAAAATAGCGCATGAAAATGATAGAATGGAATACTCTAAAACTTGACTTGAAAAAAATATTCAATTTTCAAGACGAGAAAGATTATCTATCAAAACTCGTCGCAAACTTTGAAAACTTAGAACAAAAAGGTGAAAATATTCCTTTCAAAATCACAGGAATAAGGAGAAAAGGTTTTGTAATAAAATCTGCTGGTCTATTTGGTTTTATTTCATTTGACCACATGCCCTGGAAATATGAAAATCATAATTCATGGAATGCTGTTTATCCTTCAATAAAAGGAAAAATATTTTTTGGCAAGACACATCAATTTGAAAAAAATCCTTTGACATTAATTCTAAATGGAGAGATTCCTCAATTCAAAAAAATTGAATTAAATGAGACAGAAAAATACAAAGGAATTATTATCAATAAAACAAAATATGGACTATTTATAGATGTTGGATATCATTTCAATTGGGACTGCGGGTCGATTGTCGGAATGATTCACAAATCAAATTTTGCTCCACTTGAAACATTCGAAAAATTAGAAATCGGGGAAACGATGGAAGCTTTCTTTTTGGGGAGCAACAATAAAGAACAACTTCTTTTTGGAGACAATAAAGTTTCAAAAGAGTGGCTGAACGGAGAAATTGAAAAATTGGTTGGAGAAATTTTACCTGTAAAAATCATTAAAATCAACGATGATAAAACGAGTTATCTTGTAAATGAAAAATATAATGCGACACTGCCAACTATATCGACAATTTATCCGACAAATAAGAAAATTATAAAAAGTGCAATTAAAAATTTTAAAAACGGGGATTTGATTCATTGTGAGATTATAAAAGTTAATAAACTCAATAAGATATTGCAGTTAAAATGGGATTTCGCCCATGAAATTGACGAGATAATTTCGAGAACTAATGACCAAGAAAACGAGCCAAGAAATGGGAATAACTCGATAGAAAACATTGCAGACAAAGAAGTAATTGAAAAACTAAAAAAAAATACGTTTGGTAACAAATTGTAAATTGCATTGCGGGGTTCGTGGTGTGTCGTACGCTGGATTCTCGCAACATCGTTCCGTCCTGCCGGACAGGAACGAGCTCCGAAATCCGCAACGACAACTTACAAGTGACCGTTAGGCGCAAAAGAAAAACGATGAAACCAACTTAATATGAAATACTCAACTAAAACGATAAAAAGTCTTAGTGACTTAATATCGAAATTAAAAGATGATAGTAAAGGATATGATGGTCCTATTTGGTTTAGAGGTCAACCCAAAATGACTTATAAGCTTCTTCCGTCCTATTATCGATTCAAAAATCCAGTTTCAGAGAAAACTTTGATACAAAAGTTTAAGCAAAATGCGACACTTTTATTAAATGATATTCCGTCAAATGATTTTGAATGGTTATTTCTTATGCAACATCATGGTGTTCCAACGAGGTTATTAGACTGGAGTGAATCTCCCCTAGTTGCAGCATACTTCGCATGTCAAAACAATAATGATGATGATTCTGCATTATGGGTTCTTTTACCAGTGGAATTAAACATCAATGCGGGGATAAGACCAGAAGAGACATTTAATATCCCATCACTTGACGATGATGCTTTGTTGAGCTATTCTCCTCCTAGATATCAAAATGATACAACTTCAAAAATGTATCCTGTAGCAACGATAACAACGCGAAATAACTCTAGAATGCAATCTCAATTAGGTTGTTTTACAATATTTCATAAGGAAAAAAAACCAATTGAAGAAATTGGTGATAAGAACCATTTATGGAGATATAAAATTCCGAAGGATAGTAAAAAGGAAATTCTTGAAGAATTAAAATTGTGTGGTATAAATAGATTCACTCTTTTTCCCGAACTTGAGAGCATTGGAGAAACATTAAAAAAGGAATTAAAATGAAATATATAAAAACATATGAGAAGAAAAATACCAACGTTCTTCGAATAAATTATGAAAGAAAGCTTATTCAAATAAATCCTGACTATCAACGAAACGGAGATATTTGGACTAAAGAAAAACGACAATTACTAATAGATTCTGTTTTAAACGATTATGATATACCTAAGTTATACTTTCATGTTTTAGATAGTCAAAAAAGAGAAAAAACAGGGAAAGAATTTGCTGTAATAGATGGTAGGCAGAGACTGGAAACATTTTGGTATTTTCTTGACAATAAATTTCCATTGGCAGATGATTTTGTTTTTTATAAAGATAAGTCGATAAAAGCAGGAGGACTATATTATAAAGATATTGCAAAGGAATATCCTGAGCTAAAAATGCTATTTGATTCATTTGAAATTCCAATTATTCTGATAGAAACAACAGACTTGGAATTAATTGACGAAATGTTTTCGAGATTAAATGAGGCAGTCCCTTTAAACGCTGCAGAAAAAAGAAATGCATTTGGCGGTCCAGCAGTAAAATCAATTAACACTGTAGCTTCAAATACTTTTTTTAAATCAAGAGTAAAGTTTTCGAATAAAAGATATCAATACAAAGAGGTAGCAGTAAGACTTCTATTTATTGTATTTTCATTAGAACATGACAATAAAATTATCGATACTAAAAAAGTGTATTTAGATAGTTTTGTAACGAGATTCAAAAAAGACAAACAATTAAATATTAATATATATGAAAAGGAAGTCTTAGATATATTAGAAGTGATGAATAATATTTTTGCCCCTAAAGATACCTTGCTTGTAACTCAATCTATCATTCCTATTTATTTTCTTTTATTTAGAGATTTATTGAACTCTGGAACACAGCTAGATTTTAATCGAAAAATTTTCATTGATTTTAAAAAGGAAATTCAACTTAACAAAAAGATTGCAGAGGAAGATATTACTCAAGCTAACTTTGATTTCCTTGAATTTGATAGATTGTCGATACAAGGGACAAATGATGCTAGTTCGATAAACCAAAGGTTAAAAATCTTGAAAGAATATGTATTGAAAAGAATATAACTTCAGCGCCTAACATTTTGTATATTTCATAGCGGTTGTAGTGGTATGCGTGGGGCGGATTCTCGCCCCGATTGTCCTTGTCCTGGCGGACAGACAATCGCACCGTAATCCGCTACGCAACATACAATTTACCGTTAGCTGCAAGGCTGAATGAAGCAATACTGCGTTAAATTAATATTCAAAATGAGCATAATTACAATAGCAGACCTTCTTAATGAATTTGTAAAAGCAGAAGTTGAAATATTAAATCAACAAAACATAAAACATCCAACAACTATTGGGACAATGTACGAAGGGTTAACTGCAACAGTATTGAATAAGTCTATATTCCAACATCTGAATCTAAAAGTGGTTAGAAATAGTTTTATTAATAACTGCAATACGGAATTTGATGTATTATTGGTTGAAGGAAAAGGAAAAGAAATTCCATACACTGACAGATTTGTATACGAGCCGGAACAAGTTATTGCTATAATTCAAGTTAAGAAAAACCTTTATTCAAAAGATATTGAGGAAGGATATAATAATTTCAGATTTCTGATAGATTATTACGAATCAAAAGAACCAGAAAAATTTGTAAATAAACTATTTAGAGACAGTTTTAGACATATCTGTCAAAAAGATATTTCTGCAATAGAATCTGGCGAACTAACCCAAAACGAAAGATTAATTTTTCACCATCTATGGATTGATGCATCATTACCAGTCAGGATAATATGGGGGTATAATGGGTTTAAAAGCGAATATAATTTTCGCGATTCGTTTTACGATTATCTATCGAAAAATATTACACTCGATTTTGAGAACAAAATTGCGGGCTTCGGACCATATAATTTTCCAAACCAAATTATATGTGGTCAATATTCAATGTTAAAAAATAATGGAATGCCCTTCATTCAGCCTTTGTCAAAAAATGGTTGGTGGTCATTTTATGTTACGTCCTCATATAATCCGACCTATTACTTTTTAGAACTTATATGGACAAGATTAACATATAAGTTTGAACCACTACCTTTAGAATTATTTGGTGAAGATTTGGACATGCAACCAGCATATAAATATTTAGATTGTAGAATAAAAGAACTTGATGGGAATTTGGGATGGGAATACAATAACATACTAATTTCAGATGAAGATTTAAAAGCGAATACGGAAGTCTCACAATGGGAACCAACTGAATTAGATTTAGCACAATTTGAAATAGTAACAGAACTTTGCCATAAATATGAAATTGATTTAGAAACTGATGCTGACTTAGAATCATACGTAATTAAAAACGGTTATTCTTCACTTGACGAGTTTGTGGAGAAATTAAAAGCCACAGGATTAGTTTACATTGAAAATGGAAAACTAATGTTATTGACAGACCAATGCCAATGTATCATACAAAATGGGAAATTTTACGCAGCCGAAAATAAAAGTGGAAGATTAACAAATTGGTCATTAAAAGAATTGGGAAAAAAGAAAAATGAAAATTAAAGCCCAGCAGCTAACACAGTACATATTGCAGGGCGGGGTTCGGTGGTACGCCAACTGCGGATTCTCGTTTCGCAGTTCCGTGTCCTTCGGACAGGAACGCGCTCCGAAATCCGCCCCGACAACATGTACCAACCGTCAGACTGTCTAAAAACCTAACCACAATTTGTTAAGAACTCGGTATGTTGTTAACACCTTC
>NZ_FQUM01000033.1 GCF_900129025.1 Mariniphaga anaerophila | reverse complement strand
TTTTCAAAGCTCCGCTTCCTCAGTTACATTTCATTTGTCTTTGAGGAATATTTTTTTCTGCCTTGCTCTTTTCTTTGTTTTCTTCTTTTCTCTTCCAAATCTGGCTGACTGTCCAGAAATCCTGTGCTTGTCGTTTTTCTTTTCCTTTCTTGTCTTTGTCTTTTTACAATAGGCTTTTATTTGTTAATCGGTTCCTTTTTCAAATGCGCTGGTAACGGCCGGGTGCATGTTTGCGAAGCGGATTCCGAAGAGATTTTCCGTCCGGCAGGACGAGGAAAATCGAAACGAGAATCCGCGGCTGGCAAACCACCAAAACCGCTATGCAATATGCACATTGTTACAGCGCGTTTTTGTCTTTATTTCTTGTCAATTTTGTCAAGTTGTAAAATGTTGTTTTGGGGCTGTTTCACTCCGTCATTTACTTTTTTCTATTTCCTTTTCCTTGTCTTTCTATTTTGTAAAAAAGAGAAGTCAGTATTTGGTTGTTTCTGCTCACTAATTGTCTGTCGATTTTTGAGCTAAATTTATTCATTTTCCAGCCAATCCGAGCAACCAATAATCAATGTTTTATTCACTTTTTTCAAAGCTCCGCTTCCTCAGTTACATTTCATTTGTCGTTGAGGAATAATCTTTTCTGTCTTGCTCTTTTCTTTGTTTTCTTCCTTTCTTTCCAAAATCTGGCTGACTGTCCAAAAATCCTGTGTTTGTCTTTTCTCTTTTCCTTTCTTGTCTTTGTCTTTTTGCAATAGATTTTTATTTGTTAATCGGCTCCTTTTTCAAATGCGCTGGTAACGGTTGGTACATGTTGTCGGGGCGGATTTCGGAGAGCGTTCCTGTCCGAAGGACACGGAACTGCGATGCGAGAATCCGCAGTTGGCGTACCACCAAACCCGCCCTGCAATATGTACCGTGTTAGCGGTTGTTTTTTAAATTTGTTTCATTATTCTTTTTCTAATATAAATGCAATTTTGACTATCAAATCCTAGGTCAACTGATAATTTGAAAATCTCATCTGCAAACTTATTTCTCTCATATCTTTCCTTAGATATATAATTTCGAAGTTTTAAATAATCAAATATCTTTTCAATTGCATCATCTTGATAATTATTAGATTCGAAAATTGATTTCGCAACATCATAAAGGTCACTGGGTACATTGGCTCCGTTTATAAAATAGTCTACATATTTTATAAAATTGGGATGTCTAAAAATTTGTTTGCCTTTTGTTCCATTTGATTCAAAAACTTCCTTGCGAGAAAGCTTTGTTCTACCATGTTGAAAATCTCTGTCTAAAAAATATTTTAGTCTGTTTTTGGGTATTGCTTCTCGAGCAATTAGGGACTCAGTTAAATCTAGTAATGCATCTAAAGATTTTTGATTTTCTTCAAAATCGTTTTTAAAGTTGCATTTTAAGGCTAGTTCATGTAAGCTCTTTTCTTTTTCGGTTAGTTCAATTTGGTTCATTTATTATCATTTTTCATTTAAATCCCCAATTGATTAAATAAACAATCAAAATCACAAGGGACGATATCAAGACCAACATTATATTTCTAAGTCTTTTGTAGGATTTAAGCAGTGCTAAGAAATGGTTCTTTTTATACAGGTCAGGATATTCAGATTTCTCTGGTATTGGATAAGCAATGTTTAATAAGCTTGACTCAAAATTTTCATCATTCTTGTGAAATTTTCTAGCGTACATGAAAATATCCCTTTTGGTTGCTCTCAATGTGAGATATATTAAGAATATCAATATTGATATGACACAAAATGCTATGACTATAAATTTATTCATTCTGTTCGTCTTTTAAAATAACCGCTAACGGTTGGTACATGTTGTCGGGGTGGATTTCGAAGAGCGTTCCTGTCCGAAGGACACGGAACTGCGAAACGAGAATCCGCAGTTGGCGTACCACCGAACCCCGCCCTGCAATATGTACTGTGTTATAGCCCGTTTTTTTCTTTTATAATTTCATTTTGTCCAATTTTAAGTCTCTCAGAGTATCCTCCGTTTGTATAAATTACCGTTTTGTTTTTAATAATGGCAATATCTCCTGCCGCAGGTATGCTATCCGCATAAGAAAAATATAAGCTGTCATTTTGTATTCGGACCTTTCCAGAAAATACTTCTCTGTCATTTGAACGAATTCCTGTCAAAACAAATTGAAAAGTACTGTCTTCGTAAATTGTTAGATAAACCCAACCTATTGGTGCTTCTCGACCTGCTTTTAATATCTCCTTTCTTTCAATTGGTATTTTTGAAGTCCTCTGGCAGCAAAGAAATATTAATGCAATTATGGTGATTAAAGTGGGTTTTTCATTTTTTATGGGAATTTAATATCTCCTTGTTCATTCACAAGATTCCATTCAGTTTTATCAATCGAAGAAGTGTCTATTGCAGTTGGTAAAATCCAATACTTTAAAAAAGGCTTTATTTCAACAATTCTGTTTCCTTTATAACCCAATGCACCAGAATCATATATCTGCTTTTTTATTTCTTTGTTTTCCGTTTTGTTTCGATAAATCGTTGTCACAGTAGTCCAAGCACCAAATCCAATTTGGAACATTAAGCTAATCATGATTATAAAAGATAGAATTGAAGTGAAAACTGTCCCGATGACAAAGATTAGATTTTTCTTCTTTGAGTTTCTTTTTTTTACAGTCTCAACGAGTGTAAGGAAAATCGCAATCGGAAATCCTTGCATAATTGTGTCGTAATAACAATGCATTATTTTATTGTCCGCAAATTCGTAAGGCAAGATTTGTCCAATTGTCAGGCTAAAAACAGTCAGCGCAATAAAACTTATCGCAATCCAGAATATTATTTTTCGTATCGGCTTTCTCACTGCTTTAATTTCCTTATTCGAAATGGGCTATAACGGTCACTTGTAAGTTGTCGTTGCGGATTTCGAAGAGCGTTCCTGTCCGGCACGGACGGAAAGATGTTGCGAGAATCCAGCGTACGACACGGCACGAACCCCGCAATGCAATTTACAGATTGTTAGCGGCTGGCTTTTATTTCAAAAAATAATTATTAAAGGTTGACTTTATTAAATTCCATAATATTTCAACATTTTCTTTTGTAATGCTTAATTGTATCACGACGCTGATAATGGTCCCAATGAATAAGTTCATCCAATCAAATTTTCCTAAATCTTTTGCTAATTCAGTCAGTCGCCTTAATTCTTCTTTTATTTCGTTTTGTTGTTGAACAAGTAGAGGAATAGAATTCAAATTTTGAGAAAGATGCTCAACTTTGCTTTTCAGTTCTTCATATTCTCTTGCTGAGAATTTAGAATTATCGAATTTGGTAGAAAAATTAATTGCTGATATTTCTCGTCCTAATCTTTCCCAATAGTTTGGTTCTTTTAATTCTCTTGTTAGATTATCTAACCATTTTCGAAAGTGTTCTGTAATTTCATTCCATCCAATTCTGCTGGAAATCTCAAGGTAAGAATCAAGTCCCGGCACGTAATTTACAAAATAGGATTTTACATACTCACTATCCTCAAATATTGCAAAGTAGTAATTTGAATCTTTTAGTCTTATTGAGGTGTCCTCGCTACTGTTGGCCTGAGGTTCATTTATTGTAAACTGTCCCGGGCTTAAACTCTCTCTGTTTTCTATGAATTTAAAGAGTTCGTTTTTTTGTGATAAGAGTAATTTCATTGTCAGTATGCGTTTGTTTTCAAGCTTGCCGCTAACGGCAGTCTGTCTAAAAACCCATTGCAGGGCTTGTAATATTAGATTGATTTCTGCCGGTTAAGGGTTGATTTATTATTCCGGGATTATTCA
>NZ_FQUM01000039.1 GCF_900129025.1 Mariniphaga anaerophila | reverse complement strand
TAACGGCAGTCTGTCTAAAAACCCATTGCAGGGCTTGTAATATTAGATTGATTTCTGCCGGTTAAGGGTTGATTTATTATTCCGGGATTATTCATAGTTTTTTTGAGTATTTGGTTTATCTGGCTTAAAAATAGATGAAAAACGGCAAATCTTGAACATAAAATTGAAAAAATACTGACCAGGTATCTTCCCAGTTCTTTTAATCCAACAATATTTATTAGCCGGCGCAGGTTATAGGCAATCATTGTAAAACCAAAGTCGGCAGAAGCCCTTTGAATACCTTTTTTTGTGATGATGTAATTAAATCCCCACTGGCGCTTTATCGTGCCATATGGATGTTCCACTATTTGTTGACGGTTACGGTAAAGTTCTTTGTTTTCTTTAATTTGGTTTTTATTCCTGTCTACATATTCCTGGAATTCGCTTCGCTGGATAGCCTTTCCGCAAAGTGCTGCCGAACATTCCGGTTTTGCCTTACACCTTTTACAAGCTTTGGTGGTATATCGTTTAAACCTGTATGTTTTCGCTTTATGCCACCTTCCGTTTGTAGTCAGTATCTCACCCTCGGGGCAGGTATAACAATCCTTTTCTTTATCAAAAACAAAGTTTTCCACGTTGTATTTATGGTTTGGGGCATTGGCCGCAACTGTAGGAATGGCCACCATTACATCTATACCCAGTTCATTTGCTATTTTAAATTCACTCCCCGTGTGATATCCCTTGTCGTAAAGGGCAGTAAAATTGGTGGAACGTAAAATGGTTTTTGCCCTTTGTAACATTTCGCCCATGGCTTTAGCATCGTTGGTGTTGGTTATTTTATAATCTATGGGGATGTTGTTTTTTGCATCAACCGTGGTTTGCGCCGAGTAGGCCACTTCGGTAATGTTGTTCCTGGTTATCAGATGGCGGCTTTCGGGATCGGAGGTTGAGAGCTGCGGTTCACCCGATTCTTTTAGCTCTTGCTCCAGCTTTTTATAATTGTCTTTTCGCTGGTTCTGCTTTTTGATTCCCTTTTTGATCTCTTCGTTGTCTCCATCGTTCTCGGCCAGTGCTTTTTCGTATTCTGCAAGTTTATTTTCAATGTACTCCTGGTGACGATCGATTTTCTTCTGGTTATAATTGTTTTTTTTGCTGTTTTGGGCGCGTAATTTTGTGCTGTCTCCGGCAAGCAATGTGCCACCAATCAAGTGAAAGTATTGGGCAATACGCACTGTTTCGCGAAAGACTCGTTTTATTGCTTTTGGATTGTCGCGGCGGAAGTTGGAGATGGTGTTGTGGTCGGGTTGCAGGTTCTTCAGCAGCCACATTACTTCGATGTTGCGTTTACTCTCTTTTTCAAGCTGTCTTGACGAACGAACCCGGTTCATGTAGCCATAGATGTAGAGTTTCAGCAAATCGGAAGGGTGGTAAGCTGGCCTGCCATTGTCGATGTGGTCGAGCCTGAAGCCAAAATCTTCGAGGTTCAGGCTGTTCACAAAAACATCAATCAGCCTGACTTCATTTTCCGCATCAACGGCATCGTTCAGCGAGACGGGAAAAAGGTAGGTTTGTTCCCTGTTTTGTCCTTGTAAATACTTCATGCATGAAGATACAAAATCCCTGTTATTGAAGGTGTTAACAACATACCGAGTTCTTAACAAATTGTGGTTAGGTTTTTAGACAGTCTGACGGTTGGTACATGTTGTCGGGGCGGATTTCGGAG
>NZ_FQUM01000041.1 GCF_900129025.1 Mariniphaga anaerophila | reverse complement strand
TATTACTGATGCAATAAATTTTTTACTCTTAAAATAAACTAAGTTCATTGACATTTTGATTTTGATCGAGTAGGTCGTCAACTGGCTGTTCCAGCAGGTCTCGAAGGTTGGTCTTCTCCAAAGCGGATACGCTGAGAAGGGTAGCGACTTCAGTGACAGAGTAAGGACAGTTGTATGTGGCCTTAATTCTGGCAACGATGAGATAGCTGCAGATCGCAACCCACAAGTGGGTCTTCACCGCATTCTCCGAGTGACCCCATAGGGACTTGATGGTCAGGTTCTGCTTTATCCATTTAAAGAAGATCTCAATATTCCATCTATCCCGGTACAGGTTGGCAACATCAAGGGCGCTTATATCAGTCTGGTTCGTGATAAAGGTGAGCTCCTCACCACTCTCAGAGTCATAGTACTTTACCATTCTGAACGGCTTTGGATAATACTTGCTTGGCTTGTAGCCAGTAAGCCTTATCATATGGTCACCACGCAGTCCCGTACCCTGGTCGATGTTGTAACTGGTCTCAACAATCTCACATCGCATGTTGTCCTTGGCCCGTGTAATCCAATAAGCATGGTGCCCATTGATGTTGTACAGAGCCTCAAAGTCCACGTAAGCCTTGTCCATCACATAGATAGCCCATGGAGTTATATCCATGACATCCAGAATGTTGCTATCGTGCCATTTACCATGAGTGATATGGATGAAAGTTGGAATGCTGCCTCTCAAATCGAGCATTGTATGCATCTTGACAGCACCGCGTTCATACTTACCGAAAGCCCAGGTCATTAATTTGATACTGCAAGATATTGTTGTTGAGTCGATGGCGAATATCTCCCAATTTGGAAGACAAACGCCCGGAACGGGCTCTTTTGCGTACATCGGACGAACAATGCCTATCAAGATATATCCCAACTCCTCGTAGATGCGATAGTCGCGTCTCTCGTTGGCCCGGGAAAGAGATGACTCATTCACTGTCTGGCGGAACCCAAGGTGATAAAGCATCTTCTGATGAGCCTTAAGGCACAAGCAGATATCCCGAAGCGAGTTACAGGCGGTGAGTTGCCCGAAAATGAGATGCAGGAGCAGGTTATAACAACTTAGATCCCTGACATGAAAGTCTCCGTTGTACTTCTTGACCAGTTTGTCAAACTCGTACCGTGGGAGAAATTCAATCACTTGGGCAAAGACATACTTACCAGTGTTCATGATTTTGCAGCATTAAGGCCGCAAAATTACCTTCTCATTTCAAATCAAAAAATCAAAGAACGCTCGTAGTAAATTATATATTAAACAATTACGATCAAACAGATTTAGATTAACGCATCACTAATAA
>NZ_FQUM01000042.1 GCF_900129025.1 Mariniphaga anaerophila | reverse complement strand
TTTGGTACGATAAAGGGACATCCGTTACAAAGTTAAAGGGACATAGTTTACACTTTTCAAAGTTTGTAATTTGATATAAAAATCAAATTGCCATGCCTTGGAAAGAAAAAACTATTATGGAAGAAAAAGTAGAATTTATTTGTGAATGGAACTCTGGCAAATATACCATCACAGAGTTATGTAAAGGATTCGGAATATCCCGGACAACTGCGTACAGGATGATTCAGCGCTATGAAAAATTTGGGATTGAAGGCCTCCGTATGAAGGATAAAGCACCTATAAACCATCCCAACCGGACAAACAAAGAAATAGAAAAAAGAATTCTATGTTTAAAGGATAAACATCAACGTTGGGGAGCTAAAAAATTAAGGATATTGTTGTTTAACGACTTTCCTGAAAAACAAATCCCCTCGGTGGTTACGGTTCACAACATTTTATCCCGAAACGGACTGGTATGCCCCCAGAAACGCTTGCGTAGGGTAAAACCCCTGTACCCGATATTTGACCCAAAAGACTGCAACGAAGTCTGGAGTGCGGATTACAAGGGCAAGTTTTTAATGGGCAACAAAAAATACTGCCACCCCTTAACTATTGCCGACTCTAAAAGCCGGTTTCTGTTTACTGCAAAAGCTCATCACAAAGAAAATTACAAATCCGTAAAAGAAGAGTTTACAAGGGTGTTCAGAAAGTTCGGACTGCCAAAACAGGTACATACCGACAACGGGATACCCTTTGGTTCCGTATCCGCCATCCAGCGCTTTACCACATTGTCGTACTGGTTTATCGACCTGGGGGTACTACCCGTGTTTTCAGACCCGGCACACCCCGAACAGAACGGAAGGCACGAACGGATGCACCGCGACCTGAAAGCTGCCTGTGCCTCACCTTCTGCATTCGATTTACGTTCTCAACAAAGGAAATTGAACTATTTTGTAAAAGAATATAACTCAATAAGGCCACATGAAGCCCTGGATATGAAAACCCCTGCTCAGGCCCACCAATTCTCAAACAAGCCTTTCCCTGAGAAAATTGAACCATATATCTATCCGGCACACATGAAAACAATGAATGTTTCAAAAAGCGGGGCAATGCGATGGAAAGCTTATTACTGGGTGTATATGTCAAGTGGATTGATAGGCAGACAAGTAGCTGCTGAAGAAATTGGAAACGGAGTTTGGAAAGTATTTTACCGTAATGTATTTTTAGGTTACTTTAATGAAAAAGATATTCGTGATAAACAAAATATTACAAGGCTGAGCACGAATTTAGTGTAACTCATGTGACTTTAACTTTGTTAACCATGTGCCTTAACGAACAT
>NZ_FQUM01000043.1 GCF_900129025.1 Mariniphaga anaerophila | reverse complement strand
GGGCCGCGATAGAAATGGCACCGCGGGTGGCTTCTATTCTTGCAAAAGAACTGGGGAAGGATGAGAACTGGGCAGCAGAACAGGTGAAAAGCTTTAGCCAACTGGCAAAAGGGTACATCCTATAATTTTGTAACCGGAATGCCATAAAAATGTAATAAATCGAAATTATAATTGCATTTAGAAATTGAAAGGTAATTGTAAATGAAATTAAAGAGATTAGGAAAAGAAATTTCAAGGGTTGTTCCCATGACATTTTTGTTGTTGTCGGGCTGTAGTGCCTTTACGCAAAATGCTGGGGATAATTACCTTGAGTTTAAAACGACTGAAGAGATACAGGAATTTTTTCAGTACAGGAATGATGGTTCTGTCATTGTGAGCGGGCACAGAGGAGGACTGGCTAAAGACTTCCCGGAAAACAGTATCGAAGGATTTCAACATGTGTTGGAGCAGATGCCCGCCTTTTTTGAAATCGACCCGCGCCTGACTAAAGACAGTGTAATTGTGTTGATGCACGATGCCACCCTTGACCGCACAACAACTGCCACGGGCAGGCTGTCGGATTACACTTTTGCAGAGTTGAAAGATGTGAAGCTGAAAGACAGTGACGGTTATGCAACTGTGTGCAACATTCCCACATTGGAAGAAGCCATTAAATGGAGCAAGGGAAAAACAGTAATTAATCTGGATAAGAAAGATGTTCCTATGCACATGATTGTGGAGTTAGTCCGCAAGCACAAAGCAGAAAACCATGTGATGCTGACAGTGCACACGGGAGCCCAGGCCCGGTATTATTATGACAGGTTACCGTCGGTAATGCTTTCCGCATTCTCAAGAAACAAAAAGGAGTTCGAAGATTTGATGATATCAGGAGTTCCTGCCGACAACATGATTGCCTACGTAGGCCGGACAATCGACGACTCGAATGCCGAAATTGTAGAAAAGCTTCGGGCAAAAGGAATCCGCTGCATGGTTTCTTATGCCCCCACCATTGATAAGCTGAAAACAAAAGAAGAGCGCCGGAAGGCATATGCAGAAGCGTTAACCGCAAAGCCTGACATTGTGGA
>NZ_FQUM01000044.1 GCF_900129025.1 Mariniphaga anaerophila | reverse complement strand
GATATTCGTGATAAACAAAATATTACAAGGCTGAGCACGAATTTAGTGTAACTCATGTGACTTTAACTTTGTTAACCATGTGCCTTAACGAACATGCTGACGCAACCAATTGAGAATATAATACATCATAGAAATAAATATTAAAAACATGAAATAATGAAAACCTTTAAACTAATTATCATTCTTTCCATTTTGTTAAGTGGATTAAATTCTTGCGATAAAGACACTTATGAAACTCCTACGACCCTTCAAAATCTGGAAAAGACAAATTATTTTGACTCTGAAATATTTGCCGAACCTGACTTGAAAATTTACGGAACATGGAAATTATTTGCTGTGTCTGGAGGATTTTCGGGGACTGGACACGACTTAAATTTTGAGTATTTGGAGATAAAAAAATATGGAATCTATGGTTTTGTTAATAATTATAGTCTTCTCGAATATGGCAAAATTTCTCCTGCGCTACAGACAGCTAATGACATTAGATTGAAGGTTGATTTTGAAAAAGATGAAAAATCAGATTCATTTTTTACGGACACAGAGAAATATGTAGAATTTATGGGAAGCGACACTTTAAATTTAAACTCTCCGTGTTGTGACAGATATAACTACCATTTTAAAAGAGTGAAATGAAAAGAAAAAGCACATACCGCTAACACGGTACATATTGCAGGGCGGGTTCGGTGGTACGCCAACTGCGGATTCCCGTTTCGCAGTTCCGTGTCCTTCGGACAGGAACGCTCTCCGAAATCCGCCCTTAAATACTCCCCATCGTTAGACAACATTATCTCAAAGATAAGTTAGATTTTCCTTTCCGCCCAATTGGGCGGAAAGGAAAATCTAAGCGGCTGAGCGGAACACCTTCTCTGGCCTTTTGTACTCCAAAGCCTGATGGCCTCTTTCAGTGTTATAAAATTCCATGTACCATTTTATTTTGCCATATAACTCATGCCCATCATCCGATGGCTCAGGGTATAATTTCTCATACTTGATATTACGCCAGAACCTCTCAATGAATATATTGTCGATAGCTCGTCCTTT